>NZ_OZ372435.1:0-4800000 GCF_977089955.1 Nocardia sp. X0981 | reverse complement strand
CGCCTACCTGCTCAATGCGACTTTTGCGGGCAGCCTCGGCGACGCGGCGGCCACCGTGGAACGGCCCTGTGCTACGCCCGAACCGACTTCCGCCCTCATCGGTGTCCTGCTGGCACTGGCCACCGGCGAGATCGATGACGGATCGGCGATACTGGAACCGCACCTGAAACACCCCGATCCGTGGACCCGGGGAATGCTGCTGTTCCTCCGTTCGCTGCTGCACGGTGCCTCGGGGCGGCCCGGCCGCGACCGAGCGGATATCACCGCAGCTGTCGAAGAGTTTCGCGCCTGCGGGGAACGGTGGGGATTATCGTTGTCGTTGATGTCGCTGGCAAGCGCGCTGGTCACCGTCGGTGACATCGACGAGGCACTGGGCATGCTGGACGAAGCAGCTCGGCTCTCCCGCGAACTCGGCACGCACGACGGTCAGCAGGCCTGGCTGGCGATGGTCCGTATCGACGCCGGGGATATCGAGACCGCGCGCAAACAATTATCGGACATCATCACCCGGGCTGCCGCTCCGCACGAGATCAGACTCGCCCGGATCTCCCTCTCCGGTCTCGCCCGGTACGACGGCGACCTCGCCGAGGCGGAAAGGCATCTCGGCTACGCGGCGGACGCCACGGAACCTCCCGAGCGGGCACTGTATGCGGCCGGCGCGGGATATCTCGCCGCGGCCGGCGGAAATATCGATACCGCCGCCCGCTACCTCGGCGAAGCGCGGGATATCGCCGTCGGCCTGCCCGATATGCCGATGCTCGCCCATGTGGCAGTCGGGATGGCCGATCTGGCCCACCGGCAAGGTGAGCCCCATCGGGCAGCGGAAATTCTCGGTATGGCCCACGCCGTGCGGGGCGGCTCCAATTCCGGCAATCCCGACGTCGCGCGGTTGACGTATGCCCTGCGGGAATATCGAGCCGATTACAAGCGCGGCTGCTCCCTCGACCACGCGAGTGCGGTGGCGAAACTCCGGGTGTACTGACCGCGCTCCCGTTACGGCTGCGCGGCTTTTCCTCTTCCCCGTTTCGCCAGGTACTCGGCGCGACAGCCGCGGCAACAGAACGCATACAGCGTACCGTCGACCTCCGCGGTGGCGGTGTCCTCGGCCAATGGAACGAGCACCCCGCACATCGGGTCTTTCAGCGCTTTCCCCGCACTCGCGTCGTCCCGGTACGGCTCACTCAACATCTCGACGAGATCTGCGGACTTCATCACCTTCCCGAACATCCCGATACTGCCCTCCGAGATCCCGACGATATGCACCTGCACCGTCGGCTGCCGGTAGGGCAGTTTCCGGTCGTCGAACTCGTCGGCGACAATACGTGTCGCATAGGTGATCAATGTTTCGCTCATATCCTTACGCCACGGCCCCGGAACATGAATGCGAACCAGACAGTGCGGGGGATCCTGCTCGGTGAGAACACGTTCTCGGGCGACCCAGAGCTGCGGCTCGTGCACCACCACGTGGAACATCGAAGCGAACACGGCAGCCGACCGGGGAGCCATCTCGGGCTCGTCGCTACCGGGCTCTTCGGCACCCAATTCGTGGATCGTGCCCAGGCGCTGGGCTACCCGGCGCCGTTGCGCCGGATCGAGCGCGCCTTCGGTCGAGAACAATTCGATGAACATCATCGTCGATCACCTCCTCGTGCACGATCTCGAAGCGGGCTGCCGGAACGCTGTCGAACGACTGCCGCATCTCACCGGACCTGTCGTTCGCGGCGGAATCCGGTATCCCGGTTCGCCGAGCCGAGTAACCGAACCGCCGGCAGAGCCCGTACGCGAGCGGTGCCCGGCTACCGCACCTCGGAGAGCACGACACTGCGTACCGTGCTGCCGTCGGGTGCCGGCCAAGGGGCGATGACCTGCCCGGCCCGGCGCACTGGTTCCACCCCTGGGCGACCCAGTGCCCGATGCACCCGCAGCATGCCGTCGGCCACGGTGATATCGGTTCCCAGCGGATTATCCGCCGCCGCTACCAGCGCTGAACCCTCCGCCGGCAGATCCGCGGCCGCCACCAGAACACTCCGATCGGGAGTATCGCTCTCGGTACCGTGCTGAGGCTGGGCGCCACCGGCCAGCAACGCCACCATCCGGTCGACGACCACGGGATCACGCGCACCGTCATAGATCCACCGCGTACCCAGCACACCGTGCTCGGCCGTCCCGATCAACGCATCGGCCGCGGTGGTCAGTTCGCTACCGCGATACCCCAACGGCACGAAATACGTTCTCATCTCCCCACCGCCGGTATCGGAGACCACCAGGAACTCGATACCCACCGCCCCCGCGGGATCGTCCAACCGGAAACCACCCACTCGGGTCAGGGCATCGGCCCGGCCGGGACCCGAATACCACGAACGGCTCGGCAACCAGCGGGCGAGCAGCTCCATTTTCGACGGGTGCATGGTCGTGCGATGGATAACAGCCATACCGCGATTCTGCTACCTCACCCCGCATCCTTCTCGTGAACCGCCGCAGACGATCCCGCGGGCGCCCGATCGGCCAGGAGTGTATCGAGCTGCCGCTCGGCTCGTTCGGCGCGGACCAATGTCTGCCCCCGGGCATGCTCCAGCGCTTCGAGGCGTTGCGCCGCTTCCGCCCGCACCTGTTCGAGCCGCTCTGCTGCTTCCGCGCGGGCGGCAGCGAGATCCGCCGCGGCGCTGCGCCGAGCCGCGGTGAGCTCATCGCGGACGGTATCGAGCTCGCCGCGGATCCGCTGCAGCTCCGCGCGCATCTCCCGGGCCGCCTCCGCGCGTTCGGTGGCCGACTGTTCGGCGCGTTCGAGAGCACGTTCGGCATCGGCCGCGCGCTGCACCGCGAGATCACGCGCCGCCGTGGCCGCCGATTCCCGCTGTGCGCACTCGCGTCGTAGCCGCTCGATCTCCGCGTCGGTATCCCGCCGCATCCGAGCGACCTCCTCCGCGCACTGTTGCCTGATGCGCTCCACCTCGTCGGCGGTTTCGCCGCGCACCGCCCGGATCTTCTCGTCGGCGGCGCTGTGAGCGGCGAAAACCTCTTCGGCCGCTCGGGTCGTCACGGCTTCTATCTCACGTAACACTTCGTCTCGCGCGCGAACCGCGTCCGCGGTCCGCGAATCGGCTTCCGCGATACGAGACTCCGCGTTCTCCGCGGTGACCGCCGCGTCCTCGGCCGCCTCCTCGGCCCGCAGCCGCGCATCCTGGGCTTCACGTCGTGATTGTTCCGCCGCGGCGGCCGCCATTTCGGCTTCCGCGATACGACGGGCCGCATCCGCCTGTACCGCCTGTACTTGCGCTTCGGCGATGGAGGGGTCGGCGAGAGTGGACATTTCGGTGACCGCGGCGGTCAGGGTGGCGCCGAGCTGGTCGGCGAGGGTGCGGAACTGGGTGAGCAATTCGTCGGCGCGTAGGCGTGCGGTAGTGACCGGGCCCGGTGCTGTCACAGTGACGTTGTCTGCGGGGGTGTTCGCTTCCTGTTGCAGGCGTTGCCGTTCCCGCCATGCTCGCCACCGGGTGTGGTCGGGGAGATCGCAGTACTCCGACGGACGGCCGGGCCCTGTCGGGCGAGCGAGTGGACGGGTGCAGCCGGGATAGTTGCAAACAGTGGGCACCGGGGAATCGTAGCGTTATTTCGTTGGATATCTACGTATTTACACGAAACGTAATGCGAAGTGTCCGCTACGGGAGGTTTGCACGGCTCAGAAGCCTAACCTCCGATAAGTGAACATTATCGGAGGTTAGGCAGGTAGGCTTGCGGACGGTTCGTTTCCGAGCAATACGTTTCGTTTAGTTGACGCAAACGAAACGTATTGTGTGACTCAATTACCGGCCAGGAGAACACCACAGTGACCGACCAAGCCGTGGACCTACCCGACACCGTCCGCACCGAACTCCGCCGCGGCGTCACCAGCGTTCTCGTCGACACCGCAGCCCTACGCAACGTCCGCGAACGCTTCGACAACGAACAGGCCACCGCACTCGGCCGCTACCTCACCGCCTCCCAATCCCCCAACACCCTGCGCGCCTACCGCACCGACTGGATCGCGTGGGCAGCCTGGTGTGTCCGCGAAAACCGCACCGCCCTCCCCGCCGACCCTCTCGACGTCGCCGTGTACCTCGCCGCGGCCGCCGACGCCCACACCGAAAACGGCCGCCACGCTTACAGTCCCGCCACCCTCGAACGCAAATCCGCCGCCATCGCCGCCGTCCACGCCGCCAACGGACTCCCCGCACCCACCCGCAGCGACGTGGTGCGCCTCACCCTCCGCGGTATCCGCCGCACCCGCCGCACCCGGCCCGACCGCAAACGCCCCATCCTGCTGCACACTCTCGGTGAACTCCTCGCAGGCCTACCCGAACCCGGCTGGCCCGGCGAACCCGCCCGCCGCCGCGACGCCCTGCTCCTCCTTCTCGGCTTCGCCGGCGCCCTACGCCGCAGCGAACTCGCCGGCCTGCGCATCGCCGATATCCACTTCGGCACCGACCACACCACCGGCGAACCACTTCTACTGATCCACCTGCCCACCACCAAAACCGACCCCACCGGCATCACCGAACAACACGTTGTCCTGCCTCGCGGCCGCCAACCACACACCTGCCCCGTCTGCGCCTGCGCCGACTGGCTACGACTGCTCGCCGTACACACCGAAAACCCCCGCAACGTCCGCACCTGGGTCGAGGAACTACCCACCGGCGCACCCGATATCCACCGCTGCCACGCCTACCGGCCCGACCCCCACCTCACCCCCGACCAACCCTTGTTCCCCGCCGTCAACCGGCACGGCGGACTCGGCCGGACCGCGCTCTCCGGCCGCGCCGTCGCCGAAATAGTCAAACGCTACGCCGCCCGCGCCGGGCTCGACCCCACCCTCTTCTCCGGTCACTCCCTCCGCGCCGGCTTCGCCACCCAAGCCGCGCTCGGCGGCGCCGCCGACCGCGAAATCATGCGTCAGGGTCGATGGAGCAACCCACGCACCGTCCACCGATACATCCGGACCGCCGACCCTCTCGCCGACAACGCCGTCACCAAACTCGGACTCTGACCCGGCAATTGCCCTGCGCTGGGCGATGACCGCATGCTCGTCGACGGCGGAGCCCGGACACCGACTCCGGCACGAACGAGGTGAGGCTCGGCGCTTCGAGGAGCATCAGCCCGATGCTTCGATGCTCTCTGTCGGCGAAGGCAAGTTCAGGGCGCGTGCCAGGGCGGCGGTGACCGGGTCGACGTGGTCGGGCAGGTGTCGAGTGGCCCAATCGGCTGCCAGGGCAAGGAAGTCGACAAGGTCCTGCTCGGCTCCAACGAGTAGCTGTCGGAGGTCGGTGGCGGACAATTCGATCACCGGGCTGTCGCTCTGCTCGGCGTCGACGGTCAGCCGGACCATGTCACCACGACGTTCGGCGCACGGGTCGGGATCGTGACCGAAAGATGCCCGGCCGCTTCCGTCGAGAACCTCATACCAATCGTGCCGGTCCTCCAGGCCGTGGCAGCAGCCGGGTGAGAACACGATGCCTGTGACGCTGTCGGTGACCCGCAGGCCACCAGCCACGAAGGGAGTGTCGAAGGTGAGCAGACCGTGCAGGAAGGACCTCAGCGGGTCGGCAGGCCGGGGCGGACGCCCGTCGTGCTCGGGATCGATATCGTTGCAACCGGCGATGCGCATCACTGCGGTCCCGACCTCGTCTGGTGTGAGTTCCCCGCTGAGCGCCGAGAAACCGTATGTCTCGACCTCGGCAACCGGCCAGAGGCCGAAATCATCGGACGCATAGATCTCCAGGACGGGCTGCATTGTGATCACCCCACGAAGTGTCCTGCACCCCCACGCGTACCGCCTCCCGATTACGGTGCGCGCGGTCGCTTCCATGTTTTCCACGCGATTAGGCCCGGGAATCCTGAAGCTGTCAGGAAGTGCAAAGTAGCTTCGGCGGCAGCGGGGATTCGCCTGTCGTTGCGTGTTCCACTTCCTTGGAAGTGGAACGACAGCCACCGCGTGGAGCCAAGTCGACGCTGGTGATAGGGCCTTACCGGCCTCGTTGGAGCTCCGCCCGCATCGCTTCGTGCAGTCTCCGGCGCAAGGCCACTCCCGCGGCCAGTTCCCGGCTGTACCTCTCCCGGCCGCGTTCTTCTGCAGCCTGGGCGAGATCCCAAAGCTGGGACGATGTGGTGCTGGCGACTTCGCAGGTGGCCGCACCTGCTGCGATCTGGATCGTGTGGTGCGCCCTGTTGAACCGGGTCGATTCCTCCGGCGCGAAGGCTTCGATCAGCGAGATCCGGTACGCCCCCGCCGGCGTATCCGGCGCTCCGGTGAGCTGCTGCTGGTGGTGGAGGAGGACCAAGATCTGGTCTCGAAGTGCACTGTAGGCGCCCAGGTACTCGATGAAGGACTCGCGCACCTCCGCGCGCGTGCGCTCGGAGTCGGCTTCGGTGAGCTGCCGCTCCGCGATCGCGCGCTGGTGCCGGGCGGTCAGCATGCTGGTGAGCAGGCTGCTCGCTGCCGTGACGGCAACGCCGGACACGGTACCGATGACGGCGATCCATGCTGGGTCCACGAATCAACCGTAAAGGTAGAGATCGTCGCGCCTTATGTAAAACCGTTGTGCGCGAGCGGAACAGCGCACAACGATCACTTGGGGTGGAACCGATGAGACGCTCGCTGCGTCGAAGTAGCTGTGAGGATCAGTAGCTGTATGACTCGACTTGAGCCAGGTGACCGGTGATGGCGCCCGAACCGATTACCGCTGACTCCGCTGCCATGGCAGACGCCGCCGCATTCCTCCGGCAGATCGCGACCACGATCGGTGACGGGTTCCGTCGCATCGACGCCGAAATCGACGGCATGACCTATTGGGGTGGTCCCGCCGCACAGGCATTCACCGTGGGATGGCAGGAGGCCAGCGAGGGTGCGGTGACACTGCTGTCCTCGCTGGAAGCCATGGCCGGCCTGCTGGGAGTGCAGGGCGAGGAATTCGCTGCGGTAGACGAGACCTTGGCGGCCGATCTGGCCGATACCGGTCCGCGGCCGAGCTCGCTCAATATCTGAACCAACAGGGGTTTCCTGCGATGTCACGGCATAACGTAGATACCGACGCGCTCGACGCGCTCAAAGCCCAGTTGCGCGGTCTGCTCGGTTTCACCGACGACCAGCTGGTGCTGCTGCAGCAACGGATGAATCGGCTGCACAACGGTGACGGCACATCGGGGCCGTGGACCGGGGAAACCGCCGAGGCCGCCCGCGCCGCCATGGATACCTGGAACGCCGGCGCCCGGAAAATGCGTGACGGGCTGGCCAAGATGGAAGCGGCCGGTAAGAACGCCCACGACTCCTACACCAGCACATTCGCTGCGATCCTAGCCCGCCTCGACCGCGGTCCGGCCCCCGAAAGCGGCCAACAGTGACGGTGGTAGACGTCGACACCGACGTCTACCAGCAGGCCGCGGCCGCGCTCCTCAAAGCCGCCGACGAATTCATCGGCAGCGTGGACAAGCATTGGAACAAGCTCGCCGACACCGGATCCAACATGACCGGCTCCTACCAGGAGGCAGTCGCCTGGGCCACCGAATACGACACCACGGCCAATGACCTGCTCATGCGGGTCAAACTGATGGCCAACAACGTCAACGGCTACGGCAACGTAGTTGCCGAGCTGGGCTATCTGCACGCCCTGGGCGACCACAACGCCAACATGGCCCCCGGCCCGCCGCCGACCCAGCCCCCGGTGCACCCGCTGAACATACTGGTGTCGTGCCGGCCGCCACTGCCCACGGCCGGCGGACCCGGAAGCGGGCTGCTCGAAGACGGGATCGGGCTGCTCAGCGAAATCGGTGTCACCGTCCCCGACGGCGACAGCGACAAACTCTGGACGGTTGCGGCGATCTGGCGCGATATCGCCGCCGAGCCCGCCGTCGCGGGATTCGCCGACGAAATCAACCGCATCGCCGGCATGTTCGCCCCGATCACCGCACCCGAACTCGCCCATATCGACGACGACCTGCGGGCACTGGCGGCCGCCGCGGCCGAGGTCGTGGTCGGGTTCACGGCGATGGCCGTCACCACCGGTGAGCATCATGACGAGCTGGTGGCGATGCGCAAGGAAATAGAAGGATTTCTGAAGCAATTCATCATCGACTCCGCGGTAGAAGCCGCGGTGACCGCTGGTGTCACGGTGGCTGCTTCCCTTGTCACCTTCGGCGCCGCGGGCCCGATCGGCGCCGCGGTCGGCGCTTCCCGGCTGGGGGCACTGTGCATCAAGTACGGGCGCAAGATCCGCCTGTTCGTCGACCTGTTCAAAACCCGCGGCCTCGGCCGTGGATTCAAAGAAGTCCCGGACTTCGCCAACCACAAGGCGGAGATGCAACGGATCTGGGACATGATCAACAAGAAGGCACCCGGCGGGCACCGGCCCGGTGGACGTACCGATTGGACCTTCGGCCCCGAGGACGAAAAGGCCATCCACACCGCGGCCGTGCGCAACCCCGAAACCGGTATGACCCTCAACGAGAAGCTGAACAGCGGCCTGCCGCTGACTCCGGAAGAACAGCGCCAGGCCGCCGCGCTGAACCAGGCCCTTTCCAAGCTGCCCTCCTATGAGGGCCCACTGGTGCGTCATCAGACCCTGAGCCCCGAGGAACTGGCCCGCTACCAGCCGGGGCAGCCGGTCACCGAAAACGGGTTCACATACAGCACCCTCAGACCCGACGGCATCGACCCGCAATTCGTTGCCAGTCAGAACGTCGAATTCCAGATCGTGTCCAAGACCGGCGCACAGCTCGGGGAGTACGCCCCCCGCCCCGACGACGTGATGTTCCCCTCCGGAACAGGATTCATGGTGCACAACAAGATCACACTCCCGAACGGCCGCGTCATCATCCAGATGACCGAAATCTAGGAGGCCCCTGTGTTCAAACGATTCACCGGCCGCAAGAAGAAACCGCCACTACTGACCGGCGAGGACTATTTCAACAGCGACGAATACACCCGCAACCAGGCAATATTCGACCAGTTCAACGCCGAGATCCGCGCCGCGCGCGCCGCCACCGCAGCCAACCCCGACCCGGGTCTGGACCCCGAAGAGATGGCCGAACTACAGGAACGCGCCAAAGAAGCGATGCCCCGGGAGAAGCGAAACTGGACCTGGGACGCCGATCACTGGTACGACGGCGACGGCAACGTCCTTCTCACCCGGGGCGCGGACGGTTGGTATGACCCTTCAGGAGTCCAGGTTTACGACCTGAACTACAACCGGATCGCTTAGAGAATGTCTTACGTGGGCATTTTCTTGTAGCAGGTGAGCGCTGCGGCAAGTTGCAGAAATGCTGCGAAGAGACGGCCGTGGCGTTCGTATCGGATTGTCGATCGCCGGTAGCCGGTCAGCCACGCGATCGTGCGCTCGATTTTCCATCGATGCTTGCCCAACCTCGTGGGATCCTCGATCCCACGAGGGGCGATGCGGGGCACGATCCCGCGGGCACGTAACCAGTGACGGTGGACGTCGAAGTCGTAGCCCTTGTCCGCCCGCAGTTTGGCGGGTTTGCCGCGGCGTGGGCCTCGCCGCGAGCGCACTCGCGGGATCGAGGCGACCATCGGCCACGGGTCACATCATGCCGGACAACGAATTACATCCACGTAAGACGCCCTCTAAGCCCGGGTTCCTCTATCGGGAAATGACCGCAGTGTTCGAGCAGTACCAGGCCGGTCCGGCCCGGTATCCGATCGAGGAACCGGATGCTCAACTCCGGTGGCGTCCAGCGGTCCGCAGCAGGATGCACCAGTGTCATCGGTGCGGCGTCGAAGGTTTCCGGCGATGTGTGCCGGAAACCGAGAAAGCTGGCGAGGAAGCCGAGCGGGACATGGACGCCGCCGCCTTTGGGGTCGGCGGCGCAGGCTCGTGACAAGGCTGGGTCGAGGCTCATGTTGTTCATGTCGGCTACCCAGCGGATCGGCACCCGGACGCGCCCGAGCACCGGGTCGATCGCGCGCAGCAGCACGGGTCCGGCTGTGCCGGTGAATGACCAGCGGGTGGCGGCGCGCCGGGCAGCCGGATCGCTGGGATCGAGCAGACAGGTCGCCACCACATGGGCGACGGCGCCCGTGCGCGCGGCGACCTCGTAAGCCAGCATTCCGCCCATGCTTGCACCGAACAGGACCAGGGGCCGGTCATCGGATTTCGTTTCCGCACGCACGAATTCGCACAGCAGATCGATCCAATCCTCGTAGCGAACCGCACTCGGATCCGGTTCGACAGTGTCGCCGTAGAGCGGGAGATCCACGGCCATCACGTCTACACCCTCCCGTGCGGCGAGCGCAGCGAGTGGCCACAGCAAACCCGAGTAGCCGCCCACCCCATGAATGGCCAGCAACCGTACCTCGGCGTCACAGTTGTCGGCACGAGCAACATGGACGCGTTTGCCGCGCCATGGCCACCACGTCGGAGTCGGCTCGATCAGCGATTCTTGGCGATACTGGTCGGGAAGGAACCTCGTGTACCCGAGGTAATCCACACACCGAGCATCGATGCGGAAATCGGCCGACACAACTCGCGTTCAGCAACGTGCGCCAGATCGGAAACGGCCTTCCTAGCTGCGATGATTGGGCGAGCGCTGGCGCGTTGGTGCTGTCTACTCGCTTTCGGTGGCGCCCTTCAGCCTGCGAGTCGGTCCCGGCCACTAAATAGCTTCGGGGGATGCATTATTCGACTGCTACGAGGTCTCGGCCCCGACGGTCACATGCGAGCGAGGCCGGTGGGGCGCAGCCAGCGTTGCAGTGCCGCGCGGAGTGCCTGCCGGTCCGAGGCGTCCGGGTGGGGTGAGGCGGTGGCCCAGGCGACGTAGCAGTCCGGGCGCAGGAGCAATGCGGCGGGCAAGCCGGGTTGAGGGCGCGCGGCGACGACGTCGAGTCGGTCATGCCACTCGGGAAGCGTTTCCGCCAGGCACGTATCGTCGGTCAGGTCGAGTAGCAGGGGCCGTGCGGTCCTGGTCAGCTCGGCCAGCCGGATCGTCCCGTTCGAGGTGAGCAGTTCCATGTCCGGGGCGAACCGGCCGACGAGCGGGTGGGTATCGGGTCCGCCCATGTCGTAGCGGATGTCGGCGCCTGCGGTGAGGGCGGCGAGACGCTGCACGGTGTCCTGGTCGAGCAGTAGTTCGGTGAACAGTTCGCGCAGGGCGCTGACATCGCCGCCCGGGGCGATCAGCGCGGATTGCGCTTGGGCGTAGGTGACCATGCGGGAGGCGGCTCGGCGGCGTTCGGTTCCGTAGCTGTCCAGCAGCCCGGCCGGGGCGTTGCCGAGGACGGCGGCGGCGAGCTTCCAGCCGAGGTTGGCCGCGTCCTGCAGACCGAGATTGAGTCCGGGGCCGCCTCCCGCGGTGTAGACGTGGGCGGCGTCGCCGATGAGGAACACGCGGCGGTCTCGGAAGCGGTCGGCGATTCGGGTGTTGCCACCGCTGAGCCGCCGCAGCACGTGTGGGCCCTGGCCTGTGGGCGCGCCGAGAGGCACCTCGGCGGCGAGCACTCGCCTGATGCTGGCCTGGAGCTCGTCGAGGCTCATGGGAGCGTCGGTCTCCGGTTGATCCCATTCGATGGTGCTGAGCAGTGGCGGCTGGTCCGGGAACGGCGCGTAGGAGAATCCGCCGTGTTCGGTGCGCAGCGGTAGGAACGGCTGGACGGTCCCATGGCCGGGCACACTCAACGCGCCGGTCGCCGGGTCCACCCAGTCGGACGGGATGGTAGCGTGCGCCGTCCGGCTGGTCGTGCGGTCGTAGCTGACACCGGGGAATCCGATACCGGAGAGCTTGCGGGTGAGGCTGTGCGCCCCGTCCGCGCCGACGAGATACCGAGTCCGCAGCCGGTAGGTTCCATCCGGGCCGGCGACGTCCACGATGACCGCGTCGTCGGCCTGTGCCAGGCCGACGACCTCGTGTCCGCGCCGGATCTGCGTGCCGAGCTCGACAGCCCGCTTTTCCAGAACCTGCGTGATGTGGTGCTGCGGGGCGGCCAGCCCGTAGACCGGGCTGTCGTCGAGCAGGCTCAAGTCCAGGACCATCGCGGCGAACATGAAATAGGTAGAGTTCGGCTGCGGCGGTGCCGCGCTGCCGCTGAGCGACTCGTACAGGCCCCGCCGGTCCACCAGTTGCACGACCTGGCCGAGCAGGCCGTTGGCTTTCGGTTCCTCGCTCGGTGCGGCCAGCCGCTCCAACACGAGCGGCCGGACCCCGGCCAGGCTCAGCTCGCAGGCCAGCATCAGCCCGTTGGGGCCACCTCCGCTGATCACGACATCGACGGTCACGAGTGCGTTCTCCTTCTGTTCGAGCCGCGACGTAGTCAGCCGCGGTAGTACTCGCCAAGGGCGGTCGAGGCGGCCTCGGGTTCCCGGGACAGGCCGGGATAGGTGTTTCCGCCAGGTTCCTCAGTGGCTGGGGATATGGCCGCAAGACTAAAGGAAAAACTTGCGTGCACGCAATTTTGCGTGCACGCACTCGGTGGTGAGATACTCGGACCGTGACACAACGGAGAGGTCTACGCGAACAGAAGAAGCAGGCCACCCGGGAGGCATTGCGTGAGGCAGCGCTTCGGCTGGCACTCGAGCGCGGGCCGGACAACGTGCGCGTCGACGACATCGCCGAGGCCGCCGGCGTCTCACCACGGACCTACAACAACTACTTCTCCAGCCGCGAACAGGCGATCGTCGCCGCCGTGACCAGCGAGCGGGAAACACGGGTCGCGGCGGCAGTGGCCGCCCGGCCCGCCACCGTGCGTCTCGCCGACGCTGTCACCGACGCGATCGTGGATCAGTACACGGCCCAGAGCGAGTCCGGGCGTGACGCGCTGCTGCTGATCACCACCCGCCCCGCACTGCGTGACGCATTTGTCCACGCCGCCACCGCGATCGAGCATCCCCTCACCGACGCGATCGCCGAACGCCTTTCGGGCACCGACCCGTATAGCGCCCGCGTGCTCGCGGCCGGCGTGGCCGCCGCGGTTCGCGTCGCCCTCGAACAATGGTTGCAGCCCACCATCGCATCCCCGGCGACCAGCGGACTCGTCGTGCCGTCCGGCGCGTTGCCGGACCTACTGCGCACCTCACTCGCACCACTCGCCCCCGCGCTCGATGCCGCCGAGAAACGATCGGACCGCCGACATCGGTGAACTCCGCGCCCGCCGGCAAATTACGTTGATACCCATGGCGCGTCGGTGAGGGGGCATGTTCACCGAGCTGCTGCCTCGGTGACCGCGCTACCAGTACGCGGCCCTGACGAGAAGACGTCGCGGCCCGCCGGCAGAAGGAACAGCACAGAGACCGCCGGGCGTAGGTATGTCGTAACCGGCTCCGCATCGGGCATCGGTGCCGCCACCGCGACCATCCTGCGCGAGTGAGGCGCCGAGGTCATCGGCTGCGACCTCGGTGACGCCGATATCGAGGCCGACTTGGCCACACCCGAGGGCCGGCAAGCACTGATCGACCAGATGAGCGAGCGGGGGCCCATCGACGCGGTACTCGCCGTCGCCGGGGGCGGCACGACCGGTCTCCTCGAGACCAACTACTTCGGCGCTGTCTCCACCGCACCCGGCGTCGTCGATACTCCCACGGCCGCGTGGATCCCCGGAAGCGAAGACACCCGCGTCGCCATGGAAACCGCGGCCCCGCAACCGTTCGGCGGCTTCCCCGGGCGAGCGGGAATGGATCGGCGAGCTCATCTGCTGGCTCGCCGGCCCGGACAACCGATTCGTCACCGGTCAGATCGTCTTCGCCGACGGTGGTGCGGAGACGGCGTTGCTCGGCGACCTCCACTGGCGCTGACCACCGGCGGCAAGCCGGTAGACCCCGACCTCATCGAAACGACCGGCGGCCTCGACCATTCATCACCCACGAACATTCGAACCGCGCCGGACAGGCTACATTCCGAGCCATGGTGTTCGTAGACAACCGTGAACAGCTCGGCTCCCGCCCGAACCACACGCAGAATCGACAATCGGCCGGCCGGTGAAATACGTCGACCTCTCCGCCACCATCGGCGGTATCGAGGGCGTGATAAGCCCGCAGGAGTACCTCGACCGGCTGCCCGAGCTCTCCGCGGCACTACCCGCAGGCGCTGCGGCCTACGCCGCCGAGCCCGGCCACTACGACTTCAGCAGCACGCGGTGTGTCCATGACCTGAAACTGGACCGGATCCTGTCCGGTGAGGACGATGACGGCACATGGATGCGGCTCGGATTACGACACAACTGCTGGAAGCACGAAGAAGACCTGACCATCCACTACACCGGCGTGGCCGGCTTCACGCTGCAAGCCACATCGGATATGCCTCATGCCGGCCGGCTCGGTGAGGTGATCCTGGACGAGGTGCTGCCACATCCGAACGGATGCACCCACGAGGTCGCATGCCACACCGGGTCCGTCATCATCATCTGCCGGGACCTCACCGCCACGTGGGTCGAGGCCGATTGCCCGGACAAACCCTGAAACCGATACGAAATGCGGCCTCGGGCCGGACCGGAACCGGAGCGGGAATTCCCCGCATACCGCGTCTTCGGAGTATTGCCGTGTCACGATTTCACCCGGCTACGGTCCGGACCATCTCGCCGAGAAAATTTTCCTGGCGTTTCCCAAAACGTGACGGGTGGTCCGGTGTCACCCTGTGCGAGGATATGAGCGCTCCACGAGTCGTTCGTTTCAAACCCCCCCTTTGAAAGGATGCTCAGATGGCGCAAGACACCAGTACTGCCACCCGCACCAGCAACAACGGCGTCAACCAGGACTTCCAGAACCTGGAAATGATGCGGCTGGGTCTGGACGAGATCCGGCAGGAAGCGCAGAGCGCTCGGCAGTACGCCCAGCAGGCGCAGAACCTCGCTCGGCAGGTGCAACAGCAGGCACGTCAGGTCCAGCACCAGTCCCAGATCGCCCAGAACCAGGCCAACCAGGCCAACCAGCAGGCCCAACAGGCCCGCCAGCAGGCGATCCAGGCGCAGAATCAGGCCCAGCAGGCCCAGAGCGAAGCCGACCGGGCCCAGAGCCAGGCCCAGCAGGCCCAGAGCGAAGCCAACCAGGCCAACCAGCGGTGTCAGTCGGCCCAGGACCAGGCCGACCAGGCCGCCCAGCTCGCTCAGCAGGCCGAGGAGCAGTCGAGCCGGTCGCAGGACCGTGCCATGCAGTGGGAACTGCAGCTGCACCAGATGCGCCAGCAGTTCCGCCAGCTGCAGCTGGGCTGAAATTCGCCGGGAGTTGTCCCGGCGACCCGCACCCGGGGTCCGGTGAACAGACGAACCTGTTCACCGGACCCCGTTTTCCGTGGCGGCCTCGCATCCGTCTCCCCCGCACCCCACTTCGTGGCCGCCGGGCCCGGTACCTTACCCAGCAGTATCCACCGATCGGTCCGCTCATCCTGGTCCAGCCCCGTCATCACCCGCGAAAACCACACCGCGCCAACAAGTTCGCACCCCGATCCACGCGGGCTTCGGATACCTGGTGAGACGTTCCCCACCGACACCCCAATGCCGGGAATGTCTGATACTCGATGGTATTACGGTAGATCCGATAGGGGTGAGAGCGGTTTTGATGGTGTTTGCGCACGCTTTGGCTGGTCGCGCCCGCGGGGGGTGGCTCGGATGACCGTTCGCGAAGAACTCGACATCACCCTGACTCCGCCTCCCGCCGCTCGCCCCGGAGCGAAGGCGATCATCGAGGGAGTCCAGGAGAACATCGAGGCCCAGGCCCTGCTCCTGGCGACAAAAGATACGACCTACGACCCCAACCTACTGGGATGGCTGCTCAACCAGGGATTGCTCAGCGCCGAGGGGCTCTCCGCCCCGGAAGGACAGTCGGTCATGGCCCACGACTACTCCTCCCGTCAGGAAGAGATCGACAAGGCGACCCACGATATGCGGCTGAAGAACGACGCGGTGAAGAACTCCGCAGTCGCGGCATTCCACACCAAAAACAAGACATTCCAAGCCATCCTGGACAAGGTGGAGGGGCTGAACACGCGGATGGCCGCCGCACCGGGGCCGAGCGAGGGCGAAATATATATGCCCATCGTCGCCGAGTACGCCGTGATTCGCGACGCCCTGCAGACCTTGAGCTCGATCATCGACCTCGTGGACGACACGTATGCGGGGATGGAAGCACGCGCGGGCGAAATCGAGCGTTCCAGCCCGGGCAACAACGGTGATCCCCGGACGATCTGGGGCGCTACTTCCCCGAAGAGCACCGCGCGGTACACGTCGAACGACGACGGAACTGTGGAGGAGGTTCTGCGAATCGCGGAGGCGGAGTTGGAGCGCGGCGTGAGCGAACGTGGATACAACACCGCCATCTACAACGACACCAAGGAAAAAACCCCCTACAACATCGACGATGCCTGGTGTGCGTCCTTCGCCAGCTATACCTGGGAAAAAGCCGGCTACGAGGTCCACTGGACGAACAAGAACTACGTACCGGCCATCTGGAACGATGCCAAGAGTATGGGACTGGCACGCCATACAGCGGACGCCCAGCCCGGCGACATGATCATCTTCGACTGGCAGGGTGACGGCAATCCCGACCACATCGGAATAGTGAAGTCGGTCAACGGAAACACCATCACCACCATCGAAGGAAACTCCGGTGACCGGGTGGCGAGTCACACCTACCAAATGGGCAACACCGATGTGGTCGGCGTGGTGAAACCGCCACCCAGCACGCAACCGGCAACGGCTCGATAACTTGCTGCCAACCGGCTCACACGGATATCCGCGTGGGATCCCGGTAGGTGATTCACCGATATGGATCACGGATTCCATGTCCGGCAATCGATCCAGTTCACAGTTGCGCTTTTGATAATCCAGGCGTGTCGGCGTCGACGAATCGCAAGTACTCATATCGGGCGGCGGGCAGGTGAGGGTCGATGCGACGGAGTTCGCGAACTATCCCTGACATAGGCGTTCGGCGACCTGCTCCCCGTGCAATCTCGCGCACGGGTTTCGTTACGCCGCAGTCGAGACCGATCGCCCAGGAATCCCACCGGGGAACGAGCACGCCGTTCGCGTCAACGTCTCGGTGGTGCGCCGACCGCAGATAACATCTGCCCAGAAACTATCGGCCCGGCGCCTCCTCCTTCCTGCCCTGCTGGTCGGATTCCTATCGACAACCGCTCGAGCCCAGCGTTCGAGCTCGATGATCAAAGCAGAACCGGCACCGGGGTGGAGCAGCGGCAGTACCCGACCCGGAACGGCTCACCCATACCCGAAGTGTTCCATGTAAGGAGGGGACATCGGAACGTTTCGCGGAACACTCATACGAAACACCGGTGACCTGGACCGAATTCTCCCGTCGGGGTGTTCCGGTGGCAGATCGGCTTACGGAACACCACGATGGTCGGTCTGCCGATCATCGGAGCCTATGTTGGCCTGCCTGAAGGTTCCTCCCGATTCCGGGGCGTTTGGAGGCCGTCATCATGAAAGGAGGTTGACCAAGATCTCGCGTGCATGGGTCCACAGGAGCGCACCTCCGGCCTCAGGCAGATAGTGCCGGGTGGCAGTCGGGATCCGCGCAGCGAGGGTGAGGCCATGGTCCGGTGAGTGAGTGGGGTTGCGGTCATGGCCGCCGTACCACAGATGCACGCGACTGGTCAGATCCTCGACCCGGAACGGCCAGCGCGCGAAGTGCAACACCGTGTCGCGCGCATAGCCTGCTGGCCCCTGGGCGAACCCGGCGTCGAGCGCGCGGCGAAACGCCTTCTGGAACCGTGGTTGCAGGTAGATCTCGCGGTCCACCTCGGGGCTGCCCTCGATGCTCAGCCGCCACAATGTCTCAGCGCTACCGAACTGCGCGAAGTCGGATTCGGCTCCGGCCGGGTCGGCGGCTACCAGGTCGACCAGTCGTCGCACCTCGGGCGGCAGAGCCAATCCTGGGTGGGCGAGCTCGTCACCTCCGGACACGATCGCTACTGTCGAAGCGATTCCCTGCGCGGCGCAGGCAAGAGCAAACGGTGCCCCCTGGGAAAAACCGACGACCGCAGCCTCTGTGAAGCCGAGTTGCCGGATGTCATCGGCCCAGTCCAGCAGTGTGCGCCCAGGTACCCACGTGGAATTCCCCAGGCCAGGCCGCTCCACTGAGATAAGCCTCACATTCAACTCGGCCAGCACGGCCGAGCTGAATCCCAGCCACCGCCCCCATCCCGCTCCAGCACAGAAAACAACCGGTGTCCCGTCCGCGGGGCCCCACTCCGCCCACGCCAGATCTCGGCCGTCCCGCAACACCTCGAATCCGACCCGGTCGGGATCTTCAACAATCACTTCCACGCCACCCATGATCCATTAGCCCGCGTTCGTGCACGCCAACGCCACCACCGTTTACAACCGGGTCAGCCATGCTCTTCGCCCGTTACCTTTTTCGTGGGCCCGGAGCCGGGCCCACGGTCGCCAGGCCCGGTATGGACTTCTTGCCCCTGTCTCTTCCATGATCCGGGGGGTGGTGTCGCCGGGTCCTGGTGGCGTCGACGGGCCGCTGATGGGGACAGGGCCGCGGGTAGGTCTCTTCGTAACGTGGGTGCCGGGCGTTGACGCCAGATCCGGCGACCGTCCGACTGAGCGTTTCCAGGCAATTGAGGATCGAGCAAGGTGACACAACCTTATGCCGTGTTCTGCGGCGTCGACGTGGGAAAAGGCGAACATCACGCGGTCGGGCTCGACCCGGCCCGGAAACGACTGTTCGACAAAGCGCTGCCGAATGACGAGTCGCGGCTGCGGGCGGTGTTCGACAAGCTCGCCGCCCACGGCCGGCTGCTGATCGTGGTCGATCAACCCAACACGATCGGCGCCCTGCCGGTCACCGTGGCCCGCGCCTGCGGCCACGATGTCGCCTACCTGCCCGGGTTGTCGATGCGACGCATCGCCGACCTCTACCCAGGTCAAGCCAAGACCGATGCCCGCGACGCCCACATCATCGCCGATGCCGCGCGCACGATGCCGCACACGCTGCGCCGCGTCGACGTCGGCGATGAAACACTCACCGAACTCGGTGTCCTGGCCGGGTTCGACGACGACCTCGCCGGTGAGGCAACCCGCACCAGCAACCGCATTCGCGGCCTGCTCACCGGCATTCATCCCGCTCTCGAACGCGTCCTCGGCCCGAGAGTCGCCCACCCGGCGGTGCTGGAGATCCTGTCGCGTTGCGGCGGTCCCGAAGGGATCCGGGCTGCGGGTCGGCGCAAACTCACCGCCATCGCCACCAAACATGCCCCACGCATGGGCGTCCGGCTGGTCGACGAGATCTTGACCGCACTGCCCGCGCAAACCGTCACCGTTCCCGGCACCAAAGCCGCAGAAACCGTGCTGCCGAAGCTGGCCGATTCGTTGAAAGCGGTCTTGCTGCAACGCAAGCAGATCGCCGCCGATATCGAGGAGATGTTCGCCGATCACCCTCTTGCCGAGGTCCTGACCTCGATGCCCGGCATCGGAGTCAGGACCGGCACCCGCATCCTGCTCGAAGTCGGCGACGGCACCGCGTTCGCCTCGGCCGGGCACCTCGCCTCTTACGCCGGCATCGCCCCGATCACCCACCGATCGGGGAGTTCCATCCGCGGTGAACACCCTGCCCGATCCGGCAACCACAAACTGAAACGGGCGTTGTTTCTGTCAGCGTTCGCCGCACTGCACGACCCGGTCAGCCGCGCTTACTACGACCGCAAGAGAGCCGAGGGCAAGAAACACAACGCCGCCCTCATCTGCCTGGCCCGGCGACGCTGCGACGTCCTCTACGCCATGCTCCACAGCAAACAGCCCTACCGGGCACCGGCGGCCTCAGCAGCTTGACGAACACCATAGGGTCCCCCCTTGTCGTGGTTTGTTTTGGGTTGGATGTCCAGGATTGATTCATTATTAAATACGCATATCTATTTATCTGTATTTTACAGTTTATTGCACAGCCAGGGGTGTGCTGGCTTCCGCTGAGGACAAGCACGCAGATCGCGGTCGGCGAGGCGTCTTCCGACCCCTGGGCGTCGGCGCGATGAACACCGAACGCGCGCTTCTCCCCTGCGCCGAGTCCGTTGCGTAATTTCCGGGGTCGGCCGCCCGGCCGGCCGACTCCTCGTCAACACGAACGCGTCGGATCCAGTTGTGCCGGAACTGTGCGGGGTGGGTCGGATCGGTAGACGCCGTGGCGTAGAAGGTGTCGTAGTGAGCACGGTACGGCCAGCACTCCCATGCCTGCCGCCGGATCCTCGGATCGGCATCGGTGGCCGGCATCCGCACCTCGTCCAGCAACTCCTCCCCTGCTGCGCCGCGAAACCTCCACCACTCCTGCCGTCACCGAGTATTCGGCAAACAGGGCCCGCGCCTGCTTGAGTCGACCTTGATCACCCTCGCAACATAGCCGACCGTACCGACTGTCGAAATATTCGGCGGGCCTCGTCGGCCGGTTAGTCCCTGCCACCGTATCAGCGCCTCCCCTGGAAGGTGCGGCGTAGATCGCTGGTCCAGCGCTCGGGGATTTCCCAGGGAATGAAGTGGCCGCCGTGGGCGTGGGCGGTGAGGTTGACGTGGTTGTACCACTGGGCACGGTCACTGGAGCGGAAGTGTTCGACACGGTGGGCGGTCCTGATGCCGGGTGGATTCTCGTAGCCGACGAAAGTGATGCCTGTGGGGCCTGCACCACCGGGAGGCGGTCGTGGGAAGGCGTCCAGGGATAGCGGTTGTGGTTGGCGTAGAGGCGTATCGATGTGCCGATGGTGTTGGTGACCCAATAGATCGTGGCATGTGTGAGTAGATCGCCTCTGCTGAACACGGTCTCGATATCGCCGCCGTTATCGCTCCATTTACACCAACGTTCCAGGATCCATGCCAGCATGCCCGCCGGGGAATCGGACAGGACATGGGCGAGGGTGCTGGGGGCGAGCAGATGTGCGGCCAAGTGAACGGCGAAACGTTTGTCCAACTCGACGATCCGGGCGCGGACATCGGTGGGCAGGCCCCGGGGATCGGCAGTCCCCCGCTGAAGTCCCAGGCGCGATCACCGTTGAACAGGGTGAGCTTCAGTCCCGAGCCGATATGGATGGCATACAACTCGTCGGCGTACTTGTGGCCGAGTTGTGCGGTGACCAGTGCGCCCACATCGCAGCCGGCGGCACCGTATTTCTCGTAGACCAAGACCTCGGTCATGAGCGTGTGCCAGAGGTCGGCGACCTTCCAGAAGTACCGAACAGCTGACCCAGCCGGGTATCACGCAGCTCATCGCGCCTGGAGCGAGAGCGCTGACCCGCGGCCTCGGCCCGGAAACAACATTCCGGTTTCCCGTCGGCCACCTCGGCGGACTCGATACCGCGAAATCGAGTTTTCTCCTCGAGGTTCACCGTCCACCGCGACCATGACAACCCACTCGGCATATCGGCAACCAGCAGCGCGCCCGGTGCCCCGCACCGCCGCGTGGTGAACCTCCGGAACGGGTAGCCGCGGTTTCGTGCGGTGGCCGCTCTCGCGCGTGCGATCCGGTGCACCAGTGCGGTCGTGGCCTTCGTTTCCTCGTGTGACGGGGGCAGCGGACCACAGTGGCAACAAGCGTGAGAGTTCTATATAGTCGAAGTCGACTAACCGAACTCGATCAATGAGGTGGCCGTGACTCGGGAGCTACGCGCGCTGGAAACACCGCTCACCCTCGCGGTGCTGACCTTGCTGGCGGAAAGACCCCGGCATCCGTACGACATGAAGGTCGCCATCCGCGATCGCCACGTGGACAGCGTGGTGAAGATGCGCGGCGGATCCTTGTACGACGCGATCGGCCGGCTCGAACGAGCGGAGCTGGTGAGCCGGGTGGGAACCAAGCGGGCAGGCGCCCGGCCGGAACGAACTGTCTACCGGATCACCGACTCCGGCCGCCGGACACTGGACCTGCTACTGGAACGATTCCTCGCGGAGCCGGTGAACGAGTATCCACGCTTCGTCGCCGCGCTGGCGCATCTGCCCGCGCTCACGCCGGCGGTCGCGGCGCGGCTCCTGCGCCGCCGGGCCGACCGGCTCCGCGCGGATGCCGACGAGGCCGATCGGGCCTCGGCCGCGACGGCCCCCCACCTGCCCCGAGCTGTCCTCCTCGAGGCCGAATACCTCCGGCACCTGCGCGGCGCCGAAATCGATTGGCTCGACCACGCCGCCGACGATATCGAACGCGGTATGGCGTGGCCGGAATCCGAAGCCGACCCGGAAGACGATCAGGAGCAAGGATGAACAACAGTGGCAACGACCGGATGCGGCGACGCCTGAAGCCCCTCAACCGAATAGTGGTCGGCCTCCAGCGTATGGGCCTCGCGGTGGGCACGATGCGTGCGCTCTCGGTTCCCGGGCGTAGAACCGGAACCCTGCGCACCACACCGGTCTCACCGCTGACCGTCGCGGGCGCGATGTACGTGGTGGGCGGCTTCGACGACGCCGACTGGGTACGCAACGCCCGGGCCGCGGGGTGGGGTGTCCTCGCGAAGGGACGCCGGGAGCAGCGGGTGACGCTGACAGAGCTGCCGGTGGCCGAACGCGAAGCGATACTGCGGGCGTTTCCGCGCGAAGTGCCGCACGGAGTGCGGTTCATGATCTCCGCCGGCGCCGTGGAGTCCGCGGATCCCGACGCGTTCGCCGCCGCGGCCCCGCGCTGCCCGGTCTTCCGCATCGAACCGATATCCAGCACAACCACTGCCCCCTGATCCACATACCGGGTGAGGGACCGTGGGCCGGCCGGCGCGTCCCGGTCTCGTCTCGTATACGGGTTTCCCCGGCCGGCCCGGCCTTCCCACCCGGCTGCGATCAACTCCGGCGGCCGGGTTCCCGCCTCCTGGCGTCGTACTCCTGCCGAGCCCGCTCGACTTCCTCCAGGTTCACCGACCATTCGGCCAGGGTGGCGAACAGCGGCGCCAGACTCCGTCCCAGCTCACTGATCTCGTACTCCACCCGAGGTGGAACCTCGGGGTGATAGGTGCGCAGCACGAGACCGTCTCGTTCCAGCTGCCGTAACCGTTGCGTCAGGACCTTCGGGGTGATCGTGGTGATACGGCGCTCCAGTTCGACGAATCGTTGCCGCCCGAACTCGTGAAGCGTCCAGAGGATCGGCGTGGTCCACCTGCTGAACACGATATCGACCACCGGAGCGATCGGGCAGGCGTTCTCCGGCGCCACCGCGACTGTGTCTTCTATCACAATCCCTGTACTTTCCTCTAGGTACCTAATATCTCGCCGAGAGTAACTTCACGGAGTCCGAAAAACGAATCGACACAGGGAGACTCCGAATGATCGTCGTAACAGGAGCAACGGGTAATGTCGGCCGCCCCTTGGTGCGGGCCCTGGTGCGAGCGGGTGAACAGGTGACCGTGGTCTCCCGGCAGGCGGACGGAAATCCGGCGGAAGTCCGTTCGCAGCGGGCCGATCTCACCGAACCGAAGAGCCTGGCACCCGCCCTCGAAGGGGCCGACGCGCTGTTCTTGCTGACCGCCGCGGACTTCATGGCGAACGGCGATATCGGTGAAGTCGTCGATGTGGTGCGATCGGCCGGAGTTCCGAAAATCGTGCTCCTTTCCTCCCAAGGGGTGGGTACACGACGCCACTCCCCCCATCTGGAGGAGGCCGTGCGCGATTCCGGCCTCGAATGGACGATGCTGCGGCCGGGGAACTTCGCTTCCAACACGCTGCAATGGGCCGAAACGGTGCGCCGGGATCGAACGGTCACGGCGCCGTTCGGCGACGTGACCCTACCCGCGGTCGATCCGGCGGATATCGCCGAGGTCGCCGCCGTCACCCTCCGGGAAGCGGGCCACGAAAACGCGATCTACACCCTCACCGGACCGGCCCCGATCTCGCCCCGGCAGCAGGCCACGGAGATCGGGAAGGCGCTCGGCGAACCGGTACGGTTCGTCGAGCAGTCCCCCACCCGGGCTCGGGATCTGATGGCGCGATACATGCCGGCCGAGGTCGTGGAGGCCACACTGGGAATTCTCGGTACACCCTCCGCGGAGGAACAGCGCGTCAGTCCCGATATCGAACGAGTGCTGGGGCGTCCGCCGCGGCCGTTCACCGCATGGGTGGCACGCAACACCGCGGCCTTCCGTTGATACCCGGCCCGGTCGCGGCAGGGCGGCCGGGAAAGGCCGGGGTACTGCGTCCGGTGGGGAGACGCACAACTCCCGGCGACGGGGATCGATCTCTTATCGCGATCGTCAGCGTGAAAAACATGCGTTGGACTCATCGACGGGGCCGAGGGTGGAATGGGATTCGTGGAGAGTTCAACGACCCGGACATCGCATACCGGGGCCGACGACCGAGAGCCGAAACCCCCTCTGTATGCGGGATTTCCGCGGCCGCTACCGGCCGGAAAGAAGCTGCTCATCGGGATATCACTCGCACTCGCCTGCGCCGGTCCGCTCATCCCCGCGCATCGGGCGGAGACGCCCCCTCCGGCGTTCCCCGATGTCATCGACCTGCCCGTGGGGTTCCGCCCGGAGGGTATCGAAATCGGGCCACGATCCATGGCCTACCTCGGCTCGAGAGCAGACGGCTCCCTCTACCGCGCCGATCTCGTGAGTGGGCAGGGTGAGATCCTGAGCCGGGGTCCGGGCACACCGGCGCTCGGGATCCACCTCGATTCCCACGGCCAGCTGTTCGTTGCCGGCGGAAGCAGTGGCGAGGTCCGCGTCGTGGACGCCCGCACAGGTACGGTGCGGGCGACCTACCGGCTCGGAACGGCGCCGGACACATTCGTCAACGACGTGACCTTCACCCCGGCCGGAGCGTGGTTCACCGACTCGCACACACCCGTGCTGTACCACCTGCCCATCGGACCCGACGGGGCGCTGCCGCCACCCGAAGCGGTCGTGCGGCTGCCACTGAGCGGTGATATCGAATACGTGCCCGCGGCGATCAATGCCAATGGGATCGTGGGTACCCCTGACGGTACGGGACTGGTCATCGTGCAGTCGGCGGCCGGGCGTCTCTTCCGCGTGGATCCGGCGACCGGCGAAACACGCAGGATCGATCTCGGCGGTGAGGCGATCCCCCACGGCGACGGACTGCTCTTGCATGGCAGCACACTGCTCGTGGTTCAGAACCGGCTGAACACGATTGCTGTGATCGCGCTCGACCACGCGGGCACGACGGGCACGGTCGAGCGACGCATCACCCACCCGAGCTTGGATGTTCCGACCACCGTCGCGATGTCGGGAAATCGGTTGTATCTGCCGAACGCCCGCTACGACACGATGCCGGAGCCGGCTACTTCGTACACGGTCGTTGTGGTGGATTATGTCGGCGATCGGGATCGATGAGGATTCATAGTTAGATGCGCATATTTACATAACGACAATAATTGTTTTGCCGGGGGTGTTTCCGACGCCGGGATACGAACGGGCCGACCGGATCATCCGCCGGTACTAGGCTGTGATGCCGAGACGCATACCGCGAGGGCGGGGCCGCGCAGAGAACAGGAGACCGAGCCGATGGGTCAACTGAACCGTCGTCGATTCCTCACCACGAGTGCGGCCACCGCCGGCGCCCTCGCTCTCGGGACTCCTCCCGCGGCCGCTCGGCCCGCTCCCCCGGTGGAGGTCGCGCAGCTGGGGCCCGATTTCCTGTGGGGCGTCGCCTCTTCCGGATTCCAATCCGAAGGACGAGCACCGGACAGCAACTGGACCCGATACATCGCCGCCGGGAAAACCGAGCACCCCTACCTGGAATCCGTGGACTTCCACTCGCGCTACCGATCCGATATCGCGCTAGCGGCACGGCTCGGAGTTCGGGTCTATCGGATCGGGATCGAATGGGCCCGAGTCCAACCCCGTCCGGGTGAATGGGACGAGAACGGATTCCGGTTCTACGATGCCGTCATCACCGCTATCCGGACAGCCGGAATGCGGCCCATGCTGACGCTCGACCACTGGGTCTATCCCGGCTGGGAATTCGATCGAGGCGGTTGGCGGCGTGACGAGATGGTCGCGGACTGGCTGGCGAACGCCCGCGCCGTGGTCGACCGGTACGCGACACACGATCCGCTGTGGGTCACGTTCAACGAACCTGCCGCCTATCTGATGAACGAGGTACGGCACGGCGGAATCGCCGTTACGGATATCCCTGCCGTTCAGGATCGGATGGCCACCGCGCACAACACCGTCTACGACCATATCCACCGGGTCCGGCCCGGGGCGATGGTCAGTAGCAATGTGGCCTACATCCCCGCCGCCGAAGCCGCGATCAACGGAGCCTTCATGGAACGGATCGGGGCGAAACTCGATTACATCGGGATCGACTACTACTACGGGTTCTCGCCGCAGAGCGTGCTCACCCAGCTTCCGGACCCCGGCGAACTCTGGACCCTCTCCCTGCAGCCCGAGGGCATCTATTACGCCCTGGACCACTACGCGCGCCGGTTCCCCGGCAAACCTCTCTACATCGTGGAGAACGGGATGCCGACCGAGAACGGCCGGCCGCGCGCCGACGGCTACACCCGTGCCGATCTGCTCCGCGACACCGTCTACTGGTTGCAGCGCGCCGCCGCCGACGGGATGAACCTCCTGGGATACAACTATTGGAGCTTCACCGACAACTACGAATGGGGGTCCTACACCCCCCGGTTCGGGCTCTACACCGTCGATGTGCTCGATGATCCGGCGCTCACCCGGCGGCCCACCGACGCGGTCGCGGCGTATGCCGCGATCACCCGGGCCGGCGGTGTTCCGAGCGCCTACCGGCCCACCCGCGCCCCGGCCGTCTGTTCGGTCGTGGACGGTCTCGCCAGCTGCGTCGAACGGGTGACCGTACCGCGCTGATCCGCGGTACGGTCACCCGCCGATATCACCGGCAACGCCCGAGCGGCCGGCGGGCGGTGGTATCCGGAGCACTCGCCCGACCGGGCGAACTGCCCGTGTCGCCCGGTCGTGGGAGACTGGCCGGGTGAACGGCGAGAAGAAAATCCGCGAAGAGAGCGCCGACGCATCCACCCCCACCTCACCCGACCGGGGGGAGGTGATCGGTTCCGGGGTGCTGTGGCTGGCGAAATGGGCGCTGTGCGTGGTCGCCATCGCGGCGGGGGCATGGGTCCTGGGTTTCCTCGCCGCGAAACTGTGGGTGGTGCTGTTACCGGTACTGCTCGCGACGGTGGTCGCCACCGTGCTGTGGCCGCCGACCGGGATCATGATGAAAGCCGGGCTCCCGCCCGCCGCGGCGGCGTCACTGAGCCTGATCGGATTCATCGGACTGCTCGCCGGCGGTATCGCGCTGATCGTGCCCTCGGTGGTGGATCAGGTACCGGAACTTTCCGACAAGGCCACCACCGGTATCAACACGGTACGGGACTGGTTGCAGGGCCCGCCGCTGAACATCCGCGACGAACAACTGGATTCGGCGGTCGACGCGGTGGTCTCCCGGCTGCAGTCCAGCGCCGAACAGATCGCCTCCGGAGTCTTCACCGGGGTCAGCACCGCCACTTCGGTACTCGTCACCATCTTCCTCGTCCTGGTGCTGTCGTTCTTCTTCATCAAGGACGGGCCCCGCCTGGTGCCGTGGATGCACAAGTTCCTCGGTGGACGCAGCGGACGGCACGCCGAGGAAGTGCTGATCCGGATGTGGGATGTACTCGGTGGGTTCATCCGCACCCAGGCCCTGGTCAGTTTTATCGACGCGTTCTTCATCGGCCTGGGCCTGGTACTGCTCGGGGTGCCGCTGTGGGGGGTGCTGACCGCGCTCACATTCCTGGGCGGGTTCATTCCCATGGTCGGCGCGTTCGTCGCCGGTGCGCTGGCCGTGCTGGTGGCCTTGGTCGGTAACGGCTTCACCACAGCCCTGATCGTGCTCGCCATCATCATCGCGGTACAGCAGCTCGAGGGCAATGTGCTGCAACCGGTCCTGCAGAGCCGCACCATGAAACTGCACGCCGTGATCGTGCTTCTGGCGGTGACGGGCGGCGGCACGATCTACGGCATCACCGGAGCCTTCCTGGCTGTTCCGGTGGTGGCCGTGGTGACCGTGGTGATCCGGTACATCAACGAACAGATCGATATCGCCGTGGCCGGCCCGGCCGAGGAGACCGAGGGTGAACCGGCGGCGCCCGAGGTGGGTACCGCGATCCACGAGAAGAAGTAGGTACGACGTGCGGGTGCTGTTGGCGGCCGGTGGGTCGCGTGGCGATATCGAGCCGCTCGTGGGCCTGGCGCTACGGTTACGGGAAGCGAATGTCCAGGTGCGGGTATGCGCGCCACCGGATTTCGAACGGCGCTTCACCGAGTACGGTATGGCGTTCGAACCGCTGGGGCCGCCGGTGACCGGCCCCCGAGCACGGGCGGATCTGGCGCAGTACGTGGGAGACTGGCCCAGGATCCAGTTCGCCACCCTCTGTTCCGCGGCCGCCGACTGCGCTGCGGTGGTGACCACCGACGTGACCCATATCGCGGCCCGGTCCGTCGCCGAGAAACTGGGTGTGCATTACCAGTACGCGAGTTATCAACCGACCGCTCTGCCTTCGCCCCATCATCCACCGATGCCGCTGCCGGGCGACCGGGCCGCACCGGCGGCGATCGGTAACGAGCTGCTGTGGGAGATCGACGCCCACGGTTGGAACGCGCAGTTCGGCCGGGCACTCGATACCGGGAGGGCGGCGCTCGGGCTGGCGCCGGTGCGCAATGTGCGCGACCATGTCATCGCCTCCGGCCCGTGGCTGGCCGCGGATCCGATTCTGGGGCCCTGGCCGCAATCACCGGGGCTGGATGTGGTGCAGACCGGCGCCTGGATCGTGCCCGACGAACGCCCTCTGCCTGCCGAACTGGTGGCGTTTCTGGAATCGGGCACACCTCCGGTGTACGTCGGCTTCGGCAGTATGCCGATGCGCGCCGGCGTCGCCCGAGTGGCGATCGAAGCGATCCGCGCACACAACCGCCGTGTGCTGATCTCCCGCGGCTGGGCCGAACTGTCCGCGAGCGACGAGCTCCCCGACTGCATGGTCATCGGGGAGGTGAACCACCAAGCACTGTTCCCCCGGGTCGCCGCCGTCGTCCACCACGGTGGCGCGGGTACGACGACGGCCGCCGCCCGCGCCGGCGTACCGCAGGTGGTGGTACCCCAGATGATGGACCAGGCGTACTGGGCACGCCGGGTAACCGCTCTCGGCATCGGCACGGTATGCGAGGACATCGATTCCGGAGCGGCGCCGTTGTCCGCCGCTCTCGAACCGGCCTTGGCGTCCACCACCCGGGCGCGTGCGGGCGCGGTGGCCACTGAAGTCCGGGCGGATGGGGCAGCGGTGGCAGCCGGACTGCTCATCGACGCGATCGGTCGATCGCGATCAGCTGTGCGGCGGCGACGCGAGGCGGAGGTGCCCGCGCCGGACGTCGGCGCACCGATGACAGGGGGACCGGGCCCGGCTGATACGTAGGCGCGACACCCGATCCGAGCGGGCCCCGCGGCCGGACCTCCGATAGCGCCGGGCTAGACGAAGAGCGAGGCAGCGCACCCGAATAGGGCGGTTCCCTCTGCCGGTGTTCGCCGGTGCTGTGAGTCCGGCCGGATCGATCCCGAGCGGTTCTGGACCGCTGTGGTGACTTTCGGCCCTACCCCGGTATCCGGCGCCACGGGACAGTCGCTCTCCGGCGTGGGCCGTACGAGTCGAAAACGGTGGAGGTGTGCATGCCGCGGACATCGGAGGCGTGATCGTTCGGCAGCCACTGCTCTTCCCAAGGGAAAGCCGGCGGCCCGGGCCCTCATCCGGCTCCGAGCAGAGCCTCCAGGGCAGCTATATGCACTTCGAAGACCTGGTCGCGGTCGGTAAAGGTATCGGCGCCGTACATATCGAAGACATCGAAACTCACCGCACCGAACAGCGTGCACCAGATCGTGAGTGCCCGGGCGATCACCCAGTCGGGCATATCCCGGCCGAGATCTTCGCGGATCCGGGTGAAATCGGCGGCCAGCGCGCCGGGAATCGGTGGGTCGGCGACCGGCCGGGTGAGCCGGCCCTGCTGGTATGCCTGTTCGACGATGCCCAGCAGGGTCATGATCACTCGCGTCCCCGGAGCGACCGTGCGCTCCGCCGGTGCCGCGTATCCGGGTACCGGGGTGCCGAACAGGAGTCCGTACCACGCGGGCTCGGCCAGCGCCCAGGTGCGGACGGCGCGCGCGGTGGTACGCAAGCGTTCGATCGGATCGGCCGGTGCGGCGGCGAGCGCGGAATCGACCGCGTCGCCGAGCGCGTCGTAACCCTCCACCACCAGCAGGGTGAGCAGTTCGTCCCGGCTGCGGACGTAGCGGTACACCGCCGAGGAGACCACGCCGAGATCGCGGGCCACGGCGCGGAGCGACAGGGCGGCCGCGCCGTCGGTGGCAAGATGTTCGCGCGCGATGCGCACGATATCGGACATGGTCTGGGCACGAGCACGAGCGCGGGGGGTGGTCACTCGGTCAGCCTGGCCAATACCGAGAGCAGTGTCAACAACAGCGATCACTGCTCCCCACCCCCTGTGTTACTGTTACCGCCAGTCACTGAAGACCTTCCGAACCGAGGAGTAGTCCCATGGCCGAGGCGACCACGGATTTCGATGTGCTCATCGTGGGTTCCGGGTTCGGCGGCAGCGTCACCGCGCTGCGCCTGGTGGAGAAGGGCTACACCGTCGGGGTCCTCGAGGCGGGGCGCCGCTACTCCGACAGCGAATTGCCGAAGACCAGCTGGGATCTGCGCAAATTTCTGTGGGCACCGAAACTGGGCTGTTACGGGATCCAGCGCATCCACCCGCTGCGCAATGTGCTGATCCTCGGCGGAGCCGGGGTCGGCGGGGGTTCGCTCAACTACGCCAACACCCTCTACGTCCCACCGGAGCCGTTCTTCCAGGATCCGCAGTGGCGTGATATCACCGACTGGCGCGATGAGCTCACCCCCTATTACGAGCAGGCCAAGCGGATGCTCGGAGTGGTGCAGAACCCGCATATGACCCCCGCCGACGAAGTTTTCCGGCAGGTCGCCGAGGATATGGGTGTCGGCGATACCTTCGTCCGGACACCCGTCGGAGTGTTCTTCGGCGAGCCCGGGGAAACCGTCGACGATCCCTACTTCGGTGGTGTCGGACCGTCCCGGACCGGGTGCACCGAATGCGGTGACTGCATGGTCGGCTGCAAGGTCGGCGCCAAGAACACCCTGGTCAAGAATTATCTGTATCTGGCCGAGCAGGCCGGCGCGCGCGTCGTGCCGATGACCACTGTCACCGAGCTGCGCCCGCAGGCCGACGGCAGCTGGGTGGTGGCCGCCGAACGCACCGGCGCGTGGGTGCGCAAACAGCGCACGACCTACACAGCCCGGCAGGTCGTGGTCGCCGCAGGAACCCTGGGTACCCAGCGGCTCCTGCACGAGATGCGGGACCGGAAAGTGTTGCCCGGACTGTCCGACCGGCTCGGACTGCTCACCCGCACCAACTCCGAATCGATCGTCGGTGCCGCTACGAAGAAGCTGCAGCCGGGGCAGGACTTCACTCGTGGCGTAGCCATCACCTCGTCCATCCACCCGACCCCGGACACCCATATCGAACCCGTCCGCTACGGGAAGGGCTCGAACGCGATGGGATTGCTGCAGACGCTCATGGTCGACGGGGGCGGCCGGATTCCGCGCTGGCTGCGCTTCCTCGGTATCGCGCTGCGCCATCCCCTGCTGCTGATCAGTTTCCTCAGCGTCCGCAACTGGAGCGAACGCACCATCATCTCCCTGGTCATGCAGCATCTCGACAATTCGATCACCACCTATACCCGGCGTGGTCTCTTCGGTCGCAAGCTGACCAGCAAGCAGGGGCACGGGCAGCCGAACCCGACGTGGATTCCGGCGGGAAACGAGGCAACCCGGCGAGTTGCCGAACATATCGGCGGAACCGCAGGCGGCACCTGGGGCGAGGTGTTCAATATTCCGCTCACCGCGCATTTCCTCGGCGGCGCGGCAATCGGCGCCGACCGTGACTCCGGGGTGATCGACGCCTATCACCGGGTGTTCGGATACCCGACCCTGAGCGTGGTCGACGGTGCGGCCGTCTCGGCGAATCTCGGCGTGAACCCTTCGCTCACCATCACCGCACAGGCCGAGCGGGCCGCCGCCTATTGGCCGAACAAAGGGGAACAGGATCCCCGGCCCCCGCAGGGCGCGCCCTACCGGCGGATCACGCCGGTGGCGCCAAAGGCTCCCGTGGTGCCGGAATCGGCACCTGCCGCCCTACGGTTGCCGATCACTCCGGTAGGCGATCCGGCCGCAGGCTGAGCCGGGCAGGCCTCAGTCCTTGTAGTAGACGAGCTGGTGGCTGCTCGCCAGCAGGGTACCGTCGTGCCCCCACAGCTGAGCATTCTGATCGAAATGCCCGTGTGCGAAGCGGTTCGCGCGGGCGGTTCCCAGCAGGTATTCGGTGCCCTGCGCGGCCAGTTCGTCCGCACTCGCGTGGTAGTAGACGGTGAGCGAAACGGTGCCCGCCGGCACGAACCGGCCACGGCGCAGGAAGACACGTGGATAGAACGCGTCCGACAGAGCTGTCAGCGAGGCGAAGTCCAACGGACGCGGCGGATTGTCGCGTAGCCACAGGGTGCTCACCGAATCCGGGTGACCGGCTGCCGCCTCGGTGGGTGCGGCTTCGGGCACCGCACCCGCCACGAAACGCAGGTCGTAGTTGCGACCCCAGGCGATGAACTCCGGGAATTCCTGCGGAACGGCGTCGCCGGGGCCCGGTACCGAAGGGCGTTCCGTTTCCGGAGCGGCCCAGGTGTCGCGGCGAATGCCGAAGACGGCGGTGGCAGTGGTGGTGATACCGGCTTCCTGGGTGAGTTCGAGTTGCCAGTGCTGATTCGTCCGGTTGGTGCGAACGGGGCGCGCGGTGATCTCGAAGGGACCGTCGGCGATGGGCCCGGCGTAGTTCACCGTCAGGGACAACGGGTCGCCCAGCCGATCGGGATGCTGTTCGATCGCCCGGATGAGGGCCGCCGCGGTGACCCCGCCGAACGGACCGACCATATTCGCGTAATCCGGGCAGGTACGACCGGTGAGGCGATGCGCGCCGAGGTATTCCGTGGCGATAGCGGTGTCGAACGGATGGGGCGGTGCATCGATCCCGGTCACGGATCCTCCTTGAACATTGTGCCGAATACGGCACCATACCGATTTTAAGTATGACAACATACATAGAAACAGGAGACAAGAGGGAGGACCATGCCACGACGGAAAGATCCCGGTGGGCCGCGGGCGGCGATGATCAACAGCGCGATCGCGCTGATCCGGCGACGAGGGGTGGCGGCGGTCTCGTTCGCCGATGTCCTGAAGGCCAGCGGCGCGCCCCGCGGCTCGGTCTACCACCATTTCCCCCGCGGCCGGGCGCAGCTGGTCACCGAGGCGACCGAGCTCGCCGGCGCCCGGGTCACCACGGAACTCACCCGGGCCCTCGACACACCGCAGACGCCGGAGGCGCTACGAACGTTCGCCGGGCTGCTGGCCCGCGGCCTGGACAAAGGCGACTACGCGGTGGGGTGCCCGATCGCCGCGGCCGCACTGGGCAACGAACCCGATGCCGTCGCGGCCGCCGGGTCCTCGTTCGATACCTGGCGGGAACTGATCGCCGATAAACTCGCCACCGACGGCGTTCCGGAGCCACGAGCCCGGTCCCTGGCCCTCCTCATGGTCAGCGCACTCGAGGGCGCGCTGATCGTGGCCCGCACCGAACGCAATACGGCCGCTCTGGACACGGTGGTCGCCGAACTCGGCGTGCTCTGCCGAGCCGCGGCCGAACCCGGACTCAGTCCACCGGCCGAGTCTTGATGGCGTCACGCGAGATGAAGACATCGTATTCACCGGGGCCCGCGATCACCGCGTTACCGTAGGCGGAGCGGACGAACGGTGAAGTGAACCAGCGGTCCTCCCCCATATCCTCGAAGAAGTCGCGATCGCCGCCGTTGAGGAAAATATGATTCTGGGTGGTGGCGACACCGTCCAGCCGCTGCCCGTACAAGCGGGAAACCTTGTACCCCGAGTGGAAACCGAGCGCGTTGACCCAGGGCTCGAGCTCCACGATCTGAGCCTGCAGTACCCAGGAATCACCTTCGACGCGGTGCGTACTGCGCTGCCCCGAACCGCCGTCCTCGTCGAACAGGGTCAGTTCCACCTCGAGTTGGTGCTCGGCACCGGCCACCGGAGACACCACCACATGCGCTGCCCGGACCTCCCCTGTCAATCCCAGATAGGTTTGCACCAGGGTCGCGATCCACAGCACCAGCGCCGCCGCGGCCAACAGCGCCACCCCGCCCGTCCCCCGCGCGATCAACGCCCGCGGCCTTTTCTTCCCCATAGCGATCAGTGCCGAAACCACCAGGGCCACACCGATGATGATCACGACGATCGAACCGGTCTGCAGCACCCCGAAATCCACCGGGTAACTCATGGGCAGGTTATACCCGTCCCACGGCCCACTAGTACCGGGAACCGGGATTCCGCACAGAAGAGTGGTCTCGGCCCGGTCCGCGCGAACCCGCCCCCTACCGTGCCGCGCTCTCGTATGTTTGCGGAACACGCGATCGAAAGGTGCGAAGATGACAGACGTCAGTGCGGACTATGTGATCGTCGGGTCGGGATCGGCGGGCGCCCTGCTCGCGAACAGGCTCAGCACGGATCCCGGGCGCTCGGTGATGCTGCTCGAGGCCGGTCCGGCCGACAGGGACAAATTCATCCGTATCCCCGCCGGATTCGCCAAACTCTTCCGCACTCCGTACGACTGGGACTATCTCACCGAACCCCAACCCCAGCTGGACGGCCGTAGGATCTACTGGCCGCGGGGGAAAACCCTCGGCGGCTCGTCCTCCCTCAACGCCCAGATGTGGGTACGCGGGTTCCGCGCCGACTACGAGGACTGGGCCGCCGCGGCCGGTCCCGAATGGGGCTTCGACAGAGCCGTCGCCCAGTACCGCACCATCGAGAACGTCGAGGGTCCCGCCGGTGCCGACCACGGCACCGAGGGCCCCCTGCGCATCTCCCACCAGCGCAGCCCGCGCCCGTCCACCGCTGCTTTTCTGCGTGCGGTGGCCGAACGCGGTTACGCCGTCGAGGCACCGAACCTGCCGGAGCCACAGGGTTTCACCCAGACCATGGTCACCCAGTACCGGGGCCGCCGCTGGAGCACCGCCGACGCATATCTGCGGCCCGCCATGAAACGGCGCAACCTCACCGTGCACACCGAGGCCACCGCCACCCGGGTCCTGTTCGACGGCGACCGCGCCGTGGGTGTCGAGTATTCGCGCGGCGGCCACCTCGAGCAGGTGACCGCACACACGGAGGTGATCCTGTGCGGCGGCGCGATCAACAGCCCGCAGTTGCTCATGCTGTCCGGTATCGGTGACCGCGCCGAACTCGAACGGCACGGTATCGAAGTCCGGCACCACGCCCCGGAGGTCGGGGCCAACCTCCAGGACCATCTGGTGGCAGGCCTCGGCTTCGGAGTGAATGCCGATTCGCTGTTCGGGGCGGAGAAACCCGGACAGCTGTTCACCTATCTGCTGCGCCGCCGCGGCATGCTCACCTCGAATGTCGGCGAAGCCTACGGTTTTCTGCGCAGTGATCCCGGGCTTTCCCTTCCTGATCTCGAATTGGTGTATGCGCCCGCGCCGTTCTATCACGAGGGACTGGTCGACCCGACCGCACACGGTGTCATCCTGGCGACCGTGCTGCTGCGGCCGCACAGCCGGGGCACGATAACGCTCGCCTCCAAGGACCCCTTCGCCAAGGCCGTGATCGACCCGAAGTATCTCTCCGACGACGCGGGGACGGATCGGGCCGCCCTCATGACCGGTCTGCGCTACTGCGCCGAGATCGCCGGCACCGAGGCGTTGAAAGAGGTCCTCGGACCGCTCTGCTATCCGCCGGAGGCACCCGGGGCACCCGAGTCGGAGGCCACCCGGGCCCTCGCACTGAACGCATACGCACATACCCTTTACCATCCCGTGGGTACCTGCCGGATGGGCTCCGACGACAGCAGCGTGGTCGACCCGGAACTGCGGGTCCGCGGCGTCCGGGGGTTGCGGGTAGCGGATGCTTCCGTTATGCCGGTGCTGGTACGCGGGCACACCCACGCACCCGCGATGTTCATCGGCGCCCAGGCCGCCGATTTCCTCACCCGCGGGTAGACCCGGCCGGGGCCGCCGGCTCCGGCCATGTGCGGCCCCGGCGAGATCTTCAGGAGCCGACGGGGATTCCGAGAGCCGAACTCAATGTCGGCCAGCTACGACGCAGTTGCACCTCGAAATCAGGCCAGGCATGCATCCCTTCGGGAAGGAAATCGATCACGGCCGGAATCCCGAGCTCGTCCAGTCGCGCGGCCAGACGTTCGGTGCACAGCCGCGCCCCGGCCTCGAGCAGCGATCCACCGCCGAGCAGGACGGCCAGAATTTCCGGACCGTCACCGATGGACATGAGCGCGGCACCACTGGGGGCGCCGTTGGCGACCGAGACGTAGATACGTGTTCCCCGTAACCGCTCCGCACCCAGGAGGCTGTCGTGGGCCGGCCATTCCGGTGATGCCGGCGGACCGAACAAATTCTCCGGATTCCCGCCGCGCGAGGCCACGGTCATGATGGTGACCGCGCGGCCCAGTTGATCGGCCGTGGAATAGCATCCGCTCAGACCCGCTACACCGCGATAGAAGCCTTGATGACGCTGGGTGAGCATCATCGCCGCCTGCGCGCCCATGGAAACCCCGGCGATCGCGCGAGTACCGGTCGAGCCGAGGTATTTCTCGACGACAGGGGGCAATTCCTCGGTGAGGAAGGTTTCCCATCGGTTCAACCCGAGCGCGGCGTCCACGCGGAGCCAATCGGCGTACATACTGGCCGTTCCACCGGTGGTGAGCACCACGTCGACCGGTTTGTCGGCGAAGAATTCGGCGGCACCGCCTCGGGTCAGCCAGCCGGAGGTGGGCCCGCCGTCCACCCCGTCCAGCAGGTAGAGCGTGGGGCGCGGCGCCGGGCCGGTACCGATGAGCGTATCGATCGCTATCTCCCGGCGCATGGCGGACGAGCGAACATACAGCCGGATACGCCGATTGCCGAGCACTGCCACACGCACCAGTTCCCCACCGGCGGGCCGGATGTCACCGGTGGCCGGAGCCGCCGGTATATCCGCGGGCGGGACCCCACCGGCCGGGAAGGCTGTGAGGGCCGTGCCCACCACCGCCAGCGCGGCCAGTACGGCCGAGCGGGATCTTCTCTCAACGCCTCGCCGAAACACTGTGGTCTCCCTCCGCGTTCATGCCGCCCCCGGTTTCCCCGGCCGCAGCCGGCCCCCGGTCCCCGCGGCCGGCTGCAATCTGCGCAACCGCGCCGCTCGAGGCCTATCGCCGTCCGCCTCGATCGCACGGTCCTCGGTGATCCGATACAGGCCCGGAGGCCGGCCCGTAACGCAGAGATGGTCCAACACCTCTTGAGCGCGACCGGCGAGCTCCGGGATCTCCGCGGTCGGGCCCGAGGTGACCGCGGCGGTCGGCTGGACCTCCGCCGCCTCCGCCACCAATTGCAGCACCTCCGCACTCATCACCCCCGCACCCGCCCGCCCGTGGTCGGCCCGGGGTGATTCCAGTGGAATGAGCACTGTGCCACCGTCCGCACGCAACAATGACAGCGACCGGGAACCGAGAGGTCTGCCCAGCGCTGCCTGCACCCGGCGCAGCTTCCGGCGGGCCGCCGACACCGCGCCCGGCCCACCCGCGTCCTCCTCCGCATGCGGCGGAAGCGCCAGCGCCACAATCTGATAGGCCGGTGCCACGCGGATACCGGCCCGTTTCGCCAGCGCGGCCACACCGTGGCCGCTCAGCAGGGCGACCACCATCGTCTGCGCGGAAGTCTGATGCTCACGTGCGACGATGCGGTGCTCGTCGAGGTAGGCGGCCGCGACCGCGGTGGTCACCACCTCCACGACCCGTGCCACCAGCCGGGCAGCGTCGACCACAGCGGGGCCGGATCCGCGCGCGGCCAGGAATTCGAGCCCGTCGCGAGCCCCGTCGTGGCATGCGGTCAGTACGGTTTCCAGCGCTACGCCCTCACACGCCCAGCGTGCGGCGGCCTCGAGAACCGTGAGCGGCGCCGCTACGGGCGCGTCGGGCGCCGGAGCCAGCTCCCCCGCCACTTCGGCGAGACAGCGCCGGACCGTAGTGGTCACCTCCGGCGTTCCCGTATATCCGTCGGAGCGTCGAAGATGCGCTACGAGTTCGTTTTCCAGATCGGTATTTCCGGAGCCGGCCTTACTGCCCACCATAACTACCGAAGAGTAACCATCGGCGGTGGCACTCCCAGGCGATCACTTCCGAGTCCGGACAGTTCATCAGCGAGCGAGCATCGGATTGGGTTCGATCACAAGAAGATAACGAGCCGCATGCCGGCAGGACGGTGCCGCCTCATAAAGGCCGCGGATACGACGGAGTCTCAGTGACCCATCCGGCCGGGTTCCCGGCGCGCCGGCTGATCGAGGACCCGCGGCTGCCGACGACGCAGCGCCGAGAGCAGACCGGGTGTGTACTCCGGCGGCGCCGCGTGCACCGACAGCTGGTTGGCAACCGCCCGGTACGCATCCAGGTCGGCTTGTTTGTCCAGGTACAGCGCTCCGGTGAGCTGCTGCAGGTAGACGATATCGGGAAGATCGGCCTCGGCGAACCGGAGATAGGTGAAGGCGCCGTCGGCCAACGCCGGGCCACCGACATGATCGGCCAGTATCTGCACGGTGATATGCGGTTGCTCGGCCACCGCCAGCAGCTGATCCATCTGAGCCCCCCAGACCCGCGACCCACCGATACGACGGGTCAGAGCCGCTTCCTCCACGATCAGCCAGAGATGCGGCGGGTGCGCCCGGGTCAGAATATGCTGCCGGCGCATCCGCAGCGCCACCCGCCGGTCGATGGCGTCTTCCGGCGCTCCCGGATGCGCGAGAGTCAGCAGAGCGCGCGCGTACTCGGGAGTTTGTAGCAGCTCCGGTACCGCACGCGGTTCATAACAGCGGATCACCTGCGCCGCCTGCTCCAGCCCCAGGTACATATCGAACCATTTGGGCAGCCAGTCGTTGTCGCGATGCCACCATCCGGAGGTGTTCGCCTGACGAGCCAGTTGCTGGAACGCCTCCAATTCCTCGGCGTCGGTCACCCCGTACAGCTCGAGGAGATCCACCAGATCCCGCTCCCGGATACTGGTGCGGCCGAGCTCGAGCCGGCTGATCTTAGAATCGGATCCGCGAATGTGGTCACCGGCCTGCTCCCGAGACAGCCCGCTGGCCTCGCGCAACCGCCGGAGGCGACCACCGAGCACCATACGCAATACGGTGGGCCCGCCCTCCACCGTGGACCCCGACCCGGTCGAGGCCTTCGTCTCCGCCCATCGCATCCCAGAAGCAGCACCCATTATTCGAGTTTCGCATGGAAGCGGTACCGGAGACCAAATGAAACACTCGTGGCGCGAACGACATTCACGTCCGATCGCTCACCACGCCGACCCCGGGACCGGCGGTGATACGGCAGGGAACCGGACCGCACCGCGCCCACGTCCGCCGGTCCGCATCCATCGTGAAACCCCCCGAGGCGGGCCATCGGGACCTGTGAATTCCCCAGAGCCATCACCGGAACATGTTCTCACCCATGGTCTGAACCTACTGTTACACACAACGGCGTCTACGGTGACGCTGTGCGGAAGGAGAAGCGGATCTTGGACGCCACGACACCCGCCACAGCCGACAGCGCCTCCGATACGCTCACCCGACGGGTAACGGTCTACTTCGAGGGGACCACCCCGGGCAGGCCGCTCGTCCTGGAATACGCCGCCACGCATACCGAAGCCTGGGAGTTCACCTCCGCCGCCGCGCACCGGGGACTCACCGTCACCGTGGACAACGAGATCAGACCCGGGTTGCGCCGTCTACCCTGCCACAGCCTGTGGCGCTGAACCACCGGGGCCACCGCACCCTCTAGGCTCGGGTGCGGCCGGTACGAGAAACCGGCGGAACCGAGCCCAGGAGCGTGGTATGCCGATCGACCCGACGGTCCGCGCTCTCGGCATATTCGCGGTTCTGACCGCCTTCCTGTCCGGGTGCGGTAGCCCCGCGCCGCACGCTCCGCCGGCGAGGGCACCCGCGCCGGCCACCACCCCGGCCACCGCCGGGACGAGTACCGCGGCGCATACCCCGGTGCCGGCCATCGATCCCCATGCGGGCCTGCCGTTGATCGACCATATCGAATGGACCCACAACGCCGACGGCTCCCGGCTCCTGGTGTATCCCACCGAGGCCGGGCGCGCGACCACCTTTCCGGGCGCCGACCTGCGGGCCTGGGCGGAGATACGCGCTGCGGACCCCACCGCCGCCACACCGGGTATGTGGGAGCAGTTCCGCTGCCACTGGGAGTGGGCCCGGCTCGTGGCCCCGGACAAACCCACCTGGAACCTGGAACCGTGGCGACCGCCGGTGGGATACGACGCGACCGTCGAAGCCGCCTGCAATCCCGGCGGCCCCGAACGCTGAGACGAAAGGAAACCCGAATGCGTATCGTCATCGCCGGCGGGCACGGCAAGATCGCCCTCCTGCTCGCCGAACTGCTCACCGGGCGGGGACACAGCGTCATCGCGCTGATCCGCGATCCCGCACATGCCGGGGAGGTCTACGCGACCGGCGCGGAACCGGTGGTGCTCGATCTGGAGCACGCCGTGGTCACCGACCTCGCCGCGACCGTACAGGGTGCGGACGCCGTGGTTTTCGCGGCAGGCGCCGGACCCGGCAGTGGGGCGGCCCGTAAGTACACTGTCGACCGCGACGGTTCGGTACTGCTCGCCGAAGCCGCTCAGCAGGTGGGAACCCGTCGCTTCCTGCAGATTTCGGCCATGGGCACGGGCCTGCCGCCGGCGGCGGGCACCGACGAGGTGTGGGCCGCCTATCTCGATGCCAAAACTCAGGCCGAGGACGATCTGCGCGCACGCGACCTGGACTGGACCATCCTGCGCCCGGGCCGGCTTCTCGATACCCCCGGCACCGGAACCGTCACCCTCGCCCCACCGCGGCTGGAGCGCGGCGATATCCCGCGCGCGGACGTCGCCGCGGTACTGGCCGAACTGCTCGAGGCGAACCATACCGTCGGCCGGACCGTGGAACTCGTCTCCGGTGATACGCCGATCGAAGCGGCCGTCGCGGCACTGGCGAACTGACGGACGCTCTCGAAATCCGTTCGGAGACAAGAATCGATCGTGCAGATGTACTTGCATTTGAAAGCACTCCCGGCCTAGACTCTTCCCACACCCCTATCCAGGGGAACGCAAGGGAGGCCGCGTGAGTGAGCCGATATCGACGTTCGCCGGTGGTTTACTGCCACAGCTGCGAGACAGCCCGGTGAGCACGACTCGTCTCGGTAGCCATTCGGCCACCATCGATCCCGCCCCGATCGGCAAGCCGGCGAACGGTATTGATATGAGTACATTCGGCGTCCACCAGGGCCGCACCCTCAGCGATTCGACACGCGAGACCGCCGTCGAATTCGTCATAGACGCGATCGAGTCCACCGGCGCGGCCACTCGTGATGATTTCGATATAGAACAGATCGTCACCACGGCGCACGCCCTCGCCGACGATTGGGACTTCCGGTGCCTGCAACCGGATACATTCTGGCGGGTGGCGTCGACCTTCATCCGGGCCTGAGCACAGCATCGAACCACCGGCTCGATATCGAGCCGGTGGTTCGGTGTTCTCCGGTGCTACAGACCCTTGGTGTAGTCGGCGATGATCCTTCGCGATGCTTCCGGCGGTGCCGCCTGCACGCTCAACCGGTCCATCACCGACAGGTAGAGCGCCAAATCCTCACGCCGGTCCAAATACAAAGCGCTCGTCAACTGTTCGAGGTAGACGATATCGGGTAGTTCGGCTTCCGCGAAGCGGAGAATGGTGAAAGAACTTCCCGCCGCGGCATGTTCGCCCGCGGAGAACGGGACCACCTGGATCGTCACATTCGGCAACCGGGTCAGCTCCAGCAGATGCTCCATCTGCGCCCGGTGCACCCGCGCCCCGCCGACCGGCCGGTGCAGGGCGGCTTCGTCGATCACCGCCCATATCACCGGGGGATCGGCGCGGTGCAGGATTTCCTGCCGGCGCTGCCGGAATGCCACCCGCCGATCGGTATCGGCATCCTGGTAACCGAGAGTCACCACCGCCCGGGCGTAGTCGGGGGTCTGCAGCAATCCGGGCACCAAATGCGATTCATAGGTACGGATCTTGCTCGCCGCCTGCTCCAGGCCCAGATACGTACCGAACCAGGATGGCAGCAGATCACCGTAGCGATGCCACCATCCCGGCTCGTTGGCTTTACGCGCGAGTTCGAGAAAGCTTTCCCGTTCCTCGGAATCGGTGACGCCGTACAGCGTCAGCAGATCCCGGATATCCCGCTCTTTGAAACTCGTCCGGCCCAGTTCGAGCCGGCTGATCTTGGCATGGGAGCCGCGGATCGCATCTCCCGCGGCTTCTCGAGTGATCTTCTTGCTCTCACGTAGTTTTCGTAATTGGCCACCGAGCGCGATACGTAGAACCGTAGGGCCACGTTCCGCCTCAACGGGTTGCACGCCGCCACGTTTCTCGGGCTCTGCGATCATGGAGTCGTCTCCGCTTTCGGGTTAACCCACGGTGCGCCACTCACCAGCCCAGTGCGCACCACGCCGACGGCCCATCGTACCCCTCAGCCCGCCAGGTCGTCGAACTCTCCCGCTTTGGCTCCCTGGAGGAAGGCTTCGATCTCGGGTCGCGTGTAGTAGAGCACGCCGCCGTCGGGGAAACGCGAATTACGCACCGCGACCAGGTTGTTGGTCGCCTCCGCGAATTCGACACAGTTTCCGCTCGGATTACTGAAGGTGCTCTTCCGCCAGGTTCCGATCACCTGATTGGTTTCTTCCGACATAGAACCCACTCCTTGCTCATGGTCGCTGACGCCACTGTCGCATACCGTCGGTCCTTACAGATGCACTCGCAGGTGTTCTTGCATCTGCACCGACATCGAGACGATAGCACGAAGTTCGCCAGAGCGCGTCCAAGGGCTCCGGGGGCGGCTCGGGCGTACCGCATACCGGCGACAGCGTTTCCGAAACCCGCCGGTACCTGCCCGAACAGACCCGGCACGCCATGGCGGCCACCGACCCGCCAGCCCCCGGATCTTGTACTGTCGCAGTGCGACATCGGTTCGACCGGCTCTCGGGAGACGGGTACCGATCACGCCCGGACACTTCCGACCACGTACGCCGAGGAGTCCGCAATGCCCGACGATCACCACCCCGCGATACGGACCGATATCCCGCATTCCGCGCGGGTCTGGAACTACTGGATGGGCGGCAAGGATTACTACGAAGTCGACCGCATCGCCGGCGACGCGGGTATCGCCATCGATCCCGAGATCACCACCATGGCCGTCGGTTCACGGAAGTTCCTCATCCGTGCCGTCCGGTTCCTCGCCGAGGAAAAAGGGATCCGCCAGTTCCTGGATATCGGCACCGGCCTGCCCACCATGCAGAGCACCCACGAGGTCGCGCAGAGCGTGGCCCCGGACGCCAAGATCGTCTACGTCGACAACGACCCGCTGGTCCTGACGCATGCCCGCGCGCTGCTCACCACCACGACCGACGAAGGCGTCACCACCTACCTCGACGCCGACTACAACCAGCCGGAACTCATCGTCGCCGATGCGCGCCACGTCCTGAACTTCACCCGGCCGCTGGCGGTGATGTTCATGGGCGTGCTCGGTCACGCCCGGTCCCGCGAAGACATGCGGCGGATCGTGCACACCGTGCTTGAGGCGGCCCCCTCGGGCAGCTACCTGGTCCTCTGGGACGGCACCGACGACAGCGACGCATACGTCCGGCTGTGCCACGACTACACCGATACCGGGGGCGCGCCCTATACCCCGCGCCCCCGGGCCGAGATCCGCACCGTTTTCGACGGCCTGGAACTGGCGGAACCGGGCTTCGTCTCGATCACACAGTGGCGACCGGACAGCGACGAGACCGGTGAGGCACGTCCGGTCTCCGCATACGGCGGCGTGGCGCGCAAGCCGTAGCTCTCGGCCGGCTCGGCCTCCGGATCCGGAAGCCGAGCCCCGGCGACGGTCGCCGAGGAAACGCCACGAGCGGGGAGCCGAAACTTCGTCTGTTGTTTGCAGATGTACTTGCATTTGTAAGCGACGAGGACATAAACTCAGCCGCACAAGAGGGGCGATACGCAGCGTTTTCTCCGGCCGATTCGCCGTCCGGACCGGTCGCCCCGTACCACCGCACGTGAGGGGCCACCGAATGATCCAGCCATTCCGAAGTCCCCACCGGAACGCGCTGGGAAGCGCCACCGGTGCCCATTCGCTCGGTTCACACCCGGAATCCCTGCGTCACTATGCGGCGCCGGACGCCGGTAGCGATTGCAACGCCGAACCCCCGGTCCTGACCTACCGGCAGGCGCGCGAGATCCTGCACATCCACGATGTACACGGTCCACAGTGCCGTCAGTGGCTCGCGGCCGCCGCTTATCTTTCCGCCGGACTCGACGACGAATAGCCGCCCACCGGGGCACGTCGCGGCCGATGCCGATTCGTGCTGGCTTTCCGACGCCGGACGCGGGATTCTGGAATCCCGCGCTCATGTGGATGGTGACCATGCGAATCGCCGACATACTCCGCACCAAGGGCAGCGCCGTGACGACCATCCGGCGCGAGGCCGAGATCCGCGTCCTGCTCGCACTGCTGGTAGAGCACAATATCGGCGCTGCGGTCGTCTCGCCCGACGGTAGCCGTATCGACGGAATAGTCTCCGAACGCGATATCGTCCGTGCCCTGCACCGGCACGGCCCCGCGCTACTGGATGCCCCGGTATCCCGGATCATGACCACCGAAGTACGCACCTGTACACCCGACGACCGGGTCGACGGGCTTCGCGCCATCATGACCGAACATCGCGTACGGCACCTCCCCGTGCTCTCCGGGGGGAGGCTGGCCGGGATCGTGAGCATCGGCGACGTCGTCAAGAGCGCCCTGTCCGAGCTCACGACCGAACGCGAACAGCTGGTGGAATACCTCCAGGGCGGGTACTGAGTCCGTCGCCCCCCGAAACATCGGGCTCCCGCGCCACAGGTGCGCCTCAGCCCAGATCGGCGGACAACCAGTGCTCGGGCCGCATGAAAACCGCGACCTGCTCGCCGAACCCGACCGCCCGAGCGAGGTACTCGTCCACTTGCTCGGCGGGAAGGTAACGCGCGGCCATCTCCCGGTGCCGCGCGTCGGTGAGCGGTTCCGTCCGGGTGACCGGGCCCTCCACGCTGACGTAGCGGACCGTCGGCTCGATGCGTTCCACCATCAGAGTGAATCGCCCCGCCGCCCGGATCCGGCGCATCTTCACCGACTCCAGGCCGGTGAGCACCCACAATTCCGCACCCGGCGTGTACTGATACCAGATCGGTACCGTGAGCGGACCGCGATCCGCCCCCGCGGAGACCGAGAGCGCACCGATATGCGGTTCGGCCAGGAACATCCGGCGTTCTTCCACGGTGAGAGCCATGGGCGCATCCTAGCGCCGGCCACCGACAATTCCGGACCGGCGCCACCGGCCACTGCCACGAGGCCCGGCGAAACCGACTGCCCGGCAAGCGCACTGGGCGGAAATACCGATAATGAGTATCGTTGTTCGCAGTCCGGACGGTTCGGTGGAAGGAACGATCGCCATGGGATCATCTCTGCGCCGACCGGCCCCTTCGACCCCCACCCGTTTCGCGGCCGGCGAATCCGGCCTGCTTCCGCCGGATACGCGCGCCGCCTTCCCGGCCTTGACCACCGCCGCCGAGATCTACCTCGACAGTGCGGCGACGACGCAGAAACCGCAGGCGGTTATCGATACCGTTCACGACTACCATGCCCGGGCCACTGCCAACGCGGCCCGCGGTACCTATCCGTGGGCCACCTCCCTCACCCGGCGTATCACCGAGGTCCGCACCCGCACAGCACGTTTCATCGGCGCGGACCATCCGGACGAAATCGTTTTCACCGGTGGTGCGACGGCCGCGCTCAACGCCGTCGCGCTGGCGTGGGGACAAAGCGCCCTCCGCGACGGCGACGAGATCCTCTACAGCCCGCGGGATCACGCCGCCAATATCCACCCGTGGCACCTGCTCCGGGATACGCTGGCCGGATTCGGGCGCCGAATAGAACTGGTGCCCTATCGGGTCACCGGTGCGGGGCAAGCCGATATCGCCGATATCGCCGAGAAACTGAGCCCGCGGACGCGACTGCTCACCGTCACCCATCTGCACCATGTGTTCGGGGCGGTCACCACCCTGGAAGAAATCCGTTCGCGCATCCCCGAGCGGGTCCGGTTGTGTATCGACTGCAGCCAGAGCGGTGGTCATCTACCGGTGGACGTGACGGCGCTGGGAGCCGATTTCGCGGCCTTCGCGGCGCACAAGATGTTCGCCGCGCCCGGTACCGGTGTCCTGTACTGTCACCGCCGCACGCACTCCGAACTGCGTCCGTTCCTCCCGGGTGGTGGCACGGACGCGCAGCTCGGCCCCGGCGGTGTCACCGGAGGCCGGATGCCCGGCCTGCTGGAGGGCGGCACGCCGAACATCGCGGGCATCCTCGCGCTCGGTACGGCGCTCGAGGTCCTCGAGTCCTACGGTATGTCCGCGATCGCGGCCCACAACCGTGCGCTGACCGTCCGGTTGATCGGTGGATTACGGGACGTCCCGGGCCTGGTCTTCCTCCCCGGCCCCGCATACGACGGCGAGCACGGTGGCCACGGCATCGTCTCGTTCACCCTCGACGGGATCTCCGCGGCCGACCTCGGCTTCGTACTCGCCGAATACGGCTTCCTCGTCCGCACCGGAACACACTGCGTACCCGAGACCGCCGGTGATCCCGAGTCGGTGCGGGTGAGTACCCACGTCTACAACGGGCTCGACGATATCGACCGATTCACCGGCCGTATCCGCGCCTTGGCCGAGGAGCTGCGATGAACACCGAAACCAGTGCCCCCGTGGACACCGGCGCGGCCCGGTACGACCGCCGGGCCGCCGCGCAGGTCCTGGCCGAACTGGCCCGCCCGGGATTGTTCGCACCGCGCGAGCCCGCCCGCGATCTGCGGTTCGAGTACACCGCCACACCGCTCCGGCCCGATACGGACAGCCACCTCACGCTCTCGCAGCGACTGTATCTGGAACGCTTCATGCGGCCCTGCCGCGCCGCGGAGGTCACCTCCGCGACCCACCGGATGACCTGGACCGACAGTGCCGGGGTGCCGAATACGGGGTTCTACCGTACCGACGGAACAGGTCCGTCCATGCCGATCGCCGTACGTGAGACCGTTCTCGCCCTCTGGCGGGATATGGAAGCCGATTCCGCGCTGGCCGAGCGGATTTCGCGGCTCGGCCCCGGCGAACTCGGCGTACTCGCGGGCACCACCACCGACCACGATCCCCTCGATATTCTCCGGGTCGGTGTGGAATCCGCCGGGCGGGCCCTGGCCCAGCACGCCCTGCTGGCCGGGCAGACCCCGTACCGTACGGCTGCCGAATTCGCCCGCCGGATGCTGGATTCCGGGATATTCACCGCTGTCGCCACCCGATGGTTCTGGGAACTGCAGGCCTCCACCTACCGGCGCGGCATGATCCCAGTGACCCTGCGGGTACGACCGGACGGTTCACTGCGCTATTCCACCGGCTCCGTGGCCACTCTGCGCGCTATGAAGGAGGCCACCATCGCCGACGCCCATCGGGTGATGCACCGGGCCACCACCGAGGAGGGCTCGACCGTCGCGGAGGCGATCGCCCGCTACCACGACGACCTGGATCTGATCTCCCGGCAGTACGCACTCCTGCCCGCAGGCGAACATCCGGCGTGCCTGGCCGCGATGACACATCGGATCGACGGAGAGAATTACAGCGTGCTGCCCGTCGTGGTGCGGCGTTTCGTCGATACTTTCACCGATATCGTCCCCCGGTGCACCACCGTTGCCGTACCGGCGGCCGACCACGAAGACGATGGGCCCGTCGCCCGAGAGGATCGGGTCTTCTATGTCCCCGATATGACGTGTAAACACTGCGTCCGGACGATCGGCGGGGTGCTGGAATCCATGGATATCCGGGTGCTGGAGATCGATCTCGACGCCAAACGGGTGACAGCGGAATTCCGTAGCCCGCGCAACAGGGCCCGCGCCTTCGAGGCATTACGTGACGGCGGCTACAACCCCGTTACCGACCGGCCGGGACCGCCGCCGGGAAGACCGGATCGACCATGCGACGCCACCCCTGCGACACGGCCGAGCGCACCGTGACGCCCGCGGTGGACGCCCCGCCCGCGTTACCGGCGTACTGGGACCCGCTCGTACGCGAATTCCTGGACGAGCGCGCGGCCCTCGACCGGCTACTGGACCGCTTCGGCACTCCCGTACACCTGCTGTTCCCACAGGTCTTCGAGCGGAATCTGGACCGGCTGAGCGCTGTTCTCGACGATGCGCGCGTGGGTTACCGCATCTGTTACGCCCATAAAGTGAACCGTTCCCGCGCGCTGGTCCGCACGGCGGCGGCACGGGGTATCGCCGTGGACGTGGCCTCGGCGGAAGAACTGGAATCAGCGCTCTCGGCCGGCTTCCCACCCCACCGTATCGAAGTGACCGGTCCGAAAGGCGAACCGCTGTTACGGAAATCGGCGGACGCCGGGGTGACGGTGAATGTCGACAACGAGTGGGAACTCGAGACACTGGCCGGGCTCGCCGCAACAGCCGCCCCCGTGCCCGTCCTGCTGCGGGTGAGTGGGTTCCCCGGTTCGCAGATGAGCAGATTCGGGATCCCCGTGCACCGGGTGGAACGGGCACTGGCGACGCTGGCCGGGCAGCGGAACCGACTGGATTTCCGCGGCCTGGCCTTCCACTTGGACACGGGCGAGATCACCGAACGTGTGCGGGCGGCCGAAACCTGCTTGGCCTTGCTGGAACGTGCCTACGCCCACGACCTGATGCCGTCGGTTCTGGACATCGGGGGTGGCCTGCGGCAGGTGTTCACCGCCGACGTGACCCGGTTCGACGAATACACACACCGCCTACGCGCCGCGCTCGCCGGATCAGGGAGCCGCATGAGCTGGGGTGACAACACCTTCGGTTACCACGTGGAAGGTAGTGCGGTACGCGGTACACCGGTGTTCCACAAGTACGCCAATACCGTTCCCGCCACGGATATGCTGGCCGAATTCCTCGCCGCGCCGTTGGAGCGGCACGGTGGGCGCAGTATCTCCCGGGTGATCGCCGACAACCTGCTCGACCTGTGGCTGGAACCGGGCAAAGCCCTCGCCGACCATACCGGGCTCACGGTGGCCGGCGTCGAGTTCGTCAAAGAGGCCGCCGACGGCGCCCTGCTCGTACACGTGGATCTGAGCCGGGACACGGTGACCCCGGCCGATCAGGAAGTGATGGTCGATCCACTGCTGTTGGCGGGCCGGACGCCGGCTCCGGAAGCGGAACCGGTCGGGGCTTTCCTGGCCGGCCGGTTGTGCCTCGAGCGTGATCTCATCAGTACCCGTACGGTCCGGCTGCCGTGGCGGCCGCGGCCCGGTGATCTGCTGGTTTTCCCCAATACGGCGGCCTACCACATGGATTTGTCGGCAGCGATGGCCGCTATGCACCCGCTACCGGAAAAAGTGGCTGTTCACCAGCGTGACGGTCGCTTCCGGACAACCCCCGACGCCGAGTACCGGCCAGCGCACCCCGGCACGGGGTCGGACACACCCGAGGTTTCGTGACGATCTACCGGCACATCACCGAACTGATCGGTGATACTCCCCTGCTCCGCCTCGATCCGGCCGTGCACCGGCTCGACGGCGTCGAACTCTACGCCAAACTGGAATCGCAGAACCCGTTCGGTTCGGTGAAGGACCGGGTGGCCTGGGCCATGTTGCGGGACGAACTCGAAACCCTGCGCGCCGAGGACCGCACACTGATCGAGGCCTCCAGCGGGAACACCGCCAAGGCGCTGCGGATACTCGGGGCGATCCACGGGATCGGTCTGCGCGCCATGACCAACCGGATCAAGGTGGGTGAGGTACGGGATCTGCTCCGCCTGTTCGGCACCGAGATCGTCGAACTACCCGGCCTGTCGGAATGCCCGGACCCGACCACACCGAACGACGTCTACGCCGCGATCGATGCCGCCCTGGCCGCCGAGCCGGGCCGGTTCCGGCATCTGTCGCAGTACACGAGCGAAAAGAACATCGCGGCGCATCACGACGGGACCGGCCGCGAGATCCACGACGACCTCACCGCAGCGGGAATCGAGCGCATCGATTACCTGTTCGGTGGTCTGGGTACCACCGGATCGACCCGCGGTACGGGAACCTATCTCCGGAAATACCATCCCGAACTGCGCACGGTCGCGGTGGTGTCGGAGCGTAGCGATTTCATTCCGGGTATCCGCTCGGAACGGGAGATGTGGGAAGTGGGCCTGTTCCAGCCGGATTTCTACGATGAGATCGTCACCGTGGAATCCGGTCCGGCGATAGAGGCGACCCTCGAACTCGCCACCGGTCACGGGGTGCTGGCCGGTCCGACCAGTGGCGCGGCCTACGCCGCCGCGCGCGAGGTGCTGGGCCGGCCCCACCGGGGCGGGGCACCCGTGGTGGCGGTGATCATCATCTGTGATCGGCTCGAGCCCTATCTCTCCTATATCCGGCAGCGCCGCCCCGAATTGTTCGGCCGTACCGGTGAGCACATCGCGCCGGAGCCCACGGAGATCGCCGCCGCTCCCCTGCTCACACCGGCCGAGCTGGCCGAACTGGCCGCCACCGAACGGCCGGTCGTGGTCGACACCCGGGGTGCCATGGCCTATCGCATCGCGCATATCCCGGGCGCCGTCAACATCCCCGACGACCAGCTCACCGCGCTGTTCGCGCACGGCACACCGTTCTCCCGGACACACCCGGTGGTTTTCACCTGCCCCACCGGCGATATCTCCCGGCGCTTCGCCGCGACCGCACGCCGTACCGGGCATACCGCCTACAGCCTCGACGGGGGTGTAGCGGGATGGCGTGCGGCCGGGCTCCCGTTGGAACGAAATGGTTGAGAACCCGTTCTCAACCGCGGCCGCTGCCCGGCGCTCCGGCCCGCAGGGGCGGAACGGAGGCACCGGCCCCGGGCGCCCGGCCGTCCGGCCGCGACAGCGGATATCCCGCAGCACCGCGCAGCAGAGCCCCGAGAACGACGAGTAGCGCGCCGCACAACCAGCCGACGAGCACATCCGTGGCCCAGTGCACACCCAGGTAGATCCGGGACAGCCCCACCAGTACGACGAACACCAGTGCGCTGCCGACGACGACGTGGGCCGTCCTGCGATGCCCGGTCCGCACCCAGTACAGCATGGCGAGCACGCCGAGCACGGCCGCCGAGCCGACGCTGTGCCCGGAGGGAAAAGCCAGCTCACCCACCGTGACCAGTCGATCGGCGGCCGGGGGTCGGTGCCGGCCGACCGCATGTTTCGACACGGGTACCAGCACTGCCGCGGCAGCACCCACCCCCGCGACCAGCGCGAAATCGGCCCGCCGGCCCCGCCACAACAGGAATCCGCAGGTGAGGACGGCAAGCGTCCACATGGCCACCGACCCCCCGGCATGGGTGACAACGGTGGCGATCGTGGTGAGCGGTTCGCCACGCCGATCGAGAACTCCTTCGTGTACCGCGTGATCGATCCCGGAAGAGACACCCGCCACCACGAGTCCGGTGATGGCCGCAACCACTGTGAACAGCATCAGAGCAAGCAGGACCACATGCTCCACGATAGCCATCCACCGCCCCTCCACCGCTGTCCGCGACTACCGGGCACGCGCGACCACCCCGACGGCCGGCGCGGGAGCTGCCCCGCCACCACGCCGGAAGCCCGGCACCCGGACCGGCACTGCCGTCACGGTCCCACGGTGTACCGGGACACCGAGCGCGGCACACTACTGTGGACGGGTGCATGCAGATCAGCGATCGGACGACGGCGGACCTCGGATCTGGGGTGGTACCACGCTTTCGGAACGGAAGCAGGCACGACGCGAAGCGCTCCTCGAGGCCGCGCTGGACCTGATCGGTGAGTCCGGCGCGGCCGGGGTCACCATGCGAGCCGTATGCCGCCGGGCCAACCTCACCGATCGCTACTTCTACGAAAGCTTCGCCAGCCGCGACGAACTGCTCGATGTGTTGTACCGGCAGGTCGCAGACGATTTCCTGGAGCCGATGACCGCTTTCGCGGTCGCCGACGACTCCTCCCGGGATCGCGCGCTCTCCGAGGCCCTGGTCGACAAAGTGCTCGAGGATCCACGTAAATCGCGGTTGTTCCTGGTGGAGCCGTATTCCAGCACCGGTCTCGGGCAGACCACCATCGCGGTGATGCCCGCGTTCACCCGGCTGATCCAGGATCACCTGTTCACCCGGATCGAAGACCCGGTACGGCGCCGGCTCGCGGCCGTCACCATGGCCAGCGGAAACGCCGGCATGTTCTCGGCTTGGCTCAACGGGTCGCTGCGCGCCGATCGCGCGGAAATCGTCGACCATCTCGTGGCCATGCTCGGCGCGTATCGCGGGCTGTATCAGTAGGGTGACGACCGTGTGTGGAAAGCGCACCGCGGCAAGGAGATCGGTGAGAATTGCACGACGAAGTCGTCGGATCGACCGGTAAGCTGATCACGCCGATCCGCGGCCCCGGGATGCTGGGAGAGGTCCTGGTGGCCGTTCGAGGGGGAACCGAGGGATACATCGCACGCGCCGCCGAAGCCATCCCGGCCGGTAGTACCGTGCTGGTCGTCGCCGTCGATTCCGGTCGCATCGCCGATGTGGTGCCCTGGATTCCTCTTGTCCCGGACCCGGCGCCGTAGCAACTGAAGACGTGAGGAGTCATACGTGCTGGGTTACCACGTACCGGATCCGGACGAGGCGATGCTGGTCAGCGGCGGTAAGAGCCGCGATGCCGCGCCCTTCCGGGTGATCATCGGCCGCGGCGCCTGGGTGGTGCCGTTCTTCCGTAAGGTTCGCTATCTGTCCCTGGCCATGTTCGAGGCCGAGATCGCCGAACGCTGCGTCACCAAACAGGCCATCGTCCTGCAGGTCCGGGCGGTCATCGCCTTCAAGGTCGCCAACGACACCGCCTCCATCGTCAATGCCGCACAGCGCTTCCTGTCCGAGCAGGAGCAGGAGATGTCGGTGCTGACCGGCCGGATCTTCTCCGGTCACCTGCGTTCCATCGTGGGTTCGATGACCGTCGAGGAGATCATCCGGGAGCGTCAGCGCCTCGCCGACGAGGTCCTGGTCGCTTCCAAGGTGGAGATGAGCAATATCGGCCTGTGGGTGGATTCCTTCCAGATCCAGTCCATCGATGACGGCGATCTGGGCTATATCTCCGCGCTCGCCGCACCGCACAACGCGGCCGTGCACCGGGACGCGCAGATCGCCGAATCGCAGGCGGCCCAGCGCTCGGCCGAGGCCGAACAGGAATCGCTGCGCAAACAGGCGGAGTACTCCCGGGAGACCTCTATCCTCAAGGCCAGCTACCAGCGCGATATCGATAAGGCCGAGGCCGAGGCGGCTGCGGCCGGCCCGCTGGCCGCGGCCCTGGCCCAGCAGGAGGTGCTGACCGCGCAGGCCGCCCAGGCTCGTAAGGAAGCCGAACTGCGTGAACAGCAGCTGCAGGCCGAGGTGGTGAAACCGGCGCAGGCCGAAGCCGACCGGGTCCGCATCCTGGCCGAGGCCGAAGCGGACCGCACCCGGATCCAGGCCGAGGCGGCGGCCTCCCACAACCGGATCGCGCTCGACCAGATGCTGATCGAACAATTGCCGCTGATCGTGGAGCAGGCCGCACGCGGACTCTCGAATGCGAATCTGACCGTCCTCAACGGCCCCGATGGGGTCGGCGAACTGCTCAACGGCATGGTCGGGCAGGGGCTCACCGTGTTCAACTCCTTGCAAAAGGCGCTGATCGCCGACAACGAGGAAAAACCGGATATAGAGTGACCGCATAAACTGCGGCGAGGAGCGGTGTGGTGGCGAGCGGGAAACTGGTGTCGTTCGACGGATCGCGGGGATTCGGTTTCATCCGGCCCGAGGACGGTGGACCCGACGTGTTCGTCCACGTCAACGATATCGGCCTCGGCGAGGACGAACTCCGCCAGGGCCGGGTGTTCGAATTCGATATCACGGAGGGGGATCGCGGTCCCAAGGCGATCAACCTCCGGGCGCCACGGGGGCACGGCCCCCGGCCGAAGCCCGTGCGGGAAGGCGCGCGGCTCACGGCCACCGAACACACCGTCCTCGTCACCGAACTGCTCCTGGACGCCTCCCCGGCGCTCACCGCCGGGGAAATCCTCGCCATCCGCGAACGGCTCACCGAATTCGCCGCCGAACAGGGCTGGATCGACGACTGACGCGGTGCGCCGGCCGCCTGTCGGTGCGAACTCCTATCATCGGGCCCGATGAATCGGCGCCGGTCGCGACGTCGATACGGGTGAACTCGACCCGAGGAGGACCGTATGGATCTACCGGTGATGCCGCCCGTCCGGCCCATGCTGGCCAAAACCGCACCCGGGATACCGCCCGGCCCCGGGCTCAGCTATGAGCCCAAATGGGATGGTTTCCGCTGCGTGGTGTTCCGTGACGGCGCCGAGGTAGAACTCGGGTCCCGTAACGACAAGCCGCTGACCAGATACTTCCCCGAGATGGTCGACCTGCTGCGGGAGGTACTGCCGCCGCGCTGTGTGGTCGACGGGGAAATCGTGATGGTCACCGCGGACGGTTTGGATTTCGATGTGCTCCAGCAGCGGCTGCATCCGGCGGCTTCCCGGATCGCCAAACTCGCCGTGGAGACCCCCGCCAGTTTCGTCGCTTTCGATCTGCTCGCGCTGGGGGACCGAGATCTCACCCCCGCACCGTTCACCGAACGCCGCCGGTTGCTCGAATCCATCCTGGATACCACGGCGGATCGGGTGCATCTGACCCCGCTCACCGGCGACCCGCACACCGCCCGGGACTGGTTCACCCGATTCGAGGGCGCCGGTTTCGACGGTGTGATGGTCAAGGCCGACGATCTGCCGTACCAGCAGAACAAACGGGTGATGCTGAAGGTCAAGCACGAACGCACCGCCGACTGCGTGGTCGCGGGGTTCCGCTGGCACAAGGACGGCCGGGGGGTGGGGTCGCTGTTGCTCGGTCTCTACGACGACGAGAAGAACCTGCACCATGTGGGGGTGGCGAGTAGTTTCACCGCTGCCCGGCGCACATCTCTGATCGAGGAACTCGCGCCCTACCGGGAAAACGCCCTCGCGGGGCACCCGTGGCGGGATTGGGCCGATGTCGCCGCACAGGCCGCTTCCGCCGGGGCGATGCCCGGAGGGATCAGCCGCTGGAGCGGCGGTAAGGATCTGTCCTGGGAACCCCTGCGCACAGAGCTGGTGGCCGAGGTGCGTTACGAGCATCTGCATTCGGGCCGGCTGCGGCACGGCGGCCGGCTGGTCCGCTTCCGGGCCGACCGCACCCCCGAGTCGTGCACGTACGCCCAGCTGGAGGAAGCCGCGCCGGCCGAACTGCGTGAGATCTTCGGCGCATCGGTGGCGAAATGAGGGAAACCGTCGAGATCGAGGCAGCCGGTCGTCCGCTCACCATCAGCAATCCGTCCAAGGTGTACTTCTCCCGCCGCGGGGAAACGAAACTCGACCTGGTGCGCTACTACGAAAGCGTGGCCTCGGCCTTCTTCCGCGCCAACGGCGACCGCCCACTGTTGCTCGAACGCTATCCCGAGGGCGCCGCCGGGAAATCCTGGTTCCAGAAGCGGGTACCGAAATCGGCGCCGGACTGGCTGCACACCGTCGAGGTCTCCACGCCGAACGGTACGACCAGTGATGCGCTGGTCGCCCATGATCTGGCCCATGTGCTGTGGGCGGTGAACCAGGGGTGCCTCGGTTTCCACGTATGGCCCAACAGGGTGCCCGATCTGCGGATCGCCGACGAACTCCGGATCGATCTCGACCCCTCGCCGGGCATCGGCTTCGACGAACTGCGTGCCGCCGCGATCCGCACCCGTGAACTCTGCGCCGAACTCGGTATCGAGACCTGGGTGAAAACCTCCGGTTCACGCGGTCTGCATCTCTACATCGCGCTGGAACCGCGTTGGGACGGCTATCAGGTCCGGGCCGCCGCGGTCGCGCTGGCCCGCGAGTTGGAGCGACGGTTCCCTGGCGAGATCACCGCGCACTGGTGGAAAGAGGAGCGCGGCCGCCGGGTCTTCGTGGACTACAACCAGAACGCCCCGCACAAAACTGTGTTCGGCGCCTGGTGTGTCCGGCCCAAGGTCGGCGCGCAGGTTTCCACCCCGCTGGCCTGGCCGGAACTGGATACGGTGGTTCCCGAGGAGCTGACCATCGCCACCGTTCCGTCCCGCCTCGCCGAATACGGCGACCCGTGGGAGCACCGCGCCCCACAGTCCATCGAACCGCTGTTGGCGATGGCGGAACGCGATACGGCCGCCGGTCTGATGGACGCGCCCTGGCCCCCGCAGTACCCGAAGATGCCCAACGAACCACCGCGGGTCCAGCCGAGCCGTGCCCGCCGCCCCGACCCCGCCGGGTGAGATCTCCGGCCCGGCACCGCGCGGCCGGCGGTCGCTACGACACCCACAGCACCCAGGTATCGTTCTCGCACACCAGGGCGTGTCCGGTGACCGTACGGGCGGTGCCGGGGCCGGAACAGGTACCGCCTTCGTCCGCTGTCCGTGCCGCGACACGATAGGGCCCCGACCACTGGTAGCCGGTGACCGATCCCGGATCGGTCAGGCACAGGAGCGTACTGCCGTCCACCGCGGCACCCACCAGGGCCGGCTCGGGGCAGGCGGTGTCGAGCCGGGCGACCGGGGGCACACCGGCCGGGTCGATCCCGGTCGCCGTGGGTGAGGCCGGGTGCTCGGTGGGTACCGGCACGACCGTGGCCGACGGGCCGACGGGGGCCGAAGAGGGCGGCTCCCGCGTACCGGTCGGATCGCCGACGGCATCTTCGGCCCGGGCATACATATCCGAGACCTGCTCCCGCGGCAGGATCACGAAAGCCGCGAGCAGTGTCACTTCGGCCGCGCCGAGCAGGAGTGCCGCGACGGCCATGAGCCGGCCCCGTGGATGGGCGAACGCGATGAACCCGAAGACGAGTGCGACCGGAAAGAGCAACAGCAGAGCGGCGACCAGCGCTATGACCGCGTAGGGGTTGACGATCGGACGCTCACGCTCGGTGCGTGGCAGCTCCTCATCGAAATGGTCCTCGGGCTCCTCCCACCGCTCTCCGCGCCACCGCTGCCCCCGTGGTGGCTCCTGCTCGTGATCCGGTGGTATTTCCGGCCACCGCTGCACCGCCCAGCGCTGCGAGTTTGCCATGAACGATCCCTTCGAGCCGTTACCGGCGGATCCCCCGACCACGGACCCCACCCGGCACTCCGCAAAGAATAAGCGGAATTCCGGGCAGGGGGCCCGGAATCGCTCGCTGCCGCCGGATCAGTTCTCGGCGGCCACCCGGGGCAGCGATTCGGTGACGAGGGTGCTCAGCATGTCCACCAGGAGCGCGTGCACCTGCTCGCGGGTCATGGTGCCCCGGGTGAGCCATTCCCGGCCCGCCACCTTCACCAGTCCCCCATAGGCGCGCACCATGGCCCGCCGGGGTTCGGTGTGCGCGGCGGTATCGGGCAGCCCGATCATCATCAGCAGGCGCTGCGCGGCGGCGTCGTCGGCGGCATCGAGGATCTGTTGCACCTCGGGGTCGTCGCCGACACCTTCGTGGCTTGTCACCTTCACCCAGGTACTGCCGTGTTCGGAGATCGTGTCCAGCAGCCAGCGCACACTGGCCTCGATCCGTTCCCGGGTACTGCCCGTCGGTACGGCGAATTCGTCGGCGCGTGGCAAGGTGACCATACGGCGCACCACCGCGAGGTACAGGTCCCGTTTGTTCCCGAAGTAGTGGTTGATCAGACCGCGGGCCACACCGGCACGCTGCGCCAGTTCCGCCGTGGATACGGCCGCGTAGGGGCGTTCACCGAACATTTCGATGGCCCGGGCCAGGATCTGGGCCCGGCGCTCGTCGGGTTCGAGCCGGCGGCGGCGCCGGACCTGCGCGCCGTCTCCGCCGGACCCGTTGGCAACGGGTCCGGCGGAGACGGCGGCGGAGCGGGGTTCGAGGTCAGAGCCCACGCGCGATGAGGTCCTTCATCACTTCGTTGCTGCCCGCCAGGATGCGCAGTACCCGGGCGCCGGTGTAGAGCTGGGAAATCGGGTATTCGGTCATGTAGCCGTACCCGCCGAACAGCTGTAGGCAGCGGTCCACCACGATACCGAGCTGATCGGTGGACCAGTATTTCGACATGGCGGCGGACTGGATATCGAGTTCGCCCTTCAGATGCCGGGAGATGCAGTCGTCGAGGAACACCCGGTTGGTCCGGGCGATGGTCGCGCACTCCGCGAGTTCGAATCTGGTGTTCTGCATGGCGAACAGCGGTTTACCGAACGCCTCACGGCCCTTGGTGTATTCGACCGTGAGTTCCACGGCGCGTTCCATCATCGCCACCGCCATGATCGCGGTCACCAGTCGCTCCTGTGCCAGCAACTGCATCATTTGATAGAAGCCCTGGCCTTCGACCCCGCCCAGCAGGTTCGCGGCGGGAACGCGCAGACCGTCGAAGAACAGTTCGGCGGTGTCCTGGCCCTTTCCACCGATCTTGGACAGGATGCGCCCTCGGGTGAATCCGGACGTATCGTCCCCCACCTCGGCGAACAGCAGCGAGACTCCGGCCGCGCCCTTCTCCGGATCGGTTTTGGCGGCGATCACGATACCGTCGCAGAGCCAGCCGTTGGAGATGAAGATCTTCGAACCGGTGATCACGTATTCGTCGCCCTCGCGTACCGCGCGGGTCTTGATCGCCTGCAGATCGGAACCGGTTCCGGGTTCGGTCATTCCGATGGACAGGACCATCTCACCGCTGGCGGCCTTGGGCAGGACGCGCTTCTTGAGTTCCTCGGAACCGAATTCGGCCAGATAAGGCGCGATGATCGAACTGTGCACCGGGATACCGAGGGCACCGTCCCCGGCGCGGACCTGCTCTTCGATGATGGCGGCCTCGTGCGCGAAGGTCCCGCCTCCGCCACCGAACGCCTCGGGCACCGCGGGGCAGAGCAGTCCGAGTTCACCGGCCCGCCGGTACAGCGACTTGTCGGGGTGGCCCTGTTCGATGAACTTCTCCTCGTGCGGCACCACTTCCTTTTCGAAGTAGTTGCGGGCGAGTTCCCGTACCGCCTCGACCTCGTCGTCGCTCCATGCGGGGCGTGCCATATCCGCGTCCTCTATCCGTTATCACCCAGCCCGGCGCGGCGGCGCCGGATCGTTTCGGATCGACTTTCCCGCACTATTGGCGGTATGTCAACGAAGTGGCGGGCCGAGGCCGGTGGACCCGATGGCCCGCCCACCGGCGCCACTGCCGGTTTTGCCACAATAGTGGCCACGCTCTCCCAGCTCACGAAGGAATTTCCCAGCACCGATGGCCGAGACCACTATCGATCCGAACGACCTCGCCACCTGTTTGCGGGTACTCGACCAGGCGGGCCGGCTGGAGACCGACCATCCGGATTCGATCACGGTGCAGCGCGCGGTCGGCCAGATGTTCAAACACCTCAAACGCCAGCGCCGCACCGCCGCCCGGCAGGCGAAACTGGCCGCCGACCGGGCGGTGGTCGCCGCCACGGCCACCGGCTCACCGAACCGGATCGACGACGAAACCGCCGGTATACCGATCAGCTCGGCCACCACCGGCAGTACCGCCGGTACCCTGCTGCGGCCCCGCGGCTGCTATATCTGCAAAGAGAAGTACACCCGCGTCGACGCCTTCTACCACCAGCTCTGCCCGGACTGCGCGGCCATGAGCCATCGCCGGCGCGATGCCCGCACCGATCTGTCGGGCCGGCGCGCACTGCTCACCGGGGGCCGCGCCAAGATCGGCATGTACATCGCGCTGCGGTTGCTGCGCGACGGCGCGCACACCACCATCACCACCCGCTTCCCCAACGACGCCATCCGCCGGTTCACAGCCCAGCCCGACAGCGCCGACTGGCTGCACCGGCTCCGGATCGTCGGTATCGATCTGCGCGACCCCGCCCAGGTCGTGGCGCTGGCCGACGATATCGCCGCCCAGGGTCCGCTGGATATCCTCATCAACAACGCGGCGCAGACCGTGCGCCGCTCCCCCGGTGCCTACAGTGCGCTGGCCACGGCCGAATCGGGCCCGCTACCGGTCGGGGAACTCCCCGAAAAGGTCACCTTCGGCCAGACCACCCAGGCCCATCCGACCGCGCTCACGGCCTCGCTCGCTCCCGCCCTGACCGGTGCCGAGGTGGCCGAACTGGCTCTGGTGGCGGGCTCGGCGACCCCCGACCGGATCGCCCGCGGTGTGGCCATCGATGCCGGCGGGCTGGTCCCGGATCTCGCCCATACCAACAGCTGGGTACATACGGTGGGCGAGGTCGATCCCACCGAGCTGCTCGAAGTGCAGCTGTGCAATTCCGTGGCGCCGTTCATCCTGGTGTCGCGGCTGCGCCCGGCGCTGGCGGCCGCGGCGGCCCGGCGCAAGTACGTGGTGAACGTATCGGCCATGGAGGGCCAGTTCTCGCGGGGCTACAAGGGTCCCGGCCATCCACACACCAATATGGCCAAGGCGGCGCTGAATATGCTGACCCGCACCAGCGCGAACGAGATGTTCACCACCGACCGGATTCTCATGACCGCCGTGGACACCGGCTGGATCACCGACGAGCGGCCGCATTACACCAAGGTCAGGCTCGCCGAAGAGGGTTTCCACGCCCCACTGGACCTGGTGGACGGCGCGGCGCGGGTCTACGATCCGATCGTCCGCGGCGAAGCCGGCGAAGACCTCTACGGCTGTTTCCTCAAGGATTATCGACCGTCCCCGTGGTAATTGTGATGCCGCGGCGAGATCGAGGACATACCCTGGACGGGTGTGGTACCGGCTCCTCGCCGATCTGACCGTCACCGTGCATCTGCTGTTCATCGGCTACGTGGTGGCGGGTGGTTTCCTTGCCTGGCGCCTGCCGCGAACCATCTGGCTGCACGGACTGGCCGCGGCATGGGGCCTGGGTACGGTCGCGATCGGCTACGACTGTCCGCTCACGTACGCCGAGAACTGGGCCCGCCGGCGCGCCGGGGCACCGGAACTCCCGCCGGAGGGCTTCATCGACCACTACCTGACCGGCGTGATCTACCCGGACAGCATGCTCGTCGAGGTTCAGCTCCTGGTGGCAGCCTGCGTCCTGGTCTCGTGGGTCGGCTGGTGGCGTATCCGGCGCGACCCCGCCACCGCCGGTATCCCGGGCTGAACGATACCCCGGTGCCCGGCCGGTTGCGGTGGGGTGAAAAGTGCTGCGGTGTCGGATGTCCCACGGATCGCCGGGGTCGCGAGCCAGTACGCTCGATGCGGTGGATGTGGGTGCGCGGCTGGTTCGTGATTACGAAAAAGGGGCGGGCGTCGGCGAATCGGCGCCGGCGGAGTGGCCGGAGCCGGGAGCGTATCTCGCGGCGACCCTACCGGTGTGGGGTCTGGCCGCCGGGTCGATACGCGCCTTCACCGCCGCGGCCGACCGCTATCGGCACGTCACCGGTACGGCCCCCATCCGGCATCGGCTGGAACCGGAGCGGATAGCGGCATCGTTCACCAGCGATCGCCTGCTGCGCATCGACAGCGCGCCCGCCGGCGGTTTCGCCGATCTCTCGGGTTTCTTTCCCACATTCGACGGCTGGGTCCGCACACACGCGAACTATCCACATCACCGGGCGCGCTTGCTGGCCGCGCTGGACCTACCCACCGACGCACCGATCGAACTCGCCGAAGCCCAGATGGCGATGATTCGCGCGGCCGATCTGGAGGAACTGGCGGCTGCCCGCGGCGCGATCGCCGTACGAGTGCGTGACGAAGCGCAGTGGCGGGCGGGACCGCAGGCCGGGGCGGCGGCGTCCGGTCCGCTGGTGGCGCTGGTGGAGCGCAGCGACCGGCGGCGCTACAGCCTGCCCGTATCCGGGACCCCGCACCAGCCGTTGCAGGGGGTGCGGGTGCTGGATCTGACCCGGGTGATCGCCGGACCCGTCGCCACCAGGGCGCTGGCGCTGCTCGGCGCCGAGGTGCTGCGGGTGGATCCGCCCGGGCTCCCGGAGATTCCGTGGCAGTACGCCGATACCTGCCAGGGCAAGCGGTCCGCTCTCCTGGACCTCCGCGCGGCGGGCGCGCAGTGGGAAGGGCTGCTGGACCACGCCGATGTGCTGGTCACGGGGTACCGTCCCGGGGCGCTCGAGCAACTGGGTCTCACCGGCCGACCGGGATTGATCCACGGCCGGATCAGTGCGTGGGGTTTCACCGGTCCGTGGGCGGGCCGCCGTGGTTTCGACAGTATCGTGCAGGCGGCCACCGGGATCGCCGTGGTGGAGGGCGCATCCGCGGTGCCCGGCGCCCTACCCGCCCAGGCTCTCGATCACGCCTCGGGCTATCTGCTCGCCGCCGGCCTCGTGGACGCGCTCGCCGCCCGGAGGGTGGACGGATACGGTCGTGATGTGCGGGTGTCGCTGGCGCGGACCGCGACCTGGTTACTGTCCGAACGGGGGCGAACTCCCGACCATCCCGCCCCGGCGACGCCGGGAGCGCACACCACGGTGACGCACGACCGGATCGTCACCGCCGCACCGGCACTGGCCGAGTTTCCGGACTATCCCTTCCCGGCGCCGGATTACGGTCGCGCCCAGCCGAGCTGGTCGGAGACTCCGGTGGCGGAGCAGCGCTGAGCCCGCCGGGGTGTTTTCACCCGGTGGATCAGAGACCGGTGGCGAGCCGGACCACGACCTTGTCCGGAGTGACTTCCTGCACCGTGAGATTCAGGCCCTGCGCGGATTCGGTCTGTCCGCGCGGCACCCTCACCTGTTGACCCGCCACGGTCAGGGTGACGATATCGCCTTCCACCGCGGTGAGTTCGGCGTCCACGCCGAGCACACTGATCCGGGCGTCCACGCCGCGGTCGAAGGTGACGGTACAGCCACTGACCTGGCATTCACTCGTGGCACCCGATCCGGTGGCGGTACAGGCGGCCACCGTGAAAGGGATGGCGAAGACGAACACGGAGGCGGCGATCAGCCGTCGAACAGACATGCGGCCAGTGTAAGGACAGGTCGCCGGGCAGGTATCCCTTTCACTGCCGGGGACGGTTGGCGCGGATCTCGGCCAACGATATTCCGCGTCGCCGGCGGGCGAGCGCGCGCAGGGCGCTCGCGTTGACATAACCCACTTCGCGGGCCACCGCGCCCACCGTGAGCCCGGTGGTCCGCAGCAACTGGGTGGCGCGGTCGAGCCGGATCTCGTCGGCGAAGTCCTTCGGTGACATACCGAGTGCGGCGCGGGTGGCCCGTTGCAGACTGCGCTCGGTGACACCCAGCTCCCGAGCCGCCGTAGTGATCAGGAACTGTTCCGATATATGGCTCCGGACCCAGCGCTCGTATCCGGCGATCAGCGGATTGCCCCGGGCGACGACCTCGGGTATGACATAGGGGCTCTGGCTGACCCGGTCCCCGACGGCGAGGTAGCGACCGGCCAGTTCGGCGAGCTCGGGACTGCTGCGATAGACCAGGGACAACGCCAGGTCCATATGCGACAGCGAGGCCCCGGCCGTGGTGATCCCGTCGCTGTGGCAGAGAATGCAGCTCTCGTCCAGTTCCACCCGGGGGTAACGCCCGCGGAAATGGGTACCGAGCCACCAGCTCGTCGTTGCCGCGCGGCCGTCGAGCACCCCGGCTTCGGCGAGGAAGAACGTGCCGGTGCAGGCCGCGGCGAGATGCACTCCCTCCGCACCGGCCCGGCGGATATGGTCGAGTATCCGCGTATGCACCGGTGCCGAGACGAAATCGATCAACGGCTCCGGCTCCAGCAGGTTCACCGCCGGCACCGTCAGGGCGTCCAGCGGTTCCGGGACCTCGTGCAGTGGTGTGGTCGGCACCAGAGTGCCCCCACCGGAACGCACCGACCTACCCAGGGAGATCACGCGGACGTTCCACGGGGCGGGGGGGTCCTCCAGATCCTTACGCAGGGTGTTGGCCATACCGAACGCACCGAGCAGTGCGCCCAGTCCGAAATCGGCTACGCCGTCCACAACGAAGATTCCGATATCCACGACCGGATAATACGGTTACCGAATGATCAATACGGAACCAATCGGTTTCTTCGATTCGGCGAGTCACCGCATCATCCCCTCCGCGAGCACATGTCGCAAACAGATCCTTTCCTGTCGCGTCCGCCCCTCTGCCATCACCCGGGGGACCCGTAAGGTCGAGGTCACGAACGGCGCCGGTCGCCTCCCCCAGCGACCGGCGCTTATTTGCGCGATCACGGTGACACCAGGGTGAACGGCCGGCGATGAGCGCTACGCGCCGCGCGACCGTGGTACCCGACGACCCCGGTGCGTGTCCGACCCATCCTTCCCAGGTGTGGGAGCCGAGGACAGTCGCACCAGCGGGAACATTCACCGCAGGCCCCGCGTCCGATCCGGCGTGTACGAGTGCATGGTTGCGGCACTGCGGGGTGCGCCGCAGCCATCCACTCGTACACGCCCCGCGCCGGGAACGAGGCTCGTTCCCGGCGCGGGGTTGCTGCATCCGCTCGTCGCGGCGGTGGATCACCCCGGCGAGTGCGGCGCGCCGCGGTTACCTTCCGCCCAGGCCGAAGCCCGAGTCGTCCATCTCGATATCGGGATCCAGGATCCCGCATACCTTCCAACCGCCGTCTTCCTTCACCAGGTCGTAGGTCATGGTGGAGGTACTCTCGGTGCCCATTACCTCCATGGAGATCTCCATGGTGAAAGTTCCGGAATCACTGCCCGCAGGAACATCGACGCTTTTCAACGTGGTCTTCGACTCGGGCATATCGATATCGGGCATATCGGTGGGCGTGGTCGGATTCTGCTGTTCGTACTGCGAGATCTCGTCCATATCCGCCGCGCACACCAGATCTTCGGCGTCCCCGTCCTGATCCACCCAGGCCTGCGCCACATCGCGCGGATCGTCGTAACCGCCACCGACCACCGAACCGCCGCCATCGCCGAGAAGGAAGAAGGCTCCCGCGCCGACGGCGACCAGTACGACTGCCACACCGCCGATGATCAGCCCGATCTTGGCGCCGCCGCCTCCGGACCGGGGCGGAGGGCCGTAGCCGCCCGGCGCCCCGTACGGCTGCCCCGGCGGGTAGGGCTGCCCGTACTGCGGCTGCCCCGGATACGGCTGTCCCGGACCGGGTTGCCCCGGGTAGGGCTGTCCGGGCGGTATCGGCTGCCCGGGCTGCTGGTACGGATTGTGCGGGTGACCCATTCGGAAGACCTGTTTCCTTGCTCTCTGCTGCACGACACCGGTATGACGCCGCGTCCTCACACTAATTTCCCTACAACACCGTGGCGTTAACACCGAATCGGGGCATATCGTCCGAACGCTCGACGGTTGTGCGGGCAGCGGAGTTCCGATACACCTTCCCAGGTGTGGCGATCCGGCCGGGTCCACCCCGGGCCGGTGGCGAGCTCACCGAAGGATTTCGCCGCGTTCCGCGGCGGCGAGTGCGGATCCCCGCGGGCCGGAGCGGCCGCCGGCGCCCGGTCGACGACCACCGCGGCCGGCCGTATCTCGTCCACCGCTCCGATACCGTGTCCTGCACCCCAGATATCACGCCACGCCTTGGGTTCGCCGGAGTTCAGGAATTCCAGCGATCCGGGTCCGCCGGCCGAGGCGCCGAGGGCATCGGGATCCAGGCCCGCGGCGGTGATGCTGGGACGCAGATAGTTACCCTTCACGCCGGTTTCCGCCGCCGAGCCCGCGCCGGGCGCTATTTCCGCGGCAGCCCGAGCACCAGCGTCGCAATGGTGTTGAGCTGGATCTCCAGCGTTCCCCCGCCGATCACCCACGTGGGGATATCGAGTTCGTGGTGTACCGGCTCGGAAACGGATTCCCCGAACGCCGCCGCGGGGCCGATGAGATTCAGCGCCGCGGCGGCGGCCGCGGTGTGCAACATGGACGCGGCGGCCTTGGCGACGCTCGTGGCGGGACCGACACCGTGCCCGTCCAGGCGCCGGATCGTTTCCCGGAGATTCAGCGCCGAGATGGCGGCGCCGCGCGCACTGATCCGGCCGAGAGTACGGACGGCGTCATCCCGGGCACCGGCGTACTCGCCGCGCTCGATGATGCCCCGGATACGCCGGTCGTGCCCGGGATCCCGGACACCGCCGATGAACAGGCGCTCCTGCGCCAATGTCTCCAGGGTCAGCGACCAGCCCTGACCCGGTTCACCGAGCACCATATCGTCGGGTACGAAAGCATTGTCGAAGAAGACCTCGTTGAATTCGGCATCACCGCTGGCCTGGGTGATGGGACGCACCTCTACACCGGTTCCGTGCATATCGACCAGGAACATGGTCAAGCCGCGATGGCGTTCGGCGTCCGGATCGGTCCGCGCCAGCAACAGACCCCAGTCGGCACGATGGGCTAGGGTGGTCCAGATCTTCTGTCCGTTCAATTCCCATCCGCCGTCGACCCGGGTGGCGCGCAGGCTCAGCGACGCGATATCGGAACCCGCCTCCGGCTCACTGAAGAGCTGGCACCAGATCTCCTCACCCCGCAGCGCCGGTGCGGCCAGACGGGCGAGCTGCTCGGGACTACCGCGGTGCAGCACGATCGGCACCACCCACTGGCCGATACCCATGGACGGCTGGGCGATACCGTGCCGGTCGTACTCGTCCTGCAGGATCAACTGTTCGAGAGGGCCCGCCTCGATACCGTAGGGCCGGGCCATCGGCGGCGCCACCAGACCACTGTCGGCCAGCAGCGTACGGCGCGGGCCGGGCCGTACCGCATCGTCGTCGCCGATCTTCGAGGGAGCCGGGTTGTCCAGGGCGGCGGCCCGGTCCAGGATCTCCGCCACCCACTCCCGGAAGGAGGAGTCCGTTTCGGGCAGCGGCACAGTGAACGTACGTGGACCGTGCAGCGCCACCTCACCGAGACGCCGTTCCCAGGTCTCCACCGGACCGGCCAGCCCGGCGAGCGCGATGGCCCGCCGCCAGTACAGATGCAGATCATGTTCCCAGGTGAATCCGATGGCGCCGTGCAGGGCGAGACATTCCACCGCGGCGTGCACCGCGTTACCGAGGGTGGTCAGCGCCGCGCCCGCCACCGCGTGGGTGCGCTGACGAGCCTCGTCCCCGAGTCCCCGTACGGCATCCCACGCCGCGGCCGCGGCCAGTTCCGCGGTGATCAGTAGCTGCGCGGTGCGGTGCTGTACAGCCTGGAACGCGCCGATCGGACGGCCGAACTGACGACGCGATTTCACGTAATCGGTCGCGGTCTCACTGCACCAGCGGATCACGCCCGCGGCCTCCACCGCGAACAGGGCCACCACGATATCGACGGCCCGCTCGCTGTCGAGTTCCACGGGTGCGGCGGCGACGTCGCGGAAGCGGAGAACACCGATATCACGGCCGAGATCGGCTCCGTCGCGTACGTCGACCTCGACTCCCGCGGCGGCACGTTCGACGAGGAACCATCGCGTCTCCGCGGCGGAGGCCGCTGCTACCACGAACAGTTCGGCGGCGGCCGCGCCGAGCACCGGGCCGGTCTCGCCGGTGAGCCGCGGCCCGGAGTGGTCGTGCGCGCCCGTTCCCGGCGTGAACCCGATCCCGTGCTCGGGCAGGATCACCGTGCCGGTGGCACCGGTGGCGAATTTCCGCAGACCGGTACGGACGGTTTCGCCTTCCCGCGCCGCGGCGAGTACCGCACTCGCGACCGTGGTGGGCACCAGCGGCCCCGGCAGCAGCGCACGACCGGATTCGGCGAGCACCACCGCCAGTTCGCCGAGCGTGCCGCCTTGACCACCGACGGATTCCGGCAGGTGGACGCCGGTGAGCCCGAGTGCCACCAGGTCCGGCCAGAATCCGGGCAGCGCGCCCTGTCTCAGACTTCCGGTGTTCTTCCTGGTGTACTCACACCCGGCGTGGCGGCCGGCGAATCCTGCGACGGTCTCGGCCAGCGCCACCTGGTCGGTGGTCAGGGCAACGGGCACGGTTCTCACTCCGGTCGACGGGTTCGGGGATACTGTCCCGTTTCCGGGACCGTACCCAGATTAGAACACGTTCTACTCGGAGTGGAGTCGTTCGGCGTCCTCGGTCGCGTATACGGAGATCACCGCGACTCCGGCCGGAACGTCACCGGCCGTGCCGATCGGCTTCGAGTTCCCGCTTCAGCCGCACGAGCGTACGGCGGATGTTGTCCTTCTGGAATTCGGCGAATCCGCGCCGGCCGGTGGCAATGCGGTCGAACCACAGTGCCGGAGTATCCGGCCAGGTCTTCCTGTCGTCGTACCACGTCTCGGTGATCCGGGTCCCCTCGGCGACCCGTTCGAACCGGTACTCCCACGTGGCGACATCCACCGGTAGCAGCGGTTTCCACAACCCCCACCGGCGCACCTCGAAAACGAACCGGCTCGGCCGGGAGGCCTCGAGCACCACACATTCGGTACGCCAGCGCATCGGACCCCGGCGGTTCGAGCCCACGAAGGTCATTCCGGGATAGGCGGGCCGTCCCGGTTCGGGCACCACCGCCCCGGTGTTCTCCGGACTCCACCGTCCCATTTGCGTCACGTCGGTAACCGCGTCGTAGGCGGTCTCCGGATCGATGTCCACCACAACGCTGTCGGAGACCTCGATGGTCCGGGTTATCTTCACCACGGCTGTAGCTCCTTGTCCGCTCCCGTCGGGGTCGATCGTAGAGCGGCCGGGAAAAGGGCGACGCCGCGTGTCATCGCCGGTCGCCGGCCCGGGCACCCGGGGAATCGTGGGCCAGCAGAGCCGCCACGGCCCGTTCGGCACTCTGCGCGGCACTCTCCATGGTGGCCGACCAGTCGGTGCGGGTCCAATCACCGGCCAGCACCAGATTCGGTACCGAGGTCCGCTGGTCCGGACGCAGGCCGTCCGTCCCGAGTACTTGCGAGAAGGTGGCCCTCGGCATTTTCACCACCTGCGCGTGCACGAGGTTCGCCGCGGCCGCCTCCGGATAGTAGCGCCGGATAAGATCCAGTTGTTCCGCGACGATCTCGTCGTTGCTCTTGTGGATCTGCTCGTAGGCGCCACTGGTAGTGAGGCAGTAGAGCCAGGCACCGTCGGGGACGCGCCGGTGCATCCGCTGCCGATCGAAGACCTCGTCGATCACACCGGTGCCGCCGATCAGGGCCTCCATCGCCGTTCTCGTACGCAACGGCCGATCGAGGTAGAGGTTGGTACTGACGATGGGCGTGCTGCCCAATTTGTCGGCCGCCGCGTAGATCTCGGCGTGTTCGGGCAGATCGTCGAGCAGGCCGTGGATACGGGAATTGGGTACCGCGCACACCACGGCGTCGGCCGGGATCTCCGTGCCGTCGGCGAGTTGCACGCCGGTCACCGACCCCCCGGAGATGATCACCTTGCGGGCGACGGTGCGGTAACGCACCTGGACTCCGTATTTCTCGAACGCCTTTTCCGCACCGGTGATGTACAGGGTGTCCAGATCCACCGTGGGATAACCGATGGTGACCCCCACACGGTCCCGGACACCGATCCGGATACCGGTGGCCAGTACATCCGCGAAAACCTTCGCCGATTCCCGGTCGACCGGCTCGGCCGCGATACCGAGCGCGAGCCAGTCCCACAGCGCTTCTCGCGCCATGGCCGGCATCCCCACTCGGTCGAACCACTGCGCGGTGGTGATATCACCGAGATCGGCCGGCTGGAACAGGGCCTGGCGCGCCAGTTCGACAGTCGCCCGCAGCGCCCGCAGCCGGGCGAGGGGGCCCGCGTCGGGATGCGCGCCCAGGAGGGTTTTCCACGCACGGAACCCGGTGGTGTGCAACAGGACCGCGCGTCCCCCCGGCCAGCGCAGCGTGCCCGAGCCCGGGAATTCCACATACGCCCGCGTGCCCACGCTCTCGAGGTACCGGAACAGGCTGTGATAGCCACTGGCGAGAACATGCTGGCCGTTGTCGGCGGTATCACCGACCTCGGCGGCCCGCATCGCCTGGGTCCGGCCACCGAGGCGGGCACGCCGCTCCAGCAGCGTCACCCGCGCACCGGCCTCGGCCAGCCATACCGCGGAAGCGAGCCCGGCCAGGCCGCCTCCGATCACGACATAGCGGCGGGGATCGTTCATCTGTGTCTCCAGAACGTCGGGCACTCCTCTTTGACACAATGTAACGCAATCACTACATTCGTTTCATGGGTTCCGAGAACACGGGTGCGAGCATCCCCACCCGACACCCCGCCGGTCCCGTCCGGGTACCCGGCCTGCGACCTTTCGCCATGCTGATGGGTATCGGCGCACCCGACGCCGGCCGATGGGACGCCATGGGCGCATCCCTGCTGGTGGGCGACGAACCGATGGATACACTCGTCGACTGGATGACCGGCACCGGAATGGCCGTCACCCGGCCGCTTTTCGAGCAGGCCCTGACCGCGGGCATCGATACGGTGCCGGAGGCACCGGAACCACTGCGCACATTCTTCACCGCCGTGGAGACGAGCCCGCCCTGGTTGGACGAGAAGAAACTGCACCGCGGCGAACGGGTGCTCCGTATGGGCGGCTACGACGGGCTGTACCTCGCCCGTGACGTCTCCTTCCTCGGCGGCTACCTCGCCTCGGGATTCAACAAGACCCTGTTGCGGACCGGAGCCCTGGAAAAGGGCCCGGCCCAACGGTTCGCCGAAACGATGCAGTGGGCGCTGGATGTCCAGAACGGGATGGAGAAGTTCGGTCCGGGCTACCGCTCCACCCTGCATGTGCGATTCGTGCACTCGCTGGTCCGCCGGCATGTAGCGGCCATGCCCGACTGGGATACCGAGGCCTGGGGACTGCCGATCAACCAGACCGATATGGCCGCCACCCTGGTGGGCGCGCTCATCGCCCCGTTCATCGGCGGTATACCGATGGGTATCGCGCCCTCCCGGGCCGATCGGGAAGCGGCCGCCCACCTCGCTCGCTACGTGGGATGGCTGATGGGCGTCGCGGACGAATGGCTGCCCAACGGGTTCCGGGACAGCGTCCGCATCCTGTACCACTGCATGACCGCCATCACCAACCCGGACGAGACCACCCGTCAGCTCGCGCTGCCGATGGCCGATGATCCGCTCACCTGGAACTATCCGAATCTGCCCTGGTTGCGCGGCCGGATCGCCCGCGCGCAGCATCTGTCGATCTCCAGCATGTATCTGGGCCCCAGGGCCATGCGGGAACTCGGCCTGCCGCCATATGTACCACCGTGGTACCCACTGCTACGGATGCCGGTCAACCTCGCCCGCACGATACTGACCCGGATGAGCCCGGCAGCGCGCGCCCGCGCCGAGGAACGTGGCCTTCGGGAGCAGGAAGCGTTCAAACGCTTGCTGGTGGGCTCCGGCCCCGCCACGGTCGGTATGGCGGCGCATCATCTTCAGTCCACCGCGTAAGAAGCCGCGGTGGAGAACAATGGCGCTCATGGTCGAGCACGCGGATTTCCGGCCCTCCAGGGCACAACGTTGTGCCCGCACGAGCACAGCTGCAAGGATCCCCACTCGTGCGCGATTACGAGACGCTCGTCGACCGGGTCCGCGGAACGCTGTTGGGCGGGGCGGTCGGCGACGCCCTGGGATGGCCCATCGAATTCCGCTCGTTGGCGAATATTCGCGGCGACCACGGCGCGGACGGGATCACCGGCTTTCCGCCGGGCCCCTCGCCGGATGCGCCGCAGCAGATCACCGACGACACTCAGATGACCCTGTTCACCGCCGAAGGACTGCTACGCTGCCCACCCGACGCCGACCCTGTCCCCGCCGTGCAGCGGGCCTATCTGCGCTGGCTGGCAACGCAACGGGAACCGCACCCCGCGCCCGCGCCGGACGGCTGGCTGGCCGGGCTGCCGTTCCTCTACGCGGTCCGCGCCCCGGGGAACGCCTGTATGAGCGGTCTGCAGCAGCAGGAGCGCGCCTACCTCGTACCGCGGCCGGTCGGTGAACCCGGGCCCGTGAATCCCCGGTCCAAAGGCTGCGGCGCGGTGATGCGGTCCGCACCGTTCGGGATGGCCGGCCTGGGCCCGGAACCGGCCTTCACGCTCGCCGCACGATGCGGTCAGCTGACGCACGGTCATCCGACCGGTTACCTGGCAGCCGGTGCCTTCGCGATGCTGGTCGATCGGCTCGTGGCGGGTGTGGATCTGCGCACCGCGCTCGCGGAGGCCATGGAGCGGCTCGACGCGATACCCGGGGCCAGCGAAGCACACGGGGCGTTGCGCCGTGCCATCGGGCTCGCCGGAGCCGGACCGGCGACACCGGAAGGGGTCGAGGAGGTGGGGCAGGGCTGGGTCGGCGAGGAATGCCTCGCCGTCGCGGTGTACTGCGCGTTGTCCGCGGAACGCACCGGCGATATCCGCGGCGCGCTGTTGCTGTCGGTGAACCATTCCGGCGACTCCGATTCCACCGGAGCCGTGACCGGCAACCTGCTCGGCGCCCGGCACGGATTGTCGGCGTTGCCGATGGATTGGGTGGGTGCCGTGGAGGGGCGCGATGTCCTCGTCCAGGTGGCGGACGATCTGGTGGTGACCTTCCACTACGGCAACAGATCCCGGACCGGCGACCGGTACCCACTCGACACCGCGGTCACCGGCTGACCGCGGCGGCACTTTCATCGATGCTTCTGCGAAAAGCACCGTCCGGTATCGCCCACCCGCTATAACGTAGGCCCGTATCCGTTCGGCGAGTGCGTCCGGCACTCACACCGAGAAGGACAGGGAATATGGAGATTCAGGGATCACGCGCGGTCGTCGTGGGCGGCGCCTCCGGCATGGGGCGGGCCAGCGCCGAACTACTCGCGGCGCGGGGCGCCACCGTGGCGATCATCGATCGGACAGCCGCCGAGGGCAGCAAGGTCGCGGCAGACCTCGGGGGCTCCTTCTTCGAAGCCGATGTCACCGACCACGCCGGTATCGAAGGCGTGCTGGCCGACGCGGTGGCCCGGCTCGGGGGCCTCGATATCGCGGTGAACACCGCCGGCGGCGGGATCGCCAAGCGCACGTTGTCCAAGACCGGGCCCCACGATCTGGAATCCTTCACCAAGATCATCGACCTCAATCTGATCTCCACCTTCAATCTCAACCGGCTCCAGGCCTGGCATATGAGCCAGGGTGAGCCGAACAGCGACGGTGAACGCGGTGTCATCGTCAACACCGCCTCCATCGCGGCATTCGAAGGCCAGATCGGGCAGGTCGCCTACACCGCCGCCAAAGCCGGTATCGCCGGTATGGCGTTGACCATGGCCCGCGATCTGGGTTCGGTCGGGGTCCGGGTACTCGCCATCGCGCCGTCGCTGTTCGATACCGGCATCCTGGCCGGGGTTCCGGAAGAGATGGTCACCCCGCTGGTCTCCGGCAACGCCTTCCCCAAGCGTATGGGCCGACCCGAGGAATACGCCAAACTGGCCTGCGCCATCGTCGACAACGCGATGCTCAACGGACAGTGCCTGCGCCTGGACGCCGGAATGCGCTTCGCGCCCAAATGATCCCGCACCCACCCCCGCACGCCCCGGCTCGGCCCCCGGCGCCGGGCCGGGGCGACGGGGGTGGTATCGCGGCGCGACACCATAATGAGAGCGCACGGTAGCTCGAACGCCGCGGCTCGTGGCCGCACTTCGCACCACTGGAGGTGGCCATGACCCTGGAATCCGTCCGCCCGGCGGAATCACTACTGGACCGGCTCGCCCTCGAACGTATCGAGGAACACCGCTTCCGTGGACGCACCCACGACGGCCCCGCACGCCGCAGCTACGGCGGTGAGGTCGCGGGGCAGGCGGTGCTGGCCGCCGGGCTCACCGCGCCGGAAGACCGGCCGATCCATTCCGCGCAGACCTACTTCCTGCGGCCCGGCGACACCACGATCCCCACGGAGTTCGCGGTGACACCGGTCCGGGACGGCGGTTCGTTCTCCACCCGCCGGGTGGAGGCGAGCCAGCACGGGCGGGTGATCTTCACGATGCTGGCCTCCTTCCACCGCCGCGAAGACGGGCTCACCCACCAGATGGCCGAGCTCGACACCCCCGATCCCGAGGAGGTACCCGGCCTCGCGGAGACGTTCGCCGGGCATCCCGCGGCACTGGAGTGGACCTCGACCTTCCTGAACGCCCTGGGCATCGATGCCCGGTTCCCGGACCCGCCCGCACGGGCACACGCCATGCGCGGCGAGGCGAGCCCACCGCGGCAGCGGGTCTGGTTGCGCACCCGGCGACCCGTGTCCGATATCGCGCTGGGTCAGGCCGCCTGCCTGATGTACATCAGCGATCTGCTGCTGCTCTCGGCCACCACCGGACCACACGGCCCGGCACTGCGGGACACCGACCTACAGGTGGCGACCGTCAACCATTCGATCTGGTTCCACGCGCCGCTCCGCGTCGACGAATGGTTTCTGCACGACCAGTACGGCCGCTGGTCCGGCGGGGCGCGTGGGCTCGCACACGGCGAGATCCTCGACCGGTCCGGCCGGTTGTGTGCCACCACGATGCAGGAGGGCCTGATCCGGCCGCGGTGAGATCGTCTGCTACCGGAACCGGCGTGCGCCGGTATCCGGGGGGCGCTATGCGCTTTCGCCGGCGGCTTCCGGTGACGGGGGTACCGGGCGGACGGGCATATCGGCGGGCGAGCGCGGTACGTTCTCGCCGAACGGGAACACCACCCCGGTGAGTTGCTCGGCCGTCGCCCACAGCCGGCGTCCGTTGTCCGGATCATGTGCCAGCGGCGAGGCGGCGACCGGCACAGCGGGGCCCACCAGCCCCCACCGCTTCGCGGGACCGTAGAACGCACCGCCCGCCGCACCGGGGTCGAGCGCCGCTCGCAAGATCGGCAGTGCCCCCTGCGCGGGGGTCTGGGTCACCAGCCGCGCCAGCGTCATCACGGTATCGCTGTAGGCGATCCGGACCAGCACACTCCGATCGCGCAGGATCGTGGACCGCACTCCGCCCGGGTGCGCGCCCACCGAGAGGGCCCGTACACCCGCGGACCGTAGCCGCCGCTGCAGTTCGACCATGAACGTCGTGGTGGCCATTTTCGACCGTGAATAGGTGACCAACCGCCCGAAGCTGCGCTCGGACTGCAGATCGTCGAAATCCAGCGCCGCCGTGCGGTGACGATGACTGAGACTGCTGACACTGACGACCCGGCCCGCCGGTGCGGCCGTGACCAGCTCGATCAGCCGGCCCGTCAGCGCGAAATGCCCCAGGAAGTTGACCCCGAAATCACTTTCGAAACCGTCGGCTGTCAGCGTGCGGGTCCCAGCCACCACTCCCGCGTTGTTCACGAGCAGGTCGATCCGGGGCAGGTCGCCGCGCAGCCGCCGCGCGCAGGCCTCGATCGAACCCAGGTTTCCGATATCGACGTGCACCGCCCGTATATGGGCGCCGGGTACCGAATTCTCGATATCGGCCCTGGCCCGCGCGGCAGCGGCATCGTTGCGGCAGGCGAGCACGACCGCCGCGCCGCAGCGGGCGAGGCCCCGGGCCACCTCCAGTCCGATCCCGGTGTTCGACCCCGTCACCACCGCGATACGGCCCGATTGATCGGGCGCATCCGCCACTGTCCACGGTTCGTTCGAAGAGCTCACGCCACTATCCCGTTCCCGCGCGGTATATGCCACCCGGATCGGGGCGGCGCCCCTCCGGCAGCAGGTGCAGGCTGATTATAGTGTAATTCTCCATAATGGAGAATAGCATTTTCACGAGCACCGCTCCGGCCGGATACACCACCGGGAGTCCCACCCCAGGACCTGCTACCGCGGATACGGCACCCGTGACCCGATTCGCCGGAAGCGACCATCGGCCACCGCGATGCGCTCTAGAGTGTCACTACCGGCGCGCGCTCGGCGCCGTTGCCCGTCGCGCCGGATCCATGGTCTGCCGAGCTCGGAGACGCTCATGAACCCTGCCGACAGCGCTCCGGCGACAGAGCGCCCCTATCATCGGCTCGATATCTCGGACCCGGCCTTCTGGGCCGCGGATTTCCCCACCCGCGACGAGACCTTCGCCCGCTTACGCGCCGAACCCGGACTCACCTGGCACGCCCCACCACCGGCGGTGTTCCCCCACACCGAGACCGGCTACTGGGCAGTAACCCGGTATCACGATATCGCCCGGATCAGCCGCCACCCCGAGTTGTTCACCTCGACCCGGGGGATCAGCATGGACCCGCTGCCCGTGGAACTACAGCGGCCCACCACCTTCTTCCTCACCATGGACCCACCGCGGCACACCCGGTACCGCCGGTTGATCAGTTCGGCGTTCACCCCGAAGCAGGTGCGGCGCACAGAATTCCAGATCCGCGCCCACGCCGCCGAGATCGTGGACGAGTTCCTCACCGACCTGCGCGACGGAGGCACCACGGACCTGGTCCGCAGCGTTTCCCGGAAACTGCCCATGCGCACCATCTCCGCGATGATCGGTATCGACCGGGCCGACCAGGAAGCGGTCGCCGAAGCGGCCGAGGCGATGTTCGGGTCCAGCGACGCGGAGTACGCGAGTCCCGAGGACCGCGCCGCGTTCTTCACCACCCAGTTCGGGATTCTGCACAACGCCGGTACCGAACTCGCCCAGCGGCGCCGCCGCGCTCCCCGCGACGATCTGATGTCGGCCATCGTGGCCGCCGAGGTGGACGGACACCGGCTCACCGATGAAGAGATCGGTGCGTTCATGGTGTTGCTCGCCTCCGCGGGTAACGACACCACCAAACAGACCATCTCCCACGCCTTCAAGGCCCTGGCCGACCATCCGGCCCAGCGCGAATGGCTGCTCGAGGATTTCGACGGCCGGATCGGCGGCGCCATCGAGGAGTTCATCCGCTGGGCGACGCCGGTGCTGCATTTCGCCCGGCATGCGGTAGAGGACACCGAGATAGCGGGAACCCGGATCCAGGCGGGCGAGAAACTGGTTCTGTTCTACTGTTCGGCCAATCGCGACGAAACCGCCCTCGAGGCACCGCATATCTTCGATATCACCCGGGGACCGAATCCGCACGCCGGCTTCGGCGGTGGTGGCGCCCATTTCTGCCTGGGCGCCTGGCTGGCGAGGTTGCAGTTACGCCTGCTGTTGCAGCAGCTGCTGACCCGCGTACCGGAGGTGGTGCTCGGCGAACCGGAATATGTGCACAGTGATTTCGTCCACGGCATCAAACGCCTGCCGGTTCGACCGGCCTGAGTTCCCCCGAGCACCGCACACCGGCGGCCGCGACGACATACCGGTCGATATCGCCGCCGCACGAGCGGTGGCCGCGACCCGGAACGCCGCGGATTACGCGCCGACGGCCCGGTATCCGGGAAAGCCCTGGATACACCCGGGCACCCCGCCGATGCCGGGCATCGTGGAGCGCGGAGACGTACGCTGACCCCGACCGCTCCACGCAACGAGAGGATTATTGATGAAAACCCGGCTGAACTGCCCCTGCGGAGAACACCTCACCGGCGCCAACGAAGACGAACTGGTCGACAACGTGCGCAAACACCTCACCGAGAACCACCCCGGCCACGACTACACGCGCGACGAAATCCTGTTCATCGCCTACTGATCGCCCGCCGGCGCCCGCACCCGGCGCCCGGTCCTCGGGTGTCGCCGCGCGATACCCGCCCGGTACAGCGTGGTATATGGATCTGGGCGGTACGGACCGCCGGGAAGGACCCCCATGGACGACCACGCGCTCGCCGCGGCACTGGCCGGAGAAGCCGGCGAACTCCTGCTCGGCATCCGCGACCTCGGCGGCAGAGTCGGTGATCAGCGCTCCAACACCTTTCTGCTCGACCGCCTGGCCCGGGAACGCCCGGACGACGCGGTGCTCTCGGAGGAATCGCCGGACGATACCGCCCGCGTCCAACGGTCCCGGGTATGGATCGTCGATCCGCTGGACGGTACCCGCGAATACGGCGAACCGGGGCGCTCGGACTGGGCGGTGCACGTGGCGCTGGCGGTGGACGGGGCGCCCGCCGCCGGGGCCGTGGCACTGCCCGCCGAGGGGCTGGTGCTGCACACCGGCAACCCGCCCACCCCGGCGCCACCGCCGCCGGCCGGTACCGTGCGGGTGGCACTGTCCCGCAGTCGCCCCTCGTTCGAGGTCCGGCAGTTGGTGGCCCGGCTCTCGGCGACCGCGGTACCGATGGGGTCGGCCGGCGCCAAGGCCATGGCGGTGGTGCGCGGGGTCGCCGATATCTACGCGCATTCGGGCGGACAGTACGAATGGGATTCCTGTGCCCCGGTCGCCGTGGCGGCCGCGGCCGGACTCCATGTCTCCCGGATCGACGGAACTCCTTTGCGCTACAACAGCCCCGACCCCTACCTTCCCGATCTGCTGATCTGCCGCCCGGAATTGGCGGAGCTCGCCGTCAAAGCGCTCACTACATAGCGCTTCTCATCTACCCCGCCCCGTCCGCCGCCCGCGTCCGGGTGCGCGCGGGGCTCCGGGCGGCGGAACCCCGTCGACTGCCGGCGGGGATGAACACCCCGCTGCTACCGGAGGGAGTGGCCCAGCCGGAGGACATCCCGGATGCGGTGTGCCGACCGGCCGGGGACGAGTCCCGGTTCGTCACCGCGAGCGGTATCTCGGTCGACCTCGGCTCCGCCCGGTACTGATGGGGCGCGGCGATTCGGGCGGCGCCGGGCCGGTATCGCGGTGATCATCCACCGAACTCCGGGAAAATCTCATATTCTCTTTCCGAGAATATGATTATCGGGCAACCTGGGTACTGCCGCGCACCGCGGCACCGCCACGACGAGTAAGGGAAGCCGATGAAATCCAAGGGCGCATTGATCTGGGATTACGCGCAGCCGTGGTCGGTCGAGGAGATCGAGATCGGCGACCCGCAGCACGGGGAGGTGAAGGTCCGGGTCGAAACCGCCGGGCTGTGTCAGTTCGACCAGCGTCTGGCCAGCGGCGATGTGCCCACCGCGGAATTCCCCATTCTCGGCGGCCACGAGGGCGCCGGGGTGATCGTCGAGGCCGGCGCCGGGGTGGAACAGCTCAGCGTGGGCGATCACGTGGTCTTCTCCTTCATTCCCGCCTGCGGTATATGCCAGTCCTGTCTATCCGGTCACCACAACCTGTGTGATCGAGGGCAGGACCTACTCACCCGCGGTGCCGTTTCCGACGACACCTTCCGCATTCGCGCACGCGGGCACAATGTGCACCCGACTTCGCTGATCGGCGCTTTCGCACCGTATGCGGTGGTCCACAAGAGTTCGGTGGTGAAGATCGACCCGTCGATCCCTTTCGATATCGCCTGCCTCGCCAGCTGCAGCGTCACCACCGGGTACGGCGCCGTGGTGAACACCGCTACCGTCCGCCCCGGCGAGGACGTGGCGGTGATCGGCGCGGGCGCGGTCGGGACGGCCGCCGTACAGGCGGCGGTGATCTCGGGAGCCCGTCGCATCTTCACGGTGGATCCGATCGAGGCCAAACGCGCGCAGGCCGCGAAGTTCGGCGCCACCCACACCTATTCCGATATCGATTCGGCGATCGGCGGTATCTCGGAGGTCACGGGCGGGCAGATGTGCCGGACGGTGATCGTGGCCGTCGGCCGCTGCGACGGCCACGATCTGGCCAAGTGGATGCGCGTCACCGCGAAGGGCGGTACCTGCGTACTCGCCGCCACCGGAGACGCCTCCGATACCAACCCCCGGATGAACCTGTCCGCGCTGACCTTTCAGCAGAAGAGCCTGTGCGGCACCCTGTTCGGCGGCGGAAATCCGCAACTGCTCATCCCGGAGGTACTCGCGCTCTACAAACTCGGTGAACTCGGCCTCGGCGATATGATCACCCGCGAGTATTCCCTCGAACAGATCAACGACGGTGTCACCGACATGCTCGAGGGCCGTAATATTCGCGGGGTCATCCGCTTCACCGATGCCGACCGCTGAAATGTGACCGGCGCACGGATCAGAAGACGACCCGGCTCACCGCCTCCGCGATGAGCGCGGGCTTGGCGCCGCCCTCGGTTTCCACCGTGTGCCGCACCACCAGTTGTAGCGCGCCGTCGGCCACTTCGCGGGCGTCCACCAGAACCGCGGTCGAGCGCACCTTCACACCCACCGGCACCGGACTCGGGAATCGGACCTTGTCGGAACCGTAGTTGATCCCGAGTTTCGCGTTCTCGAAGCCGAAGATCTGTGAACCGAGCAGCGGCAGCAGCGAGAGGGTGAGATAGCCGTGCGCGATCGGCCCGCCGAACGGGCTCTCCCGTTTCGCCCGCTCCGGATCGACGTGGATCCACTGGTGGTCTCCTGTCGCCTCGGCGAAGAGGTCGACCATCTGCTGGGTGACCTCCACCCAGTCGCTCGATCCCAGGGTCTCCCCCACCGCGGCGAGTACCTGCTCCTTGCCGGTGAATGTGCGCACAGTATGCCTCCTTCGGTCCCGTACCACGCGCTGTCGCGATATCGACAACTCTCCCAGGTATTCCGCACTTCGCCGCCGAGTTCAAGCATGAATTGGGACATTGTGGATACAAGTCGCAAATTTGGCACCCGAGGGCGCCACCGCCTCCTCTACAGTTCCCATACCCCGCCCGCGCTCAGCCCCGAACCGTACGGCCGTTATGCTGGCTGATCGCCCCCGGCCCGATCCCGCGCCGCCCGCTACGGCGGCACACCACGTCGGCAGCCGTTCCACCAGGAGACCGCCACGTTGACAGCGCTCACTTTCACCCTCGTCGCGGTCGCGGGATTCCTCGCCGGTCTGGTCGGCTACGTCACCGGTATCGCGTCGCTGATCTCCTACCCCGCACTGCTGGCCGCCGGCCTCTCGCCGGTCTCGGCGAATGTCACCAATACCGTCGCCCTGGTCGCCGTCGGCGCCGGCTCCACAGCGAAGGCGGGCGCGGCGCTCACCGGCAACCGCCGGACACTGGCCCTGCACGCCGCGTGCGCCGCCTTCGGCGGGCTGGGCGGCGCCGCTCTACTCCTGACGACCCCGGCGGAAATCTTCACCGCCGTGGTACCGGTCCTCATCGCCGCCGCGTCCGCGAGCCTGCTGCTCCAGCCGAAACTACGCGCGCTGGCCGGCGGTAGGACCTTCCCGCGCCTGTATCCGCTGGCGACCGCGGTGGTCGGCCTCTACGGCGGTTACTTCGGGGCCGGGGTGGGCGTGATGTTCCTGGCCCTCATCCTGGTGTGCACCTCCGAAACGATGTGGCGGGCCAGCATCCTCAAAAGCGTGCTGACGGGGGTCGCCAACCTCGTCGCCGCGATCGGCTTCGCCGTCTTCGGGCCGGTGCACTGGGCGGCCGCGGCGGCCATGGGCCTCGGTGCCTTCGCCGGCGGCTGGTGCGGCCCGCCGCTCGTGGCCCGGCTGCCCCCGACCGCCGTACGCACAGGCGTGGCCCTCTGCGGCATCGGGCTGGCGGGATACCTGGCCTTCGCCTGAGCCAGCAGCACCGCCCACACACGAGCCTCGGCGGCCAAACTCCCGCAGCCCGCGTTCACAACCTCACGGGGAACTACAGCTAGGCGGCAGGGTCGAGTACGACTTTGACCGCGCCGTCCGCTTTCTCCTGGAACATGCGATACGCATCCGGTGCTTCCGAGAGCGGCACCCGATGGGTGGCGAAGGTATCCACACCCAGCGGATCACTGTCGTCGAGCAGCGGGAGAATGGAATCGGCCCACCGCTTCACATTGGCCTGCCCCATCCGCAACTGGATCTGCTTGTCGAACAGCGTACGCATGGGAACCGGGTCCACCACGCCGCCGTACACACCGACCAGCGATATGGTGCCCCCGCGCCGCACGATATCGATCGCACTGTACAGCGCCGCGAGCCGGTCCACACTCACCGTATCCATGGTGGGCCGGGCCACCTTCGCGGGCAGATACGAGGCCGCTCGCTGAGCTGTCGACGCGAGCGGCGAACCGTGCGCCTCCATACCGACCGCGTCGATCACCGCATCGGTGCCGCGGCCGTCGGTGCGGTCCCGGATCGCCTCACCCACACCGGAGCCCACCGCGCGCAGATCGATGGTCTCGATACCACGCGCCGCCGCCCGCTCCAGCCGTTCCGGCACCAGATCCACACCGATCACACGCAGGCCCCGGTGCTGCGCGATACGCGCCGCCATATCGCCGATCGGGCCGAGACCCAACACGGTCACCGACCCCCCTTCCGGCACAGCGGCGTACTCCACGGCCTGCCAAGCGGTGGGCAGGACATCCGACAGGTACAGATAACGGGTGTCGTCCGGCCCTTCGGGTACCCGGATATGCGTGAAATCGGCGTGCGGGACCCGCAGATATTCCGCCTGTCCACCCGGCACCCGGCCGTACAGTTTCGAATAGCCGAACAGCGCCGCACCGCAGCCCTCGTCCCGCACCTGTGTCGTCTCGCACTGCGTCATGAGACCCTGCCCGCACATCTCGCAGCGGCCGCAGCTGATCTGGAACGGCACCACCACCCGATCCCCGGGCGACAGGTTCGTCACTTCCGGACCGACCTCTTCTACCACGCCGATCGGCTCGTGCCCGAGAATATCGCCGGGCGTCATATACGGCCCGAGCAGCTCATAGAGGTGCAGATCGGAACCGCAGACAGCGGTGGAGGTCACCCGCACGATCGCATCCCGCGGCTCCCGGATCACCGGATCCGGAACCTTTTCGACCGCTACCTTGCGTTTGCCCTGCCAGGTCACCGCCCGCATATCCACTCCTCCGAGTCCGATTGCTCCGGCAGGGCTTCCACTCGCGCAGGCCGCCACCCCGCCGGAGCCGATACGCTCCCCGGCTACCCGGGCCCCCTCCTGGCAAACATGTCCGCAGGCAGGCGTTACGAGGCCCGACGGCGACGCCTCCTCTACTCTCCGACCGACACACCGGCAGAGTCCGGCGGCTGTTCGACAGGTTTCGGAGCGGCGGGCGTCCACTCCCGCAACGGCTGGACCACGGTCCCGTAGAAACTATCGATCGAGGCGGTCACACTGGCGACAAAGCCGGCAGCCGTGCCGGAGCGACGGCTGCCCATGGGAAAGCTCTGCTCCAGTGAAAAGGAGACGATCTCACCCGACCGCCCGCTGGTGAGGACCTTCGGGTTCGCCCGCACGGTGTCGAGATGCTCGCATACTTCGTTGCCGCGCTCGGAGAACACCGCCTCGACCCGCACGGCCCCAGGTGCCTCCGGAAGCTGCCGCAGGAGCCACGACAACCGGCGCGACGCCGTCCCCTCATCCGGGGCCGCAACGGTAGTACGACAGCGGATCTTGTTCGTCCGCACATCCGCGATCACCATGAGATCTCCGGCTGTGTCCGGTATGCGCAGGATCGATTCGAATCCGCCTTCGGCCGCGAGTCGCTCGGCCACCGCCGCGTTGCGGGCCGCCGGATCGGTGCTGTACCGACGTGGCAGGACGTGCTTCACCGTCACCCCGAGCTCGGCTGTCATCCGCAGCGCGAGATGCCGCGACAGCGAGACCCACCGCTCCGCCACGGCCAGCGCTTTCTGATCTCCACCGCGCAGGGTGCCGGCGGTGACGGCATCACGCACAGCGACCCAGTGCCGGCCCATGTCCACGAATTCCACCGCTCCGGACCGGGGATGGGTCAGATACCGTAAGAACTCACCCAGCAGCCAAGCTTGCAGGGAGTCCTCGACCCCACCATGGGCGAGGAGCCGGCGGGCCTCATGCGACACCTCGGCCCATGAGAGGTGCCGCAGTGCGACCTTGGCGAGCTTTCGGCGATCTACGTCGACCGGCAACTCCCCCGCCCCCGCAGGGATATCATTGGACAGGCTGATGACCGCGTCGTACTTCTTCTTGCGCGCCACGTCGAGATAACTTTCCAGCTGTTCCCGGCGGAGTTTGCCGTTCCCGGTCTTGACCTCCAGGAGACCGGTCCACAGTTTGCTCCCCCGCGCGACGCGCAACACCGCGTCGGGGATCACCTTGCCGTCCCCGCGCTCGTATTGAACCTCGAAATAACCTTCGAAGGCGCCGGCAGGGGCACCCATCCGCGCGCACAGCGCCCGCGCGAAGGGGCGCACCGCTTGCATGGTCGCCACCAGCGCCGAGGTCGCGCGGCGCTCCTGTTCGTCACCAGCACCGATACCCGCCACCGAGAACAATCGCGCCGGCTGCCAGGCATCGCTCTCGGCCAGGACGAACTCGACCGGCTTGCTCTTGCGTGCTGCCCGCTTCGCTGTACGGACACCGCGGGACGTCGAGGACTCCGGGCGCGGATCCGGGCCGTCGGGTCGCTCGTCGCTCCTGGCGCGGACGCCGATCACGGTCACAGGAGCCGGAGCGGCCTCCTCCGTGAGGGCGATATCGCCTTGCGCACCTATGAGTTCGTCATGGCGCTCATCCTCCTCGATCACAACTCCGAAATCTGTGGCGAGACCCGCCAGTCCGGTGTCCCAACCCTGCCCCACCGCACGCACCTTCCAGATTCCGGCCCGGCGGTATACCTCACCGAATACGAACGCCGATTCCGTGACGGCATCGGCAGTCAGGTATTCGGCGAGGACGCGGCCCGCCGCGTCGACCACGCGAAAGGCGAGTTTGCCCAGGCCACCGAAATTTCCGGTGGTGAGGCTGCCTGCCAGCGCGAGTGTGCAGACTTCATCAGGTATTGCTGAGAGATCGAGAGCGAGCCGGGCCTGCGCCCCCTCCTCGGTGACGCTGACGCCGAGGAAGCGCACGGCACCGTCGAGCGCTTCCGGCTGGTTGTAGAACACGAAATCCGCGTCCGCGCGCACTTTCCCGGTGGCGTCCAGGAGCAGCGCTGATGCGTCGACCTCCACCTCCGATTCGCTCCAGCCCAGCACCACATCAATCTGCACGGCATCCCCGGGCAGCGGCATATTCTGCCCCTTGGACAGCATCGGAGACATTCGAATCCCCACCTCGATCCACAGTTGAACGTGTTATGTGTCACACACGGATCGAAGGAAGCGGGCGCATCGTTACGCGACGAGTACCCGAAAAGCTAGGTTGCACATAATTTTTCACTGATCAAAGGCAGGAAGCGGCGGCGGCACGGTGGGCCCTTCTCATCCCGACAAGCACGCCACCCAATCCACGGCCCAGCGAACTCGGAACGAGAACCGAGGCAGGGCATACCCCTGATGAGCGAATTACCCAAGAGCACCGGCCCCGTGCTGCGCTCCGCTGTCCCGCACGGGAAACCGCGAGCCGATACCTTCGTCTGCAGGGCTTTCACATGCCCTATTTCTCGGCGAGGAAATCCCGCAGGCGGCCGATCTCGGTGTCGAGTGCGGTGGCGAAGGCTTTCCCTTTCGGTGCGCCGTCCACGAAACCCACTTCTACTTCGCTGTCCCGGCCGGCGCAGGTGGCCCAGCCGATCACTCGGTCACGCCACAGCACGGGCATCGCGTAGTACCCGCGAATCCGCTTCGCCACCGGGGTGTAGGCCTCGAATCGATAGTCCCAGCCCCAGATCCGGCCGAACCGCTGCCGGTCCCAGACCAGCGGATCGAAGGGGGCGAGGAAACGCACCCGTGCCGGCGGAGTCCGGTCGGTGGGGGTCAGGTCGGCGGGCCACAGATAGCGGATACCGTCGACCCTGACGGCGGACAGTTCACCGGTGTCCAGGAGCTCCCGCAGCGTGGCCGATCCGGTCGCTCCGCCGAGGGGACGCACCGCGCGGTTCACCGTCGCGGCGAGCGTGGATTCGGTGGCGGGGGCGAGAGTGCGGGCGATACGCAGCGCCAGTTCACGCCGGCGCGCCCGCGGCTCGAGGACGAGATCCGGTTGCGGCGCCACCTCGTAGCGCCGGATACCGGACACCCGGTCGGCTACCCGCAGGAGGCCGTACCGGTGCAGTTCCTCGAGAGCCACCGTCGTCGCCGACGAGGTTCCACCCCAGGCGTTGACCACACCGCGGTGCCCGAAATGTGCCTGGAGATCCCGTGGATGCACCACACCGCGTTCCCGGACGAACTCCAGGATTTCGGCCGAGCGCGCGTCGTGCGGGAATGCGCCGTCCCTCCCGCGTGGATGGCGCCGGGGATGCAGTACCGCCCGTAACCGGGGAACGGTGTAACCGTAGGCGTAGAGCACGTCCTCGTCGATGCCGAGAGCGCGGTAGTTCCGGTCGAGATCACCCACGCGATAACCCCGGACCCGGTGCCGCAGGATCAGATCCTGGGCCCGGGCCGGATGACGGATCGGATCGGCCTGCACGAATTCCATCTCGGCGAGGGCCTCGGGCAACGACAGCGGAGTCCGCGGCAGCGACCAGGCCACCGCGTGGGAACGTAACCATGCCAACGACATGCCGGCGAGCGTAGCGGCGGTATCCGACCCGTTACGACGGCCGTGTCACCCGGCGGGGCCGCCCGGGGCAGAGTCCTCACCGGCCGCGCGCAGGAGAATCCCGGCCGGCCACGTTCCGTCCTCGCAGCCGCCACACCCGGTCCAGTACACCACCGGGCCGGGCCCCCGGGTCCGGGCCGCCGGCCGCCTCCGCGGCGCCCGTGATGTTACGTGTCATACCCCCGAAGATCACGGCGTGGAAGGGCGCGATCGATTTCCAGTACAGGTGACCGGCCAGCCCGCGCGGCTCGAATACGGCCCGCTGCCGATAGACCGCCCCCGGCTCGGAATCCGCGGAGCGAACACCCAATTCGAGCCAGGCCCGCCCCGGCACTCGCATCTCCGCGCGCAGACGCAACAGGGACGGCCGTTCTATACGCTCCACCCGCCACCAGTCCAGCGCCTCCCCTTCGTGTAATCGGTGCGGATCACGGCGGCCGCGGCGCAGCCCGGCCCCGCCGGCCAGCCGGTCCAGCCACCCGCGCAGCGACCAGGCCAGCGGGAAGGAGTACCAGCCGTGTTCCCCACCGATCGCTTCGATCACCGACCACAACGCCGCCGGATCGGCTGTGGTCCGCCGTTCCCGGACATCCTGATACAGGGAGCCACCGGACCATTCCGGGTCCGTCGGCAGCGGCTCGGACGGTTCGGGCCCCGCGTCCGACCAGCGGGTCGGTACATCCAGGTCCCGGATCCGGGTGAGGGCCAGTTCCACCGCACGCCGGTAACCGGTGAGCCCCTGGGGCGGGTCGGGTACATGGTCGGCGATGGTGTGCTCACCGCACACCACATCGTGCACCAGCGATTCCATCAGCGGTACCGCGATCGCCTTCGGTACCGGGGTCACCAGGTTGATCCACTGGGCCGACAGCCAGGGGGTGAGTACCGGTACCGGCACGATCACCCGGCGCGGGAGCCCGGCCACCTCCGCATAGACACGCATCATCTCCTCATAGGTGAGGACATCCGGACCGCCGATATCGAACGCGCCGTTCACCGTGCCGGGTACACCGGCCGCACGGGTGAGGTAGTAGAGCACATCGCGGACCGCTATGGGTTGGATACGTGAACGGACCCAGCGCGGGGTGACCATCACCGGTAGCCGCTCGGTGAGGTAGCGCAACATCTCGAAACTGGCCGAACCGGAACCGATCACCACCGCGGCCTGCAGCACGATCGCCGGGACGGCGCCGTCGAGCAGGATACGGCCCACTTCGGCACGCGAGGACAGGTGCCGCGACAGTGCTACACCGGCCGGATTCGTGCCGCCGAGATAGACCACGCGCTCCACCCCGGCCGACGCCGCGGCGTGGGCGACGAGGGACGCGGCACGCCGGTCCACCTCGTCGAAATCGGACCGGGTCAGGGAGTGGACCAGGTAGTACAGGACCTCCTGCCCGGCCAGCGCCCGCCGTAGATCCTCCGCCACGGTCACATCGCCGCGCACGATATCCACCTGGTCCCGCCACGGGGCATCGGCGAGTTTCCCGGGTGTACGCGCGAGCACCCGCACCGTATGACCGGCGCGTAGCAGCTCCGGCACCAGCCGCCCACCGAGGTAACCGGTGGCTCCGAATACGACACAACGCATGAGACGACTCCTCACCTCGGTGCTGCTCGGTCACCGCCGTCCCCGAACGGTCGCCGGGAGCGTTTGCACCGGCATACGCGGGGTAGATGCCCCAGTATGGCCCCCTCTGCGCGCAACATGCTGTCTCCACGCTGGTGGATCACCACCCCCGCCTCCGCCGTCACCTCGGTGGCACGCACCGGAGCACAGCGCGCCGTGGAAGCGGGGCTCGAGGTGGTCGAAACGCCGTTACGCACCGTCGAGAAAGCCGCCGGGATGGTGTCCGCCGGCGTCGCGCCCCTGGCCCCGAGCCGGGTCAACCGGTTGCGCGACGACCTCACCGCGCTGCTCGACCCGCGGGACCGGCGCGCGCAGCGCCGGGTCACCGTCTGCGAGGACCGGGCGACCATCGAGATCCAGGGTCTGGACAACGGCCACGGCTCGGCCGTCACCCGCGCGCTGGATCAGCATCTGAGCCGGCTGCGCGGCGTGGAATGGTGGCGGGTCAATGCCGTGACCGGACGTATCGTCACGGCGCTGTCCACCGGCGCGGACCTCGACGAACTGCTGGCCGTGGTGGAAGAGGTCGAGCAGGAATCCCATGTTGCCGACGAGGGCTGGAGCCGGGCCGCCGAATTCCCCGCCGACCGGGAGCCGGTGCTGGCCGCGGCCATCGAGGTCGCGGGAGATATCTGCGCCATCGCGATCTCCGCGGCGGGCACGGTGCTGCCGATGCGCGGCCTGATGCGCGGGGTACGGGCGGTGGCGGCGTTCACCGACGCCCAGCCGCGGCTGCGCGGGCATCTGGAGGAAAGGCTCGGCAACACCCGCACCGACCTCCTCCTGGCCATCGCCAACGCCGCGGGCACGGCACTCGGCGAGGGCGCGACGGGCGGGGTGACGAACCTGCTCGCCGATACCGTACAGCGCGGGTTCGCGCTCACCGAGGCCGTGGCCCGCCACGCGCAGTGGCGGGAATGGGAGACCGATATCGTCGATGCCGACCATTTCGGAGTCGCCGAACCGCTACCGCCCTACCGGCGGCCCATCGATATGCCGCAGGGCCCGGTGGAACGGGTCGCCGACGAGATGGCGGCCGCCTCGCTCGCGGGGGCCGCCATGCTGGCCGGTGTCGGCCGGACCACCGATGTGCCGGATGCGCTGATGCTGGGTGCTCCCAAGGCCGCCCGGGCCGGTCGCGAGGTCTTCGCCGCCACGGTATCGACCGCGCTGGCCGGTGCGGGTGTGCTGACCCTGCATCCGGCGGCGTGGCGACGCCTGGATCGCCTGACGGCCCTCGTCGCCGACGGCGACGCCCTCGTCATCTCCCGGCGGATCGTCCTCGATGCCGAATCCGACCATGAGGACTGGCCGGTCTCCCGGATCTGGAGCACCGCCCAGCGACTGCTGTGGGACAGCAACGACAGCGGCGGCAGCGCCGAAGGCAACGGCCAACCCATCCGGCTGGTACGCCCGAACTCCGGCGCCCCGGACCGCGGCGCCACCAGCCGGCCGGTCTGGCGCGAACTACGCCACGGCGATCGGGTCCTGGGCCGGGTGCTGGTCGGCCGGGAACTGGACCCGCGGGCGCAGGAGGTGCTCAACACCGCGCGCCGGGCGGGACTACGTGTCGTCTTGGCCGCGCATCGGGATGCGAACGAACTGCGCGGTCTCGCCGATGAATTCGTTTCCGCCCGCAATTCGATCAGTGCGCATGTGCAGCGGCTACAGCAGGACGGGCATACGGTCGCCGTACTCAGCAGCTGCGCGCACAAGGCACTCGACCACGCCGATGTGGCCATCGGCCTGATCGGCTGCGCAACCGAGGCCTCCCCGGTTCCCTGGTCGGCCGATATCCTGTGCCGCGATCTCGGACAGGTCCAGCAGACACTGGCCGCGGTGGAACCCGCCCGGCAGGTCAGCGAACGCGGCCGCACCCTGGCGCTGTCGGCGTGCAGTCTCACCGGTCTGCTCTTGGCCGCCGCCCCGGCCGCCCGCTCCCGGACCGCGCCGATGATCGCCGCCAACTTCGCCGGCCTGTTCAGCGGCGCGATGACCGGTTTCCGCGCGGTCCGCGGCGGAATCCCGGACACACCGGCGCCCCTGCTGCCCTGGCATGCCCTGGAACCGGACGAGGTACTGGCTCGGCTCCCGGAACCGGAACATCCGGACGACCGGATCACCGCGCAGCCGGAGGCCCGCGGCGTGCTGGCGAGCCGGATGGCACCGTTGACGGCCTACCTGGGGCATATGCGCCGGGAACTCGCCGATCCGCTGACTCCGGTCCTCGGCGTCGGGGCCGCCGCCACCGCTATTCTCGGCTCCCCCTCCGACGCGGTGCTGCTGTCGTCGGTGCTCACGGTCAACGCGATGATCTCCGCGCGTCAGCGCCAGGCCGCGGAGAACGAACTGCACGAACTCATCGAGGGTGAGCGGCTGACCGGCCGTATCGTCCTCCGGGCCGATATCGAGGCCGAGGATCCCCCGGTGGTCTCTGTTCCCGCCGACCGGTTGGCGGTCGGCGACGTGTTCACCGTACGGGCCGGCGAGGTCGTGCCCGCGGATGCCCGGCTGCTGCGCGCCGATGATCTGGAAATGGACGAATCCGGGCTCACCGGCGAATCGGTGACGGTGCCCAAGCGCGTCGAGGCCACTCCGGGCGCGGCGCTGGGCGACCGGGCCTGTCTCGTCTTCGAGGGGACCACGGTGGTGAGCGGAGAGGCGCTGGCGGTTGTGGTCGCGGTGGGCGCCGACACCCAGGCAGGGCGGGCGACCGCGGGGGCGTTGCCGCCGGACAAGGGCGGCGTGCAGGCGCAACTGCGGGCGCTGACCGACCGGGCGTTACCGCTGACCCTGTCCGGCGGCGCGATCGTCACCGCTCTCGGCGGATTGCGCGGGCGCACCCTGCGGGCGGCGATCGCCGACGGTGTGGGTGTCGCCGTGGCCGCGGTCCCCGAGGGGTTGCCGCTGGTCGCCACCGTGGCGCAGCTCGCCGCGGCCCGGCGGTTGTCCCGCTACGGCGTCCTCGTACGCGCCAATCGCGCGGTGGAGGCCCTCGGCCGAGTCGATACGTTGTGCTTCGACAAAACCGGGACCCTCACGGAGGGCCGGTTACGCCTGACCGCTCTCGCCGATATCGACGAACAGTGGTCGCCCGATGCCGATACCGAGGACGTCCGGCGGTTGCTGCGGGCCGCCGCGCGGGCGTGCCCCGACCCCGAGGACGGACCGGTCCTGCACGCCACCGACCGGGCCGTACTCGACGCCGCCGAGGAGACGCTGGGTTCGGACACCCGGCAGTGGGACCCCATCGACGAGATACCGTTCGAATCCAACCGGGGATACGCGGCGACCTTCGGACAGACCGCCCACCGGTTGCGGCTGGTGGTCAAAGGCGCGCCGGAGGTGGTACTGCCGCGCTGCACCCGAGTGCGCAAGGGGGCGAAATCCGATGCGCAACTGACGCCCCGGCTGCGTGAACGCGCCGACGCGATGGTGCGTGATCTCGCGGAGCAGGGCCTGCGCGTTCTGGTGGTCGCCCGGCGTGATCTCAGCGACCATCCCGGCGATGTGGAGGATGCGGTCGAAAAGCTCACGCTGCTCGGCTTCCTCGGTATCGCCGATACGCCGCGTCCGCAAACCCCCTATCTGGTCCGCGCTCTCGAGGAGAACGGGGTGGTCGTCCGGATGATCACCGGCGACCATCCGGTCACCGCGGCGGCGGTGGCCCGGCAACTCGGTATCACCGTGGATACCGTCACCACCGGAGCCGATCTCGACGCTCTCGACGACACCGGGCAGACCGAGCTGATCGAGCGCAGTACCGTTTTCGCCCGAGTGGATCCCGAGCAGAAGGTGCGTATCGTCGCCGCCCTGCGACGCACCGGCCACGTGGTGGGCATGACCGGTGACGGCAGCAACGACGCCGCCGCCATCCGCACCGCCGATATCGGAATCGGTATCGCGGCCCACGGATCGGCTGCCGCCCGTAACGCGGCCGATCTGGTGCTCACCGAACCGGACCCGCGCGCGCTGCTGCATGCGCTGGTCGAGGGCCGCAGTATGTGGCAGCGGGTGGCGGACGCGGTGGCGGTACTGGTGGGTGGTAATGCCGGCGAGGTGGCTTTCACCCTGTTCGGTACCGCTGTCGGGGGCCGCGCCCCGCTCGGGACCCGGCAGTTCCTGCTGGTCAATCTGCTGACCGATATGTTCCCGGCGCTGGCGCTGGCCCTGGCGGGTGACCAGGAGCAAACCGATCCCGAGGACGACTGGGTGGAGCAACGCGCCCGCCAGCTCGCCGATATCCCGCCGGCCCATCTGGGCGCCGACCTGGTGCGCACCATCGCGGTCCGTGGGATCGCCACGGCCACCGGCGCCTCGGTGGCGTGGATGGCCGGTCGTTACACCGGGACGCAACGCCGCGCCGACACCATCGGACTGGTGGCCCTCATCGGCACCCAGCTCGGCCAGACACTGGTCGCCGGTTACCGCAGTCCGCTGGTCTGGCTCACCACCGCCGCCAGTGGTGCGGTCCTCGGCGTGGTGGTGATGACCCCGGGTGTCGGTACGTATTTCGGCTGCACTCCGCTGGGACCGGTCGGCTGGACGCTGGCGACTGCTTCCGCGGCTGCCGCCACCGCGGGTTCGACGCTGTTGCCGCGGCTACTGCCCGCGGTGGAAACCGACGGGACCGCGGCCGGGGAGTTGGCAGCGGTGCCGGATACCGGTGCGCAGGCCGAAGAAGGCGGCACGGAGACCGCGGCGGAAGCGTGACCGCGAGATCCGCCTCTGTTCCGCGGATGTGGCGGACCGAGGCGGATCCGGGTCCGGGCGCGCCGGGGCGAGAACATGGTCTCGGCGCGCCGCTGCCGCCACGTATCGTTCGCCGGGGCCGGGACATATCTCCGCGATCGGAACCTATTCGTGGGGCGGTTCCCCGGTGATGATGTGGTCGGCATGGTTGAGGCCCTCCTGGACGAGCCGGGCGAGGTGGCCGCCGCGCAGACGGTAGATGACGCGGCGCCCTTCTTTGCGGGTGTCCACGAGACCGGTGAAACGGAGTTTGGCCAGATGCTGGCTGACGGCGGTGCGGGAGGCCCCGGAGGCTTCGGTGAGGGCGGTGACATCGGCTTCGCCGTGGGTGAGCAGCCACAGGAGATGCAATCGGGTGGGGTCGGACAGCATCTGGAACATGGCGGTGGCGGCACCGAGGTGCGCCGGGTCGGGTGAGACCGGATGGGTGAGGCTGGCAGGGGTCCGTGCCGGACGCCGCGCCGGGTGGTCGGCCATGAGTGTCACCACTTTCATCGCGCTGCCACCGCGGCGGGCTCGCTGGCGGGCCACAGCCGCGTGGCGGTGATTGCTGCGAGTGTAGCGATCACCGTCGAGACGGCGGCGGAGATACCGTGACCCGCGGCGGGACCGAGCCAGCCGGCCACCGGGTAGGTGAGCAGGAATGCCGCGTGCGACAGGGAGAAATGGGCGGTGAACACCGCGGTCCGCTCCTGCGGCTGGGTCCGGTAGCGCAGGAGCCGCGCGGAAGGGGTGACGATCGATGAGGTACCCGCGCCGAGCACACTCCACAGCAGCAGGAGCGCCACCAGGCCGAGGGGCGGCCCCACCACGAGCAGCACGGTGGTGGCGGCCAGTCCGGCCACGGTCAGCACGGCCCCGGCCAGCATCACCGCACGATCGGGTAGCCCGGCCAGCAGCCGCGGCATCAGCAGCGCGATCAGCATCGATCCGGCGCCGTAGCAGCCCAGTGCCACCGCGACACCGGTATCGGTTCCGGCGAACAGATCGCGCACGTAGACCACGGTGTTCACCAGTACGAGCGCGGTCGCGGCCGCTACGACGACATCCAAGGCCAGCAACCCGCGCAACACCGGCTGTGCGGATATCAGGCGGGTACCCCGCACGATCCGGGCGGTCAGCGGTGCGGCGGGCCGGGGGTCCGGTGTGGGCAGTGGGGTCGTCACCACCAGATACCCGGAGAGGAGGAACCCGGCGACCGTTCCGGTGAACAACGCGTGGTAGTCGAGCACGATCAGCGCGAGGGCGGCCAGCAGCGGTGACACCACCGCTTCCAGGTCGTAGGCCAGCCGGGACAGCGACAGCGCCTCCGTATAGTCGCGCTCACGGGGCAACACCTGCGGGATCACCGCCTGGAACGCGGGGGTGAAGGTGGCCGAGGCGGCTTGCAGCACGAAGATCAGCGCATAGATCTGCCATACCTGGTCCACGAACGGAAGAGCCGCCGCCACCACCGCTCGCACCGCGTCGGCGGTCACCAGTACGGCGCGCCGCGGCAGATGGCCGGTCACCGCCGCGATCACCGGGGCCACCACCACGTAGGCCACCATTTTGATCGCCAGCGCCGTGCCCAGTACCTCCCCCGCCGCCCCACCGGCCAGATCGTAGGCGAGCAGGCCCAGCGCGACGGTCAACAGGCCGGTCCCTACCAGCGCGACCACCTGAGCGCCGAACAATCGTCCGAACACCCTGTCCTGTAATACGTGCAGCAAGGTCTGTGCTCCTTGTCCGGCCTTCCCAAATCTACATCATGTGCGCAAGTGCGCACCTGAAGAAGGTACCTTACCGATCGGGACGCCCGGGAGCCGGGCCGAATCCGGGGCCCGATGAACCCGGACCGCCTCCGCACCACCGTGGCCACGACGAGCGGCCGGGACCCGAGCCGAAGCGGGCAACGGTTGTCGTGCAGCGCGCCGGGCCACCGACGGCCATACTCGTCAGGTGAGTTCCCCCGCTGCCATCAAGCCCGCCATTCTCAGTGTCGACGACGACCCGGGGGTATCCCGGGCCGTCGTCCGCGATCTGCGGCGCCGCTACGGCGGCGACTACCGGATCCTGCGGGCCGAATCGGGTCCGCAGGCGCTGGAGGCGCTGCGGGAGATGAAGTTGCGCGGTCAATCCATCGCAATCCTCATCGCCGACTACCGGATGCCCGGTATGGACGGTATCGAATTCCTCGAACAGGCCATGGATCTCCACCCCTACGCCCGGCGGGTACTGCTGACCGCCTATGCCGATACCAATGCCGCCATCGATGCGATCAACGTCATCGATCTCGACCACTACCTGCTCAAGCCCTGGGATCCCCCGGAGGAGAAGCTGTACCCGGTCCTGGACGGCCTGCTCGACGCCTGGCGCAGCAGCGAACACCGCCCCGTCCACGGCACCAAGATCGTCGGCAATCGGTGGTCGCCCCGCTCGTCGCAGATCCGGGAGTTCCTGGCGCGGAACCAGCTGCCCTATCGCTGGTTCCCGGCCGAGGAGCCCGAAGGGGCGCGGCTGCTCGAGGCAGCCGGAGCCGATCCGCGCCGCTGCCCGGTGGTGATCACCCAGAGCGGGCAGGCGCTGATCCAGCCCAGCGACAGCGAACTGGCCGCGAGCGTGGGGCTGAGCACCGAACCGGCCGGCGATTTCTACGACCTCATCGTCGTCGGCGGTGGCCCCGCCGGATTGGGAGCCGCCGTCTACGGCGCCTCGGAGGGGCTGCGGACCGTCCTGGTCGAACGCACCGCCACCGGGGGCCAGGCGGGACAGAGTTCCCGAATCGAGAACTATCTGGGGTTCCCGGACGGCCTGTCGGGAGCTCAGCTGGCCGACCGGGCACGGCGCCAGGCAGCCAAGTTCGGCGCGGAGGTGGTCACCACCCGCGAGGTGGTCGGGCTCGAGGTGAACGGTTCGGCCCGCACCGTGCGCTTCGGCGACGGCGGCACGCTCTCGGGCCATACGGTCATCATCGCCACCGGCGTCGACTACCGCCGGCATCCCGCGCCCGGTGTGGCCGAGTACACGGGACGCGGGGTCTACTACGGTTCGGCGATGACCGAAGCCGCCGAATGTGCCGGGCACGACGTCTATATCGTCGGCGGTGCGAATTCGGCGGGGCAGGCGGCGATGTTCCTGTCCCGGCACGCGCGCACGGTCCACCTGGTCGTCCGGGGGGACTCGCTGGAGAAGTCCATGTCGTACTACCTGATCCAGCAGATCGCCCAGGTGCCCACCATCCGGGTGCATACCTGCACCGAGGTGATCGCGGTCGACGGCAACGACCACCTGCACACCGTGGTACTGCGGGACAACCGGACCGGCACCGAGGAAAAAGCCCCCGCGGAGCGGCTGTTCCTGTTCATCGGGGCCGCCCCGCAAACCGAATGGCTCGACGGCGTGGTGCACCGCGACGATGCCGGGTACGTCCTTGCCGGTCCCGATCTGCTCGTCGACGGCGAACGGCCGGCGGGTTGGGAGCTCCCGCGGCCACCGCATCATCTGGAGACCAGCGTGCCGGGCGTGTTCGTCGCCGGCGATGTGCACGCCGAATCCGCCAAACGGGTGGCCTCCGCGGTCGGCGAAGGCGCCATGGCCGTCATGCTCGTGCACCGATACCTGGCGTAGGAAGGCCGAGGATGAGTATCTGCGATCCCACCGAACTGCGGACACTGTTCCTGTTCGAGAAACTCGACGACGATCAGCTCGCCTGGTTGTGCGCCGACGGCCGTATCGAACATCTCGAGCCCGGCCCGGTGTACCGGGAGGGCGACCCGGCGACATGCTTCTACGTTCTGATGGACGGCGAAGTACGGCTCACCAAACTGTCGGGGGGCCGCGAAATCGAGATGGTCCACACCGCCCATCGCGGCTCGTATGCCGGAGCCTGGACCTCCTATCTGGGTGAGCGCGCCGAAACCCACTACAGCAATTCCCTCTACGCCACCCGGACAGCCCGGTTCTTCGTGCTCGACGCGCAGATCTTCGCCCGGATGATGCGCACCTGGTTCCCGATGGCGGTGCATCTGCTCGAGGGAGCGTTCTTCGGCAACCGCAACACCAATGCGCGGATCGCGCAACGGGAACGCCTCCTCGCGCTGGGGTCGCTGTCGGCCGGACTGACCCATGAGCTGAACAATCCCGCGGCGGCGGCGGTCCGCGCGACCTCCGGTCTGCGCGACCGTATCGCGGGTATGCGGCACAAACTGGCCATGATGGCCCAGGGCAGATTCGACACCGCGGTATTGGAAACACTGGTCCGGTTACAGGAGGAGGCCGCGGCGCAGGTGGCCAAGGCACCGGAGCTGTCGCCGATCGAGGCCGCGGATCGGGAGGACCTGCTCGGTGCCTGGCTCGACGACCACGGTATTCGCGACGGTTGGGAGCTGGCGCCCAATTTCGTCCAGGCCGGTTTCGACACCGACTGGCTCGAACGCGTCGCGGCGACTCTGGAGGGCTCGGCCGCCCAGGTGCTCGAGGGTGCGTTCCGGTGGCTGAACTACACCATCGAAACCGAATTGCTGATGAACGAGATCGCCGATTCCACCGGCCGGATCTCGACCCTGGTACACGCGGCCAAACAGTATTCGCAAATGGATCGGGCCCCGTTCCAGGTGGTGGATCTGCACGAATTGCTCGACAGCACACTGGTGATGCTCAGCCGCAAGATCGGCGATTCGATCGAGGTGGTGAAGGATTACGATCGAAGGCTGCCCGAGATCCCCTGCTATGCCGCCGAACTCAACCAGGTGTGGACCAACCTGATCGACAATGCCGTCTACGCGATGGCGGACGGCGGCACGCTGACACTGCGGACCCGCCTCGACAACGATTGCGCGGTAGTGGAGATCTCGGATACCGGCCCCGGTGTACCGGCCGAGGCGCAGAACCGGATCTTCGAGCCGTTCTTCACGACCAAACCGGTGGGTGAGGGCACCGGGCTCGGTTTGGACATCTCGTTCCGGATCGTGGTGAACAAGCACGGCGGGGATATTCGCGTCGATTCCCGCCCCGGTGATACGCGGTTCACGGTGTGGCTGCCGCTCACCCGGCCCGAGTCCGCACCCGAGGAGCGCACCGGCGATCACTGACGCCGGAGGACACCGGCCACCGCGCGACGTTCGCGGCCCGGCCGGCCAGCCGGACCGCCGGGATCCGGTTGCTCCATAGTCATCGGTGAAGGCGCGGTCCCGAAGATGGAGCCCGGCTCCGTGAAGGGACTCCAGCTGGTCGTGCCCGATATCGAGCAGGCGCACAAGGAACTGGTGGCGCGCGGCGTCGCGGTCACCGATGTCCAGGTGCTGGGCGCAAATCCTTCGCCCACACCGGACCCACTCGACAATGTCGGATTCGTCTTCTTCGAGGACCCCGACGGCAACAGTTGGGGCGTGCAGCAGATCTCGTCGCGAGGGTGATCCGGGAACCGGCCCGCCTGCGGCTCGGCGTGGGCGGGCGCAGCCGGGGTGAGTGCGGTGGCGCTCACCGCCACCCAGCTCGACATCTCCTGCGGGGCCTGTGGCGACTGATATCCGCCCGGCGCGAGGTGGGCTCAGGTCCGGCGCGGGGTCACCAGCCCGGATTCATAGGCCAGCACGACCAGTTGGGCGCGGTCGCGGGCGTGGAGTTTGGCCATGGCCCGGTTGAGGTGGGTCTTGGCGGTCAGCGGACTGATGACCATATGGGCGGCGATCTCGTCGTTCGACAGGCCCTGCGCCACGAGGGCGACCGCCTCCCGCTCACGGTTGGTCAGCCCGGCCAGAGCGGGGGGCCGCCCGGAGGCCGGTGGTCGGCTGACGTACCGATCGATCAGCTTGCGCGTGATCGAGGGCGCGAGCAGCGCCTCCCCACGGGCCGCGACCCGGACGGCATGCAGGAAATCCTCCGGGTGGATGTCTTTGACCAGGAATCCGGCCGCGCCCGCGCGCAAGGTGTCGAAAACGTGCTCGTCCAGGCCGTAGTTGGTCAGGATCACCACGCGCACCTCGGCCAAGGCCGGGTCGGCGGCGATGCGCCGGGTCATCTCCACCCCGTCCACGACGGGCATCTGGATATCCACCAGTGCGATATCGGGCAGGTGTTGGCGGGCCAGCTCGACACCTCGCGCGCCGTCGCCGGCCTCGGCCACCACCTCGATATCGTCCTCCATATCGAGCAGGGCGCGGAAACCGCTGCGGATCAGCGGCTGGTCGTCGACCAGCAGGACGCGGATCACGGCGCCCCGTCCACGGGCAGCTCGGCCCGGACGGCGAACCCGCCTCCGCTCCGGGGCGCGGCCTGTAACCGGCCGCCGAGTGCGGTGACCCGCTCGTACATCCCGAGCAGTCCCACGCCCGGTACCGGTTCGGTGCCCGGTGCGGCGCGGCCATCGTCGTCCACCCGGATCACGAGGGAGCCGGGCCGGTAGTCGATGTGGACCGACGCGGTTTCGGCGGCGGCGTGCCGGGTGATGTTGGTCAGCGACTCCTGGACGATCCGGTAGGCGGTCCGGTCCACGGCCGCCGGTAGCGTGCCGCGCCGGCCCGCTACCGTCAACCGGGCGTCCAGACCGGTCGTGCGGACCCGGTCCACCAGCTCCGCCACTCGGTCGAGCCCATGCGAGGGTTCGCGCTCGTCGCGCAGAGCTTCCAGGGTGGCCCGCAGTTCCCGGGACGCCTCGCGCCCGGCCTCCACAATGGCCAGCAGCGCTTCGGGCACCTGTTCCCCGCGGCGGCGGGCCAGGTGGACGGCCACCTCGGCCTGCACCTTGATCACCGAGATCTGGTGGGTCAGTGAATCGTGCAGCTCCCGCGCGATATGCAACCGCTCCTCGTCGGCCCGCCGCCGCGCGGTCTCCTCGCGGGTACGTTCGGCCTCGTCGGCCCGCCGCTCGGCCTGCCGCAGCGCCTCACCCGCCGCGCCCGCGGCTACCAGCCATGCCAGTTGCAGCACGTCCCGGGTCTGCGCGAGCGCATCATCCAGGGGCAGTCCGCGCGAGGAGGCCAGTAACGCGAAGGGAACGGCGAGCACCATGACCACCGACCCCGCCACGGCCGCCACCCGCTGACCCGCCCGGAACGCCGCGTACACGGCGAACAGGAACGCCACCGCGGGTACGTCCACCCCGAGGGTCCGGTACGCCAATGTCGTCAGCCCCGTTACCGCCAGCACCACGATCGGCGCCCGGCGCCCGGCGGCCAACGACAGTCCGCCGGCGACCAGCAGTATCCACCCGGCCGGAGGCCCGGAGATTCCGGAGACGAGCTGGAACACCGCGACACCTGCCGCCAGTGCCCAGTCCCGAAGCCGTTGCATGGATGCACCCTAACTCGATATCCGCGCGGTGTAGTCGTGCGCGAGGCCGAGCACCGTCTACTGCGGACGCAGTACTCCCGCGGGTTTGCACACCCTCGGCGGTAGCGCGAAATGCCTGCGCGCGCACGATGACCGGAAGCGGATCCGGCGGCGAGGATGGGCTCGTCCCGATCTCGGAGAAGGAGTACGCCATGTCCGTTCATCACCTGCTCGCCGTCGCGGAGGTGCCGGTCCAGTCGGCCGCCGCCGGATTGACCGCCGGGCGTTTCTGGTCCCTGGTGGGTGTGGTGGCAGGACTGGCCGGTGTCATCATCGGTGTCCGGGTTCTTCTGCACCGCGGCGGACGCCGCTCCGCGCTCGCCGCTCTGGTGGCCGGTCTGGCCGGCCTGCAGACCGGTGGGCTGGTCGTGGCCGCCGCCGAAGGCGGACCCGGCACCGGGTACGGGATCGTCGGCGGCTTCCTGGCCGTGGCTGTCGGGATCGTGGCAACTGTTCTCGGTGTGCTCGCGCTGAAGCGGCGCCCCCAGCCCCGTTGACCGCTCGGACGGCGGTGCCGACGCGGCCCGCCCGCACCGGCCGAGGTACTCGCCGCAGTTCATATGCGGCGGTTCCGCCCGCGAAGTATCGCTGCGCTCGAGGCGGCGGGTATGCCTCCAGTGGCGGCTGTGGTCGGCGGACGGCGACCGATCAGCGCGACCGCGTCGGCACAGTGGGCCCGCTGCGCAGACGCGCATCGACCGACCACGCCCCGGCACCCACGAGCAAAAGAAATACGCTGCCGCACAGCATCGCCAGATCGGTGCGGGATTCGTGCACGAAGTCCCACCACCCCGATTCGCCGGAGAACAGCGGCGCATCGCCCCACAGGATGGGCAGTTTGGTGATCAACAGCGCACCGGTCATGTTCACGATCATCGGGATCGCCGCCGGCCGGGTGAGCAGGCCGGCGAGAATCAGAGTTCCGCACACGATTTCGAGCACACCGTCCAGCGGCGCGAAGAATCCGGGGGCGGGGATACCGGCCCTGTCGAAACGGCCGGTGCCGAGCCGGTCGGGGTCGAGGAATTTCTGGATACCTTCGAACAGGAAGATCGCACCGACATAGCAGCGGATCAGCACCACCGCCGCGGGCGCGGAGGTCGTGAGCAGGCGGGTCGGCACGGGCGGCTCGGCGGTCACGAGCGCTCCCTCTCCTTTCGTTCGGCTTCCGGGTGGTTCTTCGCCGGTCCACCGGTGAGCCGGCGCAGGCCGTACGCGAGCGCTCCCACGGCTACCACGGCGGAGCCGGCGAGAACCGAGGGCAGCGGCAGGGTGACGGCCAGGAGCAGGCAACCGGCCAGGCCGATCACGGGGACGGGGCGCGGGGGCCGGTTCTCCGCACGGGTGAGTGTCCAGGCCGAGGCGTTGGCGACGGCGTAGTACAGCAGCACGCCGAAGGAAGAGAAGCCGATGGCCGCGCGCACGTCGGCGGTCGCCGCCGGCACCGCGACGATCACCCCGACGGTGATCTCCGCTCGATACGGCACCGCGAAACGTGGATGTACGGCGGCCAGCGCAGGGGGCAGGTGCCGGTCCCGCGCCATGGCCAGGATCGTGCGTGAGACCCCGAGAAGGAGCGTGAGCAGCGCCCCCAGCGCAGCCACCGCGGCTCCGATCCGTACCACCGGTTCCAGCCACCCCGCACCCGCGGCTCGTACTGCCTCCGACAACGGCGCGGCGGCCCCGGCGAGGCGTTCGGGTCCCAGCGCCAGCAGCGCGGCCACCGCGACCACCGCGTACACGCCCGAAGTGACGGCCAGGGCGATCGGAACGGCCCGGGGAATCGTGCGGGCCGGATCGCGGACCTCCTCGCCGAGCGTGGCGATACGCGCGTATCCGGCGAAAGCGAAGAACAGCAGCCCGGCTGCCTGCAGCACCCCCGCGGCGGTGATATCGGAACCGAACTCGAGCCGTACGGTATCGGTGGCGCCGGAACCGAGCACGGCCACCACGACAGCGGCGAGTACCGCGAGGACCACAGCGACTATCGCCCGGGTCAGCCGTGCCGACTTCTGTATCCCGGTGTAATCCACCGCGGTCAGCGCGACCACCGCGGCCACCGCGACCGCGTGTGCGTGGCCGGGCCAGGCGTAGTGGCCCACGGTGAGTGCCATCGCCGCGCACGAGGCCGTCTTACCCACCACGAAAGCCCATCCGGCGAGATAACCCCAGAACGGTCCGAGGCGTTCGCGGCCGTACACGTAGACGCCGCCCGAGTCCGGGTAGCGGGCCGCCAGCCGCGCCGAGGAAGTGGCGTTGCAGTAGGCGAGCACCGCCGCGATCACCAACCCGATCAGCAGGCCCGATCCGGCCGCGCTCGCGGCGGGTGCGAGGGCGGCGAAGATCCCGGCCCCGATCATCGCCCCGAGCCCGATGACCACGGCATCGACCGGCCCGAGGCGGCGGCGCAACTGCCCCGCCGCGCGGGGGTGCTCGGTAGGGATGGGGTCGTCCTCGGACACGTTCTGCTCCTGTCGGCTTCCGCTGCCGGGGACGACAGCGGCTGGGCGGTCCTGCCCTCTCGCCACGACACCGCCCGCGGCGCGGAGTTCCGGGTTCCGGCCTCCGGTCCCGATCATCGCATCGGGTACGAGCGAACAGGGCCCCGGCGCCGGAGGAAACGGTGTTTCCGATGCGACCGGCGAAGCCGCGAGTCAGCGGCGGTCGAGGCCGGACAGGCGCCGGGCGAGCCGGGCCCGCACCACGGATACCGTACCGGCCGTCCGCATGAGGCTGTTCCGAAGAGGCCGCGCCCAGGTGGGCACCGTCGCCAGATCGGTGATCCGGCCGGCGGTGGCGATCACGGTGCGGGCGATACGCTGCCGTTCTCCGGCGTGCTCGTCGAGCAACCGCTCCGGTGCCCCGCCCAGGACTCGGGACAGCGTGGTCGCGGTCGTTACGGCGTCTTCGATGCCGAGGTTCATCCCCTGTCCGCCGGCCGGTGAATGCACATGGGCGGCGTCCCCCGCCAGCAGGACCCGGCCGTGCCGGAAGGTATCGGCGAGGCGGTGGTGGACACGGAATCGCGACCCCCACACCACCTCCTCGACCACCGCTCGCCGGGCTTTCGGGCCGCGTTCGTCCAGTAGCCGCTGCACGAAGGCGGGGTCGGGGTCGCGCGGCGCCTCGTCCACCGTGGCGACGACCCGGTAGGTGCCGCCCGGCAAGGGCGCGACGACGACCAACCCCGCGGGCGAGTAGTACAGGATCACCTCGGACCGGGGCACTCCCCCGGACAGCCGGACATCGGCCAGGCTGAAGGATTCGGCGTAGCTGCCGCCGCTGAATCCGATCCCGGCCTGTTCGCGCACCAGGCTGTGCATCCCGTCGGCGCCGATGAGGTAGCGCGCCCGGATGGTCTGCCCGTCGGACAGCGATGCGGTGACCGAATCCGCGTTCTGCGCAAGGGCGGTCACGGTCACCGGGCGGGCGACCTGCCCGCCGAGTTCGGTCAGCCGTTGCAGCAGGAACTTCTCGGTATCGGCCTGCGAGATCATCAGTGTGTAGGGGTAGGGGGTGGGCAGATCGTCGAAGGGCACGGCGATCAGCACCTGGTCCCGGTCGCGCACCGTGAAGATCGGGGTGTGCACTCCGCGGCCGACGAGTGCGGGTGTCACGCCGTAGGGTTCGAGGAGCTCAAGGGTGCGCGAGTGCACGACCGCGGCGCGGGAGGTGTTCAGGCCCTCCCCTTGCGCGTCGACGATCACGGCTTCGTGGCCCAGGTGCCGGAGGGCCACGGCGGCGGTGAGCCCGACCGGTCCGGCGCCGACGATCAGGACGTCTGTGCTGGTGTTCGGCATGGCGGTTACCTACTTCCTCAGAAGTCAACACCTGTTGTCATCAAAGGTAGAGGCGGTTTCCACTGATGTCAACACCCGTTGGCCTACACTTGTTGGTATGAGAAGATCGTCCGCTGAGACCAAAACCGCCATCCTCGCCGCGGCCCGCGAGCGGTTCGCGGCCGACGGATACGACCGGGCCACCATCCGGTCCATCGCCGCCGATGCCGGTATCGACCCCGCCATGGTGATGCGCTACTACGGCAGCAAGGAGCGGTTGTTCGCGGCCGCCGCCGAGTTCGATCTCGAACTGCCGGCCCTCGCCGCCGTCCCCCGGGAGGAGATCGGCACCGCCCTGGTGACCCACTTCCTGGAGCGCTGGGAACGCGACGAAACGCTGCTGATCCTGCTCCGGGCCGGCGTCACCAACGAAACGGCCGCGGAACGGATGCGCTCGATCTTCGCCACCCAGCTGGGGCCGGTGGCCGCGAAAGCCGAGGGAGATCCCGGCACGGCGCACCTGCGCGCCGGTCTGGTGGCCTCTCAGATCCTGGGTATGGCGTTGTGCCGGTTCGTCCTGGCTTTCCCGCCGCTCGCGGCGATGACCCGGCAGGAGATCATCGCCTGGCTCGGGCCGACCGTGCAGCGTTATCTCACCGGCGACGCCCCCGGCAGCACCGGCTCCCGGTAACAACGGCAGGCGGGGATCACCGCGGGTACGGCGGAAGGGCAGCGCCCGCGATACTGCTGATATGTGCCCGGTAACGCTCGACGAAGGGCAGCACCTGCTGGGCGATCACCTTGTTGTACTCCACCGAGCGCTGTCGCGGGTTGGCATGACCGGTCCCCCGCGGCTTCACCACCAGCAGGTTCCCGTCGACACCACCCACCTCCTCGATCAGCACCCGATGAGTGCGGGCGACATCGACCACTCGATCCCGGCTCGCGTCGTGCGGGCGGACGAAGACGAGGGCCGGGCGAGGTTTACCGCGGGCGGACCGGGAGAGAACCCGCAGATCATCGGTGGCACCACCCGCCACGATCGCCAGGAACTGCGATTCGATCAACCCGTTGCTCGCGGCATCGGCATTGAAGATCTTGTCCTGTAACACCTGCTCCACCGCGTCGGCGAATTCACCGGCCCGGATACCGGGCACACCGTCGCGATCGAGGAAACTCGCGCGCCGGGCATAGAGCTCCACCGCCATACGCAGACCGCGACTCTCCCGCGCCCCGGGCAGCCAGCCCATCCAGCGCACCATGTCCTGACCGAGGCCGCGACTTTCCGGCCGGACCGCATCGAGGTCCAGCGGCGTGCAGTCCAGCAGTACACCCACCAGCCGGCGGTCACTGCCGGTGTGGATGTGCCGGCCCACCTCCAGCGCTATCACTCCACCCATGCTGTGCCCGGTCAGCACGATATTGCGCACCTCCGCCATCACTGCCGTGCGGATGATCAGATCGGCGATCACCGCGGTATCGATACCGCGATTGTCGTAGCGGACGGCCCATACCGCCCCCATCTCCCGCAACGCGGGCAACGCGGCGGCGGTCTCGCTGGCATCGAGCCCGCCGAGACCGACCAGATCGACCACCGCGGTATCCCGCTCGGCGGGCCGCGCGGGTGCGGCGACCGGTAACAGCGCGGGCTCGGTGAGTGCCAAACGTGCCCGTTCCGGCGCGATATCGTGCTCCCAGTACTGCGCGAACGCGACCAGGACGATCATCAGCAGTACGGCCACCCGCAGCAACGCCAGTCTGGTGCGGCGCAACGTCTTCCACCGGTATCCGATGCGCGTCTCGCGCAGCCGGGCCCGGCGGCGCTCGTCACACCATTCTCCGACGCTGGACGGATGCCATTCGTCCAACGGCGACATTCCTCCACTGTAGGTGCTCCCGGACCGGGGCCCAGCGAGCCGGAACGCGCGAGCCCGGTGCTCCTCCCACGGATAACGGCGCGCGGCCATCGGATACCGCGTATGCGTGCGACCCCGGAAGTGGACGGCTACCGGAGCACAGGCCCGGATTCGAGTCAAGGTAGGAGCGACTGTGAGCGGTCCAGCGGGGGCTCGTCTCCGGTTATGACATCACGCAGAGACAGCAGGCCCGGCCACAAGATCACCGTTAAGATACCTGCGCGTCGTATGGTGGCTCATCGTCGAGCAGAACTGGATCGCGGTCCCGGCCCAGGAAGACAGTTCATCGCGAAACGATCACGCCGCCCGCGGGCCGACGCGTCCCACCCATTCACCGCGACCCCAGCCGTCCGCTGCTGCATCGGTGTGTCCCCTCCCGGCGACGGTCGCCGGGAGGGGACACACCGGGCCTCCGCGGCACCGGACGATCCTGCCCTCCGAAGGAAGAAAGTGTCCAGACTCCCCATCCGTTTCCTGATCGTGCTCCTGACCCTTGTTTCGGTCGGGTTCATCGACACCGGCGCGCGCGCCGAACCGCTGTATCCGCAACCGGATCCCGACCCCTTCTACACCGCTCCGGCCGATCTGGCCTCGCTGCAGCCGGGCGACGTGGTGCGCACCCGCAGGATCGATTCGACTCCCTATCTGGGCACCGAAGGCTGGCAGGTCGCCTTCCGCTCCACGAACTCCCAGGGCGAACCCATCATGGGCATGACCACGGTGCTCCTGCCCGCCGGTGTCGCCCATCCACCTCTGGTGTCCTATCAGGCCCTGATCAACTCGCTCGGTACCCGCTGTAATCCGTCGCGATCCCTTTTCAACGGGGAACTGCAGGACGCTGTCGGCGCCATGCTGCCGATCGGACGCGGCTGGGCCATCTCGGTGCCGGACTATCTCGGGCCGACGGTGGCCTATGGTGCCGGCCGGCTCAGCGGTATGGTCACCCTGGACAGTGTGCGGGCCGTTCAACGGGTCGCGGAGCTCGGGCTGGCGGATGCCCCGGTAGCCATTGCGGGCTATTCCGGCGGTGGCCTGGCCACCGGGTGGGCCGCGGCGCTGCAACCGTCCTACGCGCCGGAGTTGAAGATCGCCGCGGCGGTCGCCGGCGGTATACCGGCCGATCTGGAACAGATGGCTCTCGGGCTCGGTTTCGAACCCCATCCCGGGTTCGGCCTCGCTTTCGCCGCCGCCATGGGTCTCGAGCGGGAATACCCGAATCGCCTGCCGGTGTCGGATCAGCTCAACGAGAACGGTTTGTGGTTCCGGGAATTCACCCACGACGCATGCCGCCGATTCCTGCTCTTCCACGGCGCCTTCCGCAGCGCGGAGCAGATGGCCGCGTCCAAGAGTTTGATGAACAGCCCCGAGGCACACGAAGTCCTGCGGGAGAACAGCCTGCGTTACTTCGACGGGGTCCCCACCATGCCGACCTATCTGTGGCACGGGCGTTTCGATACTCTCACGCCATATGACGGGGTTGCCGAATTCGTCGATCGCTACTGCCGTGCCGGCGCCCCGGTGAAGCTCACGACCTACGATATCGCGGAGCATATGACCGCGGCGGTCGCCGGTTTCGCCGACGCCTGGAACTTCGTGGAAGCACGGTTCCGCGGCGAACCCGTGCCCAAAGGCTGCTGACCACGGCACACCGGCCACGTGGCGCATCCCGCGGGCGGAGATCCGCCCCCGGTTGTCCGTTACCAGCCGCCACCCTCGGTTTCCCCTTGTCCGGATCGCTCGACTGCGCGCAGGCGGCCGATCGACCGGGTCCGAGGATTTCCCGGCGGTCCGGCTCGCCACGTCCGGAGTACGGTCGCCCGGCGCGTCCCGGATGAGCCCGGTTCGCGCCGGGTGACCGGCCGGATACCGCGCGAACCCGCCGGCCCGGATCGGTACCTCGAGCACGGCCGGCGGCCCGGCAGCCGGCTCGACCGATATCGCCCGCACCGGGCGTGAAGGGTCAGCGGTCGCGTTCCCTTCGGCTGCGCCCGGGGAATGGAGCCGACGCGGGAGCCACCGAACCGTTCTCCGGCCCGGCGAGGTGTTCCCGCAGCCCGGCGGCGGCGATCTCGACGGCGTGGCCGGGTCCGGGACTGTTGTGCACCACCGTGCCCGCTTCGTCGCCTTGTAGCGGCTCCAGCGCGGCGAGTTGCGAATCGAGCAGTGATAGGGGCATGAAATGGTCGCCGCGCGCGGTCATCCGGGCGAAGAGTCGATCACGATCGACGGTCAGCAGCAGGAAATAGGTGCCGGGAGCGTCCGCCCGCAGACCGTCGCGATAGCGGCGGCGCAAGGCCGAACAGGCGATCACCCCGCCGGTGCCCTCCGCCCTCCGATCGCGCAGCCAGCGGCCGACGGACGCCAGCCACGGCTCCCGGTCTGCGTCGTCCAGCGGTCTCCCCTCCGCCATCTTGGCGATATTGGCGGGTGGGTGCAGATCGTCGGCATCGGCGAACGGAACCTCCAGCCGCCGGGCCAGCAGACGTGCTGTCGTGGTCTTTCCGCTCCCGGACACCCCCATGACCACCACGGACGGTGCCCGCGCGACCGCGGGATCCGGGGGACGCGCTGCGTTCACCGCATCCTCTCCTGCGAACTCGGGCGACAACAGAACGGCATGCCGGGGAAAGCAGCCCCAAACTAACAGCCGGCTCGACCGTGGGGAACGGTTGTTGCCGAGACGAGACCGGCCGGACCTGTCCGGGCACGTATCCACCGGCCCCGGAGGTCCGGTCGTTCCCGAGCGCCCGGCGGCAACCCGGGTCCGCGTCGGACGAGACCGGTACCCCTCGGCGTGGCTCGTCCCGCCGCCGCACCACCGCTGCACCGGTGCTGCCGATTTTCCGGGAAGACGGTCCGTCGAATCTTCTCGCGCAAAAGAGAGGAAACTCCGCAAAACGGTTCGGTCACCGATGGACACACCCGGCGAAACCGCAATCATCGGGCAATGGTTCAATTTCCGGGCATAAGCCCGGAGTGCAGGAGGAAAGTCGAATGGCAGTACGCTACTCGAAAAGGGACCGGAACAAATACATCAACAGGGTGAAAAAACTTCTCGCCCAAGGCAAATCGCTGAATGCGGCATGCGCCTCGGTATCCGAGCACGAAGGCGGCTCACCCGCGACGAATACACTTGCCAACTGGGTCAAATCCGCAGGGCTGCAGGACAGTACCGAAACAATCCCCGCCGCACCCGTTTCCCCGCCCGCCGAGCGGCCTCGCCGCGCACGCGCGGCCGGGCGTCCCCGGGCCGCGGCACCGGAGGCCCCGGTCACCGAGCCCGATACCGAGCCCTCCGCCGAACAGGACGAAGCAACGGCGAACCCTGTCGACGAGGCGGTGACCGAGCAGCCGTCCACGCCTCCGGCCGAAGCCGACACCGCCGCTCCGGCCGAACCCGAGACAGCGCCCGCGGTGGAGCTCGTCCACGTACGGAACGCCGACACCTCGGTGGACTCCGCTCCGGAGCTCGACGAACTCCTGGACGAGAATCACCGCTTGCGTACGGCGCTGAACGAGGCGAATCGGGAAATCCGCGCGATGCGCGATCTACTCGTCGTGTACGCCAGCCGGTAGATCGGCGACCACGCATCCGCGCCGGTGGTGGGCACCCCGTCCGGCCCGGCAGCCCCAGCGGTTCGTACCGCTGGGGCGTTTGCCGTCGTACCGTCGGGGCGCCGCGGGAAAAATCGCGCGGGACCGGCCGGGTCCCGCGGGGCCCGGCCGACGGAGCATCCCTCGATCACCGGACCATCGTCGATCACCGATGTTTAATCGGCCCCGATATCCGTATATCGCTCTCGGGGCCGCCGGCAGTTGCCGCGGTGCAGGCCTCGTGGGCGGTCTCGAGAACAATCAGTGGCGCGGGCGTCCGCCCCGCTCATCGATTCCGACGAGGGAGCAACCATGGCGAAATGGAGCACCACCGACATCCCCGACCAGACCCGCCGCACCGCTGTGGTCACGGGAGCCAACTCCGGCCTGGGCTTCGAAACGGCCGCCGCGCTCGCGGCCAAGGGCGCGCGGGTCGTCCTGGCGGTACGCGACCTCGACAAGGGCCACGACGCGGCGCGGCGCATCCTCGCGGCCACACCCGGCGCCAAGGTGGACCTACAGCAACTCGATCTGGCTTCGCTCGCCAGTATCCGCACCGCTGCCGAGCAACTCCGCACCGATCACGGGCGTATCGATCTGCTGATCAACAACGCGGGGGTGATGTATCCACCCAAGCAGACCACTCGAGACGGTTTCGAACTGCAGTTCGGCACCAACCATCTGGGCCACTTCGCCCTGACCGGCCTGCTGCTGGAGCGACTGCTGCCCGTCGAGGGTTCACGGGTGGTCACCGTCAGCAGTGTCGGGCACCGTATCCGCGCCGCGATCCACTTCGACGATCTGAACTGGGACAACGGCTACAGCCGAGTCGGCGCCTACGGCCAGTCCAAGCTGGCGAACCTGCTGTTCACCTACGAACTGCAGCGACGCCTGGCCGCTGCCGGCCGGCCCACGCTCGCCGTCGCGGCCCACCCCGGCGGCGCGAATACCGATCTGGGCCGCCATGTGCCCGCTCCGCTGCGGGTGCCGTTCATGCGCTGGTTCACCCAGTCCGCGGCCATGGGCGCCCTGCCGACCCTGCGGGCCGCCACCGATCCCACGGTCCACGGCGGCCAGTACTACGGGCCGGCCGGGCCCGGCGGGATCCAGGGCCATCCCGAGATCGTCTCCTCCAGTAAGCGGTCCCACGACACCGCCCTGCAACGGCGGCTGTGGCAGGTCTCCGAGGAACTGACCGGCGTCACCTATCCCCTCGGCTGACAGATCGATCCGGACCGCACTCGGATCGCCCCAGCCGGACGGATTCGCGACCGTGGTCATCGGGAGCCGCACCCGTGCCGGACTCGTGGCCGACACCGGGGCCCTGAGAGATTCCCGGGGTTCTCGATTCAGGTGGTACCGACGATGGTGTCCCAGGCTTTCATCGCCCGGTCGACGACTCCCTGCGCGTCCGAGGAGGTGCAGCCGTCTCGGGTTCGGATCGCCAGCCCGTGCAGGACGGTCAGATAGAACGAGGCGACCGCATCGATATCCGCCGCCGCGGGAACGTCACCGTCGGCGACGCCCTGCCGGAGTCGAGCGAGGACCGCGGCGTGGTCGCGCCGCCGCATCTCGGCCAGCAAGGTGCGTACGTGCTCGTTCTCGGGACTGGTGTTCGTCGCCGCGAGTACCACCATGCAGCCCAGCGGGGTTTCCGGATCGAGGTTCGCCGCGACCCGCTCACGCAGCATCACCTCGATCGCCGCCCGGGCCGTATGCTGCCGGTCCATGGTGCGGGGGGTTTCGCTGCCGTACAGCGCCACCGCTTCGCGGAAGAGTTCTTCCTTGGAACCGAACGCGGTGTAGAGACTTCGCGTGCCGATCCCCATCGCCGCGGTCAGATCGCTGATCGATACGCCTTCGTAGCCGTGTTCCCAGAACAGGTGCATGGCGGTCCGCAGTGCCCTGTCCCGATCGAACGTACGTGGCCGTCCCGGCCCCGGCATAGCACCTCCACGCTGCGCTGTTGACAGCCCGATCCTAGCCGAGGTATCTATTTGTGCACCGATCACTGCATAAATAACAGGAGATGAGATGGGCCTCCAAGGTAAAGTCGCGCTTATTACGGGCGGAAGCCGCGGAATAGGCTCGGCGATCGCCGAACGCCTGGCCGCCGACGGCGCGGATATCGCGCTGACCTACAACACCTCGGCGGACCGCGCCGAACAGGTGGCCGCGGCCGTGCGCGCCACCGGCCGGCGCGCACTGACCGTTCCCGCACCCGCCGCCGATCCGCAGGCCGTACCCGCCGCCGTGGACCGCGCGGTGGCGGAACTGGGGCGGCTGGACATCCTGGTCAACAATGCGGGCGTCTTCCCGTACGGCACCATCGACGAACTCACCATGGAGCAGTTCGACGAGACCATGGCGCTGCATACGCGCGCCGTATTCGCCGCCGCCAAGGCGGCGAGTCGTCATCTGTCCCCCGGCGGCCGCATCATCAACATCGGCAGCAACCTGGCCGAACGGGTGACGAGGCCGGGCCTGAGCCTGTATTCGATGAGCAAGTCCGCGCTGATCGGTTTCACCAAGGGCCTGGCCCGCGATCTCGGCCCGCGAGGTATCACCGTCAACGTGGTCCAACCGGGTTCCACCGATACCGATATGAACCCGGCGGACGGCGCCGGGGCCGACGGACAGCGGGCGGCCACCGCGCTGGGCCGCTACGCGGCGGCCACGGAGATCGCCGCCGCCGTCGCCTATCTCGCCGGGGAGGGCGGAAACTTCGTCACCGGGGCGGTCCTCACCGTCGACGGCGGCGCGAACGCCTGAACGCGACGGCGATACCGCTGTCACGGTATCCGCGCCCGGATCGGAGCTGTCCGGCTCCCCCGGCATCCCGTCGCCGGGGGTTACGCAATCGCCGTGTGACGGCGGTGTCCCTCCTACCGATCCGCCGGTCGGCCGGCGGATTCCGGATACCGCTTCACCGGGTGATCACCGGGGCGACGAATGCCCGCGCGAAGTCGACGAGCTGCTCTTCGGAATCGAGGTCGAGGGTGCCGATCGGCTGCAGGATCAGCGAGTGCACGATCCGGGCGGCGATCTCGACGCGGGCGGTCAGATCGGGGATCGCGGGCAGGGAGAGCCGCTGTATCGCCCGGTCCAGGATCGCGGTGGTGGCGGTGATCGCGAGGGTGAAGAAGGCGGCGCCTTCGGTGGTGAGCTGTGGGAGCAGGCGGCCGGGCTCGAGGCTGAGGACCCGGTTGATCAACCGATGCGTACGCCATCGGGTGACAACGGTGACGAAGATATCGGTCACCACGGCTTCCAAGCTGTCGTGACGATCGGGGATGTCCTCGAGTTCGCCGAGTAGTTTGCGCACCTCCCGCGCGGATACCGCGCGGACGAGCGCGTCTCGCGAGCCGATCCGCCGATAGATGGTGCCCCGGTCCACCGCGGCCTGCCGGGCGATATCGCCGATAGTGGTCTTCTTGACGCCGAGCCGTTCGAACTGCACCCGGGCGGCATCGAGGATACGTGCTTCGATGCTGTCGGCGGAGGACCCGTCTTTCGAGGTGGTGGCGGTCGCGGACACGGCACCACGCTAGCAGCGGACCCAACTCCTGCAACAAATTGGAAGAATTCGTTGCTACAACATTGCGATGCAATATGTTGCATTGTACGGTTCCGGTATGGCTGATGACAGCGCGACGAAGCGCCCTTATCGAGAAGAAGCGCACGCCATCCACGCACGCGACGTGCACTTCGACTTCTCGACGGTCCCCATGCACTACATCCCCGGCGAGGTGCTGGCGACCCATGTCACCAATGTCATGCACCTCGTGCTGCCCGAAGGCGAACGCGCCATGGCCACCTGCCTGGCCGAAGCGCTGCCGTTCATCGACGACGAGCGCCTGCGCGAAGAGGTCGCCGGATTCATCGGCCAGGAATCGATGCACGCCAGCAGCCACGAGGGCGCCCGCCGGCATCTGCAGTCGATCGGCTTGGACGTCGAATCGTATGTGAACAAGGTCGCCTGGCTCGTCGACCGCGTCCTCGGTGACCACGGACTGACCGGACGCGCCGAACAGGAATGGCTCAAGGAGCGCCTGGGCCTGTTCGCGGGTATGGAGCATTTCACCGCCGTCATCGGCGAATGGCTGCTCGAATCGAAGGTCCTCGAGGAACTCGGCATGCATCCGACCATGCTCGACCTGGTGCGCTGGCACGGCGCCGAGGAGGTGGAGCACCGCAGCGTGGTCTTCGACGCCTATATGCACGTCGACGGCGGCTACGCCCGGCGGGTACGCACCGGGTTGCTGGCCAGCGGACTTCTGCTGCCGCTGTTCGTGATCTCCACCGCCTACCTCTACCGGAAGGATCCGAGCCCGGCCAAGGGCCGCTTCTGGGGACAGCAGTTCATCAGCGCCACCGTACGTGGTGTGATTCCCAGCTTCACCACCTTCTTCACCGAGATGCCCCGCTACCTGCGCCCGGGTTTCCACCCCTCGCAGCTGGGGCCCATGGACAACGCGCTGCGCTACCTGGCGCACTCCCCCGCGGCGCGCGCATGACCACGCCGGTCGTGCCCCCCGGCCTGCGGCTGCTGGGCCTGGCGATGGACGTGTACAAGAAGGTGTTCACCACACCGGCCCTGTCACCGCCCCGCCCGGTGCGGCGCGTCGGCTTCGATACGGAGACCGTGGTGGCCGCGGTGCGCGGCGAAGCGCAGGACGTGGTCTCGGTGGTACTGGAGCGGCCGGACGGGCAGCAGCTGCCGTCCTGGCGGCCGGGCTCCCATATCGATGTATTCCTGCCTTCCGGACGCCAACGCCAGTACTCACTGTGCGGCGACCCCGCCGATCGCCGTCGCTACCGCATCGCGGTCCGGCGCATTCCCGACGGCGGCGGCGGATCGGTGGAGATGCACGGTCTCCGGCCCGGCGACGCCCTGCGGATCCGTGGACCACGCAATGCGTTCACCTTCGTCGAATCCGCGCCGAGCTATCTGTTCCTCGCCGCCGGGATCGGTATCACCCCGATCCTGCCGATGGCGCATGCGGCCGGCACACGGGGCCGGCTGGTGTACCTCGGCCGGTCCCGGGCGAGTATGCCGTTTCTCGGTGAACTGCCCGAGGGCAGTATCGTCCGGCCCGACGACGAAACCGGAACCCCCGATATCCCGGCGGTGCTCGCCACTGCCGCCCCCGGAGCCGCGGTATACGTCTGCGGACCGCCCGCGGTGCTGGAAGCGGCGCAACACTGCTTGTTCGATCTGAACCCCACCGGTTCCCTGCACACCGAACGCTTCTCGGCGCCCCCGGTGTGCGACGGCCACGAATTCGACGTGGCCCTCGCCCGGTCCGGCCACCGGGTACGCGTGGATGCCGCGGAGACCACGCTCGACGCGATTCGGCGGGTGCGGCCCGATGTCGTCTATTCCTGCCGTCAGGGCTTCTGCGGCACCTGCAAGACCCGGGTCCTGTCGGGGGAGGTCGACCACCGCGATCACCTGCTGACCGACGGCGAGCGCACCGGCCACATGCTCACCTGCGTCTCCCGCTCGCCCGGTGGACCGCTGGTTCTCGATCTCTGACTGCGAAAGGCCCCCAGGCACAATGAGCACACGCTTCCGGCTCACTCCGGCCGACGATACGTTCCTCGGCACCGCCGCCCACCGATACACCCATATCGTCGACATCCCCGCACCCGTCGAGACGGTGTGGGACGCGCTGACCGCCGACGACGCACTGGTGTCCTGGTCACCGGTGATCACCGCCGCGCGCTGGACCTCCCCGCGACCCTTCGGTATCGGGACCACCCGCGATGTGACACTCGGCGGTTTCCTCACCCTCGCCGAGCGTTTCTACCGGTGGGACGAGCGATCACGGATGACGTTCACCGTCGATACCGCCTCGATTCCCGGCCTGCGCCGTTTCGCCGAAGACCTCACCCTGCTCCCCTCGGCTACGGGCACCCGGCTGATCTGGACGTTCGCCCTCGAGGGCAGCCGCCTGCTCCGGCCCCTGCTCCTCGCCGCGAGCCCGGTCAACCGGTTCGTCACCGGAACCATCGCGTCCGGCACCGTCCGCCGCGTCCGCCTCGACACGATCGGCGCACGCCGGTGACGCGCGCAGCCACGCCTCCGCAGCCGGCTCCGGTGTTCGAGCCACCGGCGCTGCTCGAGGTCCGCAACCCGGCCACCGGCGCGGTGGTCGGTACCTATCGCGCCGGCACGGCCGCGGAGGTCGACGCGGCGGTCGAACGCGGCCGGGAAGCGGGAATCCACTGGGCGGCACTCGGTTTCGACCGGCGAACCCGCTGCCTGGACCGCTGGCGCGCAGAAATCGCCCGCGGCCGGGCCGAATTGGCCGCCCTGATGCACGAGGAAATGGGCAAACCGGTCTCCGACGCCAAACTCGAGATCGCCATGGCGCTGGAACATCTCGCCTGGGCGGCGCACAACGCGCGCAAGGTTCTCGGGCCCCGCACGGTCCGGCCCAGCCTGCTCACGCTCGATCAGGAATGCACCCTCGAATACCGCCCGTTCGGGGTGGTCGGGGTGATAGGTCCCTGGAACTATCCGGTCTTCACCCCGCTCGGTTCGCTGTCGTTCGCGCTGGCCGCGGGGAACGCGGTGGTTTTCAAACCGAGCGAGTACACCCCCGGGGTCGGGATATGGCTCGCCGAGGCGTTCGGCCGCGCGGCCGACCTCCCCGATGTACTGCAGGTGGTGACCGGCGGCGCGGAAACCGGCGCCGCGCTGTGCCGTAGCGGAGTCGGCAAGATCGGGTTCACCGGTTCCACCGAAACGGGTAAGCGGGTGATGGCGGCCTGCGCGGAGAACCTCACGCCTGTGCTGATGGAATGCGGCGGCAAGGATGCGCTGATCGTCGATTCGGACGCCGATCTCGCGGCGGCGGCCGACGCGGCGCTGTGGGGTGCGATGTCGAACGCGGGACAGACCTGTCTGGGCGTCGAACGCGTCTACGTGCACACCGATGTCTACGAGCCGTTCCTCGATATCCTGCTCACCTCCGCTCGCGAAGTGCGCGCCGGGCGTGGCGGGGCGAAGATCGGCCCGATCACCATGCCGAAACAGCTCGCGGTGATCCGCCATCACCTCGAGGACGCGCTGGCCCGCGGCGGCCGGGCGCTGCTCGGCGGACCCGACACCGTACGCGGCCAGTTCGTCCAGCCGACCATCCTGGTCGATGTTCCCGAGGACGCCCCCGCGATGACCGAGGAAACGTTCGGCCCCACCCTGACCGTCACCCGGGTCGCCGATATGGACGAAGCCATCGAGCGGGTGAACGCTGTGGCCTACGGGCTGGGCGCGACCGTATTCGCGCGCCGCCACGGCCGCGCCCTCGCCGACCGGATCCGGGCCGGCGGTACCTCCGTCAACGCTTTCGTGGGCCATGCGACCGTCCCCGCCCTACCCCTCGGCGGTGTCGGGGCATCCGGGTTCGGGCGCGTGCACGGGCCCGACGGCCTACGGGAGTTCACCTACGCCAAAGCGACCACCAGGCGACGTTTTCCGTCGCCGCTGGCCCTCACCACATTCGCCCGCGGGGTCGTGGCCGACGCCGTGGTCGACGGACTGGTGGCGGTGCTACATGGAAGGAACGGCTGATATGCCCTCGTACACCGATGATCCGACCCCCGATACAGCCGCGACCGGCACGGCCACCGAACACCACCGCATCGTCGTTCTCGGCGCCGGATTCGGTGGTATCGGTCTGGCCGTCAAATTACGGGAAGCCGGTTTCGACGATCTGGTACTGCTCGAACGCGCCGCCGATCTCGGCGGAACCTGGCAGGCCAATACCTACCCGGGGTGCGCCTGTGACGTCCCGTCGCAGCTGTACAGCTATTCCTTCGCACCCAATCCGGACTGGTCGCGCACCTACGGTAAGCAGCGGGAGATCCTGGAGTACCTCCGGACGGTGGCCGTCGAGCACGATGTGGTGCGCCATATCCGGCTGAACACCGAACTGCTCGACGCCCGCTGGGACGAACCGAACCGGATGTGGCGCATCGAGACCTCGCGCGGCGTCATGACCGCGGACTTCTTCATCTCCGCGGCGGGTATTTTCGCCGAGGCGAAGTATCCCGAACTGCCCGGTCTCGAGAACTTCGAGGGCACCGCCTTCCATTCGCTGCACTGGGATCACGACCACGACCTCGGCGGCGAGCGGGTGGCCGTGATCGGCACCGGTGCCTCCGCGGTGCAGTTCGTTCCCGAAATCCAGCCCCAGGTAGCGGCATTGACGGTATTCCAGCGGTCGGCGCCCTGGATCGTGCCCCGGATGGATCGCCCGACGCTGGGCCTCGAACGTGCCCTGCTGCGCCGGGTTCCGCTGGCGCAGAAAGCGGTCCGCGGCACCTGGTACACGCTGATCGAAGGCTTCGGGCTGGTCGGTTTCGTCGACAACCGTTTCCGTCACCCCTATGAATTCCTCGGCCGGCTCCAGTTGCGCCGCCAGATCCGGGACCCGCGACTGCGCCGGACGGCCACCCCCGACTATGTGATCGGCTGCAAACGCGCGATTTTCTCCGACGCCTATCTCCCGGCTCTCGACCGAGACAACGTCGAAGTGGTCACCGATGGTATCGCCGAGGTACGAGCCCGTTCCATTCTCACCCGCGCGGGCGTGGAGATACCGGTCGACACCATCATCTACGGCACCGGTTTCACCCCCATCCCGTCCGCGTTCGAACGGATCATCGGCCGCGACGAGATATCGATCGCCGACCTCTACCACCAGCAGCCCCGGACCTATCTGGGAGCGGCCATCGCGGGCTTCCCGAACTTCTTCTGCACCCTGGGCCCGTTCGGTGCCGCCGGGAACCAATCCGCGATCTACATGATCGAATCGCAGATCAACTACATCGTCGATGCCCTGAGCACGCTGCGCGCCCGCGGGGCCCGCCGGGTGGAGGTACGGCAGGCGAAACAGGACGCCTTCGTCGAGGAGATGGCCCGGCGCAGCGCCGATACCGTCTGGCTCACCGGCGGCTGCCAGAGCTACTACACCACGCCCGGCGGAGGCAACGCGGGCCTCTATCCGAACTGGAGCTTCGAATACCGGTGGCGCACCCGGCAGTTCGATGCCGAATCCTACGAGGTGACCCGATGAAACCGTCACTGTTCGATCCACTGGGCCGGCACGCCCCCACCTACGATGTGCGGGACAAGGTGGCGCTGGTCACCGGGGGCGGCCAGGGCATCGGCCGCGAGCTCGTCACCATCCTGCACCGGCGCGGTGCCGTGGTGGTCGTCGTCGATATCGACGAGACCGCTGCCGAGCGCACGGCACGCGATCTGGGTGCACACGCGTACGGGATCGGCGCGGATGTGGCCGACCGGGCCCGGATGGAAGAGGTGATCGCCGAGGTCGTCGCGCGATTCGACCGGCTGGATATCGTCGTCGCCAACGCGGGGGTCACGCCGGTGCCCGCGACGATCCGCACCATGGAACCGGCGGATTTCGACCGTGTCCTGCGTATCAATCTCACCGGGGTGTTCAATACCGTGCATCCGGCGCTCGATCACATCGTGGACAGCCACGGGCATGTGGTCGTGGTGTCCTCGTGTGCGGCGTTCGCCCCCGGGATGGGCGGTTCGCCGTACATGGTGAGCAAGGCGGCCGTGGAACAGCTGGGTCGTGCGCTGCGCGTGGAACTGGCCGCCTCCGGCGCCACCGCGGGTATCGCCTATTTCGGGCTCGTGGAGACCACCATGACCCACGAAATGCTCGATGCCGACGATCTGGGCCGCCGGATCAACGATCTGCTGCCATGGCCGCTCAATATCCGGATCACTGCCCGGCACGCCGCGCGCACCATCGCCGATGGGATCGGGCGCCGAGCCGCGCGCACCATCGCCCCGAGTGGGTGGCAGCCCTATTCCCTTCTGCGTGGCGCGATCAACACGGTGCTCGACAGCCGGCTCGCCGCCGATGCGACGGTGCAGGAACTGGTCCGGGCGATAGAGCGGCGGCGGTGACCGCGCCGCGGACACGGGGGTCGCTACAGGCCCGGACCGTCCGGCAACTGTCCGCGCTGACCGCCCGGCGCCTGGCGGCACTCACCCCGGTGAACCCGTACACCCTGCCCGCCGCCCGCGCCCTGATCGACGGGGCGTTGCGCGCGGCCGCTCCCCCACCGCGCGGCACCACCGTCGAATCGATACGCCGAGGTCCGGTGGCCGGGGAGTGGGTGCGCGGCCCACGGGCCACCCGCGACGATGCCGTGATCCTCTACGTCCACGGCGGCGGATTCGTCGCCGGGTCCGCCTACGGCTACCGGGGCGTGGCAGCCCGGCTGTCCACCGCGACCCGGCTGCCGGTCTGCACCCTCGACTACCGTCTCGCGCCCGAGCATCCGTATCCCGCGGGGCCTCGGGATGTCGCCGCCGCGTTTCGCTGGCTGTGCGCGCAGGGTCACCGGCCGGACCGGATCGTCGTGGCCGGCGATTCGGCCGGCGGCTTCCTCACCGCCGACTTCGCTCTCACCGCCGCACGCGAGGCACTCCCCGGGCCGGGTGCGGTGGTGCTGTTCTCGCCGATCGCGGACCTGAGTCTCGGTGTGGCCGCCGGCTACGAAGGCGCCCGCGCGGAGGGCCTGCTGTCGGCGCGGTTGTCCCGGCGCGCCGTCGCGCATTTCACTCCCGATGTCTTCGAGCTGCGCCCTACAGCCGGAATACCGCTCCCGCCGGCGCTGATCCATGCCAGCGATTCGGAATTCTTCGGTGGTGACGCGGTCGCGCTGGCCGAACGATGGGGCGCCACCGGCGCCCGCTGCGAACTCCAGGTCTGGCCGGACCAGATGCACGCCTTCCAGGTCCTGCCCGCCCTCGTTCCCGAATCGCGCTCCGCCTACCGGGCCGCGGCCCGGTTCATCTCCTCGATTCTCGACTCGACCGTCACAGCGGTCCCATCCGGAAAGGCCGTGCCGTGAGCACCGCTCGTTTCGATACGCTACCCGCCGCCTTCCAGTACACCGCCGGTATCGATCCGGACGCGGTCGCCCTGCGCACTCCCGGAGACACCCGCACCCTCACCTGGGGCGACTACGCGGCGCAGGTGCGCGATTTCGCCGCCGGGCTCGCCGGCCTCGGGGTCCGGCGCGGTGACACGGTCGCGCTGATGATGGGCAACCGTATCGACTTCTACCCGCTCGAGGTGGCCGCGCAGCATCTCGGGGCGACCTCGTTCTCGGTGTACAACACCCTGCCGGCCGATCAGCTCGCCTACGTCCTGGCCGATGCGGCCGCCCGGGTGGTGATCTGCGAGCCGCAGTACGTACCCCGCCTGCGCGCGGGCGGTACCCGGCTCGACCACATCATCTGTGTGGACGAGGCCCCGGAGGGCACGCTCGCGGTGCCCGAGGTGATCGCCGCCGCCCGCGAGGATTTCGATTTCGAGGCGGCGTGGCGGGCCGTCGCCGCCGACGATGTGGCCACCCTGATCTACACCTCCGGCACCACGGGTAACCCCAAAGGGGTGGAGACCACCCATGCCAACCTGCTGTTCCAGGTGTACGGGATCGCCGATGTGCTGGGTATCGAATTCGGCGACACCATCACCTCGTTCATGCCCACGGCGCATATCGCGGACCGGCTCACCGCCCTCTACGTGCAGGAGGTGCTCGGCACCCAGGTGACCTGTGTCCCCGACCCCAAGGAGATCGCACCGGCCCTCGCCGATCTGCATCCGACGATCTGGGGTGCGGTCCCCCGCGTGTGGGAGAAATTGCGGGCTGCCGTGGAATTCAAGGCGGCGGCCGAACCGGACCCCGATCGGCGGGCGGCCCTGCGGTGGGCGCTGTCGGTGGCCACCACCCGCGGCGAGTACGAGATCGCCGGCACTCCGCTGCCCGAGGACTTCGCCGCCGAATGGCGGCGCGCCGACGAACTGGTGCTGCGGAATCTCCGCTCGGCTCTGGGATTCGACCGGCTGCGCTGGGCCCTGTCCGGTGCCGCGCCCATTCCGCCCGCGACCCTGGGGTTCTTCGCCGGTCTGGGCATACCGATCACCGAGATCTGGGGTATGTCGGAGCTGTCGTGTATTTGCAGCGTCAGTCACCCCCGGGATGTGAAGCTGGGTACGGTCGGCACACTGCTACCGGGTATGGAACACCGGATCGCCGGCGACGGCGAATTCCTCGTCCGGGGACCGCTGGTGATGAAGGGCTACCGTGGGCAACCGGAGAAAACCCGGGAAGCGGTGGACGCCGAGGGCTGGCTGCACACCGGCGATATCGTGACCGTGGACGAGGACGGTTATCTCACGGTGGTCGACCGCAAGAAAGAAATCATCATCAATGCCTCCGGCAAGAACATGTCGCCGACGCATATCGAGAACACCGTCAAAGCCGCGACGCCACTCATCGGCGCCATGTCGGTGATCGGGGACGGCCGGCCCTACAACACCGCGCTGATCGTTCTCGACGCCGAGACGAGCGGACCCTGTGCCCAGCAGCACGGGTTGACGGACGCCTCGGCCGCCGCACTGGCCGCCGAACCCTCGGTCGTGGCGGCGATCGCGGCGGGCGTGGCCGCCGGCAACACCCGGCTCTCCCGGGTGGAGCAGATCAAACGCTTCATCGTCCTGCCCGTTTTCTGGGAGGCCGGCGGGGACGAGGTCACGCTCACCATGAAACTCAAGCGCAAGGTCATCGCCGAGAAGTACGCGGATCGGATCGAATCCCTCTATGCCGACACGCCGCCCGCGGAAGTCCGCGAGCCCGCCACCGGGGGCCATCCGGCCCCGGTGAACTGATCCGGCCGCGAACTCGCCGCGGCCGGGTTCAGACCTCGAGCTCTTCTTCGATACCGCGCAGCCGGTGCCGGGCCAGCGCGAGGTTGGCCCGGCCGCGGTCGAGGGCGAGATAGAGGAACAGGCCCTGGGATCGCCGCCCCGTCATCGGCCGGATGAGGTGGTACTGGCCGCTGAGGGTGATGAGAACATCTTCGATCTCCTCCTGCAGACCCAGCTGTTCGATGGTCCGCAGTTTCGCCCGCACCACCTCGGTATTGCCGGCCGCGGCGATACCGAGATCGAGCGTTTTGGAGCTACCGAGCGTTCCCAGCGCCATTCCGCTGTTGTAGTCGACCACGGCCGCGCCGAGGGCGCCGTCGATCGACATCATGTTCTCGAGCGCCAAATCCATATCGGACACTGGTCATTCCTTTCGGAGATCGGTTTTCTCAGGGTTTCCCATGCGGTTTCGCGGGATCTTTTGCCGTCCCGGCCGCGTGTTCGGCGATTCTGCGGGCCACCGGGCGCGATTCGAGATGTAGACGGCCGATGTTCACCTCGGGGCCGGCGAGCACGGTCAGCGAAGCCCAGCCGGCCGCGTAGATCACCACGTGGCCTTCGGTACCGTCCACCACGACCTCCTGGAAACCGCCGCCGTGCGCGGTCCCGGCCAGCCGGTGCGACAGTGAGAGCTGGGCCGCGGCCAGGGCGGCCATACCCGTGGGTTCTATGTGCTCGGGTAGGTTGTGGGCAACCAGCAGTCCGTCGCTGGAGGCGACGAGCGCTCCGGTCAATCGGGGCACGCGCTCACGCAGCACCTCGAGTTCCGCCAGTACCACCGCGTTCGGGGCGGGTCCGGACATCGGCACCTTGGTCAGCCTTCCCATCAGTTCACCGAACAGATTCCTACGCGCCGTCACGCGAGATCCTCCAGAGCCGCCCGGAGGCGGACGAGCAGTTCCTGGTCCACCGGCTCCCATTCGTCCGGTGGTGACTCCGCAGGCGTCTGCCTGGTGCGCCGCCGCAGTGGCGCGGCGTTCTCGGCTGTCGCCGGAAGGTGATCGCCGGAGCGCGCCGCGCCGAGCGGCGGCTCGATCAGACCGGCTTGGGTCAGGTCCCGGACCGCCTCCAGACAGCCGTACGCGGTCCGGCCCAGGTCACGGGCGATCCCGGTGACGCTGCGCCGGTTATCCGCCGCGGCCAGGACCTCGGCCTGGCTGCCGGTGAGTACCACCCGCCGGCGCCGGACCCGGCGTATCGGCACGACGGCGGCCCGGTCCACCAGTTCGGCGGGCCACGGCCCCGATTCGGGGTGCCCGCGCCGCGCGCATTCACGCACCAGCGCCCGCGGCCGGACCCGGCAGACCGCGGACAGCCAATGCGGTGGCGCGGGCCGGAACTCCGGAACCACCGATGTGGCCAGCAAGAAGTAGGCCGCGTCGAAAACCGAGAGCAGGGCCAGGGTTTCCAGGAGCGGGCTCCCGAGCATCGGGCCCGGGTCGCCCGCGTCGGCCCGCTGCCAGTCCTCGGCGCTTACCACCCCTGCTTCTATCACCAATCGGTCGAGGCCGGTGGTGCGGCGGCAGGTGGCCGAAACGATGGCGCCTTCGGCGAGATGGAATACACCGTCTCCCGCGTGCAGGACACCGGTGCTCCCCGCATCCTCCAGCCGCCGCAGTTCGTCCGCGAGCTCACCGCCCATGACCGTCCTCGGCCAGTTCGGCGAGGATCCCGCGCAGCTGGAAACGCGCCATCGCCAGATTGCCGCTGTCCTCGTCGAACAGCACGTGCACGAAGAGGCGGCCTTCGAAATCTCCGTCCACGAGGTTCAACAGATGGTATCCGCGAGTTCCGCAGACGATGATCTCGCTGATGTCGTCGCCGTCGTCACCGGTCGCCAACGCCGGACAGCCGAGTACCGCCCGCACCACATCGGTGGTGGTCGCGGCGTCCTCGTGCTGATCGACCACTTCGTGCCGGCCCGCCCCGGCGACCGCCAGTCCACTCGCCCCGTCGACCAAGGTCACGCTGCGTGCTCCGGGGATGCCCATGATTCGTTCCAGACATCCATCGATACCGATCACTGCGCCTCTACCTTGTTCATGAGTGTTTCAGATTTCAGAGAGACTACACATACATCGCGATCGATGCCGGGCGTGCGCATGAATGCGTACGCCTACTCGGCGGTATCCCCATACCCGTCATCGGCACGGTGCGACGATCCGTTCCACGGCAGCCGGTTCCGGCACCGAGCGCATCCACGCACCACGGCTCCTCTCGAAGCCACGCCGTGCATCCGCCCGCACTCGTCGGATCCCTCGACGTCGTGGATCGGACGGCCCGGCGCCCGGCCCCGGAAACCCGGCGAAACGTCCGATTTTCCCGGCGAACTGCCCCAGAATTCTTGCCGCCCAACGGCGAATAATTCCACGACGGCACGCAGCCTTGCCATCCGCGTGTTCGCGTACCACTCTGCCGGAAGGCGCAATCCGTCTCACATACTGCCGACGGCTGTTCCGGACAGCGGACAGCATCACGTATCGGAGGTTGGAATGACGATCGGGGTACCCGGAGTCCGGATCGGACACTGGACCGATACCACAGGCGAAACCGGATGCACCGTGGTGATCCGGCCGACGGGCACGACAGCCTCCTACGAGGTACGCGGCGGCGCGCCCGCCAGCCGGGATCTCGACGCGCTGGCGCCGGACAAGACCGTGTCCTCGCTCGACGCGATACTGCTGACCGGAGGTTCGGCATTCGGCCTCGCGGCGGCCGACGGGGTGATGCGTCATCTCGAGGAAACCGGGCGCGGGGTGCTCACTCCCGGGGGCCGGGTACCCATCGTCGCGACGCTGGCCCTGTTCGACCCGGGCACCGGCGACCCGAACGCGCGTCCCCACCGCCGAGAACGGATACGTGGCGGCCCGTACCGCCACGGAGGACGCGGCGACCAGTGGCCGTATCGGTGCCGGCACGGGTGCCCATACCGCGCATTGGCGGGGCCCGGAATTCCGCCGGCCCGGCGGAATCGCCTATGCCGAAAGGCAATCGGGGCCTCTGGTGGTGGGGGCGCTGTGTGCGGTGAACGCGTTCGGTGATATCGACGACGGTACCGTCGATATCTCGCTGGATGCCGTGGCCGCGCTCGATGGCCCGTTCGCATTCGGCGAAGCCCGGACTCACACCACCATCGGCGCGACGTTCTCCCATGTGGAGCGCGAGAGGGTTTCGAGTTCGACCGGTCCGAGGTAACCGCGGTGGCGCGCGTACTCGGCCATCAGTTCGGCCTCGGTCGCCGCTCCCGTGACGGCTCCGCCGGAAAAGATCATCGTGCTCTCTTCTCCCGCCCGGGCGCGCGACCGTAACCCGGCACGGACCCGCCATCTGTTCAGAGCGTTCGCTTTCGGCGCGGAATTACGGAAACCGAGCACGACGATCACCTCACGCGATCCGCGTGGATCACCGATCATGCTGTGTGACGCCCGCCAATTCACGAACTCGCCCCAGAACAGCAGCCCGGCCACGCCGGCGAGCAGAATCCCGCGGACTTTCACGCTGTTCCCGCCCCGGTCGACACCGCGGGCGAACGATCATTTCCGTAATCGCGGACCGCGGCCAGGTATTCGGTGACGGCGTCGCGATTGCGTTCCAGACAGCGGATTCGCTCGTTCATCCGGTCGCGTTCCTCCTCGAGCAGAGCGAGCATCTCGGGGGTGGCGTCCGGGAAATAGATGGTGCGCGGTTTGTCGAGACAGGGCAGGATCTGCTTGATGATCCGGGTCGGCAGGCCGGCGTCGAGTAGTCCGCGGATCTGCAGTACGCGGTCCACGAACCGCTCGTCGTAGGCTCGATACCCGTTCGCACACCGCTGCGCGGCGATGAGCCCCTGTTCCTCGTAGTAGCGCAGCAACCGCCGCGAGGTGCCGGTGCGCCGCGACAGTTCCCCGATTCTCATATCACCTCACCACTCAGTTGACCTTCACATCAGTGTGAATCTTCGACCATAGCCGTATGGACAACGACCTGTTCGACTACAGCGCTATCGTCGACCGCGAACCGATCCGCTGGCCCGGCGGTGCGCGCGTCGCTTTCTACCTCGGACTCAATATCGAGCACTACCAGGTGGACCGGCCCTCCACCAGTATCTTCGCGGGGACCGCGGGCCTGGTGCCGGATCCGCTGAACTACGGTTGGCGCGACTACGGACCCCGGGTCGGGTTCTGGCGGGTGCTCGAGGTCCTGGACCGGCACGGTATCCGCGCCAGCGCGCTGCTGAACTCCGAGGCGGCCGAGCATTATCCCCGGATCGTCGAAGCCGGCCGGGAGCGGAACTGGGCCTGGCTGGCGCACGGAAAGAACAACTCCGTGCTCCAGCCGGAGCTCGCCGAGGACGAGCGCGAGTACCTGGCCGAGATGCTCACCACCATCGAGCGGGCCACCGGAACCCGGCCGCGCGGCTGGATGGGGCCCGCGCTCACGGAAAGTTTCGCTACCCCCACGCTGCTGCGGGAACTCGGTATCGACTACGTGCTGGACTGGACCAACGACGATCAGCCCTACCCGCTGCGGGTTCCGGGCCTGCTCAGCATGCCGTACTCGGTGGAGCTCAACGACAACACCCTTTTCCTCGGTACGGGGCTGAGCGGCCCCGATTTCGTCCGCATGGTCCGCGATCAGCTCGACCAACTGTGGCAGGATGCCGAGGCCGGCGGCCGGGTGATGGCCCTGGCCCTGCACCCGTTCGTGATCGGACAGGCATTCCGGACCAGGTACCTGGACGAGGCCCTGAACCATATCGTGGATCATCCCGGGGTCTGGCTCACCACCAGCGACGAGATCGCCGCGCACTACGCCGCTGCCCGGACCGGCCGGTAGCGCGGAAGTACGTCCCGCCGAACGGGTGATCGTCCACTCCGGACACCCCGTCCGCCACCGCGGCACCGGGTGCTCGGTGCCGCGGCCGGCGAGCGCTGTTCGGCCCGCCGGACGCGCGCCGTCGCGCCTGGCCCGGTGCGACGGCGCCGGAGGGTGCCCCGATTCTCATATCCCGCACGCCGCGGCACCGGGCCCCGACCGACTGTCCAGCCCTGGCCGGGTCTCCGGGAGCGGGTCCCAGCGTCCGCCGTCGCAGACGTACTCCCAGCGTGGCCCGTCGGTGACCAGCGAGCCCACCGCGTCGAGCAGCCGGTCGACGTCCTCGTCGGTGGTCCCCAGGCCGATACTCGCCCGCAGTGCGGCGTCGACACCCAGACGGGCCAGGAGCGGATGCGCGCAGAACCGGCCGTCGCGCACACCGATCCCGTGTTCGGCCGACAGATAGGCCGCCACCCGGCCCGCCTCGAATCCGGCCACGGTGAACGCGACGATCCCCACGCTGTCGGCACTGTCGGCCCACACCCGGAGGCAGTGGACTCCCGGAATACGCTCCAGACCGGAGCGCAGACGCTGGGTGAGGTGGCGTTCTCGCGCCTGGGCGCCCTCGTGGATGCCGGCGAGAACGTCGCAGGCGGCGGCCAGCGCCACCGCGCCCAGCACGTTGGGCGATCCCCCTTCGTGCCGCTGCGGCGCGAGCGCCCACGTCGCCTCCGCCGCGGTCACCTCCGTGACCGCTCCACCACCGGCCAGATAGGGAGCCGCGGTATCGAGCCAGTCCCGGCGGCCGACCAGCACCCCCGCCCCGAACGGTGCGTACAGTTTGTGCCCGGAACACACCAGGTAATCGATACCGCTGTCCCGCAGGTCGATCCGCCGGTGCGGTGCCAGCTGCGCGGCGTCCACCAGGATGCGCGCACCGCACTGGTGGGCCAGCAGCACCAGCCGCTCCAACGGCAGTACCTCACCGGTCACATTGGACGCCCCGGTCACCGCGAGGAGCGCGGCGGGTTTCGCACACAATTCCGCGGCCAGGCGGTGGAGTGTTTCGGCCACGGTATCCGCGGCACACACCACCCGCCGCCCCCGCCGGGTCCAGGGCAGCAGGTTCGCATGATGTTCGATATCGAGCACCACCGTATCGCCGGGAACGCATCCGGCCAGCAGATTCAACGCATCGGTGGTGTTCCGGGTGAACACCACCACCTGGTCGTCCGCCCGATGCAGGAAGCGACCCACCGTGTCCCGCGCGGCCTCATAGCAGTGTGTGGACACCCGTGAGGCGTACCCGGCGCCACGATGGACGCTGGCGTAGTACGGCAACAGTTCGGCAACCCGCTCCCCGACCTGCGCCAGCGCGGGTGCGCTGGCCGCGTAGTCGAAATTGGCGTAGGTACGGCTTCCCCCCTGCACCAGGGGAACTCGCAGATCACATCCGGTGACGCGGGCGAGTGTTGCGGTGTGATGGAGCGCAGCGGTCATGGCGCAATCCCTTCGATTCAGGGACTCCGGAGCATTCGAGGAAACGGAGTCCGCGCTTGCCACGCTCGGTCGAGCAGCGGCCAGGTCGTCACCCGGGGCACCCCACCGCGGAGGAGGGTTGCCGGCCAGCAAGCCGGGGCTCGATGCTGGCACTCATGACCTGGTGCGAGGTTGTCAGATGCCGGCGATCCTGTCAACTCGGACCACCGGCCGCGGCTCCGCGCTCGGCGAACGGCCCATTTCGCCTCCGCCGCGACAAGTCCGGATCATCTGATCGGCGGGCGGGTCCGCGGCGACATCGTCTCCGGTACCGCGGCCACTACCCGGCGTTCCGCCGCGGCGCCGGATGTCGGTCCCCCCTGTTACTTTCGCGGCGTTCTACAACGACGACCACCGAGGCTCTGCGAATGACCATCAGCGATACCACCTATCTCGAACTGTCCGAGGAAGGCGGTTCGGCACACAAGTTCTACGAAGTAGTGGTAGCCGATACCCAGGTCACCATCCGCTACGGGCGTATCGGAGACCAGGGTCAGACCAAGGTGAGTTCCTTCGCCACCGGCGCGAAGGCGCAATCGGCCGCGGCGAAGAAGATCGGCGAGAAGCTGCGCAAGGGTTACGCACCCGCTGTGCCGGGGGCGCGGTCACGCCGGCCGGTCTCCCGGCGCACGATCACCAGCCGGAGCTCGACGGCACGCTCGGCCCCGCTGTTGTGGACCTTCGACTCGGGCGCGGCGGCGTTCGGTATCTTCGTCGACGAGCGCCGCTGCTGGGTGGGCAACGAGCAGGGTGATGTGTTCACATTGACCCCGGACGGAGCCGTCACGGGACGTTTCCGCCTGCCGGACGCGGTGAAATGCATTGTCGCCGACGATTTCTGGATCTATGCCGGATGCGACGACGGCCGGGTCTACGACCTGTCCGGCAAGGTACCGCACGCGGCCTACGATATCGCCGCCGATGTGGATATCTACTGGCTCGATATCCACGACGGAATCCTGGGTGTGTCGGACCGGGAGGGCGGTCTCACCGTGATCGATCACGAGGAGGAATCCCTGTGGGCCCGGCGGAGCGCCGGGGACTCGGGCTGGATGGTCCGTATCGATGCCGACGGCGTATACCACGGGCACTCCGGTGGGGTCACCAAGTACGGGTTGGTCGAGGGTGAACACCGATGGCACCGGAATACCGGCGGCGCGGTGCTCTTCGGCTGGCAGGAGGCCGCCGCCGTCTACGCGGGCACCGCGCGTAACCAGGTACGCCTGATCGATAAGAACGGTGCTTCGGACCGTTCCTTCCAATGCGATGCCGCGGTGTACTCGTGTGCCACGTCCCCGGACGGTCGCTATGTCTTCGCCGGGGACAACTACTCCTCCGTCTACTGCTTCGACGCGGCGGGAAACCGGCGCTGGAAACTGGGCACGGGCTGCGGCTCGGCGTACTCGATGCAATACCACGACGAAAGGCTGTACCTGGTCACCACCACCGGCACGCTGGCCTGCCTCGATGTCCGAGAGGAAGTCGTCCGTAGCGCGGAACAGGGTGTGCTGCCACCGACGCGGTCGGTGAAGGCGCCGGAAATGGCGGCGGTGGTGCCGCGCAGCAGCGTGGAGGTGGCCACCGATCCGGGCAGCGGCATCGTCGTCGAATGCGTCGATCAGGGTGGCAGGATGCGGGTGCATATCGTCTCACCGGGCTACCGGCACGACTGGAACGTGCAATTCCCCCGCGATATCCGGCAGCCGGGTGCCCGCTATGTGGTCGATCAGGTGGTCGAGGCGGCGCGCGGCGGCTTCTACCGGGTTCGTGGAGATATCCGCCGCCTCGGCTGACCGCCGGGCGGACCGGATCGGAGATCCGGCGCCGGACCCTTGGGCTTCCGGGCCGTACGCCACCGGGCCCTCATCCTTCCCGGCGGTGTACGGCGCCCCTCAGCGCAGCGGAAACCCTTGGGCGGAAAGGGATTCCCGTAGCCGATCCCGGCCCTTCAGCGCGGCGGCCGATCCCAGCCGGGCGAGATCGGCGGTCCACACCAGCAGTAACGGGGCCTGCCGTATGTGTTCCTGGTCCCCGGCCAGTTCCGCCAGCCGGGCCCGGCGCTCCGCATCCCGTACCGCGATCACACTCCACACCTGCAGATCGGACGAGGTGGGCGCGGACTGCGCCGCCGAAACGAGCAGACTCAGTACACCGTCCGATATCGGGTCCGGCAGGTACCGGCGTACGGACCGATGCTCGTGCAGCACCCGCAGCACCGCGTTCCATTCGGCGGGGGCGCCCGACGCGGGGTCTCGGTAGCGCTGGGCCACCACCTGATCCGGAGAGGGGGCGAGCTGTGTCATGCTCCCATAGTCGCGGCGGCACCCGCCACGGTCAGTAATTGCCCGCAGCTCGAGCCGAACCCCGCGGCCGCGCAGCGGTCAGCGCCGCTCCGGGCGGGCGCGGAATGTGTCCTGCAGTTCGGCCAGAGTGGCACGGAGTTCGGCGGGTCGGACCGGGCCAGATTTTCGTTCAGCACGATCCGAACCGTTGTCGCCGCGCGGACGGCGCCGCTTGGATGATCGAGTCCATACGGCCACGAGCATCCGGGAGTACGAGTTGAAATTCCGTAGGGTACTGGCGGTACCAGCGCTGATAGCCGCTGCGGTCCTCACTCTCACGGCGTGCGGCGGTAGCGGCGGACCCGAGGGTACGGTACGGATCGGTACCACCGAGAGCGGTCCGGAGTGGGATGTCTTCGAACGGAAGGCTCGGGAGGCGGGTATCACTCTGCAGATCACGAACTACTCCGATTACTCGCAGCCCAATATCGCGCTCTCCCAAGGGCAGGTCGATATCAACCTGTTCCAGCACCTGCAGTTCCTCGGCGAGTACAATGTCGCGAACAACGCGGATCTGACACCGATCGGCGCCACACAGATCGTTCCGCTCGGTCTGTACTCGAGGAAGCACAAGTCGGTGGCCGATATCCCGTCCGGTGGTGAGATCGCGATCCCCAACGACCCCTCCAACCAGGCACGGGCGCTGTTCGTACTGGAGGCGGCCGGTCTGGTGAAGCTGTCCTCGGACACTTTCGCGCCCTCCCCGGCGGATATCGATCGGGCGGCCTCCACAGTGAAGGTCACTCCCGTGGACTCCGCGCAGACCGCGCTCTCCCTCGCCTCGGTGGACGGTTCGGTCATCAACAACACCTACCTCGAAAGGTCCGGTGTCGATCCCACCTCCGCCCTGTACAAGGACGATCCGACCATTCCGGGCGCCGAACCGTATATCAACGCGTTCGTCACCCGCGTCGAGGACAAGGACGATCCGACCTACCAGCGACTCGTCGAGATCTGGCACGACCCCGAGGTGCAGCAGGCGGTCGCCGACTCTTCCCAGGGCACCTCGGTGGAGGTGCGGCGCAACGGTGCCGAGCTCGCGCCGATCCTACAGCGCGTGCAGCAGACCATTCGCGGCGACCAGTGAGCACGGCCGCGACCGGACCGGACAGCACCGTCCCCGCTGTCCGGTTCCGTTCGGTGAGCAAGGTCTTCCGCAACGGAAAACGAGCGGAGACCGCGCTGTCGGATATCGATCTGCGGATCGAGCGGGGCGAGATCTTCGGTGTGATCGGCTACAGCGGCGCGGGTAAGAGCACACTCGTGCGGCTGATCAACGCACTCGAGAAACCGACCAGCGGCACCATCGAAATCGCCGGCTCTCCCATCACGGGTGTACCGGAATCCCGGGTACGTGAACTGCGCCGCGATATCGGTATGGTCTTCCAGCAGTTCAACCTCTTCCGCTCCCGTACCGCGGCGGGGAATATCGAATACCCGCTGAAAGTGGCCGGGTGGCCACGGGCGAAACGCAAGGAACGACTCGCCGAACTGCTGGAGTTCGTGGGCCTGTCCGACAAGGCACGCAGCTATCCGGACCAACTCTCCGGTGGGCAGAAACAGCGGGTCGGGATCGCCCGCGCACTGGCCACCTCGCCGTCCCTGCTACTGGCCGACGAGGCCACCTCGGCACTCGATCCGGAAACCACCGGTGAAGTGCTGCGCCTGCTCCGCAAGGTCAATACCGAACTCGGTGTGACGATCGTGGTCATCACCCACGAGATGGACGTCATCCGAGCGGTGGCCGACCGGGTGGCGGTGCTGGCCGAGGGCCGGATAGTGGAGTTGGCGAGCACGTTCGACGTCTTCGCCGCGCCACGATCGGCGCCTACGCGCTCGTTCGTCGACAGCGTTCTGCGCCATCGCCCCGCCGCCGGGGAACTGCGCCGGTTGGCCGAACTGCACCGCGGCCGCCTCGTCACCGTGGAGGTCGACAACGCCCGCGGTATCGGCCCCGCGCTGGCCACCGCCGCGCACGCGGGAGTGCGTTTCGAGGTGGTGTACGGCGGCGTGAGCACCTTGCAGGACAAGACCTTCGGAAGTATCACCCTGGCACTCGACGGACCGGATGACGCCGTCGCGAAGGTGATCGGCCGATTCGAACAAGGGTAGGACCCCGCATGCAGACCGACTGGGACAAATTGCGGCCGATTCTCACCGAGGCGATCGGCACCACCATCTATCTGGTCCTGCTCACCTTCGTGGTGGGCGGGATCATCGGGCTGTTCCTCGGCACCGCGCTCTACACCACCCGCAAGGGCGGGCTGCTGGCCAACGGTCCGATCAACTGGCTGCTGAACGTACTGGTGAATATCGTGCGGCCCATCCCGTTCATCATTCTGCTGGCCGCGCTCGGCCCCGTCACGCTCGAGGTGGTGGGCACGACCATCGGCACCGAGGCGGCGGCGTTCGTCATGATCGTGGCCGCGTCCTTCGGGATCGCCCGGATCGTGGAACAGAATCTGGTCACCGTGGACCCGGGGGTGATCGAGGCGGCGCGCGCCATGGGCGCCGGACCGCTGCGCATCATCGTCACGCTGCTCGTCCCCGAGGCGCTGGGACCGCTGATCCTCGGGTACACGTTCGTGATCATCGCCATCGTCGATATGTCCGCCATGGCGGGAACGGTGGGTGGTGGCGGCCTCGGTGATTTCGCCCTGGTGTACGGCTATCAGCGTTTCGACTGGGAGGTCACCCTGGTGGCCACCCTCCTCATCATCGCCGGGGTGCAGGGTGTGCAGTTCCTGGGCAACTGGACGGCCCGCAAAGTGCTGCGCCGCTGATTCGCGCCCTGCTCGGACGCCGGGGCGGACCGGGAGGTCCGCCCCGGCGCCTTCCCCGGTCACCACGTGTCGATGTGCACTATCCGATCCAGCTCCACGCGGGGCGCCGGTTTGAAATCCGTACCCACCGTGTAGGCAACGGGCAGCAGCGCGCCCTGCGAAATCGTGTCATAGGGAATTCCCAGGATCTCGGCCGCTTCGCGCTCGTAGCGGAGGTGCAGGGTGGTCCATGCCGTTCCGAGAGCGCGTGAGCGCGCCGCCAGACAGAAACTCCATACGGCCGGGAACAGCGACGACCAGTAACCGGCACTCTGCGCGCTCGGCACATTGTCCACGCGCCCCGCGAGACACGGAACCACGAGCGTGGGCACCTTCCCCATGTTGTCCGCGAGGTACCGCGCCGAACGGGCGATGCGCTGCCGGGCGGCCTCGGCTTTCTCGTCACCGCCGGTCCGGTTCCCGGGGTACTGGCTCGAGGCCGCGTAGTGCTCGAAGGAGCGCCGGTACAGCTCCCCCAGGGCCTGCCGCTTCTCCGCGTCGGTGACGACGACCCAGTGCCACCCCTGCCGATTCGAACCGCTCGGCGCCTGCACGGCCAGTTCGATACATTCGCGCACGATTTCCAGCGGCACCTCGCGCTCGAGATCGAGACGCCGACGCACCGCGCGCGTAGTGGTCAACAGCTCATCGGTGGACAGGTCCAGTTCTATCGGCACGTTTTGCCCTTTCGGTCGGATCCGTGCGTGGGTACCGGGCCAGTATGCCGAGACAGCGGATCGGCCGCGCACGCTGCCGGCGACCGTGTGCGCGGAGAGAATCCTTCACCGGAGCGGGGTCGCGGACTCCGAGGCACGAACCGTATCAGTGGCAATTGCCCGGTTTGCCCAGTTCAGCCCTGGGACGAGGCTCACAATGCCGATAGTTGATTAGCGCAAGCAATCGACTTATTGTTGATTAGCGCAAGAAACTAAACCCCATTGGGAGCCGCTGTGCCCGTCTCGTCCGTCACCACGCAGAACCTCCTCGGTGAACTGTTCCTGATCAGCCGCGCCCTCCGTAACACGCTGGCCCACTCCGACGCGGGCCGACTGCTACCGGGCGGACTCGGTGTCCTCGCCACCCTGGAGACGATGGGACCGTGCCGGCAGGTCGACCTCGCCGCCGACCTGCGTATCACCCCCTCGGCACTGAGCAGGCACATCACCGAGTTGGTCGCCGACGGATACCTCAGCCGCCGAGCCGATCCCAGCGACGGCCGAGCCGCGCTGGTCCAGCTCACCGCCACCGGGCAGGATCTGCTCCACCGGGTCCGGGCGTTCCACACCCGGCATCTGCAGGAGACCCTGGCCGACTGGACCGAAGGCGACGCCGAACAGGCGTATCGCACCGTACGCCGGCTCCGGAACTCCCTCAACTCTCCTCGGCCTCGCTGCGCCCCAGCGGACGAGAACCCGCAGCTTTCGAAAGTGAGAAACGATGCCTGACACCGAGCCGTCGGCCTCTCGCGATCCACTCGCCATGAGCCATCGCGAAATCCTGGAGGCGATGACCGGCCTGCTGGCCGCGCTGTTCACCGCGCTGCTCAGCACCACCATCGTGGCCAACGCCCTACCCACCATCATCGCCGACCTCCAGGGCTCGCAAACCGCTTACGCATGGGTGATCACCACCGCCCTGCTCACCAACGCCGCCTCCACCCCCATCTGGGGCAAACTCGCCGACCTCTTCAACAAGAAGACCCTGGTCCAAACGTCCATCGTCATCTTCGTCATCGGCTCGGTCATCGCCGGCTTCGCACACGATGTCGCGCTGCTGCTTGCCGCGCGTGCCCTACAGGGCATAGGTATGGGCGGGCTCACGGCACTGGTGGTCGCCATCATCGGCAGCATCATCCCGCCGCGCGAACGCGGCCGGTACTCCGGCTATATGGGAGCGGTCATGGCCGTGTCCATGACCGGTGGGCCCATCCTCGGCGGTGTCATCGTCGACAGCCCGCTGGGCTGGCGCTGGTGCTTCTTCATCTGCATCCCGCTCGCGGTGATCGCGATGTTCCTGCTGCAGCACACCCTGCGCCTGCCGACCAGCCGTAAACAGGGCGTGAGCATCGACTGGCTGGGCGCCACCCTGCTCACCGCCGGTGTATCCGTGCTGCTGATCTGGGTCTCCTTCGCCGGTAAGGCCGACTACTACGAGTGGGTCTCCACCGAATCGGCGCTGTACGTCGGCGGCGGGCTGCTGTTGTTGCTGGCGACCCTCCTGGTCGAGGCCAAGGCCAAAGACCCGGTCATTCCGCTGAAGATCGTCACCGAACGCACCACCGCACTCGCCATCATCGCCTCCATCTCCGTCGGTGTCGGGATGTTCGGCGCGACCACCTTCCTCGGCCAGTACCTGCAGACGGCACGCGGGTACTCCCCCACTGCCGCCGGTTTGCTGTCCTCGCCGATGGTGGCGGGCATGCTCGTCTCCTCGGTGGTCTCGGGTGCGCTGATCACCCGTTTCGGCAAGTGGAAAAGCTTCGTCGTGAGCGGCGCCGCGCTGCTGGTGGTCGGTTTCGCGTTGCTGTCCACCGTGGACCATGCCACCGATATCTGGCTCATCGGCGCCTTCATCACCGTCACCGGCGCGGGTGTGGGCATGATGATGCAGAACCTCGTACTGGCGGTGCAGAACACCGTGAGCGTGCAGAACATCGGTGCCGCCTCCAGCAGTGTCGCTTTCTTCCGCACCTTCGGTGGCGCCATCGGCGTCTCGGTCCTGGGCTCGGTCCTGGCCAACCGGGTCAGCGAACTGTCCGTCGCGCGGTTCGCCGAACTCGGCATCAGCACCACCTCCTCCGGTAGCGGCAACCTCGATATCGGTGCGTTGCCCGCCCCGGTCGCGGAAATCGTGCGCATCGCCTACGGCGACGCCACCGGCCGTATCTTCCTGATCGCCGCGATCGCCACGGCGGTGGCCCTCATCGCGGCGGCCTTCCTGCCCAACCGTCCCCTGCGGCGCACCATCGATATAGAACCCACTGTGGATCCCGCGGCGGCGAACGACCTGGAGCTCGGCACCCGCATCCCGGACGATCTCGCCGAACTCGATACCGCCACCGAACCGATGGCCGAAATGCCCGGACGGCACCGGGCCGGTGACCACAGCCAGTCCGAGGCGCATCCGGTACCGGTGGCCGTCGGCGCGTCGACCGGGCCCGTTCCGGCGGCACACAACGGCCACGGGGTCTACGGGACCGCCGCACCCGCCAGGTCCGCCCTGTCCGGCTCGGAGTACACCCGGGAGCCGGAGACCGGCGCCCGCGGCTCGCTCGCGGGGCGAATCGAGCGGGAGGACGGACGGCCGGTGCCGGGAGCCGCCCTCACTCTGATCGACCAGCGTGGGCATCAAGTCGCGCGGGCCACCGGAACCGGTGACGGCGGCTATACGATCGCCGGGCCCGATAGCGGCAACTATGTCCTGATCGCCTCCGCGGCCGGTCATCGGCCCACCGCTGTCAACGTCGCCCTCACCCCGCAGCCCCAGCGGCTCGACCTCACCCTTTCCGGCCTCGGCGAGTTGTCCGGCGTCGTGCGGTCGGCCCACGGCGGCGACCCACTGACCGGAGCGACCGTCACGGTCACCGATCAGCACGGCGAGGTCGTCGCCTCCGCCGCCTCGGGACGCGATGGCAGCTACCTCTGCCACGGCGTCGCCCCCGGCACCTATACCGTGGTGGCCGTGGCCGCCCACCGGCGACCCGCCGCGACCACCCTCACGGTGCCCGACAGCGGCCTGCTGCGACACGATATCGAGCTGGCGCCCATGGCCGTACTCACCGGCTCCGCCCGCGCCGACGACGGGCGGGCGATAGCCGATATCCAGATCACGGTGCTCGACGCGGCCGGCGATGTCACCGCCACCGTGCGGACCGGCGAGGACGGCCGCTACACCGTCACCGACCTGCCCGAGGGCAGCTACACCGTAGTGGCGCGGGGCTACCCGCCCGTTACCGGCCAGGTGAACGTATCGGGCGAAGAAGCCGGATACGACGTACAGCTCGGCTACGACACGGAGGAAAGGGCATGACCGGACTGACCGCGCGCATCCGCACCACCGAGGGCTGGCCCGTGCCGGACGCGGTTCTCACCGTTACGGACAGCACCGGACACCAGATCGGCCGCGCCGTCGCCGACGGGACCGGCGCGGTGGATACCGGCCCCCTGCCCTCGGGTTTCCACACCGCGGTGCTCACCGCACCCGGATATCAGCCTGTGGCCCGCACCGCCCAGATCTCCGCGACAGGAGCGGGTTCCCTCGGCGACATCACGCTCGTATCGGTCGCGGGAACGGTGACTCTGCCACCGGCCGGGCCGTGGACGATCGACCCGGTGCATTCGACCGTGATAGCCACCGCACGCCATCTCGGCATCGCGAGTGTCAAGGCCCGGTTCGCCGAAGTCGGCGGCAGGCTCGATATCGCCGAGCCGTTCGAGCGGTCCACCGGATACGCCGAGATCAAGGCGGCCGGTATCGATACCGGGAATTCGATGCGGGACACCCATCTGCGCTCGTCGGAGTTCCTCGACGTCGAACGCTACCCACTGATCACGTTCACCGGCGGGGGCCTGCGCCGGACCGGCGGCGAGACCTGGGTGATGTCCGGCGAGCTCAGCCTGCACGGCCAGCGCCGCCCGGTCGAACTCGACCTGACCTACGGCGGTTTCGGACCGGATCCCTGGGGCGGTGTCCGCGCCGCGTTCCATGCCGAAACACTGTTGCACCGCAACGATTTCGCGATCGACTACAGCGCGATAGTGCGTGCCGGGGTGGCGGCCGTGGGGGCCACGGTCAAACTCGACCTGGATATCGAACTGGTACAGGGCGAGCAGCTCCCCCCGATGTAGTAGCACCGGACGGACCGCGCCGGGCGGCTTCGCCGGCCGGCGCGGTCCGTCCGGCCCGAATGCATTTCCGATTCGTGACCCGTGACCGTACCGCAACTCCGGACGGCGAAAGTGATGGTTCCGTGTCTGGTGTCGCCTCGGCGGACGACTGACACTGAGTGCATGTGAGCTACGTCAAGGATTTCGATCAATTGGAGGATGTGACATGTCGACCACAATCGCCAAGATCTTCTCCGCGGCGGCCATCGTCCTGGGCCTCGGTGTTGTCGGAGCGCCGATCGCACCCGCCGCCACGCCCGCACCGGAACCGGCCGCCGCCGACCCGGTCGTAGGCTCGGTATTCCTCTGCTTCAATCTGGGCAGCGCCACAGTGTGTATCTGAGTTCCCCGAGAGTGGGTACAGCGGAGCGGGCCGTGCCGGGGCACGGCCCGCTCCGCCACGTACGGGCAGCGGTCCGGTCGCGCGCCGCGACCCGCACCGCCGACTCCCGCGCGGGGCTCGGGTCAGGGGGCCGGCGGCGCGACCGTATCGGTGCAGAACGGCTGGCACGGCCCGGGTGACGGCGTCACCCGGGCCGGCTCGGAATCGAAATCCGCGGTACTCACCAGAATCATCACCACGAAGGCGGCCCCGACGACCAACCCGAAGATGAGCAGAGTGGGCCACAGCCAGGTCCGCATCGGCTTCTCCTCGACCACCGGTACCACGGGCACCACCGGTTGCACCTCGTTCGCCGGGTCAGCCGGTTCCACCGGGTCGACCGGAATATCGCCGGTGCCGTCGGGATCACGCATCACAAACCACCTCCGCTGGGTCTCTCCGGGCGGATACCCAGATTCGGGCGGTCCTCACCGGCGAACAGCGCCGGACCGATTCGGCGGCCTCCTTCCGCCGCGTACCGGCGCACGGACCACCGGCCGGGCACGCTCAGGGAAGCGGATTCGCCTGGAACAGCTGCCACATCCGATTGCGGACATCGGCGCCCCGGTCACCGGGGGGCCAGTTATGGGCCTGCGCCGCGTCGGTGGGGCCGTCGTAGAGTCGGTAGACCACCTCGGTGCCCGCCTGGCAGCCGAATCGCTGCCCACGCACCACCCCCGGGCCCGATTCGCTGGTTTCGGCACCGCAGCCGTTCATCTGCCGCCAGTGGTCCCGGTGCTGTTCGGCCACCACCTGCCACACGATCGGATCATTGTCGTTGAGCATCACGCCGAAGGCGATGGGCCGCGATGCGGGACAGTCGTTCTGGTCCCAGGCGCCCTTCGGCCCCGCCCAGACAGCCGCGGAGGCGATCAGATCGGCGGCATCACAGGCCATTCGGGACGTCATCTGCCCACCGTTGGAATGTCCGGCGAAATGGACCCGTTTCGGAGCCACACAGTAAGTGGCGGCGATATTCGTGACGACATTGCGCAGGAAGGCGACGTCGGGGCCGGTATTGCGCGCGAACTCCCACGCCCACTTACCGCCGCCCTCGTCTTTGCTCCCCCTCGGATAGGCCACGATGACCCTGTTGGCCTGGGCGAACGCCGTCCATCCGGTCTGGGTCTCGAAGTTCTGCGGATTGTTCTGCCCACCGTGCAGGGCCACGAGCAACGGAGCCGGACCCGTCAATCCCGAGGGTACGAACAGCCGGTACGGACGCCCGTTGATGGTACGCACCACGGTTCCGCCCGTCGGCGCGGTCGAACACGCGGCCGTAGGTTCCGGCAGTGGACCGCTTCCGGCCTCCTCGCTCATCCGGGTGTCCTCGACTGCCACCACATCGGCCACGGCCGGGGATACGGTCCCCACCAGCGCAACGCCGAACACGGCCGCGCATACCGCCACCGCCACCTTCCCGATTCCCGATCTCATACCACTCGCCCTCCTCGAATCGCGATGTCGGAAAAACACTTTCGTGTTCCCAGTCCGGTTGATCGCCGAAGCCGGAGCAGGTGTTTCGTCCACCCGGCTCGACAATCCCTCCCGGCCGCCCGGCACCGTGAGCGAGAACCGGTACGGCATCCGAGCGGCAAACGGCCACGATTCGGCCACGCTTCGGCCGAGTCGGCGTGTGTGGGCTCCCCGCAGCCGGCCGGCGCTCCATGCTGCGTGGTGCTCGCCCCTGAGGGCGGCCTGTAGTGCGTCGGCTCCGGGAAGGAGATCAGGGATGTCGAAGGTTCCTGCCGAGTTGCAGTACACCGATGCCCACCTGTGGGTGCGTACGGAGCGGGACGGCACACTGACCGTCGGACTCACCGATCACGCGCAACAGAACCTGGGCACCATCCTCTTCATCACCCTGCCGGAGGTGGGCGTGGCCGTCGGACTCGACGATGCCGTCGGCATCGTGGAGGCGCTCACCACCCTCACCGAGATATACAGTCCGGCCGACGGTGAGATCATCGCGGTCAACCCGGCGATCGCGGAGGACCCCGAGGTGGTGAACACGGAGCCGTACGCCTCGTGGTTGTTCACGATCAGACAGCGGAACGACGCCCCGGTCGACGGGTTCCTCGATGCCGCCGCCTACAGCAGATTGCTCGAAAATCTCGGTGCGGGGTGGTGAGAACGCATCACCGGGGCAGCGTGTGCCGACCCGGCACCGGGGTGGTTCAGCTCCCGGCGCCGTCGAGGGCCCGGACCACCCGGGCCGGATTGCCCACCGCGACCACGTTCGGCGGCAGGTCGCGGGTCACCACCGCCCCGGCACCGACGACGGTGTTCGCTCCGATCGTCACCCCTGCCAGCACGATGACACCACTGCCCAGCCACACGTTGTCACCGATCTCGATCGGCGCCGCCGCTTCCCATTTCGCACGCCGCCGCGCCGGATCGAGCGGGTGCGTGGGAGTCAGCAACTGCACATTGGTCCCGATCTGGACATCGTCGCCGATGGTGATGGGCGCGACGTCGAGCGCCACCAGCCCGAAATTGGCGAAACTCCGCGAGCCGATCCGTATTCCGCTGCCGTAGTCCACCCGCAACGGAGGCCGGATCTCGGTATCTTCCCCCACCGCGCTCAGCAATTCGGTGAGCAGTTCCCGCCGACGCGCGGTCTCGCGCATGGGAGTGGTGTTGAACGCTTCCATCAGGTCCATGGCCCGCAGATTCCGCTCGATCAGTTCCGGATCGCCGGCCAGGTAGAGCTCACCCGCGAGCATCCGTTCACGCATCGAGCGCTCATCAGCCACGGAACGAGCCTAACAATGTCTGCGGTTCTGCCCTGCCGCTACGAGCTCCGGCGTGCCGGGCTCGAAGCCGCTCCGGTGACGCGCCGACCTTATTCTACCACTAGAATAAGACCGTGGAACCGACGCCCTCCGAACTGATCGTCCTCGGGTTGATCATCGAACGCCCGCAACACGGCTACGACCTGGAACAGGCGATCGAGCGGCGGGGCATCCGGCAGTGGACCGAAATCGGGTTCTCGTCCATCTACTACCTGCTCGCCAAGCTGGAGAAACGCGGACTCGTCCACGCTCCGGAGGCGCCCGCCACTGCGAAGGCCCGGCGCGTCTTCCATGCCACGGATTCCGGCCGTGCGGCCGCCGTTCGCGGCGCCCGCACGCTCATCGAAGAGCCGCGCCCGGTTCCGCACCCCTTGCTCGTGGGCATCTCGAACCTGGCCCTGCTGTCCGAACAGGAGTACACGCGGGCGCTCCGCGACCGGCTCGCCCGCGTCCACGAACGGATCGCCGCCGTCGAGGCGGCCGCAGCGGCCCAGGCCCCTCTCACAGTGCCGGCACGCGAGGTCTTCTCGTATTCACTGAGCCTCCTGGAGGCGGAAAGGTCGTGGCTCGCAGCACGAGCCCAGGTACCCGATGACGGATAAAATCGACTTCAAACGGGAAATCGACGCCTACCGCGCGAGCCGGAACCGGTTCCGGACGGTGGAGGTACCCGAGCTGCGCTACCTCATGATCGACGGACACGGTGATCCCAATACGAGTACGGCTTTCACCGATGCCATCGAAGCGCTCTACCCGCTGGCCTACCGGTTGAAATACGCCAGCAAACGAACCCTGGGCCGCGACTATGTGATCATGCCCCTGGAAGGCCTCTGGTGGGCCGGCGATATGGCGGCTTTCACGACCGCCCGGGAAAAATCCCGATGGGACTGGACGCTGATGATCATGGTTCCCCATTGGATCGACCAGGATATGTTCACTGCCGCGGTCGAGCGGATGGCGGACACGGACCGACCTCGACGTGCCGGGGAGGTCCGCCTGGAATCACTGACCGAAGGCCGGTGCGTGCAGACACTGCATATCGGCTCCTTCGACGACGAGGCCGAAACGCTGGCACGCATGCACCACGAGTTCATCCCGGGCCACGGGCTACGCATGCTCGGCAAACACCACGAAATCTATCTCAGCGATTTCCGCCGGACCGCACCGGAGAAGCGGCGCACCATTCTCCGGCAGCCGGTCGGCCCGGCGCCGACTCCCTGATTCCGGTCCGGGCCGAGCGCCCGCAAACGGGCGACCACGACCTGTTGCGGGCACAGGGGATTCGGCGGAACGCACCCACCGGCCACCACGACAGCGCTCGTCAGCGTGAGGTGTTCGGACTCACCCGGAAATACTGCGCTGATAGGAATCCCGCACCGTCGCGGGTATCCGCCCCCGCTCGGGAACCTCGAACCCGTTGCGCCGAGCCCACTCCCGCACGACCTTGGCCGCGACGGGTTGCCCGATCGCCTCGCGCTTCGTACGCCGTGCCCGACCGGCCCGGCGTGCGAACGGGGTCCACTTACCGAGGCCGGCACGGAGTTCCCGCGCGTTCTCCTCGGACAAATCGATTTCGTACATCACTCCGTCGATACCGAACGACAGCGTTTCCGCCGCAACGGTTTCGCCGTCCAGATCGTCGACCACAGTGACAACAATCTTGCGCGCCACGCCCTGATCCCTCCACTCACCACACCCGCCGGCCAGCCCGGCACCGCGCAACCTTAGTGGCAGGACCCATATGAAAGGCACAAGAAACGCTGAGAAACCAATTAGAATGCGTCACTTGAGCACTCGTCCGGATCGAAAGCCGGACGAACCGCCCATCCCTCCGGGTGGGGAAACGCGGTGACCATCCTCGCCGTTCCATCCGGGCGAGAGGTACTGCGGACTCCTGCCACGACCCTCGCCGCGCCACCCGGATCCGATTGCGCGATGCCACAACCGGTCTCGCCCCCGCCCCGAAGCGAATTCTCCCGTGTCGGACGGACGACCCAGACGCTTGATTAAGTAACCAAGAGTTATTCATATAACTCGCGGGAGACAAGCGGTGTTGACTCCAGCCGACCCATGCGGCAGCGGCATGCAAAGCGATCCGCGGCAGCCGCCTAAAGAGAAGTAAATCGCAGCTGAAACGCCATATCTCATGGTCTCGACGCGAGCCGATTACACCGAGCGCCGAGGGAGACCGAGTTCCAGAAAAGCCCTGACAGGCCCTCAAAAGATTGATAAGTTAATGAGTATTCTACCCGCCGTTGACAGGGTGCGGCATAGCCCGAGGCTGCCGCGGCCGGCACCGGTGTTCGGACTCGACGAGGAGTGGCGACATGGATGGACTCAGCAGGCGTAATGCCCTGAAGGCCGGTGGTGTGGCGGGCGCGGTCGGCGCGCTGGCCGCGGTGGCCCCGGCCCGGGCCCAACCGTGGAGCTGGTCACCGCAGGGATCGGTCGCCGGGTCCGGCCCCGGCGCGGACCCGTTGGGAGTATGGGACCCCGAGGCCGACGAACTGGTCGCGGGACTACTCGATCGAGGCGAGGTACCGCGGATCAACGATCTGTTGCGGACCTGGACGCGCAACGGGCAGCCCCTACCGGCGGGCCTACCGCCGGAATTACGGGATTTCATGGAATACGCGCGCCAGATGCCGGCCTGGGCAGACCAGGGCAAGCTCGCGACCGCGGTCGATTTCAACAAGAAGCGCGGCCTGTACCTCGGTGTACTGTACGGACTGGCCAGCGGCATGATGAGCACTGTCATCCCGAAGGAGGCACGCGCGGTCTACTACTCCAAAGGCGGCCACGACCTGAAGGACCGCATTTCCAAAACAGCGAAGCTCGGGTACGACATCGGCACCGGAAACGCCTACGGCCCCGACGGTGAGATGGTGGTGACCTGCGTCAAGACGCGATTGGTGCACGCCGCGGTGCGGCATCTGCTGCCACAGTCACCGCACTGGGTACATTCCGCGGACGAGGACATCCCCATCAGCCAGAACGATATGATGGTCACCTGGCACAGCCTGCCCACCACGGTGATGCGGCATCTCACGGCGTGGAAGGTACCCATTCCCGCCCACGAGTCCGATGCCTTCCTGCATTCCTGGCAGGTCGCCGCGCATATGCTCGGGATCCGCGACGAATACATCCCGAATTCCTGGGAACAGGCCAACTCTCAAGCCGCGCAGGTCCTCGACCCGATCATCGCACCGACCCCGGAGGGCGCGAAACTGGCCGATCGGCTGCTGCGGCTGGGGTCCAACCTCGATCTGGCCATCCTGAGCAAAGGAGTTCTCGGTGCCTTCACCCGGTACCTGCTGGGCGACAGGATCGCCGACGGGCTGGCCATCGCCCGCGAACCCGTCTGGGACCCGCTGCTACGGGTGAGCTGGGGCCCGTTCGTCGCCGTCCGCGAAGGTCTGCTCACCATCGCCCCGCCGGCACAGGAGGCGTACTGGCTCTTCGACGAATTCCTGCGCCAGTTCGCCCTCTGGTACCTGGCCGAGCTCCGCATGCCCATCAGTATCGAACTGCCCGTGGCGAACCGGAATATGAGCCTGCCGCCGCGCTGATCGGTCCCCGCCGCCGCCGGATCACTGCGCCCGGCGGCGGCCTACCACGGCTGATCCGGCGAATCCGCCGAAAACAGTCCGCCACTTCGCGTAATATTCGTTGCCGTGAGGCATACCGCAGGGAAGCGGGGCGTCTTCCCGATTCTCGTGCTCGTACTCACCCCGGTCGTTCTCGCTCTGGGTATCCAGGACTGTCCTGCTCTCGAATCCGCCGGGCCACCGCGTAACCCGTTTTCCGCCGCGCCCGGCCCGCCGGATGATTCCTCGGCCGGATCCGGGCATTCCGCCGACCCGAACGGCCCTGGAGCGCACCATCTCTCCGGCGAACGCGGCACACCGGTATTGGGACCACGCACCGACGAATTGTGGCCCGCGGTGCTGTTCGTCGGCGCAATCCTGTCGACCGTCCCGGATTCGATGGCGACGACATTGCGATCCCCGCCGCCGGTATCGTCCGCCCCGGCGATCGCCGGGGCGGACGTCCTGCTGCGTCGCTGTCTCTGCCGGCACTGATCGACCGGCCGTTTCGCGAGCGGTCTGTTCCGCGATGCGGAAATCGCCCGCGAGAAGGCCGACGGATGGATGGCCTGTCGAGGTGGTACCCACCGCACCGCGCCCGCTCCCGGCGAGCGTTCAATCGCAGACCGCGCCCCGGGAAGCCGAGCCGACGAGCCGCGAATACTTCGCGAGAACGCCCCGGGTGTAGCGGCCGGGCAGCGGAGCCCACCCGTCGCGGCGGCGGGCGAGCTCTGCCGCGTCGACCAGCAGGTCGAGCGTGCCCGCACCGACATCCAGGCGTATCCGGTCACCATCGCCGACGAAGGCGATGGGTCCCGCATCGACCGCTTCCGGGGCGACGTGGCCGACACACAGACCTGTGGTGCCGCCGGAGAACCGTCCGTCGGTCAGCAGAAGGACATCCTTGCCGAGTCCGGCGCCTTTGATGGCAGCGGTGATCGCCAGCATCTCCCGCATACCCGGGCCTCCCTTGGGCCCTTCGTACCGGATCACCACCACATCGCCCGCCGAGATCGTCCCGTCCTCCAGCGCGTCCATGGCGGCCCGCTCCCGGTCGAAAACCCGTGCCGTGCCCTCGAAGACATCGGATTCGAACCCCGCCGATTTGACCACGGCGCCCTCCGGCGCCAGCGATCCGCGCAGGATGGTGATACCACCGGTGGGATGGATCGGCGCAGCCAGAGCACGCATCACCGTGCCGTCCGGGTCGGGGGGTGCGATATCGGCCAGGTTCTCGGCCACCGTACGTCCGGTCACCGTAAGGCAGTCCCCGTGCAGCAGACCGGCATCCAGCAGGGCTTTCATCAGCACCGGCACCCCGCCCACCCGGTCGATATCGGTCATCACATGGCGCCCGAAGGGTTTCACATCGGCCAGATGCGGGACACGTCGCCCGACCCGCGCGAAATCATCCAGGCTCAACGGGATTCCCGCCTCGTGCGCGATCGCCAGCAGATGCAATACGGCATTGGTGGAACCACCGAAGGCCATCACCACCGCGATGGCGTTCTCGAACGCCTCCGCGGTGAGAATATCGGAGGTCGTGATCCCCCGCCGGAGCAGTTCGACCACCGCGCTCCCGCTGCGGCGGGCATACCCGTCGCGCCGCCGGTCGGTGGCCGGCGGCGCGGCGCTGCCGGGCAGTGACATGCCCAGCGCCTCGGCCGCGCTCGCCATCGTATTCGCGGTGTACATCCCACCACAGGCGCCTTCACCCGGACAGATGGCCCGTTCGATCGCCTCGACATCGTCCCGGCTCATCAGTCCTCGCGCACAGGCCCCCACCGCCTCGAAGGCATCGATAACGGTGACCTCGCGTTCGCTGCCGTCGGACAGTTTCGCGATACCCGGCAGGATGGAGCCGGCATAGAGGAACACGCTCGCCAGGTCCAGCCGAGCCGCCGCCATCAGCATCCCGGGCAGCGATTTATCGCAACCGGCGAGCAGTACCGATCCGTCGAGCCGTTCCGCCTGCATCACGGTCTCCACGCTGTCGGCGATCACCTCGCGGGAAACCAGCGAGAAATGCATACCCTCATGCCCCATCGAGATACCGTCCGAGACCGAGATGGTGCCGAACTGCAGGGGGAACCCCCCGGCCGCGAAAACACCGTCCTTACAGGAGCCGGCCAACCGGTCGAGGGACAGGTTGCACGGGGTGATCTCGTTCCAGGAGGAAGCAACACCGATCTGGGGCTTGACCCAGTCCTCGTCGCCCATACCGACCGCGCGCAACATACCGCGGGCAGCGGTCTTCTCCAACCCGTCGGTCACATCCCGGCTACGGGGTTTGAGATCGGGAGAACCCGGATCACGGGCCACACCCACCACCGTCCTCGTCTCGCGCCGCGAGTGCGCCGAGCCGCCCCCGGCCGCGGGCCGGCGCGATACGCCCCCCGGGTCCGCGTACCTCGCCGGCACGGCGCCGGACGGGCAGTTCGCCCATCCGACGCCGCATCGAACCGCGCACGGTGTCAGTTACCGGGGCGCGGAACATCACCGCGCCAGCCGCCGGTCTCACGCGGCCGGGATTCGATGAACTTCTTGAAGCGTTCGAGGTCACCCTTCACCCGGCGGTCGAGAAGACCCATCTTGTCGGCCACGTTCTCCACGAAACCCTCCGGATCGATATCCATCTGGGTGATGACGCGAGTGGTCGCGTCATCGATACGATGGAAGGTGACCACACCGGCGTGCTGGGGCCCGGTGTCGGAACGCCACGCCACCCGTTCCTCGGGGTGCTGCTCGGTGATGGTGGCGTCGAACTCCCGGTCGCTCGGGCCGATCTTGATCTTCCAGTGCGTATGGGTGTCGTCGATCTGATCGACCCGCTCGACGCCCTCCATGAACTGCGGAAACGACTCGAATTGCGTCCACTGGTTGTAGGCGGTCCGAATCGGCACCTCGACCTCTGTCGACGCGGTGACAGTGCTCATGAACAACCTCACTTGCTCCAGGTCCACCCGGTCTCACCCGTCTTCGGCGTCGACGGGCACCGCCGCGCGGACGTTCGGCTTCGGTACACACAGCGCCTACCCGGGACGCGGTGGCACAAACAGGCCGATACGGATCCGGGGGCCCGCCCGATCGGGCCCGGTGCTCGCCGCATCGGTCCGTACCGCCGGGAACACGTCCGTGCGCCGTGGCGACGGCCGAGGGACATACCGATCACCGTGCGGCCGGTGGTAAGGGTGCTCCGGTATCGGTTCACCGGGCACGTCGGTGCACTCGCCGCCGCACTGGGTACCCGACCGGCAGCCGAGGGTGGACCTGCGGCCGAGCGATCGACCGGCCGCCTACCGAGGCACGGAATATCACGACGACGAGCAGGAGCTTCGATGAGCGACGCCAACCACCCCCACCTGTCCGCGCGGCGACCCGGCGATCTGGTCGACAGCCACGACGAGCTGACCGCCGTCCGCGATCGGCTGAGTGAATTGGGCGCGGCCGATGTGGCAACCGAGGTCGACGAGATCATCACCGCGATCACCACCTATCGCGATACGGTGCAGCGGCAACTGGACAAGCTCGATGAGGTACTCCGCGCGCTGGACGCCCTGGCCGGCGGCGACGGCGACGAAGCCGCTGTCCACGAAGCGGTCACCAGGTACCGGGCCGGCGTGGACTGAGCGGCGCCGAGCCCCTGATACCCGGCTTCCCTCGGGCGAGCACGAACCGCCACACCCCGGTACGGCACGTCCCCCGCCGGACAGCAGCGAGCGGGCGGCACCTCGCGCCGCCCGCTCGCCGGCCCGCTCAGTCGCGGAAGGCGTCCTTCACCTTCTCACCGGCGTCCTTGAGGTTCGACTTGACCTGGTCGGCCTTGCCCTCGTTCTTCTTGTCCTGGTCACCGGTGGCCTCGCCGACCTTCTCCTTGGCCTTACCCGCTATGTTCTCGGCCTTGTTGTCGAACTTGTCGGTAGCACTCATGACCCAACCCTTCTCGTCGGCTGTGACCAGCCGTCCGTGTTCGGCCGGTCCGGGGGGCGGATAACCATCCTTCGGCAAGGCAAACACGCATGTACGCGTCCGCCGCCCGAGGATCAGCCCGATACGGCCACCGGGGCGCCGAGGATACCGGCCAGCACGCTCGGCAACGCCCCGAGCACATCCGCGGTCTGCTCCGCGGGAGTGCCCCAGGTGTGCGCGGCCACCACGAAACCCGGTCCGAACGATGCCGAGGCGACCTCCGGCGGCGCTATATCCGACCATCCCCATTTGGTGCCCTGGACACCGGGCAGCGCGGCGGTACCCCAGTTCTGCTCGGTGCCGTCGGCGGCGCGGGGAGCAGCAGTCGCCATCCAGGCGAGAATCGGGGAACCCGGATCGGTGCCCTGTTTGGCCGCCAGGAAATCGGCCAGATCGGCGGCACTGGTGGTCGAGGTACCCCAATTCGCTCCCGGCCGTGTCTGCGTCAGGCCGTATTCGGCGGCCACCGCCGCGATGGCCTGCGGATATTTGGTGGCCACCGCGTCGGCGGCGGCGTCGTCGGAGTAACGGATCATCCGCTCGCCGTACGCGCGGTCCTCGGCCGAACCGTCACCGTGGCGCAGGGCGTAGTCGGTGAGGTAGAGCTTGGCCATCGACAACGCACTACGCGCCTGACCTTCGTTGGCGGTCCCCCACCGGAAACCGAGGGGGGAACGCACCGATATGGCGGTGCGCGACGCGGCCGGATCGCTCACCGCGGCCGGCGGCGCGGGGGACGGTGCCGCGGCCGCGACACCGGGCGTGAGCACACAGCAGAGAAAAAGCGCGGTGAAAGCCAAAACCCGGTAGCAGCCCATGTCTTCTCCCGGCTTCGGTGTGGGGTACGGAATGCCCCACGGTCACCGCCGGCTTTCCCCGCGGCCGAGCCCGCAAACTCGTTCGCCCCGGTCCGGCACCGTTGCCGGACCGATCAGCTCACCAGGCGGCCGCCTCCGCGTGGCCGGCTTCCGCGTCCCGGAGACTGGTGGGCCGCATATCGGTCCAGTTCCTCTCGATGTATTCGAGACACGCCGTTCGGCTTCCGGTGCCGAAAGCCACTCGCCATCCGAGCGGGATCTCGGCGAACGCGGGCCACAGCGAATGCTGCTCCTCCTCGTTGACCAGCACGAAGAAACGGCCGTTCTCGTCGTCGAAGGGATTGGTGCTCATCTCATCTCACCTCACAGATCATTGTCGTTCGTCCATCTCCGGTCGGGTCACCACCGGGGCGCCGACTCGAACACCGGCACCCCGGCCTCACTCACGCCGGCCTGGCGGCATACACCTCGTAGAGATCGGTACCGGCCAGACTCGGGTCCTGGCGACATCGCACGGCCAGCCCGTGGCCGCTCAGCAACTCCCGGACCCGCGCCACCCGGCCCGCACTGTCGTGGACCTCCGCCACCACGGCGCGGATGCGGGACCAGTCGGCCTCGGCGATACCGCACAGCACATCCATTTCCGCCCGCTCGACATCGATTTTCAGCAACCCGATCTCGGTCTCGGGGGCGTGTTCGGCCAGGATCGCCGAGACCGTGGTGAGTTCCACCTCGATCTGCTCACCGAGGTGCAGATCGGCGGTGATGAGGGCGATCGCCTCCTCGTCCAGGCCGCTGTTGCGCAGGAACGTCCGGGTGGCCTCGTCGTCCTGATCGCGATCGGCATAGAGACCGGAATTGGCCGGCGCCTGCGGATACCAGGTGAGCGGCATGACACCGGACTCGGCGCCGACGGCGACCCGCAAGGGTAGCGCCCGGGGCACGAAAGCGGCCAGATTACGTTCCAGGCACTGATAGGTCACCGGAACCGGTTCCGCGGCGATCACACTGATCCCGGGACACCTGTCGGCGAACAGGATCGCGCCGAGCCCGATGTTCGCACCGATATCGAGCACGGTGTCCCCACGCCGCAGTCCCGCCGCCGCCGCACGGTACACACCCGACGGCGAGGTTATTTCGCCCCACAGGAACCGGGCCTCGGCGGGGCTCGGGCATGCGACCGTCCGGCCGTCGTCGAGCCTGAGCTTGTGCAGAGCATTCAGCATTCCTTCGCGAACCTTTCGATCACCGGACCGACGACCGCCAGCGCTTCCGGATGACTCAATTCGAGGTGGCGTGCGTCGACGACCGTGTTGTGGATTTCGCCGGTCACGTAGGGACGCCACGCCCGCACCAGCGCATCGGGGTCGGGATGGTCCTTTCCGGCGGTGAAGAAGACGAGATCGCCGTCGAAGATCTCCGGCCGGTAGCGGTCGGAGATATCACCGGCGGTCTCGAAGCTCGTCATCACCCGGTCCACCTGCTCGGCGGTGAACAACGCGGTACCGATCACCTGTTCCCGGACGACCGCCCACGCCTGTTCAGGGGTGTCGGCACGCACCTCGTCGCCGAGGTCGAAGAGTTCGCGCCAGCCTCCGAGCAGGTCGGCCACCAGCTCTCCCGGCCTACGGTCGTCGGTATCCTCCGCCGCGACCGTGTCCCCGGACGCGCCGACCCCGCTGTCCAGCATGGCCAGCATGGCGACTTCGCCACCGGCCCGTTGCAGCCGCACCGCTACCGCATGCGCGATCTGCCCGCCCAGCGACCAGCCGAGCAGATGGTAGGGCCCGTCCGGCTGTACCCGGCGGATCTCGGCCGCGTAGCGTTCGGCCAGCCGGTCCACCGATTCCGCACGCGGCTCACCGGCCACTACGTAGGGATCCTGCAGCCCGTATATCGGCCGTTCCTGGTGCAGATGTTCGATGAGCCCCCCGTAGGACCAGGCCAGTCCGCCCGCGGGATGCACACAGAAGACCGGCGCGCGTTTTCCGCTCGTACGCAGCGGCAGCAGGACCTGCAGACCGGAGCCGCCCTCCGCCTCGTCGGCCCGGCGTGCCAGCGCCCGCGGTGTGGCATCGTCGAACATCCACGGCAGAGCGATCGTCACCCCACGTTTCCGCAGTTCGGTCGCCACCATGGTGGCCAGCAGCGAATTGCCACCCAGGTCGAAGAAACCGTCCGAGATCCCGACCCGGGCTACTCCCAGTACCTGGGCGTAGACATCGCTGATCGCTTTTTCCGTTTCGGTACGGGGCGCGATGTACTCGCTGTCGGCCGCACCGCGATCCGGGGCGGGCAACGCCTGCCGGTCGAGTTTGCCGTTGACCGTCAGTGGCAACTCCGGCACGACCACGACGGCCGAGGGCACCATATAGCCCGTCAGTACCTCGGCCGCCGCCGCCCGGACCGCGGCGGGATCCGGGCTCTGCCCGTCGGCGGCCACCACATACCCGATCAGCTGATCGACACCCCGCTCGTGCGGACGCACCGCCGCGGCAGCCTGCGACACACCCGGATGGCGGAGCAATGCCGACTCGACCTCACCCAGTTCGATGCGATACCCGCGCAATTGGATCTGGGCATCGGCACGGCCGGCGTAGAGCAGTTCGAGACCGTGCTCGCTCCGGCGCCAGCGCCCGAGATCCCCCGACCGGTACAGCCGGGCGCCGTCCGGGGCGAACGGGTTCGCCACGAACCGGGCCGCCGTCAGTTCCGGTGCTCCCAGGTAGCCCCGGGAGAGTTGACCACCGGCCACGTAGATCTCCCCGGTGACACCGAGAGGAACCGGCCGCAGCCGCTCGTCGAGCACATAGACCCGCATACCGGGCAGCGGCGCCCCGATTCCGCCGGCCTGCGCTCCGGTGATCTCGCCGAAGGTCACGTGCACGGTGGTCTCGGTGATCCCGTACATGTTGATCAGGCGCGGTGAACCCGGTTCATGGGTACCGAACCAGCCGGCCAGCCGGGTGGCATCCAACGCCTCGCCACCGAAGACGACGTAGCGCAGCGCGAGTGCGCCGCCCCCACCGCCGCTTTCGCGGCGGTCGCGTTCTGCCGCTACGAAACCGTAGAAGGCCGACGGTGTCTGGCTCAATACCGTCACCCGCTCCCGGGCGACCAGGTCGACGAACTCCTCCGGTGAGCGGGAGACGTCGTAGTCGACCACGACCAACCGCCCACCCGACAGCAGCGCGCCCCACATCTCCCATACCGCGAAATCGAAGGCGTAGGAGTGGAACATGGTCCACACGTCGTCGGGGCCGAAGTCGAAGCGTCCGAAAACGTTCCCGAACAGGGTGACCGCTTCGCGATGGCTCACCGCCACCCCCTTGGGCCGGCCCGTGGACCCCGAGGTGTAGATCACGTAGGCGATATTGCCGGGCCGCGCGGCCGGGGCGGAGGTGGCCGGATCACCGGGAACCGCCGCCGCGCAGTCCTCGACGAGGACCACCGGGGCATCGGATCCGGGTATCGCCGCGGCCGTCCGCGCCGAGGCGAGTACCGCCGCCGGACGGGCGTCGGCCAGCACGAACCGCAGCCGCTGCGGCGGGTAGGTCACATCCAGCGGCAGATAGCCGGCGCCGGTGCGCACCACCGCGAGCAGACCGGCGACCAGATCCACCGAACGCGAAAGCGCCACGGCGACCAGGGTTTCCGGTCCGACCCCGTGCTCGGACAACCGTGCCGCTATCCCGGCGGCCCGTCGATCCAGCTCGGCATAGGTCAGCGTCGACACCCCGTCTGTCACCGCCACCGCGTCCGGGCGAGCCGCGACCCGGGCGGCGAACAGTTCCGCCAGCGTCGTCTCCGCGATCTCCGCACCGTCGTGCCCCGCCGCCGCCAGCAGCGCGCGCCGCTGCTGCGGGTCGACGAGGTCGATATCGCCGACGACCACATCCCGGTCGGCCGCCGCTTCTTCGAGAATGCGCACATACGCCCGCGCGAATCGGGTCGCCGTCTCTTCGGTGAACAGATCCGTGGCGTACGTCAGCCGTCCCACCATGCCGTCCGGGCGCCCGTTCTCGTCGAACCGCTGGGACAGTTTCATATTCAGATCGGCCTGCGCCTGGTCGAAACCGTTCTCGATCGGTTCCACCACCAGATCCGGCAGCCGCAACGCGGCCGCGCTCAGGTCCTGGACGTCCAGTGTCACCTGGTAGAGCGGCAGATGCGCGGTGGACCGCGGCGGATTCAGCGCCTCCACCACCTGCTCGAAGGGCACATCGGCGTGCCCGAAGGCGGCCAGATCCGTCTCCCGGGTGGTGGCGAGCAGTTCGGCGAACGTCTGCCGTGGCGAGATATGCGACCGCAGCACCAGCGTATTGACGAACATACCGATCAGATCGTCGAGTTCCCGCGCACCGCGGCCGGCCACCGGTGTGCCCACCGCGATATCGCTCATCCCGGAGAGCCGGGACAACAGGACCGCCAACCCGGCGTGCAGCACCATGAAGGTCGTCGCCCCCGCCGCCCGCGCCGCCGCGTCGAGCCGCGCGTGCAATACGGCGGGCAGTTCGAACTCCACGGCACGGCCGTGCAGAGAGGCCACCGGGGGCCGGGGCCGGTCGGTGGGCAGCTCGAGCAGTTCGGGCAGGCCGGCGAGGGCCTGCTTCCAGAAGCGCAGCTGCCGGGAGACCAGCGAATCGGGGTCGCTCTCCTCGCCGAGTACCTCTCGCTGCCACAGCGCGTAATCCGCGTACTGCACGGACAGTTCCGGCCAATCCGGTGCCACGCCCTGTTTGCTCGCCTGGTATGCCACCGCCACATCGCGGGCCAGTGGCAGCATCGACTGTCCGTCGGCGCAGATGTGGTGCACGGTGAGCAGCAGCACATGGTCGCGGTCACCGAGGCGGAACAATTCGGCGTGCAACGGCGGTGCCTGGGTCACATCGAAGCCCTGCGAGACCGCGGCCAGGGCCCGTTCCATCAACTGGTGTTCGTCCACCGGGAGCGGGACCAGCGCCGGGACGACCTGCGCGGCCGGGACAGCGACCTGATGCGGGGTACCGTCGGTGGTCGGGAACTTGGTGCGCAGCGACTCGTGCCGCTCGATCACCAGCTCGCAGGCGCGCCGCAGCGCATCGAGATCCAGTTCGCCGCGCAACCGGATCACCAGCGGAATGTTGTACGCGCCCACCGAGATGTCGAACTGGTTGAGGAACCACATGCGCTGCTGGGCCGGGGACAGCGGGATGAGCGCGGGCCGAGGGCGCGGTACCAGTGGGGCCCGGCCGTCGCGTCCGAGGCCGGGCAGGTTCGCCGCGAGATCGGCGACCGTCGCCGCCTCGAACAGATCCCGCACCCCGACCCGGGCACCGGTCGCCGTGCTCAACTGCGCGGCCACCCGGGTCGCCGACAGCGAATTGCCGCCGAGGTCGAAGAAATTGTCCGTCGCGCCCACCGACTCGATACCCAGCACGTGTGCGAAGACTTCCGCCACCCGCCGTTCGGCCTCGGTTCGCGGAACCACCTGTTCCCGGCCCGAATCGAAGCGCGGGGCGGGAAGAGCGAGTCGATTCAGCTTGCCCGAGGTGGTGAGCGGCAGTTCGGGGAGCACCGTGACCACTTCGGGCACCATATGCGCGGGCAGCCGGTTGCGAGCCGCCGCCCGGACCGCATCGGTATCGATACCGGGGTCACCCGCGAGATAGGCGGCGAGCCGGTCGGTGCCGTGCTCGTCCTTGCACAGGATCACCACCGCGCGCTCGACGCCGGGGTATCCGGCCAGCACGCTTTCCATCTCGCCGAGTTCGATCCGTTGCCCGCGGATCTTGACCTGGAAGTCGCGGCGGCCGAGGTATTCCAGGGTACGTGCGGAGGTCCAGCGCACCAGATCTCCGGTGCGGTACATCCGCGCGCCTGCCGCCCCGAACGGATTCGCCACGAAGGAACCCGAAGTCGTCGCCGGCCGGTTCAGATATCCCCGCCCGAGCTGGACACCCGCGAGATACAGCTCCCCCACCACACCGGTGGGCACCGGCCGCAGCCACGGATCCAGGACGAGTGCCTCGACGCCTCGGGCCGGCGCCCCGATCGTCACGGGGTCACCGGGAACCAGTGGTTCGCTCGTACAGACCAGAATGGTGGTCTCGGTGGGGCCGTAGCCGTTCAGCAGCCGCCGTCCCGGCGCCCACGCCGCCACCGTGGCCGCTGTCACCGCCTCACCGCCGGCAGCCAGCACCCGCAGTGAATCCAGCCCCTCGGGCGATATCGTGGCCAGCACGCTGGGTGTGACGAATCCGTGCGAAATCCGCTGTCGGCGTATGAATTCCGCTAATTCCGCACCGGCGAAGACATCCGGGGGCGACAGCACCAGTACCGCGCCGTTCGTATGGGCCAGCAGCACATCGAGCACCACGACGTCGAACCCGGGAGCCGAGGCCTGCATGATCCGGGCCGTGCGATCCACCGCGAACCGGTCGCGCTGCTCGGCCGCGAAATTGGCCAGCCCCTCGTGGGTTACCACCACTCCCTTGGGTGTTCCGGTGGAGCCGGAGGTGTACAGGATGTAGGCGGCATCGCGGATATGGGGGGTCCGTACCCGCTGCGCATCGGTCAGTGGTTCCGTCGCGCGGGCGGCGATCGACTCCCGGACACCCGGCTCGTCGAGCACCAGCTGCCGGACCGTTCCCGGCAGCAGTGTCCGGGTCTGTTCGGTCGTGATCGCGTACCGCACCTCGGCGTCCGCCACCATCAGCGCGATTCGTTCCGCGGGGTTGCGGGAATCGATGGGGACGAACGCGGCACCGGTTTTGGTCACCGCCCACAGGGCGGCCACGAATTCCGCCGAGCGGACCATGGCCAGCGCGATGTGATCGCCGGGCCCCACGCCCCATTCGATCAATTGCCGCGCCATCTGGTTCGTCCAGGCATCCAGCTGCGCGTAGGACAGGACATGCTCCTCCGCGATCAGCGCCGCGGCCGTGGGGTCGACGGCCGTGCCCGCCGCCAGCAGATCCGCCATCGAGCACGGGGGCACGGCGGCACCGCCCGTCGCGGGCACCAGTGCCGACCGTTCGTCCGCGCTCAGCAGGTCGAGCGCGCCGAGCCGCGTATGCGGATCGGTGACGACGGCGCGCAGTACCGTTTCCAGACGGGACGCCAGCCCGGCGGCCGTCCCATCCGGGATCCGGGCCGACTGGTAGCGGACCCGCACATGCAGCTCACCGGCATGATGTGCCTGCACCGTGAGCGGGTAGTGCGCGGCGTCACGGCCTTCGGCCGAGACCACCCGCATCCCGTCGATATCGGCCTCACCGAGACCGCTGCTGTCCACCGGGTAGGACTCGAATACGACCAGGGTGTCGAAGAGCTGGGGGCTGTGCACGGCCGCCAGGATCTGCGAGAGCTCCAGGTAGTGGTGTTCGAGCAGCCGGGTGTTGTCCGCGTGGAGCCGGTGCAGTACCTCGCCGACCGTCCGGTCGGAGCCGACCTCGACCGCTACCGGGATCGTATTGATGAACAGGCCGATCATCGATTCCACGTTCGCCAGTTCGGCGGGCCGGCCGGATACCGTACTGCCGAAGACCACCCGCGGCACGCCGAGGAAATTGCCCAGCACCACCGCCCAGGCGAACTGCACGACGGTAGCCAGGGTGACCCCCTGTGCGCGGACGAAATCCACCAGTTGTTCCGTGGTGGCGCGGTCGAGCACGATCGGCAGATCGACCGGCAGATCGGCGACGGCCGCGGTATGCGGATCGGTGATCAGGGTGGGTTCGGTGATATCGCCCAGGGCTTCCTGCCACACCCGCATACCGGCATCGTGATCCTGCCGGTCGAGCCATTCCAGATAGTCGCGGTACGACGGCGCGGGCGGGAGCAGCTCGATCCGTTCCTCCACCGCGTACAAGCCGATGAGTTCCCGGCACAGCAGCGGCAGCGACCAGCCGTCCAGCAGCAGGTGGTGCGCGGTCAGCACCAGCCGGAACTCCCGCGGCCCGGTCTCGACGAGCAGGAAACGCAGCAGCGGTGGATCGGCGGGATCGAACACCGCGGACCGTTCGGTTTCGATCAGCCGGTCCACTTCCGCCGGACGGCCGGACAGGTCGACGCTGCGCCACCGCACCGGGGTCGCGGCGGGCACGACCTGCGCGGGCACCCCGGCGGCGGTCCGCACGAAAGCGGCCCGCAGGTTGGGGTACCGGCCGAGCAGAGCCCGCGCGGCATGTTCGAAGCGGGCCGCGTCGACCGTACCCGTCAGGGTCAGTACCGACTGGGCCGTATAGACATCGAGTTCCCCCGCGGCGAGTTCGGCGTGGAACAGCAATCCCGCCTGCAGGGGCGCCGGTGGCCATACATCGATCAGCGGCCCGTACCGGTCGGCGAAGACGTCCAGATCGGCCTGGGTGACCGCGACCAGTGGAACATCCGACCGCGACAACCCCCAGTCGTGACCGCCGTGGCCGGCGATCTCGCGCAGGGCCTCGGCCCAGGTGTCGGCGAGTTCGGTGACATCTGCGGAATCGAGCAGACGCGAGGCATAGCCGAGCCGCGCGTTCAGGACGGGCCCCGCGGCGGTATCGGCGATATGCACATCGATCGTGAGCACCGCCGCCGCGGGCATATCCGGGTCGAACGCGGTATGCCGGTCGAACTCTTCGCCGGTGGGCACCCAGGCGAGCTCCGGCAGCGCGGTGAGATCGACACCCGCCCGGCCGAGATTGTTGAAACTGATCTGCGGCTCCGGCGCCGCCGCGAGCCGGTCCCGGGTACCGGGGCTCAGGTAACGCAGCAGGCCGTAGCCGATTCCTTTGTCGGGAATATCGCGCAACTGGTCCTTCACCGATTTCACCGCCGCACGCGGGTCGTGGTGGTTCACTCCGGTCAGGTCCAGGGCGACGGGATAGGTACTGGTGAACCAGCCCACGGTCCGGGAGAGGTCCGCCCCCGGAGCTATCTGCTCCTCCCGCCCATGGCCCTCCAGCAGCACCTTCAGACCCGCGTACGAACTGCCGCGGCGGCTGCGCCAACGAGTCAGGGCGACGGCGAGTCCCGCGAGCAGGGCATCGTCGGTATTTCCGCGCACGGCCGCGGGTACCGCGTCCAGCAGCGCCGCGGTCACCTCGGCCGGGAACGACAGCGTCAGATACCGCACCGTCGACTGGGTATCGACGGCCGGGTCGAGCACCCCGCGTCCGAGCAACGGGTCGGGGGCCTCGCTCATCCGCTGCCACAGGCCGGATTCACCGGCGCGCTCCGCCGCGGCATCGGTCAGGGCCCGCGCCCACCGGCGCATGGAGGTGCCCGGCGCGGGCAATTCGACGGCCTGCCCCCGAGTGATCTGCTGCCACGCGGTGGCGAAATCGGGCAGCAGAATACGCCACGAGACACCGTCGACGACCAGATGGTGGATCACGACGAGGGCACGGCCTTCGGCCGCGGCACCGGCCTCCGGCAGCAGGCACACCACCTGCAGCATCCGGCCCTCCGCCGGATCGAGGCGCTCGGCGGCCGCGCTCAGGGCCGCTTCCACCACGGCGGTGAAGCGCTCGGTACCGGGTCGCTCCTCCGCTCGGAAAGTACGGACGAGGACCGAGTCCGCCGCGTCGACCGCACCCACCGGTGGTACCCACAGGCACCCGTCGTGCATCCGGGCGCGCAGCATCTCGTGCCGGTCCAGGACGGCCTGCACGGTGGCGACCGCATCGGCGGCGCGGGCGTCGCCGGGCAACCGCACCAGCATCGATTGCGCGAACCGGTCCGCGGTGCCGATCCACTCGCGGAACCAGCTCACGATCGGGGTGGCCGGGATACCGCCCACTCCGCCGCCGGGCAGTTCGTCGAGTGTCACCGCTGTCGCGGCCTCGGCCACCTGCGCCAGCGCGCGCACGGTTTTACGTTCGAAGATATCGCGGGCCCGCACGACGATACCCGCGGATTTCAGCCGGGAGGCGAGCTGGATCGACATGATGGAATCGCCGCCCAGCGCGAAGAACGAGGTGGTCACATCCACCGAGGACACCCCGAGAACGTCGGCGAAGGCCGCGGCGACGGTCCGCTCCAGCTCGGTGGCGGGGGCCACCGCGGCGGTATCCACCGCGGCGGGGCCGGGTTCCGGCAGCGCTTTCCGGTCCACCTTGCCGGTGGAGGAGAGCGGCATCCGATCGAGCACCGTGATCGTCGCGGGCACCATATGGGCGGGCAGCACCGCGCCGAGCCGCTCGAGCACCGTGCCCGGTGCCACGACCGCGCCGTCTTCACACACGATGTAGGCCGCCAGCACGGGACGGTCACCGGGGCCCCGGCGACTCACCGTGACAGCGGATGCCACTTCCGGCAGCGCGACCAGCGCGGCATCGATTTCGCCGAGTTCGATGCGCTGGCCCCGGATCTTCACCTGGAAATCGGCGCGGCCGAGGTATTCCAGTGTGTGCCGCGGTGTCCAGCGCACGATATCGCCGGTGCGATACATCCGCGTGCCCGGCGCACCGTAGGGACCGGCGACGAACGCACCCGCCGTCGGCCCCGGGCGGTTCAGGTACCCGCGGGCCAGAGCCGGGCCGGCCAGGTACAGCTCCCCGGCCACCCCCACCGGCACCGGCCGCAGCCGCGCGTCCAGTACGAGGGCCTGCGCACCGCGGATGGGGCCACCGATATCGATCGGGCCGTCGGCGGCGACCGGTTCGCTCATCGTGATCACGATCGTCGTCTCGGTCGGGCCGTAGATATTGTGCAACTGCCGCCCGGGGGCCCAGGCCGCCACCAGCTCGGCCGGAACCATCTCCCCGCCCACGGCCAGTACCCGCACCGATGCCAGATCGGCGGGCGATACCGTCGCCAGCACGCTCGGGGTGAGGAACGCGTGCGTCACCCGATGATCCCGGATCAGCCGCGCGAGCTCGGCGCCACCGTAGACCTCCGGCGGCGAGATCACCAGGGACGCCCCCGCCGCACACGCCATCAAGGCCTCCAGCAGCACGGCATCGAAGGCCGGCGACGCCACATGCAGTACCCGCGACGACGAATCGACGCGATAACGCACCCGCTGCGCGGCGGCGAAACTCGCCAGTCCCGCATGCGTGACCACCACACCCTTCGGCTTCCCGGTCGAGCCGGAGGTGTAGATGACGTACGCCGCGTCCTGTACGCGGGCACGCCGCGGTTCCGCGGCCGCACCGAGGCGGCCGGGCCGCGCGGCGATCTCGGCCGCGCACCGCGGATCGTCGAGTACCAGCCACGGGATACCGTCCGGCAGCGACGGCAGCGCGGCCTCGACCGCGATACCGAACGCTACCGCGGAATCGGCGAGCATATGCGCGATCCGCTCCCGGGGATAGCGCAGGTCCACGGGGACGAAGGTGGCACCGGTCTTCGCGATCGCCCACATGGCGATCTGATAGTCGACCGATCGCGGCACGGCCAGCGCCAGGTACACCCCCGGTCCGGCCCCGCGGTCGAGCAGGTGGGCGGCCAGCCGGTCCGAACGCCGGTCGAGCTCGGCGTAACAGATAGTGCCGGACTCCCCGATGAGCGCGGTCTCGGCGGGATGCGCGGCCACGGCAGCGGCCAGCAGATCCGGCAGCAGGCACGCCGGTGCGGGATCGTCACCACGAGCCGGTACCAGCTGTCCGGCTTCCGCGGTGCCGAGCAGGTCGACGGCACCGACCGCCGCGCCCGGGTCCGTGGTGACCGCTTCGAGAACACGCAGGTACCGCTCGGCGAACGCCGCCGCGGTCGAGGTATCGAACAGATCGGTCGCGTAGACGATCTCACCATCGATACCGGCGGGCCGCCGCGCGTCGAACCGCTCGCTCAGCACCACCGTCAGATCGGTTTTGGCCTGGGCGAGGCCGGGATCGAGCGGCTCCACGCCGATACCCGGCAGCTCGAACCGTGCCCCGGCCATGGTCTGCAGTCCGAACATCACCTGGTAGAGCGGCGTGTACGCCGTCGACCGGGTGCGGTCGAGGACATCGACCAGCCGTTCGTAGGGGACATCGGCGTGCGCGAGGGCCTCGAGGTCGACCCGGCGTACCGCGGCGAGCAGCTCCCGGAACGAGCGGTTCTCGTCGATCCGGGTGCGCAGCACCACGGTGTTCACGAACATGCCGACCAGATCGTCCAGCGCCCGCCGGCCGCGGCCGGCGACGGGGGTGCCGACCGAGATGTCGTCACTGTGCGCGGTACGCGCCAGCAGGATCGCCAGCGCCGCGTGCAGGACCACGAAAACGGTGACGCCTTCGTCATGCGCCAACCGGACGACGGCATCGTGCAGCCGCGGCGGTATACCGAAACCGATACTGTCCCCGGCCGACGAGACGACGGCGGGCCGTGGCCGGTCGGTCGGCAGGCCGAGCAGTTCGGGCGCGTCGCCGAGAACACGGGTCCAGTAGGCGATCTGGCGCGAGATCAACGAGGCCGGATCGTCCTCCGCGCCGAGCAGCTCCCGTTGCCAGAGCGCGTAGTCGGCGTACTGGACCTCCAGAGGCTCCCACCGCGGTGACCGCCGCCGCGCCCGGGCCGTATAGGCGGTGAACACATCGCGAGCCAGTACGGGCATCGAGGCACCGTCGGCGGCGATATGGTGCACCACCAGCACGAGGACATGCTCATCGGCTCCGGTGCGGTACAGCCGGGCCCGCACGGGTGCCGCGCCCGCGACATCGAAACCGGCCTCGGCGGTCCGCCGGATCCGCTCGGCCAGTTCGGCCTCGTCGGCCACCGGTTCCGGGGCCGGCAGCAGATCGTCCCGCAGCGCGGCGGCGTCCCGTACGACCTGATGCGGTTCCCCGTCGAGCGCCGGGTACACGGTCCGCAACGGTTCGTGCCGCACCAGGACATCCCGGAACGCCGCCCGCAGCGCCGCGGTGTCCAGCGCTCCGGTCAACCGGGCGGCGAAACAGATGTTGTAGGCCGCCGACTCGGTGTCGTACTGGTTGAGGAACCACATCCGCCGTTGCGCCGCCGCCAACGGGATCGCGGCCGGGCGTGACCGTGGTGCCAGGGGAAGCGATGCGGAAGCCGACCGGTCGGCGACGCGCTCGGCCAATCCGGCGACGGTCGGCTCCTCGAAGATATCGCGGATACCGATCTCCACCCCGAGAGCCGCTTCGGCCCGCGCCGCGATCCGGGCGGCCGACAGTGAATCGACTCCGATTTCGAAGAGGTCGGCCGTCACACTCACCTGCTCGGCGCCGGTGATACCGGCGACCACCTCCGCCAGTACGGTCTCGCGCTCGGTGCGGGGCGCGACGAATTCCGTCTCGTCCTCGTATACGGGCGCGGGCAGCGCGGCCCGGTCCACTTTGCCGTTGGCGGTGAGCGGTATGGACTCCAGCACCTGAACGGTGTCGGGTACCAGATACGACGGCAGGCTGCGGGTGAGACGCTTCCGGATCACGCGGCCCGCCACGGTCTCCTCGGGAGCCGGGGTCACATAGGCGACGATCCGGCCCGCCGTCACGAGCACGACGGACCGGGATATCTCCGGCAGCGCGCACAGCGCCGCTTCGATATCGCCCGGCTCCACCCGCTGCCCACGGACCTTCACCTGGAAATCGCCGCGGCCCAGGAATTCGAGGTGCCCGGCCTTGGTCCACCGGACCAGATCGCCGGTGCGATACAACCGCTCGCCCGGCTCGCCGAACGGATGCGCGACGAAAGCCGAGCAGGTGAGGCCGGGGCGCCCGTGGTATCCGCGGGCCAGCTGAACACCGGAGACATACAGTTCACCGGTCACACCGAGCGGTACGGGACGCAGCCGGGAGTCCAGGACGTAGACACGCATCCCCGTAACCGGTGTCCCGATCGCAACCGTGGCACGGGTGGTCGCTTCCGGTGAACACCGATGGGCCGTGACCACCTCCGCTTCGGCGGGCCCGTACCAGTTGACCACTTCGGCGTTCGCGAATACGGGTGCGGCGGCGGCGACGGTCCGCTGGGCCAGGGCCTCACCGGCGACGAATATCCGGCGCAGCGACGGCAGCGGGGTCCGGGTGGTCTCGAGAAGCACGTCCAGCATCGACGGAACGAAGTGGACCGTGCTGATCCGGTGACCGGCCAGCACCCGGGCCAGATACTGCGGGTCACGATGCCCGTCCGGTTCGGCGATGACGATCTGCGCACCGGTTTGCAGGGGCCAGAACAGTTCCCATATCGCGATATCGAAGGTGATGGGTGTTTTGAACAGCACCGTATCGGAGGCATCGTGCGGCCACTGCCGCTGTGCCCACGCCAATTGGCTCACGGTCGCGGCATGGGTGAGCGCGACGCCCTTCGGAGTGCCGGTCGATCCGGAGGTGAACAGGACGTAGGCGAGGTTGTCCGGCCGCAGCGGCGCGCGGCGCCGCGTATCCCCGACCGGTGTATCGCCCTCGTCCGCCGGATCCCTCCGGTCGATCCGCTCGGATCGGCACCGCGCGGGCAGGTTCCCGCCGTCCGCCGTGGTGGTGAGGACCAGCAGCGGCCGGGCCGTATCGAGTACCCGGGCGATCCGCGCGGCCGGGTGGTCCGGGTCGATCGGCAGGAAGGCGGCCCCGGCCTCGACCACCGCGTACAGGGCGACGACCAGATCGGCGGAACGACGGATCGCCACCGCCACAAGGGTGTCCGGTCCGGCGCCGAGCGCGACGAGCCGACGGGCGAGCCGGGCGACCCGGCCGTGGAATTCCCGATAGGTCCACACCGTACCGTCCGGATGGCGCAGCGCCGGCGCGTCCGGGGTACGCGCGACCTGCTCGGCGAAGAGATCGGCCAGGGTGCGGCCCGCGGCGGCGGGACGCGCGCAGCCGTTCCACCGGTCGAGCATCAGCTGCCGGTCCGCGGCGTCCAGCAGCTCGACCGCGCCGACCGCCGAGTCGATATCGGTCGCGGCGGCGTCGAGGACACGCACGAACTGTCCGGCGAAACGCCGAACCGAATCCTCGTCGAAGAGGTCGCGCGCATAGGTGAGGCGCACCGCCATACCGACCGGCTCGTTGTGGGTGCCGTAATCCTCGGTCATCATGAGCAGCAGGTCGTAGATCGCGGCGCTGTCGTCGGGGTCGAGGTTCTCGACGGTGAGCCCGGGGAGTTCGATACGGGCCCGGTCCATGTTCTGGTACGCGAGCATCACCTGGAACAACGGCGTATAGGCGGTGGACCGGGTCGGCTGGAGCGCTTCCACCAGCTGCTCGAACGGCACCGTCGCATGATCGAAGGCCGCGATATCGGTGCGTCGTACCTGCTCGAGCACCTCCCGGAAGCTCCGTTGCGGGGTCACCCGGGTCCGCATCACCAGGGTGTTCACGAACATCCCGACGAGACCGTCGAGCGACCGGTGGCCGCGGCCCGCGTGCGGCACCCCGATGGTGACGTCGTCGCTGCCGGACAACCGCGCCAGCAGTATCGCGAGCGCGGTGTGCGCCACCATGAAGGTCGTGACACCGGCCCGGCGAGCCAGGGTCTGCAGCCGGCTGTGCAGCTCTCCCGGAACAGCGATCCGGACGACCCCGGCGCGCCGGCTGCGCTCGGAGCGCCGGGGCCGATCGGTGGGCAGCTCGAGCACATCGGGTATCCCCGCGAGCTGTGCGCGCCAATAGGCGAGTTCACGGCCGGCGAGGGAATCCGGATCCGCCGCCGATCCGAGCACCTCCCGCTGCCATATCGCGTAGTCGGCGAACTGCAGTGCCAGTGGTTCCCACTCCGGCCGAGCCCCGTGGGAACGGGCGCGATAGGCGGCGACGAGGTCGGCGGCCAGCGGAGCCACCGAAAAACCGTCGCAGCTGATGTGGTGCACGGCCAGCGCGATCACCCAGGCCTCGTCCGACAGCTGATACAGACCGCCGCGTACCGGCACACCCCGGGATACGTCGAAGCCACGGTCGAAGAGCTCCGACAGGCGGCGCGGCAGCTCGCTCTCGCCGATCGGCTCCGGGGTGAGGTTCCAGTTCGTGACGAGATCGCGGGCCGGAAGCACCACTTGGACCGGCGCACCGTCGACGGCCGGATACATGGTGCGCAGGCTCTCGTGCCGCTCGAGCACATCCTCGACGGCCGCGGTGAGGGCCGTCGGATCGAGAGCACCTTCGAGCCGGAGTGCCAGCGGCACGACATAACCGGGCGAATCCGGTTCGAACTGGTTCAGGAACCACATCCGGGCCTGCGCCGGGGACAGCGGGAGATATTCGGGGCGCCGGCGCGGCGCCGGCGCGGAAAGTCCCGGTGCCGCACGCAACCGTATGATCCGTTCGGCGAGGTCGGCGACCGTGGGCGCCTCGAAGATCACGCGCACCGCGATGGTGACGTCGAGAATATCGCCGATCCGGCTCAGGGCTCGGGTGGCCAGCAGTGAATTACCGCCGAGTTCGAAGAAATCGTCGTCCGCGCCTATATCCGGCAGCTCGAGCAGTTCACCGAAGACCGTGGCCACCGTCTGTTCGAACAGTCCCCGCGGTGCCCGGTATCCGACCGCGCGCTCGGTGGGGTCGGGTGCCGGCAACGCCCGGTGATCGACCTTGCCGTTCGCGGTGAGCGGGATCGAATCGATCCGGATCACCGCGGACGGAACCATATAGGCGGGCAGCCGTTCCAGCAGGAAACCGCGGATCTGCCTGCTGTCCGGTGCCACCGCGGCGACCACATAGGCCACCAGGCGCTGTTCGCCGCCGTCGGTGCGCACCTGCACCACAGCGGCGTCCACCTGCTCATGCGCCACCAGCGCGGCCTCGATATCACCGAGTTCCACCCGCAGACCACGGATTTTCACCTGGGTATCGGCCCGGCCGACGTAGCGCAGACAGCCGGCGGAATCCCAGCGCACCAGATCGCCGGTGCGGTACAACCGGTCGCCGCACGCGCCGAGCGGGTCGGCGACGAATGCCGCGGCGGTCGGAACGGGGCGTTCGTGATATCCGCGGGCCAGCTGGACACCGCCCAGGTACAGTTCGCCGGTCACCCCGGGCGGGACCGGGCGCAACCGCGCATCCAGCACGCGGACCAGCACATTCGCCTCGGGCACACCGATCGGCACCGCGGTACCCGTCACCGATTCGACGTGGTGAGCGGTAACACTGACCGCGGCCTCCGTCGGACCGTAGAGATTATCGATACGCGCGGTGCCGAACTCGCGGAACCGCCGGACGGTTTCGACCGGGAGCGCCTCACCGATGCACAGCACGCGGCGCAGATCCGCGTAGTCGTCGTGGGCGACAGCGAGGAACTCGGTCAGGAGGGAGGGCACGAAATCCACCGTGGTGACCCCGTGTACGGCTATCAGCCGGGCCACCGCCGCGGGATCGCGATGCGCTTCGGGGCCGGCGACCACCAGAGCCGCACCGCACGTGGCGGCGGAGAACAGCTCCCAGACGGAGAGATCGAAGGTCACCGGGGTGCGCCACAGCAGCACATCGGAAGCGTCGAGACCGTAGTGGTCCCGCATCCAGCAGAGTTGATTCACCACCGCGGCATGGGGAACGGCCACCCCCTTCGGCACCCCCGTGGATCCGGAGGTGTAGAGGACATAGGCCAGGTCCTGCGGACGCAACGGACGGATCCGGTCGGCGTCGGTCACCACGGCGGTGCCCGTATGTTCCGCGGCGAGTTCGGTGACCGGCCATACCGATACGTCGCCGGGCAGGTTCGTCTCGTCCCCGCGCCGGGTGAGCACCGCCGCGGCCCGGGCGCCGGTGAGAACCGAGCGCACCCGTTCCGCCGGATGATCCGGGTCCACGGGCAGATAAGCGGCACCGGCGGCGTGCACAGCGTAGAGCGCCGTCAACAGATCCACACTCCGGTGCATCGACACGGCGACCACGGCTCCCGGGCCGACCCCCCGGCCGATCAGCGCGCGCGCCAGGCGGTTCACCCGCGCCCCGAATTCGCGGTAGGTGATCCGTTCGCCGCTCTCGGCGTCGATCAGGGCCGTGTTGTCCGGCGTGGCGCGCACCTGCGCGGCGAACAGGTCGGCGACCGTGGCCGGCGCGGGCCGGGTGACCGGCCCGCTCGAACAGGCGGCCAAGGCGCGTCGCTCGGCTTCGGTCAGCAGGTCGATATCGCCGACGGTTCCGGTGGGATCGGCGACCACGGCCCGCAGCAGCCGCAGATAACGGTCGAAGATCGCGACTATCGACGATTCGTCGAACAGATCGGTGGCGTAGCCGAATTCGACCGCCATACCGCCCGGCTCCCCGTCGCGCACCGGTGTATCGACGAGACCGAGATGCAGATCGAATTTGGCCACACTCGGATCGGCCATTCGCGCCGTTGCCGTCAGACCGTCGAAACGTATCGTCGGTATCTCGATGTTCTGGAACGAGAACCCCACCTGTGTCAGCGGAGCGTGGGCGGTCGAACGCGGGGGGTTGAGCACTTCCACGAGACGTTCGAACGGGATATCGGCGTTGTCGAAAGCGGCCAGATCCGCAGCCCGGACCTGTTCGAGGATTCCGGTGAACGAGGCGCCGGATTCGACGCGGGTCCGCAGTACGAGCGTATTGACGAACATGCCGACGAGGCCGGTGAGGCCCGGCTCACCGCGGCCGGCGATCGGCGTCCCGACGGCGATATCACCGGTCCCCGACAACCGCGCCAGCAGCACGGCATACGCGGCGTGCATCACCATGAAGACGGTGGTGTCATGGGCTCGGGCCAGCTCGGCCACCGCGCGATGGAGATCGGCCGGCACTGTCGTGGAGACGGTCGCGCCCCGGAAGGTTTGTTGCGCCGGGCGCGGCCGGTCGGTGGGCAGGTCCAGCACTTCGGGCAGACCGGCCAGCGCCGAACGCCAGTATTCGGTCTGCGCCACCGTCGGGCTACCCGGCTCGTCGTCGGTACCGAGCAGTTTCCGCTGCCACAGCGTGTAATCCGCGTACTGCACGGGCAGCGGCGCCCACTGCGGCGCACGGCCGCGGGAGCGGGCCTCGTAGGCGGTCATCAGGTCGGCGGCGAATGGCGCCAGCGAGGATCCGTCGAAGCTGATGTGGTGGACGACGAGAACGAGTACGTGTTCATCCGGCGCGCTGCGCAGCAGGGTGATCCGCAACGGCACCACACGGGTGACGTCGAAACCGGCGGTGATCTCGGCGGCGATACGGTCCTCGACCTCCGCCGCCGCGACCGGCACCGGTTCCAGCACGGGCAGCGCCGACTCCACCGGAACGATCAGCTGATACGGTCCGCTGTCGCTGTCCGGATAGCGTGTCCGCAGCGTTTCGTGCCGGTCGAGGAGATCGGCGACCGTCGCCTGCAGGGCGGCCACATCGAGGTCGCCCGAAAGGTGGAGGACCAGTGGGATGTTGTACAACGCCGAATCGGTGTCGAACCGGTTGAGGAACCACATACGGGTCTGCGCGGGTGACAGCGGGATACGATCCGGACGCTGCTGTGCCACCAGCGGTTCCCGCGCGACGGATTCGCTGGACCGCAGATGTTCGGCCAGCTCCGCGACGGTCGGCGCGTCGAAGATCGTCCGCAGCGCCATATCGGCTTCGAACGCGGCACCCAGTTGCGTCACGGCCCGGGTGGCCGACAACGAATTACCGCCCAGTTCGAAGAAATTGTCGAAGGCGCCCACCCGTTCGAGACCGAGCACGGCGGCGTACACATCGGCAACGGTGCGCTCGGCCGCGTCCCGCGGTGCCACGAATGCCGTACCCGAAGTGCCGAACACCGGCGCGGGCAGCGCGGCGCGGTCGACCTTGCCGACCGGTGACAGCGGCAGCGCATCGAGCACGACCACCGCTTCCGGAACCATATGCGCCGGCAGTCGCTCCGCCGCGTACGCCGACAGTTCCGCGGGATCGATACCGGCCGCGTCCGGTACGACATAGGCGGCCAGGCGCGTACCGTGCGCGGTGGCCACACCCACGGCCAGGGCGACCGTTATCCGCGGGTGCCCGGCGAGGACGGTTTCGATTTCGCCCAGTTCGATGCGCTGGCCCCGGACCTTGACCTGGAAATCGGTGCGTCCGGCGTATTCGAGAGTGCGCTCATGGGTCCAGCGCGCCAGGTCCCCGGTCCGGTACATGCGGGTACCGGGCGGACCGTACGGCGCGGCCACGAATGTGGTCGCCGTGGCGCCCGGGCGGTCGAGGTAGCCGCGGGCCAGCTGCACCCCGGATACGTACAGCTGTCCTGTCACCCCGATCGGCACCGGCCGCAGCCCACCGTCGAGTACCACGGCTTCGACACCGCGGATGGGGCCACCGATCGTGACACGCTCGCCTGCTCGCAACGGGTCGCTGATCGCGACCATGATCGTGGTCTCGGTGGGACCGTATCCGTTGAACAGTTCCCGGCCGGGTGCCCACTCGGCCACGATCTCCGCCGGTACCGCCTCGCCGCCGGCCACCAGAACGCGCAGTGAATCCAGTCCGTCCGGCGATATCGTGGCCAGCACACTGGGGGTCACGAACGCATGCGTGACCCGCTGGGTACGGATCAATTCGGCCAGCTCGGGGCCGGCGAAGACCTCCGGCGGCGATATCACCAGTGCCGCGCCGTTGGCATGAGCCATCAGCAATTCCAGGACGACGGCGTCGAATCCCGGCGCCGCCAGTTGCAGCACCCGCGCGGCCGGCTCCACCCGGTAACGGTCATGTTGTTCGGCGGCGAAATTCGCCAGGCCCTCGTGGGTGACGGCAACACCTTTCGGGGTGCCGGTGGAACCGGAGGTGTAGAGCACATAGGCCGTGTCCCGGATACGACACGGGCGCAGCCGCTCCGCGTTCGTCACCGCCGCCGCCGGATGCGCGGCGATCACGGTCTCGGTCTCCGGTTCGCCGAGCACCAGCGCCCGCACCGACCCCGGAAGCAGATGCCGCGCCGCGCCCACCGTCAGGGCCACTCGCACTCCGGCGTCGACGAGCATCAGCGCCACCCGTTCGGCCGGATTCCGCGGATCCACCGGAACGAAGGCCGCACCGGTTTCGATCACCGCCCGCATTCCCACCACGAAATCGGCTGAACGCGCCATCACGAGAGCCACATGATCACCCGGACCGATTCCCAGACCGATCAGCTCACGCGCTATCCGGTTCGACCGGGACGCCAGCTCGCCGTAGGACATGGTGCGGTCCTGCGAAACGACCGCCACCGCCGCGGGATCCCGCACCGCCAGCACCTCGGCCAGAACACGCGGTGTTTCGGCGGGACCGCCGGTGGCCGGTACCAGTCCGGCCCGCTCCGCCTCCGAGAGCAGGTCCACCGCACCGATACGGGCCCGGGGATCGGCCACGACCGCCGCGAACACCCGGTTCAGCCGCGCGGCCAGTTCTTCGGCAGTGCCGCGCTCGAACAGATCCGTCGCATAGTCGATCCGCAGGGGGATATCGCCGTCACCGGCGGTGTTCTCCGCAACGGTCACGATGAGGTCCACCTTCGCCGGCTGCGGACCCGCATCGAGGATCTCCACGGTCGATCCGGACAGCTCCAGCCGCGGGCGGTCCATGTTCTCGAAGGCGAGATACACCTGGCACAGCGGTGCGTACGCGGTCGACCGCTGCGGGTCGATCTCCTCCACGAGACGTTCGTAAGGGAGATCGCTGTTGGCGAAGGCGTCCACGTCGATATCGCCGACGCGGGTCAGGAAGGACGCGAAGGTCTCCTCGGCGCGCACCTCGGTCCGCAGCGGCACCGTATTGACAAACATACCGACCAGCGGTTCCAGCGCCTGCTCACCGCGGCCCGCCACCGGAGTCCCGATGGTGATGTCCGGCGAGCCCGAGAGCCGCGCGAGCAGCACCGCCAGGGCGGCATGGACGACCATGAAGGTGGTGACGTTCGCGGCCCGGGCCAGCCGTTCGATTCCGGCGAAGACGCCGGCCGGGATCACGGTCTCCGCTCGGGCACCGCGCATGGAGCGCCGGGCCGGGCGCGCATGGTCGGCGGGCAGTTCCAGCAGGGGCGGTTTGCCTGCCAGCTGCGCCGTCCAGTAGGTCAGCTGGCGCGCGGCGAGCGAGTGCGGATCGTTCTCGTCGCCCAGCACGTCACGATGCCAGCTGCTGTAATCCGCGTATTGCACCCGCAGCGGCTGCCAATCCGGAGTCTTGTCCTGGGCCCGCGCCTCGTAGGCGCCCGCGAGATCGGCGGCCAGGGGGCGCAGCGAAGCGCCGTCGCAGCAGATATGGTGCAGGACCACCACCAAGACGTGCCGGCGTCGATCCCCGGAGGCCAGCAGCGCGCTGCGGACCGGCGGCCGTACGGTCACATCGAAACCGAGCGAGGCCAATTCGCCGATACGTCGCCCGAAATCTCCGGGATCGGCCGTCTCGGGGGTGAGGTCCAGCGCGGCGACGACCTCCCCGGCCGGCAGCACGACCTGTGTCCCCACCCCCGCCACGGCGGGGTATACGGTGCGCAGGGCCTCGTGCCGGTCGATCACATCGGTGAGCGCGGCCCGCAGGGCGGCGAGATCGAGGCGCCCGGTCACCTGCACGACCAGCGGAATGTTGTAGGCGGCCGAGGCCGGATCGACCTGGTTGATCAGCCACATGCGGTTCTGCGCCGGGGCCAGCGGTACGTGCTCGGGCCGGGGCCGGGCATGCAGGGCGAGCCGCCCGGACCGGGGCGCGGCCGCGATATGCGCGGCGAGTTCGGCGACCGTCGGCTTACCGAACAGATCGCGCACCGACACCTCACACCGGGTCAGCTCCGCGATCCGGACGGCGGCGCTGGTCGCGCTGAGCGAATTACCGCCCAGTTCGAAGAAATTGTCCAGGACACCGGCCCGTTCGATACCCAGCACCTCGGCGAACACATCGGCGATCGTCTCCTCCACCGCCGTACTCGGCGCCACATAGGCCGCGGCGGAATCGAACACCGGTTCGGGCAGCGCGCGGTGGTCGACCTTGCCGTTCACGGTCAGCGGCAGTTCGGGCAGCACCATGATGCTCGCCGGAACCATGTACTCCGGCAGCACGGCCGCCACATGCGCGCGCAACCGGTCGACGGTGACCGTACCGGCGGCCACCACATAGGCGACCAGCCGGGCCGCTTCGGTATCCGGGCGATGTACCACGACAACCGCCGCCGCCACCGTGGGATCGGCGAGCAGCACAGTGCGTATCTCGTCGAGTTCGATCCGGAATCCGCGCAACTGGACCTGCTGGTCGGCCCGGCCCCGGTATTCCAGTTCGCCGCGGTGGTTCCGGCGGGCCACATCACCGCTGCGGTAGAGTCGCTCACCCGGTGCGCCGAACGGGTCGGCGACGAAACGTGCCGCGCTCAATCCCGGACGACCGAGATACCCGCGGGAAAGCTGAGCACCCGATACGTACACCTCACCCCAGGCACCCAGGGGCGCCGGACGCAGCCGTCCGTCCAGGACGTATGTGCGCAGCCCCGGCAGGGCGGTCCCGATCGCGCTCGGCGCGCCCGGTACCGCGTGCGCCGGCGTCAAGGGCAGGTAGGTGACGAAGACCGTGGTTTCGGTGATCCCGTAGCTGTTGACCAGGACCGGCGACCGCGGGCTGCGTTCGTACCATTCGCCGAGTCCCGCCGGATCCAGCCGTTCACCCGACAGAACGACCGTGCGCAGCGCGAGTTCCCCCTCGGGCTCCCCCGCTGTCGCGTATCTTTCCCGAGCCGCCGTGAACTGCTGGAAAGCCGAGGGGGTCTGATTGAAGATCGTCACCTTCTCCCGGGCAGCCAGCCGCACCACCTCATCCGGCGAGCGCGTGGTCGGCCCGTCCACGACCACCACCCGCCCGCCGGAGACCAATGCGCCGAAGATCTCCCATACCGAGTAGTCGAAGGCGAACGAATGGAACAACGTCCATACATCTCCCTGCCGGACACCGATTTCGGCGCAGGCGTTCACCAGATAGGTCACGACGGCGCGGTGGTCGATCGGCACACCTTTCGGCCGGCCCGTCGATCCGGAGGTGTAGATGACATAGGCGAGGTTGCCGGGACGCAGGGGGCGGAGCCGATCGGCATCGGTGAGCGGGGCCGCGGAGGTCTCGCCGGCATCGGTGTCGAGCTCGTCGAACAGCACCACGGAGGCCGGACCGGGCGGGAGCTGCTCGTGTACCTCGCGTTTCGTCAGCACCAGGACCGGACCGGCATCGTCGAGCACATAGGCCAGCCGGTCGGCGGGATGCGCGGTGTCCAACGGCAGATAACCGGCTCCCGCTTTCAGGACCGCCAGCGCGGCGACGAGCAGATCGGTGTCCCGGGGCATCGCGATGGCCACCAGGGTTTCCGGCCCCGCCCCGCGCGCCACGAGCGCGCGGGCCAGCCGGTTCGACCGTTCGTCCAGCTCGCGGTAGCGGAGCGTGGTCGTGCCGTCCCCGACGGCCACGGCGGACGGTGTGGCCGTCACTTGCCGGGCGAGCAGGTCGACCAGGGTCGCGTCGGAACGCGTACCGTCCCGGCCGGCGAGGTCGCCCACGATCCGCCGTTCCTCGGCGGAATCGACGAGCGGGAGATCGGCCACCGGTGTGTCGAGGGGTGATTCCATCAGCCGCCACAGGAAGTCCACGAAACGGCCGGTGTGCAACTCGAGTTCGTCCTGACCGTACAGATTCGCGTTGCCGTGCAGTTCGAGGAGCAGCGGGCCATCGGCTCCGGGCCGGTAGAGATTCAGTTGCAGATCGTCGAGTGCCCCCGAAGTGAGCGCCCGGTAACGGCCGACCGCCGAGCCGAGCCGGATCTCGGATTCGAAGAACAGGATATTGACCACCGGCCCGAACGAGTTCGCCGCCGTATCGGTGCCGGGTACCTCCCGGCGCAGATCCTCGAACCGGTAGAGCTGGTGCCGGATCGCCGCGACGAGTTCGGTCACCGATGCCCGGACCAGCTCCTCCACGGTGGTCTCCGGGGTGAGGGTGAAGCGGATCGGCACCATATTCGCCAGCATCGCGGCGGTTTTGCGCAACCGGTGGGTCACCCGGCCGCTCACCGGCATGGACAGCACCACATCGTCGGTACCGGTCATCCGGGCGAGGAAGGCCGCGAACGCGGCGACGACGACCTGCGCCGGTGAGGCACCCAGGTTCTCGGCGAAACGTTCGAGCAGCCCGGACAATCGGGGCGGAAGTTGCCGACCGGCAATACGGTCGGCAGTGCTCCAACGGGCGCTGCGTCCCGACAGGCTCGGCGGCGACGGGAGGCCGGCGACCCGGCCGAGCCAGTATGCCCGGTCGGATTCGAACCGGGGCCCGGTGCGATAAGCGTGTTCCGCTTCGGCGATTTCGCGCAGGCTCGCCGCCCCCAACGGTGGCGGCTGTCTGTTCTCGAGGATCGCGTTGTAGTGCTCGGTCATCCGGGTCATGACGTTGAACGCGCCGTAACCGTCGATCACGAGGTGGTGTGCGCGCGCGTACCAGAGGTAATGTTCGTCGCCGATCCGGATGAGCCGCATCGCGGTGAGCCGGTCCCGGGCGAGGTCCACCGCTCTGGTGCTGTAATCGCGGCGCATCCAGTCCATCGCCGCCGCGAACGGGTCGTCCGCGGACCGCAGATCGAGCACCGATTCGGTATAGGTGATGCTGTGGTCGACGAATTGGTAAGGGCGGCCCTCGGATTCGACGACCCGCACTGTCAGCGATTCGATCTCCTCCCCGGCGATATTCACCGCCTCGGTGAAGACATCGACGTCTATCGCACCGTCGATCTCGATATAGTGGGCGATGTTGACAGCCGGCCTGCCGGGCACATTCTCCGCCAGCCACATGCTGTACTGCGCCCGTGACAGCGGTATCAGCTCCAGATCGTTGTCGACGGCCGCGGCCGACTCGAGGTTCATCCCGTACCCTCTCGCTCAGACTCGGAGGCACCGGAGCACAGCAGAACCACGCCCCCTGCACATGCTCGGAACTGCCCGTGTACGCACTTCATCCAGATCGAAGCCGTGTCCATACGCCCCGCCGCCGGACACGTGGAAGAGCAAAAAGCTATAACACCTTGTGGGGCACAGTTTATGCATACCTGCCATCCGCCCCGCAAGTCGGAGCGGTGTTCGGCTCGTCGACGCGCCGAACCCGAAGTGCCCGTCTGCGGCGTTTTCTCGCGCAATGACCGATAACGCACCACGGGCGGCCGGATTTCCCTTACCCCGGATGTACGCCGAACTCGTCGAGCACTACTCCCCGACGACGGGATTCCCGAGTATCACCAGAAGGCCGTAGAACGTATCGAAATCGACGAGACCGATGCCCGGATATTCACGAATGTCCCATTACGCGATACCACCGTCCGGCGCTATCGGCACGGCTCGTCGACCCCACCACCGCTCCGGCAGAGAATGCTGATCATCCCGTTCGGCTCGAGATAGGCCCGCCGGACCCGCGAGATGTCTTCGATCCCGTGCAGGCGCAACTGGACCATGACCTCGCTCTCCGTCATCAGTTCCCGTCGCATGGCCTTCCGGTTGAGCCGGCCGTCTTCGATCAGCACCCGTGGGCGAGCTTTGATGACACGGGCCAGCCGGGGCCACCGGTAGGCGAGAGCATCCAGCGCGACACTCCAGAAAACAACCGTAGCGGCCAGCAGGGCACCATCGGCGATGGAACTGCTGTGACCCACCAGGCCGGGCGCGGCCGCCTGGGCGATCAATATCACGAGGAAGACATCGGTGAGCCCGAGACCACCCGCTTCACGTTGTCCCGCGAACCGCATCATCACCATCAGCATCAGGAAAGTGACCGTTCCCCGCAGGACGAACTCCAGAGGCGAGGCGCTGAGCACGAAGACGGCATTCCAGTCGGGCATGTACCGAGACAATCATGCTTCGGGCGGACTCCGGCAGCGACGCGCAGAGCCTGCCTCCGGACCCCTCACAGCACCCCGCCAGCAGATGCGTGCGCAGTACGCAGCGATGGCGCCGATCGAGCTGGCACCCGGAGTGCCCGCCACCCTGGTGCTCGGCTATCCCACGGCGATCCGCATCCTGCAGGACCCGGAGCACTTCCCGGCGGACCCGCGGACCTGGCAGCGAACCATTCCCGCCGGCTCACCGATACGGCCGGCCATGAAGTGGTGCCCGAACGCCCGGCGCAGTACCGGCGCGGAACACCGACGCTACCGCCGGACCTACACCGGCAGTATCGCCCGGATCGATCTGCATGCGCTGCACGACATCGTCGCCTCGATCACGGCACCGTTGATCAACGGATGCTGCACGACCGGTTCGGCCGATCTCACGGCGGAATACACCTTCCCATCGGATTCCAGATGGTGAACGACCGCGTCGGCTACCCACCGGTCTGGCGGCCGGGGCCTTTCGCACGTTCGCTCGCTTCGTTGCCGGTGACCTTCCCACCGTGCCCACCGCTGCCGACCGGCTGATACCGCCTACACGACGAAGCCGGCCCCGGGTGGACCGAGCTCACCGGCAGGCGGCACCGACCCGATCCCTAGCGGCAGGTGGGGCCCGCACACGTGGTCAGCGTGGCGAGACGGCGGTCCAGATCGGCGACCACGGCAGCGTGGGCGGCACGGCCCGCCCCGGTGGCGATGAGATTGGTCAGCTGATAGGGGTCGGCCCGCAGGTCGTACAGTTCGTACTCGCGCTCGTCGAGCGGGCGTTCACGTTCATACCAGCGCACATACAGGTATCGTTCGGTGCGCACGGCGCTCCAGGACGGCATATCGAGTACGTAGATCACGGGGGTGTCGGTACCGGGGATCTGTTCCTGCGCGATACCGTCGCGGCCCTCGCTTCCGGGGCCGCCGTATTCGGCGGCGAAATCGTTGCGCCACCCCCGGCTGTCACCGGACAACACAGGTGTCAGCGAGCGGCCGTCCACCCGGTCCGGAAGCGGTATACCGGCCCAGTCGAAGATCGTCGGGGCGAGGTCGATCGACAAGGCCATGGCGGCGCTGCGGCCGGGGCCGATGCCCGGACCGGCAATGGCGAGCGGCACCCGCATGGACTCCTCGTAGGGCGCCATCTTCTGAGTGAGCCGGTGGGCTCCCAGGCTGTATCCGTTGTCGGAGGTGAAGATCAGGTAGGTGTTGTCGAGTTCGCCGGTACGGGCGAGGGTGTCGACGATGCCGGAAACCATATCGTCGAGCGATTTCAGGGCGCCGAGCCGATTGGTGTAATCGATATCGTTGGTCGCGGCGATCGTCGCGGCCCGCGCGTCGGCGGTGTCCACGAGCCATGACGGTTTATCCGAGACATCGGGCTCCTGATAGTTCGGCGAGCGCGGCGCGGCCGTGGGCCGGGTACCGGGCAGATGCCGTGGGGCGGGCGGAATCGGGAAGTGCGGGGAGGTGGAGGCGGCGTACCAGAAGAACGGCTGCCCGGATGCGGCGGCATCGGTGATGAACCGCTCGGATATGCCGCGTATCACGTCGGTTTCGTAATCCTGGGGTGCCACACCGTATTTCACCAGTGCGCCGTTTCGGTTGAGGGTGTAGTTGTAGCCGGAGTACAGGAAGTTGTCCACCCCGGCGTTCCAGTCGTCCCAGCCGGGCGGGATATGGCCGGGATCGTTTTCGAGACCGTTGAGGTATTTGCCCGCCAGACCGGTCCGGTACCCGGCCTCGTGCAGGGCGGTGGCGATGGTGTGGGATTCATTGCCGCGAGCGCGGAACGTTTCGAAGCCGCCGACCTCGCCCGCATTGGTGAGGACACCGGTATTGTGCCCGTACTCGCCGGTGAGGATGGAGGCACGAGCCGCACAACAGATCGGCATGGGCGCGAAAGCCTCGGTGAATTCCATACCACGATCGCGGATCAGTGCCGCCGTGCGTGGCATCGCCTGCCATACCGGCGTGGTCGCGGCGTCCAGGTCGTCGGCGAGAATCAGCACCACGTTCGGCCGCCGATCGCCGTGTTCGGTGGCGGCCGCCGCGGAGACGCACCCGCTCGCGGTCAGTAACATCACGACCGCCGCGGACAGAGAACGACGCAACGAACGAGCAGGACCCATGAGAACTCCTCGAAAGCGTTCTGCCGATGATCGGATCGCTGCGACGGCGCGCGGCCGCGACGCCACGATCGGCGAGTGTATCCGCCGGCGCGGCCGATCCGGCCGCGCCGTGCCCCGCATGTTCCGGTGGGTCCTGTGCTGCCCGCCGAGTACGCTCGCACGCGTCGGCGTGGCGATACGACTCGCCGGCAGAGGCCGCCACCATCCATTACTTCACCAGGTTGACCCGACCGACGAGCAGAAACGGAAGTGCCAGTGATGCCGAAGATCGTGTTGTTCGGGGCCACCGGGTACACCGGCCGCCTGGTCGCCGAGGCTTTGATCGCCCGCGGCGCCGCCCCGGTGCTGGCCGCCCGCAACGCCACTTCGGTCGAGAAACTGGCCGCGGATCTCGGCGGCGCCGAGACCGCGGTGGCCGATGTGACCGACCCCGGCTCGGTACGGGCCCTGCTGGGACGAGGTGACGTGCTGGTCACCACGGTGGGACCGTTCCTCCGCTACGGCGGCCCGGCCCTGGCGGCGGCCCTGGCGGCAGGGGCGCACTACTTCGACTCCACCGGAGAAGGCCCGTTCATCCGCACGGTGTTCGAGCACGACGACGAAGCACGCAGGGCAGGCGTGGGATTGCTCACCGCCTTCGGTTTCGACTATGTGCCGGGCAATCTGGCCGCGGGCCTGGCGTTGAATGCGGCCCCGGAAGCCGTCCGCGCGGATATCGGCTATTTCATCGCCGCCCCCGGCACCAGTGGCGGCACCCGCGCCTCCATGGCAGGCATGCTGTTCGAAAGGGGTTTCGCCCTCCGCGGCGGCCGGGTCGTCCCGGAGCGGACAGCCGCCCGGATACGGACTTTCGACGTGGCGGGGCGGGCACGCACGGGAACATCGGTGCCGGCGTCGGAACATTTCGCCCTGACCCGTTCCTACCCGCAACTGCGGGACGCCGATGTCTATCTCGGCCTGCCCACGGTGGCGGCCCACGGGCTGCGGGTCACCTCGCTGCTCACCGGTGCGGTCGCGCGAGTGGAGCCGGTGAAGCACCTCGCCGAGAACGCGCTGACGCGCGTGGTCAAAGGATCGACCGGCGGCCCGGACCCCGTCTCGCGCGCCCGCACCCGCACCTGGGCCGTCGCCGAGGCCTTCGACGACGCCGGCCGCGTACTGGCCTCGGTGACATTCTCCGGCGGTGATCCCTACGACTTCACCGGGGCGATACTCGCGTGGGGGGCACAGACCGCGTTGGAGGACGGTCTGCTCGGCACCGGTGCGCTCGGCCCGGTCGACGCGTTCGGCCTGGAGCGGCTCGCTTCCGGCGCGGCCGACGCCGGCCTGACCCGGTAACCGGCCGCCGCTGTCTCCTCCCGAGAGCTCGTCCGCAGTCGCTCGGCCCCGAGCGGCTGCGGACCTCGCCGCCGGATACCGGTGCCGGCCGTCGCCGGTGGACCGTCTCCACCGCACGGGCCGCGCGCCACCGCCCGAATACCGAGGCACCCCTGTGCGTATGGGCGGTCGCTCAGATGAAACGGCCGACGTCCCGGGCGACGAGGTTGTCGAGCGCGCGTTCGGCGACGGCGGCGATGGTCATCGAGGGATTGCAGGCCCGCGGTGTTGCCGGGCATGAGCGCGCCGTCGCGGGCGGCGTCGTAGACGAAGGTGCCGCGGCCCGTGCTGACACCGTAGCCGACCATGATGGTGCTGCGCGGGTCCAGCGACAGCGGCGGGATGGACGCCTGGATGACGGTGAACGCCGCGTGCGGATCGTCCCATTTCTCGCTGCCGAACACGATCGGACCGCCCTGGGGCACGCCGGATTCGGCCGATGGGTCGGTCCAGACGTAGATCCGGTCGGCATGGGTGCCCCAGCCGCCGCCGATACCGTCGGGCAGATCCGGGATGAGGTTCTTTGCGGCGGCCCGCACCAGTAGCCGGGTGGTGTTGAGGCTGCCCGCCGCCAGGATCAGCGTGGTCGTGGTCAGCTGCTTGTGCTCCACCACCGCACCGGTGGTGTCGAGCCGTTGGACGTGTACGAGCCAGCGACCGTCCGGGGCTCGCTCGATATCGGTGACCTCGTGCAGGGTTTCCACCCGCACCGAACCGGTTGCTTCCGCGGCGGCGATATAGGTGACGTCGACCGGTGTACCGCAGCAGCGGACACGGCAGCGGTCTTCGTGGGTTCGAGGAGGTAATAACGGTACCGGGCGATCTTCCTCAGGGACGTCTCGCGCGGGCGAACATGCCGGGCCGACCGGCCGCCGCGGTCAGGGCAGCGCCAGCAGTCCTCTGTTCTCGTGCGGAGTCACCACCGCCACGAGATCGGCATAGGGCGCCGATCCCAGCAGCAGCCGATGCCCCAGCCGCGCCAGTGACAGCCGGAAACCGTACTTCTCGCGCATACCGTCCTGCACGGTGTCGAACAGGGCTCCGCCACCGAAGAGCCGTACGCTGCCCTGATGCTGACGCGAGCCGAGCGCCGGTTCGCCGCGCCAGTCGCCGGCCTGCACGATGACCCGTGGGTCGCGGGTCATCTGCCGGGCTTCCGGGGAGTGGGACGAGACCCGGAAGGCCAGCCGCCCCATTCCGATCGGCACGACCAGCCGGGTGAGCGTCTCCCACCGCCCCGGCGCGCATTCCCGGGTGACCAGTACGGTATCGGCGTCCCACCACAGCGACCCCGGATGCCAATCGTTCGGCCGCACGGACCGACGCTCCGGAATTTTCTCCTTGCCCCTTATCAATAAATCTGCATTCACGGCCATAGATCTGATTTAGCACCGGGCGCCCGCGCAGGCAAGGTGATCGGGCCGACAACTCCCCCACCAGCGGCCTCAGCCACGCCCACCCGGCCGGATCGTGCGGTACCAGTCGAGCAGGCCCGGATCGTCCACCGCACTGCGATCGACGACGCGGTCCGGATCGGCGCCCTGGAGCAGTTTCTTGATCGGCACCTCCAGCTTCTTACCCGTGCGAGTGTGCGGAATACCGGGGGCGAGAATGATTTCGTCGGGCACGTGCCGGGGCGAAACCTCGGCGCGGATGGTGCTGCCGACGAGCGCTTCCAGTTCTTCGGTGAGTTCGGCGCCGGGCCTCAGCACCACGAACAACGGCATCCAGTATCCGCCGTCGGGTTGTTCGGCGCCGATCACCAGGGCCTCGGCGATATCCGGTAGCCGTTCGACGGCCTGGTAGATATCGGCACTGCCCATCCGGATGCCGTGCCGGTTGAGGGTGGAATCCGAGCGGCCGTGCACGATCACACTGTGCCGATCGGTGATCGTGATCCAGTCTCCGTGCCGCCAGACGCCGGGGAACACCTCGAAATACGCGTCGCGATAACGCCTACCGTCCTCGTCGCGCCAGAAGCAGACCGGCATCGAGGGCATCGGCGCGGTGATCACGAGCTCGCCCACCTCGCCGCGCACCGGATGCCCGGCCGAGTCGTAGGCCTCCAGCGCGACACCGAGAAAGGGCGCCGACAGCTCGCCCGGCCACACCGGCACCGTGCGTACGCCGCCCATGAACGCCGAGACCACGTCGGTGCCGCCGCTGATCGAAGAAATCTGGACCTGCGCGCCGATGTTCTCGCTCAGCCACAGCGACGAGGAGGCCGGTAACGCGGAGCCGGTGATACCGAGCGTGCGCAGTGCCGACAGATCGTGGTCGTTACGCGGTACACAGCCCGCTTTCATACAGGCCAGTACGTAGCCCGGGCTGGTACCCAGCACGGTGACGCCCGCGTCGGCGGCGATACGCCACAAGGCGTCCGGAGCCGGCGTGGTGGGGCTGCCCTCGTACGTGACGATGGTCGCCCCGGCCAGCAGACCCGCGATCTGGAAATTCCACATCATCCAGCTGGGGCTGGTGTACCAGAAGAACGTATCCTCGGGGCCGATATCCGATTGCAACACCACGGCTTTGAGATGTTCCAGCAGCACTCCGCCGTGACCGTGCACGATCCCCTTGGGCAAGCCGGTCGTACCAGAGGAGAACACGATCCACAACGGATGGTCGAAATCGACCGGCTCCGTCGTGAGTTCCCGGGGCGACGACTCCGAGCCGGGGGCGATCGCCTCGCCCCATGAGATCGCGTCCGGCACCGTGAGCCCCAGACGCGAGACCGAGACCGTTGCCTGCAACGAATCCAGCCCCGCCCGTAACGCGGCGATATCGTCGCGTTTGTCGTGGGCTCTCCCACCGAAACGGTAGCCATCGGCGGTGACCAGGACGACGGGGTCGAGCTGTCCGAGCCGGTCCAGCGCGGCTTTCGGCGAGTAGTCCTGCCCGCAGGCGCTCCATACCGCGCCGATGCTCGCGGTGGCCAGGAACGCGATGACCGTCTCCGGGATATTCGGCAGGTACCCCGCCACCCGGTCCCCGGCCCGGACGCCCAGGGACCGCAGTGTCCGGGCGAAGGCGGCGGTGCGGTCGATCAGTTCGGCCCAGGAAACCTCCCCGGCCGGGGCATCCTCGCCGGCCACTCTGATGGCGGGCCGGTCGGTGCGCGACCGGCGGACCACCTGATCCACGTAGTTGAGTGTGGTGCCGGGGAACCAGCGTGCCCCCGGCATCTCCGTTCCCACCAGCACCTCGCCCGCGATCTCGCCGAGCGCGAAGTAATCCCACAGGGCATGCCAGAACCCGGGAACATCCTCGACCGACCACCGCCACAGCGCGTGGTAATCGGCGGCGCGCACCCCGGTGCGCGCCGCGACGAACCGCGTGAAGTCGGTGATCGCCGCCTCGGCGATTTCCCGGTCGGTCGGCACCCACTGTGGTCGCCCCATCGTCTCCTGCCCGGTGGGCAGCGGTGAGCGCGCCCTCATCGCGCGCTCCATCCGCCGTCCATCGTGTAGGCGGCCCCGGTGACCATCCCGGCCTCCGGCGATGCGAGCCAACTCACCAGTGCCGCCACCTCGTCCGGCTCGACGAGGCGTTTGACCGCGCTCTCGGTGAGCAGGATTTTCTCCACCACCTCCTGTTCGGGTACACCGTGTGTTCTGGCCTGGTCCGCGATCTGCTTGTCCACCAAGGGGGTTCGCACGTATCCCGGGTTGACGCAGTTGCTCGTCACACCGTGTGGCCCGCCCTCCAGCGCGGTCACCTTCGACAATCCCTCCAGGCCGTGTTTGGCCGTCACGTAGGCGACCTTGTACGCGGAGGCACGCAGGCCGTGCACCGAGGAGATGTTGACTATCCGTCCCCAGCCCTGCCGGTACATATGCGGTAGGGCCGCACGCACCAACAGGAAGGGCGCTTCGACCATCAGCGTGAGCAGATCGCGGAACCGCTGCGGCGCGAACTCCTCGATCGGGCTGATGTGCTGCACGCCGGCGTTGTTCACCAGAATGTCGGTATCGAGTGCCAGATCTTCCAGCGCCGCGACGTCGAGCAGATCCACCGCCCACACTCGGCCGCCGATCTCCCCGGCCAGGGCCGCGGCGCCGACGCTGTCGACATCGGCCACGGTGACGGTGGCGCCGCGCGCCGCGAGCGCCCGGGCGCAGGCCGCGCCGATACCACTCGCGCCGCCGGTGACCAGGGCATTGCGGCCCGTCAGAGCACTCATCGCACGCTCACTTCGGCGGTGCGAGCGTTCAGGCTCGCGGCGTCGGCGCGATCGATGCTCTCCAAGGCCAGCCCCTTCGTCTCGCGTGCGGCGAGTACCGAAATCGCGCTGACCGCCGCCGCGCCCGCCAGGTACCAGGCGATCGGCACCGCGGAATCGTAGGTATCGAGCAACCGGACGGCGATGATCGGAGCCAGCGACCCCGCCACGATGGAGGTCACCTGATAACCCAGGGACACGCCGGAATAACGCATCCGGGTGGGGAACATCTCGGCCATGATCGCGGGTTGCCCGGCGTACATGAAGGCATGGAAGACCAGGCCGATGATGATGGCGGACATGATGATCACGTTGTTACCGCTGTCCATCATCGGGAAGGCGAAGAAACCCCACGTGCCCGCCGTCAGCGCGCCGAGCAGGTAGACCGGTCGTCTGCCGAAGCGGTCGGACAGGGTGCCCACCACCGGGATCACCAGGAAGTGCACCGCGTGCGCGGCGAGCAGCCACCACAGGATCACGTCGGTGTCGGCGTGCACTTCCACCTTCAGATAGGTGATGGTGAAGGTGACCACCAGGTAGTACATGATGTTCTCGCCGAAACGCAGCCCCATCGCGGTGAACACGCCGCGCGGGTAACGGCGCAGCACCTCGACGACGCTGAGCGAGGTGGCCTCGACCTCCTCGGATTCCTGCTGTGCCGCGACGAAAATAGGCGCGTCGGTGATCTTGGTGCGGATGTAGTAGCCGACCAGTACCACCACCGCGGACAACCAGAACGCGACCCGCCAGCCCCAGCCGAGGAACGCTTCGTCGGACAGTGTCGAGGTCAGCACCAGGAGCACCACCGTGGCCAGCAGATTGCCCGCGGGCACGCCCGCCTGGGGCCAGCTCGCCCAGAAACCGCGGCTGCGATTCGGACTGTGCTCGGCGACCAGCAGTACCGCACCGCCCCATTCACCGCCCACCGCGAATCCTTGGATGAAGCGCAGCGCCACCAGCAGGGCGGGGGCCCAGTAACCGATCTGGCCGAAGGTCGGCAGACAGCCCATCAGAAACGTCGCGCCGCCCACCAGCACGAGACTGAATTGCAGCAGCTTCTTGCGGCCGTACTTGTCGCCGTAGTGGCCGAAGACCAGGCCGCCCAGCGGGCGTGCCGCGAAACCGACCGCGTAGGTCACGAACGCGGCGAGAATGGCGTCCAGGTCACTGGTGCCCTCGGCGAAGAAGACCTTGCTGAACACCAATGTGGCGGCGGTTCCGTAGAGAAAGAATTCGTACCATTCCACCACCGTTCCCGCCATCGACGCGGCCACCACACGGCGCAGGCCGGTGGCCGTTCCGCCGGAATCGGCAGCCTCCGGGCCGGCCGGGTCGAATCCGGCGCTGTGCTCCCTCATCGCACTTCTCCTTCGTGCCCGGGGTCGTCACATCGAGTCTCGATGTGACGACCCCCACAATCATCGGCTGGATAGAGTATTGATGCAGATGAATTGGGCCGCAATGACCATTAATGCAGTACGTCTGTGCAAAAATGCAGATATGAGCGCGGCGTTCTCGGGCCGTCCCAGCGCGGACGACCTTCTCGTACTCCTGGCCGTCGGGCGTTCCGGCCGATTCGTCACCGCGGCAGCGGAACTCGGCATCAACCACACCACCATCTCCCGCCGCATCACCGCGCTGGAGCGAACTCTCGGCGGCCGGGTACTCACGCGCGTGACAGGAGGCTGGGAACTGACCGATCTCGGCAGGCAGGCGCTGGCCGCGGCCGAGGCGGTGGAGTCGGCGGTGACATCACTCGCGGCGGACGCCGGCGGGAACCGGACACTGGAGGGCGTGGTCCGGATCTCGGCGACCGACGGCTTCAGCGCCTACATCGCCGCACCCGCCGCCGCGGAGGTACGGCGGCGTCATCCGAAAGTCGCCGTCGAGATCGTGGCCACCACCAGGCGAGCGTCACAACAGCGCTCCGGACTGGACCTCGAGATCGTCGTGGGCGAGCCACAGGTGCGCCGCGCCACGGCCACGCATCTGGCCGATTACCGTCTGGGCCTCTACGGATCACACGAATACCTGTCCGAACACCACGCCCCCGCGACGCTCGACGATCTGGGCCGGCACCCGCTGGTGTACTTCATCGATTCCATGCTCCAGGTCGACGACCTCGATGTGGCCTCCGGTTTCGTCCCCGCGATGCGGGAATCGGTCACCTCGACAAATGTTTTCGTGCACGTCGAAGCGACCCGCGCATCCGCCGGGCTGGGGCTGCTGCCCTGTTTCATGGCCGATCGCCACCCCGATCTGGTCCGGGTACTGCCGGATGCGGTGGCGGTAACCCTCGGCTACTGGCTGGTCGCCCGCGCCGAAACTCTCCGCCGCCCGGAGGTCGCCGCGGTGGTCACCGCGATCCGATCGATGATCGATGACCAGCGCGATGCCCTTCTCGGCCGCGGGCAAGCCCACCGCTGAACACGCATGCGGCCCTGGGTTCCGCCCGTAACGCAATTCCGCGAAGACACCGGACCCCCGGCTGCCCGCCGGATATCGGTGAACAGGCAGGGAAAGCCGGACCCGGCGGTTTACTACGGGCGGATCTACTTCTCCCTGATCAACGCCGCGAGAGACCTGCCCAACCCAAGGGAAGCTCGACACGGTGGGCGCGGATGTCGTCGACCAGGTCGGCATACCCGTCGCGGACCTGGCCGAGGTGGAACCATGCCGTGCGGCGTAGTCGTTCGTCGTCGGAGTGGCGCACGGTCCACCACGCGTCGACGAACCGCTCGGCGACATGGTCGATCACCTGCCCGAGAGAGTGGGTGTGGCTGCGCATACCGCTGTGATACGGCAGATGGCGCACTCGCCATGCATCGATAGCTCCCACCACCGTGGTGATCCGGCGACGCAATTCCGCTTCTCCGCCGCCGGAGCCGCCACAGCCCGGAGCCAGCTCGACGGCCAGCAACGCGGCACGCAGGTCTCCCAATTCGCGTGCGAGGCCGAGCAACTCCGGGCCACCTCCCGGGTCGAGGTGGCCCGATATCGCCGCCAGCAGCTGTTCGGGTTGGAGCAGCCCCATGGAATCGTTTTCCCGAGCCCGGTGCGCTGCCCCTGGAACCGCCGGTCCCGGATCCGCTTCCGCCGGTCCCGGTGCGCGCTCGGCAGGACCGGCGGCAGCGCACTGTCGCCGCGAGCCGGCACTCCGGTGGCCGGCGGATTCCCCGCCGAGTTCACCGGCAGCCCTCGCCGCCGTCGCGGCATCGCCGGCCGGGGCGGCGAGCAGCGCACCGGTCCGCTCGGCCGCGGCCGGGTTCCTGCCATCGGTGGTCATACCGCGACACCGGAGCTTCGAGCCCGGTCTGCGGCTTCACGCCGCTGGAGCTGTCGGAGCCGATACGTCACCAATTCGTTCACCCGGGTGGTTTCGGCGATATTGTCCGCCTCGTCGCTCACGTAGGCCCGCCCCGCCAGCAGGGCGATGAGTACGCCGGCGGTCCAGGCCACCCACGATGCGGCATCACCGGCGAACCCGCCCACCCACGGCGCGAGGAACAACATGAATCCCACGACCGACAGTGCCCAGTGGTCCTTGGCGGGATTACGCGCGAGCAGCGACCACATCGCGTATATGGCGGTCAACGCGCCCAACCCGAGCGTAAGGCTGGCACCGGCGGCATTCGTGGTGATCCAGGCGGGAGTCGAAGCCGTTGCCAGCCCCAGCACCAGTGTTGCCCATCCGACGATCCGGTTCTTGTCCTCGGTATTCATACCGTCCCTCCATTTCGCTACGCTACACGTAGCGTATCGTATCGCATCGGCATGATTATTCCGAGCATGAGACAGGGAACACAGAGGCAGGGAGATCCGATGAACGATGAGCAGGCACCTCGTGACAGACGGATCACCGACGCGACACTGGAGCTGCTCCGCGCCAAGGGGCCGAGAGCCGTGACGATCGAAGCCGTGGCCGCACTGTCCGGCGTAGCGAAAACGACGATCTATCGCCGGTACAGCAACCGTGGCGAAATGCTCACCGCCTCGTTGCGTTCCGTCGCCGAACCGGAACTACCGGCCGATACCGCGACGCTGCCGGTGGTCGTGCGGTGGGTCGTCGAGCAATCCTTCCGCGTCGTGGAGGCGAGTATCGGCGCCGGCGGGGTCGCCGCTCTCCTCACCGACGACGACCCGGAATTCACCACGCTGATCCGGTCACTGCTCGTACAGCATCGTCGCCATCTGTCCGAGGCACTGCGCCGGACGCTGGACGCCGAGAGCCCGCGACCCGGCCTCGACGTCGAAACCCTCATGGACATGATCGTCGGCGCCTACCTCGCCGAGATCGCGCGCAGCGGCAGCGTCCGGCCCGAATGGAGCGAGCGGATACTTTCCGCCCTCGGCCCGCTGATCGGGACCGAAGCCCCGAACCGCTGACCGGAACGGATGCCGACGGCCCGGGAAGCCCTGGAGAGCAGCGGGATCTATACCTCCACGCTCCGCAGGCCGGGCACCGGCCCGTTCGCGTGTGCCTTCGCCCGGCCCGGATCGTCGAGGGCCACCACCGTGTCCGCGAGCCGATCGATCACGGCGTGCTGATGACTGATCGTCACCAGCGCCAACCCCGTCCGGCGTAGCCGCTCCAGCAGGTCGAGCACCAGGTCCCGGGATTCGGCGTCGAGCGAGGCGGTGATCTCGTCGCAGATCAGCACACGTGGATCCGCCGCCAGGGCCCGGGCTATGGCCACCCGCTGCTGCTGCCCGCCGGAGAGTTCACCCGGCCGGGACGCGGCCAGCGCCGGATCCAATCCGACCTCGGTGAGCAGACGCGCCGTCTCGTGAACCGCCGCCGCGGGATCCATCCCATGTAGCAGGCGCAATGGGCGGGCGACCTGGGGCCCGATCCGGTGGGCCGGGTTCAGCGCGGTGGCCGGGTTCTGGGGAATCAACTGCACCGCGCGCCGGTGCGCTACCGAACGCTGATCGATCCGCGCCGGCAGTACGCTGCCGTCCAGCCGGATCGTTCCGCTCACCGCGGGGTGCAGGCCGGTCAGTGCGCGAGCGATAGTGGTCTTGCCCGCGCCCGATCGCCCCGTGAGAGCGAGACAGGAGCCGGGCGCCACGGTGAAGGAAACGTTCTCGGCGACCGACCGCGACCGGTGCGCGACCGACAGGGCTTCCACCCGCAGGAGCGGTTCCGCCGCGGGAGGAGAGTTTTTCGCGGGCGATACCGCGAACGTCTCCGGTTCCGCGCACCGTCGCGGCGTGTAGGAGACGACGCGACCTTCGTCCAGTTCGAGAACATCGTCGATCAACGGTGCGACACCGTCCAGATCGTGGGTGATGATCAGGAACGCGGTGGCCGACTCCCGGCGGGCCCGGAGCAGCACCTCGACGAGATCGGCACGGGATCGGGCATCGAGCCCGGTCGTCGGCTCGTTGAAGACCACCAGCTCCGGGTCGTCGAGCAGCGCCATGGCCAGCAGGACCCGCTGCTGTTGCCCACCGGACAACTCGTGCGGGAACCGGCGGCGGAACTCACGATCGGCAGGTAGCCCCACCCGGCGCAGCGCGGCCGCCACCGCGTCACCGTCGCGCGGGGTGCGGCGCGACCGGACGATCTCACCGATCGAGGTGCCGATCCGTAATGCCGGGTTGAGGCCGGTGGCGGGGTCCTGCGGTACGAATCCGACCGCCCGGCGAGACCGGTCGGCGCGGCCGATGCCGATCACTCCCGATGCCGACAAACCGGGCGGTAACGCCCCCAGCACCGCGGACGCGAAGGTCGTCTTCCCGGCGCCGGACCGCCCGACCACCGCCAGCCCCCGCCCCGGCGCCGATCGCACCGAAACGTCGTCCAGCAGGATCCGGCCCGTATCGGTGCGCACGGTGAGATGCTCGACCCGCAGGCCTTCCTCCACACCAAGTTCCGGTACCGCGATGGCGGCGCGGGCACGCCGATGGCCGAACACACCGTCGCCGACCATATTGACCGAGACGACCAGAGCCGTGATCAGCAGGGCCGGGGCGAGTACCGACCAGGGCTGCAGGGCGAATCCGGCTCGATTCTCGGTGATCATCGAAGCCCAGTCCGGCGACGGCGGGCGCATGCCCAGCCCGAGGAAACCGCCGACCGCCACGATCGAAATGACACCCGAGAAGCGGATGCCGGCATCGGCCAGCACCACCGCTCGCAGATTCGGCAGCACCTCCACCACGGCCACCCACCACAGCGGTTCGCCCCGCGCTCGCGCCGATTCCACATACCCCGCGGTCGCGAGATCGTGCACCGCGGTGCGGACTATGCGCACGATCCAGGGCACCGAGGCCACCGACGCCGTCAGCAGCACGGCCGTCGGCCCGGCACCGAGAGCCGTCGCGATCACCGCGAGAAGCAGGAACCACGGGATGACCACCACCGCGTCGACCGGCCGCATGAGCCAGGAATCCGCGCGCGGCCGCAACCCGGCGATCAGCCCCAGGGCCAGCCCCAGCGTGTAGGCGACGAGCAGCGCTACCACCGCGATCCCGAGCAGCGCCCAGCCTCCGTGCAGAAGACGCGAGAGCACGTCGCGACCGACCACATCGGTGCCCAGCGGATGCCCCGGGCCCGGGGGCCGGAACGGAGCTCCGACCGAGGCCGTGGGCGAGTGCGGGGCCAGTAGCGGGCCGAGCGCGACCACCCCCAGAACGCCCGCGAGAATCACCGACCGCCACGCCCTTCTCACGACCGGCCCTCCCCCACCAGAGCCCTGGCGCGGGGGCTGACCAGCAGAGCGAGCATATCCGCGAGCAGATAGACCCCGATGCCGAACGCGGCCAGCAGCACCGCGGCGGACTGGACGAACGGGTAATCACGGGCCGAGATCGCGGTCAGCAATTCCTTCGACACCCCCGGATAGGAGAACAGGGTTTCCACGACGGCGATCCCGCCGATGAGACCGGCCACTGACCCCGCGAGGGGGTGGATGGAGGCGGATACCGCGTTGGGGGCAACGTGCCGCAGGAGCAAGCGGAGGCCGCCGACACCGTTCAGCCGGGCGGTCCGGATGTAGGCGGAGGCGACGACCTCGGTGGTCTGCGCCCGCACGATCCGGGCCGGATGCGGTGACAACCCCAGCAGCAGACAGACCACCGGTAGGACCAGTATCTCCGGCCGGTCCCAGACACTGGCGCCGGTGGGCACCAGCGATACCGCCGGTACCAGCCGCAGCGACAGCGCGACCACGGCCACCAGCAGCACACCGAGAACGAACGACGGTATCGATTCGACCGTCAGGGCCGCGACGCTGATCACCCGGTCGGTCCGGGAACCCGGCCGGGCACCGGCCAGCAGGCCCAGCCCGAGCGCCAGCGGAATCAGCAATACGATCGTCAACAGTGCCAGCGCGGCGCTGTTGGCCAGCCGATCGAGCAGAACGTCGGCCACCGGCCGGCCCGATATCAGTGACTCACCGAGATCACCGCGCAGGAAATCGGTCACCCATTCGGCGAACCGGATCGGCGCGGGCCGGTCCAGTCCCAATTCGGACCGCAGGGCGGCCAACTGCTCCGGTGACGGGTCGCCTGCCCCACTGCGGGACAGGATCACCACCGCCGCATCCGAATCCAGCAACTCGAACAATCCGAAGACGAGCACCGTCACGGTGCCCAGCACACCGACACCGGCCCCGGCCCGCCGCAGGAAATAACGCAGCACGGCGGCCTCAGCCCTGGGCCGCGAGCCAGGTGGTGGCGTAATTCGCCCAGTCGTCGGTCCCCGGGACACCGGGGCGCATTCCCCCGACGATATTGCGTGCGGCGTCGGGTCGTCTGGCGAAGCTGTGCAGGATGTAGCCGCCTTCGTTCCACAGTTCTTCCTGCAGTTCGAAGTACAGCTCGCGGCGCCGCTGCGGGTCCATGGCGGCGCGGGCCTGCGCGAACTTCGCGTCCCAGGCGGGCCGGCGCCAGCCGGTACCGTTGCTCGGGGACGAACTGGTGGCGGTCTGGCCGTAGAAGTAGTCGAGGCTGTAGTTCCACCAGCCGATATGGGTCAGTGGCCGTTTCCCGGTGACCTGGGAGAAATAGGTATCGGCCGGAGTGGATTCGAGCCGGACGGTGATTCCGGCCGCTTTGGCGTGCTCGGCGAACAGGGTCGCCGACTCCACCATCCCCGGCATGCCGTCGGCTGTCGGCAAGGTGACCTCGAGGTTCTCTTTACCGGCCGCGCGCAGTAGTTCGCGGGCGCGCTGCGGATCACAGGTCCGCTGGGGCAGGGTGTCGTTGTAGAAAGGGGCACCTTTCCCGTAGATATCGTTGCCGATCTCGCCGTACCCGTAGTAAACCGAATCGACCATCGCTTGCCGGTCCACAGCCAGCCGCATTGCCTGCCGGACTCGCACATCATCGAAGGGCGGCAGGTCGACACGCATTTGAAGAGCGCCCATCAGGCCTTCCGGAGGAACGATCACGGTTGCCGTGGGGTCGCTCTCCAGATTGCGGGCCTGCAGATAACTCAGCTCGTGCACCACATCGGCCTCGCCGGACAGGAACGCGTTCATCCGCGCCTCGGTCTCGGCGATCTGAATGATCTCGACCTCGTCCAGCGGCGCCGGTCCGTCCCAGTGGCGATCGTTGCGCCGCAGCAGCGTCCGGTCACCGGGCGACCATTTCGCCAGCGCGAACGGACCCGTCCCCACCGGCAGGGTGTGTTCGCCGAAGTCCGTGGTCCCCTCCTTGACGATGTAGCAGTACCAGCCCGCCAGTACGGAACCGAAGTCGGCGAGGGGCGTTTTCATCGCCACCAATACGTCCAGTTCACCATCGGCCCGGGTCCGGGGCATATCGACCATCGCGAGATCACCGGCGGAGGAGCGCGCCGGGTCCAGCATCCGTTCGAAGCTCCACAGCACGTCCCGCGAGGTGAGCGGACTGCCGTCACTGAACACCACGCCCGGCCGCAGCGAGATCCGCCAGACGCTCCCGTCGGCATTCGGTTCCAGCGACCGGGCGAGCCGATAGCGCAGGGTGAGGTCGTTGTTGTACGCGACGAGTTTGTCCCAGACGTTCTTCGATACCGCACCGCCGGCGGAACTGCCCGCCTCGTGCGGATCCAGCACATCGGCGGTCGCGGATCGGCCCGCGATCACCGACCGCAGCCGGCCGCCCGGTCGCGGCGGGCCTGCCGGGGGCCCGGACGGCCCGCCGCCGGTGCCGCAGCCGGTGAGGACCGGGACACCGGCCAATGCCGTGAGCCCGATCAGCCCCGCGGTCCCGGCCAGCAGCCGTCGACGGCCGAGACCGGACCGACCTGTTGTGGAGTTGTTCATAGCCATCCTCGTGGGTGTCACCCGTTACCGTGGGCGCAGGTGTCCTGGCTCCCGGATCGACGCATCCCCGCCGGCCTTCCGACCCGGGTAGGTCGTGGCCACGCATGGCGGATCGCTCCTCGGTGACAGTTGCGGGACAGCCCCGGATTCCCACCGGTGTTCCCTGCACCGGAACAAACGTTACCGGCAGACCGTCACGCCGGAGGCGAACCGGTCACCCGAACGGCACGGCCGTCTCACTCTTCGCTCGGCCCGCCGCAGCCGGATCGTGAATCGGCGGGCGGGCGTCTCGAACGAGCCCGCCGGACACGCCGAGGCCGGGCTTGATCTGGAGCGCACTTCAACTCCTAGCCTGTCGATATGCGATTCGCGTTCAAAACTGCACCGCAGGAAACAACCTGGGCCGATATGTTGACCGTCTGGCGCGCCGCGGACGATATCGATATCTACGAATCCGGATGGACCTTCGACCACTTCTATCCGATCTTCGCCGATTCCACCGGCCCGTGCCTGGAAGGCTGGACCACCCTGACCGCCCTGGCACAGGCCACCGAACGCTTACGGCTCGGCACGATGGTGACCGGGGTGCACTACCGGCATCCCGCGGTCCTGGCCAATATGGCCGCCACCCTCGACATCATCTCCGGTGGTCGCCTCGAACTCGGTATCGGCGCCGGCTGGAACGAGGAGGAATCCGGCGCCTACGGCATCGAGCTGGGGAGTATCACCGAACGCCTCGACCGGTTCGAGGAGGCCTGCCAGGTACTCATCGGGCTGTTGAGCCAGGAGACGACGGATTTCGACGGCAAGTTCTATCAACTGGCCGCCGCCCGCAACGAACCCAAGGGCCCACAGCGTCCGCACCCTCCGATCTGCATCGGCGGCAACGGTGAGAAACGCACCCTCCGCATCACCGCCCGCTACGCCCAGCACTGGAACTTCGTTTCCGGAACCACCGCGGAATTCGCCCGTAAGCGCGATGTGCTGGCGGCACACTGCGCCGATATCGGTCGCGACCCCACGGAGATCACGCTCTCGGCGCAGAAGCGGCTGGACCCGCGGCTCGGCTACGGCGAGGTCGTCGACTGGGCGGCCGCACTGGGCGCCGAAGGCCTGGAACTCGCGATCATCTATCTACCCACTCCGCACGATCCGGCCGTGCTGGAGCCGCTGGCCGAGGCCATCCGGGATTCCGGGCTCGCTTCGTGAGCCCGGCCCCTCGGGCCCGCGCCACCGCCTCAGCCGCGGCCGTGGCGCAGTTCGTAACCGGCGCGTTCCTCGGCTGCCCGGCGGAGCCGGTCGGCGGTGGCCAGCGCGGGATCGAGACCGTGCTTGACCAGTAGGTGGCGCCGGTACACATACATCAACGCGATCGTGAAGAAGGCCAGCGGAAGGTACAGTAATCCGGCCATCGAGAGGCCCACCCACAATGGTCCCGGCACCAGAAGGAACAGACAGAGAAGCGGAATCGGCGGGACGAGGAAGCGCAGCAGATACCGGCGCGCGGCCCCCGGGCCCGTCTGGTCGCGCAGGACCCATTGCCGCATGGACGGCGGCAGCGTCGCTCCGCAGATATAACTGACGCGCTGCCCGATCGTCGGGGTTCGTTCGGTCACCGGATCCTCCTGTTTGTACGAGCTCATACCACGGTGCACGGCGGTCGGCCGTCCGCACGGTTCACGGTTCGCCGTCCGTGCGGGCCGGCCCCGCGCGCCGGGCGGCGGTGTTCACCCGGATCAGGATCTCCCGCAACGCCTCGAGATCCGCGAGCCCCACGCCCAGGCGTTCGACGACGGCCGCGGGAATCCTTTCGGCCTGCTGCCGCAAGCGCCGGCCCGCGCCGGTGAGGTCGACCACCAGGGCGCGCTCGTCACCCGGATCGCGCCGACGCGTGACGAGACCGGTGGTTTCGAGTCGTTTGAGCAGCGGTGAGAGGGTGGCGGAATCGAGCTGGACCGCCTCGGCGATGGCCTTGACCGACATCGGCGCATCCCCCCAGAGCGCCAGCATGACCAGATATTGAGGATGGGTCAGACCCAGCGGTTCCAGAAGCGGCCGGTAGACGGCGAGTACGGAACGGTTGGCAACCGCCAGCGCGAAGCACACCTGCCGCTCGAGGCGTAGGGGATCGTCGATGTGGACGCTCATGACTTTCTCCGCTCGCTCTCACCCTGCCGGCACAACCGTACCCACTAATAGTTAATGCACAAACTATTAGTGGGTCAACTCACAGGCCACCCCCCTCGGAGCTGTCACGGTTTAGTAACGGAACCCGGGGGTAGGACGGCTCTTGTCGGCGCTCTCGCGCAGGGAAGGCGCGGAGCTGGACAGAGATGAGGAGCCGGGATGTCGGGCGAGAAGAACGAGTCGGATATCGAACTGAGGGTCTTACCGCTGTCGGGGATGCAGCTACAGTGGCGCGGCGCGGACCACTGCTTCCGTGTCACCCACCCGCGGCCGGTAGGCGCGATCCTCACCGAGGCCGGCGAGGACGAGCTGCTGTGGCGGCAGTGGCTGGGTCGTGCGGATATGGCAGTGGGCGTTTCCGGACCGCTCGGTGTCGCCGCCCCCGGCCGCTGGTGGGTGGCGTGGGGCGAATACGTGGGCGAGGAAGTGACGATCACTCTTGCCGACGGCTCCACGCCACAGGTATGGATCGTGGGCGGGTTGTGGGTCGGCGAATGGAGCGGCCCCGAACAGACAGCGGTGGTCACCACCGCGACCCAGCGCACCGAGGTCCGCTTCGCTCCGCCTTCGTTCCTGCCACCGCCGTTGGCCACGCTGGGCGAGGGCGCGAGCGGCTGCTGGGTACACGTGGAAACACCGGCCACCTTCCGGCGCCACGACTCCGCTCCCGCGCTGAGTATGCGGGCTTCGTAGGACGCGGCCCGGAGGCCCGGCCGAAGGAGGGGCGGACGAGCTCCGGGGTCCGCGCCGCGATGACCCACGCGGCTCCGGCCGCGATCGGCGGAGCAGCCGCCGCACCCCGCCACCTCGCAACATAGCCATAAATTCTGTTGCCGTGTTACCTTCGGGAACACCTTCGTGAGAGGGTGACCGCCCGGTATGTAACGGAGGCGCGATGATAACCGACACCGCTGCAACGAGCAGCGTCCGGCCTGTCGGCGCGGACACCGACCGGCCCAGCATTCCTCGTGTCTACGACTACAGCCTGGGCGGCAAGGACAACTACGCGGTGGACCGGCACGCGTTCGAGCGGATCCGGCAGATAGCGCCACGCCAAGGCGATGTGCACCGTGCGAACCGGCGCTGGCTCGCCCGTGCCGTCCGGCTGCTGGCCGAAAGCGCGGGCATCGAACAGTTTCTGGATCTCGGCGCCGGAATGCCCACGCGCGACCCGCTCCATATCGTCGCCCAGGAGTGCGGGCGCCGCGAGGTGAAGGTCGTGTACACCGATCACGATCCGTTGTGCGTGGCGCACGGGCGAGCGATGCTGGAACGCAACGAGAACACCCGCTATCTCCCGGGTGATCTCACCGATGCCGCGGCAACGCTGGACAACGCCGGGCACCACCTCGATATGCGGCAGCCGATCGCGGTTCTCCTGGGCGCGGTTCTGCATCACCTCGGCGAGGAGGACGATCCCGCCGGCGTCGTGTGCCGGTACATCGACCTGCTACCCGCGGGATCGTATGTGGCGATCACCCACTACTGCGATCCCGGCCCCGAGCACCCGCAGCTGCACGAGCTGGCCCGGCAACTCGAATACGCGCATCTGGAAACAGGACTGGGCCCCGCCCGGTACCGGAACCCGGAGCGGATCCGCGAATTCTTCCACTCGCTCGACATGGTGGAGCCGGGACTGACCCCACTCGACAAGTGGTGGCCGCAGGGCCCGCCCACCCGAGCCGGGGCACCCGAAGAACAGCTCGTCCTCGGAGGTCTCGGCCGGAAGCCGGGGCCGGGCCTCGTGCGCACCCTGCCGTTGCGGCGGTGACACCCACCGGCCCACCTTTCACACCACCCGCACCGGTCCCGGTTGTCCCCGCAGCGCGACCGGGTGTGGTTCAGCGGCGGACGCGCCGCCACTTCCACGAGCGGCCGCCGGCACCCACGCGCGCGCCGGTACCGAACCCCGCGAGATGCAGGGAGATCAACAACAATCCGACGATGACGAGGGTGCCACCGGTGATGGCATCACCGAGGGTGGCATCCGCCAGATCGAAAACGAGCGCGAGACCGAACGCTACAGCGGCGGCAACGGCGAGCATGAGAACCTCCTGGTGTTCCACCGGAAACGATGACACGCAGCCGAGTTCATCGAGTTCCTGTGCCCCGCATACCCGCATATCGCGCCGGTACACGTGCGGACGTGAACCGGCCGGCGCGATCCGAGAGGTACCGTGCGCCAACCTCTCCCGCGGTCGCGCTACCGCCGGCCCCTCACTCGTGTACACCGAAGCGGGCCGTCAGCGCGTCCCGCTGTCTCCGCACGAAATCCGCATCCACCACCGCACCGTGACCGGGCACGTACACGGCATCCTCCCCGCCCAGCTCGAGCAGCCGATCGAGCGCGGCGGGCCAGCGTGACGGTATCGCGTCGGGCCCGGCCTGCGGCTCGCCCGATTCCTCGACGAGATCACCGCAGAACACCACGACAGGATCGCCCGGCACGACGACCGCGAGATCGTGGCCGGTATGTCCCGGGCCGGCATCGACCAAGGAGATCTCCCAGCCGGCGCTCAGCTCCACCGTGGTCGTATCCCGGACGTACTCCTGGGGCCGCACCAGGGTGTCGGCGGCCTCCCGGGCCACGACCGCGTCGAGCCCGTTGCGGACCGCGTCGGCCCGCATCTCGTCGCGCCCGTCCCGGTACACCGTCTGCGCGCCGGCAGCGGCGAAGAACCGCGCGGGCGTGAACGCCACCGCACCGAAAACATGGTCGAAGTGGTAATGGGTGAGCGCGACACCGGTGACCGGCCGGCCTGCCAGCCGCTCCGCCTGCTCCCGCATCCGGGCACCCTCCCCCGGACTCGAGCCGCCGTCGACCGCGAACACGCCATCGTCTCCGATGATCAATCCGAACGTACAGTCCCACACCGGCAACCGGCACCGTCCCACCCCGTCCGCGAGCCGCTCCCACCCCAGCTCTTCCCACCGCGCCGCCATACCCGGAGGGTATTCGATCCGCCCTGTCGTGCCGGAAACCGGTCGCTTCCGGACGCTCAGCCGGCCCGGGTCCGCCGCAGACGGCGGACCCGGGCCTCCTCGGGCGCCACCAGCGGCTCGTAATGCTCGGTGTAGAGCTTCGCGACCAACTCCCCCCGAGTCCCTACGGCAACCTTCTCGAAAACCGCCTTCACATGGTCCCGGACCGTATGCGGCGACAGGAACAACCGGCTCGCGATCTCAGCTGTGGACAATCCGCGCGCGATCAGTTCGGTCACTTCGTGTTCCCGGGGTGTCAGTTCGTAGGCGGCGACGATCAGTGTGGCGATCTCCGATCCCGCCGCAGGCCCGATCGTCATCGCGATCATCTCGTCCATACCATCGGCGGTATTCAGGTACGAGGCATGACACACCAGCCACCCGCTGGTGAGCGCGCGCATCCGGATTCGCGCGTTACCGTGCGTCTCGCGCGCACGGGCCACCGTGCTCCGAATCCACACCGGCAGGGGCAGGGCGATACCGGCCGAGGTCGCCGCGCGAGGGCCCGGCGGCATATCGGCGAGGAACCAGCGGGCCTCCTCGTTGATCGACCTCAGGTTGCCCAGACGGTCGAACAACAGCATTCCGGGCGTATCGGAGGGTCGGCGCGGTGACTCCGTGCTCCGGGCGTACGAACGCAGCCGCTGCGCGATCGGACTCGACAACGCGCCGGCAACCGCCAAATCCTCGGCACAGAAGGGTTTTCGACCGCACTCGCGGAACAGGCTCAGCTGTCCCCAGGATCTACCGTCGACCCGGAATACAGCACGCAGCTCGTCTCCGAAGCCCCGTGGCCGCATGAAGTCCCGATACAGCGGGCTCGACGAAGGACGATCACCGGTGCTCGCACACAGCCCGGCAGCCGGGAACGGAGAATTCGTCAAGGACCGGAAAGGATTGACAGCATCAGCGCGGAATTCCGATTCCCAGTAGATGCCGCATCCACCCCGCTGGAGGTTTTCGATTCGCACCGGGGCCGCGGTCAATCCGTTGATCGGGTCCGTGGCAACCCATACGGCCGCGTCGAAAGGCATGACGCGGCGCAGGCGCTCCGACGTCACGGCGAACAAGCTCGTCGCGTCGGGCGCCGTATCGATGCCCGCACGGAGACTGCCTCCCGGAGCGGAGGTGGACGTATCCATAACCGCCATGCTTCCCGTGCGGAAGTATCCGGACAATCCCCCATTCGAGGGAGGCCCCCGGAACAACCCCCGATCGAGGGATCGGATCCCACCCGCCGACCGGCAAAGCTGGTCGGCACGCAGTCGCCGAGACGCGGCAGAAGGGAACGATCATGCGAATCGGAATAGTCGGCGCGGGAATGGCCACGGTGGCCCTCCTCGACGCGCTCGCCCGCTCGGGCACCGAAGTGGAAGAGATCACGGTATTCGAGAGTTCACCCGCCGTCTGGCGCGGGCGCGCATACCAGTGCGACCAGGAATCCGTACGAGTCAATGCCCCGCCGATGGCCATGACCGCCCGAGGCGGAGACCTGGATCATTACCTGCGTTGGTTGCAGGCACGCCCCGAACTCGCTGACTACCTCGATGAAGAACTCGATCTACCGATCGTCCCGCGAGCCGTCTACGGCCAGTATCTCGAACACACCGCACATACCGCTGTCGCCGGTCTGCGTGCGAAGGGATGCCGGGTGAGCGTGGTGAATTCCGAGGTCGACCGGTTCTCCCGAGACACCGGGGCCACCCTGCACACCGCCACCTGCGGCGCATTCCAGGTGGACCGCGCGGTGCTGTCCGTCGGGGGCGGGCAGCCGCACGACAGCTACGGACTGGCCGGCACGCCGGGGTATATCCGCGACCCGTACCCGCTGCGCCGGACGCTGGCCGAGATTCCCGCGGACCGGCACATCGCCGTCCTCGGCAGCGGACTGACCGCCGTCGATATCGTCACCGGGCTGCTTTCGAACGGACACACCGGCCCGATCACCCTGATGTCCCGAAGCGGTGTCCTGCCCGCCGTCCAGCAACGTCCCATCGAATACGTGCCGCGCTATCTGACACCCGACTACGCACTGCGACGAGTACACGAGAACCAGGGGCGGGCCACGCTCACCCTGCTGGTCGAGCTGATGAAACAGGAACTGGCCGTGCTGGGGCAAGATTTCCGGACACTGCGCGAAGAAGTCGCCGGCAACGACACCGAGGCGCCGGTGCCACGTTTGCGACGTCAACTGTCCTCCGTGACGGACCCGCATCAGGGCCGGCGACTACTCGGCCGGGCCATCCGGACTGTCGTACCGGCGATATGGCCGCTGTTACGCGAGCCGGACAAGACCCTGTTGCGCAGCACTCACCTCCGCACCATCAATTGTCTGAGTTCGCCCATGGTGCCGCTCAACGCGAAGATTCTGCTGCGCGCATTCGATTCCGGTCAGCTACGGCTGCGACCGGGTCTGCAGAAGATCCGGCCGCGCACCCACAGCGGATTCGCCCTGACCGATGACATCGAATGGACCGCCGACATGGTGGTCGATGCCATCAACCCGCCGCCCTACGCCGTGCCCCCGGCGGCCGGGAACCTGGTGCGTTCCCTTCTGAAGTCCACCTCCGCGCAATGGCATCCGTTCGGGGGCCTGGCCACCCAGCCCGGCACCGGCAGGCTTCTGGTCTCGGACCGGCCCAATCCCACCTGGTACGCACAGGGCAATATCGCGAGCACCTCGACATTCATCGCGACCGACCCCACCGGGCTCGCCCACGAGGCGACCCGGCTCGCCCGCCACCTCACCGCATCACACTGATCAGCCGTCCGGGCCGGGACCGGGGCGGGTTCCCGCTTCACCATTCGATGTGTCCGGCTCTCATCTGCCGATGGTGACCCGTCCCGGCGCGGTGACGCCGGCCGGTTGTGCTGCTTCGGTGGCGGCCCGGCCGGGGTGGTTCGTATCGCGTCCAGATATCTGCCCGACCGGTCGCCTCCGGTTGTTCCGGTCGATACCCACGACGAGGACGAACTCGCCGTTCCTGCCCGCAGCCACCCCGGCTTCGACGTCCTCGACGACCACTGTCCGGTTCGCGACGCTGCCCAGCCGGGACGCCGCTTCCCGGCGGACGGCCGGATCCGGCTTTCCCGGCAGACCGAGCTCGTCGGCATCCACCCCGTCCATATCGGAGATCACCGCGTCGTGCCGGTGGGCGGCGATCAGCGGCAGAACCGCCTCGGAAGACACGGTTTCAGTGTGAAGGGGTTACGGAGGGCCGGCCAGGAACGATCTCGAGAACTTCGTCGGGACCGCGCCGCGAGGTGCGCGGCGGAGGTGGTCCGAGCGGCCGGCCGACACGGACGAGCAGCTGCGGAAACCGGTTCCCGACGAGTTCGGTGATCTTCGCGCGGGCCGACGGCAGTTCTGTGACGTGGGTGAGTACACAGGTGGCCAGGCCCGCCACGGTGCACTCGAGCAGGACCGCCGAGAGCGCCTCGCCGCAGAGCAGCACCGATTCCGCGGTGTCGTCACGGCTGGACAGGGCCACGATCACCGCTTCGTCGCGCATATCCCCGGTACTGGCCGAACCCAGCGATCCCGGCGGGAAACAACGACTCGCCGGAACCTGCCCGGATATCTCCGGGGCGGGCAGCCGGGCCGCCGGAATACCCGCATCGCCGTGGGTACCGCCCCCGGTCCACCAGAGCAGCTCCGACTGATATCTCGGATCGTGCCGGCGCACCTGGGCGGTCGTGCGCGAGAGCCGGTCCAGTTCCGCCCGGCTGTCTTCGTCCACGACGTGGAAAGCGGTGTCCCGGCGGCGGCACAGGCTCTGGAGTACGGGCTCGAGTTCCGGCCAGGCTTCGGGAGCGGCCAGCGGTGTCCGGTCGCTGTACCGGTCGTCGATGGCGGCCGCGGACAACAGGTCGATCTCGAAGGGGTCGCGGCGGCCGGGGAACGAGAGCGTAGCCAGGTGGGCACGAACGGGTGGCTCCGGGAAGCGTGCGATATGTACCTTCCAGCCGGCCGCCGCCCATGCCACCCGGGCGTGATCGAGTAATCCGCCACAGGCGAGAACACCCTGCCGGTTCAAGGCGTCGGTGCCGGGCAGGATCCGCTCGGCATCGACGAACAAACCCAGCGTGGCCCCGTCCCAGCGCCAGCGCCACGGTTGGCTGTTGTGCAACGACGGCGCCCGGCACGCCCGCCGCAACACCGTGCGCACCGTTTCCGCATCGGGCCGCTCGTTCACACCGCCACCTCCTCTGTCAGCCTGGTGCCGGAGACGAGTGTGGGTTCGATACCGATCACCACACCGCGTTCGGAATCGCCCCAGGGGCCGAGCCGGCGCGCGTACTCGGCGGCGTTCTCGCCGGCCCCGATCACCCGCGCCGGACCGGTGATCAGCACCGACCAGCCCGTTCGCCGCACCGGGTCGATATCGTCGGCTTGATAGGCGACGATCACCGACCGGCCGGGCTCCCCCGGCATCAGCCCCGCGAACGGTCGCGTCCAGATGATGACCACCCCACCGGCGCCGATCAGATGATTCACCGGACGCACCGCGGGCAGCGCGTCGTCGGTGAAGACGATACGGCCGAAGGGTGCGGACGCGAGCAGGCGTAATGCCTCGGCGCGCTCTATCCGCACGATTCGCCGCGGGCCCGCACCGTAACTCGCGGGCAGTTCGGATCCGGTCATCGGATGTCACCGCTTTCTCGATCGGCGCCTGCCCCCTACAACACCACCTCGGACAGCGCGGAGACAGGGCCGAATGCCCTTGTGACGGTGCCCCAAGGACCTCTGCCCGAGCGGGACTCGTCCACGAGGCGGCGGCGGGCAGATCACCGATAGCTGGCCCTATGAGCTGCGACTACGGTGGCGATGGCGCTGGGCCGATGGAAGAATGTCGGCCATGGAACGCCAGGTGTCCGCGCGAGGCGATCGGCCACCGGTGACCGAGACGCTGTCCCAGTTACGGTTGCACGAACTGCTGGACGAGGTGCAGGACCGCATCGCCCAGATCGTCGATGTCCGCGATCGCATGGACCGCTTGATGGAGGCAATGCTGTCGGTCACGGCGGGTCTGGACCTCGACGAGACCCTCAGATCCATCGTCCACACCGCCATCGAACTGGTCGACGCCGGTTACGGGGCGCTCGGCGTGTGCGGGACCGACAGCTCGAACGGCGAGCTGGCCGAATTCGTCCACGAAGGTATCGACGACCCGACTCGGCTCCTGATCGGCCACCTCCCGAGAGGTCACGGCGTGCTGGGACTGCTCATCCAGCACCCCGAGCCGATCCGCCTGGCGAATATCTCGGATCATCCGGCGTCCGTGGGTTTTCCCGCCCACCATCCCCCCATGCACAGTTTCCTGGGAGTTCCGGTGCAGGTGCGGGGCGAGGTTTTCGGCAACCTCTATCTGACCGAGAAGATCGGAGCCCAGGAATTCACCGATGACGACGAGATCGTCGTCCGGGCCCTGGCCGCGGCCGCCGGGATCGCCATCGAGAACGCCCGCCTCTACGAGCGGTCCCGGATGCGCCAGCACTGGCTGGAGGCGACCCGGGATGTCGCCACCGAACTGCTCACCGGAGGCGAACCCGAGGAAATCCTGGATCTGGTGACCGATCGGGCCCGCACACTCACCGGCGCCGCCTGTACGTTCGTGGCCTTACCCGAGGATCCGGACCTCCCGGGTGAGGAGGTACGTGAGCTGACCATCGCCGCCGTCTCGGGTGAGCGAGCGCACGAGTTACGTGCCCGGCGGCTCCCCCTGCACGGTTCCCATTCGGGCCGGGCATTCCGGCACGGTCACACGGTCACCGTCGACCGGCTTTCCACCGATGTAGCGCCGACCGCATGTTTCGGGCCGGCGCTCGTCCTGCCGCTGCGCGCCGAGGACACCATCATCGGGGTCCTGGCCACCGTACAGCCCGCCGGAAGCGAGCCCCTCGATCCCGCTGTACAGGCCATGATGACCGTGATCGCCACTCAGGCGGCCCTCGCCTTCCGGCTTTCGCAGACCCAGCACCGGATGCGGGAGCTCGATGTGCTCGCCGACCGCGACCGGATCGCCCGCGACCTGCACGATCACGTTATTCAGCGCCTCTTCGCGCTGGGCCTGGGTCTGCAGGGCACCCTGCAACGCGCACGCGGCGACGAGGTGAGAGCGCGGCTCGGCGCGACCATCGAAGACCTGCAATCCATCATGCAGGAGATCCGGCACTCGATTTTCGACCTGCACAACACCACCGTCACCGAATCGGCCGGATACCGCAGACGTCTGCACGATATCGTCGCCGAACTGACAGCCGAGACCGATCTGCGGACCACCATCCGGCTCACCGGTCCGGTGACCGTACTCGCGCCGCCGCTGTCCGATGATCTGGAGGCCGTCTTACGCGAGGCGGTCAGCAATGTGGTCCGGCACGCCCACGCCACCGTGCTCTCCGTCGAACTGCGTATCGATGACGAGGTCGCGCTCGAGGTCGTCGACGACGGCGTGGGACTCGCACCGGAGAACGCCCGCCGTAGCGGGCTGGACAATATGGTTACGCGCGCCCGGCGCGCAGGCGGCCGATGCGAGCTCGGCCGCGGTCCCCATGGCGGTACCCGCCTGTACTGGAGCGCCCCGCTGCCCTGATATCCGAGACCGCCCGGCCACTGGATTCGGCTTTCGGGTCGTCACCGATGGGTCGGTCCAGGTTACGGTTTGCGGGCCAATGCGCAGGCGATGAGTTGTTCCCAGACGGTCGGCTCGCGATGTTCGGTACCGATCGTGGGCACCCCCTCGGCAGGTGGGCTCGGTCGCCACTGCGAACAGTACGCCAGGCCCGGGGGCAGTATTTCGAGGTCGTCCCCGAAAAGCTCGAGGATTTCGGTGTCGGTGCGCCAGCGCCCACGCCCGAAGGTCTCCTGGAGTTTCCGTTCGGCGGCCCGGGTTTCGGCGTTGTCGCCGGAACGGAAGTGGGAGATGTAGACCCGGCTGCCGGCGGGTAGCCGATCGACCCACCAGCGCACCAGCTCACGCGGCTTTTCGTCGTCGTTGATGTGGTGCAGGATCGCACTGAATATCAGGCCGATCGGCTCGTCGAATCCGATGAGGCGCCGCACGGCCGGTGCCTGCAGGATCTGCTCCGGCTCGCGCAGATCGGCCCGGACGACCGCGGTGTGGTCGTCGGTTTCGAGCAGGGCCCGGCCGTGGGCGAGGACGATCGGGTCGTTGTCCACATAGACCACGCGCGCGTCCGGATCGTGGCGCTGGGCCACCTGATGGACATTGTCGGCGGTGGGCAGTCCGCTACCGATATCGATGAACCGGCCGATGCCGTCGGCGGCGATACCGGCCACGGCGCGGATGAGCGCTTGCCGGTTGGCGTGGGCGATGCTCACCGAACCGGGCAGGTCATGAATGAAGTATTCGCCTATCCTGCGGTCGGACTCGTAGTTGTCCCGCCCACCGAGCAGATAGTCGTAGACACGGGCGATACTCGGCGTGGAGGGGTCCACCCCTGCGATCTCGTCGGCCACCTCGAAACCCCCTTCCGATCTCGGTGATACGGATCGTAGAGGATTCGGCACGGCCCGGCGGGCCGCTACCGGGAATTCACGGACAACGGCTGCGAGATGGGGGCCCTGTACGATCGACCTCCTGCCGCTCACCACCCGTCCCTCCGCGGTCGAACCGGTATCTCGATCCGGCCCGGCCGTCGCTCCCGGCTGACGTGGGAACCGCCGGAAGTGATTCGATCGACGGCTCCGGCCGGGCTCGATCCGGCTCACCGGTCACACGGAGCGGCTCGGTCCGGCGGCAGGGCGGCGGCATGGTGGTACCGGGTGGCGAGCCGTCGCAGATGCTCACGGAGTTCACCGGGGCTCTCGACGGTGAAGTCGAGGCCCAGCATGCCGATATAGGCGGCAATGGTCTGGAGGGTATCGGCGCCGGTCACCAGCACACTGGTGTGCTCGTCGAGGGCTTCGACGATCCCGACCGTGGGGTTGATGCGGTTCAAGACCTCCGCGGCGGGCGCGTCGATACGCAACCGCGCGTGCACATTCCAGCCGGATACCGCGATCTGCCGCATGGCGAACGCGGTGAAATCCCCGCCGGGGACGGGTACGGGCCGGAAACGACGACCGGTGCGCATCCGTGGGTGGAGACGGTCGGCACGGTAGACGTCCCAGCCGCCCGTCCGCGGGTCGCGGGCGACCAGATACCAGCGACGCTGCCAGGCGAGGAGGCGGTACGGTTCGGCCAGGCGCGGCTCACCGTCGTAATCGAACCGGAACCATTCGCCGGCCCGTACCGCGGTGGCGATCGCGCGCAGCACCTTCGCGTCGACTTCCGGATCCGGGGCGTCGGTGCCGGTGTTCTCCGGCGCGTGGTCGATCGCACGCGACAGGGCGTCGACGGTCGGGCGCAGCCGGGACGGCAGGACTTGTTCGAGCTTGGTCAGCGCTCGGCCCCCGGCGGCCTCGATTCCCGGTACGGCGGATACCGAGCGCAGCCCGATCGCCACTGCCACGGCCTCGTCGTCATCGAGCAGCAAGGGTGGTAGGCGACCGCCGGCGCCGAGCCGGTAACCCCCGTCCCGGCCATGGATCGCCTCGATCGGATAGTCCAGCGACCGCAGGCGTTCGATGTCGTTCCGAATCGTTCGCGAGGATACGCCCAGCCGCTCGGCGAGCTCTGTTCCCGACCATACCGGCCTGCTCTGCAACAGGCCCAGCAAGGTGAGCAGACGGGCCGCCGGATCCGGCACGAATTCCTCCCGATAATAGGAAATGATCTTTCCTATTATGCTATTACCGTCTCCGGTATGAACAGCACGACGCCGGACAGCATCCGCCCCTTCCACATCGAGATCCCGCAAGAAGCGCTCGACGATCTCGACCAGCGGCTCTCCCGAACCCGCCTCCCCCAGGCCGCCCCCGCGGACGATTGGACCACCGGCACCCCGAACCACTACCTGCGGCACGCGGTCGACCAGTGGCGGCGTTTCGACTGGCGCGCCTTCGAGAAGCAGCTCAACGAGCTGCCGCACCATCTCACCGAAATCGACGACCAGCCGATCCATTTCATCCACGTCACCTCGCCGCACCCGCAGGCGACACCGCTGCTGCTGGCCCACACCTACCCCGGCTCGTCGGCGGACTATCTCGACCTGATCGACCGGCTCGTCGACCCCGTGGCATACGGCGGCCGGGCCGAGGACGCGTTCCATATCGTCGCTCCCGACTCCCCCGGATTCGGGTTCTCCCAGCCGGTCCGCCATACCGGATGGGCCATACCTCGTATCGCCCGCGCCTACGACACCCTCATGCGCCGACTCGGTTACGACAGCTACGGTGTCCACGGCTCCGACCAGGGCGCCATGATCGCCCGCGAACTCGGGCTACTCGAACCGGCCGGCTTCCTCGGCCTGCATGTCCTGCAATTGTTCTCGTTCCCCTCCGGGGATCCCGCGGAGTTCGAGAAACTGGAACCCGCCGATTACGCCGGTCTCGAGCATATGCAGTGGTTCCAGAAAGTCGGCGGCTACAACGCCATGAACGCCGCCCGCCCGCAGACCATCGGAGCGGCCCTCAGCGATTCCCCCGTCGGCCTGCTCGCCTACAGCGAACTGTTCGAATCGTTCGGCAACGGTACTTCCCGAGTGCCGCTCGAGAAGATCCTCGCCGCGGTCGGTATCACCTGGTTCACCAACGCGGCGGCCGGTATGAGCCGCGCCTACTGGGAGAACGCGCAACTGCCCACCGAACCGCGTATCAACCACGCACCCACCGGAGTAGCCGTATTCGCCGACGATTTCCAAACCATCCGCGCTTTCGCCGAACGGGATAACGACAACATCGTCCACTGGAGTCGCTTCCCCGAAGGAGGGCATTTCGCCGCCCTCGAAGTGCCCGAGGTGCTCGCCGGTGATATCCGCGCGTTCTTCGCCGGCCGCCGCTGACCGCTTCTCTTCCCCTCCCCGCGTCCGGCCCGTCGCTCGTACTCCGCCGGGCCGGACGCGAAAAGGACTATCTCTCATGCCTTCAGACATCGCGGTCCCGCTCGCACGCCGACAACGCCTGCGCAATCAGTTGCTCGGCGGCTCGGAGCTCGAGCCCGCGGACGTCGTGGAACGGGCCGTGGCTTTCCAAGGTCAGGACCTGTCCGCCGTCGTGCGTGCCATCGCCCTCCGTTCTCGCCCCGGCACCGGTATCGCCGACGTCGTCCGAGCCTTCGACGAAGGACGGCTCGTCCGCTCGTGGCCGATGCGCGGCACGCTCTTCGCGACCACCCCCGCCTATCTGGCGACCCTGCTGCACTTCACCGCCGAACGCACCCACCGAGCGGCAGCCGGGCGCCGTGAGCAACTCGGGCTCGACGCCCACCTCATCGCTCGCGCACGGGATGTGCTGCACGAGGCGTTGATCGAACGCCCCCGAACCCGCGCGGAGATACTGGCGCTGTGGGAAGCCGCGGGTATCGGCACCACGGCGGGGCGCGGCTACCACCTGCTCGTACATCTCGCGGTGGACGGTTTCGCCCACTGGGGCCGGTTCACGGCGACACGCGAGGAACAACTGCTCGAACTGTCGACGACCCCGCCGCCGGCCGATCCCGGCAACGCGCTCACCGGTATCGTGCGCGCCTATATCGACACTCGCGGGCCTGTCACTCTCGCCGATCTCGCCTGGTGGACGAAACTGCCCAAAACCATACTGCGGCGCACGGCGGCCTCGATCGACGATCTCGTGGAGGTGACGGTGAACGGGACCCCCGCGTGGATCATCGACGCTCAGTCGCACGGCGACGGCGGGAAGGCTCCGGACCGAGTGTGCCTCGTTCCCGGCTTCGACGAGTGGATCCTCGGCTACACCGACCGCTCCCTCGTCGCGAGTCCGGCCGCGCTGCAAGCCCTCGTCCCGGGAGGAAACGGTGTGTTCCGGCCCGCGATCCTCGTCGACGGAATCGTCGTCGGCACCTGGAAAGCACCACGGGGCCCGAGCTCACGTGACACCACGGCGCCACTCCTCGTCGAAAGCCTCCCGCCCGAGGTCCACCGGGCCGTAGACGAGGCCATCGCCCTGTGGCCGTACCGCTGATACTTCCTTTCGACGCAGCACGGAGTGCGGGTATCCCGTTGGCGCACGCCGCAACCCACACCGGCCCGGTAACGATCGCTCACCCCCGGTTCCGGCCGGGCACGGCCCGCGGGGCGAGTCCGGTCAGCTGGGTGACGTGGCGGGGTTCCAGTTCCTTCAGGCAGGTCACCCCGAGCAGCCGCATGGTGCGTTCGATCTGCCCGGTCACTGCTTCCGTATCCAGGCCAGATCCTCGAAATTCACCTGCGGCGAGAACGCGGCGGCCGCTTCGGCGCGCAACGTGTCCACATCGCCCCGCGGCAGACCGGGCGTACGAGCCTGCACCAGTATGTTCCGCCCGAGATCGCCTCGACCGGACAGGTGGAGCGACCCGCGTGGCGCACCTGCCGGAGAAGGCCCGATCGATTGCCCACGAGCCGAGTCCGGCACCCGGGCAGCGCGGTGCCGATTGGGCGTCCGCCTGCCGCGTCCGATATACCGGTACGGACCGCGGAACCGGACCATCGCCTCGGCCCCGGAAAGTGAGCACGCCGAACGACAGGCTCATACCTGCCCGGACCGGCATTCGAGCGACGTACCGTGATCTCCGCCGCGGCGGTTCAGTCCTCGTCGTGGATCCGGAACTCCGGCGAGGTGCCGCTGATGGGGACACGCTCCCCGCTGAGCTGTACAGCGTCACCGAAGTACCGGATCCGGTAGGTGCCGGGGGTCGCGTCGGCGGGACTGTGCCAGCCGATGGTGACTCGCGAGCTCGAAGCGGGCCCCCGCGACCAGCTGAAGGTGGTCGCCCAGTCACCGTCGCCGGCGATCGTCCGCCAGCGCTCCCCGTCGCGCCGCTGCACCATGAGGTAGGTGCTGCCGCGGTGCAGATCATGATTGGGGTGCGCACCGGCGAATTCGACACTCACCCGCTCTCCGGCGCGATACGCCGGGTCCGGTTCGGTGAGCACATCACCGAAGTTCTTACCCACCGGTGGGAAGTCCGCCGGTGGGGTCGTTTCCGTGAATGGTTGCGCATCCGACAGATCGGGCGCCGCCGGGCCGGGCGGTACCGCGCTCTCGTCGTGCATCGCGGTCGCGAGCTGCGCCGCGATCTGCTGTAGGGCCGGCAGCTCCCACCGGCCGAACAGGGTGCTCGCGCCCTCGTAGTGTTGTGCGTCGTACTCCTCGGGAGTGGTGACGTAATGGATATAGGCGTTGCTGTATCCCGCGACCAGGACGTTGGCCGGCTCGACGCCGAGGACGGCCGCCACCGTGCGCCGCAACCGCAGACCGGCGGCGATCGTCACCTCGCCCGGAATGCCGAGCAGATACAGCTCACCGATGCGGATGAGTTGTACCGGAACGATCTCCTGCACGTACGGATGGAAACGATTGAGCAGTCCGCCCGGAGCGACGATCGCCTTGGGCGCCTGCGCGTCCCGCAGTGCGGGCGTGAACCGGTACGCCCACCGCGACAGCAGATCCCAGCCCGGATTACGGCCTTCGCGGAAGGTCTTCCAGTGGGTGGGTCCGTCGTAGCCCGCGCCGGCGAAGGCTGCCGCACCCCCGGCGGGCCTACCGGTGCGGTGCTCGCGCCCGTCTCCGGTGAACTCCGCGGAGACGGTCACCGCGGAGAGATCGACATGAACGAAGCGGTAGTCGATGATGCCCGCCATCCGGGGCACATACCCCGCGGCGAGTTTCGCCGCGGCCTCGTACTGTCGCAGGCCGAGGATCCGGGCGTTCTCGAACTCGTCGTCGGTCGGGCCGTGACCGGGCCTGCCGTCCAGGTTGGGCGACATATCACCGGCGTTGGTCTGCGCGAAGGCCGCGACGAAATCGGGATCCGGATCCGCCAGGTAGTCCACACCCTCGACCACACGCTCCCAGTGATAGGCCGCGTATCCCTTGTTGTCGCCACTGATCAACGTGTTTCCGCTGGTCAGCGACGTGCCGTGCACGGCGAACCAGTTGACGACGCCCACCGGTTCACCGTCGCGATCGATACGGAGCAGGGTCGTCTGCGGGTCGATGGCTTCGGGGAAGAAATCCTTGTCCTCCGGCGGATTGCGGTCGAAGGCGGCACGCGAACGGTTGACACTGGCCTCGCGCAGCTCGCCGTGTATCAGGCGCAGGGTGGCCGGGGCCAGATCCTCGTGCGCCCGTTCGACCGCCTCGACGATACCGTCGACGATCGCCGCGAAGGTTTTGGGCCGGAATCCGGTCGAGTTGTTGTACAGCCGGTGGTGCGAATAGCCGCCGGGACCGCAGTGGGTGTGGGTCGCGGTGAGCATCACATTGGATTCGGTGTAGGTGTCGCCGAAGCGCTGAGCCAGACGGCGCAGCACCTCCTGGGTGATACTGGAGAAGATCAGCGGCAGCTCGCTCACGACCAGCAGCACCCGTCGATCGACGAGCGGGTCCGCGAAGACGAAAGCGCGGGCACGCAGCCGGAGGTGTATCCCGGTGGTCTTCTGATCGGCCTTACCGTAGCCGAGCATGCCGACCTCGGCCGGTTCTCCGGTGATGTCGGCAATCCCACGTCCGACCAAATGGCGGTCGGACGCATAGTTCGTCTCCGGCATCGACCTCTTCTTCCGTCCTGTTGGGGCCGGCCCGCGGTAGCGGTCCGAATTCGTTGCACCGACAAACTAGCAAGAGCGAATTCGGGATTGCGCTGAGCTACCCCGGATTTCGCCACAGCATTACCGGATTTCGGCGCTGGAGCGCCTCGGTGTGCTACCCGGCCGCACTCAGTGTCATCAGATGCTCGAGTGTTTCGGCCGGGATCGCCCCGCCGAGGAATGCCGTGAACTGTTTCATCGGCATGGACTCGACCATCCGCAACATATCGGCGCTGCCGGCGGGGTCCGCGCCCTGCTCGGGAGACAGCCGCGCGCGCATCCCGCCCCGGAGCGCGGGGCCGGCGACAGGATGGGCGAACCACTCACCGACCGTGGAGTCGAGCGTCAGCGGGCGTGCGACATCGTTACCGGAGAGCGTGACAGCGGCCGAAGCGACGATGGTGTGCGCATCGGCGCCTATCTGAATGTCGTAGTCCCCCGCCGGCACGACCCACCGGCCGAGCTCGATGTCCCAGTAGGCGAACGAGCGGTCGTCGAGCGCGAATTCCACCGTGCGCGTCTCGCCGGGAGCGAGTTCGACCTTGTCGAATGCCCGCAGCTCCCGCAGCGGACGGCGCACCGGCCCGGCCGCGGTGGAGACGTAGACCTGTACGACATGCTTTCCCGCCCTGCCCCCGCCATTGGTCACTCGTACGCGCACGACGGCCGTATCGGGGCCGGTCGCCTCGACGTCGAGGCCCGCCGTCTCGAACGTTGTGTACGACAGCCCGTGCCCGAACGGGTACCGCACGGCGACATCGGCGGTCACGTAGTAGCGGTAGCCGACGAGCACACCTTCGCCGTAGCGGACGTGGCCTTGTTCGCCGGGAAAGTTCATCCAGCTCGGGTTGTCCTCGAGGCGCAGTGGGATCGTCTCGGCGAGATGCCCCGAAGGATTCACCACACCGAACAGCACATCTGCCAGCGCACCGCCGCCCGCCTGGCCGAGCAGCAAACCCTCGACGATCGCGTCGACCTCGTCGTGCCAGCCCTCCAGCGAAACCACACCCCCGTTCGACAACACGACAACCGTATGCGGCGCGGCCATCGCGACAGCGCGGATCAATTCGATCTGCGCGGCGGGCAGGGTGAGAGAATCGCGGTCGAAGCCCTCCGAGTCCTCGGTCGCGCCCGAGCCCGCGAATACGACCGCGATATCCGCGGCGCCCGCGACCCGGACCGCCTCGTCGCGCAACTCCTCGCCCCCGGCCTCGCCGGAGAGCACATACCCGGGCGCGTACTCCACCGCGACCTCACGTTCGGCGGCGAGCGCGCGGAGTTCGTCGAGGGCCACGTCGACGCGGGTGGCGGCGATATGTGAGCTGCCCCCGCCCTGGAACCGCGGGCAGGTGGCATACTCGCCGATCACCGCGACGCGCCGGTCCGCGGGCAGCGGGAGCACACCGCCGTCGTTCTTCAACAGCACGACGGATTCCGCCGCCACGCGCCGGGCCAGCGCGTGATGGCCGTCGATATCGATCTCCCCGTGCGGGGTCCGGGGCCGCTGGGTCAGGGCGAGTACCCGGCGCACGGCGGTGTCGACGGCGGTCTCCGGCAGGCGCCCCTCGCGTACCGCGGCGACGATTTCCGCGTCGGTGGCACCGCCGCTACCCGGCATCTCCAGATCCATTCCCGCGGCCACGCCGGCGACGCGGTCGCTCACCGCACCCCAGTCCGATACCACGGCACCCCTGTAACCCCAGTCTTCCCGCAGCACCTCGGTCAGCAGCCATCGATTGTGCGAGGCGTACACCCCGTTGATCCGGTTGTACGAGCACATCACCGTCGCCGGCGCCGCCTCTTTCACCACGCGTTCGAATGCCGGCAGGTAGATCTCTCGCAGGGTGCGCTCGTCGACCTCGGCGCTCACCCGCATCCGCTCGGTCTCCTGATTGTTCACGGCGAAATGCTTCACCGACGCCCCCGGGCCTTCCTGCTGCATTCCCGTGACATGCGCGGCCCCGAGCACCCCGGACAGCAGTGGGTCTTCGGAGTAGTACTCGAAGTTGCGACCGCCCAGCGGGGAACGCTTGATGTTCACCCCCGGACCGAGTACCACCGAGACTCCCAGCGCCCGTGCCTCCCGGCCCACCGCGGCGCCGATCCGCGCGGCGATACCGGTATCCCAGCTCGAGCCGACCGCGACAGCGAGCGGGAAGCATGTCGCGGGGTGGCTCGCGTGGATACCGAGATGATCCGGATCTCCGGTCTGCAGCCGGATACCGTGCGGGCCGTCCGTCAGCACGATCGACGGGATCCCCGCCTCCTCGATCGACTCGGTCGACCAGAAATCGCGCCCCGACAAAAGGGACGCCTTCTGCTCCAGCGACAACTCGGACGGCTCGATCGTCATCTGCGCTCCCTGGTGATGGAAGGAAATTCTGTTCAGCGACCGGTGAAGCTGCACTGCACGACGTCGAGTGGCCTGCCTTGCGGCGACCCCACTCGGCTCGGCGCCGCGCAGGGTGCCCGGCCACGCCTCCGGCTCATACCGCCGGACCGATGAGCGGACCCGTCGCCTGCCATCATGCTCTACCACGCGGGCGATATCCGCTCTTCTCGGCTATCGGAACATCTCGCACGACCCCACCGAGCGGCCCGGTTCGGCCGAAGTCTCTTTTTCGCACATGTATTCAGTAGGCTTGTCGGCATGGCACGGATCTGGTGGATGCTTGCGCGGGGCCCGAGCCTCGTGCAACTCACGTGGGTGGCCGTGCTGACCCTTACGATCGCGACGACAGCCGGGATGGACGCCTCGGCCGTCGGCACCGCGGTGGCGATCGTGGTCGTTCTCGCATTCGCCGGCCGGGGTACGGTCGCGCACGGGTATGCACCGGCGGAAACGGTCGGTGGCCCGCCGAGTGAGGAGAAGCGTCTGCGCGGCGCTTTCCGCCGGCAGAGCTTCCCGGACACCCCCGGCCGCCCGCGCCGTCCCCGAGCACCGGGACGGCCGCGGGCCACGGCGTAGTCCTCTTCGACACTGCGCCGGGCCGTTCTTCGCCGGCCTTTCCTCCCTACGCCGTAGCTGCTGTTCGGGTAGCTGGGCGTCAACCCTGTACGCACGTCGCGGGCGGCCGTGGCGTGCGGCGAAGAGGTGCTCACCATGCTCGACTTCATCTACTACCCCGTATCCGCGATCCTGTGGTTCTGGCACAAGGCCTTCGGGGCGCTGCTCGGCCCTGGCAGCGGTTTCGCCTGGGCACTGGCGGTCGTGTTCCTCGTCTTCACCCTCCGCCTCGTCCTCCTGAAACCGGCGATCTCCCAGATTCGCACCGCCCGTACGATGCAGGAGCTCGGCCCCCGGATCGCAGCCCTGCAGAAGGAGCACGCCGGTGACCGCCGGCAGCAAGCCGTCGAAATGCAGAAACTGCAACGGGAGCACGGGTTCCACCCGCTGATGGGATGTCTCCCCGTACTGGTACAGGCACCGGTGTTCCTCGGCCTGTTCCACGTGCTGCGGTCGTTCAACCGGACCGGCACCGGGTTCGGTCAACTCGGAATGAGCGCCGAGGCCAATGCTGGCACCCCCAACTACCTGTTCAGCGCCGCCGATGTGCAGTCCTTCCTCGGCGCCCGGCTGTTCGGCGCCCCCATTTCCGCAGCGATCACCACCCCGGAAAGCACACTGGCTTCCTTCGCCGCCTACGGTGGGGTTCCCGACGCCGCGGTGATCGCGGCAGTCGCCATCCCGCTGATGGTGATCGCAGCCCTGGCCACCCACTTCAACGCACGCGCCTCGATCGCCCGGCAGAGCCCCGACGCGGCGGCGAACCCCCAGTCGGCGATCATGAACAAGCTGATGCTCTGGCTCTTCCCCCTCGGTGTCCTCGCCGGAGGACCGATCCTGATGATCGCGATCCTTCTCTACTGGGTCAGCAACAATCTGTGGACCTACGCCCAGCAGCACTTCGTATTCGCCCACCTGGACCGGGAAAAAGCCACCGCACAGCGGGCGGCGGCCGAACACCGGACCGCCACCGCACCCAAGCCCGGAGCACGACCGGCCGGTCGGCCGAAACCGGCCCGGCACGCCCGGAATCGGAAGAGGTGAGAGACGAACCGTTCGATGCCGAAGGCACTCGACGTAACGCCCCGCGGCGCGTAGGAGAGCCGCGGGGCGTCGTTCTCGAACGACTACGAGCCGGTTCCGCCGGTCGCGGTCCGATGGCTGCGTGGATCCCGGAGCGACGACATCGCTTCCATGAGCGAGGAATGGATGGATTCCAACTCGGGCGTCGTGAACGATTCCCAGGACTGCTCATCGGTGCCGCCCGGCACGGAAACGGCTGCCTCCCCGCCGGTTCCGTCCGCACCGGGCGCGTCTCCTTCGTCCCAGGAACCGTTGTCCGGGTTGTGCTTGTACACCCACCACAGGTGACCGAACGGATCGGCGAACCGGGAGAGCACATCGCCCCAGAAATCCGTCGGCTCGGTGACGATCCGGGCGCCCCGAGCCGCAGCGCGTTCCAGGGTCGCGGCCGGATCGTGCACGTAGACGCGGACGAACGCCGGCGTATACGGCCAGCCGGGTTTCCACTCGGCGATCGTGAGTGTCAAATCACCGATCCGCAGCTCCGAATGCAGAACCAGCCCATCGGTATCGACTGTCCGCGCCTCCGCGACCTCGACCGCTCGATATCAGCGAGCGGACCCTCCGGCGCGATGTGCTCGGCCTCCAGGAGATCGGCTACCCGATCGTCACGACCCGCGGCGACGGTACTGGGCCTGCAGGAGATCGCGACCGGAAACCATCCCACCTCCGCCGAAGCCGCCATGAGCGCCATGGCCAAGATCGTCCAGGTCCTGCCCACCCGGATCCGCCGCCGGATCGACAGCTTGAGATCCGTGGCCTCGTTTCCGGGCGATGGTGCCCACCGGGCCGCCATCGACGATGTCACCACGCTCACGACACTCGCGCTCGCCTGCCGGGACGCCGATACCGTCTCGTTCTCCTACCACACCGCACCGGCGCGCGATTCGCCCCCGTCGCCTGCCCGCGGAGGACCCGGCGGAATACGTGCACAACCGGATCGGATCACTACCCTCCAGGTACCGGGTACACGCCACCATCGCAGCCCCCGCCGAAAGGGTACGAGCCGAAATCGTGCACTACGGCACCGTGAACGCCGTCGACGACAGGTCGTGCGAGGTCCGTATCGCCGCCGAATCGCTGGGCTGGGCGGCCTTTTGCCTCGCCGCGATCGGAGCACCGTTCACCGTGCACGGACCACCCGAAGCGATCGAGTTCATGAGAAGGTGGGGAGCCGCACTCCTGGCCGCCACCACCGACCGCGAGGACGAGGCGGTGGTCGACGAACACGGCGACCCCGGGCGGACCACGCCCCGGGCATAGACCGCAGTGGTGGACGCGCCGGCGAAGCACGACCTGTCACCGCCCCGGAGCCCGCCACCGACGGCGGTCGCGACTCGCCGTCAGCGCAGCCGGGCCGCGAGCCCGTCGAGAACGATGCCGAGCTGTCGTTCGAACCTCGGGTCGCCGTCGTCGCGGAGATGCCCTGCGGCCTTGACCAGTTCGGCGCCCGCACCGAGCCACGCGTCGCGTCCGGCGAGCGAGTACCGCGCGGGGTCGGCGCCGGCCGAGCGGCCGCGCTCCTGTTCCTCGATGACGAAACCGACCACGAAGGCGGTGACCAGATCGAGGGTGTCGTCCGCCTCGGCCAGCGAGAACCCGGCCGCGGTCAAGCACTCGAGCCACGGTTCTTTCGCCTTCACCACTTCGGGGTCGGCGATACGTGTACCGCTGAAGATACGCGCCCCGTCCCGGTGCAGCAGGTACTCCGACCGCAGAACGCGGGCGTAGGCGGCTACGGCCTCACGCCAGTCGCCGCTGCGCGGGATCACCGCGAGGGCGTCGGTGACGCGGCGCATGACGAATGTGGCCATCTCGTCGAGCAGTTCCTGTTTGTTGCGGACGTGCCAGTACAGGGCGGGGGCCTTCACCTCGAGCCGGGATGCGAGGGCACGGACGGTGAGGGCGTCCATGCCCTGTTCGTCGAGCAGTTCGAGTGCCGCCGCCACGATCTGCTCCCGGGTGATTCCCTTGGCCACGGTTGACACCTTAACAAAGTTCAGGGACAGTGGTCGGCAGCGGAATTTAACTTAGTTAAGGAGTGCGCCATGCGTGCTGCAGTCGTCCCCACCCCCGGCACCACCCCCGTCTGCGCGAACTTCCCGGATCCCGAACAGCGGTCCGGCCGGGCGCCACTGAGACTCGTGGGCGCGGGTCTGCACCACGTCGTCCGCGGGATGGCCTCCGGTCGCCATTACGGCAGCGGCCGGGTATATCCCCTCATCCCGGGCGTCGACGCGGTGGCCCGGAGCGGAGACGGGCGGCTGGTCTACACGGGCTTCACCCGGGCGCCGTGGGGAACCATGGCGGAATGGCTGGTCACCCCATTCGAAAAGGACCTGCCCGCCGGGGCCGATCCCCTCGCGGTCGCCGCCGGTATGAATCCCGCTCTCTCGGGCTGGATGCCGCTGGTCGCCCGGCGTGAGGAGGCAGGCGGACTCGATACCGTGCTGGTGCTCGGCGCGACCGGTATGTCGGGCGGCCTGGCGGTGCGGGCAGCGCTGTCCCTCGGGGCGAAACAGGTGGTCGCGGTCGGGCGCGACCGCGCCGCACTGGAGCAGCTGCGCGGCCCCGGCGTGGTCACCGTCGCACTCGCACCCGACGCACCCGACGCCTGGGTGGCCGCCCTCGCCGCGGCCGTCGCCGATACGCAACCCACCCTCGTCCTCGACTACGTGTGGGGCCCCGTCGCCGAAGCCACCTTCGCGGCATGGGGAAAGGCCGGCCCGGACGAGGACAACGTAACGCTCGACTACGTGCAGATCGGCTCGCTCGCCGGAGCCGAGGCGGCACTGCCCGCGGCACTACTGCGCAGCCGACGGATCCGGGTCAGCGGTAGTGGCAAGGGTTCGGTCTCGAAGGAGCAGATGATCGCCGAGCTTCCCGGCATCCTCGCCCGGTTCGCCGACGGCACCTTCGCCGCGCCGTACACCGTGTACCCGCTCAGCCGCGTCGGCGAAGCCTGGGCGCACCAGGGACGAACGCGAGCCGTCGTCGTCCCGGACTGACCGGGCTCGACTCGGGCGAAAGGAAGCCGGCCTCACGCGCGAACGCGCATCGGTCGCCGGAGTCGCCGGCCTTGCCGCAGTGATCGGGCCGCGGCAAGGCACCCCGGTAGCCGGACCCGCCATATCGACGCACCCGACCGGTTCGGCGAGGCATTCGACGAGGCCGCCCAGCGCTCCCGGGCCCCGATACGGGCATCGCGCGGCCCGCCGGTCACAGCACCTGCTCCGGCGTCGGTACCGGCGCCTCGGGTGCGGCGATCCGGCGGGTGAACGTGCCGTGGAAACCCCAGGGAATATGGTGATCGAGCCAGGCGGTGGCCAGCGGGCCCCGCTCGAGGTCTCGGGCATCGAAGACCACGAGTTGGGACCGGTCCTCGTCCAAGTGGTGGTTCAAGGCCAGCAGCCAGCCGTCGTCCTCGGCGGCGTCACGGCTTCGCGGGACGAACAGCGGTTCGCCGACCGAGCTGGGGCCGAGATCGCAGCCGGTCGTCTCGCCGGTCTCGGTGTCGACCTTGACCACGGAGTTGAACAGCCGCGCCGGTCCCCCTTTCCCGGCGAAGTAGGTGTAGCGGTGCCTGCGGGTGCCGCGGCGCCAGTCGAATTGCGGGAATTCACCGGATCGGTCCGATACCTGGTGCTCGATGATGCGGCCGGCCCCGGTGATCCGGTACTGCACGAGCGTGGAGTCCGGGTACTCGGGAATTCCGAGGTCGGTTCGATTGACCGTCCCGGTCATGTGCCGCAGCTTGTCCCAATCGGTTTCCAGGCGCGGAAGTTCGACGACGACATCGTCTCCGTCGTCGTAGGCGTTGGTGAAGTGGACGTGCAGGAGCGCTTCGTGCTCCACGATGCGGACGGGGCCGCCGTTCCTCGGCACCAGCACGAACCGGGTTCCCTTGTGACGCTTGAATTCCAGCGAGTCGACGAACGATGTGGTGGACAGCGCGATCTTGGTGATATCGGGCATGATCGGGTCCAGCACGAACACCATGTACTTCCGGGTCAACGCGAAGTCGTGGTTCCACGGCAGATCGAGCATCGGGACGGTGGCGAGTTTCGTCAGCCGCCCGGAGCGGTTCACCCGAAACGTGCGGATCCGCGGTGTCGGGAGGAGATCGAGGCCGAAATTGTACATATCGCCGGTGACAGGGTCCCATTTCGGGTGCGCCGAGAAGGCCCCCAGATAGCCGAGGCGGCCGCCGAAGTCGGTGGTCCCGAGCGTGTCGAGGGTTTCGGGATCGATGCGGTACGGATTGCCGAGTTCCCACAGCGCGAGTAGTTCGCCTGCGCAGTTGACGATGTTCGTGTTCGCCACGTTCTCCGGCAGGCGCCCGACGTTCGCCCAGAAACCACCCGGAATCTGATCCCCGACCCCGCGGAACCGGATGGCGCTCGACCGTAGGCCGTGCTCGAAGTGCCGGGTGCGCACGTATCGATTGCGGAACCGCACCGAGCTGCCGTCGAGGATGAACTGCGAGATCATGCCGTCGCCGTCGAAGATGTTGTGCAGCAGCGTACGTCCGACCTGATATTTGCCGGGGCCGATGCGGTAGAGCGTTCCGGTCAGCTCGCGCGGAAGAGCGCCGTCGAGCTGCGGGACGCGGTAGTCGTGTTCGTCGAGAAGAGGAGCGGTGACCTGCTGATAGGGCGCCGAGCTCCGGCCGGGAGGGGACGTGGTCATCGCGATTCTCCTTCGAACCAAATTCCGATAACACCCGTATTCTGAATACGTTCGTTATCAGACGATAGAAGGCGGCTACACTCCCGTCAATGACCGAGTCCCGGACCTACGGCGGCATCAGCGCCGCGGAACGCAGCTCGAGCCGCCGAGACCGGCTGCTCGCCGCCGCGACCGCGCTCTGGGGAGACTCGGGTATCGCTTCGGTCACCGTGCGGGGAGTATGCAAGGAGGCCCGGCTCACCCCGCGCTACTTCTACGAACACTTCGCCAATCGCGAGGAGATCCTGGTCGCCGTCGCGGAGGAGGTCCGCGACACACTGCTGGCAGCGATGGTGCGCGCCGGGCTCTCGAGCACCGGGCCGGCGGAAATGCGGTTGCGGGCCGCACTCGAGGCATTCTTCGAAACCGTCGCCGAGGACCCACGCCTTCACCGGATCATCGCCGGCAACCTCGATGACGTGAGCGCACTCGCACAGCGGCGTCACGACGTGATCGGCACCGTGGCCGGGCTGGTCGTCGACTACGCACCGGCAGCCCTCGGATTCACCCCTGATCCGGGCTTCCTCCAGCGCGCGAGCCTGTTCATCACCGGTGGGGTCAATCAGATCATCGAAGGATGGCTCTCCGGGGCCATCACCATGACCGCCGCCGAACTCGCCGCCGACTGCGCTCGCATGTGTATCAACGTATTGCAACCGCCGGACCAGCAACCGACCGCAGCCGGCGAACGAACCAGCGGATAAGGGCGCGCCGGAGCCGCCACGAACAGTTCCCGGGACGAGAACACGCACTCGCGACCGATTCCACCGGGTTCGGCACCAGCGGAGGGCGCGACCGTGTCGGGGGCGTAGCCGCCGGCGAAATCGTTACCGGCGGGAGAGGAATCACCCGAAGCGGGCGATCAGGGCCCACCGGTGCAGCTCCTATCGCGTCTCCATATCACCAACCAGCAGACGAATACGATGCTCATCCTGGCAGGAACAGAGGGCACACCCGTCGTATGCGGTGGCGAGGGAACCTTCGGTGCCATGGGATGGCGATTGGGTGGTGACGCCGATGCGGACTCGGCCGTCGTCATACCCGACCTCGGCAACAACGACCTCGCCCTCGCACCCTCGAGGTCCCTGTACACACTCGCGCTCGAGGACAACACAGGAGACCCTACTCAGCAGTGGCGCTTCGTTCGCCTGTGAACTCACCGACGAGATCCGGCGCCCCCGGAGAAAACCTTCGGCTCCACCACGACTCGCACCCGCACGTGTCCATCGAGGGTTTCGGCACCTCCGCCGGAACACGGCACGCCCGGCAGGTCGCCGCCACCAGCGATCGGCGGCCTGCGGCTGGTCGGCGGTGTGGACGACCGACGTGGTCACCGGCACCGGGATGCGTTCGCGAACCCGCACGGCCGAAGGGCCGTACACCGTGGTTGTCAGACAAGGTCTGCCGGAAGCGCCAATGACGGGACGAGTGTTTCCAGGTCGATCAGTTCGATGTGTTCGCCGTGGACACGGACGAATTCCGCAATGGTGAAATCGGTTGCGGGCCCGAAGCGTTGTTCGAACCGGGCCCGGGTGTGCGGAGACGCGCGACCGAGCGCCCACGCGATCGTCGACGTGGATGTCGTGAGAAACCGGACCGGCCGCGCACCGACGACGAAGAGCTGGGCACGCCGATCGCCTCCCTCGAGCGCCAAGTGGACCAGGTCGGCGACGAGACCTCGTTTGCGCATGGTGTCGGCACCCTTCCACTGTGCGACTTTGAACTCGGCTATCCGACGGTCCGTTTCCAGATCGAACGGCCGTGACCGATCGTTTCCCGCTCCCAGAGAGGGCCGCCGGACGACCACCTCCCCGTCTTCCAAGACGAGAGGTAGCACGCGCGCGATAACGGTCGCGTGAATAACGTCGTTGAGGCGCCCGACCTGGGCGCGCACAGCCAGTGCGGCGTCGAGGAGGTCGTCGCTGAATCCGTACTCGGTGACGACCTCACGACTCGTTGCGGCTCCCGCGTGGTGGAGGGCAGCCTCCGCGGACGCGAGGTGCGCTGTCAGGTCGTGGTCGGTGAGAAACCGGGACAGCGTCGCGAACGACTCGGCCAATTCATCGATACCACCGGCCCCACCGGACCCGCCGGAGACCCCCGCTCGGACAGTTCCGGTCCGCGGCGGCGTGTAGACGCTGGTCGACAGTCCCCATCTACGCAACTCGGCGAGGGCTCGATGCGATGTGTACGCCGAGCGCGGCAAACCGGTGATCAGTTGATACACCTGCTTGGGCGGATAGCGTTTACCCTCGACGACCACCCAATGCTCGCGGATCGGCTCGGGTGCAACCTTGCCGATCGCCTCGAACACCGAAGGCTCGATCGCTTCTTCCATTCCCGAGAGGTTTCCCTACCACAGACGGGCACAGCAACCATCGACATCGGATACCGCGGTGAGCGGTCTCGGGCACCGCGGTCTGTCACGAGCCCGGCCACGCTATGAGCGTCCGGCTGCGCACCCGCTGAAACGCCGCCCCCGGCGCGGAAGGCGGGCACGGCCGGTCTTCGGAGCGTGGTGGGTCTTCCCGAGCCGTGCACGGTGCCGGTCGCGCCGACTCGGTCCGACGCCCCAGCACCCGGTACACCGGCCCCCGACTGCCCGGCACCTCGTTTCCTCGCATCGCTCGGGATCGTCGAACCCGACACCTCGCCTCTGAAGTTGCCGGTGGACGAACCCGGCGACCACTCGGCCCGCTACGGATCCTGATCACGGCGTCCCTCACCCAGCGCAGGACCTGGCGCTGGAATACGCCCCTGCGCTTCTGGCGGCCGGTCGGCGAAGTCTCCGACCCGGATAACCGTGGCGAGCACTCCGGTCGGTCGGGCAGCGGGTCGAGATCGTCGCGGCGTTGCTGGGCGACCGATAGCACTGCTCCGGCGCTCAGGGCCTTATTCTGCCCATGTGACAGGGGAACCGGACCTCTCTGCGCGATCATTCCGGCGGCGGATGCCGCTGCTGGCCGTCGGTGCTGTGCTGGCGGCGGGTGGGGCCGCCACCCGACCGTTCGGTTGGTCGGCGACCTTGCTGGTGGTGCCGGCGGTCGTGGCGTCGGTGCTGGCGTACCGCGCGGGGCCCAGGCGGGTTCCGTGCACCGCCCGGCTGCGGCGCGGAGTGGCAGTCCGGTCGACGCTGCTGGTCACCGCAATGATCCAGATCCGCATGACCAGCAGTGCGGGCCGCAGCTATTACGACAAGAGGATCAGCGAGGGAAAATCGCCCCGAGAGACCAAACGCTGTCTCACACGATGCCTGGCAGACCTGTGCTGGTGAACCATGACTCGAGACGAGAGACACACGACCCGAACCGTATCCGCCAAGGACGCCGAGGCCGCTGACGAATACAGAGGTATCAGGGGTCGGGGGCCGCTTCGGGCCCCTTTGAGACCGCTGTCAGTGCTGGAATCGACGTTTCGTCTTCCTGCTCTTTTCAGGGTCGGGGGCGGGAGTGATTCATATCTGTGGGTGTCAGGGGCACAGGTTTCCTTCCGGGCCGGAATCGGATGACACGTACTCGGCCCATAGATCGTGGATGAGCGAGGCCGGGATCGACGCGCACAGCGATGCCGCGGGGTCGACTGTGAAACCAACCTCCCACACGACCAGCTTTGCGTCGTTGATTGCCGCTGCCAGGGTCTTGCCGTCCGGTCCGAACACCACCGACGACACTCGACCCTGGTGGCCGACAAACGGGCCCCTGAGCGGACGTTGGCTTTTCACATCCCACAACCGAACCGATCCGTCGTCGCTGCCGACTGCCAAGGTTTTGCTGTCCGGGCTGAATGCCATCGCCCCTATCGGCATCGAGGCACCGGTGAGTGGGTCGCCGAACTGCCGGTTGCCTTCCACCTCCCACAACCACACCGAACCGTCGCCGGCGCCGACGGCCAGGATCTCGCCGCTGGCCTTCGCGCAGATACTCGAAGGCGACGGCCATGTCGACGCGCTCGAGCTGACCGGCGGCTCTTCACTACTCAACCCGATGTACCTGTTCCGCGGCGACGTGCCCATCCGCGAAATGGCCGAGACGCAGAGCGGCCTGGTGAAACTGGGTATGAAGATGTTCGGCCGCCTGGTGTTCGAACACTACCCGTACGAACCCCTGTACTTCCGCGACTACGCGCGCCAAGATCAGCGCCTCCTCGTCTTCACCCCACGGCCCGGCACCGACGCCGTCGGTCAACTCGAACTACTGCGCGTCATCGGGCACCAAGACCTCGCCGCCCCGGCGAACTCCTCCGGTGACCGACCGAACCCCTAGAACGTCTCCTACGCCACAGGTCCGATGCCCGATCCGGTAAGGACCCGGCCACGCGGACCGGTGTGCCAAGGGGAGGAACACGTCGGCCCCGGGGCGAGGCCGAGCCGGCTGCGTCGGGCTTGGGATTCCCCGGCGTCGGTGCGTTCGGCCCGCTCACGCTGTGCCGCCCGGTACCGTCGCACGAACTCGGGAGATCAGGCAGAGGTATGGGGCGGTTCGGCGAATCCGTCGGCCGGGCAGCGGCGAACGTCTCACCGAGGGGACGAACCAGGGCGTTTGAGAAGGTCCATCTGCTTGTAGACGTCACCGAGATGGTCGAGGTGACGGCGCATGAGCGTCATCGCGGTCATCGAGTCGCGCGCTTGCACGGCGGCCAGGATCGCTCGATGGTCCTTGTCGACGCAGTCCCAGAAGCCGTCCGGCGCGGTATCGCGGCGGAACCGGCTGCTGAGCACCCGGAATACCGGCACCGTCACCAGGTCCAGCAGCGGGTTGTCGGCCGCGCGCAGCAACACCCGGTGGAATTCGTGGTTGCTGGCGTATGTCCGGTGCCCGACCACGTCGGTGGGATCGAACAGCGCGGCCCGCAGTTCGGCGAGATGCGCCTCGGTGTGCCGGAAGGCGGCGGCGCCCGCGGCAGGCACCTCGGTCAGCTGCCGTACCTCCATCAGCTGGTCGACGGTGACCGCTTCGGCCGCGGCCAGCAGCGTCACACCGGTTTCCAGGTGTGCGCTCATCCGGCCGATATTGGGCGTGGAGACGAACGTGCCGCCGGTGACACCCCGGGTGGTGTGCACCAGGTTGCCGCTCTCCAGCGAGCGGATGGCCTCGCGCACCGTGCTCTGCCCGACCCCGAACTCGGCGCGCAGTTCCGCATCGGTGGGCAAGCGGGTACCCGGCGTGAGTTCGCCCTCGAGGATACGTGTTCGCAAAGCATCCGCGACGACCTCGTAGGCCGGGCGCCGACCGGATTTGTTCACCTGTGCCACCACGCTTTCCATACCGAGTCCATGGCATCACCGGACCCGATGTCCTCGTTACGGGCCCGCGAGCATATCAGCCGGCGGACTCCGACAGAGCCGGCCGGCGGGCGAGTACCCGCCGCGCATGGCGCGCAACGGCTTCGTCGATCAAACGTCCTCGACGGTCCGTCGCGGCACCACCACCCGCTGCCTCGAAGGCGGCGAGAACATCGAGCGCGGTGTCGACCTCGGCGCGCGTCGGAGTCGTGCCCTCCCGCGCCGGCGCGAGCTGCCGCGGATGGATACACGCCCGGCCGTGGAAGCCCAATTCCACGAGACGCCTGGTTTCTCGGGCGAACGCCGCGTCGTCGTCCACGATCGGCGAGGCCGCCCCCAGCGGTGGGCGGAGACCGGCCGCGGCGGAAGCGGCCACAACCCGGGAGCGGGCCCAGAGCAATTCGTCACCGGTGGTGACGGTGATACCGAGATCGGCGGCGAGGTCGACCTCGCCGATCTGGAGGAACTCCACCCGTGGGCCCGTCGCGACGGCACGTACGTTCCAGAGCCCGGTGCCGGTCTCGATGAGTGGCGAAACAGGGGTGCGAGCGCGAGCGAATCGTTTTTCCAGGTCGGTGAGGAGTGTGTCGAGACGGCCGAGGACTGCGGCGTCGTCGCATTTGGGGAGCCAGATTCCGGCGACCCCTCCGCGCACCGCTGCCGTCACGTCATCGACGAGTTCCGCGCCGGGATTCACCCGCACCCAGACCGGGATGTCCGGGCGGTCGGCCGAATCCAGCCACGTCGCGACCGCGCGGCGGGCCGTATCCTTGGCCGCCACCGGTACCGCGTCCTCGAGATCGAGGACCACGGCATCCGCACCGGATCTCGCGGCCTTCGCGAATCGTTCCGGCCGGTCGCCCGGGACATACAGGTAGAGCAGCGCGGCACTCATCCGATCAGCACCGTACCGGCGACCAGAGCCTTGGCGATGACGGTCCGCATGATGTCATTGGTTCCTTCACCGATCGACATGAGCGGTGCGTCCCGGTAGTACCGCTCGACATCGAATTCCGTGGAGTAGCCGTAGCCGCCGTGCACCCGCATGGCTTCCAGGCTGGCCGTGATCGCGGTTTCGGAGGCGAAGTATTTGGCCATTCCCGCCTCGGCGTCCACGCGGGCCCCGGAATCCGCCTTGGAGGCGGCCCAATACGTCATCAATCGGGCCGCTTGCAGCTGTGTCGCGATATCGGCGAGTTTGAGCTGGATGGCCTGGAACTCGGCGATCGGCTTACCGAACGCGTTACGTTCCCGGGAGTACGCGAGCGCGGCCTCGTAGGAAGCCTGCGCGATCCCGACACTGCGACCGGCGATATTGAGCCGCCCGATCTCCAGCCCGGACAGCGCCTGCTGCATGCCCCGGCCCTCGACGCCGCCGAGTAGGGCGGACTGCGGCACGGTGACCTCGTCGAGGAAGATCTCACAGGATTCGGTGCCCTTGTAGCCGAGCTTGCCGAGATCGCGCGAAACCGTGAAACCGGGCGTGGTGGTGTCCACCAGCAGAAGGCTCATTCCTTTGTGCGCCGGTTTCGCGGACGGGTCGGTTTTCACCAGGACGGGCAGCACATTCGCGTGGCGTGCGTTGGTGATCCAGGTTTTCGTGCCCCGGATGATGTAGTCGTCCCCGGATTTCGTCGCGGTGGTGGCGATACCCTGCAGGTCGGTTCCCGCACCGGGTTCGGTCAGCCCGATTCCGGTGCGGTATTCACCGGTCGCCAGCCGGGGCAGCCACTGCTGTTTCTGTTCGGGGGTGCCGTGACGCGCGATCATCCAACAGGCCAGATTATGGCTGCCCAGGATTCCGGCGATACCCATCCAGCCACGGGCGATCTCCTCGTACACCAAGGTGAAGGAGACCATATCGAGTTCGAGGCCGCCGTACTCCTCGGGGGTGGTGATGCCGAACAAGCCCATTTCGCGTAGCCGGGCCACGATCTCGGTGGGATAGCGGCCGGTGCGTTCCCATTCGTTGGCGACCGGTTTGATCTCTTTGTCGACCAACTGCCGCAGCGCGGCGCGGAAGGCTTGCTGGTCCTCGGTGAAACTGAAGTCCATGAGTCGGGTCCGTTCTGCATCGGTGATGCCGCCGGGCGGCATCACGTGCGGTCAGTGGTCGGGGGTGAGCTCGGCCGCAAGTGCCGGCACGGCAGCCACGGAATCGGCCTGCCACAGGTGGAACACCGTATGCGCCAGCGTGTCCGCGGTCGGGCCACCGCCGGTGTTCGCGAGGAATTTCGCCAGGACCGCGGCATCGTCCATCGGCCGGGCGGAGGTACCGCGGCTGCACGGCACCTCGCCGGTGACGGTCCTCCCGTCGTCGAGGGTGATGACCGCGCGTCCCGAAGCGTCGGCCGCGGGGCGGCTGTCGGTGACCGTGGTGACGGCGACCTTGGTCGCGGTGGCCGCTATGTCGGCGCGCGCGATGGATTGCGCGGAGTAGGTGTCGACGGTGATCCGGCCGTCGTGGACCAACGCGGCGACGCTCCAGGGCAGGTCGAATTTCGCATCGTAGGTGCTGCGCGGACGGCGGCTGCCGGTACCGGGGCCGCAGACGATGGCGACACTGTCGCGGTGGACGTCCACCGCGATGGAGGTCACCCGCTCCGATGGGACTTCGGTGGTGCTCAGCGCGGCGGCGACCGCGTCGAGAGTGGCGTGCATGAGCTGGCAGCTCGGGTAGGGCTTGATACCGATCGAGGCACACTCCCAGCGTTCGCCGAGACCGGCGAGGATCGCGTCCGCGTCCGCGTCACGATCGGCGAGCGTGCGGTAGAGGCCGCGGCGGCCCTCGAGGACCGACTCCGGACCCACCGCACCCGCGACCGCGAGCCGGGCCGCGAGCACGCCGTTGAGACCCGCGCTGCCCGGGTGCAGTGTTTTGGTGTTCGCGCCGGTATCGAGGAATTCGAGCAGCCCGCCGGAGGACGACGCGGCGATACCGAGCGCATCGACCACCGTCTCGGCGGACCCCCGGTAGAGCAGAGCGGCAGCCACCGCGGCGGCGAGCGGCCCCACCACGGCGGTGGCGTGCAGCCCCCGCGCGTGGAAACCGTGTGGCGCGGCGGCGCCGAGCCGGCACGCCACCTCGAGCCCGGCGACCAGCGCCGTCACCGCCTCCGCGCCGGTGGCTCCGGTTTCCTCGGCTACCGCGAGCACCGCCGGTGCCACCACCGTGGTGGGGTGTACCAGGGCGCCCGCGTGGGTGTCGTCGAAGTCGAGGACGTGCATGAGTACACCGTTGGCGAAGGCGGCCGCAGGCGCCGAGACGGCCGTGGTGTCGCCGAGTGGATGGGCCTGCGGCGGCCCGCCCAGCGCTCGGGCGACCGGCAGCGCGGGACCGGCCTGGCCGAGCCGGCGCGCGGCGATCGCATTGCCGATCCCGTCGAGCAGATGCCGCTGCGCGGCGCCTCGGACGTGGTCGGGAATCGAGGCCACGGTCACCGACCGTGCCAGGCCGAGAGATCGGCGGCGATCACGGTCGGTTCCCGTCGGCGCCGCCGCCGAAGGCGCCCGCCGCGGCGAGTTCGCTCACGGTGGCGGCGGGGTAGCCCAGGCGGGCCATCACATCGTCGAAACTCTCGTTGCGTTTCGGGGCACGCCGGTAAGAGGCCGGTTCACCGAATCGCACCGGGGAGACGACCTGGCGGACCTCACCCCACACATCGTGTTCGGTGGTGGCGATCAGCCCGCGCGCGAGGGTGTGTTCCTCGGTCAGTGCCTGCGCGACATCGTTGATGGGGCCGGTCGGCACACCCGCTTCGATCAGCAGCGCGGTCCAGTGCTCGACGGTGTTCTCGCCGAATCGCTTCTCCAGCAGCGGGATCAGCTCGTCCTTGTGGACGCCGCGGGCCGCGAAATCGGTGAACCGGGGGTCTTCCAGCAGCTCCGGCATTCCGATGGCCTCCGCCAGCCGGACCCAGAACTTCTCTTTGGCACAGCCGACCACGAACCATCCATCGGATGCCTCGAACGCCTGGAAGGGTACCAGCGACGGATGCGCCGAGTTCTTGGTCCGGCCGGGAGTGTAGCCTGCGTTGAGGTGCCAGGCCGCCGGATAGGTGAGCATGGAAATGGCCGTATCGTAGAGCGAGACATCACAGTCGCCGCCGATACCGTCGCGGCGGGCGGCGTGCAGACCGGCCAGGAGACTCAGTGCCGCGACGAATCCGCCGCAGTAATCGACCAGGGACAGCCCGGATTTCGTCGGTGGCCCGTCCGGATCGCCGGTGAGGCTCATCCAGCCCGCCAGCCCCTGCAGGATGTAGTCGTATCCCGGTTGTTTCGCCCGCGGGCCCGTCATTCCGAAGCCGGTGAGGCTGCAGCAGACGATGGCCGGGTTCAGATGTGAAAGGTCGGCGTAGGTGATTCCGATCTTGGCCGGAACGTCCCCGCGCAGGTTGGAATACACCGCATCGCTGCTGCGCACCAGGTCTTCGAAGACCTTGCGGCCCGCCGGGTTGCCGAGGTCCAGCGACAGACTGTTCTTGTTGCGGTTGAAGGTTTCGAAGAACAGCGAATCCTCGCCCTGGTTATAGGGCGGAACATAGCGCCCGACATCACCGCCGGAGACCGGCTCCTCGATCTTGAGTACATCCGCGCCGAGGTCTGCCAGGTGCACGCTGCCGAACGGACCGGCCCCGTACTGTTCGACGGCGATGATGCGCACGTCCTCGAGCGGCCTCATCGGCTGGTCACCTCCTTCGCCGCGTCGGGCACCAGATCGCTCAGCGGTGGCGCCTTGACCTCGGGGAAGTAGTTCTGGCCGATTCCGCTGTCCCGGGTGGCCACCATGACCGAGCGTTTCCACGACAGCACCACCACACCGTCCTGGTTCACGCCCCGCGTCACCATCGACACGATTCCGGCGTAGGGCCGCGATCGAGAGCGGCGCAGCCCGGTGCACACGCTCTCGGCGTAGATCGTGTCACCGACATAGACCGGGTGGCTGAGTTCGACGTCGGTGAACTCGAGGTTGGCCACCGCGTTCTGGCTCATGTCGATGACCGACAGCCCCAGGACCAAGGCGATGGTGAGACCCGAATTGACGATGACCTTGCCGTCGGTCACCGGGTTCGTCCGCGCGAGGTGCTCGTTGAAGTGGTTCTGATTGGTATTCATCGACAGGCAGGTGATCCACGCGTTGTCGGCTTCGGTGATCGTGCGCCCCATCGGGTGCTGATACACGTCACCCACGACGTAGTCCTCGAAGAAACGCCCGAGGGTGGCGGGATGGGTTGTCAATGGTCCTCCTCAGGGATGCGACGGCACCGGGTAGGGCGCGACGTGACACGGACCACCTTAAACATCTGAAGTTTAAGACGTCAAACGAGTCGGTTACCTGCGTTTTGCGCAGGAGACTAGCCAAATACTCGGATGTATTGCATGATGCCACGAGCGGCCTATGGCTCAGGTCACTTCGCCAGCACGAATGTCCTCCAGGCGCCGCAGTCGCCTGAACAACGGAGAGAGCGAGTTTCGATGAAACGAATCGGAGTGGATGTCGGCGGCACGTTCACCGATCTGGTCCTGTGGGACGACGACGGCACGGTAACGGTGCACAAGACTCCATCGACGAATCACGACCCGTCGATCGGCACGATGGACGGGATCGAGGTGCTCGCCGAGCGAGCCGGTATCGCGGTCTCCGAGATCGAGATGTTCTTCCACGGCACCACCGTGGCGACCAATATCGTGCTGGAACACAACGGCAGCGATGTCGGCATGATCACCACGGAAGGCTTCCGGGACCTCCTGCACATCGGACGCAAGAAGCGGCCGCTGAACTACTCCAACTACCAGGACCTGCCCTGGCAGAAGTGGCAGCTGGTACCGCGCCGCAATCGCCGCACGGTACCCGAACGGATGGACGCCTCGGGTACGGTACTGATCCCGCTCGACGAGGACGCGGTGCGTAACGAGGTCCGGCTGCTGCGCGAACGCGGTGTCGAGGCGATCGCGGTGGCATTTCTGCACGCCTACCGCAATCCGTCGCACGAACAACGGGTGCGCGAGATCATTCTCGAGGAATATCCCGAGGTCTTCGTCTCGCTGTCCAGCGATGTCGCCTCGCAGTACCGGGAGTACGAACGTTTCTCGACCACGGCCCTGAACGCCTTCGTCGGTCCCAAGACCTCGCGCTACATCGCCAACCTCGCCGGTAAGGCAAAGGCGGCGCAGGTCGGCGACGATGTCCACCTCATGACCTCCGCGGGCGGCCTGGTCACCTCGCGCAGCGCCAGCGAAATTCCGGTGTCACTGCTCACCAGTGGTGTCGTCGCCGGACTGCTGGGGGGCTGTGCGATCGGCAAGGCCTCGGGATATCCGAGCGTCATCACCCTCGATGTCGGCGGGACCTCCGCGGATATCGGTGTCGCCCCCGATGGGCAGTTACGGATGAAGCACCTGCTCGATACCCGCATCGGTGACTATCACGCGATGGTACCCATGGCCGAGGTCGACACCATCGGCGCCGGGGGTGGATCCATCGCCTCCATCGACGAGGGCGGAATGTTCCGTGTGGGGCCGCGCAGCGCGGGCGCCTTCCCGGGGCCCGCCTGCTACGGCCGAGGCGGCACCGAACCGACCTCCACCGACGCCATGGTGGTCATGGGATGGTTGCGCGAGGACAGCTTCCTGTCGGGCTCGATGCGCGTGCAGCCGGAACTGGCCGCGGAGGCGGTACGCACCCATATCGCCGACAAACTCGGCGCGGACCTGGAACACGCCGCGATGGGTATCTTCCAGATCCTCGCTCATTCGATGACCGAGGCGATCTCGCTGCACTCGGTCCGCAAAGGCTACGATCCGCGTGAGTTCTCTCTCGTCGCCGAGGGCGGCGCCGGCCCGTTGTTCGCGTGGCAGATCGCCGAACACCTCGGTATCCCGCGCGTGATCGTCCCCGGCCATCCGGGGATCACCTCGGCGGTAGGGTTGCTGACCACCGATATCCGCTACGAGGTGCCGACCACGGTGTGGACCTCGTCGGCGGAGCCGGATCTCGGCCTCCTCCGCCGCGAAATGGACCGGCTGTCCGCGGAGGCGGTAGCCCAGTTGCGCGCCGACGGTATCGCCGCGGAGAACATCTCCCTCGAACGCAGTGTCGACTGCCGGTACGTGGGGCAGGGCTACGAACTGCGGGTGCCGGCGCCGGACGGCGAGATCACCGCCGACTGGGTCGCCCGGACCGCGGCCGTCTTCCACGAAACCCACGGCCGGACCTACTCCCAGCGGTTCGACGCCAAACCGGTACAGCTGGTGAACATCCGGGTCACCGGTGTGGGCGCGGTGGATCATATCCGGATCGCCGAAATCGAATCGGGCGGAGCCGATGCGTCCGCCGCGCTGCTGTCCACCACGCGGGCCCTGTTCTGGAAGAACGGCTCCACCGACCCCGAATGGGTGGACACCCCGATCTACGACCGTGACCTGCTGAAAGCAGGCAATACCTTCCCGGGTCCGGCCATCGTGCAGCAATTCGATTCCACCACCATCGTCGGTATCGGGCAGCAGGCCACAGTCGACGCCGTCGGACACATCATCATCGAGAGGAGCGCCTGATATGGCGAAGAGCCTGATGCCCCGCGAGGGCGTATCGCTGGCGGGTACGGCGACCCGCACCTGGAACACTGTCGAGGTGGACCCGATCACCCTGCGTGTCATCGGTGGCGCGTTGAACTCGATGGCCAAGGAAATGGCCCAGGTGCTGTACCGGATGGCCTATTCGAGCCTGATCCGGGAAGCCGAGGACCTGGGTGCCGGGATTTTCGATGTCAACGGCCGAGAACTGTGCGAATCGGATTCGACCCCGATGCACTGCGGGTCGATCCCCGCCTATATCCGTGGCATCAACCGGCGGCTGGCGGGCACCTACAACGAGGGTGATGTCATCCTGCACAACCACCCGTACCACGGCGCCGCGCATTCGCCCGACTACGGCGTGGTCATCCCGATCTTCTGGCAGGGCGTGCACATCGGCTTCGCCGGATGCACCGGTCACGTCTCCGATGTCGGCGGCAACTTCCCTGGCCTGTGTATGGACGTCGTCGATGTCTGGGCCGAGGCCAAGCTCATGAACGCGATGAAGATCTACGACTCCGGCGTACGCAACGAGATGCTGATCCAGCACATCCTCGACAACGTCCGGACCCCGGAACAGAATCTCGGCGATCTGGAAGCGCTGATCGCCTCGGCCCGGATCGGCGAGAAACGGTTCCACGAACTGCTCGGCAAATACGGTCTCGATGTGGTGATGAGTTCCGCCGAACGGTGGATGGACTACTCGGAGCAGATGCTGCGCAGCCGGATCCGGGAGATCCCCGACGGCAGCTACGAGGCACCGATCGGCTATCTCGACGACGACGGCAAGAACCGCGACGTCCCGCTCGAGGTCCGGGTCCGGGTCCAGGTGGAGGGCGATGAGGTACTCATCGACCTGACCGGGTCCAACGAACAGGTCCCCACCGCCTTCAATGTGCCGTTCGAGGGTTCGGTGCTGCCGGTGGCGGTCAGCGCCATCCGGACCATCCTGCTCGACGAGGAACTCACCGAGGAATTCGTACCGCAGAACGACGGCTGCTTCCGTCCCGTCCGCGCCTACGCGCCGGAAGGCACCATCTTCAACCCGAACTTCCCGGCCTCCTGTTTCGCACGCTTCTCGCAGGTCAATCGGGTTTTCGACTCGATCAACCTGGCGCTGGCGCCCGTGGTGCCGCATAACGCGATCGCCGGTTCCTCGGCGGCGCTGTGTGCCATCGCCTACTCGGGGCTGGCCGCGGACGGTGAATCGTATTGGGTCTACATCGAGATCAACGAGGGCTCCTACGGCGCACGCAACGGTAAGGACGGAATGGACGCCGTCGACTCGCTGATGGCCAACACCCGCAACAATCCCATCGAGGAGACCGAGCTCAATCACGCCATGCGCGCCGAGCGCTACGAACTGCGCGACGAGCCCCCGGCACCGGGACAATGGCGCGGCGGTATCGGCAGCGTGCGGACCTGGCTGATGCAGACCGACACCTACTTCGGCTCCGAGGCCGACAATCGCAGCGACGCGCCGGCCGGTGCCCTCGGTGGTTCCGCCGGTGTCTCCGGTTCGTTCATCCGCAATCCGGGGACCCCGCAGGAGGAGGTGCTGTTCTCGAAGGTCACCCAGGAGGTGATCCGGGCCGGAGAGCGGCTGGAGATCAAGATGCCCTCCGGCGGCGGGTTCGGTGACCCCTTCCGGCGTGACCCGCAGGCGGTGCTCTCCGACGTCTGGGACGAGTACCTCACCGCCGAGGAAGCACGCCGGGACTACGGTGTCGTCGTCGACACCGACACCTGGACCGTCGATACGGCCGCCACCGAAACGGTGCGAGCCGCACGGGTGCCGGCGTGAACCGGTGGTCGGGAGGGGCCGGGATCACCGGCCCCTCCGGGCCACCCGACACGGTCGCCGACATCGCCCGCGAACTGAACACGGTGATCTCCTGGGTGCCGGAGCGGCTCGGGACCGACGCCGATGTCACCGAAGGCCCGCTCACCGGCTACCGGATCGGGGTCAAGGACAATATCGAGATCGCCGGGGTGCGGTCGACCTGCGGCTCGGAATTCTTCGCCGATCGGGTCGCCGACAGCGACGCCGCGGTCGTCACCCGCTTGAAACGGGCGGGCGCGACGATCACCTGCACCCTGAACCTCGCCGAGTTCGCGGTCGGTGTCACCTCGCAGAATTCGGCGGCGGGGGGCCCGCGCAACCCGTGGGACCGCACCCGGGTCCCGGGCGGTTCCAGCGGTGGCTCCGGCGCTGCCGTCGCGGCGGGCCTCGTCGATATCGCGCTGGGTACCGATACCGGTGGCTCCATCCGGCTTCCGGCGGCGTGCTGCGGGGTCACCGGTCTGCGCCCCTCCCTCGGGCTGATCGGTACGAGCGGTATCCATCCGGTCAGCCCGGATTTCGATACGGTCGGCCCGCTCGCCCGGACGGTCGCCGAGGTGCGTGCCGCCTGCGCGGTGCTCGCCGACGGGGACCTCCCGCCTCCGCCCCGCGATCGCCTCCGCATCGCCGTACCGCGGCCGTTCATCACCACCGATATCGACCCGTCGATTCGCGACGCGCTCGATCGGACCGTGCGGCTCCTGCACCGGCTCGGCCACACCCTCCTCGATACACCCGTACCGCACAGCGAATCGGCACAGGATGTGGTGTACACCCTGCTCTACTCCGACCTTGTCGAGGTGCACGCCGAGCGGTTACGCGACGAACCACACCGGTTCCAGGACGCGACCCGGGAACGGATATCGCTGGGCCTGAACATCACTCACGAGCAACGAGTAGCAGCACTGCAACAGCGGGACCGGTTCCGGGCGGCCATGCGGGACTACTTCCGGAACGCCGACGTGATCCTCACCCCCACCATGCCGATCGATGTTCCGTTCGTCGACGGCGGTACCGGTGTCGTCGCGCAATCACGCCGTATGGCACAACTGACATATCCGTGGTCGTTGCACGACGGTCCGACGATGAGTATCCCCATCGGTTTCCACGAGCGATCCGCCATGCCGATCGGTGCCCAGCTGACCGCCGCACGAGGCGGTGAAACCACCCTGTTCGCGCTGGCCGAACAACTCGAGAGCCGGACCACCTGGCATCGACGTCTCCCACCCCTCGCACTCGGGTGATCCTCAGGTGATCACATCACTCCCCGGTCGCGCTGTAGTACTCCTTCTCGATGTTCTCTCCGACCTCCTGGTCGATGTTCTTCCAGTACTGGAAGACGCGTGAGAGCACCGGTTCGACGACTCCGCCGCGGAGTGTTCCCACCACGGTCCGAACCAGACGTTGCCGCTCCGCTTCCGAGAACACGTCCCGCACGAGCGTGTGGGCCTGGCCGAAGTCGTCGTCCTCCGCATGCAGCGAGTATGCCGACCGCACGAGTTCGCCGTCGGCCTCCCAGCCGTTGTCCACCGGCCCCTGCTCGTCCTGGTAGGCGCGTCCGTAGGAGTTCGGCGCGTATACCGGTGCGTCACCGGAGTGGAAGAACTGCATCGCGCCCTCCTTGTCGTAGGAGTTGGTGGGCACCACCGGCCGGTTGACCGGGAGCTGGTTGAAGTTGGTACCCAGCCGGTGCCGCTGCGCGTCGGGGTAGGAGAAGATACGACCCAGCAGCATCTTGTCCGGGGAGACGCCGGTGCCGGGGACCGTGTTGGAGGGGCTGAACGCTGCCTGCTCGACCTGGGCGAAGTGGTTGACCGGGTTGCGGTTCAGCGTGAATCGGCCCACCGGGATACGCGGGTAGTCCTTCTTCGACCAGACCTTGGTGAGGTCGAAGGGATTGAAGCGGTAGGTTTTCGCGTCCGCGTAGGGCATGACCTGCACCTCGACCCGCCACGACGGGTAGTCTCCCCTCGCGATCGACTCGAACAGATCGCGCCGGTGGAAATCCCCGTCCGTGCCGGCGAGTTCACCGGCTTCCTCATTGCTGAGGAACTCCAGGCCCTGGTCGGTCAAGAAGTGGTATTTGACCCAGAACTTCTCCCCGGCCTCGTTGACCCACATGTAGGTGTGCGAGGAGTAGCCGTTCATATGGCGCCACGTCCGCGGGATACCGCGGTCGCCCATGAGGTAGGCCACCTGGTGGGCGCTCTCCGGGGAGAGAGTCCAGAAGTCCCACTGCATGTTGTTGTCGCGCAGGCCCGAGTCGGGAGTGCGTTTCTGCGAGCGGATGAAGTCGGGGAACTTCATCGGATCGCGGAGGAAGAACGTCGGCGTGTTGTTGCCGACGATATCGAAGTTGCCGTCCTGCGTGTAGAACTTCAACGCGAAACCGCGAACGTCACGCCAGGTGTCGGGTGAACCCAGTTCGCCGGCCACGGTGGAGAATCGGGCCAGCATCGGCGTCTTGGTTCCCGGTTGGAACAGTTTCGCTCTGGTGTACCGCGAGACGTCCTCGGTGATCTCGAGCTCGCCGAATGCCCCGGAGCCCTTCGCGTGCGGGCTCCGTTCCGGGATCCGCTCGCGGTCGAAGCGGGCGAGCTTCTCGACGAGCGCGACATCGTGCAGGAGCAACGGGCCGTTCGATCCCACGCTGAGCGAGTGGGCGTCGCTTTCCCGCGGCGCGCCGGATTCGGTGGTCGACGGCTTCGAGGAAGTGTGGTTCGTGAAGGGGTCAGTAGTCATGAAGTGTTCTCCTGGGTGAACTGTTCGAAATGATGTCCATGAACCGACCGATCCGCTCGGAGCGAAGGCATCGCCTGCCCGGCGGCGGAGGCGGTACGGAGTTCATCCGGACTCGTGGACGGCTGTCGGTGACCTCAGCGGGTTCGGTCACCGCCGGCATCGACCACCCCTTTCTCTGCCGGAGCGCTACGGCACGCCGAGCAAACGCCGCGAAACATCAGCTCCGCTTCCTCGACGTCGAATCCGTGGTCCTCGGAAGGGTCGAGGCAGGGCGCTTCACCGATCGCACAGGCTACGTCCTCGAGGCGCCCGCAGATCCGGCACATCATGTGGTGATGGTTGTCGTGCCGATGGATCTCATAACGCGCGGCACTGCGGGCGTTGACGTTGACACGCCGCAGCAAGCCCGCCCCGGTCAAGGCGTTCAGCGTGTCGTAGACAGCTTGCTTCGACACCGCTCCGAGGCGTTCCCGCACCGCGATGGCGATCTCGTCCGCTTCGGCGTGCGGGTGCGCGGCGACGACCGCGAGCGTCGCGACTCGCGGTGCGGTGACCCGCAGAGCCGCTGCGCGCAGATCGGCGCGTAACCGCTGTCCGAGATCGTCCTGTGGTGTCGGTGGCATACCGCCACGATAGCATTAATTTTGAATCATTCAAGTTAATGAACATATAAATAATATGGCTCGATCAACTCTTGTCGACGTATGCCGACGTCCCCCTTCGGCGTCATCCAGGCCCCATGGCGGCGCCGTGCAGCACCCGGGATTGGTGACCACCTTCTTTCCGGGAGAAAGGAGCAGGTCATGCCTGCGAAGTACAAGAAGCGACCGAGAGCAGGATCGGTAGCGATCGCGGCACGCATCATGCCGATGTAATCCAGAGCCCGCCGCTCCCGGGCCGGACAGGTCCGCTCGCCGGTCAACGTACCGTCGAAGATCAGCAGGAGCATGTTGAGCCGGTCGGGCGGGTAGGTTGCCCGGGTCGCCCGTCATAGCTGGCTGATCGACCACAACCCGCCTGAATGGGTCGCCGCGTCGGCTGTGGCCTTCCGCTCGCTAATCGAGGAAGTAGGCGTCGACCTTCTCCTCGGAATCCAGGATCTCGTCCGAAGCCACGCCGAGCCCCACCGCCAGCTCGACCGATCCGACGAGCGCGACCTGCACGTCAGGCGCGAAGGCTCGTTCGAGCAGCCCGAAATAGTCCGAGATGCTCTGGTCCAGCTTTTCCAGTATCGCCTGGTACTCCGCGGCGAGTTGCTCGTCGAGAGTGCGCTGCTCGTCGAGGTAACGCTCGATCAGCGCCGCCTCTCGCTTCGTCAACGACGATGCGGCGGCCTTGTACATCACAGCGCCGACCGTGGTGCCGATGACGGCGCCGAGGACCGGGATGGGGATGAGCGCCTGGCCGACGAAAGAGGACAGCGCGCGTACCGCGGCCTGCAAGGCGATGAGCTCGGAGTTCTCGATGAACTCGAGTTCGTCGATCTGATCCCGGCGCAGCTTGTTCGCCTGTTCCGCGATGCCGAAGGATGCGGTGACGATCGAGCCGGCGACGGCTGCGGAGGTCGCGGTGAAATTCGTGAGCGCGTAGATGCTCAGTCCTCGGACGCCGCCCTTGCCGAAACCTGAGGCGGTCTCGCCTGCGAGGTCGATCCAGTCGCGCTCGCTGAACTCGTTGATCTGCTTGCCTTCTCGGCGTTTGGCGGCCACGGCCAGTGCGAACGCGGTCCCGCCCGCGGTCGCGGCGGCGGTGAGCGCGGCCGTGCCTCCTTCGCGCAGCGTCGGCCGGCTGCGCTGGTAAGCAGCGTCGCGCAGGGACCGGTCCGTGGTGCGAAGCAGGTCCTTCTCAGCTGCCATGGTCGAGGTGTAGACATCGCGCTGCACTTCGTTGTACCCGAGCGCCGAGGGCTCGAGCGATTCGAAGCCGACCGATCCGGCCTGGAAGAACGCCTGGACCCGCTGCCAGTCTCTGAGGGAAGGTCCGTCGCCGCTGCGTGACAGTAGCTTGCCCGCTTCCTCGGGCGACAAGGCATGGAGCCGCTGGATCACCTCGAAATGATCACGGGGGATCTGGTATTTCCCGCCGTTGCGCACGTATTCGGGATACTTCTGGAAGTGCTCGGCGATCGCGCCCAGTGAGAAGCGGCCACCCGCTGCGACGAACTTCTGCTGGATCTCGACACTTCCGCGCATCAGGTCGACGGGTCCGTTGTCGTCGATCCACTGGTAGACGGCCTCGTGGCCGCGGATCTGCTTTCGGGCGTTGCCGATCCCCACCTCGGCGATCTCGGCGATGAAGCCGTGCATGCCGTGCTGTCCGCCGCGGTTGGCGGCGACCACCTCCAGGTCGATCTTCCTGACGGCTTCGTCGACACTGGTGAGCGCGTCCCGAAGGTGCTCGTCCTGCCGGCTGAGCACACTCAGAAGGTTGTCTATGCGGAGCTGGTTGAGATAGCTCACCCAGGAAGCAACTGCCTGCTCCTGAACGCTGGTGACGAACTCGGCAGCGTCACTCACTATCGGCATCCTGTTCGATACGCATGCTCAGCATGGTCGCGCACGACTTCGTGTTGTTCACCAACGTAGCGAGTGCCGACCGCTCGGCAGGGGTGAGCGTGTGGAAATCGGCGCGAAAGTGCACCAAGGCTTCGCCGTAACTCTTCACCAGCTCTTCGCGGAGCGAGGTCGTCCGCTGGAGAAGGTCGTCGATTCGAGCATCCATGCCTTCGACGAGGGTGGCGTTGTGCTTTATCGCAGTCAGGGCTTCGTGCTTCGCCTCTCGATTCTCGAACTTCTTCTTCGCGAACAGGGCGATCGACGCGAGCAGGGTTGCGCCCGCGATTGTCCAGCCGATCGGGCCGGCCAGCGCGAGCAGTGTGGTACCTGCCGCGGTGCCGCCACCACCGGCGGCCAACGCGCCGCCACCGAGCCACGCCAGTGCCGCCTGGCTGGCTGCCGCCCCGGAAAGAGTCGAGATCGCGGTGCCGGTCGACGCTGTCCCGAAGGTGGTGGCGACCCACATCGCCGCCGACGGTGCCAGGCCCGCCACCGCGGTACCCGCCGCGACCCCGGCAGCGGCGCCGCCGGCCGACAACCGCGCCGCTTCCAGCTCTTTCCGAGCGAAATCTTCCGCGTTCAGGAACCGTTTCCGATGTACCTCGATCTCGTCGAAGTCGGTAGCGAATGATTTCGGGGTGTTGGCGATGCTGTTCACCAACTGCTCGACCAGCTCGATCAGATCCGTCGAACGTTCGCGCTGACGCAACAGAGACAGGCCCCTGTCGGCCATCGCCGTGAAGACGCCGTTGTATTCCGCCACGGCCACTTCGTAGGGGTCCGGCCCTTTCGCGGTCAGTTTCTCGACCCTGCCTCTGGCAGCGTCCTTGACATTGCCGACCCGCCCGGCGAACTGCGATGAAGCGGCTCGCGCCGCCTTGCCGATACCGTCGACGGTCCTGCCGATGCCCTCCTCGGCATTGCCGACGTCGAGCTGTTCTACCATTACACCCTCCAACACCATTGCGGCCCAGTTACATAGCGGAGAACATCGACGACACGTATGACGCCGAGGTGTCCGGACAGACGATTTCCACCATCACCGACAAGATCATCGACGGGATGGCCGAGTGGCAGAACAGCCGCTGGACTCGGTGTATCCGGTGATCTCCCGTATGCCATCCACGCGGGCCGTCGACGATTACTCCCCACTCACATCGACTCCATACGACCGGGCGAGCTCGGCGAGTCCGGACGGGTAGCCTTGGCCGACCACCCGCAGTCGCCAGGCTTCGCCGCGCCGATACGCCTCCACGAGTATCAGGGCGCGTTCCTCCGTCGCGGCGTCCAGCGTGGCACGTGCGAAAACACCCGATTCGCTGCCCGCGGTGACCTCGATCTCGATCGCACCCACCGTCCCGAAAGTGACACTGTCGCCGTCGATCGCTGCAGCGATGACGACCCGTGCACACTGTGGTGGAAGCTGCTCGACGGAGAGTTCGACGGTTTGTTCGTCGGGCCCGTCGGCGGTCAGCCAGGCGCCCTCACCCGTCGGCTGGTTGTAGAAGACGAAATCGGCGTCGTGGCGAACTTTTTCGCCGCGGTCGAGAAGAAACCCCACGACGTCGACTTCATACAATTCATCCTGCGTCCACGACACACGCACAGACCACTCCGTGCCTATTGCCTCGATGGGCAGATCCACCACCTGACCACGACACATGCTGTGTGGTTCCACGACCTCCCGGGCATCCGCTCCACGCGGGGATGCCGGGCCGGCACTTTCCAACAGTTCAGTTCCGTGGACCGGAAGGCCCCGGGCTACCGCTCGGCCCAGCCGCGGGTCGTTCTGCGCACCCTCCAGCGCGAGAACATCGGACACACTCGCCGACATATTGACCGCCACGGAGCCACCGAGATCGGTGATCCTGTTCCGTGCACCGACAGCCGCATCGTGCGGACCACCGAGTACCAGAACCCGCCGCCCGGCCAACAGCCCGGCAGCCTCCGTGCGCGCACGAGGACCGCTTCCCATCTCTCCGGCAGGCGAAGACATATTTTTGGGAGCTCCCGGCTGGATTCGTTCGAGAAGCATCAGAAATGTTTGTTCGGTCATGATCGGTGTCCCGTGACCCCGCGCGGCGCGAGCTTTACCGGTAAGCGATTCCTGCGAGTTGGTCACCAGTGCGCTCGTGCGTCCGCTGACGGCCCGGGTCACCTCCAGCCCCGCCGCTACGGCTCGGGATATCAGTTGTGCACGCTCGACGCGAGTGTCGCCGGTGAAGGCGACCTTCATACCCTGAACCAGCACACCACCGTCGGTGAAGCGACCGGGATACTCGAACTCGCACATGGTCTTCGGTGGGATACTCGGCCACACCGAGCGCCTCCTTGCACCAGGACGGTCAGGCGGGCAGGCCAGCATCGGTAGCGCGATACCGAGATGAGCCGCATCCGCGACCAAGCAGCGTAGTACCGCCGCGAGAACCCGCGCGTCGTCGAGTGCGTCATGCGCGCGCGGCTGCGGGACACCGTAGTAGGTCGCGAGCGTGGCCAATCGACAATCCGGCACCGGAGGCGCAACGCGACGAGCAAGCGCCAAGGTGCACAACCGGTTACCGACAGGAAGGCTCGCCCCGATCCTGCCGAACTCGCCCGCGAGGAAGCCATAGTCGAAACCCGCATTGTGCGCGACCATGACCCGACCCGCCAACAACTGAGTCAGCTCGGCCTCGATGTCCTCGAACCGAGGGGCCCCACTCAGAAGTTCACGCGTCAGACCGTGGATGTGAACCGGACCGGGATCACACCCTGGATCGACAAGCGTATGGAACTCTTCAACAACGGCGCCGTCACTGTCCAAGGCAAGCGCAGCGACCGATAACACCCGGTGATCGGCGGCGCTCAGCCCCGAGGTCTCGACATCGACAACAGTGAACGAGCCGAGCCTGGCATCCGAAGACGCTGCCGAATCTGGTTGCATGCCAATTCAATCGTCAGTGAGCCACCGAACGTTGCGGATGGGTGAGACCGATTTCGGGCACCGATCCGGATCGAGGCTGCCCCGTTTTCCGGACATCGGTGGTGAGGCGAGAGGATCGCCTCCGAGAAGCCGTCGGCCACCATGCGTTCGACCGCACTCGGCAGCCGGAACCGGCTGGCGACCACGCCCTGCGGCGTCGAGGTGAACACGTCACCGCTCGCGGTGCCCGCCCAGCAGCCCCGTTCGTCCACGACGACACCGGAAGCGGTGGCGGACGCAAGAGCCTGCCGGTTCTGGTAATCCGGCACCAACGCCCACTCCGGATCGGTCGGGTGTCGAGCCGGTGACCGGAGAGATCGCCGCCCCGACCGCGCTCACCGTCGGCCGACAACGCGGCGCGCACTGGTGGCCCGGCTGGCAGCGGCGGATGCGACGGTGAGCGAACTCGCCGAGCCCTACGAAATGAGCCTGCAGGCGATCTCCAAGCACGTGAAAGTCCTCGAGGACGCCGGACTGGTGAGCCGGAGCAGAGACGCCCAGCGGCGGCCGGTTCACCTGGACGCCGAGGTATTCGACCTGATGACCAAATGGATCGAGCGTTATCGCCGCACCGCGGAACAGCGCTACCGCCGCCTCGACACGGTACTGGCGCAGATGACCGAAAACGACGAACAACCGCCGGCATCACCGCCGAAGGAGGCATCGTGACCACAACCGAGCCCGGAACCCGGATCATCGCGGACGAGAACGTCCCCACGATCGAGATCATCCGGGAATTCGACGCGGAACCCGCCCAAGTCTTCCGCGCACATACCGACCCCGACCTCTACGTCCAGTGGATCGGGCCGCGTTCCATGAGCACGAAGATCATCCGCTGGGACGCCCGCACGGGCGGCGCCTGGGCCTTCGCCGGCGAACGCGACGGCGCGGAGATCGCCGCCTTCTACGGCAGTTTCCACGAGGTGCGCCCGTCCGAGCGAATCGTGTGGACCTTCACCTACACCGGCGAACCGGACGGGGTCGCGCTGGAGACAGTGACCTTCGAGAAGGTCGGCGAACGACGCACCCGGCTGCGCACGTTGAGCGTCGTCGCGGATTTCGCGACGCGGGACAGCATGCTGGCGAGCGGGATGGACGCCGGTGTGCGCGAGGGTTACGACAAACTCGACCGCCTGCTGGCACCGGAATCCGGAGCACCCGCGATGACCGGCCCCGCCACCCGGCACTTCGAAGACGCGGCCCGATTCACCGCGCTCGTCGCATCGGCCTCGGCCCGGGACTGGGCGAATCCCAGCCCTGTTCCCGAATGGACGGCACTCGATATCGTGCGGCATCTGGTCGAGTGGTCGCGCGGGTTCCTCGGCGGCGCCGGCATCGAGCTGCCCGCCCTGGATATCGCGGCCGACCCGGTGACGGCGTGGAAGCGGCATGTCGCCGATATCCAGGCCATTCTCGACGACCCCGCCGGACGGGTACACAGCAACCCGCACACCGGGGACCGGCCGGTGGACCAGGCGATCGACAACTTCTACACCCCCGATGTCTGGATGCACACCTGGGACCTGGCCCGGGCGCTCGGCCGCGAGCCCGGCCTGGACGAGCAGCGCTGCCGCGCGGCGCTCGAGGGGATGGCACCGATGGAGCGAATGCTGCGGGAGAGCGGGCAGTACGGTCCGGCCGTGCCGGTCGGCGAAAATGCCTCGGCACAGGACAAGCTGATGGCATTCATCGGCCGGGATCCGAGCTGGCAGCCGCCCGCCACCACATCCTGAGCCGGGCCACCACCTGAACGGCAGGGCACCGACCCGAACATAGCGCGGACCTCCATCGGGCCGATCGGCTCGGCGATATCGCGCCCACACCGCGGGGCCGACCGGATTCGGAGACGAGCAGAATCAACCCACGGTATGAATCGTGCTGGGCGGTTGGGCCGGATCGGTGAGGGCCGGGTCCGGCTGCCGCCCCGTGGCTGCCCAGTCGGCGATGGTCTGCTGTACGGCAGGGGACTGCATACCGGACGGATCCATGTAGTAGGCCGCCCGCCGCAACCCCTGGGCAACAGCGATATCGGTGGTGGCGGCGGCCGCGGCGAACGCTTCACCGGCGGCGGCTTGCGGGTCCGGCGGGGTGAAGTTCACGAATTCGGCGCCGGGGAAGAACGAATCGGTATGGGCGGCCATGGCGAAGGCGTAGTCGGTCCAAGGCGCCAGTTCGGCGGCGAACTTCTCGGCGACCCCGGTGACCGCCCCGTCCGTGGACGCGACGACCCGCGCCAGCAGGGATGCGCCGATAGCGGCGATCGTCATACCCTGGCCATAGATCGGATTGAATGCCGCGACGGCGTCACCGATGGCGACGAACCCTTCCGGCCGCCGGTCCAGCTGCTCCCAGAGCCGGCGCTGGTTGCCCGGCATACGGTAGGTATCGGGCTCGATGACCAATTCCGCGGCACGTACGGCCTTCCCCAGCAGGGGGCTCGGCGCTTGGTCCAAGAAGTCGAGCAGTTCTTCGTAAGTGGCCGGCGGATAGTTCTTCGACATCCCCATGGCGGCCACGACATGCCGGCCGTTACCGCAGGGCAGGATGGCTCCGCCCGTGAGATGAGCGGGATTCGGCGTGGCGGCGATACCGCGGAGCCCGGCCGGGAGCGCGCCCTCGGGGAGGCGGACCACCATCGTGGCGTAACCGAGGAACGGCCGCACATGCTGCTCGGCCGGCGGTGTGTAGCCCAGTTCGCTCAACCACTTCGGTGCCTTGGATCCGCGGCCGGTCGCGTCGACCACGAGATCGGCGTCCAGTTGCTCGCCGGCGGCACCGATCACCCGGGCCCCGGTGATCGCGGTGCCGTCCGCACCGGTGAGCAGCCCGGTGGCGATGCCGTGCACCGAACGCACATTGGGCAGTGCCAGCACCCGCCGCCGCAGCACCCATTCGAAGGTCGGCCGGAGAAAGCCGATGACATCCATTCCCCCGGCCACCCGAGCCGCCCAGCCCATCGGGTACAGAAGCGCGACATCACGGTCGACCTCGTAGCGGTCGCAGCCCTGCGCGAGGAGGTCGTCGCTGAATCCCGGCAGCAGCTCATCGATGCGCATCAGCCCGGCCGGCATCAGCTGATGAACTTGATTGCCCTGCGGCACACCGCGTCGCGGCACCGATGCGTCGGCGAGCTGGTCTCGCTCGACGAGGGTGACGGTGTCGAAGCTCTTGCTCAACGCGGCAGCCGAAAGCAAACCGGCAACACTCGCACCGAGGACCACCGCGTGGGAAAGGGACATCTGCAGCCTCCAGACGAAGTCGACATCATATGCACACGGCACCAGCGGGCTGCCGCGCCGACCCCGGGACGTGCCGGAGTCGCGTTGGGACCGTACCCGATGGGCACCACCCGAGAGTACGGAAGTAGTGTACTTTCGCTAAGCAACCATAGTGGAGCGCAATGTAATTCGGCGATCCGCGGCCGTGCGTTCACCCTCCTCGGAGTGCGCCCGCGGACCGGATGACCGATCGGCCGCGGGCGGCGTGCCGATGGAGAAGGCCCGCCGGGTCCGTTGCGGTCCTGCCTTCGGCACACAAGGAGTTATCGCACCCTGTGAGGACACCGATGTTTTCGACACCGATCGAGCTCGACGGCCCCGCCGTGCCGATCTACACACCCGAGTTCGCCGCCGACCCGCACAGGGCGTACCGGACGATGCGGAAAGCGTACGGTTCGCTGGTACCGGTCGAGATCCAGCCCGGAATGCCCGCAACCCTGGTGATCGGCTACCGGGAAGCGCTGGAGATCCTCAACAACCACGAGCATTTCTCGTCCGATCCGCGACCCTGGCAGGCCGGACTGGCACCGGGAACGCCGGTCTCCCACATCATGCAGTTCCGGCCGTGCGCCCTGCGGCTGTCGGGCCCCGAACACACCCGGCTGCGTCAGGTCTATACCGACAGCCTGTCCCGTGTCGACCTATACGGCCTGCACACGGCGGTGGAGCGCACCGCCACCGGGCTGATCAACAGTTTCTGCGAAACAGGTTCGGCCGAAATGGTTTCCCAGTTCAGCGTGCCGCTGTCGTTCCAGCTGATGAACCATATGCTGGGATTCTCGCTCGAGACCGGGCAGCGACTGCTGGGCGCGATCGCGGGTATCCGGATGGCGGAAGACGCGGCGGCGGCCGAGGCGGCCAATCAGTCGCTGATCACGATTCTGCTGGAAGAACTCCAGGTCAAACGCTGCTCCCCGGCCGACGATGTCACCTCGTGGATGATGGCTCATCCGGCCGGTCTGGAGGACCTGGAGATCGCGCATCAGGTGGTCATGCTGTTCGGCTCGGGAGTCGAGCCGATGTCCGATCTGATCATCAATTCACTGGTATTGCTGGCCACCGATCCCCGCTTCGCCGATTCCCTGCTCGGCGGCGCCCTGTCCATCAAGGATGCGATCGAAGAAGTACTGTTCACCGACCCCCCGCTGGCGAACTTCTGCATCCGGTACCCGCGCCGGCCGCAGCTCGTGGGCGAGGTGTGGCTCCCGGCGAATCAACCGGTGATCGTGAGCTCCGCGGCGGTGACCGGTGATCCGGCAATCGTGGGCATGGGCACCGGCGACCGTTCCGGTAATCGGTCGCATCTGGCCTGGGGCGCGGGACCCCATGTCTGCCCGGCGCAGGACCCCTCCTTCGTGATCGGGCATTACGCATTGGAACAACTACTGGACGCGCTTCCCGAAATGGAGCTCGCACAGCCGGTGGAGGAACTGTCCTGGCGCGTGGGCGGATACAACCGTGCGCTGGACGCGCTCCCCGTCCAGTTCCCGCCGACGCCGCCGATTCCACTGCCCTGAGCAGGAGCCCGGGCGACGCCACCGGACGACCGCGTGCGGCCGGATATCGACGCGCCGGAGCAGCCTCCGATCCCCCACGCCAGTTCCGGCGCAAGGTGTCGGAACTAGCGAACTGGACACGTCACGAATGGCCGACAACGGAATTGGTCCTGTTCACAGAAATCGAACGAATAGCGTTTCCCTACGGGGATTTACGCCACACGAAAATTCCCTCCGAGCAGTTCCATATACCAATGGATACCGGTTGTATTCAGTGAACAATCAGACATCACAGCAGATCACGAGACAATTACGTCGAATACACCGAATATGAGAGGGGACTACTCCTCTTCCGGCCCCTCGGCCCCTTCCGTTCGGAGCACCCATGCTCGACTCCTTCGCCGGCCCCGCCCACCACCGGAGCACCCGCTCACGGTCGCGCACGGCGCGCGCGACTCTCACCACACTGTTGTCGGTCACGGTCTGCGCCGGCTATTTCGCGGGTACTGCCGAGTCCGCTCCCCCGGCCGCGCCGCTGCAACCGGCCGTCCTGATCGACGTACTCGACAGCCCACTGGTCCGGGTCCACGGACCTGAGACCGCGATTGTGATCCTCGGATACGGTCTGCTGCCCGATGGCAGCATGCGCCCCGAACTCACCGACCGGCTACGAGCCGGATATGTGCAGGCGCTCCTGGCGCCGCAGTCTCCGGTGATCGTCACCGGCGGCAATCCCCGCAACGGACGCACCGAAGCGGCAGCGATGTCCGATTGGCTGCTGCGGCACGGATTGCCGGCACAACGCGTACATCAGGAGGCCACTGCCGGTAATACGGTCGAGAACGCCGAACGCAGCGCGGCGCTCATCCACAGCCTGGGTGCCCGGGACGCGGTGGTGGTGACCTCGGAAAACCATATCGCCCGGGCAACCCGCATTTTCCTCGCCGCCGGGGTTCCGGTGACGGCGACACTCGCCCCGTGCCAAGTCCCCGCCTTCGCGACCTCCTTCGCGCCGTGATCCGGCCGACCTGACGAGCACTCACGAACTCGGCCCGATCGACGCGCCCGCCGCCCCGGCCGCGTGAGCGGCAACCTGCACCGGCCCACCCGCTACAACCGACGCCTGCGCAGAGTGTTCTTCATGGCCGCCCTGTCCAGCCTCAAAGCCCTGACCAGTCCCCGATAATGCGACCACCTGGTAGTAGAGCCCGGGTTGTTTCGTCGGTTTCAGTTGATCGCGCAGTCCACCGGATGGTGAGGGTGGGTGCAGGCCGCAGCGTACTCGGCCGGCGTCCAACGATTCGATGTAGCCGTTGTTCCAGGGCGTGCCAGGCGGAATGTAGGCGATGCCGACCCGGTCGGCGCAGAACCGTTGCAGCGCTTCGGAAATCATCTCCGGGCCGTTGTCGCACCGCAGCCCTCGCGGCGCACCACGAACAGCGAACACCCGCCCGAGTTCGGCGACGAGCTCCTCGCCGGTGATGGAGCGTTCCACTACGTGCAGCAGTGACCCGCGGGTGTGTTCATCGACCATCGACGCGATCTTCACCGCCCGCCCGTCGACGGTGGAGTCGAATGGGAAGTCCAACGCCCACACCGCCCAGACCCGGCGGAACCCGGGACAGGGGTTCTTGCGCGCATATCACGCACCCAGGCCCTGGTGCCGGCATCCGGATCACCTGCGGTTTGGGCGAGCGGCAGCCGCCGGATGTGGATCGATGCAGCCCGACGATTCTGCAGGCGAACCGTTCGGACATGCCCTTGACCTGCAAGAACATGTCCACAGCCCGCCGCTTGACCGCCGGGCCCAAAATTTTCCCTTGGCAATCTCTCGCAGCGCGTCTTTCTCCAGCTCGGCATCGGCCAGCAGTCGCTCGAGCCTCGCGTTCTGCTCGCGCAGCTCCTCGAACTCCTTGGCGGCGTCGGTGTCCATCCCGCCGTACCGGCGCCTCCAGTTATACAACGCCGCTTCCGATACTTGCAGGTCAGCGGCGATCTCCTCGCCCGAAGCCCCCGCCGCGGTCACCTCGTCGGCACAGCGACGACTTCGCCTGGGTCACCCCACGAACCTTCCGGAAAGGGGTCGCGACCGCGGTCGACCACGCCTATCACGACACCCATCGCGCCGCCCGCCAGCTGGGCAACACTGTGGAGATCGCCCACACCCATTACATCGATATGCCCGAGACGGTGCCCGGCAATCGAGAAGTCCTCGAGCGCTGGGCCTGCGGCAAAAACCCTGATCCGGGTGCCTCCTGCACTCGAAAAGGTGAGATTTTGGCTGGATCCGAACAGATAACGTCAAATCTCCCCCACGAAAAAACCCCTCCGACCGCTGGTCAGGAGGGGTTTTCGCTGTCGGGCTGACAGGATTTGAACCTGCGACCACTTGACCCCCAGTCAAGTGCGCTACCAAACTGCGCCACAGCCCGTTGCGCCCGTCTCCCGGGCGCCCGATGAGATTACCTCAGAGGTGTCCTGGAGAGCTAATCGCCTGGTGAGAGGGGGTAGCGCGGGCCGAATCGGAGCGCAGCCGGTGGCGCGATCCCGGGCGCATCGCGGTCGTCGGCGCCGGGTACTTCGACAGACGCGGTCCAGCCGTGTACAGCACAGGCAGCCGCGGGCACCGGAACCGATCTTTTCACCGCGGACCGGCACAACCGGCAGCGGCAGCGGCAAGAGCTCCCGGCCGACCCGCACGGGTTCCTGGCCGTCACCGATCTGCACCGGCTCCCCGGAGCGATTTCTCGACGCATCGGGCGAGCGGCGGGTCCTGTTCGCGCTGGATCTCGTCGGCATCGCCGAGCAGATCCTGGATCGATTGCACGATGGCCCGGCGCTCACCCGGACCATCGAGCTGCGCCGCGCCGGCTCCGCACCGCAGCATCCACTCCCCACACTGATCACCTGTACACCGATCCGGCACCCGCCGGGAGGCCGGCGGCGGGGCCGGCCGTGGGCGCGGATCGGGACAATCCGGCTGTGGGAGCGAGAAACCCGGGTGATATCTGCGTGGCACATGGGTGAAGCCGGGCCGTTTGGGTAACTTGCTCAAGTGCGCGAGACGAGACCGATCAGAGAGCAGGAAGTGCGAGCAGGGTACCGGCGGGTTGAGCGGAGGCGACTGCGGCGAGCCGGTGCGGTTGTTGCCGCGGCGGTGCTGATGACCTCGGTGGGCGGGGCGGTGGCCGGCACCACGCCGATCATGGTTCCGGCGCTACAGGCCCCGGCCGGTGGGTACCAGGAGCTCATGGTGCCGTCGAGTATGGGGCCGATCAAGGTCCAGGTGCAGTGGGCGGCCCGCGGCGGCAGTTCGGCGATCTATGTGCTCGACGGCCTCCGCGCACCGCACGATCACAGTCAGTGGACCAGCGATACCGATGTGCTGCGGCAGTTCGCCGGCGATAACGTCACGCTGGTGTTCCCGGTCGGCGGGCACTCCAGTTTCTACACCGACTGGTACCGGCCGAGCAGCACCAACGGCCAGGCCACCCCGTACAAGTGGGAAACCTTCCTCACCCAGGAGTTGCCGGCCTTCCTGGCGAATTACGGGGTTTCCCGGAGCAACAACGCCATCGTGGGGGCTTCCATGGGCGGCGGGGCGGCTCTCACGCTGGCCGCGCACCACCGCGACCGGTTCAAGTTCGCCGCCTCGTTCTCCGGGTTCCTGAACCCGACCTTCCCGATGTGGAACGAGGCGGTCCGGGCCGCGCTGTGGGACGAGGGCCGGTTCAATGTGGACGATATGTGGGGCCCGCCCGGTGACCCTGCCTGGAGCCGCAACGATCCGACCGTGCAGGCCGAACTGCTGCGCGGCCTGCCGATGTACATCTCGGCCGGAAACGGCACGCCCGGGGCCCCCGACCTGCCGTACGGGGTCGGCAACACCATAAACGGTATGGGCTTGGAGGCGACGGCCTCGGTGGCCGCGCATATGTTCCGCGACCGTATCGCGGCGCTGGGCATCCCGGCCCGCGTCGATATCGTCAACGGCACCCATAGCTGGCCCTACTGGGGGCAGGCGATGGCGACCGCCCGGCCGATGATCCTGGACGCGCTCGGCGTCCGCTGACGGTGACCACCGGCCGGCCTGGCGCCTCGCCCGAGTTCCGGGTGAAGCCGCGGTCGCCTACTTGTTCCCCACCGGGGTGCGTGTCGTGAACAACAGCACCAGCCGGGAACGGTGGGCGGCATCGCGATAGATTTTGTGGGTGCGGGCCGGCCCACCGGCAGGTGGAACGCGTCCGGCGGCAGCAGGGCGTTGTGCGCGTCGGCCAGGGGTTCGTCGTTCGACAGTTCCACTGTCAGCCGGTGACCGGGCAGGAAGGTCGCGGCGAACGGGTACAGGCGTAGCACGTACTCCTCGATCGTCCGGGGTTCGACGGGCACGGTGCGGGTGGTAGGGGTTCCCTCGGTGGTTTGCTCGTCCAGCTCGCGGTGCGAGGCCTTCAGGTAGCCGGAGGTGATGAGCTGCCGTGCGCCACCCGGCGCCTCGTCCCACATCCGCATGATGAAATTCGTATCGTCCTGGTCGATTTCGGCGAAGAGGTGGGTGGCGCCGGTGCCGATGAGCTCGGTGGGCTCGTCGAACGGTGCGGTGCTCCACCGCAATATCTCGACCTTGCCGGTGACCGTGAGGTGCGCCTGGTAGAAACCCTCGGGCGCGGCGTATTCCGCACCATCGGTTCCGGCTCGGGTGAGAGCTTGCCGCGGGGTCGCAGGTACAGCGACCTGTATTCGATCTTTTTCGGCGGCCACTGGTCGGCGGTCACCCGTTCCCGCGAGCCCTCCACGAAAACCGTCGTCGTGGGCCGTGGCGGTAACCGACGCGACCATCCCGCCACCCGAGCTGTCCCCGGCCAGCGCCAGCGTGGCGCCGTCCCCGTTCAGGTCCGCGCGGTTGTCCGTGACCCAGCGGATCACGCCGTAGCAGTCCCGCAGCCCGGCGGGATACGCGGCTTCGGGTGCGCGCCGGTAGCCGACGGAGACTACCCGGCAGCTGCCCCTCCGGTCGTATTCGGCGCTTCCTGCCCACTGCCCGTCGACCGAGCCCGCAGCACGGCTGTAACTCCCGAGCGGCCGACCGATGATTTCCGCGGCCGAGGGCCGTCTACTTCCTCGACCCATGATGTCGCATGCGGCGGCCCCCGCTCGACGCAGTGACGACAGTGCCCCACCAGCGAAGGAGTAGAACCGATGTCCATCCTGATCTCCACCGCGTTCGTCTCGCTCGACGGTGTCGTAGAGGCCCCTGGCGGGGAACCGGGCTACCGCAACTCGGGCTGGACCTTCACCGATATCGAGTTCGACGCGGCCGCCTACGAGATCAAGAGCCGTGAGCAGAAAGAGGCCGGGGCCATGCTGATGGGCAGGGTCAGCTACGAGGTGTTCTCGCCGGTGTGGCCGAACATGACCGAGGAGTTCCCCGGCTACAACGCGATGCCGAAGTACGTCGTGTCGACCACGCTGCAGGAGAAGGACCTGGTGTCCAACTGGGGAAAGATCAGCATCCTCCGTTCACTGGACGACGTCGCCGCCCTCAAGGAAACCGAGACCGAGCCGATCAGCATCCACGGCAGTGCCACCCTGAACCGCAACCTCTCCGATGCGGGCCTGATCGATCGTTACCATCTACTCGTCTTCCCGGTCCTGCTCGGTGCGGGTAAGCGGTTGTTCAGTGATACCGACAAGGACAAGCAGAACCTGCGGCTCGTCGAAAGCGAGTCCTACAGCAACGGCATCCAGAAACTGGTTTACGACGTCCTCCGCTGACCTGTCCCGGCCGATACCCGGACCGTCATCCGAACCCTGATCCGACGTCTCGCCTGAACCCCACCGACCGGGCATGGTTGTCGGCGGCACTACGCCGTCAACGCCTGTCGACCCATTGCCTGCCGAGGACGGTCCGGCACCGTCTACCGTTGATCCCGATGATCGGCCACCGAACCCCCGAACGATACGAATCCGTACCGCGACGAGTAGCAGACGGTGTCCGCGCCGCGGCGTGGGATGGGGTGGTGCTGCCTCGGACGAGAGTCAGCGACTACACGGTGCTCCCGGTGGTGGAGATCGATACCCAGGCCTGGGAGGAGCGCGTTGCCGGCGGGCACGGCCCAGAACTCGATCGATCCACCCTGGCGATATGGGAATCCTGGACAACCGATATGGGGGCCTTGCCACCCCGTCCGGCCGTGTCGATCGTCGGTTTCGTCTCGACCACTCCCAAGCCCGCGGACGCACTGAACGCGCTCGACTCACTCGCCGGCTACGGCGCCGGGCTATGGCTCACCTCCGGCGCCCGCGGCCCCACCGCGTGGACACTGTCGGAATTCGACCTCGCCGAGGTCTGCGTTGTTCGTGAACAGGCCGGCGACTTCGATGTTCTCGTACAAGGGCGGCGCGGGCCGGTGCCCACCGCGCGACGGATGACATCGCTGCGGCACAAGGAGGAGCTACTGTTCGAGCGGGCACTCACTGCTGGGTACTCGCCTGCGGATGCGGGGTCGACGACACCCACGCATTGAGTGCCTCCGCCGGCTTCCATGCCCCGTTTTTCCTTTTCGCGATCACCTCGTGGTTCCGCTGAGCGGCAGCGCACATCGCCTTCCACCTGTTCCCCCGCTCCCCCGCCGGGTACGCCATGAGGCTCTTCGCCAGCTCGGCCTGAGCGGCGAGGGAGTGTTCGAAGGCCGCTTCCTCGGGATCGGTTCGATACCAGATCCAGTCGAGTGACCGCCCCAGGCACACCCCGCAGTCGCATTTCCACACATCGAGGCCGGGATTTCGCGCGATCCCGTCCTCGATCGTGGTGAGCCGCCTATAGGACAACAACGCGGGGACATACGCCGCGGGCGGCGGCGGTGGTAGGGGCCGGCCGTCTCTCTCTGTGACCGGATAAATATGGCGCAACCCGGTTTTGGTACCGACCGAGACCGCGGCGGCACCGTGCGCGAGGGCGCCCAACACGGATGTGTCCGACCGGAGCAGCAGGACAGGCACCGGGCAGCCCAGCACGGCGATCAATCCCGAGACCGCGGCTTCCGTCGCGAGCGGATCACCTTCGGACTCGAGCATCAGCGCGACAGGCTTACCGGCGGCGGCGAGCTCGGTGATCAGAGCTTCGTGATCGACTGTCAGCCACTGAATCGCCAGCGGTAGCGCCGTCACCAACTGCGGCGAGTCCGACCCCCAGGCGAGCACCGCACGCAGAGCAACCACATCGTGGGCAGGAATGTACCCGGAGTCGGTGAGCGCCCACCGCAACCCGAGTCTCACCTGCATATTGATCCACTCGGTAGTCATGCAGCGGGCGCCTACCCCGCGCTTCCTGCCGCTGTAGCGACTCGCGTCGAGCAGAACAGCCGAGTGCTGATTCACTTGCCGAATGCGGCGAATCGCCTTTTTCGCGTCCGTCTCGCTGCGTGTGGTGATCACCGCGCCCACATTGCCGGAGACGGTCAGTGATGCAAGTGCCTCTGCCGCCGACGCGGGTGCGTGCGCCATGAACGGCGGCCCGAAGCTCGGTGGGCTGTCGGATTCGTCGAAGAACAGCGCATCCTGGATTCCGTTCACGATCTCACACCCCCAGGTCACTGCGAAAAGGACTCTCTCCGAAGGTAACTCGAGGTAACGACCGGTTCAGGCGATATGCCGGTTTTCGACCTCTGGGCGTGGGTGATTCCTGGCGGCTCGGCTACGTCCGGTACAAGGCCACGGTCAGCGCGACCAAACCGAGCGTCAACAGGGTCAAGGCGAGATCGGCTCCGCTCATCGTCGGTCCTCGAGGTCGCGCAGCGGCCATCGGTAGCCGCGCGGGTAGATGCACATGGGAGTGATGAGCGCGGCGAGATCGGTCACGATGTGTCGCACCGAGTCGACATGCTCGAAACCGGGGACGATCACGGCGCCGGCGTTGTGCTCGTAGATGTGCTGTGCGATCACCAGCGCCGAAACCAACGGCCCGATATCGAGCACGACGCTGAACACCAATCGGTAGCCGTGCTGTTCGGCGAGCACGTGGATATCGGCGCCGCGGCCGGTCACCTCTCGCCGGATCAATCCGATCGCCTTCGGTATTTCGGTCATATCGCACCCCTTGTCCCCTGTGTTGGATTGGCAGACACCCGGCGTCGGGGGCTCGAGGTCAACCCGACGCCGCGTGTCGGCGTCAAGAGTGACCTCCACCAGGCCGCGGACTGTTCCGCTGCGGAACAACGCGGTTAGCATGGGATTTCCGGGTGACGTCGAGGGGAACGCACGAGATGAACGGCGCAGATGAAGACCGCTACGTCGGTCGGCGAGTCCGCATGATCCGCGCGCGTCGCGGTATTTCTCAACAGGTTCTCGCCGATCTGGCCGGTATGAGTCGCAGTGCCATCGCCAAATACGAGACCGGTGAACGACCGGTCGATTCTCGCCGCACCCTCTGCGCGCTCGCACAGGCGCTCGGCGTCACCCTCGCGGACCTGACCGGGCACGCCGAGGAACGCTTCGATCCGTCCGTGGCCGGTATTCACGGGTCGGTCCCCGCTATCGAAACCGCGCTATGGGCCGCGGGCAACATCACACCCACCTCGCCGACACGGACTCTCGATGAACTCGCATCGGCCGCAGAAGATGTCGAGGCGCTCAGCGTCGAATGCGACTACGCAGCGCTCGGGCCGAAGATCGCGCCCATACTCACCGAGTGTTACCAGCACATTCGAGACACGAGCGACGCGGAACGAGACCGCGCATGGGATATCCTCGCCACGACCGCGCACACCGCGGCATCGGTGCTCAGAAGTTTCGGCTACCCATCCTTGGCATGGACGGCTGCGCAGGAGGCAGAGAAGGCGGCACAGAACATCGGCGGGACAGCCGCGCTCGCCGCCGTCGCTTTCACTCGCAGCCAAATTCTCCTGTCCCGACCAGGGGCGTTACCTGCCGCCCTGGAAACCGCAACGAACGCAGCGGCGAAGTTGGCCGACGACGCGCGCACGGCCGGCGAGATCGAATTGTGCGGAATGCTGCACTTGCAGGCAGGGCTGGTAACCAGCGCCATGGGTAAGGACCCCGCCTCTCACTTCGCCGAGGCGGCGGAACAGGAAATCCGGCTTGCACATGCCGCACCGAACACGTCGTTGCTGTCCAACCTGACATTCGGAAAAGCCAACATCACCCTATGGCGCATGTCCGCGGCCCTGGAACGTCGGGACGCAGAACAGGTGCTCGCCCTGGCACCGCACCTCTTGCCGACCGATCTCCCGTCCGATGGTCGACGTGCTCAGTATTTCGTCGAGATCAGCCGAGCCCACGCGATACGCCGGAATTACCGGGGTTCGCTGCACGCTCTCCTCCATGCCGAACACGCAGCACCGCAAAAGGTCCGGAACATGACGCACGTCCGGGAACTGGTCGGGCACATGATGCGCTCGGCCCGCCGGAGCCTGACTACGGGCGGGACTGCTGTGAGTTTGGTTGACTCGCGGGTTTGGTCTTTCAGGCCGCGAGTGCGGGCCGGTTTATTGTCTCAAACTCGATCGGGGTGAGGCGGCCGAGTCGGCGTTGCCGACGGGTGCGGTGGTAGGTCTTCTCGATCCAGACCACGATCGCCATCCGGAGCTCGTCGCGGGTCGCCCACCGCTCCCGGTCGAGAACATTCTTCTGCAGCAACGCGAAGAACGACTCCATAGCAGCGTTGTCACCACACGCCCCGACTCTGCCCATCGAACCTCGTAATCCATTGCTCGACAATGCGTTCACGAACTTCCGAGAGCGAAATTGACTGCCCCTGTCGGAGTGGACGATCGTCGCGGTAGGCGCTCGGAGAGTGACGGCATGGTTCAGTGCCGACACCGCCAACGACGCCTTCATCCGCGAATCGATCGAATACCCGACGATCCGGTTGGAGAACACGTCCTTGACAGCGCATAAATACAGTTTTCCTTCACCGGTGCAGTGCTCGGTGATGTCTGTCAACCACACCGCGTCCGGAACGGCGGCAGTGAAGTGGCGTCCGACGAGGTCGTCGTGGACCGGCGGGCCGGCCTTGCGGTTCAGGCCGCGTTTCTTGGCGAACACACTCCGGATCCGCTGGGCTGAACACAACCGGTGGACCCTGTTCTCGCCCGCACGGATACCGCGGGCAGGCAGCTCGTCGGCGATGAATCGGTAGCCGAAAGCCGGGTCGTCGGCATGGATGTCGAGAGCGGCGTTGATCAGATGGGCGTCGTCCCAATCGCGTTGCGAGACAGGGCATCGTTTCCATTTATAGAACGCTTGGGTGGAGAAGCCGAGTACCCGGCAGGTCACCGCGACGGGGATACCGTCAGCGGCCAGGTCGAGGACCAGCGGGTAACTCATTTTGGGTTGACGTCACGCGAGAAATAGGCGACCGCGCGGCGCATGACCTCGGCTTCTTGTTCCAACTGACGGATCCGTTTACGCGCTTCGCGCAGCTCGGCCGACTCGTCACGGGTGGCGCCGGGCCGGTGGCCGTCGTCGATATCGGCTTGCTTGAGCCAGTTCTTCACACAGCTCTGCGATATTCCGAAGTCCTTCGCGATCTGGGTCAACGAGATCTCGCCCTTACGGGCGACCGCGACGATGTCACGGCGGAACTCTTCGGGATATGGCTTCGGCATGAGGGACATCCTTCCAGCGAGGAGCGATCCTCACAGGTCAGGAGTCAACCAAACCGGGGGCAGTCCCGGCGAACTCGGACACCTGGCACAACGAGTCGGTGTGGTATCGGCGTAGATCCTTCAAATCTCAGCGTTCATAAGGTTTCGTTGCCAACTCAAGGGGCCGAGCAGAACCAGGGGGTCGGTATCCAACCAAACCCCACAGCCGGACAGCCGGCCACAGCAGGAAGCGCCGACGATCCGACACGCGGTTTCGGTCAGATGCACCAATTGCAGGGACCCGCCACCGCCCCTTGGACCCGAGCCTATTCGAGGAGCGACCAGAGGAAGCCAGATCAGATGAACCTGCTCGAGAGCCCCTGACTGGAGCCCTCCGGGTGGGTCCAGTCAACGGCCAAGGAAGACCGAAGTCACTGACGAGACCCTATGGTGCCGGTCCCGGACCGGCACCATAGGGTCGGATCGGATCGCCCTATGCGAAGCTTTCGAAACCACCGCGCCGCAACGCATGGGTAAAGGCGTCCCATTCGTGCGGAGCAAAGGCCAAGGCCGGACCGGTGGGATTCTTGGAGTCGCGGACGCCGACCACGCCATCGCGCAGGTGCGCAACCTCAACACAGTCCTTGCTCGCTCCGCTGCGGCTGCTCTTGAACCAGCGAGCACCTGACATGTCCACGCTCATACATACTCCTTAGCAAGGTCCCGGAACCTCTTCCGGCTGTCCTGGTCCCCCAGCGCTGCCGCCTGGATGACCCGGTATGCATCACGGTACCGACGCACCGTCCGCGGTTTGTCGGCATACAGGTCCCCCGTGTACCCCTCCATGTACACCACCGGAGGTTCGACCGAGTTACCTTTGCCGTCCATACCGAATTCCAGGATCGTGAACGAACCTATCTGTTCGCCCGTCGGGTAGCCCGCCGTGAACGGCAGCATGCGGATAGTGATGTTCGGGCGGGTGCTCAGGTCCGCCAGCGCCTTGATCTGGGCCTTCATGATCGCTGGTGATCCGATCACCCGACGCAACACCGCCTCATGGAGCACCACGTCGTACCGCACCGGCCGAACCGAACGCCTGAGCAGACTTTGCCGTTTGACCTTGAGTTGAACACGACGCTCTATCTCGGCGTCGCTGCCACGGGGATAACCCGTGCGGATCAATGTGCGCGCATAGTCGGCAGTTTGGAGCAGTCCCGGCACCAACTCCGACTGATACGCGGTCAGACTGGTGGCCACGGTCTCCAGTCCCACGTACACATCGAAGTTCTCCGGAATCAGATCCCCGTAGGAATGCCACCACTCCTCCGTGTTCGCCTGCCGGGCAAGCCCGATCAGCGCCTCCACCAACTCCGGCGCCGCATCGTAGATCCGGCACAGCTCCCGCACATCCACGTCCCGGACCTTGTCCATATTCCCCTTCTCCACCCGCTGCAACATGCTCGGGCTCCACTGGATCAACTCCGCCGCCGCGGCGATCGTGTACCCCGCCGCCGTGCGCAGTTCGCGCAGATGACGCCCCAACTGCCTACGCGGAACAGTCGAACCAGCCGGTGATCCCGTCATCGAACCCGCCCCTCCCTGTCTCACAGTGAATTTCGACGGCATTCACAGTAGGTAATGCACAGCGGCTATGGGCGGCTTTCATCGAATATTCAGCGTGGATATTGGCGCACACGAGTCACCGTGGTCAGCTTGCTCCACGCACGCCGGGCAACTCGCCCACCACCCGGCGCGTATCGGCTCACCGCAAGTGAGCAACCGCCTCTGACCCCGACCCGAAGGCTCTGGGATGCAGCACGTTCCATTCGGCGACACCCCACACACCCGCTGCGTGTTCTACCGCCGCGTCTGCGACTTGCCCGCCTGCATCGACCCACCCGAACTCGGCCGGATCATCATCCGCGCCCGACACACCTGGGCGCTCATCATGCCTTCACCACTCGGCTCCGCCGTACACACCGACCTGCGACACCGCCGCGACCACGACGCCGGCTCAGGCGCCGGCCCCATCATCGCCCACCCCCGCTCCGGCCGCTGGATCTTCCTCATCCGCCCCGACCTCCCCGATGACACGGCCCTGTTCGCCGAAATGTTCCGCCTCGACGTCTCCATAGCCCGCACCGGAGCCACCATCGCCCTCCCCTCCCCCACCGACCGCGGCGACCACTTCCGCCAATGGGTCCACCTGCCCCACTGCCCGTTCCGCCCCTCGGGACTCACCGTCATCGACTCCATCCGAACCTGCGCCGCCCGCACCGGTTGGCTGCGCACCCCCACCATCGGACACCGCCCATGACCGACCGCTCACCACTGCTCGACGAACCCGACGTCCACCTCAGCATCCACCTCCACGGCCTCCGCTTCGACTACGCCGCCTGCCACACCGCAGCCGCGCTCTTCCTCCGTGAGTGGCGGGCCCACCATCAGGACACCGCAACGATCATCCCGGGCCACCCGGTCGGGCTCCCTCGCCTTCCCAACGAACGGCTCTACCTGCACCTATGACAATCACAACGTCGCGGCGACCGAGCCACCATCCTGCGTTACCGTCGACAGGGTGACGCGAACCCAGTGGACCATTCACGGCGAACACGTAGTCGACGAGAACCGCCACATCCGGCTCTCCACGGTCGACGTCGAACTCCCCGACGGAACCACATTCACCCAGTACGTCGCCCGCATGCCCCGCTGCGCCATGACCCTGGTCCTCAACGACCGACGCGAAGCGCTCCTCATGTACCGGCACCGGTTCATCATCGATAAATGGGTGTGGGAGCTCCCCGGCGGCTACGTCGACCATGCCGAAGACATCGCCGCGGCAGCGGCACGCGAGGTCGAAGAGGAAACAGGGTGGCGGCCCCGCACCATGGAACACCTCGTCACCTATCAACCCGCCATCGGCACCCTCGACCAGCCTCAAGAGGTGTACCTGGCGCGGGGTGCCGACCTCACCGACACCACACCCGATGTCAACGAAGCCGAACACATCCGCTGGGTTCCACTGTCCACCGCTGTCGAGATGATCGACCACGGGGAGATCGTCGGCGCCGCCACGGTCGTCGCCGTCTACCGGGCCCTCAGTCTGCCCGCCTGACCATAGCCGACACTCGCTCGCGGAACTCCGCGACCTCGGTCACATCGTTGTAAGGGGCCAGCCGGAACCGCACCTCCCGCAGATACGAGTAGCTTCGCCGCGACTCCAGCCCGGCCGCCAACTCCACCGCCTCTGACCCAACCCGCGCCGCTTCCCGTGGATCCTCATCCGCACGCGCCGACGCCAACAAACAGAGGTTGAACACCCTCCCACGCAGGTAACCATCGGACATCTTCAGTGACTCCTCGGCGAACTTCGCCGTCCGCGCATGGTCACCCAGGTCCCTGAAGCAATGCGCGGCCTTCGCCGACATGTACGCACCATCGAAGTACTCCAGCCATCCCGGCCGTTGAGGTTCGGCGCGGGCGAACGCACGCTCCGCCGCATTCAGCGACGAGGTACACAACGCCCTGTCGGACCGTGCCGCATGCCCATGGGCCTCCACCATGTGGCACTCCGACTCCAGCGCCGCCAACCCGGCGGACCGGGCCGCGATCCGCGCGGCACGCGCCAAATCCACAGCATCACCGGGCCGCCCCACATAGGTTGCCTGATGACTCATCGCCGCCAGAATCTCCGCGGCGAGACCGGCATCACCGGCGGCACGCGACATCCGCAACGCCTGAATCAAATACCTCTGCGCCAGTCCGTGTTCCTCGAGATCGTAGGCAGCCCATCCCGCGAGCTTCGTCAGCTCGGCAGTGGCAGCGAACAACTGGCGCCCGATCGGCTCGTTGTAGGAGCCGCGCAGCAGCGGCGCTACCGACGTGTGCAGGTAGTGCACCACCGTCGACCGGACCTTCCCCCCGCCGACCCTGTTGTCCAGGTCCCGGAACGCCGAGGTCATCGTCCGTACCGCATCGACATCGGCCTGCCCGACCCGCCGATGACCGGATGAAACAGGATGCTCGGGGCCGGGCAGAGTCAGCCACCTCATAGACGCCGCCGGATACACCGCGACCGCGTAAGACGCGCCCGTCAGAAACCTTCTGCGCTCCACATCACTCCTCCACAATGCTGTCGCAGCGGCCGTGGCCTCCGCGATGCTCAACGAGAATTCCAGCCCGAGGTCGGCCGTCTCCCCACCGGCCATCCCACAATCCAGAGGACTCACCCTCCGGCCGATGACCTCGGTGAGCACTTCCGCGATCAGCTCCGGACCGGGCGGGTTCGGTTGCTCACCGGCCAGCCACCGACCGACCGAGGTGTGGTCATATCCGAGTTCGACGCCGACCGCTTTGCCGCGCTCGACCACACGTCGCGCCAACCCTTTCCGGCTAATCCCGGATTCCTCGATCAACTCTTCGAGTTGGCGGTTCGGCTGTTTCGCGCGGCGACCCATTCCGGGAGTGTGGCACGAAGAACCGGAAGGCGGCTATCGAATCGCCTGCGTGCACACCCCATGTGCACACACCCGCCCCATGTGCACATCTTTCTCGACCACGAGTCCGTGAAGTCATCTGGAATGGCCACCCGGCGTCCGGGCAGTCCCATCGGCCGGCGCGGGTCGGCCCATCTACGTCCCCGAGCCAGTGAGGTCACCCGATGAGCGAGGCCATACCCCCACTGCCCGTCAGAACGTCAGGCAGCCATGCCATGGCGGCCGCCCCGCAGCTGTGGCACCACGAACCCCACGACCGCGGCCTATACGAGCGCGTCCTCGCCGGCCTACACCAGCTCGACGAAGCCACCGAACCTCAGGAGCCCGTGCCCGCGGACACCTACCGGATGCAAGACGAAATCGACCGAATTATCGCCCGCTGGAAAGCCAGGAACCCCGAGACGGTGAGATATGCAGCTGACACCGAGACCACATCAACTGTTGCGCGCAGCACCGAAAAGGATTGCCGCGCAACCACGCCGTTCACCGGTTATTCGCACGCCCACCTCGTGATGAGCACACACGTGGAGCACCGGTGCCGGCGCTACTACGACGCTCTCCACTACACGACGGAGCCACACCGCCGATGACGGAAACCGCGCCGGAAATCGGCGTCCTCGAACCCGTCGGTGCCGACAACACGCGCGCGAGCATCCCACGCGTTCATGACGCCGCCATGGGTGGAAAAGACCACTACACCGCCGACCGCATGGCGCTGATGCAGGTGCTCGATATCGCACCCCGCTGGCGGCACACCCTGGTCGCGGGCCGCCGCTTCCAAGAACGCGCCCTGCGCTACCTCGCCGAGTCCGTGGGTATCGACCAGTTCCTCGACATCGGTGCCGGGCTTCCCACGTACCCGGTCGGGCACGCCACCCACGAAATCGTGAACCCGCGCTACACCACACCGGTTTCCCGGCACCGCATACCGGTGGTGTACGTCGATAACGACCCCTTATGTATCGCACACGGGTTGGCATACTGGGACAACGACACCATCCGCTATCTGCGGGGCAGCATCCTCGAGCCGTTCGAACTGCTCAACAACCCGCTGTTGCGTGCACGTATCAGCCTGACCCGCCCCGTCGGGGTCCTCGTGTGCGGGCTACTGCACCACATTCCCGACCGTCTGAATCCCGCCGAGATCATGCGCCGACTCATCGACCTGTTGCCCCCAGGATCACACATTGTCATCACGCATTACTGGGCACCGGAAGACGACCCGGAAGCACACGACATGGCGGTCGAAGTGCAGCGTCGCCACATATACGGTGGACTCGGTTCGGGTTGGTTCCGATCTCGTGAGCAGATCGCCTCGTACCTTGCGGGGCTGAACCTGCTGCCCCCGGGCCTGGTCGAGTCGGAGGATTGGTGGCCTACCGGGCCCCGAGCATGCGGCCGACTGGCCGAGGATCGGCTGATGCTGGCCGCAGTCGCCCACAAACCCTACGACAGCGAGACAGACGGATGAGGAACCGGCTCCCTACACTCGACCGGCCATTCTTCCCGAAGACAACACGGCCGGTAGGGGCAACACGGCCGGTAGGGGCGTGCCCTCACGCGGTGAGGGTGCGGGTCGGCTCGGCCGTGGTGATGCGGCGGCGGGACGGGAGCATCGATGTCGGGTGCGAGATGCTCCATGCCGCGCTCTTGCAGATGAACTCCTTGACTCGTGCGGCCGTCCGGCCGGTGAGAGCGGAGGGCTTGGGCTCATCGTCGGGGGTGACCCACTGGATGACGGCGTCACGGCGGCCGAGGCTGATGCACTGGGCGGTGTAGCCGATCGAATTGCGGGGGATCTTTCGGCCGGTCAGGCGTGCGGCGATGGCGTCGGCGGCCTGATAGGCCGTAGGGATTCCCGAAGCGCAGGACATGCGCAGCGGATCACCGTTCGCGCCGGGGGCGAGCGCGGCGTCGCCGACGGCGTAGACGTCGGGGTGTGAGACCGACCGCATCGTGTCGTCGACGACGATCTGCCCGGTCGCCGACACCTGCAGAGTGGTGGCCGCGGCGATCGGGTGGACAGCGAAACCGGCTGTCCACACCGTTGTTCCGGCCGGGATCGTGCGGCCGTCGGTGGTGACCGCACCGGTCGGCTGGACGCGGGCGATCTCGGTGTGCTCACGCACGGTGATGCCGAGCCGGTCGAACGCTTTGCGCAGGTGTTGTTGGGCTTTCGTGCCCAGCCAGTCGCCGAGGCCGGCACGAGCGGCGAGGGTGATCTCGAGGTCCGGTCGGGCTTCGGCGATTTCGGTGGCGGCTTCGATACCGGTGAGTCCACCTCCGACGACCAGTACGGCCGCCCCCGCGCCCAGGCTCGCCAGACGCTCGCGCACCCGCAGCGCGGACTGCTCGCCGGCGATGTCGTAGGCGTGCTCGGCCACACCGGGTACACCGCCGTGGGCGGCTGCGCTGCCGAGGGCATAGACGAGAGTGTCGTAGGCGATCTCGTGGGAGCCGTCGGCGGCGGCGATGTCGACCGTCTTGCGGTCGGCATCGACCGCGGTCACTCGCGCCGGCCGCACCCGCACACCGGTGTCGGCGAAGATATCCGCCAGCACGCGGCTCTTCAGCTCCTGTCCCGTCGCCAGCTGGTGCATGCGGACCCGCTCGACGAACTTCGGGTCGGCGTTGACGAGGGTGATTTCGACATCGGCGGGGTGCAGCCGCCCGGCCAGGCGACCGGCGGCGTTGGCTCCGGCATATCCGGCGCCGAGAACAACGATGCGGTGCTTCATGGTCTCACTCCTGTCTGGGTGGTGTTCGCTTCCTGAACCGGACAGCACCGCGAAACCTGACAGAACTGGACTGTGATCTATGTCACCATCCCGCGACGAGGGGGTCCGCGTGCTCGGATACGGCCCAGTGGCGCGTAGCCCGTTCGAGCTTGCTCGGGTTGGCCTGGGTGTGGACGGCCGCGATGCCGTCGGTGGTCACTTCCAGGGCGATGACGCCGACGACCCGATCGCCGACCACGATCACCACCGCGGGTACGCCATTGACCATCGCGTCGAACAGATCGGCACGACCGCCGATCATCGCCCACTTGTCCGCGGTGGGCTCGAACAGGCGGCGCAGGAACCGCGCCACCCGCAGCGCGCCGGTGACCGGATGCGGCAGAGACGTCACCACGCCACCTCCATCGCCCGCGCTGACCACGTCATCGGCCAGCAACCGCACCAGCGAGTCGGTGTTGCCGCTGAGCGCCGCGGCCAGAAATTCCTCGACAACCCTGCGGGCGGCGGCCTCATCGACCTCCACGCGGGTCCGGTCGGTGGCCACGCGCTGTTTGGCGCGCCGGTAGATCTGATAGCAGTTCGACTCGGTGAGTTCGAGGATTTCGGCGATCTCACCGTGCGCGTAGCCGAATGCCTCGCGGAGCACGTACACGACGCGTTCCTTCGCCGACAGCCGTTCCATCACGGTGAGCATGGCGATCGACACCGATTCGCGCTGCTCGACGGTGTCGGCCGGTCCGAACATACGGTCTCCGGTAAGGATCGGCTCGGGTAGCCACTGGCCCACATACGCCTCTCGCCGCACCCGCGCCGAAGCGAGTTGGTTGAGGCAGATATTGGTGAGCACCTTCGTCAGCCACGCCTCGGGCGTCTCGATGAACTCGCGGTCGGCGGCATGCCAGCGCATGAACGTATCCTGCACCGCGTCCTCGGCATCGCTCGCCGAACCCAACAGGCGGTACGCGATCGCCTCCAACCGCGCCCTGGAGTTCTCGAACACCTCGACTTCGCGCGTACCGGCCGACATGGCTCGAGGTTAATCGCCGCCGGCCGCCGCCGCGAACCGTTACGAACGCCACGCCGACATCACCCCACACCTTGCCTGTGTGGGCCTGGCCTGTCCCCGGTGGAGGAGAGGTAGTCACATTATCGGGGACTGGGCATTGGGACCACCACGTTCGGAGAATGCCTTCTACGCAATGGCCCGGGCAGGCCGCAGATCACGCCGACCGTGAGGGACGCGACGGTGATCCGCCGACCTCGTGAAACACGCAACGGCAGAGCGGCCGGACCAGGAGAATTCACGGGGGCGCTATATCGGAGTCGTGCAACGTCACAATTCCAAGTGTTTCACCGTCGGCAGCCACAAATTCAACCTCATAGGCAGTAGCCAGTGACTCGACGTTGTATACGGCAACCACCGCACCCACGCTGTTTTCCGGTATTTCATCCCTGCCGGAGCCGACCCAGAAAGCCCTTGTTCCAGGAGATACTCCCTGCAATAACTTTACTGCATCGCCTTCCTTGTACACTCCACTCCTTGCCGCGAACACCCCGCTACACCAGGGATTTCCTGGGATGATCTCGATTCCTGAACCAGGCATGCCCTGTCAAGAGATATCCAGGCCTCAGCCACCTGCTACCGGTCCGGGGCCGTATTCGTCGGCATGACTTCGATCTGCTGCAGTAGGCCATAGCTGAAATCCGCTCCGTACGACGTTCCTGTAGTGGTCTCGAAAACAAATTCCTCCCATGGCGGAAAGGCATCGGTGCAGCGAATGGAGTCGAACTCCTCCTCGAAGTCCTGAATGCAGGCGGTCCATGGCGCCAGATCCGCAGGCGATGACAGGTCCGGCTTCGGCGAATCAGCAGCGCGCACGAAACGCGCCATCCACCAAAGTCCCGATTCGCTCTTGACCACGAAATCGAAATCCGGCCAGAGCGTCAGTCTATAGGTGAGACTGGGATTCTCCTCTTGCGTAGCATCTACCCCCAGGATCAACCGTGAGTTCTCGAACTGCTGCCTGCCGAACCGGATATATTGAGCGACGTTCTCCGCGATCTTCTTCGCCGAATCGTAGGTGATACCCAACTCTCGCAGCTTGGCGAGCTTGAGCTTCTCATCGCAACGCATGCCCAAAAGAAGGTCTATCTCCAGGTCCAGCGGGCCGGGCAGTCGAGGATCGCTCACGTTTTCTCCGTTCCCATCCTGTTCTAGTAATCGACGAAATCAGTTACTTTACCTCTGGCAGCGACCACCGAACCGTCGGGTTTGATAATCATTACCAGTTCGTGGTGGGCCGAACGAGGAAGCAACGCAGTTCCGCCACCGATTGCGGGTGCCGTACCAGAGTTCGCACCGAACGCTATCTCGGTTGCCTGAATAGTCGCTTCTACGGCCTCGTCGTGATCGAGGCCGAGCTCGCTCAATTTCGCGGCCAGATATTCTGGGTTCCTTGGCTCGGAACCTTTCGGCCGTGATTTCACCTCATCACCGATCTGTTGGACCCGAGCCCGGATCTGCTCGGGGGTCATCTTCGTTTTCTTGGCTTCATCGCCGTGTTTCTTCGTCAGATCGATGATGCGCTGCAGCTTCTGCCGACTACTGGGCACGGATTTCTGAAGAGTCACCACCGTCTTCAACTTTACGGTGTCCATGACCTTGCGCAGTCTGTCGACGTAGTGCTTGACCTTCGTTGCGAACTTCCCCGCCCGAATGGCGGCCACCGCGGCGCTACCCATACCGAAGCTGACCACCGAGGCAGCAACACTCAAGGCAACGGTGACAAGGATTTCCTTGCCGATGTCCTCGGCGAATTCCGTCAGGACGGCAGCAAGATCGGCGCGAAGTTTGCGGTGCGCCGCTTCCTGATCCCGGCACGCGGTCGCGAGATCGGCGAATGTCGTCAGCAGATCCTCGGCCGAGGATTTCAGCTCTCGAAGGTCCTCGTCGATGAACGAGACATCGGGGGCGGTGACCTCCTGGAACAACCCCGCCGCGCGTTCCAGTTCGGCCGGGAGGTTCGCGGTCGCCTGCCCCGTGGCCAGTGTGTTCCAGCAACCGGCCGCCTTCGCCAGTTTATCGGCGTCGCCGTCCGGTATCGGGACTCCGATCTGCGCCGCGAGATCGAGTCCGTCGTCGACAAGGCCGTTACCCGGCCCACCGGCGGAAGGCGGCATCACCGGGCATACCGTCAGAGCCGGTTGTGGGGTGGCCGGCCGCTGCGGTGCGGGCCCGTTTCCGTCGTAGTCGGCGAGAGCGTAGTTGTAGCCGGCTTCGATGAGGATGTCGGAGTAGTTGTCGATCGCGCCGATCAAGGATTCGAACAGCAGATAGGTCTCGGTGGTCTGCTGGTCGTATGAGCCGGCCCAGACTTTTCCGTCTCCGATGCTGCCCGCCATATCGGTGGTGTGGCGTGCCAGTTCACCGAATTGGGTGGTGACCGCCTCGAAGAACGCGACAGCGGCGGCGCTGCAGATGGTCGCCGCCTCGTAGTAGACGCTCGGGGCGACGTTGATGGCCGTCATCGGCCGAACATCTGCCGATTCGCCTCGATCGCGGCGGTATACCGGTCGCGGGCGGCGAGGGCGGCCTGACGCATCACGTCGATTCCCTCGGCCACATCCGTGGCTCCCGCCGCCCACTGCCGGAACGCATCGGCCTGCGCGATGGCCGCGTCTCCGCTCCAGGTCTGATGCAGTGCCGCCATTCGCTGTTCCAGGCCGGTGAGGCTGTCGGTGAGGAAACCGACGAAGCCCGCCACCCGTGAGGTGATGTTCTCCAACTCCGCCAGGTCTACCTGAAATGCCCTGTCGTCCATCGCTTCCCCTCCGTGTCTCACGCTCAGATGTTCAGCGAGCCGTAACCCTGCGAGTTGCTGTGATCCTGCTCGACATAGGTGCGGCTGTTCACCCCGAGCAACTCGGCGATATTCGCCAGGGCTTCCAACACGGTGATCGCGCCCTGCTTGGTCTCCTGCCAACCTGCCTGATAGGAGGTGGCCGAGACACCTTTCCACACCTGCAGGAGACCGTCGATATCGGCGTCGAGCGAGTGCCGGGCGTTCACCAGCGCATCCGCCGTCTGCTGCACGAACTGACCGGCATCGACCACCTCGTCGGGAACGACCCGCAACTCCGACGTCGGATTCTCGGCCTCGGAAATGACCCACCCCCACACTGCGGCAACCGGACTCACCTTACCCGACCGACCGCGCGTCGACCGGAACCCCACGGAACAGCATCCAGGTCGATATCCCCAGTCCCTTGCTCAACCACGGCTTCACCGTTCGGCCGGAATCATTCCTGTGAACCGAATTCTCCAGCGATATGAGCGAAACGATCCCGATACCCACCGGCCCGATGACGACGCCGGCAGCAGCGTCAACGCACTCGGATGCCCTGGGCCCCCGATCCACTGCGTGTTTCACCAGTATCGGCTTCCGCCACTATTGACCCGAAAGCACCGGTCCGCGCGGCCGACATCGCCGCCGCGGCCGCACTCTCCGGAAAACCGGTATCGGCCGGAGCACGCAACAGCACCAACCGGTGATACACCGGCGCCGTAGCCGCGACAAGCACTGCGCGCGCGTCGGTTTCGGCCGGGATCTCACCGCGCTCGATCGCGCGCTCCACGATGATCTCGCACTGCGTATAGCGGTCCTCCCACAGTCGCCGCAGCGCTCGTGCCGCGTCCTCCGACCGGAAGGACACCGCGATCAGCGCCAGCGCGATCGACGGTTCCTCGGTGAGCGAATCCTGTATCTCGCGGTTCAATTCCGTGAGGTCACCGCGCAGCGAACCGGTGTGGGGTGGGTGCCAATCCAGGTCGGTCGCGGCGGCGAACACATCGGCGATCAGACCGCCTACATCGCGCCAACGGCGATACACGGTGGTGCGGTGTACGCCCGCGCGGGCGGCGACCGTATCGACGGTCATCGCGTCGTAGCCGTTTTCGGTCAGTTCCGCCTCGACGGCCGCGAGGACCTGGGCGCGAACGCGGGCTGTGCGGCCGCCCGGGCGTGGCCGCGGCGGGGCAGCGGCCTCTTCGGCAGGGGTCATGGGGCTATCCGGTTGCTCGGCGGGACGTGATGTGCCATCATCTTAACGCAACATCCGTCGCACTAATGAGGTCGCCAATGCTCATCCGAAGTGTTCCCCAGGCTCAGCGGTCACCCCTGACCGTGTCGTCCTCGAATACTTCGGAGGTAGTTCGTGCCCACTCAGATCACCGCACTCGCGGTCGGCAAGTCCTTCCACGGCCGCACGGTTCTCGATGCGGTCACCTGTTCGTTCGGCGCGGGTGAACGCACCGGGATCATCGGAGAGAACGGGTCCGGTAAGAGCACGCTGCTGCGCCTGTTCGCCGGACGCGAACAGCCCGATCAGGGCGAAATCGTCGTGCACGCCGAGGGCGGCGTCGACTATCTCGCTCAGGAAGAACAACTCCCCCCACACCTGAGCGTCCAGCAGATCATCGACCGGTCGTTGCACGAGCTGCGGCGGATCGAAGACCGGATGCGCCGTCTCGAAATGGAAATGTCCGCCGGTGACGAGTCCCACCTGGACGAATACGCCGAGCTGGCAACGGTTTTCGAGCTGCGTGGCGGTTACGATGCCGATGCCCGGGTAGAGCGGGCTCTGCACGGACTCGGCCTGGGAGTGGTTCCGCGTGACCAAGTGGTCGGTGAACTGTCCGGTGGGGAACAGGTCCGCCTGCGCCTGGCGGCGCTGCTCGCCGCGGCACCCGAGGTGCTGCTGCTGGACGAGCCGACCAACCATCTCGACGATGACGCGCTGACCTGGCTGGAGGACCACCTGCGAACTCGGCGCGGCACCACGGTCACCGTCTCCCACGACCGCACCTTCCTCGAGCGGGTGGCGACCACGCTGCTCGAAGTGGATTCCGACCGGCGCCGCGTCGTGCGCCACGGCAACGGTTACCGCGGCTACCTCGCCGAACGCGCGGCGACGCGGCAACGCTGGGCCCAGGACCATCTGCGCTGGCAGGACGAGACCGACCGGCTGCGCGAAACCATCGCCACCACGGCACGGCGGGTCGCACCGGGGCGCGCGATGAAGGACAACAACAAGATGGCCTACGACCGGGCGGGTGGCCGCGTGCAGCAGTCGCTGGCGGGCCGGGTCCGCAATGCCGAGGAACGCCTGCGGCGGCTACTGGCCGATCCGGTACCGCCACCCCCGGAACCCTTGCGGTTCAGGGCGGTGCCCCCGGCGGGACGCGCGCAGGGGGTCGTCCTGGAGGCCACCGATATCGCGGTGGACGGCAGGCTCTCCCCCACGAGCGTGCGGGTGTCGGCGGGAGAACGACTGCTGATCACCGGCCCGAACGGCGCGGGCAAGTCCACGCTGCTACGGATACTGGCGGGCGAGCTCACGCCCGACCGCGGCACGGTGATCCGTCGCGGCCGAGCCGGGTATCTCGCTCAGGAACCGCCTCCCCCGGTACCCGGTCAGACCTTGCTGTCCGCCTTCGTCCAGGGCCGTTCGGGGCAGGCCGGCGAGCACACCGAACGCCTGCTGTCGCTGGGTCTGTTCACCCGCGACCGGCTCACGCACCGGGTGGAAGATCTGTCCACCGGGCAGCGGCAGCGGCTCGAACTGGCACGGCTGGTCAGCGAGCCGGCGGAGCTGTTGCTCTTGGACGAGCCCACCAACCACCTCTCGCCCGGACTCGTCGAGGAACTGGAAGCCGCCCTGGCCGACTATCGAGGCGCTCTGGTGGTGGTCAGCCACGATCGCCGGTTCCGGGAGCGCTGGCGTGGCGCCCGGCTCGATCTGCGCGCACCGGCCTCGGTCTGATTTTCGATCACAACCCTTCGATCACTACTCACAGACCGGGTCGGTCTACCCGAACAGGGCTTGGCGTTGCCAGAACCGCTGCTCGACGTCTTTCAGGTAAGCGGACGGATCTGCCACGGACGAATTCCTTTCGAGGTTTCCGTCGTCGGTGACGTAGTAGATCGCGGTGGTGCGTTGCCTTCCGATCGCGGGTGAGTACACGATCCAGCCGACGCTGAACCGCTCGGCCACAAGCTTGCCGGAGGATGCCGGGCCGATGCCGGAATCACCGACGTGTATGTCCTTACGCACCTGAGCCAGGGCCAGCGCCTGCGGTATCGGCTCGGGGGCACGTTCGGCATCGTTCCCGGCTACGGCGGTCGGCGGAGACACGTGGTCGAGTTCGCTGGTGTGCCCGTGCTCCGAGGAGCGTCTTTCGGGTGCGGGCGCGTCCTTATCGTTCGGTTCGTCAACAGGGTTGTCCATCTGTGGTGACGGGACGACACGGCCGTGCATGATTCTGGGATCTTCGGTCGAGACACCGCTGGCGGCATCGGGTTCCGGCTGCTCCCGCTTCCCGAAAGGATAGGAGACGATAGGCGTTTTCTGCAGAACGACAACGTGATGCTCACGCGATGTCGACAGCCAGTGCGGTGGTCCCTCACTCATGCCGACAACAGGTTCCCTTCTGGCGATACAAGCGGCAACATCTTTCGGCGGTGCCCTACCCAACCGTAAGCGTTCGGTCACGCGCGGTTGTACCCACCAGTGGCAACGCATCCGGCCCTCCTCGGGCCGCGGAACCGCGGGTCGCGCGCTTCCAGGCCGAACAGCGAAGAACCGGCGGCACCGACCGGAACGGTCGCTCAGGTGCACGAGGTCCCGCCATGCATTTCCTGGGCGACCGGATCGAGGTGCACGCCATGACCACCGGCTACGCCTGGTTGCCTCCGCTACTACGCGCACGGACCCGAGGCGTCGGCCGCTGCGCGCACCACCGCCGAAAAGCTCGCACACGCCGTGATCCGGCCACTGCTGGGAACGGCTCGATGACCACCAGAGGAGATACGCGCACCGGCTTCGGCGACGTCGTAGTTCACCGCCACCCGGTGGGCATCACCGCCGGCGAGTAGATTGGTCCGCACGGCCCAAGCCCGCCCGGACCGACAGGAGAGCGCCCTATGCCCATCGATCGGCAGCGGGCGGTCGGATTCCGGACTCCCGAGCAGGATTTCCACTGGGACGAATCGGATACGGCCCGGTATCGCTTCGCTGTCGCTCAACCGGCGAACCAGCGGGATGTTCTGCCGGCATTCGCCCTGACGGCACCCGGAGCCTTCGGCGTGGTGTCCCCGGACTTCTATCATCCCGAACCGCCCGAGGTCCGTTTCCCGGGTATCCGGCTGGATTTGACCACCCTCCTCCAGCTGGAACAGCAACTGACGGTGCACCGCCCGATCCCCTGCGCGGGATCGGCCCGCTGCCACAGTGAAATCCTCGCGGTGGAGGAGCACGGCGACGCGGCGGTTCTGGTGCAGCGCACGCTACTGCTGGACGCCGACGGCACCGCCATGGTCTCCGGTATCTCCCGCGTTCACGCACGCGGCGAAGGCAACGGCGACCCCGCGGACCGCCTACGGCCGGGTCGGACGCCTGTCCCGGACCGCGAACCGGACGCGGAGACCATTACACCGACGGCGCCCCAGCAAGCCGTGTGGTATCAGCGCTGCGGTCTCGGGAACTCGATGCGGGGTAATGTGCACACCGATGCCGCCTTCGCCCGCGCGGCCGGTCTCCCCGCCCCGATCATGCAGGGTGTGTGCACGTATGCGATGGTCTGCGGCGCCATCGTCGACGCCGTTCTGGAGGGCGACGTGTCCCGTATGCGGCAGTACACGGCGCGTTTTCGCGGAATCGTCTTCCCCGGGGAGACGCTGCGCACGCGGATGTGGAGCGCGCAGGACCACCACGTGTTCGCGACCTCGGTACCGGCCCGGGCGGACAAATGCGTACTGACCGGCGTGCTGCACACCCGCTGAACGGGGCGATCAGCCGGCCTCCAGGAAGCCGGCCACCACCTCCGCCACCGCGTCGGCGTTCTCCATGTGCAGATGGTGTCCGCCCGAAAGGGTTACCTCCCGCAGCTTCGGGACGGTATTGATCCGCACCGGATAGTAGGACTCGACCAGCGCGGTACGCTCGGCGGTCACCAACAGGGTCGGGGCGGTGATGTTGCGGAGGAAGGCGAGCACCTGCTCCTCGCCCATGGACGGAGTCATCCCTCGGTTGAGGCGCACATCGTGCCGCCACGAATAACCGCCGTCGACTTCGACCAGGTCGCGCTCCACGAGCGCCTCCGCTGTTTCGAGCAGGATATCGGCCAGCTGTACGCGCGTTTTCACGGCGTGTGTAGGGCTGCGGTAGACCGGATGCCGGTCGCCGCGCAGATAGGTGTCCAGGTAGCGGGCGAGACCGGCCACCGCGCGATCGGGTTCCGCGGACAACGGCCCGATGGCGTCGACGAGCACCAGCCGATCGATCTTGTCCGGGTGGATACCGGCGACGAGTGAGGACACCGCCCCACCCAGCGAGTGCCCGATCAGCCGGAAACGATCCCAGCCCTGGGTATGCGCCAATTCCAGGACACAGGCCGCGTAGTCGAGATAGTGACAGGTCGCCGAGGGAATGGGGTCCGACCGGCCGTGGCCGGGCAGGTCCACGGCGATCAGGTCCACCTCGGGGAGCCGGTGGGCGAGCGGATCGAAGCTCGCGCAATTGTCCAGAATGCCGTGCAGGCACAACACCGGCAGCCCGCGCCCGCTCACACTGCGCTTCCCGTGCAGTGTGATACCCGCGCGGGGCAGCGCGAACGACACCTCCTCCATGGCCGTCACTGTTTATCGAGCCTGTCCAGCACCATATCCGCCAGTTCCAACACGCTTGGTCCCTTCATCAGTTCCATGATCGTGACCTTGGTACCCAGCTCGCGTTCCAGCCAGGCACTGATCTCGACCGCGAGGAGGGAATCGAGATAGTCCATCAACGGCATGTTCTTGTCCAGCGACTCCGGTGGTATACCGAGGACCGCGGCCAGACGGGTTTCGAGCGCCGCGGTGACCAACTCCCCGCGAGCGGATTCGCCCCGTGCCATCAGCTGTTGACGCAGTGAACCACCCGCACCGACCATCGCACCCTCGGCGGCGCGACCGGACAGATGCTCGTACCGCGGGTGCTCGTCCGCGGTGATGCCGTGATGTCCGAAGAACTCCGACCAATCCATCGGCAGCACACCCGCCTGGGGCACCGGAGTGGCCCACAGGGTGGTCAGCGCCCGGTACGCGGCCGCCGAGGTGAACCCGCGCATACCGGTCGCCGCCACCAGGCGGCCGACCTCGTCGTGCCGCGCCACATATCCGGCGTCGGAGATCGCGCCCCAGTTCACGGCAAGCGCGGTGCGGCCACGGGCGCGCCGGGCGTGGGCCAACTGATCCAGGAAGGCGTTGGCCACGGCATAGTTGGCCTGTCCCCGGTTGCCGATCATCGATGTCGCGGACGAGAAGAGCACGAATGCCTCCAACGGGAGATCCGCGGTCAGCTCGTCCAGGTGCCATGCGCCGAAAGCCTTGGGCGCGAGCACCTTCCGGATTCGATCGGGGGTCATATCGGCCAACAGCGCGTCGTCGAGCACCATGGCGCAGTGCAGGATCCCGCGCAACGGGGGAAGTTCCGCGTCGATGCGCTCGAGCAGCGCCGCGAGCTGGGGCCGCGAAGCGATATCCACCGCCTCGACCGATACCCGCACCCCGCGTTCCCGCAGTGCGGAGACCCGGGCGGCCGTCTCCTCGTCGCGGATACCGGAACGTCCGAGCAGCACCAGATCCCGCACGCCGGATTCCGCCAGCGCATCGGCCATGGCGAGCCCGAAACCACCCAGACCGCCCGTGATCAGCCATGTTCCGTCCATGCTCGGCGGCTGCGGCGCCCGCAGCACCGCGACCTCCCGCTCGTTCATGGACAGTACGACCTTGCCGATATGCCGCGCAGCGGCCAGATGCCGGAACGCCGCCTCGGTCTGCGACGGGTGGAACAGCCGGTACGGCAGCGGACGCAGGTCACCGGCGGCGAAACGCTCCATCAGATCTCGGAACACCCGGTGCGTGGCGCCGGGTCGATCCACCAGCATCTGGCGCAGATCGAAGCCGAAGTAGGACAGGTTGCGCAGGAAGGGGCGCAGTCCCACCTTCCGGTCCTGGAGGAGATCACGCTTACCCAGTTCCACGAACCGCCCGTACGGGGCGAGGCAGGCGATACTCCGTTCCACCGCCTCGCCGGTCAGCGAGTTGAGCACGACGTCCACCCCACCGCCGGCGGTGACGGCGCGGATCCGGTCGGCGAAATCCACCGAACGTGAATCGAAGACATGCCGCACCCCCAGGGTGCGCAGCAGCTCCCGCTTGGCCGGACTGCCCGCGGTCGCGAACACCTCCGCACCCAGCAACCGGGCGATCTGTACCGCGGCCAGACCGGTGCCACCCGCGGCGGCATGGATGAGCACCCGCTCGCCCGCGGTCAGCCGAGCGAGCTCGTGCAGGGCATACCAGGCGGTGAGGAAGACGATCGGAATCGAACCGGCCTCCTCGAAGCTCAGCGTGGACGGTTTCGCCACCACATGCGCCGCGGAGACGACGAGCCGGTCGGCCAGCGCTCCCTGCATCGGAGTCACCGCCACCACCGGGTCCCCCACCCGGAATTCGGTGACGCCCTCCCCGACCCGCGTGACGATCCCGGAGCATTCGGCACCGAATCGGTATTCGGTCGCCGATTCCAGTGGCGGAACCTGGCCGAGCGCCATCATCACGTCCAGGAAGTTGAGACCGGCGGCCAGCACCTCGATCTCCACCTCACCGGCGGCGGGCACGGTGTGCCGGCGCGCTGTGTAGTGCAGACCGTCCAGCGAGCCCGGACCCGAGGTGCCCAGGACGAACCCGTGTCCGGGTGGCAGCTCCGCACCGGTCCCGGTCTCGGGCCGCGGTGTCCAGGGGCGCAGCCGCCGCACGAAACGCTCACCCGCCCGGATGAGTACCTCACGCTCCTGATCGGTGGTGAGCAGTTCCGCCCATACCGCGTCGGCATCCGCCGGGGACGGCTGCGCCTCGAGGTCGATCACGGTGTACCGCAGCTGAGGCAGTTCGAGCGCCGCGACAGCACCGATACCCCAGGCCGCGGCCCCGGTGGGGTCGATGTCCTCGCCGCGGAAGGCGTGAGCGCCTCGGGTTATCTCGACTATCCTCGGCCAGATCCGGGAGTCCGCTCCGCTCACCCGGCGCAGGAGATCGACAATGCGCACCGTGGTCTCGGTGAGGGCGGCATCGAGAGTATCGGCCCGCTGGTCACGCAGATCGACGATCGCTGTCGGTGCCGCTGCGGCGAGGTCGAGATCCGCCGGATCATCGACCGTCACCGCCCGCCCACCGTACTGTTCGAGCCGTCCGGCCAGCGCCTCGGCCAGCGGATCGCCGGTAGCGGCGAGGATGAGCCAGCTCCCGGACACTTCGCCGGTATCGAGGGGTTCGGGCAGCGGCGGTTCCATCGGCGCCCGGGCCACCAGCAACGTCTGCGAACCGCCTCCGGAGTGGATCGGGTCGCCGAATGCCGCGACGTCGTCGTAATCGACGGATCGCAACAGTTCCGACCAGCCCTGTGCGGACAGCAGCGGAGTGTGCGGGCGGACCCGCTGATCGCGGAACGACCACCAGCCGTCGGTGAGACCGAAGGTGAGATCCAGCCAGGGATTGTCGGGCGCCGCTTCCACCAGGACGAGCGCGCCACCGGGCGCGAGCGCCTCCTGGAGGTACAGCAGTGTCTTCTTCACGTCGGCGGTGGCGTGCACGACGTCGGAGGCCACCACCAGGTCGAACGTTCCCGCCGGAATGTCCTGGGCGATCAGATCGTGTTCGAGGTCGAGTACCCGGTAGTCGACGAATTCGAAGTCCCGGAACCGGTCCCGCGCCGCGGACAGAAACGCGGGTGATACATCGGTGAACACGTATTCACTGCGTTCCGGTGGCAGTACCGGCAGCAGGCTCGCGGTCAGGCCGCCGGTACCCGCCCCGACTTCGAGCACCCGCAGCGTCCGCCGGTGATCGGACGTCTCGGCGAGGCGGCGCACCACCTGACGAGCGAGCAGGTTGTAGAACCGGGCGATCGGCGAGTTCTGATAGATGGCCTCGGTATCGACCAGTGTGCCGTCGGCGAAGAGCAGTTCCAGGGGATCGACCCGGCCGACGAGGACGTCGTAGAGCCGGCCACCTGTCCGGCGCACCAGCAGGAGTTCCCAGGCACAGGCCGGGTACCGGGCGAAGAGCTCCGACCACAGCTTCTCCACGTCCGTATCACACGGACGCTCGATACGATAGCGACCGCCCGATTCGCTCACGGCGCCCTCGGCGACCGGCAACCGCAGCAGCCCCTGCAGGGCCCGGCGGTACTTGGGCAGCAGCGCCGGGAGTTCGGCCACCGTGAAATCCCCGTCCACGGCGAAGGCGTCCAGGCATCGGGACACATAGGCCGCGCACAGCCGCGTCACATCCCGCTGGTAGTCCTCGGCGTACTCGGCGCGCCCCAGCCGCTCGGACAATTCCCGGGTGACCGGAGCCAACTCGCCGGCCAACTCGCTCGGCGCCAGCGCCAGCGCACTGCGGTCCGGCCGCGTCACCAAACCACTCGGCTGCCAGCTGAAAGCGTAGAAATCGTCGTCGACGCGGTCGGTGGATCCCTCGGTCGCGTGGTGTACCGATTTACCGGTCAGCGAGGTGTACTCGGCGACCACATCACCCTGGTCGTCGAGCAGATAGATATCCACGAGCAGGGCGTCGTCGTTCTTGCGGGAACGGGTGTAGCACCACACCGGTAGATCGACCTCCCGGTGCAGACGCACCCGCTCGATCCCGGTCGGCAGATAGCTGGTCGGCAACAGGACGTCCGGGCGGTCGGCGCGCGGGTGCAGGATCGCGCTCTGGAAACACGCGTCGAGTACCGCCGGATGCAGCAGATAGCCGGCGAGTCGATTGCGCAGAATCCGCGGGACCCGGATTCGCGCGAGTGCCTCACGGTCTCCGACGTGGATCGTGTCGATACCGCAGAACGACGGCCCGTAGGCGTACCCGCGGTGCGCGAACCGGCCGTAGACATCGACGGCCGAGAAGGTCTCGGCGCAGCGGTCCCGGATCGCGGCGAGGTCGAATTCGGCCGACGCGTTATCGGTTTCCTCGGCGGATACGGTATGGAACCGCCCACGGGCATTGCGCAGCCAGGTGTCGCCGCGCACCGGCCGCTGATGGAATTCGAACGTTCCCGCCTCGGGATCGAGTTCGAGCCGGCTGAGCTGCGGCTCCTCGGTCAGCACACACGCACGTTCGAATTCCACGAAATCCAATGCGCACCGCTGCCCGGTCAGCTCACCCGCCGCCGCCAGCACGGCCTCCACATAGGAGGCGCCGGGCACGATCACCGATCCGAACACATCGTGTTCCCGCACCCAGGCCAGTCGATGGTCGTCCCATCCGATCTCCCAGGTCGGGCGGGGGCCGTCCACCCGGCGCAGCATCGGATGGTGTTGCGCACCGGTGCGGTCCCGGTGCGATACCTTGCTCTCGTTCCAGAACGACTGCCGGATCCACGGGTTCGTGGGCAGGTCGAACACCCGCGCACCGGACGGGTACCGACGCTGCCAGTCGATCGGGCAACCCGCGACGTAGAGGCGGGCGAAGGTCTCGCCGAAGACGGCCCAGTCGTCCTTCTTACGTACCAGCGACGGCACGACCACCGCGTCGGCGGTGATCTCGGTGACCGAATTCGCGAGCACCGGATGGGGACTCAGTTCGACGAAGGTGTCGTAACCGTCGGCCAGCATGGCGCGAATCGCGGGCTCGAACAGCACCGGTTGGCGGAAGTTGCGCCACCAGTAGTCGGTGCCGAGCTCCGTTCCCTCGATACGCGCACCGGTGAGCGTGGAATAGAGGGGAATGCGGGTGGCCGTATGCTCGATATCGCCCAGCGCCTCGAGCAGTTCTTCGCGCAGCGGGTCCATATCCTGGCTGTGGCACGCACAGTTCACCCGCAGCAACCGGGCGAAGACCCCGCGATCGCTCAGTTCATCGGCCAATGCCGCCAGAACCGGCCGACGTCCGGACAATGTGCTGGCCCGTGGGCTGTTGATCGCCGATACCCACAACTCGTCCGGGTGAGCGGCACACAATTCATGTGCCTGCTGTTCGGATACGGCGACGAACATCATCCCGCCGGACGGGTCGGCGCCGTCCTGGATCCGCGCCCGGTGGCAGATCACCTTCAACGCTTCGGACAGCGATAACGCGCCCGCGACATGGGCGGCGGCGATCTCCCCCATGCTGTGGCCGAGTACCGCGTCCGGGGACACCCCCCAGGACTTCCACAATTCGGCCAGCGCGACCTGCAGGGCGAACATGGTCGGCTGGAGGTAGCGCGTCTCACCGATACGGGAGGATTCCTCGTCGGCGGTGAGCGCCTCGTGGATGGACCAGTCGATGTATTGCTTGGCGACGCGGTCGCATTCGAGGATCTTGTCGCGATAGACCGGCGAGGTCTCGAGCAGGGTACGACCCATCGCGTACCACTGCGGCCCCTGACCGTTGAACAGGAAGGCGACCTTACCGGTGCGGCCCGGCGTCACCTGCCCGGTGACGAGATCACCCGACCGCAATTTACCCACGGCCGCCGCGGTATCGGTGGCGACGACGGCACGGCGGTGATCGTGGTGACTACGTCGCAGTGCGCTCGCCGCGCCGTACTCGGCGAGATCCGCTGCGGGGTGTTCCAGCGCTCGTGCGTAGTCCTCGGTCAGGGCCTCGAGGGCGGTTTCGCTGCGCGCGCTGAAGGTGAGCACCGTGGGGACCACCTCCCCCTCCGATCGCGGCGCGGGACCGCCGAACCGGCCGCCGGAGGAGTCGACCGGTTCCGGAACAGCGCTTTTCGGCCCGGGCTCGGACAGGACGACATTGGCATTGGTACCGCCGAAACCGAACGAGTTGACGCTGGCGATGGCGGTCTCGTACCCCTCGGGCCACGGCCGGGACGCCGCGGCGACCTCGATCGGCAGCGAGTCGAACGCGATATCGGGATTGCCCTCTCGATAGTGCAGGCTCGCCGGGACACGGCGGTGGCGAACACACAGCGCCGCCTTGATCAATCCGGCGACACCCGCCGCCGCCTCGAGGTGCCCGATATTGGTTTTGATCGATCCGAGCAGCACCTTGCGGTCCGGTTCCCGCCCGGTGCTCAGTACCCGGCCGAGGGCATTCGCTTCGATCGGATCACCGACCGGCGTCCCGGTGCCGTGTGCCTCCACATAACCGATTTCGCCGGGCGATATCCCCGCGGACGCCAACGCCGCCCGGAAGTTCTCCGCCTGGGATTCGCCGCTGGGCACCGTGATGCCCTGGGTACGACCGTCCTGGTTGACCGCGGTCCCCCGGATCACCGCGTAGATCCGGTCACCGTCGCTTTCGGCGCGGGCCAGCGGCTTCAGTACCACCACACCGACACCTTCACCACGGACGTATCCGTTGGCCGACGCGTCGAAGGCGCGTGACCGGCCGTCCGGCGAGAGCATGGCGGCCTGACTCAACGCGATACCGAACTGGGGCGTCAGCATCAGATTGACGCCACCGGCCAGGGCCAGATCGCTTTCCCCGCGGCGCAGGCTCTGAACGGCCAGATGCACGGCGACCAGAGACGACGAACAGGCCGTATCGATGGTCATACTCGGGCCGCGTAGATCGAAGGTGTAGGACAGGCGGTTGGAGACGATACTCATGAACGTGCCCGTCGCCGAATGCGGACCGAGCCCTTCCACTTCGCTCGGCGCCGATTGCAGCGCACCGTAATCCTGACTGCACGCGCCGATGAACACGCCCGTCCGCGTGCCCGCCGCCGAGCGTGGCACTACGCCCGCGTCCTCGAATGCCTCCCAGCTCACTTCCAACAGCAGTCGCTGTTGCGGATCCATCTGCTCGGCGATGCGTCCCGAAATACCGAAGAACGCCGCGTCGAATGTGTCCACCTCGTCCAGGTAGCCGCCGCGCCGAGCGCTGATCCGGCCGGGCTGCTGCGGCTTGGGTGAGTAGAAATGGTCGACATCCCACCGGTCGGCGGGGGTGGGCGAAATGGCGTCGACGCCGTGTTCGAGGAGTTCCCACAGCTTTTCGGGTGTAGTGACCCCACCCGGAAGCCGGCAGCCGATACCGATGATGGCGACGGGCTCGTCGTCCGCGTATGTCATTTCTGCTCCAGGTAATAGAACGCGGCGAGCGCTTGCGCCGTGGTGTATACGTCCTGAGTCGCTCGGAACGAGCGGTAACTCTCGGTTTCCGGATAGGGGTAGCGGCCGCCGAACCAGGAGCCGTCCGGCCGGCGCCGCGCGAGCAACCAGTCGACCGCCCGCCGGACCGCCGGTTCACCGGCATCCATACCCGCGTGCGCGAGCGTCGCCAAGGCGAGCGCGGTCTGGAGTTCGGGGGCGGAGGGCTCGCCGTGGAAGCCGTCGACCCGGGAGAACCAGCTTCCGTCCGGGCGTTGCCGGGCGAGGACGAAGTCGCGCGCTTTCGCCACGGCGGCGTAGTTGCCGTAGTCCGCCAGGGCGGCGACGGCGGGGCGCATCAAATAATAATGGGTGCAGTAGTAATACCAGTTGATACCGAAGTGGCCTTCCGCGTTCTGTTTCTTGGCCAAGAAATTCAGCGCCTCGTCGAGGTACTCCGGATCGGTTTCTGTTTTATCCAGGGCACAGAGCACGAATCCAGTTACCGACGACTCCTGCTGGAACGCCTTCGGAATATGACTGTGCACTTCCTCCCAGGGCCCGTCGGGCAACTGCCTGCCGCGGAGGAACTCCGCTTTTCGACGAGCGGAGTCCTCGTGGCCGAGCAACGCGAGCGCGTGGATGTATTCGCTACTGGTCTCGGTGCAATATTCGCCCGGGGCTATTTCCAGCGCACCCCAACTGAGCATCCCCGTCGACTTCTCACGCCCGGACAGAAATCGCAGCAAACTATCGACAACTTCACCCGATTCGGGAGGTAATCGCTTCTGCCACAACGCAATAGCCTTCAATGCGTTGACCGAATCCCATTCTTGGAATACATCCACCGAGGGGTCTTCGGCAATGGATCCATCGGATTGCAGGCACCGACGGAAATAGTCGAAGGCCTGCGCCACCACGGCGTCGACAGTGAGATCGCGTTCGGCGAATATCCGCTCGATCATGGCCGGGCTATCGCGATCGCATCGAATTCCGACACGGGCCCGATTTTGCCGGATAAAGTTCGTTCATAATCAACTCCGTACGCGATACCCTCTACCACCGCCGGACCGGCCGGTGCGATACCGCAGGAAGCTACCACGAGGCAATCCATCCGCGAAGTTCCCATCGATGAGAATTATGCAACGTTCGAATCGCTATGTAGCCGCTGTACAATTCCGCCGCCGGAGGTGGTATTCCGGTGGACGGGAGTCAGAAATGAGCGACGAGGATATCACCGACTACGACTGGGTGGATGTCACCACCCTCGGCGATCTGCTGGACCGGCGGGCGCGAGCCCACCCGGATAGGGTCGCGCTGGCGTTCCCGGACACCGAGATCGACTACGGACAGCTGGCCGCCCGCGCGGACGCCCTCGCCCGCGCCCTGCTGGCAGTGGGTATCTCGCAGGGCGAGACCGTCGGAATCCTGCTTCCGAACTGCCCGGACTCGATCACGACACTGTTCGCGATCGCGAAGATCGGCGCCGTACCCGTCCCGGTCAACGGCCGATTCAAGGAATACGAACTGGAGCAGGTCATCACGCATTCCCGGATGCGCCTGCTGTTCGTCCATCCCTCGACCCCGGTTCCCGACTCGGTGCTCACGCAGGCCCCGGAACTCCGGCAGGTCGTGATGCTCACGGCCGACCGGGCACCCGAAGGCGTGGTATCCGAATCCGACTTCCTCGATGCGGGCAGCCACGTGACGGCGACGCAGATCCGCGACCGGCGGCAACTGGTGCGCGTCCGCGATACCGCCATGGTCATGTACACATCCGGAACCTCGGCGAGTCCGAAGGGCGCGATGATCAGCCACGAGTCCCTGCTGCGTTTCGCCACAGGCGCCCGCACCCGGCTCTCGCTCACCGAACACGATCGCGTCTGGACACCGCTACCGCTGTTCCACATCGGCGCCGTGGCCTTCGCCATCGCCACCCTCTACGCCGGCTGCCGATACTGTCATGTCGGGTTCTACCAGCCCGATACCGCGCTGGACCATCTGGAGGCGCAGCGCTGCACCGTCGCCCTCCCCGGTTTCGAAACCGTATGGCTGCCGGTCCTGAACCAACCCGATTTCGCCCGACGAGACCTGTCGGCACTCCGGCTCGTCATGGCCGTGGGTGTTCCGGAACGGTTGCGCGATATGGCAGAACGGCTACCGCAGGCGATCCAGGTGTCGTGTTTCGGAATGACCGAGGCCTCCTCGTTCCTGGCGCTGAGCAGGCAGACCGACACCCACGAGCAGCGAATGACCACCGGCGGGCATCCGCTGCCCGGTATGGAGTGCCGCGTGGTGGATCCGGAGACCGGCCGCGACCTCGCGCCGGGCACGGAAGGCGAATTGTTGTTCCGCGGCACCAACTGCTTCGACGGTTACCTCCACGACCCGGAACTGACGGCCCGCTCCTTCGACGAGCAGGGATGGTTCCATACCGGCGATATCGCCGTCATGGACACGGACGGCCGGGTCACCTTCGTGAGCCGCCTCAAGGACATGCTCAAGGTCGGCGGCGAGAACGTCTCGGCGGTCGAGGTGGAGGGATATCTGCTGCGCCACCCGGCCGTGCACATCGCGCAGGTCGTCGGCGCGCCGGACGATTACTACGTGGAGGTACCGGCCGCCTACATCGAATTGAAGCCGGGTGCCACGGCGACCGAACAGGAGATCATCGACTTCTGCCTGGGCAATATCGCCACCTACCGGGTACCCCGCTACGTCCGGTTCGTCGAGGAATGGCCGATGTCCGGTACGAAGATCAAGAAATACGTTCTGCGCGAACGGATCAGAGCCGAACTCACCGAGGCGGAGATCACCCGGGCGCCCAAGCTACGAGCGGTGCAGGAGGCCCGTCCGTGAGCGGTGAACTACGCACCATCACCCGGCTGTACCGGAACGCGGCACGACTGAAGACATCGGCCGTACTGGGAGATCCGGTCGCCGCTGTCATGAACCTGCCGCGCGGCGCCTCCGGACATACGGCCTACGAGCGGATCCGGGCCGGCGGTGAACTGGTGCGTGGCCGCAGCGGCCTGCACATGTCCGCCACCTACTCGATCTGCAACGAGGTTCTGCGCGACAACCGGTTCAAGGTGGCACCCACTTCCGCGGTGCGCCTGCGGCTCCGGCCCTTGCCCGGTCAGCGGACCGATTTCCTGGTGCATCCGCTCGACGACTCACTGGCATCGGCCAATCCGCCGGAGCATACGAGGCTGCGCAAGATCGTCGCGCCTCTGTTCGGTGCCGCGCAGATACGCGCCAGACGCGCCTTCGTCGAGGATCTGGTGGAGCGTCGGCTGGATCGATTGGATCGCGCCGAACCGGTCGATTTGATCGGCGAATTCGCCCTGCGCATACCGAGTCTGGTGATCGCCGAACTCCTCGGTCTCCCCCCGGAGGACCATGACCTCTTCGCGCGCTGGGGTATCGAATTCGGCGCGACGGTCGACGGGGCACGCGGTATCCGGGAGCGCCGGCGCACGCAGGTGCTGCTCTCGGAACTCACCGACTATTTCGCCGCGGTAACCGCACTGCGCCGCAAAGAACCCGGCGACGACATGATCACCGCACTGACCGAGGCGGTGGACCAAGGAGCGATGACCGAGGAGGGACTGGTGTCCACCTGCCAGGCACTTCTCATCGGCGGCTTCGTGACCACGGCCAACATCATCGGCAATGCCGTTGTCGCCCTGTCACGTTTCCCCGAACAACGCGAGCTGTTCGCGAACGACCTCGACAAGGCTCCGCAGGTGGTGGAGGAGGCGCTGCGGTGGGAAGCGCCTGCCCAATACAGCGTCCGCGTGGCGGGCGAATCGCTGGAGCTGGCCGGCCGGGAGATCGAGAAGGGCACACCCGTGGCGGCCTTGCTGGCGGCCGCCAACCGCGATCCCGCCGTCTTCACCGAGCCCGACCGATTCGATATCGATCGCCCGAACGCGCGCGACCATCTGTCCTTCGCGGCCGGTGTGCACTACTGCCTGGGCGCCGGGCTGGCCCGGCTGGAGGGCGAAATCGCGTTACGTGCTCTCTATCGGCGGTATCCCCGCCTCGAGGCGGTCGGACCGGGCGAATACTGCCCGTCCCGGGTCATTCGAGGGCCCCGGTATCTGCCGGTCCGGACCCGGTAGGGCAGGTCCGTCAGGCGTCCTCGATGCGGAACAGTGTGCAGCGGCCGGCCAAGGCGGCGAACTCGTCGGGGTCATCGCTGGTCACCACACCGGACTTGATCATCACCGGCACACCGGTGGGAACGAGACGCGGGAATTCGCGCAACACCGGCTCGCTCTCGGCCGCCGGGATCTCCACCAGCCGCACCGTCCGCCGACGCCGCCCGACCTTCAGTTCCGCGGTATCGGCAGCCTGGACATTGCGCACCCAATCCGCCCCGGGAATACCACCCAGAACATACTCGACGCCCTGGAACTCGAACGGAGTCACCGGCGTGGTCCGGGGCTTACCCGACTTCCGCCCCGCCACGGTGAGCAACGCCATCGGCAACGAGACACCTACCCGGCTGACAGCAACCATCGCCCGATTCATCGGCTTCAGCCAGCCGGGAATCCTGACCCCGTCATCGGCCATCGCACACTCCTCCAACCCGGGCGATTCCTCCACGCCCGCAAACGGATAACGAGCCGCCCGATGCGACTCGCCATGGCAGCGTAACGGTTCCCGGCGACAGCCGGTATCCGTCACGACGGTTCGCGCACCGGGCCTACCGCGCCGGTGAGCCCGGCGACGAATTCGGGCCCGCCGAAGCGAGAGACGAGTTGATGGCCGCGAGATCGGCCGATGCGGGGCCGGTACGCACCGACAAGAGCACGAGCTCGCCGCCGGCGGTGGCGACCACCAACTCACCGGTCGCCGTTGCGGGCGGAAGCCGGGGATGGCACACCAGCCGCTCGATACCACCTATCGGGACACGCGCCACGGTGCCGACAACAGTCATCCGGACACCCTAGGCGCCCCCACTGCGGCGGTCGGGCGGCCTTGTTCGTCATCTCTGGGAAGGTCTCGCGAATTACTGTAGGCACCCGCGGTCCGGGGCCCGGCCGGGCCGCGTGCCGGGCAACCGGCCGTGCTCCCGAACGCGACGGGTTCGCGGGAACCGTTCATACTCCGCATGATCACACCGCATCGGTAGCCGCGTCGATCATGGCCGCCGAGGAGACGCGAGCGGTGATCCGGTCGTCGTCGTGCCGACAACGCCGTGGGGTGGACCGGCCCGCAGGTCAGGCGGCGGGAAAGTCCGTGGCCGGTGCGCTGTCCCTGGTCGCGACCAGGTTTTCCCTGAGGGCGTCGACCTTGGCGGTGGCGTAGGAGTGGGCGTCGGAGCCGAGCAACTGGCGCAGCGGACCCCCACCGGCCACGACCCGGGCGATGATCGCCGCCGCACCCTTGACGGGGTCGCCGAGTTGGCTGCCCTGGAGTGCGAGGTGGTCGCGGATCATTTCCCGAATCGCCGGGTAGTGCTCGGTCTGCCGCGCGGGCAGAGCGAGCGACTCGGCGGTGAGGAACCGGGTGCGGAAATACCCCGGCTCGACGATGGTCACTTCGATACCGAAGTCGGCCACCTCCGCGGCCAGGGCCTCGCTCAGTCCTTCCACCGCGAACTTTCCCGCGCAGTACAGTGCCCAGCCCGGGACAGCGGTCAGCCCCAGCACCGAGGACACGGTGACGATATGGCCACCGCGCTGCTCGCGCAGGATCGGCAACGCGGCACGCAGCACATTCCATACGCCGACGACCTGCACATCGAACATCTCACGGACCTCACGGTCACTGGTCTCCTCCACCGCGGCCAGGAAACCGTAGCCCGCGTTGTTCACGACCGCGTCCAGTCCCCCGAAGTGTTCGGTGGTCCGTTGTACGGCCTGCCTCACCTGGGTCTCGTCTCGCAGGTCGACCGTCAGCGGCAGCAGACGGCCGGTGCCGGCCCGATCGCCGAGCGTCGCGAGCAAGCGTTCGGTGGAACGCGTAGTGGCCGCGACATTGTCGCCGCGGGCCAGCACCTGCCGGACGAGTTCCGCGCCCAGGCCGCGGGAGGTCCCCGTCACGAACCAGGTGGCGGGCCGGTCGGTCGGAAAAGTCATGATCATCCTCGCTGGTAGTGAACGGAATGGGGAATGCCGGCGGAGCGTCCCGCCGTGGCATGTGTTCAGCGTGCCCCACCGGCATCGCCGTCGGGGACGTATATCAAGCCCTGCACAACCGCGGACCCGGCAACCCAGGACGCGCAGGACCACCCGGGAACGCGTGTCGTCGACGACACTGGGATCCGTGGCCGAGAACAATCGCGAGCTTGCCGACTTCCTCAAACGCGCTCGCAGCCAGAGCGACCCTGCCCGGGCGGGTCTGCCTCCGGACGGGCGGGTGCGCCGCGTGCCGGGGCTGCGTCGCGAAGAGGTCGCCCTGCTGGCAGGGGTGTCCACCGACTACTACACCCGGCTCGAACAAGGGCGGCGTATCACCCCTTCGCCCGCTGTGGTGGACGCGATCGGACGCGCCCTCGGGCTCGACGACGCGGGAAGAGCTCATCTGCACGACCTGATCGGAGTGGCTCCCGCCCCGGCTCGCGCCCGCGGAGTGCAGCGGGTGCGCCCCGGCCTCTATCAGCTCCTCGACGCTCTCGACGGGGAACCGGCGCTCATTCTCGGGCGGCGCACGGACATCCTCGCCGCCAACCGGATGGCGCGGGCTCTGTTCGCCGACTTCGAGCGGCTGCCCCCACGGCAACGCAACTACGCGCGCTGGATGTTCCTCGACGACAGCGCCCGGTCGCTGTTCGTGGACTGGGAAGTCCAGGCCCGCGCCGCCGTCGAAAGCCTGCGACTCGATATCGGCCGGGACCCCGACGACCGGGCCGGCGCCGGGCTCGTCTCCGAACTGCGCGAGCAGAGTTCCGCGTTCGATCGGTGGTGGGAGCAGCATCGGGTGCATCAACGCACCCACGGCTGCAAACGGCTACGCCACCCGCTCGTCGGCGAACTGACCGTCGAGTTCGAAACACTCACCTTACCGGGAGACCCCGATACGACCCTGTTCGTCTACACCGCCGAAGCGGGGTCGGCGTCGCGCCGGGCTCTCGATCTCCTGGCCAGTTGGACGCTCACCGGGCCGAGCGCGGAAACGACGCACGAGCCTTCATCCGGACCCTAGCGGGAGCGGTGACCAGAGCCGCGTCCTTCGGCCGGCGCGATGATCGCCTCGATGGCGTTGTCGGTGATGATCGCGACGATCCGGCATCGGCCCGGACCGTAACGGTGGCACAGTCGTTCGGGTGGCCGCCGCGTGGACGAACGATACGGGCACGCGGTCCCGGTTCCGAGCGGGTTCGGCCGGAACCGGGACCACGGGCCGATCGGCTCGCCGCGGGGCTGTTCCGGATCACGGAACCACCTCCGCCTTTCCGGGTCTCGGTAGCGGTCCGATATTTAACTGTCGCGACAATTACTGTCTAGACAGCTAATATGCCGGTATGGAACATGGCACCGTCATGCGCACCGCCTCCCTGCTACACGATTCCGCACGGCACTTGTCGAAACTGGTGGACCGTCAACTCGCCGCCCATGGAGTGACGGCCCAGCAAGCCGCGCTGCTGATCGAGTTGGCGGGCGGTACCACCAGCCCGAAACAACTGGCCGCGACACTGGGCACCGATACCGCCGGGACCACCCGGCTCATCGATCGGCTCGAAGCCAAGAGCCTGCTGCGACGTCACCGGGCAACCGAGGACCGGCGAACGGTGATCCTCGAACTCACCGAGTCCGGCCGGAAACTCGTTCCCGCACTCGTACCCGCCTTCGCAGCGGCCGCCACGGTTTTCTTCGACGGTCTCACCGACGCCGATATTCGCCGCACCGGCGATATGCTGGAACGCGCCCTCACGAACATCCCTGTCCCCCACCATCATCCGGACCGGTAGACCGGGTCGCCGAAGAGCCACTCCGCCCGCCAGGGGACAGGGACTGCCCTTCTCTCCGGTCGCGCCCGCGGCGCGAGGTCGAACTCGGGCCGTTCCCATGTCGATGCCACCTGCCGGCCTGCGCGCTGGCCCGCCCGGCTCCGGGGAGGTCCACCGCCGCCGGAGCGGCCCACACACCGGAACACGGGCGATCCCCGGCACCGGATCACCACCCGAACACCATGCGAGGAGGCATTAGCATCCGAGATGATGAGTTCGCTACCGCACCCCCCACCGCAGGTCCCCGTGACCGTCGAAGCCACGGAGTCTTCCGGAGTGGGCCGCCCCCTCGGGATGCCGATGTTGGTCGAATTCGCTCCCGGCCACCGGTTCCTGCTGAACCCCGGCCGCAACCAGTTCTGGCTGCCCCCGGGCCGCTATCACGTCCAACTGTGGTCGCAATACGCCGCCTGGCGCGCGGGCAAGGCAACCATCGATATCGACACCACCCGCGGACCGGTATGGTTCCACTACGCCGCACCGATGACCATCTACCACCGCGGCGCCGCCGGCTTCCAGCCACAGCAGCGGCCGGGTAAAACCTTCGATACGGCCCTGATCACACTGCTCCTCCTCTGCGTGGTCGGATCGTCCGCGGCCGCACTCCTGTCCCTCCTCTGACCCGCGGCCGGAGAGCGGCCGGCAGATTCACCGCGCCCCGGTAACGGCGCGGTGAACACCTCATCCAGCACGCTGGCCGGCACCTTCATCGGCCACGGAGCCCGGCGGGAGCTCCGGCGCGGCGGCGAGCAGTCGGTCCAGGTGGCGGCCGGAAGTTCGTGCCCGAGGCCGTTCAGCGGGAGCAGGGCGGCGCCGGGGCTCTCTCGCGCCCTAACCTGTCGTTACCGTACGGAAAAGAACAGTTTCGACGTGCTCGGCAGCCACGCCGAGCCGGTCCCCACAGCTACCCCGAGAGAGCCGAGGATCCGCCCGCCCGGTCCGAGCGCTGCATTCGACGGGCGCGATTCGGTTTGCACCTGACGTAAGGTCAGGTTCTACCGTCGGCGACACCGGCGCAGGGCGCGCCGGTGGAAGTGGGATGAAACGGATGGACCAGCACCGAACCGAGCGGGTATGGAAAGTCGGGGAACTCGCGGCCGAGGCCGGGCTCACGGTGCGGACGCTGCATCACTACGACCGTATCGGGTTGGTATGCCCCGCGGAGCGGACCAGCACCGGACACCGGCTCTACACCGCCGGCGATGTCGAGCGTCTGTACCAGGTGCTGGCCCTGCGTCAGCTGGGCCTGGGGCTGGACCGGATCGCGGATCTACTCGAGGGCACCGTGGCGATGGCACAGGTGCTGTCTGCTCATCGCGATTTCCTGGCCGCGCAATTGGCCGCGACGCGGGAACTGCACGCCTTGGTCGCGGCGCTGGCCGCGACGGCGGAGAACAGGCCGGACGCATCCGCGGAACGCTTCCTGGAACTGATCAGGAGGACCGTGATGGTCGACGACACCTTCAAGGAGTACTTCACCGAGGAACAGCTGACGCAGCTCGCGCAGCGTCGAGAGGAACTCGGTGAACAGCAAATTCGGCACGCTGAAGCGCAATGGGGTGAGCTCATTCCGAAGGTCGACGCGGCGATCGCAGCGGGAATGGACCCGGCCTCACCCGAGGCGCAGCACATGGCGGCGCAGTGGATGGAGCTCCTGGAAGGGTTCCACGGTGGTGACGCGGGCCTGCGCGACAGTATGTACCGGATGCAGGCCGGCGAGGCCGACCGGATCGAAAGCGAGTTCTGCGGACCTTCACCCGCCCAGATCGAGTTCATCACAGCCGCGAACACCGCACGCCGATAACGCCTTCGGCAAGCACCGGCGTATCGATCGAGACGCGGAAACAACTGGGATAACGCATGCGCCCGGCGCGCGGGAAGACCTCCTGCGCACCGGGCGCGTCGCTTCGCGGATCTTCCGCACGACGGGCCCTGTCCATGCTCGCCCCGACAGCGGACTTCGGCGCATCGACCACCTCGGCACCGAGCACAGTTGACCCAAAGGTCCACATAGTGATGAAAGACACACTATAGCGGCGACTTCCCGACCGTCGAGAAGAGGCTCCAGAGACACTCCGACAGAGGGCCATCGGCGGATGAGGCACCGCGATTTGCAACTCGGGCAAGGACGCACGCGCTGGCCACGACGGGCGGCGAAGCGGGCCGGACAGCGACCATCCCACCCAGCACACCGGCCTCGGGTCGAGGAAAAGCATGGTCGGCGCGCATTCCGGAAATCCCGCGAGGCACCCGGCCGCGTCACACTACCGCCCCACCGACGCGCGATGGAGACCGAGCGGGGCGGCAGTTCTGCCACAACGATTTCCGCTTTCGAACCAAGTGCGTCCTGAGCACTGGACAACACCTTCCCAGCATTGGAAACTAGAGCCAACTGCTATTGAAGAGGTGGGTCGAATGGTCAGAACACACACGGTTGTCGCCGGGGAAACACTGTCGGCCTTGGCGTTGCGCTTCTACGGTGACGCGGAACTCTCCCGACTGATCGCCACCGCCAGCGGAATCACCGACTCACCCGGTGGCGTTACCGCCGAACCCGACGTCGATGTGGGGCGACAGCTGATCATTCCCGATTTCACGAGATACGAGGCGCTCGCGGGAGATACGCTGCCCGAGTTGGCGTTGCGCTTCTACGGTGATGCGAAACTGTCTCGGCTGATCGCCACCGCCAGCGGAATCACCGAGTCCCACGCCGTCGGCGTGGGACGGCAACTGGTCCTTCCAGACCTCACGAGATACAAGATGCTCGCGGGAGATACGCTGTCGCAGTTGGCGCTACGTTTCTACGGCGATACGACGTTCTCCCCGCTGCTCGCCACCGTCAACGGCATCGCCGATCCCGACGCCATCGGAGCCGGGGACGTCCTGGTGATATTCGCCGGGCGCAGCGACGGCTTCGGGCTCTCGATCGTGGACCGCAACGAGAACGACCCCCGGATGTGGTACTACCGCTTCCAAACCCAGGCGATCGGCTGGAACCCCGGGGTCAACGTCCTGCTCCCCGACGACTACCGCACCAGCGGCCGCACCTACCCCGTCCTCTACCTGCTCCACGGTGGCGGCCTCGACCAGGACTTCCGCACGTTCGACTTCTGGGGCATCCGCGATCTGACCGCCGGAAAGCCGATCATCGTCGTCATGCCCGACGGCGGGCACGCGGGCTGGTATTCCAACCCGGTCAGCTCGTTCGTCGGCCCGCGCAACTGGGAGACCTTCCACATCGCCCAGCTGATCCCCTGGATCGATGCGAATTTCCGGACCTACGCCGAGTACGACGGCCGCGCGGTCTCCGGGTTCTCGATGGGCGGATTCGGCGCACTGAAGTACACGGCCAAGTACTCCGGCCATTTCGCCTCGGTCAGCAGCCATTCCGGCCCGGCGAGCCTGCGCCGCGACTTCGGTCTGGTCGTGCATTGGGCGAACCTGTCCTCGGCGACCGTGGAATTGGGTGGCGGTACTGTCTACGGCGCGCCGTTCTGGAACCAGGCCAGGGTCAGCGCCGACAACCCGGTGGAGCGTATCGAAAGCTACCGGAACAAGCGGATCTTCCTGGTCGCCGGCACCAGCCCGAGCCCGGTCAACTGGTTCGACAGTGTGAACGAGACCCAGGTGCTCGCCGGCCAACGGGAGTTCCGCACCCGCCTCGGTACCGCCGGTATCCCACACGAAGCCCACGAGGTGCCCGGCGGTCACGTCTTCCGGCCCGATATGTTCACCCTCGACCTCGACGGCATCATTGCCCGGCTGCGCCCCGCGGCTCTCCTCTCCTCCTCGAGCGCGCTGCCGGGGGCCGCGTGAGCACGACGTGACCCCTCTGGCCCGGTCGACGTGATCCGGCCCCGAAACAGGGGGTCGGGTCACGTGGACCGATCACCGGGGTCCCGTCACCGATATCTCGGCCGCGAGCTGAAATTGGAGCCGGTTCGGCCCGGCAGCGGCACACCGGTAGCGCGAGCCCTCACCGCGGTGATCACGCCGTCGACCGATTACTCCGAGGCGGTGAGGACGGCATGCTGTTCGCGGGCGAGCCGATGGGTTTCGTCCTGGTTGCGACCCACTGCCAGTGCTACATAGCGATCGGCGCGCACGATGCACACCCAGGCGTTGGGATGGTCTCTGCCGTCGGAAAAGCAAGGGGTCTGCGGTAGCTCGGCCGGTGCCGGGGCTGCGAATCTGTCGTGGTCGCCGGTGATCATCGCGGTCAGGAATTCGCCGAGCCGGGTCGCGCCGCTGGGATCAGCGGTGCGATACACGATGGTTCCCTTTCGCCCCATCGCCGACAGCCCCACCTCGGGGTACAACCGAGCCGCCGTCAACTGGTCCTCGGCGAACATCACAGCGCCGCGCTGCCGGTAGGCGCCCGGCCCGGTGACGTTCGCCCCGATCGAGAGCGCGAAGATTCCGTCCGGGTCGTAGGGCAGCCGCGCCAGCTCGTGCACCGGTGTCGGGGTGAAGGCGTCCAGCAACGGCCGTTGCAATTCCAGCGCGCGGGTGATCAGGTGCTCGATCTCGGCGCGGTCGGGATGCCGCACCTCGGTGTAGACGACGTAGTCGCGGTAGGGGGTGATCGCCAAGCCGTCCAGCCGGTCGTGCTGGCTCCGGAGGCTGAAGTGGGTGTCGGACTCGCCCGGCAGGCCTGCGGCTTCGCGGTCGGCGGTATCGAACATCCCCCGAGACCTCTCGGCGGCCGCCGAGAGGTCTTTCGCCGCGGCGCAGGCGCTCACGGGGTCGCGGAAGCGCATGATGCCGTGGGTCAGCCAGCGGCTCTCCCGCGTCCGGGCATCACCCGAATACCGTTGGGTGACGAACCCTGCCAGCAGCCCGTGGTTCTCGGCCGCGTTCGAAACCTCGTTGTTGTGGCCGGCGACCACCATCAGCCGCGACCCGGTGAGCACCCCGGAGCTGCTGTGATGGATGTAGCCGGGGTCGATATCGGTCGGTAACGCCAGTACCTCGGCCATACGCGAACCCTCGGCGAGCGCGCCGTCGCCGAACCGGTCCTCGCCGGTCGGCGCGGGCGCGGCCGTGCAGGGTGCGGCAGGCGTGGTCCCGGGCGCGGCTTCCGGTCCGTTCGTACTCGCGCACCCGCTCAGCAACAGCGTCGTGACCGCGACCACCGTTGCCATGGTCTTTGTCCGGCTCGTCCGGAAGTTCCGGACTCGCGGATCGAGCAGTGGTGCGCCACAAGCGATCGTCATCGGTGCGTATCCCCCCTGTGAAACTCCGAATCGTAGTAGTCGGCCGACGGCTCAACCGAGCTGTAACCCTACCGCTGTGAGGTCCGCGTCGAGGACGGCCCGCTCGGCGGCTTCCGTTCCGAGGCACTCGACGATCACCGGACGATGCCATCGAACCCTACCGAGACGGTGGCTGTTCCCTTCTGCGCGAATCGGATTCCGGCCGTCACCGCTGTCTGTTCCGGATCAGCTCGGCTCCTCGAGGAGCGCGACCACCCTCGCATAGTCATCGATGAGTTTCTTCTCCCTACGAGCGCGCTCATCCGGGTCGGGGGTCCAGACGCCTGGCGACTGGTGTGATAGGTCTCCACCACTTCCAACTGACGACCGGCCGAGCGGCCGCTGCGCACGAACCGGCGCCACGCCGTCTGCGCGTCCCTACCATGTGCGACGACGACAACGAGATCAGAGAGCAACGCGATCAACCGCTGCAAGGAATCCAACCCTTGCTCGATTTCCGCACTGGTGGGTTTGCGGTTGATGTACCAGGGATAGGCATTCCAGGAAATCAGGTCCGTAGCCGCGAGACCCGAGCCTTCGACGACCTCGAGATGGCGCTCGGCGGAGGGATCGTCGTTCTCGAGCGAGAGCATCCCACTGCCCTTGTCGTGCTGCGTTTTCGGCCCCGGATCTCGGAAAATGGCCAGTACCCGGGCGGCGGTGCCGCCGTATACCGGCGCGACATAGGGCATCCATGAACCCGATTCCTCGCGCAACTCGTCGACGAGCCGATTGATCGGCTCGATATGGCGGTCGTAGATATGAGCGTGCTGGGTTCGCCGATACTCGGGATCACGCATGCGCCGCGGGATCAACCCGGCCCCGATACTCGGCTCCCTCGGCCGGCACGGAATCCGTAATCACGGAGGGGAATTCGGGTACGGGCTCGGATTCGGGCAGAATCACGTTCTCGGATACCGGCGAATCCGCCGAACGGCGCCGACGCCCCTTCCATCCCGCACGGAAATCGCGTCCGTTGCTACCGAACCGCTCGAGCCGATCCCGGGTACGCCGGCGCGCGTTCGACGCGAGACCGGTGACACGTCCGGCGGTATCCTGCGCGGCATCCGAGACACGCGGGATCCAATCACGAAGCGCCATAGATTTCTCCGCTCTTCCACAAGTTCTTTCCGGGGGCACCCGCCGGTCAGCCTAGAGAACGAAGCACCGTCGGTGACACCGAACAGCACAGATATCGATTTTTCGCCTTCGCGTACCCGCCGTCACCGCAGACAAGGAGTTCTTCCCGCTACAGCAAGCCCGCTCGTATGTCGCGCCGGAGAACCAGGTGGACGGAGGCCGGATACTCGAGGCCGAAACACGCCCGCAAGTGTTGTGAAATATCGGATCATTACTCTCGCGCTGTCCAGATGTCGTGATGACCCGGCGGGAATGGAATCCGGGCGGGCAGCATCCTTCAGGGGAGTAGTCGAATGAGTATCACCGAACCCGGCGAACCCGTATCGGGAATCGACCACGAATACCTGGGCAAGCGGACGCTGCGCACCGGAACAGCGGGCTGGGTGCTGTTGGCCGGCCTCGGCGTCAGCTACGTGATCAGCGGTGACTACTCCGGATGGAACTTCGGTTTGGCAGAGGGCGGGTTCGGCGGCCTGTTCGTGGCCACCATCGTGATAGCGGCCATGTACGGCGCGATGGTGCTGAGTATGGCCGAGATGTCCGCTGCTCTTCCGACAGCGGGTGGCGGGTACACCTTCGCCCGGCGTGCCCTGGGCCCGTGGGGTGGGTTCGCGACCGGGACGGCGGTGCTGATCGAATACTCGATCGCACCTGCCGCGATCGCCACGTTCATCGGCGCCTACGTCGAATCCCTCGGCCTGTTCGGCATCACCGATGGATGGTGGGTGTATCTCGCTGTCTACGCGATCTTCGTGGGCATTCATCTGGCGGGTGTCGGTGAAGCGTTGAAGGTGATGTTCGTGATCACGGCGATCGCCCTCCTGGGACTGGTGATCTTCGCGATCGCGAGCATCGGCGACTTCTCCGTGTCGAACCTGATCGATATCGCTCCCGATCCGGATGCCGTGGGAGCCGGTGAGTTCCTGCCGTTCGGCTACCTCGGGATCTGGTCGGCGCTCCCCTTCGCCATCTGGTTCTTCCTCGCCGTCGAGGGTGTGCCGCTCGCGGCAGAGGAAGCGCGGGACCCCGCGCGCAATGTACCGCGGGGCATCATCGCGGCGATGACGGTCCTGGTCGGGACAGGGGCGGTGGTGCTGGTTCTGGTCCCGGGGGTGGGCGGGGCGGCGGCGATGCAGACCTCCGGCAATCCGCTCGTCGAAGCGTTGGGCTCGGGCACCGCGGCGACGGTCGTGAACTACATCGGGTTGGCGGGTCTGGTCGCGAGCTTCTTCTCCATTATTTTCGCGTACTCCCGGCAGCTGTTCGCGTTGTCGCGCGCGGGCTACCTGCCTCGTGGACTCTCGATCACCACGGCGCGCAAGGCCCCGGCATCGGCGTTGATCGTGCCCGGCATCGTCGGCTTCGTACTGTCCGTTTTCGGAAACGGCGCGACGCTGCTCGATATGGCGGTGTTCGGCGCGGCGCTGAGTTACGTGCTCATGATGCTCAGTTATATCGTGCTGCGGATCCGCGAACCGGGCATGGAACGGCCGTACCGGACGCCCGGAGGCCTCGTCACCGCCGGCTTCGCGCTGGTGATCGCGGTCCTGTCGGTTATCGCGACCTTCCTCGTGGATTCCACCGCGGCATTCGGCTGCCTCGTGGTATTCCTGCTGTTCATGCTGTATTTCGCCCTCTACAGCCGGACGCGGCTGGTCGCCGGTTCTCCCGACGAGGAGTTCGCCGCGCTCGCCGCCGCGGAAGACCAACTCCGCTGACCCACCGGCATACCGCTCTTATGGATCGCCGCGGCCCGCTTCGATCACCCCGGCAGCCCGGCGCAGGGTGGCGACCCGGCTGGAGCTACGGGCCCACGGCGTTGTTCCCCGAGGACGAACCGGCGATGTTCGAGCCGAGACCGCTCGCCGCGGCGGCCCTGGTGGGTGCCGGGGCGGCGGAGTCGCTTCCACCCGGTCCGCCGGGCGGCACGGCCCGCGGCCCGATTTCCGGATAAGGTGGCCCGCACGTCCGAGGCGGGGGCCGCCCGGTGTACGCCCTACTTCGGTGGCCGGAAGCCGCCGATCCGCTGTTCGAGCAGTTCGGCAAGCCGTATCGGGGTGCGGTCTTCGAACATCGGGCCGATGAGTTGCACGCCGACCGGCAGGCCTTCGGGAGACCGGCCAGCGGGTACCGCTGTCGCGGGAAGACCGGGCATGGTGGCCAGACCGGCCCAGACGAGCTGGTCGAAGTACGGGTACTCGACCCCGTCGATATCGAGCCGGCGCCCCAGCAGATCGGGGTTGTGGTCGTGCGGGAACGCGGGAGTCGGCGTGATCGGGCACACCACGGCGTCGAACTCCCCGAACAGCTGCCGCCAGCCGTGGCGGTGGATCTCGCGGCGGTTGTTCATCTCCATCCGATCGCGGTGGGTCGACACCATGCCGCGCAACCGCGCCGCGTCGAGGCTCCGGTCGTCTGCGCTCAGGCCGGCCGCGCGGGCCCGCAGTTGCTCGTACGCCTCGATGGGAAATCGTGCCACGGAGCCGGAGAACAGCAGCTGCGTGTAGAGAGTCGCGGCTTCGGCCAGGTCGGGTAGCAGCGGGCTGTACCGTTCGACGCGGGCACCACCGGCCACAAGCGCGTCGGCCACCCGGTGCACGCCCGCTCGCACCGCGGCACCGGTGGCGAGGAGCGGATGCCGGTCGAGGACCAGAACCCGGAAATCGCCGAGTCTCTCGTGGCGCGCCGGTGGCAGCGTCACCGTATACGCCACGCCGGACGTCAGCGGGTCCGGTCCGGCCATCACATCGAGCAGGAGCGCGAGGTCACGGGCAGTGCGCGCCATCGGACCGACAACAGCGAGATCGGCCTCGGCCGGCAGTGCCGGCTCGGACGGCGGGGTCATACCCCGCATCGCCGCCAGCCCCAGTGTCGGCTTGTGCGCATAGACACCACAGAAATGGGCGGGGGTACGCAGCGAACCGGCGAGGTCGGAGCCGATGGACAGCGCACCGAAGCCGGCTGCCAGGGCCGCGGCCGATCCGCCGGAGGATCCACCCGATGTGCGGCTGGGATCCCACGGGTTGTTGGTGGTGCCGTAGATCTCGTTGAAGCTCTGTATATCCTGCAGCCCCAACGGCACATTGGTTTTACCCAGCACTACCGCGCCGGCGGCCGCGAGCCGCGATACCTGGACCGCGTCCTCGACCGGTACGAAGTCCCGGTACTGCGGCATACCCCAGGTCGTGGGTATCCCGGCCATGTTGTAGGACTCCTTGACCGTTACCGGAATACCCAGCAGAGGCCGCTCCTCCCCCCGGCGGCGTGCCCGGTCGGCATGCCGCGCCGCCACCCGCGCACGATCGAAGTCGCGCACACAGATCGCGTTGATCACCCTGTCGTCCCGCTCGATCCCGGTGATCGCCGCGTCGGTCAATTCCACCGAGGACACTTCACCGGCACGTAACGCCTCCGAAAGCTCGTCGGCCGACCGAAAATTCCATTCCATGTTTTCGACGCTAACGACCCTCCGCGGAGGCCATAAAATTCCGCTACCGGCAACGGAAGGAACGGGGCGACCCGCCCCGGCGGGGACCACGGGGAAATGCCGGTCTCTCCGAGCGTCGCACCGGCCCCGGGGCCGCCGCCGACGCCGGGCACAACGCCCGGGCCTTCGGAGACGTCCCCTGCCTCATGATCGCCGGCAGGGTATCGCCGACTGCGCCGAGCGCTGGGGTATCGGGGACGCATCCCCTACCGGGATCAGCTGATCCGGCGTTCGCGTCCGCTCCAATACGGTTCGCGCAGTTTGAACTTCTGCAGTTTTCCGGTGGCGGTACGGGCCAGTTCGTCCCGGAATTCGACAGAGGTCGGGGCCTTGTAGCCGGCCAGCCGCTGTTTGCACCAGGCGATGAGCTCCGCTTCGATCGCGCTGCCCGGCTCCGCGTCCGGAGTGAGCACGACCAGGGCTTTGATCGTCTCGCCCCATTTCTCGCTCGGTACCGCGATCACCGCCACCTCGGCCACGGCCGGATGGGAGAACAGGCAGTCCTCGACCTCGATCGAGGAGACGTTCTCGCCGCCGGTGATGATCACGTCCTTTTTACGGTCGGCGATGGTCAGGTAACCCTCCTCGTCCAAGGCGCCGCCGTCGCCGGTGTGGAACCACCCGCCGGCCAGCGCCGCCGCGCTCTCCTCGGAACGGCCCCAATAGCCCTCCATCACCACATTGGACCGGGCCAGCACCTCCCCCGCACCTTCCGCGGACTCCTCGGTCCGCAAACGGACACCCAGGGCCGGTGCGCCGGCGCGGGTCAGCTTCGCCGCTCTCGCCTCGGGGTCGAGATCGTCCCATTCCGCCCGCGAGCGGTTGACGGTGAGCAGGGGTGAGGTCTCGGTGAGACCGTAGATCTGGATGAACTCCCAGCCGAGCTCCTGTTCGACGCGGGCGACGGTTTTCGTCGGCGGCGGCGCACCCGCCATGATGATCCGCACCCGGTCGCGCCCGGGGATCTCGCCCTCCCAGGTCTGCGCGGCCTCGAGGACCGCGGCCGCGACCGCGGGTGCCGCGCACAGCACCGTGACGCCATGGTCCCGGACCCGCCGCAGGATCTCGGCACCGTCGATCTTGCGCATGACGATGTGCCGGGCACCGACGCCGGTCATCGCGAACGGCTGCCCCCAGCCGTTGGCGTGGAACATCGGGAGGGTGTGCAGATAGACGTCGCGGTCGCTGACGGTGGCGTGCATCCCGAAGGTCACCGCGTTGACCCAGATATTGCGGTGGGTGATCTGCACCCCCTTCGGGCGGGCCGTCGTTCCGGACGTGTAGTTGATGGTGGCGGTGGCGGTTTCGTCCGGATCCCACGGCCGCGGCACCGAGCCGGGGGCGGCATAGAGGTCGGTATCCGAACCCAGCACGAACTTGTGCTCGCATTCGACCGCACCGAGCGAATCCGCGAGCTCCGGGTCTACGTACAGGGCTCGGGCGCCGCAGTCGGCGAGGATATAGCGCACCTCGTCGGGACGCAGCCGGAAATTGACGGGGACCAGCACCCGGCCCCATCCGCTCACACCGAAGAACGACGTCAGCAACCGGCTCGAGTTATGGCTGACGATCGCGACGCGTTCACCGGCTCCGATCCCGAGCTCGTCGAGCCGGGCGGCCTGCCTGCGCGCGAGATCGGCGACCTCGGCATAGGTCAGAGCACCCTGGCCGGCCGCCGGCTGATCGGGTTCGTCGACCACACCGATCCGGTCGCCGTACACGGTTTCGGCGCGGTCGAGGAAATCGGAGACACTGAACGGGACGAACATGGCCCTCCTACGGATTTCGCGGGCGCCGGGGACGATTCTGCGGACCTTCCGGCGGTCCGACGATTGTCTCCTCCGAACCGGGCCCGGTGGGCCGGAATTCCTACGACCGATCGCCCGCGGGCGCCGGTCGCCCCGGACCCACGGCGCGGTGATACGGGGAATCAGCGCTCCTGCTGCGCCAGGGCGCGGCGGGCTTCCTCGTGGAGTACATCGAGCAGTTCCTGTTCGAGCACCACGAACTCGGGAGCCGTGAGTATCGACAACTCTCGCGGCCGCGGCAGATCCACCCGGACCTCGTGGCGCACGGTGGCCGGCCGCGCCGACAGCACGATCACCCGATCCGAAAGGTATACGGCCTCACGGATATCGTGGGTGATCATCAGCACCATCCACCGGTATCGCTGCCGCACATCTTGTAACCAGGTCTGCATCTCGGTGCGCGTCAACGAATCGAGTGCGCCGAAAGGTTCGTCCAGCAACAGCAGTTCGCGCTCCTGGACGACGGTTCGTAGCAGCGCCGCCCGCTGCCGCATACCGCCGGACAGCTGAGCGGGACGGGCGTCCTCGAAGCCGGACAGCCCGAAGACGGGGAACAGTTCGCGGGCCCGGCGCCGGGCCTCCGGCTTCGGTACGCCGTGGACCAGCAACCCCAGGATGGTGTTGTCGAGCACCGTGCGCCAGGGAAACAACAGATCCTTCTGCGGCATATAGGCACAGTGCGATGCCGCCGGCTCGCCGCCGGGCGTACCGAAATGGATACAGCCCGAATCGGGGGACTCCAGACCGGCCAGCATGTTGAAGAGCGTGCTCTTACCGCAGCCGCTCGGGCCGATGACGGAAACGAACTCACCGGGCTCCGCCGTGAACGACACCCCGCCCAGGACCTGCCGGTCCGGCTGCCGCCCGGGCCGTGGGAACGATTTGGTGAGGGAATCGACGATGATCCGGTTGCCACGCATGTCAGGCACGCCGGCCCCTGTTCTCCGCGCGTGACCACGGTGCCATCACCCGTTCGATCGCGAAGGTCAGCAGGTACAGCGTGATACTGAGCAGGGCGGTCACCAGGACCGCCGCCAGTACCAGATCGGTGCGGAACGAGTTCTTCTGCAGGCTCATATAGATGCCGAGCCCCTCGCTGGCGCCGACGTACTCGGCGAAAACGGCCCCGACGACCGCGTAGGTGATACCGATCCGCAACGCCGTGAAGAACCGCGGCACCGCGGACGGCAACCGCACATACCGGAACACCTGGACCCGTGATGCCCCCATACTGCGCAGTAGCGCTCCGGCCTCCCGGTCGGCCGCGGCGAACCCCTCCATCAGCCCGATCACCATCGGGAAGAAGGTGACGAGTGCGACGACGAGGACTTTCGGCAGCAGCCCGAAACCGAACCAGATGATCATCAACGGAGCGATCGCGATGATCGGCACGGTCTGGGAGGCCACGAACAGCGGGACGAACGCGCGGCGCAGCCAGGGCGAGAAATCGACCACGACGGCCAGTAGCCAGGCCGAGCTCAGCGAGACCGCGAAACCGATCAGGGTCACCTGCAGGGTGGCGGCGGCGTGGGTCCCGATCTCCTCGCGATGTGCCCACCCCTGCTCCACGACACGTACGGGGGACGGCAGGACCTGCGGGCGCACCCCGCTGAGCGTCACGTAGAGCTGCCAGAGGACGACGAGTACCCCCACCGTCACGACGGCGGGTATCGCCCAGCCGATACCCGCCGAGCGGCCGGAGGTGGCCGGAGACGGCCCGAGCGGAACGCCGCGCGCGGTATCGCTAGGAGGCGGCGAGGTAGTCATTGGTGAAATAGCTCGACCAGTCGGGTTCCTCGGTCAACGGGGCACCGTCGGGACCGGTCAGCAGACCCTTGTCGTAGAGGAAACCGGAATTGGCCGCCCACTGCTCCAGGGTCTGGGTTCCCACCCGGCCGTCGGGCCCCTTCATGAACTGCTCGGCCAGCATGCGCTGGCTCTCGAAGACCAGGTTCTCGTCGGTGAACGCGCCCGGATTCGCGTCGAGGAGATCCTGGGCGGCCGCATCCGGATCGTCTGCGGCGAACTGGTATCCACGCTGTAGGGCTCGGACGAATGCGCGGGCGCGGTCGGGGTTGGCGGTCAGCCAGTCGGCGTTGGCGTCGATCACGATGGCGTACGCGTCCGGGAAGCCGAAATCGGTGTACCGGAAGTACTTCATCGGGGTGCCGTGATGTTCGGCCTCGATCCCCTCCCATGCCAGGTAGGAGACGGTGAAATCGGCTCGGCCCGAGTAGACGGCCTCGTACGCCGAGGTGCCCAGGGTGACCGTGGTGAAATCGCCGGTGCCGCCGTCGTTGCGGATCACCTGCTGGAGTGCCTCCACCTCGCCGGGATCGCCGAACCCGGCATAGGTTTTACCGTCCAGGTCTTTCGGCCGGGTGATATCGGCGCGGTCGGCCTTCACTCCGATTCCCGTCGCCCGGTGCTGCAGGGGGGCGAGCACGGACAGCGTATGCGCGCCCGAGGCCCGTGCGAAGGTCGACGAATTATGGGTGCTGATACCGAATTCGGCGTTCCCGGCGTCGATGACCGTATCGACGGCGGTGTTGTTGTACGGCAGGATCCGCACGTCCAGGCCGGCCTCGGCGAAGTAGCCGCGCTGCTGCGCCACGAACAGACCGGAGTGGTTGGTGTTCGGGGTCCAGTCCAGCGCGAACCGAATGGTCCGCTCGTCACCGGACCCGGCGGTGCAGGCGGTGAGCGCGGACAGCGCCGCCACGGCCGCTACAGCCACGGCGAGGGCGCGGCGCAGGCGGCCGTTCACGACGCGGGCCACGGCTGCGGATGCAGGGCGGTATCCCAGAACATCAGCTCGTACCGGGTGGCGACGGCGAACGCCGTGGCCATCGCCTCCCGCTCCCGGTCGCTCGCGGTCGCGGCCGCCGCGTCGACGAAGGACCGGGCCGTGGCCGCGGACTCCTGGAACTCCGCGGCTCCGTAGGTGGACACCCATTGCGCGTAGGGGTGGCGGGGGTCGGCCGCGAGAACCTCGGCCGCGCTCGCGGCCAGGCCACGACCCACTTCGGCGTAGATCCAGAAGCACGGCAGCGCGGCCGCCGCGCCCACGGCGTACGACTCGGTCGCGGCGGTCGCGATCAGATAGGAGACATAGCCCAGACATGCCGCCGAAGGCTCCGGCACGGTTTCTGGTGCGGGGAGCCGGTCGTCGCCGAGCAGATCGTTGTGCAGGGCCGATTCGACCGCCACCGCGGTGGCGGCCGAGCCCGCCCAGAACTGCGCTGCCTGCGCGTCGGGCGATTTCGCCGAGAGCAGGGCCAGCACTTTCGAATAACCGGCGAGGTACAGCGAATCCTGCTCCACGTAGGTGCGGAACACCTCGAGCGGCAGGGTTCCGTCGCCGAGACGGCGCAGGAATTCGAGTTCATCGATGGCGTCGCGCAGGGTTTTCGTCCGATCCCAGAGGTACTCGGTGAATCTGCCGGTTTCGGTTGTGTGCGCGCGTGCGGTCAAGACATTCCTTCGTCAGCATTACCTGGACAGGTTCTCGGGTCTGTTCTCAGCCCCGCTCGCGCGGAGCACCCCGTGTCAGAACGCCTCCGACCATAGCAGCGGTACGCCCTGCGCGGGGAGACAGGTTCCGGCCGATGATCTTGACTCGAGTGCGCCAGGCCCGCCACGTGACATTGCCGCGACCGTTTCGTAATCTAACAGTGATCTTTCCCCCGAGCGTCAACGAGTGGTTCCCGATATGCCTGGTCGACATCGCAAACCGATCCGAGCCGGAAGGCTCACGCCCCTGGCCGGATGCGCGGTCGCGGCGACGGCTGTGATCGGCCTGTGGATCCCCACCCGGCCCGGCACCCCGGCGCACACCGCCGCGGCGGTCGATTCCCCGGCGGTACCCGCCGCGGGCACGGACACGGTCCCGGCGACCGCGCCGGCGACAACGCGGCCGCCGGAACCGGTGGCCGCGGTAGATCGCCCGCAACAGCCGGCCAGGTACGCGAAACGGCACGCACCACTCCCGCCCCCGCCACCGCCTCCCCCGCCACCACCTCCCCCGATCATGTGTTCGACGGAGCTCGCCGGGGCCCGGCCACACGTGGCGCAGGTGGGCAACCTGGTCGACCAGACGTTCGGGGTCGCCGATATCGGTGGCGCCAACGGGCGCTACGACGGCGATCACGGCGCCGGGCTCGCCCTCGATTTCATGACACCCGATCCCGCACGCGGTGATGCGATCGCCGACTACGTGCTGGCCAACCAGCAGCGCTTCGGCGTCACCTATGTGATCTGGCAGCAGCGCTACAACGACGGCAGCGGCTGGTCGTACATGGAAGACCGGGGGAGCCCCACCGCCAACCACTACGACCACGTACACGTCTCGTTCGACTCGGCCGCCGATGTGGACGTGACCTGCTGAATTCGCCACCCCGCATCGGTGCGGGTCCGGCGGCCGGCTTCCCACCCCGGGAAATCGGCACCTCGCGTGTATGGCATGATGGTCGTCGAGACCGGGCTGATCACAGTGACCTGCCTGGCTCATCTACAGAATTGAAGTATCAAAGCATGGCGCAAGGCAGCGTGAAGTGGTTCAACGGCGAGAAGGGCTTCGGCTTCATCGCCCAGGACGGAGGCGGTCCCGACGTCTTCGTGCATTACTCCGCCATCGGCGGTTCGGGTTTCAAGACCCTCGATGAGGGTCAGCGTGTGGAGTTCGAGATCGGCCAGGGCCAGAAGGGTCCGCAGGCACAGGACGTCCGCGCTATCTGATCCGCGCGAATTCCGAGGCTCCGCACCGTTCGGGTGCGGGGCCTTTTTCGTCGATAGGCGATGCACCCGCCAACAAGGAAATACCGGAACCTTCCCGCTTACCCGGCTGATCGGCTGTGCCGGTGAGCGGATGTCATACCGGCGCGAACGGCGGCCGGCCGAGCCGGCGATTGGTGACCCGCAGTTGCCGTTCGGTACTCGTGGCCAGCGCATGGACTCGGGTGGATGTCAACCGGCCGCACAACCGGTCCCAGTGCAGCGCGACCACCTCTCCCGGTACCGCGTCGGGCACCGCGGAAAACCCCTCCGCCCCTCTCGGAACCCGCCGCGGCTCCGGTGTGCCCAGACGTAATCGGTGCCCGTCGAATTCCAGCCGCGAACACTCGACCACGAGATGATCGTCTGCTCGCGACCGGACCGTGCCCCAGGTGATCCGGCAATTGTCGAGCACGTCCACGGGATGGTCCCCGCCCCGGCCGAGCAGACGGGTCCAGGGGTAGATACCGAAAACGTGGAAGCAGTGATTCGCCGCCGCTTCCTCGACCAGCGAAGCATCGGTGAGATATTTCCAATAGTGCCCCGCGGCCGGACCGATCACCGCCAGCAGCTCGGCGACGAAAGCCGCCGGATCCAACCGCGCACCGATACCGCCGCCGATCCAGTACGACTCCACCAGGCGGTGGTCCAGTGGATCGGCGATACCGGTCAACCGGGACATCACCAGCAGATAAGGCCACGCCCCGGTGAAACTGCGCGCTACGGCCCGCACCTCCTCGGGCGACCCGCCACGCAGCGCCGTCGCTTCCGGCGGACCGCAGTACCCGAGCCGATTGGGCGCGTAGGCGAACCGGGCGAACATCTCCGCTCCCCGGGCCACCGCGTCGCGGGTGCTCACGGATCCACCGGCAGCGCGCGCTGCCACCGGCGTTCGACATCGCCGAAACGCCAGACCGCTACGGCGATCGCCCAGGTGAGTACGAACAACCCGACGATGATGAAGCCCATCGCACCGAGGTCCAGGGCGCCGATCCAGGCCAGGGGTCCCGTGGTGACGTCCAGTTTCTCGGTCGTGATCGAAATGATCTCCTGGGCGCCGATCAACAGGGCCACCGCGACCGACAGTCCGGTCACCACGAGGTTGTAGTAGATCTTGCGCACCGGACCGGCGAACGCCCAGCCGTAGGCGTAGTTCATGAAGGTCCCGTCCAGCGCGTCGAACAGCGACATACCCGCCGAGAACAGAACGGGCAGAACCAGAATCGCGTACCACGGTAGATCGGTGGCCGCCGCACCGCCCGCGATGACCAGCAGGCCCACCTCGGTAACGGTGTCGAAGCCGAGCCCGAACAGCAATCCGACCGGATACATGTGCCAGGGTTTGCGGACGGCACGCATCAGTGGACCGAACACCCGGTTCAGCACACCGCGATCGTCGAGGCGGCGTTCCAGTTCGGCCTCGTCGTAACGGCCCTGCCGCATCTCGCGGAAAACCCGCCATATCCCGATCAGCGACACCAGGTTCAGCAAACCGATGAGGATCAGGAAGGTGCCCGAAACACCGGTACCGAAAACACCGGTCCACTGCTGTAGTCGTGAGTTCTCGTCCTCGAGGTTGGCCGCGAGAGCTTTCACACCGGCCGCCAGCAGGGCGACGAGCACGAAGACGATGGTGGAGTGGCCGAGGGAGAACCAGAAACCGACCGATATCGGTTTCCGGTTCTCGGCCACGAGTTTGCGGGTCGTATTGTCGATGGCGGCGATATGGTCGGCATCGAACGCATGCCGCACCCCGAAGGTGTAGGCGGTGATACCGAGGCCGACGCCGAACACCGCACCGTCCACGAGATAGCCACCGGGAACCACGAGTAGCAGCAGTATCGCGAATCCGGTGACGTGCAGCGCCACGATCGCGGAACCCATTCCCGTGATACCGCGTCGCTGCGCCGGATCCAGATCCGACCATCCGTCCCGCACGGCCGCCGCCGATATCCGCACTGTCGCACCTCGTTTCTTCCCGTGCGGCGGACCGGCCGGCCCACCGCGTCAACAGATTCGCGGTAACTGCTCCCCGGCGGGCAGATCGACTACTCGGGTACCGCCGAGCGCGGTACGCGCCACCACCATTCCCGGATGCTCCTCCACGCAGACACCGATCACCGCCGCACGGGCACCCAGCGGATGCGCGCGCATCGCCTCCAGGACCCGATCCGCATCCTCGGGGGGTACGAAGGCGATCAGTTTGCCCTCGTTGGCGACATACATCGGATCGAGACCGAGGAGCCCGCAGGCATCGCGGACCGCGGCGGGCACCGGTAGCGCCGTCTCGTCCAGCGACACCCCGATCCGGGCGGTGCGGGCGATCTCGTTCAGGGTGGCGGCCACCCCGCCGCGGGTCGGATCGCGCAGGGTGTGCACCTCCGCCCCGGTGGCCAGCATCGCGGCCACCAGGCCGTTCAGCGGTGCGGTATCGCTGAGCACCGTGGTCCCGAATTCCAGGCCCTCGCGGCAGCTCATCACCGCGATACCGTGGACGCCGATATCGCCACTGATCAGCACCTTGTCACCCGGTCGCGCACGCTGGGGCCGGATATCCACGCCCTCGTCGACAACGCCGATACCCGTGGTGTTGACGAATATTCCGTCACCGTGCCCCGCGTCGACCACCTTGGTGTCACCGGTCACCAGGGTCACTCCCGCGGCCGATGCCGCGGTACCGACCGCTTCGGCGACACCGGCGATCTCGGACAGGGCGGTGCCCTCCTCGAGGATGAACGCGGTGGACAGCACCAGGGGGCGGGCCCCGGCCATGGCCAGATCGTTGACGGTGCCGTTCACGGCGAGTTCGCCGATCGAACCGCCCGGGAAGACGAGCGGTTTCACGACGAAGGAGTCGGTGGAGAACGCGAGCCGGGTCTCGCCGACGGTCAGTACGGCGGAATCCCCCATACCCGCGTCGGCCGCGGGCCCGAAGGCCGGTAGGAACAGATGCTCGATCAGTTCCCCCGACATCGCCCCGCCGCCGCCGTGACCCATCACGATATTCGGCGAATCACGCAGCGGCATCGGGCAGACCCACCCGTCCACATCGATCGTCGCCGGCCCGGTGGTGTTCAGGTCCTCACGCATGGGCCACCTCCGCGGGCTGGTCGAGGCGGCGGTAGAGGTAGTAGGCGGCGCACGCGCCCTCCGAGGAGACCATGGTGGCGCCCAGCGGGTTGCGCGGGGTGCACTGGGTGCCGAACGCGGCGCATTCGTTGGGTTTGATCAGCCCCTGCAGCACCTCTCCCGACCGGCAGACCGCCGATTCGGCGGTGCGCAACTCGCCGACGGAGAAGCGATATTCGGCGTCGTAGTCGCGGTAACGCGAGGAGAGCCGCCATCCGCTGTCCGGTATCACTCCGATACCGCGCCAGGCCCGGTCGGTGACCTCGAAGACATCGGCCAGCATGGCCTTGGCGGCCGGGTTGCCCGCATCCGATACCGCCCGCGGATAGGCGTTCTCCACTTCGTGGCGGCCCGACTCCAGTTGCGCCACCGTGCGGCGGATACCTTCGAGGATGTCCAGCGGTTCGAAACCGGTGACCACCATGGGCACCCGGTACCGCTGCGCCAGTGGGGGATACTCCTGTGTGCCCATCACCGTGCACACATGCCCGGCCAGCAGGAAAGCCTGCACCCGGCACTGCGGCGACTCCATGATGGCGGCGATCGCCGGGGGTACCAGGACATGCGAGACCAGCAGCGAGAAATTCTCGATCCCGAGCCGCTGGGCCTGGTAGACGGTCATCGCATTGGCGGGGGCGGTGGTCTCGAAACCGATACCGAAGAAGACGACCTGCCGATCCGGATTGGCCCTGGCCAATTGCAGGGCGTCCAGAGGCGAATAGACCACTCGCACGTCTCCGCCTTCGCTCTTGACGTGGAACAGGTCCTTCTTGCTGCCCGGGACCCGGAGCATATCGCCGAACGAGCAGAAGATCACCCCCGGTCGCGCGGCGATATCGAGCGCCTTGTCGATCACTTCGAGCGGAGTGACACATACCGGGCAACCCGGGCCGTGGATCATTTCGATCCGGTCCGGCAGCAATTGGTCGATCCCGTGCCGGATGATCGAATGTGTCTGCCCGCCACACACTTCCATGATGGACCAGCGCCGGTCGGTGGTGGCCCGGATTCGTTCGAGAAGACCCTTGGCCAGCTCCGGGTTGCTGAATTCGTCGAGATACTTCATGACTCCTCCTCCGGGTCGCGCTGCCGCGCCGTGTCCGGGTTCTTCTCCCCCGCCTGTGCCGCCGCGACGGCGAAACCGTCCGCGAACTCCTCCTTCAGCACCCCGAGATGTTCGAATTCGGCCAGGGTCTCGAGCGCGGATTTCTCGTCCAGGCGCTGGATGGCGAATCCGACGTGCACGACGACGTAGTCGCCGATCGCCGCGTCCGGGATGTACTGCAGGCATACGTCCTTGTGCACGCCCCCGAAGTCGACGACCGACATCAGGGTGCCGTCGCGCTCCTCGAGACTGAGCACCTTTCCGGGAACCGCAAGGCACATGATCGTTCCTCCTTCTCCGCTCAGCCCGCGGCGGTCGCGAGCACCTGCCCGAATGCGAGGCCACCGTCGTTGGGTGGCAGTCTGCGATGCGTGAGAACGGTGAATCCGTTGTCGCGCAGAAGTTTTCGCGCGTAGGACAGCAGCAGCGCGTTCTGGAACACCCCGCCCGAGAGCGCGACGAACCGGTGCGGCGCCGTGTACACCACGGCCGCTTCGAGCACCAATCGGGCGAGAGCGGCGTGGAAGCGGGCGCCGATCACCGCCGCCGGTACCCCGGCCAGTGCATCGGCGACGACCGCGGCGATCACCGGGGCGGGGTCCACGAGCGCCGGGTCCGTACCGGTGTCCACTGTGAACCGGTACGAGGTGTCGGCGAGGTCTCCACGCCGGGAGAACCCTTCGAGTTCGATGGCCGCCTGCGCCTCGTAGTCGACGACGTGCCGTACCCCGGCCAGCGACGAAACCGCGTCGAACAATCGGCCCATACTGGAGGTGGGAGCACATCCCAGTCCGGTGCCGAACTGGTGCTCGAGAACCGACCGTTCCGCGGGCGGGCAGGCCTGAACCGAGGCGATCGCCGGCGACCAGTCGATACCGGCTGCCCACAGATGCGCCAGGGCCATCCGGTACGGCCGGTGCACCGAGGCGTCACCCCCGGCCAGCGGCACATATTTCAGATGGGCCAGCCGCCGGTATCCCTTGTATCCGGCGGCGAGGATCTCCCCGCCCCACACCGCACCGTCGGGGCCGAATCCGGTGCCGTCGAACGCGATTCCCAGCACGGTATCGGTGACACCGAGCCCGTGCTCGCCCATGACGGCGGCGATATGCGCGTGGTGGTGCTGGACGGTGCGTACCGGACGGTCACCGGCATGCCGGTGGGCCCACTCGGTGGACCGGTAACCCGGATGTGTATCCGCGACGAGCTGAGTGGGACGCACCCCGGTCAGCTCCTCGAGGTGCTGTTCGGTGGCACCGAAGGCGCGTAGCGTCGCCAGATCGTCCATATCGCCGATGTGCTGACTCAACCAGGCGTAGCGGCCGTCGGCGAGGGCACAGACGTTCTTCAGATCGGCGCCCACGGCCAGCGTCGGCGGTATCGGCGCCGGCAGCGCGAGCGGCAGCGGCGCGTATCCGCGTGAGCGGCGCACCGGGGATTCGGCACCGTCGACCAGCCGCACCACCGAATCGTCACAGGGCACCAGGATGCGGCGGTCGTGCCACAACCACCCGTCGGCGAGGCCGGCGAGGCGCTCGCGCGCGTCCGCGTCGTCGTAGCAGATCGGTTCGCTGCTGCGGTTACCCGAGGTCATCACCAGTACCTCCGGCCCCGGCGGGTCGCCGGGCAGGCCGAACAGCAGGATGTGCAGCGGGGTATAGGCCAGCATCACGCCCAGGTCCGGATTGTCCGGCGCGACGGACTCGGCCAGCGGTCTGCCCCCGCGGGCGAGCAGCACGATGGGGCGCTGCGGCCCGGTCAGCAGTCCGGCGGCCGGCGGATCGACCACCGCGATCTCCCGGGCGATCGACAATTCCGGCACCATCACGGCGAAAGGTTTGCCACCCCGCCGTTTACGGCGGCGCAACTCGGCGACCGCGGTCTCGTCGGCCGCGTCACAGGCCAGGTGGTAGCCCCCGATCCCCTTCACCGCCAGGATCCCGCCCGACCGCAGCAGCGCACGCGCCGCGGCGAGCGGTTCACCACCGCCCGGTCCGGTGTAGTACAGGCGGGGGCCACAGTCGGGGCAGGCGATGGGCTGCGCGTGGAAACGGCGGTCGGCGGGGTCGTGGTACTCCCGGGCGCACCGGTCGCACATGGGGAAATCCGCCATGGAAGTCCGGGCCCGGTCGTAGGGTAATCCGGCGATGATGGTGAACCGGGGCCCGCAGTTGGTGCAGTTCACGAACGGGTGCCGGTGGCGTCTGCCGGAAGGGTCGCGCAGTTCGGCGTCGCACGCGGCGCAGATGGCGATATCCGGCGAAGCGAAGGTGCGGCCCTCACCCCGGGTGGTATCGGCGATATGGAAGCCGGTCCCACCCTGGACCGGGATCTCCGAGCACTCCACCGATTCGAGCACCGCCAGCGGCGGCGGTGAGAACCGCAGGCGGCGTTCGAACTCCGCCAGGTCCGCGGGCGTCCCCTCGGTTTCGATGAAAACACCGCTGCTGTCGTTGGACACCCGCCCGCTCAGGGAGAGCTCGGCCGCGGTGGTGTAGACGAACGGCCGGAAGCCGACGCCCTGCACCACACCGCGCACCACGAACCGCCGGCGCGCCCGGCCCGCCGTCACGGCCCGTCACCTCGCCCGAGCATCCGCAACCCGGCGAGTGCCGCGGCCGCGCCGGGTTCGTCGGTTTTCTCCACCACGAACCCCATATGGATGATCACCCAATCGCCGGGTCGCGCCGGATCGTCCTCGAGCAGGCCGATATTGACCCGCCGTTGCTTTCCGGACACCTCCACCAGCGCGATCTGGCCGTGGTAGCCGTCCGGTATCTCGACGACCCGGCCGGGAATCCCGAGGCACATCGTCACACCTCCTGCTGGACCTCGAGCAGATCGGCCACCACACGGCCCACCGCGGCCGCCGCGGGGTCCACCGCGGCAGCGACCGGGTCGGACAGTCCGATCCGCTCGTCCACCGACTCCACCTGACAGCCGACGACCACGGTCGGCGGCAGCGCCCCACCCAGGGCCCGGACACTCGCGAAGACGGCGGCCGGATCCATGGCATGCGCGTCCAGTCCCACGGTCGCGGCGGCGCCGGGTCGGACCCGCGACACTTCGATCTGTCCCGGCGCTCCCCGATCGGGCAGCGCGTCGACCAGCACCAGCGCCTCCCACCCGTCGAGCAGGTCGTAGGCCAGGTGCATACCGCGGATGCCGTAGTCCACCGCACGCACACCCGGACCGAGGCCCGCCGGTAACCGCCGCATCACCTCGGGCCCGAACCCGTCGTCACCGAGGAAGATATTGCCGATCCCGGCGACCAGCACCGTGCCCGTCGGCTCATCCCTTCTCTTCGGTCGGCGATGTCGCCCCGCCGACATTCGCGCCGCCGACCGTGCCGGTCGCCGTCTCCTCCGGTTCGTTCGCGGTCGGTTTGCGTTCCTCGTAGGGCGGGGTCTCCCGCTCACCACCGGGGATCTCCTCGGAAGTGAACTCGGCCGTCCGCTCGGCATCGGTGCCGTGGGCGGAGGTCGTCTCCTCGTGTCCGATATCGCCCGGTTCGCGGTCGGTAGGTCCCGCGGCCACGGTATCGGCGCCGGTATCGCGCGCACCCGGTTCGCCGCGCGCCTCCTGCGGTTCTTCGTGTCGGTCCCGCATGATTGCTCCTTCCGGTCCGCCGCTACATCTGCCGGATCTTCAGGTACCGCCGGAGATCCGGTACCGACCGCACCCCGAGGTACAGTCCGGCCGCCGCCAGCACGGCCACCACCGCTGTCGCGATCACTCCCACCGTTTCCATCACGGGCTTCCTTTCACTTCTCGGGTCCGTCGAGGGGCTCGAGTTCGTCGGGTGCGAAATAGAGGTAGCGGCCGAACCATTCGTGCAGTTCGGCCGCGGGATCGTCTTCCAGGACGACCCCGAGGTGCGCCCGGCCGTCCACGTCCTCGTGTACCGAGACCACCCGGGCGGTCCGGCCGTCGACGAACAGGTCCTGGGCGTCGGCACGCCGCGCCGGACGCAACCGGACCCGGCTGCCCCTGCGCACCAGCACACCGGCCACCGGCACCGCGTCGGTATCGGGGCGCACGGCACTGTCGGCCGCCGGATCCCACCAATCGGTTCCGGGAGGAACCTCGGGTATCGGCCGCGGCCGGCCGGGATACGGATCCCGCAACACACCGTGCAGCCGTCGCAGGGCCTCCGGTGATATCGCATCGCAGCGGTCGATGATCTCGCCCGCGTGTGGGTCGGTCGCCCGCGCCTGTGCCTTCTCCTCGTCGGTCATGGTCATCACCCGCAGCGTGAGGATTTCGTCGATCTCGGTGGCATCGAAGAGCGCTGTCCCGCTCTGTTCCGCGATTTCCGGATGGTCGTAGAGGATGATCGGGGAGATCAGCAGCAGACTGTGGTCGCCGGGTGGGCCGGCGAGTACCGGGAAGCAGCGGTGCCGGCGACAACGACGCACCGCGGCCGCCGCGGCGGTGGGCGGGTCCAGCAGGGAGACGAATCGCCCACCACTGATCTCCACGATGAGATGGGCCCCGATCAGGGAGCGGGCGATGGCGTCCTGCCTGCCGGTCGCGGCTTCGCCCACATTGCGGACCTCGGCCGCGAGCCGCAGGTACCGGCCGTCCCGCTCGGCCGAGAGTTCGAGTTCACCCGCCAGTTCCTGCCGCGTCCGCACCAGCGCGCCGGTCACCTGTCCCGCATCACCGGCGATCTCCTCGATATCGGTGCCGCCGGGAACCGGGAGCGCGCGCGTCAGGTTCGCGGGCGCCACCGGGCCTACTCCGATCTCCCGCGCGACGGCTTCGTCCCAGGACAGCCACGACCGCCCTCCGGCGGCCAGTTCGGCGCACGGTACACCGGCACCGTCCAGCACCTGACGATGCTGGAGCTGGAGGAAGCGGACCGTCCACGTCAGCATGGGGTCCGTATCCGGCTCCACCACGAACTCGGCCGACAGGGACGACTCTTCACCGAGCCCGGCCGCAGCCGCTCCCACCGGCCCCAGTACGCCGAATTGCCAGCGCGACCGGTTCTTACCCGCGTTCGCCCGATAGGGGTAGAGCAGGTAGCCCTCGTAGAGCACCGCGTCGGCGACGGCGCGGGCCCGGGCCGGCGGTCCGGTGGTCATGTCGGTTCCCCGGCGCGGGCCAGCAAACGGGTCACCGTGTCGTCGAAGCCGAGCAGCCCGTGATCGGATTTGTAGGCCCGCAGGGCCTCGAGGGTATCGCGGTGCAGGCGCAGCCAGCCGGTGTTCGGGAAATGCGCCGCCATCAGGTCCTGCCATACCGAGACCGGCATATCGAACCGGTCCTCCCGGTCCCAGGGGATCTGCTGGATCGCGAAGCCGCCACTGCCCTTGATGAAAACCGTGCCGCTGAACAGGAAAACCAGGGGCACCGTGCCGCCGCGTAGGGCATGCAGATACTTCGAGCCGGTCACTTCGAGGTCGTAGGTGCACGGCATCGGCAGATCCACCTCGGCGCCGCCGGAGAAACCGGGAATCATGGTGGCGCAGTGCATCCAGAGGAACGACCGCTGGGTCTCCCGCCAACGCTCCCGGGCGCCGAACAGATCGGCCAGGCCCGCCCCCTCCTCGTCGGTGTAGTGGCGGCGCGAGGGTTGTATCCGTACCTGCGCGCGCAGCGCGATCGCATGCACGGGTTCCTCGGCGAGAGCCGCGATACCGATCCGCGCGGTCAGGATCGGCGCGACCGCGTACGGCTCCGGTGCGATCCCGAGAACCGCGAAGGTCGTCGAGTGAACGGGGCTCATACCGCACCACCCGGCCGTGCCCGCGCCGAGACCGCGGCGAAGAACTCGTCCAGATAACGCCGCACCTCCTGGCCCCCGTCGAAACCCCGCCACAACAGCCGTATGCGGCCGGCGAACTCGTAGCAGGCGTCGATCGGCAGCAGCAGACAACTCGCGGCCGCGGTCCCCCGTTCGGGAACCCGGATCAGCAGGGCTTCGACATCGGGGACCAGGGTGTCCAATTCCGGATGACGCCGCAGGATGGTGTTCCACCGCGCCAACGGCAGTTCCGATTCGGTCGCGCCCGCCGGACCCGGATACAGCGCCACGGTCCGGCCCAGCGCGGAGTTGCGGAAGAAGAAGACCAGCCCTACCGGTATGTCCAAGGCGTCCCATTCCTCCTGGCCGATCGTGAACTCGGGGAAGGCGAGATAGCGGTCGGGCACCGCCCGGTAGCGCAGGGCCGCTTCCCGGTCCACGAACAGCAGGTAGCAGCCGCGGCATACACACATCAGCTGCCGGCCTTCGACGTTCACGACGTGCTGATGTTCTTCGGCGATGGGATCGGCGCACATCTCGCACCGTTCGCCCACCCGCGGGGCGGGCGGGCGCTCGGCGGTGATCCGCCGCAGCGCTCGGAACGGGGTGCTCACCCGTGCACCCCCACCGGTACCGCCACCGCAGGTTCACCGGAACGCACGAGAACCGGAAGCGGATCGAGGTGACCGTCGCCGTCGATTCGCGCCCCGGCCGCGACGATATCGAAATGCGCCCGGCAGGTCGGGCAGCGCAGCACCACGTCACCGGCCGGGCGACCCGGCCGCCGGTGCAGTGCGGCCCCCGCCAGCGAATGCGCGCAGACCGGGCACAGATCCCGGTAGGCGAACAGTTGCTCACCCACCCGGCAGGCCAGCACGGTGAGTCCGGCGACGGCGAACCCGCCCACCTCCCCGGGAAGCAACTCGGCCAATTCGGGGACCGCGACCCAGCTACCGGTCCCGGGACCGTTCGCACGCACCCGCGAGAACAGCGAGTCGGCGGAGATCGGCCCGGCCGGCTCCGTAGGCGCGGTGACGACCTCGATGGCCTCGATCTCCGGTGCCGCCGTACGCACCGCGTCCTGTACGGCCAGCTCCAATGTCACCGACGAGGACGGGCAGCTGCGGCAACTCCCGGCCAGCTCCAGGCGGACCACGCCGTCGACGATCTCGACCAGTTCCACATCGCCGCCGTGCGAACCGAGGTAGGGGCGCACGCTCTCCAGCGCCGCCTGGACCCGAGTCTCCACATCGTGGGGGTGCAGCCCGTGGACGAGCAGCAGACTCGCGACGAGATCGTCCCGGACCAGCCGTTCGAGAGTTCCAGTGTCCAGTAACGCGACCATCCGGGCCAATCCCGCGCCGTACAGTTCGACGACCTCGCGAACCAGCTGTTCGGCGCGTTCGCGGGCCACCGCACCGCCTGCCGAACTCGCCTCCAGCAGTGTCTCTATCCGATCGCCCGCCTCTCGCCATCGGTTCTCGTCGGATATCGCATCGGGCTGTTGTGCTGGGCGAACCTCCACTGCCACCCTCCCGTCACCGGTACCGATACGGACTCACTCCGGGGTGAGCGCCTGGGCCGGTGAGTGCAGTTTCTGCAGGGTCTGCCCCTTGCCGAGATACATGTGCACGCCACACGGCAGGCAGGGGTCGAAACTGCGCACCGTGCGCATGATGTCGATGCCCTTGAAATGCTCGCGGTCGTTCTCCTCGAAGATCGGCTGCCCCTGCACCGCGTCCTCGTACGGACCGGGGGTGCCGTAGCCGTCGCGTGGGCTGGCGTTCCACGGGGTCGGCGGATACGGGTGGTAGTTGGCGATCTTGCCGTCCCGGATCACCATATGGTGCGACAGCACCCCGCGTACCGCCTCGGTGAATCCGCAGCCGATGCCCTCCTCCGGTACCTCGAACTCCTCCCAGGTCTTGGTGTGCCCGGCCCGGATCTCCGCGAGCGCCTTCTCCGCGAAATGCAGTGCGCAGGCCGCCGCGTACGCCTGGAAGTAGGTGCGGGCGCGATTGCGTTCGATGGTGTTGCTGCCGTGGACGGGGATCTTCCACTCCAGCGTCACCGGACCCTTCAACGCGGTCTTGGGCAGGTTGATCTGCACGCTGTGCCCGGTGGACTTCACGTAACCGATATCGACCAGGTCCGCCAGCGCCGTCGACCACAGGCGCGCCAGGGGGCCGCCGCCGGTGTCCAGGGCCAGATGGTCGGTACCGTCGAACCAGCGCGGCGACATGACCCAGCTGTACTTGTCGTCCAGGTCGCGCTTCTGTGGTTTCGGGTTGGTGTGCTGGTTCCAGGGATGCCGCCGGTCCACCGGATTGCCCAGCGGATCGGTTTTCACGAACATCTCCTGGTCGGTCCAGTCCTCGTAATAGGAACTGCCCAGCAGGATCCGCAAGCCCAGGTTGATATCGACCAGGGAGGTGGTGACCAGCTCGCCGTCCACCACCACCCCCGGGGTGACGAACATCTTGCGGCCCCAGTCCTCCATATCCTTGTATTCGAAATTGCAGAACTCGGGATCCTGGAAGGAACCCCAGCAGCCCAGCAGGGTGCGGCGCAGGCCGATCTGCTCGTAGCCGGGCAACGCCTCGTAGAAGAAGTCGAACAGATCGTCGTGCATGGGCACGACCTTCTTCATGAACTCGACGTAGTGCATGAGCCGGGTCATGTAGTCGGTCATCAGCTGGACCGTCGCCACCGTGCCCGGGCCGCCCGGATACAACGTCGAGGGATGTACATGCCTGCCTTCCATCAGGCAGAACATCTCGCGGGTGTACCGGCTCACCTGCAGCGCCTCCCGGTAGAACTCCCCGGTGAACGGGTTGAGGGCGCGCATGATGTCGGCGATCGTGCGGTATCCATGAGCTTCTGTATGCGGTGCCTCGGCCCGTTCGGCCCGGGCGAGCACCCCGGGATTGGTCTCGGCGACCATCTTCTCGCAGAAGTCCACACCGACCAGGTTCTCCTGGAAGATGTTGTGGTCGAACATGTACTCGGCGGCCTCACCGAGGTTGACGATCCACTCCCCCAGATGTGGCGGCTGCACCCCGTAGGCCATGTTCTGGCAGTAGCAGGAGCAGGTGGCGTGGTTGTCGCCGCAGATACCGCAGATACGGCTGGTGATGAAGTGGGCGTCGCGCGGGTCCTTACCGCGCATGAAGAGGGAGTAGCCGCGGAAGATGGAGGAGGTGCTGTGACACTCGACCACCTCGTTGTTGTCGAAGTCGATCTTGGTATAGATGCCGAGGCTGCCGACGATACGTGTGACCGGGTCCCATGCCATCTCGACGAGGCTGCCCGGTTCGATCGTCCGCTGTGACGGCTCGGGGATGATCTGTGTCATCGGAGCTTCTCCTACCAGGTGCGGGTCGCGCCGGTTTCGAGCTTTTCGCCGCGGTGCCGCCAGCGCGGCTCCTTGTCGACCGTGCGGCCGGTGATGTGCCGGAGGCTGCGGACCACCGATCCGTACAGGCCCGAGGCGGTGGACGAGAACTTGCCGCCGGGCGGCTCGTCCATGAACGGCATGAATTTGTCTGGGAAGCCGGGCATCGTGCAGCCGATGCAGATGCCGCCCACGTTCGGGCAGCCGCCCACTCCGTTGATCCACCCGCGTTTGGGCACATTGCACTTGACGACCGGACCCCAGCAGCCGAGTTTCACAATGCACTTCGGTGAGCCGTACTCGGTGGCGAAGTCGCCTTCCTCGTAATAGCCGGCGCGATCACAACCCTCGTGCACGGTCGCACCGAACAACCATTTGGGTCGCAGCGCGTCGTCCAGCGGAATCATCGGGGCCTGACCGGTGGCCATGTAGAGCAGGTAGGTGAGTGTCTCCGAGAGATTGTCCGGGTGGATGGGGCAGCCGGGTACGCAGACGATCGGGATACCCGCCTTGCTCTTCCAATCCCAGCCGAGATAATCGGGCACCCCCATCGCACCGGTCGGATTGCCCGCCATCGCGTGGATGCCGCCGTAGGTCGCGCAGGTGCCGACCGCCACCACCGCGGTGGCCTTCGGCGCGAGACGATCCAGCCATTCGCTGGTCGTCAGGGGCTGGCCGGTGGCGGGATCGTTGCCGAACCCGCACCAGTAGCCTTCCTCGTGCAACTGCTCGTTCGGGATCGATCCCTCCACCACCAGGACGAAGGGTTCGAGTTCACCCCGGTCCGCCCGGAAGAACCATTCGAGGAAATCGTCGGCTCCGCCGTTGGGACCGCATTCGAAATCGATGAGCGGCCAGTGCACGGCCACTTTCGGTAGACCGGGTAACGCACCGAGGGCGATTTCCTCGACACTGGGCTGGGTGGCGGCGGTCAACGCCACCGAATCGCCATCGCAACTGAGACCGGCGTTGATCCAGAGCACGTGGATCAGCGTTTCTTCAGCTCGGACCGCTTCCTGAGTCGGCATGTGCCGCCACCTTCCGGAGTCGAAGCGGGGGCTGGCCGTTCCGGCTCGCTTCTCACGGGTTTGTGACGCCGATCACAACAGTCTAGACGGGCCCCACCGCCCCCTCAAGACTCGCCGAAACCGCCCGCTGCTGCTCCCCCAGCCACTCGTACCAGCGCTCGAGCCCCTTGCCCGCGGTTACCGACAGCGGCAAAATCTCCACACCCGGGTTCACCGCACGCGCGTACTCCGCGCAGGCCCCGAAATCGAAATCGACGTACGGCAGCAGGTCCATCTTGTTCACCAGCACCAGTCCCGCCGCGGCGAACATATGCGGGTACTTCAACGGCTTGTCCGTTCCCTCGGTCACCGAGATCATCACGACCTTCCGGCGTTCCCCGAGGTCGAACAGTGCGGGACAGACCAGATTGCCGACATTCTCGACGAACAGCACCGTGCCGGGCGCGGGATCCAGGGCCTCCAGCGCCCGCCGGGTCATCTCCGCGTCGAGATGACACCCGGACCCGGTGTTGACCTGCACGGCCCGGGCCCCGGTCGCGGCGATCCGCTCCGCGTCCAGCACCGTCTCCTGATCGCCTTCGATCACCGCGATCGGCGTATCGGACAGCGCGCGTATCGTCCGTTCGAGCAGTGTGGTCTTACCGGCCCCCGGAGAGCTGGTCATATTCAGCGCCAGGATCCCGCGGCTGTGCAGCCACTCGCGGTTGTGCTGGGCGAGGTGGTCGTTCTTCGCGAGCACCTTCTGCTCCAGCGATACCGTTTCGGTCCCGGGCGGGTGCGTATGGCCGGCACCGCCGTCGTGCTGGTGCTCGTGTTCGTGCGGGTGGTCGTGTTGCTGCCCGGATGACGCCGGCTGACCGCGCCCGACGGTGATCACGCCTCCCGTGTCGTTCCCACATCCGCAGGTTGCGCACATTCTCGGCTCACTTCCATCGACCGGATTCGCAATTCCCGGCCCGCCCCGATCTCCACATCGGCGCTTCCGCACCGGCAGAGCAGGAGCAGATCGGTGACGATGAAGTCCGCACCGCAGCCGCGGCAGTGCGCCGCACCCGGTACGCACCGGATATCCAAGGTCGCGCCCTCCGCGACGGTGCCCTCGGCGGCGAGATCGAAACAGAACCGCATCGCCTCCGGCACCACCGCTGTCAGTGCGCCCACCTCGACGGTGACGCTGTACACCCGCCGGCCCGCCGCGTGTTCACACACGGCGTCGACCACACTCTGCGTAATCGCGAGTTCGTGCATCGCGTTCTCGGCTCGTCGGGGATAGTTGGATGCTACTCCCGATACGCACCGGCTATCACTCAGGTGCGGCTCGGGATCCCTTCGCTGCTACCGAAGCTCGCCTCCTCACGACTGACCAGCCCCAGCAGAGTCAGCGGCCGCGTCGTGACCGCGTTGGTCAGATACGTCATGGTGATCGCCCACCGGTTCACTCCGCGCGGTACGGCGTAGGTGTGGTAAGCACGGGCCACGATCTTGGCGGGAAGACCGGACAGCCGGAGACCCAGCGGGTTGGCCACGGCGAAACCGGGCCCCAGGTCGACGACCAGGCCCATATCGCGATGCTTGTACACCGCCGCCGAACCGATCCCCATACTCGCGGCGACATTGCGGGCCAGGGTCTTGCCCTGGCGACTGGCGTGCTGCGCGGTGGGCGGGGTGATCGTGCCGGGTTTCGTCAGATCCGGGACCGCCGCCGCGTCGCCCCCGGCGAAGACATCGGGATGATCGGGTACCCGTAGATCGGCATCGACGATCAGCCGCCCGCGTTCCATCGGCAGACCGAGCGTACCGAGTACGGGCGCACCGGTTACGCCGGTCACCCAGGCGACGGTGTAGGTCGGCACGCGCGTGCCGTCGGTGAGTACCACGTACTCGTCGGTGAGTTCCTTCAGCGACGTACCGAGCCGGATATCGATACCGCGTCCCCGCAGAACGGACAGCACCTTGTCGCTCAGTTTCTCGCCGACCTCCGGCATCACGCGGTCGGCCATGTCCAGGAGCACGAAACGGACCTCGGCCGGATCGAAACCGCGGCGGGCGGCGTAGGTATCGGCGAGCGCACGCAACTGGGCGACCAGCTCGGTACCGGCATACGAGGCACCGACCACGACGACGGTGCGCCGCGCGCACCGGACCTCGGGGTCCTCTTCGTGGTCGGCGAGTTCGAGTTGACGCAGCAACTGCTCACGCAGGTACAGTGCTTCGGCGACGGTTTTGAGCCCGCGGCCGTGTTCGGGGAGTCCGGGGATATCGAACAGCCGGGTCACCGACCCGGGGGTGAGTACGAGGCGGTCCCAGGACAATTCGCGTGGGACATGGTGCTCGCTGGAGACGGTGACGGTCTTCTTGTCCAGGTCGATCGCTTCGGCGGTGGCGACCATCAGCCGGACCCGGGGCAGGGCATCCGCCAGCGATATCGCGACGAAACGCGGGTCGATGAGCCCGCCCGCCACATCCGGAAGCAACGGCGTGTACAGCATGTAATCGGTGGGCGTGACGAGCACCACCTCGGTATCGCTGCCCGCCTTCGCCAGGATGCGGCACAGCTTACTGGCGCAGGTGAACCCGGCGAACCCACTGCCCACGATCACGACCCGCTGCGGGCCGGTGCTGCTCTCGGTGTTGTCGGTGTCGTCCTCGGCGTCCGGCACGGCCACTGCCTCCTTCGTATCGACTTCCGATCGCGATTCCCGAAAGATCGCCACCGAAACCGGGGCGGGTCGCGCCCGAGCGGCCCGGCGTTATCGGCCGAGGGATGGGTATACGCCGCGTATGACCACACCGGACCCGGATCCCCGTTCCTCCGCCGCGCAGGACGAGCCGGATTTCGCCGACGAACACAGCACACCGACACACGCCGGCGAACATCCCGTGAGCGAGGAAATCGAAACCGATGAATCGACCCCGGCCGAACACAGCGGTATGGACCCCTAGATCCCCGTATCGCGCCCCGGCGAACTAACTCCCCCGGTTCTCCCCGAGTTCATCGACGATGGGATTACCGGGGATATCCTTCTCCTGCTCGGCCAGACCCGGATGCTGGTGGGTTCGGCGCTGAGCGGCCTGATCCGCGGGTGACCGCGGCGGCTCCAGATTCACCGACTGCAGCACCTCACCGAGATCGGCGTAGGTTTCCGGTGGTATCGCGTTCAGGGCACGCACAGTATCGACGTCGGCGTGCGCCTCGGTCGCGTAGCGCACCAGTTCGGTCTTGTCCGCCGGAAAATCCGCCGCGGACAGGGCCTGCCGCACACGATCGGTATCGGTTGCCACCATCGACTTCCTCCTCAGTGTTCGGCGCGCCTGCGGCGCGCGGGGTCGAGCCCTTCCGGCGGGAGCTTTCCGCCCGCGGGATTCGCGCCTGCGGCGCATGCGCTTCGCGGGTGGAAGGCGACGCGGGCTCGACCCTCTGTGGGCCTTGCTGAACTCGGCGGCGAAGCCCGGTCTCGCCGGTACGGACCGGCTCGCACCGACGCTGTACCCCACCGCGATCCGATCAACCATCGATCGGTCCGCGTCGCCTGTTTGCCTCCGTGACGCCCGGGTAGCGCCTCGATATGGCGAGAAGCGTTTTCCGCGACCGCCGCGAGGCCGGTCGGGTGCTGGCGACCCTGCTCGACCGCTTCCGCGCGTCCGACACCGTGGTGCTGGCCCTTCCGCGCGGCGGGGTGCCGGTGGCCTACGAGGTGGCGCGGGCATTGCGCGCGCCACTGGATGTGCTGGTCGTCCGCAAACTCGGTTCGCCGGCGAATCCGGAGCTCGCGTTGGGGGCGATCGCCGGTGGCGATGTTCTCGTCCTCAACGACGATGTCTTGCGCGCGGAGAAGGTCGGGCCCGAGGAGCTGGACAGGATAGCCCGGGCGGAAGGCCGGGAACTGCGGCGGCGGGAGCTCGCCTACCGGGGCGACCGTCCGCCGCCGGATATCACCGGGCGAACGGTCCTGCTGGTCGACGACGGACTGGCGACCGGCGCGACCATGAACGCCGCGATACGCGTGGTATATCGGATGGGTCCCGCGCGGGTCCTGGTGGCGGTGCCCGCGGCCCCCGAATCCACCTGCGCCGAGCTGGGCGAGCGGGTGGACGAAGTCGTCTGCGCGACCACCCCCGCCCCGTTCACCGGTGTGGGGGCCTCGTACTGGAATTTCGAGCAGACCACCGACGCGGAGGTACGCGAGCTCCTCGAACGGGCGGCGCACGCTCCCGCGCAGGACCGGCCCCCACCCGCCGCCACCCCGGAAGACGGTGTCCGTGCGACGGCCCGCAGCCTGCCCGGAGGTGTACCGCCCGACGATGTCCTGCTGGACCTGGTGGGCGACGCCCGATACGTGCTGATCGGTGAGGCCACGCACGGTACGGCGGAGTTCTACGCGGCCCGGGCACAGATGACCCGGACATTGATCGAACGCGCGGGCTTCCGTGCGGTGGCGGTGGAGGCCGACTGGCCCGACGCCTACCGGGTGAACAGATATGTCCAGGGGCGCGGACACGACAGCGACGCGGAGCGGGCGCTGCGCGGCTTCGAACGGTTCCCGATGTGGATGTGGCGCAATACGGTGGTCCGCGATTTCGTGGAGTGGTTGCGCGAACACAACCGCGCCCGGCCCGCTCGATCCGCGGGCTTCTACGGACTCGACCTGTACAGCATGCGGCGCTCGGCGGCGGAAGTCGTCGGCTATCTCGAGCGTGTCGATCCGGCGGCCGCGCGGCGGGCCCGCGACCGCTACTCCTGTTTCGACCAGCACACCGACGAGCGGGGCTACGGCTACGCCGCCGCATTCGGCGCGGGCGAGGACTGTGAGGAAGCGGTGATAGCGCAGCTCGTGGAACTACAGCGGCTCGGCGCCGGTGGCTCCGGCGGTGACACCGGCCCCGACGAGCAGTTCCATGCCGAGCAGAACGCCCGGCTGGTATCCGCGGCCGAGCAGTACTACCGGGCGATGTTCGCCAGCCGAGTGTCTTCCTGGAATCTGCGCGACGAACACATGTACCGCACGCTGACGGCGCTGCGCGAACATCTGCGGCGCCACCACGGCGACGAGGCCGGAATCATCGTCTGGGCCCACAATTCACACCTCGGGGATGCACGGCACACCGAGATGGGGGCTCGCGGGGAATCGAACCTGGGCCGGCTGGTGCGGGAGAACGAGCCCGGCGCCGCCCGTATCCTCGGCTTCACCACCCATACGGGCACGGTGCTGGCTGCCGACGACTGGGACGGCCCGCCCCGCGTGAAATGGGTCCGGCCGTCGATGCCGGGCAGCGTGGAGAACCTGTTGCACCGGACCGGAGAGGCGCGGTTCCTGCTCCGCTTCGACCAGGAGCCGGTTCCCGAGGAGCTGCGTTCGGTGCTGCTCGAACGCGCCATCGGAGTCGTCTACCGCCCGGAGAGCGAACGACAGAGCCACTATTTCCACGCCCGCCCCGCGCAGCGGTTCGACGCCCTCATCCATATCGACGAGACCACCGCACTGTCCCCGCTGGATCTCGTCTCCCATCGGGGAGCGGAAGAGCCCGGAGAGACCTACCCCCATGCCGTCTGATGCGGCACGCGACCGGCCCGGGTAGGTGCCGCCGGCGATTCGGTGCCCCTCTCCGCGCCTACTGTTCCGGTTTCTCCAGGGTGGTGGTGGATCCGGAATCGGTGCGGCCGGGAACTCCTGGGCTGGGGGGCTGGGAGAGTTCGGCGCCGGCGCCGTATTTGCTGCCGCGCCCGGCATGGGATTCCGCGCGCAGACGTTCGGCCATATGCGGGTAGTGCAGTTCGAAAGCGGGACGCTCGGAGCGGATACGGGGTAGTTCGTAGAAATTGTGCCGTGGCGGCGGGCAGGTTGTCGCCCATTCCAGGGAGTTACCCGCGCCCCAGGGGTCGTCGACGGTGACGACCTCGCCGTAGCGGTAGCTCTTGAAGGCGTTCCACACGAAGGCGACCATGGAGGCTCCGAGCAGGAACGAACCGAGCGTGGAGAAGGTGTGCAGGGCGGTGAACCCGTCGTCGGCCTGGTAGTCGGCGTAGCGGCGGGGCATACCTTCGTCACCGAGCCAGTGCTGGACCAGGAAGGTGGCGTGGAAGCCGATGAACGTGGTCCAGAAGTGCAACCGGCCCAGCCGTTCGTCCATGAGCCGGCCGGTGAGTTTGGGGAACCAGAAGTAGATGCCGGAGAAGGTGGCGAAAACAATGGTGCCGAACAGGACGTAGTGGAAATGCGCGACCACGAAGTAGGTGTCGTGGACATGCCAGTTCAGCGGCGGGCTGGCCAGGATGACACCGGACAAACCGCCGAGCAGGAAGGTGGCGATGAAGCCCAGGGCGAACAGCATCGGTGTCTCGAAGGTGAGCTGGCCCCGCCACAGCGTGCCGATCCAGTTGAAGAACTTCACCCCGGTCGGCACCGCGATCAGGAAGGTCATCAGCGAGAAGAACGGCAGCAGTACCGCCCCGGTGGCGTACATGTGATGCGCCCATACCGCCATCGACAGCCCCCCGATCGCCAGCGTCGCGAACACCAGCGCCGTGTAGCCGAAAATGGGTTTACGGCTGAACACCGGGATCACCTCGCTGATGATGCCGAAGAACGGCAGCGCGATGATGTAGACCTCGGGATGCCCGAAGAACCAGAACAGGTGCTGCCACAGGAGGACACCGCCGACGCCCGGATCGTAGATATGCCCGCCGAGATGCCGATCATAGGCCAGCGCCAGCAGCGCGGCGGTCAGAATCGGGAACGCCAGCAACACCAGGATGCTGGTGATGAAGATGTTCCAGGTGAAGATGGGCATCCGGAACATCGTCATTCCCGGCGCCCGAAGACAGATCACGGTGGTCATCATGTTGACCGCCCCCAGGATGGTGCCCAGACCCGACACCGCCAGGCCCATGATCCACAGATCCCCGCCCACACCCGGCGAGAACTGCACCGTGCTCAGCGGGGTGTAAGCGGTCCACCCGAAATCGGCGGCACCACCGGGCGTGACGAACCCCGCCGTCGCGATGGTGGCACCGAACAGATACAACCAGTAGCTGAACGCGTTGAGCCGGGGAAACGCCACATCCGGCGCGCCGATCTGCAACGGCAGGATCGCATTGGCGAAACCGAACACCACCGGTGTGGCATAGAACAGCAGCATGATGGTGCCGTGCATGGTGAACAACTGGTTGTACTGCTCCGGTGAGAGGAACTGCAGGCCGGGACGGGCCAGCTCCCCACGGATCAGCAATGCCAGCAGACCACCGATCATGAAGAAGGCCGTCGCCGACACCAGATACAGCACACCCAGTACCTTCGGGTCGGTCGTGGTGACCATCTTCCACAGGTAGGAACCCTTGGGGCCGACCCGCGCCGGAAACGGGCGGGTGGCGGTGAGCTCGGACCGTTGCGACGGTGTCACTGCCATGAGCTCTCCTCCATCGGTCCACCTGCGTGTTCGATTCGCTCGCGCGCGTACCCGAGCTTCTGCCCGTTAAACCTTGCCTCGGTATCGGCGATTACCGGGGACGACACACCTCGGCGCAGCGAACGATTCCCGAGGAGGAGACCGCTGTGCGGTTTTCCGGGTCCGGACCGGACGGCCGGTCGGTTATCGGCCCGGCCCGTCTACCGCCGATCGCGAATCCGCGGAACAGAGAGCCCCCTTCCGTCGTGTTTGGCCTCCTGAGCGCCGGGTACCGCAGCTCCCGAACGAGTCGCCGGATCGGCAGTACCGAAGGGAGACGACATCATGGGATCGAGTCCGATCAGCAGTACCACCGACGCCATCACCTTCCTGCGTGAGCAGCATGTGCGTATCCGCGAGCTGTTCGAAGAAGTGCAGAGCGCTATCGGCGAGGAGCGCGAGGCGAAGTTCTACGAGCTGCGGCGCCTGCTGGCCGTACACGAGACCGCCGAGGAAGAGATCATCCATCCCCGAGCCCGGCGCGAGGTCGACCACGGCGGCGATATCGTCGACGCGCGTCTGGAAGAAGAGAACAAGGCCAAGAAGCAGTTGGCCGAGATCGAATCGGTCGATATCGATTCCCTCGAGTTCGATGTCTTGCTGGGGAAGCTGCAGGATGCCGTGCTCACCCATGCCGAAAACGAAGAACGGGAGGAGTTCACTCGGCTCCACAGCGAACTCGACGAGAACGAACTACGACGCCTGCGCGCGGTCGTCGAGTTCGCGGAGGCCACTGCTCCCACCCGGCCCCATCCCGGCGTGGAATCGGCGACCGCGAATATGCTCGCGGGCCCGTTCGCCTCCATGCTCGACCGTGCGAAGGACATGATCAGCAAGCCCCGCGCTTCCTGACTCGCCGGGCCGGAGCGGTCCGGCCGGATGCGGGATCACCGCCGGAACATCGGTACCGGGGACGCTGGCCGGACCGCGTGACCCACCGGCCGGGTCACGGTTTCCCGCGTGCCGGAGTCTGTTCGGCGACCCCGTGACGCAGCGGGGTGTTATCGGTGGGCGAGTGGGCCGGGTCGGCGTGGGAACCGCCCGGCACCCCGGCCACGGGCGGCGCGTTCGTCGGGTCACCGCCGGAAGGTTGCGCACCCGCCTCCAGCTGGTCGATGCGGGCCGACAGGATTTCCATTGCCCGCGGCCGGTGCGCGGTGGAGCTCTCGTGTTCGAGCAGTTGCCGCACCTGGCCGAGCTCGAGTGAACGAATACGGTGTTCTATTGTTCCCAGCGTGAGCTGGTCGTAGTCGGGAAGCGGAAGAGCTTCGTCGCCGGTACTCATGACAACCCGAACCTCCGATCTTCGTCGCGGACCGCCCCGGGCGCGGGACGGAGGCGCTGTGGCGCCGATACACACCACCGGGGATCGCCTCCAGCGCCTCGAGGATTTTTCGAGCGACCTACCCGCCGTCACCGTGGTCAAACCAGCGCAGTCCATGCCGGGCCGGTGGAGCAGCGGAGGTTCCGCTGCGCAGCGGGTTTGCCCCGCGGCGACCGGGGTAGGCGCTCGGTCGGACGGCCGGACTCCCGAGGAGACGATATGTTGCGATCCATCGCCGATCAGAGCGAAGAAGAACTGGGTGGTCCGCACAGTGTGCTCGTGCGGCAACGTCACGATCACCAGATTCTCGATACATTGCTGGAACGCATCGCCGCCGCCACCGGAACCGACCGCCAGGCCGCGCTGACCGCACTGTGCCGGCTGGTCTTTCCGCACGCGTTCGCCGAGGAAGCCGTTCTGTGGCCCCTGCTACGGCGCATGCTGCCCGACGGTAATGCGCTGACTCTCCGCGTCGAACAAGAGCATCAGCAGATCAACGAGTTGTTCACCGAATTGGAGACGCTCGATCCGGACAGCGCCGGACAGCGCCGGTTGTTCGGGCGGATCGAGGCGCTGCTGCGTGCGGATGTCCGAGACGAAGAAGACGTCCTGTTACCCAGGCTGCAGGAGGTCGCGTCCACCGATATGTTGCGCCGGGTGGGCTGGGCGTGGTGGTCGGTGCGGGTCACCGCACCCACCCGGGCACATCCGACCGTGGCCCGGCGCCTCCCGGGTAATGCGCTGGCCGCCCTGCCGCTGGCGCCGATCGACCGGTCCCGGGACCGCCTCGACAGCATGGCCCGGCACGCACCGGCACGCCTCGCGGCGGGGTGCAGGCGGACCAGCCGGGTGCTGGCGAGCGCGGCCGGGGCCATCGAACACCTACCACCGCTGCGCAGCGGTGAGCATCCCTCGACACGAACCTGATCTGCCGAAGGGCCGGAACCGGAGACCCGAGGTGCGTCCGGAGCGGTACCGCACTGCGGTGTTTGGGCCGCGGTCGCGGCGGTATCCGCGAGCCGGGTGGGGATACGAGCAGCGATTCGACCGTAGTGGAGGCAGGATGTTCCGACACACCGATTACCTACAGTTCGATGTCAAGCCCGAGAAGCCCGATCCCGTGTACGCACGCAAACTGCAGGAACTGATCGGCGGTGCCTACGGCGAAATGACCGTCACCATGCAGTATCTCTTCCAGGGGTGGAACTGCCGGATGCCCGGCAAGTACAAGGACATGATCATGGACGTGGCCACCGAGGAGATCGGTCACGTGGAAATGATCGCCACCATGGTGGCCCGCCTGCTCGAAGGTGCGCCCGCGACCAAGGCGACCCAGCAGGCCGCCGCCGACCCCGTCGTCGCCGCGGTGCTGGGTGGGATGGACCCGCAGCAGGCCATCATCTCCGGTGGTGGACCGACGCTGGCCGACAGCAACGGTGTGCCGTGGAACGGCCGCTACATCGTGGCCAGCGGGAATCTGCTCGCCGACTTCTACTCGAATGTCAATGCCGAGGCGCAGGGGCGGGTCCAGACCGCGCGCCTGTATCACATGACCGACGATCCCGGCGTCAAGGACATGCTGAAGTTCAACCTCGCCCGCGACACCTACCACCAGAACATGTGGCTGGCCGGAATCGAACAACTGAAGGAGGACGGTTTGGCGGGGACGGTCGCGCCGACCGCGCTGTTCGACGAAGAGCATTCCGAACATGCCACGAGCCTGTGGCATCTGTCCGACGGCACCCAGGCCGACCAGGGCAGGTGGGCCACCGGCACCGCACCCGACGGTGAACACCGGAACGGTTTCCTCGCCGACCCGCAGCCCCTGGGGGACAAGGCCTCCGCACCGCCGCCGGACCCGCTGCTCTACGCCACCTACGACGGGTCCCAGGGCAAACCCCGTTCGGCGGCGCTGGGCACCGAAGCAGGCCTTGTGGGCAAAGTAAAAGACGCTCTGGACCCCGACAAACCCTGACCGCAGCAGCCACGACGCCCGCCGAGCGACGCATTCCGCGCTGCTCGGCGGTACAGGTGGTGAGGGCAACGGCACCGCTGTGATGGAACGCGGTGTCGCCGATACGCAGGGCCGGGCCGGCCATGACGGAAGGAAGAATCCTTGTCCCGAGAAAAGGACACCGAGGACCGCAGCGGTGATGAGCCCAGAGGCGGCAGGCCGGGTCCCACGGACGGAAACCGCGACGGCGGTATGGCCACGCGAGAGATCGCACCGGAGGTGACCGTCGCCGACGACACACAGGAACCGCCCGGCTGAGCACCGCCTCCGGACCCCGCGCCCCAGGCGTCACGAGAGGGGCCGACGCCCTCGGGGTTCGAGCGGCGCGATGATCACGACGGACAGTAACCGGGGCCTGCGCCGACTCACGAGTTCGTGGCCGCGGTCCGATTTCCCGCGCAGGTTCCCGTCCGGACCGCTCTCGTGAACCGGACGATACAGCCGACCGGCCCGTTGCCCGGGCCGGTCGGTTTTACGCTGGGTCGCCCGCCGCGGTGGGGTTGCGTCCATACCCTCTATCCGGTCGTGGACGCGGATGCGGCACCGATACGCCTATCGGGCGCGGGCCCCACTCCGGCCTGCCCGCCACACCGGGATCCGAGAGAATCGGACCTTGAAATCTACTCAAGGCCAATGGCTTACGTAGCGGTTTCCTCAGGATCGACTGTGCTGCAGTACATTTCACGAACTCGAACACCTTCGTTTCGAGTACTTGTCATCCACGGCACGTCCGGAGAGGTGACACGACTCTTCCCGTGAACCACACTTAGAGGGTTTGGATATGCGGAGGGAGAGTCGTCGTGGCTTCTCGATACACATTGACGCTCGAGCACGAAATCACCGGTATGCGAGCGCAACACGAGTCCTGGGTTCACACGGGCGAGCCCTGGTCGCTGCGAGAACTGTTCAGCACCGCGGACTGCGATATCGCAGAGTACTGCAAGGAATTCCGCCCCAGTAATTTCGGGGAGCAGGCATGCGCCGAAGTGGAACGGTACTGCCGCGCACAGGGGATCTGGCTGGACCCCGGAGGTGAGCACTACAACAGCATGACACCGTACCTGCACCCGGGGCCGATCAGCGCGGAACGGTTGACCGTCATCGGATTGTTCAACGCAATCCTGTTCTGGCTCAACGATACTGTGGGGCGGGAGAAGTTCGGCGGGCTGTCCGGCGCCGAACAGTACCGGGCACATCGGGAACTGGACCGCCTGTGCCGGTTGCTGGAATCGCGGATCGCCCCCGGCGACCCTTCTCCCCTCGAGGCGGCGACACTCGAATTCCTGACCCGGGTGACCACGCTGGCGGACCCGCAGTGGCTCGACCTGTTCCTGGACTCGACGCTGGAGCATCTCCGCACCGCCATCCGGGACCAGAACGCCCGGTCCCGCGGCGACCTGCTGACGACCGCCGAGTACATCGACCTGCGCGCGCAGGTCTCCGGAATGTACCCGGCGATCGCCCTGTGCGAGTTCGGCCGCGACCGGTATCTGAACCGGGAACAGCTGGCCACGGCGGGCCTGGCCGCGGACCTACGTCGATTACAGGCGCTCACCGCCGAGATCGGGGCGTTGATGAACGATATGTTCTCTTTCGAGAAGGAGTGCATCATCGACCGATCCGATTTCAATCTGATACCGGTCTGCCTGTTGAACAACCCGGGTGCGACGCTCGCCGACGCGGTGCGGGAAGCCGCCGAGATCGTCCGCGGGCGGTTCGCCGAATTCCGCCGGCTCCACGAGGCCCTGGCCGCTCGCTGCGCCGAACCGGAAATTCTGGACACCGACCTCGCGGCGCAGGTGCGGACACATCTCACCGACCTCTCCAGTTGTGTCCAGGCCACCTGGGTGTGGCAATTGGCGACGATGCGCTACAAAGGCGCCAGTATCTTCGCGGAGAACAGTGTGATCCGACTGGAGTGAATCCAGGTCGATGAGGAAGGATGTTCATCGTTCGGGTGTACACATGGCCGCTCGGTGTACGCGGACGCGTAGCCGTGTGCGAACTCGGAGCCGGCGAATCGGTGAAGGGGTGCGATGGACGAGTCGGGGCGTCACGAGCTGGTCCGGGCGTGGTCTCGGGCGCTACGCGCGGACGGCGACTTCCCACCATCGGCCCGCTACATCGATCAGTTGCTGCGCTGGCTGGTCGACGACCTGATATTCGCCCTCACCGCGACACCCTTCGATCCCGACGCCGGCGCCAGGGCAGGTGCTGCCCTGGCGACGGCCGGGTTGACCACACCGGATGTGATCGCGGACTCCGCACCCTTCCTGTGGTCCCTGGCGGGCCCGGACGCCGAACCGGAGACGGTGCGGCGGATATCGGTGCTGCTCGCCAAGCTCGGCGAGGGGTTCGGGGCGCGCCGGCAGATGCAGTTCCTCCCGCCCGATCGTCGCGACGAGGTGGCGCAGCGGTCGAACGAACGTTTCCGGGTGGTTTTCGACAATGCGGCGGTAGCCATCGCCATCGGCGACACCAATGGTGTGCTGCTGGATGTCAACCAGGTTCTCGCCGATATGATCGGCGTTCCGGCCGATGAACTACGCGGTATCTCGGTCTACGAATTCGCCCACCCCGCCGACCGGGAACGCATTCGCAAACTCGTCTACGAACAGCTGGTACCGAACAAACGCGGCACGGTGAAGCTGGAACAGCAGATCGGCCGCTCCGACGGCAGCTACGGATGGGCTTCGTTCTCCATCACGTTCGTCCAGGGCGGCGAGGGACACCCGAACTATCTCCTCGCCATGGGCGAGGACGTCACCGAACAGCACCGGATGCGCGAGGAGCTGCACCGGCAGGCCCGGCACGATCCACTGACCGGCCTGCCGAACAGACGGCATCTGCTCGAGCGGCTGGAAAACATGATCAGCGACGCGAGCGCACGAGACAATATCGGCCTGTGTTTCGTGGATCTGGACCGCTTCAAGCACATCAACGACCGCTATGGTCACGGCATCGGTGACAAGGTACTCACCGCCGTCGCGGGCCGGCTGCACAAGAGTGTGCAGGATTTCGACTGCCTGGTCGCGCGGATCGGCGGAGACGAATTCGTCACCCTGGTGGCGCCGCCGGTCGACGACGACAGGATGGCCGTCGTGGCGAACAGACTGCTGGGCGCCCTGAACGAACCCGTCGGCGTGGGCAACCACCGGCTGCAGGTGTCGGCCAGTATCGGAGCGGTGGTGACCGCGGTCGAGGGCGGCCAGGCAGAAGTTCTGCTCGACGCCGCCGACACCGGTCTGTACCACGCGAAGAACAACGGCAAGGCCCGGTGGGTGCTGCACACCCTCGACACCGATCCGAACGCCGAACCGGATCGGGTGAACCGCTACATACCCGAGGAAGGTCCCGGCGATGAGCCGTCGGGACCGTAGGAGGCGCCGCGGCGCATCATGCGGGCCCGGGCGGAGCGATCAGCCGGACGGGACGCCCTGGTCGATGCCGCGGCCGGGACGGCTCCGGTGACCTTCGGCGTGCGCCTCGCCGCCGGATAACCGGTTCCTCAGCAGTCTTTCTGCCGGTCGAGCGGGCGGCCGGGGTGACCTGCCGCCCGCTCGACCGGTTACGCCGGCTCCGGCAGGGATCGCGATTCGCGGACTCGTTCGACACGGCCGACCAGTAGTACGTAGGAGACGATGCCGAGCAGGGTCACCACGGTCATGTAGACGAAGGCGGGCGCGAAGCTCGCGTCGGTGACGAGGAACCCGATGACGATCGGGGTGGCGATCCCGGAGAGGTTGCCGATGAAGTTGAACATGCCACCGGTCAGTCCGATCAGCCGTTCCGGTGCCAGGGCCGAGACCAGTGACCAGGTGATGGAGGCCAGGCCGTTACCGAAGAACGCGACGGACAGGAAGACGATCACCAGGGCAGTGGAGTCGGTGAAGTTCGCGCCGATCAGTGTCGTGCTCAGCAGCAGGCCCACGATGATCGGGCCTTTCCGGGCGATACCGAGCGAAACCCCACGCCGTAACAGGAAATCGGAGAACACGCCGGAGAACAGCACTCCGATCACCGCGGCGAGGAAGGGCAGCGAGGCGAGGAAACCCGATTCGAGGTAGTCCATATCGCGGTACTCGACCAAATAGGTGGGGAACCAGGTGAGGAAGAACCACAGGGTCGAGGTCAGGCAGAACTGTCCCAGGTACACGCCCCACAGTTTCCGCCGCCCCAGAACGGTGACGATATCGCTCCACGTCACCTTGGCCCGGGCCGGCCGGGAGGCGGTCAGGTCGACCAGCCCACCGCCCTGACGAATATGAGCGATTTCGGCGTCGTCGGCCCAGGAGTCCCGTGGTTCCCGGTACACGAAGTACCAGATCAGACCCCACACCACACCGATACCGCCGGTGAATACGAAGACCCAGTGCCAGCTCAGCACCGCTTGCAGCCACGACAGCACCGGGGTCAACAGAGCGAGGCCGATGAACTGGCCCGAGGTGTAGAAACCGATCACGGTGGCGCGTTCGCGCTCGGGGAACCAGGCGGTGGCGACGCGGTTGTTGATCGGGTAGGCCGGGGCCTCGAAGGCGCCCACCAGGAGCCGGAGCACGATGAGCGCGACGAAACCGCCGATCACCCCCATGAAGACGGTCGCCAGTGACCACAGCACGAGGCAGAGCGGGTACAGCATCCGGGGCGGGATGCGGTCGACGAACCAGCCTCCCGGTATCTGCAGGGCGGCGTAGGTCCAGCCGAACGCCGAGAGCAACAGCCCCTGCTGCGCCGAGGACAGATTCATTTCCTCGGCGATGGCGGGCACCGCGATCGACAGATTGGCGCGGTCCATGTAGTTGATGACCACGGTCACGAACAGCATGACCGCGATCAGGACACGGGCTTTGGTCGCCTTGGCGGCCAGTGCACCGCGCGGCTCGGGAACGCGCTTCTGGATCAGTGTCTTCATGCTCACCACTCCGCGAAGGAGCCGTCACTGTGACGCCATATCGGGTTACGCCATCGGTGCCCCGTAGCGGCCCGCTCCGCCACGTATTCCTCGTTGATCTCGATCCCCAGACCCGGTCCGGCGGGAATCCGCACCTGCCCCTCGGAGTAGGTGAACACGGCCGGGTCCACCAGGTAATCGAGCAGCTCGTTGGTGGTGTTGTAGTGGATACCGAGGCTCTGTTCCTGGATGGTCGCGTTGTAGCATCCCGCATCGATCTGCAGACAGGACGCGAGCGCGATCGGGCCCAGCGGGCAGTGCAGGGCCAGCGCCACATCGTAGGCCTCGGCCATATGCGCGATCTTGCGGGCTTCGGTGATACCGCCGCAGTGCGAAGGGTCGGGCTGGACGATATCGACCGCTCCCGAAGCCAGTACCGATTTGAAATCCCACCGGGAGAACAAGCGCTCGCCCAGGGCGATCGGGATCGGCGACTGCCGCAGCACATCCACGACGCTGTCGAGGTGCTCGGACAGCACCGGCTCTTCGACGAACATCAAGCGGAACGGCTCCAGTTCTCGCAACAGAATCTTCGCCATCGGCTTGTGCACCCGGCCGTGGAAATCGACACCGATACCGATATTCGGCCCGACCGCATCTCGCACGGCGGCGACATTCGCCACACAGCGGTCGATCTTGTCCCAGGTGTCGAGGTACTGCAGTTCCTCGGTACCGTTCATCTTCACCGCGGTGAAGCCGCGGTCGACCGCGGCGCGCGCGGCCTTCGCCGTCTCGTCCGGCCGGTCACCACCGATCCAGGAATAGACCTTGATGCGATCGCGCACCCGGCCGCCGAGCAGTTCGTGAACGGGTACGCCCAGCGCCTTGCCCTTGATATCCCAGAGCGCCTGATCGATCCCCGCCAGCGCGCTCATATGGATACCGCCGCCCCGGTAGAAGCCGCCCCGGTACAGCACCGTCCACAGATCCTCGATCCGCGCCGGGTCCTGGCCGATCAGGTAGTCGGAGAGCTCCTCGACCGTCGCGGCGACCGATGCCGCGCGGCCTTCCAGCACGGGCTCACCCCAGCCCACGACGCCGTCATCGGTTTCGATGCGCACGAACAGCCAGCGCGGCGGCAACGTGTACGTCCTGATCGACGCGATCTTCATGAATTTCCTCCTGTACAGCGGACTGCGTTGTCCGTGACGAGTGGGCGCTAGCGGGTGGACGCCCAGATCTTCGAGAGTCGGCGGGCCTTGGCACGTACCTCGTCGGCGCTGTCGCCCGGGCGGTACACGCTGGTGCCGAGACCGGCGCCGCCGGCGCCGGCGGCGAGCCACCGCTCGAGGTTCGATTCGTCCACTCCCCCGACCGGCAGGACTTCCACCTCGGCCGGCAGGACGGCGCGCAGCGCCCGCATACCGGAGATGCCCAGCGCTTCGGACGGGAACATCTTGAGGCTGCGGGCGCCGGCCCGGATGGCTCCGAACGCCTCCGTCGCCGTGGCCACCCCCGGGTACGGGCGCATACCCAGGGCGAGGGCAGCGGAGATCACCTCGACATTCGTATCGGGAGACACGATGATGTCGGCGCCGGCCGATCGGGCCCGGGTGGCCTCGTCGACGCTGAGTACGGTTCCGGCGCCGATCGGGCAGAGCATTCCCAGGCTGGTGGCCAGTCGCTCGATGGACGCATACGGACCGGGTGAGTTCAACGGCACTTCGATGGCGTGGAACCCTTCTTCGACCAGCGCCGATCCCACGGGGACGACCTCGTCCGGCGTAATACCGCGCAATATGGCGATCAGCCCGGACGGGGTGGCGTCCGATGTTCCGACCATGAGTTTCTCCTCGGTAGTGTTCGAATGCTGCGCGCTCATCACGGCCCCTCGTCCACCGTGACGACACCGGTGGCCACGGCGACCGACCACAGCCCGGCCGCGGCGGCGTCCTCCCCCGCCACGATCTCGGTCTCCCTATCGCGTATCCGCAGCGCGACGGCATAACGACGGCACAAATCGGCATTGCCGCACAGCACTACCCGTTCCGCGCCGGAGTAGTGCGGTAGCAGGGACCGCACTTCGTCGGCGATGACGACACCGGAGATGTAGTCCGCGAGCGAGGCCGGCTCGAGCAAACCGTCGAGCACGAGTGCCCGCGCGCCGAACAGGGCGGTGCCGAGCCCACGGGCATGTGCCGAGAAACCCGCGGTCAGTCCGCGTGCGAAGGCCGCGTCGTCCCGCCGCGCGGCGGTCGCGGTGTGACTGAGCAGCCCGTGGCCGGTGACCAGCCCGTACAGTTCACCGCTCATGGCCGTGGTGAAGGACAGCACCTCGCGACCGACGATGCGCATCCACTTGGTATGGGTCCCCGGCAACACCAGAATGCGTTCGGCATCGGGGCGGTCGCTCAGCTCGAGTGCGCCGATGACCTGTGTTTCCTCACCGCGGAGCACATCACCGGGGATATCGCGCCGGGGATCGGAGGGGATGCGCAACCCGGGGACCAGGTACACGGTGCCGTACGCGAGCTCGATCGCGGTGAGCGCCCGGCCGGTGATATCGAGGCGGGCCGGAACGGTGAGGTAACCGGCCTCACGCCAACCCTGGGCGCTGCCCACCATGCCGCAGGCCAAAGTCGGCAGCCCCGGATACGCGCGTAACCATGCGCCGCACACATCCGCATAGGCCGCTTCGTAGGCGCGGGCCCGGGCCGCCGGATCGGCGGTGTCGATTCCGGCGGCCATATCGAGGAGCCCACCGGCGGGTGAGTGGGTGGCGAGGATACGCCCACCCGCGCCGAGCAACCAGGAACGCATCGAGGTCGTGCCCCAGTCGAGTGCGATGAGGCGCGGCATCGAGCGCTCCGGCCGGTGCGAGATCATGACGGCCACTATGAACAGTAGGTCCCGTTATTTCCAACGTAGTCCCTATTTGTGGGACTATGCGAGGATGAGCGCTTCCCCCGACGACGTTCCACCCGGCACACAGACACTGGCGCGCGGCCTCGCCGTGATCCGCGCGGTCGCCGACGGCGCGCAGGGATTACGTGAGATCGTCGAACGCACCGGTCTGGGTCGCAGCAGCACTCACCGCCTCGCGCAACTACTGGCGGCCCAGGGGTTCCTACGGCACGACAATCGGGGTTACACCCTCGGGCCGGCACTGATCGAGCTCGGCTTCAAGGCATTGCACGGTAATCCCCTGCCACTGGTGGCCCGTCCGGTGCTGGAGGAGTTGTCGGCCACCGTGCTGGATACGGTGCATCTGGCCGTCGAAGACGGCGGATCGGTGCTCTACCTCGATAAACTGCCCGGCTCCCGCGGGGCGGAGATGCGGTCCCGCATCGGCTACCGCATGCCGCTGAGCCGAGCCGGCGTCGGCAAGGCGCTCCTGCTGGACGCCGCCGATCGGTGGGCCGACCAGTACGCCGCCGACGAGGCCCGGCTCCCGGTCGCCGGCCGACGCGGCGATCCCGGCGGTTTCGTCGAACGAATGCACGAGTACGCCCGAGCGGGCGCGGCCATGGATCTGGAGGACAACGAGCCGGGCATCCGGTGTGTCGCCGCCCCGATCCGGGACGCCTCCCGCACCATCGTGGGGGCGATCAGCGTTTCGGCAACCACGCCGTATATGCCGGACGAAAGGATGCGCGGTCTGATACCCGTCGTGCGCCGGGCCGCCGGAAAGATCTCGGCTTCACTCGGTTACCTGGCGAACTGACCCACGACTGCCGGGAAATCGCCGAGCCCACCCGGGCCGAGTCGCATCCGGCGCACTTCCCGAGGCGACCCCGGAACCCCGCATATCGCGGAGCGCCCCGAACGGTGCGGGACTGTCGGGCCGAATCGATAGGCTGCTCGGCATGGTCAGACCTGATCCGGCACTGCGGCGCCTGATGCGCGAGATGGGAAAGTTGCTTCATCCCTACGGTTTTCACGGTTCCGAACCCCGCTGGGTGCGACTGGAACCGGGTGGGGTCGCAGCGGTCGGACGCACCCGTGTCTCCCGTATATGGACCGACGGGCAGCAGGTTCTCCGATTCGGTCTGCACCTGAGTGCCACACCGATCTCCTGGTGGGAGTTCGACAACTGGCGTAACGCCCGGCTGGGGCTGCCCACCGTCCCGTTGGAAGAAGCCACCGGCCCCGATCTGGTCGACCCCCACGGTCTCACCGACGCACACACCGCGGCGTGGCACCTGCGGGTGGACCCGGACCTGCCGGGCGGACACGCCCGGCAGGACGATATCGACACCATTCGCACCGAACTGCCGCGGCGCGTGCACGCGTACGCGCGGCGAGCGATACAACTGGCAGACCCCGACAGATACCTCGAGGAGCTACTCGCACAACCCGATCCGAGGCTCGGTACGTGGGAGGCGATCGTCGTCCTGCTCGCCGGCCACGGGCCCGGGCCGCGACTCGATCATGCGATCCGGCAACTCCAGGAGTGCGTCGCGGAACGCGAAATCCCGGACTACACAAGAGATATCATCGAATACGCGCGGACCCGACCGGTTCCGGTGTAACCGGGGGCACGGATTCCGGGTCTCTCGACCTTGTGGCGCCGCCGCCCCGGCGATCAGGCCGGGTGGCCCGGTTTCAGCTCGGCCACATCGTGGTAGCGCAGTGCCGCCGCACCGGGCCGTGGCGCCTCGCCGTCCTCGGGAGCCAGCAGGAGACCCACATGATCACCGAAATCGTGCCGGGCGAGGATGCGGCCGCAGAACCATCCGGCGGCCCCGCGCAGCACCGGCACACCGTGCGGTCCGGTACGCCAGGAGCAGCGGGCGAACTTGTCGATCTCGTCACCGGTCTCACTGCCGAACAAGGTCGCCAGCTCCGTTTCGGCGGGGCCGACGAGGTGTACGGCGAGGAAATCCGCGCGATCCACGAGACGGTAGGTGTGGTTGGCCTTGGAAATGCAGACCAGGAACCGGGCAGGGTCGATGCCGGTCTGCGAGGCGAACCCGACCAGGCATCCGGCCCGCTGGTCACCGGCGGCGAGGGTGACCAGATAGATCGGTGCGTCGGCGGCGGCCACCACGGCGTCGAAGGCGGGAATCGGTTCGGGCATCCGATCTGTATAACAGCCCCGCCGCGATGGGCGATCCGGCGGCCGCCGGGCGCACCGGATCTCCCTGCCCCGGAAACGGCCGTGGCGGTGTGGCGGGCACGAACCCGCCACACCGCCACGGCCGAGAAGCCGGAACTAGAAATAGTGCCGGCGCCCGGCCACGGGGCGGCCCACCGCGCCGGCGATGGCCAGCACCGCGCCGATGACGAGCAGGATGATGCCGATCGTGGTGAGCAGTCCGATCCCGAGCAGGTAGCCGAGGACGAGCAGGATGAGTCCGAGAACAATCATGACCAGTTCCTTCTGTGTCGATATTCGGGAGAAAAAGGGAGCTGTGGCCTATTTCGCCGTCGCGGCACCCTTACCGGGCCTGCGCAGGAAACGGTTCGCCGACCACACCGGTTCGCGCCGGTCGGCAACCGCGACGGCGGGCTTACCCGACGCGGATTCCACAGCGGAATCCTTCTGCGCCGCAGCCACTTCCCGCCGCGAGCGGCGGAGTTCACGCCGGGTGGCCACACCCTTGCGGGTGCTGCGCCAGGCGCCGGCGACGACCAGACCCACCCCTAGTCCACCGACCAGGCCGACGGCGATACCGAGGAGGAACAGCTCGCCGGTGGTACCGGAGAAGGAGTAGTCGAAAACCGAGAATTCACTGGTCAGCTTGTTTGCCTCACTGGTATTCGCGGCGACGCCGGCGACGCCGGCCGCGATCGCCGCTATGGCGAGGGCAAGCCCGAGAACGATGAACATAACAATTCCCGTGGGTCTAGGGGACACTGTGTGTGGGGGCTATTCCCGGACGAAGGAATGTCAAACGGAGCGGAGTCGATTTCCTGCGGGCCTCTTCGGGAACCGCTGCGCGGCAGCTGATCCCGGGACCGTCCGCCGAGGCCGGCTCCGGCACCACGCGCGGCCGATTCGGTCTGGTGGGTGTGGGACCCAGCGGCTAATATTCCGCTGGGCAGTAGCCAGAAGGAGGAGTAGGTACCGACGTGGGAATCTTCGGCCGTAGGTCACGGGGACAGTGGCGAACCCGGGCCGCGCAACAGGCCGAAAACATCGCCGCAGTTCGGGGGTCGGCCGGTAGCTCGGACGAGTAGCCACGCCCAGCGGGTCGCCTGGCGGAAGCCCACCGGGACACCGGTGCCGCGGACTCCCCGATACGTGTCGCTCATCCTTCTCCACGGGGCACACCCCCGTACGGCCGGCGCGATGCCGTAGCCCGGTAGGGCCCGGCCTCTCGCCGGATACCGTCGCAGACCTCGGCGACCGGCAGGTCGCAATGCACACCGGTGCCGGAACTTCGGTTCCTCGGGAGGGTTTACCGCACCGGTCGATCGACGATCCCGCAGTCCACGGAACGAGTCCACGACTCGGGCGTCTGCCATAGCCGCTGTAGGCAGCATCCGAACAATCGTAGGTCGTATCGGCCTCCGCGCAGCGCCGAGCGCTCGCGGGCGCCGGTCTCCTCACCGGCCGCATCCCGGCGATCGCCGGTACCGCACTGTCCGAACCTTTCACCCTCACCCCTCTCTATGAAGGAGTTGTCATGTCCACAATCATGTCCGGATCCCGGTCGCGCGGGCCGGCGGTAGTGCTCGCCGTACTGAGCTGTCTCGTACTGCTGCTCTCGGGATGTACCGGAGGTTCGTCCTCGAGCTCCTCGGATTCGGCCGCGGCCGCGTCTACGGTGCCCGGCCAGAACGGAGCCGACGACGGCGGCGATGTCGACTTCGACGCCGAGATCGGCGATTGCGTGACTCTGTCGGGAACGATGATGGACGCCGAGATCGACCACGCGACATGCGGGGCGGAACCGGCCAACTACAAGGTGGTGGCCAAGGCGCCCACGCAGGACGGTTGCGCCTCCGATGTCGATCAGACCTATTACGTCACCCTGGGCGGTGTGGAGCAAGGCGCGCTGTGCCTCGATATCGATTGGGTCGAGGGGCAGTGCATGACGATCCCGTCCGGTAGCGACAGTCCCACTCACAGCCCCTGCACCCCGGGTAAGGCCGATACCGTCCGTGTGGTGAAGATCCTGGCGGGCACCACCGACGAAGCCGGCTGCCCGGCCGAGGCCACCAGCTACTACACCTACGAGGAACGTCGGCTCATCACCTGCGTCGCCGAGGTCTAGTATCCGTGGCCCACGGCGTGCGTGGCCGGCGCGGCCACGCACGCCGTGGGATCGGTGTCGCGGTCCGGCCACGAATACCCGCCCGGCGCCTGGCCTTCCACCGCCCATCCCGGCCTGAGCCCGTCCCGGGTGATCCCGCGCCTCGGCCACTGCGACAGGGGTACACTGGCAGCCGCTGCTCGACTGCCTGTTCTTCGAATGGAAGCGGGGGATCCGGCACTATCCAGGGGCCTCTTCATGGAAACTCGAACGAACGAGATCGCCGACGGAATCTACCGGTTCTCCACTTTCGTGCCCGAGGTGGGACCCACCGGATTCACCTTCAATCAGTTCCTCATCGATGCCGAGGAGCCGCTGCTGTTCCATACCGGAATGCGGGCACTGTTCCCCTCGGTGTCCGCCGCGATCGCACGCATCCGGCCGGTCGAACAACTGCGATGGATCACCTTCGGCCATGTGGAGGCCGACGAACTGGGGGCGATGAACCTGTTCCTGGCCGCGGCCCCGCGAGCAGAGGTGGCCCACGGCGTCCTGGGCTGCGTGGTCTCCCTCGACGATATGGCCGACCGCTTACCGCGACGGCTGGCCGACAACGAGGTGCTCGATCTCGGCGATCACCGGGTGCAACATCTGGACACCCCGCACGCCCCGCACAACTGGGAATCGCGTGTGCTCTACGACCAGAGCACCGGGGTACTGTTCTGCGGCGACCTGATGACCCAGCTCGGCGACGGGCCGGCCCTGACCGGTTCCGATCCGGTGGGACCGGCGACCCGCGCCGAGGACGTGTTCCATGCGAGTTCCCTCGGCCCGGCCCTGCCCGCCGCGCTGTATCGACTCGCGGAGTTGCGTCCCACCACACTGGCGATCATGCACGGCCCCAGCTACACCGGCGACGGAGCGACGGCCCTGCGCGATCTGGCGGCGGTCTACGAGGAGCGGATACGAGTCTGACCGCTACCGCGCGGCCTGCTCCGCGGCGAGAACGGCGCCTCCGCCGCCACCCGTACTGTTTCCAACGGGCGACCTGTCCGCTTCCGGACCAGGCGAACGAGGAGGAACCGTGAACGCACGTACCCCGCAGGAACGTATTCGGAGCCGCTGGGAAGAACTCACCGAGGCCGATCCGGCGCATTCGCAATGGTATGTCCAACGATTTCGCACCATGGCCGCGGAGGGCCAGGACATCTTCGGCGAGGCACGACTCGTCGACGCGATGATCGGCCGGGGTGGCCGGGTCCTGGACGCGGGCTGCGGACCGGGCAGGCTGAGCGGTTTCCTGCACAACGCGGGCCACACCGTGGTCGGGATCGATGTCGACCCGGTGCTGATCGCCGCCGCGGAGACCGACTATCCGGGGCCGACCTGGCTCGTCGGCGATCTGGCCGAATTGGATCTACCGAGCCGCGGTATCGCCGCCGGTTTCGATGTCATCGTCTGTGCCGGGAATGTGATGACCTTCCTGGCGCCGGCCACCCGGGGCGCGGTGCTCGCGGGATTCGCCCGTCACCTCGCGCCCGACGGCCGGGTGGTCATCGGTTTCGGTGCCGGACGCGGCTACGAGTTCGCGCAGTTCCGCGCCGATGCCGCCGAGCAGGGGCTCGCCGAGGACCTGCTCCTGTCGACGTGGGATCTGCGTCCCTTCACCGACACTTCCGAATTCCTGGTGGCGGTGTTCTCCCTCGCCCGGCCCACGCCCGGAGCACCCGGGTGATCCCGTACCCTCCGGTCGTGGATCTCGGAGACCGCAGGTAGTTCCGCCGTTCCCGGCCGGGCTCCCGGGAACGGCGGAGAGCCGGTTACGATCCTCAGCGGGATCGACGGCGATACGGTCCACCGGGCCGGAACACGCTACTGCCGCGCCGAGGCCAGCACGGCGGTTCCACTTCCTCAGCCGTGCTCCTCCCGCGCGGTGGCGACCCCCGCGAGTGCGTCGATCAACTGATGTACCCCGGGTTCCTCGATCGGGTAGTGACCCGCGTGGTCCAGTACGACCGAACATTTCGGCGCCGCGATCCGGTCGAAGAACGGCCGGCTCAGCGGAAGCGGTGTCCAACGGTCGGCACCGGGGTGGACGAGCAGGACAGGACACGGGGTGAACCGCTCCGGCCGGGAGGGCGACGCGGCCCTCACTGTTACGGCACCTACCGGCGCGAGTCCAGATAGCCGATGAGTTCGTCGGCCGCCGCGCGCCCGGCCCGGTTGGCGCCGACGGTGCTGGCCGACGGCCCGTAACCGATCAAATGAACGCGCGGATCCACCGCGACCTGCGTAGCCAGCCGACCGGTCATGGTGATCCCGCCACCGGGACCACGCAAGCGCAACGGCGCCAGATGGTCCAGCGCACTGCGGAACCCGGTGGCCCACAGGATCACCTGCGCGGGCTGGAAACTGCCGTCGGCCCAGCGCACGCCGTCGGGCTCGATATGGTCGAACATCGGCCGCCGGTGCAGCACGCCGCGCTCGCGGGCCGCCCGGAGCCGATCGTCCAGCGGAAGGCCGGTCACCGAGACCACCGAGCCCGGCGGGCGCCCCCGGCGGACCCGGTCCTCGACCAGAGCCACGGCCCGCCGGCCCGCGTCCTGATCGAACTCGCTCTCCCGGAACACAGGTTCCGAGCGGGTGACCCAGGTCGTACCGGTCACCCGCGAGATCTCGTCGAGCAACTGGACCGCCGAGATCCCGCCGCCGACCACCACCACATGCTCCCCCGCGAAATCCTCCGGACGGCGATAGTCGCGGGTGTGCAGCTGCCGGCCGGAGAAGGTTTCGGCGCCGCGGTAGTACGGAACGAAGGGATGCTCCCAGGTACCGGTACCGTTGATCAGGCCGCGCACCCGAAGGGTTCCCGCGGTATCGGTTTCGGCGTGCAACAGGCCGGACCGGTCACACACCACCCGCACCGTCACCGGCCGGCGCACCCGCAGCTCGAAGCGCTCCTCGTAACGCCGGTAGTAGTACGGCACGGCGGTCGCGGCCGGGACATCGGCGCTACCGGTTCCGGCCGGCGCCACCGGCAGGTTCTCGGCGAACGGCATACCGGGCAGATCGTGGACGCGGTTGACCGTGCTCAATGTCAACGACGGCCAGCGGAACTGCCAGGCGCCACCCGGGCCGGGGGCATGGTCGACGATGAGGAAATCGCGTCCGGGAACGAGCCCGCGCCGCCGCAGGTGGTAGCCGGCCGATAATCCGGACTGCCCGGCCCCGATGACCAGGATCCGGAAATCCGGCCCTACCGGCTGCGCTGCCTCGGACGCCGTCACGAACGGAAATGCTAGTGCCTCGTCCGGGAAGGTTGCTTCGGCGCCCGGGCACGACCTCTGGTCATCGCCGGCCGACGCGGAGGAGCCGATCTGCTGGCGGCCGATATCGGGTCGGCTCTCGGCTTCGAGGTGCCTATCGACGAAACGATCTCCCGGCATCTCCGCGGCCGGTCCCGACCCGCGGGCCCATTCGGTCGAGTTGCTCGTTCGCTCCGCGTCGACTGTGATCGGAGAACGTGACCGGAGACAGTACCGCTTCCGATTCGCCCGCCACGGGCGCCCTTCCGAACGCGCTCGCCCGCCGGACGCTCCTACGGGCCGGTGCCGTGGCCGGCGCCGTGGGTGCCCTGAGCACGGCGGTCACCGCCGCGCACGCCGCAGGGCCGGTATTCGCGCACGGAGTCGCCTCGGGTGATCCGCTGCCCGACGGCGTAATCCTCTGGACCCGGGTGACGGTGGCGCCCGAGGCGGTGCCCGGATCCGGGATCGGCAGACCTACTCCGGTGCGATGGGAGGTGGCGGAGGACGAACGCTTCACCACCCCGGTGGCCGCCGGGACCGTGACGGCGAGCACGGAAACCGACCATACGGTGAAGGTCGATGTCCGGGGCCTCGCCCCGGCCCACGACTACTACTACCGGTTCTCCGCACCGGGTGCGATATCGCGCGTCGGGCGCACACGCACCGCGCCGGCGGAATCGGCACTCCCCACGCGACTGCGCTTCGGGGTGGTCTCGTGTTCGAATTGGCAGGCCGGGTATTTCGCCGCCTACCGCCACCTCGCCGACCGGGACGATCTGGACGCCGTTGTCCATCTCGGCGATTACCTCTACGAATACCCGGCGGCATCATCGGGCGGCCGGGCCGCGGCGGTCCGGCCCCACGAGCCGGCACACGAGATCGTCTCGCTCGCCGACTACCGTATCCGGCACGCCCAGTACAAGACCGACCCCGATCTCGTCTCCCTGCACGCCCGGTTGCCGTTCATCTGCACCTGGGACGATCACGAGTCGGCCGGTAACGCCTGGTCCGGCGGGGCGGAGAACCATGATCCGGCCGTGGAGGGCGCCTGGTCCGACCGGCGCGCGGCCTCGGCGCGCGCCTACCTGGAATGGATGCCGGTGCGCGCGGCAACCGCCGACGGCACGGTGCGGATCTACCGCCGGCTGCGGTTCGGCGCGCTCGCCGAACTCTGCATGCTGGACCTGCGTACCTACCGCGATGCCCAGCCCCGGCTGGGGTCCCGGGACGCCGACGATCCGGCACGCACCGTTACCGGGGCCCGGCAGCTGGACTGGCTGATGAACGGATTGCTCTCCGGCCCGGCGCGGTGGCGGCTGGTCGGCAATTCGGTGATGATCGCCCCGCTGCTGTTCCCGCCGCTGGATCCGGCCACGACCGCGGCGGTCACCGAGGTGCTCGGTATTCCGCGCGACGGGGTCGCGGTGAACACCGATCAGTGGGACGGGTACACCGCCGACCGCGGGCGGCTGCTGCGGGTGCTGGCCGAGCGCGGGATCGGCGATACCGTCTTCCTGACCGGAGATCTCCACAGCTCGTGGGCGGCGGATATCCCGCTCGAGGCAGCGGCATATCCGGGCGGCCCCACCGTCGGCGCCGAGTTCGTGGTGCCGTCGGTGACTTCCGCCGGTATCGGTGATCGGCTGCCGGGACCGCCGCGCGGCGCGGCGGCCGGACTCGAGGATTCGATCCGTGCGCTCAACCACCACATCCGGTACGTGGAACTCGATTCGCACGGCTACGGCGTGCTCGATATCGGGGCCGAGAGCGTGCGAATGGACTGGTATTACGTCGCGGATGTGCGCGATCCACACACCGGTGTGCGCTCGGGGCCGGGCTGGGTACTGCCCTACGGTGGCCGCCTCCGGCCCGCTGTGGGCTGAGCCATCGGAACCGAGCCGAGAACACACCCCCTTGATATGCAAGTAACTACTTGCATATAGTGGCGGGGTGAACACCGACCCGGGACTCGTCTTCCGAGCCTTGGCCGATCCCACCCGCCGGGCGATCCTCGACGAACTGTCCGACCGCGACGGCCAGACACTGTTCGAGCTGTGTGGCCGGCTCACCATGAAGCATGGTTTGTCCTCCACCCGGCAGGCCATCTCACAGCATCTCGATCTGCTGTCCCGCGCCGGTCTGGTCCGTACGCGTAAACAGGGCCGGCACAAATTTCATCACCTGGACCGCGCTCCCCTGCGCGGCCTCATCGACCGCTGGCTGGAGGAATGATGTTGCGGATCAACGTGACGAGCGTATATGTCGACGACCAGGACAAGGCCCTGCGCTTCTACACCGAGATACTCGGTTTCCAGAAGAAAACCGAGATACCACTCGGCGACGCCGCATGGCTGACCGTCGTCTCCCCGGCGGCGCCCGACGGGGTGGAACTGCTGCTGGAGCCGACCGGACACCCGGCAGCCGCGACATACAAGGCGGCACTGGTGGCGGACGGCATACCGTTCACCTCGTTCGCCGTCGACGATCTGCAGGCCGAATACGAACGCCTGCGCGAACTCGGGGTCACGTTCACCCAGGAGCCGGTGGATTACGGCACCGTCGTCACCGCCGTTTTCGACGACACCTGCGGCAATCTCATCCAGATCGCCCAGGAGACCGGAACCGCCGGCTGACTCGCCGATGCGGGCGGCCCAGCGGTGGGTCGCCCGCATCGAACAGGCCACCACCGGATACCCCGTGCTCGCCCGACACCTGCAGGACCATCCACGCCGGCGCAACACCAACGCCCGCCACCCCGGCATCCTGGCAGCGCAACGCCGGGGCCGGGGCCGGGCACGAATCCACACGACCGCCGCCCGACCGGCAAAAATCCGTGGTCGACGCACTTATCTGCGGATACCGTGATCGGGTGTGTAGTGACGATCTGTCGGAACTCTGGCGACGACGGTGGCCCCGGTGTCCCCCTTGGCCGACGAGCTGAAGCATGCCTATCGGGATCGATGGGTACGGTTCCATAGTCTGCCCCGGTCGAAGCGCTACCCAGAAACTGCTGACGAGTACGGCATCGTGCTCGACCGGTACAACACGGTCCTGGACGAGTTGTTCACCGGGCAAGAGATCTACCTCATCACCTGCGACTGGTCCAACCGTGCCGAGCCGGGCGCGCGACCCGACGACCACGCGCAGTGGCATCCCGGTGCCCGCCACTGGACCTCGGTCTGTGCTGATCCGAGCGAGACCGACGCCGAGTTCATCTCCTACACCCATCTGTTCGTCAGCCGGATCCCCTGGCAGCACGGCGCTGTGGACGACCTTCTGCGCGCCGTCGCCGATAACGCCACCGCTGGGGCCATGATCGCCGATCTGTCCCTGGAGCGGATTCACCATCCCTACGACGGCGGCACGGATGTTCTGCTGCCCACCACCGCCGAACGTGACACGCTCATGCACCGGCACGCGGGCTGGCTTTCCCAGCACCCCGAAGGTTTCTGAGCTCGTCTCGATGACGGCTGTTCTCACCCCGGCTCATCCACCGGCCGACCGGCCGCGCCGAGCATGTCCGGCAGCCGTTCTCGAGCGGTATCCGGACGGGCGGAGCAGTCGGGCACGAAGATCTCCGACAGCGATGTCTCCGGCGTCCCGGCGACCCGATGCAGCGGCGAGCGCACTGCACGCTCCGGGTTCACGAGACCGTCGAACTCTGCCGTACCCAGCATGCGGCCGAGCCGGGCGGACAACACCAACGATCGATCCCGCGTCGATCTGATCACGAAGTCGTCCTCGGACATCCCTCGAGGCCATTTCCGGACAACACAACGAACGGTCGCGGCAACGCACCAGCGATTGTTTTCGGGAACCATCGGTGGCCCCAAGGGATACAGACGCACCATAGTTCGGATCACCCCCGTATTAATCATTTCCCGGCACGCGCGACATTGTTTCAATGCGAGAATGCTCCGATCTCGTTCTCGCGTCGCGCGGTTCCGCGCCACTTCTGTCGCGATAATTCTCGTCGCGGCTGTCGGTATCACCCTGAGCGGATGCGCGACCGGCGACGAGCCCGGTGCCGCGCCCACCGATACACCCCTGCCCACCGAAATCCCGCCCGGTACCACACTCGTCATCGCCGATCAGCAGGAACGTTTCCAGACCGCGCTGCGCGCTTCCGGGGAGCTCGACAAACTGCCGTTCGAGGTGGAGTTCGCCAATTTCATCGGCGGACCGGAAATCCTGGAAGCTTTCCGCGCCGGGGCCGCCGATGTGGCACCGGCGGGCGATGTACCCCCGATCCACGCCCTGGCCGCCCGGCAGGACGTACCGATCATCGCGGCCTACCAGACCGACCCGCTGGGCATCAAACTCGCTGTCGCCCCGGGCGTCACCGCCACCACACTGGCGGATCTGAAGGGCAAGAAGATCGCCTACGCCGAGGGCACCGCACAGCAGGCAGCGATACTGCGCGCGCTGGACCGGGCGGGACTCACCACCGCCGATGTCGAATTGGTGCGGTTGCAACTGGCCGAGTTCAACGATGCGGTACGCACCGGCCAGGTCGATATAGCGCCGCTGAACGAACCCCGCCTCACGCGATTCCTGCGGACGCCGGGAGCCGGCGTCATCCCGGATTCGGAAGCCCGCGATATCTACTACGGCCTGGGCTATCTCTACGCCCGGCGTGCGGCGACACAGGATCCGGCCAAGGGGGCCGCGCTGCGCGCACTGGTCGCCGCTTTCGTGCGCTCGTTCCACTGGACCAACACCCATCGCGACGAATGGGCCCGCATCTATTACATCGAGAATCAGAAACTCGGTGCCGACGACGCCGGCCGGATCGTCGATTCGCTCGGCGAATTCAATTTCCCGCATCTCGATCAGAAGTTGATCGACCGGCAGCAGGAAACCATCGATGTGATCGACGCGGCCGGCCAGCTGCCGCGCAGAGTCGAGGCCGCCGACGGATTCGATCTGCGCTTCGACGAGGTGATCACGCAGACCGTCACCGCGGTCGGCGCTCGATTCGACCGGGAGGAACAGCGATGACGCCCGTCGAGATATCCGCGCAGGCCCGGGCAGGCACCGGGGCCGTCGCTCCCCCACGCCCGGCTCGCCGCACCGGCGACAGCACCCGCCTCGGCCCCGGCCGGCCGATACCGTTCGGCTTCGCCCTCGGCCCCACCCTGCTGCTTGTCGCCTGGATCGCCGGTTCGGTGACCGGCGTCCTGGATCCCGAGACGCTGCCCGCGCCCTGGGAAGTGGCGCGTACCGCGGGTGAGCTGGCCGCCGACGGCACCCTCGGATCCAATCTGCTCACCTCGCTGCGACGTGCCGCGCTCGGCCTCGTGCTGGGCGTATCCATCGGCGTGGTCCTCGCGCTGATCTCCGGCCTCAGCCGGATCGGTGAGGCCGTCGTCGACGGGCCGGTGCAGATCAAACGGTCCATTCCCACCTTGGCCCTCATCCCGTTGTTCATCGTGTGGTTCGGTATCGGCGAGGAGATGAAACTCATCGTCATCACCGCCAGTGTGCTGGTCCCCGTCTACATCAACACCCACGCGCACCTACGCGGCGTCGACGCCCGGTATGTGGAGCTGGCCCGGACCGTGGGCCTGTCCCGCTGGGGTTTCGTCCGCCGGGTCGCACTCCCCGGTTCGCTACCGGGTTTCTTCACCGGCCTACGCCTGGCGGTCACCATTTCCTGGCTGGCTCTGGTCGTGGTGGAACAGGTCAATGCCACCAGCGGAATCGGCTACCTGATGACCCAGGCCCGCACCTACGGCCAGATCGACGTGATCGTGGTGGGCCTGGTGATCTACGGCCTGCTGGGGCTCTTCGGCGATCTCGCCGTCCGCGCCGTGGAAAGGAGGGCGCTGGCATGGCGGCAGACACTGGCGGACTGACCGTACGGATCCGGGACCTGAACCGGGGCTTCGGCGAACGCACCGTATTGCGCGGCGTGGACCTCGATATCGCGCGCGGTGAATTCGTCGCACTGCTCGGCCGCAGCGGATCGGGGAAGAGCACTCTGCTGCGCGCCCTGGGCGAACTGGACCAGGATGTGGCGGGTAGCGGCGAACTGAGCGTGCCGCGGGAACGGTCGGTGGTCTTCCAGGACTCCCGGCTGCTGCCGTGGCTCGCGGTGCTCGACAATGTGACGCTGGGGCTCACCGGGTCCGGCGCGGCCCGCCGCGGCCGTGACGCACTGGCCGAGGTTGGTCTGGCGGGACGCGAAAAATCTTGGCCCCGTGAACTTTCCGGTGGCGAACAGCAGCGGGTCGCGCTGGCTCGGTCGCTGGTGCGGGAACCGGAACTACTGCTCGCCGACGAACCGTTCGGCGCGCTCGACGCGCTCACCCGGATCCGGATGCACCGGCTGCTCCAGGAGCTGTGCGCCCGGCACCGGCCCGCGGTCCTGCTGGTCACCCACGATGTGGACGAGGCCGTGCTACTCGCCGACCGCGTGCTCGTACTCGACGAAGGCCGTATCTCGGTCGATATGCCGATCGAGCAGACCCGGCCGCGCCGGCACGGCGACCCCACAACCCTCCACCATCGCGAACAACTGCTGGCCGCGCTCGGCGTGGCCGGTGACCCCATCGACCCCGAGGACGATTCCCGATGACCGAACCGCGCCGGCTCAGCCTCAATGCGTTCATCTACCCGGCAGGCCATCACGAAGCGGCGTGGCGGCACCCGGCCAGCCGCCCCGACCGCATCTACGACGTCACCTATTACCAGGAAATCGCCCGTACCGCGGAAGCCGCGACATTCGACGCGGTCTTCTTCGCCGACGGGCCGGCATTACGGACGAATGTCGCCTACAACGCCGCCCCCGGCCTCGAACCGATCACCCTGCTCACCGCCATCGCCGCGGCCACCACGCGTCTGGGGCTGATCGCGACGGCCTCCACCACCTACTACGAGCCCTACAACCTCGCCCGGCTCTTTTCCTCGCTGGACCATATCTCCGGCGGACGGGCCGGCTGGAACATCGTCACCACCGGTACCGATCTCGCGGCCGCCAATTTCGGGCTCGACCGTCATCCCGACCATGCCGAACGCTACGCCCGCGCCCGCGAATTCGTCGACGCGGTCACCGCGCTGTGGGACAGCTGGGAAGACGATGCCATCGTGCTGGACCGCGCGGCGGGCCGGTACGCGGACCCGGACAAGATCCACCCCATCCATTTCTCGGGTGCGCATCTGCGAGTGCGCGGTCCGTTCAACGCGGCCCGCACACCGCAGGGCTATCCCGTGCTCGTCCAGGCGGGCGCCTCCAACGACGGACGCGCGTTCGCCGGACGCTACGCCGAGGCCATCTTCACCGCGCATCAGCGCCTGAGCGACGCCCAGACCTTCTACGCCGATATCAAACGGCGCGCCCAGGAATTCGGCCGCGAGCCCGGACATGTGAAGATCCTGCCCGGTATCAGCCCCTTCATCGCGAGCACCGAGGCGGAGGCGAAGAAACTGGAGCGCGAATTCAACGAACTCACCGTGCCCGAATACGGTATCGCGCAACTGGCATCACTGGCGGGCGAATCGCTGCGCCACCTGCGCCTCGACGAACCGGTCCCGGTCGAATTGTTCGCCGACGCGGGCGATGTCACCGATAACGCCGCCAGCCGGCGCCAGGTGGTTGCCGGAATCGTACGGCGTGAGCGGCCCACCCTGCGTACCCTGCTGCACCGGCTCGCGGGAGCACGCGGGCATCGGGTGTTCGCCGGTGCACCGGAGCAGGTGGCCGACACCATCGAGGAATGGTTCCGTTCCGGGGCCGCCGACGGTTTCAACGTAATGCCGCCCTACTACCCCGGCGGACTGACGACCTTCACCGAGACCGTGGTGCCGATCCTGCGGCAACGCGGCCTGTTCCGCACCGAGTACACCGGGACGACCCTGCGCGACCATTTCGGGCTGCCCAAACCCGCGAGCCGGTTCACTCGTGAACCGGTGGCCGGTTAGATCGGCGCGAACGGCAGCAACCCGGTGAGCTCGCCTCGGCGGTGGGGCGGGTTACACCGCCGGTAGTGCATCGACGTCCTGTGCGAACCTGCGATTGCTCTACTGGGCGACACACGACACCAGCGGCCGGACCGAAGTCGCTGGGTCCGCCCGCATCGGGTCGATACGAGGCGCTCTCGACCCTCGGTCAGAGCTGTGGTCAGGTATGGATGTCGAGGTCGGATCGGTGCCAGAGGGTGAGGTCGCTGCTGGTGGCGATTGCGAGGGTGAGTCCGGGAGAATCCGGCGGCCCGGAACTCGGAGTAGTCGGCGTGGAAGATGTGCCACCAGCCCTGGCCCGGGGGTCCCTGTAGATATTGCAGTGTCTCGAGAGTAGGACTCGGTCGTTGGGCCATTCGGGGCGAGGACATGCAGACCCCAGCCGTCGGGAGTGTAGCGGTGGAGGCCACCGCCGAAGAGGCCGGCGATGTGCACCCGGGTGTCGGTGATCGGTCCGAGTCGGGGCAGGTCAGATCCGGGGAGTCCTCGGGGATGCTGGTGTCGGGGCCGCCACGGCGCGTGGGCGGTCAGGCCGCACGTACGACGGGCAGGCCCCATTCCCGGGCGAGGAGACGGTGAGAAGTCAGGCGGTCCTCGTGCCGATGGGTCACGCTGGTGACGAGCAGTTCGTCCGCGGCGGTCAGCTCCCGCAGAGCCGACAGCCGCGCGGCGACCGAGCGCGGTGTCCCGACGAACTGGGTGCTCAGCCGATCCTCGGCCAGCCGCCGCTGATCCTCGGTCAACGGCGGAGCGGTATCCGGGTCCAGGAATTCCGCCGCACCGGCACCACTGCGGATACTCGCGACCCAGTGCCCGTAGGTCGAGGCCAGATGCCGGGCCCGCGCCGCATCCGCCGCCACGACGATATCGGCCGACACCACCAGATAGGGCCGTGGAAAACGGTCGGACGGCCGGAACGCCCGCCGGTATGCCTCGACTGTTTCCAGCACGGTGCCCGGTGAGACGTGATAGTTCGCCACGAACGGCAGACCGAGTCGGCCGGCCAGTTGCGCGCTCTCCCCGCCGCTGCTGCCGAACAACCACAGCTGCACCTCGGCGCCCTCCCCTGGTACAGCACGTAAGTGGATACCCTCGGGGGTCGTGTACGTCCCGTCGAGGAGCGCGCGGATCTCCTCGACCTGCCGGCCGTAGGCCAGTGGTTCGGCGCCCGGGAGCCGCAGCGCCGCCTGGGCGGCGGCCAGACGGCTGGTGTCACGGATCTGTTCCGGCGAGAAGGGCGGTGGTATCACCACTCCGTCGCGGATCACGGGCGGGCGCACGGTATCGGGTACGGACGGGGTGTCCGGCGAGCGCGGCGGGGAGATCCGGTGCGCCGACCGGCCGAGCCCGAGATCCAGCCGGCCCGGATACAACGCGTCGACGGTGCCGAACGCCTCCACCACCGAAGCCGAGGTCCGGTAGCCCGCCTGTACGGCGGCCGATCCCACCCGGATCGTCTCGGTGGCGGCCGCGACGAGCGCGATCAGTTCGGTCGGCGCCGAGGAGGCCACCGCGACGAAATGGTGCTCGGCGACCCAGAACCGCCGGTACCCCCATGTCTCGGCGTGCCGGGCGAGATCGATGGTGTTGCGGATCGCCTGCCGGGCATCCGATCCGGTGCTGATGGGGGACAGATCCAATACGGACAGCGGTACCGTCATGAGGCCCGTACCCTTTCGCCGGCTCGGTGGGGGTGTCGTAGACCCAGATGGTCACGCAGGGTCGTGCCCGTGTACTCGGTGCGGAAACTGCCGCGTTCCTGCAGTTCCGGTACGACCTTGTCGACGAATTCGTCGATCCCGCCCGGTGTGAGATGCGGAACGAGGATGAATCCGTCGGCCGCGTCCTGCTGCACGTAGCGGTCGATATCGGCGGCGACCTGGCCGGGTGTGCCGACGAACTGCTGGCGGGCTGTTATCTCGATGATGAGCTCCCGGATGCTCAGGTTCTGCGCTTCGGCCCGCTCCCGCCACAGTTTCGCCACCGCCAGCGGATCCTTGTCGTGCCGTACCCGTCCGCGGGTGATGGTCGCGTTCTCGACGGGATCCACGTCGGGGAGCGGCCCGTCGGGGTCGTAGCCGGACAGGTCGCGACCCCACACCTGTTCCAGGAACGATAGGGCGGTCTGTGGGCTCACCTGCTGGAGACGGATATGCCGTGCCCGCTCCTCGGCGTCGGCGGGGCTGTCCCCGAGCACGAAGGTGGCGCCCGGCAGGATCAGCAGTTCGTCACGCTCGCGACCGTACTTGGCGAGCCGATCCTTCATATCGGTGTAGAAGCGTTGCCCGGCGGCGAGATCGCCGTGCCGACTGAAGATGACGTCCGCGGTGGCGGCACCGAATTCCCGGCCTTCCTCGGAATCTCCGGCCTGCAACTGCACCGGATAGCCCTGCGGGCTGCGTGGCAGCAGGAACGTGCCCGCGATATCGAACTGATCGCCGGTGTAGCGGAATTCCGGCAGCGGCCCGGTGAAGATTCCCCGTTCCCGGTCCACCACCAGTGCGTCGGCGGGCCAGCTGTCCCACAACGTGCGGGTGGCGGCGATCATCTCGGCCGCCCGTGTATAACGCCGGGCGTGCTCCAGATAGCCGCCGCGGCGGAAATTCTCCCCGGTGAAGGCATCGGAGGAGGTGACGGCGTTCCAGGCGGCCCGTCCGCCCGAGAGGTGGTCCAGCGTGGCGAATTGTCTGGCCAGTTCGAACGGTTCGTTGAACGTGGTGTTGATGGTTGCGGCCAGACCCAGATGTGTCGTCACGCCGGCGAGCGCGTTGAGCACCGTGAAGGTGTCGGGACGGCCGACCACGTCCAGATCGTGGATACGGTCGCGGTGTTCGCGCAGCCGCAGACCCTCGGCGAGGAAGAAGAAATCGAACAACCCCCGCTCCGCGGTGCGGGCCAGATGGACGAACGAATCGAAGGCGATCTGGCTACCGGATCGCGGATCGCTCCAGACGGTGGTGTTGTTGACACCCGGGAAATGGGCGGCGAGATGGATACGTTTGCCTACCTTCGGTTTCGACATGTCATACCCGTTCGGTCGCGTAGCGGTTGCGGGGACGCGGCAGGCCCAACCGGCCGCGCAGGGTGGTGAGCGGAGCCGGTATCCGGCTCAGGAACGCGGCGAGGGCCAGTGGTCGCAGGACGATTCCGTCGGCGGCGCATTCCGATTGCGCTGCGGCGAGAAGCTCTCGTAAGGAATCGGGAGTGCCCACGTGGCGCAGTGTGTCGGGTTCCTGGGTCGCGTGCCACCGCTCCAGCTGAGCGACCTCCTCCCCCGCGATATGTGCCGATTCCGCGAGATGGACCTCGATGTCGAGCACGACACGCACCAGTTCGGGGTCCCGGCCCGCGGCGGCGGCCGCGGCGCGGAGTACGGAACGGGTCCGTGCGGCGTCCGCGAGATCCCGGGCGCGTACGCGCAGCAGATCGGCACGCCGCACGGCGACCCGGGTGGCCTGCGGGCCCGCCACCCGCACCGCGACCAGCGGCTGCCCCTGGGGCGGGCGAGGCGTGATCGACGGGCCCCTGACCGCGAAATTGTCCCCGACGAAATCGATGTAGTGCAGTTTGTCGCGATCGATGAACCGGCCGGTCGCCGTATCACGGATCTCGGCATCGTCTTCCCAGCTGTCCCACAGCCGGGAAACCACTTCGATCGCCTCATCGGCCTCGTGCCAGAGCGAATCATCGGTCTGGGAGTCCTTCCATCCGAACAGGCGCGCCTGTGTCGCACCGGGCGAGACGGTCACCTCCCATCCCGCACGGCCGAAAGTGGCGAAATCGAGAGCGGCGATCGCTTTGGAGATGTGGAACGGTTCGGTATGGGTCACCGGGAATTGCGGTATCAGGCCCAGGCGGCTGGTTACCGCCGCCACCCGGGCGGCGATCCCGACCGCCTCGAGCCGGCCGCGCACGCCGTGGCTCTGCAGGCCGAAGGAATCCGGCAGGAAGGCCAGATCCAGACCGGCTCGTTCGGCCGCGGTCACCGCGTCCACCCAGTAGCCGGCGGTGAACAGATCCTCCGCCCGGGAGTCGGCACGTCGCCACGAGGCGGGGTGCGTCCCGGTCCCGGCGAGTTCGACGGCCAGCAGCAGCGGATACGTATGCGGCATCACGCGGTCCTTTCTCTCGGGCGGTGCCGGCGGGCGGCGCCGGGGACGGCGCGCAGCAGTTCCCGGGTGTACTCGTGCCGGGGAGCTGCGAAGATCTCCGCGGTCCGGCCGGATTCGACGATCGTCCCCTCCCGCATGACCGTGACCCGGTCGCTCCTCGCGCGCACCACGGCCAGATCGTGGGAGATGAACAGATAGCTCAGCCCGAGCTCGGACTGCAGTGCGTCGAGCAGGTCCAGGATCTGTGCCTGCACCGAGACGTCGAGAGCGGATACCGGTTCGTCGAGTATCACCAGCTCCGGGCGCAGCGCCAGGGCACGGGCGATGGCCACCCGTTGCCGCTGACCGCCGGACAGTTCCGACGGACGACGCCGCGCACAGTCGGGGGGCAGCGCGACTCTGTCGAGCAGGTCGGCGACCCGAACCCGGCGTTGGACACGATCGCCGATACCGAAGGCCCGCAGTGGTTCGGCGATGATGTCCTCGATGGTGAGTTTCGGGTTCAACGACGCATACGGGTTCTGGTAGACGATCTGGATGCGCCGCCGCCACTCCCGCAACCGGGCGCCGCGTAGCGCCGCGATATCGGTGCCGTCGAATTCGACACTCCCGTGGTCGGGTCGCTCGAGCCGCGCGATCATCCGGGCCGTGGTCGATTTACCGGACCCCGATTCACCCACCAGCGCGAGAGTTTCTCCGCGCGCGACGGTCAGCGAAACATCGGCGACCGCCACCAGAGTGGTGCCGCGCGCGATCCGGAAACTCTTGCGCAGGCCGCGGACCGCCAGCAGCGGTTCGGCCGTACGCGGCCGTGTCGCGCGTAACGGACCGGATACTTTCGGTACCGCGGCCAGCAGCCGGCGGGTGTACTGGTGCCGTGGCTCGCGGAAAACTTCCTCGGCTGTCCCGGTTTCCACGATCCGGCCGCGGCGCATCACCACGATCCGATCCGCGCGGTCGGCCGCCACACCGAGATCGTGGGTGATCAGCAGTACCGCGGTACCCGTTTCCGCCGTACGGGCCGCGAGATGGTCGAGGATATGGCGCTGGACCGTGACATCGAGAGCGCTGGTCGGTTCGTCCGCGATCAGCAGTCGCGGCCCGCAGGCCAGCGCCATCCCGATGAGAACCCGCTGCCGCTGACCACCCGAAAGTTCTTGCGGAAACTGCCCGGCGCGTAGTCCGGGGCGGTCCAGCCCCGCCTCGGCGAGTATCCGGACGGCCTCGGCCCGCGCCGTACGCCGGTCGGCGCGGCCGTGGATGCGCAAGGTCTCCGCGACCTGCTCACCCACCGGCAGGACCGGGTTCAGTGACACCCCCGGGTCCTGGGGGACGAGTCCGATCCCGGCGCCACGGATCCGCTGCCACGCCCGCGGGGCGAGGTCGTCGATACGCTCCCCGGCGAAGACGACACTGCCCGCGGTGATCTCCGCCCCACCACTCGGTAGTCCGATGACAGCATGGGCCAGCGTGGACTTTCCGGAACCGGATTCGCCGACGATCGCCACGGTCTCCCCGGGGTACACCGCCAGCGTCACCTCGTCGACGGCTCTGGTCACCGCGTTACCGGCCCGGTATCGCACCGCGAGTCCGTCGATGCGCAGCAGCGTCTCGCGGTCGGGGCCGGGGATCTTGCGCGCCGGGCTCACAGGTGCCACTCCGCGAGGTAGAGCCGCGGAATCCGTTCGGCCAGTTCAGTGGTGAAACGCCAGCCCGCACGGAAGAAGACCCCGGCCCGCTGCGCCGTCGTCACCAGCGGGTCCGCTCCCGGCAACGGTCCGCTGACGGACGCACCAGCGGCCCGGCCGAAGCCGTGATCCTCGGATATCACCGTAGTCCCTCCTGAGCGATGACCCGGCCGAGTCGCTGGGTGGCGAGCACCACCGCGATGATGACCAGACCGGGCAGGGTGGTGAGCCACCAGGCGGTGGCCAGATAGTTGCGGCCCTCCGAAATCAGCGAACCCCATTCCGGGGTCGGCGGCGCGGCACCGTACCCGAGGAAGCTCAGTGACGAGACAGCGAGGACCGCGAGGCCGAATTCGGCAACGGCCAGCGCGGCGACCGGGGCGTAGGCATTGCGCAGCACATGCCGCAAGAGCACGGTGTACCACCGCACACCGGAGGCGAACGCGGCCTCCACATACGGCGCGCGGCGCACCCGCAGGACCTCCGCGCGCATGACCCGGGCGAAGCGGGCGACGAGCGCCACGCCCACCGCCAGCGCCACATTGCCGGTGCCGAAGCCGAGCACCGTCACCAGGGCCAGCGACAACAGCAGTTCCGGAATCGACAGCAATACATCCACACACCGCATGACCACCCCGTCGACCCGGCCGCCCACCGCCCCCGAAACCAGACCCAGCAGGGAGCCGGCGATCAGGCCGACGGCCACCGCGAGCACCGTGGCGGTCAGCGACAGGGCCGCCGCGTGCACGACCCTGGTGTAGACATCACGGCCGAGGTTGTCGGTCCCGAACCAGTGTTGCGGGCCCGGCCCGTGGAACTTCTCGGCCGGCACTCCCGTCAGCGGATCGCCACCGGCGAACCACGAGGGAGCCACGGCCCAGCCCAGCACGAGAACGACAACAGCGGCCGATACGGCCACACCGATCGCCGTGCGTACGCGGCGCGGCACCCGCACCCGGACGCTCCCCGGTTCAGACATGCGCGGCCGCCTTCCCCCGGTGAGTGTCCACCACTCGGGCGTCCACGAGTGGATACAGCAGATTCACCAGCACATACACCGCGGCGGAGAAGACCACGATCCCTTGGACCACCGGAACGTCCTGATTCAGCACCGAGATCTGGGTGAGCCTGCCGATCCCGGCGCGAGCGAAAACGGTTTCCACGATCACCGATCCGGCCAGCACGGTACCCACCCAGACGCCTGCGACGGTGAGCGCCGGGCCGACCGCGGCGCGCAGTACATGCCGCCACTGCACCCAGTTCCGGGAAGCTCCCTTGGCGAACGCGACAGTGACGAACGGCTGGCGCCAAGTGGTGATCAGCGTGCTGTAGAGCACCTGCGCGATCACGGCCCCCACGGGCACGGCCAGGGTGAGCGCCGGCAGGAGCGTCCCGGTGAAACCGGTACCACCGAAGGCCGGCACCAGGCGCAGCTGGAACGAGAACAGGTGCAGCAGGATGAGACCCACCCAGAAGGTGGGCATGGCGGTACCGACCGGCGGGAGCGCGGTCAGCAGACCACGCAGCCACCCGCGTTCGGTGTAGGCGGCGGCCAGGGCCAGTGTGCCGCCGGATACCCCTGCCAGCACCAACGTGAGCGAGGCCAGGGCCAGCGTGGAGGGCAGCGCCTCGCCGAGGGCGTCCACGACGCTCTGCCCGGTGGTGAGGGAGTGGCCCAGATCCCCGCGAACGGCGTGGGTGAGCGCCGTCCAGTACTGTTCCCACACCGGCCGGTCCAGCCCGTAGCGAGCCCGGAGTTCGGCGACCGCGGCCGCGTCCACCGGAGTCCCCGGCCCGGCGTCCATGGCCAGCTGCACCGGGTCCGCGGGCAGCAGGTACAGCACCACGAAGGTTACCGTGAACGCCGCCCACAACACCGCGGCGGCCTGCGCGATACGGGCCAGGACATACGAGACCATCGGCGTCACCGGCCGCTCAGCCAGGTGTCGTAGAACTGCAGCCGCGCCGATGCCTCGAAGGTTGGACCCTGGACGGTCCCCGAAACCCCGATGGCCTGGGAGAGCTCCACGGTGGGGAGCCACAGTCCCTCGGCGAGCAGTAGCCGCTGTGCCTCCCCGATCAGGCGCGCGCGGGCGGCGGTATCGGTTTCGGCCAGCTGGGCCGCCAATACCGTGTCCAACGCGGGAACGGGGCCGCGGGCATTGAGATTACGGCCGTCGAGGCCGAAACCCATCCGTAGGATGTCGCCGTCGGCACGGGTGCTGTTGTAGTAGACCGCGTCGAAATCGTAGGCGTTCTGCCGAGCCGTGTACTCCGCGTGGCTCACCGGTTCGAGCCGCAGTTCGACCCCGGCCGCCCGGAACTGTTGCTGCAGCAGTTCCAGGATCGCTTGATTACCCGCGAATACCTGTGTGAAGAGCACTCCGAAGGCCAGCCGTTCGCCGTTTTTCACCCGGATACCGTCCGCGCCGGGTACCCAGCCTGCCCGATCCAGCGCATATTTCGCGGAGTCGAGATCGAACCCCAGCTCGCCGGAGAGGTCGACGTAGCCGGGAGTGGTGTGGGCGAGCGTGCTGGTGGCCGGACGGAACTGCGGACCCAGCACGGTGTCGACGAGTTCCTGCCGATCGATCGCGGACAGCAGCGCCGTACGCACCGCCCGGTCGCGCAGCGGTCCCCGGGTGGTGTTCGGCTGCAATCCGAAAGGGATACCCGGGTTGGAGACCGTCGCCACCCGTCCGCCCGACGCCTCGATCTGCGGCGCGTCCTGGGGTAGTGCGTCGCTGACCGCGTCGAGCTGACCCGAGACCAGGCTGCCGGTACGGACCCCTGATTCCGGGATGACGGTGAACTCGATCCGCTCCAGGTAGGCCTCACCCTGATGAGCGAATACCGCTGAGCCCCAGTGGTAACCGGTTCGTCTGGCCAGGGTGGCCTTATCGCCCTGGCGGTATTCGGCATAGGTGAACGGGCCGCTGCCGATCGTCTCACCGAGGCAGCGCTGCTCGGCCGGCTGTGCGGTGGTGCGCGCGCCGAGGATCCCCAGTTGCGGAGTAGAGGTCGCCTGCAGGAACTGCGCATTGGGCGCGCTGAACCGCACGACCGCGGTGAGCGGGTCCACCACCCGGGTTTCGAGGTAGTTGGCCAGGTAGGTCGATGCCAGTGGCGCCTTCACTGCGCCGACGGTATGCACCACCGAGTCGAAGGTATCGCGTACCGACTCCGCGGTGAGCGGACTACCGTCGCTGAAGGTCACTCCCGGCCGCAGGTGGAAGGTGAAGGTCCGGGCGTCGGGGCTCACCTCCCACCGTTCGGCCAGCCAGGGCCGGATCGCACCGGTTGCCGGGTCCTGGTCGGTCAGCGAATCGACGATCTGACGCGCCACATAGATGGTCTGATTGGTAGCCGCCTGCGCCGGATCGGAGCAGGTCGGCGCTTGGGACAGGCCGTATCGCAGGGTACCGCCGGGCTGTGGTGGCCCGGCGGCACCGTTCGACGGTCCTTGGTTCCCGCACGCCGTGAGGGCGAACGTCACGGCGAATACCCCGAACAGGGCTACGCGTTTTCTCATCGGTTCTCCGGATCGCACCGTGCCGGTGGCCGGTCACGGCATCGTCGGGCCGGGCCCGGCCAGTGGCAGGCCCCGGTGGTAGGAACGACACTATGGAGGCGTTCACCCGTCGTCGCCGGTCTCGATCACGCTGAATCCAATACGCCGACGTCACACGGAACGGCTTTCGCCGCAACACTTCTCGAACCGAACGACCCGTACCGAGGTGACCGCGCCGGCCCGATACCGCGGACCGGTGCGCGGGCGGGACGGGCTCCGCGTACCGGCGTGGTCTAGCGCCGGACGGTCCCGACCGCGGCCGGGACCGGTGCCACACCGAGCATATCGAGGGCGAACCGCCCGTATCGGGCGGCGATCTCCTCGGCCGTCGTCGCACCGTCGGCGCGGTACCACTGCGCGATACCCGTGCACATGGTGGCGATCGCCCGCCCGGCGGCACGGGGATGCGGGGTGCGGGCACGTCCGCTCCCGCATGCGGCGACGATCTCCTCGTCCAGCAACTGCTGTAACGCCCTGCGCGACCCGGCGATCCGGGTGCGGTCGGCGGGCCGCAGACTGCGCATTTCGCTGGCGCCGATGAATCCCAGCTCCCGGCGGTGGGTGTGGAACAGGGCCAATGCCTCCACCATCGCGCGGACCCGCTCGACAGCGTCACGCCCCTCGGCCCGGGCGGCGCGGACCCGCCAGTGCAGATCGTCCATGGTGAGATCCAGTATCCGCACCAGAACTTCCTGTTTGTCGCGGTAGTGATGGTAGATACCGGGCACACTCGTCCCCGCGCGCCGGGCCAGCGCGCGCACGGTGGTGCCGTGGTAGCCGATCTCCACGAACAGGGCGATAGCGGCGGTCAGGACGGGGTCGGAGGCGAGCGGTCCGAATTCCCGCCAGCTGCCGGGGGTGTTCTCCGCCACGGCCGGCAGGGGTGCGAGTGACGGCGCGGCGGGTACGACGCCCAGCAGGTGGTGCACCGGTACGCCGAGCGCCCCGGCCAGCTGGTTGAGCCGGTCGACCGATAGGCGGGTACGCCCGTTCTCGACGGCGCTGAGGGTCGCCGGGCTCACCCCGATCCGGCGGGCGAGCTCACGCAGCGACAGGCCGCGGGCGCGGCGAGCCGCCCGGACGGCCTCGTGGGGCGGTAGGGGCGCGGCGGGACCGGTCATGGTGTTCAGAATATCCGAAAACTTCGATACGATTCTCGCAGCATGGCTCCCCGATGGACTACGGTTTTGACATATCTCCACCCGCGATGAGAACGTTCACTCGGAGCGATCGCTCGGTTGGCTCGGCGATCCACCCCAAGCCAGGAGGACCGCGATGCCGATCGATCTCACCTATTCCCCCGAAGTCCGCACTCTCGTCGACCGCACCCGCGATTTCATCCGGGAGACGGTACTGCCGGTCGAGGACGAGCACCGCGGCGATATCGCCGCGGCCGGCGGCGACCGGATCCGGGTCACCCTGCAGGAGCAGGCTCGCGCGGCCGGGGTCTTCGCCCCGCATGCTCCGGTCGAATACGGCGGGCACGGGCTGTCGATGTCGGACCGCGCACCCGTCTTCGAAGAGGCCGGGTACTCGCTCTTCGGCCCGACCGCGCTGAATATCGCCGCACCCGACGAGGGCAACGTACATATGCTCGCCCATATCGCCGATCCGGAGCAGAAGGCCCGCTACCTGGAACCCCTGGCCCGCGGCGAGATACGCTCGGCGTTCGCGATGACCGAACCCGCCCCGGGCGCGGGCTCCGATCCGGCGGCGTTGGCCACGCGCGCCACGAAGGTCGACGGCGGGTGGCGCATCAACGGACACAAACACTTCATCACCGGGGCGGACGGCGCCAGCTTCTTCATCATCATGGCCCGCACCTCCGGTGAACCCGGTACGCGCGGCGGAGCCACCATGTTCCTGGCGCCGGCCGACACCCCCGGCCTGCGCGTGGGCCGGCATATCGACACCCTGGATCGCTCCATGATCGGCGGCCACTGCGAGGTCTTCTTCGAGGACGTGTTCGTCCCCGACGAGGCGGTCCTCGGCGCCGTCGATCGCGGTTTCGAATACGCTCAGGTGCGGTTGGGACCTGCCCGGATGACGCATGTGATGCGCTGGCTGGGGGCATGCCGGCGCGCGCACGATGTGGCCGTCGCCCATATCGCCGAACGCGAGGGCTTCGGCTCGGTCATCGGCAATCTCGGCCTGGCACAACAGATGGTGGCGGACAACGAGGTCGATATCGCCGCGACCCGCGCACTGCTGGTACGGGCCTGCTGGGAACTGGACAGCGGCGAACAGGCCGGTAACGCGACCTCGATCGCGAAAACCTTCGCCGCCGAGGCCGTTTTCCGGGTGGTCGACCGCAGTGTCCAGCTCTGTGGGGGCCTGGGTGTCTCCGAGGATCTGCCGTTGGCCCGGCTCTCCCGCGAGGTCCGGCCCTTCCGCATCTACGACGGCCCCTCCGAGGTGCACCGCTGGGCCATCGCGAAACGCACCGTCGGAGCCGCCCGCCGCGCCGCACGCTGACTCCCGCACCCGGCGCCGGCCCGGCAACCGCGCGGAGGATGTTCCCGAGGTTGACCCTGACCCAGGGTCAACCTTCGATCATGGACGCATGCCTGCCGAAACCGATAGGGAACAGCTTTTCACGGTGCACCACGACGGCGTCACGATACCGGTGTCCCGCAGCGGCCGGGCGGGCATCCGGCTCGTAGGGGTGCGGGTGTTTCGACGCCACCGCGGCGGGCACCACTCGTGCAGCGCGGGAGTATCGGCACCCGCGTATGAGCCGAGAGACGCGTACGAGCGAGGAACCGATATGGCTACAGATCGCGGTGAACCGGACGGGCACCAGGGCGCAACCGGCGATTCGACCGGCACGCCGGACGGCGGTGCGCCGCGCGGCCCGGCGACCGCCGCGGGGGCCCGGCCCGACCTCGATCCGGACGAGCCGACCGGCCCGGCCGAACTGTCCACACCCTCGTTGCTGGCCGTGGTGAAACGCGCGGCCCAGGAGTTCCGGCGCGATAATCTGACCGACCTGGCCGCCGCACTCACCTATTACGCGATGCTCTCGATCGTGCCGGGCCTCATCCTCCTGTTCGCACTGCTCGGGCTGCTGGGTCCGGCCGCTGCCGACGAGCTCGGGAACCAGGCGCAACAGATCGCACCGGGCTCGAGCGCCGAGTTGGTCCACACCCTCATCGCTCAGGCCCAAGCCGGGAAGCAGGGTGCGGGGCTGACCGCGATTCTCGGTCTCGGTATCGCGCTGTGGTCGGCGTCGGGCTATGTCGCGGCCTTCATGCGGGCCTCGAACGTCGTCTACGGCATCGGGGAAGGGCGGCCCATCTGGAAGACCACCCCCATCCGGCTCGGGGTCACCCTCGTCGCGGTGATCATCCTGGTGGCCGGTGCCGTCATCGTGGTGGCGAGCGGGCCGGTCGCCCAGCAACTCGGCGACGTCCTCGGTGTCGGGAACACCGTGGTGACGGTCTGGAACATCACCAAATGGCCGGTGCTGTTCGTACTCCTGTCGGTGCTGCTCGCCATCCTGTTCTGGGCCGGCCCGAACGCCCAGCAGGGCGGAGTGAAGTGGATCAGCCCCGGCGGGGTCGTCGCCGTGGTCATCTGGCTGATCATTTCCGTGCTGTTCGCCGTCTACATCGCCAACTTCTCCTCCTACGACGAAACCTACGGATCCCTGGCGGGCATCGTGATCTTCCTCGTGTGGTTGTGGCTGACCAATATCGCGCTGCTGCTCGGGGCAGAGATCAACGCCGAACTCGACCACGGTAAGGCCATCGCCGGGGGATTACCCGAGGATGTGCGGCCTTTCGCCGAACCGCGTGATACCCGCAAACTCGACGACACGGAAAAGGAAGCGGTCCGAGCCGCGCGATCCGTTCGGCGCGCGTAGCGCGCACCTCCGCCGCGCCGGACGAAAATCCGTCCGGCGCGGCGAAGTCACCGATATCGACGGGTCCGGATCCGAGCCGGCTCCCACCGACCGCGGCCGAGTCGGCTCGCCGGCACCAGCGGTAGGCGCATCGGAGATCCCGGTGGGCCGTCGCGAAAACCCACTGTGCGGGCCGGGTACCGCACGATCGCAGGAGGTAGTGCATTTGTCTGTGGACCAGCGCGACGGCGAAGCCGGGACGAGCGCCGACCGCGGTCGTGCGGTCGTGGCCGCGGAACGCTTCGCCGTACGCAGTACCGCGGCGCTGCTGGCAACGGTGGCCGCCGGTCTCGGCTTCGGTGTGCTCACAGCACTGGTCCGGGCACGGTGGGAGCCGTTGCAGAGCGCGGACCAAGCGGTCGCCGATCACACGACCGCCCTGGTTGCCACGCACCCGCTACTGCGCGATGTCCTCACCACCGTCACCGCTCTCGGCGCGACCGTCACGCTGGCCGGGATGCTCGCCGTCGGGGCGCTCTGGCTACTGCTGCGTCGTCTCCCCCGGCTCGCCGGATATGTGGTGCTCACCGGCGTGGGCGGGCTCATCCTCAACCCGGTCGTCAAAGAGCTCGTCGCCCGACTACGACCGGTGGTGGAAACCCCCGTCTACCGGACGGACGGGTGGAGCTTCCCCAGCGGGCACGCCATGGGTTCACTGGTGTGCTACGGCATTGTGCTGCTGGTTTTCGCACCCGCGCTGCGCACCGGCACCCGACGTGTGGTGACGGGGTGCGCCGTCCTGCTCGTAGCGGCTGTCGGGCTCAGCCGGATAGCACTGGGCGTGCACTACCTCACCGACGTCCTCGCCGGCTGGTTGCTCGGATCGTTGTGGCTCACCGCGGTCACCGTCGCCTTCCACCGCTGGCGTGGCGACGCCGGCCGCACCGGCACCGGCCCGCTGCCGGGTGAGGTGGCGCCGGACGAAAAGGACGATTTACGGCCGGTTCCGATGCGGCACACGCCCACGATGCCCCACCCGTGGCGCGGCCTCGGTGAACTCGCGGTGGCGTGGGCGCTGCTCGCCGGACTGCTCACCGGCATCGGCACGCTGGTACGCGACCTCGCACCCGGGAACCCGGTCGCCCGGTGGGATCACGGCGTCGTGGCGGCACTGGCCGAGCACCGGGACCCCACGCTCGCCGCTGCCCTCGACGTGTTCGGCGAACTCGGCAACACTCTCGCCGTCATCACCGCCGCCCTGATCATCGCCGCGCTCGCGGTGGCGGTACTCCGGAACCGGCGGCCGGTGGTGTTCCTCGGTATCGCGCTGCTGGGAGAGATCACGCTGTTCCTCACCGTCGCCGCGATCGTCGACCGCGACCGCCCCCGGGTCCCCCCTCTCGACCCCGGCCTCCCCCCGACCGCGAGTTTCCCTTCCGGCCACCTCGCCGCCGCGCTGACCCTCTACACCGGCACCGCCGCACTCCTGTGGTTCACCACGCACCGCCGGCGGTACCGGATCCTCGCCGCCGCGCTGCTCCTGATCCCCCTCCTGGTAGCGGCGCAGCGGCTCTACACCGGGGCGCATCACCCCACCGACCTGCTCGGCTCGCTCCTACTGGCCTCCACATGGACCACGGTCGCCTGGTGGGTCGTCCGGCCCGTGCCGATCGCTCCGGGGCATCGCTAGAGTAGCCAGGCGTGGAGCCACCGACGGCGAAGGAATTCTCCGCATACGGGCTGTCGCACTGGATCGTGCTCGCCGTGTTCGCGACGGGGGCGGTGATGGTGGTCCTGATCGGACGAAGACAGCGTGACACTCGCACCGTACGCCACTTCGGCCGGGCGTTCGGTGCGGTGACCCTGGTGCTGTACGCGGTGATCTACCTCGCCACAGCATTCCCGCCGACGGTCGAGCGCTCGATCCCACTGCGCTTGACCGATCTCGCGACTCTGGTCGCCGGCTACGCGCTGTGGTCACACCGGCGCTGGGCATACGCGCTGACCTACTACTGGTGCCTCACCCTCAGCACGCAGGCGCTCCTGTCCCCGGCGTTGGAGAGCCCGGACTTCCCGCACTACGAATTCCTGGCCTTCTGGGCGATCCATCTGCTCGTGGTCTGGGCGGCGATCTATCTGACCTGGGGTGTGGGAATGCGCCCGGACTGGCGTAGCTACCGGTTCGCGGTGGCGGCGACGATCGCGTGGGTGACGGTCACTTTCGCCGTCAATTCATTCGCCGGCACCAACTACGGTTTCGTCAACCGGAAACCCGCGACCCCGTCGCTGCTCGACGTCCTCGGACCATGGCCCTGGTACCTGGGCACCGTGGCTGTCCTGTTGCTCATCGTATGGGCGGTGATGACCTGGCCTTGGGTCCGAGCCGGTTCCTCCTCGGACAACCGCCGGTAGGAGATACCGCCGCGCACTCCGGCGCCGAGGCGTCCACCGGATCGCGATCGGTTCGCTCCCGACCGACGATCCATGCCGCGATCCGGACGCGGCGATCGCCCCTTCCCGGAGAGCGTACGCCACAGCGGCATCCGAACCCATCGCGCGGCCGCGGCGGAGAGCGGCCACGAACCGGCGTTCACCGAGCGCGGCCCGGGAACTGTCGCCACATTCGTCGTGGAAACGCGACGTATTCGGGAACACCGTCGTCACACTGCCGCCGGCCGGCCACAGGCCCGTCGCCGCCCCCATCAGGGCCACCGCGCATCCGGCGAGCCCGCGACGGCAACACCTCGCGAACCACCGGAATGCTACTGTGACCGTGCGCTGGTTGCCGCCCGTCTCCGGACAGGCGGCTCGTAAGAGGGAATCCGGTGGGAATCCGGAGCTGCCCCGCAGCGGTATGTGGAAACGACCGCGGTCATCAGCACTGGGCCCACGGCCCGGGAAGCGACCGCCAGTAGGCGAGACCGGAGATTCCGGTGTCCTGTCCACGAGCCCGAAGACCTGCCCGCGCGGCCGCGCCGACGGCGCGGCCTCTGTCGACTCCGAGGGAACGGTTGACGAGATATGGGTCGTGTGGTGCTCATCTGTCCGGTGGACATTCGATATGGGACGGTGCGGGTAGAGCTGTACCGATGAGAACCGTCGAGAGGCGCCGGCTGCCCGTCGCCGTACCGGTCCTCGGCTCGATCACGGCGCTGGTGGTGGTCTGTGTGCTCGCTCTGGCGCTGGGTGCGGCCCCCATCCCCTGGCGGAACACGGTCTGGTTCCTGTGGGCCGAGCTCACCGGCGCGACGGTGGTCACCGCCGATATCGCCGACTACCGGATCGTCGTCGACTCGCGGTTGCCTCGCGTACTGCTGGCGGCCCTGGTCGGAGCCGGTCTCGCCGGAGTGGGACTGCTGGTTCAGGCCATGGTTCGTAACGCACTCGCCGACCCTTACGTCCTCGGGATCTCCTCGGGTGCCTCGGTGGGCGCCACCGCGGTCGTACTGTTCGGGGTCTTCGGCACGCTCGGTGTCTACGCGCTGTCGACCGCGGCCTTCGCCGGGGCGCTGGGCGCCACGGTGCTCGTCTATCTGATGGCACGTTCGGCCTCCGGGCTGGTACCGCTACGGCTGGTACTCACCGGCACCGCCATCGGTTACGGCTTCTCCGCGACGACCACGGTGCTGGTGTTCACGGCCCCGCACGGAGACGCCGCCCGTTCCGTGATGTTCTGGCTGCTCGGGAGTCTGGCGGGAGCGAGCTGGCAGATGGTGCCCCTGGTCGCCGCGGTGGCCGCGCTCGGGCTGACGGTGCTCGCCGTATCCGCGCGGCACCTCGACGCACTGTCGATGGGGGACGAGGCCGGTGCCGCGCTCGGTCTGAACGCCGCCCGGTTCCGGATCGTGCTGTTCGTGGTCTCCGCCGCCATGACGGGCTGTTTCGTCGCGGTCTGCGGGGCGATCGGTTTCGTCGGCCTGGTGGTACCGCATATCGCCAGAATGCTGGTGGGGGCCGGTCACCGGCGACTCGTTCTCGTCGCACCGCTGCTGGGTGCGGTGTTCCTGGTGACCGCGGATCTGGTCTCGCGGACGCTCGTACCGCCGCAGGAGCTTCCCCTGGGCGCGATCACCGCCGCGGTGGGGGTGCCTGTTTTCGTGCTGTTGATGCGCCGCCGTGGTGCGCTGGTGGAGTACGGCTGATGCGGGTCGACTACGAGAACGTCACGGTCGAGTTCGACGGGACGGCGGTTGTCGAGTCGGTGACCCTGGCCGCCGAACCGGGCCGGTTCATCGGCATCGTGGGACCGAACGGCAGCGGGAAGTCCACCCTGCTGCGCTGTCTCTACCGGGCATTGGCACCGACAACCGGCCGGGTCCTGGTCGACGGTACGGATATCGCGGCGATCAGCATGCGGGAGAACGCCCGTCGGGTGGCCGCGCTCACCCAGGATACGAGCACACCTTTCGATTACACCGCCGCCGAGGTGGTCGCCACCGGACGCCTGCCGCATACCGCGCTGCTGCGCGGCACACGCCGGCGCGATCGGGAGATCTGCGCCGCGGCGATGGCGACGGCCGATATCGGTCATCTCGCCACACGCGGCTTCCTGTCGCTGTCGGGCGGTGAACGCCAGCGGGTCCTGATCGCGCGGGCGCTGGCCCAGCAACCGCGGGTACTCGTCCTGGACGAACCGACCAATCATCTCGATGTCCACCACCAGTACAGCGTTCTCGCCGCGGCGCGAGATCTGGGCATCACCGTGGTCGCGGCGCTGCACGACCTCAATCTGGCCGCCCAGCACTGCGACCGGATCTTCGTCCTGCACGCGGGCCGGCTGGTGTGTTCGGGCAGCCCGCACGAGGTGATCACCGCGGAGGTGATCGCCCGCTGGTTCTCGATCGGCGGCCATATCGTCGAGCACCCGCGGCTGGGTGTCCCGCAGATCATTTTCGACCAGAAGGAACGCTGATGCGATCTTTTCCGCTGCTACCGGTACTCGCTGTCGCGTGTGTGCTCGGCACGACAGCGTGCGGTGCCGAGGTACAGCAGGCCCCGGCGAACGCGGCCGGTGCGTCGGTGACGGTCACCAACTGCGATGCTCCGCTCACCGTCGACGGTGTGCCCGAGCGAGTGGTCACCAACGACACCGGGATCACCGAGATGATGTTCGCCCTCGGCCTGGCCGACCGGATGGTGGGCTATACCAGTTACCCCGGGAAGGAACGCGATATCGCCACCTCACCGTGGCAGACCGATTTCGAACGTGTACCGACGCTCGGGGATGCCTTCACCCGGGAGGTCGTCCAGGCCGCCGCTCCCGATTTCGTCTTCGCCGGCTGGAACTACGGGTTCAAGGAGTCCACGGGTCTCACCCCGGACTGGGTGCGCTCGATCGGCGCCGTGCCGTACCAGCTGACCGAGGCATGCCGACAGCCCGGGACGAAGCGTCGCGGGGTGATGGAACCGCTCGACGCCCTGTACACGGACCTGACCAACCTCGGTGAGATCTTCGGGGTGCGCGAGAAGGCGGACGAACTCGTGTCCCACTATCGTGAACAGGTCGCCGGAGCCGCGGACAGCGCGCCGGACGGACGGGAACCGGCCCGGGTCTTCCTGTTCGACAGTGCGACACCGGAACCGTTCACCTCGGGCCGCACCGCCGCACCGTCGCAGATCATCCGGGAGGCCGGCGGCGCCAATATCTTCGACGATCTGAACGACTCGTGGACCACGGCCTCGTGGGAGGCCGCGGCACAGCGCGACCCCCAGGTGATCGTGATCGTCGACTACGGCGCCGGCCCGGAGAACTCGGTCCGGGCGAAGATCGAGCAGTTGCGCCACCATCCGCTGATGGCCGGTACGACGGCCGTCCGCGCCGGCAACATTCTCGCGTTGCCCTATGCCGCGCTGGTCGAAAGCCCACGTAATCCGCAGGCGGTCGTCACCGTGGCGGATTTCCTCCGGTCCAGAGGATATTGAGCGAGCCGGTTTCCGTCCGCCCCGGCACCGGTGGAGCCGGATCTCGAACGACCGGGCAACCGGCCGCGCCGAGAGGAATCACCCGATTCATCTAAAATCGGCGCGTGGCGACGAATCGAGCCGGGGCCTATCCGGGGATGCGGCGGTGACCGCTCCCAAACTGTGGCGCGGCCAGACACTGCGGGACCGGTCCGGTGAACGACGCGAGCAACTTCTCGAGTGCGCGTTCGACCTCCTCGGCGCCGGGGGTGCCGCCGCGGTGACCATGCGCGCGGTGACACGACAGGCGAATCTGAGTCCGCGCTACTTCTACGAGAGTTTCGGTAGCCGCGAGGAACTCCTCGCGGCGGTCTACGATCGGGTCGAGGGCGGTCTGCGCGAACGACTCTCGGCTATCGATCCCGGACCGGATCCGCATTCGGCCATTCGGACCGGTCTGCAAACCTGCGCCGATTTCTTCGACGAGGATCCCCGGCGAGCGCGAGTGTTGTTGCGCGAGCCGCTGGCCGACGATACGTTGCGCCGACACATCACCCAGCGCACCCCGGCGGCCGTCCGGGCGCTGGCCCCCCTCCTCGGCGACGGGGCGGACGACCTGTTCACCAGCAGCGACGACACCCTCGTCGTCATGGGCACGGCTCTGGCCGGTGCGTTGACCGCGGTCTACCTGGAATGGGCCGACGGCCATCTGGTCATCGACCGGGATCAACTCGTCGATCGCGCGGTCACCATCGTCGTATCCCTGTTGGGCCTGGCTCTCGGGCAATGACTTCGCGGTCCGGCCCGAGGCCCGCGCCCCGGCCGACCACCCGCCTGCGAACCGGTCACCAATCCGGCGGAACACATTGACATCACGTGATTCAACATGAATCATACGTTTCACGTTGCCGTTTCGCCGCGCCCACAACAGACCATCCCCTCGCGCCGGCACCGGCCACGCTCGCGTACGCGCCGGCGAGGCCGCTCCTTCTCCAGAGAGGACCGCGATGTTCACCGAGGAAAAATTCCAGCAGGCCCTGCGCACACCGCGACTCGCCCGGCCGGTACCGGAATTCCTGACGGCCAATCGGGGCACCCCGGTACGCGCGATCCCCGAACACGAACTGCAGGCCACCACTCGGGCATGGTTCGACGATTTCGAACGCAAGCTCGATTTCTACAGCAAGCTGGACGTGGACCTGACCTGGCTACTGGACTGGGCCAAGAAGTACTGGTGGAGCTGGATCGACCGCGATATGAGCTACAACCACGAGCTCTACGCACCCGATATGCGCTACACCGACGTTACGACTTTCGGCCGCACCATCGTCGGGATCGACGACTTCGTCACCTACAACATGGCCTTCTTCGACGCCATCCCGGACTGGCGCTACGACCCCCTGCCCGGTCAGATCTACATCGATGTGACCCCGGACCACAAGGTACGCACCGTGATCCGCTACATCGGCAGCGGACACTGGAGTGGCCCACTGCGCCTCTACCCCTATGACGGCAGCGGCCCCACGCTCTACGGCACCGGCCGCTTCATCCAATGCCCCGCCGTCGACCGTTACCACTTCGACGAACACGGTCTTCTCGAGGAAGGCGAAACCCTCTACGACGCCCTCGATGTCACCCAACGTTCCGGGGTACTGCCCCGAGACGACAGCTGGCAGTTCAAAGCACTCTTCGCCGCCTCCCGCCTCCCCGCGGTCGCGGCGCGGATACGAGGCGACGGCCGCTGAGACCGGCCCCGCACGGGCGGCGATCGAGGTGGCCTCACCCAGCGGCCGGCGGATACCGCCGCGACCCGCCCGGGGCCGGAGCGGCGGCGGCCGTCCACCGGACCGGCATCGGCCGGTCACACGATGGATAGCTGTAAAGTAGCCATCTGTCACCACCCCTCCGGAGGAGAAGCGGTAACTCGCCGCATTACGCATGCGAACGGGCATTTCCGTTCAATACGAGATCACCCCGTTCTGTCGTGATAGTTTGCTGACCCGAGCGATCTGTTACAGCTGCGAACTGGCGATTGCGGCGAACTACTCCCTGGAGGTCAAGATCGTGACTCGTCCTTTTCTGCGTTTTCTGGGCGCGCTCGGCGGTATGGCATGCACGCTGCTGATGACCACGACGGCAGCTGCCGACCCGATATATCCGCGCCCTGATCCGGACCCGTTCTACGCCGCTCCGGCCGACCTGGCGGCGCACCGGCCCGGTGACGTGCTCGGCGTACGGCCCCTGCCACCGGTGGCGGTCTTCCCCGGCGCCACGGTCCGGCTGGTCAAGTTCCGCTCCACCGATTCGCGGGGCGCACCGATCGCGGCGACCACCACGATCGCCACCCCCGCGAACCATCGCCCCGGCGCCCCACTACTGTCGTACCAGCACTTCATCAACTCACTCGGTACCGACTGCGCGGTCTCGCACCGGCTCTACGGCGCCGATGTGAATCTGGCGACGATCATGCCGGTACTGGGCGCGCTGCTGCAGCGGGGGTGGAGCGTAACGCTACCGGATCATCTGGGCCCGCATTTCGCCCTCGGAGCCGGACGCCTGGGCGGCCAGATCACGCTGGACAGCGTCCGGGCCCTGAAACGGGTACCCGAACTCGGCCTGGCGGACAGCCCGTCGGTACTGGCCGGCTACTCCGGTGGTGGACTCGCCACGGCATGGGCGGCCGCGCTGCAGCCGTCCTACGCCCCCGAATTGCGGCTCGCGGGCGCGGCCATCGGCGGAGCCCCGATGAACCTGGTGGCGATGGCGCGGGGCCTGGGCCACAACCCCCACCCGGCTTTCGGATTGGCGATGGCGGCGGCGATCGGCCTGGAACGGGAGTATCCCGACCGGGTACGGATCAGCGGGAATCTCAATGAGCGCGGCCGCGCGCTCCGGGACTCGATGGCCAACCTCTGCACCAACGATATCCTCGCCGTCGGCGCCGGTGGCAGCGCTCACGAGTTCGCTACGGGACCTTCGGTCTTCGAACAGCCCGATGCCTGGGCCGTGGTGGAGGAGAACAGCGTGGAGCTCTACCCCGGTGTTCCGGAAATGCCGATATTCGAATGGCATTCGCCGGACGACCCGCTGGTGCCGATCGCCGCGATCGATAACACCAACCGTCGCTGGTGCGCGGCCGGGGTGCGCCTGCAGACGCTGAAGGTTCCCGCGTTCGAACATCTGACCGCGGCGGTTGCCGGTGCTCCCGCGATGCTCGGATGGCTCGAGGGCCGAGTGCGCGGCGAGCCGGCACCCGTGGCCTGCTGACGAACCGGCATCTCCCGAGGCGACCGGGTCGCGTGCGCCCGGTCGCCCCGAGTCGGCCCGGCACCCACCGGTGATCGGCCGTGTGGGCGCCGGGTTCCGTCCGGCCGGCTGATTCGTCGCCGGCCGGTCACGCGCCCGAGCGGGTTCAGTTCCCCGCTCGGCCGCCCCGCCCGCCCGCGGCCGAGTGCCCGAAGAAGAACCCGAGGATCAGCAGGATCATATTCACCACGACCTCCGGAACCACCGTGTGCGTGAACATCGCGATCACCATCACAACGCTGAACACGACCAGCAGGAAGGCACCGATGAGGACCGCCAGCGGTTCCCGCTGGAGCCGCGACCAGCGCATCGTCGAGCGGCGTTCCTTCAAATCCTGGGCCACCTTCCGCAATTCGATCTCCAGAGCGGTATCCCGCGCATCCTCGGTCACCGATGCCTTCGCCACCACTTCCTGCGCACGCTGGATCTGATCCGCGACCATCTGTCTCGCCACCGGGTCGTGGATCGCCGAATCGGCCACATGCCGAATCTCGCCGAGTTCCCGGCGGGCCGTGGCATTCCTCAGCCCGACCTGCAGTTCCTTACGGAGTTCCGCGAGCCGGCGCAGCATGTACGCCTCCCCCACCACATCGGTGACCCCGTTGGTATCGGTGATATCGAACGGTCGCCGGTTCTGCCGAGGGACGATCTCCATCATGTTCTCGGTCCGGGACAGCCACGCCGCGAAATCGTCCGGTGCGGCACCGTCGAAAGTGTGGGGGATACCGAGTTCCTTCTTGATGTTGTTGCGGACGGCTTCGCGGTTCTCCGGCGAAGCGTCTCGTTCTTCCCGCTGCTCTGTGCGACCCAACGCATTCCTCCCACACCGACCCGTGCTTGCCGGCTCAGCGTACGGGCTCCGCGCCGCCACGGACAGAGGAGCGAACCGGTCCCGAGCCGGGAGATACCGCTGCGCGCCGCACCCGCGCCGATGAGCCCGGGCGCCGGCGATCCCGGCACCGCCCGGGAGCGGGGACGAAATATCGGTGGCGGTCGCGACAGCGCCCGGTTACGGTGACTTCGGCCGCGACACAGTGGCCGAAGGAGGGAAAACCCGTGTCCACCAAGCTGAATCAGCTCATCGCCATCGAGAAGGGCGTGAAATCGCAAGCGAACGCGGATGTGGCCGCCGCTTACCAGCGGGTGGGCAAAGCCGAGTTGCTGGCGGGTATTTCGCGCACATACCGGCCGCTGGACGATATGGGCGAAGAGCTGCCGGCGGAGTCGAAGCGGGTCCAGGTGCGCGCGCGTGAGGTGATCGCCGAGGTGAAGCGGACCCTGACGCGGTTGTTCGATGTGACCGCGACGAAGGATACCGCCAACTGCTCGGCGAAGGCCGACCTGACGGTCGACGGTGTCACCATTGCCCGTGACCTGCCGGTCACCTACCTCCTCTTCCTGGAGAAGCAACTGAGCGAACTGAAGCGATTCGTCGCCAAGCTGCCCACCCTCGATCCGGCCGAGTCGTGGTCGTTCGACGAGGTCAGCGACTGCTACGCCACCCAGCCGTCGCAGACCGTGCGGACCAAGAAGGTCCCGCGCAACCACGTGCTGGCCCCGGCCACCGATAAGCACCCGGCGCAGGTGGAGGTGTATTACGAGGATGTCGTGGTGGGCCGGTGGACCACCACGAAGTTTTCCGGCGCGCTTCCCGCGAAGGAAGTCGGTGATCTCGCGGAGCGTCTCGGTAAGCTGATCGACGCCGTGCGTATCGCACGGGAGACGGCGAATTCGACGCCCGTATCGGATGTCGAGGCGGGCCGGGCCATACTCGGCTACCTGTTCGGTTAGCCGGGAACACAGACTCCCCCTCCGGGGGGATGGAGCACAAACTGAAATTCAAGTTCACACTGATACGGACAGGCGCTGCCAGGGCCTGCCCTCACGTTCAGATTCTTGCTCCAAGCTCACAACTCCATCGATCGCACGATATGCGGGTGTGCTGCGATACCTCCCTGTCATCCGGGTTCGATTCCCGGCGGCGGCTCTCCCTGCCGCTGTGGCGTAAAGGCAACGCGCGGGGGCACTCACCATGACACACACTCGCCACTCGGTGATCACCGGTGGGGCAGACGATAGCTCATCTGGTAGAGCATCGGATTCCGGATCCGACGGTAGTGGGTTCGAATCCCACTCGTTGAACAGAAGGGGCCGGGAAGGGTAATCCCGGCCCCTTCGCCTGCCCCGTCCGTATGCCCGTGCCCGTGAGGTGTACTCGTGGCCGCCGGGAACAGGCGCGGTAGCGGGTCCCGGCCGGGGTGCAGACTGGTGCGGATGAAACTGCCCGAACTTCCCGATCTGCCGGTCCGCGGGGTTCTCGACCGGCTTGTCGATACATTGACCGAACACCGGACCGCTGTACTGGTCGCACCACCGGGTACCGGGAAGACGACCCTGGTGCCGCCGGCGCTGGCGATGTCCGTTGCGGGACGGGTACTCGTGGCCGAGCCCCGGCGGTTGGCGGCTCGATCCGCGGCGGGCCGGATGGCCGCGCTCCTGGGTGAACAGGTGGGGGGAACCATCGGCTATTCGGTCCGGGGTGAGCGACGGGTGGGCCGGCAGACCCGGATCGAGGTCGTGACATCGGGGCTGCTGGTACGGCGATTACAGGACGATCCCGAGTTGGCGGGGGTCGATGTGGTACTGCTCGACGAATGTCACGAGCGGCATCTCGACGCGGACCTGCTGTTGGCCCTGCTACTGGATGCCCGCGCCGGGTTACGACCGGATCTGCGGGTACTCGCCACCTCGGCGACTGTGGCAGCCGAACGCCTTTCGGCGCTCCTGGGCGGAGAGCACGCGGCGCCGGTGCTGCAGGTCCAGGGCCGGACCCATCCGGTCGTCACGACATACGTCCCGCCGTTGCCCAGGGAACGGATCGAAGCGCAGGTCGCGCGGGCCACCCGGACCGCGCTCGCCGAAACCGACGGCGATGTCCTGGTCTTCCTACCCGGTGCAGCCGAAATCCGGCGGACGACAGCATGTCTGGCCGATCTGGACGGTGTGGATATCGTTCCGTTGCACGGCAGGCTCTCCACGGCGGGACAGGACCTCGCGTTACAGCCCGGACCGCGGCGACGAGTGGTGTTGTCCACGGCAGTGGCCGAGTCGAGTCTGACGGTGCCGGGAGTCCGGGCAGTGGTGGATTCGGGGCTCGCCCGGGTCCCACGTATCGATCGGGCGCGCGACCTGTCCGGCCTGGCCACCGTCCGGGTCTCGGCGGCGGTGGCCGAGCAGCGGGCCGGGCGGGCCGGACGTGAAGCCCCGGGCCGGGTGTGGCGGTGTTGGCCCGAATACGAGCACGGCACGCTGCCCGCCTATCCGGAGCCGGAGATCCGGACAGCGGACCTGACGCGGTTGGCGTTGGAATTGGCGTGCTGGGGCACCGGCGAGGGACACGGACTCACCTGGTGGGATGCTCCACCCCCCGGGGGCCTGGCGGCCGGCCGGGAAGTGCTGCGCACGCTGGGGGCCGTGAACGGAGACGGTGTCGTGACCGACCGCGGGCAGCGCATCGCCCGGATCGGACTGCACCCTCGGCTGGCGCGCGCACTGCTCGACGGGGCGGCCGTCGTCGGCGCCCGGACAGCGGCGGAAGTCGTCACCGTCCTCGATGACGACACCCATATATCCGGAGGCGATCTCGCGGCCGGTCTGCGTAGGCTGCGGCGTGAGCGGCCGGTGCGCTGGCTGCGGGAGGTCGAACGGCTGGCGCGACTGGTCGACGGGCCGGACGGAGCCGATGATCCGGCTTTCGTCGTCGCGCTGGCTCATCCGGAGCGGCTGGCGCGCCGGCGTGGTCCGGGCTCGGCGAGCTATCTCATGGCCGGCGGCACCGCGGTGACACTGCCGCCAGGCGCCGGAACAGGTGATGCGGAATGGCTGGCGGTCGGCGTTGCGACACGCGATCCGGGTCGTTCCGAGGGCTACATCCGGTTGGCCGCGGTCGCCGACGAGCGGCTGGCCCGCCGGGCCGCCTCCAACCTGTTGACCACCGTCGACGAAATCGAGTGGATCGACGGAGATGTGGTCGCCCGGCGGGTCGAGCGATTGGGTGCGATCCCGTTGTCGGAGAAACCCGTTCCCGACCCGGACCGGCGCGCACTCGACGCGGCACTGCGGCGCGGTCTGCATTCGACCGGCCTCGATCTGCTGCGCTGGAACCCCGAGGCCATCGCCTTACGTCAGCGTCTCGACTTCCTCCACCGCACCCTCGGCGACCCGTGGCCCCCGGTCGACGACGATTCGCTACTCGCCGCCGCCGATATCTGGCTCGGCCCCGAACTCGCCACCGCCCGCCGCCGCGCCGACCTCGAACGCATCGACACCGGACAGGCGCTGCGCCGGCTGCTGCCCTGGCCGGACGCCGCACGCATGGACGAACTGGCGCCCGAACACCTGGAGGTCCCCTCCGGCAGTCGCCCCCGTCTCGACTATTCGGCGGATCCGCCGGTGCTCGCGGTCGCGGTGCAGGAAATCTTCGGGTGGGCCCAGGCACCGCGCCTGGTCCATGGCCGCGTCCCGATCGTGCTGCACCTGCTCTCGCCCGCCCGGCGCCCGATAGCGGTCACCGCGGATCTCTCCTCCTTCTGGCGCACCGGCTGGCCACAGGTCCGTGCCGACCTGCGCGGCCGCTACCCCAAGCACGCCTGGCCGGAAGACCCCACCACCGTGCCCGCTCACCGCGGTACCGCCCGCAACGCGGGCCGTGACCGGCCCCCATCCCCACGCTGATCGGCGATTCCAGCTGCTCGCGCCGCCGGTATCGCCGATCCCGGCGCGAATCCGCTCCCCGCGGGCATGCCGATGCCCGCCGACCGGCCGAGGACAGCGGGATGATTGCGCTGCGGTTGCCGGTGCGCGCAGACTCGATGCCGGGCATGGTCCGGCTCGGCTCGCACCGGGAGGTCAGAGGTGAGGATATATCGCACGCTCATGCTCCTCGTGGCCGTGGCGCCGGCCGTGGTGGGATGCGGTGACGATACCCGCACCGATAACGCGCGATCGCCGGTGGCACCGCCGCCGCAATTCTGGTCGGCACCCGCCGATACCCCGCAGCAGCAGGCGGTCGTCGCCCAGGCGACCCGTGAGATCGACGTCTGCGCGCTACTCCCCCGCCGCACCCTCCGCGAGCTCGACCTCGGCGATATCCGCACCATCACGGTCGGTCTGGACTCGTGCCGGGCCGTCCTCGGCGACGTGAGCGCGGGGGACACCGGCACCCTCACCTGGCATACGACCCTGCTGCCCGCGCTCACCCCGAGTCGCGGTACCGGCAAACAGGTCGGTGATGTGAGCGTTCTGCTGGTACCCGACCGCGACACCGATCCACGCGCCTGCGGCGCCACGGCTCGCTTTCCCGCGGGTGCCGCGTTCTACCTCGGTCTCTCGGTTCCGGATCGCGATTCGTGCGCGGTCGCCGATAGTTTGCTGCCGGGTATGATCGAGCGCTGGCGGCAGTCGCCGGAGCAGGGCACCTCACCCGATACCGTCCCCACGGCGCTGCTCGGCGCCGACCCGTGCGCGGTGCGCGCGAAACTGACCGGCACCGCCGATACCGGTGAGTACCGGCTGACCCAATGCCTGTTCCGGTACCGGGACGAAACCGTCACGGTGGCCTACGACTATCGCGTACCCGATCAGGTGCGCGAACGCGGCACCGAGGAGAAGATCGGCAACCGCACCGTGTTCCGCTCGACATCGCTCTACGACAGCAGTATCCCGATCTACTCCGCCGTCGTGGGGCCCCGGCTACCACTCGAGAGCACAGCTCACGTCCCTCGTGTCCCGGTGGTCGAGGTCACCTCGGCCACCGATGACGTCGCCCGGGAGGTGATATCGGAGGTGCTGACCCTCTTCCCCCGGTGAGAACCGGCGGCGCTACCCAGCCAGTGCGGCACGGTCGTATCGAATTCGGCGGCCTCACCGGGCGGTAGCGGCACACCGGTCGTGCTCATCCACGGCTGGCCCCAGACCTGGTACGGCTGGTGGCCGATCATTCCCGCACTGGCCGAGCACCACACCGTCTAAGCCATCGATCTCCCCGGCTCGGCGACAGCACCGGCTCGGGATCCGCCACGCCCACGTCGTCGGCTACGATTTCGGCGACGATGTCCGCGACACCGTAGCGGCCGCCCCGATACATGTCCCGGTCCTGCTCATGACCGCCCAGGGGCAACTCGACTCGGTACCGAGCACGCTCACGGCCGGATATCCCCGATCGCCACCCGGACAGCACGCCGGAGACCGTCACGCCAGTGCGGTAGTGGCGTAAGACCACAGTCGATCCACGAAGAATTCGACAGAACGGCATGCGGGGGCCGCGTCGCGGCATCTCGGAAATCCGCGGTACGGCAGGGCCGTACGAGGCCCGTATCGAGTCCCGCCGCTTCGAGGACCGCGCGAGCGAAGTGGAATTTGGAGGTGGAGCCACTTCCGGTCGCGTGGAGCAGGTGCGGTGGATTCGGGTGCGCGACCAGATCGAACAGCGCGGAGACGAGATCGTCGACGTAGGTCGGGGAGGCGATCTGATCGGTGACGACCGCGACGCGCTCGCCCCGGGAGCACCTCCGCAGGAGCGCGGCCGGGAAATCCCGGCCGGTCGCCGAGTACAGCCACATGGTTCGAACGATTCGCACCTCGGGCAACGCTGCCCGGGCCGCCTGCTCACCTGCCAGCTTGGACTTTCCGTACACACTCGGCGGGGCGGTCGGCGACCACGTCTCCCAGGGGGCGGCCGCCGACCCGTCGAAGACGTAGGCGGTCGAGATGTGCAGCAGGCGCGCGCCCTTGTTCGCGCAGACGCGTGCCAGTAATCCCGGGCCGGCGCCGTTGACCGCGAAGGCCTTGTCGGCTTCGGCTTCGGCGGCGTCCACGCCGGTGTACGCCGCGCAGTTGACGACCAGATCGCCGGGGCCGATGGTGTCGTTCAGCGCCGCCGCATCGGTGATGTCGAGTTCTTTCGAGCCGAACCCGAGCACCTGCCGATCGGCACGACGAAACGGGCTGGTCGCTCTCGTTATCCCGCTGCCGAGCAATCCGTCCGCACCGGTGACCACCAGTCTGCTCACCGCTCGTCCCGAGACGATTTCTCCCCGAGCGGAGTGCGGGAGCGCCGATAACCGGAAACATACTCCCGGACCGAGGCGATCATGTAATCGGTCATCTCGTCGGTTATGCCCGGGTATACCCTGATCCAGAAGGTATTGTCGGCGACGTAGTCGCTGATCGCCGAGCTTCCGGAGATACGGCACTCGATATTCGAGTACGCCGGATGGCGGAGAAGATTCCCGGCGAAGAGGCCGCGGGTCGCGATCCTGCGACTTTCGAGGAAGTCGACGATATCGATACGGCCGAAAGGCGCCTCCGGCAACACCGTCAGGGCGAATCCGAACCAGCTCGGATCGCTACCGGGAGTCGGTTCCGGCAGGCGGAGATGGTCGATCCCGTCCAGTCCTTCGCGGAGCCGGCGCCAGTTGTGCCGTCGCCGGGCGCAGAAATCATCCAGTCTGGCCAGTTGGGAGAGCCCGAGAGCGGCCTGGAGATCGGTCGTCTTCAGGTTGTAGCCGATATGCGAATAGATGTATTTGTGGTCGTATCCGTAGGGTAGGTCACCCAGCTGTTGCGCGAACCTCTTGCCGCATCTGTCGCTTTCGCCCGGCTCGCACCAGCAATCGCGTCCCCAATCGCGCAGCGACTTCACGACGCGAGCTGTTGCCGGATTGTCGGTGAGGACGCAGCCGCCCTCACCCGTGGTCAAATGGTGTGCGGGATAGAAGCTGACGGTGGCCAGATCACCGAAGGTACCGGTCGCGCGGGACCGATATATCGATCCGACCGCATCGCAATTGTCTTCGATCAGGAACATATCGTGCTCCGCGCACAACGTGGAGATCTCTGCTACCGGGAAAGGGTTACCGAGCGTATGTGCCAGGACCACGGCGCGGGTTCTGGGGCCGATTGCCGCAGCTACGGCTTCCGGTGTCGGGTTGTAGGTCGAGGAGTCGATATCCACGAATACCGGTTTCAATCCGTTTTGTAGTATCGGGTTGACTGTCGTCGGGAATCCGGCCGCGGCCGTGATCACCTCGTCGCCGGGACGCAACCGGGCATCACCCAGCTCCGGGGCGGTCAACGCGGTCACCGCGAGCAGGTTCGCCGATGATCCGGAATTGGTGAGCCGCGCCTTGCGGCGTCCCATCTTCCTGGCGAATTCTTTTTCGAATCGGTGTGCCAGCGCTCCCGCCGCGATACGCATATCCAGCGCGGCTTCGGCGACGGCCACCCTGTCGTCGGTGTCGAGGCAGGCACCGGATGACTGGATCTCGGTGACACCCGCGACGAAACGCTGCTCGGTACGCGCCTCGTGGAATCGCCGGATGCCGGCGAGTAGATCGTCTCTGTCGTCCATGTCATTTCTCCCGGCGTGAATTCAGAACGAGATCGACGAGGTCGTCGGCGAACGCCGATTGTGGCGGCAGTGCCCACATATGCCGTTCGAGCATTCGCGCGGCCTGCCGATAGGCGGGCTCCTCGAGGATCCGCCGGCAGGCGGTGAGAACATCCGAGGCCCTGACGGTCATGGGATCGAGGTGGATACCGGTGCCGAGGATTTCACAACGTCGCGCGTTGCCGGGGTGATCGGCGAAGAAGGGAAGTACCACATGCGGGACTCCGTAGGTGATCGTATCGCGCATCGAATTCAATCCGCCGTGGGTGATGAACAGGTCCACGTTCGCCAATACGAGGGACTGGGGTACATACGGAAAGGTATGGATATGTGGCGGTAGCGACCGGAAAATATCGTGGTACTGCGACGGCAGCGAGACGATCGCGGTACACCGGAGCTCGGCCAGGGCCGCGAAGACCTCCCCGTAGATATCGGCCATCCGGTCCCTGAACCGCGGTGAGAAAGGCCCGATCGAGCCCAGCGAGAGGTAAACGATCGGCATATCCGCGGGTGCCGAGAGGAACACGTCCGGGAGCAGTTGATCATTGCGGCGTACCGGTGGTTCGTGCCGATAACGGACCACAGGGGTGCCGAAATCGATGGTATCGAATTCTTTGGGTGCCAGCGCGACCGTGAGATACCGCAGTATTCCCGGTTCCGACGGTTCTTCCGGGAGCCCGAGCGCAGCCCGCTGAGTACTCAGAGCGGGCCGGACCAGGTCTTCGTGGAGATGATGTATCAGCCGCAGCGGGCCGATATCCACCGTGACATGTGGTATTCCGAGGACCTCCGCGGCCAGGTAACCACCGAATTCCGAGCACTCGTGCAGGACGACATCGGGCCGCCATCTCGCGGCGAGATCCAGTACGTCCTCCGCCACACGGAGGGCGATCCGGTCGCCGAGGAATTCCGTCATGTACATCCGGTCGAACGCGTCCACCTCGCGGTCCAGCAGGAGCCCGAAGAGGGCCGAGTCGAACGCGCGGTCGGCCCACCGCACTCCCACGTCCACGGTCTCGACGCCGTAGTCGCCGTGCAGCCGAGACCCCCACTTCTCGGGTGCCGCGACGCGGACATCGTGACCGGACCTGCTCAGTACGTCGACCAGAGTGGCCAGTCCGCGGAAATGGGATTCGAATTGGTTGACGGTCACCAGCACGCGCATGCGATCTGCCTGTGAGAAGGCCATATCGACAGCGTGGCATACCGGAACGCGGCGCCGTACCCGTTTCCCCGAAACCGGCCGGCGATTGTTCTCGGTGCGGAAGGTGCCGGACCCGGCACAGGCGGCCGCGGTCGAAGCCGCCGGATCACGGTGCGCGACGGGCGAATTCCGGGGCCCGCTCGGGGCGGAGGCCGATACCACCGAGGTAGGCGGTGAAGCCTTGGAGGAACGGCGCGCGCTGAAGAGCTCGCAGCGGTGGCGGCACCCGGTCGAGGCCACCGGTGAGGGCGGGACGAAGCAGGATGTCGTGCTCGCCGCGCTGGGACCGCTGCACCGCCCGGGTGGGCATCATCCGGCGGCGCTGCACCCGGGCCAGGTCGCGGGTACCGACTCGTCCGTCACGCAGCGGTTCGGCGAGTATCCGCGCGGCGGCCACCGCGTCTTGGATGGCGAGATTCACACCGACCCCGCCGACCGGCGACATCGTATGCGCGGCATCACCTATACACAGCAGTCCGTCGGTGTACCAGCGGCGCAGCAGGTCCATCTCGGTGCGGAGCAGTAGCACGTCGTCCCAGAAGCGGATGGCTTCGGTGCGCGACGGCGGCCAATCGAATATTCCGCCCAGCTGTTCGCGGAAGACCGCGATATCCGTACCGCGTCGTACCGCGTCGGTGCCCTTCGCGATGAGGTAGGAGGTCTGGTAGTAGTCGCCGCGGTCCATGGTGACCGCGGCCTGTCCGTCACCGAACCACCCGAACACCTCACCGCTGGAATCACCACCCTCCTTCGGGACCCTGACCTGCCAGACGTCCATCGGTATCTCGAAGCGGGTCACCGGTAACCCCGCGGCACGGCGGACCAGTGAACCGCGGCCGTCGCAGCCCACGGTGAGATCGGCGGACAGTGTGTGCTCGCCGTCGGGGTCCCGGTAGCGCACCCCGGTGACCCGCCCGGCGCTGTCACGACACAGACCGGTGACACATGTGTTCATGCGCAGTGTGAAGGCGGGCTCCGCCTCGGCGGCCGAGGCGAGCAGGTGGAGAAAATCCCACTGCGCCACCATCGCGATGTACTTGTGCGGGCCCGGGATCCGGCGGAAGTCGGCGAGCACGACGGTGCTGTCACCGATCCGCGCCCGCATCCGTTCCTTCGCCACCACGGCCCTGCTCGGCCACCTCTCACCGAAGAGCCGCTGACCGCAACACCGGTCACCGATCCGCGGGCCACCGGCCGGCCGGCCCGGGCGCGCCTACCCGGCGTCCCCGTAACACTCCACCACCGCCGTCGTGAAGGGAAACCGCACCGGTGTGGGCCCGAATACCAACCGGCCCGCGGTATCGGCCGCGGTGGCAATCATTTCGACGACCGTCCTCGCCTCCTTCGACGGACAGTGCACGATCACCTCGTCATGTTGGAAGAAGACCAGTTCGGCCCGGAGACCGGCACGAAATATCGCCTGGCGCAGTCCCGCCAGGAGCAGCAGAGCCCAATCGGCCGCGCTTCCCTGCACCACGAAGTTACGAGTGAAGCGGCCCCGGGCACGCGCCGCCGCGTTGCTGCCGTACTCACCGGGATTCTCCCGGCCCGGTTCTTCCCGCTCCGGCGAGGCGACCGATACCGGCGGACACGTCCGGCCCAGCCAGGTACGTACCAGACGCCCCTCCTCACCGGTTCGTGCGGCATCGTCGACATAGGCCACCGCGGCCGGATAACGCCGGCGCAGAGCGGCCAGGTGGGTCAGGGCATCTCCGGAGGTCTGGCCGTAGACAGCGCCCAGGAGGGCGAGTTTGGCGCGAGCACGGTCGCCACCGAAACCCCGGGCCGCCAGATCCGCGTACAGATCGTCACCTCGGCCGGCCGCCTCCATCAGCGCCGGATCGCGCGAAACGGCGGCAAGAATCCGCGGCTCCATCTGGTCGGCGTCGGCGACCACCAGGGACCAGCCCGGGTCGGCCCGGATCGCCCGGCGGATCACCTTCGGGATCTGCAGGGCGCCACCGCCATTGGTGGTCCAGCGGCCCGAAACCGTACCGCCGGGCAGATATTCGGGACGAAAGCGCCCGCCGTGCACCCACTGTTCGAGCCAGGACCAGCCATGAGCGGTATACAGGCGGTACAGCGACTTGTAGGCCAGCAGTGGCGCCACCGCGGGATGGTCGATTCGCTGGAGCTCCCATTTACGCGTGGACGACAGCAGGATACCGGCGCGGGCGAATGCCTTGACGATATCGTTGGGCAGATCCGGACGGACCCGCACCCCGTTCCCGAAAGCCCGCGACACTTCATCGGCCAGCTCCGCCATACGACGTGGTTCGGCCCCGCCCGGAAGACGCCCACCCAGCAGCTCGTCCAGCAACTCGCGGTGAATATCGGCGCGCCACGGGATACCGGCCCGCGACATCTCGGTGGCAACCAGCATCCCCGCCGATTCGGCGGCGATCAGCAACCGCATCCGGTCCGGATGCCCGGTGGCCGCCGTCCGGGCGAGCTGACCCGCGTAGACCTCCAGCAGAGCGGTGAGTTCATCGGTGCCGGGCGGCAGTGGCACCGGACCCGATTCGAACAACGACGGCTGGGTCTCGGCGGCCCGCGCGGGGGCGTCCGGCGGAACGGGCAGATCGCGCAGGCGAGCCCATGCGGCCGCCAGCGAACGAGGCTGCCCCGACTGCCCCTCCTCGTACCCGATCAGCAGAGCTTCCGCGGCCTGCACGTCGTAACAGCGCTCGACCCGCACCCCCGCCGCGAGCAGCGGTCGGTAGATCTCGGCGGTGGACCGCCACACCCACCGCTCGACCTCGGGACGTGAGCGCACCGCCTCGACGAGCGAGGGCTCGTGGACCACGCCGGCGGCGGGACGACCGTCCGGACCGAGCGGGCACAGACGCGCACCACCGTCACCGGATTCCGCCACCGCCCATCGCACGTCCCCGAGTCTGGCACCGAGGTCCGACACGACGGCGACCGCCGGGCTCCCGACCTCCTCCCCGTGATGACGACCAGGACTCGGCGGTGGGTCACGCCGCCGATCTGTTCGAACCCTCGCCGGGCACCAGCGGTGACACCGTGCCTGCGGCAGCGGTGCAGCAGCCGGGTCGGCGCGGATCGGCCACGAGGAGAGGCATGCCATTGACAGTCCAACTGGACTGTGAAAATGTCCTCAGCATCATCGCCGCCGAGATTGGAAGGCTCTCATGACTTTCGCCGGGAACACGGTCGACTACGAAGTACGGGACCATCGCGCCTATCTCACCTTGAACCGGCCGGACCGGCTCAATGCGATAACCGGTGAGATGGCCCACGAGATCGGTGCCGCCGTCGCCGCGGCGAATGCCGACGATTCGGTGCGTGTCATCGTGATCCAGGGAGCGGGTCGCGCCTTCTGCGCAGGCTACGACCTGAAGCTCTACGCCGAAGGCGGCGAGGAGCACCAGGGTGCGGTCTGGGATCCGATCAAGGACTTCCGGATGATGAAGGCCAATACCGACCATTTCTTCTCGCTCTGGCGCTCGGCCAAACCGACCGTCGCGAAGGTCCACGGATACGCCGTTGCCGGCGGCAGCGATATCGCGCTCTCCTGCGATCTGGTGGTGATGGCCGAGGACGCGCGGATCGGCTACATGCCGGCGCGGGTATGGGGCTGCCCCACGACCGCGATGTGGGTCTACCGCCTCGGGGCCGAACGCGCCAAACGTATGCTGCTCACCGGCGACACCATCGATGGGGTCCGGGCCCGGGAATGGGGCCTGGTCATCGATGCGGTCCCCGCGGCCGAACTCGGCACCGCGGTCGAAAGGCTCGTCGATCGAATGGCCGGTATCCCGACCAACCAGCTGGTCATGCAGAAGATGATGATCAACCAGGCCTACGACAACATGGGCCTGCAGAGCACCCAGAACCTCGCCGTCCTCTTCGACGGCATCACTCGCCACTCCCCCGAGGGCCGCTGGTTCGTCGACTTCGCGCAGCAACACGGTTTCGACGCCGCGGTCCAGTGGCGCGACACCGGCCGCTTCATACCCGACGGCGGCGGAGAACTTCCCGCCGACGACGAGATCGCCCGGATGAAAAGAGAACTCGACGATCGGGCCGCCGCGGCGGAGACGAGCCGATGAGGGAACTCACCGAATCCTTCTGGCCGGTCGATACCAGCCGGCCCGTCCTCGAGATCACCGTGGGCGAGCTGTTACAGCAGGCAGCCGCCGAGGTACCGGATCGGCTCGCGCTCGTCTCGGTGGCGCCGGAACGCGGCGCACGCACCTGGACCTACGGAGAATTGCGCGATGATGCCGAGCGCGCGGCGTCCTGGTTGCTCGATCGTTTCCGGCCGGGTGAACACCTCGCGGTCTGGGCGCCGAACGTCCCCGAATGGCTCGTGCTCCAATACGGCGCGGCGCTCGGTGGAATGGTGCTGGTCACAACCAATCCCGCCCTGCGCGGCCCCGAACTCGAGTACGCGCTCGACAGGTCGCACGCGGCCGGTGTCTTCTATGTCGATGCCTTCCGCGGCACCGATATGGCCGCCCAGCTACGAACCGTTCTGCCCGCGGTACCCGCGGTACGCGAGGCCGTCGCCTTCGAGAACTGGCTCGGCGACGTACGCCGCACTCGGAAGCGGGAACGGTTACCGGTGCTCGACCCGCGCTCCGCCACCCAGATCCAGTTCACCTCCGGCACCACCGGCCGACCCAAACCGGCGGTACTCGCGCACCGAGCGATGGTGACCAACGCGGCCTTCGTGCGCGACCGCTGCGGCGCGAGCCCGGGAGCGACCTTCGCCACCGCCCTGCCGCTCTTCCACACCGCGGGTTGCGGTCTGGCCGCACTGGGGTCGGTCTACCAGCGGGCCACCCTCGTCCTCGCCGAGATCTTCGATCCCACCACGATGCTGGCGGCGATACAGGAGTACCGCGCCGAGATCTTCGGCGGCGTACCCGTCATGCTCCGTGCCCTGCTGGCGCACCCGGGGCTGGCCGATTTCGATCTCGGTGCGCTGCGGGTGGTGATGTCCGGAGGCGATGCCGTCCCGCCCGCCCTCGTCGACGGCTGGGCGAAGGCCTGCGGGGTCGCGAGCAGCGCGGTCTACGGTCAGACCGAACTCGGTCCGATCATCTGTCAGACGAGCCCGGCCGACAGTCGCGAGGACAATCTGTTCACGGCGGGCCGGCCCCTACCCGGAGTCGAGGTGTCCATCCGCGATCCCGAGACCGGCGCGGTATGTCCCGTGGGGGTGGAGGGCGAGATCTGCGCGCGCGGATACCAGCAGATGATCGAATATCTCGATATGCCGGAGGAGACCGCACGGACGATCGATGCCGAGGGCCGGCTGCACACCGGTGATCTCGGGACGATGGATGCACGCGGTTACGTCCGTGTGACCGGGCGGCTCAAGGATATGATCATCCGCGGCGGGGAGAACATCTATCCACGTGAGATCGAGGACATCCTCGCCGCACACCCCGCGATCGACGGCGCACTCGTACTCGGACTACCCGACGAAGTGTGGGGCGAGAGCGTAGCCGCCGTGATCCGGCCCGATCCCGCCCGGCCGGCCCCTTCGGCGGAAGAACTGCACGACTACCTACGAGCACGTCTCGCCCCGCACAAAACCCCCAAATCCTGGTTCACCGTCGACAGCTTCCCCGTGACCGCCCTGGGCAAACCGCAGAAATTCCGGCTTCGGGACCAGATCGTCGCCGGTGAGCTCGGTCGGCTGTGAACCGGAAGTCGTCAAGCGCCGGCGGCGCCGGACACGCCGAACGGCAGGAGTCCGCACCGCCGGTACCGCGCACCGGCGGCCTGACCCGGAGAGAACAGCACGCGAGGACCCGGGGCGCGCTGCTCGACGCCACGATCCGCTGTCTGGTGGAGCACGGCTACGCGGGTACCACGACCCAGCGGATCCAGGACGCGGCGGGGGTCTCGCGGGGCGCGCTACTTCATCATTTCGCCTCGAAATCGGAGCTGCTGGTCGCCGCGATCCACCACATCGCCGAGAGGCGACTGCATCACCTCGGCGAACTCGTCACGGACCTCGGCGACGGACCCGAGGCCCTCCCGCAACTGGTGCGTGCGATCCGGTCGGCGATGACTGGGCCTCCCTTTCAGGCCGCCCTCGAACTGTGGACCGCCTCCCGCACCGACCCGCAGCTGCGCGCAGCACTACTCCCGGCGGAAAAACGGCTGGGGGCCGCGCTGCGGGTGCATTTCCACCGGCATGCGGGTATCGCCGATCCCGAAGCGGCCGGCACGGCCTTCGAATCGCTCATGGCGCTCGTTCGCGGGCTCGAACTGACCCGCCTCATGCGGCCCGACCGCACTCTGGCCGACCGGGTCGTCGAGGACTGGCTGGGCAATGTCGCCCGGCTCCGCGAGACCGGACGGTTACGGTGACAGCGGAGGCGAAGGCGGGAAGACGACGGGCAGGGCGGTCAACGCGCGATGGAACGCGCCGGTCCGCCAGGTCAGCTCGGCGGCCGAAACCGCCAGGCGGATCTCGGGTAGACCGTCGAGCAGCTGATCGATGGCGTCCTGAGCGATCAGGTAGGCCAGCGAACTGGCCGGGCACACATGCGGTCCCCCACCGAAGGCCAGATGCGCACGATTTCCCGCGTGCCGATTCGTACCGATCACCGGATCGGTGTTACAGGCGGCCATGCTGATGACAACAGGCTGGTGGGCCGGCAACCAGACATCGTCGATGAGAATCGGCTGTTTCGGGAAGGTGAAACAGAAATTGGCCATCGGCGGATCGTTGAACAGCACCTCGTCCAGAGCATCCCGGGTGGACAGGCTGCCATCCAGCGCGCTGTCCCCGAACTGCTCGTCGGTGAGCATCAGGCGCAGCGCGTTGACGATCAGGTTCTGCAACGGTTCGATACCCGCCCCGTACAGTGTGGCCACCTGATTCACGAGCTCGGCCTCGCTCAGTTCGCTCGAGTGCCGCATCATCCGGGTCGTCACATCGTCGCCGGGTGTGGCGCGTTTGAGCTCGATCAGCTCCAGAAGCGATTCGATGAGCACCTTGGCTCCGTCTTCCGCGCCGACGCCCTCGAACATCGCGGCCATCCCGCTCGCGGCGCGCTGCGCGATCTCGGTGGGGCACCCCAGCATCGCGTTCAGCACCGCGAAGGTGAGCGGAAACGCATACTGGCCGATCAGATCCGCGGACCCGTCACCGCAGAAGGAGTTGATCAGCGGTACGGCGACCTGCGCCACGGTTTCGTGCAGGCGATACGGATCGACCTCGGCAAGCCCCGCGACGATGGCCTGTCGATAGCGCGCGTGCACGCTGCCGTCGTTACGCCGTGCGTTCGGCCGCCACTGCATGAGCGGGAGCACCGGGCAATCCGCGGGGATATCGCGCTGCCACGTCCGCGGGTCGGCGGGAAAATGGCCCGGGTCGTTGTAGATACGCAGCGCGGTGTAGTAGCCGATCACCAGAGTCGCCGGCACCCCCGGCGCCACATCCACCGGAACCAGGGACCCGTACCGTTCACGCATCGCGCGATAGGTACTGTGCGGATCGACCGCGAATTCCGGTACGTACAGAGGGATCCGCGGGCCGTCGGTATCGATCGGTGAACCGTGCGGTGCCCGGCCGAGGGGGTGGTCGGAGATCGTCATCGGGTCGATCCTAAGCGTAATGCGTGGTCACTTCTCGCTGCAGGGACCGGTCACCGGGACCGTCCGGATCCGGCGCGGACCACCGGCGCCTCGGATGCCCGTGGTTTCCGGGGCTGTCGGACGGCGCCGACCGGCGTTACCTTCGAAAGGTCCGCGGCTCCACCCCTTTCGAAAGGAATCATCGTGCGCAACGCCCTACGCGGCACAATTCTCGCCGCTGCCCTGCTGGTGGCTCCCGTTGCCGCCGCGACGTCGGCTCCGGCCCTACCGCTCGAACAGCCCCGGGTGATCGAGCAGCCGGAAAGCGCCGAAGAGACCGGCATCGTATGCACCATGCAGTACCCACCGAGCCCGCTCTGTTTGCTGGCCTCCTTGTCGGCCGCGTAACACGCGATCGGCGTGCGCGGCGCTGCTGACCCATCGGGTATCGGCGAGCGTCCACGCCGGGGCCGGCGTCACCGGCAGCTCCACGGCAGCGTCGCGCGGAACGCGCGCCGGGCTCGGCGGCGGACCCGGCGCGCGTCCCCCACCCGCCGCTCGGGTCCATGGTCCCGGCGGCGAGGGTATCAGGACCCTCCTCCGGCTCCGCGACTCGTTGGACCCTGGGAGCATGACACCGGAGCGCCTCGTATCCCCGTCGTCCACGCCACCGACGAGGGCTCCACCCGTGATCCCGCCGAGTACACAGCCGGCGAGCGCAGCGCGGAGGGCGAACCGCACGGTATCGGCCGGGGACCCCCGGCGTTCGCCGGGCACCACGCACACGTCGAAGCCTCCTCGAGGTGCTCCCCCACCGCCTCACGGGAGGCGGACACCACGGCAACCCGCGTGACCGGTCCGTGGTCGTCGCGGGTCCACGTCCCCCGGCAACCCCGTGGGGCTGCCCACGCATACGCGACCGCCATCCATCTACGGGATCACCGCGGCATATCCGAAGGAGCGGCCATGGGCCGGTACGCTGCACCATCCGACCAGCTGGGCATCGGCGATATGGCGGCGGCCGGTGGCAAGAGGGCCGAACTACGCGAAACCTATACCGGTGTGGTCGTACTGTTCGGCGACCGCGCGTACAAGGTGAAGAAGCCGATCACCACCGATTTCCTGGACTTCGCCACCCCGGCGGCCCGGCGACGGGCCTGCCTGCGCGAGCTCGAACTCAACCGGCGGCTCGCACCGGATGTCTATCTCGGTCTCGCCCATCTCACCGATCCGCTCGGCGGTGCGGACGAACCGGTACTGCTCATGCGCCGGATGCCCGAGCAGCGCCGGTTGTCCACCCTGCTCGCCGACCCCGAGGGCCCAGTACGCGATCTGCGCCCACTGGTGGCCACTCTCGTCGCTTTCCACGAGAACGCCCGACGGGGCGCGGATATCGATCGCGCCGGGACGGGTACGGCCCTGCGCGACCGCTGGCGCGGCGTACTGGGGACATTGCGCGAACAGTCTCCCGAGTTCCTCGATCCCGCCCGGCTCGCCGCGATCGAGGACCGCGCGCTGGACTACGTCCGCGGCCGGGATCGTTTGTTCGCACAGCGCATCGCGGACGGGTGGCTGGTGGACGGTCACGGCGACCTGCTCGCCGAGGACATCTTCGACCTACCGGACGGCTTCCGGATCCTGGACTGCCTGGATTTCGACGACGAACTCCGCCATATCGACCGTCTCGACGATATCGCCTTCCTGGCCATGGACCTGGAATTCCTCGGCCACCCCGAGTACGCGGACCGGCTGCTCGCCGACTACCGGCAACTCAGCGGCGACCGGGCGCCCCGCTCGCTGGACCACCACTACCGGGCCTATCGGGCTGCGGTGCGGGCGAAGGTCGATGTGATCCGCTACGGCCAGGGGGAGGGCACCGCACGCGACCAGGCCGAGCGGCATCTCGCCCTGGTCGAACAGCACCTGCGGCGCGGAGCGATCCGGCTGGTCCTGGTCGGAGGACTACCCGGAACGGGCAAGTCGACGGTTGCCCAGCGACTCGCGACCGCGACCGGATCGCACCTGCTGTCGACTGATCCGATACGCCGGGAATTGATGCGCGCGGGCGAGATAACCGGGACGATCGGGGTCTACGACACCGGCGCGTACACCCCGGAGAGCAAACACCGGGTCTACACCGAATTGCTGCGGCGGGCCCGTCCGCTGCTGGCGGCGGGCGTACCGGTCGTGCTGGATGCCGGCTGGTCCGACGCCGGCGAACGGCGCCGGGCGCGCGAACTCGCCACGGCACTCGGTGCAGAGCCGGTGCAGCTGCGGTGCGAATGCCCGCGGGACACCGCCGACCGGCGGCTAAGGGACCGACCCCACGGTGACTCCGATGCCACCCCGCCGATAGCGCACGCCATCTCGGCGGCGACCGCGCCCTGGCCCGAGGCCGAAGTGCTCGATACCCGGCAACCGCCCGGGGCCGTCGCCGCGGCGGCGTTGCGCCGATGGCACGACAGCCGGAGCCGGACGTTCTCAGGGCAGTAGCACCGCCGCACCGTCGAAACGGCCGTGGGCCAGATCGGCCAGGGCCTCGACGGCCCGATTCAGGGGGTAGGGGTGAGTCGTCACCCGCAGCCGGTGGCGGGCCGCGAAAGCGAGAAAATCGCGGGCATCCACGCGCGTATCGGATGTGACGCTGCGGATCTGCCGTTCCCGGAACAGATGGCGCCGATAGTCGAGCGGAGGGATATCGGTGAGATGAATTCCCGCCGGCGCCAGGGTGCCGCCCGCGGCGAGAGCTTCCAGCGCCGGCGAGCCGTCGTCACGTCCCACCAGATCACCATCACGAAAAGAAGAGGGGCAGAGCCGAATGCCACCGGCCTCCGCTCACCAAATGCCTTCCGGCCGTACTCGCACACCGGTGTCCCGCCGGAGCGGCCCCACGCGCACCGCGACCGCGACCTGCACAGACCGGCCGGCCGGTCAAGGGCCGTTCGTCGTCGGATACGGGGCCCGTGCCGCCACAGCTCGAGCACTTCGCTCCGTACGCTGAGGACAACCGATACCCGAGAGAGGGTGGACTCATTGGTCAGGGTGTTTCTGGTCGACGACCACGAGATCGTCCGGCGCGGGGTGAGTGATCTGATCGAGGCGGAACCGGATCTGGAGGTCGCGGGTGAGGCGGCCGACGCCTCCCAGGCGCTGGCCCGGATCCCCGCGCTCCGGCCCGATATCGCCGTCCTCGATGTCCGGCTGCCCGACGGTAACGGCATCGAACTGTGCCGGGAGCTGCGCTCGGGGAACGAGGACCTGCGCTGCCTGATGCTCACTTCCTTCACCGACGACCAGGCCATGCTCGACGCCATCCTCGCCGGCGCCAGCGGTTACGTCGTCAAGGACATCACCGGCCTGGACCTCGTACGCGCCATCCGCGAAGTAGCCGCCGGCAAGTCCCTGCTGGACAACCGGGCCGCGGCCGCGCTGATGGCGAAATTCCGGGCCGAAGCCGAAACCGCGACAGGACCGCTCGCCGGCCTGACCGAACAGGAACGCACCCTGCTGGCGCTGCTGGGCGAGGGACTCACCAACCGTCAGATCGCCGGTCGTATGTTCCTTGCCGAGAAAACCGTCAAGAACTATGTCTCGAGATTGCTCACCAAACTGGGCGTCGAACGCCGGACCCAGGCCGCGGTCCTCGCGACCAAGCTCATCCCGCCCGACCACAGGTGAGCCGTGAAACGACCCGTGGCCGGGCCCGGCGGTACCGGCCTCACGGATCGGACCGCTGGGCCGGTGCCGAGGTCAGGCGCGCGACCAGCCACTCGCGGGCCAGCTCGGCGACCCGCTCCAAGGTTCCCGGCTCGGCGAACAGATGGGTGGCGCCGGGAACCACGACCAACTCGGTGGCGCCGGGCATCTGCCGCGCTGCCGACCGATTGAGTTCCAGGACCTGTAGATCATCGCCTCCCACGATCAGCAGGGTGGGTGCGTGTACCGCCCCGAGCGCCGGTCCGGCCAGGTCCGGTCGGCCGCCCCGCGAGACCACCGCGGTGATCGTGACGCCGGGGTCGGTCGCGGCCCGTAGCGCAGCGGCCGCTCCGGTACTGGCGCCGAAGTACCCCAGACGCAGCAAAGCGAGCTCCGCACGCCCCGTCGTCCAGTGGGTGACCTCGAGCAGTCGCCGCGCGAGCAGCTCGATATCGAAAACCCCCGTCCGCGCCTTCTCTTCATCCTCGGTGAGCAGATCCACGAGCAGGGTGGCCAGCCCGGCACGGTCGAGAACTTCGGCCACGAACCGATTGCGCGGACTGCGGCGGCTGCTCCCGCTACCGTGCGCGAATACCACCAACCCGAGCGGATTCGCCGGCACCGACAGATGACCGGCCAACTGCCCGCCGTGGGCCGGGATGACGACCTCCTCGTCGCGCCGCGGTGGCTCGTCGTCGCCTGCGCGCACGATGACCATCTCCTCCGGCCGACCTGGTTCGTACAGCCGCACCGCGAATGCCGAAGCGACCGAGCGTACTGCTCACCACCACACTCGTCGTCCGCGCGCTTCGCTGATAGTGCCGGAAGATGCCCCGGGACGAGGACCAATGTCATCGGCCAGGGTGTCACGGCCTCCCCTCGGGGGAGCCGACCGGTGACTCCCGGCTCCCGGGGAGGCGATCTCCGGGCCGGCACGCGCCGATTCCCCGGAGCCCGGATTCCGGGCCGGCACCCATCCGATGCCGAGAACACCTATCGCTTGCATACCCCCTGGGGGTAGTATATAAGTAGAGGCGTCCCGTCGGCCGGTGGCCGCGATTCCGGATGGCTTCCGAACTCTCCACGGTCGAGGGAAACGCGGTGAACACCAAGGCCACAACGGCGGAAGAGAGGAGGGGGTGCAGATGATCAGGATACGCGGGCATGCCGGTACACAACGCGGATACCCGGACCGGGTTCGGCATCCCCGGGCCGGCGAACCGTCTCCGGTGACCACGCACCTGCCCCGCCCTCGCCGCCGGCGCCCGGATCCGAGTGCGGCGCGGTGAACGTTTCCGCTCGTCTACGACGCACGCCGGTGGCACTGTTGATGGCGGTCCTGCTCATCGCCCCGATCTTCGACTGTGCCCTGCACCGGGCAGACCAGCACACCCATTCCGCCGGTGCGGTGACCGCCGTGGCCGTCGGTAGCTCGCACACCGGCCACCTGCACGGTATGGGTGGCCACCCCGGCGGCCACTGTGATCAGCACATGCTCCACTGCGTCGAGAAGGCGGTGCTGCCCTCCGGCGGCACGACCGTGCCGCTGTTCCCGTGGGCAGCACTCATCGGGACGGCCACCCTGGCCGCGAGCGCTCTCGGGTGCGCCGGCATCCAGGGGATCCGAGGCCCGCCGGGCACCGGATCACCCGTATCGAACGGGCGCACCATTCTCACCGAATTCTGTATCTCCCGACGCTGATCGGTCAGCGCCAGGCCGCCGTATGCCGTCGGCCGGTGTTCGCTGCCTGCTCACCGTCTCGACCGCCCCGGGTGGCGGTTCGGATACAGAAAGCGACAATCATGAACAACGTCGTGCCCGGCAAGTCCGTCGCGTCTTCTGCGGCTACGCTCCCACCACCCGCTCCGGTGCGAGATTCGAGTTCGCTGGTCGGCAATACCCCGGTTCTGTGGGTGGGGGCGCCACTGGCACCTCCCGGCCGCGGATTCTGGGCGAAATTGGAGGGGTTCAACCCGGGCGGGATGAAGGATCGTCCGGCACTGCACATGGTCCGGCGCGCGAAACAGCGCGGCGCTCTGGCACCGGGTGCCCGTATCGTCGAATCCACCAGTGGCACGCTGGGCCTGGGGTTGGCGCTGGCGGGAGCGGTGTTCCACCACCCTGTCACCGTGGTCACCGATCCGGGCCTGGAACCGATTGTGGAACGTATGCTCGCCTCCTACGGCGCCCGCGTCGAACTGGTGGCCGAACCACATCCCAGCGGGGGCTGGCAGCAGGCCCGCCGCGACCGGGTCACCGAACTCCTGGCGGCCGAGCCCGGCGCGTGGTGCCCCGACCAGTACGGCAACCCCGACAACGTCGGCGGATACGAATCCCTCGGACTCGAGCTGATCCAGCAACTGGGGGGCGTCGACGTCCTGGTGTGCGCTGTCGGCACCGGTGGTCATTCGGCCGGTGTGGCGCGGGTACTACGCCGATCCAACCCCGAGCTGAAGCTGATCGGCGTCGACACGGTCGCCTCCACGATCTTCGGCCAGCCCGCCGGCCCACGGGTCATGCGCGGGCTCGGTTCCAGCATCTTCCCCCGCAATGTCGACTACCCGGCCTTCCACGAAGTGCACTGGGTGGCACCGGCGGAAGCGGTCTGGGCCTGCCGTGCCCTGGCGGGTACCCATTACGCGACCGGCGGCTGGAGCGTGGGGGCCGTCGCCCTGGTCGCCGGATGGGCCGCACGCACCTTCCCGGCCGGTACCCGGATCGCCGCGGTGTTCCCCGATGGCCCGCAACGTTATTTCGACACCGTCTACAACGACGACTACTGCCGCGAACACGGACTGCTCGACGCCGCCCCGCCGATCGAACCCGACGTTATCGCGCACCCGGCGCAAAGGGTGGTGCATTCGTGGACCCGCTGCACCGCCATCATCGATCCCCACACCAGCAACCCGGCAGAGGAGAGCGCATCGTGACCGTACTGAAGAGCTTCCGCAGCTTCGACCGCGCCGCGCGGCTGCTGATGATCAACCAGTTCGGTATCAACCTCGGCTTCTACATGCTGATGCCGTACCTGGCCGGCTACCTCGCCGGCCCCCTGGGACTGGCGGCATGGGCGGTCGGGCTGGTGCTCGGAGTCCGGAATTTCTCCCAGCAGGGCATGTTCCTGATCGGCGGCACGCTGGCCGACCGGCTCGGCTACAAACCACTGATCGTCGCGGGCTGTCTGCTACGCACCGGCGGCTTCGCCCTGCTGGTGTTCGCGACCTCCCTGCCGTGGCTGCTGATCGCCTCCGCCGCGACCGGGTTCGCGGGCGCGTTGTTCAATCCGGCCGTGCGCGCCTATCTGGCCGCCGACACCGGCGAACGCCGCGTCGAAGCGTTCGCCGTGTTCAACATCTTCTACCAGGCCGGCATCCTGGCCGGGCCGCTGGTGGGCCTGGCCCTGATGTTCCTCGACTTCCGTATCACCGCCGCCGCGGCTGCGGTCGTGTTCGGGATCCTGACCGCCGCACAACTGCTCGCCCTTCCCGCCCGCCGCGACCGCAAGACCGCGGAACCGACGTCGGTACTGCAGGACTGGCGAACGGTGGCGGCCAACCGCCGCTTCCTGTGGTTCTCGCTGGCGATGATCGGCTCCTATGTGCTGTCGTTCCAGGTGTATCTGGCCCTGCCGCTACAAGCCGAATACCTGGCAGGTGACCACGCGCAGGCACTGGTCTCGGCGCTGTTCGTGGTCTCCGGAATCGTTACCGTGGCCGGACAATTGCGGATCACCGCATGGTTCGGAGCGCGCTGGGGAACCGGGCGCAGCCTCGTGATGGGTATGGCGATCCTGGCCGCGGCGTTCCTGCCATTGCTGGCCGTGCCCGGACCCGCCCGATTCGGCGTCGGCGCCGCTGTCGCCGCCTTGCTGGTCACCACGGCACTGCTCGCGGTCGGCACCGCCGTGGCGCTCCCCTTCGAAATGGACACCGTCGTCTCCCTCGCCGGCGGGAAACTGGTGGCCACCCATTACGGCTTCTACAACACGATCGTCGGTATCGGCATCCTGGCCGGCAACCTCGCCACCGGCGCCGTCGTGGGCGCCGCCCGAGCCGCCGGTGCGGACTGGGCGGTATGGGCCGGTCTCGGGTTCATAGGAGCGCTGTCGGCCTTCGCGCTACACCGACTCGACCGAGCACAACCGGACGGACGGAACATTCGCGAGGAACGGAACCCGTACACCACCACCCGCCGACCGGCTCGGAGATGAACGCCGCACTCCGGCAGGCACAGCGGAAAAGGTCTGTCTCAATCTCGTGACACAACACTGCGATCGGCTCGAGGTCACGTAATCTTGGTGTCTGGCCCCGGTATGACAGGGGACCGAAACCCGCATCTCCTCGGGTGCCAGATGTATCGACATCGCACCCAGGGGCGTGTGCCATGAGATGTTTGCGCGCCGGCGCTCTCGTGTTGTTCGTCATCGTGCCGTTGCTCACCGGGCAGGCCGCCGCCCAGCCGCTCGCACCGCCCGAATCACCGATGTCCCCGCTGCCCGCGGCCGCGAGCGGTGCGCTCCTGCCCGGTATCCAGCAGTGGATCGACCAGGTGGTTCCGCAGCCACCGATCGCACCGGTGCCGCCGGAGGAAGCGCAGGAGACGACACCGGAACTGGCGGCGCTGCGCCGGGCGGTGCTGCCCGCGCCGGTCGGCGACCCGATATTCGATCTGTGGCCGCCGGATCTCGCCGGCTACGCCCCGGGTGCGGTGATCGAGTTCCGGGATATCACCGCCTCGGCCGCACCGCTGGTCGTGGTGCCGATCCGGCAGGCGCTGCTGTTCAAATACCGGACCACCGACGCACACGACCGTCCCTCCTTCGCCACGGCCACGCTGGTGATTCCGGCGACCGCCTCACCGGTGCCCGGAGCGCGGCCGGTGGTGGTCAACAACCTTCCGATCGACGCTCTCGGTCGTCACTGCACACCGAGCTATACCCTGGCGCACGGCTTCTCGTTCGACAGCTCGCTCACCGATTTCGTACCGCCCACCACGCATCTGGCCGCGCTGCGCGGTTACGCCGTACTCATACCGGACCACGAGGGTCCGCTGATGGCCTACGCCGAGCCCTACGTCGCGGGGCACGCGGTACTGGATGCGGTGCGCGCGGTACGCAATTGGCGAGGGGACGAGTTCGGCGCGAGCCGGTTCGCGATGACCGGCTACTCCGGCGGCGCGATCGCCACGCACGGCGCGGTGAAACTGATCGAGAGTTACGCACCCGATCTCGCGCCGGCACTGGCCGGTGCGGCGCTCGGCGGCGTACCCGCAGACTACGAGATCCTGGCCCGCAGCATGAACGGCAATCCGGCCTCGGCCGTGTTCATGGCGGCCGTCTTCGGTATCGCGCGCGAGCGGCCCGAGATCCTGGCCCGGATGAATCATCTCGCCCAGTGGGTGGCCACCTCACCGATGAAAGACCAGTGCGTGCGCGTTCTCGCGCTACCCGGCGTGCTGTCGCTACCGATCGATATCGCCGCGAATATCGCCGATCCACTGCAATCGACGCTGGCACACGAGGTCTACGAAGTGACCCGGATGCCGGGGCTCGCGGCGGCGACGCCGCTCTACATCTACAACGGTGAACAGGAGTTCTGGATCCCGGCCGAGGGGGCGCGCAACCTCTACCGCGAGCAGTGCTCCCTCGGCGTCACCGCGGTCTACCGTAGTGTGCTCGGCGAACACATCATCGCGGCCGCCCTCGGTTATCCCGAGGCCGTGGCCTGGCTGGACGAGCGCCTGCGCGGCATCCCAGCGGTAAACGAATGCTGAAGGCATATCACAGGAGCCCGCACCGATTCGACGGTAGCGGTTTCGTGGCGGGGCCGCTTCGGCCGGCCCCGGCCCCAGCGTGTGAAACGGCCCCACGGGTACCGGTCGCCAGGAATTCCCGGTGTATCTTTCCCGACACCGGTACCGTGAACAACGCTGTTCGCCGAGCGGAACCCGGCCGTACCTGTCTCCAGGAAGCGATCGCTCGTCGAGTACCCGTCCCGTCGATTGGAGCCTCGTCTTTGAGCGTGCACTACATCTCGGTACCGCAGCACCGGCGTTCGGCCTCGGGTGCCCGATGATCCACAGCGAACCCACCGGAGCGGCGGCACCGCGCTTCAGTATCTATTCGGAGGAATTCGCGAACGATCCGCACAGCGCCTATGCCACGATGCGTGAGCGCCACGGTGCGCTGGTTCCCGTCGAACTGGCGCCGGGGGTACCGGCCACCCTGGTGATCGGTTACGCTGCCGCTCTCCGAATCCTCAATGATCCCGAACGGTTTCCCGCGGACCCACAACACTGGCAGAAGAGCATCCCGCTCGATTCACCGGTACGGCCGATGATGAAGTGGAACCCAACCGTCCTGCACAACAGTGGCGAACTGCATCAGCGCTATCGGCGGGCGCATGTGTACGCCATCGACGGAATAGATCTGCACCGGTTGCACCAGGACGTGGAACGGGTCGCCGGCCCGCTCATCAACTCGTTCTGCGAATCGGGAAAAGCCGATCTCGTCTCCCAGTATGCGTTCCCGCTGGTCTTCGAGGTGCTCAACCGTATGGTCGGATGCACCCCGGAGTTGGGGCAGCGGGTGGCGGCGGGGGTGGCAGAACTTTTCGAGGGTGTCGATGCGGAATGGGAGACGAAACGTCCCGCCGAGGCGTTGCTGGAGATCATTGTCGAGAAACGATCCGATCCGGGCGACGATATCTCCTCACGGCTGGTTCACCATCCGTCGGCACTCGACGACGAGGAAGCGGTGTACAACCTGAGCACCATCTACGCCGCCGGGGTGGAACCGCAGCAGAATCTCATCATCAACGCCCTGCTGTTGATGATGACCGATGAACGTTTCGGCGGAAGCATGCTCAGCGGCAGCTTGACCACCCGGGACGCATTGGACGAGGTGCTGTTCAACGATCCACCGCTGGCGAACTTCTGTCCCACTTATCCGCGTCAGCCGATCCTCCTCGACGACACATGGCTGCCGGCCGATCAGCCGGTACTGATCAGCCTGGCCGCCTGCAACAACGATCCGGCCATCCGGGGTGACGACTTCGCCGGTAACCGGTCCCATCTGGCCTGGAGTATCGGGCCGCACGCCTGCCCGGCCCGCTCGGCCGCGTACGTGGTGGTCGAGGCCGCGATCGATCTGCTGCTCGACGCACTCCCGGAACTGGAGCTGGCGGTGCCGGTCGAAGCACTCGTCTGGCGCCCGGGGCCGTTCCACCGGGCGCTGGCGGCACTACCGGTCGTCTTTCCCCCCTCGCCGCCGCTGAACCCTGTGTAGACAGTGATGAAGCGAGCCCCGCCGGCTCGCCGTGGAACCGCACCGCGGTTCTCACAGTTCGTGCGCACCGAGCACGCAACCCGGCATCACCACGAGGGTTGCGTGTTCGGGTGCGTTTCCGAACCCGGCGCCCGGACGAGGGTTCGCATACCCGGCGAACCGGTCGAGCATACGAGCGGCAACCTCGGCGGTGACCGAGCGGAAAAGGACGAACAGCCCCTCGAGCTCGGTGACAAGATCACCTATACCCTGAGAGCGCCTGTTCCGCTCGGCCCGCAAACCGGGCCGGACCGAACGAAGGCGAGTACGGAGACCAGTTCACCGTCGACTACCACTACGAACAGCGCGAGCATGCGGCACACATCCGGGAGGACAGATGACCTCGAACGAACAAACCCCACGCGGGCAGATCCCGGAGTACGAGGCGAGCCGGCACGACGAGGATTTCCACAACTGGCTGCGGATGCAGGAAAAGCAGGTGGAGAGCGAGTTCGTCCACCGCGACGTCCCCGAACTCGACGGTCACCTCTATACACGCGAGGGCCTCGTCATCGCCGAACACCAGATGCTGCTCCGCTACCCCACCGACCACGACATGTTCACCGAGGAAAACCTCGAGACCGCCCTGCACTTCGTCTACGTCATCGGCGAGACCTTCCGGCGCGCGCTCGACGGCACCTGGGTTCTGTTACCCCCGCACCCGCCCGAACGCCCCGACCCGCTGGCCGTTATCGACTCCCCCATCTGGACCGCGTTCCACGATCTGCAGCATATGATCGGCTTGGCCTTCGACCGCCGCTCCGGAAAAGAGATTTCGTGGATCTACGATCGCGCCGTCAAGCGGCACCGGAAATGGGTGGACGCCGGTCGGCCCGCCCGCGGCGACGAGTAGGCCCGCGACCTCCCGCCCGGTGAAGGGGGTACCGGTCACCGGCCGCTCAGCCCGATACGGCGCGGGGGTCGGGCAGATAGTTGCGGGCCTGCTCACGTACGCCGCCCCACATGGCCGCGCCGACCATCGGCGTATTCGCCGCGATATGCAACTGCCGCTGCCCGAGATCCACTACGGCGGGGACCACGACGGCGCCGAAGCTCATCGGCTTGTTGATCACCGCCTGTAGAGCGCCGGGATGTACCCGCTCGGAGACGAGTGCCGCGACGGCGGTGGAACCGCCTTTCACGCCCAGGAAGCCGCGCCGGCGAATCGACTTGGCGAATTGGTCCACCTGCCGGGTGAAATCACCGACCACGGGGTGGGTCAGGTCCGTCACATGGCCGACACAGACAGCGAGCTCGATCGGATTCATCGCATTCGCGACGGCCGAGCCGACCCCGATCACGCTCCACACCGGGCCGAGCCAGTGCTGCGTGATCCGCAGCCGCCCCCGGCCCATGTTGTGGGTGACAGCGGCGAGATAGCTCTGCACGACCCCGCTCTGTCCCCCCGGGCCCCGATCCCACCCATGTTCATTCTTATTCTTAACTGGCAAAGAAAATTGCCGCCCGCCTCCACTCTTACATATCATGAATATTTTCCCGATACATATCGTATATGATCTAATTCATTCGGAATCTGCCCCCGCTCTTCGGTATATCATCCATCAAAGGCGAAACGGCAGAGGTTCGCCGATCCCACCTGATAAGTTACTCACCATTCTCCGCTGCATCGACCGCCGGCGGAGCTGTTTCGACTCAGGGACGCGCGAGCAACGATGACTCCACTCGACGATCGCAAGGCTCCGGGAACCGGCGGACGCCCCGGCACCGCAGTGCCACCGCCGGCCGGCGACACCACTTCGCGTCCGTGACCCGACCCCGTCCAACCACCGTTCGTCGACCATCGGAAGGAATACGATGACGTACACCCCCCTCCGCCTGGCCATCACCTCGATCGCGGCAGCCGGTCTGATCGGCACCGCGGCCGGTGCGACGGCCGCTCCTCCGGCCACCCCGCATCCGGCGCCGGTGGCCGAAGCCGGAACCGGCTCGGCAATGGTGGATTCGGGCTCGACGGCCGCGCAGTCGGCCGTCGAAGCCGTCCGACGCGCCGATATCTTCGGGGTCATCGCCCTGCTCGTCCTCACCCCCTTCCACATGCTGACCGGCGGCGTCTGCGATCTCGCCACGCTGTCCGCGCTGCCGAATCCGTGCTCCCCGAGCACCTACTGACCGTGCCCGGCCGAAAGCGCGGCGAACGGCCCGGCGCGCGACGCCCGAGCGGGTGCGACCCGTATGCGCCGAGCCGGGACGGCGAGCCATGACCCGGTCCACCGGTCACCTCGCAGCGTGCCGCCGGCGGCACCGGCCGGGGTGCGAAGCCCGCCCCGGCCGGGAACAGCGGCCGGTACCGGACAGACCTCCGCCGCACCGCCTGCTCGCACTGCCGAGCGGCCGGTAGGCCGGCTCCCTCCCCGGAACCGGCGTACCCACGCGACAGCGACGACCTCACTCCCGGATATCACTCCCGGCCACGAGCCCCGGCTCGGAGAGGTGCGCCGACCCGGCGCCGGGACCGGCGGCCACCCGCACATAGGACTGACGCACCTCTTTTATCTTGCCGTCGCGCATGGCTCGCACCAGTAACCGCACCGCACCTCGCAGCACCGCCTTCTTCGGGCGCGAGTACTGCGGCGTGTTCATCAACCGCTGGGCCCACATCGGATGTAGATCCTGCACCACCCAGAAGAGCAGCGCATACACCGGCCGGAGGTACCACGGATGCCGCCAGGGCGCGAGAGGGTTCAGGTGTTCGACTGTCGGCATGGTGACACCGAGCATCGGCAGCGAGTCCGCCAGCAGCTGGTGAACTCCCGCTTTCGTCGTCGGCACATCGGTCGCGCCGAGTTCGGCACCCATCCGCGCGTATTCGCGGAAGAACTCCTCGAGCCGCTCCCCGCGCATCGGCCGGGGGTGGTACCGCTCGTGAGCGGCGGCCAGTGCCCAGGCCATCGTCGCGTAGTTCCAGCACAGCAGTTCGGGGTCGCTCGCGCGGTAGGGGTGACCGTCGGGCCGCACGCCCTCGACCCGGTCGTGCATGGCACGCACGGTACGCGAAACCCGCTCCGCCACCGAACTCGGCCCGAACGCCACCCCCAGGAAGAAGGACAGGGTGTGGCCCCCGCGTGAGGCCAGAGCATCGGCGTCGAATCTCCCGGTGGGCACACCGTCCACCCGCTCCAGGGCCCGGGTGTGCTCGTAACCCATCCACGCCATGTCCGGGTGCAGTGTCTCGATCATCGCCGCCGCGGCGAGTCCGATCTGGACCGTGGGCAGGTGTTCGTGCAAATACCACACGGCGCTGCCGGGGCCGAACCAACCGGGGTCGCCGGCGGGTTCCGCGAATTGCACATTCTTGAAGAATTGCTCCCGGGTCGATTGGAACGAGAAATCGACGAGCCGATCGTAAACGGTTCGGCTCCCGACGCTTTCAGGGGTATATCCGGTAACCATCGAAAAATGCTAACGCGACCGATCAATCGCATACCAGTCGCATTTCAACTCCCCACAATCCTCCGGATAACACCAGTTCACAAGGCATATAAACGCGCACGGACAATATTTCCGAGACATCCGGTCGCATTATCGTCGCCTCCGCCGACAACGCGGCGTTCGCACCATGTACGCGGCGAATTCTCCCGTCTCGAGTCCGCACGCGATACACGGGGCCGGGGCGAACGATCCGATCGTGCGGCCGGAATCAGACCGCCGTCGGTTCGGGGCCGGTGAAAGCGATCAGCAATCGCGTGAGCTCGTCGATGAACTCCTCGCGCGGAATATCCGGGCGGTCCAGCACGTAGCGGATGATGATCTGCTGGAAGGCGTGGAATGCCATCCATGCCATGGCGGGCGCCCGGCCGGGCTGCCCCGGCCGGGTCACCGCGGCGAGATAGCCCGCGATGAGGTCACCGGCGCGCTGTTCGACGATTCTCCATTCGGTCGAACCGCCCAGACGCGGCATCTGTTCGACCAGCACCCGCACGAGTTGACGGTTCTGCTCGGTGACTTCGAGGGCGGCGGCCACGGCAGCGCGAACCCGCTGCGCCGGTTCCCTTGCCGCGGGGCCGGTCAAGGCGCTCAGCAGGCCCTCGGCGACCTGCCCGATCATCCGCTCCACCGTCATCGCGACAATCGCGTCCTTGTTCGGAAAATACTGGTAGAGGCTACCGGAGCTGATGCCGGCGTCCGCGACGATCCGGTGGGTGGAAACCCCGTCGTATCCGTCGGTGATCAGCAGGCGGGCACACGAATCCAGGATTCGCTCGACCATACGCCGTGAGCGCTGCTGCCGGGGGACCTTCCGCGGCACCTGTCGCGCGGTTCCCGCCATCGCGCACCTCCTCGGATTCTCGGCGTTTCCGGAACTGTCTCGCGCCTCGCACAAGAATGAATGCGGCGAGGCCGGGACGATCGCAACCAGACCGGATCAGCGCCGGCCGGGACCGGGCGTGGGGGCGCCCGTACCGCCCGGCAGGCCGGCTCCCACCCCGCCGACATCGGTGATCGTCCACTCCGAAGCCCGATCCATCGTCACCGTGTAGGTGGCGGTGGCGGCCACACCTTCCGGGGTCTGTTTGCTCTTGGACGTCATATCGACGAATACCTGCACGACGAAGCGGTCGCCATCGGTTTCGGCGACCCGGGCCGCCAGCAGCCGCGCGGTCGCGGTGTACTCCATTTCGGTCAACCACGGCCCCACTACGTCCACGGCAGCGTCCAGTTTGGGCGCGAGCTGGCCGCTGGTGTTCTCGGTGAGGGCCGTACGCCACCCGTCCAAATCGCGGAAATCGACCTGCGAGACGTTCAGGGCGTAGTCCGATGCCGCGGCCTCGGCGGCGGCCTCGGTATCCAGGCGGCCCTGTAACTCGGCCAACCGGCCCGCGGAATCGTCGGTGGCCCACAGCGCGGCGAGTATCACCGCGGCAATGAGCGCGACGGCCGCCACGACCGCCACGGCACGGCGGGACGCCCACCACCGCGGGGCGGTGGCGGGTGACGAGTTCGTTCCGGGATTTCCGGATTTTCCGGCCCTCTCGGGCTTTTCGGCTTCTTCGGGAGCCTCGGGAGCCTCGGGAGCCTCGGGAGCCTCGGACCGAGGAGCGGTCCGGTCATCCGCGTTTTTCGTATCGGTCGATTCATCGGTGGTGTCGGCGTTCGTCATGGAATCGGGTCTTCTCCTCATCGGGGTGCGGTCACGGTGAACCGGACACTGTCGCCCGGCAGCGTCGCGATGGCCTGTTCGAGCAGCGTGCCGAGGTCGATCGAGGCGAGCAGCGGGCCGGTCGCCCGGGTCGCCGGCCGCAGCGCCACCCCGATCGCGCCGATCTCGGGTGCCAGCTGTGCCAGGAACCCGGCGAGCTCGGCCTGCTGATCACGCCACGAGCCGAGGATCTCGTCTCCCCGCAGCACCGACGAGCCTTCGAACAGGTACTCGTAGGAGACACCGAGCGTCTCGCCGAACTCGTCCAGCAGCGGTGGTGCGGCGGTCAGCGTGGGCCGCGCCCATTCCACATCGCGCATCACCCGCACCAGATCCCGCAACACCACCTCGAGCGACCCCTCGTGCGCGGAGAGGGTGGTCAGGAGCAGTTCGGCACCGCGGCGCGCCGCCGGCATCGTCGCTTCCAGACCCGCGACCGACTGGGCGAACGCCTCGACGAGCCGGCGTACGGATTCGGCGTCGGTCTGATCCAGCAGCTCCGATGTTCACCCCGCGGTAGACCACATCGGAGCCGACCCGTAAACCCGCCGCGTCACGCAGATCCACCACGGCGTGATACCGGCGTTGTAGCGGATCGATGGCCAGCACGCCGGAGACGAGGTACCCCGACCCCAGCACCATCACGAGGGCCAGGGCGAGAGCGGACAGCCAGGCGGGAATGCGGGTCACGGCAGCGCTCCGATCATGCGCAGGAGCACCAGTGCGTCCTTGGCGGAATCCCCCGCCGAACCCATGACACGGACCTGCCGGATATCGACACCCGGGCCGAGGAGGAACGGGATCAGTTCCTCGTCGACGAATTCGACCATCGCCGCGGCGTTACCTTCCAGCTGAGTGGCGCTGGGCGAAGGAGCACGGAGTATCGGCACGATCTTCTCGAGGTTCTCGTTGATATGGGGTAGCCGTGGGATAAGCCACTCCAGCCCGGTGACCAGGGTGTTGGCGTCGATAACGGTGTTGAGCACGGCCTCCATGAAGTACGGGACCCGGTACAGGCGCCGGCGCGCGGTATCGGAGAAGACGAAGCCCACTTCCTCGCGCGCGGTGTGCAGACGCTGCGTCAGGTCATCGGTGGCGTGCACGATCCGGTCTATCCGGTCGAGGTGGTGGACGGCCGGACCGTTCACGGCGAAGACCAGGACGTCTGGCCCATCGAGGAATTCCGCCGCGCGCGGCACCGATGATCCGGAAGACCGGTCGACGGGCCGGCCACGAATTCTCGTGTGGAGACGATACGGCCGTCCGTGCCGGGCTGTCTCGGTCGCGCTCCCGCCGCCACCGGCGTGCCCTGCGGGCGGCCGAGCGGATGCGACGCCGTCGCGGACTCCGGATGCGGACGTGGTAGCGGGTCAGCCGGCGAGGTGGCGGCTGATGACCAGCCGCTGAATCTGGTTGGTGCCCTCGAAGATCTGGGTGATCTTGGCTTCGCGCATATACCGTTCGACCCGGAAGTCGCGGGTATAGCCGTAGCCGCCGAGCACCTGCACCGCGTCGGTCGTCACCTTCATCGCAGCGTCGGTGGCGACCAATTTGGCCACCGACGCATTGCGGGAATACGGCAGGCCCGCATCCCGGCGCCGGGCGGCGTCCAGGTAGGTGGCCCGGGCGGAATCGACGGCGGCGGCCATATCGGCGAGCAGGAAACCCAGCCCCTGATGGTCGATGATCTTGCGCCCGAACGCTGTGCGCTGTTGCGCGTATGCGACGGCTTCGTCGAGTGCCGCCTGAGCGAGCCCGACCGCGACCGCCGCGATACCGAGACGCCCGGAATCGAGAGCGCTGAACGCGATCTGCAAACCCTGTCCTTCCGCGCCGATCCGGCGCTCGGCCGGCACGAACGCCCCGTCGTAGTGCGCGGAAGTGGTGGGCACGGCGTGCAGGCCCATCTTCTCTTCTGGTTTGCCGAAGCTCAGCCCCGCGGTCTCCCTCGGCACCAGGAAGCAGGAAATCCCTTTGGAATCCTCGCCGGTGCGGGCGAACAGGTTGTAGAAATCGGCGATACCCCCGTGGGTGATCCAGGCCTTCGAACCATCGACCCGGTACCCGCCGTCGACCGCGGTGGCCTTACACGTCAACGCGGCGGCATCGGACCCGGCCTGTGGTTCGGACAGGCTGTAGGCGCCGATGGTGGCACCCCCCAGCATCTCCGGCAGCCAGCGCTGCTTCTGCTCCGCACTACCGAACACCATGAGGGGATGGCAGGCCAGGCCGTGCACGCTGACCGCGACGGCCACCGCGGCCCACCGCGCGGCGATCTCTTCGAGTACCTGCAGGTAGACCTCATAGGGCTGACCACCACCGCCCCACTCTTCCGGATACGGCAGACTCAACAACCCCGCCTCCCCGAGCGTGGCGAACACGCCCTCGGGATAGGTTTCGGTCTTCTCGTGCTCGTCGACGATCGGTGCCAGCACCTTATCGGCGACGTCGCGGGTCAGCTGCATGAGATCCCGCGCTTCGTCGGTGGGCAGAAGTCGGTCGACAGCCACAGGAACTCCCTCGATTGATACGACATTTAGTACTCGGTACTCGGCGCGAGTACTAGCATCGACAGTACTGCAACCAGCAAGGCAGTACTATCGCGGGTATGAGCAACCGTTCGACCTTCGCGACGGCCCGCCGCACCGAACTGTTCGACGCGCTGGTCGAGTTGTTCCTCGCCGAGGGCTTCGCGCACCTGACCCTCGACGCCATCGCCGCCCGCCTCAAATGCTCCAAATCGACCCTCTACACGCTCGCCGGAAGCAAGGAACAACTGGTCACCGCGGCGACCGTGCACTTCTTCAAACGCGCCACCGATACCGTCGAAGCCAGCCTCGCCGCGACCACCGGGCCCCGCGAACGCATCGCCGCCTATCTCACCGCCGTCGGCGAGGCGCTCGCCGACGCCTCGGAAAGGTTCATGACCGACCTGCACGCGTTCACTCCCGCGCGCCAGGTCTACGAACGCAACACCCGGATCGCCGCCCGCCGCGTGCACCAGCTCATCGACGAGGGAGTCGCCACCGGCGAATTCCGCGGCGCGCACCCGGCGTTCGCCGCCGACCTGGCCGCCACCATGATGGTCCGCATCCAGCAGGGCGGCATCCGGGAGAGCGCCGGGCTCGACGATGCCGCCGCCTACCGCGAACTCGCCGCGATCCTCACCGAAGGAATCAGCGCCCCGCAACCGCGACCGGGAGAGCAGATCAGAGCGTCTCGCGGGCTCCCGGACGAGCGGTCAGCAGATCACCGGGCCCGGCCTCGATCCGGGTGCCGAACCGGCGGCTGATATCGGCGAGCCGGGTCAGCAGCCACTGCCTGCCCCCGCGCCCCGCACGCTCGAGCCGGATGCGACGGATACGCAAGGGCAGCATTCGCAGCACGGCCGGGCTCGCCGGGGCGAGAGTGACGAGATACAGCAGCCGCAGCTCGGGCCGGTAGGACTCGTGCCCGCCGATCCCCTCGTAATCGTCGATCACATCACCGCACCCGTACAGGATGGGTTTGCCCCGGTAGATCTCGATCGGCCGTGGATGGTGCGCGGAATGACCGTGCACGATATCGATTCCGGCGTCGATGAGGCGGTGCGCGAACTGTCGTTCGCTCAGACCGATCCCGTACCCCCAGTTCGATCCCCAGTGCACCGATACGATGGCAGGTTCCCCGACCCGGCGGTGGTCCGACAGGCGCGCCACCACCTCGTCGGCATGCCCCACCGAGGGGTAGGCGAAGCACCAGACCCCCGGCCGGCCGGGGGTGGCGGTCCAGTCCGGCGGAACGCCGCTGGACCGGATCGAGACGGATACGATCAGCGCCCGCCGTCCGTCCGGCAAGGGCACCGCGGCGGGCCGCTGCGCCGCGGCGAGATCCACCCCCGCCCCGGCCGCCCGGATATGCGCACCGGACAGCGCGTCGAGGGTGTCCAGCAGGCCGCTGATACCGAAATCGAGGGAGTGATTGTTGCTCAGCGCGCAGACGTCGGGTGCGATCGCGGTGAGGGCCGGGACATTACCGGGCTGCATACGATAATGGATACCTTTACGGGGAGCGAAGGAGCCGTCCGCGGTGATCGCGGTTTCCAGATTGATCAGGCGCACCTCGGGCGCGAGCTCGTCCAGCAGGGCGGGCACCTCGCCCCACGGCCGGTCGTAACCGCACGGCCGTGGCACCCGCCCGTTGACCCTCTCGACCGCTTCGACGTAATACCGGGCGTCCCGGACCCACGGCTCCCGGAGTTCCGGATCTCCCGGGTGCGGCAGGATCTGGTCCACGCCGCGTCCCAGCATCACATCACCACCGAGAAGGACCGTGACCGTCATGTCGCCGCCCGACACCGAAGGGGGCCGGTCCCTCGCCACAACGCCTCGACCCGGCACGTTCCCCAACGGATAACGAGCCCCACCGGGCCGATGGTGCGAGCCTCCGAATCCACCACGGGATTCATACGAAAATGCTATCAACTTGACCCGATGGTCCACTCCAGGCATCCACCACGTGGTCCGGAGCGGGCTTGCCCGCTGGTGTGGCGAGAGCGGCCACGTGAAGGCGGCGGTGGCCGAGTTCGAGGCCCTGTTGTCGGTGCGTACCCGCGTCTCGGGCGTCGACCACCCCAGCGCTCTGACCACGCGCGGGGACCTCGCGCACTGGACGGGGCGAGGCGGAGACCCGGAAACGGCGATCGCCGGGCTCGAGGCACTGCACGCCGACCGGGCCCGGATACTCGGCCCAGACCATCCGCAGACCCTCGCGACAGCCACCCACCTGGCCCACTGGTACGGGCAGGCCGGGAACCCTACCGCCGCGATCACAGCGCTCCGGCGACTACTCGACAGATTGCTCCCGGTAGCGGGCCCCACGACGCCGACGTACTGGCCATACGACTCCAATGGATCTTCTGGCTCGGTCGCCGTGGAGACACCGCAGCCGCTGTCGCCGGTTGCGCCACGTTGCTGGCCGATATGCAACACGGCCTGGGCGCCGATCACCCCGACACCCTGGCCACCAGAGACCACCTGGCTTTCTACCTGGCCAGAAACGGCGACGTCGAAGGCTCCGTGGAGCAGTACCGCATACTGCTCACCGAACGTCGGCGTGTGCTCGGGCCGGACCACCCCGATACCCTCAGAACACACGGATGCCTGGCATTCTGGCAAGGCGCCGGTGGCGACCCCGCGGCTCCGATAGAGGAATACCGGCGACAGGTCGCCGAACGACGACGCCTTCTCGGCCCGGACCACGAAAGAACGCTCAAGGCCCGCAACAACCTCGCTTCCTGGCTGGGACTCGACGGCCGCATCGACGATGCGGTAGCGGAATACGAAGCCCTGGCCGGTGGGCGAGGAAGGGCTGCCGCGCGGACGGAGAGACCGTGACCCGATCGCACGCAGCCTCAGGCCTCGAGGACGACGGGCAGTCGCCGCAACCCGTGCAGCGCGCGGGAAGGCAAGGGGGCGGGCTTTCCCACGATATGAGCGTTCGGATACCTTTCGAAGAACCGTTGTACAGCGACAGTGGCTTCCGCCCGGGCCAGCGCCGCGCCGATACAGAAATGGATCCCGGCACCGAAGGTGAGATGGCGATGCGGTTCCCGGCGCCGCGGATCGAATACGTGCGGGTCGTTGAATACTTCCGGATCGCGATTGGCGGCGGCGAGGAGCACCACGACGGGCGTTCCCGCGGTGATACCGCGACCGGCGAGCCGAGTATCGCCGCGGGCGACCCGGACGACATATTGGACGGGGGTGTCGTAGCGCAGGGATTCTTCGATCACAGCCGTGTAATCACCGTCGGCCGGCCGGAGGTGGGGGTGCCGCAGCAGGGTGTACAGGGTGTTTCCGAGAAGGTGGGTGGCGGTGCCGAACCCACCGACCAGCAGCATGCTGCACGTGGCGATGGCCTCGCGCAGGGTCAGCTGTGCGGGGCATTGCTGCGCCAAACCGGTGATGAGTCCGGCACTCTCCGGGTCGGCGTGCTCGAGGCGCTCCCGGAAATACGCTGTCATCTCGGTGACGAGAGCACGGGACCGTTGCCGCTCCTGCGCCGTTCTGGCGCCGTCCAGCAACGAGGCGAGGGTATTTCCCCAGGCGGCGAAACGCGGAGCGTCGGTATCCGGTAGGCCGAGAATATGGGAGATCATCGCCATGGGAACGGCTTCGGCATAGTGTGTGATCAGGTCGGTGACCCGGCCGTGTGAGAGCTCGTTCAGGCGGTCGCCGACGATTTTTTCCATTCGGGGCCCGAGGTCGGCGAGACCGCGGCGGTGGAATGTGGGCGCGACGAGGGATCGCAGCTCCGTATGCCGAGGTGGCTCCAGCTTCAGAAAGGAGTCGTCGACCGGATGCACGAGCGTCACATCGCCGGTCGCGTTGCGGCGGCGGGCCGACGCACCGATGGGCGCCGGCCCGAAGTCGCTGCCGGTGAGTACCTGATGACTCAGGGCATGGGAGGCGGTGAACAGCAGGCCGCGGCGGCTGGTGGCCAGAGCGCCTCGGGCGCGAACCTTCTCGTATTGCCGGTGCCGGTCGGTCCCGGGCCGCGCCCAGAGGATCCGGGCGCCCGGGTCACCACGAAGGACATCCGAGAAGAGCCGCGCCTTCTCCAGAGACATTGTTGCCATGGTCGAGTGCCGTCCGACGTTATGCTCCGACCGCCGATTCGGCGGGTGTCTGCCGGGCTGGATGGTAACTGGACCAGTAGTACTGGCGGTAGAAGTTCTCGGCCAATGTCACCCAGGTCTCGAGCTGGTCTCGATCGCCGAGAAAACGATGCATATTGACCAGCAACCAGCTCCATACCGCCTGGCTGTCGCGGCAGTTGTCGCAGTCTCCGGTGGTGGCGCAGTACTGAACACTGTGATCGGTCCGGTAGGCGTTGAAGCGACCGACGATCGGGTGCCCCTCGGTCAGGCGCTGGGCATGCGCCGGGTGGTCGTTGCTGATGCTCGGACAGGTTTCCGCGCCGAAGGTACCCCAATGCGTGCGGCCGGTGACCAGCGTGCGGAAGTAGTAGGGGTGCCCGACAACGGTATCGGGATAGGTTTCGCGCATGCGGGTCATTTCCTGGATCACATGCTCTTCGTTGCGGATCCGCGCAGCGGGATCGGTACCGTAGTCGCTGTAATAGCCGAAGTTGATCTGGTTGCCGTTGGCGGCGATGGCCTCGACGGTTCGTTCCAGGTACGGCATCCCGGCCTCGCTGAGCGTATAGACCCAGGTGGCCCGCGGGTCGTCGGCATAGGTGCGCAGCGCCGTATCGAACAAGCCGTTGATCCGCCGGCCGTTGGCCCGATGACCACGTAGCTCGTCGTCGATCGGTCCTCCGCCCCACAGCGACACCGCGATGGCGAGATCTTCCAAGCCGTCGTACGGGATCGGCCGTGTCCCGTTCGTCACGACGGTGACATTGCGAATCGTCTCCGCGAACACGCGAACTCGGTCCAGGACCAGCGCCGGTTCACCGCCGATCAGCAGTGTACTGGTGATCTTCTTGGTATCGCGCAGGTCTTCGGCGAACGCCCGGATCGAGTCCAGGTCACGAATCTCGGTGCTCTGCTTGTCCATATCGTGCTCGAAGAACCAGCATCCCTTGCACCGCAGGTTACACGCGTCGGTAACCCAGACTTCCACCGTTCGGATACCTCGCGCCACTTCGTTCACGCGCATCAAACGTTCGGCCAATGCCGGATCCTCTTGCGCGAGTTCGAATGCTCGGGTTAAAATGCGTTCCTTACTTGGCCTGACATCCAGGAAAACGGGCTGAGCCACGACATCCTCCTCGGGGCGATGCGGCAAGATTTGCGCGCTGCTAGATGTGACCGGCGAGCCGAACGTGCCGAAGCCGACAGTGCCGCCGATACGCTGCCGATCAGCGGATCGACAGGTGATGGGTGAGAATGCGGATAGGGATCGGGTCTTGTGGTACCGAATTCGTTAGCGCCACAAATGATTCTAGGTCAGACCCGTTTACCGCGCGATCTTCCCGCAACATCCCTGATGCTTTTGAACATCCAGCCGAAAATCTCCGGATTTGTTCCGGCGCAACAGTATTCGCCGAGAAAGACTTACACATCTATGCGGGTGAGGTGCGGCGCAGCACGCTCACGACCCCCTGGCTCACCGCCGGTGTGGCCGCATGCGGCCACACCGGAGCGACATCACCGGCCGAGCGGTGGAGACGGCGGGAATGTCACCGGCATCGCCGACAGTGCGCGGTGGAAAGGCCCCGGCCGCCAATGCAATTGGTCGGCCGGGCAGGCGAGCTGCATCTCGGGGAGCGCGTCGAGCAACTGGTCGATGGCGTTCTGGGCAACCGTGTAGGCGATCGATCTGGCGGGACAGGCATGCGGTCCGGAACCCCAGGCCAGATGAGCGTTGTTGTCGGTGTACTGGCCCGAATGGATCGCCGGATCGTTGTTACAGGCCGACATGCTGATGATGACCGGCTGATCGGCGGGCAACCAGACACCATCGAGCATGATCGGCTGCCTCGGGTAGCTGAGGCAATAGTTCGCCATCGGCGGGTCGGTGTACAGCAGCTCGTTGAGCGCGTCCCGGGTCGTGGGGGCCGTACCGGGTGAGGATGTACCGGTGAACCGGGGGTCGGTGATCATGAGCAGCAGGGTGTTGACCGTCAGATTGGTCAGTGGCTCGATCCCCGCCCCGTAGAGCACGGCCAGCTGGTGCACCATCTCCGAATCCTCGAGGCGCGCCGGGTCGGCCAGCAGACGAGAAGTGATATCGCGGCCGGGTTCGACGCGCTTGAGCCGGACCAGTTCCAGGAGTGCTTCGTTGATCCTGGCATCCGCGTGGGTGGCGGCGGCTCCGCCTTCGAACATATCGGCCATACCGGCAGCGATGTGCTGCCCGAGATCCTGTGGGCAACCCAGCATGGCGTTGAGCATGTAGAAGGTCAGCGGGAAGGCGTACTGGCCGATCACTTCGGCCTCGCCGTCCATGCAGAAGTTGTCGATCAACGGTGTGGCAACCGATTCGACATGCTGGTGCATCGAGAACAGGTCGACCCCGTCGAGAGCGGTGGTGATCGCCTGCCGGTACCTGGTGTGTTCCATCCCGGTGCTGCGCATCACATTGGGGCGCCATGCCATCATCGGCATGAGCGGGTGGTCGGCAGGTACGCCCTTCTCCCACGAACGCGCATCGGCCGGAAAATGCTCGGGGTCGTTGAAGATCCGAATCGCGGTGTGGTATCCGATCACCAAGGTGGCCGGGATTCCAGGAGCCAACTCCACCGGCGCGAGACTCGGGTGCCGATCACGCATCTGGGTGAAAACACGATGCGGATCGGTGGCGTACTCCTCGGTGTACAGAGCGACACGAGGCGGAGCACCGGTCGGCCCGGGCGCGGAATACGGGCATCCGGCGGTGCCGGTTTCGGGCGACGGTACGGACTTGGTCAATGCCTGGAACTCCAATGGAAGCAGCAGCGACAGGTGCGAGAAGTTGTCCCACTTGGGACATCTCCTGTGTCGGAACAGTATTGGCGTGGCGGATCGGCCGCAAGCGAGAGACTAATACGATCAGCCGTCACGAGCCGCACCGGGACCTGCCCGGGCCGGTCGGTGAGGGGCACAGGTTCCTCGAAAGCGCAGGCCAGGCCGGGGGCGCGCCGCTGCGATTCCGAACTCACAGCGTGACAAAGGATTTCCGTGGACCGACGCTCCGCTCAGGCGGAATATCCGCGCCGCCGTTCGTACGAGCGATTCCACCTCGGTATCCGGAACCACAAATCTTCGGCCACGTCTTTTATATGTCACATTTCCGCCGAAACAGCGGCTGTGGGCTCGGACCGGCGAGCGCTTCGACCGCGGTTTCGGGGCGCAGCCGGTCGGTGGGGCCCGGCACCGCCACGGCCCGCTCGACGAGGCGCGGTGGGTGCCGCGAAAGGGGCCGATTCACCCGGCTCGGCGGGCGGCGGCGAGTGCCGCGAGGGCCTCCGCGGAGGTGTGGGCCGGTTTCCAGCCGAGATACCGTTTCGCCCGGCTGGTGTCCATGACGAGAGGCGCGCGGACGATGTGCACCCACTCGAGGGTTGCCGGTACGAAAGGCAGGCGGGCGAGCGCCGCGGAAGCGGCGGTGGCGGCGAACGCGGGAACGCGTACCGGCCTGCCACCGAGCGCGGCTACCACCTCGGAAAGGGTGAGGATCCCGTCGCCAGCGATATTGTAGGCGCCGGGCGGCGCGTCCGTGGTGGCGGCCAGCGCGATGGCGGCGGCGATATCGTCGTGGTGGACCAGTTGCAGCGGATGCCCGGGATCGGGGATCACCGGCTTGAACAGCGGATCGGCTCGGGCCAGCATGCGCAACGGCCGGGGAAGTTCACGCCACGGCAGGTCGTGCAGGGCCGGTGCCTTGGGGCCCGCCACAATGCACGGCCGCAGCACGAACACCTCGAGTCCGGAATCCGCGGTGATCTCGGTGAGCGCTGCCTCACACGCGGCCTTCTGCTCCGAATAGTAGTGCTCGGGCGAGCCCTCGGGCGGCACGTCTTCGGTAATGGGTGTGGGGTTCTCCCGGTGGTAGCCGTAGGCGGCGACCGAGGAGGTGTAGACGAGGCGGCGGGCCCGTCCGGCAGCGACCGTGGCTTCGAAGACGTTACGAGTGCCGGCGAGGTTCACCTCCGCGCTTTCCTTCCGGGAGCCCATGATCACGAACGCCAGATGGATCACCACATCGGCCTCCGCGACCAGGGCGGCCACGGCGGGCCGGTCGAGGATGTCGCCGCGCCGATACTCGGTTTTGCCCCAGCCGCGCTCGGCGGGGTCGAACGGGCGGCGGGCCATTCCCACGATCCGGTCCACCCCCGGGTCGTGCTCGAGCGCGGTGACAGCGGAGATACCGATCTCACCGGTCGGCCCGGTGACAGCCACGGTGATACCCATGCGGCCGGGTTTCCCCGGCCGCGGTCGGCGAAACGGTGCTCAATCGGGCGGTTCGACAGCGCCCGCTTCCTCGCTCACGTCCTCGTTCTCCGGGACTTCGCGACGATGCAGATCCATGTCGTCCGGGTGGGAGGTATCGATCTGCTCGCCCAGTTCGGGTGCGTTCCGGTTTCCGGGTTCGGTCATGACTGTGGCCTACCCACCGACAGGATTTTCACGCGCGACTCCCGGAGGGAAGCCCTGCCCGCTACGCCCCGCGGGCGGGGACGCGGCGCCGCGCCGGCCTCGAGCACCGATATGGATACGCGCCGCCCACCGTGACGGCCGGTCCGGGGCATCGGCGCGTGATCCGAGCGATGGCTGCCCCGCCATCACTCCCGTGGCCGAGGCGCGCGCCGGTATCGCCCAGGACATCCAGCATCTTGTAGGCCATAATCGAACTCTCGTCCTCGTGAGCGAAAGTAGGGATGTGAAGCTAGCAGAGGCTCTGTCGTTGCGCGCCGAGGCGGTACGCCGTATCGAACAACTGCGCACCCGGATCGTGAGCAACGCCCGATTCCAGGAGGGCGAGGAGCCCGCCGAGGACGCGGCGGCGCTCCTCGGCGAAGTCGGCGAGGTGCTCGAGGAGTACGAAACACTGATCCGACGGATCAACCGCACGAACGCCGCCACCGATATCGGCGCGGACGGCACCCTGACCGACGCGCTCGCCCGCCGGGATACGTTGCGACTGCGGCATTCGGTGATCACCGATGCCGCCGACGCGGCCGCGGGCAAGAACCGGACCGGTTACGCACGACAACTCCGGTCGGAGTTGAAGATCCTGTCCGCACTGCCCGTCGCCGAACTCCGCGCGCAGGCCGATGGGCTCGCCGCGCAACTGCGTGAACTGGATGCGCGGATCCAACGGGCCAACTGGGAGGTCGATCTCCTGGACTGATCACAGCGGTGGAGCAGGTAGCCGATACGGAGGCGCGCACCGACCCGCTGGACCGACGGGTAATCGGTCCCTTTCTGGCGCACGAAGGGCAGGCGAGGGGTTCGACTCCCCTATTCACATCGCAGCCCAGCACCGCGCACAGGTGAAAGCGCACAACGCACACCACACAACCTGGTGCGGATCCGTCACGGTGAGGGCGGGAACGGGGTACTCCACCGCGCACTGGCCACGCTCCTCGGCTCGCCGAGCCGGATCCGGGCGGCTTCGCCGGTCCATCGCCGGCGGCGAGGAACCTCCACGGCGGAGAGCCCTTGCTCGGAGGCGTTTCGGCTGCTCGAAGGGTATCCGGCTCGGTGTCGGCCGAGTCGGTTATGGTGACCGGGTTGATCATGTCGTCGTCACACCACGGGCCCGAACACGACCTATCCGGTGCGACCAGTTCACGGAGGGCCACAGTCGAGGCGATGCAGCTCGAGGATGATGCGTCCGACTCCGCTGGTCCACAGTCTCCACTCCTCTGGCTGAAGACCTCCGATCCCGACTTCGTCGTACCCGGCTACCCACCCGGCACCGACGTCCGCGTACTGCTGCCGGTCGGCGAGCGTTTCGAACCACTGCGGAACCGTCTCACCGCCCAGCGCATTCCGTTCCGGGAGGTCGGGTATCTGCTGGAGCACGAGATCATCTCCGATCTCACGGCGGATGGCAGACTGTACGCTGCCGTCGGCGCGCACGGATTGCCGTCCCGGCAGCCGCGACCGCTGGCGGGCGCCGCCGCCGAGGCCGCGCGAGACGGATTCGAACTCATGTGGCACGACCACGTCACCAATCGCGAAGCCCCGGCACGGCCGGTGCCCGTCGACCGGCTGATCCCCGCCGACTGGGTCCGATTCCTACCCCACCAGGTGATGAACCCCGCTCAGGCCGAGGCCGTTCCGCACATCATCGGCAGTGACGACCACCTGATCGTCATCGCGCCGACCGGAGCGGGGAAAACCGTGATCGGGATGGTCGCCGCTCTCCGCACCGTCCTGGAACAGGGCAGAAAAGCCGCCTGGCTCGTCCCGCAGCGTTCGCTCACCGACGAGTTGAACCACGAACTGGACAGCTGGCGCCGACGCGGGCTGGCAGTCGAACGGCTCTCCGGTGAATACCGTGTCGATGCCCAGCGCATCCGGGCCGCCGACCTCTGGGTGACGACCACGGAGAAGTTCGAGGCGATTTCCCGGACCTCCTCGTTGCGGGAGGCTCTCACCGAAGTCGGCTGCCTCGTAGTCGACGAGATCCATCTGCTCGGTGACCCCGGGCGCGGATCGTTCCTGGAAGCGATTCTCGCGCGCGTGCGCGCGGGTGACGCGCCGACCCGGATAGTCGGCCTCTCCGCCACCGTCGCCAATGCGGACCAGATCGCGGCGTGGCTGCGCGCCCGCACCGTCCGGGTGGCATGGCGCCCTACCCGCCTGACGTGGCAGCTGCCGATGGTCGCGAACAGCAGCGACTGGAGCCTGGTGGAAGGCGCGAAGGCACGCCTGACCGCGAATATCGTCAATATGGTGACCAGCGACAGCGGCAGTGTGCTCGTCTTCTGCGGGAGCAAACGCAATGTCCGGCGTACCGCGCTGATCATCGCGGCGAATCGCGGCGCGAACGTTTTCGGCGTCGACCCCGACGACGCCGACGCCGTACACCGGATATGTCAGGCCGCCGGTGTCGGTTTGCACTACAAAGGGTGGGAACACAAGCGGGAAGCCGAAAAGGGTTTCCGGGCAAGGGAACTGGATGTCCTCGTCGCCACTTCGACAGTCGCCGCGGGGGTGAACATGCCGGCGCGGGCCGTTGTCGTCCAGGACACCGAGGTCGGTCTCAAAGGTATCGATGTCGCCACCGTCCAGCAGATGTTCGGGCGGGCGGGCCGCGTCGGCGCGGGCGAACGCCACGGTTGGGCCTTCCTGCTCGTCGACGAGTCGGAACGCTCCGTATGGCAGCGCCGGCTGCTGGCCGGTTTCCGCGTCAATTCCCAGATCCACGCGAACTTGCCCGAACACGTACTGGCAGAAGTGGCACAGCAACGCATCCGCTCGTCGAACGACGCCGAGCGCTGGTACGAGAACACACTCTCCTACTACCAGGGCAATCGGGAGAACACACCGCTGCGCCGATCGATAGCCGATCTGGGCAGCGGGGATTTCCTGAAGACTCACCGAACCGCCGCCGACACAGCCGAACTGACCACCACCGATCTCGGGTTACTGACGGCGCGACTCATGGTTCCGCCCGTGGTCTGTGATGAACTACGCCGCGCGCTCACCGATTCCGCGATCCCCACCTCGGCCGACGAGGCCGAACAGCTGTTGATCGAAACGCTGGCCACCCGGATCCCGAGGCTCGCCCAGGCCGCCATCAGCGAGGACATCAAACCGCGCGCGCTCGAGTTGAAGGCACGCCACGGATTCCTGGACGGCGCCGGAGCACCCGAGTCGCCGATCGCGCCACCCCACCCCGGCTATCTGCCCGGTGATCTGGCATGTGCCGCGCTTTTCGTCGCCGCGAACTCACCACACGCATTCAATCGGGCGGCCCGCACCATCGGCGGAATCCCCTACGCCACCATGTATCCCGTATTGGAGGAGGCACCTCGCTACCTGCATTGGCTCGCGGGCCAGGGGTTCCTCGGCACTATTCACCCCTGGATCGCGATCGTTGCCGCCGACTTGGGTCGGCGCATCCGGTGGCGGCGCTGCAATCCTCCGCGCGGCGCGGGACGGCTACTGTGGATATGCGAGCAAATGGCCACGGCCGCGCATGTGGAGGACGTCCTCCCCCTGCTCTGGCGGGCTGCCACCACCCGCGGCATCACCGATCCCGACTGGGTGGAAACCGGACGCCCCCAGGGTTGCCGATTGAATCCGTCCGATTACGCGACCCTGCTGCGTGACCGCGCCACCGATGCGCTCGTAACCCTCGATGCCCATCGGGCGGACCTGGTGTGCTCGACGGCGGCAACACTCGCGGTCTGGAGCGGGGAAGACTATCTGGCTACGCCTGCTCCCCAGGGACGCGCGCACACCACCCTGCCCGTGAACAGTTCCGGGTCCCAGGGCTCGGCGGTTTTCACCCGCCGAGGAGACTATCGCGCCTACGGCTGGCTCGACCGCTACAACGGATTCAGCCGGGAGCTGCATTCGATAGCAGCACCCGCCTGAAACGATGCGGCAGATACGACTGTCATCTCCCGGTGCGGCAGCCCCCTACGGTATGGCGTGTTGCCGTGCGACGCCGGCGAGGTAGTCCTCCAGAACAGGACCGATAACAGCCAACGCCTCCGGTGTCGCCATCTCCAAATGCGCACAGGCCACCACGTGCTCGTGTATGTCCCCGGTGACAGCCGACCGCCAGACCTCGGCGGAGAGCCGATTACCGGCCGCGTCGACCGACTTCGCCGCGCTGAAGAACAACAAATCGCCATCGAATACGCCGGTCCGGAATTTGCGCAGGATTTGTTTCCGGTTCTCCATCCAGATACCGAGACGTTCCAGGTGCGTGGCTGTGAGACCGGTATCCAGACCGAACGATTTGTTCAGGAGCAGGACGGCATCCTCGAACGACAGCTCGCCATTGGCATTGCTGGCAGCCAGATCCGAGCCCGTGGCGTGGAGTGAGCCATCGGTATGGAGCTTCGACAGCTCCGCACCCATAGCGCGAACCAACTTCTCGGCACTGATCTCCCCTTCGAACATCTCCTCCCCCTCGATGGTGTCGTCTTCCCCGTGGACAACATCGGTGTCCAGGAGAGCAAGTGTCGCAACAGCGTCACCGGCATCGCGCAATTCGACGGCCATGGCATGTGCAATCAAGCCGCCCAGAGACCATCCCAACAGGTGATACGGACCGTGCGGCTGGACGGTGCGGATCTCCTCGACGTACCGATGGGCCAACTGCTCGATCGATTCGAAGCCGGGATCACCGCTGAGCACCGGTGATTGCAGCCCGTACACGGGCTGGTCGGGCGAGAGATGCTGAATCAACCCTGAATACGCCCACGAAAGTCCACTTCCCGGATGTACGCAGAAGAGGGCAGGTCGACTACCGGTGGAACGCAGCGGCAACACCACTCCGAAAGCATTGTCGGCTGCCGCCCCGCGCAAGCTCAGTGAACTGCCGATGCGCCGGGCGAGGCCTGCCGGTGTCGGATCGAGGAACACGAGACTCACGGGGATATCGACACCGAGTGTGTCCTGGAGCCCGGTCACAACTCTGATCGCGATCAGTGAGTTGCCGCCGATATCGAAGAAGTTGTCGTCGGCGCCGACCCGGCCCACCCCGAGGGCCTCGGCGAAGACCGTGGCTATGGCTTCTTCGATCGGTGTGGCCGGTGCCCGGTACGTTCCGGCTGTGTAGTCCGGGGCGGGCAGGGCTCTACGGTCCAGTTTCCCGTTCACCGTCAACGGCAACCGATCCAGCACCACCACCGCCGCGGGCACCATGTACTCCGGTAACCGCCCGGCGGCGAACTCCCGCAACTCGGTGATCCGGCCGGTGGCGGCGGGATCGTTGACATAGCCGGCCAGGGAATCGATCGGGCCGGCCGGTAGATACACCTGTGTCAGCGCTTCGGGCACCGGCGTACCGGTTGTGGTGGTGTAGACCGCGTCCATCAGGCCGGGGGTCGAAGACCAGGTCAGCACCGCGGTGTATCCCAGCTCTCGGGCGAGCAGGTGACAGTCCTGGGGTGTGACCGCGCCGGCCGCCGGGTCGAGACCCTCGCGCAGGCCGGCGACCGGGGCGCGATCGGCGGCGTGGTCGAGGGCAGCGGCCATGGCGATATCGGGTGCCAGCCCGGCATGGGGGATCCCGCTGATCCGTAGCTGCTCGGGGTGGTGGGTGCGCAGGTGTTGCCGCACTCCGCTCAGGTCCTCGAACCGCTGCCACGGCCGTACCGGCACGGAGGCCAGCGACCGCGCCGCTACCGGCGCCTTACGCAGCACGACCTCGTAGCGGTAGCGGCCCAGTTCGTCGGCCAGCCGCGGATCGGTCTGCGGGTGGTGGATCGGCATGTTCTTCAGTTGTATGTCGACCGCCGCGATCTCGGGCAGATGCTGCGGCAGGGCGGTGAAGAATTCCGGTGCCAGTACCAGTTCCCGCTCGGCGAGTAGTTCCCGCCGTACCCGCTGGCGTACCGCGGCCGCGGTGGCGGTGTCCTCGGCGTGGGCGCATTGCACCCCGGTGACGAATTCCCGCAACAGCGCCTGGTTACGCACATCCCCGATGAACACCGCGCCCCCGGGAGTCAGCAACCGCAGTGCTTTGTCGAGCACGTCCAGCAGATACGCCGCGTTCGGGAAGTACTGCACCACCGAGTTCAACACCACCGTGTCGAAGTGGCCGGGGGGCAGCCCTTCGACCACATCGGCCGGCTGCACCCGCAACCGCACCCGCCCGGCCCACGGCCGGTCCCGCAGCCCGGCCCGCAACCCCTCGATCGAGGCGGCCGAGAAATCGGTGGCCCAGTACTGTTCGCATTCGGGTGCCAGCTGTGAGAGCAGCAACCCCGAACCGGCCCCGATCTCGAGGACCCGCCGTGGCCGGAGCCCGCGGATCCGCTCCACCGTGGCCGCCCGCCACGCCCGCATCCGCTCGAGCGGGATCGGCCGACCGGTGTAGCTGGAATTCCAGCCCGAGAAATCTTCCCCGAACTCCGCCGCAGCAGCACCGGCCCCGGCACCGGCCCCGGCACCGGCCTCGGCACCGGCACCGGCACCGGCCTCGGCTTCGGCTTCGGCCTCGGCACCGGCTTCGGCTTCGGCACCGGCTTCGGCTTCGTCACCGGTATAGCCCTGCTCCCCGGAATACAGTTCGTCGTAGAGCCGCTGCCACTGTCCCACCAGCTCCGTTTCCCGCCCGTGCTCCCGGGTCAGGCTCACATCCCGGTCGAGTACCACATATCCCACCAGCTGTTTACCCATCACCCCCTCGGCGCTGTCGGCCCGCTCGGGTCCGAGGTCGCGGGCCACCACCACCGCCTGGCTGACCTGTGGATGCGCCACCAGCACCGATTCGACCTCTTTCGGTTCGACCCGGAACCCGCGTACCTTGACCTGTTCATCGGCGCGGCCGACGAACTCCAACCGGCCCGCACCATCCCAGCGCACCAGGTCCCCGGTCCGATACATCCGCTGTCCCGCTCCCGCGAACGGATCGGCCACGAACCGGGCCGCGGTCAATCCCGCCCGGCCGCGATACCCCCGCCCCACTCCCGCACCGGCGATATACAACTCCCCCACCACCCCCACCGGTACCGGCATCAACCCCGCGTCCAGCACGAACACCCGCGCATTACCGATCGGCGACCCGATCGACACCCGCCCGCCCGACGGATCCACCACTCCGAGGGTGGTATAGATCGTGGTCTCGGTCGGCCCGTAGGCATTGATCACCCGAATCCCCGGCATCGCGGACTGCACCCGCTCGGCCATCCACACCGTCAACGCTTCACCCGCGAATACGAGGGTGCTCGCCGCGATCGTCCCCGGCGTGATCTGATCGAGTAGTGCCGCGAATACCGACGGCACCGTACTGATCACATCACCCGTCCACCCATCCTGCTCGCCGAGCACCAGGACATCACGGACCATCTCGATACTCCCGCCCGTACACAGCGGCGTGAACATCTCGAAGACCGACACATCGAACGTCGCCGACGTACTGGCCAGTACCCGGCAGGCCCCCTGATCGAGGGTAGAACTCATTCGAGACACACAGTTGACCACGTTGCGGTGGCTGATGGCGACGCCTTTGGGGGTTCCGGTCGATCCGGACGTATACATCACATACGCCAGATGCTCCGGGCTCAGCGGGCCTATCCGGTCGGTGTCGGTGAGGTCGGTTCCGCGCCTGCCGGGGATGGTCTCGACCTCTCCGTTGCCGGCGGCGAGACCGGGGCCGAGGGTATCGAGGTGCACATGCTCGATACCCGTGGAGGGCAGTGCCGCGGCGGTGGTGGTATCGGTGAGGATCAGTACCGGGTGGGCGTCGGTGAGGATGAATCCGGTGCGTTCGCTGGGATAGTTGGGGTCGATCGGCAGGTAGGCGCCCCCGGCCTCGAGGACGGCCAGTAACGCGGTCACCAGTTGCGGGCCGCGGCCCAACGCGACCGCGACCACCGATTCCGGGCCCACCCCACGCTCGATCAACACCCGCGCCAACCGGTTCGCCCGCGCGGCGAGCTGCCGGTAGGTGAGCTGCCGGCCGGCGAAGACCACCGCCACCGCCTCCGGTGTGGCGGCCACCTGCTGTTCGAACAACTCCGGCACCGTCACCCCCGGCACCGCGACCGCGGTGTCGTTCCAGGACCGCAGGAGCTTTTCCCGCTCGCCGGGGACCAGGACGTCGAACCGATCGATCCGTGTTTCCGGATCGGTCAGCACCGTTTCGAGCAGCCGCACATACCGGGCCGCGATCTGTTCGACCGTGCCGGGGTCGAACAGATCGCTGGCGTACTCGATCGAGCCCTGCACGCCCTGCGGCTCACCCGCGAGGCGCGGCAACTCGGTCAGGCTGAAGAACAGATCGAATTTCGCCGTTCCCGTCGTCACGGGCTCCGGGCCCAGCTCCAGCCCCGGGAAATCCATCTCCGGGAAAGGATTGTTCTGCAACGCGAACATCACCTGGAACAGTGGCTGGTAGGCGGTCGAGCGGGTGGGGTTGAGCAACTCCACCAACCGTTCGAACGGCGCGTCCTGATTCTCGTAGGCCGCCAGCGCCTTCTCCCGCACTCGTTCGACGACCTCACCGAAACTCGGATTCCGCGACGTATCGACCCGCAACACCCAGGTGTTGACGAAGAACCCGACCAGATCCGTCAACGCCTCGTCGGTGCGGCCCGCGATCGGGCCTCCGATCGGGATATCGTCACCGGCCCCGAGCTTGTGCAACAACACCGCCAACCCCGACTGCAACACCATCGACACCGTCGCTCCGAGCCGGCGCGCGAGTTGTTCTGCCCCTGCCAGCACCTGCGGGGTGAGGGTGAACGTCACCTCCGCACCGCGGTAACTGGCCACCGCCGGTCGGGGACGGTCGGTGGGCAACCGTAGCTGTTCCGGTGCCCCTTCCAATTCCCGGCGCCAATACCTGAACTGGGCGGCCAGCACACTGTCGGGATCGTCTTCCGAGCCCAGCCATTCCCGCTGCCACAGGGTGTAGTCGGCGTATTGCACCGCCAGCGGCGCCCACCCCGGTGCCGTACCGGCCGATCGCGCCGCGTACGCGCGCGCCACATCCCGCGCCAACGGCGCCATCGAGGCCCCGTCTCCGGCGATATGGTGGATCACCAGCATCAGGACATGCTCTTCGGCGGCGCACCGGAAGATCCGGGCCCGGACCGGGACTTCGGCCGACAGGTCGAACCCACGGCCCGCTACCGCCGCCACAGCCGCTGCCCGTTGTGTCTCGGTCACCGGCAGCACCTCACCGATCAGCTGATCGGCCGATATCGCCTCGATCGGCAGGACCTGCTGGAACGGCACGCCCTCGTCCTCGACGAAGATCGTGCGCAGGCTCTCGTGGCGAGCGACCACGTCCACGATCGCGGCCCGCAATGCGGCCACATCCAACACACCATGCAGTCGTACCGCCAGCGGAATGTTGTATGTCGCCGATGCCCCCTCGTAGCGGTGGATGAACCACAACCGGCGCTGGGCATACGACAGCGGTAACCGCTGCGGCCGCTCCCGCGCCACCAACGGCGCCCGTACCGTGCCCTGCTCCGCCAGCCGGGGCGCCAGGCCCGCCACCGTCGGGGACTCGAAAACCACCCGGATCGGTACTTCCACCCCCAACACCGACCGGATCCGGCTCACCAGACGCGTCGCGGTCAGGGAATCACCACCCAGGTCGAAGAAGTTGTCGTCGGCGCCGACCCGGCCCACCCCGAGGATCTCGGCGAAGACCGCGGCTATGGCTTCTTCGATCGGTGTGGCCGGTGCCCGGTACGTTCCGGCTGTGTAGTCCGGGGCGGGCAGGGCTCTACGGTCCAGTTTCCCGTTCACCGTCAACGGCAACCGATCCAGCACCACCACCGCCGCGGGCACCATGTACTCCGGTAACCGCCCGGCAGCGAACTCCCGCAACTCGGTGATCCGGCCGGTGGCGGCGGGATCGTTGACATAGCCGGCCAGGGAATCGATCGGGCCGGCCGGTAGATACACCTGTGTCAGCGCTTCGGGCACCGGCGTACCGGTTGTGGTGGTGTAGACCGCGTCCATCAGGCCGGGGGTCGAAGACCAGGTCAGCACCGCGGTGTATCCCAGCTCTCGGGCGAGCAGGTGACAGTCCTGGGGTGTGACCGCGCCGGCCGCCGGGTCGAGACCCTCGCGCAGGCCGGCGACCGGGGCGCGATCGGCGGCGTGGTCGAGGGCAGCGGCCATGGCGATATCGGGTGCCAGCCCGGCATGGGGGATCCCGCTGATCCGTAGCTGCTCGGGGTGGTGGGTGCGCAGGTGTTGCCGCACTCCGCTCAGGTCCTCGAACCGCTGCCACGGCCGTACCGGCACGGAGGCCAGCGACCGCGCCGCTACCGGCGCCTTACGCAGCACGACCTCGTAGCGGTAGCGGCCCAGTTCGTCGGCCAGCCGCGGATCGGTCTGCGGGTGGTGGATCGGCATGTTCTTCAGTTGTATGTCGACCGCCGCGATCTCGGGCAGATGCTGCGGCAGGGCGGTGAAGAATTCCGGTGCCAGTACCAGTTCCCGCTCGGCGAGCAGTTCCCGCCGTACCCGCTGGCGTACCGCGGCCGCGGTGGCGGTGTCCTCGGCGTGGGCGCATTGCACCCCGGTGACGAATTCCCGCAACAGCGCCTGGTTACGCACATCCCCGATGAACACCGCGCCCCCGGGAGTCAGCAACCGCAGTGCTTTGTCGAGCACGTCCAGCAGATACGCCGCGTTCGGGAAGTACTGCACCACCGAGTTCAACACCACCGTGTCGAAGTGGCCGGGGGGCAGCCCTTCGACCACATCGGCCGGCTGCACCCGCAACCGCACCCGCCCGGCCCACGGCCGGTCCCGCAGCCCGGCCCGCAACCCCTCGATCGAGGCGGCCGAGAAATCGGTGGCCCAGTACTGTTCGCATTCGGGTGCCAGCTGTGAGAGCAGCAACCCCGAACCGGCCCCGATCTCGAGGACCCGCCGTGGCCGGAGCCCGCGGATCCGCTCCACCGTGGCCGCCCGCCACGCCCGCATCCGCTCGAGCGGGATCGGCCGACCGGTGTAGCTGGAATTCCAGCCCGAGAAATCTTCCCCGAACTCCGCCGCAGCAGCACCGGCCCCGGCACCGGCACCGGCCTCGGCACCGGCACCGGCCTCGGCTTCGGCTTCGTCACCGGTATAGCCCTGCTCCCCGGAATACAGTTCGTCGTAGAGCCGCTGCCACTGTCCCACCAGCTCCGTTTCCCGCCCGTGCTCCCGGGTCAGGCTCACATCCCGGTCGAGTACCACATATCCCACCAGCTGTTTACCCATCACCCCCTCGGCGCTGTCGGCCCGCTCGGGTCCGAGGTCGCGGGCCACCACCACCGCCTGGCTGACCTGTGGATGCGCCACCAGCACCGATTCGACCTCTTTCGGTTCGACCCGGAACCCGCGTACCTTGACCTGTTCATCGGCGCGGCCGACGAACTCCAACCGGCCCGCACCATCCCAGCGCACCAGGTCCCCGGTCCGATACATCCGCTGTCCCGCTCCCGCGAACGGATCGGCCACGAACCGGGCCGCGGTCAACCCCGCCCGGCCGCGATACCCCCGCCCCACTCCCGCACCGGCGATATACAACTCCCCCACCACCCCCACCGGTACCGGCATCAACCCCGCGTCCAGCACGAACACCCGCGCATTACCGATCGGCGACCCGATCGATACCGACACCCCATCCAGCTCATCGGATCCGGCCACCGAGTACCAGGTGGCACACACCGTGGTCTCGGTCGGCCCGTAGGCGTTGATCACCTCGACCTCGGGACAGGCGCGGCGGAACCGGTCCACCGCGGCCGGGGACAGCACATCCGCGGCGGTGACGACCTGGTCCACCCCGGCCCAGGTCCCGGGGTGCTCCCCGGCCCGGGCCGCCAGCAGATGAAACATCGGGGTCGCCGCGAACAACGCGCTCACCCGCTGCTCCCGCACCAGCCGTTCCAGAAGGCCCGGGTCCGCCGGGCCGGGCGCGGCGATCACCAGCGCGCTGCCGGACAGCAACGCCGGCCACATCTCATAGGCCGAGGCGTCGAAACCCACCGACGAGGACATCAGTACCCGCGTGCGCCGGCCCGCCGGCCAGCCGTGGAACACCAGATTGATCACGTTGCGGTGGCTGATCGCCACGCCTTTGGGGATACCGGTCGATCCGGATGTGTACATCACATACGCCAGATGCCGCGGGTCCAGCCCGCCGATCCGGTCGGTGTCGGTGACTCCACCGGCATCCTCCCCCGCGACCCCGGTCTCGGTCTCGGGCTCGGGCTCGGGCTGGTCGGGGAGGGTGTCCAGGAGCAGTGTCGCGGTCTCGGTGGGGGGTAGCGCGGCCGCGGTGGTGGTATCGGTGAGGAGCAGTACCGGGTGGGCGTCGGTGAGGATGAATCCGGTGCGTTCGCTGGGATAGTTGGGGTCGATCGGCAGGTAGGCGCCCCCGGCCTCGAGGACGGCCAGTAACGCGGTCACCAGTTGCGGGCCGCGGCCCAACGCGACCGCGACCACCGATTCCGGGCCCACCCCACGCTCGATCAACACCCGCGCCAACCGGTTCGCCCGCGCGGCGAGCTGCCGGTAGGTGAGCTGCCGGCCGGCGAAGACCACCGCCACCGCCTCCGGTGTGGCGGCCACCTGCTGTTCGAACAACTCCGGCACCGTCACCCCCGGCACCGCGACCGCGGTGTCGTTCCAGGACCGCAGGAGCTTTTCCCGCTCGCCGGGGACCAGGACGTCGAACCGATCGATCCGTGTTTCCGGATCGGTCAGCACCGTTTCGAGCAGCCGCACATACCGGGCCGCGATCTGTTCGACCGTGCCGGGGTCGAACAGATCGCTGGCGTACTCGATCGAGCCCTGCACGCCCTGCGGCTCACCCGCGAGGCGCGGCAACTCGGTCAGGCTGAAGAACAGATCGAATTTCGCCGTTCCCGTCGTCACGGGCTCCGGGCCCAGCTCCAGCCCCGGGAAATCCATCTCCGGGAAAGGATTGTTCTGCAACGCGAACACGACCTGGAACAGTGGCTGGTAGGCGGTCGAGCGGGTGGGGTTGAGCAACTCCACCAACCGTTCGAACGGCGCGTCCTGATTCTCGTAGGCCGCCAGCGCCTTCTCCCGCACTCGTTCGACGACCTCACCGAAACTCGGATTCCGCGACGTATCGACCCGCAACACCCAGGTGTTGACGAAGAACCCGACCAGATCCGTCAACGCCTCGTCGGTGCGGCCCGCGATCGGGCCTCCGATCGGGATATCGTCACCGGCCCCGAGCTTGTGCAACAACACCGCCAACCCCGACTGCAACACCATCGACACCGTCGCTCCGAGCCGGCGCGCGAGTTGTTCTGCCCCTGCCAGCACCTGCGGGGTGAGGGTGAACGTCACCTCCGCACCGCGGTAACTGGCCACCGCCGGTCGGGGACGGTCGGTGGGCAACCGTAGCTGTTCCGGTGCCCCTTCCAATTCCCGGCGCCAATACCTGAACTGGGCGGCCAGCACACTGTCGGGATCGTCTTCCGAGCCCAGCCATTCCCGCTGCCACAGGGTGTAGTCGGCGTATTGCACCGCCAGCGGCGCCCACCCCGGTGCCGTACCGGCCGATCGCGCCGCGTACGCGCGCGCCACATCCCGCGCCAACGGCGCCATCGAGGCCCCGTCTCCGGCGATATGGTGGATCACCAGCATCAGGACATGCTCTTCGGCGGCGCACCGGAAGATCCGGGCCCGGACCGGGACTTCGGCCGACAGGTCGAACCCACGGCCCGCTACCGCCGCCACAGCCGCTGCCCGTTGTGTCTCGGTCACCGGCAGAACCTCACCGATCAGCTGATCGGCCGATATCGCCTCGATCGGCAGGACCTGCTGGAACGGCACGCCCTCGTCCTCGACGAAGATCGTGCGCAGGCTCTCGTGGCGAGCGACCACGTCCACGATCGCGGCCCGCAATGCGGCCACATCCAACACACCATGCAGTCGTACCGCCAGCGGAATGTTGTATGTCGCCGATGCCCCCTCGTAGCGGTGGATGAACCACAACCGGCGCTGGGCATACGACAGCGGTAACCGCTGCGGCCGCTCCCGCGCCACCAACGGCGCCCGTACCGTGCCCTGCTCCGCCAGCCGGGGCGCCAGGCCCGCCACCGTCGGGGACTCGAAAACCACCCGGATCGGTACTTCCACCCCCAACACCGACCGGATCCGGCTCACCAGACGCGTCGCGGTCAGGGAATCACCACCCAGGTCGAAGAAGTTGTCGTCGGCGCCGACCCGGCCCACCCCGAGGATCTCGGCGAAGACCGCGGCTATGGCTTCTTCGATCGGTGTGGCCGGTGCCCGGTACGTTCCGGCTGTGTAGTCCGGGGCGGGCAGGGCTCTACGGTCCAGTTTCCCGTTCACCGTCAACGGCAACCGATCCAGCACCACCACCGCCGCGGGCACCATGTACTCCGGTAACCGCCCGGCAGCGAACTCCCGCAACTCGGCCGCCACAGCCGCATCGCCGGATTCCCCGTCGAGGCCGATATCGGTGTCGAGCACCACATATCCCACCAGCTGCCCGGCGGAATCCGTATCACCGGCCGCGGCGGTGCCCCGGGCGATCACAACCGCCTGTACCACCGCCGGATGCGAGACCAGCACCGACTCGATCTCACCGAGCTCGATCCGGAAGCCCCGCACCTTCACCTGGAAATCGCTGCGCCCCACGTACTCCAGCTGTCCGTCCACCCGCCACCGGGCTCTGTCCCCAGTGCGGTACATCCGCTCACCCCGCGCACCGTAGGGATTCGCGACGAATCGAGCGGCCGTCAACCCAGCCCGGCCCCGATAGCCCCGAGCCAGTTGCGCGCCCGAGACGTACATCTCGCCCACGACGCCCCGCGGCACCGGACGCAGAAGGGCATCGAGCACCACCACCCGCAGACCCGCGATGCCCCGACCGATCACACTCGCCGAGGCCGAGGCAGCCAGTTCCCGATCCAACGGCAAACAGGTCACATGCACGGTGGACTCGGTGATGCCGTACATGTTGACCAACGTCGGACCAGTACCGTCGTATCGCGCGTACCAACGCCTCAGCCGACCGAAGTCGAGAGCCTCGCCGCCGAAAATCACGTACCGCAGCGACAGCTGCTGCTCATCCGCACCGCCCGGCTCGACCGATTCGGCCTCGGCCATCTGATAGAACGCGGTCGGTGTTTGGCTGAGCACGGTCACCCGCTCTCGCCGCAGCAGCTCGAGGAATTCCTCGGGCGACCGCGCGGTGTAGTGGTCGACTATCACGAGCGTGCCGCCGTACAGCAGCGCACCCCACAGCTCCCACACCGAGAAATCGAACGCATACGAATGGAACATCGTCCACACGTCCGCCTCGTCGAAGCCGAACACATCGCGGGTGTTCGCGAACAAGGTCAGCACATTGCGGTGCGAGACGAGTACACCTTTCGGGGTTCCGGTCGAACCCGACGTGTAGATCAGATACGCCACCGCGTCGGGATCGACAGGTGCCTGCCGCTCCGTGTCGGTCACCGGCAGCGACGAAAGACCCGCAAGCGTGGCTTGCGTAGCGGGATCGTCGAGAAGCACCACCGGTCGCTCACCGACCGGCAGCACCCCCACCTCCGCGACGGTGGTCAGCACGCATACCGGATCCGCGTCGGCGAACAGGAACGCCACTCGCTCAGCCGGATAGAACGCATCGATCGGTAGGTACCCGCCACCAGCCTCGAGGACCGCCAGCAGAGCGACGATCAGCTCCGTCGAGCGGGGCATGGCCACTGCCACCAACGATTCCGGGCCCACCCCCGAGGCAATCAGATGCCGCGCCAACCGATTCACCCGCGCATCCAACTCACCGTACGAAAGCGCCGAGTCCCCGAACACCACGGCCGTCGACTCCCGGCGGCGCTCGACTGTGCGCGTGAACATCTGCGACAAGGTCGCCGGCTCCCCCTCGACCCCACCCTGATTCCAGCCGTCGAGCACCAGTGCCCGTTCGGCGGCGTCGAGAAGATCGATATCGGCCAGCGGGGTGGAGGGGCTGGTGGTGAAGGTGGTGAGCAGGTGGGTCAGGCGGGTCAGGACGGACTCGATGAGGGCGGGGTCGAACAGGTCGGGCAGGTATTTCACCGACAGGTGCAGCCGGGTCGAGCCGGAAGCGGCCAGGGTCAACGGGTAGTGGGTGGCGTCGTGTCCGCTGATCCCGGTGACCCGGATCCCGGCCAGATCGGTGGCCCGGGTCAGCTCGGCGCGTTCGACGGGGTAGGACTCGAACACCGTCAACGTGTCGAACCGCGCCCCCGGGCCGGCGGCCTGCTGGATCTCGGTCAGGCCGAGGTAGTGGTGTTCCAGCAGCGCCGCCTGCTCGGCTTGGACCCGGACCAGCAGCTGGGCCAGGGTTTCCCCGGGATCCAGCGTGATCCGCACCGGCACGGTGTTGATGAACAACCCGATCATGTCCTCGATCCCGGGAACCTGGGCCGGGCGCCCGGAGACCACACCCCCGAACACCACGTCCTGCCGGCCGGTCCAGGCCGACACCACAAGACCCCACCCGGCCTGGACCATCGTGTTCATCGTGACCCCGAGCTCGCGGGCCAGTACCGCCAGCGCGCTGGTGTGGTCCTCACTCACATCCACACTCATCTCATCGGGGAAGGCCGCGAGTTGCCGGCCCCGCCCGGCCGGGGCCAGCAGGGTCGGTTCCCCGGCCCCGGCCAGCGCCCGGGCCCACACCGCCCGGGAGGCCCGCACGTCCCGGCCGGCGAGCCAGGCCAAATACCGCTGGTAGGAACAAGCCCGCGGCAACGCGGCGGGATCCCCTCCGGCGGCATACAGCAGCAGCAGTTCCCGGATCAGCAGCGGGGTCGACCAGCCGTCGAGCAGGATGTGATGGTTGGTCAGCACCAGCCGGTGCTGCCGGGGGCCCACGGTGATCAGCATCAACCGCAGCAGCGGCGGAGCGGCCATGGTGAAAGAGCTACCCCGGTCGGTGGCCAGCAGTTCCTCGATCGCCGCCTGCTGCGCGGGTTCCTCGACCCCGCTCAGATCCACCACCCGCACCGGTACCTCCACCCCGTCCGGCACCACCTGCACGAACATGACCTCGGCGTTGTGGTCCGGGTCGGGGTTGTGGACGAATCCGGCGGCGAGGTTGGGGTGGCGGTGCAGCAGCGCGGTGGCCGCGGTACGCAGCCGGTGGGGTTGTATTTCTCCGTGCAGGTCCAAAACCAGTTGCACCAGGTAGGCGTCCACCGATTCCTCGGCCAGCAGGGCGTGGAACAACAGCCCGGTCTGCAGCGGCGCCAGCGGCCATACCTGCCGCAGCCCGGGGAAGCGGTGTTCGAGGGTGTCGATACCGGGTTGAGTCAACCGCAGCAGCCCCAGATCCGAGGGAGTCAAACCCCCGGCGCCGGGACCGGTGGCGTGGGTGGCCAGCGCGGTCAACGCGGTCGTCCACCACCGCGCCAGCTGCCGGACCTGCCCGGCGGTCAGCACCCCGGGCGGGAACGACCACCCCGCCCGCAGGACCGGCCCGTCGGCGGTGTCGGTGACCACGGCATTGATATCGAGGCTCGTGTCCGGGGGCAGTTCCCGGGCCCGGCCGGTAGCCGCACCGATCTCCACCGGCACCCACCCCCGCCCCGCACCGGCCCCGGCACCGGCCCCGGCCTCGGTGCCGGTGCCGGTGCCGGGCGGGGTGAGGGCGACCCGGCCCAGGTAGTTGAACCCGATCTGCGGGGACGGTAACGCCGCCAGCAGCGGCGCGGTCTCGGGATTGAGGTAGCGCAGCAACCCGTAGCCGATCCCGTGATCGGGCAGGGCCCGTAGTTGTTCTTTGACCGTCTTGACCACCACGCCCGCGGCGGGGCCGGCGGCCAGCGCCCGGTCCACATCGATCCCGCCCAGATCCAACCGGACCGGGAAGATCGTGGTGAACCAGCCCACCGTGCGCGACAGGTCCGCCCCGGCCACCACCTGTTCTTCCCGGCCGTGGCCCTCCACCCCCACCAGCACCGGCCCCCCACCACGGTCGTGGTCGCGGCGCCAGCGGGTCACCGCCAGCGCCAGCCCGGCCAGCAACCCGTCCTCGACACTGCCGTGGAACCGCCGCGGCACCGTGGTCAGCAGCGTTTCGGTCACCTCTGCCGGTATCCGCACCGTCACCGTGTCCACCGCTGCCGCGGTATCCACGGCCGGGTCGACCCGCCGGGCACCCAGCAGCGGATCGGGACCGGCCAGCATCGCCTGCCACAACCCCAGCTCCGCGACCCGCTCCCGCGCACACGCGGCCGCGGCCAGCCCCGCGGCCCACCGCCGCATCGAGGTCCCCACCGCCGGTAACCCGGGCTCACGACCGGCCGCGATCCGTGCCCACGCCGCCGCCAGATCCGGTATCAGAATCCGCCACGACACCCCATCGACCACCACATGATGCGCCACCACCAGCAACCGGCCACCCCGACCACCAGCACCCGCCACATCCACCACACCGGCACCCGCCACCCCCGCATCCGGCACACCAGCACCCGTATCCGGCACACCGGCATCCACCAACCCGGCTTCCACCGCTCCGGCATCCACCGATCCGGCATCCACCAACCCGGCCTCCACCGATCCGGCATCCACCGATCCGGCCTCCACCGATCCGGCATCCACCGCTCCGGCATCCACCAACCCGGCCTCCACCGCTCCGGCATCCACCGCTCCGGCATCCACCAACCCGGCCTCCACCGGTCCGGCCTCCGCGACACCGGGACCGAACTCGGTCACGGCCTCGGGGCCGGGGTCGAACCACACCAGTTGCAGCACCACTCCCGCCGCTGGATCCAGCCGGTCCACCGCGGCCTCGGACTCGGCGGCCAGGACCGCGGAGAACTCCTCGTCCGGCAGCCCCGCCACCGGCACCCGGTGGATCAACCCCGCCGCCGGCACCGACCCCACCGGCGCGACCGTCAACCCCCACCCACCAGCACCGGCACCAGCGGTCCCGGCCTCGGTGCCGGTGCCGGTGGTGGTGGTGGTGGTTTCGTGGTGGAGGTGGGCCCGGAGTATGTCGTGGTGGTCGAGTACGGCTTGTACCGTGCGGGTCAGGGTGGGTTCGTCGATGTGGTCCGGTAGGGAGAGCAGGACCTGTTGGGAGAAGCGGTCGATGCCGGTGTCGTGGTCGAGCAGCCACGACAGGATCGGTGTGGGTGTGATGGGTCCGGTCCCGCCGCCGGGTAGCTCGGCCGGGCCCGGTCCGGTGGTGCTGGGTCGCGCGGTTTCGGCCAGGCCGGCGACGGTTTTGCGTTCGAAGACATCGCGGGCCGAGATCAGTACTCCGGCGGCTTTGGCGCGGGCGACCAGTTGGATGGCCATGATGCTGTCGCCACCGAGGCCGAAGAACGAGTCCTGGACCCCGACCCGTTCCACGCCCAGGACCTGGGCGAACAACCCTGTCAGCACTTCTTCTTCCGGCGTCGACGGCGCCCGGTACACCCCGGTGGTGTAGTCGGGGGCCGGCAGGGCTTTCCGGTCCAGCTTCCCCGACGGGGTCAACGGGAGCTCCTCGAGCACCATCACCACCGCGGGCACCATGTATTCCGGTAACCGCCCGGCGGCGAACTCCCGCAACTGCGCCCCGATCCCCACACCACCATTCCCCGTATCGGTATCGGTGCCGGTGCCGGTGTCGGGGTGGAGTACTACATACCCCACCAGGCGGGTGCTGGACACGGTGTCCCCGCCCCCGTCTCCGTTTTCGTTGCTGTCTGTGGTGCTGGTGTGGGTGGTCACGACGGCTTGCCGTACCCGGGGATGGGTGGTGAGTACCGCCTCGATCTCCCCGGGCTCGATCCGGAAACCCCGCACCTTGACCTGGGAATCGTTACGCCCCACATACTCCAACTGCCCCGCGGTGTTCCAGCGCACCACATCCCCGGTCCGATACATCCGCTGCCCCGCCCCCGCGAACGGGCCGGCCACGAACCGGGCCGCGGTCAACCCCACCCGGCCGTGATACCCCCGCGCCACCCCCGCACCCGCCAAATACAACTCACCGGCCACACCCACCGGGACCGGCCGCAACCGGGCATCCAGCACCACGACACCGAACCCGGTGGCCGGGGTACCGATGGTCACCGGCTGCCCGGGCCGCAACGGATCGCTGATGGTGGCCTGGATGGTGGCCTCGGTGGGCCCGTAGGCGTTGAACACCGCCCGGTCGCGGGCCCACCGGTCGGCCACCTCCGCGGAAAGCGCTTCCCCCGCCACCGCCAGGGTCTGCAACGTGTCGAGACCGGCCGGGTCCAGGGAAGCAAGCGCGGTAGGAGTCAGGAACGCGTGGGTGATGTGTTCGGTGCGCAGCAGGTGAGCCAGTTCGGCGCCACCGTAGACCGCCGGCGGGACGATCACCAGCGTCGCCCCGGCGGCGAAGGCCATGAGCATCTCATAGATCGAGGCATCGAAACTCGGGGAAGCCGCATGCGAGACACGCGCCCGACCGGTCACCGCGAGGTGTCGTTGTTCGGTGACGGCCAGATCGGCCAGGCCCCGGTGGGTGACCGCGACGCCTTTGGGGGTCCCGGTGGAACCGGAGGTGTAGATCAGGTACGCGATATGGTCGAGGCGCAGGCCGGTGGGCCGGTCGGTGTCGGTGATCGTGGTGGCCGCGGAACCGGCGCAGGCCCGTTCCACAGCGGGATCGTCGAGCACCACCCAATCAACAGTCACGGTCCCGGGTAGTCCGGGGTGTTCGTGGGAGGTCGTGATGCCGAGGGTGGCGCCGGAATCGGTGAGCATCCGGGTGATCCGCTCCCCGGGGTAGCCGGGATCGATGGGCAGGAACCCGGCCCCGGTCTTGGTCACCGCCCACACCGCGGCCACCGACTCCAGCGACCGGGCCACCGCGATGGCCACGAACGTTTCCGGGCCCGCGCCCCGGGCGAGCAACACCCGCGCCAACCGGTTGGAATACCGGTCCAGTTCCCGATACGACACCTCCCGCGCCCCGGCCGAGACCGCTACCGTTTCCGGGTAGGCCCCCGCGGTAGCGGTGAACACCTCCGGCAGGCACCGCGGTGTCCCACCCGCCGCGCCGCGGACCGGGGCCAGGGCGTGGTGTTCGGTGGGAGTGAGGATATCGATATCACCGACCGCTACCGCGGGATCGGTACTCACCGCGGCGAGGATACGCAGGAACCGGTCGGCGAAACCACGGACCGTGGCCGGGTCGAACAGGTCGGTGGCGAAGGTGAAATCGGCGGCTATCCCGGCGGGAACACCGTCGGGGGTGAACTGTTCGGCCACACCCAGTTGCAGGTCGAACTTCGCCACCCCGGCATCGATACTTTCGGTGCGTACCGTCAATCCCGGTAACCGCAGGGGCACCGGGGTGTTCTCCCGTAATTCCAGCACCACCTGGAACAGCGGGGCATAGGCCGCCGACCGGGTCGGGGCCAGCTCGTCGACCACCCGCTCGAACGGGACCTCGGCATGCGCGAACGCCGCGAGATCGGTGTCGCGGGTGCGGTCGAGCAGCGCGGCGAAACCACACCCGCTGTCCACCCGGGTACGCAGCACCAAGGTATTGACGAACATCCCCACCACATCGTCGAGGACGGCCTGCCCGCGCCCGGCGATCGCGGTACCCACGGTGATGTCGGCGCTCCCGGACAACCGGGCCAGCAGCACCGTCAACGCCGCGTGCATCGTCATGAACACCGACGCCCGATGCCGCCGCGCCAGAGCCAGCAGCCCCTGATGACACTGCGCGTCGATACCGAATTCCACCACCGCGCCCCGTAACGACCGCTGCGCCGGCCGCGGCCGGTCGGTCGGCAGGTCCAGCAGCGGCGGGACCCCGGCCAGGACCTGCCGCCAATACCGCAGCTGCCGCGCCGCGGCGCTGTCGGGATCGGTTTCCGAGCCCAGCCATTCCCGCTGCCACAGCGTGTAATCGGCGTACTGCACCGCCAGCGGCGCCCACTGCGGGGCCGTGCCCGCGAGGCGGGCGGTGTACGCGGTACCCATATCCCGCGCCAACGGTGTGATCGATACCCCGTCGGCCGCGATGTGATGCACCACCAGCACCAGCACGTGCACCTGCGGGCCCAGCCGCAGCAACCGGGCCCGCACGGGTACCTCGGTGGTCACATCGAACCCGGTCGAGGCCGCTTCCACCAGCAGTTGCCGCACCCGCGCCTCTCCCCCGGTGACCGGCACCGGGGTCAGGTCCGGTACCGCCCGCCCGGCCGGCACGACCACCTGTACCGGGCCGTCCCCGGAATCGGGAAACACCGTGCGCAGTGCTTCGTGCCGGTCCAGCACATCCCCCAGCGCCGCGGTCAACGCGGCCACATCCAGCACACCGGTCAACCGGATCGCGGCCGGCACGTTATAGGCCGGGGAAGTGGTATCGAACTGATTGATGAACCACATCCGCTGCTGCGCCCACGACAACGGCACCCGCTCCGGGCGTTCCCGCGCCACCAGCACCGGCCGTCCCCCACCCGCGGCGGCGGCGGTGGTGATCCAGCCCGCCAGCCCCGCCACCGTCGGGGCCTCGAACACCGCCTGCACCCCGACCTCGGTATCCAACGCCGCCCCGACCCGCGCCACCAACCGGGTCGCGGACAGCGAATCCCCACCCAGATCGAAGAAATTGTCCTCGGCCCCGACCCGCGCCACCCCGAGTACCTCGGCGAACACCGCCGCCACCACTTCCTCCACCGGCGTCGACGGCGCCCGATACACCCCAGCGGTGTAATCCGGGACCGGCAAAGCCCGCCGGTCCACCTTCCCCGACGGAGTCAACGGGAGCTCCTCGACCACCATCACCACCGCCGGCACCATGTACTCCGGCAACCGCCCAGCAGCAAAACCCCGCAACTCCGCCCCGATCCCCACACCACCACTCCCGGTACCGGTACCGGTACCGGTACCGGTACCGGTGCCGGTACCGGTGCCGGTGCCGGTGCCGTGCCCGTTCCCGTCCGCGGCGCCGGTGTGGAGTACTACATACCCCACCAGGCGGGTGCTGGACACGGTGTCCCCGCCCCCGTCTCCGTTTTCGTTGCTGTCTGTGGTGCTGGTGTGGGTGGTCACGACGGCTTGCCGTACCCGGGGATGGGTGGTGAGTACCGCCTCGATCTCCCCGGGCTCGATCCGGAAACCCCGCACCTTGACCTGGGAATCGTTACGCCCCACATACTCCAACTGCCCCGCGGTGTTCCAGCGCACCACATCCCCGGTCCGATACATCCGCTGCCCCGCCCCCGCGAACGGGCCGGCCACGAACCGGGCCGCGGTCAACCCCACCCGGCCGTGATACCCCCGCGCCACCCCCGCACCCGCCAAATACAACTCACCGGCCACACCCACCGGGACCGGCCGCAACCGGGCATCCAGCACCACCTCACGCACCCCACGGGCCGGGCCCCCGATGGTCACCGGCCGCCCGGGCCGCAACGGATCACTGATATTGGACATGATCGTGGCCTCGGTCGGCCCGTAGGCGTCGTAGAGCCGCCGGCCCACCGCCCAGCGGGTGACCAACTGGGGTGGACAGGCCTCGGCACCGGTGACCACCTCGGTGAACTCTTCGAGACCGCCGGGGTCGAGCGTGGCCAGCACCGTCGGTGTGAGGAACCCGTGAGTGATGTGTGCGGCACGCAGCAACTCGGCCAGCTCGCTACCACCGCGGACCCCCGGGGCCGCGATCACCAGGGTCGCCCCGGCAGCGAAGGCCATCACCGACTCCAGCACCGAGGCATCGAAACCCGGGGAAGCGAAACACAGCACCCGCGAACCCGGCCCGACCGTGCAGCGCTGGCGTAACTCGGCCGCGACGTTGTTCACCCCCCGGTGGGTGACCGCGACGCCTTTGGGGGTCCCGGTGGAACCGGAGGTGTAGATCAGGTACGCGATATGGTCGGGGCGCAGGCCGGTGGGCCGGTCGGTGTCGGTGATCGTGGTGGCCGCGGAACCGGCGCAGGCCCGTTCCACAGCGGGATCGTCGAGCACCACCCAATCAACAGTCACGATCCCGGGTAGTCCGGGGTGTTCGTGGGAGGTCGTGATGCCGAGGGTGGCGCCGGAATCGGTGAGCATCCGGGTGATCCGCTCCCCGGGGTAGCCGGGATCGATGGGCAGGAACCCGGCCCCGGTCTTGGTCACCGCCCACACCGCGGCCACCGACTCCAGCGACCGGGCCACCGCGATGGCCACGAACGTTTCCGGGCCCGCGCCCCGGGCGAGCAACACCCGCGCCAACCGGTTGGAATACCGGTCCAGTTCCCGATACGACACCTCCCGCGCCCCGGCCGAGACCGCTACCGTCTCCGGGTAGGCCCCCGCGGTAGCGGTGAACACCTCCGGCAGGCACCGCGGTGTCCCACCCGCCGCGCCGCGGACCGGCACGAGGTGCCGGTACTCGTCGGGGGTGAGCAACTCCACCCGCGCCAGCGGGGTGGAGGGGCTGGTGGTGAAGGTGGTGAGCAGGTGGGTCAGGCGGGTCAGGACGGACTCGATGAGGGCGGGGTCGAACAGGTCGGGCAGGTATTTCACCGATAGGTGCAGCCGGGTCGAGCCGGAAGCGGCCAGGGTCAACGGGTAGTGGGTGGCGTCGTGTCCGCTGATCCCGGTGACCCGGATCCCGGCCAGGTCGGTGGCCCGGGTCAGCTCGGCGCGTTCGACGGGGTAGGACTCGAACACCGTCAACGTGTCGAACCGCGCCCCCGGGCCGGCGGCCTGCTGGATCTCGGTCAGGCCGAGGTAGTGGTGTTCCAGCAGCGCCGCCTGCTCGGCTTGGACCCGGACCAGCAGCTGGGCCAGGGTTTCCCCGGGATCCAGCGTGATCCGCACCGGCACGGTGTTGATGAACAACCCGATCATGTCCTCGATCCCGGGAACCTGGGCCGGGCGCCCGGAGACCACACCCCCGAACACCACGTCCTGCCGGCCGGTCCAGGCCGACACCACAAGAGCCCACCCGGCCTGGACCATCGTGTTCATCGTGACCCCGAGCTCGCGGGCCAGTACCGCCAGCGCGCTGGTGTGGTCCTCACTCACCTCCACACTCATCTCATCGGGGAAGGCCGCGAGTTGCCGGCCCCGCCCGGCCGGGGCCAGCAGGGTCGGTTCCCCGGCCCCGGCCAGCGCCCGGGCCCACACCGCCCGGGAGGCCCGCACGTCCCGGCCGGCGAGCCAGGCCAAATACCGCTGGTAGGAACAAGCCCGCGGCAACGCGGCGGGATCCCCTCCGGCGGCATACAGCAGCAGCAGTTCCCGGATCAGCAGCGGGGTCGACCAGCCGTCGAGCAGGATGTGATGGTTGGTCAGCACCAGCCGGTGCTGCCGGGGGCCCACGGTGATCAGCATCAACCGCAGCAGCGGCGGAGCGGCCATGGTGAAAGAGCTACCCCGGTCGGTGTCCAGCAGTTCCTCGATCGCCGCCTGCTGCGCGGGTTCCTCGACCCCGCTCAGATCCACCACCCGCACCGGTACCTCCACCCCGTCCGGCACCACCTGCACGAACATCGCCTCGGCGGTGGGGTCCGGGTCGGGGTTGTGGACGAATCCGGCGGCGAGGTTGGGGTGGCGGTGCAGCAGCGCGGTGGCCGCGGTACGCAGCCGGTGGGGTTGTATTTCTCCGTGCAGGTCCAAAACCAGTTGCACCAGGTAGGCGTCCACCGATTCCTCGGCCAGCAGGGCGTGGAACAACAGCCCGGTCTGCAGCGGCGCCAGCGGCCATACCTGCCGCAGCCCGGGGAAGCGGTGTTCGAGGGTGTCGATACCGGGTTGAGTCAACCGCAGCAGCCCCAGATCCGAGGGAGTCAAACCCCCGGCGCCGGGACCGGTGGCGTGGGTGGCCAGCGCGGTCAACGCGGTCGTCCACCACCGCGCCAGCTGCCGGACCTGCCCGGCGGTCAGCACCCCGGGCGGGAACGACCACCCCGCCCGCAGGACCGGCCCGTCGGCGGTGTCGGTGACCACGGCATTGATATCGAGGCTCGTGTCCGGGGGCAGTTCCCGGGCCCGGCCGGTAGCCGCACCGATCTCCACCGGCACCCACCCCCGCCCCGCACCGGCCCCGGCCCCGGCCCCGGCCTCGGTGCCGGTGCCGGTGCCGGGCGGGGTGAGGGCGACCCGGCCCAGGTAGTTGAACCCGATCTGCGGGGACGGTAACGCCGCCAGCAGCGGCGCGGTCTCGGGATTGAGGTAGCGCAGCAACCCGTAGCCGATCCCGTGATCGGGCAGGGCCCGTAGTTGTTCTTTGACCGTCTTGACCACCGCGCCCGCGGCGGGGCCGGCGGCCAGCGCCCGGTCCACATCGATCCCGCCCAGATCCAACCGGACCGGGAAGATCGTGGTGAACCAGCCCACCGTGCGCGACAGGTCCGCCCCGGCCACTACCTGTTCTTCCCGGCCGTGGCCCTCCACCCCCACCAGCACCGGCCCCCCACCACGGTCGTGGTCGCGGCGCCAGCGGGTCACCGCCAGCGCCAGCCCGGCCAGCAACCCGTCCTCGACACTGCCGTGGAACCGCCGCGGCACCGTGGTCAGCAGCGTTTCGGTGACCTCTGCCGGGATCCGCACCGTCACCGTGTCCACCGCTGCCGCGGTATCCACGGCCGGGTCGGCCCGCCGGGTGCCCAGCAGCGGATCGGGACCGGCCAGCATCGCCTGCCACAACCCCAGCTCCGCGACCCGCTCCCGCGCACACGCGGCCGCGGCCAGCCCCGCGGCCCACCGCCGCATCGAGGTCCCCACCGCCGGTAACCCGGGCTCACGACCGGCCGCGATCCGTGCCCACGCCGCCGCCAGATCCGGTATCAGAATCCGCCACGACACCCCATCGACCACCACATGATGCGCCACCACCAGCAACCGGCCACCCCGACCACCAGCACCCGCCACATCCACCACACCGGCACCCGCCACACCGGCCTCCACCGACCCGGCCTCCACCGCCCCCGCATCCGGCACACCGGCATCCGACAGCCCGGCATCCGGCACACCGGAACCCGTCGGCCCGGCACACACCACCTCAGAACCTGACATCCCGGTACCCGCTGGCCCGGCACTGGGATCCGGCCGGGAACCGGGGTCGAACCACACCAGTTGCAGCACCACTCCCGCCGCTGGATCCAGCCGGTCCACCGCGGCCTCGGACTCGGCGGCCAGGACCGCGGAGAACTCCTCGTCCCGCAACCCCGCCACCGGCACCCGGTGGATCAACCCCGCCGCCGGCACCGACCCCACCGGCGCGACCGTCAACCCCCACCCACCCGCACCGGAACCAGCGGTCCCGGCCTCGCCGGTGGTAGCAGTATCACCGGTGGTAGTGGTGCCGGTGCCGGTGCCGGTGCCAGCGGTCTCGCCGGTAGCAGGACCATGGGTAATGGCGTCGGTGGTGGTGGTTGTGGCCTCGGCGGTGTCGCCGGTAGCAGGACCGGTGGTGGTTTCGTGGTGGAGGTGGGCCCGGAGTATGTCGTGGTGGTCGAGTACGGCTTGTACCGTGCGGGTCAGGGTGGGTTCGTCGATGTGGTCCGGTAGGGAGAGCAGGACCTGTTGGGAGAAGCGGTCGATGCCGGTGTCGTGGTCGAGCAGCCACGACAGGATCGGTGTGGGTGTGATGGGTCCGGTCCCGCCGCCGGGTAGCTCGGCCGGGCCCGGTCCGGTGGTGCTGGGTCGCGCGGTTTCGGCCAGGCCGGCGACGGTTTTGCGTTCGAAGACATCGCGGGCCGAGATCAGTACTCCGGCGGCTTTGGCGCGGGCGACCAGTTGGATGGCCATGATGCTGTCGCCACCGAGGCCGAAGAACGAGTCCTGGACCCCGACCCGTTCCACGCCCAGGACCTGGGCGAACAACCCTGTCAGCACTTCTTCTTCCGGCGTCGACGGCGCCCGGTACACCCCGGTGGTGTAGTCGGGGGCCGGCAGGGCTTTCCGGTCCAGCTTCCCCGACGGGGTCAACGGGAGCTCCTCGAGCACCATCACCACCGCGGGCACCATGTATTCCGGTAACCGCCCGGCGGCGAACTCCCGCAACTGCGCCCCGATCCCCACACCACCATTCCCCGTATCGGTATCGGTGCCGGTGCCGGTGTCGGGGTGGAGTACTACATACCCCACCAGGCGGGTGCTGGACACGGTGTCCCCGCCCCCGTCTCCGTTTTCGTTGCTGTCTGTGGTGCTGGTGTGGGTGGTCACGACGGCTTGCCGTACCCGGGGATGGGTGGTGAGTACCGCCTCGATCTCCCCGGGCTCGATCCGGAAACCCCGCACCTTGACCTGGGAATCGTTACGCCCCACATACTCCAACTGCCCCGCGGTGTTCCAGCGCACCACATCCCCGGTCCGATACATCCGCTGCCCCGCCCCCGCGAACGGGCCGGCCACGAACCGGGCCGCGGTCAACCCCACCCGGCCGTGATACCCCCGCGCCACCCCCGCACCCGCCAAATACAACTCACCGGCCACACCCACCGGGACCGGCCGCAACCGGGCATCCAGCACCACGACACCGAACCCGGTGGCCGGGGTACCGATGGTCACCGGCTGCCCGGGCCGCAACGGATCGCTGATGGTGGCCTGGATGGTGGCCTCGGTGGGCCCGTAGGCGTTGAACACCGCCCGGTCGCGGGCCCACCGGTCGGCCACCTCCGCGGAAAGCGCTTCCCCCGCCACCGCCAGGGTCTGCAACGTGTCGAGACCGGCCGGGTCCAGGGAAGCAAGCGCGGTAGGAGTCAGGAACGCGTGGGTGATGTGTTCGGTGCGCAGCAGGTGAGCCAGTTCGGCGCCACCGTAGACCGCCGGCGGGACGATCACCAGCGTCGCCCCGGCGGCGAAGGCCATGAGCATCTCATAGATCGAGGCATCGAAACTCGGGGAAGCCGCATGCGAGACACGCGCCCGACCGGTCACCGCGAGGTGTCGTTGTTCGGTGACGGCCAGATCGGCCAGGCCCCGGTGGGTGACCGCGACGCCTTTGGGGGTCCCGGTGGAACCGGAGGTGTAGATCAGGTACGCGATATGGTCGAGGCGCAGGCCGGTGGGCCGGTCGGTGTCGGTGATCGTGGTGGCCGCGGAACCGGCGCAGGCCCGTTCCACAGCGGGATCGTCGAGCACCACCCAATCAACAGTCACGGTCCCGGGTAGTCCGGGGTGTTCGTGGGAGGTCGTGATGCCGAGGGTGGCGCCGGAATCGGTGAGCATCCGGGTGATCCGCTCCCCGGGGTAGCCGGGATCGATGGGCAGGAACCCGGCCCCGGTCTTGGTCACCGCCCACACCGCGGCCACCGACTCCAGCGACCGGGCCACCGCGATGGCCACGAACGTTTCCGGGCCCGCGCCCCGGGCGAGCAACACCCGCGCCAACCGGTTGGAATACCGGTCCAGTTCCCGATACGACACCTCCCGCGCCCCGGCCGAGACCGCTACCGTTTCCGGGTAGGCCCCCGCGGTAGCGGTGAACACCTCCGGCAGGCACCGCGGTGTCCCACCCGCCGCGCCGCGGACCGGGGCCAGGGCGTGGTGTTCGGTGGGAGTGAGGATATCGATATCACCGACCGCTACCGCGGGATCGGTACTCACCGCGGCGAGGATACGCAGGAACCGGTCGGCGAAACCACGGACCGTGGCCGGGTCGAACAGGTCGGTGGCGAAGGTGAAATCGGCGGCTATCCCGGCGGGAACACCGTCGGGGGTGAACTGTTCGGCCACACCCAGTTGCAGGTCGAACTTCGCCACCCCGGCATCGATACTTTCGGTGCGTACCGTCAATCCCGGTAACCGCAGGGGCACCGGGGTGTTCTCCCGTAATTCCAGCACCACCTGGAACAGCGGGGCATAGGCCGCCGACCGGGTCGGGGCCAGCTCGTCGACCACCCGCTCGAACGGGACCTCGGCATGCGCGAACGCCGCGAGATCGGTGTCGCGGGTGCGGTCGAGCAGCGCGGCGAAACCACACCCGCTGTCCACCCGGGTACGCAGCACCAAGGTATTGACGAACATCCCCACCACATCGTCGAGGACGGCCTGCCCGCGCCCGGCGATCGCGGTACCCACGGTGATGTCGGCGCTCCCGGACAACCGGGCCAGCAGCACCGTCAACGCCGCGTGCATCGTCATGAACACCGACGCCCGATGCCGCCGCGCCAGAGCCAGCAGCCCCTGATGACACTGCGCGTCGATACCGAATTCCACCACCGCGCCCCGTAACGACCGCTGCGCCGGCCGCGGCCGGTCGGTCGGCAGGTCCAGCAGCGGCGGGACCCCGGCCAGGACCTGCCGCCAATACCGCAGCTGCCGCGCCGCGGCGCTGTCGGGATCGGTTTCCGAGCCCAGCCATTCCCGCTGCCACAGCGTGTAATCGGCGTACTGCACCGCCAGCGGCGCCCACTGCGGGGCCGTGCCCGCGAGGCGGGCGGTGTACGCGGTACCCATATCCCGCGCCAACGGTGTGATCGATACCCCGTCGGCCGCGATGTGATGCACCACCAGCACCAGCACGTGCACCTGCGGGCCCAGCCGCAGCAACCGGGCCCGCACGGGTACCTCGGTGGTCACATCGAACCCGGTCGAGGCCGCTTCCACCAGCAGTTGCCGCACCCGCGCCTCTCCCCCGGTGACCGGCACCGGGGTCAGGTCCGGTACCGCCCGCCCGGCCGGCACGACCACCTGTACCGGGCCGTCCCCGGAATCGGGAAACACCGTGCGCAGTGCTTCGTGCCGGTCCAGCACATCCCCCAGCGCCGCGGTCAACGCGGCCACATCCAGCACACCGGTCAACCGGATCGCGGCCGGCACGTTATAGGCCGGGGAAGTGGTATCGAACTGATTGATGAACCACATCCGCTGCTGCGCCCACGACAACGGCACCCGCTCCGGGCGTTCCCGCGCCACCAGCACCGGCCGTCCCCCACCCGCGGCGGCGGCGGTGGTGATCCAGCCCGCCAGCCCCGCCACCGTCGGGGCCTCGAACACCGCCTGCACCCCGACCTCGGTATCCAACGCCGCCCCGACCCGCGCCACCAACCGGGTCGCGGACAGCGAATCCCCACCCAGATCGAAGAAATTGTCCTCGGCCCCGACCCGCGCCACCCCGAGTACCTCGGCGAACACCGCCGCCACCACTTCCTCCACCGGCGTCGACGGCGCCCGATACACCCCAGCGGTGTAATCCGGGACCGGCAAAGCCCGCCGGTCCACCTTCCCCGACGGAGTCAACGGGAGCTCCTCGACCACCATCACCACCGCCGGCACCATGTACTCCGGCAACCGCCCAGCAGCAAAACCCCGCAACTCCGCCCCGATCCCCACACCACCACTCCCGGTACCGGTACCGGTACCGGTACCGGTACCGGTGCCGGTACCGGTGCCGGTGCCGGTGCCGTGCCCGTTCCCGTCCGCGGCGCCGGTGTGGAGTACTACATACCCCACCAGGCGGGTGCTGGACACGGTGTCCCCGCCCCCGTCTCCGTTTTCGTTGCTGTCTGTGGTGCTGGTGTGGGTGGTCACGACGGCTTGCCGTACCCGGGGATGGGTGGTGAGTACCGCCTCGATCTCCCCGGGCTCGATCCGGAAACCCCGCACCTTGACCTGGGAATCGTTACGCCCCACATACTCCAACTGCCCCGCGGTGTTCCAGCGCACCACATCCCCGGTCCGATACATCCGCTGCCCCACCCCCGCGAACGGGCCGGCCACGAACCGGGCCGCGGTCAACCCCACCCGGCCGTGATACCCCCGCGCCACCCCCGCACCCGCCAAATACAACTCACCGGCCACACCCACCGGCACCGGCCGCAACCGGGCATCCAGCACCACGACACCGAACCCGGTGGCCGGGGTACCGATGGTCACCGGCCGCCCGGGCCGCAACGGATCGCTGATGGTGGCCTGGATGGTGGCCTCGGTGGGCCCGTAGGCGTTGAACACCGCCCGGTCGCGGGCCCACCGGTCGGCCACCTCCGCGGAAAGCGCTTCCCCCGCCACCGCCAGGGTCTGCAACGTGTCGAGACCGGCCGGGTCCAGGGAAGCAAGCGCGGTAGGAGTCAGGAACGCGTGGGTGATGTGTTCGGTGCGCAGCAGGTGAGCCAGTTCGGCGCCACCGTAGACCGCCGGCGGGACGATCACCAGCGTCGCCCCGGCGGCGAAGGCCATGAGCATCTCATAGATCGAGGCATCGAAACTCGGGGAAGCCGCATGCGAGACACGCGCCCGACCGGTCACCGCGAGGTGTCGTTGTTCGGTGACGGCCAGATCGGCCAGGCCCCGGTGGGTGACCGCGACGCCTTTGGGGGTCCCGGTGGAACCGGAGGTGTAGATCAGGTACGCGATATGGTCCGGGAGCAGGCCGGTGGGCCGGTCGGTGTCGGTGATCGTGGTGGCCGCGGAACCGGCGCAGGCCCGTTCCACAGCGGGATCGTCGAGCACCACCCAATCAACAGTCACCGTCCCCGGTAGCCGGTCACGGTCACCGGACACGGTGATGCCGAGGGTGGCGCCGGAATCGGTGAGCATCCGGGTGATCCGCTCCCCGGGGTAGCCGGGATCGATGGGCAGGAACCCGGCCCCGGTCTTGGTCACCGCCCACACCGCGGCCACCGACTCCAGCGACCGGGCCACCGCGATGGCCACGAACGTTTCCGGGCCCGCGCCCCGGGCGAGCAACACCCGCGCCAACCGGTTGGAATACCGGTCCAGTTCCCGATACGACACCTCCCGCGCCCCGGCCGAGACCGCTACCGTCTCCGGGTAGGCCCCCGCGGTAGCGGTGAACACCTCCGGCAGGCACCGCGGTGTCCCACCCGCCGCGCCGCGGACCGGCACGAGGTGCCGGTACTCGTCGGGGGTGAGCAACTCCACCCGCGCCAGCGGGGTGGAGGGGCTGGTGGTGAAGGTGGTGAGCAGGTGGGTCAGGCGGGTCAGGACGGACTCGATGAGGGCGGGGTCGAACAGGTCGGGCAGGTATTTCACCGATAGGTGCAGCCGGGTCGAGCCGGAAGCGGCCAGGGTCAACGGGTAGTGGGTGGCGTCGTGTCCGCTGATCCCGGTGACCCGGATCCCGGCCAGGTCGGTGGCCCGGGTCAGCTCGGCGCGTTCGACGGGGTAGGACTCGAACACCGTCAACGTGTCGAACCGCGCCCCCGGGCCGGCGGCCTGCTGGATCTCGGTCAGGCCGAGGTAGTGGTGTTCCAGCAGCGCCGCCTGCTCGGCTTGGACCCGGACCAGCAGCTGGGCCAGGGTTTCCCCGGGATCCAGCGTGATCCGCACCGGCACGGTGTTGATGAACAACCCGATCATGTCCTCGATCCCGGGAACCTGGGCCGGGCGCCCGGAGACCACACCCCCGAACACCACGTCCTGCCGGCCGGTCCAGGCCGACACCACAAGAGCCCACCCGGCCTGGACCATCGTGTTCAGCGTGACCCCGAGCTCGCGGGCCAGTACCGCCAGCGCGCTGGTGTGGTCCTCACTCACCTCCACACTCATCTCATCGGGGAAGGCCGCGAGTTGCCGGCCCCGCCCGGCCGGGGCCAGCAGGGTCGGTTCCCCGGCCCCGGCCAGCGCCCGGGCCCACACCGCCCGGGAGGCCCGCACGTCCCGGCCGGCGAGCCAGGCCAAATACCGCTGGTAGGAACAAGCCCGCGGCAACGCGGCGGGATCCCCTCCGGCGGCATACAGCAGCAGCAGTTCCCGGATCAGCAGCGGGGTCGACCAGCCGTCGAGCAGGATGTGATGGTTGGTCAGCACCAGCCGGTGCTGCCGGGGGCCCACGGTGATCAGCATCAACCGCAGCAGCGGCGGAGCGGCCATGGTGAAAGAGCTACCCCGGTCGGTGTCCAGCAGTTCCTCGATCGCCGCCTGCTGCGCGGGTTCCTCGACCCCGCTCAGATCCACCACCCGCACCGGTACCTCCACCCCGTCCGGCACCACCTGCACGAACATCGCCTCGGCGTTGTGGTCCGGGTCGGGGTTGTGGACGAATCCGGCGGCGAGGTTGGGGTGGCGGTGCAGCAGCGCGGTGGCCGCGGTACGCAGCCGGTGGGGTTGTATTTCTCCGTGCAGGTCCAAAACCAGTTGCACCAGGTAGGCGTCCACCGATTCCTCGGCCAGCAGGGCGTGGAACAACAGCCCGGTCTGCAGCGGCGCCAGCGGCCATACCTGCCGCAGCCCGGGGAAGCGGTGTTCGAGGGTGTCGATACCGGGTTGAGTCAACCGCAGCAGCCCCAGATCCGAGGGAGTCAAACCCCCGGCGCCGGGACCGGTGGCGTGGGTGGCCAGCGCGGTCAACGCGGTCGTCCACCACCGCGCCAGCTGCCGGACCTGCCCGGCGGTCAGCACCCCGGGCGGGAACGACCACCCCGCCCGCAGGACCGGCCCGTCGGCGGTGTCGGTGACCACGGCATTGATATCGAGGCTCGTGTCCGGGGGCAGTTCCCGGGCCCGGCCGGTAGCCGCACCGATCTCCACCGGCACCCACCCCCGCCCCGCACCGGCCCCGGCCCCGGCCCCGGCCTCGGTGCCGGTGCCGGTGCCGGGCGGGGTGAGGGCGACCCGGCCCAGGTAGTTGAACCCGATCTGCGGGGACGGTAACGCCGCCAGCAGCGGCGCGGTCTCGGGATTGAGGTAGCGCAGCAACCCGTAGCCGATCCCGTGATCGGGCAGGGCCCGTAGTTGTTCTTTGACCGTCTTGACCACCGCGCCCGCGGCGGGGCCGGCGGCCAGCGCCCGGTCCACATCGATCCCGCCCAGATCCAACCGGACCGGGAAGATCGTGGTGAACCAGCCCACCGTGCGCGACAGGTCCGCCCCGGCCACTACCTGTTCTTCCCGGCCGTGGCCCTCCACCCCCACCAGCACCGGCCCCCCACCACGGTCGTGGTCGCGGCGCCAGCGGGTCACCGCCAGCGCCAGCCCGGCCAGCAACCCGTCCTCGACACTGCCGTGGAACCGCCGCGGCACCGTGGTCAGCAGCGTTTCGGTGACCTCTGCCGGGATCCGCACCGTCACCGTGTCCACCGCTGCCGCGGTATCCACGGCCGGGTCGACCCGCCGGGTGCCCAGCAGCGGATCGGGACCGGCCAGCATCGCCTGCCACAACCCCAGCTCCGCGACCCGCTCCCGCGCACACGCGGCCGCGGCCAGCCCCGCGGCCCACCGCCGCATCGAGGTCCCCACCGCCGGTAACCCGGGCTCACGACCGGCCGCGATCCGTGCCCACGCCGCCGCCAGATCCGGTATCAGAATCCGCCACGACACCCCATCGACCACCACATGATGCGCCACCACCAGCAACCGGCCACCCCGACCACCAGCACCCGCCACATCCACCACACCGGCACCCGCCACACCGGCATCCACCAACCCGGCCTCCACCACCCCCGCATCCGGCACACCAGCACCCGCCCCCGCATCCGGCACACCGGCCTCCGACAGCCCGGCCTCCACCGACCCGGCATCCGTCGGCCCGGCATCCGGCACACCGGAACCCGTCGGCCCGGCCTCCACCGGTCCGGCGTCCGCGACACCGGGACCGAACTCGGTCACGGCCTCGGGGCCGGGGTCGAACCACACCAGTTGCAGCACCACTCCCGCCGCTGGATCCAGCCGGTCCACCGCGGCCTCGGACTCGGCGGCCAGGACCGCGGAGAACTCCTCGTCCCGCAGCCCCGCCACCGGCACCCGGTGGATCAACCCCGCCGCCGGCACCGACCCCACCGGCGCGACCGTCAACCCCCACCCACCAGCACCGGAACCAACGGTCCCGGCCTCGGTGCCGGTGGTCTCGCTGGTGCCGGTGGTGGTGGTTTCGTGGTGGAGGTGGGCCCGGAGTATGTCGTGGTGGTCGAGTACGGCTTGTACCGTGCGGGTCAGGGTGGGTTCGTCGATGTGGTCCGGTAGGGAGAGCAGGACCTGTTGGGAGAAGCGGTCGATGCCGGTGTCGTGGTCGAGCAGCCACGACAGGATCGGTGTGGGTGTGATGGGTCCGGTCCCGCCGCCGGGTAGCTCGTCCGGGCCCGGTCCGGTGCTGGGTCGCGCGGTTTCGGCCAGGCCGGTGACGGTTTTGCGTTCGAAGACATCGCGGGCCGAGATCAGTACTCCGGCGGCTTTGGCGCGGGCGACCAGTTGGATGGCCATGATGCTGTCGCCACCGAGGCCGAAGAACGAGTCCTGGACCCCGACCCGTTCCACGCCCAGGACCTGGGCGAACAACCCTGTCAGCACTTCTTCTTCCGGCGTCGACGGCGCCCGGCCCGAACCGGCCACCACCCCGAAATCCGGGACCGGCAGGGCTTTCCGGTCCACCTTCCCCGACGGGGTCAGCGGAAGCTCCTCGAGGACCATCACCACCGCGGGCACCATGTATTCCGGTAACCGCCCGGCGGCGAACTCCCGCAACTGCGCCGCGGTCTGCGCACCACCGTCTGCGGTGCCGGTGCCGTCCCCGGGGTGGAGTACTACATACCCCACCAGGCGGGTGCTGGACGCGGTGTCCCCGCCCCCGTCTTCGTTTTCGTTGCTGTCTGTGGTGCTGGTGTGGGTGGTCACGACGGCTTGCCGTACCCGGGGATGGGTGGTGAGTACCGCCTCGATCTCCCCGGGCTCGATCCGGAAACCCCGCACCTTGACCTGGGAATCGTTACGCCCCACATACTCCAACTGCCCCGCGGTGTTCCAGCGCACCACATCCCCGGTCCGATACATCCGCTGCCCCACCCCCGCGAACGGGCCGGCCACGAACCGGGCCGCGGTCAACCCCACCCGGCCGTGATACCCCCGCGCCACCCCCGCACCCGCCAAATACAACTCACCGGCCACACCCACCGGCACCGGCCGCAACCGGGCATCCAGCACCACCTCACGCACCCCACGGGCCGGGCCCCCGATGGTCACCGGCCGCCCGGGCCGCAACGGATCACTGATATTGGACATGATCGTGGCCTCGGTCGGCCCGTAGGCGTCGTAGAGCCGCCGGCCCACCGCCCAGCGGGTGACCAACTGGGGTGGACAGGCCTCGGCACCGGTGACCACCTCGGTGAACTCCTCGAGACCGCCGGGGTCGAGCGTGGCCAGCACCGTCGGTGTGAGGAACCCGTGAGTGATGTGTGCGCTACGCAGCAACTCGGCCAGCTCGCTACCACCACGGACCCCCGGGGCCGCGATCACCAGGGTCGCCCCGGCAGCGAAAGCCATCACCGACTCCAGCACCGAGGCATCGAAACCCGGGGAAGCGAAACACAACACCCGCGAACCCGGCCCGACCGTGCAGCGCTGCCGTAACTCGGCCGCGACGTTGTTCACCCCCCGGTGGGTGACCGCGACCCCTTTGGGGGTCCCGGTGGAACCGGAGGTGTAGATCAGGTACGCGATATGGTCCGGGAGCAGGCCGGTGGGCCGGTCGGTGTCGGTGATCGTGGTGGCCGCGGAACCGGCGCAGGCCCGGTCCACAGCGGGATCGTCGAGCACCACCCAATCAACAGTCACCGTCCCCGGTAGCCGGTCACGGTCACCGGACACGGTGATGCCGAGGGTGGCGCCGGAATCGGTGAGCATCCGGGTGATCCGCTCCCCGGGGTAGCCGGGATCGATGGGCAGGAACCCGGCCCCGGTCTTGGTCACCGCCCACACCGCGGCCACCGACTCCAGCGACCGGGCCACCGCGATGGCCACGAACGTTTCCGGGCCCGCGCCCCGGGCGAGCAACACCCGCGCCAACCGGTTGGAATACCGGTCCAGTTCCCGATACGACACCTCCCGCGCCCCGGCCGAGACCGCTACCGTCTCCGGGTAGGCCCCCGCGGTAGCGGTGAACACCTCCGGCAGGCACCGCGGTGTCCCACCCGCCGCGCCGCGGACCGGGGCCAGGGCGTGGTGTTCGGTGGGAGTGAGGATATCGATATCACCGACCGCTACCGCGGGATCGGTACTCACCGCGGCGAGGATACGCAGGAACCGGTCGGCGAAACCACGGACCGTGGCCGGGTCGAACAGGTCGGTGGCGAAGGTGAAATCGGCGGCTATCCCGGCGGGAACACCGTCGGGGGTGAACTGTTCGGCCACACCCAGTTGCAGGTCGAACTTCGCCACCCCGGCATCGATACTTTCGGTGCGTACCGTCAATCCCGGTAACCGCAGGGGCACCGGGGTGTTCTCCCGTAATTCCAGCACCACCTGGAACAGCGGGGCATAGGCCGCCGACCGGGTCGGGGCCAGCTCGTCGACCACCCGCTCGAACGGGACCTCGGCATGCGCGAACGCCGCGAGATCGGTATCGCGGGTGCGGTCGAGCAGCGCGGCGAAACCACACCCGCTGTCCACCCGGGTACGCAGCACCAAGGTATTGACGAACATCCCCACCACATCGTCGAGGACGGCCTGCCCGCGCCCGGCGATCGCGGTACCCACGGTGATGTCGGCGCTCCCGGACAACCGGGCCAGCAGCACCGTCAACGCCGCGTGCATCGTCATGAACATCGACGCCCGATGCCGCCGCGCCAGAGCCAGCAGCCCCCGATGACACTGCGCGTCGATACCGAATTCCACCACCGCGCCCCGTAACGACCGCTGCGCCGGCCGCGGCCGGTCGGTCGGTAGGGCCAGCAGCGGCGGGACCCCGGCCAGGACCTGCCGCCAATACCGCAGCTGCCGCGCCGCGGCGCTGTCGGGATCGGTTTCCGAGCCCAGCCATTCCCGCTGCCACAGCGTGTAATCGGCGTACTGCACCGCCAGCGGCGCCCACTGCGGGGCCGTGCCCGCGAGGCGGGCGGTGTACGCGGTACCCATATCCCGCGCCAACGGTGTGATCGATACCCCGTCGGCCGCGATGTGATGCACCACCAGCACCAGCACGTGCACCTGCGGGCCCAGCCGCAGCAACCGGGCCCGCACGGGTACCTCGGTGGTCACATCGAACCCGGTCGAGGCCGCCTCCACCAGCAGTTGCCGCACCCGCGTCTCTCCCCCGGTGACCGGCACCGGGGTCAGGTCCGGTACCGCCCGCCCGGCCGGCACGACCACCTGCACCGGGCCGTCCCCGGAATCGGGAAACACCGTGCGCAGTGCTTCGTGCCGGTCCAGCACATCCCCCAGCGCCGCGGTCAACGCGGCCACATCCAGCACACCGGTCAACCGGATCGCGGCCGGCACGTTATAGGCCGGGGAAGTGGTATCGAACTGATTGATGAACCACATCCGCTGCTGCGCCCACGACAACGGCACCCGCTCCGGGCGTTCCCGCGCCACCAGCACCGGCCGCCCCCCACCCGCGGCGGCGGCGGTGGTGATCCAGCCCGCCAGCCCCGCCACCGTCGGGGCCTCGAACACCGCCTGCACCCCGACCTCGGTATCCAACGCCGCCCCGACCCGCGCCACCAACCGGGTCGCGGACAGCGAATCCCCACCCAGATCGAAGAAATTGTCCTCGGCCCCGACCCGCGCCACCCCGAGTACCTCGGCGAACACCGCCGCCACCACTTCCTCCACCGGCGTCGACGGCGCCCGATACACCCCGGCGGTGTAATCCGGGACCGGCAAAGCCCGCCGGTCCACCTTCCCCGACGGAGTCAACGGAAGCCCCTCGAGGACCACCACCACCGCCGGCACCATGTACTCCGGCAACCGCCCAGCAGCAAAACCCCGCAACTCCGCCCCGAGCTCCGCACCACCGGCCCCGCCCTCGAGTACCACATATCCCACCAGCTGTTTACCCATCACCCCCTCGGCGCTGTCGGCCCGCTCGGGTCCGAGGTCGCGGGCCACCACCACCGCCTGGCTGACCTGTGGATGCGCCACCAGCACCGATTCGACCTCTTTCGGTTCGACCCGGAACCCGCGTACCTTGACCTGTTCATCGGCGCGGCCGACGAACTCCAACCGGCCCGCACCATCCCAGCGCACCAGATCCCCGGTCCGATACATCCGCTGCCCCGCTCCCGCGAACGGATCGGCCACGAACCGGGCCGCGGTCAACCCCGCCCGGCCGCGATACCCCCGCCCCACTCCCGCACCGGCGATATACAACTCCCCCACCACCCCCACCGGTACCGGCATCAACCCCGCGTCCAGCACGAACACCCGCGCATTACCGATCGGCGACCCGATCGATACCGACACCCCATCCAGCTCATCGGATCCGGCCACCGAGTACCAGGTGGCACACACCGTGGTCTCGGTCGGCCCGTAGGCGTTGATCACCTCGACCTCGGGACAGGCGCGGCGGAACCGGTCCACCGCGGCCGGGGACAGCACATCCGCGGCGGTGACGACCTGGTCCACCCCGGCCCAGGTCCCGGGGTGCTCCCCGGCCCGGGCCGCCAGCAGATGAAACATCGGGGTCGCCGCGAACAACGCGGTCACCCGCTGCTCCCGCACCAGCCGTTCCAGAAGGCCCGGGTCCGCCGGGCCGGGCGCGGCGATCACCAGCGCGCTGCCGGACAGCAACGCCGGCCACATCTCATAGGCCGAGGCGTCGAAACCCACCGACGAGGACATCAGTACCCGCGCGCGCCGGCCCGCCGGCCAGCCGTGGAACACCAGATTGATCACGTTGCGGTGGCTGATCGCCACGCCTTTGGGGATACCGGTCGATCCGGATGTGTACATCACATACGCCAGATGCCGCGGGTCCAGCCCGCCGATCCGGTCGGTGTCGGTGACCCCACCGGCATCCTCCCCCCCGACCCCGGGCTCGGGCTCGGGCTGGTCGGGGAGGGTGTCCAGGAGCAGTGTCGCGGTCTCGGTGGGGGGTAGCGCGGCCGCGGTGGTGGTATCGGTGAGGATCAGTACCGGGTGGGCGTCGGTGAGGATGAATCCGGTGCGTTCGCTGGGATAGTTGGGGTCGATCGGCAGGTAGGCGCCCCCGGCCTCGAGGACGGCCAGTAACGCGGTCACCAGTTGCGGGCCGCGGCCCAACGCGACCGCGACCACCGATTCCGGGCCCACCCCACGCCCGATCAACACCCGCGCCAACCGGTTCGCCCGCGCGGCGAGCTGCCGGTAGGTGAGCTGCCGGCCGGCGAAGACCACCGCCACCGCCTCCGGTGTGGCGGCCACCTGCTGTTCGAACAACTCCGGCACCGTCACCCCCGGCACCGCGACCGCGGTGTCGTTCCATTCATCCAGCACTCGCCGACGTTCGGACTCGTCGAGCAGAGACAGCCGGTCGATCCGGCCTTCCGGATCCGCCACTACTGCCCGGAACAATGCCATCAGCTGTTCGGAATAAAGCTTCAAATCCTCACTGCTGTACAGGAGGCCGTTTCCGTCGATTTCGATATGCAGAGCATTGCCACTGCTACCGATATAGTAGATGGAAATGGAAACATCGTCGTTCGTTCCGAACGAAACTCCACGAATGTAGGCAGGACTGCCGGCGAAGTCTATCGCCCCAAAGAACGGAATTATGTTCAGAATCGGACCGAACGGATTCTTACCGAATCCCGATAATCCGATATCACGCCTGATGTCGGAACCCTGATAGCGAGAATGCGGCAAAATGGATCGAATTTCGCCACGCATATGTTCGGCGATCTCGGCGAATCGCGCTCCCGGACCCACATTTACGCGCAACGGCACCGCATTCGACACCAATCCCGGCGTAGAACTTGCGGCACCGACCCGGTTTGCCAACGCGAACCGCAGCGTAAACTCCGACGCACCCGAAAGACGGTGAAAGAAACAAGCTACCACCGCCGCAAGAAAACCCGGAACCGGCACCCCCAACGCATTCGCCGCCGCCAGCAATGCACCGGTATCATCGCCTGAAATCGTCAGTCCGTGATGCAAAGTCACCGGAACGGACGAACTCGGGTTCGACGGCAGCTGAATCGACTCCGGCAGCTCGGACGTGTAGTTGCGCCAGAACTCCCTGTCCTGCAGGAAAAGATCGGACCCTCGGTAGTCGACGTCTTCACTATTGATCAACTCGGGCCCACCGAACCCGGACTCCGGGACCGGAAGCCCCTTCTTCAACGCGGTATACACTTCTCCGATTCGACGCGCGATAATATAGGCACCGAATCCGTCCACCACAATATGATGGAACACCAACAAAACGAAGAATTGGGACTCGCCGAGCTTGACGAGTCCCGACCGATACAAGGTGTCCTGCTCCAAGTCGAATGGCCGGCTGACCAGATAGTCCATCGATTTCCGCGCTGCGGATTCCGGCTCCGGGTCGCCGCTGACATCGATAAAGAACGGATCCCACCGACTGCAATCACGCACCACCTGGCGGGGGCCGGTGGCGTCCTCCACGATATTGACCTGCAAGGTGCGCGCTTCACCATACGTACGCCGCAACGCCGCATCCATTACCGGAGGATCGATCGGACCGGAAATATCCAAATACCCGGAAATATTGTTGGACAGGCTCGGTGCCAACTTTTGTGCCAACCACAGCGCTTTTTGCGCGGACGAAAGCTGAAACGAATATGATGCAGCCATAATCACACTCTCGCATTACGGTAGGTGCGGTATGCCGCGCCTACCCTGGAGGTATAGTTCTGCATTCTTCCGATTGGCAGCTGCCCTCCTGCATTATTGCATCCGAGGAGCAGCTTGGGAACAGGTCATCGCACCGCGATCGACTACAGGCTTTACGTACTGTATGGAACCTGTTCCATACAACGATCACCGGTAGGAGAGCACGTGCCCCGAGGAACATGCGACCGGACACGAGCAGGAGCGGCAAGCTCGTGCTCATGTCTCCGGCGACGTGTCCCCTACGCCCCGACCTGCGGAAATGCCGGAGCAGAATATTTGTCCAACAAATAGCAGCTGGGGAATCTCCACGATCTACTCCCGGGGGCACTCGACCACTACGCTCACACACTGCGCCGACGACAAATCCGAGTTCGGTGATGTCGGTGGCTACGAACCAGATCACCACTCGTCGCCGGCCCCCTCGGTGGGTGGGCCGTTGAGGTCATAACGGCACATAATCCGTGAAACCTCACTATCCGGGGTATGCCGAGTCGGACTCCCTCGCTCGAGTCCGCGGGGACAGTCCCGCTCAGGCTCCGATCGAACAGGCGCGGTCGGCGGGTACGCGGGGATGCACGGTCATCGGCAATCGATCGAGTTGCACAGTGGCCGCCGCGACCTCGCGCGCTGCCACCCCGGCCACCGGCTCCAGCCGGACTCGTGCGACCACCGTGGCCAGGATCGTCATCGCCTCCAACCACGCGAAGGGCTCGCCGATGCAGTTGCGGTTGCCGATGCCGAAAGGTTGGAACGCCCCGCTGCGGGTCACCGCCTTACGGTACTCCGGGGTCCACCGGTCCGGGTCGAAGGTCGCCGGCTCCGCGAAATACTTCGGGTCGTTGTGCAGCGCGTAGTTGGAGTAGATGATCGTTGCTCCCTCCGGGATGGCCACGCCGCCGAGTTCGATCTCGGCCGTGGTCTCGCGCATACCGAGCCAGGGCGGGCAGTAGCGGCGCAGTGTCTCGGTGACGACCTTCTCGGTGAAGACGAGTTCGCGGACATTGTCCGCACACACCGGCCCGCCGCCCAATACCTCGGCCGCTTCACGCTCCAGTCGGTCGCGGATATCGCTCCGCTGCCCGAGTTCGTGAAAGGCGAAAGCCAAGGTGTTCGAGACGGTTTCGTAACCCGCCGCGAACATCGTCATGACTTCGTCTCGGATTTCCTGGTCGCTGAGCCCGGTGCCGTCGTCGAAGCGGGCGGCGATCAGCATCGACACGAGATCGTGGTGATCCTCCTCCCGGGCCCGGTACTCCGCGATGATCCGATCGACCACGGTGAACAATCGCCGGACCGCTGCGTCGAAGGCCCGGTTACGCAGCGGCAGCCGCGCCAGCCAGGGCATCATCGTCCGTTTCGGTAGTTCGGCGACGATGATGGGGAACGCCCGCAGTGACTCGTTCACGAGGTCATCGGCGATCTCACTGGAGAACAACGCTCGCGCCACGATCCGCATGGCCAGCCCACGCAGCTCCCGATCCAGTTCGATCCGTTGTCCGTCCTGCCATGTATCGATCATGCTCGCCGTACTGTCGGCCATGATGTCGACATATCCCGCGACTCGTTCACGATGGAACCCCGGTGCCATCAACCGGCGATGACGCATATGTTTCGGTTCGGCCGAGACAACGATTCCCTCGCCGAGCACCACCCGCATGGCATCGAAGAACGCGCCCTTCTCCACACTCTGGGAGATCTTTCCGCGCAGCAGCGAACCGAGCAGTTCCGGGGTGGTCACCACATAGGCCTCTTCGCGGCCCAGCCGGATGCGAACAATCGGATCGGGCAGCGCGTGCAACTCGGCCAGGAATTCCAGAGGCCTACGCTGCAACTGCATACCGTGACCGATGAACGGCCATTCTCGTCGCGGCGATTTTCCGGGCACAGTGACAGCGTCCATTACGACTCCTCGATCGGTGGGTACACGTTCTCTCGAGGAAAAGTTAAGCCCGCGGACCAAGGACACTTCCCAGCGATGAATTCGGCCGCACTGAACGCATACCGTGGAAACACGGTCTTCTTGCCCCGGCGTATTCATTTCGGATCGCGACCGGTCGGCGTGGAGTCCGGCTCGGCACCGGCTTGTCGGCACAGTTCCTTGGTTTTAAGCTCCTCGAATCATGATCGACAAGAACGGGCGCGGCAGGCTCGGATACACCCCCACAGCGGATTCCTTCGTGGGCCGTGACCCGGAACTCGTGCGGATCAGAGCGCTGCTGGCCGAACGGGTCGAACTGATCACGCTGGTCGGCGGCGGCGGTATCGGCAAGACCCGCCTGGCTCTCGAGGCTGCCCGCGAGCTCGACGACGATCCCGCCGCTCGTGTGTTCTGGGTGACGCTGTCCCGCCTGACTCCCGGTAGCGACAGCGACGCCGTGGAACGTGAAATCGCCTCCGCCGTCTGTGGCGCGGTGGCCTCGGACCGGCATCTGTCCCGGGCCATCACCGACACCTTGTCCCAGCTCGCTGCCAGCGGGATGCACCCTGTCCTCGTCCTCGACAATTGCGAACATGTGTTGGCCGCCGCGGTCGAGCATGTGTCGGCGCAGACCGAAGCGGTGCCGGGGCTGACGATCCTGGCGACCAGCCAGGAACGGCTGGGGTTACCCGAGGAGGCGCTGGTTCCGGTGCCGCCGCTGACGGGCTCCGAATCGCTGACGCTCCTGCGCCATCACGCCGAACGCATCGGGCGCACCATCGACGATGCCACCGCCGAGACCATCTGCGAGAAGGTCGATCACCATCCGCTACATATCCGGCTCGCCGCCGCGCGACTACGCCATCACCCACCTGTCCACGTCCTGCACGAGCTCACCGGCGACCACAACGACGGTCGCCTGCGCTGGCGGACCGGAGCGCGGACCGGTCTCGACCCGCGGCATACCGAGATGGGCGATGCCATCGCCTGGTCCTACGACCTCGCCGGGGAAAAGGAACAACTGCTGCTGCAACGGCTTTCGATCTTCGCGTCCAGCCACGACGGGTATGCGAGCAGCCACCGGTCCCGCATCGGCGTGACCGGTCCGCACCATGGCGTCGCCATCGGCTATATCGTCGCCGTCTGTGCCGACCCGGACGATCTTCCGGCCGAGGAAATCCCTTCCCTCCTGGAGAAGCTTGCCGAACGATCCCTGGTCTCGACCCACTTCACCGCTGATTCCGCCCGTTACTTCCTTCTGGAGAGCATCCGCGTCTACGCCCGGAGCCGGCTCGACGCCCGGCCCGGTGAGACGGCGCGACTCGCGGCGCGCCACCGCAGCCACTACCGCGACGAGCTCGTCACCGCTCAACGATCCGCTTATGGTCCAGCCGAGTTCACCACGGTGGAGTGGGCCCGCGACGCATGGCCGGATATCGCCATCGCCATCGACAACAGCCTCGCCGCCGGCGATACCGATACCGCGCTCACCATGGCTCTCGGTCTCACGGCCATCCACGTTCCTTACATCCTCGGTGTGACGCGGCAGATCCAGTACTGGACCGAGCAGGCGCTCACGCGGAGCAGAGCGCGCGGGGGTCCGTACACCGAACTCGATATCGCGGCTTCGACGCAGCTGGCCTGGCTACTCGCTGTCCAGAACACACAGGACGCGGCCGACCGGTCGGCCGACGAATGCGTTCGTGCCTGTGTACCGGATGGCACCGTGCCGCCGTGGCGACAGCAGCCGGAGATCGACTTCGGGCTACCGGCTGTGGTCGAGTTCGTCTGCGGTACGGTTCTGCTGAACGTGCACAGTGACTCGCGGTCCCTCCCGTTGCTGAACCGCGCGCGCTGTAAGTTCGAAGCAGCGGGAGATGCCTTCAACGCCTTCATGGCGCGAAGTATCGAGTCCATCGCCGAGAGCCTGCTCGGCTCCCCGCGACGCGGCGCCCAGCTTGCGGCGGACAATCTCCGCATCAGTGCCGCCAATGGTTCGATGAACAGCGTGACCTGCGCCGAGCTCCATCTGTCGATCGCGCTGACCCGGCTCGGACGCCCCGCCGAGTCCATGGCCATCGGCCGGATCGTGATGGCGAATCGGCTCGCGATCGGACATCAATGGGATGTGCTGTGGGGGGTCCACATCCGGATGTGGGCGCTGGCTCGCACCCTCACCGACGCGGGACCGGGCGACCTCGACGACAGCCGGCGCGTCGCGACGGCCGAGGAGATCGCGCATCTCGCGGGTGGCGCCGAAACCCAATCACGCAGTCTCGGCTACTCCGTGGTCGGGCGTGGACCGCTGCGGGCGGAAACCGACGCCGCGATCGCCACCGCGCGCGCGGTACTCGGTGACACGGGTTACGACATCGCCGAGCGGCGCGGCACGCGGCTGCGTCCCGAGCTCTTCGAAGTGCAGCAGTTGGCCCTCGGCGCGCTGAGCATCGATACCGGGCCGGCCGCCACCGACGGCGACGGCACCCCCCACTGGCAGGGTCTGACCGCCACCGAGCAGGACATCGCCGTGCTGGCGGCCGCGGGCTGGTCCAATTCCGCCATTGCCCGGCGGCGGCACAACTCGACCCGCACCATCGACACCCATATGGCATCCATTCTCCGCAAGTTGCGCATCCGCTCCCGCCACGAGATAGCACGGCACGTTCCCCCGAACCTCGCGCGGACCCCGGTGACCTTCACCCTCCCGCCTTCCGCCGGGCGGGAAACGGCGTCCGCACGAACGACCTTTCCCGTTCATTCGTCGTGACGGCGACCGGTGGAGCCCCGGGGCACCGGTTCCGGGGCACCGGCGGTCACGCGCGCAGACGCGCGGTGGATTCTCGCCGCACCCGTGGTACGGCTTCCCTGGGCATATGCCGCGCGATCTCGGCTCGGGAAGCGATCATCAATTTGTGCCGGATGGCCGCCAGTTGCGCGTCCACCGTCCGCACCGACGCACCGCGGCGCATCGCGATCTCACGATTGGACCATCCGGCCACTGCCAGGAGGGCAACCTCGGATTCGGCCGGTGTGAGCTCGCTCCACCGTGACCACTCCGGCGGAGAGGCGGAGCCGGCGTAGTCGTCGCCGGGGTACCCGGGGTCCGGCGCCAACCGCCGCAGCGATTCGCGCGCCAGGTCGTAGTTTCCCGCCGCCAGCGCCGATGCCGATTCCGCCCAGGCAGACGTGAACGCGGTATCCGCCGACGTTTTCTCCACCGGCGACAGCACGGACACCAGCGTGGTGGCGATCTCGAGTCCGATCACCGCCTCGGCCGGATCGGACAGGCCGGTTTCGACGGCGCTGACGATATCGCCCATCGCGGTACGAACCCAGGACATTCCCTCTCGCCCGTGCGGCCCTTTTCCGGTGGCCCGCACGGTGCGCAGGCCGTCGCGATGGTATCGGCGATGCCTGCGGCGCAGCCCGGCCGCTCGATCCGGGTCTTCCGAGGACAATCGTTCCCACGCGAACAGTCGTACGCTACTCGTCAGGTGGTACCGCACCGCGGTGGCGGTGATACACATGCCGACCAGGGACTTGTCCGCCAACTGTTCCAGCAGTCGCGGCACCTGGTCCACGGCGAGCACCCCGTCGCCGGAACAGACAGCGGCGATACCGGCCGCCTCCACACCGCCGCCCGTTTCCCCGGGAACTCCCGCGGCCTCGTCGGCACCGGCCGCGAACACCGACATCCGTTCCAGCAGCGCCCGCTCCGGCTCATCGCAGAGCTGATAAGACCAGGCGATCGTGTCGCGGACACCCAGATGACGCGGGTCCGTGCCCGCCACGGGGCCATGGGGCCACCGTAATCGCCTATCGTCGTCGGCGCCGGTCAGTTCTCCCAGTACCCCGGCCGGCGGCAGATGCCGCAACCGCGCGGCGGCCAAGCGGATGAACAAGGGATTGTTCTCCACCGCATGGCATATGCGGGCCGCGACGGCGTGCTCGGTGGGGTCGTCGCGCAGTGGGCGTCCGAGCCGTTCGGCACGCCTGCGCAAGACCTCCACAGCGTGGGGCGTGGACAGCGGCGGAACCGCGACGAGGTACTCGTCCACCCAGCCCACGTTCTCCCTGCTCGTCGCGATGATCGTGAGCGCCGGCACGCCATCGATCAATTCCGCCGCCAGGGCCGATACCCCGGTCAGAACATGCTCGCAGCTGTCGAGCACCAGCACCACACGCTCATCGCTCGCCGCGGTCAGGATCCGCGCCAACTCCGCCCCGGGCGGACGCCCGGAGCAGGATACGGCCGATACCGACGAAAGAACATGTGCCGCAACGGTATCGATATCGCTGTTCCGGGCCACCCCCGCCAACCGCGACCAATACACAGTGCGCTCCGAGAGACCCGGCGATTCATCCAGCGCCCGTTCGGCGAGCCTGGTTTTCCCCACCCCGCCGGGGCCGGTCAGCGTGACCATCCGCACGCCCTTGCGCAGCAGGTCCACCAGCTTACGCAATTCCGTTTCCCGGCCCACGAACTCGCGCGCGCCCCGCCCCGCACGGCTCTGCACAACACCCTCCGCAAAAATACTCGGTGATTCGACGGCAAACGGCTCCGGGCACAGCACCCCGGCGCGGTTCAGAGTTCGCCGTAAAGGCGGTTGACACTCATTCCGCAGGTCTCCACCGGAATGAATTCCCGGAACCGATCGAATCGGTTGATACCTTTTCGAAAATTATCCTCACCCGAGGTTCGGTACCCGGATCGAGAATTCCGGCCGGCGCACCGGGTGAAAGCATCCGATTCGTCGATACCGCGTATTCATGACAACTCCCGAGTAACAACCATCTAGCTTCGATATTCAATCCGACGGTTCCTCTTTCGGCAAGTAGGGGAAACCCTATACATGGGTCTGACTTTCGACGATTCGGGAACGGTGCGACCGAATCGCCCACCGGAACTCGTTCCCGGGTGACAGTTCGACTGCCGAGCCGTCCCGGCCATCGTGGTACCACGCGCTTCGCGCCGCATCGGTCGAGGGACTGCTCCGGCCGTGCTTCCGGCAGGTGAGCGAGCTGGGGGTCAGGACCGGCGCGCGTACTCGACAGCGGCGGACGCGGCCAGTGCCGCGCGCGAGGAGACGTTCAGTTTGGCGAACACTCGCGAAAGGTGGGCCTCCACGGTCTTTTCGCTGACGAACAGCTCCTCGGCGATCTGCCGATTCGTGAGCCCGCGGACCACCCGGCTGACGATCTCCTGCTGCCGGTCGGTGAGGCCGTCGAAGGCCGAGACAGGTGCGCGGTCCGGTTCCGCGGAGGTGCCGCCGAGCCGAGCCAGCGCTTCGCGCGCCCGGGCGGCCATATGGGCCGCGCCGTGCGCATTCGATACCGCCAGCGCACCATCGATTTCCCGTCGAGCGGCGGCGGTCTCGCCGGAACTCGCGAAGATACGCCCCACCAACAGGCGTCCCTGCGCGGCATCGATCGGCGTCCCGCTCTTCTCGTAATGCCGCACCGATTCCTGCGCGAAAGCCGCCGCCGACCGCGCTCTGCCCTGTTCGAATTCGATGCGGGACCGCGCGTATCGAGCGTCCCCGGCGCGCATGGGCATCATCGGTGTGGCGTCGGAGAGCGCTTCCAAACGCCGCACCACCTTCTCCGCGGCGTCGAGATCACCCAGTTCCAGTTCGGCGTCCGCCAGATGGCGTAGCCAGTAGGACAGTGTTGTCGGGCTCACCGTGTCGAGGTCTCCGTATCCGCCTCGGGTCGCGATCTGGTCTCGCCCGCGCGCGTAGTCACCCACGGTGATCAGAGCCGCGCCGTAGGTCAGAGGTGGATGATGGGAATTGACACCTTGTGGCGCCGCGGCCGCGATCTCGGTGGCGCGAGCACCCGTGGCGAGAGCTTCTTCGTGCCGGCCGAGCACGGACAGCACCCAGCAGCGAGTCGCTTCCGTCATGGCCACCATCGGCGGATTGTCCAACAGCAGAGCTGTTTCCACCGCGTCATCGATGACCACGAGAGCCCGTCCGAGCTTTCCCTGGACCAGCAACGCCACCGCCTGCAAGTGCAGGAGGTCGATCATATGCCGGCCGTATCCTGTCTCCCGGCACATCCTGATCCCTCGATCAGCGTGCTCCACGGCATCGGACCACCGTTCGAAATTAACCTCGGCGAACGCCACATCGGTGTAGCCGCTGAGCAACTCGGGCGCGATCTCCCGGTCGGAGAGCTTGCTCAGGTGGCGTACGGCCTCGTCGAGATAGTCCAGACCCAGCTGGAGCCGGGAATCCAGGTGCGTGGTCGCCATATAGGCATTGGCCGCGGTCGCGAGCAAGTGGAGGCGGCGATCGGTGCGGGACCGCGCAGCCTGCATCAACTCGGTCGCGATGGTCATCGCGTCGTCCCAGTTACCGCATAGCATGTGGCTTTTCGCCAGTTCCAGCCGATACGAGGCGGCTTCGACGCCGTGGGGGTCCACCAGCTCCAAGGCGGCCGACAACAAACGATGCCCTTCCACCGGGTGCCCCAAGCCCTGTTCGGTCACCGCGAGCATCACCATCATCCGCGCGCGATCCGCGTGGGGTGCGTCGTCGGCGAACTCGGCGAGCGCCCGATCGAGCACTTCCCGGCTCTCACGCAGTCGGCCACACGAATTGAGTGCTTCGGAGAGAGCGATCATCAACTCACGTCTTCGCGCGTTCGTGGCCTCGGCGGGCAGCAGGCGCAACGCCGCCCGGAACCAGCGTGCGGCACTGAGCGGCGCACGTGCCGCCGCTGCTTTTCCCGCCTCGGACAGAACCGCTATCGTCGCCTCATCGCCTACAGTGCTGCTGCGCTCAAGGTGGTGGGCGCGGATCGACAGATCGGCGCCCCGCGCGGCCAGTACGACCGCTGCGCTGTGGTGGACTTCGCGCCGCGTCCCGTAACCGATCTGTTCGTAGACCGCGCGCCGGATCAACGGATGCCGGAACATCAGCCGGCCGCTCACCCGGGTCGCCTGCACCAACTGTGTCGCCACCAGCTCGTCGATCGCCGTCGCCGCCTCCCGGCCGGACAGAGCACTGATCTCCGCCGCGAGGTCCACGTCGAACGGTTCTCCGAGCACGGCGGCGGCGTGCAGCAGGCGCTGCGCCGCCGGTGACATCGCCCGGATCTCCTGTTCCAAGGTCGCCTGGACGAGGGGCGGGACCTTGCGTCCGTACCCGTCACGGCGGGGCGCGGCACAGTCCCCGCCGGCACGTCTGGCACGAGCGAGTTCTTGTACGTAGAAGGGATTACCACCGCATTCGTGATGGAGCTCCGACAAGGTATGGCTGTGCACGTCGTCGCCCAGTAGTTCGGCGGTCTCCGCGAGCGACAGGGGGCCCAGCGCCAATGCGGACAGTATTCCGTCGCGGGACGCACGGCTGAGCGCACCGACATGGGCGGCCGGGAGTTGCGTGGTCCGATGCGTGAGAATCAGCAGGCAGTTCGGCACCGTGCCGCGGAGAAGATACGCGAGAATTTCGAGCGAGGCGTGATCGGCCCAATGCAGATCATCGAAGGCCAGCACGGTCGGCGCGCGCATGGTCAGCAGTTGCAGCACCGATCGCACACCGTGCTGGCACCGCCGCCGCTCGATGGTCGTCTCGGCCGAGGCGGGAGCAGCCGATCGGTGCAGCGCCGGGAAGAGCCGGCCCAGTGCGGCCAGATCCTCCGGCACCAGGGCGCGCAGCTCCGATTCGGCCAGCGAGGACACCGGATCGTCGAGTACCGCGGAGATCACCGAGTAGGGAATCTCCCGCTCGAGTTCGGTCGATCGCCCGGCCAGAACCTGGTGACCACGTTCTCGTGCGATCTCGCAGGCGGCCTCCAGCAGCCGGGTCTTGCCGATTCCGGGCTCCCCCGCCAGCGATACCGCGGCGCTCCCGCCGTCCTCGGCGATCGTCATCGCCTCGACGAGCGCGCCCAGCTCGGCAACGCGCCCCACCAGGGGACGCCGGTCTCCGCGTGGCAGTGGCCCTGACACATCCCCTCCGTCTCGGCTCGGAGTAGACACGCCCTGGTACAACCCGAGTCCGAGATCATCGTATCCGGGCTTCGTTCCCCTGCGCGACCGCGCCGGATCCTCCCGGTCGTACCGCAGCCGACCTCGTCGGCCGTCCGCTTCGGTGGGCGGCCGGCACCGCGCTCGCTCACGGAACCTGCCGAGGCCGGCCGCGTGGACCCACGAGCCGACAACTTCTCCCGGAAAGACCGCTGCTCTGCGAAGAAACCCTGTTCGACCGCGTTCACCGCCTGCCGGGGCAGTATTCCCGCACCACGGTCACGAGACCTTTTCCGCCCCCGCTCCGTCCAGCGGCGATCCGCGACGCACGATGATTCGGCGCGGGCGTCGCACCGGCGGCTGCCCGGTATCGTTGTGCGGCTCTGTGTCCTGGGACACCGCCTCCACGTGCACCCATTTCCGGTTGGTCCGGACCGCGACCGCGCGCCCCGGCAACGACGGCGGGCTGCTGCGGTACACATCCAGATCCGCTACGGACCGCCCCTCCGAATCGTAGCCCACGCCCGCCCAGATCATACTTTTCGGCGAATAGCCCTCGTCGATCAAGGCGGCTGCCCGGCGAGCACACGCGTCCCGTAGCGGACAGCGCGCGCATATCCGCACCGATTCCCGCCATTCGCCCGGTTTGCCGGCGTCCAGATCCCATCGCTGCGGATTGTCGGCACACGGTGGACGCCGCGGCCGCTTCGACCCATCCCTCATCGCAACCCTGCCCTCGTTCACTCATCCGACCCGACGATTCTGGAAACAGCGGCATGCGATGCGCATCGGCAATCCCACTGCGGCACCTAGGTAGCGGATTACCTACGTAGGCCCCGGACCACCCGTAACCGCTCTCATTTCCCACCATCGGGAGGTGTCCGTGCCTGTCTCAGTACTGTTCTCATACAGCGGAAAAACGCAGGAGAGATCCGAGAATGTCCAGCATCCGACAGGTGCAGCAAGTCTTCGACGCGGGCGTCCTTTCCTTGGGACTCGTCGTGGACGGGCGGGAATCGACGCGCGATCTCGATTACGCGAGGAGAGCGTTCAAACGGGCCACGGAATGGGATCCGGACATGTGTGATGCGTGGCTGGGCCGCGCCGCGGCGGGCGAGGTGACCCGCGAGGTCCTGTTCAACCTGCACCGCACCAGCACCACCGCCCTGTTCCGCGAACAGCGCAGGCTGGGTCTGCGGCCACGAGAGTTGGCGGGCCGCTTCGTCATCGGTGCCTATATCGACTATCCGCTGGCCACCTATGTCGAGATCTGGCTGGCCCAGGCGAACCAGTTGGTCACCGACGGTGAGTACGACGAGGCCGAGCGAGTGCTGGATCAGCTGGACCGGCACCGCGCGGCGCAACCGGCCGGTGCGGAGAACCGGATCGACAGCCGAGCCTGCGCCTACGTACGCGCACACCTCCACTACACGACGCAACGGTGGTCCGATGTGATGACCGTGCTGGCGGGGTCCGCGGACTGGGATGATCCCTATATGGCCGCAGGTGCCCATGTCATGGTCGGGTCCGCATGTGCCCAGCTCGGCCTTTTCGGAGAGGCTGTCCGCCGGCTGGAGATGGCGGAAGCGGGCCCGGTGCCCGCGGCCCGCACCGCTGCCATGTACTGCCGTGGGCTGTGCCTCCGCGAACAGGGTCAGGAAGACGAAGCACGGCACCTGTTCGAACAGGTCTACTCGGAGACACCCGATTTCGCGGCCAACGCCGCGGCATTACGCGACCCGGCGTTCCGCCTCACGATCACCAGCCGGGAACAGATCGATAGCCGCGTGGACCGCTGGGACCCGAAATCCGCACCCTCCAAGGACCATATCGAGCGCCGGGCCTACGAGCACCGTGCGCGCAACATTCTGGCCGAAGCACGGGCCGAACTCTCCGAACAGATCGGTCTGGACGCCGTGAAAACCCAGGTCGCGAAGTTGCAGTCGACAGCCGCTCTGGCGAAGGTGCGGGCCGAGAAAGGCCTCGCCAGCGCCCCACGGGGCCAGCACCTGGCTTTTACCGGCCCACCGGGTACAGGTAAGACCACCGTGGCGCGGGTCGTCGCGAAGATCTACTGTGGCCTGGGGTTGTTGAAGACCGACAAAGTCGTCGAGGCCACCCGGCGCGATTTCGTGGGGCAGCACCTGGGTAGCACCGCGATCAAGACCTCGGCGCTGATCGACAGCGCGATGGACGGGGTGCTGTTCATCGACGAGGCATACACCCTGATCCAAACCGGGTTGTCCGGCGGCGATGCTTTCGGGCAGGAGGCCATCGACACCCTGCTCGCACGGATGGAGAACGATCGAGACCGGCTGGTGGTCATCATCGCCGGCTACGACCGGGAGATCGAGCGCTTCCTCGCCTCCAACGACGGACTGGCCTCACGTTTCGCCAAACGCATCAAATTCGATTCCTACACACCGGACGAACTGGGCCGTATCGGTGAGACGATCGCCCGGAGAAGGGACTCCACCGTCTCGGAAGAGGCGCTCGCCCTGGTGGTCGAGGCGTGCACCGCGCTCTACGAGCAGGAACGTACCGACCCGGGTGGCGCGACACACCGCGGAATCGACGTCGCCGGCAACGGGCGGTTCGTCCGCAACATCATCGAAGCCGCCGAGGAGGAGCGCGAATTCCGCTTGGCCTACGGCCGTGCCGACGACCTGCACGCGCTGGCCGAACTCGACGCCGACCAGCTGATGCGGATCGAGGCCGAGGATATGCGCAAAGCGCTGGAGATCGTCCTCGCGACAGTGAATTGACCAGCGGCACTGCCCTGTGGTGGTGAGCGCGCCGGGTCCGCCGTGGGCGGCCCGGTGCGCCACAGCGGTTACTCCGGCGGCAGGTAACTGATCTGCACCATCTCGGTATCGCGGCTCCGTGAGATGAATGCGGCCCGCCCCTGCGGCAGTCGCGTGGAACGGAAATCGCCGAGCAGAATTCCCTCGTCTTTCGGTGCGCTCATCAAGAGCGCGTCGACGGAAAGATCCTTCAGTGCCCCGAGAACCGGGTCGTAGAGTGCGCGGCTCGCGCCACCGGCCCGCCGGGCTACGATCAGGTGCAAACCGATATCGCGCGCTTGCGGCAGGTATTCCAGCAATGCCACCAGTGGATTGTTGGAGGAAACCATATCGTAATCGTCGACGACGACATAGATATCCGGGCCCGTCCACCAGCTGCGGTCCCGCAATTCCTGCGGTGTGATATCGGCCCCGGGTAGGCGGTTCGACAGGTAGTCGGCTACCTCGGCGAGCATTCCGATCGATGTCTGCGGCGAGGTCGAGTACCCGGCGAGGTGAGGGGCCTCGATAGCGCCGAGCAGCGTGCGGCGGTAGTCGACGAGAATGACACGGGCCTGTTCGGCCGTGGAGCGTTCGACGATTCCGGTGACGATATTGCGCAGTACCGTGGTCTTCCCGGCCTCGATATCTCCGAAGATCATCAAATGTGGTTGTGCGTCGAAATCGATGATCACCGGTTGGAGTTCGGATTCGCCGCGGCCGATCGGCACCCGGGTCCAGGACGGGTTCAGGCCGGCGGCTTCCGCATCGGCGATGACCTGCGCTCGGTCGAGCCGGGCCGGTAGGATTCGCACGGTCGGTGCCCCGCTGTCGCCGTACAGTTCCATCAGCTGTGTTCTGGCCGCCGCCACACCTTCGGCCACCGTCTCCGGATCCACCTCGGAATCCAATCGGGGTAGAGCGATCAGAAGATGCAGGCTTTCGGCGGTGATACCCCGTCCGGGGCGCCCCACCGGGACGTGCACCGCCGCCCGGCGGTTCATCTCCGAATCGGCCGGGTCGCCGAGTCGCAGTTCCAGCCTGGTGCCGATCTGATCTCGGATCACCGGGCGGATCTCCAGCCACCGGGCCGCCGCGATGATCAGGTGCACTCCGAAGGAAAGGCCCTGTGCGGCGATTTTGTTCACCGCGCCTTCCAGTAACTCGAACTCCTCACGGAAGGCGCCCCAGCCGTCGATCACCAGGAATACGTCGCCGAAGCGATCATCGTCGATCCGGCCCGCGTTCTGCCGCGATCCTGCCGTGTCACCCGCTGTGCGCCGGCGGTAGTCGGCCATGTTCTCGATACCGAGCGCGCGAAAACGTTCTTCGCGCTGCCGGAGCAGCATGGTCATTTCCGCCACCGTACGGCGCACCTGGTCGACCTCGAGCCGGCTCGAGACGGAACCGACATGGGGCAACCCCGCCAGTCCCGCCAACGACCCGCCGCCCAGGTCTATGCAGTAGAACTGCACCTGCCGGGGAGTATGCGTGACCGCCGCAGCCATGATGATGGTGCGCAGTGTCGTGGACTTCCCCGACTGCGGGCCGCCCACAACGGCCACATTGCCCTGGCTTCCGGCCAGATCGATGACGAGGGCGTCGCGCTTCTGCTCGTACGGTTTGTCGACCACACCGATCGCCAACCGCAGATCACCGGTGCGGTTTTCCGGAGACCGCCACTGTGGCTGAGGTAGCAGCATATCCACCGTCGGTGAGATATCCAGCGGTGGCAGCCACACCTCGTGGGCAGGCCGTCCGTGCCCGGTGAGCCGTTCGACAACGACCTGCAGCAGGGTGCGCTCCTGAAGATCCGGCGTTCCGTCGGCCAGCATGGCCTCCAGCTCGTCGAGGTCGGGCAATTCGACGGTGCCGGCCTCGGACTGCTCCCGCACCGCTACCGGCGCCGCGGTGAACACCTCCACCGTCTGCCCATCCGTCGCGCGGTCCGCTACCCGGCGGGCGCCCCGGGGCGGGGTGTACGGACCGGAGACATAGGTCGCGTTGAAGCGCAGCGGGTCATCGGCGTCGGTCTTCAGATACGCCGATCCGGGGACGCTGGGCAGATGATAGGCGTCGGTGATGCCGAGTACCTGACGGGATTCGCTCGCCGAGAAAGTACGCAATCCGATCCGGTAGGACAGATGACTGTCCAGCCCGCGTAATTTGTTCTCCTCCAGCCGCTGTGATGCCAGCAGGAGATGCACCCGCAGCGACCGCCCCAATCGACCGATCATGACGAACAGGTCGGCGAAATCCGGCTTCTGTGACAAAAGTTCCGAGAACTCGTCGACGATGATGAACAACGCGGGCAGCGGATCCAGTCGCGCCCCGTTGGCGCGCGCCTTCTCGTACTCGGTGACGTTGGCGAAGTTACCCGCCGAGCGCAGCAACTCCTGCCGCCGGTTCATCTCACCCGCGAGGGCGTCGCGCATACGGTCGACCATCGACAGTTCGTCCTCGAGATTGGTGATCACGGCTGCCACATGCGGTAGCGGATCCAGGCCGAGAAAGGTCGCCCCGCCCTTGAAGTCGACCAGCACGAGGTTCAGCAGATCCGGGGAATGAGTCGCGACCATCGACACCACGAGCGTACGCAGGAACTCCGATTTACCCGAACCGGTGGCACCGATGCACAGTCCGTGCGGACCCATCCCGTTCTCGGCCGCTTCCTTGATGTCGATCTCCACCGGTGCGCCGTCGGGGGTGACACCGATCGGTACGCGCAACCGCTCCCGCGGGGCGCGCGGCCGCCACGCCACCCGAGGATCGAGCTGGGTCGCGTCGGGGATCCGCAACAGTGACATCAACCCCGGGTCGGCGCGCCGGTCGTCCAGACTCACCAGCTGTGCTGCCGTCGCGATCCGATAGCGGGCCAGAGCTCGTGCGAAAGCCTCCGCTGCCGCAATGGACACCAGATCACAGGCCGCGAATTCTTCGGTACCGCTACCGGATTTCGCGGCCAGCATGCCGTTGCCGGTCACGACCAACTGCAGGCCCCGCCGTACCGCCAGCCCGCCCGGTGGGGCCGTCAGATCCAGCACGGTGACCGAATCCATACCGGATTCGGCTACCATCCGTTCGGTGCCGTTGACGAATCCGTCATCGATGATCACCACCAGGTGCATACGTCCCGGGGTCGGCGTGGCATTACGCATGAACCGGCCACGTTCGAGCAGCTCGTCGGCCAGCGCGGTCTCCAGTTCGGCCAGCGACGGATACATCATGCGGGCCGAACCCATTCCGTCACGCAGCGCGCGGTGCTGGATATGCGGCAGCCATTTCGCCCATGCCCATTCCGGACTGTCCAGCTCGGCACAGACGACCGCCACCGCCAGGTGGTCCACCCCGTGAAAGGTGCACAGCTGCATCAGGATCGTACGCATCAGCGCTCGGGTCCGGGTGCGGTCGCCTTCGATGTTGATCGCTGGGAAGGCGCGTAACGACAGAGCCGTCGGGAGATGATGCACCACCGAGTGGGTACGTACGAAACGACGCAACGCGACTGTGGAAACCGGCTCGAGATCTTCCAGCGGCCCCGTTTCCGGGCGGCCCAATTTGGTCGCGATGCGATGACTACCCACTCCGACCCGGACGTGCCCGAAGTCCGGATCACCGGGCCGGCGCTCCCACATCCGCCGGGTGCCGAACAATGCCCGCAGGTCGGCCGGCTCCGGATGGCTCCACAGCAGCGATTCTCGCTGCTCGACCGCGACCTTGTGCACATCCTTGCGCAGCTGTGCGAGATAGCGGAAATAGTCCTTGCGGTCCTCGTTCAGTTCGGCCGCGCCCTTGACACCGCCGCGTCCCATACCCCCGGCGAACATCCCGACCACGGAGATCAGCATCATCATCGGGAACATCATCGTGAGCGGGTTGCTCAGCACATTGCGGCCACCGGTGGCGAACAGCAACGCGATCATGCCCACAACGGCCACGATCATGACCACCGGCAGCAGTTTCATCAGCAGTTTGCCCGGTACGGGCCGGGGCAGCTCGGGGGGCGGGTTCAGCACCAGGTCTCCACCCGGCGGCCGCGGAGGCGCGATGCGCGCCAGCCGCACGAAACCCTCGATACCCTCGTTGTTCACGGCCGGACACCCTCCGCCCCGTGCGGAAAGCTCGGTTCACTCATCAGCGTCCTTTTCCTCATCGCGCCGGTAGAGAAGGCTCAATACCTGCCCGACGGCCACCCCGCCGAGACATACGGCGGTGCCGATCAGCGCGATCCGGGCCGGTAACGGATCCCGCCGGGGCGGTAGCGCCGGCGCGGCGACCCGGATGCTCGTCTCCGCCCCGATGTGCACATCACGTTCGGGTAGTTGGGCGGTGAGCGCCGCCACCGGGTCGACCAATCCGGCGCCGAGCCGGTCGTCTCGTCCGGGGCCGGGCGAATGCGCCGTTCTGATCACCCGTTCCATCACGGCTGCGGCGGACAGTTCCGGGTATCGGGACCGAACGAGCGCCACCACACCGGCGACGTAGGCGCTGGCGTAGCTCGTGCCCTCGATCGGATGGACACCGTCACGCGCCGGTACGGCGTCGACCAGACCGCCCGCCCCGGGCGCACTGTCCAGTGAGACGATGTCGCGACCCGGAGCAGCGACCGAAACCCACGGACCGAACAACGAGAACGGCGCCGCACCGCCGTCACCGGCCACCGCGCCCACCGAGAGCACGTAGGGCGCGAAGTACGCCGGGCTGGCCACAGTACGCACCGCTTCCCAGCCGCGCCCGTCGTTCTGTGCTTCGCACGGGCCGGAATCGCTGAGATCACCGGCCGCGGCGACGACCACCACATTGCGGTCGTAGGCGAATCGCACAGCCGCCCCCAGCGCGCGATCGGCCAGGTCGGATCCGGCGGCGGAGCAGGCCACCGTGGGGATATTGATCACCGTCGCACCCAGCGCGACAGCGTGCACGATCGCCGAGGCCAGGGTCGCGGTGGTACCGAAACCACCGACGGCGAGCTGACCGGGTAGCCCACGATGGTTGTAGTCCTTCGGCTCATAGGCCAGGCTCAGCTGGCGTATGGCGAGCACTGTCGACTCCGGTGCCACCCCGGTGAACCCGTCGTCCGCGCTGGGCTGCGCCGCGATCAGACCCGCGACCAGAGTGCCGTGCCCATCGCAATCCTCGGTGCCGTCGGTGCCGGACACGTAGTCTCCGCCGCCGATGAGGTTCGGCAACCGTGGATGGCGGGTGACGCCGGTATCGATCACGGCGACGATCTGCCCGCGCCCGCGGGCGAACCGCCAGGCCGTCGCGAGATCCAAGGGCCGCTGCGCCACCGGCGCCGTACGCGGCGGTTCGCCGGTCAGCAGCAACCGCTGGCATACCGTCACCTGCTGGGCCGGCTCCGGTGGACGGGGCGGTCCGGCCGGTGGCACCAGAGCGGGGTCGATGGCCGGCGGCATCGCCATCGCGGGAACGGCGACTGTGCCGGCGGTCCACGACGCGGCGAGAGCCGCGCAGGCCAGCACGGTCAGCAGAGCACGCCGAGGTCGCGGACCCGTAGCGGGAATGTAGCGCTTCATATGTTGCGGGCCAGGGCGTAGAGGTCCATGATCCAGACGACCAGCGGCAGTATCGCCACGATGAGCCCGTATTCGAACAATTCTCCTCCCCGGCGGACCAGCGGAGAAGGGTCGGTGGACGGTCCTGCCACACCGAAGAAGAAAGCGGCCGCCGCCAGCGCCAGCAGAGCGCCGGCAATCGGTAGTGCCGCCCCTCCGGCACCGATTCCGAGCCCGAACAGCAGCGCGAGCAACGTACCCGAACCACCTCCGATCAATACGCCCGCCTGGACGAGATCGGCGTAGGCGCGACCGCGCAGGATCAGCACCACACCGGCGATCACCGCGAGGGTGATGCCCTGCCAATGCCGCGACCCGAACGGATCCGCGGCGACGAAGGCGCCGACCGCGGCCGTCACCGTCGCACCGATGATCATGCCGGACTGGAACTCGTTGGCTGCTCGCGCTTTCTCCGACAGACCGATCGCCGAAGGTAGGGCTGTCGCGCCGATCACGCCGATACCTTCGATCGTCGGGCGCGGCTCGTGATCGGCCGGATCGATCACCCCGCCCGCGGTGGGGACCGGCGGCACCGGAAGTTTCGCCGCGAGCCGGGACAGCTGAGCGGTGGGGGTGATGAAGGTCAGTGCCACCGCGACCCCGGCCGCCGCGATCTTCACCGGATCGATATCGCCGACGACCATGACACCCGCCGCGACCCCACCGAACACGGCGAGTGTGAGGGTGGCCGCGACCAACGTCGCTCCCGAACCGGTCAGCCGGTACATCGACGCGACGACCACCACGGTGCTCGCGCACGTGATCAGAGCGTGCGGGCTTCCCAGCTCCCCCGGTACGAGCAGTGCGACACCGGGCCCGAACAGCACCAGCGCGCACCACAACAACACCGCCGCCACCGTCGCCTCGCTGCGCCGGCGCGCGACGATCACCGCTGTCACGAACGCCGCGATACCGACCGATACCGCGAGCGCACCCGCCGCGATCCGGGTTCCCGACACCGCGAGCAGCACCATCGCCAGCGGGGCGGCCAGCAGCGCGACAGCGAGCCCCAGCCGGCGCGCCGCTGTATCGCTCCAATTCCGGGACGCGCTGTCGGTCAACCGGGCGATCGCGTCGATGACATCGTCGAACAGCGGTAGCGGCTCCTTCGAGCGCACCGAACGCAGTAGGAGCAGGTCACCGTCGAAAATACCGGCCTCGGCCAGTGTCGCGTCCAGCGGGATCGGCGGCTGCCCCAGCCGGCCCAGCGTCCAGTGTTCGGCGGCCCGCGGCGCGTTCTCGTCGGGCTCGGCCGATGGAGCGTTGCGCGATTCGATCACGGCCACGAGGTCACCGATGAACGTCACCAGCGGAACGGTCGCCGGTAACCCGAGGTCCACCTGGGTCGTGGCGCTGATCACCGATACCCGGCGCAGTTCCGGTTCGCTGAGCGCCACGGGTTCATCGTCCGCGATACCGGCCTCTTGCACATTGGTCATCTCATCTGTTCCTGTGCGAGCGAATCGTGCGCCATCAGAGCCGCGGTGCGGCTCAACGAGGGTCCGGGGACCAACTGTCCGACGATCTGCCATGGCGCCGGTTTCGGCTTCCGGCCGAGCCCGAGAATTTCCGCGGTACCGATATCCGGGATGCCGTAACGCACTCCGGTATCGGCGATGTAGAACAACGACGCCCGCCGCTCGCTGCCCGGGTCGTTTCCGGTGGCCTGGACGAACTCGCCGGAACTCGGGCGGAGATAGGCCGCATCGATGCGATCGGCGTCGGTGCCCGCGCTGGCTTGGACGGCAGGCCGGGCCGAATCGGCCAGGGGCCAGTTCCGCCCGGTGAGCAACCGCAGGGTCGCCTCCTGCGCGGTGCCGATCCGGGACCACGCGACACAGGCGACCGGTATATCGGCGGATACGATCCGCGGGCGGATCACCGGGAACATCCCGATCGGCAGCTCCTCCACCACCGCGACACCGCGCAGCGCGTCCGGAGGTATCGCCGGAACATCGCTCATGCCCTGGGAATCCGCGTAGCGGATCACCTCCGCGGCAAAGGGCGAGATAGGCTGCACACCCCCCGCGACCACGACATACAACTCGGTGCTGGCCGGGCCGATCACCTTGATCACCGAGCCGATGGTGGTATCCGGAACCGGTCCCGGCTCCCCCGCCCGGGGAATGACCGGTGGTGCCAGCGCCGGTACCGGAACAGTCGCGTTGAGCAAACCCACGCCCACCTCCCGGAACCGGGTACCGGCTCGCAACTCCAGGGCCCGGCTCACGGCATCGTTGCCCGGATCGAACTCGGCGCGCCGGCCTCCCCACAGCAGGTAATGCTTGCCCGCCGCCGACACCAGCATCGCTTCGTCGCCGGTGAGAGGGTGGATCGTCTCGTCGAGCCGCGGGGCACCCGCTATCACGATCCGGGACAGGCCGTCCCGCGGTATGAGCGATTCACAGATGCTCCACTCCGAGTGCTCCGCGTCGGCCGCCGAACCGAGCAAGGCGCCGGGGGCACCCGGTATTCCGAGTAGCGGGCCGCGCGGAAACGATGCCAGCTTGGATTCCTTGACGGAAGTGGGTTTTTCGGCCGATCCGGTGATCAGCCGCGCGGAGGCCGTGTTGAGCACCGGATGCAGGGTGCCCTCCACCATGACATACAGCGCACCGGTGTCCTTGCCGATCACGATCTTCGCGTCCCCGACCTGGCCTTGCGGACGCAACAGGCCGAGTATCGCGCAACCGGCGACGATGAGCACCGCGAACATCAGACCGACGACCATCGATCTGATCTGCGCACGCATCGGATCGTGCAGCATCCGCACATCCCGGCGCACCAGGGCGTGCTGGATTCGCTTCAACAAGAAGCGGTACCCGTTGACCTGGGCTCGGGTGGTCAGTTGGGCGGGCAACAATCACTCCTCGGGATGGCAGCAGGCCGAACGTGCCCGTCCTCCGGGAACGGGCACGTTCGTACTGTTCGAATTCACAGGGGCTCGAACATATCCGCGATCTGTTTATCGGTTTGCCGCATACCGAGTTGCGCCTCGATCACCCTGCTCGTGCCTTTTGCCAGCACTTGCTGGATCTCGTTGAGCGAGGTCATCATATTGGCGAATGCTCTCGAGTAGCCGCCGTGGCCCTGACCGCCCCACACCTCCATCAGTTTCTTGTCCTGGTCTCTTGCCGCCTGTTCGTGCTGGGTCAAACCGTCGTAGTGTCCGTTGAGCATTTGAACCAGCGCATCGATACCCGCGTGGTTGTAGTGTGTCAATCCATCGTTCGGAGCCATTTTCGTCCTGTCTTCGGTGGTTTCCAGGGAAAACTTCGAATCAGACCGTCTGCGACAGCGTGGTGAAGGTCGACGCGGCGTCGATTTCCTGCGCTGCAACCTTTTTGGTTCCGGTGCCCATTGCTACGGTCAATTCGTCGAGCCTTTGGTTCAATTTGACGATACTGGTGTTCAATCGGGTCTGGAAATCGACGAACGCGGCTCGCGCTTCGCCCGCCCAGGACGGGGCCGAGGCAGCGACATCGGCCTCCAGATTTCGTGCCGTAACACGGATCGCATCGACGACGAAAGACGACATATCGTCTTTCGCTTTGTTGATCGCCACGCTGTCCTGGAGCATATCCGTCTCATTGGGAGTGGCCATGGTTCCTATTCCTTTTCTGGTGTATTCGATCGGATCGATCGATTGTTTCGGTTCGATGAGCAGAGGCTCATAACGAGAGGGCGCGATCCGGTGGCTCGGACAATTCGTCCGGTGCACCGATCACCGGTGTCGCCGATTCCAGCGCCGCGTCGTCCACCTCCTCACCGCGGGCCGCGACAACAGGACTGTGTTGCTGTTCGTCGCCCGGATCCCCGGCACGCGGCGCCATCGCCATCGGGCCCGCGAGCGGCATCATGGACGCCGCGCTCATCGCTTGGGTGGTACGAACCTCCTGGGCCACCGCACCGCTCACGCCGGTCCCGACGACCGTTCCCGTCTGCGTCGACAGGCTCGTCCGCAGGACGTTCTGCTGGAACGGCCGCGATATCGCACCCGGGCGCAATACCGGCGCGGCCGAGCTCATACCGGTGGCCGCGAGAACTCCGGTCGATCCCCCAGCGGTATACGGCGCAAGCGGGGTCGAGGTCTCCTCGCCCGGCTGCGGTCCCGGCTGCCGGGTCGCGATCCGCTCGACCTCTCGCGCACCCCGTTGCAACATACCGGCCACCGGCTGCGCCATCTGCGTCATCTGCTGCAACGCCTGCTGGCCGCCCCCCGCGGCCGCGCTGGGCGCACTCGTCACCGCTACCGGCTGCCCGACACACTCCAGCTGACACTTGCAGGCTTCCAATACGCAGCGCACCTGCGCCACCACCGCCGCCGATTCCGCGGCCGCCTCGGCCGCCGCGGCCGCGATCCCCGGCTGCCCGCCCGGTATCGTGGCCAGTACCGCCGTCGTACCGGCGAGCTTCGCCGCGATGGCCGCCAGCTGCGCGTTACCGGACAGCACCGCCGCCGCGGCCTCGGAGACGATCCGGTTGATCTCCCCCGCCTGCGTCGAGATCTCCGCCGCGTCCGACTGCGCCTGAGCACTCTTGTCCGCCGCCGCCTGCGTCCCTCGACCGGCCAGCCCGGTCAGCAAACCGATCGCCGAGGAACCCAGCGAGACGGCCTGGGTGAGACCGTTGACGATCTGCGCGAGAACGGCCTGCGGATTCACCCCACCCAGCAGATCGAGCCGACCGGAACCGAATTGGCCGAGCATATCGGTGATCGGCGCGAGCAGCGCGACCGGATCGAGCGCCGGCAGCGGTGGTAATCCGGGCAACGGCGGCAGCGACGGAAACTGCGGCACCGGGACACCGAGGCTCGCCAGCACCTGGTCGACCGGCTGACCGACCAGCGGTCCCGCCGGTGACCGGCGCAGAATCTCCGCCACCGCAGGATCCAGTGGGGCGGTCGGCAGCGCGTTCATGCCCGCAGAGTGGTGAAACTCGTGGCCGATCCGGCTTCGGTGATCTCGACCGCGGCCGCGGCGACACCCGCTGTCGCCGCGGTGGCCGCATGCACCTGCGCCAGCTGTGTGACAGCGCGGATGTGATTGGCCTGCGCCATCGCGAACACCGCCAGGAAATCGGCACCGATAGGACCGAACACCGGTGCCGCGGCCGCCACGGTGGCGGCTTGATCCACCGCGCCCGCGGTGGCCACCGCCGCGGCCTGGGTCGCGTTCACCGAGCCGTATTGACGGAAAACATCGGGGGCGATGAGGATTTCATTCATGGTCGATCTCTCCTGCGTTTGTGTTGAACGAATCGATCGAAGCCGCTTGCTCACCGAAAGCGCGCCGGGCGGCGGCGGAAGCCACCGCCACCAGCTCCCGTTCGAACCGAGCAGCGGGCATCCGGGAAATCGCGGGCGAGAGAATCAGCTCGACCATGGCGCCGTTACCGTCGACCACCACCGTGATCGCGCCCTCGGCGCCTTCCTCGGTCACCCGGATCGCCGCGAGTTCGGCCTGTAGCGCCGCCAGCCGCTCCGCATGACGGACCAGACGCGCCTGCACCGCGTCGATATCGTTGCCGGGAACGCCCCTGTGCTCAACCAAAGGACGCTCGCAGCCAGCTACCCGGGTCGTACCCGCCCTGTTGTTCCTCCGCTTCCTCGGCGCGGGCGACCTCCGCGGCCGTGGGCAGTCCGAGCCGGTCCATCACTTCCCGATCCGCACCGGCCTCCGTCAGCGCGTTCCGGCGTGCCAGCCGCGCCCGGTTCCCGGCCTGCCGGCACAGCCGCATGATCTCGTCGGCCAATATGTGTGGATCACCGCGCAAAGCGGCCCCGTGGACCGAGATCGCGGTGGGCAAACCCAGTTCCGTGGTCTCCACCGACACCAGTCCGGTCCGGGAGACCGCCGATCCGGTGAAGTATTCGGGTTCGGGCGGGTTCATCGGTCGATCACCGCCTTGTACACGGCCGGCGCTTCCCCGAGCGCTTCCTCGAGATGCTCGGTGGACTGCAGGAATTTCGGCCGTTTGTGTTCGCCGTCCTGACCGCCCTGCCCGGTTCCCGCGCCGGGAGCGCCCGGCGATCCCATCATCGGCTGTTGGTATCCCGCCGGGACACCGGCTCGGGGCTCACCCCCGGGTATCGGAGTGCCGCCCTCGCGGGCGGACACTTTCGGCCCGTATTCCCGGGGCGGTTCGAGCGGCTGGCCGGGTATCGCGGCCGGACCCGCGCCCGGCGCCCCGCCGCCCCCGCCGCCCCCGAGGCCGCCGGGGGGCGCGCCGGCGGCGAGGTCCCGCAACGCCGCGGGGATATCCGGCACCCCGGGCAACGGCATATTCGGCAGGGCCCCCGCGTGGAAGAGGTTGGTCAGGCCCTGCCCCGCCTGCTGCACGAAACTACCCACCTGCTGCGCTACTCCGGCGAGCCCGCTCAACGGGTCCTGCCCGGCGAGCGGAGTCGCGAGGCCCGCCTGGGGTGTCGCGGCGGGAGCCGATAAACCGGGGGCGGTGGTTCCCGGCGCGAGTGCCGGCCCGGGTACCGCGGCGGCTGGCGTGGTCGCACCGGCCGGAGCGGTGCCCACGGGGCCGGGGGTATTCGGAGCCGCGGTATCCGCCGGCTGCGCCGTCGCGGCGAGCTCGGGCGGCGTTGTGGTGTCGCCCGGATCGGTCGTCGGCGCCGGCTGGGCGGGTGTCGTCGCGGGATCGGCGGTGCTCCCGGGCGCGAGCGTAGCGGCGGGATCCGCCGTACCGGGGTTGTTCACCAGGTCCTTGCTGTCCTTCAGCAGCCGGTCCCCGGCCTCGGTGAAATCCTTGGTGAGCTCTTCGGCCCGGTCGGTGGTGGACTCACGGAACTTCTCGGCCTTCGCGAGGGCCTGATCGACGGATTTCCGTTGTTCGGCCGGCAGCGCCTGCCCTGCTTCGCGCAGCGCTTTCTCCGCGCGAGCGATTTCTTTCGCGTCCTTGGTCTTGATCTCGGTGAGAGCCGCACGCATAGCCCGCTGACCGGCGGTGACCTGCGTACGCCCCTCGGCGACCTTGTCCTTGCCCTCCGCGATCAAACGCCGCCCCTGCGCCATCAGCGCGGCGGCCTCCTGCGTCCGGCCGGCGGCGCTCGCCTGCTGCGCCTGCTGCATCAGCTGGTTACCCTGCGCGATGAGCTGCGCGCCCTGGCCGATGTTCGTCTGCCCGTCTTTGATCCGCTGGGCACCTTCCGCGATCCGGTCCGCGTTCTTCTGCAGGTTCTTCTGCGCCGCGTCCAGCTTCTCGAAGCCCTGCTTCAGTTTGTCGGTCTGCCCGGTCGGACCGGGGCTCCCGTTCTGGGGTGTGTTCGCCGGCCCGCCCTGCGGGCCGGCACCGGGGCTACCGGGTTTTCGATCCCCTGTGTCCGCCTTCGGCTGCTCGGTCCCGGGTTTCGGCTGCGCTGCACCGGACTTCCTCGTGAACTCGGGAATCACGGGTACCCAGGCAGCGGCCATGGGCTTCATATAGAGGTTTTCGTAATCCACTCGGATCACGGGTAGCGTTTTCAGAGCACCACCGTTGGTTTTGAATTTTTCCACTCTGTGCCGAGCCGCCGCGTAGGACCTTTCCGCTTCGCCGTCCACCGGCATGTTCTTCCAGGTGGCCCACAGCCATCCTGCGAAATACGCGAGAACCTTACCCATATTATTCATGCCCTGGGAAAGATCCTTCATATGGGCGACATAGGCTTTGTTTGCGTTTGCGGCCGCTTTCTGCCCCGGCCCCGACCAGCTATCGAAAGCAGCGTTCATATCCCGAGAGAACTGTTTCAGGAGCTCTGCCACTTGCGTCGACATCGTGAACCACAGCCGGGCATCGGCCTCGAGCGGCGCGTGGTCGATCGTATCGGCCAGCCGGGCCAGGGCAGGCGCCAGCAGACCCGAACCCGGCGGGGGCGCGTCCTTCAGATGCTTTACCTCACCGGCACCGAATCCTTCTTTTTCCGGGTCGATTATCTCACCGGACGCTCCACGATCGGATTGGCCGAAACGATCTGCCTCCACCCGGTCCCGCAGACCTTGGTCATCGAAACTGTAATCTTTTCGGGCGGATTCCGGAAGTTCACCGAGTTTCATGAAGGCAGCGGCCGATTCCGCTTCGGTACGCCGGTATTGCCGACTGGCGAAAAAGAACATGTCCTGCATATGACCGAAAGCGGTGTCCAGCTCTTTCAGAGCATCGACCAGCCGCGATTTCTGCTCCACGAGCATATTTTTCAGCTCCCAACCGGCCAAGCTTCCCGATACATCACCGAATTCAGCGTTCTGCACGCTCAACTCTTCCGCGTTCGCGATGATCGTTCCGAGTGCTCCACTCGCCGCCTCGAGTGCATAGAGAGCCTTCTCGCCCGCCGCCGGAGAGAAAACGATGTCCTGGTTTCCTCGCTGGTCAGCAGCTTTCACCTGTTGCGTGATCTGCTGCCAGACATCGCGTTTACCGCCCATCGCCCGACCCCCTTGTCCGATGATCGGTCGCGAAATACATCATCGGCAGACACTCCGGCGTTCGTCGTCTACGAGGAGCTGGATTTCCTCGACTTCTTCCGCCAACCGAGTGACGAACGATGCGGTATCGGTGGCCCTCGCCACGTAAGGGGACCGGTAGGCGATGGTATAGCGGCCGTCGCCGGCGATATCACGCCAGCCGAGGGCGCGGCGGCCCTGGCCGGCCGGGCCGAACACCGAACGCCCCTGAACGATATCGATGGAACCCACTCCGGCGAGCGGTTTACCCAGGAACTCCGAGTGGTCCTCGGTGTCCTGGTCGTCGAACGTATCCCGGAAATCCGATCGGCCGTACGAATAATCCATTTTCTCGGCGCCTGCATGGGGCTCGTCGGGATCAGGCAGAGGGACCATCACCTGCTGACCGGGGCCCCTGGCGGGGAGTCGGGCAACGATATCCGATACCCAATTGATCGAGTCGTGCTCCGAAAGGGTGAAACCTGCGGCGTGGTAGATACTTTCACCTGGACGTTGATCCACTACGAAACAACGATCCCCGCTGCTGGTGGCGTAGATACGGATGGCCTGCTCGTCGCCGGTGTCCGGAGCTGTCAGTCCGAAGACCGCGAGCACGATATCCGGCTGGGTCAGCGCGGTGAATACGGTATCCAGTTCCGGATCGTCGTCCACAGCCACTGCGGCGGCAATTCTCCGGCATTCCCGCAGGTAATCATGGTTGGAACCGAAATTCGTGGTGATGACGAGTGGTTCGGGCAGCGATTCTCCGGTCAGACCGTTCCAGCGCACAGCGAACTCCAGGTAGTCGAAGTTCCAGGTTCTGATCGGCCTGCCCATCGCCCACACTCCTTATCAGTGAACGTTTGTCTCCAATGCTTTCACCGGGGGCAAAGACACTTCCCATGACAGGGAATACGATGGAAAGGTAGTGCTCGGCCGCAGCGCCGGACCACCGGTCCGGCGGTTATCTCCGCTCGTCGCGAATGGAGGCCACGATATGAGCGACCGCGTTGTTGAGTGCCGCGGTCAAGCGTTTCGCATCCACCGGCGCGGCCGTGGCCGGCGAGTCGCCGGTGATCACGTAACGGCCGTCACCCAGCACATCGCGCCAGCGCAGCGCCCGGCGGACCACGCCGCGGGGACCGTAGCGCGAACTTCCCTGCACGACGCCGATCGCGCCCTCCAGCGCGGTGGGCAGGCGCAGAAACCGCTCACCACGTACACGCACCGCTGAACCGAACTCGAATCCGGCTGCCGGGAGGGGGATCTCGCCGTATTTTCCGGGAACCACCGCGGGCAGGGCATCCACCACCATCCCGGCCAGCGCGGTCGCCTCCCCCTCGATGATCCGGTAACCGCCGCTCCGGTGCAGGGATTCGCCCGGCAGCTGGGTCACCAGGTATCCGGCCGGCCCCCTGCGGACCCCCAACATTCGCAGGTGGCGGCGGGGGTTTCGCGGGTCGCGCGGATCGGCCCCGACCACCGTGATACGCAAGTCCGGGCGGGCGATACAGGCGAGGATCGTCTCCGGCAACCCGGTGCCCCGGGCTCGCAACCGCTCCGCCGTCATCCGTTTTTCGTGTTCGGCGTCGGCGAGTGACCGGGTTCCGGAGATGTAGAACAGTGGTTCGGGCAGGATCACCTCGCCCGTTCCTTCCCAGGCCACCACGAACTCGAGGTCGGTGAGCGTCCACGTTCTGCTCATCGGTCGACCACCGGCCGGTACACCGGCGGCAGTTGTCCGATCGCATCGGCGAGATGTTCCTCGGATTCGAGGTATTCCGGAGATTTGTGCTCCTGCTCTTCCTCACCGTCGCGCCGACGCCCCGCCACCGCCCCTGGAGCACCCGGTGCGCCGGGAATCCCGCTGCGGGATCCGGCCCGCACCATATCGTCCGGCGCGATACCGGCGCGAGGAACGGGCCGGGCCACCGCCGGACGTGGTCCGGGCTCGGGTGCCCGGCCCGGTGGCGCGCCGCCGGAGCCCGCTCCGATAGCGCCGAGCCGGCCAGGGAAAGGCCGGGTACGCCACGGGTCTCCGGTGCTCGCCGCCGGACCGGGACCGCCGAGATAAGGGGCGATACCGCCACCGTCGAGCGGCTCCGCCGCTCCGTTCACGGCACCGGCCGGATCCGGTGCCGGGTTCCCGGGTTCCGCCGGAGCCATGGCGAGGTCGGCCGGGCCGAGGTTGTCGGCGCCGTCACCGAACGGCCGATCGAGAGCCGGATCCTGGGCGAGGCCGGGGGCCGAGCCGTTCTCCGCCGGTACCGGCCCCGGCGACGGGTCGGCGGAGCCGGGTGGCGTACTCGACGGCAGGTTGTCGGTTCCGTCGGGGGGCGTGTTCCCGCCGGGATCGGTGGACTCCTCCGGATCGTCGGCGTAGAAGTCGTCGAGACCGTCCACCATCGCGTCGTCGTATTGCGCCGGTGACAGGCCGGCGCCGTCGCGGTTCTTGTCGTCCGTCAGATCCGTTCCCGGCCCGCTGGGGCCCGGCGCCGCGGGGGGCGCACCGTTTCCACTCACCATCGACGTGGGCTGCGGAAGCGTCGGCAACTGGATCGCGGCCTTCAACGGCCCGGTGTACAGAGCCTGCATACTGCCCTGGTAGGCAGGCGTCATACTCAGCTTTTCGTGTTCGGTGAACCGAGTCGACTGTGGCATCCCCGCGGCTGTCTGCCGGAGCGCGTCACCGATATCGTCGAGTTTGCCGACGATATCGTTCATCGCGAAAAGAAGACCGTGCACGTCATCGGTGTACCGCTGTGCTGCCGCGAAAGCCTGGGTGCCCCCGTCGCCCCGCCACTGATCCCGCTTCGCTCCGACCGCGGTATCGAACAACCCGAACGAGTTGCGCAGTGTCGATGCCATCGTGGTCCACAGCGCCGATGTGGCATCGACCGGAGCCGGATTGATTCCGGCGCCGAGTTCGAACAGCTCGTCGAACGACATCGACTGCGGATTCGTCCAGTCCACCGTGACCTTCTCGGTGTCGGCATCCCGGAGCAAGGATTTCTTCGGCGCTGCCAGCACATCGGCCACCGCGTCGGGCAGCGGCACATGCATGATGACCTTGCTCAGCGCATCGGCCGAGTGGTGTTCGGTGTAGTTGTAGTACGTTCCGGCGGCGCGCAGGGTATCGGCCATATCGGTCAGGACCGTGAGATGCGAGTCCAGGACGTCGGCGAGTCCGTGCGCCGTTTTCACCCCGAAGGCCCGGGCTATACCGGCACCGTCCGGTAGGGGGCTCACCGGCCGGATCGGTACGGCACGGGCCATCTCCTGCACCCCGCGTATCCATCCGACCAGGTCGTACACCGCGCTGCTCACCTTGTCGAACACCGATTCGTCGATATGGATCTCGCCGTTCGCGGCACTGGCCGCCAACCCCTGCCAGGTAGTCGCACCACCAGCCATCCGGAATCCACCTCACTGCACCGAGACTCGGGTTCATCTTCCCCAGCACCGCACGGCCACTTCCCATAGCGGGGGACACCGGCCCGGAGCGGCCGTCCGGCCTTCGAAGAGGCCCGGAGCGGCCGTATCGCTCACCGGTGCCGGTACTTCCGTTCCATTCTCAGCGCGTATTCCTGCGCTGCCCTGAACGCTCGGTACGCGGTGATCCGCCGGTCGGCCAGAGCCGCGCCGAGAGCACGTGAACCGTTGGCGTTCGCCGCGCGCAACTCGGGGTTCGCCAGGGTCCAGGTCCGCGGGAATTCGTGGTTCGCGGTGAAACCCGCATTGCCCGTGATGCGGCGGGCGAAAGCATCCATGACCGTCAGTTCCGATCGGCGACCATCGATCATCGGGCGGTACTCCGCGTACTCGTCGATGATCAGCATCCCCTCCGCGGTCGAGCGAATCCACAGATCGAAATCGACCAGTACTCGTCCGAGTATCCGGTCGGCCGAGAAACGTGCGGATGCCAGATCCTCCACCGCCACCGCGAAGGCATCCGCCAGACCGCCCGGGAGTACGAGCGTTTGCAGGTCGACCCCGGCGATACCCTGCACCAGAGGGTCGGGGTCGTACTTGCCCACCTGCGCCTTCGTACTCTGGTCGAAACCGGAACCCATGATCATGGTGAAGAGACGATCGGCCCGATCCCGCGGATAACCGAGCAGGAGCGCGTGGGCGCGGGCCAGGAGGGCCGAGCGTAGCTCGTCGTATCCCCCGGGGTTGTCGCGGCGCCGGCCGTTGCCGTACACGGCGTCGCTGTAGTTGTCCGCGGCGCCCGCGTCCAGCCGCTCGTGCGGGCGGACGCCGATGGCACCCAGGTGTGTTTGGAGCAGAAGCCCGTCCTCGAGGAGACCGAAACCATTGTGATAGGTCGCCGGGACGCGATACCTGGGATGCTCGAGGTCCCCGATGATCTGGTTGACGCGCCCGATTTCCGGGTCCCCGTACAGGGTGTAGGTGATATGCATACCGTTGGCGGCGAGCCGGATCGCGGTATCCGCGTCGGGGTGAGCGAGCGCCTCGGCGGGCAGTATTGCGCGCACCGCGTCCATCTGCCGTACGAGCACATACGGCGGCAACGGCGGTCGCCCGGGATCGTGGAGGTGTGCCCGGATCGCGGCAGCGTCCAGGAGGTCCTGCGGCCGGCCGCGTTCCTGGAGCAGGGCGTACACATCGGGCAGACTCGCGATGCGCAGCCCGCCCGGGGAAGTCCACGAACGCGCCCACAGTTCCGGGAGAGGTGGGGCTCCGTGCCATCCCGGTCCGACCGACAGCCTGTCGGCGACCAGGCGGGCATCCTCGCCGCCCGGTCGCTCCGACCAGCCCGGCTGTTCCCGCAGATAGCGGTACGCGGCCTCGGGTACCGCCACCTCGAGTCGCGTGGGCGGCCGGGCGCCTTCGCCGAGCGCGGCCACCACAGCTCCCTGACCGACGATCAGCGAGTCCCCGGCCACCCGCTCACCGAGCCGCCGCAGCACGAGCTCCGAATCCACCGAACGCGGACCCGTTCCGCTCCCCCAGTCCGGCTCGGCAACCCGCACCACCGGTACGGGCGGCCCCGGCTCCGCCGGCGCGGCGTCATCGTGCTCGCCCGCCCGCGGTGCCCGCCCCGGATCGGCGGACCCCGATCCGGGCGCCTCGTCGGCCGCCCCGCCGATCCCGTCCCGCAGCCGGACCGATTTGTCGACCACGGCCGGGGGCACGGAGTAGTCGGACGCAATCGGCTTCGTCGGGTTCCCGGATCTGTCGAGTTCGATCCCGTGCCAGATACTTTCGCCCCTCGACTCCACCGTGACCGGGCCGATGTAGCCACCGGCGAGGTCGATCACCAGTACAGTGCCCCCCTCGTTGACGAGCAGCCGGGCCGCTCCCTCACCGGCACCGGATTCGACCAGCAGCATCCCGCGTCCCGAATGACGCGCCCGTACCGCCGGATCGGTGTCCGTATACGACTGTCCCGGCTCCGCTCCGGACAGCCGGGCGGCGGCCTCGGCCGGGCCTCCCGGCAGGTACTCGGCGTGCCCTCCCACCAGCCAGCTGAAACCCGCCGGTTCGATCAACTCGCCCGGAGCGACCGGCTCGTCCGGTAGGCGCATCGGCCGGCTCCCCGCAACCTCGTGATACCAGGCATTACGGGCGACCACAGCCAAGTGCCCACACAGAGCGAGGCCGGCCGGCGGCTGCCGGAACACCGCGGGCCATATCGCCCGCACCGGCCCAGCCGAATCCGTCGCCCCGCGCAACCAGTCCGCGAGGTCCGTGTCCGCTACGGCGATGTGCTCACCGAGGAGGCGGAGATCGGCGAATCCCGCTTCGACCGCGGCACGGACCTGCTCGGGGACACCCCGGAGGCGCAGGGCGGCCAGCGTCCGCTCGGGTTGCGCCGCCAGAAGGTCCACGACCTCGCCGCGGTCACCGAGCGCGTAGTGCGGTGCCGCCGGGAAGACGTCGTGCAGGTGTGCCGCGAGCTCACCGGCTATCTGCCCCCGCACGGCTTCCAGAGCCACCCGGGCATGCGCGGGATCGAGGTCGGCCGATGCGGTGAGCCGATCGCGCAACGACCCCTCGGCCGGCGGGAAAAAGGACTCGGTCGTCTCTCCGGACCGGCGGACAACCGCCCCGAGTCCTTCGGTCACGGCTACGCGCGGTGCGGCCGATCCGTCGAGCCCCACCTCCACCCATGCGATGGGGACGGACTCCCCCGACAACACCCGTGCGATCTCCGGATGGTGGCGGCCCGCCCGGGTGAGCGCACGCAGATGGCCGCCCGGTTCGGCGACAACCACCAGCGAACCCCGCTCATCGGCGATACGCAGCACCTGCCCGGCCGCCAGGTCGGCGGCGGCCCCGAGCACAGCGCGCAGATCATCGACCACTGCTGCCACCGTTCGGCGGCTGTGCGCGGAATCCGGTATGCCACGCACCGCGTCCGGGACCGGCCCGGAACCCGCGGGCCTTTCGCGCGAGGCGGCCAGTGACTCGAACTCCTGCCGTATCGAGACCTGCTCGCGGGTGGCCCGATACCGCTCCTCCAACGCACCGGTGAGAATATCGATCCGGCGTTTCACCACCTCGGCTTCGGTGGTCATCCGGCTCACCTGGACCGCGGCTGCCACGGCGGCGAAGCCGGGCCGCGCGGGCCGCCAGACCCGCTCCACTCGAGCAACCCCCTCACCGGACTCGTCCGGCCGGACGGTCAGCCAGTCCACGATCCACTCGCCACGGCCGATTTCCTCCAGTAGCGCCGGGTTGGCCATACGCCACTGCTGCTCCGCGATCGCGTGGTAACCGTCCACGGCCACGATGACGAGCCGGACCGTGTGCCCGTCGGTCACGGTGACGGCGTGATCGTCGAAACGCCGCACTTCCGTGAACGAGTCGCGCGGGAAGGTCTGCCGATACCATCGGCCCACATCGACCTGCGCGGCCAGCGCACGACCGTGTTCGGCCCGTTCAGCGGCTCGTAGCGCGGCCTCGATCTCCTCCGATTGCTGTCGCAGTTCTTCGACCATCCGGTAACCACCGGCGTCGTCGTGGCTCAGATCGAGCAGGATGATCTCGTCCGGCAGTTCGTTCACCGCATCGCGATAACGAACCTCGGCGAGCGCATCGCGGCGGCGCGCGGCGAAGAGTCGCTCGATCAGTTGCGCCCCCGAGGACGCCGCGACCTCGGCCGCCAGCTCGGCATCGACCTCGGCCCGGGCCCGTAGTACGGGGTCGGGCATCGCGGGGTGCACACGGTCCGTCAGGCTCTGCACACTCTGTTCCAGTTCGGCGACCTGAGCGGGGTGGACAGCCGGCTCGGGCCAGCTGCCCGGGTGCACGGCGGGCGCCGCCACGACCCGGCCGCCCACGAGCTTCCTCGCGAGAAGCCCCGCCAGCTTCTCGGGATCGGCGGCGGTCAATTCGCCGAAGTGGGCGACCAACGGGTCCTGGGCGAGTGCGTGCACCGTAGGGTCCAGTCGCCATCCGAGTCGATAGACATATTCCAGAACGACCGGAAACCGCAGCGCCCCCGTCTCCACCCAGAACGCCACGGACCCCACCACCGAAGAAGTGTCCAGGGGGGTGCGCGGCGGAACCGGGATATCGAACTCCGCGAGCCGCCACAATACCTGCGCGGGCGTATGGTCCGGTGGTATCCCACCGTCGATCGCTACGGCTCGCCACAGGGCGTCGGGGGCGAGTTGCCCGCGCGCGAGGCCCTCCGCTCGCCCGGCATCCGAGACGAAGAAATCGGCCGGAAGCCCTCGCCATACCCACTCATCGATGCCCCCGTCGACAACGTGTTTCGTTCTCAGATACTCCGCGACCATGGCCTCGTGGACCTCGAACGGAAAGGCGAGGCGGGCGCTGCCCGCGGAGCCGGCGGAATCGAGAAGCACCGGTGTGCCGTCCGGCCGGACCAGCAGATGGCGGATCTCCCCGTTCCCGTCCTGCAACCGACGGAACTCATCGCTGTGGTGCCTGATCAGCTCCCGCATGGTGGCCGCGTGCCGCCCCTCGACCGCGCCGACCAGGATCACCTGCTGGCCCTGCGCACCCTCAAGCACGGCCGCGGCGGGAGCGAACCGGCGGAAGGAGACGACCTCGAACGGCAGGGCGGACCCGCCGGCCCGTCCCATATCGTCGCTCACCGCGTCGAGTGCCAGCCGCACCAGCGCCGCTTCTCCCGGTATGCCGGACGGCGGCCTCCGGAACCGGCCGGCGGTCTCCGGGGCCGCCGACGGCGCAACCGGGCCGGTTTCCCGGAGCGAACCGCGCATCCGGGCCGCCACGTCGGTGAACAGACCACCGTTGAGGTCCTTGGCGATCGACTTCGCCAGATTCTGCGGACTTCCGGCGGACCGGTCGCCCAGCCGCCGCACCAGTGCGTCCTGCGCGGGCCCGAAGGGACCGTCGTGCAGGGACCACTTCTCTGTGACCGGATCTCGTTCGACCACCACGGTAAAAGGCAACTTCACCGGAACGGTGACGGTGGTGATGCGCCGGTCGCCCAGCCGCACGGGTTGTTCGATTCCGGGCTCGGGCGGATATCCACGCAGCGGAAGGTCGAGTAGCGCGAGTCTGCGCAGCGTGTATGCCGGATGGTGCTCCGGCAGCGGATGCCGGTTCGTGTACTCCAGCACCCGCCAGTGAGCATTGGGGAGCAACATATAGCCCTCCGGCCCGACGTGCAGGACGGAGTCGGCGAGCGGCCCCATGGTCTCGGGGTCGCGCAACAGCAGTAGCCACGAATCGAAACCGCCGCGTACTTTTCCGGCGTCCAGCGACGCGAGGAAACCGCCCACCTCCGCCGCGGCCATATCCGTGACCGTCACCATCCGATGCAGTGTGTCGATATCGATCGGATCGGCGAAAGCAACAGATCCGTCCGGCTCGATCTGCAGATGCCACACGGTGTCGTGCGCGAAGCCGAGATCCTCCCAGTAGAGCACCCGCTCGTGCCCCAACCGTGCGAAATGCCCGGGATGGTTCACCACCGCCGCGCGCAGCGCCGCCATATGGGCGGCTTCGACAGCCACGACCGCGATCACCGGGCCCGCCTCGTACCGCTCGACCCATACCAGCCCGGTCGCCAGCCATTCGAACTCTCGCACGGTCACATCCCGCCGGAGCAGATCCTCGACCGCCGGACGGGCCTGATCGATCATCCGGGGGGTGAAGTCGGTGACGATATCGTCGTCCGGGCCGTGAACCGGATGGAGTGGGGCGTGGGTATCCCGCGAGGGACCACCGATACCCCTCGGCGCGGAAGTATGCGGCGGGGGATCGGCGATATCGGGCGGAGCCACGGTCGCGCGGATGAACGCCCGGCCGTTACCGTGATCCTGGACGGAGTCCACGCGCAACAGCAGCCCACGCCCCAGCACGATTTCCGGCACCTGTGGACCGAGCGGGGAAAGCTCACCGAGCAACAACGCGGGCGTGCCCGCCGGTACGGTGACTTCCAGGTGATAGCCCGCCGTATCCGCTCTGGAGAGCGTGGCCGGCATCGCACGGATGTAACCGGGCACCAGCTGCGTACTGCCCTGCAACCCCTCCAGCCGGCCGAATGGATTCACTTGCTGGGCGTAGGACACCGTCACCTGCTCGGGCAGCGGACTCTTCGCCAGCACGCTGTCGAGCAATTCGATGTCCAGGAACACCTCCGGAATCATCAGCCGCTCGTCCCGGAGCACCTCGGCGAGGTAGTCCAATGTGGGGCGGCCGGGAGGGTAACCGAAATCGAAGAGTTCACGCAGTCGCTGCCGCTGGTTCTCCGGTAAACCGGCGCGTACCTCCGCCGACCGTGCCGCCAATGAGCGGCGCTCGGCCGTATCACCCGGTTGCTGGTCGTGCGGCTGCCCGGCTTCGACCGGGAGCGCACCGTCAGGAACGGGCGGGCCCTGTTTCCGCGCGGCCGGAACCCCGTCATCCGGGGCGCCGCCGGTAGGGGCCGGATCACGGTCCCTGCCGACCGCGACCGGAGGGATACCCGCACCGTGTGGTGTGAGCCGGTCGGTGCGGACTGCCGCGGTCCCCGATTCTCGCCCGCTCCCCTGTTCCAGAAGCGACCAGGCGCGGCGATCGATCGACTGCGAGCGAATGGTTACCGCGTTGAGCCGGTGCGCGCAGCGCTCGAGTTCGTCGATTCGAGCCGCAACGGCTTCCCGCCCGGCGGTATCCCCCTGCTCGTCCGCCCACTGACGCAGCCGGACGATCCCGGAGTCGATGGCCAGTGCCGAAGACCAGTCCTCGGGGCGGGGTTCCATCGCCTCCGGGGGGAACCGATCCGCGAGTACACCGATCGTCCGGATGAGCTCGCGCCGCTCACTCCGGAGGTCCTCGAGCTGCCGGCCCAGATCCCACAGCAGCGCGCGGTCAGCGGCCGGCAGCGGCGATGCGGGAGTTTTCCTGTCCACGAACACTATTGCGTGGACCGCGTCGATCTCGCCCCGCTTCTTCGGTGGGTACGCATAGGTCTCGTATCCCGCGAGGTCCCTGACCAGGATGTCATCGCCGTTCTTGACCATCCGGTAGGCGTGCCCGATATCCGTACCCAGCACCATCACCACGGCCCAGGCTCCGTGTGGCAGCGAGTCCAGCCTCGCCCCCACCTGCGCGGTACCGGCGAACCGCTCGGGTACGCCGCCGAACATGGCCGCGACGACGGTGACGTCCGTACCGGCGAGACTGGGATCCCAGGTGAGTAGTTCCACAACGCCGTCACCGGCATGCCAGCCGGCCTCGATGGCCGTCCACTGCGCACAGCCGTTCTGGATCGCGGCCTGATCCACCTCGTGAAAAGGCTCGCGGGCCCGCAGTGCGTCGAGAAGTTGCTGTTCGTACCGGCGGGCCCGCGCTTCGGTGTCGATCAGCTTCGTCCCGAGAGCCAGCAGCTCACCGATATCACCGGCGAGCGCCCCGTCCCGGGCGGAGCCGCGTAGTTCACCGCTCGACGTATCCGGGAACCCGATCCGGGAAGCAAGCCGCCGGTATTCGACGCCGTACTGCTCGTAACGCAACTCGGTGTCGACGAGGGCCTGGCCCATTTCCCGGAAAGAGGCCAGAGCGCGCTCGATCTGTTCCAGCTGTCCCAATTTCGTGACCAGTTCCGCGACAGCCGATGAGCGATCCCGATCCATCGGCTCACCTGTCATCGCGTCCAGCCGGTCGAGCAGCAGCTTCCGATCGGACGCGGTGTGCAGATCGCCCACCCATCCGGTTCCCAGCTGCTCGACGATCCGAGCGGCCTGCCCGAGCACCGCTCCGCGCTCGATGGTGATCGCGGTGATCCGGCGTGCCACCTCGTCACGCACCGAGTTGACCCGTAGTTCCGAATGCGGCAGCAGATGCCCCTGACCCGGTGCGATCGGATCCAGCTGGTGCCCGTCCGGGCCGAATACCGCCGCATACGATGTCATTCCGGCGCGAACGACCGGCGCGAATTCCTGCACCAGTCCGTAGCGCCGATCGATCCGGATGATCAGCCCGTGGTAGTTGACCAACTGATACCGATGGACCAGTCCGGTCCGCCGATCCCTATCGATCACCACAGCGGAAGCCCCCGAACGCAGGTTCTCCAGCTCCGTTATCAGGGCCTCGTGGCTCTCCATCTCCATGAATCGCCCGCGCACCTTGGTCTGCAATCGGGAATCGGTGAGGCCGAAGGCCGATTCCGGGAACGGGGAGCGGTCGATCCTGCCGGGGGCTGTCACATCGGCAGCGGCGCGTAGCACGGCCTCGCCGTCATCGTGGGGCAGGACGGCCGGCTCGAGATGTCCCGGCACGACGTGGGGGTCTGCCAAACCTTCGTCCAGGACGCCGTCGAGCCGATCTACTTCGGCCCGTGCGCGATCGTAGCGATCGAGGGCGGCCGCGATACGCGCGTTCGCGGCTCGGTGCTCGCGTAGCCGGTCGATGACCGGGCGTCCGGATTCCCATGGCAGGCCCGAACGTTCGGCTTCCCGGCGCGCGAGATGGATGGCGTACACCTCGTCGAGTTCGGCCGCGGTACGCGCGCGTGACACGCTGTTCAGCCAGATGTGCGCCTCCTGGGCGTACTCGTAGGCAGCGATATCCGCGTCCAGCATCGCGATCCGCGCCCCGGCGTCCGCCCGGCCGTCGTTCCCGGCGCGCAGAAGCTCGGACCGTTCCCGCAGTGCTTCGTGGTACACCGCCGCGAGCCGGCCACGTTCCCGATCCGCCGCTCCCAGCATCCGATCCAGATACTGATTCCGGCTCTGCCGGTCGGCATACCGATACGACTGTTCTCCAGTGGTGGCCTCGGGCCCGCGCACCACGGCCCCCTCTGCGCGGATTCCGTCCAGACCACCGGATGGTTCGTCGCGGTCCGCAGCCGGCCGGTTGTCGTCACGGGATACCGCGAGGGGTCCGGGGCTCCGCTCCACCGTCGCCTCGGGCCCCGCCCCGCCTGCCGGCAAAAGGGTACGGGGCGGGCCGGGCATCGCGGGTGATTCCCCCGCGAGGTGGAGCCGGTGATCGGGACCGCGGAATGCGGCGGGCGTATCCGGTGACGATTCCGGCGGTATCGGATCGGCCGGCATACCCGGTCCCGGCACGGCAGATGCGGCCGCCCCGTAGACGAGGCGCCGCGCGATACTGTTGGCGCGATCGATCTCCTCGTGAGTTCGGTGGACGATCGAATACCTCAATTCGTCCAGCCGACTACGTATCGCGTCGGGAACCGGATCGGCGTGGGTTCCGTCTGCCCGGAATACGATACCTTCGAGCTTTCCCCACGTTTCGCGCTGTTCGGGTGGCCAGTCGTGTACCAGCGCGCCACCGTGGTCGAATACATGGATCCGATCACCCTCGCGGTGCAGTACGAGAACATGACCACCGGGAATCTCGGCGAAAGTCGTGAGGACCATCATCGTCTCGCCGGGGCAGAGGTGTTCCCGCGCGGCATCGAGGTTGTCGAGCCGGATCGGCCTGCCACCGATATCCGAAACGATTTCGAACCAATCCCATCCGTAGTCGTACGGGGCGCGAACAGGAAGCCGGATACCGGGATTGCCGGTGAGCCCCAGAAGAACAACGGTGGCGAGACCACTGCAGCTGTGCGCGAAATGTTCCAGGAGCGCGGGGTCGGTCGTCGCCGGACGGCGACCGGCTGTGCGCAGCAGTTCGCGCTCGTGCCGCTGCACCTCGGACTCCCAGTACTGCCGCGCACGGTCGGCCTGCTCCCGGCGCACCACCAGATCTCCCCGGCCGTCCGGACTCGAATCGGATACAGCCGGCCGCGCAGTACTCGGGCGATGCGGTGCACCGTCCGATTCAACTGCGAGAGAACGGAATTCGGAATCCGCCACCTCACGGCTTCGTATCGCCATGATCCGTTCGGCGCTGATCGAGGCCATGGCGGCGAACTCGGCTTCGATCCGGTCCTGCTGACGGATGGCGGTGATCATCGCCTCGACCAGAGCCCCGCGGAAACCGACAGCACCCGCGGCCGACTCGGCCTCCAGCTCCGACAAGGTGCGCGTCCGTTCCGGTCCGGCGAGCCTGCTCTCGGGTATGGCCAGCAACTCCGCGAGCTCCGCCACACCGGCGCGAGCTCGGCTCAGCTCGACAGCAGCTTGTAGGAGCACCATCGCGGGCCGGACGCTGGATTCGATGAAGGTATTCGCGGTCTGTGGCCATGCGTGCACATCCGCGCCGACCGGATCCACCGGATTCCAGTCCGCATCGAAAAGGATCGCGAACGGTACCGCGTTTCCGGCTGTCTCCGTATAGGGCGTTCTGGTCTCGTCCGGTCGCACGACGACGTTCGCACCGTGCTCATGGACTACGACATACCGGACCCTCGACCTTCCCCGCTCCACGACGACGGCTGCGACCGCGGGATGGTCCGGATCGTTCAGGACCGTTCGCAGATAGTCGTGGTGGGGAATCCTCAGCAAACGACCGCCGGTGTACCGCTGGAGATCGCTGTCGCTGATATGCGGCGCGTCCACATCCGGAACCGGGAATCTCCCGTCTCCCGTACGGGCGGCGAGTACCCGGAGCACGTCGGCCCCGTCCCGGCTGGTGTTGCGTACCAGCGGAACCGGAGCCGGGGCGGTGTGCGGCGCCCGATCGGAGGTGGTCTCCGGCGAATCGAGTTCTTCCGGGGTGGCGAGGCGCGCATCGCCGACATCGCCAGGCACCCCCTCTCTGATCTGCGCGGCAGCCGCTGGTGACGCCGGCGCAGGAACGCCGCCGCTGATGGGCGTGACCACAGCCGGAGCCGCCGGACTTCCTTCTTCCCCGTCACGCGGCCGGGGCGAGGGTGTGCCACGGTAGTGAACCGACGGCCCGGACGGGTCGCGGTGACTGTCCGGTGCGAGCATCCGCTGGGCTCGGGTATCGACCGCGGCCACGCGCTCGGATACCGCGAGGATACGAGCCGCGGCCGCGCCGAGTCGATCTATTCGGTCCGCGTAGCGGCCGTTTTCGGAGGGATCGGGCAGCTGGTTCGTCCATTGCCGCAGCCGCTCGATACGCGTTTCGACAGCCACCGGCGAAGTCCAGTCCGTCCGGAGGTCGCCGACGATTTCGGCGGGGAAATGAGCGGAATGCTCGAGGAAAACCGTGGTGAGCCGACGCCACTGGACTTTGAGGTCGTTCTGCTCTCGGGCCAGCTGCCACAGCAGTCGCCGGTCCGTCTCGGACAACGGCAGTTTCGGAGTGTCCCGGTCCAGATAGACGATGCCGGAGATCCTGGTGACCTCGGCCCGAGCCTTCGGCGGGTAGGAGTAGCTCTCCATCCCTGCCCATTCCCGGATGACGATCCCGTGCTGTGTCCTGATCGCCCGATACCCGTGGGCAGCTGTCGGCCCTTCGTCCATCACCGCGATCCACGCGCCGACCGGTAGCGTATCGAGGTAACTCTCCAAGTCCGCGCGGGTGTCGAAGGGTTCGGGTACGGCCCCCAGCGCGGCGGCCGCCGCGTACACGGCCGTGCCGTCCAGGCTGACGTCCCAGTCGAGCGGCTCGATTCCCGCGTCGGAATGCCACATCGCGTCGATGATCGCCGATTGCATGCAGTACTGGTCGATCTGCGTCCAATCGACCGGACGGACGGGGGTTCGATCCTGCAGCGCCTGGAGGAGCTCCCGTTCGTATCCACGAACCTTTGTTTCGGTCTCCAGAACCCCGGTGCCGAGCGCCAGCAGTTCCCCGATGCGATCGCCGGACAACCCTGTCGCGGCGGTATCACGCGGTTGTTCGGACAATCCCGTTTCGGCGGCGAGCTGCCGGTAGCTCGCACTGTACTGCTCGTAGGCCAGCTCGGCTCGGCCGAGGTCGCGCCCGATGGCACGAAACGCGTCCAGGTCGTCCGCTATCCGCTGTAGCTGTCCCAGCTTCGAGACCAAGCCTTCGAGCGCCGTGATTTCCGATGTCGATATCCACTCGCCGGCCGGATCGTTCAACTCGGCCGACAACCGCCGCCGGTCCGATGCGTTTCGGAGGTCTCCCGTCCAGCCGAACCCCAGCCGCTCGAGCATACGTTCGATCTCTCCCACCAGCATTCCGCGTTCGGTATACACCGCGGCAAGCCGCTGGACGATTTCGCCTCGCTGCCAGAACGTGAGGTTCTCCGAATGCGGCCGCATATGCAATTCGTCCACACCGATCGGATGCACGCACCGGCCGGTGCGGTCGAACAACACGGCATTGGTTTTCACCTCCACGCCGACGACAGGGGGCGTGAATTCCGATACCGAGCCGTAGGTGCGGTCGATAACGATGATCAGCATCTCGTAGTTGACCAATTGATACCGGCGAGCGCCACCTGTCCACGAGTTCTTGTCGATCACCAGGGCGGAGGAGCCGGGCCCGAGCCGTTTCAGTTCCGCCGCCAATGCGGCATGCCCGATAGTGGCCAGGACCCGGCCGCCCGCACGGGCCTGCAATTGTGAATCGGTGAGCAGTACCACCGATTCGGCGAACGGGGAACGGTCTATCGCTCCTTCCGCTGTCACATCGGCGGCGGCCCGCCACACCGCGCCACCGTCGTCGTGTACGGCCGCGGGATCCGGCGGCCGCGGAACGACCCGCCGGTCTGCCAGCCCCTGGTCGAATATCCTGTCGAGCCGGTGTACTTCGGCCCGGGCACGGCTGTGCATATCGAGCAAGGTGGCGAGCCGTTCGGACTCGGATCGGTACGGGCGTAGTTGTTCCACCGAGCGCTCGGGGTCCCACGGCAAGAACAGGCGTGCGGCTTCGTCCCTGGCCTGCGCCGCGTAGTAGACCTCGTGGATTTCCGCGGCGGTACGCGCCCTCGACAACGCACTCAACCAGGTATGAGCCTCGTCGGCGTACCGGTGATTCGCGAGATCCGCCTCCAAACTCGTTCTCCGCTCGTCGGACATCGTTCCGTCGCGGTCGGCGGCGATCTCGGCGAGGGCTTTGTCCCGCAGGGCTTCGAGCCTGCCCCGCTCCCGATCCGCCGCCGCGAGCAGCCGATCCAGCTCCTGATTCCGCCGCCTTCGATCGGGATACACCGGTGGTGTACTCCGATGCGCTACCACCGGCCCGGCCTCGCGCGTACCCGCGGGGATTCCTTCCAAGCTGTGCGGTGACTGCCGATGCGCTGGATCCGACCGTGCCGCCCCGGGACGTGCCAGGTCCTCGTCGGTCTCGACCGGTCGGTGAACAGCGGAATCCGGCTCTTCCCGGATCCGGTCGACGCCGTGCCGAGATTCCACGGGAGGCGCCGGGCGCGGCGGGCCGGTCGCCGGGCCAGGGCGCGTATCGACCTCCGACGGCGGGGGCGCCCCGTCCCAGGAACCGTCACGACGCCGCGGCTGGTCCGGGTGCTGCGGCGCGTCCACAGCGCCCGGATATCCGGCCTGCCGCGTTCCAGGACCTTCCGGTAGCTCACCGGCCCGGAAGCGCTCGTCGAGCCCCACGGGCCGGAACGGCTGCCCCCCGCCCACCGGCGAATCGGGAGCAGGGGCCGGACCGAGCTGCCCCGGCGGAGGATCGTGGGGATACAACCGGCCGTGCTCGCTCCGGTAGGTGGCGGGCGGATCACCGTCACGATGCCGGCGGCCGTCGCCTCCACCGTGTTCCACGGGCGAAACCGGCGCCACATCACCGGGCCGATGCCCGCCACCGTGCGGCGCGGCGGGGTGGGACACCTCCTTCCCCACCGCACGCGGCGATTCGCGCGATTCCGGCGGGCGTCCGTTCCCCGGCGAGCGAGCCTCGGGCATCCGTTCGTACGTCCCGGCCCCGGAGTCGGCAGCCGCCTCGTGCAAATCGCGATGCAGGCGTTTCAGCTCCTCGGAATGATTCACCTCGTCCTCGAAAGGAGCGACCCGGCCATCGAGCTCCCGATACCGCCGATGCAGCTCCTCGAGGCCGAACAACTCCACCGGATCGGCATCGGGACCCATCAGGCGAGCCCGGTTCCGGAGGTTCTCGTATCGTTCGCTTCCCGCACGCACCGCGGCGGTCCACTCCTGTGGTGAGGTCAATACGTCCGAGTTCGGATCGTGCACGGCACTCGGCGGCAACCCGGCGTTCTCCAACGCCCAATTCATCAGGATTCGCGACAGGCGGCCGTTGAAATCGGCGAACGGATGGACAGAGACGATGATTCGCTGTAGCGCGGCGGCTATCGCATAGGGATCCCCCGGCCCTCGGCGCACACCGTTGTACCAGTCGCACAAGGCCTGGAGGAACGAGCTCTGCCGTTCGGCCCCCGGCATCGACGCGTTCTCGAACGGAAACCCCGCGTAGAACAGCAGGGCCGAACCACCGAGATAGCTCGGACCGTCGTGGTACTCGATATAGGGATTGGCGTCCAGGGCCTCCTTCTGTTCCGCGGTCAGCGGATCCTGCTGCACCCCGATGGCCTGCGATTCGACCAGCGCACCTGCGATCTCCGGGGCGGCCATCGCCGTCAGCCGGCGATGGAGTTCGAGCACGAAGGGCACGGTCAGCTCCCGGTCTCCGTAGGCACGGGCGTGGGCCGTGGCATCCAGGAACCCCGCCCACTCCCTGCCGCCGTAGAGGAGTTCGGGGTGGGGTTGCCCGGCGACAACCGCGATATCCAGATGTCGCTTGTCGATGAACAGGCTCGCCAGCACGAGCCGTTCGGCTTCCGTACGAACACCCAATTCCGCCGCACGTTCGCCGGCCAGGGCTTCGGCCACGGCCTTCCACGGCGGATCGTCGTCTCGACTATCACCACGGCTCCATCGGAGGCGTTCGAAACCCCGTATCGACCGGGGTTTTTCGAATTCGGTGGGCTTCCGCCGGTGCACCATCTCGAACAAGGCCGCGTACGACTCGACGCGACCGTTGTGCAAACCGGCCACCACCGGAGCCACCCTGGCGGGCAGGTTCGGCAGCTCCACAGCCAGTTCGTCCACTTCCGCGTCGAGGCGATCACGCAACACCTCGAGCTCCCGGATCAACCCGTTCGTATCCGAACGGTATGCGTCCTGGACACCCGCCTCGGCGGCCAGGCGCCACAGACGTTGCTCCCGCGGCAGATCCAACGCGGCTTCCGGGGCGGCCACGAGCGCCCGGTAGTACGCGTACGACGGATGCTTCGGGTCCGCGCCCTCCTGCTCGACCCGCCAGAACGCCTCGACCACGGCCCGCTGCGGAGCCATCCGCCTGAACCTGCGCCACTCGCGCCGAGCAGCGGGCCGCTCCCCCTCCGCCCGCAACTGCCCTCGCAACGAATCGGCGAACTGATGGGCCCGCCCCAGCGCACTGGCATCACGTGCGAGAAGAATTTCGGCGAACCGGCGGGTCACCAATTCCACCAGCGGCATATCCGCCGCCGAACGCGATACCGGTAACCCCACCACCCGCGGATCGAGCACCAGCCACCCGTCCCGCGCCACTCCCGCCGCACCGGCACCGTCCTCCGACAACCACTCGAACCGCACCCCCTCCAACGCACCCGGATATCGAGAGGTCAATCGCGCCAGCACCGGTACCAGGGCCTCCAGCATCTCCACCGGCACTTCCCGGGACTCGAAACCCTCGACCCGGACGCCGGCGTCCCCCACCAGCCGATTCTTCAGCGCGAGCTCATCGGCCTCGGTCGGCACCACACCATCACGTCCGGTGACCGGCGACGCCATCGCCCTGCTGTTGTCGGCCGATTCCGCCCGCGGCTCCCGAGCACTCGCATCTCCCGCCCCGGTAACGGAGTCGACCTCCGCCTCCCCGCCGTCCCGGGCCCGCGGGCCCCGCCCCGCGGTGCGCGCTCCCTCCTCGGGCATAGGCCCCGTGGCGGTATCCCGTGATCCGGGCAGGGTCTCCCCGCGATCAGGCGAGGTACCGGACTCCGCCCGAGTCGATTCCGGTTCCGCGAGCGCCCGAAGGTAGGAATCCGTCAGCGCCTCTGTCGCCCTCCGGTATCGGCTCTCGACCGGTACCCGCCCGGCCTCACCGGTTCGGTCCGCCGAGACATCCGCGGCGTCGGGGTCCACGGGATCGGGTTCGGCCACAGGATCACCGGACGGAACGGCGTCCGTGTCGAGACGACCCTCGTCCCTCGGTCTCCCCCCGGCCGGTCCCGATTCCTCACGACGGCGATACGCAGCGAGCTCATCGGCATAGAAACGGACCAGCCGCTGATGTGAATCCTGGTAGGCCAGCGCCCGGCCCGCCCGCGGATCCACCACCAGCCACCCGTCCCGGACCACCGCCACCGGACCGTCGCCGTGTTCGGACAACCACGCGAACCACACTCCCTCCGAGACACCCGCGTAACGGCCGGCCAGCTCTTGCAGCACCGGTACCAACGCCTCCAATGTCTCGACCGGTACCCCCTGGTACTCCTCGATCCGGATCCCGGCCTCCGCTATCAGCCGATTCACGCGCGCGATATCGTCGGCCCCGGTTCGTCCCGCCCCCTCCCACTCGGCGGCAGCCGGATCGGCGGTATTCCGGTGTGGCCGCGTCGACGGTCCTGCCGGGCCCCCCTCATCGGGCGCGCTCGCCGATTCCGCGGCAGCCACGGGAACCTCCCCCTGGCGCACCGGACCCGGCTGCTCACCACTCGATCCGGCCGGCTCCGGCCGGACCGTCCCCGTCGCCGGATCAGCACCGGGATCGACATCACGCGGAGCGGAACCATCCGGTTGCGGTCCGGCGGAGACAGCGGTCAGCGGTAGCGGCACGAGACGAGCTGCTGCCGGTCCCGCGGACGGGGGGCGCGGGGAAGGATGCCCGGCAAGTGGTCCGTCCGAGGGGCCGGCCGGATCCTGGTGCGGTGGGTAGCCTTCCATCGAATCCACCGGAACAGGGCCGACCAGATCGATCAGTTCGGCAAGGAGCCGCTCGCGGGCTTCGAGCCTACGAGTCGCCGGCGCGTCCGCGGGATCCAGCCCGTTGCGCTCCTGCACCAGTTGATACCGGATCCGATCGATCGCCGCTTCCCACTGCTGCACGTGGATCCATGAATACGGGTTCTCGATTCCCAGCCGCTGCGCCACCCGCAAACGGCGCATCTCCGCGGTGATATCGACCGGATTCCCGGTAACGGCGCTGTACAGGGCGCGCAGCAGTGAGTAGTCCGGGTGCCGCATATCCAGGCCACCCGACCGTAGCGCGTGTTCCAGCGCGGCGGCGAACGCTTCCCCGGTGCGCAGTGACCGCCGCCCGAACAGCGGCCCACCCGCGAACGACCGCTCCGATACCATCGAAAAATATTCCCGCCAGGTCATATCTATATGGCCCTCGGATTTCAGGGTGCGGAACGCCTCGTGGACCATCGCCTCGACGGCGACCGGATCCACACCCAGGTCCTGTAACCGGTCGGCGAGGCGCGGGGAGTCGTCCTCATGCGGCACACCGGTATCCGTTACGCCGTCTTCCGGAACCGCCTCCGCAAACTGCGGAGAGGTGGAATCGGGCCGGTCCGGCGACCCGGTGACGGGAATATCCTGCGGCGTATGGCCCGGCTCGGGCACCGCGGCCGAGCCGGGCTCACCGATGGCCTCGGCGGGTTGCGGCGGCACCGAGTGCCGGTGAGACGCCTCGAGTGCCGGAGCGACCTCGTCCGTCTCCACCGCCCGCGTACCATTCCCGGGCTGTTGGAGGGGCGTTGTTTCCCCGAGCCCGGTGGGCGTACCCGGCTGCGAAGGCACTTCCGCCTGCTCCGCCCCGTGCCGGTTCGGCGTCCCGGGCGCCGCGGGCTGTTCGCCCGGCCCCGGAGGCGGCGGACGATACGACACACCGGCCTCACCGGCGAACGGGCGGACCTGGTCGCGACTCCCGGCGGGGCCGGGATCGGGACGAACCCCGGGCGTGAACGCCGTCGTAGCGGTTCCGGGCGTCTCCGGCCTACCGGCCGGGCCCCCGGCCTCGGTCGCCCGAGCCGTCGGTACGGCCCCCGTGGTACCCGCCGCGGCCGTGGCGGGATCGGATACCTGTGTTCCCGCCCATGCGGTCCGGGCCGGGGACTCCCGCGGCCCCGGCGCTCCCGCAGGGTCCCGCGGGCCGGTACCCGGCTCCGCATACCCCCTGATCACCGGACCCGCAGGCGCGGCCGGAGTACCGCCCGCACCCGGCTCACGACCGACGGTGACAGGGGTGCGCGCACGTACCGGCGCCTCGCCCGGATCGACCCCCAGCATCTGACCGAGCTTGATGATCGGCCCGACCCGCCTGCTCAGACTCTCGATACGGCCACCACTGTGCCGCATCCCGAAAGCGTGCATTCCCTGATGGCTACCGACCGCCGCGCCCGCACCGATCACACCCGCACTGATCATCCGGTAATCGAAGGTGAAGTCGCCCGAGACCAGACCACCGCCGAGCCATCCCCCCAACCCACCGAGAACCCCGCCGCCCACGATCTGCAAACCCAGCGTCCGCGGCATCGTCAAATGGTCCAGGCCCCAGTCGGTGTAGCGCAGCCGCTGCACCACCTGCCCGAAACCACCCGCGGCCACGCCGCCCCCGAAGCCGCCGCCGATCATCGCGGACAGCTGCTCGTATCGGAAACCCTCGCTCTGGTTACCGTGTTCGATCGCCCACAGCTGGATGGCGGTGTCCTGCAATGCGGCGATCCCGCCACCGAGAATGCCGTGGCCCGCCAGTCGCACCGCCAGACTCGGAATCGCCTGCCGCCACCCCAGTGCTCCGATATTGACCAGCAACCACCGCGCGACAGCCTGCAGAGTCGTCCGGGTCGCCGCCATCGCCGCCGCGTCCTGCAACGCCGATGTCGCCGGGAACAATTTCGAAATGATCAGTTCCAGCGCCAGCAGAGCCAGCGCGCTCCAAATCTGGAATTTCGCCGACTCGATCGCACCACCGGTATCCCGCGCACTCGTCGCCAGCCCGCGCAGCGACTCGACCACCTGGGGGAGGAAACGCTCGATCTCCTGAAAGAGGCCGTCCATCGCCTCGTGTGCCCTACCCGTAGGGTAGGCGGCAAGCGCCTCGTGGTGCGCCCGGCGCACATCGGGTGCGGCGGACTCCAGCGCATCGGCCCCCGCTCGCAGCACCCGGGCGAGCTCCCACATCCGGTCTTCATCACCGTCGGGCCATTCCGCCCCGCCCACCAAACCCAAGAGCACCTGCAACGGCTCCGGTAGCGTCGCGCCCATCGGGACCGGCCTATCTCACCAGAGCGATTCGCGAATCCCGGAGTCGCCCGCCGCCGTGCCCGGGTCCGTGACCTCCGGGGCGCCCCTGTGTCCGGCGGCCTCCGGCACATACGTCCCGGCCCCGGCCAGGCCCGCCACCAGGTCCGTGACCTTCGGCAACCGTGCCTGCTGCTCCCGCAGCGGCCGCATGATCTCCTCCGATGCCGCGGCCAGGGCCTCTTGCGCTGCCCGGGCCGCCGTGGTGACGGCGGCGGCGATCTCGTCGTAACTCAGATCGGAAATATCCTCGGCGAAGCAGGTTTGCAGGATCCGCCCCTGGGCGTCGACGCTGATCGTGACACGCTTGTCCTCGGCGTGCCCGGTGGCGACCAGCTCGGCTCGCTTGCGTTCGATCACCGAGATCTCGTCCATCGATCGCCGGAAAGCGTCGAGAATATCGTCGAATTGGGCCTTCATATGTTCGTTCGGCACACCCGCTCCTTCGGTATGGGTCAGCCCACCGCGCCGAGCCGCTGCTGGAAACGCAGTTCGAAGCCGGGAATATAGGCCGCAGGTGAGACGGACGACGAGGAGCGCTCCAGCACGGCATCATCGGCGACATAGAACACCGCGCGCCCGAGCATCACCTGCCCTTCGGGCGGGGGAACATGCACGATCCAGCCCACGCTGATCCGCTCGGCCACCAGCCCCGAAACGGGATAGCCGGGTGTTTCCAGACCACGTTCCAGGATGTGCTCCCGGACCAGCGCGACGGCCTCGTCGGCCGGCAGCGGGGTCGACAGGACCGCGGCCGATCCGGCGACATCGAACTGGGCGAAAGCCGAATCAACGTCGAAACGTTCGGGGTCGGTGAACAGTGCTTCCAGCAGATCGCGGGTGACCAGGCCGGACTCGGCCGCGCCGATCACGGTCTCGGCCGCGATACGAAGTTCCGCGGCGACGGTATCGTCTTTCGGGCCGATGAGCGCGACCGCCCGGTCGACCACCGCGTCCTCGGTCCAGAGATCCGGTACGGCGATATCGCCGGCGCTCGGTTTCGGCGAGTCACCGTGCCACCACCGTCCGGCCTGCCACCAATAGCAAAAGGTGAGCAGTCCCGTGGTGGCACGCGGGTTCACCACCTCACCGGCGACCCATCCGGGGGCTCCCCGGTACAGGTCCGGGAAGTCACCGCCACGGTGGTAGGCGGCGGCCAACCGCGGGCAGTCCGCCCGGCCCCCCGACAGCACAGCCCGACCGCCCGACAGCAGTGACAATGTCGCGCCGTTCCGGTCACCGTCTTCGTAGATACCCACCGAGGGCGCGATCCGTGCCCCGTGGTCTCCGCCGGCGGCCGCGGCGGTGGCGGCCAGCATCACCCATCGCGCCCACAGCACCGGCAACGGCGGCAGGAGATCGCTGACCTCACCGCCGCCCCGGGCGGCGGCCGCGGCCTGTTTCGGGGTGCGGATCTGTCGTCCGTCGTCGTACAGGTACGCGGCCAGCCATATCGGCAGCCGGGTGCGTGGAAAGGCCTCGAGGTCGGCCAGGTATGCCTCTACCGTGAAAAGCTGGCCGGGCGGGAAGGGCCGGTCGCCGTAGTCGTAGTGAACGTCCGGATCGCCCCCGGCGGCCAGCTCGACGACCATACGCAGCCAGGGCCCGGCCGCCGACCGCGCCATGAGCGTACGCAACTCCCGCACCAGGCGAGCAGTGGAATCCGCGGGTAATGCGCGCACCGCCTGCTCACCGTCGGTGTACACCAGTTCCGCCATCTCCTCGGCCACTGTCAGCGCGAACACCGCGTGCAAGCGAGTCCACCCCGGTGGCGCGCCGGCCTCGAGTTCGGCCGCGATCCGCCGGGTCAGCTCCTCGGTGCGGTCGGCCGGGTTCTCGGGTGGTGTTCCGCCGCCGAGGCTGAATCGCACATCGGGCAGATCCGCCGGCTCCGGCCCGGTCGAGACGGAAGCTGTCTCGGACCCGGTCATCAATTCATCCGATCGACACGGAACCGCGCCTTGTTGTCGTTCTCTTGTCTGCGCAGCGCTCGGGCGCCGTCCCGCTGCGCGTCTTCGATATCGTGGAAGAGCTTCGCCAGACCGGGGAACGCCCCGGGTTCACCGCCCGTGCCCGTGACGAGGGATTCCCGCGCCGGGAGGTAGGTTTCGGCGAACTGCGCGCCGTACATATCGTCGCCCCACGCCCCGTCCAGGGCGGTGGTGCGGTCCCGCAACCGCGTGGCGATCGCGGACAGCGTGTCACCCGCTGCCCCGGCGCTTCCCGCGGCGCGTTGGAGCATTTCGATGTACACACTCACACCACTCATCGCCGGCCTCCTGTTCGTGCGGGACAGATGGGTTCATCGTGGCAACACAGTCCAGGAGACTCCCCATCGCGGGGAAGCCATGACCGGTACGTCGGGGACTACCGCACGGACGGGTACCCCCGCGAGCCGAGCGTGCGGTCCCGGCGGGACCCGAGCATATTCGAGCAGGCCCGGGCGCCGATCGTGGCCGGCCCGGTACGCCCCGGAGACGATGCGGCACGGATCGTGGGGTTCGGCGGCGGCCGGCCGCTACCGAAACCCCAGGGCTGCCGGCGGTCGTGGGACCGCCGGCAGCCGGGCGGGACTCAGCGGCCGTTCCAGACCGGGGCGCGCTTCTCGGTGAAGGCGCGTACCCCCTCCGCCACGTCTTCGGAGAACAGCGCGGTGGACGCGATATCGTACTGCTTGGCGAAGGCCTCGGTCGTGGTCCAGTCGGAGGTCTCCTCGACAATGCGTTTACTGCCCGCCAAGCTGAGTGGCGCGTTGACGGCGATACGTTCGGCCAGTTCGAGAGCCGCCGCGAGAGCCTGCCCCGGTTCGGCGAGAACATTGATCAAGCCGAGTTCGGCCAGTCGGCTCGCCTGCATGGGGTCGCCGGTGAGCGCCAGCTGCATGGCGATATTACGAGGCAGGCGCTCCCGCAAACGCATAACGCCACCGGCGGCGGCGATCAGGCCGCGTTTGGGCTCCGGGATACCGAATTGCGAATCACGTGCCGCGACGATCAGGTCCGCGGCCAAGGCCAGTTCACAGCCGCCTGCGAGCGCCGGGCCCTCGACAGCGGCGATCAACGGTTTGCGGGGCGGTTGACCGGCGAGACCCAGTGCACCGCGCTTCTCGGTGAGCGGGGCTTCTCCCCGGGCCATCGCCTTCAGATCCATTCCGGAGCTGAAGTAGCCGTCCGCGCCGGTGAGGATGGCGACGCGGGCGTTCGGATCGGCTTCGAACGCATCGCAGGCCCTTTCGAGTCCGAGGGCCATGGCGTGATCGACCGCGTTGCGGACCTCGGGGCGGTTCATCGTGATGATCATGATGGGGCCGCGGCGCTCCACCAGCACGGGCGGCGGTGGGGGCGCGGGCAATTCGTGGCGCTGATTGCCGTCGAACGTGATATCGCCCGCGCGGACTGTTACGGACCATCCCAGCGCGTCGCCGTCCCGCAGCGCGGCGACGAGATCGGAACTCGTACTGCGCACCAGGGCTCGCGCGCCGTCGGGAGTGATCAGGCTGACGATGGCCGCCTCCGGTTCGCCGTCCCGGCCGTAGGGCAACGTATAGGCCTCGACCACCGCCGGGCCCGCGTACTCGGTCCGGACCGGGCGGGCGGGCGGATTGTCGACGACCGGTTGCAGATGGGTGTAGGGCCGTTGCGGTGGTGTGGCGGAATAGATGCCGAGTGCGTGCTTGGTGACGTACCAGCCGAGCGATGTGCTCAGGCCGAAGGCCTCGGGATCGTCGCGCAGTTGCCGAACCATGGTGGCGATCGCGTGGGTGCCGTAATTGTTGCCCGGCCCGCCGCCGAAGGTCAGTCCGCCGGTCACCGAGAGCGAGCGGCCGGGATCGTCTGTCGCGAGACCGAGTTCACGGGCCGCGATCTGCACCGCCACCGGGAAGCAGGAGTACAGATCCACGGGGCCGATCCGATCGATGGTCAGGCCGGCGTGTTCGAGCGCTGCCGCGCCGACGGCCCGGATCGCCGGGGAGGCGGCCAGATCCGCGCGCTCGGAGACGAACCATTCATCGTGCGCACTGGCTCCGGCGTGTACGAAAACCCACTTGTCCTGCGGGATCCCGGCTTCCTCGGCAGCGGCGGCGCTGCACAACACCAGTCCGGCGGCCATATCCACCTGCAGGTTGGCGCACAGCAGTTTGGTGTACGGGGCCGATACCGTGCGGTTCTCCGGGGTCGGTGTGGTCAGCTCCGGCGCATCGAACCGTTGCGGCAACCAGGCGTTCGGATTGTCCGCGCCCACCGCGGACAACCGTGACCACAGCTCACCGATCGCCTGGAGATGTTCCTTCGGATCGCGGCCGAGCCGGTGCCGGTTGGCCGATTCCATGAGCGCGTACATGTAGATGGGCGCACCCAGTCCGACCGCGGTTTCGGCGGCGTTGTTGGCTTCTTTGTCGATTCCGGCGATACGGGTCGGCTCCACCTCGGGCCCCTGCTGCGGCCACACCACCTCGGTACCCGCGCGCTGCGCGGCGGCCATGGTGGCGCCCGCCTCCGCACCGGTTACCAGCACGATCTCGTAGGTGCCGTCGGCGATGGCCTGCGCGGCTTCGTTGACCAGCAACTGCCCACCGTCGCCGCCGTAGGTCGAGGACTGCACGGTATCGGCCGCGGGCGCGCCGACGGACTGTGCCACCAGGGCGCCGAGATCGCGATACTGCCAGGAGGCGCTGGCCACCGCGAACACCGCGTCGGCGGCCGACAGCAGCGACTGCCCCGTGCCGGCGTCCTCCGCGGCCCGTCGCAGTGCCCGCACCGCCAGCTTCGCCGGGTCCTCGGCGGTGTTCGGTTCGTGCTGCACGAATTGCCCGGCACCGACCAGCACCGGCGTATTGGGCGCGAGCGTACGACCGGAGGCCTGATGGAGCACCGGCTTACGTACCGTTTTCGCGCCCGTGAGGGGGCCCGCGGCGGCGATACCGTCCGGCACCCGGTCCAGTGATTCGCGCAATGCCTCCGACAGGCTTCGTACCAGTGACGCACCCAGCGGGCCTTCGACGGGTTGGCCCGACAGTCCGGCGTCGAAGTAGGCGGTCGCCCCGTTCGCATCGGCACGGACGGTCAACCAGAATCCGAGGGTCAGCCCCATCGGCCCGGTGCCGCGCAGCACCAGCGCGGTCTCGTCCACCGCGACCACGGTCCAGGCGACCTCGGCCGGGATACCCATGAACTTCACCTGCTGGGCGAACTCCGATCCAGGGTACGCACCGCTGGGTGTGTCGCCACGGAACGCCGCGTGCATGGTCAGCCATTCGGCGAAGCGGCCCGGATCGGTCAGATAGGCCGCGACCTCGGTCACCGGACGGTCGATGTGCTTGCTCGCATGGGCTCGTTTGTCGAATTCCGCGATCCCCTCCGGTGGGGTGTATTCCTCGGGTACGGCCGGGCCGGTGGGAGGGGCGGCGGGTTTGCCCAGCACTCCCCCGACCACGTCGCGCAGAATCGCCGGATCACTTTTCACGGCGTCGGCGAGTGTCCGTACCGCACGCACTCCAGCGCGCGCCTGCCGCAACACCCCGGGAAGTCGCCCCACGTCAGCCACTACCTTGCCCTTTCGCTTGATGGAACTATTCCTTACGAGATAGTTCCATGGAACTATTAGACGGATAGTGGTACCGCATGTCAAGATGGGCCCGTGACCAGACCCGGTGCGCCGCTGTCCAGCCTGCTCAGCCGCGCGATGACCCTCCTTCCGCAGTCGGCACCCAGCGACGACGCGACCGACGCGCGGGTACTCGACGCCGCATTGCGGGTCCTGGCACGCCGCGGAACCCGCGAGGCGACCATGGACGACATCGCGGCCGAGGCCGGAGTCGGCCGCACGACGCTGTTCCGCCGCTACACCGGCAAGGACCAGCTGTTCGCACGGGCACTGGCGCGCGATATCGGCCGCATACTGACCGGCCTCGCCGACCTGTTCACCGAGGTCACCGACCCCACCGAACAGGTGGTGCTCGGCTTCCTCACCGGGCTGAGGCTGGGCGAGCACATCTTGTTCCGCGATGCCGACCCGCTCCGCCGGGCCGAACTCATCCAGGCCCTCGGCCAGGGCGACCCGTCCCCGATCGCCCTGGCCTTCGACGCGATCCGCGCCAATATCGCCAAGGCGCAGGCCGACGGCAAGATCCCGATCCGCGACCCCGACGCCCAGGCCGACGCCCTGGTACACCTGATAATCGGCTACCTGGCCACCCCCGGCCATGCCATCGATCTGGCCGACCCCGCGGCGGCCGAACGTGTCGCCCGTGCCGCCGTCGCGCCGATCCTGACCGGAACCATCGACTGATCGCTCCCCGTCTCGGGCCCACCCGTGACGACATCCGAATACACCGCCCCACTCTTCGCCGCACCGCGTATCCCGCGGTAGCGACAGGCGCTACCCGGCGCCCGGAAGCGCTCCGCGCACCATCGACCACGCATATCTCAGGAGTGAAATGACAACCGCCTACACCGATCCCTACCGCACCCCCGAACGTATCGCGCTACGCGAGGCGGTGAGCGAATTCGTCCGCCACGAGATCACCCCGAACCTCGACCGCTGGGAACGCGAGGGCGCCCTGCCCCGCGAACTGCACCGGACCGCGGCGAAATCCGGGCTGTACGGTATCGGCACGCCCGAGGCGTACGGCGGGGACGGCGGAGACCTCGTCGATATGACCATCGCCACCGAGGCCTTCATCGAGGCAGGCGGATCGTCGGGCGCCCATTCCGCCCTGTTCACCCACGGGATCGCGCTCCCGCATATCGTCGCCAGCGGCGACTCGGCACTGATCGACCGGTACGTCCGCCCGACCCTCTCCGGAGATCTGATCGGCTCGCTCGGGGTGACGGAACCGGAGGCGGGTTCCGACGTCGGATCCCTGCGCACCACCGCGGTGCGCGACGGCGACCACTACGTCGTCAACGGCGCGAAGCTGTTCATCACCTCCGGCACCCGCGCGGATTTCGTGACCACCGCGGTGCGCACCGGCGGACCGGGCGCCGGTGGTATCAGCCTGCTCGTGATCGACACCGACACCCCGGGGTTCAGCGTATCGCGGAAGCTGGAGAAGATGGGCTGGCTGTGCTCGGACACCGCCGAGCTGACCTTCACCGACTGCCGGGTACCCGCCACCAATCTGGTCGGGGCCGAGAACAGTGGGTTCGCGCTCCTGGGCGCGGCTTTCGTCACCGAACGGGTGAATATCGCGGTGCACGCGTATGCGATCGCACAGCGCTGCCTGGATCTGACTCTCGAACACGTCCGGCTGCGGGAGAGCTTCGGCAAACCGCTCATCGCCCGGCAGGTGGTGCGGCACAAGCTGGTCGAAATGCGCCGGCACATCGAACTGGCCCGCACCTACACTCGCCAGGTCGCCTTGCGCGCCACAGCCGGTGAATTCGTCGTCGGAGAGGCCTGCCTGGCGAAGAACTCCGCCGTCGCGGCCGTCAAACACGTCGTCGACGAAGCGGTCCAGCTGCACGGCGGTATGGGCTATATGCGTGAGTCGGAGGTGGAACGTCATTACCGCGATGCCCGCATCCTCGGCATCGGCGGCGGCGCCAGCGAAGTGATGACCGATCTGGCGGCCAAGCTGTTCGGTTACGACAGCTGACCGACAGGTTCGGACAATACGGCCGCGTCACCACGACCGGGCGATCCGGTCGCGGTGACGCGGCGGGGGGGCGACGCCCGGGTCAGTCCATTTCCTGCAGCACCCGGCGCACGATCTTGCCGGTGGCATTACGCGGCAGTTCGTCCATGATGATCACATCACGCGGAACCTTGTAGCGGGCCAGGTTCGCTTTCACGTACGCCTTGATATCCGGGGCGCTCACGGTGGCCCCGGGAGCCGGGACGATGCACGCGCGCAAACGCTTTCCGAACTCGGCATCGGGCACACCGACGACCGATACCTCGTCGATATCGGGCCGGGCCGCGAGCAGGTTCTCGACCTCCAGCGGGTAGACGTTCTCACCACCGGACACGATCATGTCGTCGTCGCGACCGTCGATGTGCAGCAGCCCGTGCTCGTCGATCCGGCCCATATCACCCGTGGACATATAGCCCTCGATGAACTGCTTGTGGCGGCCGTCGGTGTAACCCTCGAACGGCGCACCACTGCGCACGAACACCCGACCGGAGACGTTCCGGGCGGTCACTCGGCGGCCTTCGTCGTCGAACAAGGCGATCTTGCACGTCACCGGGGGGCGGCCGACGGTACCCGGGGCGAGGCGCAGTTCGTGCGGCTGCGCCACCGTCGCCACCGCGACCTCGGTCGAACCGTAGAGGTTGTAGAGCACGTCACCGAAGGTGTCCTGCACACGGGTGGCCAGCTCCGGGGACAAGGCCGAGCCCGCCACGGCAATGGTTTTCAGCGCCGACAGGTCGTAGCGACCGATGACCTCCGGGCCGAGTGCCACCAGCCGATGCAGCATCGTCGGCACCGCCACCAGCATCTCGGCGCGGTGTTCGCTCACCGCACGCAGCGTCGCCTCGGCATCGAACCGGCGCATCACGACGGTCTTGTTGCCCAGGGCGGTGGCCACGCTCCACGTACCGAACCCGGTCGAATGGAAGATCGGCGACACGATCACCACACAACCCCGGCGCGGGAACGGAAGACGGTCCGAGATCATCGCGCTCGCCAGCGGTGACACCCGGGTGCGCGGCGCCCCCTTGGGCAGGCCAGTGGTACCGCTGGTGAGAATGATGAACCCGCCCGGGCGTGCCGGTGCCGGTGGCTGCCGACGGTCGCCACCGGCGACCAGCTGGTCCACGGTGAGCGCGCCCGCAGGTACCGTGTGGCCCTCGTCGACCCAGGTGAGAATGCGCGGCAGCGTCGGCGGCAGCGCGTCGAGGAGATCGGCGAACTCACTGTCGTGCAGCATGGCGCGCACGTTCTCGCGGGCAGCCACCTCAGCGAACTGCGGTTCGGCGAATCCGGTGTTCATCATGGCCAGCCGCAGACCGGCCCGGCCGGCCGCGCTGATCGCGAGTACCAGGCCGCGATGGTCGCGTGCCAGGACCCCGATCACCGAGCCTGCCGTCAGCCCCCGTGCCAGTAACGCATTGGCGAGGGCATTGGACTGCGCGTCGAGTTCGCCGTAGGTGAGCACACCACACTCGTCGGCGATTGCCGCCTGATGCGGATAGTAGCGCGCCCCCGCCATGATCAACGCCGCCTGCGGACCGTAGATCCGGTTCTCCCGGGCCATCCGCGCCACGCGATCGGGGCGCATCAGATCGATCACGCCACGCTGGTGCAGCCGGCCGACGGCGCGCAGCGTCTCGGCCGCGTCGCCGAGCCCGGTCACCAGACTCTCGAGGTTCGGTGCCATGAATGAAATACTCCTTGCGACAGTACTTTTCAGCAGGACAGCGGTGTTGCCTCAGCCTCGGTCCGCACGTTCGAGGTAGAGCGCCCGCTGCGACATATCCGCCTTGGACACGGTGTCGTGGCTGCCCAGCAACCGGCCGAACCGGATGCGCAGCCCCTCCGGCATCGAGGTGAGCAGCGCGATGGCGAATCCGCCGATACGCGGAACGACTCGCAATCCGCCCCGCCGGCGAGCCAGTGCGCCGACCACCGCGTCGGCGACGTCCTCGGGTTCGACGAAGCCGATCACCCGGGTGATCCGGTTCGGCGAGAGGCCGGCGATCAGCTGCGTATTGACGAAGGCCGGGCATATGGTGCTCACTCGCACGTCGAATTGCGCCAACTCCTGGTGCAGCGCCGAACTGAGGCCGACGACACCGAATTTGGTTGCCGCGTAGGTCGCGATATCGGGTGTGGCGACCAGGCCCAGAATGGAGGCCACGTTCACGATATGGCCGCGGCGCCGGTCGGCGAAACGCCGAGCGGCGAGTTTCGATCCGATGATCACCCCGCGCAGATTGATATCCAGCTGCCGGTCGGCCGTGTCCATCGACTCTTCGAGGAACGAGCCGGTCGGCATGATGCCGGCATTGTTGACCAACGCGTCCAGGCCGCCGAGTTCCGATTCGGCCCGGTCCAGGAAATTCTCGAACGACGCGGGATCACGCACGTCGAGCCGGACGCCGATCACCTCGGTACCCGTGGTGGCGGTGAGTTCCGCGGCCGTCGCCGCGAGCGTCTCGTCGTCGATATCGCCGATCACCACCCGCGCTCCCGACGCGGCGAGAGCCGTCGCAGTGGCTCGTCCGATACCCCGCGCACCGCCGGTGACCGCCACCCGCATGCCCTGGAGACGCTTACCCATATCCCACTCCTCGTTTGTGTCGTGTATCACGAGGCTAGGAAGCAAACCCCGCCCTAACCATGACCTAATCGGCCAAGACTTGTACTTTTCGGCCAGTCTGCCCCACGATGGGCCCATGAACATGCCGCGTGCCAGCAAGAGCGCCGCGATCCTGGTACAGATCGGCCTCACCCACGGCCTCACCCTGACCCAATGCCTCGACGGATCCGGTATCACCCTGTCCGTCCTGGACGACGCGAACGGCGAGGTCCTCGCCGCACAAGAACTACGGGTGGTCCAGAACCTCGTCACGCGCCTGGGTCACATTCCCGGCCTCGGTCTGTCCACGGGTGAGCGATACCACCTGGCCACCCACGGCATCTGGGCGTTCGCGGTGATGACGAGCCGCACCGTACGTGAAGCGCTGCGCATCGGCATCGAGCACATGGATATCGCGTTCTCGTTCGCCCGCTGGCGCGTTCAGGAAACCGCCACCGGCGCCACGGTGACGCTGGACTACTCGGCGGCACCCGCCGAGCTGCGGCAATTCCTGCTCGAACGCGACCTCGCCGAGCTCATCAACCTGGATCGCGAACTGCTCGGCGCGGCGGTGCCGCCGACGACCGTGGAACTGGCCTGCCCCGAGCCGGCCTACGCCACGCGGTTCACCGAGCTGCTCGGCGTCACCCCTCGCTTCGACGCACCGGCCAATCGGCTCACTCTCGCGCGTGAGATCTTGGAGCTGCCGCTACCCCAGGCCAATCCCCATGTCGCCGCGCTCGCCCGGCAGCAGGCCGCCGACACCATCCAGCGCCGGCGACGCCGTGACGGCACCGCGGCTCGCGTCCGCGCCGGTCTCCTGACCCGCGGCGTCACTGCCGCGCAGGAAGATATCGCCGCCGATCTCCGGATGAGCGTGCGCACCCTACGCCGGCGCCTCGAAGCCGAGGGCACCTCCTACCGTGGCCTGGTCGCCGAGACCCGTCACCTGCTCGCCGAGGAACTCCTCACCCTCGGCACCACCGTAGACGAGGTCGCCCGCCGCCTCGGCTACGCCGACGCTTCCGCCTTCACCCACGCTTTCACCCGCTGGACCGGCACCACACCGGGTCGCTTCGCCCGCGCCCGCCGGTGAATCCGAGCCGCCGTCCGGCCGCGCCCGATCCCACCCTGTGGCCATAGCCGGTCTCCTCCACCCGAGCACCTCGACCGCACCGAAATCTCCTTCTCCCGGGCGGTTTCGGGCACGGTCCCGGTCGGCTGGTTCAGCAGTCCGGCCGACCCACCGGACGGACAGCAGGCCCGGCCGCGCGATGCCCCGACCGGATTCGACCGCATACGCCTTGGGCGAAAACGGAATTCGCCTTCTCGTTCCCGGTTCGTTGATAGCATGCGTGCGGCGAACCGATCACTACGTCGGCGGAAGACAAGGGGCGTTGATGGAAGTGGAGGGCGTCCACCATTCGTACGGCCGGCGTTCGGTACTCCGCGGTATCGACATCGTGTTGCCCGCGGGGGCGCTGGTAGGAATCGTCGGCGAGAACGGGGTCGGGAAGTCGACGCTGTTGAAGATCCTCTCCGGGGAGCTGCGACCGGACCGCGGGGCGGTCCGGCATCGTGGGCGGTTCGGTTACTGCCCTCAGCAGGTGGTCCTCAACGATGCGTTCACAGTCCGTCAGCACCTGGACTTCTTCGCCGCCGCCTACGCGGTCCCGGACCTGCGTCGGGCCGAGAAAACCATGGAGATCCTGCGCTTCTGCGAGTATGCCGATGAACGAGTCGCAACGCTGAGCGGCGGCACCCGGCAGAAGCTCAACCTCACGCTCGCGGTGATGCACGATCCGCAGGTCCTGCTGCTCGACGAGCCGTATCAGGGTTTCGATTGGGAGACGTATCTACGTTTCTGGGATCTGGTCGCGGAATTCCGTGACACCGGGCGGTCGGTGCTGGTCGTCTCGCATCTGGCGCACGACACCGACAAGCTGGACCAGGTGTGGCGGTTGCGGGAGGGCATCCTCCGAAGCGGAGAGGAAACAACCGGATGAGCGACGGTATGCGGCTGTTCCTGATCGCTACACGCTACGGTTTGGTCGAGCACGCGCGTAACCGGTTCGCCATGGTGCTGGTGGCCGCCTTCGTTCCCCTGTTGATCACTCTGGTGCGCGTGGCTGTCACCGATATCGAAGTGCCGTTCCGGCTTCGGGACACGGGTCTCGTACTGCGCGCCGATGGTAACGAGCTCGCACAGATCAGCGGCGCCCTCACCGCGGTCTCGCTGATCATCGGATTCATGATGTTCGCGGCGACTTTCAGCAGCGGAACTTTCGACCGGCGGCTATCGATGGCCGGATTTCCCCGGACCGCGCTGGCTCTGGCGAAAATCGCCTGCCTGGTGGTGGCCTCGATGGGGGTTTCTCTCTATGCCACCGCGGTCATCTGCTGCTACTGGTCGCCGCAACGGCCCGTCGCACTCGCCGCGGCGCTGTTCTGCGCGGCGATGACCTACGGAGCGCTGGGGGTCGCCCTCGGCGCGTTACTGCGCCGCGAAGTGGAGGGTATGTTCGCCATCGCGATGATCAGCTGTTTCGACATGGCTGTGCAGAACCCCATCGCCAGCAGCGGCGCGGACAGCGAATTCGTCCGCTGGCTGCCTTCCTATGGCGCGATGCAGGCGTCGACCGCGGCCGGTTTCTCCGACACCACACCGTTCGCGGGTGTGGCCGTACAACTGGTCTGGTTCACCGCGAGCGCCCTTGCCGGACTGGTTGCTTTTCATCTACGCACCCGCTCGGCTCTCGGCCCCCCGCGGTGGATTCACCGCCCCGGATTCCGCGCTTCCGGGCAGGCGCGGTCCGGGCAGCCGGCGAAACGCTGAGCACTTACCCGGGCCGGCCGCACCGGTGGACGACCCGGGACAGACGCCTTGCCTCACCGGCCGCGGGTGCTACGAGACGGCGCGAGCCGGTTCGGCGGCCCGGTAGTAGACCTCCCGGCGCAAACGTTCCAGATCCGGCATCGCAGAGGCCGCGGAATGCGAGCTCGACGTGTATCTATCGCTCTCACGCCCCCAAAGGCCCATTCTCCCCATACTTCCGTACATCGCCGCGTAGTCCTTCCCACGCCCCGCCAGGCCGGGGAGCACACGGAAGAGCGTGGGAACATAGCGGAGCGCTGCCTCGAACTGGGCGCGATGCTCGGCGACCTGGCGCCGCACCTGCCCGACGGCTTCGTCGCGGGTACAACCCGTCTCGTGCCGTACCGCCCTGACCAGGTTGTAGGGGACTCGATCGGCCTCGTCCTGCGCCAATCCCACCAGGTCGTTCTCCACGAAGGTCACCCAGAAGCCGAGTTCCTCGAGACGGCGGATGACGGGGTGATCGCGCAGCGTCGTGGGCAGTTCCCGATCGTGGTACACCTCCATGACCGCGATGGCGGTTTCCAGCCCACTCGTCGACATCCGCAGTGGCAGATAGTCGGCGGTGGAGGGGATATAGCCGTTGATGCGGTGGTGCGCTTCGCGTTCGGCGGCCTCGAACCATTCCTCGACGCCGTCGAGGAACCGCTTCTGCCAGCGGGTGGAGCGGCCCTCACGCAGGCGCGGCCACAAGCTCGCCCACGCCGTCGGAATCGCGCCGGGCCGCCACGGCGACTCCGGGTCCTGTCGCAGGGTCGCCACCATGCCACGCCTCAGCGCGGTGACAGCGTCCGGATCGGTCAGTTGCGGATCCTCGAAGAGGTCGTCCCACATCAGGGCCAGCACGGCCATGCCGTAGGCGGCCTGCTCGCGGGTCGCGTCCGCCGCGGGGGCCAGGATCCGCGCCCGGCTCCGGATCGCTCCTGTCCACCGGTGGTAGCCGGCCTCGGCCGCGGAGGCGGCGAGACCGGTGTCCACCAACCAGCTGGTCAACCAGTTCGCGACCTGCGGTGGGAGACCGTCGGCAGGAGCCTCGGGGGCCCGTGCCGGGGGCCGGGAGACCGCGCGGCCCGAATTACGCCGGTCGAGGATCGAGCGGATATAGGCGGTCGCCGCTCGGCGGGCAGCCGAGGAAACGGACAGATCGGCGAGTCGGCCGGCGGCCTTGTCGACGAATTCGTCGGCGACAGCGCGTGCTTCGTCCACGGCCCCGGAGGCGATGACCAGTTCGCGGGCGCGGGTGGCTTGTTCGCCCGTCATCCCGCTGCGCAGCAGGCGGAGGAGGTCGCTGTTGCGGGTGGCCGCGCGGATCACCGGGAGCGTGTAGATACCTTCGGGCAGATCCGCGTTGACGGGCTTGCCCATTTCCTCGGCGGTCGAGGTCAGATCGAGGATGTCGTCGTAGAGCTGGTAGGCCAGTCCGAAGTACCGGCCGAACACGGCCAACGCCTCTTCTTCGTCCTCGGAGCGGCCGGCCTGCATCGCGCCCACCCGGCATGCCAGCGACAGCACCGCCGCCGTTTTACCGTCGATCGTGTCCAGGTAGGACTGCTCGCTGCGAGTGGACACGTAGAGGTCGGCGGCCTCGATCACCATGCCCGCGCACATCTGCTCGCCCGCGATCGTCGCCGCGAGGACCTCGCGCGGGCCGAGTTCGGCCAGTATGCGCAGGCCCGAGAACGTCACCGCGTCCCCACCCAATACGGCCATATGCGATCCCCACACCGCGTTGGCGCTGGGACGACCTCGCCGCTGGTCCGCGTGATCGATGACGTCGTCGTGATAGAGCGACCCCAGATGCATCAGCTCCACGGCGGCAGCGGCGCGCACCGCCCGGCCGGCGGCCGGCGTATCGGGATCGGTGAGCAGGTAGTACGACAGGAGGGTCAGAGTCGGGCGGACCAGGCGGCGAGAGGTGCCCGGCCCTTCGTCTGTGAGCGCGGTCAGTTCCGGTCTGCCTTCCAGTCGGACAGGTCCCAGAACGTCACGGACGCGGTCCAGGTCCGCCTCCAGATGTGGGAAAACAGCCGAATCTATTTCACGTGGCACGAGGGCACTCCTGACTGGCTGGATCGGTCGTCTACGACATCGCCGGTCAGTCTGTCACCACCGGTCCGCAAAGATGTTGGTATCGAACGATTTCGACGTTCACGCAACTGTCCGGCGACCGTTGTGGACCGAGCCTCGGATGGTGAGCCGGGCCGTTGAGGCGGGTGCGGGCCGGCACGGCAGTGTGGCAGCACACGCCTTCAGTTTCGATTTCACCACTCCGGGACATGGACGTTTGCTGCCGGATGGCTCATCGCTGCCCGTTCGGGCTTTCCCCTGCCCGCTTCCGGTTGTCGCCGTTGAGATTGTGACAGCAATCAAAAAAGACCGGTCGGTTGCATGAACATGATCGAACTGGCAAGCTGCTGGCAAGCAGGCGGAGGAGATGGGCCACCGCCGGCTTGCGGCAGGCAAGGGATTACGAATGAGCGTTGATCGACCCCCGGGTCTCGAGTCCGGAGACACCCGCACGTATGCCACGAGGTTGCGACGATTCACTATCAGGGTGGGTAACTCGTCGAAACGAGCGACTTCGCCGCTTCTCATCCGGCCGGCTGTTGCCGCCGAAACCATAGCCAGGGCCTGATTCCCAGCAGCCGGACAACTCGCCGACCGGCGCGAGATCACGCCATCTATCCGGCGGCCCCCGGCCGATCGAAAACCGACCGATCGGCCGGTTGCCGATCCGGCTCGCAACCGACCGATTCACCGAACCCGGTACGGCTACGCCTCCGGGTTTCTTCGCCGACCCTGAAACCGGGATGTGACACGTGGACACCGACAACAGCGCTTCCTCCGACCGCACACTGGAGTACCTCAAGAAGGTCACGGTCGAACTGCTCACCACCCGGGATGATCTGACCCGGCTGCGGGACAAGCTCGACGAACCGATCGCGATCGTCGGCATGGCGTGCCGCTATCCGGGTGGTGTGGAATCGCCCGAGCAACTATGGGACCTGGTCCGCTCCGGGGGCGATACCGTCACCGAGTTTCCCCGTGACCGCGGCTGGGATGTGGACGGGCTCTACGATCCCGATCCGGATCGCTTCGGCAAGACCTACACCCGATCCGGCAGCTTCCTGCGCGGCGTCGGTGATTTCGATGCCGGTTTCTTCGAGATCGGCCCGCGCGAGGCGGCCGCGATGGATCCGCAGCAGCGGTTACTGCTGGAAGTGGCATGGGAGGCGTTGGAGGACGCCGGGATCGATCCGGGCGCCCTGCGGGGCTCCGATACAGGTGTCTACACCGGTGTGATGTACCAGGACTACGACCACACCGCGCGAGCCGCCGGCCCGGCCGCCGAAGGGTACGGCGGTGTCGGCACTTCCGGCAGTGTGGTGTCCGGGCGGGTCGCCTACACCCTCGGCCTGGAAGGACCGGCCATCACGGTCGATACCGCGTGTTCGTCTTCACTGGTAGCGATCCACCTGGCATGCCAGGCACTGCGCCGGGGCGAGACGTCGATGGTACTGGCCGGCGGTGTGACGGTCATGTCCACACCCCAGCTGTTCATCGAGTTCGCCCGGCAGCGGGGACTGGCGCCGGACGGCCGCTGCAAAGCGTTCTCCGCGGCCGCGGACGGGGCCGGCTGGTCCGAGGGGGTCGGGCTGCTGGTCCTGGAACGGTTGTCGGATGCCCGGCGGCTGGGGCACAACGTCCTGGCGGTGGTGCGCGGTTCGGCGGTGAACCAGGACGGTGCGTCGAACGGGTTGACCGCGCCCAACGGTCCCTCCCAGGAGCGGGTGATCGCCGCGGCGCTGGCGGCGGCCGGGCTGGCACCCGCCGATGTGGATGCGGTGGAAGCGCACGGAACCGGTACGGCGCTGGGCGACCCGATCGAGGCGCAAGCGCTCATCGCGACCTATGGGCAGAACCGCTCGCAGCCCCTGCGAATCGGATCGCTCAAGTCCAATATCGGGCACAGTCAGGCGGCCGCCGGGGTGGGCGGGGTGATCAAGATGGTGCAGGCGTTGCGGCACGAGGAGCTGCCCGAAACGCTGCACGTCGACGAATTGTCGCCCCATGTGGATTGGTCGGCGGGCACGGTGCGCGTACTGACACGGCCGGAGCAGTGGCCGGCCGGAACGCGGGTACGGCGCGCGGGAGTGTCCTCGTTCGGGATCAGTGGCACCAACGCGCATGTGATCGTGGAGGAGGCGCCCGATACCGCCGAACCGGCCGCGGACGGGGCCGGGGAGACCGCCGATGCGCCGGCCGCCGTGTCCACCGAAGTGACCCCGCTGGTCGTGTCGGCCAAATCCGGACCTGCCCTGCGGGCTCAGGCCGAACGGCTGCGGCAGTGGTTGTCCGCCCATCCGGAGGCCGACCTCTGGAGTGTGGCCTCGGCTCTGCTGGAACATCGGGCCCGGTTCACGCGGCGGGCCACCGTGGTGGGCCGGGACCGGGCCGAATTGCTGGCGGGACTGGCGGACCTGGCCTCGGGCACGGTGTCGCCGGCGGTGGTGACCGGCTCGGTGGGTTCGGGGAAGACGGCGTTCCTGTTCACCGGCCAGGGTGCGCAGCGGGTGGGAATGGGTGCCGGTTTGTCCACGGCGTTCCCGGTTTTCGCACAGGCACTGGACGAAGTGTGCGAACAATTCGATGCGCTGCTGGGCGGGTCGCTGCGCGAGGTGATGTTCGCGGATCCGCAGGGTGTGCTGGAACGGACGGAGTGGACGCAGCCGGCCCTGTTCGCGTTCGAGGTGGCCTTGTTCCGCCTGATCGAGTCGTTCGGTCTCGCACCGGACACGGTGGCGGGACATTCGATCGGCGAACTGGTCGCGGCATACGTGGCGGGTGTCTGGTCGCTGGCGGACGCCTGTGCGCTGGTGGCGGCCCGCGGCCGGTTGATGGGTGCGCTGCCCGAGGGTGGGGCGATGCTGGCCGCCGCCGTCACCGAGGATCGTGCGCTCGAGATCGTGGCGGCTTTCGGGGATCGGCTCGCGCCGGCCGCTGTCAACGGCCCCACCTCGGTGGTGTTCTCCGGTGACGCCGACGCCGTGGCGGAGGTGGAACGCCGGCTCTCCGCCGAAGGTGTGCAGACCTCGCGGCTGCGGGTCAGTCACGCGTTCCATTCGCCTCGGATGGACCCCGTGCTGGCCGAGTTCCGCACTGTCGCCGAGCGGTTGACCTATCGTCAGCCGACTCTGGCACTGGTATCGACCGTGTCCGCCGGTGGCGCCGCGACAGCGGTGACCGATCCCGGCTACTGGGTGGAACAGATCCGCGGTTGCGTCCGGTTCGCACCCGGAGTGGACGCGCTGGTGGCCGCCGGGGTACGACGGTTCGTCGAGGTGGGCCCGGACGCGGTGCTCACGGCGATGTCGCGCGAATGCCTGGCCGAACATCCGGAGGCGGAGGCCGAGTCGGTGGTGGTGGCCGCGTCCCGGCGGTCGGCCGACGAGGTGAGCCAGTTCGTCACCATGCTGGCCCGGACCGGCGCCGCCGGCCTGGAGGTGGACTGGCGGCCCTTGTTCGCCGACCGGGAGATCCGCCGCGTAGCGCTGCCCACCTATGCGTTCCAGCGGCAACGGTACTGGCTGGAACCGCTGAGCCGGGGAGCGGCACCGGGAACTTCCGATCACCCGATCCTGACCGGTGTGGTCCCGCTGGCGGGCAAGGACGAATGGCTGTTCACCGGCCGGCTCTCGGTGACCGATCAGCCCTGGCTGGCCGATCACAGCGTATTCGGTTCCCTCGTGGTGCCGGGGACCGCGTTCGTGGAGCTGGTACTCACCGCGGGGGCGCGGCTGGACACCGGTTCCGTCGAGGAACTGCTGCTGGAGAGTCCGCTGGTGCTCACGGGTGATACCCCGGTGGAGATCCAGGTGGGCGTGGCGCCCGCCGACGAAGCGGGCCGGCGCCGGTTCTCCGTTCACTCCCGGGTGACCGAGGACGGCGGTATCACCGGTGGCGAGTGGAGCACACACGCCAGTGGTGTACTGGCCCCCGTTTCCGAGGCCGTCCCGGCCTGGGTCACCGCGGAAACGCAGCGGGACCGGCCGCCCGCCGAGGCGGAACTCCTCGCCTGTGACGCGCTCTACGACCAGCTCGCCGAGCTGGGTTTCGGCTACGGTCCGGCGTTCCAGGGATTACGGTCGGTGCGGCGGGATGCCGGGGATCTGCTCGCCGAGGTGGCGCTGACCGACGACGCCGGTACGGCGGCGGCGTACGCCATCCATCCCGCCCTGTTCGATGCCGCGTTCCACGCGGCCATCACCGAACTCGCGCGGGATCTGCCGGCGGGCCGGCTACCACTGCCGTTCTCGTTCGGCGGGGTTCGGCTGTATTCCCCCGGGGCTGCGGCCGTCCGGGTGCGCGTCATACCGACCGGATCCGGCCGGATCCGGCTCGTCGCGGTCGACGACACCGGTGCTCCGGTGCTCGGTATCGACTCGCTGATCTCCCGTCCCGTGGACGCCGAAGCGTTACGTGGCGCGGCCGGAAACCGTCCGGCGCTGGCGGAGGTCGAATGGGTACCGGTATCGGCCGGGTTCGGCCATTCGGCGGTACCGGTGGCGGTGCTGGGAACCAGCGCGGTCTCCGCGGCCGGCGGCCGGTTCGCCGACCTGGCCGAGCTGCTGACCGCGGAGACGATGCCCGAAGTCGTGGTATGGGCGCCGGTCGGTGGCGATACCGGCGCCGACGACACTGTCGCTCGCGCGCACACCGGGGTCACCGCGACGCTGGAGCTGTTGCGTCGGTGGCAGGCCGAACCCCGGTTATCGGCCGCGCGGCTGGTCGTGCTGACCCGGGGCGCCGCCACGGTATCCGGTGAGTCACCGGATCCGGCCGCGGCGGCTGTCGCCGGTTTGCTGCGCAGCGCGCAGTTCGAGCACCCGGGCCGGTTCGTACTGCTCGATACGGCACCGGGCGCGGACCCGGACGAGGAGACGGTCGCCGCCGCGGCGGCTTCGGAAGAACCGGAGCTGGCGGTCCGCGACGGGGTGCGGTACGTGCCCCGGCTGCGACGCCGGGCCGGACGGGCCGCAGCGGCGGCACCGGACTTCGGCCCGGGCTCGGTATTGATCACCGGCGGCACCGGTGGGCTCGGCGCCGAGGTGGCCAGGCATATCGTGGTCGCGCACGGAGTGCGCCGCCTGGTCCTGGTCTCCCGCCGTGGCGACCGCGCCCCCGGGGTAGCCGAGCTGGTCGGTGAGCTGGCCGCGGCCGGTGCGCGGGTACGGGTGGCCGCATGCGATATCGGTGATCGCGCCGCGCTGGCCGCGCTGCTGGCGGATCTCACCGGCGAATTCGCCCCGAGCGCGGTGATCCATTCGGCCGGTGTTCTCGACGACGGCACTGTCGAAACCCTGACCGCCGAACAGCTGGATCGGGTGCTGGCGGCGAAAGCGGATGCCGCGTGGAATCTGCACGACGCCACCCGTGACCGGGAGCTGGCCGCCTTCGTGTTGTTCTCCTCCCTGGCGGGTGTCGCGGGGTCACCCGGGCAGGGCAATTACGCCGCGGCGAACGCCTTCCTGGACGCGCTGGCAACCCGGCGGCACGCGGCGGGCCTGCCCGCGGTGTCGATCGCATGGGGTTCCTGGAACCAGGGCAGCGGTATGACCAGCGCGCTGGACGACACCGCGATGTCCCGGATGGCGCGGATGGGGGTACGCCCACTCGCTACCGCCGACGGCCTGGCCCTGTTCGATCGGGCGACCGAGGCCGCCGCGCCGTTGGTCGTCGCCACCGATTTCGATACCGAAGCACTGGCGGCGCGGGCACGCGAGGGCTCACTCCCCCGGCTCCTGCACGCGATGGTGACCGTGCCGGTCCGGCGGGCGGCGGACACCACTGGTTCACTGGCGCGCCGGCTGGCTGCTGCCGCGCCGGCCGAGCACGAGGCCATCGTTCTCTCGGTGGTGTGCGCGGAGGCGGCCGGCGTGCTCGGGCATATCTCCGCCGACGCGATCGATCCTGCCGCGCCGTTCAGTGAGCTGGGTTTCGACTCGCTGGCCGGGGTCGAGTTCCGCAACCGGCTGGGCAAGGCGACCGGCGTACAACTACCGTCGACCCTGGTTTTCGATCACCCGACCGCCACAGCGGTGGCCGCATTCGTGCTGTCGCGGGTCGGCGAGCTCGAGTCCGCTGGCACCCGGCCGGTGAACCGGGTGGTACGCCGGGTCCGGACCGATGAACCGATCGCGATCGTCGGTATGGGCTGCCGCTATCCGGGCGGTATCGAATCACCTGCCCAGCTGTGGGATCTGGTGGCCGCCGGAACCGACGCGATCACCGGCTTCCCCGCGGACCGGGGCTGGGATCTGGACCGGTTGTTCCATCCGGACCCCGACAACCCGGGTACCTCCTATCTGCGTTACGGCGGGTTCCTCACCGATGCGGGCCATTTCGATGCCGGATTCTTCGGTATCGGCCCCCGGGAGGCGGCGGCGATGGATCCGCAGCAGCGGTTGCTGCTGGAGGCGTCGTGGGAGGCACTCGAGCACGCGGGACTCGACCCGGCGTCGTTGCGGGGCAGCGATGTGGGTGTGTTCACCGGCGTCTCGTACCTGGACTACGAGGAGATCGCCAAGGCCTCGGGTGCCGGTGTCGAAGGCTATATCGGCACCGGTTCGGCGAGCAGTGTCGCCTCCGGGCGGGTGGCGTACGCCTTGGGTCTGGAGGGCCCGGCGATCACCGTGGACACCGCCTGTTCGTCCTCACTGGTGGCCATTCATCTGGCCGCTCAGGCATTGCGCCAGGGCGAGTGCTCGATGGCGCTGGCCAGTGGTGCCGCGGTGATGTCGACGCCGTTCCTGTTCACCGAGTTCTCTCGTCAGCGAGGCCTTTCGCGGGACGGCCGGTGCAAGGCGTTCTCGGCGGCCGCGGACGGAGTCGGCTGGTCCGAGGGCGTGGGCGTCCTGGTACTGGAACGACTGTCGGACGCACGCCGACTGGGCCACGACGTACTGGCAGTGGTCCGGGGCTCCGCGGTGAACCAGGACGGCGCCTCCAACGGCTTGACGGCACCGAACGGCCCCTCCCAGGAACGAGTCATCGCGGCAGCCCTGGCCGCCGCGGGCCTGGCACCCGCGGACGTGGACGCGGTAGAAGCACACGGCACGGGCACCCCCCTGGGCGACCCCATCGAAGCGCAGGCCCTGATCGCGGCCTACGGGCAGGACCGGACCGAACCGCTGTGGATCGGATCGCTGAAATCGAACATCGGGCACAGTCAAGCGGCCGCCGGGGTGGCCGGGGTGATCAAGGTGGTGCAGGCGCTCCGGCACGGGAAGCTGCCGAGGACACTGCATGTGGACGCGCCGTCGCCGCATGTGGATTGGTCGGCGGGTACGGTGCGGCTGCTCACCGAGGATCGGTCGTGGCCGGGTTCGGCGGACCGGGTGCGCCGGGCCGGGGTCTCCTCGTTCGGGATCAGCGGTACCAACGCCCACGTCATCATCGAGGAAGCACCCGCCGGACCGGTGGCCCCGGCGGTGCCGGTGGGCGACGGCCCCGGTCCGGCCACGGAATCGGTGCCGCTACTGCTTTCGGCGAAGACGGTGCCGGGGCTGCGCGCCCAGGCGGCGCGGTTGCGCGACTGGCTGCTCGCGCATCCGGAAGCGGAACTACCGGATATCGCGTACTCGCTGCTGACCACTCGTTCTCGGCTGAATCGGCGCGGGGTGGTGGTTGCCGGGGACCGGGAGTCGGCCCTGGCGCGGCTGGCGGATCTGGCCACCGGTTCGACCGGTGTGGGCGTCGTCGACAGCGCACCCGGCGACGGGAAGATCGCGTTCCTGTTCACCGGGCAGGGCGCCCAGCGACCGGGTATGGGGGCCGGACTGTATTCGGCCTTCCCGGTCTTCGCCGCCGCCTTCGACGAGATCTGCGCCGAGTTCGATCAGCTGCTCGGCCCGGGGCCGGACGGTGCCGGGCTGAAGGACATCGTCTTCGGTTCGGCCGATCAGGAGTCGATCCATCGGACCGAATACACCCAGCCGGCGTTGTTCGCCTACGAGGTGGCGCTGTTCCGGCTGGTGGAGTCGTTCGGAATCGGCCCGGACATGCTGATCGGGCATTCGATCGGCGAACTGGTCGCCGCGTACGTGGCCGGGATGTGGTCGACCGCGGACGCGTGTGCGCTGGTGGCGGCGCGCGGCCGGCTGATCGGTGCGTTACCGCCGGGAGGCGCGATGCTGGCCGCGGCGATCTCGCAGCCGCGCGCGGACGAGATCATCGCCCCCTTCGGGGAGCGGCTGTCGGTCGCCGCTGTCAACAGTCCCTCGGCGGTCGTGTTCTCCGGTACCGAGGACGCTGTCACCCAGGTGGAGGCGCTGCTGTCCGCCGAGGGAGTGCGGGTCTCCCGGCTGCGGGTGAGCCACGCCTTCCACTCCGGCTCGATGGATCCCGTACTGCCCGAGTTCGAGAATGTGGCGGCCGGGGTGAACTACCGCCGTCCGCTGCTGCCGGTGGTGTCCACCGTGTTCGGTGTGGTCGGCGGTGAGGCTTTCGCCGATCCGATGTACTGGGTGGGTCATATCCGGGATACGGTGCGGTTCGCCCCCGGCGTCGACCATCTGGTGGACAGCGGGGTGACACGGTTCCTGGAAATCGGCCCGGACGCCGTACTCGGTGCGATGACCGGACAGTGCCTGCCCGCGGACGTGGCGTCGAAGGCTCTGGTGGCGTCCGCCGGCCGGCGCGGCGCCGACGAGGTGACGCACTTCCTGACGTTCCTCGGCCAGGCGTACAGCGCGGGTATCGAGGTCGATTGGACGCCGCTGTTCGCCGGCCACCCACCGGCGCGGGTCGAACTGCCCACCTACGCCTTTCAACGGCAGCGCTACTGGCTGCACGCCGGCCGCCCGGCCGCCCTGGGCGGATTCGGCCATCCGATCCTGACCGAGGCCGTACCGGTGGCCGGTAGGGACGAGTGGTTGTTCACCGGAAAGCTGTCCGATCCGGGCCAGCCATGGGTCGCCGAACACCTGGTGTTCGGCACACCGGTGGTGCCGGCGACCACCTATCTGGAAATGGCATCGGCGGTCGGGGCGCGGCTCGGCGCCGAGGTGATCGAGGAACTGCTGCTCGACATTCCACTGGTGCTCACCGACAACCCGGTCGATATCCAGGTCGCGGTGGAAGAGGCCGGGCCGGACGGCCGCCGCCGCTTCACCGTCTACTCCCGCTCGGAGCGGACCGAGGACACCGAGGCCTGGGTCGCGCATGCCGGTGGTGTGCTGGCCGAAGCCGAGAGCACCCCCGATATCGCCACCGGGTGGGGCGAGGTGTGGCCGCCGGAGCACGCCGAGCAGCTCGATGTGGCCGACCTGTACCACCGGATCTCCGGGCTGGGTATGGAGTACGGGCCGGTATTCCGTGGGGTACGCGCGGCCTGGCGGCGTGGGCAGGAGATGTTCGCCGAGGTCTCGCTCGACGACGCGATGGCCCCACAGGCGGGCGGCTTCGGGATCCACCCGGCGTTGTTCGACGCCTGCCTGCATCCGGCGCTCGACTTCGTCATGGACGATATCCCCACCGACCGGGTTCCGCTGCCGGTGCGGTGTGCCGATGTGCGCTTGGCCAGAGCCGGTTCCGGACCCCTGCGGCTGCGGATCGATTGGCACGGTGGCTACGGGATCCGGTTGGAGGCCGTCGACGAGGCCGGCGACCCGGTGCTGAGCGTCGATTCGGTGGTGGTTCATCCGGTCGAACGGCGCACGGTGGAGCGGGTCCGTTCGGCGGGCGTCCTGCCGCTGTACGGCCTGGAGTGGTTGCCGGTTCCGGCGGCGACCGAGGTGCCCGAGGCGTCGGTGGCGGTGCTCGGCGGGGCCGTTGTCGCCGGGGTCGAGCAGCGGTTCGCCGATACCGGTGCGGCTGCCGGAGCGGCGCGGGGGCCGGCGGCACCCGACGCGGTGGTGTGGTTCGCCGAAACGGTGCCCTATGCCGCCGAGACGATGCCCGCCGCGGCCCGGCGCGGGGTCCGGGAGACGCTCGGCCTGGTGCGATCCTGGCTGGCCGAGACCGGACCGGCCCGCACCCGGCTGGTGGTGGTGACACACCGGGCGATGGGCCCGGCCGGGGAATCACCCGACCCGGCGGCGGCGGCGATCGCCGGACTGGTGCGCAGCGCGCAGGCCGAACATCCCGGCCGGATCGTCCTGCTCGACCGGGACGGCGAGCTCGACCGGCGGATCGTCTCGGCGGCCGTCGCCGCGGACGAACCCCTGCTGGCAGTACGCGACGGTGCGCTCTCGGTGCCGCGTATGAGTCGCCGTCCCGCCGCGGTGGACGCCGCGCCGATGTCGTTCGGCACGGGCACGGTGCTGATCACCGGCGGCACCACCGGTCTGGGCGCCCTGGTGGCACGGCATCTGGTCACGGCGCACGCGGTGCGCCGGCTGCTGCTGATCTCCCGCCGGGGCCGCGCCGCCGAGGGGGTACCGGAGCTGGCGGCCGAGGTGGCCGCGCTGGGAGCCGAGGTGGAGGTGGCCGCCTGTGATGTGGCGGATCGAGATGCCCTGGCGCAGGTACTGGCACAACTGCCGCCCGAGTTCCCGTTGTCGGGGATCGTGCACGCGGCCGGGGTGGTGGACGACGGCACTGTCGAGAGCCTGACCGCCGACCAGATAGAGCGGGTGTTCCGGCCGAAGGTCGACGGGCTGTGGTCGCTGCACGAGGTGGCCGATTCCGCCGGGGTCTCGGCGTTTGTCGTCTTCTCGTCCATGGCCGGGGTGGCGGGGGCGCCGGGCCAGGGTAACTACGCGGCCGCGAACGCCTTCGCGGATGCGATGGTGGCGCTGCGGAGCGCAGCCGGGCTACCGTCCGTATCGATCGCCTGGGGCCCGTGGAACGCGGGCACCGGTATGACCGCCGAACTCGGCGCGCCCGGTTTGGCGCGACTGCGCCGGATGGGTTTACAGCCGCTGGAGGACGCGGCCGGGCTGATGTTGTTCGACGCCGCTGTGGCGGGTCCGGACGCCTTGGCCGTGGCCGCCGATTTCGATATCACCGGACTGACCGAGCTCGCCGGCGCGGGTTCGCTGCCGAACGTACTGAGCATGCTGGTGGCCGCGCCTACGCCCGGATCCCTTCCGGACGCGGCGCCGCTCGGACGACTGGCCACCGTCGCGGCTGCCGAGCGGGACGAGGTCGCGCTGTCGGTGGTGCGCGAGAACGCGGCCGCGGCGCTGGGGCACGGTTCGGTCGAGGCGATCGAGCCGGATATACCGTTCACCGACCTGGGTTTCGACTCCCTGGCCGGGGTCGAATTCCGCAATCGGCTCGCCAAGGCCACCGGATTGCAGCTGCCCGCCACCCTGGTCTTCGACCATCCGACCGCGCGGGCGGTGGCGGCGTTGCTGGTCTCGCTGGTCGATGACGCGCCCGGTGCCCGGAATCCGGCACCGAAGGCATTGCGCCGCGGCCGCACCGACGAGCCCATCGCCATCGTCGGAATCGGTTGCCGTTATCCCGGTGGCGTTTCCTCCGCAGCGCAGCTGTGGGACCTGGTGGCCGCCGGTGCCGATGTGATCACCGGTTTCCCCACCGACCGGGGCTGGGATCTGGAACGGTTGTACAACCCGGACCCGGATGTCCCCGGCACTACATATGTGCGTGAGGGTGGTTTCCTCACCGACCCCGGTGGTTTCGATCCCGGCTTCTTCGGAATCGGGCCGCGCGAGGCGACGGCGATGGATCCGCAGCAGCGGCTGATGCTCGAAGCCGCCTGGGAGTCGCTGGAAGACGCCGGTATCGACCCGATATCGCTGCGTGGAAGTGATACCGGCGTATACGTCGGTGCCACTCCTTCCGGCTACGGCGAGCGGGTCGTGGGCGAGAACGAGGGGTTCCGGATGACCGGCAACTCCGAAAGTGTGATCTCCGGCCGCGTCGCTTATGTTCTCGGGCTCCAGGGTCCGGCGATGACCGTGGACACCGCCTGCTCTTCCTCGCTGGTCGCCCTGCATCTGGCGTGTCAGGCCCTGCGCAACGGTGAGACATCGCTGGTGCTGTCGGCCGGAGTCACCGTCTCCGGTAGTCCCGAGTTCTTCGTGGACTTCGCCCGGCAGCGGGGCCTGGCGCCGGACGGCCGGTGCAAGGCGTTCTCGGCGGCCGCGGACGGAGTCGGCTGGTCCGAGGGCGTGGGCGTCCTGGTACTGGAACGACTGTCGGACGCACGCCGACTGGGCCACGACGTACTGGCCGTGGTCCGGGGCTCCGCGGTGAACCAGGACGGCGCCTCCAACGGCTTGACGGCACCGAACGGCCCCTCCCAGGAACGAGTCATCGCGGCAGCCCTGGCCGCCGCGGGCCTGGCACCCGCGGACGTGGACGCGGTAGAAGCACACGGCACGGGCACCCCCCTGGGCGACCCCATCGAAGCGCAGGCCCTGATCGCGGCCTACGGACAGGACCGGACCGAACCGCTGCGGATCGGATCGCTGAAATCGAACATCGGGCATTCGGTGGCGGCGTCCGGCGTAGGTGGCGTGATCAAAATGGTGCAGGCGCTACGGCACGGCATGCTGCCGAAAACCCTGCACGCCGACGAGCTCTCCCCGAAAGTGGATTGGTCGGCGGGTGCGGTGCGGGTGCTGACCGAGCCCGAGCCGTGGCCCGCCGCGGCCGGACGGATGCGCCGGGCGGGGGTCTCCTCGTTCGGGATCAGCGGTACGAACGCGCACGTGATTCTCGAGGAAGCTCCCACGACTCGTACGGCACCCGGGCCAACCGTGCCGGACGAAACGAACCCGGACGTGCGGGTGGCGGCGGTACCGCTGCTGGTATCGGCGAAATCCGAGGCGGGTCTGCGCGCCCAAGCCGATCGACTGCGGCAGTGGCTGGCCGCGACCCCGGAGACCGGCGATCTGTGGCGGGTGGCCTCCTCGCTGGTCGGTAGCCGAGCGCAGTTGGACTGGCGTGGCGCGGTCATCGGGCACCACCGCGACGAGGTGCTGAACGGCCTGGCGGAGCTGGCTTCGGGCGCCTCGGCTGGGCGGGTGGTGTACGGGAAGGCACGCGCGGGTCGCACCGCGTTCCTCTTCACCGGGCAGGGCGCGCAGCGAGCCGGAATGGGCGCGGAGCTGTATCGCGACTTCCCGGTGTTCGCCGCCGCACTGGACGAGGTGTGTGCCCAGTTCGATCCCCTGCTCGGGCGGTCGCTCCGGGACCTGATGTTCGCCACGGACCAGGCGGATCTGCTCGGCCGCACCGAGTTCACCCAGCCTGCGTTGTTCGCCTTCGAGGTCGCGATGTTCCGTCTGGTGGAGTCGTTCGGGATCGTCCCCGACGTCCTGGCCGGACATTCCATCGGCGAGCTCGCGGCCGCGTATGTGGCCGGGGTGTGGTCGCTGGCGCACGCCTGCGCGCTGGTGACCGCACGAGGCCGGCTGATGGGTGCGCTCCCGGCGGGCGGGGCGATGCTCGCGGCGGCGACCACCGAAGAGCGAGCCGAGCTGTTGCTGGAGGGCCACCGCGACGACCTGTCGATCGCGGCGGTGAACGGGCCGCTCTCGGTGGTGTTCTCCGGAACCGCCGACGCCGTCGACGCCGTGGCGAAACTGTTGGACGACGCCGGAGTCAGAACCTCGCGGCTGCGGGTGAGCCATGCATTCCACTCGGGACTGATGGATCCGATGCTGGCGGAATTCCGCTCCGTCGCGGGATCTCTGGTATATCGGGAGCCCGCCATCCCGATCGTTTCCACACTCTCGGGAACCGGCGCCGGTAGCGAGATCACCGAGCCGGAGTACTGGGTGAACCAGGTGCGCGGATGTGTCCGCTTCGCCGCCGCTGTGGATACGCTGGCTGCTTCCGGAGTGCGGCGTTTCGTGGAACTCGGGCCGGACGCGGTGCTCACCGCGATGACCCGCGAATGCCTGGCCGACGCCGAGACCGAAACCGAATCGCTGGTGGCGGCCACTTCCCGCCGCACGGCCGATGAGGGCACTCAGTTCGTGACCTTCCTGGCCCAGGCACGGGTATCGGGCCTGCCGGTGGTGCTGGATCCGCTGTTCGCGGGCCGGGACACCCGGCGAGTCGCGCTGCCGACCTATGCCTTCCAGAATCAGCGGTACTGGCTGGAGCCGGGACCGGAAGCCACCCGGCCGGTATCGGGTCATCTGCTCACCGAGGTCGTGCCGGTTGTCGGACGAGACGAATGGCTGTTCACCGGCCGCTTCTCCACCCGCACCCATCCGTGGCTGGCGGATCATGTGGTATTCGGGTCCGCCCTGCTCCCCGGCACCGGTTTCGTGGAGATGGCGCTGTATGCCGGGAGCCGTCTGGGCATGGACACGATCCAGGAGCTGGTGCTCGAGTCACCGATGCTGTTCGACGACGACACCCCGCTCGACGCGCAGGTCGTCGTCGAACCGGCCGACAGCACCGGTCGCCGGCGGTTCGTGATCCATTCCCGGCCCGTCGGGGCCGAGGCCGCCGACGACACCGACTGGATCACCCATGCGATCGGCACGCTGGCCCCCACCGGCTCGGTTCCGGGTGATACGCAGTGGGACGGACAGGTGCCCGCGGACGGGGTGCGGCCGCTGGACCCTGGTCGGCTGTACGAACAACTGGCCGCGATCGGCTTCGGTTACGGTCCGGCTTTCCAAGGTGTCCGGGCGGCATGGAGTGCCGATGACGTGATGTATGCCGAGGTGGCGCTGCCCGACAGCACCGCGGCTCGGGAGTACCGGATTCATCCGGCGCTGCTGGACGCGAGTATCCACCCGTCACTGGACCGGCTCGACGATCCGGGCCGGGTTCCGCTGCCCTTCTCCTACACCGGGATCCGGCTGTACCAGGCGGGTACGGATGTCGTACGCGTTCGGATCGGCGTCACCGATCAGACCAATACCGCCCGGCTCGATCTCACCGATATCCACGGCGCGCCCGTCCTGACGATCGCCGCGGCGCTGGCCCGCCCGGTCGATATCGAGACACTGAACCGTTCCCGGGCCACCGCCGTCCCGCTCTACACCCGCGGGTGGAAGACGGTGCCGCTCCCGGCCGCCGCACCGGGAACCGCGGTGGCGGTGCTCGGCTCGGCCCTGGTGCCGGGGTCGGTGCGTACCCAGCAGGACCTCACCGCACCGGCCACCGTCGCGGAGGCAGCGGGACTGGTCGTCTGGGACTCCGGTGAGGTGACGGTCACCGGTGATCCGGCCCAGGCCGCACGGCTTCGGGTCAGCGCCACCCTGACGCTGGTCCGCGACTGGCTGGCCGACGAACGCACCGAGCGCGCCACCCTCGTGGTCGTCACCCGCTGCGCCGCCGACCTGCCCGGCGAACCCGGTGACCCGGTGAACGCGGCGGTCGCCGGCCTGATCGATTCCGCGCAGGCGGAGTATCCGGACCGGATCGTCCAGCTCGATCTGGACGAGGGGACCGCACCGAGCGCGGACCTGATCCGCGCGGTCGCCGGGGTCGGTGAACCCCGCGTCGCCGTCCGCGGTTCCGCGGCCCTGGTGCCGCGGATGGTCAAGGCCGTGGCGGATACCGAACCGGTGTCGTTCGGCACCGGTTCGGTCCTGATCACCGGTGGCACCGGTGGACTGGGCGCGTTGCTGGCCCGGCACCTGGTGGCCGCGCACGGGGTGCGGCGGCTGCTGCTGGTGTCCCGGCGCGGACCGGCCGCCGACGGGGCGGACGAACTGGTCGCCGAACTCACCGCGGCGGGTGCTCAGGTGCGGGTCGCCGCGTGCGATACGGCGGATCGCGCGGCATTGGGCGATCTGCTGCGCACCGTGCCCGCCGAGTATCCACTGACCGCTGTGGTGCACACCGCCGGCGTGATCGATGACGGCACCATCGAGACCTTGACCGCCGATCAGGTGCACCGGGTCATGCGACCGAAAACCGATACCGCGGTGAACCTGCACGAATTGACCCGGGATTCGGAGCTGTCGGCCTTCGTCCTGTTCTCCTCGGCCGCACCGCTGCTCGGCGGGCAGGGCCAGGGCAACTACGCGGCGGCGAATGCCTTCCTCGACGCACTGGCCCATCAACGCCGCGAAGCCGGCCTGCCCGCGCATTCGCTGGCCTGGGGGTTGTGGACCGTCGGCATGGGCAGCGCGCTCGGCGGAGAAGGCGCCGAGCAGATCGTGCGCCAGATCCGTACCCGGCTCGGGTTGGTGCCGATCACCGGCGGATCGGGCATGGAGCTGTTCGACAAGGCCCTCGGCACCGGCCGTGCCCTGGTGCTGACCGCACTGCTGGATATGCCCGCGCTCGGCGAGCTCGCGGGCACCGGCGCGTTACCCCACTTGTTCCGGGATATCGTTCGCGCTCCGGTGGCGACGCCGTCGGCCGAGGAGACGGGATCGCTGGCCCGGCGGCTGGCGGCCGTTGCCGAGTCCGAACGGTACGACCTGGTGCTGCACGAGGTCCGGGCGCTGGTGGCCACCGTGCTGGGCCATGCCTCGGCCGAGGCGGTGGACCCGGACGCGTTGTTCACCGAACTCGGGTTCGACTCACTGGGCGGTGTGGAATTCCGCAACCGGCTCGCCACGATCACCGGACTGACCCTGGCGTCCACGCTGGTGTTCGAATATCCGTCCCCGGCCGCGGTGGCCGAGACACTGACCGAGCAGCTCAGCGGCCTCGTCGGGGCCGGCGGCGAGGCGGCGCCGGCGATCCCGGGCTCCACTGCGCCCGGGATCCTCACCGGGCTGGTCACCGAGGCACTCCGGCGAGGGGACGCGAAGGTCACCCTGCCGGTGCTGATGCAGACCGGCCGGCTCATCGTCGAGCTGGACGAGCCGGCCGAGCGCCTGGTCGCGCCGAAACCGATGCTGCTGGCGCGCGGCGGGACCGGGCCCGAGCTGGTCTGTATCCCGTCGTTCGTGGTCGGTAACGGTCCGCACCAGTTCGGCCGGCTGGCCCGGGAACTCGGTTCCGAGTTCGGGATGACCGCGCTCTGGCTGCCCGGTACGCGAGCGGGCGAATCGTTGCCGCCGAACTGGGAGGCCCTGCTGGACTGTCTCGCCGACATCACCCTCGACACGGTCGGAGCAAATCCGTTCGCGCTGGTCGGCTACTCGATCGGTGGCGCGATCGCGCACGGATTGGCCGGACGGCTCGCCGAACGCGGCCGGGCGCCGATGGGCGTCGCCATGATCGATACCTATTCGCCCGACAGCGAAGAGGACAACCTCGAGGTGTTCGGCAGTGCGCTGGAAGTGGCCTTCAGCCACGAACTGGTGACGGTCGACGATCGTGGCCTGGTGGTGATGGCGCACTACGGCCAGGTCTACGGGGGCCGCGCGGCGAAGCCGATTTCCGAGCCCACGCTGCTGCTACGGGCCACCACCCCGATGCCGGGGCTCTCGGATATGGCGGTACCGGTGCCGGACTGGCAGCACGCCGGTCCGACGGTGCGGATCACCGCCGACCATCTGTCCGTGCTCGACGAGGCCGCAGCCGATGTGGCGACACATCTCCGGCAGTGGCTACGTGGCTGCTGACGAACACGAACCAGTTCAGTATTCACCTGGTTGGACGGGAATTTCCATGATCGAATCGGCGAACGATATCGCTGTTGTCGGGATGTCGTGCCGCATGCCCGGTGCCCCCGATCTCCATGCCTTCTGGCGACTGCTGCGCGAGGGCCGGGAGGCGATCGGCACTGCCGGGGCGGACCGTCCGGGAATCGACGAAATCGCGGGGTTCCTGGATACCGCGACCCGCTACGATGCGGACTTCTTCGGCGTACCCCCCAACGAGGCCCGCACTATCGACCCCCAGCAGCTGCTCGGTCTGGAACTGAGCTGGGAAGCGCTGGAGGACGCGGGTTTCGGCGCTCCGGCCGGATCCGCTACCGGTGTGTTCCTCGGGAGTACGGGCACCGACTTCGCCGAAATCGTGGCCGCGCGAGGAAGAGCCGGTATCGACCGGCATTCGCTGTGGGCGGTGGGCCGGGGTGTGGCGGCCAACCGGATCTCGAATCACTACCGGTTCACCGGGCCGAGCCTGGTGGTCGACAGTGGTCAATCCTCGTCTCTGGTGGCGGTGCACCTGGCCGTCGAAGCGATCCGCCGCGGTGATTGCGAGCTCGCGCTGGCCGGTGGTGTCAACCTCATCCTGTCGCCGCTCAGCGGCGAGCGCTACGAACGATTCGGCGCCCATTCACCGTCGGGAAAGTGTCACACCTTCGATGCGAACGCCGACGGAACCGTCCGCGGTGAGGGCGGGGGCATCGTCGTGCTCGAGCCACTGCACCGAGCGGTGGCGAACGGTCGCCGGGTCTACGCGGTGATCCGGGGCAGTTCGGTCAACAACGGCAACGATCGGCAGGTGCTGAGCGCGCCCAGTCCGGCCACCCAGGCGGCGGTCATCCGGGCCGCGCTGGCAACCGCCGGAGTCGAGCCGGAGTCGGTGGACTACGTGGAGCTCCACGGAACCGGCACCCCTGCGGGCGATCCGGTGGAGGCGGCCGCTCTGGGCGATACCTACGGCGCCCACCGGCCGGCCGGGCGGCGGCTGGCCGTCGGCTCGGTCAAAACCAATATCGGGCACCTGGAGGGTGCGGCCGGGATCGCCGGATTGATCAAGACCGCACTGTGTGTGCGGTACGGCGAGCTGGTGCCCAGCTTGAACTTCCACACGCCCAATCCCCGGATCCCGCTCGACGAGCTGGGCCTGAGCGTGGTGACCGGGAACCGGCCCTGGCCGGCCGGGCCGGTGCGCCGGGCCGCCGTCTCGTCGTTCGGTATGGGGGGCACCAACGCGCACGTGATCCTGGAAGGAGTTCCCGCCGGGGCGGCAGGGACGGATTCCACCGATCCGGATACCGCACCCGGGCAGCCACTCACCTGGGTCCTGTCCGCGCGTAGTCCGCAGGCGCTGGGTGCGCAGGCCGCTCGGTTACGGGAATGGCTCGGCGAGCATCCCGGCCTCGAAGCCGCGGCGGTGGCCTCGTCGCTGGCCCGCTCCCGCACGCGGCTGGAATGGCGCGCGGCCGTGGTCGGCGAGGATATCGCCACCCTGTCGAACGGGCTGGCCGGGCTGATCGACCCGGCACCCGATTCCGGCCCGGGGGTGGTCCTACCCGAGCGGGCCGCGACCCGTCGGGTGGTGTTCGTCTTCCCGGGCCAGGGCAGCCAATGGGTGGGGATGGGCGCCCGGTTACTGGACGCCGACCGGGTGTTCGCCGCGTCCATCGCCGAATGCGAAGCGGCCCTGGCGCCGTTCGTGGACTGGTCGTTGACCGAGGTGCTGCGGGCCGTACCGGGTGCCGCCGGACTGGACCGGGTGGATGTGGTGCAACCGGCGCTGTTCGCGGTCATGGTGTCGCTGGCGCGATCGTGGCAGGCGCGGGGTGTCCGGCCGGCCGCGGTGCTGGGACATTCGCAGGGTGAGATCGCGGCGGCGGTAGTGGCCGGCGGTCTGTCGACGGCGGACGGCGCCCGAGTGGTGGCGTTGCGCTCACGGGCGGTGGCCCGGGTGCTCGCCGGATCCGGCGGTATGGCGGCGGTCGGCCTGGCCGCGGACGCTGTCGCCGATCGGCTGCGCGCATTCGGTGCTCGATTGTCGGTCGCCGCCGAGAACGGTCCGGGCCAGACGGTCGTATCCGGTGATGCGGACGCGATCGGAGAGTTCCTCGACGAATGCGCGGCCGAAGGAGTGTGGGCGAAGCGGATCCCGGTGGACTACGCCTCGCATTCGGCCGCGGTCGAACGGATCCGGGACCGAGTGCTGGCCGAACTGGAGCCGATCCGGCCCGCTTCGGGCTCGATCCCGTTCTTCTCGACCGTAACGGGCGGCTATCTGGACACCGCCGGCCTGGATGCCGAGTACTGGTATCGCGGTCTGCGCCGGCAGGTCCGGTTCGCCGAATCGGTACACCACCTGATGGACGCCGGAACGAACGCGTTCGTCGAAGTCAGCCCCCATCCGGTGCTGACCACGGCGATCGAACTCACTGCCGGGGCGTTGGGACTGTCCGAGCGGGTGGCCGTACTGAGCACGCTCGAACGCGACCGTGGCGGTGCGGAGCAGTTCGCCGCCGCGCTGGCGCGGGCGCACTGCGTGGGCATCGAGGTGCCGGCCGAAACGCTCGCTCCCCGCACCACCCCGGTGGACCTGCCCACCTATGCATTCCAACGGCGGCAGTGCTGGACACCGGATACCACCGGTGGGGCGGGCGATGTGCGCGCGTACGGGCTGGTTCGGCCCGACCATCCGATCCTCGGCGCGGCGACACCGCTCGCGGGTACCGGCGGTTGGCTGTTCACCGGCCGGTTGACGACCCGTACCCATCCTTGGCTCGCCGACCATGTGCTCGCCGGAACGGCCGTGGTACCCGGCGCGGTCTGGGTCGATATCGCCTTGGCGGCCGGCGCCCGGGTCGGTGCCGAAACGGTGTCCGAATTGCGGGTCCACCCACCGTTACCCGCCGCCGGGGTGCTGGACCTGCAGGTGAGTGTGTCGGCCGCGGACGACCACGGGCAGTGCTCGTTCACCGTGCACGCGCGGCCCGGTACCGATACCGGCACCGGCGACGAGAGCAACGCGCCGGTATGGGCACGGTGCGCGTCCGGCGTGCTCGCCCCGGCCCCGGACGCGGCGGACTTCACCGAAGTGGCGATCGGTGACCGGCCTCCCGCGGCCGACCGCGACTCCGCCGGAGAACTCTACGACCGGCTGTCCGCCCGTGGCATCGACTACGGTGTGGCTTTCCAGGGCGTCACCGCCGCCTGGGGCCGGGACGACGAGTACTTCGCCGAGGTTTCGCTCGACGAGAGCCTGGCCGAGGGAGCCGGGCGTTTCCCGGTCCACCCCGCTCTCCTCGATGCCATGCTGCATCCCGCGCTGGACTCCTACCCCACCGGCTCCGCCGACCCGGCGATACCGATCACGGTGTCACTACGCGGTATCCGCCTGTATCACCGTGGTGCGGCGGCCGCGCGCGTCCGGATCGAACGTGGCGGAACAGGTACCGCCCGCCTCACCGCGACCACCGAGAACGGTCGCCCGCTGCTCACCGTCGAGTCGTTGCTGATCGAGTCCGCGGGGCCCACGCCGGATACCACGGCCGTAGCGGCGCACCGGGCACGCCCGGTACGTGAACGGCGGACCGTGGTGGCCGGGTCCTTCGCCGAGCGGCTCGGCGCCACGCCCGAGCGGCAGCGGCAGGCACTGGTGCTCGCGGTCGTCGCCGAACAAGCGGCGGCAGTACTCGGCCACGAGTCGGCGGACGCGATCGACCCCGACCTGCCGTTCACCGCCTTCGGCTTCAATTCGATGAGCGGAATCGAGTTACGGCATCGATTGGCCCGCGCCACCGGCGTCGACCTGCCGATGACGCTGATCTTCGACCACCCCACACCGACCGCGGTCACCCGGCTGGTCCGTTCCCGGCTGGAAGGCCTCGAGGACGATACGCCGCGGCCGGCGCGCCGCGACCGCACGGAGGAACCGATCGCCATCGTCGGGATCGGTTGCCGTTTCCCCGGTGGCGTGCGCTCGATCGACGATCTGTGGGACCTGGTGGCCGGCGGCATCGACGCGGTCACCCCCTTTCCGGTGGATCGTGGCTGGGACCTGGACCGCCTCTTCGATGCCGATCCGGACAAGCCGGGCACCGTGTACACCCGGGAGGGCGGTTTCCTCGAGGATGTGGCGGCCTTCGACGCCGCCTTCTTCGGGATCGCGCCCCGCGAAGCGGCGGCGATGGATCCACAACAGCGGTTGATCCTGGAAGTGTGCTGGGAGGCCCTGGAGAACGCGGGGATCGATCCGGCCACGTTGCGTCGTACCGACACCGGCGTCTACATCGGTGCCGGGTCGTCCGGATACTCGCCCGGAGTAACCGGTGAATACGAGGGATTCCGGCTGACCGGTAATTCGCACAGTGTGGTGTCCGGGCGGGTCGCCTACGTTCTCGGTCTGGAAGGTCCGGCCGTCACCGTCGATACCGCGTGTTCCTCGTCGCTGGTCGCGCTGCATCTCGCCTGTCAGGCACTGCGGCAGGGGGAGGTGTCGCTGGCCCTGACCGGTGGGGTCACCGTCGCGGCGAGCCCGGACCTGTTCGTCGACTTCTCCCGCCAGCGAGGACTGGCCGCCGACGGGCGCTGTAAACCGTTTTCCGCCGCCGCCGACGGTGTCACCTGGGCGGAGGGCGCCGGGGTGCTGGCGGTCGAGCGGCTCTCCGATGCCCGGCGGCTCGGTCATCCGGTGCTGGCGGTCGTACGGGGCAGCGCGATCAACCAGGACGGCGCGAGCAATGGACTGAGCGCGCCGAACGGCCCCTCACAGGAACGGGTGATCGCCTCGGCATTGGCGAATGCCGGGCTGAGCCCGGCACAGGTGGACGCGGTCGAGGCGCACGGCACCGGTACGGCGCTGGGCGATCCGATCGAGGCACAGGCACTGATCGCCGCCTATGGATCCGAGCGGGAGTCCGCGCTCCGGATCGGATCGCTGAAATCGAATATCGGGCACGCGGTCGCCGCCGCCGGTATCGGCGGCGTGATCAAGATGGTGGCGGCCCTGCGCCACGAGACCCTGCCGAAATCCCTGTACGCCGATCCGCCGAGCCCGCATGTGGATTGGTCGGCCGGTTCGGTCCGGTTGCTGACCGAGGCCGAGCCGTGGCCGGCCGGTGATCGTATCCGTCGCGCGGGTGTGTCCTCGTTCGGCATCAGTGGCACCAATGCGCACGTGATCCTGGAGGAAGCGCCCGCGCTCCCGGCGGATGCGCCGGCGAGCGGTGCGGCCGGGGTCGGTGGTGCCGCCGCTGGTGGCGGGGTGGTGCCGTTGTTGTTGTCGGGTAAGTCGGAAGCGGGCTTGCGCGGGCAGGCTGACCGGTTGCGGCAGTGGCTGATCGAGCACCCTGATCTGGATATGGCCGGCGTCGGGTATTCGCTGATCGAGAGCCGGGGGTGGCTCGAGCACCGGGCGGTGGTGGTCGGCGCGGACCGGGACGAGTTGCTCACGGGGCTGGCGGCGCTGGCGTCCGGGTCGGTATCGCCGGCGGTCGTCGAGGGCGGTGCGCGGGCGGGTGATACCGCGTTTCTCTTCACCGGTGGTGGTGCCCAGCGCGTGGGTATGGGTGCGGGTTTGTCCCGGGCCTTCCCGGTGTTCGCGGCGGCGTTGGACGAGGTGTGCGCGGAACTGGACCGGCATCTGGGGGGATCGTTGCGGACGGTGATGTTCACCGATCCCGACGGGTTGCTGGACCGGATGGAATGGATGCAGCCGGCGCTGTTCGCGTTCGAGGTGGCGATGTTCCGGTTGCTGGAATCGTTCGGTGTGGTGCCGGATGTGGTGGCCGGGCATTCGCTGGGTGAGCTCGCCGCGGCGTATGTAGCCGGGGTGTGGTCGTTGCCGGATGCGTGTGTGCTGGTGGCCGCCCGTGGCCGGTTGATGGGTTCGGCGCCGTCGGGTGGTGCGATGCTGGCGGCGGCGGTATCGGAGACCGAGGCCGAGCGGTGGCTGGACGGTTACGGCGACCGGGTGTCGATCGGTACGATCAACGGGCCGAATTCGGTGGTGTTCTCCGGGTATGCCGAGGCGGTCGCCGAGATCCGGGCGCGGTTGACCGAGGCAGGGCACAAGAATTCGCTGCTGCGGATATCGCACGCATCGCATTCGGTGTTGATGGAGCCGATCCTGGACGAGTACCGGGCGGTGGCGCGGGGGTTGACGTATCGGTCGCCGGCGATCCCCATCGTGTCGAATGTATCGGGTACGCGGATCGGTGAGCAGGTATGCGATCCGGAGTACTGGGTGAGGCATGTGCGCAGCTGTGTGCGGTTCGCACCGGGGGTGGATACGTTGATCGACTCCGGCGTTCGCCGATTCGTCGAGGTCGGTCCGGATGCCGCGCTGACCGCGATGATCCGCGAATGCTTGGCCGAACGCCCGGAGCCGGAAGCCGAGTCGGTGGTGGTGGCGTCCTCACGGCGTTCGGCCGAGGAGGCGGCCACGTTCGTGACGGCACTGGGAGCCGCGCGGATCGCGGGGGTGGAGGTGGATTGGGGGCCGCTGTTCGCTGGTCGTGCGGTGGGCCGGACGCCCTTGCCGACATATGCGTTCGATCGTCAGCGGTACTGGCTGGAGCCGGTGGCGGCGGTGGATGTGTGGCAGTCGGGCCTGGATGACCCGGGACACCCCTTGCTGGGTGCGATGGTGCAGATGCCCCATTCCGGTGAGGTGGTTTTCACCGGCCGGTTGTCACGGTCGGGGCAGTCGTGGATGACCGATCACGCGGTGGCGGGTGTGGTTTTGCTGCCCGGGGCGGCATTCGCCGAATTGGTGCTGCGTATCGGCGCGGCACTCGGGTCCCCGCGGGTGTCCGAATTGGTGATCGAGACGCCGTTGCCGCTGCCGGTCACCGATTCCGTCGAGTTGCGGGCGGTGGTGGCCGGGGAGCGGGATGAATCCGGTGCCCGCAGCGTCTCGATCTATTCACGTACGCGGCCGGGCGACGATCCGGGTCGCCCGGCATCCGATGGTTTCGAGCAGACACCGGCCTGGGTGCGCCATGCGGTGGCCACCCTCGTCCATCGATCCACTGTCCGGCCACCGGATCCGGGCCTGCGGGTATGGCCGCCGGTCGATGCGGCGGCGCTGGCGATCGGCGACGCCTATCGGGATCTGGCCGAGCAGGGTTATGAGTACGGGCCGGTGTTCCGTGGTTTGCGGGCCGTATGGCGGCGAGCGGACGAGGTGTTCGCGGAGGTGGAGCTACCGGCGGGTGCCGGCGGCGACGAGTTCGATCTGCATCCCGCTCTGCTGGACGCCGCGTTGCATCCGATCCTGGTGAGTGGGCTTCTTCCCGAGACCGGGCTCGGACAGATCGCCGTGCCGTTCGCCTGGGAAGATCTCGAGCTGTATGCGACCGGTGCGTCCACTCTGCGGGTCCGGGTCGCGGCCACCGATCCGGGTTCCGGCCGGGTCGCGGTAACCCTCGCCGACGGTTCCGGAGCGACCGTTGCCGAAGTGGGCGCCCTGACGATGCGGTCCCTGTCCATCGACGCGCTGTCCGCCACCCGGCGGCGAACCGATACGGGTTATCGGGTCGAGTGGGTCGCGCTGCCCGAAGAGGAAGACGCGCCCGGTGACACCGCTACCTGGGAGCCGGCCGAGATCGGGGAAACCGCGACCATCGCCGGCCGGACCGTCGCGGTGCTGCGGCTCGACGACGCGACCGGTGGCGACGTCCCCCGGAATGTGCGCGATACCGTGACCGCCCTGACCGAGCGGCTCCAGCGGCTGCTGAGCCGGGACGAACCGGTTGTGGTGGTGACCCACCGCGCGGTGGCCGTCCACCCGGGCGAGCCGGTCGATATCGCGCAGGCCCCGGTATGGGGCACGGTGCGGGTCGCGCAGTCCGAGCGCCCGGACCGCATCGTCGTCGTCGATATCGACGATCGGTCGCGGTACCGCCGCGCGGTGGCGCTGGCGGTGGCCAGGGATACCGAACCACAGCTGGCGCTGCGACGCGGCACCTGGTACGCGCCGCGGCTGAGCGCCGGCATCGGCGATATCGTGGGCGCCGCGGAGCTCGTGGGGGCCCCGGACTGGGCGATGACGCACCTGGGGAAAGGCACCCTGGCCGGCGATAATCTCGTGCTCACCGAGACACCGGCGCAGCGGGCCCTGGAACCGGGTCGGGTGCGGGTGGCGTTACGTGCCGTCGGGGTGAATTTCCGGGATGCGCTGATCGCGCTGGGCATGGTGACGAATCCGGACGCCGGATCGCGATCGATCAACGCGACCTTCTGCGTGGAAGGCGCGGGTGTCGTACTCGAGGTGGCCCCCGACGTGACCGAATTCGCGCCCGGCGACCGGGTGTTCGGGTTCACCTCCGGTGCCGGCTCGGTCTCGGTGACCGACCGGCGGCTGCTCGTCCCGATTCCGGACGGCTGGTCCTTCGTACAGGCCGCCGCCGTTCCGGTCGTCTACGCGACGGCCTACTACGGCCTGGTCGACCTCGCCGGCGCCGCACCCGGCGAAACATTGCTCCTGCATGCCGCCACCGGCGGCGTCGGTCTGGCGACCATCCAGTTGGCCCGGCACCTCGGATTGCGGCTGCTGGTCACCGCCGGTGAGTCGAAGTGGAACGTGCTGCGTGAACTCGGCTTCGCCGACCACGAGATCGCGGATTCGCGGACGCTGGATTTCGAGCGGAAATTCCGCGAAGTCACCGACGGGCGCGGCGTGGATATCGTGCTGGACTCGCTGGCCCGCGAGTTCGTGGACGCGTCCCTGCGGTTGCTGCCCCGTGGTGGCCGCTTCATCGAGATGGGGCTCCTCGACCAGCGCGACCCGGTTCAGGTCGCCGCCGAATACCCCGGAGTGGAGTACCGCCACTTCGTGCTCCTGGATGTGCACCCGGATCGGTTGCGGGAGATCCTCGGCACCGTCGTCGGTCTCTTCGAGTCGGGTGCCCTGACCCCCTCGCAGACCACGGCATGGGATGTCCGGCGCGCGCCGGAGACCTTCCGGTACATGAGCCAGGCCCGGCACATCGGCAAGAATGTGCTCACCGTGCCCACACCGTTGCGAGCGGACGGGACGGTGCTGATCACCGGGGGAACCGGTGGACTGGGCGCGGCACTGGCGCGGCATCTGATCACCGAGTACGGCATCCGCAGCCTGGTGCTGACCAGTCGTCGGGGAGCCGACGCCCCCGGTGCCGGTGAATTGCGGGCCGAGCTGACCGCTCTCGGCGCCCGGGTGGATATCGTCGCCTGTGACGTGGCGGATCGAGCCGCGCTGGAGGCGGTACTGGCCGCGATACCGGACCGGCATCCGCTGACCGCCGTCGTGCACGCCGCCGGCGTACTGGCCGACGGCCTGCTCGACACCATGACACCCGAGCGGATCGCCGAGGTGTTGCGGCCGAAGGTCGACGCGGCGTGGAACCTGCACGAGGCGACCCGGTCCATGGATCTGTCGGCCTTCGTGCTCTATTCCTCGATCGCGGGCGTGATCGGCAATCCGGGCCAGGCGAACTACGCGGCGGCCAATACCTTCCTCGACGCATTGGCCCAGTACCGGCAGGTCATGGGTCTCGCGGCTACCTCGGTGGCGTGGGGGCTGTGGCAGGACGGCACCGGTATGACCACCGGTCTGGGTGCGGCCGATATCGCCCGGCTGCGGCGAGACGGTTTCCCGCCCCTGGGCACCGAGGAAGGTCTGGCGCTGTTCGACGCGGCCCTGGCCGGTGGCCGGGCGGCCTTCGTCGGAGCCCGCATCGACCGGTCGGCACTCACCGAAGCCGATCCGGCCGGTACCCGCTCGATCATGCGTGGCCTGTTGCGGCCGTCCCGCCGCCGGGCGGCGGCCGGGCCGGACGAGTCGTCGACGCTCGGCGGCCGGCTGACCGGCCGGCCGGCCGCCGAACGGGAACGTCTCGTACTGGAACTGGTCCGGACCCAGGCCGCGGCGGTGCTCGGGCACGAGAGCGCCGAGTCGATCGCCCCGGGTATGCCTTTCAAGGATCTCGGGTTCGATTCGCTCAGTGTGATGGAATTCCGCAATCAGCTGGTCAAGGCCACCGGTATGGCGTTGCCCTCGACCCTGGTGTTCGACCACCCGACCGCGACGGCGATAACGGAGTTGCTGCTGTCCCGCATCGAGCCCGCCATCCCGGAGGGCGCTGCCGGGCCCGGCGCGTCACCGAGCGCGAAGGCAGAGCCCGGGCGCGGCGACGAACCGATCGCGATCGTCGGGATGAGCTGCCGGTTCCCGGGTGGCGTCTCCTCACCGGACGAGCTCTGGGAGCTGCTGGCGGCCGGTATCGACGCCACCGGGGAATTCCCCGCGGATCGTGATTGGGATCTGGCGCGGCTCTTCGATCCCGATCCGGATACCCCGGGCACGACCTACACCCGGCGCGGCGGGTTTCTCACGGACGTCGGCGGGTTCGACGCGGAATTCTTCGGGATCAGCCCCCGGGAGGCGTCGGCCATGGATCCGCAACAGCGTTTGCTGCTCGAAGCGTCCTGGGAAGCTATCGAGAGCGCGGGTATCGACCCGACCGCCCTGCGCGGCAGCGATACCGGTGTGTTCGCGGGCGTATGTGACTCCGGGTATGCCGACCTGGTGCCCGAGGAGCTGGAGGGTTACCGGCTCACCGGAACCTCGCACAGTGTGGTCTCCGGGCGGGTGTCCTATGTGCTGGGATTGGAAGGGCCCGCGGTCAGTGTGGACACCGCGTGTTCGTCGTCGCTGGTCGCGCTGCATCAGGCCTGCCGGGCGCTGCGCGAGGGGGACACCTCGCTGGCTTTGGCGGGCGGGGTGACCGTGGCCGCGGCCCCCTGGCTGTACATCAATTTCGCGCGGCAGCGCGGACTGTCCCCGGATGGGCGGTGCAAATCGTTCTCCGCCGATGCCGATGGTGTCGGGTTCGCCGAAGGCGTCGGCGTGCTGGTGCTGGAACGGCTGTCCGACGCGCTGCGGCTCGGCCACGAGGTGCTGGCGGTGGTCCGGGGAACCGCGGTGAATCAGGACGGCGCGAGCAACGGGCTGACCGCGCCGAACGGTCCGTCCCAGGAACGGGTGATCGCGGCCGCGCTGGCCGACGCCGGCCTCGAACCCGCTGATGTGGACGCGGTCGAGGCCCACGGTACCGGCACCACGCTGGGGGATCCGATCGAAGCGCACGCGCTGATCTCGGCCTATGGCCAGGATCGTGCGCATCCGGTGCGTATCGGCACGGTCAAGTCCAATATCGGGCACGCCGTGGCCGCCGCCGGTGTCGCCGGGGTGATCAAGATGGTGCAGGCCCTGCGGTACGAGACGCTGCCCAAGACCCTGCACGCCGAGGAACCCAGTCCGCACGTGGAATGGTCGAACGGGAAGGTGGCGCTGCTGACCGAGGCCACACCGTGGCCGGCCGGTGGCCGGATCCGGCGCGCCGGGGTGTCCTCGTTCGGTATCAGCGGCACCAACGCGCACGCCATCCTGGAGGAGGCGCCGCGTGCTCGGGTCCGGCCGGCCGAGCCGGTCGACCGGCCGCACACGGCTGTGCCGTTCCTGGTGTCGGCGAACTCGGAGCCGGGCTTACGAGCTCAGGCGCAGCGATTGCGGCAGTGGTTGCTCGAACATGCCGACCTCGATCTCCGGGACACGGCTCAGGCCCTGGCGACCACCCGGGCCCGGCTCGATCGGCGCGGTGCGGTGGTCGCCGCCGACCGCGACGAACTGCTGGCCGGTCTGGCCGAGATCGCGGCCGGAGCGCCCGGCACGATCACGGCCACGGCCGGCACCGGCATGACAGCGCTGCTGTTCACCGGGCAGGGCGCTCAGCGCACCGGCATGGGTGCCGGGCTGTACGCGGCCTTCGATGTTTTCGCGGCCGCCTTCGACGAGGTCTGCTCGCATATCGATCCGTTACTGGGCCGATCACTCGAAGAGATCGTGTTCGACCCCGGCAATGCGGCCCTGCTCGATCGGACCGAGTTCACCCAGCCGGCGCTGTTCGCCTTCGAGGTGGCGGCCTTCCGGTTGCTGGAATCGTTCGGGGTGGTGCCCGATGTGCTGATCGGGCACTCGATCGGTGAGCTCGCGGCAGCGTATGTGGCCGGTGTCTGGTCGCTGCCGGACGCCTGCGCGCTGGTGGTGGCCCGAGGCAGATTGATGGGTGCGCTGCCCGCGGGCGGCGCGATGCTGGCGGTGGCTGTTTCCGAGGATGTCGCCGTGCAGGCTGTCGCCGGTTCCGCCGGCCGGGTGGCGGTGGCGGCCGTCAACGGCCCGGCGTCGGTGGTGCTCTCGGGTGATCTCGACGCCGTCGCCGAGATCGAGGCCGAGCTGGCCCGGCGGGGTGTGCGGACCAACCGGCTGCGGGTGAGCCACGCATTCCATTCCCCGCGAATGGATCCCATGCTGGACGAGTTCCGCCGCGTGGCACAGGGGGTGACCTATCACCGGCCCACCGTGCCCATCGTGTCCGATGTCTCCGGTTCGGTGGCCGGCGCCGAGCTGACCGATCCGGACTATTGGGTCGACCAGCTGCGCGGCTGTGTGCGGTTCGCGCCGGGCGTGGAAACGGCGGTCTCGCTCGGGGTGCGGCGATTCGTCGAGATCGGGCCGGACGCGGTACTGAGCGCGATGGCTCGGCAGTGCCTCGCCGGAACACCCGAGATCGAGGATCGTTCGATATTCGTGGCGGCGGCCAGGCGTTCGGCCGACGAGCCGACGCAGTTGCTGTCGGCACTGGCGTGGGCTCATACCGCCGGTGTCGCGGTGGATTGGCGGCCGTTGTTCGCGGGCCGCGCGCCGAGCCGGGTGTCGTTGCCGACTTATGCGTTCCAGCACCGGCGCTACTGGCCGGCACCGGTCACCACCTCCGATATCCGGCAGTCGGGTATGGATCGGGCGGGTCATCCGCTGTGGGGTGCGATGGTGCGGCTGCCGGATAGCGAGGGGGCCGTGTTCACCGGACGGTTGACGGTGGCCGGGCATCCGTGGCTGGCCGACCACACCGTCGCCGGGACGACACTGATCCCGGGTGCGGCGTTCGTCGACCTGGTCCTGCATATCGGGACGACGGTGGACTGTCCGCGGGTGGCGGAACTGGTGGTCGAGGCACCGTTGCCGCTGACCGGCGATACGGCGGTCGAGTTGCGGGGAATCGCGAGCGGGCCGGACGATTCCGGTACGCGGACGGTGACGGTGTACTCGCGATCCGGCAGCGGCTCCGGCACGGAGGACGACGACCGGCCCGGCCGGTGGATCCGGCACGTATCGGCGACGGTCGCGCCGGATTCAGCGGCCGCGAGTACCGCTGCCGGTGATACCGGGCCGATGAGCTGGCCGCCGGGGCGGGCGGTGGCCGTCGATACGGGTGGCGCGTACGCGGACCTCGCCGCACGCGGCTACGAGTACGGTCCCGCGTTCCGTGGCCTGCGGGCGTTGTGGCGTGGCGACGATGCGGTGTACGCCGAGGTGACCCTGCCGGAGGCCGCGGGCCCGGCCGGTGAGTTCGGCATACACCCGGCTCTGCTGGATGCCGCGTTGCACGCGGTGGTCGTGGGTGGGTTGGTGCCCGCCGCGGGCGCCGGTGCGGTGGCCGTGCCGTTCTCCTGGGAGGACGTCACCCTCACCGCGGCGGGTGCGTCGTCGGTACGGGTGCGTGCGGTGGCGAGCGCTTCCTCCGGTCAGGTGACGGTATGGCTGGCGGACACCTCGGGTGTTCCGGTGGCCCGGATCGGGACGCTGGCACTGCGTCCGATCTCCGTCGCGGCGCTCGCGCCGGCCGGCCGGCGCTCGGCGGGAGCGGGTTACGAACTGGACTGGGTACGTGTACCCGGGGCCGGCGAGGAGCACGCCGCGGAACTCACCACCGCCGATACCGTGGCCGACGCCGGTGATAGCGGTGAGATCGTCACCGGCGCCGGCCGGGTCGCGGCGGTGATCCGGGTAGATCGGCGGGTGGTCGCCGGTGATCTACCGGAAACAGTCCGCGATGTGGTGATCGACGTTTCCGCCCGGATCAAGCGTCTGCTGGCCCGGGAGGTGCCGATCGTGGTGGTGACACGACGAGCGGTCGCGGTGCATGCGGGTGAGCCGGTGGATCTGCCGGCGGCGGCGGTATGGGGTCTGGCACGCTCGGTGCAGAGCGAGTATCCGGATCGGCTGGTGCTCCTCGATATCGACGAGTGGGCCGATTGCCGGCACGGAATCGCGACGGCGTTGTCGGCGCACCAGGAGCCGCAGCTGGCGATCCGGCGGGGTGCGATCCATGTGCCACGGCTGCGCCGGACCGGCGACGAGCTGGTCGTCGATATGGCCGGCACCCCGTCCGCGTGGTCGCTGGCACTGCGCGGAACGGGCACTTTGAGCGGGGACAACTTCGCGGTCGCCGAGAACTCCGCCGCGGCGGCGCCACTGGCGCCGGGTCGGGTTCGGGTGAGTATGCGCGCGGTCGGTCTCAACTTCCGCGATGTGCTGATCGCGCTCGGCACCTATCCGGACCCGAGCGCCGCGATAGGCGGTGAAGGCGCCGGCGTGGTGCTCGAGGTCGCCGCGGACGTCACCGAATTCGTCCCCGGGGACCGCGTGTTCGGGTTCGTCACCGGCGTGGGTTCGACGGCCGTGACCGATCGCCGTCTGCTCGCCCGGATACCGCGTGGCTGGTCGTTCGCCCGAGCGGCCTCGGTGCCGATCGCGTACGCCACCGCCTACTACGCGCTGGTGGACCTGGCCGCGGCCGCGCCGGGCGAGACATTGCTGCTGCACGCGGCGACCGGTGGGGTCGGAATGGCGGCGATCCAGGTGGCCCGGCATCTCGGCTTGCGCTCGCTGGTCACGGCCAGTACGCCGAAGTGGGATGTGCTGCGGGAACTCGGATTCCCCGAAGAGCTGATCGGGGATTCGCGGACGCTGGACTTCGAGCGGAAGTTCCTGGAGGTCACCGACGGCCGGGGTGTGGACATCGTGCTGGATTCCCTGGCCGGTGAGTTCGTGGACGCGTCGTTGCGGCTGTTGCCGCGCGGCGGCCGGTTCATCGAGATGGGCATGATCGACCGTCGTGATCCGGCGGAGGTGGCGACCGAACATCCGGGTGTCCGGTATCGGAGCTTCATCCTGCTGGACGCCGATCCCGGCCGGTTACAGGAGATCCTGGCGACCCTGGTGGAGCTCTTCGAGGCCGGAACACTGGAGCCGTCGCCGCTCACCGCCTGGGATGTGCGCCACGGACCCGATGCTTTCCGGTACCTGAGCCAGGCCCAGCACATCGGTAAGAACGTGCTCACCGTGCCCACCCCGTTACGAACCGACGGGACCGTCCTCATCACCGGTGGCACCGGTGCGCTGGGGGCGGCACTGGCCCGGCACCTGGTCCGGACCTACGCCGTGCGGCGGTTGATCCTGGCCGGCCGCCGCGGACCGGCCGCTCCCGGCGCGGTCGAACTCCGGGACGAACTGGTCGCCGCGGGTGCGGAAGTCGAGGTGGTGGCGTGTGATGCCGCCGATCGAGCGGCGGTGGACGCGGTGCTGGCGAGTATCCCCCCGGACCGGCCGCTCACCGCCGTCGTGCACGCCGCGGGTGTGCTGGCCGATGGGGTGTTCGAGCAGCTGACCGAGGAACAGATCGGCGCGGTGCTGGCGGCCAAAGTAGATGCCGCGTGGAATCTGCACGAGGCCACCGCCGATCTCGATCTCGCGGCGTTCGTCCTGTACTCGTCGATCGCCGGGGTCATCGGCAGTTCGGGACAGGCCAACTACGCCGCCGCGAACGTCTTCCTGGACAGCCTGGCGCACCACCGACGGCTCAGTGGATTACCCGCCACCTCACTGGCGTGGGGTCCATGGCGGCAGGGCGGTGGTATGACCAGCACGCTGTCGGATACCGATCTGGCGCGGCTGCGCCGAGAGGGACTGATACCTCTGGAGGATTCGGACGGTATGGCGTTGTTCGACGCCGCCCTCGCGGCCGGGCGGGCCGTTTCCGTGGCCGCCCGACTGGATCGGACCGTTCTGGCCGAGCGGGCGCCGGACGAGCTGCGGGCGGTGATGCGGGGTCTGATCCGCCCGGCGCGGCGCCGGGCGGCAGGGCCGGCGGACGGGTCGCCGACCGGGCTGGCCGGACAGCTGGCCGGCCGCGCGCCGGCCGAGCAGGAGCAGCTCCTGCTGGAGGTGATCCGGGCGCAGGCCGCGGCGGTGCTGGGCTACCACAGCGCGGCGGAGATCAGCGCGGACAAACAGTTCAGCGATACCGGTTTCGATTCGCTGGGAATTATGGAGTTCCGCAACCGGCTCGAGGCATCGGCGGGTGTGCGGCTCGCCGCGACCACCATGTTCGACTACCCCACCCCGGCGGCCCTGGCGGGTTTCCTCCGCCGGGAAATCGCCCCGGACAACGACCCGATGCCGGCGATCACGATGGAGTTCGATTCCTTGACACGCCGCTGCGCCGAGGCCGAACTCTCACCGGCGCAACGATCGGAGCTCGCGAGCCTGCTGGCCGTGTTGCAACAGCAACTGGAAGGCAGTGACCGGAGTGCGGCCGATCTGGCCGAAAACGCCGAAAACCTCGACGACGCAGATGATCGCGAGCTTTTCGATTTCATCGACAACCTCAGCTGAACTGGCACGATCAGGAGCCCCACCGATGGCCGACAACGACGAGCTTCGCCGGTATCTCAAGAAGACCGCCAAGGAGCTCTACGACACCAAACAGCAACTGCGCGAGGTCACCGACCGGGCCCGGGAACCGATCGCGATCGTCGGGATGGCCTGCCGGTACCCGGGCGGAGTCTCCTCACCCGACGATCTGTGGCGGGTCGTGGCCGAGGGGGTGGACGCGGTCGGGGACTACCCGGCGGACCGGGGCTGGGATCTGGATCGGTTGTTCGATCCCGATCCGGGTGTGCCGGGCACGATCTACACGCGCCAGGGCGGTTTCGTCGACGACGCCGCCGGTTTCGACGCGGGCTTCTTCGGGATCAGCCCGCGTGAGGCCGCCGCGATGGACCCGCAACAACGGTTGATGCTCGAGGCGTCGTGGGAGGCGCTGGAGGACGCCGGAATCGATCCGCTTTCGCTCCGCGACAGCGATACCAGCGTGTTCGCCGGCGTCGCGCACCAGGATTACGGGCCCCGGGTCGGTTCGGCGCAGATCACCGCCGAGACCGAGGGCCACGTCTACCTGGGTGTGTCCAACAGTGTGCTGTCGGGCCGGGTCGCCTACACCCTCGGTTTCAAGGGACCGGCGATCTCGGTGGACACGGCGTGCTCGTCTTCGCTGGTCGCCCTGCATCTGGCCTGTCGAGCGCTGCGGCAGGGAGAGACCTCGCTGGCGCTGGCCGGTGGGGTCACGGTGATGTCGGATCCGTCGTTGCTGATCGCGTTCGCCCGGCAGCGCGCGCTGTCGCCCGACGGCCGGTGCCGGGCGTTCGCGGCGGCGGCCGCGGGGACCGGTTTCGCCGAGGGACTGGGTGTCCTGGTACTCGAGCGGTTGTCGGACGCGCGGCGGCTGGGCCATCCGGTGCTGGCAGTGGTGCGTGGTAGCGCGATCAATCAGGACGGCGCGAGCAACGGGTTGACCGCACCGAACGGTCTGTCGCAGGAGGGGGTCATCCGCCAGGCGCTGGCCGACGCCGGTCTGCGGCCCGCGGATGTCGACGCGGTCGAAGCACACGGGACGGGTACGAAACTCGGTGACCCGATCGAGGCGCGGGCACTGATCGGTGTGTACGGCGCGCGGCCGGTGGAGACTCCCCTGCGGCTGGGTTCGCTCAAGTCCAATATCGGCCACACCTCGGCCGCGGCCGGGGTCGGCGGTGTGATCAAGATGGTTCAGGCCATGCGGCACGGCATACTGCCGAAAACGCTGCATGTGGACGAACCCACCCCGTTGGTGGATTGGTCGGCCGGGACGGTACGACTGCTCGAGAACAGTGAGCCGTGGCCCCGCGGAGGGCAGCGGCCACGGCGGGCGGGTGTGTCCTCGTTCGGGGTGAGCGGCACCAACGCGCACGTCGTTCTGGAGGAAGCGCCGGAGCCCGGGGCGACGACGGTCGCCGGGTCCGCCGAAGGAACGTCGCCGTCGGCCGGGCCTTCGGCGGAGACCGGGGACCGGGTCACCGCCGAGTACGTTCCGTTGCTGGTATCGGCCGGTTCCGAGGCGGCGTTGCGGGCCCAGGCCGCCCGGTTGCGTGCCCGGCTGAGTCCGGACACGCCCGGGACGGTGGAGGCCGGGGATCTCCGGGATATCGCGTATTCACTGTGCACGACCCGGGCACAGCTGGAGTGGCGGGCGGCTGTCGTGGGCCGGGATCACGCCGAAATGGTGGCGGGACTGACCGCCCTGGCCGAGGGCGCACCGGGCGCGGGTGTGGTGTCCGGTCACGTGGTGCCGGGCGGCACCGCCTTCTTGTTCACCGGTCAGGGTGCGCAGCGGGCGGGCATGGGTTCCGGGTTGTATGCCGCGTTCCCGGTGTTCGCGGCCGCGCTGGACGAAGTGTGCGCGGTTTTCGACCCCTTGCTGGGCAGGTCGCTGCGCGAGCTGATGTTCCGGGACGATGCGGGTGAACTGCTGGAGCGCACCGAGTTCACCCAGCCGGCGTTGTTCGCGTTCGAGGTGGCACTGTACCGGTTGGTCGAGTCGTTCGGCCTCTCCCCCGATTTCCTGGTGGGTCATTCCATCGGTGAGCTGGTCGCGGCGTATGTGGCGGGGGTCTGGACCTTGTCCGACGCATGTGCGCTGGTCGCGGCGCGGGGCCGGTTGATGGGCGCGTTGCCGGCGGGTGGGGCGATGCTGGCCGTCGCGATCACCGAAGCCGAGGCAGTCGAGTTGTCGGCCGGATACCCGGACCGCTTGTCGGTGGCGGCGGTCAACGGCCCTGCGTCGGTGGTGCTGTCCGGTGACGCGGACGCCGTGCTGGAGGTCGAACGTGAGCTACGCGGGCGCGGCACCGAGACCACCCGGCTGCGGGTGAGCCATGCCTTCCATTCGGCCCGGATGGATCCGATGCTGGCCGAATTCCGCGCGATCGCGGCCGGTTCGAGCTATCGGGCGCCGACGATTCCGATCGTGTCCGATGTGACCGGTGCGGTGGTGGACGGGTCGGTGCCGACCGACCCGGAGTACTGGGTGCGTCAGGTGCGGGCGGCGGTGCGTTTCGCTCCGGGGATCGCGGCCGCGATCGGCGCGGGTGTGCGCCGGTTCGTCGAGATCGGCCCGGATGCGGTGCTCTCGGCGATGACGCGGGACTGTGTGGCCGCCGACCCCGAGGCCGAGGCGCGTTCGGTGGTGGTCGCGGCCGGGCGGCGGGGTGTCGACGAGGTGGCGCAGTTCGTCACCTTCCTCGGTAGCGCGCATGCGGCAGGGTTGCGAGTGGACTGGGACCGGTTGTTCGCCGGGCACTCACCCCGCCGGGTTCCGTTGCCGACCTACGCCTTCCAGCGGCAGCGGTATTGGCTGACACCCACCGGCGGCTCGGGTGATGTGCGCCGAGCCGGTCTGCTGGCTGTCGATCACCCCATGCTGGGCGCGGCCGTCGCACTCGCCGGCCGGGACGAGTGGCTGTTCACCGGCCGGCTCTCGATGGCATCGCAGGCGTGGCTCGCCGATCACAGGGTCTTCGGCTCGGTGCTGCTGCCCGGGACGGGTTTCGTGGAGCTGGCGCTGGCCGCCGGTGCCCGGCTGGGCATGGCGGTACTCGACGAACTGGTCCTCGAGGCGCCGTTGCGGCCGACCGAGCGTGGCGAGTTCGATATCCAGATCAGTGTGGAAGCCGCCGGGCCCGACGGACGGCGCCGCTTCCTGGTGGCCTCCCGGCCGGCGAACGACCCGGCCGGAGCCACCGGCGCGATCACGCACGCCCGAGGTGTCTTCGCGCCCGGCGCGGCCGCCGATGTCTTGCCCACCGGCCGGTTCGACGGACCGCTGGACGACGTCGATACGGCCGCGGCCGAGGTGCTCTACGACCGGTTGTTCACCCAGGGGTTCGAGTACGGGCCGGCGTTCCAGGGTGTGCGCCGCACCGCCCGGGACGGAGACGAGGTACTGGCCGATGTGCTGTTACCGGCTGCGGCCGGCGCGGACGCTCCCGGTTTCGGGCTGCATCCGGCACTGCTGGACGCGGCGCTGCACGCGGCCGGCGATATCCTGGCCGCCGATGCGCGGGCCGATCAGGCCCCACTGCCCTTCTCGTTCAACGGCGTGCGGTTGTACCGTCCGGGGGCGGCGGCGGTGCAGGCGCGGATCCGGGCCAACGGTCCCGGCAGCGTCCGGGTCGAGCTCCGCGACGATACCGGTGAGCCGGTGGCGCTGATCGAATCGCTACTGGCGCGGCCGATCGACCGCGCAGCGTTGACGCCCGCGACCTCCACCACCCGCGAGGCGCGCTACGACATCCGCTGGGTTCCGGCGGATACACCGGAACCCGGATCGGCGGGTGAGCGACGGCTCGTCGCGATAGGCCGGCCGCATGCGACCGGTTTCGACGAAACCCGGCCGAATACGACCACCTGGGCGCAGTCCGTGGCCACCGGAGCCGGGACAGCCGAGGCGAGCGGCTCCGCCGTGGTGTGGTTCGCCGATCCGCGGCCCGGATCACCGGGCGCGGAGGCCGCCGATACGGTGCACCGGGCGGTGCGGGAGGCACTGGCGACCGTGCGCGAATGGCTGGGTCGGCCGGCCGCGCAGGCAGAAGAGGCCCGGCTGGTCGTCGTGACCCGTAACGGGGCCGGGCTACCCGGCGAGGATCCGGATCTGGCCGCCGCGGGTATCTGGGGTCTGGTGCGCAGCGCGCAGTCGGAGAACCCGGGCCGGATCGTGCTCGTGGACAGCGATACCGCCGAGGTGACCGGGGATCTGGTGTCGGCGGTGCTGGACACCGGCGAGTCGCAGCTGGCGGTGCGGGCCGGTTCCCTGCTGGTGCCCCGGCTCACCCGGCTCGACCCCGGCGAAGACACGGCCCTCACCTTCGGCACCGGCGCGGTGCTGATCACCGGTGGCACCAGCGGTCTGGGGGCGCTGGTGGCGCGCCACCTGGCCACGGCTCATGGTGTCCGCGATCTGGTGCTGGTGTCCCGGCGCGGTGAACAGGGCGAGGGTGTCGGCGAACTCGTCGCCGAACTGACCGAGCTGGGAGCCCGGCCCCGCGTCATGGCCTGCGATATCGCCGACCGCGACGCGGTACGGGCCATGCTCGGCACCCTCGCCGGCGGCCCCCCGCTGACCGGGGTCGTGCACGCCGCCGGTGTCCTGGACGACGGCACGATCGATACTCTCACCCCGGCCCAGGTCGATCGGGTGCTCGCGCCGAAAGTCGGCGGAGCACTGAATCTGCACGAACTCACCGCCGGCGCCGACCTCGCCGCATTCGTGATGTTCTCGTCGATCGCGGGGGTGCTCGGAGCGGCGGGGCAGGGCAATTACGCCGCCGCGAACTCGGTACTGGACGCCTTGGCGCGCCGGCGGGTACACGCCGGTCTGCCCGCGGTCTCCGTGGCGTGGGGGCCGTGGAATCAGGACAGTGGGATGACCGCCGAACTGGCCGCAGCAGCGGTCGACCGGATCGCGCGTCTGGGTTTCCGGCCGCTGGCCGAAGCCGACGGTTTGGCGTTGTTCGACCGGTCCGGGGGTCCGGCGTTCCTCGCCGCGGTGGACTTCGATCTCCCGGCGTTATCGCTCCGGTCCCGTGCCGGAGCGCTACCCGACCTGCTACGAACGCTGGCCCCGGCGCCGCCACCGCGCCGCGCCGGGGCCAGCGGTGGCGATGGTGCGTACCTGGCACGCCGGCTGGCCGCCGCCGCACCCGATACCCACGAGGAAATCCTGGTGGGTTTCGTCCGCGATCAGGTAGCCGAGGTGCTCGGACATCCTTCCGGTGCTTCGATCGACCCCGAAAAGCCTTTCAGCGAACTGGGTTTCGATTCTCTCGGGGCGGTCGAGTTCCGGAACCGGCTGAGCAAGGCCACCGGCCTGCGGCTGCCCTCGATACTGGTTTTCGATTACCCGACCGCCACGGCAACCGCTCGGTTCCTGCGCGCACAGATCGAGGGTGGGACCACCCGGGTCCGCCGGGCCGAACGCCGTACCGAGGCCGACGAACCGATCGCGATCGTCGGGATGGCCTGCCGGTATCCGGGCGGGGTCTCCTCGGCGGACGAATTGTGGGATCTGGTGAGCTCCGGCATCGACGCCATCGGTGAGTTCCCCTCCGACCGGGGCTGGGACCTCGAGGGCCTGATCCACCCGGACCCGGATCATCCGGGCACCTCGTACTCGGGCCGGGGTGGATTCCTCGACGATGTGGCCGGTTTCGACGCCGCGTTCTTCGATATCGCACCGCGGGAAGCGGTGGCGATGGATCCGCAGCAGCGGTTACTGCTCGAGGTGTCCTGGGAGGCCCTCGAGCACGCCGGGATCGACCCGGCCTCGTTGCGGGGTTCCGATTCCAGCGTCTACACCGGCGTGATGTACCAGGACTACGAGGTACTCGCCCGGCGCGCCGGCGCGGAGGCCGAAGGCTATGTCGGCACCGGCGGCGCGGGCAGTGTGGTGTCCGGCCGGGTGGCATACACGCTGGGCCTGGAAGGACCCGCTCTCACCGTGGATACGGCGTGCTCGTCGTCGCTGGTGGCGCTGCATCTGGCGTGCCGGGCGTTGCGGCAGGGCGAAACGTCGCTGGCGCTGGTCGGCGGTGCCACGGTGATGGCTACACCGCTGCCGTTCGTGGAATTCTCCCGGCAGCGCGGCCTGGCCCGGGACGGGCGGTGCAAACCGTTCTCGGCCGCGGCCGACGGCGTGTCCTGGGGTGAGGGTGCCGCCGTGCTGGTGGTGGAACGGTTGTCGGATGCCCAGCGGCTGGGTCACGACGTGCTGGCGGTGGTCCGTGGCAGCGCCGTCAACCAGGACGGGGCGAGCAACGGTTTGACCGCACCGAACGGGCCGTCGCAGGAGCGGGTGATCACCGCCGCGCTGGCCGACGCGGGTCTGCGTCCCGGTGAGGTGGACGCGGTGGAGGCCCACGGCACCGGTACGGCGCTGGGTGATCCGATCGAAGCGCACGCGCTGATGGCCGTGTACGGGCAGGACCGGTCCCGGGAGCCGCTGCGGGTGGGGTCGCTCAAATCCAATATCGGCCACACCCAGGCCGCGTCCGGTCTCGGTGGTGTCATCAAAATGGTGCAGGCGCTGCGGTACGAGACATTGCCGAAGTCGTTGCACGCCGAGGAACTGTCCCCCCATGTCGATTGGTCGGCCGGGGCGGTACGAGTGCTCACCGAGCCCGAACCGTGGTCGGCCGGTGCCGCTGTCCGCCGGGCGGGCGTGTCCTCGTTCGGTATCAGCGGAACCAACGCTCATGTGATCCTCGAGGAAGCGCCGCTGCTGTCGGCCGAGCCGGTGCCCCCGGCCGGCGACGAGCCGGTCCCGGCCACCGAGGTGGTGCCGCTGGTCGTCTCGGCCAAATCGGTGCCCGCGCTACGCGCCCAGGCCGATCGGTTACGGGCATGGTGGATCGCGCATCCCGAGGTGGACGCCGCGACGCTGGGGCGGTCGTTGCTGGACAGCCGAGCTTCGTTCGATCGACGCGGTGTCGTGGTCGGTGGTGATCGGGAGGGGTTGCAGGCCGGGTTGGCCGCGCTCGCCTCGGGCACCCCGTCACCGGCTGTCGTCGAGGGCCGGGTGACCCCGGGTTCCACCGCGTTCCTGTTCACCGGCGGTGGTGCGCAACGAGTGGGAATGGGTGCCGAGTTGTCGCGGGCGTTCCCGGTGTTCGCCACCGCGCTGGACGAGGTGTGCGCGGAATTCGACCGGCATCTGGACGGGTCGTTGCGCACCGTGATGTTCACCGATCCCGACGGTCTGCTGGACCGGATGGATCGGATGCAGCCGGCGCTGTTCGCTTTCGAGGTGGCGATGTTCCGGCTGCTGGAGTCGTTCGGGGTGCAGCCCGATGTGGTGGCGGGGCATTCGCTGGGCGAGCTGGTGGCGGCGTATGTGGCCGGCGTGTGGTCGCTGACCGACGCGTGCGTACTGGTCGCGGCGCGGGGCCGGTTGATGGGGGCGGCACCCTCGGGTGGGGCGATGCTGGCTGCGGCCGTCTCCGAGGCGGAGGCGGACCGGTATCTGGACGGTACCGATGATCGGGTCTCGGTGGGAACGGTGAACGGTCCTCGTTCGGTGGTGTTCTCCGGTTTCGCCGAGGCGGTCGGCCGGATCCGCGAACGGTTGACGGCCGACGGGGTACAGAACACCGTGCTGCGGATTTCGCACGCATCGCATTCGGTGATGATGGAACCGATTCTGGACGAGTTCCGCGCGGTGGCCCAGAGCTTGACCTATCGGGCTCCGTCGATCCCGATCGTGTCCAATGTGTCGGCCACCCGGGTCAGCGAAGAAGTGTGCGACCCGGACTACTGGGTGCGGCACGTACGTAGTTGTGTGCGGTTCGCACCCGGTGTGGAGCTGCTGATCGAATCGGGAGTGCGCAGGTTCGTTGAAGTCGGCCCCGATGCCGCACTGACCGTGATGATCGAGGAAAGCCTGGCCGAGCGCCCGGAGATCGCGGCGGCAGCCACGGTGGTGGCGTCCGCGCGGCGATCGACGGACGAGGTCGCCGGCTTCGTCGCCGCGCTGGGCCGCGCGCATACGGCGGGAATACCGGTGCGCCTGCACCGACTGTTCGCCGGGAGCCCGGTTACCCGGGTGGCCCCACCCGCCTACGCGTTCCAGCACCACCGGTACTGGCTGTCACCGAGGGCGGACCCGGCCACCGGCTCGCTCGGCCATCCACTGCTCACCACCGGGTTGCCGCTCGCGGGCCGCGACGAATGGCTGTTCACCGGCCGCTTCTCGCTGCGGACCCATCCGTGGATCGCCGATCACGCGGTCTTCGGTTCGGTATTGCTGCCGGGGACGGCGTTCGTGGAGCTGGCGTGCAGTGCCGGCGCACACCTGCACCTGGACACCCTCGAGGAACTGCTGCTCGAGGCTCCGCTGTTGCTCGCCGCCGGCGACGATATCGACGTGCAGGTCGGTCTCGACCGGCCGGACGAAGAAGGCCGGCGGGCCTTCACGATCCATTCCCGTCCGCACACCGGCGGGAGCACCGCCCAGGAGGCCCCCTGGACGACACACGCCCGCGGGGTCTTGGCCCTCGGTGCCGAGTCCGCGCCGAGCTGGAACGAGCCGAGCTGGCCGCCCGCCGGGGCAGTGCCGCCGGAGGAGGTATCGATCTATGACCGGCTGGCGGAGGCGGGTTTCGACTACGGGCCGGCCTTCCAAGGTGTGACCGCCTTGTGGACCCGCGACGAGCACACCTACGCCGAGGTCTCGCTCGACGACACCGCGGTCGATTCGGTGGCCGGTTTCGGTGTTCATCCCGCCCTCCTGGATGCCTGCCTGCACGTGGCCGTCACCGGGCTGCTCGGTGATCTGCCACCCGGGCGGCTGCCGTTACCGTTCACCTTCACCGGGGTGCGGCTGTGGCGACCCGGCGCCCGGACCGTGCGGGTGCGCGCGGTCGCCGCCGGCGACGGCCGGGTCGGTATCGATATCGCCGACGATTCCGGTGCGGTGGTACTCACCATCGACGCCGTCGCCTCCCGCCCCGTCGACGCGGCCGATCTGGCCGGGACCGGCACTTCCCGGCCCACACCCGTGCTGGACCTGCGCTGGGTCGAATCCGAACTGCCGCTGCCGACGGCGTCGCCGGTCGTCCGGGAGACCGCGAGCGTGGGAACAGTACGTATTCCCGGTATCGAACGGCACCACCCCGAGCCGGCGGGTATGGACCGGGTTCCGGATCTGGTGGTGTGGTCGCCGGGATCCGAGCCGCCGGCCGCTGATCCGGGCGCCCACACCGGGCGGACGCCATCGGCCGGTGACCGCGCCGGACGCGTGCGGGCAGCGGTGCACGCCGCGTGGCACACGGTACGGTCCTGGCTGGCCGCGGACCTTCCCGACGATGCCCGCCTCGTCGTGGCCACCCGGCGGGCCACCGGCATCGACGGCGAACCGGTCGATCTGGCGGCCGCCGCCGCGGCGGGACTGGTCCGCAGCGCGCAATCCGAACACCCCGGCCGGATAGTCCTGCTGGACCACGACGACGAGTTACATCTCGACCTGGTACACACGGCGCTGGCGACGGGCCGGGCCGATCTGGCGATCCGTGGATCGCGGATGTTCCTGCCCCGGGTGGTCCAGGGCGCCGCCGCTACCCCGGCACCGGCACCGGGCGCGGTATTCGGCACCGGCACGGTGCTGATCACCGGAGGTACCACCGGTCTGGGAGCGGTGACGGCCCGGCATCTGGTCGCTGAGCACGGTGTCGAACACCTACTGCTGGTCTCGCGCCGTGGTGCGGCGGCAGCGGGTGTCGCGGACCTGGTCTCGGATCTGTCCGGGCTGGGTGCGCGGGTGCGGGTGGCGGCCTGCGATGTCACCGACCGCGCCGGTGCGGCGGCACTACTGGATTCGATCGATCCCGCGCATCCGTTGACGGGAGTGATCCACTCGGCGGGAGTGCTCGACGACGGCACGATCGAGACGCTGACCACCGAACAGATCGACCGGGTACTGGCACCGAAGGTCGACGGGGCGCTCGTCCTCGACGAACTCACCCGTGGGCACGACCTACGGACTTTCGTCGTCTTCTCGTCACTGGCCGCCGCGATGGGCTCACCCGGGCAGGGCAACTACGCCGCGGCGAACTCGGCGCTCGATGCGCTGGTCCGGGCCCGGCGTGCCGAGGGGCTGCCCGCGGTCTCGGTGGCATGGGGTCCGTGGACTCCGGATATCGGGATGACCGGTGAGCTCGACCGGTCGGCCGTGGCACGGCTGGAGCGGATGGGTATCGAGGTGCTCGGCGAGGGTATCGGGACGGCGCTGTTCGATGCCGCTCTCTCGGCCGGGGAGCCGGTGGTCGTGGGCGCCCGGTTCGATCGGCCCACCCTGGCCGCGCAGTCCCGGGCGGGTCTGCTGGCCGAAGTGCTCAGCGGTCTCGTACCCGCGCGTCCGCGCCGGGCCGGTGCTGCGGCCGGCGACGGACTGGCCCGGCGGCTGACCGCCGCCGCCGAAGAAGAGCGCGACGCGGTGGCAGTCGAATTCGTCCGGGAACAGGCGGCGGCGGTGCTGGGATACCCGACGGCGGCCGCCATCGAACCGTATGCTCCGTTCAAGAGCTTGGGCTTCGATTCGCTGGGCGGGGTCGAACTACGCAACAGGTTGACCGAGGCATCCGGCATGAGGTTGCCCGCCACATTGATATTCGACCACCCGACTGCCGCGGCGGTGGGGAAACTGTTACGGCAGCGGTGGGAGGAGACCGCGGTGACCTCCGCGGTCGACGATCAGCTCACGGCGTTGCGCTCGACGTTCACCACCCTCCGGTCGGCGCAGGACAAGCAGCGATTGGCCGCCCGGATCCGGGCGATGCTCGACGAGGCGACGATCGAGCCGGAGCCGGCCGCGGCCCCCACCCATACGGTGGTGGCGGACGCCAGCGCCGACGAGCTCTTCGCATTGCTCGATCGAGAACTGGGAGAGTAGATCAGCCGCGACGATATCCCGGCCGGCGAGATCGCCGGCCGGGATATCGTCGTCCGGCCCGTAGCGGGTCGCTCCTATCGCGACCGCCGGGCTCACAGCTCGGCGGCCAGGTGGGTGCCCTGTTCGATCGCGCGTTTGGCATCCAGTTCCTTGGCCTCGTCGGCGCCACCGATGACATGCCACCGCAGCCCACGCGCGCCGAGTGGATCCACCAGCTCGCGCACCGGTTCCTGACCGGCGCAGACCACGACATTGTCGACCTCGAGCACGCGGCGGCCTTCGTGGTCCGGCCCGAAACTGATATGCAGTCCGCTGTCGTCGATCAGCTCGTAGTTCACCCCGGCGATCTGCTCGACCCCCCTGGCCTCCAGCGCGGTGCGGTGGATCCATCCCGTGGTCTTGCCCAGCGTGGTTCCGAAGGGGCCGGGTTTACGCTTCAACAGCGTGACCTCACGAACCGCCGGCGACCAGGTGCGGGTGGTCAGCTGGCCCGGCGCCTGCTCGTCGTGGGTGACACCCCACTCCCGCTGCCACTCGGCCAGGTCGAGCGCGCTGCTGCCCGCCACGGTGAGGAGTTCGCTGACATCGAATCCGATTCCGCCCGCTCCTATCACGGCCACCCGGCGGCCGGCGGTGCGTTCGCCGCGGATCAGCTCCGGATAGGAGAGCACCATCGGGTGATCGATACCGGCGATATCGGGGACGCGGGGGCGGGCCCCGGTGGCCAGCACCACCTCGTCCCAGTCGCCTTCGGCGAGTTGCTCGGCCGTGACCTCGGTGTTCAACCGCACCGACACACCGACGACTTCCAGTTTGCGCCGGAAATACCGGATCGACTCGTCGAACTCCTCTTTGCCGGGAATACGCCGGGCCAGGTCGAATTGACCGCCGATCCGATCCGCCGCCTCGAACAGCTCCACCCGGTGCCCGCGTTCGGCCGCGCCGATCGCGGCGGACAACCCGGCCGGGCCGGCCCCGATCACGGCCACCTTCTTCGCCTGACGGGTGGGCAGCAGTCGCAGGATGGTCTCCCGGCCGGCACGCGGATTCACCAGGCACGAAACCAGCTGTCCGGTGAAGGTGTGGTCCAGACAGGCCTGATTGCAGGCGATACAGGTGTTGATCTCGTCGACCCTGGATTCGGCTGCTTTCCGCACCCATTCCGGGTCGGCGAGCATCGGGCGCGCCAGCGCGACCAGATCGGCGTCACCACGCTCGAGGATCTCTTCGGCGACTTCGGGCATATTGATTCGGTTCGCCGCGCATACCGGAATACTCACATGCTGTTTGATTTTCGCGGTGTATCCGACGAAAGCCGCCCGTGGCACGGAGGTGGCGATTGTGGGGACCCGGGATTCGTGCCAGCCGATATCGGTGTTGATGATATCCACTCCCGCGGCTTCCAGCTCTACGGCCAGGGCGATGATCTCCTCGAAGGTCTGCCCGTCTTCCATGAAGTCGGCCAGCGACATACGGAACATGATCAGGAATTCGTTGCCCAGTGCGGCGCGGGTCCGGGTCACGATCTCCACCGGGAATCGGCGCCGATCCGCCGGTGTTCTCCCCCATCGGTCACCGCGTTTGTTGGTCAACGGCGCGAGGAATTGATTGATGAGGAATCCCTCGCCGCCGATCAGCTCGATACCGTCGTATCCGGCCGATTTCGCCAGCCGGGCGCAGCGCACATGGTCATCGATGGTCGATTCGATTTCGGAATCGGATAATTCCCGGGGTTCGAAGGCACTGAACGGCGAGGCGACCACCGACGGTGCGACATTGTTCGGAGTGTTCGAATCGCGTCCCGTATGCAGGATCTGCATGGCGATCTTCGCCCCTGCCTCGTGGACGGCTCGGGTGATGACGCGATGCCGTGCGGCGTCGGCCTCGGTGAGCATCGAGCACGAGAACGGCGAGATCAGCGCTTCCCGGTTGGGTGCGTAACCACCGGTGACGATGAGACCTACGCCGCCGCGCGCGCGTTCGGCGAAGAAGGCGGCCAGTCGATCGGTGTGCCAGGGCCGATCTTCGAGGCCGGTGTGCATCGAACCCATCACCACACGATTGCGCAGTGTGGTACGGCCCAGCCGAAGTGGAGACAGCAAATGCGGAAACGTAGAGCTCATGGAGTGAACGTACTGATAGGTCTGTTTTACCGCAATGGATGGGCGCGACAATGGGATGCGCAGTCGCCCCCGCACATATCAGGAGTGATTCCGCCGGCCGCTTACAGCGCTTCCCACGGCATATCGGGACATATCGCGCCGCGAAAGGCGGCGGGCGAATTCGTCCACCGCACGAGTAGACCCGTTACCGGCCGCCGGGACGGTCCGATCGCACAGCGCTACCGCGCCGTTGATCCCCGGCCGTGGTTGTCCACCACACCGCCGGACCCAACCGTCATCGCCGGTCGATTTCGGCGCGAAGCCGCTCGACCTCGGCCCGCAACTCCCCGATTTCCCGCTGCAATGCCTGAATACACACCAGTGCCACACCACTGGCATCTCCCGCGTGGATCACTTCATCGTCCTGACCGAAGCCGAAAGCATCCATCCAGTCCTGCGCCATAGGACCCAGATGACGCACATGGTCGGGTTCCCATTCGTAACGCCAGGTGCTGATCGGCAGTTCCGTGACACGGTGCAGGATCTCGTACCCGTTCACCGAGTCAGCGGTGGGCCGACGCGAGGTCGTCGGCTTCGACAGGATACGCCGAAGCCGACGGGTGAATCTCAGCGTTCCCACCGCACGGGCGCGATATCGCGCTTGATGGACCGGTTGCTCTCGATGGTCGCACTCGCAACCCCGGAATTGACCACCGCGAGCACCAGTCCGGCCGCCGTGGCGGAGACGAGTGACAGTGCTACCGAAATCTTCTTCATGGCGCTTGATCACCTCCTGCGGCCGGGCGGAACCGGCCACATCGTTCCCAGTTCGGCGATTCGCCGAACCCGTTCGACAGTACCGGCACATCGTCTGCGAAACATCGGTCGAGGCCCGTCGAAACATCCGCACCCGGCGATCCGGCAGACCGGAGCCACAGGCCTGGCCGACCGGGAGTCGATCGAGCCGAATCGTCCCGGCGAAGGCACGATCACCGTGACACGACATCTCCTACCGGTTCAGCCCGGCAGCGCTGAGCGCCAGCAACGGCACGAAGGCTCGGAGCCCGCACGCGGCCGCGAGTCCCAGTCCCAGGAACGTGGGAAGCACCCAGCTACTCATGGTTGCGAGTGCAGGGGCCGGATCGGGTGTGGAGCAGGAAGCGATACGGTCGCACATTTCAGGCTAAATCGTCAGCGGCGCGGATCCGGGAAACTCCACCGGCAGTGCGGTCAGCGCACGCTGGAAAGGCCCGGGGCGCCAGGTGAGCTCCTCGGCCGGTACGGCGAGGCGCATTTCGGGCAGTGCGTCGAGCAGCTGGTCGATTGCCTCCTGCGCCACCAGATAGGCCACCTCTTTCGCCGGGCACATATGTGCCCCGATACTCCATGCGAGGTGGGCACGGTTGTCGGTATACGCCCCGGTATCGATAGCCGGATCGTTGTTGCACGCGGCGAGGCTGATCATCACCGGCTGATGGGCGGGTAGCCAGACGCCGTCGATCAGTACCGGCTGGCGGGGGAAGGAGACCGCGTAGTTCGCCACCGGCGGGTCGGTGAACAGCACCTCGTCCACGGCGTCCCGGGTCGACAGGCTCCCGCTGATTATGCCGCCCGCGAAACGCTCGTCGGTGAGGATCAGCCGGAGCGTATTGATGATCAGGTTCTGCAGCGGCTCGATCCCCGCCCCGTAGAAGCTGTATACGTTGTGCAGCATCTCCTCGTCGTCGAGGTTCGCCGGGTCGTGCACCATCCGGGTGACGATGTCCTGACCGGGTTCGGTCTTTTTGAGACTCACCAGATCGGCCATGGCCTGTTCCAGCATGGCGTTGCCTTCGCCGGCGTCCGCTGTCGATCCCTCGATCATTGTGGCCATTCCCGCCGCCGCGCGTCGACTGATCTCGGCCGGACAGCCCAGTATGTCGTTGATGAGCGCGAAGGTCAGCGGGAACGCGTACTGCTCGATGAGTTCCGCCGAACCGGTGGTGCAGAACGCGTTGATGAGCGGCCCGGCGATCCTTTCCACTCGGCTGTGCAGCGAGTACAGATCGACCCCGTTCACTCCGGCGACGGTCGCCTGCCGGTAACGGGCGTGCGCGGGGCCCGAGTTCCGGACAGCCGACGGGCGCCACTCCAGCAGGGGGAGAACGGGGCAATCGCGCGGTATATCTTTCTGCCACATGCGGGAATCCGCCGGGAAATGCTCAGGATCGTTGAGGATGCGCACAGCGGTGTGATAGCCGACGACGAGCGTCGCCGGGACGCCGGGAGCCAACTCGACCGGCACCAACGCTCCGTATCGGCGACGCATTTCGCGATAGGCGCTGTGCGGTGCCTGGGCGATCTCCGCGGCGTAGAACGGAACCCGGGGTTCGTCGGTGCTCTGCGGTGATCCGTGGACGAGCGGAAGTACGGTGGACCGAGCGTCGGGCGGTGGTGAAAACAACTGTGTTACTCCAAAGGCGCAGGTGGATGTGGCGCCCGGAAGCAGCTCTGCCGCCGCCGGAACGGCCGAGGTGAGACTACTCGAGGAAGACGCCCGATCCGAACGGACCGCCCGGCATCGTATTCGATCTGCAATACGCGGTTCCCGGTGCGCCCGCGGTTACTTCCGCAGGTTTGCCGTGCCTATCCGGCCACTCTATGGATACGCTCGCAGCGAGACGGCAACGTGATCGCACAGGATCCGGCGCACTGCGCACCCGAGACATGCGGCCGTTACATATTTCAATACGCATATCTTCATATCCAACTACATGAGTAGCAGCCCGTCCGAGGATGAATGCCTCCGATCAGACCCCGACCGCGACCTCGGCCGCGCAGGTCATGGCACGCTGGTTCGATACTCGTCCAGCTCGGCCGCGTAGTAACCGAGACCGATCGCCTACCATTCGGCATCATACCGACCGTTTTGTAGAGTAAATTTTCTGGCGAATTTACAGATAGGCGAACTCCTACACCCGACCAAATACTCACTGGTCAACAACGATCCGGGGGAACCGCAGGTCAACGGCCTAGACCAAATGTTGTATTTGTTCACCATGGATCGCTCGACCGGTTGTGGCACAATACTTTTCGTGTCATGGTCGGTCAACTGCAACCCTGCGGCAACGATGATGTCGCATGATGACGCGACCAAAACGGTGACCCGGGAACGCATCTCTACCGCCTTCCTGCCGAAAGCAGGTAGTCGGCCATCGCAGCGGCGAGCCCGGCTCGCTCCCCGATGTCCAGGGACTCCCCCGCGGTGCGTTATCGCGATCCTCCGTCGGGATGGTGCCTACGCTCACCGCTCGATCGGCGACGCGGCCGCTCCGCACCCGCCGGGTCATAACGGCACCCACATGAAGGCGTGTGGTGTATTGATGCCTTGACAGGCCATCGGCCGGCTTCCTCGCTTCGAAACCCGACTCCCCTCGCGTAGTAGTGCGGCCACCGTCGGCGTAGACGCGCGGAAGCCCGGCGCGATGGTCCAGCATGCCCAGCTGTGGACGAGTAACCGCTGGGATCGGAATGAGTAGGAGAAGGTTATGGCTACCGCCGAGTATCTGGAAAGTACATCACTGGCCGATGTGCTTCGCCACGGCAGCCCCGAGTTCCGTCAGCAGCTTCAGAAGATTCTGAGCAAACCGGACTACGCCGTCACAGAGCTGCAGAGCCAGGAGCAGCGGCGTCTCAACGCATACGACCAGCTAGCCGACCTCGTCAAAGAGATCGGCACTCGCGCTGTCGCGACCGACCTGCCCAGGCTGTTCGCCGTGTTCGACGAGTGTGCAGTGCTGGCGACGGATCTGATTCCGCTGATCTCCGGTCATTACAACCTCGCCTCGGGCAGCCTTGCGACGCTCACCGATTCCGACTCCGCCACGCCGTACCTCCTGGACCTGGATGACGCCACGGCGGTCGGTGTGATGCTGCTGACCGAATACGAATGCGGCTCCAACATCCAGTTCATGCGGACGACTGCCACCTGGGACGGTGAGGGGTTCGTCCTCAACACCCCGGATGCGAAAGCCCGCAAATTCATGCCGAGCGTCGGGATTCCGGTATCGCGGGTCTGCGTCGTCGGTGCGCGGCTCATCGATGCGGCGGGAGTCGACCAGGGCGTGCACCTGTTCGCCGCGCGCCTGCGAGGGCCGGACGGCTCGGCCGCGCCCGGTGTGACGATCACCCAGCTCGACCACCAGCCGCTGGTCATTATGGACAACTCGGTGATCAGCTTCGACAACCTGCGGGTCGAACGCGCCGCCTGGTTGAGCAACGATCTTGCGACCATCGACGACGACGGCGTGCTGACCTGGCGCGACGAAGCCAGCCGCAAGCGCGGATTCGCCTCCGCGATCAGTCAGCTCACCGTCGGACGCCTGGCACTGTCCTCGTGCCTGAACGCCGAGGCCCGTGCCTCGCTCTACATCGCCCTGAACTACGCGAGCAGGCGCGTGGTTCCGATGACGCCGACCGACAAGCCCTACATGCTCGACGTCCCCCACGTCCGTGACACACTGCTCACCGACCTGGCCGGCACCGTCGCCCGCACCATCTACGGCAATGCGGTGAAAACCTTGCTGGCGGGCAGCGACCTCACCGCCCGCGACACCGTCGTGTCGGTCATGCTGGCCAAGGACTTCATCCAGCGGCACGCACTGCAGACGGTTACCGACTGCCGCGTGAAAATGGCCGCCCAAGGTATGTTCAGCGCCAACCGGGTCGCCAGCTACCTCGGTGTCTGTCACGCCGCGATGACCGGTGAAGGCGACGTCTCCGTCATGGGATCGGTCGCCGGACGCGTACTGGCCAAACAATTCGCCGGCACACAACCGCCCGAACCCGTCCTCCACGACCCCGCCGACCCGGCGGACCGCGCGCGCCTGTTCAAAGCCCGGACCCTGACCATCGCCCAGGAAACACGACCCCAGCTGAGCGACCCGACACTGGAAGCTCGCCTCCAGGTCATCCCGGACGCCCTGGAACTCGCGGAAGCCTACTGCGTCGAACAAGCTATCCGGGCACTCGACGAACACGCCGAGCACCCGGAGATCGCGGCCGTCCGCGACGTCTTCGCCCTCGACCAGATCGAAAAACACGCGACGTGGTACCTCACCCACGGGCTACTCGACGTGGCCGCCGTGAAAGCTGTCAAACAGCAACTCCGCGGCGGCCTGCTCTACGAGGCCATCGACAATCTTGCCGACCACCTCCCCGCCCTGCTGGCCGCCTTCGAATTCGACGACGACATCCTCGGCGCCCCGGTACTGGCCGACGATCTCGCCGCCGCCTGGGACGACCGCTGCGGCGATCGGCTCCGTCGCTGATCCTCCGCACACACCGCGGGCAGGGCACTTCATATGGGGTGCCCTGCCCGCGGTGTTCGTCACCCCACACCACTTCACCAGTGTGGTGAACGCGACTGTGTACGAGGCGCGATCGGCGCGCATTTGGATCGGAAACGGACGATTCGACCGTCACGACGGTCCGCGGGATGTTTTCGGGCCAACCGCAAAAGACATAAATCCGTTGGCGGAGAACAGCTTAAGGACCTGGCAGCCCTCACGCCGCTCTCGGCTCGGCTAGTATTCCTCCGCAAACCGATGACAAGGAGATTACGTGTATCCGCAGTCCACCCGCCAGGGTGCCGACACGAGCTCACCGATCGCGGACGGTACTCCGGCCCCGATCTACAACATCGAGAACGGCCCCCGGGTCCCGATCTACAGCGAAGAGTTCGCCGCCGATCCCCACCGGGCCTATCGCCAGATGCGCGAAGCCTACGGCGCGCTGGTACCGGTCGAGATGTGGCCCGGAGTGCCCGCCACCTTGGTAATCAACTACGACACCGCCAAAGGTATACTCAGCGACGGCGACCGCTTTCCCGCTGACCCGAGTATCTGGCAGCGGGACATTCCCGACAACTGTCCGATCAAACCGATGGTCGAATATCGTCCCAACGCAATTCGCACCAGCGGCGAGCAGCACCGGCGCCTCCGCAAAAACGTAGTCGACGCACTCGAGCAGGGAATCGACTTGAATTCGGTGCGCTCCATGGTGGAGCAATCCGCCTTCCCGCTCATCAACACATTCTGCGAAACCGGCCGAGCCGACATCCTGAACCAATACGCCCTTCCACTGGTCTTTTCGGTGCTGTGCCAGGTACTCGGCTGTCCCGAGGACATCGGCCAGCGCGTCGCCGCCGCCAGCGCCCAGATGTTCGACAGCGTCGACACCACGCAGGTCAACATGGCTTTCGGCCAGGCCCTGCTCGAACTCACACTCCTCAAGCGCGTACACCCCGGCAACGACGTCACCACCAAGATGATCCAGGACCCCGCCAACCTGACCGACGAAGAAGTAGTGAACCAGCTGGTCCTGCTGTTCGCCGCCGGAGTCGAGCCGCCCGTCAACCTGATCGCCAACACTCTGGTACTGATGCTCACCGACGAGCGGTACACCAGCTACGGCGGCGACGGTCACTTGACGACGAAAACCGCGTTGGAGGAGCGGTTGGCCACCGACCCGCCAATGGCCAACTATTGCATCACCTACCCCCGCCAACCCATCTACGTCGAAGGCCAATTCCTGCCGGCCAATCAACCGGTGATCATCAGTATGGCCGCCTGCAATACCGACCCACAGAAGAACACCGGCGAATTCATCGACAACGGATGGAATCTGGCATGGAGCACCGGCCCGCACGCCTGCCCCGCGCACGCCCGGCCGTTCTCACTGCTACTCGCACAGGAAATCATCGACCAACTGCTGGACGCCCTTCCGGAATTGCAGCTGGAAGTACCTCAGGAACGCCTGGTGTGGCGTCCCGGCCCGTTCCACCGCGCATTGACGGCCCTACCGGTCGTATTTCCCCCTTCTCCTCGGCTCAGCGCCTGACCTTGCGCTTCCTGTCCCACACGTCGAGAAGCACGCCACCGAGTGGTGAACGCGGTGAGCACTGAAGGCCGAGGCGCCGGCGGAGCAGCGCCCGCAAGAGTTCGATTTACGTCCTCGTATCGGCTCAGGCCGCCCCTCGGTTCAGCGCGACGCCGAAGGACATCAGCTCCTACAGCCGGCTCGCGGAGCAGATCGACAAGAAATTGCCCGGCGTCGTCGGTGGCGCCGTCGTGGGCGGCCTCATCGGGGCATGCCTGTTCCTGATCTGGGCGTCAGCACCCCCGTGGGTGTGCTGATCGGTGGAACGGTCGGCGGATACCTCTCGGGCGGCCCGGAGTTCCGCGAGGCGGTGCAGGCGTTCGCCACCGGTCAGCCGGGAACACAGGCAGGTGAACCACGGCCGACCGGTCCCGTAACCGGCCGGCGTGCGGCGTTCCGAGACAGGCCGCAGGGACGCCCGAGCAGAGCTCGTCGCCCTGCGGTCGAAAGCTGTCCGCGGCCGGCTACCTACCCTTCGCCGGCCGGTTGGTCGCCGCCCGGCGTTCGGCCTTCTCGGCCTGGGTCCGTTCCTCCTCGGCGCGCACAGCGGCATAGTTCTCACGTTCACGGATCAGCCACTCCGGTGGGTCCGCGAGGAAGGCGGCGATCTCGTCGGCGGTGAGCGAATCGGACACCCCGGCTCGGGCCAGGCCGCTGTTGGAGACACCGAGCTTGCGGGCCACGATATCGCGAGGGAACGGGCCGGTGCGGCGCAGCTCGGTGAGCCACTGCGGCGGGTTCGCCCGGAGCTCGTCCAGCTCGGTTCGGGAAATGGGGTTGTTCCGGAACTCTTCGGGAGCCGCCGGAAGATAGATGCCGAGCTTGTTCGCCGCGGTCAGCGGCTTCATCATCTGCGGTTTCTTGTCCAGGCTCACCGGAGCAGCGTATCGGGCCGCCGAGCCGGTCCGGCCGCCGCGGTGCCATAGGCTTGCCGGTATGAGCCGGTTCCCCTCGATCGATGTGCAGCGCCTGCGCTGGTTCGCCGCCGTAGCGGAGGAGCTGCATTTCGCCCGCGCCGCGAAGGCGTTGCGCATCTCCCGGCAGAAACTCAGCCACACGGTCATCGACCTGGAGACCGAGCTCGGCACGAAGCTGTTCGTACCGGGGGCACAGCCGACCCAGCTCACCGATGCGGGACGGGAGTTGCTGCGGGAGGCGCGGGAGATCATCGCGCGGACCGAGCACGAGGCGGATACCGCGGAGACCACCGACCCCGCCACGCTGCGAGTCGGGTTCGTACCCGGCGTCACCGTCACCAAATGGGAGCGGATCTGGGGCCGGCGGTTCCCGGATATCCCGCTCGACCTGGTCGCTGTTGCCCAGGCCGACCAGGAGCCGGCGCTGCGCGAGGGCCGGGTCGATATGTGCTTCGTCCGCTTGCCGATCGACCGCGACGGTATGAACGTCATCCCGCTCTATCGGGAGTTGCCCGTCGTGGTGGTACCCAAGGACCACGAGATCGCACTGTTCGACGAGGTCGGCATGGCCGACCTCGCGGACGAACGGCTACAGGACACAGCCGATATCGACACCGTCGCAGCCGCCATCGAACTCGTCGCCGCCGGAGTCGGCGTCGCCATCGTGCCCCATTCGATCGCCCGCCTGCACCACCGGCGCGACCTCGTCTACCGCACGGTCACCGATACCGACGACACCGAAATCGCTCTGGTGTGGCCGTCGGCCCGGACCACCGACTCGGTCGAGGAGTTCATCGGTGTCGTGCGCGGCCGCTCGGAACGCAGCTCCCGATCCCCCGCCGGAAAGCGCACCGAACCGGAACCACGGAAGTCGCAGTCCCCGGGGAAGCGACCGCGTCCCGGGAGAAAACCGGCCCCCGCCCGGAAGAAGCCGGCACGGGGGCGCAAACGCTAGAGTGCTGTGTTCCGCGATCGCGGGACACAGCACTCGCGCTCAGTTCAGTGTGAAGGTGGCCGTACCCGAAATCTGTTCCATCTCCCTGTCGTCGAGTCCAGCGCGACGATCCGGGCCTCTTACCCGGCCGACGCCCGGCACTGCGCCGAAACCGACGATGACACCGTCGACCGTGTTCTGGACGACCCCGTTCACGACGCGGTGCTGCTGCCCGTCCGCATACCCGGTACCCAGGTTCTTGAAGCGCACCGCGACCTTCCGGTCCGCGCAGCTTTCCCCGGTCTGGGCGTCGACCGGTGTTACACCTCGTATCGCGAGCAGTGCGACCGCACCCTCTGCCGGTATCAGCGGCAGGAGGAGGACCGGCGGACCGATCATCGAGGTTCACCGGACTCGCTCGTACTCCGGACCGTCGCATGGTTCGATCCACCACCAGCCGCCCGCCAGTTCCCTGGTGGGGCATGCGGGAACTCCGAACCCGTTGCACGGGCCCGGTGCCGGTGTACCGGCGAAATGCCCGTAACCGTAGGCGCTCTCCGTGACTTCGGCGTAGTCCGCGACGTAGCGGATCGGCGCTCCGTTGCTGGAGCCGAGGTTCGCGATCCGGCAGTTCGGTGTCACGACACACAGGTGATTCGGTAGCTCGGCACCGTAGAGATCGCCTTCGCCGTGCCCGGGCACCTCCACCGTGGCCGCGGCGGCGGCCGACCGCCCCCGGGAGCCACCACGAGCGAGCACCCACACCGATGTACCGGACAACTACGGCCAGGAGCAGATAACCGAAGGCGAACAACGGCAGGTACAGCACCCAGATCCAGTGCAGGAAGAACTCGGCGTGCCGCGTCGCCACAGTAGAGGCCACACCCGATACAGCGATCACCACCCACGGCAGGGCCGAACTGCGCTTTTCGGAAAGCATTCCGGAAATTCAACCGCACAATCCGCGGAGCAGGTGCGGATTCCGTGAGCATGTCGGGAACGCCCACCGCCTGCCGCTCATGCGGTGGCACTTACAGCAGCCACGTCGCTCCGGCTGCTGTCCGGTACGTCCAGTGCCAGGCCACCTGCGGCCACTGTTTCTTCATCGCCGCACGCTGCTTCGCGAACGCCGCCAGCGCCCCCTCGAGCGCGGCCGCGAGACCCTCGCCCACCCCCTGCTCCGGTACCGGGACACGCACCATCAGATGCTGCTTGTCCTGGACGAGGACGAGATCACCCTCCGGCGAACATCCCAGCAGTGTGAAGTTCTTCAATACGCTGAACGGCTTGGCATCCGTCGCGATCTTCGCCAGCAGGGAACCGTCGGCGTCCCATACGTACAGCCCGTAGCGATTCAAGTGGTAGACACGCCCCCGCGTGGGATCCGTTGCCAGCCGATAACATTCGCCGGTGAAAGGACTATCTTTCCAATCGTCCATACCTTCCAACCGGCCGAGTACCTTTCCCTGATCGTCCACCAGCGCGAACGTGAATGCGTTGCCCCGGTTCCCGGCACGGAACAATCCCGCGAATATCGGCACCACGAAACGGTCGTACCCGAGCGGCTCCGGCACGCCGAGAAAGTGCTTCTTCCGACTCCTGTACAACTCCTTCCACTGGGCCGTCACCGTATCGGTGAAACCCCGCGGCCGATGGTCCATCCCCACCGGTCGCCCCTGGAACAGCACATACGGCCGGGTATCGAGTTCGGTCTTCTGGTGCAACGGTCGCTCGTCCATGGACGCGATCGCCCGTAGCACCGGCCGATGGCCGGCTGTCAGTGGGTCATCCGTCACTGCCACCAGGTTGGGCGAGAAACTCCCGTACTCGTTGGTCCCGTACTCCTCGACCAGGCAGAGCAACCGCCCGCCGGGAGCCACCCGGATCCGGGTCGCGAATTGATGCCCGACTTCGTACTCCTCGAACGAACTCCGAAACGGATCGGTCGTGTACTCACCCATGATCCGGGTGAGGTCCGGGTTCAGCAGATAGGTCGCGTCATATCGTCCGCTGAGCGCGACGGTGCCCTCCGGTAGCACCGCGAGCCCGACGGCACAGGTATCTCCGTATTTCGAATACTTCGTGCGATGCGGGAATATCGCCGGCTCGGCGGGTATCTCTTCTCCCCTCGGGTACCAAGCCACCAGATCGAAACCGAACGACTGCTCCGCCGGATCGATCGCCTCCTCTCCACCGTGTTTGTACCGCCCCAGGTGCGATAGCACATACATGTCCCCATCGCTGGAAAACGCCACGTCGTTGTGGGTATACCGCCAACCTGTCGAGTAGGGGGCCGCGAGATCGATCGCATATTCGTCCACCAATTCCGCCGGCAATACCAGCGGGACTGTCCACACCATGCGGCAGATCATGCCCCCTGACACCGACATCCCCACGCGACCGCCGCCGGCATCCGGCCCGGCGCTCCGCCGAACTGGTCGAATCGCCGTCTCGATCGCCACGGGTTAACCTGAATCGGGCCTCGGCAACAGCCCGGCCCGAACACATCAGGGGGAAGTATGCTCGGACGTCTCGTCGCACTCTGCCTCCTTCTCGGATGCCTCACCGCGTGCGGCACGGGAGCCGGCGACGTCCGCGACGCCGGCGGGTACCGGCTCACCGAATCGGCCACCGACACCGACCGGCTGGAGCTACTGCGCCGCGCCCGCGCAGTCGACCCGTGCGCTCTGCTGCCCCGGGAAGTGCTCGCCGAATTCGGCACGGTGCTGCGCGTGTTCAACGACGCCCCCAGTTCGTGCACGGCCACCCTCGACTCCGACGAGCTGCGGGAACGTACTCGGTTCCGCCTCGCCTTCTTCGTCCGGGATCCCGGCGTCCCCAGCCATGAGGAAGGCGCGCCGGTCCGGATGGTCGACGGTGCGGAAGTGACGACCGTCCGTGACCTGGATCGGTTCGGGGAGGAGTTCGCAGACCAGCTCCTCGAGCGCACCTGCACAGTAACCGCCGGATTCCGATCACAGATGACGTTCCAGCTGCACAATTCGAACCCTCTCGGCACCGAGCCCTGTCCGATCGGGGAGCGAATCATGGACGCCGCACTCGCGGCGTGGAAAGACGAACCGCCCATGGGCTCCTCTCCGGATACGGCGCTCACGGTGATCGACGGGGTCGATCCCTGCGCCCCGGCCGCCGCCCTCGGCGTCACGGTACCGGCGGACCGGCAGTCGATGTGGTCGTGCGAATTCGATTACCACGGCGATCAGATCTCGCTGAACTACCGGTACCTCGAGGAGAACCACACCCCGGGGCCGCCGACATTCACGGTAGGCGCGCACCGGGCCTACCGCGTCGACGAGCCCGGCGACGAATTCGTGCAGTATCACGGCCGGATCGGCTCTGCGATCGAGAACGCCGCCGAGGTGGGGTACATGGGGCCGGCCCTGCCCACGGTCACGGTCATGGGCAAGGATGCCGTGGCCGTCGAAGAGGTCGTCCGCCGTGTCTTCTCGCTGACACCGGCGCCGTAGGAAGCGCCGAAGGTCTGGGCGCCGGCGTATTCGGCGACCTGCCGTTCCGGTGAGCGCGGCCCGGGCCAGGAGTGCGCGCTGATTCCGCCGGTCATCGCCCCCGATGCCGAAGGCCGGCTGGTGGGCACCGGCCTCCTGATGAGCGGCGATGCGTTCGGCAGCCTCGGCGCGGGAATCGGCAGGGTTTCTTCGAACGATCGCCCGTAGGCCCCGGTGGTTCCGGCGGCGGTATCGGCCACAGCCACCTCCGGCCCCGGACGGCTCCGGCGCGTAACCCCGTATCGATCAGGTGCACCCCGGCCGCGCGCACCTCGATCAGTGCCTGCCGCGGGCCCGGCACCGGGTCGGGTACCAGTTCGTGCACCAGTTGTTTCGGGGTGCCGGACTTGTACTGCCGTATCGCGTACACCTCAGCTCCCCGTGTTCCCGGTGGTAGCTGCCGGACCGATCATCCGGTAGATGATCGGCTGGGCGGCGATATCGTTGGCGGCGAAGTTGGCCAGCACGAAGGCGCGGAAACTCGGCCGCAACAACAGGCTCGGCAGGAATGCGCGCACCGTGGGCCAGGATGCGTGGTTGACGAGGGTGTAGTCACCGGGCTCACCGGGCAGCGGGCGCATCGGCACCGAGTCGGGCAAGGCGGTTTTGCGCTGGAACCAGCCCGCGGTGTAGCGCCAGACAGCGAAAACGGTGTCCTGGTCCGCGCAGTGGAAGTAGTTGAAAAGGAACCAATGGGCGGGATCGTGGTCGACATCGGCGATCCGGGCGGGGCTGCTCGCCGCGATCCGGTGCACATGCCGGGCCTTACCGGTCAGCAGTGCTACCAGTTCCTGCCACGCCGGGTCGGCTCGTACCCCCGCCAGATCGGCGACCGTGCGGGTGCGTACGAGGACGACGAGATCGTAGCGGGCCGGGCGCACTCCGGCCCGGCGCAGTAATGCGCCGCCCTCACCGGGAGGTCGTAGTGCCGCCCGGAAAGCTGTCGCCTCGAGGACATCGGCTCGGTTGCCCAGCCGCGTACAGAGGAGACCGAGACGAGACGAGATGTGGCCGCGTACTCGGGTGGGAAGCGGGAACGGTCCGGCCCAGCGTCCTGTTTCAGCGGCCAGCAGCAGGAATCCGTTGTCGGTGGGGCCGGTCAGGCGTGCTTCGACGGCCAGATGGTCTCGGATGATCTTCACGACGGGCTCCTTTCGTGGGAGGGGGTCAGCGGCGGTCGAGCCCGGACAGGCGCCAGGCCAGCCGATTCCGCACGGGTGCGGCCTTACCCGCCAGCGCCATGACGGTGTTCCGCATCGGCCGGACTCGCGCCGACGCGGTGGCCAGATCGGTGAGCCGGCTCGCGATGGCGACCACGGCTCCGGCCGTGCGGTGCCGGGCGTCGGCGTATTCGTCGAGCAGGGTCTCCGGTTCGCCTGCCAGCACACGGGAAAGGGTCGTCGCGGCCGTCACAGCGTCCTCGATACCGAGGTTCATCCCTTGCCCACCGGCCGGTGAGTGCACGTGACCGGCATCCCCGGCGAGCAGGACCCGGCCGTGCCGGAAGGTATCGGCGATACGGTGGTGGACGCGGAAACGCGAGCCCCACACCACTTCTTCCACCACGACCGGGTCGGCCTGCGGGCCGCGTTCGTCGAGCAACCCTTGTACGAACGCGATATCCGGGTCGCGCGGCGCCTCGTCCACGGTGGCCACGATCCGGAACATCCCCTCGGGCAGCGGCGCGACCACCACGAGCCCGGCCGGCGAGAAGTACAGGATGACCTCGTCGGTGGGCACTCCACCGGAGAGGCGGACGTCGGCGAGGGTGAACGATTCGGCATAGGCGCCCCCGGTGAATCCGATCCCCGACTGCTCCCGCACCAGGCTGTGCATACCGTCGGCCGCCAGCAGATAACGCGCCCGCAGCGGCTCCCCCTCCGCGAGGGTGGCGGTGATCGCATCCGATTCCTGCGAGATGCCGGTGACCACGGCCGGGCGGGTGACCTTCCCGCCCAGCTCGGTGAGGCGGTCCAGCAGGAATTTCTCGGTATCGGCCTGAGAGATCATCAACGTGTACGGGTAAGCGGTGGGCAGTTCGTTGAACGGCACCGCCATCAGCAGCCGGTCCCGGTCGCGGATCGCGAACGTGGGAGTGTGCACACCACGGTCCACCAGGGCCGGCACCACACCGTAGGGCTCCAGTATTTCCAGGGTGTGCGGATGCACCACCGCCGCACGGGAAGTGTTGACCCCCTCGGCCTGCCGGTCGACGATCACGACGTCGTGGCCGAGTTGTTCCAGCACGACCGCGGCGGTGAGGCCGACGGGACCGGCTCCGACGATCAGCACATCGGCGATGTGGTTGTTCATGACAACTCCTTCAGGTCAACGCTTGTTGTCTTCAAAGCTAGAAGGGCGATTCGCGATTGTCAACACATGTTGGCCAACATTTGTTGACCCAAGTATTCGCCCCCATACCCCCGGCCACCGCCATCCGGGTAGACGCGCGTGGTGGCGACCCGGAGCAACGCGGATCACCACCATGAGCCGCCCACCGGACCGGCGATCGTCGCGACTCAGCGCAAGAATGCGGTGAGCCGCGGGGTGATCCGCGTGGGGCAGTCCTCGCGCACGGTGTGCCCACAGTCCGGGAGCACGTGGCGGTGGCATCAGGGATACGTGCGGCCAGACGACCGGCCCGGGTCGCGGGCAACCAGGTATCCGCGCCGCCCCACAGGACGAGGGTGGGTGTGGTGACCCGCCCCGGACCGGCATCGATGAGCCGGTAGTCCGGATCGCGCCACAGCGAGAGGAAACCGGCGCGGTTGGCGGGACGGGAGAACGGCGCGTAGAGCTCGTCGATCACCTCTTCGGTGATCAGATGCTCGTTCTGAAAGGTGCCGCGAATGCTATCGGCACAGAACGACCGGGCAGTGAGATTCGTGGCCGGCGCCGGGATCACGTCGCGCCACGAGTAGGCCCACAGCCCAGAGGGAGATCGCGGTCATTCCCGGCGGTCGCTTTCCTTCACATCACCCCGGTACCCGGGAGTCGCGAGGGCCTGATCCAGGGCGGCGAGCAGTTCGGCGAACCGGGCGCGACCCTCTTCACCGAGCGCGTCGAGGACGAGATCGTTGATCGTCTCGACGACCTGTTGCGCACGAACCGCGGTTTCGGCTCCCCGGGGTGTCAGGAAAAGGGCCACAGCCCGCGGATCGTGTTCGCTGATACGCCGCTCGACGAGGTCCGCGTTCACCAGACGCCCGACCGCGGCGACGAGCGCCGATTCGCCGAGGCGGAGCCGCCGGGCGATATCGCGCTGCGAACACCCCGGATCGTCGGCGATGACAGCCAGGATCCCGGATTGCGCGGTGGTGACATCCGCGGCCTCGATCAGCATCCGATCGGACCGTTTACGAAAGGAATGTGCGACCTGCTGAATGCGGCCGACCAGCCGGTACGGATCCCTTGCCATCTCTGCCACCTCACCCCGATACTTTACTAGTGAAGTATATACGCGAAGGGAGTCCCATGGGTGTAATCGATGTCTGGGCGCAGCAGGTGACCCCGCGGATGGCCGCACAACCGTGGATGGCCTCGCTACTGCGCTGGACCGGTAAACAGCCCTCGGATCTGACGGCCGGCGTGGACATCACCCTGCGGGAGATGGATGCCGCGGGAGTGGATCTGGCGTTGATGTCGGCATGGTACGCACCGAGCGGACCGTTGATTAGCAACCAGGACGTCCAGGCGCTCGTCGACCGGGCACCGACCCGGTTCCGCGGCCTGCTCGGAGTCGATCTGCACGATCCGGTCCGCGCCGCGCGGACCGTGCGGGAACTGGCCGGTGAAGTCTTCGTGGGCGTTCGTATCGTGCCCTGGCTGTGGGAACTACCACCCGACCATCGGCTCTACTACCCGGTATACGCCGCATGCGTGGAGGCAGGCCTCCCGGTCTGTACGCAGATCGGGCACACCGGCCCGTTGAAAACCTCCGAAACCGGTCGTCTCATCCCCTATCTGGAGCGGGTGATGCTCGACTTCCCGGACCTGGTGGTCGTCGGCGGCCACGTCGGATTCCCGTGGCTGGACGAAGTCACCACCCTCACAGTGAAATTCCCGAACTTCTACGTCGACACCTCGGCCTACGCACTCGACCGGCTCCCCGCCGCTTTCCTCACCTACGCGCAGGGGCTGGGCCGGGGGCGCGTCATGTTCGGCACGAACTACCCGATGATCAGTCCCACCAGAGCGCTGTGCCACCTCGACCACCTGGGATGGGACGAGGAGACCGTGGCCGGCTTCCTGCACGGCACCGCCCGCCACGTCTTCGACCTTCCACACACCGGAACCGACGGAGATCTCCGGTGAACGGGTCGGACCCGGACCGCGGCGCCGCACCGCCGGAGGACTCGGCACACAACCGGCACCACCCGCTCTCCGCGGAAGTCGTGCCGGACATAAGAAAGCCGAGGTGAATCCGCGTGCGGGCACGGCGGATCACTGCGTCACCGGCGGGATGCTCTGCTCGTACCGGAAGACATTACGGGGGTCGTACTTCGCCTTGATCCTCCGTAGCCGCTCGAAGCCCTGTTTCCCCCAGTAGGCGGTCTCCCACTCCTGCATTCCGACGTTGGGCACGTTGACATAGGCGCCGTCCACATAGGACCGCAGCGCCTGGCTGAACTCCGCGGTCCAGGCCTGGGCCTGTGCGGTCAACGGATCGCCGACGCCCGGCCGCGTCGAACGGGTCCCCCAGGCCGCGCCGATCTCGCCGTAGAAGAGGGCGTCGCGATGCGCGAACGCCGTACCACCACGGGGCTGCCGCTGGATCGCCCCGCCGAAGGCATCGACGAAGTAGTTGCTCTCCTCCGTAGGAGCGTTTCGCATGAAGTCACCGATGATATCGATCGCCTTCTTCGGAAAGCACTCTTTGGCGAACTGCGAGAAGAACTTCCAATTCGCAGGCTCGCGGGTGATCGGGATCTGGGCTCCCGCGAAGATATCGCCCCAGTTACCGACCTGCACCGTGACCTCGGGCGCGCCGACCGACAGGATCGGAGCCAGCATCTGTTCGGCCTGCGCCGCCGTCCCCTCCGCGAGCCACGCGGACAGCAGGATTCGGGACTTGTGGATCTCGAGTTCGGATCCCAGACGGCTGTCGGCGGACGGCACCGTGCGCTGCCATGCGTCGAAGACCCCGTACAGGTCTCCGAACCCATCCCATGCCGCCTGCACATAGGCGAGACGGGCGAGCGGATACACCCGGTAGGTGAGTTGTGTGACGATCCCGAAGTTACCGTTTCCGGCTCCACGCAGCGCCCAGAGCAGGTCCGAGTGGTGCTGTAGGTCCGCGTTGATCACCTCGGCGCAGTCGTGGCCCGACGGGACGACGACTTCGACGGCCAGGAGGCTGTCACAGGCCATACCGAGCCAGCGACCGAGCGGCCCGAGGCCACCCCCGAGCGTCGCACCGCACACGCTTACACTGCCCTCGCTTCCGGTTGTGAGCGCAAGGTCGCGCTTCGCGAGCGTCGTCACCGCTTCCAGCTGGTTCAGTCCGGCGCCGACCGTCACGATACGAGCGCCGGGGTCGATCCGGACCGATTTCAACCGGCTGACATCGATCACGATGCCGTTGTCGATGTTCGACCAGCCTTCGAGAGCGTGACGGCCGCTGCGCACCCGCACCGCGACATTGCGCTGCCGCGCCCACGTGAGAGCGTTCACCACATCCCGGGTTTCCTGCGCGAAGACGATGACCAGCGGATAGTGGGAAAAGAGCTGATCCCAGCCGAGTCGCGCCTCCGTGTACGAGGCGTCGCCGGGACGGACGATATGGCCGGTCAGCGTCGCGGGTGGGCATCCCGGTTCTTCACCGGGACGACCCCCGGCCACCACTCCGGGGGCGCTCGGATCCGCGATACCCGGCGTGTCCGCGGCGGTGAGGCCCGGAACGACGATGGCTCCGACACCGGCGGCACCCGACGTCCTGAGCAGGTCGCGGCGAGAAAGTTCGCTCAAGTCCAGATCCTCTCGATCGGGCTGGGCAGCGCCCGGATGCCGAGGCAACTCTCACCCGCCGGCCGCCGGGCAGTCCTTCATGGTCGACCCGCACGTTAACGGGGGAATGTGGCGGTGTGCCCCGACACGCCAATCGAGGATCCCGAGTAAGTCACGTCACCGACCATCGGGTTGCACATACCCCAACGGGGTATTGAATTCTCGGTATCCACTACAGCAAGAACGGAAGGCCGCGACGGTGACCACTCGGACCCGCCCTCACCACCATGGCGAGCACGCCGCTCACACCGGCCACACCGGGCACGGCCACCATGCCGGGCACGGGGAACACGCCGGCCCGGCAGCGGAGCGCCGGGCGGACTCCAGATCACGCAGGACGGGTACACCCTGGCATCGGCGCAACCCATCACCGAGCCGGGCGAGGCCGACTTCCGGTTCCGGATCCTGGGCCCGGACGGGAAGCCGGTCACCGATTACACCGCCGTCCACGACCGCGACCTGCACCTCATAGCGGTGCGGCGTGAACCGACCGGGTTCTGGCACGTACACCCCGAACTGGGCGCCGACGGGATCTGGGCGGTGCGGCCAACCCTCCCGGAAGCGGGCGCATATCGCGTCTTCACCGATATCGCCCCACGCGCACTCGGGAAGACCATCACCCTCGGCGCTGGTATCGGCGGCCAACGGTCTCGGCACCCTGCTCGTCGCCCTGTCCCTCCCCCACGTCCTCGACCGTCTCGATGCCCGGCCGGTCGTGCTCAGCGGCGCGGCCACTCTGCTCGCCGCACTGGGAACAGCCATCGCTCTGTCCTTCGCCACCGCCGGTGATCGGCGCCGGCCCGCCGCGCTCGCCGTATGGGCCGGCATCGGTGCGGGCACCGCGGCGATACTGACACCCACGGGACAGGTACTGCGTCGCTCCTCCCGGCCGACCGGCCCGCGCCGTTCGCGGCCCAGTTCGCACTGTCACACCTGGCGTGGCTGATCACCTACCCGATCGCCGGATGGCTGACCACCGCTGCCGGTTTCACCACGACCCGGGTGCTCCTCGCCGCCCTCGGCGGCACGGGAACCGCAGTGGCGCTGCGGATGTGGCCACGCCACGATCCGGAGGTGCCGACCCACCCCGCGCGAGGCCGGCCGCATCGATCCGGCGCGGACGCGCGGCCCTTCCGTTGCCGCCGCACAGGACGAATTGCCCATATCCTGGCGGGCGATCCATGCCCGGTTCCGGCGTCGGCAACACCCCACGACCGGGGGTTTCGACTCGAGAATGCCACGGATGTCTCCCGACGCATCACGAAGCGGAAACTTCACTGGAACGAAGGAGGTCGCTGGTGATCGACCGGTCTGGCACCCAGCCGCGCCGGGTGAGCGTCGTCGTGGCGGGCGCGGGGGCCCGCGGTGGCTACGAGGCGGGCGCGCTCTCGGTGCTGGTGCCGCGTCTGCGCAACGCGGGAGTGGACACGGTGCGGTTCATCGGTACCAGCGCCGGGGCCGTCAACGCGACGATCTTCGCCGCCCTGTCGCATCTGCCGCCGGACGAGCAGGCTCAGCAGGCGCTACGGGTGTGGCGCGACATCACCGTCCGCGATGTGTTCCGGTCCCCGGCCATCGGCCTCCCTCATCTCGTCGGCCGCGCTGCCGGTCAATTGCTGGGGATTCCGGGAGTGCAGTTGACCAGTCTGCTCGACACTTCTCCCCTGCACCGCACGGCCCGTACCGCCATCGATTGGAAATTCCTGCGCCGCAATATCGCCGAGGGACGGGCCACGTTGGCAGTGGTCGCGACATCCGGTGCGGACAATCGCACCGTGGTGTTCGTCGATCGCGCCGACACGGCACCACTGCCGCCGTCCGACGAGGAACGGCCGATCGATTACGTGGCCGCCGAGATCACGGCCGAGCATGTGCTCGCCTCGGCGGCGATTCCGGTCGTGTTCCCACCCGTACACGTCAGCGACCCACCACAGTGGGCCGGTTGGTACCTGGACGGCGGGATACGGCTCAACGCGCCCCTCAAACCTGCCATCGCGCTGGGCACCGATGCGATCGTGGTCGTGGCGACCCACCCTGTAGTCGATGCCGTACCACCGGCACCGGCGAACCACCGGCCACCCGACGTGGACGATGTCATCGTGCGGTTGTTGGACGCCGCGCTGGTCGACCGGATGATCGAGGATGTACGCACGCTGGCCGAGGTCAATACCGTGGTGGACTCGAGCGTATCCGCCACCGCGACCGGGCTACCGCGAAGAATCATCCCCTTCCTCCCCATCACGCCGCCCACACGAGCGACCCTGGGCAACCTGGCCGAAGAGATCGTCGCCGCTCGATGCCCTCGCCAGAGCGGAATCGTGTCGACGCTGCGTCAGGCAGAACTACGGATATTGGGCCGCGCGCTGGGCGGCGACGGACCCCGCCGCGGCGATTTGTTCAGCTATCTGTACTTCGACCGCGAATTCATCGAAGCATCCATCGAACTCGGTCGACGTCACGCCGAGGCCGCACTTGCCGGCGCACCGGCCCACCAGCTGCCATGGTGGATCGGACCACGGGAATGCGCTCGATGATGCCGCCCAGCTCTCTGCGCGGTTCGTCCCCGCCGCCGGCGATCGGCCCGACCCTTTCGAACAGGCCCCCGACCCGTGACGATTCGAGTGGCCATCAGCGTGGGACGGGTCGAAAGGCCAACCAGCGCGAAGTGCTGGGCAGAAATACCAGGATCACCACGGCCACGTTCACCGCAGCCCCTACCACTCCGAAAGCGGTCGGCGCGATATCCACGGATCCGGCCCTGGTGGTGAGGCTGTCCAGCGCGGCATTCAGGGTGAGCGACAGAACCAGCGTGCCGATACCTCCCACCCCGATCAGCAGACGTCCGCCCCTCCGGCGGGCGAGCAGGAGTATCCCCCCGCTCAGCAGCAGAAGCGCGAACAGCGCGGTCACCGCGAGCAGCAACTCGATCCTGCGCAGATCACCGCTCGCATCGAGAGAGGGATCGGCTTCGATCAACGGGATCGCAAGCAACCCGGCAAGGCCCCGGACCCCGCCGAGCAGCGCGAGAACGGCTGCGATCATGGCGGTTGTCGCCGAAGGCCGGACCGGTGCCGCCGGTGCCGCCGGTGTCCCCGGCCGCGAGGGCGGGAACGCGGGATTCCACTGCCGCGCCACACCGTACGGGGCGGTCGGCGCGGCGAGGGAACCCGGTACGTGGGTGGGCACACCGGGCAGAGGCACGCCGGGCCGGAACATCCGGGTATGCCGGATCTTCTCGGCGGTGCGGAAGTAGCTGCGCGAGACCGGACGGGCGAAGAGCACGAGTGTCGCTGTCGTCGCCAACAGAGTCGCCGCGGCGACCGCTCGACCCATGGTCTCGAACCAGCCGACGGAGCTGTATTTCCCAGCGCCCAGAAGAGCGAGGTCGAAAACGACCACGGGGATGCCGATCGCCCACGGCAATACCCGGGCCGAAGGCCTACCGAGACCACTCGACACCGCGAGCCGTACACAGAGGGCGGCGAACGCGACCGCTACGAGAACGAAGGCGATCAAACCGGAGATGGCGGCACGACCGGCCGCCCCATCACCTGCTCGTTCGCTGTGGAAGGCGCTCGCCTCGGGCAGGGCGAACAGTGCGCCGATCGCGGCGACGAGCGCACCCGCGGCCACCCCCGTGTAGAGATAGCCCGCCAGCCGAACCACACTCGGAGCCCGCGACGGCCGCCGAACATCGAAAGTGCTCATGAGCCCGGTCCTGGCGAGGCGATACTCGCCCGGCGACGCCACACCAGTAATCCACCCGCGGCGATCCAGGCGAAAACCGGTAGGGCCACGGCCGGGTAGAACCAGGGGTTCGATGTGGCCGGGGTCGGTGCGGTGAATGCGGCGGCCGGTGGCCGGGAGGTGGTCAGACCACCCAGCCAGACCTCGCTGCCGTCCCCGACAGGGCCGTACAGTGCGTTTTCCGTGGACGCGGCCAGCGACGGGTGTTCCCGGGCGAATACGTCGGCGCCGATTCGATTTCGATCGATCCGGCTGAAATCGACGCCACCGTATACGTAGTTCGTGGTGTAGATCATGTCACCGCTGGTGGAGGTGTGCGTAACGTTGAACTCGCCGTTCCTGTACGAATCCACGTAGCGGTCGAAGACCTCCCGCGGCGACCACGGCTCCCGCGACTGCCACGGGGTGATATCGCCCGAATCGATCAGCTCGGAGTACGCGGTCTCCTTCGTGGTGCTGCGGTCGCGGAACCATTCGGCCGCGACCCGGCTGGCATAGACCCGCCGCAGGTCGGCATATTCGGGAGCGTTGTTCACCGCGTCCTGGATGCGGGGCAGGATCATCGTCCGGTAGACGGACTCGTTGTGACGGGTGGTGGCTGTGTCCTGACCACCGCATCCACCGATACCACCGACTCCCGGGGTCGCTATGACGTCGGATTCCATCTTCACCTCGAGCGGGGTGTCGAGAATGTAGAGCTCGTTGCCACTGTCACGGACCGTTGCCGTCGCCGGCACGATCCACTGACGCATGGATACGCATTTGGTTTCACCGTGTAGCGCCGCCCAATAGGTCCGGCCACTCGGGGTATCCGGATGGATGAATCGAGCAACCAGCCTCTTCATGGCCAGATCGGCCTCGAGGAGCACACGCCCCGCGTCGGTACGGCCGAATTCCGAGTCGATGATCCGATCCGGTTCGTCCGGGTTGAGGTTCACGGTGAAAGCCGACGGGGGAAGCGCCAGCCAGACGAAGAACGAATCCGACGCGAGTTGCGCGGCACGTCGGCCACCGAAGGACTGCTCGTCCGCGGTGGCCGGCTGATCGGCCTTGAACGCGTACTGCGCGCTGGGACCGTTGTGGTAGGTGTCCGAAACGTAGCGCAGTTCGAGGGTGGCGAAGTCCACCCCGCCCAGATCGTCGGCGACGGCATCATCGGCATCCGCTGTCTGCCCCGTCTCCCGCGCGTAGTCGTCGACGATCCGCCGATCGAGTTCGGCGTTCTCCGCCGCTTCCGCCGGTGAATCCGGCGAATTCGCCACGGCTGTCTCCAGCCCGCCGGGCAGGCCGTAGTGTCCCGGCAGGGCGAGCGGGGCAGGTGAGCCACCACCGGCCGGAGGGGGCGCCGGACCACCGCCGGGCGCGGCCCTCGACCCGCCCGGTGGGCCCCAATCCGGCCGGGGCGGGGCGTGGGCGTCCTCCGGAATGGGCACCGGAACGGCGGTGGAGGGGTAATAGCGCGCCACGATGACCACTCTGTTGAGCGGCTGCCCCGGCGCGAGACCCGCGTTCTCCGGAAGGGCCCGGTTGACCTGGTCGATCAGGGCCAGCGCTTTTTTCGACGGTGGCTTACCGAACAGATACTGGAAAACCTTCCCCTTCGCCTCGGCGATGGTGACGAATCCGTTCAACTGGTCGCGGCGGACATTGTTGGTGTACTTCAACTCGAAAGCGTCGACCTCGGTATCGGAATACGCATCCGGTTCTCGGCCGATCCCGGTACCGGGAACCGGCTCCCCGAACCGCCAGTGGCTGCCGGAGAACAGCGCTTCCCTGCTCCGGACCAGCGGTTCGAACGCCCACCCGCGGTGGCGATTGTTGGTCATGACGACATATCGTGCGCGGTAACGAGCGAACGAACTCTTCCCGCCGGTCGCCTGATACGCCTTCCACCGGGCATAGAAATGCGCCGGACTGCCCGCCGTGTAGGCCTCGGGCTCGTCCAGTGAATCGAGATACCGCTGAAAAGCACGGAATTCCGCCGGGAACCTCCGACGATCCGGCGGTTCCGGAAGTTGCAGTACATCGTCCGCGCTCGGGAATGTGAACGTGGGTGCCGGAGTGCCTTCGGGTAGCGGCGCATTCGGGTCCAGGCCCAGCAGATGCTTCGGCCCCACGACGGGACTCTCGGGCGGGGAACTCGGCTGCGCGATACCCGCGGGAGACGACAACAGGGCCAGCAGCGCACCGAACAGCACAACAGCGACCACCGGACGCAGAAGACCGGCCGAGCGGGGCTGCTCCACGAGGCAAACGATCACGGCCTGGTCTCCTCCCCCGAGGACCGATAGCGAATTATCGCTCAGTATAGGAATATCCGGGTCGCCGCGTCACCCGCCGGCGCGTACGTATCTGGCGCGCAACGTACCCCGGCGGCCGGTGGCAACGAACTCGTCGATCGGGAGAATCGGCATCACGATATCGCCGTCCGAGCCGGCCTGCTGTACATAGGGATCGCCCGCGTAGACGTTGTCGATCTCCGGATCCTCACTTCGGTACACCCACACACCACCTCTGATCCGGCGTACCGCCTCGCCGAAATACCACACCGCGCCTTCGACGAGATCACGCTGTTCCGGCGTGTAGAGGTCGTGCGACGACGGAACGCGTTGCGCCAGCACATCCTCCAACGAATCCAGGGATTCCGGACCGAAATCCCACACCGCACCGGCGCCGAATGTGGTGCGCCACCGCTCGAAGGCGTTCCTGCGCTCGGCCACCCAACTCTCGATGTACCGGGCGTCGGACTCGGCCATCTCGAACGGGTCGACACCCGGCGTCGGTTTCTTGCCGGGGGTCCAGCGGGGGTCCACCGCCCGCAACCGCTCCGCGGCTTGCTCCCACTCGGCGAACACGTCGGTGAACACCCGCTCGGTCTGCTCCCGCACCGCCCGCGCGACCACCCGGCGGGGAAAACATTCACGAAGACCGAGTTCCCTGCCGGCACGAACGACCGGTTCCTCCGCGCTCCAGCCCCATTCACCGCCTGCCGCCCTCAGCAGCATCTCACCCAGATATCCCGCTGCTCCGTCGGCGATAGCGCGCCGCGCCGGATCGCCCAGCTCCGCGGGTTCACCGAAGTAGTCCAGGAGCTGCTTCTCCAGAGCGTTGAGCGATGCGGGCGAGAAGTCGAGCCGGAATCCGTTCGGCTCCTCCAGCTCCTCCAACCCGAGAAGGTTGAGGCTGATGCCATCCACCCAATCGGCAAGACGCTCATCGGTGGCCACAGGTACTCCGATCAGTCGGAAGGCGTGAGCCCGCACGGTGTCCCGAAGCCCTGCGAACGATCCGGGAGCGCGGTCGGACCCGCGCACTCCGCCTCGGTTCGCGGGAGTGCGCCGTGCTCACCGTATCCAACGCGGTGGAACATCCACCAGTACCGGCACCGGCCATGCGCAGAATCGGCCCGGCACAGAAGAGGTGGTCGATCCGGCCCGCCGGGTACCACCACGAACACCGCGTTCCGGGCCTTGGCGAAGGCTCGGGCGTCGACCGATGCCCCCGCGCGGTCGGGACGACCCGAAACTCCTCGGTGCCGGGCCGGCGGTGATCCCCGGTACTGCTCGACCGGAACCCGATCGGCGATCCGGCACTCGGTCCGCACCCCGTCACGAAGACGGCGTCCGGCCCGTACCCGGTCTCGATGGCGGCGTACGGGCCCTGAGCCGTCGAGGTCGGCGAAGAATGAGCGTCGCAGTGTATTCATTCTTCCTGTACGACAAGAACACTCGAGCCGGATGAACCGTAATCTACACGCAGCCAATAACATCCCGATCGCATGCGATCAGAACCTTTCTGGAACACTGACGCTCGGCGAGCCTCTTCCGCACACCGATGAGCTCGTCGCATCCACCGAGCTACAGCGATACGAGGGGGCGGGAATCTTCGGGCGTCACCGTCTGCAACGTCCGACCGTCACATCACGCCCGGCTCTTCCGCCGACCCGGTAGTCGCCGGCTCGCCACGTAGCCGAACCGAACCGCTGTGTCCTCCCACGGCAACTCATCGAAAGGCAGGTCCCACGATGACAACGACCTCGGAGCATTCCGTATTCTCGGCCGGGCAGGAGGCTCGCGAGATCGACGCCGTCGTCGTCGGAGCCGGATTCGCCGGCCTCCACATGTTGCACAAGTTACGCGGCCTCGGACTATCGGTGCGGGTGTACGAAGCGGGCAGCGGACTCGGCGGCACGTGGTACCGGAACCGTTATCCGGGCGCACGCGTCGATGTGAAGAGCATGTATTACAACTACTCCTTCGACCCGGAGCTCGAACAAGAATGGGAGTGGACGGAGAAGTATCCGCCGCAGCCGGAACTGCTCCGCTATATCGAGCACGTCGCGGATCGTTTCGATCTGCGTAGGGACATACGATTGCGGACCCGGGTCACCGCTGCGGTCTACGACGAGTCCGGCGCGCGGTGGCGAATCACGACCGACCAGGGCGAGGTCGTCTCGGCACGGTTCGCGATCATGGCGACAGGCTGCCTGTCGGTGCCGAAGATGGTGGAGATTCCGGGCATCGAGAGGTTCCGGGGTCGCAGCTTCCACACCGGCGACTGGCCCGAGCAGGAGGTGGACTTCACCGGTCGGCGGGTCGCGGTGATCGGCACCGGCTCCTCCGGGGTGCAGGTCATTCCGCTCGTCGCCGAAGTGGCCGATACGCTCACCGTGTTCCAGCGGACCCCGAACTATGTACTACCCGCCCGCAACCACGCGATCGATCCCGAATTCCAACGCGGAATCAAGGCCCGCTACCGCGAGGTGCGCAAGGCCAACCGGGAATCGTCGTTCGGCATCGCGCAACCCGAAGCCACGAAGGGGGCGCTCGAAGTGAGCGAAGACGAGCGCAATGCCTTCTACCGCAGAGTGTGGTCGGACAAGGACAGTGAACTGGTCAGCATGCTGGTCGGATTCACCGACCTACTCGCCGACGGAGCCGCCAACGAGACCGCAGCCCAGTTCATCCGCGACCGGATCGCCGAGATCGTGACGGATCCGGAAGTCGCCGAACTCCTTCAGCCCACCGGCTACTTCGGCGTCAAGCGCCCGGTGCTGGGGACGAACTATTACGAGACCTTCAACCGTTCCAACGTCCGGCTCGTGGACGTGCGCACGACCCCGCTCACCGAGGTCACCGAGTCCGGACTCGCGACGACGCGGGAGCATTTCGAATTCGACGACATCATCTACGCCACCGGCTACGACGCGATGACCGGTGCGCTGGACGCGATCGATATTCGTGGCCGGGGTGGTGCGTCGCTCCGGGAGAAGTGGGCCGACGGTCCCGTGACCTACCTCGGTCTCGCCGTGGCGGGCTTTCCGAACCTCTTCACGATCACGGGACCGGGTAGCCCGGCGGTCCTGTCGAACATGATGGTGTCCATCGAGCAGCATGTCGACTGGATCGCGGACGCGATCGAAGCGATGCGTTCCAAGGGCGTCACGACCATGGAGGCCGAAACCGATGCGGAGCGGGAATGGACGCGCCACGTCGACGAAGTCGGTGATATGACGCTCTATCCGAAGGTGGACTCCTGGTATGTGGGATCGAATGTGCCCGGTAAGCCGAGGGTGATGTACGCCTACATCGGCGGCGTCGGAGCGTATCGCGAGAAATGCGACCAGGTCGCCGCCGAGGGCTACGACGGTTTCCGTCTGGCACGATGACCGAGGGACCACCGGTGATGGGTGCCATGCGGCACCCATCACCGGGTTGCCGCACGTTGCGCCCAACGAGGGAGACCGTGCAGCGTACGGAACACCCTGTCGCGCAACGATTTCGATGGTGATCAGCTCACCCCGTGACGGGCCGCATCTGCGGTACCGGGGAACGGTCTCCTACCCCTGCGCGGACGCCACGTGCTCGTCTTGCCAACGAGCCACTGTGAGAGCAATGGACCGAAAGGAGAGAGCCGCCACCACGTACAACACCGCGCCGCCGAGCAGGCTTCTCGCGAGTTCCAGTGCCCCTTCTGGGTACCCGAGGTCGTTCAAACGAACGAATCCGTAGATGATCGGAACCGGCGCCACGAGCCAGCTGAACCACCACACGAAGACCACACGCAGATTCTGACCGGCCGGGTTGCTCGCCCGCACCACATCACTGACCACGATCACCGGAACCACCCAGTTCACAACGGGGATCAGCCAGCCCACGATCGCCCACCACGAGGGCAGGCGGTGACCGGTAGGGGCCAGGAGTCCGGCATTGGTACGCGCGCGTACCAGCCACCATACGACCGATATGCCGACCACGGGCCAGGCCAGGAGCATGAACAGGACCCCTGATCCGAGCAGCGCCTGGCCGATTCGACCCTCCGCCGATTTCTGGGTCGCCCCGAAGGTGAAAGTGGCCGCGGCCATGGTCAGGGGGCCCAGAACCGCGAGGAAGACCGCTGTCGTCGCGGTCAGCGCCCGACCCCGTAACGGCCGGATACCGCGAGTACCGGTGGTGTCCTGCATGGATTCCTCCCGTATCCGTGCGGCGCGGGCGGCCCTTCGGCGGGACCGGGGATCACCCACGGGTCCGACCGCTGTGTTCGAATTCCCGATCGGACAGCGATATGGTCTCATTCGACGAGTTCAGCTGCAATGCGAATCGTCCGAAACCCGCTCTCCGCGAGGAAGTTCAGCTGCCGGCGACGCCGACCGGGTGCCATTGATCGGAAGCGGGACGGCAAGCAACGGGCACGATAGACCCGGATTCCGGGCACAGGAGTACACCGCGGTTCAGAACACGCGGCCGCGATGGATGTGATGCGGAACGAGGTCGAGGAAGGCGGGCAATGCGCGGGTCGGCGGCCGGATCCGGAGGTGACCACACCGAGTATCCAGGAGAGACGGGCGTCCGTGCGGGGGACGACGCGCACCGCGTCTCCGGCCGGCTCGGCGATATCGTCCAGTCGCACGCTCTTCCGGCCGGACAAGTGGTGGCCGGTGGCGATTCGGCCGCAGTGCGGTAGCGTCACCACGTTCGAACGGTGACGAGAGGGGCAGCGGTGCCAGGGGTGGGGACGGCCTTCGCCGGATACCGGATCCAAGGAGTCCTGGGCCAGGGCGGTATGGGCACGGTATACCTCGCACAGCATCCACGTCTGCCACGCAGTGTCGCGTTGAAGCTGCTGAACCGGGAGGTGTCCACCGATCCCGATATGACCCGGCGTTTCGAGCGGGAAGCCGATGTCATCGCTCGGTTGGAGCACCCCGGGATCGTAGGAGTGCTCGATCGGGGCTCCGATAACGGCCATCTGTGGATCGCGATGCCCTATGTCCGCGGCACCGACGCCGCGTCCTGGGACGGTGCCGCCCATCCGCCGGCCACCGTGGCGCACCTACTCGCCGTGGTCGCTTCGGCCCTGGACTACGCGCACAGCCACGGCATCCTGCACCGTGACGTGAAACCTGCCAACATCCTGATCGCTCAGGCCGACGAATTCCGCGAATCCCACGCGATGCTCACCGATTTCGGTATCGCCGGGCTCATCGACTCCACCGAAACCAAGATCACCGCCACGGGTACGTTCACCGCGACGCTGGCCTACGCCTCGCCCGAACAGTTGTCCGGTGAGGCGGTGGGCCCCCGCAGCGACCAGTACTCGCTGGCCTGTACGTTGTTCGCGCTGCTGGCCGGTCGGCCACCGTATGCGTCGACGAATCCGGGGCAGGTCGTGATGGGGCACCTCTCCAAACCCGTTCCTCGGCTCACCTCTCTCCGGCCGGACCTACCCGCGGCGCTCGACGCGGTCCTGGAACGGGCCATGAGCAAACAACCCGACAATCGTTTCCCGAGCTGCACCGAATTCATTGCCGCGGCCCGCCACACGCTCGAGGCCGTACATGTCGCCGAAACGGTGAACTACGCGCGTACGGCACCGACCGTGCACAATTCGGCACCGCTCGGCTACGGGGCGGGGGCCGAGACGGGACCTGCGCGCTCTCGCCCCGCCCGGGGGCCGGCCGGTCCCGCCCTCGGGCCGATGCCGAATATGCCCCCGCTGCCGCGCCCGAATCGAGTCGATCCGCTCGGACGCCGTCACCAGAGTTTCCGAAGCAAGTTCCCGACCGCTCCGGCAGTGATCATCTGCTTGGTCGTGGCGCTGATCGGCATCGGTGTGGTCGCCCAACAGGTCCGCTCGGCGGCCGGGCCCGAGTCGACGGCCGGGGATGTCCCCAGTGGACCACCGTGGGGGGCGTTGCAATACATGAAAGACGACTTTCCCGACCTCGTCCCTGAACAGGAGAGGCGTATATACGACCTGCCCGAGGGAAAGCGGGTGAGATGCCATATCTCCGCGACATCGGGTGACGAAGAAATCTCGTGCAGCCACTACCTGGCGGGTAACGGCCTCATCAAGTTCGTCATCAAAGATTTCGCGAACCTCACCGCTGTGCAGAGCTACTTGGATTCGGATCGGTTCCGCGACAAGGAAATCGTCAACGGCTCGGAGATCGTGCATACAGCCGAGACGATACCGGCGCCCAACCCCGCGCTCGTCGCCCCGGCGCACATGACCGTGCCGCCGGGCGGCTCACTGGCTTCGATCGGCTACGAGGCCTACTTCTCGTTCCCCGCCGACCCGGACCACGGACGCTATCTGATCATGGTCAGCTGGTTCGAGCATTCCGCCGACGACATCCTCCGGAACTGGTGGTCCCGAGCCCCACTCGGGAAGTGACAGTCCGGCCCCGTGGACCATCATCGAACGCATCACCGTGTTCCGGCATGTGATCTACCTGCGTAAGAGAGAGGGCGCCGGTATCCCGATTCCCCGCGAAGCGGTACCCGAACCCGCGCTCGCGCTGATGCGCGACGCCGGAGTGCGAATGTGACCACGCCCGGCCGCGGACCGGAGACAGCGCGCCTTCGATGACCTACCGACTTCCGCTCGGGCCGCCCGCGGCGACCGAGACGGTGCGCGGCCATATGGCATCACGGTGCGGCAACGGGGCGTAGGCAACTGGCCGGCGGATCGATGAGAAAGCAGGGCGCCAGGCCGCGGGTGGGGCGATAGCCGCCTGGGACGCCACCTTCCGCGATGGTCCGGGTATATGTGGCCACCGCGTCGGTCGGGCGGCGGGTGAGGCTCGGGTCGGTGGTGGTGTCGACGGTGTAGAGGCCGAACCGGGGACGGAAGCTGCCCCATTCGTAGTTATCGGTGAGGCTCCAGTAGTTGTAGCCCATCACGTCGATACCGTCGGCGCGGGCACGCTGGATCCAGTAGACGGTGTCCTGGAGATGCGCACTGCGGGTGAAGCCGTCGGCGCGTGGATACCCGTTGTCGGTGGCCATACCGTTTTCGACGATGTAGAGAGGTTTACCCGGGAAACGGTCGGCATAGTGCCGGAGGGCGAAGTAGATTCCTTCCAGACGAACCGGGAGATCCCAGATCGCCGGGCCGGGCGGGACCGCGGATCCGAGGGCGCCGCCGAGGTATTCGATGATCGTCCGCGCGGGGTCGTAGGCCCAGTAGTAGTCGATGCCGATGTAGTCGAGGCGGGCTGCGATACGGTCGACGAGCGCGCCGTTGATCCGGTCCTCCGCACCGGCGACATAGCCGACGTTGCTGGTCACCTGAGCGTTCGGCCGGATGCGGTGGATATGATCGTAGATACTGTTGTGCGCCTGTGCGACCCGGTCCAGCATCTGGGCGGCGTCGGCGTTGCCGCGGCCGGCCTCGTGGGCGATGTAGGCAACGGGTTCGTTCACGGTGACCCACAGCGGGTCCCGGTCGGCGTAACGGTCGACGACGGCACGCATATTCGCCAGCCAGTCCTCGACGATGGTCGGGCTGCGCCAACCGCCCCGGTCGGCGATCCAGCCCGGATACACCCAGTGATCGAGAGTGATCATAGGTCGCATACCGGCCCGGGTGATGCCGGCGATCACCGAATCGTAGAAACGGAAAGCCTGTTCGTCCCAGACTCCCGGTGCGGGCTGTAGGCGTGCCCATTCCACCCCGATCCGGAACACCCGCACGCCCAGGTCCGCGGCGAGGCGGATATCGGATTCGTAGCGGTCGTAGAAATCCACCGAGTTCCCGAGACGGTCGTAGGCGGGGTTCGCCGCGATGTACCGAGTCCAGTTGCTGTCGGGCGCATGACCTTCGGCCTGGAACCCGGACGATGCCACACCCCAGAGGAACTCTCCACCCAATCGGGGTAGCCCCGCGGCGGAGTGTGGTGCGGCGGCGGAGTGCGAACAGCACAATACGGTCGAGATGAGAACCGTGAGCGAGGCTACACAGTACCGACGGAGCCGTGGGCGCATCGCCTCAGCGTAATGCCGGCGAGTACCGCCTCGGTCCAGAAACGCCGATCCTACGAGTACGACAGGCGCGACCCGCCTCTCGGTCCGAGTGCCGGTGAAACAGGTGGCACACCAGCGTGTTCTCGACAGCACCACCCACGACGGATGTCGGAGGCCGCGGCCGGGCCGCTCTGCCGCTACAGGCCGCGGGTATAGCGCACCGAAGCGATCGACCGCCCCGCTATCGCGGCCGGCGTGCTCGAAACGCCGGCGGTTCGGATCATCCGGACATTCGCCCGGGATCGACGAGGCGCGTTTCATAGGCGTAGATAGCCGCTTGTGTGCGGTCGCGGAGATGGAGTTTGTCCAAGATCCGGCTGACGTGGGTTTTGACGGTTTCCTCGGAAATGAAGAGGGCTCGCGCGATTTCGTGGTTCGCCATCCCGCGGGCGATGAGTGTGAGCACCTCGGTTTCGCGGGCGGTGAGGGCCGCGGGCCGTTCGGTGACCGGAACCGGAATGGGGCTTCGGCGAGTGAATTCGGCGAGCAGTCGGCGAGTGACCGAGGGGGCGAGCAGCGCATCGCCGGCGGAGACGACACGGACGGCGGCCCCGAGATCCCGGGCGGAGGTCTCTTTGAGCAGGAACCCGGATGCGCCGGCGCGCAGCGCGGCGTAGACGTACTCGTCGAGGTCGAAGGTGGTCAGCACGATGACCTTGGTGGCGGACACGGTGGATGTGATCTGCCGGGTCGCTTCGATGCCGTCGCAGCGGGGCATGCGGACGTCCATCAGCACGATATCGGGTCGGTGCCGCTCGACCTCGAGGACAGCGTGGTGGCCGTCGGAAGCTTGCGCGACGACCTCGATATCGTGCTGTGCGTCGAGGAGTACAGCGAGTCCTTCACGGACGAGATGCTGGTCGTCGGCGACGATTACGCGGATCGTCATCGGTGGTGGCTCCGAATCGGCAGGGCTACGGCGACGCGGTACCCGCCGTCTGCGGTGGGCCCGGTATCCAGGGTGCCACCCAACCCCGCAACGCGTTCGCGCATACCGAGCAGCCCGTGGCCGGAACCGGGCGCAGGGCGCGCTTCGGCCGAGGCATCGTTGTCGATACGGATGGCGATCTCCTCCAGGGTGATGTCGATGCGAATACGCACGGATGATCCTGGTGCGTGGCGGACCGCGTTGCTGAGTGCTTCTTGCACGATCCGGTAGGCGGACAGCCCGAGCCCGGCGGGGAGCGCGGTGGGGCTGCCGCTGATATCGAGGTCGACGAGGGCGCCTGTGGCGCGTACCGAGTCGACCAGATCGGTGATGTCGGCGAGCGTGGGTTGCGGCAGCCGACCGGTGTCACCGGACCGCAACACGCCCAGGATGTGGCGCATTTCCTCGAGCGCGGTCACCGCGCCGGTCCGGATGGTCTCCAGGCTGGCAGCGGTCTGTGGTGCCAAGGCGGGGTCACGGTATCGGGCGGCCTCGGATTCGATGGCGATGACCGACATGTGGTGGGCGACGACGTCGTGCAGTTCGCGGGCGATCTGCGCGCGTTCGTTGAGCATCGCGTTGCGGTCGCGTTCCCGCTGAGTCGCGGCGCGCTGCCGACGCAGGTTCGTCTGTGCTGCGGCCAGGCCGCGTAAGGCGGTGCCCGCGACCAGCACCAGCCCGGTCAGCAGTGCCGTGGCCGGCAGCGCGGACAGCCAGTCGGCAGGGCGGATCAGGACCGCGAGGGCGACCCCGGTGGCGGCCGTGGCAGCCCAGATCGCCGTCGCGTCGCGCGTGGTGGAACGCAGTGCGATGATCCCGAGCACGATCAGGTAGCTGTTGAACATCGCATCGACCCACAGGCCGGATCCGGACCAGATGGAGGTGAGAGCCGACGCGGCGGTAGAGAGGGTCCATGCCGTCCACGGTGTGCGGAGCGCGATCAGCACGGCGATGCCCTGGGCGAGTGCCGAGCCGATCGCCTGCTGGTCCGACAGATCGGTATCCGAGACGAGCGTGTGCACGACGATGGCGAATACGGCGGCGGCTGTCGTCGCCACCAGGGCGACCATCGGTGCCCGCTCCAGCGGGCGCGACCAGTCGGCGGAGAGCCGAGGCGGCGTTCGTCTCATGCGTTTCCCTCGGTGGCAGAGCGTCAGCGGTGCGGGCAGGTGGATGTCGCGCCCGGCATTGTGCTCATATCGCAGGTACTGATCATCGCATCGTGTCGGCGCATTCAGCGTGTGTCCGGGCGGCCACATATCCGGCCGGGGATACCTGCCGGGCCCGCGCACCCGGAACCGTGTCCACCGGAACCGGGCAGCCGAAGCGGGGCAGGGTGGTGTGCGGCCCGCGGAACAGATCGATCACCAAGGTCGCGCCCGCCGGGCCCGCGCCCGAAATCAGCGTATGGACGCACATCGCGGTCTCTTCGGATGAGGCAGATTCTCAGGCATCCTGGTGAACCACGATCCGGCGCGCCACCACCAGCGCACCCGCGATGCCGACCAGGACGAGAGCCAATCGCGGCCAACCGCCGAGCGAGCCCATGAGTTCGGGCGCGGCATCGGAATTCTGCGACAGTTTGGCCACCACGGCGCTGGGGGCGATGAGCGTCGTCCATTTGTGGAGGTCGCCGAAGGCTTGCGCGGCGGACAGTTGCGGAAGTACGACGTGTGCGGTGACGACGGCGACCGCGCCGACCGAGCTGCGCAGCGTGAAGCCGGCAGCGACTCCGAGCAGCGCTACCGCGGGAAAGCAACAGTAGATGCCGAGAAAACCGGGAAAGACGTCACCCGGGGCATATTTCGACGCATCTATGGTCATGCGCCCCACCAGGTAGGCGAGGTTCGTCGCCAGGAGTCCGCTCATCGAACCGATCACTGCGGCAACGATCGCTTTGGCCGCCAGGACAATTGCGCGCTGCGGTGTCGCCGCGAGCGTCGGCCGGATGGTACCGGAGGAGTATTCGGTGGTGACCAGTAGCGCACCCCATGCCGCGACCACCGCCAGCGATAACGTGAGCCCGGTCAACGCGCCGCCGAGGAGGGTGTCGTCCGAGTCGAGGCTGCTGGTGAGACCGACGAACAAGGCCGTCACCGGACCGAGGGCGGCCGCCATCACCGGCAATGCCCACAAGGTGCGAGCCGAACTCACCTTGATCAGCTCGGCGGACATCTGGTCACGGAGCACTGCGCGCGTCTGCGAATGGATCGTCATCACGATTTCCGGCTTCCGTCGCGGCCGGAGCGGTACTGCTCGGTGACCAGACGGGTGAAGACGTCTTCCACCGATTCGCTGACAGGGGTGAGTTCCTCCAGGGCGATCCCGTGTGCGGCAGCAAGGCGCCCGATCTCGCGCGATCGGACTCCGCGCACGGTGCCGACATCACCACGGATCTCGATGCGGCCGTTCAGCGCCCCCGCGAGCGACGACAGGCCGGCGCTGCGCACCCGCACCACCGGTTCGGTGTGGCGCCCGACAAAATGCACTGTCGGCTCGTCGGCGATCAACCTGCCCTGGCTGAGCACCAACAGGTGATCGGCGACCAGCTCGGTCTCGCTCATCAGGTGGCTGGACAACAGTACCGCTCGGCCTTCGTCGGCCATCGACCGAAGCATCATACGAATCCAGCGGATCCCCTCGGTGTCCAGGCCGTTCACCGGTTCGTCCAGGATCAGCACGGCGGGGTCGCCGAGCAGCGCCGCGGCGACCCCGAGTCGCTGCCGCATCCCCAGCGAGAAGCCTTTGACCGGCCGGCCGGCGACGTCGGTCAGCCCGACCAGGTCGAGTACGTGATCGACACGCCTCCGTCGAATGCCGTTGCTCGCGGCCAGAAACGCCAGGTGTTGCGCCGCGGTCCGGGACGGCAGAACATCGGACGCGTCCAGCAGCGCGCCCACCACGTGCAAGGGGTAGATGTGGTCTCGGTAGTTGCGGCCGGCCACCGACACCGAGCCACTGGTAGGAGAGTCCAAACCGAGAATCAATCGCATCGTGGTCGACTTACCGGACCCGTTGGGCCCGAGAAACCCGGTCACCCGGCCGGGCTCGACGGTGAAGCTCAATCCCTCCACGGCACGTCGACGGCCGTAGTACTTGGTCAAACCGCGTGCTTCGATCACTTTCCGACGGTAAATTCCGCTGCCGGCCGATCACATCCCGCTACCGAGCGATCTTCGCCCGTAGCTCTCCGGAGGGATACCCCGGCCCGCGACAGGACGGTGCGCACTGCGCCCGACCGGGTATCGAAGTATGCCCTGATCCGGACCGCGCTCGGTAAGGTTTCATCCGGCCGCCGGCTACGGCAAGAGGGTCATTCCTATCCGACGGTCCGATGGTGGATCGAACAGCGGTTCGCCGGGGCATGCGCGGTGCGGGTCCGAGGTATCGGCAGGTGCGGGGCGCGTCCACTCGCTATCGCCACTCCACCAATCCTCTCGAAGGTAGACCCGGATGCCGAGTCGCGTAGTGGGCTTCCAGCGTCGCCTCGGCCGCCGACTGCTTGGTCCATCCCGTACTGTATCGGCACTCACCGCAGCGCATCTGGAACTTGTGCACAGCTCGATCCCAGCGCGAGTAGACGATGAGCACGATAACCACTGTGATGAACAGGCTGCATAGTTCCATGTCGGATCCCCCTGTGTCCGCGAAAGTTTCGTGTGCGAGAAAGCGGCGGACCGGGCGCCGCACGGGTATGTCCTACCAGCCCGGCCGGCGATCCGCAATGCGAACTCGTGCCGCCGCGGCGGAACGACCCGGACACCGTCTGCCACGGCCCGGATACCGCCCGGACATCACACCTGGTGCTCGCCTCGACCGGAGCCGCTCCGCCCGGACCCGGTGATGACCGGGCTCGGGTTTCGCCGGTGGAGTTCGGTGGCGGTATCGTCCAGGGCCTGCAGCCCTGTTCCAGCGTGACTCGCCCAGGGGACCTCCACGGCGCCACCGTCGTTGTAGGTCGAGCCGATCCAGTCGATGATGTCGTCTTCCGCTTTCCGCAAGAGCGGTTCCGGTATATCGACCGATGAGGTCATCTCCATTAGGTAGTAGGCGCGGTCATCCGGAGGCCGGCCGGGATGTTCCCGGACCCAGTCCAGATGCATCTCGTAGTCGGTCTCGGCCCCCTGCTCCAGCCCGAGCCGGGCCCGACCGAACTCCGCGTATTCGGCGATCACGGCCGCGGCGGCTACGCGCACGGAGTTCGCCTGCACCGGCGTACAGTACAGCTGAACGACCAGGTAGCTGCCCACGCTATGAGCCACCCCTCTCACGCGATCAGCACGGCGCGGGAACGCACCGAACAGCACTCCTCGGTGTCCCTGCTGCCGACACTCCGTTCGACCATACCGCCCGGCTCCCACCCCCGCGATTCGAATAGGTCGATGCCATCGAGAAGGTGGACGACCGGATCGAAGAAGGTGGACATGTTGTCGCCCATCGTGCGGAACTCCACCCGCGGCGGCGAGCTCAGGGCCTGGTTCCGCCGCGGATAGGACCGCAACGTGGCGGGGCAGTTCCCCCAGGATGTGGTGCCCCACGCCGAGCCCGGCCTGCGCACGACGCGCCCCGGCCCGGACGTCGGTGTTTCCGTGCGCGGCGGCACGCTGCCACCGGAGACCGGCGGGCCGCCGATCCGATCGGCTCTTCTTGTTTTTCTCGGGTGGATCGCACGGTAGCGTTCGGGTGGTGTCGAAGGTCAAGGTTCTGCTGTGGCTGGGGCATGTCGCACTGCCGGCGCTCGCGTTGTGGCTGCTGGTGGCCCGTCCCGAACTCGACACGGACTACGAACACCACGGGACACATTTCTGGCTGGTGCTCACCACCGCCGCCATCGCGACGGCACTGGGCGTTATGTTGTTCCGGGCCGCCCGGATGCGTGGGGACGCCAGGTTGGTCCTGGTTTCCCTGACATTCCAATTCAGCGCGGGTTTCCTCGGATTGCACGCGTTGGCGACGCCTGGCGTGATACTGCTCACTCCTAATGCGGGCTTCGTCTATTCGATACCCGTCGGTCTGGGGCTCGGCGGTATCGCCGCCCTCGCGTCGGCGGTGGAATTCGGACCCGCCGCGGCCGGCCGGCTGCATCGTTTCGGATGGATATTGTCCGCACTCCCGACGCTGCTGCTCGTGGCGTGGGCAGTGATCTCGATGGCCCAGTTACCGCCATTGGATCACGCGCCCGATCCGGCGGAGGCCAGAGGACCGCTGGTCGGTGTGGCTTTCGCCGGGTCGGCGTGCTATCTCGCCGCGGCATTCCGCTACGGTCGCCAGTACATGCGCCGGCGAGGCGTGGTGTTGCTCAGTGTGCTCACCGCCTTCGTACTGCTGGCCGAGGCGCTTTTCGCCGTGGGTTTCAGTCGTAGTTGGCATACCTCGTGGTGGGAATGGCATGTACTGATGCTGGCTGCCTTCGTACTCATCTCCGTCAGTACGCACCTGCAGTTCCGGCGCGAGGGTTCGGCTCTCGGGCTCTTCGACAGCGTCACCCTGCGCCAGACCATCGCGGGGCTGGAACGCGACTACACATACGCCCTGAACGAGATGGTCGACGCGCTGCACGCCCGCGCCGACGGCGGTGTCGCCTCGACCGAGCCGTTGGGCGAAGTCGGGGTCCGGTTGTCCAAGCGATTCGGGCTCACCGAACGTCAGGTCGCGGTGTTGCAGCAGAGCGCCTACGCGCTGGGCAGCGAGCGGGAGCAGGTCCGTCGGCTGGGCCTGCTGGCGGCGATCGGTGAGCGGTCGAATGTGATCCGCGGCGAACAGGATCTGCTCGACGAGGTGCTGTGCCTCGTTTCGCAGGCATTCGAACAGGATCGATTCCGGCTGGGGCTGGTCCGAGGTCGCGAACTGGTCTTCCCCGACGGCGGTCCGGCCGATCCGCGGTCGTCGGTGTTCCCGCTGGTCGTCAAGGGACGCCGTGCCGGTGTGCTCGAAGCGCGACGTTCGGGGGGCCGCTTCACCGATACCGAGCTCGCGATGTTGCGATCGTTCGCCGACCGGACGTCGGTCATGTTGGAGAATGCCCGCCTGTACCAGCAGATCGACGGGCTGTTCCGCTCCTATATGTCGCCCACGGTGGCGACCGCGCTGATCGCCGACCCGTCCGAGGCCGGACTCGGCGGCCGGATCGCCGAGGTCAGTGTGCTCATGGCCGACTTGTCGGGATTCACACCGTTCTCCGAGTCTTCGACTCCGGAAGCCGTGGTGCACATGTTGAACACGTATTACGGGGTAATCGTGCCGACGATTCTGGACTACGGTGGGACGGTCGTCCAGTTCGTCGGCGATGCGGTGATGGCCCTGTTCAACGCACCGACCCACCAGCCGGATCATGCGCTGCGGGCGGCCGGTGCGGGGCTCGCACTCCAGCGGGTCGTCGCCGAAACGGCAGTTCGGTATCCCGGTTGGCCGCGTTTCCGGGTCGGGATCAATACCGGTCCGGCGCTGGTCGGCAATATCGGCGCCCCGCAGATGCGCAACTACACCGCCATCGGTGATACGACGAATCTCGCCGCCCGGCTGGAGAGCCTGGCCGAGCCCGGGACCGTGGTCATCGGCTCGCCGACCTACGCGCACCTCGGCTCGCGCGCGCAGGTACGCAGCCGTGGCACAGTGACTGTCCGAGGCCGGAGCGAACCGGTGACCTGCTATGTGTTGGATGGATTACGGTGACCACCGATTTCGAGATACTCCGTGGATTACCCGAGCCGGAGCGGCGCGAAATTCTCGCCACGTGCACACCGCGCCGTTACAAACGCCGAGAAATCCTCTGCCACGAGGGCGACCCCGGTGACTGCCTGCATTTGATCAAATCCGGCCGGCTCATCGTCCGGGTCGCCACTCCCTTCGGTGACACCGCGACGTTGACCATGCTCGGTCCCGGCTACTCGTTCGGCGAACTGGCAGTGCTCGACAGCGGCTCTCGCCGTACCGCGACCGTCGAAGCGGTCGAGAACGCCGAGACGCTGACACTCAGCCGCGCCCAGTTGACGGCACTGCGCCGGAGTTACCCGGAGATCGACCGGGTCGTGATCGCCACGTTGGCCGCTCAGGTACGGCGGCTCTCCGCTCAAGTTCTCGAAGCGTTGTACCTACCGGTCGAGACCCGGGTCGTCCGACGTCTGGTCGACCTTGCCTCCATCTACGGAGGATCGCATTCCGTTGCGGAGATCCGGCTCAATCAGGAAGATCTGGCGTCCATGGCAGGAACCACCCGGGCCACGGCGAACAGGGTGCTGCGCGACTTGCAGCAACGCGATATCGTGGCCTTGACCCGTGGTCGTATCACGGTGATCGACCGGGCGGCGCTGGTGCACGCCGCCCGCTGAGAGCCTACTTCGCGAGTGCCTTGCCGCCGGTGGGTGCGACGGCGAACCAGGTGCCGCCGACGCCCTGCCCGCGCAGATCTCCCGGCTGTTCATCCTTCGAGAAGTAGTACACCGGCCAGCCTCCGACGGTGATCTGGCACGAACCGTCCGCACGCTCGATGAATCCGACCCGTTCCGCGGCGATACCCACCACATACAGTCCTTGCTCCCGGCTCACCAGCAGTGGCGGCCAGGTGACGGCGCAGTCGCCGTTGCAGTTCGACTGCGACGGTTCGGTGGTGTCCTTGTCGAACCGGTAGAGCGAGCGACCGTCACCGTCGGTCACGCGCAGCCCGACCGCCGGGTCGGCGACCGCGGTGAGCTCGACCGCATCGGTACCGTCCGGCGCCGGCCCGTCGTAGATCTTCAGCCATCCTTGTGTTCTCACGGGTGCCTGTGCCGCCGGCGCGGCCGGCGCCGGGGCCGCTAGCGCAGCCGGGGGCGCGGACAGGCCCACAACAGCGGCAGCGCCGAGCGCGACGACAGTCGTACTGATCATGGTGGTGAATCTCGACATGGAATCCTCCGGATGACGTTCGTTTTCCGTGAGCCGAATTCTTCGGCTCCGGGCCCGTCGGCCCTGTGTGCGCACCGGCATTCACTGTGTCCGAGCCGATACACGCACTCGCCGACGAGCCGCGAGGCGAAAGCGCTCCCGTGCCGAGCAGCTCGGACCGAATCACCGAGGGCGGCCGGTGCACAGCGCCCCCGGTACTCCGCTACCTGTTCCGCTCAGCCGCAATGCACCTTGTAGGCCTGCCAGATGTCGTCACCGATGAGACCGCCCCAGTCGATGCACTCACCCTTCGCTTCGACCTTCACCGGGCCGGCGAACTCGGTGTATCGGGCATCATCGACGATCACATTGCTGCGATCCTTCGATGTCCGCAGCCCGGCGCCCATCCGCACCGGCTGCCCCGGCCGGTCCCGCACGGTGACGACGCAGTTCTTCTCACCGTTATAGGTGAGGTAAACGGTGCCGCCCCTGAGCTCGCGTGAATCGATCACCTCATATCCCTTACCGCACTGACCGCCGTACGTTGCCGCGGACGCCGTTGCGGGATGGAAAACCGCCAGTCCGGCGGTAATTCCGATGGCACTCGCGCATACCGCGATCGTTTTCCGTGCATTCATCACGTAGAAATCTCCTTCGAATGGCGTTCGTTCCGGTGACCACGATTCTTCGGCTCCGGGCCCGTTGGGTCTGTGTGCGCGCCGACATCCACTGTGTGTCCGAGCCGACACAAGGACTCGACGAACCTGCTGGTCGTCGATATCCGCCCCACCGCGCGTTGTCCGTCGAAGCGGACAGGCCCGCCCAGCACCTCGGCCGGAGAGGACATCCGTTCCGTCCTCGCGCCGGCACATCGGCCTTCACGTCGGGGTCGGCCGTGACCACGCACCACTGCGATCCGACGAGGTCCAGCGTGGAGACCCCGTCGGCCACCCACATGTGCGGCAGTCGGGATCCCGGCGACCCGTCGAGGTCGAGTACCACGTCCTCGGTGGAGGGGAGTTCCGCGCCGCCGTACCGGTAACCCGGGTGCACCACCGGCGCATTGATAGTTCCCGCTGCCTTGCGCGCCGCCGCCATATCCTTCCCCAGTGCAGGGACGGTTCGTCGAACCGCAGACGCGCCTGCTCCATCGTCATGAGAGCCACCGGATGGCGTTCGGCGTGATAGCTCTCCAGCAGCTCGGGCCCGGCCTCACCGCGTAGGACGTATGCGAGCTTCCACGCCAGATTGTGCGCGTCGGCGATGCCGGCGTTCAACCCGAACGCGCCCAGTGGGGGGTGGCATGCGCCGCGTCACCCAGCAGACGACGAAGAGTCGAGCTCCGGGCCTCCGGGCGCCATGAGCCCGACGGATGAAATCGCCGGGCCCGAGCACCGCGCAGTGGGGGTCGACGACTTCGGCCGGCATCCACGGAGAGGTTTCCGACCGGACCGGGGATGTGGGCCTGGAGTCGCGGACGAACGTCGGGGAATACCGATCATCGAGTGCCGGCACCGATCGGAGGCCGGTATCGTGGGTAGGCGCCCGGGGTTCATGGGAAGGGGCACATATGGCCACGGTGCGGCGGTTCTGGATCGAATTCGATCGAGACCGCGCAACAGCTCTCTGGTGGACCGCGCCGTACGCGGGCGTGACCGGCTTCGATGAACGGGACTGCTTGGCGATGGTGGCGGATCTGATTCCCTCCTACGAGGAGTTACCTCCCGTGCGTGCCATCACGGCCGATATATCACTGGCCCAGGAGCTCCCGGTGAACCGTTCCGCTCTCGGAGTCCCGGTGTGGCGAGGCGTCTGGTACCCGCCGATGAACCTGAAGACCGGGCCTGTGTGGCGCCCCTGCGGCGCCGACCGGGCGTTCGATCCCTCCTACGAGCCGACGACGGCCAGTGAGATCTTGCGCGCGGAGACACGGTGGTGGGACGAAATCCCGCATATCACTCGTCTGCTGTGGCCGCTCGTAACGATGCACTACGCGGTCCTGGCCGACCAGAAGCGGAAATTCGCCCGTGCAGAGCGCGAACGCATAGCCACGGACCCGGTCTACGGAGACATGGTGCGCGAAGCTCTCGACTACATGATCGCGCGGCGCCCGACGCCGAGCGAATGGTTCGACCCGACCGGAACCCGGTTCGCCGATCAATACGAACTGGACGAGTACCTGCGGGCCTTCCGAGGCTTTCTGTTCGGAACCGTGGCTCAGTAGGGAGCGTCGATGAGACAGGATCGGCGGCATCCCGCTGTCCCCGAAGGTGATTCGGCCACCACTTGGGAAATAACGGAGTGACCGATGGCGTGAGTAGCTATCTGGTCGTCCAGCTGTACTGCACACCCGCACAGGCGCAGGCTGTCCGTACCGCGCTGGCAGCGGAGCTGATGGAATCACCGGAGTTCGCCCGGGCCCGGGTCGGCCTGGAGCAGAAGTCCGAGTCCGACTACGAGATGCATTCGACCTGGGCAGAAGAACATCCGGGGCAAGGGCCGAGTGATCGAGCGTACTTCCTGGTCGAGATGACCTCCCCTGTGGATGTACCGGAACCGATCTTGCGCAAGGCGGAGTACGAAATCATCGAGTGGATCGAGAAGACCTACAACGACGAGGACAACGATATCGCCGAAGTCCGATGGGGCAGCTACGCGGGGACCGGAGAACACGCCTGAGTGGTCCCACCTGATCGAGAAGGGCCGCTCTCATCCGCCCGGGCGGTCTTCTCGTGTATGGGCAGTGGGCCATCCTGAGGGAATGGATCCGGATGACCTGGTAGCGATCGAACTATCGGAGGACGAACGTGAGGTACTACGCCACGGACTGGGCGAATGGGGCGGTCCGGCCCACTGCACCGAAGCGCTCGCGGCTGCTATGGACTTCCGGAGTGTGCAGGACCTGTACGAGCAGGCACGGCGGTTGCGTTCGGCGTTGAAATCGAACGAGCCGCTGAGCGCGCGGGATTGGCGACGAACCCTGGTGGCGACCGAATTCGCCTTCGCCAGCGATATCTTCGGATCCGGACCGGACTGGTCGATCACCACAGGACTCCCCGACGAGGAGACCGTTCGGATCCTCCGCCGGTTGCAGCGCAAGCTCGGCCGCGGCCTGCGCCGAGAACTGTATCGCCGCCCCTGACCCGGAATACGGTCGAACAGTTCGCGAGTCCGGATGTCGCCGACGCCGCCCTCACAACCCGCCGGTACCGCGGTAACCGGCAGCAGTAAGTGACGGTCTTCCCACATTGCTGTGTGGCACGGCACCTGTCGGTGTTGGGAATCCCCGCAGATCTCCGCGCCCGTAGCCGGCTACCTCGTGTGGACCGTCGATATCGGATATCGAAGTGGTCAGGCGACGACGGGGCGCTGGGGTACACCGACGTATTCGCTCAGCGGCCGGATCAGGGCGTTGGATTCGCCCTGCTCGATGATGTGCGCGGTCCAGCCGGTGATCCGGCTCATCACGAAGATCGGGGTGAAGAGCTCGACCCCGAATCCGAGCAGGTGATACGCCGGGCCGGTGGGAAAATCGAGATTCGGCTTGATCCCGGTGGCCTCGTCCATCGTTTTTTCCAGCGCTTCGTACATCTGCACCCACTTCTGCCCACCGGTGGCCGCGGCGATATCCAGAAAGGCCTGCTTCATGGTGGGTACCCGGGAATCACCCTGTTTGTAGACCCGGTGCCCGAAACCCATCACCTTCTCCTTCTGGGCCAGCTTCTCACGCAACCACTCCCCCGCCAGGCCGGGATCGTCGATTTCCAGCATGTGGTGCATCACGGCTTCGTTGGCGCCGCCGTGCAGCGGTCCCTTGAGAGCACCGATGGCGGCGGTGACCGCGCTGTAGATATCCGACAGTGTGGAGGTGACCACCCGCGCGGCGAAGGTGGAGGCGTTGAAGCTGTGCTCGGCGTACAGGATGAGCGATACCTCGAACGCCTTCACCAGCTCCGGCGGCGGAACCTCGCCGAAACACATGTTCAGGAAGTTTTCGGCATAACCCATAGGGGAATGCGGGGCGATCGGGTCCAGACCGCGGCGCCGGCGATGATCGGCCGCCACGATGGTCGGCAGCACCGCGAACATCCGCAGCGCTTTGGCGCGGTTGGCCTCGGCCGAATTGTCGTCCTCGGCAGGGTCTTCCGCACCCAGGTAACTGATCGCGGTCCGCACCACATCCATGGGGTGGCAGGTATCGGGCATCTTCGCGACCAGGGACAGCAGCGAGCGGTCGGCGCGCCGTGATACCCGCTCCCGCTGCTGGAATCGCTCCAGTTCGGCGTGGGTGGGTAGTTCGCCGTACCACAGCAGGTAGGCGACCTGTTCGAAGCTGCAGTTGGCGGCCAGATCCTGGACGGCGTAGCCACGGTAGGTCAGGGAGTTGGTTTCCGGCACCACCTTGGAGATCGAGGTGGTGTCGACGACGACGCCTGCCAGGCCCTTGCAGATGGTCGGGATCGCGGACAAGTGGCCGGCGTCCCGCGTCGGCTCGCTGACCGAAGCCGAGTTCGTCATCGGTTCCTCCCCGGAGTGAAATCTAATACAGCGGAATCGAATACGTTGTAACGCTCGTACTGCAGCAACTCGTAGAGGCGGCTGCGGTGCTGCATCCGAGCCAGCAGACCGGACTGCGTACCCTCGGCATGGATTTCGCGCAGTCCCGCCTCCGCCGCATACATGGCCAGCCGCAGGGTCGAGACGGGATAGATGACCGCGTTGTAACCGATCGATTCCAGTGTCGCCGCCGGAATCAGCTCGGATTTGCCGAATTCGGTCATATTGGCGAGCAATGGGGCGGATACAGCGGCCCGGAATTTCTCGAATTCCGCGGGGGTGTGCAATGCCTCGGTGAAGATCAGGTCGGCACCGGCGTCGGCGTAGACCTGCGCGCGCTCGATCGCGGCGTCGATCCCTTCGACCCCCGCGGCATCGGTGCGGGCGCAGATCACGAAGTTCGGGTCGCGGCGGGCCGAGACAGCCGCCCGCAGCCGCCGCACCATCTCGTCGGGCGACACCACGGCCTTTCCATCGAGGTGACCGCATCGTTTGGGGTTGACCTGGTCTTCGAGGTGGCAGCCGGCGATCCCGGCATCCTCGAGCACGGTAATCGTCCGCGCGGCGCTCATCGGCTCACCGAAACCGGTATCGGCATCGATGAGCACCGGCAGATCGGTGACCCGCGCGATCTGGTGACCACGTCCGCAGACCTCCGTCAGAGTGGTCAACCCGATATCGGGCAGGCCCAGATCGGCGGAGAGCACCGCGCCGGAGACATAAACCCCTTCGAACCCGATCTCCTGGATCAGTCCGGCGACCAGCGGATTGAACGCGCCGGGAAAACGCTGGATGCGGCCCGAGACCAGACCCGCGCGGAAGGCCACGCGCTTATCGGCGGCCGGTGTGGACGCTGCCAGTAGACCTGTCATCAGAACAATCCCTTCGGGGAACGCGGGGCGCGGGCGAGTACATCCGCCGAGACGGTGAAGACGAGCTGCGGCAACTCATCCGCGGACAGCTCACCCGCGCGCTGGACCACCTCCAGGAAGCGGTCCTGCTCGGCCGGCTCGACGACGCCTGCGGCGAGGGTGCGGAACTTGGCGATGTACTGGTCGCGGACGAACGGCCGCGCGCCCAGCGGGTGAGCGTCGGCGACCGCGAGTTCGTCGATGATCACCTCACCACTTTTCAAGGTGACCTCCGCGCGGGCACCGAACGCCTTCTCCGTCGGATCGGTGGAGTGGTAGCGGCGGGTCCACTCCGGATCTTCGGCGGTGGAGATCTTGCGCCACAGCTCCACGGTGTCGGGGCGCTGCGCGCGCTCCGGGTCGTACGAGCGTTCGTGGTGCCATGTGCCGTCCTGCAGCGCGACCGCGAAGATGTACATAACCGAGTGATCGAGAGTTTCTCGCGAGGCCGTGGGATCGAACTTCTGCGGATCACCCGAGCCGGTGCCGATGACCACATGGGTGTGGTGGCTGGTGTGCAGCACGATGGAGGCGATCCGGTCCAGGTCCCCGATCCGGTCCCGCATCCGCCGGGCCAGGTCGATCGGGGCCTGGCTCTGGTATTCCGCCGAATGCTCCTTGGTGTAGGAATCCAGAATCGCCCGCTTGACTTCTCCTGGACCGGGCAGCGGCACCGCGTACTCGGCGCTCGGGCCACCCAGCAGCCAGGCGATCACGCCGTCCTCACCCTCCCAGATCGGAGACGGGGCGCCCTCACCGCGCAACGCGCGATCGACGGCTTCCACCGCCATCTTTCCGGCGAACGCGGGGGCGTAGGCCTTCCAGCTCGAGATCTCCCCTTTGCGGGACTGGCGGGTCGCGGTGGTGGTGTGCAGGGCTTGCCCGATGGCCTGGTAGATCGTCTCGGTGTCCAGGCCGAGCAGGGTGCCGATACCGGCGGCCGCCGACGGGCCGAGGTGGGCGATATGGTCGATCTTGTGCTCGTGCAGGCAGAGGGAGCGCACCAGGTCGATCTGGATCTCGTAGCCGGTGGCCAGCCCCCGGATCAGGTCGCGGCCGGACCGGCCGGTGTGCTGGGCAACCGCCAGAATCGGGGGGATGTTGTCGCCCGGGTGCGAGTACTCGGCGGCCAGGAAGGTGTCGTGGAAATCGAGTTCACGCACCGCCACACCGTTGGCCCACGCCGCCCACTCCGGGGAGAACGTGCCCTCGACACCGAATACACCGGCGCCCGGCCGGTAGGGATGTGTCAGCGCCTGCGCCCGGGCATTGGCCACCGGACGCCGGGTCAGCGACGCCGCGGCAACCGCCGCGTTGTCGATGATCCGGTTGACGATCATCTCCTCGGTCTCCGGGGCGACTTCGACCGGATCGGTCGCCACCTCGGCGATCCGCCATGCCAGATGCTGCTCACGGGGGAAATTCTCCGCGGAGCGGTGGGTACGGACGAGATGATTCTTCACAGTCCTCGGCCTCCAGGGATCGGTAGCGTTCGCTTTCCCCGGACGCTACGTGTCCCGCCGAGCAGTGGAAATCCGTTGCAAAGGCGAATCTTGTGGAGGCCGACCTGCGAAGTTGCGGATTTTGTGGAGGCGGCGTGTGGGCGGTGGATGTGGTGCGGGCGGAATTGCCCTCACCGCCCCCTCGGGGTCGAACGCCCGCCCCGCGGCGCGGGACCGATCACCACTCGCTCGTATCCGGACCTCGCTCCCCGATCGCGGGGACCGGGGCGTAGGGGGTGGTGGCCGGCCGGTTCTCGTCCGCGGCGAGCGGCCGGCCGATCTGCGGGAACGCGCGTTGGGCGCACGTGGCACGTTCGCAGACCCGGCATCCGGCCCCGATCGGAACAGCGGCGGCCGCATCGCGCAGGGGCAGCCCGTGCGAGTAGACGAGTTCATCGGCGAAAGCGAGATCGCACCCGAGCCCGACCGCGAAATCCCGCGACGGCGAAAGGTAACCCGGGCTGCTCTCCCCCGTGGTCCGCGCCAACCACAGATAGGTGCGCCCGTCGGGCATCTCCGCGATCTGGGTGCGGATCCGGCCCGGCGTCGCGAACGCCTCGTGCACCACCCACAGCGGGCAACTGCCCCCGGACCGGGAGAAGTGGAAGGCGGTGGCGGACTGACGTTTGGAGATGTTGCCCGCGCGGTCGGTGCGCACGAAGAAGAACGGCACGCCGCGTTGCCCGCGCCGCTGCAGCGTCGACAGACGGTGACATACCGTTTCGAACCCGACCTCGAATCGCGCGGCGAGCAGATCGATGTCGTAACGCACCGCTTTCGCCGCGTTCAAGAACGCCCCATAGGGCAAGATCAACGCGCCGGCGAAGTAATTGGCCAAGCCGATCCGGAGCAGCCGCCGGGACTCCGCCGGCAACGTCGCGGTCTCGGCGAGCAGCTCCTCGAGCACCGCGGACTGGGTGAGGAACGCCAGCTGCGTAGCCAATTGGAACGCGCGCTGCCCGGCGGTCAGGCGACGCGCGAGGGTGAGCGTGCGGGTCTCCGGATCGTAGCGGCGCTTGGGCCCGGGCCGGACCGGGTCCTCCGAACGGATCAGGACCTTCACCTGGTGTTCGTCGTGCAGGAGACGGGCCAGTTGCAGATCCAGCCCACCGAGCGTGAACCTCCCGGCGACGAACAACTCCTCGGCGGCGGTGTCCAGGACCGGGATGTGATTGCGGCGGTCGTAGAAGTAGTCGCGGACATCCTCGTAGGGCATCGCGGTGCGGGGCCCCACCACCGGCGAGTCGAGCCCGTCGGTGAGCAGCTCGAGCTGCCCGTTGATCGTACGCAGGCGCCGATGCTGACTGATCAGCAACCGCACCGCCGCCGGGACCCGGGTGAGCAGATCATCGAGCTCGGTGCTGCTCACCGGCGCGGCTTCCGGATCCTCGGCGAACACCTCCTGCAGATCCGCGAGCAGCCGGGCATCGGTCTCCGGCGCGAAGAACCCGACATCCAGGTCGAAGGTGGAGGTCAGCCGCATCAACACGGGCACAGTCAACGGGCGCTGATCGTTTTCCAGCTGATTGACATAACTCAGCGAGAGCCCCAGCGCCTTGGCCAGACCGGACTGCGAGAGTCCTCGCTGTTCACGCAGTGCACGCAGCCGGCCACCGGCATACATCTTCTCCACCACCGGCCTCCTTTCCTATCGGGCGGACATGCGCTTGCCACGGCAGGGCGAGACGAACCAGCTGCGCTCATGGATATACCGCCCAGCGCATCGCTGGTGCGACACAGCGGCACCCTCACCGATGATCCGCGACCCGACGGTTTCTCCGCCCTCAGAGTGCTTTCGCCCGGGCTTCCACCGCGTCCGCGGCTTCCTTCAAACCGGCGGCGGGGTCGAGTTGGCGATAGCGCCTGATGGCCTCGACTTTCTTGCCTCGGCGCAGCAGATCATCGATTTCGGTGAAGTCGATGGCATCGGGATCTTCGATCTGCAGGTGCTGCAAGATCAGATCGAGTTTGCGCTCGAGACGATCGATCTTGCGCTCGAGGCGTGAGTTGTTGTCGAACACGATCACACCGTAACGAGGTACCCGTGGGCGGCCGGCCCGGGCATCCGAACCGGGTATCGCGGGAGCCTGTACGGATCGGTCCGAACAAGTCCCGGCCCCGTGATCGTCTCGGTCCCGCGCGAGTGTGTACGGCGAGCATGGTGGCGGCCACCGCCGGGCCCTGGAAGCCATCACCGGATCCCTCCCGCCGCCGTCTCCGGCCGTCCGGAAGATCACCGATTGAACCCGCTACCTCCGGGTATGTCGCGTATATCCACCAAGACCGAACATTCGGAGGTAATCATCGTGGCGGAGAAGCAGACCGGCCCCCGGGAAGGACTGGAAGGCGTCGTCGAAGGTGTGAAGGGCAAGGCCAAGGAAGTAGGCGGCACCCTCCTCGACAACGAGAGCCTGCGCGACGAGGGCATCGCCCAGCAGGAGAAGGCCGAAGCACAGCGCGAGGTCGCGGAGAAGGAAGCCGAGGCCGAGAAGGCACGCTCCGAAGCCGGAGTGCAGGAAGCACGGCAGCGGTCGCATCAGGGGCGCTAGCAGCCCCGCTCCGCTCAGGACGCGGCAGCACACCGAAGCCCACGGCGGCCGCCCGGAGAAGTCCGGGCGGCCGCCGTGTCCTGCAACGTGATCGAACGGCGACGAATGCGGATGTGCTGCGAACAACTGCCACATCCGGTTCGGCGTTTCCGCGCGCCGCGTACCCACCGGCCAGGTGTGGCTGCCCCCGCTGCAGACCGCGACTCGCTCCTCTCCCCGCCATGACCGAAACCGCGGCGCCGGGCAACGGATGATCCCCGTGAATCAACGGGCCGGTCCGCGGCCGTGGCACCGCCACTGGGAACATCACCGAGCGCCACCGGCGGCGGTTCCGGTAGCGTCCGCGCTTCTTGTCGTTGCCCGAACCGTGAACGTGAGGTTGCTCTTCCAGATGACGAATACCGACGACGATCGGGTACGGCGCGAATTCGCGTTGCAGGTCTTCGGGCATATGCGCACGGCAGGTATCAGCGATGTCTCCTATGACGCCGGCGAATTCGCTGTCCGCTACGACGGTGGAGATGCCGTGCTCCATCTCGCGAACCTCTTCACGGAAACGCGCGACCGATCGCCGGAGGAAACCCGGGAATGGCTGGCGCGAATCGTGCCCGCACTCGTCACGCCCACGGCACCACCCGAGAGCTGGGAGGAGGTACGCCCGCTGCTGCGACCGGCACTACGGCCTGCCACCTACGCATCGGCGGACGAGGGTTCGCGGATACGGCGCCCGCTCTTCCCTTTCGTGGACGAGTTGCTGGCCATCGACCACCCGGATGTCATCGGCTTCCCCGACGAGACGAAGCTCGCCGAATGGGGCGTGACGGCGGAAGAAGCGTTCACGGTGGCCCGGGAGAACCTGGCGGCGGTGGTGCCGGTGGCGGAACTGCCCGGCGACGGGATCGTGAGGATAGCGGTCGACGAAGCCGATTATCTGTCGTCGTGGATCCTGGTGCCGGATTGGCTGCTCGTCTCGACGACGAACTTCGAGCATCCGCCGGTGGCGTTCGTTCCGGATCACCGGAGCCTGCTGATCGTTCCCGGTGATCCGGAGCTGCTGTCCGAGGCCTTCGAAGCGGTGGAACAGCAGTACCGGGAGGCGGCACGGCCACTGTCGCCCCAGGGGTACACCCTCGACGAATCCGGCCTGGTGATCCCGCTGGACCAGGTGAGCACCGCCAACAGCGCCGAGGTGGCCCGGGCGCGCGCGATACTGGCCGGTGCGCAGTACCACACCCAGCAACAATGGCTCGAGGAGCGTTACCAGGAGGACCTCGAGGCGATCTATGTGAGCAGTCTGATGGTGGCCGAACGCGAGGACGGTATCCATACCGTGACGGTCTGGGGTGAAGGTGTCGACGCCACCCTGCCGGTGGCCGATTTCCTCGCGTTCGCCACCGACGACGAACGGACCGTCGTAGTGCCGTTCGGCACCGCCGTCGAGCTCACCGGTATCGTCCCGATGCCGGGCCTCCACCCACCGCGCTACCGCACCGGCGGATGGCCCGCTCCCGCGGTGTTCGAACGTCTCACGGAGGCCGCGGTCGCGTTCTGACAGCGGTGGGAGCCGCCTCGGCGGCACCGGCTCACGAGCAGGTCACCGCTGGTCGAGGTCGATCCGGATGGTGAGCAGGTCGGTACCGAGCATGCGGACATTCCAGCTGTTCACACGCGGGAGCCGCCGCAGACGGGCGCGTGCGTCATCCTCGGGAAGCAGGTGGGCGATACCGGTGTACCACCGAGAGCGGGTCTGCAAGCGGACCCGTGGGTCCGCCGCGATATTGCGGACATATGCCGAGGCGAGACCGTGGTTACTGACGAGCCAGAACGAGCCGTCGACCATGCGGCCGCCGACCGGGGTTCGGCGGGGCAGGCCGCTGCGATGACCAGTGGTCTCCAGTAACGCCTGACCGGGCAGGTGTCCCACCACTCGCCGCATCAGGGGATTGGCGATGCGCCGGTGATACCAGTTCACCCGGCGCTGTTTCGCGGTTGTCGGACTCATGAGGACGCACCACCTTTATAGGTACCATCAGTCTCGACAATTCTTCTCGGTACCGCCAGTTCCGTCAACCGCTAGGCTGGGCGAGTGACGCGACAACGCCCGCATACCGGCCGCCGCCGTAACGAGGCCGCGCGCCGCGCCATCCTCGACGCCGCGGTCGATCTGCTGCCGGGACACGGCGGCCTCACGGTGACGACCGCCGATATCGCGGCGAAGGCCGGCGTCAGCAAACAAACGATCTATCGCTGGTGGCCGTCGAAAGGTGCGGTACTGCTCGAGGCGATGACCGAATGGGCCCGCAACAACGCACCCGATCCCGACTCCGGCTCCCTGCACGAAGATATGACGAGCATCCTCACCGCCACTTTCGCCGCCGCGACATCGCCACCGATGTCCGCCCTGCTGCGCGCCGTCCTCGCCGAAGCGCAGAGCGAGCCCGCGACGGCAGAGCTACTCGCCGATTTCGCCCGCGACCGCCGCGCCGTTCTGCATCGCGTGCTCGACCGAGCGCGCACACGAGGGGAACTGCCCGCGAATACCGATGTGGAACTGCTCGCCGATCAGGCATACGGAGTGCTGTGGTATCGACTGGCGGTGGCCAGAACTCCACTGGACGCCGAACTCGCCGCCCGCCTGGCCGATTCGCTGCTCCCCGGCCGACACGCCGGGTTGCGCTGAATATCCAGGTCCGTGAACTTTGGTCTGTGCGGCTGTATCGGTCCGCCGGTCGGTGGCGCTCAACTCGGTACCGATCGGGCCGGGTCGGCGTCCGCGGTGGTTGTCCCCAGCACGCGATCGAGCAGATGGTCGAGGAGCTCGAGGGCGGACCGGGGGGTGATGAAGTTCTGGAGCATGGCCTGGGCCAGTCCGCCGATCGTCATGGTGATGAGTTCGGCGTCGCGTTCGGGGGCATCGTCCAGCTCTGAGCGATCGGAGCTCCGGGTACGCCGGAGTTGGTCGGTGACGATCGTGACGAGGGCTTGTGGCGCGGCGAAGGTTTCTTCGGCGGTGATGCCTCGGCCGGCGATCGCCGCGGTGGCGAACACGTTGAGCACGATGACTTCTTCCCGGCGCTGCTCGTCCAAGGGCAGCAGCTCGGTCAGGACCGCGTGAATCGCCTCTCGGGGTGTGGCCTCGGGCCCCAGTGCGGTCCACCGTTGCTGGAATCGGGCACCGGCGTCCTGTATGACCGATCGGTGGGTCGCCAGTAGGAACTCGTTCTTGGTTCCGAAGTAGTACTGCACCAGCCGTATCGAGATCCCGGCCTCGGCGGCGACCGATTGGAAGGTCACAGCTTCCAGGCCGCCGGTGACGATGACGCGGCGCACGGCATCGGTGATCTGACGGCGCCGCACTTCATGGTCGACCAATCGTGGCACGGAACCTCGCCTTCCTCGTCGGGTGTTCTTCTCAGCTGAATGGTATGCCCGTACCCCATAAATGGTACGTTCATATCATCCGTGCTACTGCCGGGTATCGGAGGAAACGGCCGGCTGTGGTGACGGGTCGGCGCAGAGCTGTCCCACGATCGTCTCGTCTCCCCACCCGACGGCATCGGCCGGGCTGGGCATGGCAAACAAACCGCCCCTGCGCGATACCGAAGACATCGCGACATGGATGAGCGAGACACCCGACGGGCTCGGCGTCGATCGCGTCCATCGGGCCGGAAACTCTCTCGATATCGACTCGCCGGTGTTGGGCCGGTCGGCCTATCCCACTGGGCTCGACCCAGCGAGAATGCCGGCTATTCGTGCCGCATGGAGACATGCGCCGAGGTGGGTGGTATCGATGGTGTGGACCACGAAAGGGTTGCCGGGGGTCAAAGCGTCCGCTTCGGCGATCATCCGGTTCTGCATGGCGAGTGGGATGGCGCGATCGTGGGAGAAACGGATGTAGGTGCGGGGAATCCGCCCCCAAGTATCGGCTCGTACGCGGCAATCCGTGGTGAAAACCTGCGCCGAGTCCGCGGGTTCGAGGAGATTGAGACAAGCGCGGAACTGATTGTCGGTGGCATCGGCCATCAGGTTGCGCTTCATCATTGTCAGTTGGCCGGGGTCGGCCGACCGCCAATTGACCATCGCCGCGGCCACATCGTGAATCCCCAAGGTCTCGAGGTAGGCGGCGACACTGGGCAATTCGACGCAGCACCAGGCCGAGATATAGACGATTCCGTCCAGTAGGTCCGGCACGGTGTTGCCGACGCCGCTGATGGTCGCACCGCCGCCACTGGTGCCGACCAAGATCACCGGTCCGAACTCCGCCACCCGCCGTACCGCGGCCACCACATGGTCGACATTGTCCTGCAGAGTGATCGACGACAGCGGGGACGCCTGGGCGGTGAACGACCGCAGATCCTGGGGAGCCTGGTACGACACCGGGAAATAGCCGCCGAGGCCATGACCGGGCAGGTCGACAGCCAAACCTCGATGCCCGAGTAGCGCGAGTTCCTGTAGCAGCGGAGACCACGACCAAGAGTTGCTGTGCGCCCCGTGCACGAGCACGAACGTCGGCCGGACATCTCGGCGAGGCATCCGGTCGGACCGGCTACGGGCAAAACGATCTTCAGAGGCAGGCACAGCTTCGACCGTAACCGCGCCGCAGCATCACCGACCGCGGAGGCGCGACCCGGCCCCGCGAGAGGACCGTCACTCGCGGCTGCGAGTCACTGGGCGCCCCGTTCCTCGATTGCTGTTCTCCTGAACAGACCTCGCAGTATCGGCACCGGTCGACGAGGTTCCCTGCGGCGTAACCGCCCGCCACGGTCTCGCCGGGGGACGGCTGTTCGTTCACCGCCGGCAACGGCCCCCGCTATCGCGGCGGAGGCTAGGCGAGGCGGACATCCGCCGTGGCGAGGCCGAAAATCTTGCGGCCGCCCGACTTCGCGACGATGACGACGACAGCCGTCCTGGTGTCGGGATCGACCGATTTGACGCGCCCGGTGAACTCCACGGTCCCCGCGGCGGTGGCTTCGACGACGGTGTAATTCGACAACCGGACCCCGTACCTGATCAATGCACCCGGGTCACCGAGCCATCCGGTGACGAATCCCGCTCCCAAACCCATGGTGAGCATGCCATGGGCGATCACGCCCGGCAGACCGGCGAGCGCGGCGACCCCATCGTGCCAATGGATGGGGTTCGCGTCTCCCGAGACCCCGGCATAATTCACCAGATCACCCCGTGTCACGGTCACAGAACGAGTGGGAAGCTCGTCACCGACGGTGATGTCCTCGAATCGCGACACGGTGCGTGGGATACGCGTACGGGAAATCGGCGAGAGACGCGTAGCTGTCCCGGTATCCGGATCCGGCGCCATCGGCCCGTTCCTCGCGGAGGATGCGGCCGTGGCTCGGTAATTCGCGTGCAGCCCGCTCATAACGATGCGCTCGATCGTGTCGCTGAGGTCGGCATCGACGTCCTTGCCGGTAAGGCCGACGACGGTGGTGTGCATGATCTGCGCGATGTCGCCGGTCTGGTCGGTGAAGGTGTTGGTGATAGTGAGCAGGTCTTTGCCCGCGATGCGACGCACCGAGGACAGCTCGACATCGCTGACCAACCGGTCGCCGGTGAGCACCGGCTTGTACATCTCGAAAACCTGATCGGTCTGCACGATCACGTCGTAGCCGGCCATGACGGTCTCCAACAGCCTGCGGTTGGCCAACATCGCGGCAGTGGAGATGAACGTGGTCGGCGCGATCAGACCGGCGTATCCGAACTCACCAGCAGCGTCCTCGCTCCAGTGCGCCGGGTGGAAGTCCTGCACCGCCCGCGCGTACTCGCGGATCTTCTCCCGCCCCACCTCGTAGTAATCATCCACACGATAGCGATGCCCTACCAACCCGGCCACATCGAACGCCGCTTCCACCGAAGCCTCTCCTTCACCCGAATCCTGCGACACTCGTAACCGACACCGCCGGTACCGGGCGCACGAGTGAAACCTCACCTTCTCACAAGACAGCCACCGTAGCCTCGCCACCCTGACGGCTGTGTCGAGTATTCGAAATCGACGCGTTCATGGGCACAACTCGGACTACCGGCGGAAAAGTGACAGGTAGGGGCTGGTGCGGGTGAACTACCGGACGGGGCTCGAGCCGACCTCGACGCGGCCGGGGTCGCAACACGGCCGGCGGTGACACCCCACGACACTCGGTCCGAGCCGGTGACCACGATGCTCGCGACGCCGAGCCGGGCGGCATACGCGCGGTCGGCGATCGCCCAACTCGGCCTCGACAACATCGTCCGAAAGACGTCCAGGTCGGCAAGTTGTGCCGATCGCCCACCGTGGCAGGCTCCACGGGGTCGGCGTCAGTCGTCGCGCTCTGGCAGGGAAGTTCTCGTTGCAGAAGGGTGGTAGTTCGAGCCGCGGCGGATGCGGGATTCTGTGTGGCATCGTTTCCAGAGGCGCAGTACGGAGAGGCCGAGTTCTGGGGGCCCGCCCTTCGCTGCGCCTTGGGAGCACAGGCCGGAAACAACCCTCGGGTCCGATCAGCCGAGAAGAGCACAACCTTTGAACATGCATATGACATACGATCCCTCTGCCGATGCCGCCTATATCGCCTTGAAGCAGCCCATCGGTGCAGGTGAAGCCGTACGACAGCAGAATGTGACCATCAAGGATGCCGAAGTCGTTCTCGATTTCGACGAGGACGACCGCCTGCTCGGTATAGAGATCATCGGGGCGGGTGCCGTGCTGCCCGCACAGACGCTGCAGGCGGCCCCGCGCCCGAACCGACCGCGAAGAGTCGGCCCACAACGCGGCCCGAGTCGATCCGGCTGATGCCGGGGAACCGGATCCCTACCGCTACAACCGCTTCGACCCGATCACCCGCGACTACCGGGTTCGGGTCACCGGCGTCGGGCCGCGCAGCTGGCGCATTCAGCGGTGCAGAGCCATATCGGGGCCGCTGACAGTGCCTGTGTCCCGGCTGGCCGGCAAGGTGAGTAGCCATGCGAGTGCCACGACTGCCGCGCCGACAAAGGGGATCGCCGGCGCGGAGTGGTTGTCGATGAGATAGCCGCCGACAGCCGCGCCGAGGGCGCTGCCACCGTAGAGTCCGCTGATTCCCAGAGCGAGGGCGAGCATGGCTCGCTGGGGGTCGATGGCCATCAGGGTCGTGGTACGAACAACGCCCCCGGATTACCGTGATCTCGCCGAGGTCGAACTCGCCGAAGTCATGCACGCGCTGGCCGACCCGGTACGACTGGGGCTGATCCGGCTGCTCAGCGACGGCCACGAAGTCGCCTGGGGGCAGCTCGATGTCCCGGTAGCCCCCTCGACACTGAGCTACCACCTGAAAGTGCTGCGTTCGGCGGGCCTGACCCGCACACGCAAAGAAGGCACGCGCTGCTTCGTACACCTACGGACCGTCGAGGTCGACCAGGCTTTCCCCGGCTTACTCGAGACCACCCTGGCCCTGATGGCGCGCACCCCCGGCGGAATCGTGCCGGTGAAACTCAAATCCGAGAGCCGGGCCGGCGAGCCCGCTTGCCGCCCGGCCGGTTGACCGATACAGACACTGCGCCGGCAGCAGCATGGGTAGTGACATCACATACTGATCCGAAGTTGTTCAGGCAAGTCGCCCGAGGAACCTGCGAACCTCGGCCGGTTCACCGCTGCCGGTCGTCGGCAGGCGCAGTAGCTCGAAGTTGTAGCGACGGCATATCTCGTCCTTCAATGCGTCACGGGCGCGCTGCTCCGGGCTCGCTTCATGAGTGCTGAACCCATCCACCTCGATAGCGCCCAGGTTCTCGTTGGTGATCCGGTTGTATACGACGAAGTCGAACGACGATCGGCGCCGGGCGAACCTGCGATGCCGATCGTCGAGCCGATCCAAGTTGCGCGGGAACACATTCCGCAGAAGAACCTGCCTGTGCACCCCCAGATGCCCGTAATCGGGTTCGGCAAGCACCCCTTCCACCATGGTGAGGGCGATGTCCTCCGAAGCCCACTCGGTACTCCCCCACCTGATGTGCGGATGTTTGCGCCGCCGCTCCGCGTAGTCGCTGTACAGCAAATCGAAGATCGACACCACATCGCTGTCCACGACCGGGTTACCCGGATCCCGGTACCGGATATAGCCGATCAGATCGCGCAGGTGCCGACTGGCCGGCAGCTCCGAAGGGTGCGTGACCAGAACGAACAAGCGCATCGCACGAGATACTGCCACATTGATCAAGTTCGGGTCGTCGGCGAACTTCAACGCTGCCCGGCTGCTACGGGTATCGTCGAGCACCGTGGTCATGACCACCGCATCCTTTTCCCGCCCCTGGAATTTGTGCACGGTGTCGGATTCGATGGACTCGATCAGGGCGTCGGCCACCTTGTCGGCCTGACGGCGATAAGGAGTGGTGATCCCGACTTCGTGCGGAGCGATATCGGCGGATATCCACGGCAGGACCTCGTGCCGGATCACATCGATCTCGCGCTGATTGCTCCGCCCGTTCGACTTCGGGTCGGCGTCACCATAGATGTGACGCATATGATTACCCGGGGCGGTCCGCACCACCGCCATCGGCGTGAACCCCGGTGTACTGCGCGTATAAGGGACCAACCGGCCGTCGTAGAACTTCCGGTTGCAGAACTCGATGATGTCTGGATTGCACCGATAGTGTTCGCGCAGCATTTCTCGGGGCAGTTGATCGCCGTACTGACCAGTCCCCGATAACGCGACCACCCGGTTTCAGAGTCGGATCGTTGTCATCGGTGTTCAGTTGATGTGGCAGTCCACCGGGTGGTGGGTGTGGGTGCAGGCCGCAGCGTACTCGGCCGGTGTGCGGTAGCCCAGCGCCGAATGCCGGTGCCGGTGGTTGTGTTCGTGCTTGAAGTCCGCGATCACCACCCGAGCTTCGAGCAGGCTGGTCCAGTGGTTGCGGTTCAGGCACTCCACGCGCAGGCGCCGGTTGAACGACTCGACGAATCCATTGTTCCAGGGCGTGCCCGGCGGAATATAGGAGATCCCGACCCGATCCTCGCAAAACGATTGCAGTGCTGCAGAAACCATCTCTGGACCGTTGTCGAGACGTAGCGCCTTCGGCGTCCCACGGGCAGCGAAGACCCGCTCCAGTTCGGCCACCAGACGCTCGCCGGTGATCGACCGTTCGACCAGGTGCAGCAGTGATTCGCGGGTGTGCTCGTCGATCATCGACGCGATTTTCACCGCACGCCCGTCGACGGTGGAATCGAACTGGAAATCCAGCGCCCACACCACCCTCGGCGCATCCGCATCCACCGCCGGCACCGACGAGATCCCGGCACGTTTACGCGGGTGATGCGCCCGCACCTGCAGGCTCTCTTGTCGCCAGAGCCGGTGCACCCGTTTGATATTCACCCGATGGCCTTCGTCGAACCGCAGAGCTGCCCAAGCCCGGCGGAACCCGTGGCATGGGTGTTTGGCCGCATAACCACGCAGCCAGGCCCGCGCCCCGGCGTCGGGATCAGTCGGTGTCTGCGCGGTCGGCAACCGTCGATAGGTGGAGCGGGCGAGCCCGACAACTTTGCACGCGAACCTCTCGGACATGCCCATCCGATCCCGGAGCATGTCCACGGCGCGTCGCTTGGCCGCCGGGCCTAGAATTTTCCCTTGCTGATCTCCCGCAAGGCGTCTTTCTCCAGCTCAGCGTCGGCGAGCAGCCGCTTCAATCGGGCGTTCTGTTCCCGCAGCTCCTTGAGTTCTTTGGCGGCATCGGTGTCCATCCCGCCGTACTGGCGGCGCCAGTTATACAGTGTCGCCGCCGAGACCCCCAAGTCAGCGGCGATCTGCTCGCCGGTCAAGCCCTCCGCGGCCAGATCATCGGCGCGCCGCAGCTTGCGCACGATGTCCTCCGCGGAATGCCGCTTGCGTCCAGCCATGGTTCCTATCGTCCCTTCTGGCCCTCACCAGGGCCAACAGGACTCTAATTCCGGCCGGTCGCATTCACGGGGAGCAGGTCACCTCTCCTGGTAGCACAGTGGTAGATTCTCGGTTAACCTCTTGAGCACCACCTGTGCATTTTCAGGATCCTGTCTCCGTGGTTTCTTACTAACTTGCCGCAGTCAGATGTATCTCGCAGTCGTGCTCTGACTCGTCACCGTGAGTTGGACACCAACACAAACGTACCTCCACAGTCGCACCTCGCTGCGGCTGCTCTGTCTCCTGACGCATAGGGAGACGTACTGATCGTGCGTACGGCACGACTCTGATACCGGCGACAGCGAAGGAACCGTCGCTGCCCAAGGGCCTCTGTGTTCATGACCAATGGCAGGCGAGACGCCCGGGTCGGCCGATTTAGCCTACGGGTGTTCGCCCTCGTAGAGCCGAAGGGGTCAGCGCAATGGCCACGGACCGTACCGGACACTCGCGTATGTCGGCAGCGGCGGCTGTCGTGGTGGGAACTGACGGCTCCGATGCCGCGAGCCGGGCGGTGCGCTGGGCCGCCGAAACTGCGTCCCTACGTGGCCGCAAGTTACTTATCGTGCACGGACTCGATCTCATGGCTGCTTCGAGCGCGCTCGGTATCTACGATGTGACGGTCCCCGGGGTTCTCGAAAACATCCGCCGGCGCGGGGCCGACTATGTTGCCGCGGCTGTCTCGCTCGCCGGCACCGTCGACCCCGCGCTGCGGATCCGGACCGAAGTCGCCGAGGACGATCCGTCGCGGCTGTTGCTCGCCCGATCGGCCGACGCGCATATGGTCGTTCTCGGAGCCTCGGGCGATAGCGGGACGTTCACCCATCTCGGCTCCACGCTGCTTGCCGTCACCGCGCACGGTCACGGCTGCATCGTGGTCGTGCGCGGTGACGATACCGACCGGCACACCCGCGCGGCGCTGCCGGTGGTGGTGGGGGTCGACGGGAGCCGGACCAGCGAAGCCGCTGTCGCGGCTGCGTTCAATGAGGCAGCGGAGCGGTCGACCCGGCTGATCGCGGTGCACGCCTGGAGTGATCAGCGGTTCGACCGGTTCGCGGGATATCCGAATGCGATTTCGAATCCCGATGTGGCCGCCGCGGCTCATACCGTTGTGGCTGAGCAGCTGGCGGGTTGGCAGGAGAAATACCCGGAGGTCGACGTCATCCGCAAGGTCTATCTGTTCGGTCCGCGCCACCAGCTCCTCGCATGGTCGAAGGTGGCGCAACTGGTGGTGGTCGGCAGCCGCGGGCGTGGTGGATTCCGGGGTCTGCTGCTCGGTTCGACCAGCAACGCGGTGGTTCAGCACGCGAGTTGCCCGGTCATGGTCGCGCACGACGCTCGGTGAACAGCAGGAAGGACATGATGAAGGTCGACGATATTCTCACCACAGCGAAGGACTCGATGAGTGTCCGGCGAGTGTTCGCCGATCCCGTCGAACGCGACGGGATCACGGTGATCACGGCCGCGGCGGTCTCCGGCGGGGCGGGCGGTGGCGCCGGTACCGATGAGGAAGGGAAAGAGGGGTCCGGCGGTGGCTTCGGCGTCGGAGCCAAGCCCGTCGGTGCCTATGTGGTCGCCGACGGCCGCGTGCGCTGGCAACCCGCCGTGGACGTCAACCGGCTCATGACCGTCGCTGGATGCGTTGCGGTCGCGCTCACCTTTGCCGGACTGCGTCTGGCACGGCTGCGCGCACGTCACCATGCAGAGGTGTGAGTCCCGAGGGGGTTGAGACGGTGAGCGCGGCGGGCGCCGCGCATAGCGCTCCCGGCGACGGCGGACGGGCAGCGCCGAGGGCGCCGTCACCGCACCGAGGATGGCCAGGATCAGGAATATGACCCGACGCTGTCGGTGCCGGTAGCGCGCCCCTCTTACTCGTGCTCGCCTGCACTGTCATTGTGTGCAGGCCGGGCGCGGACGACGATCAGCGGAGTGTCCACCGAATGAAGCAGGGCGTCGCTGGTGGAGCCGAGCAACAGACCCCGAAATCCGCCGCGGCCACGGCTGCCGACGACGACGAGTTGCGCGTCGGCCGAGGCGTCGTGCAACGAACGCGCGGGCCGGTCCACGCGGACAATCCGCTGCACCGCGACATCGGGATACTGTTCGCGGTAGCCGGCCAAGGTCTCGGCGAGCGCCCTGTCGGCGGAGTTCCGGACGTCGTCCCAGTCACGGATCGGGAAATCGAGTCCGCTGGTGTCACTCCACGAGTGCATGGCGATCAGTCCGACGTTGCGCCGGGCCGCTTCGTCGAACGCCAGCGCCACCGCCGGCGCGCTGTTGTCGCTGCCGTCCACTCCCACCACTACCGGTCGCCCGGCCGAGACCGAGTCCAGCGGTGCGTCGGCGTGGATGACCGCCACCGGGCACCACGCGTGCCGGGCGACGGCTGTGCTCACCGAGCCGAGCAGCCCGCGCTGGAACGCACCCAGGCCGCGACTGCCGACTACCACCATCCGGGCCGAGTGCGATCGCTTGATGAGCGCCGTGGTGATGAGCAAGGAGGTCACCTCGGTGCTGATGATCGGCGCCTTGCCCGGCGAGGCGGTCCGGGCCACGTGCTCGGCCTCGTCGACGACACGCTGACCCTGGTCGTACAACCAGCGCAGGTCGTTCTCGGTCATCGTGGCCTCGGGACCGAATCCCGACGGAATGGCCCACGAGTTGATCAGATGCAGCCCACAGCCGTGCATACTCGCCTCGACCGCTGCCCAGGCCACCGCTCGATACGAACTGGGTGAGCCGTCCACCGCGGCAACGACATCGGCTGCGCTGTGGTTCCCGAAAGCGGGTGCCGTGCGTTCGGTCATGCTCTGCCTTCCTCGCGGTTGGATCCCGTCCTGTCCCAAGGATCTCGTCGATACGTGTTTGTGGGGCAGAGGAGAAGGTCATCGAGGCCGTGGCGCAATGCCCGGGCCGCGCCCGGACCCCGGGGATTCAGGGTCGGATGATGCAGCGGAACCCCAGGTGACCGGTCGAGGTTTCCTCGGATTCCCCTTGGCGTGCCGCGGCCCGGTAGCGGAAACAGTAGTTCGGTGCGCACAGGTGCGAGCCGCCTTTGATCGTGCGCCGCGGATACGGTTCGCCCGGCGCCGAGTGCGCAGCGCCGGGGCGGCAGCAGGATCCGGCCGGCCGAGCATCGAGGCCGGCACCGGTGTGGTCGCGGGTGTGGAGATCGGCGGTCCACTCCCACACGTTGCCGGCCATATCGTTGAGACCGTAGCCGTTGGGGCGGAAATGCCCGACCGGTGAGGTGCGGGCGAAGCCGTCGTCGAGGGTGTTCTCCCAGGGAAAGCGACCGTGCCACACGTTGGCTGCCGGTCGCCAGCGCGGGCGGTGCTCGGCTCCCCACACGAACGGTTGACGGTCCAGCCCGCCGCGCGCGGCATACTCCCATTCGGCCTCGGTCGGTAGCTGTTTGCCTGCCCATTCGGCATAGGCGCAGGCGTCGAACCACGACATATGTGTCACCGGATGCCGGCGCCGCTCGCCGATACCGCTGCCCGGTCCTTCCGGGTTGCGCCACTGGGCGCCCGGGACGAATGACCACCACCGGGTGAGGTCGTCCAATCCGACCGGCCTTGGCGATGGGGTGAAGACCAGCGATCCCGCCACCAGTAGCGCCGGATCGGCGTCCGGGTAGTCCGCCGGATCCGGCGGGATCTCCGCGGTGGTCGTATATCCGCGGTCGCGGACGAAACGCTGGAACTGGGCCACGGTGACCGGGTTTCGGTCCATCCAGAATCCGTCCACGGCCACCTCGTGAACCGGGGACTCCTCGGGATAGAAATCGTCGGACCCCATCCAGAAACGGCCCGCAGGTATCCAGACCATATCCTTCGGGGCGGGCGTAGCGGGCACCGTCGTTTATTCGCGCGCGAACGCGGCCGCAGCCTCACGTTCGAGGTCGCGGTACTGACGGGCACTGACATCCACGGCCGCACCCAGGAGTTCACCTCCGGTGAACCGGAACGGGCTGCGGTAGAGCCGGCTGACCGCGTCTCCACTGTCGTAACCGACGCACAACCCGTCGCCCGCGAGGGTGAACGGCCCGGCTTGGGTACGTATCCGGTTCTCGGCGACCACCTGTTCACCGATGTGGAGCCGGCCGACGCCCAGTGACTCTCCGTACTCTCCCGTACCTTCCCGCGTGAATTCGAACCCGACGGTGAGGGGGCCGGCGGGGAGGGGCTCCGGTGAGACGAGGACCTGTTCGGGCTGGATGCCGAGAAAGTTGTACACGTAGTACAGCCGGCCTTCGAGGATGAACAAGGCATGGCCACCGAACCTCGAGCCGTGCGCGAACAGCACCCCCTCAGCGTTGCCGGTCAGCGAGACATCGGCGACGATCTTGTAGGACCGGCCACGAATATCGACCGCCACGGCTTCGGGCACCGGCGCGGTATCCGGATAGTAGACGTAACGGTCACGTGGCGGCTCGGCCAAGGGCCGCTCGAGGGTCAGCAATTCCAATGCGGTGCGATCGTCCAGCGGCAGAGCATCGTTGCGCTCGGCTTCCTCGAACCAGGCCGCGATCAGCTCATTCAGCTTCTCCGGATACTCACCGGACAGATCGTGCGCTTCGGCCCGGTCGCGATCGACGTGGTAGAGCTCCCAGCGATCGGAATCGAACCCGCCACGGCCGCTGAGCGGTGCGTGCAGCGCGGCCGCCTTCCATCCGTCTTCCCAGATTCCGCGCGTGCCCAGCATCGCGTAGTACTGGCGATGCTTGGTGGTGGGCGCCTCCGGCCGATCGAACGAATACCGCATGGACACGCCGCTCAACGGATGCTGTTGTACGCCTCGGTACACCGCGGGCATCTCCAGCCCGGCCGCCTCGAGGATCGTCGGCACGATATCGGTCGCATGGTGGTACTGGTGGCGCAGTTGCCCGCGAGCCGCGGTACCGGCGGGCCAGTGGATCACCAGCGGATCGCAGGTACCACCGGAGAACTGGGAGTAGCGTTTGAACATCTGGAACGGGGTCGAGAACGCGGCCGCCCAGCCGGTCGGGTAATGGTTGTAGGTCTGCGGGCTGCCGATCGCGTCGAGGTAGCGCATGTTCTCCGCGAGATCATCGGGATAGCCGTTGAAGAACTTGTTCTCGTTGACCGAGCCGTTGGGTGTCCCCTCCCCCGACGCACCGTTGTCGGCGCAATAGATGATCAGCGTGTTGTCCAGCTGACCCGTTTCCTCGAGATAGTCGATCAGCCGCCCGGTCTCGACATCGGTGTACTCCGACAGTGCGGCGAATGCCTCGGCCATGCGCGCGAAGAGCCGTTTCTCGTCGTCGTTGAGTTCCGACCACGGCCGTACGTGATCGGCCGGGTTGGCGACTTCGTCGCACTCCGGGGGGATGCGCCCAGCAGCACCGGGAAAGCCGTCGGTGGCTTCCATGATCGACCCGCATCGATTCAGGTTGTGGTTGCGGCCGGTGAGGAAGATCGACCGCGTCGGTGAACACAGCGCCGTCGTATGCCATTGGGTATAGGTCAACCCGTTGTCCGCCAGCCGTTGCAGCGTCGGCATCTGGATCCGTCCCCCGTAGGGTGCCCACGCATCCATCCCCGTGTCGTCGTACAGAATCACCAGAATGTTCGGCGCCCCGTCCGAGGCCGCGCGCGGTGTATACGGCCCCCAATCGGGTACGGAGTCACGCACGTCCAAGCCGATCCGTCCACCAAAGGGCGAGGTCATAGCCGTGAATGTTACCCGCATCACTGCTTGGTGTCCGGGACCGACGGTGACGTTTCGCCTCCGACCGTGAAGCCGGCCGCCGCACCGGTCACGATCTGCTCCCAGGTTCGTTTCCGGCTCCGGTCGACCGATGGACCGCTGCGTGGCGCCGAAGAAGTCCGCACGATTTCGGCTACTCCGGTCGTGTGGCCTGCCGGACCCCGGTGGCGTCGAGTCGCTGGTCGACGAGTCTGTCAGTTCCCGCTGGTTTGGAGGGAACCGATGGCAGCTTGCAGTTTCGTCGTTGCTTCCTCGGCGATCGGGGCGAGTGCCGGTTGCCCGGTGACCTGGACTATGAGGTTCGGGTTCATGGCTTCGACGAAAACGTCGGTGTCGTTGGCGGGGTCGCGACGGACGATGATTGCAGGGCAGTAGGAGCCCGACCTGGCGGTCGATACCGACGGCACGATGGGCCAGGGGCGGGTTGCAGGCGCCGAGGATCGGATAGTCCTCCATATCGTGGCCGAGTTTGGCCTCAAGGGTGGCGCGCATATCGATCTCGGTGAGGACGCCGAATCCTTGTTCGGACAGGGCGGCGCGGGTGCGTGCCACGGCATCGTCGAAGCTGGTGGTCAGTGTGGCAGACAAGGCGAGTGCAGTGGTCTCGGTCATCGGATCTCCTCACTTCCGGTATGCGTTGGATGATGATTGGACCGCGGGTTCACGCGCGGGGGCCCGGTGCGGCCGGCGGGTACACCCAGGCGTGTCATGATCAGGGTGGCCGGGCACCAGCCGACGACGCCGTAGAGCAGCAGGTTGGCGCCGACGAGCGCGGTCAGGATCAGCCACCACGGTGAGACGGTTGCGGCCAGTACGGTGCCGAGCAGGACCATCGTTGCGGCCAGCAGCGGAACGATTCGATCGATGGTCCATTCGCGGTGACGCACGAGTGTCGGCATGGTGGGCCGTCCTTTCACGAGCGGTGACGTCCCCGGCCCCGGTGGTGTCAGGCCAGGGCGAGGAACAGTTTTTCCAGTTCGTCGACGGTCAACGGGTCGGTGTCCTCCTCGCCCTGCCGGTCGAGGCATTCACGCAGACCGGTAGCGACGATCTTGAATCCGGCGCGGTCGAGCGCGCGGGACACCGCGGCGAGCTGGGTGACGACGTCTTTGCAGTCGCGGCCCGCCTCGATCATCGCGATCACGCCCGCGAGCTGGCCATGGGCGCGTCGTAAGCGGTTGAGCACGGGAGCGATGGTGTTTTCGTCGCCGATCATGGTGTCTTCTCCTGTTTTCGCAGTTCTGTCAACAATACCCCCTGGGGTATCAGTGGGTGGTGGTCAGTGGCTGAAGTTGATTGTCGGTAGGACTCGGCGTAGCCATCGTGGTGACCACCATGCGCCGTGGCCGGTCAGCCGCAGGACGACCGGGAGCAGCACCAGCCGGACGACGAGCGCGTCGAGCAGGACCGCGACGCCGAGGATGATGCCCATCTCCTTCGGTGGTAGGGGCTGGGCCAGCGCGAAGGTGAAGAACACCGCCACCATGACCGCTGCCGCGGCGAAGATGACACGGCCGGAGTGGGCCAACCCGTCGATATGGGCGGTTTTCGGATCTTTGGAATGCTCGTAGTGTTCTTTGGCGGTGGCCAGCAGGAACACCGTGTAGTCCATCGCGATCGCGAAGATCATCGCGAAGAAGAACACCGGCCCCCAGCCGTCGAGGAAACCCTGCGGGGTGAAACCCAGCAGGCCGGATCCGTGGCCGTCCTGGAAGATCAGTTTCGCCACTCCGAATGCCGCGGCCGTCGACAGCAGGCTGACCAAGGTGCCCAGCGCTGCGATGAGCGGGGCCTGCAGGGCGACCAGCAACAGTACGAAGCCCAGCACGAGGATCACCGTGACGATGACCGGCAGGTAATTGTCGAGGGCCTGCTGCAGATCCAGGTTCTCGGCCGGGGCGCCGCCGACAAGGGCCTGGTCGGGTAGTTGTGCGCGCAGATCGTCGAGGATGGTGCCCATACGTTCATCGGAGGGGTCGACCTCGGGTAGTGCCTGCAGCATCACCAGCTCCGATCCGTCGCCGGCAGGCTGGGCGGGTGTGACCATGGCGATGCCCTCGGCCGCCGCGGCCTTGTCCGCGGTCTCGATGGCGCTTTCGGCCGGAGTCACGATCTGCAACGCTCCCGGCGCACCGGGCCCCAGCTGTCGCTGTACCAGCTCATAGCCCTGACGCACCGGGGCATCGGCGGGCACGACCTGAATCGAGGGCATGGCGACCTTCAGTCCGAACACCGGTATCGCCAGCCCGATCAGCACCGCCAGCGCCGCGATGGCAAACGGCCACGGGTGGTTGAGCAGAATCTCGCCCCACCGGGCAAAACGCGGCGACCGATGATGCTGCCGCTTCGCATACGGCAGGGCACCGGCGTTGATCTTGGATCCGAGCGCGCCCAGCGCTGCGGGCAGCAGTGTCACCGTCGCGGCGAGCACGAAGATCACGGCCAGCATGATGCCCACGGCCATCGTGCGCACCGCCGGCGCGGGCACCAGCAGCACCGCCGACAAACTCACCACCACGGTGGCGCCCGACAGCACCACGGCTTTGCCTGCGGTGTCCATCGTTTCGGCCACAGCACGCCCGGTATCGGTCGTCTTGCTCAAGGCGTCGCGGAAACGGGCGACGATGAACAAAGCGTAGTCGATGCCCAGGGCCAGGGCGAACATCATCGCGAAGTTCATCGCCCACACCGAGATCGGGGTGATCTCGTTCAACAGCACCAGCCCTCCCGCCGACGCCACCAACCCCGCGACGGTCAGCAACAACGGCAGGCCCGCAGCCACCAGTGACCCGAATGCCAGCACCATGATCGCCAGCGTCACCGGCCAGGAGAACAATTCGGCTTTGATCATCGCGTCGTGGTTGGCCTTGTTGAAGTCGCTCCACAGCGCCGACGCGCCGGTCGGATAGACCTCCACACCCTCGCCCGACAGCGCGGTCAACGCTTCTTTGTGGTCGTCGACCGCCCGGACCATGTCATCGGTGGACGCATTCGCGCCGGCGACAACGATGCCGGTGTGCCTGTCCGGACTGATCGTCATCCCCGGCTGCGGCACCACCACACCGGCGAAGCGGTCGTCTCCGGCGAACTCGGTGGCCACCTCGGCCACTATCCGCTGCACCGCAGGGCTGTCGACGGTGGCGGTGTCGGAGTGCACGACCACCTGTACGGCCGCGGAGGAATTCCCACCGAAATGCTGCTGGGCCAGTTCACGCACCTGCACCGACTCCGACCCCTCGGCCTGCCATCCGGCTCCGGCCAGCGAGGTGAACACACTCGGCGCGGCCGCGCCGAGAGCGACGAGAACCACCAGCCACACCCCGAACACCCAGCGGGCACGCCCGGCCATCGCCGCGCCGAGTCGCGCCAGCGGACCACCGGTCGCTGCGCCGACGCCCGCCCGTCCGGTCATCGTCTCCGTCACCGCTGTACCTCCACCTCTTCCGATCACTCCCACCCCACCTTTCATACCCCCGGGGGTATATTCGAGTTCCGATAATACCCCTGGGGGTATATTGAGCAAGTGAGGGAGGCGATCGCTTCCCGTGTAGTCCGCTCACCGGCCGGAGCCCGCGAAGGCGGACAGTGATGGCAGAGATCGATTTGTACGTGGACCCGGTGTGCCCGTTCGCCTGGGTGACAGCCCGCTGGCTGCTCGACACCGCACGTGGCGAACACGCGGTGGCCGTGAAACAGATGAGTCTGGCGGTACTCAACGACGGCCGGGCCGTCGACGCCGGCCACGAACCGATGATCAGCCGTTCACGCCGGTTCGGGCGCGTGTTCGCTGCCGTCGAACAGCGCCACGGCCCCTCAGGCTTCGTTTCTCTCTACCTGGCGCTGGGCCCGCGGCTGCATCCGCGAACACCCGAGACCGATGACGATGCCGCCGCCGCGGCGGCCCTCGCCGAGGCCGGCCTGGAATCGACCCTTCTTGCCGCTCTCGACGACGCCTCGTTCGACGCGCCGGTCGCCGATGCACACCAGGCCTCACAGCAGGCTCTCGGTGGTCGAGGCGGCAGCCCCATCATCGCGATCGACGGGCAGGGATTCGGTGGGCCCGTACTCACCGCACCGCCAGCTCCTCACCGCGCCACCGCACTGCTGCGCGCAGTGATAGACGCCGCGACCACACCCGAATTCGCCGCGCTGCAACGCCCCTACCAAGGCCCGCCGGCATTCACCACCGGCGAGCGCACTGTCCACTGAGTGCCGCACCGCAGTGTCCTGCCCAACAGGCGGTCGAGCAGCCACGATGCCAGAACGCGGTGCTTCCCGACCTCGGCCGACGTCGTGAATCGAGGATTACAACTCTGACCTGCACCGGTTCACTGGCGCACTACAACGAACGCAATCTTGCGTTTCCGCTGTGGTGGTGGCGTCGGTCGATTACTGTCCCCCTCGGAAGCGATACTCCGTTTCATTCAACAAGTTCAAGGGGGATTTGATGGTTGAGCGAAATATGTCGGGGTCGGTGGAAAGCAGAGATTCTCCGGATACTGCGGCGCAGCGTCCGATCCTGCCGGGTGTGCCCGCGATTCTCAGTGTTTTCCAGGGGCGAAGCTATGAAGACGATCAACTGCTGCGGTGGGCTCATGCACTGGCGAAACTGCACGACCGGCGGGTCGGGGTCGACGCCTCGACCTGGCTCACCGAGATCGATCACCGGCGTCGAGAACTGATCGAAGAAATCGACAGTTGGTGTCTGCAGACCTCATCCGCCGATACAGCCGATCGCGGCGAGACCGTCGGCGACGTAATCGACCGCTTGGCGCAAGGTTGGGTCAGCGCCAACCAGCCGATCACGGCCTGAGCCGCCGCTGTGGAGCCGGCCCGGGCCCGGCAGAAACGAGTCCCGGCCCGGCGATGTGGTCGACGTGGCTCACCGGTCATGCCGGCCGGGTGTGCAGGCGACCGAAGTCCCGGCCACGGGTGACGAATGACAGCCGCGGTGGCTTGTCCTACCGGCTTAGTCTCGAAAGGATCGCAGCTCCGGAGCCCGAAGGACAGCCGTCATGGACAGTTCCGCACAGTCACCCGAGTCGTCCCTGACGATCGTTGTCGGAGCCGACACTCCGAGCCGTCCGAACTCGCCGTGCGGTGGGCAAGCCGAACCGCCTCCCGACGCGGCTGGCGGTTACGCATCGTGCACGGATACAACCTGGCTGCCGCGCGTTCCCTCACCGGCGTCTACGACCAGATGGAGCCACCTGTGCTCGAGGCGGCGTATCGCCGCGGAAACGACTGCGTGGAGCGCGCCCGCTCGCTGGCACTGCAGATCGATCCTTCGCTGACGGTGGAGACCGAACTGTCCGATGCGGAGCCCTCGCGTCTGCTGGTGGAAGAGTCCGCCTCCGCGGAACTGACCGTGATCGGCGCCGCCGGAGAAGGATCCACCCTGGCCCATCTCGGATCCACTCTGCTCGCGGTCACCAGCCACGGCCACGGGAAGATCGTGGTGGTGCGCGGGCACGAAACCGAATCGAGTACCGGCCGTGAACGGCCCGTCGTCGTAGGCCTCGACGGAACTGCGGCAAGTAACGCCGCCGCGGCCGCCGCATTCGCCGAAGCAGACCTGGTGCGGGCGCCCGTGGTTGCACTACACACCTGGCACGACCTGCGTTTCCACTGGTTCGCCGGCATGCCCGAAACCATCGACGATCCCGACATCGCCGCTGCAGCGGACGCGCAGATGAGCGAGTGGCTCGCCGAGTGGACGGAGAAATACCCTGACGTCGAGGTGATCCGCAAGATCTATCTGGCCGGCCCGGACCTGCACCTGCTCGACTGGTCCAAGTCGGCGCAGCTCGTCGTGGTGGGCAGCCGTGGCCGCGGCGGTTTCCGTGGTCTGCTCATGGGCTCCACCAGCAACATCGTCGTGCAACGAGCCCACTGCCCGGTCCTCGTTGCCCACCAGAGCTGACCGGCGGCCGCCGAGCCGGCTACCGCTGAGAAAACCCTGGTCGTGCGAGGAGGAAGGCATGCATTGGTATGACCACGGAATGAACGGCTGGGAAACCACGCTGATGATCGCCACAGTGGTGTTACTCGCGGTGCTGGTCGCCCTCGCGGTGTTCGCCGTCGTCCGTGCCCTCACGGCACCCTCGTGGGCTCCCCCACATCCTCGGGGCGATGCTCCAGCGGATCCGGAAGCAGTCCTTTCCGAACGCTTCGCCCGCGGGCAGATCGATGAAGACGAGTGCAGGGTCCGGCTCGACGTCCTCCGGCGCAACCGCCCGCCCGGGTGAACTCGTAGCCGCCGCCTGCGGAAAGACCACACGCGAGTGGTGACCGCGGCTCAGAGTCCGCCGTGCAACCCAACCCGCGCCGGCGGCGCGCGGTGTGCACCGGATACGGTGACGATGCACCGCTCCTCAGGGCCCGGCCGCTCAGACTCCGGCGATGTCACGGCGATCGAAGATCGGAAGCCCCGCCGCCAGCACCAGAACCCCGGCGAGCAGCAGCCAGCCATAGGCGGCGGGGAGACCGGCACCCATCGGCCCACCTTCTATGGCTTGGTGAAACGGTGACAGCGGCCCCCAGGGGCGCACTGCCTCGACGAGCTTGCTCGCTACATACAGAACATAGGCCGCGACCGCGAAGACCGACGTGACGGCCGCTGCCAGTACACGGCGGCCGGTCGCTGCACCGATCGCCAGGGCGAGCAGGCCGAACTCGATACCGATGAGCACCATCGACAGTGCTCCGGTCATCGCCGAACCGATGGTGACCCCCAGACCGAACACCGCCGAGAACACCACCACCGCGCCACACAGCACCACCCCCACCGTCAGGACTGCGCTGACCAGCACGGCCGCTTGCTCGAGCATGAGCCGCACCGGCGAGACCCTGGTCACCAGCAGTACCTCCAGTGTCCCGCGTTCTTCCTCGCCCGCGATCGCCTTGGCACCGCGTCCGACCGCGAAGACCAGGAACAGGATCGGTAACAGCATGCTGAACAGTTCGACGTTGAGAAAGCCAGTACCCGTCCCGAATGCCTCCAGGTCGAACAGTTCGCGCAGCGCTTCGGGGTAACTCTCCACGATGTCCTGCATTCCTGCCATTCCCGAGATCGACGGCCACAAGGCGCTTTCCAACAGCACCAGCGCCACCCCGCCGATGCTCCAGCCGAGAAGACCGCGGCGTTGATCACGCAGAGATTTCAGATACACGCTGCTCAGCATGGTATTTCAGTCCTGTCCATAGTGGCCGAGAAAGATCTCTTCGAGGTCGGGGTCATGGCTCACGATGTCGACCACTTCATAGGGTGCGATCGTCTTGAGCAGCTCGGCGGTGGAGCCCTGTACTTCGATCTGCATTCGCTGCGAGTCCTCACGCACCTGCCGGACCCCTGCCAGACCACGCAACCCGGCCGGATCCGGTGGCCGGGCGCCGAAGGTCACATCGAGGCGCCGCAGTGTCCGGCCCGTGAATTCGGCGACGGTCCCGACGTCGATGAGCCGGCCCCTGCGCAGCATCCCCACGCTGTCGGCGACCGCTTCCACCTCAGACAGCACGTGCGACGACAGGAAGACTGTGCACCCGTTGTCGCGGAATTCGCGCACCATGGCCAGAAATTCCCGCTGGACCAAGGGGTCCAGGCCCGTGGTCGGCTCGTCGAGCAACAGCACATCCGGTTCGGTCATGAACGCCTGCACGATGCCGACCTTCTGCCGGTTCCCGTGCGACATCGCACCGATGCGGGTAGAGAGGTCGAGTTCGAGACGTTCGGCGATACCGCGGCGTCGCTTCGGGGCGACACCACCGTGCAGGTTCGCCAGATAGTCCAGGTACTGCTCGCCGGTCAGGTCGGGGTAGGCGACGAATTGGCCCGGCAGATACCCGATGTGGTGTTGCGCTTTCTCCCGCTCCCGCACCGTGTCGGCGCCGCAGATCCGCGCGCAACCGCGCGTGGGTCGCATCAAACCGGCCAGGATGCGGATGGTGGTGGTCTTGCCTGCCCCGTTGGGTCCGACGTATCCGAAGACCACACCCGCCGGTATCTGCACGCTCACATCGTCGAGTGCCACCGTGCGCCGGTACGCCTTGCTCAATCCGGCGAGCTCTATCATCGCCGCCGCCTCTCTATCGTTCTCGGGAGCGTTGTGGCTGTCCCGTGCGGCCGCGGCACAAGCCACTGCGCTCACAGGCCTGTGGCATGGTGCCCGCATCACGGCGGCTGTCCGGTTCCAGTGGTTGCACAGCGGTGGTGCGGTCGATATGGATCACCGCGTCGAACTGCTGGGTGGTGCGGGCACGGAAGTAGTGGTTCTGCCGCTCGGTGCCCGGGCTGTAGACCATGCCGATCGCGCGTTGTATCCGCGGTGTGCTCAACAGTTCGGCGGCAGGACCCGGGATGTCGAGGCGAAGCAGGAATTCCGGGTTGCCAGTGTCGTGCAGCAGCCCTTCGAGGCTGGACGGCAGCAGCTCGCGCACGGTATCCCGCTGGGCCGTACCAACAAGCCACCCACTCACCGGCGGCGGTGACCGTGCCGGAGCTGGGCCCAGCGACACCGTTGGCTGCAGCATGCTCATCTCACTCCGTCGCGTGCTGATCCACCAGCCCCTCTGCCAGCAGGATGCGGTGCGCCGACTGCGCTGCCGTGGCGACCCGTTGTTCGTCGGCGGGCAGCGACGGCAACTGTTCGAGTCCACGGGCCAGCACAGCGACCGCTTCTCCCAGCACCCGGACCTGCTGGGCGAGATCGTGCTCGCGCTGCGCAGCGCGCAGGGCACGGACCGGCGGCACCGTCCTGGCCGCGGTGGTCTCGCCGAGGAAATCGCCCCACAGGGCTATATCCAGCGGCGCGGGCAGAACGGCGAAGATCCTGTCGAGCTGACCGGGCGCGAACAGCCGATCCAACGACCGTGTGATCTTCCCGGCGACCACGACAACATCGTCACGGTCGATCCGGGCCTCCTCGGCGAACTGGTCGATGAACGAGGCGACACCGTGGCGAACCGGGACCTTGGCCGGTATCCAGCCCTCGTACCACATCCCGCGAAGCACCTCGGGAAGTTGCGCGGTCACGTGGGCAGAGTTGGACACCCCGACCCGGTCGCGGACCGCATGCATCCATGCGCGCAGAGCGCGGAGGGCGAAATGGCGGTCCTTGGTGCCCAGGCCGTCGGCGATAGTGCTCAGCCAGGCGTGCGCGGTGTGAACTTCCGCGGCCAAAGGATCGGTGCGATGCGCCATACCATTGCCTTCCTCACGGGGTCCGAGATACCGGCTGGGGTGCTTCTCCAGCATCGATTCCGGCGCCCGCCCCGGCCGCAGGGCCGGAAGTCGCCGATAGACAGGGAAATGGTCCCGACCGCTGCACCGGACACGTGGTCGAATCCCGCCGGACGCGATCGGTTCGACACGGCCATCCCTCGAAGCGCCTGATACGACCGCCACGGGCGATCACCCGATGCGAGCCGGCCCGTCCTGTTGTCGAGAACCCAGCCCGGTGTCTTTCCCTGCACGAGCAGTGACTTTGTGCCCTGCCAGGACAGCACCGGGGCCGGTGATGCTGAAACGGCAGCAGCCGCGCCCCCGCACGTTGGGAGATCCCGCGATGAACCCGGTTCGATCCCACATGCACCGCGACGTCATCTGTCTCGGGCAGAGCGCGACCGTGACAACAGCGGCCCGGCAGATGCGGCAGCATGGCATCGGATCGCAAGCGGTGTACGACGGGCAAGACAAAGACCACCCGATCGGCCTCGTGACCGACCGCGACATCGTCATGATGTGCCTTGCCGAGGGGTACGATCCTGATAGCTGGGCCGCCGGGGACCCGTTCGAGGGAACGATGCTGCGCAGCATCGTTATCGACAGCGATGCGCAGACGGTGATGCAGCGCTACCGGATCCGCCGGCTTCCGGTGACCGAACAGGGCCGGCTCGTCGGCATACTCACCGAGACCGATATCGCCCGCGCCCTGCCGGACGAAACCGTCGGTCGGTTCGTCGACACAGTCTCCGAAGCCCCATCGCAGTCCGGGCGGGCGCCCGCGGCACCGGAGCACGACAGCTTATGAGCCGCCTGCACCCCCTCGATTCGGCCTTCCTGTACATCGAAGACGCCGACGGGACCGCTGATGTCGGCATCGGCATCGCCACGGTGCTGGACGGGCGAGCACCTTCGCAGCCAGAACTCATCGAACGTCTCCAACAGCGCGTCGACCGCGATCCACGGCTACAGCAGCGAGTCCACCGGACGCCCTTGGACCTGCAGGCACCCCGATGGGTCGACGACCCCGACTTCGACCTGACACGGCACCTGCGGTGGCGCGCATTGCCGCAACCACGCGGGAAACAGGAGCTCTATGACCTGATCGCCGCAGAGTCGACCGAGAAATTCGACCGGAACCACCCGCTGTGGCGCTGCCTGGTCATCGAGGAATACGGCGTCGATCAATGGGCGCTGCTGTTCGTGGCACACCACACGATGGTCGACGGTATGGCCGGCATGCGGTTGTTCGAACAACTCTGCGATGACACGGACGACCACCCCGACCACCCGACACCCGGGCCGCCGCCCACGATTTCCACCGTCCAGAGCCTCGCCACTGCCGGCGCACGCGTAGCGACCGTCGCGGCCCGGGGCGCCGGGAGCCTGGTCCGCAACGCGGTACCCCTGACCTGGGCACTGCTACCAGCCGGGAACGGCTCACTGGGCGCCGAGGAGCTCGGGCCCCGGCGCCGCTACGGTGTCGCGGAATCGAATCTGGCCGACATCCGGAATATTTGTGCCGCGTTCGAGGTCACCGTCAACGATGTCGCGGTTGCAGCGGTCACCGGTGCGGTGCGGTCGGTGTTGATCGCCCAAGGCCGTGATCCGGCCACCGAGCACCTGCGCATCCTCGTTCCGGTCTCCACCCGGCCGGCCCGGTCCGGAGACGGACTCGGCAACGTCGTCGCTGCCCTCACCCCGCAGCTGCCGCTGGATGCCGCAACCGCTCGCCAGCGCCTCACCCGAGTACACCAGCGGGTGGCCCGGCAACGGACGACCGGCGAAGTGGAAGCCGAAGAGCTGGCGCTCGGCGTCGCGGCGCTGCTACCGACAGCGCCGGTGGCCGCCGCGCTCCGGTTCGCGGCGCGCTACCGGCAGCAGGCCGTCGGCGCACTGGTCACCAACGTGATCGGACCACAGGACACACTGTCATTCCTCGGGCGCGCCGTGCTCGACGCGTTCGCGCTGCCGCCGCTGGCCATGCGCATCGGCTTGGCGGTCGCGGTCACCAGCTACCACGGCCTGCTGCGGTTCGGCGTGCTCAGCGACTACGACAGCGTGCTGCCCGGCGAACAGATCGCCGCCGCAATCGAGACAGACCTCGCCGAGATGTCGCGCTGCGCCCAACAGTGCGACCCGCTGCTGCGGCCACCCTGACCACTGTTCACAGCCGGTCGGCGAAACGGTCTTGCCACCAGCGACCAACCCGGTTGGCAAGACCGTCTCCGAGTCTGTGCGGGCTCGCGGTGCACCGGTTGACGACTTCTTGCCCTATCCGCCGGCCACCGCGGTGGTGCAGGCTGACGAGGTGACCAACGGTGCAGACACCGCGACCGTGATCGACACACGTCGCTACGACGCCGTCGTATTCGACCTCGACGGCGTCGTCACCGACACCGCGTCGGTGCACGCGGCGGCGTGGACCGAACTGTTCGACACCTACCTCGACCGGCCCGGCGCGACCGCGGGCCAGGACCGTTCGCCGTTCACCCCCGACGACTATCTCCGCCACGTCGACGGCAAACCGCGCTACCGCGGCGTCGCCGACTTCCTGGCCTCCCGCGGCATCAGCCTCCCGTGGGGCGAGCCCACCGATGCTGAGACCGCGGAGACAGTGTGTGGACTGGGCAACCGCAAAGATCGCCTGTTCCGCGAGCGGGTCGTCCGCGACGGCGTGCGCGTGTTCGAGACCACGGTCTCGCTGATCCGGCGGGTGCGGTCACTGGGGATGGCGACCGGCGTCTTCTCCGCCAGCCGCAACCTCGACTACCTCCTCACCGCCGCCGGGCTCACCGGAGTATTCGACGCCCGCATCGACGGAATCGACGCCGAACAACTCGGTCTCGCGGGCAAACCGGACCCGGCGACCCTGCTCGAGACCTGCCGCCGGCTGGACAGCGCACCGGACCGCACCGTGGTCGTCGAAGACGCGGAAGCGGGTGTCGCGGCCGGCCGTGACGGCGGTTTCGGGCTCGTCGTCGGCGTCGACCGCGGCGGACACGCCGACCGGCTGCGGGCGTGCGGCGCCGACATCGTTGTCGACGATCTGTCCCGGATCCGAGCCCGCGGCGGATTCCGGCGCGTATCCGATGTTCCCGATGCCCTCGCGTTCTGGTCGCGCATCACCGACCAGCTCAGCGGCGAAACCCCGGCGGTCCTGCTCGATTTCGACGGCACACTGTCCGATATCGTGCCTGAGCCGGCCGCCGCCCACCTCGTCGCGGAGATGAAAGACGTGCTCGAAGAACTGGCGGCGCGCTGCCCCGTCGCCGTCATCAGCGGACGCGAGCTCGACGATCTCCGCGGCCGCGTCGACGGTGCCGGGCTCTGGTACGCCGGCAGCCACGGATACGAACTACTCGCCCCCGACGGCACCCGCCATACCGCCGCGATCCCGGCGGGCACCGAGCAGGCGCTGGCGGAGGCGGCGGACAAGCTGCACCGCGATTTGTGCGATATTCCGGGTGTGCTGGTCGAGCACAAGCGGTTCGCGGTCGCCACCCACTACCGCAACGTCGCACCCGGCGATATCGGCCCCGTCGTGGCCGCGGTACACGCCGCGGGACGCGCGCACGGACTGCGGGTGACCGGCGGCCGCAAAGTGATCGAATTGCGGCCGGACACCGACTGGGACAAAGGCGCCGCGCTGCGCTGGATCGTCGAGCGCCTGCCCGGCGCGGTGTTCCCGGTCTACATCGGCGACGACCTGACCGACGAGGACGCCTTCGACGCCGTAGAAGCCGACGGGCTGGGCGTGGTGGTCCGCAGCAACGAAAGCATCACGCGCGCAACAGCGGCCGGATTCTCCCTAGCCGAACCCACCCGGGTCCGCGATTTCCTGCATCGGCTCACCCGGTTGCTGGCCGCCGGTGCCGAGGCCCCGGTGCCCCCGTCGTGGACGATCACCTTCGACGGCTACGACCCGGCGAAAGAAAAACTGCGCGAAGCGTTGTGCACTGTCGGCAACGGTTACTTCGCCACCCGCGGCGCGGCACCGGAATCGGTGGCAGGTGATCTCCACTACCCGGGCACCTATCTCGCCGGCCTGTACAACCGGCTCCACGACCGCGTCGCCGGCCGGGAGATCGACAACGAAAGCCTGGTCAACGTCCCGAATTGGCTACCGGTGACCTGGCGCATCGGCGACGGCGACTGGTTCGATATCGACCGCGCCGACCTGCTGACCTACCGGCAACAGCTGGATCTGCGCCGGGCAGAACTCGTGCGCTGCTTCCGGTACCGTGACGCGCAAGGCCGCATCACGGACGTCACCGAGCGCCGCTTCGCCGCCATGCACCGCCCGCACCTGGGCGCGCTGCAGACCACGATCGTCGCCGAGAACTGGTCGGGACCGATGCAGATCCGCGCAACCGTCGACACCGCGATCGCCAACACGCTCGTGGCCCGCTACCGCGGACTGTCGAGCAAACACCTGACCACAGCCCACGGCAGGCAATTGTCCACCGACGCGGTCCTTGTCCGAACCCGGACGAACGCGGCAGGGCTGCCGCTGGCGATGGCCCTGCGCACCGTGGTGCGCAAACATGGTGATGCCCTCGAAGCCAAGCGACGATACCTGCACCACGACGGTGCGTTCGGACACCAGTTCAGCCTCGATATGGCGGCGGGAGAACCGATCTCGCTCGAAAAGACCATGGCGGTATCCACCGGCCGCGATCCCGCAACCGGCGACCCCGGCGAGGCCGCGGCCGGCCGGCTCGACGAATTCGCCGGCTACACCGAACTCCGCGCGGGCCATATTCTGGCGTGGGACCGGATCTGGGCGCGGCTGCGCATCGACCTCGACGGCGCGACCCACCCGGTGCAAATCGTGCGCCTGCACCTGCTGCACGTCATCCAGACCCTGTCCCCCAACACCGTCGACCTCGATGTCGGTGTCCCGGCGCGCGGGCTGCACGGCGAAGCGTATCGAGGACACGTGTTCTGGGACGAACTGTTCATCTTCCCCGTACTCAACCCCCGCTTCCCCGCGCTGACCCGATCCCTGCTGCGATATCGCTACCGGCGCCTACCGCAGGCACGGCGCGACGCAGCGCAGGCGGGATACGCCGGGGCAATGTTTCCCTGGCAGTCCGGTAGCGACGGCCGAGAGGAAAGCCAGCGCATGCACCTCAATCCGCTGTCGGGGCGCTGGAATCCCGATCCCAGCCATCGTGCCCACCATATCGGCAGCGCCGTTGCCTACACGGTCTGGCAGTACTATCAGGCCACCGGCGATATCGATTTCCTCACCGAATACGGTGCCGAGATGCTGGCCGAGATCGCCCGCTTCTGGGCCAGCCGTACCGAATTCGACCCCGACCGCGGCCGCTACAGCATCCGAGGCGTCATCGGCCCCGACGAATTCCACTCGGGATACCCGCACGCCCCGCAGGACGGTATCGACGACAACGCCTACACCAACATCATGGCGGCCTGGACAATCCTGCGTGCCCTCGACGCCCTCACCGCACTGCCGCCACTGTCGCGGGCAGAGCTGCTGGACGCACTGTCGCTGACACCGGACGAGCTGCAACGCTGGCAGGATGTCGTGCACCGGATGTACGTGCCGTTCCACGACGGTGTCATCAGCCAATTCGACGGCTACGACCGGTTACGCGAGCTGGACTGGGAGCACTATCGGCGCCGGTACGGCAATATCCAACGGCTCGACCGCATCCTGGAAGCAGAAGGCGAGAACATCAACAGCTACCGCGCCGGGAAACAGGCCGACGTCCTGATGCTGTTCTACCTGTTCTCCGCCGATGAGCTGCGGGCACTGCTCGACCACCTCGGCTACGCCCTGCCACCGGAGATGATCCCCCGCACCGTCGAGTACTACCTGTCCCGCACCTCCCACGGTTCGACACTGAGCGCTCTGGTGCACGCCTGGGTTCTGGCGCGTGCGCATCGCGAACGGGCCGTGGAGTACTTCGAATCGGTCCTGGAATCCGATATCGCCGATATCCAAGGCGGCACCACGGCCGAGGGCATCCACCTCGCTGCCATGGCCGGTAGCGCCGACCTGCTCCAACGCTGTTTCACCGGCCTGGAAATGCGCGAGGACCAACTCGTCTTCTGCCCCTCGTGGCCACACGCGCTGGGGCCGCTGTCGTTCCCCATGGTGTACCGGGGCCACCGGCTCACGGTGCACGTCAGCGGCCAGGGCGTGGAGCTCGGCTCCCATCCCGGGCCCGCGGCACCGATCACCGTCACCTGCCGAGACGAAAGCGTCGAACTCGCCGCCGGAAACACAGTGCGGTTTCCCAACGCGGCGTGCTAGCGGCCACGACAGCGCAGAGAGCCGGGGCCCGCCGGAGGACAGCGCGCACCCCGGCATTCCCGATTCACGACGGCGTGAAGCTCACCGCGTCGCGGACTCCTCGGTGGTCAGTATCTCGCGCAGCGGAAGCCGAGGTGTCGGTGCCGGCGGCTGGTCTCGGTGCGGTATGGCACCGACACGGACCAGAACTTGGGGCATCCTGCGGCCTCCGATCAGCTGACGGACCACTTCGCGGCTGCGCGCCACTTCGGTCAGGTTCGTCAGCGGGCAGGTGGCATACCCGGCGAGGGTGGATTCGAGCAGCACGGTGGACAGCACCTCGCCACAGCGCACGATCTCCTCGGCAGTGTCTCCCAAGGTCGACAGGACCAGTATCGCGGCATGGTCTTCGGCCTGTTCGAGGGTTCGGCCCGCCTCGTCGGGGGCGGTCGGGAATCGCCTCCCGACCGCAACCTGCTCTTGCTCGCCCGGGGAAACCAGCGCACTTTTCGGGATACCCGCGGCACTGACGACATGGCCGGTCCACCAATGCAACTCGGCGTGGTATCCCGAGTCGTATCGGCGCAAGGACGTGGTCATCTGCGCGGCGTGGGCCAGGTCGGCCCGGCTGTCCTCCGGCAGAACGTCCACCACGGCGTCGTCAGGATCGAATGTGGACCGCAGAATCGTCTCGAAATCGGCCCAGCCTGCGGGCTCCCCGAACGGCAGGCGGTCGGTGTAGCGGCTACCGACCGCTTCCGCACGCGCACGGTCGCCCTCGGTGATGATCGCTGCACGGCGAAAACCGATCGTCGCCAGATGATCACGGTTGTTCGGGTTGGGAAAGCGCGCCACCGACAGCCGCCATCCCGCAGCGGCCATCGCCACCCGCAGATGGTCGAGACCGGCGCCGCAGCTGAGCAGCATCTGCCGGCCGCCGGTATCGGTCGTCGGCAGCATCCGCTCCGGCACCGCATACAAGCTCAATGTCCTACCATCGAATACCCAGCGCCACGGCTGGCTGTTGTGCAGCGACGGAGCCCGCCCCGCGAGATGCACAGCCCGCTCGACCACCGCTCCTGACGGTCCATCGTTCATACCTCTGACGGTAGGAAATCCGCTGCGCCGAGACAGGTGCCATTGGTCCTTGATCCACCTCACCGGGCAATCAGATTACGCGACACCGACCCGGCGACATGCCCCGGCAGAGCCGATATTCGGCGGATCGGGTCTGGGCGGTATCCGGGTCGATGGTCCCCCGGTCCGGGGCCTGATGACCCTGCGCGCAGGCACCGGTGCAGCACCACACTCACTGGTATGACATCGACCATGCGCAGGGTGGCGGTCATCTACGCGACCGAGCAGGGAAGCACCCGCGATATCGCCGAGTTCATCGCCGCTGAGCTGGCCGAACGCGGTGCCCGCGTCGAGATGCACGATATCGACCACGCACCCGCTCCCGGGCAGGTCGACACGGTGATCGTCGGCAGCGCTGTTCACAACATGGATCTGTTACCGGCGGCTGCGGCCTACCTCGAACGCAACCGGGCCGAACTGGCGTCCACCGATGTCCGTCTGTTCACCGTCGGCCTCGGACCGGCGTTGCGCGGCCCCATCGGCCGCCGGGTCGGTCGCATGGTGCCCAAGAAGATCGCCGCGCGTCGAGACGCGGTGCATGCCCGCGACTACCAGGCATTCGCCGGCACCTACGAACGTCAGGGTGTGTCGCTGAAGGCGCGCATCCTCTACCGGCTCATGGGCGGTGGCCGCTACGGCGACCTGCGTGACTGGGCCGCGATCCAAACATGGTCGGCCGGTATCGCCGATTCACTCGGGCTGCCCGCGGCACGAACCCACACCATCCACCCGTGATCGCTTGCCCGGCGATCCCGGCGAGCACCGAACGCCTGGTTGGCCGGCCCGAAGGGCGCGGTTCCTCGCGGTAGGAGCGGAAAGGAGTGCCGTCGATGACCGAGGACCACGGCGACCAGGACACCGCAGCACCGATCGTGGCCGCCGTCGACGGCTCACCGACCTCCTACCGGGCGGCGGCGTGGGCCGGGCTGGAAGCGCACTTGCGGGCCCGCCCGCTGCATCTGCTGCTGTCCACCGCACGGATCCCGGCGCTCGTCCAGGCGAGCCGGCCCGCCGAAGACCTGTACTCGATCGCGGAGGACACCGTCGCCGAAGCCGCCCGCATCGCGCAGGCAGCCGCCGGTCACGACCCCTTGACAGTGAGCACCGAGGTGACATCCGAACTGATCACCCTGGCCCTGCTGGACCGGTCGTGGTCGGCGTGGATGGTCGTGGTCGGCAGCCGCGGCCGCGGCGGCGTGGCACCCACCGTGGTCGGATCGCTGAGCGCTGCGGTGGCCGGGCACGCCCGCTGCCCGGTCGCGGTGATCCGTGATCTCTCCGGCACCGACGCGGTGTCACAATGCCGGCCGGTACTGGTCGGGGTGGACGGGTCTCCGGACAGTGCGACAGCATTGGAGCTCGCCTTCGAGGAAGCGGCGTGCCGTCGAGTAGCGCTCGTCGCGGTCCACGCATGGAGCGATACCAGCGGGATCGACGTGCACACCCATTGGGAACGCGCCCGCGCGGACGAGGAGGACCGCTTCGCTCAGCAGCTTGCCGGCTACGCGCAGCAGTATCCCACCGTCCCGGTCGAGCGAGTTGTCACCTCCGATGCGCCCGCACGCAGCCTGCTCACCGAATGCGAGCGCGCACAACTGGTCGTGGTCGGCAGCCGCGGGCGCGGCGGCTTCGCCTCGATGGTGCTCGGCTCCACCAGTGTGGCCCTGTTGCATGCGGCGGAGTGCCCGCTGATCATCGCACGACATCACCCGCCCGACCCCGCATCGCCTCGGTGACAGAGGAGCAGAGTATGTCCGAATCGGAGCGCGAACCACTCCCGCAGGGTGTGCCTCGGATACTGGTCGGCGCCGACGGGTCCCCCACCTCCTTGCGGGCAGTCGCCTGGGCTGCTATAGAAGCGGGACTGCACCAGTGCGAACTGCACATCCTCACCGCGGTCGGGGTACCGAGCGGATTCGGGCCCGGAGCTGTACTCGGTGACGCCGAACGGCGGGCGATGCGACGCGACGGCGAACACATCACCAGCGAGGCTGCCCACGTGGCGCGCACCGCAGGCACGGACCGCCCACCGGTGTCCGTCACCACCGAGGTGACCGAAGAACTGCCCCCGCATGCGTTGCTCACCCGCTCCGCGCAGGCGCGGATGCTGGTGGTCGGCAGCCGCGGAATGGGCGCGTTTTCCCGCGGCCTGCTCGGGTCGGTCAGTACCACTGTGGCCCGCCACACACACTGCCCGGTCGTGGTCGTGCGTTCGCCCGCCGTCCTCGACGCGGTCACGGTGCGCCAGCCGGTTCTCGTCGGAGTCGACGGCACCGACAACAGTGCCCCCGCCGTCGCGGCGGCCTTCGACGAAGCATCCCGCCGCGAGACAGGGCTGATCGCACTGCACGCGTGGAGCGACACCAGCGGCCTGGAAGTCCCGGTCCGCGGCTGGGATGCCGCCCGCGCCGAAGCCGAAGCCGTACTCGCGGAAAGTCTCGCCGGCTACGCCGAGCAGTTCCCCGACGTCGAGGTCGAACGCATCATCACCGCCGACCGGCCGGTGCGCTCACTGCTCGACGCCTCGGCCGGGACTCAACTGGTTGTGGTCGGCAGCCACGGTCGCGGCGGCTTCACCGGCATGCTGCTGGGCTCCACCAGCAACGCCCTACTACACGCCCTGGACACCCCGCTTCTCATCGTGCGCTCCCGCACCGACGGATGAACCCACACGCCCTGGAGACGGGCCCATGTCACTGAACGAAAGCACCGCCGTCGCGGCCACCACCGGGCTGACCGCTGCGCAGGCAGCGCAACGGCTCTCCGCTGACGGACCCAATATCTTGCCGCAACGCCCACCGACCCGATGGTGGCAGCGCGTGCTCACCCAGTTGCGGGATCCGCTCATCATCGTCCTGCTGATCGCCGCGCTCCTGACGGTCCTCACCGGTGACTGGGCCGATATGACGATCATCCTGACCGTCGTGGTGGTCAACACTGTGGTCGGTGTCGCCCAGGAGATCCGGGCGGACCGTGCGATCGCGGCGCTGTCGGAGCTGACCGCACCCACCGCCCGGGTGCTGCGGGACGGAGTGCAGCGCGAGATTCCGGCGGCCGAGGTGGTCGTCGGAGATCTGCTGGTGCTCGGTGAGGGCGACATCCTGGCCGCCGATGCCACCGCGTGCACCGCTGAATCGCTGGCCGTCGACGAATCGGCGGTCACGGGGGAATCCGTGCCGGTGGACAAGAACCTCACCACAGCATCCGGCCTGTCCGCCGGCACGGTCGTGGTCCGCGGCCGCGGCGCCGCAGTGGTCACCGCGACCGGCGCCGCCAGCGCTACTGGGCAGATCGCCCACCTTCTCGACCGAGGTCACGCCTCCACACCGCTGCAGCGCCGCCTCGCCGGGTTCGGGCGGCTGCTGGCCGCCGTGGTCATCGTCTTGTGCGTCCTCGTTCTGACCTTGGGGCTGTTCCGCGGCCAGCCGGTCGAACTGATGGTGGTCACCGCGATCAGCTTGGCGGTGGCCGCGGTCCCGGAATCGCTGCCGGCCGTGGTGACCCTGAGCCTGGCGCTGGGCGCCCGGCGCATGGCACAACGCGCAGCGCTCATCCGGCACCTGCCCGCGGTGGAAACCCTCGGCTCGGTGACAGTGCTGGCGACCGACAAAACCGGCACCCTGACCGAAGGACGTATGGCGGCCCGCCGGATCTGGACCCCGCACACCCAGGCCTCGGTCACCGGCACCGACTACAGCCCCACCGGTGCCGTGCTCGCCGGTGACCGGCAACTGCGCCCCGACGACCGGCCAGCCCTCACCGAACTCCTCGCGGCAGCCGCCCTGTGTAACGACGCACGCCTGATGCCGGCCGACGACGGTGAGCCCGGAGAATGGGTGGCGCTGGGCGATCCCACGGAACTGGCATTGCTGTCGGCGGCGTTGAAGCTCGGTCTCGACACCGACGAACTGCACACCCGGATGCCACGGGTCGCCGAACGACCATTCGACAGTGACCGCAAACGCATGTCGACAGCCCACCGCGACCCGGCAGGGGGCTACCGCGTCATCTGCAAGGGGGCACCCGAAGCGGTCCTGACCGCACCGGTCCTCGATGACGATCCGCGGCAGCTGAGCCAAGCCGCCGAGCAAGCCGAACGCTGGGCCCGAGACGGTTTCCGCGTGCTCGCCGTGGCCGACGCGCACCGGGCCGACGCCCCGGCCTCGGGCGAGGAAACCATGGAACAGCACCTGCGGTTACTGGGTTTGATCGCCATCTTCGACCCACCCCGGACCGCAGCGGCAGCCACCATCGCCGCCTGCCGCAAGGCCGGGATCCGGCCGGTGCTGATCACCGGCGATCACGCCGGCACAGCCCAGGCGATCGCGACCCGCCTCGGGATCCGCGGCCCCAGCGAGCCGGTGATCGACTGCCGCGCAACCGTTCGCGACGAAGACCTGGTCACCGGCACCGTGTTCGCCCGCGCGACACCCAGCGAGAAGCTGACGATCATCGACGCCTTACACCACGACGGTCACGTCGTGGCCATGACCGGTGACGGTGTCAACGACGGGCCCGCGCTCCAGGACGCCGATATCGGGGTCGCGATGGGCAGCCGCGGCACCGAGGTCGCCCGCCAAGCCGCCGACCTCGTGCTCGCCGACGACAACCTCGACACCGTCATCGTGGCGGTGGAGGAAGGCCGCCGAGTGTATGACAACATCCGCCGATTCCTCGTCTACGGACTCTCCGGCGGAGCGGCCGAGATCGCGGTCATGCTGCTCGGGCCCTTCTTCGGGCTTGCCCTGCCCCTTCTTCCTGCCCAGATCCTGTGGATCAACCTGCTCACCCATGGACTGCCCGGGGTCGCGCTCGGCGGCGAACCCGCCGAACCCGACGCAATGAACCGGCCACCGCGCCCACCCACCGAAACCATCCTCGGCGCCGGGTTGTGGCAGCGGGTGATCCGGATCGGGATCGCGCTGACCGTGGTGACGTTGGGGGTGGCCGTCTGGGCCGACCACACCGGGCGCCCGTGGCAGAGCATGGCGTTTCTGGCCCTCGGGATGACCCAACTCGGCGTGGCACTGGGCTCACGCACACGGGCGCGTTCGCTGGCCAACCCCATGCTCTTGGTGGCCGTGGGTGGCGCGCTCCTGCTGCAGTTCGCGGGTCTGTATCTGCCCTTGCTGCGTGAGCTTCTCGGAACCGAACCCTTGGCCGCCGGTGACCTGCTGATCGTGAGCGCGGTCTCGGTTCTCGGTTATGTGGCCGCCCGCCTGGACCGTATCCTTCATCCACCGAAGCGCCGCACCGCACCGTTCACCACGGTCGCGGATCGTTGAGCCCATACCGACGCAGCCCTCCGCCCCGGGGTTCGCACCCCGGAGGTCATTGATCCGATGGGATCGCCGCGGTATCCACCACATGAACCTCGCCGACACCGGGGATCGTGCGTGTAATCGCCGCCAGCACCCGCTGCTCGGCCTCGTCCGCGCAGATCCCGCGGATCGTGACATCGCAGTCGACGACCTCGACATCCCACTGCCGGTGACTACCCGAATAGTCCTCGAGCAGCGAATACACGCGCGCCTCGAGCGCCTCCTCGTCCCGTGCCAGCGCCCGCAACAGATCCCGGCGGGCCACGATGCCGACCAGCACACCCGCCTCCACCACCGGCACCGACCGCCTGTGGTGATCGAGCATGACCTTCACCATCTCGGGCACCTCCGTGGTCGGCTCGACCACCTGCACCGGGGTCGTCATCGCCACCTCCACGATGCCGGCCTCCCGACCGGATTCGATCGCGGCCATCGCATCGGACTCCGACAGCATGCCCACCACACGCTCTCGCTCGTCGACGACAGGTAGCGCAGCGAAACCATGCCCGGTCAGTAACGCCACAGCGTCGGTCAGTGCCGTGTCTCGCCGGACCGTAATCACCGGTCGGCTGAGGATATCGCGTGCACGCATTCGAGATCACCTCATCGCAGGCTGATCGGTTGAGGACCGCCCGATGCCGTTCGAGGCCTTCGCCGTAGCTGGTCACCACGGGGCACCGGTCTTGTCTCCAGGCTCGTCGCCTGCTATCGCCCCCACCAGTGCGCAAATACCTCATCGCAGGGACCAAAGTCAGTCCGGAACCCGCTGCTGCGCCGCAGTGGTCGGGCACCGGGAGCACACCTGCGGTATCGCGCTCACACGATCGCAGTCCGTGGGCGGTGACCTTCGCCCCTGTCGACCGACTGGATTGCCGAGGCACAGTGAAGACGTCGAGCCCACTCACCCCGCTCAGGTTCAGGAAAGTAGCTGACCATGGGTTCTCGCTCATCCCATATGACCCAATCGGACCTGTTCACCTGGAGCATGGAACAGGACCCGATGCTGCGCTCGACGATCGTGACGATACTGCTGCTGGACGCCGAACCCGACTGGGCGAAACTGGTCCGGATGATCGACCGCGGAACCCGCGTCGTACCACGCTTCCGGCACACCCTGTCGCCGGTGCCACTGAGCCTGGCACCACCACGCTGGAAACCCGACCAGGAATTCGACCTGTTCTGGCATATCCGCCGAGCCACCCTGGCCCGCCCGGCAGATATGGCAGCGGTGCTGGAGTTCGCCCGCACCGAAGCCATGACCGCGTTCGACCCTGCCCGGCCGTTGTGGAAATTCACCCTGTTGACCGGGATGCCCGGCGGCAAATGCGCCGCCGTGCTCACCGTGCACCACAGCCTCACCGACGGCATCGGCGGTATCCAGATCGCCGGAGAAATCCTCGATTTCAGCCGCGAGGGCACAGAACGCGGCCCGATAAAGGTGAGAAACGAACCCGGCACGGGAACCCTCGCCGATATCGTGGCCTGGAACTGGGCCACCGGAACCAGACTTCTCACCGGCAGCATCGCCCGCACGCCGAAACTGATGCGATCCCTGGCCGACCCGATCGGCGCCGTCCGCGGAAGCGCCACACTGGCCACCTCGGTTCTGCGGCTCGCCAGACCCGTCACCAAAACCTTGTCCCCCGTCATGACCGACCGCAGCCTCGGCCGGTACCTGACGGTCCTGCAGTTCCCCTTGAAAGAGCTGTCCGACTCCGCGCTCCGCGTGGAGTGCACCCTCAACGACGCCTTCCTCACCGCGATCGTGCTGGGCCTGCGGGAATACCACGCCCGCTACGACGCCCCGGTCCACCGACTGCGCCTGACGATGCCGATCAGCCTGCGCACACCCGACGACCCGATCGGCGGCAACCGCATCACCCTCGCCAGATTCGCGATCCCCGCCGACACCGACAATGCCCTCAAACAGATGTGGCAGGTGCACACCCTCGTCGAGCGGTGGCGACGCGAACCAGCGATTCCGTTGTCCAACGCGGTGGCCGCTGTGTTCAACCGGATGCCGAGCCGGGTACTCGCGGAAATGCTGAAGCACGTCGACTTCGTCGCCTCCGACGTACCGGGTTCACCGATACCGCTCTACCTCGCCGGCGCCGAAGTCGAACATGTCCATGCCTTCGGTCCCACTCTCGGCACCGCGTTCAACGCCACCCTGCTGTCCCACCTGGGGACCTGCCATATCGGGTTGACCATCGACACCGCGGCCGTCCCCGACATCGCCGATTTCGTCGCGTGTATCGACTCCGGCTTCCGCAAGATCCTCGCGGCCGGCTTGCCGAACAGCAGCCGGGCAATACCACAGTGACCGAGCCCTCCACGTCGCCGGGGAGCTGCACGGCGCAGGGGTCAGGCGAATACCGTGCCGGTGCCGATCGGTGACCATCGACCCCGCGGTGCAGGCGAATGGACCATAGTGCTGCCGCAGCTCGCCCGGAAGACTCGGGTACGAAGCCAGAGCACCTGCGTGAGGCGGGTCCGCACACGCGATGCCCGGCCCATACGGTCGATGACTTCACAGAGAGGAACCGACATGGACTGGCCTACAGCCGCCGTGGTGATCGCAGCGTGATATCGGTCACTATCGTGGTGACAACCATGCTGTCGATCAGGAAACCCTGACAGCCCAACCGTATGCCGACCACCTGAACCTTCCGGTCGGCGACGCCACCGGTGATGGTTGAGACGGCGGAACGGACATCGCTGATCGGTCAATCGTGACCGCTGATGGGCGACGCTGATCTGGCACCGGCGAACCCCGACGCCACCTACGAGCATGTCCGGCTGCGGGGGATCTACTGCCCGACCCGCATCCACTAATCGGGTACCATCTGGTGTGGCTATCGGAGGTACTGCGAGCCATCGGACGCAAGCTTCACCGGCCGTCGCCTCGTACGCACTCGAGCCGACACGATGCCGGGTGCAAAGCCCTATATCGGGTTCACCGACCGACGGCGCCGGAGGTCACCGCTTCAGCCACGCCGGTCCACGGCGACGCAGCGGGCTCCTCGGGTTCGTGGCCTCCGAAGAGGAAGTGACGCGCCGCCAGCCGCTGGCTCGCGTGCAGATCCTCACTGGTGACCACGTGCGCATCCGGTCCGGGGAAGATCAGAGCCCGCCGCCCGGTATCGATCCAGTGGACCAGATACGGCGGGCCACCGTCGCGCCCATGTACTTCCTCGATGAGCCCGCGTTGTATACCGCCGCCCACTGATCCGCATTCGATGACCAGCCAGTCCCCGACCTGCGCTCGCATCGGATCGGTCCTTTCTCGTGTCCACCGAATAAGCTGCTACGGAAATCCACAATTCCTGGCCCCCGGCTGCTTGCCCAGTGCCGGCGGTCCCCACCCGCGGCGACTTTCGCCCCGGGCTCATGGTCTGCATGTCGCAGGCGAACGAGCCGAGCGAATATCAGCGGTCTGCAGCGGGCGCATCAGAGCTCGGCTGCAGCCGAGGATTTCCGGGTATGTGCAGCAGGGCAAATGCCCGGACGAGATCCACCACTGCCCGTCCTGCGGGATAGCCCGCACCGATGCGGCCTCGCGTTGCTGTTCTCCCGGCGTGGACGAGAGTGTCCGAGGGGGCACCCGCTGAGCGGGGTATGACGGGGTGGAGGTGTGCCTCGGCAAGAACGTGAAGCAGGTACACGCCGGTGATCACAGCAACCACCGCGCCCCGCAGCAGCACTGCCGCCACCACCGAGATCGTCGCCGCGGTGACGGTCATCGCCGCGCTGACCCGTACCGGTTGCGCGACGGCTACGAAGACGGTTGCGCCCATGATCCACGCTACGGCGTTGGCCCATATCCACAACACGGCTTGGTCCGACCACCGCCGCAGGACGAACCATTGGCCGACCCCGAGCGCGAACGTCACGGACACGATCCCCGCGGCTACGAGCGGAACCTGGCCGACGGCGGGCAGGTTTCCCACTCGTTCCCCATGAACGACGACCAGCGCGAGTACCGCCCACTCCACCACGGCAGCCACTGCCGAAACAGCAGTCCATTTGCGGACAGGGAACGAACTCAGCCAGCGGCGGAGAACAACAGCCTGCGCGCCGGCCAGCACGACTGCGCCCACTGCCCCGGCCGGCACCATCATCGCCGCCGGCTTCCACGGGGCGACCACCATCGAGAAGGTGGCCACGGGAACCGCCCATGCTGCGGCCGCTCCCACGGTCACCAGGGCCACCCACCGTCGCCGCAGCTCGCCGGCCGAGCCTCTGAAGCCGATACCGGACCGGGCAGGAGACGGGGTGCCATCTGCGGGGGGTCGCCGGTCACGGGTGCGTGGAGGATCGTTGCGCCGCTCGCCTGCATCCATACGTCGTCCCGGGGTCGTGGTGAACTGTGACGATCCCGATACTTCGCCTGTCGGTGGTATTCGGCACAGAAACCAACGTCACCGACACGATTGCCGAACGGAACCGGATCGTGGTGACCACACGGTCACAGTCGGGACTTTGGTCCTCCCTGCCTCCTGGCATGCTTCTTTCCTGGGTTGCAGGGGCGGGCATCGGGCGCCGTAGCCGGCAGTGGTAGCTGCCGGTAGCCGCTGGGAAACCAGCTTCTATCGGCGGTCGGTGAGGAAATCGGCGCAGGAATCAATGGTTGCCAGACTCGGGTAATCGTCCTCGTCGATTCGGCGGCCGCTGCCGGCGGAGAGCCGTTCGACGAAGGTGAGGAAGTCGATCGAGTCGAGTTCGAGCGTGCTACGCAACGACTGGTGTTCGTCGAGGCCGGTGATTTCGTCCTGGGTGGCGAAGCCTTGCAGGGATCGGCGCACCAGGGCGAGTGCTTCGGCTCGTGAGGTGATTCCAGCGGTCATGATCTACAACTCCTCCGGATGCTGTAGGTAGTCGGTGATGCAATGCAGGAACCGTGCACCCACGGCGCCGTCGCTGGCTCGGTGGTCCGCGGACAAGGTTGCGGTCACCTGCGGGCGGACCCCGACCAGGCCGGCCACCGCGCAGGGCCGTTCGGTCACCGCACCGAATCCGATGATCGCGACCTGCGGGACCGGGATCACACCGAACACCGCGTCCGCTCCGAGATCGCCGAGGTTGGTCACTGTGATGGTGGCCTGCGTGGTGTCGCGGGAACGTAATCGGCTGCTGCGGGTCCGGGCGACCAGCCCGCGCATGGCCTGCATCATCTGCGTGGGCGAGAGCCGGTCGGCGTCGGGGATGGTGGGCACCAGGATTCCGCCCCCCGCGCAGCGACACCACCGTGCCCAGATGGACATCCGACGCCGGCTGGAATCGGTCGTCGCTCCAGAATCCGTTGAGTTCGGGAACGGCGCGCGCTGCCCGGGCCACAGCGCACAGCAGCAGCGCCGAGACCACGATTCGTTCGGATACCGGTGCTTGTTCGTTGATGCGGCGCAGCGCGCGGGTGGCCTCCTCCATATCGACGACGCTCGACAGATGTAGTGGGGCACAGTGCGTTTCGATCGCGTCATCGCCGCGGCGATCAGCTGCCGGGCGGCGGTGGGATCGTGCGGTGGATTCTGTGCGGTCTTCCCGGCGTCGTCGGCGATGGCCGACGGTATCTGTGGTTGTCCGGTAACGGGTTCCGGCGCCCGACCACCGGTGGGGAGGTCGCGGGCGCGTACCGCGCCGTCCGGGCCGGACCCGGTGACCCCGGCAAGCTCGACCCCCGACGCATGTGCCACGCGGCGCGCGTACCCCGATGCGGGCCCGGTATACGGTTTCGCCACGCTGACCCCGGTAGCGCGCGTGGGGGCGGTGGCGCGGTCGGTGGGCGCCGGGCCGGGGCCGCCGTTGGGGGGGCTCGGTGGATGTGATGAGGCGCCGGTCTTGGCGCGTTCGATGTCGGCTCGCATGACCCGCCCACCGGGGCCGCTGCCGGGGACGGCAGCGATGTCGATCCCTGCCTCGGCAGCGAGCTTCCTGATCAGGGGTGTGGCGCGGTGATCGCGCTCGGACCCATCACTGCGCGGCGGGGCGGCCGGGTGGGCGGTTGGTCCTTGTGCGGCCGTTGGCGGCAGAGGGGCCGTTCCGAAGCCGTCGGTCGGTGCCGGCTCGGCATCACCATGCGCCGGTGGTGAGGTGTCTGGGGCGGGTTCTGCCGTGGTAGCGATGGTCGCCAGGGGTGTTCCGACGGCAACCGTGGCGCCTTCTGTCACGAGGATTTCTGTGAGGACGCCGTCGTCGAAGCTTTCCACCTCGATGGCTGCTTTCGTGGTGTCGATCTCGGCGACGATGTCTCCGGTGTGCACCCTCTGGCCGGGGCGCACGAACCAGTGCAGCACCGTTCCTTCGACCATATCCGCACCCAGGGAAGGCATCCGGAATTCGGCCATCTCACCTCACCACCGCGTGCACGGCCTCGACCACGGCCGCCGGTGAGGGCAGGGCCGCTTCCTCGAGCTGGCGGGCGTAGGGGATCGGCACGTCGGCGGTGCATACCCGGCGGATCGGGGCGTCGAGCTCGTAGTAGGCGTGTTCGGCAGTCGCCGCGGCGATTTCGGCGGCGATCGCGACCCGGCCCCAGCCTTCGTCCACGATCACCAGCCGGTGTGTGCGTGCCACCGAGCCCACGATTGTGTCCGTGTCGAGCGGTCGTAGTGTGCGCAGGTCGATGACTTCGGCGGCAATATCGGTGTCGGCGAGCCGGTCGGCGGCGGCCAGCGCGGTGCGCAGGGTGCCTCCGTAGGCGACGATGGTGACGTCGCTGCCCGGGCGGGCGGTCGCGGCGGTGTCGATACCGATATCGGTGATGGTGTCCGGTTCGGGGAGTTCGCCGCTGCTGTTGTACAGCGCGATCGGTTCGAAGATCACGACGGGGTCCGGGTCCTGCAGGGCCGGCCACAGCATGGCCCGGGCGTCGGTCATCGTCGCCGGTGACAGGACGCGCAGTCCGGGGAGGTGGGCGTAGAAGGCTTCGAGGCTGTGGGAATGCTGTGCCGCGAGTTGACGTCCGGCGCCGGTGGCCATGCGGATGACCAGCGGCACACCGATCTGCCCACCCGACATATGCCGCAGCGTGGCGGCGTTGTTGAGGATCTGGTCCAGGGCGAGCAGGCTGAAGTTTCCGGTCATGATCTCCACGATTGGGCGCATCCCCGCGATTGCGGCACCGATACCCGCGCCGACGAACGCGGATTCGCTCAACGGGGTGTCGCGGATGCGGCGCGGACCGTAGGCGTCGAGCAGGCCGCGGCTGACGCCGAAGCAGCCGCCGTAGGCGCCCACGTCCTCGCCCATCAGGAACACCCGCTCGTCGCGGTCCAGGGCCTCACGCAGCGCCTCGGTCAATGCCTGCCAGTAGGTGGTGGTCATGTCCGCTCCGCATACACGTGGCGGGTCAGGTCGGTGACGGGTTCTTCGGGGGCGTTTTCGGCGGCGGTGATCGCCGCATCTATTTCGGCGTCGATCGCGGACTGCAACTCCGCATACCGGTGGTCGTCGATGAGCTCGGCAGCGCGTAGCTGTGCGGTCAGGCGCGGGATGGGGTCGCGGGCTTTCCACTGGTCGATCTCGGCCTTGTCGCGGTAGCGGTCGGCGTCGTAGAGCGAATGCGCCCGGAAGCGGTAGGTGCGACATTCCAGGAAGCAGGGTCCTGCGCCACCGCGGATCATCTGTATCGCCCGTCGCGACGCCGCCGCTACCGCCTCGGCGTCCATTCCGTCCACCGGCCACGCCGCCATGCCGTAACCGGCGGCACGGAGGGCGAGGTCGGTGTTGGCGTGTTCGCGGCGCAGCGCGGTGCCCATGGCGTATTGATTGTTTTCGCATGCGAAGAGCAGCGGCAAGTGCCACAGTGCTGCCAGGTTCGCGCACTCGGGGAATTCGCCCTCGGCGAACGCGCCGTCGCCGAACAGGCATACGGTGACGCGCGGCGCGCCGGCCATGGCGTCGGCCAAGGCGATCCCGACCGCAAGCGGCAGTCCGCCGGCGACGATGGCGTTGCCGCCGTAGAAGCGTCGCCCGGCGTCGAACAGGTGCATGGAGCCGCCGCGGCCGCCGCTGCAGCCGGTGGTGCGGCCGAACATTTCCGCCATCACCGCCGTCATCGGTATGCCGCGCGCCAGTGCGTGTCCGTGCTCGCGGTAGGCCGACACCACTGCGTCGTCGGTGTCGAGTTCGCCGAGCAGGCCCGCGGCGACGGCCTCCTCCCCGATGTAGAGATGCAGGAAACCGCGGATCTTTTCGGCGCTGTAGAGCTGGACGCAGCGTTCTTCGAAACTGCGGATTCGTAGCATCTGCTGCAGTAATCCGAGCCCGTACGCAGGGTCGGTGTGGTCGAGGTCGGCCGGGTGTTCGGTGATGGTCACGGCAGCGCCTCCAAGGTCGATACGTCGCCTTCGGGGAGTCCGAGTTCGCGGGCGCGCAGTAACCGCCGCATCACCTTGCCGCTGCGCGTATGCGGGAGAGTGTCGACGAACTCGACCTCTTTGGCGGCGACCGCGCCGAGGGCGCGGCGGCCGAAAGCGATCAGCTCGTCGTGCAAGGCCTCGGTCGGTGTATAGCCGGGGCGCAGCAGCACGAACGCCTTCACCAGTTGCCCGGCCAGGGGGTCGGGGACCCCGATGACGCCGGCTTCGGCGACGGCCGGGTGCGCCATCAACGCGCTTTCCACTTCGAACGGCCCGACCAGATGTCCCGCGGACTTGATCACGTCGTCGGCGCGGCCGACGAACCAGTAGTAGCCGTCGGCGTCGCGGCGGGCCAGGTCACCGGACAGATACCAGGGCCCGGCGAACGATTTCTCATAGCGTTGCGGCTGCTGCCAGTACTCGCGGAACATCGACGGCCAGCCGGTGCGCAGCGCCAGCTCACCGATCTCGTCGACATTGGCCTGGACGACGTCCCCATCGACCAGGGTGCGGCCGTCGGGTCCGCGGCGCAGGATCGTGGCGTGCACGCCCGGCAGCGGGCGCCCCATGGAACCCGGCCGGACCTGTTCGGCCGCGAGATTGGCGATCATGATCGCGCCGGTCTCGGTCTGCCACCAGTTGTCGTGCACAGGACGGCCGAATGCGCGTTGCCCCCACACGACGACTTCGGGATTGAGTGGCTCACCGACGCTGGCGATGAAACGCAGCCGCGACAGATCGGTACCGCGCGGCAGCGCGTCGCCCTAGCGCATCAGCATGCGCAAGGCGGTGGGCGCGGTGTACCAGACGGTGACCTGCTCCGCGGTCAGGATGTCATACCAGCGGCGGGTGTCGAATTCGGCCTCGTCGCTGATCAATGTGGCGCCCAGGCTCAACGGCGCGATCACACCGTAGGACATCCCGGTGACCCAGCCGGGGTCGGCGGTGCACCAGAACACGTCCCCGCCCCGCAGGTCCAGGGCATAACGTGCGGTCACTCGATGCGCCAGAACCGCATTGTGCACATGCACGGCACCTTTCGGTGTTCCTGTGGTGCCGCTGGTGAAATGCAGCAGCGCCGTCTCCTGGGGATCGGTGCGGACGATGGTGTAGTCGGGTGAGGCGGCGGCCATGGCCGCCTGGAGGTCGACGACACCGTCGTCGCACCCCTGCCCGGTGTCGTTGTCGGTGTCGGCGATCAGAACATGGCGCAGTGCAGGCAGTTCCCGCCGGATCGGTGCGACTTTGCGCCGGTAGTGGGCGCGTGTGGTGACGAGTACTTCGGCGCCGGCGAGGGCCATGCGCTGGCGCACGGGTTCGGGGCCGAAGGCGGAGAACAACGGTGAGACGATGCAACCGGCCTTCCAGGTTCCGAGAGCAGCGATGTACAGCTGCGGGCTGCGTCCGAGCAGGGTGCATACGCGCGTGCCGCGCCTGACGCCGAGCGTGTCCAGGACACCGGCGAATCGATTGCTCGATGCCGCCAGATCCGCATAGGTCAGGGTGACCCGCCCGCCGGTGGCGCGTAGCCAATGCAGCGCCGGCGCGGCGGCCCGGGGTGTGTTCAGGTGACGGTCAACGGCTTCGTGGGCGATGTTGACCGCGCCGCCGGGCAGCGTGGACAGTTCGCCGGCGGCGCTGTCCCAGTCGAATTCCGTGCAGGCACGACGGTAGTCGGTGAGATTGGCCTGCCCACGCAGGGCGGCCGGCTTGTCGATGGGCGGCCAGCGGGTGGGCGCAGGCGCTGCGCTGCTGTGATGTACCGAGTTCATACCATCCTCCGTGACCGGCCAGGCAAGCCCGGGTTATCGGCGGTTGCTGTCTGTCGCCGGTGTGCTGTACCGGTGTTTCACCAAGGCCCCGGCCGCGGCGCGTGGGAGACGCCGGGCGATATCGGCTTCGGAAACGATCCCGACCGGGCGACCGTGGGCGAGAACCGGTACCCGGCGCAGCCGGTGTCCGCGCATGACGGCCACCACGTCGTCGATATGCTGGTCGGCCTGCGCCGTGACCACGGTGCGGGTAGCGACGACATCGACCGTCGTGGCTTGCGCATCGAGTCCGTCGGCCACACAGCGCAGCACCAGATCGCGATCAGTGACGATTCCGGTGACAGTCCCCGCGGTATCGACGACGAGCAGTGTCCCGACGTCGTCGGCGCGCATCCGGGCTGCGGCCGCAGCCACCGATTTCTCGCCGTCGATGCTGTGCACTCCGGCGTGCATCAGGGCGCGAGCGGTATCGGCGATCAGCAGATTGCGCACCTCGACGACGCCGTCCACCGCGGCGACCAAGGAACCGATGAGACCGATCATGGCCGCCTCGACCGCGCCCCTGAGGGTGACGACGCCGGCATGCACCTCGACCGTCACCGCGGCCGCCGGCAGCCACAACGCACGGCGTAACACGTCGTCCTCGATCAGCTGCGCCAACTCCTCGTCCGGGCGTAGATACACTGCGAGGACATCTCTGCGGCTGACGATCCCGACCATGTCGCCGCCGGAGTCGATGACCGGTGCGCAGCGGAGGTCGTGGCGGGCCAAGGTCGCCGCGGCCGCCGATACACGAGCATCGGACATGACCGTGATCACCAGTGCGGTCATCAACTGGGCGGCGGTGAGCGCTTCGCTTTTGCGTGCGAATGCCTTCTTCCACAGCACGGCCCACACGGTGCCCGTGATCGGGCCGCCGAGGCGGGACTGCCTGGCGAGCAGGTCGGCCTCGGTCACCATTCCCACGCACCGATGGCGGGCATCGAGGACAGGTACGCCGCTGATTCCGTGCCGGGCCAGTAGTTGCACGATCTGATGGAACGGTGTGTCCACGCCGACGCTGACCACATCTCGGGTCATCACGTCGGCCACCGTTGTGTGCCTCATCGCGCGGATCCTCTCTGGCGTCCGGGTGCGCCGATGCGGCCCGGTGCGGGCGGTGTCACAGCGGCTTGACCATGTGGGTGAGGGCCCGGCGCGGGGTGACCGGGACCGAGGGCGCGCGGGTGGAGGCCCATCCGACGCGGATGACGATCTGCGGGTAGCTGTTTGCGTGCAGGACATCGGCGCCCACCTGTTGCCGGGTGTCACCGATTTCGAACGGTTCGGACAACGGGCAGGTCGCAAGACCCAGCTCGGTGGCCGAAAGCAGTACGGCGCTGGTGGCCTCTCCGGCTTGCAGCCGCGGCAGCCGGTCATCGGTGCGGGTGTGCACCAGCAGCAAGTGCGCACCGTCGATCGTGTCGTCGACCACCTGTTGCATGGTGGGCCCGCGGAATTCGCGGGTGAGCGGGTCGGTGGCCACGACCGCGTTGCGGGCGGGAACACCGTCGGCGGTGGCGTAATGCCCGCTCCACCGCGACAGTTCGGCGCGGTAACCGTCATCGTGGTGATGCCGGTCGGCCGCGCGAGTGAACGCCTCACGCAATACGCTGCGCTGCCGCTCCTCGGTCACATCCAGGGCGTCGGCCCCTTCGTCGGTGGCAGCAGCGAGCAACGTGGCGATATGGCCGGGTGACACCTGCCATGAGGTGACCCGCCGGCGGTCGGTGTGACGGCGGTTGATGGCGCGCGCCAATTGCAGTACATCGGAATCCGGTGTGGCCCGGACGAACTCGATCGACGCCAGATGCTGCGGGTCGTCGGGATTGGGCAACCTGTGCACGATGGTGCGCCAACCGAGCGAATGCGCGGCGATGCGGAAGTGATGCAGCACCGCGCCGCAGCTGAGCAGCAGATCCCGGGAGTCGGGGTCGGTGAAGGGCAGGTGCCTGCTGGTGTCGGCGTACAGGTGGACCGTGCTGCCGCCCAGGCGCCACAGCCAGGGTTGGCTGTTGTGCACCGACGGCGCCCGGCTGGCCAGCGCCAGCGCCGAGTGGACGGTTTCGGGGCCGGGTACGCTGCTACCGGTCATCGTGGGGGTTTCCTTCCGGTGGGATCGAGTTCGTACCGCAGCCCGCGGCTCGGGCGGGGTCGGGTTCAGGAGACGTCGGCCAGATCCAGTGTCTGGCCGGCCGTGGCGCCGCCGTCGCAGACGAATTCCGAGCCGGTGGAAAACGTTGCCTCGGTGACCAGGAACCGCACCATGGCCGCGACCTCGTCGGGTTCGCCGAAACGGGGCAGCGGTTGATGGGCGGCGGTGGATTCGGGCAGCGCGGCGGTCATCGGGGTGTGGATCGGTCCGGGGTGCACCGAGCACACCCGCACACCGCCGGGTCCGAGTTCGAGCGCCGCGGCTTTGGTGAGCCCGCGCAGCCCCCACTTGCTGGCCACGTAGCCGCCGACTCCCGCGTATCCGATGAGACCGGCGGTCGAGGAGATATTGACGATCACCCCGCCCCCGGCGGCGCGTATCGCGGGCGCACACACGTGCATACCCAGCCACGAACCGTAGAGATTGACATCCACGACATGTCGGAACATGGCGGGCGACTCGGCCTCCACACCGGCGAAATCGACGATGCCGGCATTGTTGATCAATACTGCCAGGGGACCGTAGGTGGCCTCGGCGTCGCTGAGCACCTGCCGCCACTGCGTCTCGTCGGTGACATCGAGTTTGCGGAAGATCGCAGCCTCGCCCATCCGGTCGGCGAGTTCGCTGCCCTCCTGCTCGAGGATGTCGGCGGCCACGACACCGAGATCTTCCTTGGCGAGTGACCGGACCACGGCAGCGCCGATACCGCGTGCGCCGCCGGTGACGATTGCACTGCGACCCGAGAACGTATCCATGTCGGCTACCTCCCTCGCAGGGACCATTGCAGTTCCAAGCCTCGTCCCGCGCACGACTGTGTGGACACGGGCGAAAGTCACTTCTTCGCCGTTCCTACGACCCCGCCGGCTTTCCGTTGTTCTGCGCGGCCCTCGCTGTGTGGCGCGTGGGCAGGACGGTGGACGGCGCAATCCTGGCCTGCATTGAGGACCATGGGACTCAGTGGGGTATCGGCGCGGCACGATCCGCGATCTGCTCGGGCCGGGTTGTCACGGCCGTGGCCGGCACTGCGGGCTCGGCGCTGCCTGCGGTGGTTCGGACCCGCTGCGCCAGGTTGTGGAACTGACGTGCCTGCATGATCAAGTGAGCGGGTTCCCCGAACAACCAGTCGAACACCGCGGTAACGGCACGGGGCCCGTCCCGGCCGACGGTGCGCACAACCAGCCGGGTCTCGTTTCCGGGCAGTTCGCGCAGGTGAAAGCCCCACACTCCGCGGGCGAAGGCGCGTGGGTCGGGTTCGGCCGGGTCCAGCGGCCGACCGCTGGGCAGTGCGTAATCACTGCGCAGCACCAATGTCGAGGGATACTCGGCCAGAGCGACGGTGAAGTAGACGGTGCCGTCGACGGTTGCATAGACCCGATCACCGGGACGCAGATCCTGCCACTGTTCGATGATCTCGGAGGCGCTGGCCCGGCCGTCGTTGTCCAGCTGGTCCCAGCTGTACCAGCCGGCTCGGTCCGCGCCCATCTGCACCAACCATGGCCAGACCGCGGCGGGCGGCCCGGGAAGGGTCGTCGCCATGGTCGACCGTGAACAGGGGCGGTTGATCAGATCGTCGCCGGGATAGGTTGCCGCCAACTCGTCGTCGGTCGCGCCCCAGCGCAGCATGCGCCTTCGCAGCAGCAGCGCCGCTGCGGCGCCGGCGGTGGCGGTCGCGGCGGATATCGACAAGACCGAGGAACGCATTGAGACTCCTTTTACGAAATGGGTTGTCCTTGGATGCCGCGGCGGTCGATGTCGCTGTCGTGCACGGCGGCCGGTGGTCAATCCGCGCTGCGCGACAGCGGTGCCGGTGTCGCGGTGCGCGCATCGAGGAGGTTGGCGATGACGTCGGGGTGGCCGGGGTTGGTGCCGTGGGTCACCAGCGAGGCCGATGCTGCGGCGATCCCCAGTTCCATCGCGTCCATGGTGTCGAGCCCGCGGGCGAACCCCACGGTCAGGCCCGCAACCATCGCATCGCCGGCGCCGGTGGCGTTGGCGACCGCGACCGGTGTCGCCGGTACCGTGTCCCACCGGTCCCGGCCGACCACGAGTGCGCCGTCGGGACCGAGCGATACCACCACGAGCTCGCTGACACCACCGGTGATCAGTTCCCGTGCCGCGGTGATCCGGCTGTCCCTGTCGGGGAGAGGGTGTCCGACGTAGTGGGCGAGTTCGCGTGCGCTCGGCTTCACCAGATACGCGCCGTGGCGCATCTGTCGCAGTGCCTCACCGGAGGTGTCGAGTATGAACCGGCTGCCTGCCCGCGCCACCCGGGTGGCCAGCGCTTGATAGAAGTTGCTGGGCACACCGGGCGGGAGGCTTCCGCTGGCCACCACGTACCGGGCAGAGCGTGCGGCGTCGATCGCGGTGTCCAGGCAGCGGCTCCACTCGGGCGGGGTCAACGTCGGGCCGGGCAGAACGAACCGGAACTGCTGGCCGGATTCGTTGTCGGTGACCGAGAAGCTTTCCCGCGTCGACCCGTCGATCGAAATGATTCGACACGGTACTGCGGCACCTTCCAGCAGGTCTTCCAACACTGTTCCGGTGGAGCCGCCGACGGGCAGCACCGCCAGCACCTGCTCACCGAGCGCGAGCACCGTTCGGGCGACGTTGATACCGCCGCCGCCCGGATCCATTCGCGGCTGCGCACAACGCATCTTCTCCGTCGCGGTAACACGGCCGGTGGAGGTCGACAGGTCGATCGTCGGATTCATCGTCACCGTGACAATGGGCGCCACCATCGCCTCCTGAACACCTGGGTGCCCCGCGCCGGGGATGCCGGGAACCGCGGGGCTGGCTCGTGTCGGGTTCCCGGCTGTTCATCTGAGCGGCGGGCGCGCCTACTCGCCCTGCTTCACCTGGACCTTCTTTGCTTCGCTGGTCGGTTCGGAGACCGGCACCGACACCGTCAGGATGCCTTTCGCATAGCCGGCTTCGATCGCGTCCTCGTCTGCGCCCTGAGGCAGGGTGACGGTGCGGACGAAGGAGCCGTAGCTGAATTCCGACCGGCCTTTCTCCTCATGCTTTTCCGAGCGTTCGGCCTTGATGGTCAATTGGCCGTCTCGTACGGAGACCTCCACGTCCTTGTCCGGGTCCACGCCCGGGATCTCGGCACGGACCACGTAATGGCCGTCATCGACGGTGTCCTCGACGCGTAACAGGTGGGTGCCGAACATCGATGCCAGGCCCGCGGCCGGAGCCAGTGAGTTCCAGACGTCGGTGAAGTCAGGCAGTAACGAATGCTGTTGGCGGTGTGCAGGGATGAGGCTCATTACTCCTCCTGGTCGATGGTTGTCGGGTGACACTGTTCGATTCCACGCCGCCACGACATTCGCGTATAGGGACAGCGGTCACCTCTGGCAGAGACTCAGGTCGCCGCGGTCGAGGACCGGTCCTGCCCCGGGGCGGGGCTTTCGGTGCCGGTGTCGAGTACCGACTCCAGCGGCAGGCGCGGGGTAGGTGGCGGCGGGGGCGCGGTGGCCTGCCCGATTCGTACCAGGACTTGGGGATAGTCCAGACCCAGCAGGTCGCTCACCATTGCCCGCACCGACGGGGTTTCGGTGACGTGGGTCAGCGTGCAGCTCGCCATCGCCTCGACCGTGCATTCGAGCAGCAGCTGCGACAAGGCCCGCCCACAGGCAAGGACCGATTCCACGGTGTCGTTGTCGCTGGAGAGCACCACGATCGTGGCGCGGTCCTCGGTCGTGGGTTCAGGGCCCGCACCGGCAGCGCCGAGCGGGAACATCCGGCCGGCCGCCACCTTGTCCGCGGCCTGGGCCGTTGCCCGGGCAGACACAGGGATACCGGCATAGGGTCGCCAGGTGTCGCCGGCCCATCCATGTAGTTCTTCTTGATATCGCGGATCGGATCGGCGTAACGCGGCCGCTGTATCCGAGATCCGGTCCAGGTCGCGGTACTGGGATCGGTCCAGCACCTGCAGGTGGGTGCCGAAGTTGCGGCACAGTGTCCGCAGCACCACCTCCAGGCCTATCCACGCGTAGGGCGGGGCGAACGGCAGCCGATCGGTGTAGCGGGTGTCGATCGCGGCGCCGAGCAGCTCGTCGGCCTCCAAGGGCGCATGGCGGCCACGAAACGACAGCGACGCCACATGCGTCCGGTCCAGCGGGTCGGGAAACACCGACGCCTGCATTTCCCACCCCAATGCCGCACCTGCTACCTGGGCATGGTCGAGCGCGGCGCCGCAGGCGATGATCCCTTGCCGGTTGAACGCATCGGTGTAGGGCAGCAACCGACGATCATCGACATACAGCCGCAAAAATTCCCCGTTCCAGGTCCACCGCCACGGTTGGCTGTTGTGCAGCGACGGCGCGCGACACGCCCGGGCTACAACCTTGCGCACTGTCTGCACATCGGGGTTCGCGGCGACCATATCCCTCTCCTCGGGTGACCGAGCCGATCGTTTCTCTCTCAGAGTGGCCGTCGGCGGGCAGACTCGGGCAGAGCCCACCGGCCTATATCGCCGGCCGGCAGAAGCCGGTCGTGTCCTCACAACTCGTGACCTTCGGCCGTGTCGTTCGTCCCACCGAGTCCTCGCGAAACAGACCCCGGGTCCGAGAGCGCGAGGATCGAAGCCCGGGCGGGTAGTTGGTCCCGGCGCGCAGGGTCCGACGACTCTGCCCAGGCAAGGGTGCACGCGGGCAGTCTCACGCCCATGGACGCCTTGCCCCGTGGGGGCGCAGGTGCCGGTGAGCCGACCGGACAGATCCCGGCCGGTTTGACTACAGCCGAGGCGGCCGCACGGCTGCACACCGGTGGGCCCAACGAACTGCCGGCCCCGCAACGGCGGAGCCCGGTGCGGGAGCTGGCTGCGCAGCTGACCCACTTCTTCGCTCTCATGTTGTGGGCGGCCGCAGCGCTGGCGCTGGTGGCCGGGATGCCGGTGCTGGCCGTGGCCATCGCGGTGGTGGTGTGTCTCAACGCGGGCTTCGCCTTCGCCCAGGAATACCGTGCCGACCGGGCGACCGAACGACTGCGCGATCTGTTGCCGGTGCGGGCCCGAGTGCGCCGAAACGGTGCCGTCGTCGCCGTCGAATCTCGGGACCTGGTCGTGGGCGATCTGCTGGTGCTCGAGGCCGGGGCGCGGGTGTGCGCTGATGCGCTGGTCTGCGGGGCGCAGAACCTTCATATCGACGAATCGATGCTGTCCGGTGAGAGCACGCCGGTATCGGTGGGCCGCGGGCGAACCATCATGGCCGGCACCTATGTGGTGGCCGGTCACGGCACCGCGGAGGTCAGCGCGACCGGCGCGCGGACCCGGCTGGCGGGGCTGGCCGCCGCCACCGAGAGCGCGAAACGCCCGCCCAGCCCGTTGGCCCGGCAGTTACATCGGGTCGTGCGGGTGGTGGCCATGATCGCGGTCACGGTCGGCGTGATCTCTTTCCTGGTGTTCACGCTGCTGGGCGGAGACGCCACGCAGAGTCTGCTGTTTTCCATCGGGGTGACCGTCGCGCTCGTCCCGGAAGGACTGCTGCCGACGGTAACGCTGTCCCTGGCGCGCGCTGCCCAACGGATGGCGTCGTCCAATGCGCTGGTCAAACGCTTGGAAGCCGTGGAGACGCTGGGTGCGACAACCTTCATCTGTACCGATAAGACCGGGACGCTGACACAGAACCAGATGCAGGTCGTCGAGGTGTGGACCCCAGCGGGGACCACCACCGTCGAGGGCAGCGGCTACGACCCGCAGGGGCGTGTCGAGGGCACCGGCGCGGCGATGGCCGCGACCCACGCTGCCGCCGATTCGGCCGCACGCTGCTCGCCGGACGCGAGGGCTCAGCACACCCACGGCCGGTGGCTGCCTCTCGGTGACCCGCTCGAGGTCGCCGTCCATGTGCTGGCGGCCCGCGCCGGGATCACCGCACCACCACCGCCGGCGCAGCACCGCGAACCGTTCGACAACCACACGCGTCGCGCCACAGCCACCGATATCGACGGCACCCACATCACCGGCGCCCCGGAAGCCGTACTCGACCTGTGCGCCCGCCGACCCGGAACCGACCTCGCGGCCGCCACGGCCGCGCTCTCGCGGATGGCCGAACGAGGACTGCGCGTGATCGCGGTCGCCCGCACCGACCCCGAGGCGGCGGAACCGGCGCTGCTAGGCCTGCTCGCACTGGAGGATCCACCCCGGCCGGGGGTCGCCGAGGCGCTGACCTCCTGCCGGCGCGCCGGGATCTCGGTCGCCATGATCACCGGTGACCACCCCGCCACAGCCGCCGCCCTCGCCCAGGAGATCGGACTGCTCGGGGCCGACCGCTTCGTCGTGGTCGGCGCGGACCTGCCCCGCGACGACAAGGAACTGGGCGTGCTGCTCGACCGCGACGGTGTCGTCGTCGCGCGGGTGGCACCGGAGGAAAAACTGCGGATCGCGGCCGTTTTGCAACGCCGTGGCCACATCGTGGCGATGACCGGCGACGGCGTCAACGACGGCCCCGCCCTGCGCACCGCCGATATCGGGGTCGCGATGGGCGCCTCCGGCACCGATGTCGCCCGCGAAGCCGCCGACCTGGTGCTGCTCGACGACCATTTCGGCACCATCGTCGCCGCCATCGAACTCGGGCGCGCGACCTTCGCCAACATCCGCAGATTCTTGACCTATCACCTCACCGACAACGTCGCCGAACTCGCACCATTCGCGGTGTGGGCCGCCTCCGGCGGCTCGTTCCCGTTGGGATTCACCGTCTTGCAGGTGCTGGCCCTCGATATCGGCACCGACATGCTCCCGGCCCTCGGGCTGGGCGCCGAGCCCCCGAACCCGCGCACCATGTCCGGGCGGTCCCGGGTCGGGAAACTGATCGACCGGTCCTTGCTGCGGCGCGCGTTCGGGGTGCTGGGCCCCACGGAAGCCGGAATCGGGATGATCGCCTTCCTCACCGTGTTGTCTGCGGGCGGCTGGCGGTGGGGCCTCGAGGCCGACACCACGCTCGTGGCCGTGGCCTCGGGCACCCTGTTCACCGCCGTGGTCCTCGGGCAGCTCACCAACGCCTTCGCCTGCCGCAGCGAAACCCGGTGGGTGGGGTCGACCGGCTGGCGGGGCAACCCCTTGCTGCTGTGGTCCGTGGCCATCGAAGTGGTGTTGCTCGCCGTGTTCCTCTGGGTACCTCCCCTGCCCCAGCTGCTCGGCGGCACCGCCCCTACCTGGCAGGGCTGGCTGCTGGCCGCCGCCGCCATCCCCGCCGTGCTGGCCGCAGACACCGCCGACAAAGCCGTGCGCGCACACCGCCGCACAACCCCAACACAGGCTCCGGCATCGGCCGGCCACCGCGATGCCCGCCGGCCACAGGTCGTGCGCGCCGACGACTGAGCGCAACCAGCTTCACCCTTCCCGGCGCCGCCGATCCTGCCTACAGACAGCCGGTGCGGCGACCCCCAGAGCACAACCGGAAAGGTCCAAGGTCCCAGCGGCTCAGGCACGACGACACTGCCCCCGCGGCCGGTATATCGGCCACGCTGAACCCGTACCCAGGCAGACTCCGCGGCGCCCGCCGACCCCGGCGACGGTTGCCGCCGAGCCCGAGAGGACCGGCCATGCCGCTACCCCATGATCCGCTGGCCCCAGCGATCAACACGGCACACCAATGGCTGCGCGCGGTCACCGAAGCACTGAGCCGACTGTTCTCCACCGGGCAACTGGACCGGCTCCTTGCCGAACTACCTGCCCCCTTACGGCGGCTGCTCACCGCAGAGCTGCTCAGCAGCACATTCGCCGCCGCCGCCACCGACAACCAAGGGAGTCGATGATGGGCGCCTACGTCGCCGCGTTCGATCAACTGCGCCTGGCCGACGCCGACGAAGCCGGCGGCAAGGGCGCCAACCTCGGTGAACTCGTCGCCGCCGGCCTCCCGGTCCCGCCGGGATTCGTGGTGCTGCGCTCCTGCTACGAGCAGATCGTTGCCCAAGGAGCCCACGGCGCCAAACTTGCAGCGCTGCACGCCGAAGCGCTCTCCGCCGCCGCGGCGGCCGATCCTGTCCGGGTCGATGTGCTGTGCCAGCGCATGCGCGACATCGTGCACGCCTGCACTCTCGACGCCGAAGCGCGCTCGGCGATCACGGCCGCCTACCGTTTACTCGGCGACCGCGCCGACGTGGCGGTGCGTTCCTCAGCGGTCGGCGAGGACAGTGCGACCTCCTCGTTCGCAGGCATGAACCTCACCCGCACCAATGTGCGTGGCGAAAACGAGCTCATCGAGGCAATCTTCGACTGCTGGGCCTCGCTGTTCAGCCCACGGGTGCTGACCTATCGAGCCCGCCGCGATATGCAGGCCACACCGGCCATGGCTGTGGTCGTGCAAAAGATGGTGCAGGCACGCCGCGCCGGTGTCGCCTTCACCGCCGACCCCGCCACCGGACGCCGGGACCGCATCGTCATCGACGCAGCCCGCGGCCAAGGAGAGGTCGTGGTCTCCGGCGCCACCCAACCCGACACCTACCTCCTCGATACCGACGGCCCCCGCCTACTCGAACACCGGCCCGGACACCAGGATTTCGCCATCGTCGCCGGACCCGGCGGAGACCGCCGCATCGAACTCAGCGAGGAAGACAAAGCAGCGCCGGCGCTGACCGAACCCGAAGCCATCGAGGTGGCCAAGCTGGCCCTGGCCGTACACCACCATCACGGCGACCACCCACAAGACGTCGAATGGGTCTACAACGAGGACGCATTGTGGCTGGTCCAAGCACGGCCCGTCACCACACTGCCCGAACCCCACCCCGCCCCGGCCGCTCCCCCGCCGGCGACAGTGCTCGTCCGCGGTTTGGCCGCCGCACCCGGCACCGCCGACGGGACCGTGCGCGTACTGTCCGCGCCGGAACAAGGGACGGCGCTCGCGCACGGCGAGATCCTGGTCGCGCCCATGACCAACCCGGACTGGCTGCCCACCATCAGCCGCGCCGCCGCCGTGGTGACCGACAGCGGCGGAATGACCTGCCACGCCGCGATCGTCGCCCGAGAGCTCGGTGTTCCCTGCATCGTCGGCGCCCGCACGGCGACCACCACGCTCACCGACGGAGACACCGTCACCGTCGACGGCTCAACAGGTGAAGTCCGCGCCGGCGCGCAGCCCCACCCGGCGGTTGCCAGCGAACCCCGCACCGGTGGTGCCGCCGCAGCCGCGCCCGCTACGGCCACCAAACTGTATGTCAACCTCGCACTACCCGAAGCCGCGCAACGCGCCGCCGCCGCCGACACCGACGGAGTCGGGCTGCTGCGCGCCGAGATGCTGTTGACCCGCGCACTCGACAACCGGCACCCCCGTGAAGTGATCGCCCGCGGTGAACAACGCGTGTTCCTCGACCGCATGGTCGACGCACTCACCCACATCACCGCCGCGTTCGCTCCGCGGCCGGTGATCTACCGCGCCACCGATTTCCGCAGCAACGAATTCCGCGACCTCGAAGGCGGGGCCAGCTACGAGCCGCTGGAACACAACCCGATGATCGGCTATCGCGGCTGCTACCGATACACCCAGGAACCGGAAGTGTTCCAGCTCGAGATGACCGCCTTGGCCGAGGTCCGGCAACGAACCCCGAACCTGCACCTGATGCTCCCGTTCGTGCGCACCCGCTGGGAACTGGAAGCATGCCTGGACCTCATCGATTCCGGCCCGCTGCGCCATCAGCGCGGAATGCACCGCTGGGTCATGGCCGAAGTGCCGTCGATCACCTACTGGCTGCCCGAATACGCCGGCCTGGGCATCGACGGGGTCTCGATCGGCAGCAACGACCTCACCCAACTCACCCTGGGAGTCGACCGCGACTCCACCGAGTGCGCGCCGTTGTTCGACGAATCCGACCCCGCAGTGCTCGACGCGATCTCCACCATCGTCTCCACCGCACGCAAATCGGGGATCACCTCCTCGTTGTGCGGGCAGGCACCGTCGAGAAACCCCGACTTCGCCGAACACCTGATCCGGATGGGCATCACCTCGATCTCGGTCACCACCGACGCCATCTCCGCGGCACGACGCGCCATCGATACCGCCGAACGACGGCTACTGCTCGAGCACGCCCGCGCGACCGCCGGATGAGCGGCAGTCCTCTGCCCGGCCCGGAGATACACCCAACAGACAGGACCCAGGATGGACCCAGCGGTCGAACTGCGGGAAACACACACCGGGATCGTGCTCCTCTGCGGGGACCGGGTGTACAAGGCCAAAAAACCGATCACCACCGACTTCCTCGACTTCGCCACCCCGCAACAGCGGGAACGGGCCTGCACCCGCGAGATCGAACTGAACCGGCGCCTCGCTCCCGACATCTACCTCGGACTCGGCCATTTCACCCACCCCGACGCAGCGGCGGACGAGCCGGTGATCGTCATGCGCCGCCTCCCCGAACACACCCGGTTATCGCATCGGCTCAGCGAACCGGCCGGCGAGCCCGTCGACCTCACACCCCTGATCGAGGTGCTCGTGGACTTCCACACCACCGCCCGGCGAGGACCCGAGATCGACCGCGCCGGCACCGCCGACGCGGTCCAGGGCCGGTGGACCGACCTGCTGACAAGCATGCGCCACCAGCCACCCGAAATCATCGACCCCGCACTGCTCGACACCATCGACACACTGGCCCGGCACTACCTGACCGGCCGCCGGCAGCTGTTCGACGACCGCATCGCCGGGCAACGAATCATCGACGGACACGGCGACCTGCTCGCCGAAGACATCTTCGAACTCCCCGACGGATTCCGCATTCTCGACTGCCTGGACTTCGACGACGATCTGCGGTTCGTGGACTGCCTCGACGACATCGCCTTCCTCGCCATGGACCTGCAGTTCCTCGGCCACCCCGACCACGCGATCGACCTGATACGCACCTATCAGCGCCGCACCGCAGACACCGCCCCGGCCTCGCTGGCCGATCACTACATCGCCTACCGTGCGCTGGTGCGCGCGAAAGTCGACGCCATCCGCGCCGGCCAAGGCGACGCAGAAGGCAGTGACCGCGCACACCGGCACCTGCAGATCGCCGTCGAGCACCTGCGGGCATCGGCAGTGCGACTGGTCCTCGTCGGCGGACTACCCGGAACCGGCAAAACCAGCGTCGCCGCCGGACTGGCACAACGAACCGGCGCCGAGGTGCTCTCCAGCGACACGGTACGTGCCGAATTGCGCGCCGGCGGCGACATCGTCGGGGAAAGCGGCACCTACGGCCACGGGGCCTACTCTCCCGGCAACAAGCAGCGTGTCTACACCGAACTGTTGAACCGCGCCCGGACACTGCTGGATTCGGGTCGATCGGTGATCCTCGATGCGAGCTGGGGCGACGCCACCGAACGAAGCCGCGCTCATGCCCTCGCACACCGGACCGGTGCCCGTTTCGCGACGCTGCGCTGCGTGTGCCCGGCACCCGTGGCCGCCGACCGCATCCGCCGCCGCCGACACGACATCTCCGAGGCCACACCACGCATTGCCGCCGCCCTGGCCGGCGCGGCGGACCCGTGGCCGGAAGCAGTCGACATCGACACAGGCACACCGCTGGATACCGCGGTGTCGACCGCTCACCTGGTATGGGACGCTCTCACCGACGAGCCCACCGCCGGCACAGAATCACAGCGTTGCAGCTCGTCCGCTACCACTGTCACCGAGTGGTCGTCGATCGCCCAACTCTGACGGCCCTCGATGATCGTTGACGTCGGTCGAACCGCGAGATCCTCATCTCGGCACGATCCGACGCCGTGGATCGCGGCTCCGGCACCGGTACCGGCTCGAGTTCTTCGAGGCACTGTGGGATATCTCGGCAAGCAAGTGGGCTCGGCGCTGAGGTCGTCCGCCAGGGCAGTCGAGTTCGGGCCGCTCACACTGTTACAGCCGACTCACTGTAGGCTCGCAGAAGATACGTGATCGGTTGTGACCGTGTGGGTTTGGCCCGATAATGCGTGTTGTGACGGCGGGTGGCAGGCAGCAATCGGCAGATGGCCCGGGAGAGGCACCACCTTCGAGTTCGGACGGCAGAGGACACGGGGCGGCGGTCTCGACTCCTGACGGACAGACGCCCACTGCAGAGGCTGCAGCACCGCCCGACGTCGAGCCCTCGGACATGGCATCGACTCCGTCGCCGCAACCGACAGCGGTCGGGTCGCAGGATTCGGGGAAGACGTGGTCGAAGGTCGCCACGATAGTGACCGCCTTCGGCACGTTGATAGCCTCATTCGCCGCTGTGGGAGCGCTCTATTACTCCAACAGCACTCTCAACGCCACCAACGACCAACTCGAGTTGGCGCGGCGGACCGCGCAATCCGAACAGATCAAATCAGCGACAGAACAACTCGATTCCGACAAGGAAAGTGTCCGCCTCGGCGGCATCTACCTCATCGAACGCCTCGCTCAGGATTCCGCCGACGACCGCGCCGCTCTCCGCAGACTGCTCGAAGCGTTCGTGCGCACGGAAACCCCGCACGGCTCCTGCGCGCTCAAAGTACCGGCCCCAGTCGATATTCAGGCTGCACTGGAGGTCATCACGAAGTACACCGCGCTACCCGACACCTCAAACATCGATCTCGGAGCGACCTGTCTCAACGACCTGTTCCTGCCCAGCCCGGACTTCAGCGGCGCGATACTGGCTGGCTCGAACCTCAGCCGCGGCGGCCTGGGCGGTGCGGACTTCCGCGGCGCGATCCTGCTCAACGCAAACCTCACCGGCACATACCTGCGCGCGGCAGACTTGTCGGGCGCGCTCCTGTACGGGGCCGACCTCACCGACGCGTTCCTGGGCGATGCGAATCTCACCGGCGTCATCTACGACGACAAAACACGGTGGCCGCCGGGGTTTGTCCCGCCACCGTCGTCACAACCCTGAGAGCTGAGTTGCTACGGTGTGGATGGCTCGGTCTGTGCGGGTAGTTTCTGTTCACAGATCGCTTCGACGAATTCGCCGACAGCTTTTTCGGGCAGGCTCCGGGCGAGGTCGGCTTCGGTGATGATGCCCACCAACCGGCCGTGCTCGGTGACCGGTAGCCGGCGCACCTGGTACTGCTCCATCACTGCCACAGCGTCGCTGATATCGGCGTCGGATTCCACGGTGTGCAGCTCGTCGCCCTGGGCGTATTCACCGGCGGTGGCGGTGGCGGGATTGTGGCCCTGCGCGAGGCATTTCACGACGATGTCGCGGTCGGTGACGATACCGACCGCGTGGCCTTCGCCGTCGCAGATCGGCAGGGCACCGACGCCGCGTTGACGCATCTGCTGTGCCGCGGTGTCGAGTGTGTCGCGTACCCCGATATGGGCCACATCGTCGTGCATCACGGCCCCTGCTGTGGTCATTGCTGCCTCCTGACGTCGCGTTTTCGGTGGTGAGTTCCATCCTCGCCACCCCCGGGGCCCGCGCGGCAGGGACCTAGGTACTCAGTGGCAGGTCTTCGGTAATCCCGGTCAGGGAATCAGGACCGCCGCGCCGTCGTAGGCGCCGGCGGCGAGGTCGCTCAACGCCCAGTCGGCGTGGTCGAGTGGGTAATGGTGCGTGGTGACCTGCAGCCGCTGCCGGCCGGCCACTTCCAGAAACTCCCGCGCCGAGGCGCGGGTGTTGGAGGTGACACTGCGTATCTGGCGTTCCCGGAACAAGTGGCGTTGATAGTTCAATGGCGGTATATCGCTGAGATGGATGCCGGCGACGGCCAGCGTCCCGCCGGCGTCGAGCGCTTCCAGCGCCGGTAACACCAGTTCACCGGCCGGGGCGAACAGAATCGCCGAATCCAGTGGCTCCGGCGGCGGCTGAGCGGCATCGACGGCCGACGCGGCGCCGAGCGACAGCGCCAGGGCACGTGCAGCCGCGCCTCTGGTCATCACGTGCACGCGGGCGCCTCGGGCCACCGCGATCTGGACGGTGATATGGGCGCTGCCGCCGAACCCGTAGATTCCCAGCACCCCGCCGTCGGGCAGTTCCGCGCGCTGCAGCGCGTGGTAGCCGATCACCCCCGCACACAGCAGTGGTGCGAGATGTTCGTTGTCGTAGCCCGCGGGCAGCGGCAGCGCGAACTCCGCAGGAACGGTGGTGAACTCCGCGTAGCCGCCGTCGGCGTCCCAGCCGGTGTATCGCGAGCGCGGGCACAGGTTCTCCGCGCCACGCCGGCAGTAGCGGCACTCGCCGCAGGTGTAGCGCAGCCACGGCACCCCGATTTTCTGTCCGGACACGAAGGCGTGCGCGGGGCTGGTATCCGCGGAAACGACTTCTGCGACGACCTCGTGGCCGGGGACCACATGCCGGCGGTGGACGGGCAGATCCCCCTCCACCAGGTGCAGATCGGTCCGGCACACCCCGCAGGCCAGGACCCGGACCAGCAATTGCCCTTCGGCCGGTACCGGCATCGGTTCAACGCTCATGCGCAGCGGCTGCTGCCGGATATCGGCCGGCGAGTCCAGCCGCCATGCTCGCATCGACACGTTCGATCCTTTCGTCGCCTTCCCGTCTGTACTGCGGCTTTACCTACAACCGGACCGTTCAGCGGTCTCCGTCGGTCCCTTTGTTCTTCCACGATGGACTGTCGATCGGCCCCCGCGCCTGTTCTTCGGCGCCCGAGCAACTTTCGACCCACGGATTCGTGACAAACGGCAGCAGAAGAGCGCCACCACCACCCCTACGGTGAGGGTAATCGACCCGAACCCCGTGCCCGGGGCGACGCGGCCGAGCGTCAGGACCACCGTCGGCTCCCTTTTCAGCCGACACCGAGCGGAAGGCCTACCATGACCGCACATTCCCAGCCTGCCATCGTCGTCGGAATCGACGGATCATCGCCGTCGATGGCGGCACTGCTCTGGGCCGCCCAGGCCGCCGAGTCGCGCCGCGCGCCGCTGCGACTGGTCTATGCAGTCGGCGCCCCGATCGACTACGGCCCGGGGATCAGCGTCATCGTTGATAATCAGGCCATGCGTGTCGACGGCGAAGCCTTGCTGCGCACCGCCGAGAAGAATGCCCGGGAGACGGTGACCCGTCCCGACGAGCTCGAGGTCGAGACCGTGGTCGCCGATCCGCCGCCGGTCCCGGTGCTGATCGACCGTTCCAAAGGTGCGTTGATGATGGTGGTGGGTACTCACGGCTACGGCGCGGTGGGCCGTACCTTGCTCGGTTCGGTGAGCAGCGCTCTGGTTCGTCATGCCCATTGCCCGGTCGCGGTGATTCCCGAAGCCGACGGCGCCGACGTGGCCGAACGAGCCGGGCGGCCTGTTGTCGTGGGCGTGGACGGGTCCGAGGAGGGAGCCCTGGCCATCGATATCGCTTTCGACGAGGCCTCGCGTCGCGGTGTCGGTGTGGTTGCCGTGACGGTGTGGTCGGAGTTCTTCCGCTACATCTCTCGCGACGAGATGGCTGAGCAGGCCCGTGCGATCCAGTCCGAGAGCCTCGCCGGCTGTACCGAGCGATACCCCGACGTCGACGTGGTCCGCGTGGTGGTCGAAGACCGACCGGCCCGGCGTCTGCTGCAGGAGGCCGACAAGGCGCAGCTGGTGGTGGTCGGCCGGCGCGGTCGGGGAGGATTCGCTGGAATGACGCTGGGGTCGGTCAGCCGGGCCGTGGTACACCGCAGCGAAGTACCGGTGATCGTCGCACGTTCCCGCGACTGACACCCCGGCGGTCACGGCGCAGGCGAGCAGCTGCTGGACGCCGCGCACCGGGACAGGAGTTCGGACGCGGCGTCGCCTTGTTCGCCATGCCCCTGAAAGAGAGGCGCTGGACGTGGGAGTACTGCGGGAGAAGGCCGGCACGGCCTGTGCGATTGCGCTCGGGGGCTTGGCCGTCGGATACCGCGTGTGGCTGCGGCCACGCTTGCTGACCTGGGGCGCGACCCCCGAGGAGATCTCCCGGAACATGCCCGGTGATGAGCTGCAACCTGAACCCGACCTCACTGCCACCCGGGCGGTGACCATCCATGCCCCGCCCGACGCGGTCTGGCCGTGGCTGGTGCAGATCGGGCCCGGCCGCGGCGGCGCCTACACCTACGACTGGATCGAGAACCTGGCGGGCCTGGATATGCACAGCGCCGACGAGATACGGCCCGAGTGGCAGAACCTGGCCGTCGGCGACACCCTCTCGCTGGGCTCCTCCGGGCCGAGCATGGGTGTGCAAATCCTGTCCCGGCCACACGCGCTGGTCTTCGCCGACGATGACCGCACCTGGGTATGGGCGTTATGCCTCTACCCCACCGGCGATGGCTCCCGCCTGGTGAGCCGCAACCGCATCGTTGTCTCGCGGCGGGCTGCACTGCAGCGCCTGTGGTTCGCCTGCGTGGTCGAACCCGGTAGCTGGGTCATGGAGCGCAAGATGCTGCTCGGCATCAAAGAACGAGTCCACCATGCACAGCCGGATCGGCTGCCCGATTCACGCGAGGCAGCGCGCGCAGCTACCCGGCGCTGACCTGCGGCCGCTCTACCAGCCTGATTCCGGCCACCAGCGTGGGTTCGATAACGATGACTGGACTGTTTCCGCTGTCGAAGAACGTATCGAGACTGTGTTCATAGTCGGCCAGCGCATCCGGTGCGGTCACCGCACGCGCGGGGCCGGTGACCGCCACCGACCATCCCAGCCACTGCTGCGGATCGATCGCGTCAGCTTGGTAGGCAACGATCACCGAACCGGTGGGCCGCAGGACGGAAAGACCCGGCAGCAAGCTGGTGCGCACGAGCACCGAACCACCTGGGACAACGAGATGGTTCACTGGACGCACCGCCGGTAAAGCACTGCTGGTGAACACGATCCGGCCGAACGGTGCACTGGCCAGAAGTGCCATCGCCTCCTCGCGCGACAACTCGACCGTGAGCCGCCCGGCATCCGGGCGATCGCGACGCGGCACGCGCTTGTCCACCTCTTCCACGCTGCCTCCTACCCGAGTGCCTACCACCACAGCGGAAATCGAAACACGGTCAGCTACCACGCCCACAGGGCATCAAGCCCCGCGCTCGACGGACCTTCGGCCTCCACCCCCAGCGGTGCAGTGTCGACCGTTGAGCAGATGAACCAGCCACGCCCCGGTGATCCCGGCCATCACCGACGACATGACCAGCCCTGCCAGCACCGCGATCGACACGACAGCCGCAGTGGACTGCCCGGGCTGCCACAGCGGTGTGCTGACGAGCGCGAACGCTGTGAGGCCGAGCATCCACGCCGCCGCGGTAACCCACACCCACGAGCCGGTGCCGGCGATCAATGAGCGCAACACCCACCACTGCGCGACGCCGAGGGAGCCCAGCATCACCGGCGCTCCCACTGCTACCGTGAGCACGACCGCCGGTACCGGCCACCCCTGTAACCCCTCGGAGGCCACGAGTACCGCGCCGACCGACCACGCCAAACCGGCACCGGCCATGGTGGCCACAACCCACTGCCGGGCCGGCATGCCGGAAACAGCCTCCCGGAGCACCCATGCCTGGATCGATCCGAGGATCGCTCCCTCACCGATTCCGGCGACCACCAGCAAGAGGGCGGCGAGGAACGGGCGGGCATCACGGATCGAGGCACCAACCACCGCGGGTACCAGAAACCCAAGCAGCTCACCAGCGGTGACGTAGCGGAACCAGCGCCACCACCACCTCATCGACTGCGCGGTCACCAGCGGACCGGAGGAAACGGGTGGCGCGGGTGCCGCGCTCGCCGCCGTTGCGGTTGTGCCGCTTGTGTGGCGCGGAGCTGCCGCCCGGCCCGAGCGCAGCGTGCATGCACAGGCATTCGATGCTCCGGCGGATCAATCCGGGCGCGGGGCCCGGTCGATGATCATCGGAATGTCCACGGCATGCAACAGAGCAGTACTGGTCGATCCGAGCATCATGCTGCTGAACCCGCCCCGGCCGCGGCTGCCCACGACCAGCAGCTGGCCGTACTCGGACTGGTCCAGCAGGGCACGCACGGGTCTGTCGAGAGTGACCACACGTCTGACTTCGACATCGGGATATTGCTCCTGATGGCCGGCCAGACTTTCGGCCAGCACCGCCCGGGCAGGCTGGTCCCAGTCCGTGGCCGGGAGATCGAGGCCGCTGATATCACTCCAGGTGTGCACCGCCAATAGGTCGACTTTGCGGCGAGCGGCTTCGTCGAAGGCCAGCGCTATCGCTGCGTCGCTGTTGGCGGTGCCGTCAACGCCGACCACGACCGGTTTGCCGACCGAGACGGCGTCGAGCGCGGAGGTGGTGTGGATGACCGCGACCGGGCAGTGTGCGTGGTGCGTGACCGCGGTGCTCACCGAACCGAGCATGCCCCGCTGGAATGCACCCATTCCACGGCTGCCGACGACCAGCAACTGCATCTGCCGCGACCGTGTGATCAACGCCGACGCGATGAGTTCGAACGTCACTTCCGTCGTGATCGCCGTAGCGCCACCCGAGGTCGTGCGCGCTATCCGGGCGGCTTCACCCGCGATCTGATCCCCCTCGCGACGGCCATGCTGCTCGGGCAGCGACGGCACTATATCGAGATCGAATCCCCCGGCGACCGACATCGACGTAAGGATGTGCAGGGCACACCCCCGCAGTGCCGCTTCCGCTCCCGCCCACGCGACGGCGTGGTAGCCGCTGGCCGACCCGTCGACCGCTGCCAGAATCGTCGGGACGGCAGAATCTTTCGCGCTGTGCGGAGCACCATGACGTACCATGCGTTGGTTCCTTTCTACGGCCGGCCGTGGCGGAATCGTCAGGGCGGCGAAATGGTCAGGACCTCGGAGCAGGGTCCGCCCGTGGCTGTGTCAGGGCAGGTTTTCGGTGGTGCCGGTGAGGGCCTGCCATTCCCGATCCCACTGCCTGTTACGGCGCCGCGACAACAGCCACGACGCGGAACCGGCAGCGCCCCACGCGGCGAAGCCGGCCATGACGACAACGGCCATCGCCACCATGGTCCCGGTCGTTGCCGCGGCACTGGAGTGGCGTGGTGGCCCGGTGCGCCGGCCTTCGCTGTCGACCCACAGCGTGACCCGGTCGCCGGGCACTGCCGTGGGAGGCACCGCGACGTCGGCCTCACCGCGGTGACCGCTGTGCTCCCAGCTCACCGTCGCTTCGGCGGCATGCAGACCGCTTCGACCCGGTTCGCCGACGATGACGGCGTCGACGGGGGATCTGCTACGTTGTTCGAGTTCGACCTGTGCGGCGACACTGGTGTAGACGCCGGTTCCTATCGCTGCCGAGATCGGGATCAGCACCGCCACCGCCAGCACCGCGAGGATCCGGATGGTGGTTTCGAGGCGATCGCACGGCCGCATCAGCGCGTTGGGGTTGGTCGGCCGCAGTGCCCAACTACGGGTGAACACAGCCCACCGGATGTGGGCGTTCGGCCCGGGCTCGGTCATCACCAACACCTCTTCCGACACCTTGCTCTGGGTAGAGCTTCGCGCCCGAAGCCGGGCGGGGTCAGAGAAGAAAGTCATCTCCCCGGCGGGCCGAGTGGCCCCTGACCGTCGGCCTCGAACGCGGCGCCGCGGTGGGCAAGGTGGGATAGAGATGCCCGGGACCGATCCGTTCGGTCAGTCCACACGCGTCCAGATCGTCGCGGAGGTCTTGTTTCACCCGTGCCAGCGCGAACACGATGCCCCGGCGGTTGAGTTCGTCATGGAGTTGCTCGACAGCGTCCATCGCCGTCAGATCGACTTCGACGTTGGCTTCGACGTTGAGAACGAACCAGCGCACCGGGGTGCCGCTGCGCTGCGCCCACGAGTCCACCGCGGCCGCCGCTCGTTGCCGGAACTCCTCGGCGTTGGCGAAACACAGCGACGCGTCGTAGCGGTAGATCACCAGCCCGGGCAACGGGCGCGCCTGCGGGTAGTCGTCGATATTGTGCATCCCCGCCATGTTCGGGACGAAGCCCAGGATCGCATCGTGGGCGCGGGCGATGCGCCGCAGCAGGTCCAGCACCGACAGCGCGACCGCGACGAATACCCCGTAGAGCACGCCCAGCGCCAGCACCGCAACGACGGTGGTGGCCGCCAGCACCACCGACACGGTGACCAGCGAATGGACCTGTGTGCGGCCACCATGGCGTCGATGATCGAGGTCCGGCTACCGCTGCAGCTCACCGGGAACCCCTGCAGGACTCCGGCACTCAGATTCGTGGCGCCCAGCGCACCGAGTTCGATATTGGCATCCACGTGCCGCCGGTGCCGGCCCGCGAAAGCGCGGGCGGTGAGGATGGTGTCGGAGAACCCGACCACCGCGATACCGACAGCGGGCAACAGCAACGCGGCAATATCGCCGGAGGAAACCCGCGGGATCTGCAGTGCCGGAAAATCCGCGGGGATCGTCCCGGCAACCTCGATCCCGTACCGGGTGAAATCGAAGACCGCCACCACCGCGGTCGCCGCCAAGACTGCGAGCAACGGCCCCGGAACCCGCGGAGTGCGCCATGCCAGTACGACCAGCGTGGCCAGCACGGCAGCGGCGAGCAACACGGTGGGCCAATGCCAATCGCCGAGGTGCGCCGCCAGCGACCGCATTTGCGCCGCGACGTCGTTGCCGGATATCGGGACACCGGTCACCGCACCGAGCTGGCTCACGATCATGGTGCCCGCGATACCTGCCAAGTACCCGACCAGTACAGGTTTGGACAACATATCGGCCAGCACCCCGAGCCTGGCCAGCGCCGCGGCCAGGCACACGCCCCCGACCAGCACGGCCAGCACCGCCGCGAGGGCGGCGTAGCGATCCGGCTGTCCGGCTGCCAGCGGGGCCAGCGTCACCGCGGCAAGTACGGCGGTGGTGGATTCCGGCCCCACCGACAGCTGCCGGGAGGTCGCCAGCAGCGGATAGAGCACCAACGGTCCGATCGCCGCCCACAACCCCACCACCGGTGGCAGCCCGGCCACCGTCGCATAGGCCATCACCTGCGGCACCAGATACCCCGCGACCGTGACACCGGCGACGATATCCGCCCGCAGCCAGGCCTTACGGTAGCCATGGAGCTGCGCGAGACCAGGAAGCAGCCGTGCCAGCACGGCTCCAGAGTGAACGATCAGCTCACGCGCCCGGGACGGGCAAAAGTCACCGGATCCGTAACTTCTCCCCGGCACCGCCTGTGTGCCCACCACTTGCAGCCGGTCCTCGGACCCGGCCCACCCCGGGACCTCTGTGTGGTGGCCGAAGGTCACCACACAGCTTCACCATTCGGCACTGCCGAACCGGCCGTCTGCACCGGTAGCTTCGGTAGAAGCGAGACAGTATCGCCGCTGTTCACAAGTAGGCAGGAGATCCGCAGATGCGTGCACGCGTCGTGTATGAATCGGTATTCGGCAACACCGAGGCCGCAGCGACCGCCATCGCCCGAGGGCTGCAAGAGCATGCCGAGGTGGACGTGGTGGACGTGGCGGATGCGACGCCCGACAGCCACTCGCCGGTCGATCTGCTGGTCGTCGGAGGGCCGACCCACGCCTTCGGAATGAGCCGCCGCCAAACCCGGCAAGATGCCGCGGACCGCATCGGGGGCCCGTTCGGGCCGAACGAGAGCACAACAGGCATCCGCGAGTGGCTCGAGGACGAACACCAGGCAGCCACCGGTTCCCGGGCCGCGGCCTTCGCGACGAAACTACAGCGCCCGAGCTGGCTGCCCGGGTCCGCAGCCCGGGGGATCGGCAGACAACTACGGCGGGCAGGTTTCGTGCTCGTGCGTCGTCCGATCGACTTCTATGTTGTCGGTATGACCGGACCGCTGGCCGCAGGAGAATTCGACCGCGCGAAGCTGTGGGCCCAACACATGGCCTCCGAGGAAAACGATCGCCGCGCCCGGCAATCCCGATAGGTGGGTGAGTTCGGTGTCGAATCATGTCACTGTCGACCGCACGGAACCGCAGACCGTCCTGGAACTGCGTCGCATCGTGCGCCCCGACCACGCCGGTGACGACATCGGCGCGGGGATGCAGGCATTGTTCGAGGTCGCTGCCGCCGCCAACCTCGTCACCGTGGGCCCGCCGTCGACGACCTACCTCGGCGATTTCGGCTCCGGCGAGCCGACCGCAGTCGACTTCGGGATCGCGGTCACCTTCGGTGCCGGTGAGGGCCGCACCGGCGAGTGCACCCTGCGCCGCACCGAACCGACCCGCACCGCGCGCACCGTGCACCGTGGTGACTACAGCCGGCTCGGGCAGGCCTACGACGCACTCCAGCGGTGGCTCAGCAACTCGGGGTACCGGCCGGTCGGGCCACCTACCGAGCTGTATCTGGTGGGTCCAGAGGCCGCGGTCAACCCGGGCGACCTGGTCACTGAGATCCGCATTCCCGTGGTGGCCGAAGAGCTGGCGGTCCGGGTCACCGACACCTTCGACCACACAGTAGCGTTGACGCGGCAAGCCTTGGCCGACACGGGTTTCACGGTGCTCTCCGATATCGATCTACAGGCGGTACTGTCGGCGGAATCAGGCGTCGAGACCGAGCCGTTCCGCCTCCTGGGTGTCTGCAATCCGCAACTCGCCCACCGCGTACTGGCCATCGACTCCCACCTCGGGCCGTTGTTGGCCTGCACTGTCGGTGTTCGTGCCGAGTGCGGTCACACGGTGGTCGAAGCCCTCGACCCCGAACTACTCACCGGCGCCGGCGAGTCCGCGATGGAGCTGGAACCGATGGCTCGGCTGACGCGCGAAGCATTGGCCGCGGCACTGCACACCATCGAGCACCACTCGACCGCATTGAACCAGTAGGAGACGCCGGCCCGTATCGCTGGGGCACTGCGGGCCGGCGTCGGTCACCGGTTCGATCATTGCACCGAGCGCCTCGGTTCACTCGGCCACGATCCCCGGATAACCGGCCCGGATCGACCACGAACTGTAGCGTCTGCGATCGGGTCGACGGCACGAAATCGAAGAGGCCGGCGCGAAGTACCGATGATCGTCGCCCACCCCGGCGACCCACGCGATCGGTGGCCTGTCACCGGAAGCGGGTGAGCGCGAGGGAGCCGGGACCATGGGACTGGTGCGAACACGATCGGCTTCGGTTCCGGCGCTCCGGTGGTCCACTACACTCGGAGGTAGCTCGTCGAGTATTGCCGGTGCGGAGAAAGGATATGGACACCGACCACGACAGACCCGGCCCACAGTGTGACCGCCGGCGGTGGTGATAACCGTGGACACGCTTGTCAACGTGGTGTTGGTGCTGATTTTCGTCCTGGTCGGTGGAGTGTTCGCCGGCGCCGAGATCGCGCTGGTGTCACTGCGGGAGAGTCAGCTGCAGTCCCTTTCCCGGCGCGGCCGCCGCGGTGCCCGGACCGCAGCGTTGGCGCGGAACCCGAATCGGTTCTTGTCCGCGGTACAGATCGGGGTCACGGTCGCCGGCTTCTTCTCCGCCGCCTACGGTGCCTCCACGATCGCACCGGATCTCAGTCCCGCCCTACAACAGTGGGGATGGTCGGAGGAGACCACGAACGCGGTCGCCCTGGTCGCTACCACGCTAGTGATCTCCTACCTGTCGTTGATCCTCGGTGAGCTGGTGCCCAAACGGATAGCGCTGCAGCGTGCCACGGGGGTGTCGCTGGCGACGGCCTCGCCGCTGGATCGGTTCGCCACGGTGATATCGCCGGTGATCTGGCTGCTGTCGGTCTCCACCGACGCGCTCGTTCGCGTCCTGGGCGGCGATCCCGGGCACAAGGGCGAGGAGATGACCCGCGACGAGTTGCGGGAGTTACTGACCGGCCATCGCAGCATCCCCGACGCCGAACGCGAAATCATGGCCGAGGTCTTCGATGCCGGAAAACGGAATCTTGCCGAGGTGATGAAACCCCGCACCGAAGTGGATTTCCTCTCCGCCGACACCCCGGTGGCGCAAGCGTGTGAGCAGGCGATCGAACTTGGGCACAGCCGCTTCCCGGTGGTCGCGGATTCGCTCGACGATGTGGTCGGGTTCGTTCATCTACGCGATCTGCTGCGCGCCGACCGATCCGCCCATGCCACTGTCGCGCAGCTGTGCCGGCCGCTGTTGCCGCTACCTTCGTCGAAATCGGCGTTGTCCGCGCTGGCGCGGATGCGCCGCGACAATACACAGCTGGTGGTCGTGGTCGACGAGTACGGCGGCACCGCCGGTATCGCCACCGTGGAGGATATCGTCGAGGAGATCGTCGGCGAGCTCGGCGACGAATTCGATCCGCTCCCCGAGGACGACCCGGATTCGGCTACGTCACGGGTGCCTTATCGCATCGACGGGCTGCTGGTCGTCGAAGACGCCGAGCAGATTTTGGGAATCAGCTTGCCCGAGGGACCCTACGAAACCGTCGCCGGCTGCGTCCTGCACCACCTGCAACGCCTCCCCGGCCTCGGCGACGGCGTCGTCATCGACGGGCACCGGTTCACGGTCAGCGACATGGACGGCAAACGCATCGCCGGGCTACGGGTAACACCTCGTCGAACTCCACCACTGCAATAGTCGCAGCGCACCGAACCACCGAGGAACTGGGTAGCGCGCCGCCTGCACTACGGCATCGGAGTCTGCAGCGACTCTGCGGTCTCGGTCACGGATCTGCGAGGGGTTGCCGGAAGCGGCGCATCACTGGTCGGTGACCAGCCGATCCTGATGACGACCTGCGGGTAGGCGACGTTGTTGAGCACACCGACGCGCACGTCACGGCGCAGTTTCGGGATCTCGAGGGGCTCGGTCATCGGGCAGGTCGCCAGTCCGATATTGGTAGCGGTGAGCAGCACAGAACTCAACGCTTCCCCGGCCCGCAGCCGGGACAGTCGATCGTCACCGGAGGTACCCACGACGAGCAACTCGGCGTAATCGGGCTCGTAGGCGGGATCTTCGAGCGACGCGGCGGCGAAGGCCCGCGCCGGCAGCTCGTCGCCAGGCCTCGCCGGTGGAGCGCTGCGGGCCGGCACCCCCTCGGTGTCGCCGTGCCGGCCGGTCCAGATCGCCAGCTCCGACAGATACTTCGGGTCGGCGGCATGCCAGGCCGCGGCTTTGCGGATCGCGTCGGTGAGCCGGTCGCGTGAACCGTCGGACACCAGTTTGATCGTCGCGCCCAGCGCCCCGGCCCGCTCGGTCACCAGCCCCAGGTAGCCCGCGGGAATCGGCCACGAACTGTAGCGTCTACGGTCGGATCGCCGACGTGAAATCGCTGAGGACAGTGCGATGTCCAGGGGTGTCGAGCGGTGCGGCACCAGCTCGACCGCAGCCAGGTGTCCGGGATCGTCCGGATTCGGTAACCGGTGCACCACGGCCGACCATTCCAGCGCCGCGAAAGCGACACAGAGATGATGCAGCGCGGCGCCGCAGCTGATCACCAGATCACGCCGATCGGGATCGGTTGCGGTGAGCGCCCGGTTCGGATCCAAGTACAGGTGGACCGACCGGTCACCGACACGCCACCGCCACGGCTGGGTGTTGTGGATCGACGGCGCCCGCTCGGCCTGCGCCAGCGCAGTCGCGACCGTACCGTCGTCGGGCAGTCCCTGCTCCATGGCGCGTCCTCCGGATGGATTCTTTTCCTGCTGCGCACCAGCTTCGCGCAGCATCCCCGGCCCGCGTAGGGCACGAGGACCCCGGTCGCGGTGACCTCCGATAGCTGCTCCGATTCCCAACTGCACCGGCAGCGAACCGCTCTTGCGCTGCGATACGGAATCACGCGGCGGTATCCGGCTCGCCTCGGGAAATGGGTGTCAATGCTTATTTCGTGGTCGCGTCGAGGGTGAAAAACTGGCTGTGTACCACGCGACACACCCGTGCGTGACCGCATGGGAAGGATGCCCCGCGGTGACGGGCGCCGGGCCGCGCCGGAGTCTGCTCGATCTGTCCTGCTTTCCTTCGAGTAGCTGTCTTCTTTCGCGGACCCGCGGATGCTCCTCGAAGCCGATGTTCGCCCGGCGGGGCGCGGCAGCGGAGGCGATGGTAGGCGATGCGATGAGCGACGACCTGGATATGCCCCGGACACGCGAGAGTACGCCCGCGTGGCATGCGCTCGATGCCACGGACACGCTGGCGCGGCTCGATTCGACTCCGACCGGGCTCAGCTCGGCCGAGGCTGCGCGGCGGCTGGCCGAACACGGGCCTAATACGCTGCCCGCCGGTAGGCGCAGCCGGTGGTGGTGGCGATTCCTGCGGCAGTTCCACAACATGCTGCTCTACGTGATGATGGGCGCGGCCGTCATCACGGCGTTCCTGGCGCACTGGATCGATACCGCAGTGCTGTTCGGCGCGGTCGTGGTCAATGCGGTGCTGGGATTCGTCCAGGAGGGCCGCGCCGAAACCGCGCTCGATGCCATCCGTGCGGTACTCGCCCCGCGGGCACGTGTGCACCGGGACGGGGTGATCGTCGATATCGCCGCGGCGGAGCTGGTGCCCGGTGATGTGGTCCGGGTGGTGTCCGGTGACCGGGTCCCAGCGGATCTGCGGCTTATCGACGTCGGTGATCTGCGCGTCGATGAGGCCGCCTTGACCGGGGAGTCGGTGCCGGTCCACAAGACCGCTGCCGCGGTGGATCATGCGGCCGAACCGGCCGACCGGCGTTGCGCGGCGTTCGCGGGCACGGTGGTGGTGTTCGGGCAGGGCGACGGCGTGGTGACCGCGACCGGCATCGGTACCGAACTGGGGCGGATCAACGAGCTGCTGGTGGGGATCCGCAGGACCACCACACCGCTGCTGCGCCAGATCGGCAGGTTCGGCCGCTGGCTGGCCGCGGTGATCCTCGCCGTGGCCGGCGCGGCGTTCGTTCTCGGCGTGGCCTGGCGCGGCGAGCCGCCGTCGGAAATGTTCACCCTGGTGGTCGCGCTCGCCGCTTCGGCCATCCCGGAGGGGCTGCCGGCGATCATGACGGTGACCTTGTCGCTGGGAGTGCAGCGGATGGCGCGGCGTAATGCCGTGATCCGCCGGTTGCCTGCGGTGGAGAGCCTGGGTTCGGTCACCGTGATCTGCTCGGATAAGACCGGCACATTGACGCGGAACGAGATGACCGTGCAGAAAGTGGTCACCGCCGGGCACACCGTCGACGTCGGCGGGGTCGGATACGCACCGGTCGGGGACCTCACCGATACCGACGGCCGTCTCGTCGACCCGGCCGGCGATCCGGTGTTACGGCTGGCGGCGCGGGCCGGAGTGCTGTGCAACGATGCGCTGCTGCGGGAGTCCGAGGGCACCTGGGAGATCGAGGGCGACCCGACCGAGGCCGCACTGCTGGTGTTCGGCGCCAAGACCGGGCTCGACCGCGACGACGCCGAACAAGCATGGCCGCGCCTGGATGTGATCCCGTTCGAGTCCGAACGGCGTTTCATGGCCACCTTGCACGAGGCCGACACGGCCGGGGCGCAGCGCATCTATCTCAAGGGTGCCCCCGAGCGTGTACTGGCCGCGTGCACCGGTCAACTCGAACCCGGTGGCACGAGCACGATGGACCGGGCCTGCTGGCAGGAGCGGATAGCCGAAACCGCCGCACAGGGGTTGCGGGTGCTGGCGATCGCCTACCGGGACCGCCCACAGGCCCGTGAAACACTCGATCTCGCCGAAACCGAAGACGGGTTCGTGCTGATCGCACTCGTCGGAATCATCGATCCACCGCGGGCCGAAGCGGTCCAGGCGGTACGTGACTGCCACCGCGCCGGTATCACGGTCAAAATGGTCACCGGCGACCATATCGCCACCGCCGCCGAAATCGGCGCGCAGATGGGCCTTGGTCGCGGCCGGGAACCGTTGAGCGGTAACGAGATCGCCTCCTACGACGACGCCGGGCTGCGCAGCGCCGCCGCGGAAGCCGAAATCTTCGCCCGGACCTCACCCGAACACAAACTCGACCTGGTTCAGGCGCTGCAGGACAACGGCGAAGTCGTCGCGATGACCGGCGACGGCGTGAACGATTCACCGGCCCTCGCCCGGGCCGATGTGGGCGTGGCCATGGGACGCGGCGGTACCGAGGCCGCCAAGGAAGCCGCCGACATGATCCTGGTCGACGACAACTTCGCCACGATCGCCGCGGCCGTCCGCGAAGGACGCGGAGTCTATGACAACCTGCGCAAGTTCATCCTGTTCATGCTGCCCACCAACGGCGGCGAAGCACTCGTCGTGATCGCGGCGATCCTGTTCTCGCTGACCCTGCCGCTCACCCCCGCGCAGGTGCTGTGGATCAACCTCGCCACCGTCAGCACACTGGGATTGGCTTTGGCATTCGAGCCCACCGAACCCGACGTCATGCGGCGACCGCCCCGGCCACCCACGGAATCACTGCTGTCCGGATTCTTCGTCTGGCGGGTGGCCCTGGTCTCCGCCCTGATGATGACCGGTGCGCTCGGCCTGTTCCTCTGGGAACTCGAAGCAGGCACCACCCTCGAGACCGCCCGCACCATCGCGGTGAACGCCATCGTGGTGACCGAGATGTTCTACCTGATCAACAGCCGCCACATCAGCGAATCGGTGCTCAACCGCGAAGGGATTCTGGGCAGCCGGTACGTCCTGGGTGCCATCAGCGCGTGCATCGTTCTCCAGCTGCTGTTCACCTACGCCCCGTTCATGCACACCGTCTTCGGATCCGCCGGGCTGACCGCGATCGAATGGGCGAAGGTACTCGCGGTAGGCGTCTCGGTGTTCCTGATCGCGGAAGCGGAAAAGGCAGTGATCCGGCGCCTGGGTATCCGCCGCCGGCGCCGCGCCCACGCCCGCCGCCGGCCACCGCTCGGTGGCGCCCCGCCGGCCCACATACTCGTAGCCACAGATTTCTCCGACACCGCCGGCCGAGTGGTCGCGCGCGCGGCCGCACTGGCCCGCGAGCACCACGCCCGGCTGACCGCGATACACGTACTGAGCGGCCGGACGCGGGCGGATACCACCGATTCCGCCGAACTACGCCTGCGGGCCCATATCGATCGTTTCGCCGGCAACGCCCGCGCCGACACCGTCATCCGCATCGGCGATACCAACTCGGCGATCGTCGAAGAAGCCGCTGCCCGCACGGCCGATCTCCTGGTCATCGGTGCGCACGGCCGCGGTGCCACGGTCGGTGCGCGCCTGGGCGGCACCGCCGAAACACTCGCGCGATGCAGCCGCATCCCGGTGCTCGTGGTCAAGAACGCACCCGCGGACGGATACCGCAGCGTCGTACTCGCGGTGGACTCCTCACTCATCGCCGCCGACGCCGCGCGAGCGGGAACCACACTCACCCCAGCCGCCGAGCACACCCTGTTCCACGCCGGAACCGACCCCGGCGAACACGTGCCGCGCGCCCCCGGTGCTGATACGCAGGGTGTACGGGAACTACGGGAAACCGGTAACCGGGCCGTCCACCCGCATATCGAGCAGTTGGCCCGGGATCTGTCGCCCGCGCCTGTCCACACGCTGATCGATTCGGGTCAGCCGGCGCCACAGATCACCACGACTGCCGAACGCCTGGGCGCCGATCTGATCGTGCTGGGCGCCGGCCGGCATTCCCCGCTCGGCTACTCGCTGCTGGGAACCACCGGTCACGCGGTCCTGCTGCGTTCCGGCTCCGATGTCCTACTCGTCCCCGATACGGAAGGACGGCGATGAAGAAGGGGCACATGAGGGTGCACCCGGCGTCGAGCACACCGAGATATCCGCCGGCGCAGATCGTGGCGGCCGTCGACGGCTCACCGTGCTCGCACCGCGCAGTCGCCTGGGCAGCGGCAGAAGCCGGCCTGCACCACTGCCGGCTCCATATCGTCACCTCGATGGCGATCCCCGGCAGCCCGGCGCTGCCACCGAGCCACCTCGGCAGACAGTGGTTACGCGACCGGGGCCACACCATCGCCCACCGGGCCTACCGCATCGCCCGGACCGCCCCACACGCCCGCCCATCCACCACTATCCATCTCGAGGTGACATTCGACCCCGTGATACCGGTTCTGATCGAGCGATCCGCACAGGCCCGGATACTCGTGGTCGGCCATCACGGCACCCACCACCGGATACAGTGCCGCAACCCCGGCTCTGTCAGCACGGCGGTACTGCACCGCGCACACTGTCCGGTGGCGGTCGTCCCCGCCGGCGCGACGGTCGCGGCACCCGGGTCGACCCGCCCGGTCACGGTCGGCATCGACCACAGCGGTAACAGCGCTCCCGCGGTCCACACAGCATTCGACGAAGCCGCGCGCCGCGACGTAGACCTGCTGGCCGTACACGCCGACGACGGCACTACTCTGCCTCCCCACGCGCCCGGCCGGCAGGCTGCTACGGCGGTGCTGGCGCAAGCCCTCGCCGGTTTCGGCGAACGCTACCCCGACGTCCGGGTCCAAACCGTACTCGACACCGGGCCGCCCACGAGCTCGCTGCTCGAGCAATCAGCAGCCGCGCAACTATTGGTCGTCGGCAGCCACGGCCGCAGTGAACTCGGAACCCTCGTCTTCGGCTCCACCAGCGCCGCAGTTCTGCAGTCGGGCCGACTGCCGATCCTCGTGGTCAGGCCCCGGCAAGACTGAGCAGCCGAGAACGCGAGCCATCTGAGTCACGCACCACCGGACCGACACCTGCTGCGCTGGCTGCGACAGTGCGCTCGATATGCCCCGCACGGTCGTAGTCTGAAGACATCGCTGTAGGAGGTGAGGTCATGATCAAGGTTTTCCTGGTCGACGACCACGAAATCGTCCGGCGCGGAATCGCAGGACTGCTCAACCTCGAATCCGACATGGATGTGATCGGGGAGGCAGACAGCGTGTCGCACGCCCTCGCACGGATACCGGCCCTGCAGCCCGATGTCGCCGTCCTCGACATCCGGCTGCCCGACGGCAACGGCATCGAACTGTGCCGCGAACTGCTCTCGATCGTGCCCGGCCTGCGCTGCCTGATCCTGACCTCGTTCACCGACGAACAGGCGATGCTCGACGCCATCCTCGCCGGAGCCCGCGGCTACGTCATCAAGGACGTCACCGGTCTCAATCTGATCGACGCCATCCGCGATGTCGGCGCGGGACGCTCACTGCTCGACAACCGGGCCGCCGCCGCACTGATGGCCAAGCTGCGCAGCGACGCCGAGAAGAAGACCGGCCCCTTGGCCGACCTGACCGAACAAGAACGCACCCTGCTGGCGTTGCTCGGCGAAGGGTTGACCAACCGGCAGATCGCCGAACAGATGTATCTCGCCGAGAAAACGGTCAAGAACTACGTGTCACGGCTGCTGACCAAGCTGGGAGTAGAACGCCGCACGCAAGCTGCGGTCATGGCCTCCCAGCTCGGTCAGCAGCAGAAACGGTATTGAAGCGTTGACGAGTCACAGTTGACCTTCGTCGGCTGCCCGGTGCAACAATAGGGTTATGGGCGCACAGGGCGCGGAACCAGGCGACGCCCGGGGCCGAGCTCCGGTGATGGAAGCGTTATCGCAGCTGAAGCTCCGCGAGCTGCTCAACGAGCTCCGCGACCGCATCACCCAGATCGTCGACGTCCGCGACCGCATGGACCGGCTCATGGAAGCCATGCTGGTCATCACCGCGGGCTTGGATCTGGACAACACGCTGCACTCGATCGTCCACACCGCCATCGAGCTCGTCGACGCCCAGTACGGGGCACTCGGTGTCCGTGACACCGGCACCACCAAACAGCTCGCCGCCTTCATCAACGAAGGTATCGACGACCACACCCGCATCCTGATCGGCAATCTCCCCGAAGGCCGCGGAGTCCTCGGCCTGCTGTTCGAACATCCCACCCCCATCCGGCTCGCCGACCTGTCCGCGCACCCGTCCTCGGTCGGCTTCCCACCTCACCACCCGCCGATGCGCACCTTCCTCGGCGTCCCGGTGAAGGTCCGCGACGAAGTCTTCGGAAACCTCTACCTCACCGAGAAAGCCGACGGCCAGGAATTCACCGAAGACGACGAGGTCGTTGTCCAGGCGTTGGCCGCCGCCGCCGGAATCGCCATCGAAAACGCCCGCCTCTACGAACAATCCCGCGTACGCCAGCAGTGGCTCGCAGCCACCAAAGACGTCGCCACCGAGCTACTCACTGGTGGCGAACCCCACGAAGTGCTCGACCTCGTCGCCGAACGCGCATTGACCCTCACCGGCTCGGCGTGCACCTTCGTCGCCCTACCCGAAGACACCGACCTACCGGTGGAAGAAGTTCCGGAACTGGTCGTAGTCGCCACGGCCGGTGCCGAGGCCGGCCGGCTGGCCCGGCAACGGCTACCCATGCCCAGCTCCCCCACCGAAGCATTCTTGCGCGGCGAAACAGTCACCCTCGATTACAGCCGCCACGACGACCTGCCGGAACTCGAAGCAGACGTCGGCGCCACTCTGATTCTGCCCCTGCGGGTCGAACGCACCATCATCGGAATCCTCGGCGTCATCCAACCAGCCGATACCGAACCGCTGGACCCCGAACAACAAGCGATGATGACCGCAATCGCCGACCAAGCAGCACTGGCCCTGCAACTGGCCAACAGCCAACGCCGAATGCGTGAACTCGATATCGTCGCCGACCGCGACCGCATCGCCCGCGACCTACACGACCACGTCATCCAACGGCTCTTCGCCGTGGGACTCTCACTACAGAGCACCGTCCAGCGTGCGCGCTCACCGGAGGTCAAAGCACGACTCGGGGACACGATCGAGGACGTCCAGGCGATCATCCAAGACATCCGCCACTCCATCTTCGACCTGCACAATGGCCCCGACGCCGGCTCGGTCGACTTCCGCCAACACCTGCACTCGGTGATCGCGGAACTGACCGCAGACACCGGATTGCGCACCACCGTAAGAGTCAGTGGCCCTGCCACCGTATTGATGGATCCACTGACCGACGACGTCGAAGCCGTCATTCGCGAAGCAGTCAGCAACGTCGTCCACCATGCGAACGCCACCAGTGTCGCGGTCGAACTCGATATCGGCGACGATGTCACCGTGGAGGTCACCGACGACGGCATCGGCATCCCCGAAAGCCCGGAACGCCACAGCGGCCTGGCCAACATGGCAGCCCGAGCAGAGCAGGGCGGTGGCAAGTTCACCATCACCGCACGACCCGACCGAGGAACCACGCTGTGCTGGAGCGTCCCGTTACCGTAGAGCCCTACCCGCAGCGCGAGCATCGAGTCCCCAACACAGGGGGCGCCGCCCGCCGCGGCGATCAGCACCTCCTCGACAATCTCCGGTGAAATATAGACCGCGTCACCGGCTGTCCCCCGATCACCGACAGCCCGTCACGCTGAAATGCAGCCTGCTGTCGCCCTGGGGTTGTTCGTCGAGAAAGCGCCCGTAACGGGCACCCAGGCTGACCACCGTCGGCTTCTGACCCGCCACTTTCAGTCACTTCATGATCGGGCTTACGCGCTGCGCAGCCCTCTGCCCGTTGTGGTCGGCGAACAGCAGGCGCCCCTACATCGCTACGTATTCTCGAGGTATGGCCTCATCCACCATGCGCGAGCCTTAAGCGGGGCGGGACGCCGGCAACCAGTTACTTCGCGCTCTTGGCTGAGCTGGCATCCAGCCACCGAAATGCGCCACCAGCTCGTTAAAAACACCCGCCTTGCGGGAGTGTCACGTTCGGGAAATATGGTTCTTCTGTTGGCCACGGAACATGTCCTTTTCCCGAACGGCCTGCCACCGAAGGGGAGGCGAACTCGACGGCGGCCGACAATACCGGACACCAGAACTCGGACTATTGGTAGTTGGCCTCCATTGTCCGAACTATCGCTATTCGCAGGTCTTCACCGACGAAGCCGTGAGTTGCCAGGGCTATCGCCTGCCGTCGTGTTCGGTTAGCGTGGCGTGCCTCCAGCGATTGGGTCGAGAGCAATATGTATCGAGGTCACGGCAGCTTGTTCTGCTGCCCTTCATAGGCGGTTCGCAGGTCCTGCTCGATCAACTGGCGAATTTAGGCCGACCGGCTCAACTGCAGATCACTCGCCCGAATCTGGCATCTCACGTCCAGTTCGCCGGGCATCGCCACTCGTCGCGGCCGCATCTCTGGTTTGCGGTCGGCATCGGTATCAGGAGCCAGGGCGATGTCGAGCGGCACGTCGGTGAACTCCGAACGATAAGCTGCGGCCATCAGCTGCTCCGGAGTCATGGACTCCGTTTCAGCGCCAGTTGCCGCTACAGCGGCAACTTGGTCGCTGAATTCGCCGGTCATATCGGTCATGTAACGCCGACAGGCCCACTGGTCACTGGTCTCAAGGCAAACGTCGTCGCCGACCTGATCGGGCATCCACCCCTACAGTCGACCGATAGGTTCGCCATCTTCGAAGGGGCCCTGGCCCGCCTGCCTGGCCCAAGTCTGAAGCAGCGCCTATCGCGACGGCCCGCCGGGAACGGGCAGCTCGGACACATCGGCCGGTTCGCCACTGCGGACCAACCGTCCAGCCAGGAAATCGTCGATCAGACCGGCATCGGCTGCCTGTGCGGTCAACTCTTCGATGCGGCGTTCGAAATCGAATTCGGCAGACGGGCCACTGCCCTCACCTGCTGCGAGGGCGGCCCTCAACGCCTCTAGCTCAGACGAGCTCTCATTCACGATCGAAGAATACCAATTACTGGTGCCGGTGCACCATTTGACCTGGCCAGACGGGTGAACTGGTTCTATCGGTGAACGCTGGCATCGGTGCCGATCGGACGATGTTTGTATCAACAAATTCTGACGTTGTGCCCTCTGTTGCAGTGCGCCCACCCGTGGGTTCCGGGAACCAGTTCCGCGCGCGGAAGATGCCGCGGCGGTGACGGCGGGGGCTGCCCCCGGTTTGGTTGACTCCTGACCTGTGAGGATCGCTCCTCGCTGGAAGGATGTCCCTCATGCCGAAGCCATATCCCGAAGAGTTCCGCCGTGACATCGTCGCGGTCGCCCGTAAGGGCGAGATCTCGTTGACCCAGATCGCGAAGGACTTCGGAATATCGCAGAGCTGTGTGAAGAACTGGCTCAAGCAAGCCGATATCGACGACGGCCACCGGCCCGGCGCCACCCGTGACGAGTCGGCCGAGCTGCGCGAAGCGCGTAAACGGATCCGTCAGTTGGAACAAGAAGCCGAGGTCATGCGCCGCGCGGTCGCCTATTTCTCGCGTGACGTCAACCCAAAATGAGTTACCCGCTGGTCCTCGACCTGGCCGCTGACGGTATCCCCGTCGCGGTGACCTGCCGGGTACTCGGCTTCTCCACCCAAGCGTTCTATAAATGGAAACGATGCCCTGTCTCGCAACGCGATTGGGACGACGCCCATCTGATCAACGCCGCTCTCGACATCCATGCCGACGACCCGGCTTTCGGCTACCGATTCATCGCCGACGAGCTGCCTGCCCGCGGTATCCGTGCGGGCGAGAACAGGGTCCACCGGTTGTGTTCAGCCCAGCGGATCCGGAGTGTGTTCGCCAAGAAACGCGGCCTGAACCGCAAGGCCGGCCCGCCGGTCCACGACGACCTCGTCGGACGCCACTTCACTGCCGCCGTTCCGGACGCGGTGTGGTTGACAGACATCACCGAGCACTGCACCGGTGAAGGAAAACTGTATTTATGCGCTGTCAAGGACGTGTTCTCCAACCGGATCGTCGGGTATTCGATCGATTCGCGGATGAAGGCGTCGTTGGCGGTGTCGGCACTGAACCATGCCGTCACTCTCCGAGCGCCTACCGCGACGATCGTCCACTCCGACAGGGGCAGTCAATTTCGCTCTCGGAAGTTCGTGAACGCATTGTCGAGCAATGGATTACGAGGTTCGATGGGCAGAGTCGGGGCGTGTGGTGACAACGCTGCTATGGAGTCGTTCTTCGCGTTGCTGCAGAAGAATGTTCTCGACCGGGAGCGGTGGGCGACCCGCGACGAGCTCCGGATGGCGATCGTGGTCTGGATCGAGAAGACCTACCACCGCACCCGTCGGCAACGCCGACTCGGCCGCCTCACCCCGATCGAGTTTGAGACAATAAACCGGCCCGCACTCGCGGCCTGAAAGACCAAACCCGCGAGTCAACCAAACTCACAGCAGTCCCCCGCGCCGGTGGCGAACATGTGGTGCGCCCACACCGCCGACGACAATGCCGCGATACCGAGAGTCGCGAACACCAGTGCGGTGTAGCCGAAGACAGGTTTGCGACTGAACACCGGCAAGATCTCGGTGATGATCCCGAAGAACGGGATCGCGACGATATAGACTTCGGGATGGCCGAAGAACCAGAACAGATGCTGGTAGAGGATCGGGCCGCCGGTAGCGGGGTCGTAGATGTGCCCGCCGAGGTGCCGATCCACCTCCAGGGCCATCAACGCGGCGGTCAGGATCGGGAACGCCAGCAACACGAGAAAGCTCGTCACCAGAATATCCAGGTGAAGATCGGCATCCGGAACATAGTCATCCCGGGTGCCCGCAGGCACACCACGGTGGTGACCATGTTCACCGCGCCCAAGATGGTGCCCACGCCGGATAATCCCACCCCCATGATCCACAAGTCGGCACCGACGCCGGGGGAATGGACGGCCGAACTCAAGGGTATGTATGCCGTCCACCCGAAATCGGCGGCACCGCCGGGGGTGACGAATCCCGCGGTCGCGATCGTCGCGCCGAACAGATACAGCCAGTAACTGAGCGCATTCAGCCGTGGAAACGCCACGTCGGGGGCGCCGATCTGCAGTGGCAGCACGCAGTTGGCGAATCCGAACACGATCGGGGTCGCATAGAACAGCAGCATGAGTGTGCCATGCATGGTGAACAACTGGTTGTACTGCTCGTTGGACAGGAACTGCAGGCCCGGTCGCGCAAGCTCGGTGCGCATCAGCAGCGCCATCAACCCGCCGATGAGGAAGAACGATATCGCGGTGAAGATGTACATGACGCCGAGCAGTTTCGGGTCGGTGGTGGTGACGATCTTCCAGATCGCCGCGCCCTTGGGGCCCATCCGCGCGGCGAGCGGACGCTCGGCCTCGACGGCGGGCATGGTGTGCCCCGGTGCTGCAGACAACGGTGAATCCCCTCTCGGTTCGACATCCTCGACGGGCACACATGGCGGCGGGTGGCGGACCCGGCCGTCACAGCATCGGGATCAGCTGACCCCTCGCCGCATGCGGCGGCGAGTGAGACACCGCGGTGAGACAATCGGTCCCTGTGTTGATGGTCGGCACCGAGAGATCCGGTGGGGTAGGTCACCCGCCGCTTAGTTTATACAAGATTTCGATGTATAAATAGAGGTATGGCGTATGTGATCGGCGAGCCCTGTGTGGACGTGATGGACCGGGCGTGTGTGGAGGAATGCCCGGTCGATTGCATCTACGAGGGTGGCCGGTCGCTGTACATCCACCCCGACGAGTGTGTGGACTGCGGAGCGTGTGTGCCGGTGTGCCCGGTGGATGCGATCTACTACGAGCAGGACCTTCCCGCCGAACTCGAGCCCTATCTCGACGACAACGCCGCCTTCTTCACCGAAACCTTGCCCGGACGCGACCAACCGCTCGGATTTCCCGGCGGTGCAGCGAAACTCGGCCCGGTTGGGGTCGATACTCCGCTGGTCGCCGCGCTGCCGACACGGAGTAGCCAGCCATGACACGCGAAAAAGCATCCGCCACCACACTGCCGCGCTCCCGTGCCACGCCGACCGGAGCCGGTGGTGGGCGTCGCGGTGACGTGCTCGCGGCATTGCGCGGCTCCCATGATGCGTTGAGCATCGTCGATATCGCCACGCAGCTGCGGCTGCACCCGAATACGGTGCGCTTCCATCTCGAGGCGCTGGTCGAGGCCGGGCAAGCCGAGCGGGTGGAACACCCGCGCACCGGGCCGGGGCGCCCGCCGCAGATGTTCCGCGCTCATCGTGGGATGGACCCGGCCGGGCCACGTAACTACCGACTGCTTGCCGAGATCCTCACCGCTGGGCTGGCCGCCGACCCCGACCCGTCGGCCCGCGCCGCCGAGGCCGGGCGACGCTGGGGCCGCGAGATGGCCCGCGACATGGACACCGCGTCGCCGACCACCGAGCAGGCGGTGGATGAGCTGGTGCGGGTGCTCGACGAGGTCGGCTTCGATCCCGAACCCGACACCGACGATGATCAGCCGAAGATCCGGTTGCAGCACTGCCCGTTCCTGGACCTGGCCGAAACTCGTGCGAGTGTGGTGTGCCCGATCCATCTGGGCTTGATGCAGGGGGTGCTCGAAGGCCGGGCTGCACCGGTCGCCGTGCGCCGGCTCGACCCGTTCGTCACCCCCGACCTGTGCCTGGCTCACCTCACCACGACCAGCACCGCCACGCCTGCGCAGGCACCGACCGGATCCGCGGCATGACCACCGCCGGGGCTGTTGTCACCGCGGTCGGTTTCTGCTGGCTCGGCATGGTGCTGGCGATCTCGTTCCTGGAGGCGCCGCTGAAATTCCGGGCGCCCGGCGTCACCGTGCCGATCGGGCTCGGCATCGGACGGCTGGTGTTCCGCGCCCTCAACGGCATCGAAATCGTTTTCGCGGCAGCGATTATCGTCGCCCTCGTCATCGACCCGCCCGCCACGGGCACCATGACCGCGCTGATCGTGGCTATTGCGGCGCTGCTCGTGCAGCTCACGTTGGTCCGGCCGCGGCTGACCCGCCGCAGCGATGCCGTGCTCGCCGGCCACGACGCGCCCCGCTCGCGCGGCCACTACGAGTACGTGGTGCTGGAAATCCTGAAAATCGCCGCACTTCTCGTCGGCGCCACTTTGCTACTGGCCCACAGCGTGTCATGAACAACTCCCGGACCGCAGATGGTCCCGCGGGAACAACACACCAGCCGCCCCAGGGCGCGGCCGCACCACGGTCCACCTTCACACACACCCGGGAGGAATCGACAAACAGAACAATCCAGCGACACAGCAGAGGAGAAACAGCAGATGAGCGACCCCGTTTATCCCGCCGCGACCCAGGACATCGGCGCGCGGCGCCGCGAATTGGCCCCCGACATCCATCAGGCGTTCGACGAATTCAGCCGGCAGGTATTCGCCGACGGGGCACTGCCGCAAAAAACCAAACAGCTCATCGCCGTCGCGGTCGCGCACGTCACCCAATGCCCGTACTGCATCGCCGGCCACACGAAGCTCGCGCACCGTGCCGGTGCCGGCGACGCCGAGATCATGGAAGCGATCTGGGTGGCCGCCGAGATGCATGCCGGTGGCGCGTTCGCGCACTCCACCATCGCCCTGCACACCCTCGCCGGACACGACCATGACCACGTCGGCTGAATCCCGCCCCGAACACCCGCGCCGATCCCGCGACCAGCACGACGCGGTGATCGAGCAGGCCACATACCGCCGCGATCACCGCGGCCGGGGCCGCGGTCCGCTGATTGTCGTCGGTATCGACACCTCCGAGGCGTCCCCGCATGCGCTCGCCTATGCTGCCGGCGCCGCACGCCGCATGCATGCCACCGTGCTGGTTGCCTACATCAGCACGCTCGCCACCAGCGCCTACCTGACCAGCCTGGCGCCGATGGGTGCCGACCTCACCACCGGCCTCACCACCGAGCAGGTCACCGCCACCCGCGAGCTGGCCACCGAAATCCTCCACGACCTACCCCTGCCCTGGTCGTTCACCGTCCGCTGCGGCGCCCCCGCGGTCGAACTGGCGCGGCTGGCCCAGGACAACAACGCCGACAGCCTCGTCGTCGGCCGGTCGAGCAGCCGCCTGCACCGCCTCACCGGATCCACCGCTGCCCGGCTGCTGCGCCGGGCCCACTGCCCGGTCACCGTGGTGCCATAACAGCGGGTCCGGCGCAGTCTCGCCGATCCGGCTCAGCCGATCGGGTCCAGGACCAGAGCCTGGCGGCGTTGATGCACGGTCAGATACCGCAGACCATGCGGTCCCGCGGTGAACGCGCGCCGTGACCGGCGCGGCAGCCATACCAGCGCACCCGCCGCCAACTCCAGCTCACCGAGCTCGGTGGTAAGGGTGCCCGCGCCGTCGAGCACGTGGATCAGCACATCCAGATCCGGGCCGTTGTGTGCCTCGATGCGTCCATGCGGAGCAATGCGAATGATGTTGGCATCCAGATCGCGGCGGCGCACCGGCAACGTCCAAATCGCCCCTGTCGTATCCAAATGTCCAGGCTCGAAGATGGTGGTATCGGTCAGTATCCGCGGCGGCGAGGTCGAGGCCAGCTTCCCGATCCGCACCCGCCACACACGCGGCCCGTTCTCGACGACCTCCCAGCCGTACCCGCCGGGATGCTCCACATCGAACTCGTCGCGCAGATGCCGCGGGTAGTGATTGTTCACCAGCACGAACGACTCTCCGGCAGCCAGGGCGTCGAACCGCGCGAAGATCGCCGGGTGCTTGTCCGGCTTGCGTAACTCCCGCACATCCAATTCCGCCGCTTCTGTTGGTGTCAGGTCCGTGTCGGGCATGTGGCCCACCTCCTAGTTTTTACAACCTACTTTTGTATAAACTAATCCTGCGCTGCTCGCCTGCCAAGCCACCCGTCATCCACGGCCCACCGGCCGGCCAAGCGGCGACTCGCAACTGTCCGTACCGGAGAATTCGAGGAGAACGCGATGACCACCGCAATCCTGCCCCCGCCCCCCAGTCACCACCCGGACGAGACTCCGAAGCGTGCGATCAGCGTGATCCGGCGGGTGCAGGATGCGGTGTGCGCATTGCCCGCTCCCACATTCCCGCAGGAGACGCTCAGGGCAACGACGGTGAACGACCTCGTTTCCACCCACGTCATCGACGCCCGCACCCTCGCCGTCGTCGCCCGCAAAGACCGCCACATCCAGCCAATCGCCGCGATGATCACCGAGCATCTGCTCGGTGTCACCGCCACCGTCGTCGGCAGCGCCGTCACCGTCACCTTGGGCTGACCCATTTGGTCACCGCCCGCCGACTGAGGTGCCCGGCTCCCTCCGGACAGTGCCCCCTGGTACGGCGGTTACGGGAATGTGAGGGAAAATTGGTCGTGGCTCACCAGCGGAAGAAGTACTCACCCGAGTACAAGGACGAGGCCGTGAAAATGGTCCTGGAAAGTGACGGCCGTTCGATCGCGGCGGTCGCACGGGATCTGGGAATCAATTCCGGGACGCTCACCAATTGGGTGGCAGCCTACCGGAAGAAGCATCCGGACGAGGAAGAACCACTGGCGATTTCGGAGCGGGCGCGACTGCGTGAGCTGGAGCGGGAGAACCGCGAACTCCGGATGAAGGCCGAGTTCCTGGAAAAAGCGGCGGCCTTCTTCGCGAGCCGGCAGCAGTGAAATACGCATTCATCGCAGAACTGGACGCGGAGAAGGCCTACTCTGTTGCCTTCATGTGCAGGAACCTGGGTGTGTCCAGATCGGGCTGTTACGAATGGTGTACCCGACCGGCGTCTGAGAACGAGAAGCGGCGTGAAGAGCTGAAACTGATGATCACCGCGATCTTCGACGACTCCCACGGCACCTACGGGCACCGGCGAGTCCACGCGGTGCTGCTCGCCTCGGGCCACCCGGTCGACGACGACACCGTCCGCAAGCTGATGCGGGAGCCGGATCTGGTGCCGTGCCAGCCGAAACCATGGCGGCCGGTCACGACCGACGCCGATATCGACCACCGGATCCCCGATCTCGTGGCACGTGACTTCACCGCCACGGCACCGGGTGAGAAGTTCGTCTCCCATATCACCTATATCCGGACGAAACAGGGGTGGCTGTATTCGGCGACCGTGATCGACTGCTACACGAAAATGGTGGCCCGCTGGTCGATGGCCGACCACTACCGCACCCCGTTGATCGCCGACGCGCTCGATATGGCCGCGACTCGGATCGATATCCGGCCGCGGGCGATATTCCACAGCGATCGCGGCTCGAACTACACCAGCTATGATTTCGGGAAGAAACTGCGACAGATGAACATGCGGCAAGCCGTCGGCCGTACCGGAGTATGCTGGGACAACAGCATGGCCGAATCGTTCTTCGGTACCCTGAAGAACGAATGGTTACATCGCACGGCATTCGAAACACGGGATCAAGCTCGGCGCGCGATTGTGGAATACATCGAAACCTTCTACAATCGCACACGTCTTCACTCGGGACTCGGCTACAAGGCGCCATTGCAGGTGCACGCCGATTACCTGAATCAGCAGACGGCAGCATGAAATAGCCTTTCAGGCCGCTGTCCGGAATCCACCGGGCCCCTCAGTCCGACGGGGTCGTGCTTGTCATAGCCGAGGTGGTCGGTGACCTCGCCTTCGAGAGCGGATTCGAGCACCCGCTTGGTCAGCTGCTGCAGCAGACCACCCTCACCACTGAGCTGCAGACCGTCGGTGCGGGCCCGGTCGACCAGCATCGCGATCAACTGCTCGTCCGACACCTCCGCTGCGCCAGATGTGACGGCCTGCGCGGTCACCGTCTCATCCTCGGCTGCCGTGTCACTCACTTGGCTTCTCTCCCTTGATCATTGAGATCCACCGTTAATTAGACACTCCCGCCACCGGTCGATCGTAAGGCACAGCGCCGCAGAGGTATACATTCCGATGCTCGAGCAGAACCGGTTGCTCTCCCCGCCATACATCGGCGCACCGAAACGGAGATCCGCAAACTCATCGACTCTTTCGGCGACATCCGCGTAGTCCGCACTGCGGGCGCCGACAGCCAGAAAATCAGCCTCTACCCCGTCGATCGGTTCTGGTCGGTCAGAGGCATGGTCTCGGATGCGAGCGAATACGAGAAGGCGAAGCTGTACCGAACACTGGAACTGGAGGAGCGGTTCCATCATCTGGAACAGAAAACACTCGTTGGCGCCGCCCTCTGTGGGCTGGTTGTTGCGGAGCAGGACGTCGGCGACGAGTAGCCGACGCCCTGAGGAGTGGACACCTACTGCGGGTCGGTATCCACGTGGACGTGGAGGAATCCTTGGTCGAGAAGACTGGAGCGGTCCGCTTTGCCGCCTGATCGCACCCATTGACTGGACACGGCATCCAGTACAGCGGTCGCGGCGTTGATCAGCAGATCCGCTGCGTACGCGTCGATCTCGACGCCCGGGCGAGCCTCGAGCGCGTCACCGACTCGCCGTCGCCACTCCGCTCGTCGTTGGTGGAGTCGTCCTATCAGCGCGGGGGTAGCCTCGATCAGCCGCAACGTGACCAGGACCTGCTCACTGGCATGGATCTCGCCCTGCCGAGCGCGGAGTACGTGATGTAGAGATTCCCAGGGGTCTTCGCCGGCAGGTCGAGCGGCGATGTCGGCGACCACGTCCCCGCCGGTGAGGTCGACGCCCTCGAAGACGACGTCATCCTTGGTCGGGAAGTACCGGAAGAAGCTGCGCTTGGTCATACCGGCCGCGCTTGCGATCTCATCGACAGTCGTGTTCTCGAAGCCCTGGCGGGTGAACAAGTCGATGGCTACCTCGGCGATCTCGGCCCGCACGGCTCGCCGGGTCCGTTCCCTCAGTCCCTCACTCATGCACTCAGACTAAAACTATGCACTCAATGACTATAGTGTCACCAAGTGACAGGAATCGATGGAGTGGAGTGATGGTTGTGGATGGCAAGACCGTGCTGGTGACCGGAAGCACCGGAGGGATCGGGAAAGAGACAGCGCGGCAGTTGGCCGACCTGGGCGCACGCGTGATCCTCGTCGGGCGCGACAAGAACCGCGCCGATGCCGCCGTGGAGGAGCTCCGCGGCTCCAGCGGGAACCGCCGAGTCGAGGCGATAACTGCCGATATGTCCCGGCTCAGCGACGTGAAGCGCCTCGCCGAGGAGGTCAGCACCCGGAGTCGTGGCGTCGACGTGCTGATCAATAACGCGGGAGCGACCAGATCTCATCGTGAGGTGACCGAGGACGGTATCGAGACTGCGTTCGCGGTCAACGTGGTCGCGCCGTTCTGCCTCACGCACTGGCTGATGCCGGCCCTGACATCCTCGGGTGGGGGTCGGGTCATCAACATCACCGGCGGCATCCCGAAGGGCCGGATCGACCTGGACAACCTCCAGGGTGAGAAGTCCTACGTCGGCTTGTCCTTCTACAACCAGACCAAGCTGGCCCAGATGGCGATGAGTTACCGCTTTGCCCAAGAGGTCGAAGGGTCGCCGGTGACGCTGAACGTGGCCTACCCCGGACATGCGTACACCTCGATGAACAGGGACCTCACCATCGGCGCCTACCCGCCGCTGGCTCGTCCGATCGTGCCGCTGCTGCGGCTGGCGATGCCGGTGCTCTATGGCCACAAGGCGCTGATCGAGGCCACACGGTCCAGCATTCACCTCGCGACCAGCCCCGAGGTCCGCAACACCAACGGCACCTACTTCAACACCAAGGCCATTCCGACCCCGTGGCCCGATGCTGTCTTGGACGAACGCACGCGCAACACGATCTGGGAACTGTGCGAGACGCACCGCGCCCGGTTGAGCGCATCGTGACGCCAGCGATCACACGAACCGACGTGCTTCCACCGTGAAGGCTGGATACACCTACAACTACCACCGGCCACACAGCGGTGCGGGCGGTCGGCCACCAGCGTCGCGACTCCGAGACGGTGTCACCATGAGGTACCGCGAGCTACCAGTGACACCTTCTTCCTCCCGGTGGGTGGATCACAGACCACGAACCCGGTTGTCCGCTGCGGCAAACCTTCCACTACACATGGTGAACGTGGGCATCGGACGCTTCCACGGCCGCAAAGCTGTCCATCAGCCGCGGCCGACCGCCGGGCCCAGTGAACCGGCGGGGTAGTCGTCGAGCGGTATCAAATCTCTCGACCAGGCCGAAATGATCGGGGTGACCACCCGCCAGGCCTCTTCCGCCTCGTCCCCGCGGATGGACAGGGCCGGATTCCCGAGCAGCACGTCGAGCAAGAGCCGTCCGTAGGCGGGTAGGTCGGGCGGTTGGATCGGTGCGGTCATGGTGACCGGGACCAGAGTGTCCACGGCAGCGCCGATGGTCGTGAGGGCGAGAGTGAGGTTTTCGGGGTCGAGTCCGAACCGCAGGACGTTCGGTGTTGTCGTCCCGTGGTGGCCGAAGGGCATATGGGGGACCGGACGGAAGTGGATGGCAACCTCCTTGCGGTCGACGGCGAGAGCTTTGCCGGTGCGCAGCACGAAGTTCGTACCGGCCCATCGCCAGTTGTCGATCCGCAAGTGGACTTCGGTGAAGGTTTCGGTGCGTCGTCGCGGGTCCACGCCGGGCTCGTCGGTGTAGGCGGGGACGTGGCGATCGCCGATCACGCCGGCGCTGTATCGGCCGCGACGGGTACGGTGCGGTATATCGTCGTCGGTCAGGGGGCGGATCGATCTCAGGACGTCGACCTTGCGGTCGCGCAGATCGCGTTCGGACAGGGTGATCGGTGGTTCCATGGCTACCAGGCAGAGCAGTTGCAGGAGATGGTTCTGCACCATGTCCTCGAGCGCACCGACACTGTCGTAGTACCCGGCGCGGTCCTCGAGGGTGAGCGTCTCGTCCCAGATGATCTCGACGTCGGTGATATGCGCGCTGTTCCAGAGTGATTCGAGTACCCGGTTGGCCAACCGGCTGCCGAGTAGGTTCTGCACAGTGGTCATGGCGAGGAAATGGTCCACCCGGAAGACGGCCTGTTCGGGGATGAGATCCGCCAGCAGCCGGTTGAGGGTTTCCGCGCTGGCCAGATCCTCGCCGAACGGTTTCTCGAACACGAGCCGGCTGCCGTCCGGGAGCTGCGCGGCGTGCAGTGTCCGGATCGCGGTGGGGAACAACGCCGGCGGCAGGGCCAGGTAGACGGCCACCGGTCCCGCGCCGGCGATCGTATCGGCAACCTGCGCCGGGTCCTGTATATCGGCCTGCCGGTATCGCGCAGCCGTGAGTATCGCCTGCCGGGTGTCGCCCGAGATGTTCGGGGCGTACTGGTCGAGCTGGGTCGCGGCCCATGCCCGGAACTGTTCGTCGTCCCGGCCCTTCCGGTCGGCGCAGACGAACTCGAAACCCGCGCCGAGACGACCGGTTTCGTGGAGAGCGGCCAGCCCCGGTAGGAGATAGCGTCCTGCCAGATCACCTGTGCCGCCGTAGATGACAAGTCGTCGGATCATCGTGCGGCCACCTTTGCACGTGCGAGGTTCACACCACTGGCGATGACGCCGATATGGCTGAACGCCTGCGGGAAGTTGCCCATGACCGCGTCGGTGGAGGGGTCGATCTGTTCGGAGAGCAGGCCCAGCGGGCTGGCGCGGGCGCACAGGGAGTCGTAGAGCTGCTCGGCCTCTTCGATACGGCCCTGCAGAGTCAGGTTATCGATCAGCCAGAAGCTGCACAGGACGAAGGCGCCCTCATCGCCGGGCAGGCCGTCGGGTGATTCGTCGTGCAGATACCGGTAGAGCAGTCCGCCGCCGGCGTCCAGGCGCTCGGCGATCGCCGCCGTCGTCGCCACCATGCGCGGATGGCCGGCCGGGACGACACGGCGCAGCGGCAGCGCCAGCAGGCTGGCATCCAGCGCGGAACCTCCGTCGAGATGGGCGCTCAACGTCCGAGTCCGCTCGTTCCAGGCGCGTTCCAAGATGGACTCGCGGATGTGCGTGGCGGTGGCGCGCCACGTGCCGACGGGCCCGGGTAGCCGGAAACGCTCGCCGATCGATGCGGCCCGGTCCAGCGCGACGTGGCACAGCGCCGCACTGTAGGTGAACGCACGGCCCTCGCTGCGGGCCTCCCAGATCCCTTGGTCCGGCTGCGCCCACGCGCGGCCGGCCATCTCCGCCAAACCGGCCGGACCGGCCCGGAGGACAGGCTGCAGCTCGCCACCGGACCGCAGCCATTGGTCGGCGCAATCGAGGATTTCGCCGTAGAGGTCGTGCTGGCGTTGATCGGCGGCGCCGTTGCCCCACCGGACCGGTGCCGAACGCCGTAACCTTCGAGACCGGCGTCCGATACCTCGTCCGGTACCGGGTCGCCGTCGAGGTGGTACATGATGCGCGGCCGGTCCCCGCGTTCGACGGCGTCGAGGGCCCAGCCGAGGAACGCGTCTGCCTCGCCGTGGAAGCCGAGGCGGCGGAAGACGAAGACGGTGAAGGTGGCGTGCAGGCCGGGTATCGGCCGGTTGCTCCGCAGAGGCAACCGCAGACGAGGCCGGGTACTCGGGCGGATCTCCATTCCGCTCAGCACGGGCTGTACCTCGGCCCCGCCCCTGGGCAACAATTCGACGGCCAAACGGACCCGGCCTTCGATGACCAGGGCGCTGCGAACGAGTTCCGCTCTGTCGGCAGCAGCGTCCTCGCCGAGGTCGGCGCCTGAACGCAGGACCATCGCATCGGTCAACCGGACGACGCCGGTGGCGCAGCGCAGCTCGGTTTCCAGCACCCCGGTGGCCGGGAGATAGCGTTGGCGGCCCTCACGCAGTTCCGCCGGTGCGATGGTGAACGTCCCGCCCCGAGCATTATCGAGCAGGCCGCAAAACAGCGGTTCGGCGTCGAACCGTGGAATACACAGCCAGGGAATCGATCCGTCGACACCGACCAGGGCAGCCGTCGTGCCGTCTCCGATCAGCCCGTAATCCTCCAGAGGCAGGTAACCATCGACCCGGCGTATCGGCCGAAACGGTGGATCGGGGTCGTACATCACACCTCCTCCACGGCACACGGCGAAGCGACGGCGGATCGACCGAAACGGATCAGCGCTTCACGACATCGCCGAGTTCCTCGTCCGGCGCCTCGAATACCCCTTCCCGCCGTCGAACGCGAATTCACGGGTCGTCACCAGCCGGGCCGACCCGCCACTGGAGAAGCAGCCGCCGCATTCGCAGGCGCTCACCGGGGCATAGCCGACGAGTGCTTTCATCGCCTCGCCTCTTCAACTCGAACGGTCGTAGAACAGCATGCCGAAAAGCGGATCTCTGGCCAATCTAGCAGCCCTTCACCCGGTTGCCGGTGATCGTTACCACCACGCGATCCTCCGCCGAGGGACATCCGAAGGCGCTGCGGAACACGCCGCCACCACCACCATTCCGAACGCATGACCATATCGACGAACTCCTCGCCACCGAATGCCCGGGGATGACCGATGCCGGGCACGACGCGGTCGCCACTGGGCCCGCCTGCAGCGGTCGCGTGGTCGCCGACGCCTGCCGTGGCGGCTGTCATCTGTCCAGTTCCTTCGCCCCGGCGGACGAAGTCGCGCCGGGAATGCCCGCCCTCGGTAACGATAGGATTTCCTGATGATCCAGACAGCTGCCCTCGACAACGACACCTTCGCCCCCGTATCGATGTAGCAGCCGGAGCCCCGGCAGACAAGGCGAAGCTGCACCGACCACTGGAGGTGAGGTTCCATCGTATGGAACAGAAAGCAATCGTTGGCGCCGCCCCCCTGTGGGTTAGCACTGGTGTCCGGAGGGGAATCGACCACTACGCCCACACGCTCCACCAGCGAAAACTCCTCCGGTTGAGCGACCACAGTTGATGCGCACAGCGGGTCAACAGCCTCGAGGGGAAGCGTACAGGCCGCACCGCAGACGGTGTCGTCAGACCAGCCCGACGGTCGCCGAGGCAGCGCCGAAGGCAGGCGTATCGGAGTAGTGAGCAGTCAGCGAGATGGTGGCACGCATCGCAACCGGATCGATGGACCGGACCACCGCTCGAAATGTGACATCCGCAGGCCGATGCGCCTCGAGTACGATCGGTCTGGCGAATTGGACGTAGTAGGCCACGACACGGTCCGCCGTACCCAGCCACTCGCTCAGACAGGCCGCACCGAGTCCCATGGTCAGCATCCCGTGCGCGGCGACGGCGTCCAGACCCGCGTGCCGAGCGGCGGCATCGTGCCAGTGGATGGGATTGATATCGCCGGAGACGCCCGCGTAGTGGACGAGTTCACCGCGGGTGAGTCGCATTGTTATCGGCGGGAACTCCTGCCCTTGGCGGAGGTCCGGCACGGCGGTGCGTCGGGCACTCCCTCGCGGCCGGACGTCGGCGGCTTCCGGAGATGGCGGAGTCCGGATGGTCTCGGGTCCGGGAAGGTCCAGCATGGCGAGCGCTTCCGCGGTCGGCGAACTGCCGTGGTCGCGGCCGGCCAGGGTGGTGTGCACGGTTTGCACGACAGCTCCGGTGTCATCGTGGATAGTGGTGGTGAGAGCGATGAGCTCACCACCTGCCGACGTGGACCGGCGGGAGTCCACCGTGATGTCGTGGGTCAGCCGGTCGCCTGCCGTCACCGGGCGGTTACTGCGGATTTCCTGCTCGACATGGAGAAGGTGCGCCGGATCGTAGCCGTCGAGCGCCGCGCGCATGAGCTTCCGATGCGCCGGGAAGGTGACCGCGGAGGCGAAGGTGATCGGCGCGAGCAGCCCCGGGTGTCCGAGGTCGCGGGCCGCGGTGTCCTCCCAGTGGGCCGGATGGAAATCCTGGACGGCGCGGGCGAAGTCGCGGATCTTCTCGCGACCGACTTCGTAGTGGTCTGTGGCGGTGTATCGGCGACCGACGGTCGGGTGAATGCGCATGGCGAGCGATCCTCGGGTCAGTGCGGTGTCCGGGCGGCGAAGATCCGCTGGCCGTGCGCGGCCAGCGGCTGCTCCGGCCCGGGCAGTACGAGCCAGGGCGCGAGATCGGCGGCGACGAGTTCGGCCCGCCATTGCGATTCGGTCAGGAAGATGCGGTCGGAGCCCGCGCGCACATCGTCGACGCCGGGGCGTACTCCCCCGGGTCGAGGTGACATCAGGAAGTGCATCGAGGTGAGCAGTTGGGGGTGTTCCCGGCAGGACTCGATCACCAGTAGGTGTCCGCCGGGGCGGAGCAACTCGCGTAGCCGACGTAGGGCCACTCGGCAGTGGTGGGCATTGTGCAGCACATTGGCGGCCAGCACGATATCGAAGGATCGGGGCGGTGGGAGTTCGGCATTGAGGTCCACCAAGGCGAACCGCAGCCCTGGGTGATGTGCGAAACGGGTACGGGCGGCATCGAGGAAGAACGACGACACATCGGTGAAGTGGTATTCCACCGGGCGGCCGTCGAGTTGCGGGAGGAGATCCGCGGTGGTGCCGCCGACCCCGGCACCGAGTTCGAGGATCCGTACCGGGTGACGATCGCCGGAGAGTTCGTCCACCGCTCGTGTGATAACCCCGGCGGCCGCGGCGTTGAGGTACTGATTCACCGGGTTGTCCCGGTACGCTCCCTCGGCGGTGAGGAGATCGCCGTCGGGGAACAACAGTTCCTGCGCCAGCACCCGGTCCTGCAGCAGCTCGAGCGCATGCCGGTTGGCGTCGGCGAAGAACCGTGTGAGCTGCGCGGGGAAGCCGAGATCGGCGCAGGCCCGCTCGAGATCCGGTCGCTGAGGGGTGGGTACCGCTCGCAGCGAGGCGAACCCCCTGTTCGCCTCGTGTTCCAGCCATCCGTGTGTGCTGAGCAGGGCGAGCCAGCGCCGCAGCAACCAACGGTGCCGCGGCGCAACCTGCAGCATGGCGACCAGGTCTTCCTCGGTGCGTGGTTCCGGCCTCGACAGCGCGGGGCGCAGTACTGCTGCCATGGCCCCTAGACCGAACAGATCGAGGTCCGCGCGGGCGGCGAGGCACTGGCGAGCATCGAAATACGCGACCGACTCGGCGGCCTGCCGGGCGATCGCGAGTGTCTCGTCGCCGGTCACGGTGCCTCGTTCAGCGGTGGGATGTTGTGATTGCAGCGGAACGTGTTTTCGGGATCGTAGCGAGTCTTCACCCGCTGCAAGCGGGGATAGGACGCGGGGTGGTAGGCGCGGCGTACACGCTCGGGTGTGGCGGTGTCGTCGAGGATTCCGATATAGGGACCGCCCGCGGAGCATCCTTGCAGCGCGTCCACCACCTCGGCGATCCAGGCGCGCGAAGCGGTGAGGTCGGTCCCGGCGGGACCACCGGAGAACATGACCGCGTGGTAGGCGGCGTCATGATAGCCGAACGCGGTCGCGTCCACCGGCATACGCTGCAGGGCGCCCCCGAGTCGATGGACCGACACCAGTGAGTACGGAGTCGGCATCCGCGCCGCGAGCTCGACGAGCGCGTCGACGGCATCATCGTCGAATGCGCGGAGCCACTCGGTGCCGGTCGCGGTGCCGTGTCCTTCGTGGAACGCTTGTTCGGTGTTGCGTTGCAGCTCTGGATAGGTCACTGGGCGGATGAGATCGAGTTCCGGCTCGCCCAACCGGCGCAGCGCCGTCAGTTCCGTTCGCGCTCGGTCGGGGGCGCCGAAGTGGGCGACGGTGACCGCGGCCATGGGCGGTCCTTCCGGGGCGGTGGGCGGCCAGTGCAGCAGAGTGGCGCGCAGTGCCATTTCGTCGGACGCCTCGGCGCACAGCTCTTGGAATGTTCGGAAGACACCGGGTCCTCGGTCGAGCCGGAACAGTAATGTGCCCGCGTGCACCTGTCGGATCGGGTAGAGCTCGAGCTCGAGCGCGACCACGATGCCGAAGTTGCCGCCGCCACCACGAAGCGCCCACAGCAGGTCCGGATGGTGGTCGCCGCTCGTGTGCACGAGCCGTCCGTCGGCCAGCACGACCTGCGCGGAGCGGACACTGTCGCAGGTGAATCCGGCGATGCGCTGGAGCCAGCCGCTGCCACCGCAGAGCGCGGAGCCAACCACGCCGACCGTGGACACGTCCGCTCCGGTCACGGCCAGTCCGTGACGATGGCAGACACGGTCGAATTCGGCCCACGTGACACCTGCCCCGACGACGGCTCGCCGGGTGGACGGGTCGATGGTGACGGTTTTCAGGCCCGAAAGGTCCAGCAGCAGGGAGCCGTCGGCTGCGGGATGCTGCGCGACTTCGTGTCCGCCGCCACGTACCGAGACGGGTAACCCGTGGTGCTGGGCAGTGGTGACCGCTGCCCGGACGTCCGGCACCCGGGTGCATCGGACGACCGCTGCCGGTCGTTGGTCGATCGCCGAGTTCCATCGCTGCCGGGCGCGGTCGTAGCCCGGTTCGCCCGGTGTCAGGACGGCGCCTCGGCAGGCGGAGCGGAGTTCGGTGAGATAGCTCGACGGTGTGGTGGTGGTCATGCGGCGGAGGACTCCTGGACGACGGCAATGGGCGGGAGCGGCGGCGCGGTGGTGAGCAATTCGAGGTAGTCGGTGAGCACTTCCGGCATCCTGCGCCGCAGATATCGCGCGAACGGGTTGTTGCAGAACGTGTTCGGCGGGTCGTCGGGCCAGGCGGTCGGGTCCGGCTGGTGTTCGGGGCGGCCGGCCGCGAGCAGTCGGCCGTCGGCGGAGTCCAGGAGTACCGCGTAGTCGGCCGGGAGCACCGCCGCGACCCGGGCCGGTTCGACCGCTTCTGCGGATTCGTGGTCGAGCAGCGCGTTCGGAATACCGGTGACCAGGGTCGTTTCCCGTCGTACCGAATCGGCGAGCGCGCGGAGCCGCCCGGCGGTGTCGCGGGCGGGCAGGTCACGCCACGGGATCGTCCGGGCAGGCGCCGACGAGGGTGCGTCGACGGTCAGTACCACATCGTACCGATACCGGGTGAGTTCGCTATCGGCGCGCATGGGCTTGGCGTAATAGGCGGCGCGCACCGATCGCGGGTGTCGGCGGGCGAGGTCGGCGAAGATCCAGGGGTCACAGAGCAATTCCTCGTCGGCGTCTACGCGCGCCGTGGCGCACCGGTCGATCTCCTCGGCGCTGCGACCGGGCCCGAGGGCCTGCTCCAGCCATCGGGCGAAATCGTAGGCGGTGGCAAGGTTGCGGATATCGCCGATGACGACGGTGCCTCCGGGCGCCACCAGGTCGAGCGCGTCGTCGAGCACTGCGGTGAGATAGCGCTCGTCGGGGAAGCATTGGGTGACGCTGTTGAGGAGTATGCAGTCGGGTCGGCCGTGCGGAGCCAGCTGCTCTACCGCGGCTGTCACTCGGACATCGGTGAGGTGGTGCGCGGAGGCCTGCACTACCGAGACGCTCGGTAGCTGCCGCGCGCGTAACCGCTGCACGACGGGTCCGGCCGGGTCGAGTCCCACATAGCTTCGGGTGAACGTGCGCAGGCGGTGTGCCAGGAGTCCGCTGCCGCAGCCGATTTCGAGAACGGAACGCGGGTTCCCCCGGCGCACGAGTCCGACGGCGTGCTCGATCCATTCGAGCATGTGCTCACGGGAGAACGGCGCACCGGTATCGGAGGCGCGCCAGCCCGAGAGATCGAGGTCGTCGCCGTGCCGCAGCTCGTCGGACGAGTACACGAACTCATAGACATGTCGCCAGTGCTCGAGGTACTCGGCGACAAGGGCCCCGGGAGCCGGTCGCACGGCGACTGCGTCCGCGGCCGGGCGGACCATCAGAGCGCCGTGCTTCCGGTCCCATTGCGCCGAACCCACCCAGGGGTGTCGAGTGAGTACGGAGATCAGCTGTTCGGTCACGAGGTCCGCGCCTCGGACACTGCTGCCAGCTCGGACGCGGCGAACATCCGGTAGACGCGTTCGGGGTCGTTGGCCGCGTGCGCGCGTCCGGCGTGCACATCACGCCAGAAACGCTGGACTGTGCTGTCGGGTCGCAACGCGCGGCCACCGGAGTTCTCGAACAACCGGTCGATCGCGGCTACGGCACGTTCGGTGCCGCGAACCTGATCGCGGCGTAGCCGTAGCCGCTCACGTGGTCCGATCGGTCGCTCCGCCGAGGCCAGGCGGTGCAGGTCGTCGATATTGTGTGCCAGTTGCCGCCAGGCCGCGTCGATCTCGGTGGCGGCGAAAGCGATCCGTTCCAAGGTGGCGGGGTCGTCCCGGAAGGCGTCACCGGTGTAGCCGGTGTCCTTGCGCGCATCACCGGGCAGGGCCGCGCGGACGCGGTCGTGTTGCTGTTCGAGATGGGCACGGTAACCGCCGCGAGCCATGCCCACGACGGCTGCGGTGATAGCGCTGGTGTGCAGGCAGCCGAACGGGATCCGGTACAGCGGGCCGCCGTTGAACTGCTGTCCGGGTGTGCGGCACGCGGTGACTGCGTCGGAGCCGAGCATCCGATGGGTGGGCACGAAGATATCCTCGACGAGGATATCGTTGCTTCCGGTGCCTCGCAGTCCGATGGCCTGCCACACATCGGTGATGGTGTAGTCGTCGGCGGGCACGAGGAAGGTGCCCGAATCCACCGGTTCCCCGTCGACGATCACCCGCGCGCCCAGCAGTGCCCATCGGGCGTGGTCGCACCCGGAGGCGAACCCCCAGCTGCCGCGGAGCCGGTAGCCGCCCTCGACGGGGACGGCTGTGCCGGTCATGGCGTACGAGGAGCAGATCGGTGTGTCGGGGCCGGCGCTCCAGACGTCGTCCTGGGCACGGATGTCGAACAGCGCCAGATTCCACTGGGAGACACCGAGAACCGCGGCCACCCATCCGGTGGACCCGCAGGCCGAGGCCAGATCGGTGACCGCGGTGTAGAAGTGGGCCGGGTGCGCTTGGTACCCGCCTTGCCGTTCGGGCCGGAGCAGGCCGAAGAACCCGGTGGCGGTCAGCTCGGTGAGGGATTCGGCCGGGATCCGCCGGGCCTCTTCGGTGTCGCGTGCGCGTTTGCTCAAGGTCGGCAGCAGGTCACCGACCGCGGCGAGTACCACTGTGGTGGCGTCATCGGTCATTGCGTTGTCCTCTGTGGCTCGAGTGGTCCGGAGCGGCTGCGGCTCCGGGATACGGGATACGGGATACGGGGTAGGTATCAGCGGGTGAACCGCAGCAGACCGGTCGCCTCATCGAGGTCGACCCGACGAAGTCCGGCTGTGCGCGCCTCGGCGGTCAGCCGATCGGCGTCCGCCGGCCAGACGTGGTGTTCGGTGTGGACCTCCTGCACCAGGTCTTCACCTCGGTAGGCGCGGTAGGTCATCCGCCAGATCAGTGACTCCGCGTCCACTGGATCGGCTCGGCTCCAGCCTTCGTAACGCAGGTCACCGGCCCGGGCGGTGGTGTAGCGCCGTTCCGGTGAGGCGTCGACCCTGCCGGGGCGCTGCACCTCGACCACCGCGTCACCGCCGGCGGCGAGCGCAGCGGCGATCGTGGCCCATACCCGCGGACGGGTGGCGGTATCGAAATGCCCGATCACTCCGAGTGCCACCACCGCCGCACACTGCTGTGGCAGGGGGGTTCGAAGGAATCCGCTCGGTAGCACTGTGATCCGTTCGCGCAGGTCTCTGCGGGCAGCCAATCGCGACAGCAGCACGGCCCGCATCGCGGCCGCCGGTTCGACCGCCACGATCCGGGCGTCGGGCAGGGCCTCGGCGACGAGCACGGTGGACAGTCCGGTGCCCGCTCCGATATCGATCACGGGGCCTGCGATCGTGTCCACCTCGGACAGCAGTCGAGTCAGCACCGGTTCCACCGCGGCCACATAAGGGGTGGCCATGAGGTCGTAGAACTCCGCGGCGGCGGCATAGTCGTCGGTCACGGTGTCTCCGAATCGTCGAGGCCGGCCAGCATTTCCGAGATCAAGTGGGCGACCGTGGTGACGGCCGGTGGCCGCAGCAGCGCGTAGTGGTGCGCCGCGACCGGCCGGTTGTCGATGGTGACGCGGGTGTATGCGGCCCACCCGAGGTCCGACAGGTCACCGCAGTCGTCGACGCCCATCCCGACGCCGGAGTTGTGCGGTGCCGGAACATCGGCCCGCACGAGCAACAGTTCGAGTCCGTCACCGTCCAGGTCCCCGGTGTGATGACTGCCGAGTGCCCGCAGATGCCGGCGGAAGATGTCTTCCTTGAGCCGCTGGTCGGCCGGATTCGCGCGATCGACGAGCCCGGCGGCCGCGAGTCTTCTCCGGATTTCGGCGCGTTGCTGTGCGTCGGGGCTTCGATCGAACTCGGAATCGACGATATCCATGCCGATCTCCAGATCGAGGAACGCGGCAAGCGATCCGAGGTAACGCATCCAGAACCGGGCGCCGTCGACGTGGTGGATCCGGTCGGCGATGTTCGAGTCGATCAGGACGAGCGCCTCGACCGTCGCGCCCGCGGCCCGCAAGCGCCGAGCCACCTCGTGGGCGAGGATTCCGCCCATCGACCAGCCGCCTATGCGGTAGGGGCCGACCGGCTGCTCGGCACGTATCACCGCTTCGTACACCTGCGCCATTTCAGCGATAGTTTCCGGCGCCGGCGCTCCGGCGAGCTCCGGATCCTGGACTCCTATCACCGGTCCGCGGGTATCGAGCATCCGCACCAGGTCGAGATAGCACAGGACATCGCCGCCGGTGGGGTGGATCAGGAACAACGGCCGGCCGGTACCGTCGCGCAGCGGCACCAGACAGTCACGCGGAACCGGCGGTTGCGGTGCCTCGTGGCGGGCCACCGAAGCTACGGCGGCCAAGGTCGGATCGGCGAGGAACTCGCGCGGCGTCACCACCAGGCCCAGTTCGTCACGCAACCGGTTGAGCATGCGGATGGCGTTTACGGAGTCTCCTCCGGCGGTGAAGAAGTCGGTGTCGCGGTCGATTTCGCCGGGGACATCGACAATCCGCTGCCAGAGTTCGGCGATGGCCCGTTCGGTGCCGGTCGCGGGCGCACCACCGACCGGCGCCGCAGCAGGGACGTCGCTGCGCCGAGCCGGTTGTTCCAGCTGGGGCACGTCTACTGGTGTCATCCAGGTGTCCGGCCGTTCGACGAGCGCGGTCACGTTGTCGCACACGTCCGCGAACAGTGTGTCGAGCACGCCCGGTGGGAACAGTTCCGCGACGGCGTCGAGATTCACTGCCACCGAATCGTCCCAATCCCATTGGAAGACCTGCATATCCAGGGCTACCTGCGGTGTGCGCACGCGCTGGTAGAACTGGCGGACCTCCACCGTGTCCGGGGTGCCACCCGGTGGGTGCAGCCCGAGGGTGCTGTGGAAGACGACCGGCGCCTGCGGGGCGGTGTCGCGTCGGCGCCGGGCGAGTTCCCGCAGTACCTCGACACCGGCGACTTGCCCGTGGTCGAGCATCGTGGCGGTGGCTTCCTGCACATGCCGGGCAGCGTCGAGGAACGTCGGCTGCTCGGGCAGGGCGATATCGAGCAGTACCGTACCCGCGTAGGGACCGATGGCGTGATCGAGATCTCGGGGCAGGTGCAGCCGGTTGAGGTACAGCACATTCAGCAGGAACCGGCGGTGCCCGGCGAGCCGGGCCAGGGCCAGGGCCCAGCAGGTGGCGAAGGCGGCTGTCGGGGTGATGTTGTATTCGGCGCAGTGTTTGCGCAGGATCGCCATCTGCTCACCGGTCACCCGGAATTCCCGGCGTTCCAGTACCTCCGGACTCACCTGATCGAACGACACCGCGAAGGGCAGGGCGGGAGCCGGGGGCAGATCGTCGATCCGCTCCCACCACCACTCGCGCTGCGCCTGCCACTCGGGTTCGTCGCGTTGGCGAGCGATGGTCGCGACATAGTCGCCGAAGTGGGCGGTCAGTGGCGGCAGTACCGTGTTCGGATCGTCGAGATAGGTGAACAGTTCGGTGAACATCAACTGCACCGACCATCCGTCGGCGACGAGCAGGCTGCATACGATGTGCAGGCTCAGCTCGTCACCGGGTAGCCGGACGGCGGTCACGGCGAACGGCCAGGGGTCCATCCGGGGACCACTGCGCTGCAGGGCGGACCGGACCTCGCCGAGTTGCCGATCGATCTCGCCGGTGCTCGCCCCCCGTAGGTCGAGATGGGTGATGGGCAGCGTGGACAGTCGCGGATCATCCTCCGGCAGTACCTGCTGGGTGCCGTCGGGCAGCAGAACCGCCCGCAGCATGGGCTGGCGCTCCACCTGCCGGTGCACCGCCGTATCCAGCAGGGTTGGATCGATACCCGAAAGCCGGAAGTCGACATAGTTGTGAGCCGAGTCGTAGCTGAGGGCGTACCCGTGCTGCTGGCCCACCCAATACGCCTGCTGCAGGGGTGTCAGCGGGAACGGCGCGGTCGGATCTTCTCGACGGGCCAGTTCGACGGCGGCGGCCGAGATACCGGCGCGGCGTTCATCGATCAGTACCGCGAGTTCGGCGAAGGACAGATCGCCCACGAGATCCGCCACAGGGACCGCGACACCGAGCCTGGTGCGGACCATGGTGGCCATGCGGACCGCGAGCACCGAGTCGCCGCCCAGGCTCACGAAAGTGGAGTCGGGGCGCACCGATCCGGGTTCCAGCCCGAGCACCTGATTCCAGATGTCACCGACGACCTCGGTGACCTCTTCGTCCTGGCCCGTTCGAGCAGCGCCGGCATCGGCGGCGGTCCACGCCTGCGGATCCGCGACGAGTCGGCGCAACCACTCCACGTAGGAGGCGAACGCGGTATCGGCCGCCACGGGATCGAGCGCGGTTTCGAGCACATCCCACTGCAATTGCAGGCCGTCGGCGTGCACGAACGCCTGGTGGTCGAGCCACACCTGTGGAGTTTGACTCACTCCGTGCACGATCCGGCCGGCCCACTCCAGATCGGGGGCACCACCGACCAGGTCGACCACGTCGAGGGCGCTGGTGAACACGACTGGCAGCAGCCGTCGCTGCCCGGTGCGGGTGGACAGTTCGGCCAGCACATCCAAGGCCGAGTATTCGCGGTGATCGATATCGTCGAACAGCTGCCGCTGGGTGCGCGCAGCGCGTTCGGTGAACGACCCCGCACCGGCGCGGTCCACCTCGTGGGCCAGCAGCGTGGTGAAGTCACCGATCGCGGAGTCGATCCCGGGCAGGGCCACCGGCCGGTCTATCAGTGTCAGCGCCAGGGTGAACCGGTCGTCCCCGGCCCAGGCGGCGAGCACATCCGCGTAAGCGGTGAGCAGCACAGCGGATGGGGTCACACCGTGTTCGGCGGCCAGGCTGCGCAGCCGCTGCCATTCCGTGGGATCGAGCCGGGCCTCCCGCCGCCCGAACCAGGGCTGGGTCTGGGTGCGCGTATGCGTCGGCAGGTTCGGCGGGCCGGGCAACTCGGCCATCCGTTCCTGCCAGTACGCGGCCGCCCGGTGGCGGTCGGCCGAATCGGCACGGGCCTCGGTATGTGCCACGTAGTCGGAGAACCGGGTCGGCAGCGGAGGCAGAACCGGGGCCGGGTCGGTGTAGTACGTCCGCAGGTCGCGATCGAGAACGAGGAAGCTACCCGCATCGCAGATCAGCGCGTCGATGCCGATGAACAACCGGGTGGTGGTGGAGTCCAAGACCGCGGCCCGCACATCGAACAGAGGCCAGCGGTCGGGCCGGTGCACCCGGTGCGACAGCCGGCGCCGCAACTCGGCGAGCGTGTCTTCCCGTGCTTCCTGAGCCGAGGTAGTGAGGTCGTGACGGCGGATCCGGAAATCGGGGACTTCGGGCAGAATCCGATTCCTGCCGTCCTCGGTGACCACGGCGCGCAACATCTCGTGCCGCTGGATCACACGGTTCCAGGCCTGCTCGTAGCGGCTCAGGTCGAGATCCGCGCAGTCGTATTCGAGATAGATATGGCATGACACGTCGCTCAGGCCGAACGCGCCCGACCGCCCCACCCAGTACGCGTGCTGTACCCGGGTGAGCGGGAACGTCGGGTCCTCGGCAACCGAGATAGCGGGGGCCGCGGGCACCGGAATATCGACGCTTGTCGCCGCGGGCGCCGGTGATCCGGTTCCGGCTGCCGTAGCGGGTCGACGGTCCCGTAACAACGTGGCGAAGTCCGCCACGGTCGAGTGGGAGAGCAATTCACGCATCCGGATATCGGTGTGTTCGCGCTCGTTGAGAATGTCCAGCATGCGGGTGGCGAGCATCGAGGTGCCGCCGAGCGCGAAGAAATCGGCCTCGGGGGTAGCCACCGTCTCACCGAGCGTCTCCGCCCACAGCGCAGCGACGGCATCCTCCTCCGGTATCGCGAAATCCGCGCGGGCGACAAGCTCTTTCCCATCGCGGTGATCCGCGGCCGCCGTGGCGCCGTTCGTTACCGGCAGCGCGGGGATGGTCGGCCGTGGGGTCTGCTCGTGCCCGGCGGTGTCCGAAGCTCGGGCGCCCACCGTCGCGAGGTCGGGCCGGATCTCCGGTGCGGAAGCGGTCACGCTCTCTGTCGGCGGCGCGGCAGTGGTGTCGGCGAGGTCGCCACGTCCGGCAGGTGCCACCTCGGTGGCAGTGGGCGGGTCGATCCAGATACGGCGCCGCTGGAACGGATAGGCCGGCAGGCGAACGCGCCGTCGCCGGCGGTGTAGCGCCACCACATCGACATCCGCACCGTCGCACCACAGCTGTCCGATCGCCGAGAGCATGACCGCGCGGTCCGATCCGGTTGCCTCCGCGGCATCCGGCAGCGTGGTCAGCGTCCTGGCCAGCCGGGGAAGTTCGTTGCGCCGCGTGAGCGCGGCGAGTGCGCTGCCGGGTCCTACCTGGACGACGCTGGTAGAGGCCGCGGTCGTGGCGGCCCGCAGGGCGGAGGCGAACAGGACCGGCTCCCGCAGGTGCCGGGTGAAGTGTTCGCTGTCGAGCGTATGGGCCCGCTGACCGGTCACCGTGCTGTAGAGCGGCAGCGTGGCCGGTGCGAACGCGACGGATGCGGCTGCCGCTCGCAGCGGTTCGACCGCGGCGGCCACCGCCGGTGAGTGCAGCGCCGAGTCGACGCGCAACCTGCTGCATTGGATCGCGGCGCGTCCCAGCGCCGTGGCGAACGCGTCGATCATCGCGACGGGACCGGAGACCACACACGCGGTCGGCCCGTTCACCGCGGCCAGCGCGAGTTCCGGATAGCGGGTCAGCGCGGTACGCAGATCCTCCTCGGCGAGCGCGACAGCCAGCATCGCACCGGGTGCTGCCGCGGCCAACGCCAGTGACCGCACCGCCACCAGATGAGCGGCGTCGGCCGGATCGAGGACACCCGCGACTACTGCGGCCGCGTATTCGCCCAGGCTGTGGCCGACCACACCGTCCGGTTCGATCCCGTGGCCGCGCAAGGTCGCCGCGGTCGCCAGAGATACGGCGAACAAGGCGGGCTGACCGTAGCGGATATTGTCGACATCGCGGCGGTCGGCACGGCCGGTGACGATCTCGCGGATGTCGTAGTCCAGCACCGGCCGCACGGCTTCGGCGCATCGATCGATCCACTCGGCGAAGACCGGCTCGTCGCGGTAGAGACCGGCGCCCATTCCCGAGTACTGGGCGCCCGCGCCGGGGAAAGCGAAGACGATATCGGGCCGGCCGTTCGGTACCTGGCCGATGGCAGCCGGGTGGGGGCCGGCAGATGTGTCCGTCAGTAGGGCGGCTCCCCGCCAACCGGAATCCGGATGTCGGCCGCTCGAGGCCGTGTAGGCGTAATCGGCTCGCTCCGCCGCCGCGATGGTGACAGCGTGGTCGAGCTGGGCGCGACAGGCGTCTTCCCCGGCGGCCGAGACGAGCAGCAACTGGGCGCGCGAGTCGTCCTGGCCTTGTCCGTCCTGGCCGGGACCGTGTTCGAGGACGATATGGCAGTTGACGCCACCGATGCCGAACGAACTGACTCCGGCGATCCGGGTGCCGTCGCGTTCCGGCCAGTCCCGGGTCTGCTCCACAGGTTCGAGAAGCCCGCGCAGGCGTTCCAGCTCCGGATGAGCCGGACGAGCGTGCAATGTCGCCGGGAGTCGTCGGTGCCACAGCGCCAGCACCGTTTTGATCAGGGACGCGATACCGGCCGCGCTGTTGGTGTGGCCGATATTGCTTTTCACCGACCCCAAAGCGATCGGCTCCGCCGCTGTCCGCTCACCGAACACCGCGGCCAGCGCGGACAATTCGATCTGATCGCCGAGCGCGGTCGCCGTACCGTGCGCCTCGATGAGATCGACGGCATCGATTCCGATATCGGCGACCGCCAGCGCCTCGGCGACAGCTCGCGCCTGACCCGCGGCGGAGGGTGCGGTGAAACCCGCCTTACCGCCGCCGTCGTGGTTCACCGCGCTGCCTCGGATCACCGCATAGATGGGGTCGCCGTCGGCGAGGGCATCCGCGAGGCGTCGTAGCACCACCATGCCGACGCCCTGGCTGTGCACCGTCCCGGTGCTATCCGCCCCGAACGCCCGGGTGTGCCCATCCGCGGAGAAGATCGCGTCGGGCACGTGCAGATAGCCACGTCCCTGCGGAACGATCAGCGAGGCGCCCCCGGCCAGCGCGGTATCGCACTCTTCCCCCAGCAGCGCCTGCGCGGCCACGTGCACTGCCACCAACGAGGTCGCGCAGGTGGCCTGCACGGCTACTGCCGGGCCGGTCAGCCCGAGACGGTAGGCGATCTGCTGCGGAAAGTAGTCGGTGAGGGTGCCCGTCTCCGCCTGGAGGCGGCCCAGCGGGTCCCGCTCGGCGCCGGTCCGATACGCGACGAGGTTGTGTTCGAGGTAGTCGCTGCGGGAGGCCCCGGTGAAGACACCGACCGCGCCCGGTCCCGCGCCACCGCGGTGACCGGCGTCGCCCAGTGCGTCCCACGCGCATTCCAGAAGTAGACGCAATTGCGGATCCATCAGCGCGGCATCGTGGCCGACGACGCCGAAATGCTCCGGGTCGAAGTGGTCCTGGCCGTCGATGACCGCCCCGACCGGGACATAGTTACGGTGCTCGCGCAGGTCGTCGGGCACTCCCCGAGCCACGAGCTCGGCATCGTCGAACCTGGTCAAACCCTCCCGTCCCGAAGCGATCAGGTCCCAATAGGCGGCGATGTCCGGTGCACCCGGGAATCGGCAGGCCATCCCGACCACGGCGATGGCATTGTCGTCGTTCACGATTCGATCTCCAGTTCCGAGTCCACGATCAACCGGCCCCGTGTCATGGCCAGTACCGGGCAGGACGCTTCGACGAGCCGATGCAGCTCGCGATAACGGGTAGGGTCGGGCCCGGCCAGCCTGGCGCGGACCCGGATACGTTCGGGCTGTGCCGGGTCGGTGAGCCCGAACACGCCACCGAGGTCCACATCGGCGTCGACATCCACCGCGAGCGCGGTGATCTCGATGCCCAGACGCGCCGCGTGGAACCGATAGGTCACGGCCTGGCAGGCGCCGAGCGCGGCCAACGCCAACCCGATCGGGTCGGGTCCGGCGTCGGTGCCTCCGGCCGGGACGGGTTCGTCGACCACGAACGTGTGCCGGCCGACGCATACCTGCATTTCGGTAGGGGTGCCCGGCCGGTGTTCGGTCCGGGCGCGGAACCGTTGTCTGCGGTCGGCCGCGCGTGCTGTGGCGGCGCGCAACCGGTGCACGGTGTCAGTGAACGACATCGGCGAGCCTCGCATTCGATCGGTGGGCGCGCCGGCGGCGACCGCGGGCCGCAGCGCCGGTGAGATCGATGGTCACGGTCTCGCGCGCTGGAAGATCCGGCGCGGTGTGTTCGACGATCCAGTCCACCAATCGCCGGATCGTGCCGAGCCGGAAGATGTCCGGCACCGTCAGCAGCGGGGTGAGTGTCCGCAGCTTGCGGTGAGCACGGACCAGCGTGAGAGAGGTGGCGCCCAGATCGTGGAACGGCGTGGTCGTCGCCGGCTCGGGACCGAGCAGCTCGGTGAAAACCTGGGTGACCATCGATTCGATCCGGACACGGTCGGCCGAAACCGGAGTCGTCGGAGGGCGCAGAACGAGCTCGGCGGTGACCCCCACCCGCACCTCGGCGATCACCCCGTGCGCCGTGGCTGCCGTGTGCAGCCGGCGTACCCAGTCGCCGGCGTCAGTGGCGGTAGCCCCGTCGACCGCTTCCGGACGCAATGTGACAGACAGCCCCAGTGCTTCCGCTTCGCGCGCCACATACAACAGCCAGTGGTCGCCGGTTCGGCTCGTCGAGTCGGCAGCGTTGCCGGGAGTGTCCGCGAAACCTCTGGAGCCGGCGTTCCGGGTGACCGCGGTGTCGCCGGGAACTCTCGAGGGCACCGGCCCCTGCACCTCCGGTGCGATGCGCGGAGGCATCGGCCGATCGCCGAGGGTCGTCTCCCGGGTATCCGGACGGGACCGGTCCGATGATTCGGGCTCTTGTTCTACGCCGGACCGCCGGAAGGGATTCGGTAGCCGGGAGTGGTCGACTTTTCCGTTCGAGGTCAATGGCAGTGCCTCGACCGTCACCCAGCGGGACGGCACCATATAACGCGGTAGCAGCCGTGCGGCGTGCTCGGCGAGTTCCGTGGTATCGAAAGGCGTTTCACCGGCGACCAGGTAGGCGACCAATCGCGGCCGGTCGTCCGCCCCCGGTACCGCGGCGGCCACCGATCGGCGCACTGCCGGATGCCGGGCGAGCGCGGCCTCGATTTCGCCGAGCTCGATGCGATGGCCGCGCACTTTCACCTGCCGGTCGACGCGGCCGAGGAACTCGATGGTTCCGTCCGGGCGCCACTTGCCGAGGTCACCGGTGCGATACAGCCGCCGGCCCAGCCGCGGGTGGTGAATGAACCGCTGGGCGGTCTGCTCGTCGTCACCGACGTACCCGCGGGCCAGCCCCGCACCGCCGATGTGCAATTCGCCGGGGACACCTACCGGGCAGGGGTGCCCTTCTTCGTCAAGGACCAGGAAGAACTGCTCACGCAACGCCCTGCCGTACGGCACACTCGTCCATTCGGACCGCACCTCCTGCACCGGGTAACAGATGGACCAGATGGCGGCCTCGGTCGCACCGCCGAGGCTGATCACTCGCACGTGATCGCCGATCACCGCACGGAGCCGCTCGGGCAACGACAGCGGTATCCAGTCACCGGACAGCAGGAGAACCCGCAGCGAGCTCAGCCGCGCCGCCGCCGCGGGATCGGCCTCGGCGTACTCGACGAGCATCTCGGCGAGCGCTGGTGCGGTATTCCACACCGTCACGCGATGGGCGCCCACCAGCTCGCACCAGTGGCCGGGGTCGCGCAGCCGGTCGGCGTCCGGAAGCACCAGCGCTCCCCCGGCCCCGAGCACACCGAACAGGTCGTACACCGATAGATCGAAGCTGAGCGCCGACAGTGCCAGGACCCGGTCGTCCGGGCCGATACCGAAGCGGTCGTTGATATCGTCGATCGTGGTCCGTGCCGCACGATGCTCGATCGCGACACCCTTCGGCTCCCCCGTGGATCCGGAGGTGAAGATGACATAGGCCAGATCACTGTCCGCGACGGCTATCGGTTCGGCGACGGTGACCGCCGCGGGCAGGTCGTCGATCGGATGGACTCTGATGCCTTCGGGAAGCTCCACGACGCCGGAGACCAGGGCGTGCGCGATTCCGGCCCGGCCACAGACCGAGGCGATCCGCGTGGCGGGCCAGTCCGGTTCGACCGGCACGAATACTGCTCCCGCCCAGAGTATCCCGTACACAGCAGCGATCTGTTCCGCGGACTTCGCCGCGACGACGGCCACTCGATCGTGCGGACGTATGCCGGCGGCGAGGAGCCTGCCCGCTACCGCACGCGCCCGGGCAGCCAGCTCACCATGGGTGAGCGATCCCGTGGTGGTCACCACCGCGGTGGCATCCGGCCGCATTGCGGTCCGGTGGTGCTGCGGTTGTGCGAGCAGCCCTGTCCCGAGACCGTCCGGCAGTGGTCGCACCCCTTCGAAATGGGGGTTCCAGCCAAGGTCGACCGCGTCCCAAGTGTCCTCGTCCTCGGCCAGTCGCCGCAGCAGGCGTTCGTGGGCGGAGAGCATCCGCGTGACGAAATCCGGTGCGAATGCCTCTGTGACGGCATCCCAGGCCAGTCGCAGCCCGCCCGCCTCGTCCCAGACGATGTGATCGAGGGTGACCTGCGGTGTCTGCGATACTCCGAACGTCTCGTCACCCAACCAGCCCGCGGCCGGGCTGTCGGGTCTACCGAGCCCGACACCGCTGGTGAACACGACAGGGTAGCGCGGGGTGAGATCGGCGGCCTGCTCGCGCTGCACCTCGACGCCGCTGTACGAGCGATGCTCCAGGTCGGCCCAGAAGCGCGTATTGACCCGCCGGGCGAACTCGGCGAAGCCCTGCCACTCTCCGGGGTTCACCTCGGGGATCTCGACCAGCGCGGTGGTGCTGAAATCTCCGACGACTCCCTCGGCCTCCACACTGTCGGGGCGATCGAAGAGCGTGGTGTTCAGGCAGAATGCCTCGCCTGCTCCCCACCGCGCCAACGTGACGCCGAAGGCCGCGAGCAGCACCGCCGTGGGACTGAGACCGCGCTTCTTCGCGGCCGCGCCGAGGGCTGACCAGTGCTCCGGCGCCAATCGCGCCTCGTGCCGGCGGAAGCGAGGACGGTGGATGGTCTCCGGGGCCACGGCATAGGGCAGTCGTGGTCCCGGCGGCAGCGCCGTCACACGTTCCTGCCAGTACAGGCGATCACGGCGGCGACGCGATTCGTCGATGGTACGACGATCACGCAGAATTCGCAGGAACGACGTCGAAGGGCGTGGGAGGACGATATCGGGGTCGGCCACCAGCTCACCCCACTCCCACATGAGCTGGTTCCAGCTCGCCATATCGAGCACGATGATGTCGAAGCCGATGAACAGCCGCAGCGCACCGGACGGCAGGATCGTCGCGTGGATGTCGTAGAGGGGCCATGTCGCGCAATCGCGGACCTGATGGGACTTCTCATCCCGTAACCGGGCCAGCGCCGCGGCGGCGTCGGCGGCGGAGCCGCGCAGATCGCCGACCCCGATCCGGTAACGCTGTCCCGGTGGCAGTACCCGCTGACGACCGTCGTCGGTGACGACAGCGCGCAACATATCGTGTCGGGCCACCACGTGGTTCCATGCCGCTTCCAGCGCGGCGATCTCGGCGTGCGGATCCGAGGTGACGAAACGGGCGGGGTCACGGTCGAATTCGAAGTAATAGAAGGTGGCCACCCCGCCGAGCGGCATACCCGCTTCCCGGCCCACCCAGTACGAGGCCTGGATGGCGGTCAACTCCCCCTCCGTCACCGACTCGGTTGCCGGAGCCGGCACCGCGAGGCCGATCTCGGGCTGCACGGTCCCCGCGCCGTCGCGGCGCTTGTCGACCTCCGCGGCCAGCGACCCGACGGTGGCTCCCACGAACGACTCCAGCGGTACCCGGATTCCCGTCCGCTCGGCCAGACGCAAGTGCAGACGCGCCGCGAGGAAAGAGTCCAACCCGTATTCCTGCAACGGAATATGGCCTGTGATGCCGTTCGCATCTATCCCCAGAACTGTTGCGGCGCACCGCCGCACTTCATCTTCTGTTGTCGGCATCTCCAGCCCTTGCTCGGCGAACTCAACGCGCTTACGCTAAACGACAATGACAACGATTTTCAACAATGGGAATGCGCTCGACTGCTACCGGACTTTGGGCAGGTCGGGGTTGCGGGTCTCGCCGCTGGCACTGGGCACGATGGCCTTCGGCACCGACTGGGGGTGGGGAGCCGACAAGCTCGAGGCGCGGCGCATTTTCGACGCCTACCTCACCCAGGGCGGCAATTTCCTGGACACGGCAGGCAACTACACCAACGGCACCGCCGAGGAATGGCTGGGCGAATTCGCCGCCGCCGATCGCGAGGCGCTCGTCCTGGCCACCAAGTACACCCTCCTGCGGCGCCCGGCCGACCCGAACTCCGGTGGCAACCATCGCAAGAACATGATCGCCTCCGTCGAAGCCGCGCTGCGCCGGCTCCGCACCGATTACCTCGACCTGCTCTACCTGCACATGTGGGACGACCTCACCCCACCGGAGGAGATCATGCGGGCCATGGACGATCTGGTGCGCGCGGGCAAGGTGCTGTACGTGGGCATCTCGAACACGCCGGCCTGGCAGATCGCACGGATGCAGACGATCGCCGATCTGCGCGGGTGGACACCGCTCATCGCGGTACAACTGGAATACAACCTGACCGAACGCACCACCGAACACGACATGCTCCCGATGGCGCGCGAGCTGGGTCTCGGCGTGGTCGCCTGGTCGCCACTGGCCGGAGGCGTGCTCACTGGTAAGTACACCGAGGCCGATCTCTCCGCTGATTCCCGTCGACCGGCGCTGGGACATACCCGCCGAGATCTGATCGACGCCAACGGCGGTCTCACCGCGCGGACACTGTCCATCGCGGCGACCGTAGTCCAGATCGCCCGGCAACTCGGCCGGTCACCGGCGCAGGTGGCCCTCGCCTGGCTGTTGCATCGGCCCGGGGTCACCGCGCCTGCCCTCGGCGTACGGACACGCGCGCAGTTCGACGACAGCCTCGGCGCATTGAACCTGACCTTCGAAGACCACCATCTCGCCCGCCTCGACGGTGTGTCCGTCGTCGCGCCGGGCTATCCGCACAACGTACTCGCCCGCCCGATGGCACGCCGGAGCATCTTCGGCGATATGCCGGTTCGACCAGGATCCCTCGGCTGAACCGTCCCACCCCGATCACCACAGGAAACCACGTTGTCATTGTTCGATCTGTTCACCGACCGCCTACTGCGCAGACCTCGGGGCCCGCTGGCCCGGCTGATGTGGCGCGATATGAAGTCCCATCACGAGATCTTCCGCGACACGCTCACGGAGTTGCACCTCTCCGCCGATGACCACCTCCTCGAGGTGGGCTGTGGCGGTGGCACCTTCGCCGTGCGCGCACTCGAAAGCGGCTGCCGGATCACTGCGGTGAACCACAGCGCCGATGGCGCCGGTCCCCCAACAACAAGCCGTGCCGACGCCGGCGTCCCGACCTGCCCGGACACCCTGTTGTCAGAGATCATCGAAATCCCTCCTGCGGTGTATCACGAGCCTCCAGGGAGAGATGAACTCGGAGTTCGGCGCCGGGAGCCCGGCGATTCTCACCGGGTCGGCATCGGAGTCGTGTCGTGCTTCGTCACGAGTGAACAACTCTTTGATCAGCGAGAACTCGATCACAGCCGGCCAAGCGACCGGGTCCATCGGCACCGGGTCCATCAGTAATTCCGTCACCGCGGCACCGCTGTGGCCGGTCGGCGGGATTACGAGCTTCAGGGCCGCGCCGGGATCGAGCTCGCCCGCAAGAATCTTCCACGTCAACTGGTCCAGCAATCCCCGCACCCGCGCAGGGCGGTGCACGCCCTGCGCCAGTGCCCCCTCCTCCCAGGGCAGGCTCGCGTTCGCGGCATTCAGTTTCTCCTCATCGGTAGCGTCTTCGGCAAGAATCTCCTCCGCACCCACACAGAACACGACATGCCGGATCATGTACTCGCACGCCTTCCGGACCTGCCCGTTCCAGTCCGGCGCCAGCCCCGCGAGGACCTCCAGCCATATCGGTGGCAGATTCTCCGGCCCGAACGGTGACCGGGCCGCGGGATGCTCCGGTCCGATCGAACGGAACCGATGCAGCTGGTCCAGGCCGTAGTCGCGGTTGGCATAGTTCGGATACGTCGAGGTATCCGGTACGGATCGATACAGGGATTGCACTGTTCCCGGGTTCGATGCGATGAGGGGGACCGTGATGCCTCGGTCCACGAGCGGCTGGAACACGCCGGCGAGGTAACCCAGACGATGTGTGTACTGTCCCCCTTCGGAATTTCCGATCACGGTCAATTGCCTGATATCGGGGCAGCGGTTCCAGCAATGGTAGGCCAGGGAGAAGACCGGCTGGAACGAGCTCAAGGGCGCCGACGGGTACTGCGCGGGCTCACCGTGCCGCCAATCGTGCATACCCCATCGCAGGAAGCGCGGGTCGCTCGAGGCACTCTCGAGGGCCGCGAGATCGTTCGGTGCCGGAAACTGCGGTGCGATGACCAGAATTCTCGCCGGGTCGTATCTCCCCTGGGACTCGATATACGCATCGAGGTACGTGTCGGCGTTGCGAAGACAGCCATGGACGACGATAACGACCTCCTCGATGGTGTCGGGCAGTTCGTCCAGCCGATGATTGGCCATCACCGGCATAATGCCGCGCCCGAGCTGCGAATCGCTCACCTCGACATACTGGTATCCCTCCGGCAGTACGTACGGGTCGTTCTCGTCGTAGTCGGGTATGGGGGCATCCGGTGGGCTCTTTTCCAGATGCGGGTGCTCGGTGACTTCCCGCTGTCGCCGCAAGTTCCGCTCGAGCCGATCGCCCGGCCCCGCCGCGCCACCCGTCCACAACTCCGGCGGACTGTCCAATTCCACAACCCGTCCGACCCAGGAAGGGTACGAGCCGCTCCGTGATTCGTTTCCCCACGAACCTTCGCTGGGGTCGGGAGCTTTGTCGGTTGGTGGCCGGGGAGTGTCATCGCCCGCGCCCGGCACCCGCCCGGCGGGCGACTCCGGAGGGTACAGCGAATTCCGCACGACCTGCAAGACGAGGTCCAGCTGAAAACCCGCCGTGGATTTCAACGGCCGCCACATCGGTTTCAAATCACGCTCGGCTTCGTCGCACCAGCGGTCATAGGCCCGGAGGAGAGTGGCGTACGCGGCACGCAGCGCCGGATCATCGCGATATTCGGAAGTCAGCAACTGATCCATCCGCCGGAGCAACATACCGCCCGCACGTAACGAGAAGAGATGTATATTCTCCTTGCCGAAGATGGGAGTATTCGGTTCGGCGAGCTTCTCGATCCTTTCCGGGAGCGTTTCCGCCATGAATTTCGCACCTCGCCCGAACAAGCCCTCGCCTACGGATTCCAGTAGATTGCGGTAGGTTTCGTCGAATACCGAGATTTGTTCGTGCAGGAGCTCTATCGCCCCTTCCCTGGTCAGCCGCGAAGGTTCGGTGTGCCACTCGGGGAGTTCGATGATCACACCGAGTCCGCCGCGGTCGGCCGCGTAGTGGACACTCGCGATCCAACTATCCGGATCCGACATATCATCGACGGGCGGATAACGGAAGGCTCCGGAACCGAGCAGCGTCATTTCCTCGGCATCCGCAGGAAACTCTTCGACCGGTACGGAATGTCTGCGGCTGAGCTCATCCATCAGATCGCCGAGCATGTTCTCGATGGGTCGGTGCCGATCTCCGGTCGCGGCCACCAACGAATACGCACCACCTCCATGCGCATTGTGCAAGGAGAAGAGCACCAATGGTCTCTGTCCGAGGCCATCGATGAACACCTTGACCGCCCTGGTCTCGGGCAACTCTTCCGCGGATCCAACCTTGGAGAAACCCCACTCCGGTTGCTTGATGCCGAGATCACGGTGAAAACTCATATGATACTTCTTCAGATCGACCGGCCCCTCACCCGTCGGCCAGCGCATGTTCAGAACCGCGCTGTCCGGATCGAAACTGACGACGAAGTGATAGGACGCGTCCGCCCGCAACACGGGGTGGGCAAGGACATACTCGGCCAAGGCGAGGGCCGTGGCGCGGCCGATCTGTTCCATAGGATGCGGATCCACCACGATGACAACGGGTTTCGCGTCTTGTGCGCTGCCGTGGAGAGAGAACACATCGACCGGGAGACCGCCCTCGGAGGAACCGATGGTCTCCCAGCCGGTTGTATCCGGGTGCAACTCGTGCAGATTCCGGAGCGACCTCCGCAGCTCCGCGTAGGAGGGCGGGATGGATCCGACGTGCTCCGCGATCAGCTCACCGGTATCGGGTGACCACGCCGAGGTCGTTGTTCCGGAAGGGTCACCATCTGTACCGGGCAGATTCCGGAGTGCGTCCTGCGCCGGGTACTCGGTGACGGTGTACCGACTCGTGGTGGCGGCGGTGTGCTGATCCTCGGGCGCCGGTTCCGGCGGGATGCCGCGGTCCTGCCCGGCGCCGTCCCGATCCGCCGAGGGGCCGGGCGGGCCTTCGATATCGTGTCGTGGGTGTGCTCGGCCGGTACGGTCGGGGAGCGGCGCATCGAGGGCCGACAGCGTGCCGTTGTCGTTTCCGAAGAACGCGACGAAGGCTTCTTCGATATGCGGGTAGGACTGTGTCCACGACTCGAGCGTCCGCACCCGGGGTGCCGCGCCCTCGATATTGGTGTCGAAGACGACGACGGTGCCGTCGATATCGGTGAGGACGTAGCTGTGGGCCTTGGCGCCGTCGTCGACGACGACGACCGCGGTGTCGGCACCGTTGTGTCCGTGTCGGACAGCGTCGACAACCGAGGCCAGGGGATCGTCGCTGTGCGGTGCCGGGTCGACCTCGGTGAGCTGTGCGGCAATGGCGGTTTCCAGAGCACGCCAGTCTTTCCTACCGTTCTCGACCACGCGCGCTTCGTCGCTTCCCAGCGCGGAAAGCACCTGGGCCACCCGAGTGATGCAGTCATCCCTGCGCCGAGCAACTGCACTCTCGGCGGCACCGCGACGGGCCCGGCCGTCTCCGCCCGCCCCTCGCTCGACCACCGGGGATGCCGGCGTGGGATTGTCGTCGGCTGTACGGACCCGGGCCGCGGCGTCCGCTACATCGTCGGAGGGGTCCGCGGGGCTCCCGGTCCTCGACGGAACCGACCCGGGCGACGGCGTCGCTTCCGCGTTATCGGTGTACTCGTCGGTGTGACGGGTATCGGGGTCGCCGGTGTGGACGAGGACGGCTTCGGTCCGGAAGACGCCGCGCATCGCTGGTCGGTAGGTGCTGGTGTCGCCGAGCGGCTCGGCGCGCCGTGGCCCGGCGATGTCGGTGTTCTCGGTGTGCGCGATCTCGAACCGGATGCTGTCGCCGTCGAGGAGGATCGCGAATTCCGAGGGCTCGTTCAACCGTGGTAATACATCGGAGATCAGTTCCTCGGCCGCGGTGTGGGCGGCGCGCAGTTCGGCGGGAGAGCTGCCCATCATGACGTCGCGTATCAGATCTTTGATCACGGTGACCGCCGCGTCCGGGGCGACTTCGGGGGAGATCGGTATATGCCATGCCTCGGCCGGGCGGGTGGGCAGGGACGGTCGGCTCGCCATCTCCTGCGGTGAGTAGAAGGTGGTCACCCATGCCGCGAGACCGTGTTCGTTCGGGGAGAACTGTTCCTCCCCGCCGGGGAAATCGTGGGATTCGAGTACTCGGATCGATTTCACGCGCGGGTCGCCGCGGATAATCGCCAGATATGGCTGCCGCAGGTAGGTCGTATTCGGGAACAGTTCTTCGCCGGCATAGTAGCCTTTGCCTCTGCCTTCCGGGCCGTTCTCGTCCTGGTCGTTCATCACGAAAGCCACGATCGAGCATTCGGTCGCCGCCGCCAGAGCGCGTTCGAATGCTCCCAGCGCGACATCGAGTTCCCAGCTGAGCGAATCGTGAACGAAGGTCATCACGGTCGCCGGCCAGCGCCCGTCCTCCAAGGTGAAGACATTTCCCTTGGTGGGGATGGATTCGCTCAATACCTGGGAAATGACGGCATCCGATTGCTCGTCCGAGGCGGCGTTCAGCGCCGCGAAGTCATGATCCGGGTAGTAGCGGGATAAGATTTCGGCGCCCGCGGGTACCCAGTGCCGCCAGATCCCACGGGTATTGAGCATTCGAGGGATGCCCTGGTCGACATATTTGTGCATTCCCGGGCCGGGACCGTACATCGCTTCGGCATACTGCCATTCGTCGGCGTTTCCCTCGTAGATCAGCTGCTCGATACCGTCGCGAACGAAAGGTGCCAGAGCCAGCGTATAGCCGACTGCGTTGCCGCCGCCTATATTCCCCTTTGTCTCGAAATGTCCCGGAGCGAATCCCTCAGCTCTGAGGAACCGGACGATGGCATCGATCAGCGCGAGGTCGTGACCGAAGATCCGGTACCGGAACCGAGCCGGCTCGAGCAGGCCCGGCCGATGATGATTCGCGGGTTCGAAGACGCCGTCACTCCACTCCCCGATATAGTTGCGCAGAACGTATTCGACAGCTCCCCATTCTTTGTCGGCTTCGAAGCCGTCTTGCCGATCCATCCCTCCGGCACGTCCTTCGGCCAACTCGTCGAGAGAGCCGACGCGATAGTCCGCCGCCTCGTCGCGGACCTTTCGGTAGCGCATCACCATGTGATAGGGATCCCACGACTGCGCGTACTGCTGCGTGACGAATTCGAGGAACCGGAAAGACCGTCCCTCCGCCTGCGGCCACTGCTGGACGATCAGCTCCTGCAGGCGCGCGACCTCGCCGAGCATCACCGAGTGTTCGAGATACCCTCGGCTTGCCGAATCCAGCGCCTCCAGGCGTTCGCCGAACCGGTAGAAACGGAAAACGTGCGCCGCGTCCAGCAGCTTCCGGACCTCGGTCTGCGGGCTGTCGGCAACGGATTCGCCACGATGGGCAGCGACGGTCACATGCGCGAATTCTTGGATCAGGCCCGAACCGACCCGAGTGGAGGCGTCCAGATCGTAGCGTGCGCGCACCAAACGCTCCACGTCGTCCAATGCCGGGATGAACATCCGGGCAGTGTCCACCGGCAAACCGGTGAGATTCACGACTCGGTGCAGTTCCGCACTCCAACCGGCGAACTCACGCAACTGCTCGATGCCCGGCGGAAACCGGCTGTAGTCGTCTCCGGCCTGATAACGCGCGATCGCCGACAGCACCGCCCGCACGTCGATGTCCGTGGCCGGCAGTTCCGCAGGCCAGTCCACCACCACCCGAAGCCGCTTACCGAACTCCTCGGCATCGGGCACGAACGATGCCGGATCCTTGTACTCGTCGTTGAGCCAGTACACCAGACCGCTCAATTCACCAGGCGTTTCCACCCCACCGTAGGCAGTGGCCAGGGCACGCAACGCCGCCCAACGCGCCGGGTCGGCGAGAGCGTCGAGATACTGCTGCGCCGCAGCCCGGAAACGGTCGGCACGCCACGACCGGTCTGCACGCACGCCCTCCAATGCCGCCCGGACCGAATCCGGATCCCGCAAGCCGACCGGCTGCCCCAAGCTGGTCGCCAACGCCGTGACCCGGCGGCCCAGTCCGGCCAGATCGTTCACGGCGTCATACGGCCGGTCCAGACGAAGCGGGACCTCTCCTCCGGCAAATCTGCCCTGGTGCCACACCGAGATGCCGAGACGCTGCCCCTCCGGCTCGGTCCGGATTTCCAGACCCGACTCACCACTGCTGTGCTCCTGCCGCACGGCGCGGTCACCGAATACCCCCACGGCGATATCACCGGCCGCGGCCGCCACCTGCTCGGCGCCGTCGGACTGTTCGGCAATCAACTCGGTCACCAGCACCCGCACCGCATCATCGAGGTGATGCGATTCGGTGGTCTCGTCGAGGTAGCGCCAGATCACGATGCCGGTGCCGGCCGGAGTCCCGGTGATCGTGACCGAGTCCTGCCGAGTCCGGTTGGCCACCACCAGTCGCACCGACGGCGTACCGGATCCACCGGCCTCGACGGTCAACCTCACCCACGGCAGGCGGGAGGGGTCCAGATCATAGCCGTTGTCCAAGCTGCGTTCACCGAAGTACGCGACCGCACGCTGGATCATCTCCCGCCTCGACTCGAACACAAGACTCGTCATACCGCCGAGCGAGACGGGTACCTCTGCGTGCGGTAAACCGCTCCTTTCCAGACGGCTCACCAACGGCACCACCAACTCGGCCGCTACCGCGCGCGGTCCGTCGCCCCGACTCAGCCGAAACACCAGCGGGTCGATGTCTTCTCTCGCAACGTGCACCGATACTTCGTCGCCGTCTACCGCCACGGTCACCTTCGTATCCCGATATTCCGGGGACCCGGGATGCTCGAACGCCCGCCGCACCAGATCGTGCACCGCCAGCGACGTCATATCGACTCGATCCCGCGGCCAGTCTCGCAGCATCTCCGACACCGCGGCCCCGACGGTCCGGAGGTCGATCGACTCACCATGCGCCGAACCGACCTGCCACGTCCGCTTCCACCGCCGATCACCGGTGCCCGATTCCGAATCGCGCCCTGCCGCGTCCGCATCACCTCCGGATTCCGGCGGCCGGCCCGGTTCGGCGAACTCCGGCCGGGAAGGATCGTCGGGCGAGCCGCCGATACCGTCCCGCAACGGGACGGTTCTGTCGACCTCCGACACAGGGTCGGCGGCGGATCGCAACGGGCCGAGCAGACGCGCGGCGATATTCCTGAGCCGGCCACCTTGAAGATCCGAGGCGATGAGCCGGGCCAGATGCTGCGGGCTGTCGGCCGTCAACTCACCGAATCGGCGTACCAAGGCATGCTGGGCGGGGCCGCCGGGGCCGTCGTTCAGCGACCAGCGCCGGGTACTCAGGTCCTGTTCGACCACGATCGTGAAGACCAGTGTCTTCACCGACACCGTCTCGGTGGTGATGTTCTTGCTCGTGAACCGATGCAGCCGTTCGATGCCGTCCTCGGGCGGAGAGCCGGGCAGCGGATACTCCAATAGAGCGAGACGGCGCAGCACATCGGCCGGATGATGCGCCGGAATCGGATGCTCGTTCGTGTACTCCAGGGTCCGCCAGAGGCCGTTGAAAGACCAGGTGAATCCGCCCCATCCGGAGATCAGTACCTGCTCCGCGAGAGTGCCCATCGTCGCCCGGTCACGGAGCAACCCGATCCACTGATCTATCCCGCCCCGGGCCGCTCCGGTCTCGCGCAGCGCGACGAACTCCGCCACCAACGCCGCGGTGACGTCCATCGGCGACGGCAGCCGGAACAAGGTGTCGATATCGAACGGGTCCGCGAAGCCGACTGTGCCGTCGGTCTCCACGCGGATATGCCGCACCCCGTCCCGGTCCTCACCCAGGTGCCCGAACATGGCGCGGTCGTTCGACAGCTGCTCGAAAGCGTGCGGAAATTTCGTGACCGCCACGCGCAACGCGCCGACGTGGTCGCCACCCACGGCCGAAACAGCGATATAGGGGCCCTCTTCGTGCGGATCGACCCGCACCACCCCGGGCCCCAGCCATGCGAACCTGCTCACGGCCCCGTCCTGCCGCAGCAACTCCTCGACCGCCGGACGAGCCTGCTCGATCAGCTGTTCCGGCGAGTCCGCACCAGCGTCGTCGTGGTGGCCGGACGCCGCGCCCCGCGGCTCAGGCGGCAGACTGCCGATATCTCCCGGCGCCGGACCGCGCATGGGCGGTGCGGGGGGTATCGCAACTTCCAGGTCGATATCCAGCGGACGAACCGATTTACCGTCGGCATCCACGAACAGGGGGTGTACCGGGTCGCCGCTCGGCGTGTACTCGACGCCGTGGACCGATACGACGGTCGGGTCGATCCTCCTGGGATCGAACTCACCGATATATCGACCACCGAAATCGTATGTCAGCAGGCGACCGCCGTAGTTTCCGACGAAGTACGCGTGCGCCGGCGCAACCGATCCTTCGAGCCGTCGCGTCTCGACCACGACCATGCCGCGCAGGGAGTTCTCCTGTTTGGTTGCCCTATCGATGCCGTCGTCCACCTGGGCAGGCGACCGATCAGCCGGCAGCTCATCCGGGCCGCCCCACAGGCGCCGGGCAATCCGCGCCCGCCCCTCGTATACATCGCCGAAATACTCGTAGCGGCCCCCCGCATACCATTCCAGGAGTTCGTGGGGCAGTCCATCGAGGCCGAGAACCGCCTCCGGGAGGTCGACCACGCGCCTGCCCCCACGCTCGAAGTAATAGAAGTCGTTCGCGGCGATCCCCGCCAGCGGAGCACAGTTGGCATCGTCGGGCGGGTGTCTTCCGTCCAGCGGGTTCCCGAGTATGTACGCAGGCCCGAGCTCGATACCGTTGTCACGCTCTGCCGAGACGCCGTCGAGCAGCGGCGCATCGGCCTCCTGAATCGAGGCGAGTACCTCGGCGGCCTGTCGATCAGCCCTCGCGATGCGGCGGGTGATCTCGTCATACGCCTCGACAGCTGCCGACAGCTCGCGTATCAGATCCGGCTCGGCCCCCCGCGCCGACAGCCGCTCGACGGTTTCCTCCGGGCGTGCCAGTATCTCCGGCGTCCCTATCGGATCCCCGGGCACATCTTCCAATACGCGGTACAGGGCTGCCTCGACCGCTTCGCGCGCCCGCCCACGGTCGACTTCCCAATCCAGCCTTTGGCGACCGCGGTCGACCGCATGTACCTCGATATCGTCGAGCAGCCGCATCATCTGGTCGTGCCAACTCGCACGGCCACGAATCTCGAATTCCGGTTGCAATCGGTCGAGCCGGTCACGGATCTCGGCGAAATCCCGCATGGGGGCCACCGGGTCTATCCACTCGGGACCGAAAAGGGAGACGAACATCCGCATTCGATCGGCGAAGAGACTGTTCCCCCGCTGGTGGACGAAGGACAATTCATGGTCGATGCCGAACAGTCGGTTCGGCCCGTTGATGATCCAATTGCCGGCGTGCCGGTCGTCATTGGCGATCAACCCGTCCATGAGGCCCATCAGCCGACCGTCGGGCAGGTTGACATAAGGCCACGCGATCTGCCGATTGTCGGCTGCGTACAAGCGAGTCGGGCCGGCCGCCTCCTGCCATGCGGCAGCGGCGGACGGGCCTTCGATGAACTCCATGTACACGACACCGTCCACGATATGAACCGCTGGAACGCGGGCTCCGACAGCTTGTCCGACCAATGCGCCGAGCTCTTCGGCGTCGAGCCACATCCGTTGGTAGGCCGACATCGATTCGGTCCGGCCGTCCACGAACTTCCGGATCACCATCCACCCGTCGTCGAAGGTGAGTAATTCCACCCGCGCGGACTCGTCGGTTTCCGGCATCTTGAGCACTGTCACCGCCGGCTCGAACCGCGCGATCGCCTCCAGAAGACGATCAGCGAACGGCGTATCGCTCGTTCGGTGGCCGGCCTGCGGAATCGCCCCCTGATGCAGCAGCTCCGCTGATGGTCCATCCAGCTGCCGCAGCAGTCTACGGATCGCGACGACGCGGTCGTCCAGAGCTTTCAGCGTCGCCCGGAATTCGCGATACCCCGAAGCCGAATAGAGCCGCTGATCGAAGGTTTCCCGCTCCCGCAGCGCGAGCGCTTGCTGCTCGGCGAGTAGTGCCGAAAGCATTTCGCGTAGCTGCTGCTGGTTCGCTCCCTCGGCCGGCTGTTCACCGAGCGAGCGGATACCCTCACGAACTGCCGACAACCTTTCCGCGCTGATCGGCTGCCGCCTATTGCCGGGCTGTGTGTCCGGCGGGTCGGCACGGAACTCGAACCAGATCGTCTTGCCGTCTCCGTGCTCGACGATGCCGGAATCGGTGGCCACCAATTCCAGTAGCGCCATGCCCCGGCCGGATTCGGCATCCTCGTCGGCGTCCCGTCGCACCGGCAGCTCCGGACTGTAGTCCCGGGCACCCACTCGCACGACCCGTCCTGCCGGGCTGTCGGCTACGGTCGCGATCACGAAGCCGCGCGAATCGGCGTAGCGCAGAATATTCCCGGCCAGCTCGGACACGAGCAACTCCGCCGAATCCACCTGGTCGGAGTCCGGCCAGTCCCCCATCACCTCGCGCACCAGCCGCCGGGTCTGCGCGACGTGCGGTCCCTCGGTGACCGGCACCAGGTAGGCGCCCACCTCCGGCCCGCCGACAAGCGGTGTCTCCACCGGCGCGAGCATCCCGTCGGACAACTGGGATCGGTGCGGATCGATGAAGGCGGCGCCGGTGATCGTTCCGTTGACCTGGATCTCCGCCAGTCGCACCAGCGCGCCGTCGATCGCCGCACCCTCGAGACCGAGCGCGACGAGCATCGCTTCGAGTCGCGCGGGAGCCAATGCCCGGACCATCTCGACCACCGAGATGTCGAGTCCTTCACCGAGTGCACGGGCGACGAAAGGGCTCTCGAACAGCGAGGCGTGCTCCGGAGCGCCGGAGTCCTGTCCGGGCTCCGGAGCGAAGGACGCGTAATCGAGCGGAAAGGTGCGGCCCTGCTCGATCGGCACGATATGGGGCGTGCCCGCAGTGTCCAGGACGGTACGCCAAGACTGTTCGGTCCGGTGCCGCGTTCCGGCGATATAGTCGAGCACCGCCATCATGCTGCGCTCTCGCGGCGAGTACTCCCCGACGGCTCGGGCGGGCGAGACGTCGCCGACATACTCCATGAGAGATCCCGGTCCCTGCGGCCCCTTCCAAAGAGTCGTCACCGGAACCACTCCGAAACCGAGCAGACGGTCCAAGCGCGCGAATGCCGTATCGCGCACTGACATACCTGATGGCGGAATCCGCGTCCCGTCGGCCAACCGAGCGGACTCCGGCCTGTATTCCCATAGGGTGTCGTCCTCGAACCTCACACGGACCGCTACGTCGTGCCGGCCCGCCTCCCCATTCGCCTCCTCCTCAGCAACAAATTCTCTGTCGTGAACGGCGCGCTCCTCACCGGCGAGCGTCTCGCCGACGGGAATGGTGGCCTCGGCAGGAGGCACGTACCCGACTACCCCGAGTCCTGGCCAGGCGGCACCGGTGATCCTGCCATTCTCCTGGATCTCCGTCAGTCTGGACACTCCATCCGCTACGGCGCCGGGCTCGAGACCGAGCAGCTCCAGAGCAGAACGGAGCACTCCGACCTCCAGGCCGCGGGCGCCCGCAATCACCACAGGATGCAGATCCTGCCCGACAGCATCCAGGACGAACGGCGAACGGATCCGTCCGAGATCCAGATCATCGTCGAAGGTGAATGAGTCCGCGTTCTCCGGCCAGGTGTCGGTGTTGTCCAACAACACTAGTTCGGGGGCCCCTTCGGGCGAGTCGGTTCGTTCTGTACCGGCCTCTCGTGTCGCCCAGTTCTGCCCGTTACGATCCACGTGCCCGGCGATGTAGTCGATCACCGCCGCCCAGTGCCGCTGCACAACCGAATACTGCCGGACCGGCCGTGGCGGCCGATGCGGAACGAAGTCCGTCAGCGAGCCTGGTCCCTCCGGGCCCGACCACAATCGGGCCGCAGGCACGAGACCGGCACCGAGGAGTCGGTCCAGCACCGACACAGCGACCTCACGCACGATAAGCCCAGATCGGGGAATGCCCGAGAATTGCATCTCCTCGTCGTCCGGATTCACCCGGTAGACATTCAGAGATCCGTCCGCGAACTCCACCCGCACAAGTTCGCCGAACTCGTCGAGTTCAACGGTGTCGACCACCTCGCCGCGGGTGGCCTCCTCCGCCGGATCGACCTCGAACTGCGATCGGTCCGTGCTGGTGGATTCGATATGTCGGTCAGGTGCTTCCCCGTTCTCGGACGAAGGAGGCACAGAAGTATCCGCCGCGTCGTCGCCCGAATGGGGCGGCACCGGGTCCCGGTACGCGAGGGGAGTGGTGTCCCTGCCGCGCTCACCTCCAGATCCCAGGACCCTTCTGGCCTCGGAGTTGATCGACGCCGCATCGGCCGTCACCGCGGCGAGGCGATAGGCCGTTTCGATCAGTCGGTCGATCCGAGCGAGGATTTGGTGTTGTTCGGATATGTCGGCCCGATCCGACGACCACCGGCGCAACCGGTCAGCGCGTTCTTCGATGCATTCCGGTGAAGCCCATTCCTCGGAGGGAGTTCCGATCAGATCGCGCGGAAATGGACCGGACAGTTCGCCGAACCTCACCGTCAGCCGATGCCGCTCAGCAGCTGCTTCGCTGTATTGCCGGCTCAAATCCCGCAGTGACGCTCGTGTTCGCTCGGAAAGCGGCAGCTTCGGCGTATCCCGGGCGAGATAGACGATTCCGCGGATCTGGGCAACCTCACCACGGACCTTGGGCGGGTAGGAATATGTCTCCAGACCGGCCCATTCTCTTACCAGGATCCGACCGTGGTTGTTGATGACCCGGTAGCTGTGCCCGAATCCGGCCCCACTGTCCAGCACCGCGATCCAGGCCCCGTGCGGAAGCGACGTGAGGTAGGACTCCATCTCGCTACGGCTACGGAAATATTCGGGCTCGGCGCCCAACGCAGCGGCCGCCGCGAAGTCCGGTGTCCCTTCCGTGCTGAAATCCCAGTCGAGCGGCTCGATACGAGCGCCGCGGGGGGCGTACCACATCGCGTCGATAAGGGTCGACTGCAGACAGTAGTTGTCGATGGCCGCCCAGTCGATCTGGTGGATGGGCGTTCTGGCGTCCAGCGCGGCGATCAGTCTGCTGTTGCTTTCCCGGGCGATCTCATCGGCCGCCCGGATACGCCCTTCGATCTCCAGCAGGGTGCCGATATCGCGTTTGAATTTCCCTTCCGGAGCGGTGTCACGAATTTCCTCGAGCATTCTCCGGCTCGGCAGGTCGTCCCGGTCCAATCCGAGTCGCGCTGCCGCGTCCCGGTATTCGGCGCTGTGGTGTTCGTACGCGAGTTCGGCATGCGCGAGATCGCGGCCGATGGCGCTCAGCGAAGTAAGGTCGTCGACGATTTTCCGATGTTGGCTCAACATTTCGATCAGTGCGTCGATTCCACGCCCCCGGCGTGGATTGTTCCGCTTGCCCGCAAGCCTGTCCAGTCGGTCGAGCAGCCGCTGGCGGGCCGATGGATCACTCAGATCGCCCACCCGTTTCAGCCCGAGTTCGCCGGCCAGCCGCCGGGCCGCCGCCAGGATCTGCCCACTCTCGAAGTAGACCGCGCTGATCCGCTTCAGGAGGGCCACGCGCTCCGGGAAACTACGCCGCTCCGAGTGCGGCAGCATATGCCATTCGGCCGGGCCGATCGGATCGACATGCCGACCGTTTCGATCGAACAGCGCGGCATGACTTTCCAGTCCCGGCCGCACCACCGGAGTGAAGGCATGTACTAATCCGAAAGTCCGGTCGATGCTGATGATCACGTTCTGAAAGTTGACCAGCTGGTACCGGCGGCGCGCACCGGTGTACCGGTGCGTGTCGACGACCAGAGCCGAGGCCCCCGGCCCCATCTCGCGTAGTCGCGCCGTCAACGCGGCATGGTCCCCTATGCCGAGGATTCGGCCGCGAGCCCGCGCTTGCAGCTGGGAGTCGGTCAGGGCGACCACCGACTCGGGGAACGGAGACCGGTCCACGGCACCGACGGCTGTCACGTCGGCGGCGGCCCGCCATGCGGCGCCGCCGTCATCGTGCGGCAGCGACGCTACGTCGACATATCGGGGAATGACACGCGGATCCGCCAGCCCCTGGTCGAGAACCGTGTCGAGCCGCTGCACTTCGGCGCGCGCACGGTTGTACAGGTCCAGGAAAGTGGCGAGCTGGTCGGAGGCGTGTCGGTACTCGTCGCCGGCGGCCAGGCGGTCGAGGTCCGATGACAACGCCAGACGCGCGGCTTCGCGTTGCGCCAGATGTGCGTAGTACACCTCGTACATCTCGGCTGTCGTGCGCGCCCGAGAGAGCGCGCTCAGCCAGGTGTGCGCCGCGTGCGCGTAGTCGTAGTTCGCTATATGGGCGTCTACGACAGCCATCCGCGCTTCGGGGACCGGCTGTCCCTCGGCCACCGCCTCGAGGATTGCGGAGCGTTCGACGAGAGCCCCGTCCCGGAGGAGTTCGAGTCTTCCGCGTTCCCGATCCGCGGCTGCGAGCGCTCGATCCAGCGCTTGGTTCCGTAACTGCCTGTCGGCATGCGAGTCCGGCGGTGACTCGTTCCGGGATACCGGTTCGTGGGACTCGGGCAGGTTCGCCGGATGTCCTTCCAATCCGATCGTGGATTCCTCCGTTGCCGACGGTTGCCCGCGGGCGTGCCGAGGCCCCGCCCCTTCGAAACGCTCCGAACTCAGATGCCCCGGACCGGGCACGACCGCCGGATCCGATGGATCCGGACCACCCACCCTTTCGCCGTCTGTCCGGTCACTCGGTATGTCATGCCGGGGTGCCTGATTCAGATCGCGCAGCAATCGAGCGAATTCCGGTGTGTTGTGATTCGCCTCGGGCTCGAATGGAGCCGGGCGGCCATCTATCTCCACATAGCGCCGTCGTAGCTCATCGAGGCCGAACAACTCGACCGGGTCCGCCTCCGGACCTAGATGCCGGGCTCTGGACCATATTTCGCCGAACCGCTCGCTTCCGGCTCGGACCGCCGCAGCCCACTCCTGCGGTGAACCGAACAGATCGAGGTTCACATCGTGGACGGCGCTCGGCGGCAGCCCGGCATTCTCCAATGCCCAATTCATCAACAGCCGCGACAGCCGACCGTTGTAATCGTTGAACGGGTGTACAGATATGAGAATCCTTTGCAACGCGGCCGCAACAGCATAGGGGTCGGCTCCTGATCTGCCGCGCACTCCGTTGTACCAATCGCACAGAGCTTCCAGAAATGACTCGAGGTTTTCCCTTCCCGGCATATCCGGATGTTCGAGCGGGAACTCGGGATAAAAGATCCACAGGGCGCGATCAGTGCCGTCCGCATGATCGGTTTCTCTACGAGTATCGAGGTATCTGATATAAGGATTCGCGTCCAGGGCCGCGAGTTGTTCGTCGGTCGGCGAGTTCTGCTGCACGCCCATCGGACTACTGGAAACGAGCACACCGGCAAGCTCAGGGATACTCAGCACCATCAGTCGACGGTGCAACTCGCGCACGAAGGGCACAGTCAACTCCCGATCTCCGTAGTCGCGCGCGAATGCCATGGCGTCCAGAAATCCCGCCCACTCGCGCATTCCGAAGAGGAGCTCCGGCCGCGGCTGGCCGGCGACGATAGCAACATCGAGATATGACTTGTCGATGAACAAGGCGGCCAGCACCAGGCGTTCGACGTCGGTATTCACCTGCAGGACCGCCAACCGGTCCTCGATCAGAGTGGTCGCTTCTCGTTGCCACTGCGGCAATTCGCCGACACCATCCGGTACATTCTGTCCGTCGGCCTGCTCAGGCACACTTTTGGAAGTATGCGCCTCGCGATCCTGCTCGAGCTCGCGCCGGTACGCGTCCGCGCGGTCTTGTACCGAGCGGGAGTACATTTCTTCGATCGAACGCCCATCACCGGTCCGCTGCCGTGACGAACTGCTCGTCGACCGTTCGGTAGCCTGCGCCGAGCCGATGTGCGGATCCGCTGGTCCGGCCGTCTCGACAACAGGCACCGATTGCGTTTCGCGCACCAGATCCGCCGCGGCCTGCCTGATTTCCTCCGACTCCTGTGCTGCTTCCTCCGATTGCGGCGGACTGATCGGCGGCGGCGGATGCGAATGGTGAGCAACCGGAATCGGCGCTGCGGGGTCGAGACGGATGGGTCGCGTAACCTCCTGCGGCGTAACCTCGTCCGTCGCCCTGCGGGATGCCGGATCCGCTCCTTCGGTGCGCAGCAGAAGGGGCATCGAATCCGCTCCCTGGTTCGCCGCAATCAGCTCTATCGCACGTGGTCTCTCGAGTGGCTCCGGTGGCCGATCATGGACCAACTCGAACAGAGCAGCGTGTTGCGCAATGCGATCACGGTGCAATTCGAGTGCGGCCGCGGCGGCGCGGGCGCTGATCCCACGCAGGTGCGGCATGAGATCGGCTGCCTCGGCGTCGATCCGGTCGCGCAGCGCGCTCAGCGCCGTCGGCCACTCACCCGGTCCGAGTCGGTGCGGGTCGGGAATGCCGGCCTCTGCGGCCGTTCGCCACACGCGCCGCACCTCGGTGAGATCCAACGGTGTCTCCGGGCCGCTCACCAATGCGTGGTAGTAGGCGTAGGAGGGATGTGTCGGATCCGGGCCCTCGCGTTCGACGAGTGAGAAGGCCTCGATCATGGCCTGCTCCGGAGACATTCGGCGGAACCTCATCCATTCCCGGCGGGCGGCCGGGGTCTCGCCGTTTTCCCTCAGCTGACTGCGCAGGAGGTCGGCGGATTCGCCCGCCCGGCGCACCGCTGTGTCGTCGCGGGCGAGGAGGGCTTCGGCGAACCGGCGGATGACGAGCTCGCGCAGTGGAAGGTCCGCCGCCGACCGTGACACGGGTAGGCCGACGACTCGCGGGTCCAGCACCAGCCGTCCGTCCCGGACGACCGCGGCGGCACCGTCGCCGTGTTCCGACAGCTCCGCGAAGTCGACCCCGTCCAGGGCACCTGGATAACGCTCGGTCAATGTCCGCAGCAACGGTGTCAGTTCGTGCAATGTCTCGACCGGCACCGCTCGGTCCCGGTACCCGGTGATCGGGATACCGCTGTCGCGCACCAACTCGTCTTTGAGAGCCCGCTCTTGTGCCTCGGTCAGGATCTGCTCGGGCCGGACCGAGGCCCGAATCTCGCCGGGATCGGCCGGCGGCACCGCCGAATCGGTATCGGGCCGCGGTTGACCCGTATCGGCCGCCCCGGGCTCTGGGGACTCCGTGCCGGCGCGGGAAGGATGGGAAGGAGCTGATTGCGGAACCGGGTGTCCCGCGAGCGGGCCGGGCGATTGCGCGTCCGCCGGATGAGCCGGTCGGCCTTCGATCGGGCCGGAAGGCATCACCTCGAGCAGCTCGACCAGTTCCGCGAGAAGCCGCTCGCGGGCCTCGAGCCGGCGGCGCGCGGCAGGCAGTGTGTCGCTGTCCAGTGACGACAGTTGGGCACGTTCTTGGGCCAGCTGGGATTCGAGATGCCCCACGGCAAGTTCCCAATGGTGAGCGTGATAGAACGTGTAAGGGTTCTCGATGCCCAACCGCTGAGCTACACGCAACCGCCGGATTTCGGCCGTGATATCGATCGGCCTCGCCGAAACCGCGCTGTGGAACGCCCGCAGTAGGGCATACTCCGGTTGCCGCACGTCCAGCGCCCGCTGCTGCAGGATGCGCTCCAGGGCCGCCACGAACGCCTCCGGTGTGCGCAAGGCGCGATGCCCGAACAACCCCTCGCGTGCCAGACTCTCCTCCGGCAGCAACGCACGCCATTTGCGATATGTCAGGTCGATATGCCCCTCGGATTTCAGCGTACGGAAGGCCTCGCGCAACACCCGCTCTGTCGCGACCGGATCGATACCGAGTGCGCGCACGCCGTCGACCAGCGCCATCCCGCTCTCGGCCTCTTGCACCCCGTCCATCGGCGGCTCGTCGGATCCCGGAGTGCCGCGCTGGTCGTGCGACGGCGACGCCCGGACGATCCGGGCCTGCGGGTCCGCAGTAGGTGGTCGGTACGCGCTCCCGCTCGCAGCGCGCTGCGCCTGTCCGGCAGCCCGGGGATCGTGCACGCGGCCGGCGATCGGCTCGCCCGGTGCGGCCGGAATCACCCGAGCCACGGAAGTTCGGGGCGCTGGGGTCGCGGTGGTATCCGGGCGTCGGAGACCGTCCGGTACTGCCCCCCGGGTCCCGTCCGGCGGCAATTGCCGGGCCTGTGTAGCGGAATCCGCAGGCCCGGCGCGCACGACAGGCTCCCCCGGACGTGCCGTGAGCGGATCGGGTCGCGCCCCGGAAGCGCCCGCTGCTCTGTGGTCGGATGGTGATTCACCCGCCCTGTTCGGCGCTTCGGCACGGGCCGCGGCGGCGGAGGGCTCCAATGGACCCGGTGGGGTCGTCGAATGCCAGGTGGCACCGGCGTGTCCCACCGCCCGAGCGGCGGTGGGAGCGGCATCGCTGATTCCGGGTTCGGAAATGGCCGAACGGGATCCGGACGAACTATTTACCGCGCCGGCCGCGGGCGCGTCGTTCCCATCCCTGGACGGCGGCGCAGTGTTCCCGGCCGGGGGCGGCGCGTCGCTCCCGCTACGCGGCCCCGGCACAGTGTCGCCCACAGCGGATTCCGCGGCCCGCGCCCGGCTGGATCCGCGAGTGTCATCATGTATGGGGGGCTGAGGCCGGACACTGTCCACCGGCGACTGCGGTCGGATCCCGGGGGCCCGTGCTTCCGCTGCCGCCATGGGTGATGGCGGCGGTGGTGCCCCCGGCTCCGGCGGTCGGCTCCACGGGACCGGCGGACCCGCCGGCGACTCGGATCGGGGGGCGGGAGCCGGTGTGAGGTCGACCCTGATCGTTCCGCCCCCGGGCGCTGCGGGACTGCTCTGTGCCTGCGGGTCCCGGCCGACAGTCGTCGACATCCTCGGCCGCACCGGAAAGTCGCCCGGGTCGGCCCCGAGCATCTGGCCGAGCTTGATGATCGGGCCGACCCGGCGACTGAGGTTCTCGATCGGGCCGCCGGGATTACGCGCCCCCAGAACATGGATGCCCTGGTGGCCGCCGATGGATGTTCCCGCACCGATGATGCCGGCGCTGATCATGCGGTAGTCGAACGTGAAATCACCCGTGACCAGGCCGCCGCCCAGCCAACCGCCCACGCCGCCCAGGATTCCACCACCGACCAGCTGCAACCCCAGTGTCCGTGGCGTCGTCAGATGGTCGAGACCCCAATCGGTGAACCGCAGTCGCTGCACGCCGAGGGCGGCGCCTGCGCCGAGGATGCCACCGCCGACCCCGCTGCCTATCGCGGCCAGCGTTTGTTCCGATCTGAATCCGGTGCTCTGATTACCGTGCTCGATCTCCCACTTCTGGATCGCGATGTCCTGTAGCCCGGCGATGCCACCACCGAGGAGGCCGTGGCCTGCCAGCCGCACCGCCAGTTGCGGCAGCATCTTGCGCCATCCCGCGTTCGCGATTCCGGCGAGCAACCACCGTGCGATCGCCTGCAGTGTCAACCGGGTGGCCGCGATGGCCGCCGCGTCCTGGACTGCCGAGGTCGGCGGAAACAGCTTCGAGAGGATCAATTCCAGCGCGAGAAGAACCAGCGCACTGTAGATCTGGAGTTTGGCCGATTCGATCGCGCCACCGGTATCCCGCGCGCTCTGCGCCAGCCCGCGCAATGTTTCGACGGCCTCTGGAAGGTAGCTCTCGACCTTGTCGAAGATGTCGTCCATGGCCTGGTGCGCTTCACCGGCCGGATAGGCCTCGAGTGCCTCCGCGTGAACGCGCCGGATATCGGGCATGGTGGCTTCCAGCGCATCCGCCTCCGCCCGGAGGGCGCGGGCCAGCTCCCACATGAGGTCTTCGTCGCCCTCCGGCCACTCGGCGCCACCTACCATGCCGAGGAGCCCGTGCAGCGCCTCGGTCAGCGTCATGCCCATGCCGTGCGGCCTAGTTCACCACAGCGATTCGCGGACCCCGGTTTCCGGGCCGGAGGTCGCGCTGCCGGGCACAGCGCCGGGTTCGGAGCCATCCCTCGGCGACTCCGCCCCCGGCAGCGGCGCCGACGCATACGATTCGGCTTCCGCCAACCCGGCCACCAGGTCCGTGATCTCGGGCAGTCGTCCCTGCTGCTCGCGCAGTGGCCGCACGATCTCCTCTGTTTGCACGGCCAGCGCGTCCTGAGCCGCCCGACCCGCGGTGGTGACGGCCTCGGCGATTTCGTCGTAGTCGAGATCGGCGATGTCTTCGCTGAACCGAGTCGAGACGATCCGACCCTGGGTGTCGGCACTGATCGTCACCCGTTTATCCGCGGCGTGCCCGGACGCGGTCAGCTCCGCCTGTTTCCGTCTGATCACCGAGAGCTCGTCCATCGAGCGACGGAAGCCATCGAGAATATCGTCGAACCGCGCCTTCACATGTTCATTCGGCACGACTACTCCTTCGGTACTCGCTCATCCCACCGCGCCGAGCCGCTGCTGGAAGCGGCTTTCGAACCCCGGGAGGTAAGCCGACGGTGATACGGACGACGACGAGCGTTCCAGCACCGCGTCGTCGGCGACGTAGAAGACCGCCCGCCCGAGCATGACCTGTCCTTCGGGCGGAGGCGCGTGCACGATCCATCCGACACTGACCCGCTCGGCCACCAACGCGGAAACCTGATAGCCGGGCGTTTCCAGACCGCGTTCCAGAATGTGATGTCGAACCAGGGCCACGGCTTCCGCTGCGGGCAGCGGCGTCAATAGCACAGCTGCCAGGCCCGCGGTATCGAAATGCGCGAACGCCGAATCCACGTCGAAACGCTCCGGCTCCCAGAACAGTGCCGCCAAAGCCTCGCGTGTGACGAGACCGGATTCCGCCGCCCCGATCACGGTCTCGGCTGCTACCCGTAGTTCTCGGGCGGCCGCCGCGGACCCGCGCACGCCGGTCATTTCGATCACCCGGTCGACCACCACGTCCTCGAGCCAGATATCGGGTACAGCGATAGCGTCGGGGCCGGGTTCCGGCGATTCGCCGAGCCACCAGCGTCCGGCCTGCCACCAATAGCAGAAGGAGAGCAGGCCCGTGGCCGCCCGCGAGTTCACCACCTCAGCGGTAACCCAACTCGGTGCGCCCCGGTACAGATCGGGCAGATCGGCGAGATCGTTGTACGCCGCGGACAATCGGGAATCGTCCGCCCGGCCACCCGAAAGTACGGCCCGGCCTCCCGACAGCAGGCACAGCGTGGCACCACTGTGGTCGCCGTCTTCGTAGATTCCCACCGAGGGCGCGATCCGCGGCCCGTGCTCGGCCCCGGTCGCCGCCGCGGCGGCGGCCAGCATCGCCCACCGAGCCCACAACACCGGCAGCGGCGGGAGTAGATCGGTGGTTGTCGCCCCGGTGGCCGGGGCGGTGGCGGCCTGTTTCGGCGTGCGCACCTGCCGTTGGTCGTGCCGCATGTACGCGGCCAGCCAGATCGGCAGACTCGAACGCGGAAACGCCTCCAGGTCGGCCAGGTACGCTTCGACGGGGAAGATCTGCCCCGGCGGGAACGGCCGGTCGCCATAGTCGTACGTGATGGTCAGGTCACCCGCGCTGGTCAATTCGAGCACCGAGCGCAACCACGGGCCGCGATCCGACTGTGCTGTCACCCGGCGTAATTCGCGCATGAGACGCACGGTCGAATCAGCCGGCAATGCCCGGACGGCCCGTTCCCCGTCGGTGTAAACCACTTCGGCCGCCTCCTCGGCGACGGTCAGCGCGAAGATCGCGTCCGCGCGGGTCCACCCCTGCGGTGCCATCGCCGCCAGCTCGCGCGCGATCCGGGGGGTCAGCTCCTCGGCCTGCTCGGCCGAGTCCTTGCGCACCTGTTCGCCGCCCAGGCTGAAACTCACATCGGGCGGGTCGTCCGGCTCTGTACTGGACGGGGCGCGGTCACTGTTGGGCAGGTTCATCGACTCGTCCGGCTCACCGGAATATCGATAGAGAAACCCGGAACGCCGCTCATCGCCGGCCTTTCTCTTTGTGGTGGACAGTTGGGTTCATGGTGGCACCGTGGTCCATGACACCCCCCATTCCTGGGAGTGCCCCGGCCGAGTTCGCTCGTTCCCGCCGCGGCACCCTGGCTCACCCGATCGGGAGACCGGCTATGCCGTGTGCGGGTGCACGAGCATCGGTAGCCGGTCGAGTCGCACAGTGGCCGCAGCGATCTCACGCACGGGCACGCCGGGCACCGGCTCCAGGCGAACCCGCTCGGCAACCGTCGCCAGGACCGCCGTCGCCTCCATTCACGCGAAAGGTTCCCCGCTGCAATTGCGGTTGCCGATTCCGAAAGGCTGGAACGCACCGCTGCGGTCAGCTCCTTGCGGTACTCCGGTGTCCAGCGGTCCGGGTCGAACACCGCGGGGTAGGCATAAATTTCGGATCGTTGTGTAGTGCGTATGTCGAGTAGATGAGCGTCGCCTCCGAAGGGATAGCCACCCCACCGAGTTCGATATCCGCGGTTGTCTCGCGCATCCCGAGCCAGGGCGGGCAATAGCGGCGCAATGCTTCGGTGACGAACTTCTCCGTGAAAACGAGATCACGGATGTTCTCCGCGGACACCGGACGGCCGCCGAGGACGTCGGTCACTTCGCGTTCCAGCCGTTCGCGCAGATCCGGTCGCTGTCCGAGCTCGTAGAAGGCGAGGGCCAATGTATTGGAGACCGTCTCGCAGCCCGCCGCATAGATCGTCATGACTTCGTCCCGGATATCGCGGTCGCTGAGTCCGCTGCCGTCGTCGAATCGGACCGCGATGAGCATCGAGACGATATCCTGGTGCTCTTCCCCTTTCGCCCCGTATTCGGCGTGTTGCTGTCCGCCACGATGCCGACATATCCCGCGACACGCTCGCGATGGAATCCCGATGCCATCAACCTGCGATGCCGCATATGCTTTTGCTCGGTCGAGACGACCAAGTACTGCAACGACACTCGGTTCGGGTAACGTGCCTGCGTGGTTGTGGATGTCGTTGCAGTACTAACAGTGTGTCTTACGTAGGTGTAATTCGTTGTCCGGCATGACGTGACCCGTGGTCGACAGGCTTGCTCAGAGACTGGTCCCGGATGCGTTGTGGAACATCGTGAAATCCCTGCTGCCCGAGTTCACGCCCAGACCGCAGGGCGGAGGGACCGCTCCGGTGGACGAGCGGGCGGTGTTCACCGCGGTTGTGTTCGTGCTGACCAGTGGATGCGCGTGGCGGCATTTGCCGCCGTCGTTCGGGGTGAGCGTCCCGACCGCGCATCGCCGGTTCATGGTGTGGGCCGATGCCGGGGTCTTCGACGCGCTTCACCGAAAGATCCTCGACCGGCTCGGAGCCGCCGGTGACCTCGACTGGAGCGCGGCGATCCTGGACGCGGCGAGCGTACGAGCGCAAAGGGGGATCATCGACCGGCCGCAGCCCGGTCGACCGCGGCAAGAAAGGCTCCAAGATCCACATCATCTCGGACGCGAACAGGATACCGCCGGTCACCGGCGTTTCCGCCGCGAACACCCACGATTCGGTGATGCTGCAACCGATGGTCGAACTGATCTCGAGGGTGCGCTCGCGGCGCGGACCGCGCCGCGGGAAACTTGCCGAACTACGCGCCGACAAGGGATATGACTTCGACGTTCACCGCCGCTGGCTCCGTGCTCGCGGGATCGTGCCCCGGATCGCTCGTCGTGGGATCGAGGATCCCACGAGGCTGGGCCGGCATGGATGGAAGATCGAGCGCACGATCGCCTGGCTGACCGGATACCGGCGATTGACAATCCGCTACGAACGCCACGGCCATCTCTTCGCAGCATTTCTACAACTCGCCTCAGCTCTCACCTGCTACGAGAAACTCTCCACGCAAGACATCCTCTTACACCCATGTAAGACACACTGTTAATGCACTGCCGTCCCGGCCCGATCTCATTCAGCGGCATCACGTGCGGCGCACAGGTGCGTTGCGCTGCAGGGAGATCGGTTTCCAGCGCGAACGGCACCGAGATCGGGCAGCCGGCACGAGTACCGAGTAGCCCGACTACCTCCGGGCCATGTTTCGCTGAGTGGCACAGCTTCCATGGGAGCGAAGTAGTTCTGTGAGCATCGGAGGTAGGGGACTCAGCCGTACATGGGCACATCTCCACCACTGCTACTCGCTCGCCCTCGCCGATCTCGAGGCCTGGTCGGACCAGAATCCTGGCCACATGCCGATCATGGTGGTGATCGAGATCAAAGACACCGACGAGATCACGACCGACCCCCACCCGCCCCTGGAACCATGGGGCCCCGCCGACTACAACCGGCTGGATGCCGAGATCCGGTCCGTCATGGGCAACAAGCTCGCCACCCCCGACGACCTCCAGGGCGCCTGTCCGACACTGGAATCTGCCGTCGAAGACAACGCCTGGCCGACCCTCGTGGCAAGTTCGTGTTCGTCAACTGCAACTGCCGGGCCGGGCGTCGAGCAGCGGAACCTCCAGCCGCTCGCGTAGCTCGTCGATCGATGTACCGAAGGTTTCCAGCACCGCGACGCCGTCCGGGGTGATCTCGAACAGCGCGTGGTCGGTGTACACCCGGACGACGCAGGCGAGACCTGTGAGCGGATACGTGCAGCGGGGCACGATCTTCGGGCTGCCGTCCTTGGCGAACAGCGTCATCATCACGTAGACGCGTTTGGCGCCGATGGCCAGATCCATCGCGCCGCCGACTGCCGGAATGGAGCCGGGTGTGCCGGTGTCCCAGTTGGCCAGGTCGCCGTTCGCCGAGACTTGGAAGGCGCCGAGTACGCAGACGTCGAGGTGGCCGCCGCGCATCATGGCGAAGGAGTCCGCGTGGTGGAAGTAGGCCGCGCCCGGCAGTTCGGTGACCGGAACCTTCCCGGCATTGGTCAGGTCGGGGTCGATCTCGTCGCCCACGGCGGCCGGGCCCATACCGAGCATGCCGTTCTCGGTATGCAGCACGACCCCCAGTTCGGCGGGCAGATGGTCGGCCACCTTGGTGGGCTGGCCGATGCCGAGGTTCACGTAGCTGCCCGGCTCGATGTCGCGAGCCAGCCGCGCGGCGAGGCTGTCGGGCTCCAGCGGCATCAGCGCGCTCCTTCCACGGTGTAGTGGCGGGCCTCGACCCGGACCACCCGGTCGACGTAGATGCTCGGCGTGACCACGGTCTCCGGGTCGAGCTGTCCGGCGTCCACGATCGAGGACACCTGCACGACGGTGGTGGTGGCGGCGGTGGCCATGACGGGTCCGAAGTTGCGGGCGGTCTTGCGGTAGACGAGGTTGCCCATGGTGTCGGCGGTGTGGGCGGCGATCAGGGCCACGTCACCCTTGATGGGGTACTCGAGCACGTAGTCGCGGCCGTCGATGGTGCGGGTCTCCTTGTCTTCGGCCAGCGGCGTGCCGACCGCGGTCGGACAGTAGAACGCCCCGATGCCCGCGCCCGCGGCGCGCATCCGCTCGGCGAGATTGCCCTGTGGCACCACCTCGAGCTCGATCGCCCCGCGCCGGTAGAGGTCGTCGAAGATATAGGAGTCGACCTGCCGGGGGAACGAACACACCACTTTGCGCACCCGCCCTGTCTTCAACAGCGCCGCCAGGCCGACCTCGCCGTTTCCCGCGTTGTTGGACACGATGGTGAGGTCGTCTGCGCCGTGCCGGATGAGGGCGTCGATCAAGTCGAACGGCATGCCCGCGAAGCCGAAGCCGCCGACGAGCACGGTGTCGCCGTCACGCACCACGCTGACGGCCTCGTCGGCGCTGTCGAGGATCTGTGCCCTGGTCATACCGTCGCCCCCGTATTCTCCAGGACGACGGCCAGCGCCTGGCCGACGCCGATGCAGATGGCGGCCAGGCCGTAACGTTCACGCTTCTCGACGAGCACCTTGGCGAGTGTGCCGAGGATGCGCGCGCCCGAGGCGCCGAGCGGGTGGCCGATGGCGATGGCGCCGCCCTTGACGTTCACGATCTCCGGATCGATCTTCCAGGCGTCCACGCAGGCCAGCGACTGCACCGCGAAGGCCTCGTTGAGTTCGACCGCGCCGATCTGCTCCCAGCCGATACCGGCCCGCTCGAGCGCCATGTTCGCGGCCTCGACCGGGGCGTAACCGAAGTCCCGCGGCTCGAGCGCGAACACCCCACGCCCGGCGATCCGGGCGATCGGGTCGGGGCCGATCCGCGAATCGGCGGCCTCGGAACCGATCAGCAGGGCGGAGGCGCCGTCGTTGAGCGGGGAGGCATTGCCCGCGGTGATCGAGCCGTCGCGGCGGAAACTGGGCTTCAGCCCGGCCAGCTTCTCCACCGTGGAATCGGCGCGGAGGCTCTCGTCGCGGGTCAGTTCCACGCCCTCGACGGGAACGACCAGGTCGTCGTAGAAGCCTTCGTCCCAGGCGGCGGCCGCGAGCCGGTGCGAGCGGGCGGCGAACTCGTCCTGACGGGCCCGGGAGATCGAGAACCGTTCGCGCAGTTGCTCGTTGCACTCCCCCAGCGAGACGGTCCACTCCGCGGGCATGCGCGGGTTCACCAGCCGCCACCCGAGGGTGGTGGACACCGCGGTGACATTGCCCGCCGGGAACGCGCGATCCGGCTTGGGCAGCACCCACGGCGCGCGGGTCATCGACTCCACGCCGCCGACGAGCACGATGTCGGCGTCACCGGTGTCGATGGTGCGCGAGCCCATGATCGCCGCGTCGAGGGAGGAACCGCACAGCCGGTTGACGGTGGTGGCCGGCACCGAGACGGGCAGCCCGGCCAGCAGCGCGGCCATCCGGCCGACATTGCGGTTGTCCTCGCCCGCGCCGTTGGCGTTACCCCACACCACATCACCGATGGCGGCGGGGTCGAGCGTGGGCGCCTTGCCGAGCACGCCCCGGATGGCGGTGGCGGCGAGATCGTCGGGGCGCACCTCGGCCAGCGCGCCGTTGAACCGGCCGAACGGGGTGCGCGCGGCGGCGTAGAGAAAGGCCATCAGTGCAGCTCCTGGTTCGCGGCGCGGGTGGTGAACGGCAGCACCAGCCGGGACCGGTGCGTGGCGTCGCGGTAGATCTTGTGCGTGACCGGGCGGCCCACCGGCAGGTGGAAGGCGTCCGGCGGCAGCAGCGCGTTGTGGTCGTCGGCCAGCGGCTCGTTGTTGGACAGCTCCGCCACCAGCCGGTGTCCGGGCAGGAAGGTCGCGGCGAAGGGGTACAGCCGCAGCACGTACTCCTCGATCGTGCCCGGCTCGACGGGCACCGCGCGGGTGTGCGGGTGGTACGGGTTGCCCTCGGTGCTGCGCTCGTCCAGCTCGCGATGCGAGGCCTTGAGGTAGCCGGTGGTGATCAGCTGACGCTTGCCGTTCGGGGCGACGTCCCACATGCGCAGGATGAAATTGGTGTCGGGCTGGTCGACCTCGGCGAAGATGCGCGCCGCGCCCTGGCCGATCATCTCGGTGGGCTCGTCGAACGGCGCGGTGCTCCAGCTCAGGATCTCCACCTTGTCGGTAACCGTGAGCGGCGCTTGGTAGAACCCGTCCGGCGCGGCGTACTCCACGCCGAGCGGCTCGTACTCGAAGGCCAGCTTGCGGCGGGTGCGCAGGTACAGCGAGCGGTACTCGACCTGCTTGGGCGGCCACTGGTCGCCGGTGACGTGCTCGCGGGTGCCCTCGACGAAGACGTTCACCGCGGGCTCGTCCATTATTCCGTTGTCGATGCCCTTGATCCAGTACTCGTACCAGCGGAACATCTTGTCGTGCTCTTCGATGAAGGGCCGTGACTGCATCGGCGGGTAAGGGCCGATGTCGAGCTTCTTCGGCCCCTTCAGCCGGTTGTACAGCTCGATGGTGCCGTCCACGGTCCAGCCGCGACCCTGGTCGATCTGCAGGTAGACCGGGATGTCGATGTCCGGGGCGAGGGTGACCGGGTTGCGCTCCTCGTACCACTCGCCGTCGAGGTGGTTCATGACGATGTCGAACCAGGCCTCGTGGTGCTTGGGGTAGTTGAGCACGTGCACCAGGTTCGGCCAGGCCGCGACGTCGGGGTCCTGCAGGCGCTCGGCGACCAGCTTCTGGATCTGCTCGGGCGAATAGGTCTCGAGCATGCGCGATTTCACGCGGTCGGTGAACGCCCAGCCCGAGTCGCCGCCGCGGCCCTCACGCGCGGCGCGCGGCATGAACCACATGACGCCACCGTGGTAGGTGGTCTCGTAGAAGTCGTAGTGGCCGCCGGAGACGAAGATCGCCTTCAGGTGCGGCGGGCGCTCGGCCGCGGCCAGCACCTGCATGGAGCCGAAGTAGGAGATGCCGATCATGCCGACATTGCCGTCGCACCAGGGCTGGGCGGCGACCCACTCGATGAAGTCGTAGGCGTCCTGACCCAGCGACACGCCACCGGCGTTGTAGTTGCCGATGTGCTCGCCGCCGGAGTGGCCCGAGCCGCGCAGGTCGCCGATGACGTGCACGTAGTCCTCGGCCACCACGCGGGCGATGTCACCGGCCTCGATGCAGCCGTCCCACATGGGGCTGGGGCGCCGCTGCGGCGGCATGGTCAGCGCAAGCGCCTGCAGTTCCTTGCCGTAGGGGCTCAGCGCGACCAGCGCCGGGCGCGGTGTGTCCGCGACGCCGTGGTAGGCGTCGGCCGCCAGTTCGATGCCGTCGCGCATCGGAACGCGCAGATTCTTGCGGATATGGATGATCTGCCCGCCGGCGTCGAACGTTTCCAGGTCGGCCATGAGCCTGCGACTGCCTTTCCGTGGGATAAGGGTTGTTCGGTAGGTGTTTCAGGACTGCCGGGCGAAGCGCGTGCGGTAGCCGTGCAGGGAGGTGAAGAACGGCGATGGTTCGAGGGTCGGATCGCCGTCGTAGCCGAGGTCCTCGGCCACGCTCGCGAACGGCGAGTACACCGAGTCGGTGGCGGGCAGGCCCGCGCACAGGCACCGGTGGGCGGACTCGCCGACCCGGCCCTCGACCTCGAGGCTCTGGTCGAGCGCCTCACGCGCCTGCTCGGCGTCCAGTTCCACGCCGTAGGGCCGCCCGTCGATGCGACGGTAGGGATGCCCGAGATACAAACGGCGCGGGTCGATCTCGTCGCGCAGGTACCGGATGCTTTCCCGGTAGGCGTCGGGATCGACGAAACCGGGGAAGCCGTTGGCGGCGCCGTGCACCTGCACCGCGTCGCCGACGAAAGCGTCGTTCTGCCCCTCGACGACATAGGCGACCGAGCCCGGCGTGTGGCCGGGGATCGAGTGCACCGACACCGTCGCTCCCCCGCCCAGCGACAGGGTTTCGCCGCCGCGCACCAGCACGGTCGGCTCCATCTCGCCGGAGATCACCGCCTTGACCACCGCGACCTGCCCGGCGACGCCCTCGGGGTCGTTCAGGTACTGCCCGCGCCCGGCCACGTACTCCTCGACGTGCGCCTGCCGCGACCGCAACATGGGCGCGTCGGCCTCGTGGATCACCACCTGCGCGCGCCGGCCGGTGAGCTCCCACAGCGCGTGCGCGCCACCGACGTGGTCGATGTGCCCGTGCGTCAACAGGATCCAGCGCACGTCCTCGATCCGGCGGCCGAGCCGCTCCAGCGCCGGAGCCATGCCCTCGGCGGGCGAGGAGGCGATGCCGGTGTCGACGATGGCGGGTTCCGGCGCGTCGATGAAGAAGCTGTACAGCCCGAACCGGCCCCAGGGGGAGACCAGCGGGTGGATCGCGACCTCGGATGTCACGGCGCTCACTTCCCCCGGTTCAGGAAGGCCGCGGTCTCCGCGTACACCCGCTGGTACTCCGGCAGCCATGAGAAGTGCTGGACGAAGCCGTGACCCGCGCCTTCGTACCGGCTGACCGTCACGTCGACGCCCGCCTGCGCCAGCCGCTCGCCGTACAGCTCGCCCTCGTCGCGCATCGGGTCGAACTCGGCGGTGACGATCAGCGCGGACGGCAGGCCGCTCAGGTCGGCCCGCTTGATCGGCGAGACCAGCGGGTCGGCCGGGTCGGCGCCACTGTCGAGGTAGAAGGTGTTGAACGGCTTCAGCCCTTCGGTCTCGAGCCCGTAGCCCTTCGCGTTCTCGCGCAGCGAGGCGTACCGGTCGACGTCGAAGTCCAGGTCCAGGGACGGGTAGTAGAGCACCTGGTGGGTGATGCGGTCGAAGCCCGCGTCGTGGGCCATGGCGGTGACCGCGGCGACGAAGGTGCCGCCGGAGCTGTCACCGGCGAGGGCGAGGGTTTCGCCGTTCCAGGCCAGCCGCTCGCCGTTGTCGGCCGCCCAGCGCACCACCGCGTAGCAGTCCTCGAGCCCGGCGGGGAAGGCCGCCTCCGGTGCGCGGCGGTAGCCGACGGAGAGCACGCGGAAGCCGGTCTCCTTCGCCAGGTTTCGCGCGATGTGGTCGTGGGTCTCCAGGCTGCCGAGGAAGAACGCGCCGCCGTGGAAGTACACGAGCAGCCCGTAGGTGTCGGCTTCGGCGGGGGTGTAGACGCGCACCGGCACCTCGCCCGCCTCGGTGGGCACGACGGTGTCCTCGACGGCGTGCAGCGGCAGGCGCTGGTCGAGCGGCGGCACCTCGGACTCCTCGCCCGCGCGCAGGGCGACCGGGTCCAGCGGTCCCGGCGGCGGGACGGGCAGGGTGGCGAGGATCTCGGCGATCTTCGGATGCAGAGGCATGCGGCTGACCTGGTCCTTACTTCGCGGTGGCGGGGGTCTTCTGACCGGGGAAGACCTCTTCGACCTCTTCCTCGGTCCAGCCCTGGCGGGAGATGCGCTGCAGTTCGTCGGTCACCGGCTTGCGGTTCGCCTGGTAGGCGGCCAGGGCCTCGGGCACCGAGTCGGCGTCGCGCAGCGCGTCGGCGAGCGCGCCGGCGTCCATGATGGCCGAGTTCGCGCCCTGGCCCTGATGGTGCAGCATCGAGTGGGCGGCGTCGCCGACCAGCACGACCGAGTCCGAGTGCCAGGTGTCGACCGGGTCGATGTCGTAGACGGCGCGCACATTGACGGTGTCCATGTCCAGATCACGGGCGATGTTGACGATGCGCTCGTCGAAACCGGCCACGGTGGCCAGGATGTCGTCCTTGGTGATCTTCGGCGCCCAGGTGCTGTCCGGGCACAGCGCGGTGATGTCGAAGGACACCTGGCCGCGATGGCGCAGTGGCAGCAGGTACACCTTGGTGCCGCGGCCGATGTACATGCGCAGGTTGTCGTCGACGACCATACCGTAGGCGTCGTCGGCGGACAGGACCGCGCGGTAGGCGTGCTCGCCGGAGAACACCGGGGGCTTGTCGCTGAACACCTGCTGACGCACCACCGACTTGATGCCGTCCGCGCCGACGACCAGATCGGCCTCGACGGTCTCCCCGTTGGCGAAGCTCAGCACGCAGCGGTCACCGCGGTCCTCGATGCGCTCGAGCTTGTGGCCCAGGCGCACCATGCCTTCGGGCAGCACGCCCAGCAGCGCGTCGATGAAGTCACCGCGATGCACGAGGTGGGTCGTGGTGGGCTCGGCGTAGTCCTCGATGCCCGGCCAGGTGTCGCGCATGATCTGCTCACCGGTGGCGGTGAGGATCTCGAAGTAGTCGCTGGGCGAGCTGACCTTCGCGATGGCGTCGAAGATCCCCCACTGCCGGAAACGGTCCATGGTGGACGGCCGCAGGCCGATGCCCGCGCCGACCTCGCGGATCTCGGTGGCCTGCTCGTAGACGGTGACGTCGGCGCCGAGCAGGCTCAGCGCCTTGGCTGCCGCCGCACCGGCGTAGCCCGCGCCTGCGATGGCGATCTTCAGGTTCTTCAGATCCGACGGGTGCATGGTTCTTCTCTCTGGGCGGGCGCGACATTGCGCCGTAACGGATTTGCGCCGAAGTGGGTGGCCGGGGGATCGGCCGGGTGGAGCTCAGTTCTGGATGGACAGGAAGGCGGCCGGGTTGTCGACGAAGACGGTGTCGATGGTGGCCTGGTCGAGACCGGCCGCGCGCAGGTCGGGGATCAGGTCTTCGAAGATGTAGTTCACGGTGTGGCCCTTCACGCCGGGCCAGCCCAGCGGGCTGCAATTGGCGTCGGCCGAGGCCAGCGCCTTGTCCAGGTGACCTGCCGCGAGGAAGCGCAGGAAGTGGTCGAGGCGCTCCTTGCGGGGGCGCGCCCAGAACGGCGGGTCCTCGAGTTCGGTCTCGTAGCCGAAGGTGTCGAAGCCGACGCGGCCGCCCTGCTCGGCGATCCAGGTGTCGCGGGTCTTCTCGGCGTTCACGCCGTCGTCGACGTGACCGAACAGCACGCGGTCCAGCGCCAGCCCTTCCTCGCGGAAGATGGCGATGGCGTTCTCGGCGTCGATGGCCAGGTGGGTCAGGATCGGGACGCCGGTGTCACGGGCGGCGCGGGCGGCGGCACGGTAGATGCGCTTGTCCAGCTCGGTCATCCGGCCGCCGCGGCTCACACCGACCTTGATGACGCCTGCGCGGCTGCCGGTGTCGCCGATGCCGGCGGTGATCTCGTGCACGAAGTGGCCGGTCAGGTACTCCACGCTCGCTCGCTCGAAGAACGGCAGCGCGGTGTCGCCGCCGACGAAGCCGGTGCAGGCCACGATGTGCACGCCGGTCTTGGCCGACAGCGACTTGTAGTAGTCGACGTCGCGGCCGTTGCAGATGCCGGTCACGTCGACGAAGGTGCCACCGCCGTATTCGTGGAACTTGCGCAGCTTGGGGACGGTCTCCTCGTAGCGCTGCTCGGGGGTCTTCCACCACCGGGTGTCCAGCTCGGAGCCCGGCATGCCGTATCCGATGTGCTCGTGGACCGCCACGATGCCCAGCTCTTCGGTCGGGACCGGCCCCAGGACCGTGTTCACTCTCGACACAACATTCACCTTCTCCGAAAGTTCGGGGTTCTTTGCTCGGCGGGACCCGCGGGACTCGCGGGTCGTGGGGATCGCGCGGTCAGCGCACCGACAGCAGCTCGCGCGGGTTGTCCGCGAGGATGCGCCGGACGTCGGCCTCGGCGAGCCCTTGCGCGGTGAGCTGGGGAACGAACGCGGTCAGGACGTGGCTGTAGGGCAGGTCGCGGCCGGGGCCGCCCTTGGCGACGCCGATGGCATCGGCCGACAGCAGGATTCGATCGACGTGCCCGGCCTCGATCAGCTCCCGCACCAGCGCGGCGCGCTCGGCGTCGGTGACGTGCTCGTCGCCTTCGGTGCCGATGTTGTCCAGCGCGACGTAGGCGCCGCGGCGGGCGATCGCGAGGGCGACGCCCTCGGCGACGGCGTCCTTGCGATCCAGGCCGCCGACGAGCACGCGGTCGGCGGGCAGCTGTTCGTCGAGCACAACGTCCAGGTCGTGCACGGCGTCGGCGCCGTAGCGGATGGACAGCGCGACACCGGTGGCCAGCGCCGCCCGCGCCGCGCCGCGGAACAGGCTCTCATCGGTGGCGGTCATGCCCTCACGGGTGGCGGTGGTGGTCACCAGACCGGCGGCGCCGCGGCGCTCGACGCGGGGCACCACCATGCCCTCGGTGATCTCCTTGGTGAACAGGTCGGCGAACTTCTCCGCGGGCCACGGGGTGGGCGGGTTGGTCTGCGGGGTCAGGAAGTAGCCGCCGAGCAGCGCTTCGGGACCCATGCCGGTCGAGGCGACTATGTGCACGCCGGTCGCGCGGGAGAGGGTCTCGTACAGCCGCACGTCGCGGCCGTGGAACATGCCGGTGCCATCGACGATGGTCCCGCCGCCCGCGGCGCGGAATTCCCGGAGCTTGCCGGCGAGGATCTCGAAGATCTCGGCGCGGTCGATGGTGATGTCGAAGGCGTACTCCGCGCCGGGCACCACCGACAGCAGCGCCTCGTGCACGGCGACGACGCCCAGTTCGCCGGCGGGGACAGGGCCGAGCACGGTGTGCACGGTTTTGCTCACAGCGGTCCGGTCGCCGTTCACTGGCATTTCCTTTCGATGCCGACGCCCTCGCGTCGATGTATTCCTCGTCGGGCCGCCTGGCGCCCTGAACAACCCACCCGGCCATACAACCGGGCCGAGCACGTGACTGCGATCACGCCGATACCATGCACGGTGCCACATCGGCTTACATCATGTCAAGCAAGCATCTTATTCGTAAAGGAAAGTTCGCCGCGCGTCGCCATGCCGATGAGGCGGGCATATCCACAGGTCGGAGGCGGCTCGACGCACTGTCAGCGAAGCGATCGGCGCGTACACGTCGCGATCGCCCGGATCGCACGACGAACGCCGTGCTCTACCCTTGGCATCCATGGCGACACTGCGCGAGGCCCAGAGGGAGATGACCAGGAACCTACTGCTCGACGCCGGTCTGGACCTGTTCGTCAGGAAGGGCTACGGCGCGACCAAGGTCGAGGACATCGCCTCGGCGGCGGGCACGACACGCGTGACCTTCTACGCCTACTTCCCCTCCAAGGTCGACTTGATGAAGGCCTTGATCACCGAACGGCTCAACGCCGCGCTGGACCGGGTACCCTCCGCCGAACACGGTTCCACCGCACGCGAACTGGTCTCGGTGGTCGAGGACGGCTCACGCGGACGCATCCGCGCCTGGCTCGACGCCACCTCGCAACGCTGGGATGCGATACGGCCCTACACCACAACGGCCTTCGAAGCCGCCGCCGTCGACCCGGACATCCGCGCACTGATGGACGAGTGGTTGAACGAGAGCACCAGCGATATCGTCGACGGCCTCGACCGCGCCGACCGGTTCCCTGCCGCTACACGACATTTCCGCAGCGTGCTGGCCATCACCGAGCTGGATCACGTGGCCAGGAACTGGACGCCCGGCCGCTGGGGCGTCGACCGCGAGCAGATGCTCGACGTGCTCACCGAGAGCTGGTTCGGCGCCATCGGCAGGCACTGAGCAGGCCACTCACGGCGCGGGTCTGGCGGCGTCGAACAGGATCTGGCGCAGCCAGGCGATGAAGTGCTCGTCGCCCAGATGCGGATTCCACACCATGTCGATACCGAGTCCGGGGATCGGGAACGGGAACTCCTCGATCCGCAGATCGACCAGCGCGCGCATGGCCGCCGCGACCCGATGGCGCAGCAGCGCGACGCCACCCGCCTGGGCGACCAGATACGGGACGAGCACGAAATCGGAGATCCGGATACCCACCCGGTAGGTGGTTCCGTACTCGTCGAGCACGGGATACGGGAACACCCGGCGATCGCTGTCGACCACCACGTGCGGCAGCGTGGTGATCAACTCGAGCGCGTCCGCCTGCGGCGGGCTGTCCGGGCCCACCACCACCACGCAGCGGTCGTCGTACAGCCGCTCCCTCGGGTACGGGGAGTCGAATGCCTCGGACACGAGCACCACGTCGACGCCGCTCTCGGTGAAGGTAGACTCGGTCGGCACGGTGATGGCGCGCACCCGCAGAGTGGCGTGCGGGGCGCGCTCGCCGATCAGGCGCGCCAGGCGCGGGCCGAGCACGAAGGCCGTGCTGGTGGTCATGGCGACGGTGATCACCCGGCGATCGCTCGCCGGATCGAAGCCGGGGAAGTTCACCACGTCCGCGGTCTGGCGCAGCACCGCCCGCAACGGGGCGATCAACTGCACCGCCCGCGGAGTCAGGACCACGGTGCTGCCCTGCCGGACCAGCAGGTCGTCGCCGAACAGCCGCCGCATCCGCCCGAGCGCGTGGCTCATCGCGGGCTGCGACAGCCCGACGCGCTCGGCGGCCCTGGTCACCGAGCGTTCCTCGAGCAGCGCGAGAAGGGGCACCAGCAGATTCAGGTTGACCGACGCCAGCCGATCCAAGCCCGTACTCGCGGTGCCCGTGTCCTCCTCGCTCATGCCGGGGAACCTTACGCGGCCGCCTTGCTCAGCCTGCGCAGCCGGGGAATCGGGATGCGGTAGTTCAGCGCGGCCGCCACGCCGGTGTCGTCCCCGTGCGACCAGCGCATCAGCGCGGGACCGCCCGGCTCGCCCTCCACGAAGTCGGGCAGGCCCTCGACCGGCAGGTGGCCCACCGCCTTGAGCCCGAACCCGAACTGCTCGGTCCAGAAGTACGGCTGGAAGTCGAGCGAGGGCGCCGACTCGCCTCGGATCAGCGCCGCGGCCGCCACCTTGGCCTGCTCGATCGCGCTGCTCCACAACGGAATCCGGCGTAGGCCGTAGGGTGTGGGGAAGGCCGCGAGGTCGCCGACGGCCGCGATGTCCGGGCGTGCCAGGCCGCGGGAATCGACGCGCACGACACCGCCGGTCGTCAGACCGGACCCCGCCAGCCACTCGATGTTGGGGACGTCGCCGACCGCACTGACCACCAGCTCGCCCGCGAGCACGGCGCCGTGGTCGAGGACCACGCGCGCCTTGCCCGCCCGCTCCTCGATACGTGCCGAACCGGTCTCCACCAGGGTGAGTCCGCGCTCCAACGCGGCCTGGACGAACACGCCGGCCAGGTAGTCGCCCAGCTGCGACACCAACGGCACGCCCTGCGAGACCAGAGTCACCCGGCAGCCCGCCGCCAGGCAGCCCGAGGCGATCTCCATACCCAGCGGACCGCCGCCGACCACGACCACCGAGGGCCGGTCCACCAGCCGCTCACGCAACGCCAGCGCGTCGTCCAGACCACGCAGGGTGAATTCGCCGGGCAGATCCGACAATCGCCGGGCCCGGGAACCGGTGGCGATCACCAGCCGGTCATAGGCCAGCGTGGCGCCGTCGGCGAGGGTGACCAGCCGCCTGTCCGGGTCGAGCCCGCTCGCCCGCACGCCCAGCAGTTCCCGCGCGCCGTGCGTGGTGGGCGGCAGCTCGTGCGCCGCCAGGCCCTCGCCCGCGAGCAGCAGGGCCTTCGACAGCGCGGGGCGGCTGTAAGGGGCGTGCGGTTCGTCGCCGACGATGGTCAGTTCGCCGGCGAAACCGGCCTCGCGGAGGGCGGCGGCGGCGGTCGATCCGGCGATCCCATTGCCCACCACCACAATCCGCCGCACAGCTGCCCCCTCCGGCACCTGACCGCTCATGCCAGCCGCAGTGCCGCGACCGGGCACATCCGGACCGCGGCATCGGCCGACGCGGTGTCGGCGTCGCCGATCTCCTCGCGGTCGATGATCAGTTCGCCGGCGTCGTCGAGGTGCATGAGGTCGGGTGCGGCCTCCTCGCACAGACCGTGGCCTTCGCAGCGCGGTCGATCCAGGACGATTCTCATGCGGGCACAACCTCCAGAACGGGCAGCTCCTCGATGCTGCGGGTGATGTTGCTCGGAATGCGGACTTCGGGGCCGGCGACCAGGCGCTCGACGCGGCGGGCGAGCGCGCCGATGATGGCGTGCGCCTCGAGCCGGGCCAGGCCCTGGCCGGCGCAGCCGTGCGGGCCGTAACCGAAGGCGAGGTGGTCGATCGGATTGCGCTCGACCAGGAACTCGTCGGGGTTCTCGTAGTGGCGCGGGTCGCGGTTGCCCGCCCCGAACAAGACCGCCACCTTGGCGCCCGCCGGGATCAGCACACCGTCGACCACCACGTCCTCGGTGGCGCGCCGCCCCCAGGCGTTGACCGGCGGCCAGTACCGCAGCACCTCGTTGAACGCGGCGGGCACCAGCGCCGGATTCGCCCTCACCAGCGCGAGCTGGTCAGGGTGCGCCGCGAACAGCGCGATGATGTTGCCGATGGAGGCCATCGTCGTATCCACGCCCGCACCGAGGTACTGGTGGATGATGTGCCCGGCCGAGCCCTCCGGGACGGCGCCGCGCGCCTCGGCCTCGAAGATGCCGCGCCCGACCGACCCCGGTGTCAGATCCTCGGCGGTGACCGTCGAGCACCACTCGTACAGTTCGCCCGCGATCGGGAAGTTCTCGGCGGTCCGCTGGTTCATCGGCCCGATGACCTGCATCGCCGCCTGCCCCCAGCGCAGCATGTTCTCCCTGGCGCGCCCGGTGAAGCCGATCAGATCGGCCACAACCGCCAGCGGGAAGGCCCTGGCCAGCGCGTCGATCGCCTCGAACGACCCCTGCTCCACCAGCTGCCCGACGAGCACGTCGGCCTTGGTGTCGATGCCGTCCTTCAGCCCGCGCAGCGCCCGCGGCGACAGATTCGCCGTCAGCGCGGCGCGCAACTGCGTGTGCACGGGCGGATCGGAGGACAGCGAGGTCCCGGTCAACGCCTCGTTGACCGCCGGATTGAACCCGATGGCGCCGGCCGAGGAGAAACGCTCCCAGTCCCCCAGCGCCGACCGGATGGCGTCGTAGCGGGTGAGCGCATACACCTCGTTCTTCGGCAGATGAACAACGCTGCCGAGCTCGCGCAACTCGGCATAGGTCGGATACGGATCGACCAGAATCGCGTCGTCGAACAGATCGACATCGGAAACCGGCGGGGCTGAATGGGTCATGGTCACCTCGTTGTGGCTATGTCGGTGCGGCCCATTCAAGTGACTGCACTCACATAAATCAAACAAATGTTCTGCATGCGGTCCATTCACATGATGCATGCATACCGCTAGGGAAGTCAGGAGTGCAGTCCTTAGAAGTACAGTCCTGACTCTTTGTCGGGGCAGAGGATGCTCCGGCCATGGTGTTTCACCACACGGATCGAGGTCAGGGTCTCCGATCCGGACATACAGGGACACGTCCCGTGGGCGGCCTGTCACCAGTACGCCGACCACTCGCGATTCGCCTGCGTGCGGGCTGCTCGATCTGCGTTCGCGGTGACTCACGCCCGAGCCCGCTCGGCAGTGGCGGCGTTTGGCTGCCCGCCCCGAATTGCTGGACCTGCCGAGCCCACCGGCAGCCCGACCGGCCCGCGGCGCTGCCGTCGATCTCGGCGATGTGCTCGGAGACCTGCTGCGATGCGTCGATCGGGCGGTTCAGTTCCCGCGGTCGGCTTCGATGGCCCCTGCCGAGCGGTGCAGGGTAGCGACCAGGGCGGGTAGCTGCCTGCGGTCGTAGCGGACGCTCGGCAGGGAAATCGACAGACCGGCGACGGCCTTACCGTCGGCGTCGCGCACCGGCACCCCGACGGCGACCACGCCGCGTTCGGAGAGCCCGTTGTTGAGGGCGAAGCCGACTTTGCGGACCCGGGTCAGCTGGGCGCGCAGGGCCTGCATGTCGGGACGCTCACCGGGACGTTCGGCGTAGCGCTGCTCGGAGTACAGCGCGTCGACCTCGGCGGGATCGAGGTCGGCGAGCAGGATGAGGCCCGCGGTGACGCGGTGGGCGGGGAAGACCATGCCCTCGCGGGAACCGACCCGCAGCGCCTGCCCGCATTCGACGCTGGCGATGAAGCGGGCGGTGTCGCCGGTGCGGATCGTCAGGTTCGCCGACTCCCCCACCAGGTCGACCAGCCGTTGCAGGTGTGGCAGGGCGATCGCGCGCAGGCGAGACGCGCGGGACTGCGAGTGCGTGGCGAGTTCGAGGATCGGGCCGGGGTGGTAGACGCGCTGGTCGTCCTGGACGGCGAAATCGCGGTAGACCAGCGTCTGGAGCAGGCGGTGCGCGGTCGAACGGGCCACGCCGAGCCGATCGGCGACCTGACTGACCGTCAGCCCGCCCTCCAGTTGCAGCATGGCTGCGGCGCGCAGCGCGTGGTCGACGCTGGTCACGACGTAGGCGGGCGGATTCTTCGGTTCCACGCGCACTCCCCTCGTTCTGCTCTCCAGAATTTCATGTTCTGATCAACGGTCACGCGCCACTGTAGGTGATATGACCACGAGTGACACCCCTGTCCGTCTGCGGGCGATCGACGCGCCCGGACAGCCGGACGTGACTCCCGCGCTGAAGGAGCTCTACCGCGGCTTCGAGCGGGAGCTGCTGGTCCCGCTGTGGACCGAGATCGGCGACTTGATGCCCGCGCATCCTCGGTCGCGCGCGGTGCCGCACCTGTGGCGCTGGGAGAATCTGCTGCGCCTGGCCGAGCAGGCGGGCGACCTCGTGCCTGTCGGCCGCGGCGGCGAGCGCCGGGCGATCGCGCTCGCCAACCCCGCGCTGGGCGGCAGGCCGTTCGCGAGCCCGACGCTGTGGGCGGCGATCCAATACCTGATGCCCGGCGAGGACGCCCCCGAGCACCGCCACACCCAGCACGCCTTCCGCTTCGTGGTCGAAGGCTCCGGCGTGTGGACCGTGGTCGGCGGCACCGGCGACACGGCGGTCGGCGACGCCGTGCCGATGCGCCGCGGCGACTTCCTGCCGCAGGCGGGCTGGAACTGGCACGCCCACCACAACGCGACCTCCGAACCGATGGCCTGGATCGACGGGCTCGACATCCCGTTCCAGTACGTGGTGGAGTCGCAGTTCTTCCAGTTCGGCCGGGAAGTGCTCAGCGACGCGGAGCGGATCACGCCGGAACGCTCACGCTCGGAACGACTCTGGGGTCATCCGGGCCTGCGCCCGCTGTCGGTCGGCGAGGTCGCGCCCGGCTCGCCGCTGCTGGCCTACAAGTGGGAGCACACCGACGCCGCGCTGACCGATCAGCTCCAGATGGAGAAGGAGGGCTACGGCGGCACCGTCGAGCCCGGCCACGCCGCCGTCCGTTTCTCCAATCCGCACGACGGCAGCGATGTGCTGCCGACCATCCGCGCCGAGTTCCATCGGGTCGCCCGCGGCGCGGAGACCACCCCGATCCGCGAGACCGGTTCGTCGGTCTACCAGGTGTTCGACGGCTCCGGCACGGTCACCGTCGGCGACAAGACCTGGTCGGTCACCCGCGGCGACCTGTTCGTCGTGCCCTCGTGGGAACCCTTCTCCGCCAAGTCCGAGGCAGGCAGCACCGACTCCGGCTCCGGCTCACTCGACCTCTTCCGTTTCTCGGACGCGCCCGTCTTCGAGGCGCTCCGGCTCGACCGTCAGGAGACCATCCGATGAAGCTCGCCACCCTCCGCGTCGACGGCGGCACCCGCGCCGTCCGCCTCGACGGCGACGTGCTGGTCGACCTCGGCTACGACGATCTGGGCGCCCTGCTCGCCCAGGACGATTGGGCCACCATCGCCGCCGAGGCCACGGCAAGGACCTACCCGGCCGATGACGCCGATCTCGCGCCGGTGGTGCCCGCCCCGTCCAAGGTGATCTGCGTCGGGCACAACTACACCAATCACATCAAGGAGATGGGCCGCGAGCTGCCCGCCTACCCGACCCTGTTCCCGAAGTTCGCCGACTCGCTGATCGGCCCGAACGACCCGATCGTCAAGCCCACCGAGACCGAGGCCCTGGACTGGGAGGTCGAGCTGGTGGTGGTCGTCGGCAAGCCGGTCCGCCGCGCGAGCGAAGAGGAGGCGGCCGCCGCCATCGCCGGCTTCACCGTCATGAACGACGTGTCGGTGCGCGACTGGCAGTTCCGCACCATCGAGTGGACCCAGGGCAAGATCTGGGACTCCTCCACCCCGGTCGGCCCCTACCTGGTGACCCCCGACGAGGTCGGCGGCGTCCGCCCGGCCCTGCAGGTCGAGACCCTGGTGAACGACCAGGTCATGCAATCCGACGACACCGGCACCCTGCTGTTCGACCCGGTGCACCTGGTGCAGTACATCTCCACCGTCATCCGCCTGAACCCGGGCGATCTGATCGCCACCGGCACCCCGGCCGGCGTCGGCCACGCCCGCGACCCGAAGGTCTACCTGACCGGCGGCGAGACCGTGGTGACCCGGATCTCCGGCCTCGGCGCCTGCACGAGTCGGGTTGTCGCGTGATGGCCCGCACCCATGCCGATGCCCTGAGGTGGGCCGAGCACGGCACCCACCTGCTCACCGAACAGGCCGCCGCCCTCGACGAGCAGTCGATGTCCGCGCCGAGCATCCTGCCCGGCTGGACCCGCAAGCACCTCGTCGCGCACGTGGCCGCCAATGCCGACGCGCTCGGCAATCTGGTGCACTGGGCGCGAACCGGCGAGCCCACCCCCATGTATTCCTCGATGGATCAGCGTGCCGCCGACATCGAGGCGGGCGCATTGCGCCCGGCCACCGACCTGACGACCTGGCTGAACACCGCCGCGGCCACCCTCGCCGCCGCGATGGACGAGCTGACCACCGGCCAGTGGCAGGCCGAGGTCGTCACCGCGCAGGGCCGGACCGTGCCAGCCACGGAGATCCCGTGGCTGCGGGCACGTGAGGTCTGCGTCCATGCCGTCGATCTCGGCACGGGCGTAACCTTCGCCGACCTGCCCGACGAGTTCCTGTCCGCGCTGATCATCGACATCCGGGGCAAGCGCGGACAGGAGCTCGCCGATATCCCGGACGGGCCGCTGCCCGAGATCGCCGCCTACCTCGCCGGCCGCCCGCACTCCCTCGCCGACGTCACCGACCTCGGCCCTTGGCTCTGAGAGGAGGGTGCCGTGCGCACCCCTGACAACTCGATCGACGTGCTCGTCGTCGGTGGCGGAATCGGCGGTCTCAGCGCCGCTTTCGCTCTCTCGCGGCTCGGACTGAAGATCCGGGTGCTCGAGCGCGCCAAAGAGTTCGGCGAGGTCGGGGCGGGTTTGCAGCTGGCGCCGAACTGCACCCGCATCCTCGACGACTACGGTCTGCTGGACGAGGTGAAGGCACGCGGCGTCGTGCCCGACCGCATGGTCATGCGCGATGCCGTCGACGGCGACGAACTGACCGCCCTCGACCTGCGCGACCTGGAACGCGAGTACGGCTTCCCGTACCTGGTCATCCACCGCAGCGACCTGCACGCTCTCTTCCTCGAGGCGTGCCGGAAGGCGGGCGTCGAACTGCGCACCGAGCAGCGCGTCGTCGCCTACACCCAGGACGCTGACACGGCCCGCGCCACCACCGAGTCCGGCGAGGTCCACGAGGCCGAACTGGTGATCGCCGCCGACGGCCTGCACTCGGTGGCCCGCAAGCTCCTCGTCGACGACCAGCCCGTCTCCTCGGCCTATGTCGCCTACCGCGGCACCGTGCCGATCACCGAGGTCGACCGCCCGATGGACCTGTCCGAGGTGGCCGTCTACGTCGGCCCCCGCTGCCATTTCGTGCACTACGGCCTGCGCGGCGGCGCCCTGCTCAATCAGGTCGCCGTCTTCCAATCCCCCAAAGCGCTGGCCGGACAGGACGATTGGGGCACGCCCGACGAACTCGACACCGCCTTCGCCGGAACCTGCGAATTCGTGCAGCAGGGCTTGCCGCACATGTGGCGCGACAAGTGGTGGCGCATGTTCGACCGCGACCCCATCGACACCTGGGTCGACGGCCGCATCGCCTTGCTCGGCGACGCCGCCCACCCGCCGCTGCAGTACATGGCCCAGGGCGCGATCATGGCCATCGAGGACGGCTGGGTGCTGGCCGAGCACGCGAAACGGCGGCGCGACACGAACGGCGTGATCGACTGGGCCGCGGCGCTGTCGGCCTACGAGGCGGTGCGCCCCGAGCACTGCCGCCGGGTTCTCACCACCGCCCGCGCCTGGGGCGAACTGTGGCATCTGGACGGCCGCGAGCGCGAGCAGCGCAATGCGCTGCTGCGGGCCCGCGCCATCGACGACTACTCGTTCACCGACTGGATCTACGGTCCGACCGCGCTGTTCCCCGCCCAGGAGCCCTCGATGTTCGAGCCGATCCCGCTCGCGTCGGCAGACCGCCTCACCGGCGATCTACCCCGCCGCAGATCGCATAGCGACTCGAATGCTCGCCGAACCTAAGAGGATGTCTTACGTGGAGAGTTTCTCGTAGCAGGTGAGAGCTGAGGCGAGTTGTAGAAATGCTGCGAAGAGATGGCCGTGGCGTTCGTAGCGGATTGTCAATCGCCGGTATCCGGTCAGCCAGGCGATCGTGCGCTCGATCTTCCATCCATGCCGGCCCAGCCTCGTGGGATCCTCGATCCCACGACGAGCGATCCGGGGCACGATCCCGCGAGCACGGAGCCAGCGGCGGTGAACGTCGAAGTCATATCCCTTGTCGGCGCGTAGTTCGGCAGGTTTCCCGCGGCGCGGTCCGCGCCGCGAGCGCACCCTCGAGATCAGTTCGACCATCGGTTGCAGCATCACCGAATCGTGGGTGTTCGCGGCGGAAACGCCGGTGACCGGCGGTATCCCGTTCGCGTCCGAGATGATGTGGATCTTGGAGCCTTTCTTGCCGCGGTCGACCGGGCTGCGGCCGGTCGATGATCCCCCTTTTCGCTCGTACGCTCGCCGCGTCCAGGATCGCCGCGCTCCAGTCGAGGTCACCGGCGGCTCCGAGCCGGCGCGAACATCCTCGTCCTCACCACCTGGATCAACCACCTCAACACCCTCACCGACCGACTGGCCAGCGAGGGCATCACCGGCATCATCACCCTGCGCGGCGGCATGAACGTCGGCCAACGCCGCACCGCGCACGACACCATCACCACCCGCCTCAACAAGAGAGAACCGCTACTGATCGTGGGCACCGGCTCCTATATCGGCGAGGGATTCGACTGCCCCGCCCTGGAGACCCTGTTCCTGGCCGCACCCGTGAAATTCAAAGGTCGCCTCATCCAATACGTCGGCCGCATCACCCGCGCCCACCCCGGCAAAACCACCGCCACCGTCCACGACTACCACGACACCCACACACCCGTCCTCGCCAGAACCCTCCAACAACGCGCCCCCGGCTACACCGAACTCGGATTCCCCGACCCACGCCGGCAGACCACGCATTGAGCCACCATCCCCGGCGCGAGCTGAACGAGTTCCGCATGCGCGGACAACACAACGGTCAGCTGATCCCCGTCACCAACCGCGGGGGAACCTGCGGAACAGTTCGGACCTCGCCGGTGGCAGGTTTACACGCAGCGAAGGGCTACGGCACACTATGTACATGTCCAGTCCCAGCGATGCCCCGTTCAGCTTCAGCGAGGTCAGACCATATGAGGTCGTCGACTCGCTGAGTGAACTGCGTGGCCCCGAACACGGGGTACTCCGGCTGCCGATCGAACTGGCCTGGAGCGGCCGACGGGAATTCGACCTGGACGACGACTACGACCGTGCAGCCGTCTACAAAATCGTGCTGGACGAGGGCACGACGCAGAATCTGCGGGAACTGGTCAACGGCCGCCTGCTGGCGATGACCTGGCCGCAGATGCGCCCGGCACGGCCGGTGCGCGCACTGTGGGAGAGGGCATTTCCGCAGCTCCGAGCTACTGCCTGATGGACCCGCGGCAGCACGAACTGGCTCGGATCGCACTGCAAACCGTCGGCCGCCGAGGCTTCGTCCTCGGTGGCGGACACGCAGTAGTGCTCCATGGGATGGGCACACGACCGTCGGAGGATGTCGACCTGTTCTCCGATGTTCGTGGAACTCCCGGCGAGGTGGCCGATGACGTGATCGCTGCGTTCGAGGCCGCCGGGCACTCGGTCACGGTTGTTCGTCGGACCCCGGATCTGGTGCAGCTCACGGTCACCTACCCGGACGGCTACGCCTCCAAAGTCGACCTCGGTGTGTTCTGGCGCTCGCAGTCGCCGGTGCTGCTCGAGGTCGGGCCCGTCCTGCACCCCGACGACGCGGTAGCCGGCAAGATGGATGCCCTGTTCAACCGATGGGCACCACGCGACTACCTCGACATCGACGCGATACTCGGCAGCGGGCGCTATTCACAGCAGCAGTTGATCGCGATCGCCACCGAACACAACCCCGGCTTCGATTCGTCGATGTTCGCCGAGTCCCTGTCGTTCCTGCGCAGGATTTCCGACCGCGACTTCACCGCCTACGGAATCGACGCGAACAAGCTCGCCACGATGCGTGCACGCTTCGCCGGATGGGAAGACGAACTGACCAGCTGACCGATGTCGAAGTCGCGGTGTACACCGGACCGTCACCAGCAGTCACTCCGTACACCAGCCGTGAGACAACGTCGGACCGACGGTCCAGGGTGACTGACAGGACCCCGTGATCGGTCCACGGGCTGTGAGAGCCGGTCATTGATGCGTGCAGATGGCAGCGTATCCGGCCGGGGTGCGATATCCCAGGGCCGAATGCCGCCGCCGCTGGTTGTAGTCGGTTTCCAATCGGTGATCACGACCCGGGCCTGGGTCAGTGACCAGAAGCTGTTGATGTTGAGGCATTCGTCGCGAAGACGTCCGTTGAACGACTCGATGTAGCCGTTGCGCCAGGGCTGACCAGGCGGAATGAACGCCAACCCGACACGTTCACCAGCCCAATCGGCCATCACCGAGTACGCCAGCTCCGGTCCGTTGTCACAACGCAGCACCGCGGGATAGCCCCGGCCGGCCGCGATGCGGTCGAGCTCGTCGATCAACCTGTCGGCGGTGATCGAGCGCTCCACCAACCCACCCAGGCATTCACGGGTGTGCTCGTCGACGATGGACACGATCTTCACCGGTCGGCCGTCGTCGGTGGCGTCGAACTGGAAATCGATCGCCCACACTCGATTCGGCGCGTCCGCGGTCACTTCGGTGACAGTGGAGGCGCCGAGGCGTTTGCGGCGCCGCCGCACCGGCACCCGCAGCCCCTCGGCCCGCCACAGGCGCTGAATCTTCTTGTGGTTCACCGCCCATCCTTCGGCGCGGGCCTCGTGTTAGCCTCGATTTTTCGTGAGGGGTGTCAGGTGGTCTGATCGGGTTCGGGTGGTTGTTTTCGCTGTTCGGGGCAGCGTCAGCTGCCCCGAACAGCGGGTTGACTGCCGGGTTCCACGGGCCCGGAGTGATTCGCCTTTCCTGGTTGCAGGGGAAGTTGATGCTGGTCAGGGGGCTGACAGGCGTCCGAAGGTGGTGAAGGCGAGACCGGCCCACGGGTGGTGGGCCGACAGTCGCAGGTGGACGCGGCGGGCGTGGCGGACGAGGCGAGCGGGGATCGAGAACAGCCGCAGCCGCAGTGTTTTGGGTTCCCATCGGCGAGCGGGGTGGTCAGCGAGGGCCAGGATTTGTGTCCAGGCGATCAGGTCCATAGCGAGGGTGACCACGGCCAGCCAAATACGGTTGGCGGCGAACCCGCGGAACGGGAGGTTGCGTCCGCCGGTGTCCTTCGCCGCGCGGATACGGTCTTCGCAGCGTGCTCGGCGCCGGTGTCGTAGTTCCAGGTCCGGCAGGTGCCCGCCTCGGGTATTGGTGACGAACGCTGTGAGCCGGTGCCCGTCGTGGTCGGTGAACCGCAGTTGCGCACCAGGGTGCGGGCGTTCTTTCCGGACGATCAACCGCATGCCCGGTGGCCAGCCCGCCAGACCGACGATCCCGGTGACTTCGGCTACCCAGGCACCGAGCCGCAGCACACCATCGGCTCGCAGGCCGGGATCCACTCGGCGGCGGTGAGGCCGGCCTGCATGGCCGCGACGATATCGTCGGTGAGGGTGAATCCGATCGAGTATTGGACTCGGCGGCGGTGGCAGTAGTCGAGGAAATCGTGGGTGCCGCCTCCGGAATCGGCGCGGACCAGCACTTTGTGCCCCGCTCGCCACTCGGTGACCTGCGGCAGCTGCGCCAGCGCATCGGCGAGGACTTGTTTGTGGTCGTGGGCGGTGTTGGAACCGGCGTTGCCTGGGCGCAGCATCACCGCCGCCGGTTCCCCGGTGCCGCTGCGGCCGTGGTCGATGAACGCCCAGAGCGGGTGGAAACCATAGCCTCGCTTGAATGTCGGCGCCGCGTGTTCTTTCTCCGAGTACGCCTCGGTCAAGGTGGCATCGAGATCGATCGTCAATGGCGCGTAGGCATCGATCCCGTGATCGGGGGCGGCGGCTCCCGCAGATTCCCACGCTCGCGCTCGCGCTTGCGCGCGAGCAGACGCTATGGCCGCCAGCACTTTCGGAGTGTCCTCGGTCAAGGTCGCGATCAGTCGTGACACCGTCGGATCCGAGGCCACCGCACCGAATACACCGGGCTCGCCCCGCAGCACCGCCAGGTCCGAGACACAATCACCACCGACCGCGAGCATCACCGCCAGATCGAGCACGATCTTACCGGGATCGTGCACAGCGCCGGGTCTACGCCACGACGCGAAGGCATCCGATAACTCCCCGGTCAGGCCGGTCTTCTCCGCAGTCCGCAGCAGCACACCTGCCCCGGCCTGCGACACGACACTCGGTCCACCGTCCTCGATTTTCAGCGACGGATACCACGACATAGACTCACTCACCGAAAGGGTGCTCCACAACCTCGATCTTCGATCCTCAACAAATCGAACTATCGCAGGTCAGAGCACCCTTTCGCCAATTCCGGCACTTCGTGCCGGAATTGGCGTGAACAGGGGAGGTTAGCGGAGTGAGCCACGACCTATAGCCAATCTATACTTCTTTTCGTTGATTCGGCCTATCGTTCCCCTATGTGGCTGGACGCCCTGTGGGGCTGTGTCGGGGCGGCAGTCAACTGTGGGCTGGTGTTCCTGGAAGCGAGCAGGAGAGCGAAGGGGTGGCCCTGGCCTGAGCCTCAAGGTCCCGGGGGCGGCGTGTACGCGGTATCGGTCCTCATCCATCTCGGTATCGGCGCTGCTACCGCTACCGCGGTCCTCGGCAGCGGACTGATCGCTCCGAACATTCTGGTCGCGTTCGGGATCGGCACGGCCACGCCTGTGGTGGTGAAGAAAGTCAGCAAGTACGTAGAGTCGTTGATACCTGGCGAGAGCGACACACAGGTTGGTGAGATTGATGCACCGTAACCGCGGCCGTCGACTGCTCTCTGCACTGGCCGGCTCCTCCCCGGCATTCACGCCCGGCCCAACCCTTGCTGTGACCCGCCCCGGTTATGGTCGGCGGCTGCTTTCCGCGCTGGCTGGCTCCTCCCCGGCATTCACTGCGGCGGCACCGGACGAGTACCGCAGCCGGCGGGCCGGTTATGTATCCGCGCATCTCCGCCTGAACACGGCCAAAGCCCGAGCGCGCAGCCTCAGCTCGTCGCTGGATTCTGTGCGTGGCGAAGGACCCTCGAATCAGTCCGAAACCGAGGCAGTCCGCGGGCATACCCTCGGTTCCTCGGTCGTCGCTCCGCACACCCTCGGCTCCGGGCACCTCCACGGTGACATGCCCTCCCCGGAGGGAGTGGACATCGACGCCATGCTGAAGACGCTCGTAGTAGTGCGTGACGTTCTCGCCGATCATGCTGGCCAGGAACAAGATGTCGACCTCGCTGGGGTCAGCTATGTGATCGACACCTTGAGCGGTCCCGAACCTGACTTCAGGGCCGCAGCTGTCCACTGGGACTGGGCCTGGCAGAACATGCCTCAGCCTCTGCGGCTCGCCACCATCGAGGTGGGAAGACTCTTGAACTTGGTGGCCGAGTGGTGGACCCCAGGGTGGATGCCCAGAGATCGACGGGTCGATTTGGTCGTGCTGGCCGCCGGCATCGTCGTAGGCGATGACCCACGGCGGCCGTGGACACCTGAGATGAAGGTCGCCTCTCTGCCGTTGTTCCGGATCCTGACTCACAGATATCCTGGGGTGGACCTCAAGGTCGCCAGCTTGTCTCCCGGTTCGTATGGGCAGAAGCTCGTAGCGCAACTGACGGACGCTGGTGCCGCCGAGGACCATGAACTGACAGAAGCCGCACTGAAGGTTCTGGCCGCGGCACGCAACGCGCAACGACACTGGGATCTCAAGCGGGATCTCGACCGACAACTGCTGATCCGAACCGAAGGCGGGCCTGACACCGCGACGCAACTGTTGGCCTGGCTGCGTCGTGACCAGGTTTTACGAGGTCGAGCATACCTCCAGGACAATCCGGCGCGTGAGGGCGAAACGCACGCGGTATCCGAGTGGGTCGCTCTTACGTTCGGCGCTGGCGCCGCTGGGCGAGTTATTCCAGAGCTGGCGCAATCGCTCACGACCTGGCTGACCCATCAGCGCCCTACCGTCGCCATCACTCTCATCCTCGGAGGAAACTCGTTCACTCTCACCAGTGGGCGCGTGAACGCCGCCGACGTGCGCCGTCACATCCAGAAACTGGCGGATCAGATCGACGCACCATAGTGACGGGGACCGTACCGACTCGGACGAGATAGGCCCGCGCGGACACTCCGGCGCCTACAACTACCAGCTCATCGACCTAACCACCTGAACACAACCATGGAATCGCCGAACAACGCACGCGCCGAGCACCCCACCGGTCCGGCCCGCAACCGAGCGGGCTGGACCGGGCGTCACCGAGGACCCCTGTCCTCCAGCATCACCGGGACGGTATCGGCTGTAGAGCCGCTATGGGCACTATGGCTCGACGAGCCGAAGGTGCCGGCGCCCGCTCCCGCGCCAGCACCGGGTCGGTGTCCTTCGCCAGAGGTTTGCCGGGCACGTCGGATGACTGCCTGGGAAAATCGATCACGCGATCTGGAAGGCCACCCGCACTCGCACCTCTCGCCGTGACCGACAGTAGGAAGCTCCCTTCGACCCCGTCGGCCGAGGCGCGTCCAGGCTGGCGGAGCGCGGCCTCACCCCGGCCAGCCCTACCCGAAAGACGGAGCCAAGCAATATGAGGTGCCGGCTGATGACTCCATTCACCCAGCTTATGGGCGGTTTACCGTCTATCCCGGTGGCAATTGTTAGCCTACGGCCTTCTGTAGGCCATGGGCGTGGCTAGCCGGTTTTCGTGTAGGCGAGCGTTCAGATTCTCTATAGTGCGGCTAATGCGTGGAAGCCCGGGAGGGTCGTATAGATCCCGCTTTCGTCCGTGCAGGCTGTCGTAGACCCGCATCCAAGGCTCGATCAGGTCGGCCTTGCAGTCGGGTACGCAGCGGTATCCCTGCTGGGTGCGGCAGTAGCAGCCGCGTAGGAAGCCGACCACGACGTTACGTTCCACCAATATGTTGGACTGCTCAGCGTCACGGAAGCGAGCAAAGACGGCAGAGCGACAAGGCAGGTAGGTGCCCGGGTGCTGCTTTGCCGTGGCCAGGACTTTTTCCATGCTGCGTCCGGACGCTCTAGCTAGCTCGCGCATCTTGTCGACGGGGACTGCCCCCGGTTTGGTTGACTCCTGACCTGTGAGGATCGCTCCTCGCTGGAAGGATGTCCCTCATGCCGAAGCCATATCCCGAAGAGTTCCGCCGTGACATCGTCGCGGTCGCCCGTAAGGGCGAGATCTCGTTGACCCAGATCGCGAAGGACTTCGGAATATCGCAGAGCTGTGTGAAGAACTGGCTCAAGCAAGCCGATATCGACGACGGCCACCGGCCCGGCGCCACCCGTGACGAGTCGGCCGAGCTGCGCGAAGCGCGTAAACGGATCCGTCAGTTGGAACAAGAAGCCGAGGTCATGCGCCGCGCGGTCGCCTATTTCTCGCGTGACGTCAACCCAAAATGAGTTACCCGCTGGTCCTCGACCTGGCCGCTGACGGTATCCCCGTCGCGGTGACCTGCCGGGTACTCGGCTTCTCCACCCAAGCGTTCTATAAATGGAAACGATGCCCTGTCTCGCAACGCGATTGGGACGACGCCCATCTGATCAACGCCGCTCTCGACATCCATGCCGACGACCCGGCTTTCGGCTACCGATTCATCGCCGACGAGCTGCCTGCCCGCGGTATCCGTGCGGGCGAGAACAGGGTCCACCGGTTGTGTTCAGCCCAGCGGATCTGGAGTGTGTTCGCCAAGAAACGCGGCCTGAACCGCAAGGCCGGCCCGCCGGTCCACGACGACCTCGTCGGACGCCACTTCACTGCCGCCGTTCCGGACGCGGTGTGGTTGACAGACATCACCGAGCACTGCACCGGTGAAGGAAAACTGTATTTATGCGCTGTCAAGGACGTGTTCTCCAACCGGATCGTCGGGTATTCGATCGATTCGCGGATGAAGGCGTCGTTGGCGGTGTCGGCACTGAACCATGCCGTCACTCTCCGAGCGCCTACCGCGACGATCGTCCACTCCGACAGGGGCAGTCAATTTCGCTCTCGGAAGTTCGTGAACGCATTGTCGAGCAATGGATTACGAGGTTCGATGGGCAGAGTCGGGGCGTGTGGTGACAACGCTGCTATGGAGTCGTTCTTCGCGTTGCTGCAGAAGAATGTTCTCGACCGGGAGCGGTGGGCGACCCGCGACGAGCTCCGGATGGCGATCGTGGTCTGGATCGAGAAGACCTACCACCGCACCCGTCGGCAACGCCGACTCGGCCGCCTCACCCCGATCGAGTTTGAGACAATAAACCGGCCCGCACTCGCGGCCTGAAAGACCAAACCCGCGAGTCAACCAAACTCACAGCAGTCCCACGAACTCGAATGCTGCGGTGACACCGTTGAGATCGATTGCCGGCGGCGGGCTGTACTCGTCGATCTGCCGGATGAACTTGGCTCTCGGTCGATGGTGCAGGCGCTGAAAAATTTTGTGCCAGTGGTGGACCTCATCCGCTGACAGGCCGCAGCCGGCAAGGAAAATCAGCACCACTTCCCAGCGCAGTTCGACGCGGCCGGGCTTGAACAGATCGTGCAATGTCGTGTGGGCGGGTAGCTTGCCGACGGAGTAGCCGTCCGCAGCGATCGAGACGGCCGCTGCGCGGGCGGCGATATCGCGGTAGGACGGATTATCAACCGAGGCACGCAGTTGCCGCAGCGCGTCAACGTAGCGACCCACTGTTTGGATATTGTCGGCGACGGGCAGGTACAGCTGCTGGCGGTATCCGCGAGGCCTCTGCGGGCTCAGTGCAGAACCCAACGTTACTACAGAGTGTGGATGCCCCTTCTTGAGAGTTTCGAGAAACTGGAGCTGTTCGGGGCGCAGGCTCTCGCGGGGATCGCGGTTAGTCTCGGTGACTGGCAGCAGGATGCTGTGGAAAACGAAGGCGGCTTCCCACAAGGCCGACCACTCGTCCATCTCGGCTGCGGTTGCATCGAGTCCTTCCCCGATCTTCTGTACCGAGTTCCGCGACACCGGCCAGATCGAGCTTTCGACCCGGTGGACGATTGTGTGGCTGTACATGATTTGCCGGGCCAAGCGTCGTTGGCTGATGCCCCGTATCTCACGCAGCGTGCGGACTCTGGTGGCGAGGGTTTGTAGTGGGTCGACCGCCGAGACGCCGGGGTCGGTGGTCGAGGGGATAGCTGTTGTGTCAGTCATCTGGCGGGCCGGTCTCCTGCGTCGTAGGAGACCGGCGGCGTTGAGGTGGCCGCCTTCGCCGGTGTGGCGGTCAGCTGCGCGGCCGCCGCGCCGAGGGCGACGACGACGCCGGATGATGTAACCAGGTCCGCGCCTTGAGCGTGCAGGGTGATGGCAACACCGGCCATCGCCGCGAACGACCACACACGCGCGGCCGTCTCAGTGCCACCGCCCCGGTGGTAGAAGCGGCTGGCTGTGTCTGAAGGGCCGGGATCGGTACGGAATATCTCGGGAATACGCAGAGAGATGTGCACAGGAACCTTTCGGGGCGACACGTCCGGGCAGGGGTAGTGATCTGCCGAATCCACTCTCGCAGACGGCAATCCGCGAGTTCCGACAGATCACTTGGCTTTCGTCGCCTACTACACAACCCGAATTCGCGGCTGAGTGGTACAGGTCAGCGGCAAATCTTGAGTTCCTTAAAAACTCGCTTTGGACTCCGTCGATGGTGGCAACACGGTGTGTCGGTGTTGCCATCAGCGTCTCCGCGTCCGATACGTTGCAGGCCCGCTGTCTCGGCCTTTACCAGTAGTTTCACTGTCGCACGGGCGTCGGTCACCCCTGGGTGTACAAGATCCTCAAGGCCATTCTTGTCCGGGATTGTCCGGTCTTCCTCGACGAGCCCGAGTCCGGACAGAGATAGTTGAAGTGTCGCCGAATGGCGCTCCCGCACGAGTTCGTGCGGCCGGGAACCGTCCACATGTCCGGGCGATCTCGATCTCGGCCGGTCTTCCCGCGGCAACGGGAAGGCCGGCGTTCCCAATCGACGGGCTCGCTCCCGATCACGTGCTCGATATGAAGGACGTAATCGATGCCCTCCCAGAGCACTCTGGAACCAGCGGTTTGGTCATCACTGAGGGTCGATCACTGCAGCCTGGGGGTCGGGGAACCTCGGTGCGAAATGTTCCGGTAGCACCCGATCGGCCTTCCGAGAGGTCAGAACCAGCGTCGAACCCGGGGCACTACGGCGCATAGTTTCGTGGGTCGACGCGGCACTGGGGCGGTTGCGCCAGCTCGGAGGCTGCGTTGCCGCACATAGTGCTCTCGACCTTGAGCTTGACCTCGCCGCGCGCCAGTAGACCACGACCAGGTAGTGGTCAGCGCGCGGCCTCACTTCCCGTCAACCGGAGCGCTGTGGGCACCATTGGCGGATTCGGGTACCCGTCCCTCTATTGACTGCTCATGGGGTTGGCGGCCAGGCCCTGGAATAGATGCGCATATCGAAATAGGTGCAATCTAGTACATAGCGGTAGCAGGCCCACAGCGACCGCACCCGCGCGGAGCTATGGTCGACCGCATGATGCGGGATCCGACCGATCCATCCCCAGGTTCAGACCATCCGCCTGCGACCGGAACCACCAATATTGCGGCCGCTTGCCAGGACACGAGAGCTCCCACTCCCCCGTCTCCGCGGGTCGGCGCGCTCATCCGTGCTGCGTGGCAATTCCGGATCCGGCAAATCAACCGTCGCCCGAGCCCTGCAACTCCACTACGACCACGCCCAGACCGCACTCATCGCCCAAGACAACATCCGCCGCACCATCCTCCGCGAACCCGATACAGCCCACGCGTTCAACATCGACCTGCTCGAGCTCATGGCCACCACATGTTTGACCGCCGGACGGCTGGTCATCGCGGAAGGAATCCTCGACGCCGACCGCTACGGCGCGGCGTTGCAGCGGATCGCCGGCCACGCGCGGCGAGCGCTGTTCTACGCCTGGGACCTGACATTCTCCGAAACCGTGCACCGACACGCCCAGCGACCACAGGCCGCCGAATTCGGCATCGAAGAAATGCGGTCCCGGTACCACGGCTGGCAGCCACTCCACTTCAGCACCGAAACACGTATCGATGCCACCTGGGACCTCGACACCACCATCAACCGCATCCTCGGCGACTTGACAGCCCATCCAGGTCCGCTCGTCGATGCGCCCTCTCCTCAGCGGGCCTACGGGGTGGCGGTGAGAACATGCTGGGCGTAGCAGGCACCGGGCCATAAGGAGGCCGATGCCAACGCCAGCTCGCAGTACAGAAAGCCAGGTGTCTTGGCGAGAATGCGTCCGCGCTCAAAGACATCGGAGCCATTGCGCCGGGCCCGGTCAGCGTGACCATCCCAGGGCGTCCCGGCGGCGCCGGTGCAAGGCGTTCTCAGCTCTCATTCTGAACTGATCGATTGGCCGAAGGCCTACATCGAACCCGCTTCCTCCGAGCAGTATCTTCAATGGGTTTCCGGCCCCATGCCTGGCGACACAGCTTCGCCCCCGACGCCGAAGCGCGGTCCCCCACTCGCGCCGGGCGGCGCCGACTCCGGCGATGGTCGCGGCGGTGTAGGTGCCGGTGCCAAGACACGGTTGCTGGCGCAGAAATGCCACAGAAATGGTGTCCGGGTTGAGCGCTAACACCTACACGCTGTCTTGACCTGCGGATATGTCGAAACCGATTCATAGAATCTGCGTATAATCGCAGGTCAGAAGGTTGAAGAAGTGTCCGGAGGGGGACTTGAACCCCCACGCCCTATAACGGGCACTAGCACCTCAAGCTAGCGCGTCTGCCATTCCGCCACCCGGACCGGTGTGCCAAGCAAGAGTATCGGATCCCGCCACCCAGACAAAATCGCGGGCCCTACCTGGGGATATTCAGTAGCCACGCGGTGTGCCGGAGATTCCGGACCGGAGGGCGCTGCCGATGGGTACATTGTGTTGCGCAACAAGACCATAGTGGTGAGGAGCCTCGGGTGGGACACGATGTCGCGGTTGTTGTCGGGGTCGGTGGGATGGGGCGGGCCATCGCCCGCCGGATCGGGGGTGGGCGCAGACTGCTGATCGCCGACTCCGACAGGGGCAATCTGGCCTCGGTGGTCGAGATGCTGGCCGGGGAGGGGCACGATGTGACCGGACGGCAGGTCGATGTCTCCGACGCGGAGTCGGTGGCGACATTGGCCGGGGTCGCGGCAGACCTCGGCCGGGTGACCCGCATCGCCCATACCGCGGGGGTATCACCGACCCAGGCGGACACCGAGGCGGTGTTCGAGGTGGATCTGCTGGGAACGGCGCTCGTGCTGGACGCGTTCGGGGAGATCGTCGCCGACGGTGGGGCCGGGGTGGTGATCGCGAGCATGGCGGCCCATCTGGCGCCGTTGCCGGACGATCAGGTGGCCGCGCTGGCGACGACCCCTTCCGCGGAATTGCTGGATCTTCCCTTCATAGACCGGGACCTCCACCCGGGGATCGCCTATGTGATGGCGAAGCGGGGGAATGTGGCGCGGGTGCAGACCGCGGCCGTGGCGTGGGGCCGGCGCGGAGCACGGCTCAATTCGATCAGTCCGGGGGTGATCTCGACGCCGATGGGCCGGCAGGAGCTGGAGGGTGAGTCGGGGGCGGGGATGCGGGCCATGGTGGAGGCCTCGGCGACGGGACGGTTGGGGACGCCGGACGATATCGCCAACGCCGCGGCTTTCCTGCTCGATCCGGCGGCGAGTTTCGTTACGGGGACCGATCTGCTGGTCGACGGCGGTGTGGTGGCCGGTGTGCGGGCGGGTGCGGCGGCGTAACCGCGGATGAAACCGGGCGGGGCGCCTGTTGCATGATCGGAATACCGGTTGCCTCGGCCTCGGGCGTGGGCGGCCGGATGACCGACTTACGAGGCCGCTGGCCCCACCGAACCGGCGGCCGAGCGACCCGAAAGTGTGCCGTGCCGAACACCAGAGTTCCCGGGATCCATCTCGGCCCCGAAAAAGATACCGCCCTCGCCCGGGGAATCCGGGACGGCGGTGGCCGCCTCGTTCCGCTCGACGAAGCGGACGCCGTGGTGTGGGCGGGCGGTCCGCGCGAATTTCCCACGGAGTTGCCGGAGTCGGTCCGCTGGGTGCAGCTGCCCAGCGCCGGTATCGAGCGCTGGCTCGACGCCGGACTACTCGACGGGAAACGGGTCTGGACCTCGGCAGCCGGCGCCTACGCCCCCAGCGTCGCCGAGCACGCGGTGATGCTGTTGCTCGCCGGGGTGCGGGGGCTCGGGGAGCAGGTGCGGGCCACGTCGTGGCGGAAGACGGAGTTCGATCCGCGGGTCGGGACGTTGCGCGGCACGACCGTGGCGATCATCGGTTGCGGTGGTATCGGGCGGGCGATGATTCCGCTGCTCACCGCGTTCGGCGCCGAGGTACTGGCGGTGACCAGGTCGGGTAGGCCGGTGCCGGGAGCGGTGGAGACGGTGGATGCGAGCCGGACGGCCGAGCTCTGGTCGCGCGCCGATCATTTCGTCATCGCGGCACCGGCGACGGAGGATACGGCGCGGCTGATCGACGCGGCGGTTCTGGCGACGTTGAAACCGACGTCCTGGATCGTGAACATCGCGCGTGGGTCGTTGATCGACACCGATGCGCTGGTGCAGGCGTTGAGCGCGGCGACGATCGGCGGGGCGGCCCTGGACGTCACCGATCCGGAACCGCTGCCGGAGGGGCATCCGCTGTGGACGCTCCCGAATGCCATCGTCACCCCGCATCTGGCGAATCCGGGGAACGGGCTCCCCGGATTGCTCGCCCAGCATGTGCGCGCGAATGTCGAGCGTTTCGCGGCCGGGCGGCCGCTACTGGCCGTTATCGAACTCGCGCGCGGCTACTGACGCGGCGGTCTCCGATCGAGCGGAGACGCGGAGCACGCCGATAGGGGCGTGACACGCCGGTCAGACTTCCAGCACCTCCTCGACCGGGCGCCGTGGCGTATCCGCGAGCGGGCCCGCGGCCCGCGGGCTCCAGCCGACGCGCACCATGGTCTGCGGATACGCGCAGTCGTGGAGCAGGCCGGTGCGGATCTCCTGACGGGTTTCGAGCAGGCCGAGCGGCTCGGTCTGCAGACTGGTCGCCAGGCCCAGCTCGGTGGCCGTCAGCAGCAGGGCACTGGTCGCCTCGCCGGCACGCAACTGCGCCCGCCGGTCGTCGTGCGGGGTGCCGATCACGAGCCACTGGGCGGCGTCGGGATGGGCCGCCGGATCGGGCAGCGCCGGCTCGGCGAACACCCGCAGGGGTATCTCTCCGGCTGCTCGGGGAGCCGGGGCGTTACGTGAGGGAACGCCGTCGGTACGGCGGTGCGGGCCACTCCATGCGGCGAGTTCCTCCTGGTAGGCGCGGTCGGTGGCGTGTAGTGCGACCACGTGCCGCATAGGTGTCTCCAGTCGCGGCAGCATCCGGTCCGGTACCTGCCGGACGGCGGCCCCGAAACCGGCGACTCGCGTGGCGAGTGCCCGGATATGCCGGGCGGGGACCGGACGCGGCAGGTACCGGCGCCGGTCGGTGCGGCTCAGCAGGATGGCGGCGGCCAGTTCGATTTCGGCGTCGGTCGGCCGGTGCGGCGCGGTGCGGACAGTGGCGAGGTGCTCGGGGCCGGCGGGATCGGGGCAGTAGGCGACGGTGGTGGCCCAGCCGAGCGCGGCCAGCGCCACCCGCAGGTGGTGCGGATCGGGTGCATCACGGCGAGTCGCGAACTCCGGCCGAGCGATATGCGATTTCCCGCTGTCGAGGACAGACACTGTGGCGCCGCCCGGCAGCGAGCCGGCCCGCACCGATGTCCGGACCCCGCGGGCACGCGGACGCGCCGCCCCGAATTACGCAGCGGGACCGGGGATCCTGCGGCCGCCCCGGGCCCGGATGAGGAGGACCGATGTGATGTCCGCCATAGGCAGGCCGGGCTCGGCCGCTGCCCCACCTCGCACTTCACCCCTCCGGCCATAGGGCGGTACGACACGCGGCGGCGCCCACTGTTTCCCACGCCGGTTGCGGGGTAGATCGCCAGTAGTCTGGGCTACCGCCCCTGTGACCTGCTGGAACGTATGCGATACACCGAGGAAAGGGATGCACACATGCTGATACGTCGGCTTGCCCGCCCGCTGCTGGCGAGTACGTTCGTCGTGAACGGAGTCGAAACCCTGATGCATCCGCAGTCACGGGTCCGGGAAGCGTCGACACTGGTGGAGAAGGGCCAGGAGTCGCTACCGCCGAATATCGCGAGTTCACTGCCAACGGACCCCGATACGCTGGTCCGGATCACCGCCGCGGTGCAGATCGCGGGTGGCGCCCTGCTGGCCCTCGGTAAAGCGCCACGTCCGGCGGCATTGGCACTGGCCGCGACGGTGGTTCCGGCCACGATCACCGAGCAGAATTTCTGGGCGGAAACCGACCCGGAACGCAAAGCGGCGAAACGAACGGCCTTCCTCAAGGATATGGGCCTGCTCGGCGGCCTGATGATCGCGGCCGCCGATACCGCGGGCAAACCGTCTCTGGGCTGGCGGGGGCGCCGGGCCGCCCGGCGCGCCGCCGGGACGGTCGGCGGGGCTCTTCCGATCGCTTCCTCCGGTCGTAACGGAACCGGGGAGGCGCTGCGCCACCAGTTGCAGCACGCCACCGAACTCGGACGCGACCTGGCCGGCTCCGCGGCTGGTAAAGGCGCGGAACTGGCGGGGACCGTCCAACAGCGCGGCCCCGGCTGGGCCGAGGCCGCCAAGCAGCGCGGGGCCGGACTCGCCGACACCGCCAAGCACCGGGGCGCCGAACTCGCCGACACCGCCAAGCACCGAGGTGCCGAACTCGCCGATACCGCCAAGCACCGGGGCGCCGAACTCGCCGACTACACCCGCCTGCGCGGGGCCGTACTGGCCGATACCGCGCAGACCCGGGGACCGGAGTGGGCGGAGGCGGCCAAACACCGGGCGGCCGAGCTCGCCGATCGCACGCGCAGCCGGAGCAGCGAACTCGCCGGCACCGCTCAGGCCCGCGGGCCCGAATGGGCGGAGGCGGCCAAACACCGGGCGGCCGAGCTCGCCGACCGCACGCGCAGCCGGAGCAGCGAACTCGCCGACACGGCCCAGGCTCGCGGGCCCGAATGGGTGGAGGTAGCCAAACACCGCACCGCCGAACTCGCCGACCGCGCCAAGCACCGGGGTAGTGAACTCGGCACGGCGGCGAAGAAGCAGACCAGGAAACAAGCCAGGAAGCAGGCCAAGGAACAGCGGGTGTACCTGGCCAAGATCTACCCCGACGGCCGGTTCGCGGCGAAGAGCCGCTGAGACAGTGCGACCGAATGCCCGGGCGTGCCGCTACATGCCCGGGCATTCGATGATGGGAGGGGGATAATCCTGAGCTCCCGACCGCCACGGCCGGTGCACCGCGCGCCCGCTGATTCCGGCGAGTTCGGGCACCCAGCGGCGCACATAGTCACCGTCCGGGTCATAGCGGTCGGCTTGACGCAGCGGGTTCAGTACTCGGTTCGGCCGGGTGTCGTTGCCGGTGCCCGCAACCCACTGCCAGTTGAGTTGATTATCGGCCAGGTCGGCGTCGACCAGCCAGTAGCGGAAATGCCGCGCACCGATCCGCCAATCGACCCGCAGGGATTTCGTGAGGAAACTCGCGGTGATCAGCCGGGCCCGGTTCGGCATCCAACCCTGCCGACGCAGCTGGCGCATACCGGCGTCGACGATCGGGAACCCGGTGCGTCCCTCGGTCCACGCCGTCACCGCCTGGGGATCGTTCCGCCACCGGATCGCGCGCTCGCGGTAATCGCCCCACGCCGCGCGGGGCCGGGCGGCCAGCACCTGATGGTGGAAATCTCGCCAGGCCAGCTGGCGGATGAACGCGGAGCCGTCCGCCGTGGACCCGTCGGCGCGGTCCACCACCTCCGCCGGTGACAGGCAGCCGAAGTGCAGGTAGGGCGACAGATGTGAGGTGGCGTCCGCCGCCAGATCGTCTCCGTACCGGGCGTACCCCGTGATACCGCTGGAAAGCCAGTGGTGCAGCAACTTCCGTCCGGTGCTCTCGCCACCCACGGCCAACTCCGGGGACGGTTCCCCGGCGGCCGGGCCCGGTTCGGGGAGCGCGCCGGGCGGTACATCCGGCAGGTCGAGCCGAGCCGGGGCGCCGAGCCGGGCCCTCCGCGGGGCGTCGATCCAGCGGCGCCAGTAGGGCGTGAACACGGCGAAATGATCCCTTCCCGAGGGCCGGAGCTCGCCGGGCGGGACCACAGTGATCGAGGCGGGGTGCACTCGCAGCTCCCGCTGGTCCCGCGCCAGGCGGTCCCGCAGCCGCCGCTCCCGGGCGCGGCTGTAGCCGCTGACGTCCGTGGCGATGTGCACCGTGGAGGCCTGTGCCTCGGCCGCCACCCGCGCGACCTGTTCGGCGACTTCCCCGGCGCGGACGATCAGCCGGGCACCGAGCGCACGGAGTTCGGCGTCGAGCTCGCGCAGCGCGGCCGCCAGGAAATACGCACGATTGGGGGAACAGGAGTCCCCGGCCAGGATGGCGTCGTCGAGGACGAACAACGGCGCCACCGCTCCACCGTCCCGGTGCGCGGCGGTGAGGACGGGGTTGTCCCGTACGCGCAGGTCGCGGGTGAAGAGGGCGACCGAGGCACCGGTCACTGTGACCAGACCAGGCAGAAGGTGTGCCCCACCGGGTCCCGGTACACCCGGAAGTTCTCGCCGGCCTGTACGAAGGTCGCGCCCAGAGCCAGCACCGCGGGTTCGGCCACCGCCACATCGCTGACGAGCACATCGAGGTGGAGCTGCTGTGAGCCCGCGGGATCCGGGAACTCCGGCGGGCGGTACTCGGGCGAATGCTGGAACGCCAGGCGCCGGCCCTGGGGATCCACCATCGCCACCCAGGTGTCGTCGCTTTCCTCGCGCACCACTTCCCCACCGAGCAGACCGAGATAGAACTCGGCCAGCTTCCACGGATGCGGGCAATCCAGCACCACCGTACGCAATCCCTCGACCCCGTCGGCCACCATGGGTTCTCCTCCTTCCGAATCCGGGCAATGCTGCCGACGTACCCGGGGTGGGAACAGGGAAAACCTGTACGCCCTCCGGGGGGAGCGCTGGGCGGCGGCGGGCGCAGGCCGGTGGCGTGGGTGTTCGCTCAGTGGGCCGGCGGTGCCGGGACCTCTTCGTAGACCTGTCCCGGCGCGGCGGCCAGCAGTCGCTCGGTCATTTCCTGTTTCAGCACGGTCAGCCGCTCGTCCTCGGCGCTGTCCCGATCGCGCCGGGCGCCGAGGGCGATGAATTCGGCGGTGACGAACCCCGCGTCCCGTAGGCGCAGGAGGACGGTCCGGCCGCGGTAGCCGAATTCCCAGACATAGCGGGCCAGGGTGGCGCCGCGCGCGGGGGTCGCCAGTCCGGTGTCGACGGTGAAACGACCATCGGTGACCGCGCGTAACGCCCCCTCCACCGCGTCCCGGCCGCCGGGGCCGGGAAATGCGGTCCGCACGGTGATCTCGCGACGTTCCACGGCACCGAGGATTCCCACGGCGTGCCGCATGGCGCAGTAGGCGTGCGCCACACCGCCGGGGAACTGCGGACCGTGGTATTTCATCAGATCGTCGAAGGAGAAATCGATCCGTACCCCCGATTCGAATACGGTCAGCATGTTCTGTCCGCCTTTCCGGTGGCCCAGTAGAGCGCCGAATAGAGCAGTTGCGTGGCCCCGGGCATGAATCCGGAGCCGTGATGGTAGACGGGGTCCATGGTGGTGACGAGCAGCCTTCCGGGAGTGGATGTTTCGTCGATGTAGAGGATGGAGCCGTCGCGGTCACCGTCCTCGGTGTGCAGGTCCACCAGGCTCACCGCGCCGTCGGGTGGTTCCAGTACCCCGTGGTAGTGCCAGATCACGGCGCGTTCGGCGAAGAACGCCCACGCCGGATGAGCGGGTGCGCGGAGCCGCAGCCGGTGGTCTTCACCGGTGCGCCACCACCAGAACACGGTCGGGCGCCGCTGTTCCCGCACGCCGGGTAGCCACTGCCCCACCGCGTTCTCGCCGAAGACGACGACCGTCGCGCCGCGGGCAAAGCAGTCCAGTATCGTCTCCGTCCACCGGGCCAGGAGGTCCGGCCGTAACCGGTCCGCGACCACCACCACTTCGGCATCGGCGAGTTCTTCGAGGGCCGCGGTCCGTATATGGACCGGGCGTATCCGATAGGGGGCCAGTGCGGGATCGGCCAGGGTCGCCAATTGCGCGTGGGCGCCCCCGTGCAGGAAGACGATCCGCGTGGCGGCGGTGGCGGGTCCGGTCATCGTGCCTCCAGCCATCGCAGAATCCGTGCGCGCAGTTCCCCCGTGCCCCGGTCGGGGTGGGCGAATTGCAGCAGATCGTTACCGCCGTGTACGAGCACACGGCCGGCACCCAGCGGGTACTCGTAGTCGATCGGGGCACGGGTGCGGCCGATCGTATGGACGATCCGGGCGCCCTCCGGAAGATCCGGATAGCAGCCGCGTCCGTAGAATCCCGCGACACCGATACGTTCCAGTTCCGCGAACGGCACCGGCCCACGTGTCCCGGTGTTGTACAGGAACGCCTTCGGATCGGTACCCGCCCAGACCGGATGCTCCGTGACCCGGGTCAACGCCAGGTCCGCGGGAGTGCGGAACTCGAGTGCCCGCCAGCGGGTGAGCCCGTCGAGGAACACCCGCTGCACATGCCCGTTGATCAGGATCCGTCCACCGCGAAGGACGAACGAGTCGAGCAGTGGGCGCTGTTCCAGCAGGAACTCCTGATCGACGTCGCCGGAGAGGTAGATCCCGGTGACCTCCGCGGCGCACACATGTGGCAGGTCGTAGACATCGATCTCGTGGAAACCGTCGACCGGACCACCGGCACGGGGAGCCATCACGGCTTTCAGGACGCTCATGCGATCCCCCGTCCGAAGTCGGGAACCGTCAAGCGCCGTACGGCGCTGGGTGTCGCGATATCGGCCGTGACTATCGGCACGCCGTACATCTCCGAAAGGAGGGTGCCGGTGAGCAGTTCCCGGGTGGGGCCGAGCCGCTGTTCCTCCGGCGACACCATCAGCATCGACCGCTCGGCCGCGTGCAGGGCGTGATCGGGGTGATGGGTCGTCATGATCACCGCCATCCCCTCGTCCGCCAGCGCCCGTAGCACGGTGAGGACTCGAGCCTGGTTACGGAGGTCCAGGGCGGCTGCCGGCTCGTCGAGGACGATGGTGTCGCAGTCGGAGACCAATGACTCTGCGGTACATAGCCGACCCGGCCGGTCGCCTCGACGGTGCCCGATACCGGCCGGGTGATCCCCGCCAGGCATTTCAGTAGTGTCGTCTTGCCGCGCGCGTTGGGGCCGAGCACCGCGAGAACCTCCCCCGCCCCGGCGCGCACCGAGACATCACGGAAGATCCACGGCCCTCGGGCCGAATACCGGAACGAGATCGATCTAGCTTCGAGCATCACTACCCCACAGGCGGGTCCGGTTGCGGATCAGCAGAACCACGAAGAACGGGGCGCCGATGATGGCGGTGAGGATCCCGATGGGGATCTCGGCGGGGCTCACTGTGCGGGACAGCGTATCGATCACGGTGAGATACCCGGCACCGAGCAGCGCGCTGACCGGGAGCACGATCCGGTTGTCGGTACCGACCATCATGCGCACCAGATGCGGTACCACCAAGCCGACCCAGCCGATCACCCCGGCGACCGAGACGGAGCCCGCGGTGACCAGGGCGACACACAGCAGGAGCAGGGTGCGTAGCCGTCGCGGGTCCAGGCCCAGCGCGGTGGCGTCCTCATCACCCATGGCGAGAATGTTGAGCCGCCAGCGCAGGGCCAGCATCACCAGGCCCGCGACGACGATCGGGACGGCCGCGGTCAGGACTTTGCCGTAGCTCGCGGTCGCCAGTGACCCCATGAGCCAGAAGACGATCGACGGGAGTTCGGTGTAGGGGTCGGCGATATAGGTGATGAAGGAGACCATCGCCTGGAACATCGCGCCCACGACCGTGCCGCCGAGGATGATCATCAGCAGTGGCGCGCCGGGTACCGCCCGGGCGATGGTCACCACCAGAGCCAGCGCGAGCACCCCACCGGCGAACGCCCCGCCCACCAACGCGACCCCACCCAGCCCGGTGAGCAGGACCAGCACGCCGCCGAAGGAGGCACCGGAGGACACCCCCAGCACTTGCGCACTGGCCAGTGGATTGCGGAAAACCGCCTGCATCACGGCACCGGTGAGGGCCAGCCCCGCCCCGAGCAGCAGCGACAGCAGCACCCGGGGCATCCGCACATCCAGCACGACGGTGCTCTCCCGGGCGTACCAGGTCTGCTCCAGCGGGAAGACCTGCCCGAGCAGGATGCGCACGATCTCGTTCGGCGGGACCGTATAGCGCCCGATGGCGAGCGCGCCGAGGGCAACGGCGGCCAGCAGCACCCCGAAACCCGTGATCACCAGCATATTTCGTTCGAGTACCGGCCACGACCGTTTTACGGGGGCCGGGGAACGGTCAACGGAGGAACTGGTCATAACCCGCGGCACCCCGGTTCATATCGAAACGCAGCACCTGGTCGATCTCGTCGTCGGAGATCTCGTAGGCGAACAGATCGTCGAACGCGGCCCGGATATCGGCGCGCAGTTCGCCGTCGCGGGCGCCGGGGTAGAGGATCCGGTGCATCCACTCCCACATCAGCGGTGATTCGGCGCTGGGCACCTGCCAGCGGTAGCCGCCCAGGGGTGTCTTGTACACGCGCTTGTTCTCCACGGCGCTGACACTCGCCAGCCGGGGATCGGCATAGATATCGGCGGGGGTGCTCTCGTCGAATCCGCTGAGCATGATGACTTCCGGATTCCAGGCCAGGATCTGCTCCGGGCTCACCTGGCCGGAATCGGAGGTGAATCCTTCGGTCACCAGGTCGGCACCCACCAGATCGAACTGGAAACCGTCGTAGCCCTGGGCGCTGGTGGTGCTGTAGGTGTCACCGGTGCGCGACAGGATCATGGCCCGGGGCCGAGGGCCGGCTTGGGCGGCCACGTCCGCGCGCATCTCGGCCTGCTCGGCGCGCTGCCAGTCGACGAGTTCCCGGCCTCGTTCGGGTTTGCCGGCGATCTGCGCGAACAGCGTGATCCAGCTCTCCAGATCCTCCTGGGTGCCGTATTCGAGACCCACCACGGGGAAGCCCGCGGCCTCGATCGGCGCGGTGACACCTGTCCCCCGGTCGCCCCACTGGATCACGACATCGGGGTCGAGTTGTAGCAGCGTCTCGACATTGGGCACGAAATCGCTGCCCGCCACCACAGCGGATTCGGCGGAGGCGGGAAACATGGTCGCGAACATGCCGCCGCGGTTGGCCACCAGCGTCGACTGGTTGATGCCCACGATCCGATCGTAGCTGCGGTCCACCGCCGCGAAGATCGACGGCGCCGGCATCACGGTGAACGCGACCTTCTCGGCCGGCCCGGCCAGAGTCACCGTTTCGCCCCGCTGGTCGACGATCGAGAGCGCTCCTGCGCCCATCGCGGCCTCGCCGGTCTGCGCCTCCCGGGTCGAGCATCCGGCGGTCAGCGTGAGGGCCGCGGTCACGCCGGCGATCATCGCGCGCCGTGCGCCCCGCCTCCTCCGCCGTGCGTCCTGCGTCATCGATGCCATGCGCCTTACCGTCCTGCCTGTGAAACGTAACAAACAAGATCAGGTTAGCCTTGCCTATCAATAGTGTTGACAGGGGGTACTTCACATCACGGAAACGGCATATGTTCTCACGGTTCCGAGGTCGGCCGGATCGCCGGAATCGCGCCTTCCGGCCCACGCCCACCGGAAGACGGAAGCCCCGGACCCGCCGTACCGCATACCGGCCGGTTCGAAGCCGGCTGTCGCCGCGTGAGGACTCCGGGTCCCGTTCAGACCGTGCTTCGTTCGGTCCCCGGCTCCTCCACCGGCTCGGCGGCCAAGGCGCTCGGCCACCAGATCTTCGGGCCCACCAGGGTGAACAACGCCGGGATGACGACGGTACGGACCAGGAAGGTGTCCAGGACGATACCGATGCCGACGATGATGCCGAGCTGGGTGAGGGTGATCAGCGGCAGGATGCCCAGCACACAGAACACCGCGGCGAGCACGATACCCGCACTGGTGATCACCGCACCGGTGGCCGAGACCGCGCGCACCATACCGGTGACGGTGCCGTGCTCGGGAGTTTCCTCGCGCGCCCGGGTCACCAGGAAGATGGTGTAGTCGATACCCAGCGCCACCAGGAACAGGAAGGCGAACAGCGGGACGGTCGTATCGAGCGCCGGAAAACCGAAGAGGTGGGTACCGACCCAGCTGCCGAGCCCGAGGGCCGCCAGCGCGCTCAGTACGGTGACCCCGATCAACAGCACCGCGGCGGGCAGCGCCCGCAGCAGGATCAGCAGCACCACGAACACCACCACCAGGATGAGCGGAATCACCAGCAGTTGGTCCCGGCGGGCGGCGTCACGGGTGTCGAGGGCCTGCGCATCGCTGCCGCCGACCATGGCATCCGCTCCGGCGATATCGGCCAGGGTGCTACGCAACTGCTCGATCGTCGCATAGGCCTGCTCGGATTCCGGTGCGGCCTCGAGGGTGACCATCCACCGGTCCGTTCCGGCATGACTACCCGCCGGCACCGATTCGGAGATACCGGGGATCGTCTCCAGCGCCCGGCGCACCTCCGCGCCGCTGCCCTGCCGGGTGAGGACGATGGTCGGATCGGAGGCGCCCGAAGGGAAATGCGCGGCCAATGTCTCGAATCCGTCGACCGATTCCGCCCGGACCCGGAACTGTTCGGTCTGCGACAGACCGACGGTCACCCCGGAGAGTCCGGCCGCACACACGAGCAGGAACGCGATCGCACCAGCCGAGACCACCGCCGGGCGGTTCACCACCCCGGCCGCGATGCGGTGCCAGATACCGCGGCCGGTCATATCGTCGTCGCGCATATGCGGAACGAACGGCCAGAAAACCTTCCGGCCGCACAGGGCGAGCGCGGGAGGAAGCGCCACGAGTACGAACACCACGGCGACCAGGAGTCCGGCGGCCGCCATGAGACCGAGCGACCGGGTGTTCGGCAGGGTCGCCAGCAGCAGGGTGCACAGTGCGAGGACCACGGTCACATTACTGGCGAGCACCGCCGGTCCGGCACGCCGGACCGCCTCCCGCAGGGCGTGCCGATGCTCGCTGTGCCGGTGTAGTTCGTCGCGATACCGGGAGACGAGCAGCAGCGCGTAATTGGTGCCCGCACCGAAGACCAGGACACTGGTGATCCCCGAGGTGGAACCGTCGAATGTCAGGCCGGTCACTCGGGCGAGCATGGTTCCCACACTGATGGCGGTGCGGTCGGCGAGGCCGATCACCAGCAGTGGTACCAGCCACAGCACCGGAGAACGGTAGGTGACGATCAGCAGGAGGGCGACAACCAGCGCCGTCACCGCCAGCAGTGCCACATCGGCACCGGCGAACGAGTCGGCGATATCGGCACCGAAGGCGGGACCGCCGGTGATCTGCAGCTCCAGTCCCGGCGGCGCCTGCCGGTCCGCCGCCTCGCGGATCCGGTCGATCTCCTCGGTGAGAGTCTCTCCGCTCAGTTCCGCCGAGACGGTACCGCGCCCCAGCGCGGCTCTGCCGTCCGGTGCGACGACGATTCCGGGACCGCCCGCGTCCGTGCCCACGACGCGCCGGACGGCCGCATCGGCGGCGGCGCGATCCTGTTCGGTCAGTCCGGCGCCGTCGGTCCTGCTGATCACCACGATCACCGGCGCGTCCGCACCGCCGGGGAATTCGGCGACCGCCGCGCGGACCCGCGCGGATTCCGCGGCTTCCGGTAGCGAGGTGGGCGCCCGGCCGGCATCGGCGTTCTGCCCGGCGCCCATCATCGCGGCACCGGCCGCGACGATGACGGCGACGAGCAGCAACCACGATCGGCGGCCGGTGACCACGGCGGCATAGCGCTCCCAGGCATTCACGCGGCCTACTATTTCAGAAACTGAAATAGTAGGCAACGCCGGGCCTACACTTTCCGGGCAGCCGGGTCACGGAAAGGACAGCGAAGGTGACATACGAGGGCGGAGCGGCCGATAGCGGAGCCCGCGAGCACGCCGAAAACGCGATCGCTACCGATATCCGCGCGCTCACCGCTGTGTCCGAACAGATCGGCCATCTGTTCGCCCACGCGAACTCGGTACGCAGTAACGATTTCCGCGCGCTCATGCACATCGCGACCGCCGACGCCGAGGGCCGTCCGCTCACCGCGGGGCAGCTGCGCGAACTACTGGGTCTCTCCCCCGCGGCGATCACGTACCTGATCGAGCGCATGATCGCCTCGGGGCATATCCACCGGGAAACCGACACCGCGGACCGGCGCCGGGTGCTGTTGCACTATTCCGAGCACGGTATGGCGGTGGCCGGGGAATTCTTCCGCCCGCTCGGGCAACGGACCCGCGATGCCCTGGCCGCCCTGCCGACCGGCGACCTGGACGCGGCCCACCGGGTTCTGACCGCCGTGATCACCGCGCTACGCGAACACCACGCCGCACTGACCGGGCAGCAGACGCGGGCTCGGTGACCGGGCGGGCCGCCGGCCGCGGCCGCATACCACGCGGCGACCGGGGTATGGCGCCGCTGTGCCCCTTTTCGACAGGGGCGCTGATTGCGAGCACCCGAGGCGGGTACCCGGCCCGCAGACAGGAGGTGTGTGATGCCGAAGGAATGGACCGACAAACAGGAACGGCAATACGAGCACATCAAGGATTCGGCACAGGACCGCGGCGCGGGTACGAAACGGGCGAAGGAGATCGCCGCCCGGACCGTGAACAAGAACCGCGCGCAGGCCGGCCAGACCAGAACAGCGAGCCGCTCCTCCACCCGGGACATCTCACCCCAGCGGCGGGGCGGTCAACGATCGCACAGCAGCGGACCCAAAGGCCAGACGCGCGACCAGCTCTACAACGAGGCGCGCCGCCGCAATATCAAGGGCCGCTCGAAGATGACCAAGAAACAGCTCTCCGAAGCACTGGGCCGCTCCTAGGCCGCCCGATGCCCACCCCCGCTCGCGACGGCCCCGCGGCGGCCACGCGGCGCCGCCCACCCGCACCGGCCGGGGCCGCCCGATTCGTTCCCGAGAACGCCGGTCTCGCGCAGGTGCGCGCCGCGGCGGAGGGCTGCCGCGGGTGCGATCTCTACCGCGATGCGACCCAGACCGTATTCGGCGCGGGACCGGAACACGCCCGGGTGGTCATGGTCGGCGAGCAGCCGGGCGACCAGGAGGACATTCGCGGGCAACCGTTCGTCGGCCCCGCCGGGCGATTACTGGATCGTGCCCTGGCGGAGGCCGGTTTCGAGCGCAGCGGTCTCTACCTCACCAACGCGGTGAAGCATTTCAAATTCGTCGAACGCGGGAAGCGTCGTATCCACAAGCAGCCGAGCCGAGCCGAGGTCGTGGCCTGCTCGGCATGGCTGGAGGCCGAATTGGAATTGGTGGCGCCCGAGCTGGTGGTCTGTCTGGGCGCGGTGGCGGCCAAGGCGGTGCTGGGCCCTTCGGCCACCGTGGGCGCGTTTCGCGGGCAGGTCGTCGAGAGGCCCGGCTACCGCGTCACCGCGACCGTCCACCCGTCTTCGATATTGCGGGCGCCCGACCGCGACAGCGCCTACGCCGCGTTCCTCGACGACCTCGATTACATCCGAGGGGTCGCGCGGCTCTGAATCCCGAGAGGGACCGGCCGGGGATCGCATGATCCCCGGCCGGTCCCTCTGTGCGCCGCACCGTACGGGCACGGAGCGACGTATCGGCTATTCGAGACCGCGGGGTGGCAGGGCGGCGCGATATGACCGACCACGACGTGACGACGCGCGATCGGAAGGCCGGCGATCGGGGCATCGTGGCGCAGAGCCCCGCCCGGGCGAGCCGACAGGGTGGGGCTCTGCGCCTTCGCTCCCAAAAAATCTGGGCCGCAGGCAATTCCATCGCAATCACGAGTCTCGGCGTTTGCTTGGCCTAGCGAACAAGTTGGGGGCACACTTTAGGGAACGACGCCCGGTGCCACCGGCCGGGCGCGGGGGCGAGGACACGACTATGCGAATTCGGCCGCGGCAACAGCTGCTGGACCTGTGGCGGGCCGTCCTGGCCTGCTCCTACCGGAACGAGACCTGGCACTGGGGCGGTCGCGACGGCACCAATTCGATCAGCGACGCCGAGCAGTTGCTGTGCCTGCTGTATCCGGCCACCGAACTCGAGGCCTTCGCCCTGGATCAGCCCAACGATATGGCTCCCGACGCCAAGAGCGCACTGGCTCCCTTCGGCGAAGAGACGCGGATCGGCGGGGTTCTGGTCCGCCTGCTCGAGGACTATCTGCGGCGCTATACCGACGCCGAGGGCAAACCGGTCTTCCAGGCAGGCAGCTACCTGCGCACCGCCGGGGACCAGCCGCTCACCGAGGAGCAGCTCGCCCTGGAAATCGTCGATTCCTATTCGATGTCGCTGAGTCTGTGTATCGCGGCGCTGCGATTCCTGCGCGGATTCCAGCGCTTCGTCAGCGGGGAGGTGCGGCGGGAGGCCCGGCAGTTGAGCGAGCGTATCCCCGCGCTCGTCGACGCCGTCGGAATCCGGCTGACCGCGGCCATGGCGGGTCTGGTGCGCAGTTTCGTCATCCACACCCCGGAGCCCGGCTCCGCGGCGGGCCGGGCCATCCTGCATACGATCAACCAGGAGCGCGCTCCCGCCGACGACGTGATCCGCCGGTTGTCGGCCCGGCTGGAACGGTTACGGGTCCAGGCGGCGAACGAGGTCCGGCTCAGTCAGGCCAGCGAGGTGGACGTCGCCGACGACGAGCGGCTCTTCGAATGCGGATGGGGCTGGGGCATCGTCCGCACCGCCGAACCCATCGACTTCGTAGCCGCCCCGGTCGGCAGCGCGCCCGGCCACGCCGAGCCCCGGCCCTACCTGTACTTCACCGCCGTGGCCCTCGACGGTATCTCCGATCTGTCCTCGCAGCGTATCCGGGAGCTGGACCTGCTCACCGACGAACAGCGCAAACTCGCCGACGCGCTGCAGCTGCGATTCGAACTGGCCCGCAACTACTGGTCGACCGTCGCCCGCTTCGGCGGGGGCCGCTGGCCGCTGGAGGACGTCCCGTGGCGCACCTCCGACGGGGAGGAATCGGATTACTTCAGTCTGACCGTCACCGCGATCCTCATCCAGGACCTCGTCTACCGGGACAGCACCGAGGATCTGGCCCGTACCGTCGCCGTTTTCGATCAGCTCGCCCGGCGCGGGCGGATCACCAGCCGGCTCACCACCGGCGACCCGGCGGCCGATCTGCACTACCCGGGTGTCCGATTGGGTCTGGCCGGTAGCGAGGATATCGGCGGCGGCGACCAACTGTTCTGGTACGTGCCGGATTTCGTGACCATGATGCTCAAACGCTGTCTGCAGGCCGCGCGATTGCGTACCGATGTCGATACCCGCGACCGGCTGATGGCGCTGGCCGAAGCGGCCATGGACCACCTCGAGCAGCGGATCCAGCGCGACGGCGCCGCCGCGGGGCTCTGGGACGAACCGACCGCCCTGCTGGGGCCCACGGCGGCCGTACCCCGGGGCCCGTCCTGGTTCGTCACCGAACGTGTGATGGAATGCCTGGTCATCGCCTATGGCACCTTCCGCGAACCGCCGCTGGCACCTGCCAGCATGGTCGCCCGCGCCGTGGACCTGCTCAGCGAGGCCGAACATCTGCTCAACCAGGAGGAGCTCGAAGTCGAGGGCGATGCTCTGACGCCGAAACAGGCTGCGGTCAACCGCATCCGGCAATCGCTGGACCGGGCCCGCGGGGTACTGCACGAGCGTCCCGGCACCGCCTACAGCCTCGCCACCCAGGCATTGATCCAGCTCGACGAACTGGCGTACGCGCGCCAGGACGCGATACGGTGAGGAGGCCGAGGTGCTGGTTTTCTCCACGTCCGACAAGGGCGGTACCGGCCGGTCGGTGACGAGCTGCAATATCGCCCACCGGCTGTGCATGTCCGGCCGCAATGTGGCCTATGTCGACTTCGACTTCGGCTCCCCCACCGCCGGTGCGCTGTTCGAGATCAGTTCGGTGGAACGCGGTATCGCCGACGGCGGGGTGCACTCCTATCTGCTCGGGCAGAGCGGCACCGCGGCGCGCGTCGACGTGGGCGTCGCCACCGACCGGGCCGAACTCAAACGCCTGGGCCCGCGCTCCGGCCGGCTGGTACTGCTGCCCGGCGACGAGGGCGGGGCCGAATTCCTCACCGCGAACGACGAAGTGGTGGGCCGCTGCGCGGAACTGCTGGTGGCACTGGAGCAGGAGTTCCGGGTGGTGGTCGTCGATCTCAGCGCGGGCCGGTCGGTCGCGCTCGAGCTCGCGCTCGCGGCCACCGCGCTTCCGCAACTGCGGCGGCGAACCGCGCGCTGGCTGATCTTCCACCGCTGGACCCGTCAGCACATCCTGGCCGCCGCCGGTCTGGTGCACGGTCCGCACGGACTGCTGCAGACCGGGGCCGCGTGCGGTCACGACCCGGACGAACTGCTCGGTTCCACCCGTTATGTACGCACCGCCGTACCCGCCGCCGATTCGCATCCGAACGCGCAACGGGCAGCGCAGGCGGCGTGGTTGCAAGAACAGGACGTCGCGCTGCGCCGGCTGGCCACCGCCAACCGGCTCGGCACGACCGCGGTACTCGGGGCCACCCCGATGGAACCCGTCCTGCAATGGCGCGAACAGCTGATCCTCGACAGTGATGTCAATGCTCATATCGCCAATCACGAGACCGCGCGGGCCTATACCGAACTGGCCCGCCGTCTCGTCGACGTCGCCACCTGGGAGAGGCTCTAGTGCGGGACAGGCAGATATACAGTGAGGCCACCGAACAGCCGTGGATCGCGCCGGTTCCGCTGTCGCATCTGTCGATCGAGGTGGGGCATTTCTACCTCAACGACATCACCGGCGATATCGAACGGGTGAAAGCCGAGTTCCGTCGTATCGTTCCGCTGGTGGCGGCCTTCGTCGAATCGGCGCGGGTGCGGTTCGGTCTCGACGTGCGGGTCAGTACCTGCTATCTGATCGACGACTATTTCCAGCCCGATACCGATCCCGCCGAAGTATTGGGGAAACTGCTCGGCGCGGCCGCCGAATCCGGTTTGCGGATCGACTATCTCGCTCGCGAGTCCGGTTGCTGGCAGGCTTCGCAGTTCGTCGACGGGGTTCCCCTGGGCGAGCCGATCCCGGTGGCGGAAATGGTGGCCGCGCGAATCGTGGCCGAACCCGCGCCACCGGATACCGGCCGCCGACCGCCCACCGCGCAGTCGGGGTGGTTGTGCAACGGCCGCCGGTCCTCCGAGTACGAACCGGCCCAGGCCATGCGCGGCCGGCGGTACGAGCCGCCGGAGGAGTTCGGCCGGCGGGAACATTCCATCTTCCTCGATGTGCAGTTGTGGAGCACGCAGGTCGTGGACGGCGTCACGGTGACCCGCTGGTCGTGTCCCTTCCTGGCCGCGGTCTGGCATCTGCTGCGGCTGGGTATGCTGCGGTATCACGGGGCGCCGGTGGTGGAGCCACAGCTGTGGCGTGGGGAACCGTGGCCGCGACGCTGGCACGAGGTGCCGCCGGTGGTGCAGCTCGAACCCGGCGCCGCGCCGTTCGCGGCCTACCAGACCCTGTCCATGCTCCCCAAGAACTACATCGGTATCGAGCACGCGGTCCGGCTGGTCCTGGACCATCTGGATCTCGACGAGGACATCGTCGCGCAGACCATCACCTGCGGCGCTGTCGACCCGGTACCGGTGACGGTGCCCCGCAAGATCAGCGAACGACTGTCCCATCTGCTGCTCGACGGGTCCTGAGATGGTCTCGACCACGCCCTTGGCCGTTCTCGGCGAGGTCCGCACCTGTCTGCTGCCCTCGGCCTCGGCGCTGGCCCGCGCCGAGGCGGGTGAACTGCTGGCGCTGATGCCCGGCCGCGCCGTCCGCTGGCGCGAACGCCCCGGAACACTCGGTATCTCCCCGACCACCGCGGTGGGGGTCGACTGTGCTGTGCCCCTGGGCGAACAGAGCGCGCGCATCGTGGGCACCGTCGCCACCAGTATCACCCTGGCCGGCGGCCGGATCCTGCAGTCCTCGGCGCGAACCCGGATCGTGCGGGCCGCCGACCGCCGCCGCCGGACGTGGTCCCATTACATCAGCCAGAAGGGCGTCACCGAGGTCATCACCCGGATCCCCGAGCGGATGGCGGCCGGTATCGCGCTGGCCGACGGGTATCTCGTCCGCCCGCCCAGCGGTGACCTGCTCGATCTGGCGTCCATCAGCGAACGGCTGCTGGCCCGGGTACGGGCCGATCCACGCCTGGATCAGAATCCCCCGGTCCAGGCGGGCACCACCCGGTTGCGGTGGACCGCGCGTATCGGCGGCAGCACGGGTCCCGCGGCCGGACTCTATCTGGACGACGATACGGTCCGCTCGGTGCGCCTGATCGTGCGCGAGGAGGCCGATCTCGCGGCCGCCGAGCGGTTCTGCGAGGATCTGGCCGCGCACGACTGGCTGCTCACCGTCCTGGCCGCCGCTCTCGACGAGGCCGACCGTTTCGCCCCGCACAGCCGGGAGCGGATGGATATCCTCGCCCCGGTGCTCGAACACCTCACCGGGCTGTGGATGCCCGGCGCGCATACTCCGCCGCCCTTGCGCGCGCTGTGGAAGGATCTGCAGAACGATCCCGGTTTCTCCCGTCAGTGGAATACGCTGGTGGGCCGGTTACGCGACACCATCGCCGTCGCGACCCTGCACGCGCTGCGGCACAAGGTCTTCGACGAGGAATGGTGAGGCCGCTTCACATCCGGAACCATTTGCGCACCAGCAGAGCGAAGAACACCGACATCGAGACCGCACCGGTCCAGGCCTCGATCACGAAAAGGACGGGTACCGCGACCCCCAGGCCTGCGGTATCGCCCTGCCCCGGCGGGTTCAGGAAACTCGTCACCCCCATATAGACCGTCGAGGGGGCCCACTCACCACCGCCGAGAAGCAGGGCGGTGCCGGTGAACACCAGCATTTGGAGGACGACCCAGCCGAGCAGCCACGACGGCCGGTAGCCGTGACCGCACAGCACATACGAGCCCTGCCCCGCCCACCGGCGCGGACCGGCCGGTAGGGCCCGGGTGCCGGCGCGCGCGAGTTCCAGTCCACAGCGGTCCTCGGCCGCGTCGTCCTCGTTCACCCGGTACAGCGCCATCGCGCGCCGGAAGGCCAGGGCGGCGTGGGTGTGCAGCCGCACGATCGACAGCTGCGCGCCGATCAGCTCGTATTCCTCGGCCAGCAGGGTGTTCTGGCGGGCGCTCAACCGCAGGGGACCGCGGAATTCCACCTCGGCGGCCAGCAGCGCGGCGAGGACGGCGCTCGGCACGCGCCAGCCCTCCTCGTCGGCGCGGGGCTGCCGGGCGGCCGCATAGAGGTGCGGGAAGACCAGGGAGCCGGAGTGACGCCGGCGGGCACTGGGCGGATCGTAATCGTCCAGGATCGCCTCGACATGTGTGATGAAGGTGTCCAGTGCCATCCGCTCGGGATGCGGGTCCGTGTCGAGTTCGGCGGTGTACGCGGCCGCGTGCCTGGCGATCCGGGTGGAGACCGACGCCACGAACGGCGAAATCTCGCCCATGGAAACAGTTTAGCGTCAGGGACGCAGCCGGAACTCGTAGACATCGCGCGGCTCGCCCGGCCCGAAGTAGCGTTCATCGTGTTCGACGAAGGCGAATCCGGCCTGTTTGAACAGGTTGCTCGCCGGGTGATTATCGGGCCGGACGGTGAGATACACGGTTTCGGTGCCCAGTTCCCGGCACAGGTGCAACGTGTGCTCGAGCAGTGCCCGGCCGTATCCGGCGCCCTGGTACTTCCTGGCCACCGCGAAGGTGAACAGCAGTGCCCGTCCGGATTTCTCCAGGGTGAGCGCGTATCCGATCACCGAGCCGCCGACTTCGGCGACCAGCCATTCGGCGCCGTGCAGGTCGAACAGCTGGCGCAACATCAGATACAGGTACGGCTCGGCGAAGACCTCGGCCTCGACGGCCGCGATGTCCTCGAGGTCGGCAAAGCGGGCCCGCCGGTACTTCGGCTGCGACGCCTCCGCGATATCCATGTGCTCCCTAGTGCCAGGGCATAAGCCGTCCGGTTCCAGCCTAGAACGTCAACTCGCCAACCGCGTCAGTGTAGAGGTCACGCAACCGTTCTGTGATGCGGCAGGCGGTGCCGTGCCGGGGTTTTCATCGTCGGGCATACCCGGTGGGCCGCCACCCACACGACTCCGGCGCCACCGTCGACTTGACCTCAACGTTACTCGAGGAACAAGAGTGGGACCGGAGCGGCCGCAACCGCCGCCGCGGACACGATCTGGAGGACCCCGTGAGCACGACAATCGACACCCCCGCACCGCTGCGTATCGCCGTCGTCATCGGCAGCAGCCGGGACGGCCGCTTCGCACCGGTGGTCGGTGACTGGTTCCTGGCGCGCGCCGGCGAACACCCCGGCCTGACGGTTACCGCCGTCGATATCGGCACCGCCGAGCTGCCGCATACGTTCGGTGCGCCCGCGCCCGCGCTCGCGGCGAGCCGGGCGGTCCTCGCCGAGGCGGACGGGTTCGTCGTCATCACCCCCGAGTACAACCACAGTTACCCGGGGACGCTGAAGAATTTCATCGACCTGAACTCCGCCGAATGGCAGGCCAAGCCGGTGGGTTTCGTCAGCTACGGTGGCATATCCGGTGGCCTGCGCGCGATCGAGCATCTACGCACTGTCTTCGCCGAACTGCACGCCGTGACGGTGCGCGATACCGTCAGTTTCCACAACCCCTGGCAACGGCGTGACGAAACGGGCGCACTCACCGCCGGGGCGGACGCCGACACCGCGGCGACGACCCTGCTGAACCGGCTGCGCTGGTGGGCCGAAGCGCTACGCACCGCTCGGGCGGCCCGCCCCTACGACGGCAGCTGAATCCGGCCCCGCGCCTCTGTGACGAGACCGTCGCGGAGGTGTCGGTCCCCGGTCATACGATGCACCGGTGACCGCATACGACCACCTCGACACCTCGACGCTGCCGGAACGTCAGTACCGGATCCTCATCACGATCCGGGAATGGGTGCGGCGCCACGGTTATGCCCCCACCACCCGCCAGCTCGGTGACGCCGTCGGCCTGCGTTCGGCATCGTCGGTGTCGAGGCATCTGAAGAGTCTGGAGGAGAAGGGCTTTCTGCGGCGCGGCACCGGGGTTTCCCGGCCGGTGGACGTGCGGCTGTTCCTGAACGACACCACCGAACGGCGAACGGACCACGACGCCGTCGCGGTACCCGTGGTGGGCGATATCGCCGCGGGCGCACCGATTCTCGCCGAAGAGCACACCGATGATGTGCTCACCCTTCCCCGGGAACTCGTGGGGCGGGGCACCGTTTTCGGGCTCCGGGTGCGCGGTGACTCGATGGTGGACGCCGCCATCTGCGACGGCGATATCGTCGTCGTGCGCCGGCAGCCCGACGCGCAGTCGGGCGAGATCGTCGCCGCCATGCTGGACGGGGAAGCGACGGTGAAGGTCTATCGCCGCCGCGGCGGGCACGTATACCTGGAACCCCGCAATCCCGCCTATCGGGTACTCGACGGCGATCACGCGGTGGTGCTGGGCAAGGTCGTCTCGGTCATGCGGCGGGTGTGAGCGACGCTCCACAGTGTTTTTCCCGGCGCCGAACGGCGCCCGGCACCGGTTCGGCGTCGGGCATGATCGACCGTATGGGCGACCACCCGGGACCACGGGTCCCCCACAGTATCGATGATTTCCGCGCGCTCGCGCAGGCACGGCTGACGGAATTCCCGCGTATCGCGGTGCCCGACACACCCGGAGTCCGCCGCGCCGCCGTGGTCCTGTGTGTGGTCGATACCGGCGCGGCACTGTCGGTGATCATCATGAAACGGGCGTATCGGGGGCGCAATGCCGGGCAATGGGCACTACCGGGCGGGCGTGTGGAACCGGGCGAAACCGCGGGCGAGGCCGCGGCCCGGGAACTGCACGAGGAACTGGGCCTGCGGACCGTCCCCGAGGAGATCCTCGGCGGGCTCGACGATTTCCCCGCGGCGTCCGGTTTCGCCATCACGCCGGTGGTGACCACCCTCGCCGATACGGCGCGGCTGCGGCCGAACCCGGACGAGGTCCACTCGGTCCATTTCGTGGAGCTGAGCCGGCTGGCCGCCGACAGCACCCCGCACTGGGTCCACCGCGACCCGGGGGCCGCGACCGGCGCACCCGATCTGCTGCAGATGCGGCTGGCCCCGGCGATGACCATCCACGCTCCGACCGGCGCGATGCTCTGGCAGTTCCGGGAAGTCGTGCTCCTGGGGCGGGCGCCGGGCGCGTCGCGGGTCGCTCATTTCGCTCAGCCGGACTGGACACACCATTGACGGGGTTACGCGCACCCGCTGCGCGCAACCCCGCCCCGCGGGATCAGTCCCCGGTACCGCGCCGCGTATCCGGCGCGGTGGCCGAACGCTGTCCCTCCGGCACGATATCGGGCTCCTCCTCGGCGAGGCGCTCTTCCATCGACTCACCTGAGCGCTGCTCACGCGGTGTGGTCGCGTAGCGGTCGGCCGCCGTCCAGTCGTCCGCCGGATCCATACCCTCCTCCAGCGGATCGGCGGCCAATTCGTCCTCGTCCAGTTGCTCGTGCGTCGCCGGGATCTCGGCGGTGGTCCATTCGGCCGTCTCGGGCGATTCCTGTCCTATGTCCTCGGTTCCGTTCATGGTGGGCGGTTTTCCAGGACCGCGCCGGTGAAACACCTGGTGCCGAAACCGGCAGCCGAGGTCAGGGGGCGGTGCCGACGGCGTGCCCGGAACCGTCCTCGGCACCCCGGCCCCGGCGGCTGCCGGTGTAGGCCAGCTCCCGCAACCACTGCACCTGACGCGGCAGCAACGCGACATCGCCGGGATGGTTGAGCATGGGATCGAAGAAATCGGTGCGATGCTCCTCCGGGTTCGCCGCCCGGAGGGTCAGGTGACCGACCCGGCGCGGTTCGCCCCCGAAGCCGGCGGCGGTGAGGGTGTACCCGATCTGGTGCTCCTGCACGTGCCGGGCCATCGATACCAGGGAGGCGTCTTCGGGTTGCCCGGGGTCGGGATCGGCGAAGAACCAGACCGGACCGGAGTCCGGCAGCGAGTACGGCAGCAGAGTGCCGAACCGGGCGCTGGCCCACCCCCGCGCAACCGTCAGGACGAACCGGCCGACCATGCCCTGGCCGCTGGTCGCCAGCGTGAAGTCCCAGGGCTTGTCCCCCTGAGCGAGTACCCGGAACGCGAGCCCGAGAATATCCGGCCCGGCGCCCGGAATACCGGTGCCCTTCGACAGGCGCGCGATGACCGCACGCTCCCCCGTGCCGAAAAGCGGTTCGAATTCGGGTTCGGCATGGAAGCGGCCGGTGAGGCGCACACCCCGCGGATGGAAGACCCGCGCGTGCCGGAAGCGGGCTCCGGTATCGAATACCGTGCGTACGAGCGCGGAAACAGGATTGTTCATCGTTACTCCTTCGCCGCCGGATCACGCCAGCTCTCGTCACCGACCAGTTGACTGGACTGCGGCCCCATCAGCAGCATGCCGCCGTCCACCACGTACGACGCGCCGGTGACATAGCCCGCCGCCGGGGTAGCGAGAAAAGCCACCACCGAGGCGACTTCCTCGGCGTGGCCGGGACGGCCCAGCGGCAGCCCCGGGCGCGGCTGCTCGCGCGGGTCGGCGTCCGCCTGGCCGGTCATCGGCGTGGCGATCTCGCCCGGCGCCACGGAATTGACGGTGATGTCGTGTTCGGCCAATTCCAGCGCCAGGACCTTGGTCAGGGCGCCGAGACCCGCTTTGGCCGCGCAGTACGGCGCCGCGCCGACCTTGGGCGCGTGCTCGTGCACACTCGTGATGTTGATGATCCGCCCGCCGCGACCGGCCTCGATCATATGCCGCACCGCGCGCTGCGTGCAGAGGAACGCGCCGTCCAGATCGACCGAGAGCACATGGCGCCAGGTATCGAAATCCATCTCCATCGCCTTCTGCGCCGACCCGGTACCGGCGCAGTTCACCAGGACGTCCACCCCGCCCAATTCCTCGGCGAGTTCGTCCACCGCGGCGGTACTGGTGGGCAGATCGTCGAGGTCGAGCCGGCGGACCGCGGCACGTGCGCCGCGGTCGCGCGCGAGCTCGGCGGTGTGCGCTGCCCCGGCTTCGTCGGAGTGGTAGGTGATACCCACGTCCACTCCACCACCGGCCAGGGCTACCGCGATCGCCCTGCCGATACCGGAATCGGAGCCGGTCACCACAGCCCGCAGGGGCGCGCCGATACGTTCTTTCGGTAAGGGAGCGATAGTTGCCATACCGGGCGGCTACCCGGGAGAACGGCCCTGACACAATCCATCGCCGACCGGTTCACCGATCGACCGGATCACGACCGCCGACCCCGGAACCGAATTCGCGGTGGCGCCCCGCTCCCCCGGCGTCCGCCGCCAGCGGCGGTGTCCGCCCGCCCGCCCCGGCACGCAGGGCCTCCAGGAACTCCTTCAGGGCGTCCGGTGCGGTGATCCGCGGCTCCCACCCGAGTTCCCGCCGGGCGCGGGTGGTGTCCAGGAACGGTAGATGCATCACTGCTTCGAAGAGACCGGGAGTGGCGGGCACCAGCCGCAGATGCCAGGCACCCGCGAGCGCGGTGCGCACGGCTGCCGGGGGCACCGCTACGGTACGCACTCCCAGCACCCGCCCGAACTCGGCGCGGTCCAGTACCGGTTCGGCGGCCAGATTGAAGGCCCCGCGCGCCCCCGAGGTCACCGCGGCGGCGAAGGCGCGGCCCGTATCGGCGCTGTGCAGCGTCTGGAAGCGCAGACCGCGGGGATAGGGCAGTACCGGGAGCAATCCGGGACGGATCAGCGGGTTCGGCAGCAGCGGCCCGGCGAAGAGCCTGCGCTGCTCTTCGGCCGCTGCCCACTGGAAGATGAACGCGGGTCGCATCCGCACCAGCCTGCATTCGGGTCGAGTCCGTTCGAAGAGGTCCAGCAACCGTTCGATATAGGATTTCTCGACCGTGTAGGAGGCCTCCGGCCAGCCCTCGGTGGGCCAGCTCTCGTCGACCGGGCGGTCGTCGGTACGCGGTGAATAGGCGCCGACCGAAGAGGCGTACACGAGCGCCGGCACCTCGGCCGCGGCCACGGCGTCGAGCACCCGCCGGGTGCCGCCGACATTGGTGCGCCAGGTGTCCACCGGCCGGTGGGTCGGCTGGAACGCCCAGGCCAGATGGACCACCGCCTGGGCGCCGCGGAACAGCGCCGTCAGATCGGCGGAACGTACGTCCGCGGTGGTCCACTCCACGCCGGGGATTCCCTGGCGCGGTTTCCGGCGCGCGACTCCCACGATCGAGTCCACCTCGGGCATCTCTTTCAGAGCCTGGAGCACGGCGGTTCCCACATTGCCGGTCGCCCCGGTGACGATCACTCGCATTGCCCCTCCTCATCGAGTAGCGGACCTGCGGCATACCCCCGTCCGGCGCCGTGACACAGCCGGACGGATAACGCCTCCTGTGCCGCATGCGGGCACGCCGGGACGCGGCAAGACGATCGCTCGGCTCCTTCATCACCCCCACCGAACCCGTACCGGGCCGGCTCGCTCAGGCGCCGGGACGCGCGCCGGGTTCCGGCGCGGCCGTATGCCCCGGCAGCACACAGGCGGTGTCGAGGCCGAGCACACGGTTGAGCCGGCCGAAGGCCAGCCAGGACCCCAGGCACATACCGAGTTCCACGATTTCGCCCTGGCTGTAGTGGGCCGTCATCCGGGTCCAGAAATCCTCGTCGAGGTTGTGGTGATCGAGGACGTAGCGTTCGGCGTATTCGGCGGCCAGCCGGGCGCGGTCGTCGAGCGCATCGGTATCGCGCCAGTCGCTCACCGCGGCGGCGAAACCCTCCTCCACCTTCTGTCCGTCGCGTTCGGTGCGCCAGTCCAGGCAGAAGAGGCAACCGTTGAGCTGGGCGATACGCAGCCGCGCCGCCTCGAATTCGCGCAGTCCCAGCGTGGTGTGCGCGTAGACCGCCATCGAGAAGTTCGCGGCGGCGGCACCGATTCCGGGCACCATTTCACCCCATACGTAACCGATGGGGTCCTTACCGGCGGGGATGTCAACTCTCATGGCCGTTCCTTCCCAGTTTCCCGGCGGCCGGACGCAACGGCACATCGAGAGCATCGTAGAGCCCGGGGGGATTGTCGACGAGCCAGCCGATGGCGCCGACGAGCCGTCCGACGGCGGTGGCGTTCCCACCGGCCGCGTAGTTGCCGCCCTCGTCGGTCGCTTCGACGGTGACCTCGATACGCGGGCGGCCTTCGATGATCACCCGGTGGGCGCCGGCGCCGTTGGGCGGGGCCGGCCAGTCCGGGGCGCACGAGGGATGGATCCGGGTGATGTGCTCGACGACGATACGCGGTACACCGGCCACGATGCCCTGCACCTCGAACCGCATCGCTCCCTGGGTACCGGCGTCGAACCTGCCCATCGTCGCGGTCTCGACCGTATGCTCCAGCGGCAGCCGCTGCACCGTCTCCCGGATCTCCTCCGGTTCGACACCGAGCGCCCGGGCCATGAGCCGGACCTGCCCGCCCCAGACCATGGTCGGCACCGTGGGTGCCACCATGGGTGGCACCTGGTCCATCGGCAGGCCCATACCCACCAGGTAGCGGACGGAATCCGGCTGGTCGTAGCTCGAGTAATCGAAGATCTCCTGGCAGCGGACGACGTCCACCACACTGCCGAGGCCACTGACGAGCAGGGGCAGCACATCGTTGCCCCAACCGGGATCGATACCGGAGACGAAGAGCGAACCCCCGCCGGATTCTATGGCGGCCAGCACGGGTTCGCGCAGCTGCGGTGGTGCGGTGCGCTGGTCGTAGAACGCATACAGAGCGGGCGTCACCACCACGGCACCGCGGCCCAGGGCCCGGACGATATCGGCGAGCGCGTCGTCGGGCCGGGTGTCCCCGGAGGCGGCGTAGACCACCGCGGCGGGTGCGCTCGCCAGCACCGCGTCGATATCGGTGGTGGCCGCCACTCCCAGCGTGCGGTCCAGTCCGGCCAGTGCGCCCGCATCGCGGCCCGCTTTGGCCGGGTCGTGCACGAGTACGGCCGTCAGCGTCAGGTCGGGATGGGCATCGACCGCGCGAATCGCGGCGCGGCCCACATTACCGGTCCCCCAGACGACCGTGGCGATCATCGGGGAATTCTAGCAAGCGCTTGGTTGCGAAGGGGGTGAATCGCGGCTTCCGCGGTAATACCCGCCGACGTGTCCGAGCTTTCCGCCGCCGGGAATGCCGGGCCGCCGGCTCGGTCGTATCGTGAGACGGGTGACGGAATTCCTCACGGGCACAACGGAATCGGATCTTCCGTCGGTTACCCGTATGTTACTACGCGCCGACGGTTCCATGACGCGGCTGCTGGAGGCGCTGGTCGGCCTGCCCCTCGCGCTCGACCTCACCGATCAGCACGTCACCACCGGCGCAACACTATCGCGCACGGTCCGCACCGCCCTCGGCTGCGCCGAGGGCGATCAGGTGATCGTCCGCCGCTCCACGCTGACCACCGCCGAAGGAGCCGCGATCTCGGTGAACGACGTCGCCATCCTGACCGGTGACCCCGAACTCACCGCGCTGCTCACCGACGAGCGCCTGCCCATCGGGCACAGTCTGGCGACGGGCAACCGGTATCTCGCCCGTACAGTCCTGGGCGCCGGGGTCGAGCACTGGCCCGCCCCGGGCGAGCAGGAAGGCCTGCCCTGCGTCTACAAGGAGAGCGTGCTCAGCGACCACCTGTCGAACGCGGTGGCGCATCTGCACGAATGTTTCAACCCCGCCTACGTCCCGCTGGAGGCACCACGGTGAAGGCCCTGATCATCGGCGCCGGCATCGGCGGGCTCACCGCGGCGTTGTCCCTGCACGCGGCCGGTATCGAAGTGGAAGTGATCGACCGGGTCGACGAATTGCGTCCACTCGGGGTGGGTATCAACCTCCTACCGCACGCGACCGCGGCTCTGGCCCGGCTCGGGCTGCACGAGACGCTGGCGGCACAGGCGGTGGCCACCGCCGAACTGATCCATTTCGATCGGTTCGGCAACGAGATCTGGTGCGAACCGCGCGGAGTGGCCGCAGGACATCCCTGGCCCCAGTATTCGGTGCATCGCGGTCGTCTGCAGACCCTGCTGCTGGACGCGGTACGAGACCGCCTCGGGGACGATGCGGTCCGTACCGGGTTGCGATTCACCACCGCGATCCAGGAAGCCGGCCGGGTGCGCGCCGTGGTGCACGACCGGCGCCGCGACACCGCGACCGAACTCGTCGCCGATGTACTGATCGGAGCGGACGGCCTGCACTCCGCGGTCCGCGCCCACCTCTACCCGGATGAAGGCCCGCCCCGGTGGAACGGTATCCGTATGTGGCGCGGGGTGTCCGAAGCGCCGCCGTTCCGTACCGGGGCGTCGATGCTGATGGCCGGAAGCAACCATGCCGCGAAACTGGTGGCCTATCCGCTGTCTCCGGCCGCACCCGGTGCGCGCGGCGTCCCGACCAACTGGGTGGCCGAGGTCCGGATGAGCGAATGCGATCAGGGTACGGCCGATTGGACGCGCACCGGGCGGCTCGACGACGTCCTGCCCTACTACCGGGATTGGCGGATCGGCGGGCTGGATATCGAGGCCCTGCTGTCGGCCGGCGACACCATACTCGAGTACCCGATGGTCGACCGGGACCCGCTGCCGCGGTGGAGTTTCGGCCGGATCACCCTGCTGGGCGACGCCGCTCATCCGATGTATCCCGTCGGTTCCAACGGCGGATCACAGGCGATCCTCGACGCCGGGGCACTGGCGGAGGCACTCATCCGGACCGGTGAACCGGCCGCCGGTCTGGCGGCCTATGACCATGCCCGCCGCGAATCGGCGAATGCGGTGGTGCTGGCCAACCGGGACATACCCATGGACCGTACGCTGCGGTTGGTCGCGGAACGCGCGCCCACCGGTTTCGACCGCATCCAAGATGTGCTGAGCGCGGCGGAACTGCAGGCACTCACCGAGAGTTACCGGCGCACCAGCGTGGGCCGGTAACCCCTCGGCCGCGTCAGGAAACGGCGAGCGGCGACAGCAGGCCCCGGCGTGGCCGCGTCGGCTCGTGTCGGGGTTCCGAGACCGCGGCGCGGGATCCGGTATGAGCGGGGGCCACCGGGGTAGTCGTCGGATACGAACCCGTCCCCGGCGCCGGGTGGGGCCGGGCATCCGAGGCGGACGGAGGTCGCGATGCCGTTGTATGTGGGCACTTCCGGATGGCAGTACCGCGACTGGCGCGGGGTTCTCTACCCGGACAGCTGCCCGCAACGACTATGGCTCGAGCACTACGCCGCCGCCTTCGCGACCGTGGAGAACAACAACGCCTTCTACCGGCTGCCCAGCCGCGAGACGTTCACGGCCTGGCGCGAGCGCACACCCGGCGATTTCGTATACGCGGTCAAGGCCAGCCGCTATCTGACCCATATGAAACGGCTCCGTGACCCGGAAGAACCCGTGGCGCGGCTCATGTGCCACGCGGCCGGGCTCGGCGACCGGCTCGGGCCGATCCTCGTACAACTCCCGGCAACCCTGCGCGCCGATCCCGCGCTGCTCGATACGTGCCTGCGCTGTTTCCCGCCGGGGACGCGGGTGGCGGTCGAACCCCGGCACGAGTCGTGGTGGACCGAGGAGATCCGCGCCGTCCTGGAAGACCACGGCGCCGCGCTGTGCTGGGCCGATTCCGGGTCCCGGCCGGTGACACCGCGCTGGCGCACCACGGACTGGGGCTACCTCCGGCTGCACCGGGGCCGCGCCACCCCGCCGCCGCGCTACGGGCGGCGGGCGCTGGCCGGCTGGGTACACCGGCTCACCGCCACATGGTCCGGCACCGAGGACGCCTACGTCTACTTCAACAACGATCCCGGCGGCGCCGCCGTGCGCGATGCCATCGAATTCGCCCGTCTGGCCACGGATTCGGGGGCGACGGTCACCCGCACGCCCGGCCGCCCGCTGTCCGGTACCGCCGCGGGTACCTGAACCGGTCCGCGGTTTCACCGTCCGCCTCCCGGGTATCGCGGCCGGGTCCGGTGGGTCGCCACCGCGGTATCACCGCACACGGCAGGCCACCATCACGGAAAGGCAGCGATTACTACCGCGTTCGGAGGAACCATGCAGATCGGCTACAAATTGGCCGCCGAAGCCTTCGGCCCCGCCGAACTGGTCCGGCAAGCCGTCCGGGCCGAAACGGCCGGGTTCGACTTCGTCGAGATCAGCGACCACTATCATCCGTGGCTGGACAACCAGGGCCATTCCCCGTTCGCGTGGAGCGTGCTGGGGGCCATCGCGGAGAAAACCGAGCGGATCCGGCTCGCCACCGGTGTCACCTGCCCCACGGTGCGTTATCACCCCGCCATCGTGGCCCAGGCGGCCGCCACCGTGGCGCTCCTCGCCGAGGGCCGCTTCACTCTCGGAGTAGGCGCGGGTGAGCGTCTCAACGAGCATGTGGTCGGCGAGGGATTTCCGGTCGATGTGGCCGGTCGGCACCGGTTGCTCCGAGAGGCGCTGGAGATCATCCGGCTACTGTGGCGCGGCGGATACCAGTCCTACGACGGCCGCTACCTGCGGCTGTCGGACGCCCGGATTTTCGATCTCCCGGATGAACCGCCGCCGATCGCGGTGGCCGCCGGAGGTACGGAGGCGGCCCGGTTGGCCGGCGAACTGGGCGACGGTCTCTTCGCCACGGAGGCGAAGCCCGCGCTGGTCGGGGAATACCGGAAGGCCGGTGGTGACGGCCCCTGTTACGCGGAGGTTCCCGTGGCGTGGGCACCCGACGAACGCACCGCCGCGCGCGCGGCCCTGGATACCTCACGGTGGGCGCTGACCGGGTGGAAGGTCATGAGTGAACTGCCGAATCCGGTGAATTTCGCGGCGGCCTCGGCCACGGTACGCGAGGACGACATCCTGGAGAAATTCGCCTGCGGGCCCGACCCACAGCGCTGTCTCGAGGTCGCGCAGCCCTTCGTCGATGCCGGGTTCGACCACTTGGTGATGCAGAATGCCGGCCCGGACCCGGACGGTTTCCTGGATTTCTATCGCAGCGAGCTCGACGAACCACTGCGGAAGCTGACGCCCCGGGCGGGATGAGCGCACGGCGACCGGGCCGAGGCACCAGCGGCCACGCCGGGCGGCCTCGAACAGATCCCGATCGCCGGATTCGAACCGCGGCCGCCGGGTATCCGCGCGCCGTGGACGATACGGGCCCTCGGCGGGCCCGGTGAGAGCCGAGGGATGTATCACGCCGCCGGGATCCCCACCGGTGATCGCCCCGTACGCGGCGGGACGATCGCCCCCGTCGACGAGAGCGCCGCGCCGCAGGACGAGGTGATCGCTCACCGCGCCACCTCGCAACCCCTCGAGGCAGGAGGACCGATATGGAACGCGGAAACAGCAAGCACGGCCCGGCCCGGGACGATGAGCTGGCCCATGAACTACAGGGCACGCTGCGCGGTAATCGCTCCAGTCGCGCCGAGGAATGGCACGATCCGGAGCCACCCGCCGACGACGACATACTGATCAACGAACGGGTGGACCGGACCGAGCGCCCGAGGCGGGGGTAACCCGTAGCGGGGTTCCTTCCGTATACGAGCTCACGACCGACCGGCGGCCGGAGGGTCGCCGGTCGGTCGCCGTCCGGGTCGATGGGACGGGCCGCGGCCGGCCGGATACCGCTCGCCGTCGGGTTCAGGACGGCGATCCGGCCGCCTTCGAGACATCGATGACACCGAAGATCTCCCCCTGCGGGCCCGTGAGCACACACATCCGTCCCACCGGGCTCTCATCGGGCCCCATCACCACCGCCGCGCCCCGAGCGGTGGCCGTGCTCAGCGCGGCCTCGGTATCGGCGACCTGGAACCAGCTCAGCCAGTACGGCGGGCCGGAGCCGGGCGTTTTGGTGGTATCGCTCAGGCCGCCCAGGGGTTCGCCACCGGGAGCGGAGGCGAAGGTCGCGTAGACGATCTCGTCGGCGTCGCCGATCTCGGCGAAGGACCAGCCGAAAACTTTCGAGTAGAAATCCTGCGCCTGCTGGTACCCGGCGGTGTGCAGTTCGTTCCAGCAGTACGCGCCGTGCTCGTTGTAGATCCCGGCGCCGTGGTGCCGCCGGGATTCCCATACGCCGAAAGCCGCGCCGGTGGGATCGGTGGCGACCAGCATCCGTCCCGCGTCCATGACGTCGAAGGGCGCGGCGAGCACCGTACCGCCCGTCGCCGCCACGGCTTCGGCGGTACTGTCGGCATCATCGGAGGCGATATAGGTGGTCCATACCGAGGGCACGGCCTGCCCCGGTGGTTTCGGACCGATACCCGCGGCCGGCCGGCCGTCGCGGAACGCCATCAGGTATCCGCCGCCGTCCGGTCCGCTGTCGGTGATCTCCCATCCGAACAGGGTGCTGTAGAAGTCGGCGGCTCGGGCGGGCTCGTCGACCTGACAGTCGACCCAGCAGGGTGTACCGGCCGGCCAAGGGGTTTCACGTATCGGCATAGCGTGTCTCCGTTCTCGGTTCGCACGAGTCGAGCGATGACGGGCCCCGAAAGGCCGAACGGACAGCCGCGGCACAGGATGGACGAGGGTATCCGTGACCCGTGGCCAGGTAACGGTATCCACCGCATCGCACGTGAGCAACCACCCGGCAATCCGATTGTCCCCGCTTGCCCGTATCGGGCGACCGCGTCCGTACCGTGCGGCGACCGAAAGGTTCCGCGACCTCGCCGGCGGCCCGGGCCGGTAGCCCTCACCGCCGTCTCCGCGGTATCCGGCACCGTGCCGGCGGTGGGCACCGGCGCGGACCGATCCGCGAGGACGCTTGCCGGGCATCGTGCCGGTGATGGAGGGACCTCGTTGCCGATCCGTACAATCGGACCCGACCTGGGCGGACACATATACGAGGGCCCCGCCTCGATACTGCGCCGCGCCGATGAAATCGGTTCCACCACAGGAACTTCCGATACAGGGGTTACGGCATGACCTTCACCTACACACCGGAAGCCCGGCTACGCGACGTCACTCTCCGCGACGGTTTGCAGCTCACCGGGAAGCCGCTGTCCACCGAGCGGAAGGTGGAGATCGCCCGCACCCTGCTCGCCCTGGGCGTACCCGAACTGGAAATCGGTTCCATGGCGCGCCCCGACCTGGTGCCCCCGCTGGCGGACACCCTCGAGGTGATCGCCGCACTCACCCCGGAGGAACTCGCCAGATGCTGGGTGTGGGTGGCCACGCCACGGCATATCGAGAAGGCGGCCGCCGCGGGCGCCCGTAATTTCCAGTACTGCCTGTCCGCGTCGGACTCGCACAACAAAGCCAATATCGGACGCACCACCGAGGACAGTGTGGCCGCCATGCCCGCGGCGATACAGCTGACCAGAGAATGCGAGGGTGCCGTCCAGCTGTGTATCGCGACCGCGTTCACCTGCCCGTTCGAGGGTGTCATCGATCCCGGCCGGGTCCTGGGCATCGCCGCGGACCCGCGCACCGACGGCGCCGGCGATATCGTCCTCGCCGATACCCTCGGTCAAGCCGTGCCCGAGCAGGTACGGCAACTGGTCGGCGCGGTCCGCACACGAACCCCGGTACGGCGCATCGTCTACCACGGTCACGACACCTGGGGGCTGGGGGTGGCCAATACGCTGGCGGCGATCGATGCGGGCGCGACCCTGGTGGACGGTTCCCTGGGCGGGCTCGGTGGCTGCCCCTTCGCCCCCGGTGCGAGCGGTAACACCGCCACCGAGGATCTGGTGTTCGCCACTCGGCCCGACTGGCTCACCCCCGCCGCGCTGGCGGCGCTGGTCGGCCTCGGCGAGGAGGTGCTCGCCGAACTCGGTGAACCCAACCGGTCCCGAACAGCGCAGGGGGCGCGGTCGAAGGCCCGGGCGTTCGACTGGGTGATCGGCGGGCCCGAGTGAGTAGCAGCGATTTCCTGGTGACCACCCCGCTGCCCGATCCCGGTATGCGCTTGCTCGAAGCCGCCGGCACGGTGACGGTCGCGGCGGGCCGGATGCGCCGGGACGAACTGGCACAGGCCTGCGCGTCCGGTGCGTACCGCGTCGTGGTGTCGCAATTACGGGACGAATTCGACGCGGACCTGCTGGGACGGGCCCGGATCAGCGGAATAAGCAATTTCGCGGTGGGTTACAACAATATCGATATCGCGGCGGCCACCGCGAATTCCATCGTGGTGGGCAATACCCCCGGTGTCCTCACCGACGCCACCGCCGATCTCGCGATGCTGCTCGTGCTCGCGGTCGCCCGGCGCTGCGTCGAAGCCGACACCTTCGTACGCGCCGGGCGGTTCCGCGGCTGGGAACCGGAGTTGCTGCTCGGCCACGACGTCAGCGGCGCCACCCTGGGCCTGGCCGGATTCGGCCGGATCGCCCGCGCCACCGCCCGGCGGGCCCTGGCCTTCGGGATGACGGTCGCCTTCTGCCCGCGCCCGCCCGGTGACCGCGTCGTGGACGATGCCGAACTGGGCGAATTCGCCGGAAGAGTACGGCATCTGCCGTGGCCGGAACTGGTGGCGACCAGCGACTATCTGTCGATACACGTACCGCTGACCGCCGAAACCCGGCACCTGGTGGATGCCTCCATACTCCGGGCGATGAAACCGTCGGCGATTCTGATCAATACCGCCCGCGGGCCGATCGTCGACGAGCGCGCACTGGTGGCGGCGTTGCGCGACGGGACGATCGCGGGCGCCGGACTCGATGTCTACGAGGACGAGCCGCGGCTGGCGCCCGGCCTCACCGAACTGCCGAATACGGTTCTGCTGCCGCACGTCGGCAGCGCCACGGTTCCGGTGCGCGCCGAAATGGCGCGCCGGTGCGCGGAGAACGCGATCGCCCTGGCGCGCGGGGAGCTCCCGCCCTATCCGGTCAATCCGGAGGCGGCGGCGCGGACGGTGGAGGAGAGCCGGTAGGTCGAGCCGCCGGTGTCACACCGTCGGCGCCCGGTTCGCCCACGCGGAACCGTTCGTGCTCCGTGGTACCTCCGAGGCGGCCTGTTCTCCGGTCAGACCTCGGCCAGTGCGGGATCGGACCGCCCGGCCTTTTCCGTTTCGCCGGGGGCACCGGACCGATTCGGCAGCAGCACCGCCGTGACGATCACGATCAGCGACAATCCGGCCGAAACCACGAAGGCCAGCTGCATCCCGTCGAGTTGCGCGGCCACCGCATCGGTGCCGGCGGCCACCAGCGCACTGCTGCGGCTCGCCATCACGGTGACCACCAGCGCGGTACCGAGCGCCGCCGCCACCTGCTGCAGGGTGCCCAGCATGGAGCTGCCGTGCGAGTAGAGATCTTCCGGCAGCGCACCCAGCGCCAGGGTGAAAACCGGGGTGAACGCGGCGGCCAGCGACACCATGAGCATGATGTGCAGGGCCAGTAGCTGCCAGTACGGCATGCTGATGGAGATCCGGGTGAATCCCGCGAGGGCCGCCGTGATGCCGATCGCGCCCGGTATCACCAGCACACGGCCGCCGAAGCGGTCGAACAGGCGGCCGATCGCCGGCCCCAGCAGCCCCATGGCCAGACCACCGGGCATCACCAGCAGCCCGGTTTCCAGTGGGGACAGCCCGCGCAGATTCTGTAGGTACAGCGGCAGCAACATCATCGAACCGAGCATCGCCAGGAAAGCGATCGCCATCAGGACCAGACCCTTGGCGTAGGTGCCCGAGCGGAGGATACGCAGATCCAGCAGCGGCGTACCGGTGCGCTGCAACCACAGCTGCCGCGCCACGAAACCGGCGATCAGGGCGAGGCCGATGGCCGTGATCAGCGCCGGGGTGGCCACACTGCCCGCTTCGAAACGGCTCAGGCCGTAGACGAGGCTACCGAAGCCGAGTGCCGCGAAGACCACGCTGAACCAGTCGATCGCGCCGGACTGCGGTGTGCCGACGTTCTCCAGCCGGCGCAGGCCGAGCCAGGTGACAGCACCCGCGATGGGAAGCACCAGCGCGAACAGCCACCGCCACGACGCGATCTGCAGTACCAGCCCGGAGATGACCGGGCCCATGGCCGGCGCCACCGAGATGGCCAGGGTGACATTCCCCATGACCCGCCCGCGGTCCTTCTCGGGTACCACTGTCATCAGTGTGGTCATGAGCAGCGGCATCATCACCGCGGTGCCACCGGCCTGGATGATCCGGCCGGCCAGCAGTACGGCGAAGCCGGGCGCTACGGCGGACAGCGCCGTACCCGCGAGGAAAACGCCCATCGCGACCGCGTAGGCCCGGCGGGTGGTGACCCGCTGCAGGAACCAGCCGGTGACGGGGATGACGGCGGCCATGGTGAGCATGAAGGCCGTCGACACCCATTGGGCGGCCCGTTCGGTGACCTCGAGATCCTGCATCAGACGCGGTATGGCGTTGATCATGATGGTCTCGTTCAAGATCACCACGAAGGTCGCGATCACCAGCAGGCGGACCACCGTCGGGGTGCCCCCGGCGGTCCGGCGAGCGGTTGGTAGTACGGGCATCGGCAACCTCCGGGATCGAGAACGAGCGGTCGTGCGCCCGCGGACGATCCACGGTGACCGTGCTCCGGCGCCACATATGAACAGAGACGAGGCCGCGGCGCTGCACTCATCGGTGACGCGCCAGTGTTTCTCATCGCTGTCCCGGAGATCAACCGGTTTTACGGCGCCGCTGTTCCCGGCCGGTACGCGATCCGCTCCGGCCGCTCGGTAGCGGCGGTGGATACCGGCTTCAGCCGAGTCCCAGATGCCGGGCGGCGAGGTCCAGGTCTTTGTCTCCGCGCCCGGACAGGCACAGCAGGATCACCGAGTCCGGAGCGAGCTCCCCCTCCTCCGCCATGCGCAGGAGGTGTCCCACGGCATGGGCGGATTCGAGCGCGGTGATGATCCCCTCGGTATGCCCGAGAACCTGGAGTCCGCGCAGGGCGAGCGCATCGGTGGCGGCGGCGTAGCGTACTCGGCCGATATCCTCGAGATGGCCGAGTTCCGGTCCGACCCCCGGGTAGTCCAGACCGGCCGCGACGCTGTGGGTTCCGGCGATCTGCCCCTCCTCGTCCTGCAGCAGGCGGCTGAAGCTGCCGTCCATCTCGCCCGGGCTGCCCGCGCTCAAGGTGGCCGCGTGCGCGCCGGATTCGAGACCACGACCCGCGGCCTCCACTCCGATCAGCCGGACCCGGGGGTCGTCCACGAAGGAGTGGAACGTACCGATGGCGTTGCTTCCGCCGCCGACGCAGGCGAGGACGTAATCGGGCAAGCGGCCCTCGGCCGCCAGGATCTGCTCTCTGGCTTCCGCGCCGATCGTGGCCTGGAAATCCCGTACGATCCGCGGATAGGGTGCGGGCCCGCCGACGGTCCCGAAGAGGTAGTGCGTGCTGTCCACATGGGCAACCCAATCGCGCACGCATTCGCTGATCGCCTCTTTGATCTTGCCGTGACCCGAAGTCACCGCTCGGATTTCGGCGCCCAGCAATCGCATACGTACTACATTGGCCGGCTGGCGTTCCATATCCGCGGCGCCCATATAGATCGTGCAACTCATATCGAGCATGGCGCATACGGTCGCCACCGCGACTCCGTGCTGACCGGCACCGGTCTCGGCAATCACCCGGCGTTTGCCCATGCGCTGGGCGAGCAACCCCTGCCCGAGCGCATTGTTGATCTTGTGTGAGCCGGTGTGCGCGGTGTCCTCCCGTTTGAGGAAAACCTTCACCCCCGGCACGCCGAGCCGGGCCGCGAACCGGGGCACCTGGTGGAGCAGCGTCGGGCGCCCGACCCGCGTGCGCAGCAGTTCGGCCAGCTCGGCGGCGAAACCGGCGTCCGCGTGAGCGTGGTCGTAGGCGTTCTCCAGCTCGAGCAGCGAGGCCATGAGACCTTCGGGAACATATCTGCCACCGTATTTACCGAATCGGCCGTTTTCATCCGGGAAATTCCCGTATCGATAGGACCCTTGCTCTACCCCGTGACCGACGACCATCCAGCACCGAACTCTCTGTTCCCGATTCCGCTGCCGAAAGGGTGTGCCGTCGGCGCAAGCGCCGAGTCACCTCACGGCAACGAGGTGGTTAACAGTACAAGTGGTATCGCTTTTTCGGGCATTTGTCGCGGCGAGCGGTTCATCGGTGCAGGAAAGCGTGGTTACGTACCTGTTCCGCCTTCCCCGCCTCCACGGGCCCTATTGTAGGATTGTCGACAATCTGGCACGGTAGGCTCGGCCGTCTACAGGGAGGAGCACTCACCATGCTCACGGAAGCCGCACTCACCACCGCCGAACGCGCTGCCGTCGATACGGTACCGACCGGCCTCTTCATCGGTGGCCGGTGGCAACCGGCCGCGACCACCATGCCCGTGGTCGATCCCGCCACAGGACAGCGTTTGTGCTCGGTGGCCGATGCCACACCCGACGACGGCCTCGCCGCGCTCGACGCCGCCGCGTCCGCGCAGGCTTCCTGGTCCCGCACCTCCCCGCGCGAACGCAGCGAAATCCTCATGCGCGCCCACCGGCTGCTGCTCGACGACACCGAGCGGCTCGCCCTGATCGCTACCCTCGAAATGGGCAAACCGCTGGCCGAAGCACGCGGGGAAATCGCTTACGCGGCGGAATTCTTCCGCTGGTTCGCCGAGGAGGCCGTCCGGCTCGACGGCGGATACATGCCCGCTCCGGGCGGCGGTGCCCGCTTCCTGGTCACCCGGCAGCCGGTGGGGCCGAGCCTGCTCATCACCCCCTGGAATTTCCCGATGGCCATGGGTGCGCGCAAAATCGGTCCCGCACTGGCCGCCGGTTGCACCAGCGTGGTCAAACCCGCCGAGCAGACGCCCCTGTGCACCCTGGCGCTGGCCGAGATCCTGCGCACCGCCGGGGTCCCGGAGGGGGTGGTGAACGTGGTCACGACCGCGGATCCGGGGCGGTTGACGACACCGCTGATCCACGATCCACGATCCCGCAAACTCTCCTTCACCGGATCCACCGCCGTGGGCAAGCATCTGCTCGAGCAGTGCGCCCGCACCGTGATGCGGACCTCCATGGAACTGGGTGGTAACGCGCCCTTTCTGGTATTCGAAGACGCCGACCTGGACGAGGCGGTCGAAGGGGCGCTGGCCGCGAAGATGCGCAATATCGGTCAGGCGTGCACGGCGGCGAACAGGTTCTTCGTCCAGCGGGGCGTGCTCGCCGAATTCGCCGAGCGGCTCGCCGAGCGGATGGCGGCCCTGCCGATGGGGCGCGGAACAGAACCCGGGGTGGTCGTGGGCCCGCTGATCGACGACGCCGCCGTGGCGAAAGTGACCGATCTGGTCGCCGACGCCCGGGCTCGCGGCGCCCGGATCCTCACCGGCGGCGAGCCGGTGGTGGGACCCGGGAACTTCTACCCGGCCACGGTCCTGATCGATGTCCCCGACGAGGCCCGGATCTGCCATACGGAGGTTTTCGGTCCCGTCGCGAGCATCACCGCCTTCGATACCGAAGCCGAGGCCCTCGCCCGGGCGAACGACACCCTCTACGGTCTGGTGGGTTATGTCTACACCGAGAGCCTGCGGCGCGGACTGCGCGTCTGCGAGGCACTGGAGACGGGCATGGTCGGGTTGAACCAGGGGGTGGTCTCCAATCCGGCCGCACCGTTCGGCGGGGTGAAAGAATCGGGACTCGGACGCGAGGGCGGCCCCACCGGTATCGACGAATTCCTCGAGATCAAGTACATCGGAGTGCCACTGTGAGCTCATATCGGATCGCGACCATCCCCGGCGACGGAATCGGCGTCGACGTGACAGCCGAGGCGGTGAAAGTACTCGACCGGGTCCTGCCCGGTATCGAATGGACCGAATTCGACTGGTCCTGCGAAAACTATCTCCGTACCGGTGCCATGATGCCGGCCGACGGCCCGGAACTACTCTCCGGCTTCGACGCGATCCTGCTGGGTGCCGTGGGTTTCCCGGGCGTACCCGACCACATCTCGCTGTGGGGACTGCTGATCCCGCTCCGGCGCGCCTTCGGCCAATACGTCAATCTGCGCCCGGTGCGCCTGCTCCCCGGCACCACCTCCGCGCTGCGCGACCGCTCGGCCGCGGATCTGGATCTGCTCATCGTGCGGGAGAACTCCGAAGGCGAGTACTCCGAGATCGGTGGCAGGCACAATCCCGGCCGGCCCGACGAGTTCGTCGTCCAGGAATCGGTGTTCACTCGTGTCGGTTGTGAACGGATCATCCGCTACGCCTTCGAACGGGCGGCCCAACGCAGCGGCCGCCTCTGCTCGGCGACGAAATCGAACGGCCTCATCCATTCCATGCCGTATTGGGACGAGATCTTCGCGGCCGTCGCCACCGAATACCCGGCGGTCGAGACCCGGCAGATGCACGTCGACGCGCTGGCGGCCGAGATCGTGCTCCATCCCGATCGCCTCGACGTGATCGTCGGATCGAATCTGTTCGGCGATATCCTCTCCGATCTCGCGGCCGCGGTGACCGGAGGTCTGGGTCTGGCGCCCTCCGGCAATATCGACCCCGAACGAGTCGCCCCCTCCATGTTCGAGGCGGTACACGGCAGTGCGCCCGATATCGCCGGCCGAGGGATCGCGAACCCGGTGGCCCAGATACTCGCCGGGGCCATGCTGCTCGAGCATCTCGGGGAGCACGACGCGGCCGCCGCCGTCGACCGTGCTGTCACCGAGGTGCTCGGCTCCGGTGGTCCGCGCACGCCCGATCTCGGCGGGACCGCCACCACCACCGAAGTGGGCACCGCCGTCGCCGACCGCGCGTCGGCCCTCCTGCCCACCTGACGGACCGGTGCCCGCGCAACACCTGCCCGCCGCAGGACGAGCGGCCGGTCACCGCCCCGCTAGAGTCGGCGAGCATGAGCATCTCGCAGGCACCGGGAGCCCATATCGGGAGTCACGCACGACTACCGGGGCGGGGAATCGTCACGGCCGCTCCGGGAACAGGCCCCGGCTCCCCGCGCCGGGTGTCCGCGACCCGTACCGCCGCGCCGGCCGGGAGGCGCCCGTGACCGTGCTCGTCGCCCCCGACAGTTTCAAAGGCACCTACTCGGCCGCCGAGGTCGCCGACGCCGTGGGTGGAGGTGCGGAAGAAGCCGGGGCGCGCGCCGTCCGGCTGCCGGTGGCCGACGGTGGGGAGGGCACGCTCGCCGTACTCACCCGGCCGCTGCGGTTGCGCCCGGTGACCGTCGCGGCCCGCAACCCGTGGGGGCTACCGTGCCGGGCCACCTTCGGGCTCGCCGAGGACGGTACCGCCGTGATCGAACTCGCGGCCGCCAGCGGTATCACCACCGCGCACGACGGTCCGCGTGACCCCGTCACCGCCGACACCTACGGCACCGGCATGCTCATCGCCGCGGCGGCGCGGCGCGGCGCCCGGCGGATCGTGGTGGCGGCAGGCGGTTCGGCCACCACCGACGGCGGTACGGGAGCGATCGCCGCCATCGCGGACGGCGGCGGTATCGGCGAGGCGTCGATCACCGTACTCACCGATGTCACCACCCGCTATATCGATGCCGCCCGCGTCTTCGGACCGCAGAAGGGCGCGGATCCGGCCACCGTCGAACTGCTCACCCGGCGGCTCGCCGAAACCGCGCGGCGGCTGCCGCGGAACCCCGCGGAGGTGGACGCGACCGGAGCGGCGGGTGGATTCTCGGGCGGTATGTGGGCACAGTACGGCGCCGAGTTGCGACCGGGGGCCGACTATGTGCTCGACGCCACCGGATTCGACGCTCTCGCCGGGGAATCGGCCGCGATCGTCGTGGGAGAAGGCCGCCTGGACGGACAGACCCGGGCCGGCAAGATCATCTCGGCGATTCTCGCCCGTGCGGGCGATACCCCGGTCTACGCCGTGGTGGGGTCGGTGGGTCCGGATCTCGGGGACTATCGGAACCGGTTCGCCGAGGTGATCATCGCCTCCGATACCGCCGCCCTGCGTGCCGCGGGCCGGCGGATCGGCGCCGCGCTGTCCTGAGCGGCGCAACCCTCAGTTCGCCGGCTCGTGGCCGGGCGGGAACCCACCCGTCGCGACCGGACCCCACCGCTCGATCGTGATGCGGATCAGTGATTTGTTCTGCCGCGCCATCGCGGTGCGGTATTCGTCCCAGTCGGGATGTTCCCCGGCGATACCGCGGTAGTAGTCGACGAGCGCCTCCATCGCCTCGGGCATGTCGAGTACCTCGGCACGACCGTCGACCTGTACATAGGCGTCGTCGAAATCCGGGGACAGCACACAGATCGAGACCCGCGGGTCGCGACGGGCATTGCGCGTTTTGGCGCGACCGGGGTAAGTGGAGACGACGATCCGCCCCTGCGGATCCAGCCCACAGGTCACCGGCGACATCTGCGGACTCCCGTCGGTCCGGGTGGTGACGAGCACGGCCCGGTGGCGTGACTCCAGGAATTCCAGCAGGGCGGCACGGTCGACGGTGGTGGCACTGGCGATTCGTGGCATGAAGACCTCCCGGAGGGTGTGGACGCCCGCGGCACGACCGGACGGGGCGAGGACGGTCTACGGTACCGAGCCCCACACAGCGGAACGGGCGGCCCCGCCGGGGCCGCCCGTTCCGTAGAAGTCAGCGATCGGCGCCGCTGTGTTCCCCACCCCGGGCCTTGGCCTCGCGGGGCTGGGCCTCGGCGCCCTGACGACCTGCCTCGCGCGGGTCGGCGGAATTCGCGCTACCGAAGCTTCCCGGGCTCGCCTGCCCACCTCGGCGCGCCTGCTCCGTCGTGTCCTGGCGATTTCCGAACTGTCCGGGATTTTCGCTGTTCGGCATTCTCGTCATCCTTTCCACGTCGTGCTCTTTCGGGACGAGACCGTTGCGGCCTCGATCGTCGGCTACCCGAGATCCACGGCATAAACATGGTTTTCGGCTGCCGGGCACGGTGATCGTTGTCATGATTCGCCCCGTTTTCTCCGGGTAACCGCAGGCCGGAAGCGCCGTGTCGCGCATGCGCGCCAGTGGAGCCGCCGAAAGGAATCTCTATGGAGGAGCGCGAAACCGCATACGAAACGGAGCCGGTACCACCCTTCCCCGAGCCCGAGCCACCACCACCCCCGTTCCCGGGCCCCGCCCCGGACCGCCCGGACCCGGGCCATCCACCCCCGATTCCCGATCCGGACCGGCCACCCCCGATCCCCGATCCGGGACGACCCGTTCCGCCCTCGCCCGGCCCGGGCCGGGCGGAGCCGCCGGAGGCGCCCGGGGTGATTCAACCGCCGCCGAGCGGGTAATCGGGCCGAAATCCCTGGTCGCAAGTTCGACAGGAAGGACAGGACCATGGTCGCCGGACATAACGATCCGAACCACAGTGGCACCACGAGTGACCACAGCTTCCCCGACGATTCACGGACGACCCGGTCGCATGCCGGTGAGTCCATCGAGGACACTCGCAATTGGCCGGGCATCCTGCTGGCCGCTCTCGGCATCGTCCTGGTGGGGCTCACGCTGACCGCGGCGGGTTACGGATTCGAGGGTTGGGCGGTGATCGCCGGAATCCTCGCCGCCGTCTGCCTGATCAGTGGTTTCGCGATCGTGCTGCTCGAACACCGCCGAGTGAAAGCGAACGAGGGCGCGACCCTGCGGGAGCCCCGTGGCCACTGAACCGGGTGATCGCCCGCGCGACGACCACGGCCGCGCCCCGCTGCTGGAGGCTCTGCACGAGCATCGGCGCCTGGGCCGCTACGGATTCACCCCGCCCGCCCATCGGCAGGGGCGAGGGGTGGACGAACGGGTGCTGGCGGTGATCGGGCCGGATGCGTTCCGGTCGGATGTGCTGGCCTCCCCCGGACTCGACGATCGGCTCTCCCGCGGCGGCTATCTCGCGCGCGCCGAAACCCTCATGGCCCATGCGGTGGGTGCGGAGCAGGCCTTCTTCTCCACCTGTGGTAGCTCGCTATCGGTCAAGGCGGCCATGATGGCCGTCGCGGGTGGTAGCGACAAGGGGCTGCTCGTCGCCCGTGACAGCCACAAATCGATCGTGGCGGGACTGATCTTCTCGGGAGTACTGCCCCGCTGGATCACGCCGCGCTGGGATGCCGAACGGCATTTCTCCCATCCTCCGTCCCCGGAGCAGGTGCGCGCGGCCTGGGAGAAATACCCCGATGCCGCGGGCGCGCTGATCGTCAGCCCCAGCCCCTACGGCACCTGCGCCGATATCGAAGGTATCGCGCGGGTCTGTCACGAACGCGGCAAACCCCTGATCGTGGACGAAGCGTGGGGCGCGCACCTGCCTTTCCATCCCGAGTTGCCGACGTGGGCCATGGACGCGGGCGCCGATGTCTGCGTGGTGAGCGTGCACAAGATGGGTGCCGGTTTCGAACAGGGTTCGGTCTTCCATATGCAGGGCGATCTGGTCGATCCGGTACGCCTGCGGCACTGCGCCGATCTGCTCATGACCACCAGCCCGAACGTGCTGGTGTACGCGGCGCTGGACGGCTGGCGCCGGCAGATGGTCGAACGCGGCCACGGTCTGCTCGACGCAGCGCTCCGGACCGCGAAACATGTGCGGGCCGAACTGGATCGGATACCCGGGGTGCAGGTGATGGAGGACGAATTGCTCGGCATGGAGGCCTCCCACGACCTCGACCGCCTCCAGGTGCTCATGGATGTCTCCGGAACCGGGGCCACCGGATACGACGCCGCGGAGTGGTTGCGCCGGAACCGGTACCTCGATCTGGGTCTCAGCGACCATCGGCGCATCCTGGCGACGCTCTCGTTCGCCGACGACGCCCACACCACCGCCGCATTGCTCGCGGCCGTGAGCGACTGGCGGGCCCAACTCGCCGCGGACCACGCGGCCGGCGATATCCGGCTGCCCGGACCGGGAGAAATACAGCTCGAGACCGCCCTACTGCCCCGGGACGCGTTCTTCGGCCCGGCCGAGATGGTACCCATCGGTGAAGCGGCCGGCCGGATCGCGGCCGAACAGCTCACCCCCTATCCGCCCGGTATCCCCGTGGTGGTACCCGGGGAGCGGCTCGACGAGGCGGTGCTCGACTATCTGCGCACCGGGCACGAGATCGGGATGAACGTGCCCGATGCCACCGATCCGCGGCTGCGCGAGGTCCGGGTGGTGGCCCCTTGACCGCCCGCGGTCGTGATTCACGGCCGCGGGCGCGGGTATGCCGTCGCGGACAGCCAGACCCTCGGCCCGGAGGAGATCCAGCATGCAGCAAGTAGGCGATCACGTCGTGGCCCGCCTCCGCGAATGGGGCGTCGCGCAGGTGTTCGGCTATCCCGGTGACGGAATCAACGGACTGATCGCGGCCTTCGGCCGCGCCGGGAACGAACCGGCGTTCGTACAGACCCGGCACGAGGAGATGGCCGCGTTCGCCGCCACGGGTTATGCCAAGTTCAGTGGCCGTCCCGGAGTATGCGTCGCGACATCGGGTCCGGGAGCGATCCATCTGCTCAACGGCCTCTACGATGCCAAACTCGATCATGTGCCGGTGGTGGCGATCGTCGGCCAGACGGCACGCAGCGCGATGGGCGGCAGCTACCAGCAGGAGGTGGACCTGCAGAGCCTGTTCAAGGATGTGGCCGCCGATTATCTGGTGGAGGTCAATGTCTCGGCCCAGCTGCCCAACGCGCTGGATCGCGCGTTCCGCACAGCGCTGGCGCGGCGCGCGCCCACCGCGGTCATCCTGCCCGCGGATCTACAGGAGGAGGAGTACACCGCTCCGGCGCACGCGTTCAAGCAGGTCCCGTCGAGCGCACCGGCGGTCGCCCTGCCGACGGCGGTCCCACCCCATACCGATATCGAGCGGGCCGCCGCCGTACTCGAGGCCGGTTCGCGGGTGGCGATCCTGGTCGGGCAGGGTGCGCGCCACGCGGCCGCCGAAGTCCTCGAAACCGCCGAACTCACCGGTGCGGGCGTGGCCAAGGCGCTGCTCGGCAAGGATGTGCTCTCCGATGATCTGCCTTTCGTCACCGGTGCGATCGGCCTGCTCGGCAGCCGGCCCAGCTACGAGCTGATGCGGGACTGCGACACGCTGCTCATCGTGGGGTCCAGCTTTCCCTATTCCCAGTTCCTGCCGGAGTTCGACCAGGCCCGTGCCGTTCAGATCGATCTCGACGGCACCATGATCGGTATGCGCTACCCGACCGAGGTGAACCTGGTGGGTGACGCGAAAGCCACACTGGCCCAGCTGAACACGCTACTGCGCCGGAAAGAGGACCGGTCCTGGCGCGGCACCGTGGAGGAGAACGTCACGCGCTGGTGGCACACCGTCGAACGACAATCCCTGCTGGACGCCCGGCCCGTCAATCCGATGCGCGTGGTGTGGGAACTGAACCAGCGGATTCCGGAGAACGCGATCGTCACCGCCGATTCCGGATCGTCGACCAATTGGTACGCGCGCTGCCTGCGGTTCCGCGACGGGATGCGTGGCTCGCTGTCGGGCACCCTGGCCACCATGGGTTCCGGCGTCCCTTATGCGATAGGCGCGAAATTCGCCCATCCCGACCGGCCGGTGGTCGCCCTGGTCGGCGATGGCGCGATGCAGATGAACGGGCTCGCCGAACTGCTCACGGTGGCCCGTTACCGGCCGCGCTGGAGTGATCCACGGCTGGTGGTGTGCGTTTTCCACAACAACGATCTCAACCAGGTGACCTGGGAGCTGCGAGCGATGGGTGGCGCACCGAAATTCGAGGAGTCCCAGACTCTGCCCGATATCTCGTACGCGGATTTCGCTCGCGGTGCGGGGCTGGACGCGGTGACGGTCGATTCCCCGGAGCAACTCGGTACCGCCTGGGAGCGTGCCTTACATGCCGACCGGCCGGTTCTGATCGACGTGTACTGCGATCCGGAAGTGCCTCCGATTCCCCCGCACGCCACCTGGGACCAGTTGAAGGACACCGCCGAAGCCGTACTGCGCGGCGATCCGGGAGCCTGGCGTATGGTCGCGCAGGGCGCCAAGACGAAGGCGCAGGAATTCCTTCCCTCCGGGCGGCGCTGATACGGCTGATTGAGCGGGTGACCCCGGGGTACGCACGCGGTATGGAACTACTCGTGATCATCGGGATCGCGATCCTGGTCGCCGCGGTCCTCGGCTACCGGAGGCTGACCGGCAAGCGCCCGGACGCACCCGAATCCCCCGATAACGACGGGAAGTGATATCGCCTGTCCCGCGGTTGCGGCCGGGTGGGGCCGCAACCGCGGGCAGAGGTTGTGCCCGGGCAGCGACACCGATCTCCGCCGGCGGACCCCGCGGCGGCCGCCGGGCGGCGGCGCCGGACCGAAGAGAGCGCAACATCGGCCCGCTCGTGTTTCGATCTCGGTAGCGCCGGGGTACTCCTTCTCCGCGGCCGGTCACGCGATCCGTGAACTCTCTGTGGGGTTCTCGCCGACTACGCACCGGGCGGGACCGGCCCGGACGCGATAGTCTCGCCGGGTCGCGGGAGGAGGGGAGGTCGGATCCTGGACACCTTGTGGACCTTCGTCGTGCAACGGCGGCACCAACTCCTGGTGGACTCCTATCTGCACGTCTCGGCAGTGGTGCAATCCCTGCTGATCGCGACGGTGGTGGCGGTACTCATCGGCGTACTGGTCTACCGCAGTCCGCTGGGCTCGTCGGCCGCGACAGCCGCGGCCGGCACGATCCTCACCGTGCCCTCGTTCGCCCTGCTCGGCCTCCTGATCCCGATATTCGGGCTGGGCGTCGCACCCACGGTGACCGCACTGGTGCTGTACGCGCTGCTGCCGATTCTGCGCAATACCCTGGTGGGGCTCGCCGCGGTGGACGCGGCCGTCGTCGACGCGGCACGCGGGGTGGGTATGAACCGGTTACGGGTACTCACCGCGATCGAACTGCCCCTGGCCTGGCCGTCCATTCTGACCGGTATGCGGGTCAGCACCCAGTTGATCATGGGGATCCTGGCGCTCGCCGCGTATGCGAAGGGCCCCGGCCTGGGCAATCTCATCTTCTCCGGCCTGTCGCGGCTCGGCAGCCCGAACGCGGTACCGCAGGCACTGACGGGCACGGTACTGATCGTCGTTCTCGCCCTTGTTCTCGACGGAATCTTCCTCCTCGTCGGGCGTTTCACCATCCCGAGGGGGATCCGTGACTGATTCCATCACCCGAACCGCACCCTCCGGTGCCGAGATCGTGCTCGATACCGTCACCAAACGCTATCCGGGGCAGGCGGAACCGGCCGTGGACGGAGTCTCGCTGACGATTCCGGCAGGCGAGATCGTCGTACTGGTCGGCCCGTCCGGCTGCGGCAAGACCACCACCATGCGCATGATCAACCGTCTCGTCGAACCGACCTCGGGCACCGTCACCATCGACGGCCGCGATGCCGCGTCCATCGACCCCGACCGGCTCCGCCGCCGGATCGGCTACTCGATCCAGCAGGCGGGGTTGTTCCCGCATATGACCGTCGCGAAGAACATCGCGACCGTCCCGGGCCTCATCGGCTGGGACCGGAAACGGATCGCCGCCCGCACCGACGAAATGCTGGAACTGGTGGGTCTCGATCCCGGCACCTATCGGCACCGCTACCCGCGACAGCTCTCCGGAGGGCAGCAGCAACGAGTGGGTGTGGCGCGGGCGCTGGCCGCCGATCCACCGGTACTGCTCATGGACGAGCCCTTCGGGGCGGTGGACCCGATCACCCGCGGTGCGCTACAGGACGAACTGGTGCGGTTACAGGCGCGGCTGCGCAAGACCATCGTGTTCGTCACCCACGATTTCACCGAGGCGGTCAAACTCGGTGACCGGATCGCGGTGCTGGGCAAAGGATCACGGGTACTGCGATACGACACACCCGCCGCGATCCTGGCCGACCCGGCGGACCCGACGGTGGCCGGGTTCGTGGGTGCGGACGCCTCGCTCAAACAACTGACCCTGACCCGGATCGGCGATGCCGATCTCGGCGACTGCCCCACCGTGCGCGAGGACGATACGGCCGAGGCCGTCCGGGCAGCGGCTGCCGGGCAACCGTGGGTGCTGGTCCTCGATGCCGATCGCCGCCCCCTGCGCCGGATCTCGGCCGAGCAGCTCACCGGAGCGGATTCGGTACGCGGGACCGGTTCCCCCGTGGGCTCGACCCTGTCCCTGGAAGCAACGCTGCAGGAGGGCCTGGAAGCACTGCTCACCGACCCGGACGCGACCGCGATCGTCACCGGGCCCGGCGGTGAATACGCCGGGCTGATCACGATCGGCACTCTGGTGCGCCATCTGGCCGCCCAGCGCGGCGCGCACGGTGCCGGCTCGCGCCCAGCACCCGGTGCCGGCCGAACGGATGTCCCGTTGTGACCGCCACCGATATCACGGTCCCGGCCGCCGGTACCGGATCATCACGCCGCCCGGCCGAACGGCGGGCCGACCGTCTGCGCCTGCTGATCCAGCCCGCGCTGGTGCTGCTGCTCACGGCGGGAGTGCTGCTCTGGGCGTTCCGCCGGGAGCTCACCCTCACCCAGCAGGCGAGCCTGAATATGCGTACTATCGCCACGGTCACCTGGCAGCACATCCTGATCACCGCCACAGTGGTGGGGATCGTGGTCGCCGTCGCGGTCCCGCTGGGCACGCTGCTGTCCCGGCCGGGCTGTCGCCGGTTCGCACCGGTCTTCGTCGGAATCGCCAATATCGGTGCCGCCGCCCCGGCCATCGGGCTGATCGTGCTGTTCTACCTGGCCACCCGCACCACCGGTTTCTGGATCGGTGTCGCACCGATCGCCTTCTATTCGCTGCTTCCGGTGTTGCGCAACACCATTCTCGGCTATCAGCAGGTGGACCCCCTGCTGATCGATGCCGGTCGCGGCCAGGGTATGTCGGCGGCGACGGTACTGCGCCGCATCGAGTTCCCGCTGGCGGTTCCCTATATCCTGGCCGGCCTGCGCACCTCGCTGGTGCTCGCGGTGGGCACGGCGACCCTGTCGTTCCTCGTCAGCGCCGGCGGGCTCGGAATTCTCATCGATACCGGGTACAAGTTGCGCGATAACGTCACCCTGATCGTCGGCGCGGTCCTGGCCGTAGCACTGGCACTGCTGGTGGACTGGCTCGGCGCGGTCGCCGAACGCTTCCTCGGCCCTCGGGGGCTGGTATGAGCACCCCCCCGGGCACTGTGGCCGATCGCGCTGGTGGCGCTGCTGCTCACCGGATGCGGTCTGCAGGCCGGCAGCGCGGTACCGCTGCGGGTGGGTCCGGGAAGTATCCGGCCCGTCCCGGCACTCGAGGGCGTGCCGGTCACCGTGGGTTCGAAGGACTTCACCGAACAGAACATTCTCGGCTATCTCATCGAATTCGCGCTGGTCGCCGCGGGCGCCGAGGTTCGCGATCTGACCGATATCCAGGGCTCCAACAGTTTGCGCGACGCCCAGCTCAACGGTGAGATCGATATCGCCTACGACTACACCGGCACCGGATGGGTCAACTATCTCGGCAACGAGACGCCCGTCCCCGACGAGCGGGGGCAGTTCGAGGCGGTCCGCGACGCCGACCTGCGGGCGAATGCCATGCTGTGGACGGCGATGGCCCCGATGAACAACACCTATGCCCTGGTCACCGCCCGGCGCACCGCCGAGCGGACCGGCGTACGCACCCTCTCGGACTACGCACGTCTCGCCGCCACCGACCCGGCCGCCGCGGCCACCTGTGTGGGCACCGAGTTCAATGTGCGCCGGGACGGCTTTCCCGGTATGGCGCGCGCCTACGGAATAGACGCCGGCCGGGTGCCCAAGCGGATCGTCCAGGACGCGGTCGTCTATCAGGCCACCGCCGACGCCGAGCAGTGCGCGTTCGGTTCGGTCGCGGCCACCGACGGCCGGATTCCCGCACTGGACCTGGTGCTCCTGAGCGACGACCGGGCGTTCTTCCCCAAGTACAACGCGGCTCTGGTGATGCGCGCGGAGTTCGCCGCGGCGCATCCGCAGGTCGCCGAGATCATGGCACCGATCTCCCGGTTGCTGACCAACGAGTCGATCACCGAATTGAACCGGCAGGTGGATGTGGAGGGCCGGGAACCCGCCGAGGTGGCCCGCGATTGGATGGTGGCGCAGGGTTTCGTCACGGCGGAGTGAACGAAGAGGTGGTGGCGGTCGTTCCGCCCTCGCGTTCCCCGCGCCGACACGGCATAGTTGAACTCAGTGCGAGCAAAACCGTGTTCATTTCAGCGCGGTTGCGCTTAGGTTTGACGGGCCGCAGCAGTGCACTGGCCGCGGCAGGCCGGAACGCGTGCTGCCCGAAGTGGTTCTGCTGCGCTGTCCGGCGCGATCGGCTGTTACCCACCCCTACAGGAGTATTTCGCAATGACCGAATCCACCCCGCCGGCCGACCCCACCGCCGGCTGGAGCTTCGAGACCAAGCAGGTGCACGTAGGGCAGGCCCCGGACGGCACCACCAATGCCCGGGCACTGCCGATCTACCAGACCACCTCTTACACGTTCCGCGATACCGCGCACGCCGCGGCGCTGTTCGGGCTGGCCGAACCGGGCAATATCTACACGCGGATCATGAACCCCACCCAGGACGCGGTGGAGCAGCGGATCGCCGCGCTCGAAGGTGGCGTCGCGGCCCTGCTGCTGTCCTCCGGCCAGGCCGCGGAGACACTGGCGATCCTGAACCTCGCCGGCGCCGGTGATCACATCGTCTCCAGCCCACGCCTCTACGGCGGTACGTACAACCTCTTCCACTACACGCTGCCGAAGCTGGGTATCGAGGTGTCGTTCGTGGACGATCCCGACAACCTGGACCAGTGGCGCGCCGAGATCCGCCCGAACACCAAGGCCTTCTACGGCGAGACGGTATCCAACCCGCAGAACCACATCCTGGACATCCCCGGGATCGCCGAGGTCGCGCACCAGGCCGGGCTGCCGCTGATCGTCGACAACACCGTCGCGACCCCCTACCTGATCCGTCCCCTCGCGCACGGCGCCGATATCGTCGTCCATTCGGCGACGAAGTACCTGGGCGGGCACGGGGCGGCCATCGCCGGCGTCATCGTCGACGGCGGCACCTTCGACTGGACCGTCCGTGCCGGTGACGCGCCCCGCTTCCCGGGTTTCACCGAACCGGACCCCAGCTACCACGGCGCCGTATTCGCCGATCTCGGCGCTCCCGCCTTCGCGCTCAAAGCCCGGGTGCAACTGCTCCGCGACCTGGGCACGGCGATCTCCCCGTTCAACGCCTTCCTGATCAGCCAGGGCCTGGAAACCCTGAGCCTGCGGATGGAGCGGCATGTGCAGAACGCGCAAGCCGTCGCCGAATTCCTCACCGAACGGCCGGAGGTCACCTCGGTGTCCTACGCGGGTCTGCCGTCCTCGCCCTGGTACGAACGCGGTAAGCAGCTCGCCCCGAACGGCACCGGCGCGGTGATCTCGTTCGAGCTGGCCGGCGGTGTGGACGCGGGGAAGAAGTTCGTCGATGCGCTGACCCTGCACAGCCATGTCGCCAATATCGGTGATGTGCGTTCGCTGGTCATCCACCCCGCCTCGACCACCCATTCGCAGCTCACCCCGGAGGAGCAGCTGAACTCGGGTGTCACCCCGGGCCTGGTCCGCCTCGCGGTGGGTATCGAGGGAATCGAGGACATCCTCGCCGATCTGCGCGCGGGTTTCGCGGCCGCGGCGGGATAACCCGCACCACCGGACGCACGTATACGAGCCGGACCCGCCGGGCGGCGGGTCCGGCTCTTCGCTGTCGCGCACAGCCGGAGACGAATTCCTCGATCTCCGCGTAACGATCTCCGATAGCAGAACGATCTCGAGGTGATCTACAGCACATAACAGGGAACCCGAGAGGATATCCATGAAGAGAGTCGGCGTGTGCGCGATCGTGCTGTTCACCGGGGTGCTCGGCGGATGCGGGCTACCGCGGTCCGAGGCGGAGTCGAATACCCCTCTCCCCGCGCCCGTCCCCGTACAGATCACCACCGTCGTCCTGACGGCACCCCCTGCCGCACCGCAGGCGGTCGCGACCGGTACCGCACCGTCCGCTACCGGCATTCCGAGCCGCGTCCCGATGCCCGCGGTCACCTGCATGAACCTGCAGGCGGCACAGGACCTGATCCAGACGGTGGGTATTTTCCACTCCCGCAGCGAGGACGCCACCGGCGCGGGCCGGAAACAGGTACAGCAGCGCAACTGGATCGTGGTGGCGCAGAAGCCCGCCCCCGGCGCGCCGGTCGGTACGGACGACGCGCTGCTCTCCGTGGTGAAGATCGGCGAACCGACCGACTGCCCCTGACGACCGACGACCGGTGTGCCTGCCCGCACAGGCGGGCAGGCACACTCCCCGCCGAGTCGCCCATCTCAGATCGGGACGCAGGGGGTCCCCGACGAATACACGTGGAGAACACAACGCACGGCCAGGATCACGGCCTGGACGAGTTCGAGCGGATGGTAGGCGAACGGGTGCATGGTGTGTCCTCCGTTGTGGGGGCCGGATACGACGCCCCCCGCGCGTTCCCGGTGCCCCGACCGGGTGCGCGTATCGCTACCGCACACAGCGGTCACGGCGTCACGATCGGGAAGCGGGAGTCCGGAGTATCCAGCAACCCGAGAAACCTCGGCAGCAGGCTCTCCTCGCCGGTGACGGATATTCCGTCGAAGCCCTTGCCGGCGAGGGCATTCACCAGCTGTTGCCCGGTCAGCGCCAACGTGACATCGGCGGGACCGGCGGCGGGGGCGTCCCGCGTCGGGGTGCGGTGAGTGAGCGCCCCACGAGAGAGGGTCAGCCGGTACACGCGATTCTCGTCGATCAGTTCCCAGTCCATGGTGAAATCGACCTCCGCGGCACGCGGGCCGTCGATCCGGACGGCGAGGGCATCGATGATCATGTCCGTGGTCAGAGCGGTCAGCATTTCCGGGCTCGCCGTTCGGAGCGCCGCCGCTCCCGGTCCCTGCCGGAGTTCCCGCGCACCCGTGAGATAGAAATTGCGCCAGGGGCCGTTCTCGGCGCCGTGACCGAGCCGTTCGTAGACCCGTGCCAGTTCCTCCCGCGCCTCCGTATGGTCCGGTTCGGCGAACACGGCGTGGCACAGGAGCGTCGCGGCGAACCGCGGATCGCCGCGACCGGCGTATTCGCGGGCTCTGGCCACGACGGCGTCGGTACCGCCGTAATCGGCGACATACCGCTGTGCCTGCGCGACCGGCGGATGCTCCCACAGGTGCGCGGGGTTCCCGTCGAACCAGCCCATGTACCGCTGATAGATCGCCTTCACGTTGTGACTCACCGACCCGTAGTAGCCCCGGCCGGCCCACAACCGGTCCAGTTCCGGTGGGAATTCGAAGCGTTCGGCTATCTCCGCCCCGGTGAGTCCCTGGTTGAGCAACCGCAGGGTCTGGTCGTGCAGGTAGGCGTACATATCCCGCTGCCCCGTCACCCAGGCCGTCCAGTTCTCGCGACCCCAGGTGGGCCAGTGGTGTGAGGCGAACGCGATATCGGCCTTGTCACCGAAGCGGGCGACGGCCTCGTCCAGGTAGCGGGCCCATACCCGGGCGTCCCGCACGAGCGCACCGCGCAGAGTCAGCACATTGTGCATGGTGTGCGTCGCGTTCTCGGCCAGGCACAGGGCCCGGTGCGCGGGGAACAGGAAGTTCATCTCGGCCGGCGCCTCGGTACCCGGGGTGAGCTGGAAAATCATCCGGACCCCGTCGATCTCCGCTTCCTGCCCGGTGTGGGTGATGTCGACGGTGGGCGGGATCAGCGTGACCGTACCGGTGGAGGTGGTCGTCCCGAGTCCGGTACCGATCTGGCCGGCCGGGTCTTTCGGCAGCAGCGCCCCGTACATATAGTCCGCCCGCCGGGTCATGGCATTTCCGGCATAGACGTTCTCGCTCACCGCGTGTTCGAGAAAGCCGGCGGGCGCCAGGATCGGCACGGACGGCCGCCCGTCCGGCAGCACACCGCGGGAACCGCCGAAATGGTCGGCGTGCGAATGGGAGTAGATCATCCCGGTGACCGGCCGGTCTCCGCGATGGCGCCGGTAGAGGGCCAGTGCGGCGGCCGCGGTCTCCACGCAGAGCAGCGGGTCGATCACCACGACACCGTCGCGGCCCTCGACCAGGGTCATATTCGATATATCCAGATTGCGCACCTGGTAGATACCGTCGGTGACCTCGAACAGCCCCTGCTCGTTACAGAGCTGTCCCTGCCGCCAGAGGCTCGGGTGCGCGGTGGGCGGACAGTCGCCGTCCAGGAACCGGTAGGCGCCGCCGTCCCAGACCGTCCTCCCGTCGGCGGCCCGCACCACGGGCGAATCGGGTGCCGCGACGAAGCCGCGCGTCGCGTTGCCGAAATCGGTGGTGTCGCCGAAGTCCAGCGGCATACTGCTCACCTCTCCACACGTCGGCCCGACCCCGGTCGGATTCGCGGTCTGCGGGCGCTATCGGTGTCCCACAGACAACCACCGTGAGCCCGGTAGCGGCGTCATCCGGCGCGGGTGAACCCGGCCGTCGGGTGGGCGCCCGCCCTTCGTGGATCCCGTTTCCCCCGCGACGGGTGAGGGCCGGTGCGGTGCCGGCGGCGCATACTGGCTACCGCCCCTGCTGGTGTCCGGAGGACCCCATGACCCACGACGCACCGAACGCACCGAAACCGCCGCTGCGCAGCCGCGTCAGCCTCAACCAGTGGCTCGCCCTCGTACTGACCGTGCTCGCGGTGGTGTTCATCGTCCAGAACCGGGATGAGGTGGGCATCAACTTCCTGCTGATCACGGTGCGGTCACCGATGTGGCTGATTCTGCTGATCATGTTCGCGGCGGGATTGCTCACCGGAGCGCTGCTCGGACGCCGGGCCGGTTCCCGAACCCGCCGCCGCTGATCCGCAGCAGCCCCGGCAACCGGCCCGGCTGTTCGGTATGGCCGGCCGCTGAGGGCGGGCTCGCTCACCCGCGGCGCCGACGTCCCGTCGCGCGGGTCCGGCCGCTGGCCGGCACGGGTACCGGCGCTGTGCCGATACCCGTGCCGAGTGAGAGGTCAGGTCTGGGGCCGCCAGGTGGTGACCGCCCAGATCACCACCACGTTGAGCGCGATGACCAGCGTCGACCACCACGGGTAGTACGGAAGCCACAGAAAATTCGCCAGAATGGACAGCGCCGCGATACAGACCGCCAGCACCCGCCCCCAGGTGGTGCCCGTCAGCAATCCCAGCGCGCTGATGATCAGCACCGCGCCGAGCACGATATGGATCCAGCCCCAGGCGCTGATGTCGAACTCGTAGATGTAGTCGACACCGACGACGAACAGTTCATCGTCGGCGACCGCGGAAATACCCTGCAGCAACGAGAGCACTCCGACGGTGAGCAGCAGAACCGCCGCGCCGATCGAGGTACCGGCGGCCAGGCCCTGCTTGATCGGGGTCCCGCCCGAGGTCGTCGCCCCGTGATGCGGTGTCGTTGACATCTCCACTCCTTCCGAGCGCAGGTGTGATGACTCTCGCGCTCGCGCGGTGGCCGCGCCTCACCCCTCGAGGGTGAACCCGGCCCGGGTACATCTGGTACGGCGTCCCGCCCGGCCTGGGCCCGCTCCCCGGCTCACCCGAGGCGGATGAAATCAGCGGATACGCCCAGGTAACAGGTTGGTTCAGGACCGGCTGGGGGCGCCCCCGGCTCGGGTAGGCTGCGGCCGAGTGCGTGCTCGTGCTTTTTCGGAAACCCTCTTCGGGAGGCACCGTGACCACTTCACCAACACTTGCTCCGGCAGGCCGGCCGCTACCCCGGGCCCGAACGCGATCATCCATCCCGATGTTTCCTTTCGAACCGGTGTCGCGCCCCCGATTACACGCGGTACTGGATACCGTCGTCGCCGGTGGTAACGGTGGGGTGCTGCTGGTCTGCGGAGCGGTGGGGATCGGCAAAACCGTCGCCGTCGCCGAATGGGTGTCCGCGCAGCTACCCCGCTCGCATCCGGGTGCCCGGACGGCATGGGTGACGGTGCGCGAGCAGACCTCGCTGTGGGCGGAACTGCGCGCCCGCCTGCAACTCTCCGGCGCCGGAGCGGGGCAACCCGCGGCCGGTGTCGGGGAGGCGGACGCGGTGGTCGCGGCGCTGGCCGAGGAAACCGAACCGACCGTCGTGATCATCGACGACGCGCATCTCGTCACCGACCCGCTCGCGCTGGCCGGGCTCGAATATTTTCTGCAGCACGCCCCACCGACGGTGACCACCGTGCTGTGTGCCCGCTTCGACCCCCCGATCCGGTGGCATCGGCTGGAACTGCACTCCCGGCTGACCCGGTGGGGTGCCCGGGATCTCGCCCTGACTCCGGAGGAAGCCGCCCGGCTGTGCGCAGGCCACGAATGCACACTCGATCAGCAGGCGCTGGCGACCCTGATGGCGCTCACCCAGGGGTGGGCCGCGCTGGTCCGGATCGCGGCCATCTACCTCGCCACCCATACCGAGAACCACTCCGATGCCCTCACCGCGCTCGCCCGGCCGCCACACGCGTTCGCCGACCTACTCGTAGGTGAACTCATCGACGTTCTCTCCCCCGCCCTGCGCCGGTTCCTGACCTGTACCAGCATCCCGGAGGAGTTCACCGAAGAACTCGCCGACGAGCTGGTCGGTGGTGGTGCGGCACATCATCTCTACGAACTCGATCGGATCAATTTCCCGATGACCACGCTGCCCCGCGGCGGCAAGGTGCGGTACAGCTATCACCCGATGCTGCGGGCGTATTTCCTGGCCGAGGCCAACCGGCTCGGCCCGGCTCTGTGCTCGGATCTGCGGTTGCGCACCGCCCGGCAACTGGTGTCGGCGGGTGAGCTCTCCTCCGCCCTCCCGCATCTGCTCACCGTCGGCGATCACCGCCCACTCGCGGATTTCCTCGCCGATCACGGACTGGCGCTGATCTTCGCCGGGCACGGCGAAACACTGTTCGACGGGCTCGCCACGGCCGCCCCGGCCACCCTGGCCGACCCTTTCCTGCGGCTGCTGCAGGCCACCGACGCCCTGCTGCGCGGTGATCGTACGACGGCCCAGGCGTACCGCGATTCCGCACGGCTGCTCGCCGACGACGACCCGCTCTCCATCGCGGGCCCCTACCGGCTCGAGGCGCTCACCGCCGCAGTCGACGCCGAACTGGCGGTGGCAACCGGTAGTGCCGCGTCCGCGCCGGTGTTCCCGGAACGGATGCCGCCCGCCGACCGACCGGACCTGGACGGTTACCTCGCCGTCACCACCGGGACCGCGCTGGCCCTGGGCGGGGATCTCGCCCGAGGCGAACAGCGTTTACGTATCGCGCTGACCCGTACCCGGTCCCGCTGCCACCCACGGCTGCGTCTGATCGCCGTGACCAGGCTCGCCGTCACCGCGGGGCTGGCCGGTTCGATCACCACCATGCGCCAGCGGGCCGAACGGGCCGCCGCCATCGCCCGCGACCACGATCTGCTGGACCTCCCGGAAACCGTGCACGCCACGGCGCTGGAGGCCTATGGCGCCTACCTCCAGGGCACCGATCCCCAGCCGGGCCAGATCCGGGTCCTGTGCGCCGAGCACATCCGGCACGACGGAACGCCCGGACCGGTCGCCGGGCAGTTACCGCATGTGGTGGGCAGCCTGCTCGACTGTCATCACTGCGCCGACCGCGGCGCCGCCGCCGACCGGTTGCGCCGCAGTATCGGCCGGCTGCTCGATCTCGATCCGCCACCGGCGTTGAGTGGTGGCCTGCTCGGTGCGGCGGTGTGGGCCCTGCTGGACGCGGGCGAAACCGCCACCGCGCAAGGAGTACTCGAACGTGGCCGCACGGTGCTGGGCCGCACCCCGGAGGTGATCCTGGCCGGAGCCGCGCTCATCGCGGCCGGCGGTAACCATCACGCGGTGATCACCCAGGTGGAGCCGCTGCTGGCGGGTTCGCCCGGGGTGCATCCCGTCGCGCGGCTCACCGCCTGGTTGCTCTCCGCGCGCGCCCACCATCAGCTGGGCAACGAGGCGAAGGCCCGCGAGGCGGTGGACAACGGCCTGTGCATCGCGGCCACCCACCGGATCGCCCGCCCCTTCTTCGATGTTCCCGGCGTCATCGAGCTGCTCGACTACTACGCCGGCTGTTTCGGCCATCGCAGTGCCTTCGCCGACAGCGTCCGCTCCGGGCACCGGGCCCGCCGGCGAGCCGATCATCCCGCCCTCACCGCCACCGAGTTGACGATTCTGCGCCAGTTGCCCTCGGGCCGGACCACCCAGCACATCGCCGATGATCTCGGAATCTCCATCAATACGGTGAAAACGCATCTGCGGGGAATCTACGCCAAACTCGGTACCGGTTCCCGCATGGAGACCCTGCAGGAAGCCCGCCGCACCGGGCTGCTCTGAGCCACGGCTTTCACCCGGCACGGACGATGTAGACGGGCAGCGCGGTGCGGCACACTCGGTCCGATACGACGGCCGACCGTCACCACCGGTCCGGGACGAAGCAGGAGACGGCGATGCGATATCAGTTCACCATCGACGGCGAACTCTCCGAACGCGCGCTCGCCGCCTTTCCCGAACTCGCCGGCGACCGGGACAGCGGCACCACGGTGCTGTCGGGCCCGGTGCCGGATTCCACCGGTATCCGTGGTGTCCTGGCCCGCATCGACAATCTGGGCCTCACCGTGCTGGAGCTGCGCCGGCTGCCGGACTGAGCACGGCGGCCGGGCGCCCCGATCAGTACGGATTCGCCCGGTCCGTCCAGCGCGCGGCGAGCCGGCCGGCGGAGCCGCGCGGGAACGAGATCCGGTCCGGGTCGCCGTCGGAGGTGTAGCGCAGGCCGGGGTCGGCGGCGAGCACGTCCAGCCAGTACGCCGAATCGAACGGCACCGCGCCGGGCCCGGACCTGATCCGCGGTACCGCCGCGGGATCGACCGCCGTGAAGGGCGACGGTGCCGGATCTGCCCCCACCAGCATGACCGCATCGAAGCGGTAATCCGTACCACCCCACGAACCGGCGACGGCGAGAGCCGGATCAGCCGGCGCGACCCCCAGCGGGAGCGCCATCGTGCGGACCACCGTTCCCGGAGCGGCGACGCTGATCGCCCGCACATTGTCGGCGAACTCCCGCTGCACCCCCGCGGCGTCCAGCCCCGACAGATCGGGATGGTTCGCGGTGTGCGCGCCGATCTCGTAGCCGTGTTCGGCCAGCCACCGCAGCGCGTGCGGATCACCACCGAACGGATCGTTGGTGACGTAGAACGTCGCCCGAGCCGGGAAATCCGGATGTTCGGCCGCGAAATCCTCCAGAATGCCCACCGCGCAGTCCGCGGCGGGCCGTCCGTCCGCGGTGAACCGCAATTGGCTGCCGGTGGAATCGTCGAAGGTGAGCACCACCGGATGCGTACCCGCCGGGATATCCACCGTGCCCGCGATGTACTGGGCGACGGTGACCGGGCGGTAGCCCTCGCGGTACAACCGTTCCAGTTCCGCGCGGAATTCCGCGGGTGTCTGGTCGTATTCACCCGCCGGTGATTCGGACAACTGGTGGTACATGAGGATCGGGACCCGGCCGAGTTCGTCGGCGCCGACAGCGGCCGGGTCCGGCGGTGCCGGAGCACTTTCCGGAGCCGCCGCCGGAGCCGGCGCGGGAGGTGTCGCGGCGGGTTCGCGCGGATGCCCGCAGGCCACGGCCGACCCGGCCACCAGTAGCGCCACCACCAGCCGCACAGCAGATTCCGCGTACCGCACCATCGCCCGGATATTACGTGCGGACAACGATTTACGGTTCGTCTCCGCGAAATGGGTTCGCGCGGACACAGGCTGGCAATAGTGACCGGGACGGTGCTCGTGGAAGTTGGTGTGTTGTGCTCGTGCGGTTGCGGCCCGCCGATCGGAAACGGTCGGTGGCCATGGTTTTCGGTGTTCTCGTAGCGGTTCTGCTGGTATCGGCCGGTCTCGGCGCCGGACGTTCCCCGGCATCGGCCCTCCCGTTGGCGGGTCTGCCGCCGGGCCCCGTCGGCGCGGCGGCGCTGAACGATCTGGAACTACGGGTGGACGCCACCGGTCACGATCCGCACCGCCTGCGGCTCACCCTGGACGGATCACCGGTGCGGGGCCGGATCGACGGCAACACGGTGGTGTACCGCCCGGACGGGCTCGCCGACGGCGAGCACACCTTCACCGCCGAGATTCCGCCCGGCGGGCCGGCCGGATGGTTGCGCGACGGCCCGGGTGCCACGGCGACGTTCACGGTGGACACCGCGGCCCCGGAACTGGAGCTGCCCCGGACCGAGACCGTCCGGTCCTATCGCGATCCGGTCACCGTGCGGGGCCGGGCGCCCGGCGCCGAGCGGGTCACCATCGGTACGCATGCGGTGCTCCCCGGCCCCGGCGGCGCTTTCGAAGCCGTCCTACCGCGGTATCCGTCCGGAGCCGAGGTGGTCGCGATCGACGCCGCCGGGAACGAGACCACCCGCAAGCTCCCCACGGGGATCGATCTGCCCCGGATGCGCGCCGTACACGTCACCGCGCATGCCTGGTCGCACGAGGGATTGCGCGAATCGGTGCTGGATCTCGCCCGCGAGCGCCGGATCGACACCGTACAGCTGGACATCAAGGACGAGGACGGCGTCGTCGGCTACGATTCGCGGGTTCCGCTGGCCCGCTCCACCGGCGCGGCCACCCCGATCTACGACGCGCGCGCCGCGCTGCGGCAGTTGCACGAGATGGGTGTGCAGGTGGTGGGCCGGATCGTGGCGTTCCGCGATCCCACGCTGGCGGCCTGGGCCTGGCACAACGGCCGCCTCGACTGGGTGGTACAGAATCCCTCCGGGCAACCGTATTCCAGTCACTACGGCGCCATCGCCTTCACCAATTTCGCCCACCCCGAGGTGCGCGCCTACAATATCGCGCTCGCGGTCGAGGCCGCGGAACTGGGCTTCGACGGGGTCATGTACGACTATGTCCGGCGTCCCGACGGCAGCCTGAGCAGTATGCGGTTCCCCGGACTCACCGGAGCGGCCACCACGGCGGTCGCCGATTTCCTGCGGCAGAGCCGGGAACCGGTGCACGCCGCCGGCGCCCATCAGAGCGCGGCCGTCTACGGTATCGCCGCCACCCGGCCCGATCAGATCGCTCAGGACATCGGGCTCATCGCCCGTCAGGTGGATTTCGTGGCGCCGATGATCTACCCCTCGCACTGGAACACCGGCGAGTACGGTGTCGCGGATCCGAACTCCCAGCCGTTCGATATCGTCGCCGCCGCCCTCCGGGACTTCCTGACCGTGACGGAGGGCACGGGAGCCGGGGTGATTCCCTGGCTGCAGGATTTCAGCCTGGGTGTCTCCTACGGCGATGCCCAGGTCAGAGCCCAGATCGAGGCCACCTACGGAGCGGGGATCGACAGTTTCTTCCTGTGGAGTCCCAGTGTGGAGTACCACGGCGGAGCACTGGACCCGCAGTGATCGCGTAACGCCACGCCCCCGCCCCGCGACGTCTCCGGTGACGTCATGGCCCGTCGGGGGGCCTGTCCGTCCATTTTGTCACTTGTGGAATGGAGCACGGGACATGGTCTTCCGTAGTAGCTGGTTCGTGCGGTGTCGCGGTTATCTCGCGCAGCACCGCGTCGCCTCGGCCGTCGCCGCCCCGGCGACGCTGGGCGTGGTGGCCGTGGTGGCGGCGTCGCTGTCGATGACGACCGCATCGCAACCGGTGGACACGCGGCTGAAGGTCTCGGTCACCGAATGCCACGATATGGTCACCATCTCGGTGGCCGGGCGGGGGGACACCCCGGCCGAGGACACCACGAAACTGCTGGTCGGCGCCGATGGGAAACCGTTACCGGCGGCCCTGTCCGGGGATCACAGCAGCGAGTGGGTCGACCCGGTGGTCAATGCCCCGGCCGATGATGTGGACCCGGGCTCCTACGCCGCCGTGTACATCGCCTACCCGGCGAATATGGCCACCTACGAGGACGCCGTGACCAGTGGTGTCGCCAACACCCAGCAGGTGATGCGGGAGATCACGCAGGCCTGCCCCGATACCCGGTTCGCGATCGTCGGCTACAGCGAGGGCGCCGATGTGGTGCGCCGGGTCGCCATGGAGATCGGGCATCAGGAACAGCAGGACGGCGGCTACGCGATCGTCGACCCGGGCAAGGTCACCGGTGTGGTCATCCTGGCGGATGCCGGGCGTTCCGCGGGTGACGGGCCCTTCCCCGGGGCGGAGAACCCGAACGGCAACCCGGACGGGTTCGATCAGCTGTACCAGAACGGTGGCGCTCCGGTGCCGGGTCAGGGTGCGCTGCCGGGGACCAGCGGCGATTTCGGGGCGTTGGACGGCAAGATCGCCTCGTTCTGCTCCGACGGCGATCTCACTTGCGCGGCCCCGGACAATATCGCCCTGTTGCAGCTGGTGGTCAATGTGGCGCGGCAGGTGAACGTGGACGCCCTCGAGCGTGAGGGGCTCACTCCCGCGACCGGACAGGATGTCGCGGTCGCGCTGAGCCGGGTCACACTGCTGGCGCTGGCCGATATCGAGTCGCAGCCGAACTGGATGGCCAGGGACGAAACATTCCTCGAGGTGCTGCTGCGGGTATCGGATCCGGCGTACGTGCCGGGCTCGAACACTCCGGCCCCGGCGCCCGCGGACGCCATCTCGACCGACGAGATATCGCCGCTGGCCTACCTGCCGCAGAAGGTGCTGAACGAGGTCGTGGGGTTGATCGTCACGAACCAGAACACCATTCCGGTGATCCTGTCCGACCCGTACAACCTCACCCTCGGCCCGAATGCCTCCGGTCATCATTTCGACTACTGGCGTGATGCCGATCCGGCGAACGGCAAACCGCTGACTTCGGCCGAGTACGCCGCGGCCTGGCTCACTCATCTCGCGAAACAGGCGCAGGCGGGCGAACCGCTGGACACCACCGCGACACCGACCGCGGAAGATCTCGACGAGGCCTACCGCGCGGCGGCCGCCACCTCGGCGGAGCCGGCAACCGGGACCGCGGAGCCGGCAACCGAGACCGCGGAGCCGACAACCGGGGCCGCGACTTCGACGACGACAGCGCCCACGACGAGCGACACCGCCCCGACGACCACCACCACGGCACCGGAGCATTCCACGACCTCGGCCGCCCCGAGCGCCCCGGAAACGACCACGGCACCGTCCACCACGGCCCCTGCGACGACGGCACCGGAGGTCACGGCTCCTGCCGCGGAGCCGGGACCGGTGAGCACCACGGCGCCGGAGACGACGACCCCGCCGGTCTCCCCCACCGCTACGGCAACTGTTCCCGGTACCTCGAGCGCCACCCCGACGACCACACCCCGGGTCACCGACCCGCTCGAGCACACCGCGGGCTGACCGGGACCGGTGGGGAGCGACCGGCCACCCCGCACCGGGGCAGCGCATGAGCACCGCGCTGCCGCGGGCGGGGTGTGAGTTGGTCAGCGGGCGGCCTGCTGTGTGGCCTCACCGGCCTTGCGCGTGAGCGCGGGCTTCAGCCGAGCACGAGCAGTGCTACCGCGAGCATCGCGATGATCAGCCCGGCAGTTCTCACCCGGGTGAGCTTCTCACCCAGCACCACCAGTCCGAGGACGACCGGGATGATCGGATACAGCGAGGACAGCACCACCGCGATCACCACCAGTTGTTCTCGGCCGGCAAGTAGGTAGCAGATCAGGGCTATCGCTGCAGCGGCGCCGGTCGCCAGCGACCACGCCAGGATGCCGGAGCGTGGCCGCTCGCGGGTACCGCTCAGCAGCGGCAGCAGGGCCAGAATCGCCGCCAGGCGTCCAGCGACCACCGGCCATAGCCCCGCGACCGGATCGCTCTGCGCCAGCGCAAGATACTGCACCGCGATGCCGACCCCCGCAACCAGCGCGTCACCGGTACCCGCCGACGGGCCGTCGGCGTCACCGCCACCGTGGGAGACCAGCCACAGAGCTGGAATCGCCACGGCCACCCCGGCCCAGGACAGCGCCGCCGGGCGTTCGCCGAGCCACAGCACCCCGGCCAGGACCGGTAACGCCACACCGGTGACGGCGCTGACCGGTACGACGATGCTCATGGCGCCCCGGCTGAGGCCACGGAAAAGGAACAGCATGCCCATGCCGGTGCCCAGGCCCGAGAGCACGCCCCAGAGCATACTGTCGCCATCCCACCGGCCGGAGAACAGCGGTGCCGCGGCCAGGGCCACGGCCAGTCCGCCGAGCTGGCCGAGGACGGCGACCACACGGAGATCGATTCGTCGCGCGAGCAGCCCGCCGGCGAAATCGGAGACACCGTAGGCGGCCGCGGAGGCAAGGGCCAGCGCCGCGCCCGCCGTCATCCGGCCCGGTCCCGTTCGGCCCGGCCCACCGGGCACGGTGCACCGGTCGTGCACGATCGCCGATCGCAGAGCCGGCACAGCAGATCGGCGCTGCCGATATCGGCATACAGACCGGTCAGCAGCTTGTCCAGCAGTAATGCCAGAGTCTGCCGTTCGGAAGTGTCGAGTGGGTCGAGAACATGACTCAACCCGCCGCCGCGGGCGACCAGGATATCCGCCGCAGCGCGTTGTCCGAGTTCGGTGAGGCGGATGGCGATTTCACGGCCCTGCCCGGTGCGACGTTCCACGAGCCCCCGGCGTAGCAGGGTATCGATCATGCGCGCTGCCGCCGACTGACTCGACCCGATCCGGCGACCCAACTCCGTGCCACTGAGCCCGGGCGATCCCGCCAGGACAACCAAGGCCGCAGCGGCACTGGTTCCGATGCCGGTGTCCTCGGCCACTCGCCCGAGCATCACGTCGGTGACCGCCAAGGCTGTCGCGCCGAGCAGATTCACCGTCCTAATATCATGCATGACTCATGCATAGCATGGCCCGGAGCCCGAGGGCACCTGAGGTGCCGCCGGCGATAGCGTGCGTTTCGCCGAACTGAAGGCCATGGCGGCGGGACAGCGCGGCTGATGCGGGAACTACAACTGATCCGCGCCCACCACCTCGAATGGCGCGAACGCCCGGATCCGGCCCTGGCCGAACCACGGGACGCGATCATGCGCCCGTTCGTGGCCGGCCGCTGCGACGGCGACACCCTGCCCATCCACCGTCACGTCTCGCGTGCCATGCAGCTCGGCATCCGCGCGGGGCTCATCGATCCCGTCGTCGCCGGTATTTGCGGAGAGGTTCCGTTCCGGGGGCCGTTCGGTATCGGCCACGAAGGCGTCGCCGAGGTTGCTGGATCCACCTTGCTCGGCCTGCCCCGCTCCATTTTGGCTCCGATGCGTCGAACCCCCGTTCGTTGAAATCGTGGGTCACCTGCCGCACATACGCTTCCGAGGCCTGCATCAATCGCCATATCGCCGGGACCGGCCGATGCTGCGCCGAGGCCATCACCACGATCGCGCGACGAGTCCGGATCGGCTGCTTACTGGTCTCGGTGAGCTTCTGTAGGCGGCGTCCCTCGTCCGGGGTCACGGGCAGCCGGGTGCTGCTGTTCGGTTCTCGTCGCGGGTGTGGGGTAGATGGGTGCCGAAGAAGGTGCTGAGTGTGTGGTGTTGAACGGTGAGGCTGTAGGCAGGATCGACGGCGCCGACGAACGCTGCTGCGGCGCCGCCCAGTTGGGGGAGCAACATTTGGTGGTCGGTGTAGCTGAAGTGTTCGCCGTCGGCCAGGTGGACTCGGCAGAGCAGGCCGCGGTGGTGGTGGCGGAATTGTTGCCAGGAAGCGTCGGTGTCGAGACTGTGGTCGCCGGCGCTCATCAGCAGGAACGGCCGGTCCAGGCCTTCGTCGGCGGCTCGGCCGAAGTCGCGGGCGGATTGGGAGTAGGCCATGCTGCCGTCGAGGTCGGCGCCCGCGCTGATGCGCTGGTCGACGACCATGGTCTCGGCGGTGGTGAATCCGCCACCGGAGTGACCGAACATGCCGACCCTGGAGAGATCGAGCGCTGTGTTCAGCCCGGCCGGTAGGGCCCGTCCGTCGGCGTCGCGGTGCGCGCCGGCCGCCAGCCGTTCCAGCTGGTCCAGGACGAACCGGGTGTCCGCGATACGGGTGGCGATCAGGCGTTTGGAGACATCGATGGTCGGTGCCGGCAGGGCTTTGCGCGCGACGCGGCCGCCGGGGAATTCGACGGCTTCGGCTTCGTGGGTGTGGTCGATCGCCACGACGATATAGCCGTCGCTGGCCAACTGTTCCATCTGTGTAGTGCCATGGGAACGCGACAGGGTCGCCCCCGGCGAGTACAGCAGGACCGGCCAGCTCCCCTCGGCCACGGGTGGGCCCAGGCCGGAATGGGTGGGGAAGCTGTAGTCGAGCAGGTTCGGCTCGACGCCGAGTTTGCCCGCATCGCCGGCGGCTACGGCCGCGGCGACCCCGGCGGTCATGTACGGGGCTTTCGGCGCGGTGTTCGGTCGCGCCGGATAGCGCACGGTGATCATCAACTCCCGTGCACTCTCGGGTACCCACGGATCGTTCCGGCTCGGGTCGATCAGATGCAGTTCGGCGCTACCGACCGGATACGGTCCGGTCGGTGCGGGCAGGCCGAAACGAACCGGCTCCGCGGACGCGGCGGCAGGTACACCGGCCAGCACCAGGGCGATCACGAGCGCGCCGACCCGGCGCAGCAGGGAAGTAGCGGTCACACACGAGAACATAGAACCGCAAGCGCTGCGGACACATCGGGGCGATCACCTGGACCGACCCCGAGATCCGGACCCCGGCCCGCGGCGCCGATGGGTGGTTTTCCGCATCTGTCACCGGAAACCGGAGGGTGGCGAGACATTGCCAAAATAGGTTTGTCATGCAAACCCGACGGCACGGCCCATAGCTCAGGCGACGATTCCTCCGATACGGCTCAGCGACGGGGCCGCGGAGCTCCGAACTCTGATCCGTCTCGTAACCAGGTTTCGAGACGATGGTGCACTCAACGCTGCGAATCACATAGGGCTGGCCGCTGTCCTCGTCCGCTGAATGCCGGAAGCTGATCGGTGGCAGCCTGTTATGTATGGCAGAAATGAGCGGCGGAGCGTTCCGGCTGCTGGGCTGTTGGGGGCTCCGACGACGCTGGTGCCTCGCTGTCGCGACCTCGCAGCCCGGCGAGGGGCTCGTGGATCACTGCCCGACGATCGCATTTTGAGGGATGTGCGCGGGCTCTCCGATTCCGGAGCCCACGTTTCGGTCGTACGCAGCGCGTATGTCGGCCGTCACACGCGCCCGCTCGCCGATGGTGGTGGTGAGAAAGGTGAGAAAAGGCGGGAAAACTGCCAGCCTGTGGAGGTGAGCGCTTACATCGAGTCCGGGCCGTACTGCTATTCGAGTGCGTTGAGCACCGCGATGGGAGGCGCGTGGTCTCCATCGTTCCTCGAAGTGCTCACCGGCTCGGCGTTCGGCTTCCAGATCATCGGCGGTGTCCCCTACTTCGATCCCGCCGGCTGGGATCCTGATCGTGGCGTCGACCAGGCGCTGGCCCTGCTGGGCTGGGAGAGCGAGCGACTCGTCTTCGACAACGATGTGTCCGCCTATGCGGAGTTGATGCGACTGACCGCGACATCGCCGGTGTTCGTAGGACCGTTGGAGATGGGCTTGCTTCTGCATCAGCCCGGATCCGACCGCCCGTTCGGCGCGGATCACTTCGTCACCGTGCTCGCCGCGGATGCGGATGGGGTCCTGATGCATGATCCGCAGGGGTTCCCGTACGCCTGGCTGCCCCGAGAAGCTTTCCTCGCTGCTTGGGCCGGCCCGATCGAGTACTGCCTCGGCCGCTTCCCGCTACGGACGGGTTTCGACAAAGTGGCTGATCGCTCCGCCGCCGAGGTGGTTCACGACCTGCTCCCACTGGCTGCCGCGTGGGCTCGAGACCTCGAGAACAGCGTGGCTCTGCGCGATCTCGCACAGCGGGCACGTGCAGGCCTCGACCGCGAGACCGCGACGATCCTCGGCGATTTCTCGCTCAGAGTCGGAGCCCGGCGACGGCTCGACGCCGCCCAAGAGCTGAGTGACCCCACCATCTCCGGGCTGCTGGACGAGCAGGCGCGCGCTCTGGGCAAGGCGCAGTTCGCGGTCGTGGCTGGAGAACGTCGACTGCTCGGTGACCTTCTCGAGCGAACGGCCGATCTCCACGACGAGCTCGCCGAGGCCCTCCGGGCGTAGATGGCGCTGAACGCGAGGATGCGGACCGGGACACCAGTTCACTCGAACCGGTGTCCGATCGCCATCCGGCGGCCACCTGCGGCGTGGGCCGCTCTCTCGCACAGCCGGAACGAATTCCGTTCAACCGGATTTCGCGTCGAGGAAATCGGCGTACCGGCGTTCGAGTGCGGCGATCGCCTCGGGTTCCGGAATTCCGCCGGAGCCGGAGTCCAGCGAATCCGCCAGGGCGTCGAGGCATACGTGGTATCCGGCGGCGGTCCCCGGAAAACCACGAGGGCCGGGCATACCGAACCAGACGGTGCACAGCAGCCGGGTGCCCGGCCCGTCGGGCAGCAATTCGAAACGCAACTGTTCGTCGTCCCAGAGGAATTCGAATACCCGCGGCGGCTCCCAGGTCAGTATCCGGCCCGGCAGCACCGCATCATCGGGATCGATACCCACTTCCGCGAGCTCCGCCCCGGCCTGTTCGATCGATTCCGGCCAGAACCGGAGCCGGACCTCGGCCCCGGCCCGGCGCTCACCGAGGATATCCGCCGGAAACCAGTGCCGTAGATGTTCGGATTCGGTGAGCGCCCGCCACACTGTGGCGGGCGGGTGCGCCAGGGCGCGTTCGTAGCGGGTACCCACCCGTTCGCCGTCGTGCAGGACCTCGCCGAGACGCTCGGTCATTTCCGTCATATCACTCCTCGGGTTCGTCGGGCATAGTGTCGAGATAGCGTTCGAATGCGTCGAGCCGGTCCGCCCATATCTCGCGGAACGGGGCCAGCCATGCGTCGATCTCCCGGAGCCGGGCCGGCGCCAGGCCGTAGTGCCGGCGCGGGCCGTCCACCCGCACCCGCACCAGTTCCGCCGCGTCGAGCATCTTCAAATGTTTCGACACATTGGGCTGCGCGGTATCGAGCGCGGCCACCAGATCACCGACGGTTCGCTCACCGTCCCGCAGGAGATCGAGAATCCGTCGCCGAGTGGGATCGGCGAGAACCTCGAATACATCGCGTGCCACACTCGAAGTATTCCTATTAAGGAATATTCCTGTCAAGGCATATTTTGACTTCCGCGGCCGCTCGGCCTCCCGCGCCGACGGCGGGCGGCCCGTGCCACCCCTGCTACGGCCGGCTGCCGGAACCCGCAGTTCGCGCACTACATCGCAGGCGCCGCACCGGCGTTCACGCCCCGCCCCCCGAAGCGGCCTCGGTGACGGTGCGGCACACCCACTCCAAGAAAACAGCGACCTCATCGGCGGGAAGCGCAAGAGCCGCCGAGCGCGGACCGGCGAAACTGCGTATCGCCTGCTCGACGAGCACGGCGAACTCCGGTGCGGATTCCGCGACCACCCGGCCCGCCTCCCGTTTCGGCATCCACCGGCCGGTACTGCTGAACAGCACGGCCCGGCACCCGTTGAGCACCCGGTTGTCCGGGAGATGCCCGGCCCCGGTGGCGTGCTCGCGGACCGAGGCGGATACCGCGGCGAGTGTCCCGGTACGCGACGGCGGCGCGAGTACGGCACGTACCGGCGGCCCGGCCAGTGACACTCCGCTCTGATGGGCGATCGCGCGATCGATGACGTACCAGAACCCCGGCGAATCACGCGGATCGAAGTCCGCCACGGCGGGCAGCAGCGGTCCGGTGTTCAGGTTGAGCAGATACCCCGCCCCGGACGAACCGGAAGCGGCGAAATCCGCGTCGTAGACGACGAGCTCCAACCCCGCGGCAGGACAGGGCAATTCGGTGTGATCGAGCACCGCGGCCAGCTCCCGGTGCGTCCGCGCGGCCGCGGCCGGGTCCACGACCACCATGACGTCGATATCGCTGCGCCCGTGCCGGTAGTCGGCCAGTGCGAGCGAACCCACGGCGAGAACACCGATCAGGTGCGGACCGTAGGCGATCCGGATCCGGCGAACCAGCTCCGTCAGATACGGCCGCACCTCCACGGGCAGCGAATCCACGCCGGCGGTCGTCACCCACTGCCTCCGATATCCGCGGTACCGCCGCGTTGTCGCCGAGTACAGCCGAAGCGGGACATTCCTCCAGGCTAACCGCTCACGAGTGAGCCCACGGGCCGGAACGAGCCGCCGCGACGGGGCCGGACGGCAGAGGAACAGCGCAACGAGCGGGACGGCGCTATCCACGGCTGGTTAAGGTTGAGCGATCAACCGCCGGATCGGGATGCCGCGATCCGCCGGCCGCCCTCCACAAACAAGTCGAGATCCGGGAGTTCCACGTGAGACGCCAACGACCGAGGCGCGCGCTGTCGGCCGCTGTTACCACTGCGGTATTCGCCGCGGCCGTCGCGACATTCGGTGCGGGGCACGGCTCGGCCGAAACCGGTGACCCGATCATCGCGTCCGAGAAACTGCTCGCCGATCCGGTGGCCCCGAACGGCTCGAGGATTGTCTCCAGCCGGGTCGACGAGCGCAGCCTGACCATGCTGGTCCACTCCGTGGCCATGGACGAGAACATCACGGTCCGGGTGCAGCGCCCCGCCGACGCGTCGCAGCCCCGGCCGGTGCTCTACCTCCTCAACGGAGCGGGCGGCGGCACCGATACGGCAACCTGGTGGGCCAATACCGATGTGGGCGATTTCCTGGCCACCAAGGATGTCAACGTGGTCATGCCCATCGGCGGCGCGTTCGCCTATTACACCGACTGGAAGCACGACGATCCCGTACTCGGACGCAACAAATGGCGCACGTTCTTCCTCTACGAACTCCCGCCACTGGTCGACGAAGCCCTGGGCACCAACGGAGTCAACGCCATCGCCGCCAATTCGATGACCGCCACCGCGGTCCTGCAGCTGGCCGAGGCCGAACCCGGCTTCTACCGAAGCGTCGCCGGCTACAGCGGATGCGCCCAGCTGGCGGACCCGGTCGGGCAGCAGTTCGCCAAGCTGGTGGTCGAAACCTACGGCGGCGGCGACGTCCGCAATATGTACGGCGAAGAGAGCGACCCGGCATGGGCGGCCAACGACCCGGTCGTACACGCCGAAGCGCTACGCGGCACCCGATTGTTCGTATCGAGCGGAAACGGGCTACCCGGCCCGTGGGACACCCTCGACGGCGAACATACCCTGCCCGGCCCCTACGGCCTGGCCAATCAGCTCCTGATCGGTGGCATCATCGAGGCCGCCACCAACTGGTGCACCCATAATCTGCAGGACCGGCTCGAGCAGCTCCGGATCCCGGCCACCTTCGACTACGTGCCGGCCGGCACGCACTCCTGGGGTTACTGGCGCGACGCGTTCTACAAGTCCTGGCCGCTGCTCGCCGAGGGACTCGGCATCCCCGCATAGCGCGGGCGGGAAGCCGTCGCGGTCCTACCCGCTCGCCCACGGACGGCCACCCCGTCGGGGGCTCGAGTCGATTGACGGGCCCGTTGTAATGGACGGGTGACGCAACTCGTGGAAGCCGTCGATGCCGCGGATCCGGCCGTGATGGAAGAGCTACTGGCCGCCGGGGCGGACCCCGACGAATCGAACGCGGACGGGACGACCCCGCTGTATCGCGCCGCGGTGAGCGGCGCCGCCGGACCGGTCCGGCTCCTGCTGGCCCACGGTGCCGACCCGAACCTGCCCGGTGGGGCCGCCGACGAGGGGCTGCCGCTGTGCGCGGCGGCCTGCTGGAATCACGTGGAGACCGTCGCGGCGCTGCTCGCGGGCGGTGCCGACCCCGACCTACCCGAACCCGGGCATCCCGGACAGACCGGCCCCGGTACGACTGCCCTGCTGTGGGCGGCACGCAATGGTCACCGTGAAACGGTGGATCTGCTGCTGGCGGCCGGTGCCGACCCGAACACGCCGGGAACACCGTTGACCGCGGCCGCCCGGGGCGGCCGGTACGGAATCGTACGGTCGCTGCTGGCGCACGGCGCGGATCCGGCACGCGTGAACGCGGAGGGCCGCACCGCCGCGGCCGTGGCCGCCGACCTCGCCGACCGTGATCCGGTGGCCTTCCTCGCCGCCGAGCCGTGGTGGCGTGACCGCGCTTTCACCGTGCACCGCGCGCCCGCCGGCGACGGCACGGAGGTGATCACGCTACGCGACGACCACGGCGAGGCGTCGATCCAGAACGGGCACAGCGCGATCGTGGCCCTGCTGGCAGAGCATCGTGGCGAACGCGAAGCGTGAGCCGTCCGGGACGCGCGGCCGGCCGCCGTTCCTCCCCGACCGGCGCGGTCCGGCGAGCCGGACCGTCCCGGCCGGGGAGGATGACGGAGGTGGCGGATTCCGTCGGCGTACGGAATCCGCGCATCCCCTGCGGGCGGGGTCTCGAGTATCGGCACATCGGCCATTACCTCTTTCTCACGTGGTGACAGCTGGGGGCGATCAGGCGCGGACGCGCCCGAGGAATGCGATCATGTTCTCCCGGACCTGCCGGATACGGTCCGTGGAATCGAAATCGTCCCGATAGGCCCGGCCCAAGGTCGGTGACTTCTTCCGGCGGGCGTACAGCGAGCAGCTCAGATCGTCACACATATAGGTTCCGGTCGTATTGCCGCGCCGCCCGGCTTCCCCGGTCTTGCGGGCCGTCATCAGGACGACTCCGCCGTTGGTGTGGGTGGTCGAACAGATGGTGCACATCTGGGAGCGGCGCGGGCCGCCCGTTTCGTAGCGCAGCGCGACCCCGGCGGGGCCGTCGTCCGCGGGCACCACGATGTAGGCCCGGCCGGGTAGTCCCGGATCGGACCAGCCCAGGAAGTCGAGATCGTCCCAGGGGCGGTCCGGAAGGTCGGTGGGCACCGACAGACGTTTGGCGTCGCCTTTCGAACAGTTGACGAACGACGCTCTGATCTCGCGTTCGGTGAGAGATTCCACGGCCGTGGTTCTCCTTCGGCTCTCGGAGGGGCAAACCGCGCCACCCTATCGACGGGCCGGAGCCCGCGGCAATCGGATTTCCGCAGGCGAAGCCGGCCGGCGCGAGCCTGCGGGAGCCGTTCACCGGTCCGGGCCCGCTCCCGCCTACTTGGCCGAAAGTGTCGATACGCGACCGTGTCGCCGTCCTACAGTGAAAGGAACCGCAGCGAAACGGGAGGGTGTATGAGCGTGGCACACCGGTTATCGGTGCTCATCGTCGGCGCCGGGTTCGGCGGTATCGGAGTGGCGATCGAACTCCGCCGCCACGGCTTCGACGATATCGTCATCCTGGAGAAAGCCCACGACCTCGGCGGTGTGTGGCGAGAGAACACCTATCCGGGCGCGGCCTGCGATGTTCCCTCACCGCTGTACTCCTATTCGTTCGAGCCGAAACCCGATTGGCCCCAGCGCTATTCCGGGCAGGCCGCGATCCACGACTATCTGCGCGGCGTCACCGAACGACACGGACTGCTCGAGCACATCGAGTTCGGGGCCGAGGTCACCGAGGCCGTATTCGACGAAACCGCCGGCCACTGGACCGTCCACACCGCCGACGGCACCATCCGCACCGCCGATGTGCTGATCTCCGCGGTCGGGCAGCTGTCCCGGCCACAGTTCCCGGCCATCCCGGGCGTCGAAAGTTTCGCCGGTCCCTCCTTCCATTCCGCGCTGTGGGATCACGAGGTCGATCTCACCGGGAAAAGAGTGGCCTGTATCAGCACCGGCGCGAGCGCCATCCAATACGTTCCGGCAATTCAGCCGCGGGTGGGTCACCTCACCCTGTTCCAGCGCACCGCCGCGTGGGTACTGCCGAAATTCGACACCGACTATTCGCCGGTCCAGCACAAACTGTTCGCGAAGATCCCCGGGATGCTGCTGCTGGAACGCCTCGGCTGGTGGCTCACCGCCGAGGTGTCCTCACTGGGTCTGGTGGAACTCCCGATCATCAGCCGGCTGGTGTCCCGGATCGCCGCCCGCAATCTGCGCAAGAATGTCGAGGATCCGCAACTGCGGGCCGCCCTCACCCCTGACTATCCGATCGCCTGTAAACGCACCCTGTTCTCCAGCGACTACTATCCGGCGCTCACCCAGCCCAATGTCGAGGTGACCACCGCGGGTATCACCGAGATCACCCCGCAGGGTGTGCGGACCTCCGACGGCACCCTGCACGAAGCCGATGTGATCATCTACGGCACCGGTTTCAAGGGCACCGAATTCCTGTGGCCGATGCGTGTCCGCGGCCGCGACGGCCGCGAACTCGCCGCGGAATGGTCCGAGGGAGCCCATGCCTACTACGGGATGACCGTGCCCCACTTTCCGAATCTGTTCCTGGTGTACGGACCCAACACGAATCTCGGCGTCGGCTCGATCATCTACATGATCGAAACACAGGCCCGCTACATCCGGCAGGCCGCGCAACTGCTGGCGAAGAGCCCGGGGTCCGTCCTGGAGGTCCGCGCGGAGACCGAGCGTTCCTTCAACGACGCGCTGCAGCAACGTCTCGAACGAACCCCGTGGAACTTCTGCTCCAGCTGGTACCGCAACGCCGCCGGGAAGATCACCAACAACTGGCCGGGCACGGTCACCCGGTACCGGCGCCGGGTACGCAAACTCGACCCGCACGATTTCGACCTCCGACCTGCCGCGTGACCGGGGCCTCTCCTCGGCGGCGATGATTTTCACATGTGCCGCTCGTCTCTGGGCTCCGCCGCCATCGCCTGCCAGGCTGGCTGCGGAGACAGGAGGAGATACGGGTGGCGGCGCGGACCAGGTGGGCACCGGGGGTTTTCGAGGCAGCGGCGCGCGAGGCGGGGTTCGTCCTGCACGAATCCCAGCGCGCCGCCGCCCTCCGGCTCGCCCGGCTCGGCACCGAATTGTCCCGCCGCCGGAGACCGTTCACCCCACCTCCCCGTGGGGTCTATGTGTGGGGGCCGGTGGGCCGGGGTAAGAGCTGGCTCGTCGACACCTTCTATACGGCCGCGCCGACCCCACGGAAACGCCGGATGCATTTCCACGAGTTCTTCCGGGAATTCCACACCCGCTGTGCGGCCCACCGTGGGGAGCGCGCGGCCGGTGACCGCGCGGTGGCCGAACTACTCGGCGACTGCCGGCTGGTGTGTTTCGACGAATTCCATGTGCACGATCCGGGTGATGCCACCATTCTGGCCCGCGTACTGGATTCCCTTTTCGCACAACGGATCACGCTTGTCGCCACCTCGAATTATCCCCCCGCCGGCCTGTTGCCGAACCCGCTCTTCCACCATCTCGTCGAGCCCGTGGCCGCCGCGCTGGAAACCGCTCTGGATATCGTCGCCGTGACCGGCGATCGCGACTACCGGCAGGTCCCCGGGCCGGACGGGTCCCTCTCCGGGTTCCGGTGCGGCCGCTACCTGTGGCCGGGAACCACGGAACAGCTGGCCGGTGCCGGACTGACCGCCCCGCGACCGGAGGAAAGACGGCAGGTGGATCTCGGCACCCGCACGGTCTCCGCCCGGGCGGTGCGCGGTACATCGATCTGGTTCGATTTCGCCGACCTGTGTGATGCCCCGTATTCCACCATCGACTACCTGAACCTGGCCGACCGCTTCCCGGTCTGGGCCCTGTCCGGCATACCGCCCCTGTCGACCACGAATCGCGAAGCGGCGCAACGCTTCGCCAACCTCGTCGATGTTCTCTGCGACCGTGAGATCACCGTCGATCTCATCGCACCGGCGCCGCTGACGGAAATTCTCACCGGCGATCTGTTGCCGCCGGATATCGCCCGCACCGCCAGCCGCCTCGCCCTGCTGGACGGCACCGCGCCGATTCGGTAGTCGTCCGGAGTCCGCGGATCCGGCCTCACCGATATCGGCTCGCGGGGCGATTGACCGCCCACGAACGGGGTACGCGCCGCACAAGCAACCTCGTCCGGTATGTGAGGAGAATCCGATGGCGCAGTGCCGTACCCGTATGACCCGCCCCGCCCTGATCGCGGCAACCCTGCTGGCAGCCACAGTCGTCGTGGGCTGCGGCGGAGACCCCGACAACGACGAGGCACTGCCCACCACCGGCACCGTCGCCACCTCGGCGCCCGCGACCCAGGGCGACGAGGGCGAGGACGTCGTGACTCCCGAGGCATCCCGGCAACTCTGCGACATGATCGGCAGCGAGCTCGACAACTGGGGCGATCTCGGGCCGGTGGCGGCCCGGGTCGCCTTCAACGGCACGGTGCAGAACTGGGCTGCCCGCAACGACGGCCTCAACGACGAAATCATCCAGGACACGGGCATCGTCGATACCGTCACCACACAAACCTGCCCGGATGTACGCGACCAGGCCCTGGGGGTTCTCGATACCGATACTCTCGCTTCCGCCCTGGCCGGCTTCGGTGGATGAGCGCCGGTAACGGCATACCCTCCGATGCGCCCGCAGTCGCCTGCCCCGGCTGCGGGCGCATCGCTGTCACGGCGTCACCACATTCGCCCAGGCCGTTCACCCGCACGGCCCATTTCCGTATCCCCGCACCGGCACGATGGAACCCACTGGGACAACCCCTTTCCGGCGCGCACAAAGCCTTTCCGTGGCAACGGTTTTCGTACCGGAGTACCCGGCACCGGATATGGTGACCACATCACCGGCGACAGGGAGGGGTGCTCGCGATGCTGGTCATTGCCGACAAACTCAGGTCAGGTGCGGAAAAGCGGATCGCCGCCTGGCTGCGGAGCTGGGACCAGGAATACCGGATACCCGGCGTGGCGATCATGAACTGTTTCGCCGGCGGGCAGGAAGTGGATCTCGTGGTCATCACTCCCCATACGACCGTCGCCGGGGAGATCAAAGGCATCGCCCCCGAGGCCACCGGTGGCGTACTGCACTGCACCACCAATACCCGCTGGACCGTCCCCGGTTACGCGGGCGATCCCGTCGGCGTCCGAGGCAGTGACACCACTCCTTACGATCAGGTGCGCGATGCCGTGTTCAAGATGAAGGCGGCCATCCGGCAGGTGGGGGGCAGCGCATTCGTCACCGGTCTCGTGCTGGTCGTCCCGCCCCGCGAGTCGACCATGCGGCTCGAGAAGAAATCGGCGCCTCCGCAGGGCTGTGATGTCCTGCTGTGCGATACTCCCAACCCGCTCCGCGCCTGGTTCCACCGTGCTCATCACCGTAGCGCCGTCGTCTGGACCGCCGAGCAGGCCTATGCGTTGATCGAGGCCCTCGAGTTCGGTGACCGGATCACGGTCACCGAACTCGCCGAAGAGGGGTTCCCGCTGGAATCGACGCCACTACCGGATACACCGGCGGCGCCGGTGAAGCCCATCCCTCGACCACCGGTACCGGCAGCGCGCCCCGTCACACCCACCCCACCGCCGCCCGCCCCACCGGATGAACCGGCTCCTCACGTCCCCCGGCCCGAACCACAGCCGATACCGGAACCGTCACCCGAGGTGGCGCCCGCGGCTTCCGGGGATCGACGCCGCGGCCATTTCCAGACCGCGGCCGCATTCGCGGCGATCGCCCTCGCCGCCGCACTGCTGTGGCTGTGGAGTCATGTCCGCGGCGACGAGCCCGAGCCGCGGGAAATCGGTACCGATCAGCAGATCTCCAGCGCGGAGCCGGCCCCACCACCCGCAGCCGGGCTACCGCCGGCGGCTCCGGCTCCGGCTCCGCCGGTCGTCGGGAAATGTTTTCCGTTCCAGCCGGACTGCTGACCGGCACAGCAAGGCAGCAGGAGACGGGCCCCGCGGAGGCCGACGTCTTTCGTCCACGCCCCGGCGACGATGCGCTCCCGAGCCCTGCCGGGGTCGCGACCCGGGTGGACGACGGGGACAGCGGTACCGATGCTCTCCACCTGATAGGTCACGGTGATCTCCCGCCCGGATCTCTCCTCGACCTTCTTCACGAACTCCGCCACCAGGGCGAAGCAGCCTCCGAACAGGAGGATGAACACCAGCGTGAGGCCGACGACGATCCACGGCCACCTCCGTGTTCGCGATTGCCCGTAGCGGCCCGGAACCCCGGCGGGCGGGCCCGGCGGGTATCCGCGCGGCCCATGGGTGGATCGCTGCTGTTCGCCGGGAAGATCCGCCAATGCGACTCCTCGGGTCGGGGCGCGACTCAGCACACCATCAGGAGGTAGATCACATTTGTTTCCATTGATGTTACACAGCTATCTCACCTGCTCATGGCACTGCGGAAAGCCTGTCTGCCGAGGGGCGGTAGCGCCACCGGGCGGACACCTCCCGGTAACGGCTCCCCTACATCGCAGGTGAAGTGCGTTCACCCATGGACCACGGCCATCGCCGGTGGGAAGCTCGAACATAACCGCGTGCAGATTCCCGAGGACGGTGGATCATGGAGGACAGAGCGAACGGGGTGGGGCGGCCGGAGCGGATCCGGAATGTGGTGCTCGTCGGTAGCAGCGGGTCCGGGAAGACCACACTCGTGGAGGCGCTGGCGCTGACCGCGGGGACGGTGAACCGGGCCGGGCGGGTCGAGGACGGCACCTCGCTGTCGGATTACGACGAGATCGAGCAGCGGCGGCACCGATCGGTGCAGCTGTCGGTGGTCCCGGTGCGGTGGGGCGGGATCAAGATCAACCTCATCGATACGCCCGGGTACGCGGATTTCGTGGGTGAGCTGCGGGCCGGTCTGCGCGCGGCCGACGCGGCCCTGTTCGTCGTATCGGCGGCCGAGGGTGTGGAAGGAGTAGGGGGCACCTCCCGGGCACTGTGGGAGGAATGCGCGGCTGTCGGTATGCCGCGAGCGATCGTGCTGACGCATCTGGACACCGCGCGCGCGGATTTCGACGAGATGACCGCCACCTGCCAGGCGCTGCTCGGCGGCGGGTCGGCGGAGCGGGTACTCCCGCTGCATCTGCCGGTGTACGGGGCCGCGGCGGCGGACGGGCACCGACCGGCGACCGGGCTGGTGGAACTGCTGGAGCAGCGGGTCGCCGACTATTCCACGGGTGAGCGCCGGTGGCGAGAGCCCAGCGCGGCCGAGGTGGCACTCATCGAACAGGCCCGCGGCCGGCTCATCGAGGGCATCATCGGCGAAAGCGAAGACGAAACACTCATGGAGCGCTACCTCGGCGGCGAACCGGTCGAGCTCGCCACACTGGTGGCGGATCTGGAGCGAGCGGTGGCGCGCGGCAGTTTCCACCCCGTACTGTTCGCCGCCCCCGCCGTGGGCGAGGGCCGCCAAGGACTGGGCACCCTCGAACTGCTGGAGCTGGCCACCGCCGGCTTCCCCACACCGGCCGAACATCCGGTATCGGCGGTCCGGCCGGGGAAACCCGCCGCACCCGTCGCGTTGCACTGCGACCCGGACGCCGAACTCGCCGCCGAGGTCATCCGCACCTCGTCGGACCCCTACGTGGGCCGGGTGTCGCTGGTCCGGGTGTTCTCCGGAACCCTGCACGCGGACGATACCGTGCACATCTGCGGCCGCGGCGTCGATCGGCACGACGCGCAGGACCGGGTGGGCGGGGTGAGCGCCCCCTTCGGTCGCGAACAACGCCCGCTGGGCGAAGCGGTGGCCGGCGATATCGCCTGTATCGGCAAACTCGGGCACGCCGAAACCGGCGATACGCTTTCCGCCGCCGAGGCGCCGCTGCTGATCGAACCGTGGCGGATGCCCGAACCCCTGCTACCCACGGCGATTCGTGCGCACAGCAAGGCGGACGAGGACAAACTGCCCCAGAGCCTGGCCAGGCTGACGGCGGAAGACCCCGCGCTGCGGGTGGAGAACAACGAGCACACCCACCAGCTCGTGCTGTGGAGCCTGGGCGAAGCGCAGCGCGATGTGGCGCTGGAACGGTTGCGCGGCCGGTTCGGCGTAGAGGTCGATGTGGAGGAGACCCGGGTCCCGTTACGAGAGACGTTCGGGGGAAAGGCCGCCGGGCGCGGGCGGCACGTCAAACAATCCGGCGGGCACGGTCAGTACGCCGTCTGCGCGATCGAGGTGGAACCGCTGCCGGAAGGGTCGGGTATCGAGTTCGTGAACAAAGTGGTCGGCGGCGCGGTACCGCGACAGTTCGTCGCCTCGGTGGAAAAGGGGGTGCGGGCGCAGGCGGCGCGCGGGGTGGCGACCGGCAACCCGCTCGTGGACGTGCGGGTCAGCCTGGTGGACGGTAAGGCACATTCGGTCGATTCCTCCGATACCGCTTTCCAGACCGCTGGGGCGCTCGCCCTGCGCGACGCCGCGGCGGGGACCCGGATAGCGCTGCTCGAACCCGTCGCGCTGGTGGAGGTCCGGGTCCCCGACGAGCATCTCGGCGCGGCGCTCACCGACCTGTCCGTGCGCCGCGCGCGCATACTCGGCACCGAACCGGCCGAGCCCGGCCGCACCCTCATCTGCGCGCAGGTGCCGGAATCCGAACTCGCCCGCTATGCGGTGGATCTGCGTTCACTCACCCACGGGGTGGCGCAGTTCAGCCGGAAATACCTGCGGCACGACCCGATGCCCGAGCAGCTGGCCGCTAAGGTGCGCGAGAGGGCGCGGGCCGCGGCGGGATGATGCGGTCTCCACCGGACGCACCGCGCACTCCGATTCCATCCGCGCCGCCGTGGACCGGCCGAGCCGGGCCGGGAACCGGCCGCTGTCAACTCCGGTAGCGCCGGTCGAACAGCGCGCCCGCGAATCGGCGCCCGGGCGGAAAACCTTTTCCGAAGTATTCCGAAGCCATCCCGATACCCATCGAGTTCGAGGAAAGGGGCCGAGGGGTGGGATACTTTACGAGCAGGACAACGGAATCGAAGTGTGGCGTACGAGGGCGCCACAACGGTCAGTTCCCAGGGTCGGTGGCCCCTCCCACCCCGAAGGGAGCTGTTATGACCACCGAACCCGCCGCGCAGACCCCGAGCGGAACCGGGCCCACCGGCACGCACCCGAGATCCGGCGAACGGAAACAGGCCATCGCCGGCGGCACCTCGATCGCCGCGGCCGCATTGCTGCTCACCGCCGGATTCATCACCCTTTTCCAAGGTATCTCCGCGGTGGCCGACGACGAGGTGTTCGTCGCCGGGCCCCGCTACATCTACGAATTCGACCTCACCGGGTGGGGCTGGGTGCATATCGTCATCGGGATCCTGCTGGTCCTGACCGCCCTGGCTCTCATGACGGGAGCGGTATGGGCCCGGATCGTCGCCATCGGGCTGGCCTGCCTGTCGATCGTGGCCAACTTCCTGTGGATCCCCTATTACCCCCTGTGGTCGATCCTGATCATCGCCCTCGATGTGGTGATCATCTGGGCCATCGCCACCTGGGATACCGAGGTGGCCTGAGGCCGCGGATGTCCTCCACGGCGCCGGAGCCGAACCGGTGACGCCGGGCCGCTCAGCGGACCGCGGGGCGGAAAACGGCGTCCGGCCGGTGGTACGACTGTTAGCTTCGGTGCCGTGGAGTTCGGGATCTATGTTCCGCAGATCGTGGCGGAGTTCGCGCCATTGCTCGAGATCGCCCGGACCGCGGAACGCACCGGTTTCACCGGTCTGTGGCTGTTCGATCATCTGTGGGCGCCCGGTCTGCCCGCCCAGCCCTCTCTCGAAGCGTGGACCACGGCCACCGCCCTGCTCACCGGAACCACTGCTCTGCGAGTGGGCGCGCTGGTGCTGTGCAACAATTTCCGCCATCCGGCGGTGCTCGCCCGGATGGCGACGACCCTGGACGTGATCTCCGGTGGCCGGCTCGAACTCGGGCTCGGCAGCGGGTCGGTTCGCGACGAGCATCTGCGTACCGGGCTGCCCTGGGGGACAGCCGGTGAGCGCTCCGAACGCCTGCGGGAGGCGTTGGAGATCATCACCGCGATGTTCGCCCGGGAACGCACCTCGTTCGCGGGAACGTATTTCCGGGTGGACGATATCCCCAACGCACCGGGACCGGTGCAGCGTCCCCGGCCGCCCGTACATATCGGCGGCGCGGGCCCGAAGTACACGATTCCCCTGGTCGCTCGCTACGCGGACGTCTGGAACGTACCCACCTACGGACTCCGCGACCATACGCGGTTGTCCGAGCTCCTCGACGCCGAATGCGCCCGGGCCGGTCGTGATCCCGCCTCGATCCGCCGCTCGCATCAGGCCGTCCTGGCACTGGCCGCGGACGACCGCGAACTGCCGCAGGTCCGGGCCCGGGCTCGGCGTCGGTACGGCGCCGCGGCGTTCGCGCTCGACGAAGGATATGTCGGTACCCCGGCCATGCTGGTGGACCGGCTGGGGGAACGGGCCGGCCAGGGTATCGACTCGGTGATCTTCATGGTCGGTGCGAAAGAGGCTGCCGCCACGATGGAGCTCTTCGCGGCGGAGGTCGCGCCCCGGCTGTGAACGGTGCCGCCGCCGTCAGGCTCGACCGGCCCGATCGGCGGTGAGGAAATCGGCCATCGCGGCCGCGACGGCCTCGGGCCGGTCCAGCATGGACAACACGTAGGCGTCGTCGATCTCCACCAGCCGGGCGCCGGGGATCAGCTCGGCGAGCCGCCGGCCGTGCTCGCGGGGCATCACCTTGCCCGCGCTGGACCAGAGGATCAGGGCGTCGCCCGGGAAGTGCCGCAGCGCTTCGGTATTCGCGATCAGTTCGGCTTTCCGGAAGCCGGACCGGACGTAGGCGAGCAGGTCCCGGCGGATCCGGGGGTCGCGCAGCCCCGGCTCGGTCCAGCCGCGCACCAGCGCGTCGGGAAGGGGGACGCGGGCCATCCACCCGAAGAGCAACGGTAACGCGCGCAACCAGCGTACCCGGAGTTGCCACAGCGCCAGCGAGATTCCGCCGGGAAGCCAGGCGGCCACGGTGGCCATTTTCCCGGGTAGCCCGGGCGGGAAATTGTCGAACGCCTCGCACGGTAGCACGATCAGCCGGCTCACCCGCTCGTCCAGGCCGTAGGCGGTGAGGAACAGCGCGCCGCCCCAGTCGCTGTGTACGAGCACCACATCCCGGAGATCCAACGCGGCCAGGAAATCCGCGATGAGCCGGTTGAGGCCGTGCAGGCTCAGATCGGTGCCCGGCTCCAGCGCGACGGGGTGGGCGCCCAGTGGCAGATCCGGCCGGATATAGCGGAAGCCGGGCGGCAGCAGATCGAGCACGCCGTCCCACACCGTGTGGTTCATCAGCAGACCGTGCAGGAGGACCACGGGCGGGCCCTCGCCCTGCTCCACATAGTGCATCCGGCCCGCAGGCAGTTCGATCATCGGCACCGTGCGATTCCTTTCGAGCGATCACTCTAGAGTGAGTGCTCTAGAGTGTCTGTTCTATTCTGGGTCGGTGGCCGAGAAGATGTCAACCAGTACCCGCGACCGCCTGGTCACCGCGATGACCGAACTACTGCGCACCCGGGGCTACAGCGGAACCAGCGTCAAACAGATCACCCTGGCCGCGAACGCACCCATGGGCTCGCTGTATCACCACTTCCCCGGTGGGAAACCGGAGCTGGCGGCGGTCGCGCTACGCACCGCCGGGGTGGCCTACGGACAGCTCCTCCCCCTGCTCCTGGACCCCCACCCGGATCTGCGGGCAGCCGTACCCGCGGCATTCACCGCGGCCGCCGAGCAGATCGAGCAGACCGGATGGATCAATATGTGCCCGGTGGGCACCGTCGCGGGCGAGGTGGCCGATACCGAACCGGAGTTGCGCGCGGTCGCCGCCGAGGTCATGACCGCGTGGATCGAGGAGGGTAGCGCGTATTTCGCGGGACGCGGGCTGGACCGGGCCGCCGCCCGGGAATTCATCCTCGCGCTGCTCACCGCGCTCGAGGGTGCGTTCGTACTGAGCCGCACCCTGCGCTCCACCGAACCCCTGCACACCGCGGGCCGGGCGATGAGCGCCCGCCTGGCGGAACTGCTGGCACGTACACCGGTCACACCGAGCCGGTGACACGCCGCTCGCGCCCGGTCAATCCCGTTCGGTGAAGGTGCCCCCGCGGCCGGCTCCCGCGGCGAAGCGCCGGGCACCCGCGGCGGCATCGGCGGCGAGGGAGATCATGCCGTGTTCCCATTCGTTGGCCAGGGCCTGCTCCTCGGTCATCCCCTCCTGTTCGAGAAGCGAAAGCCGGTCGTGGCGCTGACAGGTCTGCGGGAAGGCGGCGATCTCGGCGGCGAGTTCTTCGGCGGCCGCGCGTTCCCGCCCCACCGGAACGACCCGGTCGGCCAGTCCTATCGCGTGCGCTTCGGCGGCACCGACCGGCCGGCCGGTGAGCACCATGTCCAGCGCCCGGCCGGTGCCGATCAGCCGGGGCAGGCGCACCGTCGCGCCGTCGATGAGCGGAACACCCCAGCGCCGGCAGAACACCCCGAACACCGCGTCCTCGGCCGCGACCCGCAGATCACACCAGAGGGCCAATTCCAGCCCACCGGCCACGGCATGCCCGGCGACCGCGGCGATCACGGGTTTACCCAGCCGCATCCGGGTCGGTCCCATCGGCCCGCGTCCATCGGCGGTGAGCGGATTGGCCCGGTCGGTACCGAAGGCCTTCAGATCGGCGCCGGAACAGAAGGTGCCACCTTCGCCCCACAGCACGGCCACCGAGGCCGAATCATCACGGTCGAAAGCGGCGAAGGCCTCGAACAGCGCGGTACCGGTCGGGCCGTCCACCGCGTTGCGGGCCTGCGGACGCGCGAGGATCACGGTGAGCACCGGGCCGTTGCGCTCGATCCGTACCGGGGAGGTGCTCATGGCTGATCCTTGTCCCGGCAGCCGGGAGAACCCGGTGCCGTCGGTCGGGGTGCGCCGCGGAGGCGCCGGGTCGGCGGCGAGCCGGTCGGCCCCTACGACGACCGGCCCGCTCCGAGCCTAGGAGCATCACCGGTCTTTCCGGTTCGTTTCGCGCCGAGGAGCGCGGCGCCCACCTCATCGGCGGCTACCAGGTATCGATGCCCACCCGCCGCCGGCTGTTGCGCCAGCCCTCCCGCGGCGGTCCCGGCCGCGAGAGCAGCACCGCGCCGAGGACATCGCGGGTATCGGCCGGGTCGATCACATCGTCGATCTCCAGGTGGGCGGCGGTGTTGAGCGCGCTGCCCCGCTGATAGGCCAGCGCCACCAATTCGTCGAAGCGGCGGGCCCGCTCGGCGGGGTCCTCGATGGCGGCGAGCAGATCCCGGGAGGCCAGGCGCACCGCGCCTTCCAGGCCCATCCCGCCGAATTCTCCGGTAGGCCAGGCGACGATCATATCGGTCTCGTGGAAACCGCCCCCGGCCATCGCCAGCGCCCCGAGGCCGTAGCCCTTGCGCAGGACCACGGTCACCAGCGGCACGGTGAGATGCCCACCGAGTACGAAAAGCCGGGAGAAATGCCGAACCGCGGCCTGCCGCTCGGATTCGGGGCCCACCATGAAACCCGGGGTATCGCACAGCGATACGACCGGAAGGCCGTAGGCATCGCACAGGTGCAGGAACCGGGCCAGTTTATCGGCACCCGCCACATCCACGGCGCCACCGAGAAAAGCGGGGTCGTTCGCCACCACCCCGACCGGCGCGCCCTCGATCCGGGCGAGCGCGGTGAGCACGGTGGGCGCGAAATCCCGGCGCAGCTCGAGCACCGAACCGAGATCGAAGAGTGTATCCACCACGGCCCGGATGTCGTATACCCGTTTGCGATCCTCCGGGATCAGATGCCGCAGGGCACGCTGGTCGGCGACAGCACCCGCCGGCACCCGGCCCTGGAAATACGCGAGGTAGCGGCGCGCGACCTCGGTCGCCTCGGCCTCGTCGGCGACGACGATATCCACCACCCCGTTGTGCCGCTGCACCTCGATCGGACCCACCTCTTCCGGCGCGTACACCCCGAGCCCGCCGCCTTCGATCATCGCCGGGCCCGCCATACCGATCGTGGAATTCTCGGTCGCGATCACCACATCACAGCTGCCGAGCAGGGCGGCGTTACCGGCGAAGCAGCGGCCGGCCGCGATTCCGACGGTCGGTACCTCACCGCTGAGGGCACCCATCGCGGCGAATGTCGGATAGTGCAGGCCCGCCACCATCGGAGGATCGCTGTCCCCCGGGCGTCCGCCGCCGCCCTCGGCGAAGAGAACCAGCGGATAGCCGCGGGCGCGGGCCAGTTTCAGCAGGCGGTCGGTCTTCTGATGGCTGAAATAGCCCTGGGTGCCCGCCAGCACCGTGTAGTCGTAGGCGAGGATCGCGCAGGTGCTGCGGTCGGCGGCGAAGAGATCGCCGTTGATCCGGCCCAGTCCGGTGACGATTCCGTCCGCGGGGGTGCGGGCCTCGAGCTCGGCGAGATCACGGTGGGCCCGCTGGGCGGCCACGGCGAAACCGCCGTACTCGACCAGCAGGCCGTCGTCGGTGAGCGCGGCGATGTTCTCCCGGGCGGTGCGCATACCGAGACGGTGGCGTTTGGTCACGGCCTCGGCGCGGGCTTCGTCGTGGAGTTTGGCGCGGCGCTCCCGTAGCGCCGCGAGGTCGGGACGGATATGGTCCGGGGCGACAACGGTTTCCACGGGGCGGTCCACCGGCTCATCGGCGGTACTCGGTCCCAGCCGCACCACGGTGTCACCCTCGGCCAGGAAATCACCGACCCGTACCGGGATCTCCGCCACCGTGCCGGCTCGGTCCGTGCGTACCGGATGATGCATCTTCATCGCCTCGACCACGGCCACCGTGGCCCCGGCGGGCACACCGCGGCCGGGTTCGACCTCGATCGCCGCCACCACCCCCGCGGTACCGGCCCGCACCGCATCGGGGTCGCCGGGCGGCGTATCACCGCAAGCTCCGCGCGTTGCCTCCGGCGCCGGTGATGCGGGTACCGTGGCTTCCTGTTCGAATTCCCGGGCACGGGCGGCGATCCGGGCCAGGTCGCGGTCCACCCATGTCGTATCGTGCTCGCCCGCGGCGAAGACCGGGTCCGCCAGCAGCGCGCGCTGGAAAGCCAGATTCGTCGGGACACCGGTGATCGAGGTCTCCCGCAGCGCCCGGTCGGCGAGCCGGTGCGCGGCGGTGCCACCGTCGCGGTGGTGTACCACGATCTTCGCCAGCAGGGTGTCGAAGCGAGGGTTGACCGGCGCGCCGGTGCGGCCCGCCGTATCCACCCGGACTCCGGCGCCGCTGGGCATATCGAAACCGGTGAGCGTGCCGGCCGCGGGTGCGAGTGTCCCGTCGGGGCGGACCGTTTCGGCGTTGATCCGGATCTGCAGGGCCGCGCCGGCCGGGGGCGGGATCGCGCTCTGGTCGAGGCCGAGCTCCGCGAGCGTGGCGCCACCGGCCAGCCGCAGTTGCGTGCGCACGAGGTCCACCCCGGTGACCTGTTCGGTGACCGTGTGCTCGACCTGCAACCGCGGATTGACCTCCAGGAAATAGCAGCGGCCGTCGGGCAGCGCGAGGAACTCCACCGTCGCGACCCCGCACAGCTCGGCGGCCCGGCCCAGCCGCACCGCGGCGGTGAGCATCCGCGCCCGGGCGTCCTCGCCGAGGACGGTGACGGGGGCGGCCTCGATCAGCTTCTGGTGGCGGCGCTGCACACTGCAGTCCCGGTCCCAGAGGTGGCTCACCTCCCCTGTCCCGTCTCCCACGAGCTGCACTTCCAGGTGCCGGGCACCGGTGAGCAACTGTTCGATGTACAGCTCACCGCTACCGAAGGCGCCGGTGGCCTCGGCCCGGCATTCCGCGAAGGCGCCCGGCAGCTCGGCGGCCGTGCGGACCACCCGGGTGCCGCGTCCACCACCGCCGGCGAGTGCCTTCACCATCACCGGACCGTCCGCCGCGGCAAGGAACTCCGCCATCTCCGCCAGCGTGGTCGGACCGGAGGTTCCGGGTAGTACCGGCACCCCGTGCTCGGCGGCGAGGACGCGGGCCCGGCCCTTGTCTCCGAACAACTCCAGGGTCTCCGTGGACGGGCCCACGAAGGTGATCTCCGCCTTGCGGCAGGCGCGCGCGAAATCCGCGCTTTCCGAGAGGAACCCGTACCCCGGATGGATCATCTCCGCACCGCACCGGGCCGCCGCGGTCAGCACCGCGTCGATATCCAGATAGGCCGCCGGTCCCGATCCGGGCAGCACCACCGATTCGTCGCACCGCCGGGCGTGCAGCGCCCCTTCGTCGTCCCGGGAACGCACTCCCACGGTGCCGATCCCCAGCGAGTGCGCCGCCCGGAAGACCCGCAGGGCGATTTCGCCGCGGTTGGCGACCAGAACTTTCTGCGGCTGTGCGCTCATCGGTGCTCGTACCTCCACTCCTGACCCACCGGTGGGCCCGTCCGACGCCACGGCGCCACGTACCCGGACCGGCATCCGCCCGCCGGGCGGCTACGCCGAGGCGGGTTTCCCGGCTGCCGACCCCTCGGCTCCGACGCCTTTCACCACCGCGCGATCCATGAACCCGAACAGGTATCCCGCCACCCGCCGCATCTGGATCTCCTCCGCCCCCTCGGTGATGCGGTAGCGGCGATGATGCCGGTAGATGTGCTCGAAGGGGGTGTAGCGGGAATAGCCGAGCCCCCCGTGCACCTGCATGGCCCGGTCGGCGGCCTCACAGCAGAGCCGGTTGGCCCAGTAGTTGCACATCGAGACCTGTTCGGAGACGGCGAATGTCCCGTAGGTGTCCATCGACCAGGCGGTCTTGTGCACCAACGCGCGCAGCATCTCGCACTGGGTGTGCAGTTCGACCAGTTGGAACTGGATGGCCTGATTCGCCGAGAGCGGTTTACCGAACGGTTTGCGTTCGTTGGCGTAGGCGACGGCACGGTCCACGCAGTACTGCGCGGCGCCGAGACTGGACGCGGCCTGCCGGATGCGGTTCTCGTTGAAGAAATGCTGCACCACCGCCAGGCCGCGACCCTCCTGCCCGAAGATCGCCGAATGCGGGACACGCACATCGGTGAGGGAGACGCGGGCATGATCGGTGGGCATATTGAAGGTCCACAGATATTCCTCGACCGTGAAACCCGGGGCGTCGGTGGGAACCAGGAACGCGGTGATACCCCGTCCGTCGCCCGCCGCACCGGAGGTGCGGGCGAAGATGAGATCGGCGTCGGCGATGTGCACCCCGGTGTTCCAGGTCTTACAGCCGTTGATCACCCAGTCGTCGCCGTCGCGGACGGCGGTGGTCTCCATATGGGTGGCATCGGAGCCGTGCTCGGGTTCGGTGATACCGAAGGCGAAGAACCGGGTGCCCGCGGCGAGACCGTCCACCCACCGCGCCTTCTGCTCGGCCGTCCCGTATTCCAGCATCAGCAGCAGACCGACATTGTTGGCCACGATGGCGTGCTCGTTCTGCAGATCGCAGTGCAGACCCAGACCGCGCCGCGCGAGATGTTCCCGGATAACGGCCATTCCCAGGTTGGTGCCGTCCCGGCCGCCGAATTCCTTGGGGAAGGCATAGCGGTAGTGACCGGCGGCATCGGCGCGGCGGCGGGATTCGGCGAGCAGTTCCTCCCATTCCGCGCTGGGCAGGCCGCCGCGGTCCCAGTCGGTGCGTGCGTCCTCGCGACGGTGGTCGAAGAACCGGATGTTGTCGTCGGCTCGTTCGAGGGGCTCGATCTCGCGCTCGATGAAATCGTCGAGTTCGGCCAGATAGGCACGCAGTTCGGCGGGCAGCTCGAAATCCACGGTCTCTCCTATGCTTTCACGCGGGGGCGGATCTGCATGAGCAGATCCCATTCGATTTCCGAGACCCGGCGGCCGCTGGCGGCCATGACGATATCCCGGACCGTACCGTCCAGATGGGCCGCCGCCTGCTGGGCGAGACCGGCTCCCCAGTAGAGCGTGCCCATGACCTTCCACCAGCGGTACCGGTCGAGATCGAAGGTTCCCCCGGCTTCCTCGTATCCGCGGACGAAGGTCGCCCGGCCGGCGATTCCGCCGAATTCCGCGGCGTCCTCGCGGAACCGCCACATCCGCAGGGCGGGCCAGGCGACATCGCGCATGGGGTCGCCGAACCGCTGGGCGCCCTCCCAGTCCAGTACGGCACGCAACCCGTCGGCGCCGATGATCAGGTTGCCGTTGCGCATATCGGTGTGTACGAGGGCGGGCCGCGGCGGCGGGCCGGGCAGGCGTTTCGCCAGCCAGCGCAGCGCGAGCGAGAAGACGGGGCGGTCGGCGAGCAATGCCGCGACCGCCGCCTCGGCCTCGGCGAGTTGTTCGGCCGCCGGGTCCGCTCCGGCCGCCGGAACCGCTTCCGGGGCGGTGGCCGGGTCGATACCGTGCAGCCCGGCCATGGCCGCGCCCCACTGCCGCGCGATCGTCTCCGCGTTACCGGCCGCGGCGACGGTGCGTAACACCCGCCGCGGCACGGTCTCTCCGTCGATATGCTCGGAGACCAGGAACGGTTCGCCCACGTAGGCGGTGTCGGCGCATACGGCGACCACGGCCGGTACCGGGACGCCCGCGGTACGGGCGAGCTCCCGCACCGCGGCCTCGGCGCCGACGGGCATGAGTTCGACCGCTGGTGGCACCACGGTCGCCACCAGCCGTCGCGGTGTTCCCCCGGTGGTGGCGGTGAAGGCGATATTGCGCCGGCGTGCCCCGGCGGAGAGGAACCGCGCCTCGGAGATCGTGACCTCACCACCGAATTCGCCGGTGAGGTACTCGGCCAGCCCCCGGACCGGATCGGTGCTCATTCGCCCTCCCAGCTGTCGTAGCCGGGTTTGGCTATCGCGAGATCGGCCCGCGCGATCTCGGTGAGCGCCTGCCACAGCGCGTTCTCGTCGCCTTCGGGGACCGCGGCGAGCAGTTCGGCTTCCCGGGCGGCCGCGGCGGGACCCAGTTCGGCTTCGCGCCCGAGGATACGGGCCAGGTTGGCACCGACGCGTGCCCGGTGTTGCAGATCCGGGGGCAGCGCCGGCAGCAGGGTGTCCTCCAGCAGTTCGGCAAGTGATTCCAGCAGCTCCGCTGCGGTCGGGCGATTCTGCACTACGGCTCCCGTCGACGGATTCCGGCTCGGCGCGATACGGCGACGAACGCCCTGGCCACCTGGCACGAGTCCACGATCCGACCTCCCTGTCGTCGCTGCGGGCGAGCAATGAGACAAACAGTAGAGGATGTTCTCATCGTCGCACCAGCGTTCGCCCGGACCCGCACCGCGGCCGCGCGAACAGCGGGCTCAGCCGGCTGCCGCGAGGACGGTACCGGGTTCACCTTGCGTCACCAGGCGCCCACCCCGCAGCAGTACGCAGTGGTCGGCATCCCGGGCATCCGCGTAATCGTGGGTGGCGTGGACCACGGTGACCCCGGCGGCGGCGGCTTCCCTGACGGCCGTGCCGATGGCCGCCCGGGCCGCCGAATCGAGCCCGGTACTGGGCTCGTCCAGCAGCAGCAGATCGGATTCCTGGGCCAGCGCGCGGGCCAGGAGCACCCGCTGCCGCTGCCCACCGGAGAGGGTGTCGAGCCGGCGGCCGGCGAGATCGGTGATATCCATCCGCGCCAGGCAGTCGGCGACCACGGCACGGTCGGCCGAGGTGAGCCGGCGCCAGAGGCCCCGATGCGCCCAGCGGCCCATGGCGACGGTCTCCCGGACGGTGATGGGGAGCGTCGCCGGTACCGCCTGCTGCTGCACGACCAGGGCCGGTCGGCGGTGACCGGGACGCCGGATCGAACCGCTCGCCGGTTCGAGAATGCCCGCGAGCACGGCGAGCAGGGTGGATTTACCGGAGCCGTTGGGTCCGAGCAGGGCGCTCACCCGGCCTCCCGGCAGCGTCGCGGTGACCTCGCGCAATACCGGGTTTCCCGGGTAACCCGCGGCCAGACCGGTGATTTCGATATCCGCCGTGCGCATCGTATGACTCCCGCAACAAACTTGTAATGACAATCGTTATCAGTTTACAGTGTTCGATCATGGAGTGGCTGATCGCCCCGTTCGAGGTTTCATTCGTCCAACGGGCTCTGTGGGGCGGACTGCTGGTCTCCTGTCTGTGCGCGCTCGCCGGTACCTGGGTCGTCGTGCGCGGTATGGCCTTTCTGGGGGAAGCCATGGCCCACGGCATGCTGCCCGGCGTCGCCGTCGCGGCCCTGCTCGGCGGGAACCTGCTACTCGGCGCGCTGATCAGCGCATCGGCCATGGCAGCCGGGGTCTCGGTACTCAGCCGCAACCGGCGCCTGTCCACCGATACCGGAATCGGGTTGCTGTTCGTCGGTATGCTCGCCACCGGCGTGATCCTGATATCACGGTCGCAATCGTTCGCGGTGGACCTCACCGGGTTCCTCTTCGGCGACGTACTCGCCACCCGCGACCGGGATCTCGTCTTCCTGCTGGCCGCCCTGCTGCTCGCGCTGGCGCTCACCGTCTCGGGCCACCGCGCCTTCGTCGCACTGAGTTTCGATCCCCGCACCGCCCATACGCTGGGCCTGCATCCGCGCCGCGCGCAGATCGCCCTGCTCGCCTTGCTGACCCTGGCGATCGCGGCGTCCTTCCACATCGTGGGCACACTGCTCGTATTCGGACTGCTGATCGCCCCACCCGCCGCCGCGACCTACTTCACCCACCGGATCCCGCGCATCATGATGCTGGCAGCCCTTTTCGGCGCGGTGTCCACCGTGGTGGGACTGCTGGTCTCCTGGCACGCGGGTACCGCGGCCGGTGCCACCATCGCCGCGACGGCGGTCGCGCTGTTCTTCGCCTCCGCGCTCGTGGCACGGATCCGCACCACCACGCGGACGAACCGCTCCGGCGGGCCGGGCCCCGGCGCCACCGGCGATCCGGAACCGGTCCGGACACCACGCCGGGGCCGCCGGCCGATCGGCGGTAAAGCGCGAGCCGGGGTATCGGCGCTCCTCCTGCTACCCATCACCGCCTGCGGTAGCGGCGACGGCGACCCCGTGGCCGAGCCGACCCCGCACGGCTATGTGGCGGGCGCCGAGGAGAGCGCGAGCGCGCAGCCGCGGCTGGTGATCGCCGAACGCGCCTCGGGCCGGATCCAGGTGCTGGACCTGGTGACCGAGGAGATCCTCGCCCAGGACCCGGTGCCGGGAGTCACCGGTATCGCCGCCGACGGGCGTTACGCCTATCTGGCCGCCACCGGCACCACCACTGTTCTCGACAGCGGCAGCTGGGTCGTCGACCACGGCGACCATGTGCACTACTACCGGACCCAGCCGCGCCGGATCGGCACCCTCGACGGCACGGTCCGCACCGCGCACAGCGATACCGTGGTGGCCGCGGCGGTACTGGCCGACGGCTCCACGGCCCTGGCCGACCGGACCGCTCTCGACGCGGGCGAGTTCCGCCCCGGCCCGGTGCTGAAAAGGGCCGCTCTCCCCTACGGCGGCCATCTCCTCACCGCGGATCCCGCCGGGCGGATCGAGGTCCGCAGCCGCGAGGACACACTCGTCCGGACGCTCACACCCCCGTGCCCCGAGACGGGCGCGCATACACTCACCCGGCGGGGCGCGGTCTTCTCCTGCGCCGACGGCGCACTACTGGTCGCCGAGGACGATGGTGCGTTCACCGCCGAGAAACTGCCCTCTCCACCCGGCACGACGGGCCGCGCCGACGGGTTCTTCCACCGCCGCGGCAGCGATGTCCTGGTCACCGTGCACGGCCCGCGGGTGCTCGTCCTCGAGCTCGCCCGGCGCACCTGGCGCCCCATCGAAACCGGTCCGGTGGTCGCGGCCACCACCGCGGGCGCGGGTACCGCGATCCTCGCGCTCGACCCCGACGGTGTCCTGCACGCCTACGATCCCGTAACCGGTGCCGAGACGGCACACACCCGGGTACTCGCCGCGCCCGTGAACCCGGCGACGCCACCGGTGCTGCTGGTCGACGCGGACCGCGCCTATGTCAACGACCCGGCCGCCCGCGCGATCCACGAGATCGACTACGCCGACGACCTGCGGATCGCCCGGACCTTCCCACTCGATATCGCACCCGAGCTGATGGTGGAGACCGGCCGATGAAAACCCTTCTCCGACTCTGCGCCGCCCTCCTGGCCGGCACTCTCGCCGTAGCGGGCTGCGGCACCACGGATTCCGGTGGCGCCGGGGTGGTGGTGACCACGGATATCCTCGGCGACATCACCCGGGCGGTGGTCGGTGACACGGCCCCGGTGACCGTCCTGATGCCGCCGGGTTCGGATCCGCACTCCTTCGCGCTGTCGGCGCAGGAGGCCGCGGTGCTGGACGACGCCGATCTCGTCATCGAGAACGGCCTGGGGCTGGAAGAGGGACTGGCCCGCCATGTGGCCACCGCCGCCGACGCCGGGATCCCGACGCTGGCGGTGGGCCCGCAGATCGACCCCCTGCCGTATCGCGCCGGTGACGGGGCGGGCCGGCCGGACCCGCATTTCTGGACCGACCCCGAGCGGGTACACCGCGCGGTCGAGATCATTCGCGACCGCGTGATCGAAACGGTGCCCGGCGTGGACGCCGCGGCCGTGCGCACGAACGCGCAGCGCTACCTCACGGAACTCGACCGACTGAACCAGTGGATGAGGGACCGGTTCGGGACGGTCGCGCCCGAGCGCCGCAAGCTCGTCACCAACCACCACGTATTCGGTTATCTCGCCGACCGATACGACTTCGAGGTGGTAGGTGCGGTGATTCCGGGGGGAACCACCCTGGCGTCACCGAGCGCGGCCGATCTCGCCGATCTGGCCACGGCCATCCGCACCACCGGGGTGCCGGCGATCTTCGTCGATTCCGCGCGCCCCGACCGGCTGGCCCAGGCGCTGGCCGAACAGTCCGGTGTACAGGTCCGCATCGTCGGCCTGCACTCGGAATCACTGACCGCGCCCGGCGAGGGCGCGGCCACCTACCTGGAAATGATGCGCGCCAACACCACCGCCGTGGTGGACGGTCTGGCGCCCGCATGACCGGACCGCTGCGATATCGCGCTGCCGCAGCCAGCACAGGAGAAGATGAGGGAGCGTCATGCATATTCGGACGGGCACGAAACGGGCCGCGGCCCTATCCGGTCTGCTCACCGCGGTCGTCGCGCTGAGCGGCTGCGGTGCCGATACCGACGATGACACGGCGATAGCCGCACCGCTGGCGGTGACCTACGACGGCGGGATCCACCTGTTGGACGGCACCACTCTGGTCCGGGGCGGCGGCGTGGAACTGGCGGGATTCAACCGGATCAATCCGGCCGGAGACGACCGGCACGTCGTCGTATCGACATCGGCCGGATTCGAGGTGCTCGACGCGGTGGGCGCGCGGTTCACCGATATCGAATTCCCCGGACCGAAACCGGGACACGTGGTCCGGCACGCCGGCCGTACCGTGCTGTTCTCCGACGGCACCGGTCTCGTGACCTCCTTCGGCCCCGCCGATCTCGCCGGCGGGGCCCCGGAGACCACCACGTACCAGGCCGCCGCCCCGCACCACGGTGTAGCCGTGGAACTGGAGAGCGGTGAACTGGCCGTCACTCTCGGCACCGAGGAGAAACGGTCCGGGCTGGCGATCCTGGACGCCGGACGCGAGGAGATCGCCCGCAACGAGGACTGCCCCGGGGTGCACGGCGAGGCCACCGCGGCCGGGGATGCGCTGGTCGTCGGCTGCGAGAACGGGGTGCTGATCTACCGGGACGGCACACTGAGCAAGGTCACCAGCCCGACCCCGTACGGCCGCATCGGCAATCAGGCGGGCAGCGAGGTGTCGCCGATAGTGCTCGGTGACTACAAGAAGGACGAGCACGCCGAACTGGAACGGCCCGAACAGATCTCGTTGATCGATACGGAGAAGCGGACACTACGCCTGGTCGATCTCGGCACCAGCTACACCTTCCGCTCGCTGGCCCGGGGACCGCGGGGCGAGGCTCTCGTACTCGGTACCGACGGCGCCCTCCACGTGATCGACCCGGTCGCCGGGAAGGTCTCCCGGACCATCGATGTCATGGATCCCTGGCAGGAACCGATCGACTGGCAGCAGCCGCGTCCCGCGCTGTTCGTCCGCGGCGATATCGCCTATGTCAGTGATCCGGCGACCAAACAGATCCACCGCATCGATCTGGCCTCCGGCGCGGTGACCGCTTCGGTCACCCTGCCCGATGTCCCGAACGAGCTCAGCGGCGTCGTCTCCTGACCCACGGTCCCCGATCGCGCGCCCGGCGCTCACCCGCCGGGCGCGCCCGTGTCCGCACCTGGCGATCCGCCGGCTCGCCCGCGTGGCCGATCGGGAGGGGGCCACGGAAACAGCAGCGGCCGGCTCGCTTCCGGGGCCGAGCCGGTACAGCAGGGGCTCCGAAAAAAATTCGCGGACAGCGATGACTTCTCGGACGGTGCTCCGTCCTATCTGGTGAACGCGCTACCAACCCGGCGCGACCGAACAGAAGGAACCGGAAATGACCACCACCGCCACCTCCACCGCCGATTTCTCCTACGCCGTCGCCGACCGCCCGGCCAAGATCCGCAACCGGGTCCTGTGGACTCTGCAGATCCTGCTCGGCCTGTTCTTCATCATCGCCTCCGGCGGGCCGAAGCTGGTGATACCGCACATCCTGACGGAGAACGCCGTGGAGAATCTGACCATCCCCTTCGGGCTGCTCGTCTTCATCGGAGTGGCCGAGGTGGCGGGCGGTATCGGCCTGATGGTGCCACGGCTGTCCGCCGCGGCCGCCGCGGGCCTGTCCGTTCTCACCGTGCTCGCCGCCGGGACGCAGGCCTTCCTCGTCGACAAGCCCTCGATGGCGATCTTCCCCCTGGTGCTCGCCGCGATCTTCGCCTGGATCACCTACGAGCGCCGCGCCACCCTCACCGAGCTGCGCAACACGCTCTCGCGATGACGAATTCCTGAGCACGACCGGCGATCGGTGACCCACCGATCGCCGCTCGTGCGTTCCCGGATCGATCGCCCGTCGGGTTGGCGGTGATCGATCCAGCGGCCATCTGGTCCGCGGCGGCCCCGCCCCGGGTCGCGCGCCAGGTGGCCGTCGTCGCGTCCGGGCGCATCGCGGCCCTTCTCGCCGCCCCGGGATCAGAGGGCAGGCGTTCCGACTCGACCGAATTCCACCCTGCCGACCGATGAGGCCGTACACACCGCCGAATCCCGATCCCTGTGGGCCGCCGAGGAATTCGAGGGCGCTCCGGCTCGTTTTCTCCCGCGTGACAGTGACAGGTTCCGATAGGAGATGCCGGTGAGTTTCCGGTTGGCGGCATAGTACGGCGATCTGGTGCGGCCTCCGGGCGACCGCGGCCGGGGCGATGTACTGCGCGGTGGCGGACAGACGGAGGAGTCATCGAGAGGCGGCGCCGACCGGGTGACCGTTCATCCGCACAATCATTACAATCATTCAGGAGCTAGCTACCACACTGATAAACTCGGGCCATGGCGCACTCTTCCGAAGGGATGCGGTCCCGGTGACGGCCGCGCGACGCGGGCGGGTCGCCCAGCATCGGGTGGCACAGACCGTCGCCGACGAACTGCGCACCCGCATCCTGAACGGCACCGACGATTATCGGCTGCCCACCCAGGATCAGCTGGTCCAGGAATTCGGCGTGTCCTATCCCTCGATCCGGGAAGCGATCCGAATCCTGGAGACCGAGGGTCTGGTCACCGTGCGCCGCGGCAATGTCGGGGGCGCGGAGGTGCACCGCCCCGGCGAGACCTCGGCCGCCTACCACCTCGGGCTCGCGCTGCAGGGCGGCCGCGTCACGCTCCGGGATCTCGCGACCGGATTGCAAATGCTGGAACCCATGTGCGCGGCGGAATGCGCCCGGCGCGCGGACCGGCTCGATGTGGTGGTCCCGGTGCTCACGGCGAACGTCGAGAAATCGCTGGAGCTCATCGACGACGGAGTGGCGTTCACCCAGACCGCCCGGGAATTCCACGACCTGGTGGTCTCCTTCACCCCCAACGCGACGGTGCGGTATGTGGTCAGCAGCCTGGTGGCCCTGTGGTCCGCGCAGGAAGAGGCGTGGGCGGAAGCACTGACCGGCCGGGGCGAATACCCCTCGCCGGAGCAGGCCCGGGCGGCGGTGCGCACGCATCAGAAGATCGTCGACGATATCGCCTCCGGACAGGCGTCGGCCGCCGAGCACATGGCCTGCGCCCATCTGGCCGCCACCCAGGCGCTGCTGCTGGAACGGTTCGACGACGGCATCGTGAACGCGTCGTCGACACCGGCGCAGCAGGCGATCCGTTCCGCTCAGGCCGCCCGGCGCTGAGCTACAGCCGCGCCGCGGCGGGTATCTCGGTGACCGGCCCCGGCGCGAAGGCGCGGATCATGGCGTCCTGGGTGAACGAGGCGATCAGCCGACCGCTCTCGGTACTGATCTGGCCGCGGATATACGCCGTGCCCGCGCCCACATAGGTGGCTTCGTGGTGATAGCGCAGCCAGCCCTCCCAGCGCACGGGCTCGTGGAAGGTGACCGCGATTCCCATCGGCGCGGTCGACAGGGTGTGATGGGCCTGCGCGGTGCCGAGGCCCGGATGGGGCCGCAGCGCTGTGGAGATCCCCAGATGCCCGGTGAAATGGGCGAGTACGGCTCGGCGCAGCTCGTCCCGGTCCGGAACGGTCGCGTACCGCAGCCATGCGTCCACCACCGGCGGACCCACTTCGCCGGGGTCGTCGATATCGGTACTGCCGACGATACGGACCTCCCGTCCCGGCAGCGGCAGATTCGCGGCGGGGACGGCCTCCGCGGGCCCCGGTACCGCAAGACCCGCGGGAATATCGCGCCGGACCACGTCCGGCTGTGGTTCGTCGAGCAGAATCGCACAACTCACCCGCACCTTCGAATCCTGCCGGACGGTGACCGTGGCGCTCGCGAAACTGCGTCCGGTCCGGATCGGTGTCACGGTGAACTCGAGGGCGATATCGGGATCGGCCGCGGAGACGAACAGCGCGTGCGCGGTGCGCACGGTCCGGCCGGGGAGGGATTTGGCCGCGGCCACGATGCTCTGCCCGAGGATCTGGCTGCCGTCGACCACTCGTCGGCCGCCGCCGTCGCTGTCACCGGAGAAACGGGCGGGCACCGCCGGATCCGGCCGGACGTCGAATATCGCCACCATACGTGCCATCGACGACTCCGGCGCTCCGTCGGCCGGTTCCGGGGCGGGCAGGCCGGTCACCGCCGGACTCCGGTATAGCGGCCGGCGCCGATGGTCACCTCGACCGCGGCCTGATCGAACGCGATGTATCCGGCCAGCCGCGCCACCTGAGGATGCGGCTCGGGGTAGCTCCAGGCGAGCCACGGCCGGTCGCTGCCGGGCACGGTCCAGTAGCACGCCCGTCCTTTGAACGGACAGACGGTGCGCAGCTCCACGGTTTCGAGCAGGCTCAGGTCCACCGCGCCGGGCGGGAAGTACACCACCAGCCCGTGATCCTGCTCGTCCACCAGAAGGCAGGAATCGCTGCTCGCCAGCCGTTGCCCGGCGTGAACAGCGGTCATCACATTGGTGCGGGCGAGCAGCTCCACACGGTAGTCGGGGCGCTCCCGGTAGCCGGACGGGGCGGGTTCTTCGCTCATGACTCCTCCGATCTCGTTGCCGCACCGGGTATCACCGCTCGAACGGCGGCCGGGCGGAGCCTGCCGACGCCCGGGGTGAGGTTCCGCGTCGGGCTACGCCTCGGCCGCTTCGGGCGCATACCCGAGGATGCCTTTGATCTCCAGGTATTCCTCGAATCCGGCCGCACCCCATTCGCGGCCGTTACCGCTCTTCTTGTAGCCCCCGAATGGGGCGGCGAAATCGAAACCGCCGTTGATGGCGACCGATCCGGCCCGCAGGCGACGGGCGATGGCGCGAGCCCGGTCGAGGTCACGACCCGCGACGAAACCCGCGAGACCGTAATCGGTGTCGTTGGCGATATCGACGGCCTCGTCGACGGTGTCGTAACCGATGATCACCAGGACCGGCCCGAAGATCTCCTCGCGCGCGATGGTCATCTCGTTGGTGACATCGGCGAACACGGTGGGTTTGACATAGAACCCCTTCTCCAGGCCGTCCGGACGGCCGGTACCACCGGCGACGACGGTCGCGCCCTCATCGATCCCCTTCTGGATGAGGGCCTGGATCCGGTCGAACTGTGAGCCCGCGACCACCGGACCGACGGCGACCGCACCGGTGGGATCGCCGACCGTGAGGCCCTCGGTAGCGGCGCGCGCGGCCGCGACGACCTCCCGCATCCGGTTCGCGGGGACCAGCATGCGCGACGGCGCGCTGCAGGTCTGGCCCGAATTGCCCATCATATCGGCGACACCCCGGCCCACATTGGTGGCGAGATCCTCGTCGTCGAGGATGATGTTGGGCCCTTTACCGCCGAGTTCCTGCGCCACCCGCTTCACCGTGGGCGCGGCATTGCGGGCGATATCGATACCCGCGCGGGTGGAGCCGGTGAACGAGATCATATCGACCCCCGGATGCGCGGACAGCGGCACACCGACGCTCGGTCCGTCGCCCTGCACCATATTGAAGACCCCGGCCGGCACCCCCGCCGCGGCCAGCACCTCGGTGAAGATCTGCCCGGTGAACGGCGAACGCTCGGACGGTTTGAGCACCATGGTGCACCCGGTGGCCAGGGCGGGAAACACTTTCACCGCGATCAGGGCCATCGGCCAGTTCCACGGCGTGATGAGGCCGCAGACACCGATGGGTTCCTTCACGATCAGGGTGGCGCCGCGCTGCTCCTCGAACCGGTAGTTCTCCAGCACCTCGGCCGCCTGCCGCAGATGCCCGACCACGAGATCGACCTGGAACCCACCGGCCAGCCCGCTCGGAGCGCCCATCTCCTCGGTCAACGCCGCGGCGAGATCACCGGTGCGCTCGGTGTATTCGGCGCCGATGGCCCGGAACAGGTCGAGCCGTTCGGCCACCGTACCGGCGGACCACGCCGGGAATGCCGCGCGGGCCGCGGTGACGGCGGCATCCACATCGGCGGCCGACCCCACGGCCACCCGCCCGCATACCTCCTCGGTGGCGGGGTTGATCACCTCCATGGTCCGTTCCCGCACGGGCTCGGTCCACTTGCCGCCGATATAGAACCTCGGATATTCGCGCATCACTGCATCCCTTCCGCGTACCAGGTGCGGAACTCGTCGTAGCTCGGCATTTCCTCGGAATTGGCCTTCGGATCCACGGCGACGTGGACAACGCCCGGTCTACCGCTGGCGAAGGCACGTTCGACGGCGGGGGCGATCTCGGCGTCGGATTCGACGTATTCGCCGTAGCAGCCGAAGCCCTCGGCGACCTTGTCGAGCCGGGTGTCCTTGCTCCAGTGCACCGCCGTTTCGCGGGATCCGTGCCCGAAGGTGCGCTTGTACACCCCGACCTCGAGCCCCCATGCGTAGTCCACGGCGACCACGCAGACCAGCGGCAGGTTCAGCCGCGCCGCGGTCTCCAGTTCCGCGATCTGGAACTGGAACGAGGAGTCGCCGGTGATCATCAGTACCGGGCGTTTCCCGCCGTCGGCGACCGAAGCGCCCACCGCGTAGGGCAGCCCGGTACCGAGGTGACCGAAGTTCTGGTTCCAGATCACGTCGTGCGGTTTGCACTGGGTGTAGGTCCAGCCGAAGATCGTGGTGGCGCCACCGTCGCGGACCAGGATCCCGTCGGCCGGGAAATCCTTGGTGGCCTCCACGACCAGCCGGGCGGGATGGACCGGGGTACCGCCGGTGGGCGCGCTCTCGGCGAGTTCGGTGAGCCGGGAGGCGTCCTGTTCGATCCACCGCGCGAGTTCGGGGGTCGGGGTGCGCGGAGTGTTCTTCAGGGCCGCGGTGAGCTGCGGGACGATCGCCCGCAGATCGCCGACCAGCGGTACGTCGATGGGGCGGTTGACGCCGATGGCGGTGGGGTCCTGCTCGATCAGGATCCAGTTCCGCTGCTCCTCTCCGGCCGCCCAGTGCCGGCCGCGCCCGTAGTGCACGGGTTCGCCGAGTTCGGTGCCGATGGCCAGGCACAGATCGGATTCCACCACCGCCTCCACCGCCGACGGCGAGAATCCGTAGGGGAAGGTACGGTCCTCCAGTCCCGCGATGAACGAGGTGCCGCCGGAGGTCTGGATGACCGGGCAGGCCATGAGATCGGCCAGCGCCTTCACCGAGGCACCGGCCCGCGCGGTGTGTACCCCATGCCCCACCAGCAGGATCGGCTGCCGCGCCTGCCGGATGAGTTCGGCGGCGGCATCCACCTTGTCCTGGCCCGCGGTCTGGCCCACCAGGCGGTAGCGCTCCGGCGGTAGCGGCGGGGCGACCTCGAGTTCCTCCTGGATCACATGGGAGGGATATTCGATATAGACCGGGCCGGGGGTGCCCGACAGCGCCTTGCGCAGACCTTCGCGGATGACCTCGTCGGTCTGGTCGGCGTATTCGATACTGGCCGCGTATTTCACCGACGGTTCGAACAGGCCGGATTGTTTCACGAATTGGATCCGGCCCCGGCGGACCCGCTGTTCGGTGATCCGGGCGCGCTGACCGCCCAGGAAGATCACCGGCGAATTCTCCACCTTGGCGCACATCATGGCGCCGGCCATATTGGCTACGCCGGGACCGAGGGTACCGATGCACACCGCGGCCCTACCGGTCATCCGGGAGACGGCTTCGGCCATGAACCCCGCGGATTCCTCGTGATGCGGGGCCACCACGTTCCAGCCCCGTTCGTCGGCGAGGTGGAAGAGATGAACGAAATTCGGGTCCGGGATACCGAAAACGGTGTCGATTCCCTCGGCTTCGAAGAGATCCAGAATCCGTTCGTAAACTTTGACCGCCATACTCATTTTCCTCCCGTGGCCATGGCGAAACTCCGGCCGATATGGTCGCTGTGTGCCGAGGGAACGACCGGCAGCAGCCACGAATCCGTGGTGTCGCGTATTTCACCGATCCGGGCCCCGACCTCCTCGATACTCCATTCCGGCTGGTAGACACCGGGGGTTTCCGCGATATAGGCGCGCGCCACCCGTCCGGCCAGCGCCACCAGCATTTCCCCGCTGACCGAGCAGGATTCGTGGGCCAGCCAGCCCACCGCGGGCGCCACCAGTTCCGGTTCCATCGGCGGATAGTTCGAGGTATCGAGCCCGTCGGCGAGCCGGGTGATCGCCGCGGGCACGATCACATTCGATTTCACGCCGTATTCGGCGCCCTCGAGCGCCACCACATTGGACAGCCCGATCACGCCGGCCTTGGCGACGGCATAGTTGGCGACGTTCCGGTTGCCGTACAGGCCGCCGATGGAGGAGGTCAGGACGACCCGGCCGTAGCCGGCCGCGCGCATCACCGGAAATGCCGCGCGCACAACGTGGAACGCCCCGCGCAGATGGACGTCGAGTACGGAGTCGAAATCCGCGTAGCTCATCTCGGTGAGTGGAGCGGAACGCACCGTACCCGCGTTGTGGACGAGCACATCGATGCGGCCGTAGGTGTCGAGCGCGGTCGCCACGATCGCCCGGCCACCCTCCGGGGTGGCCACCGAATCGGTATTCACGACCGCCCGCCCACCGGCGGCGACGATATGTTCGGCCACCGCCCCGGCCACTTCGGCATCGCCGCCATCACCCGGGATACCGCCGCCCACATCGTTCACCACGACCGCGGCGCCCCGGGCCGCCAGTAGCAGGGCATACGCCCGCCCCAAACCGCGGCCGCCGCCGGTGACCACCGCGACGCGCCCGTCGAACCGCATCTCGGACAACGCTTCTCCCAACTCTCGGCCACGGCGTGTCATGCGCCGAGCGCCAGCCCCTCCAGGCGGCCGGTTTCCCGCCAGCTCCGCAGGATGTCCTCCAGGGCGTAGAAACCCGGCCAGTACGGTTCACCGAGATGGGAGCGGATGGTGCGCTCCCCTTCGTTGTTGTAGTAGCCGGGGGTGCATTCACGCTGGAAGTCGCTGTTGTCTACGGCGGTTTCCCGGATGGTGGCGCACCAGCGGTCCACGGCCTCGGTGGTCGGTTCCACCGTCCGCGCATCCCGGTTCAGCGCCGCACCGATGATGTAGGCGGCATGGGTGGCCTGCTGATCGAACATATCGGTGGTGCTCGCGGTGACACCGCCCTGGATGAATCCGGTGAAGAAGATGTTCGGGAAACCGTCGCTGGTGAGGCCGTGCAGGGTGCGGTAACCCCGCGACCAGTGGTCGTAGAGCGAGCGCCCGTCGCGGCCGGTGAAGGGATGGATACCGTAGCGGCGTTCGAGTCCGGTGGTGATCTCGAAACCGCTGGCGAAAACGATGCAGTCGACCTCGTGTTCCACCCCGGCCGCGATGATGCCCTTCGAGGTGATCCGTTCGACCCCCTTGGTGGCCGAGACATCGACCAGCGTCACATTGTCGCGGTTGAAGGTGGGCAGGTATTCGTCGTTGAAACACGGTCGTTTGCACAGGAATCGGTAATACGGTTTGAGCGCCGCCGCGGTCACCGGATCGTCGACGACAGCATCCACCCGCTGCCGGATCCGTTCCATCGCCCGGTAGTCCTGGATCTCCCGGATCTCGGCGAATTTCTCCGGTGTCACCTCCGCCCAGAGGTTGTTCTCGTCCAGATAGGCTTGAACATTGCGGCTGACCTCGGTCCAGCCGTCACATACCAGGTCCGGCTGGCCCGGCGCGAACGCCTCGAAGGCGGCGGTGTGGAAATTGCGGCGGCGCCGCGACTGCCAGCCCGGCCGCAACGATTCCACCCATTCGGGGTCGGTGGGGACGTTACCGCGCTCGTCGATATAGGACGGTGTGCGCTGGAAGACGTACAGATGCTCGGCGGCGCGGGCGATATGCGGGATCACCTGGACCCCGCTGGCCCCGGTCCCGATCACCGCGACCGTTTTGTCCTCGAGACCGGTGAGGCCCCCGCGCATATCTCCGCCGGTGTAGGCGTAATCCCAACGGGCGGAATGGAACATATGGCCGGTGAAATCGCTCAGGCCCGGGATACCCGGCAGTTTCGGCTTGTTGAACGGTCCCTGTGCCATCACCACGAACCGGGCACGGATATCGTCGTCCCGGTTGGTGCCGATGCGCCACCGCTCGAGCGACCCGTCCCATTCCAGGGACTTCACCATCGTGGAGAAGATCGCCTTCTCGTACAGACCGAAGTGTTTGCCTATGCGCTGTGCGTGCTCGAAGCATTCATCACCGTAGGCGTATTTCTGGGCCGGGATGTACCCGGTCTCCTCCAGCAGCGGCAGGTAACAGTAGGAGTCGGAATCACATTGGATTCCCGGATACCGGTTCCAGTACCAGGCACCGCCGAAATCGCCGCCCAGTTCGATGATCCGGAAATCCGTCACCCCGGCCCGGGTCAGCCGCGCACCCGCGATGAGACCCGCCCAGCCGCCGCCGAGGACCACCACATCGATATCCGCCGACAACGGTTCCCGGGGCGCCACCGGGGTGTAGGGGTCGCCTTCGAAGAAGCCGGTGAATCCGTCCTCGGTCACCACGTACTGCTGCTGTCCCTCCGGCCGCAGCCGCTTATCGCGTTCGGCCAGATATGTGGCCCGCAGCGCGGCATGGTCGATCTCGGGGGTCCGCGTGGGTGCGCAGTTGTTCATTCGGATTCCTCGGTGGATGGATCGGGCCGGTGGCGCCGGGATCAGGCGAGGTCGCGCGGGGCGCCGGTGCCCATGTACTTCGCGAGGTTGTGGTGCAGGTTGACGATGCTGCGCTCGCGATAGGGATTCGGTTTGGGGCCGGTGAAACCCTGGGTCTTCATACCCTGCTGCACCGCCGCCATATTGTCGAAATCCTGCGGCAGCACGGTGCGCCAGCCCGGATCGTCCTGTGGGGTGTGCACCCATTCCGTTTCCGGCTCCTCCCCTTCGGGGAAGAGTTCGTACACGGCGGCCTCGAAAATACATGTGCCCGGGTCGTCACCGTAGGGCCGGGCGCTGTAGCAGAGCATATTGTTCACCGCGTGCCCGATCTGGAAGTTCGGGAAGATCTGCCACGCGGTTCCGGCCGCCGCGACCTCGGCCGGGGATACGACCGGCCAGATGACACCGCGCTTCTCGTCGTCGGCGCGGGCCGAGGCCAGCCAGTGCTGCATGACCTCCGGGGCCGGGGTGCCCTCGGGCAGCTCGTCGACGAGCCGGCGCGCCGCCTCGACCATGGTCCAGGTGGTGTTGGTATTGGCGTTCTCCCAGGTGAAGTTCTGCAGGTCGATGGTGGATTTCCGGGCGTCGGGTCCGTGGCCGATACGGAGCTTGCCCTGGTTCTCCTCCATACCTTTCGGCGCGTCGTATCCGATATTGCTGTGTTTGCCCTGGGCCCGCGCCCAGCCCAGGAACATGCCGAAGTTCATGAACTCGGGGTGGGTGTAGGGCACGTGATAGGTCTCCATGAAGGCCTCGAGCGCGACCTTCCAGTTGCAGTCGAATACCAGCCAGCGCCGCCACCGATAGCGCATGTTCTCCAGGTGGAAGGGGTCGAGCAGGGTGGCCGCGGGTTCCAGGTAGTCGCGCAGGCTCTCCGTGCCGTCGGGATCCGGGTTGATCCAGATCCAGCCACCCCAGGTGTCCACCCGCACATCGACGAGGCCGTCGTTGCGTTCGGTGAGCCCGCACGGCCAGTCCTCGCGCTCGGGTACGAACGTGTTCCGGCCTTCGAGGTCGTAGCGCCAACCGTGGAAACCGCAGACGAACTGCTTCTTACGGCCCTTGGCGTTACGTTCGCCCGGCGGGGTGTCGATCAGCCGGCGGCCGCGATGGGCGCACACATTGTGGTAGGCGCGGATCGTATCGGGTGCGGTGCGCACGATGACGAACGAATCGTCGAGGATCTCGTAGGTGAGGTAGTCGCCGACGCGGGGGATCTCCTCGACCCGGCCGATCTGCTGCCACACCTTGCGCCACAGCTTGTCCCGTTCGGCCGCGGCGTATTCCGGGCTCAGATACGCCTCCACCCCGATCGTCATCGGTGCGGACAGCGGTTCGGTGTTCGTGGCGATATCGTCGACGGTTTCGCTCATGGCGTTCTCCCACCCCGGGGCCGGGGACAGTCGGTGTCGGTGCGGTACATATCGGTGGCTAGGTGGTGATGGCGGCGCGGAAACCCTCGTCCTTCAGGAACAGCGAGGTGTTGTCGGCGCCCAGATGCGTCCATTTCAGGTTCAGTCCCCCGTCGACCAGGATCGTCTGACCGGTGATGTAGGACGACAACCGCGAGAGCAGGAACAGCACGGCACCGGCCTGCTCCTCGGGGCGGCCGCGCCGCCCCATCGCGATGGCGCGCCGGTCGCGGTCCGCGTCTTCGTCGACGTAGGTCCCCGACGCGGGGGTTTCGGTGACACCCGGTGCGACGGCGTTCACCCGGATATCGCGCAGTGCCAGTTCGACCGCCAGGGTGCGGGTGGTGGCGGCCAGCGCGGCTTTCGCGGTGCCGTAGGCGATGTGGAAGGGGGCGGTGTTCATCCCGCTGATGGAGGACAGCGAGACAATGGATCCCGGCCGGCCCCGGCCGGCGATCTCGGCGGCCACGGCCTGGCTCATGAAGAACATCGATTCGAGGTTCTGCTGGAACAGCGCGCGCCAGTCCGCCCGCGTCACCCGGGTGGCCGGCATCCAGGTGGCGGGGGCGGCGCCCCCGGCGATGTTCACCAGGCCGTAGAGGTCGCCGCCGGCCCGGCCGGCGGCCCGCAGCACGGTGGCGATTCCTTCGTCGGTGGCGGCGTCGGCCTGCACCGGGATCACCTTCAGTCCCTCTGCCGCCAGGGGTCCGACGTATTTCGCGAGGTTCTCCGCGCCCCGGCTCACACCCAGGACCGTCGCGCCCGCCTGCGCGACCAGTCTGGTCACCGCGGTGCCGATTCCGCCGCCGCCCGCACCGGATACGATCACCACGCGACCGGCCAGGCCGAAGAAGTCGCCGGTCATGGTTGCCCGTCCTTCCGGAACGCGAGCACACTGCCCTCGGCGTCGGCGGAGACATAGAGGGTTCCGTCCGCCGCGGCGGCGATCCCGGCGAACGGCCCCTGGGGGCCCGAGAACGGCGGCATGCCCAGCAGCGGTTTCGGAACGACCCCGGGCGGGGCACCCACCGGTAGGTTCCAGGCCAGTACCTCGCGCGCCTTGGTATCCAGATCGACCGCGACAAGAGTTTTCGCACCGGAATCGACGATCAGCAGCCGGGAGCCGCGAACGAGGATGCCCTGCGGGGTGTCCAGCCCGTCGACCACCGTGTCCACCCCGGCGGGTGTCACCGAAACGATCCGGCCCGCACCGGATTCGGCGACCAGGCAGGTACCGCCCGCGGTGAAGGCGAGGCCGAGGGGGCCGGCGAGCCCCGTGGCCAGTATCTCGAAGCCGCCGCTGCCGGTGACCCCGATGACCCGGCCGGTGCCGAACTCCGCGGCGACCGTCCGGCCCCCGGGCCCGGTCTCTATCCCGTACAGCTGATCGAACGGCGCTTCCCCGCCGGCCAGGATTTCGCTCTCCCCGGCGGCGGGCCGCCAGCGGGTGATCTGGCCGCCGGAGGTGGTGACGACGAATTCGCCGGGCCCCGTGGCGGTCACCCCGCGGATGAATCCCGGGTAGGCCGGACCGAACAGCATGCCCACGGTTTCGAGACCGTCGGGCCCGGCGGCGTAGAAATAGGTGCCGTCGGCGACGAACAGGGTGCCGTCGGGGCCCACGGTGAGATCCAGCGGCCAGTTCAGCCCGCCCGGCAGGGTGGTGCGGGTGCTCCCGTCGGATCGGATCTCGGTGATCTCACCGGTGAAATGGGAGACGAAGAGCCGGCCGTCCACCAGCGTGCAGTTGTCCAGGCCCGGACCGAGATCCGCCAGTACCGTCTTCTCGCCGGTGCGTGGATCGATGCGCAGCACCTGGCCGGATGCCACCTGGGTCGACACGATGTATCCCGCGGAATCGAATTTCACCGAGTCCGGTACGCCGAGATCACCGGCGACCCGCTCGGGTTCGCCGCCGTCGGGATGGACCCGCCAGATTTCGTTGGTGCCCATCACGGGGTAGTAGAGCAACCCGTCGGGGCCGACCTCCATGGCATTGGGCTGGGCCAGGTTCTCCAGCAGGATGCGCGGCGTACCGCCGTCCAACGGCAGTTCCATGAGGCGTCCACCGGGCCGGCATTCGTTGACGAAAAGCCGGCCCCGGTACACCGTGATGCCGTTGGCGCTGGGCAGATCCGCGCGCAGCAACCGTGTGGTGCCGTCGGTGTGGCGGACGCTGACACGACCGTCCATCACCTCGGTCGCGTACAGATTTCCGGCGGGGTCGAAAGCGCAGTCGTCGGGTGCGACGATATCGCCGCCCTTGGCGCTGATGGTTTCGAGTGCGCCGGTGTCGATATCGAGGGCGCTGATCTGGCTTCCGGTCACCTGGGCGATGTAGATCCGGCCGTCCGGCCCCGTGCGCAGCCCGTTGGCGCCGAACAACCGGCTCGGTGGCGTGACGCGCCGCTGGCTCCAGCCCGCCGCGAGCCCGATCGATCGGCCGCCTCGATAGCGGGCCTCCTGCTGCAACATTCCGACTGACTCCCAACCGACCCGGCCGCTGGCGTTGATCCGCCCCGATGTCGCGGACTTGTAAGGAATCTAACGCCCTATACCTACAAGTGCAACAAGTATTGCAATCTTTGTAAGGATGAAAGAAACCTGACGCGGGCCGCAACGGGCATACCCGAGCGCTACCGCGAACCGGCGTACGCCGACCCGGCATCACCAGCGAGAATACCATTCTCAATTCGGGAAATATTCGATTCGGGCGAGATTGCGGAGCACCTCGCCGCGCGAGGGCCACCGGCGTAGCGGTCACAGCCGGGCCAGGCACGCACCCGGCCCACTCCCCCGGATGCTTCCCGGACCCGAGCCCATACCGGCCCGCGGTTCTCCGGTTGCCACGACGGCAGCTGTGGTGGCCGCCGCGCCACTCCGGCCGGAATTCGGTTGCCTCGCTCGCCCTTCCGTCGAAGATGGTCGCCATGGACATACCGAAGGTGACCTTGCGGAAAATGACGGAAGCGGAGTACGAACAGGCCACGCGGCATCGCGAAGCCGAAGGCGCCCGGGAACTCGGCAGGTTCATGCCCGCGGACGAGGCATGGAAGCGGGCACGACAGGGCACGGCCCACTTCCTGCCCGCCGGACGCGATACCGAAGGACACCATCTCGTCGTCGCCGAGAACGAGGACGGCGAGGTGGTCGGTGACGCATGGGTCGGGCCCGACCCCCAGGCCACCACCGGCACGGCGGATTCCGCCTGGCTCTACGACATCGACGTACACGAACCGTTCCGGCGCCGAGGCTACGGTTCGGCGATCCTCGCCGCCGTCGAACGGCTGGTGGCGGATGGGGGCGGCACCCGGCTCGGCCTGAACGTGGTGGGCGACAACGCGGCGGCCATCGCGCTGTACCGCCGCAGCGGGTACCGGATCTCGTCGATCCATATGGACAAGGAACTCGGCTCCCCGTGACCGATCGCCGGCCCGTGGGTCGCCCGGCCGTACGAGCACACCGGAACACTCACTTCGACATGGCCTTCAGGACTGCTGTGGCGGCATCGGCCACGGCCACGTCGGCGGGGGCGGCAGTGGGGTAGCCGATGGTGGAGCGGCTGAATATCACCAGCACGAACGAGCGCCCGGTGGGACCCCATACCACCCCGGCGGCGTTCGCGGCACCGTAGCTGCCGCCACCGGCTTTGTCGGCCGCGACCCAGCCCAGCGGTAGGCCCGCACGTATCCGTTCCCGCGAGGTGACGCTCGAGCGCAACCACCCGGTGAGCATGCGGCGATGCACCGTGTCCAGGGCACCGCCGAGGAGCAGCTGATGGTAGCCGGTCGCGAGGGCCGCGGCGGTGCTGGTGTCGCGCGGATCGCCGGGGGTGGCCTCGTTCAGCGTGGGTTCCCAGCGATCCAGCCGGGTTTCGGTATCGCCGACGGTACGTGCCAGATCGGTGACCGCGCGCGGCCCGCCCAGGCGGCGCAACAGCATATTGGCGGCGGTACCGTCGCTGCGCACGAGCGCGGCGCGGCTCAACTCGTACCAGCTCAACGTCTCACCGGCGTGGTAGCTCGTGGTCGGCGAGTTCGGCACGATGTTCTCGGGATCGATCGGCACCCGTTCGTTCAGATCCAGCTCCCCGCGTTCGGCGAGCCGCAGAACAGCGGCCACCGCGTACACCGTGAAGACCGAGCCCATCCCGAACCGGTCCCCGGCATTCCAGTGAAAGGTCTTGCCCCGCGCGGGTTCGTACGCGGCGATCCCGTACCGGACGTCGTACCGATCCTCGAGCGTGAGCAACGTAGTGCCCAACTCCGCGATCTCCGGTGCGTCGGCGGCCGATGTGGCCGAGTTCCCGGTGGTGCCGGTATCGGCCCCGCAGGCGCCGGTGATCAGGGCGGCGACCACCAGCACGATCGCCGACAACCGGCGGCCCACCGGCATGCGGTATGCGGATCGGATCGGTTTCACACCCGCAGCACACACCGCCCCGGCGAACGGCGCCAATATCCGACACTCCCGCATGTCATTCACATTTGATATAGATACAGCTCAATCCCTGTTTCGGTATCGGACCAGGCCCGCGAATCGGCAGGTGGACCGACTCACGAACGCCCGCTGGTTCAATATCGCTATGGACCTGATCCGCCATCTCGGCTATTTCGTCGCCATCGCCGATGAGGGGCATTTCGGGCGGGCGGCCACCGCCCTGGATATGACACAGCCACCGCTGTCCCAGGGCCTGCGCCGGCTCGAGACCAAGCTCGGCGTCGAACTCGTACACCGCACCCGGCAGGGGGCGGTGCTGACCGCGGCCGGCCGCCAGCTCCTGCCCCGGGCCCGGCTGCTGGTCGACGACGCCGAACGGTTTCTCGCCGAAGCCGAGCGGATCGCCCGGACCCGTGGCACAGTGCACTGGGGCGCGACCGCGGCGCTCCCCGATCGGATCGTCACCGCCTGCGTCACCGTTCTGCGCACCGGGAAGACCACCGGCGCCGCGGTGTCCACCACAGTGGGCGGCACCGTCGATCTGGTGGCGGCGGTGCGTTCCGGACTCTGCGATGTGGCGGTGATCGAACATCCGGCACTGGTGGACGGTGTCGAGGCCCGGCCCGTGGTGAAACTACCGCGCTGGGTCGTGGTCCCCGCCGACCATCGCAGCGCCACGAGCCGACGCCCGGCCTTCCCGATGCTGGCCGGCCTCGGTTATGCCACCTATCCGCGCGCCGCCAATCCGCCTGCCTCCGACACGGTCCGGGACCTGCTACGCGAACGGGGCCTGGACGCACCGGCCGTTACGGTGCACGACGATCGCGCGGTGCTCGCCGCGGTCGCCGCGGGAGCGTGCTTCGGTCTCACCACCACTCCGCCGTCGCATATCCCCGGTGTCGCGTGGCTGCGGATGGCACCGCAGACGGTGGCGTTGCGCTGCCGGGTGATCCACCGCCCCGGCGCCGAGGGCCAGGCGGATGCCCTGGACGGGGTGCTGTACCGGGAACGCCTGCGGTGACCGCGGCCGAACGGATCCGGGCGGTATTCGCCGACGCGGGGTGCACCGGGCGGCTGCACGCCCGCCGCTGCGACGGCACTGCCGAGGAGATCTCCATCGGCGGGTACGAGCGGGTGGTCACCGCATCGGTCTACAAACTGCCGCTCCTCCTTGCCTACTGCCGCGCCGTGGACGCCGGCCGGTTGGATCCGCTCGCCCGGTTGACCTTGAACCCGGCCGATTGCACCCCCGGACCGACCGGGATCTCCGCCCTGCACGATCCGGTCACCATGAGCCGCCGTGATCTGGCGACCTCCATGATGACGGTGTCCGACAACGCCGCCGCGGATCTGCTGCTCGGCGAGATCGGCCTGACCGCGGTACACGAACTACTGGACTCGCTGGGTCTCACGGCCACTCGTCTCATCGGGGGGACGGCGGATATCCAGCGCAGCCTGGTCCGGGATACCGATACGCACAGCACGGTCGAGGCTTTCGCCGCGCTCACCGACAACGACGAGGCGTGGACCGTCTCCGCGTACGATCCCGCCTATACGAGCGCCACCACGCCGGAGGAGATGACCCGGCTGCTGTCCGCCGTCTGGCGGGGGCGGGTGGTGTCGCCGGAGCAGACGGATTTCGTCAGGGCGGTGATGCGACGCCAGGTCTGGCCGCACCGGATCGCCGCCGGTTTCCCGCATCGCGGGGTGGCGGTGGCGGGAAAGACCGGGACCATCGGCATCATTCGCAACGAGGTCGCCGTCGTCGAGTTCCCGCGCGAATATCCGGTCGCGGTGGCGGTGTTCACCCGCGCCGCCCGGGCCGACCCGGCGCTCCCGGCGGTCGACGCCGCCATTGCCGAAGGCGCTCGTATCGCCGTCACCGAACTGCGCCGGACCCTGCCCCTCGAGTGATGTCCGTCTCGGAACCTCGGGAGACCCATCCCACTTCCGGCAGACGGTATGCTCCCGCCCACAGGTGGCGACCGGCCCGGCATCGGCACCCCGATCCGATAGCGTCCGATACCGGAGAAGCCCGGCCGGTCGAGTGACGATTCGTATCGAATTTCCTTGTGCGACAATGCTTTAGAAAATCAGACCGTCGCCGGATCCTTCGCTGTTCACAAGACGGAAACCGGCGCCCGGCCGCCCGCCCGAGGTATCACCGATACGCTCACAAGGGCCGGAAAACCCCGCCGATCCGCGTTCCAGCCGAGCACGAAAGCTCCCAATGGTGGGAAATTATTGGATACCTGCCGGTCGGATGCCGATACCATTTCAGCCATGATCAGTGGTCAAGTGTTGGAAATCGGATCGCCGTCGGCCCCCGAGAACGCCGAACGAGGTGCGAACCGGTCCAGCGGAACCCCGGCCGTCGATGCGGAGCCTGCGTTAACCCTCATCCAGTACCAATTGCCGCTGGAAGCGGCCCACGACGAAGCCGAGGAACTGCGTCAGCCCAAGGTCCCGCTCGCCGTTGCGGCGATGATGGGAATGTTGATCATCGCCCTCCTGGTATCGACCTGCGGTAAACAGGACGACGGTGATCGGCGCTCGCGGCCGATCCCGCCGTCGGCGACGGCGCAGCAGTAAGCGCTCCGCCGCGCGCCGTCACTTCAGCATCGACCCGCAATCCACGGGCAGGGTTACGCCGGTGAGGTAGCGGGCCTCGTCCGAAGCCAGATACAGCACGGCATTGCTGATATCGATCGGATCCACCCACGGCACCGGAAGAGTGTGGAACATCTGGCAGATCGGCGCCATATCGTCGGCGGTGGGGTTCTCCAGATCGGGACGGAACATCTTGAACGTCTTCTCGTTCATGATCATCGCGGTGCTCACATGGGTGGGATGCACCGAGTTGACCCGGATCGAGTGCTGACCCAATTCCACCGCGAACGCCCGCATCAGGCCCACGACACCGTGTTTGGCGGCGACGTAGTGGCCGGTCTGCGGATAGGCCTTGAGGCCACCGACCGAGCTGGTGAGCACGATCGAACCGCCCCGGCCGCCCTCCAGGATATGCGGGACACCGGCTTTCACCGATTTCCACACACCGCTGAGGTTGACGTCGATCATGTCCTGCCAGACCTGTTCATCGGTCTCGGCCAGGGTGTCGCCGCCACTGGCGATCCCGGCGTTGGCGACGATGATATCCAGTCTGCCCAGCTCCCCCACGGCTTCGGCGAGCGAGGCCCGCAGCGCGGCGGAATCGCGGACATCGACCTCGGCGGTGACGATCCGGCGGCCGGTCTTCTTCACCAGTTCCTCGGTTTCGGCGAGATCCTCCGGAGTGGCCAGCGGGATCTCCACCGTATCGATCGTTTTACAGATGTCGACGGCGATGATGTCGGCGCCCTCTTCGGCCAGCCGTACGGCATGGCTGCGACCCTGACCGCGTGCCGCGCCGGTGATGAAGGCGACCTTGCCTTCGACCCGTCCGGTCATGACTACCTCTTTTCCCGGTTCCAGCAGTAGGAGAACTGGATCCTGTCGTGGTGGTGGGTTTTCAGGAGTTCGGCGTGTAGGTGAGGTGCAGTTCGGTCAGGCCGCGCAGGATGAACGTCGGCTCGAAGGTGAACCGGGGATCCTCGGCGGAGCCGTGCTTTTCCGGGTCGAGCCGGATATCGAGCATCCGGTCCAGAATCCGCTCCAGCGAGACCCGGCCCTCCACACGTGCCAGCGGACTGCCGGGGCAGGTGTGCACCCCGCGGCCGAAGGCCATGTGTTCGCGGAAATTGGGACGGTCCAGATCGAATTCGTGCGGATTATCGAAACGGCGCGGGTCGCGGTTGGCGGCGCCCGGGCACACCATCACCAAAGAACCGGCCGGCAGTGCCACCTCACCGATCTCCACCGGCTTCTTCGCCAGCCGGAATCCGCTTTTCACCGGCGCCTGCATCCGCAGTGTCTCCTCGATGAAAACCGGGATCCTGCTCCGGTCGGCGCGCAGCGCGTCCTGCAGATCGGGCCGGACCGTCATGAACTGCATCGCGCTGCCGAGCAGTTTGGCGGTGGTCTCCTGACCCGCCCCGAACAGGAACGTCGCGGTACGAACCACGTCGATGACCTCCGGGGTCGAGCCGTCGGGATATTTCGCCCGGGCCAGTGAGGTCAGTACATCGTCCTGCGGGTTGCGACGACGATCGGAGATGAGCTCACCGAACAGGTTGTCCAGCCACTCCAGCGGATTCGTGGGCACGATCTCCTTGTCGATCGACCCCACGGTGGGCCCGCCGGCGAGGTTGACGCGCAGTTCCTCGTGATACTCCTCCGGAACGCCGAGCAGGTCGGCGATCACGAGCAGGGTGAAGACCTTGGCGTAGGCGGAGAGGAATTCACAGCGGCCGTCGTCGATGAACTCGTCGAGCTGTTTGTCGGCGAGTTTCCACATGAACTCCTCGTTCTCCTTCAGCCGCGAGGGCACGAGAAGTTTGTTGAGCAGCGACCGGGCGGCGGTGTGGTCCGGCGGGTCCATGGTGACCATGTGCTCGTACATCGGCAGCTGGGTCCGGTGCCGCGCGATCTGGGCGGTGATGTCGTCGCCCTCGGGGGTGAACGGCAGCGGCGGGAACGGGCCACCCACAGCGATACACGAGGAGAAGGTGTCCGAATCGCGCAGGACGTCAGTGGCCTCCTGGTATCCGGTGACCGCCCAGACACCGTAGTGGGGTTCCCGGGTCACCGGGCATTTGGCGCGCAGATGGTCGTAGTAGGGATGGGGATCCGGCACCAGCGAGGGGTCGGTGAAGTAGTCGACCGTATCGAAATCGGTCACGGGAACCTCCTGATATCAGCAGAATCTGTCGCCGGCCGGGGACAACCGGTCGATACCGGCTCGGTCGCGCCGCGGCCCGCTCGCCGCCGCGATACCTGCCACCGGGCGCGCGTGCCGCCGTCGCGAATTCCCCACGGCAGCCTCCTCGCGCCGGACCACACCACACCCCGGGCGCCGACCGGGAGGACCCCTGCTGAGCGACCGCTCAGGTGTGATGCTGAGCACATGCTTAGCATGGGCGACGGGAGGACGTCAACACTCCGTGGCCGCGGGATACGATCCCCGGTGACCCGATGACCGGCGTCACCACGCGGAAATCCTGGAGGAGGCCGAAACATGTCATCACCCCGGCGGCTCGGCGCGCCCGACGCCAAGAACCGCGGCGTCCTGATGGATTCCGCGGAACAGCTGATGCTGGAAAAGGGCTGGGCGGCGGTGACCTCGCGCCGGATCGCCGAGCACGCCGGACTCAAACCGCAATTGGTGCACTACTACTTCCGGTCCATGGACGAGTTGTTCCTGGAACTCTTCCGCCGCCGGGCCGACGAGGGTCTCGAAACCCTGACGCGGGTGCTGAAATCCGATCGCCCCCTGCATGCGCTGTGGAAATTCAGCACGGACACCACGGCGGCGCGGTTCACCATGGAGTTCGTAGGGCTGGCCAATCACCGGTCGGCGATCCGGACCGAAGTGGTCCGTTACTCCGAACGGTTCCGCGCGGCACAGACCGAGGCACTGGCCCGATTGCTCGGCGAGTACGGCGTCGATACGAACCGCTTTCCGGCCGAGGTGCTCTCGGTACTGATGACGAGTTCGGCCCGGATGGTGGTCCTCGAACAGGCACTGGGTATGACGGCGGGCCACGCCGAAACCTTCGCGTTCGCGGAGCGGGAGATCGATCTCCTGGAGAACACGCTCTCGCCGTAAGCGGCCCCGTATCACGAGCTCACCTCCTCCGATTCAGCACCCGGTCCGCCGCAGCCCAGTGCGCGTCGGACACCCAGAGCCGAGCGAAGGCCGCCACCGCCTCTTCCCGGCTCGCGCCGGAGACGACCCGTTTGATCTCCCCTGCGGCCGGGGTGGCCAGCGCGGCCGCCAGAGCACGCCACCCCGCGGCGAAATCCGCGCGCGGCAGTACCCGATCGATCAGGCCCAGGCGTTCGGCGTCGGTGGCGGACACGAGCTCCCCCGTACCCGCCAGAAGCAGCGCCCGGCCGTGGCCCACCAGCCGTGCCAGCCGTTCGGCTCCGCCCCACGCCGGCATGATCGCCAGAGCCACCTGGTTGAACCCGATGGCGATATCGTCCGCGGCGATCCGGATATCCGCGGCCACCGCGACCTCGGCGCCACCCCCCAGCGCATGCCCGTTCAGCGCGGCGATCACCGGTCCCGGGAAGCGGGCGAGCTTATCGCACACCTCCCGCATCCGGTTCGCCATGGCGGCCGCCTGCTCCTCGGTCCGCAACGCGGCCAGCTCGCGGAGATCTCCCCCGGAAACGAACGCGCGATCGCCCGCTCCGGTGATGACGAGGGCCCGGGCACCGGCCGCGCCGTCGATCGCCTTCGCCAGCTCGTCCATCGTGTCCGGGGCCAGCGCGTTGCGCGCATGCGGCCGGTTGACGGTGACGACGGCCAGACCGTCCGCCCGTTCGAGCTCGATCACAACTTGTTCTCCTCGACGGAAATGTGATTCTCTTAGCTAGAGAACAATATACTTTCCCGCCGGTTTCCGGCGGCGGATCGGGAGTTCCAGATGCCGTATCCAGGGCGCACGAACGACGGCCCCCCAGAGCCACGCTCCGCTACCACCTCCGGGCCCGGCTCGCCCCTGCGCACGATCCCTCCCGAACTGGCCCGTCGCTATCGCGAAGCCGGGTGGTGGGCCGACGAAACGCTCGGTGAACTCCTGGCCCGCGGCCTCGCCGCCGCTCCCACGACGACCTTCGCGGCGCACTCCCGAATCCACCCGTATTCGGGCACCTTCGCCGGCGTGGAACATATCGCGTGCCGGCTGGCCGCCGGATTACACCGTCGCGGGGTGGGCCCGGGCGATATCGTCGCTTTCCAGCTCCCCAACTGGATGGAGGCGGCGGTCACCTACTGGGCCTCCGCACTCCTGGGCACCACCGTCGTGCCGATCGCGCATTTCTACGGCCGCAAGGAACTCGACTACATCCTCACCGCGGTGGAACCGAAGGTCTTCGTCACCTGCGAACGTTTCGGCCACAACGAATTCGATCCCCGGTCGAGCACCACGGTTCCCGTGGTGGGGGTGGTCGGACGCGATTTCGACGACCTCCTCGATCCAGAACCGATGCCGGGGGTGCTCGCCACCGACCCCGACGGCCCCGCGTGCATCGCCTTCACCTCCGGCACCACCAGCGCTCCGAAGGGCGTCGTACACAGTCACAACACCCTGGCCTGTGAGGTCCGCCAACTGGCCGGGATGTATCCACCGGACCGCGGCGACCAGCTCACCTCGGCGCCGGTGGGGCATTTCATCGGCATGCTCAACGCACTGCTGATCCCGGTGCTCGACGGCGCTCCGATCCATCTGATCGACCTCTGGGATCCGGGATGGGTGCTCGAGCTCATGGCCACCGAGAACATCTGCGTCGGTGGCGGCGTGAGCTATTTCGTCACCAGCCTGCTGGATCACCCGGACTACCGGCCGGCCCATCTCCGGCAGTTGCGCTACGCCGGGCTCGGCGGGGCGCCGGTACCGGCCGCGGTGAGCACCCGGCTGGAAAACCTCGGAATCACCGTTTTCCGGTCCTACGGCAGCACCGAGCATCCCTCGGTCACCGGCTCACCGGCCACCGCTCCCGCCGGAAAACGCATGTTCACCGACGGTGCCGCCCTACCCGGGGTGGAGATCCGGCTGGGCCCTGACGGCGAGATCATCAGCCGGGGCCCGGATCTGTGCCTCGGCTACACCGATCCCGCGCTCACCGCCCGCGCCTTCGACGCCGACGGGTGGTACCGCACCGGCGATATCGGCACCCGCGACCCCGACGGCTATCTGACCGTCACCGACCGTAAATCCGACATCATCATCCGGGGCGGCGAGAACGTGAGTGCGCTGGAGGTGGAGGAGGTACTGCTCACCCTGCCCGGAGTGGCGGAGGGAATCGCGGTGGCCGTACCGGATCCGCGGCTCGGTGAGCGCACCGCCGCGGTCGTGCGCTGCCTGCCGGCACACCGCGAACCCGATCTCGCGGCCTTGCGCGCGCATTTCGAGCGCGCGGGCCTCGCCAAACAGAAGTGGCCCGAGGAACTGCATATCGTCGCCGATTTCCCGCGCACGCCCAGCGGAAAGATCCAGAAGTTCGCCGTCCGGCGCGATCTGGCCGCGGCGCGGAGCGAAGCCGTTGCGACCGACCCTTTATGAGAATACGATTCTCATAAATAGCCAAGGAGGATCTCATGACCAAAGTGGATTTGCCCTACCAGCTCTTCGACGCCGACAACCATCTCTACGAGACCAAGGAAGCGCTCACCCGGCACCTGCCCAAGGAGTACGAGGGGGCGATCCAGTACGTCGAGATCAACGGCCGCACCAAGATCGCGGTACTCGGTCGGATCAGCGAGTACATCCCCAACCCCACCTTCGAGGTCGTGGCCCGCCCCGGCGCCATGGAGGAGTACTTCAAACACGGCAACCCCGAGGGCAAGAGCCGGCGTGAGATCTTCGGCAAATCGATGAAAGCGATCGACGCCTTCCGTGATCCCGAGGCCCGGCTGAAGGTCATGGACGATCTCCAGTTGCAGCGGGCGCTGATGTTCCCGACCCTGGCCAGCCTGGTCGAAGAGCGTATGCGCCACCATCCCGAGCTGATCCACGCGGTGATCGAATCACTGAACCGCTGGATGCTCGACGACTGGGGTCAAGACGGCAGTTTCGTCCACTCCGGCCGGATCTTCACCGTGCCGGTGATCACCCTGCCGATCGTCGAACGGGCGATCGACGAACTGAACTGGGCCGTCGTCGAACACGGCGCCAAGGCGATCCTGGTACGCCCGGCCCCGGTCCCCGGTTTCAAGGGCATGCGGTCGTTCGCCCTGCCGGAATTCGATCCGTTCTGGAAACGAGTCGTCGAGCTCGACGTCCTGGTCACCATGCATTCCTCCGACAGTGGCTATTCGCGCTTCGACGCCGAATGGGACGGCAACAGCCTCGAGATGCTCCCCTTCCAGACCAACACCTTCGCCATGACCAACCAGTGGCGTCCGGTCACCGACGCGGTCGCTTCCTGGGTGTGCCACGGCGCGTTGAACCGGTTCCCCGAGCTGAAGATCGCCGTTATCGAAAACGGCTCGGCCTGGCTCGAACCGTTGCTGCAGCAACTGTCCGACGTCTACAAGAAGGCACCGGAGGGCTTCGGTTTCCGGGATCCGATCGAGGCCATCAAACAGAGCCTCTATGTCAGCCCGTTCTGGGAAGAGGATCTGGAACGACTGTCGCAGGTGATGGGCGCCGACCATGTGCTGTTCGGCTCCGATTGGCCGCATCCGGAGGGCCTGGCCGAACCGGCCCGCTATATCCACGAGATCAAGGACATGCCCTTGGAGAACCAGGCCAAGATCATGGGCGGCAACCTGGCGCGGCTGCTCGGGGTATGAGCGAGTCGGGCCCGGAGGCGGCAGCGGGCCGGCAGACCATTCCGCAGCTGGTGTTGTCCGCGGCGGACCGCTTCGGCGACGCCGAAGCGGTCGTCGACGGCGAACGGCGGTGGAGCTATATCGAACTCGTGGACCGGGTACGCCGGGCCGCGGGTGCCTTCGCCGCGGCGGGTATCGGTACAGGGGACCGGGCGGCGATCTGGGCCCCGAACTCCGCGGAGTGGATCGTCGCCGCACTCGGCCTGCTCACCGCAGGCGGGGTGCTGGTACCGGTGAACACCCGCTTCAAAGCCGAAGAAGCGGCCGATGTCATCCGCCGCAGCGGTGCCCGGATCCTGCTGGTGCAGAAAGGATTCCTCGGAGCGGACTATCCGGCACCTCCCGGAGTGCCCGTGGTCGATCTGAAATCCGATTTCCTCGGCAGCGGCGCGCCGTTCGAACGGGAGGTCGCCGGTACCGATATCGCCGACATCATCTACACCTCGGGCACCACGGGACGCCCCAAGGGCGTGATGATGAACCATCTGCAGACACTGCGGCTCTACGCGGAATGGTGCGATCTGGCGGATCTACGGGAAGGCGACAGATATCTGCTCGTCAACCCGTTCTTCCACACCTTCGGCCTGAAGGCCGGGATCGTATCGTCGTTGATCCGGGGCGCGACCATGCTGCCGGTACCGGTCTTCGATATCGGCAGGGTGCTCGAACTCGTGGAAACCGAACGGGTGACCATGCTTCCGGGACCACCGACCCTGTACCACTCCCTTCTCGAACACCGGGGCACGCACGATATCTCGTCGCTGCGGGCCGCTGTCACGGGAGCGGCGGATATCCCGGTCGACCTGATCCGGCGTATCCGCGAGGAGCTGCCGTTCCGGTCGATCATGACCGGCTACGGCCTGACGGAGGCGGGCACGGCCACCGCCTCCCGCCCCGGCGATACCTTCGAACAGATCGCGACCACCGCGGGCCGCGCCTGCGACGGGATCGAACTGCGTATCGCCGAGGACGGCGAGGTACTCATCCGTGGCTACAGCGTGATGCAGGGCTACCTGGACGACCCGGAGGGCACGGCGGCGGCGATCGACGCCGACGGCTGGCTGCACACCGGCGATCTGGGCAGCCTCGACGACGCCGGGCGGCTGAAGGTCATCGGGCGTAAGAAGGATATGTACATCGTCGGCGGGTTCAACGCCTATCCGGCCGAAATCGAGGGTTTCCTGCTGGAGCATCCGAAGGTGGCCCGGGCCGCCGTCATCGGAGTTCCCGACGAGCGGCTCGGCCAGGTGGGCAGAGCGTTCGTGGTCGCGCGCCAGGAGATCAGCGCCGCCGAGCTCCTCGCGTGGTGCCGGGAGCGGATGGCCGGGTACAAGGTGCCGCGCTCGGTGGTGTTCCTGGACGAGCTACCGCTCAACGCCACCGGCAAAGTGATGAAAGACCGGTTGCGCTGACAGTGCCCCTGGTAGAAAGCAGGAATGATCGGCCGCACGGAACCCGCCACCGATCGCAACGCTCCGTATTTCACCTCGGCGGCGGAGTTCGATCTTCCCCTGGAACTCGAACTCTCCCCCACCGGGGTGCCGACGCGACCGCTGATCCTGCTGGATCTGGATGCGCTGGATACGGCCGACGACGCGGTGCTCACCCGGCTGGCGGCCCGATGCCGCGATTCGACGGCACTGGTCGCCGGCGTACTGCGGGGGGCACCGGCACCACGGTTGGCACCCGTGCTGCGCGCCACGGCGTTCACGCTGACCGAGGCGCCGGTGGACAGCCCCGAACTCGTCCGGGTCGAGGCACTGGACTCCGCGATCGCGGGGCTGTGGTCGGCGGTGGCGCACAACCCGCAGGCTGCCGTCGCCTGCGGCCAGGTGCTCCGGCAGACCGGGCACCCGGAGACGGTGCGCGGACTCGCGGCCGAGGCGGCGGTGTTCTCGATGCTGCTGGGCGGCGGTGAGTTCCGGCGTTGGCTGGCCGAGCGCGGTCCCGCGCGGCCGGCCTCGTGCCTCGGCCGCGACCTGGTACGGGCCGAGCGGGCAGGAAACCACTACCGGATCGTTCTCGACCATCCCGAGCGCCGTAACGCGCTGAGTTTCCGGTTGCGTGAGGAACTGCTCGCCGCGCTGCTGCCGGCGGTTGTGGACCCGGCCGTCACCGCGGTCGGGTTATCGGGTGCGGGGCCATCGTTCTGCAGTGGCGGCGATCTCGCCGAATTCGGCACGTCCGATGATCCGGTGGCCGCCTACCTGACCCGGTTGGATCGCGCTCCGTGGCGTCTGATGGACCGCCTCACCGACCGCCTCACCGTGCGTGTGCACGGGGGTTGTATCGGTGCCGGAGCGGAGATGGCCGCGTTCGGCGGGACCGTGGTGGCCGCGCCGTCGGCGTTCTTCGCGTTCCCGGAGGTCGCCATGGGGCTGATTCCCGGTGCCGGGGGGACGGTGAGCGTGCCGCGGCGGATCGGACGCTGGCGCGCGGCCTGGCTCATGATCACCGGGGACCGGCTCACGGCCGCCGCGGCGCTGCGCTGGGGTCTGGTGGACGCGATCGACGAGGGCGCGTAGTGCCCGCGAACCCGAGGAAACCGGATGACCCGGCCGGTATCGTGCGCGGATGGCTCACCGGCCTCGGCGCGACCCTCGCGTATCACCGCACGGATACGAGCGAATGCCCGGTCCTGGCCTGGGCCGGTTCCGGGGCCATGGCTCTCACCGGATTCGCCGACGGTCCCCCCGATCTCTCCCCCGCCTCCGCCTACGGTCTGCTCGGCGCCGCGCTGCGCACGGTGGGTGACCTCACCGAAGCGGTGGGTATCCGAGTCGAGCCCGATCCGGCCACCGTCCTCGGCCGCCGCGCCGCGTGGTCGGGTTACGAACGGGCGGGCCGCCGGTCCGCGGGCGGCGCCACCCGGTTGCTGCCGACCGCGGACGGCTGGTGCGCGATCACCCTTTCCCGGCCCGACGATATCGCCGCGGTACCCGCGATCGTCGGCGGCGCCGGAGGTGACGAGCCGTGGGACGCGCTGACCCGCGCGGCCGCGACCACGCCCGCCGTGGAATTGAGCGACCGGGCCCAGTTGCTGGGTGTACCGGGTGCCGCGCTGCCCCCACGTGCGGCCGATGGTGTCGCCCGCGCCCCGTGGCGGATGACGCGGATCGCCGAACGCGCTCACCTTTCGCGGCTGCCGGGGTGTCTCGTCGTGGATCTGTCCGCGATGTGGGCCGGCCCGCTGGCGGCCCGGATTCTGGGGCTCGCCGGAGCGCATGTGGTGAAGGTCGAGAGCCCGCAGCGTCCTGACGGCGCGCGCGCCGACCGGCGTTTCTTCGACTGGCTGCATGCCGGGCACGAGCTCCGGTCGGTGGACTTCCGTTCCGCGGCCGGGCGCCGGGAACTGGCCGCGCTACTCGACCGGGCCGATATCGTGCTGGAGGCCTCCCGCCCGCGCGCGCTCGCGGCGCTCGGCCTGGCGCCCGGGCAGCGCGCCCACCGGCCCGGGCAGATCTGGCTCGGCCTCACCGGATACGGGCGCGCCGAACCCATGCGGGTGGCGTTCGGTGACGATGCCGCCGTGGCGGGCGGGCTGGTCGGCTGGACCGCGTCGGGCCCGGTGTTCTGCGCCGACGCCGTCGCCGATCCGCTCTCCGGCGTATGCGCCGCCCTGGCCGTCCTCGCGGCGTTCACCGCGGGCGGCGGAGTGCTGATCGATCTGTCGATGCGGGACACCGCCGCGGCGTTCGCCGCCGGCCCGCCACCCGATCACGGGCCGCACCGCCTGATACGTACCGCGGTCGGATGGTCGGTGCGCTGCGCGGCCGGCGGCCGATGCGAACCGGTGCTGCCGCCTCGGGTCACCGAACCCGCTGGGCGGCACCGGGCCCCCTGGCTCGGCACCGCGGACCCGGTCGCGCCGTGCTGATCCGTAACGCCACCGTTTTCGGCAGCCCTCACCGCGATGTGCGCTGGGCCGGGGAGCGGATCACCGAATGCGGTACCGGATTGCGACCGCGGGCCGGCGAGGACGATATCGACGCGCGCGGCGGCTGGCTACTGCCCGGCTTCCACGATCACCACATCCATCTGCGGGCGCTGGCCGCGCAGCGGGATTCGCTGACCGTCGGGCCACCGTCGGTCCGCGACGCGGCCGGTTTCGCCGCGGCGCTGCGACGCGCCGATGCCGAGCTCGCGCCGGGCCGGTGGATCCGCGCGGTGGGCTATCACGACGAGGTCGCGGGACCGCTGGATCGCTGGGCCCTGGACCGGCTGGTGCCCACACGCCCGGTGCGGGTGCAGCACCGGACCGGTGCGCTGTGGTCGTTGAATTCGGCGGGATGCCGGGCCGTGGGACTCTCGCACTGTTTCCACGACGGGGTGGAACGCGATACCGCGCAGCGCGTCACCGGACGTCTCTGGCGGATGGATACCTGGTTACGTGAGCGGCTCCCCACCGCGAACTCCGATCTCGGGGCGCTCAGCGCGGCGGGCGCCGCGGCGGGCGTCACGGGCTGTACCGACGCCACCCCGGGGCTCGACCGGGCCAATATCGATGATTTCGCGCGGCAGGTGGCGAGCGGGACGATCCGCCAGCGGTTGTGCTGTATGGCCCCGCCCGGAATCACCGCACCCGAAGTGGCACGTTTCTCGTTGGGCCCCACCAAGTTCCTGCTGGACGACACCACACTGCCCGATATCGACGAGTTCACCGCCCGGATCCGGGCCACGCACGCGGTGGGCCGTCCGGTGGCGGTGCACTGTGTGACCCGGGTGCAGCTGGTGCTCACCATGCTCGCGCTGGATACGGCCGGTGTCGTGCCCGGCGACCGGATCGAGCACGGCGCTCTCGTCGCCGCGGATACCGTCGGGTGGCTGCGCGCCCGCGCCGTGACCGTGGTGACACAACCGCATTTCGCGGTGGAGCGCGCCGCCCAGTACGCGCGGGAGGTACCCGACGGCGACCGGCCGGATCACTGGCGGCTCGGCTCACTGATCGACGCGGGGGTACCGGTGGCGGCCGGTACCGACGCCCCGTTCGGCGGCGCCGACCCGTGGGCCGTTCTGCGTGCCGCGATACAGCCGCGGCCGGATGGTGCCGGGCGGGAGCGGGTGCCGCTTCGCACGGCGCTCTCGCTGTTCCTCGGGCGTTCGGACGCGCCCGGGGTGCTGCGGACGGTATCCCCGGGCGCACCGGCCGATCTGCTCCTGCTGCGGATGCCCCCGGCGGAGATCGGCACCCCCGAGCGCTCGGCGGTGCGGCTCACGGTGATCGCCGGTGTCCCCGTGTACTCCGCCGAGAGCCCGTAGACCGTGGCGGAAGTTCGCGCACAGCTGCGGGGTCGAAGCGTTTCACTTCACCGGACGTGAACAGTCCATTCCGTAACCATTCGTCTTCCTGGCGAACAGGAATCGGTACGTGGGCCCCTCCATCGGCGGCCGACAGAACCGGCCACCGTACTCGTAGCCGTTTCGGAAACCCCCGTCACCCCACCCCGAGATCTCGAACGGCCGGCCGGACGCATCCTCTGGCTCCGAACATCGCCGGATCGGGGAAGCCGGCGTTCGTTGCGACCGCGCTACCGGCTGCCGAGCTCTTGCGATATCGCCTACCTTTCCGGACCGCCCGTTCCGGAGCGTGAGCACCGGCGGAGCCGCCGTCCCCGATCGGTCGACCTGCCCACGGGCACGGTGTATCGTGAACCTGATATGAGAGTGTAATTCTCATTTTAAGAGATCAAAAATCTCGCAGGTCCGGGTGACCCGGCGGCGACCACGAACAGCGAGGAGTCCGGTGAATATCGACGATATGATCCTGGTGAGCATCGACGACCACGTGGTCGAACCGCGCGATATGTTCGACCACCACGTGCCGAAGAAGTACGCCGAATACGCGCCGAAGGTCGTCGTCGACGACAAGGGCATCGATCGCTGGATATACCGGGACCGGCCGACCGGCGTCACCGGCCTCAACGCGGTCGTCTCCTGGCCGCCCGAGGAATGGGGCTACGACCCCGCCGGATACGCCGAGATGCGGCCCGCCGTCTACGACATCCACGACCGGGTACGCGATATGGACGCCAACGGCGTCCTCGCCTCCATGTGCTTCCCCACCTTCACCGGTTTCAGCGCCGGGCATCTGAGCCGCGGCGGAATGGACGAGATCACCGTCGCGATGATCTCCGCCTACAACGACTGGCATATCGAGGAATGGGCCGGCGCCTATCCGGGCCGGTTCATCCCGATCGCGATCCTGCCGCTGTGGGAGCCGCGACTCGCGGTGGACGAGATCAACCGCGTCGCCGCCAAGGGCTGCCATTCGGTGACCATGCCGGAACTGCCCCATATCGACGGCCTGCCCAGCTATCACGATATCGACTACTGGGGCCCGGTTTTCCAGGCGCTCAGCGATAACGACACCGTGATGAACCTGCATATCGGCCAGGGCTTCGGCGTCCTGAAACTGGCGCCGGACGCGCCGATCGACAATCTCATGATCCTCGCGCCCAGCATTTCGCTGATCGGCACCCAGGATCTGCTGTGGGGTCCGGCGTTCCGCTCCTATCCGCAGCTGAAGGTCGCGCTCTCCGAAGGCGGTGTCGGCTGGATCCCGTTCTTCCTCGACCGCTCCGACCGGCATTACACCAACCAGCGCTGGCTGCGCCGCGATTTCGGCGGCAAGATGCCCAGCGACGTCTTCCGGGAGCATGTACTCGCCTGCTACGTCACCGATCCCACCTCACTGAAACTGCGGCACGAGATCGGTATCGACAATATCGCGTGGGAATGCGACTACCCGCATTCGGATTCACTGTGGCCGGGCGCGCCCGAATTCGTACTCCACGAACTCGAATCGGCGGGCGCCGACGATTCCGATATCGACAAGATCACCTGGCAGAATGCCTGCCGGTTCTTCGGCTGGGACCCGTTCGCCCGCACACCGCGCGAGCGCGCCACGGTCGGCGCGCTACGCGCAGCGGCCGCCGACGTCGACCTGTCCACCACGACCCGCCGCCAGTACGCCGAACGCTACGCCGCCAGATACGCGAGCTGACCACCCGGACAGGCCGGGCGACCCGCACGCACCGGCCCCGGCCCCGTGAGCAACCGCCGAATAGCACGGTGAGCTGCGATTACCGGAGCTACTATGGGCTCATGCCTTCCCGCTCCAGGCAACGCCCCGACCTTCCGGAGTACATGACCTGGGAGGAATTGGGACAACTTCCGGAGGAACTCGCCCGCCAGATCGAGCTCTGGGAAGGCCGGGTCGTCTGGCTGCGTCGCGGTCCCGCCGAACACCAGGAGTTCACGAACCTGCTGTGGAACGGCCTCCGGGGGTGCGCACGCCGCGAAATGAGCAGGGACCCCGGACAGTGCTGGCGCGTCCATACCGAAACGAATATCTTCTTCGGCCGGACCGGAAAGTCCGATTTCGCCACGCCGACTATCGGCTGATCGGCAAATGGACGCCGAAGGACTCCGACGCGGTGACCGTCGACTTCCCGTTTCCGATCCGCATCCCCTGGTCCGAGCTGGAGTTCTGAACAAACGGGGGCCGCCCGGACGATCTCGCCGGGCGGCCCCCGGTTCAGAAACCGCGTATCCGGTCGGGGACGACCCGGATGGGCACCGAGTACTCGGTACGGAACTGTTCGGCGGTGGTGGCGAGCCCGGCCAACCCTTCCTGGTATTTGTCGAGGTAGGCCGCGACCTCCTCCGGGCCGACCGCGTCTTCCACCCGGGCACTGCCCCCGAACACCACGATCTCCGCACCGCCCGCCGTACTGTTGAAGTGCAGGGCCACCCGGGGGCTGCGGGCGATATTGCGGAGCTTCGGCCGGTCGGGCTGGCTGAAGATCAGGAAGGACCCCGCCTGCCAGTGGAACCACACCGGGTTCGGCTGCGGGGTACCGGTGGGGCCGACGGTCGTCAGCCACACGATCTGCTCGTTTTCCAGTCTTTCGGCGACCCGGGCGCCGAAATCGGTTGTGGTGTCGATCAATCCGTTCACGCTGGGTGTCGTCATGAGGCGGCCTCCGAGACGTTCGGGCGGGACGTGCCCGGAACAACACCCCCACCACCGGGACGATTCCCGGCCGAGGAGCCGCTGTCCGGGATTCCGGTAAGGATCCGGTAACGCCGATTTACAGGTCTTGTTTCCATTGAAACCGGATGACGGTGACTCTCGCCGTGCAAAACTTCAGCGTTTCGTTCACTCCCTCGGAAGAAAGCTTCTCATGCGACTGCCGGCCGCCCTCGGGGCCCTCACCCTCGCCCTCGTCTCCTCCGGTCTGATCGGTGCCGCCCAGCCGGCCACCGCGCAACCGGCGGGATGCCACGCCTCCTACGATCCGTGCGTCCCTGTCACCAGTGATGTCGACTGTGCAGGCGGCAGCGGTAACGGCCCGGAGTACACGGGCCGGGTGCGGGTGATCGGCCCCGACGAATACGGGCTCGACCGCGACGGCAACGGTATCGGCTGCGAGAGCAGCTGACCGCGACAACCGGGCCGGGCCACTCGATCGGGGGCCCGGCCCGATCCGGCGCGACAGCTTCGCGAACGCTCTCAGGCGATCGCCCCCTCGGTTTTCAGTTCGATGATGCGGTCCCAGTCCAGACCGAGTTCGAGCAGGACCTCCTCGGTCTGTGCCGCGAACTCCGGGCCCGGCCGTAATTCCGGCGCGGTGACGTCGAACTGCACCGGGCTGGACACCAGCTCGAGTTCACCCGCCGGCAGTAGGTACTCGTTGGCCCGGATCTGCTCGTCCTCCCCCACCTGCCGGGAATCCTGCACCGGCGCCCAAGGCCCCTTCAGGGTCGCGAACTTCTTCGTCCACTCGCCCAGGGTCCGCTGCGCGATCGCCTCGCGCAGGATCTCCACCCCGGCGTCCGTGTTCGCGGCGATCCGCGCCGCATCGGCGAAACGCGGATCCTCGGCCAGTTCCGGCCGGTCGATATGGTGGCAGACATCGGCCCAGAATTTTCCGGGCTGCAACATGACGAAGGAGAGGTACCGGTCGTCGGCGGTCCGGTAGAGCCCGGACAGCGGATTCGACATCGCGCCGTGGGTACCGGGCGGCGGCGCGATCAGCGGCTCGCCCTGATACGCCGACAGCGCGATGGTGTGCCCCAGCGACCACAGACCGCTTCCCAGCAGCGAGACGTCGACGATCGAGGGTTCCCCCGTACGTTCCCGCCGGAACAGCGCCGCCGCGATCCCACCGGCCAGGTTGGTACCGGAGATGGTGTCTCCGAAGGCCGGGCCGGGTGGCTGGATCATTCCGTCGATACCTTCCGGCGTGATGGTGGCGGCGACTCCCCCGCGACACCAGAACGCGGTCATATCGTAGCCACCGCGATCGGCCTCCCGACCGCGCGGACCGAGCGCACTGCCGCGGGCGTACACGACGGCCGGGTTGACCGCGCGGATATCGTCGATATCGATCCCGAACTTCGCGCGAGCCGAGGGCAGGAAACTGGTGAGGAACACATCCGCGCGCCGCGCCAGTTCGTAGACGACCTCGCGGCCGCCGGCCACCGACATATCCACGCCGATACTGCGTTTACCGCGGTTGGCGTGCTCGATATTCGGGTTCGGATCGCCTTCGACCTCGAACTTGCCGATCCGGCGCAGGCCGCGCTGCGGGTCACCGGTCACCGCGTGCTCGACCTTGATCACATTCGCGCCCCAGTCGGCGAGTACCGCGCCCGCCGAGGGCACGAACCCGTACATGGCGACTTCGAGGACCGTCACCCCCTCCAGTGGGCCGGTCACGAGACCACCTCGGCGAGCGTTTTGCTCTCCATGAACTCCTCCATCCCGACCACACCCATCTCCCGGCCGACGCCCGACTGTTTGTAGCCGCCGAAGGGGGCGTCCGGGTGGAAGTAGTTGCCGCCGTTGATACTGAACGTGCCGGTACGGATGCGGCGCGCCACCGCGCGGGCTCGTTCCGCGTCGACCCCGAAAACCCCACCGGACAGGCCGTAGATGGAATTGTTGGCGATCCGCACGGCGTCGTCGATATCGTCGTACGGGATGAGCGCCAGCACCGGGCCGAACACCTCTTCCTGGGCGATCTCGCTGTCCGGGTCGACATTCGCCAGCAGTGTCGGCTTGTAGAAGAAGCCCGGGTCCACCTTCTCGCCGCCGGTCACCAGCGTGGCGCCCGCGGCGACCGCCCGTTCGACCAGTCCGTGCACTTTGTCGCGCTGCCGCTCACTGATCAGTGGGCCCATGTAGTTCGCGGGGTCGGCCGGGTCGCCGTAGGTGATGTTGGCCAGGTTCGCGACGACCAGTTCGGCGACCTTGTCGTGATCCACGCGCGGCACCAGCAGCCGGGTGGTGATCGCGCAGCCTTGACCGGCGTGGGAGCAGATGCTGAACGCGGCGAATACGGCGCCCATGGCGTAGTCGGCATCGTCGAGCAGGATGGCGGCGGATTTCCCGCCGAGCTCGAGGAACACCTTCTTCAGGGTGGCGCTGGCGGCAGCCATGATCTTGCGGCCCACCGGGGTGGAGCCGGTGAAGGAGACCACGTCGACGTCGGGGTGGGTGGTCATCCGTTCCCCCACGGCGACGTCGGAACCGGCCAGGATGTTCACCACACCCGCGGGGATATCGGTGTGCCGGGTGATGAGTTCACCCAGGGCCAGGGTGATCAGCGGGGTATCGGGGGCGCCTTTGAGTACGACCGTGCAGCCCGCGGCGAGAGCGGGCGCGAGTTTGGCGAAGGCCAGCTGGTAGGGGTAGTTGTAGGCGGCGATGGCCGCCACGACTCCCGCGCCTTCCTTCTCCACCCAGCGCTGATGCCGCGCGCCGCGGATCTCCACCGGGCCCAGGTCCTCGGTCCAGGCGTAGTCACGCAGTACCCCGGCGTAATATTTGACGATCTCGAACGGGGTTTCGAGTTGGTTGCCCTTCGTGAGGATGTAGCTCGCGCCCACCTCGACGATCATCAGGGCCCGCAGTTCCTCCACATTGTCCCGCAGGGCGCGGTAGAGCTGATCCAGGCACCGGGCGCGGAATTCGTGATTCGTGGACCAGTCGGTGGTGTCGAACGCACGGCGGGCGGCGGCCACGGCGGCGTCGACCTCGGCGACACCGGCCTCGGGGGCGTAGCCGACCACCGCACCGTTCGCGGGATTGATCGAGGCCAGGGTGCGTCCGGTCTCGACCAGCCGCCCATCGATGAGCAGCCGTTGCGTGGCGGTCATCGCTTCTTCCTGCGTTGACATCCCGCCTCCTCGAAAGTTCGTGAAAATAGCATTCTCATTTGAGGAGAATAGTACATTTGCCAGCATTGGCCCCACTGCCGATTCGGCGAGCCGGAGCGATCCCACCCAGGCACCGGAGTCGCCAGATGTGCAGCTTTCGCGAACCTTGCGCACCAGTTCCTCACGAGAGTACGGTTCTCTTTATTCGGAATGCTCATTCTTGCACCGGTGGGTGCGAGAGAGGAGAGGCAAGCGTGAAAACCGCAGTTGTCACCGGCGGCGCCTCGGGTATCGGACTGGCCATCGCGCAGCGGTTGCGCAGCGACGGATTCCATGTGGCGGCCCTGGACCGCAACGCCTCCACCGAAGACGATCTCGCCTATCGGGCCGATGTCACCGACCCCGACAGCATCGCCGCCGCGCTCACCGGTATCCGCGAAAAACTGGGCCCGATCACCGTTCTCGTCAACGCCGCCGGCGTCGACGGATTCAAACGCTTCCAGAACATCGATTTCGCCGAATGGAAGCGGGTCATCGAGGTGAACCTGCACGGTGTCTTCCACACCACCCAGGCGGTCCTACCGGATATGCTCGCGGCGGGCTGGGGCCGGATCGTCAACATCTCCTCCTCCAGCGCCCATTCGGGCCAGCCGTTCATGTCCCATTACGTCGCGTCGAAATCGGCGGTCAACGGACTCACCAAATCGCTGGCGCTGGAACTGGGCCCCGCCGGGATCACGGTCAACGCGGTACCGCCCGGCTTCATCGATACCCCGATGCTGCGCCGATCCGAGGAACGCCGCCTGCTCGGCGGCAGTGTCGCCGACCATATCCAGCGCACCCCGGTGCGACGGGTCGGCAAACCCGAAGATATCGCCGCCACCTGCGCTTTCCTCATCTCCGAAGAGGCCGGCTACATCACCGGTCAGATCATCGGCGTCAACGGCGGCCGCAACACCTGACCCGCCCCGGGAATCCGCCCACCGCATCCGAAGGGAAGTACCACCGTGAAGGTCCATGTCGACCAGCAACGCTGCCAAGGGCATACCCTCTGCGCGATGATCGCGCCGAAAGCGTTCGAACTCAGCGAAATCGACGGCCATTCGTCCCCGGTGGACGAGAATGTAGCCCACGACCGAGAAGAGCAGGTGCGCGAAGCGGTGCATTCGTGCCCCGAGCGCGCGATCTCGCTCACCGAGTAGTCCGAGGGGCATCCGATGGCCGCCACCGAATCCACCGACAAGGCCGCCACCACCACCGCGCATTCCCTGGAATGGCTCTCCGAACATCCGGAGCAACGCGAAATCCTCAGCAGAGAGCGGGAACAACTGCTGGATTCGGCGACCGAGGAGTTCCTGCGCTACTTCACCCCGGCCCCCGGTGACGGACGGTCCCTCAACGCGGACGTGGAACTGGCCGGGGCCCGCTTCGCCGAAGGGGAACGGTTGTGGCTGTCCTGGGCGATGGCCAATCGCGACCCCGCGGTGTTCGACCAACCGGATACCGCCGTCCTGGACCGGATACCGGATTTCCGGTGCCTCCCGGAGGAAACCGTGCACTACGAGACCATCGCGGTGGTCCAGGGAATGCGCCATCTGCCCGCCACCTTCACTCCGGGCGAGCCGGTGGGTCCGGGTCTGGCGGAAACCCTGGAGAAGTCACAGACGATCTGCGACGAGCAGCGGCTCGCCGAGCCGGTGACGGTCCGCCGCGACAGCGCCCGGATCTGAAGGACCCCGGCCCACGATTTCCGACCCGCGGCGGACGGCCGGCCGTCCGCCGCTGCGATGAGGACACACTTCGCCCCGGTGGCCCCGGCCGCCGCACCGGCGATACGAGGAGGCGATATGGCACCGCCGACGCCCGAGGGCGATACGACACCGCCGATACGAGCGAGCGGACCGACCCCGCCGGCCGGTGACGATCCGGCACCCCGATCCGGTAGACCGCTCCCGCTGCTGTCCCTGGACACCGAGTTCTTCTGGACCTCGGGTGCCGACGGGCGGCTCCGGATACAGCAGTGCCGGGCGTGTTCGGCGCTGATCCATCCGCCGCAGCCGATCTGCCGGTACTGCCGCGGCCGGGAACTGGCGCCCCGGACCGTCTCCGGCACCGCGATCCTGGCGTCGTTCACGGTGAACCACCGTTTCGGCCTGCCCGGGCTGCCACCGCCGTACGTGGTGGCGACAGTAGCGCTCGAGGAAGATCAGCGGGTCCGGCTCACCACCAATATCGTCGACTGCGATCCGGCGGAACTCACCCTCGGTATGCGGCTGGAGGTGGTGTTCCAGCAGGACGACGATGTCTGGCTGCCACTGTTCCGCCCCACCGCGCGGCAACCCGGCCCGGCGCCGCTACCGGCCGACGAGATCGCCCCGGACCAGTTCGGCCGGCACGTCTCCCCCATGCTGCGCCGCCCCAAGTTCGAAGACAGTGTCGCGCTCACCGGAATCGGGATGTCGCGAATCGGGCGACGGCTGATGAAACCGCCGCTGGCCCTCACCGTCGACGCCTGCGAACAGGCCGTCGCGGACGCGGGGCTGACCCTCGGCGATATCGACGGGCTGTCCTCCTATCCCGGTGGCGGTAACCTCGGCGGCTTCGGGGAAGGCGGGGTCACCGCGCTCGAGGCCGCACTCGGTATCCGGCCCACCTGGCACAACGGCGGTATCGAGACCTTCGGGCCCGGCGGTTCCGTGATCGCCGCCATGCTCGCGGTCCATGCCGGGCTGGCCACCCATGTGCTGTGTTTCCGCACGGTCTGGGAGGCCACGTTCAACGAGTTGACCAGACGCGGCACCAGCACGGCGCCGAACAGCGGCCGGACCACCAGCTGGCTGCATCCGTTCGGGTCCATCTCGGCCGCGCATACGCTGGCGCAGAAGGCGCAGCGGCATTTCCACGACTACGGAACCACCCGCGAAACGCTGGGCTGGATCGCACTGAACCAGCGGGCGAACGCCGCGGCGAACCCGAGCGCGGTCTACCGCGACCCCCTGACCATGGACGATTACCTGAACGCCCGGCCGATCACCACGCCGTTCGGCCTCTACGACTGCGATGTACCGTGCGACGGCGCGGTCGCGGTGATCGTTTCCTCCCGTGCCGCGGCAGCGGATCTACCGGGACCGGCCATCCGGGTGGAGGCCGTGGGCACCCAGATCGCCGAGCGGATCGAATGGGACCAGAGCACACTCACCCACGAACCGCAGGTGCTCGGCCCGGCGGCGCATCTGTGGACCCGCACCGATCTGCGGCCCGAGGATGTGGACGTAGCCGAACTGTACGACGGTTTCACCATCAACTGCCTGTCCTGGATCGAGGCACTCGGCTTCTGTGAGATCGGTGCGGCCAAGGATTTCCTGGACGGCGGGAAGAACATCGCCCGCGACGGCCTCCTGCCGCTGAACACCCACGGTGGCCAGCTCTCGCACGGCCGCACCCATGGGATGGGCCTGCTGCACGAGGCGGTGGTCCAGCTGCGCGGTACCGCCGGCGACCGGCAGGTCGGCGGCGCGAAGGTCGCGGTGGTGTCCAGCGGCGGGCTCACCCCTGGTGGGGTCGTCCTGCTACGGAGCGAAGCCTGATGGGCGCGGCGAGCCGGGGTGTGTGGTGACGCTGATCGACTCCGAGGCGGTATCGGCCGATTCCACCGGTCCGCTGCCGGTGGTCGCCGCAGTGCCGTCCGTAGCGGGTATTCCGGTGTCCGGGTTGCTGGCCGCGGCGCCGGCGCCGCGGGCCGTGGTGGTCGCCCTGCACGGCGGCGCGATCGACGCGCTACTGGACGGCGCCCCGCGCGGCGCGGGCGTGCTCCTGCTCGCGCATTCGGCGGGCTGCGAACTGGCGGTGCGGATGGCGGCCGACGAGCGCGGCGCCGAACTGCTGGGCCTCGAACTGGCCGGTACCGGCCGGGAACATCAGCCTCGGCTATACCGCGCCGGTCTACCACCTCGCCACGCTGGCCTTCGCCGAGGAATGCATCATCGCCCGCAGCACCGGAGAATTCTCCGGAACCACCCTGCAATTCGACGGCGGCGGCGTAACGCGGCCGGAAAGGTAACCGATGGACGTCACCGATATCGCACTGTTGCTGCTGCGCCTCGTCGTGGGAGGCACCATGATCGCCCACGGGGTCAATCACTGGATCGGCGGCGGCAAGATCGCCGGCACCGCGCGCTGGTTCAGCGGTCTCGGCCTGCGCAACGGGGTACTTCAGGCATGGCTGAGCGTGCTCACCGAAATCGGCGCGGGCGCGCTCCTGGTGTTCGGCCTGCTCACGCCCCTGGCCGCGGCCGCGGTGATCTCGGTGATGCTGGTGGCCGGTCTCCTGGCGCACCGGACCAACGGGTTCTTCGTCTTCAAGGACGGCTACGAGTACGTACTCGTCCTGGCGGTCGTCAGCCTGGTACTGGGGCTGCTCGGCCCCGGCGAGCTCTCGCTGGACCGTGCCCTGGGGATCGAGATCACCGGCTGGACCGGCGGGGCGATCGCGCTGGGCCTGGGCCTCCTCGCGACCGCCGGGCTGCTGGCCGTGTTCTGGCGTCCGGGCGCCCCGGCGGACTCCGAATCCTGACCTGTGCGAACGGAGGAACATATGCGCGTCGGATTCATCGGATTGGGAAGTCAGGGCGGGCCGATGGCCCGCCGTATCGTCGAGGCCGGGTATCCGACGACCCTGTGGGCCCGCCGGGCCGCGACCCTGGACCCGTACGCGGATACGGCCGCGAAGTTCGCCGGCAGCCCGGCGGCGCTGGCCGCCGCCAGCGATCTCGTCTGCCTGTGTGTGGTCGGCGACGACGATGTGCGGGACGTACTCGAACGCGCGGACGGGGTACTGGCCGGGTTCGCCGCGTCGGCGGGTGAACGCACCGCGCCCCCGGTGATCGCCATCCACAGCACGGTGCATCCCGGCACCTGCCGATCGCTGGCCGAAAGCGTCGCCGCCCAGGGCGTTTCACTGATCGATGCCCCGGTCAGCGGCGGCGCTCCCGCGGTCGAAGCGGGACGGCTGCTGGTCATGGCCGGTGGAGACGAGCAGACACTCGCGCGCTGCCTGCCGGTTTTCGGAACCTACGCGAACCCGGTGGTGCACCTGGGCGATGTCGGCGCCGGACAGACCACCAAACTGCTGAACAATCTGCTGTTCACCGCCCATCTGGCCACCGCGGTGAGCGTTCTGGAACTCGGTGCGCGGCTCGGTGTGAGCCCGCGGCGGCTGGGTGAGGTGATCGGTAACGGCAGTGGTAGCAGTTTCGCGCTGGGCCGCATCCTGGCCGGTGGCGGATCGCTGGATCAGATCGCCGGACACGCCGGCGATCTATTGAGTAAAGACGTGCGGTTGGTGGCGGAATTGGCGGCGGCCGCCGATAGCGCCGGCGGCGTGGTGCTGGACACCGCGGACGCCACTCTGCGCATGATGGGCCGGCCGCGCCGACAATCGTGACCTCCGGGTCGTCATGTCCTCGGCGCTGCCGGCGCCCCGATCCAAGGAGAATCGAGTGCGTATCGGATTCGTCGGCGCCGGCCGGATGGGTGTGCCCATGATCCGCCGCCTGGTGGCGGCCGGCCACAGTGTCCGGGCGGCCGGGCGCACTCCCGCCGCCCGCGAGGCGATCACCACGGCCGGGGCGACCGCTGTCGGCTCGGCGGCCGAGGCGGGGCAGCAGGCGGAGGCGGTGGTGATCTGTGTCTTCACCGACGAGCAGGTCCGTGAGGTCTGTGTGGGCAGCGGCCTGCTCGATACCGTGCCGGCCGGGACGGTTCTGATCGTGCACACCACGGGCAGCCCCGAGACGGTGACCGCGCTCGCCGCCGCCCCGGCCGCCGCGGGCCGCCATGTGGTGGACGCGCCGGTGAGCGGCGGCCCGCACGATATCGCCGCGGGGTCGCTGACGGTGTTCCTCGGCGGGGACGCGGCGGGGGTGCGGCGTGCCCGCCCGGTGCTGGCGGCCTACGCCGATCCGATTCTGGAGGTCGGGGCGCTGGGGAACGGCCAGCGGGTGAAACTCGTCAACAATTCGCTGTTCGCCGCGCAGATAGGTCTGGTCACCGCGGCTGTGCGGCTGGCCGGCCGGCTGGGCCTCACCGAGGCCGAGGTACTGGCCGCGTTACCGCACGCCAGTAGTTCGGGCCGGGCGGTCCGCAGCGTCGCGGCGAAGGGTTCGGTCGCGGCGTTCGCCGCATCGGTCGGTGATTTCCTCCGCAAGGATGTCGCGGTCGCCCGCGAGCTGGCCGACCGGCTGGGTGCCGATCTCGGGCCGCTCGAGCCCGCCATACGCGCGGCGGTCGATCCCGCCTGACCTCGTCCCGGATACGGCCGCCGGAAGAAGCCGGGCAGGCGTTCCGTGGGGGCGACCGCACGGCCGGTCGGCGCGAGTACGACGGCGGGCTCCGCGGGCCGATGTCACACTCCCCGTGGCCACTTCGTCGACCTCGCAGAAGAAGGAAGCAGCGGGTGAAACGCCCCGCCCGAACCCTGGGAGTCCCGATGACCACCTCCGTACAGCCCACCGCCCCGCTGCTGGTGCGTTCCGCGACGGCCGAGACGCTGCAGGACGGCGCGCTCAGTCTGATCACCCTGCTCGGCGATGCCGGGGAGACCGGGGGTGCACTCACCGCCAACAAGGCGACACTGCGCAAGGGTTCACCGGGTGCGCCCGCGCATTTCCACACGAAGGCCACCGAAATGTTCCTGGTCCTGGAGGGTTCGGTACGAATGCTGCTCGGCGAGGAGGTCGTCCGGCTCGACCGGGGTGATTTCCTCACCGTTCCACCCACGGTGCCGCACGCCTTCGCCCCCGCCCTCGATACCGAGGCCGAATTGCTCGTGGTCTTCACCCCGGGTCTGCACCGCTTCGACTACTACCGGTTGCTGGAGCGGGTGTACCAGGGGGAGGCCACGGTCGAGGAGATCCGCGCGAGCTCGCAGACCTACGACAACCACTACGTCGACAGCCCGGCCTGGCGCGCGGAGATCGCCCGCGGATAACGGGCGGCTCGGCCGGGTCCGGGCCCCGGACCGGCTCGGGCCACGGAGTGTTCGCGGATCAGTCGGTCGCCGGCCACCGTGGGGAGCGGCCGAGCAGGCGCAGGATCCGCTCCAGCGGGGTGCCGGAATCCTCGTCCGGCAGTGCCCGCGCGAAAGGTGAGCCCGGATTCTCCCGTTCCGGGCCGTCGGGGACTTCTTCGGCGATACGCAGCACGGGTTCGGCGAAATCCGGGTCCCAGGGGTAGTCCACCTCCAGCGCGCGGGCGAGATCCCAGCCGTGCACCACGTAGTCCACGAGATGGAATCCGATGGCCCGATGCCCCGGCACCGTGACACCGGGGCCGAATTCCGGCATGGCGAAGAGTCGTTGCGGCACATCGGGTTCGGCGAAGGCGGCCAGTACCTCCGCGGCCGATTCGCGGTATTCGTCCCTGGTGTGCGGCCCCGGCGAGCGCGGACGCCAGAGCGCCGGGTCGTCGCCGTGACCGCGGGCGGCCGCGGCGAATCCGCGGTGCTGAACGGCCATATGCGCCAGCAGATCGCCCACGTTCCAGCCGGCACAGGGGGTGGGGTCGGCGAGACGGTCGGCGGTGACGAGTCCGGCGATATCCACGGTGCCGAGCACGGCCCGGCGGTCGAGTTCTCGAAGGTCTTCGGTAGTCATGGCCGAGACGATACGCACATGCTTATAGTAGGTCAATGCTTATTATTTTCGCGCGGTAGGTTCGATCCATGGGATCAACGGATCGTCCGGACCTCGCGGCCATGCTCGCACCGTTCATGCGAACCCTCATCGCGCTGGAACGCCCCGTACTCGACAACCACGGACTCACCATGTGGGCGTACACGGTCCTCATCGCCCTGAGCCGCGGCCCCGCCCGCGGCCAGGGAGTTCTCGCACAGGAGATCGGGGCGGACAAGACACGGATCATCGCGGTACTCGACGACCTCCAGCACCGTGGGCTCATCGAACGCACCCCGGATCCGGCCGACCGCCGCGCCCGCCTGCTGGAACTCACCCCGGCGGGCCACCGCCTCGCCGCGGCGGCGCAGACGGAGATCCGGGCGCGCGAGGAACGGCTTCTCCACCACATTCCGGCCGCCGATCGGCGCGGCTTCCTCAACGCCCTGCAGATTCTGGCCGACCTCCCACCCGGCCCGGACGAACGCCGCCCCGGCGACGAATGACCGCCCGCCGGTTACCGGCCGCGCTCGACCTCGTTGAACGGCACATCCCGGTCGGCGGCGTATTCCCGGGGCATACCGAGCACCCGTTCACCGATCACATTCCGCGCCATCTCGGTACTACCGCCGGCCAGGCTCCAGGCCGCGCGGAACAGGAAATCGGTGCCGATCCTGGCGGTATCGGCGGGATCACCGGGCATGTGGGTGGCCGCCGCGGCGCCGGCGACCTTGACGGCCATATCGGTTTGCAACCAGGAGTTCTCGGCGCTGAACAACCGGGTGATCGAACCGGCTGCCGGTGGCAGCTCCCCCGCGCGGATGCCGTGGGTGATATGCGCGATGAGCTGGTCGCGGACCACGGTCATGGCCCGGGCCTCACCGATATCCTCGCGGACGCGGATATCGTCGAGCAGGCCGAGCCGGCGGGCCAGCTCGAGGATCCGCGAATCCTCCCCGCCCAGATGCGGGCGGGCACCACTGAGATAGGGCGAGGTACCGCCGATGGCGGACCGTTCGTGATGGAGCAACCGGGAGGCGGCCTCCCAGCCGTTGTCCACCCGGCCCAGCACCGCGTCCACGTCGAGGCTCACATCGTCGAAGAACTCCTGGCAGAACTCGGTGGACCCGGTGACCTGTTTGATCCGCCGCACGGTCACCCCGGCGGCACCCATCGGCACGAGGAACATGGTCAGCCCACGATGTTTGGGCACCTCCCAGTTGGTACGGGCCAGGCACAGACCGTAGTCCGCGGCATAGGCGCCCGAACTCCAGATCTTGGAACCGTTGAGGATCCACCGGTCCCCGTCTCGCTCGGCGCGAGTGGTGAGCCCGGCCAGATCGGACCCGCCCCGGGGCTCGGACAACAGCTGCACCAGCACTTCGTCCCCGCGGAGCACGGCGGGTAGATGCCGCTGCTTCTGTTCCTCGGTGCCCAGATCGAGCAGAGTGGCGGCACAGATGGACAGTGTGGGGACGTTGAGGATCACCGGCATCTCATAGGCGTAGGCCTCCTCGGTGAACGCCTGCTGATGCGCCGGGCTCAGACCGAGACCGCCGTATTCCTTCGGGAAGCAGATCCCCGCGAAACCGCCGTCGTGGAGCAGGCGCTGCAATTCACGCGCCCGGTCCCACTCCTGCTTGCTGTCCGGCGGGCCCTGATCCGGCGGCGCGGGCGCGAGATTGTCGCGCAACCATATCCGGGCGCGCTCGCGGAACTCGGGCACGGGTTCCAGTTCGGTGGTCACAGCGGTACCGCCTTCCAGGAGGATGCCGGTCGCACTACGCGGCGGCGAGGAGGAGATCGGTGATCCGGCGCCGATGTTCCTCGGGCGTGCCGTAGAACGCGCGCCCCAGGCCGATCCGGCGCAGGTACAGGTGCAGATCGTGTTCCCAGGTGACCCCGATGCCACCGTGCAACTGCACGCAGTCCTGGCCGATCACCGGAGCTTTCGCACCCACATACGATTTCGCGACACTGACCACCTCGTCCGCGCCGCCCGGATCGTCGTCCATCGCCGCGGCGGCGGCCGCGGCGGTGGCCCGGCAGGCCTCTAGCCAGGTCTTGTTATCGGCCATCCGGTGTTTGAGCGCCTGGTACGAGGCGAGTGGCCGGCCGAAGGTGAAGCGGTCGTTCAACCAGGCCAGCGTCGCCTCCACCGCTTTGTCCGTGGCGCCCACCGTCTCCGCCGCGGTGAGCACCGCGGCGGTGTGCAACTGGGCGCGTACGGCGGCGGCCGCGGCGGCCCCGGTGTGCACCACCGCGTCCGGCGGCACCGCGACCCCGTCGAAATCGATACGGGCGGTACGGCGCACCAGGTCCAGGGTCCAGGTGGGGGTCACCGTCACCCCGGGGGCGTCCGCGGGTACGAGGAGCTGGACCGGCCCGTCGGCGCTCCGCGCCGATACCAGGAACATATCGGCCCGCTCACCGGATTCGACGCGGTCCTTCACTCCGGTCAGGCGGTAACCGGCACCGTCGCGCACCGCCTGGACCCCTACCCCCTCGGCGGGAGCGTTCTGCGCGGCCAGGGTGGTGATCACTTCCATTCCCCGGCCGGGTTCGTAGACCGCCCACGCGGCGATCACCGCACCCGCGACGATATCCGGGATCGTCTCGGTGCAGCCACTGCCCGCGCTCGCCAGCCCCGCCAATACGGCATTGACGGTGACGAACGGACCGGGCGCACAGGCTCGGCCGAGTTCCCTTGCCACCAAGGTCAATTCGGTCATCGGCCGACCGGAAATCGTGCCGCCGCCGTGCTCCTCGGACACCAGCATGGCGGTCCAGCCGAGTTCGGTGGCCGATCGCCACCAGTCGCTGCCGAAGCCGGTACCGGCCTCGCCGAGCGCGCGTACCGTCGCCACGGGCACGGTAGCGGCCAGGAACTCTCGGGTGGTCTGCTGGAAGAGCCGCTGGTCAGCGGTGAGTTCGTCGGGCATTTTCTGCGGTCCTCCGGTTGACGCACGGCATACCGTGTGGAAATCTCATACTCACAGATGAGAGTTATATTCTCAAATGCGGAAGTCAACCGGCAGTGCTGCTCGTGGCGGTGGGAGCCGGCGAGGTGAAGGGAACCGTCACGTGAAAAACTTCCAGGATCTGGACTTCTTCCTCGGGCAGGAACTGGTCGCCGATCCCTACCCCTACTTCGACGCCTTGCGCGCACAGTGCCCGGTCACCCGGGAGAAACACCACAACGTCATGATGGTGACCGGCTACGACGAGGCGCTGGAAGTACTCAACGACGCGGAGCGGTTCTCCTCCTGCATCTCGGTCACCGGCCCCTTCCCCGGCTTTCCCGTTCCCATCGACGAGAACTCCGATGTGGAGGCGCTCATCGCCGAGCACCGCGATTCGCTGCCGTTCAGCGATCAACTACCGGCTCTGGACCCGCCCACCCATACCGCGCACCGCGGTCTGCTCATGCGGCTGATCACCCCGAAACGTCTCCGGGAGAACGAAGAGGCCATGTGGGATATGGCCGATAAGATGCTCGACGAGTTCCTCGCTCCCGGCAAAGGTGAACTCATCCGCGATTTCGCCGGCCCCTTCACCCTCTACATCATCGCCGACCTGCTCGGGGTACCGCCGGAGGATCAGCAAGAGTTCCTGAACACCCTCCAGCGCGACCCGCACCGCACCGGCACGGTCGGCAGCACCGACGCCGACCACGCGATGGAACACAACCCGATCGAGTTCCTCTACGAGAAGTTCTCGGCCTATATCGCCGACCGGCGCGAGAGTCCCCGCGCCGATGTCCTCACCGGCCTCGCCACCGCCACCTTCCCCGACGGCAGCCGGCCCGAGGTGATCGATGTGGTCCGCGTGGCCACCAATCTGTTCTCCGCCGGGCAGGAGACCACGGTGCGGCTGCTGTCCTCGGCGCTGAAGACGATCGCCGAGGATCGGCAACTGCAGCGGTGGCTGCGCGCGGACCACGAGCGGATCGGCAACTTCATCGAAGAGATGCTGCGGATGGAGAGCCCGGTGAAGGGCGATTTCCGGCTGGCGAAAACCGCCACCACGGTCGGCGGTGTGGAGATCCCCGCCGGAACCGTGCTCATGCTCGCCAACGGGGGCGCCAACCGGGATCCCCGCCGGTTCGAGAACCCGAACGCCTTCGATCCGCAACGCTCGAACGCCCGGTCGCATATCGCCTTCGGCCGCGGTATCCACACCTGCCCGGGCGCACCGCTGGCGCGTACCGAGGCGAAGGTCGTGATCGAACGACTGCTGGAACGGACCACCGATATCCGCATCGATGCGAGCGCGCACGGCCCGGCGGGCGACCGCCGATACACCTACCTGCCGACTTTCATCCTGCGCGGGATCGTGGCGCTGCATCTGAAATTCGACCGCACGGAAGGCTAGGTCCATGAAGGTGATCGTCGACGCGGACTCCTGCAAAGGCCACGGAATCTGCACCACGCTGTGCTCGGAAGTGTTCGCCCTCAACGACTACGGTTATGCCGAGGCGATCGGTGAGGAAATCTCGGAGGACCTCCACGAGGCGGTGCGAACCGCCGCGGACGCCTGTCCCGAATGGGCTATCAAGATCATCGACGAACCCGCAGGGTAGGGCCGCGAGAAGAGCTCCGGACGCCTCTGCGCGCACACCGCACCGAGACCGGAAGCCGGGCCGCGGGCCGGCCGGAGCGAGGAATGCTCATCCGCGCCGTACCGCCGTAGGACCACCGGCACGGTCACCGCCAGGATCAGGGCGATCCAGAGCAGCGAGGCGGCGATCGGTTCACGCAGCGGCCACGCCGCGTCCGCGGCGACAACGCCCGGCGCGCCGAACAGCTCGCGTACCGCGGCCACGAGCGCGCTCACCGGATTCCACTCCGCGATCGCCCGCACCGCGCCGGGCATGGACTCGGTGGGTACGAAGACGTTGGAGAACATGATCGCGGCGAGGGTCACCGCGAGCAGTGCGTGCGGATCGGCTACCGGCCCGTCCAGCGCGGCATCCGCTTCTCCGCGAACGCGGCGGGTCCTTCCTGCGCGTCCGCGCTGTGATAGGCGCGAGCCGAGGCGTGGCGCGCCGCCCGCAGCGCGGCCGAACGCCCCATTTCGGTGGCCAGCATGACGGTTTCACGGGCGGCCCGCACGGAGAGCGGCGCCCCGGCGAGCACGACAGCGGCCAGGTCGAGCGCGGCCGGTAACAGCTCCCCGGGTTCGGCCAGCCGGTTCACCAGGCCGATCTCGTACGCGCGTTGCGCGGTGATCGGATCACCGGTGAGCAGGATCTCCATCATGATGCGCTGCGGGATCATATGGATCAGCGGCGCCGCCCACGGTGAACTACGGCCGACCTTCACCTCGCTCACCGCGAAGGTCGCGGTGGTACTGGCAACGCACAGATCACAGGCCTGCGCGATCATCCAGCCGCCGGCGAAGGCCGCGCCGTTGACGGCCGCGATAGTGGGTTTCGACAACTCGACGGTGTCGTAGGGGACGGGGAACATATCGCGCGGTGGTTCCGCCATCCGGGTATCCACCATTTCCCGCAGATCACCCCCCGCGCAGAAAGCCGTGGGCCCCGCACCGGTGAGGATCGCGATCCGCAGCGCCGGATCGTGCTCGAAACGATGCCACGCCGCGAACAGCCCCGCCCGGACTTCCGCGGACAGACAGTTGCGGGTTCGCGGGCGGTTGAGCGTGATGATCGCTGTTCCATCGGCACGGGCGTTGAAGAGTACGGCGTCTTCCATTCAGTAACCTCGCTGCTCGATACGATGCGCGGCACGCGCCAGGCCCTCCCGGAAATCCGGGTGGGCGATACCGACCAGCCGGCGGGCCCGTTCGGCCAGCGTCCGGCCCGCCAGTTCGGCGGCGCCGAATTCGGTGACCACCACGTCGATTTCGCTGCGTGCGGTGGTGACCGGCCCCGACAGCGCACCGGTGATCCGGCTGACGGTGCCCCCTTTCGCGGTGGCGGGCAGGGCGATGATCGATCGGCCGCCGGGTGCACGCAGGCCGGCCCGGACGAAATCGACCTGCCCACCGGTACCGCCGATATAGCTCGCACCGGATTGTTCGGCGTTGACCTGACCGGTCAGATCCACCTCGAGCGCCGCGTTGAGCGTCACCAGGTTCTCGATCCGCGCGAGTACCGCCGCATCGTGGGTGTAGGAGGTGGGGCACAGGCGCAGCGCCGGGTTGCGGTGCGCGAAATCGTAGAGCCGCCGGGTACCGATGAGGGCACCGGTGACCGAGACGCCCGGGGCGAATTTCTTGCGCGCGTTGGTGAGGACTCCCGCCTCGATCAGATCCACCAGGCCCTCGCCCATCATTCCCGAGTGCACGCCCAGATCGCTGCGGTCGCCCAGCCGGCGCAGGACCGCCTCGGGTACCGACCCGACCCCCACCTGCAGTACCGCACCGTCACCGATATACGCCGCGATATGTCCGGCGACGGCCTCCTCCAGCGCCCCGGCCGGGGCGGGCGGTACCTCCACCGGCGGCCGGGACACCGTTATCGCGCAGTCGATCTCGGTCGCATCCAGCCCTTCCCCGTAGGTGTAGGGCACCTGGTCGTTGACCTCGGCGATCACCACCCGGGCCCGGTCGACCGCGGCCCGGACGTGGTCCCCGATCAAACCGAAACTGTGCCTGCCTGCGGAATCCGCGGGAGCGACCTGCACGAAGGCCACATCGCAGCCGATTTGCCCGGATTCGATCATGGGTCCCACCCGCTCCACATGACAGGGCACGATGGCGAGTTCACCGCTGCGGGCCAGGCCACGCAGCGCCCCGATGGCGCCCATACTCGACACCGCGACGGAGCGGCCGATACCGGGAGCGAAGCGGCCGGAGAAACTCGTGGCCACGAAGGCGGAGAGGCCGCCGATACCCGGTCCCTGCTCGATCAGTGCCTCCACCAGGGTGGACGGTTCCCCGCAGGCCTGTCCGATCACGATCCGGTCGCCCGGCCGCAGCCATGCGCTCAGGTCGAGCGCGGGGCCGGTCATATCGCCGTTCCCCGTCCGTCACCGCGGCCCGGCACGCCGGCGGCGGTTCTCCGCGCGATCTCCCCCAGTACCTCACCGGTGTGGGCGCCGAGGCGGGGTGCGGGCCCCGCCACCCGGCCCGGTGTCCGGGAGAACCAGGTCGGCGGGCCCGGGAAACGCAATGGCCCGCCGGGGCTGTCGACATTTTCGAAGAACCCCGCCGCGTTCAGGTGGGGGTTGTCGAACAGTTCGTCGAGCGTTCGTACCGGGGCGGCCGGAATATCGAGCGAATGCAGCAGTTCGAGCCAGGCGGCGGTGGTCCGAGTGCGGAAGGTGTCGCGCAGATGGGCGTAGACGGTGCCGATCCGCTCCGCGCGCTGGGGCAGGGTCGCGAACTCCGGGCCCGCCCAGGCCGGACGAACGGCCGATACGAAGGCGTTCCACTGTTTGTCGTTGTAGACCAGTGCCGAGATAAAGCCGTCCGCGGTGCGGTACGGGGTACGTTCCGGCGTCACCGCGCGCGGATAGGCGGCGGAGCCCAGCGGCGGATCGAACAGTGCGCCGTTGGCGTGTTCGACCAGCATGAAGGCCGCCATGGTTTCGAACATGGCCACCTCCACCTCCTGACCCTCGCCGGTCCGCTCGCGGTGGAACAGCGCCATGGTGGTGGCGTAGACAGCGGTGAGTCCGGCGATCTTGTCGGCCATGATGGTGCCCACGTATCCCGATGTGCCGGTGAGCAGTTCCTGTACGTGGGGCAGCCCGCATTCGGCCTGGATCGTATCGTCGTAGGCGGTGCGGTCGGCGTCGGGACCGCGCCGGCCGTAGCCGTAGCAGTTGGTGTACACGATGGCCGGTTCGAGGGCGGCGACCTGTTCGTAGCCGAATCCCAGGGCGGTCACCGCCTTACCGCGCATGGAATGGATGAAAACGTCCGCTCCGCGGATCAATTCGCGCAGCGCGGTCTTGCCCGCCGCGGCGCGCAGATCGAGCACCACACTGCGCTTGCCCCGGTTGACATTGACGAATACACCACTCATCCCGGATTCGGGGGCTACCGAGATCCGGCGGGTGTTGTCCCCGGCCGGGGGCTCTACCTTGATCACGTCCGCGCCCATATCGGCCATGATCTGGGTGCAGTAGGGCCCCATCACCATCGCCGTCAGGTCGATCACCCGCACCCCGGTCAGGGGACCTGTGTGCCGCATACGCCCTACCTTCATCGGCCGCCGTACCGAATCGGCAGCTATCTGATGAATCTTTGTAAGGATAGTGATATCAAGGAGAGGTGCCCGGTTTCAATGGCAGCGACAGGAATGCCGGTCGCGGCGAGCGGATTCCCCGCCTACCCGCCTCCATCGCCGATGTCCTGCGTCCCGCACTCACCGCACGCCCGAACGCTCCCGCCCTCGAGGCGGCATCCGGGGTGTGGACCTATCGCGAACTCGACGAGCAGGCCCGCGCGGCGGCGAGCGCCCTGTGGGCGCTGGGCGTGCGGCCCGGCGACCGCGTCGCGGCCTGCCTCCCCAACGACCTCGGGATCGTCGCCGCGTTCCACGGCGCGCAGCGGATCGGCGCGGTCTGGGCCGGAATCGGCGAAGCCCTGACCGCCGCCGAACAGCACGCACTGTACGAACTGGTCGACCCGGAAGTCGTACTCGCCGGACCGCGCTGCCTCATCGACTCCCCGGCTCGAGTGGATCCGGCGCGCTGGGCGGCCGCCCGCGCGACGGACGTCGAAATACCCGCACTCGCACCGGACCTCGACGCCCCGGCCGGAATCGCCTTCACCAGCGGCACCTCCGGCCGGCCGAAGGCGGTGGTACACAGCCAGCGCAATCTGCTGGTTCCCGGTGCCGTCCTGATCGCCACTCGCGGTTGGGGCCCCGAGCTGCGCAAGGGTGATAGTTTCCCGCTGACCATCCTCAATCTCATGGTGCTGTCGACCCTGCTCACCGCCCAGGCCGGCGGATGCGCGGTGATCATGGACCGCCGCGACCACGCCGGGGTGGCGGAATGGATCGCTACGCGACGGGTGACCGTATGGAACGGAGCCCCCGCCCAGCTCCACGATTTCGCCACCCACCCGGAGCTGCGCCTGGATACGCTGCGAGAGGTGTGGAGCGGCGGCGGCGATACCCCCGATGCCTTGCGTTCGGCATTCGCCGCCGCGCACGGCCTGGTACCGCGGGCCACCTACGGCCTCACCGAGGCACCGACGGTGGTCGCCATCGATCCACCCGGTTCGGACCGGCGGGAACGAGCCAGCGGCCGGGTACTACCGCACTACGATGTCGCCGCCTATGACGAGGCGGGCAACCGGCTTCCACCCGGCGAGCTCGGTGAACTACGTCTCGCCGGGCGTACCGACGGCCCGTGGGCGGGCCTGTGGCGCCCACCGCTCGGGTACTGGGAGAACGGTGGAATCCGGCCCGTACCGGACGGGCCGGTCGCCACCGGGGATATCGGTACCGTCGACACCGACGGCTGGCTCACGGTCCTGGACCGCAAGAAAATGGTGATCATCCGCGGCGGCGCGAATATCTACCCGCTCGAGGTGGAGCGGGTGCTGGCGACCCATCCGGCGGTCGGCCGGGCCGCCGTCTGCGGCGTACCGCACGCCCGACTCGGACAGCAGGTGGCCGCCGTGATCGAGACAGGCGGCGCCCCGGTCGATTTCGCCGCCCTGGCCGAGTACTGCCGGGGCGAGCTGGCCGGGTACAAGGTGCCCGAGGTGTGGGCCGCGGTCGAGTCCCTGCCCCTCAATGCCATGGGCAAGGTCGTGCGCACCGAACTCCCGTCGCTGATCGCGCCCGGAGACCGGGTATGAACGAAGCGCGTGCGGCGGCGGTGCGCCCCTTCGAACTCGACGGCCGGGTGGCGCTGGTGACCGGCGGATCCTCCGGGCTGGGCGCCGCGGTGAGCCGGGCGCTGGCCGGGCTCGGCGCGCGGGTGGCGGTGGTGGCCCGCCGGCGGGACCGGCTGGAGACGCTGGCCGCCGAGATCGGCGGTCTGGCGCTGGGCTGCGACCTCGCCGATCCGAACTCGCTCGCCGAACTCGTGCCCGCGGTCGCCGCGGGCCTGGGCCCGCCCGAAATCCTGGTCAACGCCGCCGGCAACCGGTTCGGTACCGCACGCGCGGAGGCGGAGTCGGCGGACGATATCCGGCGCACGCTGGAGCTGAATCTGCTCGCACCGCTGCTCCTGGCCCAGCAGGTGTTCCCGCATATGCGTGAGCGCGGGCGCGGTGCGATCGTGAACGTCTCCTCGATCAGCGGCCGGGTCGGGATTCCCGGTATCCCGCAGGCCGCGTATGCCGCGAGTAAGACCGGGCTGTCCGGACTCACCACGGAACTCGCCGTGCAGTGGGCCCGGTATGCCATCCGGGTCAATACGGTGGCGCCGGGTTTCTTCCGCAGCGAGATCACCGGCAGCCTCTACGACAGCGAGCGGGGCGCCGAATATCTGCGTCGCAATATCCCGCTGCCCACCGAGGGCACCCCCGAGGACATCGTCGGCGCGATCGTATGGCTGGCCGGTGACGCCGGCCGGTACGTGACCGGGCAGACCATCGTGGTCGACGGAGGCTGGACCGCCCGCTGACCGCCGGCCGGGTGTTGACAGCACCCAGTCCGATGGAAATATAATTCTTGTTTAAGAGAACATAATTCTCACGCTCGCCGGAGCCGAGCGCTGTCCCCGCGCACCCCGCTCGAGCCGCTGGAACGGCCACCGAACGGATCCAGGAAGGAACACATCACCGATGTTCTCCGCACTTCTCATCGACAAGGACGAGACCGGTTCGCGGGTAGCGCTCACCAGCGTGGACGAGGCACAGTTGCCCGAGGGCGACGTCGAGGTCGAGGTCGCCTGGTCCACGCTCAACTACAAAGACGCCCTCGCCATCACCGGCGCATCCCCGGTGGTCCGCGGATTTCCCATGGTTCCCGGGATCGATCTCGCCGGTACCGTGACCGCGAGCACCCACGCCGACTGGTCCGCCGGTGACAGGGTCGTCCTCAACGGCTGGGGTGTGGGCGAAACCCACTGGGGCGGGCTGGCCCAGCGCGCCCGGCTCGACGGCGACTGGCTGATCCCACTACCCACCGAGTTCACCGAACGCCAGGCCATGGCCATCGGCACGGCCGGCTATACCGCCGCGCTCTGCGTCGCTGCCCTCCTGGATCACGGCCTCACCCCCGAAGCGGGTGAGGTGCTGGTGACCGGCGCGACCGGCGGTGTGGGCAGTATCGCCATCCCTCTGCTGACCGAGGCCGGTTTCACGGTGGCGGCGGCCACCGGCAAAGCCGGTGAACACGCCTACCTGAAGCAACTCGGCGCCACCACTGTCATCGATCGCGCCGAACTCGCCGACAAGGGCAGACCACTGCAGAAGGAACGCTGGGCCGGAGTCGTCGACACCGCCGGTAGCCATACTCTCGCCAATGCCTGCGCGCAGACCCGCTACGGCGGCCCGGTGGCCGCCTGCGGCCTCGCGCAGGGCATGGATTTCCCGGCCACCGTGGCCCCGTTCATCCTGCGCGGCGTTTCACTGCTGGGGGTGGACAGTGTGCTGGCACCCCGGCGGAAACGGCTCGCCGCCTGGCGCCGCCTCGCGCGCGACCTGGATCCGGCCGCACTCGATTCGATCGTCCGCGAGATCACGCTGGCGGAGGCGATCGAAGCGGCCGGCGGTTTCGTCGCGGGCACGGTCCGCGGCCGGATAGTCGTCGACGTGAACCGCTGAGCAGGAGTTGTCGTGAACAAGAAATCGACCGAGCGCACAGTCGCACTCGATCTGAGCGATGTCGAGCACCGGGTCGGCACACCGATCGGCGGCGGGCAACTGTGGGAGCCGTGCAGCGCCTCCGATATCCGCCGCTGGGTGATGGCGATGGACTACCCGAACCCGTTGCACTGGGATCAGGAGTTCGCCCGCGAATCCCGCTACGGCGGGCTGATCGCCCCGCAGTCGATCGCGGTGGCCCTGGACTACGGGCACGGCGCGGCGCCGGCCTGTGTGGGGCGGATCCCGAACAGTCACCTGATCTTCGGCGGCGAGGAGTGGTGGTTCTACGGCTGCCCGGTGCGCCCCGGCGACCAGCTGTTCCAGGAGCGGCGTTTCCACGACTACAAGGTGGTGGAAACGAGATTCGCCGGCCCCACCATGTTCTCCCGGGGCGACACCACCCATCGCAACCAGCACGGTGCCCTCGTGGCCCGCGAACGCTCGACCGCGATCCGGTATCTCGCCGAAGAGGCCGCCGAACGCGGAATGTATGAGAACCAGCTCGGTGAGATCAAGACATGGTCGGCCCCGGAACTGGCCGAGATCGAGGCGCTGCGCACCGAATGGTTGCTGTCCAACCGGCTCGGTGTCTCGCCGCGGTTCGACGAGGTGAAGGTCGGCGACCGGCTACCGCGCCGGGTGATCGGCCCGCACAGTATCGCGAGCTTCACCACCGAATACCGGGCCTTCCTGTTCAACATCTGGGGCACCTTCCGGTGGACGGCGCCGACAGGGGTCGAGGACCCGTGGGTCCATCAGGACCCCGGCTGGACCGAGGGTTTCGCTTTCGACGAAGAGGGCGCCGAAATCGACCCGCGGCTGCGGGACGGCCTCTACGTCGGTCCCTCCCGCGGCCATATCGACGCGGACAAAGCCGGCGCCGTGGGCATGGCGCGGGCCTACGGGTACGGGGCCACCATGGGCGCCTGGTGCACCGATTATCTGGCCTATTGGGCCGGTAACGACGGTATGGTCCGCCATTCCAAGGCCGATTTCCGCTCGCCGGCGTTCGAAGGGGACATCACCTGTTTCGACGCCGAGATCGTGGACAAGAAGCCGGAATCGAGCTGGGGGGTGCCGCTGGTCCGGATACGGCTGAAACTCACCAACCAGGACGGCGGCGTACTGGTGGACTGCACCGCCGAGGTCGAACTCCCACTGTAGCGGCGCAACCCGCGCGGGTACCACCGTCAGAGAGGACAACCGGCGATGAGCACCGGCATCCAGCACACTCCCGACCGGCCGGTGGCGATCGTCACGGGACCACCGCTGCACGAGGAACCCGGCCTCGGGGCGCTGACCCTTCCGGGGTTCCTCCGCGAAGTGACCGAACGCTACGCCGGGCGCACCGCGTTGCTGTCCCCCGCCCACGGCGTGGAATGGACCTACACCGACCTGTGGGAGCGGGCCCACGAGGTGGCGCGGGCACTGCGGGCACTGGGCGTCGGGAAGGACACCCGCGTCGGCGTGCTCATGACCAACCGTGCCGAATGGCCGGCCGCCGTATTCGGCATCTCGCTGGCCGGTGGGGTCGCGGTCGCGCTCAGCACCTTCTCCACCGCCCCCGAACTGGACCATCTGCTGCGGACATCCGAAGTATCGGTGCTGCTGTACGAACGTCACGTGGCGAAAACGGATTTCACCGCCGTACTCACCGGTCTGCACCCGGCGCTCGGCACCGCCGCGCCCGGTGCGCTCGCCGTCACCGCCTATCCCTTCCTGCGGTATCTGGCGGCCATCGGGGCACCGGCCGGCGCGACCGCGGTCGAGAGCTGGGAGGCCTTCCTGGCGCGGGGCAGGGATACCGACCCCGCGCTGATCGACGCCGCGGCCGCCACCGTGCGGCCCAGCGATACCGCCGTGCTGTTCTTCTCGTCCGGGACCACCAGCAAACCGAAAGGTATCCGCAGCGCGCATCGCGGCGTCGCCATCCAGATGTGGCGGTTCCGGCGTATGTTCGGGTTCGGTCCCGACGACGACGTGCGCTGCTGGACGGCCAACGGTTTCTTCTGGTCGGGGAATTTCGCCCAGGCGCTCGGCGCCACCCTCGCCGCCGGCGGAACACTGGTACTGCAGTCGCTGTTCGACGCCACGACGGCACTGGAGCTCATCGGCTCCCACCGGGTGACCTTCCCGGTGGCCTGGCCGCATCAGCACGCCCAGTTGCAGGGCGCGCCGAACTGGGGCACCGCGCAGTTGCGCAGTCTGCGTTTCGTGGACCGCGCTCTGCCGCTGGCCACCCATCCCACCGTGGATACCGACTGGACCGAACCGGGTCACGCCTACGGCAACACCGAAACCTTCACCATCACCACCTGTTTTCCCGCCGGCACTCCGGAGGAGGTCATCGCGGGCAGTAGCGGTGTGCCGCTACCGGGGGTGACGGTGAAGATCGCCGATCCGCTCACCGGTACGGCGCTGCGCCGCGGCGAGCACGGTGAGATCTGCGTCAAGGGACCGACCCTGATGCTCGGGTACCTCGGCACGCCGCTCGACGAAACCCTCGACGACGACGGCTTCTTCCATACCGGCGACGGCGGCTACCTCGACGAGGTGGGCCGCCTGTACTGGGAGGGACGGCTCACCGACATCATCAAGACCGGTGGCGCGAATGTTTCACCGCTGGAGGTGGACGAGATCCTGAGCCACTATCCGGGAGTGAAGATCGGGCGCACGGTGGGGGTCCCGCACGAAACCCTCGGCGAGCTGGTCGTCTCCTGTGTGGTCCCGCACCGCGACCGGTCGCTGGAAGCGGGCGAGATCCGGGAGTTCCTGCGACAGCAGCTCGCCAGTTACAAGGTGCCGCGCGAGATCCTGTTCTTCACCGAGGACGATCTCTGCCTCACCGGCAGCGCCAAGATCAGATCCGGTGAGCTGCGGGAGCTGGCCGCACGACGTCTGTCCCGGCCGTAGTCCGGCGGGGTCACGTTCTCCGATAACGGCCGGTCAGTGTTCCGCGATGCTCGGCGGGCGCGCCGTAGAGCACCCGGCCCAGCGTGGCGCGCTTGAGATAGCGGTGGATACCGCTGTCCCAGGTGTAACCGATACCACCGTGCAACTGAAGCGCCTTACCGGCGATCCGCACCGCGGCTTCACCGGTGTAGGCCTTGGCCATGGCTACCGCCCGGCCGCTCTCCGGCGCGCCACCGGTCACCGCCGAGACCGCGTCGCCGACCAATCGCCGGGCGAGCGTCAGGTCCACGAGCATATCGGCGCAGGCGTGTTTCACCGCCTGGAACGACCCGATGGGCCGATCGAACTGGGTTCGTACCCGGACGTACCCGACCGTGGTGTCCAGCATGGCCGCCGCGATCCCCAGGCCGTCGCAGGCGACGGCCAGGGCGGCCCGGTCGTAGAGAGTGCGCAGCGCGCGCCGCGGGTCACCCCGGAAGGACAGGACCGAGTCCGGCGCCACCACCACCTCGTCGGCCGTCACCCGGCCGAGGTTCCGGGTCGTATCGACCACCTCCTGTCCGGTGACCCGCACACCGGGCGTACCCGGTTCCACGCAGACGAGATGGGCGGCGCCGTCGGGGGCCTGTGCCGGTACCAGCAGGGTGGTGGCGACCGGCGCGTCCGGAACGAAAGCCGCGGAACCGGACAGATGGATATTCGCGGTGGTTTGGGTGAGCCGGAATGTGGGTACTATGCCTCCGGTGCCGGCACAGGCCGTTTCGCCGCCGGCCGCCGGCACCATATCCCCTGCGAGCACCGTGACGGGAACCGCGGTTCCCGCGACGGTGGCACGCAGTTCCGCGTCCCGGCGGGCGTTCGGCTCGAGGAGTTCCAGAACGCCGACGCCCGCCGCGGCGACGCTCGGGTAGGCGGTGCGCACCGCCGCCCGCCCCACCTCCTCGAGCAGGATCGCTGTCTCCGCGAAGGTCGCCGCCGCTCCCCCGTGTTCGGCCGCGACCTCCAGCCCGGTCCATCCGGCACGGGCGAGCACCGTCCAGTCGGCCACGTCCCCCGACCGTCCGAGCAGCTCCCGCGCGACAGTACGCAGTTCGTCGTGGAACTCACCGAACTCGCCGCTCATCGTTCCCCCACCGGTTCCCGGGGCAGGCCCAGACCGCGTTCGCCGATGATGGTGCGCTGGATCTCACTACTGCCGCCGGGTATCGTCCATTCCCACGAACCAACGAAATCCAGCACCCACGCTCCGGATTCCCATCCGCCCGACAGCGGCTTGCGCAGGACCGTCTGCCCCGGCAGACCGCAGATCTCGGCACCGAAATCGGTCATCCGCTGCAGGAGCTCGCTGTAGTAGAGCTTGACGATCGAGGCATCGGCCGGACCGGCGGCACCCGCCTCGTGGCGTTCCACCAGATCCCGGCACAACGCACGCAGCCCGTTCAGTTCGATCTCCAGCCGGGCCAGCCGGTCGGCGGTGTACCCGTCGTCGACCGGGCGCCGCCCGAAGGCATCGCGGGTCCGGCAGGCATCCAGCAACCACCCGAAACCGGCGTTCCCGAGGCGTTCGGCGAGTTCGAGCATGGTCAGCCCCCGCTCGGCACCCAGCGTCCGCTGCGCCAGCTGCCAGCCCCGGTTCTCGGCTCCGAGCAGGTTCGCGGCCGGAATACGCACTTCGTCGAGGAAGATCTCGCAGAAATGCGATTCCCCGGTCGCCTGGCGGATGGGCCGCACCTCGACCCCCGGGCTGCGCATATCCATCAGGAAATACGAGATCCCCTTCCGTTTCGGTGCGGCCGGATCGGTACGGGCCAGCAGCAGGCACCAGTCGGCGTACTGCGCGCCACTGGCCCACACCTTCTGGCCGGTGACCACGTAATCACCCCCGTCGCGCCGGGCCGCGGTACGCAAACCGGCCAGGTCCGAACCCGCGTCCGGTTCGGAGAACCCCTGGGCCCACAGTTCACCGTCGAGAATCGCCGGCAGATGCCGCCGGCGCTGCTCCTCGGTACCGCCGGCCAGCAGGGTGGCCGCGGCATGGTGGATCGCCACGAAGGCCAGCACCAGGCGCGGGGCGTCGTGCGCGGCGAGTTCCTGATACAGCACGACCTGCCGGGGGATCGGCATACCGCCGCCGTAGGCGCTCGGCCAGTGCGGCACCGCGTATCCCGCCGCACGCAAACGCCGGAACCAGTCTCGCTGAAAAGCCACGAATTCTGCGTCGCCGACACCGGTCTGGGCGGTACGCCACCCCGCCGGGACATTGTCACGGCACCACTGCCGCACCTCCGCGCGGAAGGCGGCGAGATCACCGTCGGGGGCCATCGGCGTCTCCCGGCGCTGTCCGGCCGGCTCCCCGCAGGGCGCGTAGCCGGTCGCGGTGTTCCGGCGACTGCATGGTCGCCACCTCGGCGGCGAAACCGGCCTGCAACGGCCCCGCCAGGGCTTGCGAAAGATACATGTTCACCACCCGTTTGGTGCCGCTGAGCGCACTCTGCGGTAGGTGCGCCAAGCGGTCGGCGAGAGCCTGTGCCGCGGCGGGCAGCTCCGCGGCGGGAACCACCCGGGTGGCCAGCCCGAGTTCGACCGCGGTGGTCGCGTCGATCCGATCGCCGGTGTAGAGGTACTCGCGCGAACGCAGGACAGGGGTGAGCAACGGCCAGAACGCGGCCCCGCCGTCGCCGGCCACCAGCCCGACCGCGATATGCGGGTCGGCCAGATGGGCACGGTCGGAGATCAGGACGATATCGCTCAGCACGGCGATACTCGCACCCAGACCGACCGCGGGCCCGTTGACCGCCGCGATCACCGGAAGCGGGAAACGCAGCAGTTCCTCGATGATCTCCGCGCCCTCCCGGATACTTTCGTCGCGGGCCACCGGATCGTCCAGGAACGAGCTGATCCAGTCCAGATCGCCGCCCGCGCTGAAGGCTCGCCCCGCGCCCGTGAGGATCACGACCCGGGCCGCGGCATCGGCCGCGAGTTGCCGCCACACCCGGGCCAGAGCCCGATGCAACTCGGCGTTCACCGCGTTCAGTTCGCCGGGACGGTTGAGCGTGACGGTGCGCACGGCTCCCGCACCGGTGACGGTCAGCACCCCGGGCAGGTCGTATCGCATCTCATACCCCCACCGGATCGGAGAACAACCCCGCCAGACCGCGTCGCCCGATCCGCGTGGTCAGCAGCGCTTCGGTTCCGGACACCCCCAGCGGGAGCCGGCGCAGCGGCAGGCTGTACCGGGACAGCCAGGACAGGCCGGTCTCATCACAGAATCCGATGGCGCCGTGCAACTGGTGCGCGGTCCGGAAGACGATATCGGCGGCTTCCAGCGCCGCGAGCCGCAGGGCCAGCGCATCGTCCACCGCCTCCGGGCGGCCGGTCTGGATACTCCACAGGGCGTACCGGGCCAGTAGATCGACTCCCCGCCGATCGACCTCGGCCTCGGTGAGCTGGAACTGCACCCCCTGGAATTCGGCCAGCGGCCGGCCGAACTGCTCGCGTATCCCGATATGGTGGCGGGTCAGTTCCAGGGCCCGGTCCAACATGCCCAGCAGCGTCCAGCACGGCAGGGTCAGGGCGAGCGCCAGATCGCGGGTGCCGTCTCCGTCGATGGGCCGGATATCGAGCGGGGTGACGAACGCCGTATGCCGCACCGGCCCCACCGCCTCCCGCGGCCGGGCGACGCCCCGGGCACCGTCCGGCGCGACCGTCGCCCACCGCAGGTCCACCCCCGCCACCACACCCGCGGGCTCGGCCCCCGACACCACGATCAGGCCGTCGTAACCGGGGGCGGCCGGCCGGGCCAGCCGCTCCGCCACGGGGTAGGGCGTGGCCCAGTATCCGGCGCCCCGGCACAGCGCCGCGGCGGCCTCGAGTTCGAGCGGGCTCCGCCGTGGCGCCAGCTCCCACGCGCCGAGTTCGGCGAGGACCGGCTCGATCAGCGCCTGCCGCCGGTCCGGTTCTTCTTCGGCCAGCCGGACCAGGGCGTCACCACCGGCCGCACGCAGCGCGTACACCACCGAGCGACCGAATTCCTTTGCCTCAGTGGATATTTCTATCCGCATATCGTGCCCGGCGGCACCGTTGGACGTACTCACGCTCTCCTCCTGCGCCGGTCGCGGCCTTCCCGCCGGTCGCGGTCCGCCGGTGATTCCGTGACCGCAGCGGCCGCGGGGCCGAGCCGCACCGGTTCGCGGACCGGCGGCCTACCCGGGCGGATATCGGGGGCGGAGTTGCCACCGAGGCGGGAGATGCCGTCCGGCCGCGCCGACGGGTCGCGAGGACGCTCCCGGTTCCGCGGCCGGTCCGCGAGCAGCTCCCGCCGCGCCGGCGCGGCGTCGGGCCCCGGAGTACGCCCGGGTCGCCGCGCACCGGTCTCCGCTGTACTGTTCCCCGGTCGCCCGCTGGTCTCGCTCACGATTCGGACCGTTCCGTGGCCGCCCGCGCTCCGGATGCCGAGGTCCACCGCGATCGAGCGCGCACCGCACCACCCGGCCGGGGGTCCGCCAGTAGTTCGCGCGCGAGCAGGATGCGCTGTACCTCGATACTTCCGGACGCGACCGTGGCGGCATTGGCATACCGCCAGTGATCCTCGACCGCCCGCCGGAACCGGCGCCGCGCCGCGGAATCGCCGGGTACGGCCGCGGCGAGTTCCACCAGCACCTCGGCGCTCTCCTGATCGAGCCGGGTCACCGCGATCCGGTAGGCCGCCGCGTCGCCGGGCGCGACCGTACCCGACTGCTGCAGCGCGAGTACCTGATAGGCGAGCAGCCGGGCTCGCCGGCACCGGGTGAGCGAGCGCGCCCAACGGCCACGCAGGGCGGCCGGGACTTCGTCCCAGGCCGGGCCCAGTACCTCGGGCGCCCGGTGCAGCAGCCGTTCGCAGCGGGCATAGCGCGCTATCCCGACCCGTTCGAACGCCAGCACTTCCTGCACCACCGCCCAGCCCTCGTCCACCCCACCCAGCACATCGGCGTCCGTGGCGCGCACACCGTCGAAGAACACTTCGTTGAGGTGATGCGGCCCCAGCATCGAGGCGATCGGCCGGACCGTGATGCCGGGAGCCGACATGGGCAGCAGGAAAACCGTGAGTCCCTGCTGCTTTCGCTCGCCCTCGGCGGTGCGGGCCAGCAGGAAACACCACTGCGCCATGGTCGCGTAGGAGGTCCAGATCTTCTGCCCGGAGATGGACCACCCGTCGCCGTCGCGGCGCGCGGTGGTGCGCAACGACGCCAGGTCCGAGCCGGCGTCGGGTTCGCTGAACCCCTGACACCAGACGACCTCGCCCCGGGCGATCGGCGGTAGATGTTCGCGGCGCTGTTCGGGGGTGCCGTGCCGCATGACGGTGGGCCCCACCCAGTTGACCCCCATGTACTGGGCGCCACGCGGTTCGTGCTGCGCCCACATCTCCTCGCGCACCACGGTCTGTTCCCAGACCGTCGCGCCGCGGCCACCGAACTCTTCGGGCCAGGCCAGGCAGAGCAGGCCGCGAGCGGCCAGGAGTGCGCAGAAACGCTGGGCCACGGCCAGATCGGCCGGGTCGTCGGTGAAGGCACCGAGGTAGTCGGCGGGGACTTTCTCGGCGATGAGCCGGCGCAACTCCCCTCGGAGCTTCCCGGCGGCCGCGCCCATCGTGAAGTCCATACGCAGCACCCTACGGCAATCCTCATAAGGATTGCAATGTTTACCTATTTTGGCTCGCCATCCTCCGCCGCCGCATCCACACCGGCAGCGAGACCCGCCGGCATCCGGGCGGAGGTATCCGCCCCACCGAACAGCGCCGCACCCCACCTCCGCGCTACCCGGCAGCACTCGCGGCGCCTCCCCGCGCGGCGGCGACCACGGCCAGGCAGAAATCGCCCATCCGCTCGACCTCCACATCCGACGGCTCCACGTTCGCCCACAGGTACTCCGAAAGCTTTCCCACCGTCGCGTACGCCGCCAGACCGGCAGCGAATTCCGGTTCGCGCACCCCGAGATCGGCGAACGGATCGTGCAGCAGCACGGCGAGCCGCCGGGGCGCCGACCCCGCCCGGCCTGTCACGAGATCCGCGCCGAGATCGCCGGTATGGCACAACACCGCCCGGGCGTCGGCGGCGAGCGCCGCGCCGGCCTGCGCCAGAATCGCCGCCACCCAGCAGCGGATCCGCTCTTGCGGGCCGGACTCCTTCGACATGCGGTGCACCACATAGTCCACCAGCCGTTCCGCGCCGTCGGCCAGCACCGCGGCCATCAGTGCGTCCTTGGAACGGAAATGCCGATAGAAGGCATCGTTGGAGAGCCCGGCCGCGGCCACGATATCCGCCACACGCGGGCGCGCACCCGGACCGCACCGGCGCACCTGCTCCAGAGCGGCGTCCAGGAGCCGGCGGATCTCGTCCGCGTACTCGGCTTCCCGCTCGGCCACCGCCTGCCGCGCGATCCGCCCGACCACCTCCGAGCGGGGATCCTTCGGCCCGATCGTGCCCGGCCTCATGCGATCGGCCGCCGAACTCGCCGAGACAACGGGGTACCGGTCATGAGCGATGAAGAATTCCTGGTCGAGCGGCGCGGGCCGGTCACCGTCCTCACCCTGAACCGCCCGCAGGCGCGCAATGCCCTGAACGGGAACCTGATCGCCGGGATCGGCGCCACCAACGGCACCGCGGTGGGCGGCGACCTCGCCGAACGGGTGAGACCGCATATCGGGGCGGTCTTCCCCCTCGAGCACACGGTCGAAGCGCTCCGCGAGGTCGCCGAAGGGTATGCCGTGGGCAAGGTGGTGATCGACCCGACCGCCCGAGCACGGTATCGCGGCGGGTGAACCACCCGGCCGCACTGTTCGGGCGGCGGTGCGGCGCGGGCGCCCCCGCGTCCGAGCCGCACGTGGGGCCGGACCGATACACGGAGCCCTTCCCACCGGCCGGTTCAGACCGCTCGAACCAGATCCTGACATCCGCGCAGATCCGCGAGCAGCACGGCACCCCCGTGGAAGACCTCGATACTCTCCTCCGCCTGCGGCCCGATACCGGCGGCGCCGAGCGCGCACCGTTTGAAGGCCCGGGCGGCCACACTCAGCCGGTGGTGCACCGAGGTCACCCGCGCGGCCAGTTCCTCCGGGAGGTCCTCTCCCCACACCGCGAGTTCGTTGAGTCCCCCGTCGAGGCAATCGATCACACCGGTCCGGACTCGTTCGTCGGCGACGAAGATCTCCGGCGCCACCAGAACGCTTTCCGGCCAGGTGTCGTGGACCGGTGAGTCCAGCGCGGTGGTCAGATCCACCACGGCGGCCCCCACGATCTCCAGGGGTCGTACCGCATCCGTTTCGGTGAGGACCGCGACGACCTCCCAGCCGGCCGCCATCCGGTCGAAGATCAGCCCGCCCGCGTACCGCACCACCTCGACGGTGTTCGGCGCCACGATGGCGAGCCGGTGCCGTAGGGGATGGCGACGGGCGTGCGCGCGCATGATCTCGACGGCGCACAATCCGGCACCTGCCCGGCCGGGAAGTTCGCCGGGCCGGGTCGCTCTGCCGATTCCATCCCGTGGGCTGCTCACCCGGTACTCCGTTCGACGAACCAACTGCTGAAACAGTAGGCCCGGCAATCATCATGTGATGCAGCTCTCAAGAAAGGAATGTTTATGCCATACATCACAAATCGAGATCCTTGGCAATGATAACTTTCATCACCTCACTGGTACCCGCGTAGATCCGGGCCACCCGGGCATCGTTGTACAGCCGGGCTATCGGGTACTCCATCATGTAGCCGTAGCCGCCGAAGAGCTGCAGACACCGGTCCACCACCCGGGCCTGGGTCTCGGTGGCGAACAGTTTCACCCGCGCGGCATCGGCACCGGAGAGAAACCCGTCCACCAGATCCCGCACACCCCGGTCCACCATGGTCTGCGCGGCCTCGATCTCGGCGGAGACGGCGGCGAGTTCGAATTTGGTGTTCTGGAACGAGGCCACCGGTGTGCCGAAAGCCTTGCGGTCCCTGACGTATTCGATCGTCGCGGTCAGCGCCGCCCGCGCCTGGGCCACCGACCCCACCGCCACGGTCATCCGCTCCTGCGGCAGATTGTGGCCGAGGTAGCCGAAGGCGGCACCCTCCTCCCCCAGCCGGTTGGCCACCGGAACCCGCACATCGGTGAACGACAGCTCCACCGTGTCCTGCACCTTGCAACCCATCTTGTCCAGCACCCGTCCCCTGGTGAAACCGGGCATCCCGTCCTCGACCACGAGCAGTGTCAGGCCCGCGCGCCGGTTGCCCGGATCGGTGGCGGTGCGGGCCACCACGACCACCAGATCGGCGAGCAGCCCCCCGGTGATGAAGGTTTTCGCCCCGTTGAGCACATAGTTCTCCCCGTCGCGCACGGCGGTGGTGCGGATACCGGCGAGATCGGATCCCGTACCCGGTTCGGTCATCGCCACAGCGGTGAGCAGGGTGCCGGCGGCGAGCCCGGGGAACCAGCGTTCGCGCTGGGTGGGGTCGGCGTATTCGAGGAAATAGGGCAGGATCACGTCGAGCTGGGTGCGCACGGTACCGAGGGTGACCAGCGCCCGCTGCGCTTCTTCCTGCAAGACCACGTTGTACCGGTAGTCCCGGATGCCCAGACCACCGTATTCCGCGGGGACGGCGGTCCCGAGCAACCCCAGATCCCCCAGTCGCCGGAAGACTTCACGCGGCATCCGGCCCCGCTTCTCCCATTCCGGATAGCGCGGGACGACCTCCTTCTCGATGAACTCCCGCGCCAGCGCCCGGAAGGCTTCGTGGTCGGCGGTGAACAGCTCGCGGCGCATATTCTTCCTAGGAGACGAGTTCTACGACGGTGACGCCGGCGGTGCCGCCGCCCTTACGTTCACCGACCGGAGTACGCACCGCGCCGGCGATCACCACTTCCCGCATCTACCCACTTCCTTTCCGCACGGCCCCACCGGCGGGCGGTAACGACCAGGCGCCGGTGAACCGGGCCGGACGTTTCCCGGCGAAGGCCGCATACGCCTCCGGGGCGTCGTCCGTGGCGAAGTTGATGCCTTGGGCCCGCGCCTCGCCCGCCAATGCCTCCCGCAATGTACTGTTCGCGCCCTCGTTGAGCAGCGCTTTCGACTGGGCCAGAGCCACCGGGGGCCCCGCCGCCAGCCGATCCGCGAGGTCGGCGGTGAACTGTTCGGCCTCGGCCGCGGCGACCACCCAGGTGACCAGGCCCAGCGTTTCGGCTCGCGCGGCGTCGACGGTTTCGGCGAGCAGCGCCAGCCGTTTGGCCTGCTGCAGACCCACCAGCTTGGGCAGCAGCCAGGAACCGCCGAGATCCAGCGACAGCCCCCGCCGGGCGAAGAGCTGCGCGAAAGTGGCGTCCGGGGTGGCCACCACCAGATCGCAGCCCAGCGCCAGATTCCAGCCCGCGCCCACGGCCACCCCGCGCACCAAGGCGACGGTGGGAACCGGCAGCTCGTGCAGGTGCAGTGCCAGATCGGTGAAGATCCGCATCTTGTCCAGGGGATGGCGGGCGTCGGGCACCGAGATATCGGCGCCCGAGCAGAACGCGCCCCCGGCCCCGGTGAGCACCAGCGCCCGGACCGCCCGGTCATCGGCGGTGTCCCGCAGGATATTCGCCAGCTCCCGCCACATCGCCCAGGTCATCGCGTTCTTACGCTGCGGCCGGTTCAGCGTCACCGTCCGTACCGGACCCCGGTCGGCGACGATCAGATCCGGTTCCGGCGCTTTCACGACCGCTCCCCGGCGCCCACGTATTCGGGGCCGATCACCGCATCGGCGCGTAGCGCGGCGATATCGGCCGCGGTGCGGCCCAGCTCCCGCAGGATCGCGCCGGTATGTTCCCCCAGACCCGGCACCGCGCCCATCCGCGGCTCGAAACCGCTGATCACGGCGGGCGGCAACAGGGCGGGTATCGGCCCACCGGGACTACCGATCTCGCGCCAGCGGTGGCGCTGCGCCAATTGCGGATGGGCGAGCACCTCGGCCGCGGTGTTGTAGCGCGCATTACCGATACCGGCATCGTCGGCCGCTTCCTGCACCTCGGCGAGGGTGTGCCGGGCACACCAGGCACCGATGGCCGCGTCCAGCGCCGGGCGGTGACGCACTCGATCGGTATTGGTGCGGAACCGGGTGTCTCCGGCCAGATCCGGACGGCACAGGACATCGCGGGCCAGCCGCTGCCATTCCCGGTCGTTGGTGGTGCCCAGCACCACGGTGTGCCCGTCCGCCGTGGCGTAGGCGCCATAGGGCGCCACGGCGGGTGAGCTCATACCCAGCGGCTGCTGTTCCACCCCGGAATGCCGGGTGTAGTGCAGGTGGTACCCCATCATCTCGGCCATGGTGTCGAACAGGCTGATACCGATCGCCGCACCGGCGGGCCCGGTTCCGCGATACCGCCCGCACAGGGTGGCCAGGATCGACAGTGCCGCGTACAGCCCCGTCGTCACATCCGCGACGGCGGGGCCGGGTTTGGCCGGTTCCCCGGGACGCCCGGTCACCGCGCACACCCCGGACTCCGCCTGGACGAGCAGGTCGTAGGCCCGCTTGTGCGAGAGCGGACCACCCGCACCGAAGCCGTCTATCTCCAGGGCGATCAACCGGGGGTGGCGCCGGGCCAGTTGCGGCGGGGCCACCCCCAGCCGGGCGGTCGCACCGGGCGCCAGATTCGACACCAGCACATCCGCGCGATCCAGCAGCTCGTGCAGGAGAGCCAGCCCGCGTTCGGATTTCAGATCCAGCGCCAGCGATTCCTTGCCCCGGTTCACCCAGACGAAATGGGCGGCCTGACCGGCCACCACATCGTCGTAGTGACGGGCGAAATCGCCACCGGCCGGGTTCTCCACCTTGATCACCCGGGCGCCGAAATCCGCGAGGGTGCGGGTACACATGGGGGCGGATACCGCCTGTTCCAGCGCTACCACCAGCACGCCCGCCAGCGGGCCGGACCCGGGCATCACATCACCATGCCACCGTCGACCGGCAGCACCTGTCCCGTCACGAACGACGCGGCATCGGAGGCCAGGAAGACGAAGGCACCGGCCACTTCGTCGGGTTCGGCCCAGCGGCGCAGCGGAATACGATTGCGCATCTGCTCGGCGAATTTCTCGTCGGTACGGATGGTTTCGGTCATCGGCGTAGCCGCCAGCGGGGCCAATGCGTTCACCAGGATGTTCTGGCGGGCGAGTTCCCGGGCCAGCGATTTCGTGAGACCGATGATCCCGGCTTTGGCGGCGGAATAGTTCACCTGGCCCAGCGTTCCGGTGAGCCCGGCGGAAGAGGTGACATTGATGATCCGGCCGGTTCCGTCCGACGGCAGATACGGCAGCACGGCCTGGCTGCAATGGAAGGTTCCCAGTACGTGCACATCGAAGATCCCGCGCATCGATTCCGGCGTAGTCTTCGGGAACATCGCCGGTGCGGTGATCCCGGCATTGTTCACGACGATGTGCACGGTTCCCGCACCCAGTTCGGCGGCCCGGCGGGCCGCCGCGGTGGCGGATCCGGGATCGGCCACGTCCAGTGCGCACGCCCGGGCCCGGCCGCCGTCCGCGGCGATCTTCTCCGCGACCGCACCGGCGGCCGCGCCGTCGAGGTCGGTGACCAGTACGGCCGCTCCGTGGGCGGCCAGCGCACGGGCCACCGCCGAGCCGATACCGCCCGCCGCCCCGGTGACCAGGGCCGCGCGCCCGGTCAGATCGAACAAACCGTTCTTCGCTGCCATCAGTAACTCCTCGGCATTCCCAACGCATGCGATCCCAGATAGTTGAGGATCATTTCCTGACTGATCGGCGCGATACGCATCACTCGCGCTTCCCGGAAATACCGGGAGACGTGGTACTCCTCCGAATAGCCCATCCCACCGTGGGTTTGCAGCGCCCAGTCGGCGGCTTCGAAACCGGCGTCCGCGCACAGATATTTGGCGGTATTGGCTTCCCGGCCACAGGGTTCGCCCCGGTCGTAGAGCCAGGTCGCCTTCCGCAGCACCAGCTCCGCCGCGTCCAACCGGGCCAGCGAGTCGGCGAGCGGGAACTGGATGCCCTGGTTCTTACCGATCGGGCGGCCGAAAACCTCGCGGTCACAGGCATAGCGGACCGCTCGATCCAGGGCCACCCGGCCCAGGCCGAGGGCTTCGGCCGCGATCAGCATCCGCTCGGGATTGAGGCCGTCGAGCAGATAGTCGAACCCGCGTCCTTCCTCGCCCACCCGGTCCTCGACCGGAATACGCAGATCGTCGATGAACACCTCGTTGGAGGACACCGCGTTGCGGCCCATCTTCGGAATCGGCCTGATATCCACGTGATCGCGATCGAGATCGGTGAGGAACAGCGTCATCCCCCCGGTCTTCTTCTCGACCTCGTCGTACTTCCGGGTGCGTGTCAGCAGCAGGATCTTCTCCGACTCCAGCGCTTTCGAGATCCACACCTTGCGCCCGTTCACCACATAGTGGTCGCCGGCGCGGCGGGCGAAGGTCGTGATCCGGCTGGTGTCCAGACCCGCCTCCGGTTCGGTGACACCGAAACATACGTGCAGATCCCCGCGGGCCACCCGCGGCAGGGTGCGCTGTTTCAGCTCTTCCGAACCGTGCACCACCACCGGTTGCATACCGAAAATGGACATATGGATCGCGGAGGCGGCGTTCATTCCGCCACCGGAGCGGGCGACCTGTTCGGCCAGAATCGAAGCCTCGGTGATTCCGAGACCGTGGCCGCCGTATTCCTCGGGGATACAGAGGCCCAGCCAGCCGCCGTCCGCGACAGCGCGATAGAACTCGGTGGGGAATTCGTGTTCCCGGTCCTTTTCCATCCAGTACCGATCGTCGAATTTCCGGGCCAGTTCGGCCACCGAATCCCGGATCAGCCGCTGATCCTCGGTCAGCTCGAAACTCATACCGTCGGACACATCAACTCCCTCTCGTCGAACACCGGCCGGTTCGCCTCCACCGCCGCGCGGGGTGCGTCACCGCGACAGCGCGCGGCTCCACCGCCGGGGCCACGGTCCGGCCCCGGCGTTCACCGGTTCACCGTGGCCGGGCCACCGGCCTCGCCCAGCTCACGACCGTCCCCACCGGGCAACCGGTCGGCGAGCTGGGCCAGGTCGTAGGACTGCCGGGCCATCCAGTACCGCAGCACGCCGGTCAGCGAGTAGCGCAGGAACAGCGCCGCGCCCACGATGCTCAGTGCCACCCCGGCCAGCGCGACGACGAGCGCGTCGCGCTGCACCAGCGCGTCGGAGGTGTTGTGCGACAGCAGATAGGCCAGCACGGTCACCACCGGACCCAGGATCAGCAGCGCGGCACCGGCTCGCAGCCACAGTGCGCCGCGCCCGGCGGCGGGATCGGGAATTCTCAGATCCGCGAGTTCCTGGACGAAACGGTCCGCACGAGTTGATTCGGTCATCGGGGACTTCCTAGGTAGAAGGTGGCCAATTCGCTGCGCAATCCGGCGTCGGGCGGGCCCTGGTGTTCGACCCGGCCGCGGATGAGGACGGCGGCGGAGTCGGCGATATCGAGAACGGCGGCGGCGAACTGTTCGACGATGAGCACCGCGACCCCCTGCCGGGCGATTTCGGCGACCTGCTCGTAGAGCCGGCCGACCACCAAGGGCGCCAGCCCCATGGACAATTCGTCCAGCATGAGCACCGCGGGGTCGGTGGCCAATCCGCGTGCCAGCGCCAGCATCTGCTGTTCGCCGCCGGACAGGGTGCCGGCCGTCTGCCCGGCGCGCTGGGCCAGGATCGGGAACCGGGCGAACGCGATTTCCTCGATCTCCGCGCGCGGCCGGCCGGTGAAGGTCATCATCAGCAGGTTGTCGCGCACGGTGAGGTTCGGGAAGATACCGCGGCCCTCCGGGATCAGGCATACCCCGGCTCGGGCCAGCGCGCGGGCGGCGACCCCGTTCACCCGGCGGCCGCCCAGCCACAGTTCCCCGTCCGTCACCGGATGCACGCCGGCGGCGACCGCGAGTGTGGTCGTCTTCCCCGCTCCGTTGGGGCCGAGCAACGCCACCACCGCACCGGCCCGCACGCTCAGGTCGACACCGTGCAGCACGGTGATCGTGTCGTAGGCGGCACGGATACCGCGCATTTCCAGCAGGGCGGTCATCGGTCCTCCCCCAGGTAGGCCGCGAGTACCCGGGCGTCACCGCGAATCGTCTCCGGCGGGCCGTCGGCGATGACCACGCCCAGATCGAGGACGTAGACGTGATCGCAGACGCTCATCACCAGGCCCATATCGTGTTCCACCAGCACCACCGCGGTTCCGTCGGCGGCGACCGAACGCAGCAGCCCGGCGAAACGCTCGGTTTCCGCGTCGTCCTGGCCGGCGGCGGGTTCGTCGAGCAGCAGCAGCGCCGGCCGCAGCGCCAGGGCACGGCCCACCTCCACCAGCCGGGCCGGCCCGGTGGGGAGGGAATCGGCGAGATCGCCGGCGCGCGCGCCGAGGCCGAGACGATCGAGGAGCTCGTCGGCGATCTGCTTCGCGTGCCGCCGGTGCGGGCCGAGTTCGGCGGCGACCAGCAGGTTGTCGCGCACCGAGAGCCGGCCGAACAGTTCCGAGCGCTGGAAGGTCCGGGCCATCCCGTGCCGGGCCCGCCGGGCGGGATCGAACCGGGTGATATCCCGCTCCCCCAGGCGGATCCGGCCCGCGACCGGTCGCCGCAGCCCGCAGATCACATCGAACAGAGTGCTCTTCCCGGCACCGTTCGGGCCGATCAAACCGGTGATCCGCCCGGCCTCGGCACGCAGCCCGGCGCCGTCGAGAGCCCGCCGGCCGCCGAAGGCGACGGTGATACCACTAACGTCCAGCAGTGATGGCATGATCGAGCACCTCCCTGTCCGACGGACGCCACGGCCGTTTCACACCCCACCACTCGACCGGCACATCGGATTCCGCCGCGACCGCGCGCTGTTCGCGATGGTTCGCCCAGATCCGCACCGTGAAAACACCGAGAACAGAACCCCAGAACAGGATCCAGCCGTCGATGGCACCGGCCAGGCGCAGCACCCACAGCAGCACCGGGATACCCACCATCGCCGCCAGCGCCGCCCGGTTACGGATCGCGGCCTCGAATCCCTCCCGGATCCGGGCCACCGCCCCATGGCTCACCACGCCGCCGCCGAAGGCGATACCGGCCAGTGCCGGGATCACGTGGACCAGGTTCTCGGTGGACGGGAAGAGCACCGGTACCGCCAGCAGCGGCCCGAACAGCGCGATACCCACGAACAGCCCGTTGCCCACCGCACCCAGTCCGGCGAACACCGCCACCAGGAAGAGGGGCAGACCCGCGACGAAGTTGAACTGTTCCGGGGTCACCGACCCCAGCTGCATTCCGTACAGCGCTCCGCCGAGCCCGGCCAGACCCGCGCCGAGCGCGAAAACCGCCACCTTGGCCAGCAGCAGGTTCCCGCCCAGCGTGGCGTAGGCGGCTTCGCTGTCGCGCAGGGCGATGAGCCGGCGGCCGTACCGCCCCCGGCGCAGCGCCGCGACCCCGAGGGTGGCCAGCGCCAGGCAGACCGCCGCGAACACGGTGATCCGCCCGGCGGTGTCCAGCGCCAGCCCGAACAGATTCGGCCCCACCACCTCGACCGAGCCCTGGTCGAAGAACGCGATGCGCACGCCCGCCACCTCGAACGCGGGCAGGGTGAAGATCCACCGGTCCAGCACCACCGCGAAGGCGGCGGTACCCAGCGCCAGGTACACGCCCGAGAGCCGTAGTGCGGGCAGTGCGACAAGCGCCCCGGCCGCGGCCGCGATCAGTACCGCGCCGAGCAGCCCCCACCATTGCCCGTCCGGGGCCAGATGCGCGTAGGCGAGGGCACCGATGCCCGCCATACTCAGCTGGGCCAGCGAAATCTGGCCCGCGTATCCGGACAGCGGGACGAAGGACAGCGCGATGACACCGAACGCGAACATCGGCCCGTAGGCGATGAGATCGCTTTCGCCGAGGGTGGTGGCGATCACCGAGCCGAGCACCACGATGAGCGCGGCGAAGAACACCGCGCCCCCGCGCGAGGGGATGGGTACGGGGCTCAGGGTGCGGTCACGCCCGCGCAACCGGTCGTGCGGGAACAGCAGCAGCGCCGCGAGCAGCAGCAGTGCCGGTGCCGCCAGGCGCAGCCCGGGCAGGTATTCGTTCTGCGGCAGGTAACCGGTCAGATAACTCTCCATCAGCCCCACCACGACCGCGCCGAGGAAGGTCATCGGCAGGCTGCGCAGCCGGCCGAAGATCGCGGCGGTGTAGGCGCTGACGATCAGCAGCGAGAGGGTGGCGGCATCCAGGGATACCGTCGGGGCGATGAGGATACCGCCTACCGCGGCCGATTCGATGCCGAGGATCCAGGCCACCCGGCCGGCGCGGACCGGGTCGGCACCGGTGAGCCCGGCCAGGGCCCGGTCGTCCACGGTGGCCCGCATTTCCGCACCGGTGCGGGTGTTGAACAGCAGTACCCGCAACGCCGCCGCCACCACGACCGCCACCAGCATGGTGAGAACCTGATGCCAGGTCACGGTCGCCGACCCGAGCCGGATCGGTTCGGCGTCGGCGAAGAAAACCGGTAGCGTACGCGCCTGTATCGGATCCCAGATCCAGCGCGCGGTGGCGATGAGACCGCTCAGCAGCGCGACAGTCATCACCAGCTTCTCCGCGTCACCCAGCCCTTGAACCGCCCGCAGCGCCCGCTCCACCAGCAGCCCGGACAGCGGGGCCAGGACCAGCAGCACGATGGCCAGCGCGACCGGTACCGGTACCCCCCAGCCGACGGTGAGCTGCCAGTAGGAGAACGCCGCCATCATGCCGGCGGCGCCGTGCGCGAAGTTGAAGACGCCGGTGGTCGTATGGGTGAGCACCAGGCCGCTGCCGATCACGGCGTAGACGGCCGCGGTGCTCAGCCCGACGATCCCGAAGGCGAGGAATTGGTCCATGGCAGGTTACTGGACGTCCGCCATGGTTTTGCCGACATCGGCGAGGGTCAGCGGTTCACCGTAGTCGCCGGTGTACCGGTACGGCGGGATATCACAGCGGAAGAGGCCGTTGTCGGCGCCGAAGTCCGCCGGTTTCCATCCCTCCGGCGTGGCCTGCATGACATTGAAGCAGGTCGGCGGCGCGTCCTTGTTCGACAGATCGTTCGGGCTGTGCAGACCACCGCCCGTCCACGCGGTTTCCCGCTGGGCGGTCTCCACCAGGCAGGTCCGGGTCAGCTCCGAGCCGCAGCTGTTCGCCGCCTTCGCGAACAGCAGCCATGCCGAGAAGGCGCGCACGGCGGGCAGGGTGATCACGGCATCCGGCGCGTACTGTTCGTACAGTTCCTGTAGCCGCCGCATGGCGGGTGCTTCGCCGGCCAGCTGCGGGGGCACCACCCCGCCCAGGTCCACCAGATTGTTCTGGAAGCTCGCCGAACGGCCCAGTAGATCGATGTAGTCGGGCCGGAAAGCGTTGTTGTTCGGGTCGATCCAGTCGAGCCGGTAATCCATCGAGGTCAGTTTTTCCTCGAGTTTGGCCAGCGGGGCGTCCTCGCCGTAGAAGATCAGTCCGCGGACTCCGCTGTTCTTGATGGCCTGCGCGTAGGGTGTCCAGTCGGTGACACCGCCTACGGGGTAGAGCTCGTTGTAGACGACGTTCGCGCCCATGGCCCGCAGCGATTCGACGGCCTTGTCACCCAGGATCTTGGTCACCGGGGAATCACCGTTGATGATGCCGACGGCGCCCGCCGACTGCGGATAGGCCTCTTCGGTGAGCCACTGCCGGAAACCGTTGTAGGGGTCGTAGTGGGCGTAGGTACTGGGTGAGGGGATCACCTGCAGATCGGTGCCGAGGTTCGGCTGCTGGGAGACCTGCGCCGGAATTTCGGGCAGGGTGCATTCCAGCCGTTCCTTCGCCCCGAGGCCGTCGAGTCCGGCCCCGCCCCCGACCAGCGCGAAATCGGTGCGGCAGGCCTCCACCATTTTCTGGCGGACCGCCATCATCTTCGCATCGTGGATCTCGGTGGTGATCGTGCGACCGTTGATACCGCCGGCGGCGTTGCACCAGGAGGTGAAAACCTTCGCGGCGTCGACGAACTCGGGGTTCTTCGAGTAGCCGATATCGGTGAAGACGCCGACGGTGATCTCGTTATCGGTGACGCCCTGGGTGGGCGCGCCCGAGGCGTCACCGTCCCGGCAGACACCGGTCAGGTCACCGAAATCGGCGTTCACCGGGCCGGTCGATGCGGCGGAATCGGTTTCGCTGCCATTGCGTCCGCCGCATCCGGCGGTGGCGAGCAGGGCCACGGCCAGTAGGGCGGCGGCTGTTCGCTTCGGTCTCACGATGGTCCTTTCTGCGCCGACCCCACCGGCCGGCCGAGCGTGATCGGGCGGGCGCGCGTCCCGCCCGTGCACCGAGCTCCATGCCCGGGGCTCCCCGGCGTATCCGGGTGTCGCGCCCAGCTCCCGGTGAGTGAAAACTAGCTTCTCACTTATCGAGAATCAATATCCTGCTTTTCGGGTACCCAACACTCCGGAAGGCCGGCACGAGCGCCACAGCCACATCGGACCCCCACCGCACCGCGTGGCCCTCACCTGTAGATAAGCCCTCGCGTTGACTAACCGGCCCATGCGTGGAAATCTGTTATTCGAAACTGAGAATACCATTCTCAGAGAGAGGAGGCGCGATGCGCGTACCACCGTTGCCCGCGGACCAATGGGACGAGGAAGTCGATGCCGCGCTCCGGGTGATGCTGCCGCGCGCGCTGCGCAACCCCGAATCCGCGAGCAACGCCCTGGCGACGCTGGTACGGCACCCGGCACTGACCAAGGCGTTCCTCACCCTGAACGTCCATCTGCTCTTCCGGTCCTCGCTACCACCCCGGATACGCGAACTCGTCATCCTGCGGGTCGCACACCGGCGCGACTGCGTCTACGAGTGGAACCACCACCGGCAAGCCGCTCTCGCCGAAGGGATCACCGCGCAGGAGATCGAAGCCGTCCGCCGCGGCGAGGCCGGTACCGAACCCGACCGGCTGATCCTGCGGGTGGTCGACGAACTCGACGAGAAATCGAATCTGTCCGATACCACCTGGGAGGCGCTGTGCGCGCTGCTCGACGAGCACCAGCGGATGGACCTGATCTTCACCGTCGGCACCTACAGCACACTCGCCGTGGCATTCAACACCCTCGGCATCCGCACCGAGTACGAGAGGTAATCCCTTGGCACACTTCAACAAGCCGGCTGCGGGTAGCTGGACCGAGAACTACCCCGACCTGGGCACCGGTCCGGTCGACTACACCGATTCCATCGACCCGCAGTTCTACGAGGACGAGCGCAACGCCATCTTCAAACGCACCTGGCTCAATGTCGGCCGGGTGGAACGGTTACCGCGCAAAGGCAGCTATTTCACCAAGGAACTCTCCTGCGCGGGCACCTCGCTGATCATCGTGCGGGGTAACGACGACGAGATCCACGCCTACCACAACATCTGCCGCCACCGCGGTAACAAACTGGTCTGGGACGATTTCCCCAACGAGGAGACCTCGGGCTTCTGCAAACAGTTCACCTGCAAATATCATGCCTGGCGCTACAGCCTGGAGGGCGAACTGACCTTCGTTCAGCAGGAGAAGGAGTTCTTCGGCCTCGACCGCGCCGACTACGGACTCGAGAGTGTGCGCTGCGAGGTGTGGGAAGGGTTCGTCTTCGTCAACCTCGACCCCGATGCCGAACCGCTGACCACCTTCCTCGGCCCCATGATCAAAGGGCTGGAAGGTTATCCGTTCCACGAGATGACCGAGGTGTTCAGCTACAAGGCCGAGATCGGCAGCAACTGGAAACTGTTCATCGACGCGTTCGCCGAGTTCTACCACGCGCCGATCCTGCACATGAAGCAGGCGGTCAAGGACGAGGCCGACAAACTCGCCGGCTACGGCTACGAGGCGCTGCACTACGAATTGCAGAAACCACATTCGATGATCTCCTCGTGGGGCGGGATGGCGCCCCCCAAGGACCTCGCGATGGTCAAACCGATCGAGCGGGTGCTGCGCAGCGGCCTGTTCGGTCCGTGGGACCGGCCCGATATCGAGGGCCTGGATCCGTTACCGGTGGGCATCAATCCCAGCGGCCACCGCGCCTGGGGGGTGGACGAATTCGAGATCTGGCCCAACTTCTCACTGCTGTTCTGGGCGCCGGGGTGGTATCTCACCTACCACTACTGGCCGACCGCGGTGGACCGCCACATCTTCGAGGCCAACCTGTACTTCGTCCCCGCCAGAACGGCCCGGGAACGGCTGGCCCAGGAACTGGCCGGGGTGACATTCAAGGAATACGCGCTCCAGGACGCCAACACCCTCGAGGCCACCCAGACCATGCTGGCGACCCGCACCGTCACCGAATTCCCCCTCAATGATCAGGAGATCCTGCTCCGTCACCTGCACAGGACGGCCCGGGACACAGTCGAGGAGTACCGCAATGGCAACCGCTGAACAAGCCACCGAGGCCGCACTACCCGCCGAATTCGCCGATCTGGCACCGTTCGCCGACTGGATCCTGGCCACCGAACCCGAGCGATACGCCAAACGTCTGGCCTCGACCATGCCGGATATGCAGGCCTTCTACGACGCGGCCTTCCCACGTCTCGAGGACGCCATCGCCTACTGCGACCGCTTCCCGCTGGACGATCTGCCCGAGGACGCGCGCAACCTGTTCCATCTGCTGCAGTCGCTGGTGATGGTGTCGTTCCCGGTGGAGGTGTGGAAGCAACCGCGGGTGCCCGACAGCGGGGCGGCCTATCTCGATATCGTGCGGGAGCCGGTGGTCTGACCGTGCTGACCCTGCGAGCCGCCGGGCTGCTCGACGTGGATACCGGCGAGATCGTCCGGCCCGGCATCCTGCGTATCGACGGCGACCGGATCGCCGGCGTCGGGGGCGCGCCGGAAGGGGAGATCGTCGAGCTCGGTGATCTCGTCCTGCTGCCCGGCCTGATGGACATGGAGGTGAACCTCCTGATGGGCGGGCGGGGTGAAACCGGCCTGACCTCCTCGGTTCAGGACGACCCGCCGCTGCGGATGCTGCGCGCGGTGGGTAACGCCCGGCGCACCCTGCGTGCCGGGTTCACCACCGTGCGCAATCTGGGCCTGTTCGTCAAAACCGGTGGCTATCTGCTGGATGTGGCCCTGGGCAAAGCGATCGACGCCGGGTGGATCGACGGCCCGCGCATCGTGCCCGCGGGCCACGCCATCACACCCACCGGTGGTCACCTCGACCCCACCATGTTCTCCGGGTTCGCCCCCGACGTGCTGAAACTGACGCTGGAGGAGGGCATCGCCAACGGGGTGGACGAGGTACGCAAGGCCGTGCGCTACCAGATCAAGCACGGCGCCCAGCTGATCAAGGTCTGCGTTTCGGGCGGGGTGATGTCGCTGACGGGCGCCCCGGGCGCACAGCACTACTCCACCGAGGAGCTGCGGGCGATCGTGGACGAGGCGCACCGGCGGGGGTTGCGGGTCGCCGCGCACACGCACGGAGCGGAGGCGGTGAAGGAGGCGGTCGGCGCCGGGATCGACTGTATCGAGCACGGCTTCCTGATCGACGACGAAGCCATCGACCTCATGGTCCGCGAAGGCACCTATCTGGTGCCGACCACCCGGCTGGCCGACGCCATGGACGTATCCAGGGCGGCGCCGGAACTGCAGGCCAAGGCCGCCGACATGTTCCCCCGGGCCCGTACTTCGGTGAAGGCGGCCTTCGACGCCGGAGTGAAGATCGCGGCCGGTACCGACGCACCGGCCATTCCCCACGGCCGCAATGCCGACGAACTGGTGGCGCTGGTCGACCGCGGCCTGGACCCGCTGTCGGTGCTGCGCGCGGCGACCGTCACCGCGGCGGAGCTGATCCGGGTCGCGGATCGCGGCCGGCTGGCCGAAGGCCTGCTGGCGGACGTGATCGGGGTGCCCGGCGATCCGCTGGCCGATATCACCGTCACCCAGCGGGTGCGGTTCGTGATGAAAGGTGGGAAGACCTATGTCGGCAACCGATGACCTGATCGAGATCCAGCAACTGCTGGCCCGCTACGCGGTGACCATCACCCGGGGCGATATCGACGGTGTGATCGGCGTGTTCACCCCCGACGGCACCTACAGCGCGTTCGGCGACACCTACACCCTCGACGTGTTCCCCGAACTCGTGGCCGCCGCACCGAAGGGCCTCTTCCTCACCGGCACGCCGCTGATCGAACTGGACGGTGATACCGGCACCGGTACCCAGCCCCTGTGCTTCGTCGAGCATTCGAGCCATGATATGCGGATCGGCTACTACACCGATACCTATCGGCGCACCGAGCAGGGCTGGCGGCTGCGCACCCGCGCCATGACCTTCATCCGGCGCAGCGGGGTGCACGATTCCGGTATCCCGCATGCCTTCGAGCGGCCCGCGGTGGACACAGCATGAAGGTGGCGGAATTCCGCACCCGCCTGCGCACCTGGCTGGACGAGCACGACCTCACCCCCGGACCCGAAACCGGTTTCGACGCCCAGGTCGCCCAACTGGGCCGGGTGCGCCGCGCCCTCTACGACGCGGGCTGGATGCGGTACGGCTGGCCGGAGACGGTCGGCGGGCTGGGCGGCGAGCCGCTGTTGCGGGCGATACTCGGTGAGGAGATCGCCACCCGCGGCCTCGCCGAGCCCGGGATCTACTCCATGGTCGAGGTACTCGCGCCCACCGTGATCTCCTACGCCCGCCCCGAGTTGGCCGCGCGTACGGTGCCCCGGCTCCTCGACGGCAGCGAACAGTGGTGCCAGGGTTTCTCCGAACCCGGCTCCGGTTCGGATCTCGCCTCGCTGCGCACCCGGGCCGAACCCCGCGGCACGGACTGGGTGGTCGACGGGCAGAAAGTGTGGACCAGCCTGGCGCAGTTCGCGTCCCGCTGCGTTCTGCTGACCCGCACCGGGCCTGGCCACGACGGGATCACCGCCTTCTTCATCGATATGGACACCCCAGGGATCACGGTCCGGCCGTTGCGCACGATGCACGGGGTGGATGAATTCGCCGAGGTGTTCTTCGACGGGGTCGTGGTGCCCGCCGACCGAATGCTGGGCCGGCCCGGCGACGGCTGGCGGGTGGCGATGGACCTGCTGCCCTACGAGCGCTCCACCTGTTTCTGGCATCGGATCGCCTATCTCTTCACCCGCCTGGACCGGGTACTGGACCGGACCGCGGCGGCCACCGACGATGCCGACCTCGGCGCCGCCTACCTGGCGTTGCACACGGTGCGCTGCCGGTCCCGCGCCACCCAGCGACGGCTCGCCGCCGGCGCCGCGCTGGGCCCGGAGACCTCCATCGACAAGGTGCTGCTGGCGACGGCGGAACAGCAGCTGTTCGATACGGCCCGGGATCTGCTGCCGGGCGAGATCGAACTCGCCGATAGCGAGTGGCGCCCGGAGTTCCTGTATTCGCGGGCGGCGACCATCTACGGCGGCACAGCCGAGATCCAGCGCAATATCATCGCCCGCCGCCTGCTCGATCTGGGGAAGGAGTGAGGTGGACGCCGAGGAACAGACCCTGCTCGCCGATACGCTCCGTAAGACGATGAGCGCGGCCACCGGAGCCGAACTGTATGCGGCACTGTGCGCTCTGGGCTGGCCGGAGCTGCTCACCGGGCCCCCGGAAACCGCCGAGATCGCCGTGGCGCTGGTGTTCCGGCTCCTCGGCGAGACCGGCGCGCACGCGCCGCTGCTCAACGATGTCTTCGCGCACGCGGCCGGTCGCGCCCCGGGCGAAGCCGTTCCTCTTCCGTTCACGGGCGGCATCCTGATGCGCTGGAGTTACACCGACGCTGCGGACTCCGGCCTGCTCGACCCCGAGCTCCCCTTGTTCCGCATCGGCGTGACCACCGGCTCCTCCGCGGTCATCGCTGATCCGCCCCCTGCCGCGGCCCGGCGGGCGCTGAGCTGGTGGCTGGTGGGCTCGGCGCGCGCCATGCTGGGCCTGGCCCGTACGCACGCGCTGCGGCGGCACCAGTTCGGCAGGCCCGTGGCCGGTTTCCAGGCGATCCGGCACCGGCTCGCCGAATCGCTGGTCGCCATCGAGGGAGCCGAGGCCACCCTGGGGCTCTCCGCCCGGGACGCGGACCATCCCGCACTCCCCGGTGGCCGCCCCTTGCGACCGGCCGAATTCGATACGCTGAGCGGGCTGCTGGCCAAGGCCGCGGCCGGACGCGCGGCACTGTTCACCGCGCGGAACTGCCAGCAGGTATTGGGTGGGATCGGTTTCACGGCCGAACACGAGTTCCATCGTCACTACCGGCGCGCACTGGTGCTCGACGGTTTACTCGGCAGTGCCCGGGAGCTCACCCGGGAGGCCGGCGCGATCCTGCGCGCCCTCGGTTACGCCCCCCGGTTACCCCAGCTGTGATTCCACTGATCGGCGATGCCCTCGCCCTGGTCGGCGCGCCAGGGCGGTGGCCGGATTTCCCGGCTCGACGCCGCCCGGGCGGGCGCTCCGGCTGCCGGGGCCGGATTCCGGTCACCCGCAGGCCTGCGAGGTACCTCCGGATATGGCGACCAGACCACACATCGTGGAGGCCGCGATCTTCCATCCCTCGGGTTCCCGGACCGCGTGGCCGAGTTGATCGCTCACCACCGGGTTACCGGAAATCTGGAGAGTGAAACGCAATTCGGCGCGTTCCGGTCCGAGCAGCGTCACATCGGCGATTTCCACCGTGGTGAGCGCGGTCCGGATATGGTTCACCATTCCGGATATCTCGGTTTCGAATTCGTCACCGCGTTCGACCAGGGCGATCCGGTCCGCGGTCGAGGTTCCGGGATCGAAGAACGCTTCGTAGACGCCGGTGATCGCGGCGCTCGCCGCCGCCGGTGAATCGGCTCCGGCGGCGGCCGGAGCGGCTGTTTCTTCGACCACGGCTGCGGCCGGGGCCGCGGTTGTGGGCAGGACATAGCAGTTGTCGGGGCCGAAGAAGTTGCCGCAGCCGGTGATCGCGGTCAGGGCGAGCGCGATACCACCGGCCGCGGCACAACGGGCCGCCCGGCGTCTTCGTAACATCTGTTCAACTTTCTGAAGAGTGCTGATAGGCGGTATCGCGAAGGGCGTTACCGCAGCTGTCGCGGGAGTGTAGCCCGGTATCCGCAGGGGTTCAGGCGGATTCACGGTATTTGATCGGAGAAATATCCGGCCTATTACGCGGGCTTCCCGTCCCGGTGCGCGGGACCCGCCGGACGGCCGGATCAGCCGCGAGCCGGCACGGTTTCCCTGCCGCCCCGCACCAGCGGCAGCGCGCAGCACGTCACGGCGGCCCCTTCCAGCTATCGCCCTCCCCGATCGCCTGTCCCGGCTGTCCGGCAGTAGCGGACCGCCGCCCGGCAGCAGGTGTAGGCGATATCGGTGGTTTTCGCGCCGAGCACCCGCACACCGGAGACGTCATACCGGCACTCGGAGCGCGGGCCCGCGGCCGTCCCCGGAGCACCGAGCCGAGGGTGTTCCTTTCCGGCCGGACGGTCAGGGTGGCGGGCGGCGCCGGACCACCGACGGCGATCGCCTCCCCGGCCTCCGGAGAAGCCGCCGCGGTGAGCGTGGCGGCGGCCGGTTTTCCGATACGAGAGATCGTCACCGCGGCGAACGGGACGACCCGATCATCACCTACTTGATATTGCTCTTCATCTGTTCGAGGTCCACCAGAATCGGATACCCGCTCACGCTGAGCGCGTTTCCGTGACCGGTGGAATGGATATCGAAAACGGATTGGATCGCGGCGTAGAAACCCTGGACGTCGAGCGTCTGGTTCACCGCGCGCTTGGCCTGCCGCAAACCGAAGGGTGGCATCCGCGCGATCTGAGCGGCCACCTCCGCGGTTTTGGCCGGCAATTCCGCCAGTGGCACCACCATATTGACCATGCCGGTCTGTTCGGCCTCCCGCGCCGTGACGGGCCGGCCGGTGAACAGGATCTCCTTGGCCTTCCGGTGCCCGAGTTCCCAGGTGTGACCGTGGTATTCGACCCCGCCGATACCCATCATGGCCACCGGGTCGGAGAACAGCGCGTTATCGGCCGCGATGATCAGATCGCACGGCCAGCACAGCATCAGCCCACCGGCGATGCACCGGCCCTGCACCGCCGCGATCGACGGTTTGGGCACATTGCGCCACCGCAGCGTGTATTCCAGATAGCGTCGGCTCTCGTTCCGGTAGATCCAGTCGAGGGTGAGTTTCTCCGGCTTCGGCCAGCTGTCGTCCTTCAGATCGTGGCCGGCCGAGAAATGTTTACCGGCGGCGTTCAGGACGATCACCACGACCTCGTCGTCGGCGGCGGCCCGGGTCCAGGCGGCATCGAGCTCGTCCAGCAGGGCGGAATTCTGCGCATTGGCGGCCTCGGGCCGGTTCAGGGTTATCGTCGCGATCTTGTCGGCGACCTCGTAGTCGATATACGGCAAAGCTGTGCTCCTCGATTCCGGGAAGCCCCGGGCGCCGGGCCCGGGGCTGGTATTCCGTGTACTGCGCCGCCCGGAGACCGGGCGGACCGGCCGCCGCGCGGGCGCGATCCCATGATGTCGCCGATCAGCGCCGGGCCGCGCGGTATTCCGCCGCGACCACCGCCCGGTGCACGGCCGCGCCCCCGAACAACAGTTCGCCGGCCTTGGCCCGTTTGATCGCGAACTGCAGATCGTTTTCCCAGGTGAAGCCCATGGCCCCGAAAAGCTGTACACCGTGACGGAAGACGACGGACTGGCATTCACCCGCCGCGGCCTTCGCCATCGCCGCCGCCAGCCGGCGCCGCGGATCGTTCTCCGCGAGGCACAGCGCCGCGAAATATCCCAGCGCCCGCGCCCGTTCGATGGCCACGTGCATATCGGCGGCCTTGTGCTGCACCGCCTGGAACGCACCGATCGGGGTATCGAACTGCCGCCGGGTACGCACATGTTCGAGCACGAGGTCCAGGACACGCTGGCAGGCACCGACCGTGGTGAGGGCCAGTCCGGTCAGGGCGAGCTGGTGGGCGCGGCGCGGGTCCGCGGCGCACCGGTCGCCGTCGGTCACCCACACATTGTCGACGGTGACCTCGGCCAGGTGCAGCACCGGATCGAATATCTCGAGCCGCCGGGCGCTCACCGCGTGTGCGGGCACCACGAACACACCCGCGTCGGTCACCACGGCCAGCCGGTCGCAGCGGTCACCGTCGAGTACCTGATCGGCGGTTCCGCGCAGCAGCCAGCCGTCACCGTCACGGCTGGCGGTGACACCCGCGAACACGGCCGCGCCGGTCCCCTCCGCGGCGACGAAACCCCCTGCGAGCGGGGCGAACTGGGTCATCGTGGCAAGATACGGTGTCGGATCGGTGGCCCGGCCCAATCCCTCGAGCACGATACCGAGTTCCACGGTCGCCGCCGGCTCGACGAGTTCGGTCCAGCCGAGTTCGACATAGGTTTCCCAGAGCCGGCCCGGGTCGGCCCCGGCGTCCACGATCTCCCGGATCACCGAGGCCGGACACTCCTTGGCGGTGACCTCCCGGACCGTCTCGCGCAGCAGCCGCTGATCGGCGTCGAACTCGAAGAGCATTCGGGCTGCCTCCTGAGGGCGGGTTGCGTTCCATTTAGGAGAATATCATTCTCTTTAGATGAAATTAATAGTCTCCCCACTGGCGCGAACACGGGACGTGCCTGCCCAGACATGGGACATTCTCCGGTACAGTGCATTCATGTTCTCCACATACGGGATCGATGAGATCGGACGGGCCGGCCGGTGACCAGCCCGAGCGAGGAACCGGCCTGGAAGCAGCGCGCCGTCGAGCGCTCCATTCGCACCGCGAAACTCCGCGCCGAACAGCGGGTTCAGCGGTTTCTCGATGCCGCCCAGGCGATCATCACCGAGAAGGGCACCACCGATTTCACGGTCCAGGAGGTCGTGGACCGGTCGAAGCAGTCGCTGCGCAGCTTCTACCTGCAGTTCGACGGTAAGCACGAGCTGCTGCTGGCACTCTTCGAGGATGCCCTGAGCCGCACCGCGGACCAGATCCGCGCCGCCGCCGCGGGCAAGGACGACGCCCTCGACCGGCTCCAGCTCGCCGTGGAACTCCTCTTCGAGTTGTGCCGCCCGGACCCCACCGCCCAGCGTCCCCTCTTCACCGATTTCGCACCCCAGCTGCTGGTCAGCCACCCTGCCCAGGTGAAGGTGGCACATACTCCGCTGCTGACTCTCTTCACCGAACTGATGGTGGATGCCGACAAGGCCGGACTACTACGCGCCGATGTCAATCCGCGCCGGATGGCGGCCATGGTGATGCAGACGGTCATGTTCACCGCACAGTCCAACGGCGGAATCGATGACGAGACGTCGTATCCGATCTCCGCCGAGGAGATCTGGGAATTCTGCGCCCAGGGGTTCGCCCGCCGAAGCTAGCCGAGAACAAGGTTCTCCAGAGAGGAGATACGGGTTTACACTCGGTGTATGCCCGATCTCTGGACCGACCTCCTCGCCTGTATGGACCTACGCCTGCGTCCGTCCTCATCGCACCCCGGTGCGGACGACCCGGCACCCTCCCCGGATCCACAGGCCACCCTGTCGGTATTCGAGGGCCCCAACCAGGAACTCGAGTACCACCGGCTGTTCGGCGGCCAGTTGCTGGCGCAGTTCCTGCGTGCGGCCGTTTTCGCCTGCCCGGACAAATCGGTGAAATCCGTGCACGTGATCTTCGCGCGCGAGGGCAAGAGCGACGCACCGGTCTACTACGTGGTGCAACCCCAGCATCGCGGCCGCTCCTTCGCCACCCTGACCATCGTCGCCCGCCAGAAGGGCGAGGTGATCGCCACCGCACTGGTGTCGATGACCGTGATGGAGGAGGGTCCGGTGAGCCAGGAGATCGCATCGGTACCTCCGGTCCCGGGCGCCGAACGACAGGTGGAGATCGGGCTGATCCCGTGGGAGACCCGCTCGCTCACCGATCTGAACGACAAGGCGGCCGGTCCGGCCCAGTACGACCTGTGGATGCGCACACCCGAGGTGGGCCCCGAAATGGCCCCGGGGCTGGTGGCCTACGCCTCCGACCTCAATGTGATCGGCACGGTGCTGCGCGCGGTGGACGGTTTCGACCACAGCGGTAACGGCACCGCGTTCACCTCGGCCACCACCTCGCACACCCTCTGGTTCCACCGCCCTTTCCGCTGCGACAACTGGCTGCTGCTGCGGCACAACGGGCCGGTCATGGCACACGGCCGCGCCTACGGCCGCGGTGATGTGCTCACCGCCGACGGCACTCTGGTGGCCTCCTTCGCGCAGGAGGCCCTCCTGCGTTTCCGCCCCTGAGTCGCCCCATACGCGCGTCACGATCTCCGGTATGCGCGGGGACCGGGCGGTGCCGCGGTTCCGGACCGTCCGGCGTTGCAGTGCGCGGGCGGATATCCGCATCCGGTGTGCATTCCGGAATGAACACCGGAAGGTTCGATGTTGATCGAACCGCGCACACGGGAAAGGACCAACAGCGCCGCAATGACAGCCATACCCGAAACCCCCGGGGCCTTCCGATCCTACGAATGACCGGATCAGGCCCACACTTTGAAAGGTAGGACACCTCATGATGCCCACCGAGAAGTTTCGATTCGACGGCAAGGTCGCCCTGGTCACCGGCGGCAGCAGTGGTATCGGAGCGGCCTCCGCCCGGCGGCTGCTCGCCGAAGGCGCGCAGGTGATCATCACCGGCCGGGGTGAGGACCAGCTCGCCACCGCGGCAAGGGAAATGGATGGTGGTGACCGCCTGCTGACGGTCCGCGGCGACGTCGCCGATACCGCGGACCTCGACTTCCTCATGGAACGAATACGGAGCCGCTATGGCCGGCTCGATGTACTCTTCGCCAATGCCGGGACCGCGGCCTTCGTCCCCACCTCGGAGATCACCGAGACGGAATTCGACCGCGTGATCGCCACCAACTTCAAGGGCGTCTTCTTCACCATTCAGAAGGCTCTGCCGCTGCTGTCCGAGAACAGCGCGATCGTGGTCAACTCGTCGTGGGCGGTGCACCGCGGTGTACCGGACGCGTCCCTCTACTCGGCTACCAAAGCTGCCACCGGGAACCTTGCGCGATCACTCGCGGCCGAGCTGGCGCCACGCCGGATCCGGGTCAACTCGATAAGCCCCGGCTATATCGAAACCCCTTCGTACACCGCGAATGTTTCCGACCGGGCACAGTCCGCGGCCGTTTCGACGGTCGCGGCGGGCCGGCTCGGCACGCCGGCGGATATCGCCGCCACGGTCGCCTTCCTGGCCTCCCCCGAAGCCTCCTATATCAACGGCCAGGACCTGCTGGTCGACGGGGGACTGATCACCGCTGTTCCCGCCACCATGGTCTGACCGGGCGCCCGCCGCGCTGCCCGCGCCGCCGGCATCGACTGTCACCACGCCCGGTGGTTCCGCGGCTCACGGTGCCAGCAGTTCCGCTGCGGTGTAGGGATCACGCCGCCCGGCGGCGACCTCGGCGGCGAGAAGATCGAGGCCGGGATGGGAGCGCAGCCTGCTGTGCGCGAGCGACAGGATCTGTGAACGGGCGCGGGCGGCCCGGCGTTCCGCGGTATCGGCGCGGTGATGATCGTCGATGGCCGCCACCAGCTCGGGGATACCGGTACCGGTGGTGGCGACGGCGGTGTGGATCGGCGCGCCGGATTCCGCCCGCAGATCGCGGACGGTTTGTTCGGCGCCCGGCCGGTCGGCTTTGTTCACCAGCAGCAGATCGGCGACCTCCAGCAGTCCGGCTTTCGCCGCCTGCACCGCGTCTCCGGCGCCCGGGGTCAGCACCACGACGGTCGGATCGGCCACCGCGGCGATCTCGGTCTCCGACTGCCCGACCCCCACCGATTCGATGACCACGAGATCGTAGGACAGGGCGGCCAGCAATCGGATCGCCGCCGGCACAGCGGCCGACAACCCACCCAGATGGCCCCGCGTGGCCATCGAGCGGATGAGTACCCGCGGATCGTCGATATGGGCGGCCATCCGGATCCGGTCGCCGAGCAGAGCGCCGCCGCTGTAGGGCGAGGAGGGGTCCACGGCCAGTACGGCCACTCGCAGGCCCTGCGCGCGGTAGACCGTGACCACCGCGGCGATGGTCGTGGATTTACCGGCGCCGGGAGGGCCGGTGAACCCGAGCACCCGGATCGGCGCGGGCGCCAACAGTTCCAGCACCTCCTCGCGCCGGTCGCCCTCGATCAAGGTGAGCAGCCGGCCCGCCGCCCGTACCGACCCGGCGCGGGCTGCGGTGATCAGTGCCATGGCGCCGGCTGCGGTCTGGTGCGGACCGGGGCCGGCGGTGTCTCGATTCTTCACTCCACCGCCCCTCCGCTCCCCCGCGTCGTCACTCCGGAACTCTCACGGCGCGGCGACCTCGAGGACTGTCGCCGACCCCATTCCACCGCCGGCGCACATGGCGACAAGCGCCAGTCCACCGCCGCGCCGGCGCAATTCGTGCACCGTGGTGACGATCATCCGCGCGCCGGTGGCGGCCACGGGATGCCCGAGAGAGCAGCCGCTACCGTTCACGTTCACCAGGTCCGGGTCCAGATCCAGCGCCCGGACGGCCGCGATCGGTACCGACGCGAACGCCTCGTTGATCTCGAACAGCTTCACCTCGCCCAGCGAGATACCGGCCTTCCGGGCGGCTTTCGTGATGGCCTCGATGGGCGCCAGGCCGGTATCGGCGGGGTCCACCCCCACCGAGGCCCAGGACCGGATCGTGGCCAGGGCCGGCAGACCGAGTTCGTCGCTGGCGACGGTGAGCAGGGCGGCTCCGTCGTTGGCGCCGGCCGCGTTGCCCGCGGTGATCGAGAATCCCTCGATCTCGGGGTGCAGTACCTTCAGCGACGCGAGCTTTTCCAGGGTGGTCGTGCGGCGGGGATGTTCGTCCACCGCGAACTGCCCGAACGGGGTATCGATCGGTACCACCTCGTCGGCGAACCGGCCCTCGTCGATCGCCGCGACCGCATGGCGATGCGACCGCAGCGCCCAGGCGTCCAGCTCCTCCCGGGAGATACCGGATTTCACCGCGGTGTTCCAGCCGACGGTGATCGACATGTCCAGGTTCGGCGCGTCCGGCCGGTCCGGATGCGACGGTGAGGTCCACGGATCGGCCCATTCGCCGGGACCGGTGCGGAACCGCGTCCTGGGCGCGGTGGAGTCCGCGTTCACCCCACCGGCGAGAACCAGCCGGTCCATTCCGGCCCGGATACCGGCCGCCGCGGTCTGCACGGCCGCCATCCCGGCCGCACAGTGCCGGTTGTGCGCCAGACCGGGCACACCGGTGAGTCCCGCGGTGATCGCGGCGTGCCGGGCGATCACTCCGCCGCCGTACCGGCCCTCACCCAGGATCACATCGTCGACGGGCGCATCGGTTTCCAGCTGTTTCGTCGTCGCCTCGACCACACGGTGGGCGAGGTCGAAGGCGGTGGTTTCGCGCAGGGTTCCCTTCACGGCGGTACCGATCGGGGTGCGCAGCGCGGATACGATCACGGCTTCAGGCATCAGTTCTCTCCGGTTTCCCCCACGTCGACGATCTTGCCGATATACATGAGAATAGTATTCTCTCAATTAGAGAGCGGTAATCGCAAGAGAGGGTGTCGGTATGCAGATCGAGGGAAGTTCGGCGATTGTCGTCGGTGGCACGGGCGGCCTGGGCGAGGCCACGGTCCGGCGCCTGCACGCGGCCGGCGCCAAGGTCGTGGTGGCCGATATCGCCGACGACAAGGGCGAACAACTGTCCGACGAACTCGGTATCCGCTATGTGCACACCGACGCCACCAGCGAGGAGTCGGTCCGGGCGGCCGTAGCGGAAGCGAAATCCCTCGGCCCACTGCGCATCTCGGTCGATACGCACGGCGGCCCGGCGAGCGGAGGCCGGCTGGTGGGTAAGGACGGTTCGCCGCTGGCCCTCGACGGATTCCGCACCACCATCGAGTTCTATCTGATCGCGGTGTTCAACGTGATGCGGCTGTCCGCCGCGGCCATCGCCGAATCCGAACCCACCGCAGAGGGTTCGCGCGGAGTCATCGTGAACACGGCCTCGGTCGCCGGATACGAAGGCCAGATCGGCCAACTGCCCTACTCCGCGGCCAAGGGCGGCGTGATCGGGATGACCCTGGTCGCGGCCCGCGATCTGTCCCCGCTCGGCATCCGCGTGGTGACCATCGCCCCGGGTACCTTCAACACCCCCGCCTACGGCAAGGCAGCCGACCAGCTCGAGCAGTACTGGTCCCCGCAGATCCCGTTCCCCAAGCGGATGGGCCGCTCCCCGGAGTACGGGCAGCTGGTGCAGTCGATCGTGGAGAACGACTACCTCAACGGCGAAGTCATCCGCCTCGACGGTGCCCTGCGTTTCCCGCCGAAGTGAGCGAGCCCGCACCCCCGGTGCGGCGTCCGGGATGGACCGGCGCAGTCGCTATCTCGGCCCGGCCCCAGACCTGTGTCCGGACGATATCGCGGTGAACTGCTCGATCCCCTTCCGGAGGTCATCCCGAAGGTCGGCACACCGCGCCCGCCGACACCGCACTCGCTCTTCCGAAAGCCTTCTCCGAGCGATCCTCACCGAAGTTCGGCGCTGTCCGCAGCGGGAACCGCGGCGACTTCGCCGGACCGGGCGCGGGCGTGGATCCATTGCTGATAGGTCTCGTGCCGGAACTGATAGGCGATGCCGTTGACCCGGAGCAGGCCATTGCGGCGGGCCCAGTCGAGGAACAGGCCGGGTTTCTTCGGGAAATCCTTCGTAAATAGGAAAACGATTGCGGCGACGTAGAACCGGCCTGTCGCGATCCCGAACGCGAGCCCGCCCCCGAGCCCAGCTGTGAGGCCGCCCGCCATCCCGAACGCGAGGCCGGTGTCGAACCCGGCCGGAAGCCCGGTGTTCAGCCCGAACAGGAGCCCGACCACGAGACCGAAGGCAACGGCAGTAACGGCTGCGGCTCGGGCGTCGTCGCGAATAAGTCGCCGCTCGTCGACCACGAGAGCCAATCGTTCTTCCGGATCGACTCTGAGCCCGACCATGAGTCCGGTCGCGAGCCCGCCCACGAGCCCCACTGCGAGCCCGCCCATGAGCCCGACCGCGGGCCCGACCGTGAACCCGGCGATGAGCCCGCCCATGAGCCCGCTCCCGAGCCATTCTTTCCAGCGGGATCTGCCGGGCACGCTCCAAGCCACACGAGCCGGGAGAGAGGCTGGGCTGCGCCACGCCACGAGCCCGCCGATGAGCCCGCCCATGGACGCGGACCCGAGCCCGAGCACGAGCCCGACCACGAGCCCGCGCGCGAGCCAACCCGCAAGCCCGAAGCCGAGCCCGGCCGTGACTCCCACCAGGAGTCCGACCGCGATCGCGTGCAGGGCGCGGGCGGATCCGGCGATTTCCCAGATTTCGTCGAGTCTGATGGCGGTGCCGTCTCTGCCGGAGTGGCGGCGCCGCCGGAGGCATCGGGCCAGGGACTGCAGCCACTTCTCGACGTTGTCGCTGGTGTAGTCGCGGTACTTCTCGCTACCACCGGTCGTTGCGACAGCGGCGGGAACCTGTGCGGCGAAAAGGATTCCGCGAACGGCATCGATATCGGTACAGGCGATGAGCCGTGCGGCGGTGTCCGGTCTGTCGCTCAGGGTGGTAATGGTGAGATCGAGCAACCAAGGGTTCTTCAGTGCCTCGGTCAAGGGGCCGTCGCGGTGGTCGCGGAGATGGTTCGTGAGATCGGCCCAAGCCGTGTCGCGGGTGCCGATATCGTGCTCGTAGCTGGTGAGGTGGTCTATCACCAGTTCGGTGGGCAATTTCTGCAGGGTGATCGTGGTGGCACCGTGCAGTCCGTTGTCCCGACTGATATCGGTCAGGCGCTCGAATTCGGTGGATCGGCACAGGACCACGACGGGCCGGTGCCTCCACGGAGCGTGATTGAGCCGATACAGCAACGCGCGAGCGCGGGGTCTGTCCTCGTCGTCGGGGTCCATTTCGTCGAGGCCGTCGATCACGGGCAGGATCAGGCCACGTTCGACCATTTCCTGGGCGACGTTGGCGGGCAGGCGGTAGTCGATGCCGAGCCGGGTGGTCAGCCACCGGTCCAGTTCCGCTCTGCCGTCCCAGCCCGCGGCATTGACCCGCACAGGTACCGGTTCCTCGGCGCGCTGTCCTTCGGCGATATCCCACCGTTTGTCCAGGAGCTTGGTCACCAGATAGGTGGCGGCCACCGTTTTGCCGCTCCCCGCCTTACCGAGTACGACCAGCCGGTGCCGGTGTCTTTCGGGCGGCAACACGAAGTAATCGGCGATCTTCCCGACCTCGGCGCTCTTCAGGGCCTTATTGCCTCGGCGGGGTTGCGGAGCGGCGGTGAACTTCACGTTCATGAACGAACGGCCCTCGGCCCGTAGCTCCCGCTGTAACCTTTCCTCTTCTTCCTTGACCTTGCCGGCCAATCGATCCGACAGCAGCGCGATCGATTCTCGCTCGGTACTCGGCCGCCACATCCGGTACACCTTCTGCCCCGGCCCGAGCACGACCCCGAGTATCCGGACCCAGAACCCAGCGTCTACACCCGTCACATGTATCAGACTGCCATCCAAGCTCTTTCGACACCCGTGATTCGGTTCGAATACATGCATCGGGCAGGTGCGCCGCAGGATCACGGGAGCCTGCTGCGCTTTCCCTGCCCGAAATGAGCGGATCCCCCGGCAATTCGATCGTGAACCCTTGCGGCACAAGGGTATCGAAGTTCATCTCGTACTCGCCGGCCACATCGGAGATGTGCCAGGATACCGGCATGCCCGAGCCCGGATATGTTTCGCTGTCCACCCCGCGGCGGCAATGGAAGACCGAGCGCTACTGGATGCCCCTCATGGTGAGCACACTGCTGGCGGGATTCCTGTTCGCCGACACCACAACGCCACCCGCCGCCGCCGATCCCGGCGGGCGACCGTCGGTGCTCGCACACCGCGGCATGGCACAGACCTACCCCATGGACGGTATCGAGGCGGACACCTGCACCGCCTCGCGTATCAACCCACCGGTCCACGGCTACCTGGAGAACACCATTGCCGGGATCCGGGCCGCCTTCGACGCAGGCGCGGATCAGGTGGAGTTCGACGTCCACTGGACCGCCGACGACAAATTCGCGGTCTTCCACGACTGGACACTCGACTGCCGCACCGACGGCACCGGCACCACCCGTGACTACACCATGGACGAACTGCGGAAACTCGATATCGGATACGGCTACACCGCCGATGGCGGCAAAACCTATCCTTTCCGGGGGAAAGGTGTCGGTCTCATGCCCACCCTCGAGGAAGTACTCGCCGCCTTCCCCACCCAGTCGCTGCTGATCGATATCAAGAGCAACGATCCCGCGGAAGGCGCGGCCCTGGCCGAGCAACTGGCCGGGGAGAACTCGGACCGGCTCACCGTCTACGGCGGCGACAAGCCGATCGCAGCCATCCGCGAACGCCTGCCCGATATGCGCGTCATGTCCAAGCAGATCATGGTCGACTGCCTGGGCGGGTACGAGGCGGTGGGCTGGGCCGGCGCGGCCCCCGCCGCCTGCCACCACACGCAACTGCATATTCCCGAGGGCTACGTGCCCGTGCTGTGGGGCTGGCCGGAACAGTTCGCCGAACGCATGGCCGACGCGGATGCCAGAATCGTGCTGGTCGCCGGTTCCGGCGGTTTCTCCGAGGGCTTCGACACTCCCGAATCCCTCGACCGGATACCTCCGGGATTCACCGGTTTCGTCTGGACCAACCGGGTCGACACCATCGCGGCAGCGCTCCGGTAACCACCAGCGCGGCGATATGAGCGGGGCGCCGGGGCCGGCCGCGATGCTCACAGACGTGGCGTGAGCTGCTCGCGATTCGATGGTGATATGTGCCTCGAAATCACCGCGAACAGATGCTGTTCGACCTGTGTCACAACGCGATCGAACCAGAGGGCAGCGACAACATCGGCCGGGGAGAGTACTCGCCCCGCAGGACGGTACCGGGATCACCGGTACCATCCCATGCCCGGAATCCCTGTCGGCTACCTACTCGTCATCCGGCTGGGGCGCTCGATCCCCGGACGGCCGATAGATGCCGGCGGAAGCGTCGAACACCAAACCGGTGGTATCGATGAAATCGGCCGATCGGTGCTCCGGCGTGTGGACCGTTATGCCCGCGAACTCGGCATCCACCACCGCCCGCAGCCGATCGATATCGGCCCACTCTTCCTCGGCCGATTCCACTTTGACCCGGTCCACCTCGCACCAGCCCAGATGGATCACGAAGCGCACCGTCGTTCCGGTCTGATGCAGCGCCCGGACGCGCACATAATCGAAATTGCTGTGTTCGCCGTCGTAGAGGTAGGCCTCGATCGGCTCGCCGAACTCTTCGCATTCGGCCTGCGCGCCTTCGAGCTCACGCCACGACGATACGGCGAACGGGATCGACTCGATATGGAATTCCACCCCGGAATCCCCGTTCGGCCAGCCGTCGAAGTAGATCTTCCACGTCAGCTCCGGCGCACCGGTCTCCTGGTTCTCCGAGAGAACTCCTTCCCATGTCGATTCGGTTACCGGCCGGAATTCCGGCCACGGGTGGTACTCACAGGCTGGTGCGTCCATCCGCTCAGCATAGAGAGCGGAAAACCAATGGCCACTGCGGTATTCGTCCCCCGGAAGCTACTTCTTCCCCGAGTCGAGCCGGGCGATCGTCGTGTGGAAATCGTCGGTCTGGAACGACTGGTACTCCGCGGTGGTGGCGTAGTCCAGAGTGGCCGCCACCGATTTCTCGAGCTGTATGTTCAGGACCCGCTTGGTCGCTTCCACCGCTTGGCGGGGCATTCCCGCGATCCGCTTCGCGCAGGCCAGCGCCTCCGCCAGCGGATCGGCCACCACATGATTGGCCAGACCCATCTCCCGCGCGCGTTCGGCCGGGATACGCGCACCGGTGAGCGCGTACTCCTTGGCCAGCAGCAGACTGGTGTGCAGCGGCCAGGTCAGCGGGCCACCGTCGGCAGCCACCAGCCCGACCTGCACATGGGGGTCGGCGAGGTAGGCGGTTTCGGCGATGTAGACGATATCGCTGAGCGATACCAGGCTGCAGCCGAGACCGACGGCGGGCCCGTTGACCGCGGCGACCACCGGGACCCGGCAGCGCGCCATCCCGAGCACGATATCGCGACCGTGCGCGATGGTCTTCTCGCGCAGCACCGTATCGCGGCCCAGCTCCGCCAGGTACGCGAAATCGCCGCCCGCGGAGAACGCCTTGCCGGCGCCGGTGAGCACCGCAGCCCGCGCCTCGTGGTCTTCGGCGAGCCGGGGCCACAGCCGGGCCAGCCCGGTGTGCAGCGCATCGTCGACGGCATTGAGCGTGTCCGGGCGGTTGAGGGTGATGATCCGCAGCGGCCCGTCGGCGCGGACGTCGATTTCCGGCGGCATATCGTACATTTCAGGCTCCCAATCCGAGGATGCGCGCGGCGACGATGTTCTTCTGGATCTGCGATGTCCCGCCCATCACGCTCTGCGCGCGGCTGTAGAGGTAGGCACCGAACATCTCCTGGTCGCCGGTGCCCGCCACGGCGAGCGCGGCATGCCCGACCGACTGGTCGACCCAGGTCATGAGCAGTTTGTCCAGCGACCCCTGCGGACCGTGGGTCACCCCGTCCAGTTGTTCGGACAGCCGCCGGCGCACGTGCAGCCGCAGCATCTCCGCCTGCACCGCGGCCCAGGCGAGTTCGCCGGGGACCGCGCCTTCGGTACGCGCGGCCAGCTGGCGCACCAGCTTCCCGTAGCGCGCGGCGTATCCGAGGGTGGACGGTTCGCGTTCGTGCCCGACCACGGTCATGGCCAGTTGCCAGCCCTCCCCGGGCGCGCCCACCATCTGATCCGCGGGTACTCGGGCACCGTCGAAGAGGACCTGCCCGAATTCGGTGGTCACCCCGCTCATCATCTCCAGCGGTCGCTGCCACACCCCGGGCTGTTTCATCGAGAGCACGAATGCCGAGATCCCCTTGTGCCGGGGGGCGGCGGGATCGGTGCGGGCCAGCAGCAGACACCAGTCGGCCACATCGGAATAGCTGGTCCAGATCTTGTGGCCGTGGATCACGTACTCGTCACCGTCGCGGGTGGCGGTGGTGGTGAGGGAAGCCAGATCCGATCCGGCGCCCGGTTCGCTGAAACCCTGGCACCACCGCTGACTCCCGTCGATCATGCCGGGCAGGAAGCGGCGGCACAGTTGCGGGCTCGCGTGCCGGCCGAGGCCCTGGATCAGATAGCCGAGGCTCGGCCGCGGCGGCGCTCCCGCGAGCGCCAGTTCCTCGTCCAGGATCACGTCGTACACCGGCGGCAGTTCCCGGCCGCCGTATTCCCGGGGCCAGGACAGCCCGAAGAATCCGGCCCGGTACAGCTCGGCATGCCATTCGCCCTGCCGGGCCCAGTACTCGTCACCGGAGGTCGGGTATTTTCCCGCCACCTCGGCGAGCCAGTCGCGCAGGCGTTCCCGGAACGCCGCCTCCTCCGGGGAATCACGAAAGTCCACGACCGGCCTCCTCCAGGCGTACGGGGAACAGTTCGGCAGACACCAGCGCCCGCCGCAGATACACGTGCGCCAGGCATTCCCAGGTGTTACCGATCCCCCCGTGCACCTGGATCGCGGTTTCACATACGGTGCGGGCGGCGCGCGCGGCATAGATCTTGGCGATCCGCGCGGCCCGCAGCGCCGCGGCGGGTTCGAGTTCGTCGACGGCCCAGGCGGCATGCCACAGCACGCTGATCGAGCCCTCGATCAGGGCCTCGCTCTCCGCCAGCAGATGCCCGATCGCCTGATAGGAGCCGATCGTCTTCCCGTACTGCGCCCGGACTTTCGCGTAGTCCACCGCGAGCCGCTGCGCGCCACGCGCCGCGCCCACCAGATCGGCGCAGGTGGTGGCGATGGCCAAGGCCAGCCAGCGGTCCCGGTGTCCGGGGGAGATATCGGCGCGCGATTCCCACGGACCCGCGGCCGCTCCTGCGGCCCGGGTGAGATCCGCCCCCGCCACCTCGTCTCCGACCGGCCCGGCGAACACCCCACTGCCCTCCAGCTTCAGCACCCGGTCGCAGCCGGCCGCATCGATCGCGACCCCCGCGTGCGCGACCGTCCACCGCGCGGTGTCTCCGTCGAGCCGGCCCTGTAGATCGTCGGCGAGAACCGGTCCCAGGAACGGGACGTCCACCAGACCCCGCGCGAATTCCTCGGCCACGATCGCCACCTCCACCCCGGAGGCGCCGTCGGAACGCAGTTCCCGAAAGCCCGTACCCGTCACCGCTTCCTCCAGCCGGGCGCGGCGCCGGGCGTCCGCGAGATCGGATACCGAACCCGGTCCGAGCTCGCCGGCCAGTTTCGCCGCGGCGTCCCGTAGTTGCCGCTGTTCACTCGTCGGCCGGACGTCCATACCGCTCCTTCAGCACTCGCCGCAGTACCTTGCCGGACGGCAGACGGGGGATCTCGTCCACGAACCACACCCGCCGCAACCGCTTGTAACCGGCCAGCCGCTCCCGCACGGTCGTCATCAGTTCCTCGGCCGTCACCGGCGCCGAGGTCGCGACGGCGGCCATGATCGCCTCCCCGTTCGCGCCGTCGGGCACCCCGAACACCGCGCAGTCGGCGACCGCGTCGTGGCCGTGCAGTACGGCCTCGATCTCCGCCGGAGCCACCTGGAACCCGCGGACCTTGATCATTTCCTTGGACCGGTCGGTGAGCCGCAGCCAGCCGTCGGAATCCAGATTCCCGACGTCGCCGGTGCGGTACCAGCCGTCGTCGAACGCCCCCGCGGTCGCCGAATCGGGCAGGTAGCCGGCCATCACCGACTCGGCACGCACCTGGATCTCCCCGTCCACCCCCGGCGCCACCGGCTTCCCGTCGTCCAGCGACACCACCCGTACCCGCACCCCGGGCACGGGTTCACCCACCGAATCCAGCCGCGATGAGCCGATCGGATTGCAGGCGATCACCGGGAGTTCGCTCGCCCCGTAGGCGGGCAGCCACGTCACGCCGGTGCGCCGGGTGACGGTTTCGGCGACACTGGCCGTCACCGGGGTCGCGCCCCACATGATGTAGCGCAGGGAGGAGAGGTCGTAGCTCTCCAGATCCGGATGCCGCGCCATGGCCAGCGCGATCGGCGCCACCGCCATCTCGATGGTGATCTTGTCTGTTTCGATGGTCCGCAGCACCTGTTCCAGCTCGAATCGCTGGTGTAGCCGCACCCGGGCGCCGCATTCGAGGGCTGTGACGATATTGAGGATGCCGAGAATATGCGACGGTGGGGTCGCCACCTGGATCCGGTCGCCGGGCCCCAACCGCAGGGCATCGCGCCAGTGCCGCACCGCCGCCGCGAACGAGGCATGCGTATGCCGCACCGCCTTCGGCAGTCCGGTGGTACCGGAACTGAACACGAGCACCGCATCGCCGCCGGGGTCGGGCGCGGCGAAGCTCCGGGTGGCCGGCGGTACCCGATCGTCCAGAGAGATCATGTCCATGAGCTCGGCCAGCACCGGGTGATCGCCGAGCGCGTGCCGGGCTTCCGTGATCTCCAGCGCGTGCGCGACCTCGGCACGTTTCCACGCCGGGCTCAGCAGCACGACGGCGGCCCCCAGCCGCCAGACGGCCAGGACGGCGGTCACGAATTCCGGCCGGTTGGAGGACATCAGCGCCACCCGCTGCCCGGCCGCCACGCCGCGCTCCGCGAGCACCTCGGCCAGGCCGTCCGCCGCCGCGTCCAGCTCGGCGCGGGTGTACTCGCGCTCCGCGAAGGCGAGTACCGTGGGACCCGTCATCCGCGTTCCCCGATCAGATCACACTTCATGGCCGTTCCTATCCGAATTTGAGAATATCATTCTCGCCTGGATAGAATCTTAATACCAGAAGGAGGAGGCCATGGCGAGACCACCGTTGTTCCGGCGCGCGAAGGTGATCCGGATCGTGCGGGAGACACCGGACACCCGCACCTTCGTGCTGGAACCGCACGACGGCCCCTTCTCCTATCAGGCCGGCCAGTTCTGCACGTTCAAGGTGGTCGTCGCCGGCAAGCCGTACTTCCGCTCGTACTCGATGTCCAGCTGCCCCCACACCGACACCGAATTCACGACCACCGTCAAACGCGTACCCGGTGGCCTGGTCTCGAACTGGATGCACGACAACCTCGGCGAAGGCGACGAGGTCGAACTGACGCTGCCCACCGGCCGGTTCTGCCTGCGCGAAGGCGACGCCCCGGTGCTCGGCTTCGCCGGCGGCAGCGGCATCACGCCGATCATCTCCCTGGCCAAAACCACCCTCGCCACCACCGGCCGCACCGTCCGCCTGCTGTGCGCCGATCGCGACCGCGCCTCCGCCATCTTCGAAACCGCCCTCGCGGAACTGGCCGCCCGCTACCCCGGCCGCCTGACCGTCCTGCGGCACCGCGACGACGAACACGGTTACGTAGACGCCGCGAAGGTCCTCGCATTCGTGGGCCCCCACACCGCCGGTGACGCCTATATATGCGGCCCGGAACCCTTCATGGAACTCGTCGAGAACGCGCTACCGGGCCCGGGCCGGATCTTCTCCGAACGTTTCGGCGGCGGCCCGGCCAAACCGGCCCCACCCGCGGCCGACCCGCCGAAACCCGCTGCGGCACCGGCGAACACCGTCGCGACCGCACCTCCCGCCGCGGCGAGCACCGAGGAGGGCACGGTGACCATCTTCCTCAACCGGAAGAAGAAGTCCGTCCCCCGCCGCGACGGCGAAACCCTGCTGGAAAGCGCCCGCCGGGCCGGACTGGCACCCCCGTTCTCCTGCGAATCCGGCAACTGCGCCACCTGCATGGCCAAACTCACCGAGGGCAAGGCGACCATGCGGGTCAACGACGCCCTCACCGACGACGACCTCGACGAGGGCTACATCCTCACCTGCCAGGCGGTCCCCGACACCCCCTCGGTGACGGTCCGCTACGAATGATCCGGTGCAGCCGGTGTCCCGCGCTTTGCGCTCCCGGTTGTCGGGCAGCCTCGGATACATGCCCCTTGCCGAGGTCGATTCCTCACATGCTGCCGTTGAGGACCGCTGAATGTGCGGGCTGCGCCGAACCAGCGCGGCAAGCGCTCGGGCAGGTTCTCCTGCTCGTCGCCGCACCCTACGATGTGGCCGTCGTGGCGGAGCAGGACGGCAGATGCCCCTATTCCGGTGTTCCCACGAGTTGATCCAGAGCCCGTAGGATTCGCTCGAAGTCGCTCACCGACCGCTGGCCGAACTCTGGATCTTCCCCCTGCAGCAGGTCGACGGCCTGCGCTTCGACCGCAAACCCGTGACGATGCTTCTCTTCCATCACCCGGCTCGGCACGAGCACCCAGTTCCGGCGAGAAGTATCGAACAACCAATCGACCTCGCGGCTGTCGGCCTCGACGATGCCGCGCAGCCCGGCCGCAAATTCCACCGGCCGAGGCTCGGAGAACCGCCAGACCACGAGCGGTGGCCTCGCCCTCCCGTCGCCATCGATCCCCCCGACGTGGCGATACCACTCCACTTTGCCGAAGTTCTTCAGCAACATGATGAATTCGCGCGATCTCATTTACCCCACCATCTTTATCCAGCTCCGATTATCACCCATGATCGCCTTCACCATCGCTCGAGTGGCACGGGCGTCGGCCTGCGCCGCAAGGCCCGTACCGAGAGCTGAATCCCGTGCGTTCAGCAGCTTTACCAGCGGTTTTCTGTAGTACTCGGGCGCGGCGTCAGAGACGCGGAACCGAAACGGTGCCTGCACCGTCAAAGTAGGTTGTCAAGCAGGGCACCGATCGGTGCAAGAGGGGGAGTCGAGTTGAAGATATGTGTACTTGTGACGGCCGTGGCCGCGGCAGCGTTACCGATCATGGGATTGACGCCGAGTCCGGTGGCTCATGCATCCTTCCCGTGGGGCGCGTGCGGAGCCAGCTCGCCGGAGGACAAGGTCGTCACGACCTTCGGTGAATGGAAGCTGCTCTGCGGTAACGACAGGAGCGGATACCGACATATCCAACAACGGCATATGAGCGACTGGGAGAACCTGGCGGCAATCGAGGGCCGGAACTGGCGGGACATTGCCGATATGGCGATGTCCAAGGCCCACGACGCCCCGGACTGGCACGGCCCGGTCCGCGATGGCAAGTATTGTCATACCGGGCAGATCTACCTGGTGAATCGTGCTACCGGAACCATAGCCAAAACCGTTCAGCCCACCGTGATAGTGAACGCGAACGGCGTGATCGTTACCGCATCCCCCGGAGGAGGCTGTGATGGCAGAGCCTGAGCCCAGCGTCGACGAACTCATCGAATCGGTTATTCGCGCCGGCACCGAAGCCGGGTACCGAATCAGCCGCGGCGACGTAGGCAGGCTGCAAGTCACCGCCACCGTCGGGGGACCGGTCGCTCCTCCGCTGAAGTTCCGGTTCACCGAGCAACAGCTTCGCGACTACTACACAAGCGTCACAGCGGACACCGGGAAGCCCGGCGGGGCGAGCACTCAGTGGGAGACGTGGATGCTGTTGATGTCGACGCATCTCAGCGAGGCCGTATACAAGGCCGGTACGATCGCCGGGCCCTGCGAAATCGTGATCGATAAGGGGGGATTCTGGATCGAACGCACATAGCCGAGCGACCGCCCGGCTCGAACTGTTCCGAACGAGATACGGCGCGGCCCACGTAGATTTCCGCGCGGCCGGTTCGACTGACCAGTCCCCGATAACGCGAGCACCCGGTTTCAGAGTCGGTGTCGTTTGATCGGTGTTCAGTTGATGTCGCAGCCCACCGGATGGTGGGTGTGGGTGCAGGCCGCAGCGTACTCGGCCGGGGTCCGGTAGCCCAGCGCCGAATGCCGGTGCCGGTGGTTGTGCTCATGCTTGAAATCGGCGATCACCACCCGCGCCTCGAGCAGGCTGGTCCAGTGGTTGCGGTTCAGGCACTCCACCCGCAGGCGCCGGTTGAACGATTCCACGTAGCCGTTGTTCCACGGGGTGCCCGGCGGGATATAGCTGATCCCGACCCGGTCGTTGCAAAACGATCGCAGCGCTGCTGAAATCATTTCCGGCCCGTTGTCCAGGCGCAGCACCTTCGGTGTCCCGTGGACAGCGAATACCCGCTGCAGCTGAGCATTTTCCTGCACGGGACAAGGCTCGAGTATGTGGCGTGCCGGACGGCGGCGTTGTTGTTCATGGCGGAGTGGCGTAACCGGCAGGCAGGCTCGGTCACATTGCTCCACGCCTCCACGGCCGGGACGCCACGGTTGCCCTGCGAACGGCTCTACCTGGACCGCGGATGACGGGTGAGGTAACCGGCCCGGTTCGCTCGACCGCAGGTGTGGTTCTGGTCCGGAGTCGCGTAGGTCACAATTACGTCCACTCTGTCACACAGTGCCCGCAGTGAACCTCTTCGGTCGCGAACACAATGGAACGGCTGAGGAGGTTCACCATGGCGGCTACGCCGCAGCATGCCGTCGACGAGGCGGTCACGGATCGGTTTCTCGGCTACCGCGAACTGTTGTTCTCGGTGGTCTACACCATGCTCGGCAGCGTTGCCGACACCGAGGATGTGCTGCAGGAGGTGTGGCTGGCGTGGGCGGCTCGGCATCGGCGCCCCGAGGCCGAGCCGGTCGAGAACCCCCGTGCCTACCTCGTTCGGGTCGCGGCGAACACCGCACTGGCCCGGCGGGCCGAACTGAACCGTAGGCGCGAGACCTATGTCGGTCAGTGGTTACCGGAGCCGTTGGTGGCCGGCGACGACGCGAGCACGGCGCTCGAGCACACCGAGTCGTTGTCGATGGCGTTGCTGGTGGTGCTGGAGACCCTGTCCCCCCTGGAACGCGCCGTATTCGTCTTGCACGACGTGTTCGGGTTCGATCATCCGGAGATCGCGCGGATCCTGGATCGCTCCCCGGCCGCCGTCCGGCAGCTGGCCAGCCGCGCCCGCCGCCACGTCCATACCCGCCGGCCGCGCCGGAAGGCCGAGCCGGAGGTGCATGCCCGGGTCACCGAGCGGTTCGCTGCCGCCGCCCTGGGCGGTGACCTACCGGCGTTGCTGGAGGTGTTGGCGCCGGAGGTGACCCTGTGGACCGATGGCGGAGGTAAAGGTCCGGCGACCAGCCTGCGGCCGGTCCGGGGGCGCGACGCGGTCGCCGCGCTGTTCGTGTCGGTCGCCGCAACCCTGCCCGCGGGACTGGACATCCGCTACCGCCGGGCCGGGGACGATCCGTGTGCGCTGGTGTTCACCGGAGACAGCCCGCTCGCCGTGGTCGTGGTGGACCTCGCGCCCGGAGAAGACCGCATCACCGGTATCTACTCGATCACCAACCCCGACAAGCTGAGCGGAATCCGGTGACCGCCGTATCGTCCCCGGCCTCCGCGCAACGCGCCCCCGCGAGATGGCCGGTCTTTTCGTTGCGCGCCGCGACAACCGGCGTGGCCGTGCTGGTCCTGATGCAGGCCGCGCTGGCGGGCAGCTTCTTGTCCGGCGGTTTCGAAGCGCTGGCCGCGCATGCCCGCAACGGCGGCCTCACCGGTCTGCTGCTCGTCGTGCAGACGATCGCGGCGATCACCTGTGCCCGGATGCGTCTGACGACCTGGCGGCCGGTGCTGACGAGTGTGGTGCAGCTGGTGATCGTGGGGGTGTTGTTCCCGCTGGGTGAGGAGCGGATCCTGGTCGCCCATGTGCCCTTGGCGGTACTGCTCACTGTGGGGGTGCTGCAGACCACCTACGCCGCCTGGTGGCAGACCCCGAGGGAACCGGAGGGATCGCGATGACGCGGCGGATGACGCGGCGCGGGTTCCTCGGTACGGCGGCGACGGTCGCCGGGGTGGCCGCTGCCGGCTGGGCCGGTGGCGCTCACCTGCTGGTACCCGGGCGGCCGGAACTCGTCCTGCCCAGTGAGCTACCGCTACCGCCCCGTTTCCGGTCACCGCTACCGATACCCCGGGTGCTCGACCCGGCCCGGCAGGAGGCCGACGTCGACTATTACGAGATCACCCAGCGGATCGCCGAACTCGAGATCGTCCCCGGCTACCGGACCCCGGCCTGGACCTACGATGGAAGTTTCCCCGGACCGACCATCGTGACCCGCTCGGGCCGCCGGACAGTGGTGCGCCATCGCAACGAACTGCCCCGGCCCACGGTGGTCCACCTGCACGGCGGACACACCCCGGCCGACAGCGACGGATACCCGATGGATGTGACGCTGCCCGTGGGGCAGGGGCACTCCGCGGCGCACTCCGGGCACACCGGCCTCCGGACGGTCGCCCACGGCCACCGCGACTACAGCTATCCGAACGCCCAGCGCGCGGCGACGCTCTGGTACCACGACCACGGTCACGGTGTCACCGGATACATGGTGTGGCAGGGGCTCGCGGGCTTCCATCTGATCCGCGACGAGGAGGAAGACGCCCTCGGCCTGCCCGGTGGGAAGCACGATATTCCGCTCATGATCACCGACCGCTCCTTCGCCGCCGATGGATCGTTCCGCTACCCCCTCGCCGATCCACGGCTGCACGCCCACGGCGTCACCGAAAACTACATGAACGGTGTGCTCGGTGATGTCGTCCTGGTCAACGGCGCCCCCTGGCCCGTACTACCGGTGGAAGCGACCCGCTACCGATTCCGGCTGCTGAACGCCTCCAACGCCCGGCGCTACCGCCTGGAGCTGGACCCACCGCCACCCGGTGGTGCCGCTCTGGTGCAGATCGGCAGCGACGGCGGGTTGCTCACGCGCCCGCTTCCGCACGACAGCATCGACGCCGCCCCGGCCGAACGGTTCGATATCCTCGTCGATTTCGCCCGGTATCGCCCGGGCACCCGGGTGCGGCTGGTGAACCGGCTCGGCAGCGGTCCGGCCGGCGAGGTCATGTGTTTCGAGATCACCGGTCCGGTTCGCGATTCACCGCCGCTACCCGACCGTTTGAGCAGCGGCCCCGCGCCGGCCCCGGGCCGGGCGGTGACCACCCGCGATTTCCATTTCCAGCTCCGGCCCGACCACGGCTGGACCATCAACGGGCAGCCGTACGAAGCAGGTCAGGTGCTGGCACGTCCCCGCCTCGGCACCACCGAGATATGGCGTTTCGTCAGCGATTTCCGCCACCCGGTGCACATACATCTGGATCCGTTCGTGGTGCTGTCCCGCAACAATCGCGCACCCGGGCCGTTCGACTCCGGGTGGAAGGACACCATCGATATGAATCCCGCCGAAGCCGTCGAGATCGCCGTCCGGTTCACCGACCATCCCGGTAGCTACATGCTGCACTGCCACAACCTCGAGCACGAGGACATGTCCATGATGGCCGATTTCGTCACCGAGGAATGATCGATGTCGCAGCAGAAAGCGATGCTCTTGCCCGCCACCGGACTCCGGACCGACCGCCGGACCGCTCCACTGGGCATCGACAACCCCGTGCCCGAATTCTCGTGGCTTCCCGCCGCTACCGAGGACGACCGGGCGGCGCAGGTCGCGTATCTGATCGAGGTAGCGACTTCCGCGGATTTCGGCGCGGATACGGTGTGGCGCAGTGGGCGAGTCGAGTCGGCACTGCCGTTCGGTGCGCCGTACCAGGGCCCACCCTTGCGGGCGCGGTGCCGGTATCACTGGCGGGTGTGCCTGGAGGACGCGCACGGCCGGTGCGGGGCGTGGAGCGAGCCGGCCTGGTTCGAGACCGGGGTGCTGGATCCGGGTTGGTGGTCCGCGCATTGGGTTTCGGCGGCGCCTACGACACTGCCCGGCCCGGATGCCGCCGTATATCTGCGCGGTACGGTCGAACTGACCGAAGAGGTGGTGCGCGGCCGCGCCTATGTCAGCGGGCTGGGCTGGTACCGGTTCTTCGTCAACGGTCGCGATCTGACCGGCCCCGCGCTCGTTCCGCGATGGACACCGTTCGACTCGATCGTCGAGTACCGAACCTACGACGTCTCGCGGAATTTCCGGCGCGGACGCAATGTCATCGCGCTGGCGCTCGGCGACGGCCGCTACCGAGGACGTCTCGGGATGAATGCCCGGCGCGCGGTCTACGGGGACCGGCTCGCGGGATTCGCGCAGCTCGAACTGGAGCTGGCCGACGGCCGCACGGTCGGTGTCGGGACAGGCCCGAGCTGGTACGGCGGTCCGGGACGTATCCGCGCCGCGGACCCGATGCACGGCGAGCGCTGCGACTTACGGATATCCGCGGACGACTGGCTCCGCGACGACCATCCGCCCGCGCGGATGGCGCCGGTCGAGGTGCTGACGCAGCCGTCTCGTTCACTGGTGGCGGAGGAGCTCCCACCGGTGCGCGCGATCGAGACGATGGCCCCGCGGACGATCACCCGGCTGGCTTCGGGTGCGCAGATCGTCGATTTCGGCCAGAACTTCGCCGGGGTGGTGCGGATCGGGCTGTCGGGCCGGCGCGGATCGCGAGTACAGCTCACCCACAGCGAACTGCTCACGTCCGCGGGAGAAGTCGATCTGACCTATCTCGACGCGCCGCCGATGATGAAGGTCGCTCCGCAGCGGGACGAGGTGATCCTCGGGAGCCACGACGAGCGGTTCCAGACCTGGTTCACGATTCACGGGTTCCGCTATCTCCAGGTCGATGGGCTCGAGCCGGACCTGGCGGTGGGCGATGTGCAGGGGGTGGTGCTGTCCTCCGACCTACCGGTAACCGGCGCCTTCGAATGCTCCGACGAGCGGCTGAACCGGCTGCAGCGCAATGTGTTGTGGAGCCTGCGGTCGAACTTCACCGACACCCCGACCGATTGCCCGACTCGCGAGCGGTCCGGCTGGACCGGTGATATCCAGGTATTCGCGCCCACAGCTGCCCTGCTGGTCGACGCGCACGGTTACCTGAACCGGTATCTGCGCAATCTGGCGATCGAACAGTTTCCCGACGGCACCGTCCCACCGTTCGTGCCCAGCGAAGCGTCCGCGTTCAGTGGTGGGCCGAGCCGGCTCACCCGGCTCACGGCGACCGCGGTCGGCTGGGGCGACGTCGTGGTCGCGCTGCCGTGGACGCTGTACCGGTACTACGGCGACACAGCGGTATTGAAACGCCGGTACGACAGTATGCGGCGATGGGTCGGTCATCTGGAGCGCACCGCTCGGACGAAACATTCCCCCACGCGGTGGCTACGCAAGCGGGTCGGCGCGAAGGAGCGCTACATCCTCGACACCGGCTTCCACTGGGGTGAGTGGCTGCGTCCCGGTGAACCGTTCGCGGTCCTCGCCCGTGACCTGATCCGGCATCGGCCGGTGGTCGCGACGGCCTACTTCGCGCACTCCACGAGGATGCTGTCCCGTATCGCCGAGGTGATCGGCGCGGCCGAGGATGCGCAGTACTACGCCGAGCTGTCCGAACATATCGCAGACGCGTGGCGGTCCGCGTTCGTCCGGCCGGACGGCCGGATCGGGGCGGACAAGCAGGACGATTACGTCCGTGCCCTGGCATTCGATCTGCTCACCCCATCGCAGCGTCCGGCCGCGGTCGCCCGATTGGCGCGGCTGATCGAGCAGGCCGACCACCATATCGGCACCGGTTTCCTGAGCACCCCCATGATCCTGCCGGTGCTCGCCGCCGGTCACCGCGCCGATCTGGCCTTTGCTCTGCTGTTGCAGACGAGCGCGCCCTCGTGGCTGCACCAGGTGGGGCGGGGCGCGACCACGACCTGGGAGACCTGGGAGGCCTACCGTCGCGACGGCAGCGGCAAAGGGTCGCACAACCATTACGCGTTCGGAACCGTCGCTCGATGGCTGATCGAAGGGCTGGCCGGCATCACCCCCGCCGAGCCGGGCTATCGCGTCGTCCGGGTCGAGCCGTTCGTCGGCGGCGGCCTCACGCATGCGTCGGCATCCGTCACCACCCCGTTCGGGATCGCCCGCAGCAGCTGGCGATCCAGCGGCGACCGGGTGCACCTGGAGGTGACGATTCCACCCGGCGCGACCGGCGATATCCGGCTCGGCGACGGCCGGACCGAACACGTGGGCGCCGGGACACACGGATTCGAATGGTGATCCGGGTGACCGTGGCAGCTCCGTGTCCTCGATGTCACACCAGGACGCCTCGAGATCTCTATGCCATTACCCGGAGCGGTTCCGGGAGAACGTCAGGAGCAAACGATGACCGATTCCGATACCGGTGCCCCGAACACCGGTGACAAGGCCTTGCTCGTCCGGCACGAGGAGGCCGAGACGCTGGACACCATGGGTGTGCGGCTCTACGCCGACCACGATATGACCGGCGGAAAACTCAGCGCGAACCGCGCATTCCTGCCCGCTGGCGCCGATGGCCCGCCGCCGCACTACCACTCGACTTCCGCCGAACTGTTCTACCTGCTCGACGGGCGCTTGCGCGTGCTGGCCGGCGAGGAGATCCACGAGATCGGCGCCGGCGATTTCCTGCTGATCCCGCCGAATATGACACACGCCTGGGCTGCCCCCGCGACTTCCTCGGCGGACGTCCTGATCGTCTTCACCCCGGGTATCGAACGTTTCGACTATTTCCGGCTGGGCGATCGGATCCGCAAGGGCCTGGCGAACCCGGTCGAGATCCTGGAAACCCAGGAACGGTTCGACAACCATTTCGTCGACAGCCCGATCTGGCGACAGTCCTCCCGCGACGACAGCCGCGGCCGGCTGGACCCCGGGGCACACCGCAGCGAATTCCTTGCCAGCGAGGTTCTCCGGGCCCAGCCGGGTGCGGCCCGCGGACCGGTTACCGGCCGGGGCTGACCGGCCGCGGCGGCCACCGCACCGGAAACGCGGTCCCGTCACCTGCCCGGCTACCGGACCGAGGAGATACCCGGTGCGCACCCGAGCGGATTCGGGGGCCCGTCGGCATCGGCACACGCCGATGCCGGCGGGTAGTACTGATCGCGCGATCGTTCGCGAAGTCCGGGAAACAGGTCGATTCCCTTGTCCATGTCACGATGCGGCTGTGTTCACGGGTTACCGGGGAATATCTCGACGGTGGCGGCATTGTCGTGGAAGGTCAGCGGGCGCATGGTGATCGGGGTGGACCCACCGGTACTGAGGGTGGTGGTGCCGCCTTGCCCGGTCGTGCCCTGCAGGAAAGTTCCCGGGCCGGAGGCCTGCCGATACCGGTGACGGGCTCGTCGGGGCCTGCCGGGCACCGGATTCGCTACTACCGCAGGCGGTCGGGGCGATGGTGACCGCTCCGAGAGCCAGCAAGGTGCCGATCACCCGGCGCTCGGTTCGGCGGTGTCCTCATGGCGGCGGGACCGGACCACGGATACGGGCCGCTGCGTGCCGGGCGGAGCGAAGGGGCGTTGCTCGTTCATTGTCCCTGAATAATGCTGCTGTGAAAGACTTTTCGTGATCGTCAACAGCCACCCACACCGGAGAAGACGTCGATCGCTCTCCCGGGGATACCGGCCCCTACACCAGGGCGGTGACGGCCTTCCGCCTGCCGAGCCAGTGCCGGACACCGACGGCGAGCGGTACGAGAACAGTGAGGAATCCCGATACGGGCTCGAAGGCGAGCCCGAAACCGGCCAGTACCGCCGTAGCGGCAAGGACCGGCGTGGTGACGTAACCGCGCGCTCGTTCCACCTCTATCACCGCGACCCCGAGACCGGCTCCGGCGACACCGAAGGCGGTGAACCAGAACGACAGCGCCATGTCTTGGTCTCGGGTCGTCCATATGACGACGCCCAGCGCGGTGTGGGCGGCGCCGATGAAGGTGAGCATGCTGCCGACTACCGGGAACCCAGTTTTAGAATCCATATTCTAAAACTATGCCCTAGGCTGTCCCTGTGGCAAGACCCCGGCGCTTCACCGACGATCAGATCCTGGACGCGGCCCGCGATCTGCTGGCCGACCCGGCGATCGGCCGACCGGCGATAACGGCGGTCAGCACCGCTTCCGGCATACCCACCGGGTCGATCTACCTGCGTTTCGCCTCCCGCGACGAACTCCTCGCCAGACTCTGGCTGCGTTCGATCCGTCGCTTTCATATCGGCCTCATCCACGCACTGACCGGCCCCGACCCGTTACTCGCCGCCGCGGCGTACCTGCCGCGTTATTGCCGTGACCATCCCACCGAAGCGCGCGCGATGAAAATGTTCCATCGCGACGAACTGCTCGAGATCGGCCCCGACGATCTGCGCGCCGCGATCACCACCGTGAACGACGAGATGAACGCCGCTTTACGCGATGCGGTCACCGCCCAATTCGGCACCGCCGATGAATACGCCATGGATATCGCGAGCGCTACGGTCAAGGCCATTCCGTACGGCATGGTCCGCGATTTCATCGCGCGGGCAGCCCCGATCCCGGAATGGGTCGACGATATCGTCGTCACCGCGACGACGGCCGTGGTCGGTGAATTCGCCCGACGAGCCGCCACCCGCTGAGCAGACCGGGCGCACGTATCCGATCGCTACGCGATCTCGATGCCGCGCGGCCCCACCCCGGCGGTGTATCGACACGGCCGCCCAGCGCTCGCGTATATCCGCGCGGTCAGCTCGCGGTCTGGGTCTTCCCCCATAGCACCAGCGCCCAGCTCAGGCAGGCGAACGCCGCCGTGCTCGTCACCGTGCGCACGATATTCCAGGCCACCCACCGCGCCTCGGCGAACGCTTCCCGCACCGCTGCCGGATCGGCCAGGTCGGCGGGTGCGCCCGCGGCCTTCAACGCATCGTTGAGCGGCAGGTGCACAGCGAAGGTGATCACCACCGCCATCAGGTAGAGCAGCGCCGCGGCCGCCGACCAGAGCAGCACCGACCGGCCCGCACCGCCGAGATGCAGCAACGCCGCCGCGGCCGACAGGATCAGGGCACCCAGGAAAGTGGCCAGGAACAGCGGATTGATGATCGCGCGATCGATCGCCTGGTACGCGCCGATGAACGTGCGGTCATCGGTGGTCCGCAGGCCGGGCATGATCGCCACCGCGTAGATGCCGAATACCCCGGCCATCAGCCCGGTGGCCACGGTGGCCGCGACCAGTACGACGGTCCGGAGTCCGTCCATCTCTTCTCACCTCGTTGGAGTGATCCCGATTCCCCGCCCGAGGCACGCGAGCGGCCCGGAACACGGCAACGGTACTCGGGCCCACCCGCGCCCACCAGCGCTGGAGAGGGGATGCCCACTTCCACCGGCGCCGCTCGCCGATCTCGCCGGAACCTCGGCCCACCCTCCGCGGTATCGAACACGGAACGGAAACCCGGCGGCCGAAGACCCGGCCGGCTCCGAACGACCGACCCGCACACTCACGGCACGGCACGGCACGGCACGGCCGAAGAGGTAAGGCGTCAGCTCATTCCACCGAGCCAACTCTCGGCGTCGAGCCGGAAGGCGGCGGGGGCGGCGACGGCGCGTAGGTCGTCTTCCATCGCGCGAAGTCGGGTTTCACCCAACCGTTCGGACCAGGTGGCGCGGAGGTGGTCGAAGACGGCCGCGGAGCGGGCCAGCGCGTCGAATCCGCGCCGAGTGAGACGGACGAGTTTGCGGCGGGCGTCGGCGGGGTCGTCGGCGCGTTCGGCGTAGCCCGCGGCGACCAGGCGGTCGACGGTCTTCCCGGCCGCCTGCTTGGAAATTCCGAGCCGACGGCCGATATCACTGGCGGTCGCCCCCTCGGGACCGATGGCCTGCATGGCGAAACCATGCGCGGGGCGCATATCCGGGTAGCCCTGCCGGGCGAGTTCGGCGTGCAGCTCGTCGATCAGCGTGCGGAATCCCGCGAACAGCAGTACCGGGAGCTCGTAGCCGGGCCTGGGCGGGGCGCCACGGTCGCCATCGTTGCCGGAAACGACAACCTGGTTTACCATTTCATCGTCAACCATGTTGTCTATATTAGGAAGCTGGAATGTTCGACACCCATACCCTGGACACCGCCCCGGAAGCCGCACGACAGACGATGGCGGCCTTCGCGCAACGCTCGGGCGGCACGGTGCCCGAAGCCGTGGCGCGGTTGGCGACCTCGCCCGAACTGCTCAACGGATTCCTCGCCATGAGCGAGAGTTTCGAGCACTGCACCCTCGATCCGTTGGCACGCGAGGTCGTCATCATGGTCGTCGCGGTACGAAACGACTGTCACCTCTGTATCGCCATGCACACCGGCAAACTCCGCAAGATCGGTGCGGATTCCGAGTTGATCGCGGCGCTACGCGCCGGCCGGACGCTGACAGACCAGCGCCTCGAGGCCATCCGGACCTTCACCCTGGAAGTGCTGGCGCACGCCGGCGCGGTGGACGACGAGGCACTCGAAGCCCTACGGGCACAGGGGTTCACCGAGCGCAACGCCCTGGAAGTGGTCCTGGGCATCGGCACCTACACCATGTCCACCCTCGCCAACCGCCTCGTCCGAGCCGCGTGAATCCACAACGGCCGCGCGTACACACCGACGGCGCGTTCACCGGCACGGCCCATCGACCACGACCGGAATGCCCGCAGCCCACCGTGTAGGCCCGGTCTTCTTCCCGACCCGTCACCGGGGTCGGCCGGCTCCGCAAGCCCACCCCTTACCACTGGGTGAACACGTGCCGACCGGAGCGGGGTTGCGTTCGGGTGGCCTCTCGACCTCCCTGGATCGCTCGTATTCCGAGTGCGATATCGGCCGGACGCGCATACAGGGCCGCGGCGCCCGGTGGCGCGCACCGGTGTGTTTGTCTGTCCCCGTGATGTCGAAATGGATCCGCGCCGGAATCCATGCCCTCGCCTGGGCGGCGACGCTGGCCGGAGCCGCCGGGGTGGGATTGCATTTCAGCCGCTCATCGGCTCAACCGCTGGTGCTGGCCGCCTCCCTCGCGCCGTACCTGATGGGTGCCGCGCCGGTCGCCATGGTGGTGTGGGCAGCCGTGCGGCAGTGGCGCGGCGCGGCGGTGACGGTGCTCGTCGCCGCCGCCGCGGCATGCACCCAGGCTCCGCTGTATCTCGCCCACCCGAGCACCGGCGACGGCCCCGAATTGACGGTCATGCAGGCCAATCTGCTGTTCGACGGTGCCGACCCCCGATCCCTGGTCCAGCAGGTGCGGGAACGGGAGGTCGGGGTGCTCACCGTCAACGAGCTCACCCCGGCGGCGGTGACGGATCTCGGCCGGGCCGGCCTCGACCGGTTGTTGCCCTACCGGTACCTCTCACCCGGCCGGACCGCGGCCGGTACGGGAATCTGGAGCGCCTACCCGCTGTCGGAGACCGTCGAATACGACGGCTTCGTCCTGAACCAGCTCTCGGCGACGGTGGATATCCCCGGTGCCGGGCCGGTCACGGTGTACGCGTTGCATCCGGTACCACCGGTTTTCGGCACGCGGGTCTGGGCCGACGAGTTGACCCGGCTGCGCGGCATTCTCGACCGTTCCCCCGCCGACCGGCCGGTGATCGCGGGCGGCGACTTCAACGCGACCCACGACCATTCGCAATTCCGCGCACTGGTATCGGACCGTTTCGGCGACGCCGCCGCCCAGGCGGGCGCCGGACATCTCGTCACCTACCCGACCGACAAATGGTGGCCGCCGGTGGTCGGTATCGACCACATCGTTCTCGCGCAGGCCCGTGCGGTCGCGGTGGAAACCGTCGGACTACCGGGTGCGGATCACCGCGCCCTGGTCGCGCGGGTGCGCCTGCCGGGTATCCGCTGACCGGCTCCGCGCGGATACCGATGACCGTGCGCGGTGGGTTAGGCTGTGCGGCGATGACTACCGGGACGGCATTACGCCGCACACGGATAGGCGACCCGGTGCTCCTCTGAGCGCCGGCCGGTCCGGTCGCGGTCACCGGCTACTGCATCGGCGGCCTCCTGGCGACGCGCACCGCGGCCGCCCACCCCGGCCGGGTAGCCGCCCTGGCCGCATTCCACGCCCCCGTGGCCGCCGACGGCCCCGACGGCTTCCGCCCTGTCACCGCGCAGATCCACTTCGGCCACGCCGCAACCGATCTCACGCCCGCCGCTCTCGGCGAACTCGACCATATGCTGGACGCCGCGGGGGTCGGCTACACCTCCGAGATCTATCCGGGTACCGTCCACGGCTTCACCATGTCCGATACCGCCGCTTTCGATCCCGCCGGGCTGCAACGCCACTGGGACCGTCTCCTCCCCCTCCTGAGCCGCACCTTGGGCAAGGGTTGAGGCTCCGGACCGGAAGCCGCCCTCGGCAGGTCCGCCCGATACGCTCCCGGACAGCGAACAATCCGAACTCCGACCATCGAGTCTCGCGTGTACGACAATCAGGACGACGGTTGGAAACAGAAGGGGGTCGCGGGATGGAACGCGGGCGGCGGATGCGGAGTCGTTTCCGAGGGTTTCGGTCGACCACGATGAGCGCACTGTTGATTCTCGGGGCCGTAACAGCATGCGGAGCCGAGGAAACCGGGCACACCGGGACGAGGCCGATGTTCGGTGGGTTGCCGGATTCCTGCGCGCAGGTGTCGGCACCGGCGATGGATGCCATCCGCGCCTATACGGGCGCGCTGTTCAGCGAGGCGGTCCGGTTCGAAGATGAGAGCGCGGGCCTGTCCACCCCGGAAACAACCGTCGAAGTGTGCAGCGCCCGGTATCAGAAGGTCGAGCCCTGGTCGGCCGGGCAACCCCTCCAGCGCACCATCACCCTGTCGTTCTCGCTGAAATCGGGCGATGACGCGGTCGCGGCCACGGAACGTCATTTCGATCGGGCATTCGATGCTGCGAAAGGCAGCGCGCCAACCGGCCTCGGTGATGAGTCCTTCGAAGCCTGGGGGGCTCCGGACGATACCGCCTCGAACGCCTTCCGGAAGAGCAATGTTTTCGTCAGCGTGGCCGTCTTCGGCTCGCATATGGCCGAACGTGAAGGTATCAGCGGCCCTCGGGCGGGGCAGGCCGAGTTGGTGCCGGGCGCTCGCGCCATAGCGGAGGCACTGGCGGCGAACCTCGGCACCGTACTCACCTCGGCGTGAAAGCCGTCTCTCCAGGACACACCGGCATAATGCGGGACCGGCCACACTCTGCCGAACGGCGGAGTGCGGCCGGGACGGGCAGGTACGTACCCTCTGGTGTGCTCAGTCCTGACCGTCCAGGACTTCGCGCAGCTTGTGCGCGAATTCCTCGGGCTGCCCCGCATATCCGAATTCACCATCGAGGAAGCCACCGTGATGGCTGGGGAACACGGTCGCCCGCTGACCGAACAGTTCGGCTGTCGCCACCGCTGTGCGGCCGGTGAACGTATTTCCCGTTTCGGCTCCCACGGCGATGACGACGCGGGTCCGCGCCGCGGCCACCACGGTGGGGTCGGGGCGGTAGCTGCTGACCGCCCACGACCGATCCGACAGCAGCGGGTCGTCCCGGGAGCCGTCGTCCTCGGCCGGCATCCCGAACAGGGTGGGGTCGGGGGTGGGCTGAGCGAAGTACTCGTCGGTGAACTCGCCCTGCCAGGAGCCCATCGTGAGGAAGGCCGCCATCCCGGCACCGAAACCTTTGGCTTCGTATACGTCCCGTACGGCCGCGCGGGCGCGTTCGGCGGCCGCGGCATCGGGCAGCACCGGAATCAGCGGCGGCTCGTGCGCCACCAGGGTGACCACGTCATCGGGGTGGGCCGCCACGAGCGCGAGCGCGGTCACCGCGCCGCCGCTGCTCGCGAACATTTCGACCGGACCGGCCCCGAGTGCTTCGACCACGGCGTGAACGTCCTCGGCTTGGACCTCCGGCACGTGGTCGACGCGACCGTCCTTGCGGACGCTGCGGCCGATACCCCGCGGGTCGTAGGTGACGACGGTGCGGTCGGGGAAACGCGCGGCGAGCGCGCGGAAACCGGCGGCCTCCATGGGCTGCCCGATCAGGAACAGCGGCGGCCTGCCCGCGGCGGCCGGCAGGGGGCCGTGCACGTCGTAGACGATATCGGCACCGGTGGTTTCGAGAGTATGCGTCGACATACCGGTGTAGACGCCTTCCGCACCGGGAACTCATCGCCGCGCCGACCGGTTGCTACGCGGTACATCGGCAGGGCAGGCGAACAGCGCAACGAACGCAGGGCCTCGCAGGTCTGTCCGGAGCAGGAGAAGAGTTGACCGGGCAGCTGCCGGCTCTACCGGCCCTGATCGCCCTGATCTCCCTGGTCGTAGCGGGTGTGGAAGTCGCTCGATCCACCAGGGACGTCCTCGTGCCGACCGTCGTGCTCCTGGCGGTGATCGTGCTCGGCGGCGCACTGGTACGCCACTTCCGGACCGCACGTTCCGCGAGATCTCCGGAGAAGTAGCAGACCACAGGACCAGCGGACGACAGGACGCCGGGACCTGGAATCCTGCTGTTCCAGGCCCCGGCGGCTGCCGTCACGCGGCGTCGAGGGCAGCGGTGATCTTACGAGTCATATCGGCCAGGACGGGGCCGGGCACACTCCCGTGCGGGCGGGTGGCCGCCTCGACCGCCACCAGGACCGTGTTGCGGAAATTGTCGGCCTCGACCGGATCCTGTGCTTTCAGCAGACTCGTGGCCGCGGTCAAGGCCGGCAGCACCTGATCGGCGAGGTCGGCGACGGTCTTACCTTTCACGTCGATATCCCTGGACTTGGCGGCCAGCACGTGCCCGACCAGGCCGGTCGCCGCTGTCAGGGCGATCGAGCCGCGGGTGGCGGCCTTGTGCGGGGAACCGGCCGCGTCGGCGGCGGAGATCAGCGATACCGCACCGTAGGCGGCGGTGCGGATGATGGACTTGTCCTGGTCGGTCAGGGTGATGGACATGGCGGAGCTCCTTCGGAACTGGTTGTGCTGAAACAGGTTCGGCCTGTTCGATGAGGGGAGATTCCGGGACGACGTCCCGGGGGATGGACCATCGGCCGGCTGTGGCCGCTCGGTCGCAGCTCAGCGGACTCGCTGTCGCCCGCCGAGCGCGGTTTCCCGCGCTGTCCGGGCGACAGCGCGGAAATCCTTGCTCAGGATCTTGGAGTGGTTACCGGCGACTTCCGCGCTCGATTCGATGTTGCTCATAGGAATACTGTCGCCGTCATCGCTGACACCGCCCTGACGCCGCCCTGACACACCCGCTGACACGGTAGCGGTACCGATGACTTCCTCCCGGTCCTTGCCGACCGGGGAACGGGTACCCATCGGGCGAGGACATCCGCTCTTACACGGGTCCGGTTATCGCCCGCGGTCGAATGAACGCGCACCGACCGAGTAGGCGTGTCGTTCGAATATCCGTTCCCCGGTCGATATCGGCTGATCCGCCCGGCAATCCGAGCGAAACCGCTCATCGAGCCGGCCCCACCCGTCGGCATCGACGGCCCGAGTGCAGAGCAGCGGGTATGCGGGGCGACCGGGCGGGCCGATGAAGAACCGGCGGCACTCCGGCCGAGCGGCGGGAGCACGACCGCTTCGACCCGATACTTCAGATGCCTCGATCCGCTGAGCCGAGCCCACCCGCGCGCAGACCGGCAGTGAAGGTATCCCACTCCCCCGGCCCGAAAACCAGCGCCGGACCGCTGGGATTCTTGGAATCCCGCACCCCCACCAGACCACCACGCAAGTGGGCGACCTCGACACAATCGTTTCCGCTGGCACTACGGGTGCTCTTGAACCAGGCTGCTCCGGATAGGTCGACGCTCATGCCCGATACTCCCTCGCCGTCGCCTCGATGAGGCGCTGTGTTTCTCGCTCGTCCAATGCTACGTCCAGGATCGACGCGCGAGCTGCCTGATACCAGTCGATCTCACCTGGCTTGTCCAGGTACAACGATCCGGTGAACCCCTCGATGTACACAACCGGTGGTTCGGTCAGAACCGGGTTCAGGTGCTCAGGAAATCCCAGGTAGACGAAGTGCTTCGCTGTCCATCCAAGATGATCCGGCGCATCGAACGGTACGACTCGCAGCGAAACCCGCGGCAGCGCGGCCACCTCGACAAGATGGTCCAGCTGATGTGCCATGGTCTCGGCGCCGCCGATACGCTGCCGAAGCGTGGCCTCGCTCAGCGCTACTTCCAAGGCGAAACCCGAGGAGTCGTACAACCTCTCCTGTCTCCGCTGGAGTAGAGCAACCTCACGATCGAGCTCGATCGACCGCCCGAGCGGTTTCGCGACCTCCCACAGGGCAGTTCGATAAGCGCGAGTTTGCAACAGTCCCGGCAAAAGGATGGTCTGCCACGAGAAGACCTCACATGCCGCCTGTTCGAGCCCGAGGAACATCTCCGCCTCGGGCACCACTGCACCGGCATACGACGACTGCCACCACCCGTCCTTACGGGATTCTTCGACCAGCCACAGCAATTCGCGGCGGTCGGCGTCGCTCGCTCCATATGTATCACACAGCGCATTGACCACCATCTTCTTGGTCTCGCTGTTGCGCCCGGATTCCAAGCGCCACAGGGTTTGCGCGCCCATCTCGCACCGCCGGGCCGCATTCGCCCGGCTCATCCCGGCCTCCTCGCGCAGTTCGCGCAAGCGGCGGCCGAGTACCCGGCGCGGCAGGGTCGGTGGGTTCGTGGCGTTCAGTTCGATCGACACAGGTATATCCCCTTCCGTTGACGTTACTCGCGGTTATTCCATCTCGAATGGAACAGTCGAACTGCTCGGAATTACCCATCCACCCGGAGCAATTCCATTGTGCGACTGAATCTTACGTATCGGTTCCCAATCGGGGAAGAGGGTGGTTCACTGAGTGTGCGCGCAAAAAGGTATGGGAAGTTCCGTGGCGGAATTTTCCATATCACTCCGCACCAGTTCGGCGAATTCTAAGCGCACCGTGCAGCTTTCGCCGAGCGGGAGCGGCCGACCCCTCCCCGACGTGACGAGGTGACCATGCTGTTCGGACTACCGGTGACCGATCACCGGCGCGTACCCGTGATGACCGTCGGCTACGCGCACCAGGTGATGCAGACCCATATCGAATGCCTCTCGGCGACCTGCCCGGTCAAAAGACAGGCCAGGGCCCACTTGATCGAGGCGCGCAAAATGATTCCCGACGGCCGGGAATTCTCGGAGTACTGATCCGCCCACACGAAGGAAACCGCGCTCGTGAAAGAAAAACTGCCGCGCCGTATCCCCGGCGCGAATTCCATCCCCGTGGGCGGAAAATGGAAACCGCCGACCGATATATCCACCCTCGTCCGGGTATCGAACGCCCTGCGTCACTGGTCGTCTCAGGAAACCGGGAAAGCCCGATGAGCGAAGCCCCGGGGCGCGACCATCACCTCGTACCGTTCGATATGCTCGCGGCCCAGGCCGAGAGCCTCGGTTACCGGCTCGTCCGCGAGCCGGGCACACCAGCCGGATGGTCGCTGCTGGACGCTGTGGACGGTGAACCGCTGCACACGGCAGCCACTCTCACCGATATCGCACGGTATCTCGATGAATAGCAGCGAGCCGACGGCCCTGTGCCGCACCGCCCGCGCGGGTTCGCCGATGCTGCCGCGAACAGCCGGGGCAGCACCGACGGTGCTACCAGGTATCCGGCTCGTCCTCGCGCAGCCGGAGCAGCGCGTGGTCGATCCAGTCGGCGAACCCGGCCGCGAGCTCGGCGGCGGCGACGGGCCGCAGCGTGACATGGTCGCGGGTCCGCTTTTCCAGGTAGCGGCCGTCGCCGGTGATATCGAACCACCGAGTCCGGTACCAGGGCTCGGGACGATCCAGAACCGACCCGACCCGCAGGCCCGCCACACCGCCGCCGTCCGCGGGCCGCTGCGCGAGCCGCCGGTACTGTTCACCGGGACCGCGCCGGAAGGATTGCCGCTCTGCACCGCCGGGGGCGAGATCGTCGATATGGAACGTAGCCGCCGCCTCCCGGCCGGGATCGCACGGCGGCACCAGCGCCGCGAGACGTTTCGGCAGCTGTTCGGCGGCGAACAGCTGGGCATGGATCGGGCCGTCGACACCGTCGATCGCCGACTGCGCCAATACCACCCCATAATGCGCATTACGCGAGCCGACCACCCGGTATTCACGCATCCGGCCCTTGACGGTCACGGTCGAGGCCCCCAGGATCTCGATCCGCAGATCACCGTCGGATACGGTGTGCAGGGTTCGCCGGATCAGTTCACGCTCGTCCCGGTCGTACCGCGCCCGCACGGCCGCCGCATGCGCCTCGAACGAATTGCGGGTCTTGTAGCGGCTCAGATAGTGCAGCGGGCGCGGGAACCGGTCGATCCCGTCGCGGTACCAGAGCGCGGCGAAATCGTCCGGCTCCCAGATCCAGGTGCTCATTATCGGTGGTTTTTCCTCGATCCTGTGACAACTGCCGACACCTCCGCGCCGCCCGTCGCCGGTCGGTCCCCGGAGCGGGCGGCGAGTCGGTCAGTCGCGTTCCACCGGCCGCGCGGCCGGTATATCGGCGCCCAGTACCCCGCCGGGAATCGTCGGCGGCAGATCCCCGAGCAGTTCGTCGGTGTTCTCGGCGTTGACGAGATAGTCCGGGGACTGGTGCTTCTCGTCGTCCTCTCCCTGCCGGCCGCGACCGGCCATACCCGGCGACATCATGCCCGGCATACCGCTGCGCGCCGCGCTGGAACTGGTGGTCCCGGTGGTCGCCACCGCCGGAGTCCCGGTGGTGTTCGGGGTGCCGGGCACACTGCGGCCGGGGTCGCCGGTGGTCACCGGACTGCCGCTCGGGGAACCGGGTGTCCCCGGCCCGGGGGTGGTCGAGGTGGTACTCGGCACGGTGGTGGTGCTGGGTGTGGTGGGTGCCGGATTCTCGGTGGTGGACGGGGTCGTCGTCCCCGCGGGCGTCGTCCCGGGCAGTTCGGTACCCGGCTCCTCCGGTTGTTCGGTGCCCGGCTGTTCCGTCCCGGGTTCCTCGCCGGTGGGATTCTCTCCCTGCGGTCCGCCGGTATCCGTGCCGTTGGGATCGCCGCCCTGGTCGGTGGAGGTACCGCCCGGCCCGGGCTGGTCGCGCGTACCGGCGGGCAGATCGGTGTGCAGGGGCTGGGTCGGGTTCACCGGAGCGGGCAGGACCGGGATCTTCGTATCGGCCTGGACGAAACCGGTCACGTAATAGTCCCGCATGACCTGCCGGGCCGCTTCCTCGTTATCGGTCCGTTTGTTATGAAACCCGAGAATGGTCCACTCGGACGGGTGTATACCCCAACGCTTCTCGATCACCTCGGGCAGATTGTTCTGGGTGCGCATGATCGACACGACGGCGTCATAAACCTGAACCGCGAGCGCATTCAACGCGGGAACCAGGTCTTCGGCCCTGGTGGCGTAATTGCCGATCGCCTGCCGCGACTGCTCCGCCGCCGGCCCCTCCCAGGCCGCCGCACTGGACCGGCGGATACGCGCGGCGAACACTTTCACCCCGCTCTCCCACTGATCGGCGATCTGCCCGTACTGCTCGGACGCCGTCATTCCGTGTTCACCCGGACTCAGCGGTTCGAACGCCTCGTTGATCTCGCTATGGGAGAACCCGTTGGGTTCCTCCGGGTCACCGATCTTCGGGCCTTCGTTCTGAACGGTCATCGCACCCCCTGTTCCGAATGGACCGACGCGCCACGTAGCCGCACCACGCTTCTCCTACTGCCCCGGAGTCGGCAAGAACGGCGACGGCAGCGCCAACGGCACGACCGGTGGCGCCCCGGCCATCAACTCGTTGTACCGGCCGGCGAACGCCTCATCGGTCTCCATATACCGCTGCGCGATCACCCGGTGCAACTCCTGAATATCCTCGACGATCCGGTAATGTTCCTCCAGAATCGCGTGGATATCGTTTCCGTCTTCCGCGTTCTGCGCCTTGGTACGGAAACGGTTGACCAGCACCGCGGCCGAGGAAAGATCTTTACTGGCCTCCCCGAGATCCCATCGCTCACGGCTATGGATTTCCCGCGCGATGCGCTGCAATTCCCGTATCAGGAGTTTGAACCCTTCACAGTCACGCTCCATATACACGAATTCTTCGGCGTTCACCCGCACCGTATCCGGCGAGCCGGCACCGAGATTCACTGACAAACGCCCCTCTCGCGCCTCGGTCAGCAGATCCTCCAAAGGACGCGAGGCCGCATCCTCACTCATCTCCGAACTCTCTCCCGCTTATCACAACTGCTGGTTCCCGTCCGCTCAAGCATCCGGGATCAAGGGAGCGAGCTTCTGAGCCAGACCCAGCCCGAGTTCACATGTATCCAGATGGCCGGTCTTATCGTTCGACGCCGGATTATCCATGGAGAGTTCGAGACTTCCTCCGTTCATCTCCACATAGAACAAACAGGACGCCCGCACGTCGGTATCGTCGGCCGCGTTCACCGCTATCGCCGCCCGGCCGTCGACCGTGTACTCCTGCCGGACCACGAACTGGTCGTTGTCCCGCACTACAGGCAGCGTCAAGTTCGTCGTGGTGATCCCCACCGCATAGCTGTCCGGAGCCACGTAACTACACCCCCGCCACTTGATCCCTCGCGACCCGTCCACATTCGCGTCCGTCACCCCTCGCCGCAAATCCTCCGACGCCAGCACTTCCTGCGGAATATCGGTACACGGATCGAACGACGACGGCGCCTCCGCCGCGATCGGCAACCCGGTGGTCGTGGTCACCGAAGACGCCGACCCCTCGGTTCCGGACCCACACCCCGCGACCAGCAGCGCAGCCCCCACACCACACAGAATCCCCCGCATCGATCGACCAACGGTCATCACGAACCTCCCGACACCGGCATTCCATATCGAACCGGGAACCGGCCGGCCCCCCGCGTCCAACCGACCCTACCGACCTCCCCATCCGTCGCTCAACCGCGACAGCCCACATCAGGCACATGGGACGCGGCTCGGTCGCCATGGAACCCGGGAAATTCGAGAGGACGAGCTCGGAGATCAGGCGGCAAACCGAGCCGGACCGGCCCGGCGACACCGGGCGAATCGGACGGTAGCAGGCAGTGCCCGACCCGCATCGGTGAGTTGCGCTGGTCTCACCGGCGTCGGCTACGGGTGCGGTAATCGATCCATAGTCCCGTGTCCCGCGCCAAAGTGCACCACAGAGCGGCTCCGTTGCACACGGTGATCACGGCGAACACCAGGAACGCCCCGAACTCGAGTTGTCGCTGTACCGTGAGCACGAACAAGGCACCCCCTGCAATCAGAAGCCCGATAACAGAGCAGATACCCGTCAAGATCCGGCCGACACGCGTGCCCGCCAACAAGGAGAGCCCCGCCGTAACCCACAGCACTACTACGGCTCCCATGACCAGTGTGCCGATCATGTCAGGGGTGTTGGGATGCTGGGTGAATTCCCTGAAAGCTTCCATGAAGATGCCCACCGGAAGCAAGCTCATGACCAGTGTGGTGATCGCCGCGGTGAAAGCCGGGAATCGCGACGGCGACGACCCGTTCCGCCCCTCCGCGCGGCGAGCGCCCTGCGAAGCCGGATAGAGCTGAGCTTCGGGCGGCGGAGGTGGTGGTGGTGCGACTCGGCCGGCGGGGGTAGGGAACACCGGATTCGGGCCGGGCGATATCGCGTGGCCGTGTGCCTGCGCATTGTGCACGGTGGGCGCCGTGCGGGCGGCCGGCGCGCCGATACGGTGGCCCTCGAGTGCGGTACGCGCCGCGGTGACGAACTCGGTGCAGGTGGCGAAGCGGTCGTCGCGCTGTTTGGCCATCGCGCGCTCGAATACCGCGTCCACCGCCGGATGGAGATCCGGCCGGACGGCGGTGAGCCGGGGCACGGGCTGCGCGATATGTCCCATCACGACCTGCCCCGGGTTGGTCGAGGCGTAGGGTGGCTGCCCGGCCAGTAGCGCGAACAGGGTGCAGGCCAGGGAGTACTGGTCGGAGCGGTGGTCCACCACTTCACCGGACAGCTGTTCCGGCGAACCGTAGGCGAGGGTCGCGGTGAACGTACCGGTGACCGTGATCTTGGTATCGGTGGCGTCGGTGAGGCGGGCGATTCCGAAATCGGTGAGCACCGCGCGGGATTCCCGGAACGAATCCGCCTCGGAGATCAGGATGTTGGCCGGTTTCACATCGCGGTGCAACACCCCCCGGCTGTGCGCGAAATCCAGCGCGGACGCGGTTTCGCCGAGTAAGCGCACCGCTGTGCCCACCGGATGGGCCCGCGCGTCCCAGGACGCGGCATCGGTTCCGCGGATGTACTGCATCGCGATCCACAGATGACCGTCGTCGGCGCCCCGGTCCAGTACACCGACTATCCCCGGATGTTCGAGCCGCGCGATGACATCGGCTTCCCGTTCGAAACGGCGGACAAGCTCGGGATCGGTGGAAACCTCCCGGTTCAACAGTTTCAGAGCCACGCTGCGGGGCAGCCGCGGATGCTGCGCCAGGTACACGGTGCCCATACCGCCCTGCCCCAGCACTTTTTCGACCTGGTACCCAGCGAAGGTCGCGCCCGCCCCCAACACCTCTGCTCCCTTCGTAGCCGTACGACTCCGTGAAGGTACCGCAACGGTGACAGCCGGCCACGCCGAGGCGTGCGCCTGCTCCCCACCCCGCCGCGTTCATCTCTCCGGCGAGGCGGTCAGGCGTCGACGCGATGCAGGCAGAACGAGACCGGCGGCTGTTTGTGCCGGATACTGGTGGTCTGTTCGTATTTGCGGCGCACAGCGTCGCAGACGCCGTATTCATCACGCTCGACACGAGTATTCACCTGGTACGCCCCCGGCGTCGTACACGGCACTTTCCGCAGGAGATCCAGGTTCCCGTAGCGGTACTCCGGATCGTTGAAGCAGTCACCGACCCGAGCATTGAGGTGGGTGCAGACATAAATGGTTTTTCCCGTTCTCCTCCCGCGGGGAACCCAGCTGTACGAGTGGTCGGCGCAGTTCGCTCTCGCCGCCTCGCGCACAACCACCAGCGCGGCTTCCGGATCGGTGCAGGGCCGGTGCTGCAGATCCCAGGAACGGTTCTTCTGCTCCTGCGTGAAATAGCCGCAGTCACCCACCTTCATGGTCTCCGATTTCATCTGCCCGCACCCCGCAGCGGTCACCGCCGCACAGGCGAGGACGGCGGCTATCCCCGCCGCGCGGAAGTGAAAAGTGCGGAGCAGGAAAGTATTTCGGCGACGGAGCGACATGGTGTCCACGATGTCAGAGATACCGGAAATCGGCCTGCAGCCCCGCGATCAGCGGGTGCGGGGGCTATGCGGGTCGGGCGCGCCCGAAGGCTGTGACGATCGTCGCCATGTTCCGGTCGCAGATGTCGTCTCCCGGGGCCGAGGGCCGAGCGGTCAAGTACTCCGCGGAGGGGACGATATTGATTCCGAGGTTGCCGTTCGCTCTTTCGGCGAAGACGGTGCAGGCTTTTCCGTCCCATGGGTTCAGCGTGACCTTGCGGCCGACGGCTTCGGTGAAGGCGCGTGATCGTTCGTTTTCGCCCCATGCGGGGATCGGCTCGAGCATCCACCCCACGGAGACCAGTCCTTCCGATTCCGAACCCCAGTTGCAGGATTCCGCGACCACCCGGCCGTCCTTCTCGTCGTTCGTGCGTTCCGGGGCCAAGCCCTGGGTGTCGAGAATGCCGACCACCTCTTCCGAGGTCAGCAGAGCACACGCATCCAGGCCCGATACCGGGTTCACACTGGGCACGACAGGCGGCGGGGACGCCGCGACGCCGGCTGTGGTCGTCGCCGGGGCGGGGGCGGGCGCCGTAGCGTGATCAGCACCGGCGCATCCCGCTACAGCGAGGACAACCGCGGCCGACGCGAGCACCGCGAGGCGTTTACGGGTAGATACGGACAAGCCAACTCCTTTGTGATCAGACCATCGACAATGCGTCGCCACACCGTCATCCGGGCAGGTAGGGGCTCAATTCCCCGGCGACCCGCTCACCCTCCGCACAGATATCGCCACCTGCCGCGCGCCCGCCCGGCCCGACCGGCAGACGCGACCAGATGAGCGCCATGCCCTGCGCAAGTTCCACACCGAAGTAGCATCGTTCCTTCCGCTCCGGGTCGAGTGCGTCGCCGATTTCGAGTGCCGTCCGATCGCCGACCGTGGCGGGCCCCACCACCCGGTAATCCTGGTAGCGCGGGTTCTGCTGGAACTCGTTCAGCGAGGCCGGCCCGAAGTACACGGCCGCGTCGTACCACCCGGCGGCGGATTTCCAGATGCAGCCCTCCCATCCCGAGAATTCGGTCCCGAAGGGTTCGGTCATCAAGGGCTCCGGTGCGATTCCCGCTTCGGTCAGGGCCGCGGCGGGGATATCGCAGGGATGATCGGCGCGCGGTGTGGCCGCCGTGTCACCACCGCCACCGCAGGAAGTACTCGTCACCGTGACGATTCCGGCGAGCAGTGCCGTCACCAATGTTCTTCTCATTGCAACCAAGTCCTTTGTGCCGGGTATTCATCGAAATCGTCGGGCCAATCGCTCGGGCCGACCACGTTGTCGTCGCGGCGCGCGATCGGCCGGGGTATCGGTGTTTCCGGTGCGGAAACCGGCGGCCCCCAGATCCATACATAGGAGGGCGAATTCTTCAATTCCGCGACCTCCGGCGGGACCGGCCGTGCGAACTGCTCGATATCCGGCCAGCGGCATTCGCCCGCTTCGACGCGCGCGCCGTAGTGCCGTAACTCCGGTGAGGCATTCGGCATCGCCGCCAGTGATGCCATGAGTTCCTCGCTCACCGGAACCGGTGCGTTCCACAGATCCTCGAGCACGGCGCGTTCCACTCGTAGGCTCGCCGTCTCCAGGCGTTGCGCCGCGGTGAGGACCCGGCGGGCCATGGCCTCCACGCCGGGGTCCAGGTTCGGGTCATCGAACACCGCTACCACCTGATCCGGTTATCGAACCGCGCCGAACGATCGTCATACCGCGTCCTCCCACGGAGCCCGGCCGGACCCGACCTCATAGGCTTCCTTCGGCCGGTTCATCGTGTCCTCGGCCTGGGCGACCTTCCCGATATCGTTCACCAGCGCCGCCCGCCGGGCGGCGTCGTCGACACGGCTGGTGATCGGCTCGAGCTTCTGGGTGATCCAGTCCTTACCCTTACCGACCGGATTACCGATCCACTCCAGAAACTCCTTCGTCCGATTTCGCACATCCTCGATCTCGGTGATGATCGTGTTGACGAGATCGACTATGTCCCAGACCTTCCGGGCCATATCGATGATCTCGAGCGCCGTCCCGATTCCGGGAATCTTCTTGACGAGGGCTTTGAAAATCTGTTTGGTACTGCGGAAATCCACAAAGGAGGTCACGAAATCGCGGAGTTTCTCGCAGGCCCGGCGGACACCGTCACGAATCTTGTCGGCGACGGTGTTGAGCAGGTCGGAGATGACCCGTCCCACGGGCCCCTCCCACTTCATAGCCGCGACCTGACTTCCCGCCCACGCCTCGAAGGCTATGGCCGCTCTGCCGTCCCAGTGCGGACCGACCCGGCGCACCGCGTCCTCGAGATTCGCCCCGGAGCTTTCCATCGCATTGCCCGCGACCTTGTAGGTCTCACCGATCCGGCGCAGCTCGTTCCAGTTCGCGGTGATCCGGGAGAGCACCATTTCCAGGATATTGACCTCACTGCCCGCCATCCTGGTGACGTTCTTGACCGCCTCGTTGACATCACCGACCACGCCGGTGGTCTCCGCGATCAGATCCGCGAGTTCCGGGGGCGCCGCCGAAGGCGGGTCGAGCTGGATCTCGTTCGGTTTCGGGTACGCGACCGGATCGGGGTAGTCCATGACCAAGCCGGTGTTCTCCCGATCGGCATCGAGGGCCACCCCCTGGCCGGTGATCAGGTTCGTAGTGGCCGCATTGAGTGCCTCGTAGGTCTTCTTGTCCTGGTCGTGGTACATCCATGCGGTACGGTTCAGTTCGTCGCCGCTGTTCGCGGTGGTGTTGCCGATACCGGCCATCCGGGTTTCGAAGGTCCCCGCCGCGTGCGTGAACGGCGCGGTCAGCGGCTCGAGTATCGCCCCGCCGAGGCCCTCGGAGCTCACCACACAATATGCGCCCACGAAATCGGCGATGGCCTTCACATCGGCACCCACGGCGTCGAGCGCATTCCCCAGCCCGGCGATCTGCGCCGATTCCGCTATCAGTGTTTCCGCCACCTGTCCGGCCTTTCTTTCGTCATCGCTTCGTAGGGTGCAGGGAAGTCAGGATCGCTTCGGCATCGCGCTCGCTCAGGGCGTCCGGCAGGCCGGTGTGCCGCTGTAGGATCAGCACCATCACCTCGGCGGATGCGTATGCGGGCGTGGCCACGACATCGAACTGCGCGGCGCTCGGGTCGCAGGAGGACTCGGTGGGGATTCTGGTGACCACCGCCGTGTACCGGACGGCGGGACGCCCCGCGACTTCGGCCGGTACCGGCCCTCGGAGGTCCACATCGGGACGAGCGCCCGCGGCGCCGGAGAATATCGCGCCGGCTCGATCGGCCGCTTCACGCGCCGCGGTGTCGATATCGATGCCGTTGCGGCCCCGGACCCCGACTCTCGCGAGGACCGAACCCTCGGTTTCCGGGCAATAGCCGTAGCCGTAATCGCTCACCGCGCCGTAGGAAGCGATCGTCCGGCCGCCTTCGGACCAGCTGACGGTCCGGCCGTTGGACGGGCGCCAGCCGTCCCCTGCGGGTACGGAGTAGTCGAGCCCGAATCTTGTCGGAACAGTCCGGGGTTGCCCCGCGACCACCTCGGGTAGCGGCGGCGGAAAGGCCATGGAGGGAAATCCGGGCGGTAGTGGCGGTTCCGGCGGTGACTCCGCCGGGGCGGGAGGCAGCCACGACGGAGCCGCCTGCTCCACTTCGGGCACATCGTCGGCGTAGGGGTTGCCGACCCACGCGATGACGAGCATCCCCACCGCGGCTACACCCATCCAGCCGGCGACCTTGGCCAGCGAACCGAGCACGCCCGATCGGGCCAGTGCTACGAGAAAATTACGCAAACCGAGCCCCTGACTCCGGTTCACCAGGGCCACGGGCGGCCGGCTGCCGACTATTCATACCACTCCTCGCGCAGGTAGATCAGCGATCCCGTAGATCAGACGCCGCTGGGAGCGAATCGGTTCCCTTCCCTGGTTGCCCGAGAAGTCGCGGCGCCGCGGCCCTGCCGCAGCGCAGGAGACACATCGGGTCGAGCCGGAAACTCCACCGGCGAACAAGGTCTCGCCGCGGCGCGGGGCCCGTTTCCGCGGCACGGCGAATGATTCGCCGTGGATCGCGGATCTGCCGTACTGACGCTACGAGGTGAGGTGGCATCGTGAAACCGGCCAACGATATCGGAACTCCCGATGAGCTGGCGTGTATCGCCCATGTTCTCGACCGTTACCCGTGGGAACCGTATCGCTTCAAGCACGGCGCCTGGATACGGCGACCGCGTCGCCGGCCGTCCCGGAGAACCGGTGAACACCACGAATGGGTGACTTCCGCCGACACTCCGCTCCACTTGACCAGCAGATACGGCGATATCGCCGGTGAAGTGGTAACCCCGATCGAACACGAGTTCACTGGATGGGTGCTGTTCGCGGGCGACCCCCGTCTCATCGGGGTCTGCCGCGACCCCCGGGATCCGGGACACCGCGTATGGTTCACCCACTCCACCGCCGTGACCCGGGAGGACGCGGTTGCTCTGGGGCTGTCGCTCACCGAGAACTCGGTGCTTCCCGTGCCCCCGCAACCGCATTTCAGCGCAACGCGATGGATCGCCGACTACACGGCGGAAGACCACGCCGCCGATTGGCAGTTCACCCGTTCGCGGCGCGCGCTCGGCAAGATCAACGCGGCCATGGCCACCGATGTCCCCGACCGTACCTGTGTGCAATGGTGGGACCGGACTCGCCGGCAGACGACCGTATGGGATCTTGTGGAAAACGAGCGTCGGCGAGCTTGATCCGGCCCGTGCCCATGGTTCTCGAACCCGGTGCCGCCTGCGCTGCCGACCTTCCCTCCCGAATCCGGATCGACCGGCCGCAGCCGAGCGAAGTGGGGCTGTGCGTACGGGATGAACCGGCACGGCGGCTCCGGGAGTGCCGCGGCGGCGGACAGTAGGCGGGACGCGGGCGCATCCGGATCCGATTCGGCCGGAGGGGCTTCTACTTGTTCTCGATGCGCCCGATCGGGTCGGCGGTTCGCGCGAGGGCGAGCTGCGCTTCTTTCCATGCCGTGTCGTCGATACCGAGCGCGCTGCGGAGATAGGCCCACGTGATTTCCCGGATCAGGGCCACGCGTTCGGGGCTTTCGTCGGTGGTGTCCGCGGCGTTGTAGCCGTGGATACCGCCGAGCGAATGCTCGCCGCCGAAGACGGTGAGCAGGCTTCGGGCGCCGGGGCTGTGGGTGTAGACGTCGGTGAACCAGTCGGGGCCGCGCGTGGAGAGGTGGGACCGGTCGTGGTCGCCCGCGACCACGAAGGTCGGTGTGGTAGAGCCGGTGAAGTCGGGGCGCATGAAGGGGAAGTTCGCCGCGGCGAACGGGGTCAGATCGTCGCCGGCGATTCCGGTGGTGGCGAGGAGTACACCGGCTTTCACACGTGGATCGGTCATATCGGGTCCCGGTTGCCCATCGGCGCCGAGCACCCGCGCGCCGAGCAGCATGCCGGTGGTCTGCCCGCCCCACGAGTGCCCCGCGAGGGCGATGCGGTCCCGGTCGATGCGGTCGCCGAGTCCCGCGATCGCGGCGACGATGTGGTCGAGTTCGTCGAGTACCCGCGTGACATCCCGGACCCGGATGCGCCAGATATCCGGGTAGCGGGGGTCGGTGGGGGTGAGGCCGAGGGTGCGGGAATCGAGGAAAGTGGGTTGCAGGACGACGAATCCGTTGCTCGCCCAGAAGTCGACCAGCGGATCGTAGGAGGACATCGATTCGCCGAAGCCGTGGGCGAACACCAGAACCGGGAGATCGGTGCCGGTGGTGGGCGCGGAGACACGCACCTGCAGGTCCTCGCCGCGTTCCGGATCGGGCAGGACGACCGGTTTCACGCTGATGACGGGTGTGGTCAGGGCGGGTACGGCGCTCGGGGCGGTCATATCGGGTGCAGGCATGGGGTTCCCTTCGATTACGGTGCGCTCGCTCCCGTGGCGACATGGCTTCGGGTGGGGTGAACGGCAGATACACTGCTAAGTGGAGCGCTGCTCCGAATATACGGAGCAATGTTCCGCTTGGCAAGCGCAGTCGTGAGAAAGAGGCATCGCATGGACACCGGCGACGAGACGATTCCGGCCACCGGGAGCTCGGCCAAACGGGCCGACGCTCGGCGCAACGAGCGGGCCCTGCTCGACGCCGCGGCATCGGTGTTCGTCACGTACGGGGTGGACGCACCGGTACGCCGGATCGCCGCCGCAGCCGGTGTCGGTATGGGGACGATCTACCGGCACTTCCCCACGCGGGCGGACCTCGTCGCGGCCGTCTACCGGCACCAGGTCGACGCCTGCGCCGAGGCCGGGCCCACGCTGCTCGCGACCGCGAGCTCACCGTCGGCCGCACTGCGCCGGTGGGTGGATCTCTTCGCGGACTTCCTGGTGACCAAGCACGGCCTCGGCGCCGCGATGCGCAACGATCCCGACGGCCGCACCGCCCTGCACGCACTGTTCCTCGACCGGCTCGTGCCGGTGCTCGACGACCTGCTCGCCGCCGCCCGGAACGCGGGCGAGATCACCGACGACATCACCGCCTATCAGCTGATGCGCGCCATCGGCGATATCTGCGCGGGTGCGGAAATGGTCGATCCGAACTACGACGTGCGTCTCACCATCCGCCTCCTGCTCGACGGTTGCTCCACGTAGGGACCTTTCTCTCGGTATTCCCGCCCTTTCCCGGTGGGGCAACGATTCACCTTCCCCCCCGAGGCGCATCCGCTGACGCCGGGTTTCGAAGAGGCCGACCGTGGGGCGCGGTTGCTCGAGCGACCGCGCCGCCGTGTTCGCCGAGCCGGGGCGGTGGCCGGTAGTCCGGTGTCCAGCCCGCCACCCGCACCGGGCACGCGACGAGCCGGTGTTCCCCGGCCCGCACCACCACTTCCGGAGTGTCGTCCAAGGCTTGCGGCAGGGTGCGTACCGCCGCGGCGGGTACCCCCAGCGGGCGTAGCCGGGCTTCCCAGGAGACCGCTGTATCGGTGGTCAGAGCGGTGGTCACCAGGCTCAGGACTTCGGCGCGCCGGGCCACCCGTTCCGCCATGGTCGCGAAACCGGTGATCCCGGCTTCCTTCGCGAAGGATTTCCAGAAACCGTCGTGGGTGACGAACAGGGCCAGGTAACCCTCGGCCGTCGGGAACAGTTGCGCGGGAACGTAATAGGAGTGCGCACCGTGTGGGCGGCGCTGGGGCTCGGTGCCGTTGTCGAGGTAGGCGGCGGCGTGGTAGTTGAGCTGGGAGAGCATCACATCGCGGAGCGAGACATCGATCTGCCCGCCGCGTCCGGAGACGATCTGCGCGAGCAAGCCGAGGGCCGCGGTGAGACCGGTGGAGTTGTCGGCGGACGAATAGCCGGGCAGGGTGGGCGGCCCGGCCGGGTCGCCGGTGAGGGCGGCCACTCCGGTCGCGGCCTGCACCACGTAGTCGAACGCCGGATCGTCACCGTTGCCGAGACCGAATCCGGTGAGGGCGACGCAGACGAGACGCTCGTTGTACCGGCGCAGCGCCTCGTAGGTGAGGCCCAGTTTCCGGATGGCCGAGGGTTTCAGGTTCACCAGTAGCGCATGGGATTCCGCGGCCAGTTCACCCAGCCGCCGCTGCCCCTCGGCCGAGGCCAGGTCGAGGCAGATACTGCGTTTGCCGCGGTTGAGGCTGGCGAAATAGGAATCGCCGACCTTCCGGGAGATATCCCCGCCGGGCGGTTCGAGTTTCACCACGTCGGCGCCGAGATCCGCCAGCATCATCGTGGCGTAGGGGCCGGCCAGCATGGTGCCGACCTCCAGAACCCGGATACCGGCCAGCGGACCCGAGGTCATAGCAGCTCCTTCGACGCGGGTGCATGCGGACCGCGGAGGCCGCAGCGAAGGCGGAGGTATCGCATCAGCGGAGGTCCTTCGCGACATCGGCGATCATCTGCCGGGTACGTCGTTTGGAGGCGATCAGTTCCGCACGGGTATCGCCGATCGGCAGCAACCGTACGGACAGATCGGTGGCGCCGGCCTCCGCGTAGCGGCGCAGACCGGCGGCGATCGCGTCCTCGTCGCCGGCGAGACAGATATCGCCGATATCGCGGGCATCGCCCTGCTCCAGCAGGCGCTGGTAGTTCGGGGAGACCTCGGCCTCGCCCAGGATCCGGTTCGCCCGCTCGCGGGCCGTGTCCACCTCCGCGGCGGTACACAGGCATACCGGGAGACCGGCCACGATACGGGGGGCCGGGCGGCCCGCGGCCGCGGCGGCCTTGGTGATCCGCGGAGCGATATGGTCGGCGATGGCCCGCTCGTCGGCCATCCACAGAATGGTGCCGTCGGTGTGCTCCCCGGCGATGCGCAACATCACCGGGCCGAGCGCCGCCACCAGCACCGGAATCCGGGCCACCGGGCCCAGATCGAGCGGATTGTCCACCGTGAAGGTCCCGTTCGACACCTGAACCCGGCCCGGCCCGTTCAAGGCGGGAGTCAGCACTTCGAGGTAATCGCGGGTGTAGGCGGCCGGTTTCTCGTACGGCAGCCCGAGCATGTCCCGCACGATCCAGTGATGCGACGGTCCCACCCCCAGTGCCAGCCGGCCACCGGCCACCGCATGCGCCGACAATGCCTGCCGGGCCAGCGCTATCGGATGCTGCGCCTGCAGCGGGACCACAGCGGTGCCCAGCTCGATCCGCTCGGTGACCGAACCCAGCAGCGCGACGGTGATCAGCGCGTCGAAATCCGTGGGGATCTGCGGGATCCACGCGGTATCCAGCCCGGCCGCTTCGGCCCAGCGGATATCGTCGGCCATCCGGGCGGCCTTGCGCGCGGTATCGCCACGCTCGGGCCCGATCATCACACCGATCCGCACGATTCCTCCACCTGTCGACGATTCGAGAGGAGCCGCCGCCCACCGTCACGGCGGCGGCTCCGGACCCGGGCGCCCGGCGCCCGGGAGTCGGGACGGGGCCTCGATACCGGTGAGCGCCCGCATCTCGGTGACCAGCCGGTCCAGCGGTGTCCCGGTCGGGAAGACCGCCGCGGCCCCGGCGGCGCGCAGCTTCTCGATATCACCCTGCGGGATGGTGCCGCCGACCACCACCGCGATATCGGCCGCGTCGGCGGCGCGCAGGGCGTCGACCACCCGTTTCGTGAGTGCGATATGCGCCCCGGACAGGATGCTCAGCCCCACCACCGCCACATCCTCCTGAACGGCGATGGACACGATGTCCTCGATACGCTGCCGGATACCGGTGTAGACCACCTCGAACCCGGCGTCGCGCAGGGTGCGCGCGACGATCTTCGCACCGCGGTCGTGGCCGTCCAGGCCGGGTTTGGCGACCAGCACCCGGGCGGTCATCAGAACACCACCGGCTGCCGGAATTCGCCCCAGACCGCTTTGAGCGCGGCGGTCATCTCCCCCACGGTGCAGTAGGCGTTGGCGCAGTCGATCAACCGAGGCATGAGGTTGTCGTCTCCCTCTGCGCTGCGGGACAGCGCGGCCAGGGTGGCGCGGACGGCGGCGGAATCCCGGTGCGCCTTCACCTCGGCGAGCCGTTTCAACTGGGTTTCGCGGCCCGCGGGGTCCAGTTCGTAGGTCGCGATCTCGGGGGCGGGTTCGTCGGAGACGAAGGTGTTGACCCCGACCACCGGTTTGGCGCCGGATTCGATATCCCGGTGCAGTGTGTAGGCCTCGTCGGCGATCAGGCCCTGCAGATACCCGTCCTCGATGGCCCGGACCATGCCGCCTCGATTCTCCAGGTCGGTCATGATCTCCTGGATGGCCGCCTCGGTGCTGTCGGTCAGCGCTTCCACGAAGTAGGAGCCGCCCAGAGGGTCGGCCACCCGGGTGACACCGGTTTCGTAGGCCAGGATCTGCTGAGTGCGCAACGCCATGGTCGCCGATTCCTCACTGGGCAGCGCGAACGGCTCGTCCCAGGCCGCGGTGAACATGGACTGCACCCCGCCGAGCACCGCCGCCATGGCCTCGTAGGCCACCCGCACCAGGTTGTTCTGCGCCTGCGGGGCGTAGAGGGAGGCGCCGCCGGCGACACAGCCGAAGCGGAACATCGAGGCCTTGTCGCTGGTGGCGCCGTAACGTTCACGCACGATGGTGGCCCAGCGGCGCCGCCCGGCCCGGTATTTGGCGATCTCTTCGAAGAAATCACCGTGGGTGTAGAAGAAGAACGAGATCTGCGGGGCGAATTTCTCGATACTCATCCGGCCGCGTTCGACGACGGTATCGCAGTAGGTGACACCGTCCGCCAGGGTGAACGCCATTTCCTGGACCGCGGTCGCGCCGGCATCCCGGAAATGCGCTCCGGCCACCGAGATGGCGTTGAACCGCGGCACTTCGGCGGCGCAGAACTCGATGGTGTCGGCGATCAACCGCAGCGAGGGCTGCGGCGGCCAGATCCAGGTGCCGCGGGAGGCGTACTCCTTGAGAATGTCGTTCTGGATGGTGCCGGTGAGCGCCGCCCGGGGCACGCCTTTCTTCTCCGCGGCCGCGACGTAGAACGCGAGCAGGATCGCGGCCGTGCCGTTGATGGTGAAACTGGTGCTGATCTCGTCCAGCGGAATGCCGTCGAACAGGATTTCGACGTCGGCCAGGGTGTCCACGGCGACACCCACGCGCCCCACTTCCTCGAGCACCTCGGGATCGTCGGAGTCGTAACCGCATTGGGTGGGCAGGTCCAGGGCCACCGAGAGCCCGGTGCCGCCCTGCTCCAGCAAATAGCGGTAGCGGCGGTTGGACTCCTCGGCCGTACCGAAGCCCGAGTACTGCCGGAAGGTCCACAGCCGTCCCCGGTATCCGGTGGCGTAGTTGCCCCGGGTGAACGGAAACACGCCGGGCGCGGGTGGTTCGGTACGCCGATCGTCCGGCCCGTAGACCGGCTCGAGCGGGATACCCGAGGAGGTGTGGACTGCGTCGTTCATCGTTGAATACGATACTTGCGAAAAATGAGAATGCCAATACCGATTGGCGCGAACGCATAATCGGCCGCCGCACCGCCCGCTCGGCGCCCCCGGCGTCTCCGTTCAGGCCGCGATCTCGGCGCCACAGACTCCGCAGGCCTCGAACCGACGGCGCTTCCAGCGGACAACCGGCACGAAGAACACCGTGAACTGCTTGAATTCCCGCATGCGCAGCCACTGCGTGGTGTTGTGACAGCGCGGGCAGGTCCGAGTTTCTCCGGGGCCGAGAGGCTTGCGCTTGGTGCCGAAACCGAAGATGAAGAACATCAGGCCAGCGTAGAGGCTGGATTATCGGCACCCAGCCATTGACGAGGTGGTAGCCGGCCGGTGTCGCCGCGAACCACCCGTGGCCGCAGACCTGTTTCGCGAACTCCGTCGCGGCCGAGCTGCCGGTGGGTTCAGAAGTCCGGCTCGCCCACCTGTACCAGCGCTTTGCCCACCTTCGCCCCGGTGAACAGGCGGGCGTAGGCGTCGAGAGTGTGCTCCAAGCCCGGCGTCACGTCGAAGTTCATGCGGAGCTTGCCCTCCTCGTACCACGACCGCATCCGGCGATTCAGGTCCGGGCCGCGGTGGTAGAAATCCGGCGAGAAGAACCCTCGCATGGTGAGGCGCTTCATCAGTATCTGATCGAAGCGGGCGGGCCCGGCGGCGGGCTCGTCGCGGTCGTAGTGGGTGAGCAGCCCGCACACCGCGACCCGCCCGAACAGGTTCATCGCTCCCAGCACGTCGTCGAGCACCGCGCCGCCCACATTGTCGAAATAGACGTCCACACCGTCGGGGCAGGCGGCGCGCAGGGCGGGGCCGAGTTCACCGGCGTTCCGGTCGATCGCCGCGTCGAAGCCGAGTTCACCGGTGAGCCATTCGCATTTCTCCGGTGAGCCGGTGATCCCGACGACCCGGCAGCCGTGCAGCCGGGCGATCTGCCCGGCCAGCGCCCCGGTCACCCCGGAGGCCGCCGAGACGACGAAGGTCTCCCCCGGCCCGGCCTCGCCGTACTCCAGCACCCCCAGGTAGGCCGTCCAGCCGTTGGCACCGAATACGCCGAGGTGCTGACGCGGGTCGTCCAGGGTGCGGCTCAACCGTTCCACATAGACCTCGTCCGGGCGCGAGAGGGAGAAATCCGCCCATTGGCCATAGGCGCGCACCAGATCACCCGCCCGGTAGTCGGGATGCCGGGAGTCCACCACCGAACCCACCACGGTGCTGATGACCGCCGACCCGAGGGGTGTGGGTGGGGAGTAGGAGTCCTCCCGGGGGCCCATCCACATCCGGGTGCCCGCGTCCAGGGACAGGTAGATGTTGCGGATCAGCACATCACCGCTGCCGAGCTCCGGGGTTTCCCCCGTCCGCAATTCGACCGCGTCCGCGTACCGATTACCCACCGGCCGCCGCACCAGGACCCACTGCCGGTTCTTCTCACCCATGGCACTCCGCTCCGCATGCTCGAACTACGGAAGCAGACTAACCGGTACGCGGAGTTCCGGCATCCGCAGCGACCGGTACCGGATAGCCCCCGGCCCACCCACGACGACTCAGGTGGTGAACGCCGGCATGGACTCCCAACCCCGCACCGTCGAAGTCGGCGAGAGTTTCGCATTCGACAGATCGGTTTCCCATGCGGGGAAGCGCTTCAGGATCTCCTCCAGCGCGATCCGCCCTTCCAGCCGGGCCAGCGCCGAACCCATGCAGAAATGGGTGCCCACGCTGAAGGCCAGATGCGGCTTGCTCTCCCGATGGATATCGAACACGTCGCCGTCGGGAGCGAATTGGCGGTGGTCGCGATTGGCGGCGCCGATGAGCATCATCATCACACTGCCCTCGGGAACGGTCTGCCCGTGATATTCGATATCGCGGGTGACGTAACGCGCCACATGGGGGGCGGGCGGCTCGAAACGCAGCAGCTCCTCGACGGCAGCGGGGACGAGTGCCGGGTTCTCGACCAGCTCACGCCGCTGATCGGGATGTTCGGCGAGTACCTTCCCGGCCCAGCCGATGAGCCGGGTGGTGGTTTCGTTGCCGGCGCCGGCCACCACATTCACGTAGGTGAGGATCTCGTCGCGGGTCAGGCGGCGGACCGTTCCGGTCTCGTCCTCGAACTCCACCCCGATCAGCTCGGAAATGATGTCGTCGGAAGGGTGTTCGGCACGCCAGTCGATGTACTTCTCGAAGAGCTCGCCGCTGGCCAGGCTCTCCGCCGAGACCCGCATCGGTTTGCCCTCTTCGGTGCGCATCTGGTCGTTGGCGAAATCCCGGACCGCCTCCTGCTCCTCCTCGGGAATACCGAGCAGCATGCCGATGGTCCGCATCGGCATCTGCGCTCCCAGATCGGCGATGAAATCGATCCGGCCGGTACCCACCAGCGGATCCAGGCTGCGGCAGCAGAATTCGCGGATCTTGTGTTCGAGGGCGGAGATCTTGCGCGGGGTGAACATCCGGGAGAGCAGTTTGCGGTGCATCGTGTGCACCGGAGGATCCTCGAAGATCAGCACGCCCGGCGGAATCTCGATATTCGCCTTGATGAGCTCGATGATGGCGCCGCGCGCCGAGCTGAAGGTGTCCTTGTCGATCAGCGCGGCATTGACATCGGCGAAGCGGCTCAGCGCGTAGAAATCGTGGGTTTCGTCGTAGTACAGCGGCCGCTCCTCACGGAGCCGCTTGAACATGGGATACGGGTCGGCGTTGAGCTCGACGTCGTAGGGGTCGTAGTGGAGCTCACTGGGTGCGCTGGTCGTCACGGGTCGGTCACCTCTCGGAAAGTCGCTGGTGTGCTCACCACGTCACCGGCAGGCGATAGACGCCGTAGGCCAGCTTGTCGTGTTTGAATTCGACGTCTTCCAGCGGAATCGCCAGCCGCATACCGGGTATCCGCTCGAGCAGCGTCTTGAAGACGATCTGCAGTTCTACCCGGGCCAGCTGCTGGCCCACGCACTGGTGCGGCCCGAAACCGAAGCCGACGTGCAGCCGGGCCGGGCGGGTCAGATCGAGTTTCTCCGGTTCCGGGAACTGGTCCGGATCCCAGTTGGCGGGTGCGAGGTCGATGATGACGCCGTCACCGGCCTCGATGGTGTGCCCACCGATCTCGATATCGTCGAGCGCCACCCGGCGCTGGCCGTTCTGGATGATGCTCAGATAGCGCAGCAGTTCCTCGACCGCGTTCGCGACGACCTTGGGATCGTCGGTATCGCGCAGCAGAGCGAGCTGATCGGGATGCTCGAGCAGGGCGAGGGCACCGAGGGCGATCATGTTCGCACTGGTCTCGTGACCGGCGATGAGTACCCCGGTGCCGATCTGGGCGGCCTCCTTCATGGAGATCTCCCCCGCGGTGACCCGTTCGGCGAGTTCGGTGACCATATCCTCGGCCGGGTTCTCCATCTTGGCCTCGATCAAGTCGATCAGATACCGGGCCAGGCCGACCCGGCCCTGCGCCGCCTCCTCCTTGGTGGCATAGCGGGAGACACCGGTCGTCGCGTGCTGCTGGAAGAACTCGTGATCCGCGTAGGGCACGCCCAGCATCTCGCTGATCACCAGTGACGGCACCGGCAGCGCCAGCGCTTCGACCAGGTCCGCCGGCCGCGGGCCGGCGAGGATGGCATCGATATGATCGTCGGTGATCTGCTGGATGGCCGGGCGCAGCGCGTCGACACGTTTGACGGTGAACGGTTTGGTCATCATCCGGCGGAACCGGCTGTGCTCCTCGCCGTCGGTGTTGAACACCGATTTGGCGCGATGGCCGACCAGATCGAGCATGCCCTCGTTCCAGTGCGGAAAGCCCGGCTGGGAATCGTCGACGCTGATCCGCGGATCGGACATGAGCGCTTTGAGTTCGGCGTAACCGGTGACCAGCCACGGGGTACTGCCGTCCCAGATCCGGACGCGGCTCAGCGGCCGCTCGGTGATCAGCCCGAGCACCGCGGGTGGCGGTGCGAACGGGCAGCCGGGCGCCCGGTCCTGCGGATAGGCCAGGATCTCGGCCGGGTCCGGTGCGGCCTGGGTGGGTGTTTCGGCTCCGGAAGAATTCGACACTGCTACTCCTCGTGGACGTGAATGGCCATGGCGGGGCACACGGCGGCGGCCTCGCGCACCTCGGCGGCGAGCTCGTCCGGCGGGTTCTCGTCCAGCAGGACGACGATGCCGTCGTCCTCGCGCTGATCGAACACCGCGTCCGCCGCCATCACGCAATGCCCGGCGGCGATGCATTTCCCTTGTTCGACAGTCACTTTCATGACGTTCTCTCTCTGATGGTGTGGATCGGGCGCGGCCGGTTCACGACGCTGCTGCCGGAACGGAGGCGGAACCGCCGGCCGCCGGGGCGGGCCCGCGGGGGCGCAACGGTTTACCGGCGGTGGTGCCACCGTCGACGGTGAGTACCGTTCCGGTCAGATAGCGGGAGCGGTCCCCGGCGAAGTAGACGGCCGCTTCGGCGACATCAGCCGGCGTGCCCTCCCGGGGCAGGGGGCGGTCCTGGTTCATCATCTCCCGCATGGCCCGCGTCATCCGCTCCGCTTTCTCCGGCGACATGGTGGTGGAGGCCTTGGCGAGCAGATCGGTGGGGATATTGCCGGGAGCGATGCAGTTGACCCGGATCTCGTACTGCGCCAGTTCGATCGCCGCGGATTTCGTGAAATGGATGACCGCCGCCTTGGAGGCGCGATAGGTCATCACCCCGCCGCCGGCCTGCACCCCGCCCACCGAGGACAGGTTGATGATCGAGCCGCCGCCGTGCTCGGACATATGGCGGGCGGCCATCCCGGTCCCCGCCATGACACCGAGCACATTGACCGACATCACCCGGTAGAAGTCGGCGAAATCGTCGTGCAGGATGCTGCGGTGCATCTTCCCGGAGATACCGGCGTTGTTGCACATGATGTGCAGTCCGCCGAAACGCCGCACCGCGAACTCGACGAGCGCGGCGACCTGATCGGGGTCGGCGACATCGGTGGTCCGGAACAGCGCACCGGCGCCACAGCGCTGTGCCACGGCGGCACCACCGTCGGCGTCGAGATCGCCCACCACCACCCGGGCGCCTTCGGCCACGAACCGCTCGACCATGGCGCTGCCCAGCCCGGTCGCGCCCCCGGTGACCACCGCGACCTTGCCCGCCAATTCGTTGCCCATACCCTGGATTCCTCTCGTCACGACTTTCCGTAGCCCTCGGGGGTTCCGCGGCGGCTCACCCGCTACGCGCGTAGCCGGGGATCGGCGCGGGACGGGATTGCCGGTCCAGGAAGTCCAGGAGCAGCGCGTTGACCGCGTCGGGCCGTTCCAGCTGCGGACAGTGCCCGGCCTCGTCGACAACGGCCGAACGGGCATCCGGGATACGGGCCGCGAGTTCGGCGGCCCAGCCCGGGGGCAGCAGTTTGTCGGCACCGCCCTCGATCACCAGGGTCGGGACCCGGATCCGCTCGAACGGGCGATCCCCCGGACCGGGCGGCGGTGGGGCATCGGGACGCCGGAACCGCGCGGCCGCGACCGCCTCCCAGGCGCCGGGAGCGGTCGCCGAATCGAACCGGCGGCGCACATAATCCTCGTCGGCCGGGTACGCGGGCGAGGCGAACAGCGCGGCGACGATCCTGCGCATGGCGGGCAGGGTGGCGTCGAAATCGTAGAGGGCTCGCATATGCTCGCCGGCCCGGATCTGCCCGCCACCGCAGATGGTCACCATGGCGCGCACCGGCAGCACCGGATGCGCGGCGGTGGTATCGGCCAGCAGATTCACCGCGCCCATGGAATTACCCACGAAATACGCGGATTCGATACCGAGCAGCGCGCAGAACCGGGCGATATGGCGGATACGTATACCCCGGCCGTCGGCGAAATCGACGACCTTGGCCGATTCGCCGAAGCCGAGCATATCCGGTGCGAATACGTGATAGCGCTGTGCGAGCGCGGTAATGGTGTGCTCCCAGCCGATTTCGGCGCTCGCGCCGAATTCGCCGCCGTGCAGCAGAACAACCGGCTCACCCGCCCCCGCCTCCAGAAAATGCGTGCGTAAACCGTCCACCACGAGAGTGCGGTGCGCGAAACCGCTCATGCTGTCTCCATGCCGCACCCCCGAGACCGGCGATCGGCCGGCATACTGACGCGGAGACCGAAGCGAAGGCGAAGGTATCGCATCATGCGGGGCCGCCGATCGCTCTGGCGCGGGTGAGCACCTGGGCGGCCAGCAACTCGAGCTGCCCGCGCACCCCCGGATCGGCCAGGGCGCCGGTCTCGTCCCAGATCTCGTCCGCCGAATTGATCGCCACACCGAGAGGAGTGGGCCAGGCACGCAGGGCGTGACCGATCCCCCGCAGCTGGCCGAGGGTGCCGACCGCGGCCTGCCAGCCGTAGGCGCAGGTGATACAGCCCCACGGCTTGTTGTCCAGGTAGACCGTGGAATCGGCCCGCATATCCTCCACATAGTCCAGGGCGTTCTTCACCAGGCCGGAGATCGCGCCGTGATAGCCGGGTGAGCCGACGAGCACGGCATCGGCGGCCCGCAGCGCCTCCACCAGCGCGACCGCCTGCGGGGTGCGGGCGGGATCGTGCGGGTTGTACATGGGTAGGTTGATATCCGCGCCGCTGAACAGGGCGGTACGCCCACCGCGGCGCTCGACCTCGTCCAGGCAGTGCCGTAACGCGCGCTCGGTCGAGGAGTTCGCCCGCAGCGTCCCGCCGAGACCGACGACGAACGGCCGCGTATCCGTGCCGAGTTCTGTGCGATCCACCATGGTGCTTCCCGCGGTCATCACCGGCCTCCTATTTGATGGCGATCGGATTGATCGGCGAACCCACGGCGCCGACGATGCGCAGCGGGGGTGCGATCAACTGGAATTCGTAGACGCCGTCGGCGGCGCAATCGGCGGCCAGCGCGGTGAAATCCCAGTATTCGCCGAGCAGGAGACCCATATCGCGAAGGCAGAGCATATGCATGGGCAAGAAGGTGCCCTCGACGCCGGAAACCGGGTCCTCCACCATCAGATTGTCCGCCGCCACCGCGGCGATCTCGTGCTCGTGCAACCACTGCGCGCAACGCCAGTCCAGGCCCGAATAGGGTTCAGCGCCGTCACCGGCCTCGAGGAAACGGTTCCACCAGCCGGTGCGGATCAGCACGATATCGCCCGATTCGACGCTCACGCCCTGGCGGGCGGCGACCTCGTCCAGTTCGTCGGGGGTGATCGGTTCACCGGGTACGAGATAGGTATCGGCGCCGCGGTGCCGTACGAAATCGAGCAGGATCCCGCGACCGGTGACCCCCTTGCTGTCCACCTTGTCGATACCGCAGTGGAAAGCGCCCAGGCTGGTGACCGAATTCGCCGGGAAACCGTTGTAGAGCTTGTCGTCGTAGTAGACGTGCGAGAACGCGTCCCACTGGGTGGCGGCCTGCAGCGGCATCACGACCAGATCGTCGTTGAAACGAAACGGGTTGTCCTCGAAGAAACCGCTCAACTGGGTGGCCACGGAATTGCGCAGCCATTTCGGACCGTACTGCACCAGGGTTTCGGCGTCGCCGCCGTCGACGGTCATCACATGGGTCGGGTTCTGCCGGAACTGGAAGGCGCCCTGCGGCCCGGACGAACCGAAATCGATACCCAGCGGGAACACTTTCCCGTACCGCACCAGCCCGGCGGCGGCCGCGACCTTGGCGGGGGTGATGAAATTGAGCGTGCCGAGTTCGTCGGCCGCGCCCCAGCGCCCCCAGTTGCGCACCCTGTCGCCGACCCTGCGGAATTCGGTCAGAGTAGCCACGCTGCTCCTCCTTCGGTTCTCATTCGGTAACCGCCGGCGCGGAACCGGCCAGTTCGTTCGCCAGGCGTCCGGCGAGATTCCCGCCGTCGACCCACAGCACCTGGCCGGTGATGTAGCCGGCGGCCCGGCTGTTGAGGAACAGCAGCGCCGCCGCCTGTTCGACGGGATCGGCCGCCCGGCCCAGAGGTTTGGGGATCCCGTCGAGATAGTCCTGGCCGTACGCGGTGCGCAGCTGGTCCAGGATGGGAGTTTCGGTGACACCCGGGCCGGTGCAGTTCATCCGGATCCCCCGTGCGGCCAGCTCCACCGATCGCCGCATCGTGTAGAGGACGATCGCCTCCTTGGACAACCGGTACCCGCCGTCGGCGAGGGCCTCCGGATGGTCGGCGCACCAATCGATCCCGGCCGCCATCGACTCCGTGTCCAGCAGCCCCTTGACCGCCCAGCGGTTGTCCAGGTACCCGGCGGCGGCCAGCGACGAAACACTGACCACCGCCGCACCGGGCCGCATATCCGGCACCAGGGCCTCGGTGAAATGCCGCAATCCGAGGAAGTTGATGGTCACCACCCGCAGCGGATCACCGATTCCCGAGGAGACGCCGGCGATATTGAACAGAGCCTCGACCCCCGGCCCGACCTTGCGCACGGCGCGGTCGATGGAGGCGGGATCGGCCTGGTCCATCTCGTGGAATTCGTCGAGTCCGGTGCCGGGGCGGAGCAGGTCGAGCCCGACGATCTCGGCACCCAGCTGCCGCAGCTGGGTTACCACACACGCGCCGATACCGGAGGCGCAACCCGTCACCACCACGCGTTTACCGTCGTAGCGCCAGCGCTGGTCGATGGTGTCCACCCGGCTCTCCTCACCTCGTTCCCGTCCCACCGGCAGAGATCAGCCCTGCTGTTCTTCCCGGAGCCGTTGCGCCGCCTGCACCCGGCCCTCGTTGATCTCGGCCATGGCCTCGGGGATCTCACTGGCGGTGAACGTGCCGCCGCGGCCGGTGGGCAGGCCGCCGAACGAGTACTGCTCGTCGAATTCGGGCGAGGCCAGGGGGCGGCGACGCGCCTCGACCTTCTCCAGCACCGGTTCCAGCCGTTTCGCCTTCTCCGCTACGGCTTTCTCGTCGCGCTCGATGAATTCGGGCAGAATCTCCTTGCCCATGAGCTCGATGGATTCCATCGTGCCCTCGTGGCTGCGCGGATTGAGCAGCAGAATGATCTCGTCGACCCCGCTCTCCTCGTAGCCGCGCAGGAATTCGCGCACCGTAGCCGGGGAGCCGATGGCGCCGCGGCCGGGCCCGTAGGCGAGGGTCTCGTCCTCTTTCACCGCGTCCAGATAGCGTTCCCACACGCCGGTGCGGCCAGGGGTGTGCATACCGGTCATGTAGTAGTGCATGATCCCGAACGAGAAGAAGCCGCCGCCCACACCGAGGCGCCGGATCGCCTCGGTGTCGGTACGCGCCACCATCATCGACAGGTCACCGCCGATGGCCAGGATGTTCGGGTTGAGCAGTGGAACCGTGGGCGCCGCCTTCTCCTCGAATTCCTGGTAGTAGCCGCGCACCCGGTCGCCGAGCGGCCCGGGGCCGGTATAGGCGAAGCTCAGCGCGCCGATCCCCTTCTGGGCGGCCATCTGCACCGACGACGGCCGGGTACAGGCCACCCACAGCGGCGGGTGGGGCCGCTGGCGCGGTTTCGGGATCACATTGCGCGGCGGCATCTCGATGTGCTGACCCTTGAACCCGGTGAACGGGGTTTCGGTCATACAGCGGATGGTGACATCGAGCGCTTCTTCCCACTGGCCGCGTTTATCGGCGGGGTCGATACCGAAACCGCCGAGCTCACCCACCGACGACGATTCTCCGGTACCGAATTCGACGCGCCCGCCGGACAGATGGTCCAGGGTGGCGACCCGTTCGGCGACCCGGGCGGGGTGGTTGATGGCCGGCGGCAGATGCATCACCCCGAAGCCGAGCCGGATGTTCTCGGTCCGCTGACTGGCGGCGGCGAGGAACATTTCCGGCGCGGTGGAGTGGCAGTACTCCTCGAGGAAATGGTGTTCGGTGAGCCAGACGGTGGAGAAACCGGCCTTGTCCGCAGCTTCCACCTCGTCCAGCCCGTCGGAGAACATCTCGAATTCGTCGTCGTCGCTCCACGGCCGCGGCAGGGCGAACTCGTAGAAGAGGGATATTTTCATCGGTTACCTCCAGTGGATTCCGTCGTCGTGTCATCGCCCGCGGCCGCGAGCCGGCCCGCCCCCGCGCCGTCGTCCCCCGTGGCCGCCACCCGTCCCGCGCAGTGTTCGGCGGCGATGTATCCGAAGGTCATGGCCGGGCCGATGGTGGCTCCGGCGCCGGCGTAGCTGCGGCCCATGACCGCCGCCGAGGTGTTGCCCACCGCGTACAGGCCGTCGATCACCGACCCGTCGGCACCCAATACCCGGGCGTGCTCGTCGGTGCGCAGACCACCCGAGGTGCCCAGATCGCCGAGCACGATGCGGAAGGCGTAGTAGGGAGGTTTGCCGAGGGGGTACAGATTCGGATTGGGCAGCGTGGGATCGCCGTAGTAGTTGTCGTAGACGCTGTCCCCGCGCCGGAAATCGTCATCGTGCCCGGACCGGGCCAGCTCGTCGAACCGGGCCGCGGTGGCGGCGAGCGCGGCGGCGGGCACCCCGATCCGCTCGGCCAGTTCCGCCCAGGTGTCCGCGGTTTTCACCACCCCGGATTCCAGCCAGGCCCGTACCATCCGGAAACCGGTGGGAACCGGGGCGAACGGCACCTTCGGAATGGGCAGATGCCCGCCGATCACATACCTGCGCCAGGACCTGTGGTCGGTGATCAGCCAGCACGGGATATGGGTGACCCCGCTGCGCTGCCCTTCGATCATGGCGTGCCCGAAATCCATATAGGGCGCGGCCTCGTTGACGAACCGCTTTCCCGCGCCGTTCACGATGAACTGGGCCGGCATCATCCGCTCGTTGAGCATGAACTGCATCCGGCCGTCCGGCCACTGGACGGCCGGGAACCACCAGGCCTCGTCCATCAGATCGGTGGCGGCGCCGACCTGCTGTCCGGCGCGGATACCGTCGCCGAGAGCCGCCGGATTACCGAAACTCCAGTCCTGCTCCACTTCCGGCAGTTCCGCTTTGCGCCAGGCCATATCGTGGTCGAAACCGCCGGTCGCCAGGATCACGCCGCGCCGCGCCCGGATCCGCACCGCCGCGCCGTCGCGGAGCACCACGGCTCCGGTCACCTCGCCGCCGGCAGTGGTGATCAGCGAGATCATCGGCGAGCCCAGCCACAGCGGGATATCGCGTTCCTGCAACGCCAGCCGCAACCGGGCGATCAGAGATTGGCCGATGGCGGCGATCCGGTCGCCGAAGACGCGCGCCCGGAACATCCGCCAGAGCAGCCTGAGCATCACGGCCTTACCACGCCAGTTCTGCCGGACCTGGTAGAACAGCCGCAGCTCCTTGGGGCCCAGCCAGATCCCCTTCGGCGCGAGGGCGAGTGGTTTGAGCAGCTTGTCTTCCTCGTCGCCGAGGGCGCGCAGATCGATCGGCGGCACATTGATGGTGCTGCCCTGCGGCGAACCGCCCGCGAGCTCGGGGTAGTAATCGGCGTATCCGGGTTTCCACACGAATTCCAGCCACCGGCTGCGCTTTTCGAGAAACGCCATCATCTCCGGCGCTTTTTCGACGTAGGCACGCAACCGCTGGTCGGTGACCAGCCCACCGGTGATGGTCCGCAGATATCCGAGCACCGCGCCGGGGTCGAGCGCGAACCCGTCCCGCTGCTGCGCCGGCGCGTTCGGCACCCAGATGCCGCCGCCGGACAACGCGGTGGAACCCCCGTAGTACTCGGCCTTCTCCACCACCAGGGTCTCCAGTCCGAGCGCGTCGGCGCGCAGCGCCGCGCTCATCCCGCCGCCACCGGACCCGACCACCAGCAGATCGACGGTTTCGTCGAATTCCGTCTCGTCGGTGCTCACTCATCGCCTCCTGTCGTCGATCGCCTCATCGGCGGACCGGGCCGTACGCACGGCGAAACCGGCGATGAGCTCGGGCGCGGGCCGGTAGTAGCGCACCTCGGTCCGGTACGACCCCTGCGCGGCCAAGGCCGCGAACGCCGCCACCCAGGTGCGGATCTCGTGCGCGGAATTGCCCGCGACCCGGGTGATCTCGTTGTTGTCCCAGTCGTCGACGGCCGCCAGGCGGCCGGTGTCCACCAGGTCGAGGAACGCCCGGTCCCATTCCGGGTTGAGCGCCCGCAACGGACTGTCACCGGCGGCGAAATCACGGGCGGCCGCGATCACCGCGGTCTGCCGAGCGGCCCGCTGCTCGGTGGTCATCGCACGCCCGTGCACTATCCGTTCCAGCACCGGCTCGGGAGCGGTCGCCCGCTGGGGCACCGGTGGGTCGTGGGACAGACCACCCGAGCCGATGACCAGAACTCGTTCGCTCAGGGTCATGAGATGGCGACCGACCGCGGTACCCAGCGCCCGCACCCGGCGCAGCGGACCGAGCGGTGTCGCCACGGAATTCACGAAGACAGGGATCACCGGCCGCGCGGTGGCGTCACCGAACAACCGCTGCAGTGGCTGCACCGTGCCGTGATCGACCGACATCTCCGCCGAGGTAGCGATATCGATCCCGGTATCGAGCAGCGTTTCGGCCAGCCGTAGCGCGCGCCCCTCCGGAACGTGCAACGGTCCGGCGTGGGTCCCGTAGTCTCCCACCGCGGTCGCCGCCGTGCCGACGCAGAAGGGCGGCATGAGCTTGTAGAAGAAACCGTTGTAGTGGTCCGGGGCGAACAGCACCACCAGTTCCGGGTCGAACTCGCGTACGAAATCCCGGGCCCGGTCCAGTGCTGCTCCGACCTCCGCACGCAGCTCGGGCCCGGGCCCCGGGAGCTCAAGGAGCGGGCTGTGCGAGACGCAGCACACGGCCAGCGGCATCGGTACCTCCCGGAGTGAGTTCAAAAGTTCTGCGCAGCGCCGCCCCGAGTTCGGCGGCGTGCTGGGCGATGGAGGCGCCCGCGATACAGCGGTCCGGGCGCAGGAAGAGCACCGAATCGAGTTGGGCGTCGAACCATTTCTTCAAGGCGCCGGTGCTGTCCCCGACGACCACCACATCCGGGTCGTCGTGTCCGGTCCAGTGCAGCTGGGTGGCGGGCCGCGCCTCCACGAAACGCGCCCCGAGCGCCTTCCAGATCCCGAATTCCTTTTCGCCCAGCGCTTTTCGTGGCTGGTTGTTCCAGCACAGCACCGCGAACCACGGACCCAGCGTGTCGTCGAGCAGTACCGCGGGCTGCGCACGGGTCGCGACCCGCGGTTGGATGAACAGGGTGCCGACAGCGGACCGCGGCGACCGCGACCAGCCGTGCACCACCGCGCCGCGGTCGTAGCGCGGCATGGGTTTGAACCGCATCCCGAGCACATACCGTTTCAGCGGCGGTACCAGCGCCAGCCCGCGCACCAGCGCATCCCGCACGGCGGCGACCCGGTGGTTCGTCGGTGAGATGACCCGCCCGACCAAGGTCGACAGATCGATCATGGCGCGGGCGTGTTCGCGCCGTTCCTGGTCGTAGGTGTCGAGCAGGGCGGCGCCGGCGAGCCCCGACACCACCGCCGCCAGCTTCCAGCCGAGGTTCGCCGCGTCCCGGATACCGCTGTTGTAGCCCTGTCCCTGCCAGACCGGCATGAGATGCGCGGCGTCTCCGGCCAGCAGCACCCGGCCCTTCCGGAATTCACCGGCGATCCGGGAATGGTGGGTGTAGACCCGCCGCCGGATCACCTCGAGCCGCTCCGGATGCGGAACGAAGGGGGCCAGCAGCCGCGCCAGGAATTCGGGGGTTTCGGCTTCCGCGTCGGTTTCGTGCGCGTGGAGCAGGAATTCGAACCGCCGGATACCGTGCGCCAGCGATATCGAGACATTCGGCCGTACCGGGTCCGCGCCGACCTCCACATTCGGATGCCCGAGCGGATCACCGTCGATATCGACCACCAGCCAGCGGGTCGAGGAGGTGGTGCCCGCGAACGTCACCCCCATCGCGCGCCGGGTGGTACTGCGCCCGCCGTCGCTGCCCACCACATAGCGGGCGCGGATCCGCTCCGGGCCGTCGGCGGTTTCCAGCTCCGCTACGACCAGCTCGCCGGTGTCGTGGCAGCCGGTCAGCGCCGTCCCCCAGCGGATCTCCACACAGTCGAAGCGGTCCAGGCCGCGCAGCAGTTCGGCGTCCACCAGCGGCTGGATGAAACCACTGCGTTTGGGCCAGCCGAACGGCTGGTCGGTGGGCGCGATCTCGGCCAGCAGCCGTCGCCGCCCGTCCACGAACCGCATGATCTGATCCGGGTTGGTATGCGGCAGGATCCGCTCGAGCAAGCCGGTGGATTGCAGGGTGCGCAGCGATTCGTCGTCCATCCCGACGCCGCGCGGATAATCGATGAGGCCGGGCCGCTCCTCCACCAGCAGGGTCCGGACCCCGTAGCGTCCCAGGATGTTCGCGAGGGTCAGGCCCACCGGCCCCGCGCCGACGACGAGGACCTCGACCGCTGCCGCACCGATGCCGTTTCCGGTGTCCATATCAACCACCCAGCAGGAATTCGAGATGGAGTGCGTCGAAGGCCGCGGGTGCCTCGTACTGCGGCCAGTGGCCGCACCCCGGGAGCACCTCGAACCGCGCACCGGGGATCATGGCCGCGATCCGTTTGCCCTCGGCCACGTCGGCGGTGGGATCGTCGCTGGTCCACACCACCAGAGTCGGTGCGGTGATACCGCCGTATTCCGCCGGGCCCAGCAGATTGCGGGCCCGGACCTCCGGATCCTGCAGCGCCATGATGTCGCGCATGGCGTCGACGAATCCGGGCTGCCGATAGATCCGCTGCCGGCTGGCGACGATATCGGCGTAATCCTTGGATTTATCGGCCATCAGCCATTTGATCCGGGCCTGCACCGTCTCCCAGGTGGGGTCGGCGGCCGCGGCCATGGACAGGGTGACGATCCGTCGCATGACCTCCGGATCGGCCTGCGATCCGCCCGCGGTGTTCAGGACCAGGCGGTCGACCCGGCCCGGATGCTCGTAGGCGGTCCGGGCGGCCACCCAGCCGCCGAGCGATTCGCCGCTGATATGTGCCCGGGGCGCGCCGATGGTGTCCAGGAAGGCGATGAGATGCCGCGTATAGTGCTCGATTTCGAGCGGATGCCCGGGTTTGCCGGTGTACCCGTGGCCGAGCATATCGATCGACCAGGTGGAGAAGTGCGCGGCGTGCGCCGCCAGGTTGCGGACATAGGCCTCGGCGTGCCCACCCGACCCGTGCAGCAGCACCAGCGCCGGAGCGTTGCGGTCACCGGCGTGCAGGTACCGGGTGCGCACTCCCTCCACATCCAGATACCCCTGGCTGAACGCGACGCCCTGCAGGTCGCACCACACACTCTCGTATTCCGGCACTGCTACCTTCCGCTCTGTCGATCCACCGGGGCGGGTGCCGTTTCAGCACTTCACCGATTCGCCGGTGGCGGCGTTGTATCCGGCCCGGAACCCCCACACCATCCCGGGCCCGATGGTTCCGCCGGCGCCGCCGTAGGCCCGGCCGGTCACCCCGGCCATCGCATTCCCCACCGCGTACAACCCCGGGATCACCGCACCGCCGATATGCCGTACCCGCGCATCGCGGTCGGTGCGCGGACCACCTTTGGTGCCCATGGCGCCCACGGTCACCGGCACCGCGTAATAGGGGGCGGTGTCGAGGGGCCCGAGCGTGCGGCCGGCGACCGTATCGGCGTCCGGATCGCCCCAATAACCGTCGTATTCGCTGGCGCCGCGGCCGAACTGCGGATCCGCGCCGGCCGCGACCGCGCGGTTCCACTCGGCGACGGTGTGGCCCAGCCCCGCGGGGTCGATACCGGTCCGGGCGCCGAGTTCGCCGAGATCCGCGGATTCGCAGAACCATTCCGGCGCGGCGCCGCCCGGCTCGACCCCCAGGAACCCGTAGCGCCGCAGGTGCTCGGCATCGAAGACCATCCAGCCGGGGTTGTTCACGTACCCGCCGCGCGGGTCCAGGTAGTGGAAGGCACCGGCCATCGAGTTGTACTCGGCGGCCTCGTTGACGAACCGTTTCCCGGCCCGGTTCACGATGATGCTGCGCGGGCGGGTCCGTTCCAGCCGCACACTGCGGCTGCGCTGCCGGCCGCCGATGGTGTCACCGGGTAGCTGAACCACCGGCACCCACCAGGCTTCGCCCATATTGCCGAGATCGGCGCCGAGCGCCATGGCCATCCGCAATCCGTCGCCGGTGTTGTGCGGCGGCGATACCGGGCCGGTCATCGGACCGCGCAGAAAAGCCTTCACCAGGCCGGGGTCCCATTCGAAACCACCGGTGGCCAGCACCACGCCGCGGCGTGCCCGGATCGTGAGCTCCCCGTCCCCGACCGCGATCCGGACCCCGGCGACAGTCGCGCCCTCGGTGATCAATTCCGCTCCGCGCGCCCCGGTACGCGGGATGATCCCGGCGGCCAGTACGCCTTCGAGCAGTCCGGCCACCAGTGCCTGGCCGGCCACACAGATATCGGCGGAGGCAGCACCGAGCACGGCACGCAACCGGGCCCGGGTTTCGGCGTCGAACCCGACATTGCTCCAGTCGAGCGGGAAGGTGGTGAGGCGGTCACGCCAGGCGCCGAGCCGGGCCAGGTCATAGGCGGCCGGGCCGAGCGAGCGGCCACCGGCCGGCTGTCCGCCCGGCAGTTCGGGTTTGTAATCCGGGAAACCCTCGGCGACTTCGAAGGTGACACCGCTGTGCTGTTCGACGAAATCCAGCATGCGGGCGCCGGTGCGGACGAATACCTCGACCAGCTCGTCGTCCATGGAATCCAGGGATTGCGCGGTGAGATAGGCCAGCGCGGCGTCGACGGTGAGTTCCCGCTCCGCCCGGTTGTGCGCGGGGATCCAGGCCAGGCCACCGGAGACCGCGCTCGTCCCGCCTACGGTGGGCGCCTTTTCGAACAGTTCCACCGCCGCGCCTTCCACCCCGGCGGTGAGCGCCGCGGTGAGTCCGGCGGCGCCGCTGCCCAGGACGACGACATCGGTCTCCTCGTCCCAGCTGGTCCTCGGGGCGGGTTCGGCGGCCGGCGGCTGATGCGATGGCACTGCGCTGTCCTTTCGGCGAGCAGGCGGGGTAGAAGGCGCCGGTCCGGCGGGCTGCCGTGCGAACACGAGCCGGACCGGCGCCGCGTAAAACGATAATCTCGCTTTTTGAGAATACTATTCTCGCAGTACGGATGTCGCAATACCTTCACGGATCAAATGCTTCTGGATCTTGCCGCTGGGTGTCCGCGGGAAGTCCGCGGCCTCGAACAACCGCTCCGGCAGCTTCTGCCGCGCCACCCCCGCCCGCTCGAAGAACTCCCGCACCTCCCGATGAGACGGCAGGACACATCCGGGGTGCAGCCGCAACACCGCGCCCACCACCTCACCGAAGCGCTCATCGGGCAACGCGATCACCACCGACTCCACCACCTGCGGCATCGCGTCGAGCACGTCCTCGACCTCGCGCGCCCCCACGTTCTCGCCACCGCGGATGACGATATCGGCCTTGCGATCGGCAATCGTCAGACAGGCGGCGGCATCCAGAACCCCGATATCACCGGTGCGGTACCAGCCCTCGGCATCGAACGCCCGCGCGGTCAGCTCGGGATCGGTATATCCCAGGCACAGATCCGGCCCGCGGCTCAGGATCTCGCCGTCGGGCGCGATCCGTATCTCCACCCCCCGGCATCGCCCGGCCGTCCGTGGCGAGCCGCTCCCGCTCCGGGGCGTCCAGCGCCGAGGCGGTGATCGAAGGATGCTCGGTACTTCCGTACGCACGGAAGGCGGTGATCCCGAGCTCGGCCAGCATCCGGGTCACCGCGGCCGGCACGGCCGAACCACCCGGGCCCACATAGCGCATATGCGCGAGATGCCCCGGAGTGCAGTCGGGATGCTCGACCATACTGGTCGCCGCGATCCTCGGTATTGCGTTCGGCGAGCCGCCGGGCTTCGCAGCCGAGGGTCTGGTGACTATGCACCACACCCTTGGGCGCGCTCGTGGTGCCGGAGGTGAAAGCGATGAGCGCGGGGCCGGCGGGTGCGGCGGCCAGACCGCGGCCGAGCAGACCCCCCATGGTGTCGCGCGTCCACCAGCCGTTCGCGATATACCGGGCGCGTAGTGCGTCCGGAACGGCCCGCGTCATATGCCACCGCCTCGGCCGGCTCGGATGTTCATATCCGTTCACCCCTTCCGCGCCGGCGGAGTCGCCGGACCACGCGAAAAGGGAGCGGACAACGTGTCGCGGCCCCGCCGCCGACTGGTGAAAATAAAATTCTCTTTTCAAGAGAACGTAGAATTCGACGGCACCGATACCGCCCACGGAACCGCGGCGAAACCCGGCCGCCGAATCGGCACTCGACTACGGACCGAACGGGCAACCAGCCTCATTGTCAAACCTTGCCGCCGACCCCAGGGGTAGAGTACCGTTCTCGTATGCGAAAACGTAGTTCTTTTCGCATACGAGAACAGCCGTATGTCCGCCACCGGCGCCCGGCGGTGCCGGGTCGATACCGCACCGGGTCCACGGCCGGATCAACGCGCGGCGTGCGCCGCGCACCCTGCCCCGTGCCGCCGTTCACCTCCGGTGGTCCGGCGCCCCGGGCAGGCCACTCCCGAATACGGATCGAAAGGGAATGCTGTGGGACGTGTCGAGGGCAAAGTCGCATTCATCACGGGCGCCGCGCGCGGTCAGGGCCGGAGCCACGCGGTACGCCTGGCCGAAGAGGGCGCCGATATCATCGCGGTCGACCTCTGCCAGGATCTGCCCACCATCGGATATCCGCTGGCCACCCCCGAAGACCTCGACGAAACCGTGCGCCTGGTCGAGAAGACCGGGCGCCGCATCATCGCGACCCGGACCGATGTCCGCGACGCCGTCGCGCTGAAAGCCGCGCTGGACGCGGGCGTCGCGGAATTCGGCAAACTCGATATCGTGATCGCCCAGGCCGGTGTCGCCGGTATGAAGGGCCAACCCGATATCCAGGCGTGGATCGATGTCATCGACACCAACCTGGTCGGCACGATCAACGCCATCCAGGCCGCACTCCCGCATCTCGGCGACGGCGCGGCCATCGTGGCCACCGGCTCCACCGCGGCGATGGTGGACACCAGCAAGATGGACCGTCCGGGCGCGGATCTCGGCGGAATGGCCTATGTACATTCCAAGCGGGCGCTGTCGTACTACATCTTCGATATCGCCCGGCATCTCGCACCCCGGGGTATCCGTGCCAACGCGGTACACCCCACCAACTGCAACACCGATATGTTGCAGAGCGAACCGATGTACCGATCGTTCCGGCCCGATCTGGAACACCCGACCCGCGCCGATGCCGAACCCGCCTTCTACGTGCAGCAGGCCATGAAGACGCCGTGGATCGAACCGGTCGACATCTCCAACGCCATCCTGTATCTCGTCTCCGACGAAGCCCGCTACGTCACAGGTATGCAGATGCGCGTAGACGCCGGCGGCTACCTGAAGTGGTACGACCACAAGCTCTGACCCCGCCCGGCCACGCCGGTGCCGACGGCGCGTATATCGCAGGGCGATCGATCTGCGCGCCGCCGCCCGGTGGCGAGTCGGCACCCCGACGACTCCCGGAGCGGCGCAGCGTTCCGGGACCCCGGCGAAGGTTCGCCGCACCCAGTGACCAGCAGAGGGACTACAGACCGTGACTCCTACGGATAACGACCGGCGTAAACAGAATCGGTACCATTTCGATCGGCACACCCCCGAATACCGCGAGCGGTTCACCGCGATCACCCGCGAGATGCACGCGAAATGCCCTGTGGCATGGACCGATACCTACGACGGGCACTGGGTCGCCGCCAGCGGTAACGCGGTCTTCGAACTCGCCCGCTGCCCGGAGGTCTCGGTCGACCACGATGTGCACAACGAACGCCGCGGCTACCAGGGCATCTCCATTCCCAAACCGCGCCGGGCCGCCATGGTGCGCGGCGGCATGCTGGAAATGGACGAGCCGGAGCACCGCCTCTACCGTTCGGTGCTCAACCCGTACCTGTCCCCCGCCGCGGTGAAACGCTGGCAACCGTTCATCGACGAAGTCGTACGGGCCTGCCTGGACGAGAAGATCGAGACCGGCCGTATCGATTTCGTCGACGACCTGGCCAATATCGTCCCGGCGGTACTGACCCTGGCCATGCTCGGTATTCCGCTGAAGAAATGGTCGGTGTACAGCGATCCGGTGCACGCTTCGGTCTACACACCCGAGGATTCCCCGGATGCCGCGCGGGTCGCGGAGATGCACCGCACGATGGGCCTCGATATCCTCACCAGCCTCCACGAGGCCAAAACCGCTCCCCGCCCGGGTCTGATCAAGGCGCTCACCGAACTGCGCATCGACGGCGAACCCGCCCCCGATATGGAGCTGCTCGGCATGATCGGCCTGCTCATCGGCGGCGGTTTCGACACCACCACCGCCCTCACCGCGCATTCGCTGGAATGGCTGTCGGAGCATCCGCAACAGCGCGCGGAACTGAGCCGGGATCGCGACGAACTGCTCGATTCCGCCACCGAGGAGTTCCTCCGCTACTTCACCCCCGCACCGGGCGACGGCCGCACCATCGCCGAGGACTGCACCTACCAGAACACCGAGTTCCGAGAAGGGGACCGCCTGTGGCTCTCCTGGGCGATGGCCAATCGGGACGAATCCATCTTCCCGGAGCCCGACGAGATCGTGCTGGACCGGAAAGGCAACCGGCACTTCAGCTTCGGCCTCGGCGTCCACCGGTGCATCGGATCGAATGTGGCGCGGACGGTATTCAAATCGATGCTGCTGGCGGTGCTGGATCGGATGCCCGACTACACCTGCGATCCCGAGGGCACCGTGCACTACGACACCATCGGCGTCATCCAGGGCATGCGGCATCTGCCGGCCGCCTTCACCCCCGGCGAACGCCTGGGCCCCGGCCTCGACGAGACCCTGGACCGGCTCCAGCGAATCTGTGACGAACAGGGCCTGGCCGCCCCGGTGACCGAGCGGCCGGAGGCCGCCGTGATCGATTACTGACTCCCGCGGTACCGGCCGATACCGCGGGGTTCGGCCGGTACCTCTTCCCCCGAGGTATCGCGATGAAGGACCTGCCCGACGGCACCCGCACCCCGGTGATCGATACCAGCGTGCACATCTTCTTCCGTTCGAACGACGATATGCGCGGCTTCCTGCGCGAACCGTTCAAGAGCCGGGGCGTTCCCGACGCCGAAATGGATTGGTACGGCGCGCCCGGCGGGGAATACGTCGAGGGCGCCCGCGGACCCCGTAAAGGGTATCCGGGCTCGGACCCGGAGTTCGTGGGCGAGCACCTCTTCGGTGCGCGCGGGGTGGACGTGGCGGTACTGCATCCGATGACCCGCGGTATCCTGCCCGACCGGCACCTCACCACCGCGGTACTGTCCGCCCACAACGATATGCTGATCTCGCGCTGGCTGGAGAACAGCGCCTACGCCCAGCGGTTCCGCGGCACGCTGCGGGTCAACCCGGAGGACATCAGCGGCGCCCTGCGCGAGATCGAGCGCCTGGGCGGCCATCCCCGGATCGTGCAGCTCGGCGTCCCGCTGCAATCGCGCGAACTCTACGGTAAACCCCAGTTCTGGCCCCTGTGGGAGGCGGCGGCCGCGGCGAACCTGCCGGTGGCCGCGCATATCGAGACCGGGGAGAGCATCGGCCTGCCGCCCACACCCTCCGGTCACCCCCGCACCTACGAGCAGTACTTCGGGTTCATGGGCCTGAACTACCTCTACCACCTGATGAACATGATCGCCGAGGGTGTGTTCGAGCGGTTCCCGGATCTGAGATTCGTCTGGGCCGACGGCGGTGCCGATCTGCTGACCCCGTTCACGTGGCGGATGGATACGTTCGGCCGGCCGCACCTCGAGCAGACACCGTGGGCGCCCCGGATGCCCAGCGATTACCTGCCCGGGCACGTGTACTTCGTGCACGCCGGTATCGACGGGCCCGGCGACGCGGACTTCGCGGCGGAATGGCTGGATTTCACCGGCAAGGACGAGATGGTGATGTTCGGCTCCAGTTATCCGCACTGGCACTGCGGCGATACCGACACCCTGCCGGCCGCTCTCACGACCGAGCAGCGCGAAAAACTCTACTGGCGCAACGCCGCGCGCCTGTACGGCATCGATATGGACGCCGTGCGCACGGCCGGCTGATGCCGGCACCGCGTACGGCCGCTCTCGCACAGGTGCTCCAGGAGGCACTATGACCACGGCACAGGATCGGGAACGTATTCCCGCCACGGAAATGGTTCCGGTACGCGTCGTCGACTCCGATGTCCACCCGGTCCCCCGGCGGGGCGAGCTGGTGGACCACATACCGGAGCCGATGCGCAGCTCGTTCTTCCTCAGCCACCGTGTCGGCGACACCATCGTCTACGACGCGCCCGACTACGCGCATTCGAAGGCCATGCGCGTGGACACCTTTCCCGCGGACGGCGAATTCCCCGGCAGCGACCCGGATATGGCCTTCCGCCAGCTCATCATGGCGGCGGGCTCCGATATCGTGATCCTCGAACCCACCGTGAAGGCCACCCGGCTCCCCGAGGCGACCGCCGCGATGGCCACCGCGGTCAACCGCTGGCTCGACGCGCACTGGCTCGACCCGTACAACAACTGGCACCAGCGCTGGCGCGGGTCGATCTGCGTGGCGATCGACGAGCCGCGGGCCGCGGTGGCCGAAATCGAGCACTGGGCCGGACATCCCTACATGGCACAGATCCTGATCAAGGCCGAACCACGGCCGTCGTGGGGTGATCCGCGGTACGACCCGATCTGGGCCGCGGCCGTGGCGCACTCGCTGCCGGTGAGCTGTCATCTCAGCCGCGGGGCATACGAGACGATGCCCATGCCGCCGGTCGGGTTCCCCAGCTACAACCACGATTTCATGGTCACCTACTCGCTGCTGGCGGCGAACCAGGTGATGAGCCTGATCTTCGACGGGGTCTTCGACCGCTTCCCGCAGCTGCGCATCGTTTTCGTGGAACACGCTTTCACCTGGATCCTGCCGCTGATGTGGCGGATGGACGCCATCTACGCGGCCCGCGGTTCGTTCCTGCCGATCACCCGCAAACCGTCGGAGTACGTGAAGGAACACATCAGGTTCACCACCCAGCCACTGGACTATCCGCAGGACAAGACCGAACTCACCCGGGCCTTGGAATGGATGGAAGCGGACAAGATCCTGCTGTACTCCTCGGACTATCCGCACTGGACCTTCGACGACCCCCGCTGGCTGGTGAAACATCTTCCGCCGGCGGCACGGGAGAAGGTGATGTTCCGCAACGGTATCGAGACCTACCATCTGCCGGAATCCGTACCGGCACTGCGCGGACAGACTCGGGTGCACTGATGACCGCGCACACCGGACACCCCGGCCCGGCCGACAGCGAACCGGGCCGGCCCATCGACACCGAACCCACGCGCCCCGCCGCCGGTGGCACCGTCCGGCCCGCCGACGGCGAACCGATTCCACCTCCCGGCCGCGACGCTGTTCGGCTCGCGCAGGGCCGCGAACACGTGGTCGCCACCGTGGCCGAGATCCCGCCCGGTTCGTCGAAGGTGGTGCCCATCGGCCGGTACGGAGTGGGGGTCTACAACGTCAACGGCACGTTCTACGCCATCGCCAACTACTGCCCGCACGAGGGCGGGCCCCTGTGCGCGGGCCGGACACGCGGCCGCACGGTGGTCGACGAATCGGTCCCCGGCGATGCGGTGATGGTGCGCGACAACGAATTCGTCTACTGCCCGTGGCATCAGTGGGGTTTCGAACTGGCCACCGGCACCACCGCGGTCAAACCGGAATGGAGTATCCGCACCTATCCGGTCCGGGTGGTCGGGGACGAGGTGCTGATCACCGCCTGATCAGCCGAGACGGACAGTACGCGGATCCGGGCGGTCGCTACAGCGCCGATCCGGTTCCCACCCGAACCCTTCAGGAGTGTGCGATGCCCGCGGTCACGGTCAACGGCGGAAAGGTCGTCTACGAAATACTCGGTACGACCGGCGATCTCATCGTGCTCACCCCCGGTGGCCGCTACAGCAAGGATATTCCCGGACTGCGCCCGCTGGCCGAGGCCCTCGTGGCGGGCGGGCACCGCGTGCTGCTCTGGGATCGGCCCAATTGCGGCGCGTCGGATGTGCAGTTCTACGGGCAGACCGAATCGCATATGCGCGCCGAAACCCTGCGCGGCCTGCTGGCCGCACTCGGCACCGGGCCGGTGATCCTGGCCGGCGGTTCCGGCGGCGCCCGCGATTCGATGCTCACCGCCATGCTGTACCCGGAGCTGGTGACCGATCTGGTGCTGTGGAATATCGTCGGCGGCGTCTACGGCACCTTCAATCTGGGCGCCTACTATGTGCTGCCCAGTTTGCAGGCCGTGCGCGGGCTCGGGATCGAGGGACTGCTGCGGATGAAGGAGTGGCGCGAGCGCATCGCGGAGAACCCGGACAACGAGCGACGACTGCGCGCGCTGGATGCCGACGAATTCGTCCGGCTCTCCCTGCGCTGGCTCAACGCCTACGTGCCCAAACCGGGGCAGACCATACCGGGGGTGGACGACGAGATGTTCGACCGCATCCGGATACCCACCCTCGTCATTCGCGGCGGAGCCAAGGATCTCGATCATCCCAAACGCACGTCGCTCGAGGTGAGCTGCCTGATCGAGGGGTCCACGCTGATCGACCCGCCGTGGCCGGAGGACGCCTGGGAGCGGGCCATGGCCGATCGCGCCCACGGCCGGGTGCGGCGGTACAACATGTTCGACACCTGGGTGCTGGCCGCGCCGGGAATCCTGGAATTCCTGGACCGGTGATGACGGCTGCGGGCACGGGATCACACCGTATGGATACGGACCTCGCAGTTGGTGGCGGCTTCCAGGGCGGTGTGTATCCGGCTCTCCGGAACGCGCTCGAGATCGGATTCGCGCAGGTGGACCCACAGGATGTCGTAGCCTTCGGGGTCCGGCGACCGGACGATCTCCCCGGTGAGGCCGAAGCCGGCGAGTACGCCGTGGGCGTCCGCGTCGGTACCGCGGCTGATATACGTGACCACCCCGGGCAGCGGCTCGGTACCGAACGCCAGCGCGCAGAGCGCGACCAGACGCTCCGTATCGGCCGTGGCGTCGGCGGTCTCCAGCAGCACCTGGATCTCGCGCTGGGAGGGTGGCAGCGCGGCGAGATCCTTCTCCAGCACGCGGCCCCCGGTGTCGGCGAGTCCGGCGGTCAGGGCCGCCGTACCCCGCGTCAGCGAATCGGCGGTGAGTTCACCGGCCGGGTCGATGTTCACCCGCAACACCGCAGTTCGCATGTGTAAGAGCCTAATACGCGCGGCCCGGCGCCGCGCCCACTCAGGAGGGACGATGCAGCACACCTTCTCCTCGGCCGGGGGGCTCACCGTGGTCCCGTATCCCGGCACCGAGCCGCGCCTGCTCCGGACGGGCGGCGGAGTGGAGAGCGCCGACGAATACCGTGCGAGCGGCGGCTACCGCGCCCTGGGGCCGGTACAGGCCCTCACGGAGGCGGTCGAACACAGCGGATTACGTGGGCGGGGCGGGGCCGCCTTCCCGTTCGCCGTGAAGGTGCGCGGTGTCCGGGCCGGTGGCCGGGCGGGGGCCGGCGCACCGGCCGGGTGGACGGAAACGGTGGTCGTGGCCAACGGCGAGGAGGGCGAACCCGCCTCGTTCAAGGATCGCTGGCTGCTGCGGAACCGGCCCCACCTGGTGCTCGACGGTATGCGACTGGCGGCGGCGCTGGTGGGGGCCCGGCGCGGCTACGTCTACGTCTCGGACCCGGAATCGGCCCGCAGCGCCGAAGCGGCCCTGGCCGAACTCGGCGGTGCGCTGCCCGGCGGGCCGGAAGTCACGGTGGTGCGGGTCGCCGCCGGATACGTCGCCGGGGAGGAGACGGCGGCGGTCCGGGCGATCAACGGCGGCCCGGCCGTACCCACCGACAAACCACCGCGCCCCTTCGAAGCGGGGGTGGCCGGTCTGCCCACGCTGGTGAGCAATGTGGAGACTCTGGCCAATCTCCCTTTCCTGGACCGCTGGGGTACAGACGCCTTCCGTGCCACCGGCACTCCGCTCTCCCCCGGGACCTTCCTGGCCACGGTCACCGCCGCGGGGCGTCCACCCGTTCTCTACGAGCTCCCGCACGGCCTGCCCTTCGCGGACCTGCTCGCCCTGCACGGCACAGCGGAGACGGAACTGCGCGGGGCACTGATCGGCGGATATTTCACCGGTTTACTCGGCCGCGGGGTTCTCGAGCTGACCCTCGACCACGAATCCCTGCGGCAGGCAGGAGCCGGCCTGGGCTGCGGGGCGATCGCGCTGCTCACGACCGAATGCCCGGTGGCCGTGGCCGCGGCGGTGCTGAACTATTTCGACCGGGAGAACGCGGGGCAGTGCGGATCGTGTTTCAACGGAACGGCCGCCATGGCCGCGGCCGTCACCGCACTCGCCGAGGGCCGCGCCGGCGCGGACGACCTGCGCCGAGTCCGCCGCTGGTCGACGGTGCTGCGCGGACGCGGGGCCTGCGGAACCCTCGACGCCGCCTGCGATACCGCGGCCGGTCTGCTGGACCGCTTCCCACGGGAGGTGGCGGCCCACCTCGGGAAGCCCTGCCCGGAATGCGCGGCCGGACCCGCGCCCGGCCGGGCCCCCTACCGGGTGGAGACGGAGGCGCTGCTGTGAAGATCAAACTGGACCGCACGCTCTGCGCCGGGTTCGGCATCTGCGCCGCACACGCACCCGAACACTTCCCACTCGACGACTGGGGTTACGCCTCGCTCGCCGGTGATCCGGTGATCGCCCCGGCCGACCGGGACGCCGTGACCCGGGCGCTCCTGGACTGCCCCGTACACGCGATCACCAGGCTGCCCGAAACCACCGGGCCCGGCGCCACTCCCCACGCGGAAACAGTGGAATCGCCGAGCATGCCGGACACATAGCCGCGGCCGGCCCCCTTCGGCGCCGGAGCCCGTTATTCGAGTTGGCCGATATCGCCGATCGCCCGGTTCAGCCGGGCGCGGCCCTCGGCCAACTCGTAGGTGACACAGGCGATCGCCAGTTCACCGGCCTCGATACGTTCCGCGACCACGGCCGACCGCTCGACCAGCTGCTGCGCGGTCTCCTCGACGTGGCGGGCCTCCAACTCGTCGACCGAGGACAGCCCTTCCCGGCGGCCCAGCAGAATCGAGGGCGCGACGCGTTCGACGACGCTGCGAATGAACCCCCCGGGAACCGCGCCGTCATCGAGCGCGTCGATCGTCGCGCGGACGGCACCGCAACTATCGTGTCCGAGGATCACGATCAGCGGCACGTGCAGGATCTCCACCCCGTATTCGATCGACCCGAGGACCGAACTGTCGATGACATGCCCCGCGGTGCGGACCACGAACATATCGCCGAGCCCCTGATCGAAGATGATCTCCGCGGCCACCCGGGAATCGCCGCAACCGAAGACGATCGCGGCGGGATGCTGGCCCGCGGCGAGTTCGGCGCGCAGGGCCACGCCCTGGTTGGGATGTTGCAGGGCACCCTCGACAAAACGATCGTTACCCTCACGGAGGGCCTTCCATGCGGTCACAGGACTCGTTTGCGGCATACATCCCATTTTGCACGCCGGTCGTCCGCGCCGGTCCACCCGCCCGCCTCCGGCGGCGCTCAGACGGGATCGAACGAGGAGATCAGCCAGGAACCGTCCACCTTCGACAGAGTCACCCGCACACTGCTCGCGGCCAGCGCGGGTTCCGGTTTCTCGGCGCTGGTGGTGGTCTGGTTGACGAACAACAGCGCGACCGCGGAATCCTCGTACAGTTCGGCCACCGCCGAACGCGCGATCGTCGCCGAGGTCCGCACCGACTTCTCCGTGGCGGCCGGAGCGATGACCTTCCCGGTGAACTGGGTGTAATAGGTGAGGAAATCGCCGGTCATCCGTGCTTTCGCGGCGGCGAAATCGCGGTCCAGTGAATCCGGCGAATAGGACAGCAGGGCGACGGTGCCCTCCGTCGCCGCTGTGAGCACCTCGTTGCGCACCGCATCCCCGGGGGCGTCCGGGCGACAATGGAAGACCAGCAGGGCGGCCAGGGCCACCGCCACCACGGCCGACAGCACGAGGAGGACCGGTTCGCCGGGCCGGCGGACGGTACGGGGGAAACCGGGCATTCTCATGGTACGAACTCCACCTTCGACATCTTCACCGCGGAGCCGTCCCGGGTGACCGTGACACTCAACCGCCACACCCGCGGCTCCTCCTGCGCCCCCGCGGAATTGGTGACCTTCGAAACCGCCGAAACCAGGACGACCGCCGACTCCTCGGTCATCGATTCGACGGCGGCGGCGGTGATCTCGCCCCGGGTAGCGACCCGGGACTGTGCCACCACCTTGGTGAAATCCTCGGAACGGGACTGGAAATCGGTTCGGAAGGCACCGGTGGAATGGTCCAGCACCCGGCGCACATCATCGGCCGCCCGAGTGGAGTCCAGACTGGTGAGCGCGATGACCCCCGCCCGCGCGGCCTCGAGGTACTCGTCCGCACGCGCCTGCTCGGCGGTGAGCCGGTAGTGGTTCCACACCGTGAAACCGCCGGCACCGAGCGATACGACGATCACCACAGCCGCCGCGATCCGCCCGAGCACCCGGCCCGAGGGGCGCGGTAGCGCGCGGACCGGCACCCGCGGGAGCCGTTTCGCGAAGCGGCCGCGCACCGTACCTTTCGGGGCGGGTTCGGCGTGCGCTCCCGGGTCCGGCGCCGTGTCGGCCGGTTCGGCCTCGACGGTTCCGGCTGCCCGTACCTCCGCGCCGGCGGCCCCGGCGGACCGCGGTCCGGCGCTCACGGTCCCTCCTGCTCCGGTATCCGCGGCCTCCACCTCGGTGTCCCCGGCCTCGGTTACCCCGGTATCGCCGCCACCGGCGGTTGTCCCGGTCGGCGCGGCGGCAGCAGCGGTTGTCCCGGTCGGCGCGGCGGCAGCAGCGGTTGTCCCGGTCGGCGCGGCGGCAGCGGTATGGTCGCTTACCGGCGCGGCCGCCCCCGCCGGATCGGTGGCCACCGTTTCCGTTTCCGGGGCACTTCCCGGTCCGGCGGCCGCGCGGCGCAACCGCGCGGCCCGCGCCCGGGCCCGGGCCGCTGTGGCCGAGGCCTGCGCGGCGACGGCCTCCGCCTCCGCGGCCGCCGCTTCGGCATCGGCCTGCTCGGCCGCCAGGATCAGCGGGTCCGTGGTGGTCCGGGACATCTCTCCCACCTCGATCACTCGTCTAGTCGCTCGCGGGCAACGGTTTGGCTTCCTTGATGGACAACGGGGTGGTTCCCACGCTCAGCGTGCCGGCGCCGGCCTTGGTCACGAGAACCTCGGCGCCGCTGTCGTCGATATAGCGTTTACCGATCAGATTGCCGTCGGCGAACCCTTCTCGCGGACTGCCGGCCGGGGCCGGCGCGGCACCTTCGAGAGGGACCATCGGCACTCCTCCCGCCCGCAGATCGTCGAGGCTTCCGGCCGTGCGCACCACGATGACCTCGGTGGTACACACCTGGCTGCGTAGCCGGGTACCGGTTGTGACCATGAGCGTTCTTCCTTTCAGCGGCCGTGTGATCGGGCACCGGCGGTTCCGGTCAGTTCGGCGACGAGTTCGCGACGCAAGATCTTCCCGGTGGGGGTAGCGGGCAGTTCCGCCCGGAACACCACCCGGTCGGGGGTACGTGAGCCCCGTAGCCGCGAGCGCACCCAGGCGCGGAGCTCCTCGGGGTCCGGGGTGTGCGGGGGATCGGCGGGCACCACGACCGCCACGATGATCTGCCCCCATTCGGCGTCCGCCACGCCGACCACCGCGATATCGCGCACGGCGGGGTGTTCCACCAGCACGTCCTCGATCTCCGCGGGTGCGATGTTCTCTCCTCCGCGAATGATGGTGTCGTCGCTGCGTCCGTGGATGAACAGATAGCCGTCGGCGTCGAGCACCGCGCGGTCCCGGGTGGGAAACCAGCCCTCGGCGTCGAGCACCGAGCCGATCCCGGTGTAGCGGCCGGACACCTGGGCCCCGCGGACGAACAGTTCTCCGGTGATCCCGGCGGGCACGACGGCACCGCTGTCGTCGCGGATCTGCACCTCGATGCCCGGTACCGGCTGCCCCACCGAAGCGAGCCTGCGGGCGATCTTCTCGTCCGCGGAGGCCAGTGCGGCCCGGTGGTCGTCGGGGCCGAGGACCGCGACGGTGGAACTGGTCTCGGTGAGACCGTAGGCGTTGACGAAGCCGACGTGGGGCAGCAGTTCCAGCGCGGTACGCACCAGCGGCAACGCCACCTTGGAACCACCGTAGGCCAGGATGCGCAAGGTGGGCAGGCGCGAGCCGGTGGCCCGCAGGCCGGTGACGATCCGGTCCAGCATGGTGGGCACCACGGTCGCCGTGGTGACCCGCTCGGTATCGACCAGCCGGATCCACTCGCGCGGATCGAAATGGCGCAGATAAACCATTTTCCGCCCGGCGTAGAGGTTCGACAGTGCCGCGCCGATACCGGCGACGTGATACGGCGGTACACAGATCAGGGCGATATCGTCGTCGGCCGCCGAGGCGAACTCCACCGTGCCGGTGATATAGCCGACCAGGTTGTTGTGGGAGAGCTCCACCGCTTTCGGCTGCGATGTGGTCCCGGAGGTGAACAGGACGACGGCCGCCGATTCGGGGTCCGGTTCCGCCCCGGCGGGTGCGGTGGTACGCGCGCGCTCCAGGAACAGCTCCGAATCCCACAGCAGCTCCGCGTCACCCTTCACCGCCTCGGTGTACGCGTCGTCATGGACGACGAGGGGCGTATCGAGTCGCCGCACCAGCTCGGCGAGCTTATCGCCGCCGAGCCGGTAGTTCAGCGGAGTGAAGGGCACCCCGGCCCGCGCGGAAGCGAAGACGAGCAGCGGCAGCAGCGCGCCGCCGGTGCCCACATAGGCCACACTGCGCGCGCCGGAGGCGGCGATGGCGCCCGCGCCCCCGTGCGCCAGCGCGTCCAGTTCCGCACCGGTCCACCGCACGTCACCGGATACGACGACCACCCGATCGGGCGCGCAGGAGGCCGCCATATCCAGCAGTAGCGAAATACTCATGCGACTACTTCCTGAACGCCGAGCACCGCGAGTCGGCACCCGGCGGATGATATTCATATTCTCGAAAATAGAGAATATCATATCCGCTGGATGTCACCCCCCTGCATCGAGCGGCCGATCGGTCCTCGGTTCCGGTTCACCCGCCGAGCCCCACACCCCCGGCCTTCCCGACCGCACCGAACGCGCAGAGCCGCCACACCTCGGCCGCGGTGATCGGATGCGCGCCGTCCTCGGGTCGCGCCCCCTGCGCCACGAACATCACGGTGTGCAATGTCATGGCGGCCAACCGGCGTGGCCGGGTCCGGGACCGCAGCCGGCCCGCCGCGCCGGCCTCCCGCATGAGATCGGCCAGCAGGTCGAACAGCGCCGCGTGCGCCACCTGGATCTCGATCGGTTCGGATACGAGCAGCCGGGGTGCGAATTCGGTGAACAGCGGACGATGGGCGCCGGGATCGGGCCGGCAGAACTCGAACAGCAGCTCGACGGCGATGCGCAGCCTGTCCAGTGGATCGTCGTCGTTGGCCGTGGCCTCGCGGATCCGGTCGGCGATCCCGGCGATCGCCTCCTCGTAGAGCGCCAGCAACAACTCGTGCTTACCGTCGAAGAGCAGATAGAAACTGCGCAGTGACTGCCCCGCCCGGGCGACCACCTCGTGCATGGTGAAATCGGTGCTGCCCCGCTCGGTGATCAGCGAGCGCGCCGCATCCAGGAAGCGCCGCACCTGGGTACTGCCGAAAAGTTCGGTGGTGCGCACCGACCGCGCGTCGATGCGCTGCCGCAGGGTCGGCCCGCCGCCGGCACTCCGCATGGCCGTACCTCCCGTCACCGTGGCGAGCACCCGGATGAACCCACCGTCCACCCTGGCCGCACCGCCTATGAAAACTAGGATATCCCATTAGGAGAATGATATTCTCATATATAGCCAGAGGAGGTACACCGTGCAGTTGACTTTCGACGAGGACGTGGAGCAGTTCCGCGCCGAGTTCATCGCGTTCCTCGACGAGCATCTGCCGCCCGAGGCGATCGCGGGTGAACGGCCCCGCTCGAGCTCCCACGTCCCGGAATGGGCACGGCGATGGCAGAGCCTGCAGTTCGACCACGGCTGGCTGGTGCCGGGCTATCCGCCCGAGTTCGGCGGGCGCAACGCGACCGTACTGCAACAGTACGTACACCGTGCGGAACTGGCGGCGCGCCGGATCTACGAAAGCTGCAACCCGCAGGGCCAGGGCATCATCGCCGCCTCCCTCATCACATTCGGAACGCCCGAGCAGCAACGGAAGTGGGCGGTGCCGATCCTGCGCGGCGAGATGCCCGCGGCGCTCGGGATGAGCGAGCCCGGCGCCGGATCGGATCTGGCGGGGTTACGCACCCGCGCGGTGCGCGACGGTGACCATTACGTGGTCACCGGTCAGAAAGTGTGGACCTCGGGCGCGCACGACTCCGATGTCCTCCTGACCTTCGTCCGCACCGATCCGCACGCACCCAAACACCGAGGTATCTCGGTGCTGTTGATCCCCACCGATACGCTCGGAGTGCGGCGACGGCCGTTCGCCTCCGCGTGCGCCGGTGACGATCTGGATTTCAACGAAGTGTTCTTCGACGGCGCCCGGGTGCCCGTGGAGAACCTGGTCGGCGCGCCGAATCAGGGCTGGACGGTGGCCACCGGCTCCCTCGGCCACGAACGCACCCTGCTCTGGATGAGTTTCGCCCAGCGCCTGCGGATGCTGGTGCAGGATTTCCTCCCGCGTACCGAACTGGATACCGACCGTTTCGCCACCGCGGTGATGGATCTGCAGGCCCTGGAACTACTGGGCTCCACGGCACTGGCCAGAGAGGCCCGCGGCGAAACCGATGTGGCGGCGCTGTCGGTTCTGAAGCTACTGGGCTCGGAGAGCGTGCAGCGGGGCCTGGAAGCCGCCCTCGACGCCGCCGGCGCCGACGGGCTGATCCACCCCGCGGTCACCTCCCGGCACAACCTGCTGAACCTGGAGGACCACGCGCCGAGCTGGTTCGAACGCTATCTGCGCAGTTTCTCCGGCACGATCGCGGGCGGGACCTCCGAGATCCAGCGCAATATCATCGCCCAGCGCGTCCTCGGCCTGCCCCGGAGTTAGCACGCGGGCCCCATCCGATGTCCGGGTCCACACCGATCCGGCCCGGCCGGGCGCCGATCCTCCGGGTGGCGGCCGCGGAAACCACCGCCCACCCTCGTTCTTCAGCGCGGAAGCATCTCCTCCCAGCTCCGGTGACTGTCCGCCACCAGATCGGTCTGGCGGTAGAGCCGCCCGTCCGGCGCCAGGTACTCCCCCGTGTCCGGGTCGTACCGCGCGAACCCGACCGCCGGTGCCGGAGCCGGGATGTCCGCGGCGGGCGCGTTACCGGGCGGTGGCGCGAAACGCGAATCCGGCGGCACACCCTGGCCTTCCAGTTCGGGATCACGGGGATACGGGCCGAGCACCGGCTGTTCCGGTGCCACCGGAACGTATTCCTGGTCGCTGTTGCAGATCGCGGCCGTGGGTGCCCGCTTGGCGGGGTTGTTCGCGCAAGGGATATTGCGCGCACCGCGTACCGCCACGGAATGGTCCTGTGGCAGTTTGCAGTACAGATTGTCAGGGGTATCGATGGTCGTCACGTCCTGCGGTGAACGCCACTGCGAGGGTGGCAGGAAGCCGACCGTACAGGCGGGCGGATCGGAGACACCGCTGATCCGGAAGTCGCCGATACCCAACCCGGAAGCGTTCTTCGTGGGCTGTACCGCCTGGACCAGCGATACCGCCGGCGGCAGCAGTACCAGCAGTTGTTCCAGGCCCGCGTTGTAGGTGACCGCGAGCTGACCCACCGAGGTGAGGTTCGACAGCAGCACCGGAAGGGTGAGGTGCAGCGAATCCAGCAGCCGCGCCACCTCGTCGGAGAAACCGGGCCCGGAACGCAGCAGATTCCGGATGTGCGGATCATCGGCCACCAACTGACCGGTAACGTCCGCGGTGGCCCGGGTCCAGATACGAATGGCGTCCGCGGACCGCACCTGCGAATCCAGCAGCGCAACGCTGTCCTGCACCAGGGTGCGGGTCTGTTCGCCTACCCCATTCATCTCCGCGGTCAGTTTCTCCGCGGAGGTGAGCAGCGATTCCAGATCGTCGCTCGCGCCGTTGACGCCGGCGAACATCTCGTCCAGCAGCCGGCGCAGATCGTCCCGAGGGATGGTGCCCACCAGGGCGCTGAGCCGGTCGAGCATCGGGCCCACCGGCTGTGGTACCGCGGTATCGCGGCGTTCGACGGTCGCGCCGTCGTAGAGATAGGGCGGGGAATCGGTACGCGGCAGCAGATCCACGTATTGCTCGCCGACCGCCGAAACACTGCGGACTTCCGCGAGCAGATCGGTGGGGATCCGATACGAACCATCGATCGCCAGCGTGGCCCGCACCCCATCGCCGCCGAGTTCGACGCCGGTCACCTTCCCCACCCGCACCCCGCGGTAGGTCACATTGGCGAACCGGTAGAGTCCGCCGGCCTCCGGGAGCTCGACGGTGACCCCGATGGTGCCGATACCGGCCAGGACCGGGAGTTTCATGTACACCACCGACATCACGCCCAGGCCGATCACCGACAGGATGCCGAAGACGACCAGCTGGGCACGGACGAAACGGGACAGCAGCATCAGCCGCCTCCTATCCCGGGAGGCAGAGGTATCCGGGGTAGCTGGATCTGGGGTAGCGGAAACACCGGATTCGGCGCCGGAGCGGGGGCCTGGGCCGGAGCGGGCGCGGGGGCCTCCGCCGGGGCGGGCGCGGGCGGGGCCGCGGGGGGCGGAACCACCCCGAAGCCCAGCGGGTTCCTGGTCTGCTCCGCATAACCCGGATCGCCGACGGCTGCCTGGATGACCGCGGTCGGATCACCCCACGGTGTGCCCAGCAGCAGTTCCCGGCGCAGACGCGGGATCGTGAGGTCCACGGTGGCGAACAGATTGATGTAGTCGCCGCGTACCCCGTTGTCGACCAGGTACTGGCCGTACGGGAACACGGTCGCGAACTGGATCGCCGAATTGAGGTCCGGCCCCACCGCCGCCAGCGCGCGCAGGGTGGGTTCGAGATTGCGCAGATTGGCGAGCAGATCGTCGCGCACGGTGTTCAGGACACCACCGGTGGTATCGCTGAAGGTGCGCAACCGGTCCAGCGCGGTGACGAGATCGGGCCGTTCGGCGATGAGCACGTCGAGCGCCGGCGGGATCTCGCGCAATGCCTCGGTGAGTACATCGCGCTGGGCGGCGAAAACGCCGCCCAGCCGCGCGAGGCCGTCGAGAGCGGCGACGATATCGGCGCGCTGAGCGTCGAGGGTGCCGAGGAAAACGTCCAGCCGGTCCAGCAGGGCGCGGATCACGGTTTCGCGGCCCTGCAAGGCCGCGCCGAGACTCCCGACGATATCGCCCACCTGCCCCAGCCCACCGCCGTTGACCACAACCGACAGCGAGGCCAAGGTCTGTTCGGTCGAGGGGTAGGTGGCCGTATCGTCGAGTCCGATCCGCGCTCCCGGCTCCAGCCGGCCCCGCGGCCGCTGTCCCGGCGGCGGATTCAGAGCCAGATGCATCGAGCCCAGCAGGCTGGTCTGCCCGACCCGGGCCTGCGCGTTGGCGGGTACCACCTCCCCCGGCTCGATGGACACCTCCACCAGCGCGTGCCAGTTCTCCACCCGGATCTCGCCGATACTGCCGACCACCACATCGTCGATGAGCACCGGGGAATTCGGGGTCAGCGTCCCGATATCGGCCATCTCCACATACAGCACGGTGGCATCGCCGCCGCGACCCGCCGCGCCCGGCAGCGGTAACGAGTTGACCCCGTCCCAGGCGCAGCCGGTGGCGGTCAGCAGGACACACGCACAGCTGAGCACCCTCCGGTGCCATCTCGTCCGGCCACCAGGTATCGGCATGTGATCACCGTCCCCCGGGGAACAGGATATCCGCGAGCGAGGGGGCCGGGGGCTGCGGTGCGGCTGCCGGGTCCACCACCTGCGGCACGAGATGCGGTTCGCTGTAGATGATGTTCTCCGGGCGCGGCGAGGCGCCCAGCGCGGGGTTCACCGGCACGGGCAGGTAGTTGAAGTTCATCAGGCCGAGCACCGGTCCCAGGTAGTCGCGACATTTCCGGGCCGCCTCCGCGGCACCGAGGTTCTCCACGCTGGCGATACCACCGCAGACGAATTCGATGGGGTTCGAGAAGTTGTTCAGCACGAAAACCCCGGCTTCGGTTCCGGTGTCGGGGTTGTAGATGTTGTAGAAGTTGGCCAGGCTGGTCGGGAAGACGTGCAACAGCTCCTCGAGTTCCCCGCGGTTGTCGACCAGATTCTGGGTGACATCGGCGAGCCTGCCCACCTGCTCCACCGCCCGGTCCCGATTCTCGGCGACGAATCGCTGCACCTCACCGACCGCGACGGACAGGTTCGCCAGAGCGGCGTCGAGATCGGAGCGGCTGGCGGACAGCACGCCGGCGAGGGTGGCCAGCCGGTTCTGGAACTGCACGATCTGCACATTGCTGTCGCGCAGCGCGGTGACGAAGACCTGGAGGTTCGCGATCGTATCCGCGATATCACCGCTGCCGTTCGCCAGGATCCGCCCCACTCCGGACAACTGCGCCAGCACCCGGCGCAGTTTGTCGCCGTTACCGGCCAGGGCATCGGCGGCGCTGTCGATGAACCGGCCGGCCGGACCGGTGGCCCGGCCGGCGTCCGGTCCCAGTTCGGTGGCCAATCGCGTGAGCTGGGTTTTGATCTCGTCCCATTCGACCGGTATCGCGGTGCGCTCCAACGGGATCACCGCGCCGTCGGCCATGGTCTCGCCCGTGCCGCGATAGGCGGGAGTGAGCTGGACGTAACGGGAGTCCACCAGGCTCTGCGCGACGATAACCGCCCCGGCGTCGGCGGGTATCGCCACGCCGCGGTCCACGCGCAGCGTCATTTCCACCGCGGTACCGCGGGGTTCGACAGCGGCGATGGTGCCGACCTTCACGCCGGACACCCGGACATCGTCGCCGGGATAGATGGCGGTGGCGGTGGCGAAGATCGCTCGCACGGTGGTGGGTGCGAACAGCGTGCGCTGCGCGACGCCGAAGGCGGCGGCCAGCACCGCCACCGTGAGCGCGCCCGCCGCGAGCCGCAGGACGAGGGTCCGGTTCATCGTGGCGCCCCCGGCTGCGGTGCGGGTGGTTGCGGAACCGAACCGCCGAACGCGGCGTCGACGAAGGGCCGGATCCATTGGGCCGGAATGAGGTTGGCGACGTAGGCGTTGTAGAACGGTCCGCCCGATACCGCCTCGCCCTGGGTGAGCGAGGCCTTCGCCAGCCCCGGAATCGCCGCGGCGATATTGTCCCGGTTGCGTTGCAGTACTTCGGCCACCGAGTTCAGCCGATCCAGGGCGGGGCCCAGTTCGGCCTGGTTGTCCGCCACGAGCCGGGTGAGTTGATCGGCGACCACGGCGGTGTTGGCGAGCAGGGTGGCGATCGCCTGCCGTCGCTCGTCGAGAACCCCGATCAAGGTATTGGCGTCGAGCAGCATGGTGTCGAGCTGTCGGCTGCGATCGGCGAGTATTCCGGTGACCTCGCGGGACGCGGTGAGCAGATCGCTCAGCGCGGTATTACGGCTGTTGATGGATTTCGACAGTTCGGAGAGCCCATCGAAAGCCGGGCCCAGCTGCGGAGCGATGGTATCGAGCGTCGCGGCCAGCATATCCAGCGAGTTGTTCAACGCCTCCGTATCCATCCCCCCAGCGGTGGTGGTGAGATCGCCCAGGGCATCGGTGAGCGAATACGGCGAGGAGGTGCGTTCGACCGGAATGGTCTCCAGCGGGCGCAGCGGCCGGTCACCGTGCGAGACCACGGTCATGATCCGTTTGCCCAGTAGCGATCCCGTCTTGATCTGGGCGGTGCTGTCGGCGCCGAGTTCGATCGAATCGTCCACGGTGAACCGCACCAGTGCCGCACCGCGCCGCAACTCCACCTCCGTCACCGTGCCGACCTTCACGCCGGAGACGATGACCTCGTCCCCGGTCTCCAGCCCGCCGGCTTCCCGGAACACCGCCTGATAGCGCACCGTGGTGCCCCAGGCGATCACCTGCTGTGACTGCAGGCCCAGCGAGATGACACAGAGGATGAGCACGATCCCGACCAGACCGTGCCGCAGCAGATGTTTTCCGCGGTATCGAAACATCTCAGGGAGCACACCTTCCGTCGGTCTGTACGGCGGCCGGGATCTCCACGACCTCCCCGGACAGGTCGTTGACCCGGATCGTCAAATCGCACAGGTAGTACTGGATGAAATTGCCGTAGGCCCCGGTGCGCACCAGTTTGCGGAAGTTCTCCGGGGCCTTCTGCAGGGCGCTGTCGAGGGTGGCCTTGTCACCGTCGATATCGGCGGCCAGCTGGTTGACCTGGTCGATGGCGCCGGCCAACGGCGCGCGCCCCTGGACCAGGAGATCGGCGACCGTCGCGGTTCCCGCCTCCAGCGAATCGATCGCCGCGGCGATCGGATCACGTTCGGCGGTGAGTTCGCTGATCAACTGCTGGAGCCGGTCGATCAGGCCGGAGAATCGACCGCCCTCGGCGGCCAGGGTGTTCATCACGGTGTTCAGGTTGTCGATGAGCTGTTCGACGGTGTCGTTGTTGTCGGCGAGGGCCGCGGCGAACGACGCGGTACGGCCGAGGATGGAGTGCACGGTACCTTCCTTGCCCTGCACGATTTCCAGCAGCGACCAGGTCAGCGCGTTCACGTCACGGGCGTTGAGCCCCTGGATCACGGGTTTCAGCCCGCCGAGCAGCAGGTCCAGATCGAGTGCGCCGGTGGTGTTCTCCACCGGGAGCTGTCCGCCGGGGGGCAGCGTGTTCCCGGGGCGATCGGTGATCTCGAGGTAGCGGTCACCGACGAGATTCAGGTACCGGACCGCGATCTCGGTGCCGGTGGTGAGCGCCAGCCTCCGATCGGCGTCGAACTGCACCCGCACCGTGTGGTCGTCCTGGAGCGAGACGCCGCGCACCGACCCCACCACCACCCCCGCGACCCGCACCGTATCCCCGGCGCGCAGACCGGAGGAGTCGGTGAACACCGCGGAGTACTCGGTGGTGGAACCACTGCGGTACTCCCCGAAAACGATGATGAGGCAGGCGGACAGCACGATCATGATCGCGGCGAACACCCCGAACTTCAGCAGCGGAGTATTGCGGTTGCCCATCACGGCGCTCCCTTCCCGGCCGCGGCCGGACCGAACAGCGCTTCGGCCAGCGATACGGTATTCAGCGTCACCCCGGGTCGGTGTGGACCGGCGTGCGGGTTGGCGCCGATATCGGTGACCACATAGGGCGGGAAATCCTCATAGCCCACCGGCAGCATCGAGCACTGCGGCCCGCCGGAGGCCGCGACCTTCGGCAGATGGTCCGGGTACCGGTACGGTTCGACACCCCACAGGAAGTTCGCCGACAGACCGATACCCGGAACCTGCACCGGTTTCACCGAGGCCAGGTAGCCGAGACCGTCCAGCGCGCAGGTCAGCGCCCGGTGATAGCGATGGGTGAGATCGGTGGTCGGCACGAGCACGTCCAGGGCGTCGGTGAGTCCCGGCGCGTTCTCCCCGATCACCCGGTTACCCGTATCGGCGAGCCCGATCAGGCTCATCAGCAGTACATCGAGTTGTTGTTGCTCTTCGACCAAGGTCCGGCCGAGCCGGGTGGTGTCGCCGGCGATGGTCAGCAGATCGGGCGCCACATCGGCGTAGGTGTGCACCACCTGGGGTGCCATGGCCAGATCGGCGCGCAGCGCCGGGAGCGCGGGTTCCAGCTTCGCCAGGAACGCTTCCAGATCGACCATCATCTGCCCCACCCGGTCACCGCGGCCGCGCATCGCCGTGGCGAGCGCGCCGAGGGTCTCGTTCAGTTTCTCCGGCTGAATCCGCCCCAGGACCTGGGTGAGCTGTTCGAACACCGTATTGATCTCGACGGTCACGCTCTCGGCGGCGAATACCTGTCCGGGTACGAGATGACCGGCCGAGGGGTGCGCGGGCGGTACCAACTGAATGTATTTGGCCCCGAACACTGTGGTGGAGGCGATATCGACGGTGACGTCCGCGGGAATGCGTTCGAGCTCGGCACGATCGATCGCCAGGTGGATCTCGGCCGTACCGTCGGCGCGTTCATCGATGGCTTCCACCGCGCCCACCCGCACTCCGCGCAACTTCACCTCGGCGTCGGGGTACATCACCAGACCGGCCCGGGGCGCGTGCACGGTGATCGCGACCGTATCGGCGAAACCGCCCTGGAAAAGGGTTACGGCGAGCAGCAGGACGGCCGTACCGGCGGCGATGGCCGCCAGCCCGGCCGCGGGACGTCCGGCGGCCGCCGGCGGACGCAACCGGTCGCGCAGGCGCCGCGGACCGTTTCCCGGCCGCCGTTCCACGACCGGCGGCACCGCCGGGCCGGAACCCGTTGTCGTTTCGTTTCCCACCAGTGCCATCCCTACCCCGACAGCTCGAAGTTTCCGTTGGACCCGTACACGGCCAGCGAGACCAGCAGTGTCACCGTGACCACCGCGATCAGCGAGGTCCGTACGGCGTTGCCCACCGCCGTGCCCACTCCTGACGGCCCGCCGGCGGCGAAGAAACCGAAATAGGTGTGGATGAGCAGGATCGTGAGCGCCATGAGGATCGCCTGGAGGAACGACCAGATCAGGTCGATGGGGTTGAGGAACGTGGCGAAGTAGTGGTCGTAGAGGCCGGAGGACTGGCCCAGGATGACCACCGTGGTGAACCGGCTGGCGAGAAAGGAGGCGATCACCGCGATCGCGTACAGCGGCGTGATCGCGATCATCCCGGCGACGATCCGGGTGCCGACCAGGTAGGAGATGGGCTCTATCGCAATCGATTCCAGCGCATCGATCTCTTCGTTGATGCGCATGGCGCCCAGCTGCGCGGTGACGCCGGCGCCGAAGGTGGCCGCCAGGCCGATACCCGCGACGACCGGCGCCGAGATACGGACGTTGATGAACGCGGACAGGAAACCGGTGAGCGCCTCTATTCCGATATCACCGAGCGAGCTGTAGCCCTGCACCGCGAGCGTGCCGCCGGTGGCCAGGGTGAGGAAACCGACGATCACCACGGTGCCCCCGAACGCGGCCAGTGTCCCCGCGCCCATACTGATCTCCGCGAGCAGCCGGATGGTTTCCCGTTTGTAGCGCCAGGCCGCCCGCGGCGCGAAGACCAGGGCCTTCACAGAGAAGATGGCGTGATCACCCACGCGCCCCAGGACGTCCACCGGCTTACGCAGCCGGCGGACCAGTATCGGATAGCGTGCGGTCAGTACTTCGGCGGCCGTCATCGGGTACCTCCGCTCACCCGGTGGTCAACTGGATGCCGATGGCCGTGACCATCACATTGATGACGAAAAGCGATATGAAGGCATAGACCACGGTTTCGTTGACCGCGTTGCCCACCGCCTTGGCGCCGCCGGTGACGATCAGCCCGCGGTAACAGGCGACGATTCCGGCGACCAGCCCGAACAGCAGCGCTTTCACCGAGGAGATGATCACCTCGTTGATGCCGGTGAGCAGGGTGATTCCGGCGACGAAGGCGCCCGGGTTGACATCCTGCACGTACACCGAGAACACGTAACCGCCGAGCACGCCGATGATGCAGACCAGGTTGTTCAGCAGTAACGCGACGAGGCCGGAGGCCAGCATGCGCGGGGTGACCAGCCGCTGGACGGGGTCGATGCCCAGCACCTCCATGGCCGCGATCTCTTCCCGGATGGTCCGCGAGCCGAGATCCGCGCACATGGCGGTGGCGCCCGACCCCGCGACGATCAGTACGGTCACCATGGGCCCGACCTGTGTCACCGCGCCGAATGCCGCACCGGCACCGGAGAGGTCGGCGGCACCGAGTTCCCGCAGCAGGATGTTCAGTGTGAAGCTGACCAGCACGGTGAACGGGATCGCCACCAGCAGGGTGGGCACCAGTGAGACGCGGACGATGAACCACGACTGTTCGAGGAACTCCCGGGTCTGGAAGGGCCGGCGGAATGCGAAACCGATGGCGTCGGCGGTCATGGCGAACAGTCCGCCCACTGTCTGCAACGGTCCTGCGATCCGGTCCTTGGCCTGCGACCAGTACGGGGTGCGGATGGTCATCCGGACCCCATCGCACCGGAGGCGGCCGCCGGTCTGCTCGGGCGGCTCCCCGGGCGGGCCGGAACCCATCCGGGCAACGCGGAATTCGGCATCGAATTGCTCCTGTCGAACGATCGACGGCTCGGCGTGACCGGCCGGGCGGCGCGGGCCCGCCGCGACCGGGGCGGCTCTCTGTGAACCGCGACGTGGCGAACGGGATCGGCCGACGGGTGCGGATGATCCGAGGGCGGGCCGTCTCGGCCGGCCTGTCACCACACTCCCGGGGCGGAAATGATATTCTCTATTTACAATAGGATGACATTCCAATTCAGAGAATTCAATACTTGACGGGAAGATTCCGCAAACCTTCGAGCGGAGCGGGCAATCGGCCACTCCCACCCCATACCGCACGCGAACAGGGACGACCGTTTCGATACCTGGTCCGAGCAATCCATCCGCAGCCACCGAGAATGATGAAACGCGGCGTTTCGAATACGCCGGCCACCCATCGGCAGGGTGAATTCGCAAGAATGCGTACGAATCATTCCGCACGACTCACAGAACAGCGGCCACCACGGAAAAGTGACCGGAGGATTTCCGTCGCCGCACGATATCGCGGCCTCGCGGCTCCCCCGACACACTCGGGACACCGCCCGGGACGGTCACCCGCCGGCGCCCCGACTCACCGGGCCGCCGCATCCGCGGACGGCCCGCCCCCACCTCCGCGGATCAGACCGCGGGGACCAGATCGGCGCACACCGGCGCGTATTCCATCGCACCGCTACGGAAGATCTCGCTCGGCGTCACCGCCGTCGCGGAGAGACCGGCGGCCACCAAGGCCTGCGCCTTGAACGCACGCGCGGCATAACTCAGCCGGTGCAGCACCGGGTCGACCCCGTGATCCCGACCGGCGGGCCACCCCTCCCCCCAGACAACGACCTCGATCCCGCGGTCCTCGAGCGCGCGCAGCACTCCCTTGCGCGCCCGGCCGTCCCGGTTACAGACATCGGCGTTCACGGCGAGCGCCTGCGGCAACCGGCCGGGTATCTCGGTGGCCAGCACGGCGTCGAGTTCACGTACCTCGGCACCGAGAATCTTCAGCGGGCGGATATCGGAGGGCTGGGCCAGCAGCACCGTCACCTCCCAGCCGGCCACCGATCGGTCGAACAGCCACCCGCCGGCGAACTGCACCGCGTCGGCCACGGTTGCCGCTACTACATCGAGCCGGTACCTCATCACTTCTCCTTCGCCGCCAAGTCGCGGGCCAGCGACTGGGTGTAACCGTTGAATACGTCGGCCAGCGGGATCGAACGATCGAGCAGCCATGAGATCTCCATTCCGTTCAAGAAGGCCACGATTTCCACCGCACGCATACGCGGGTCGATATCGAGCCGGTACCGGCCGCTTTCCTGGCCGCTGCGGATCGCCCCGGTGACGAGCTCGACGGCGGTACGCCACCGATCGAGCATGCGGTCGTGCAGCGGCGCCTCGGGAGTCAGGTTCTCCACCAGCAGAACGATGAACGTGCCGACCAGCTCGGGATGGCGTTCCATCCGGGTCACCACTTTGCGTATCTCGACGATGAGATCCCCGCTGATATCCGCATCCTCCAGGTCCTGGGCATCGCGTGCGTCCAGAACCGCGTGGAGCAATTGCTCTTTCGAAGAGAAGTGATGAAGCAACCCCGCCGGAGTCACCCCGGCCTCGCCCGCGATCTGCGCGAGCGTGGTACTGCGCCAGCCGTTCCGGGTGAGGAGTCGCTGCGCGACGGCGAGGATGCGCTGTCTGCGATCCTCCCCCTTGGCGAGGAGTGAGGCGTAAGGACGAGGAGCTGTCATGGTCCGAAACCCCGATCTGACAAACCTAGTGAACACACAGTAGGTTGGTTTCTGTTCTGTGACAAGGGTTACAGAGAAGTTGCCTCGGCAATGAGTCGACACAGCCGGAGAGCGCTCGGGCCGCATCGCGGATCCGGCCGTTTCAACCACTTTCGGATACCGCTGCGAAGCCTCGATGAAAATAGCATTCTCACTGGTTCACCCGCAGCTGAACAGTAAAATCATGGATAAGTTGTAGAACGCCACTCTCGCATTGTGATAACGTCGTTTTCACCCCGGTGGGCACTCGACCCGCAGACCGGCCACACGCTCGACCGATACACCGCCACGGTGAGACATAGCAGTTGAGCATGGACCCCTGACGACACCCGGCGGGATCGACCGCCGACGGCATATCGCGAATCAAACGATCCATTGGAGGGTCACGATGCCGACTTCGCCCAGCAGCGCTCAGCTCTACCCCCCACAGGGGTTCGGCCCGCCGAAGGATCGCCACGGCCGGGCCGAGGGCACCCTCGGTCTTCCCGCCGGCACCGAAGTGTTCTCGGCCGACAACCACATCTCGCTCGCGGACGATATCTTCTACGAGCGCTTCCCCGCCGAACTCCGGGACAAGGCGCCACGGGTGTGGTACGAGGACGGGGCCTATCAGATCGGGCGCAAGGGAAAATCCTTTCTACCCGGTGATTTCAGTCGTGTCCTGATGCAGTACGACCCGCTGGAAGGCTCCGGGAGCACCAATCTCGAGGCCCGCGCGGCGGATCTGCGCGCCGACGGTATCGATAAAGAGCTGGCATTCCCCAATTCACTGCTGGCCCTGCTGTTCTACCCGGACAAGGCGGTCCGTGAACGCTGCTTCCGGATCTACAACGAATACATCGCCGATCTCCAGGAGCGGTCCGGCGGTAGGTTGTACGGCGTCGGGCTGATCAACTGGTGGGACGCCCGGGGCGCGCGCCGGACTCTCGCCGAATTGACATCGCTGGGTCTGCGCACTTTTCTGCTGCCGCTGTCGGCGGGCAAGGACGACGACGGTGCGGTCATCGACTACGGCAGCACCTCGATGATCGGCGTTTGGGACGCCATCGAGGAATCCGGCGTACCGGTATCGCACCACATCGGCGAATCACCGCTGTCCGCCCCGTGCGAAGTGAACAGCGTGGTGGTCGGGATGATGCACAATGTCGCACCGTTCCGGGAACTGTTCTCCAAATACATCTTCAGCGGAATCATCGACCGGCACCCCGGCCTGCGGATCGGCTGGTTCGAGGGCGGGATCAACTGGGTCGCCTCGGCGCTCCAGGACGCCGAACACATGAACGCCTCGTACCAGCACATGTACAACCGCCCGGTGGAACACGAGGTGCGCCACTACTGGAACAACCATATGCGGGCCTCGTTCATGGTCGACCCGCTGGGCCTGACCATGATCGACCAGCTCGGCGTGGACCGGGTGATGTGGTCTTCGGACTATCCGCACAACGAGAGCACCTTCGGCTATTCGGAGAAATCCCTGGCCGCGGTCGTCGAGGCGGTGGGCCCGGAGGACGCCGCGCGGATCGTCAGCGGGAATGTCAGGGAATTCCTGGGTCTCTGATCCGGACCACGGCGATAAGGACCCTATTCGATGACCGCATTTCCGGCCGCTACCACCGCGGCGACAGCGATACCCGACCTTCCGGACCGCACGCGGATGCGCCGGGAGACCGGCGCCCGGCTGCGTTCGGCCATGGCCGAACGGGGGGTCGACGCGGCAGTCCTGCTACTCAACAACAATGTCGTCTACGCGACGGGAGCCAGCTGGCCGCTCGGGGACGCCGGTCTGGCCCATGTCGAACGCCCGGTCGCGGTGGTGACCGCCGACGACGAATGGCCGCATCTGTTCCTGCCGTTCCGCGCGGGCGCGGCCGCCGAATCCGATCTGCCCGCCGATCATCTGCATCCGCCGGTGTATCTCGAATTCGACGAGGGCGTGGAGGATTTCGCCCGCACCCTGGCCGGTCTGGTACCGCCCGGTGCCACGATCGCGGTGGACGAGTTCACCGGAGCCATGCTGCGCGCGCGTACCCGGTTGTTCCCGGGCGCCGAACCGGTGGACGCCGCCACCGTCATCGGCCCCGCCAAGCTGATCAAGACACCGGACGAACTCTCCTGTATCCGCACGGCCTGCCGCATCACCGAGGAGGCCATCGTCGATGTCCAGGCCTCGCTGGCACCCGGCCGGCGGCAGATCGACCTGTCCGCGGGCTTCGTGCGGCGGGCCTTCGAACTGGGCGCCACCGCCACCATGCTCGACGCCATCTGGCAGGTGATGCCCGACAGCAGGGCCGAGGGGGTGTGGACCATCCACGGCGATCTCGCACTCCCGCTGCTCACCACCGAACGGGAGCTGAAAACCGGGGATGTGCTGTGGACCGATGTCAGCATCACCTACAACGGCTACTGCTCGGATTTCGGCCGCACCTGGATAGTCGGGCAGGACCCCACGCCACGCCAGCAGGCCCAGTTCCGGCGGTGGCGCGACATCCTCCGGGCGGTGCTCGCCGAGATCCGGCCCGGCGCCTGCGCGGCGCAACTCGCCCGCGCGGCCACCGAGGCCAACGACGGGAGCCGGCCCTGGCTGCCCCATTTCTACATTTCGCACGGTATCGGCGTGAGCGCCGCCGAGATGCCGATGATCGGCACCGATCTCGGCGCCGAGTTCGACGAGAATTTCGTACTCCGTCCCGGCATGGTGCTGGTCCTCGAACCCGTGGTGTGGGAGGACGGCACCGGCGGCTATCGCAGTGAGGAGATCGTGGTGGTAACCGACGGAGGCTGGATGCCTCTCACCGACTACACCTATGCCCCCTATGGCGACTGAGATCCTGCCGGACGATCGCGCGCTGCGGGTGGGGCGCCGCGAGCGCGTGCTGGCACAGATGCGAGCCCACGACCTCGATGTGCTGATCGCCGGACGGCAGGCCAACGCCCGCTATCTCTCCGGCGCACCCCAGCTGTGGGTGGCCGGTACGCGGCCGTTCGGCCCGGTGGCACTGATCGTGCGCAGCACCGGCGCGGTTCATCTGCACAGCACCTGGGACGAGGGGATCCCCGCCGATATCCCACGCGAGAACCTGTACGAAACGCTCTGGGATCCGCGCAATCTCGTCGCCGTGCTGCGGAATATCGACGGCGCGGCACAGGCGCGGCGGGTGGGCACCGACGCACTCTCCCCCGCTTTCGCGCAACTCCTGCCCACCGCGTTCCCGAACGCCGAACTCGTCGACGGGGAACTCGCCTTCCGGGCGGCGCGGCGGATCAAGACCGACGCCGAGATCGCGACCATGCGCGCCGGGCTGCGGATCGCCGAGCACGGGCTGGCCGCCGCCGTGGCCGGACTCGCTCCCGGGGTCACCGAACAGGCGCTGGCGGGGATACTGCTGGAAGCCTGCGCGGCGGGCGGGGTGAGCACACCCGCCACCCAGGACGCGGCCTGGATCACCGCGCGCGACCATCCGTGGCGCCGGGCCACCGCGGACCGGCGGGTACAGGAGGGCGATCTGGTCGCCTTCTCCTCCGGCGTGCTCGGCGACGGGTACATCGGAGAGGTCGGGCGCACCTGGCCGGTCGGCGACGCGACACCGGCCGCGGCGAAGCTGTACGACCGCTGGTACCGCGTCTGGGAGCGGCTGCTCGCCGCGTGCCGTCCCGGCGCGCCCGCGTCGGGACTGCTCGACGCCTACCCGGACGCGGGCGAACCCTTACCCGCCATGCCGGTGGCCCGCGGCCTCGGGATGGGCTTCGACCCGCCGGTGGTCTCCCCCGCGCTGCGCCGCACCGCCGAGGCCGAGGTGCTCGAACCCGGCATGGTGCTCGCCGTCACGGGCTATGTCTGGGCCGCCGGTGTCGGGGCCGTCTTCGGCCGGGACGCGGTATTGATCGGCGCGGACGGTCCGCAGGTGCTGACCTCGAGCCCGCACTGGGATCGGCGATGACCACACACACCACGGCCGCGGGCGCGCAGGCCGACGACGAAGGAGCCCCGCAGATGCCCGGCGCCGAACGGCCCGCTGCCGAAGAGATCATCCGTTACGCGAAGGACCCGGTGACCCGGATCGCGACCATCACCTTCGACCGCCCGGATCAGCTCAACGCCCCCACCATGGCCGCCCGGCTGCGCTACGGCGATCTGATCCACCGCGCGAGTGTGGACGACGAGGTCAAGGTACTGGTGATCCGCGGCGCCGGCGACGATTTCGGTTCCGGCGCCGACCTCGGGGAGTTCATGGAGGTACAGAACGCCCCCGATCAGGGGCCGCGGCTGAGCGAGTACAAGATCGGACCCGACGAGGTCCGGTATCCACCCAAGGGGTCGTTCCGGCACGGCGCGACCATCAGCCAGTGGTACGCCAATGCCCAGGCCGGCTGCCGGAGTCTGCAGGAATTCAAGAAGATCAGCATCGTCGAGGTGAAGGGCTACTGCTACGGCTGGCACTTCTATCAAGCCGCGGATGCCGATCTGGTGATCTCCTCCGACGACGCGCTCTTCGGGCATCCCTCGTTCCGGTACTACGGGTGGGGTCCGCGGATGTGGACCTGGGCGCAGACGATGGGTCTGCGTAAATTCCAGGAGATGGTGTTCACCGGGCGCGCGTTCTCCGCGGCCGAAATGGCCGAATGCAATTTCCTCAACAGCGTCGTGTCCCGCGCAGACCTGGAGGCCGAAACCGAGAAATACGCCCTGGCCTGCGCCCGTAACCGGCCCACCGACACGGTCTTCATGCAGAAGGTTTTCTTCGAGATCATGAAACAGCAGCAGGGCGAGTACATGGGCAGCCTGCTCAGCGGTTTCTTCGAATCCATGGGCGGTCATATCCACGCCGACGACACCGACCTCATGCTGGACAACGCCTTCGACGGGGGACTGAACAACTCGGTGAAGGACAACGACAGCCGTTTCCCGCCGGAATTCCGGCTCAGCAGGTCCGGACGCCGGAAACCGGAGTAACACCCACCGCCGCGGCCGATGGGCGGCGCCGTGGGCAGGGGGTATCGCACGGGCGCCGAACCGCCGCGGCAGTACTTCACTCACCCGCGGCGGTGACACGGTCCCCGGCCCCGGCGCCGCACCGCCCGCTCGCCGGACCGGCGAGGGGGCGCAAGGAAGCGAGAGGGTTATGACAGCGAAACGGACCGTGAGCCAGGAGGCTTCCCGCGGCGGGGGACCGCTGGCCGGGTATGTCGTGGTGAATCTGTCCAGTGGAATCGCCGGCGCCTATTGCGCGAAACTACTGGCCGATGCCGGTGCCCGGGTGATCGGGGCCGAACCTCCGGAGGGAAATCCGCTGCGCCGCCGGACCGGATCCGGTCTCCCGCTGCCGCCCGGTACGGATGGGGCGCTCTTCCAATTCCTGGCCGGGGCCGAACACAGCGTGGTGGTCGATACCGCCGCGGCGGACGATGTGGAGCTGCTGGAGAGCCTCCTGGCCGGTGCCGGCGCGGTGATCTGGGCGCCCGGCGCCGCACCCGCGGACCATACGCTGTTCGCCCCGGAAGCGATCCGCGCACGGCATCCTCATCTGGTCGTCACCGCGATCACGGCGTTCGGTCTCGACGGACCGTGGGCGGGGCGGGCGGCCACCGAATTCACCTTGCAGGCCTGGTCGGGTGGAATCGTCGGATTGGGCCGGGGCGCGCCGGAGCTGCCCCCGGTCCATATCGGCGGCGACGTCGGCGACTGGTTCGCCGGCGCGCATGCCGCTGCCGCCACACTCACCGCCCGGCAGCGGGCCCTGGCGACGGGTACCGGTGAACTCGTCGACCTCGCTGTCCTGGAAACCCAGATCCTGGGGCTCTCCTACTACCCGGTGTCCTTCTACGACACGGTGAACCGGCCGTTCCGCACGCAGCGCCGGCTCAGTCGTCCGGGGGTGGCCACCGCCGCCGACGGCCTCGTCGCGGTCGGCTGCGGGACCGCCCAGCAGTGGTTCGATCTGTGCGTCATGGTGGGGCATCCGGAGTGGATAGACGAGGATCCCACCCCGGCCATCACCGAACGCACCAACGAGAAGGCCGAGGAGATCGCCGCCTGGTTCGCCGCTCATACGGTGGCCGAGATCCGGGAACTGGCCACGGCTTTCCGTATACCCAACAGTCCCGTGGCCGACGGCGCGAACGTCACCGGGATCGAACAGCACCGCGCGCGTGACTTCTTCACCGTCAACCCCCGGACGGGATTCGTCCAGCCCGGCCCGCCGTTCCGGACCACTCCCCCGATCCTGTCCCCGCCCGGTCCCGCGCCCTGCCTCGGCGAGCACACCGGCCGCTACCGCGATATCCCGCTCGCCGCGGTCCCGCACGCGACGACACGGCCGGACGAGTCCTCCGGCACCGTACCGCAGGCGGTTTCCGCCGCGCACCCCCTGCCGTTCCAGGGGCTGCGTGTCCTCGATATGACCACCTTCTGGGCCGGACCCTCCTGCACTCATTTCCTGGCGCTGCAGGGTGCGGAGGTGATCCATGTCGAATCCGCGCAACGCCCGGACGGCACCCGCCTCATCGCGGGAGTGCCGGTCGACGAGGACAGGTGGTGGGAGAAATCCGGTATCTTCTCCGGCCTCAACACCAACAAGCGCGGTATCACCGTCGATTTCCGGAGCGCGGCGGGACGCGAGGTCCTGCGCCGGCTGGCCGCCACCTGCGATGTGATCGTGGAGAACTACACCCCGCGCGTGATCGAGCAGACCGGTCTCGACTACGAGACGGTGCGCGCGCTGCGTCCCGATGTGATCATGGTCCGGATGCCGGGTTTCGGTCTCGAGGGGCCATGGCGGGACAACCCGGCGTTCGCCTACGTCATCGAAGACGCTTCCGGGCTCACCGGCCGCACCGGTTACCCGGACCGGAACCCGGTCGAACCGTACAGTCTCGGCGATCCGAACGCCGGCGTCCACGCGCTGGTCGCGCTGTTGCTCGCGCTCGAGCACCGGCGGCGTACCGGTGCGGGCATGCTGGTGGAGGCGGCGATGGTCGATGCCGCGCTGAACATCGCCGCCGAGCAGGTGATCGATTACTCCGCCTACGGCACTCTGCTGGGGCGTATGGGTAACCGGGGTCCGCATGCCGCTCCGCAGAACCTCTATCGCGCCGCCGGGCTCGACGAGTTCGGCCGCCCCGACAACTGGATCGCGCTCGCCGTCACCACCGATGATCAGTGGGCCGCGCTGGCCGAGGTGCTGGGCCGGCCCGTTTGGGCGACCGCGCCGCACCTGCGCACCGCCGCGGGGCGCCGCGCCCATCACGACGAAATCGACGAACATCTGTCGGCCTGGTGTGCCGAACGCGACGCGGCGGAGATCGTGGGCCTGCTCTGGCCCGCCGGAATCCCGGTCGCCGAGGTACTGCAACCGCACCGCCAGGGCGAGATCCCCCAGCTCGGCCATCGTCGGTTCTTCGAACCCGTCGATCACCCGGTCAATCCCACGGTACGGCACAGCACGGTACCGGCCCGCTATTCGGCGGGCCCCGACCGCTATCACCGCACTCCTGCTCCCCTGCTGGGGCAGGACAACCACAGGGTTCTGACCGAGCTCGGCTACAGCGCGGCGGAGATCGTCGCCCTCGAACGCGACAAGGTGGTGGGGGGAACACCGGGGACCTGATCCACCCCGACAGATTTGACAATTTATTGTCATATTGACAGCATATTGTCATGAATCCGAGAACTGTTCATGTGGCCGTCTACGACACCCTCGCCGACTGGGAAGTGGGCGCGGCCACGGCGCATATCAACAACGGCCACTGGCATCGGCACCCCGGGGCGTACCGAGTGCGCACTGTCGGAGCCGATACCGAGCCGGTGACCACGATGGGCGGTATGCGGATCGTTCCCGATACCACCCTGGCCGAACTGACCCCGGCCGATAGCGCCATGCTCATCCTGCCGGGCGCCGCGAGCTGGGACGACGGCGAACTGGACGCCTTCGGACTCAAAGCCCGCGAATTCGCCGCCGCGGGAGTACCGGTCGCCGCCATCTGCGGCGCGACCTTCGGGCTGGCCCGGGCGGGCCTGCTCGACGAACGGCGGCACACCAGCAATATCGCCGAATACCTGGCGTCCAGCGGATATGCCGGAGCCGCACACTACATCGACGAACCCGCCGTCACGGATCAGGCAGTGATCACCGCGAATTCGACGGCGCCGTTCGAATTCGCGCGCGAGGTACTGGCGGCCCTGGACATCTACGAACCGGAAGTACTCGACGGCTGGTACCGCCTTTTCGGTCAAGGCGATCCCGCCGGCTACGCGGTACTGGCGGCATACGAGGCCCGGCGAACGGCCGGCTGATGGAGCACTCCGAACAGCAACTCTTCAGCACCGCCGCCATCACCTCGTTCCAGCTCAACGGCCGGTTTCTCGCCATCGCCGAGGAACTGGCCGCCCCGGCCGGCCTCACCGCTGCCTGGTGGCAGGTGCTGGGCGCGGTCCTGCACGAACCGCTGCCGGTCGCCGGTATCGCCCGCGCCATGGGTGTCACCCGGCAGAGCGTGCAGCGTATCGCCGATCTGCTGGTCGACCGCGGTCTGGCCGAATACCGGCCGAACCCGGCGCACCGCCGCGCCAAACTGGTCGCGATCACCGAGGCCGGGCAGGCCGCCATCGCCCGGATCCGGCCGCGGCACGCGGAATTCGCCGCCCGGCTGGCCGGCGAACTGGGCCACGAACGACTGGCCGAGATCGTCACGGCGCTCACCGAACTGTCGGCGGCGGTCGCCACCCTGGCCGGCGACGAATGACCGGCGCGGCGTTACGGCGTCACATACCCGCGAGCTTGCGCACGATCGGCAGCGGCAGCACCTTCATGGCGTAGCCGAACGGAACCCAGGGCCAGGCCGGGGTGTAGGCCTTGAACTTGCGCTTCTCGATGGCCGAGACCATGGAGCGCACCCCGGTGGGGGTATCGACCAGGAACTTGGGCGGATGCGCGGCCTTGTCGTTCATCTCCGAGGCGATATAGCCGGGATAGATGATCGAGACCTCCACCCCCGGCACCCGTTCGGCGGCGATACCCTCGGCCAGGGCCGCCACACCGGCCTTGCTCGCGGCGTAACTGGTCATGGTCTTGGGCATACCGCGCACGGCGGAGATGGAGGAGATCACCACGAGATGGCCGCCGCCCTGCGCGCGAAAGATCTTCATGGCGGCCTCCATTTGCGCCATCGCTCCCAGGAAGTTGGTGGTGGCGGTCTGCCGGTTGGGGCGATCGCCGCCTTTGCCGAAGGGAACGCCCTTCCCCAGGCCGGCGTTCACGACGACCCGGTCGATCCGGCCCAGTTCGGTGGCGAACTCGTCGAACACCTTCGGTACGGCATCGAAATCCGTGACGTCCAGCGCCGCGGTCCGTACCCGGACCCGCGGATACGCCGTGGCGATCTCCTGGGCGAGTTCGTCGAGACGCTGGGTACGCCGGGCACACAGGGCCAGGTCGTAGCCGAGAGCGGCGAACTGACGCGCCATCTCCGCGCCCAGACCCGAACTCGCGCCGGTGATGAGGATCGAACCAGTGCCCACTGAGTGAATCTCCTGCTGTCGGGCCGGTACCGGTGACGGTGCGGCGGTGAGCGGCGGACACCCCGAGCCTATCGGGTGCGCGGGCGGGTGCCCGCAGTTCGGCACCGATCGGCGCCGGCGGGCCGAGCGGGAGCGACCGGCTCAGCGGGCGGCACGGATCCGCGGCGACGCGGGCAGCACGAAGGGCGCGAGCGCATCCTGGACCTGCCGATGTGACAGCCTGCTGTGCCGGCGGCCCGGGAGGCCGTCCTCGGGGGAGCCGGCGGCGGCCCGGCACGGATCCGCTTCCGCGAGCGCCGGGTCCGCGGCGAAACCATCGCCGGTGATCTCCACCTCGGACAGCCGGTTACCGGTGCGCGCCTCGTACACGCCGAGCCGGTACACCCTCGCGAAAAGGTTCAGCGTACGGCCCACGGGCTGCCCGGGCAGCGGCGCGTACTGGCAGGTGCGCACCAGCGGTCCCAGACGTACCTCCGCCGCGCACGCGACCAGTTGCACCGTCCCCGGGTCGACGGGATGCCAGACGGCGGACGGACCGAACGCGGTGACCTCACCGAGGCCACTGCCCAGATATACGGGACTGTGCCCCGCGGCCGTGTACGGTGCGGCCGCCGCCCGGCCCGGCCCGCCCTCGCACACCGCGCCGTATTCGGCCATATCGAACCGGGCGAACCCGGAAGCGGTGAACATCGTGCCCGCCACGGCCGCTCCCGCCACGACCGCCAGCACCAACGCCGCCGGGTAGCGGAGGCCCGCTCGCCGCTCCGCCCCGCTCGTCTCCCCGCGGTCGGGGGCACCGGAACCCGGCGAACCCGGACGCGCCGGGGCCGGACCCCGGGATCGCGGGGGAAGCGAGCGCACTCCGGCGATTCCCGCCCGCACCCGCGCCGGAATCCCGTCCCTCCGTCGAGGAGCACGGCGCAACCTTCCGGCCCCGACCGGAACGGCCGGTGTCCCGGAGGGGCCGCTCCGGCCGTCCGCATGGGATGGATCAACGGTCCCGGTGCCACTGCCTCCGTCCTCCCCGCGTGCGGATTCCGGCCCCGGGCCGCCTGACTCCTGCGCCGGACCACGCGCATCCGCTCTCGTCGTCGCGTGGTGCGTATCGGGGTCGCGCACCGGGCCGGACGGGCCCGGCCACCGGGCCGGACTCCCAGCGGGGTGTTCGTGCGCCGGTATCGCCGCCGCTCCCCGAGCCTGCACGCGATCACTGCCGGCTCGCGTAACCGCTACTTCGTCCCCGGTCGCCTCCGGCCGGGTACCGAGCCGGGCCGGATACCCGACCGCGTCCTGTGGTTGCGCGCTCTCCCGGCGTCCCGCCGCCACCGCCCTCGTTTCCGGGGGCAGTACATCACCCCGGGTGGAAGCCGCGCCGGCCACCGGCACCGCGAAACCCTCCCGGGTAGCGGAGTTCTCGTACTCGTCCGGCCGGTTCGGCGTATCCACCCGGCCCTCGGGCACGGGTACGGTCGCGGAATCCTCCGTTTCGCTTCCACTACCCGCGAACGCTTCCACGGACTTCGGCGGCGCCACCGGATCGGGCAGGCGGGGCGAGGCGCTCCGCCGGGCTCCCGTGTTCCCCACCGGGCGGGCCGGCTCGGCGCCACGGGGTGCCACCGGCCCCTCGTGCGGATTCCGGGCGCCGAGAGAACGACCGGCCTGCGTCACCAGTGCCGGCAAGTATCCGGCGATCCCCTTCCGCGTTACTCGTCCCACGGCAGGGGATTCAACCACCGCGCGCACACCGGCCTCGTCCGGTGTCACCGCGAACCCTTCGGCAGCCAGCGTTTCCGGGTCGGGGAGGTGCCGTGAGAGCTCGAGCGCCGCGAACGCCCGCTCGAGGTCGGCGGTGCGCCAGCGCACACCGCCCACCGGAGGCCGCTCGAAATACTCGGTCAGGCCACCCGATTGCCCGATCCGCACCAGGATCGTCTCGAGATCCGCCTCCGCCGGAGGCGGATCCCAGCTGATCCGCGAACCGGTCTTGGGGATGAGCACGACCAGGATATCGATCTGCTCGGACAGGCCGTAGCGCCGGAACAGCGCAGCCAATTCGGCTTTCTGCTTACGGGCGCGCAGAACCGGGTTGAGCGCGGATTTGGTGGTGCGCAGATCCGCGGGGCGGTCGCCGACCTGCCAGCGGCCCGCGGGTGGGGTGCGCAGCTCACCGTGCTGGACGGATCCGAAATCGGCGAGAAGTACCAGGGTGCAGGAATACGGGGTCCACACCAGCAGATCGATCACGGGCCCGGAGCGCCGGCGTGGTAGCGCGCATCCGAGGAGAGCGAGGCCGCCGATGCGGTCGTCGCCCGCACCCCATTCGCCGACCAATCGGCGCACGAAACGGTGCACACTGGACAACTCGGTGCTCTGCACGCGTACAATCACGGCAACCCCTACTTCGGTGACCACGAAACCCGCGCACACCACAGGTGCGCCAGGAGTATTCCGAAAGTTCCTGGCGCACAGTGCGATTGGATGCGCCGCGTCCATGGTAGCAATAGGTGGCAGCGTGCACGAGAGCCTGCGCCCACACCTGTCTCCCGGCGAGAGCTCCCGGCACCGGCCCGGCCCGCCGGCTCCCTGGCACAGCGAACACCGGTCGGACGAACACATCCGATAGTGCGCGAACACCGAACGTAGCGCTCGTGCGCGCGGTACGTTCGATACACCAGAACCCCTCTGGTGGTGCGGCCGACCCTCGCGAGCCGATCGGGTGCGCCGCGCGGTTGTCCGTGGTCGCTCCGAGGAGACGTTCCATGTCGCAGCGCGATACAGCCCACGAGCTCGCTCCCACGCTCGCCGAAGGGCAGGTACTGCGGCTCGACGCGCAACCGATCGATTATGCGATCGTCGCCCTCTACTTCGTCTTCGTCATCGGTATCGGACTGCTGGCCCGCCGGCGGGTCTCGTCGAGTATGGACTTCTTCCTGTCGGGACGATCGCTACCGGCCTGGGTGACAGGGCTGGCGTTCATTTCCGCGAACCTGGGCGCGGTCGAGATCATGGGTATGTCGGCCAACGGAGCGGAATACGGTTTCCCGGCCTTCCACTACTTCTGGATCGGCGCGGTTCCGGCCATGCTGTTCCTGGGCGTGGTGATGATGCCGTTCTACTACGGTTCGAAGGTACGCAGTGTGCCGGAGTTCATGCGCCGGCGCTTCGGTACCGGCGCCCATCTGGTGAACGCGCTCAGCTTCGCGATCGCCCAGGTGCTCATCGCCGGGGTGAACCTGTACCTTCTCGGCACGATTCTGAACGTCCTGCTGGGCTGGCCGCTGTGGACAGCGGTGATCATCGCGGCGGTGATCGTACTGTCCTACATCACCCTGGGCGGACTGTCCGCGGCGATCTACAACGAGGTGCTGCAGTTCTTCGTCATCGTGGCCGCGTTGCTCCCGCTCACCCTCCTCGGGTTGCACCGCGTGGGCGGCTGGGCCGGGCTGCGGGACCGGGTGGCCGCGTCACCCGGTGGGGCCGAACAGCTGGATTCCTGGCCCGGCAATGCCCTGTCCGGGTTCACCAACGATTTCCGGTCGATCCTCGGTATCGTCTTCGGTCTCGGTTTCGTCCTGTCGTTCGGCTACTGGACCACGAACTTCGTGGAGGTCCAGCGAGCACTGGCGACGCATTCCATCGCCGCCGCACGCCGCACTCCGATCATCGGCGCGTTCCCCAAGATCTTCATTCCGCTGATCGTGATCATCCCCGGCATGATCAGCGCTGTCCTGGTGCCCCAGATGGCCGAATACAAGCGGGCCGTCACCGCGAACCCGGATCTGGACAGCGATACCAACTACAACCAGGCACTGCTGTACCTGATGAAAGAGGTCCTGCCGAACGGTTTGCTGGGCGTCGGCCTGGCCGGTCTGCTCGCCGCGTTCATGGCGGGGATGGCGGCGAACATCTCGGCGTTCAATACCGTGTTCAGTATCGATCTGTGGCAGCAGTACGTGGTGCGGGAGCGATCGGATACCTATTACCTGACCGTCGGCCGGGTGGCGACCGTGGGCGCCACCGTGGCGGCGATCTTCACCGCGTTCATCGCGAGCGGGTTCGACAACATCATGGACTACCTGCAAACGCTGTTCAGCTTCTTCAACGCGCCCCTGTTCGCCACCTTCATCCTGGGCATGTTCTGGAAGCGGATGACCCCGGCCGCGGGCTGGACCGGCCTGGTGGCGGGTACGGCGGTGGCCGTGGCCATCTTCGTGCTGAACGAGGTGGGGGTGTTCTCCCTGTCCGGCCAGGGCGCCAGTTTCGTCGCCGCCGGGGCGGCCTTCGTGGTGGACATCCTGGTCAGCGTGCTGGTCACCCGGGTGACCCGCCCGAAACCGGCCTCCGAACTCGTCGGCCTGGTGTATTCGGAAACGCCGCGGGAACTGCGCACCGATCCCGAAGCCGCCACCCTGCCCTGGTATCAGCGCCCGGCGCTGCTGGCCGGTATCGCGCTGGTACTGGTGATCGTCCTCAATATCGCCACCGGATAGGACAACCACAGTGCTCTTCGATATCCGCACCATCGTCGGCGCCCTGCTGGGGCTCTACGGCATCGTCCTGGTGATCGCCGGGCTGGTTCACGGCACCGCCGGCGCGGACACGCGAACCGGTGGGATCAACGCGAACCTCTGGACCGGGGTGGCTCTGCTGGTCGCCGCCCTCGCGTTCGTCGTATGGGCGCGACTACGGCCGGTAGCCGTCGACCACCCGGCCGTCGAGAACGAGGACGAAACCGACGCGGACCGTTAGACGCCGCGACGGGTACCGGTACACGACTCCGCCCGGCCGGGCCGGGCGGAGATATCAGAATATCCGGCGCGTATTCAGTCCGGCAGGCCGAACGCGAAGCCCAGGGCGATGAGCAGGCAGCTGATGATGGAAACAACCACGATGATCCACATCAGGCAAGCGTACGAAACCGGATGAACGGTCTCGGGACCGGGTCAGGGCACGACCTCCACGACGTCACCGGGCTCGAGGTAGTGGTAGACGGCGATGGCGCCCGCCTCGGTCAGGCGGATACAGCCGTGCGACTGGTGTTCCACCGGCCCCACGTGGAAGGCGATATCCCCGTTGAAGAACACCGCGTAGTGCATCGGCGCATGATGCATGGTGCTCCAGTGGTAGGGCCGTTTGAAGGAGACGTGGAAAACCCCGGGCGGTGTCTCGAACCCGTCCATACCGTGGGACATCGGGGTCGGCCCGTAGACGACCTTCCCGTTGTCCATGAGCCAGACCTCGTTCGTGGAGAGCCGCAGGCAGGCGCGCGCCGCGGTCGAGCAGGGGGCCTGGGCCGGGATGATCGCCGGTACCCCCGGAACATCCGGCCCGTTCGGCCACAGGGGATCGGCGACCGCCGGCGCGGCGGGCGCCAGCACCGCCGCCGCGACCCCGGTGAGTACCGCCGTCCGGCGCACCCGCGCGAGAAACTGTCCGTCGCTCATCTCGTACCCGCCTCTTCTCTCGATCCCCCGCGAGGGATAGCAAATGAGTAGCGAAATTCCGAGAACTCTCCGACGGTACCGAGTTCGCGCGCGTTATGGGCGGCAATCGCGCCCGACGCGCGGAAATGGACATACGCGCGGCGGCGAAACGCGGCCTGATCATCTTTCAGGCAACACTCCAGCTATCGGAAGTGGGTCCGCGGCGGCGACGCCGGCGACGCTGGTAGAACACCTCCTCCACCGAGATATCCGGCACCGCTTCGGCGATCCCGGCCAGCCGGTCCGCCAGCCGCAGTTCCGCGATACGCCGGTGCAGACCGGCCCGGCGTTCGGGCGTGAGCCGAGCCCACAGGCCGCCGATACGCCGCTGCGATTCGATATCGGCACTGGTCAGCAGGCGCAGCAACTCGGGCCAGAGATCATCGGCGTTGGCCACCGACGGGAGCTCGAACAGCCGCTCCGCCGGCATTCGCGCCACCAGTGTCACCAGATAGCGCTGGACCTCGGGATGACTGTGTTCGGCCAGCCGCAGCAAACCCCGCCACGGACCGGGCTCGAACGCCACCACCAGCGATTCCACGATCGCGGTGAGCGCCGCGGTATTACCGAATATCGGATTACGCGCCATCCGTACCAGATCGGGCCGGGCGAGTTTGCCGATGAAGGTCATCAGCTCCGGCGCGGCTCCCTTCTGGATGGTGTGCGCGGCGAGTTTGCCCAGCGATTCCGGCGCGCCGGCATCGAGGAGCACAGCACCTATCGCACCGGCCACATCGGGCTCGGCCCGCGAGATGGCCGAGATGGCGGCTTCCTGCAGTTCGGGCGAACCCGCCAGCACCGTGGTCATCATGAGGGGGATCCGGTTCCGCCGGCCGTTCAGCAGCTGGCGCAGTATGCTGCTGACCGCGGCCGGGGAGTAGGTGTAGGCCGCGGAGAAGAGCAGCCCCTCGTCGTCGAAGGTTCCGGTCTCGACCGCTTCCACCAGTTTCGGTTTGGCGTATTCGAGGAACGGTCCGACGGTGATGTGATCCTTCCGGCGCAATACCTCGTTCACGATCGCGACCAGCGGTTCCGACGCCATGATGTCGCCCAGTTCACCGAGCACCCTGGGGTCCACATACGGGGTGCAATCCGCGGCGTACTCGGTTTTCAGCATGGTCAGCGTATCGGCGGCCGCATCAGGGTAGTCGATCCCTACCGCGCATGCCGCGCGGCCGGTCATGATGGGCGGCACGATGCGCTGCACCAGCGGCAGCGAAACGGTCAGCGGGATGATCGGGATCAGCCGCCCGATCCGCTTGAACATCTCCCCGTGATAGTCGGAGAACCGGCGCGAGATACGCGTTTCCAGTTCGTGCAGATGTTCGGCGCCGAGCCGTTCCAGATAGGAGATCCGTTCGACGGGTACGTGTAACGTGCGCGCCAGCAGGATCATCTGCGCGCGCGTGACCAGATCACTCATGCCTCGAGCGCATCCCCGAACATGATCCGCCGGGTGATACCACGAAACGGCGGCGGGAAGAACCGGATCATTCCGTTCACCGCTTCGAGCAGCAGATCCTTCTCCATCCTCTGGGCATCACGGAACAGGGTGAGCAGATCCTCGATCTCCTGGTCGGACAGCATTTCCGAGGCGGCTGTGGGGCCATCGAGTTCGTGGACGAGTTCGGTTCTGGCGCTCATTCTGCTCCTGTGTTCTCTCAGCGGCCGGCGGCCACGGAAAAACCGTCACCGGCACCAGGTGTTACCCGCACGACGATATGCCGAATCCTCATGGCCGTAAGGTCGTTCACAACTGGTGTTACCTGCCTGCAATTCGTGCTGTCTCATATCGCCGGGTGCTCGAGACGCTACCGCAGCCTCCGGCGCATCCGGTTCCCCGATTCGGAAGGCGCAGCGGAAACGACCTGCTGCGGTGGCTCGATCGTCCGCGCACGGCGAGAGGGCGGAGGACGGCGCGTAAGCCTCCGAATCCCTGGAGAGGGATTCCTCCGCGACCCCGCTTCATTTCTCCGCGGCCGGGGCCCACATATTGCTGAGCAGGGTATGGCTCGGGGTGTCGGCCAGCGACTGTGAGGATTCGTAGATCCGGACGTAGGAGGTGGCCAGGATCCGCCAGATACCGTCGGCCCCGCGCCGGTAGCGGTCGGTGTAGTAGCCGGACCCCCGGATGAGCATGCCGAAATCGGTGGCGAGAACGGTGTCCTCGAACAGCCAGCTCCCGGTGGCCGTATCGCCGTCGACGGTGATCTCCGGATGATTGGCCACATGGGTGGTGACGATGCCGGGACCCATGTTCTCACGCATGAACCCGACCACGGCGTCACGACCGTCCAGGGTGAGCGCGCGCCCCATGGCGTGGGTGCCGTAGCGCGCTTCGATCTCCGGATCGAGGGTATCGGCGAAATCGTCCCACTGTTTCAGATCCAGGGTCCGGAAGTACCGGTATTTGAGACCGCGGAGATGCTCGAGTGCCTGCAGATCCATGGAGTCACCTTGGCACGACCCGCCGCTCACGACAAGAACATGTTCTATTTTTTTCGAACGGGCCCGCGCTTCCGTTCCTTGCGTGCCACCCGGTTTGCGGGAACCGGCGCGTGGTACTGCGCCGATACCGCAACCCTACGAGCGCGCAACCGGCGCCGCCGTTCACCGCGCGAGCCACGGAGACACCGATGAACACTGCCGAACTGCTCAGCGATGCCTTCCAGCGAATCCGGGCATCGGTACACGAGGCCGTCGACGGGCTCGACGAGAACGCACTCGGACACCGTCTCGACCCCGGCTCCAATTCCATCGCCTGGCTGATCTGGCATCTGACCCGGGTCCAAGACGAACATATCGCGGAACTCGCCGGCGCCGAACCGCTGTGGACGGGCCGCGGCTGGTACGAACGCTTCGATCTGCCGATCGACCGGCAGGCCACCGGCTACGGCGACGGCCCCGCCGAGGTGGCTCTCATCCGCGCCCCGGCGGAACTGCTGACCGGGTACCACGACGCCGTCCACGAGCGCACCCTGCGGTTCGTCGGCGCGATCGCCGACCGGGACCTCGACGCCGTCATCGACTCGAGCTGGGATCCCCCCGTCACCATGGGCGTGCGATTGATCAGCGTGATCGCCGACGATCTCCAGCACGCGGGCCAGGCCGCGTTCTTGCGCGGGGTGCTGACCCGGACCCACACAGGACAGGCCGCGGCCACCGGCGCACACTAGTCCGCACCATCCCGCACGCCGTGGCCGACCGGCGGTGCGGCGGAGCCGGAACCGCGCCGGCCATGCTCCTGTCCCTCCGTCATCGACCGGAAGGCACCCAGTGAACGGCGGCGACCATCGTGACAACGACAGCAACCGGCCGCCCGCCGGAGCCGAGCCGGGGCGGGTTCCGGGCGCGGCACGCAGGCGCGCGAGCACACCGGCACGAGTGGTGGTACTCGGGGACACGGTGCTCGATATCCGGCGTTGGGGGCCCACCGTCCGCCGGTACCGGGAGGCACCTGCCCCCGCGGTCGATATCGAACGAGTCGATACGGCTCCGGGCGCGGCGGCGAATATCGCGGCCGGGCTCGCGGCACTCGGCGCGCAGGTCGAATTGATCGGCCTGATCGGTACCGACCCCGCCGCGGCCACCCTGCGGGCCACGCTGGAGGCCGCCGGGGTCGGCACCACCGGGCTCTACGCCACGCCCGGCCGCGCCACAGCGATCCGGAACCGGGTGGTCGCGGGCGACCGGGTCCTGGTGCGCTACGACGAACCGGCGCCGGCGCCCGCGAACAGCGCCGAAACGGCCGCCCTGCGCGCGCTGCTCGATACCGCTCTGCGGGATGCGGACGCACTGCTCGTCGGTGATCACTCCGCAGCCGTATCGGCCTGGAACGACCGGCTCCGCACCGGGCCCGACCGGCCACCGCTGCTCATCGTGGATACGCACCGGCCCGCATACTGGTGTCCCGGCTCCGGCGCCCCGGGCCCGGCGGCCACCCATATATCGGGCCGCACCGACCGTGCGGAGGCGGATACCCGGATCTCGTATCGCCCCGATCTCGGCCGAGGGTGCGCAGACCCCGGAACCAGAACACTGGTCGTCACCCGGGAAGGGACGGAGACGATACCTCCGGACGGTGTCCGGCCGGCATCGCGGACCCGGCTGCACCCCGTCCCCGGCGGCCGGTCAGGGGAACAGGCGGACGCCTTCGTCGCCGCGCTGGCACTGGCCCTGATGGACGGTACGGCACCGGCCGCGGCCGGCGAACTCGCCCGGGCCGCGGTCACGGAGCCCGTCCGCCGACCGGGTATCGCCACCCGGACACAGCCGCAGCCCTCCACTCCGCCGGGATCCGGCGAAACGATTCTCGACCCCGGCAGGCTGTGCGAGGCGGTGGCCCGGGAGCGCCGCGCCGGAGCCCGCATCGTCTTCACCAACGGCTGCTTCGACGTCCTGCACGCCGGCCATATCGCCTACCTCGAGGAAGCAGCGCGGCTGGGGGATGTGCTCGTCGTGGCCGTCAACTCCGATTCCGGGGTCCGCCGGTTGAAGGGACCGGACCGGCCGGTGAACTCCCAACGGGACCGATGCGCGGTACTCGCCGCGCTGAGCTGCGTGGACCATATCACCGTATTCGATACCGATACCCCGGCCGACCTGCTGCGCAGCCTCCGGCCCGACCTCTATGTCAAAGGAGGCGACTACCGGCCGGAGCTGCTGCCGGAGACGCCGGTCGTCCACGGCTACGGCGGCGAGGTGCGGACCCTCGGTTATCTCGCCGACCGCTCCACATCGGCGACCATCGAGCGGATCCGGGGCCGGGCGGGTTCGGCCCCCGTCTGACTCCACGGACCGCCCCGGTCAATCACGCAACGCCTGTTCGCGCAACCAGCCCAGCGTCCGGGACAGGATCCGGGATATGTGCATCTGCGAGACCCCGAGGCGCTCCGCGATCTGGGATTGGGTCTTGGATTCGAAGAACCGCATCTGCAGCACCTGCCGTTCGCGGTCGGTGAGCTGCTCCAGCAGCGGTTCGACGGCCATGTAGTCCTCCAGCCAGCCGTACGACGGCTCCTCGGCGCCCAGCGATTCCACCAGCGGTAACCCGGCGCTCTCACTGTCCTCACCGGACGGCGAATCCAGCGAAGAGGTCTGATAGGCATTACCGGCGATGAGGGCCTGCGTCACCTCCACCAGATCGATCTCGAGTTCCGCGGCGATCTCCCGGGCCCGCGGTACCCGGCCCAGCCGCTGGGACAGGGTTTCGATGGTGGGGCCCAGGTTCAGCTGGATCTCCTTGACCCGCCGCGGCACCCGCACCGACCAGGTGTTGTCCCGGAAGTGCCGGCGCACCTCCCCCATGATGGTGGGGACGGCGAAGGACAGGAACGACGAACCGCGCGAGACATCGAACCGGTCCACGGCGTGCAGCAACCCCAGGCGGGCCACCTGGAGCAGATCGTCGTAGGTTTCGCCGCGGCCGGAGAATCGGCGGGCGATGTGTTCGGCCAGCGGAAGGCAGCGGGCCAGAATCTCCTTCCGGAGGGTGACCCGATCCGGGTCGCCCTCGGGAAGGGCGGCCAGCTTGCCGAACAGCGGCTCGATATTGTCGTAGCTGTCGCTGCCACGATGGCGGCGTGAGGGTCCGGGGTCTACCCGTGGTCCCTCAAGCCCCATCGGCGCCTCCTCGGAACCAGCTGAATTCGACATCGGTCGGATAACCACCACTCCCCACGTCGTAGGGGCGCTGCACAACGCTGACCGAGCGGGTCAGCGTCCGGACGATATGCCAGCCGAATCCCTCCTGATCCTGAAGCGAAGCGGCTTCCGATATCGAGGTTACGCGCACTCGCATGTGGTGGTGGTCATAGACGAAGTCGCAACCCAGTGTCGTGTCCGGCACAGCCGTGGCGATCAGCGATGTGGCCACCTCGTCCAGAGCCAGCCGGATATCGGTCACCTCGTCCAGGCCGAAATCGGCGATCAGCGATACCGTCTCCGCCAACGCGCGTAGCATCACCAGTTGTTCGTGGCGGGCGGGTACCCGCACTCCCACCGTCGTCGTATCCGCCGATGTCGTGTCCACAGAGTCGGAAACACTCTCTGTCATGCGCATCACCACCTCGCTTGTGCCGCCCCGCCCCGCAGCGGCCCGGGCGCCTCCCGGGCCCTCGTACCCGCATGACCGTCGGTGACGCCGCGGTTGTTCGTATCCTCGGTTGTCTACCTGATTGTCACATCCGCATGTACCCCGGCTCAGGGGACCGAAACCCGGACCTGTTCAGGGCCTGTCGATACGCTCGTGCACCGTCAGCAACAGATGGTCGAATTCGGTGCGCAACGCGACCGAGGCCTGCTCGATCCTAGGCAATTCGTCCACCAGCCGAGCGGCGAGGGTCCGCAGCTTCGTATTGGTCTCCTGCGAACGCCAGATGAGCACCCGGAACGCCTGTTCGGCGCTGATGCTGTAGACGAGCATGAGCGCACCCTTGGCCTGCTCGATGACCGCGCGCGCGGCGTACAGGCCGGGCAGGGTGTCCTGCAGCGTGTCCTGGCGCTCCTCCTCCAGGGTCTCGGTGAGATCGACGTAGTACCCGGCCGAACCCACCACGACGCCGTCCTCGTCGGTCATGGTGTCGGCCACGACGATCACATGCCGGGTCTGTCCCTGGGTGTCGACGATGCGGTGCCTGCTGCAGAAGGGTTCGTGCGAGGCCACCGACTTCTCCAGCGCACTGGCGACCTGCGCACGGTCGTCGGGGTGTTTATGGGCGAGCAGCACATCGGTGGTGGGCGTCATGGGCTCGGGCGGGTACCCGTGCATCCGGGCCACGGTCTCCGACCACTCCCAGCGCTGGTCCGCGAACCAGAACCGGAAGGCACCAGCGCGCTGCGGTATGCCCGCGCCCAGCGCATTCGCCATCGCCTCGGCCTCATCGGTGCAGTGGCCGTCCTCTTGCGTCACCGGTCGATTATCGACGGTGCTCGTGTCCATCGCGAAACCGGGGCGAGGAACCGGACGCCGGTCCGGGTGCCCCGGTACGAGTCAGGTCTCCAGCGCCGCCCGCAGGCTCGGGAAATAGGGGAACTGGCCGCGCACGCCCGCCACCTCCAGTGCACGCTCCACCTCCCGGCGTCCGCTGACCAGCCGGAATTCGACACCGGCGCGCCATGCGTCGGCCTTGGCGGCGGCCAGGAGGGCGGCCGCCCGGAGACTCAGGAAGGTGGTGGCCCGGAGATCGAGCACCACCACCCGGCAGGCGCCGGCGCGGCAGTGCTGCAGCAGGGCCCGCAGTTCGTCGAGCAGAACCGCGTCGAGTTCGCCCTCCACCCGAGCGATCACGTAGTCGGGATGGTCGGCGCTACGTCGCGACCACATGCGGCCGACGGTGGCCGGTCGTGGTTCGTGCCTGTGCTGATCGGCCTGGTACAAAACGGTGGTAACCGACATGTGAACCCCGTCCGTTGGGTGGGGATTTCCGGCTGGCGTAATGCACTGTGGGTGCACTGCGGGCAGTTGTGATCGGTGGAGCGCCGGCTCCATCCCGCGAGCCCGGGCACCGGTTTACGCGGCGCCGGGATCGGCTGCGTGTTTCAACCTGATCCTCATTCTGGCACGCACCGCTACCGCTGTACACCGTTCACAACGCTTCCGCTCGAACACTTCCCGTCTGCCACGGGCCCGGACCGCCGGACGTTTACACCGCTTGTGCCCGGCTATTGCCAGGGCAGCGGCCGGCGAGCGAACCGGCGGACCGACAGTGCGGAGGTTCCCACCACATGGCTTCCCTGAGCGCGATCGCATTGGTGTGCACACTCAAGAAGTCTCCGGCCGAATCCAGCAGCGATCTGCTGGCGCGGCAACTACTGGGCGAACTGGCCCGCCACGAGGTGACCGGTGAGGTGATCCGGGTGGTCGATCACGACGTCCGTCCCGGCATCACCCGCGACGAGGGCGACGGCGACGAATGGCCGGATATCCGCGCCCGGATCTCCGCCGCCGATATCCTGGTCATCGCCACGCCGACCTGGGTCGGGCACATGTCTTCGGTGGCCCAGCGGGTGCTGGAACGACTGGACGCCGAACTGTCCGAAACCGACGAGGCCGGTAGGCCGGCGATGTTCGGCAAGGTGGCGCTCGCCGCGGTGGTCGGCAACGAGGACGGTGCGCACAAGATCACCGCCGATCTGTTCCAGGCCTTGAACGATATCGGTTTCACCGTGCCCGCCCAGGGCGCCACCTACTGGAACGGTGAGGCCATGAGCGGCGTCGACTACCTGGACCTGGACCGGATCCCCGACCCCGTCGCGTCCACCAACGCCACCGCCGCGCGTAATGCGGCCCACCTCGCCGGACTCCTGCGCACCGCGCAGTACCCGGCCGCCGCGTAAACGATTCCCCCTACCGCGTCCGGTTCCCGGACGCCGATCCCTCGGACGGTCGCCCGAAAGGTGAACCCCATGACCGATACATTGGCCGTCGACGACCGCGCCGCCCACTCCGCTCCGCTGCCTCTGCCCCGAGGCGCTCTTTCCGCGGACCTGGTGGAGGCACTGCGGGGCGAGCCCGGCTCCCCTGTACCCACGGCGCCCGCCGATCCCGACCCGTACGGCGACGATTTCCAGCTCGCCCTGCACACCTGTTACGAACTGCACTATCAGGGATTCCGGCAGGTAGACCCCGAGTGGGAGTGGGATATCGGGCTGCTGCGGTTGCGCAGGGAACTGGAACGCCGGTTCCTCGCCGCGCTCCGTGCCGAGGTAGCCGGTGGTGAGGATGTCACCGCGGAGCTGGACCGGCTGCTCACCGCGCCCGCGGTGGGCGGAGTGCCCCGGTGGTTACGCGACGAAGGGCAATGGTGGCAGGTCCGCGAATACTTCGTTCACCGTTCGATCTACCACCACAAAGAGGCCGACCCGGTGGCCTGGGTCATCCCACGCCTGCGCGGTAGGGCCAAGGCCGCGCTGGTGGCGGTGGAGTTCGACGAATTCGGCGGCGGCCGGGGGGAGCGCGTCCATGCGCGGCTCTACGCCGATCTGCTGCGCGGCGCCGGCCTGGACGACGGCTATCTGCACTACCTGGATATCGTGCCGGCCCCCATGCTCGCCCTGGTCGATATGATGTCGCTGTTCGGGCTGCACCGCTCGTTGCGGGGCGCGGTCGTGGGCCATTTCGCGGCGGTGGAGATCACGTCCTCACCCGCCTCCTACGTCCTGGTCGAGGCACTGGAGCGGTTCGGAGCCGACCCGGCCTGCGTGCGGTTCTACCAGGAACACGTCACCGCCGACGCCGTCCACGAACAGGTGGTACGCCGGGATGTGCTCGCCGATCTGCTCGACCGTGAGCCCGAGCTCGCCGCGTCGATCGTCTTCGGCATCCAGGCGACCGATCTCCTCGAGGACCGCTGCGGTGCGGCGCTGCTGGACCCCTGGCGGACGGGCAGCAGTTCGCTGCGGACCACGGAGCGGGGGCGACGATGCTGATCCGCGGCCCGGGGGTATACCGCCCGCAGCCGGATACCTGGCTGCTCGCTCGCGCGATGACCGAAGCGGCGCTGCCGACCGGGACCCGGGTACTCGATGCCTGCACCGGCACCGGCGCACTGGCGATCCATGCCGCGCGCACCGGTGCGGCCACGGTGACGGCGGTGGATCTGTCCCGCGCGGCGGTGGCCTCGGCCTGGCTCAACAGCCGGCTGTCCGGGGTCCGCCTGGAACTGTTGCGCGGGGACGTCACCCGGGTGGTGCGGGGCCGCCGGTTCGATGTGGTCGTGGCCAACCCGCCGTATGTGCCCTGCGAGAAACCGGCACCCACCGACCGGGCGGCGCGGGCCTGGGACGCCGGACACCACGGCCGGTCCCTGCTCGACCCCCTGTGCACGATGATGCCGCATCTGTTGGACGACGGCGGTACGGCGCTGATCGTGCACTCCGCGGTCTCCGGCACCACGACCACCCTCGACCAGCTGCGCGACGGGGGTCTGAAGGCGACCGTGGTGGCCCGTACCGTTATCCCCTTCGGTCCGGTGATGCGGCGCCGCAGCCACTGGTTACAGGCTCGGGGCCTCATCGGGCCCGGTCAGCAGTACGAGGAGTTGGTGGTGATCCGTGCCGACCGAACCCGATGAGCCGAGCCGCCGCGCAGGCGGACCACCCGATCCCGACGAGCTGCTCGCTGCCGTGCGCGGGTCCCGCCCCCCGGTGACGCGCGGCACCGGGGACCGGGAGGCGGATGAGGTGGGCCGGGCCTGCTCGTACACGGCGGTACCTCCTTGCGCGGCTGCCGGCGAGCCGGGCACCGGTGACCGGGAGTCCCACCGGATGACCTTCACACCGGATGGACCGGTACTGGTCGAGGGCCCCGTCGACCTGGTCACCGCCGACGGCACGGAGATCCACGCGGACCGTTTCCTGGTGGCGATCTGCCTGTGCAAACGTTCCCGGACCTACCCCCTGTGCGATACCAGCCACCGCCGACGGCGCCGGACCACCTGAAACCGAACACCGCTCTCGGCGAGCTCTCCGGGTGACACGGTGACCCCCGTGCGGCCGCACGGTGTCCGCCGAGCGGCCGCACGGGCCGGGATGTTGCCGAGGGCCGGTCAGGCCGGTACGGCGTCGGTATCCCGCTGCCACACCCGGTGACCGGCCAGTACCTCGGCGAAGGCCGCGACGAAAGCATCGGATGCCGATTCCCCGGCCACCACCACCCCGCCGGCCGCGGTATCCGGCTGCGCCGGCACCGCGATTCCGCCCGCACGGAGCACCTCCGCTCCCGCACCGAGCGCCCCCACCGGTTTCGCGTGTTTGTACGCCTCGGTGACGAAGTGCAGGGCCGGGCCCGATCCGGCGATCGTCCGCGCTGCGGCTTCTCCACCGCTCACGATGACCCCGTCGTAGAGAACCGAGGCCATGGTGGGCAGTGCCCGGTCCACCGCCAGACCCGTACCGTCGGCGCCGCGGAGTTCCCCGCCGTGCGGGGCGAGCACCTCGATATCGGCCCCACGCTCGCCGAAGGACTCCCGTAGCCGCTGCACACCGGCTGTGTCCACACCGTCGGCGGCCACCACCGCGATCTTGCGGGTCGCTATGGTGCGCGGTGGCGCGGTCAGCTGCGAGAGCGCCGGCGAGACCGGGACATCGTCCACCGGCACGGCCTCGGGTGCGGGCAGGCCGAGTTCCCGCGCGACCCGCGTGGACAGATCAGGGTCGATGCGCACCAGATGATCCAGCACCCGGCTGCGGATCTCCACCCGCCGGCATTTACCCAGCTCGAAGGCGAACGCCTCGACGATATGTTGCGCTTCGGGCTCGGACATACTGCGCCAGAACATACGCGGCTGCCGGTAGTACTCGCGGAAACTCTCACTGCGGGCCCGGATCGTATCCCCCTCGACCCGGCGGGTGTAGTGCCGGTAGACACCCTCCTGGGCCAGGGCCGGGCAACCGCCGCCGATCGTGTTCTCGGTATAGAAGGCTTCCCCGCGCGGGATATCGTGCCGGCCGTAACCGTCCTGCTGGTGGGTGCGCACATCGGCCAGCGGACGGTTCACCGGCAAATGGGCGAAATTCGGGCCGCCGAGCCGGATCAACTGGGTGTCCAGATAGGAGAAGTTCCGCAGTTGCAGCAGCGGATCGTTGGTGAAATCTATTCCCGGCACCACATTCGCGGTATGGAAGGCGACCTGCTCGGTTTCGGCGAAGAAGTTGTCCGGATTGCGGTCGAGCACCAGTTCACCGACCGGCCGCACCGGCACCTGCTCTTCCGGAATTATCTTGGTGGCGTCGAGCAGGTCGAAATCGAAATCGAATTCTTGTTCCTCCGGTATCAACTGCACACCGAGTTCCCAGCGGGGAAAATCGCCCGCTTCGATACTGTCCCACAGATCCCGCCGGTTGTAGTCGGGGTCGCGGCCGGCTACCTGCTGGCACTCGTCCCACAGCAGGGAATGCACACCCAGCGCGGGCTTCCAGTGGAATTTCACGAATGTGCCGCGCCCTTCGGCGTTCACCAGGCGGAAGGTGTGGACCCCGAAGCCCTGCATCATGCGATAGCTGCGCGGCAGCGCGCGGTCGGACATGAGCCACATGATGGCGTGCAGGGTTTCCGGCTGCTGGGCCACGAAATCCCACAGCGTATCGTGCGCCGACTGGGCCTGCGGGATCTCGTTGTGCGGTTCGGGTTTGACCGCGTGCACGAAATCGGGGAATTTGATGCCGTCCTGGATGAAGAACACCGGAAAGTTGTTGCCGACCAGATCGTAGTTGCCCTGCTCGGTGTAGAACTTGGTGGCGAACCCGCGGACATCGCGCACCGTATCGGCCGAACCACGCGATCCGGCGACGGTGGAGAACCGCACGAACACCGGGGTCGTGGTACCCGGATCCGTGAGGAACTTCGCGACCGTGTACTCGGCCAGCGAATTGTCATAGGGCCGGAAGTAGCCGTAGGCGCCCGCGCCGCGGGCGTGCACCACTCGCTCCGGAATACGTTCGTGATCGAAGTGGGTGATCTTTTCCCGGGCATGGAAATCGTCGAGCAGCGTGGGTCCGCGTTCACCGACGGTGAGCGCATCGTCGGTGTGATCCACCCGTACACCCTGCTGGGTGGTGAGATACCCGCTCGTCCGGTCCTGCCGGAGCGGATCGAGCTGCTGTTGTTTCGCATCGGCGCCGGTGCGGCCCGCGCCGGTCGGCCGCTGTGCCGCTTCCGACGCTGCGGGCACCGGGCCCGTCTGCTCCGATGTACCGTCCACAATGTCCTCCTCTTCGGCGGAGCGGCTCTGCCGTACACACGTGCGATCCGCGCGTCGGCTCTCGGTGCGGTGGCTTCCCACCTCCCGGGGCGATAAACGGGCCCCGCGCTCGCGAGTACTTCGCGAAATCCACCGGATTGACCGACCTCGAAGCGGGTATGCGCGGTCCATGGTGCTACGAACGATCACCGCCAGCGTCGTGCCGGCGGCCGCGGTAACCGGCTACCGCGAGCTGATCTCGGCGCACGGTCTCGCCCACGGACTCCTCCGCACCGGACGAGGAGGCATACGATCATGAGCTCGATGGATCCCGATCCCTCCGACACCCCCGATCTGGAGCCGGGCGGCGGAGTACCTCCCGGGTCCACCCCGCCGGATACGCCGCAGACCTCGGGCCTGTCGGCCCCCGAGCCCCGTACCCGTCACCATTTCCCGCCTACCGGAATCCTCGCCGTTATCGCGACGATCGCGCTGGTAGCGGTCTTCGCGGTGGTCGCGGTCGCCCTCATCGCCTCCTTGGGGTGATACCGGCCGCCCGCACTACGGCCGGACCAGAAGGGAGATCCGATGCGGATCGCCATGATCTCCGAGCACGCGAATCCCCTCGCTCCGCTCGGCGGAGTCGATGCCGGCGGCCAGAACGTTCATGTGGCGGAGCTGGCGGCGGGCTGCGCCGCGCGCGGGCACGAGGTCACGGTCTATACGCGGCGCGACGATCCGGTGACCGACACCGAGGTGGTGACCGGCGCGGGCTACCGGGTGCTCCACGTACCCGCCGGCCCACCGGAACCGATTCCGAAGGATGCCATCCTCTCCCACCTCGGAGAGTTCACGAATTTCCTGCGGCGGCACTGGGCCGCGGAAACACCGGATATCGCGCACGCGCATTTCTGGATGTCGGGTATCGCCGGTGAGCTCGCGGCTCGCGAACGCGATATCCCCGTGGTGCTGACCTTCCACGCCCTCGGCACCGTCAAGCGCCGCTACCAGGGTGCGGCCGATACCAGCCCGCCCTCCCGGATCAAGTTCGAACGCCTCATCGCCGGCCGCGCCGCCCGGATCATCGCGACCTGCCGCGACGAGGTGACGGAACTGGGGCGGATGGGTGTGCCACCGGACCGGGCGGTGGTGGTGCCCTGTGGAGTGGACCTGTCGCTGTTCGAACCGAATGGCCCGCGCGCGCCGCGAACCGCCCGCCGGCGGCTGGTGTCGGTGGGACGTCCGGTGCGGCGTAAAGGTTTCGATACCGTGATCCGCGCGTTGCCGTGGCTCGCCGATACCGAACTGCTGATCGCCGGGGGCTCCGCGGCGTTCACACCGGCCGCCGGTACGGCACGAGGCGAGCCGCCGCCCGGCCGGGACGGCACCGACGAGAACGCGGAAATGTATCGCCTGCAGCGGATCGCCGTGGAATGCGGCGTGGCCGACCGGGTACGGCTGCTGGGTCAGGTGCCACGTGTACGGATGCCCGAACTGTTGCGCTCGGCCGATGCCGTGGTGTGCACCCCCTGGTACGAGCCCTTCGGTATGGTGCCGCTCGAGGCGATGGCCTGCGGTACCCCTGTGGTGGCCGGCGCGGTCGGCGGAATGCTGGACACCGTTGCCGACGGCGTCACCGGCCGTCTGGTCGCTCCCGAGCCCGAACCAGTGGCGCGAGCACTGCGCGCGCTGCTCGCCGATCCCGCCCACCGCCGGGAACTGGGGGCGGCCGGGAGACGCCGGGTGTGCGCGCACTACTCCTGGGACCGCGTGACCGAGGAAACGCTCCGCACCTATGAACTGGCCGCCCCCGCCGACCCTTCCCGTGTGGTGGCCGAGTCCTGAATCCACGAGCAGAGGAGAACCATGGCCGATTCACCGGATACCTCGCGTAATCCCGGCACCGTTCTCGTCACCGGCGGCGCCTCGGGCCTGGGCGCGGCAACCGTCGCGGCGGTGCAGGACGCGGGCGGCACCCCCCTGGTCGTCGACCGGGCCGAACCCGCCCCGGGCGTCGACTGGGAAAAAGCGGACCTGGCCGATTCCGCCGCGGCTACCCGCGCCACCGCGGCGTTGATCGAACGGGCCGGCGGCCGGCTCGACGCCGTTTTCACCGCGGCGGGCACCGATGTGTGCGGGAAACTGGACGAGATCGCCACCGGCGAATGGGAACGTGTCGTCCAGGTCAATCTATTCGGCACCGCGGCCGTGATCCGCGCCGCGCTGCCGGCTCTGCGGGCCCGGCACGGCACCGTGGTCACCTGTGCCTCCACTCTGGGGCTGCGGGCCCTGCCCGATGCCACCGCCTACTGCGCCTCGAAATTCGGCGTTGTGGGTTTCACCCGCGCCCTGGCGGCGGAAACGGCCGGGGAGGTCGGTGTCACCCTGCTCGTACCGGGCGGTATGCGTACCGCGTTCTTCGACGGCCGGCCCGAAGAGTACAAACCACCGGCCGACGCGCGGCTCAACGACCCGGCCGATGTCGCCGCTGCCGCGATCTTCGCGATGACCCAACCGCCCGGCTGCGCGGTCCGGGAGATGGTGGTCTGCCCGGAGACCGAATCCTCGTGGCCGTGACCGGGTGCGGGCCGGTCATCCGGTGATTAGGGTCGCCGCTTCCGGGTAGCCGCCCGGTATGGCTCCGACGCACCAACAGTTGTTGCACGCCCTCACCCGGGCGGCGAACGCGTTGTCGCATCAGGGGATCCCGTTCGCGGTGGCGGGTGGCTGCGCCGTCTACGCGCGCGGCGGCCCGCCTTCGGACCATGATGTCGATCTCTTCGTCAAACCCGCCGACTGCGCCCGGGCGCGCAGCGAACTGGCCCGGGCGGGACTGCGGATCGCCGACGCGGCAGAGGACTGGCTGACCAAGGCCTACGACGGCGACACGCTGATCGATATCATCCATCGCCCGAACAATCGGGAGGTCGACGACGCTCTTCTCGACCGGGCCGAGGTCATGCGGGTAGGTCCGACCGTGGCGCCGGTGGTGCACGGCACCGATCTGCTGGTGGACAAGCTTCTGGTCTTCGACGCGCACCGGCTCGACCTGAGCCCGCTGCTGCGCATCTCCCGCGATCTGCGGGAACAGGTGGATTGGCCAGCGGTTCGCGCCCAGACCGAACATTCGCCGTACGCGCGGGCGTTCCTCGGGCTCATCGACGATCTCGGTATCGCCGATACCAGAACGCCGGAGCCGAACTCCGGAAAGGCGGAATGAGATGCCCGACAGCACACCGCAGCAGCGGCCACCGGAATACCTGGCCGCCGAAATACACCGCGCGCTGACCGAAGACCCGCGCACGGCCGAACAGGGCGTGCAGGTGCGTATCCGAGGTGATGTCGTCTGCCTCGACGGTGAAGTGAGCACCGCCGAGCGCCGCCACCGCCTGGAGGAGGTGATCCGCGATATCGTCCCGGATCTGCCGATTCACAACGATGTGCGCGTCACCGCGAAACCGAGCCCGGGCGAATGTGAGGACCTCGGTGTCTGACACCGAGCGGAAGGAGTGGGCAGATGCGGATCGCCGCTGTCGGAGATATCCACCTGGGAACCGATTCCCGCGGGCTGCTACGGCCCGCCCTGCGAGAACTGCCCGAGCGCGCCGATGTGCTGCTCCTCGCCGGTGATCTGACCCGGCACGGCACCGCGGCGGAAGCCGAGGTGGTGGCCACCGAGTTCGCCGATGTGGGAGTGCCGGTGGTCGCCGTGCTGGGTAACCACGACTATCACAGTGACGTCGCGACGGAGATCTCCGAACTGCTGGAGGCGTACGGCATGATCGTGCTCGAGGGCAGCGCCACCACACTCGAGATCGGCGACCACACTCTGGGTATCGCCGGGACCAAGGGCTTCGGCGGTGGTTTCGCGGGCAAGTGCGCCAGCGTGTTCGGCGAGCGCCTGATGCGCGAATTCGCCGGTCACACCATCGAAATGGCGGCCGCGCTGGACAGCGCGCTGGCGGATCTGGATACCGATGTCACGGTCGCGCTGACCCACTACGCCCCGGTCAGCGATACCTTGCACGGTGAGCCCCGCGAAATCTATCCATTCCTCGGTTCCTATCTGCTGGGGGAATCCATCGACTCCCACCGGGTCGATCTCGCCGTCCACGGTCACGCGCACGCCGGTACCGAACGCGGTACCACGCCCGGCGGGATCCGGGTACGCAATGTCGCCCAACCGGTGATCCGCACCGCCTTCGCGGTCTACGAAATGCAGCCGCGCCCGGAGCGCCTGCGGGCGCGGAGTGAGCGGGCATTGTCGAGATGACCGCCGTCCCCTCGTCTTCCGGCGGGTGCGGGTGGTGAGCCCGCTCGCGGGCCGGGCGGCTCCCGGATGAGCGGGCAGGTCCTCGTCGCCCGTCTCGACAGCGCCGGCGACGTTCTCGTCACGGGCCCGGCCGTCCGCGCTGTGGCGGCCCGCGCCCGGCGGGTGACCTTTCTGGCCGGCCCCCGCGGCCGGGCGGCCGCGGAACTCCTGCCCGGGGTGGACGAGGTCCTCGAATTCCACGCGGGCTGGGTCGATTTCGATGGGCCTCCCGTCACCGCCACCGTGATCGACGCCCTGCGGGACCGCATCGGCGCACTCGCCCCGGACGAGGCCCTGATCTGCACGTCCTTCCACCAGTCACCGCTCCCGCTGGCCCTGGTGCTGCGTATGGCGGGGGTGCCGCGGATCGCGGCGATCTGCACCGACTACCCCGGCTCGCTACTGGATGTCCGCCACCGCGTGGACGACGATATTCCCGAACCGCTACGCGCCCTCTCCCTCGCCGCGGCGGCGGGGTATCCGGGGAACGACAGCCGGCTGCGGGTCCGCGCCGATCTTCCCGATACCCGCGCCCTCACCGGCCCGCCCGGCTACATCGTCGTACACCCGGGCGCCGCCGTACCCGCCCGGCGCCCGGCCGCGGCGCGCTGCGGTGCCTTCGTCGCGGCCCTGCGCGCCGCGGGCTACCGGGTGGTGGTCACCGGAGGCCTTGAGGAACGGGAGTCGACCGCCGTAGTGGCCGCCGCCGGGGGGATCGATCTCGGCGGCGCCACCGACCTCGCGGGCCTGGCGGCCGTACTACGCGACGCGGGCGTCGTCGTCGCCCCCAATACCGGCGCGGCCCATCTCGCCGCCGCCGTCGGCACACCGGTGGTCTCGCTGTTCGCTCCGGTGGTGCCGGCCCGCCGCTGGGCGCCGCACGGTGTGCCCACCGTACTGCTCGGTGACCCGAACGCCGAATGCGCCGGGTCGCGGGCCCGGGTGTGCCCGGTCCCCGGCCACCCCTGCCTGAACGATATCGCCCCGTCGGCCGTGGTCGACGCGGTGGCACGACTCGCCGGTCGCGGAGAAGATCCACCGGAAACGGTTTCACCTGCCACTGCGCGGGCATCCCGGCGGGTATGAACGGCACCGATCAGCTCATCGGCGTTCCGGCGGCGTCCACCCCGCCCGCCGCGGTGCTGTTCGACCGCGACGACACCCTGATCGTCGATATCCCCTACCTCGCCGATCCCGGCCTGGTCCGGCCGGTTCCGGCGGCCCGCGCCCAGTTACGGCGGCTGCGCCGGGCGGGCATACGCACGGGGGTGGTCAGCAACCAGTCCGGTGTGGCCACGGGCCGGATCACGCCCGCCCAGCTCGCGGCCGTCGAATCCCGCGTGGAGGAACTACTCGGCCCGTTCGACACCTGGCAGGTGTGTGTCCACGGTAGGCAGGACGGATGCGGCTGCCGGAAACCCCGGCCGGGTCTGGTACTCGCCGCTGCCCGCGCGCTGGGCGTCGATCCCCGGCACTGCGTCGTGATCGGGGATATCGGTTCCGATATCGACGCGGCGCATGCGGCCGGTGCGGCGGCCGTACTGGTTCCCACTTCCCGCACCAGAACGGAGGAGATCGCGAGTGCCCGACGCACCGCTGTGGTCGCTGCCGACCTCACCGAGGCGGTCACCGTAGCCCTGAAGGGCGCGCACAGGAAGGACCAACCACTGTGAGCACCACAGACGAACCGGATTCCCGTGCCCCGTCCGCGCCGCGCGACGACTGGCTCGAACAGCATTTCGACGCGCTGCGCGCGGCCCTGGCCGGTCATCGGGACGCGGCCTGCCGCCAGGTCCGCGTATGGGGTGCGCAACTGGCCGATACCTACGCCCACGGCGGCCGCCTGCTCGCCTGCGGCAACGGCGGCAGCGCGGCCGAGGCCCAGCATCTGACCGCCGAACTCACCGGCCGTTTCCGCCGGGAACGCCGGCCCCTGTCCGCCATAGCGCTGCATGCCGACTCGTCGAGTACCACCGCCATCGTCAACGACTACGGCCCCGAGGAGATGTTCGCCCGGCAGGTGCGTGCGCACGGGCGGCCCGGCGATGTCCTGGTCACCCTGTCCACCAGCGGTGCCAGCGCCAATGTGGTCGCCGCGGCCAAGGCCGGGCAGGACCTGGGCCTGCGCACCTGGGCGCTGACCGGCCCGTCGCCCAATCCGCTGGCGGCGCTGTGCGACGATGCCATCGCCATCGAGGACGCCGACGTGCCCACGGTGCAGGAGATGCACCTGGTGCTCGTGCACGCCCTGTGCGCCACCCTGGACGAGACACTGGTGCGGTGGACGTGACCTCGGAATCCGGCCCCCTCGTCGTGATCGGCGATGTGTTCCTCGATATCGAGATCGAGGGCCGCGCCGACCGGTGCAGTCCGGAAGCGCAGGTCCCGGTCGTCGATGTGACCGGTCGGTCGTATCGCCCCGGGGGCGCGGGACTGGCGGCGGCGGTCACCCGCGCGGACACCGAGGAGATGGTGCTGATCGGCGGTTTCGCCGCCGATGCCGCCGGACACTGGTTGCGGGAATCGCTGGCGGGGATCACCCGCGTCGTCGAACTGCCGTTCGCCGGTAGCACGGTGTGCAAACAACGGGTGCGCGCGTGTGGGCCGTGGGCGGCGCCGGGCGGCCGGGAAACGCCGACCCCGATCACCCGGCTGGATACCGGCGACGGGCGGGTCGGCACTCAGCCACTGACCCCGGCGGTGGCCGCCGCCCTGCGCACGGCAGGGGCCGTCCTCGTCGCCGATTACGGTCGCGGGGCCGCCGCTCATCCCGAGCTGCGCGCGTTACTGGCGGCCCGGGCGGAACGGGTTCCGCTGATCTGGGATCCCCATCCCCGGGGACCGGAGCCGATACCCGGCGCTGCCCTGGTCGTCCCGAACGACGGCGAGGCCGAGGCCCTGGTGCCCGGCCTGTCCGGCCCAGGCGAACGTGCCCGCGCGCTCACCGGGCGGTGGGACGCCGACGCGGTCGCCGTCACCGTGGGAGCCGAAGGCGCCGTACTCCACCGGCACGGCCCGACCGCCGCCCGGCGGGTGCCGGTACCTCCGGACCAGCGCTCGGGCCCGGGCGCGGATACCTGCGGGGCGGGAGACCGATTCGCCGGAGCGGCGGCTGCCGCTCTCGCCGCCGGCGCCGGCACCGAGGAAGCGGTGGTGCGCGCGGTGGCGGCGGCTTCGGCTTTCGTCGCCGCCGGCGCGGCGGCCGCGTTCACCACCTCCGATATCGACTCGTGGGCGCAGCCGGGGGATCTCGGTCCGATCCTCACCTCCGGGACCCGCCCGGGGCGTGTTTCCCTGGCCGGTCCACCGGCGCCCCGGCATCACGTCACGGGCACCGCGCCCACCTCCGCGGTGAGCCACCGACGCGGATAACCGTCCGGCCCGCCGAGGTAGCACGTAGTTCGCCGCTACGGGGCTGTTCCCGCCCGCTCCGGCCGAGCCGGCCGGGGACGGAATACTCCGCGCCGCCCACGGCCACCGCTCGGGGACGGCCGCCGCGGGCGGCGTCTCGATCGGTCAGGCGCCGGGCCGGGTCGGCGCCACCGTCTGTCCGTGACCCGGATCCTGTTCGATCCGCTGACGCTGTTCGGCGTCCGCCGCGCGGACCCGTTCCTGCTGGGCTTCGGTCTCCTTCTCGGCGGCTGTTCGCTGGGATTGGCCCTTGTCCTGCTGGGCCTTACCCTCCGCACGTAGGGAGTTGTCGTCGAGAAGCGCTCCCGCCGCCTCTTCGGCCTTGCCCTTCGCCCCCTCGACAGCACCTTCGAAACCCTCGCGGGCGGTCTTGTGCTCGGCCACGATATCCACCTCCGAATGTCGTTTACTCGCTCGGATATCGGGCGCGTACCCGGCTGGTTCCGCCTCAATCGGCGCGTACCGGCCGACCCGCGGTGGTATCGCTCACCGCCGTGGGTACGCGGCTGCTACGCGAAAGCGGCCTCGAGGCCGTCGAACCAGGCCGATTCCTCGTACAGCCGCGTACTGCGCCAACCGTCCGCGGTCCGCACCAGATCATGGTGGTACCAACCGCCACAGGTGAATTGCTTTCCCGGCGCCACGATCATGGGATTGAAGAACATGGCCCGCACCTTCGCGGTGTCACCCGCCAGTTCCACGGCGATATTCGAGATGAAATGCTGGGTACGGGAGAACAATTCCAGCTGTTCGGACAGACGGGCTACGACACTTTCGAGATCACCCGCCGGACCGCCCGCCGTGCTGTAGTCGATCCGCGCATCGGCGGTGAACACCGAGCGGTAGAGCGCCCAATCCTTCTCGTCGACAGCGGTGGCGTAACGGGTGAGCAGATCGGTGATCTCGATACGGTCGGCGAGGGTCCGTGCATCCATTCCCCCATACAACCGCACCGGCGCGCCGGCCCGGGGTGTTATCGGCTCAGCGCCCCCGCAGAAACCGGCGCCACCACGCGCCGCGCGGGCCGGACCCGGCCGCCGGCCGCACCACCGCGGCCGCACCGCGCACCGACGCGACCGGAGACGGCCCGGCGGTATCGCCGGTACGCCCGGCCCGCCACCGGCGCACCACCTCGTCCGCGTCCACCGGGGCGATCGGCACCCGCGGGCCGCTGGGCAGGCGCAGCCAGTCGACGATCCGCCGGTTGAGCACGGCCACGGTTTCCCGTACCCGAGCCTCGGTCGTCAGATCACGTACGGTTTCCGGCAGCCGCTCCACATCACGGCGCAGCAGCAGCGAAGGCGGTAGCAGAGCATCACCGCTCACCCCCTCCCGGCGCAGGTAGTCCCGTAACCACGCGTTCTCGTCGTGGTACCGGCTACCCGCACCCGGAAGCGGTTTCCCGGCCCCCGGCAGATCGTCGAACTCACCTCGTTCGGTGGCCTCACGGATCTTGCGTTCGACCCAGGACTCGAAATCGACTCCCGCGGGTTTGCGCTCCGACATCGCGCCTCCTCACCTCTGCCCGGCGACGCCGCCGGCAGTCGGCGCGAACCCGCTCAGGCTCCGTTCGTGGAGGTGGTGCGAGTCCGGCCGCTACGCGCCTTACGGCGTTCGGCCTGGAGTTCGGCCAGTTCCTGTTCCAGGATATCGGCCACCCGGAACTGCCCGGTGTCGTAACCGTCGGAGGAACGTACGACATCCAGGAATTCGTCGGTCTCCTTGTCCCCCGACATCTTGCCTTTATCTTTTCCCGCCGCGGAACCGTTCGTCTTGGCTCCCGCACCGTTGCCGGCGATTTTTTTCGTGACCGGCAGTTTGTCGGTGGTATCCGCCGATTTCGAACCCGGGGAGTCCTCGAACAGCGGCGAATTGCTCGCCAATTCGTCCAGCAGCGAACTGGTCCGGCCGATCAGGCCGGAGGTCACCTCACCCAGATCGCCGGAGCGGCGCTTCCCCGTCTCCCCGGACTTGCTGTCGGAGCGAAACGCGGCCCCACCGGCCGCAGCCTTCTTCGCGCCGGCTTCCAGCGCCGGTTTCGCCGCGGGCGCTGTCTCCCCGGCCGGCAGAGCGCGCGCATCGGCCGCGGGCGCGGTGTGCGGGTTGTTGTTGAGGTTCAGGCTCACCCGGGGCAGGTTGTTGCGGATCTGCTCGGCGGGGTCGGGCAGCACCCGGACCTGCTCGGTCGCTCGCAGAATCGCCATTCCGTAGCGGCTGCTCGCGGCGTCGTGGATGAGCAGCGCGACACCGATCATCACCGGGGCGACGGCGTGTACGGCGACGTCGTACCAATTCCCCACCCGCACGTACGGGTAGGTGTTGAGTCCGACCGTCAGCGTCAGCAGGGCGATTTCGGCGGCGGCGGTCTGCTTCCGGTTGTTCACCACCCCCCATTCGGCGACCTTGTTGGTGCCGATCATGATGATGATCAAGCAGACACTGATCATCGCTTCGAGCAGGTAGCTGAACCAGAAGAGCGGATCACTCGGTCCGGTGGGGGCGATGTTCTGCTGGACGTTGACCGCCGACCACAGCATGCCCGCGCCGACCACACCGGCCAGTGCGCGCAGCGACCAGGACCGGTGCCGGTACAGCGAGGCCAATTTGGCGTGCGGACTCGATTCCCGGCGCTGCGCGGCGATGGCCTTACGGGCGAGCAAGAGGTCGCGCATATCCGCCTTCTCGATCTGCTCGGTGGTCTGCCTGGCCCGGTCGTTCGCGGCGGCGACCGCCTGGATCTCCTTCCAGCGCTGGCCACGCTCCTGTTCGCGAATACGCTCGGCGAGTTCACGTTCGGCGCGTAGCTCCGCCTCCGACAGCGCCTCGGTCAGGGCGGGGTCGAACTGGTAGGCCAGTCGGCTGCGGGCGTGTTCGACTCGCTGGGCCAGCTGCGTGACATCGTCCTCAATCGGCGGTTCGACAGTCATTACGGCTCCCGCCTCGGGTGATTCGATGGCAGACAAGTAGTCACGCCGGGGTACGGTACCGCGCTTTGCTCCATGATGCACCGTCACGGTCGAAACAACCGATTTCCGCGGACGTTCACAGGACGTTCACCAGTTCCGCGGACAGGTTCGCGGTTCCGGCTCCCGGCGCGGCGACCAGCGTCGCGGGTGCGCCGCGGAACGATCGGCCACGCGCGCCACGACCGTTCACATCGCGGCGAGCGTGGCCAGGATCATCCGCACAGCCGGCCTCGCCTCGGGCACCGGAGCCAGCGGGTACACGTGGAAGGCGCCCGGTGATCCGACCAAACGCACTGTGTCCCCGGCACGTTCGGCGAACAGCCGGGCATCCGGGTAGAGGATGTCGTGGGTACCGACGAAGAGGTCGGTGGGAGGCAGAGCCGCGAGCGGACCGTTGATCGGGCTGAGCGCGGGCAGGCCGAGATCGTCACCACCGGCCCAGGCGCGGCCGGTTTCGAGCAGTCCGGGCCGGGCCAGCCAGGGGTCCAGCGGCTGCACCCGGTCGATCTCCGGATTCGACAGTCGCATATCGAGACAGGGCGAGAGCAGGATCAACCGGGCGGGCATGGGCAGACCGGCCTCCGGCAGGGCTTGGGCGAGCCCGAGCGCCAGCGTGCCACCGGCCGAATCACCGGCCAGCACGACCCGGCCCGGATCGCTTTCGCCCACCACCTCGCGATAGACCGCGCGCAGGTAGGGATACGCGTCCCGATAGGTGTACCGCGGGGCGAGCGGGTAGATGGGTACCTCGACCCGGTGCCCGGCCGTCACCAGCCGCGCGATGAAGCGCCAATGCCACCAGCTGATCTCCCGGAAGAAACTTCCACCGTGCAGGTAGACGACGACCTTGCCGGACTCCCGGCCCGCCCGGGGAGTCACCGTGTAACAAGGGAAACCGGCCACGGTCCGGCAGCCGACCCGGAAGCGGCGCCGGAAAGCCCGGGGCGGCGTATGTCCGCCGGCGGGTTCGGCCATGGCCGCGCGAGCCTTCTCCGGTGTGGCCATTCCGCGTTGCCGCGTCATCCGCAGGAATACCGCCAGCGCCCGCGTACCGCTACCGGCCATGAACCACTCCTCCAGCCGGTCCGGCATCCGCCCCGGCGCTACTTCTTGGCCCGCTTCTCCCGGACCCGCACCGAGATCCGCACCGGCGATCCGTCGAAGCCGAATTCCTCCCGCAGCCGCCGTTCCAGGAACCGCCGGTAGCCGGCCTCCAGGAACCCGGTGGTGAACAGGACGAAAGTGGGCGGACGGGTGGTGGCCTGGGTCGCGAACAGTACCCGCGGCAAGCGGCCGCCGCGCATCGGCGGCGGAGTAGCCGCGATGACCTCCTTCAGCCAGGTGTTCAGCCGGCCGGTCGGGATGCGCTTGTCCCAGGATTCGAGGGCCGTCTCCATGGCCGGAACCAGTTTCTGCACCGCCCGGCCGGTATGCGCGGAGATGTTCACCCGCTGCGCCCACGGCACCCGCACCAGATCCCGTTCCACCTCGCGGTCCAGCCGCAGGCGGCGATCCTCGTCCACCAGATCCCATTTGTTGAACGCCAGCACCAGCGCCCGCCCGGAATCGGCGACCAAACTGATCACCCGCAGATCCTGTTCGGTGATGGGCTGCGAGGCATCGATCAGCATGATCGCCACCTCGGAGGCCTCCAGCGCCGATTTGGTGCGCAGCGAGGCGTAGAACTCGGTCCCGCTGGCATTGGCGACCTTGCGCCGCAACCCGGCGGTATCGACGAAGCGCCACACCTTGCCACCCAGTTCCACCAGCGAATCCACCGGGTCCACGGTGGTACCGGCGATATCGTGCACCACCGAACGCTCGTCCCCGCTCAATTTGTTCAGCAGGCTGGATTTACCGACATTCGGTTTCCCGACCAGGGCCACCCGCCGCGGCCCGCCCCCGGCCCCCGCACCTTCGCGCGGGGTTTCGGGCAGCACTTCGAGAACATCGTCGAGCAGATCGCCGGTGCCGCGCCCGTGCGCGGCCGATACCATCCGCGGCTCCCCCAGCCCCAACGACCACAGCGCGGCCGCATCGGCCTCGACGCGCTGATCGTCGACCTTGTTCGCCACCAGGATCACCGGCGTCTTCGCTCGCCGCAGCACTTTCACCGCGGCTTCATCGGTGGCGGTCGCGCCGACCACCGCGTCCACGACGAGCAGGATGGCGTCCGCGGTGTTCATCGCGAGTTCGGCCTGCCGGGCCACCGACTGCTGCAAACCCTTCGCGTCCGGTTCCCAGCCGCCGGTGTCCTGCACCCAGAAACGGCGACCGGCCCAGGACGCCTCGTAGGAGACGCGGTCGCGGGTAACGCCGGGTACGTCCTCGACCACGGCCTCCCGCCGCCCCAGAATGCGGTTGACCAGCGTCGATTTACCGACGTTCGGCCGGCCCACCACCGCCAGGGTGGGCATCGGGAGATGGTCGGCGGTTTCCTGGTCACCGGCGAGATCGGTGATCTCCCAGTCCGCTTCGTCACTCCACACACCGTCCCCGGCGAGCACATCGCCCATGGTGTCGCCGCTCATCCCGCCGCTCCTCGGCGCCGCGCCGCCGCCTCGGCGTTCCGCGGCCGGTCCAGCTGCCGGGTGACCTCCCGGAACAGCTCCTCGATGGTTTCGTCCATGGTCAGGTCACTGGTGTCCACCTGCACCGCGTCCGCGGCGCGCCGCAGCGGAGAAACCGCCCGGGTCGAATCCAGCCGGTCGCGGCGCTGCACGTCGGCGAGCACCCCGGCGTAGTCGTCACCACGGCCCTCGGCGATGTTCTGCTGATTGCGCCGATGCGCACGAGCCTGCGCGGAAGCGGTCAGATAGATCTTGGCATCGGCGTCGGGCAGCACGGTGGTGCCGATATCGCGGCCTTCCACCACGATCCGGCCCGCGCTCACCGCGATCTCGCGCTGCAACGCCACCAGCTGTTCCCGGACCTCCGGCACCGCCGACACCGCCGACACCGCCGCGGTGACCGCGGAGCCCCGGATCTCGTCGCGCACATCGTGGCCGTCGAGTTCGATCAGTTCGTTCTCGGGATCGGTACCGATCCGCAACGGCATATCGGCGACCGTCGCGGCGACCGCCGCGGAATCGGCCGGGTCGATACCGGCACGCAGCACCTGCAGGGTCGCCACCCGGTACATGGCCCCGGTATCGAGGTAGCGGGCCCCGAGCCGGACCGCGAGCCGCCGCGAAACGCTGGACTTCCCGGTACCCGAGGGACCGTCCATCGCGACGACCAGCGACCGATCGTGCGCGAGGTCCGCCACGACCCCCACCGGAACTTCCACACCGTTCACAACGACACCGCCTCGTAGAGTTTGCCGATTTCATCCCGACCCAGCACCCGTAGCGTGCCCGGTCGTTGATCGCCCAGTACCACCGGACCCACATGTGTGCGGACCAGCCGGTTCACCGGGTGGCCGACCGCGTCCAGCAGCCGGCGCACGATATGTTTGCGCCCTTCGTGCAACACGACCTTCACCAGGGAACGTCCCGCGTCGACCTCCAGCACCTGGAACTTGTCCACAGCGGCCGGGCCGTCCTCGAGTTCCACCCCGTCGCGCAGGATCTTGCCGATCGACCGGTGCACCTCACCCTGGACGGTCGCCAGATAGGTCTTGGACACCTGATAGGACGGATGCATCAGCCGGTGCGCGAGGTCGCCGTCGTTGGTGAGCAGCAGCAGCCCCTCGGTATCGGCGTCCAACCGCCCGACGTGGAACAGCCGCTGACCGGCTGCCACGCGCTCGGCGACGATATCGCCGACACACGGCCGGCCCAGATCATCGGCCATGGTGGACTGCCAGCCCTTGGGCTTGTTCAGCGCCAGATGCACCAGTTCCTCGCGGACCACCACCCGGGTACCGTCCACGCGCACCACCGCGCGCTCCGGGTCGATACGCAGACCCTGCTCACGCACGATGATGCCGTCCACCTCGACCCGGCCCTGTTCGATCATCTCCTCGGCTGCCCGCCGGGAGGCGACACCGGCGCGGGCCAGCACCTTCTGCAGGCGCTCCCCTTCACCCCACGGCATCTTCTCGTGGCCGGGCTCGCCGGGCTCCACATGCTGGCGACGGGCCGGCTTGGCATTGCTCAGCTGAGGCGCGCCGGCACCGGTACGCCCGCTCTGGCTCTTACGCGGCGCGGCGCCGCCCGGCCGTCCACCGGAACGCGGGCCCGCGTTCGGTGCACCACGCCCGGCTCCCGAACGGCCCCCGCGGCCGCCCGCCGCGTCCGCGCCGCCGGTGCGGCCGGCCCGCTGGACCTGGTCGCTGCGCGCCCCACGCTCCTGGCCACGCGGGCCCCCACCGCGCCCGGTGCGGGGCGATTCCCCACCATGGCGGGCCTCCCCCGCACCACGGGGTGCGCCGCGCCCCCGACCTGCCCGTGCGGGCTGGTCGCCACGTTTCCTACGATCCGGTATGCCATCTCGGCGAGCGGGTGTATTCACGATTTTCCTGTCAATCCTCGGCGCCGAGGCGTAGATCGTCCTCGGCGGGCTTGCGCAGCCTGGTGTAGCGGGGATCCGTTTCCAGACTGTCGTTGATCTCATCGATCAGGTCGACGCCCGGCAGCAGGGGCGCCAGCGGGGGCAGATCGCTCAGCGACGCCAGCCCGATCCGTTCCAGGAACAACTCGGTGGTGCCGTACAGCGTGCCGTTGGTTTCCGGGTCGGAGCCCGCCTCGGTGATCAATCCCCTGGCCAGCAGGGTACGCATCACACCGTCGACGTTGACACCGCGCACCGCGCTGACCCGTGCCCGGGTCACCGGCTGACGGTATGCCACCACCGCCAGCGTCTCCAGAGCCGCCCGGGTCAGCTTCGACCGGGCGCCGTCGAGCAACATACGCTCCACATACGGTGCGTACTCGCTGCGAGTATAGAAGCGCCACCCGTCCCCGGCGAAACGCAGATCGATCCCACTGCGCCGGGTGGTGAGCTCGGCCGACATCTCCCGCAGGGTTCGTTCCACCCGCTCCGCCGGCTCGTCCAGCGCGGCGGCCAGCTGCTCCACCGGCGCCGGAGTGTCCACCACGAGCAGCAGCGCCTCCAGCGCGGCACGAAACTCGTCCGCATCCAGTGGCTCGGGCGCGGAATCGGTCACAGTCTCGGTCATCCGTAGTCCTCTTCGATCGTCACCGGCGCGGACGCGGCCTCCTCCCCGATCCACCGCACGGCCAGGGGGCCCAGCGGATCGGGCTGGTCGAACTCGATCGATCTACCCCGGTAGAGCTCGAGTAAGGCCAGAAACCGCGCCACGATCCGAATCGGCGCCGTGCAATCGGCCACCAGATCGGCGAACGAGGTCCAGGTCCCCGCCCCTCGTGCCCGCAAAAGTTCCAGTACCAGTGTCGCCTGCTCGGCCACCGACACCGTATGGGCGTGCAAATGGTCCAACCCCACCGTCGGCACGGGGCGGGGCCGGAAGGCCGCGGCGGCGATTTCGGCGAAACCGGCGGCGTCCACCCCCAAGGTGACCTCCGGCAGCAAGCCCGCGAACCGCTCCTCCAACCCCACCGCCCGCGGATACCGGCGCAACGCGGCCGCCTCCAGTTCCCCCAGCAGTTCGGCCACCTGTTTGAAGGCCCGATACTGCAGCAGTCGCGCGAACAGCAGATCCCGGGCCTCCAGCAGCTCCAGATCGTCGGGATCGGTGACCTCACCCGAGGGCAGCAACCGCGCGGCCTTCAGATCCAGCAACGTCGCCGCGACCACCAGGAACTCGGTGGTCTGATCCAGAATCCGATCGGAACGCAACGAACCACCCGGCTGCGACAGCCCGGCGGTGAGTGCCTTGGTGTAGGCGATGAACTCGTCGGTCACCTGGTGCAGCGCCACCTCGGTCACATCGAGACGGCGCTGCGAGATCAGCTGCAACAGCAGATCGAACGGGCCCTCGAAATTACTCAGTCGCAGATGGAAGCCGGATTTCTCCGGCGCCTCCCCGGCGGGAGCAGGGTCGACGGGAGGTGCGGGCCGGGTTTCCGCGCTCACCGACCGGACCGGTGGATGACTTCCCGTGCCATCGCCCGATACGCCTCGGCGCCGCTGGACCGCGGCGCCCACGTGGTGATCGGCTCCCCGGCCACACTGGCGTCCGGGAACCGCACCGTCCGCGCGATCGCCGTGTCGTACACCAGCTCCCCGAAAACCTCCACCACCCGCGCCATCACCTGGCGGGAATGCAGCAGCCGGGCATCGAACATGGTGACCACGATGCCGTACAGGCTCAGCCGCGGGTTCAGCCGGTCCCGCACCTTCTCCACGGTGTCGTTGAGCAGCGCCAGACCGCGCAGCGAGAAGTATTCGCACTCCATCGGGATGATCACCCCGTCGGAGCAGGCGAGGGCGTTCACGGTGAGCAGACCGAGGGAGGGCTGGCAATCGATGAGGATGTAGTCGTAGCGGTCGCGGATGGGTTCGAGTGCCCGCCCCAGCGACTGCTCCCGGCCGACCTCGTTCACCAACTGGATCTCCGCCGCGGACAGATCGATATTGCTCGGCAGCAGATCCAGATTCTCGACCTTGGTCTGCATGAGCACATCGTCCGCGCTCGCCGGCGAACCGATCAACAGATTGTGCACGGTCAGATCCAGGTCGTGATGCGCCACCCCGAGCCCCGCCGACAGCGCGCCCTGCGGGTCGAGATCCACGAGCAGCACCCGCCGCCCGTATTCGGCCAGCGCCGCTCCCAGATTGATGGTCGAGGTGGTCTTACCCACCCCGCCCTTCTGATTGCACATCGCCACGATGAGCGCGTCACCCTCATGGGACGGCTCGGGGGGCTCCGGGACCAGGCGTAGCGGCCGCCCGGTCGGACCGAGTGCGGCGTCGGCGGGGACGGGTTCGGGGCCCGTGCCCCATACCGACGCAGCGCGGTCCTCGCTCTCCGCGCCCCTCGGCGATTCCGCCGCTCCGGCTGTCGTCACGATCCGCTGCTCCTTATACGTTCCTACCCGTCACCTCGTAGAGCGTAACGAGGCCGATCAAGGCACGGTCTCGATTTCGCCACGGCCCGGTTCCTATTAGACGCTACCGGGTGTGCCCGCTGGAGAGCCGTGTGCGATCACGGCGTGTTCGCACACGCGGGTGCGCCGGCCCGCGCTGATCCGGCCCGCGCCGGCCATCTCCACGGTTGTCAACGCGGCAGAACGGTGAGAACCCGGTGAATGTGATTACGGAACTCGGTCATGTAGTTGCGCAGGAATTCCTCGGTGGATGCGTCGTGCACGGTGCCGTCGTCGCCGAAGACCTCGGGGGTGTAGTGGATGTAGGCCTCCGGCGAGGTCATCTGCCGGGCGTTGCAAAAACTCAGCACCGCCCGCAGGCTCTGCTGGCCGACAGCCGTGCCGATCGCTCCGATGGACGCGCCGATCACGGCGGCAGGGATGTGGTCGAACGAATTCTGCCCCCACGGGCGTGACGCCCAGTCGATGGCGTTCTTCAGTGCCCCGGGAATCGAACGGTTGTACTCGGGTGAGACGAACAACACGGCATCCACCCCGGCGATTGCTTCCTTGAGCGCGACGGCCTCGGGTGGGTAGTCGGCATCGTAATCCTGGCTGTAGAGCGGCAGGTTCCGGATCTCGAGCTCTACGAATTCGAGATCCGCGGGCGCGAGCCGGATCAGCGCCTCGGCCAGGGTCCGGTTGATCGAGGTCGAGGAGAGGCTGCCGACGAAGTAGCCGACCGTATAGGTGCTCATGGCTGGTTCCACCCTTCTCCCGTTGGAGTTTCCTCGGCGATCACGGCTCGGCACGTCCCACCTCGAGCGACAGTTGGACGGTGGTCCTGCTCCGACGCGCCTTCATATCGCCGTCCCGGCGGGTTCCCGAGCACACCCATAGCAAACCCGCATCCGGTCGCGGCTACCGATGGCGGAGGCGGGTCGCTCTCACCGCGCTCGTGGATGCGCGGTCGCCCACACCTCGCGCAGCGTGCCCACGGTCACCAGGGTGTAGATCTGCGTGGTGGTCACCGAGGCATGCCCCAGCAGTTCCTGCACCACCCGCACATCGGCGCCGCCGTCGAGCAGGTGGGTGGCGAACGAATGCCGCAGCGTATGCGGTGAGACGGCGACCGTGATCCCGGCATGCTCGGCGGCCCGCCGCAGCACCTGCCAGGCGCTCTGCCGGGACAGCCGGCCGCCGCGGGCGTTGAGGAAGATCGCCGCCGCGTCGCCCGGTCCGGCACGCCCGTGCGCGGCCAGCACCGGCCGGCCACGCACCAGATAGGCGTCGACCGCGGCCAGCGCGGGGCGACCCACCGGAACCAGCCGCTGTTTACCGCCCTTGCCGCGCAGGATCACGGTGCGGTTCTCGCCATCGAGGTCGTCGATATCCAGCCCGACCGTTTCCGAGATCCGCGCACCGGTCGAATACAGCAGTTCCAGCAAGGCTCGGTCCCGGAGCCCACGCGCCGCTCCGTCACCGCCGGACCCGGCCGCGGCGCCCGCCGCTTCCAGCAGCCGCAGCACCTGCTCCACCGGCAGCGCTTTCGGCAACCGTTGCCCCACCATCGGCGGTTTCACCGCATGCGCGACATCGGTGCTGGTCAACCCTTCCGCCGCGGCGAACCGGTGCAGGCCGCGGACCGCGATCAGCGCCCGCGCCACCGAGCCCGGGGCCAGCGGTGGATGTTGTTCGTCTCCCGCGCGCAACGCGATCGCGAACTCCCCGATATCGGTTTCGGCGACCCGCTCCAGCTCGGCGACTCCCCGAGCGTTCAGGAACTCCCGGTAACGAGCCAGATCCCGCCGGTACGCGGACAGGGTGCTGCGCGCGGCACCCCGCTCCACCGCCAGATGGTCCAGGAAGACCTCGACCTCCCGCACCGCACCGCCCGTCAGTCCGCGGACGGCCGGGCCGCCTGGCGGCGCAGCAGCGCGTCCGGCTGCCCGGGCCAGGGCGCGTCCGCCGGGCGCAGCGGCAACCCGGCTGTTTCGGCGGCGCTCAGTGCGAGCAGGCCGGCGACCGCGGTGGCGTTCACGATCTCGCCGGCCAGCGCCGCGCGAACCGCCTCGGCAACCGGCATCCGCACCAATTCCAGATCGGCTTCCTCGTGTTCGGGGTCCGGTCGTTCGGTTTCGGTGAGCCCACGGGCCACGTACACCCGCAGCGCCTCGTCGGTGAAGCCCGGAGACAGCGCCACATCCACCAGCACCGACCAATCACGGGCAGCCAGGCCGGTTTCCTCGGCCAGTTCCCGGCGCGCGGCCGCCAGCGGATCCTCGCCCGGGATATCGAGCAGACCCGCCGGCAGTTCCAGCAGCCGTTCCCCGAGCGGGTGGCGGTACTGCCGGACGAGCACGACCTGCCCTTCGTCGTCGACCGCGGCCACCGCGACCGCCCCGTGGTGCTCGACCACTTCGCGTTCCACGACCCGTGCGTCCGGCATTTCCACGCGGTCCACTCGCAGAGCCAGGATGGCGCCGCTGTAGACGGTCCGGCTGTCGACGGTGCGGAAGTCGTGACTACCCGGCGCCGGGGTCACGACGCGCGCTCGGAAGTACCGGCCAGCTCCTGCTCACCGGGGATATCGACGGGAAGCCGTTCGGCCAGCTTGTACCGCAGCGCGGCGGCGATGAGCTCGGCGAACAACGGATGCGGCCGGGTGGGCCGGCTCTTCAGTTCGGGATGGGCCTGGGTGCCGACGAAGAACGGATGGATATCGGCGGGGAGTTCGACGAACTCCACCAGATGCCCGTCCGGAGACGTACCACTGAACCGCAGACCGCTGGTGGCGATCTTGTCACGATAGGCGTTGTTCACCTCGTACCGGTGCCGGTGCCGCTCGGACACCTCGGTCGTGCCGTAGGCGCGGGCCACCACCGACCCCTTCTCCAGAACCGCCGGATAGGCGCCGAGGCGCATGGTGCCGCCCAGATCGGCTTCTCCGGCCACCGCCTGTTCCTGATCGGCCATGGTGGAGATCACCGGGTGTTCGGTCTCGGGCTCGAATTCGGCGGAGTTGGCATCGGTGAGGCCCACCGACCGCGCCGCCTCGATCACCATGCACTGCAGCCCCAGGCACAGTCCGAGCAGCGGAAGTTTCCGGGTGCGCGCGTACCGGATCGCCCCGACCTTGCCCTCGATACCGCGAATACCGAAACCACCGGGGATCAGGACCGCGTCCGCATCGCGCAGGGCCGCCTGTGCCCCGGCCGGGGTCTCGCAGTCGTCGGATCGCACCCAGCGCAGGCGCACCTTCGCCCGGTGCGCGAATCCCCCGGCGCGTAGCGCCTCGGTGACCGACAGGTAGGCGTCGGGCAGATCCACGTACTTGCCGACGAGGGCGATTTCCACCGTCTCCCGGGGCGTGTGCACACGTTCCAGCAGGTCGCCCCAGACGGTCCAGTCCACATCGCGGAACGGGAGCCCGAGCTTGCGCACCACATAGGCGTCGAGCCCTTCCCGGTGCAGCACCTTGGGGATGTCGTAGATCGACGGCGCGTCCGGCGTGGAGATGCACGCGTCGACATCGACGTCGCACATGAGCGCGATCTTGCTCTTCAACCCCGCCGAGACCTCCCGGTCGCAGCGCAGGATCAGCGCGTCGGGCTGGATACCGATACTGCGCAGCGCGGCCACCGAATGCTGGGTGGGTTTGGTCTTGAGCTCACCCGAGGGCGCCAGATAGGGCACCAGCGAGACGTGCAGGAAGAACACGTTGTCCCGGCCCACGTCGTGGCGGATCTGGCGGGCTGCTTCGAGGAAGGGCTGGGATTCGATATCGCCGACCGTGCCACCGATCTCGGTGATCACCACATCCGGTTCCTGGCCCTGCAGATCCGGCCCCTGCATCGCCAGGATGCGCGCCTTGATCTCGTCGGTGATGTGCGGGATCACCTGCACGGTGTCACCGAGGTATTCACCACGCCGCTCCTTGGCGATCACCGAGGAGTAGATCTGCCCGGTGGTGACATTGGCGTCCCGGGAGAGATCACGGTCGAGGAACCGCTCGTAGTGCCCCACGTCGAGATCGGTCTCGGCGCCGTCCTCGGTCACGAACACTTCTCCGTGCTGGAACGGATTCATGGTGCCGGGGTCGACGTTCAGATAGGGGTCGAGCTTCTGCATGGTGACCCGTAACCCCCGCGCGGTCAGCAACTGACCGAGACTGGAGGCCGTGAGACCCTTACCGAGTGAAGAGGCGACACCACCGCTGACGAAGATATGTTTGGTGGCCGCGCGCGCCTGAATCCGTGTATGACCCACGGGTCTTCACGGTAACACGAAACCGGGACGACAATCGACCGCCACCCCCGGTTAACCACCCGATCGCCCGGTGCGTAACCGGCCACCGGCCGCTACCACGGGCATCTACCACGCCGGCACGAGCTCCCTCATACCCCGGCAGCACCACCGGCCACTTCTTTCACACCTCTCGCCGCCTCCACCGGGAGAGGATCTCGCCCAGGGGCGCCACCGCGACGATGCTGCGGGATTGCACACGCCGGAGCCGGGGCACCGCCGCGACCCGCGCCCCGGCTCCCCACCCCATACGCCGGATACGTCACCGGAGTAGCCGGCTACCGGCCCGGCGGGCCGAGTATCTCCCGTCCCCACGCCTGGGCGCGGAGCAGCATTTCCTGTACCTCGGCGACCACCTCGCCGCCGTGCCCGGCGAGCAGCACCGCCACGATCACCACCACCAGCGCCACCAGCACGAGCAGGGACACGATCACCCCGGAAACCCGGCGGCGGTAGAGCGTGGCGACAGCGGTGGCATCCATGATCGTGGGGCCGACCTTCAGCCGGGTCAGGAAGGTCGCCGCATTGGTTTCCCGGCGACTGCGGTCGAGGAACTCTTCCAGCGAGGCAGCCGCGCCCACGGTCACGATCAGCGCGGCCCCGTGATGGTGGGCCAGCAGCAGCGCCCTGTCCACGGGCGTCCCGGAACACGGGAAGGTGATCGCCCCGATCCCGAGTTCCCGGACCCGCCTCAACCCCTCGGCGCGGCCGTCCAGATCGGCCGGGACGATCAGTTCGGCACCGCAGGTCAATGTCGCTACGGTGATCTCGTCGGGATTGCCGACGATCATGTCCGGCCGGTACCCGGCCCGCCGTACCGTATCCGCCGCGCGCCCCACTCCGATGATGACCGGGTCGTACTCCTTGACGAAAGGTTTCAGTTTCTTCAGCTCCTCGGCGTGGCCGGGCCCGTCACCGACCACCACCACCTGTCGGCCGCTCAGGTCCAGTTCCGCCTCGGGGACTCCGATACCATCCATGAGCAGCGGTGATTCGGCTCGGAGGAATTCGAGGGTGTCTCCGGCGAACGATTCGAGGTGGTCGGCCAGCCCGTTGCGCGCTTCGCTCATCCGGTCGGCGATCGCGCTCTCGCCCAGTTCGAGACATTCGACCAGGGCCTCGGGTTCCCGGCGGGTACGCCGGTCGGCGTAGACGACACCGTCCTCGATCCGCACGCGGGTGCCGTCCTTCACCCGGCCGAAGGCATCCGAACTCACCGTATCCAGAAGCAGCACACCGTTGGTGACCAGCACCTCGGGCCCGGCATTCGGATACCGGCCGGATATCGAGGGGGAGGCGTTCACCACCGCCGTCACTCCGGCCGCGACCAGCCGGCGAGCGGTGACCTGATCGAGGTCCGTTTCGTCGAGAACCGCGATATCACCGGGTCCGACCCGGGTGAGCAGCCGCCGGGTATCGCGGTCGACCCGGGCGACCCCGGTCCGGCCGGGCAGCGTCTCGGGATTCTTCGACAGCAGCGCCAGCATCCTCATGCAGCGATGATGTCCGCAAACTCTCAACCATCGGTGGAGACACGCCGCGATCCGTTTCCGCACCGCAATCGATCAGTTACCCGACCGTCGTCCACCGGACCGTCGTCGCGGCGGACCGCCTCGGCGCGGAAACCCCCATACCGCGCCGTATGCTGCCGGACACAGCTATTCGAAAGAGGAGACTCCATGGCCAGCACCACCGTCGAGACCGTGATCGCCGCCCCGCGGGCGACCGTGTACCGGCTGTTCGCCGACCGCGAGAGCATCAGCCCGTACCTCGCGGTGAACGTCACGCTCGTCAAACCGGGCCACAGCGAACGCGAAGGCGTGGGCGCCCAGCACAAGATCGGCATCGGGCCGGTCGGTGTGGTCGAGGAGATCACCGCACTGGTACCCGGCGAGCGCATGGAGTACAAGATCGTCAAGGGCGCGCCGGTGAAGAGCCACACCGGCGTCATCACCTTCGCCGACGCCGAGAACAACGGCACCCGGGTGTCCTACACCATGACCTCCGACCCCGCACTACCCGTCCCCGCGAAAGCGCTGGAAGCCGGGTTGAAAGGACTGATCAACCAGTTCCTCTCCGGCGCGCGCAAAGCCGTCCGCTGACCCGCGGAGCCCGGCGCGACCGGGTCCGCCGCGTGCGGACCCGGTCAGTGTGCCGCCATCCGCTCCGCACGCGCGATGTTCAGCAGTTCCCAGGCATGTGCGCGCCCGGTCTCGGTATCGTCGAGACCGGCCAGCATCCGGGCGAGTTCCACGATCCGTTCGTCCTGGCTCAACGCCCGGACCCCCGAATTCACGGTGCCGTCACCGTCATCGGATTTGTCGACCACCAAGTGGGTGTCGGCGAAGGCCGCCACCTGCGCCAGATGGGTCACCACGATCACCTGATGGGTGCGGGCCAGCCGGGCCAGCCGCCGCCCGATCTCCACCGCGGCCCGGCCACCCACTCCGGCGTCCACCTCGTCGAACACCATGGTCGCTCCGTGCCCGCCGCCGGCCAGCACCACCTCGAGCGCCAGCATCACCCGGGACAGCTCCCCGCCGGAAGCGCTTTTGCCCAGCGGCAACGACTGTGCGCCGGAATGAGCGGCCAGCCGGAACTCCACCTCGTCCACGCCGGTGGGTCCGGCATGTAATTCGGTCCCGTCGATCAGCAGCGGCGCCGAATCCTGCGGCCCGGCGGGCACCGGCCGCACCTCGACCTCCAGCCGCGCCTTGCCCATCGCGAGTCCGCTCAGCTCTTCACTCACCGCCGCGGCCAGCGTCCCCGCCGCCGCGGTCCGGGCCTGCGACAATTTCACCGCGGCGGCCCGCACCCGCTCCGCCCCCGCGTCCACCTCGGCCGCCAGCGCCGCCAGCGCCCCCTCCGAGACGTCCAGCGATTCCAACCGGCTGCGCGCCTCGTCCGCCCAGGCGATCACACCGTCGATATCGGACGCGTACTTACGGGTCAGCGATTTCAGTTCCGCCTGGCGCGACAGCATGGACTCCAGCGCCCCGGGATCGGACGGTAGATCCGACAGGTACCCGCTCAGTTCGGTGGTCAGATCCACCACCACCGCGATCGCCTCGGCCAGCCGCGGCGACAGTGCCGCGAGCGCCGGATCCTCGGCACCCTCCACCCGGGACCGCGCCACACCCAGCGCGTCCAGCGCCCCGATCCCCTCCCCCGGATTATCGGCCGGCCCGGCCAGCGCCTCGTGCGCCGTCGCCGCCGCCTCCCGTAACGAATCCAGGTCGCTGAGGCGCCGGATCTCCGCGATCAAACGTTCGTCCTCGCCCGGCTCCGGTGCCACGGCGTCGATTTCGGCCAGCGACCGGGTGAGCCGCTCCGCCTCGGCGGCCATCTCCCGGCTGCGAGCGGTACGTTCCAGCAGAGTCGTACGGGCCTGCAGCCAGCCGCGCCGCTGCTCGGCGTACTCCCGCAGCAGCGGCTCCACCGTCGCTTCGGCGAATTGGTCCAATGCCTGCAACTGCTGCTCCGGACGCTGTAATCGCAGCTGATCGTTCTGCCCGTGCACCGTCAGCAGCGGCGCCGTGAAATCCGCCAGCACCGAGGCCGGTACCCCACGGCCACCCAGATGCGCACGGGACCGCCCGTCGCTACCGACCGTGCGGATCGCGATCACGGTGCCGTCGTCGTCGATATCGGCGGCCGCCGCTTCCAGTACCCGCTCCGCTTCACCGCGCGCCGCCGCGTTCACCTCGTCCAGGGTGAACCGGCCCTCCACCACGGCACGGTTCGCGCCGAGCCGCACCCGCCCGGCGTCCGCGCGGGCGCCGCTCAGCAGATGCAGACTGGTCACCACCATCGTCTTGCCCGCTCCGGTCTCGCCGGTGAGCACAGTCAGCCCTTCGTGGAATTGCGCGGTGGCCGTGGAGATGACGCCCAGTCCGTCAATTCGTATCTCTGTCAGCACGTGTGCCCTCCGTTCGCCGCCGGCCCCGCCAACCCGTGACCGGCAGCTCGAACTTGCGCACCATCCGATCCGCGAACGGCGCGGAATCCAGCCGCACCCATCGCACCGGCTCGGCACCGCGGACCGCTTCCACCCGGCCGCCCCGCGGCAGTGCGAGGGTGCGCCTGCCATCCAGGAAAACTATCGCATCATGGCCGGTGGCAACGGATTCGACCGCTATCCGGGAATCCGGGCTGGTCACCAGGGGGCGGGCGAAAAGAGCGTGCGCGTTGCTCGGAATCACCAGCAGCGCTTCCAGTTCCGGCCACACCACCGGTCCGCCCGCGGAAAAAGCATACGCCGTCGAACCGGTCGGGGTCGCGATGAGAATTCCGTCGCAGCCGTAGGAGGACACCGGCCGGCCGTCGACCTCGAGCACCACTTCCAGCACACCCATCCGGGCGGCGTTCTCGATACTGGCCTCGTTCAATGCCCAGCCGCGTTCGATGATCTCGTCGTCGAGCCGCACGCTGAGGTCGATGGTCATCCGCTCTTCGACCGTGTAATCGTGGCGTACCACCTGGGCGAGTGCCTCGTCCAGATTCTCCGCTTCCGCCTCGGTGAGAAACCCGATCCGGCCCAGATTGATCCCCAGCACCGGCACGGTGACGTGCCGGGCCAGTTCCGCCGCCCGCAGCAGGGTGCCGTCGCCACCGAGCGCCAGCACCATTTCGCACCCGCGCGCGGCATCCGGTTCGTGTGCCACCACCCGCACCGGATACCCGCCGGGTCGGGTGACCGGTTCGGTGCCGGAATCGAATCGGGTGCTGTACGCCTCGTCGGCGAGCACCCGCAATCCGATACCCGCCTCCGCGAAGATCTTGGCGACCCGGTGGGCCGTCTCGCTGATCTCGGCCCGGCCCGGATGCGATACCAGCAGGATCTCCCGGACCGTACTCACTGTGGCCCCTCCTCGACCGCCCGTCGTACCAGCGCCGCCACCTCGTCGGCCGGATGCTCCACCGACTCCTGTTTACGCAGCCACAGGAAATACTCGACGTTCCCGGACGGGCCCGGCAGCGGGCTCGCCACCACGCCGCGCGTCTGCAGACCTTGTTCGGCCGCCGCGGCCGCCGCCGCGCACACCGCCTCCGCGCGCAGTACCGGGTCACGCACCACCCCACCCGAGCCGACCCGTTGCTTACCCACCTCGAACTGCGGTTTCACCATCGGCAGCAGATCCGCGCCGGGCGCGCAGCAGGCCGCCAGCGCGGGAAAGACCAGTCCCAGCGAAATAAAAGACAGATCGGCGACCACCAACTCCACCGGACCACCGGTCTCGGCCGCGCTCAGGTTGCGCACATTGGTCCGGTCGAGCACGCGTACCCGCTCGTCGGTCCGCAGCCGCCACACCAGCTGCCCGTACCCGACGTCCGCGGCCACCACTTCCCGCGCCCCTCGATCGAGCAGCACATCGGTGAACCCCCCGGTCGACGCGCCGGCATCCAGGCAGCGCCGTCCCGCGACCACCACCCCCTGCGGTTCGAAGGCCGCCAGCGCACCGAGCAACTTGTGCGCTCCGCGGGAAGCCCACACGATCTCGTCCACCTGCTCCTTGACCACCAGGGGCGTCCCCGCCTCCACCGCGGTCGCCGGTTTCACCGCGACCGTACCGTTGATCAGCACCCGCCCGGCCCCGATCAATTCCACAGCATGCTCCCGGGACCGCGCCATCCCGCGGCGGACCAATTCCGCGTCCACCCGCGCCCGCCTGGCCACCTCAGATCTTGTCCACCGTGGCCAGGGCCCGGACCAGCACCTCGTGTGCCTGATCCAGGATGTGCGCACGGCGGGCCAGATCGGCGCCGACGGTATCGTCCTCTGGCGTGCCGGCGGATACCGGCGCGGTACCGAGTTCGGCCAGCAGCTCACGGATATCGGCTCGGATACGGTCCGGGTCGGCGGGTTCCCCGCGCCCGGCGGTCCCGGGCAGGTGCCGGCCGGGCAGCGGCGCCCCGGCGCGCGCGGCGCCGGAGGGGTTCGGGCGGGGTTTCGGGTCAGTCATCGTGAGGTCAACGCTATCGGATTTCGGATCGAGGCGCGCGCACCCGTAGCGCCCGGCCGGGATGTGCGCGGAGTTCGGCGAGTACCGCGCCGGGTTCGACCCGGCCCGCAATCGGCGGACGGTTGAGTGCGTCGAGGCTGTCGGCGATGTAGGTCGGCAACCGCTGGGGTGGTAGATCGGCCAGTTCCGCCACTGTGCTGACGCCCGTCAACACGAGCAGTGAGTCGATGCCCACATTCTCGGCACCGTCGATATCGGTGTCGAGGCGGTCCCCCACCACCAGCGCGGCACGGGTGCGGGCACGGACGAGAGCGTCCTCGAGCAGCGGCGGATAGGGTTTGCCCGCCACTTCGGGTTCCCGGTCGGAGGCTGCCCGCAGCGCCGCGACCATGGCGCCGTTACCCGGCGCGAGACCGCGCTCGTTCGGTAGTGTCCGGTCGGTGTTCGCGGCGATCCACACCGCACCGGCACGTAACGCATAGGACGCTTCGGCCAGATCCGGCCACGCGGTCTGCGGGGAATGCCCCTGCACCACGGCCGCCACCGTGGCTCCGGCGTGCCGTACGGGCTGCAATCCCGCCGCCTTCACCTCTGCCGCCAGATCGTCGGTGCCGACGACCAGAACCTCCGCGCCCGGTTCGAGACGTTCGGCCAGCAGCCGCCCGGCCGCCTGCGCGCTGGTCACCACATCCGGTTCCGCGGCCGGATAACCGAGCTCGGCCAGATGAGCGGCCACCGCTGCCGCTGCCCGGCCGGCATTGTTCGTCACGTACACCAGCCGCTGCCGGCCGCCGGCCAGCGCCGCCGGTCCTCCCTCGATCACGGCCGGGCCGCGATACAGGGTCCCGTCCAGATCCAGCAGCAGCGCCTCGTATCGATCCCGCAATCGTGTCGTCTCATTCGCTTCCCGCACACCCGGACCCTACGTGCCCCGCCGATGCCCCGGGCACACGGCCGCACAGCAGCGAGCGTTCCGGGGGACCGCGACACGAGCCCTGTGAACAGCGCTCCGGCTGGGTACGGCTCCCCGCGTACCCACCGGCCGCGTCCGGAGCGCGATGAATTTCCGTCCCCGCCACCGTCCCGTGTTCATCGGAGTATTCCGCCGAACCAACCGGACGACCGTGGAGGAAACCATGACAACCGGCGACCGAACCGCCGAACCCCGATTGCTCGATACCGTCGAAGTGATCACCGCCGTGGTCCACGGCCGGGTATCACCCGATCGGATCCCCGAATTCTTCGATTCCTCGTTCGGTCTGCTGCCGGCGGCGATCGCCGCGGGAGGTGCCGTCGTCCTCGGTCCCGCCTTCTGCCGGTACGGATCCGTTTCCGAGGAAGTGACGGAGCTCGAGGTGGGTTTCCCGGTGGACCGCAGGATCGGCCCCGACGGTCCCGTCGTTCCGGGTCACCTGGCTGCCGGGCGAACCGCTCGTCTCGTGCATTACGGCGCCTTCGACGGCCTGACTCCGGCCTGGGACCGGCTGCACACCTGGATCACAGCGCAGGGCCTCACCCCGGGGACAACCCGGTGGGAGGTCTATCTCACCGAACCGAGCCCGCAGATGGATCCGGCGGACCTGCGCACCGAGCTCAACTGGGCCGTCACACCGGGCTGAGAGCGGTTCAGGCTCCGCCGGTGAGTTCGGCCGCCCGTTCCTCGGCGTCGGTTTCACCGTCGATATCGGCCGCGGCGGCATTGAAGAACCAGGTCAACCCCTCATCGGTACGCCCGGCGGCCACGAGTGCGTCCGCATAGGCATAGAAGAGCCGGGCGGGGCCCGAACCGGTGCGCGCCGGGTCGAGGTCGGGGGTCTGCAGGGTCACCACGGCCTGGTCGTACTGGCCCAGGTCCATCCGCGCCCCGGCGACGACGATGCGCAGTTCTATCGCCTCGTCGCCGGTCAGCGCCCGGCCCTCGTCGCTGCGCCCGATCTCGATGGCGCGTTCGGGCCGCCCCAGGCCCCGTTCACAGTCGGCCATCACCGCCAGTAACCCGGAGCCACCCGCCATCCGCCGCGCGGCACGCAGTTCCGACAACGCCTCCGCCCACTCGCCGGCGTGGTAGGCGACCACTCCCGCCGTCTCCCGGACCACCGCGATCCGGCCGGCCCGGCGGCGCGCGGCCCGCGCGTGGGCCAAGGCCAGCTGCGGATCGTCGTCGAGCAATTGCGCCGCCATGGCCAGATGCCGTGCCACGGTCTCCGCGTTGCCCTTGTCCAGGCTCAGCAGGTCCCGCCGGATGGAGGAGTCCAGATCGCCGGCTTGTACATCGTCGGGCAGGTCCGGTTCCTCGGGCCGCGGGGGACGCCGGTCCAGGCCTCGGCCCGCACCCTCGCCGCCGCGCCGCCGCGAGCCGTCACTGCTGCGGTCCCCACCACTACGCGGGTACTTTCCCGCCTCGCCGCCCGCATTCGACTCGGCAGGTCCGCGGCGGTGCGGACGGTCGGTCGCACGCTCGGACCGGCCTTCCCCACCGCGCCCCCCGAATCGGCGGTCGTCTCCGCCGCGATATTCCGGACGGTCGCCGCGGCTACCCCGGCTCCGGTCGTCGGCACCCGGCCGACCCTGCGACCGCTGGTCGTCACGCTCCCGGAAACCGCGTTCCGGCCGGTCCCCGTACGGACGGGTCCGGGGCCGCGACTCGTAGCCACGGCTCTCGTCCCGGCCGGTCCGCGGGGAGTCGGCACGGAAACCACTCCGGCCGCCCGCGCGATCACTCCCGCGGTCGCGTCCCGAGGCCGATCCGGTGCGCTCATCCCGCCCGTGATCGGGCCGGCGGGCACCGCGGGCATCACCCCGGCCGAAGGCGGGTCGTTCCCCCCGTGCTTCCGGTGCGCGACGCGAGGTGTTCGACTGTTCGCTGTCCCGGCCGGAACCACCGCGGCCGGCGGCGCCCCCGGCTGCGGTACCGCCACCGCTCGGGCGATTCCTACCCGCCCCACCGGAGCCGGTGCGACGGAACCCGCTTTCCGCCCCGGAAGAATTACGGCGGAACGGTTTCCGACCATTGTTCTGTTCCGGCACGGCGGGGCCCTCTCTCGGTGACGCGGAGTCGACACGGCTGTGTCGATCGAAGTGGTACATATGCTCTGCTAAGGCAAGTTTACGGCCCGTGCTTCGGAGCCAGAAAATCTTCCTGGGCCGGAAACGCGAGTAGGGGACCCAATAATTGGGTCCCCTACTCGTAAAAGTATGTTCCGGCGGTGTCCTACTCTCCCACACCCTGTCGAGTGCAGTACCATCGGCGCTGGCAGGCTTAGCTTCCGGGTTCGGAATGGGACCGGGCGTTTCCCTGCCGCTATAACCGCCGTAACTCTATGAAACTGTCACACAGAGAGATTGTCACACGGGCCCGGTGAGGGGGTGGTGTGGTGTCTTCTGTATCTGTGTGTTGTTTCAGATACTGCACAGTGGACGCGTAGCAACCTTTGTTTGTAAGTCCTCGGCCTATTAGTACCGGTCACCTCCACACGTTACCGTGCTTCCAGTTCCGGCCTATCAACCCCATGGTCTGTAGGGGGCCTTAACCACTCGGGGTGGTGGGAAACCTCATCTTGGAACAGGCTTCCCGCTTAGATGCTTTCAGCGGTTATCCCTTCCGAACGTAGCCAACCAGCCGTGCCCCTGGCGGGACAACTGGCACACCAGAGGTTCGTCCGTCCCGGTCCTCTCGTACTAGGGACAGCCTTCCTCAAGTTTCCAACGCGCGCGGCGGATAGAGACCGAACTGTCTCACGACGTTCTAAACCCAGCTCGCGTGCCGCTTTAATGGGCGAACAGCCCAACCCTTGGGACCTACTCCAGCCCCAGGATGCGACGAGCCGACATCGAGGTGCCAAACCATCCCGTCGATATGGACTCTTGGGGAAGATCAGCCTGTTATCCCCGGGGTACCTTTTATCCGTTGAGCGACACCGCTTCCACTTGCCGGTGCCGGATCACTAGTCCCGACTTTCGTCCCTGCTCGACATGTCTGTCTCACAGTCAAGCTCCCTTGTGCACTTGCACTCGACACCTGATTGCCAACCAGGCTGAGGGAACCTTTGGGCGCCTCCGTTACATTTTGGGAGGCAACCGCCCCAGTTAAACTACCCACCAGGCACTGTCCCTGAACCAGATCATGGTCCGAGGTTAGAGGTCCAATACGATCAGAGTGGTATTTCAACGACGACTCACCGGACACTGGCGTGCCCGTTTCATAGTCTCCCACCTATCCTACACAAACCGTACCGAACACCAATACCAAGCTATAGTGAAGGTCCCGGGGTCTTTTCGTCCTGCCGCGCGTAACGAGCATCTTTACTCGTAATGCAATTTCGCCGAGTCTGTGGTCGAGACAGCAGAGAAGTCGTTACGCCATTCGTGCAGGTCGGAACTTACCCGACAAGGAATTTCGCTACCTTAGGATGGTTATAGTTACCACCGCCGTTTACCGGGGCTTAAATTCTCAGCTTCGCGCCGAAGCGCTAACCGGTCCTCTTAACCTTCCGGCACCGGGCAGGCGTCAGTCCGTATACATCGTCTTACGACTTCGCACGGACCTGTGTTTTTAGTAAACAGTCGCTTCTCTCTGGTCTCTGCGGCCCAAACCAGCTCGGGAAGTGAATTCCGTCACCAGCTCGGGCCCCCCTTCTCCCGAAGTTACGGGGGCATTTTGCCGAGTTCCTTGACCACAGTTCTCTCGATCGCCTTAGTATTCTCTACCTGACCACCTGTGTCGGTTTGGGGTACGGGCCGTGTACCAACTCACTAGAGGCTTTTCTCGGCAGCATAGGATCACTGAATTCGCCTCAATCGGCTACGCATCACCTCTCAGGCTGATGTTGTGCGGATTTGCCTACACAACGCCCTACAGGCTTACACCAGTACAACCACTGACTGGCCCAGCTACCTTCCTGCGTCACCCCATCGCTTGACTACTACACCCGGGGTCGTGCGCAGCCCCCTCACGTCTCCCGAAGGAGATCGCTCAGGTTTTGGGCACTTAGCACAGATGATTCGCCATTGGGCGCGGATACACGGGTACGGGAATATCAACCCGTTGTCCATCGACTACGCCTGTCGGCCTCGCCTTAGGTCCCGACTCACCCTGGGCGGATTAACCTGGCCCAGGAACCCTTGGTCATTCGGCGGACGAGTTTCTCACTCGTCTTTCGCTACTCATGCCTGCATTCTCACTCGCGCAGCCTCCACAACTGGGTCACCCCGCTGCTTCCCTGGCTACACGACGCTCCCCTACCCAGCCGCACCACTGCACACACCCCCGCAGGGATGTGTGGATGTCTTGTGCGACTGCCGCGGCTTCGGCGGTGTACTTGAGCCCCGCTACATTGTCGGCGCAGGATCACTCGACCAGTGAGCTATTACGCACTCTTTCAAGGGTGGCTGCTTCTAAGCCAACCTCCTGGCTGTCTGCGCAATCCCACATCCTTTTCCACTTAGTACACGCTTAGGGGCCTTAGCCGGCGATCTGGGCTGTTTCCCTCTCGACTACGAAGCTTATCCCCCGCAGTCTCACTGCCACGCTCTCACACACCGGCATTCGGAGTTTGGCTGACTTCGGTAAGCTTGTGGGCCCCCTAGGCCATCCAGTAGCTCTACCTCCGGTGTGAAACACGTGACGCTGCACCTAAATGCATTTCGGGGAGAACCAGCTATCACGGAGTTTGATTGGCCTTTCACCCCTACCCACAGCTCATCCCCTCAGTTTTCAACCTAAGTGGGTTCGGGCCTCCACGACGTCTTACCGTCGCTTCACCCTGGCCATGGGTAGATCACTCCGCTTCGGGTCTAGAACACGCGACTGGAACGCCCTGTTCGGACTCGCTTTCGCTACGGCTACCCCACACGGGTTAACCTCGCCACATGCCGCTAACTCGCAGGCTCATTCTTCAAAAGGCACGCCATCACCCACCCACCGAAGTGGCGCAGGCTTTGACGGATTGTAAGCGCACGGTTTCAGGTACTATTTCACTCCCCTCCCGGGGTACTTTTCACCTTTCCCTCACGGTACTAGTCCGCTATCGGTCACCAGGGAGTATTCAGGCTTACCGGGTGGTCCCGGCAGATTCACAGCAGATTTCACGGGCCCGCTGCTACTCGGGCATCATCCACGGGAGCCGTTGAGTTTTCGCCTACGGGATTCTCACCCTCTACGACAGGCCGTCCCAGACCACTTCAGCTAACACAACGGTTTCTTACTCCCGCCCGATCCGGCAGAATCGGGAAGAATGACCCCACTACCCCACACACGCAACCCCTGCCGGGTATCACACGTGCCTGGTTTAGCCTCATCCGCTTTCGCTCGCCACTACTCACGGAATCACATGTTGTTTTCTCTTCCTGTGGGTACTGAGATGTTTCACTTCCCCACGTTCCCTCCACACACCCTATATATTCAGGTGCGGGTAACACGACATCACTCGTGCTGGGTTTCCCCATTCGGACACCCTCGGATCACAGCTCGGTTGGCAGCTCCCCGAGGCTTATCGCAGCCTCCTACGTCCTTCATCGGCTCCTGGTGCCAAGGCATCCACCGAACGCTCTAAAACACTTACAAAACAAAGATGCTCGCGTCCACTGTGCAGTTCTCAAACAACACACCCACCCGAACCTTGCACCCGCACCAGCCGACGACTTCGGCAGAAGCCCTCGCGGTATGACGGAGATCCGAGCGGATCGTATCTTTTGCCTGGAAAGAACGTCTGTTCTTTCAGGACCCAACAGTGTGTTGACTACTTGAAATCCGGCCACCCCGCCTCGCGAGAGGAAGGGCACACGGCCGGCGCATGTCAGCGTTCCACCCATGAGCACCATCGGAAGACATTCGCTTCCGGAATGGTCTCTGCCACGACCGGGACTCGACTGTTCGAGCCGGCGTGGAGAATGCTCCTTAGAAAGGAGGTGATCCAGCCGCACCTTCCGGTACGGCTACCTTGTTACGACTTCGTCCCAATCGCCGATCCCACCTTCGACGGCTCCCTCCCACGAGGGGTTAGGCCACCGGCTTCGGGTGTTACCGACTTTCATGACGTGACGGGCGGTGTGTACAAGGCCCGGGAACGTATTCACCGCAGCGTTGCTGATCTGCGATTACTAGCGACTCCAACTTCACGGGGTCGAGTTGCAGACCCCGATCCGAACTGAGACCGGCTTTAAGGGATTCGCTCCACCTCACGGTATCGCAGCCCTCTGTACCGGCCATTGTAGCATGTGTGAAGCCCTGGACATAAGGGGCATGATGACTTGACGTCGTCCCCACCTTCCTCCGAGTTGACCCCGGCAGTCTCTCACGAGTCCCCGCCATTACGCGCTGGCAACATAAGATAAGGGTTGCGCTCGTTGCGGGACTTAACCCAACATCTCACGACACGAGCTGACGACAGCCATGCACCACCTGTACACCGACCACAAGGGGGCCTACATCTCTGCAGGTTTCCGGTGTATGTCAAACCCAGGTAAGGTTCTTCGCGTTGCATCGAATTAATCCACATGCTCCGCCGCTTGTGCGGGCCCCCGTCAATTCCTTTGAGTTTTAGCCTTGCGGCCGTACTCCCCAGGCGGGGTACTTAATGCGTTAGCTACGGCACGGATCCCGTGGAAGGAAACCCACACCTAGTACCCACCGTTTACGGCGTGGACTACCAGGGTATCTAATCCTGTTCGCTACCCACGCTTTCGCTTCTCAGCGTCAGTTACTGCCCAGAGACCCGCCTTCGCCACCGGTGTTCCTCCTGATATCTGCGCATTTCACCGCTACACCAGGAATTCCAGTCTCCCCTGCAGTACTCAAGCCTGCCCGTATCGACCGCAAGCTCGGGGTTGAGCCCCGAGTTTTCACGATCGACGCGACAAGCCGCCTACAAGCTCTTTACGCCCAGTAATTCCGGACAACGCTCGCACCCTACGTATTACCGCGGCTGCTGGCACGTAGTTGGCCGGTGCTTCTTATACTCCTACCGTCACTTTCGCTTCGTCGGAGTCGAAAGAGGTTTACAACCCGAAGGCCGTCATCCCTCACGCGGCGTCGCTGCATCAGGCTTCCGCCCATTGTGCAATATTCCCCACTGCTGCCTCCCGTAGGAGTCTGGGCCGTGTCTCAGTCCCAGTGTGGCCGGTCGCCCTCTCAGGCCGGCTACCCGTCGTCGCCTTGGTGGGCCATTACCCCACCAACAAGCTGATAGGCCGCGGGCTCATCTCGCACCGATAAATCTTTCCACCACCAACCATGCGGTTGACGGTCGTATCCGGTATTAGACCCAGTTTCCCAGGCTTATCCCAGAGTGCGAGGCAGATCACCCACGTGTTACTCACCCGTTCGCCGCTCGTGTACCCCGAAGGGCCTTACCGCTCGACTTGCATGTGTTAAGCACGCCGCCAGCGTTCGTCCTGAGCCAGGATCAAACTCTCCGTTGAAGACTCACAATCACACCCGAAGGCGCAATCAAAAGTACAAACTAGAGTCCGAAAACCCAGCAAAACAAATCGCCAGCCGGAATTTAGCTGACTTAAATGTTCGGCCCTCCACACGGGGGTATGAAGAACCGAAACCAAATTAAATATTTGGCACTGACATTCATCAACACACTATTGAGTTCTCAAAGAACACACGCACACATCTCAGCGGCTGGACTCAACCAGTGCTTCAATGGGGCAGGTTTTCTAGCTTAACCGGCCAGTGGCTCAGAGTCAAACTCCGCATCTTCGGCCAGTCGCGCCAGGCGCTCCTCGTCCTACCTCGTTTCCCTGGTCCCTCCGGCTCGGCGTTTCCGCCTCGCTCCGGGACCCTGGTCGGTGTCCGTGTCGCTCTGACGTTGAATAAGTTACGCGGCGGAGAACGCTTCGTCAAATCGCCACTTCGGCACCGCATTTACCCTGGTCAGAGGCTTGCGAAAGGGCGATTCGAGGCGCTGGGCCACACAACTGTGACCCAGCACACCAAGATCAATTAGCGATCGGCCGCCGGACACCCGCGAAGTTACGCTTCCCACGACGCAGCACCAACCATTGTCCGTGCAGGTAGTCGCTACTTTCCGGAGTCCACTCGACATCCTTGACGCGCTCGTTGTTCACCGAAGCGCCTCCCTCGTTCACCGCGCGACGCGCGGCGCCGCGGCTCTCGCACAGGCCGGCGGCGACCAACAGGTCGACAATGGTGTCCCGGCCGGGTTCGATCTCGGCGACCTCCCGGTCACCGGCGGCTTCGCGCAGGGCCGCGGCAAGGGTCGGCTCATCGAGGTCACGCAGCTCCGCGCGCCCGAACAGGGCCTGACTCGCCAACTGCACGGCGCGGGTGTTCGCTTCCCCGTGCACCAGCGTGGTCATCTCGGCCGCCAGGCGGCGCTGCGCTTCCCGGGCGTGCGGGCGTTCGGCGGTCGCCGATTCGAGCTCGGCGAGTTCGGCCCGGTCCAGGAACGTGAACCAGCGCAGGTAGCGCACCACATCGGCGTCGGCGGTGTTGACGAAGTACTGGTACCAGGCATACGGGCTGGTCAGTTCCGGATCCAGCCAGAGGCTGCCGCCGCCGGTCGACTTACCGAACTTCTTTCCGTCCGCCGAGGTCACCAGGGGAACGGTCAGCGCGTGAACGGCGGCGCCGTCCACGCGGCGGTTCAGTTCGACGCCGGCGATGATGTTGCCCCACTGATCGGAGCCCCCGACCTGCAGCACACAGTCGTGGCTACGCCGCAACTGCAGGTAGTCGTTCGCTTGCAAGAGCATGTAGCTGAACTCGGTGTAGGAGATCCCTTCGCCTTCCAGGCGCCGCTTGACGGTATCGCGAGCGAGCATGACGTTCACGGAGAAGTGCTTGCCGATATCGCGCAGGAAATCCACCGCGCTCAGCGATCCGGTCCAATCCATGTTGTTCACGATGAGGGCACCGGTGGGCGAGTCGTCGAGATCCACGAACCGCTCGAGCTGGGCGCGGATCCGTTCGGCCCATGCCGCGACGGTGTCGGCGGAATTCATCGTGCGTTCGCCGACCTCTCGAGGGTCGCCGATCAACCCGGTGGCGCCACCGGCCAGCACTATGGGGCGGTGTCCCGCGCGCTGGAAGCGTTTCAGCGCCAGCAGCGGCACCAGGTGACCGGCGTGCAAACTGGCCGCGGTGGGGTCGAAGCCGGCATAGAGATTGCGCGGGCCGGTGGCCAGCGCCTCCCGGAGCGCGTCGAGGTCGGTGGACTGCGCGATCAGGCCGCGCCAGGTCAGTTCGTCGATGATGTCGCTGCTCACGGGTTCATCTTCGCGTATCCCCGCAATCGGATATCGCGCGGTGGGAGCAAGGCGTGACCCCGTGACGCCGACTCGGTATCGAGTTCCCGGCGGACCGGGTCAGGCGGATTCCTCGATCCGCGGGGCACGTGGACTCCGCCGGTAGGCCGATACGGCCGCCGATTCGGGCAGCCACAGCCGCCACGGGCGATCCGCGGCGGTACTCACGCCGACCCGCGGTCCGGCGGCGATCCGGGAGGGGGCGGCGGGGCGCGCCAGTTCCAGGCGGATCGCGGAGCCCGGATCGAAGACATCGGTGCCGTAGTCGTCGAGGCCTATACCCAGTGCGCTGCCCAGATTGCCCGGTCCGCGGGCCAGGTCGGCATCGTTGCGCGCGGCGGGACGGCGCTTCCGGGCGATGTCGTGCCCGGCGGTGATCTCGGCGGATCGGAGCAGGACACCGCTCGCCACTCCGTCCGGGCCGCTGATGATGTTCACGCAGGTGTGCATGCCGTAACTGAGGTAGACGTAGAGCCTGCCCGGCGGACCGAACATGGCCGCGTTGCGCGGGGTCCGGCCCCGACCGGAATGCGCGGCCGGATCGGGCCAGGGTCCGGCGGGATCACCGCCGTATGCCTCCACTTCGACGATCCGAGCGGCGACGGGGCCCGACCACACGACGGCGCCGAGCAGACGACGGGCGGCGGTCAGCGGTTCAACAGCCAGCTCCTCGACACTCACGGCGTGGATTGTCGCAGCCGATGCGCGCCGGCCGTGCCGAGGGTCGCGGCGCCGAGGCGTGGGCCACAGGGAACGGGTCCCAGGCACGGCGAAATCGCTCGACGGGGTATTGCGATCGAGGACCGGGAGGAGAAGAATTCATCAGGTGGTGAATTAAACCCCCAGGAATCGAGGCGGACCATGTCCGACAGCGGCGCCCCGGCCGCGGTAGCGGTACGCGACCTCACCGTGCGGCGAGGGAAACAGGAAGTACTACAAGGGATTTCGCTGAACATCGCCACCGGGTCCATTACCGGTTTACTGGGTCCTTCGGGCTGCGGGAAGACCACACTGATGCGGAGCATCGTCGGCACCCAGGTGGTGGCCGCCGGTGAGATCACCGCGCTCGGGCTGCCTGCCGGCAGCGCCGCGCTACGACGGCGCATCGGCTATGTGACCCAGTCGCCGAGCATCTACCCCGATCTCAGCGTGCGCGACAACGTCGCATACTTCGCGGCGCTGTACGGCGCCGATCGCGACGCGGTCGATTCCGCGCTCGCGGCGGTGGGACTTCTGGACCAGCGGGCACAGCGGGGCGACGAACTGTCCGGTGGACAGCAGACCCGTGCCTCGCTCGCCTGCGCACTGGTGGCCGCGCCCGACCTCCTGGTGCTCGACGAACCGACCGTCGGGCTCGATCCGGTGCTGCGGGTGGAGCTGTGGAAACAATTCCGCGAACTGGCGGCCGCGGGCACCACGCTGCTGGTGTCGAGTCATGTCATGGACGAGGCCGAACACTGCGATCGGCTGCTGCTCATGCGGGAAGGCCGGCTCCTGGCCCAGCTCGGCCCGGACGAACTCCGCGAGCGGACCGGCGAGCAGAACCTCGAACGAGCTTTTCTCGCCCTCATCACGATGGGAGCTCCCCTATGAGCGACCAGCGAGCCGAGGCCGCCACCGCGCCCGGCCACCCCGCGCGCGGGGGGACCGCGATACCCGCCCATCCGGGCCCGCGCCCCCTCGCGGCGTATTCGGCCACCACCGGCCGAATCCTGCGGCAGTTGCGCAACGACCACCGCACGGTGGCGATGATCCTGGTGGTACCGGCGCTGCTGATGTGCCTGCTGTACTTCATCTACCAAGACGTCCCGGCCACACCGCAGCAGCCGGTGGCTCTTTTCGACCGGGTCGGGATCAGCATGCTGGGGATCCTGCCGTTCATCGTGATGTTCCTGATCACCGCGATCGCCATGCAGCGGGAACGTAGCTCGGGCACCCTGGAACGCCTGCTCACCACACCGTTGAGCAAACTCGACCTCCTGGCCGGATACGGCACCGCGTTCTCGCTCGCGGCCGCCACTCAGGCCGCGGTGGCCTGCCTGGTGTCGTTCGGGCTGCTGGGCCTCGCCGCGGCGGGCAACCCCGGATGGGTGGTGCTGATCGCGATGGTCGACGCGGTCCTCGGCGTCGCGCTCGGCCTGCTGTGCAGCGCGTTCGCTCGCACCGAGTTCCAGGCGGTGCAGTTCATGCCGGTGGTGGCGGCACCGCAGATCTTTCTGTGCGGGCTGCTCGTACCCCGGCATCAGCTGCCGGACTGGCTGGAAACGATCAGTAATGTTCTACCGCTCAGCTATGCGGTGGGCGCACTACAGGAGGTATCGGTGCACGCCGAGCCCACCGGCCTGATGTGGCGAGACCTGGCGATCGTCGCGGCCTTCGCCGCGGTCGCGCTGTGCCTGGGCGCGGCGACCCTGCGCCGCCGGACGCGATGAGCCCGGCGGAATCGGCGAATACGCACAACCCTCGAACGGGCCGCCGGCGCGGACGTCCGGGGACCCGGGACGCCATCCTCGCCGCCGCGCGGGCACGATTCGCGCAGGGCGGTTTCGACAAGACCTCGATCCGGGCGGTGGCGGCGGACGCCGGAGTCGACCCCGCCCTGGTGCACCACTATTTCGGGACGAAACAGCGGCTGTTCGCGGCGGTGGTGCGGTTACCCGTGGACCCGGAGATCGTCCTGCGCCGGATCGACGCGGCTCCGCTGGACCGGCTGGGCGAGACCATGGTGCGCACGGTGGTGAGCGTATGGGATTCCCCGGCGGGTGAGGGCGCTGTGGCACTGGTCCGCAGCATGGTCGCGAGCGGAGAGGTTTCACCGGCTCGGGATTTCCTGCTGTCGGTGATCCTGGAGCGGGTCCGGCTGCGGATCGCCACCGATACCGACGACGGCCGGCTACGGGTGGCCCTGGCCGCATCGCAGATGGCGGGGCTGGTGATCACCCGCAAGATCGTGCGAGTGCCACCGGTCGCCGATACACCGCTCGCGGAAGTGGTGGCGGCCGTGGGACCGACCGTGCAGCGATACCTGACCGGAGACATAGGTCAGGGCCCGCGGGCCGACCGCGATACCTGACCGGACGGGCGTTATTCGCCGTACTGCCGCGCGAAATCGGCATGCTCGGCGTCCTCGACCGTGCGGGCCTCGTCCGCGAGCAGCACCGGGATGCCGTTGTCGATGGGGTAGGCCAGCCGCAGGCGAGGGTTGTACAGCAGGTCCGCGCCGTCGGCGGCGCGCACCAGATGCAGCTGCCCTTTGTCCTGCGGGCAGGCCAGCAGGCTCAGCAGGGTGGGATCCAGAATGGTTTCCTCCGACATGCGGTTCAAACTACCGGTCGGCGGAACGATACGTAGCGGTGGCCGACATAGCTGCCCGCGGCGACGGTACCCATGGTCACCACCGCGGCGGGTGCCCGCGGAAACCCGAGTACGGTGACGGCCAGTTCGAGCAGCAGCGCGTTGGCGAACAGACCACCGCAGTTCACCGCGGCGAATCCCGTGAAATCCCGGAACACCCGTCCGCGCACCCGGAACACCAGGCGGCGATGCAGGAAGAACGCGATCCCGATCCCGCTCACGTAGGCGGCGGCCACCCCGGCGGAAGGCGGTACCGCCGCACCCAGCAGCGCCAGCCATATCACCGTGAGCCCTGTTCCCATCAGAGTGTTCACCAGGCCCACGACGGCGAAGGCGAGCTCCTGCCGGCGCACCACCCGCAGCAACGGTCCGGGGTCGGTGGACACCACGGCCGGTCGCGGCCCCGCGCCACCGGCGGCTACCCCGGTGTGGCGCACCGGCGTCATCCGGCCGGATCTCCCTCCGGAGGGCGGCCCGGGCTCACCATCGGGCCGCTCCGGGCCCGTGACGCCGGGCACCGCAGGCGTCACCGGGACCTTCCGGGCCTCCGGTCTCGCCGGGAGCGACGGAGGCGCGGCCCGAGTATCGCCGCTCCACCGCGCCGGGGACGGGCGCCCGGCAGAGTGACCGGTCACGGCCGGGCTGCCACCAGCTCGGGGCGGAGCTCCGCCGGGGTGGGGGACGGCGGAGCCGCCGGTCCACCGCCCCGGGGGCGGTCCCGCCGGGATTCGGCCCAGAGTGCCAGCAGCCCGGCCAACCCGGCGAGCGCGGCTCCGCCACCGATCTTCCATCCCGGCGGACGCCAGGTGAGTTCGAGCTCCGCGGCCCGGGTACCGGGTGGTATCTCCACCGTCACGAAACTGTCCGCCACCACATCGATCGGCACCTGACGCCCGTCGAGGTGCGCCCGGTAACCCGGCCACCCCAAACGAGCGAAAACCAGGCGACCACCGGACTCCGACTCCACCCGCGCGCGGCTGGTGGTCGCGGTTTCCGCGACCGGGCCGACGACAACACCCTCGGTGTGGGCGATACGTCCGGTGCGCCCGGATACCGGACCGCCCCGGCGTTCGAGCACCTGGATGTAGTCCTCGTGCCCCGGGTAGTCGACCCATTCCCAGCCCTCCGGCGGGGAATGGTCACGGGCGCCGGGATACAGCGCGCGCTGCAGAACCACCCGGTCGACGAGCATCAGATCCACCAGGGGCCGGCCGGTCTCCGGTTCGGGGGCGAAGGCCCGGCGGTACGCGTCCGGGCAGACGCTGCCGTCCCAGCGCATGCACAGCAGATGCCCGAAGTGGAAATGACCGTTGGGGGTGTAACCACCCACGTAGTCCAGCTCCAGGTTCTTGGCGTAGTTCCCGAAGGCGAGGGACCCGTAGGCACCGCCCAGGGTGCGCTCCCCCGCCCCGATCAGCGCCCGGTCACCCAATTGCAGGGTGGTACCGGCGAAATCGGGAAACGCGGCTTTCATCTCCGAACGTTTCTCCGGCAGGTTCCAGCTCATCGGCGTCGGCTGAGCGGCGTGAACCTGGAGGAAGGCGATCGGCGCCACCGCGGCCAGCGCCAGCAGACCCGCCGGCGCGGAACCGCGGAAGCGGGCCAGCAGCACCACCACCGCGCCGAGCACCCCGACCCCCAGCGCGGCGCCCAGATGGGTGAGCGTGATCTGGGGCGCCGCGGCCGCCGAACGCGCGAGCAGCACGGCGATCAGCAGCCCCGCCGCGACGGCACGCCGCCGGACGCCGGAGACCGTACCGAAGCGGCCGAGCAGAACACACACCAGTACCAGCGACGCGAGCGCCACCATCGGCAGTACGCGCGCCGGCCAACGCAACGGGCCCATGGTGCCCGGCCCGACGGTCCACAGCAGTACGAGCACCGCGAACAACGCCGGACCGCTCAGCTCCCGAGCGGCGCCGGCGGCGCGTTTCCACTCGACGAACGCCAGCGCCGGCACCAGGAACCAGGCGATATAGACCATCGGCAGCGGCTGTACATAGCCCCACCAGGAGGTGAAGGCGGGCAATGTACTGGGCAGACTGGCGTTCAGCGATTCCGACCACGGCACGGTGAGGAACTGGTCGTTGCGGATCTCCGCCGCCCCGCGCCAGGTGACATCCGCCGTGAGCAGACTCGGCAGGTACGTGGCCAGACCCGCCAGGGCCGCGCAACCCGCCACCAGAGTCGGCCGGACCGCGGCACCCCACCGCCGCTGGTACACGATCTCGCCGGCCGATACGGCACCGAAGAGTACGGCGGCCTCGACGGCGGGGAACACATACTGCACCGAGATCGTGAGGTACAGGAATACGAAAACCGGTACCGGCCCGCCCCGTCCTCGCGCGTAGCGCACTCCGGCTGCCCACGCGTGGACGAGCCAGGCCGTCCCGGTGAAGGCGGTCATCCAACTGGCCGCATCGAAGAACAGCAGGAAACCGCTGAACGGCAGGGCCACCCCGGCAACCGCCGACCAGGCCGGGCGGCCCCCGTAGACCAGGCATACCCGGTAGGTACCCAGGCCGAGGATCACCGCGAAGACGAGCTTGACCACTGTGGCATACAGCGCCAGATCGTCCACCACGGTCGCACCCAGATCGATCAGCAGCTGGGGCGGGTTCAGCAGTCCGGCCTCCTCGATGGCGTAGTTGCCCGCCAGCCAGTGCTCGGGCACCAGAACCGGAAACCGCCCCTCCCGCAAGGCGCGGCCCGTCATCAGCCACAGGGGTGCGTACTGGGCTTCGGTGTCGTCGGTGTAGAAATGCCGGGAATTCGCCAGCAGTACCGCCGAGTAGGCGGCGATCACCCCCGCGGCGCACACCAGACCCCACCGGAACACATCCCGCCGATCATCGGTTCGATCATCCGCCACGGGTACCGGACCCTACCGGTCACACCGCGGTTCGCGGCCGTAACGACGCGGATTCGGATCTGCCCGCGCCGTATCCGGTGCACCTGCTAGAGTTCGCATTTCTCGGGCTCACCAGCGTCATCGAGACCCGGCACGCGTTATCCACCGTCGAAAGTCGATCTCGCCATGCCGTTTTCGCCCAGGTTCGCTTCCGCCCCGGCCACCTTCCGGCCCCCATCGGCCCCCTCGGTATCGCCCGAAGCCCGCCTACCGGATGCCGGCTACCGGGCCGCGGGCCCGGATTCCGATTCGCCCGAAGTATGCGGGGTTTCGGTTGTCGTGCCGGTCTATCGCGGCGAGCGGACGATCACCGGGCTGGTACGCGAACTCGACGCGCTGACCGCGCCGTCGCGGACACCGGCCGGTCTCCTGTTCCGGGTACGGGAGATCGTGCTGGTCCACGATTGCGGTCCCGACCGCTCCGATCTGGTCCTGCGGAAGCTGGCCCGCGATCACCCGCGGGTGCGGGTGATCTGGTTGAGCCGCAACTACGGCCAGGACGCGGCCACCATCGCGGGTATGGCCGCGGCCCGCGGCCGATGGATCGTGACCATGGACGAGGACGGCCAGCACGACCCCGGCTGTATCGCCGCGTTCCTGGACACCGCGCATCGGGAGGGCGCCGATCTGGTCTATTCCCGGCCCACCAACATCCGCCCGCACACTCCGTTGCGCAATCTCACCTCCCGCGCCGCGAAACTGGTGCTGGCCACGCTGTTCGCCTTCCCGGCCTCCACCCGGTTCGAGAGTTTCCGGCTGATCCGCGGCGATATCGGGCGCCGGCTCGCGGAGGTCGCCGGAAACGGCGCCTATCTCGATGTCGCGCTGACCTGGGTGGTGGGCCGGACCGCGACCACACCGGTGCGGCTACGTGCCGAAGGCCGCGCCGAATCGGGTTACGACTACCGGCGTCTGTTCTCACTGTTCTGGAAAATGGTGTTGTGCACCGGAACCCGGGGGCTACGGGTGGTGAGCCTGCTCGGTGTGACCCTGGCACTGGCCGGGACGATTCTCGCCGCTGTGGTCGGGTACTCGGCGCTGACCGGCGGTGACGACGATCCGGAGGGCTGGGCGTCGATCATCGTGGTACTCCTGCTGTGCTCGGGAGCGGTGCTGTTCTCGCTGGGGCTCATCGCCGAGTACCTGGGCGTGGTACTGCACATCCTGGTCGGGAAACCGCTCTACCTCACGGTGGACTCACCCACACCGCGGCCACCGGGCGCTACCGCGCCGGCCGGGGTACGGGACCGGATGGCGGCGCGGTGAGCGACCGGATCATTTTCAGCCGCCCCTACCGGGCCGCGGCCGAGCTGGCCAATGTGGCCACCGTCCTGCGTTCCGATCACTGCCACGGTGACGGCCCGTTCACCGCGGCGGCCACCGCGAAGCTGGCCGAGATCACCGGGGCACCGCATGTCCTGCTCACCACCTCGTGTACGCATGCGCTGGAACTGGCCGCGTTACTGCTGGAGCTGGGCCCCGGCGATGAGGTGATCGTGCCCAGCTTCGCCTTCACCTCCGCGGCCACCGCCTTCGCGGTGCACGGCGCGACCTGCGTTTTCGTCGATATCGACGAGACAACGGGCAATATCGACCCGGAGGCGGCCGCCGCGGCGGTCACCGACCGCACCAGAGCGGTCGTGGTGATGCACTACGGCGGGGTCGCCGCCGATATGGACGCCCTGCAGGCGCTGGCGCGGCGGCACGGGATCGCGATCATCGAGGACAACGCGCACGGACTGGGCGGTACCTGGCGGGGCCGGGCACTGGGCACCCTGGGCACCTTCGGTACGCAGAGTTTCCACGACACCAAGAATGTGCACTGCGGTGAGGGCGGCGCGCTGCTGCTCTCCGACGATATCCTGATGGCCCGCGCGGAGATCATCCGAGAGAAGGGCACCGACCGGGCACGGTTCCTCCGCGGCCAGGTCGACAAGTACTCCTGGCAGGATATCGGGTCCAGTTATCTGCCCAGCGAACTCAACGCGGCGGTACTCGACGCGCAGCTCGCCGATTTCCACACCATCCAGCGCGCCCGGCACCGGGTATGGCACACCTACGCGGCGGAACTGGCCTCGTGGGCGGCCACGCAGGGGGTCGTGCCGATGGCGGTACCACCGGACCGGCGGCATACCGCGCACCTGTTCTATCTGCGGATGCCCGGGGAGGAAGTACGGGACGGGCTCATCCGGCACCTCGCCGCCCGCGATATCGTGGCGCCGTTCCATTATGTGCCGCTCGATTCCAGCGCCGCCGGGCTCAAATACGGCCGTACGCCCGTACCCTGCACCCGCAGTGCGCGTTTCGCGGCGACCATCGTACGGCTGCCGCTGTGGCCCATGCTCACCCGCGACCAGCTCGACCGGGTCCTCGAGGCCGTCACCGGCTACCGCTGCCGGCCGGGCCGGCACTCCGCAACCCGCGGTCAGGTCAGCAGATCCCCTGCCTCGGTGAGTATCTCGTAGCTTTCGGTCCTCGGGTCGTAGCGCCAGGTACCCGGCCCCGGGCGGGGTCCGCCCGCCTCCCGGACGGCATGCGCCGACGGGCGGAAGGAGAGACTGCGGGGAATATCGTCGACCAGGTACACCACGTCCGGGCGCTGGGACGGCGGCAGCGATCGGAGGGCTTCGGTGAGATCGCCGGCCTCGAGCCGGAAACCGGGCCGCACGCTCACCGCCGCGACCGCCAGCACCCGGTCACGGACCGGCAGTGCGTAGGCGACCTCCATATCCACCGCCGCGATATCGTTGAGCACATCCACGATCGGCTGAGTGAACACCGGACCGCGGCGAGTACGGATCACCGTATCGATCCGGTCCACCAGCCAGTAGTCACCGTCACTGTCGCGGCGGAACAGATTCTCGGTGGGCAGCCAGGAATCCTCCGGGTCGAACACACCGCGCAGACCCCCCTGGGAGAGATCCACCGTGGCGCCCGCGGAACCGATCAGGAGACCGACCTCGTTATCGGCGCAGCGGCGAGCGTATCCGTTGTCGTCCATGAGGATCTGCCCGGTCACCGGATCGAAGGCGACGAGTTCGACCCGCGCGGTACCCGGCACCGGCCGGCCCTTGCACCCGAATTTGACCCCCGGCACATTCGCCAGCACCACATCCCCCTCGATGGAGGCATAGAACTCGAGCACCCGGGCGGGGGCGAACTGTTCGACCGTGCGCCGCCACAGCCCCGCCGGCATTCCGGAGCCGATGAACAGCCGCACCGGATGCGGATGCCCGGCCGAGAAGACCTCCGCGTCGAGGATGTCCCGCAACATCGTCCAGGTATAGGTCACCACGGTCACCCCGTAGCGATGCACTTCTTCGGCGAAACGTCCCGGATCCAGCGACCGGGCCAGCGCGATCCGGCTGCCGCCGGCGATGGCGCCGCCCAGGCTCACCAGCAGACCGGACGAATGGTGCAGCGGCGCCAGGCAGTACACCGTGTCCTTGTGGTCCAGATCGGCGGCCGAGGCGGTACCGAAGGCCGAGAGCGCCCAACGATGGTTGGTGATGTATTTGGTGTCCAGGCGATCACCGGCCCCGGAGACCAGGATGAAGGCCAGTTCGCAGGCGCGGCCCGGATTCGGCCGGTACCAGCCGGGCAGCCGTACCCGATCGGGATCGATCTGTTCCAGGTCGACGAGATCGGTACCGGCGGGCACCGCCAGCCCGCGGGAATCACCGCCACCCAGCACGAGCACCCGGGCGCCGGCGGCCACGGCGTGCCGGGCGTTCTCCGGATCGGAGACCAGGATCGTCGTCCCCGTCTGCTCCAGCGCCGCGGCGAGTTCGCTCTCCGGGGCCAGCAGTACCGCGACCGCACCGATCCGGGACAGCGCGGCCAGGGTCACCAGCGCGCTGGGCCGGGTCTCCATCACCACTCCGACCCGAGTGGCGGGGCGGATACCGACCGAGATGAGTCCTCGTACGACATTGTCGATCCGGGTGTCGACCGCCGCGTTGGTGTGTACCCGGTCGTCGAAGAGGAAGCATTCCCCTCGGGGCGAGCGACGGGTCTGCTCGGCCATCAGCAGGCCGATGGAGATACGGGTGGTCGGCTGGATCGTGCCGAGCCTGGTCAGCCGGGGCAGGGTGCGGGCGGCACTCTCCATCACCCCGACCGAACCGCGCACGGTGTTCGCGGCGAAATGTTCCAGCGCCCGGCCGACCCCGGCCCCGGCCTCGGCGAACGTCACGGCCGTGTGCACGGCCCGGCGCAGCACGGTACGCGGCACGTTCGCGGGTACCTGCTCGGCCATGGGCGCGATCCCCTCCGGCAGCGGGTTACCGCCCTCGACCCAGCCCACCCAGTCCCGGACCCGCGGCCAGGTGTACCGGGTGGCGACCGAACCGGCCACGAGGCCGAAGTGCCCCGAGACCACCGTGGATTCGTACACGTCGGCCCGGGGCGCGGCGCGCACGATACCCCGCACCGCCGCGGGCTGGCCGATCTCGTCGACTTCGCCGACGAAGGCCAGGATCGGGCATTTCAGATCGGCCAGCGATATCGGCTGATCCCGGATGACGAAACCGCCCAGCATCAGCCGGTTGTGCACCACGAACTGTTTGAGCAGGTCGGCGGCCGCTGGGCTCGCGTAACCGACCCACCCCTCGTTGCTGAGGAACCGGCGTTGCCGCTCCTTGGGCAGCAGCGCCTCCCGGTCGTGGAGTTGCCGGAAGAAATCGACGCGCGCCTTCGCGGTCTTCACCGGGTCGAGCAGCTGGAAACCGATACGCACCATCCGGTCGGTGATCGGCAGCCGGGGCACCACGTGATCGGCGGCGAAATCCACCAGATCGCTCACCGCGGCGTGCGGTAACCCCAGCGGCATACCGGCGACGATATCGACCGGACTGCCGAAGGTCACGATGCTGGCGATCCCTTTCCCGGACCGGAACGCCGCGCTCTGATAGGCGAACATCCCGCCCTGCGAATACCCCATGAGGTGCACGTTCTGGCCCGTTTCCGCGCAGACGGTATCGATGGCGCTGTTCACCGCGAGCACGTGGTCGGCCAGATCGCGCTTCCAGCCGCCCTCCTCCGCCGAAGGGGACCCGAAATCCACCACCCAGCAGTCGATACCACCGCGTCGCAGAATGCCCACGGCGCCGTCGTCCCCGTTGACATCCCAGATATCCGCGTTCACCATCAGCGGCGGCACCAGCACGGCCACCGGTCCGCCGGTGATCTCGCCGGGAAAGTAGTGGCGCAGCCGGTACATGGGCCGTCGTTCGGTGATCTCGAACGGCGAGGAGTCGGTATCGCGACCGAGGCCGCCGAAGCGGAGCACCTCGAGTCCGTTCTGCGCGGTGGCCATCACCCGCTGCGCCGATCCCGCCAAACCTCGCACACTCAACTTCACGTTCCGCTCCCAGCCGTACCCGCGGTGTGATGTACCTCACGAACCCCGAGGTATGAAAAACAAGCCTGCCATCGCGCACACCGCACCCGAGGGTCCGTTGTGACATCTACATCATGTACCCGCGGCCTCCCGGGAACCGCACGTCCACGCCGATAGGGTGGGGATCGTGACCGACGCGACCCCTCCGCCCACCGTTTCACACCACCCGGTGGACGCCCACCGGGAATCGCTACCCGTCGAACTCGTGGATCCGGCGGGAAACGCGGCCGGCTCGTGCCCGGTCAGGGAGGCACATCGCGCCCCGGGGATACCGCACCGCGCGTTCTCGGTGCTGATATTCGACACCGCCGGCCGGGTCCTGCTGCAGCAGCGGGCACTCGGTAAGACCCGATTCCCGGCACGCTGGTCCAATACCTGCTGCGGCCACCCGGCGCCGGGCCGGCCGGTGGACGAGGCAGCCGGTATCCGGCTCACCGAGGAAATGGGGGTGCGCGTGCCACTCACCGAGGTCGGGGTCTACCGCTACCGGGCCGAGGATCCCCGCACCGGTTTCGTGGAGGACGAATGGGACCACGTACTGGTGGGACGGCTCGACGATATCGAGCCGAGCCCGGATCCCGCGGAAGTGGCGGACTACCGCTGGCTACATCCCGAGGAACTGCGGAAACTGCTCCGTGAGCATCCGGAGGAGTTCAGCCCCTGGTTCGCCGGCGTACTCGAGATCGCCGACGCGCACCCTCCCACCGGTAGCTGATTCCGGGCCCGGACCCACCGTCCGCACCTCCGCGGCCCGACCCTGTCCCGGTGGATTTTCCCGGCTCGGATCGGACAGCTGAAACACTCGCGGTGGAGAACATAGTTGGATGCGCATATCCAGGTAGGACAATCCTTCTATCTCGGCTCGGGCCGCCGTGTTCCACGGCTGCCCCGGCACCTGCGCTCAGCCCAGCCAGCTCCGGATCTCGCCGAGCTCCCGCCGCACTTCCGCGAGCTGTTCGGCCACCCGCTCCCCCGCCGTCCCGCCGCGCGCGTTACGCGACGCCACCGAACCGGCCACGGTCAGCACCTCCCGCACCTCCGAGGTGAGGGCGGGATCGATGGCCGCGAACTCGGCATCGGTGAGCTCGTCCAGCCCGACCCCCCTGGCCTCCGCCGCCCGCACACAAGCCCCGGCCGCCTCGTGCGCCACCCGGAACGGCACTCCCCGGCGGACCATCCATTCGGCGATATCGGTCGCCAGGGTGAAACCGGCCGGGGCGAGCTCGGCCATCCGGCCGGTATGGAAGGTCAGTGTCGAGACCAGGCCGGCGATCGCCGGTAGCAGCAGTTCCAGCTGGGCCACCGAATCGAACAGTGGCTCCTTGTCCTCCTGCAGGTCCCGGTTGTACGCCAGCGGCTGCGCCTTGAGCGTCGCGAGCAGACCGGTGAGGTTCCCGATCAAGCGGCCGGCTTTCCCACGGGTGAGTTCGGAAACATCCGGATTCTTCTTCTGCGGCATGATCGACGACCCGGTCGACCAGGCATCGGCCAGCGTGACGTAACCGAATTCCGGCGTGCTCCAGATGATGACCTCCTCGGCCATCCGGCTCAGATCCACACCGATCATCGCCAGGACGAACGCGGCCTCGGCCGCGAAATCACGCGACGAGGTGGCATCGATGGAATTGGCCGCCGCGGCGGTGAACTCGAGTTCGGCGGCGATGGCTTCCGGGTCCAGGCCCAGCGAGGACCCCGCCAGCGCACCCGATCCGTACGGCGAAACGGCCGCGCGTTTGTCGAAATCACGCAGGCGGTCGATATCGCGCAGCAGCGGATGGGCGTGCGCCAGCAGGTGGTGCGCCAGCAGGACCGGCTGGGCCGCCTGCAGATGAGTTTTCCCGGGCATCACCGCGTCCGGATGGGCCGCCGCCTGGTCGACCAGCGCGTCCACCACCGCGACCAGCCCGGCCGCGATCCGCCGCACACCGTCACGCAACCACATCCGGAACAGGGTGGCCACCTGATCGTTACGGGAACGACCGGCACGCAACCGGCCGCCCAGTTCCGGCCCGACGCGGTCGATGAGACCACGTTCCAGGGCGCCGTGCACATCCTCGTCCGATTCGGCGGGCCCGAATCCGCCCGAGGCGATATCGGCGGCGAGCCGGTCGAGGCCGGCGAGCATATCCGTCAGATCGGTCTCCGACAGCAGCCCGGCCTTGTTCAGGACCCGGGCGTGCGCCTTGGACGCGCGGATATCGTACGGCGCCAGCGCCCAGTCGAAATGGGTCGATTTGCTCAGCGCCGCCATCGCCTCGGCGGGACCGGAAGCGAACCGCCCGCCCCACAACGCGCCCTCGTTGGTGCCCATACCTCTCCCACGTCTCGGTGTGCCGTTCGGATTGCCGCCCCTACCGTATGCGCCGGTCCGCGGCGGCACGTATATCCGGCCGGCGGGACCGGACACCGGCGAGTGCGGTGCCGCGCGGCCGGCGCCGACTCCTCACGCAGGCCCGCGTACCCACCGGCCGCCCGGATATCACGAACCGCCGGCCGGCGGCCGGACCGGCTACTTCTGATTCAGATCCCGCTTGGCGGCGACCTTGGACGACAGGCCGTGGATCTGCACGAACCCCTTGGCCAGCGACTGATCGAAGGTATCGCCCTCGTCGTAGGTGGCCAGGTTGAAGTCGTACAGCGACTGGTCGCTGCGCCGGCCGTTGACCACGACATTGCCGCCGTGCAGAACCATGCGGATATCGCCCGAGACATGCTGCTGGGTTTCGCTCACGAAGGCATCCAGGGCCCGCTTGAGCGGCGAGAACCACAGGCCGTCGTAGGCCAGCTCGCCCCAGCGCTGTTCGACCTGCCGCTTGTACCGGCCGAGTTCCCGCTCGAGGGTGACGTTCTCCAGGGCCCGGTGCGCGGTGATCAGCGCGATGGCGCCGGGCGCCTCGTAGATCTCCCGGCTCTTGATACCGACCAGACGGTCCTCGACCATGTCCAGCCGGCCCACACCCTGGCGCCCGGCGCGGGTGTTGAGTTCGGTGATCGCCTCCAGCACGCTCACCTGGCGGCCGTCGATGGCCACCGGGACACCCCGTTCGAAGGTGACGATCAGTTCGTCGGGGGCCTCGAAGTTGACCGTCGGGTCGGTGGTGTAGTCGTAGACGTCCTTGGTGGGGGCGTTCCACAGATCCTCGAGGAAACCGGTCTCGACAGCGCGACCCCACACGTTCTGGTCGATGGAGAACGGCGACTTCTTGGTGACGTTGATCGGAAGTTTGTTCTCTTCGGCGAAGGCGATGGCCTTCTCCCGGGTCCAGGCGTAGTCGCGAACCGGGGCGATCACGTTCAGATCGGGCGCCAGAGCGCCGATACCCACCTCGAACCGGACCTGATCGTTGCCCTTACCGGTGCATCCGTGCGCCACGGTATCGGCTCCGTGGAACTTCGCGGCCTCCACCAGATGCTTGACGATGAGCGGCCGGCTGATCGCCGAGACCAGCGGGTACTGGTCCTGGTAGAGCGCGTTGGCCTGAATGGTGGGCAGGCAGTACTCGTCGGCGAACTCTTCGCGCGCGTCCACCACGACCGCTTCCACCGCGCCGCAGTCCAGGGCGCGCTGGCGCACCACGTTCATATCCTCGCCGCCCTGACCCAGGTCGATGGCCACGGCGACGACCTCGGCACCGGTCTCCTTGCCGATCCAGCTGATGGCCACGGAGGTGTCCAGCCCACCGGAGTAGGCGAGTACGACGCGATCGGACATGTTCTGGTGCTCCTCGGATGATGTACGTGGGTCTGCTGTTCTCGCGGGGTCCGACGACCGCCTCCAGCAGTATGCTGGCCCGTTGCCCGGTCCGGCTCGCGCCGCCGCTGCAAATGATTATGCACGATGGTGCAATCTCATTCATAATCGGGGTATCGATGGCCGCTACCTGCCTCTATACCCGAACCTTCACGGGAACGATCGCTCGCCTCCCCTTGGCCACCCACCCCTGTTATGAGACGCTGGTCACACCACCGGAGCTGGAACGGCAAGGCTGGAACGGCGCAAGGAGGAGCGAGCCGTGCAGACACTGCAGCAGTGGGCGCAGGACAACTACGAAACGATCGGCTTCTACGTCGTCACCATCGGCAATGCCGCCCTGACACTGGCCGTAACGGGGCTCGAACTCGCGACTCCGTTCCTGCGGGAGCTGGTGAACCGCCCCTGAGCGACCGCAACACCGCCGCCCCGGTCAGCGGAGCACGCTCTCCACCGGCGGGAGCAGGGGAACGTCCCGGTGCTCACGACCGTCCGGAGGAGCAGCGGCACAGGCCCGGGCGCGACGAACACCCGCGGCGGCGACAGCCCCGCCGGAACGGGGCCCGGCTCGGCTCAGGCGAGGTCTTCGATCTTCGCCGCAAGTTCCGCGCCGGTGAGCGGCTCGCGGGCGATCACCGCGATGGTGTCGTCGCCGGCGATGGTGCCCACGATATAAGGCAGCGAAGCACGGTCCAGGGCGCTGGCCAGATAGTGCGCGGCACCCGGGGGTGTGCGCAGTACCGCGATATTGCCGCTGGAATCGGTGGAGACCAGCAGATCACCGAGCAACTTCGCCAGCCGCCCGGTGCCGCCGGTGACCCCGCGCACCGGGCTACCGTCCTCGGGTACCACGTAGACGCCCGCACCGCCGTCGGCGGCCCGTAGTTTCACCGCGCCGAGTTCGTCCAGATCACGCGAGAGAGTGGCCTGCGTGGTCTCGATCCCCTCCGCGGCCAGCAGCGTGGCGAGCTCGGTCTGGCTGCGGACCGGATGCGCGGCCAGCAGCGCGATGATCCGCGACTGCCGGCCGGCCCGGGTGGCCGCCGTCACCGGCCCGTCGGAATGGGTACGCGCCTCACTCATCGTCGCCGCGCGTCCCCGTTTTCCAGCAACCACACCAGCAGTGCCTTCTGCACGTGCAACCGGTTCTCCGCCTCGTCCCACACCACGCTCCGCGGGCCGTCGAGTACCCCGTCGGTGATCTCCTCCCCGCGATGGGCGGGCAGGCAGTGCAGCACGATGGCGTCGGCGGCGGCAGCCCCCAGCAGCCCGGCGTTCACCTGATAAGGACGGAACGGAGCGACCCGATCCAGGCCGTCGCCCTCCTGCCCCATGGAGGTCCAGGTATCGGTGACCAGGACATCGGCCGCCGCGGCCGCGTCCCGCGGATCGTCGGTCACGGTGACGCTGCCGCCGGTTTCGCCGGCGCGGGCCTCGGCGGCCGCGATCACCGACGGGGCCGGCCGGAAACCGGCGGGCGCGGCGATGCGCACGTGCATACCGGCGGTCACCCCGCCCAGGAGCAGCGAATGCGCCATATTGTTGGCGCCGTCACCGAAGTAGGCCAGTACCTGCCCCTTCGGATCGCCCCGGTGTTCGGTCACGGTGAGCAGATCCGCCAGCACCTGGCAGGGATGGAACTCGTCGGACAGCGCGTTCACCACCGGCACCGTCGCGGTAGCGGCCATTTCCTCGAGACGCTGCTGCCCGAAGGTGCGCCATACGATGGCCTCCACATAGCGCGAGAGCACCCGCCCGGTATCGGCGAGGGTTTCCTCGCGCCCGAGCTGGGTGGTCTGCCCGTCCACCACGACCGCGTGCCCGCCGAGCTGGGCGATACCCAGTTCGAAGGAGAACCGGGTGCGGGTGGAGTTCTTGTCGAAGATGACGCCGACTCCACGCGGCCCCGCCAACGGGCGGCGCGCGAACGGATCCTTCTTGAGTTCGGCGGCCAGGGCCAGCACCTCGGCCTGTTCGCCGGGAGTGAGATCGTCGTCGCGTAGGAAGTGCCGGACAGTGGTGGTCGGCTGGATCGAGGTGGTCATCCCCGGGTTCCTTTCGTCTCGGCCGCGACCTCGTCGAGGATCGCCGGAAGATCCAGGATCAGATTGTCGGCCTGGGTTTCGGTGAGCACCAGCGGCGGGGCCAGGCGGATGACATCGGGTTTGGCCGGGTTCACCAGATAGCCGGCCGCCCGCGCGCGGGCCTCCACCCGCGGCGCCACCGGCTGGGTGAGGCCGATACCGATCAGCAGACCGGCGCCGCGCACATCGGAGATCAGCGGATGCTCCAGCACCGCGATGCCGTCACTGAGCCGTTTACCCACCGATTCGACGTGTTCGAGCAGCCCGTCGGCTTCCAGGGTGCGCAGCACCGCCAGCGCCGCGGCGGCGCAGACCGGATTACCGCCGAAGGTGGTGCCGTGCATACCCGCAGTGAAGAGCTCGGCCGCCTGCCCGGTGGCCAGCACCGCGCCGATCGGCAGACCGGCGCCCAGCCCCTTGGCCAGGGTGATCACATCGGGCGTGATACCGAAAGCCTGGTGGGCGAACATCTTTCCGGTGCGGCCGATACCGGTCTGCACCTCGTCCAGGATCAGCAGCGCGCCGTGCCGGGCGGTGATCTCCCGAGCCCGCACCAGGTAATCCATGGGCGGCACCACCACACCGCTCTCCCCCAGCATCGGTTCCAGGAAAACCGCGGCCGTATCGGAATCGACCACCCGTTCCAGAATGCGGGCGTCCCCGTAGGGCACATGCACCACACCGGGCGGCATGGGCTCGAAAGGCGCGCGTTTGGCGGGCTGACCGGTGAGCGCCAGCGCACCCATGGTGCGGCCGTGGAAGGCATCGTCACAGGCGATGATCTTGCGGCGGCCGGTGAGCCGGGCCAGTTTGAACGCGGCCTCGTTGGCCTCGGTACCGGAATTACAGAAGAACGCGCGACCGTGCCCGTCACCGAAATACCCGAGCAGGGTCTCGGCCAGTTCGATCACCGGCTCGCTGCCGTACAGATTGGACACGTGCCCGAGAGTGCCGAGCTGGTCCATCACCGCATTCAGAACGGCCTGGTGCGCGTGGCCGAGGCTGTTGACCGCGATACCACCCACGAAATCGATGTAGCGGTTACCATCCGCGTCGTACACCACCGCGCCGGTACCCCGGCTGAGCACGACCTCCGGGGTGGGGTAGTTGCGCATCATCACGTCCGACCACCGCTGCCGCAGTTCCGCAGTGTTCATGCCCTGTCTCCATTTCCCTCGTCCGCCACCGGTACGACCATGGTCCCGATGCCCTCTCCGGTGAAGAGTTCGAGCAGCACCGAATGGGGAACGCGGCCGTCGATGACGTGCGCGCTCGGTACTCCGCCGCGGACCGCGCGCAGGCACGCCTCCATTTTGGGGACCATCCCCGCGTCCAGGGACGGCAGCAGATCCGCCAGCGCGGCGGTATCGATCACGCTGGTCAGCGACGACCGGTCGGGCCAATCGGTGTACAGGCCCTCGACGTCGGTGAGCACCACCAGTTTCTCGGCACCGATCCCCTCGGCCAGCGCGGCGGCCGCGGTATCGGCGTTGATGTTGTGCACCACTCCGTCGGCGTCCGGCGCGATGGTCGAGACCACCGGGATGCGGCCCGCGGCGATCAGATCGAGTACCGCGCCCGGGTGCACATCGGTGACATCGCCGACCAGGCCGATATCGGTGGCCGCACCGTCGATCTCGACGGTGCGCCGGGTGGCGGTGAACAGCCGGGCGTCCTCACCGGAGATACCGACCGCGTACGGTCCGTGGGCGTTGATCAGCCCCACCAGTTCCCGCCCGACCTGACCGAACAGCACCATACGCACCACGTCCATGACCTCCGGGGTGGTGACCCGGAATCCGCCGCGGAACTCGCCGGACAACCCCAGGCGACGCAACATGGCCGAGATCTGCGGGCCGCCGCCGTGCACCACCACCGGGTGCACCCCGACCGTGCGCAGAAACGCCATATCGGCGGCGAAAGCGCGTTTGAGGTCGTCGTCGATCATGGCGTTGCCGCCGTATTTGACGACGACGACCTTGTCGCGGAACTTCTGCAGCCAGGGCAGGGCGCCGGCCAGGATATGCGCCTTGTCCAGCGCGGAGAGTTCGTTGATGGCTTCGGTCATGAGCTGTAGGCGGAATTCTCTTCGACGTAACCGTGGGACAGGTCGGTGGTGCGGACGGTGGCCGAGCCGGAACCGAGCCGCAGATCCACCGCGACATCGATATCGGGGCCGGACAGATCCACCTCCCGGGCGCCGGGGGCCCCGGTGCCGTCGATACAGACCGGAGCACCGTTGAACGATACCGAGATCAGGTCCGGGTCCAGTTCGATCGGGGCGGTGCCCACCGCGGCCAGGACCCGCCCCCAGTTCGGGTCGGAGCCGAACAGCGCCGTTTTCACCAGACTGTCGCGGGCGATGACCCGGGCCGCGATGAGCGCGTCTTCGTCGCTGCGCGCCCCCGCCACGGTCACCAGGACCCGTTTGGTGACACCTTCCGCGTCGGCCATCAGCTGCCCGGCCAGATCGTCGCAGACCGCCAGTACGGCCGCGTCCAGCTCCTCCTGGGTGGGCGCCACCTCGCTGGCGCCGTTGGCCAGCAGCAGGACCGTATCGTTGGTGGACATCGAACCGTCCACGTCGAGCCGGTCGAAGGTCAGCCGCGTGGCCCGGCGCAACGCCGTGTCGAGCTGTTCGGCGGTGGCGACGGCATCGGTGGTGAGTACCACGAGCATGGTCGCCAGCGCGGGGGCCAGCATGCCGGCCCCCTTGGCCATCCCGCCCACGTTCCACTTGCCGGGATGGTGCAGGGACGCCTCTTTCGGCACGGTATCGGTGGTCATGATGGCGTGGGCGGCGTCGGTACCGCCGGACATCCCCCCACCCATTTCGTGCACGATCTCGGTGATCGCGGGCAGCAGCTTGTCCATCGGCAGCCGGTCGCCGATCAGGCCGGTGGAGCAGACGGCGATCTCCCCCGCTCCGGTTTCGGTGCCCCAGTTGCTCAGCGCGGTGGCGAGTTCCTCGGCGGTGCGGTGGGTGTCCTGGAATCCCGCCGGGCCGGTACACGCGTTGGCACCGCCGGAGTTGAGGATCACCGCGCGCAGCCGCCCGGCCTTCAGCACCTGTTGCGACCACAGGACCGGCGCGGCCTTCACCTTGTTACTGGTGAACACCCCGGCGGCGGCGTATTCGGGGCCTTCGTTGAACACGAGGGCGAGATCGGGTCTGCCGCTCGCCTTGAGACCCGCGGCGATACCAGCGGCGCGGAAGCCGAGCGGGGCGGTGACGCCCTGATTGTGCACGATTTTTCCGGTGTTGTCGGTGGTCACGGGGCCACTCCTACGGTGGACAGGCCGGCGGTCTCGTCGAGGCCGAGCGCGATGTTCATGGATTGCACCGCGCCGCCCGCGGTGCCCTTGGTGAGATTGTCGATGGCACCGATCACCACCAGCAGGCCCGCATCGGCGTCCACGGTCACCTGCAGGGCGGCGGAGTTGGCACCGAGAACGGCGCCGGTCTGCGGTAGTACGCCCTCGGGCAGCAGATGAACGAAGGGTTCGTCCGCGTAGGCCTTGTCGTAGACGGCACGCGCCTGCGCCGCGTCCACCCGGACCGGGGCGGTGCAGGTGGCCAGGATGCCGCGTGGCATGGGCGCGAGTACGGGGGTGAAGGACACGCGTACCGGCACGCCGGCCGCGGCCGACAGATTCTGCGCGATCTCGGGGGTGTGCCGGTGCGCACCGGCCACGCCGTAGGCCCGGGCCGAACCCATGACCTCCGATCCGAGCAGGCCCACATCGAGTTTGCGGCCGGCACCCGACGTTCCGCTGACGGCGACGACGGTGACCGTGGGTTCCACGATGCCCGCCGCGACCGCCGGTGCCAGCGCGAGGCTGGCGACGGTGGGATAGCAGCCGGGCACCGCGATACGGGTGGCGCCGCGCAGCGCCGACCGGGCCCCGGGCAGTTCCGGGAGGCCGTAGGGCCAGCTGCCGGCGTACGGGCCGCCGTAGTACCGGTCCCACGCGGCGGGGTCGGTGAGCCGGAAATCGGCACCGCAATCGATGATCACCGTCGACTCGGGGAGTTCGGCCGCCAGTGCCGCGGACTGTCCGTGCGGGAGCGCCAGGAAGACCACATCGTGTCCGGCCAGTTCGGTCGCCGAGGTGGGGGCGAGGATCCGGTCCGCCAGCGGCAGCAGCTGCGGCTGGAGCGTACCGAGCGCGGTGCCCGCGTTGTTACCGGCGGTGAGCGCCCCGATCTCGAGGCGCCCGGCTCGGTACTCCGGATGCCCCAGCAACAGACGCAGTACTTCTCCGCCCGCGTACCCACTGGCACCGGCGACAGCGACCCGCAAAGGTGTGTTCCGGTCGGGCATATCCGTGTGATCAGCCATGTGATGATTATGCACGGCCATGCAAGCTCATTCATAAACCGGGTTCCGGCGAGCCGATCGAACAGGTTCCACACTATCCGATAGCATTAGAACATGCGTTCGAACCGCTCCCTCCGGGACAAGGTCCGCGCCCTGGAGCAGGCGGTCGACACCCTCTTGGAGACCGATCTCACGTCCGCCTCCGCCACTGAACTGACCGAGGCCCTCGCCCGGCTCGAAGGCCGGACCCGGAATCTGGCGGGCTTCACCGCGCGCATCGGCCACACAGCCGCGACACCGGACGGGCACTCCCCCGCGAATCGCACCTCGGCCCCGGGCCCACCGCAGCGATCGGGCATCGTTGCCGGGGACAACCACAGCCCCATGGCCCGAGGAGTACCCGTGACCGCACCCGTGCGCGTGGAACGCACCGGCGACGTCGTCGTCTGGACCATCGACAATCCCGACCAGCGCAACCCGATCTCCGATGAAGCGACCATCGACGCTCTGGAGGAGGCGGTCCGCGCCGCCGACCGGGATCACACCCTCCGGGTGGCCGTGCTCACCGGCGCGGGCAGCGCGTTCAGCGCGGGCGGCAATATCAAACATATGCGGGACAAAGCGGGAATGTTCGGCGGCGCCCCGGCCGAACTGCGCCAGGGTTACCGGCACGGTATCCAGCGCATCCCGAAGGCCCTGTACCACTGTGAGATCCCCACCATCGCCGCGGTCAACGGACCGGCCGTCGGGGCCGGCTGCGATCTGGCCCTGATGTGCGATATGCGGATCGCGGCGACCACCGCCACCTTCGCCGAAAGCTTCGTACGGCTCGGTCTCATCCCGGGCGACGGCGGTGCCTGGTTGCTGCCGAGGGTGGTCGGGATGGCCCGCGCCAGCCGGCTGGCCTTCACCGGCGCCGCCATCGATGCCGCCACCGCCCTCGAATGGGGGATGGTCGACGAGGTCGTGGAACCCGACGAGCTACTCCCCGCCGCCCACCGGCTCGCCGCCGAGATCGCGGCCAACCCGCCGCACGCCCTGCGGATGACCAAACGACTGCTGCGCGAGGGACAACACCAGAGCCTGGAGACACTGCTGGAGCTCTCGGCGGCCATGCAGGCCATCACCCATCACACCGCCGACCACGACGAAGCCGTGGCCGCCATGCTCGGGCGGCGCGCACCGCGGTTCACCGGCGACTGAGCTCCGCGCCGGCCCGCAGACGCCCGGCTACCGCTTCTCGACCACCCGTTCGCCCTGACCCGGCTTCCAGATGGTGACCAGCAGGGCGTCGTCGCAGACCTCCACCGCGGACGCCGAGGACAGATCGGCCACGAAGAAATGCTCGAACGGCCGATCCCGTAGATCCAATCCGCTCTCGGCGTACAGATACTGCGCGAAACGCATATGCAGGGCGGTATCGGGCTCGTCGACCACGACGCCGAAGAGTTTCGCGTCCCCTTCCGCGACCATGGTGTCGATGGTGGCGGTATGCAGGCAGAACCGTGGATCGCGCGCGAGATCGCGGAATTTGGTGGTCCCCGGCATACCGGGGATCACCAGTTTCTCTTCGAAGATCATCGGCTCCACCGGGCTGATCCGGGGGAACCCGTCCGAGCGCAATGTCGCCAGCATGCACAAGTTGCTGGTGGCGGCGTGACGGCGCCGGAAGATCTCGCTGATCCGGGGCGCCTCGGCGGTGAACTCGCTCCATGTGGTCATAGACGCGACGGTACGACGTCGGTGTGGCACACCTGGTCAGGACAGGCGGAGCGCCCCCGTGCGGCGACCGACGGGCGCGGACGGCACACCGGTGCCCGCACGCGATCCGGCGCCCCGCACCCCACGGCCGGCGAGAGCCGGTACGGCATTTCACCGCACCGAACGCCGCGGCACCCCGGAAGCGGTGACGGCCGGTGGCCCGCCGGGACGGCGAGGGGCCGGACGACCGCCCCGGCTCACATCTCGTAGGTCCGGGCGACCGCGATCAGATCACCGTCCTCCCGGGTGGAGGCCACCGTATGATCCGGCCGGGCCCGGAACCCGGGGGCATCGGCGATATCGCGCGTCTCGTCGATCACCGTAACGCGGATCCGGTCCGCGCCCGGGGTACGCATCGTGATGTCGACGCCCTCGGGCGGCAGATCGCGGAAACGGATCTCACCCGGCCAGGTTCGGGCGCGCACACCGTCGACCTCCACCGTCACCGGGGCGCTCCCGGCAGCGCTCACGGAGACGAGATCGATGGGGTGGTCGACGCGCAGGGTGAGACCGGTGGCCGCGCGCCGGGATACCACGTGCACCGTCACGGTGTCCCCGTCCCGGTGGCGTACCTCGAGCCGGGGGCCCTCGGCACGGATCGGTTCGGCCCGCCCGGTCCACAGCGCACCACGCGCGTACCCGGGTGGCAGCCCGGAGATATCGTGGCCGGTGACGTAACCGCGGGTCCAGGCGGTGGGATGTTCTTCACTGCTGACCCAGTGCGCCTGCCCCGTATCGGCATCGAGCACGTAGGCGAGGTGGCTCCGCCGCGGATGTTCCGCGTCGGCGGTATCGGTGACCAGACCGGCGCCGATCGATACGAGCGCCAGTAACACGACGATCGACGGCGCCGCCCACACCACCTTTCCCCGTGGAGTGCGCCCCGGCAACAGAAGTTCGGCAGCGGGAAGCAGCAGGAAACCGAACAGGGTCAGGAAGAACGCGGGGGCGCCGGCATAGGCCAGGCCGATACCGTCGAACAGGAGGCGGGTCAGCCCGGGATAGAGCAGCACCGAGACCGAGAGCCCCAGCACCGATGCCGCTATCGTCCAGCCGATCCGGCGCACCGGCGCGGACGCCAGGAGCGCGCCGGCCGCCGCGAACACCGTCGGCACCGAGAACAGGAACGAGGCGCCGGGAGCGAGGACCGCGGAACCCACCCCCAGGACGGCCGGCCAGGCGAGCGCACCGGCCACCAGAGCGGCCGGGCCCACGCGGCGGCGCGACACCGGATACCAGACGAGCAGTCCGGCGACCACCAGGGCGGCGACAGCGGCCTGATAGAACAGCGGCCGGTGCAGTAGGCCGCCCATCAGCTCGTAGCCCGGGCGCAGGAGCACGAGAAGCCGCCACAGGGCCTGGCCTGCGGCGACGGCCGCGGCCACCGGCAGCGCCGCCGATACCGCCGCCCCCGCCAGTTGTCGCGCACTCGCCGTTCCCCGGCGCCACGCGAGCACGGCCACCGCCGCCACGAGTACCGCGCCCAGCAGCGCCGCAGGCAGGGCGAACATGTTCGAGTAGGTGATCGTCCATACACCGAGCCGGAAGTAGGTGGCATCCTGTTCCGACCGCAGGGCGGGCAGATCGGCGGCACCGAGCGCCCGGGTGAGCGCCACCATGGTGTCGCCGTGGTGTTGCAGACTGCGCGGGTCCAGATTCGCGAGGGAGTCGCCCGCGGTGTGGTAATACGACGCTTCTTCGATATAGGCGAAATTGAGACCGGTGAAACCACCGGCGGAGAATTCGCTGAAATCGGTATCGTTCGGCAGCTTCCGATAGAACTCGACCATCGACGAATCGCCCCGGGGATCGGGTACCACCTCGGTGAACAGCGAGACCAGCTCAGCGTTACCGCTGGAGGTCTCGAACATCAGCGAAGGCCCGCTCACTCCGCGAGCCTCCCAATTCAGTACGACACCGCCCGCGCGACCCAGCGGATGCTCCCGGACGAAGGCCTCCGCCCCCAGCAGCCCGTCTTCCTCACCGTCGGTGAACAGCAGCACCAGATCGTTGCGCGGCCGGCCGTCCCGGGCGATCAGTCTCCCGGTCTCCAGCATCGCCGCCACCGCCGCTCCGTCATCCGATGCGCCGGGCCCCGTCGCCGCGGAATCGTAGTGCGCGGCCAGCAGTACGGTGCCGGTGCTGTCCCGGCCGGGGAGGGTCGCGATCACATTGTCCACCCGCCCGAAGGACGCCAGCCCCTTCCCGGCCCCGCCCCCGACCGCATGCTGGACCTCCACCGCGAAACCCGTCGCTCGCAGCTGCCCGGCGATATAGTCCGCCGCCCGGTCACCCGCCGGACTACCCAGGGGCCGGGGCTCCGTAGCGAACCGTTCCAGATGGGTGACGGCCCGCGCGGCGCTGAACTGCCCCTGTACCTCCGGAGGCACCAGCTGCCGGTGGTTGCCCGATACCTGCACCGACCATGCTCCCGCCGCGAGAACCAGCAGTACGGTTACGCCCGCGAGTACGCGGCGGGGCGTATCGACCAGTTTCCGGATCACGCCTCGACGTTAAGGGTCGACCCCGGACGAAATATCATCCGACCGGTCCGCGCGTCCGATACGGCGGTGCGCCCGGTATCCCCCGCCGGGCCGCGCGAACGGCTCCCGGCCGACCACACGGGCGACCCGACCTCCGGGCGCACCGGCCCGGCCGGCGCCGCGGGAGCGGGCCGGTACGGCGGGCGATTACCGCTGTACCGTCCTCAGCCGGAGTTGCGCAGAGCGGTGGCCAAACCGTTCATGGTGAGCAGGATTCCCCGCTTCACCAGTTCGGAGTCGTCACCGCCGCGCAACCGGCGCAACAGTTCCACCTGCATCTGATTCAGCGGTTCCAGATAGGGGAAGCGGTTGTGGATCGATTCGGCGAGCGACGGGTTATCGGCCAGCAGATGATCGTTACCGGTGATGGCGGCATGCACGGCCACGGTGCGGGCGTGCTCGCGCTCGATCATCCCGAAGATACGTTCCCGCAGTCCGGCGTCCTCCACGAGTTCGGCGTAGCGGGCGGCGATCGCGAGATCGCTCTTGGCCATCACCTGGGCCAGATTCGACAGCACAGTGCGGAAGAAGGGCCACCGCCGGTACAGATCCGACAGAAGGGCCAACCGCCGCGGATCACCACCCACCCATTCTTCGAGTGCGGTGCCGGTGCCGTACCAGCCGGGCAGCATGACCCGCGCCTGGCTCCAGGACATCACCCAGGGGATGGCGCGCAGATCGGACACCGAATTCGTCGGTTTGCGCGAGGCGGGACGGCTGCCGATATTGAGGTCCCCGACCTCGGCGACCGGCGTGGACTGGCGGAAATACGTGACGAAACCGGGGGTTTCGTGCACCAGTTCCGCGTAGGCCGCGCGGGCGCGGGCCGCGAGCTCGTCCATCAGCGCGTAGGCCGGTTCGGCATCCGCGCCCAGACCCTCCACGTCCAGTAGCGTCGATTCGAGAGTGCCCGCGATGAGCGATTCCAGGTTACGGTGCGCCGATCCGCGTTCGGCGTATTTGGCGGCGATCACCTCGCCCTGTTCGGTGAGCCGCAGCGATCCGCGGACCGCGCCGGCGGGCTGGGCCAGGATCGCGTCGTAACTGCGGCCGCCGCCCCGGCCCACGGTGCCACCGCGGCCGTGGAAGAGCCGCAACCGGATTCCGTGCTCGCGCGCGAGCTCCACCAGGTCCAGTTCCGCGCGGTACAACGCCCAGTTCGCGGCCAGATAACCGCCGTCCTTGTTGGAGTCGGAGTAGCCGAGCATCACCTCCTGCCGCATTCCGCGCGCCGCCACCAATTCCCGGTACACCGGAACCTCGAGCGCCGCGCGGAGGGTCGCCGCGCCGGCCGCGAGATCCTCGATGGTTTCGAAGAGCGGAACGATTCCCACCGGGCAGACAGGCTCGTCGGCGGCCGCCCCGGGATCCAGCAACCCACCTTCTTTGAGCAGCAGCGCCGCCTCGAGCAGATCACTGACCGAGGTGCACATGGAGATGATGTAGTTGGGCACCGTCTCCGGACCCAGCGCGGCCACCACTTCGGCACCGGCCCGGATGACGCCCAGTTCCGCTTCGGTCTTCTCGCTCAATCGCGCGTGGGGGCCGAGCAGGGGGCGCCGCGTACGCAGTTCCCGGCCGAGCAACTCGATGCGCTCCGCTTCCGGCAGACTCGGGTAGTCGGGGTGCACACCGGCCCAGGCCAGCAGTTCGGCCACCACCTGTTCGTGTGTTTCCGAGTTCTGCCGCATATCCAGGCCCTGCAGATGGAATCCGAAAGTTTCCACGGCGTGGCGCAATGCCGCGAGCCGGTCGTCGGCGAGGAGGCCGTCACCGCTGGCCCGCAGGGAGGCGTCGACGGCGTCGAGATCGTCCAGTAGTTCCCGCGGAGTCCGGTACGGACGCACCCGCGGGGCCTCCGCTTCGCTCTCCTCTCCGGCGGGGCACGCCTCGCCGCCGCGCAGACCCGCTGCCACGGCCGGGGCCGAAGCACGGGCCGGCACGGACCCGGCGAACACCGGGCCGGCGTCTTCCGGGTATGTCGGCTCCACCCCCAGCGCGTCCAGTGCCCGCTGGGCGGTCACGGTGAGCCGTGACCGGATCCCGTACAGCGCACGCCGGTACGGTTCATCGACATAGGCTCGCGGGTCGGGGTAGCCCTGTTCGGCCAGCGACCGCAGCCGCGGGGTCACCGGAACCAGCCGGGCCGACAGCGCCAGCGTCTTCTCCAACCCCACCAGCTCGCGCAGGTACCGGCCGAACGCCACCCCGGCGGCCTGCCCGGCCGCGGTCCGCACCACCTCCGCGGTGACGTACGGATTACCGTCCCGGTCCCCGCCGATCCACGACCCCGGACGCAGAATCGGTTGCGGCAACAGTTCCCGGCCGGGCCACCGCGAGCGCAGCGCGGCGCGCACACCCGCGTTGATCTGCGGGATCACATCCAGCAACGTGAGCTCGTAGTAGCGCAACCCAACCGCGATCTCGTCCTGGATCCGCAGCCGGGACAGGCGGATCAGCGCGGTACGCCACAGAGTGAGCACCTGGCGCCGGATCTCGAGCTCGAGCCGGGGCCGCTCGCTTTCCGGTGCCCACTGCCGCTGCCGCATGAGCTCGGTGATCCGGGACTGGGTGTCGAACACGGTGCGACGCCGGGTCTCCGTGGGATGCGCGGTGATCACCGGCGATACCAGCGCATCGGCCAGCAGCCGGGCCACCCGATCCGCCGGCACCCCCGCCGCGTCCAGCTTCCGGTAGGTCGCGGCCAGGGAGGAATCCTGCGGTGCCTCACCGGCCGCCTCGTGGACGGCACGCCGCCGGTCACGCTGGATGTCCTCGGCGAGATTGGCCAGCAGAACGAAGTAACTGAACGCGCGGATCAGGGGCAGCGCCACCGAAATATCCACACCGGCCAGCATTTCGGCGACCGCGCTGCGCCGCACCTCCTCGCGGCGCACCCGGAACGCCTCCACCCGGACCCGTTCGACGAGGTCGAAGACCTCCGGACCCTCGTGATCGCGAATGGTGTCACCGAGTACGCCGCCGAGGAACCGGATATCCTCGCGCAGCGGCCGGGTCGCGTCGTTTCCACTGCCGGTCTGCGCATCGCCCATGATCGAACAGTATGGTCGGCGGCGGCGCCCACAGCTGTGACGACGCACACGACGGCGGGAAACCGTACGTTACGGGGAGACGGCGCGGCCGCACCCGCACCGTCCCGTGGTACCGCTCAGCCCAGCGGCTGAGAGAAGCGCAGGAAATTACCCCAGGGATCGGCGAACCCGCAGTCCCGCACGCCGTAGGGCTGGTCCGCCGGTTCCTGGGTGACCCGCACACCCGCCTCGCGCAACCGCGCGAATGTCTGGTCGGCGGACTCGGTGGTGAAGATCAGCGTCCCGTGCGCGCCCCGGGCCAGCCGCCGTTCGGCCTCCTCGCGCTGTTCCCGATCGGGAACCATCGAGGGGGCCTCCAGGAGGATCTCGAGCCCCGGCTGCCCGGCCGGGCCCACGGTCACCCAGCGCACCGGGCCGAGCGGTACATCGGCGCGCACCTCCAGGCCGATCGTATCCCGGTAGAACTCCAGCGCCGCTTGCTGGTCACCCACCAACAGGGCGATATGCGACAGCGCCAGATCCTTGCCCGTGCTCATTCCACTCTCCTCGCTTCGATCTTCCGCGGCTCCGCCGCACCGACATCACAACAGACGGGATCCGGCACCGGAAATCATCGCCGGGAACTCGTCCGATGCCCGGTACCGGACCGGCCGCGGGTATCCGGCTCGCCGAGAACCGGATCACGGTCGCTACCACACCCACGACGAACAGCAGGTCGGCGCAATCGGTCAGCAGGGGCCCTGCTCGAACCGCGCACGCGGGCGCTCGGTCATCAGCACACGCCGGGCGAGGACCGCGACCAGTAATGCCACGGCCACGAGCACACCGCTGACCCGGACCGGGCCGAGCGGGCCGGTGCCGAGCGCACCGGCGGCCATCATCGGACCGGCCGCGGCACCGACGTTCAGGGCCGCGGTCGCGTACGAGCCCGCCATCGCCGGAGCATCCGCCGCCTCGTGGAGAATTCGCGCGATGAGCGTGCTCCCGAGCCCGAACGACAAAGCGCCCTGGACGAAGACGAGGACATACAGCACTACCGGGTACCCGGTCGGCACGCCCAACGCGAACCATCCGGCGCACAGCAGCGGTCCCGTGACCGCTACCACGAGACCGGGGCGGTGGTCGGAGAACCGGCCGGCCACCGTGACTCCGGTGAAGGAGCCCGCACCGAACAGCATCAGCGCCGCGGGCACCCACAGCGTCCCCGGCCCTGTCGTCGCGGTGACCAGCGGGGCGAGGAAGGCGAAGGCCGCGAAGGTGGCGGCGTTGACGGTCGCCCCGAGCAGCATGACCACCAGCAGCCGCGGCCACGCCGGCGCGGCGAATTCGCCGCCGGCCCCGGGCTCCCGGTGGTACGTGGTCGCCCCGAGCCGGGCGGGGAGACCGCCGCGAATGCCGATCAGCACCGGCAGGCAGAGCAGGGCGATCGCCCAGAAGGTCGCGCGCCAGCCCAGGACCTCGCCGAGCAGGGCACCGCCGGGTACACCGGCGATGGTCGCCAGTGTGGTGCCCGAGAGCAGGACGGCCAAGGCGCGTCCTTTGCGGGTGGCGGGCACCAGCGCCACCGCGGCGGTCAGGGAAACAGCCAGGAATCCGGCGTTCGCGAAAGCCGCTACCACCCGGGTGGCCGCGAGGACCAGGAAATCACCGGTTACGGCGCCGACGATATGCATTGCCAGGAACAGGGTGAGGAACGCCGCCAGGCTCGCCCGCACCGGACGATTCCGGGACAGCACGGCCATCAGCGGTGCGCCTACCACCATGCCGAGCGCGAAAGCGGAAGTCAGCAGACCGGTGGCGCCGACGGTGACGCCGAGATCCGTGGCGATATCCGCAACCAGGCCCGCCAGCATGAATTCCGAGGTACCCATGGCGAATATCGCCACAGCCAGCAGATAGAGAGGAAAGGGCATTGTCGTGCTCCGAGGTGAGAAGAGACAGCGGATACGTCTCGTCACCCCGGTCGGCGCGCAGGGGTCACCGGCGCACGAGGCTGCCGAAAGGACAGCGCGGTGCGCGGATTCGAGTGGTTCAGGAGCCGACGGAGGTGACCGACGGCCCCTGTCTTGATGCCTCCGGGCTCGACATACCGGGCACGCTACCGGAGGGTGCCGCCGGACCGCACCTCGATTTCCGCACTCGGGCGGCCCGGCACCCGGCAGAACTCAGTGCGCGGCGTCCAGCCGTACCCGCACGGAGACCCGGCCCTTCTCGTCACGTCGGGCGGTCGCGTGCCCGCGCCGGGCCCCGTCCCGGAACCGCAGCACGATCGGCGCCCCCTCCCCCAGGAAGTTGCGCCACCAGTTCTTCTTGTCGGGCATGGCGACGCCGATGATCAGCTCGTCACCTTTTCTCAGGTAGTTGACCGGAGTGCGGAACGTGCGGCCCGACCGCCGGCCGACGTATTCGATCTCCACGAAACCCTTGCCCAGCAGCGGTCCCAGAACCGGCACGTCGAGCAGGGCGACCACCCCGGCATTGAAACCCCGCACCCCGCGGGTCACCCAACTCGTCGAAGCCACGGATCCTCCTGGTCGCCGCCGGTTGTCTGCACCGACCCTAGCGCGGTGCGCGCTCGCGCGCCCGGCAGTACCGTCGTCCGCGCCGCGCGTGGCCGCGGTCCGCGGCCACGCGCGGCGATCGCTACGGGTTTGCACGCCGGCACCCCGGCTGCCACTATCACGAGGAGCCGGATCGCCGCGGTTGCCGCATACCGGCCGTACCCGACCGGCGGGAACAGCAGTGTTCGATACGGAGTGGGTGAATGCTCAAAGGTTTCAAAGAGTTCCTGATGCGCGGCAACGTCATCGATCTGTCCGTCGCGGTGGTGATGGGCACCGCGTTCACCGCGGTGGTGAGCTCGGTGACGAAGGGTGTGGTGGAACCGCTGCTCGCGGTCCTCGGCGGTAACAGCCATCTCGGTTTCGGGATCACCCTGCTGGCCGGTAAACCGGCGACATTCATCGCCCTCGGCCCGATCATCAGCGCCGCCATCGATTTCGTGATGGTGGCGGCCGTCCTGTACTTCGCGTTGATCCTGCCGATGAAAACCGTGCAGAAGAGGTACCGGGCGCGTAACGCTATCGCCGACAAGCCCGCCCCGACCGATATCGAGCTGCTGACCGAGATCCGGGATCTACTGGCCGAGCGTGCCGCCGCGGACCGGGAAGCCCGCGGCGGTAACGCGGCCGAGAAGGACACCGAGCAGGTCCGCTCCACTTCCTGAGATCGCGCCCGGCACCGCCGGCTCAGTGCGCGGACGCGAGGATGCCCAGTACCTCCTCCGAGTAGTAGAACGGCTCCAGGCGTTCCCGGACGAGCCGGTCCAGCACCCCGTCACGTTTGACGGCCCCGAGCACGGCCGGACCGTAGCGCAGGATTTCGGTGACGATATCCGCGCCGGTCACACCCGTTTCCTCGAGGACGGCGGCGAGGGTGTGGTCGCGGTACCTCTCGTGGAAGACCTGAACACATTCGGCCACCAGCAGCCCGAAGTACTCCTTTTCCCGGGTGGTCACCGCGATCCGGTAGCAGAGCCGGATCAGATCGTTGAGATCCTGCTTCGTCAGGTACTCCCGGAGACCACTGATGGGTTCGTCGGCGTGCAGATCCCAGAATTCCATCGTGGCGTCGTGCACGGGCGCCTCACGCAGCATTTCGCGGATCGCGTTGTTGGTACGTTTGAGCGCGTACACGGCGCCTTTCCCGGCGATATCGCCCAGGATGGAGTTGCTCTCGGCGGCCTTACGGGCCCGGTCCGCGGCGGATTGCCCCAGCGACATGAGCGTGCCCATACCGGGGATCTTCTCCGCGCGCTGCCGGTTGACCTCCACGAAATCGCCGACCAGTTTGTCCACGAATTTGGAGGCCACCGTGGCCACCAGCGGACTGTCGGTGAGACGTTCCAGCACACGCTCCTGCGTCTGGTGCATATCGACGATCTTCTGCAGCAGCGCTTCCACCGGCTCCCGCTCGACGAGTTCGCCCAGCGTATGGTCCTCGTTGGCGGCGACACTCTCGTAGATCGCGTCGGCGAACAGCCCGAGGGTGTCGGCGAGCACCGCGCTACCGCCGACCTTGTCGATCAGCGTGGCCACGGTCTGTTCCAGCTGCTCGGCTTCGACCACATCCCCCGCGCGTACGGTGGCCGCCACCTCCAGTACCGCCGCGACATCCCGGGCGACGACCTCGGCGAACCGTTCACCACTCACTTCGTCGAGCAGCCAGCGCACCTGGGCGTCGAGCAGCCGGTCGGCGAGGACGCGGGCGGCATCGGCGGTGTGAGTCACAGATTCTCCTTCAGAGCAGCTCCATGCGGTCGGCGGAGGCCGCAGCGAAGGCCGAGGTATCGCATCATCGGGTCCATCCCTTGCTGCTCCGGCGTGGGCCGGGCGGGATCACGACCCGTCGCCCTCACGCAGCGAGGTGCGAATCTGTTCCAGACGTTCCCGCGCGGCCTGTTCACGCGCTTCCCACTGTTCGTCGGCGCCACGGCCGGCCGGGGTCTGCCGATCGAGTTCCCGGGCGCCGTACGCGGTGCCGATACGCCGCTCGACCTTATCGCGAACGGAATCGAAGGTCGGCACTCCGGCACCGGTGTAGCCGCCAATCGTGGGGCCGACGCCGCCGGATGCCCCGCCGATACCCCCGCTCACCTGCGCAGACTCACCGACCCCGGGCGCCGGTCGATAGCCGGGTGTGGCGGGAGTGCCGGGAATCACACCCGGCGCCGATCCACTCTGCCCGGTTTCGGCGAGCAGCCGGGTGGCGGTTTCGTACAGGGGGGCCAGGCTCTCCCGGCCGGCCGTGGCGACGACCAGTACCGCCAGCAGCTGTTCGTCGGGCAGAGCCGCCAGCCGCGCGGCGAGCGCGCCCGGATCGCCTGCGCTCGGATCATTCATACGACCAGCCTACGACTCGTGGTCCGTCGTTTCGGATGGACCACTAGACCGTGTGCCTACGAACGGATCACGGCACCCACCGCGGCCGAGGCGGCGGCCACGGCGGCATCGCGGGCCGCGCTGGCCTCGTCCTCGGTGAGGGTGCGATCCGGGGCACGGAACCGCAGGGCGTAGGTGAACGATTTCCGGCCCTCACCGGCCTGCACACCCTCGTACACATCGAACAGCGAGATGTCCTCGAGCAGCTCGCCGCCGCCGGACCGCAGGGCCGTTTCCACCGCCGCCGCCGGTACCTCGGCGGCCACGCTCACCGATACATCCTGCAGGACGGCGGGGAACGGGGAGATGGACGGCGCGGGACGGCTCTCCACCAGAGGCAGCGCGTCCAGATCCAGTTCCAGTGCGCACGTCCGCGGCGGCAGCCCGGAGCGCTCCAGCACACCGGGATGCAGTTCACCGGCATGACCCACCACGGTCTCACCGACCACCAGTTCGGCGCAGCGCCCCGGATGCCAGGGCAGATACTTACCCGGCCGGCGGATGAGCCGGACCCCGGCGGCCTCGGCGATCACATCGGCGAGCGCGAAGGCGTCCGCGGCCTCGGCGGCCCGGCCCGGCCCCCACGGCCCCCGGGGCTCCCGGCGCCCGGTGAGCACCACCGCGACGTGCTGCGGCTGCGCCGGCAAGGAGGCCAGCAGGGCGTCGACCTCGGACTCGGTGGGCCGCCGGTCCACCGGCAGCGGCTCCACGGGCCCGGTGTCCGGACCGGGCAGCACCACCTGGGCGATACCGTAGAGCGAGAGGTCGCGGGCACCACGAGAGATATTGCGGGCCGCGATCTCCAGCAGGCCCGGCAACAGCGTGGTGGCCAGTTCGGCGCGCTCGACGTCGAGCGGGTTCAGCACACTGGTGGTGGTGCGCCGCGGATCGTCGTCGGCCAGGCCCCAGGTATCGAAAACACCCGCGGGCAGGAAGACCGGCGGCGGCACCTCGACACATCCGGCGAAGGCCAGCGCCCGGCTCACCGCCCGGCGGCGGCGCTGCACCGCGGTCAGCCCGCGACCGGCCGGGGCCTGCGGCAGCACCAGGGGAATCTGCTCCAGTCCTTCGAGCCGCAGCACCTCTTCCACGAGGTCGGCCGGCTGCGCCAGATCCGGCCGCCAGCTCGGCGGGGTGACCACCAGCTGACCGTGCCCGGTGGATTCGTCGACACCCACCTCCACATGACAGCCGATCTGGGTGAGCCGCCGCGCCGCGGTACCGGTCGGGTAGGAGACACCGGCGACCCGGTCGGGCAGGTCGATATCCATCCGGATGGGCCGCGTGGGCTCCAACGGGACCCGCAGATCGGTGAGGGCGGCCTCCACCGTGCCACCGGCGATCTCGGCGAGCAGGCTCGCGGCGCGGTCCAGCGCGGCCAGGTTCAGTTCCGGGTCCACCACCCGCTCGTAGCGTTTACTCGCCTCCGACACCAGTTTGTGCCGCCGCGCGGTCCGGTAGACGAGCAGCGGATCCCAGGTGGCGGCCTCGAGCACCACATCGGTGGTCTCCCCGTTCACCTCGGTGGTGGCGCCGCCCATCACCCCGGCCAGCGAGACGACACCGGTATCGTCGGCGATCACCACGTCTTCGGGGTCGAGTTCGCGCTGTACATCGTCGAGGGTGCGCAGCGTCTCGCCCGCTCGCGCACGCCGCACCACCAGGCCGCCGGTCACCCGCGCGGCGTCGAAGGCATGCAGCGGCTGACCGAGCTCGAGCATCACATAGTTGGTCACGTCCACGGCCGGTGAGATGGGCCGCACCCCGGACAGCAGCAGGCGCCGCTGCAACCACCACGGGCTCACCGCCCGCGGGTCGAGACCGGTCACCCGGCGCACCCCGAAGCGGGTACAACGCGATTCCGGCTCCACCCGGACCGGCCACGCCTCGGGCCCGTCCGGCAGGGTACGTACGGCCGGATCGGCGTATTCGAGATCGAAACCGCAGGCCAGTTCGCGGGCCAGCCCGCGTACCGAGAAACAGTAGCCACGGTCGGGGGTGATGTTCAGTTCGATCACCGTATCGCCGAGGCCGAGCAATTCGTTGGCATCGGTACCGGGTTCGGCGGTGCCGGGTTCGAGCACCAGGATGCCCGAATGGTCCTTACCGATACCGAGTTCGGCGACCGAGCAGATCATGCCGTTGGAGATATGCCCGTAGGTCTTCCGCGAGGAAATGGCGAAACCACCGGGCAGCACCCCCCCGGGCAGCACCACGACCACCAGATCGCCGACCGCGAAATTGGTCGCACCGCACACGATCTCCTGCGGCTGCTCCGCGCCGATATCGACCTTGCAGAAACGGATGGGTTTCTTGAACTCGGTGAGCTCGGTGATCTCGGCGACCCGGCCGACCACCAGCGGCCGGTCGATCTCGCCGCCCACCCGCTCGAGCCGGTCGACCTCCTCGACCTCGAGCCCGACCCGGACGAATCCGGCATCCAGTTCCTCCGGCGTCACCTCCCAGTCGGGGACGGTGCGGCGGATCGTTTCGGTCAGCCAGGACTGCGCTACTCGCACTGTGACGTTCGCTCTCTCGCTCGAAAGATCAGGACCGGATACCGAAGGGCAGGGTGAACCGCACATCGCCCTCGACGATGTCGCGCATATCGGGGATGCCGTTGCGGAACTGCAGGGTCCGCTCCAACCCCATCCCGAACGCGAAACCGCTGTACTCGTCGGGGTCGATACCGCTGGCGATCAGCACCTTGGGGTTCACCATGCCGCACCCGCCCCATTCGACCCAGCCGGCACCGCCCTTCTTGTCCGGGAACCAGACGTCCACCTCGGCCGAGGGTTCGGTGAAGGGGAAGTAGTTGGGCCGGATCCGGGTGGTCGTCTCCGGACCGAACAGGGCACGCGCGAAGGCATCCAGGGTGCCACGCAGATGCGCCATGGTCAGGCCCTTGTCCACCGCCAGGCCTTCGACCTGGGAGAACACCGGAGTATGGGTGGCGTCCAGTTCGTCGGTGCGGAAGGTCCGCCCCGGGCACACCACGTAGATCGGCAGATCACGTTCGAGCATGGACCGCACCTGCACCGGGGAGGTGTGGGTGCGCAACACCTGGCGCGACCCGGCCGGGGCGATATGGAAGGTGTCCTGCATGGTGCGGGCCGGGTGGTCGGGCAGGAAGTTGAGCGCGTCGAAGTTGAAATGCTCGGTTTCGACCTCGGGACCTTCGGCGACCTCCCAGCCCATCCCGACGAATACGTCCGCGATCTGCTCGGAGATGACCGTGATGGGGTGCCGGGCCCCGACCGGGCCCCGGTTCGCGGGGAGGGTGACATCGATGGCCTCGGCCACCAGTACCGCGGCATCGCGTTCGGCGATCAGCACCCGCTGGCGTTCCTCGAAGGCCTCCGATACGCGCCGCCGCGCCACATTGACCCGTTTCCCGGCATCGGCCTTCTCGGACTTCGGCAGACCGCCCAGCGAGCGCTGAGCCAGCGCGATCGGCGATCGGCCGCCCATATGCTCGGTTTTCGCGGCGGCGAGCGCGTCCAGATCCGCGGCGGCCGCGAAGGCCTTCTCGGCCGCCGCGGCCGCGGCGGTCAGGGCCTCTTCGGTGAGCGCGGATTCCTGCCCGCCGGTCGCTGCGCCTGCGTCGGTGTCGTCGGCCACGGTCTACTCGTCTCTCCCCTAGGCATCGGTGAGCGGGCCCCGGTGGACCCCGGTGCCCGTATTGCTGCTGGTGGAATCGTATTCGATGGCCGGTGCTCGACTCACGTCGATATCCCCCGCCGCTCACTGCCCGGTACCCGGACACCGTCAACCGGTAAAGTCCCCTCTGATGACGAACGCCCCGACCCGCACCGAGACGCTCGCCGGACGTGTCCGCCGTCAGGCGGTCTGGCTGCTACCGCTGCTTGCGGTGCTCGTGACGTGGGTGTGCATATCACGCCCCCTCGACCCGTTCCGCTCGATCAGCGGGGAGTACATCGACCTCGAGGTGTACCGGCTGGGTGTCGAGGAGTGGCGGGCCGGCGGTGATCTCTACGGGCAGTTGCCGGAGACCGCCGCCGATATCAGCCTGCCCTTCATCTATCCCCCTTTCGCCGCCCTGGCCCTGGGCGTCTACGCGCTGCTGCCCTGGGCGGCGGCGGTGGTCGCCTATCTCGTGGTCTCGGTGGGCGCACTGGCGCTGACCCTGTTCCTGGTGGCCCGGCAGATCTGGCCCCGGCCCGACCAGCGCAGACTCACGCTGCTGGTCTGCGCGACCGCCACCCCGCTGGCGCTGCTGCTGGAACCGATCTGGGCGACCCTGGATTTCGGCCAGGTCAATCTGATGCTGATGGGTCTGGTGGCCGCCGACTTCCTGACCCGTAATCCGCGCTGGCCGCGCGGCATGCTGCTGGGCATCGCGGCGGCCGTCAAACTCACCCCGGCCGCGTTCGTGCTGTTCTTCCTCATCCGCAAGGACTACAAGGCCGCGGCGACGGCGGCGGTGAGCGGCGCGATCGCCACGGTGATCGGGTTCGCGGTGATGCCGGACGAATCGGTGCGGTACTGGTTCGGCGGTTTCGGCAATGTGGGCGGGCTGAGCGGTTCGGAGTTCCAGACCAATCAATCGATCCAGGCCGTGCTGGCGCGGTTCGAGATCACCGGCGCCGCGGCCACCGCGCTGTGGTTGCTGGCCACCGTCGCGCTCGTGGCGCTGGCCGTGGCCGCCATCCGCCGCACCGGGGCCCCGCCGATGATCGCGCTCGCCGTGAACGCGGTCGTCGCGCTGCTGATATCGCCCATCTCGTGGTCCCACCATTGGGTGTGGGTGGCGCCCGCGCTGCTGGCCATGGTGGGTTACGCGACCACGCGGCCCTGGCCGCAGGCCCGCGGCTGGTATGCCGCGGCGGTGGCCACCGCGCTGGTGTTCGTACTCGCGAAACACAGCGATCTTCCCGGCAACGACGGCCGGGAGATGGACTGGTCGGCCTGGCAGCAGTTCATCGGCAACGGATATGTCTGGTTCAGCCTGCTGCTCGTGGTGCTGTACGCGACGGCCGGACGCCGCCGGAGAACGCTCTCCGGCCCGGCTACCGCCGGCGATTCCCTGGTCACCGCACGCGAACGCTGAGCGGCGGCCTCCGCGGGCGAGCCGCCGCTCACCGGGGGATTCAGCGCCGGGACCGGCCGGGCAGCAACGCCGCCGCGAGGGCTCCGGCGGCCACGATCCCCGCACCGGCCCATACCGCGGGCACCAGACCGGCGACGTAGCTCTGCGGATCGGTGTAGGCACCGTAGGAGGCGAACACCGAGGTGAGCACCGCGATACCCATGGCCACCCCGACCTCGCGCACGGTGTTGTTGGTGCCCGAGGCCACCGACCGGTCCGCTTCCGGGACCGCGGCCATCACCACGGTCGCCAGCGGGGCGAAGGTCAGGCCCATACCGATCCCGGCGATCAGCAGTGGGGCGACGAAGAAGCCGTAGGCGAGGTCCACCGTGGTGATCGCGGCCATCCAGCCCAGGGCCACGGCCAGCAGCACCTGCCCGCTCACCAGCAGGAGACGGGCGCCGACCCGGTCGATCACCAGGCCCGCGAGGGGGGCCACCACCATCGGCGCCATGGTCCACGGCATGGTCCGGATACCGGATTCCAGCGGACTGTATCCCTGCACCACCTGGAAATACTGGGCGAGGAGGAATATCGCCCCGAAGACGCCGACGGAGAACGCGAAGGCCACCAGATTGGCCACGCCGAAGGCGCGCACCCGGAACAGCCGCGGCGCCAGCATCGGCGCCGCCGCGCGGCGTTCCCATATGATCAGCACGACGAGAAGAACCGCCCCGCCGGCCAGTGCGGCCAGCACACCTGCGGAGGTCCATCCATCGTCGGCGCCGTGCACGATGCCCCAGACGATCGCCAGCACACCACCCGAGGCGAGGACCAGCCCGGCCGGATCGAGCCGGCCGCCGCCCCCGTGCGTGTCGCGCAACGCCCAGCCCACCAGCGGTAGCACCAGGATGCCGATCGGCACATTGACCCAGAAGATCCACTGCCAGCTCAGGCCGTCCACCACCGCACCGCCGAGCAGCGGTCCGAGCGCTACGCCGAGCCCGGAGATACCACCCCAGATGCCGATCGCGGCACTGCGCATCCGTTCCGGCACGGCGTCGGAGAGCAAGGTCAGCGATAAGGGCAGCACCGCCGCGCCACCGAACCCCTGCGCGATCCGGGCGGCGATCAGCATGCCGGGGTCGGTGGCGAGCGCGCATATCGCCGAAGCAGCGGTGAACAGGGCGATACCCGCCAGGAAAACACGGCGGCGGCCCATTCTGTCGCCCAGGGCGGAGGCGGTGAGCAGCAGCGCGGCGAACGACAACGTGTAGGCGTTGACGAACCATTGCAGATCGCGCAGCGAAGCATCCAGTTCGGTACGGATCACGGGGAGCGCGTTGGTCACCACCAGGTTGTCGAGGGTGACCATGAACATGGGGATGCCCACCGCGGCGAGTACGGCCGCCAGCGGGCGGCGCGGTGCGGCGATACGTTCGCGCGGGGGCGCGATACCGGGCAGGGCCGGGGGCGACGCCGTGGAGATCAGTGAGTCGGTCATATCCACCCTTTGTTGTAATTGAATGATAACTAATCATTACGGTATGCATCGGCTGATAACCTGTCAAGGAACGGGCACCCGGAACCACGCGGAAGAGGAGGACCATGCCGGAGGCGAGCAAGACCAGGATGACCGCCGGAGAACGCGGCGAGCAGGTACTGGCGGCGGCGGTCTCCGCCTTCGCCGAAACCGGCTACACCGCCACACGCACCGACGAGATCGCCCGCCGGGCGGGGGTCTCCCAGCCGTATGTCATCCGTCTCTTCGGCTCCAAACAGCGGCTCTTCCTGGCCGCCGTCGAGCAGGTCTGCGACCGGATCGAGGCCATCTTCACCGAAGCCGCGGACACCGACGATCCGGAGGGCCCCCTCCACGCGATGTCCCACGCCTACGACCGGTTCCTGTCCGAACGCACCCTCCTGCAAGTGCTACTGCATGCCTTCGCCGCCGCCGCCGACCCGGAGATCGGCCCGATGGTACGCGACCGCTACGGCCGGATCTTTCGCCTGATCCGCGAACTCACCGGCGCCCCGATCGCCGATATCCGGCGTTTCCTGTCGACCGGAATGCTGCTCACCGTCATGGCATCGATGCAGGTCGCCGGTCCGGACGCGGTACCCGCCGACTGGGCCGGCGAACTCCTCGACGACCTGATGGAGCACGGCAGCTAGCTCAGAGCTCCCCGCCCGTTACGACACCCGGTCGCGGCCGAAGCGCACGCGGGAGTTCGCATAGAGACAGATCGCGGCCGCGGTGGCGAGATTCAAGCTCTCGGCCCGCCCGCGGATCGGGATACGGACACGATGGCGGGCCCGGTGGGCGACTTCCGGGTCGAGACCGTGCGCCTCGCTGCCGAACAGCCACGCGACCGGCCGGGTGAACAACTCACCGGCGTCCTCGAGATCGATCTCCCCGTCCGCCGCCGTGGCCACGGTGGTGATCCCCGCGGCTTCGACACCATCGAGTACCGCGCGGGTATCGCGCTCCCGGACGATCGGCAGATGGAACAGGCTTCCCGCGCAGGAACGGACACATTTGCCGTTGTGCGGGTCCACGCTGTCCCCGGCGAGGACCACCGCGTCCGCACCGACCGCGTCGGCCACCCGGATGAGCGTGCCCGCGTTACCGGGATCGCCCATACCGACAGGTACGGCCAGCATCCGCGGGGGTCCCCCCGCGAGGATCCGGTCCAACGGGATATCGACGAGATCGCATACCGCCACCAGCCCCGGTGGCGTCACCGTTTCTCCCAGTGCCTGTGCGGCCCGATCCGTGACAAGGGTGGTCCGCACCCCCCCGGCTTCGGCACCGGCGATCAGCGCGTGTTCGCGGGCGGCGCCTTCGGCGGAATAGAACAGTTCCCGGACCCGCCCCGTCGCCAAAGCGGCGCCCACGGAATTGGCGCCTTCGGCCAGGAACCGGCCCGCCTTCTTCCGAGCCGCACTCCGATGCAGCTTCACGGCGGAAACCACCCGCGGGTTCCGCGAGTCCGTAGCTTCTTGTCGGTCGCGCACCAGGAAATCCTAGAGGCCGGCAGACCCCGGCTCGCAGCGCCGGACGCGGTCCGCGTCCGGCGCGGGCTCCGGCCCGGCCGGAACCGGCCACCGCGCCCCCGGAAACACAGAGGGCCCCCTCCCGAAGGGCGGTTTCTAGGGGTCGTCGCAACATCGCTGTTGGTTAGGTGGTGAGTAGATCACGTAAACGCTCGGCTGGGGTAGCCCAGCCGAGCGTTTTGCGTGGGCGCCCGTTCAGCTCCTGGGCAACGTGTTCGAGGTCGGCGGGATCGAACTTGCTCAGGTCGTTGCCTTTGGGAAAGTATTGCCGTAGTAGCCCGTTGGTGTTCTCGTTGCTGCCGCGCTGCCAGGGTGAATGCGGGTCGCAGAAGTAGACCTGCATGTCGGTGGCCATCGTGATCTGCTTGTGCCGGGCCATTTCGCAGCCTTGATCCCAGGTCAGCGACCCTCGCAAATGCGCGGGCAAGGTCGCTATCGTGGCGATCAGCGCGTCACGCACGGTTTCGGCGTCGTGCCCGCCGGGCAGGTGGACCAGCATCGTGTACCTGGTCGAGCGTTCGACCAGGGTGCCGATCGCCGAGGTGTTACCTGCACCCATGATCAAGTCACCTTCCCAGTGCCCGGGCACGGCCCGGTCGCCGGCCTCGGCGGGACGGTCGGCGATCATGACCATGTCATCGACGAACCGCGGGGTCCGCGCATCGGGTGACCGATGTGGTTTGCGGCGCGTCCGACCCGAACGCAGCGCGTGGACTACTTCACGTTTCAACCCGCCACGGGCTTGGAAGTAGAGGGCTTGGTAGATCGTTTCGTGGCTCACCCGCATGCTTTCGTCGTCGGGAAAGTCTTCGCGGAGCCGGTAAGAGATTTGTTCTGGTGAGTGCCGCTGACGCAGCCGATCGGCGACCTCGGCCCGCAAAGCCTGGTTGTTCACCAGTTCGGACCGTTTGGGTCGTGCTCGCGGTGCTGCGGCGACCTGATGCGCACGATAGGGCAGGTAGCGGCCCTCGATCCGGTGGGCACGTACTTCCCGTGACACCGTCGACTCGTGTTTGCCGATCCCGGCCGCGATCGCGGTCAGCGACATGCTCACCGCCAGCCCGTCTGCGATCGCGATCCGGTCGGTCAGTGACAGGTATCTGGCGTGGATCGCCGCAGGTTCGGCGGCGGTAACGGCGATGTTCACCGGTCGTTCGTACCGGGTGGTCGTGCCGGTGGTGTAGTCGACCACGGTGCCGTCGGGACGGACCCGCTTGTTGCCCGTCTTACGGACACCGTCACGCCAGCCCCGAGCGGTTCTGACATGGACCCCGACCTCGCGTGCTGCCCGCGCACTCGACCAGCCCGAAGACAGCAACTCCAAAAATCGCGCCTTGGCTCCGGCTTTCCCGTACCCGGCTTTCGCCGCATCGACCAGGCCGGCGTCGACCAGTATCCGGCGAGCCACCGAGTGCGACACCCCCACCGCTTTCGCGGCCTGGTTCACCGAACCGGTCTTGTCGAACACCGACACCACCACAACCGGATCCGGTGCCGACCGCTGAAGTCTCGGTCCACCCGCTGGACGGCCGATCGCCCGCAGAATCGCATAAGCGCGACCGCGTGCGATCCCCAAAGACTCAGCGGCGTCCCTCACTGCGACTCCAGCATCGACCAGCCGCGCCAACTGATCACCGAAACGGTCGACATCCCCTGAAAACGACACGGTCGCCGCAACCTCTCAATCAAGAGTGTTGCGACGACCGCGTGAACCCGCCAAGGAGGGGGCCCTCTTCACATCTCGGACCGGACGACGGCCCGGCTCCACACCGGCTCAGGCAGCCGGAGCGTTCACATCCTCCGGCAGCGCGGCCTTGGCGACAGCGACCAGCCCGGCGAACGCCTGGGGGTCGGAGACGGCCAGCTCGGCGAGATTCTTGCGGTCGACCTCGACACCGGCGGCCTTCAGACCCTGCACGAAGCGGTTGTAGGTGATGTCGTTGGCGCGGGCCGCGGCATTGATCCGGGCGATCCACAGCTTGCGGAAATCACCCTTACGGGCCCGGCGGTCCCGGTAGGCGTAGGTGAGCGAATGCAGCTGCTGTTCCTTGGCCTTGCGGTACAGGCGCGAACGCTGCCCGCGGTAGCCCTTGGAGGCCTCGAGGATGGAACGGCGCTTCTTCTGAGCGTTGACGGCCCTTTTGACGCGTGCCACTGGTCAGTCCTAATCGATCTTGGGGGTGCCCGGTCGAGCGCACCCGAGTGGGTCGGTTCTTCGGCGTCCGGTCGCACCTGCGGTACCGGACGGTATCTGTCCCGGGAAGGGAATCAGATACCCAGCAGCTTCTTCACCCGGCGCACGTCGGGAGCGGAGACGGCCTCCGTGCCTTCCAGACGGCGAGTCCGGCGGGTGGGCTTGTGCTCGAACAGGTGCCGGCGGTTGGCCTGCTGACGGCGCAGCTTGCCCTTACCGGTCACCTTGAATCGCTTCGAAGCGCCGCTGTGGCTCTTCATCTTGGGCATGGCAACCTCAATCTGTGTCGTGCCCGCGCAGGGCGGACCAGGTGTACTGATCAGCGTTATTGCGGGCTCGACGCAATAGCGCTGCGGCGTACGCCGCGGTGTTGCGGCGAGGCGCCGCAGTGTCACGGCGGATGCCGTTGTTATTGCGCGACCGGCCGACCGGAGTTCGGAGCCGCGCCGCCGGGCTGCGGCCGGGCCGAATCCTGCTGGGCCTTGGCCCGCGTCTTCGCACCCTTGTGCGGGGCGAGGACCATCGTCATGTTGCGGCCGTCCTGTTTGGCCGAGGTCTCGACGAAACCCAATTCCGCCACATCGGAGGCCAGCCGCTGCAGCAGCCGGAAACCGAGTTCGGGCCGGGACTGCTCGCGTCCCCGGAACATGATGGTGACCTTGACCTTCGACCCGGCTTCCAGGAACCGCACGACATTGCGTTTCTTGGTCTCGTAGTCGTGATCGTCGATCTTGGGCCGCAGCTTCTGTTCCTTGATCACGGTCTGGACCTGGTTCTTCCGGGACTCGCGCGCCTTCTGCGCGGTCTCGTACTTGAACTTGCCGTAGTCCATGATCTTGCAGACCGGCGGACGGGCGTCCGGCGCGACCTCCACGAGGTCGAGATCTGCTTCCAGGGCGACGCGAAGTGCATCTTCAACACGCACGATCCCAACCTGTTCACCGCCGGGCCCGATGAGCCGGACCTCGGGAACACGGATGCGATCGTTGATGCGGGTCTCAGTGCTGATGGGGCCTCCTAGGTCTAGCGGTGTCGTCCGACGACCGCTCGAAATGAACCCCTTGTTCAACACAAAAGCCCCGGTGCGGTATTTCACCGCGACGGGGCCCGATGTCGACCGGCCGACGCAGACTCGACGCCTGCGCCACGATCCGCCTGAGCGAGACCGCGAACCCGCCGTGCGGCGGGCGACCGGACCGTTCGACCAGACGATAACTCGCCGGCGACGGTGGGAGTCGGGCTCCACTTATCTGCCCCGGACAGGACCGGGACGGTCGTCGCCCGAAATTCTAACAGCTCGACGGCGGATCGCCGAATCGGCTCGATTCGGAAATCGGTTGCCCACGTCGGGCCCGGCTGTCAGGCTCGACGCCCGTGAGCAGCCGACGTGACCTTCTCCGCTGGCAATTCGACCTGATCTGGTCGCTGGCCCAGCTGCATTTCGAGGCCCTGACCGACGAGGATTCGCACTGGGCGCCGGCGGAGGTGATCTGGACGGTACACCGCGGCGCGGACGGCCGCTGGCACCCCGATTTCGCCGAGACCGAGCCCGATCCGGTCCCGGTACCGACCATCGCCTGGCTGACCTGGCATATCGGCTGGTGGTGGAGTTCGGCCATCGCCCACGCGGAAGGCGGACCGATTCCGCCGCGCACGCAGGTGTACTGGCCCGGCGACACCGCCGCGGCCCTCTCCTGGCTGGCCGGGCTGCGGGAACGCTGGCTGGCCGTGCTCGACCGCGCGGACGATGCCCTGCTCGATACGACGGCCTCGTACCCCTGGCCGGCCGAGGCCGGGCTCACGGTCGCCCACCTGGCCGCCTGGGTCGATGTCGAACTGCTGAAGAACATCACCGAGATCGGCCAGTTGCGCGTACTGCGCGCGGCCGGACCGCGAAGCGAGCCCCCAGCCCGAACACACACCCCTCCGGAGTGACCTTAGGCTGAGGGCATGACCGAACAGTCCGGAGCCGATGTGCGCGAACTCGCCGAAATACCCGCGGTGGAGGTGATCAGCCGCGCGGCCGTGATGCTGATGAGCTCCGCCGCGGAGAAGCTCGGCCTCGGCGACGACGACCCGGAGAACAGCCCGCGCCGGGATATGGACGAGGCCCGGCGCGTGATCACCGCGCTGGCCGGGTTGATCACCGCGTCGGTGGAGTACCTCGGCCCGCATGCCGGACCGCTGCGCGAAGGGCTGCAGTCGCTGCAGAAGGCCTTCCGGGAGAGTTCGGCGGTGCCCGACGCCCCGGGGGCCGGGCCCGGCGAGAAATACACCGGCCCCGTCTACTGAAGGCCCTGTTCCGGCGGAGGCCACGCCGAGCACGGCCGGCGACATTCACCCCCGGACGGACGCGGTCCGGCCCTGCCACCGGATGCTGTGGCAGGGCCGGAGCGTGCGCCGGTGGGCACGGTCGTCAGCTCGCCGCCCGCCGCACGAGTTCACCGATCCTGGCCTCCTCGGCAGCGGTGAGCTCCGTCAGCGCGAAGGCGGTCGGCCACATGGCGCCGTCGTCGAGGCGAGCCGCGTCGTTGAAGCCGAGAGTGGCGTAGCGCGCCTTGAACTTCGCGGCGGTCTGGAAGAAGCAGACGACCTTGCCGTCCCTGGCGTAGGCGGGCATGCCGTACCAGAGTTTCGGCGACAGCTCCGGGGCGCTGGCCTTGACGATGGCATGGACGCGCTCGGCCATGACCCGGTCCGCCTCCGCCATCTCGGCGATCTTCGCGAGCACATCGTTCTCGCCGTCCGCCGCGGACGCACGCGAACCACGGCGGGCGGCGGTTTTCAAGTCCCGGGCGTGTTCCTTCATCGCGGCCCGCTCCTCGGCCGTGAAACCCACGGTGGACTTGTTCTTCGTGGTGCGAGTGGTGGTCTTCTGGGCGGTCATAGCCATTTCCTTCGTATCGGTTTTCTGAGGGGAGGGTTGTGCGAGGGGCCGGCGCGCGGCTATACGCTCGCCGGGTCCCGGTCCTGAAGGAGGCCCAGGACATTGCCGTCGGGGTCGGTCACGGTGGCCACGCGGCGGCCTTCGCCGACATCGCGCACGGGTTCCCGCACCGTGGCCCCCGCCGCGACCACCTCGGCCAGCTTCGTTTCGATATCCGGCACGTGCCAGTACGCGACCGGCGCGGTCATCCCCTGTGGTCCACCACCCGGTACCAGCCCGATGTGCTGGCCCGCGACCTCGAAGCCGAGGTAGTAGGTTCCTTCGGTCCGCGGTGGCACACCGAGCAGGGCGGCGTAGACCTTTCCGGCTTTGGCCAGATCGGAAACCGGGTGCAGCACGGTCTTGATCCCGGAGGTGGAATCGCTGGTCATGAACTCTCCTGATGCTGTCGTGGGCGAGGTACGGCGGGCGAACCGGTGCCCGGCGCTCCGCCGGGGCGAGCAGCGGTCGTGCCGCCTCACCGTTCGTCTTCCGTTCATGGCCATGACGGTATTTCCGGCCGTCGGCCGGCACATCCGTGGCGAGCACGGAACCCACCACGGAATACACACGGAGCCGCGCCCACGTAGCGGTACGGAACCGGTACGCGAAGATAGGGATGTGTCGAAGCAGAAGGCCCCCGGTGGGATCTCGGACCGGGAGGCCGAGGTCCTGGCCCTCGTGGGGCAACACCGCAGCAATGCCGAGATCGGCGCGCAACTGTTCATCTCCGTACGCACCGTGGAAACCCATGTGTCCTCGCTGCTACGCAAGGTCGGTGTCCCGGACAGGCGGGCGCTCGCCGAACGCGCGGCCTCGCTCGTCCGGAGCGGGCAGCCGAGTGAGACGGTCGCCGCGCTCCCCGCGCCGCTGACATCGTTCGTCGGCCGGGCCCGGGAGCGCGCGGCACTGCGCGACGCCGTCGGAGTACACCGCCAGGTGACCGCCCTCGGCCCCGGCGGTATCGGCAAAACCCGGCTGGCGCTCGCGGTCGCCGCGGACGTGGCGGGCACTTTCGCCGACGGCGCGTGGTTCGTCGACCTCGTACCGGTCACGGATGCGGCGATGATCGGATCCGCGGTGGCCCGCGCGCTCGGAATCGGCGAGCAACAGGGCCGGACCATCGACGAATCGGTGCTGACCGCGCTCGCCGATCGCCATACGCTGCTCGTACTCGACAACTGCGAACATCTGCTCGAAGGCGTCGCCCCGTTCATCGAACGCCTGCTCACCGGCTGTCCCCGCGTCCACGTACTGGTCACCGGCCGGGCCCGCCTCATGGTGCCGTTCGAGCAGGTCTACCCGGTTCCACCGCTGTCCCTCGACGGCGACGCGAGCACGGCCGATGCCCTCGCGCTGTTCCTGGACCGCGCCTCCGCCCTGGGCTGGACGGTGGAACCCGGACAGTGGGATCGGGTCGAGGAGATCTGCCGGCGGCTCGACGGGCTGGCGCTGGCGATCGAACTCGCGGCCGCCCGGCTGCCCACCCTCGGTCTCGACGGCCTCACCGCGAGCTTGGCCGATCCGCTGCGCCTTCTGGTCGGAGGACGCCGGGCCGACGAACGGCACCGGTCCGTACGGGCCGTGCTCGACTGGAGTCAGGCCCTGCTGACCGCCTCGGACCAGTGCCTGCTGCGCCGTATCGCGGTCTTCGTCGCGCCGTTCACCGCCGCCGATGCCGCCGCGGTGGCCGGGTATCCGCCGCTGGAGGCGGACGCGGTCGCCGATGGTCTGGCCCGCCTCGCCGAGCAGAGCCTGCTGACCGCCGCGCCGGCCGCGCCCGGCACCCGCTACCGGATCTCGGCGACGATCCGTCAGTACGAGACCGAGCGACTCACCGGAGCCGGTGAGCTCGTCGAAGCCCGCGCCCACCATCTGCGCTGGTGTTCGGCTACCGTAGCCACCCTGGAGGGGTCGCCGTCCGCCGCCACCGGCTCGTGGCGCACCGCGTTCGACGCGATGGCCGACGATCTGCGAGCAGCCCTGTCGTGGGCCGCGGAACAGCCCGTTCACCGCGCCGAGGCATACGATCTGGCTTCCGCGCTGGCCCGGCTGACCTTCACCCGCAACCTGATCGGCGAGTCCCAGCGGCGCTACGAGCAGGCGGCCGCGCTCGCCGCCGATCCGGCCGCGGCGGCGTCGGCCCTGCGTCACGCCGCCGCGGTGGCCGGTTGCCGGCTACGCGGCGAGGACATGTACCGCCTGTACCGCGCGGCCGCGGAGTCCGCGCGAATGGCCGGAGACGCGGCCGGGGCCGCTCGTGACCTGGCCACCGCCTCCATCACCGTCTTCCGGATGTCGGATACGTTCCCCCGGCCACCGGCGGCGGACGAGGCCGTGGAGTTGCTGGCCGAGGCACGGGCGCTGGCCGGCACCGATCCCGTGGCCCGGGCCGCGGTGGCCCTGGCCGAGTGCGGTGTCCGCGCCCACACCACCGCCGGCGGCGGGGACGGGCCGCACGCCGGCCGGCCGGAAGCGGTCACGCTGGCCGAACGGGCGGTCGAGCTGGCGGACCCGACCGGTGATCCGCTGATCCGCAGCGCGGCTCTCGACGCGCTCGCCGCGGCCCAGTGCTGGGCCGGCGATACCTTCGCCGCCGCGGAAACGACTCGGCGGCGAGTCGAACTGCTCGCGACGATCCCGGTTACTCCGGCCGGAGCGCTCGAACAGGTCAACGCGCTGGCCGAGGCCGCCGACACCTGCCTCGGGGTGGGCGATCCGGCCGGGGCCCGCCGCTGGGGCGAGCAGCTTCGCGAACTGCCGTTGCTGGTCGAGCGGGGCGACTTCGCCACCTCCCACCTTCTGGTGGCGGACGCGCTGGCGGGTAACGCCCGAGCCGTACTCGCCGGCGCGGGACGTTTCGCCGAGGCCCGGCAGCTGTCCGGGCACCGGCCGGCGCCGCATCTCGCCCCGGCGACCGCCGCGGTCGCCCTGGTCCACGGGCTACGCGGCGACGACGCGGCGCGAGCGGAATGGCTGGCCGTGGCCGGCGAACTCGATACGACCCCCGGCCACCGCACCGCGTACGGCGCCGTATTCGACGCCCTCGTCGCGCTCCATCACCGACAACCCGCCCGCGCCGCCGCGGAACTCGCCACCGATCCCGACGAGATGGACGTCCGGGACGTCTGGATCTGGCGGCACTGGTACTTCGCGCTCCGCGCCGAAGCCGCGGTCCTCACCGGCGCCCCGGATGCCCGTGGTCATCTGGACGTGGCGCGCACCGCGGTGGCCGGTAACCCGATCGCGGAGGCGATCCTCGATCGGGCGACGGCCCTGCTCGACGAGGACCCCGGGCGCTCGGTTACGGTCGCGGCTGCCTTCGAAGCGGCCCACTGTCCTTATCAACGAGCACGGACGCTGGTGCTCGCCGGTGGCGAGCACACCGCGGCCGGCGAGCGCCTCCTGGCCGAGCTGGGGTTCACTTCCTCGGGGTAGCGGCAGGTCAGCGCAGCGCCGCCGCCTTGCGGGCCAGGCGCTTGGCCTTCTGGGCGTCCGGCGTCGGCGTCGCTTTCCCGGCCGCTTCCGTCTTCCCGGCCGCCTTCGTCCTCTTCTTCGCCGGAGCCGCGGCCTCACCCGCCGCGCCGGTGGCCGCCTTCACCGGACTCGGCGCCTCCGCGGCGGTGGCCGCGGAGGCGGACAGGACCTCCCGCAGGAACTGCCCGGTGTAGCTTCCCGGGGTGGCGGCGATGTCCTCGGGCGTTCCCTCCCCCACCACGGTGCCACCGCCGGAACCGCCTTCGGGACCCATATCGATGACCCAGTCCGCGGTTTTGATCACGTCCAGATTGTGCTCGATGACGATGACCGTATTGCCCTTGTCGACCAGGCCGTTGATCACCGCGAGCAGTTTGCGGATATCTTCGAAATGCAGCCCGGTGGTCGGTTCGTCGAGGATGTAGACCGTCCGCCCGTTGGAGCGTTTCTGCAGTTCGGATGCCAATTTCACCCGCTGTGCCTCACCACCGGAGAGCGTGGTCGCGCTCTGTCCCAGCCGCACGTAGCCGAGCCCGACATCGACCAGGGTCGACAGATAGCGGTGGATCGAGGTGACCGGTTCGAAGAATTCCGCGGCCTCCTCGATGGGCATGTCCAGCACTTCGGCGATGGTCTTGCCCTTGTAGTGCACCTCGAGGGTTTCCCGGTTGTAGCGCGCCCCGTGGCATACCTCGCAGGGCACGTACACGTCCGGCAGGAAGTTCATCTCGATCTTGAGCGTGCCATCGCCCGAGCAGGCCTCACAGCGGCCGCCCTTGACATTGAAGGAGAAGCGGCCGGGCTGGTAACCGCGCACCTTGGCCTCGGTGGTCGCCGCGAACAGGCTGCGGATCTTGTCGAACACCCCGGTGTAGGTGGCCGGATTCGACCGCGGAGTGCGGCCGATCGGTGACTGATCCACCCGTACCAGCTTGTCCAGCTGATCGAGCCCGTTCACCCTGGTGTGCCGGCCGGGTACCTGCCGGGCACCGTTGAGTTTGTTGGCCATAACGGTCGCCAGGATGTCGTTGACCAGGGTGGATTTCCCCGATCCCGAGACACCGGTGACGGCGGTGAGCACACCGAGCGGGAACGCCACATCGATACCCCGCAAATTGTTCTCGGTCGCGCCGACCACGGTGACCCGCCGCTTCTTGTTCACCGGCCGCCGGACGAGCGGAACCTCGATCCGCTCGCGACCGGAGAGATAGGCGCCGGTCAGCGAGTTCTCGTCGGTGAGCAGTTCCGCGTACGGGCCACTGTGCACCACCCGGCCGCCGTGCTCGCCGGCGAGCGGGCCGATATCGACCACCCAGTCCGATGCGCGGATGGTGTCCTCGTCGTGTTCGACCACGATCAGGGTGTTGCCCAGGTTCTTCAGCCGGGTCAGCGTTTCGATGAGCCGGCGATTGTCCCGCTGGTGCAGGCCGATGGACGGTTCGTCCAGTACGTAGAGCACGCCGACCAGGCCGGAACCGATCTGGGTGGCCAGCCGGATACGTTGCGCCTCACCGCCGGAGAGGGTGGCGGCCGCACGGGAAAGGGTCAGGTAGTCCAGCCCTACATCGAGCAGGAAGCCGAGCCGCGCCTGCACCTCCTTGAGCACCTGCCCGGCGATCGCCGCCTGCCGCTCCCCCAGGGTCAGCGCGTTGAGGAATTCCGAGCAGTCACGGATCGACAGTTCACTGACCTCGGCGATCGATTTCCGCTCCGACCCCGAGGTGAGGGTCACCGCCAGGATCTCCGGCCGCAACCGCGCCCCGTTGCACACCGGGCACGGAACATCCCGCATATAACCCTCGTAGTGCTCCTTCATCTGCTCGGATTCGGTGGCATCGAGCCGCCGCTGCAGGAAGGGCATCACCCCTTCGAAATCGGCGTAGTACGAACGTTTGCGGCCGTACCGATTGGTGTAGACGATATGCACCTGGTCCGAACTGCCCTCGAGCACCGCCTTACGGGCCCGCGGCGGCAGTTCCCGCCAGGGGGTGTCCAGGTCGAAACCCTGGGCGGCCGCCAGCCCGGCCAGCAGCCGGAGGAAGTACTCCGCGCTCTGCCCGCGCGACCAGGGAGCGATGGCGCCCTCCGCGAGGCTCAGCTCCGGGTCGGGCACCACGAGTTCGGGATCGACCTCCTTGCGGATACCGAGCCCGGTGCAGTCGGGGCAGGCGCCGTAGGGCGAGTTGAACGAGAACGACCGCGGTTCCAGATCCTCGATATCGAGGGGGTGCCCGTTGGGGCAGGCCAGTTTCTCGGAGAAACGCCGCTCCCGGTCGTGGGCGTGTTCGTCGCGGTCCACGAAATCCAGCACCACGATGCCGTCGGCCAGGCGCAGGGCGGTCTCGATGGAATCGGTGAGCCGCTGTTTGGCGGTGGGTTTCACCGCGAGACGATCCACCACCACCTCGACATCGTGTTTCTCCTGTTTCTTCAGCTTGGGCGGATCGGTGAGCGGATACACCACCCCGTCCACCCGGACGCGGGCATAGCCCTGCGCGTTCAGCTGATCGAAGAGGTCGACGAATTCGCCCTTACGGGTACGCACCACCGGCGCCAGCACCTGGAACCGGACGCCCGGCTCCATGGCCAGTACCTGATCGACGATCTGCTGCGGGGTCTGCCTGGCGATGAGTTCCGAACACACCGGGCAGTGCGGCACACCGGCGCGGGCGTAGAGCAGACGCAGATAGTCGTGTACCTCGGTGATGGTGCCGACCGTGGAGCGGGGATTGCGATTGGTGGATTTCTGGTCGATCGAGACGGCGGGGGAAAGCCCCTCGATGAAATCCACATCGGGTTTGTCCATCTGGCCGAGGAACTGCCGGGCATAGGCGGACAGCGATTCCACGTACCGGCGCTGTCCCTCGGCGAAGATCGTGTCGAACGCCAGGCTGGACTTCCCCGAACCCGACAAACCGGTGAAGACGATGAGACTGTCGCGGGGCAGGTCGAGATCCACCCCTTTGAGGTTGTGCTCCCGCGCTCCGCGCACAGTCAGGCGTTCCGCCACCAGGTCGGTCCCTTCTCGTATCTTTCGTGGTCATGATGCCGCCGTGCGTCGTGACGCCGGATGACGGCCACCTCGGTGCCCGCACGGCCGGCGACCCGGCCGGCCCGGCCGACTCGTCGGCTCGGGCCACAAGCGGGCCCGCGGCGATGCTAGGACGGGCCACCGACAAGTTTCACCGGACGGCGAGCATCGGCGCGATACTGTGCGTGACCGCGGACCACGCGGATCCACACCACCGGCATCGGTGCCGGGGCCGGGCACCGGTGCCCGGCCGGCCGCGCCGGGCGGGCCACCAGTCCAGAGTAGGCCAATCATCCGCGACCGCGGGGCGTGGTGCCGACCACTACCGCGGCTCCCCGGGCCCCAGAACCAGCATCGAATTGTGGCCGCCCATACCGAGGGAGAGTTTGGCCGTGAGCCCGGGCTCGACGGGCGTGACCCCGTCCAGCAGGCGCGGGTGGGCCGGGCCCGAGACGGGTGGTGCCGGTAGGATGCCCCGGTCGTAGGCCAGTGCCGCCGCCGCGAGTTCCACCGCCCCCGACGCCGCCTGGCAGTGCCCGACCAGCGGCTTCATCGAATACACCGCCGGGCGGTCGTCGAAAACCCTGGTCAATACATCGCGCTCGGCGCGGTCGCATTGCGCGGTGCCGGTGCCGTGGGCGTTGAAGTAACGGATCTGCTCGGCCGCCACGTCGGCATCCGCCAGCGCCATCCGGACGCAGTCCAGGATTCGCTCGTGACTCGGTTCCACCGAGACGACGTGATAGGCGTCATTGTTCATCGCCCCACCGAGCACCGAGGCGTAGGGCCGGCCGCAACCGCGGGTGAGGACGAACCCGACCGCGGCCTCGCCCACACCGAATCCCCGGCTGCTCTCCTGGAACGGCCGGCAGCTCCGCAGCGGTTCCACATCGACCACCGCCGCGCCGAGTTTCGCGAACTGCCGGACCAGTTCCGGAGTGGCCGACAGATCCGAGGCCACGCACACCACATCGTCCACCAGCCCGGCGGCGAACCACTGCCGGGCCTGCAACAGGGCGACGTTCGCCGAACTGCAGGCGGCCGATACGCCGAGCACCGGCCCGGTGAAGCCGAATGCCTGGGTGATGACCGAGACCGGCGTGGACGGCAGCAGGCGCAGGAAATCCCGGCCACGGAACCCGGCGCCCGCGGGGCCGGAGAAATCCTGCCAGTGCCGCACATCACCCAGTACGGCGGCGTGGACGAGCCCGATACGCGGCCCCGGCACCCATCCCCGCTCGCGGGCATCGGCCAGCGCTTCGGCGACGGCCGCGAAAACCGCCTGCCCGTATCGGGTGCCGCCGGGAACGGGTTCACCACCGTCCGGTATCAGCGCCGCCCACCCGCCGGTGGCCGGATCCAGACCGTAACCGGGTTCGAACCGGGCCGCGGATTTCCCGCCGAGTACACCCTTCCAGAAGGTCTCCCGGCCCCAGCCGTACCCGGTGACCGCGCCGATTCCGATGATGGTCATAAGATCGATGCCGAGTCCGGTGCCCACCATGACATCTCCCTCGCCGGTCCCCGGTCCTTCGGCCCCGCCGGGAAACACGTTGTGGCGTGATCATCGGAGAACCACATCCACATCCTGGATTCTAAGCGTGTGGATACCGGAGTAGAGCCGTGTTTGAATGTCCGGGTCAACCGACGATGGGGGTTGGTATGGGAGAGCGCAGGGCTTCCGCCGCCGAGCAACTCGCGCACCGGTACCGCTCCCTGGTCGAACACTCCCCCGACGGTATCTGTGTCCACGAACGCGGCATCATCGTCTACGCCAATCCGGCGGCGCTGCGGATCGTGGGCGCCGAGAATCTCGCCGCGGTCCTCGGTCAGAAGATCTCCCGCTTCGTACACCCCGATTACCGGCGCTCCATGTTCGAGCGGATCGCCGGGCTCACGGCCACGGGGATCGCCTCCGAACCCACGGAGATGATCCTGCTCGCCCTGGACGGACGAGAGGTCCCCGCGGAAACCGTTTCGGTGCTGACCGCCTGGCACGATCGGCTGGCGTATCAGGTGGTCATCCACGACCTGTCGAAGCAGAAGGCCGCCGAACGCGCGCAACGGCGAGCCGAACAGCACTTCACCACCGTGGTCTCGCAACTCGAGGAGGGAGTGGCCGTCATCTACCGGGACGGCATCATCGCCTCGGCGAATCCGGCGGCCCGGCGCATCCTCGGTATCGAGGACCTCACCCCGCTGGTGGGCTCCAATATCACCCGGCTACCCCTGGAACTGCTGGACGCCAACGGCCACCCCATGCCCCGCACCCGGCATCCGGTGGCGCGCACCCTGGCCACCGGCGAGACCATCACGGCGTTCGTCTTCGCGGTGGTCCGGCCCGACGGCCAGCGGCGCTGGCTGGCCCTGTCCAGCCGGCTGCTGAACCCGGACGAGCCGGGGGCCGCCGCGGTGTGTTCCTTCGCCGATATCACCGAATACCTGGCCAGCCGCCGGCAGCTCGAATACCAGGCCACCCATGATCCGCTCACCGGCCTGGCCAATCGTTCGCTGATCCTGTCCCAGTTGTCGGGCGCGCTGGCGGCCAGCGGCGCGCACCGGCGGGTGTCCACGGTGATGTTCATCGACCTCGACAGGTTCAAATCCATCAACGACACCCTGGGGCACGCCATCGGCGACACCGTGTTGCAGATCGTGGCGCACCGGTTGCAGCGGGCGCTGCGCCCCGAGGATCTGGTGGGCCGGCTCGGCGGTGACGAGTTCCTCGTTCTGCTGGCCGGACGGCCCGGCGACGAGGAACTCGCCCCGCTGGTACACCGGTTGCGCGCGGCCATGGCCGAGCCGATCGTCGCCCGCGGGCATCGCATCGCGGTGAACGCGTCCATCGGCGTCACCACTCTCGAACCGGGAGACCCCCGCACGCCGGAGGCGGTACTGCACGACGCCGACCTGGCCATGTACCAGGTCAAGACACCCAGTAAGCGGGATACCACGGTGCGGCGCGGCCGGCGCGGCGACACCACCCACGTCTCCTGAACGCAGCGCGGCTACCTGCGTGAACGTCATCCGGTCCGGGGCCGCAGTAGACTCGACAACTCTGCGCACGCAATCGCGTCGTATCCCGCCGAGCCCGGCCCGCCGTGGGTGAGAAGGAGTCAGAACTTGCCCGACAACCGCACCGAGGAACGCCCCACCGCCGCCACCGCCGCCGAGGCGCCCCCGGACGCGGTGACACGGGACATCGATCGGGAGCAGGCGTATCTGTCGGTGTTGTACGACCGGCTGGACGGTATGCGCGCCTACGCCGAGAAGCGTCTGCGCACAGTGCTGCTGGAAACCGGGGGGACCCCGCAGGCACGCACCGAACGGGAATCGTTCACCCAGCTCTACACCGAGGACCTGGCCAAATACGATGCCGCCGAGCACGGTCTGTGTTTCGGCCGCATCGATCTGGCCGACGGTGACAGCGATCCCGAACAGCGCTATATCGGCCGCCTCGGCATCCTGGACGAGGACAACGATTACGAACCGCTGCTGCTCGACTGGCGGGCACCGCTGGCCCGGCCCTTCTACCTGGCCACCACCGCCGCACCGGACGGGGTGGTGCGGCGGCGGCACATCCGTTCCCGCAACCGCGCGGTGACGGCGGTCAACGACGAATACCTCGATCTGGAAGCGGCCCGCCGCGCCGGAGTCACCGCCTCCGACGGTGGTGTCGGCAGTGAAAGCGCCCTGCTGGCCGCCTTGAACGCCGCCCGTACCGGCCAGATGTCGGACATCGTGGAAACCATCCAGAGCGAGCAGGACGCGATCATCCGCGCCGAGCACAAGAGCGTACTGGTGGTCCAGGGCGGGCCGGGCACGGGGAAGACCGCGGTGGCCCTGCACCGCGCGGCGTATCTCCTCTACACCTACCGCCAGCAGCTGGCCAAGAGCGGTGTCCTGATCATCGGCCCCAATGCCACCTTCCTCGACTACATCGGGCAGGTGCTGCCCTCCCTGGGCGAAACCGGTGTGCTGCTGTCCACGATCGGCGATCTCTACCCCGGGGTGAAGGCCACCCTGCCCGATTCGTTGCGGGCCGGGGAGCTGAAGGGCTCGCTCACGGTACTGGAGGTGCTGAAGAACGCGGTCCGCGACCGGCAGGAGGTACCGCGCGAACCGATCACGCTGAATTTCGACGGCTATCCGGTGACAGTGGACCGCAAGATCGTCACCCGGGCGCGCGGCCGGGCACGCTCCTCGCGCCGGCCGCACAATCTGGCGCGGCCGATCTTCGTATCGATGGTGATCGAGGCTCTCACCGACCAGCTCGCGCAGACCCTGGGCGCCGATCCGATGAGCGGCGGCCGCAGTCTGCTCAGCGCCGCCGACCTGTCCGAGATCAGCGACGAGCTCCGGGCCGATCCGAAGGTGGCGCGGGTGCTCGGCGAGCTGTGGCCACTGCTCACACCCCAGCAGGTGCTCGGAGATCTGTTCTCCGACCCGCAACGGCTCGACCGCGCCGCGGGCAAGATCTGGGACCCCGCCGACCGGGCCGAGTTGTTGCGCTCCGGCACCGGGGAGTTCAGTGCGGCCGACGCGCCCTTGCTCGACGAGCTGGCCGAGCTTCTGGGCACCGACGACGCGGAGGAGCGCGAACGCGCGCGGCGGCGCTGGCGCGCCCAGCTCGCCGAGGCGCAGGACGCGCTCGACATCCTGACCGGTTCGGCCCCGCAGGATCTCGAGGACGAGCTCGACCCGGAGATCCTGATGGCTTACGACCTCATCGACGCGACCCAGCTGGCCGAACGACAGCAGGTACGCAACCGGGAGACGACCGCCGAACGCGCCGCGGGCGACCGCACGTGGACCTACGGGCATGTGATCGTGGACGAGGCGCAGGAACTGTCCGAGATGGCCTGGCGCATGGTGATGCGCCGGATCCCGAACCGCTGGGTGACCGTGGTCGGTGATATCGCGCAGACCGGCGACCCGGCGGGCGCGGGATCCTGGGCGCAGATGCTGGAACCCTATGTGGCGAAACGGTGGAAACGTACCGAACTGACCGTCAACTACCGCACGCCCGCGGAGATCATGGCGGTGGCCGCGGATGTACTCGCCGCCATCGATCCGGAGGCCCGGGTGCCGCGGTCGGTGCGGGAATCGGGCCACCCGCCTCGCGCGCACCGGGTCGCGGCGTCCCGGATCGGGGCGGCGCTGGCCGGGTTCCTCGCCGAGGAACAGGGGCCGGGTACGCGCGCGATCCTCGCACCGGCCGAGCTCGTCACCGATTTGTCCGGACTGGCAGGCGAATCCGTGCGGGTCCTCACGGTGACCGAGGCCAAGGGGTTGGAATTCGACGCGGTGTACCTGGTGGAGCCGAGTGCGATCATTGCCGAATCCCCCCGCGGCCGTAACGATCTGTACGTCGCGCTCACCCGCGCCACCCAACGGCTCACCGTGGTGCACAGCACCGGCCTCCCGCCGGAACTGCGGCGGCTGGAGTCGTAAGGTCGCGGCCGGTCGCGACAGGCCACGGCCCCGCCCGGTGGATCCGGGCGGGGCCGTGGCCTGCGGGACGGGTCAGCGCACGGTGTGCACGATCAGTACATCCGACTTCGATTTACGCGCCACATCCGAGGGCACCGAACCCAGCAACCGGCCGGCCAGGGTGTTCAGACCGCGGTTACCCACCACGAGCAGATCGGCCTGGGTCTCCTTGACGAGGTCGAGCAGGGATTCGACCGGCTCGCCCACGATCGCCTTCTCCACGATCTCCTCGGCGCCGGCCGCGACGGCCCGGTCCCGGGCGATACGCAGGATTTCGTTGGTGGGCGCCGAGCCTCGAACCTGGTACGCCTCGTCTTTGAGCATATCGCTCGCCGCGGCGACGTCGCGGTCGTCGGTGGGGTAGTAGGCGCAGGCCACGATCAGTGTCGAGCCCGCGGCTCCGGCCAGTGCGGCGGCCTTGTCCACGGCGACGTACGACGAGTCCGAGCCGTCGGTACCGACGACAATGGTCCGGTAGGCGGTCATTCTCTCCTCCAACTGTGCAGGGTATAAACGCGGCTGCGCTCGTCGTACCCGGAAAGTCCGGGTAGCGGCGCAGCGACTGCGTAGACCATAGCCGCATCCACGACCCGATTATCGGGATTCGTCGTACATCACATACACCGGGTGCGGCGACCGCGGTTCACATTTTTTCACCGTTCATCACCGGCAGCCTCGCCTACCTGCTACTTCCCATCCGCACCCGGAAGGAACTGTGCCGGTTCACAAGGAATACGAAGGTTGTTGGCGCCCTGGGATTTTCCTCACAGTGCCTGCCGGTTTCGGCGCGGCGGCACCATTGCGCGGCTCAGAGCGAGAACAGCGGACCGGTGAGCGTCAGACCCAATTCATCGGTATGCGCGAAAAACGCGAACAGCATGAGCGAGGCACCCGCCAGGGCGAGATCTTTGTTGAACTGAACGGTCTCCGCCCGGGTACTCTCCGCATCGGTTTCCTTCCAGAAACTGTGCATCATGATCATGGTCGGTACGAGCGCGAGGAACAGCAGCAGTGCGCCCGCATCGGCCCAGATACCGAGCAGGATGCTGATACTGCCCAGCAACATCAGTACCCCGGACCCCAGGACGGCCGCCTCCGGCATGGGCACACCCTTGTTCCGCGCGTATTCGGCCATGGCCTTGGTCTGGGTGAAATGCCCCAGCGCCGAGCTCAGGAACAAAATGACGAACATCACTCGGCCGATCAGCACCACGACATCCATGTGCAGCTCCTCATCCTGTAGCCGACGGATACCGCCATCCGCGATGTCGCCTTCGATTACGCGGTCGGCAGCACCTTCGAGGTCACCTCGTCGCGCGAGCGTAACGAATTCTTGGCATATTCCAGCGGAGCCATTCCGATTTCGGCGGTGAACTCCCGAGTGAAATGCGCCTGATCGAAATACCCGAGTTCGGCGGCGAGAGCGGCGAGATCTCCGATACGCCCCTGGGCCAGCAGATCTGCGCCGTCCTGTAATCGATACCGGCGCAGTACCCATTTCGGGCCGGCGCCTATATAGCGCCGGAACAGACGTTGCAGAGTGCGCACCGGCACCCCGAACCGCGCGGCGACCTGATCCACCCGGGTGAGTTCCGGATCTTCGGCCATCGCGGCGGCAATGGCACCGACCAGCTGGTACCCGGGGTCGTTTCCGCCGCGAGCACGCTTGCGCAGGTATTCCTCGACCACCCGCCGACGTCCTGGATCGGTGGGTTCGGCGAGCACTCGCTCGGCGAGATCACCGGTATCGGGCAGTACCTCGGTGAGCGGTACCGCGCGATCACGGAACGCACCGGCATCGAGTCCGGTGAAGGCCCCGAATCCACCCGGCCGGAAGCGTACTCCGAAGGCCTCCCCCAGGCCCGTGAGCTCCCGGACATATTTTCTGGTACAGACCCCGTTCACGAAACCGCCGTACCGGTCACCGTCACGTTCGAAAGTGAGGTGCACGCACGGGTACGGCAACACTTGGGAAAAATAGGGAGCACGCCCCCGCATATCCCAGCGCACCGCCCAGTACCACTGCACATACGAGGCCACACCGGCTCCCGGCGGGAGCCGGTGCAGTGTCCGGTACCGCTCCTGCTCGTGCGGATACAGGATCGCCTTGCGGTCCCCGGGTGGCGGTACCGATCCGGCCGGAATCGCGCCGTCGGCCACGCCGGCCCCGGGCACGCTCACCACGCCCCCGGCTTTCCGGCAGGACACACGTAGGCGGCGAACGCCCGATCCGGCGCGTACCGCCTGACGTGTCGCTTTCTTACAAGATCCGCATGGGCCGCTGGGGCAGAGTCGAACTCATGAGCGAAACCGTGAATCCGATTCCCGCCGGCTACCATTCGATCACCGTCTTCATCGCAGTCCCCGACGGTAATGCCGCGATCGACTTCTACACCGCCGTATTCGACGCCGAGGTCCTCACCCGCAACGATATGCCCGACGGGCAACCCGTCCACGCCGAACTGAAGATCGGTGATTCCACCATCCAACTGGGCCTTCCCGTGCCGGAGCAGAACGTTCTGGTGCCCACCGGTGAATGGGTGCACACCTCGCTGGTCCACTACTGCCCGGATGTCGACGCGGTGATCGCCCGCGCCCGCGAGCACGGAGCGAAGGTGGCCGAGGATCCGGCCACCTTCGTCACCGGCGATCGCTACGGCGCCCTGCTGGATCCGTTCGGCCATCGCTGGGTCGTCATGACCCGGGTGGAGGACGTATCCCGCGAGGAAGCCGAGCGGCGTGTGAACGAATGGCTGGCCACCCAGGGCTGACCGCCGCACCGACCGGATACCGGTCACTGCAGCCCGGCCGCGTCCATACCGCGCAGCTCCTTCTTGAGATCGGCGATCTCGTCGCGGAGCCGGCCCGCGAGCTCGAATTGCAGTTCGCGGGCCGCGTTCATCATCTGATCGGTGAGCTCGGCCACCAGATCGGCCAGCTCGGCGCGCGGCATCGACTTGATATCGCGACCCTCCACGATGCCCGCGCTCACCGCCCGCCCCGGCTCACCCTGGGCGCGGCGGCCGCGGCTGGCATTGCGGCCCGAACCGCCCACCGCGACCTCGTCGTCGGCCTCGGAGTAGACCTGGTCGAGGATATCGGCGATCTTCTTGCGCAGCGGCTGCGGATCGATCCCCATCTCTTCGTTGTAGGCGAGTTGTTTGGCGCGCCGGCGTTCCGTTTCGTCGATGGCGTCGCGCATCGAATCGGTGATCTTGTCCGCGTACATGTGCACCTCGCCCGAGACATTGCGGGCGGCGCGGCCGATGGTCTGGATCAGGCTCTTGGTACTGCGCAGGAAGCCCTCCTTGTCGGCGTCCAGAATCGCGACCAGCGATACCTCCGGCAGGTCCAGGCCCTCGCGCAGCAGGTTGATACCCACCAGCACGTCGTACTCACCGAGCCGCAGCTGCCGCAGCAGCTCCACGCGCCGCAGCGTATCGATCTCCGAATGCAGATACCGCACCCGCACGCCCAGCCCGAGCAGGTAATCGGTGAGATCCTCGGCCATCTTCTTGGTGAGCGTGGTGACCAGAACCCGTTCGTCACGCTCGGTGCGCAACCGGATCTCGTGCACCAGATCATCGATCTGGCCCTTGGTGGGTTTGACGACGACCTGCGGATCGACCAGCCCGGTCGGGCGGATGACCTGCTCCACCACCTCCCCGCCGGTGCGGCCCAGTTCGTAGTCGCCGGGCGTTGCCGACAGGTAGACCGCCTGGCCGATCCGTTCGGCGAACTCCTCCCAGGTGAGCGGGCGATTGTCCACCGCCGAGGGCAACCGGAAACCGTATTCGACGAGATTACGCTTGCGCGACATATCCCCCTCGTACATACCGCCGATCTGCGGCACCGTCACATGGGATTCGTCGATGACGAGCAGGAAATCGTCGGGGAAGTAGTCCAGCAGGGTGGCGGGCGCGGATCCGGCGGGCCGGCCGTCGATATGGCGCGAATAGTTCTCGATACCCGAGCAGAAACCCACCTGACGGATCATTTCGAGGTCGTACTGGGTGCGCATCCGCAATCGCTGGGCCTCCAGCAACTTGCCCTTGCGCTCGAGTTCGGCGAGACGTTCCTCGAGCTCGGCCTCGATATCGGTGACCGCGCGCGCCATCCGCTCCGGGCCCGCCACATAGTGGGTGGCGGGGAAGATACGCAGCATATCGACTTTGCGCACCACATCCCCGGTGAGCGGATGCAGATAGTAGAGTTCCTCGATCTCGTCACCGAAGAATTCGATGCGCACCGCCAGTTCCTCGTACGAGGGGATGATCTCGACGGTATCGCCGCGCACCCGGAACGAACCCCGGGTGAACGACATATCGTTCCGTGTGTACTGGACGTCCACCAGCATTCGCAGGAAGGCGTCACGGTCGATTTCCGTCCCCACCTCGAGCAGCACCGAACGGTCCAGGTACGACTGCGGCGTGCCCAGGCCATAGATACAGGACACCGACGCGACCACCACCACGTCTCGCCGCGAGAGCAGTGCGGAGGTGGCCGAATGACGCAACCGCTCCACATCGTCGTTGATCGAGCTGTCCTTCTCGATATAGGTGTCGGTCTGCGCGATATACGCCTCGGGCTGGTAGTAGTCGTAATACGAGACGAAGTACTCGACCGCGTTGTGTGGCAGCATCTCGCGCAGTTCGTTGGCCAGCTGGGCCGCCAGCGTCTTGTTCGGCGCCATCACCAGGGTGGGCCGCTGTAGCCGTTCGATGAGCCAGGCGGTGGTCGCGGACTTACCGGTACCGGTGGCGCCGAGTAGCACCACATCGGGCTCCCCCGCCTTGATCCGGCGTTCCAGCTCGTCGATCGCCGCCGGCTGATCCCCGGCCGGCTGATACGGGCTGACCACCTCGAACCGGCCGCCGGTCCGCTCGATACCGCCGACCGGGCGGAACTCCGATTTCGCCAGCGGAGTCTCCCCGTCGGCCGCGGTTGCGCTGACGCCGGCCGCACGGAGTTCGGTTGCGAATGCCATGCCCCAAGACTAGGCGCGGACACCGACAGAATCCCGCCCCTCGACCTGTGCCCCGGCGCACGCCGGGCGATCGGATCCGACGCGATGAGCGGCGGACCGGACGCGTGGGCGGCAGAGTGGGTAGATTCGACGACTGTGACCGAGGCAGCGACCGTACACGTCCACCGGCCGAAGGTGGAGTACTTCGATATCGCGGAATTGACGAATACCGATCCGAAAGGATTCGTCCGCGATGTGGAGCGCTACCATCTCGAACCCTGGGGCCTGTACATGGCGCGGACCGCCGACCACGCGCAATTCCATTATCTGGAGTCGTGGCTGCTCCCCGAACTGCACCTGCGGGCGACGGTGTTCCATTTCCGGCCCGCGCATCGCCGCGATCAGGACTACTACCTCGACATCGGCGACTTCGGCGAGGTCGGACCGAAGAAATGGCGCGCGGAGGACCACTATCTCGATCTGGTGGTCCGTACGGGACGGGGGACCGAACTCATGGACGTCGACGAACTCCTGGCCGCGCACACCGCGGGCCTGCTGGACACCCGCACCGCCGAGCGAGCAGTGGCCACGGCCACCCGGGCGATCGACGGTATCGCCGCCCACAACTACGATTTCCTCGCCTGGACGGCATCGCTCGATATGCCACTCACCTGGCTGTGACCCCCGGTCGCCCGGGCATTCCAGGCGCCGCGCACCTCGCCCGGCGGCCTGGGCGCGCCCGGCGTCTTCGCTACCGCTCCTCCGGATGCGCGGCTCGCCAGGTGAGCACCCGCTGGTACACCGCATCGAACCACGGGTCTTCGATCGCCGCGCAGGCGGCGACCGCGCCCTCCCCGTCGAGCCCGGCGGCCGCGGCCGCGGCTTTCCGCTTCACCTCGGTGTACTCCGCCCGGGCGGCCGGCTCTGCGCGCAGCCAGTCGCGGAAGGCGAGGGCGAATTCCTGACCGGGCCCACCGGCAACCCGCAGATGGACATACGCCGGCCGCCCGGGATCGGCACTGCCGTGCACACGTTTCTCCCAGCGCCCCTCATCCACACCGAGCTCGGGATCGTCGTGGGTGTGCCGCGGGATCGCCGGGAACCCGGCGGCGGCCAGCGCGTCGCGGATACCGTCGGCCGCGGCGCGGTCCGGCACGCAGATCTGCAGGTCGAGCACATCTTTCGCGGGCAGACCGGGCACAGCGGTGGCACCGATATGGTCGACCCGTACCGCGGCGGCGCCGGCGGCCACCCGTAGCCGTGCGATCAGCCGCTGCGCCTGCGCGGGCCAGTCCGGATCCGGGTCGACGAGCCGGGGTGCCGGCCGTACCGCGCTACCGGAACGCAGATTCGCCTCGAACGGCACCAACCGCTCGTCCCACAGCCGCGCCACGGCGGCTTCGACCACTTCGGTGGGGCCGTTGTTGTCCAGCAGCACATCGGCGGCGGCGCGGCGCTGCTCGTCGGTCGCCTGGGCGGCGATCCGCGCCCGCGCATCGTCTTCGGATACGCCACGGAATTCGACCAGACGCCGGATCCGGGTTTCGGCGGCCACGTCGACCACCAGCACCAGATGCATGAACGGTGCCATATGGTTCTCCACCAGCAACGGAACGTCTTGAACCACAATGGCGTCCGGCGCGGCGGCGGCGAAGAGTTCGGCCGTGCGCTGCCCCACCAGCGGGTGGGTGATCGAATTCAGCGTGGTGCGGGATTCGTCGTCGCGAAACGCCTTGGCCGCCAGGGCCGGCCGATCCAGGCTGCCGTCCGCGGCCAGAATATCCGAGCCGAACGCCTCGACCAGGGCGGCGAGCCCCGGTGTGCCGACCGCGACCACTTCCCGCGCGATGACATCGGAGTCGATCAGTACCGCCCCCCGGGCCACGAGTGCCCGCGCGACCGTCGATTTACCCGCTCCCATACCGCCGGTGAGGCCGATTCGTAACATTCGCACAGTCTCGCATTCCCCGGTACCGGAGCAACGGCGAGGTTTCCGCGCCTCACCCGCTCGACACGCCCAGGTGTGGCAGAACAGCGCAAATATCCCGATCGGGCCGGTGACTGCGTTAATGTTCGGCCTGAGTGCACGCCCCGATTCACCGCTTCTGTTACGGATAGCAAAGGAACGAGCATGCGCATCAGGCACTACCGCACAGGCCGGCACCGGCTGGGGGCGCCGGGGCGGGTGCACTGTCTCACCATTCCGGCTGTGGCGGCGTATCTGGCGGAGAACCGCCGTGCCTGGCCGATCCTGTTCACCATCGCACCCCGACACAGTCTCGCCGCTCATCGCCCACGTCCGTCGATCGTCTGGCCGCGCTGGGTCCCGGTCCCGGTAGGTTAGTTCCCGACGGACAGCGGTGGCCCGGTCCGGCGGACCGGGCCACCGTCGTGTCGAGGGCCCGGACCGCAGCGCGGCCGACGGCGATGAGGTCCGCGGTGGGATCCGCCGGTCACAGGCCCAGCGAGCGAATCAGATCCAGCATCTCGGCGCGGAAGAGTTCGGCCGGATCCGCCGACTGCGGCCGTAGACCTCCAGCGCGACCAGCCCGTGCATCCGCCCCCGCATCCGGAGTGCCAGGGCGAGCCCGGCGGGCGGCAGTCCGGGAAAATCCGCCCGGACGTGCGCGGCCGGTTCCGGCGCGAAATCAGCCCATTCGAACCCGGAATCCACGACTGGGTCCGGCCGCCGCGAACAGGCCGACCAGCCACCGGCGTGATCGGGTTCTCGCGTGGTCGCCGAGGGCGTAGCGCGAGGTCACCGAAGGCGGGCGTTCACCACCGCGGAATTCCGCTTTCCACGCGAACGTGGTGGTACCGAGTGGCAGGTGGCCGACTGGCGCGACGCCGACAGTATCGGCACCGCGATCGCCGGACTCGATATCGTGATCAGCGCGGTCGACGCCGGACACGGGATCGACGAAACGATCGCGCGGGCCGGCGATTTCGTCACGGGCGCGAAGGCGATGGTGACGGCCCTGGCACACCATCCGGACACGCGGTTACTCGTAATCGGTGGTGCCGGCAGTCTGGAGATCGCCCCCGGTCGGCAACTCGTGGACGAGCCGGGTTTCGCGGACAACCTTCCCACCACACTCGGCGTACCCCGCGAATACCACCGCGTCATCGCCGCCCTGCGCGACGCACTGGATATCTATCGCACGTCGAATCGCCTGTGGACCTACCTCAGCCCGTCCTCGGGCCGCGTCGACCCGGGCGAACGGACCGGCCGATTCCGGATCGGCGGTGATCAACTGCTCGATACCGGCGGCCGCGATATCTCCACCGAGGACCTCGCGGTGGCGCTTCTCGACGAAGCGCAAGTACCGCGGTTCATCCAGCGCGGATTCACCGTCGGGTATTGACACGGAAAAGACCCCGGTCCGCGAGGGACCGGGGTCTTTTCCGTTCGGCTATCGGCTACCGGTATCCGCCTCAGGCGTTACCGGACAGCTTCTCCCGCAGTGCGGCGAGCTGGGCGTCGCTGGCGAGCGAACCGCCCGCCGACTCCTGCTGGCCGGCGCTGGTCTGCGCGCCGCTCTCGGAGGAGTAGTTCGACGCACCGCCGCCACCCGCGGCCTCGGCCGCGGCGTCGGCCGCCATCTTCTCCATCTGCGCGGTGTGCATCTTGTGCCGGCGCTCCGCCTCGGCGTAGCGGCCTTCCCACTCTTCGCGCTGCTTGTCGAAGCCCTCGAGCCATTCGTTGGTCTCGGGATCGAAGCCCTCGGGGAAGATGTAGTTGCCCTGCTCGTCGTAGCTGTCGGCCATACCGTACTTCGACGGATCGAACTCGGGGCTGTAGTCCTCGTTGGCCTGCTTGAGGCTCAGCGAGATCCGGCGACGTTCCAGGTCGATATCGATGACCTTGACCATCGCGTCGTCGCCGACGACCACGACCTGATCCGGGACCTCGACATGCCGCTCGGCGAGCTCGGAGATGTGCACCAGACCCTCGATGCCCTCCTCCACGCGGACGAACGCACCGAAGGGAACCAGCTTGGTGACCTTACCGGGCACGATCTGGCCGATGGCGTGAGTACGAGCGAACTGCCGCCACGGATCTTCCTGGGTGGCCTTCAGCGACAGCGAGACGCGCTCGCGGTCCAGATCGACGTCGAGAACCTCGACGGTGACCTCGTTGCCCACCTCGACCACCTCGGACGGGTGATCGATGTGCTTCCAGGACAGCTCGGAGACGTGCACCAGACCGTCGACACCGCCGAGGTCGACGAAGGCGCCGAAGTTGACGATGGAGGAGACCACACCCTTGCGGACCTGGCCCTTCTGCAGCTGGTGCAGGAACTCGCTGCGCACCTCGGACTGGGTCTGCTCCAGCCAGGCACGGCGGGACAGGACCACGTTGTTGCGGTTCTTGTCCAGCTCGATGATCTTGGCCTCGATCTCCTTGCCGACATACGGCTGCAGATCGCGGACCCGGCGCATCTCGACCAGCGAGGCGGGCAGGAAGCCGCGCAGACCGATGTCGAGGATCAGACCGCCCTTGACGACCTCGATCACGGTGCCGCGAACGGCCTCGTCCTTCTCCTTGAGCTCCTCGATCGTGCCCCAGGCGCGTTCGTACTGCGCCCGTTTCTTGGACAGGATCAGGCGACCCTCTTTGTCCTCCTTGGTGAGGACCAGGGCCTCCACCTCATCGCCCACGGAAACGACCTCGTTCGGGTCGACATCATGTTTGATGGAGAGCTCGCGAGACGGGATGACGCCTTCGGTCTTGTAACCGATGTCGAGCAGGACCTCGTCGCGGTCGACTTTGACGATGGTTCCTTCGACGATATCGCCGTCGTTGAAGTACTTGATCGTGGCGTCGATGGCGGCGAGGAAATCCTCGGCGGAGCCGATATCGTTGACGGCTACCTGCGGCGAGGTGACGGTGGTGGGCATGTGGCGGTTTGCTCCGGACGGATTGTGATCGGTTGCGGACATTGAGACTTTCGGTACGCTGCGATACACCCAGCGGCTCCAGGTGTGATCACTTGCGCGTTCAGCGTACGCGACCTGTATACGGGCGGGCAAACGACCCCCCGCCGCGGAACTATAGGCTTCACGTCGTGTCCGACGACCTCGTACAAGATCGCCACGCTCAGGCCACTGCCACGCTGGGGACCGCAGGCGCCGCACGCTTACGGGTCGGATCCGCCGAGAGCGAACGCGCGAGCCGGCGCTGGTGGGATGCCGACGCCGACCAGTATCACGATACCCATGGTGAGTTCCTGGGCGCCGAAAGCCACGGCGGCGAGTTCGTCTGGTGCCCGGAGGGCCTGCACGAGGGCGATATGCGCCTGCTCGGCGATATCGCCGGAAAACGGATCCTCGAGGTGGGCTGCGGTTCGGCGCCGTGCGCGCGCTGGCTGGCCGGTCAGGGCGCGTATCCGATCGGATTGGACCTGTCGCGGGGCATGCTGGAACGCGGGGTGGCCGCCATGAACCGGGGTGGGCCCCGCGTACCGCTGGTACAGGCCGGAGCGGAGGCGCTGCCGTTCGCGGACGGATCGTTCGATCTGGCGTGTTCGGCCTTCGGCGCCGTCCCGTTCGTCGCCGATTCCGCGCTGGTGATGCGGGAGGTGGCGCGGGTCCTGCGGCCGGGCGGCCGCTGGGTCTTCGCCGTGAACCACCCGATGCGCTGGATATTCCGCGACGATCCGGGCCCGGCCGGTCTCGAGGCGGTATTTCCCTATTTCGATCGCACGCCGTACACGGAATTCGACGGTGCGGGCCGGTGCACCTATGTGGAGCACCATCGGACGATCGGCGACCGCGTCCGGGAAATAGTCGCGGCGGGGCTGATGCTCGACGATATCGTCGAGCCCGATTGGCCGGAATGGCTGGACCGGGAATGGGGCCAGTGGAGCCCGCTGCGCGGGCAGATCTTCCCCGGCACGGCCATCTTCGTCAGCCACAAACCCGGCTCGCCGGGCTGAACCGCCCCGGAAGCCGGCGTTCGCGAGCGCGACCGCCGGGCCATCGGAAATCCCGGGCCGGCGCCGAGGGCGGGCCCGGGATGCTTCCGGAACTGTTCAGGACTCGTCGCCGCGAGCCGGTCGCGGGGAGCGTCCGGCCTGCTCGAGAGCACGCCGGAGAGCGAATTCGATCTGAGCGTTCACACTGCGCAGATCATCGGCTGCCCATGTCGCGACCGCGTCGTACACCGCCGGGTCGAGCCGGAGCAGGACCTTCTTGCGTTCGGCCATCAGTGGTACAGCGATCCCGCGTTGACCACCGGCTGGGTGGCCCGGTCACCACACAGCACCACCAGCAGATTCGACACCATGGCGGCCTTGCGCTCCTCGTCGAGTTCCACCATGCCCTCGGCGGCGAGGCGGTCCAGCGCGAGGCCCACCATGCCGACCGCGCCCTCCACGATGCGGGTGCGAGCCGCCACCACCTGCGCGGCCTGCTGGCGGACCAGCATCGCCTGCGCGATCTCCGGCGCGTAGGCCAGGTGGGTGATCCGAGCCTCGATGACCTCGATACCCGCGGTTCCGGTGCGATCGCGCAGTTCCACGGTGAGCTCTTCGGCGACCTCGGAGCCGTCGCGCAAGCTGGTGCGATCGTCCTCGTGGGCGTCATAGGGATGAGTGGTGGCCAGGTGCCGGACCGCGGCCTCGGACTGGGTTTCCACGTACTCCTCGTAGTCGTCGACGGCGAAGGCGGCCTTGAAGCTGTCCACTACCTTGTAGACCACCACGGCCGCGATCTCCACCGGGTTGCCGTCGGCATCGTTGACCTTCAGCTTCTGGGTTTCGAAATTACGGACCCGCAGCGAGATACTGCGGCGATCGGTCAACGGCAGCACCGAGAAGAAGCCGGGATCGCTCACCGATCCGATGTAGCGGCCGAAGAACTGCACGACCTTCGCCTCGTTCGGGTTCACGACCGTCAGGCCGGTGATACCCAGCAGCAGCACCACCTCCAGCACACAGGCAACGATCGCCCCGATCAGCGCGGGCGCGTTCTGGTTCTGCTTGAAGACCACGAATCCCGCGACCGCTACCGCCGCCAGGGCGATGGCGAGCACCAGCCATATCAACAGCACCACGAACCCGTTGACCCGAGCGGCGTTCCGGAACGACATGACATCCTCCATCTATCAAAGTGATATCACCAAGATAGCAGAAAGCACGCCCGGTCACGAGATGTGCCGGCGGCACCGGCCCGCGGACCGATCGCCCGCGCCGGTCCTGCGACCATGGCCGGATGGAACAGACCAAGCCCGGACAGCCGTTGCGGCTCGGCATCCTCGACGGGGACGGGATCGGGCCAGAGGTGGTGGGCTCGGCGCGGCGGGTGGTGGACGAGGCGATCGCGCCGGATATCGATCTGGTGATCGTCCGCGAGAACAGCGAGGGTTTCTACGCCGACCGCAATATGGCCGTGGGATCCGGAGAGTTCTGCCCCACCCGGATACCGCGCTCTCCATCGGACTGGTGACCCGGGCGGCGTGCGAGCGGATCGCGCACGAGGCGTTCCGGCTGGCCGCCGGCCGGCGGGGGCGGATGACGGTCGTGCACAAGGCGAATGTGCTGCCGCTGACCACGGGGCTGTTCCGCGATACCTGCTACGCCGTCGCGCGGGAGTACCCCGCAGTCACGGTCACCGACGAACACGTGAACGCGACGGCCGCGCATCTGGTCCGCTCCCCCGGCGACTTCGACGTCCTGGTCACCGAGAACCTGTTCGGCGATATCCTGTCCGACCTCGCCGCCCAGCTCGCCGGATCACTGGGCACCGCACCCTCCTCGAACTGCTCCGCGACCCGGGCGATGGCCCAGGCGGTCCACGGCGCGGCACCGGATATCGCGGGCCGCAACCGGGCGGACCCGGTGGCCCTGCAGCTGTCCGCGGCCATGCTGCTGCGCTGGCTGGCCGACCGGCGCGCCGAACCGGTGCTCGCCGCGGCGGCCGACCGGATCGATCGGGCGGTAGCGGCGACCTTCGCGGCCGGGATCGCGACCGCCGATCTCGGTGGCCTCGCCTCGACGAGTGAATTCACCGAACAGGTCACCGCGCGCGTACACCGCTGGTAGCGGCCGGTACGCCAGGGACGGCAAGCACAGGTCCGCCCCGGAAGACATACCCGGATCCGGCAGCCGGAACGCGCACTCACGCGGCGCCCGCCGCGCTCCCTGCCGCGTGGGAAACGCTTCTAGAGCAGGCGCGACAGGAACGCCCGGGTGCGTTCGTGTTCCGGCGCGGTCAGCACCGTGGTGGGCGATCCGGCCTCCACCACCACCCCGCCGTCCATGAACACCAGCTGATCGGCGACCTCCCGGGCGAAACCCATCTCGTGGGTCACGACGACCATCGTCATACCGGAACCGGCGAGCTCCCGCATCACGGTGAGAACCTCACCGACCAGCTCCGGATCCAGCGCGGAGGTGGGCTCGTCGAACAGCATGAGTTTCGGGTCCATCGCCAGCGCACGGGCGATGGCGACCCGCTGTTGCTGACCGCCGGACAGCTGCGCCGGGTAGGCATTCGCCTTGTCCGCCAAACCGACCCGGTCCAGTAACTCCTTCGCCCGGGCCACCGCCTCGGCCTTGCGCACCTTCTTCACCTGCGTGGGCGCCTCGATGATATTGGCCAGCGCGGTGCGATGCGGAAAGAGATTGAAATGCTGGAAGACCATACCTATTTCGCGGCGCTGCCGGGCGGCCTCGCGCGGATGCAGCTCGTAGAGCCGGCCTTTGCGTTCCCGGTAGCCGACCAGCTCCCCATCGACGTACAGCCGCCCCGCGTCGACCTGCTCGAGATGGTTGATACAGCGCAGGAACGTGGACTTCCCCGATCCCGACGGTCCGATGAGGCACAGCACCTGTCCCCGCCCGACCTCCAGCGAGATACCGTTGAGCACCCGCAGGGCTCCGAAATTCTTGTGGACCCGCTCGGCCCGGATCATCGGGTCCGTGACCGTGGCGTTCATGTCGCCCTCGCCTCCCCTTGCGCGTCGGCCAGATCCTGCAATTGTTTGGCGGTCAACTGCCGGGACACCCCCCGCGAATAGTATTTCTCCAGGTAGTACTGGCCGATCATGAGGACGCTGGTGATCGCCAGGTACCAGGTCGCGGTGACCAGTAGCAGCGGGATCGGCAGAAAGTTCACCCCGTAGATATCGCGGGCCCGGCCGAAGAGATCGGTGCTCAGCGGAATGGCGGTGACCAGCGCGGTGGTCTTGAGCATGCTGATGAGTTCGTTACCGGTCGGCGGGATGATCACGCGCATGGCCTGCGGCAGCACGGTCCGGCGCATGGTCTGCGACCACGACATCCCCAGCGCGATCGATGCTTCCCGCTGCCCCTCCCCGACGGAGTTGATCCCGGCCCGCACGATCTCGGCCATATACGCCGCCTCATTGAGCCCCAGCCCGATCACCGCGAACGCGAACGCGGCCTGCAGGCTCTGCACATCGATCTCGAGCAGCCGCGGCCCGAACGGCACACCGAAGGCCACATGCTGGTACAGCGAGGGCACCAGACCCCAGAACACCAGCTGCACGTACACCGGGGTACCGCGGAAGATCCACAGATAGACCCAGGCCGCGGCGCGCAGGACCGGATTCGGGGACAGCCGCATGACCGCGAGCGCGGTACCCAGGACCACGGCGATGACCATCGCCAGCACGGTCAGCTCGATGGTGACCACCGCACCCGCCGCGATCCGGGAGTCCCGCAGGTACTGCCAGTACACATCCCAGCGGTAGGCGGGATTGGTGGCCGCGCCGTAGCAGAACAGCCCCACCAGCACCAGGATCACCACCGCCGCGGCCCAGCGGCCCGGCCGGCGCAACGGCACGGCCCGGATGGGTTCGGGGGCGGGACCGGTACCCGGATCGGCGTTCATCGTGTCAGCTCCTCGCACCGTTGATCACGGAGGTCTCCAGTGCACCCTCCTGGAGACCCCAGTTCTCGGTGATCTGCCGGTACTGCCCGTTGTCCATCAGATACTGCACCGCATCCCGCAGCACCGGCGCCAGCGGCGATCCCTTGGCCACCGCCCACCCGTAGGGGGCGGAATCGAACACCGGTCCGGCGGGTTCGATCTTGCCGTCGGTCCGTTTGATCGCGTACGCGGTGACCGGGGAATCCGCGGACATGGCATCGACCTGACCGAGTACGAGGGCGTTGGTCACCGCGCTCTGCTCCTCGAACGCCTCGATGACGATCGGCTCCTTCCCCGCGGCGACACAGCGTTGGCTCTTCGCCGGGACCTCTTCCACGTGCTCGACCGTGGTCGCCTGGACCGCGACACGTTTCCCACAGGCGTTGTCCGGGTCGATATCGTCGCCGGTGCGCTGCGCCCACTGCACCCCCGCGTTGAAGTAGGTGACGAAATCGACCTGTTTCTCGCGCTCCAGCGAATCGGTGATCGAGGACATCCCTATGTCGTAGGTACCGGCCTGGACGGCGGGAATGATCTTCTCGAACGCGGACTCGGTGTAGCGGGCCCGGATACCGAGCACCGCGGTCACCGCGTCCATCAGGTCGATATCGAAGCCGACGATCGCCCCGTGCCGGTCGCGGTACTCGTTCGGCTGATACGGCACGTTCACCCCGACCACCACCTCACCGGCCGCGGCGATATCCGGTGGCAGGCGCGCGGCGAGTGTGTCGACGGCCTGTACCGGCACCTTCGGCGGGACCGGCCCGGTGTCCTCGATATTGGTCACACATCCGGCGGCCAGCACTACGCCGGCGATTCCGCACAGTATGCGCCGCACCCGGCTTCCGGACCTATCGGCCACCGCCACCACCTGCCGCTCGCGAACCATCCGGTCTCGATCAATCGACGACGTTTCTCAGGCACAGTAGGCGACCGCGGCGCGCGAGGCGCCCGGAGTAACCGAAGTTTCACAACCGGGCGTGGCGCGGAAACGGGCCGTCCGCCGCACCGGCGGGAGGCGACCGGCTAGCGTCTGCAGGCATGGTGCAGTCGGTGGAGTTACTACTCGACGAAGCGGCGGAGCAACGGATCCAGCGGCAATGGGAACTGCTCACCGAAGCCGGCCTGCCCTCGCTCGGGCGGGGAAGGCGCGACGGTGGCTCCCACCGGCCGCACATCACCGTCGCCGTGGCCCGGCAGATCTGGCCGCGGATCGAACAGGAACTCGACCGGCTACCGTTCCGGCCGTTTCCGGTACGCCTCGGCGGCGTGCTGGTGTTCGGGGCGCGCCGCCCGATCCTGGTGCGGGCGGTCGTCCCCTCCGAACAGTTGCTGGCCTGGCACCGGCGGGTCCATCAGATCATGGCATCGTGCCCGGACGTTCCGGCGAATATGAGCCCGAACCAGTGGACACCCCACGTCACGCTGGCCCGCCGGGTTCTCCCGCAGCGGATCGGCGAGGCGGTGACAACCGTGGCGACGGACCGGGATATCAACGCGACCGTCGTCGGGGTCCGGCGCTGGGACGGGGATCAGCGCCGCGCCTGGCCGATCGCCGAGCACGGCTGAGCGCAGCCGCCCACCGGCGGGCCGTCGGCACGTAGGGTGGGGTGAGGTGGCGTACGACACCGTCGCGGAACAACCGCGGCCGGGGCCGGCGTTACAGCCCGAGTACCGACCACGAGAGGACGTCATGGCCACCCAGACGCTGACGCAGCAGAACTTCGATGAGGTAGTCACCAGCAACGACGTGGTACTCGTCGACTTCTGGGCTTCCTGGTGCGGACCGTGCCGCAGTTTCGCCCCGACCTACGAGGCCTCATCGGATAAACATCCCGATGTCGTGCACGGCAAGGTCGATACCGAAGCCGAACAGGGCTTGGCGGCGGCCGCCAATATCCAGTCCATCCCGACCATCATGGCCTTCCGGGAAGGCGTGCTGGTCTTCGCCCAGCCGGGTGCGTTGCCGCCCGCGGCGCTCGAGGATCTGGTCTCCCAGGTCAAGGCCCTCGATATGGACGAGGTACGCAAACAACTGGCCGAGCAGCAGGCGGGCGACGGCCAGGTGAGCGAATAGAGTAGACGAAGGACGGCGGGCTCCACACTTTCCGGGGATGGTGTAGAGCCCGCCGTCGCTTCGGTGCCTAGCGGAGCTCGCCCAGGCGGTTGACGCTGGCGATCATGGCACGCACCGACGATTCCGCGCCGTCGGTGGCAAGTGCCGCACCCCAGCCGCGGCGGCCGTCGAATTCGCATTGCACGAAGGTCGCGGTCCCCTGCGGGGTGCGCCGCTGATGGAATCGCAGGATTTCGACCGGATAGCCCGCCTCGTAGAGTGCGGAGGTCATGGCGGCGATCGGGCTGCCCGCGGCCACCACCGATCGGGACCAGCCCGGGAATTCCAGGGTGGCGGTGAAGGCGCCGCCACGAGCACCGGTGGACGACCAGCCCGCGAGCCGGATCGGGCCGGTGCATTCGCCGTAGCGGTCGTGGAAATCGGCCGCGTTCAGTTCCGCGCATTCGCTGCGGAGACTGCGGGGAGCGGCGATGGTCAGGGTGTCGTTGTCCAGAATAGTTGTGGTCATGAGCACGTAGGTCTTCCCAGAGAAGGTCGGCAGGTTTGGGGGACCAGCGAAAGCAAAGGGGGCCCGCAGCGAGGGGGCCGGTCCGAATCAGACCCCGCTACGGCGGGTTACTACTACGGCAAGTAGCCGACGTGCCGTCTCCGCGGTGCGCGCGAGAACCACCGCACCGTCGCGATCAGCGAACGTCGGCGCGGCGCTGAGGCCGTCGGCGGGAATTTGCACGCGTTCGAGGATAAAGACTCCCCTGGCGGATAGCAACCATATCCACCCTTCTTTTCTTCTCCCACTCGGTATTATTTCCGCTGGTCACCGGCTCGTAACCTGGAATCCACCGCCAACCCGGGTGACCAACCGGACTCTCCGAGCGAGTCGCGCGCCACTCCCTGGGCACGGCGGCGGCGACCCGCGCGCCGGTGACCGGCGTGCGCTTTCCGACAGCGAACCGACTCCCGGCGCGTCCGGCCGCGCGGACGGAAGGGCGCCGGCGACGAGCCTTCGGTGCCGGAACGCCCACCGGCACCGAAGGCCTGCGTTCCGGCCCCCGGCGGCTCAGTGAGCGGCGGCGTCCCAGCTGCGCCCGATACCGACCGAAACGCTCAGCGGGACAGACAATTCGATGGCCGAGGCCATTTTCTCCCGGACCAGCTCCCGTAGCCGATCCGCTTCCCCCGCGGCCACCTCGAAGACGAGTTCGTCGTGGATCTGCAGCAGCATCCGGGAGCGCAGCCCCGATTCGGCGAGTGCGGTGTGCACATTGATCATCGCGACCTTGATGATATCGGCGGCCGTTCCCTGGATCGGGGCGTTGAGCGCCATCCGTTCGGCGGCCTCGCGACGCTGGCGATTGCTGTGATCCAGATCGGGGAGGTAGCGGCGCCGGCCGAAAAGGGTCTGGGTGTAGCCCACCTTGCGGGCCTGCTCCACCACGGCGTGCAGATAGTCGCGGATACCGCCGAACCGGGCGAAGTAGATCTCCATCTGCTCCTTCGCCTCCTGAGTACTGATCTTCAGCTGGGCGGACAGCCCGTAGGAGCTCAGCCCGTAGGCCAGCCCGTAGGACATGGCCTTGATCCGGCGGCGCAGCTCCGGGGAGACCTCGGAGATCGGTATGTCGAACGCTTTGGAAGCGACGAAGCTGTGCAGATCCTCTCCGGAGTTGAAGGCCTCGATCAGACCTTCGTCGCCGGACAGGTGGGCCATGATCCGCATCTCGATCTGGCTGTAATCGGCGGTCATCAACGATTCGTAGCCCGCGCCGACCACGAAGGTATCGCGGATCATCCGGCCGGTATCGGTGCGGATGGGAATGTTCTGCAGATTGGGTTCGGTGGAGGACAGCCGGCCGGTGGCCGCGATGGTCTGGTTGAAGGTGGTGTGGATCCGGCCGTCGTCGGCCACGGATTTCAGCAGTCCGTCGACGGTGACCTTGAGCCGGGTGGCGTCCCGGTGCGTGAGCAGATGCTGCAGGAAGGGGTGTTCGGTTTTCTGGTAGAGGGATTCCAGCGCGTCGGCGTCGGTGGTGTAGCCGGTTTTGGTCCGTTTGGTCTTCGGCATATCGAGTTCGTCGAAGAGCACCGCCTGCAGCTGCTTGGGGGAACCGAGGTTGATCTGTTTGCCGATCACCGCGTAGGCGGCGTTCGCCGCGTCGGCGACCTTGTCGGTGAACTGCCGCTGCAGCGCGGTGAGCTGATCGGTATCGACGGCGATCCCGGCGTTCTCGAGTTCGGCGAGCACCCCGAGCAGCGGTAGCTCCATCTCGTCGAGCAGCGGAGTGGATTCGATCGTGGCGAGCTCGGCGTCCAGGGCCTCGGCCAGATCCGCGACGGCACGGGCCCGCAGCATCTCGGTGCGGGCGAGTTCGACGTCCACCGCGTCCTCGGCGTCCAGCAGCGACAGCTGCGGGGCGGCCTCGGTTTCGGTACGCAGCTCCCGGTGCAGGTAACGCAGCGAGAGATCGTCGAGGTTGAAACTGCGCTGACCGGGCCGTACCAGATAGGCCGCGAGTGCGGTATCACTGGTGAGACCGGCCAGGGTCCAGCCACGCCCCCGCAGCGCGTGCAGGGCGCTCTTGGCCTCGTGCAGGGCCTTGTGCCGGGTGGGATCGGCCAACCAGGCACCGAGGGCGGCTTCGTCCTCCGCGGTGAGCGCGGTGGTGTCGATATAGCCGGATTCCCCGTCCGCGGCGGCGATGGCCAGGGCGCGCACATCACCGGCGGCCGGTACCCCGCTACCGGTCAGCGCGAGACCGTGCCGGGCACCGGCGGTGGCGTGTTCGTCGAGCCAATCCGCGATACTGCCCGGTTCCAGCGTCTGCCCGCTGATCTCGAAACCCGATTCGGCCTCGACCGTGGGCGGCGCCAGAGTTTCGAACAACCGGTCGCGCAACACCCGGAATTCCAGATCGTCGAACAGCTGATGGATCCGCTCCCGGTTCCAGGCCCCCTGTGCGAGCTGGTCGGGAGTGTAGGGCAGGGGGACGTCACGGACCATCTCGGTGAGCTGCCGGTTGAGCACCACACTGCTCAGATTGGCGCGCAGCGCGTCACCGACCTTGCCGCGGACCTCTTCGACCTTGTCGACCAGGGTATCGAGATCGCCGTACTCGCGGATCCATTTGGCGGCGGTCTTCTCACCCACACCCGGGATACCGGGCAGGTTGTCGCTCGGATCCCCCCGCAGCGCCGCGTAATCCGGATACTGGGCCGGGGTGAGGCCGTACTTCTTCTCGACCTCCTCCGGTGTGAAGCGGGTGAGATCGGAGACCCCCTTGCGGGGGTAGAGCACGGTGACCTGCTCGTTGACCAGCTGTAGCGAATCCCGGTCGCCGGTGACGACCAGCACCCGATAGCCCTGCGGGACGGCCTGGGTGACGAGGGTGGCGATGATGTCGTCGGCCTCGTATCCCTCGATGGCCATGACGGGAATACCGAGCGCACCCAGCACCTCTTTGGTGAGCTCGACCTGACCGCGGAATTCGTCGGGAGTGGTCGAACGGTTCGCCTTGTACTCGGGATAGGCCTCCACGCGGAAAGTTTGCCGGGAGACGTCGAAGGCCGCCGCGATATGCGTGGGCTTCTCGTCGCGCAACAGGTTGATGAGCATGGCGGTGAACCCGTACACCGCGTTGGTCGTCTGCCCGGTGACCGTTGTGAAGTTCTCCGCCGGCAGCGCGTAGAAGGCACGGTAGGCCAGCGAATGCCCGTCCAGTAGCAGCAGCGTGGGCCGGTCGGCCGGGGAACCGGGAGTGGCGGCGGAAGTGGTCGGCTGCGCGGTGGTCGGTGAGGTCACACCGAGAGTCTAGGGACCCCTACCGACACCCGCGGACACCCGCCACCCCCGCCGGATTCACCCCACGCCAGATACGCTGCCTGCACCGCCGGATCGTTCAGCAGTTCCCGGCCGGGCCCGGTCTTGGTGATCGTCCCGGTCTCCAGGAGGTAACCGCGAGCGCCTGCCGGGCGTTCTGCTCCACCAGCAGCACGGTGGTACCGGCGCCGTTGGCCCCCAGCAGCCTCACCAGCTCCCCTCGGCCACCCGCAGCGAAATACCGTGCAACGCGCGGATTCTGCCGTAGCCCACGACGATATCGTCGACCTCGAGCAGTGATCGCGCGGCGGTTTCCGCCCCCGTCGTCGCGGATCATCGAGGTGATTTCGCCGCATATTCTTTTTCACCTTTTGTTCCAGTGGCGTAAAAATGCCGCCGATACCGGTGAAATCCGCTATACGGGACTCATTGCGGGGCGAGATTCTCCAATACGACCTCCGCCACCGCCTTCATGGTGGTGCGGCGGTCCATCGCGGTGCGCTGAATCCACTTGAACGCCTGCGGTTCACTGAGCCCCTGGGTCTGCATCAGCACACCCTTGGCACGCTCGACCAGTTTGCGGGTCTCCAGGCGCTCGGCGAGAGTGGCGACCTCGCTCTCCAAGGCGGTGATCTCGTGGAACCGGCTGGCCGCCAATTCGATCGCGGGCACCAGATCCGATTTGGTGAACGGCTTCACCAGATAGGCCATGGCCCCGGCGTCACGGGCTCGCTCCACCAGGTCGCGCTGACTGAAGGCCGTCAAGATCACGACCGGCGCAACACGTTTCGACGCGATCTCGGCCGCCGCATCGATCCCGTCCCGGCGCGGCATCTTCACATCCATGATCACCAGATCCGGACGGTGCTCCACTGCCAGATCGACGGCCTGCTGACCGTCGCCGGCCTCCCCGACCACCCGGTAGCCCTCTTCGGTCAGCATCTCGACCAGGTCCATCCGGATCAACGCCTCGTCCTCGGCGACGACCACACGTTTCGCCCCGGCCTCCGCACTAGTGCCCATAATCGACCCCTCTGGTTCCGATGCCTCGTCCCGATACGGGGACGGCGGATCCGGCCGATCCACGGCCGTCGATCCGCCGTCACGCGATCGGGTGCTGTAAAGGTTACCTTTCACCACTATCGACAGCGCATATCCCCTGCGTAAACCGGTTCCCCACACCTCGGCGACCCCCGGATTGGGTGACCGGGCCGCAAAGGCGCTATCATCTGGATCCGGTGCGCCGAGTTGGCGGAACTGGCAGACGCGACGGTCTCAAAAACCGTTGTCCGAAAGGACGTGTGGGTTCGAGTCCCACACTCGGCACCAAGGTCAGACGGTATTTCCGATTCCAGACATCTCCCCCACCCTCACGCAGTCCGCAGTGAGTCCGCAGCAGCCCAGACCTCGGAGCGCGGTAAGACCGCCGGCCGGGGGTCGATATACCCGCGACTCGTGCTTTCCGGAATATCCTTCCCGGCTCATCACGATAGCGGTGCTCAGGACCGCGGGACCGGACCGGTTTTCCGGTTCAGCGGTGCGGAGCGACGGTGCCGGCGGCCCGGACGAGCCGTAGGTGGGCGTTGATGTGCTCCAACCGGTACAGAGAGCGTAGCTGCGCGAGCCGATCCGGATCGGACCCGTAGAACCGGTCGGCCGGCACCTCGTCGAAATCGTGGATGCCATAGAGGTAAGGGCGTCCGCCCAGCTCGCAGCTTCTTTTCAGTAGCGCAGCGAACAGTCGCCGCGTAGCGGCCACCGCGTCCGGGGTACGGCGAACCGTGGCGTAGACCCCCAACCCGATGGAGACCGGTGCCGGGCCCGCCGGAGCGAACGCGAACGCTGTCGCCCCCGGAGGGCGGCGCACGATCAGGAAATACAGCATCATCGGTACACGTTCCAGCGAGCCGGACGATTCCACCACCTCGACGAGGAGTTCCAGGCATCCGGCCGGCACCAGATAGTCACACCACATCCGTACGTGATCGGCGGCGGGTGCGACCGGGCGGGCGTGCTCGTCGCCGACGACCTGCCCCCGGCGCACGATCAGGCACCCGTCTCCGGCACACCGGGAGGGAAAACGGGGCATACCCGTGGTGGAGGAGTACACCCCACGCCGCGCGGAGCCACAGTAGCTGTCGATATCGTCGCGCCGGGCGGCTCGCTCCGTGTACCCGACGAGACCGGCCAGATCGTGGTGCCGAACTCGGTGTAGATGCGCGAACGGCCGGTACGGGAGAGTACGCAGGACCACCCGTTCGATCAGTCCGAGAGCGCCCAGTCCACCGAGCGCGAACCGGAAGAGCTCGGGATGATCGGTCCGCGAGCACCAGCGGCTGGTCCCGGTTCCGTCGGTGAGCTGGATCCGTTCCACCTGATCCACCTGCATCCCGTACCGGACCGAACCGATACCGATACCGCCGACCGAGAGGGTCCCGCCGACGCTCACCGCCGGATGGTCGGTGAGTACCGGCAGGGTCCGGCCACGACCGTTCAGATAGCTTTCCACCCCCTGCCAATTCGCTCCCGCGGGCACCTCGACCATATCTTCCCCGAGCTCGCGCATCTGCCGCGCGGCGGCAACCGGAGCGTAGGTGACGAGTAGTTCCCCGTCGGTAACGGTTTGTCCGTCACAGGAATGTCCGGCGCCGCGCAGGGTCAGGCCGCGACCGGAGCCCAGCAAGACGGAGGGGAACACCTCGGGCATACGGTGCACGAGCGCCGGACCGGCGTGGTACCGCCCACCGAAATCGGTGGTGAATTCGTCGATCGGAGCCTCCCGGAGGGTGGTATCGGACTGGGTACGAGTATGCGACTCTCCCCACCACCGGTGATCCGGCGAATGCCCGCCACGGAGATTCCCACATCGAATTATCATGACGCCACGAGACAGCCGCGAATTCCACGAGGCGAGAACATACGGAACGAATTCGGCGTCGTATGGACGGTCGCGGGACCCGCCGTGTGGCGCACGGGTAATCGCCGACCCTGTGGGGCCGTCCGCGAAGACCTCTCTCGAGGCCGGCGACCGGATCGCCGAGGCGCTGGTGCCCCTGCTGGTGACTCCGGCTCCCGTCACCACGCCCGACGACCACGACCGGCGCCGGGTATGTGCGCGGAACCGCTCCGCGGGGATGCCCATATGGCACGGCTGTACGCGCACTCCCTCGGGTAACGAATCAGGACCGGCCCCTGACTTTCCGCTCGGCGGGCACTACACTTCCGCTCCGGAACATCGATCCGCGAATCCCCCGTTGAAGGTTCGACACACGACAGGAATCAGACATGCCGAAACGCATTTCGGATGTTTCGCTTCATGTTTATGTGACACCGGAAAACCTGGAACGGCTCGTCGACACCGTCAGGGCGGAATTGGCCGACCATGTGGCCGACGGTGATATCTGCGCCTGGCGTTTCACCCAACCGGTTGCCGAGGACGACCCGCGGCACCGGGAGTTCGACAACCGCTGGCGGGCGGAAAATCCCGGTGTGCAACCGTGCGGGCACGCCACTTTCGAAATCGTGCTGAGCCTGGTCGGCGATCCGGAAGAGCTCACCGACTCCTCCGTTCTGGCGCTGGAACACCGGCTGCTGCGGGCCCTGGACACCCTGGGCCCCGCAGCGCCGTACACGTTCAGCGCCGAACAGCGCACCGATTTCGATCTCGAGCCGCTGCTACCGGAACGTCTCTGACCCGGTAACGACCCTCGGATATCCCCGGTATCTCCTGCCCCCTCACCCGCGGGACGGGAAATGCCGGATCACACCCTCCTGCACAGTGGTGGCGAGCAATTCGCCCGCCCGGGAATAGAAACGCCCGGTCGCCAGCCCACGCGAGCCCGCGGCGACCGGGGACTCGGTCGCGTACAGCGCCCAGTCGTCGAAACGGAACGGCCGGTGGAACCAGATCGAATGATTCACCGTGGCGGCCACGATACGATCCAGGCCCCAGGACAGACCGTGCGTGGTGATGATCGAATCGAGCACGGTGGTGTCGGAGGAGTAGCTCAACGCGGCGACATGGATCAGCGGATCGTCGGGCAGAGTGCCGTCGGCACGCATCCACACCCGGTTGTGGTTGAGTTTCTCGCCGGTGCCCTTGAGGATCCAGGCCGGATCGTTGGTGTAGCGCATATCGATCGGATGCGGGGCATTGACGAACATCTCCAGTTTGTCCTCGAAACCGGCGAAGCTCTCCTGGATACGAGGCAAGGTCTCCGGATCGGGTACCTCCGGCCGCGCGTGCGCGTGCTCGAGGCCCTTGCCCCACTCCTGGAACGAGGCCAGCATGACGAACAGCTCCTGGCCGTCCTGAGTGGCGGTCACCGTCCGGTTGGCGAACGCCCGGCCGTCGCGATGGCGCTCCACGTGGTACTCGATCGGCTTCTTCACATCGCCGCCGCGTACGAAATGCGCGTTCAACGCGTGGATCGGGCGGCGGCCGGCGGTCCGGCCGGCCGCGATGACGGCCTGGGACACCAGCTGGCCGCCGAAGGTCCGGCTGGACACCTTCTGCGGGTGGTGACCGAGGAAGACGTCCTCGGCCACCTCCTCGAGGTCCAGCAGTTCCAGCAGCGTATCGAGATCGGTGTGGTTGTCCGTCTCCGCTTCGCCGGCCGGCGCGCTCACCGGGCTTCTCCGCGGTCCTGGGGCATCAGTGGTCCTCCTCGCCGATGCGGTGCACATGGATCAGATTGGTGGAACCGACGGTACCGGGTGGGGAACCGGCCACGATGACCACGAGGTCACCCTTGCGGTACCGGTTCATGCTCAACAGCGCCTGGTCGACCTGTTTGATCATGGCATCGGTACTGTCCACGGTCGGCACGATGAAGGTTTCGGTGCCCCAGGTCAGCGCCAGCTGGCTGCGCACCTCCGGAAGCGGGGTGAACGCCAGCAGCGGCAGCGGCGTGTGCAACCGGGCCAGCCGCCGCACCGTGTCACCGGACTGGGTGAAGGCGACCAGGGCCTTGGCATTGAGCCGCTCCCCGATATCGCGAGCGGCATAGGAGATGACGCCGCGTTTGGTGCGCGGTACATGCGTCAGCGGGGGCACGTTGGTGGATTCGGCCTCCACGGCGTGCACGATGCGCGCCATGGTGCGCACGGTTTCGATCGGATACTTGCCGACGGAGGTCTCCCCGGACAGCATCACCGCGTCGGCGCCATCGAGCACCGCGTTGGCCACATCCGAGGCCTCGGCCCGGGTGGGCCGCGAGTTCTCGATCATGGATTCCAGCATCTGGGTGGCCACGATCACCGGCTTGGCGTTCTCCCGGGCCATCTGGATGGCCCGTTTCTGCACGATGGGTACCTGTTCGAGCGGAAGTTCCACCCCGAGATCACCGCGGGCCACCATCACCGCGTCGAAGGCCAGTACCACGGCTTCGAGATTGTCGATGGCCTCGGGTTTCTCCAGTTTGCCGATCACCGGCACGCGCCGGCCGACCCGGTCCATCACATCGTGGACGAGTTCGATATCCGAGGGCGAGCGCACGAACGACAGCGCGATGAAATCGACGCCGAGGTTCAGCGCGAATTCCAGATCCTCGATGTCCTTGTCGGAGAGCGCGGGCACCGAGACATCCATCCCGGGCAGCGAAACACCCTTGTTGTTGCTGACCGGGCCGCCCTCGGTGACTTCGCAGACCACGTCGGCGCCCTCGACGCGTATCACCTCGAGTCCGACCTTGCCGTCGTCGACCAGCAACCGGTCGCCGGGTTTGGCATCGTCGGCGAGCTGTTTGTAGGTGGTGGAGACGCGGTCGTGATCACCGTCGATCTCGTCGACGGTGATCCGGACGATCTCGCCCGTCGCCCAGAAGGCGCGTCCCTCGGTGAAGCGACCCAGCCGGATCTTGGGGCCTTGCAGATCGGCGAGAATGCCGACGGCGCGGCCGAGATCATCGCAGGCCTGCCGCACCTTCTTGTAGTTTTCGGCGTGGTCGGAGTGCTCGCCGTGGCTGAAATTGAGCCGGGCGACATCCATACCACTCTCGACGAGCTCTCGAATACGTTCCTCGGTGGCAGTGGCCGGGCCGAGAGTGCACACAATCTTCGTCCGTCGCATCACGTGTCGAGCCTAATCCTGCCGAGATGTTCCGCGCCGCCCGGCCCGCGGAGCCGATCGACAGGGGAACACCGGGGTGAACCGCGGCCCAACGCCGCGCGAACCATCGTGGACCACGAGCTCGAGCATGCTGTTATCCGGAGGTGAATTCCGCGATACGGTTCCGGCCGGTCCGAGACCGAACACCGCGGACCCGCGGGGGTTCCGGGTCCGCGGCGGGGCATCGGCCTAGTTCTCGCGCAACGGACGTCCGTGGGGGTCCTGCACGCTACCGGTGAGCATCATGATCCCGTCGATCAACGGCCAGATACCGCCGAGACCGCAGGTGAGCCAGGTGGCCGCGATCTGGAAGATGGCGGTGCTGGTGTCACCGATGTAGAAACGCCCCGCGCCGAAGCTGCCCAGGAAGATCTGCAGCAGACCGGCCGTGAGCTTCTGCTTGTCGGAATACGGGACACCGTTCATATCGCGCCCGTACGGGGCTTCGGGATCCATCGGGTTGTACCCGCCGGGCCCCATCGGGGCACCGTAACCCGGGGACGGCTGACCGTAGCCCGGGGCGCCGTACTGGGGCCCGCCCTGCGACGGGTACGGCTGCGGCTGCGACGGATACGGCTGCTGCGGCTGCGACGCGTACCCCGGCGCGCCGGGTCCTTTACTCAGATCCGGGCCGGTCCCGGGCGGGCCGTACTGCGGTCCGCCCTGTTGGTACGGATCGGTCATTCTTCCTCCTCTACGTGTGCCCCCGACAGCGGAGGACAACCGATTGTCGCCTCCCCTGCGAGAAGATGCTGCCAGACGACCGCGCCGGCCGCCGAACGACGTCCTATTCGGCTCGCGGAACAGTGGATTCGGCGGGCCGGGTGGACTCCTCTTCCGCCGCTACCTCGGCGGTTCCGGACGGCTCCGCCGAATCGTCCACATCCGCGGACGGTTCCGCCGCACCGGTGGTTTTTCCGGATTCCGAGTTCTTTTCGGTGTTCACGGCTTTCCCGGATCCTCCACCGTTCTCGGCTTCTCCGGAACCCTCGGCCTTCTCGGTGGCACCGGTCCGCGATGTGCTGTCCTCGGGTCGCGCCTCGGCGGCGGGTTCGTCACCGGCCTCCGACTCCCCCGCGACGGTGTCCTCGTCCTCGTTCTCGGCATCGTCGGTGGTACCGGCTTCGGCCGGTTCCCCGGTGCCCGCGGCACGCAACGCGCCCAGCTGCCACGGCCAGGGGCGCGGTCCCGCGCCGGGAGCCAGCTGTCCGGGAGTCTCGCGCCCCTTGGTGGCGAACAGGAAATACGCGACGGCCGCGAGGAATACCAGCGCGGAGGTGAACGAATTGATCCGGATACCCGCGATCTGGGTGGCCTCGTCGTCACGCATCAGTTCGACGAAGAACCGGCCGAAGCAGTAGCCGGCCACGTACAGCGCGAACAAGCGGCCGTGGCCGATCCGGAACCACCGATCGGCGAGCACGAGGGCCACCACCACCAGGAGGTTCCACAGCAGTTCGTAGAGGAAGGTGGGGTGCACGATGGAATACACCTCGCCCGAGGAAACACCGTTCATCATGTCGAGCCGGCCCGCGTCGTCGAAACGCAGATAGATCTCCAGCCCCCACGGCAGATCGGTTTCCCGGCCATAGAGTTCCTGATTGAAATAGTTGCCGAGCCGGCCGATGGCCTGGGCCAGCAGGATCGGCGGGGCGACGGCGTCACCGAGCGCGGGCAGCGGAACCTTGTAGATCCGGCAGGCGATCCACGCGCCGACGGCACCGAAGAACACCGCGCCCCAGATGCCGAGGCCGCCCTGGTAGATCTTCAGCACGTCCATCGGGTCGCCGTCGGCCCCGAAGTACTTCTGCCAGTCGGTGGCCACGTGATAGAGCCGGCCGCCGATGAGCCCGAACGGTACGGCGAACACCGCGACGTCCAGTACCGTCCCGGCCTCCCCGCCACGGGCACGCCAGCGTTTCTCGCCCCACCAGATGGCGACGATGATGCCGAGGATTATGCAGACCGCGTAGGCCCGCAGCGGGAACGGCCCGATCTCCCAGACACCCTGTGGCGGGCTGGGCAGAAAGGCCAGCAGATCGACGGCGTGCACGGCTGCGCCGGCGGTTCCGGCGGCGGTTTCCGATACGGCTTGAACGGTCACGGGGGCAACCGTAGCCGAGACCACCCCTGCCGCACGATCGGCCTCCGGTCCGCGTGTGTCACGGACCCGGCGCGCGGGTCAGGAAGCGACGGTGGCCGCGCGGACGCCGTCGGCCAGTTCGCGGGTGAGAGCGCGGACCGCTTCCAGGCCTTCGGCCGCGGCCGAGACCAGTGCCGAACCGACGATCACCCCGTCGGCGTAGCCGGCGATCTCGGCTGCCTGCTTCCCCGACCGCACCCCCAGGCCGACACCGATGGGAATATCGCTGTGCGCGCGGATGCGGCCGCACAGCGCGGGAGCCATCGACGAGACCGCGTCCCGGGCACCGGTGACACCCATGGTCGACGCGGCGTAGACGAAGCCCGAACTGGCCTCCAAGGTCGCGGCCAGCCGCTCCTCGGTCGAGGACGGAGCCACCAGGAAGATGCGGTCCAGGGCATGGGCGGCGGAGGCGGCGAACCACTCCCCGGCTTCCTCCGGAATGAGATTCGGGGTGATCAGGCCCGCGCCACCGACCGCGGCCAGATCGCGAGCGAACCTGTCCACGCCGTATTTGAGCACCGGATTCCAGTAGGTCATCACCACCGCCTGAGCACCCGCGCTCGTCACGGCCTCGACCACGGAGAAGACGTCGCGTACCCGGACCCCACCGCGCAGTGCCTGCTCCGCGGCGGCCTGAATGGTCGGCCCGTCCATCACCGGATCGGAGTAGGCGACCCCGACTTCGACGATATCGCAGCCGGATTCGACCATTGCCCGTACGACCTGACGCGAACCCTCCAGATCCGGGTAACCGGCCGGTAGGTAGCCGATGAGCGCGGCACGGCCTTCGGCACGGCAGGTGGCGAAAGTGGCGCCGAGACGCGATTCGGAACTCACTGACCGTTCTCCTTGCCGGTATCCGGATCGTCGAAGAGCCCGAACCAGCGGGCGGCGGTGTCCATATCCTTGTCGCCCCGGCCCGACAGGTTCACCAGGATGATCGCACCCGCACCGAGTTCGCGACCGAGCTCCAGCGACCCGGCGACCGCGTGCGCGGACTCGATGGCCGGAATGATGCCCTCGGTCCGGCTCAGCAGCAGCAGGGCGTCCATCGCCGCGGCATCGGTGACCGGCCGGTACTCGGCCCGGCCGATATCCCGGAGCAGAGCGTGCTCGGGGCCCACACCGGGATAGTCCAGGCCCGCGGAGATGGAATGCGATTCGATGGTCTGGCCGTCCTCGTCCTGCAGCAGGTACGAGTAGGCGCCCTGGAAGGCTCCCGGCGAACCACCCGCGAAGGTGGCCGCGTGGCGGCCGGTGTCCACTCCGTCACCGGCGGCCTCGTAACCGACCAGGCGCACGCCGGGATCATCGATGAAGGCGTGGAAGATACCGATCGCGTTCGAACCGCCGCCCACACAGGCGGTGACCGCATCGGGCAGGCGCCCGGTCAGGGCCCGCACCTGTGCCCGGGCCTCCAACCCGATGACCCGCTGGAAATCGCGCACCATCATGGGGAACGGATGCGGTCCGGCGGCGGTGCCGAAGCAGTAGTAGGTGTCCTCGGCGTTGGTCACCCAGTCGCGCAGCGCCTCGTTGATCGCGTCCTTGAGGGTTCGCGAACCGAGGTTCACCGACACGACCTCGGCCCCGAGCAAACGCATCCGGGCCACGTTCAGCGCCTGGCGGGCGGTATCGACCGCACCCATGTAGATGATGCAGTCCAGACCCAGCAGGGCGCAGGCGGTGGCGGTGGCCACCCCGTGCTGGCCGGCACCCGTTTCGGCGATGACGCGGGTCTTGCCCATCCGTTTGGCGAGCAGCGCCTGACCCAGCACGTTGTTGATCTTGTGTGAACCGGTGTGGTTCAGATCCTCCCGCTTGAGCAGGATGCGCGCACCGCCCGCGTGCTCGGCCAGGCCGGTGCATTCGAAGACCGGCGAAGGACGACCGGTGTAGTCACGTTGCAGGCGATCGAGCTCGGCCAGGAAATCGGGATCCAGGCGGATCTTCTCGTATTCGGCGGTGACCTCCTCGATCACGGCCATCAGCGCCTCGGGCACATGGCGGCCGCCGTAGACACCGAAATGCCCGCCCTCATCGGGTTCGTGCGCGCTGCGGTGGGCCACCCCCGCACTGGCGGGGGGCAGCGGTGCGCTCGTGGACGAGCGATCGGCGGTGGTCATCAGCGCCCCCGCCGGGCCGGTTTCGGGCAGGAGGGGTGGGTGCCCGCGGTGACCAGCTCGGAGACCGCGGCACGCGGGTCACCACTGGTGACCAGGCCCTCGCCCACCAGCACCGCGTCCGCACCGGCGCCGGCGTAGGCCAGCAGATCGGCGGTACCGCGGACCCCGGATTCGGCGATCCGGATCACTTCCGTGGGTAGGCCGGGGGCGATCCGGGCGAAGCAGTCCCGGTCGACCTCCAGCGTTTTGAGATTGCGGGCGTTCACCCCGATCACGGTGGCACCCGCGGTGAGCGCGCGGTCGGCCTCCTCCTCGGTGTGCACCTCCACCAATGCGGTCATCCCGAGGGACTCCGTGCGATCGATGAGCGATGCGAGGGTGTCCTGTTCCAGTGCGGCGACGATCAACAGGATCACATCGGCGCCGTGCGCCCGGGCCTCGTGGATCTGGTACGGGCCGACCACGAAGTCTTTACGCAGCACGGGGATATCGACCGAGGCGCGCACCGCGTCGAGATCGTCCAGCGAGCCGTGGAACCGCCGGCCCTCGGTGAGCACGCTGATGACCCGCGCGCCACCGTCTTCGTAGGCCTTGGCGAGGCTCGCCGGGTCGATGATCTCGGCAAGTGCCCCCTTGGATGGGCTGGCCCGCTTGACCTCGGCGATAACGCCGATACCGTCTTCGAGCAGTGCGGCCTTCGCATCGAGCGGCGGCGGCGCGGCGGCGGCCGCTGCCTTCACCGCGGGAAAGTCCAGCACCGCTTCCCGAGCGGCTACATCCGAGCGGACCCCGTCGAGAATCGAGTCGAGTACCGTCATCTGGCTCGAATCCTTTCTGGGGAGACGCGAGTTTCTGCCTGCAGGATTCCCCCAGGCGCTGTCTCACCGATGCTGAACAAGAGTAAAGGGCAGTGGGCGCGATGGTGACGCCGGGGGCTGCTCATCCCGCCCCGGCGGACCTGCTAAGGGGTATCGCCGGTACCCGGGGCGCCGGACCGCCCGGTCGTCCCCGGTTCGTCTTCGTCCGCGGGACGCCCCGCGGTCGTGTTTCCGGGCAGCGCTCCGGGCGTGTCGCCGGTGTCCGTCGGGGGCTCGGCGGCGGTCGGGTCGGCACCGGCGTCCAGCGCGTCCCACAGCACCCGCTCCGGCAGCGGCCCCCCGGTGGGCTCCCGCACCGCCTGGGTGGCGGCGGCCTTACGGGTCGCCGGGTTGTCGTACTTCCCGGACAGCTGCCGGGCTTCCGCGGGCATTCGGGCCAGCAGCAGCCCCGCACCGAATGCCGCCAGCGCCCCGGCCAGGGTGAGCGCTGCGGGGCCGTTCGCCGTCACCAACTCCGTCACCTGGGCGCGGCCGGGAAGCTCGGCGAGATCCGCCGCCCGCTGCTCGGTCGCCCCCGAACCGGTGAGCAGCGCCAGCGCCGGCACCGCGCTCACCGCGGCGATCAGGGCGACCAGCACTCCTACCAGCCGGCGTACCCAGCCCCGCGTGGCCAGTACCGCGGCGACGGCGGCCAGCAACACCAACGCCAGCGGTGTCAGCGCGCCGAACCAGACCCCGCCGTTCAGTGCGTCGGTACGGGGTTCGGTGAGACCGTCGGCAGAGATGACCGTGACCCAGGTGAGCCGGGAGGAACCCCACAGCGCGGCCGCGCCCACCGCGAGCAGTACCAGAGCGGTCACCGGATAGCGACCACGCGCGGCCGGCTCGGGGGCGGGGGGGATGTCCTCGTCGCCCCAGTCGCGGGGGGTGGGCCGGGCGGGAGCCGGCTCGTCTCTGTCGCCTGGGGTCACGAACCACCTCCGGCGCCGGCGGCCGCGGCTTCCAGCTCCGCCTCGCCTATCCCGTCGTCGGGGCCGGGATCCCCGGCCTCGAAGGCCCGGACGGTCCGGGCCGCGGCGATCGCGCGCAATACCGCCATCGCCTTGTTGCGGGATTCGGTGTCCTCGTATTCGGCCTCGGAATCGGCGACCACGCCCGCGCCCGCCTGCACATAGGCGATCCCGTCCTTGAGCAGGGCGGTGCGAATGGCGATCGCGGTATCGGCGTCACCCGCGAAATCGAGGTAGCCGACCACGCCGCCGTACACACCGCGCCGGGTGGGTTCGAGTTCCTCGATCAACTGCATGGCCCGGACCTTGGGCGCGCCGGAAAGGGTGCCCGCCGGGAAACAGGCGCGTACCGCGTCCAGCGCGACCTTGCCGGGAGCCAGCCGGCCGGTCACCGTGGAGACCAGGTGCATGACGTGGCTGTATCGCTCGACATGCCGGTATTCGGTGACGCGCACCGTACCCGGAATACAGACCCGGCCCAGATCATTACGGCCGAGATCGACCAGCATGAGGTGTTCGGCGTTCTCCTTCTCGTCGGCCAGCAGGCCCTTCTCGAGCAGGAGATCGTCCTCTTCGGTGGCGCCACGCCAGCGGGTGCCCGCGATCGGATGGGTGGTCGCCACCCCCTCCTTGACCGCCACCAGCGCTTCCGGGCTGGATCCGACGATGGAGAACGCGGTGTTGCCCTCGCCGTCGGGGATGTGCAGCAGGAACATGTACGGGCTGGGGTTGGCCGCGCGCAGCATGCGGTAGAGGTCGATGGGGGCGCCACCGAAATCCATTTCGAAGCGCTGCGACAGAACCACCTGGAATGCCTCACCGGCCTCGATCTCCGAGACCAGGCGGCGTACCCCGGCGCCGAACTCGCCGGGGGTGCGCGCGCGCCGGAACTCGGGTTCGGGCTGATCGAAAACGGAAACGGTGGACTGCGCGGGCGCGGCCAGCGCGGCGGTCATCCGGTCGAGCCGGGCGACCGCGTCGTCGTAGGCCTCGTCGACATTGTCCGCGGTACCGTTCCAGTTCACGGCATTCGCGATCAGGGTTATCGCGCCCTCGTGATGATCGAACGCGGCCAGATCGGTGGCCAGCAGGAGCACCATTTCCGGGAGCCGCAGATCGTCGACGGCGTATTCGGGTAGCCGCTCCATCCGCCGCACCGCGTCGTAGCCGAGGTAACCGACCATACCGCCGGTGAGCGGAGGCAATCCCGGCAACCGTTCGGTACGCAGGAGTTCGAGGGTTTCCCGCAGCGCGTCCAGCGGGTCGCCCCCGGTGGGAGCGCCGGCGGGGGTGGTACCCAGCCAGGTGGCGACGCCGTCGACCGCGGAGAGCGCCGACGGGCTACCCGCACCGATGAACGACCAGCGCGACCAGGACCGCCCGTTCTCGGCGGATTCGAACAAGAAGGTCCCCGCGCGGTCGCCGCCCAGTTTGCGGTAGGCCGACAGGGGGGTCTCCGAATCGGCCAGAACCTTCCGGGTCACCGGGACCACCCGGTGTTCGGCGGCGAGTTCGCGGAATCGGTCGCGGGTGGTAGTCGCGGGAGTGTTCGCGCCGTGCATTCGCACCATCATTCCAGTTCCGCCCCGCGACCGTGCGACATACCCCGCCGACGCGCCCACCCCGGTACTGTCCGTCTATGCAGATCGGCCACCTCGCCCCGGCTTTCGAACTACCCGATCAGAACGGCGCTCTTCGTTCCCTGGACTCCCTGCTGGCCGGCGGCCCGCTCGTCCTGTTCTTCTACCCGGCCGCGAATACGCCGGTGTGTACCGCCGAGGCCTGTCATTTCCGCGACCTCACCGCCGAGTTCGCCGCGCTGGGCGCGAGCTGCGCCGGGATCAGCGCCGATGCCGTGGATGTGCAGGCGGGGTTCGCGGGCGCGCAGCGGCTGGAATACCCGCTGCTCTCCGATTCCGACGGCGCGGTGGCCGAACGGTACGGGGTCAAGCGCGGCCTGCTGGGCAAACTGATGCCGGTGAAACGGCATACCTTCGTAATCGGTACCGACCGCCGGATACTCACCGTGATCAGCAGCGAACTGCGCGCGAATGTCCACGCCGATCGGGCCCTGGAGTTCCTCCGCGAGCGAAGCGGGGCGTGACCGCGCCGCCGCCGCGGCGGCGCTGTGAATGACCTCACCATCATTTCGGAGATGCCACATGATCGAGCGAAGTCGTGGCAAACTCTCTGTAGCCGGGTGACCACTGCCGCGATCGTCACCGGGCCGGAGAGAAGGCGGACTAGTGACGGAGTGGCTGAACCCGGTCGAGGGGCGCGCTTGGCGCGCGGTGGTCGCACTACTGAACCGACTGCCCGGCGCCCTCGACACCGACCTGCAGCGGGAATCCGGTGTGACCCATTTCGAGTACTGGGTGCTCACCCTCCTCTCGGAGGCACCGGATCGCCGGCTGCAGATGAGCGAGCTGGCGCTACGAGCTAATTCATCGCTATCCCGGCTCTCGCATGTGGTGTCGAAGCTCGAGCGAATGGGCTGGGCGGCCCGCATGGCGACGACCGGGCGGCGCGGTGTTCTCGCCCTGCTCACCGAGGAAGGTCACCGGAAGGTCGTGGAGGCCGCGCCCGGCTACCTGGATGTGGTACGGCGCCTGGTGTTCGACGGTCTGGACGCCGAGCAGACGGTGGCCCTGGCCGATCTGGGCGAAACGCTCACCGTCCATCTCGCCACGGCGCTGGGGCACACCACGCAGCCGGGCCCGGAGCCCTGACGACGGTCTAGGCTCCCTCCGCCCGCCCGCCGGTCGCGAGCAGGACATCGGTATCGAAACAGGTGTGCGTGCCCGTATGGCAGGCCGCACCCTCCTGATCGACCACCAGCAGCACCGTGTCACCATCACAATCGAGCCGCACCTCGTGCACGTACTGGGTATGCCCGGAGGTCTTCCCCTTCACCCAGTACTGCTGCCGGGAACGCGAATAGTAGGTCGCCCGGCGGGTGGCCAGGGTCCGGGCCAGCGCTTCGTCGTCCATCCAGGCCATCATCAGTACCGCGCCGGTGGCGCGTTCCTGCGCGACAGCGGCCACCAACCCGGCCTCGTTGCGTTTGAGCCGGACCGCGATCGCGGGATCGAGGCTCATCAGCGCACCACCAGATCCGCCGCGCGCAGCGAATCCTTGACCTGACCGATGGTCAGCTCACCGAAATGGAATACGCTGGCGGCCAGTACGGCATCCGCGCCCGCCTGTACCGCCGGGGCGAAATCGCCGACCGCGCCGGCACCACCCGAGGCGATCACCGGAATCGAGACGGCGGCCCGCACGGCGCGAATCATCGGCAGATCGAAACCGGCCTTGGTACCGTCGGCGTCCATCGAATTGAGCAGGATCTCCCCCACTCCGAGTTCCGCGCCCCGCACCGCCCATTCCACGGCATCGATACCGGTTCCGCGCCGCCCACCGTGGGTGGTGACCTCCCAGCCCGACGGCGTAGCGGGTTCTCCCTCCGGAACGGTGCGGGCGTCCACCGACAGCACGATGCACTGCGAACCGAAACGCTGTGACATCTCGCGCAGTACCTCCGGGCGGGCGATGGCGGCGGTGTTCACCGAAACCTTGTCCGCGCCGGCGCGTAACAGCCGGTCCACATCCGCCACGGTGCGGACCCCACCGCCGACCGTGAGCGGAATGAAGATCTGCTCGGCGGTGCGGGTCACCACCTCGAGCATGGTGCCGCGGTCGCCGCTGGAGGCGGTGACGTCGAGGAAGGTGAGTTCGTCGGCGCCCTGGGCGTCGTAGGCGGCGGCGAGCTGTACCGGATCACCGGCGTCGCGCAGGTTCTGGAACTTCACTCCCTTGACCACGCGCCCGGCATCGACGTCCAGGCAGGGAATGACCCGAGTGGCCAGCGTCATACGCTCTCCTCCCCGCCACGAGCCGCGGCGGTGTCCACACCACCGGAGGCGGCACCGTACGCGCCGCCCCGGGTGGCGGCGATCATATCGAGCAGTTCGGCGTGCACGCCGGGGGCGGCGGCGAGCACGGACCCGGATTCGATGCTCCACGCGGCGCCCTCGAGATCGGTGACCACCCCGCCCGCGCACCGCACCATGAGCGCCCCGGCGGCGTTGTCCCACGGGTGGTGCCCGAAGACGATGGCGCCGCCCAGCAGGCCCGCCGCGGTGAAGGCCAGGTCGATTCCGGTGGAGCCGTGCATACGCACCCGGGAGGACAGCGCGCTGAGCGCGCCCAGTACCCGGTGCCGGAACAATCCGGGTACCCGGCCGGTGGACTCGATGTTGAACGCACCGAAACCGATCATCGCCTCGTCGAGCGTCCCGGGCGCCAGCGGCGGCAGCGGGGCCCCGTGCAGCAGCAGCGGCCCACCGGCCACGGCGGCGTAGCGGAGCCCCAGGGGCGGGAACCAGGACAGGCCGAGCACGGGTTCGCCGTCGCGGATCAGCGCGAGCAGGGTGCCGGTGAGCGGGTGGCCGGTCGAATAGTTGAACGTGCCATCGATGGGATCCAGTACCCAGGCGGTACCACCGGTCAGCGCGGGCCCGCCGAATTCCTCCCCGTGCACCTCGATACCGGTCCGCGCCACCAGCTGTTCCGAAATGGTCCGCTCGAGCTCCAGATCGAGTTCGGTGGCGAAATCACGGGCGCCCTTCGCCACCGCACTGGGCGCGCCGCGCCCTTCGAGAAATCGCGGCCCCACCCCGTCGAGCACCTCGGCGGCAGTGGCCAGCAAGGTGGTCAGTTCGGTTTCTGCCCTGGTCATCGCGTCAGCCCCGGTTCATCGCGGTCACCGGACGGCGGCCAGCGCCTCGGGCAGGGTGAACCGGCCCGCATAGAGGGCCTTGCCCACGATCGCGCCTTCCACTCCGTCGGGTACCAACTCGGCGATGGCGGTCAGATCTTCCAGGGCCGAGACCCCGCCGGAGGCGATCACCGGGGCCTCGGTCGCCATGCAGACCTCGCGCAGCAGATCCAGGTTGGGGCCGGTGAGGGTGCCGTCCTTGGTGACATCGGTGACGACGTAGCGGGAGCAACCGTCGCGTTCCAGCCGTTCCAAGACCTCCCACAGGTCACCGCCGTCGCTGACCCAGCCCCGGCCGCGTAGCCGGTACTCACCGTCGACGATCTGGACGTCCAGGCCGACCGCGACACGGTCGCCGTATTCGCCGATGGCCCGTGCGCACCACTGCGGATCCTCCAGCGCGGCGGTCCCCAGGTTGACGCGGGCGCAACCGGTGGCCAGCGCCGCCTTCAGCGATTCGTCGTTCCGGATCCCGCCGGACAGCTCCACGGCCACATCGAGCTCGCCCACCACCTCGGCGAGCAGTTCACGGTTGGATCCCCGGCCAAAGGCCGCATCCAGATCCACCAGATGCACCCATTCGGCGCCGGACTCCTGCCACGCGAGGGCCGCGTCGCGGGGCGAACCGTAACTGGTTTCGCTGCCCGCCGCGCCCTGCACCAGGCGGACGGCCTCTCCATTGGCGACATCGACAGCGGGCAACAGCACAAGACTCACCCGGAACAGCCTAGTAGGTACAGCCGGGCGAGCCCCAGTCGCAGTCCGCACACGAGCGCGGCGCGGCACGGGTGCTCGTGGTAGCCCGGTGTTCGCCCGCATCGGATACGGGGGCCGGGCGCGCTCCCCACCGGCCGCGCCCGACGCGCGGGGCGCGGCCAAGGTGATATCACCCACTGGTGCGGTCGGGGTGCCAGCTACACTCGTCGGCGAACGCGTGAAGGTCACGGACGCGTTACGCGTGAATGGTCAAGGACGCGGCATGTCACGATTTCGAGAAGGTTCGGAGTAGGCGCCATCGATACCGGTCAGTTGATCGCGGACCACTACCGCCTGGTCGAGCAGATTGGTAGCGGCGGCACAGGCGTGGTCTGGCGTGCCGTCGACGAACGTCTGCAGCGGTCGGTGGCGATCAAGCAGATCCACATCAAACCCAGCCTGCCGCCCGCCGAGCGCGATGTGCTCCGGCAGCGCGCGACCCGGGAGGCCCGCAACGCGGCCCGCTTCCAGCATCCCAATGCCATTGTGGTTTTCGATATCACCGAACACGGGGGCGATCCGTGCCTGGTGATGGAGTACATGAAATCCCGCAGCCTGGCACAGGTGCTGTCGGCGCAGGGCCCGCTGCCACTACCGCAGGTCGCGCGGATCGGCGAACAGGTGGCCTCGGCACTCATCGCGGCGCATCAGGCCGGGATCGTGCACCGGGACGTGAAGCCGGGCAATGTATTGCTCGACGATCACGGCACGGTGAAGATCACCGATTTCGGTATCTCCCGGGCCACCGGTGATGTCACCCTCACCGAAACCGGCCTGATCTGCGGTACCGCGGCGTATCTGGCACCGGAGGTCGCCCGCGGCGCCGACCCCACACCGGCCGCGGATGTTTTCGCCTTGGGTGCCACGCTTTTCCACGCGCTGGAGGGCGAACCGCCGTTCGGCTCCGGGAATCCGCTCAAGGTGCTGTACGCGGCGGCCAACGGCCAGGTCAGCGAACCGCAGAACGCCGGGATCGCCACCGATTTCCTCTTGGATCTGCTGGACGCGGATCCGCGGGAACGCCCGAATATGCGCGAGGCCCGCGAGCAGCTCGCCCGGTTCGCGGGCTACGAGGGCGCCACGTCCGAACACGCGGGTTTCGTGCCCGCGCGCGAGGCGTTCGACCGCAACGGGCATACGGGTGGCGCCGCGGCGAGCACCCTGGAATCGCCCGCGCCCGGATGGTCGCGCGACGCCACCGAACCCGTGGCGCCCCGGCGCCGGCCGGACACCCAGCGCTCCGACACCCCGGACACCCGGGCGCCGCGCCGCCCCGCCGGACCGCCCACCACCACCCAACCCGTGACGGAAGGCGCGCGCTCGGGTGGTGTACGCCGCGCGGTACTCATCGGCGGGATCGCGGGCGCCGCGGTGGTCGGCGGGGTGCTCTTCTTCAACTCCTCCGATTCCGACGACGGCAATTCCGCCCGCGCCGATACCTCGGCGACCTCCAGCGCGCCGCTGTCCCCCGGCACCACCGCCGCGGACGCTCCGGCACTGGGTTCCACGCCCAGCAACGGTCAGGTGGAGTGGTCGCAGGCCGGGCAGTTGATCGAGCAGTTCTACCTCGACCCCACGGGTTCCTGGTCGCTGCTCACCCCGGCCGCGCAGCAGGTCTACAGCAGTCAGCAGGAGTTCCAGCAGTACTGGTCGACCCGGACGGTGCAGAACTTCAGCCGGATCGAGGCGTACAAGGGCAACAATCCGGACGGTTCGGTGGATATGCGGGTGAACAACCTCAGTTACGGAGGGCAGACCCGTAATCCGACGCTGCGGATCGTGAATTCCGGGGGCACCCTGCTGATCGACAGCGATACCCGCTGACCCGTATCGACGCCCCGGCACACCGTCACGTGCCGGGTTATGGTGTGCGGCATGGATATCCGGGGGATGCTGGCCGCGGAGCGCGCCGAGCTGACCGCTCTGCTGCGGGAACTGTCCGAGGCGGAATGGGATACGCCCACACTGTGTACCGGCTGGCGGGTACGTGAACTGGTGGCGCATCTGCGCTACGACAGTATCCCGCTGACCGAATACGCCGGGATCGCGATACGTAACCGCTTCTCGATCGACGGCGTCAACAACGCCATGGCGGCCGTGGGGTCGCGCACGGCCCCGGCGCGACTGCTGGCCGAGTTCGAGGCCGCCCCGCTCTCGGTATCCCGCTTGTGGCCGCGCCTCGGCCTGGCGGACCTGCTGGTCCATCAGCAGGACATCCGCCGTCCACTGGGCCGGCCCCGGAAGATCCCGGCCGAGCGGTTGCGGGCCGTGCTCGACCGACCCGATCCCTTCGCGCGCCCCTGGCGGCACACCAGAGGATTACGATTCGTCGCGACAGATCTCGACTGGGTCAAGGGCTCCGGACCCGAGGTGCGGGGCCGGGGCGAAGCGCTAGCGTTGGCCCTGGTGGGCCGTCCGGTCGTCCTCGGCGAACTCGAGGGCGCGGGGGTCCCGGAACTGCGTCGCCGCTGTAGCTGAACATCCGAGTTCGCTCCACCGATGGGAGAGCGCAGATGATCGAATCAGGACTCGCGGGGATGGCCGCGATGGTCGGCGAATGGGAGACGACCACCACCTTGTTCCCCGAGGTGACCGGACGCACCACGATCGAATGGCTGGGCGACGAGGCTTTCCTGCTGGTCCGGTACACGGCACCCGACCCGTCGACCAGCCGGATATGGGTGGTCGGCGCCGACGAAGCCGCGCCCGGCCGGCTGGTGATCCTGCAGCACGACCAGAACGGCGGCCACCGGATCTATCACGGTTCCTTCGAGGGGCCGCTGTGGCGGGTCTGGCGCGACGCTCCCGGCGCCTCCCAGCGGTTCACCGGCAGCCTGGACGAGACCGGAAACACACTCCACGCCACCTGGGAGCGTTCGGACTCCGAATTGGACCCGCGCACCTGGGAACACGAGCTGGATCTCGTCCATACCCGCATCTCCTGACCCGGACCGCCCGGAAAACCCGTGGTATCGGCCCGATAGGCTGGTACAGCACCCAGTGCTGTAACCATCCAGCCGCCAGACAAGGACCGATACCACCATGACATCCCGTATCGAGCTCGCCCGCGTCGATCTGCGCGGTCGCACTCCCACCGCCGCGCAACTGCGCACCGCGCTACCGCGCGGCGGGGTCGATGTGGACTCGGTACTGCATCAGGTGCGCCCCATAGTGGAGGCGGTTCGCGATCGCGGAACCGGCGCGGCCCTGGAATTCGGCGCGAAATTCGACGGTGTCACCCCGGAGACCGTGCGGGTTCCGGCCGCGGAACTCGCCGCCGCCCTCGACCGGCTCGATCCGCCGGTGCGCACGGCACTCGAGGTCGCCATCGAACGCACCCGCGCGGTGCACGCCGACCAGCGACGCAGCGATACCACCACGGAAGTGGTGGCGGGCGGCACCGTCACCGAGCGCTGGGTTCCGGTGGAGCGGGTCGGGCTGTACGTGCCCGGCGGTAACGCGGTCTACCCGTCGAGCGTGGTGATGAACGTGGTTCCGGCGCAGACGGCCGGGGTGGGTTCGCTGGTGGTGGCCTCACCGCCGCAGGAACAGTTCGGCGGTCTCCCGCACCCGACCATCCTGGCCGCGGCCCGGTTGCTGGGGGTCGAGGAGGTCTGGGCGGTCGGCGGTGCGCAGGCGGTGGCACTGCTGTCCTACGGAGGTGCCGATACCGACGGCGCCGATCTCGTACCGGTCGATCTGATCACCGGCCCCGGCAATATCTACGTCACCGCCGCCAAACGGCTCTGCCGCGGGCTGGTCGGTATCGACGCCGAAGCCGGCCCCACCGAGATCGCGATCCTGGCCGATGCCACCGCCGATCCGGTCCATGTGGCCGCCGATCTCATCAGCCAGGCCGAGCACGATGTCCTCGCCGCCAGTGTGCTGGTCACCGACAGCCCCGCCCTCGCCGACGCCGTGGATGCCGCCCTGGCCGCCCAGCTGACAGTGGTGAAACACCGGGAACGGGTGACGGCGGCGTTGACCGGGGCCCAGTCCGGCACGGTGCTCGTCGACGATATCGAGCAGGGGCTGCGGGTGGTGAACGCCTACGCGGCCGAGCACCTGGAGATCCAGACCACCGACGCCGCGGCGGTCGCGGACCGGGTGCGCAGCGCGGGCGCGGTCTTCGTGGGCCCGTACGCCCCGGTGAGCCTCGGCGACTACTGCGCCGGCTCCAACCATGTGCTGCCGACCGCGGGCTGCGCGCGGCATTCGTCCGGGCTCAGTGTGCAGACGTTCCTGCGCGGAATCCACGTCGTGGAGTACACCGAGGCCGCGCTGAAGGATGTGGCCGGGCATGTGGTGGCGCTGGCCGACGCCGAGGATCTGCCCGCGCACGGGCAGGCGGTGCGGGCGCGTTTCGAGGCGCTGTCATGAGCGCGCGCACCCCCGACGCCACCGTGGCCCCGGCGCGGAGCGCCACCACGGCCGCGGTGCCCGGCGCCGGTATCGGGCTCGACGCGCTGCCGCTACGGGAGAACCTACGCGGTAAGTCGCCCTACGGCGCGCCGCAACTCAGCGTCCCGGTGCAGCTCAATACCAACGAGAACCCGCATCCGCCGACCCGGGCCCTGATCGATGATGTGGCCGAGGCCGTCCGTACCGCGGCCGCCGACCTGCACCGCTACCCGGACCGCGATGCCGTGGCCCTGCGCGCCGACCTGGCCGCCTACCTCACCCGGCAGACCGGTTTCCCGGTGGATCTCACCAACGTCTGGGCGGCCAACGGGTCCAACGAGATCCTGCAGCAACTGTTGCAGGCGTTCGGCGGTCCCGGGCGCCGCGCCCTGGGGTTCGTCCCCTCGTATTCGATGCACCCCATCATCTCCGAGGGCATCGATACCGAATGGGTGGCCGCGAAACGCGGTGCCGATTTCGCCATCGATATCGAGGCCGCGCTCGCCGCCATCGCCGAACGGCGGCCCGATGTGGTGTTCGTGACCAGCCCGAACAACCCGACCGGGCACAGTATCGACGCCGGCGATCTGGTGCGCGTCCTCGAGGCCGCCCCGGGGATCGTCATCGTCGACGAGGCCTACGGTGAATTCTCGTCCGCACCGAGCGCCATCGGTCTCATCGACCGCTACCCCGCGAAGCTCGTGGTCAGCCGGACGATGAGCAAGGCCTTCGCCTTCGCCGGCGGGCGCCTCGGCTATCTCGTCGCCGCACCCGCGGTGATCGAGGCGCTGCTGCTGGTGCGATTGCCGTACCACCTCTCGGTGGTCACCCAGGCCGCGGCCCGCGCGGCATTGCGGCACGCCGACGAAACTTTGGCGAGCGTGGCCGAACTGGCCGCGCAGCGCGACCGGGTGGCCGGGGAACTGACCGGCTACGGCTTCGAAGTGGTACCCAGTGACGCGAACTTCCTGCTGTTCGGGAAATTCCGCGACGCACCACGCGCCTGGCAGCACTACCTGGACGAGGGTGTGCTCATCCGCGATGTAGGCATCGGCGGGTATCTGCGCGCCACCATCGGGCTGGCCGCCGAGAACGACGAATTCCTGCGGGTCAGCGCGAAACTGGCCGCTACCGAACTCATCGCACACAGCTGATCACCGACCGGAAGTGAGTATGAACCGAACCGCGCGGGTGGAGCGCACCACCAAGGAATCCAGCATCGTGGTGGATCTGAACCTGGACGGCACCGGCCGCACCGATATCTCGACCGGTGTCCCGTTCTACGACCATATGCTCACCGCGCTCGGTGCCCACGCCAGCTTCGACCTGACCGTGCGCGCCGAGGGGGATATCGAGATCGAGGCACACCATACGGTCGAGGACACCGCCATCGTGTTCGGGCAGGCGCTCGGGCAGGCACTCGGTGACAAGAAGGGGATCCGCCGGTTCGGTGACGCCTACATTCCGATGGACGAAACCCTGGCGCATGCCGCCGTGGACGTCTCCGGCCGGCCGTACTGTGTGCACACCGGGGAACCCGACCATCTGCTGCACGCCGTGATCCCGGGTGCTCCCGTCCGCGGCCGCAACGATCCGGGGGCCCCGTATTCGACCGTGCTCAACCGGCACGTGTTCGAATCCATCGCCCTCAACGCCCGTATCGCGTTGCACGTCCGCGTGCTCTACGGCCGCGACCAGCACCATGTGACCGAAGCCGAGTACAAGGCCGTGGCCCGGGCGCTGCGGGCCGCCGTCGAACCCGACCCGAGGGTGCAGGGCGTGCCGTCGACGAAGGGCGCACTCTGATGCGGTCCCTCCGCCTTCGCTACGGGCTCCGCGGACCACAGGCACCAGCTACGGAAAAAGACCCCACCAGCAGGTCCCTCCGCCTTCGCTACGGGCTCCGCGGACCACAGGCATCAGCTACGGAAAAAGACCCCACCAGCAGGCCCCTCCGCCTTCGCTACGGGCTCCGCGGACCACAGGCATCAACTACGGAGAAGACACTATGAGTTCTGTGGTTCTACTGGACTACGGGTCCGGCAATCTGCATTCCGCCGAGCGTGCCCTGGTGCGGGCGGGCGCACAGGTCGAGGTGACCGCCGACCCCGCCGCCGCTCTCGCCGCCGACGGCCTGGTGGTCCCGGGGGTCGGTGCCTTCGCCGCCTGTATGGCCGGGCTGCGTGCGGTCCGTGGGGAACGGATCATCGGTCAGCGGCTGGCCGGAGGGCGGCCCGTCCTGGGGATCTGTGTCGGGATGCAGATCCTGTTCGAGCGCGGCGTGGAGTTCGGGGTGCAGACCTCCGGCTGCGCCGAATGGCCCGGCACCGTCGACTCGCTGGACGCACCGGTCCTGCCGCATATGGGCTGGAACACCGTCGAGGCGCCGGAGGACAGCGTGTTGTTCGCCGGAATGGACCCCGATACCCGCTTCTACTTCGTGCACACCTACGCCGCCCGTTCCTGGGACCTGCCCCCGAGCGATCACCTGGCCGCGCCCCGGCTCACCTGGTGCGAACACGGTGCCAGCCGGTTCCTGGCCGCGGTGGAGAACGGTGCGCTCTCGGCCACCCAGTTCCATCCGGAGAAGTCCGGTGACGCGGGAGCGCAACTACTGCGGAATTGGGTGCGATCGCTGTGAACCGATCGCCGCGGTAACGGGTACCGCGGCGATCCGAAAGCCGGTGCGCGACGGTGGGTCACGCCGCGCATTTGGCATTCGGCGGGGCCGGCGGTACGGCCACGATACCGGCGGCCACATCCACCAGGTAATCGCGATCGACACCGACGGGTTCGGTACCCAGCACGAGACGTTCCACCACGCAGCCCGCTTCGAACAGGGCCGGACCCACGTTGTGGCGGCCCGGTTCGACCACCCCGTGCAGCGTGCGGCCGCTGGCGATGGAGTACAGCGTGCTGGGCTTACCGGCCAGCATGAGGGCGGCGCGCATCTGCAGGCTGGCCGTGTACGGCACCACCTCGTCGGCGGTGCCGTGGACGAGGAAGGCGTGCCGGATGTTCATCCGGCCCGCCTGCAGGGCCGGGGAGCGGGCGGCGTAGGCGAGTGGGCAGGCGACGGGCGCGCAGCCGCCGGCGTCGCGCTGGATCTGCGCCCGCAGCGCGGGATAGTCGGCCGCGGGGCCCTCGAAGTGGGTGAACAGATTCGACGGGCCGAAAGTGTCCACCCAGTAGTCGAACAGGCCTGGGGGACCGTAGGCGGCGGCCAATCCCGACGTCATGGCGCCCTGGCTCCAGCCCCACAGGATGGTGCGGGCGACCCCGGGATGTGTGCCCTTGTACCACTGGGTGGCCGCGACCAGGTCCTGCCAGCCGGCCCACAGGTTCCATTCCCCGGTACGCCACTGCGCGCTACCGCGCATATCCATGGAGACGATCGGGGTTGCGGTGCGGGCGGCGATGGCGGTGAGGTACTCGGAGTACTGGGCGGCGGACCCGTTGTGCCCGTGGGCGGCCACCACCAGAGTCCGGGCGGGGGTACAGCGGTGGGGTTCGAACAGCAGACCGGTGGCCTGTTCGCCGTCGACCGGTACCGAGATGGGACGGGTCTGCACCGTACAGGGCTGCGCCGCGGCTGCCGGCACAGCGGCCAGCAGACTCGCCATCAATGCCGGAAGCAGGACTCCGGCCACATAGCTCATTCCGCGTCTGCTCATACTTTCGAATATGGCATGCGCGGGGCCTCCGGTGCGGGAACCGCGCTGAGCCGGTCGGTATTTCGTGCTCGCGGGCTTGCTGTCGGACCTCGCCGATAGCATCCGCCCATGCTTTCGATCACCGAATCGCAGCGGCGTGCGCGGCTGGGCATCCGGCACCGGCTGGCCGCCGGGTACCGGCACGACGATGTCACCGATATCGTGCGCTCGCTGGTGGTGCTGCACGCCACCGACCCCGCGACCGTGCACCTCTCCGTAGCGGCCCGGGGACGCGATCTCGGTCCCGCGCAGGTGGAACGGGCACTGTACGAGGAGCGGACACTGCTGCGCATGCTGGCCATGCGGCGCACCATGTTCGTCGCGCCGGTGGAAACGGTTCCCGTACTGCACTCTTCGTGCGGCGGCGATCTCGCGGCCGCCCAGCGGCGCACCTACGCACGCTATCTGGAGCAGGCGGGGATCGGAAACGGTGATGCCGCGGGATGGCTCGCCGAGGTGGCCGAGCGGACCCATCGGGCGCTGCTCGCCCGGGGCAGCGCCACCGGAGCACAGTTGAGCGAAGACGTTCCGGATCTGCGCACCCAGGTGAACACCGCTCCGGGGAAATCGTATTCGCGGCCGACGAACATCACCAGCTGGGTCCTGCTCCTGCTCGGGGTCGAGGGGCGGATCGTGCGCGGGCGGCCGGACGGCACCTGGTCGAGCAGTCGGTATTCGTGGGCACCGGTGGAAACCTGGTTGCCGGCACCTGTCGCCGAGCTCAAGGTGGAGCAGGCACGGGCCGAACTGGTACGGCACTGGCTGCGTGCGTTCGGCCCCGCGCCTGTCGCGGATATCACCTGGTGGACCGGATGGCCGCTGGGCGCGGTCCGCAAAGCGCTCGCCCGGCTCGATATCGTCGAGGTCGATCTCGGCGCAACCACCGGTCTGGTGCTCGCCGACGATCTGGAACCGGTGCCGGTACCGCCGCCGTGGGCCGCCCTGCTGCCCGCGCTGGATCCCACTCCGATGGGCTGGCAGGCCCGCGACTGGTATGTGGGTGAGCACCGGTCGCGACTGTTCGACCGCAACGGCAATATCGGCCCCAGTATCTGGTACGACGGCCGGATCGTCGGCGGCTGGGCGCAGCGCCGGGACGGGGAGATCGTCACCCGGCTGCTGGAAGATATCGGGGCCGAGGCCGCGGCGCTGGTCGAGGCCGAAGCCGAGCGGGCCGCCGGATGGTTCGGCGAGATGCGGCCGATACCCCGGTTCCGGACGCCGCTGGAACGAGAGCTCACGGCGTGAACCGGGCTGGGCGCACGTAGATTGTCCAGTATGCGAATTCGTGAATTCCGGGATGCCGACCGCGCGGCGTTGCGGCGGTTGTTCGCCCGCGCCGGAGCTGGTTCACCGACCGAAAGTCTCTGGGGCGATCCGGATTCCGAGGCCGATATCTATCTCGTGCCGTACATGGACCTGGAACCGGCGTCCCTGTTCCTGGCCGAAGACGGCGGTGCGCTGGTCGGTTACCTCACGGGCTGTGTCGATACCGCCGCTTTTCCGAGTGAGGCGAAGCGAATAGAACGGGCCATCCGCCGGCACCGCCTCGTCCTGCGGCGAAGACCGGCTGCCTTTTTCGCGCGCAGCACCCTCGACGCGGCGGCCGGCGCCCTGCGCCGCGCCCCGGCGGCCGGGGAAATCCACGATCCGCGCTGGCCCTCGCATCTGCACATCAATATCGCGCCCGAAGCCCGCGGTACCGGCGCGGCCGAGGGGTTGATGCGGCGCTGGTTCGAACGGCTCGCCGCGACGAATTCTCCCGGTTGCCATCTGCAAACCCTGGTCGAGAACACCAGGGCGGTTCGGTTCTTCGAGCGGATGGGGTTCACCGCCTACGGCCCCACTCCCGTGGTGCCCGGGTTGCGTTACCGCGGCGCCCGGGTTCATCAGCGAACCATGGTCCGCGACCGCTAGAGCGGACGGAGTTCCGGTTGCCCGACGTTTCGGGCGGCCCCACCCCGGGCACGCGCCGATACTCATCTTCCGGTGTGGTCGTCGAGGATCCGGGTCAGCAGGCCGATGAGGGTGCGGCGCTCGGCACCGGAGAGGGCGGCGAGCAATACGTCCTGCGCCCGGTCCAGCCTGCGGTCCAGCTCGGCCAGATGTCGCGCGCCCTCGTCGGTGAGAGTGACGATATTGCGGCGGCGGTCCGCGGGATCGGCCGTGCGCTCCGCGTATCCGCGGGCGACCAGGTCGTTCAGTACCGCCACGATATCGCTGCGATCGATCCCGGTGCGACGGCCGAGTTGGGCTTGGCTGGCCGGGCCGCCCTCGTTCAGCGTGGTGAGTACCGCGTAGTGATACCGGCGCGAACCCGTATCGGCCAGCGCCTGTTCGGTGGCCCGGTCCGCGAGTAGCGCCGTCTGGTTTATCAGCCGGGTGGGCAGCGAACGCAGCCGGCTCGGAACTCCCTCGTGCGAGGTCTTCATACCGGCAATGTAGCAATAAACCATTGGCAATCCCAACGATCATCGCTATCGTGGGATACACCAACATTGGTTTACCCAATCAATATCGGGAAAGGACTCTCGTGAAAACTCGGTTCCGCCTCCCGGCGTTCGCCGGACTCTTCTCCCACCACACCGGCAACGCCCGTCCCGGGCGATCCGGCACCCTACTGCGCGAACTCGCCGATCGCGCGGAACTCACCACCCTGGTGGACCGGGTCGGGCAGGCACTCGACGACGCCGATTTCGCGCGGTTCCGCACGATCTACACCGCGGATGCCACCGCGCGAAGCCCGGGCGGCGAGGCCAGCGGGCTCGCCGCGCTCATCACGCAGGCCGGCCGCAATCACTGTCCCGACAAACGGATCCAGCACTTCATCTCCGGTATCTCGATCGACCTGGCCGGTGATCGAGCCGATATCCGGGCGAACCTACTCGCCGTTTTCGCCCCGAAGAGCCCCGATGGGACGCTGCCCGCGCCCGGCTACACCCTCGGTGAGATCTATCGCTTCACCGCCCGGCGCACCGGTGCCGGTTGGCGGTTCACCCGGGTGGAATCCACCCCGACCTGGGCCGTGGGCACCCGGTTCTGATCCGCTCCAACGAGCCCCGAGCGTGCGCACCGCTCCGGCCCGGCACACCGGCGCGCGGATCAGCCCGCGGCCCACGGCGCCCGTACCAGCGCGGCGAGATCCTCCTCCACGAGATCGATATCGAAAACTTCGGCAAGCACCTTGGGCAGCTCCGAAAGCTCCAATTCCCGTGTGCTACCGGTGCCGTCGACGTACTCGGTGGTCAGCGTGCGACCGTCCAGGACGTGATGCGCATCGGGGAGGAAACGCTGTACGAACGGACGCCGGGTGAACGGCGACCGCGGCGAGGTCGCGACGAAATGGTTGCCGACCTCGTAGTCGATCCGGTACTGCGGTTCGAGGGTGAAGGTGTAACGCTCCAGCCAACGGCCACCCGAGAACTGGTGTAGTGCCCATTGTTCGGTGTCGAGCTCGCCCCGCGTCGATTCGAGCCGGAAACGCCGTCCGGCGAGCTCGAATTCCGCCGGACTGCCGACGAGCGGGTACGGCTCCGCCGGACCGTCCCCGAAACCGACATCGGCCAGCCACGCCCGGTCGTCATCGGTCACGGTGACGCGCAACAGGGCATGGGTGGCCGGCCGTAGCTCTCCGGACCCCATGGTGACACGGCCCGACAATCCGGTGATACCGAAGCCGAGCCGCTCCAGTGCCGCCGCGAACACGGTGACGTTCTCGTAGCAGTATCCGCCGCGCCGCCGCCGGATCAGTTTGTCCTGCAGGGTTTCCAGATCCAGCGGTACCGGACGGCCCAGCACCGCCTCCAGGTTCTCGAACGGTATCGCGGTGGTGTGCGCGGCGACCAGCGCCCGCAGCGCGGCCAGCGTGGGCGTCCGCGGTCCGTGATAACCGATCCGTTCCAGGTATCGGTCCAGGTCCAGCTCCGCACCGTTCCAGTGGTAGGCGGCATCGGCCGGTTTCGGCATGGTGATCCTCGTTTCCCCGGGGTCTCGCCACCAGCAACCGTGCGAACCCGGCGAATGTTCCGGACCCTGCCGGCTCCCTACATATCGAGTCCCAGATCCAGCACGCGGACCGAATGGGTCAGCGCACCCACGGCGAGGTAGTCGACACCGGTACGCGCGTAATCGGCCGCCATATCCAAGGTGAGCCCCCCGGAGGATTCCAGTTTCGTCTCCGGAGCCGTCGCGTTACGGCGCTGCACCGCGGCCTGGGTCTGCCAGAGCGGGAAATTGTCCAGTAGGACCAGTTGCACGTTTTCGGCGAGCACCGCGTCGAGCTGATCGAGATCGTCGACCTCGACCTCGCATTCGATCTCCGGGGCGGCCGTGCGCACGGCCCGCAGAGCGTTCACCACCGATCCCGCCGCTACGACATGGTTGTCCTTGATGAGCGCGGCATCGCCCAAACCCATGCGGTGGTTGACCCCGCCCCCGGCCCGCACCGCGTACTTCTGCAGTGCCCGCAGGCCCGGCAGGGTCTTGCGGCTGTCCCGGATCCGGCAGTCCGTCCCGGCGACCGCGTCGACCCAGGCGGCGGTGGCGGTGGCGATACCGGAGAGATGGCACAGCAGATTGAGCACGGTGCGTTCCGCGGTGAGCAGACCACGGGTCGGCGCGACCAGCCCGAGCACCGTCTGCCCGGCCGCGATCCGGGTACCGTCGGCCACCCGTTCGGTGATCTCGTAGCCGCCCGCGCCGATCACCTCGTCCAGCACCAGCAGCCCGATATCGATACCGGCGACGGTGCCTGGCTCCCGCGCGACCACCGCGGCCTTCACGGCGGCCTCGGCGGGCACGGTGGCCGTCGTGGTGATATCGGGCCCGTACCGCAGGTCCTCGTCGAGCGCGGTGCGGATGAGACCGCGAACCTCCTCGATATCCAGTCCGGCGTCCAATGTCATGGTCAACTCCTCGTATCCTTTTCCGCCACCGGATGCGCACGGCCCGCCGGGGCCGCGCACCCCGTCACGACGGCGCCGCCAGCGGTGTCGGTTCGGCCACCACCCGGGGCATACCCGCGGCATCCAAGCGCACCACGATCGGATGAGCGAGCTCCGCCACGGGCGACGGATGGTCCGAACGGGTGTGGCAACCGCGGCTCTCGGTGCGCGCGCGGGCGGCGAGCAGTACGGCGCGCGCGGTCACGGTGAGCGCGGCGTCCTCGAGGTGCGCGACGAGAGCCGCCGGGGCGGGGTATCGCGTACCGGCCGGATGGACCGGCGCGCCGGAACCGGCGGCGCCGAGATCGCGCGCCGCCCGGTCGAGGCCGGTACCGTCGCGGACCACGGCGGCGTATCCGGTCATCGTGCGCTGTACGAGCGGGCGGGGCAGCGCCGCCGGGAGCACGGCGGGAACCGCGGGTACCCCCGCCGGTTCGCCGAGCCGTTCGATCGCCGCGCGGCCCGCTCTTTCGCCCATCACCAGACCTTCGAGCAGGCTGTTGGAGGCCAGCCGGTTCGCCCCGTGCAATCCGGTGCGCGCCACCTCCCCCGCCGCGTAGAGTCCGGGAACCGCGGTGCGTCCGTGCAGATCGGTGAGCACGCCCCCGCACTGGTAGTGCGCGGCGGGCGCCACCGGGACGAGGTCGCGGCCCGGGTCGAGACCCGCGGCCCGGCAGGACGCGGTGATCGTGGGAAAACGCCGGGAGAAATCGGGTATTCGCCGGGCGTCCAAATAGACGTGATCCACACCGAGCAGCCGCATACGGGCAGCGATCGCCCGGGACACCACATCGCGCGGCGCCAGATCCCCGCGGGGGTGCACCCCGGCGGTCACCGACTCTCCCCGCGAATCGACGAGCCGCGCGCCCTCACCGCGTACCGCCTCGCTGATCAGCGGCTGCCGCCCGACACCGTCCGGCGAGTACAGCACGGTGGGATGGAACTGCACGAACTCCAGATCCGCCACCGCCGCCCCGGCCCACAGCGCCAGCGCCACCCCGTCTGCCGTCGCTCCGGCCGGATTGGTGCTCAACGCGTACAACTGCCCGAGCCCGCCGGTGGCCAGCAGGACGGCGGGGGCGTGCACGAGCCCGAGACCTCGCCCGGACACCGCGACCACCCCCCGCACACCGGCCGGCCCGGTGACCACCTCGAGGACCGCGGTCCCGAACAGCACGGGCAGACCGGCCGCCGAGAGCGCCCGCTGCACTTCCGCGCCGGTGGCGTCGCCACCCGCGTGGATGATGCGGCGGGTGCTGTGCCCACCTTCGCGGGTGCGTGACACCCGGCCGTCGCGACCGAGGTCGAAGACCGCGCCCAGGTCGGTCAGGGCGGCGACCGCGTCGGGTCCGCCTTCGACGATGGAACGCACCGCATCGGGATCGCACAGCCCGCCGCCGGCGGCGAGCGTATCGGCGACATGGGAGTCCACCGAATCCCCGTCCGGGGCGACCACCGCGATACCGCCCTGCGCGTACTGGGTGGCGGTATCACTGGGACCGCCCTTGCTGAGGATCAGGACCCGCAGACCACCACGGGCCGCGGCGCGCGCCGCGGTGAGCCCGGCGACCCCGCCGCCGATGACCACCAGATCGGCCCGGGCCTCCCATTCGGGGGCAGGCCCTTCCGGGCGCGTTACACGCTCGTCGCGCACCGCGATCACCCGTGTTCCGGGTGCGGTACGGCGCCCCGGCCGCTGGGCGAGCGGTTCATTCCCCGCCGCCGGGATTACCGATCTCGATCATGCGCTGCACCGAATGCCGAGCCAGAGCGGCGGTTTCCGGGTCGACGTGCACCTCGTCGCGATTCTGGTCCAGGCAGCGCAGCAGCGCGGCGGGGGTGATCATCTTCATGTACTTGCAGGCGGCGCGCTCGTTCACGGCCCGGAAGTCGATCTCCGGCGCGGCCTTGCGCAACTGGTGCAGCATCCCCACCTCCGTGGCGACCAGCACCTGGTTCGACTTCGCCGCCCGGGCGGCGTCGATCATGCCGCCGGTGGAGAGGATGTGCACCCGGTCGGCGGGGAATTCTCCCTCACCGGCCAGGTAGAGCGCCGAGGTGGCGCAACCGCATTCGGGATGTACGAAGAGTTCGGCGTCCGGATGCGCCCGGGCCTGGTCGTTGAGTTCGTCCCCGTTGATCCCGGCGTGCACATGGCATTCGCCCATCCAGATGTGCATGTTCTCCCGGCCGGTTTCCCGCTTCACATGCGCGCCGAGGAACTGGTCGGGCAGGAACAGTACCTCGCGGCCGGGGTCGATGGAGGCGACCACGTCCACGGCATTGGAGGAGGTGCAGCAGATATCGGTGAGCGCCTTGACCGCCGCGGTGGTGTTGACATAGGACACCACCACCGCATCGGGGTGTTCGGCTTTCCAGTCGCGCAGTTCCTCGGCGGTGATCGAATCGGCCAGCGAACACCCGGCCCGCTGATCGGGGATCAGCACGGTCTTGGCGGGGCTCAGGATCTTGGCGGTCTCGGCCATGAAGTGCACACCGCAGAACACGATGGTGTCCTCGGGCGCCTCGGCCGCGATCCGGGACAGCGCCAGCGAGTCACCCACGTGATCGGCCACGTCCTGGATCTCGGGCAGCTGGTAATTGTGCGCGAGAATGGTGGCGTTGCGCTGCCGGGCCAGGCGTTTCACCTCGGCCGCCCATTCCGGGGTCGCCTCGATCCCGGTATAGCCTGCCGGCCCGTCGCCGATCCGCTCCCGCAGTGCGGTACCCGGCGCCGGGGCCAATTCCGCTCCCATCGTCGCCATGGTCGCTCCTTCCTTCGTACGACCGGCAACCCTGCCGATTCGCACCCAACGAGGTTTTCGACTTATGATCGAAAACGTGGACCAGTTTAGCACCATCCATGAATCGCTCACCGCGGTGTTCCAGGTTCGCCGCTTCCCCGATGACGTTCGCGCAGGTGAGAGCGGTCACAAGGACGCCGCGGCCGGACGCCGCTCCCCCGGCGGGCGCCGCGAGCTCGCCGTCCTGCTGTGGCAGCGAGCACTGGACCCGCAGCGCGGCACCTGGTCGCTGCCCGGTGGCCGGCTACGCAACGACGAGGATCTGGACACCTCCGCCCGTCGCCAGCTCGCCGAGAAGGTGGATGTGCGGGAAGTGGACCATCTGGAACAGCTGTCGGTGTTCAGCGACCCCGACCGCGTGCCCGGACCGCGCCGGATCGCCTCGGCCTACCTGGGCCTGGTTCCGCTCACCGCCGACCCCCGGCTGCCCGCCGATACCTCCTGGCACCGGGTCGCCGCACTACCGGAGATGTCGTTCGACCACGGCACCGTGGTGCGGCACGCCCGCGCCCGCCTGGCGGCGAAACTGTCCTACACCAATATCTCCTTCGCCCTGGCGCCGGACCGGTTCACCATGTCCACCCTTCGGGAAATCTACTGTGCCGCATTGGGTTACGAAGTGGACACCACGAACCTGCAGCGGGTGCTCACCCGGCGGAAGGTGATCACCCCCACCGGCGACACCGCGGCTCCCGGCCGGGCCGGTGGGCGCCCGGCATCGGTCTACCGCTTCACCGATTCCGGGTTACGGGTCACCGACGAGTTCGCCGCGCTGCGACCCCGCGCCTGAACGACCCCACGGGCGGTCTCCGGTACCGGGCCGGCCGGTTGCGCGCAGCGGAGCGGACGCTCAGGTCCGCATCTCCGGACGCGGTACCGGCGGACGACGGCGTCCGGGCACGAGCCGGCCCAGCCCCCAGACGGTCAGTTCGACGAGCCAGAACAACACCAGGAACACGGTGACCACGACCGTCGGAATCGCCAGGAAGAGGATCGAAAACACCGCGATCACCGTGAACACCGCGAATGCGGCCGGGGAGATACCCCGCAGCCCGCTGCCGAACCGCACCGCCGTCCACATCATCCAGCGCCGCGGGAACGAGACCCGGCATTCGCGCAGCGCCCGCCGGAACAGGCCATCGGCGTCGACGACACTCACCACCCCCGACCGGAGCAGGAAGTCGTGCAGGATCGCGGCCCGGGTGTAGACCCCGTAGCGGGGAATCAGCCACACCACCGGCCGCGGTACCGAGGCGAAATCGGTACGGAACCCCACCGGCACCTCGAATGTTTCGTCGGCACCGTCGTAGCGCAGCGGTTCTCTGAGTTTCCAGAACGTCCCGTCGATCTCCTCGACCACGAGCGCACTGGTGAACACCACGGCGTTGTCTCCCCTGTCGTGCCGGCGAATCCGCTCAGCCTACGGCCGGCCGCGACGATCCGCACGCCGTCCGCGGCGCAACAGGTTGCCACACCGGCATTCCCGTAATCGCCACGTGAATGCCGTATACAACCGTGCCTCAGCCCGAAACGGGCGGCGGTGGCTCCTTCGAGGAGAGGGCGCCGGTAGGGACGGTCCCGGTGGTGGAGGCCGCTTGGGCCGGCGGTTCCGCGACAGGTTCGCGCCGGTCGGCGCCGTACTCGTGGCCTGGATCGGTATACGGCTGGGCACGCGAATCGTCGAAGGGACTCGTCCAGCCGGTGCCGAGATCCTCGGTGGTGCTGAGCCCGGCGAGCAGCAGGATCACCAGCGCGGCGGTCAACGGCTGCACCACCAGCGCGAGCGGGCTCTCCAGCTCGACCGGAAGCGTCACGATCTGCCCGACGGGCGGATCGTGCGGCCGGGGGTTGTCCCAGGCATTGACGGTTTCCCCCAGCCGGGCCATCAGCCAGGCCCCCACCGCGGAGCCGAGCAGCAGACCGGCGGCCTGGATCGGGCCGCGCATCCGCCGCCACCGCCAGGCTCCGACCGCCGACAACAGTCCGGTGACCGCCCCGATGCCGGTGAAAACGGCCAGCGCGTCGAAACGGTGCAGGCTCTCCCCCACCAGCGCCGCTCCGCGCCCCGGCTGCACGACGAGGACCCGTTCGGTGGGCGCCAGCACCCCCCAGATCACCCCGGCGAGCAGACTCGCCGCTGCCACCGCGAACAACAGGACGACGGCGGCACGCAATTCCCGGCGCGCCCCGGACCAGCGCACTCCCGCCACCACCTACCGCCGTTCCAGTGCGGCGGAATCGATACGACCGTGCCGCGAGCAGGTCGCCCACCAGCCGTCGGGGTCGATCTGCACGACCATCCGGCGGCCGCAGTGCTCGCAGAATCGTGGTGGTTCCAGGCCCAGCTCGACGGCCCGGGAAGCCGGTTCGTCGCTCCCGGGCACCACCCGCTTGCCCGTGAACGGGTTGTAGCGCTCGTCCATAGGGCCGACAGTACCCACGGGCTCCACCTCTCCGCGGCTGACGCCGCCGATCAGAATGTCTCGTTGAGTGCCTTGATCGGCATCTCGAGTTTGCCCAGCAGGTCGAGATCGCGTTCGGCCGGGCGGCCCAGCGTGGTCAGATAGTTGCCCACGATGACGGCATTGATACCGCCGAGGATGCCCTGTTCGGCACCGAGATCGCCCAGCGTGATCTCGCGGCCGCCGGCGAAACGCAGCAGGGTTCGTGGCAGGGCCAGCCGGAATGCCGCGACAGCGCGCAACGCGTCCGCGGCGGGCAGCACCTCGAGATCACCGAAGGGGGTGCCCGGCCGCGGGTTGAGGAAATTCAGCGGAACCTCGTCGGGTTCCAGTGCGGCCAGATCGGCGGCGAACTCGGCGCGCTGTTCCAGGGTTTCGCCCATACCGAGGATGCCGCCACAGCAGACCTCCATCCCGGCCGCGCGCACCATCCGCAGGGTGTCCCAGCGTTCTTCCCAGGTATGCGTGGTGACCACGTTCGGGAAGTACGAACGGGCGGTCTCCAGATTGTGGTTGTAGCGGTGGACGCCCATGGCGGCGAGCCGATCGACCTGGTCCTGGGTGAGCATGCCGAGTGAGCAGGCGACCTGGATGTCGACTTCGTCGCGGATGGCCGCCACCCCGGCGGCGACCTGCGCCATGAGCCGTTCGTCGGGCCCCCGGACCGCGGCGACGATGCAGAATTCGGTGGCGCCGGTCTTGGCGGTCTGTTTCGCCGCCTCCACCAGGCTCGGTATATCGAGCCAGGCCGCCCGGACCGGCGACTGGAACAACCCGGATTGGGAGCAGAAATGGCAGTCTTCCGGGCAGCCACCCGTTTTCAGGCTGATGATGCCTTCGACCTCCACTTCCGGTCCGCACCATTTCATCCGCACCTCGTGGGCGAGTTCGAGTAGCGCTTCGAGCCGATCGTCGCCGAGTCGTAGCACCTCGAGGGTCTGTTCCCGGGTGAGCCCGATACCGCGTTCGAGCACCTGTGTCCGCGCGCCCGCGAGCACGTCTGCGGTATCGCCGGAATCGGCTGGGGTCCTGACGGGTGCCTGGGTCACTGGGAATCCCTTCGTCCGGAGGGTCGTATCCGTCCCGGAGGTTCCGGAACGCGAACTTGAACGGCGTTCAGGGAAGAGTAGCGTCCAGGATTGAACGGCGTTCAGGCTGGGGTAGCGTCAGGAGCAGCCGAAGCGCCACCAGGAGGATCGAGCAGTGCAACTACACCGTGCCGATGTCGTGGACGGGGCCATCGCCATCCTCGACCGATACGGCCTCGCCGACCTCACCATGCGCCGTCTCGCCGGGGCGCTACGGGTGCAGCCCGGCGCCCTGTACTGGCACTTCCCCAACAAACAGGCCCTGCTCGGCGCCGTCGCCGACCGGATCCTCGCACCGATGGAGCAGCCGGTATCCACCGGCGACTGGGCGGGCGCGCTCACCGAACTGGCCCACCGGCTGCGTGACTGCCTGCTCACCTATCGCGACGGCGCGGAACTCGTCTCGGCCACCTACGCCTCCCGCCTCACCACCAGCAGGGGCCGGGAACGTTTCGCGGATGCGGTGGTCCGCGCCGGGATGCCCCGCGAGCGGGCCGAACTCGCCGCCTACACCCTGCTGTACTACGTGCTCGGCCATACCGTCGACGAACAATCCCGTATGCAGATGGACTCGGCCGGCGCCCTGCCGGATTCGGATACGCGCGTACCGGGCGAGGCGCCCACCGAGAGCCCGGACCCGACGGCCCGGTTCGATTTCGGCCTGCAACTGTTCACCGCGGGGATCCGGCACAGCCTCGGCGCGGATATCCGCTGACCCCGGCGGATATCGCCCTCGTCCGGGCACCCGCCCACCTTGAACACCGTTCAAGTATGGTGCCCTGGTGACCTCCGACCCCCTGTCCTGGCTCGACGACCACGCCACCGACCGCACGGCCGCCGGACTCCGCCGGCACCTGCGCCCCCGGCCCGAGCGCGCGGTGACACTGGATCTGGCCTCCAACGACTACCTCGGACTGAGCCGCCACCCCGAGGTCGTCGACGCAGCGATCGCCGCGGTCCGCCGGTGGGGCGCGGGAGCGACCGGGTCCCGGCTGGTCACCGGCACCACCACCGAGCACGAACTCCTCGAAAAGGAACTGGCCGCGTTCACCGGATTCGCGGCCGGACTGGTCTTCTCCTCGGGATACGCGGCCAACCTCGGCGCCGTCACCGCCCTGGCCGGACGCGGATCGCTGATCGTCTCCGACGCCGGATGTCATGCCTCGCTCGTGGACGCCTGCCGCCTCTCCCGGGCTCGGGTGGCGATCGCACCGCACCGCGATACCACCGCGGTCGCGCGGTTACTGGCCGAACGCACCGAGGAACGCGCCCTGGTGCTCACCGATTCGGTGTTCAGCGCCGACGGCGATCTCGCCCCACTGGCCGAACTGCACCGGATCACCCGCGCGCACGGCGCCGTACTGCTCGTCGACGAAGCCCACGGACTGGGGGTACGCGGTACCGGCGGGCGCGGCCTGGTCCACGAGACGGGCCTGGCCGGAGCTCCGGATGTGGTGGTCACCGCGACCCTGTCCAAGGCGCTCGCCGCCCAGGGCGGGGCGGTACTGGCCGGCGAACGGGTACGCGCGCACCTGATCGACACGGCCCGCACCATGATCTTCGATACCGGGCTGGCGCCCGCCGCGGTCGGCGCGGCCCGGGCGGCCCTGGCCGTCCTGCGCCGCGATCCCGGACTGAGCCGCCGGGTACTCGACCGCGCCGCCGATATCGCCCGGATCGCCGGGGTGCCCGCCCCCGAATCCGCCGTGGTACCGGTGGTACTCGGCGAACCGGGCGTGGCCTACGCCGCCGCGACCGCCTGCCGCGACCGCGGTCTGGAGGTGGGCTGTTTCCGGCCGCCGTCGGTCCCCGAAGGCACCTCGCGGCTGCGGATCACCGCCCGCGCCGACCTCTCGGCCGCCGACCTCGCCACCCTCACCGCCGTACTGACACCGATCCTGGACCGCGCCCGGGAAAACCAGGTGACGCCGGTATGACCCCGCTGCTGATCACCGGAACCTCCACGGAGGTCGGCAAAACCGTCACCACCGCCGCGCTGGCCGCCACCGCCCGCGCGGCCGGACACACCGTCGCGGTGTGCAAACCCGCGCAGACGGGGGTCGCGCCGGGCGAACCCGGCGATCTCGCGGTCGTCGCCGCGCTGGCGGGGGTCGACCGGACCGTCGAACTGGCCCGCTACCCCGACCCGCTCGCCCCCGATACCGCCGCCCGCCGGTGCGGTGCCCCACTGCTCACTCTCGCCGGAACCACCGCCGCGGTGGCGGGTCTCACCGCCGATGTGGTGCTGGTGGAAGGCGCCGGCGGCCTGCTCGTGCGGCTCGGTGAATTCACCCTGCTCGACCTGGCCCGCGAACTCGCGGCGCCGGTGCTGGTGGTCAGCGCGCCCGGACTCGGCACGCTCAACCACAGCGAACTCACCGTCCGGGCACTTCAGCAGGCCGGAGTGGACTGCGCCGGACTGGTACTCGGCTCCTGGCCGCGGCAACCCGATCTGGCCATGCGAACCAACCGCGTCGATCTGCCGCGGGTCACCGGCACGGAGGTGGTGGGTGCCGTACCCGCCGGGGCGGGCTCGTGGACTCCCCAGCGGTTCCGGGCGGCCGCGCCGGGCTGGTTCACACGGTCCTGGGTGGAACATCGTCTCGGTGTACCGGATTCGGGAATTCGCCCGGTGGGCGACGGCACCGCTCCCTAGAGTTCCGGTAGGGCCGAATCCCGGACCGGCCTCCGGCGACCCCACCGGCCGACAAGGAAAACACCGTATGCGTCTCGCCCAGCCGATCGATCCCGATCCGGCCGCTGCCGCGACCGCACCGCTGTGGCGGGCGGTCCAAGCGTTCCGGCTGGTCACGCTGCTGTACGCGGTGGGGCAGCAGATCGCCTCCGTGCAGTACTACCAGAACCAGCGGTTGAGCTGGGTTTTCATCGCGCTCATGGTGATCTGGTCCGGTATCTCGGCGTTCCTGCTGGCCCAGTGGCATACCGCCGATACCGTCCGCACCCGGACGCTGGTGGCGCTGGGGGACCATATCGTGGTGCTCGGCCTGATCGCCGCGACTCCGCTGGTCGCCGATTACGCCTGGTACCACGGTCATCAACCGCTGCCCACCACCATGTGGTCGGCCAACGCGGTGATCTCGGCCGCCATCCTGCGCGGTCCGGTGGCGGGCGTGGCCTCGGGCCTGCTCGTCGCGGCCACCATCATCACCATGCGCGAGCAGTGGGGGCAGGACGTGTGGGCCGATGCGACCGCACCGGTCCTGGTCTCGGTGGGGCTGGCGCTGGGCCTGGCCGCGAACACCGCTCGCCGGGCCCAGGAACAACTCCAGCACGCGGTACGGCTCACCGCCGCCGCCGAGGAACGCGAACGGCTGGCCCGTCAGGTACACGACGGGGTACTGCAGATCCTGTCCTACATCAAACGACGCGGCACCGCCATCGGTGGCCCGGCCGCGGAACTGGCGCAACGCGCCGGTGAGCAGGAGCTCGCCCTGCGGCGGCTCATCTCCGAACAGGGCGCGCACACCGATACCGGCGACACCACAACCGATCTGCGCCCGATGCTCACCGCGCACACCACCCCGCGCGTGGTGGTCTCGACTCCCGGCGAACCCGTACGCATCGGCCGCTGGACCGCTCAGGAGATCACCGCCGCGGTCGCCGCGGCCCTGACCAATGTCGAAGCGCACGCCGGTCCCGGCGCCCGGGCCTACGTCCTGCTCGAGGACACCGGAACCGAATTGATCGTGAGCGTCCGCGACGACGGCGTCGGTATCGCTCCCGGCCGGCTGGCCGAAGCGGAGAGCGAGGGCCGGATGGGGGTCTCCCGGTCGATCACCGGTCGGATCGCCGCCCTCGGCGGCACCGCCGAACTACTGACCGCGGGAGTGGTCGGGGAAGGCACCGAATGGGAATTCCGGATACCGCGCGGCTGACCGGCGCCGGACTCCGCGGCCGTAGCGCGGGCCGTCTGGCAGGATGAGGCGGGCACCCGCACCCGGGAGGAACGGCGTGAGCGAGCAGGCGGCGGAAACGATTTCGGTGATGGTGGTCGACGACCACCCGATCTGGCGGGAAGGGGTGTCCCGCGATCTCACCGAGGCCGGTTTCCGGGTGGCCGCCACGGCCGAGAGCGCCGCCGCGGCGGTCCGGCGCGCCACCGCGGTCCGGCCGCAGGTGGTGCTGATGGATATGCAGCTCCCCGACGGGAACGGGGCCCAGGCCACCGCCGAGGTGCTACAGGTGTCCCCGGACAGCCGGGTACTGGTGCTCTCGGCGTCCGGCGAACGCGACGATGTACTGGAAGCGGTGAAAGCCGGAGCGTCCGGCTATCTGGTGAAAAGCGCCTCGGCCGCCGAACTCGTCGCCGCGGTACGCGCCACCGCCGCGGGGCAGGCGGTGTTCACCCCCGGCCTCGCCGGTCTGGTGCTCGGCGAATACCGGCGGATGGCGACCGCCCCACCCGAGGCCGGTACCGCGCCCCATCCCGCCCTCACCGACCGGGAGACCGAAGTGCTGCGGATGGTCGCCAAGGGCCTGTCCGCCAAGCAGATCGCCGCCCGTCTCGGTCTCAGCCATCGCACCGTGGAGAACCACGTGCAGGCGACGTTGCGCAAACTCCAGCTGGCCAACCGGGTCGAACTCACCCGCTACGTGATCGAACAGGGCCTGGAGGGTCCGGACGGGTAGTGCCACCGCCGGGAAACGGGTAGATCCCGGCACCGCGCCGAGTAGTTCTACTCATCCCCCGGACGGTCCCGCCGCCGACCATCGACATATGACGACTTCGATCGATCCGGCGCTGGTCGCGCGCCTTTCCGGGGAGTTCACCACACTCGCCGGCGAATTCACCGCGCTCGGCAGCCAGATGAACGCACTCGGCCGCGATCTGGACACACTGCATCGAAACGTGCGGGGGGCGGACGGCGCCCGCGAACCCCTCGCCGACGCCGGCGGGGAACCGGTCACGGGCCCCGGACCGGTGCGCCACGGCACGCCCCGGCCCGACGCGCGCGCGGAGAAGGACCGGGACACGCCGGCCTCGGAAACGGCGGCGGCCGAACGGGGCGAGTCCGCGGAGAAGCCGACGCCGGAACGGACTCCGCCCTCGTTCGCCGGAACGGATACGGAGGCCGAGCCCGGGGTGCGCGGCGGCGGGGTGCGCGCCCCGGGCCCGGCGGACCCGGCCGCCGCGCCCGGGGCGACCGGCTCCGCCCGGCCGGAATGGGATATCGCGGCCCGGGCACCCGGGGGACCGCCGCATCCGGCCGCGTGGGGCGCTCCGAGAGCCCAGATCCCACCGCCCCGGCCGTGGTACCCGGCGGGCGCGCCCGCCGGGTACCCGCCGGGTGCCGTACCACCGCCACCCCCGCCCGGGGGGCCGGGTTTCCGCACCGGCCGTCCGGTACCGGCCGGGCCGCGGACGCCGTGGTGGCAGCGCGAAGGTGTCATCAGCCGGGTTCTCGCGGTCGCGGGCGTGGCCGTCACGCTCATCGGTGTGGTCATGCTGCTGGTGCTCGCGGCGCAGGCCGGGGTGTTCGGCCCGGTCCCGCGCGTGGTGGCGGGGGCCGCGTTCTCCGCCGCGCTCGTCGGCGCGGGGATGCGGGTGTACCACCGCAGCGGCGGGCGGGTGGGCGGCGTGGCGCTCGCCGCCACCGGCTTCGCCGGCGCGTACCTGGACGTGATCGCGGTGACGACCATCTACGACTGGCTGCATCCGGTGCCCGGTTTCGCGGTGGCGCTGGGGGTCGCCGCCACCGGCGTCGGCCTGGCCGTCCAGTGGCGCTCCCAGGCCCTGGCCGTGCTCGTGGTCGCGGGCGCGGCGGTCCTGGCCCCGTTCGTCACCGTCCAGCTGCCGCTGCTCGCCTTCCTGATCATTCTCCAATTGGCCTGTGTGCCGGTGCAGTACCGGCACGACTGGCCGCTGCTGCACGTGGTGCGCACGGTCCCGGCGGTGCTCGCCACTCAGCTCGCGATCGTGGTCGCGGTCTGGGAGACCCCCCATACCGGCCGCGCGCTCCAGGTACTCGCCGCGGCGGTGGCCGTGGCGGCGATCGGACTCGTGGGCACGGTGCTGATCGTGCGCAAGCGCCCCGGCGATCTCGTCGCCACACTGAGTTTCGCGCTGTCCACCACACCGCTGCTGGCGGCGCCCGCTCTCTTCGACCGCCCGGGGTCCACGGTGCTCGCCGCGGTCTACGCGGCGGTCCTGCTGACGGTTGCCCTCACCCCGCTGCTGCCCGCCGTCCGCGGTACGGTCCGCATCCCGGGTCATACCGCGACCGTCGCGGCTGTCGCCGGTTCCTTCGCGCTCTTGGAGGCCTGCTGGGGCGTCACCACCGGCGCCACCCTGCCGCTGGCTCTGTTCGGTGTCGCGGCGGGCTATCTGGGGGTGGCCGGTCAGGCCCGCAACCGGGTGGCCGCGCTGCTGGGCGGCGGCTACGCGGCGCTCGGCGGTCTCGCCTTCTTCGCCGACGCCGATCCGCAGACATTGGCCGGCCAGTGGCGGGCCGTCCACGAGCTGACCGCGGGAACCGCGGCCTCGGCCGCCGCCGGACTGGGCGTGGTGGCGGTGGCGCTGTGGGGGTCGCGCCGGCTCACGGGTCCCACGGCCGACGACGCCGGGATGACACTGTTGTGGACCGGGGCCGGTGCGGCCGCGCTCTACCTGGTGACCGCCGCGACCGTTTCGCTCGGAGTGGTTTCCGGCGCCGCGGAAGGGTTCGTCATCGGCCACAGTATCGCCACCATCGTGTGGATGGCCGGTGCGCTGGCCGCCATTCTGTACGGCCTGCGCACCGTACGCGCCGGAACGCCCACCACCGCCCGGATCGCCCTGGGTTCCGGGCTGCTGGTCACCGCGGCCGCCCTGGCCAAACTGTTCCTCTTCGATCTGGCCACGCTCGACGGTCTCGTCCGGGTCGCGGCGTTCCTGGTGGTCGGCATCCTGCTGCTCGTCGCCGGAACGCGCTACGCCCGGGCCTTCGCCGAGACCGGCGCGGGCACCACGGCGCCGGCCGGGGGTCCGGACGAGGACGGCGTACCGCCGACTACCGAGAAGCGCTGAATCCGCGGCGGTTCCGGCCGGGGACGGCGTGTCCCGGCCGGAACCGGCCGTTCAGGCCGAGGTCCGGGCGGCGGCGACCATGGCGGCGGTGACGGTGGCGATATCGGCGCTATCGCTGATGAACGGCGGCATCGCGTAGATCAGGTCGCGGAAAGGCCGGAGCCAGGCTCCGGCCTCGACGGCGGCCGCGGTGGCCGCTCGCATATCCACCGGGTGGTCGAGCTGGATCACCCCGATTCCGCCCAGCACCCGTACCTCGGCCACGCCCGGCAGGTCCCGGGCCGGCGCCAGCCCCGCGCGCAGCCCGGCCTCGAGGCGCGCCACCTCCCCGCGCCAGTCCCGCGAGAGCAGCAGTTCCACGGAGGCGACGGCGACCGCGCAGGCCAGTGGGTTACCCATGAAGGTCGGTCCGTGCATGAGCCCCCCGTGCGCGGCACTGACCGCTTCGGCGATCTCGGTGGTGCACAGGGCCGCGGCCAGGGACATGTAGCCGCCTGTGAGGGCCTTTCCCACGCAGAGGACATCCGGGCGGACCCCGGCCTGCTCGGCGGCGAAAAGGGTGCCGGTACGGCCGAACCCGGTCGCGATCTCGTCGAAGACGAGCAGCACCCCGTGTTCGTCGCACAGACGGCGCAGGTCGGCGAGATAGCGGGGATGGTGCCAGCGCATACCGCCCGCGCCCTGTACCACGGGTTCCACCACGATGGCGGCGAGCTCGGATGCGTGCCGGGCCACCGCCGTCTCGAGTTCGCGCACGTACTCCTGCCGGTACTGCCGGGGCGGTGCGGAGACGAAGACCTGTTCGGCCACGATATCGCGCCACAGCGTGTGCATACCGCCTTCGGGGTCGCAGACGCTCATCGCCGTGAAGGTGTCGCCGTGGTAGCCGCCACGCCAGGTGAGCAGCCGGCGTTTGCGCGGTTGTCCCACCGACCGCCAGTACTGCAGGCACATCTTCACCGCGACCTCGACCGATACCGAGCCGGAGTCGCAGAGGAAGACCTTGTCCAGGCCGGCGGGGGTGTGCCGCACCAGTAGTTCGCACAACCGGACGGCGGGTTCGTGGGTGAGGCCGCCGAACATCACGTGACTCATCCGCCGGGACTGTTCCAGCAGGGCGGCGTCGAGCACCGGATGCCGGTAGCCGTGGACGGCGGCCCACCAGGAACTCATCCCGTCCACCAGCTGCCGCCCGTCGGCCAGGGTGAGCCGGGTACCGGCGGCGGAGGTGACGACGAGCGGTTCGGTGCTGGGGGGAAACCCCCCGTAGGGATGCCAGACGTAGCGCGCGTCACGGGCCGCTATCTGCTCGGCGGTGAGCTCTACGGGGGCGGCAGCGGTCACGGTGGTCCTCCCGGAGTCGGCGGCCGCACGGCCGCACGGCGACTTGAACACCGTTCAAGCTATCAATCCACGCCGCGGTACCCCACCTCGCTCCCGCCCCGCGGAGCCACGAGCGACCGGCCGCCGGACAGGACACGCCGGCGGGAAGACCGGCCGGCCGCGGCGGCGACCTCATTCGTCCACCGTTCGGGATCGGTCCAGCGCCACCGCCACCCGGTCGAGCAACCGGCGCAGATCCTCCATCCCCCCTTCCCCCACCTCCGCCACGACACGCTCCTCGATCCGCGTGAGCCGCTCGCTCGCCAGCCGCAACGCGGCGGCCCCCGCCTCGGTGCACACCACCTGCCGGGCCCGCCGATCGGCGGGGTCCACCCGGCGCCGCACCAGCCCGGCGCGTTCGAGCCCGCCCACCAGCTCGCCCATCGATTGCTGGGTCATCCCGGCCGCGGCCGCCAACTCTCCCACGCGCGATCCCGCCGGGTCCAGGTAGCGGAACACCGCATAGTGCGCGGGGCGTAGTTCCTCGTCCAGCCGGGGCCGCAACTCCCGGTTCAGCTCGGTTTCGACGGCCCGGGCGGCCACGGTGAGCAGTTTCAGCAGGGACGGGGCGCTGGAGGTTGACATATTATGAAGGTTACCTTTGTAATGAGAAGATGACAGGCCAGGTTCTGGAATTCCGCGGCGGACATCGCGTCACGGTGCTCGATCGGGGCACCGACGAACACGGCACCTACTTGCGGCTACGCCACGAACTGCCGCACCCCGGCCGCCAGGCCGGCCCGCACTGGCATCCGGTGCTCACCGAACGATGGACGGTCCGGCAGGGCGCGTTGCGCTTCCGGATCGACGGCCGCGAGACCACCGCCGCCGCGGGCGATACCGTGTACGCACCGGCGCGCGTAGTGCACGAATTCCGCAGCGAAGTGCCGGATACCGTGCTCGACCACGAAATCCGCCCCGCGCTGCGGCATCTGGACATGTTCGTCCTGTGGCACGCCCTCGACCGAGCCGGCGCCACCACCCGGTCCGGCGTTCCCCGCAATCCACTGGCACTCGCCCTGCTCTGGGATCTACAGGACGGTTACCTGGCCGGAATACCGGTCTGGTTGCAGCGAGCGACCCTGGGCGCGCTCACCGCGATCGCACAGCGAACCGGATACGCCCGCCGCTGGCCGGGGACCTCCACGCCGGGCTGATCGCCGCCTCGGCGACCCGCGGCCGATTCGCACCGGGATGGCGCTAGTGTTTTGTCCATGCATGCGTCCGACCCGCTGCCCTGGGTAGCGGCACCGCCGGTGATACGGCCGGGTCGAACCCGGTCGCCGCACCACGCCCGCCACCCCGGCTGACCGGCGCCCCCGCGTATCCACGCGGGCCCGTGATCCCGTCGCACCCCTCGAAACCCACCGAGAACCGTATGCCGCCCGCAGACCCGCCGAGCTTCCGCCGCCACCCGTGCGTCACCCCGGTCCGCAGCACCTACCGGCTCCAACTACGTCCCGACGGCCTCACCTTCGCCCAGGCCGCCGCGATCGCCGAATACCTACAGCAGTTGGGTGTATCGCATCTGTATCTCTCCCCGGTGATGACCGCGGCGCGCGGTTCCACCCACGGCTACGACGTCACCGACCCCACCGCGGTCTCCCCCGGCCTGGGCGGGCCCGTGGGTCTGAAGAGCCTCGCCGACGAGGTCCGCGATCGCGGTATGGGCCTGATCATGGACCTGGTGCCCAACCATGTCGGCGTCGCGGATCCGCAGCAGAACATATGGTGGTGGAATGTCCTGCAGTACGGCCGGAAATCCCGGTTCGCTTCGTTCTTCGATATCGACTGGAGCCCGGGTAACGGGGTGGGCGGCCGGCTGGCCCTGCCCGTCCTGCGCAGCGAGAACGATCCGGCCGCCCTCACCGTGGACCGGTCCGGTCCCGAACCGATGCTGGCCCTGCACGATTTGCGTTTCCCGATCGCGCCGGGCACCGACGGCGACAACGCGCTGCGCATCCACGACAAACAGCATTATCGGCTGGTCAGCTGGAAATCCGGTATCTGCGGCTACCGCCGGTACTGTTCGATCAACGGCCTGGCCGCGCTGCGCCAGGAGGATCCGCAGGTATTCGAGGCGACCCACCGGGAACTCGCGGCCTGGTGCGAACACGATCTCATCGACGGGGTCCGGGTGGACCACCCGGACGGCCTGGCCGACCCGGCCGGTTATCTGCAGCGTCTACGCGCCCTGATCGGCCCGACCCGGCTACTGCTGGTGGAGAAGACCCTCGCCAACCGGGAACCCCTCGACCCGACCCTGCCGATCGACGGCACCACCGGCTACGACGGTATCGCCGATTTCGGCGGCGTCCTGCTCGAACCCGCCGGGGAGGCGATTCTCACCGAACTGTCCCGGCACGTCACCGGCCACGGCAGCGACCGGGTATGGGTCGGCGAGAAGGAACACCGCATCAAACGGGCGGTGGCCGAGAGCATCCTCGTACCGGAGATCCGCCGACTGGTGGCGGCGATCAAAACGGACGCCGGCGCCGAGGATTTCGATACGATGGCGCTCACCAATGCCACCATCGAGGTGCTGTCCTTCCTGCCTGTGGCCCGGGCCGACTACACCCCGTTGGCCGGAATGATCAGCGCGGTCGTCGCCGAAGTGGAAAAACGCAACGCCGAACTGCGGGTCCCACTGTCGGTCCTGGTCACAGCACTGATCGCCGGAGGTACCGCATGGACCCGGTTCCATCAGGTGAGCACCGCCATCGGGGCGAAAGCCGTCGAGGACACCCTCTTCTATCGCGCCGTCCGGCTGGTCTCGCTGCAGGAGATAGGCGGTAACCCGGCCCGTTTCGGCCGCACGGTCAACGAGTTCCATCTCGCCAATGCCGCACGGGCCAGCCGCTGGCCTGCCTCGATGACGACACTGTCCACCCACGACACCAAGCGCGGTGAGGATGTGCGGGCCCGGATCGGCATCCTGTCCCAGGTGCCGCGGATGTGGGCCCGCGCGGTCACCCTGTGGCTGGAGAAGTTGCCCCCGCCCGACGGCGCCACGGCGCTGTTCCTGTTGCAGAACATGTTCGGGATATGGCCCGCCGACGGCCGTCCCGCACCGTCGGTGCCCGGGCTGCGGGAGCGGGTGCACCGCTTCGCCGAGAAGGCGATGCGCGAATCCGGAGAGCACACCTCCTGGGAGGAACCGGACCTCGAATTCGAGAACGCCGTGCACACCTGGCTGGATCAGGTGATCGACGGGCCGGTGGGCCGCCAGCTCACCGATCTCGCGCACGATCTGGCGCCGCACGCCTGGTCCGATTCACTGGCACAGAAGTTGCTGCAGTTGTGCGCGCCGGGTATCCCCGATATCTACCAGGGCTGTGAGATCTGGGAGGACGCGCTGGTGGATCCGGACAACCGCCGTCCGGTGGATTTCGGGTCCCGGGCCGGGATGCTGCACACCCTGACCACCACTCCACCGCTGGATATCACCGGCGCGGCCAAGATGTGGGTCGTGGCCTACGCGCTGTGGCTGCGCCGCGAGCGACCGGAGTGCTTCGTCGGAGGCACCTACACCCCGATGTTCGGTAACGGCGAGCACGCCGACAAACTGGTGGCGTACGCGCGCGGGCGGATCGGCGCGGAGCCCGAGATCATCGTGGCGGTGACCCGGCACAGCGTAGCGATCGGTGGGACCGGCTGGGGCGATACCTATCTCGAGTTGCCGTCCGGGTCGTGGACCGACCGCCTCACCGGCCACACGTTCCAGAACCGCGGCCGGGCGGAGAAACTCTTCGCCCGGCTGCCGGTCGCGCTGCTGGTCCGCTGAATCCGGGCCGGCCGGGATCAGGGCTCGGACGCGGCGACGGTGATCCGCGGAAACGGGGCCTGCGCCTCGAGCAGGAAGGCCAGTTCGAGGAGCAGGCGTTCGCCGCCGTACGCACCGCTGAGCATCACTCCTATCGGCATACCCGTACCGGTGAGACCGGCCGGGACCGCGATGGAGGGCGAACCGGTGACATTGTTGATCGGTGTGTAGCCCACGAAATTCGTGACCCGCTCGATCAGTTCCGCGAACGGGACCCCGGGCCGCAGATAACCGAGTTCGGGGGTGGTATGGGTGAGCACCGGCGACAGGATGGCGTCGTAGCGGGTGAGCACCCGGTCGTAGTCGGCGCGGGCCTTGTTCAGCCGGTACAGCGCCCCCGGCGTGGTGAGCAGACGTCTGCGGAAGGAAGCGGCGAGTCCTTTGGTGAAGGCATCGAGCCGGGCGGCATCGAACGACCGTCCGTGACCGAATTTGCCGGTGACGCCGGACATCTGCGCCAGAAAACCCCAGTACTGCAGGAAGTCGTGGACCAGATCCGGGGCTACCGGGGAGTCCATCGGTTCGACGAGATGCCCGGCGCTTTCCAGCAGGCTCGCGGTGGCGGTGACGGCCGCGGTGGTCTCGGCATCGGGTTCCCGGCCGTTGCAGGCGGTGGTGAGCAGTCCGATGCGCAGCCGCCGCGTGGGCGGACCGGTCACCGTACCGATGGGCGGGAGGTCCGGGTTACGCCAGTACCGTTCGGCGGCGGCGTGATACGCGGCCTGATCGCGGACCGAGCGTGACAGCACACCTTCGGACACCAATTTGATCGGGAGTTGGCGTGCCTGCGCATTGTCCCGATGCCGGAAACGGCTGGGTTTCAACGAGACGAGCCCGGCGCACGCGGCCGGGATCCGCAGCGAACCGCCGCCGTCGTTACCGTGCGCCACCGGCACCACGCCCGCCGCCACCAGGGCGGCCGACCCGCCCGACGAACCGCCCACCGTGTACCCGGTGTCCCAGGGATTGCGGGTGGGATCACTGCTTTCGAATTCCGTGGTGGAGGTGAAGCCGAATTCGGGCATGGTGGTCTTCCCGAGCACGGTGATACCGGTGCTCAGCAACTGGGCGGTGAACCGGTCGTCCCGGGCCGCGGGCCGCGGTGTGATCGCCGCGCTGCCGTGGCAGGACGGTAGCCCGGCCACATCGGTGTTGTCCTTGACGAAGGAGGGAACCCCGTACCACACGCCCGAATCGTCCCCGGCCTGCCGGGGTTGTGGGCACCGGTAGGCGATCGCGTTCAGCCGCGGATTCACCGAATCCGCCCGGGCCAGCGCCGCCTCGGCGAGCTCCGCCGGGCTCACCGCACCGGAGCGCACCTGTTCGGCGAGTCCCACCGCGTCGTATTCGCCCAGCGCGTCGTCGGTGAAGGCATGTACTCGATCGGTCATGAGTCGGCTCGCGTCTACCTCGGGGGCCCGGACGGCTCGGCCCGGAACCACGTGGACATGTGTTCAACTCGGACCAGGGTAATCCGCGAACCGCTATCGAGTGCCGGCCGCGCGCCACCGGCCCGTCGTCCAGAGCAGCACACCGAGCCCGGCGCCGAGCAGCACACCCGCCTGCGCCGAACCCAGGACCAGTGCCGCGACCAGGAAGACCAGCAGTCCGATCGTCAGGGCCTCCAGTTTGTACACCGGCCAGTCCGACCCCGCGATATCGACCACCGACCCGGCGCGGACGGCCTCGCGCGTCTCGACGGAAGGTGATGCGGCCATATGTTCAGGGTACCCGTGGACGAGGTTTCGGTCCATCGAACTTTTGGGGTCCCGGGAACACCCGCCGGTGCCGAGGCGTTGCCCGGGGCATGCCATTGACTGGAGAATACGCCCCGTCCACCTCCGACTGGGCCCGTGAACAGGCCGAGAAGATCGAGAATTCCGGCGGCGCCGAGGGCACCACCCTGCAGGGTATGCCGGTGGTGGTGCTCACCACCGTGGGCAACAAGAGCGGCAAGCTCCGCAAAACCGCGCTCATGCGGGTGGAGCACGACGGCGAGTACGCGATCGTCGCCTCTCTGGGCGGCGCGCCCAAACACCCCGTCTGGTACCACAATGTGGTCGCCCACCCCCATGTGGAACTGCAGGACGGCCCCGTCACCAAGGATTACACCGCCCGCGAGGTCTTCGGCGAGGAGAAGGCCGTGTGGTGGGAACGAGCGGTGGCCGCCTACCCGCCCTACGCCGACTATCAGCGCAGAACCGAGCGGCAGATCCCGGTCTTCGTCCTGACCCCGCGCTGAGCGCGCCGACACCCCGAATCGGGCGGAAAGCCCAGGACAGGATACCCGCCGCGCGCGCCGGCCGCGGCGGGTGGCAGCATTGTCGGGGTGTCCGATGTGCTGACCGAACTGCCCGAAGCCCGTCCCGCGCTGACCGCGGACGAGATCGACTCCGCGGCCGAGCGCATCACCCATATCATCGAGCCCACGCCGCTCCAGCCGTGCCCGCGCCTGTCCCAGCTGACCGGGGCGCAGGTGTATCTCAAACGCGAAGACCTCACCGTCGTGCGCTCCTACAAACTGCGCGGCGCCTACAACCTCGTCGTACAGCTCAGCGAGGCCGAACGCGCGGCCGGAGTGGTGGCGGCCAGCGCCGGTAACCACGCCCAGGGAGTGGCGTTCGCCTGCCGGTCCATGGGTATCTCCGGGCGGATCTACGTGCCGACGACGACCCCCAAGCAGAAACGCGACCGCATCCGGGTCCACGGCGGGGCGTTCGTGAAGCTGATCGCGGTCGGTGAAACATTCGACGCCGCCGCCGCGGCCGCCGCCGAGGATGTCCGGCGCACGGGGGCCACGATGGTGCCACCGTTCGACGACACCCGCACCGCCGCGGGGCAGGGCACCATCGCCGCGGAGATCCTGGCCCAGCTCGGCGCCCCGCCGGACCTGGTCATCGTACCGGTGGGCGGTGGCGGCTGCCTGGCCGGAATCGGCACCTACCTGCGTGAAAGAGCCCCGGGGACGGGCATCCTCGGGGTCGAACCGGCCGGTGCGGCGTCCCTCACCGCGGCGCTGGTGGCCGGTGCGCCGGTCACCCTGCCCGAAGTGGATCCGTTCGTGGACGGTGCCGCGGTGCGCCGGATCGGCCGGGTTCCCTACGACGCGATCTCCCGATTCGGCGGGCGAGTGGTATCGCACGGATCGCTACCGCTGCTCACCGCCACCGAAGCCGACGGTACGGGTGCTTTCCGGCTGCTGCGGGTCGACGAGGGTGCGGTGTGCACCGCGATGCTCGACCTCTACCAGAACGAGGGGATCATCGCCGAACCGGCCGGCGCACTCGCTGTCACCGCCCTGCTGGAGGCGGCCCCGGAGCCCGGTTCGACCGTTGTCTGCCTGATCTCCGGCGGTAACAACGATGTCTCCCGCTACGGCGAGGTCATCGAACGCTCTCTGGTGCACCAGGGGCTCAAACACTATTTCCTGGTGGACTTCCCGCAGGAACCCGGCGCGCTGCGGCGGTTCCTGGACGAGGTGCTCGGTCCCGAGGACGACATCACCCTGTTCGAGTACGTCAAGCGCAACAACCGGGAGACCGGTGCCGCGCTGGTGGGTATCGAATTGGGCGACCGCACCGGTCTGCGCCCGCTGCTGAACCGGATCGCGGAGACACCGATCCGGTGCGAACGGCTCGAACCCGGCTCCCCCGCCTACCGCTACCTGACCTGACCGTTCAGGCCGCCGCCTCGCGGGGCGTCCGGCGGGCGATCCGCCGGGCCGACCGCGCTCCCGCCACGACCAGCGGCAGTAGCCAGGCGAACGCGGACTGATCCAGCGCCAGCGTGTCGAGCGAGAGCCGGTTGTGCACGAAACCGATCGACAGGCCGCTGTCGGGATCGGCCCACCCGAACGAACCACCCAGCCCGATATGGCCGAAGGCCCGCGGCGCACCGACGGTCGGCATGGCGTGGTAGCCCAGATGCCAGAACGGTCCCAGATAGAGGAACAGCCCGGTATCCGGCCGGTAGCGTTCGATCCGGCGAATGGCCTGGACGGTGGCTCCCGACAGGTACCGCCGCCCACCGGCGAAACCACCGCAGGCCAGCGGCTCGTACATCGCGGCCAGTCCGTTGGCGGTGCACACCCCGTTGGCGGAGGGCATCTCGGAATCGAGCACGGGCGGATGGGGCCCGCTCACGATCGCCTCCGCGCCCGGAATGAACAGCGAGCGGCTGCTCACCCCGAGCGCACCGGGAACGGCCTGGAGCAGGGTCACCAGCCGTGCCCCGCGCGGGGTGCCGGCGAAGGAGAAACCCGTTCCGAAGCTTTCCGCGGCCAGGGTGAGTGAACCCGCCGGCGGACGGCCCAGATGGATACCCTCGATACCGAGCGGAGCCGCCACCTCCTGCTGGAAGAGTTCCTTCATACTCATCCCCGTGACCGACCGCGTGATACCGGCGAGCAGCCAGCCGTAGGTGATCGCGTGGTAGGCGGGCACCCCCAGCAGACGGTCGGGAGTGGCGGCGGCCAGACGTTCGGCCATGAGCTCGTGATCGAGCAGTTCCGCGCCCTGAGCCGCGAGCGCCCCGACGCCGGACAGCCCCGCGGAATGTGTGAGCACCTGCCGCACGGTGATGCGGTCCTTCTTGTTGCACCCGAACGCGGGCCAGTATTCGGCGACCGGAGTGTCGTAGTCGATGAGCCCGCGGTCGACGAGGCGGTGCACAACGGTGGAGGCGATGCCCTTGGTCGCGGAGAAGACCATGGCTCCGGTCTCACGTGTCCAGGTTCTGCCGGGGGCGGATTCGCCGGTCCAGATATCGAGAATCGGTTCCCCGTGCCGGTACACCGCCAACGACGCACCCACACCCTTGCGGCCGCCGTAGGCCCGGGTGAAGGCGGACGTCAGCCGCCGGAATTCTGGTCCGGCGGTGCCGGCACAAGCAACGCTGCTCATCCTTACACAGTAAGGTCACAGGATACTTCCGGGCAATGCCCGTCCGGGACGGTTGACGCCGCGCCGGCCCCGACGCCCCACCACGCCGCCCGGCCGCGGCCGGGCGGCGCCGACCCGCGCGGATCCCCGGATGCTCGTCCGGGACACCCACCCCCGCGCGACCGGCCGTGCGATGAATTCCGGCTCGTGGTATATACGCCTCGATATAGTGGGCCCCATGACCTCCTTGGAACCGCCGGTCGTGCGGGACCAGGTGCGCGGTGACGCGCTCCCGGTCGCCGATGCGACCGTCTACGCAGGCTGGTTTTCCTGCCTGGCCGACCCGACCAGGGTCCGGTTACTGCACCAGGTCGCCACGAGTCCCGCCGGGATCCACATCGGAGAAATCGCCGAGGCACTCGGTATCGGACAACCCACCGTCTCCCATCACGTCCGCAAACTCACCGACGCCGGTTTCGTCACCGTACACAGAGAAGGCACCGCCACCCTCGTCACCGTCAACCCGCATCGCTGCACCGAACTCCCGCACACCGCGGACGCGGTGATGGGCATCCTGACCCCGCAGCCGCCGTGCCCGGACGATCCACCCCACGATGTGGGCGTCCGGGCGATGACCGACGCCGACTGGGATCCGGTCCTGGCCATCTACACCGCGCGGGGCACCGCCTACCCGGCGATCGTCGCCGCCGAAACCCCCGACCGGCGCACCCTGGACCGCGAGTGGCTTCCCGGCCACCGGTGGGTGGCCGAGATCGAGGGCCGGATCGCGGGCTGGGCCGCTCTCACCCCGGTGTCGGGCCACGAGTTCTACCGGGACGTCGCCGACAGCTGCGTTATGGTGGCCGACGATCTCGAAGGTCGCGGTGTGGGCACCGCCCTGCTCCGGCAGCAGGTCGTGGCCGCGGAGGAAGCCGGGCTGCGCACCCTGCAGACCACCGTGTTCCCCGAGGACCGCGTCGGCGTTTCGCTCCATCACGCGGCCGGGTTCCGCACGGTCGGTATCCGGGAACGGATCGGCCGGTTCGAAGGCCACTGGCGCGACGCCGTCCTGCTGGAGCGGCGCAGCCCGCTCAACTGAACGGCACGGCAGGATTCCGGACCGGCCGGCTACCGGCCGGTCCGCACCGGTCGCAGGATCACTTTCAGCCACAGGGTGGACAGACCGCACATCACGCACAGCACCGCGATACCGGCGGTCAGCCACGCATCGAAGGACAAACCCCGGACTCCCGCCGCGCCGTAGCGCGCCAGCGGGTGGATACCGGCCGTCGCCATGGCCACCGTGCCGAACAGCGACACCAGCGAGGTCGGCACCCAGCGCAGCCGGCGGAAGGGCCGTACCACCGCCTCCGGCGCGTTCCCGGAGAACACCTGCCCGACCCGGAACCAGGCCACCGCGTTCGGCAGCAGGACGGCCAGATCGAGCAGCAGGGAACACAACGCGACGAGCAGCGCACCGCGCGGCGCGGTATCGGCCGGCCAGGCCAAGGGCAGGAACTCGCCCACGAGCACGAACAGGGTGAGAAACACTCCGGCCACGGCCAGCCCCGACCACACCACGGACCATTTCCATCGGGACACGGCCAGGGCCACCGTGGTGGCACGCTCATCCGGGGTACACGCGTCGTACCAGCCGGGCGCGCCGACGGCGATTTTCATGACACCGTCCTGTACCGGGTCGATCCTGCACCAACACCCGCCGCGCGGGATCCGCTACACCGGCCTCCCCGCCTGCCCGCCGACTCTATCCCCATATCCGTCGCGGGGTGGTGCGAACGGAGGTGATGCGACAGCCCGCGCGGTGTCGCGCGATCATGACAGGGTGGAGCGGAAATCGGGTGGTAGTGACATCGACGGTGTGATCGAGCAGGTCGCACAGCGGATGCGGGAGGAACGCGACCAGTTCATCGGATATCTCTCGGTCGAGATCCGCACCCGGGTGCAGAATCTGGGCCAGGATGCCCGGCTGCAGGAATTGATGGAGGCCGGGACCAACGACAATCTCACGGCTGCGCTCGAATTCCTGGCGAACGGGGCGAGCGCGGACGAGATACGCGCTCCGGACCACGCGGTCGGTTATGCTCGCGCCCTGGCCCGCAACGATGTGCCGGCTTCCGCCCTGGTCCGCGCGTACCGGGTGGGACTGGCGGGATTCCTCGACGTCGCCATGCGCTACGCGACCGAAGCCGGCGGCGCGGATGCCGCCGCGGTGATCGCGCGCATCGTCAACCGCACCTCGCTCTATATCGACCAGGTCTGCGAGCAGGTCACCGTGGCCTACGAACAGGAACACGAGCGGTGGATCGGCAGCCGCGGCGGTTTGCGGCAGCGCTGGGTGAGCCGGTTGCTCGACGGTTCGGCCGTGGATACCGGTGAAGCGGAGCAGGCCCTGCAGTACCCGCTGACCGGGCACCACCTCGCGGTGACCGCGTGGACCGATCCGCAGGTGGGGTCCGCCACCGCGGCGGATGTCCTCGATCAGCTCCGGCTGGCCCTGCTGGGCCTGTTCGGGCGGGTCCACGGAACACTCCTGGTTCCGATGGACGAGCACGAGGCCCGGTTGTGGTTCTCGGTCCCCCGCGCGACAGTTGTCGACGCCGCCGCCATCGAAGACGTCCTGACCGAACGCGGGCTGCCGGTACGAGTGGCGGTCAGCGGCTGCGCGGCCGGACTCGCCGGGTTCCGGCAGGCCGCCGGGCAGGCCGCCCGGGTCCGCCGGCTGGCCCTGCTCGCCGGTCCCGGCGGCGAGCGGGTGCTCTCCTATGCCGATATGGCGGCCACGGCGCTGATGGCGGCCGATATCGATACGCTGCGCGAGTTCGTCGCCGATCAACTCGGCGAGCTGGCGGTGGACAATCAGCGCAATCTGTGGCTGCGCGAAACCCTGCGTGTCTTCCTGGCCCTCAACCACAGCTATGCCGCGGCCGCCCAGGAACTGGCCGTCCATCGCAATACCGTGCAGTACCGCGTCCGGCAGGCACTGAACCTGATCGGTGCGCGACGCACGGGCCACGACGCGGATCTGCATCTGCGGCTGGCCCTACAGGCCACACACCGGCTCGGTGCGGCGGTCCTGCGCCCGGGGACGGCATCTCGCTGAATCCACATCATTCGGACATCACGCCTATAGGCACGGCGCGGCAGGCACCGGAATAGTGCCGCGAGCACAAATACCGGAGAACCTTTCATGCCGCCGGAATATGGTGTGCCCGACCATATCCGCCGTATGGTTCCGTTGTTCCGCGAACCGCGCCCCTGGGTGATCAGTACCGGACGAACCGTCGCCCCGCGCCGTAGACCGGTATCCCCCGCGGTCCGGATCCCCCGTTCACGGGACGCGCCCCCGCACCCCATCCCGCCCGCCTCAGGAGTTGTTCGCTGTGCCTTCGATCCAAACCGTCCGCGGTGCCGTCGACACCGCCGCCCTCGGCGTCACCCTCATGCACGAGCACATCTTCGTGCTCAGCTCCGATGTACAGCAGAACTATTCGGCCGAATGGGGATCGGAGCGGGAGCGGGTGGACGATGCCGTACGCCAGTTGACCGCCGCCTACGAGGCGGGAGTGCGCACCATCGTGGACCCGACGGTGGTGGGCCTCGGCCGCTACATCCCCCGGATCGCCCAGATCGCCGAGCGCATTCCACTACAGCTGGTCGTCGCGACCGGCCTCTACACCTACGACGACGTGCCGTTCTTCTTCCGGTACCGGGGTCCGGCGCTGGATCCGCTGCTCGGCACGCATGTCCCCGATCCCCTGGTCGATATGTTCATCAGCGATATCCGCGACGGTATCGCCGGTACCCGGGTGAAAGCGGGCATGCTGAAATGCGCCATCGACGCCCAGGGCCTGACGCCCGGCGTCGAACGGGTGATGCGCGCGGTCGCCCGGGCACACCACGAAACCGGGGTCCCGATCACCGTGCACACCCATCCCGATTCCGGATCGGGATTCGAGGTCAAGCGCGTCATGTGCGCCGAGGAGGGGGTCGACCCACGGCGGATCGTACTGGGGCACAGCGGCGACACCACCGATATCGACTACCTGACCACCCTCGCGGACGCCGGATTCGTCCTGGGTATGGACCGGTTCGGGATAAATCTCGACACCACCTTCGAGGCACGCGCCGATACACTCATCGAGATGGTGCGCCGCGGATACGCCGAGCGTATGGTGCTCTCCCAGGACTCCAGCTGCTATATGGACTGGATGGAACCGGCCATGCAGGCGGCCGTACTGCCACAGTGGCACTACACACATCTGTTCGACGACGTCATCCCCTATGTCCTCGACCGCGGAATCGAGCAGAAACAGATCGATACGATGTTCGTCGACGTACCGCGCGCGTTCTTCGAAGGCCGGTGATCTCGCCGTCCGAGCCGAATCCGGCAACCGGCGAACGGAACTCGGGCGGTGGACCCCGCGGTGGCCCGCCGGCCACCGGGAACGAGCCGGCGGTACGGACCGCACCGGCCCGACCCGGCGTCCCGCCCCCGGCCCGGGCGGGGATTAGGGTGGGCGATCATGCCTGCTCTGCCCGCTCCGCGCTCTCGTGCGCTGCTCGCCGCGATACTGTTCGCCATCGCCCTGCTGGCGACGGCCTGCGGTGGGGGCGGTGACGGCGCACCCGCGCGTGATCTGTGCGCGCCACCCGGCCCGGAAGCCGCCGCCGCCGCGCCGGAGAACCTGCGCGCCCCGGATGCGGACACCGAGGACCGCTTCACCACGGCCTCGGCGCCCGCGCCGGAATCGGTGGATATCTCCCGCCTGGGCCTGATCCGGCCCGGTGTGCTCAGCGTGGGCACGCTCTCGGACGCCCCGCCCAGTATCTGTGTCGATTCGGCCGGTACCTTCACCGGCTTCGACAACGAGCTGCTGCGGGCGGTGGCCGCGAAGATCGGTCTGCGCGTCGAATTCTCCGGGACCGAATTCGCCGGGTTGCTGGCGCAGGTCGCGGGTGCGCGCTTCGATGTCGGATCCTCCAACATCACCACCACCGACGCCCGCCGGGAGCTGGTCGGCTTCACCAACGGCTACGATTTCGGCTACTTCTCGCTGGTCGTGAAGGACGGCAGCCCGGTACGCGGATTCGCCGATCTGGGGCCCGGCTCCCGGATCGCGGTCGTACAGGGCACCGTCCAGGACGAATACGTGGTCCGGGAACTGGGCCTGGACCCGGTGAAATTCCCCGACTACAACACCGCCTACGCGAATGTGAAGACCGGGCAGGTCGATGCCTGGGTCGCTCCCTCCGCGCAGGCCGAGGGAGCGATCGCGCCCGGCGACGCCACCTCGGTGGTGGAGAACTCCTTCAGCCTGGACAATTCCGTCGCCTGGGCGGTCGCCGAGGACAATCAACCGCTCATCGATGCGCTCAACGCCGGGCTGGACGCGGTGATCGCCGACGGCACCTACGCCCGGCTCTACAGCGAGTGGGTGCCGCGGGAACTACCACCCGGCTGGAAACCCGGATCGAAGGCCGCACCTGCCCCGCAACTCCCCGATTTCGCCGCGCTCGCCGCCGAGGACGCACCGCGGGAACCGACCCGGCAGGCGCCGAAATCCACGCTGGAGCAACTGCGCGACACCTTCTTCGACTGGCAGCTGTACCGTCGGGCTCTGCCGGACCTGATCAAGACCGGCCTGCCCAACACTCTGATCCTGGCCGTGGTCTCCGGTGCGCTGGGCACCGCCATCGGCATGCTGCTCGCGGTAGCCGGAATCTCTCGTACGCGCTGGTTACGCTGGCCGGCCCGGATCTACACCGATATCTTCCGGGGCCTGCCCGCGGTCGTCATCATCCTGCTCATCGGTCTCGGTATCGGTCCGGTGGTCGGCGAGATCACCGGCAACAATCCGTACTGGCTCGGCGCCGTGGCGCTGGCGCTGCTCGCCTCGGCCTATATCGGTGAGATCTTCCGCTCGGGTATCCAATCGGTGGAACCCGGCCAGTTGGAGGCGGCGCGCGCGATCGGCTTCGGCTACCGCCAGGCGATGACGCTGGTGGTGATCCCGCAGGGTGTGCGCCGGGTTCTGCCCGCGCTGATGAACCAGTTCATCGCTTTGATCAAGGACTCGTCGCTGATCTACTTCCTCGGCCTGCTCGCCACCCAGCGGGAACTGTTCGCGGTGGGCCGCGACCTCAACGCGCAGACCGGTAACCTTTCCCCGCTCGTCGCGGCGGGTCTGGTCTATCTGCTGCTGACCATTCCGCTCACCCATCTGGTGAACTACATCGACCACCGCATGCGTACCGGCCGGCCCGATCAGCCGATCGACCCGGTCGAGCAGGCCACGATCACGGAAGGCCGGGGGTAATCCATGAGCGCGTCACTGACCGGTACCGGGCTGCGGCTGCGGCTGGGTGGTAACCCGGTGCTGCGGGGAGTGGATATCCATGTGGACGCGGGGCGCACCACCACGGTGATCGGTCCCTCCGGTTCCGGGAAGTCCACCCTGCTGCGGGTGCTGAACCGGCTCCACGAACCGGACGCCGGGGATATCCTGCTCGACGGGAAATCCGTACTGCAGGAGAACCCCGACCGGCTGCGCCAGCGCATCGGTATGGTTTTCCAGCAGTTCAATCTCTTCCCGCACCGCACGGTGGCCGAGAACATCGCGCTGGGGCCGCGCAAGCTGCGTGGACTGTCCAAGGAGGAGTCGCGCGCGCTGGCCCTGGAACAGCTCGAGGTGGTCGGCCTCGCCGGAAAAGCCGACTCCCGGCCCGCCAATCTCTCCGGCGGCCAGCAGCAGCGGGTGGCGATCGCCCGGGCCCTGGCCATGAAACCGGACATCATGTTCTTCGACGAGGCCACCTCGGCACTGGATCCGGAACTGGTCAAGGGCGTGCTGTCGTTGATGTCGGATCTCGCCGGCGGCGGTATGTCGATGATCGTGGTCACCCACGAGATGGGCTTCGCGCGCAGCGTTTCCGATCACGTGGTGTTCATGGACGCCGGTGTGGTGGTGGAATCGGGTAGCCCCGAGGCGCTTTTCGACAATGCCGAAACGCCGCGGCTGCGACGGTTTCTCGATCAGGTGCTGTAGGCGGGCGCACCCACCGGGCGGGGCGGCAGGGGCACGGTGGTGACCGGACCGCGGCCTCGTCCGGAACCGGGACCGGTGGCCGTCAGCGTTGACGCCAGCTCAGCGGACCGGGCAGGTCGACACTGTTCTTCATGGTACGGGAGTTCCACGACCACGGGCCGATCTCGATACTCCACGAGGACAGACCCGACTGGGTGAAATTCGATTTCAGCGGCCCGAAGGATTCGCGCTGCCGGAATCCGATGGGCATGGACGGCCTCCCTGCCTCTCGGGCCCCGGGATAGCGGATCGGGGTGATTCCCTATGGCCTTCGCCGGTCGGCGGTGCCAGAGTGGGAGACGTGGGTTACTACCGCGACCATATCGTTCCGCGCATCGTGAATACGGCGTGCGGGATGAAATCCAACGAACCGCTCCGGGAGCGAGTGTGCTCCGGCTTGTCGGGCCGGGTGCTCGAGCTCGGTTTCGGTTCCGGCCTGAACGTGCCCTTCTACCCGGCCGGTATCACCGCGGTGAGCGCGGTCGAACCCGCGGACCTCGGCTGGAAGCTCGCCGCCGAGCGCGTGGCCGCCGCCCGGGTACCCGTGACCCGGGCCGCGCTGGACGGGCAGGCACTGCCCTTCCCGGACGACAGTTTCGATACCGCCCTGTCGACCTGGACCCTGTGCACCATCCCCGATATCGACGCGGCTCTCGCCGAGGTGCGGCGGGTGCTGATACCGGGCGGGACCTTCCACTTCGTCGAGCACGGGCTGGCACCGGACCCGAGAGTCCAGCGCTGGCAGCACCGGCTGGACCCGCTCCAGCAGCGGCTCGCGGGCGGGTGCCACCTCGATCGCAATATCCGGGGGCTCATCCAGTCGGCGGGCTTCGGCATCCGCGATATCGAGGTCCTCCGAGGGCCGGGCCCCGCCTTCTTCGATACCCAGTCGCTCGGGGTGGCCGTCAATCCGTGAACCGGCCACCCGGCCCGGTCGCGGCGCTCAGCTCGCCAGGCAGCCGGGACCGAGTAGGGCCTTCAGATCGCCCATGAGCGCCGACGACGGTTCGACCCGCAAACTGCTGTCCAGTTTCAGCAGGGTGGTTTTCTCCCGCGCGCCCACATGCCGTACGTGCACGTCCGAGGTCCCCGGATGCCGGGAGAGCACCCGCTTGAGTTCGCTGATCTTGTCGGGTGTGCACATCCGGGTGGAGATGGTCACCGACAGCGGTTTGGCCACCCCGATCGCGGAGAGGTCGGGCACGGCCAGATCGTTGGCGATCAGCGAGATACGGTCGTCGCGCATGGAGACCCGGGCCTTCACCAGCACCACGGCGTCCTCCACCACGTCCATACCGTAGACGGAATAGGCCTGTGGGAAGAACAGTACCTCGATACCACCGGTGAGATCTTCGAGCTGGCACGATGCCCAGGCCAGACCGTTCTTGTTGATCCGGCGGTTGACCGAGGCCAGGATACCGCCGACGGTCACCTGGGTACCGTCTTTGATCCCGCCCTCCAGGATCTGGGGGATCTGGGTGTCGGCGGCGGCGGCCAGCACGTGATCGATCCCGTTGAGGGGATGGCCGGAAACGTACAGGCCCAGCATCTCCCGTTCCAGGGCGAGGCGGTGTTTGGAATCCCACTCCTCGTCGGGGACCTTCACATCGAAGACCGAGGCCACCGATTCGCCGCCTTCGTCGTCCATTCCGCCGAACAGATCGAACTGACCGATCGCCTCGGCCTTCTTGGTGGACATGACCGCGTCGATGGCGTCGGAGTGCACCAGCATGAGGCCCTTGCGGGGATGCCCGAGCGAATCGAACGCCCCGGCCTTGATGAGCGATTCGGTGACCTTCTTGGTGCAGGCCACCGTATCGATCTTGTTCAGATAATCGGAGAAATCGGTGAACTTCGATTTCTCCTTACGGGCATTGATGATCGAGGCGACCACATTCGCCCCGACATTGCGCACCGCGCCCAGGCCGAAACGGATATCGGCGCCGACCGAAGCGAAGTTCGTCTCCGATTCGTTGACATCGGGCGGGAGCACGGTGATGCCGAGTTTGCGGCAATCCGACAGATACACCGCGGCCTTGTCCTTGTCGTCACCGACGGAGGTGAGCAGACCCGCCATGTATTCGGCGGGATAGTTGGCCTTGAGATAGGCGGTCCAGAAGGAGACCAGGCCGTAGCCGGCGGCATGCGATTTGTTGAACGCGTAACCGGCGAACGGGAGAATGGTGTCCCACAGAGCCTTGATAGCGGGTTTGGAGAAGCCGTTGGACTGCATACCGGCCTCGAAACCCTCGAATTCCGCCTCGAGAACCTCGGCTTTCTTCTTACCCATGGCGCGGCGCAGGATATCGGCTCGGCCGAGCGAATAGCCGGCGACCTTCTGCGCGATCTGCATGATCTGTTCCTGGTAGACGATCAGGCCGAACGTATCGGCCAGGATGTCTTTCAGGGGTTCTTCCAGCTCGGGGTGGATCGGTTTGACCTCTTGCCGGCCGTTCTTGCGGTCGGCGTAGTCGTTGTGCGCGTTCATGCCCATCGGGCCGGGACGGTAGAGCGCGAGCACGGCGACGATATCCTCGAAACCGGTGGGCTGCATCCGGCGCAGCAGATCGCGCATGGCGCTACCGTCGAGCTGGAACACGCCGAGGGTATCGCCGCGGGAGAGCAGCTCATAGGTGGCGGGGTCGTCCAGCGGCAGATTGTCCATATCGAGGTCGATACCGCGATTGGATTTGATGTTGTCCAGCGCGTCACCGATCACGGTCAGGTTGCGCAGACCCAGGAAATCCATCTTCAGCAGGCCGATGGCCTCACACGACGGGTAGTCCCAGCCGGTGATGATCGCGCCGTCCTGCGCCCGCTTCCACAGCGGGATCGCGTCCATGAGCGGTTCGGAGGACATGATGACCGCGCAGGCGTGCACACCGGCGTTACGGATCAGGCCCTCGAGACCGCGCGCGGTCTCGTAGATCTTCGCGACATCGGGATTGTTACCGATGAGCTCGCGGACCTCGGCGGCTTCCTTGTACCGCTCGTGCTCGGGATCCATGATCCCGGCCAGCGGAATATCCTTCGCCATGATCGGCGGGGGCAGCGCCTTGGAGATCTGGTCGGCGATGGCGAAACCGGGCTGCCCGAACTGGACCCGCGCCGAGTCCTTGATGGCGGCCTTGGTCTTGATGGTGCCGAAGGTGATGACCTGGGCGACCCGGTCGCTACCCCAGCGCTCGGTCGCGTAGCGGACCATCTCACCGCGGCGGCGATCGTCGAAGTCGATATCGATATCGGGCATCGATACGCGTTCGGGGTTGAGGAAGCGCTCGAACAGCAGCCCGTGCGGGATGGGGTCGATATTGGTGATCCCCATGGCGTAGGCGACCAGCGAGCCGGCCGCCGAGCCGCGGCCCGGACCCACCCGGATACCGACCTCCCGAGCGTGATTGATCAGGTCACCGACCACGAGGAAATAGGCGGGGAAACCCATTTCGATGATCACGCCGAGTTCGTATTCGGCGCGTTCGATGTACTCGCGTGGTACCCCGCCGGGGAACCGGCGCTCCAGCCCGCGGTGTACTTCCTTGCGCAGCCAGCCGGCCTGATCCTCCCCCTCGGGAACCGGGAAGACCGGCATCCGGTCGCGATGCTCCCAGACCTCGGCGTAGGACTGGACCCGCTCCCCGATCCAGACGGTGTTGTCGCAGGCACCGGGCACCTCGTCGTCCCAGAGCGCCCGCATCTCCGCGGCGGACTTCAGGTAGTAGCCGTCGCCGTCGAATTTGAACCGGGTGGGGTCGGAAAGGGTTTTACCGGTCTGCACACACAGCAGCGCCTCGTGGTTGCTCGCCTGCTCCTTGGTGACGTAGTGGCAGTCGTTGGTGGCCAGCGGTGGGATATCGAGCGCGCGACCGACCTCGAGCAGGCCCTGGCGGACCCGTTTCTCGATGGACAGACCGTGGTCCATCACCTCGAGGAAGAAGTTGTCGCGGCCGAAGATCTCCTGCCATTTGGCGGCGGCCTCGAGTGCCTCGCGTTCGTGCCCGAGCCGCAGCCGGGTCTGCACCTCCCCCGAGGGGCAACCGGTGGTGGCGATGATGCCCTCGGCGTGCGCGGCGATGAGTTCCTCGTCCATCCGCGCCCATTTGCCGAGCTGGCCTTCGATACTCGCCAGCGAGGACAGTTTGAACAGGTTGCGCAGGCCGGTCGCGTTCTCGGCGACCATGGTCATATGGGTGTAGGCACCGGAGCCGGAGACATCGTCGCTCTTCTGGCTGGGATCACCCCACAGGACCCGTTTGGTGTCGAAGCGGGAGCCGGGCGCGATATAGGCCTCGATACCGATGATCGGCTTGATCCCGGCCTTCTTCGCCGAATGGAAGAACTCGGCCGCGCCGTACATATTGCCGTGGTCGGTCATACCCACGGCGGTCATACCGAGACGTTCGGCTTCGGCGAACAGCGGCGAGATCTTGGCGGCCCCATCGAGCATCGAGTACTCGGTGTGGTTGTGCAGATGAACGAATCCGGACGAGGCGGCCAAGATCTGTCCTTCCTCCCAATGGCTCGGCGAAGGCTGGTGTAGTGAGTTTATGCGCCCCGGCCGACAGCCACGGCGCCGGATCGGCGCGCCCGCCGGACCCGGCGTGTCGTCGCCGGTACCTGCCGTCGCAGCGCGATTCGGCCCCCGGCCGGAGCCGGTCGCTGGTAGGGTCGGGCCGCGTCACGTACCCGGATGTATCCCTCCGACCACCCCTCCCACGACCACACCGGTGCACGATCGACCCAGCGAGGTGAACGATGACAGCACGTACGATGGCGCTCGCTCTGCCGGCCGCGGCAGCGCTGGCGGTGGGGACCCTGACGGCCACCGCGGCACCCGCCGCGGCGGAGGACGGCTCGTTCGGAACCGTCTACTCCTTGACCGAGGGCGCCTGCCTCGCGCAGGTCGACACCTCGGTCACCGGTCCCGGATATCCGGAACACGCCGCGTTCACGGTATCGACCATCATGTTCGGAATCGGCCCGTGCAGCCTGCCGGTCACCCTGAACTGGCGCAATCTCGACACCGGGGAAACCGGCTCGGTCACCAGGACCGCGAACGGACCCGGGCACTGGATCAACGACGGACGCTCGGCTCTGTTCCGGCCCGGTATCGGGCGGTTCACCGCGACCGTCACGGTGGGCGCGGCCCATCTCCCCGAACCGGGTGCCGTGGAGTTCACCGTGGCGAAGTATCAGGGGTGATCACCGGCACTCGCGAAGTGGATCCAGGCCCCGTCCCCGGCCCACGCGGCGGGAGGACCGTACGGCCCACCCGATAGACGGCCCGCGTCCCGGTTACCGCACCGGCTCGCCGGCGTGGGCCGGTCATCGTCTCCGGAGAAGGTTTCCCGCGGCAATGGCGGTTGCCGCGGGGAGCGTGAGACGATGACCGGCCCAGGCCGGCGAGAAGGTCCGCACCGGACCGGGACAGGGGTATGCGATGACAGCGTCCGTCCTGGCCGTCTGCGCCGCGGCCGTACTGATCGCCGGCGCGCTGCTGATCTGGGCACGGACGCGCCGGATGGTCACCACCCCGGCGGAACGCGCGGTCCACGCGGCCCTGCACACCGCCTCGCTCGCGGCCCGCTCGCTGCGCCGGGGACTGACCCGCGAATCGGCACTGGACGCCGCTCCGCATCTGCGGACCCTCATCGGGGCCGAGGGGATCGGGGTGGCCGATGCCGACGGCGAAATCCTGGCCTGGGACGGGACGCACCGAGGCCTGATGCCCGAGTTCGGTGCCGCGGCCCGGCGGGCCGTCGCGGAGGAACGGGCGGTGCTGGTCCACGTACCCGAGGCCGACCATCCGGGACGCACCCTGGTCGTCCGGCCGCTGCTGGCCGACAGCGGTGCCGTGCCCGGTGCGCTCGGTATGGTCACCGGCGGGCAGCCCGGCCCGGGAACCCTCGGCGCGCTGGCCGAGGTCGCGCGCTATGCCTGCGGGCAATTGGAACTGGCCGAGCTCGACGCCTCGCGGGCACGGCTGGACCGCGCCGAGGTGCGGGCGTTACGCGCCCAGATCAGCCCGCATTTCATCTACAACGCGCTCAACACCATCGCCTCGTTCGTCCGCACCGATCCCGACCGGGCGCGTGAACTCATCCTGGATTTCGCCGATTTCACCCGGTATTCCTTCCGGGCCGCCGGGGAGTACACGGTACTGGCCGACGAACTCAGCAATATCGAGCGCTATCTGGAACTCGAGCGCGCCCGGTTCGGATCGGCGTTGCAGGTGCGGTTGCGGATAGCTCCCGAGGTGCTCGGGGTGACCCTGCCGTTCCTGGCTTTGCAACCCCTTGTGGAGAACGCCGTCCGGCACGGGCTGGCGGGTGTCCCCGGGGGTGGCACGGTGACCATCGAAGCGATGGACAGCGGGACCGACTGCGTGATCAGTGTCGAGGACGACGGCGCCGGAATGGATCCCGACCTGCTGAGCTCGGGCTCGCTGGACGCCGCCGGCAGCGGGGCGAGCGGGGAGGCCCCGCATATCGGGCTGGCCAATGTGGACGACCGGTTACGGGCCGCGTTCGGCAACGATTACGGGCTGGTGGTGGATACCGCGCCGGGCGCCGGTACGAAGGTGAGTATGCGCGTCCCCAAATTCCGGGCCGGTATCCGGCCGTAACGGGAAACGGCCGGGCCCCGCTCACCCTCACAGAGCGGGGACCGGCCGGCACCGGATCGTGCGACCCGGATTCAGTGCGCGACGGCCTTTTCCGCGCCGACCCCGGTCAGTGCCCGGACCTCCATTTCCGCGGTCTTGGCCGGATCCTCACCGTCCTTGTCACCGAGATAGGTACCCACCACGCCGAGGACGAATGCCAAGGGGATGGAAACGATTCCGGGATTCGACAGCGGGAACCAGGCGAAGTCCAGATCGGGCAGCATGGCCGACGCCGAACCCGAGACCGCCGGGGAGAACACGATCAGCACGATGGTGGACAGCAGACCGCCGTACATGCTGAACAGGGCCCCCCTGGTGTTGAACCGCCGCCAGAACAGCGAGTACAGGATGGTCGGCAGATTCGCCGAAGCGGCGACCGCGAAGGCCAGTGCCACCAGGAAAGCGATGTTCTGGCCGTTGGCCAGGATGCCCAGCCCGATCGCCAGGACACCGATCACCACGGCGGTGATCCGTGAAACCCGGACCTGGGTGTTGTCGTCCACCGCGCCGCGGCGGATGACATTGGCATAGATATCGTGCGCGAACGAGGCCGAAGCGGTGATGGTCAACCCCGCCACCACGGCGAGGATGGTCGCGAACGCCACCGCCGAGATGACGCCGAGCAGGATCACTCCACCGAGTTCGAAGGCCAGCAGCGGTGCCGCCGAATTCTGCCCGCCGGCCGCGCCGAGGATCCGGTCCGGGCCGACGATCGCCGCCGCACCGTAGCCGAGTACCAGGGTGAACAGGTAGAAGGCACCGATCAACACGATCGCCCAGACCACCGAGCGCCGCGCTTCCTTGGCGGTCGGCACCGTGTAGAAGCGCATCAGCACATGCGGCAGGCCCGCGGTGCCCAGTACCAGCGCCAGGCCGAGCGAGACGAAGTTGAGCTTCGACATCTCGCTGCCGCCGTACTGGGCGCCGGGTGCGAGCACATCGCGCGCGGCCACTTTCGCGTCACCGGAGCCGGAAACAGCGCTCTGGGCACCGCTCAGGATCGCCGAAGCATCGAAGCCGAACTTCGCCAGCACCATGACGGTCATCACCGCGGCGCCGGCGATCAGCAGCACCGCCTTGATGATCTGCACCCATGTGGTGCCCTTCATCCCACCGACCAGTACGTACACGATCATCAGCACCCCGACCACGGCGATCACCACGGCCTGTCCGGTTCTGCTGGACACATCCAGCAGCAGCGCCACCAGACCCCCGGCACCCGCCATCTGCGCGAGCAGATAGAACAGCGAAACCGCCAGGGTACTGATCGCGGCGGCGGTGCGGACCGGCCGCTGCCGCAACCGGAAGCTCAGCACATCGGCCATGGTGAACTTGCCGGTATTACGCAGCATTTCGGCTACCAGCAGCAATGCCACCAGCCAGGCCACCAGGAAGCCGATCGAGTAGAGGAACCCGTCGTAGCCGTAGACCGCGATGGCTCCCGCGATACCCAAAAAGCTCGCCGCGGACAGATAATCGCCGGCGATGGCGATACCGTTCTGCGGGCCGGTGAACCCGCGCCCGCCGGTGAAATAGTCCGCGGCGCCGCGAGTGTTGCGGCCCGCCCAGAACACCACACCCATCGTGACCACGACGAACAGCGCGAAGATAGCGATATTCGCGGCCGGGTTGCCGACCGTTGTGCCGGCGGCGTACAGCATGGTCACGACTCATTTCCTTCCAGTTCGGCGCGCAGCGCGGCGGCCCGGGGATCCAGTTCCCGATTGGCGAATCGGACGTAGAGACCGGTGATCAGGAAGGTCGAGGCGAACTGTCCCAGCCCGAGCAGCAGCCCGATATTGATGTCACCGAAAACCCGGGTTGCCATGAAATCGTGTGCGTAGGCACCGAGCAGCACATAGCCGAGGTACCAGAGCAGGAACAGCGCGGCCATGGGGAAAATGAAGCGGCGCAACCTGTTACGGAGTTCCTGGAACTCCGGACTTGCCTGCGCGGCGACGAAATCGGCGGCCGGAGTGGCCCGGCCGCCGCCTTTGTCGAAATCTGTATCGGTCATGCCGTGTTCCTTGCGCTGTGACGTGCGTTACCCGTCCTGAAGTTAGCCAAGGACACCGCGGCCTCGATAGGTGTGACAGCGGTCACTCGCCGAAGGGATGCGACGGTGCGGTGAACGGTCACTGTGCCGCGACGAGCGGTCCGGCGAGATCACTCCGGCCGGGAGCCGGGCGTCCGATCGGCTCCCATCCCGAGCCGTTCCGGCGCGTGCATCCGGACGAACGCCTGCCCCACCCCGGCCGGACGCGCGGTGAACCGGCTGACCAGCACCATCGCCCCGAAGGCCAGCGGCACCGCGACCGCCGCCGGATACCCGAGCAACGCGGCGGGCCAACCATCGGCCCACTCCTCGGCGACACCGCCGAGCACCGACACCACCGTCGCCGCCCCCGCGACCAGCCCACCGGTCACCAGGCCCGCCGCCGCCCCCGCCGCGGTGAGACCATGCCACCAGATCCCCAACACCAGCAGCGGGCACAGCGTGGCGGCGGCGAGGGAGAACGCCAGGCCCACGGTGCGGGAGAGATCCAGGGTGGCCACACTCACCGACACCACCAGCGGCACCGCGCCCGCCACCAACGCCGCCACCCGGAAATCCCGGATCCGTCCCCGCAGCACATCGGTACTCAGCACACCCGCGATACTCACCACCAGCCCCGAGGAGGTGGACAGGAAAGCGGCCATCGCCCCCGCCGCCACGAGCGCCGCCAGCAGCTGTCCCGGCAGGCCGGCCAGCGCCGAGGACGGCAGCAGCAGCACCGCCGCGTCCGAGGTTCCGGTGATCAGCAGTTGCGGTACGTACAGCCGGGCGAAAACCCCGAGCAACACCGGGAACAGGTAGAACACCCCGACCAGTGCGATCACCGTGAGCGCGGTGGCCCGAGCCGCGCGACCGTCGCGGTTGGTGTAGAAGCGGACGAGCACGTGCGGTAGCCCCATGGTGCCCAGAAAGGTCGCGATCATCAGCGAGTACACCTGGTACCGCGGATGCGGCCCGGCGAAACCGTTACCCGGGCGCAACCAGTGGGCGCCGTCGGCCGGTGCCCCCGCCACCACCGGCACCGCGGCTCCCGGTTCGAGCACCAGCCGGGTCTCGGGAGCCAATTCGTGGTTACCGGCACTCAGCAGCACCGGCCCGTCCACCATCTCGCCGTCGAGGACACCGTGCACCGAGACATGCTGCGCTTCCGCCAGCCGCACCACCACGGGTGTGGTCACCTCCACCGTGGTGCGTTCGCTCACCGTCGGCGGTGCCGCCGCGCCGAGTTCCCGGTCCGCGCCGGGGTGTCCACCGCCGAAGAAATGAACGAGCAACACCAGGGCGGGCAGCGCCACCGCGCTCAGTTTCAGCCAGTACTGGAACGCCTGAACCAGGGTGATCGAGCGCATCCCGCCACCCACCACGTTCGCCACCACGATCACCGCCACCGCCACCGCACCCACCCAGCCCGGCACGCCCAGCAGAATGCGCAGGGTCAACCCCGCGCCCTGCAACTGCGGGATCACATACACCGCGCACACCAGCACCACCACCACGGCGGCGAGCCGGCGCAGGCGCGGCGACCCGAGGCGGAATTCGGCGAAATCCGGCACGGTGTAGGCCCCCGACCGGCGCAGCGGCGCGGCCACGAACAGCAGTAGCGCCAGATAACCGGCGGTGAAGCCCACCGGGTACCACAGCGCGTCGGCGCCGTATTTCGCGATCAGCCCGGCGACCCCGAGAAACGAGGCGGCCGAGAGATATTCACCGGAGACCGCGGCCGCGTTCCAGCGGGGTCCCACACTGCGCGAGGCCACCAGGAAGTCGGAGGTCGTGCGCGCCCAGCGCACCCCGTACACGCCCAGCGTCACTGTCGCGACCGCCGCCGCGAGCAGCGCGCCCACAGTGAGCCCGGACGCGCTCACCGCCGGTCTCCGCGGATCCGCCACGCGGCGCCGGACGCGCCTGCCGCTCGTATCTCAGTCACCGGTGAGCTCGAGGAAATCGTTCTCGTTGCGCTCGGACAGCCGTAGATAGACCCGGCCGGTGAGCCACAGCAGCGGATAGGCGGCCCCGCCCAGAACCAGCCACGGCAGCCGGATCCCGAATACGACCGTCTCGGCCACCGCGGTCACTCCGAAGAGCAACGGCAGCGCCGCCAGAACCAGGACGATCGCCAGCCCGCAACTCAGCGCCAGGCCGAGCTGCGCGCGGACCAGCCCGCCGATCAGCGCCGCCCCGATCTCGGTCTGCTCGGCCACCTCCACCCGGGTCCGGATCCGCCGCGCACCCCGGCGTTCGGCGAGTACCACCCGCCGGCGGGGCGGTTTCGGTGGCGGGCCGATCATCACCGCTCCGGCACCGGATGGGGGCCGTGCACCAACCGCTGTTTGAGTTCACGCACCTGGCGCCGGCTCACCGGAAGTTCCACCGGCCCCGCCCCCCGCAGGCACACCACCGTCGCCGACCCCACCGTACGCAAGCCGGTCACCCGCCCGAGCGCCACCAGATAGGACCGGTGCACTCGCAGGAAACCGTCCCGCCAGCGTTCCTGCAGCGCCGACAGCGGAATACGTACGAGATGGGACCCGGTATCGGTGTGCAGACGCGCGTAATCGCCTTCCGCCTCCACCCAGCTCACCTGTGACCGGTGCACCAGGGTGGTCACACCCCCCAGCTCGACCGGGATGACCTGGCTGTTCCCGGCGGGGTCGGACCCGGGACCGCCGGACGGGGCGCGGCGCTCCGCGATACGCCGCAGCGCCGCGGCCAGCCGCTGCCGACGCACCGGTTTGAGCAGATAGTCCACCGCGCCGAGATCGAACGCGGCCACCGCGTGGTCCTCGTGGGCGGTGACGAACACCACGGCCGGGGGATTGGCGAATTCCGAGAGGATTCCGGCCAGTTCCATACCGTCCAGCCCGGGCATATTGATATCCAGGAAGACCGCGTCCGCCCCGCGTGACCGGAGTATCCGCAGCGCACCGGTCGCGTCGACGGCTCCGTAGGATTCCGTCACCGCCGGTTCGGCACGCAACAGATACAGCAACTCGTCCAGCGCCGGCTGCTCGTCGTCCACGGCCAGCACGCGCATCCGCCAGACCCTTCCTGCTTCTCCGACCCGCCCATGGTAGTCACCGGACGGATGCTGCGGACCCGGGACGGGTGAACCGGACGACTCAGGAGCCGAGCCGGTCCATCCGGCGCTGCATCTCCTCGGGCCCGATATCCTCCACATGGGTGGCCACGGTCCACTGATGACCCCACGGGTCGACGAACGAACCGGTGCGGTCCCCGTAGAACTGGGTTTCCGGGGCGCTGATCTCGGTGGCGCCGGCGGCGAGCGCGGCCGCGTGCGCCGCCTCGACATCGGGTACGTACACGTACAGGTTGACAGGCGTACCGCCGATCGAATGCGGATCGCGGAACGCCATCTCCGGCGCGGGATCACCGAGCATGAGCACGGAATTGCCGATCAGCAGTTCACAATGCATCACGGTGCCGCCGGGGCCGGGGATCCGCATCCGCTCGGTGGCGCCGAGAACCCGCTTGTAGAACTCGACCGCGTCGGCCGCACCCGCGATCGCCAGCCCGGGTGAAATGGTGGGGTAACCCTCCGGTACTGGGGAGACATCAGCCATCGCGGGACCTCCGGTTTCGGATCGGTTGACGGATGTTCCGAGCTTAGGCGCCGGGCACGGCTCCGCCCGGCGACCGACACGGCCCCGATCAGTCGTCCCAGCAGACCTTCGTCTCGATCACCTGCCGTAAGACCGTCGCGGTCTGCGGGTTGCGGTAGAACTGGTGACCACCGATGGTGATCGACCCGGCGATCGGCAGCGGCATGCCCAGATCGACGGTGATCTCGCCACTGCCCTGCATGGCGTAATCCTCGATATCGAGGGTCCCGGCCTCGTTCGGCAGATCCCAGATACTCGACTTCGGGGTCTGGGTGACATCGAGGCGGATGGTCAATCGGCCGCCGTCCCGGTCGACGAGGGTGGCGGTGGTCACCTGATCGAGGTCGACTCCGCCGCCCACGGTCTGCTGCACCCGCCAGACCGCGCCCACCCCCACCGGTTCGTCCGGGAAGGTGATGGAACGGTAGACGGCCTGATAGAACGCCTGCTCCAAGGCGGCGCGCGCCGAATTGGAGGTATCGGGAGCGGGTGCCAGGCGCAGCGCGGTGATACCACCGAGCTCGCTCACCTCCAGCCCGGCATGGGAACCGTCGGCGGCCGTGAGCGCCTCGGAGAGGGCGGGATCGGGAGTGGTGACCGAACCGAGCGTCAGTTCCACCCCGTCCGAGTCGGCGGTGGCGGTCATCGGGATGGTCAGCGCGGGGCTGGAGAAATCCCGTACCTGCTGGGAGTCGATCTGCTGCTGGATCCGGTGATCGGTACGCAGCGTCACCGCCTGCACGGTGCCGTCGGAGTAGGACGGGCGCAGTGTGGACCGCGGTTCGCTACCGGGATCCACCGTGGTGACCACCGCCGCGGCGATCGGGACCGTGACCTCGTTGCCGATTCCCAGCGGCTCGGTGCCCTCCACGTCGGCCGCGGATTCTCCCCGGTCGCTGCAGCCGGCCCCCAATGCGGTCAGCCCCACCGCGAGGACCAGCATCAGCACTCTGGACCGGGCCAGGCGGGGCGTAGGAAACGAACACAACACCGTCACGACCGACAGCCTACGAGGCGTACCTGAGCGTGGGCTGGGACATCCGCGGATCATTCGTATCGGCGCCGGTACGGCCGCGGAACGGTTCTCGATCGGTACGCCGGGTCCGCGCACGGGTGCCCACGGTGCCGGTCCGGCACAGCTCGAGAGATGATGGTCGGCGTGAGTGAGGACCGGTCTACACCCGAGCGCGACCCCGACGACCGTCCCGCCGGTACCGGCAGGCAGCCCCGGCAGCGGCTTCGGTTACTGCTGGCGGTAGCGGCGGCACTGTTCGTTCTCGACCTCGTCACCAAGATCGTGGTGGTCGAGTACATCCGGCCCGGCGAATCGGTATCCGTCATCGGCGACGTCGTGGAACTGGTGCTGGTGCGCAACCCCGGTGCCGCGTTCTCCATGGCCACCGGGATGACCTGGCTGCTGACCCTGATCGCCACGGCGGTGGTGATCGGAGTGCTCCGTATCGGCCGGACACTGCGCTCCACCCTCTGGGCCGTGGGCCTGGGCGGGGTGCTCGGTGGCGCGCTGGGCAACCTGGTGGATCGGCTCTTCCGCGCCCCGGGCCCGTTTCAGGGCCATGTGGTGGATTTCGTCTCGGTCGGCTGGTGGCCGGTGTTCAACGTGGCCGATTCCTCGATCGTCTGCGGGGCCGTCCTCCTCGTGCTGCTGACCGTATTCGGTTTCGAACCCGACGGCACCCGCTACGAACGCAAACCCCCCGCCGCGCGGAACCGGGAGACATCGCCCGAGGACGCGGCCCCGGCCCCCACCGACCCACCCGACCCCGACCACGGCCGATCCGCCGAAGGCTCCGCCGCCGCGTCCACCAGCGAGGAGACGGCCGCATGAGGGAGACCAGGACCATGCCGGTCCCCGATGGGCTCGACGGTATGCGGGTGGACGCCGGACTGGCCAGACTGCTCGGCCTGTCCCGGACCGCGGTGGCGGCGCTGGCCGAGGAAGGGTCGGTACAGCTCGATGGTGTGCCCGCCGGGAAATCCGACCGGCTCACCGCGGGCGCCTGGCTGGAAGTCGTGTTCCCGGAACCGCGCCGCGCACTGACCATCGAAGCCGAACCGGTGGAGGGTATGAAGATCCTCTACGCCGACGACGATATCGTCGCCGTGGACAAACCGGTGGGTGTGGCCGCGCATACCGGGGTCGGCTGGAGCGGGCCCACCGTCGTGGGCGGGCTGGCCGCGGCCGGATACCGGATCTCCACCTCCGGGGCGCACGAACGGCAGGGCATCGTGCACCGGCTCGATGTGGGCACCTCCGGGGTCATGGTGGTGGCCCAATCGGAACACGCCTATACGGTGCTGAAGCGGGCGTTCAAACAGCGCACCGTCGACAAGCGCTATCACGCGCTGGTGCAGGGTCATCCCGATCCCAGCAGCGGCACCATCGACGCACCCATCGGCCGTGCCCGCGGAAACGACTGGAAATTCGCCGTCACCTCCGACGGCCGCCCCAGCGTCACCCATTACGACACGGTGGAGGCGTTCCAGGCGGCCAGTCTGCTGGATATCCACCTGGAAACCGGCCGCACCCATCAGATCCGGGTGCATTTCTCCGCCATCCGCCACCCCTGCTGCGGTGATCTCACCTACGGCGCGGACCCACGGCTGGCCGAACGGCTCGGGTTGCAACGGCAGTGGCTGCATGCCCGTTCGCTGGGTTTCCACCATCCGGCGGACGGCCGCTACCTGGAGATCACCAGCGAATATCCCGAGGACCTCACCCGGGCTCTCGGTATCCTGCGCGACTGCTGACCAGGCCGATGTCCGCATCCGCACCGGTCCCACCCGTCCTCACCCGCCGGGCCCTGCTCCGCGGCCTCGGGTCCGGTGCGGCGGTCGTGATCTGCGCGGTGGCGGTACTACTGCTCGGGGTGGCGAACCCACCCGCGAACGACGGTGTCTCCACCGACCGGCTCGGCCCCGATACGGGGGAAACGGTCGCCGGATACCTGGGGCGGGCCGAGGACTCGCTCACCGGTACCGGCGACGGCGACCGCTGGGCACTGGTGTCGTTCACCGGCTATCGGCCCGCCACCGGGCTCCGGGAACTCCTGGGCGGGCTCCGGGTGAGCCAGGTGCTCTACCAGGTACCGCTGCCCCGGGTGGTGACCCCTCTGTCGGCGGTGCATCTCCCCGACAGCGAGCCGGCGCTCGTACGCTCGGGCCGGGACGCCGCCGACCAGCTCGCCGACCGGCGGCGCTACACCGCCGACGGCACCCGCTCCGCGCGCGTACTGGATGTCTCCGTCGCCCGCCTCCGCGACGACTGCGCCTGCTCGCCCGCAGTGGTCGTACGCGCGCCCCTGCCCCGGCTGCGCGAACTCGCCGAGCGGCCCGGAATCCGCGCCGTCCAGGCACTCCCGGGCGATGCCGTGGCCGAGCGGTTCGCTGTGGTGCCGCTGCTGCCCGACACCACCGACCCGATCGGCGCCCCACCCGACGACGGTCCCGTACCGCCCCGCTGACTCAGAAGTCCAGCGTCACCACACCGTCGAGGTAGCGGCGGCAGCGTCCGGTCAGCAACACCCGGTCGCCGGCCAGTTCGACTCCGAGCGCACCGCCGCGCCGGGACAACTGGCGCGCGGTGAGCGAGGTACGTCCCAGCTCGGCACCCCACAGCGGAGCGAGCTGGGCGTGCGCCGAACCGGTCACCGGATCCTCCGGCACCCCGACGCCCGGGGCGAAGAACCGCGAGACGAAATCCGCCTCGTCTCCCCGCGCGGTCACGATCACCCCGCGCGGCACCGGCGGAAAAGCGGTCAAGGCGGGGGTCAGCTCACGCACGGCCGCCTCCCCGTCCACCACGATCACCACGTCGACACCGTCGTACGCCCGCACCGGCTCCACCCCCAGGGCCGCCACCAGCGCCGGGTCCGGATCGGCCGGAACCGACGCCACTGCGGGGAGATCCAGCACGTACTCGTCGTCGTCGGTGCGGTCCACCCGCAACCAGCCGCTGCGCGTGAAGAAGTCCACGCGATCCTCGCCCGGCTCGATATCGGTGAGAATCTGCGCGGCCGCGGCCAGGGTGGCATGCCCGCACATATCCACCTCCGTAGCAGGGGTGAACCAGCGCAGATGGTAGGCGGGCACACCCTCGGCCCGCGCGCCCGCCTCGGGAGGTAACCGCGAGGTGTAGAAGGCGGTCTCGGAGAGATTGTTCTCCTCGGCCACCTGTTGCAGCACGGTATCGGGCAACCATGTGGGCAACGGCATGACCGCCGCCGGGTTGCCGGAGAACGGTGCGTCGGCGAACGCGTCGATCTGGTGCAGCAGAACCTCCATGCCACGAAGGTACTCCAGGTCCGAATGCTCACTCCGCACAGCGTCTTTGGCGCGTCGGCGCCGGGCCCCCGGGAGCGCCCGGCGGCAATGGGAGGGGTCCGGCGCAGTGACGCTCGGGAGTAGCTGTGCCCGGTGCCGCGCCTGCGGCGCATACGCTTCGCGGACCGCGGCACGATACGGGCTCACCCCTCGGCAGGCTCCGCCGTACTCGGCGCCGGGTGGTTGTCGGGGGCGGGCAGGAACAGGGCGAGGACCGCGGCGGCCAGCGGTATCCCGCACAGCACCATCAGGACGGCTTGCGGACCGTAGCGGTCGGCGAGAGCACCGAGTACGGGAACGAACAGCCCGCCCGCGCTCACCGCGAGACCGAGGGTGACACCGGCGGCCGTGCCGGGACGGGCGGGCAGGTAGTCCTGGCCCAGTTTCACGAACACCGCGAACGGCAGATTGACCGTCACCCCGGCCAGTACCGCCAGGACCAGTCCGATACCCGGATTCGGGGCGAGGCGCAGCGCGAGCAGCGCCGGAACCGCGGCGGCGCAACCGATCCGGATGGTGTGCAGCATGCCGATCCGATCCGCCAGCCGTCCACCGGCCAGCGTGCCGATCACGCCGCCCACCAGGAACGCGGTCAACGCGAGACCACCGGCGTACCGGCCGGCGCCCAGATGCACGATCCAGTACAGAGCGATGAACGTATTGAGACCGAGGAAAACGACGGAACGGATGATCTCGACGGCGGTCAGTGCCAGGAACGGCAGCCAGCGGTCGCGCCCGCCCGTCCCGGCCGGGGCCGCGGTCGCGGGATCGCGCCGCTGCTGATGTCGCCACAGGAGGAAGGCCATGAGTACCGCGGGCGGGACGAACAGCGCGGTGGCGCCGACACCCAGCGATACCAGTGCGGGCGTCGCCAGGGCCGGGGCGAGGAAGAAGCCGATACTGCCGCCGGCGGCGAACAGGCTCATGGCGGTGGCACTGTTTCCCGCCGCTCGGCGGGCGTCGCGCCCGGCGGCGGGATGGAAGGCCGCCACTCCCAGACCCGACAGCAGCAGCAGGACCCAGACCAGCGGATAGGAGGGCGCCAGACCGGCCAGTCCCGCCCCGATGCCGGCGGCTGCCAGACCGGCTGGTGCCAGCCAGAGCAGTTTCCGGCGGTCGGCGAGTACCCCCAGAACCGGTTGCGGCAGGGAACTTCCCAGGGTGGCGGCCAGGGCGAGCCCGGACGCGGCGACGTAACTGTAGTCGCGTTCGAGGACGAAGAAGGGGATGCTCGCGGGCACCAGCCCCTGATAGAAGTCGTCGACGATATGGGCGAAGACCCAGTACCGCATACGCTTCCACACCGGCTCGCCGTGTGTCGTGGCCACTGTTTCGACCGACGTCTCCACCCTCGGATCCTTCCTGCTACCACCGGACAGCGCTCAGCGTAGGAAGGACGGGCCCGCGCCTTCTTCCGATAAAATGCCAAGTTGTGCCGGAAACCCGCCATGCTTCTCCCGCACCGACTTCGGTGCGCGATCACACCGGCGGTTCGCGGATCCACCGGCACCGGCATATCGACCATCAACTCGTCTACGCCAGTTCCGGTGCCGCGGAGGTCCGTACCGATACCGGTTACTGGATCGCCCCGGCCGACCGGGCGATCTGGATTCCCGCCGGGCACTGGCACGAACACCGTTTCTACGGCCCCACCCGTTTCCACTGTGTCGCCTTCCCGGCGGACATTTCCCACGCCTGGTCCACGCCCACGGTCGTCACCACGCCACCGCTGGTACGCGAACTCGTCATCACCTGCTCGGCTCCGGCCGGCCTTCCCGATGCGGAGATCGATCGGATACGGCAGGTGCTGCTCGACCAGCTGCGGCGCAGCCCGCGCCAGCGGCTGAACCTGCCCGCCGCGCGCGACGAACGGCTGCGCCGGGCCTGCGCACTGGTCGAGCAGGACCTGACCGTCGTGTGGACACTCGCCGCGCTGGGACGGTATATCGGCGCGAGCGAACGCACCCTCACCCGGCTGTTCCGGACCGAACTGGCCATGACCTACCCGCAGTGGCGTACCCGCTTGCGGCTGCATCGAGCGGTCCAACTCCTCGCCGAGGGCCTGCCGGTCACGACCGTCGCCGGGCGCTGCGGCTGGGCCTCGGCCAGTGCGTTCATCGACGTGTACCGGGCGGTTCTCGGGGATACCCCGGGACGCTCGCGCCGATCCGGTCCCCGCGGACCCGACCCGTCCGGGTAACGGCACGCACGCTCCCGAACCGCCACACGCGATTCACCGGAACATGGGCCCGCCTATTCCGCAACGGTGGATCCGGTCACTGTCGCCACCCTCGACCTGAGCGTGCCGCACGCCCTCCCGGGGGACGGGCGAGCACCGTTCAGCCGGATCGCGGAGATCGACGATCGGCACCGGCGACCCGCAGGTGGCGTTCGTCGGCGCCACCATCGGCAGCCACAGCCTCCTGGTTCTCCCGGTGCGCCGGGACGCGCCGGCGTTCTCCGGCTACATCACCGAGCGGGCGGGGCGCTGCCCGGTGTCGCCGGTGTCGAGCCCGCCCCCGGTACGGAGTATCCCGAAACTCGGCGGCTCACCCCTGTGATCGGGGCGCGCGCCACATCAACCACATCGTCGGCCCGCCGTCCGGGAGGCCGACCGTCCCGGTGACTTCGAACCCGAACCGCTCGTAGTAGCCGATATTCACCTGTTTGCTCGATTCGAGATAGGCCGGTACGCCCTCGCGATCGCAGTGCTCCAGTCGCGCGTGCAGCAGGGCCTGCCCGTATCCGCGACCGCGCTGAACCGGATCGGTGCCGATGGTCGCGAGATACCAGTGCGGTTCGGCCGGATGCGCCTCGGTCATGAGGTCGGCCAGTTGTTTACCCGCACGCAGCCGGGGCCCGAAGGCCCGGACCAATTGCGGAAGCATCCGCAATTCCGTCAACGGGGACGGCTTCCAATTACCCGGTGCATCCCAGAGGGCGGCACCGCCGATCGCCCCCGAGGTATCGACGGCGATATCCACACCCCGGGAAGCGAAATGATGGTGCCGGGTCTGGGCGGCGAACAGGCGGGGCAATCCGAGCGCCCGCCGCCGCTGGTCCGGCCAGAGCCATTCCATCACCGGATCGTCCTGGAAGGCGGCGGCCAGGGTGCTCGACAACGCCACGATCTCGTCGCGGCGCGCCGGACGTACCTCGAAAGGGTTCGGCATCGTGCGATTCTAGAGCGCGCCCATATCGGCGGCACAGTCCGCGGTGAGCGGCGCCCCGGACGCTCCGCGCGCCTATGCCGGGACCGTGGACCGAGCGTGAACCCGGACGAGCGGTACGTCACCCCAGGGCATCCGGATCGCGAGCGACGATCCCTACCTGGTGGAAACCGGTGATGCCGTTGGGCATATCGGTGATCGTCGCCCGCTGGGCCGCCCGGTCCGAGCCGTGCACTCGGATACGCCGCGATCCGGCACCGGACGGACCGTACGGACGGATTCGGACGCGGGCGGGCCGGTCAGGCTTCGCCGGGAGCCGCGGGAACCAGTTTGTGCGGTTCACCCCGCAGGGTCGCGCTCATCCACCAGGCCGCCTCCACCAGGACGATGCCCACCGCACCGCAGACGAACGCGGCGGTGGTGAGGCGGAGGTTCGAGGGGTCGAGCGCGAAGAATTCGCGCGTGGCCGGCACCGTGAACAGCACCAGATAGGCCGTGACGGAGACGGCCAGCAGCACGACCTTCCACCAGGTGTACGGGCGTGCGACGATCGCCAGTACCCAGACCGCGATCATGATCAGCGTGATGAGCGCGGTGGTACCGGCCTGCATCTTCTGCTGCTCGCTGGCCTCGGGGCCGGCATAGGCGATCAGGTAGGCCACGAAGGTCGCCGTTCCGATCACCACACCGGAAGGGACCGCCAACCGCATCACCCGTCCGACGAACCCGGTCCGGGCGCGTTCGTTGTTCGGTGCCAGCGAGAGGATGAACGCCGGGATACCGATGGTGAACCAGGCCGCGATCGTCACGTGCCGCGGCAGGAAGGGATAGCCGATCGGTTCGTAGCCGAAGATCTGCGACCCCACCCCGGCGGCGCCCACCAGGAACGCCAGCAGCACCGAGTACACGGTCTTGGTGAGGAACAGATTCGAGACCCGCTCGATATTGCCGATCACCCGGCGGCCTTCACCCACCACGTACGGCAGGGTGGCGAACTTGTTGTCCAGCAGCACGATCTGCGCGACGGCACGGGTGGCCGGGCTCCCGGCTCCCATGGCGACGCCGATATCGGCGTCCTTGAGCGCCAGGACGTCGTTGACCCCGTCGCCGGTCATGGCCACGGTGTGCCCGCGCGACTGCAGGGCGCCGACCATCGCCCGCTTCTGGTCGGGGCGTACCCGGCCGAAGGTGGTCCGCTCCGCCAGCACCCCGGCGAGTCCGTCCCGGTCCGCGGGCAGGGTGCGGGCATCGACGGCGGCGTCACCGCCGGGCAACTCCAGGGCGGCGGCCACCGCGCCGACCGAGACGGCGTTATCGCCGGAGATCACTTTGACGGCGACATCCTGGCTCGCGAAATAGTCCAGAGTGGCGCGGGCGTCCGGCCGTACCTTCTGCTCCAGGACCACCAGGGCGACCGGGGTGATCTCTCCGGGTGCGCCGGCGGCGGCGACATCCCGGTCGCCGCGGGCGAGCAGCAGGACCCGTAAGCCGGTGGCGCCGAGTTCTTCGGCGGCGCGGGCGGGGGCCGAGGACGGATCCAGCAGCACATCGGGTGCGCCGAGCAACCAGTCGCCGTGCTCGCCGTAGGAGAAACCGCTCCACTTCTTGGCCGACGAGAACGGCGCCACCGCGGTATAGGACCAGCCGGGTGTTTCGGGTAGCGCCTCGGCGACCGCCTGCACGCTGGCATTGGGCCGGGGGTCGTCGGCGGCCATGGCGGCCAGCGCCTGCCGCGCGGCGGTTTCCGCGCCGGGCGCGGTGTCGATCATGCGGAGTTCGGCCAGCCGCATACCGTTCTCGGTGAGGGTGCCGGTCTTGTCGGCGCACACCACGTCCACCCGGGCCAGCCCCTCGATGGCGGGCAGCTCCTGCACCAGGCAGTTGCGCTGCCCCAGCCGCACGACCCCGACCGCGAACGCGATCGAGGTCATCAGCACCAGGCCTTCCGGCACCATCGGCACCAGCGCCGCGACCATACCGGTGACCGCCGGCCGCCACGATTCACCGCTGGATACCAACTGGTTGTAGATACTCAGCGCGCCCGCCGGGATCAGCAGATAGGTGATGACCTTCAGGATCGTGTCGATACCGTTGCGCAGTTCGGAATTCACCAGCGTGAACTTGCTGGCCTCGTCGGCCAGTTTCGCGGCGTAGGCGTCGGCACCGACCTTGGTGGCGCGATAAGCACCCGAACCGGACACCACATAGCTACCCGAGAGCACCTGTTCCCCGATGTCTTTGTGCACATCGTCGGATTCGCCGGTGAGCAACGATTCGTCGACCTCGAGGAGTTCGGATTCCACGACCACACCGTCGACCACGATCTGATCGCCCGGACCGAGTTCGATCAGATCGTCGAGCACCACATCCTTGGGCGCGATCCGCCCGGACCGTCCGTCGCGGCGCACCGTGGGTTCGGCCCGGCCCACGATGGCCAGCCGGTCCAGGGTGCGTTTGGCCCGCACCTCCTGGATGATGCCGATCGCGCTGTTGGCCACGATCAACAGCCCGAACATCCCGTCGATCACGGACCCGGTGGCCATGACCAGGACGAACAGTACACCCAGGATGGCATTGATCCGGGTGAACACATTCGCCCGGACGATATCGCGGATCGAGCGGCCGGCCCGGTCCGGGACATCGTTGGTGAGCCCGTCCCGGCGCCGCTGCGCCACCTCCGCGGCGGTGAGGCCGGGTGCTCCGACGGCCTGCACTGTTGTCGACATGTGGGCCAGCGTAACCAGCCCCGGCCGAGCGGAACTCAATAGGCGACGTTGATCGGGCCGGGCGTCCAGGTCCCGGAATGCTCCTCCTGGGTGATCCGCGGGCGTGCCGGTACCGCGTCGGGGTCGATGGGCAGGAACTGCTGTAGCTGACCCCAGTCACGATCCCAGTCGTGGTTCAGGTAGGTCGGCAGGGTGCGTGCGTACAGCAGCAGACCGGTCCAGCCGAGCGGACCGCCGCCGTCGTGGTTCTGCCACAGCTCGGTGTCGTGCGCGCCGATCCGGTCCGGCAGGATCCGGTACTCGGGCACCTCCGCGATTCCGGTGCGGTGGTCGAACGGGCGCTGGCACGGGAACTGCAGTCCGACGGCCCAGTCCAGCAGTACCGGTGCGGTGGAACCGACCACCGAGTTCAGATCCCGGGTCTGCGGTATACGGGGCGGAGTGAAGGCCAGCCACTGGCGCGGGTCCCGGTCGCGGTCGGCGGCCACGATCCGTACTGTATCGGCGTCGGCGAACGAATCCAGCGGTACCCGCAGATTGCGCCAGGAGGGGGCCGGGCCGATATCGATCGGGTTCACCCGGCGCAGCGGTACCGGAGCGGCGGCCGAGCCACCCGGAGCCGTGGTCGACCCGAATTCGAGTTCGAGCGATTGGCCGTGGGTGACCACGCCGTCGGCATCACGCGACCAGATGCGTCCGGCGGCGCTGAGCGCGAGAATATCGCCGCGTTCGGCTACCGGGGGGAGCCGGTACCAGCCGCTGGTCAGCTCGGCGGGACCGTCCGCTTCGTAACTCCCCTGCACCGGCGTACCCGGGTGCAGGCCGAAGGGTAGTGCGGGACCGGCGGTTTCGGTGGCCACACCGGTTCCGGCGCTCATATCGCCCATCGAGTCGGCGATGGCGGCATCGGCGCCCTGCTCGGCGTCGGCGCTGAGATCCGCGGCCACTCCGGTCGGGGTGAAACCGGTGGCGGTGCCCGCGAGGGTGGCCGCCGGATCCCCGGACAGTGGGGTGAGCGTGCCGCGGTTCGGATCGGTTTCCACCAGAACGTGCGGGGCCAGACCACAGGTGCTGCCGGTGAAAACCCCCAGGTTCGAGGCGGCCAGCGAGAAGGCCGGATACTGGCTGACGGCGCCCTTGGCGAACGACGCCACCTCGAACAGCACCATGAACGCGGCGGCCACCGCCAGCGGCGGCACCTTGACGAACCGCCAGCCCCAGCGCGAGATCCGATGATGCCCCCGTTCCGGCGCCCGCACATGCCACCAGGCGGCCGGTACGAGCAGCAGTACCGCGCCGAACAGGAAAACCTTGTTGAAGGCGATACCGGCCACCGACGGCTGTTTGTCCCACCACGGGACGCCGTAGGAGGAGACGTACCACCAGCCGTTGGGGCCGGAGAAGACGAGCGCGAGCAGGAACGCCACCGCCGCGGCGAACAGCGCCCGGTTACGTGGCCCGCGCATCACCCGCGGGCCGATGGCGACCGCGGTGAGTACCGCCACCGCACCCGCCAGACCGGCGAAAACGCCCAGGTGATGGGTCCATTTGGTGGGGGTGGTCATCATCAGCGCCATAGCCCCGACGGTGACCCCGAGGATCCGCCGGGAGGGTCCCAGCGCCGCGGTGGGGATTCTGCCGCCTTTGCGGAGCAGCGTCAGCAGGCAGACGAGCAGTCCCGCCACCATCACGAAGATGCCGAACCGGCGGGCCACCGAGCCGTCCACGGTGCCCATGAACAGGTACTGGTAGCGCAGGTATTCGTCGAACCACAGCACATGGGGGCCGGTCAGTTCGTGTACCCGGCGCATCTCCTGCATGGCGCTGAACGTCTGATCCGCGAACGCGACCACCAGGACCAGCACACCCGCGGCACCCAGCGGAAGCAGTTGGGCGGCCCAGCCGACCCGCCGCGCCCGCGTTGCGATGATCTTGAACAGCGGGCGCAGTCCCGCCAGCAACGCGGCGAGGCAGATGACGCCGTGTGGTCCGGCGGTACAGCTGAAGGCCGCGATCAGCACGGCGACCGCGAAAGGCAGCAGCCGCCGGGTGGCGATCCCGCGCTCCACCGAGCACCAGGTGAGCAGAACCCCCAGCGCGACCAGCGGTTCCGGCCGGAGCCCGTTGTTGTACGGCAGCCAGACCGCGAGGAACACCAGCGCTCCGGTCCACGGTACGAACCGGTTCCGGTGCAGGGCGGCACCGAACCGCGGCACCACTTCGCGGCTGATCACCATCCAGGCCAGCATTCCGGCCAGCAACGTCGGCAGCCGGACCCAGGGACTGGCGGTACTCAGCTGCGCCATCAAACCGATGAGGTCGTAGTAGGGGGTACCGACCGGGTTCTCCGGTACCCCGAACCACCGGAAGTAGTTCGCCATGTACCCGGCCGCCACCGAGGTGCGGCCCATCCCGAACTGGTAGCCGTCGTCGGAGGTGGTGGCGCCGATGAAATGCCAGAGCACCAGGGTGCCCAGGACCACGCCGTCGATGGGCCGGAAGGTCCACCAGCGTGCCGGCAGGAAACGGCGGGCGCGGCGGCCGTCGAGCCGGTCCAGGCGGTGCAGGGCCACCAGTGAGACGATCGTGGCCGCCACCGCCGCCCAGATGGCGATCCGTTTCCACCCGGTGGGAGTGGAACTGAACCGGCTGTCCACCTCGGCGGTGACCCGGGTACCGGCGGCATCGTCGAGATCGCTGAACACACCCACCAGCTGGGGCCGGAAATCCCCGCCGAGCACCACGGGTTCCCGGCCGGTGAGCGTGGCCACGGATTCGGTCATCCCCGCACCGACGGTGAGCTCGCAGCCGGGCGCGAGCTCGGCCACCGGCACGCTGAACAGCGATTGGTTGCGCAGTACGACATCGAGCCGGGAACCGGCGTCCGGTGTCGCGGGCCGCACCCGGGCGAGGAAACCGTAACGTTCGAGATCGGGCGCACCGTACGGGGCGGTGGCCGCCAGTACGCCGCCACCCCGGGCGTCCAACTGCCGCACGGCCGCGCATGGCACGGTGACATCGAAGCTCAGCGGCGCGTACGCGACCAGAGGCGCCTCGATCGAGGCGGTCGAATCGGACTGCGGCCAGGTCAGTGTGGCGTGGTCCACCCGTACCGGCAGCAGTGGCACCGACAGCGCGAGCAGAGCCCCGATCAACGCCGACACCAGCGCTACCGGCCGGGCCCAGCCGCCCCGGGAAGGGGGGCGCGGAGTTTCGGAGATCTTCGCCGGCTCGGGCGCCGCCACCACGATCGTGTCAGCCACGGGGGGCAATCCTAGCGGGCGGTCCGAGCGCGCTCACCGCTGCGCTCACCGGCCGGAACGACACCGGCCGGCCCGCGCTGGGCGGACCGGCCGGGTACGGGTCGGGTGGATCAGGCGACGCAGGCCGGCGACTGCACCTGAGCCTGCGCGAGCATATTGCAGGCCCAGGTCTTCTCGACCTTCCAGACACCGTCCTCGGCGACGAACGGGACATCGACCACGTTCTGGGTATCGCCCAGTTTGAAGTTGGCCTTGGCGTTCAGGGTGTCACCGAAATCGTTGACCTCGGTGACCTCGATGGTGGCGCCCGAATCGGTGTAGAACTGGCTCAGTTTGCTCGGCAGTTCCGGATCGGCCTCGGCGCCCTGCACCATTTCCAGCTTCTCCTCGTTCGGGACGGCCGGATCGAGCGCGCGCTGCAGCTGAGTGTTCAGATCGGTGGCGGTGGGCACCGCGGGCAGATCGTCTTCCGCCTCGGTGGTGGCCGCCGCGGCGGACGTGGAACTCGCGGCCTTGGTGTCCGAGTCGGAATCATCGCTACCACACGCGGTCAGGGTCAACGCGGCCACTGCGGCCACGCCGGCGATCGCGATACGTCCGGTCTTGCGAAGCTTCAACTGCTCGTCCTTTGCGTTCGAGGGTTCGGTGTCGTGCGCTGCGGCAGCTCCACCGGAACCGGCGACGCTGCCCGGGACCAACCTACCCGGCGGTCCGTCAGGACAGGCTGCCGAGCGGGTCCGCCGGGCGCAACTCCGTATTGTCGGCAGCGAACGTACGCGCGATCCCCGGTCCTGTCGAGCGGGTCTCGAACCGGACGGTGACCCGGCCGTGCCCGGCGCCCTGGACCCAGCCGAAGCCGAATTCGGGGTGCCGGACGTCCGTTCCCGGCCGCCACAGGGGGGCGCCACCAGCGGCGATGCCCGAAACCGCCGCCACACCCGCGGTTTCGGCCCGGCCGGCGCCGACGGTCGCGCGATCTGCCCCGGACGGGTCGGGCTCCGCCGCGATTCTCACCGAATCCACAGAGCTCTGCTCGTCTTCTGCCGATGAACCCACCGGCCGGGCCGGACCGGCCGCACCGGCCGGCACCTCGGGTTCGACGCCCGCCCGGTCCAGTTCGGGGAACAGCGATTCCTGCCGGATCGTCGACAGTCCGGCATAGCCGACGCCCACCAGCCTGATCGGGCCCAGCTCCCGCGGATCGAGAGCGGCGCGCTGGGCCGCGGCGGTGAGGGTGGGCAGGTCCTCGGTCGCGTACGCGAGTGTGGTCGAACGAGTGGTGATGCTCATATCCGCGCGTTTGAGTTTCAGGACCACGGTCCGGGCGGCGCGGCCGTCGCGCGTGAGCCGGCGATGGGCCGCGGCGGCCATCTCGCTGATCGCCGGCCGTAACCGCTCCAGGGTGACGATATCGGTGTCGTAGGTGGTCTCGGCGCTGATCTGCTTGGCCTCGGCGCGTTCGGCCACCGGCCGGTCGTCGATACCGCGGGCGAGCCGGTGCAGCGCCGCGCCGATACTGCCGCCCAGAATCGAGACCGCCTCCACCTCGGGCAGGGCCGCGAACGCTCCGACCGTCTCGATCCCGAGTGTGCGCAGCCGGTTTTCCGCCACCGGCCCGATGCCCCACAGCTTGCGTACCGGTAGCGCCGCCAGCAGCGCCTGCTGTTCGCGCGGCGCGATCACTCGGATACCGTCGGGTTTGGCCATCCCGGAGGCGATCTTGGCCAGCTGTTTCCCGCTGCCGGCCCCCACGGACACCACCAGGCCGGTCCGTTCCCGTACCGCGGCGCGCAGCCGCTCACAGAAGGCCGCGACCTCCGCCACACTCGCGCCGGCCAGTTCGGCCGGTTCGCCGAACGCCTCGTCGAACGAGAGTGTCTCGAGTACCGGTATCCGCGCCCGCAGGGTATCGAAGACCTGCCCGCTCAGGACGCCGTACAGCGCGCCCCGCGGCGGTATCACCACGGCCGGGGCGCCGACCATGCGCCGTGCCTGCTGCATCGGCATCGCCGACCGCGCCCCGAAGACCCGCGCCTCGTAACTGGCGCCCGCGACCACTCCCCGCGCACCGGTACCACCGACGAGTACCGGGCGGCCGCGCAACGTGGGCCGGGTGAGTTGTTCGCACGAGGCGAAGAACGCGTCCATATCCATGTGCAGTACCCAGCGGCGGGAGGTCTCGTTCGCGGGCGCCCCCGGACCCGTAGCCGGATGCTCGCCGCTCACCACGGAGTGGCCCACCGTTTCCCCGCCGCGCCCGACCGCGGCCGGAAAGGGCCGCCGCACGTCCGGCTGCTGGTGTCCATGAGCCCTGAATGTACGCCCCGCCGCCGACAGCTCCGTGCTTCCCGTCCGCCCGGGTGCGCAGCGGTCACCAGCGGGTTGCCGGAGGTCTTCCGCACCTGTCGCTCCCGGTGGCCGGCTGCTCCACCGCCGCCTGACCCGGCCGGAGATGCCGCTGTGGCCCGCGCCGATATGTGATGATCGGACGATGAAGATCCGTAAGGCCGTGATCCCCGCTGCCGGTATCGGTTCCCGACTGCTACCGCTGACCAAGGCGATTCCGAAGGAGATGCTGCCGGTCGGCGACAAGCCGGTGATCGAACACACGGTACGCGAGCTGGTGGCCTCCGGGATCACCGATATCACCATCGTCGTCAGCGGCGGGAAATCACTGATCCAAGACCATTTCCGCCCCAACCCGGCCCTGGTCGCCCAGCTGCGCGCCGACGGTAAGGACGCCTACGCGGACGCGGTGGAAGAGGTCGGCGAGCTGTCCCGGCTGGGCCATATCACCTACCTGGATCAACACGGCCCGTACGGTAACGGGACACCGGTGCTGAACGCGGCCCGCACCGCCGGCGACGAACCCATGCTGGTGTTGTGGCCCGATGATGTGTTCGTGGCCGAGATACCGCGTGCCCAGCAGCTCATCCGGGCCTACGAGTCCACGGGCTGCCCCGTCCTGGCGTTGATGCCGATGAACCCGAACGAATCACAGCGCTACGGCGTGCCGGTGGTGCGGGAGGATCTGGACGAAGGCCTGCTGCGGATCTCGGGCCTGGTGGAGAAGCCGAAGCCCGCCGACGCGCCCTCGTCGTACGCCGCGATCGGCGGTTATGTCGTAACCCCGGGCATCATCGAGGAACTGCGCGCCCAGACCGAGAACTGGTACACCCATCGGACCGGTGAGGTGTACCTCACCGACTCCATCAATGCCTACGCCGCGAACCACGCCGTCTACGGTCAGGTCATCCAGGGCCGCTGGTACGACACCGGCAATCCCGGCGACTATCTCATCGCGCAGTTCGCCACGGCACTGGCCCATCCCGACTACGGGCCGCTGCTGCGCCGGCAGGTGGAATGATCCGGCCGGCGCAGCGGCCGGTCAGAACCGCCGGATGCTGTGGATGTGGAAATGATCGAGCGGGGTGAGCCCCACCGGCACTCCCGCACCATAGGCGTTGAGCACCTGGCCCATACCGGCGTAGATCCCGACGTGGGAGGCGTCGCGGTTGATGATCACGACGTCGCCCGGCGAGAGCGCGTACCGCGGGACCGCCACGCCGGCTTCCGCCTGCTCCCATGTGGTGCGGGGCAGCACGACCCCGACCTGACGAAACGCCCACTGCACCAGGGCCGAACAGTCCCAGGTATCGGGGCCCGTCGCACCCCATTCGTACATTTTCCCGGTCTGGGTGGTGGCCGCGGCCAGCGCCCCGAGGCCGTTGCTGGTGGGAAAGGGCAGCGCCGCCGAACCACTGGCGCTCAGCGAACCGGAACCGGACGCCGATCCGCTGGCGCTCCCGGTTTGCGCCCATCCGGGCGCGTCGGCGACCGCACCGACCACGGCCGCCAAGAGCACGCCGGTGATACCCCGGCGCAATGCAATTCCGATCACGTACCCACCCTTCTGCTGGTCGATAGGCCGGACGCCGCATGGCATCCGGTTAACTTGCGGCAACCTTCCCGGAAGGAAGCCGCGGACCACAGGCGTGACGCCGGACAGATCGCTTCCGGCGCAACTTCTCTCAGGTAGAACCGAACGAAATAATTACCGTTTCCGGCGCTCCGGGGTCCCGAAGCGGGTATCGGCGATGATTTTGCCCCGCCTTTACGGCAGCCGACAAGCTCTTGGCAAATTTTCAGGGTGTGATCAGAATCACAAAAATGTTTATTGTGTCTGAGTTGCTATATCGTTGAGCGTCTTCAGCAGCACATCCTTGGTGGCCGGCGGAGACTCCAGGTAGACCCCCACCTGCCAGACCAGCTCCCCGCCCGGCTCGGCGGCGAAGAAGCGGCTGAAATCGATGACGAACTTGCCCTCTTTGTTCGACGCCGTCTCCACATACGCGGTCCGGTCGTCGACGTGTTTCGCCTCGGCCATATTGTCGAACCATTCGGCGTTGAACTGCGCCTGTGTGGCCGCATCGCATGTGCTCGGGCATTTCCGCAGCATCACATTGAACTTCTGCCCGGCCGCCGAGTCGCCCTCATCGACGCACCCCCACGCCTGAGCTTCCGGAATGTTCTCGATCGAACCCTTCAAACAGCCCCAGGAGCCCGGCGCCCGGAAAGCGAACGGCCAATCCTTGAAGGCCATGGTGTAGGTGTCCTCGCCCTCCTGCCATGTCGGGCCGAGGATCGTGACCGGCGACAAACCCTCCCGGAGAACGGGGGTGCCCCCGGACGGCGAGGCACTGGTGGTCGTCGTGGTGGTGGAAGCCGGAGACGAGCTGCTGCTCGATTCGCTGTTCTGCGTGGAGGTTCCGGTGGCGGTGTTCTCCTCGGTCCCCTGGGATCGCAGCACGACCAGCCCGAGTACCCCGACCAGCACCAGAGCCACCACGACACCCAGTACGGCGAGCAGCGGACCCTTGTTCTGCCGCGGTGGTCCACCGTAGCCGCCGGAATTCAGCGGCGGTATCTCCCACGCCCCCTGCTGCGGCGGCTGTGGCACCTGCCCGGCGGTGTGCCCCCAGGGAATTCCCGGAGACGACTGCCCACCCTGGGACGAATATCCCTGCTGCCACTGCCCCGATGGGGATTTCTTCTCTTGCCCCTCAGGGGACTGCTGCCACCATTCGCCGGGATTGTCCGAAGCCATGGAAAACCACCCTAGCGGGGCAGGCCGCCCCGGTCATGGCCACGATATCCGGGTCACCGCCGCACGGGGCTCCCAGCTGCGAAAACCGCCAGGCCGTACAAAGCAGCGCAACCGACCGCCCCCGGAGTCATCCGGCGCCGTGCCGGCCGGACCCTCGGGCCCGGCCGGCACGGATCCTCAGCTCGCCTTGGCGATCCGGGCGCGCACCCCTCCGGTGAGCTCGGCCGCCGCCGGGCCCGCCGGACCGAATCCCAGATCAACGGCCAGGATCTCACCGGCGATCAGCTCCCGGTGGGTCGCCGCCCACTGCTGCCGGTCCGACGGCACCTCGAGCGTCGCCGTGATGCGGTCGGAAACCTCCAGCCCCAGCGATTTCCGGGTCTCCTGCAGATCCCGGATGAGGTCGCGAGCCCAGCCCTCGGCCTCCAGTTCCTCGGTCACCACCGAGTTCAACACGACCAGACCGGCGTTACCGGGCAGCGCCGCGGTGGATTCCGGCTCGGCGGCCACCAACCGCTGGGTGTATTCCTCGGGCAACAGTTCGATCCCGGCCGCGCTGACCACCCCGTCGGCGGTCTCCGACCATTCACCGGCCTTCACCGCCTTGATCACCTGCTGCACGTCCTTGCCGAGGCGGGGCCCGGCCGCCCGCGCGTTGACGACGAGCTCGAACCGGCCGTGCGCGGCGACATCGGTGGTGAGATCGACCTTCTTGACGTTCACCTCATCGGCGATGATATCGGCGTAGGGCGCGAGCCGGTCGGCGTCGGGCGCCGCGATGGTCACCTCCGACAACGGCAGGCGGACCCGCAGTTTCTGTGCCTTGCGCAGACTCAGCACCGTCGAGCACACACCCCGCGCCTCGTCCATGGCCGCCACCAGCTCCGGATCCCGGGGCAGGGCGTCGGGCGCCGGCCAATCGGTGAGATGCACCGAACGGCCACCGGTCAGCCCCCGCCAGATCACCTCGGTGATCAGGGGCAACAGCGGTGCGGCCAATCGGGTCGCGACCTCGAGCACGGTGTGCAATGTATCGACGGCATCGCGATCCTCGGCCCAGAACCGCGAACGTGACCGGCGCACATACCAATTGGTGAGCGCATCGGCGAAGGTACGCAGTTCTTCGCAGGCGCCGGCGATATCGAAGCTCTCCAGGGCCTCGGTCATCGCGTCCCGGGTCTGCGCCAGTTTGGCCAGGATGTACCGGTCCAGCGCATGAGGCGAATCCGTGCGCTGGACACCGGGTTCGGCCGCGTACAACTGCAGGAACGTCCAGGCGTTCCACAGCGGGCGTAGCGCATGGCTCACGCCCTCGCGGATACCGCGTTCGGTGACGATGAGATTACCGCCGCGCAGGATCGGCGAACTCATCAGGAACCAGCGCATCGCATCGGAACCGTCCCGGTCGAAAACCTCGTTCACATCCGGGTAATTACGCTTCGATTTGCTCATCTTGAGCCCGTCGTCGCCGAGCACGATGCCGTGGGCCACGACATTCGAGAACGCCGGGCTGTCGAAGAGCGCCGTGGACAGTACGTGCAGGTTGTAGAACCAGCCCCGGGTCTGCCCGTTGTACTCGACGATGAAATCACCGGGGAAGTGGGAGTCGAACCACTCCTTGTTCTCGAACGGGAAATGCACCTGCGCATACGGCATGGAACCCGATTCGAACCAGCAGTCCAGCACCTCCGGCACCCGGCGCATGGTGGACTTCCCCGTCGGGTCGTCCGGGTTGGGCCGGGTCAGCGCGTCGATCGCGGGCCGGTGCAGATCCGTCGGCCGCACCCCGAAATCGCGCTCCAGCTCGTCCAGCGAACCGTAGACATCGATCCGCGGATACGCGGGATCGTCCGATATCCACACCGGGATGGGACTGCCCCAGTAGCGGTTACGGCTGATGTTCCAGTCCCGGGCGTTCTCGAGCCATTTACCGAACTGGCCGTCGCGGATATGCTCGGGCACCCAGCGGATCCGCTTGTTCAACTCCACCATCCGGTCGCGGAAGCGGGTCACCGCCACGAACCAGGAGGGTACGGCCATATAGATCAGCGGCTGACCCGAACGCCAGCTGTGCGGGTAGGAATGTTCGATCGTCTCGTGCCGCAACACCTTGCCCGCGGCCTTGAGGTCCTTGATGATCACCGGATTGGCGTCGAACACCATCAGACCCTCGTACGGCGGCACCATCGAGGTGAACTTACCGCCCGGATCCAGCGGCTGTACCAGCTCGATACCGTTCGCGCTCGCGACGTCCATATCCTCCTCACCGAAGGCGGGCGCCAGATGCACCACGCCCGTGCCCGATTCGGTGGTGACATAGTCGGCCGCGAGCACGCGGTGCGCATGCGGATGCCCGGCGAAGAAGTCGAACGGCGGCGTGTAACGCAGATCGACCAGCGCCGCGCCGTCGTATTGCCCGAGCACTTCGGGCTGTTCACCGAGTTCACGCGCGTAGTGCGCCACTCGTTCGGCGGCGAGCAGGTAGCGCTTACCGTCCGCCCCGCGCACCTGCACGTAGCGCACGTCGGGATGGACCGCGATGGCGAGGTTGGACGGCAACGTCCACGGCGTGGTGGTCCAGATCAGCGCATTGGCACCGTCCAGCTCACGGAGGGGATGGTCGCCGGGGACCGACAACACCATATCGACGGTGACGGCCGGATCCTGGCGCATCCGGTAGGCGTCGTCGAGCCGGGCCTCCTGATTCGACAGCGGGGTCTGTTCGTACCAGCTGTACGGCAGCACCCGGAAGCCCTGGTAGATCAGCCCTTTGTCGTACAGCGACTTGAAGGCCCACATCACCGACTCCATGAAGTCGAGATCGAGGGTCTTGTAATCATTGTCGAAGTCGACCCAGCGCGCCTGCCGGGTCACATAGTCGCGCCATTCCCCGGTATAGCGCAGGACCGACTTACGGCAGGCGGCATTGAATTCCGCGAGACCCATGGAGTCGATCTGCGATTTATCGGTGATACCGAGCTGTTTCTCCGTTTCGATTTCCGCCGGCAGCCCGTGACAGTCCCAGCCGAACCGCCGCTCGACCCGTTTCCCGCGCATGGTCTGGAAGCGGGGGATGACATCTTTGACGTACCCGGTGAGCAGATGACCGTAGTGCGGCAGACCGTTGGCGAACGGGGGGCCGTCGTAGAAGACGAACTCCTCCCCCTCTTCCGCACGCTGCTCGATACTGGTGCGGAAGGTCCCGTCGGCGGCCCATGCGTCCAGTACCGCCCGCTCCAGATCGGGGAAGGACGCACCGGCCCCGCCGCCGAGATCGACGCGGGGGTATGCGCTGCTCCTGGAATTCTCGTCCGCCATCGCGGATACACATCTCCTCGTGCCCGGCGCGCCGGTGGCGCGATATCTCTGGCACGGGGACGATCGGCGCAGCGGGTGCGCCGGACCGCGGTACCACCCCGCTTGTCCACCGGCCCGGCGGGCCGGATGAACCTCTCGTTACGAGCTGTGACGGGCTCACCCGTTCGGTTCTAATGAGCGTGCGCGGGCCGACCGCACAGCGCCGTTCTTCCGAAAGCTCCCCGGTGATGGCCGGATCGTCGCCGACTTACAGGTTTGATTCTAACCAGCACGGTCAACCTTTTATGCAACCCCCGCGGCACCGCGCGACCCGCCGACCCGGAAGGATATGTGCTTCCCGCTCGTAGTTCTCGTCAGCGTTTCGCGTGCTGGTCACGCGGGGGGACCTGTTCGTCATCGGGTGCACGGATCGATAGCGCGCTCACCAGCAGTACCACGGCACCGATGACACACACCACGATGCAGCCCCAGGCCCAACCCACCGAGCCGGTGGTCAGGGACAGAATCAGCAGAACCGAGCCGATCGCGGCGAGCACCAGTGTCAAGACAAGCATGATGACCCCCAGGACAGCAGGCCGGGCGCCCGATCGCTCCCAGCGGTATCGGGCGGTGGTTATTCGCCCTTGGCGAACGAGGCGGGAGCGAGCTGATTGGCGCCGGTATCGAAGGTGTCACCTTCGTCCACCGGGACCGCCGAACCACGGTTCTCCAACTCCTCGAGCTGCGATTCCAGATACGACTTCAACCGCACCCGGTACTCGCGTTCGAACGTCTTGAGGGTTTGGATCCGGCTCTCCAGCACATTGCGCTGCTGGGTGATGGTGCCCATGATCTCGGTGTGCTTGCGCTCCGCATCGGCCTGCAGGGCGTCGGCCTTCTCCTTGGCCTGCCGCAGCTGGCTGTCCGAGCGGGTCTGGGCATCGGAGATCATGGCCTCGGACTTGTGGCGGGCGTCGGCGATCATCTCGTCCGACCGCGCCCGTGCCTCGTTGACCATACGCTCGGAATTGGCCCGCGCGTTCGCCAGCAAATTCTCGGCTTCGGTCTTCGCGTCACTGGTGAGCCGATCGGCCATCTCCTGCGCCAGGCTCAGCACCTTGGCCGCCTGCATATTGGCGTCGGCCGCGACATCGCTCGCCGAGGGCGCCGCCGGAACCACCGGGATGGGCGCCGACGGCGGCGCCTGGACCGGGGGTTTGATCGGCTCCGGTGGTGGGGCCTGCGGCACCGGTTTACCCAGAGCCGGGCTCACGGGGCCGCGGCCACTCTTGGCATCGGCCAGTTCGGCGTCCAGCTCGGCAACCCGCTGGCGCAGGTCGGCGTTCTCCTCGATCAGCCGGGAGAGTTCCTGCTCCACGAGATCCAGGAAGGCGTCGACTTCGTCCTCGTTGTAGCCGCGCTTCCCGATCGGCGGTTTGCTGAACGCGACGTTGTGCACATCGGCTGGGGTCAGCGGCATGGAAGGATCCCTTCGCGCGTTGGCAGATCTAGCGGCTCTGGCAAGTCTTCACGGCCCATTCTGTCACACCGGAGCTACCGGCTGTCCGAGCCGGCTGACCACCGACATCAGGATGAAGACCAGGAACAACAGAACCATGATCGAGAGATCCAGCCGGACTCCGCCCAGCGAAACAGGCGGTATCAACCGCCGCAACAGCTTCACGGGCGGATCCGTGACGGTGAAGATCACCTCCAGGATCACGACGACCACCCCGGTGGGACGCCAGTCGCGGGCGAAGCTCCGGATGAACTCGACGATCACACGGCTGATCAGCAGCAGCCAGAAGATGAACAGTACGAAGTACAGCACCGCGAACAAGTCCACGATGTCACTCTGCCGCAAAATCGGCGCGGTGCAAAATGCCCGCGCCGACTCCGGCCGCCCCCGCCCGCGCCCGGACCGGGACGGCTCCCGCTATTTCTGGTTGTAGAAGCCGGTTTCCGCGATGCGGCGGCGTTCCTCGGCCGATACGTCCACATCGGCCGGAGAGAGCAGGAACACCTTGGTGGCCACCTTGTCGAACGACCCGCGCAGCGCGAAGGCCAGCCCGGCAGCGAAGTCGACCAGCCGTTTGGCATCGGCGTTGCTCAGGTCGACCAGATCCATGATCACCGGGTTGCCCTCACGGAACCGCTCGCCGATGATCGCGGCCTCGCTGTAATCACGCGGACGTAGCGTGGTGATCTTGGACAAGGGACCTCCGTCCTCGAAGATCGCGGGACGGCGGGCGGCAGCCGGTTCGGGACGGACCCGCTCGGCCAGCCGTCGCTCCTCGGCATCGGGATCGACTGCCAGCGCTCCCCTGGTCGCGCCGCGCAGGGAGGCACCGCCGCCCGGACGATACCGCCCGGAGGAGGCGGCGTCGATCCGGGTGGGGCGGCGCGGACCCTCGTAATCGTCGTCATAGGCATCGCCCGGGTAGTCGTCCCGGCGCGACGCGGGGTAGCTGGGCTGGTAGGGCGGCTTGTACGGTACGTCGCGGTAGTCGGGGCCGTCGTAGCGGTCCTCGGCGTACCGATCGAATTCCGGACGGTCGTCGTAGTCGCGGGGAGCGCGGTCGGAGTAGTCACGCGGTCGTCGCCCGCCGCGATCCTCGACCCCGCGCGGGGTGCGATCGTCGACGTAGTCGTCTTCGTAATCCTCGAGCGGAACCATGCCGAAGTACGCCTTGAACTTGTGCAGCGTGCTCATTGGTCGACCTTCCTTCGGCCCCGGTGGCGGCCGGGTGTTGAAGTCTTGCTCAGCCCTCGTCGTGTCCCAGCATATGTGTCGAATGTGACTGATGAGGTTTGTTTGCTACGCCGAGGTTATCGGCCGTTCGCCCATGAGGGCGGTACCGACACGCACACACGTGGATCCATGGGCAATAGCTCTTTCAAGATCATTGGACATACCGGCGGACAGCTGGGTGGCGCCGGGGTGGTCCGTCCGTATCCGCCCGTGCAGTTCGGCCAGCCGGGCGAACTGCACATCGGGATCGGCGGCTCGCGGCGGGATGGCCATAATCCCTGCCAGACATAGCTCGGGCACTTCCGCGATCAGGTCCGCCAGCGCGGGTACCGCGGCGGGGGCGATACCGCCGCGACCGGGGTCGGCGTCCAGCGCGACCTGGATCAGTACCTGCAACGGTGTGGTCCTCTCCCCCGCGTCCAACGCGGCCGCGGTGGCCCTCGCCAGGGTGGTCGCCAGGCGTTCGCTGTCCACCGAATGCACCGCGTGGGCCCAGCGCACCACCTGCCTCGCCTTGTTCCGCTGCAACCGCCCGATCAGATGCCACCGGACAGGGTCCGGTCCGCGGAATCCGGCGGCTTTGGCGGCGGCCTCCTGCGGGCGGTTCTCCCCGAACTCGCGGCGGCCCAGACGATACAGCAGAGCGATATCGGAGGCGGGAAAATATTTTGTCACCGGCAGGAGGCCGACTTCGGCCGGATCACGCCCACAGGCCCGGCACGCTGCATCGATGCGCGCGAGCAGAGCGGTCAGGTTGCGCGCGAGCTCCGCTTCCCTTGCGGTCTCCCGCAACCGCTCGGCCGAACTGTCCGGGACAGCTTCTCCGCCCGCTTCCGGACGCTCCGCTCCGCCCGTTCCGGACGGCGTACGCGCCGGCACACCGGAGAATCCCCGCTCCTCTTCACCGTCGAGGACGAGCCGATCTCCCGTGGATTCTCCACTCGTCATTCGTACCCACCGGCCTCTCGCCGCCGGGCCGTCCCTGCCCGCATGAACTCTCCCTGCTCCGAACCCCGGTATCACCACCGACACCGGCACCCTCCATCATCACGCGCGTAACCCCTCCGCCGCGGACGAGCACACGCCCGGCGCCCGGAGGCCTTCGCTCATGCCGTACCCGATTCCATCCAGATAACACTGCCGATCCGTCCGGTCGGCGCGCCGCGGCGATGACTGAACAGCGTCGTGTCCTCGATGGTGCAGCGCGGATCCTCGGCGATCCCGCCGATCCCCGCCGCGGCGAGCTGCCGGCGGATCCCGGCGCGCAGATCCAGCCCGGGGGTACCGCGCACGGTGGTGGTGGCACTGCCCGGCAGATGCGCCTCGACATCGGCGCGCATCTCGGCGGGCACCTCGTACTGCCGACCACTGGCGGCGGGACCCAGCAGGGCGCCGATGCGTTCGGGACGGGCCCCCGCGGCGACCATCGCCTCCAGTACCCGGGGCACGATACCGATCCGCGCACCGATCCGGCCGGCGTGCACGGCGGCGATCACTCCGGCCTCGTCGTCCGACAACAGCACGGGAACACAGTCCGCGGTCAGCACCACCAGCGCCAGACCCGGGCGGGTGGTGACCAGGGCGTCGGTGGCGGGTACCGGCTCGGTCCGGGGGCCGTCCACGGTCGTCACCGTCCGCCCGTGGATCTGCTCCATCCAGATCACATGGTCCGCGGGCAATCCGAGTGTTCCGGCGAGCCGGGCCCGGTTGCGCCGCACCGCGGTGGGGTCGTCGCCCACATGGTCGCCGAGATTGAACGAATCGTAGGGCGGCGCGGAGAAACCACCCGCGCGCGTGGTCACCACCCGCCGAACCGTGAGTACCGATGCCGCTGTCATGTCATCGAGCCTAACGGCCCGGCCGGGGATCCCCCGCCCTCCGGCACCACTGCCCGGCGCCGGAATCCGCGATATCGTCACCGGTGGCCGGCCCGCGGCGACCCTCCGGCGACCACCGGCTCAGCGACGCATGAAATCCGGGACGTCGACATCGTCGTCGTCATCGTCGGGCAGGTCCGGAGGAGGTGGCGGCTGGAGTCGGTCCCGGGAACCGAGGGACGACACCGGATCCACCGGTGGGCGGGTCCGTTCGGTATCGCGGTAGCTGGGCGCCGGACCACGGGCGATGGCCGGATCACCGGCGCGCAGGGCCCCGGTTTCCTCGAGATGGCTGCGGCCGGCGCCGAGTTCGGCGGTACGGGACTGGCCGAGTTCGGTGGTCCGCGATTGCGCGGAGATCTCCCCGCTCCGGCCCGAACCCAGCGATCCGCGACTGGTCGCGGCCTCGAATGTGCGCCGTGCCGGGCCGCCGCCGTCGAAACCCGCGGCGATCACGGTGACCCGGACCTCGTCGCCGAGCGAATCATCGATAACCGTACCGAAGATGATGTTGGCCTCGATATGCGCGGCTTCCTGTACCAGCGAAGCGGCCTCGTTGATTTCGAACAGACCCAGATCCGATCCACCCGCGATCGAGAGCAGCACTCCGTGCGCGCCGTCCATCGATGCCTCGAGCAGGGGTGAATTGATCGCCGCCTCCGCCGCTTTGACCGATCTCCCTTCGCCGCGGGCCGAACCGATACCCATGAGCGCGCTGCCCGCGCCGGACATCACGCTCTTGACGTCGGCGAAGTCGACATTGATCAGCCCCGGGGTGGTGATCAGGTCGGTGATGCCCTGCACACCGTTGAGGAGTACCTCGTCGGCGGAACGGAAGGCATCCATGAGACTCACCGCGGCGTCGCCGAGTTGCAGCAGCCGATCGTTGGGAATGACGATCAGGGTGTCGCAGGATTCACGCAGCAGGTTGATACCGACCTCGGCTTGATTACCGCGTCGTTTGCCCTCGAAGGAGAACGGGCGGGTGACCACACCGATGGTGAGCGCACCGAGTTTGCGCGCGATACTCGCCACGACCGGTGCGCCGCCGGTACCCGTACCGCCGCCCTCACCCGCGGTCACGAAGACCATATCGGCGCCCTTGAGCACCTCTTCGATCTCGTCCTTGTGATCCTCGGCGGCCTTACGACCGACCTCGGGGTCGGCACCCGCGCCGAGTCCCCGGGTGAGCTCCCGCCCGACATCGAGCTTCACGTCGGCATCGCTCATCAGCAGTGCCTGGGCGTCGGTGTTCACCGCGATGAACTCGACGCCCTTGAGACCCTGCTCGATCATTCGGTTGACGGCGTTCACGCCGCCGCCGCCGATACCGACGACCTTGATCACGGCAAGGTAGTTGTGCGGGGGCGTCATGAGCTCTCGCCTTCCTTCGATCCAAAGTCTGTCGTTTTCGGATGCCCGGTACCGGTCCGCGGGATCGAAATCCGCGGACCGCGCTCCGGGCAAACCCTAAACCTCAACCATAGGTTTGGAGTTATGTCAAGTATCCGACTGGTGCGGAACGCTATTCGCCGCCGTCGCGATCCGCTCGCAGGCGCGCCGAGACGATAACCAGTTTCTTCGGCGAACCCACTTCTGCCAGGGCGGCAGACGTCGTATCGTGAACGGTTGCTCAGCAATCCACGCCCACATCGTGGGACGCCCCCGGCCCCCGCCGCGCGTACCGGCCGGGCGATCACCCGGAGCCGAGGCGGAGCATCGAACCGAACGAGGTCGCACCGAACAAGATTGCTGGAATTCATCTTACCGTGACCAGACTGGGACTCGAGACGTCGAACACGGTTCCCGGCCGGGTCAGCAGCGGTAGCACCACCGCTGATTTTCGTTCGCCGTCCTCGCTGCTGCCCCAGAGTACCGTGCGACCGTCGCGCAGTGTCAGCGAAATGTCGGAGACCGTATCGGCCGTTACGGTTTCTACCTGCGCCTCCAATTCCGGTGGTAGAACGTTCACCACGGCGACCGCGGACCGGGTGAGCGGATCCGCGCTGCCGGGCCGGGCGGTCAGCAGTTGCGGCACTCCGATCGGCGTCGCTTCGATGGCGTACTCGATACCATCGGCGTCGAGCAGATGCGCGCCCTCCGGAGTGTCGTAGTACAGCACCGGGATTCGTTGTTCGATCCGCACCCGCACCGTGGACGGCAGTACCCGCTGCACCCGCACACTGCGCACCTTCGGCAGACTCGCCACCCGTTCGGCCATGGCGGCCGTATCGATCCGCAGGATCGAGCCCCGCTCCGGAAGTCGCAGCAACTCCTCGATCCGCTCTTCGGGAATCGCACCGGCCCCTTCGATCCGCACCTCGCGCACCGAGAGCAGCGGCGTGAACCAGGCCAGCGCGGCGAACGTGATCACCAGCGCGCACGCGGGCAGCGCCCACAACCGGAAACGCCGCAATCCGCCCGCACCGAATCGCTGCCTCCCGGCTCGCATTCCGCCTCACCGTCCGTACTGCGGACGCGCGCGTAGTCCGTCCAGGATCTGGCTGCCGAGCATGGTGACATCACCGGCGCCCATGGTGATCACCACATCACCGGGCTGGGCCAAACCGGCCACCTGCCGGCCCACCCGCGACATATCCGGCTGGTAGTGCACGGGTTTACCGACCGCCTGCGCCACCAGTGCGCCGTTGACCCCCGGTAACGGTTCCTCACGGGCGCCGTAGACGTCGAGGACCACCACCTCGTCGGCCAGATCGAGTGCCGCGCCGAACTCGGCGGCGAATGTCGCTGTACGACTGTAGAGATGCGGCTGGAAGACGACGATCACCCGGCCCCGGCGCGACAGCGCACCGTCGCGCGCCTCCTGATCGACCAGTTCGGCGGCGGCGCCGAGCACCGCGCGGACCTCGGTCGGGTGATGGGCGTAATCGTCGAAGACCCGCACCCGGTTCTCCCGGCCCACGAACTGGAACCGCCGGTGTACCCCGCCGAAACCCTCCAGACCCTGGATGATTTCGTCCACATCCGCACCCGCCGCCCGCGCGGCCAGCAGTGCGGCCAGTGCGTTGAGCGCCATATGCCGGCCCGGCACCGCGAGCCGCAGTGTCCGCGGCGCGGATTCACCGGCGAGCTCGAACTGCGCCACCCCCCCGACATCACGGGGCTCCCAACTGTGCAACCGCACTCCCACGGGAATCGGAGCGCCGGTCAGTTCACCGGACCCGTAACCGAGTACCCGGACACCGCGATCGGTCAACCGCTGCCCCACCCGCTCGGCCAGCGCCCACGCTCCCGGATCGTCCAGGCAGACCACCAGGAGTCCACCGTCGGCGAGCCGGTCGGTGAAATCGTCGAAGACCTGCACATAGGCGGCATCGGATCCGAAGAAGTCGAGATGGTCGGATTCGATATTGGTGACCACCGCGACATCGGGGGCGTACTGCAGCAGCGATCCGTCGCTCTCATCGGCTTCGGCGACGAAGATATCGCCGCTACCGTGATGGGCGTTGGTGCCCGCCTCGTTGAGCTCACCCCCCACCGCGAAGGACGGGTCCAGCCCGCAGTGCTGGAGGGAGACGATGAGCATCGATGTGGTGGACGTCTTCCCGTGGGTGCCCGAGACGAGCAGGGTGCGATGGCCGCTCATCAAGGCGGCCAGTACGGTCGGCCGCAGCAGCACCGGAATATCGCGCCGATGCGCCTCCACCAGTTCGGGATTGGTTTTCGGAATGGCGGCATAGGTGGTCACCACCGCCGTCGGACCGCCGGGCAGCAGATCCAGCGCACCGGCGTCGTGACCGATCCGCACCTGTGCGCCGCGGGCCCGCAACGCCAGCACCCCGCGGCTCTCCTTGGCATCGGAGCCCGAGACCGCGCCCCCACGCGACAGCAGGATCCGGGCGATACCGGACATTCCGGCGCCCCCGATCCCGACCATGTGCACCCGGGCCAGCTCCGGCGGCAACGCGCCGGGGCCGGATTCGGGTACTGTCCCCTGTTCCTCGCTCACCGTCCCGCCACCCGCAGCACGATCCGCGCTACTTCGTCGGCGGCGTCGCGGTGGCCGGCGCCGGCGGCGGCACGTCCCATTTCGGCAATGCGTGCTGAATCCGTGAGCAGCGGTATCACCTCATCGATCACATATTTCGGGGACAATTCCGGGTCGGGAACGATTCTGCCACCACCGGCGGCCACCACGGGCCGCGCGTTGAGTTCCTGCTCGCCGTTGCCGTGCGGCAGCGGCACGTACACCGCCGGCAGACCGACGGCCGACACCTCGGCGACGGTCATCGCCCCGGACCGGCAGACCACCGCGTCGGCGGCGGCGTAGGCGAGATCCATGCGGGAGAGATAGGGCACCGCGACATACGGTACGTCGGGGTCGGTGGAGACGATATCGAGGGTGTTCTTCGGGCCGTGCGCGTGCAGTACGGAAATACCCGCCGCGGCCAGCTGGGGCGCGGCGCCGGAGATCGCCTCGTTGAGCGAACGCGCACCCTGGGAGCCGCCGAAGACGAGCAGTACCGGACCTTCGGCGGGCAGTCCGAAGTGGGCGCGGGCCTGCGCGCGCAGCGCGGTCCGATCCAGGGAGGTGATCGCGGAACGCACCGGGATACCGACCACATCCGCGGCCAGGCCGGAACCGGGTACCGCCGCGAGCACCCGGGCGGCGCGCCGGGCGCCGACCTTGTTCGCGATACCGGCTTTCGCGTTCGCCTCGTGCACCACCACCGGCACCGCGCGACGCCGCCGCAGCAACCCCGGCCCGGCCGCGAGATAGGCCGGTAGCGCCACATACCCACCGAAGCCGACGATCACATCGGCGCCGACCTCGTCGATGATCTCCCGGGTGCGCGCCACCGACGCCCGGACCCGGCCCGGCAACCGCAGCAGATCCGCGGTGGGTTTCCGTGGTAGCGGCACCGGCGGAATCAGCTCGAGTGGATAGCCCCGTTCGGGCACCAGCGTGGTCTCCAGTCCCCGCTGGGTGCCGAGCGCGGTCACCGTGCTGCCGGGCGCGAGCCGGCGCAGGGCATCGGCCACCGCCAAGGCGGGCTCGATATGCCCTGCGGTGCCGCCACCCGCGACGATCACCGATATCCCACGCCCCGCCGATTGCTCTCCGGCGGACTGAGCTGCGCTCACCTGTGTTTTCCCCGTTCTCGTGCGTGTGTCACCGAATAGCTGGGCTCCCAGGCCCGGGTTGCCCGCAGGGTATCGGTACCCCGGCTGCTGGTCCGGGAGCGGGCGGGCGCCTCGCCCCGGTCCCGAGCCGGCCGGCGGTCCGGGGCCCGGTCACGGGCGGCGCCGGACCGGGCCCGGGGCGGATGGTGGACCTCCGGTTTCGGCAGGCGCAGCAGGCGGCTGACGCGGCCGTCCTGTCCGGCGTGCAGCGCCGCCACCGCCTCGGGCTCGTGCCGGGCGGCGTTGGCGATGATGCCGAACATCAGCAGCGTCAGTGCCAGTGACGAACCACCCGCCGATACCAGCGGCAACTGCAGACCGGTGACCGGCAGCAGACCCACCACGTACCCGATATTGATCAGCGCCTGCCCGGTGATCCACGTGGTGGCGGTGGCGGTGAGCAAGCGCAGGAACGGATCCACCGAACGCGCCGCGATCCGCAGACCGGTGTAGACGAACAGCGCGAACAGGCCCAGCACCAGCGCGCAACCCAGGAAACCGAGTTCCTCGCCGATGATGGCGAAGATGAAATCGTTGTGCGAGTTGGGCAGATAGCTCCATTTGGCGCGGCTCTGCCCCAGCCCGCGTCCCCACAGCCCACCGTCGGCGAGCGAATACATCGCCTGGCGGGCCTGGTAGTTGATGCCCTGCGGATCGTCGCCGGGGTTGAAGAACGCGCGCATCCGGTCGGAGCGGTACCCGGCCGACAGCGCGAGGACGAGAGCCGCGACCGCACCCGAGGCCAGAATGGCGACGAAGAGCCGGATCGGCAGACCCCCGAACCACAGCAGCGCCAGCAGGACGATACCCATGGCAATGGTGGTGGACAGGTTCGGCTGCAGGACGATCAGCAGACAGACCAGCAGACCGGCCGGTACCAGCGGCACCAGAATGTTCTTCAGGCCACGGGGATCGTTGGCCGCCCGGGCCGCGACCCGCCGCGAAACCAGCAGATGCGCCCCCCAGACCACGAACGTGACCTTCACGACCTCCGACGGCTGGATCGAGAAGAACCCCAGATCGATCCAGCGGCGGGCACCGTTCACCGTACTGCCGACACCGGGAACGAGTACCAGCACCAGCAGCAGGACCGAGAGCGCGAACAACGGAAACGACATCTGGCGCAACCACCGGAACGGTATCCGCAGCGCCAGATAGAACAGCACGGTGCCGAATACCGCGTACATCGTCTGCTGCATGAACAGCGAATAGGCCGATTTACCGTCGGCGTAGGACTCCACGCTCGACGCCGAGAGCACCATCACCAAACCGAGCACGGTCAGCAGGGTGGCAATGGTGACCACCAGATGGAACGAGGCCAGCGGCCGCGCCAGCCAGGCGCCGAAACGGCCCACCTGTATCTGTCGCGTGCCGCGCGGGCTCATAACCGCCGCCCGAGGTCCTCGTCCTTCAAACCCGCCACCGCACCGGCGAAACTGCGTCCGCGGTGGGCGTAGTCGGTGAACATGTCCAGCGAAGCGGCCGCGGGCGCCAGCAGTACGGTATCGCCGGGCCCGGCGAACGCCGCGGCCTCGCGTACCGCCCGGGCCATGACGGCATCGGCGGTCTCGGTATCCGGTCCGCCGGAGATCGTTTCGTTCGGAGCTGCCCGACCCATGCCCGCATGGTCTCGCGTATCCAGCTCGAGGACGGGGACTTCCGGCGCGTGTCGCGCCAGTGCCGCCGCGATCACGGGAGCGTCCACGCCGAACAGCACGACGGCGACCAGCCGCTCGGCCACCTCGTCCACCAGATCCTCGACCCCGGCGCCCTTGAGCTGACCACCGGCCAGCCAGATCACCTGCTGATGCGCGAGGATCGAGGTCCGCGCGGCATGCGGGTTCGTCGCCTTGGAATCGTCGACGAACTCGACCCCGCCCAGTTCCCGGACCAGCGCGGCACGATGCGGTCCGACCTTGTGCTCGACGAGGCCCTCACGCACGAACTGCGGCGCCACATCGATCGCCCGGGTCAGGGCGGCGGCGGCCAGCGCATCGGCGACACCGGCCGGGCCGGGCGGGCTGATCTCCTTGGCTTCGGCCAGGATCGCCGCCTTGGTGAACGCGCGATCGAGGAGTTTGCCGTCGACCACGCCGAGTTCGCCGTCGGCGGGAACCCCGGTCCGGAATCCGACCGTACGCCGGGCCTTCGAACGACGCCCCAGGCTGGCGGCCACCGGATCGTCGAGACCGACCACACCGACCCGGCCGAGCAACGCCCGCGCCTTGGCCGCCGCGTAGGCGTCGAGCCCGCCGTGCCAGTCCAGATGGTCCTCGGCCACGTTCAGCACCACCCCGGCCTCCGGCCGTACCGAAGGCGCCCAGTGCAACTGGAACGAGGACAGTTCCACGGCCAGCACCTGCGGTCCGGGGTTGCGGCGCAGCGCGTCGAGGATGGGCAGACCGATATTGCCGCAGGCGACGCTGGGGATACCGGCGGCCCGCAGGATGGAATGTGTCATCGACGTGGTGGTGGTCTTACCGTTGGTCCCGGTGACCACCAGCCATTTCCGGACGGGCCCGTAGATCCGGGCCTGATCCACCCACCAGGCGAATTCCACGTCACCCCAGACCGGGATACCCTCGGCGACGGCCGAGGCCAGTACCGGCGAATCGGGGCGCCAGCCCGGACTGGTGATCACCAGCGCGAACCGGGACCAGTCGGTGTGCTCCAATTCCGGTGTGGGAGCCGTGTCCAGGCCCAGCTCGGTGGCTTCGGCCAGGGCCTTCGCCCCGCTGTCGGTGACCACCGGGCGGGCGCCGATATCGCGCAGCGGCGTGATCAGCGAGCGACCCGAAATTCCCCACCCGGCGACCAAGACCTCTCGGCCGCGCAGGAATTCCAGCATCGGACCGGGCGAGCGCAGCGCCCGTGGCGCGTGTTCCTCCATTGTCAGCTCACCCGACCGCCGAGAGATATTCGCTGTAGAACAGGGCCAGCCCGGCCGCCGAGGCCATGGCGGCCAGTAGCCAGAACCTGATGATCACCGTGGTCTCCGCCCACTTGCTCAATTCGAAGTGATGATGGAAGGGCGCCATCTTGAACAACCGGTTGCGGGTGGTCCGGAACACCGCCACCTGCAGCACCACCGACGCGGCCTCGGCCACGAACAGCGCACCGATGACGATCATCAGCAGTTCGGTCCGGGTGGTGATGGACAGCCCGGCCAGCAGACCACCGAGCGCGAGCGAACCGGTATCGCCCATGAAGATCTTGGCGGGAGCGGCATTCCACCACAGGAACCCGATACACGCCGCCGTCCCGGCGGCGCAGACCAGCGCCAGATCCAGCGGGTCGCGCACGTTGTAGCAACCGGTCTCGGGTTTGGTCTCACACGAGTGGTAGTACTGCCAGAACGTGATCACCACATAGCCGCCGAGCACCAGGCTCATCGATCCCGCGGCCAGGCCGTCCAGGCCGTCGGTGAGGTTCACCGCGTTCGACCAGGCCACCACGATGAGGCAGACGAACGCCAGGAACACCACCACGCTCATGGACACGGTGTCGATATCGCGGACATAGGACAGCTGCCGGCTGGCCGGAGACAGTCCGCTGCCCCCGGGGAACTGCAGTGCCAGCACGCCGAAGACCACCGCCGCGGTGATCTGCCCCAGGTATTTGCCCGCGGCGGTGAGCCCCAGATTGCGGCCCTTGCGGATCTTGATGAAGTCGTCGATGAAACCGACCACGCCCAGGGCCGTGGCCAGGCCCAGCACCAGCAGGGCGGAGGCGGTGGGTCCCTCGGCGTCGTAGCCGATTCCGATCAGATGCGAGCCCAGATACCCGGCCCACATACCGATGATGATGGCCACACCGCCCATGGTGGGGGTGCCCCGTTTGGACTGGTGGCTGGCCGGTCCGTCGACCCGGATCTCCTGCCCGAAACCCTGCCGGGCGAATATCCGGATCAGCAGGGGGGTCAGCAGGATCGACACCGTCAGTGCGATCGCCGCCGCGAAAAGGATCTGTCTCATCGCACTGCCTCCGTGCTCACCCCGTCGGCGGCGCCGGCGCCGCTGTGCTTGTCTCCCGCGGCCAGCAGCCGTTCGGCCACCGTCCACAGGCCGACCGATTGCGATGCCTTCACCAGCACCACATCACCCGCGCCGACTTCGGCGGCGAGCAACTCCACGGCCGCTTCGATATCCGGGACGAGCACCGATTCCTCACCCCATGAGCCTTCCATGACCGCTCCCTGGTGCATGCCCCGGGAGGGTCGGCCGGTACCGACCACCACGAGCCGGTCCACGTCCAGCCGTACCGCGAGCCGGCCGATACCGTCGTGTTCCACCACCGATTCCGGCCCGAGTTCGGCCATTTCGCCGAGCACGGCCCAGCTGCGCCGGGGCGTATCACCGGCCCGCGCCATGGTGACCAGCGCCTTGAGCGCGGCCCGCATCGAATCCGGGTTCGCGTTGTAGGAATCGTTGATCACCGTGACTCCCGCGGCGTTGGTGCGCACGTCCATCCGCCGCGCCGAGGCCGCCCGGGCCCCGGACAGCGCCGCGACGAGAGTGTCGAGATCGGCACCGCATTCCAGGGCCACCGCGGCCGCCGAGAGCGCGTTGCCGACCTGGTGCTCACCGTGCACGGCCAGCGTCACATCCCGGTCTCCGTGCGGAGTGTGCAGCGTGAACGATGCCCGCGCCTGATCGTCGAGCGAAACCCCGGTGGCGCGGATATCCGCACCCGCCGACTGCCCGACCCGCACCACCCGGGCCCGGGTCCGGCCGGCCATCGCGGCGACCTTCGTATCGTCGGCGTTCAACACGGCGAGGCCGGTGGCGGGCAGCGCCTCCACCAGTTCGCCCTTGGTCTGCGCGATGGCCTCACGGCTGCCGAACTCCCCGAGATGCGCCGTGCCCACATTGAGCACCACCCCGATACTCGGCGGCGCTACTCGCGCCAGCGCGGCGATATGGCCCGGACCGCGGGCCGACAGCTCCAGCACCAGGAACCTGGTGGTGTGATCGGCGCGCAGCGCGGTCCACGGATGCCCGAGTTCGTTGTTGAACGATCCGGGCGGCGCCACCACCGGACCCAGCGGCGTCAGCACCGCCGCCAGCAGATCCTTCGTGGAGGTCTTACCCGAGGATCCGGTCACCCCGACCACGGTCAGCCCACCGGCCGCCACCAGCCGCGAGACGCTCTCCCGCGCCAGCTCGGCCAGCGCGGTGAGCACGGCGGCGCCGGCCCCGGTCGAATCGTGGGTGAGTGCCACCGAACTGGCCGGCACCGCGCCGGGAGCGGGCGGCACCACGATGGCCGGAACACCCACCGGCCGGGCGGCCAGTACCGCGACCGCGCCCGCCTCGATCGCCGCCGCCGCGTAATCGTGGCCGTCGACCCGCTCGCCCGGCAGGGCGAGGAAGATATCGCCGGGACCGATACGGCGCGAATCGAATTCGACCGTACCGGTCACCCTCACCTCCGGGTCGCCGATATCGTGCAGCTGCCCGCCCACGACCTCGGCGATATCCCGCAGTGTCATCTCGATCATGAAACTGTCAAGTCCTCCGCATCCGAGGGCCACGAACCGTTGTCCGCGCCCCCGGAACTGTGCCGCAGTGTCGAATCGATCGCGGCCGCGAGCACCTCACGGTCGTCGAACGGATATTTCACCCCGTTGATCTCCTGCCCTACCTCGTGACCCTTTCCGGCCACCAGCACCACATCACCGGTGTGCGACCAGTGCACCGCGGCCTCGATGGCCGCGGCCCGGTCGCCGATATCACGAATTTCCCCGCGCTGTTCCTCGGCGACGCTCCGCGCGCCGGCGACCAGCGCCGCGCGGATCGCGGCGGGGTCCTCGGTGCGCGGGTTGTCGTCGGTGACGATCAGCAGATCGGCACCGCGCGCCGCGGCCGCGCCCATCAGGCTCCGTTTCCCGGGATCCCGGTCACCACCCGCGCCGACCACCACCGCCAACCGGCCCCGGCTCCGGGTTGCGGCCAGGTGACCGCGCAACGTGGCGATCACCGATTCCACCGCGGCGGGTTTGTGCGCGTAGTCCACCAGCGCCAGGAAGTCCTGTCCCCGCTCCACTCGCTGCATCCGGCCGGGTACATCCACCGCGGCCAGTGCGGGCGCGGCGGTTTCCGGTGCCACCCCCACGGCGGCGCATACCGCGAGCGCCAACAGCCCGTTGGCGACGTTGTAGTCCCCGGGCAACCGCAGCCGCACCACGGTTTCGCCGCCCGGACCGGCGGCGGTGAACTCCTGTTCGCCGCCGTGGGCGCGGGCCGGTGCGGCCAGCGCCCAGTCGGCGGGACCGGTGGTCGACACCCGGACCGGTTCCTCCAGCCCGTCGGCCAGGCGGCGGCCCCAGGCGTCGTCCACGCACACCACCGCGGTGCGCGCGGCCACCGGCGATCCGGCCTCGAACAACCGGCGTTTCGCGGCGAAATAGTCTTCGAAGTCGGCGTGGAAGTCCAAGTGATCCTGCGACAGGTTGGTGAACGCTCCCACCGCGAACCGCACCCCGTCCACCCGGCCCAGCGCCAGCGCGTGGCTGGACACCTCCATCACCACCGCGTCCACGCCCTGTTCCACCATCAGCGCGAACATGGCGTGCAGTTGCGGTGCCTCGGGAGTGGTGAGCGCACTGGGCACCCGGCGACCGCCGATCCGGGTCTCGATGGTGCCGATCAGCGCCGTGGACGCGCCACCGGCCGCGAGCCCCGCCTCCACCAGGTACGCGGTGGTGGTTTTACCGGAGGTACCGGTGATCCCGATGATCCGCAGTCGCTCGGACGGATGACCGTAGATCGCCGCGGACAGCTCCCCGAGCACCGCGCGCGGATTCTCCCGCACCAGCACGGGCACCGGCAGCTCGCCGGCGAGCTCCGCGCCCGCGGCGTCGGTCAGGACGGCAACCGCGCCACGGCTCACCGCGTCCGCGGCGAACCGGGCGCCGTGGGCGCGCGAACCCGGTAACGCGGCGAACAGATCACCGGGCACCACCGCCTCGGAGCGCTGTTCGATACCGGTGATCCGCAGGTGGGAATCGACCGGGGGCCGGGATTCGGCGGCGATCAGTTCCAGCAGGTCGGACAGCGGCGTCGATATCGGCCGGGCCGGCCTGAGCGCGTGCTGGCTGGACTGCGCGGGCACAGGGTTCCTCTCTGCATGATGAAGCGCGGATACGACGACGAGTCAGGTTACCGACGCCGCGTCTCGGGCGGACAAGCCGGTTCGCCGAATCACGACGCCTGCAGGACGAACTGCTGTTCGGGTTCGCCCGAGGGCGGGATCCGGTCCCGCTGCAACGCCCAGGAAGCGATATCGTGGAACAGCGGCGCGGCCGACTGCCCGCCGCTGCCATCGGAACTGCGCACGGGCGCGTCCAGCATCATGCCGATGACGTAGCGCGGATTGTCCGCCGGGGCGATACCGGCGAAGGTGATCCAGTACGAAGAGCTCGAATAACAACCGCAGTTCGGGTCGACCTGCTGCGCGGTACCGGTCTTCCCGGCGATCCGGTAACCCTCGACGGCGGCGGCCGCGCCGGTGCCCGTCTGCACCCCGCTCGGATCGTGCTGGAGCACCGACTGGAACATCGAGCGCAGGGTGCGGGCCGTTTCCGGGCTCACCACGCGCACCCCTTCGGGCGCCGGTTCCTCGGTCCGTGTCCCGTCCGGGGCCACCGTGGCCCGGACGATCCGCGGTGGTATCCGCAGTCCGTCGTTGGCGATGGCCTGGTACATCCCGGTCATCTGCAGGGTCGTCATCGAAAGACCTTGACCGATCGGCAAGTTCGCGAAGCTGCCCCCGGACCACTGGTCTCGCGCGGGCAGCAGCCCCGAACTCTCGGCCGGCAGCCCCACCTCGGTGCGCCGGCCCAGTCCGAAGCGCTCGAGCATATCGGCGAACCGGTCCTCGCCGACCCGTTGCGCCAGCATGAGGGTGCCCACATTGGAGGACTTCCCGAAGATTCCCGTGGTGGTGTACGGGACGACACCGTGTTCCCAGGCGTCCCCGACGGTCACCCCGGCCATATGGATCCGGCCGGGCACCTGGTGCACCTCGTCCGGGGTGGTGAGACCGTACTCGACGGCGGCGGCGGCCGTGACCACCTTGTTCACCGAACCGGGCTCGAAAGGCTGGGTCACCGACGGGTTGTCCAGGCCCGCGGGATCCCAGTGCTGCGGGGGCAGCGCCGGGTTGAACGTATTGTCGTTGGCCATGGCCAGCACCTGGCCCGTATTGGCGTCGAGTACGACGGCGGAGGCCGATTTCGCGCCCGACCGGTCCTTGGCCAGCTGCACCTGCTGCTGGACGTAGTACTGCAGATCCGAATCGAGGGTGAGTTCGATATCGTCACCGTCCACCGCCGGCTGCCGGTCGCGCCAGCTGCCGGGGATCACCGCGCCGTCCGAACCGCGGTCATAGGTGTAGGACCCGTCGGTACCGGCCAGCGCCGAATCCAGTGAGGCCTCCAGACCGACCCGGCCGTGGCCGTCCCAGCCGGTGGCACCGACGATATTCGCGGCCAGCGACCCGCCCGGGTATTCGCGCAGGTCCTGCCGTTCGGAGCCGACTTCGGGGAAGCGCGAGGTGATCTCGTCGGCCTTCCGGGGGTCGACATTACGGGCCAGGTAGACGAAGGTTTGGTCGCTGCGCAGTTTGTCCAGCAGATCGGATTCGGACGGCCCTTCCGCACCCAGCACCTCGTGGATGGTGCGGGCGATGTCCTCGAGCCGCTGCTCCGGGTCCGGTGCGGAATCGTCCTTCGCCCGGGCGTCGGCGAGATCCTTGCGCACCCGGATCGGCTGGAAGCTCAGCGACTGGGCGACGAGAGTGAAAGCCAGCGACTTCCCGTGCCGGTCGGTGATACTGCCGCGGGTCGCGGGCAGATCCTGGTAGGCGGTGCGCTGTCCGGCCGCCTGCGCCGACAGCGAGGGCGCGGCGATGGTCTGGATCCACAGCAGTTGCAGTGCCACCACCGTCAGCGCGACGAGCATGATCACCCGGCCGGTGCCGAGACGCAGCCGCACCGGGCCGTCCTTACGGCCGCGGGGCCGCTTGACGGGCGGACGCCCGGACGAAGCCGGCTTCCCGGATACCGACCGGGTCTTCGCGGCGTTGCGGGCGGACGAGGACCGGGTTCGCGGTGCACCACCACCGCGCCCGCGTCCCGATCCGCGCCGGGTCATCGCATCCCCTCCCCCGCCGGGACAGCCGGTTCCGGCGCCGGTGTAGGCACACCGGGCGCTGCTCCGTCGACGGATACGGGCATATCGGTGCTCGCCGGAGCGGGAGCCACCGGTTCGGCGTTCTCCGCGGCAGCCGCGCCCTCGGCCGGCCGGGGGCCGGGTTCCGCCGGAGCCGGACCGGCGGGCGGCGCGACCGGTTCCGCGGCGGCCTCCGGCTCCTGGGCCGGTACCCCGTTCGGCGGTGCCGCCCCGGCGGGTGCTCCCGGGACCTCGGGAGCCGCTTCCGGGGCGGCGAGCACACTGCCCGAGGCGGGCTCACCGGATTCGGAGTCCGGTACCGCGGGCACCGGGACGACCCGCTCCCCCGGATCCGCTCCGTTGCGCGGAGCCGTGGAGCGCGGTGGCGCGTTCAGCGGCGGGGCGGGCGGCCCCTGGGCCGGGACCGGCTCACCGATCACCGTGACCGTCCCGTCCGGACCGACCACGAGCCGGGCCGGGTCCACGGCGGGGATCATCCCGAGTTCCCGCGCGCGATCGGCCAGTTCGGGCGCCGAATCGGCCGCGGCGACCTCCCGCTGCAGCGCGGCGCGTTCGTCCGAGAGCACCCGGTTGGCCTCCCGGGCATCACTGAGCTGGTAGCTGTCCTCGGCGGCGCGCGTGGTCAACACCAGGGTGAGTACGAGCCCGCAACCGAACATGGCCAGGATCGCGGCCACGAACGGCACCCGCCCCGTCAGCTCCGACGGCGGCGCGGCGGCTACCGCCGGACCGCCGGACCGATGCCTGCGACGCGCGTAGGCGCGTTGGGCAGCGCCGGATTTCACTCGTTCCGCCTCGTGCACCCGCCGGGCCGGCCGCCCGGTCTCGGTACGTGTGCTCACACTCATACCAGACACCCCCGTCTCGGTGTGATGGCCCGCGGTTCCGGCCCGCGCGCTCCGCTCCAGTGCTCCGGCGTGCCCGACCGGCACTCCTCCGGTACCGCGGCACGCCGTACGCCTATGCCATACCCACTTTTCGCATAAGCACCGTCGTACCCGAATCGCACTCTCGGAACAAGGGATTTCGGCGTTCCGGAGGCCCACGATCCGATCCGGCCGGAGGAGGAACGAGTCATCCGGTTTCCTCCGGCACGATCTTCTCCGCGGCTCGCATCCGCACCGGGGCGGCGCGCGGGTTCTCCTCGACCTCCGCGGGACCGGCCTGTTCGGCGCCCCGGGTCAGGATGCGGAACTGGGGTCCCATCCCGGGAAGTTCGACCGGAAGACCTACCGGTGTGCGGGATTTCGCGCGTTCGGCGAGTTCGTGCTTCACGACCCGGTCCTCGAGCGACTGGTAGGACATGACCACGATCCGCCCACCCGGCCGCAGCGCGTCCAATGCCGCGGGCAGCGCGGCGCGCAACGAATCCAGTTCGCCGTTCACCTCCACCCGCAGCGCCTGGAAGGTGCGTTTGGCCGGATGCCCGCCGGTGCGGCGGGCCGCCGCGGGAATGGTGTCGTAGAGCAGCTCCACCAGTTCGGCGCTGGTGCGCAACGGCTGCCGGGCCCGCCGCCGCACGATCTCGGCCGCGATCCGGTTCGCGAATCGTTCCTCGCCATAGATTTTCAGCACCCGGGCGAGTTCGCCCCGGCTGTAGGTGTTGAGCACATCGGCGGCGGTGGGGCCCGTGGTGGCGTCCATCCGCATATCCAGCGGCGCGTCCACGGAATAGGCGAAACCCCGGTCGGCTTCGTCCAGTTGCATGGACGAAACCCCCAGGTCCATCAGCAGACCGCTGACCGATCCGGTGGCGGGCAGGCCGGCCGCCGCGAGGGCGTCGGCGATTCCGTCGTAGCGGGTGTGCACCGTGGTGATCCGGTCCCGGTAGGGCTGTAACCGGTCCGCGGCGAGCGCGAGGGCTGCGGTATCCCGGTCGAGCCCTACGAGCCGCAGATCGGGATGGGTGCGCAGGAAGTATTCGGCATGACCGCCGAGTCCGAGGGTGGCGTCGAGGTAGACCGCCGCGGGGCCGTCCAGTACCGGATCGAGCAGTTCGGCCGCGCGGGTGAGCAGAACAGGAACGTGCCGCGTACCGTACTGCTCACGGTTCACCTGACCTCCCGGATTCGTGCCTCGCTCCGTAACAACCGGATTCGGCTCCAATAGCGCCGTGATCCTCGGCGCGGAAAGAGCGCCGGGCGGCAGAACGATCGGTGCGTGAGATAGGGCCGCATCGCCGCGATATCGTCCGCCGCAGTGGCTGCGGCAGAGGGATATCGGTGACGTAACGAATGCCGCGGGGTCTCTGACCGAAGCAGCACCTGGCGTCGGGGAAGTACGTCAGGGTCCGCGTCCGGGCAGAGGCCGCGTGGCACTCGCGCGGGGCTAGAAAATTCCGCCCAGTGCCTCGTCTCTCGCTTGTGCGTAGTCCTCCTCGTGCTCGGCGAGGTAGGTTTCCCACGCCTGTTTGTCCCATATCTCCAGGAAGTCGACCGAACCGATGACCGTGCAGTCGCGGGTGAGGTTGGCATACCGGCGATGTTCGGCCGACAGCACGATCCGACCCTGCGCGTCCAAACGCTGTTCGTCTGTTCCCGCGGCCAGCGCCCGGATGAAAGCACGCGCCTGCGGATTGCTCCGGGATGCCGAAGCGGCTCGCCGGGCGAGTGCGCTGAACTCGTCCTTCGGATAAACGGCAAGGCTGTGGTCCTGTCCCTTGGTGACCATCAACCCTCCCGCCAGATCGTCTCGAAACTTCGCGGGCAACGTGAGTCGCCCTTTGTCGTCCAGCCGAGGTGTGTAGGTACCGAGAAACACCCCGCTACCTCCTACCGGACCACCTCGAATGGTGTTGACCGGCTGGGCCGGTCGAGCGCCTCACGGCCTCTCCTGTAGTGCGCGCTCCACATTACCCCACTTTCCCCCACTTTCAATCGAAACACGGGGTGATGTGCCTCCCCGGCCGAGCGATTCCGCAGGTCATCCCAGCTATCACTGCCGGGGTGGACTCTTCGCATACTCTGCCTCCCCGCGCGCGTCCGCGCGCGCCCCCTCCGCACGTTCCCGACAACTTCCAGCAAACCACCTGTTCACGGTTTATCGGGCGGGCCGGTGGGGCGGAATGGAGTAACCCGGTGGGGAGGTGTGGAGCAGACCACCGATAGGGGCGGGAACACGGCGGGGCCGGGAAACGGCGGAGGGGCGGCAACGGGCCGGGTGGACGGGAACAGCGGTGCCGCACCGGATCTCCGGTGCGGCACCGCTGCACGCTGCTGCCGGCGTCGGCCGCCGGTGGCTACTCCTGCTCGAACCTTCGGCGGAAACGGTCCTCCATCCGCTCGGTGAACCCACCGGAGCGCCGCGGACGACCACGACTACCGCCGGAGCGTTCCGACGAACCGGATACCGGACGTGAACCGCTCGCCGGTCCACCGCCGCGACCCGAGGGGCCGCTGTTGGCGCCGCCCAGCAGGAGCAGCACCCCGGCGCCGAACATCACGATGAACCCGATCAGACTGATGATCGGGAAGCCGCCGGGACGCACCGGGAGGGCGATACCCGCGACGAGCAGAATCAGGCCGAGTACGAACAGGGCCGCGGCCTGGAGTCTACGGCGACTCGAGGTCGTACGGAGACGTCCACCGCGGACGGACGACGCGAACTTCGGATCCTCAGCATAGAGAGCGCTCTCGATCTGTTCGAGCATGCGCTGCTCGTGCTCGGAGAGTGGCACGGTACCTCCCCCGGCACTAGGACGTGGCTGTCGCCTCCGGGTAGGCGACAGATAACCCCTTGGCGGCTATCTGCCCCCAATGATACGAGTTCACCAAGAGCCGTACCACCATATGGGGGCAGCCGAACGAACTTCGTCCCCGGATCGAGTCCACGCGGCCACAAAGGCGGAGGTCCGCCCGCCGCGGACCACCTGTTACCGCCCGCTCCGGCCTTCGTCGCCGGCCGCACGCAGCCGCGCCGCCGGGGCGATGAGATCCTCCACGTCGTGGAGGAAAGCCCCGACTCGTGAGGAGAACTCGTCGGCCCACGCCTCGTCGATCTCCCGGGGCAGGCCGGCCTCGAGTGCCGCCCGCGTTCCGGAATGGCCGCTGAAGTAATCCGCCCACATCACGAATTCGGGCGCGGCGCGCTGCAACATCACCCAGGCGTTACGCGATCGTGCCCGGGGCGCGGTATCGGCACCGGTGAGCGCGAGCACGGCCCCCGCCCCGCGCAACGCCGCGAGATAGGCGACGCGGAATCGTTCCCGCGGGTCCCGCTCCCCGGCCGACTCCATCAGCAGGCCGTCGGCGCGACGCAACAGCATCCCCGCCCGCCCGGGCTGCCCCGGGTGAACGTTTCGATCCGACATAGCCGTCCCTCCGTATCTCGCCCGTCATACCCCCGGGCGGCCCGCCGGTATGGCAGGCTGAGCGTGCACCGTGGGGGCCGAACAGGCATTCGAACGTTTGGCTCGAGCTTGAATATAGAGACGCCCACCGACAGGTTCGCGCTTCCGGAATCCGCAGCTGAGCCCGGCCGACCACGAAAGAGCCCACCGATACCGCAATGACAGCCGTCAAGCCCAACCATCTCCCCGCCCCGGTCGTCGTCGACCTGCCGGTCACCGCACTGCGCGCCAGGCTGCACGACGCGCTGGCCGTGTACGTCGCCGCCATGGACTATCCGCGAGGCACCGAACACCACCGCGCGCCGATGTGGACCGAGCACACCCACCGCGCGGGCTGGCAGGCCGTCGCGGCGGTGGTGCCCGAGGACAACGGCGACTTCGACCTGCGCAGTTCTCCCCTGGTGGCGATCGCCTACGGTTACCACGGTGGGCCGCACCAGTGGTGGCAGCAGCAGGTGCACGCGGGTATGCGCCGGGCCGGCTGGCCGGAACCCGCGGCCCGGCGGCTGCTCGCCGATTACTTCGAACTGACCGAGCTCCACGTGCACCCGAGCGCACAGGGTCGCGGTATCGGGGCGATCCTGCTCGAACGACTGCTGCGGGACCGCCCGGAGCACTCGGTACTGCTGTCCACCCCGGAGGTGTACGCGGAGGACAACCGTGCCTGGCGGCTGTACCGCCGGATGGGCTTCGGTGACGTCCTGCGCGATTTCGTCTTCGCCGGCGATACCCGCCGCTTCGGCATCCTGGGCCGGTCCCTACCGCTGACATGAGCGTGGTGATCATCGGCTCCGGCCACAACGCGCTGGTCGCGGCCTGCTACCTGGCCCGGGCGGGCCGCCGGGTGCGAGTACTGGAACGCGATACCGTGGTGGGTGGAGCGGTCTCCACCGTGGAGCGGTTCCCCGGGCACCGGGTGGACCGCGGTTCCTCCGCGCATCTGATGATCCGGCACACCGGGATCGTCGAGGAACTCGGCCTGGAACGATTCGGCCTGCGCTACCTCGACTGCGATCCCTGGGCCTTCACCCCCGCGTGCCCGGACACCGGCGGAGCGCCGATCGTCTTCCATCGGGATCTCGACCGCACCTGCGCATCGGTCGCCGCCGCCTGCGGGGAGCGGGACGCGGCGGCCTACCGGCGCTTCGTGCGCATCTGGGAACCGCGGGCGCGCCGGGTGATGCGGTCCTTCGGCGCGGCACCGGTACCCGGTCATCTGCTGCGGTCGTTCTGGGGCCTGGACGCCCGCGCGGGCGGGAGCGCGCTGTCGCGGGAATTCCTGCAGTCCGGAGACGCGCTCCTGGACGCCTGGTTCGACGACGAACGCCTCAAGGCGGCTCTCGCCTGGTTCGGCGCCCAGTCCGGCCCGCCGATGTCGGAACCGGGAACCGCGCCGATGGTCGGATTCGCCGCGCTCATGCACACCCTCCCACCCGGGCGGGCCGTGGGCGGCAGCGGAGCGCTGACCGAAGCGCTCGCCGCGCGCCTGCGCACCGACGGCGGCGAGATCGCCGCGGGTGACGCGGTCACCACGCTGGCCCGCCGGGGCGACGGCTGGCGGGTGGGTACCGCCTCCGGCGGCGCCTACGACGCCGACACCGTGATCGCGGGAACCCATATCCTCACCACCCTGGACCTGCTGGCCGCCGGAGGTTTCGACCCGGAGACACTCGCCGGCTGGCGGCGGCGGATCCGGGTGGGTCCGGGTATCGGCATGGTGGTGCGGGCCGCGACCAGCGCGCTACCCCGGTATCCGGACGCGACGACCGCCGAATCGGCCACCGGGCTGCAACTGCTGGTATCCGACCGCCGCGACCTGCGCCTGGCCCATGGCAACGCGCTCGGCGGACGGCTGCCGCCGCGCCCGGTGGTACTCGCGATGAGTTTCAGCGCGCTGGATCCGAGTATCGCCGCCCCCGGTCAGCATCAGCTCTCGTTGTGGTCGCAGTGGCATCCGTACCGGCTCGCCGACGGCGACTGGTCCCGGTACGCCGAGGCCGAGGGCGATCGGATCATCGCCGAACTGGACCGCTACGCGCCCGGTGCGGCCGCCACGGTACTGCGCCGCCATGTGCAGACACCGGTCGACCTGGAAAGGGAGATGGGACTGCGCGGCGGCAATGTGATGCATGTGGAGATGAGCCTGGACCAGATGATGCTGTGGCGGCCGCTACCGGAGCTGTCGGGTCAGCGAGTGCCCGGGGCGCCGGGCCTGTATCTCACCGGCGCCTCCACACATCCGGGCGGCGGGGTATCGGGGGCGAGCGGCCGTACGGCGGCGCGGCTGGTGCTGCGCGACGGCCGCCGCCTCCGCGGCTGGCTGCGCCGGTGACCGGACCCCCCGCCCGGACCACCCGCGCCCGGGAGCTGCTCCCCGCGGGGTGCCTGGTCCTGCTGATCGGCGCGCAGATCGCCTATCCGCTGACCAGCGGCCCGGCCCGGGACCGGGTTACCGTCGCGGTGGTCCTGCTGGCGGCCGGAACGGCACTACTGCACGCGGCGGTCACCCGGGGAGCCCGGTACGCGGCCGGGTTCGGCGTGATCGTTTCCGGTATCGGGCTGGTGGCGGAAGCGGTGGGTACGGCGACCGGAAAACCGTTCGGCGCCTACGACTACGCGGACGGGCGGCTCGGACCGGCGCTTTTCGACGTACCGCTGGTGGTACCGCTGGCGTGGACGGGCGGGCTGTACCCGATCTGGGTGGTGACGGGTCTGCTGTGTTCCGCGCCCGCGCTGCGGATCGCCGTGACCGCCGTGGGCGCGGTCGGCTGGGATCTGTTCCTCGACCCGCAGATGGTGGCCGACGGCCAGTGGTGCTGGCGGTCCCGCGATCTCGGACTTCCGGGCCTCGAGAGCATCCCGTACACCAATTATCTCGGATGGCTGGCGGTGGCGGCCGTGATGGCCACGGCGCTCACGGGCTGGGAACGCACCGCCACCGGCCCGGTGCGCCACGGAGTGCCCGTAGCGATGTTCCTGTGGACCTGGCTCGGTTCTGCCCTGGCGCACGCGGCGTTCCTCGGGCTGCCGTATTCCGCGGCCTACGGCGGTCTCGCCCTGGCGTTTCTCGGAGTTCCCCTGCTGTCGCGGCTGATTCGCGGCGGCCCCGGCCGGAGCGGCGCGCGAACGGGCGGCGCGGCCGGGCCCGTCGCATGGCGTCGCTGAGTTGCCGCCTGGCACCATGTCACCCGTGCCTCCGAGTCCCGTTACCACCGAACCCGGCTCCCCGGTTCCCACTCCACTCACACGCCGCCTCCGTACGCGGTTCGCGGCAGCCCTAGTCCTGGCCGCTCTGCTGGTGCCGGCGCTGGCCGGATGCCTGCGGGTACAGGCGTCGATGGGGTTGTCCTCCAACGATCGGGTGTCGGGCCGGATCGTGGCCGCGGTCGTCCCGGAGAACAGCGAGGACAAGGGCCCGCAGTTCACCGCGCCGGAAGCTCTGGCCACCAAGGTGCGCATCGAACCGTACAACCAGGACGGCTATGTCGGCAGCGAGGTGTACTTCGACGATCTGAACTTCGGCGAGGTCGAACAGCTGGCGCAGCTGTCGGAGCAGGCACAGGGTCTGTTCCAGTTGAAGTTCCAGCGCAACGGTGATCTGGTGAGCCTCAACGGCCGGGTCGACCTGGAGACATTGGCACCACACGGTTCCGATGTGCAGCTGAGTGTGGCGTTCCCGGCCCGGGTGGCCAAGACCAACGGCAACCGCGAGGGCGATTCCGTGGTCTCCTGGAAGCTGCCCGCCGGTGAGGTGAGCACGGTCCGGGCCGAGGTGGGCTACGCCGATCCCAACACCCGCTCGTTCGCCGGCTGGGCCGGTATCGTCGGCGGAATCACCCTGGCCATCGCGGCCATCGTCGCCGCCATGGCCTACCTCGACCGCAATCCCCCGCCCCCCGGCGCCCCGACCGGGTTCTCGCTGCGCCGCTGGTGGGATCAGGTCAAGAACGACACGTGAGAACCAGCGCACCCGATTCGCCGGTCCGGTTGTCTCGCGCGGTGACCGCGGGAACCGGACTCGCCCTCGCGAGCGCGGCACTCACCGCCTGGAACCGGCGCACCGTACCCCGCCTACCGTCCGCCGCCGCGCCGCCCACCGGATCGGTCACCGTCTGCGTACCCGCACGCGACGAGGCGGGCCTGCTCCCCGGGTTGATCGCCGACCTGCGCGCGCAGGAAGGCATCGAGTTGTTGCGGATCCTCGTCCTCGACGACGCCTCGGCCGACGGTACGGCCGCGATCGCGCGCCGGGCCATGGGCGAGGATCCCCGCTGTACGCTGCTGCGCAATACGACCGAACCCCCCGCAGGCTGGACCGGTAAGGCCGCGGCGTGCGCGCTCCTCGCCGGGCACGCCGACCGCCTCGGTGGCGAAGCCGAGGGCCGGCCGGCCGTGCTGGTCTTCCTCGATGCCGACGTCCGGCTGGCACCCACCGCGATCGCGGCGGCGGTGGGTGAACTGCGCCGGCGGGGCGTCGCACTGCTCGCCCCCTGGCCGCGGCAGTGCGCGGAGACGGTCGTGGAGCGTCTGGTGCAGCCGCTGCTGTGCTGGTCGTGGGCGTCCACCGTGCCGGTGGTGCGTACCGAACGGGGCATTCGGGCCTCGACCGCGGTGGCCTGCGGGCAGTTCCTGGTGTTCGACGCGGCCGCCTACCGGGATATCGGCGGGCATGCGGCCGTGGCGGACAGCGTCGTCGAGGATCTCGATCTCGCCCGCTCGTTGCGCCGCGCCGGGTATCACACCGCGGTCGCGGCCGCGGGTGAGCTGGCCCGGACCCGGATGTACCGGAGCGCGGGCGAACTCGCCGCCGGATACCGTCGCTGGCTCTGGTCCGCCTACGGCGGTTCCGTGACCGGCGGGGCGATCGTGGGGGCCGTGGCCGTATGGGTGTACTGGCTGCCCCCGCTGGCCGCCGCGCTGGCCCGGGGCCGCACCCGGCGGATCGGATTGCTCGGCTACGCCGCGGCCGTCACCGGCCGGTTGCTGGCGCGCGGTCTGGAAACCGGTACGGCACCGCGCCCCGGGGATCTCGCCGACGCATTGGCCCACCCGTGCTCCGTCGCGGCCTATCTCCTGCTGTGGGCCCGCTCACAGCGGGATCGGCGCCGTAACGCCCTGACCTGGAAGGGACGTGTACTCACACCCTGCCAAGGCTTGGATTCTCGCTGATTCTCGGTCTTGTGCCCGCTCGCCGGCGGAACGGATGATGAACCGGCCCGGCCCCATCGGCGGGCAGCGGCCGTCACGGCCGGGTTCGAGGGAGGCTTGCATCATGACCATCGCCGGTTACATCGGTGCCGACACCACGTGGACGCAATGGCATACCCGGTGCTCGGCACAGCTGCACGGCCCCGGGCCCGCCCCCGAACCGATCGCCCGGCACCGGCTGGGCGAAACCCCGGAACGGCTGCCGGGTGTACCCGGCACCTGGTGGGTCGTCGACGGCCGGGTCTTCATCGCGGCCAAACCGGGCGACCGGCTCGATCACGACGGCGTGCGGATCGCGGGGATCGAGATCCTCGATCCGGCCGATAACGCTCCCGGCCTGCTGCTGCGGCACGACGAGCACGCGCTGGAGGTCGCTCGGCACGGGGAACATATCTCGGTGCGGGTCCACGGACCCGTCTACTGAGCGAAGCGGTTCGTATCAGGCGCTCAGCGGCGCCGCGGTGACCCCGTAACCCAGGTTGGCCAGCACCTCACCGGTGGCCTTGGCGAAATTCAGCGTGATGAAGTGCAGGCACGGCGCGCCCTCGGCGATCAGTCGTTGCCCCATCTCGGTGGCGATCTCGATTCCCGCGGCACGGACCGCGGCCCGGTCCTCCTCCGGACCGCTGCCCGCCGCCCGGTGCAGCCGCTCCAGCACTCGATCCGGCACCGGGCGCCCGCACAGTTGCTCCGCGCGTTCCACCGTACGCAACGAGGTGATCGGCATCAGTTCGGGAATGATCGGCTTGGCGCCTTCCACCGCGTCCCAGGCGGCGATCCGGTCACGCAGCCGCAGATAGTGCTCGACGTCGAAGAACATCTGGGTGATCGAGTACTCCGCCCCCGCCCGCAATTTAGCGGCCAGATGGGCGGTGTCGTGATCCAGATCGGGCGAGCGGTGGTGCCCCTGCGGGAACGAGGCCACGCCGACATGGAAATCCCCCAGATCCCGCACGATGCGCACCAGTTCCTCGGCGTACTCCACCCCGTCGGGATGTTTGTGCCACTCCCCCAGCGGATCGCCCGGCGGATCCCCGCGCAGCACCAGGATGTTCCTGATACCGGAGTCGGCGTACGCGCCGACGATGGAGCGCAGTTCGGCGATGCTGTGGCCGACCGCGGTCAGATGCCCGACCGGCAGCAGGGTCGTCTCCTGCGCGAGCTGGCCGGTGACCCGGACGGTGCGATCGCGGGTACTCCCGCCGGCGCCGTAGGTCATGGAGACGAATGCCGGATGCATCCGCTCGAAAGTGCGCACCGCGCGCCACAGGCGCTGCTCGCCCGCTTCGTCCCGGGGCGGGGAGAACTCCACCGAGAACGGGACGGCACCGCCGGAGTGGCGGCTCAGGCTCTGCACGACCGAAGGCGTCGCGGAGACGTTCGGAGACGTGGGAGACGGCCGGCCAGGGGTCGAAAGTCCCCGCGCGTTGTCGAAAGTCACCGGCCCAGTCTAGGCCGGTGCGCCTGCTCACCCGAGCCGCTCCCCGGCCAGTCGGCGGTCTGTTCCTGGTAGGCGCCGCCGCGCGCGTATTCTGCGAGCACGGCCCGCCACCACGGCGGGCGGACGCCGGGCGCCGGCGGCCGGCAGGTGCTCACCTCGGCCCACAGTGCCCGCGGAAGCCAACGAACTGGGAGGTCATCCTGTCCGCCGGAACCGGTATACCCACCCGGCCGGGTTCCCCTGTGGCCGTCCCCGGGAGCGCGGCCTTCCGCGCCGCCGTGGAACAGCGGTTGACCGGCTTCTTCGACGGCCGGCGCGAGACGGTCGCCGAACTCGGCCCGGTCTTCGGCGACGCGGTCGCCGCTCTCGAAGCGTTCGTGCTGCGCGGTGGGAAACGCACCCGGCCCGGTTTCGCCTGGATGGGCTGGCTGGGCGCGGGCGGCGATCCGGCCGGCCCCGCGGCGCAGGCCGTACTGCACGCCTGCTCCGCCCTGGAACTGGTGCAGGCCTGCGCCCTGGTCCACGACGACATCATCGACTGTTCCCGTACCCGGCGCCGGTTCCCGACCGTGCACGTGGATTTCGAGCAGCGCCATCGCGCGCAGCGGTGGGCCGGGGATTCGGCGCGCTACGGCGAATCGGTGGCGATCCTGCTCGGTGATCTGGCTCTGGCCTGGGCCGACGATATGGTGCACGGTGCCGGGCTGGAACCGGCGGCGCTGGCCCGGTTCGCCCCGGTATGGGCCGGAATGCGCACCGAGGTCCTGGGCGGGCAGCTGCTCGATGTGCACGGCGAGGCCAGCGGCGACGAATCGGTGGCGGCGGCGCTGCGGATCAACCGGTACAAAACCGCGGCCTACACGGTGGAGCGCCCCCTGCATCTGGGGGCCGCGCTGGCGGACGCCGATCCGGAGCTGATCGCCGCCTACCGCAGGTACGGCACCGATATCGGGATCGCGTTCCAGCTGCGCGACGATCTCCTCGGAGTTTTCGGCGACCCCGCGGTCACCGGTAAACCGTCCGGCGACGATCTGCGCGAGGGGAAACGTACGGTCCTGATCGCCGAGGCGCTGCACCGGGCCGCGGAAACCGATCCGGCCGCGGCCGCGCGCTTACGCGCCGAGATCGGCACCGACCTCTCCGAAGAGCAGGTGGGCCGGTTGCGCGCGCTGATCACCGAACTCGGTGCGGTCGACGCCGTGGAGGCCCGCATCACCGCGCTCACCGAGCAGGGGCTGGCCGCTATCGAGGCCAGTCGCGCCACCCCGGAGGCCAGAACGCAGCTGCGTGAAATGGCCCTGGCCGCCACTCGGCGCGCGGCATGAGGGACCGGCGGCGCGTACCCGCGGCGGAGACCGGACCGGCGGGCCGATCATGAGAACGGTGACCGGACCGGTGGAACGGGTCGTCGTGGTGGGCGCGGGGCTGGCCGGATTGTCGGCGGCCCTGTATCTGACCGGGGCGGGCTGTGCGGTCACCGTGGTGGAGCGCGCGGACCATGCCGGGGGGCGGGTCGGACGGTACCGGTTCGACGATTACGAGATCGATAGCGGAGCGACGGTGCTCACCCTGCCGGAGCTGATCGACGATGCGCTGGCCGCCGTGGGCCGCGATACCGGGACGGCGGTTCCGCCGCTGCGGATCCGGCCGCTGACGCCCGCGTACCACGCGCGTTTCGCGGACGGAGCCGAACTGCGCGTCTTCTCCGATCCGGACCGGATGAGCGAGGAGGTGTCCCGGGTCTGTGGGCCGGATGCCGCGGTCCGCTACCGGCGGTTACGGCACTGGCTGGGCCGCGTCTACCGGGCCGAATACGACGAATTCCTGGCCGCGAACTTCGACTCACCGCTGGATATGGTGCGCTTCCCGGAGAAGCGGGCCGCGCTGGTGGAGCTGATCCGGCTCGGTGGCTTCGGGCGGCTGGGGCGGCGGGTGGCGCGCACCCTGGGCGATCCCCGGCTGGCCCGGCTGTTCACCTTCCAGGCGCTCTACGCCGGTATGGCGCCCGAGCAGGCCCTGGGGGTCTACGGAGCCATCCCCTATATGGACACCGCGCTGGGCGTCTATTTCCCCGAGGGCGGGATGCGCGCGGTCGCCGACACCCTGGCCGGAGCTTTCACCGGCGCGGGCGGCCGGCTCGAACTCGGCACCGAGGTCACCGGTATCGACTACCACCGAGGCGGCCGGACGACACGGGCCCGGCGCGTGCTGCTGGGCGACGGCCGGGCACTGGAGTGCGACGCGGTGGTGCTCACCGCCGATCTGGGCTCGCTGGCGCGGTTGGGAGTACGGCCGCGGCGCGGCCTGCGGGCCTCGCCGTCGGCGGTGGTCGCCCATGGGACCGTTCCGGCCGGGACGGCCGAATCCTGGCCGGTACAGGCGCACCACACCATCGAGTTCGGTGCCGCCTGGGAACGCACCTTCGCCGAGATCACCGCGCGGCGCGGCGGGCGGCCGATGAGCGACCCGTCCCTGCTGCTCACCCGGCCCGCCCTGAGCGATCCGGGGTTGCGCATCGTTCGCGACGGTGTGCGGTACGAACCGTTCTCGCTCCTGGCGCCCTGCCCGAATCTGGATTCTGCGCCCCTGGACTGGGCCCGGCTGGGCCCGGCATATCTCCGGGAGCTGCTCACGGTGCTGGAGGGCCGGGGCTATCACGGTATCGCGACCGGGTTCACCGTGGACCGGCTCGACACGCCCACGACATGGCGGGATCAGGGCATGATCGCCGGCACCCCGTTCTCGGCCGCGCACCTCTTCGGCCAGACCGGCCCGTTCCGTACCCGCAATCTCGTACGCGGCAGGGAGAACGTCGTCCTCGCCGGTTGCGGCACCACGCCGGGGGTGGGTGTGCCGACCGCGCTGCTGTCCGGAAAACTCGCGGCACAGCGCGTTGTGGGCGAGAATCGCGTAGTCCGGCCGCGTGCCCCCGCCACCGTCCGGCCGTCTTCCACAACGGAAGCCGTAAACTGAGCGCCGACCTATTCGCCCGCGGTTGCGACCGCCTACCACCCCGGGGGGACCGACACCTGATGCCAGCCCCCTATATGCACACCACCACCGCCCCCGTCCAGCTCGCCGAGCCCGGCGAAACCGCGACCCGCCCGCGCCCCACCCGCGCGGCCGGACGTGCCGGTTCCGCTCCCGGATTACGGGGGTGGCTGCGTTTCTGCGGTGATTTCCTGCGCAGCCCGGAGGGCCATGCGGCGCTGCTCGGCTTCACCGGCGCGATCATGATCACCTTCGGGGGTTTCGGGGCGGGCGGGGTCCGCAAACGCGATCCGCTGCTCGAGGCCGTGCATCTGTCCTGGCTGCGTTTCGGCCACGGGTACGCGCTGTCGATGATCTGTGTCTGGGCCGGCGTACTGATGATGATCGCCGCATGGGTGCGCCTGGGCCGGATCACGCTCGGTTTCGGCGGGCACTCCGGCGAGGTACGGCTCAACGAACTGCGCGCCATCGTCGGTATCTGGATCGCGCCATTGATGTTCGCGGTGCCCATGTTCAGTCGCGATGCCTACTCCTATCTCGCCCAGGGCGCGCTGCTGCGCGACGGATTCGACCCGTACCAGGTCGGCCCCGTGGCCAACCCCGGCGTCCTGCTCGACAACGTGAGCACCGTGTGGACCACCACCACCGCGCCCTACGGCCCGGTGTTCCTGCTGCTGGGCCGGGCCATCACCGCGGTCACCGGGGACAGTGTGGTGGCCGGCACGATCGCCCTGCGCTTCGTCATGCTGCCCGGTCTGGTGCTGATGATGTGGGCGGTGCCGTACCTGACCAAACACCTCGGCGGGAAACCGACCGTCGCGCTGTGGCTGGCGGTGCTCAACCCGCTGGTGCTCATCCACCTGATCGGCGGCGTACACAACGAGATGCTGATGGTGGGACTCATGTGCGCGGGTATCGCGCTGGTCCTGGAGCGCCATCATGTGGCGGGGATCGTGGTGGTGGCCATCGGGGTGGCGATCAAGGCGACAGCGGGGGTGGCGCTGCCGTTCCTGGTGTGGATCTGGATGCTGCACGAACGCGACCGTCGCGCCGAGGAGGGTTCGCGCGCCGATTTCGCCACCAGTAGCAGAGAATTCCTGGCGCACCACTGGAAGATGTTCGCCAAGATCGCCTCACTGGGCCTGGCCGTTTTCGCCGCGGTCTTCGTGGCGGCCTCGGCGATCGCGGGGGTCGGAATCGGCTGGCTGACAGCGCTGTCCGGGTCGCGGAAGATCATCAACTGGCTTTCGTTGCCCACCATCATGGCCCACGCCACCACCTGGATCACCCCCTTCGGCCTGGATCCGGTCCTCGAGATCACCCGCCTGCTGTGCATGGCCGCGCTGGTGGTGCTGCTGGTATGGACCTGGTGGCGGTTCAAACTCACCGAACGGGACGCGGTCCTGGGGATCCTGATCGCCTTCGTCGCCATCGTGATCCTGTCCCCGGCCGCGCTGCCCTGGTACTACTCGTGGCCGCTGGCGCTGGCCGCCGGTTTCGCCCTGTCCACCACCACGCTCATGACGCTGGTCGGGGTGTGCACCTGGCTGATGCTGGTGTTCCAGCCGGACGGTTCGATCGGGCTCTACAACTTCTGGCACGTCGCGCTCGCGACCTTCGCCTCCGTGGTCGCCGCGTTGTCGCTGCGCACCGTCGATCCGCTGCGGTTGCGCGGCACACCGCGTCCGGAAGCCGCCCCCGTCGTGACCTCCGGTCTGTGAGCGGCGCGCGCGCTACCGATCCGGCGGCGGCCGGGAGTTCCGCGAGCATCCGGCCGGGCTCCGCGCCGGGTGCGTACCGCGCCGAGGCACCCGACCTTCCGCATGCCTATCGTCGCTGCCGTGAAGTGGCCGCCACCCACGGGCGGAGCTACTATCTGGCCACCCGTCTGCTGTCGTCGGATCGGCGGCCCGCGGTACACGCGCTCTACGCCTTCGCCCGCACGGTGGATGATATCGTCGACGGGCCCCGCCGGTCCGCCGCCGACCCGGCCGCCGCGTTGGACACCGTGGAGAACCGGCTGCGGTCGGCTTGGTCGCTACCGGCGGCCGCGGCACCGGACAGCGCTGCCGAACTACCCGCCGATTTCGCTGTCGTCGCCGCGGCGCTCACCGATACCGTCCAGCGGTTCGCCATCGAACCGCGGCATTTCTGGACCTTCCTCGACTCCATGCGCATGGATGTCGTGGGCTCACCGCTGTTCCGTAACCGCTACCCCACCATGACCGCGTTACACGAGTACATGCGTGGTTCGGCGGCCGCCATCGGCCTGCAACTGCTCCCGGTGCTGGGCACCGTCGGCCCGGTCGCCGACGCCGAACCCGCGGCCGCCGCCCTCGGCAACGCCTTCCAGCTCACCAATTTCCTGCGCGATATCGGCGAGGATCTCGATCGCGACCGGATCTATCTCCCCACCGAGGAACTCGCCGCGTTCGGCGTCGACGAGGAGCTGCTCGCCCACTGCCGGCACACCGGGCACACCGATCGCCGCCTGCGCCGCGCCCTCGCCCATTTCATCGCCCTCAACCGCGACCTCTACCGCCATGCCACCCCCGGTATCGCCCTGCTGAGCCCCCGGGTGCGGCCGGGTATCCGCGCCGCCGCCGGCCTCTACGCCGCCATCCTCGAACGGATCGAGGACAGCGGCTACGCCGTGTTCGCGCAGCGCGCGGTGGTACCCGAGCGCCGGCGGCTGCGCCTGGCCGCGGGCGCGGTACTCGGCCGGTAGCGCCCGCTCAGAAGGGTTCGGCCGCGGCGCGGCGCAGCACCTCCCGTGCCAGCGGTCCGTGCAGCGCCTCGATCGGCTTACCCGGCAGGGTGTCGTCCTCGGTGAAGATCCATTCCAGGATCTCCTCGTCGGTGTACTTCGCGTCCCGCATCACCGTGATCAGGCCGGGCAGCGATTTCAGTACAGCGCCCGTATCGTCGAAGAAGATCTCCGGGACCCCCACCACGCCGCCGCGGCGGACCGCGAGCAACTGGTTGTCCCGCAGCATCTGATGGACCCGGGTCACCACGACGCCCAATTTCTTCGCGACCTCCGGTAGCGCGAGCAGAGGCACCGAGGCGGGCAGGACATCGGCACTGCATGGAAAGGCACTCACGGAAGACAACCGTAGACGTTGGCCGTCACACCGTGGTGCGACACCCGCGTCGTCCGGGCCGATAACATCGTGGGAGCCGCGCGGGGCGGCCACCGTGTCGACGCGGTACGAAAGTGGAGAGATTCGTGACAGCCGGAGGACAACTGATCGGCGCCGTGCTGGACCGGCGCTACCGGATAGAGGCGCCGATCGCCCGGGGCGGGATGTCGATGGTGTTCCGAGGCGTGGACACCCGGCTGGGACGCCAGGTCGCCATCAAGGTGATGGATCCCAAATTCGCCGGCGACCAGCAGTTCCTCACCCGTTTCGAGTTCGAGGCCCGCGCTGTGGCCGGACTCAAACACCCCTCCCTGGTCGAGGTGTACGACCAGGGTATGGACGGCGAGTACCCGTTCCTGGTCATGGAGCTGGTGCAGGGCGGGACACTGCGCGAACTGTTGCGCGAACGCGGCCCCATGCCGCCGCACGCGGTACGCGCCGTCGCCGAACCGGTTCTGGCCGCGATCGGGGTCGCCCACGCTGCCGGTCTGGTGCACCGCGACGTGAAACCGGAGAACGTGCTCATCTCCGATGCCGGTGAGGTCAAGATCGCCGATTTCGGGCTGGTGCGTGCCGTCGCCGCCGCCAACACCACATCGGCCAGCGTCATCCTGGGCACCGCGGCCTATCTTTCGCCCGAACAGGTGACCTCCGGCAGCGCCGACGCTCGCAGCGATGTGTACGCCTTCGGGATCCTCATCTTCGAACTGCTCACCGGTCAGGTGCCGTTCACCGGCGACAATTCCCTGTCGGTCGCCTATCAGCGCGTCGAGAACGATGTACCGAGCCCGAGCGAGTTCATCGCCGGGGTGCCGCCGGAATTCGACCGCCTGGTCGCCCGGGCCACCGCCCGGGAGCCCGGGCACCGGTTCGCCGACGCCAACGAAATGGTGGCCGAACTGCGGTCCATCGCCGCGAGCCTGAACCTGCCCGCCTACCGGGTACCCGCACCGCAGGAATCGGCCGAACACACCAGCGCCCGCCTTCCGGTCGCCCAGCCCGCCCCGGAGCCCGCGATGGGCCCGCAGGCCACCCGGATGGTGACCGCGGCCCGCCCTCGTACCGACCCGCCGCCGCCCTCCTACATCCCCCCGCGCTACGACTCCTACCAGGAGACCCGCGCCGCCAACCGGCGCAACGGGATGATCTGGGCGGCGGTCGTGGTGGTCTTGACCCTGCTCGTCGGGATAGGCGGCTGGTGGCTCGGCATGGGCCGCTATACGACGGTGCCGTCGGTGGCCGGAATGACCCTCGAACAGGCCACCGCCGAATTGGCGGAAGCCGGGTTCGAAACCGGTACCCGGGACAAGGCCTCCGATACCGTTCCGGTCGGCGGTGTGGTGGGCACCGATCCGGGTCCGGGTGCCCGCGAGACCAAGGGATCCACCGTCGACATCCTGGTGTCCAGCGGGAAGCCCCAGGTCCCCTCCGTCTCGCCCGGCGACGACTGGGACCGGGTCCAGCAGCTGATCCGCGATCAGGGTCTCCAGCCCGTCGACGGTGGGGAGGTCGCCAGCACCGCCCCCGAAGGCACTCTGGCCCGCATCGATCCCGGTCCCGGCACCGTACTCCCGTCGGGTGCCCACGTGCAGATCTGGCGGAGCAACGGCGCGAAACCGGTTCAGCTACCCGATTTGCGCGCCGATACCCCTGAGGAGGCCCGCCGCAAACTCGAGGATCTCGGCCTGACCGTCGCCGCCGAACGTCCCGCCTACGACAAGCTGGTGGAGACCGGCCGCGTCATCGGCACCGAGCCGGCCGTGGGCACCACGGTGGACGCCGGTTCCTCGGTCACCCTGGTGGTCTGTGAGGCCGTCACCATGCCCTCGGTACTCGGCAAATCGGTCGCCGAGGCGCGGCGGACCCTGGAAGGTCTGGGCCTGCGGGTACAGGTCCGCCAGCTGACCCCCTTGGATTCCTCGGTCGTGGTCTCCCAGAACCCCGCCATCAACGCCAACGTCGAGCCGGGCGCCTCGGTCACCATCGTCGCCATCCCCTGAGCCGGCGGGTACCCGCGCCGACGCTCCGTGCGGGGCGGCGTCTCCGAAGGGGGAGGTTCCCGTCCGGAACCCGCCCCTGCCCCTGCGGCCGTCATGGACGTGCGCTGGGCCGGATACCGGTACGGCGCATCCGCCCGGCCACGAGGACTCGCCCGCGCACCCGCGCCGGGGCCTACGAGGCCCGCGAAGGGGCGAGGCCGCCGCGCCGAGGCGACGCCATCAGCGCAGCATCTCCGCGACCAGGAAGGACAGCTCCAGGGACTGCTGGGTGTTGAGGCGCGGATCGCAGGCCGTTTCGTAGCGGCCGGACAGGTCCAGATCGGAGATGTCCTGGGCGCCGCCCAGGCATTCGGTGACGTCTTCCCCGGTGAGTTCGATGTGCAGGCCGCCGGGGTGGGTGCCGAGGGCGTGGTGGACCTCGAAGAATCCCTGCACCTCGTCGACGATCCGGTCGAAGTGGCGGGTCTTGAATCCGGTCGAGGCTTCGTGGGTGTTACCGTGCATCGGGTCGCACTGCCAGATGACCTGGTGCCCGGTGGACTGCACTTTCTCCACGATCGCCGGGAGGATTTCGCGGACCTTGGTGTTGCCCATCCGGGAGACCAGTGTCAACCGGCCGGGCTCGTTGTTGGGGTCGAGCCGCTCCACGTATTCCACCGCCTGGGCCGGGGTGGTACTCGGCCCGATCTTGAGCCCGATGGGATTGGCGAGGAGTTCGGCGAAGGCGATATGCGCCCCGTCCAGCTGCCGGGTGCGTTCACCGATCCACAGGAAATGCGCGGAGAGGTTGTACAGCGCCGGGGTGCCCGCGGAGTTCTCGGCGAGGCGCAGCATGGCGCGCTCGTAGTCCAGGACCAGCGCCTCGTGGGAGGCGTAGATCCGGGCCGATTGCAGACTCGGATCGTTCACCCGGCAGGCGCTCATGAACCGCAGGCCGCGGTCGATCTCCTCGGCGAGGGCCTCGTAGCGCGCCCCGGCCGGGGAGTGGGAGACGAAATCACGGTTCCAGTCGTGCACGCGGTGCAGATCGGCCATCCCCGCGGCGGTGAGGGCACGGACCAGATTCATCGCGGCACTGGCGTTCGCGTAGGCGCGCACCAAGCGGGAGGGGTCGTGTTCGCGTAACGCCTGGTCGGCCACCAGGGAGTTGATCATATCGCCGCGGTAGGACTTGAGGCCGAGCGCGTCGGTATCGGATGAGCGGGGTTTGGCGTACTGGCCCGCGATACGCGCCACCTTCACCACCGGCAGGCTGGCCCCGTAGGTGAGCACCACCGCCATCTGGAGCAGTGTGCGGATATTGCCGCGAATATGCGGTTCGGTGTTGTCGGCGAAGGTCTCCGCGCAATCGCCGCCCTGCATGAGAAAGGCCTCGCCGCGTGCCACTTCGGCGAGCTGTTCGCGCAGTTCGTCGACTTCCGCCGGCAGGCAGATCGGCGGCACGCTCTCCAGTACCGTGCGCATATTCGCCGCCTGCTCCGGATCCCACGACGGCTGCTGCAACGCCGGCAGCGACAGCGCGTCGTCGAGCCGTTTACGCAGCTCCACAGGCAGCGGCGGCAGCTCGGGCAAACGGTCGATGGGCACGTCGACGGTCCAGTTCACCATTTCAGAATAGAGGGAGGCCACCCAGCGCCATCGCGCCACCCGCACTGCGCGGGTCCTCGCGGACACCCCCACCGAGCCCGGAAATATCACAGAGCCGGGCGAGGCCCCGTATCGCCACCACCCCTTCACATCCCGGATACCCCGAGCCCGGCCCCACGTCGCGATCGGCCCACAACCTTGCTCGGCACCCCATCCCGCAACCCACCGGTGATCCGTATCCGACGCAACCACACAGCGCCGAGGCTTGCGAAGCCCACAAAGGGTCGAGCCCGCGGCGCCTTTCAGCCCTCGAAGCGCATGCGGCGCGGCCGCGAGTCCCGAGGGCTGAAAGGCGAAGCCGAAAAGGCTCGGCCCCGCGGCGCCGCAGGCGCCGCCGATGCACACAGCTAGGCTCGTGCCCGTTCTGTTCGTCGCCGAGGGGATTCACCACTTGAGATATTTCTACGACTCGGAGTTCATCGAGGACGGCCGCGTCATCGACCTGGTCTCCATCGGCGTCGTCTGCGAGGACGGCCGGGAGTTCTACGCCGTGTCCTCGGAGTTCGATGCGAGCCGAGCCGGCCCCTGGGTCAACAAGTACGTGTTGCCGAAGCTCCCCCCGGAGACATCGCCGCTGTGGCGGACGCGGGCCCAGATCCGCGACGACCTGTACCGGTTCCTGCTGCCCCGGCCGACGGTGCAGCCGGAGCTGTGGGCCTGGGTCGGCGCGTACGACCATGTGGTGCTCTGCCAGCTGTGGGGTTCGATGGTCGATCTGCCCTCCGCCCTGCCCCGCTACACCAACGAACTGCGGCAGCACTGGGAGGCGCACGGCCGGCCGGAGCTGCCGCCTCCGCCGCGGGACGCGCACGACGCACTCGCCGATGCCCGGCACAATCTCGCCAAGTTCGAGGCCATCGAAGCGGCGCGGCGCCGCTGACGTCTTCCGTGTGCGGATATGTCAGCTCGCGAGCGCACCCAGCATGCGCAGCGTTCGTGTCTGCTCGGCATCGGTACCCGCCGGCATCGCGACGAGTTCGGTCGCGCCGGCCTCGAAAAGGCTTCTGATCCGGCGTTCCACTGTTTTCTCGTCGCCGAGTATCGCGGTCTGTTCCGGGCCGCTGACCCCCTCGTGTTCCATTGCGGCCCGATAGGCGTCGATCTGCCCGACGGCGGCGTACCGGTCGGTGAGAGTCCGGCGCAGCCCGTCCGCGTCATCGGTGACGGCGACGAAGAGGCACACCACGATTCGTGGCCGCGGCCGGCCCGCCGCGGCGGCGGCACGGGTGAGAACCGGAACGATGTGGCTGTCCAGAGCCGAGGGCCCGATCCACGTTGTGACGGTGCCGTCCGCCCATTCGCCCGCGATACGCAGCATGGCCGCTCCCAGCGCCCCGATCAATACCGACGGCGCCGGTACGGGCGTGGTACCGATCCTGCCCACCGCGCTGACCTGCGTGCCGGTGAACGACACACTGTCCCCGCGTAGTAACGGCATCAGTGCCTGCAGGTATTCGCGCAGGTGCCGAACCGGACGATGGGACGAATAGCCCAATTGCCCTTCGACGATATGCGGATGGCTGACCCCGATCCCCAGCGTCAGCCGGGAGGCGGTGGCCGACTGCACCGTCAGTGCCTGGCCGGCCAGCACCATCGGATGCCGCGGATAGGTCGGGACCACCGCCGTACCCACCTCGATATCCGGCACTTCGCGGCCGATCACCGCGGCCGCGGTCAGAGCATCCCAGCCGAAGTGCTGGCCCAGCCAGACCGCGCGCATCCCGGACTCGGCGGCGAGGCGCGCATGTTCCACCAGGGTGTCCACTGTCGTGCCCTGCTCGTGTATCAGGGTGCCGATTCGCATAGTGTTTCTTTCATTTTTCGAGAGGGAAGAGCCCGGCCCGGCTGTCTTCGGCCGCGGCGGCGAACAGGTCGACGGTGCGGGGCGCGAGGTCCAGCAGCACCTCGGCCGGCGGCTCGGCGGTGGCTTCGAAGGCGCGCCGCACGGTACTCGAGAGCAGGTATGCCGTGCGATCGAGCGGGAGGGGTGACGTGCCGCGATCGTAGGAATCTTCGGTGAGGTAGCCGTGCAAGACCGCGTGGTAACCGTAGGAGATCTCTTCGACGGTCAGGTCCGGGCGCAGCAGACCGTGTGCGCCGAGCAGGCGTAGGTATTCGTCGAACAGGTTGTGGTGCCGGTCGCCCTGCGCGTCGTGCAGCGCGGCACCGAGTTTTCCGAGCACTGCCGGGTCACCGGTGTACAGCGCCCGCAGCAGCGGACGGCCCATGACGCCCAGGAACTGGACCTCGGTCAACCGGTGCAACGCGACAGTCCGCGCATCCGCCCGCAGTGCCGCCACCAATCCGTCGAGGGAGACCGCGGCCTCGCGCCGCAGTACCGCGAGCAGAAGTTCGTCCTTGGTCTTCCAGTGCAGGTAGAGGGTGCCCTTGCCGATACCTGCCCGATCGGCGACATCGTCGACGGTGATCCGCCGATAGCCGAACCGCAACAGCAGTTCGGCGGCGGCGTCGAGTATTCCCACAGCCCGCCGGCGGCGGTCTTCGCTGGATCTGGCACGCGCTCCGGGCGACATGAATCAAATATATGACCAGAATCCTAAATTGGTCAATTAGTCGATTCGGGGCTCGGTGGACTTCTGCGCCGAAAGGCCCGCGAACGACAGTGGCGCCCCCGGAAGATTCCGGGGGCGCCACTCGAATGCCGGCTGCGGATCAGTGCCCGTGCTGACCGTTTCCGTTGGACTTCGCGTCCTCCTGCACCCGCCGGAGCACCGCGAGCTGCTTGTGCTCCTCCTCCAGCTCGGTCGCGAAATGCTGTTCGCTCTCCGAGCGCGGGTCGGGCCGCAGGAAGCTGCCGGTACCCGGCTGGCCCGCGGAACCCAGCTTGTTCATCTTCTTGGGCACCACGGCGCCCTGGTACTCCAGCGGCAGCGGATGGCCGTGGGAGTCCACCGGACCCAGCGGCTGGTGCACCTCGATGTACTCACCGTGCGGCAGCCGCTTGATCACACCGGTCTCGATACCGTGCTCCAGCACCGCCCGGTCGCTGCGCTGCAGGCCGATGCAGAACCGGTAGGCGAGGAAGTAGGCGATCGGCGGTGCGACCAGCAGCCCGATACGCCCGATCCAGGTGGTCGCGTTCAACGAGATATCGAACTTCAGCGCGATGATGTCGTTGACGCAGGACAGGGTGAGCACCACGTAGAAGGTGATCGCCATGGCACCGATCGCGGTGCGGACCGGAACGTCACGGGGCCGCTGCAGCAGGTTGTGCCGGGCGGTGTCGCCGGTCAGTCTCTTCTCGATCCACGGGTAGGCGATGAGCACCACGAACACCAGGCCCATGGTCAGTGCCACCCAGAACACGGCCGGGACGGTGTACCGGCCCAGGTACAGCTCCCACGGCGGCATCAGCCGGGCCAGACCGTCGGTCCACATCATGTAGAAGTCCGGCTGCGAGCCCGCGGAAACCTGGGACGGGTTGTACGGACCCAGGTTCCAGATCGGGTTGATCTGCAGCACACCGCCCATGATGGCGACGAAGCCGAGGGTGAAGGCGAAGAAGGCACCCTGGTCGGCGGCGAACACCGGGACGATCCGGGAGCCGACCACGTTGTTCTCGGTACGGCCCGGGCCGGGGAACTGGGTGTGCTTCTGGTACCAGACGATCGCGACGTGCGCGGCGATGAGCGCCAGCATGATGCCGGGGAACAGCAGCACATGCGCGATGTAGAGGCGCGGGATGATGATCTCGCCGGGGAAGTCGCCGCCGAACATCAACCAGTGCAGCCAGGTCCCGATCACCGGAACACCGATGGTGATACCGGAGAACGCGGCCCGCAGACCGGTACCCGAGAGCAGGTCGTCGGGCAGCGAATACCCGAAGAAGCCCTCGAACATCGCCATGATCAGCAGCAGCGAGCCGATCACCCAGTTCGCTTCACGCGGTTTGCGGAACGCACCGGTGAAGAAGATACGGAACAGGTGGATGATGATCGAGGCCGCGAACAGCAGCGCCGCCCAGTGGTGCACCTGCCGGACGAACAGGCCGCCACGCACCTCGAAGGAGATGTTGAGAGCGGTCTCGTAGGCCCGCGACATACCCACACCGCGCAGCGGCTGGTAGGCGCCGTCGTAGGTGACGTGCGCCATCGACGGGTCGAAGTACAGCGTCAGGTACACACCCGACAGCAGCAGGATGATGAACGCGTAGAGCGCGATCTCACCCAGCAGGAACGACCAATGGGTGGGGAACACCTTGTTGATCGATCGTTTCATGAAGGCGGCGGCACGATACCGCTCGTCCACTTCGTTGGCCTGGGCCGCGAGCTTGCGGCCGATGGCCTCTCCAGCACTCATGATCGACGCTCCCAGAAGGCCGGGCCGAGGGGTTCGATGAAGTCACCGTTGGCGACCAGGTACCCCTCTGAGTTTACGGTGATCGGCAACTGCGGCAGCGCTCGGGCAGCAGGACCGAAGATCGGCTTGCCCCATTCGGTCGCGGAGAACTGCGACTGGTGGCACGGGCAGAGGATCCGGTTGGTCTGCTGTTCGAACAGCGAGGTCGGGCAGCCGAGATGGGTGCAGATCTTCGAGTAGGCGAAGTAGTCGCCGAAGTTGAAGCTTTCCTGCCCCTTGCGTTTGATCGCGTTCGCCGCGTCCTCGGTCCGCAACCGGATCAGCATCACGGCATTGCGGATACCGCGCAGCGACTGCAGGGTCGCGTGTTCGTCGCCGCGCCAGGATTCCTTCCAGGGGAACACGGTCTCCATGGCGCCCGCGTCCAGGTCCTCGGGACGGACCAGCACGATGTCCTGCGGCCGGCCGGTGTCGCGGCGCAGGTAAACGGTTTCACCCGGGTAATCCGGGGTCCAGCCCGAAACCCACAGCGGCGACTTCTCCCGCTGGGCCCACGGGTTCTTCACCATGCCACCCACGAAGACCAGCAGTGCGCCGATCCCGAGCACGCCGACACCCGCGCCCGCGGTGCGGGTGATGAGCTTGCGGCGACCGAGGGTGGAGGTTTCCAGCGCATCGCCCAGTTCGGCGGCCAGTGTGCGCCGGTCGACCTCGCTGGACTTACCGTCGTGCCGGTCCTGGATGGACAGCTCCGCGGGAATGAACTTCTTCCGGATCAGCACCACCGCGATACCGATCGCGAGGATGGAGATACCGAAGGTCAGGCCGTAGAGCGGGGTGGTCAGCGAGTAGAGGCCGTGCCCTTCGTCGCCCTTGCCCTTGTACTCCCAGGGCCAGAACAGGAACACGCCCACCAGCGCGACAGCCGCCAGGGTGGAGATCGCGAACCACAGCGCGACCTGCCGTTCGGCACGCTTCTCCGCACGGGTGCCGGGCACCGGCCAGCGTTCCCGCCGGTAGGCCACCTCCACACCGTCACGCGCGGTACCGAGCGCGACCAGCTCCTCACGTGACATCGCGTCCAGTTCGGCCTCGGTGGGTTCCGCCGGGGTCGCGGCCGCGGAGTCTTTGTCCAGGCGACCCATCTCGTTCCGCTCCTGTTCTTCACTCATGGCTAGGGCCCTTCTGATGGGGCATTCCCGGGTGCCCTCCGTGCGAGCTCGCGCCGCAGGGCATTGTTCCGGTCATGTCCGGGATCCGATCCAGATCGCCGCGCCGACCACGGCCACGATGCCGATGACCCAGATGGCGAGCCCCTCGGTAGCGGGACCGAAACCACCCAGCCCCCAGCCGCCGGGGGTCTTGGCCTCGGCCGCGTCCTTCACGTACGCGATGATGTCGCGCTTCTCTTCGGGCGACAGCTGCCGGTCGGAGAATTTCGGCATGTTCTGCGGGCCGGTGAGCATCGCGGTGTAGATCTGCTGCTCGGACGCCGGATCCAGCGGCGGCGCGAACTTACCGGACGACAGCGCACCGCCGCGGCCGGTGAAGTTGTGGCAGGAGGCGCAGTTCATCCGGAACAGCTCGCTACCGCGGCCGATATCACCGCCACGCAGCGACTCCTGGGCGATCTCACCGTTGGCATCACGCACCACGGTGGGGCCGCCACCGTTGGCGGCGATATAGGCGCCGAGAGCGTCGGTCTGGTGGGCATCGAACTTCGGGGGTTTACGCTCGGCCTGCGCTTCGTTGCGGACCATCGGCATACGCCCGGACGACACCTGGAAGTAGACCGCCGCCTCACCCACACCGATGAGGCTCGGACCGCGGTCGGTGACACCCTGCAGGTTGGCACCGTGGCAGGTGATACACGAGGTCTCGTACAGCTGCTGGCCCTCACGGATCAGCGCCACCGAGTCCTCGTTCGCCGTGGCGATCTGCGGTTCGGGGGTGAGCGCCGAGGCCAGGAAACCGGCTCCGACGAGGCCCACCATGAGCGCGAGACCACCCGCTATCCGGCGGCGGATGCGGCGCTGCCTGCGCTTTTTGCTGGCCTCGCCGTGCCCACCGCTGGCGGGCGCTGGCGCTGTCGGGGGCGATGAACTCATCTGTGTCCCTTTGAAGTAGACGGAACCGTGGTGGGCAGGGTTGGTTTGTGCGTCCGCGCGGCGCCTGCGTGGCTACGCTGCGCTACCTCCCGCGGCGCTGACGCTCGGACGCCGGCCGGGGTCATTGGACGAAGTAGATCACGGCGAACAGCCCGATCCAGACGATGTCGACGAAGTGCCAGTAGTAGGAGACGACGATCGCGGCAGTGGCCTGCGCGGGGGTGAACTTGCTCATCTTGGTCCGCGCGAGCAGGAACAAGAAGGCGATCAGACCGCCGATGACGTGCAGACCGTGGAACCCGGTGGTGATGTAGAACACCGAGCCGTAGGAGCTGCCGGAGATCGACGTCCCGTGGTCCACCAGGTGGATGTACTCGTAACCCTGACCGAGCACGAAGAACAGGCCCATGAAGAAGGTGAGGACATACCAGCGGCGCAGCCCGAACACGTCACCGCGCTCGGCCGCGAACACACCCATCTGGCAGGTGAACGACGAGGCGATCAGCACCGCGGTCACCGGGATGGCCAGGCCGAGGTTCAGCTCGGTCGGCGGCATCGGCCACTCGGGGGCCTGACTGCGCGCGACGAAGTACATCGCGAAGAGGCCGGCGAAGAACATCAGCTCGCTGGACAGCCAGATGATGGTACCGACGCTGACCATGTTGGGCCGGTTCAGCGAATGCACACGCTGGGTTATGGCCGATCCTGAGGTACCTACTGCGGTCGTCACGGGGGTAAGTATGACTCTTCGTAGTACGACAGTCTAAGTCGGGTTCCCATCTCGATCATCCGTGTCGGGATCCGGCGCCCCGGCGGCTCTCTCGGGCCGGCCCGGCGTGTCGGCAGCCCGGCCGCTCCGAACAGCGCGGATGAGTCGTCCGGGCCGGGCACCCGCACGCGGTTTAGGGTGTGCATGACTGTTCGGTCACGCGTATCGGTGCGACGAGGAGATTGAGATGAGCGTGCGCAGCTGGCCCGAGATGCTCGGAGCCCTCGCCGACGGACACGACCTCACCGCGGACGATACGAGCTGGGTGATCGACGAGATATTCACCGACAACTCCACCTCCGCGCAGATCGCCGCGTTCGGGGTCGCGATGAAGATCAAGGGCCCTACCCCGGCCGAACTGGCGGGTATGGCGCGCGGCATGCTCGGCCACGCGCGGCTGGTGAAGATCGATGGCGACGCGGTCGACATCGTGGGTACCGGCGGCGACCGGTCGGGTTCGGTGAACATCTCCACGATGTCCTCGATCGTGGTCGCCGCGGCCGGGGTGCCGGTGGTCAAGCACGGTAACCGGGCCGCCTCCTCCAAGAGCGGGGGCGCGGATGTGCTGGAGGCGCTGGGAGTGAAACTCGCCCTCGGACCGGAGTCGGTGGCGCGCTGCGTCCGCGAGGTCGGTATCGGGTTCTGCTTCGCCTCGCTCTTCCATTCCGGGCTGCGGTTCGCCGGCCCCGCCCGCAAGGAGATCGGCATTCCGACGGTTTTCAATGTGCTGGGGCCGCTCACCAACCCCGCACAGCCGCGCGCCGGGCTGGTGGGCTGCGCGTTCGCCGACCTGCTGGAGACGATCGCGGGAGTGTTCGCCGATCGGGGGGCGGGGGCACTGGTGGTGCGCGGGCGCGACGGCTTGGACGAGATCACCACCTCGGATGTCACCGACGTCTATGTGGTGGCGGACGGCAAGGTACGCGAAGCCGTGATCGATCCGGTGCGTCTCGGGATCCCCCGGGTCGATCTGGACGCCCTGCGCGGCGGGGACGCCCGGGTCAACGCCCAGGTCGCCCGGGACGTTCTGGCCGGAAACCCCGGCGCGGTACGCGACGCCGTCCTGGTGAATTCCGCCGCCGCGATCACCGCCTACGACCTGTCCCGCGGCGCGGACGGCACCGCCGATCTCGACGACCACCTGGCCGCCGGGATCGAACGGGCCGCCACCTCCATCGACAGCGGCGCGGCCGCGGCACTGCTGGATCGCTGGGTGGCGCTCACCCGCACTCTCGGCGACGACTGACCGCGGCGCGGGCCGCGGATCACTCTCCGATGGAGAAGCCCGCCTCGACATCGGCGCGTGAATACGATTTGAACGCGATATGAGTGACCGTGCGCTCGACGCCGGCGACCTTGTCGATCCGGGCGGTGACGACCTCGGCGACCTCTTCGTGGTCACGCACCCGGACCAGTGCGATCAGGTCGATATCGCCCGCACAGGAGTACACCTCGGTAACGCCTTCGGTATCGGCGACCGCCTGCGCGGTCTCCGGAATGCGCCCGTTGTCGGCCTGGATCAGAACGATCGCGGTAATCATGGGACCAGCCTAAGCATCGCGAACCCGGGGGCCGCGCGGCAGCGCCGCCATATCCAGCGGGTCAGCCGCGTTGTTCGTCGTAGACCGCCGCACCACGCGCCGCGTCCACCGCGGCATCGGCGGTATCTGCCCACCCCAGCCAACGGGCGGCGCCGCGGGCGGGCTGGGCATAACCGGTAGTGGTACGCACTATCCGCACCCCGGGCCGTTCGAGCCACCGGGTGATCACCGCGACTTCCTCGGGGAGCGCGCCGGAGAGGGGATGTGCGTGCGGAGTGGCGATCTCCGGCAGCGGCGGCGCCGCGCAGCCCGCTGCCGCGATACCGGCGGGACGCACGGTCTGGGCCGAGGCCACGAGCCGCTCCACGACCGGCATCGGCGGCACACCGCGGGCCGCCGTCCCCGCCGCGGCCAGCCGGCCGTAGCGCAGTACCGCGAATTCCCAGCCGCCGGCACCGTCGGGGTGGGCGGCGATCAGCTCGGGCAGCCGGGCCACGGCGACGAGACGCTGTGTGCGGTGCAGGGCGCGGATGACCGCGGCGGCCCGATCGCGCAGGCGCGCGGCGGATTCGTATCGTTCGGCGGCCGCGTGGTCGTCGACCCCGGCCAGCATCGCCCGGAGCGGGGCATCGTCACTGCCCGCGAACAGGGCTCGGGCGGCCGCCGGGGCGGCGGCGTAGCCGGTCGCGCCGCGCGGTACGGACGTGGCGGCCGGGCAGCCGCCGACGGCTTCCGGCGGGCAGCTGTGCAGCGCGGACCGCGACAGTCGGGTGGTGCAGGTGCGCAGACCGCAGTATTCGGTGAGGATCGCGGCGATATCCGCGGCGGCGGCCCGCGTGTGGAACGGGCCCACGGCGGGTCCGGCGGGATCCCGGACCAGGGTCAGCCGCGGGAAGGCCTCGGTGGTGAGCGTGATCCACCAGGCGCGCTTCGGGAATTTGGACCGCCGGTTGTACGGCGGGGCGTGCGCGGCCAGCAGCCGCAGTTCCCGGACACCGGCCTCCAGCCCGTGCGCACACACCACGTGGTCGACCCGGGTGGCCAGCTGCACCATTTCCCGGATCCGGCCCCGGGTCTCGGAGCCGGTGAAGTAGCTGCGGACCCGGCGGCGCAGATCCACCGCGGTCCCTATGTAGAGGACTTCTTCCGCGGGACCGCGGAAGAGATAGACGCCCGGCGCCGCGGGCAGATCCGCGGCCAGCGCGCGTTTAGCCCGCTGACCCGCGGTGACCTCGGGTAGATAGTCGATGAGCTCGGTGAGGCTGCGCACTCCCTGGTTACCGACCCGGGCGATCAGGGCGTGCAGGACATCGACGGTGGCGCGCGCGTCGTCGAGGGCGCGGTGGGTGGGGGTCGTATTCGCGCCCAGCAGCCGGGCCAGGACTCCGAGCCGGACCGAAGGCGCCTCGTCCTTGGTGAGCACTCGCCGCGCCAGCCGTACCGTGCACACCACCCGGGTGTGCGGCCAGGGGGTGCCGCAGCGGGCCGCCGCGGCCTTCAGGAATCCGGTATCGAAACGGGCGTTGTGCGCGACCAGGACCGCCCCCGCGGCGAATTCCAGGAAGCCGGGCAGCACCGCCTCGATCGGTGGCGCGGCCCGCACCATCGCCGTGGTGATGCCGGTGACCTGTACGACCGCCGGTGGAATCGTTCGGCGCGGGTCGACGAGGGTGGCGAATTCACCGAGGACCTCGCCGCCGCGCACCTTCACCGCGCCGATCTCGGTGATCGCGTCCTGGGCCGGGCTGGTTCCCGTGGTTTCCAGGTCCACGACCACGAAGGTCGTGTCGTAGAGGGGGGTGTCGAGGTGGTCGAACGCCAGCTGCGCGGCGGGCAGCGGAAGGGGTTCGGACACGGCGGGCAGGGTACGGCAGGGTACCGACATCCCGTGCGCGGCCGACGGTGCGTTCGTCGTGCCCGGAACCTCTCCGGATTCCCCTTCCGCGGCCATCACCACCCATATGTGTGCCAGTTCATACCCCATGTCCGATAGCTATGCAATTGCTTGATGATTCGAAAAATGGTCGAAGTTCCCAAAACCCGGCGTAACACCAAGAGCAAACATGGCGTCCTGTCGTAGAAGTGCCATTGTCCAGGACAAGACAACTTGCCGATCCAACTGGGAGAATTCCACCAACTCCACCGCGTAGCAGGCTGTGCCGCATCCGAATTCGCCCGACGAGCACACCTGGGCGTAACAGGCTCGCAATCCGATTTTCCCGCTGTGATTTCACTCGCATGATTTGCCACGAGGAAACTGGAGGGCCGTCCCTTACCGCCGGGTCGACCTTTACAAATCACCGTGATCTGTTCGTAATCTTTTCGAGACCTCGCGGAGTCCGGCGCACCATCGGCGGTGCGGCCGCGCGGGGAGATCGGAAGGACCGCATCATGGCGTTCAACACCGTCAAGCGACAGGCGCGGCGCGCTGCCGCAACCGGAGCCGTCGGCGCTGCCACCCTGGGCGCGTTCCTGCTCCCCGCCGCCCCGGCCACCGCCCAGCCGGTGACCGTTCCCGGCGTGGGTACGTTCGAGGTGCCCGACGAGATCCCGATCCCGCCGGGCATACCCGGCATGGGAGTGCCGCACCCCCCGGCCGCTCCCCCCTTCGTCACTCCCGTGAAGACCGCGGGCGAGCTCGCGCTCGACGCCGCACTCTCGAAGGTCGGCGCGCCCTACGTCTACGGTGCCGCCGGACCCGACGCCTTCGACTGCTCCGGCCTCGTACAGTGGTCCTACCGCCAGGCCGGCCTCGAACTACCCCGCACCAGCGATGCGCAGCTGGCCTCGGGCGCCCCGGTCTCGATGAGCGACCTCCGCCCCGGCGACGTGGTGTCGTTCTACGGAGGCGGCCACTCCGGCCTGTACGCCGGTGACGGCAACGTGGTCCACGCTTCCACCGCGGGCACGCCCGTCCGGGTGGCGCCCATCTCCTCGATGCCGTTCACCGGCGCACGCCGCTACTGAGACACCGGCCCGCGCGGGTGACCCGCACGCCCGCTTCCGGTTCCGGCGGTCGCCGGTGTGACCGTTTCGTGTCGTACTGGACACCCCGCGGGCCCGTTCCGTAATCTAATCGAGATCTTTTCCGGCTTCATCGCATCGCGCGTTACAGGAGAGCGGGGCACGGCACGCTGTGGCAGCACAACATCGGAGTCACCGGAAACCCGGCCGCACCGGGCAGGACCGGCGGCTCGGCCGCTCCGCCCTGGCCGCCGGACTCCTCGCCGCCGCCCTGTACGGCGGCGGCCCGGCCGGTGCCGACCCCGCCCCCGCGCCGACCTCGGCCACCGAAGCGGTGCAGCAGATGATCGACCTCTCCCGGCAGGCCGAACAGCTCAACCAGCAGGCGCTCGACGCCCAGGCCGATCTCGACGCGAAACTCGCCGTCCAACGAGACGCCGACGCCGAACTCGCCGCGGCCACCGCCGCCGTCGACGCCGCCCGCAACGAGGTGGCCCGATACCGGCCCATGATCGACCGCACCGCCATCGCGGCCTATCAGGGCGCCCGGACCAACCGGCTGTTCTCGGTCCTGGTCAGCGATTCCCCCCAGCAACTGCTGGACCAGATGTCCACCCTGGACGTCGTCGCCACGCAGACCTCCGACCAGCTGAAACAGTACAAACGCGCCACCGACGCCGCGACCGCCGCGCAGTCGGCCGCCCGCGCCGCCGCCGATACCGCCCGAGCCGCGACCGATCAGGCCGACCGGGTCCGCGGCGACGTCCAGCGCAAACAGACCGACCTGCAGAACGCGGTGGCCCGCGTGATCGAAGTCTGGGGAACCCTGTCCACCGCCGAGCGCACCGCCCTCGCCGGTTCCCCGTTCCCACCCGGATTCGACCGCGACAGTCTGCTGCGCGACCTCGTCCCCGGTAGCGGCACCAGCGCGCTCGCCGCCGGTCTCACCCGCGTCGGCGACCCGTATGTCTGGGGCGCCACCGGGCCCGACCAGTTCGACTGCTCCGGCCTGGTGCAATGGGCATTCAAACAGGTCGGCAAAGATGTGCCGCGCACCAGTTCCGCCCAAGCCGCCTACGGCACCCCCGTCGACCGCTCGGAACTGCAACCCGGCGATGTCGTCTTCTTCTACGACGACATCTCACATGTCGGCATCTACGCGGGTAACGGGCTCATGTTGCACGCGTCCACCTTCGGTGTCCCCGTCGCCGTAGCGCCCATGGATTCCACGCCCTATCACTCCGCCCGCCGCTACTGACACCCGAAGCGCCGTCCCGGACAGCGCGCACATACTGTGAGCGGTATGGCTCGAACTCTGCTGGTTACCAATGATTTCCCGCCTCGGCCGGGCGGTATCCAGTCGTATCTACAGGCACTGGCCGGGCAGCTGCCCCCGGACGATCTGGTGGTCTACGCGCCCCGATGGCGCGGGGACAGCCACCGGCGATTCGACGCGAAACAGTCGTTCCAGGTGGTCCGTCACCCGACCACCCTGATGCTGCCGACACCCGGCGTGCTGCGGCGGGCGCGGAAGGTGTTACGAGCCGAGGGATGCGAAACGGTGTGGTTCGGCGCCGCCGCGCCATTGGCCCTGCTCTCCCCGCTGCTGCGCCGCGCGGGCGCCGAACGGGTCCTCGCCAGTACACACGGGCACGAGGTGGGCTGGTCGATGCTGCCGGGGGCGCGACAGGCGCTACGGGCCATCGGCGAGCACACCGACGTGATCACCTACATCAGCAAATACACCCGCGGCCGGTTCGCTTCCGCGTTCGGACCGAACGCGGCCCTCGAGTACCTGCCGCCCGGCGTGGACACCGAGGTGTTCCGCCCCGATCCCGCCGCCCGCGCGGAACTGCGCGAACGCTACGGACTCGGGGACCGGCCCACCATCTTGTGCCTGTCCCGCCTGGTGCCCCGCAAAGGCCAGGACGTACTCCTCGTCGCCATGCGCGAGATCAGGGAGCGTATACCCGGCGCGGTCCTGGTGATCGCCGGCAGCGGACCGTACGAAGACCGGCTCCGCGGCCTCGCCGAAGCTCTCGGCGTAGCCGATGACGTGGTGTTCACCGGCCGGGTACCCGCCGCCGAACTCGCCGCCCACCACACCATCGCCGATGTCTTCGCCATGCCCGCCCGCACCCGCGGCGCGGGACTGGACGTCGAAGGGCTGGGCATCGTCTACCTGGAGGCTTCCGCCTCGGGCGTTCCGGTGGTCGCCGGAACCTCGGGCGGTGCACCGGAAACGGTCCTCGACGGACAGACCGGCCGAGTGGTCGACGGCCGTCGCGCCGACCGGGTCGCCGAAGCGCTCATCGATATCCTCGCCGACCGCGACGCGGCCGCCACCATGGGCGCCGCCGGCCGGGCCTTCGTCGAACGACAGTGGCGCTGGGACACCCTGGGCGCCCGCCTGCGGCAGCTGCTGTACTGACCACGCTGTGTTTGTTCTGCGGCGCCGCGGATTCGGGGCCCTCTTGTGTCTCGGGCCTTCACTCCCGCGCTCCGTCGCTCCCGCGGCGCCGAAGGCGCCGCCGAACGAACACAGCCATCCATTACGCTGACCAGGGTGAGCAGTATCCAGGTCGCGGACCAAACTTTCCTCGCCGCTCCGGGCGCCGCCGTGGCGGCTACGCTGGCTGCCCCCGGCCAATGGCGGCGCTGGTGGCCGGATCTCGAGCTGGACGTCCGGGAAGACCGGGGCGACAAGGGGATTCGCTGGTCGGTGCGGGGCGCGCTGACCGGCACCATGGAGGTGTGGCTGGAGCCGTCGCTGGACGGGGTGATCATGCACTACTTCCTCCATGCCGAGCCGCCGCAACCGCTGCCGCCGCGCAAGCTCGCGGCCGCGAACCGGGCGCGCCGGGTGGCGGGGAAGGTCATGTCGTTCGAGATCAAGGACCGGCTCGAGGACGACCGCCCGGCCGGTGTCGGCCCACAGAACTGACGAATTCCGTACCGTATCGCCGAAAGGAACCACTGAGAACCTATGGCCGACCGGACCCAGAGATCGATCGTCATCGCGGCACCCCCACGGCAGGTGATGTCCGTTATCGCCGATCTGGCGTCCTACCCCGAGTGGGTGTCGGCGGCCAAATCGGTGGAGGTGCTGGAGACCGGCTCCGACGGCCGCGCCCGCACCGCTCGGTTCGTGCTCGACGCGGGTGTCGTCAAGGACACCTACGTCCTGTCCTACACCTGGCGCCCCGACGATCTGGCCGTGAGCTGGACACTGGTGGAAGGTGAGCTGCAGAAAGCCCAGGAGGGTCGTTACGAGCTCGTCGAACTCCCCGACGGCGGTACCGAGGTGCGCTACGAACTGACGGTGGACCTGACCATTCCGATGATCGGCATGTTCAAACGCAAGGCGGAGAAGGTGATCACCGATACCGCGCTCAAGGAACTGAAGAAACGGGTCGAAGGCTGACCGGGCCGCAGCGCGGCGGGGACACCGCTCGCCGGGGTGGTCGCGGTGTCCGCGGAGAACGCGCACACACGCGGGTCGAGCTGTTCGTGGGCAAGGGCGGGGTCGGGAAGACGACCCTGGCCTGCGCTCGGGCCATGGCTTACGCGCGGGAGGGGCGGCGGGTGCTGCTGGCCTCGCTGGATCAGGCGCATTCCCTGGGCGACGCCCTGGGCTTCCGTTTCGCGCACGATGCCGGCACCGTACCCGGTATCACCCGGGTGCTACCGGGGCTGGAAGTGATCGAACTCGATTCGCTGGCCCTGCTCGAGGAACGCTTCCGCGTGATCGCCGATCTGCTGCTCGCCGAGCCGGGCCACGATCACGGCCTCGATCTGAGCGCGCTGGATCCGGCGGAGCTGACCGGATTGCCCGGGGTCCAGGAATTGCTGATGCTGGTGGAGATCGCCCACTACGCCTCCGACGACGAATGGGATGTGATCGTCCTGGATTGTCCGCCCACCGCCGATATGTTGCGTATCATCACCGCACCCGAGACGGTGCTCGGTTATCTGGACCGGGTCTGGCCGCCGCACCAGCGGATGATGAGCGCTGTGGGCACGGATATCCGCCGCGCGGTGCTGGCCGCGACGACGCAGCGCGTGGTGGCGGCGGTCGGCGAGGTCCGGGATCTGCTGGCCGACCGGGAGCGCACCAGTGCCCGGTTGATCACGCTGGCCGAACGGGTCGCGGTCGCGGAGTCCGCGCGGGTGCGCTCGGCGACGGCTCTGCTCGGGTTGCGCTTGGACGCGGTGGTGGTGAACAAGGTGCTACCACCGGTTCCGCCACCGGCTCCGGCGGAACCGGTGCATCCGGCCGTGCACTGGTATCTGCATCGTTACGCCGAACAGCTCGATGTGATCGGCGGGCTGCGCCGGTCCATGCCGGAGATCCCGGTTCTCGTGGCCGGGCATACGGGGCCCGAACCGGTGGGGCTCGGGCCACTGGCCGGATTGTCGTGCGTGGTCGCGGGCGACGCGGCCGGCTCCGGAGAGGCCGGTGATGTGGAGGCCGCCCGGACGGGCGGCGCGGAAGCGGTGCGCGGAAGTCCGGACCCGGCGGTGCCGCCCGGGCACACCGGAAGTGGGGAGCATGCCGAGGGCGCGGGGCCGACGGTGCGTTTGGAATCGGGCACCGGGCTGCATTCGGTGTACGCGCTGCGCATCCATCTGCCCGTGGCCGATCCGGCCACGCTACGACTGGGACGAGTGGAGGACGATTTGATCGTGGGAGCGGACGGTGTCCGGCGCCGAATGCGTTTGGCGCCCGTGCTACGCCGTTGCACCGTGAGTACCGCCGAACTGGACGACGGTTACCTGGTGGTCCGTTTCCGACCCGACCCGCAGGAGTGGCCGCAGTGACCGGAACCGACTACCGCCAGCCCGAGGGCGTCGCCGAATTCGCCGAAGAACTCCGGCTGCTCGCCGAGGCCGTACTCGAACGGGTCGAGCCGGTGCTGCGCGCCGCCGCGGAGGACGGCCGGCCCGAGTGGAACAACTGCACCTGGTGTCCGGTGTGTGCCGCCGCGGCGCTGGTACGGGGGGAGCATCACGAGGTGCTGGCCGCCGTGGCCGCACACGGCACCGCGATCGTCACGGTGTTGCGTGAGGCGTTGGCCGGGACGCCGGTCGATCCGATCGTGCCGCACGAGCATCGCACCCCCGCCCCGGACCGGTCCGATGCCGCGGAAACGGCCGATGGCCCGGCGGCGGATACGGCCGAGCCGGAGTCCTTCCCCGGCAGCGGATCCGGGGAACCCGACGCCGCGGACGAAACGGGCACCCGCGACCGGTCGGCGCGCACCGGCAGGTCCCGCTACATCGGTATACCCGTGAACATCAAACGATGAGCGGAACCGGCCCCGGCGCCCCGCTGACCGTCGGGATCGATATCGGCGGCACCAATATCCGCGCCTCGGTGGTCGATGGAGACGGCGCCGTTCTCGACACCGTGCAGTATCCGACCCCGCATTCGGCGCCCGCGCTCGAAGCGACCCTGGGCCGCGCGGTCCACGAACTCGCCGACCGGCACACACTCGACGCCGTCGGGCTCGCCGTGGCCGGATTCGTCTCCCACGATCGAAGTACGGTGCGGTTCGCACCGCATCTGCCGTGGCGGGACGCACCGGTCGCGAAACGACTCACCGACCGGCTGGGTTTGCCCGTGCTGCTGGAACACGACGCCAACGCCGCGATGTGGGCCGAGTACCGGTTCGGTGCCGCGGCCGGCGGCCATAATGTGGTGCTGGTGGCCATCGGCACCGGGATCGGGGCCGCCCTGCTGATCGACGGCGCGCTGTACCGCGGCACGCACGGGGTCGCTCCGGAACTCGGGCACCTACAGGTCGTCCCGCAGGGCCGGGACTGCGCCTGCGGTAAACAGGGCTGCTGGGAGCGGTACTGCAGCGGAACCGCGCTGGCCGAGACCGCGATCGAACTACTGGCCACCGACTCCGCGCCCTCGGCCCTGGCCCGCGAGATCGTGGCCGATCCGGGCGCGCTCACCGGTCGCCGAGTCGCCGACGCCGCCCATGACGGTGATCCACTGGCTCTTCGGGTGATGGCGGACTTCGCCCGCTGGCTGGGCCTGGGGCTGGCGTTCGTCGGCGATATCTTCGACCCCGATCTGGTGGTGATCGCGGGCGGGGTGAGCAGTTCGTCGCCGCTGTTCCTCGACGAGGCGCGAGAAGAGTACGCGGCGGCGGTGACCGGCCACGGCCATCGTCGGCTGGCCCGGATCCGGACCACGCAACTGGGCGAGGCGGCCGGGATGATCGGCGCCGCGGAACTGGCCCGCACCGCTGTCATCAGCGGCCGGTGAACCGGTATCGCCCGTGCCGGTGGCGGGTTCGCGCGGTACCGGCCGCCCCGAAGCCGGTCCGTTACCTTTCCGTATCCGAAATCCGCTGGTGAAGTAACGCGCCGAAGGCGGAGTGAGATTCCGCGTCGGGCTTGGAGGTGATCTGCGACCGGCGGTAGAGTCGCATCCGAGAGGCATCCCCACATTCCATCCCGGTTCCCGGAGTAAGGACGTCATGTTCTACTGGCTGCTTAAGTTTGTGCTGCTGGGTCCCTTCATCCGCCTCTACAATCGGCCGGAGGTGGAGGGCGTGGAAAATATCCCGGCCGACGGCGCGGCCATCATGGCGGGAAATCATCTCTCCATCGCGGATTGGCTCTTCGCCCCCCTGTCCAGCCCCCGCCGGATCAATTATCTGGCCAAGGCCGAATATTTCACCACCCCCGGTGTGAAGGGCCGGCTGCAGAAATTCTTCTTCAGCGCGTCCGGCCAGTACCCGATCGACCGCAGTGGCGCCGATGCCGCCGAGGACGCGCTCAACGCGGCGCGCAAACTGCTGGATCAGGGCCGGCTCGTGGGCCTCTACCCGGAGGGCACCCGGTCACCGGACGGCCGGCTGTACAAGGGGAAGACCGGGATGGCCCGCCTCGCCCTGGAAACCGGGGTTCCGGTGATTCCCGTCGCGGTGATCGGCACCGACGAGGTGAGCCCGCCCGGACGGTTCCGGTGGCGGCGGCGCAAGGTCGTCGTGAAATTCGGTAAACCGATCGATTTCTCCCGTTACGAGGGGATGGGCGGAAATCGGTTCGTGGAGCGCGCGGTCACCGACGAGGTGATGTACGAACTGATGCGTATGTCGGGCCAGGAGTACGTGGACGTGTACGCCGCCAGCCTCAAGAAGAATGTTCCGTCGGGCCCGTCCTCGCATACGCCGCGGATTCCGGAGTCTGCCGCGAGCTGAGCCCGGCGCGTACCATGGACAGATGACTGTTCGCGCGAAGGTCTGTGGTATCCGTTCCCGGGCAGACCTGGAAACGGCGGTGAGTGCCGGCGCGGACGCGGTCGGTTTCATCTCCGGGACAACCCATTACAGCGAAGACGCGTTGAGCGCCGCCGCGGCCGCCGAGCTGGCCGCGGCCACGCCCTCGTTCGTCAACCGGGTACTGGTCACCCATCTGGAGGATGCCCACGCGATCCTCGACCTCGCCGACCGGGTGGGGGTCGACACCATCCAGGTTCACGGCCTGGTCGATCGCGACACCCTGCGGGCGGTGCACGCCGGGGCACACGGCCGCACGATCGTCCGCGCCGTGCACGTCACCGGGGCGGACGCGGTCGCCCGGGCATGCGATATCGCCGCCGACTGCGATGCCGTACTGCTCGATTCCCGTACCACGGACCGGCTCGGCGGCACCGGCCGTGTCCACGACTGGTCGATCAGCGCACGGATCGTCCGGGCGCTGGCCCGGGTCGGGTGTCCGGTCATCCTGGCCGGTGGGCTCGGCCCGGACAACGTGGATGCCGCGATCAGCGCCGTACACCCGTTCGGGGTGGATGTGAACAGCGGGGTCGAAACGGAAAGCGGCGACAAGGATTTCACGGCCTGCGCCGCGTTCGTCAAGACGGCGCACGAAAGCGAGCAGGGCTCCCGAGTTCCAGTCCCACGGCACCGAGCACGAGAGCTCCAGCCATCAGGGTCGCCACGGTGATATGGGCCCCTACCACCACCGCACCGGCCAGCGTCGCCACCACCGCCTCGTTCAACCCCACCAGCCCCGCGGTGACCTCGTCCAGATCCCGTAGCGCCAGCCAATAGCACGCGAAACCGGGGCCGAGCAGCAGCGCCCCGATGGCGGCGAGGACCAGTGCCTGACCGGCGGTCGGACCGGTACCGGTGAGCAGTGCGAATCCCAGCAGCGGCGCACCCAGCACCGAGGCGGTCAGCAGTTGCAGGCCCGCCGCGGCACCGCTGGGCCGGCCCGCCGATTCTCGCGCCACCAGGCTGATCAAACCGGCCACGCAGGCCGCGCTGGCCACGGCCAGCGCGCATCCGGCCAGGGCGGGCGCGAGCTCCGTATCCGCCGGCTGGTTCCCGGCGACCAGCCAGATCGCCACCCCCACGGCCATCAGCTCCGCGACGACCGCCACCGTGACCGCCCGCCGGGCACGGACGATCTGCGTGATGATCATCAGCACCGGTGCGGTGAGATGCAGGGCCACCACCACCGGCAGCGGACCGATATGCAGCGCGGCCACGTAGCACACCAGGTTCAGCACCTCGAGGACACCGAGCCGGAGGAAGAGCCGGGGCGCGCTCCGGAAATCCCGCCAGGGATCGGTACCGCGCAGGACCGCGAAGACCAGCAACGCCACTCCCCCGCCCGCGGCGACCGGCGCGGCCGCGAAACCCGCGGCGCCGACCCCGGCGATTCCCGCGCTGGACGCCCCCCACAGGCTGGTGGCCACGGTCAGCAGCACCAGCCCACGTCCGGTCCCGCTCATGAGAGCAGGAAGGTCACAACCGGCAGGATGACGGCGGTATAGGCCGCGAACACCGCGGCCGCCGTACGCCCCTTGGGCACCGAGGGCAACCGGGTCGCGAGCCCGGTGTAGGTGCCCAGTGCCACGAAAAAGGTTCCCCAGACCACCAGCGACCGGCTCACCACCACCCCCAGCTCCTCGGCGAACACCACGGCCAGCAGCGCGATGGTGACCCCGGCCGGAGCCGCCGCGGCCAGGGTCACCGCACCCGCGTAACTGTTCATCAGCACGGTCCGGCCTTGGAAGCCCACCACCTCCTGCGCGTCACGTGGATGTACGCCCTGTTCCCGGCAGATCATGTCGAAAACCGTGGCCGGATTGACCCGTTCGTTCACCATCCGCCGCACCGCGCTCATCGCCTCGAGGCCCTGCACCGTCGCGTAGGAGGTGACGAAACCTTCCGTGGAGGTCCGGAATCCGCCGCGGACCGCCACCAGTTCCTCGGTTTCCTGCAGTTCCAGCAACTCCACCAAGCCGCGGCGCACGCCCGGATCGAAAACCGTTCTCTCGTCGGCGGTCACCACCGCGCACACCGCGAGATGCAGGCTCAGATGCCGCCAGGTATCGGCCATCGCACCGCGCCGGAACGGCTCCTCCTCCACGCGCGCCTGTCCCTGCCGCAGCCCCTCCAGCATCCGTTCCACCACCAGCGAACGCACCCGGTCGACCCGTTTACCCCCGACCGCGGCGATCTCCGGACGTGACAGCAGCAGTGCGGTGTGTGCGCAGGCGTACATGGGCTGGATGCGTGGATCGTCTTCCAGCATCAGGGAAACCACCAGGGACGTTCCGTTCAGCAGTGCCGCCGCGGCGGTTTCCTCGACCGCGGCCAGATCGGCCAGCGCGTGCAACGCGGCCGTGGTGGCGGTGAGCGAAATCGGGCCGACCGGCCCGGACAGCCGCCAGCCGCGGGTGTCCGGGTCCCGCCTGGCATACAGTTCCCGCAGGCATCCCAGCACGGCGGGATCGTCCGGCCCCACCCCCAGCCGGTGTAACGCCCGCAGGCGCCAGGACAGGTCGATGGGCGAGCGGAATTCCCATGCGCCGCTGTCGGTGTCCACCACATCGCGGCGTACCAGCGCGCGCACTTCCTCCGCCCGGGGCACCGGCCGGCCCGCGGTGGTCAACGCCACCACCGCCTCGGCGGTGTTCTGCGGGTTCGGTGGCACATCGGAAACCCATCCCCAACCGGCCCCACCGTGGCGATCCCCGAGCTGGCTGCGTTCCAGCCAGCCGACGGCCCAGTCGATCCGTTGTTCGATGTTCGACACCCCGACCTCCACCGCGCCTGTTCTCGGAATCCGTAGGCGCCCAACGACTCCGATCACCCTACCGGTACGCCCGGGTGACCTCGGGTGTTTCGCCGCGACCACGACCACGCAACCCGGTCCGCTCCCCGGGCGGCCGCGGCCCGTGTCCCACCTCGGCCCCGGCCCACCGCGATACGACGGTGGCGGGGAGCCTACGCTTCTTTCGATGACCCCACGGCCGGGGGCGGAGCATGCGGGCAGGGCCCGAAGGGAGAAGAAGCCAATGTTCAGGACACTGCTGGGCGCGCTCGGCACGAATACCGCCGAGGTGGAGACCGAACTGTTCACGCCCGGTGTCCAGCCCGGGCAGCCGGTGCAGGGGGTGATCCGGATGCGCTGTCACGAACGGCCGGCGCGGATCAAAGGGGTCGCGGTCGAATTGATCACCCGGGCCGAACGCGAATACGACGAAGGCGAGCAGATGGTGGATCTCGCCTTCGCGCAGCAACCGGTGTTCGGACCGTTCGAACTGCTGCCGGGGTATCCGCTGGAGGGTCGTTTCGAGCTGGTGACACCGTGGGAAACGCCGATCACCTTCTACAACGGGCGGCATCTGGCCGGGACCGCGGTGGCAGTACGCACCCGGGTCGATGTGGAGGGCGGATTCGACGCCGCGGATACCGATCCCATCGGGGTGGGCGCCCTGCCGGCGCAGCATGTACTGCTCGCGGCGGTGGAGGCCTGGGGTTTCGGGTTGCGGCACGCCGATGTGGAGGCCGGGCGGGTGGACCGGATCCCACACCGGCTGCCGTTCTTCCAGGAGATCGAATTCGGCCCCTCACCACGCTTTCCGGGCCTGAACCAGCTCGAGGTGACCTTCCTGGCCGATCCGCAGGGTATGTACGTGGTCCTCGAAGCCGATAAGCGCGCTCTGCTGTTCGCGCCCGGACGAGATGTCCTGGACGCGATACGGGTCGATTTCGCCACGTTCGAACAGGTGAACTGGGTCGAGGTCCTCGGACAGCGGCTGCATCTGCTCACTCGCTGACGAATACGCGAAAACCGCAGGTCGCAGCCCGTGCGAGCGGGTGGGGGGAAGGGATCGGCGCAGTGGATATCGCCAGCGCCGCCGGGCTGTGGTTAGCTTTCGTGCCATGAGCACGCCGCACATTGTTTCGCCCGCCGAGTACCTGCCTCGCGACACCGCGGATGTCGTTCGAACCGTGCGGAATTCACGGGATCGGTCCAGGCCGCTCACCGTACACGGTGGCGACCCCGCCACCGACGGCCTCACCCTGCCCGATCAGCAGACGGTTGTCTCGCTACGCCGGATGAACGCCATCGTCGACCTGAATCTGGGGCGCCGTACGGTTCGCGTGCAGGCAGGCGCGCGACTGTCCGATATCGACCGCCGGCTCACCGCGCACGGGCTCGGCCTACCGATCGTCGGCGACCACCGCGATATCACCGCCGGTGGTTTCGCCTCGGTCGGTGGAGTGAGTACCGCCTCGCACCGGTACGGTCTGTTCATCGACAGAATCGCCGATCTGGAATACGTCGACCCGGATGGCCGCATCGGCACCTGCGGTCGTACCCACCACACGGAGCGGTTCCACCGTATCCTCGGCGCGGGCGGTCGAGCGGGCATCATCACCGCGCTCACCCTCGACGCGGTCGAGGTCGACAAGGACCACACCTGGCTGTCCACCGATTCGCGGCGTTTCCTGGATTTCGACAGTTTCGTGGACTACGCCTACACCGAGGTGAGCCGGCCGCGCGACGCGGTGCTGCAGGTGGGGCGCTGGGTGGACACCGCCCCACTGAAGGTGGCCCGCCCGGTGGGCACGGGCCAGATGCAACTCGGTACGGTCCGTTTCGGCCAGTGGTCCAGCCTGTACCCCACCGCGCCGACCCGGTCGCTGCGGGCGCGGCGCGAGGTCGGCAGCCGGGCCCGCAAATCGCTGGGGGCCATCGCCTCGCATACCGGCGGTAAGGCCGGTATGCCGGTGCGTAATGCCGCCGCGGGCGCGGTCATGTTCACGCCCAAGGTGCTGACGTTGCGCGACGCGGAATACCTCGCGGATACGGTGATCAGCTCCTCCGAGCGCGGTCCGGCCTACCGGGTCGGCGTATTCGCCCCCCTGTGCAACTACACCTCGGTGTTCTATCGTCTGCACGACCTGTTCAGCGGTCACCGGGAGCGCACGGGCTGCTTCACGGTGATCTCCGCGATGACCTACGGGGTGCGTTCGGCCCATCTGCGGGCCGAAGCGGCGGCCCGGGATCTTCCCGCCGCCGACCACGGGCTGATCACCTTCACCTGCCGGTTGCGCCCGCAGGCGCTGCCTTCCGAACAGCTGCGCGATATCGTCACCGGTATCGACGAGATCTGCCGCTCGGAGAACAGCCTCCGCTACGAATCCGCCGCCTGATCCCGGCCTTGCCGATACGACGAAACCCCCGCCGTCCGGAAGGACGGCGGGGGTTTTCGCCGAATCGCCTGTTCTGTGCTGGAGCAGACCCGCTTCACAGCTGATCACCACCTGCGAGCCCCCCCCTCGGACCGCCCCCATCACACACCACCGCTCAGCACTGACGATATCGGAAACCACGCGGCACCCACGGTGCCCCACACATCTCCTCGACTTCGACCGGATCGCCCACCTCCATGGGTGGGGCCCCGCCCCGGGTCTGGAGCATCAGAGCGAAGGAGCGCAGCGACCGACCGAGCGGGAGCGAAGACCCGAGGTCCCCAGGGCCCCACCCCGCGCCGCCGGAGACGGCACCGAAATCAACGAAAAACCTCGCTGCCCGAAAGGACAGCGAGGTTTTTGCTGGGCGGCCCGGGCCGCTTCTCCGGATGCTCCTCGACTTCGACCGGATGGCCCACCTCCGTGGGTGGGGCCCGCCCCGGGTCTGCAGCGACAGAGCGAAGGAGCGCAGCGACTGAGCGGCGGAGTGAAGACCCGGGGTCCCGAGGGCCCCACCCCGCGCCGCCGGAGGCGGCGCCATGAACACAGACCCGGGGTCCCGAGGGCCCCGGCCCCGCGCCGCCGAAGGCGGCGCCATGAACACAGCTCAGTGCTTTTCGGGGCCCAGGTAGTACTCGAAGACCAGACCGCCCGCGGCCGCCAGGATCAGGATCACGCCGAGGCCGAACAACCACGGTTCGAAGAAGGCGAAACCGACGGCGGTCACCGAGGCCGCGCCGGCCAGGGTGATCGGCCAGAAGCTGCCCGGCGAGAAGAAGCCGAGGTCCCCGGCACCGTCCACGATCTCGGCGTCCTCGTAGTCCTCCGGACGCAGGTCCAGCCGGCGGGCCACGAAGCGGAAGTAGGTGCCGATGATCAGCGACAGCCCCGCCGTGAGCACGATCGCCGTGGTGCCGGCCCATTCGATACCGGTCCGCGACTGGGCGGTGAAGAAGCCGTAGACCACGCCCACGATGATGAAGAACACCGTGAGGAGTTCGAACAGCCGTGCTTCGATCCTCATCTCAGATCAGTCCTCACTTGCTCTCGGTGGTATCGGTCTTGACCGTGCGATCGGTCTCGAACGGCTTGGTCGAGGTGGCCACCGGCGATTCCCCGATGGATTCGAGCGCGGCGGCATTGGTCATACCCGATTCCCGCGCCTGGATGTAGCGCTGGAACTTCTCCGGGGAAACCGCCCGGACCTCGAAGTTCATCATCGAGTGGAAGGTGCCGCACATTTCCGCGCAGCGCCCCACGAAGGCGCCTTCCCGCTCGATCTCGCTGATCTGGAAGACGTTGTCGGAGTTGTTCTCCTTCGGGTTCGGCATCACGTCCCGTTTGAACAGGAATTCCGGAACCCAGAAGGCGTGGATGACGTCGGCGGCGGCGAGCTGGAACTCGATCACCTTGCCGGTGGGCAGGACCAGCACGGGAATCTCGGTGCTGGTACCGACGGTTTCGATCTTGTTGTAGTGCAGGTAGGACAGGATGTCGTTCTCCGGACGCCCGTGCACCGGCCCCGGCTGTTCGTGGCCGTGCTCGTCGACGCGCTCGGCGTACTCCTGCAACTGCTGCTGGTTCGCGCTCTCCCGGACGGTGTCGACACCGTCGTAGGTGAAACCGTTCTCCAGGTCGACGTTGCGGTAGCCGAATTTCCAGTTCCACTGGAACGCCGTGACGTCGACCACCACGTGCGGGTTCTCGACCTTCTCGTGCACGTAGTTCTGCACGACCACGGTGAAGTAGAACAGCACCGCGATGATCACGAACGGGATGGCGGTGTAGGTGAGCTCGAGCGGCACGTTGTAGCCGGTCTGCCGCGGGAACTCCGGCGAGTCCTTCTTCTTGCGGTGGAAGATGATGGTCCAGAAGGTCAGGCCCCACACCAGCACGCCCATGATGAGCGCGGCGACCACCGACCAGGTCCACAGTTCGCGCATCCGGGTGGCCTGCGGGGTGACACCCGAGGGCCAGCCGAACCGCAACCACACATTGTCGATCGAGCAGCCGGAGACGAGCATCGCGGTGATCCCGAGGGATACCGCGAGCCCCGCCCGCCGCAGGACACGACCCCGCTGCCGGGCAGGCCGTGCCCCGATCTCGTCGCTCGCCTTGTGCGCCACGCTCACGCCTTCCTGGTCGCCACACATTCCGACATCGCATCCGCGGCGCCGGGGATACGCCGCCGCGAATGCAGAAAACAGCTCTTTCCGGGCCGTCCGGGCGGCTCCGCGCACCACGCGGCACCACCCGGAACAGTCCGAGTACTACGCAGCGTAGACCAAACACGCGCCCGGTACGCCGTCGGGTCGGCTTCGACACTCCGTGCGGGGGTCGAGCGGCCGACCGGAGGTGTGGCGCACGCGGGAACGGGACGTGCGGCATACTCGGACACTAGATTTCACCCGCCGCGCCCGCTGCCCCGGCGCGGATCTCCGACCAGAGGAAACGAGGTTAGCGCCGCAGTGTGTGGACTGCTCGGATTTCTGACATCCGATACCGCAGCGCCGGAAACAGTGGAACGGGTGTACGACGCCCTGCACTGTGTGCGGCACCGGGGACCGGACGAGCGCGGTACCTGGCACGACGACCAGCTGATCTTCGGATTCAACCGGCTGTCGATCATCGATATCGAACATTCGCACCAGCCGCTGCGCTGGGGGCCGGCCGACGACCCGCAGCGCTACGCGCTCACCTTCAACGGTGAGATCTACAACTACCTCGAACTGCGGGAGGAACTGAGCCGCGAGCACGCGGGCGAGTTCGGTGACACCCCGATGTTCGCCACCGAGGGCGATAGCGAGGCCATCGTCGCGGCGTTCCACTACTGGGGCCCCGACGCGGTTCGGCGGTTGCGCGGTATGTTCGCGTTCGCGATCTGGGATACGCGCACCCGGGAGCTGTTCCTGGCCCGCGACCCCTTCGGCATCAAACCGTTGTTCCTGGCCACGGGGCCCGGCGGCACGGCGTTCGGCAGTGAGAAGAAGAGTCTGCTGGAGCTGCTGCCCGATCTCGGGCTCGACGAATCCCTCGACCACCGGGCACTCGAGCACTACACGGTGCTGCAGTACGTTCCGGAGCCGGAAACCCTGCACACCGGGATCCGCCGCCTGGAATCGGGTAGCTACGCGGTCGTGCGCCCGGGTGCGCAGCCGGAGATCACCAGGTATTTCGTGCCGGAGTTCCGGGTGCGCCCGTTCACCGCCGGCACCGAGCGGACCCGGTACGCGGAGATCGCCGCGGCGCTCGAGGATTCGGTCGCCAAACATATGCGCGCCGATGTGACCGTCGGTTCCTTCCTCTCCGGGGGTATCGATTCCACCGCCGTGGCGGCATTGGCCATGCGGCACAACCCGAAGCTCATCACCTTCACCACCGGTTTCGAGCGGGAGGGCTATTCGGAGGTGGATGTGGCGGCCGAGAGCGCCGCCGCGATCGGGGCCCGGCATATCGTCAAGGTGGTCTCCCCCGCCGAGTTCGCCGCGGCGATTCCGGAGATCGTCTGGTATCTGGACGACCCGGTGGCCGATCCCGCGCTGGTCCCGCTGTACTTCGTGGCCAAGGAGGCCCGTAAGCACGTCAAGGTGGTGCTCTCCGGTGAGGGAGCCGACGAGCTGTTCGGCGGCTACACCATCTATCGGGAGCCGCTCTCGCTGGCGCCGTTCGAGCGGCTGCCGAAGGCCGTCCGCGCGCTCGCGGGCAAGGTTTCGGACCTGATCCCGGAGGGCACCCGCGGTAAGAGCCTGCTGCACCGCGGTTCGCTCACCCTGGAGCAGCGCTACTACGGCAACGCCCGTAGTTTCAGCGATGCCCAGCTGCGCTCGGTGCTGCGCGAATTCCGCCCGGAGTGGACCCACCAGGACGTCACCGCCCCGGTCTACGCCCGTTCGGCCGGGTGGGACCCGGTGGCGCGGATGCAGCATCTGGACCTGTTCACCTGGTTGCGCGGCGATATCCTGGTCAAGGCCGACAAGATGACCATGGCGAATTCGCTGGAGCTGCGGGTGCCGTTCCTGGATTCCGAGGTGTTCCGGGTGGCCGAGCAGATCCCGCTGGAGCAGAAGATCACCAAGGAGACCACGAAGTACGCCCTGCGGCAGGCACTCGAGGGCATCGTGCCCGGGCATGTCCTGCACCGGGCGAAACTGGGCTTCCCGGTTCCGCTGCGTCACTGGCTGCGCGGTACCGAACTCTACGACTGGGCCCGGCAGCAGATCGCCGAATCGCAGACCGACCACCTGCTGGACAAGGCCGCCGTCGCGGCCCTGCTCGAGGCGCACCGGGCCGGGGACGCCGATCACAGCCGCCGGCTCTGGACCCTGCTGGTGTTCATGATCTGGCACGGGATCTTCGTGGAGGAACGCATCAAACCGGAGATCTCCGAACCCACCTACCCGGTGCAGGTCTAGCCGGGAGACGACGATGCCCCCGCTCACGGCCGATGAGCGGGGGCATCGAGGTGGACCGGGTCCGCGCCGCGGCGGCCCACGGGCTGTCCGGAGATCAGCGCAGCAGCGGTTCGATCTCGGCCGCCGCCTGCGGGCCGTAGGCCTCACCGAGCCGTTTGAGGGCGGCATCGGGGTCCAGGCTCCACTCCTGGGTGCCCACCGTTTCCAGCACCAGCACCGCGATCAGCGAACCCAGCTGCGCCGAACGTTCCAGGCCGAGTCCGGCGGTATGCCCGGTGAGGAAACCGGCGCGGAAGGCATCGCCGACACCGGTCGGGTCCACCTTGGCGTTCTCCGGTACGGCGCCGACCCGGATCTCGGTGCCGTCGGTATCGACGACCAGTACCCCGTCCTTGCCGAGTGTGGTGACCCGCACTCCCACGCGGGCGGCGATCTCCCCCTCGGTGAGGCCGGTCTTCTGCTTCAGCAGACCCCATTCGTATTCGTTCGTGAACAGGTAGGCCGAGCCCTCGATGAGCTGCACCGCCTGGTCACCGTCCAGCCGGGCCAGTTGCTGGGAGGGGTCGGCGGCGAACGGAACACCGAGTTCCCGGCATTCGGCGGTGTGCCGCAGCATGGCTTCGGGATCGTTCGCGCCGATGAGGACCAGGTCCAGGGTGCGTTCCTCGGCGAGGGCGGTCACCGAGATATCGCTGGCCTCGCTCATCGCACCGGGATAGAAGGAGGCGAGCTGGGCCATATCCTCGTCGGTGGTGCAGACGAAGCGCGCCGTATGCGCGGTGTCGGAGACCCGCACGGCGGAACAGTCCACACCGTGGGATTCCAGCCACTGCCGGTAGTCGTCGAAATCCCGGCCCACCGAACCGAGGAGCAGCGGCGCGCGGCCGAGCAGCCCCATGGCGTAGGCGATGTTGCCCCCGACGCCGCCGCGCCGGATCACCAGATCGTCGACGAGGAAGCTCAGCGAGACGTGCTCGAGCTGATCGGGCAGCAGCGCGTCGGCGAAACGGCCGGGAAACCGCATGAGATGGTCGGTCGCGATGGACGCGGATACAGCAATGGACACGTAGTGGGCCCCTTCGGAATCAGCGCGAACTGGAAAGTGAACGGGGCCTTGCCCCCGGTTCACCGTATCAACTCGCCGGGGCCACGACTATGCGTTGCGACCGGTGTCGTGACGATTCACCGTCACATCGTCTCGATACCGCAGGTGACCGGGCCGCGCACCAGTGCCGGCCCGGATCGCTCAGTTGAAGGAATCGCCGCAGGCGCAGGAGCCGGTGGCGTTGGGGTTGTCGATGGTGAACCCCTGCTTCTCGATGGTGTCGACGAAATCGATCGCCGCGCCCTGCACGTAGGGGGCGCTCATCCGGTCGACGGTCAGGGTGACGCCACCGAATTCGGCGGTCAGATCGCCGTCCAGGGTGCGATCGTCGAAGAAGAGCTGGTAGCGCAGGCCGGCGCAGCCGCCGGGCTGCACGGCGATCCGCAGCGCGAGGTCGTCCCGGCCCTCCTGATCGAGCAGCGCCTTGGCTTTACCCGCGGCCGCGTCGGTCAGCGTGACACCGTGGGTGGTGGCGGTCTCGTTCTGCACAGTCATGAACTCTCCTATGGACAGCGTGGTCGGTCCGTGAACAGCGCACGGTTCAGGGTGGATCAACACCCTCGGACGGGCTGCTATTCCCCTATCTTGCCATCTTCGCCCCCATGGCCACACCATCGTGACGTTCCTCCCCGGAATCGGGGACGGACCGAAGTGAACAATGCCGCCCCGCGACCGCCGAGTGACCGGGCCCACCCGGTCACCGCCCCGCTCACGCACCGGTCACCCGACCGATTAGCCTGGTTACCGTGAAGTTCTTCCGACGCGGTGAGTCCAGCGGCACCGATGTGCCCGCCGACGGTTCGCGGGCCACGACCGCCACCGCGAGCGCTCCCGAAACCGGTGCGACCCTGGCCAAGGCCGCACCGACAGCGGGTAAGGGCAGGCCCACCCCCAGCCGCCGGGAGGCCGAGGGCCGCCGTCGCGGGCCCGTCGCACCGCCGCCCATGACCAGGAAAGAAGCCCGCGCGCGCCGTAAGGAGGCCCGCGGCTCCAAGGAGGAACGCAAGGCGGCCGCCGCCGAGCGGCGCGCCGCCGCCCAGGACCGGCGCGCCCGGATGCTGGCCGGCGAGGACAAGTACCTGTTGCCCCGCGATCAGGGGCCGGTGCGGGCGTATGTCCGCGATATCGTCGATGCCCGCCGCAATCTGGTGGGGCTGTTCATGCCGATGGCGCTGCTGCTGATCCTGTCGATGTTCGCCGCGCCCGCGTGGCAATCGATCATCACGCTCGCCATGCTGGTCATGATGGTGTTCATGATCGCCGAGGGTTTCCTGCTGGGCCGCGTCGTGAACCGCCGGGTCCGGGAGCGTTTCCCGAAATCCACCGATACCGGTTTCCGGCTGGGCTGGTACGCGTTCGTCCGCGCTTCGCAGATGCGCAAGATGCGCGCACCCAAACCGCGGCTCGGCCCCGGCGACCCGGTCTGACCCCGGGTGCCGGAATCCGATACCCGGGTGCCCGCGCCCGTGCCGGCCGGAACCGGTCGGCGCACCCTGGTTCTCGGTGGCGCGCGGTCCGGTAAATCGGCCTTCGCCGAATCGCTGGTCAGCGGATCCGTCCGCTATCTCGCCACCGCGATCCCCGATCCCGCGGATACCGATTTCGCGGCTCGTATCGCCGCGCACCGGGCGCGGCGCCCGGCCTGCTGGACAGTGGTGGACGGCGCCGATCCGGCGACGCTGTTGTCCGAGGCCCACCCCGGACCCACCCTGGTCGACGATATCGGCACCTGGCTCACCGCCCGGCTGGACGCCCGCGCGGCCTGGGATGCCCCGCGCGGCACGATCGCCCCGGAGACCGAGGCCCTGGTGGACGCCGTCGCGCGGTACCCTGACCGGCTCGTGGTGGTGACCCCGGAGGTCGGCCTCGGGGTGATCCCCGCGACCCGTTCCGGCCGGTTGTTCCGCGATGAGATCGGCGCCCTCAATCAACGCCTGGCCCAGGTCTGCGACGAAGCGTTCTTCATCGTGGCCGGGCTGCCGCTGCGCCTGAAGTGAGCCGGACGCCCACCGCGCCGTTAGCGCGGCGTGCGCCCGGTTCCCTGTCACAGGGCGATGGTGGAATCGACCCGTGCAGACGACCATGCAGCGCGCCGACATCTGGGCGGCGATCCACCGGGAACGGGCCGTTCTGGCCGACGAACTCGCCGCGTTGACCACGCCGCAGTGGGCGGTTCGCTCACTGTGCGGGCAGTGGACGGTCGAGGAGGTACTCGCCCATCTCACCGCGGCCGCGAGCACCGGGCGCTGGCGCTGGATCCGCAGTATGCTCGGCGCCCGCTTCGACCCGGATCTGCACAATCGACGACGCATGCTGGAATATCGTGGCGCGGACCCGGCCGAAACCCTCGCGCGGTTCCGCGCCGCCGTGCCGAGCACGACGGCCCCCTCCGGGCACACCGCGGCCTGGCTCGGTGAGGTCGTGGTGCACGGGATGGATATCCGCCGGCCGCTCGGACTTTCCCGGACCCCGTCGGTCGATGCGGTGACCGAGGTCGCCCGGTTCTTCGCCCGGCACGATTTCACCGTATCCGGTCGTACCGCGTCCGCGGGGCTGCGCCTCACGGCCACCGACGGCCCTTTCGATATCGGTTCCGGCCCCCAGGTGCGCGGTAGCACCCTCGCTCTGGTGATGGCCATGGCGGGCCGGGCCGAATACTGCGGTGAACTCACCGGCGCCGGAGTGGCGACGCTGCGCGAACGAACGGCGCGCTGACAGCGGCCGCTCGGCTCGCGGTGGCACCGGCCGGGTGCCTCCCGGCGCGACTCCGCCCGGCGGGCAATATTGTCCGGAGGACGGCGGTGCGCCGCGGCCTCGGGGACGGCCCGCCGTACCCGGCCCGGCGCACCGCCGCGACAGCACCCGATCGGAAGGCTCGAACAGTGACCCAGGGATTCGCACCCGTGGCCCCGCCGGATGCCGGCGTACGCGCGGCGGCCGAGCAGCGGCAGGCGTCGCTGACCAAACCTCCCGGGTCGCTGGGGCGACTGGAGGAATTGGGGATCTGGGTGGCCGCCTGCCAGGGGGTCTGCCCGCCGGTGCAGTTCGAGCGGGCCCGGGTCGTGGTGTTCGCCGGGGACCACGGGGTGGCACGGCACGGGGTGTCGGCGTACCCGAGCGAGGTGACCGCGCAGATGGTCGCCAATTTCCGGGCGGGTGGGGCGGCGGTCAACGCGCTGGCCGGTATCGCGGACGCCACCGTACGAATCGTGGACATCGCGGTGGACGCGCAGACCGATGCGGCTGTCGCCACGCACAAGGTGCGCCGGTCCAGCGGTGCCATCGATCGGGAGGACGCCCTCACCGGCGAGGAGGTCGCCGCCGCGCTCGCGGCGGGCCGGGCCATCGCCGACGAGGAGATCGATGCGGGTGCCGATCTGCTGATCGCCGGGGATATGGGCATCGGCAATACCACCCCCGCCACGGCACTGATCGCCACTCTCACCGGGCTCGAACCGGTCCGGGCCGTCGGACGCGGCACGGGAATCGACGATCAGGGCTGGATGCGCAAGGTCGCCGCCGTCCGGGACGCCATGTGGCGGGCCCGTCCGGTGGCGCGGGAGGGGATCGAACTGCTGCGGGTGGCCGGTGGCGCCGATATCGCCGCGATGACCGGTTTCCTCGCCCAGGCGGCGGCCCGGCGTACCCCCGTCCTGCTCGACGGGGTGATCGTGACCGCCGCGGCACTGGTCGCCGAGGATCTGGCGGCGGGCGCGTCGGCCTGGTGGGTGGCCGCGCACCGCTCCACCGAGCCCGCGCATCGCGAAGCCCTGACGAAACTGAAGCTCACCCCGGTCCTCGACCTGGATATGCGGCTCGGCGAGGGGTCGGGGGCCCTGGTCGCCCTGCCCGTGTTGCGCTCGGCCGTGGCCGTGCTCGCCGAGATGGCGACCTTCACCGATGCCGGGGTCAGCACCGCGGTCACCGCACCGGCACCCGCGATCGATCCGCGGAAATGACCGGCGCGGGTGCCACGGGCCGGCTGTCGTGCTGACGCTACGTCTCACGTTCTCCTGGCTCACCGTGCTGCCGGTGCGGGGGCCGGACGAGATCGACCGGCGGGCCGCGGCTCGCGCGATAACGTTCGCGCCGGTCGCCGGTACGGCGCTCGGGCTTGCCGCGGCGGCGGTGCTGTGGGTGGCGCAACCCGCCGGTGCCGCGGCCGGTTTCGCCGCGGTCGCGGTGCTGGCGCTGCTCACTCGGGGTATGCATCTGGACGGGCTGGCCGACACGTTCGACGGGCTCGGTGTCTACGGTCCTCCCGAACGGGCGCGGGAGGTCATGAAGGGCGGTGGCGCCGGACCGTTCGGGGTGGCGGCGATCGTCTCGGCGATCGCGATCCAGGCCACCGCGTTCACCACACTGGCCGGCTCCGGCCATTTCTTCGCGGTGGTCCTGGCGGTGGCGCTGGGCCGGGTCGCGGTGGTGGCCGCCTGCCGGCGCGGTAGCGAGGCGGCGCCCGGTACCCGGTTCGGGCTCCTGGTCGCCGGCACCCAGTCACGCGCGGCGGTCGGCGGGTGGGCGCTGGCGGGGATCGCGGCGGCCGTGTTCGCGGTACCGGCACTCGGCTGGGCCGGGCCGCTCGTCACCGTCCTCGCGCTGTCGGCCGCCGTCCGGGTGGCCGACCACGCCCGCCGGCGCACGGGTGGACTCTCCGGTGATCTGCTCGGCGCGGCCGTGGAAATCACCACGGCGCTGGCCGGGCTGGGTTTCGCGGCCGCCGCCGGGTCTGTCTGAGCCACCACGGGAAGGCCGATTCGCGGCGGCCCGGCCTCACTATTGCGAACGCACCGCCACACCGCGCCGGTGCTCCCCATAAGGTGGGAGTATGTCAGCCGAGCGTCTCTACTTCCGTCAACTGCTGGCCGGCCGGGATTTCGCCGTGGGCGATCCGATCGCCACGCAGATGCGCAATTTCGCCTATCTGATCGGCGACCGGGACACCGGTGAATGCGTTGTCGTGGACCCCGCCTACGCGGCCGGTGATCTGGCCGCCGTCGCCGAGAACGACGGCCTGAAACTGTCCGGGGTACTGGTCACCCACCATCATCCCGACCATATCGGCGGCACCATGCTCGGTTTCACCCTGCGCGGCGTCAAGGAGCTGCTCGAGCAGACCACCGTCCCCGTGCACGTCAACGACGAGGAGAAATCCTGGGTCGCCAATGTCACCGGTATCGCCCCCGGCGAGCTCACCGGCCATTCGCACGGCGACAAGCTGAGCGTCGGCGCCTTCGATATCGAATTCCTGCATACCCCGGGGCACACCCCCGGCAGCCAGTGCTTCCTCGTCGAGGGCAAGCTCATCGCCGGCGACACCCTGTTCATCGACGGCTGCGGCCGCACCGATTTCCCGGGCGGCGATTCCGAGGCCATGTTCCGGAGCCTGCGCTCGCTGGCGGATATGCCGATCAATCCGGAGGTCTACCCCGGACACTGGTATTCCGCCGACCCACACGCCCCCCTGGACACCATTCGCGATACCAACTACGTGCTGCGCCCGCGGTCACTGGCCGAATGGCACGCCCTGATGCCGGGCTGATTCCGGCCCGGGTACCGAGCCACCCCGCTCGGTACCCCGGTCATCGACGGCCGGTCAGAGCACCTGCATCCACTGGTGGACATCGGCGAAGGTACCGCGCTGGATACCGGTGAGGGTGTCCCGCAGGGCCATGGTGACCTCACCCGGTTCGCCACCACCGATCACGAATTCCCCGTCCGGACCGGATACCGAGCCGACCGGGGTGATCACGGCAGCGGTACCGCAGGCGAAAACCTCGGTGATCTCGCCGGATTCCGCGCCGGCCCGCCATTCCTCGACCGAGATCTTGCGTTCGGTCACCGGGTAGCCGGAATCAGTGGCCAGGGTCAGCAGCGAATCCCGGGTGATACCGGGCAGCAGCGACCCGGACAGTTCCGGGGTCACCAGCCGGGCGTCCGCACCCGAGCCGTAGACGAAGAACAGGTTGTTGGTGCCCATCTCCTCCACGTACCGGCGTTCGCACGCGTCCAGCCACACCACCTGATCGCACCCCTTGGCGGTGGCCTCCGCCTGCGCCAGCAGCGAGGCCGCGTAGTTACCGGCGACCTTGGCCTCTCCGGTGCCACCGGGCGCCGCGCGCACGTACTCGGTGGACAACCACACCCGCACCGGTTTCACGCCGCGAGGGAAGTAGGCCCCGGCCGGGGAGGCCAGCAGCAGGTACTTGTACGCGGACGCGGGCTTCACACCCAGCCCGGCTTCGGTGGCGAACATGAACGGCCGCAGGTACAGCGATTCCTCCCCACCGGCCGCGGGGACCCAGGCCGCGTCGACATCGAGTAGTTGACGCACCGATTCGATGAACAGTTCCTCGGGCAGTTCGGCCATGGCCAACCGCCGCGCGGACCTGCGGAAGCGGGCGGCGTTCGCGTCGATCCGGAAACACGCGACCCGCCCGTCGGGCTGCCGGTAGGCCTTGAGCCCTTCGAAGATGGCCTGACCGTAGTGGAACACCATGGTCGCCGGGTCCAGCGTGAGCGAACCGTACGGTGCGACGGCCGCGTTGGTCCAACCGTCCGCCTCGGTGTAGTCGATGGTGACCATATGGTCGGTGAAGAAGCGGCCGAACCCGGGCGCCGCCAGGATCTCCTGTACCCGCTGCGCCGGGGTGGGCGCAGGATGAGGGATACGGGCGAACTGTGCAGCAGCGGTCATGACCAGCAGTCTATGTCCTGGGTCCGCGTCGCAGCCGCGGTGGTCCGGTGCGGCACCTGTCTCCGGCCCGGCACACCGGGGGCGAATCAGCTGGTACGCGCGGGCACGAACGGCGGCCGCACCACCCGGCAGCGCAGCGGACGACCCCGCACGTCCACCTCCACTTCGGCGCCCGGGGACAGCGCCGGGTCCAGGAGCGCCAGCGCGATTCCGAGCTGCCGGGTGGGCGAGAACGTACCGGAGGTGGTCACGCCGACCTGCCGGCCGTCGTGCCGGACGAGCTGACCCTCGCGGGGAATACCGCGTTCCAGCGCCTCGAGGCCGAGCAGGGTCCGCCGTGCCCCGGCCGACCGTTCCGCCTCCAGCGCCGCCTTCCCCCAGAAACCGTCCTTGGCCCAGCCCACGGCCCAGGAGACCCGCGCCTGCACCGGGGTGATCTCGCGGGACAGCTCGTGCCCGTGCAGCGGGTATCCCATCTCGGTCCGCAAGGTATCGCGCGCCCCGAGCCCGGCGAGCGCGCCACCCGCCGACCGGACCTGCTCGACCAGTGCCCGGAACAGCGGTTCGGCCCCGGCCCACCGGGGCAGCAGTTCGTAACCGTGTTCGCCGGTGTAGCCGGTCCGGCACACCCGCACGGGTTGTCCGGCCCATTCGGTGTCCACGAACGCCATATACGACAGATCCGCCGGAAGACCCAGGCCGGCGAGCACCTGCGCCGAGCGCGGCCCCTGTACGGCGAACACCCCGTATTCGCGGTGTTCGCCGGTGACCGTGATCGCCGGGGGCGCGGCCGCCGCCAGGGCCGAGACCACGGCGGCGGTATTGGCCGCGTTGGGCACCAGGAAGATCTCGTCGTCGCGCACGAAGTAGGCGATGAGGTCGTCGATCACCCCGCCGTCGGCGGTGCAGCACAGGGTGTACTGCGCCTTGCCCGGACCGATCCGCCCGAGATCGTTGGTCAGCGCGGAGTTCACGAATTCCGCCGCCCCGGCGCCGCGCACCGTGGCCTTCCCGAGATGGCTCACGTCGAACAGGCCCACCGTTTCCCGGACCGCGGTGTGCTCGGCGACCGTGCCGGTGTAGGAAACCGGCATCTCCCAGCCGCCGAACGGCGCGAATTTCGCACCGAGTTCGACGTGCGCGGTGTGGACAGGGCCCTGCTGCAGCTCGGCGTCACTCACCCGGCGAGCTTATCGCCGTGTTCCCGGAGCCGGTTCCGTCCCGCGCCGGGCGGGCGTCCGGGGACCGATCGTCGTCGCGCGGGCCCTCGGCGGACCGGGCCGCGAACCACATGGGCACGAGCGTCGGGCCGTCCTCCGGCAGGGTGTGGGTTTCCCCGGTGCGGACGAATCCCTGCCGGGTGTAGAGCCGCGCCGACCGTGCGGTGCTCGCCTCCAGGAACGCCGGGATCCCGGCGGCCGCCAGCTCCCGGGTCCGGGCGGTGAGTACGGCCGCGCCGGCGCCGCGCCCGCGATATTCCGGCACGGTGACGATCAGCTCGAGGTAACTGTGCGGGAACGTCCGGGGGTGTACGCGGGTCAGCAGCTCGGTCACGTACGCCGAGCGTTGTAGTGGGCGCACCGTGGGGGCGCGTTCGGCGTGTTCCCGGGCGGTCGCCGCCTCGGCGAACAGCCGCTCGGGTGAGGTCAGGTGCTGCCACACCGAGACCGCCCAGATCTCGCTGCCCGCTCCGGCCACCCAGATCTCGTCGTGGCGCAGGGCGCGGTCGGCGATCTCGGGAACCCAGATATCGAGGAACTGATCCGCCGGGTATCCGCGCATGATCCATTCGGTGACCGCTTCATCGGGGGTCGCCGCCCGCAGAGCTTCGATCAGTGGCTCCCGATCCGCCGGACCGGCCCGCCGCACAGTCGGTTCCGTACCCATCTCCGCTGCCTCCTGTGAATGACGTTATTGTTCGCGAACTTAGGCCTGTAACCACTCGATCACCACTATTTCGTCACGGTATTTCGTGTGATGAAATATGGCCCGTGACAGCGTGTGCGGTATGCCGTGAAGAACTCTGTCAACCGGCCCGCGGCCGCCGCCGGCGTTACTGTTCGCGGTCCTGCCAGGCCCGCGCCTACCGGGCCCGGCGGCGGGCACCGGCCGGTCCGGGCCGCCCGCGCCCGCACCGGCTCTCCGCGGTGGCGATCACCCGCGCCGCGATCGCGCTCGCCGATAACGGCGGACTGGAGGCACTCACCATGCGCCGGCTGGCCGGGGAACTCGGCGTGGCCACCGCGGCCCTCTACCGGTATTTCGGCGACCGCGAGGAACTCCTCGCCGCGATGACCGAGCTGGTATTGGCCGAAACCCCGCCCCCACCGCCGGACCTGCCCGGCTGGCGAGCCCGGATGCGGTACGAAGCGGAACAGGAATGGCAGCTCTACCGGCGGCATCCGTGGCTGCTGCCGGTGCTGGCGCGGATCCGGCCGCCCCTCGGTCCGGGCCTTTTCGACACCGTGGAACGCCCCCTCGCCGCCCTCACCGAACTGAACCTGTCGCGCGCGGAGCTGATATCGGCCTATCTGGGTTATTCGGCCCTGGTGCAGGGCCTGGCGCTGCTGTGGACCTCCGAGCGGCTGGACCGGATCGGCGCCGCGGAGTTCACCGCGGGCGCCCCGGCCGAACTACCCGAACTCCTCGATCCCGCCACCTATCCCACCCTGCACCGCCTGTTCGACCCACGGGTGGCCCCGCCCGAACTCGATTTCGCGGTCCTGCTCGGCGACGCGGTGGACATGCTGCTGGAAGGCGTCGCCCTCCGGTATGCCACCGGTACCGAATAGCCTGGGCACATGACCGCAGTCGCAGATCGTCCTCTCGGACCGGAATTGGCACGTACCCTGACCATCGAGCCCGATACCGATGTACTCGTCGTCGGCCTGGCCACCACCGACGAGGGGCCCGTTCTCCTTCCCGAGGATCTCTTCGGCGATGTGCTCGGCGCCGAGCCGCGCGCCCGGTTGCTCGAACAGCTGACCGCGGTGGGCGCCACAGGCAAGGCGGAACAGCTGGTGCGCATTCCGGCGCCGGCCGGCCTGGACGAGGTCGCCAGCGTGCTCGCCGTCGGGCTCGGCACTGCCGCGGACGTGGACGCCGAGCAGATCCGCCGCAGCGCTGGTGCCGCCGCCCGCGCGCTCACCGGGGTGGAACGCGCCGCCACCACACTGTCCGGCCTGGATATCGGTGCCGCCGCGGAGGGTTTCTACCTCGGCGCCTACACGTTCACGCCGTTCCGTTCGGCGAAATCCGCGCCGAAACCCGATGCCGGCCCGCTGGCCCGGGTCGAACTCCTGGTCCCGGAACCGGATTTCGGCGGCGACGCGCTGCTACACGCCCAGCTGACCGCCGAAGCCGTGGCCACCGCCCGTGATTTCGTGAACACCCCGCCGAGCCACCTCTACCCCGCCGAATTCGCCCGGCGCGCGCAGGTGCTGGCCGAAGGCGCGGGGCTCGAGGTCGAGGTGCTCGACGAAAAAGCCCTGGAAGCCGGAGGTTACGGCGGTGTACTGGGCGTCGGCAAGGGTTCGTCGCGGCCGCCGCGGCTGGTCCGGCTCACCTACCGGGGCGGTGAGAAGAAGGTCGCGCTGGTCGGTAAGGGCATCACCTTCGACACCGGCGGTATCTCCATCAAACCGGCCGCGAACATGGAGAACATGACCTCGGATATGGCCGGAGCCGCGGCCGTCGTGGCCACGACCCTGCTCGCCGCCCGGCTGAGCCTGGGGATCACGGTCACCGCGACGGTGCCGATGGCCGAGAACATGCCCTCGGCCACCGCGCAGCGGCCGGGTGATGTACTCACCCAGTACGGCGGTACCACCATCGAGGTCACCAATACCGATGCCGAGGGCCGGCTCATCCTGGCCGACGCCATGGTCCGCGCCGGGGAGGACGAGCCGGATTACCTGATCGATGTCGCCACCCTCACCGGGGCGCAGATGGTCGCCCTCGGTACCCGCACCCCGGGAGTGATGGGCACCGACGAATTCCGCGACCGGGTCGCCCGGATCTCGCGGGAGGTCGGCGAGCACGGCTGGCCCATGCCGCTGCCCGCGGAACTACGTGCCGATCTCGACTCCAAGGTCGCCGATATGGTCAACGCCACCTCCCACCGCTGGGGCGGCATGCTGGTGGCCGGAACATATTTGAAGGAGTTCGTGCCGGAGGGTGTGCAGTGGGCGCATATCGATATCGCCGGGCCGGCCTACAACACCGGCGGACCGTTCGGCTACATCGGTAAGGGCGGCACCGGGGTGCCGGTCCGCACGCTCATCGCGGTGCTGGAGGACATCGCCGCGGAGTAGCGCGATCGCAGGATCCGGCACGGCGGCGGATCCGCCCGGCCGGGGTGCGGTCGTCCGATGCGGGCGATCGCATCCCGGCGGGACCGGGATCGCTGTTCGCCGAGCTCTCGTTCCAGGTCCCGTCCGCGTTCGATCCGCCGGCGCGCGTCGTCATCACGCATCCGCTGGGGATATCCCGTCCGGCTCACGTCGTACACGGGGATCCGCGGCTCCCGGCCGAGTCGGCGGGCGCCGCGTTCGCCCACGACACGCCGGGTCCACTCACCGTCCGCCGCCACCAGCACCATAGTGACATCGGTCACAATGGTCTGCGGTTCGACGAAACCTTCGACGCCGGTACGGGCGCGCACCCATTCGGCCGGATAGCGGGCCTCGGCAGCGCCGGTGCGCGTAATGCTCCTGCGCGCGGCCGTGCCGCGACGGAAACGATCCAGCAAACCCACCGCCGCCGACCTCCTGCTCGCCGTTCGAATACCGCCGCATCCGGCGGTGATTCCATAGTGCCCGCCGCCGGAATGGGAAGCCCTCCGGTGAACGCGCGCGACGGAGAATGCAAGGATGGTGGCCGGAACAACAACCACACAGATCTCCGGCGCCGCGCAGAATGAACGCCGGCTGGAACACCCTCGCGACCCGCGACGGGATCCACCGGAACGAACTGTTGTAGACCCGTCGAGCAGTTAGAGGAGTCAACGGACATGGCCTTCTCCGTCCAGATGCCCGCTCTTGGTGAGAGCGTCACCGAGGGAACGGTGACACGGTGGCTGAAGCAGGAAGGAGACACGGTCGAGGTCGACGAGCCGCTGCTCGAGGTCTCCACCGACAAGGTCGACACCGAGATCCCGTCCCCCGCGGCGGGTGTGTTGACGAAGATCGTCGCGCAGGAAGACGATATCGTCGAGGTGGGTGGCGAACTGGGCGTCATCGGTGACGCCGGTGAGGCCCCCGCTTCCGAACCGGAGCAGCAGCCGGCCGCCACCGAGCCCACGGCCGCCCCCGCCGAGGAGGAGCAGCCCGCTCCGGAGCCCGAGCCCGCCCCGGCCGCTTCGTCCGGCGCCGCGTCCCCGGCCTCCGGCACCCCGGTGAAGATGCCGGAACTGGGCGAATCCGTGACCGAGGGCACCGTCACCCGGTGGCTGAAGGCGATCGGCGACGAGGTCGCGGTCGACGAGCCGCTGCTCGAGGTCTCCACCGACAAGGTCGACACCGAGATCCCCTCCCCGGTGGCCGGCACCCTGCTGGAGATCACCGCGCAGGAAGACGATGTGGTGGAGGTCGGCGGTCAGCTCGGTGTGATCGGTTCCGGTGCTCCCGCCGCCCAGGCACCCGCCCCCGAACCGGCTCCCGCCCCTGCCCCCGAACCGGCTCCCGCGCCGGCTCCGAAGCCGGAACCCGCGGCCGCCGCGCCGGCGCCCGAACCGGCTCCGGCTCCGAAGCCCGCGCCGGCTCCCGCGCCCGCCCAGGCCCCGGCTCCCGCGCAGCCCTCCGCCAACGGCGCCACTCCGTACGTCACTCCGCTGGTGCGCAAACTGGCCGAGGAGAACGGCGTGGATCTGTCCACCGTCACCGGGTCGGGCGTGGGTGGCCGCATCCGTAAGCAGGATGTCCTGGCTGCCGCCGAAGCCAAGAAGGCACCCGCCGCCGCGGCCCCGGCGGCCGCCGCGCCGACCGCACCCGCGGCCAAGGCCCCGTCCGCGCCGGCCCCCAGCCCGGCCCTGGCCGCGCTGCGCGGCACCACGCAGAAGGCCAACCGGATCCGGCAGATCACCGCCACCAAGACCCTGGAGTCGCTGCAGACCACCGCGCAGCTCACCCAGGTGCACGAGGCCGATGTCACCCGGATCGCCGCGCTGCGCAAACAGGCCAAGGCCGATTTCGCCAAGCGCGAGGGTGTGAACCTGACCTTCCTGCCGTTCTTCGCCAAGGCCGTGGTGGAGGCGCTCGGGGTGCACCCGAACGTCAACGCCAGCTACGACGCGAACAGCAAGGAGATCACCTACCACGCCTCGGTGCATCTCGGTATCGCCGTGGACACCGAACAGGGCCTGCTGTCGCCGGTGATCCACAATGCCAGCGATCTGTCGCTGGCCGGGCTGGCCCGCGCCATCGCCGATATCGCCCACCGGGCCCGCACCGGTGGCCTGAAGCCGGACGAGCTGGCCGGTGGCACCTTCACCATCACCAATATCGGTAGCCAGGGCGCGCTCTTCGACACCCCGATCCTGGTGCCGCCGCAGGCGGCGATGCTCGGGACCGGTGCCATCGTCAAGCGTCCGACCGTGGTCACCGACGAGACCGGTAGCGAATCCATCGGCGTGCGCTCGATGTGCTACCTGCCGCTCACCTACGATCACCGCCTCATCGACGGCGCGGACGCGGGACGGTTCCTGACGACCATCCGGCACCGTCTCGAAGAGGCGGCGTTCGAGGCCGACCTGGGCCTGTAAGGGGTCGCGACGATGTCGGTGGTGGTGGCCGGTTCGTCCGGATTGATCGGTACTGCTCTCGTCGCGGCGCTGCGCCGGGACGGCGAGCAGGTGATCCGTCTCGTCCGGCGGCCGGCCGCCGCGCCCGACGAACGCCGCTGGGACCCCGCGCGCGCCGAACTCGACCCCGCGATCCTCGACGGCGTGGACGCCGTGGTGAATCTGTGCGGGGCCGGGATCGGCGACAAACGCTGGACCGGCGCGTACAAGCAGGAACTCCGTGACAGCCGGCTCACCCCCACCGATGTGCTGGCCACCGCCGTGGCCCGGGCCGGGGTGCCCACGCTGGTCAATGCCAGCGGAATCCACTACTACGGCGATACCGGCGACCGGGCGGTCGACGAGACCGGCCCCCCGGGTACCGGTTTCCTGCCGACCCTGTGCCGGGATTGGGAGGCCGCGACGGGGCCCGCCGTCGCGGCCGGCACCCGCACCGTACTGCTGCGCAGCGGTGTGGTGCTGGCCGGCAGCGGGGGAATGCTGCCCCAGCTGAAACCGCTGTTCCTGCTGGGTCTCGGTGGCCGGCTCGGCAACGGCCGCCAGTATCAGCCGTGGATCTCGCTCGACGATGTGATCGGCGCGATCCGGCACGCGCTCACCGTCACCGCGGTGCGGGGCCCGCTCAATGCCGTGGGCCCCGCCCCGGTGACCAACGCCGCGTTCACCCGTGCGCTGGGTAAGGCCCTGCACCGGCCCACCCCCCTGCTGGTTCCGCGTATCGCCCTGCGCGTCGCGGTCGGCGAATTCGCCGAGGAGGCGATCCTGCACGGCCCCCGCGCCCTGCCCGGTGTCCTGGAGGAGACCGGATACGAGTTCCGGCATCCGACCGTGGGCGCGGCGCTCGCCGCCGCGGTGAACCGATGACCGGTATCAGCGCCGCCGTGGTCCGGGACGCGCGAACCGGCGATCTCCCCGCGATCCTGGAGATCCACAACCGGGCCATCGCCGAGACCACCGCCATCTGGGACGACGAACCGGTCGGGCTCGACGAGCGCATCGCCTGGTTCCGCAATCGCACCGAACACCACCGCCCCGTACTGGTGGCCGAGGTCGACGGCGAACTCGCCGGCTACGCGAGTTACGGTCCGTGGCGGCCCAAATCCGGCTACCGGCACACCGCCGAGAACTCCATCTATATCGCCGATCGCTTCCAGCGCCGCGGTATCGGCGCCGCGCTGCTGGGCGAACTGATCGCCCGCGCCGAACGGGCCGGCGATATCCACGCTCTGATCGCGGTGATCGAATCCAGCAATACCGCCTCCATCGCCCTGCACGAACGGTTCGGTTTCCGCACCGTCGGGATACTGCCGGAGGTGGGCCGCAAATTCGGCCGCTGGATGGATCTGACGCTGATGCAGCTCACACTGGGAATGAGCGTAACGTCGTGATGGTGAACAACACCCGCACCGCAACCCGGTCGGCTCGTTACGACAGCACCCCCGTCGACGTGCGCGATCTGGGCCTCATCGATTACCAGCAGGCGTGGGACCTCCAACGCGATCTGGCCGCCCGGCGCGCCGAGGGCGCGGGCGCCGATACCCTGCTGCTGCTGGAACACCCTTCCGTCTATACCGCCGGCCGCCGCACCGAGGAGGCCGACCGGCCGACCGACGGCAGCCCGGTCATCGACGTGGACCGCGGCGGAAAGATCACCTGGCACGGACCCGGTCAGCTGGTGGGTTATCCCATCATCCGGCTCGCCGAACCGATCGATGTGGTCGATTACGTCCGGCGTCTCGAACAGGCCATCATCCACACGGTCACCGATCTCGGGGTCGAATGCGGGCGGGTGCCCGGCCGGTCCGGGGTATGGCTGGCCGCGTCGGGTTCACTGCCGGAACGCAAGATCGCCTCGATCGGGATCCGGGTGCAGCGCGGGGTCACCCTGCACGGGATCTCGCTGAACTGCGACCCCGATCTCGGCGCTTTCGGCGCCATCATCCCCTGCGGTATCCGAGATGTCGGCTCCACCAGCTTGAGCCGGGAACTCGGCCGCGTGGTGACTGTCGCCGAGGTCCGGCCGTCGATCGCGAAGCACATCCTCGCCGCACTCGACGGTGAACTCCCGGTCACCGAGCACGATATTCCGCACGCCGGCACCCCGGGCGTCGCGGACCACGCCGCCGCCACCGCGGCACGCGAACCGAAAGGTCCCCTCGTATGACCTCCGCCCAAGCTCCCGCCGGCCGTAAACTCCTGCGGATCGAGGCCCGTAACGCCGAGACCCCGATCGAACGCAAACCCGGCTGGATCCGCACCCGCGCCACCATGGGTCCCGAGTACACCGAGCTCAAGGGCCTGGTGAAGCGGGAGGGTCTGCACACCGTCTGCGAGGAGGCGGGTTGTCCCAATATCTTCGAATGCTGGGAGGATCGCGAGGCCACCTTCCTCATCGGCGGCGAACAGTGCACCCGGCGGTGCGATTTCTGCCAGATCGATACCGGTAAACCGTCCCCGCTGGACCGGGACGAACCGCGCCGGGTCGCCGAGAGCGTGCAGGCGATGGGATTGCGCTACTCCACCATCACCGGTGTGGCCCGCGACGATCTGGCCGACGGCGGCGCCTGGCTGTACGCCGAAACCGTGCGCGCCATCAAGAAACTCAACCCGAACACCGGTGTCGAACTACTCATCCCGGATTTCAACGCGAAACCGGATCAGCTCGCCGAGGTCTTCTCCTCCCGGCCGGAGGTGCTGGCGCACAACCTGGAGACGGTGCCCCGGGTGTTCAAGCGGATCCGCCCGGCCTTCCGCTACGAGCGGTCTCTCGAGGTGCTCACCGCGGCTCGCGCCGACGGCCTGGTCACCAAGTCCAATCTGATCCTGGGTATGGGCGAGACCCCCGAGGAGGTCACGCAGGCGATGCGCGATCTGCACGAGGCGGGCTGCGATATCCTCACCATCACCCAGTATCTGCGTCCGTCGCCGCGGCATCATCCGGTGGACCGCTGGGTGAAACCCGAGGAGTTCGTGGAGCATTCGAAGGCCGCCGAAGAGATCGGTTTCGCCGGTGTGATGGCGGGCCCGCTGGTCCGTTCCTCCTATCGGGCCGGTCGCCTCTACGCCCAGGCCATGGCGCATCACGGCCGTACCGTCCCGGAAGCCATGGCGCATCTCGCCGACGAGGGTACCGCCTCCCAGGAGGCCAGCGCCGTCCTGGAACGGTTCGGCAACCGCGTCTGAGCCCCTCGCCCGTACCGCCCGGGGAGACCGGGCGATACGGGAGAATCCGGGCCGATACGTCTCCGGTCGCGATCACGCCCGGCCGGTACTACCGCACCGATACGCGGGTGGCGGGCGTCAACGGAGTTCGAGTGCTTCGACGGCCGTGCGCGCGGCGGCGGCGACCAGGGCGTTGTCCGGTTCGGCATCCTGCTCGGATCGGGCGGTGAGCACCGCGATGACGAGCGGGGCCCGACCCGGCGGCCAGGCGACGGCGACGTCGAGGGCGCAACCGTAGGCGGGTGTCCCGGTCTTGTGGCCCACGGTCCAGTCGGCGGGCAGCCCGGCCCGGATACGATCGGCGCCGGTGGCGACGGCAACAAGCCACGAGCTCAGTTGCGCGCGTTCGGGTTCGGCAAGCGCATCGCCGACCACGAGTGCGCGGTAGTCGGCCGCCAGCGCCGCGGGTGTGGTGGTATCGCGCTCGTCGCCGGGGATCGCGGTGTTCAGCTCGGTTTCCCAGCGGTCCAGCCGGGAGGTGTCGTCACCGAGGGTGCGCAGGAACGCGGTGAAACCCGCGGGGCCGCCGAGAAGTTTCAGAAGCTGATTGCCGGCGGTGTTGTCGGACACCGTGATGGCGGCCTCGCAGAGGGCGGCGACCGTCATCCCGGTATCGACATGCTTTTCGGTCACCGGCGAGTACTCGACGAGATCGGCGCGCGAATAGTGGATCACCCGGTCGAAGAACCCGGTCGACAGTGGGTGCCGGCGCAGCAGCGCACCGCAGGCGAGACCCTTGAATGTGGAAGCCATGGGGAATCGCTCCCCGTCGCGGTAGGAAACGCTACGGCCGCTGGCGGTGTCGACCGCGAAGACGCCCAGCCGCGCCCCGTGTTGTACTTCCAGATCGGCGAACGGCTGCGCCGTGGCGGCTTCGGAAGTGGTACCGGCCGGGGTTGTCACGGCCGTGGTCTCGGTGGGGGCATCGCACGCTGTGGCAACGGAGAGCGCGGAAACCGCCAGTACGGCGGCGGCGAGTCGGCGGCGGTCGAAGGAGACGATCTCGACGATGGCGGAGAATTTCACCGCCTCAGCACATCATCGCTTCCGCCGACGAGGCCAATACACAGCTCCCCCGCCGACGAGTCGGACTCGATATCGCCGCAGTTCACAGCGCGGCCGGTGCGAAACCGAATTCCCGCAGCATTCGTCCTTCTTTCGTATCGGCCCACGCGGTGGCTACGAAATCGAGCGTATCCCGGGGCAGATCTTCCGGGTCGGCCCAGACGAGTTCGCTGCATTTGCGCGGTTCCCGGATCTCCGGGGTGCCGTCCCAGGATTCCGCGGTGAAGAAGATGTCGACCCGGGGTTCGCGGGACCACCGGAACATCGTGCCGCTCGGGCACAGCTCAGCCGCGTCGAGGATGATCCCGAGTTGGTCGGCGAGCTCACGGACAGCCGACACGGTGAGAGCCCGGCCGCGCTCGATGTGGCAGGCGGGCAACCCGAGCTGTCCGTCGGCGTAACCGCGACCGGCGCGTCGCATCAGGAGGATGCGGCTGTGCTCGACGAGAAATACGTGTGCCGCCAGGGGGTAGCGGTCGTGCTTGGTATCGAACACGTATCCCGACATCGGCCTCCTTGTTCCGGTCTTCGCAGCGGGCGGCTGGGTGTGCGCCGGCATACACGGTAACGCCCCCATCACCCGATTCGAAGGCGGTGACGTGGGCGTTTCCGCCGACGGCGGGTCCCGGGGCCGACCACGGCCGCCTCATCCGGGGCCGGGTGCGATCGGTGAAGCCGGTCGGCTCTACCGATCACACAACCGGATCAGACGATATCGATGAGGTCGAGAACGGTGGCCGCGTAGGAGTCGTCTCCGGAAATCTCGACATGTTGGGGCCAGGAGCTACGTCCGGTCCCCCACAGGACGAAATCGGTGGCCGGGGACACGACGACGGTATCGACGGAATCGATTCCGGCGATCACCGCGCTCCGGCCTTCGGCCGATACCAACGTCCATTCACCTTCGCCGGGGCCGGTCAGCCGGATACCGAGCGGATGGGTGAGCGCGGAAGCGACTTTGGGGCACATCTGCGGCAACCCCGCCCACATCCAATCGACAGCCGCGCGTACCAACCGATGCTCATGCGGCCCCACCGGCCGATCCACCGGCCCCTCCGGCGCCAGGAGATCGACATACATATGGCACCAGAGGTCGAAGGCGAACGCATCGGCGAGCTGATGGGCCTCGTAGGTGCCGAGGTCGGTCAACGTCATCGGTGCCGTGGCCGCCACGCCCTCCTGCATGGCCGCCAACGCACCCATCGCACCCTCCACGCTCTGCAGAAACTCCTCGGCCACCTGCGCCGCGGACCAATCCCGCCGTCGCGCGACCAGCAGTTCCTGGAGTTGTTCCGCGGTCTCCGGGGCCGGTGTGGCGGGATCGGCCGGCGGCGGCTCGACGAGAGCCGCGAAATTGGATCCGGTGTGGGCCACCAGATCCTTCACCGACCATCCGGCACACCGGCTCGGGGCCGCCCACTCGTCAGCGCTCAGGCTGGTCACCACCTCGGCGTAATGCGCAGCGAGTTCTCGTGCGGCGGACAGTCCTGACTTACTCATCGGCAATCCTCGGTTTTCTCCGGTACGGGCCGTCCGGCCGCGCGGTGCGCAGCCGTACGAGTGGGGTCCGCTCGGCCTCTTCGACGCCGGCCCGTCCGCTGCGCACGACACCACGTGCGAGTTCGGAGTACGGGTGGAAGCGGACCGTGTCATCGCAGGACCGGTCTCCTCATCCCCGTTGTCGGGTCGTTCCCGGAGGCATTCGAGCATGGACGTCTATCTCCACAGGCATGAGCCGTCCTCCGATCCGCGGAGCACAGGCGGGCCGGACGGCTTGTCGATGCCCACTGTATAGGCGTCCATATGTCTTTGTCGCGATAGTGGCAAACTTCGAGAAAACCGCTCCGGGACAACGAACGTTTCCCCGCGCCGCGTCGAACCACTCGGCCGGAACGGGACGCCGAGGAGCATCCGGCGCACCGGATCTACCGCGGCGACAGGACGAGGACCGGGATCCGCCGCGTCGTTTTGCGCTGGTAGTCGGCGTATTGCGGGAACGCGGCGACAGCGCGGTCCCACCACAGCGCCCGCTCCTCGTCGAAAACCTCACGGGCCAGGAAGTCGCCGGTGAAGGTTCCGTCCCGCAACTCGACCTCCGGGTGGGCGACGATATTGTGGTACCAGGCCGGATTCTCGGGCGCCCCGGCCAACGAGGCGACCACGGCGTATTCCCCCTCGTGCTCGACCCGCATCAACGGCGTCTTCCGGAGTTTGCCGGTTCTGTTACCGACAGTGGTCAGCAGGACCACCGGTTTACCCACGATGGTGGTTCCCTGCCGCCCACCGGATTTCATGATCCGTTCGGCCTGGTCGGCAGCCCAGTCCGAGGTGCTGCGCTCGTATTCTCCGGTCAACGACACGGTGCGAATTCCTTTCGATCACAGAAGGTGGGGCGGGGCCGCGGGAGACCACGACCGCTCATGGGCCGTGGTCTCGTATCGGCGCGATTCACCCTTCGCTCACCGCCGCTTCGCGCTGCAGCGGCGACGTTCCGACCGGAGTGTTCTGCGCGGCCGCCAGCCACCATCGGCCGTTCCGCTCGACCAGCACATACATGGCCATTTCCGAGAACGCTTCGGTATCGATGGCCTGCCTGCGGATCTGCGTCACCACCACACCGGGCGCGGGTGAGAGCGCGGTGACGACCTCGAACCGCGACGGCGGGGCCACACGCGCGGCCATCAGGCGGTGGTGCAGCGCGTTCAACTCGGCATATCCGGTCACGCTCGCTCCGTAGGGGCTGCCCCACAGGATATCCGTCGCGAACGCGGCATCATACCCGTCGGCGTCGCTCGCTTCGCCGGAAATCTCCAGCTGCCGGGCGAATTCGATTGCCACTTCCTTCGCCGTGACCTCGCGACGCGGATCGCCGAGGGTGGGCCGCTCACTCATGTTCCATTCCTTCCTCGTATTTCGAGTACATCGTACGCGAAATACCCATGGATTCAAGTACGCTGTACGCAGGAAGGAGGGCTCATGCCGCTGCCACAGCAGAACACGACCATCTGGATGCGCCCGGAAACACCGGAACGTTCCGGGCCGGGACGCCGCCCCGGCTTCGACCGCGCCGCCATCACGCGGGCCGCGGTCGAACTCGCCGACAGCGGAGGCCTCGAGACCGTGACCATGCGCCGGATCGCCACCGAACTCGGAACCGGGGCGATGTCGCTGTACCGGTACGTCTCCTCCCGCGACGACCTCATCGATCTGATGATCGACGCCGTCGTCGGCGAAATCGACCTACCCGCCCATCCCACCGGCGAATGGCGCCGGGATCTTTCCCTGGTCGCCGGACAGATCCGCGAAGTGGGACTGCGTCACCCCTGGCAGATCTCGCTGGCCAACCGCCGCCCCACCCTGGGCCCGAACTCCCTGCGGCTCCTGGAATTCGCCCTCTCCGCGCTCGACGGTTACGGACTCGACATCGATGAGATCTCCGGGCTGGTCGGAATGCTCGACGACTACGCCTACAGCGCCGTACACCGCGAGATCGGCTGGCTGGACCAGGCCCGGCGCACCGGTATGGATACCGCGCAATGGATGAGCGGCTATGTCGGCCCCTACGTCGCCCGGATCGTCGAATCCGGCCGCTATCCGATGTTCAACCGGACGATCCTGGAGGCCCGGGTCCCGCACCTCCCTCCCGAGGAACAGTTCCGTTACGGGTTGGAGCGGGTACTCGACGGTATCGCGGCCGCGCTCCCGGCCGAGACCGGGCAGGCCCGCTCGCAATCGGTGGCACCGCACCCGGACACGAACCCCGAATCGCCGTGAAGGTAACGCTTTCCGCGCCGTCGACCGGCAGTGCGGATACCGCCGGTGCGGCACCGGAGCCGATCACCCGCTACACCGACCGGGCGACCCGCATCCCCACATCGTCGAGCCGCAGCGTCGGATGGCTGCGCCGGCGCACCGACGCCCGGCAACTCCAGTGCTCGTCGAACCAGCCCCCGCCGCGCAGCACCCGGTACTCACCGTAGACCTCGGGATCGTAGCGGTCCCAGCACCATTCCCAGACATTGCCGAGCATGTCGTACAACCCCCAGCCGTTCGGGCGTTTACCGCCCACCGCATGCCGCCGGTCACCGGAATTACCCCGATACCAGCCGATATCGTCGAGCGGTCCATAGCGCGGCCCCCCGGTGCCGGCCCGGCAGGCGTATTCCCATTCGGCTTCGGTCGGTAACCGGTACCCCCGCGCCGCCGCGACGGCTTCCACCTCGGTGCCGTCCAGGCGGTACGCCGCGTCCAGACCCTCGCGTTCGGACAGGGCGTTGCAGAATCGCACCGCATCCCACCACGACACACTGTCCACGGGGAAACACTCCCCCCGCACCGTCTCGGTTTCCGGTGCCGTGACCCGCTCGTACTGCCCGCGCGTCACCGGAAAGACCGCCAAGCGGAACCTCGCCACCTCGACGGTCCACCGCCGCTGCGTCCGCCGATCCGCCAGCTCCACCTGCCCGTCCGGAACCTCGACCATCCGGATATCCGTACCCACCCGCAGTTGTCTACCAGACCCGGGCCCGGCCGGCGAAGGCCTCACCGCCGGTGGAGCCGTGCGCAGAGCAGGGCGAATTTCCACGGTAGCGGATCGGAGGGTGCGCGCTTCGACGCACGGAAGCGCCTCCGTCCCGCCGGGCACCGCCGGAATCCGTTCCGGATCCTTCTCTCGGACTTCTAGTAGCCGACGGTGAAATGCCGGGATCCACCCGGGTTCTCGAGTTCGTCGACAACCGCTACCGCGAGGTCCTCCGCGGAGATACGGGACGACCCGTCCGCGCCCGTCAGCAGGGCGGTGGTGCCGCGCCGGTATTCCCCGGTGCGGTGGCCCGGTTCGAGGAGGGCCGGCGGACTCAGATACACCCAATCGGCGGCATGCGCCCGGCAGGTCTCGAACTGCGCGAGGCTGGCCGCGGCCACGGCGCGCACCGTTTCCGGCACGTACTCGGGACTGTCGAGCACGAGCCGGCCGGCGTCCGCCGGATGCGTCAGGGGTGCGGCGCCACCCACGAACAGAATGCGCGTCCGGGCCGCCCGGGCCGCGTCGAGCAGCGCTGTCGCGGTCGCGGTGACGGTGTGTTCCTGCCCGGGGACCGGCCGGGTCGCGGCCACGACCGCATCGATCCCGTGGAACAGTTCGCGCATACGACCGGAATCGTTCGCATCGCCCGGCACGGCGATCGCTCCGGGCGGCAGCGGAGCCGGCCGTACGGTTCGGAACACGGCGCGGAGGTCGTGGCCCCGGCTCGCGGCTTCGATGATCACGCGGGAACCGACCATACCGGCGGCGCCGACGACGGCGATCTTCATGACAAGGCCCCTTTCGGTGCGAGGGTGGGAACGGAGGTGGGCCGGGGAAGCTGTCCGGCCACGATCGCGGCCAGTGCGAGCCCGAACCCGGCGAGCTGCACCGGACCGAGCGTCTGGCCGAGCAGTGCCGCTCCCAGACCGGCGGCGACCAGTGGGGAGAGGAGCGCGAGGATCGCCACGGAGTTCACCGGTAGCGTGGTGACGCCGCGGAACCACAGCACATAGGCGAGCAGCCCACCGCAGAGGCCGAGCCAGAGGTAGCCGAGCGCCGCGGCCGGGCCGATCGGGGGCGGGGGTCCTTCGACGAGAAAAGTGAGCGGCGCCAGGAAGATCCCGCCGGCGGCGAGCTGCCAGCCGGCGAACGCTACCGGACCGACCCCGGCCGGGCGGCCCCAGCGGGCGGTGAGAGTGAGCCCGAGCGCCATACTCGCCGCGCCGCCCAGGCCCGCCGCGATCCCGAGGACATCGAATGCGGCGGCCGGCCCGATCACCACGAGCCCGACACCCAGCAGTCCGATCGCACCCCAGCCGAAGCGCCGGCCGGAGGGGCTTTCCCCCAGGATCGCGACGGCCAGGATCGCGACGGCCAGCGGCTGCGCCGCCGCCAAGGTGGCGGCGACCCCACCGGGTAGTCGTTCGGCCGCGATGAACAGCAGCGGGAACAGCAGCCCGATGTTCAGTACGCCGAGCACCGCCGCCTTCCCCCACCACATACCGCGCGGCAGCGTACGGGTGATCGCCACCGCGATCAGGCCCGCGGGCAGTGCCCGCAGGAGTCCCGCGAAGAGCGGATGCCCCGGCGGGAGCAGTTCGGTGGTGACGATATAGGTGGTGCCCCAGGCCAAGGGCGCGAATGCGGTCAGGATGGTGCGCGGCAGATCGCGCGGGAAAGCGCTACCACCGGAAAGCTGTGGCACGGCTGGACTTTTCACGTTTGGAAGTCTCACCGCGAACGATCAATGAGTCCAACACATGTTTGTCACTCCATCAATCGCCATTCAAGATTGATCCATGGAGCTTCAGCAACTGCGCTACGTGATCGCCGTGGCGGAGACGAACAATTTCACTCGCGCCGCCCGGCGCTGCCTCGTGGTCCAATCCGCGCTCAGTCACCAGATCGCGCGTCTGGAGCGGGAACTCGGAGCGAAACTGTTCGAACGCACCAGCCGCCGGGTGCGGCTCACCCCCGCCGGTGCGGCCTTTCTCCCGGCAGCCCGCCAATGCCTGGATGCCGCCGAACGCGCCGCGGCGGCGGCCGCCGCGGCCGTGGGCGAGGTACGCGGACGGCTCGCCGTGGGTCTCATCCCCACGGTGACCGCGGTCGATATCCCCAGCGCCCTACGCGATTTCCGTAAGCGATACCCGCATGTGCGGATCGAACTGCGGGTAGGCGCGAGCGACGAGCTCACCGAACAGGTCCGGGAAGGAGCTCTCGATATCGCCTTCCTCGGCCTGCCGACCACGTCCCGGCCCCGCGGAGTCGCCGCCCACGAACTCGCCCGCGACCGGCTCGTCGCCGTGGTCGCTCCGGTTCACGCGCTCGCCGGTGCACCCGGGGTGGACCTGCTGCGCCTCTCCACCGAAACCTTCGTCGACCTCCCGGCCGGCACCGCGGGGCGCCTCCAGTCCAACCAGGCCTTCGCCGCCGCCGGTCTCAACCGCGACGTCGCCTTCGAAGTGACCTCCGCCGACTACATAGCCCGGCTCGTGGAGCAGGACCTCGGAGTGGCCATGCTCCCGGCCGCCTATGTCCCGCAACTCACCGGCGTGGTGACCCTCGAGGTCTCCGATGCCCCGGCGCGGGTCGAGTACATCGTGTGGAGCGATTCCACCCGCACCCCGGCGGCGGACGCTTTCCTCGCCCTTCTCGATATCCCGGCCGATTCCGGCCCGGCACCGGTCTCCGCCGCCGACCACCCGCGTCGCACCGCGGAGGGCGCGAGCACGAATTCGCCCTGATACCCGGCCTTCTTCCCGGTTCCAGGAAGTACCGCGCTTGACCGACCGACCGTCGGTCGGTAATTTTCTCCCCAGGAGGTGCCCATGCGTGAAGTGAAGAACCCCGAGGTCAGGAAGGCCGAAATCGTCGATGCGGCGTTACACGCCTTCATCGCACACGGTTACGAGCGGACCACCATCGACTCCATCACCCGGGAACTGGGCGTCGCGAAGGGCTGCTTCTACCATCACTTCACCTCGAAGGAACAGGTGTTCGCCGAGGTCGTTTCGGCACTGGCGGACCGCCTCTGCGCCGGCTATCTGGACATCCTCGGTGATATCTCGGTCGCGCCGCGTACCCGGTTGCTGGCCTATATCGACCACACCTACGCACTCGCCCGGGCCGATTCCGCCCCCGGCCTGATGTCGGCCCTGCACGGCGAGCGGTTCCGCGATATCCACCACCGGGTCGTCGACGAGGTCGCCGACCGGCTACGGCCCGTTCTGTGCGAACTGCTGGCCACCGGCGCCACCGCGAGCGAATTCCGGGTACGGGATGCGGAGTTCACCGCCGTCGCGGTGCTCGGCATGCTGCGCGAACTGCACGAGCACTATGCCGGCCGGCCCGGCCTCGATCTGGGTGAGCATCGCGCGAACCTGATCGATCTTCTCGAAAAGATCCTGCACACCGACTTCTCCGCTACCCAGGAGCCCTTGTGGAAACCACGACCGTAACCTTCGATTCACACGGCACCGACTGTGCGGCCACCCTCTACCGGGACGACTCCTCCGGTCCCGGCCGGCCGTGCGTTATCTTGTGCCCCGGCTTCAGCGGCACTCAGGACACTCCCTCGGTGATCGCGGCGGCCACCGCCTTCGCCGAGGCCGGCTGCGTCGCCATGACCTTCGACTACCGGTCCTTCGGCGCCAGCGGTGGCCGGCCACGGCAAGTCGCCGATATCGAGGGGCAGCTCGCCGATATCGCCGCCGCGGTCGCCTGCGCACGTACGCAACCGGATGTCGACGCGGCACGTATCGTGCTGTGGGGCAGTTCGCTGGGCGGCGGGCATGTGGTCACGGCCGCCGCCCGGGACCCGCGGATCGCCGCCGTCATCGCCCAGGTACCGTTCAACGGTTTCCCCGAGCAGGCGGAGGGAAGGTCGAAAGCCGAAACCCGCGCCCTGCAGCGCGAGATCGTCATCGACTGGCTGCGCGGCCTGTTCCGCAGGCCACCCCGCTATATAGCGGCGGTCGGCAAACCCGGGGAACTCGCCGTGATGACCGGGCCGCTGGCCCACCGGGTCATCGAGGCGATGGACAGCCCCACCTGGCGCAACAGCATCGCACCCCGCACGCTGCTGGCGATGGCGCGCTACAAACCGGGCGATCACGCCCCCCAGCTGCGAATGCCGCTGCTGGTCTGCATCGCCGAAAACGACCGCGAAACCCCACCCGAAGACGCTCGGGAACTGGCTCGGCGGGCACCCGACAGCGAGGTGCGCACCTACCCGTTCAGTCATTTCGAGATCTATTACCCCGACAACCGCGCCGAGGTCATCGCCGACCAGCTGGACTTCCTGCGCCGGAAGGTCCTCGACGACCGGCACCGTGATCGGCGCGCCACCGGTACCGGCCGGTGACGTTCGGCGTTCGCGCGACCTCCCGAACACTTCGCGGCTCGTGATTCCCGGCGGCGCCACCCGTCCGCTCGGCCGGCCCGTTCAGAGCGGACGCTGAGTGCGGATGATCTCGGCGAGGTAGGCGTAGTCGTCGGTGCGGGCGGTGGACCCGCGGAACACCAAGCCGAGGGTCCGTCCCGGTGCCGGGGCGGTGAAACGCGCGGTTTCCAGGGCACCGCGGCCGGTTTCGGCCGCCACCGCCATCTCCGGGATCAGCGTGATACCGAGTCCACCGGCGACGCACTGCACCACCGTGGACAGTGATGCCGCTCGGGTATCACCGGCCGTGCCGGGCCGGACCTCCGCGGAGCGGCACAGTTCCAGGGTCTGGGCGCGGAGGCAGTGCCCTTCGTCCAGGAGCAGCATCGGCAGCGCGTCCAGGTCCGAGGGGTGCACATCGGTGCGGCCCGCGAGTTCGTGACCGGATGGCACGACCATTACGAACTCCTCCGTGTAGAGAGGGATCTCGACCACCCCCGCGGCGTCGGTGGGCAGCGCGAGTACCGCCACATCGAGCGTTCCGGCACGCAATTCGTCCAGTAGGCGGGCGGTTTTGTCCTCGACCACACGCGGGGTGAGCGCAGGCAGTTTGCGGCGCAGCGTGGGCAGCAGCGCGGGAAGGATATACGGGGCGACGGTCGGGATGATCCCGATCCGGAGCACTCCGCCGAAGGTGTCACCGGTGGCCGCGGCCACGAAGCGGTCCGCCGCTTCGAGGGTGGCCATCGCCTGCGGTAGCAGCCGGGTGCCGGCGGGGGTGACCAGGACCCGCCGGGTGCTGCGTTCGATCAGCTGCAGTCCGAGCCCGTTTTCCAGTGCGGCCAGGGCCTGTGAGAGGGTGGGTTGGCTCACATCCAGTCGCGCCGCGGCAGTTCCGAAGTGCCGGTATTCCGCGACAGCGACGAAGGCACGCAGCTGTGACAGGGTCGGCTGATAAGACTGATCGGGCATACCTATCAGTCTAGTACCACCTATCGCTTTTGCCTTTTTCTGAATTTTGGGCAAGATCGAGGGTGAGTCCCCAGACCACCGTCCGATCCGGACGGTCCCGCGATACGACAAGGAGATCGACAATGCCCCTGTTGACCATCGGCGACCAGTTCCCCGCCTACGACCTCACCGCGGTGATCGGCGGTGACCTGTCGAAGGTCAACGCCCAGCAGCCCGACGACTACTTCACCCGGGTCACCAGCTCCGACCACGCGGGCAAATGGCGGATCGTGTTCTTCTGGCCGAAGGACTTCACCTTCGTCTGCCCCACCGAGATCGCCGCGTTCGGCAAGCTGAACGACGAGTTCGCCGACCGTGACGCCCAGGTTCTCGGCGTCTCCGTCGACAACGAGTTCGTCCACTTCCAGTGGCGGGCCCAGCACGAGGATCTGAAGACCCTGCCCTTCCCGATGCTGTCGGACCTCAAGCGCGAACTGGTCACCGCCACCGGCGTTCTCAACGCCGACGGTGTCGCCGACCGCGCCACCTTCATCGTCGACCCGAACAACGAGATCCAGTTCGTCTCGGTGACCGCCGGTTCGGTCGGCCGCAATGTCGACGAGGTGCTGCGCGTACTGGACGCGCTGCAGTCCGACGAACTGTGCGCGTGCAACTGGAAGAAGGGCGATCCCACCATCGACGCCGGCGAACTGCTGACCGCGAGCGTCTGAACCCGAGGTGACATATGAGTATCGATAATCTGAAGAACTCGCTACCCGAGTACGCCAAGGACCTGAAGCTCAATCTGTCCTCGATCGCGCGGACCACCGTGCTGAACGAGCAGCAGCTGTGGGGAACCCTGCTGGCCTCCGCCGCCGCGACCCGGTCCACGGCCACCCTGCGCGAGATCGCGGAGGAAGCCGCCGACGTATTGTCCGCCGAGGCGTACAACGCCGCGCTGGGCGCCGCCTCGATCATGGGTATGAACAATGTGTTCTACCGGGGCAAGGCGTTCCTGGACGGTAAGTACGACGATCTGCGGGCCGGGCTGCGTATGCAGATCATCGGTTCCCCGGGAGTCGAGAAGGCCGATTTCGAACTCTGGTCGTTCGCGGTGTCCTCGATCAACGGCTGCCAGCACTGCCTGGAGGCGCACGAGCACACCCTGCGTGAGGAAGGCGTCTCGCGCGAGGTGATCTTCGAAGCGCTGCGCGCCGCGGCGATCGTGGCCGGTGTGGGCCAGGCCGTGGAGTCCACCGTGGCCCTGGCCACCGCGTCGGCCTGATCCCGCGCCTTCCGGTATTCGTTCCCGAGGCCGGAGGACGTATCGGGTTGTTTCCGGGGCGGCGAGGATGCCCTCGCCGCCCCGACCCGTATCCGGTCCGTATCCGGTCCGGGCCTCTTCCGGATTTCAGGCCCCGACGCCGACGGTGGCGCGGAAATCGCTGGGCCGTACCCCCCGGTGCCGTTTGAACGCCGCACTGAAGCCGAAAGCGTCCGCGTAGCCGACCGCCCGGGCCACCTGCGCCACGGTGAGGTCGTGGTCGGCCAGCAGTTCTTCCGCCTCATCCATCCGGCATTCGGTGAGATACGTCAGCGGCGGCTGCCCCATCACCTCGGTGAAACGGCGCGCGAACAAGGCACGGGAGACTCCGGCTTCGGCCGCCAGGGACGCCACCGTCCAGCCCGCGGCGGGTCGCCCGTGCATCGCCGCCAAGGCCGGTCCGACCACCGGGTCGGCCGACCCTCGATACCATCCCGGCGCTTCGCCTTCCGCTCCTTCGAACCAGTCACGCAGCGTGCACACCAGGGCCCAATCGAGCAACCGGTCCATCAGCGCCTGCGCTCCGGCCGGGCGCCGGGCCGCATCCGCGGCAACGGTTTCCATCCAGGCACACACCTCCCCGCCCTCCGAGACCACCAGCACGGGTGGTACCGCACGCAGCAGCCTTTCGTGCCGCCGGCCCGAGGCGCGGTAGGCGCCGACGACGAGGGCGGTTTCCGCACCGGGCTCGTTGTCCCAGCGCCCGCTGTTCAGCGCGGGATCGCAGGCCGTATCCGGTGCGAAACAGGCGATCTCGTATTCCTCGTGGGGTGGCCGCACCGCATCGATACTGTCGACGAGACGGAACGGTTCCGGCCCGCGCACTATCGCCGTATCACCGGCCGTGATCCGGCGCCGGCCACCATCGGGTAGCAGCAGAGTGCCCCCACCACGCAGTACGGTCACCATGGTGAGGGGGGCGTGATCGGCGAAGCGGATGGTCCACGGCGCCTCCAGGACGGCATTGGTGAGGACCGCGCCCTCGGCTCGGATACCGCCCAGCAGTGTACTCAAGGGGTCCACCCCGTCAGCGTAGACGAATTCCTATCCAATTTAGATTTCCACCCATAGATCGTCCACCTCATCCAAGGTGGAATGGGATCCGACACCGCACAACCGATCGTCCGGGGAACCGGACCGAGATGGAGATCCCATGCCGCACAACACCGTCGACGCCGCTGCTGCCGGCACCGCCCTGGTCGTCGTCGCCCACCCGCGCCGCGATTCGCTGACAGCCCATATCGCCGGACTGGCCACTCGCCGGCTCACCGCGGCCGGCTATCGGATCGACCTGCTCGATCTGCACGCCGAGAATTTCGATCCGCGGATGAACACCGCCGATCTGCCGGAGTGGGGTAACCGGGAGAAGGCCTACTCCGCCGAGGTCGAAGACCATATGCGGCGCATCCTCGCCGCCGATGTCATCGTCGCGGTGTTCCCGGTCTACTGGATGCAGGTTCCCGCGATCCTCAAGGGCTGGATCGATCGGGTGTGGAACTACGGATTCGCCTACGGCCGCAGCAAACCCCGGCTCGCGGGTAAGCGGATGCTGTGGCTGGGCCTGGCCGGGGCGGCGGATGACGACGCCCTCGTCGAGCTCATGCAGGAATCACTGGACGCGCAACTCAACGACGGTATCGCCTACTACTGCGGGCTCGCCCGCTCGTCGGTGGGGCTGCTGACCGGTGCCGAGGAGAAGCGTCAGCGACTGGACGACGCCGGCAACCTGCTGCTCGACGAAGCCCTCGTCGGCGCGGAGCGCGACGCGCACTACGCGGAACTGGAGAGGCGGGCGACCGGTTTCGTCGACGATTTCCTCGCCGGCGACCGCGTCCCCGCCTGAACAGAGCGGACTCGAACACAGGTGGGGTATCCGCTCACCTAACCGGCGGGCTCGGCATCCGAGCATGAGGTGATCCGGTCCACGAGTTCGCTCAGCGGGGCCAGGATTTCGGTCAGTTCGGCACCGTTGATCGTGTAGAACCGGAGTGTGCCACGCTGTTCGACGGTGAGCACTCGTGCCGCTCGCAGAATTTTCAGGTGATGCGAAACGGCCGGCTGGGAGAGACCGACGTGTGCGGCGATCTCTCCCACGCTGACCTCCCCACCGGCTTGCAGCAGCAGAGCGATGATCGCCTGCCGCCGGTCGTCGCCGAGCGCGGTGAACAGCGGTCCGCATCGGGTGAATGTGCTCAGAACGCTTTCGGCAGTGGGGTTCACGGCGTCGCCCGATCCGGAAGACGGCTCCGGAGCTCGCGCAGGTGGGTCACCGGCAACGCCGGTCCTCACCTTCGGCGATCCAGCCGTCGAGCATCAGCCTGGTCTGATCGGCCACCTTGGTGAAATGGGCTTGCAGGTAGCGGTCCAGGTCGAAGGGCGGCAGCACTCGCAACAGCCGCAGTACCGAGCCGACCACCCATCCCGGCGCGCGGACCCCGCCGCTGCCGGTGCGCGCGGCGACGACCGCCACGGCTTCCCCACCGGCCTCGACCGCCGGCCCCAGACCCGAGAGCAGAACGGGCAGTGACCAGTCCGCCACTTTCAGCGCGGCGATATAGGGCACGATCAACGCGGCGCCCCGTTCCCCGGTACCGGACCGGGTGGACCGCCGGGCCCGCAGGCCGCCGGCGCGCAGCGCGCTCACCACCGCCTTCGCCCGAGCCGGCGCACCGAGCACCTTCAGTACCGAACCGGGTGGCGCCCAGTACGCGATCCCTGGTGCCGGAACCTCACCGGTCAACGGCGCGGAGTAGGCGAACACGGCCGGCACCACCTGCACGATCCGCTCGGCGGACCGCACCTGCTCCAGCACGGCTCGATCGTTGTTGCGGGATAACACGTTGTCGACCTGTCCCTTCTGTCCGGTGAGGCTGCCGAGGGATGTGACAATGTGACGGTGGAGCTACGTCACGCATGTCTCGCCGTGGGCATCGGCGTGGTGGCTGTCAGCGAACACGACGGCGCGTCGCGTCTGCATCGGGCCGCTCCCGGGCTCTCGGCTCGGTTGGTGGTGAGCCTGGACGGCCCGATCGAGGTTCACTACGACGCAAGGGTCCGCCACGCCCGGGCAATCGTCGCAGGGTTCATGCGCCCGGGAATCGTGGCGGCGGCCACGACTCTGCGTTCGCAGCAGCCGATCGCCTACGTAGAGTTGTCGCCATCGGCATGGCAACGTCTGACCGGGGTGCCGCTGAGTGAGATAGACGCCGGCGGCGTGAGCGCCGATGCGGTTCTTCCGTGGGTGAATTCACTGTCCGAAGAACTCGCCGACCGGCCGGTCGAGCAACGAGAGGCGGTTTTGCGCGTAAGGCTTCTCGACCAGCTGCATCGGACTGATCACGGCGGCGGGCCCGAAGACGCCTTCCGAGCGCTGGACCTGATCAGGGACACGCGCGGTGCGGCGTCGGTGGAGGACTTGGCGCGATCAGCTCACCTGAGCCCTCGGCGGTTGCGGTATGTGATGCGGCGCGCCCTGGGAATCAGCCCCAAGTTCGCTTCTCGGGTGGCACGCTTGGGCTCCGTTTTGACGGGTGCCGGCGCAGGGGCGGGCTCATGGGCCGAAGTCGCCGCCGAGTACGGCTACCACGACCAGAGTCACCTTGTGCATGATTTCCGTGCTCTGATGGGCACGAGTCCCACCGCCTGGCTCGAGGAAGAGGGCCGAAATCTACAAGGCCGGCAGCGCCCCGCCCCATGACGATGAGGGCATGAACAGCCAACTGCTTCCCAAACTCCTGGTCTCCGACGCCGACGCGGCGATCACCTACTACGCCCGGGCGCTCGACGCCCAGGTGCAACTTCGAGTCGCCGATGACCACGGCGTCGTGAACCACGCCGAACTCACGCTCGACTCCGTCGCGTTCGCTCTAGCGCAGAGCGTGGAGGAATGGGGATGGAACGATCCACGATCGATCGGCGGTTCGCCCGTCTTGATCCTGCTCACAGTGCCGGACCCTGACGCGACAGCGGAGCGCATGGTGCGTCACGGAGCTGAGATCGTGATCCCCATCGGCGACCGGCCGTACGGCAAGCGGGAAGGCCGGGTCGAAGACCCGTTCGGCCATCTCTGGGTCATCAGCGGAGACCTTCACCAGGATCGATGACTCCCCCGACGGCGGCGGATGGCGTGTGGACGGCCGCGACTCCGAGCGAGCCCGTGCGGCGGCACGATCGAAGACCAAGACCGGGAAGCGCGGAGACGTGTACCCGCACTCCGCCGTCGACGGCCACACTCGCCTCGCCTACACCGAACCTCTGCCGAATGAGAAGGCGGTCGCCGCGATCGGGTTCCTACACCGCGCGAGGGTCTGGTTCGCCGCGCACGGCATCAGCCACATCGAGCAGGTCGTTACGGAAAATGGAGCGTGCTATCACGCAGACGCGTCACCGACGTCGCGGCCTCGTACAGCTAGCCGAAAACTCTTGTTCCGGCCTCGTTCGCAAGATCCACGGGAATATCCCACCGATGCGGACCGACGGAAAACATACCACTCGGCGCAGGGGCTTCCGTTTCCAAGAAGCCGTGTTCACTCAAGGTCAGCGGAGACCATTTCGCAGTTTCGAGATACAGGTTCGCTGCCACCGTGTCCCGAATCTTCATGGCGCCGGGCGGCGCTTCAGCGACTCCACCGTTGTAGAACGGAAAGCCATCGAATATCTCCGGATAGTCCCAGGTATTGATACATACCGCGTGTATACCGATATATACGCCGTATCCATGCAGTGGCGTGGCGCCGGAACCCGGAACCTCTTCCACGAACAGGTTGACGCCGCTTCCTGTTTTTTGCGGAGAATACGACAGCTTTCGGCTGTCGTTCATTTCATCGACCGTCAGCGGCCGGAACGTACCCCCCTCGCGGACCCTGTGTACCCTGGTCGGCTGCTGCGATCTGGCGAGCGGTGCGGCGTTCAACGTTACCCGCGACCCGTCGGGCGCGTTCAGGGTCGGCGCGAAATCCGGGTCGCATGCCACTACCGAGTAGGCTTCGACCCGACCGGATTCACTGACGATAATGTTGACGAAGTGATCACGACGCACGAACGTCATCTGCCGCCACCCCAGAGCTTGTTCCTGATCGACGATAGCGGGCTCCCCGAGCTCGGACCGGAAGTAATCAATACTGTAGCCGGCATGGAGTTGATTCAAGGTGGAGTACTCCACAGCTCGCCAATTGAAACTCCGCCAAACGCTCGGAGCGAATTCCAGTATAAGCGTTATCGCGGCTATCAGAGCGGAGACGGTCAAGAGCGACTTGGCCATGAATCGAATCGGTATCCAAATTTTCTTGGAAATACCGCTCGCTCTCTCGGCGACCCACTGCCATCGATCTCTGATGCTACTTCTTCGCGGGGTAGCGTTCGGTTCGCCCATCCTGTCTCCGTAGCCAAGTCGATGAAGATCGGTTGGATCGCAGGCAGTGCAGCGACCAGGCTAGCAGCCACGTGCCACCACCGCGGAGATGATTGCGCACGACTCGCACGAACGGTGGCGGATGCCGATGCGCCCACCACCGCCGCGCGAGCGACTTCCGCAACTCCGCACAAGCCCGTCGTGGTGCCGCACCCCGGGTGGTGACCCCGCCGCTACGGTGATCGTATGACCGATAGCACAGCATCGACTCGCGTCGGCCGCCCTCGCGATACCCGGCTCGATACCGCATTGCTTGCGGCCACAGCGGATTTGATCGCCGAGCGCGGATACAGTGCGGTCACTCTCCAGGCGGTGGCGGAGGCCGCGGGGACGAGCCGGCCCGCGCTGTATCGCCGGTACACCGACCTCGCCGATCTGGTCGCTTCCATGCTGATGGAGCGGTTCGGCCTCCAGCCCGGCGCCGAGGATCTCGGGGGAATCGAAGCGGAACTCCTGGCGATCCAACAGCATCAGCGCGAGCTGTTCAACGACGTGGTCATGCGCAAGGCGTTACCCGGCCTGCTCGCGGACCTGGCTCGCAGCCCGGAGCTGGCCCAGCGGTTCCATGAGCGGTTCCTCGGGCCACGCCGCCTTTCGACCGCCTCCATTCTGGAGCGCGCGGTGGTGCGCGGAGAGATCGCCCCGGGGACCGATCCGGAGTGGCTCTGCGATCTGATCACGGGACCCATGCTGATGCGGGCGCTCGTTCCCACGCTGGGCCCGATCGATGCGGAACTGGTTCGGCTCACGGTACGTTCCGCCCTCGACGCCGTCGGCTATCGCGGCTCCTGAACCGAGTTATACCCCGTACGCGATATCTATGGTTGACGTCACGTTTGAACCGTCCTACATTGATTACGATCCGTAACGTAATCAGAGGAGTCGGTATGCGGATGGACATCGAGTTCGGCAGTAACGGGGTGACATTGCGCGGCTGGCTGTACCGCCCCGATGTCTCCCGGGACGAGACCCCGCTGGTGGTGATGACGCACGGGTTCGCCGGAGTCAAGGAGTGGGTCGCGCCGTTCGCCGAGGTGTTCACCGCCGCCGGACTCGCCTGCCTGGTCTACGACCATCCGGGATTCGGCACCTCCGATGGCGAACCGCGTTACGAAGTGGACCCCACGGCCCAGATCGAGGGTTACCGAGACGCGGTGACCTTCGCCCAGACCTTGGACGGGATCGATGCGGAGCGGATAGCCGTCTGGGGGACGAGTTACGCGGGTGCGCATGTCCTGGTCGTAGCCGCCACCGACCGGCGGGTGCGGGCCGTCGTATCCCAGGTGCCGCTGACCGCCGGCTGGTCGACGTTCACCCGGCTGGTCCCCTCGGTCATGCTGCCCACCGTCCACGCGGCCATCGCCGCGGACCGGGCGGGCCGGCTCGCCGGGAAACCACACGAAACGATCAAAGCGGCCTCCGACGACCCCACCGACATGGTGGCCATGCCCGGCCTCGAGGTCTACGAATGGCTGATGGCCAACGGTCCGCAGATCCCCACCTGGCGTAACGAAGTGACCCTGTCCAGCGTGGACAAATTCCAGTCCTACGCGCCCGAGGCCTTCGTATCGCGGGTATCCCCCACCCCGCTGCTCATGATCGTCGCCGAACAGGACACGCTGACTCCCACCGAGGTCGCCCTGCGCAGCTACGCCGACGCCCTCGAACCCAAACAACTCGCCCTGATACCCGGTGGCCATTTCGCCGTATACGGAGAGCAGTTCGAGCGGGCCTCCACCGTGGCCCGTGATTTCCTGCTCAACCGGCTCAACGGCTGATACCGCTCCCCTCATACCTTCGCCGGAGAACATGAACATCGCCGCATCCCCACCGGCCGGCCCGATACACACCGGCCCGCACCGCCACCGCCGGCCGGTGGTCACACCGTGATAGGCGCGGACCTCGCCCTCATCGGGCTCGTCATCGGGTTGATCGGGCTCACCGTGGCGCTGTTCCGGGAATGAACGGTGCTCGGCTGCGACGAGCCGAGGCAATACCTCGCCGCCGGATCAGCCCTGTTCCGGCTGCGTCTTCCGGCTACCGGTGGCGCCCCACCGAAACGAACAGCGAACTCTCACGTTTCGTTTCCGACGGCTCGGCACAGCCGCAGGTTTCCGGCATAGGCCTTGCCGGCGGGCGTCACCGGTGCGTACTCGCCGGTGACCTTCCGGGCATCACCGTCTTCGAGCCGGACCACGCGGAATTCCCATTCCGGCGTACACCCGTCGCTCAGGGCAGCGGCAGGCACGAACTACCGGTGTTCAGCCCCTGCCCGAGCACATCCACTTCGATGTACTTCGCCGACGTGTACTGCCCCGGAACGAACTGCTGAGCGGTGATGTTCTGCCGCCCCGTATATTTCGGCGTCCATTCGAACGTCGCCGTCCCGCTCTCCGGGCGATAGACGGCCTGCCCCAGCCGCTCACCGTTACCCGGAACCGCACCACCACTGTTGATGATGGTGATCTCGCCCGCTTCCGACGGCGGTGCGTCGACTGTCGCCGTCACCGTGTAGGAGCAGCCCGCCAGCACTCCCTCCGGCCCGGCGGCGACCTCCACTCCGGTCACGGCCGCTCCCGCGACCGGTGCCGTATACGCTGCTGCCACGCCCATCGCACTCAGCACTGCGGCGAAACCGAAACGACGAATATCGCTGTGCATTCAGAACCTTTCCCGACTTCCGGTGGGGACGATCCGAGCGTCTCACACTTCCGCCCGGGGCGCGCCGGTCCCGCGCTCACCGCCCGACCCGCGCCCAGGTCGGCGGGGCTTCAGCACGAGCCGAAAGCCATCCTGGTGAATCCCCGGGCGCGTGCCGCGATTGGCATGGACGGCCTGCGTGAACTGTTCACCATGAACTCGGCGTGCATAGTCCAGGGTGTGGTAGGTGGCGTAGATCCATACGACCACTTGATGATCCGCGGAGCATCACTTGCAGACCTGCCGCATCAAGAGCTCCTTCTCCTTGGAGCCCAGCGATTCGAAGGCCGGGTCCAGGCCGGCTGCGGAGGCGACACTGTTCTGCACCTCGCGGCACGGGTTGTAGAGATTGGAGAAGGTGTGCGGGGGCCGAAGTCGTATCAGGGCCGCGGTTGCTCACGGCCTCTTCGCTGGGCCGGCTGCAACCGGATCCGGTGAGCACCGAAGCGGCGATGGCTACCACATGGTTTGACAAACACCGGGCCGGCGGTGAGGCTGAACCGGCAAACACCAACGGGCAGGGCTCGTAAATTTTTGGGGGATAGTCTCGATACCAAGTCAGCGCGTTCGTTCCGACTGCCGAAGCAGTGCTATTTCGTTAGGTACCGCCATGCCAGCACAGGAATACAACGGTTTCTTCAACCACTACGACGATCCGGACGAGTTCTGGGACGAGGAACCTCTGGTTCCGATTACGCCGACTGCCCAGCCACGGACACCGCCCGCCGCACCATCGAAACCGCCCGTGCAGACGCCGCCGTTCGGAAGCCGGTCAGACACTTCCGAGCCGCCGCGAACCGGGTCTCCGTTCGTATCAATGGAGGTCGATCGCGGCTTCCTTCCGACACGAATCTCGATCGGCGCAGGTTGGGTCCACCAAGTGGCGCCACACGAGGCCGGCGATGAGTTGATGCGGGCGTATCACAAGGCTGCGGCGGACCGTCTGCAGCGTGTCTATTCTTCGGGACGATGGCCGACGCCGCAGGAGGTTTTCGAATCGGCAGTTCCGGATCGGCGCACCATCATGATGATGCTTCTCGAGACGGCAACCTGGGACGAGTACAGCAGCCTCCAGCGGACAATTGTGAAAGATGCTGTGCTGGACGTCTTCGGGAAGGTCGCGCTCAACGGAGAGCGCCCGGTTTCGCTGACTGCCGACAGGCACTATGTGTTATCGATTCGTATCGGGTCGTGGTGGGCGGCGGCGGTGGACCCTTACGCGATCGTTGACGAAGTCCTGTGGTGCGCGAACGAAATACGCTCGATCAGAGCAAGGTTCGTGCCCGATCACAACTATTCGAGTTACAGCGACGAGGACCTGGAATATCAGCTGAAGCGCCATCGCGAACAATTGATCGGGGAAGGAACCCGCCGCCGTGTCTGATGAACTGTACATCGCGCTCAACACCATGCTGCACGCAGCCAACAAATGCGACGAAGCAGCCGACAACCTGGACAAAGCCGCCGGCAGGACTTCCGGTGTCGAAATCAGCAAAGAAAGCGCGGGAACGTTCGCGCTGACCATCGAAAAATACGCCACAGTTCCCGAGTACGTCCGTGCCCGAGTCAATGAGGGCGCTACCGTGATGCGCGATATCGCGGTCGTGCTCCGGCAGGTCCGGGATACCTACGAAGCCGAGGATGCGGCCTTCGGCCAAGCTCTCGGCAACCAAGGAGCAGACCTGTGACCTCGCCCGTCGTCGAGACCGACAGTGTCGCCGAGCTGAGGCGCGCGATCGCTACGATTCGCTCGAACAAGAGCGCGATGGCCAACCTGCCACAAGAGGTCCAGAACTGGTGCGGTGATCTCGTCGCTCTCGTGCGGACCGGCGGAATAGTATCAGCGGTCGGCTCCCTCGGGATCACAACGGCCATCGACGAGAGCGTCGTCATTCCCAAGATCTGGGGGTACCGGGATGATATCAACCACGCTCTGGGGGAGACGTGGAAAAAGCTCGATGAAATGGATCCGGGACTCGAGGTGCCGGTGACGTTCCTGAAGTTTGCGGATGAGTGGCGGAACATCAAAGGGGATATCGACAATGCGGGTAACTCGTTTTCCGAGACCGATCTACGAGGAAACTGGACCGGTGACGCAGCGAACCGGTTCTGGGCGATGCGCGACCGCCAGAAAACGGCGTTCACCTCGATGTCCGAAATGTGCGAAACGGTAGCAACCAACCTCGAAGATGTTGCCGAGGCCGAATTGAAGCTGTATGCCGACCTGGCCACCCACACTCGAGACCTGGTCGAGAAAGTGACCGCGCTGGTCGGTAGTTTCCTCGGATCTTTTTTCAACCTACCGTGGGGCCCGGTATCAACGCTGGGTGATGTCGCGGCCGCAGTGCTGGCGGCCAAGGGATTCATCCTGGATGTCTCCACCGCTGTCGCGGACAGCGCATTCGCGAATACCAAGGCCGCCAACACGATCGCCCAAGCCGCCTCGGTGCAGGCGGGCATTCCGGGTAACGTGTGGCCTCCGGGTGCGGTGGCCTACCCCGGTAGCAGTCCCAATGACAAGGAACGCATCACCGAAGCGATCGGCGATGCCTCAACACAGGACGGCGACAAGTCGGACTGGTCGATCGGAAGCTCGTGAAACCTATCGTGAAGGCGCGCCGGGCATCGGCTGCAATCGCCATCTTTTCCGCACTGGCCGCAGGCTGCACACCATCCACTCAGCCGGGACCCACTCCGGAACCGTCGCACGCCGGGCTCACCACCCGTGATGTCTGCGAGTCACTGGAGAGTTTGTTCGCCAAAGAGTTTCGGGCAGTCGACGTGGAAGCACAGTCCATTACGGACGGCCCTCTTTTCGATGAGCCCATCGCGATAAGCGCTTCGTGCGAAGTGTCCAGCGGTTCGGACAATGCCCTCTACGGCAAGATCGGAATTCGACACACACCCGAGGACTCGAACCCGCTCGGCCCCTCGAAAGCGAACTATGTCGAGACCACCGTGGACGGCGAAAATGTCCTGGTCTTCGATAAGCGCAAGGACCCGAAGTGGGCGATGTCGTCGGTGGAGATCGCGACATCGATCGACGGGTGGTTCGGAGAGTTGCGGATCGATCCAGCCGCTACCCGGACCACGGAAGGTTCGCTGACGTTCACCGAGGAAGAACAGCAGACCGCAGCGCGATACCTCATCGAGACCGTCAGGAAGGCGGCCGCGGTCTGAGAATCGGGCGAGGGGGATCCGCGGTCCGCACGTCCCGGCGGACCGGATACTGCTCGGGGTCGAGCCTGAGTGCGGGAAATCAGCTCCCACGCCGATTCCGTGGCCGCAACATCGAGATGACCGTGCACACCAGCCGGTAGCCGGGACGCCCAGCAAGGATGTGGAGGTCCGTCCCGGCTACGGGCTGGTTGCGGGGCGTTTCTATCGTGCGGAGCCGCGGTTGCGGGCGCGGATGTATGTACAGGGGTTGCTGGCGCCGTCGGCGGGGAAGAATGGCTGGACGCTTGCCGAAGCGGCCGGGGATCTGACACCGGACGGGATACAGCGGCTGTTGAACAAGGCCGCGTGGGACGCCGACGGTGTCCGCGATGACGTATGCGCTTATGCGGTCGAGTATCTCGGTGATCCCGATGGGGTGTTGATCGTCGATGAAACCGGGTTCCTCAAAAATGGAGTGAAATCAGCTGGGGTGCAACGGCAATACTCGGGTACGGCAGGGCGCATAGAGAACTGCCAACTGGGTGTCTTCTGCGCTTATACCACCGGCAAGGGCCGCACGCTGATCGATCGGGAGTTGTATCTGCCGGAGTCGTGGACCGAGGACCGCGCCCGTTGCCGGGAGGCGAACGTGCCTGATAGCGTGGAATTCGAATCGACTCGGCATGTTCGAACCCGGGCACCACCACCGCCTCGGCGGCGAATTCGCACAGATGTTGCGCGACAACGAATCCCGAAACAATCGGACCGGTGTCGGCAATTATTGTGAAAGAAAGTCGATAACCATGCTTTCGGGTAAGTGCATCGAGGTCCGTCCCGTTGCCGGAAACATCTCTCCGGATATAGCCGATTGCTGCCCTTTGTTCGCGCACCGCACCCCTCGCATCTACTGTTCACTCCCTTGGTTGGCAAGCTCCCGCCCTCGAGGATCCGCACTGGCTCATCGGCAGGTGGTTCTCGACCCGACGGCGGGGCCGTTACAGACTTTGTGCGTCTGTTCACACCGGGAGTGCCACACGATCGCCACAATCGGACCCTGGGCATGATCGCTGGTTGCGTTGCGCGCGAACCCGTATCACGCTGGGTACATGCGAAAAAAGCAGGGGGCGAACGTCGGTGATCGAATTGGGGAGATCAGGAAGTTGCGTGGTCTCACCCAGCAGGGACTCGCCCGACAGGCCAATGTTTCCTATTCGCTGTTGCGAAAGGTCGAACGCGGTGAGCGTCCAGCGAGCCCCAGTTCCATCGCGGCTGTGTCCCGTGCAATGTCGGTGAGCGTCACCGACATTACGGAGCAACCCTACGGAGCGCGCAACGCCACACCCGAATCCGAGCAGTCGGGTGTGCCCGCACTACGGCAGGCATTGGTCGAAGGCGATGATCCCGACCTCGAGACCGCTATACGTTCCCTGAGCGTCCTGCGTGCAAACTTGGCGGAAATCAAGGGATGGGACCGCAGGACCAAGCATGCCGAGGTTGTTCGCGCCCTGCCGGACACACTGCGCCATCTACATCGTGCCGCCCATGACCTTCCGATGGACGACCAGCCGGCCGTGCGGGAACTGCTTGCGGCGGCCTACTCGTACGCGGTGGTATCCCTGTACCGGCTGGGACATCTCGATCTCGCACACTTGGCCGATGAACGCGCCCGCGCCTACGGGGCGCTCGGCGATGATCCGCTCCGGGCCGCGGTCACCGAATGGAACCATGCCCTGATACTGCTGTTCGACGGGTCCTACCGGGTGGGACTGCGGTCTATAGACCGCACTGCCGCACTCGCCGACCTCGCACCGAGCAGTGCCGCGATCTCGGCGGTCCGCGGCGCTCTGCACTTGCGGGCCGCTGTCCTGGCCGCCCGGACCGGAGAGAGCGATCTGGCGGACAGCCATCTGGCAGAGGCCGCCTCCCATACCTTTCCGGGGCAAGAGCGCGCCAACTACTACGGGACAAAGTTCAGCGCCGTCAACGTCGATATCCATCGCGTCGCGGTACCCGTGGAAGCCTACGACGGCACTACAGCCGTCTCGCGAGCCGCCACGATCACCCTTCCACCGGAGACCGCCCCGAGCCGCAGTGGACACTACTGGATCCACCTCTCTCGCGCATGGTTCCTGCACGGCGACCGTCGTCGATCCCTCGAAGCCCTGCACCAGGCTCGTGGTATCGCTCCTCAACTCACGCGTTACCACCCTCAGGTACACGAAACCATCCGCGCTCTCGCGACAACTGACGCGCGATCCACCATCAGTCCGGCCAACTTCGCCGGCTGGTGCGGAATCCAAAGCTGACATCATGAGGCGTATGAACGACCAGGGAGAACCAGTTCTTTATGCCATTGTCACCGGCTCACCCGCCGCCCGGGATGTCAGCAAACTCGTTGCCCTCGCCCAAGCCGACGGATGGGATGTCTGCGTTGTCGCATCCCCCGATGGCCGTCGCTTCATCGACACCGAACAGCTGGCCGCCCAGACCGGGCACATCGTCCGAAGTCAGTACAAAGAGCCCGGCACCGCCGATGTGCTCCCGCCCGCCGATGCCATGATCGCCGCACCGATCACCTGTAACTCGCTCGCGAAGTGGGCTGCGGGTATTTCCGACACCCTTCCTCTCGGACTCTTGGTCGAGGCAGTGGGCAAACAACTTCCCGTAGTCGCGATGCCGTTCTCCAATCGAGCTCAGATCAGCTTCCCAGCCGTCCAAGCCGCCATCCGGAACCTCTCGAACTGGGGGGTCACGATGCTCGTCGGCGACGAAGTCTACAAACAGCACGAGCCCGGCACAGGTGAGAACTACCTCGATCTGTTCCCTTGGGAAACCGCCTGGCGCGCCCTGCTCGACCACCCTGCACGTACCGGCGGGAATCGTTAGATTCCGCGAAAGTCGTCGGATCGCCGCTGCCGGCGCTTCCGCTGCGTGACTACCGGTGGCCTTCGGCAGCTTCCGATAGCAACTGGTTCCGTAGGTCGTCGACTTCGCGGGTCATCGGATCGTCCGCGCCGCGGAGGACGCAGAGGTCGGTGTACAGCGCCTCGAGCAGTTCCAGTGCTGCGGGGTGATCGCCGATCCCGGCGAGGATCTCGGCGAGGTCGCGGCGCATTTCGAGAGCGAGTTCGCAGCTGTCGCTGTCCGCCGCGACGACTTCGGTGAGTATGCCGCGCATGGCGGTCAGCCCGCCGTCGATATCGCCGAGGTCCATCTGGCACCGGGCGGCGATCGCGCGTGCCTCCCAGGCCGATTCGCTGAACTTGCCTTCGACGCGGCGGTACGCCTCGGCCAGGGATTCCAGTTCTGTGCGTGCCCGGCGGCTTTCACCGCCGAGCGCCCAGGCCGCCGCCATATCCCGGCGCAGCGCGAGCACCTCGGAGCTGTCCGGGCCGCGCGCTTCGGCCGCGTTGTCGAGCACAGCGGCCAGGGCGTCGGCGGCTTGTGCGAAGCGTTCGGCTTCGAGGAGTTCGTCGTACCGGCCGCGGGCGTTGTCCAGTGCGGAATCGAGGTGGGCGGCGGTCAGCGGCGCGGTGGGTTCGGCGGCGACGCCGTGCGTACGGGTCGGCTCGACCTGCGTGGTTTCCAGTGGCGCGTTCGGGCGCCGGAAGATGCGGGTGGGGTCGGGCAGGCCGGGCAGGTACACCTCGCCCGGCTCGACGTGCGCGCCCGGACCGGGCAGGAACGGCAGCAACCGTTCGTAGACGGTGTACGCGTCCACCGGCCTGCGCTGCGGTTCTTTCTCCAGCAGGTCCAGCACCAGCTGTTCGAACTCCGCCGGGAGCTCGGGCCGGAGTTCGCGCAGCGGCACCGGCGGGTCCTCCATATGCGCGTGCTGCACGAGATAGGGCGAATCGCTGTCGAAGACTGGGACGCCGCCGACCATCTCGTGGAGCAGGCAGCCCAGCGAGTACAGGTCGGCGCGCGGGGTCAGTTTGTAGCCGTGCATCGCTTCCGGCGCCATATACCGCAGCGTGCCGATGGCCTGGCCCGTCCTGGTGAGTTTGCGCGCGCTCTGGTCCAGGATCGCGGCGATACCGAAGTCGATCACCTTCACCGAACCGTCGCGGGCGATGAGCACGTTGGCGGGCTTCAGGTCGCGATGCACTACCGGCAGGGCGTGCGCGTGGGAGAGCACTGTCGCGATCTGCGCGCCGACCGAGGCCACCCAGGACAGCGGTAACCCGGCGCCCGGCTCGAGGTAATCGAGCAGCTGCACACCGTCGATCAACTCCATCACCAGGTAGACGTGTTCGAAGGACACATCCAGTCCCGCGTCGAACACCTGCGGCACCCCGTGGTGGCGGATACGCGCCGTGACCCGGGCTTCCCGGCGGAAGCGTTCGGCGAACTCCGCCGCCACTTCGCCGGTGTCCACCTGGTCCACCCGGATCTGTTTGACCGCGACGGGCCGGTCGAGCACGCTGTCGTAGCCCTGCCACACCGAGCCCATTCCGCCGGAGCTGATCTGCTGGGTCAGCTCGTAGCGGCCGGCGATCAGTTTCCCCATGTCATCCCCTGCTGTACGTCACTGCGGATGGCGCGGCCCGCCCGTAGTTCAGGCCGCCCCGCCGATACCATGTTGCCGTCTGATCATCCGCCACGCGGCACGACCGAGTTGTTTGTTCAGGGTTTCCTTGAACGCGGGATCGGATTTGCTGAAGTAGCGGCGGCCGAGATTCTGCTGGGTGGCGAAGTTCTCCACCATCTTCTTCTCGAAGACCTCGGCGAACTTCCCCATGAAGTCCTCTTCGTTCTGGTTCGCGACACCGGCGAGCTGCACGCCGGGGTCATCGACCGTCTCCTGCAGGGGTTTGATGAGGTCCGCTTCGGTCAGTTCCGCGCCGAACTTCTCGTTGAACTGCGAGATCAGTTCCGACAGCAACGATTTCTCCGGTTCCTGAGTTCCCCCGGTGCCGTCACCGAACCCCGGCAGCGTCTGGGCACCCTCCGGTGCGAGGCTGATGTCCTGCTCGCCCATTTTCTGGACGCGGAGATAGCTCAGGTCGACCTCGCCGATATCGACCCCGCCGTCCGATACCCGCGGCAGCACGTTCAGCAGGTGTTTGCCGTAGAGGTGCAGCGCCTCGAGGTCGATATCGCGGTAGGGCACGATCTGGGCGAGGAACCCGTATTTGCGCACGTAATCGCGCAGATCCGAGCGGAACGCTTCGGCGGTGTCGTTATCGTCTTCGTCGTCGCTGTGCAGTAGTGCGGCGAAGCGGTTCACCGCCGGCGCGAGGTGCACGTAGAGGTCGGCGTGCAGTTTCTGCCAGACGCTCGCCGATCCGCCGGCTTTCTCTTCGGCCGAGGTGTAGGCGTCGGCGAAGGCCCGGATCTCGTGTTGCAGCAGGATGGGTGGTACCAGCACCTTGTCCTGGGCGAGGTAGAGCAGGTTCGGATCGGTGGGCATGGCTTCGGCCAGCTCGTAGTAGGGCCGGAACGAATCCTGGATCTTGTCGCCGTCGTTGACGAAATCGAGGACCACCAGGTCTTCCTGGCTCTTGCGTTCGTGGGTGCGGTTCAACCGCGACAGCGTCTGCACCGCCGCGATGCCCTTCAACGACTTGTTGACATACATCGTGGTGAGCAGCGGCTGGTCGAACCCGGTCTGGTATTTCTCCGCGACCACCAGGATCCGGTATTCCCGCTGCCCCTTACCGCCGGAGCGGGTGGCGATATCGTCGGCGCGGGTGTAGGCGAAGGCCGCGGGCAGTTCGCTTTCCTTCAGCCCCCCGTTCTCCTTCTCCTCGTTGGTTTCCTCGCCGTCGTAGTCGAGGCTGCCGGAGAACGCGACGAGCACCCCGACGTCCGGATAGCGGGCGGCGTGGCCGGTGATGTCGAGGTGTTCGCGGATCGCGCGGGCCATGGCGACCGCGCTCTTGCGCGAATCGGTGACCACCATGGCCTTGGCCCGGCCGCCGAGCCGGGGCCGGGTGTGGGTGATGAAATGCTCCACGATCACCTGCGCCTGCTGGTGCACGGTGGACGGGTGGGTGGCGGCGAACCGCGCCAGCAAGGTTTTCGCTTTCGACTCCGGCACTTCCCGGTCGTCGGGGTTCTCGTTGACCAGGCGGTAGAAGGTTTTGTAGGTGGTGTAGTTGCGCAGCGGGTCGAGGATGAAACCCTCCTCGATGGCCTGGCGCATGGAGTAGGTGTGGAACGGCTGGTAGCGGTCGCCCTCGAGGGTGCCGAAGGCTTCCAGGGTTTTCGCCTTCGGCGTGGCGGTGAACGCGAAATACGAGAGGTTCTTCGCGTGCCCGCGCGCCTCGGCCTTGCGTTTCAGCCGTTCGTCGAGGGTGAGTTCCACCGCGCCCTCGTCCTCGTCGTCGGTGTCCAGGCCCAGATCGCGCAGCGCCGCCCGCACCGCGGCGGCCGCGTCACCGGACTGTGAGGAATGCGCCTCGTCGACGATCACGGCGAACCGGCCGCCGAGCAGTTCGGCGGGTTCGCGTTTCAGGAAATCCAGTAGCGCGGGGAAGGTCTGCAGGGTGATCGGGATGATCTTGCCCGACTCCTTCGACAGCGCGTCGGCGAGCTGCCGGGATTTCGCGCCCCGCTTCTCGTCGATCTCCACCACCAGGCCCTGCACCCGCTCGAACCCGCCCACGGTGTCCTGGAGCTGGGCGTTGAGGTTGCGGCGGTCGGTGATGATGATGACCTTGTCGAACACCGGGGTGCCCGGTTCCAGGCCCGCCGCCCGCGCCCGCGGGTCGAGTTGTTCGGGGTCGGTGGGGGTGTGCAGGTCGGTGAGGCGGTGCGCGAGCCAGCCGATGGTGTTCGACTTCCCCGACCCGGCCGAGGCCATCACCAGATAGTTGTGGCCCGCGCCGTGTGCCGCGGCGTGCGCGGTGAGTTTCTTGACCACATCCCACTGGTGGTAGCGCGGGAAGATGGTGATGCGGTTCGGTTTCCCGGCCGGGCCCTTGGACGTATCCGTGTGGATGAAGCGTTCCAGCATGTCCAGCCAGTTGTCCGGGTGCCAGATCTGCTCCCACAGGTACGAGGTGGCGTACTTGCCGGGTTCGGTGGGGGGCGGGTTGCCGGCGCCGCCGGGCTGCCCCGGCCCCTCCGAACCGGTGTTCAAGGGCAGGAAACGGGTGTGTTTGCCCTTCAACTGGGTAGTGACGAACACCAGGTGCGGGTCGACGGCGAAGTTCGCGACCACCCGCTGCCGGAAGATCAGCTCGCTGGGGTCGCGCTCCTCGCGGTACTGCTTCTTGGCGTCCTCCACGGTCTGGCCGGTGAGGGGATTCTTCAGCTCGGCGGTGGCGACAGGGATGCCGTTCAACAGCAGAGCGAGATCGAGGCGGTTGCCCTTGTCGGCGAGCTTGGTGGCATAGGGCAGTTCGCGGACGACGGTGAGACGATTGGCGCGGTAGGCGTCGAGGGCGGCGTCGGAGGTGACGAGGTTGGGCTTGAAGTACGCGAGCCGGATCTTGACTCCGTGATCCTTCACCCCCGACCGCAGCACCTCGATCAGGCCCTTGGCGCCCAACTGCTGGTCGAGCACCTTCAGGAAGCCGCGCTGGGCGTCATCGGGATCATTGCCGTAATAGGAGCGCAGCTCCTCCCATTCCTCCCGCTGCGTGGCGCCGATGAACTCGAACAACTCGCCCGCGTCCACCCCCAGCTCCGCGCGATACTCGTGCGGGTTGCCCGCGCGCCAACCGGATTCCAGCATGGCGGCGACAATGGCGTCGCCGAAGGTGAGTTCGTGGTGGACCGGGCTCATCGGAGCTATACCCCCTGGGTGGTGTTTCTGCCTGAAGCGGTGGAGACGTCGAACTGGCCGGTTACGGCGGCGGTGATGAGGGCTCGGCGACGCTCGGACAGGAGCGCTACCTGCCTCTCGACCTTGTCGACAAGGTTGTCGACTACCGCGTTCGCGGCGCGAATGTTCTCGACGAGTGCACGTTGCTCCGCAATTTCAGGCAAAGGGATTTTCAAGGCCTGCAGGTCCGGAACATAGATCGTCTTGTGTGTAGAGCCCATAGCCAACCGGCCGAGAAGATCGGGCCGCATCGCCCGTAAACACCACAGGAGGAAATACGGGTCCAGCAGAGGACCGCAGGTCCAAGTGACGAAGTCTTGGCTGGTCGCCATATCTCGTCCCATCACCGCCGAGTAGCCGGCAGACGCGGTCCGGCACAGCACCACAGTGCCCTTGGGGTGGAGCTCGGCCGCCGAGTTCTGCAGACCTACCTGGCTGATCATCTCACGGGTGTCTACCAAGTCCTCCCGGCGATCGTCGCGGATCTGCTGAACTTCACCGGTTGTGATCCATGGAATGGTGCAGTCGGTCCACCACTCCGGCCTCGACCGGCTGGGGGTATGTCCGCTGCCCATCCTCGCCAGCAGACCCAGGCGAACTTCTGGCCAATGCGAGGGAAGACTTTCTGTCCAAGGAAGATTCGACTCTTTGCGATCGGGGAATTCCGCACCGGAAACCGCTGATAGCACTTGCGCTCGACGGCGCTCCATCAATTTCGTTTCGAGCCGAACCGATGCGGATACGAGCTGATCGATTCGGGTGGTCTCGGTGTCGAGGAAGTCGGCGATGCGGCGCTGCCCCTCCAGATCGGGAACCGCGATTCTCTCGCCGAGGACATCGCTCGTAGAGAGATGCTTGACGGTGGTCGAGAATGTCAGATCGTTGATGATCTCGAGCGCTTCCGGCAATGCGTATGCCACGAAACGTATGTCCACATCCGGTTCGGGGCGCAGCGCGCACATACGCTGATTGAGCGCCGCGGGGCCGCGATCCCAGACCTGCAAGTTGAAATCGCCGTCCATTCCGATGACGACGTCGCCATTCTGGAGCAAGGCCGACTGCGGCACATCACCGCTTACGTAGGTTTCGAACTCCCGAGCACCGAGATCCCTGATCCTCACCAAGGGCAGATCACCGGAAGGGCCGAACGCGTCCGACGGAAAAGGGTGCCCGTTCCTCGCGCTGACAAGGTCGCGCACTCTCCGCACTTCCCACCCTGCGGGCACACCCACACCGGCCGTCTCGGATTTGACTTGCCAGGCAAGGCTCATTGCGTGACCTCCCCCAACAGCTCCTGTATCTCCGCCTCCAGCGCCTTCAGTTCAGCGTCGATCTCCGCCAATGGGCGCGGCGGTTGGTATACGTAGAAGTGGCGAGTAAATGGAATCTCGTATCCGACCTTCGTCTTGCTGTGATCGATCCACGCGTCCGGCACATGGGGCAACACCTCACGAGCGAGGTATTCCTCGATGTCCTCGTCCAGTGGAACATTTTCGTAGTCGCGGAGTTCCGGGTCGGGTTCCGGCTCCCCTTTGACCTGCTGCAGTTCGCCTTTCGGGTCGCGCACACCGAGCGCGTCGCGCAGCAGTTTGGCGAACGGTGCCCCGGTGAGCCAGGGTTCGCCAGCGCCGACCACCGCGTCCTTCAATGCCGTGATGGCGTCCGTCTTCGCCTGCCACACCGAGCCGATCAGCGGCTGGAGCAGCTTCCGGAAGTCGTCGGTATCGGAGTATGCCTTGCGGACCGGCGCGGCCGAGGCGAGTTTGCCCAACGCTTCCTCCGTCAACTCGAAGCGCAACCGCAGCGGCCGTTCGACGGTGATGCGCCGGTAACCGAAGTCGCTGTTGACGAATACCTTCACCTTGTCGTGTTTCGGATGGTCCGGGTCGGCGGCGATATCGAGAGCGTCGCGGTAGATGCGGGTGACCTCCGCGATCTGCTCCGGGGAGATCATCTTGCGCTTGTCACCCAGCGATTTCCGCATCTTCTGCCAGTAGTCGCGGGCATCGAGCAGGACCACCTTGCCCTGCTGCTCCGGCGACTTCCGGTTGGTGAGAATCCAGAAGTAGGTGGAGATACCGGTGTTGTAGAACAGTTGGTCCGGCAGTGCGACAACTGCTTCCAGCCAGTCGTTTTCGATGATCCAGCGGCGGATATTCGACTCCCCGGATTCCGCGGCGCCAGTAAACAGCGGCGACCCGTTGAAGACGATGGCGACCCGGCTCCCTCCGGAGGAAGCCGGTTTCATCTTGCTGATCATATGCTGCAGGAACAGCAGGGAGCCGTCGTTGATCCGGGGCAGGCCGGCACCGAAGCGCCCGGCGTCACCGAGGTGCTTGTGCTCCCATTCGACCTGTTCCTTGACCTTCTTCCACTCCACCCCGAACGGCGGGTTGGCGAGCAGGTAGTCGGCGCGGATGTCCTTGTGCCCGGGGTCGCTGAAGGAGTTGCCGAAGGCGATATTGTCGGGGTTCTGCCCCTTGATCATCAGGTCGGACCGGCAGATCGCCCACGATTCCGGGTTGAGTTCCTGCCCGTACACCTCCACCCGCGCCTGCGGGTTGAGGCTTTTGATGTGTTCCTCGGCCGAGCTCAGCATGCCGCCGGTGCCGCAGGCCGGGTCGAGGACGCGGCGGGTGACACCGGGCCGCCCGATCAGTTCCTCGTCGGGGGCGATGAGCAGGTTCACCATCAGCTCGATCACCTCGCGCGGGGTGAAGTGTTCACCGGCGGTTTCGTTGGACTGTTCGGCGAAGCGCCGGATCAGTTCCTCGAACACGTAGCCCATGTTGTGGTTGGAGACCCGCTCGGGATGCAGGTCCAGGTCGGCGAACTTGCCCACCACCTTGTACAGCAGATCCGCGCTGTCCAACCGTTTCACCTGCTGGGCGAATTCGTACTTCTCCAGCACCTCGCGGGCGTTCGGGGAGAAGCCGCCGATGTAGGTGAGGAGGTTCTTCATCACGTGCGAGGGATCGCCGAGCACCTTTTTGAGGGTGAGGTCGGTGGCGTTGTAGAACTCGGTGCCGGCGGCGTCGCGCAGGAACGGGTCGAGGTCGATATCGACCCCCTCCAGTTCCGCCGCCTTCGCCGCGACCTTGTCGCGGGTCGGTTCCAGCACGCACTCCAACCGGCGCAGCACCGTGAACGGCAGGATCACCTTGCCGTAGTCGGACTGTTTGTAATCGCCACGCAGCAGGTCGGCGACCGACCAGGCGTGGTTGGCCAGTTCGGTGTGCTTATCGGTGTTCACTTCCTACCTTCCGGTGCGGTGGTCCGCGCGGCGTCGGCGGGCGGGTCGTGCGGTTCGAGGGCACCGGCGGTGAGACCGGTGCGCATCAGGCCGGTCAGCCGCGCTGCCGAACGGTCGGCGCGGCGGGCGGCCGTGCGTAATCGGTGTAGCCGCCGGAACAGCGCACCGTAGTGCTGCTGCTGTTCCAGCGGGAGCAGGGGGATGCGGAGCCGGTTGGGGACCACCCGGATCGTGGTCGCGCCGAGGGTGGCGGCGGTGTTCTCGGGGCTCGCGGTGAAACCGGCGAGGAACCACGGGTCGAGACGGCCCGGGGTGGGGCGCAGCAGGAAAACATTCGCGCCGAGCAGTGCGCCCGCCTCATCGCTGCCCGCGACGCGGGCGCCGGGATGTTCGTCGCGGATACCGCGCAGCAGCGGCATCACGACATCGCCGGGTTCGATGAGCACCGGGAAACCTGGTCCGTCGGTTTCCAGCACGCCGGAGGGCCCGGTACCGGCAAGGAGATCACGGGCGGTGAGGACGGCCCGGTCGGCGTATCGTTCGAACGCGGACGGCTCCTCGTCGCGGCGTGGCCGGGGCAGGCGGATCTCCAAGGCGCCGCCCTTGGCGAGGTCGGCGACGGTCGCGGTGCGCCAGCCGGGTTCCTCGACGCCGCGGAATTCGGGCAGGTCGTCGAAGGTGTCGCAGAGATCGTCGACGGCAGCCTCCAGTGCCCGCGCCTCACTGCTCACGGCATCGGCGGTACGGTCGGCGTCCACCGCGGCGCTGACATATCGCCCCGGAGTCAAGTCGACATCCTCGCCCAGGACGTCCATCACACGCACCACAGCCGCTACATCGGACGGTGTGCTCAAATCGCTACCGTCGAATGCCCGCCACGCCGCGAGAATCGCTTCGCTCACTTCCGGCGACACGCTCCGGGCTCCTCGGCCCGCCGCCGGAACGAGCCAGGACGTATCCACGAACAACACCTCGTCGGTGCCGCCGGCCCCGGAGGGTGGGTTCCGCAGCACCCACAGCTGCAACCCCAGATGGCGTGGCGGCGCGACGCCGACCGGCAGCCCGATCACGGCGCGTAGCGCCCCCCGGCGCAATAGTTCGCTCCGGATCCGGCGGCCGGGGCCCCGGAACGCCACACCGGGCGGCAGCAGCAGTACCGCGACACCACCGGGCCGTAGATGCGCGAGGGCGTGCTGCACCCACGCCAGTTCCGATTCACCACGCGGCGGCACCCCGTAGGCCCAGCGCGGGTCGAGGGCCAGTTCGTCGGCCCCCCACTCTCGTTGCAGGTAGGGCGGATTGCACAGTACGGCCGACACTTCGAGCCCCGGGAAGGCGTCGGCGAGGAGGCTGTCGCCCACATGAGCGGCCACCGAGACGCCGGGAACATCCAGCGGGACGTTGAGCGCGGTGCGTTGCGCCTGCACGGGCAGGATGTCCTGCCCGAAGCATTCGTGAGCACCGGCCCGGGCCGCCGCGGCGAGCAGCGCTCCGCTGCCACACGCCGGATCCAGCACCGTGTCGACGACCGCCCCGGTGGCGCGGGCGAGTCCGGCCATCAGGTCGGCGATGTCGTCCGGGGTGACGTACACGCCGGTGGTCGGGCTCTCCTCCAGGCCGCGCTCGGCCAACGCCTCGATCGTCGGCCGCAGGCCGGCATCGGCCACAGCGGCGCGCACCGTGCGCAGCACCGCGGATTCGTCCGCGCCGGCCGCCGGATCGACAGCTCCGGGGGCAAGCGCCGCCAACAGTGGCGGAATCTCCTGCGGCGCCACCTGGGCACGTAGCACCGTGCGCAATTCCTGCAGCGGCGATTCCGCGGATTCCACCCCGTGCTCGCGCAGCCATTGCCGCACCTCGGCAAGGTGGAACACCGGCCTCGCTTCGCTCCCACCCGCTGGAGACGGGAAGCCGGGATGCCGCCGCCGCCAGTTGCTGACGGTCGCTCGGGTGACACCGGCCAGCCGGGATATCTCCGCGGCGGTGACCAGTGGGGCGGTGTCGGGCATACGCCTCCTTTCGTCAAACAACAACCTAGGTTGTCGGAGAATCCTCGTCAACCGACAGTTTGACGATTGACAATGTTTTCACTTGTGCTCCGATCAGATGCCGTCTAACGTTCTCGACACACGGCGACCACAGACCGGAACGCCGGCCTTCAACTCCGAATCCCTTTGTTTCGCAAGGAGTAACGCCATGCCCGAGCACCGCGATCACCTCCTCGACCACCGCCGCGACAAGGGCTACCGGCGCCGCCTCGCCGCCCGCGGCCACCGGCCGCTGCGGTTACGGCACGGCGACGACCTCCGTTCCCTGCCGTCGCTCCCCCGGCGCAGCAGGTGCGCGGCCACCGGGAAGATCCGCTACTTCGACCCGGAAACCGCCGAGCTCGTCCTGGCCGGCATCGACCACGACAACCCCAGACGACGGGAGCAGCGGGCCTACCGATGCCCGGAATGCGCGGGCTGGCATCTCACCAGCCAGGCCCGCAACGACAGCAATCCCGCCACCGGCCCCGAGCCGGTGGCCTGAATCCAGGAGACCGCGTGTCCATACGCACCCGTATCACCGCTTCCATCCTCGCCGCCGGTGCGGCCACCGCGCTCACCGTCGGGCTCGGCGCCGGAACGGCCAGTGCCGCAACCCACCTCCGGCACTACTCCGGCTACGACGCCGAATGGGCCTGTAACGCCGACAAAGCCGCCTACGGCCCGGTCACCGGCGCAGTGGTGCTGTGCGACCGGCTGAACAACGGTCGGTACCGGCTCTCGGTAGTGCCCTACGGCGAGATCCCGCTGCACCTGCTGGGACTGATGGCCACCGGCAGCTTCGACGGAATCTCCTGACCGCCCCCGCCGGGCCGCGACCCAAGCGGCCCGGCTCCTTCAACCGCGAACATCCGGCCCCACGGCATGCGCCGCCGGGGCGGAACACGCACGCCCGAATCATTCCGAATCGAGGAGCCCGGTCCGATGACCACCCCCCAGTACCCTCTCCCCTACCCGCAGCCGCCGCGCAAGAGCCGCACCGCCCTCTGGGTCGTCCTCGGCGTTCTCGGCTTCTTCGTCCTGCTCTGCGGTGGCTGCGCCGGCATCATCGCCACCAGCGCCGACAACGCGGACACCCCGAGCGGCACCAGCGTCGTCGCCGGATCCGCACCGGACGGCGGTGAGGAGATCGCGCCCGCCGGATCGGAGGTGCGCGACGGCAAGTTCGCGTTCGTCATCACCCAGGTGGACCCGCCGGTGAAATCGGTGGGCGGCGACTTCCTCAGCAAAGCCGCGCAGGGCGAGTTCGTCCTCGTGCACATCGACGTCACCAACACCAGCGACCAGCCGCAGTCCTACATCGGCAGCAACCAGAAACTCATCGACGCCCAGGGCCGCGAGTTCACCAACGACACCGAGGCGGAGATCTACCTGAACGACGACGTCTACACCGATATCAACCCCGGCAACAAGTTCTCGGTGATCCTCGCCTTCGACGTCCCCGTCGGCACCCGGGCAGCAGCACTGGAGTTCCACGATTCGATGTTCTCCGGTGGCGTCCGGGTCGCGGTGAGCTGAGATGACCGCCGAACCGCTGGACACCACACTGGCGGTACTCGGCCGCTGCGACGACCGGCTCGGGATCTGGCACGTGCACACCGGTTCCGGCCTCGGCCTCTCCCGGCTGACCGGCGCATGGCTGCTCGACGACGAGCGGGTGACCGACATCCGGGGCCTCGTCCACGGCCACCCGGTGGCCGTCGCGAGCGCGGATACAGCTGTGCCCGACTACGTCACGCCCGCCCTGATCGTGGATACCGACGCCACCGTGCGCGCCGTCGAAGACTTCGTTACCGAAGCGGATCGGCGGTTCTCCGAACACCGGGCAGCCACCCGGCACCGGCTGATCTCGCCCCGCTGGCCCCCTATCGAGCACCCCGGCACGGCACGGATACCGGAAACAACCCCGGAACCCATCGCCACGCTGCTGCGACTGGCCCGCGGTTACGCCGGACTCGCCGACAGCTGGGCCGAGTTCGAGAAGCTCCGCCTCTCCCGTAAACCCCTCATTCCGCTCGGCGGGGAACTCCCCCGCCCCCTCCCACTGAAAGCAGTCCGGTGACCAGCACACTGAACTTCGCCGCCTTCGACGTCGAAACCGCCAACCCCAAGTACGGCAGCATCTGCGCGATCGGTATCGCGATCGTGCGCAACGGCCGCCGGGTGGGTACCCACTCGTGGCTCTGCCGCCCACCCGAGCCGGTGCACAGCTTCCATCCCCGCAATACCGGAATCCACGGCATCACCGCCGCCATGGTGGCCGGGCAGCCGAGCTTCGCCCAGCAGCTGGACGCGGCGCTCAGGGTGATCGACGGACTCCCCGTCGTCGCGCACAACGCGGCCTTCGATATGAACGCGGTGACCCAAGCCTGCGGCCACAGCGGGATACCGGTGCCGACCTGGACCTACGGTTGCACCCACCGCTGGGCCCAACAGCATCTGCCGCACCTTCCCCGGCACCGGCTGCCGGATGTGAGCAGCGCCCTCGGCGTCCGCCTGACCACCCATCATCAGGCCGGAGCCGACGCCGCCGCGGCCGCCGATATCGCCCTCGCCCTCGCCGGCCGGGTCGGCGCCCACGACCTGGCAGCGCTCGCGGAAGCGACCGGAACCCGGCTCGGCAGGCTCTCCCCCGCCGGGATCGCGGCCTGCCGGTAGTTCCGGGCGATCCCCGCGAGCTGAAAACGATGAAACGTAATTCCGCATGCGGGGCTGTTGCACGGTCAGGTGACGGTGTCACCTGACCGTGCAACAGCCCCATTGCGGTCTACCTCTCGAGCAATCAGCCTTGCAAGCGGTTCGTGTGAACCACGGCTCAGATGCGCACCATCGACTCCCGCACAGGCGACAGTTGCCGCGTCTGCGAACAGAGCGCGGCGCTTGTAAGCAACACGGCCTATTGCCGCAGCGAGTTCGCGTGACTTGCGCGCGGAGTCAACGTCGTATTCAGAGCTTTGCGCGGCAAACGCAGGCTGGCTGGCATCGAGATGAATCGGACTGACCAGCAGTACCGCCGGTACTCCACCAGTGCGGGTCCAAGCAGTGCGCTCGATATTGTCGATATAACCCTCGAGCGCGGTAGCGACGGCGTCTGCTTCTCGACCGAACTTGGTTTTGAGATCGTTGTTACCCAGCATGATCACCACCATGTCCAAGGGCGAGTGGCTGCGTAGACATGGTTGGAAGTACTTACGGCCATTACGATCATCACGATCCGGGTCGTCGAGGTCGGTGGTACGGCCGCCGAGGCCTTCCTCGATTATGGCGTACCCGTTACCCAATATTTGCTGCAGCCGCCCGGTCCAGCGCACGTCCACTGGCCATCGGCCGCGCTCCCCCGAAGGCTGGCCAAAGGTGTTTGAATCACCGAAACACAAGATGGTAAATGCAGCCGGGTTAACGATCAAGGTCGTATTCCTGAAGTTCATACGGATAACCGAGATGGTCGGCCACGCCGAAGAGTTCATTCGCCTGGATCCAACTTCGACGATTCATGAGTTCATTGGCCAGCTCGTGGGCCAGAGATATATGGCCTACAAATTCTGGGGCCATCGAGCAAGCTCGACGAAGCGTAGCCACGGCCCCTGCATCGTCTCGGCTGCCGATCTGAGCATGAGCGACGTTGACGAGCCGGCGGCTCTGCAGCGTGGGCGGCATACCGCTGCCACCGCTGGTGACGATACCGGCAAGCTTCAGAGCTTCACGCGGCCGATTCGCCGAAACCTCGTTGATGACACCGAAACTAGCGGCTGAGGTGCGACCGAATACATTGGACGGCTCAGGCCTCCTGCGATAGTTGTCTTCCAGCTGCGTCCCAGCAGATTCACATAAACGAAGGAGCCTTCTCGCCTCGCGGTGGTCTCCCGTTCGAGAAGCCGCAAATGCCGCATAGCATAAGAGCTCTCCCCATATTGCGATATGGCGCGGTGTGGCAGTGGACAATCGCGGTTCGATGCCAACGGCAGCCTCCTCGGCATACGCGGCTGCATCATCATACAGCCCGCTTTTTGCCAGGAGCCACGATTGTGATCCTTTGATCGCAGCCCGTGTCAGCTCGTCTCCGCTTTCTGCGGTTAGTGCATCCGCACGGACAAGTGCGAGGGCCGCCAAGTCCGCATGCGCCACGTAGCCAAGAAGATTGGAGGAGGCGTGTAATAGTTGCGCAAGCAGAATATGTACCCGCCGGCGCTTTTCTCCGGTTACCTCCTCGGCAGCGTTGTACACTCCCGCCAACACAGCAGGAAGCGTCCGCTCCATTTCACCCAGCCGGGCCGAAAAGAACAGATGCCAGGTGTCCGCTACCGCAGCCATCATCTCGGACTCATCGACTGGCGGCGCATCGGGGATGCATCCCATAAGCATCCGCCGCAGAGTAGAGATCTTGTCATCGTGTGAGTCGCTGCGCGAACTATCCGAGACCCCGTCGCCGCTCGGCCGGATCATCACCGTAGGTGACCGCGAGCAACCGTTCGGAACTCCGGCAGATTGCGGGGATACGTTAGCGGACGCCGTTCGCTGGTCCTGGTGAAGCGCTGCGTCGAAGCGCGCCCGCTGCTCCTCGTCGAGCCTCCTGCGGGTGGTGTCCATACACTCGGAGTACTTCGCACCCAGGGTGATCTCGGCACCTCTGCGCTCCCATTTGCCGACCGCTTCCAGAGAGCATCCGATCCGGTCGGCGAACTGAACCTGCGTATCCCGCAACGCTGTACGCAGTGCGGCGACCTCGAGCCCGGTCCACTTGATAATCGTCATCTCTCGGCGTTCTCCCCTCCGCTGTAGTACCGCCAGAGTACGTACTCGGTACGGGTTCAGTGTGTCCTTCCGGCGCAAGAACCCGGCAATGCTGGAAGCAATCATTACCGCAATCCACAGAGGCGCACGCTCGACTTTCGCCCCGACAGAACCCGGAGCCGACCGTTATGCCCATACCCGCAGCCGAAGCCGGCGCCCGCGAGCCGATCGGCGTGGACCAGCCCCCGGCCGATATCGCCCCGGTCGACGGTTACATGCGTCAGGAACTACCGAAACTCCCCACCAGGCGCACGCACAACCAGTCGATGGCGGCCACCATACGGCTCTGGCACACCCGCAACCGCGACCTCCTCGAGCGCGTCGCCGCGGGCCTGCGCCATCTCGACTACCCGGCAGCCTGCAAGAGCACCGACCCCATCCGTGGACGAGCGCACGCCATCCACGTGATGGCCGACCACGCCGGACACCGCTGCCCCCGATTCCGGCTCGCGGCCCAGTACATCGAGGTCCCGCAGTGACCGCGGTCCGGAGGGCACACCTCTCGGTCACGACACGCCGCTACGCGGAAGGACAGGCGCTGTGACGGAACCGGACGGACCGGCACGCGCGATCGCCCTGCTGCACAGCGACCACGACCCGGCCGCATTCGAAGCGCTGACGCGGAAGCACCGGCTGAAGATCGTCTACACCGTCCACACCGACGCCGTCGCCGTCTTGGCCGCGCTGATCGCTGTGCAGTACGCCCTCGAACACGCCGCGGACGCGGTCGTGCTCCCCCACCTCGACACGCTGGAACCCGACAGCCCGTGGTGGGTGGTCACCCGAGCCGCCGACCTGATCACCGGAACACAGGAATATCCCCTGGGGTCGGCGCTCACCGAGCAGACGAGGCACCCACAGTGATCACACTGGGATACGCCGTCGCAATCGGTCTGCCACTGACCGTCCTGATCCTGGCGGTGACACTGCCCGAACGCCGGGACAAACAATGAGCCACCTTGCGTGATCACCGTCTGTGAGACAGGTGTCCATCCGGCGAAACGGATCGAGCCCGGAGCGGTCGATGCCCAACTCGCGGCGCGAGCGATGCGCCGCATCCGGGACTACCTCACCCGGCATCCCGACGAGGAAGTGATCGCCGTCGGCCGGGAAGTCGGCAGCGACGATGCCCTGCTCGTGCCGCGAGCCGTCGTCGATCTGCTGGCTTTCGTACTGGTGGAAGCGGCGAGCGGCCGCAGTGTGACCATCGTGCCCTCCGGCACGGAACCGACCACGCAGCAGGCCGCCGACATGCTCAACGTGTCGCGGCCGTACCTGGTAGGCCTCCTGGAAGCAGGGGAGATCCCCTTCAGGCTGATGGGAACCCATCGGCGCGTCGGATTCGACGACCTGCGCACCTACTCACGCAGGCTCGAGGAATCCGGCCGCGCCGCCGCCGACGGACTCTCCGAACTCGGACAGGAATTGGGCTGAGATGGCCTGCGTGATGCCGTAGTTCCGGACAGCCTCGTCATGGGCTACGAACCGCTGATCGAAGGATTGAAACTACCGGATCTGGATGATCGGCACGTTCCGGCCGCCACACTCGAACAGATCTGCATCGACGACCGGCGAGCGTGAGCGCGTGCCCAGCAGACTGTTGATCGCGTTGCCCCTCGTCGCCGCCCGCATTACGCACTTGTCTATCTCCACCACAGTCTGTTTCGGCTCGCATCAGGATCGGTCCCCGCCTACGATCGGGCTGCAAACCGGCGGAGGACGAGTCGGATACATCGTTATCGTCGACCCGATCACCACAGATCACGGAACCGTATACCGCCCCAAGGACCCGCTGGGGGAATTCATACGCCTCACCAACCAGGTCGAGGATCCATCGCTCGGGCCTCCCACACCGCCCGGCGGCCTCGGGGGTACCTACCCCGGCAAGCCGGGCCCCGGACCGACTCGCTGACACTGCACACACCTCAGGAGAACACCGATGGGTTTCGATATGGCCGCGCTGACCCCGCGGGAACGCGAATTCCTGGACTCGGCGCTGGCGAGCTACACCGGCGTATCGACCAGCGCGCCGATACCCGTGCGCGCATTCGGATTCGACGACCGGGACCTCTTCGACGCCGAAGTCGGCAGACTCCGCCACGCGGTCGCTCAGGGGGCTACCCTCAATGACCTCGACACCGCACGAGTGCTGTTTCTCAGCGAGCTGGCCTTCGGCAGCGACCTGCTCGGCGCAGGAGTCGAATTCCAGCTCGTCAGCCCGATGCGAGACGACGAAGCGCTCGTGATCCTGCGGCACCTGCAACGCAAGCTCTACACTCGCGACGGCGCCAAAGCCCTTTTCCGCCCCGACCTCTATTGAATGTTCGAAGCATCTGCTTCCGGCTCACCGAGATGAATCGGCTGCGTTCGTAGTCGAGCCAGGCTCCCTCGACCTCGATGCCGAGTTCGAGTCGAATCGGCATTACCAGATCCCGTCACTTGTTCGCCACTCCGCGGGAGGCCGTCCCGGATCGTGTAGGTCCGCAGTTGATCGCTCCCAGGGCTTACGTCCGACCTTCGGCATAGTCCCCCAGATAGGTCAACTGGTAGCGGAGCTGACCCGATGTGGCCTCGTCTCGCCGACCGCATCCGCGACCCAGGGCACTCTTGCCGTTGAACCCACAATGTTCGCCGACAAGATATTCGTCGCCGTGAGCTGACCGCTTCCGGCCGACCAGACCACCCGCAAGGCCTCCGCCGAACAGATCGCCGGAGGCCCACCGGTGGTTGTGCGGTCGGTCGAACGCCGCTGGGCGGTGCTGTCCGATCCGATCCCGAGACCGGTCCGGTCGCGGCCACGGCCGGCGCCGCGGGTCGGTGATGCCAGCCGATGCTTTGGAAAGGGAGATCAAGTGCAGAATCACGGTGGACCGACGGCAGGTGGGCGGCTCGGTCGAGTTCCTGGCCGCATGGTCACGCCGACCGCCACGGCAGGAGCCGACGAACCGCCTTTCGCCCCGAAGTGATGTGCGGGGATTGCGACATCAGGAAATCCTTGCCCCGAATACACCACCCGAACGCCACCCACCGGTCGTCGTCATCGGTGAGCACATACTCTTCGGCGCCCCCGAGAATGATCGCCTCGACCGCCGCGGCCGCCTGGGACGGCTTGTCCTCGAACTGGATTTCGTAGTCGGCGATGGCACGGACGCACCAGCCCGTTTCGATGCGCACCGAGGCGTCGCCCATATCCACCAGCATGATATGTGGGTTGGCCCCGCGCGCTTGGTCTTCCATAGAGGAGGATCCGCCGGAGAGCAGCAGGGTGCCGGGATTCGAATACGTATGGATGGCGTAACGCTCGGCGATGGCGAACACCTCCGAGCAGAACATCTCCCATTCCGTCCCACTCACCCCGGCCTCCCAGCCCACTCGCGATCCTGCCCCGCCTCGGCACTGCTTACCGCACGGATTCACCACCGTGTCCGAGTATTTCCACGCCGAGAATTTGCGAGGGTACTCCCCCGTACACGCCGCCCCGTGACCGGCCGACCGGACGTCCACCTCAGCAGCCATTTCCATGGTCTACGCCATCCGGTATTCGGGCTCGCCGGGCACGAGCCACTGGTTACGTGGCAGGTGATGTGCGGTCGGTGTGGTCCGGCCGGAAGTCAGATCAGCTGTCGAATGTCGCCGCGGACTCGGTAGAAGAAGCCGCGCTCGGGCTCGTCCACGTCATCGACCACATAGCGGGCACCGCAGCGCCACAGATCCTTGGGGAACTGAACCTCCAAGGGCAACACGCGATCAGGGGAGACGGGGAGCACGCACTGCTCGCCGTTGCGCAGCACGCATTCGACGACAACGCCGCTCCCGGCGTCGGAGGTGACCTCGACGGTGGCGCCGGGCACCACGGCGGAGATCTCCGGAGCCGTCACCGACACTGTTTCGGGCAGCACACCCTGCTCGGCGGCGCGGAAGGCGGCGTCGCCGACATCGAGACAGGTGAGGGTTCCGGTGGTGGTGACCAGGTACAGCTTGTCGTCGTGGTACCGCATGGCAGAGGCCGATCCGCAGCCGGTGGCCCATTTCCACGCACCGCATCGCGACATGTCCCAGCAGTACACCGAGGAACAGTCGTCCCCGGCGAAGACGCGGCCGTCAGGGGAGGTGGCGCAGGACTGTACCGGCGCACCGCACAGGTAGCCGATTCCCGCCCATTCGTTCTTGCCGACCACCTCGACACAGTTGTCGTCGGTACCGGCGTAGAACGCCTCCGAGTCCTGGCAGGCAGACAGGACCGCGCCATCGGTGTCCTCATGACACACGCGGTATCCGGCTTCCAGGTCGTATCCGGTGACACCGGCGGAATGCCCGTGGTAGACGGCATGCGAGTCGATCTGGATCACTCCGCCCTCCTCGACGGGAGTACTCCACAGCAATTCCCCGTTCCAATCGATCGCGGTGATGACACCGTGCCGGTCGGTGACACAGAGGCGGCCTTCATGGATGTCGAGCGAGCAGATGTCGATTTCGGCCGGTATGTCGTAGGCGACTCTCGGCACCGTGCCCGACAGGTCGTAGACCTGGTTGTCGGCGCACGCGGCGTAGATCCAGAAGCCGTCGGCCACCATGTGTTCGACCGCGCTCGGCAGTCGGAATCGGCCGGTGACCACGCCCTCCGGGGTCAAGATGAACACGTCACCACTCTCGGTGCCCACCCAGCAGCCCCGTTCGTCCACGACGACGCCGGAAGCGGCGGCGCCGGAACGAAAACTCCACAGCACCGGCGCGGACTGCACCTCCTCGGACCGTTCGAAACCGATGTTGTTCCCGATTGCCATGGTTCGCCTCGTCGCCTTGTCGGATCAGAACGCGACAAGTTAGCAAGGGACACCGACATTCGGCGAAAGATCCTGCCATTATTGAGAATCCGTCACCAACGCTTTCTCCGGATCGTACGAGACGTTCCTCGAACGCCGTCGTGCAGCGCTCGGTATCACCGGCCGGGGTCGGTCCTCGAAGCCACATGAGTAGGGTGGCCAAGCTGTTTCGGAAGGCGGTCACCTGGCCGGTTGTCCGTCAGAGGCCGGAGCGTGCAGCCGGCAAGACCACACTCGAGGACCTCCGCCGGCCGGATCGCCGGAGGCTTACCGATGGTTGTGCGGTCGAACGCCGAGCACCGGCCCGGTCACAGCCATGGCCCGCGCCGCAAGCGATGATGCCGACCGATACTTCAGAAAGGGGAAGCGAGTGCGGAATCGCGATCCGCGGTCACTTACGCAGATCGAAGGCAAAGCCTGGCACGCGCCGGGTCCGGATGCGACTCGGCTCATGAAGACCGTGCACGAGCTGAGAGATGTCCCGTTGACGGACCTCACCGTCGAAAACTTCCGGATCCTCTTGTCGCAAAGAGTGGGCGTCGACGTACTGACTCCGGTGGTCCTGGACCTCCTCGATGCCGATCCGCTCGCCGGAGGCGACTTCTACCCAGGCGACTTGTTGACGGCTCTGCTGCGTTGTCATGCACGGACAACCGGCTCCGCCGAACTCACCACTCGAATCGAGAAGCTGATCGAACGGATCTCGGAGAAGGGCGACCTCGCAGAATTCGACGCACCCCATACCACGATCTGGTCGTCGATCGACGAGTGGCGCCGCGCATAGCCGCCGAGAACCGCTTCTCATCAGCACCCGGTCGCCCGGCCGTGGTCCGATCACCGATGTCGGATTCGGCCCTGCCGATCCTGTGGCAGGATCTCGGCACATGGCTTGCTCGACCACAACGATCACGATGAACGGCAATTCGGTGGAAATCAGTGATGAACAGATCTTCCTCGCCACCCGCGACCAGACCCCGGGAACACCGCAGACCTATGCCGTGTTCGTCAACAACGCTCTCTGGCCGCCGACCCAGCTCATCGGACTGGCCACCGGGATGCCGAGTAGGTCCGGCGAGACCACCAACTACAACTCGCACGCCGCGCTGAAAGCACTGAACGAGCTGGGCTTCGCCACGTTCGAGCGCGTGGAGTACGACACGCTGGGGACCGTGGTGGTGCGCGAAAGCCGGAAGCACACATAAAGGCTGAGCATGGCCGTGCTTTCGAGCCGCCCAGGTGGCTCAGCCGTGAACTGGTGGGGTGCGGCGGACGGCGCTGGTAATCTTCCGGGCATGGTCGATTCCGGGGGAAATCCGAACCAGCCCGCCGACATCACGGTGGTACCCGATGAAGTCCGGGCGGTGGGACAGTTCGTAGCCGATATCGCTCGGAACCTGCGATCGGGCCTCGACTCGGCCAGTAGCGAAGTCGACGCCGTACTCGGCGACGGGTGGCGCGGCGACGCTTCCGACGAGTTCAGCGGCGGCTGGACCGAACTCCGCGACGGCGGCATCAAAATCCTGCAGGCTCTCGAAGGTATGGCCGCCGAACTCGGCGTGCAGGCCGGCAGCTACGAAACCACCGATGAAACCACCTCCCAGCAGTTCCCGAGCCTGAACCTGTGAACAACCCCGAATTCACCGTCGACCTCGAACGCCTCGAGCAACTGGTCACCCGCCTGTCCAACCTGGCCGGCTACCTCACCGAGCAACTCGACCTCATCGACGACAAGGTCGCCGCCCTCGACGGCGCCTGGGAAACCCTGGCCGCGAACGCCTACCGCGATGCCCACCGGCTCTGGGCCGTGGGCGCCCGCGAATTCGGCACCGGCCTGGCCGATATCAGCGACGCGGCCCGCGCCGCCCACGACCGCTACACCCGCGCTATCGAGTTGAACCGCACCATGTTCGGCAACAGGTGAGACCACCGTGTACGTGAACTGGCAGACCTACTACGACGCCGCCAAGAAATGCCACGACCTCGCCGCTGAACTCCGTGCCGCCGACAAACCTGTCCATGATGCGGTCAAGGGCCAATGCGCCGGCATGGCCGGTGATGCCCCCGGCTGCAAACAATGGGGCGAAACCTACGACGAACGCGCCCGCACGGTCCTGCAGACCTGCACCAACCTCGCCGACGCCCTCACCAACTTCGGCTACCTCCTCTACGCCACCGGCTACAACCACGGCGTAGCCAACAAGAGCAACCCCGACCGGCCACAGGTCGCCGACGTCACCGTCCACTCCGTGCAGATACCCAGCTCGGTCGCCGACAACGGCAACGGACTGGGCCACGAAGGCGGAGCAGCGGAGTTCTTCGACAGCCTCCTCGACAAGGTGACCGCCGAGTTCGGGAAGCTCCCCAACGGCGACCTCGACAAACTCGCCACCGCCGAAACCGTGTGGAAAACCTTCGGCAACCACGAGACCGTCACCGGCGCCGCCGCCCGCATTTCCGCAATCGCCGACCTGCTCACCGGCATAGATGAACCAAAGACCAGGCAAGGCATTGCCAACGACTTCGCCACCATGAGGACAGCCGCCGAGAGCCTCGCGGGCGCGGCACAGGTGATGGCCGCACCCATCGGTGAATACCGCACGAACACCGCCGAAACCAGTCGGCAGATCAGCAGCGAGACCACAGCGTTCCTCGTCGAGTCGGGCATCATCATCGCCGCCGCAGTCGCTGTTTCCTGGCTCACTGTCGGCGGTAGCCTGGCAGCCGGCGCCGGCGGTGTCGTCGCGCTCGCCGGTGACGCCGCCCTGACGATCAGCCGTATCTACCGGGCCAGCCGGCTCTGGAGCCTGCTGGGCCTCGCAGCAGCAGCCACCGCCATCACCGCCTTCGACGCGCTTCCCGACCTCGAGCAGGTCACCACCGGCCTCGCCGCCATAATCCTGAGCCGCGTCAATATCGATGGCGAACCGATCGGCGGCCAAACCAACGAGACTCGATACGAAGACCTACCGGTAGCCCCAGAGATCCCTCTCGGCGGACTCACCGACGTTTCCGAAGCATACGTGCGTGGCAAGCACGCTGCAGGGGGGTCTGAAGTGACCAGCGACAAGAGTACCTTCCCTGACGGCACCGACCTCGACGAACTGGTCGATGCCGCTGACGACGTACCCGCACATGGCCCCAACGAAGTCGGCAACTATGAAAGGGTGGTGGACGCTGGACAGGTCATCGGCAATCTATCGAAAGACGCGGGTGGAGAACCGACAACCCGCTACAAAGTAATCACCGACCGATGGGGAACAGTCGTGAACATGTTCCCAGTGAAGTAGGAGCGCAGTGGGAATAGCGGTCATAGTGCAGAATCAGATACACCAGCCGATCGAAACAATCACCGGCACAACAGCTTCCACGCTGCCTGAAATGGTATTCAGGGATCCCCGGACGCCGATGATGCAGGGTATCCACAAATACGCCGATACCATGTTCAACTCGTATCAACTCAAGTTCCTACTGGAGGAGCTGAAGGATTTCGAACCGAGAAACGAAGACGAACGAGAGACCATCTCATCGCTGCAACGCGCCGCCGAACTCGCGATCCGTGAACACGGCTACCTGTGGTTCAGCGGCGACTGAGGCATTCTAATACGGCATGGTTGACGGAAGCCGACATCCGCCGGGCAGAGCCGAGTGGCGCCGGCCTCCGCAAAGTGCAGGGTCGCGGCTGCCACACCCAGCATGCCGTCTTCCACGGTGCGGATCTGCAGCGCGCCGACCTGTCGGTATCGGAATTGGAGGGTGCCGAAGACATGGTCGTCGACCCCGTTGATGTGGGTGAGGACACGCCAACGCGGCTACCATCATCAAGAACATCGTCACCACAGTCAACGCAACTCACCCCAACGGACGAGTAGTGAAGGCACACCCGCCCGAAGTGATGAATATTGTTCTCGATAATTTCCTGCTGTATGGAATTTCCGACGACTGGGCACCCCTGTCCGAGTTCGAGAAGAACATACGAACTCTGACTCCGTCCAAATATTCCAGGCAAGCGGTCCTGGAGAAAATTCGCAAGCTCATCGACAAGGGATATATCCGTGCAGGATCCTTTCCCGGCGGTGGCCGGTCCTGGGAACCGTGGGAAGTCCCCGCTGAGGAGGCGATTCAGCGGATCGCCCGCGGGTTCAACGGCATTCCCGGGTATCTGGATATCTCGGAAGAGGAAATCGGCTCGAGCGAGGTGTTCCGAGCAGAAATCACCGAGCGCGGCCGGTCCCGCCTGCAAGCACTCGGCGACCCCTACGAGAACTACGGTGATCCGTGGTACAACGATCCCACCCTCAACGCCCGGGAGTGGGGGTACCCGCCCTTCCACCCGAGTCGGTTGTGAACAGCCGATAGGCTCGGGATGGTCGACTACCGAGCCGGTGACAGATGGGTGAGCTTGCCGGGATTGACGATGCCGTAGACGTTCCGGGCCCTTGCCGTGTCAGCGTCCAGTTCCAACACCAGTACCGCGCGTAGCTCGCCGTCGGCCAGGAGCAGAGCGGTGGGCTGGTTGCCGGGGAGCCAGCGCGCGGACAGGTGGCCGTAGCGGGGGCCGATCGTCGCGAGCAGACGGGCCACCTTGGCCGCTCCGGTCACCGGGCGCAGGGCTGCGCGCACCGCACCGCCGCCGTCGGTCCACAGCACGGCGTCGGGGGCGAGGACTTCCATCAGATCGCCGAGATCGCCACCGAGCGCGGCGGCCAGAAAGCGTTCGGCGGCACGGCGTGCGAGGCCGGAGTCCGCGGGAAATCGCGGCCGCCGCGCCTGGACGTGCTCGCGGGCACGATGCACCAACTGCCGGGCCGCCGCAGGGGTCCGCTCCAGAATGCGGGCGATCTCGGTGTGCTCGTAGCCGAATCCTTCGCGCAGGACGAAGGCGGCCCGTTCCAACGGCGAGAGGGTTTCCAGCACCACCAGCAGGCCGAAGGTCAGCTCTTCTGCCCGGGCGGTGGTTTCACTGGGGTCGGAGCCCGTGAGCAGAGGCGCCGGGAGCCAGGGGCCCACGTAGTCTTCCCGCGCGGCGCGCAGGCGGCGCGCTCGTGCCAGTGCCTGCCGTACGGCTATGCGCACCAGGTATGCCCTGGGGTGGTCGAGGCGGCCGACCTCCACAGCGGCCCAGGCGAGCCAGGTTTCCTGCACCACGTCCTCGGCGTCGTGCACACTGCCCAGGATGTCGTAGGCGAGGGTGAACAGCAGGTTCCGGTGCTGTTCGAAGGTGTTGTCCATGATGCCCATCCATCTTCTCGAATGCCGTGTTCCGTCCATATGAGGTACTTCGCCGGCCCAGACGTGACATGTGCGCCGGAACACACGGACTCATGTCACGCCTCGGCCGGGCGCGTGCCTCTCATGAACAGAGGCAAGGAAAGGAACTGTGACAGATGTCCGAGGACGGAATGGTCAAGGTGGTGGTGGTGCTGGCGGCATCGACCATGCTCGGCGCCGGAAGCTGGGCCCGGCTGGATCCGGCAAGCTTCGCCCGCTTCGCGAATTGGCCCGAACACGTACATTTCCTGCACGACGCGGGCGTGTTCCAGATCGGGATCGGGTTGACGATGTTGTGCGCTCTGCTCTGGCGTGATGTAACGGCTGTGGTCTTGGCCGGTTTCGTGTTCACGAATACCTTCCATGCCGTCAACCACGCCGTCGACCTGCCACTGGGCGGCAACGCCTCCGACCCGTGGACGCTGTTGGTGATCTCCGCGGTAGCGCTGGCGGCCCTGGTGGTACGCATTCGGAAGCTGTGTGTCCGGGCCGGGGTGAACTCATGAGGGTTCTGCTGGCCGGCGCGACCGGCACACTCGGCTCCGCCCTGATCCCGCTGCTGCTGGCCGAGGGGCATCACGTACTCGCTCTGACGAGGTCGGCCGCCGGAGCGGCCCGGCTGGCGGCGCTGGGTGTGCAGCCGGTGCAAGCCGACCTCATGAACGCCGAGGACCTACTGGCCGCGCTGGACGGTCGGCAGGCCGACGCGGTGATCCACCAGGCGACCTCGATTACCGGTGTGCCCTTCATGCACCGTCACCTGTATGCCACCGACGCCCTGCGCGAGCGCGGCACCGCCCACCTGCTCCGCGCCGCGGCGGAGCTCGGCGCCCGGCGCTTCCTCACTCAGTCGTTCTTCCTGGGATACGGCTATCGCGATCACGGCGACCGGTTACTGGACGAGGATCACCCCTTCGCCGTACGAACCGGCCATCGAGGTTTCGACCGGCACATGAACTCCCTGCGCGCCAACGAGGCGCAGGTTCTCGATGCTCCTGGCATAGACGGTATCGCTCTGCGTTACGGCATGTTCTACGGCCCGGAACCCGCGACCCGACGGCTGATCGGCCTCGCCCGGCGACGCCGGCTGCTCGCACCACATCCCAGCGGTACCGTATCGCTCATCCACATTCACGACGCCGCCACGGCCACCATCGCCGCACTGCACCGGTGTGGTCCCGATCGGTCGTACAACATCGTGGATGACCATCCGGTCGATTTCGAGACCTATTTCCGCGCCGTAGCACAAACCGCGGGGGCCCCTCCTCCCCGACGGGTACCCGGCCATATCCTGGCTGCCCTGCCGTACCTGCACGCCCTGATGGTCACCACCCACGTTCGCCTGTCCAACCGGCGCGCCGTCGACGAACTGATGTGGACACCTCGTTACCCCTCCTACCGTGACGGCTTGGCCGCCCTGATCTGACCGCGCCGCCTCCCGCTCGTTACAAGCGGGAGAACGGTGCACGGCCCCCGGACGCGTACCTACCCGATGCCACCGCTCTGTTCGCCGAGATGTTCTGCCTGGACGGCTTCGTCGTCCGCACCGGCGCCACCCCGACGACCGGGCACGCACCCCTACCGAACGCATCCCATACCCGAATCGTCCATGCTCGGCGGACCCATCCACCGCAGCATCTCCACCCCAGGCATCGGCCGGGGGCAACTGGATGCCCAGCGGTAGGCTTACCGGCGCATACGCAAGATCGAATGTGTTCAGCCGGAAGAGCCGCCATGCCAGAAGACCTCGTAGCCGATCCTCAGCACCTGTCCGGGCTGAGCAATGTAGTCGAAGAAATCGCCAACGACGGATACCGCATCGCGACTCTGACACGGGAGCATTGCCGCGTCAGCCCGGCCGGATTCGGGGGCGAGATCTTCCAGCCGCTCATGCAGCCCTTCACAGCCGCAGCCGAAGCGACCTCGAAGCGGCAGTCCGATATATCGGGCAAAAACTTGTCCACGAGTACCGAACTGAACCGTGCCGCGTGGCTCTACCACGAGCAGGACAAGAAGAATTACGAGGCGCTCAATGCGGCGACCGTGGATATGTATACCGGCCAACCGGTGGCGGTCGACTCGGGTGTCGAGAACCCCGGCGTGGTCAAGGATTACTACGCTTCGATCTGGTATCCGAAGCCCAATACGATCAACACCGATCCCCCGTCCGCGGCGCCCCCGGAGCTCGCGGATCTGATCTCCGAGACGACAGGTGTGCTCGGCGACGTCAACGACGCCATCAAGGATGTCACCCGGATGGCGGACCAAGAGATCAACATCATCGAGACGGTTCTCAACCCGATCACGGTGAACTGGAACGAACTGCGCCGGATCGGCGAAACCTACAAGCTGGCCGGCAACGGCATGGAGGCTTCGGGTAAGAACCTCGAGGACGCACTCGGCCGGGTCGGGCCGCACTGGGACGGGCAGGCTGCCATAGCGTTCGAGGACTGGGCGCGCGCACAGATCGCCGCGATGAAATGGGAGGGTCCCACGGGTCGCGTGATCTGCGACCTCTTCAACGTGATCTCCGACAGAATCCGCGAATGCATCCGGACGGCTTGCGAAAAGCTCAAGGAAATGGTCGTGTCGATGGTCGATTTCCGCAGCGTCAAGGACTTGTTGAAGTTCGTGGCGAAGAAAATCCCCATCATCGGCACGATCGCCGAAGCCATCGACCTCAGCACCAAGATTTGGAAAGTCGTCGATATGGTGCTCGATATCAAGCGGGAAATCGAGGAATTGCGTAACCGCATCACCGAACTGATGCAGTTCGTCACCGACCCCATCGGTAAGGGGGCAGAATGGGTCCAGCAGAAGATGGAACCGGTGACCGGCGCGGTGGCGGACGCGGCGAAGAAGGCCGCACTGGTCAACGATATCAACTCGATCGCGCATGCGGAGGATACACTCAACCGGCCGAAGGATTCCTACGAGATCGGCTCGGGTGAGCAACCCTGGGCAGCGGCGACATGATGGATTCCGGACACCGTCGGAGATCTATCCGGCATCACGCAGATATCATTTCCCACCGAGGTATACGTGTTTGAACCCGATCTCGATCCCAAGATAGAGGCCGTTGCCCGCCGCGTCATGAACGCCGTCGGCGATCTGGAAACGGCGCGCCTACGCCTCGAGCGCACCGAACTGACCGAGCTCTGGAGTGAACCGATCCCGGTCACCGAAAGCCTTCTGCAAAGAATGGCCGACAGCCCGGCATCCTCGCCCGAGTTGAAGGCCTACGCGATGAGAGTCGCCGCCGGTGAATGCCGATGGTGCGATATCGAGCGTCTGGCCCGGCCTCTCCCCCCGGAAGTACCGGAGCTGAAATCGCTTCCGGCATTCGAGTGGAAATGGGATGCTGTTCCGCCCGCGCCGGTTCCTCCTCCGCCACCTCCTCCGTCGCTGCCCCCGGTGCAACGACCCCGAGCGGGTCGGGAAGAGGTGGTCGGCCCCAGCGATTGGCCCGATGACTTCGACGAATACCCGAAAGGCAGGACATGGCTGGCGTGAAAGCGCGTCTCGTCGCACTGGTGCTCAGCGCCGGCGTCCTGCTGAGCGCGGGATGCGGCACCGGTGAGGACACCCGCACGGATCCATGCGACATCCCGGCATCCGCGCTCACCGAAGCCGGACTGAACCCGGCATCCGCCCGTCCGGGAACGGACGGTGTCGATTTCCGAGACTGGACCGGCTGCACATGGAAAGCCGCCGACGAGGAATGGTTCACTTTCTGGCTCTACTACGGATCCCCCAGCCTGGAAGAGTTCAGCACCGACCCTCGATACCAGCATTACCGAGCGATCGGGCCTGCCGATATCGATTCACGAAAAGCCACCGAATTCACGGTGAACCTGGATCCCGAACGGCAGCGGTTCTGCCATATCGGGGTCGAGCTGCCGGACGGGATGGCGTTCCTGTGGTCGTCGCTGTCGGTTCGACGGGAGCCCGGCGAAGCCAAGGGCGACGGGCTCTGCGCAGCGAACCAGCGGGTAGCCCAGCAGTTGAGCAAGTACCTGCCGGAATAGGACAGCCCCCACTGCCGAATCCGAGCCCATCGCGTACGCCCCGGATCGAGACGGCTCGCCGCGCGGCGTGCCGTCCGACTCACCAGATATCGGCCCAAGTAGGACGTTTGGGTATATCCAGCAACACGGAATTCTTGTGGACCATCACGGGAACCGAGGCGCCGACACCGAGCTGTTCGGCCAGGGCGCGTGCTCGTGCCCCGAAGAATTGCGGGTAGGAGTATTGCTTCCGCACCCGGGTGTCGCTGCCCGATTCCGGGTGCGGAAACCGGACCTCGACCCGCACCCGCCACAAATCGAAGTTGAGCGGACTGTGACTGTGCTTGCGCCGCAGATCGGAGGCGACCACCGTCGCGGACATCGCGAGCCCGGCGTGCCGTAGATATTTTCGGCGTATCCGCCAAGCCGCGGCCAGAACCAGCATCCACGCCGCCGAGCCCAGCACCACGCTGGCCGGAAGAAACAGCGCCATAGCGACTTGCGACCCCGTCGCACGGGCGAGAACGGCACCCAGGTTCAGCGCGCCTGCCATGAAGACGACGGCCGCTACCGGGACGCCCAGTGTCCACACCAGTGACATCGGGCCGATCATTCGTCCGGCACCGCCCATACCAACTCCTCGAACTACACTGGCTGGCACTCGACCGACTGCCAACCTGCCTCGGCTCAATTTAGTACGCTCGCCCAGAAGCGGCGGCCCTGTTGTCGATGGGCGCCCAGACCTCGTTCACCGGCGACCAGCGCTACCGCGTGCGCCGGTGTTCACCGATCCCGCTTTCCGCCCCCACCCGCCCTGGATACAGCCCATCACGCCGTCGAGTAATACGGCTTGCACCCAGTTCGCGGGACGCGAGCGCAGGCAGCGGGTGAGCTCACCGCCGGCGTTACGAGCAGCTCGAGGATCACCACGGCACTGACATGAACCCAGCCGAACTGCACCGCCTCGAGCGCATCGCCACGCTCGGCCATCTCTATCGGTGTGGTTCTATCGGCGATCTGCGACGTCACCCTCGGTAGAAGCTGACGTCGCCTCGGATCTGAGAACTTTCGTATCGGCGAATTTCGACGTCGTGACGTGGGTGGCGCAGGGTGTCCGGCTGCCGTAGTGCACAATCGGGCATATGGCACGATCCCTGCCCCAGGGCGAATCGCTTCTGGTGCGTACGGACTTCTCCGACGACACGGCCTGGGCCCGAACCCTCGCGGCGGTCATCGCGTCCTACGACGAAGACATGATGACCGAGTTGACACCCGTCGACGACGTAACCTTCGACGGGCTGGTCCCCGCCGATCTAGGTGATCTGGTCGATGGCCAGACCTATGTGTTCCTCGCCGACACCACCACGATGACCGACCCCGAGCACCCACTGCTGGTGGTCGATACCAGCGACGAGGATGTCCGAGGGGACGGTGCCCCGGTGTTCCGGCTCGCGCCGAGCGCGATGGCCGAGGTAGAGGCCAACTTCTTGCTGGCCAACGTGAATTTCGAGGAATACGCCGACAACGTCGACGACGACGGTGTTTACCGTGGTTTCGATCGGTGAACGCGACCGGCGGCCACTGGTAACAAGGCAGGTGCAGGCCAGCGGGAGGGCATCCGATTCACAGCCGGGGCGCGGGCGCACTCATCCCAACGGTTGACGATCGAAGCTCTTCACAACCTGCGGGCGGCAGCCGAGGACGACACCGATCCCACCGAATGAGGTTCCCAGGTGTCCACGATCCTCGCCCACGCTGGTGTACCTCGGCCCTGTCGGAAATAGGCCCTCGTCAGGTAACTATGTCTGGAGCCAGCGGGGTTGGATCATTCCTGTCGGCATACTGTATTTCGGTTACGGCGGCTCAACCAACCGTCTGCCAGACAACCTCGCGGTTGCCGGTACGCAGTGATTCCACCCGGCGGTGGAGTTCCTTTGCAGCTCGAGACATGTCGGCGGCGAGTCGGATATAAGAGCCGAGCGAGTGGTATTCGGTGATGTCCCGCAACAATGTCCATCCGGGCCACTCGAGCAGGTCATAGCCGTATGTTCGGACGAACTCGGCGCGCTCGGCGTGCGGGGTGTGGAAGTGGTCGGGCAGTGTGCCGACCAGATCGAGTTCTCGTGGGCCGTAACAGGCATTATCCCAGTCGATGAGCACCCAATTACCGTTGTCCAGCACCATATTTTCCTCGTGCGCGTCGGCGTGGACCAGGCCGTATCCCAGCGGGAACCGGGTTGCCCCGAACGCTGCGATCAGCTCGTTCGCTTGGTGTTGAAGCCAGGCGCGGTCCTGACGGCTCAAAACCGGCTGTGCTCGAGCGGCGTCGACCTCGAGGGCCTCGCACAGCCGTTGCAACGGGAGGTACTCCGGAACCCGGAACGGCGGTGTCGGTTGCTTGTGGAGGAGGCGAACAAGTCTCGCGATATCGCCGGCAGCGGGATCGGCGGTCGGGCGCCGATGCGGCCAGAATGTCGCCACAGCGTTGTCCGTCAGCACCGGCTGGTCGCCGGGTAGCGGGTTCAGCGCGATCGGCTCTGTCGCCGTTGATGCGAGCCATCGGGTGACAGCGATGCTCGTGGCGGCGCGGGTGCGGCGTAGGGGTGTATCCGGGGCAAGACGAACGACCACATCGTCAACCCGCCAGACAACGTTCGACCTACGATGCAGTAGCTGCGCTGCGCTGGAATTCAAACCATAAGCATGGCAGGCCTTTTCGAGTTCGAATGGGCCTGGTAGTGCACTATCTGCCACCATCGCTCACGCTGCCAGGGCCTCAGCGATATCGGCCCGCAGATCCAGTACTTCCGGGATCGATCGATGGCCGGCGGCGACAGTATCCAGGTCTCGCAGACGGGCGTAGCAGCGCTGCGAAGACAGCGCGGTGACCGCGGTAACAGCATCGTGTCCAATCTGTACTGCCGAGTCGATGTCACCGGCTTGAAAATGTGCGACTGCCAAGGTCGGCAGCACCACGGCACGGCTGCGCTCGTGCTCAGCCGGATGCCCTTCTGCCGCAGAGGTCAATTGGGCGGCGGCGGACTCGGCGAATTCTGGGTGTGTCAGCGACAGCAAATACAGTGCGTGGCCCTGTTGAGCATCAATTTCCGCGTTGGTGACAACCCACGCCCAGGGTGGGATCGTCTCGGCGCTCGCCGCTGCGTACCCGGCTCGGGAATCGGCTAATGCTCTACGAGTCGGTTCGGGTTCGCCGAGCATCGCCCAGCACCATGCGGTGACCGTGTGGATGTATCCCTCGGTGATGTGCGATACCGGGTGACGGCGACTTGTGGAGGTGGCTGCGGCCAGCCGGCAGAACGCGAGGGCGTCTTTCGGCTGACGTAGGTGCAGCGCCTGGTGGGCCATATCGAGCAGGACTATGACCATGAGGTCGGTGGAGCGGGGATTGTCGTCGGCGCGTTGGGCGATGTGGAGGGCGTAGGTCCACAGGCGACGGGCGGCGTTGTGGTCCTCGATGTCGTAGGCGAGCCAGCCGGCCATGCTCGCCAGCTCGGCGGTGGCGATCTGCAACCGAGCCCGGACGGTCGAGGTGCATACCGCGTCGTCGAGTGCGGCGACCTGGTGTAGTTGGCTGAGTGCGGCGCTGCGGCACAGCCCTCCGCCGTGGGCCAGATCCCAACGGCGAAATCCGTCGCTGATGGCTTCGACCGCGTCGATGTCGGCGTCACCGATTCGGGGCCTCGTGACGGGGGCCAGCCGACCCGGCAGGACGTGGGCCAGACGTTCGAGTTCCGGGTGCAAACGAGAGCCGAGCGCGGCAGCGGTTGCCAAGGTGACGAAGTCTCTGCGGTTCACCCAGTCCACCTCCTCGCAGGCCAGGCTACCGGCCGCAGGGCCGACAGTATCCACGTGGAAGCCGAGCAGCTCTGCGGGCACAGCGAAGACCGTTGAGATACGCGCGACCAGTTTTGCGCCGGTCAACCGCCGTGCTCCAGCTTCCACCTCGGAGACCCGGGCCTGGCTCAGCCCGACCAGGGCCGCGAGTTGGGTTTGCGACAGACCGGTGCGATTACGGATCGCAGCGAATACAGCGGCGAAATCGTGATCGGACAGAGCTGTCCGCATCATCGGGGTGGTGAAGAAACCGGCGGGCAAGGGGCGGCGGAAACCCGCCGCTCGCGCGCACCCCGCGCACAGGCCTGCGGCAGTCTCTATCGCGGCTCCATCCCCGCAGGAGCGGCACTGCTGTCGTTTTCTCATGAATCGACCGCTTTCAGCTGGTCCGGAGGTTTGTTTCGCCTCACCATAACGCTCTGTCCAGACCCTCGGAACCGAACACGACCGGCTCGCCGACAACAGGCAATCCCCACTGGGGATATCTCGCACGGGGATTGGGGAAGAGATCGATCGCCGCGACGCTGAATCCAGCCTCCGGCAACTGATTATCGGCAGACATACGGGAGCCACTCTGCGACCTCTATCAGGACTGCGACGAGGGTCCGAGTGGACTTCAGCGTTTGTCAGCACTCGCTTTCGAGTGAAGGCGGTGTTCGTCGGTTCCGGGTGCCGCACACCGATTTCAGGAGGGGTTACACAGTGACGGATCGAAACCGGCCGAAGCGGGCGGTCGCCCTGCTGCACAGCGACCACGACCCGGTCGTATTCGAAGCCTTGGTGCGGAGACACACGCTGGACATCGTCTACACAGTGTATACAGATGCTCCCGCCGTGTTGGCCGCACTCATCGCTGTCCAGCACGCGCTCGAGTACCTCGCCGACGCGGTGGTGATCCCCCACATCGGTGCACTCGAGCCCGCTACACCGTGGCGGGTGGTCACCGCAGCAGCCGAGCTGATCACCGGAACACAGGAGTATCCACTGGGGTCCACGCTCACCTCGCCCACGAGGGGGCAGCGGTGACCACGCTCGGATTCGCCGTCGCCATCGGCCTGCCGCTGATCGTCCTGGTACTGGCGATCACGCTGCCCGAACACCGGGATTGACCTCGACCCGCGCCCGCCGGGCAGCCGGCGGACCCACCGCACCCCAACGTCCGACAGCACACCGAACGGGCGCGTTCCCCACACCCCGACCACCATCCGGAAGTACCGCTATGGAACATATTTTATTCGGCGATACCCCGCGCACCCGCTGCCATTACTACCGCCACGTCTGCGACCTACCCGCCCGTATCGACCCACCCGAACTCGGCCGCATCATCATGCCCGCCGGACACATCTGGGCCCTCATGATGCCCTCGGCCTCGCCGTCAAGAGCGACCTGCAACGGTCTCGCGTCCACGATGCCGGCACCGGCGCAGGACCCATCATCTCCCATATCCGTTCCAGCCGGTGGACCTTCCTCATCCGGCCCGACCTGCCCGACGACACCGCCCTGTTCGCCGAAATGTTCCGCCTCGACGTCTCCGTCGTCCGCACCGGTGCCACTATCGCCCTACCCTCCCCCACCGACCGCGGCGAACTCTTCCGCCGCTGGATCCAACCCCCGCACTGCCCCTACCGGCCCTCCGGGCGTGCCGTGATCGGCTCCATCCGAGCCTGCGCCGCCCGCGGTGGCCGGTTACGCACCCCCACCGAGCGCACCTGATGACCCGGCCATCGCACCGGTCTTCCCGTCTCTCGACGGAACAGCCGCACCTCGAACGAGGACCGGTCCCTCCATTCGCGTGCCGTCGGTCCGGCCGGACTTCTCCGGCCGAACCGGTCACCCGTCGAGGGCCGTAGCCAATACGGTAGTGGCTTCTCGGATCTCGCCACATGGGTCCGAAGCGTCGGCAAGCCCAGGAGCCACTGTCAAAGTGACACCGAAAGTCCCGTCGGGGGCTTCGACAACGGCATCGCACGCCGGCAAGGTCGTTCCGGCTACCCGGTAGACGACAGCGGGCCGACCGTTGATCGGCGCCGAATCGATGACCTCATGGTCCTCGTCACCGCCGACTTCCGCGACTGTTTCCGTACTCGTGGTGATATTGAGCGACATAGTGGGCACGCCCTCGCCACCACCTGCTGGATAGCGGCGGAAACTACAGCCGATTTTCGTCAACAGCGAACTACCGGTGATCTCCGCTGCCTGCCGTTGACGGCTGCCGGGGTCGAATCCCACCCGTGCGATCAGTGAATCGTCGACCTCGAAACACGGATCGAATCCGACCTCGCCGGGAACCGCGTTATCGCGAGCCGGCGGCACGGACACGCTGATGGAGCCTGCCGAAGGCACAGGAGCCGGTGCCGCCGAAATCGACGCAGTCGATTCCGAGGGCGTATTGCCTACAGGCTCCGCCGATTCAGAGGAGGCACATCCCGTAGCCAGCCCGACCACAGCGATAGCGGCAGTCGGGACAGCGGAGAAAACGAGCCGCCGGGCACCAGGGATGGGATGGCCGCTTTCTTTCGACAAGTATCTACGCGATATCACGAAGCCATCCATCCCACAGTCTGGCCAGCTGAATCGCCACCGGTGGACGGCGACCCGAACCAGCGGATACGCCGGAGTGTAATACAGACAGAGGGCGGGCGGTCCACGCTGCCCACCGCGGTCCGGTGTATCGTCCGGATGCACGCGAGCACGATCTAGGGGATCTTTTGGGGCCGAACCACACACGCCAGCAGCGGCCAAATGACGCCGAAGCGGGCGTTCCGGCACCAGACGGCCGCGTCACCTCCACGGAATTCGGAGGGTGGTGAAGGGCGAGGACTTGCGGGGACGCATCGAACCGTTCCTGCGTGATTTCTTTCGGCGGGGGCCGGCGAAGAGCGGACGCATTCAGGCACTTCGCCTGGTGGTAGCGATCGCTGTCGCCGCTGGCGTCATGGCATTCGCCGCGCAAATCGGCAACCCCCTGGCGCAGAGCCAGGGAACAGCCACCGACGACACCTCGGCGTGGAATCCACCTCCGGGGCTCGGCCCGGCCGATCCGCCCCCGCCGACGGACCACCCGCGCATCGACCGACCGGTGCTGATTCCGGTCCCAGAGGGTGAACCGCAACCCGTGCCGACCGAATACGGGCTCACCTATACGGTGCCGTCCGGCGCCGGCTGGCGACCGAGCAACGAAACAGTGGTGGGCTACTCCGATGCCTCCGGACGAGGCACGATCGCCACCTACGGAGCCGTCAGCGACTACGGCGCACACTACTGCCCCGAGACCGATACCTCGTCTCTCGCATTCGTGGGCGCCAGGGGCCGAAACGGCGTGGATGTACGCACAGCCGCACGTCAGGAGATCGACAAAACACCGGAGTTGTTCTCGGATCCGGGAGAAAGCAAACCCCAGGTCGAGATCAGCTCGCCCACCGAATTCGACCTCGATGGCCGGCTCGCGGTCCGCTACACGGCATCGATCTCCGGACTTCCGCAGCGGGCCTCCTGCGATCCCGCGCAATCGGAATTCACCGTGGTAGCCATACCGGCGCCCGCCACTGCCGAAGTCGCCGTTTTCGTGATCCGCCGACACCTCGGACTGGAGGATTCGCTCAGCGGGAACGAAGTGGAAAACATCATTCGATCGATACGAAATAACAGATAACGGATGGGGGTGTGATCGATTGGTAGAGGACTTCCGGGCCAAAGCCGACGAGATTGCCGGAATGGGCAATCTCATGGAAGACATCAGCCGGGACGTGTGGAAGGCCGCCGACTTCATCCGCACGGAGGGACCGCCCGCCGAGTGGCTGAACGCGGAGATCATCGACGGCCTGCTCGAACCACTGAGATCATTCGCTGAGACCACCCGCATGCGCATGCTGAGCATCGGAACGATCACCGCCGACAGCGCGCTTTCGCTGCGGGATGCCGCATGGCTCTATGTAGACCAGGACAACCGGACCTACGAAGCGCTGAACCGCCAGAAAGTCAACATACTCGTCCCGGACCAGCAGGTACCGGTGCTCTCGGACCAGGAGGCAGTGGGGGCCACCAACCCCTTCGAGGGAGCCGCCTCGTATCCGAAACCGGAGAACGTGCAGCTGGATCCTCCTGCGGCGAACAAAGAAGAGCTGATCGGTCTCATCGGGGATGTCGCGCCGCCGCTCGGGGCGGTCAACGACACGGTGAAAAGACTGACGAAGGCCGCCGGCCGGGAATTCGATCCGCTGGGTGAAGCTTTGAAGCCTATTCCCGGGAACTGGACCGAGATCCGCCGGATCGGCGAAGCGTACAAGATAGCCGGGCAGGCGCTGGAAGCATGCGGAAAGAATCTCGAGTCGGGAGCGAAACGCGTCGACGCCTATTGGGATGGTCAGGCGGCGCTCGCGTTCAGCGACTGGGCTACCCGTCAGATCGCCGCGATGAAGTGGGAAGGCCCCACCGGCCGAATCATCGCCGAAGCCCTGGGAGCGGTTTCCGATGAGATACGTAACGCGGTTCGTAGCGTACTCCAATGGCTGTGGGAAATGCTCGAGAGCCAGGTCATCATCGACGGGGTGGCAGACGCCTTCAAGTTCGCCTTCAAGAAGATTCCGGTAGTCGGCTGGACCGCCCAGATCACCGAACTCGCATTCAAGATAAAAGACATCATCTCGCGCGCGGTAGACCTGGTCGGCCAGATCAGAAAGCTGGTCGAAGCAGTCCAGACCTTCCTGGACGCAATTCGTGATCCCGCGCAGTTCGTCCGTGATAAAGCCAATCAGAAGTTCGAGCAATTGGTGGAGCCGTTCGCCAAAGGCGTCAAAGCGGCGGACATCATGAACGACGCGCGGCTCGCGGCCGACCTGTCCCAGACCACCAACCGCCCGGACGAAGCCTACGACGTGGGTACCGGCCGGCAACCTTGGGAGAACGGATGAACCCGCACCGGTCCTCGGACCGCAACTCGGACGTCGACCCGGCAGTCGAATCCGCGTTCCGCAAGTTGATGGGAGCTGTCGACAACCTGCGTACCGCGCGCATACGCATGGACAACTTCGATATGCAGGCCTTCCTCGACGAGCCGACCGAGGTCACGGAAGAATTCATGCGCGCCCTGGCCACCCGGCCGGGCGTTTCGCCGGAGCTCGCCGACTATTGGCTGCGGGTACAGCGCGGTGAATGCCAGTGGTCCGAAATCGAAATCCATGCTCGCCCGCTTCCGCCGGAGGTGATCGAACTGAAGTCATCGAGCCGGTTCGTTTGGCAGTGGAACGTGGCGCCTCCTGCACCGGAGAATCCACCGCACCGCCCGCGGTCCGACCCGGGCACGGTCGGCCCTTCCGATTGGCCCGATGACTTCGACGAATATCCGGAAGGCAGGTCATGGTTGGTGTGAACGCGCGCCTGACCGCACTGGTGTGCAGCGCCGGCGTCCGGCTGGGCACGGGATGCGGTACCGGCGAAGACACCACCAGCACTGATCCATGCGATATCCCAGCATCCGCGCTCACCGAAGCCGGACTGAACCCGGAATCCGCCCGCCCCGGAACGGACGGCGTCGATTTCCGAGACTGGACCGGCTGCACATGGAAAGCCGCCGACGAGGAATGGTTCACTTTCTGGCTCTACTACCGATCCCCCGGCGTATCCGCCAAGCCGCGGCCAGAACCAGCATCCACGCCGCCGAGTTCCGGCTCGCGCCGAGCGCGATGGCCGAGGTAGAGGCCAACTTCTTGCTGGCCAACGTGAATTTCGAGGAATACGCCGACAACGTCGACGACGACGGTGTTTACCGTGGTTTCGATCGGTGAACGCGACCGGCGGCCACTGGTAACAAGGCAGGTGCAGGCCAACCGATACAGCCTCTGCCCAGTGCACCGGTGACGTCGGATTTCACCGATCGGATCGCTCCGGTCCGATGCTGGGCGACTACGGCGTTCACCGATAAACGACGTCAGCATTCGCTGGCATAACCGATCGGTGCGTCTTCCAACCGGCCACGGGTGTATATCACTCTCATGACCATGTTCCAGGGAAGCGTGCACATCTACGGCATGATTCGCCGGAGCAGATCTTTCCGTCCTTCGACTTCAAGCGGCGGCATCACCCGAGGCGCAACCGAGGTGGAAGTACGCAGTCTTCGAGAATGCGTCTTCCGCCGGAACGGAAACCGGCGCCGGAGAGCGGCAACCATCTACGACACCGGAACATTGTTCTCCTGCCCGATCCGGGCCGCGACGGTGGCGAGCGCGATCACCGCGGCGGCAGCGATCGCGACACATCCCACCACCGCTGATTCCGGGGCGCCGGCGAAACGAGCGATCCCGATCCAGCCGAGTCCCCAGATCATGGCGAGAGCGAAGGCGATCCGCCCGCCGCTGAGGAAGGCCAATCCGGCCCCGACCGCGGCAGCGACGACCAGCACCACCACCGCCCACGGCTGCGCACCGAGACCGAGCTCGTCGACGCCCCCGGCTTTCAGCGCCGCGGCGATATTGGCCACCGTCGCGACGATGACCCACCCGAAGTAGAGCCCCATCACGCCGTCGAGCAGCACAGCTTCGACCCAGTTGGCGGGACGTGAGCGTAGGCAGCGGGCGAAGATCACCGCCAGCGTTACGAGGAGGGCGAGGATCACCACGGCACTGGCGTAGACCCAGCCGAGCTGCACCGTGGCGATCCACAGCGCGTTCAGCAGCAGTGACAGGACGATCAGCCACCATAGGTCCCGTATCCGCGGATTGCCACGCTGCGCCGGTAGGAGCTGCCAGACCGCGAGCGCGAGGAAACCGATGTACAGCAGCGACCAGATGGCGAAGGCCGGGCCCCCGGGAGCGACGAAGGTGGCGTCGGCCGAAAGCGCCCCGTCGGCGGCCTCGGCGATCGGTGTGCCGCCCAGCGTGCCCGAACCGATGACGGCGGCGATCGCCGCTATGGCGGCAGCCACCGCGAGTAGTACCTGCCTGGAGATATCGGAGGAGCGGTCGGTCATATAGCGCGTATGCCCGCTTGCGGAGTGTTCAACCACCCGATCGGTCGATGGGCCGGTCTCAGGGGGGTCGCAGCGCCGGCCCGCCCCCACCCTTCACCGCTTCCGGCGGCCGGCCAGGCCTGGTAGGTGTCGTTGCGGAACTGATAGGCGATCCCGGTCACCCGTTCGCTCAGGTCTCGTCGCCGACCAGGGCGCGACGGTGCCCGGCTGTTCCGGCGGGGTCACCTGTCGGCGAGCGCCGAGCGGGTCGCCCGCAGTGTCGACAGGAGCCGCAGCCGGTCCGCGTCGGCGCTTCCCGGCTCGGCGGTGTAGACGAGCATGACCGGACCGGGGTTCCCCGGAAGTGGGTATGTGTCCCAGTCCAGGACGATATCGCCGACCTCGGGGACGTGGAAGGTTTTCGTGCCGCTGACGGACTCGCGGATGTCGTGGCGGGCCCAGAGTCGCCGGAACTCCGCGCTGCGGATGCTCAGTTCACCGACTATCGCGGTGGCGCGAGGGTGGGTGGGATCGGTGGCGACCGCGGCGCGCATCATGCCGATGTAATCCAGGGCTTGCTGCTCCCAGTCCGGACACTTCCGCTCGCCGGTCAGCGTATCGTCGAAGATCAGCAAGAGCATGTTGAGCCGGTCGGGCGGGTAGGTGCCCGGGTCGCCGAGCAGCGCCTCCGCCATCGGGTTCCAGTCGAGTAGGTCGAGATGTCGGCCGAGGACGACCGCGGGGGTGTTCATGACCCGGAGCAACCGATGTGTGCTGTCCGGCACCTGTTCCGGAGCACGGTTCATGCGGATGGGCATCGGCCGACGGGCGGCGCGGGCCAGGCCGAACACATGGCGGCGTTCCTCGTCGTCGAGACAGAGCGCGGTGGCGAGCGCGTCCAGGACGTCGTCGGACGGGCGCACCCCTCGGCCCTGCTCCATCCGCTGGTAGTAATCGGTGCTCAGCCCGGCGAGCATGGCCAGTTCCTCGCGCCGCAGCCCGGTGACCTTGCGCCGGCCACCCGGCTCGAGGCCGACGGCGTGTGGATGCAACCGGCCGCGGCGCGCACGCAGGAAATCACCGAGCTCACGAGCGTAGGGATGCGAATCGGTCACTCTTCCAGTGTGCCCCGGGCCCGGCCACTGAAGGTAGGTCTGTCAGACCTGGGCAACCGAGAACGACCGTGACGACTCGAATCGCCCGTAGCGTCGACCGTCCAACGCACCGACATTCCAGGAGCAGCAGATGACCGAATGGACCGCCGACCGTATTCCTGACCAACGCGGCCGGGTAGCCGTGGTGACCGGTGCGAACTCGGGCCTCGGCCTGGTGACCGCTACCGAGCTCGCGCGCCGCGGCGCCCACGTCGTGCTCGCCGTCCGCAACACCGCTGCTGGCGAGGAGGCCGTCCGGCGGATCGGCGGCGAGGCCGAGGTACGTGAGCTGGACCTGGCCTCACTTGCTTCCGTGCGGACCTTCGCCGCGAAACTGGCCGCTGACTTCCGGGCTGTCGACCTGCTGGTGAACAACGCCGGCATCGTAGTGCTCGGTCCGCGCCGCACCTCCGCCGACGGCTTCGAGCTGCAGCTCGCCACCAACATGCTCGGCCATTTCGCACTGACCGGCCTGCTGCTCGGCAACCTGGCCGCCGCGCGGGAAGCCCGCGTTGTCGGTCTCAGCTCGATCACCCACAAGAACGCGCACCTGGACTTCGACGACCTCATGTTCGAGCGTTCTTACCGGGCAGCTGCTGCCTACGGCCGGTCGAAACTCGCCACCACGGTCTTCGGCATCGAACTGGACCGCCGCCTGCGCGCGGCCGGGTCGCCGGTCAGCAGCGTACTGGCCCACCCCGGTCTCACCCGTACCAATCTCACTCCGCGAGCCTGGCAGCACCGGGGCCGTATGGGGCGGTTGATCGCACGGGGCGGCCTACTGGTCACACAGTCGGTGGAACAGGGGGCGCTTCCGCAATTGCGTGCTGCGACCGAACCCGGTTTACCGGGTGGCCGGTTTCTGGGTCCTTCCAGGTTCTGGGAGACACGGGGCCGGGTCACCGATGCCCGGCTCAGCCGGGAGGCAGCCGATCCGGTCGTCGGAAAGCGGCTCTGGGCGGCCGCCGAGAAATTGACCGGTGTCAGCTACCTCTGACCCCCGCTTCACCGGCCGGTCGGCGGCAGCCCGTAGACAGCCTGTCCACCCGGACAACGTTTTCCGTCCTCGACTGGGGGCTTGTGAAAACGCGAGCCTAGACCGTCTTTATCGCCCCGCCATCGGCCAGATAGTCCGCTCCCGTGAGGTTTCCGGAGACCGGGGAGGCCAGGAAGGTGACCAGTGCCGCGGTCTCGTGTGGTTCGGTGAGCCGGCCGGTGGTGAGACCCATCCGGGTAGGGGTCTGAGCCAGGAACTCGTCCAGGGGTATTCCGTTCCGAGCGGCGACGTCTGCGGCGTAACCGTCGGAGGCCGACCAGTTGCGGGTGCGGGTGGGGCCCGGGGAGACGGTGAGCGCGCGCAGGCCCTGGGCGCCGAACTCCTCGGCGAGTGCCTTGGTGAGGTTGTTCAGCGCGGCCTTCGCGGTGCCGTAATCGACGGGATGGTAGGCGGCGCGCGCGCCGATCGAGGAGATGTTGATGATCACGCCGCGCTGCCTGAGCAGGCTGGGCAGGGCGTGGCGAGCGACACGGACGGTGCTGAAGAGGTTGAGTTCGTAGGTGCGCTGCCACGTGTCGTCGGCGATATCGAGGAAGCCGCCGGCGTCGCCAGGTCCACGGGCACCGGCGTGGCGAAGCTTTCGAGCTCGCGGAGTTCGGTGGTGACGGTGCGCGCAGCCGCCACCACGCGTACGCCTTCGGCGCCGAGTGCCCGGACGATTTTAAGGCCTATCCCCTTGCTGGCCCCCGTGACGACGGCGGTCTTACCGCTGAGTCGAAGATCCACAATATGCCTTTCTTGAACTGCAGTTACAAAATAAGAACAGGAAGACAGGCCCGTCACCGCATACGGACCGAGGAGGAAACTACAGGGCGCGCAGCGCCGTTTCGACCAATCCGGCGAGCCGGGCCGGACGCGGATCGGCCTTGGCGAGCACCCGCATACCGTTGATGGTGGTGAGCAGGAAATTCGCCGCGTCGCGCGGATCGAGGTCCGCGCTGAACTCGCCGGCGCGCTGCCCCTCCTCGATCGCGCCCCGGAAAGCATCGTGCTGCCGGTCGAAGATACGCCGCACGAGCAGACCGGCCGTATCATCGTCACCCAACTCGACCGCGGTATTCGTGGCGAGGCAACCGCGTCGCCCGGAGTCGGCGCAGGCCGCGTCGAGCACCATGGTGAGCGCGGCACGCACCCGCTCGCGTGGTGCACCCGGCCCATCGAGCAGATCGATCAACCGCACCGTTTCCGTCGCCTGGTAGCGGCGCAAGGCCCGCTCGAAGAGATCACGCTTACCCGCGAACGCGTTGTACAGGCTGCCCCGGCCGATACCGATCGCGTCGACGAGATCCTGGGGGGTGGTGCGGGCATATCCTTTGCGCCAGAACACCTCCATCGCCTTGGCGACCGCATCGTCCGGGTCGAAGCTCTTCGTCCGTGCCACGCAGCCGACAGTAGGTTTTTTTGTAACTACAAGTCAAATATAAGCCGATGCAGCGAAGACGGACCGACCGGTCATTCGGCCCGATCCGAGCCTCGACACCCGGCCGCCACGCTCCCGCCCCGTGAGGCGATGACCCGCAACCCTACATCCGGCCCGCCCACCTCCCCGGGCGGCGATCGGCGGGCCGCCGTTTGCGTCTCGACGTAGGACAGGGAACACTGAGCGCTTCGAACCGACGAGGAGTAGAGGAATACTTTTGTCCGAGAAGGATTTTCGCAGTTCTCGCGGGAACGGTGCGGCTCTTCTCGGTGGCGCGGCGAGCGAGCCCGTCCCGCCCACCGCTACGCCGAGACGGTTGCCGAGCCACCCACACCGGCCGCACGGAAGGTAAGCGATGACCGTATCGACACGGAATCGATTGAAACAGCATGGATTGGAGGTGGAATCCCTACCCGAGATCGAGGAGATCTTCCCTGTTCGACTCCGCGAACCAGCGGAGCTGGCCGGCCGGGCACTCGCCCTGCACGCGCTGCTCGGCCTCATCTTCCACCCGGAGCCGAAAGATATCTCGGAATGGCTGCGCACGGAGAACTTCCTGGGCGAGCTGACCGAACGAGAAGCCCAGGTACTTTCGATCACCGAATTACCCGAAAAGGAAATGCGGTGGGCGCAGGCATCCCTGCAATCGAACATACTGACCTGGCGAGCCGAATCCCTGTATGTCCTGCTGTGGGCCTCGGGAGCGGTTCCGGACCTGCTCGGCCCCGAGGAGAGGATGGACGGTTCCCTGGTCGCCGACCACCTACCCGGGCTGGGCGAACCCTTGCAGCCGTTCATCCGGAATGCCGCGCTGCGCCCCAGGAGCGAGATACTGGCGGAACTGCACTACTATTTCTTTCTCAACCATTTCCTGGCCGATATCCATGAAAAATACGGAGAAATCATCGACGGCTTGGATCCTGTGCTGGTAGCGGAAAGATGCTACGCCCTGCATTGGATCGCCTGCGCCGACCAGTCGGAATGGGATGCCGACGAGGAATAGCGGAGGGTGAGGTCCACCGCCCCCGCGGTCGGCTCACAACCGCGCGCCGCAGGAGCCGGGCAGGGGAAGCGGCTCACCACCAGGGCCCTCCCCTCTCCCACCGGCCGCGGTGCACCCTTCCACCGCCGAAGCGCCCGCGGTTCGAGCCCCTGAACCACGGGGAGCAGCGTCATCGGTCCGCACGGGACCGGAGCACGGAGGTCAGGGGGCACCGGCCGGTGCGAAATCCGCTGCCCGCGGGGCCCGGGTGCCGATGATCCATTCATGGCCGAACGGATCCCGCACCCGCCCCTGCCGGGCGCCGTAGTACTGGTCGGCCACCTCGAACACGGTTTCCCCGCCGGCGGCCACCATCCGCCGCGCTATCTCGTCGGGGTCGTCGGTCACCGCCGTGAGCAGCACCCCGCGACCACCGAGGCGCACCGGATCGGGATCGAATTCGTCGGCGTCTTTGATCTGGAACATCGCCCCGCCGGGCAACTCCAATTCGGCGAACAATACTCGGCCGTCCGCCACGTGCCGGTCGCACAGGACGGCGCCCAAAACCTCGCCGTAGTAGCGAATCGCCTTATCGGCGCCCTCGACACTCAACTTCGGGGTGATCTGCTCGATACTCATGATGCCGAGTATGGGCGGGCGCGGCACCCGCCGGATTGGAGTTTTGTCACCTACCGGCACGGTGTTCGACGGCGGAGAGCAGGGTCTCGGCGGCGGCGCGCGCGTGGCGTGCCGCCTGGGGGTCCTCGTGGATGGCGGCGGTGACCATGGCGCCATTGGCGAGAATCATGAGTTGATCGGCCACGTAGCCGGGGAACGAGCCCTCGGCGACGAGTGCGGCCAGATAGTCGCGCACGGCGAGCTTGTGACGCCGCGCGATCCGGCCGACCTCGTCGGAGGTGCCGCCCAGTTCCCCGACGGTGTTGATGAACAGGCATCCCCGGAAACCGGGCTGAGCGAACCATTCGAGCAAGTAGTCGAATACGGCGAGGATCCGCTCCCGCGGCGTATCGGCCCGCGCGTCCACGTATTCGGCGATCGCCCCGCGCACGTCACGGTCGCGCTGCTCCAGTACCGCGCACACCAGATCGGCTTTGGAAGGGAAATGCCGGTAGAGCCGCTTCAGCGATACGTTCGCGGCATCGCGAATATCGTCCATCCCCACCGCCTGTACGCCTCGGTCGTTGAACAACCGGTCGGCCGCGACGACCACCTGTAGCGCTTCGGGTACCTCCGGCATCGCGACCTCCTTGCGTTGAGAACCTTCGTTCTCATACACTACCGACACCGGCGAGAACGATCGTTCTCACGGATCGACCGGCACGGCATCGGCCTGGAACAGGGCACGCACCCGGCTCGAGAGTTCATGCCCGGACAACCGTGGCCGCAAGCCCGGCCATCCTTCGAAGGAGAAGACAATGAGCGCGAACACCGCGAGCAAGACCGCAGTTCTCGTGATGAGCGACCCCAACGGCGGCGACGAAGCACTCGGCCGCGTATTCAACGCCCTCGCCGCCGCCTACGATTTCGACCAGGCCGGCGACGAGGTCCGGCTGCAATTCCAGGGCGCGGGCACCCGCTGGCCCGAACTCCTGAATTCGCCCGACCACCCCGCCTACGACGTTTACCAGGCGGTGCGGCACACGGTCGCCGGGATCTCGTGCGGATGCAGCGATCTGTTCGGCGGTAAAGAGGGCGCCCAGGCCTCCGGCCTCGAGCTGATCAAGGACAACCCGTTGCCGGGCACCTCGGGCGTGGCCAGTGTGCGCACCCTCGTCGACAACGGCTACGCCATCCTGTCGTTCTGACCGTGGAGCATTTCTTCGCACTCACTTTCGGAGCGGAAGAACAGGCGCATCAACGCCGCCGCGGCTCGTTCGACCGCTACGAACACGCGCTTTCCGCCGCGCCCGTGCCGACCGGCATGGGCGCGGCGGAAGCCGAGTTCCTGCGCCACCGCGACAGTTTCTATCTCGCCTCCACCGGCAGCAACGGCTGGCCCTACGTACAACACCGCGGCGGACCGGCGGGCTTCGTGAAAGTGACCGGCCCGACGCGGTTGATGTGGGGCGAGAGCACCGGCAACCGGCAGTACATCACCGCCGGACACGTCGACCGCGACGACCGGATCGCGATCATCGCGGTGGACTACCCGAACCGGAAACGACTCAAGCTGCTCGGCCACGCCCGGTTCGATCCGGATCCCGCTCCCGAAACGCTCGAACAACTCGGGACAGGCGGCCGCCTCGAAGGAATCATGACCGTCGAGGTCGTAGCCTTCGACTGGAACTGCCCCAAGTTCATCACTCCACGCTTCACCGCAGACGAGATGCGGGCCGCCACCGAACCACTACGAGAACGTATCCGTCATCTCGAGGCGACGCTGGCGGCACACCGGATCGCCCTCCCGCCCGAATCGTGACCGGGAAGCATCCGCCGAGAACACCCACTACCCCTGAGAGGTTGTCATGACCGACACCCGACCACCGTATCCTCCCTTCACCGCGGAAACCGCGCTCCAGAAGGTCCAGGCCGCCGAGGACGCCTGGAACACCCGCGACCCGCAGCGGGTGGCCCTCGCCTACACACCGGACTCGGTCTGGCGGAATCGCGATCAGTTCGTCACCGGGCGCGACGAGATCATCGCGTTCCTCATCGCCAAATGGGAACGCGAACTGGATTACGCGCTCCGCAAGAGCCTGTGGAGCTTCCACGACAACCGCATCGCGGTCCGTTTCCAGTACGAGTGGCACGACACCAGCGGGCAGTGGTGGCGCAGTTACGGCAACGAACTGTGGGAGTTCGACGACAACGGCCTGATGCGCCGCCGCGAGGCGAGCATCAACGATATCGCGATCCGCGATACCGAACGCAGGATCCGCGGCCCGCGGCCCGAGCAGGAATACGGGGTGGACATTCCGCTCCACTAAGAGCCCGAGCCCGGCCGGAGGACCTCCGCTACACGGGCGGGTCAGGGAAGGTTCACTCGGCCGACGATCGAGGTGAGGAGCGGCAATTGGGTATCGCAGCTGATCGGGGAACGGTCATCGGTATCCACTTCCGTCTTGCTTGCAGCCGGCTCCACATTGATCACCATCTCCGCATCGCGATACTTCAGCCACACACTGCACTTCCCACCTTTCTCATTGGTGACAGATGCACGCCGCCCATCGATCTCCAGATAGCGTACGTGTGTAGGAGACTCATGGTCGGGAACGGTCCGGTCCTTGATGGAAATGGACAAGAAATCACGCCAACCGTCACTCCAGGAGCAACCATTGCTGACGTCGTTGTCCGATCGCTCCGGTGGGACCGTTTCCTCACCTGCCCTGCTGTTGTCCAGCTGCGCGATCTGTTCCGGCTCCGTAAGCGAACACAAATCTATGGCACGCCAATCCTGCGTTTTTCCGGACTCGGCGCAGCCCGTCGTGAACATCGCAACGACAAGGGGCGTCAGTAAAATATAGTACGGATGCGGGATTTTCATATTTCTCATACCAACCAGCTTCGGGGCGGATAGTCCTCGTCCTCGTCATCATATGGTGACCGGTTCGTGGGCCGGATATCGACTTCCGGTGGGCGACCGGGCAGTGGAGCATCGGGGGAGGCAAGCTTCGGGGTCGCGAACGCGAAGGGTATTCCCTCGACGATCAGGGTGGCGATCTCCGGCGGCTGCCGACGGTTTCCTTCAACGATTTCCCGCCAGGTGCACTCGCCCCGGGCGACAGCAGCCGCCGTGTCCACCAGCTCACGCGAAGCACGCGATCCGCGAGCCAGCTGGTTCAAACGCCCTTCATCCATTCCTGCGAAAGGCTCTATCGGCTCACGGGCAAGTCGTTCGAGATGTGCAGCTTTGGTGCCCACGTTGGCCAACGAGTTCTGGAAGCGCCGCACGGCGGCTTCCGCTCCCGGCGGAATATCGCCCCTATCGATTCTCATCAATTCTCCCAAGCTGGAGCACCGGTGGGTGCGGTGTAGTTCTCATCCGGAGCATCGGTAACTGCCGTGACATCGGAGGCTTCAGCGACGTCGACAGCGAGATCCAACCGCTCTTTGTTCTGATCTATTTGCTCTTCGACCGTATCCAGCCTTTGCTGAAGTTCGCTCGCGGCGGCGTCTTTCGGGTTCTGCAAAGCTTCCAGTACGGCATTTGCATCTTCCAGTAGCCGCTGGATATCGTCGATCATCGCCGTGGCTTCTTCATAAATATTCCAGATGTCTGTACCCAGGTCGTACCAGGTACCGACATCTCGAATCAGGCTGAACCAACCGACGCCGGGCGCCAACTTCGTCACGGCCGTCTCCAGCAGAGTCCGTAGCCCTCGGTCGATGATGACTTCCTGGAACTTCGTATTGAGGTATGTCAATAGCGAAGTCGCGGCTGCCTGCGCTTGCTCCGAAGTGGCTACCAGGACGGCTTCGGCGATGCGCCCTATAGGACCTTCCCAATCCATGGCCTTTGCCAAGCGATCACCGTAGTCCTGATAGCCGTCGGCTGCCTCCCCCTGCCAGCTGCGGCTCAACTGCCCGTTTCCGGTCGCGAATGTTGCGGCTACAGCCTCCGATGCGCTACCGGCCTTGCTGAAACATTCACCGGCCCGCTCCAATTCCGCCCAGTTCCCGAGCAGCGGACCGACAACCTGCTCGAGGGGGCTCCATCCATCTTTGTTCCCGCTGTGCGTGACGTTCTCGTGGAGCCACTTGGTTCCCTGCTGGATATACCCGTCGAGATCGGTGAGGATTCCTTCGCTTGCACTGATGATCGCGCGTACATCGGTTTCTTTGTGGGCCGGCAGCGAGGTATCCGGAATGTCTCCCGCAGGAAACTCCGTGGCATTCGCCATGGGATCCACATTATAGCCGGTGTAGCCGCCGTAGTTCTCGATACTCGAATGCGCGTCCGCGAGTTCGTCCGCGGTCGAGCGGTCCGTCGCACTGTAGCGCCAGGCAGCGCGTTTCAGCTCGAACGCAATATAATCCAAACCGCCGGCACGGCTTGTCAGCCGAGAGGACATTTTCGTGGCGAACACGGAAATTGCCTCGTCGATACGAGCAACTTCGATCAATCCGGGAACGTTTATTCCTCCGCTGGTTTTATAAGATTCCGTGTACGGGAAATTCGACGGGGCGTTGGCCAGAATTTTTGCATCACGCTCGAACTGCGCCAATATGCTCGCCAGATTGCCCATACCGAAGAGCTCTTCGACCGAAACCTGAAACGTCATACGCTAGGACAATTCCCTTCTGAAGCTCCTCACGAACCGAAGCCTTCGCTCAGCGGCAAGGAGGCGATTATCCGATCGGCGACTGTCGAGTAGAGGGAGTCCGTCGAAGACGTTTCGAGGGGTTTGCGCCCGACGCCATCTCGGACCGAACGTCCGATCGCGTACAGGACCTGCCACCCCCATCAACCGCACCCCCGAGAAACCAGTACCGCGTATCGCGGGAAGAGTAGCAGTGCCCGAACAGGTCTGCCGATGAGGGTTGTCCGCTACTGTCGCGGACTGCGTCTGTTCGCGGTGCGCTGCAATCCTTCCCGACGGTCGCTTCTCGGTGAATGGGGCTGCTGGATATCGGTGGCGGCGAACGTCACGTTATTCGGTTGCTCGGCGACCGGAGGAGGCGTTGAGTACCAACGCGTACCACCGAGCGTACCTGTCACGAGAAGAGTCGTCCCACCATGAACCCCACCCGCGAAACCGCCGAACGCCCGGACCTCATCGCCTGGCGGCGCCGGCACGAGCTGCGGCGTTCCAACGCGGCCGGGCCCGTGAAGTCCCGCCGCGCCTACCGGCGGAAGGCGAAACACGAGCAGGACAGGCGAAAACGGGACGCCTGACCGGCTCCGCGCGATTCCACTACCGTTGCGGACCGTGTCTGCTTCCGGAACGCGACGACCCTTTCCCGAGATCGAACCCTACGAGTCGGGGTTGCTGGATGTCGGGGACGAAAACCGGATCTACTGGGAGAGCAGCGGGAACCCGCAGGGCCGGCCCGCCCTGGTGGTACACGGGGGACCCGGCAGCGGCGGCAGTCGCGGCGCCCGGAGAACCTTCGATCCGGACGCGTTCCGGATCGTGCTGTTCGATCAGCGCGGATGCGGGGCGAGCCTGCCGCATGCCTCCGATCCTCGCGTCGACATGGCGTACAACACCACCGAACATCTGCTCGCCGATATGGAGCGGCTGCGTGAGCACCTCGGTATCGAACGCTGGCTGCTCTACGGCGGTTCGTGGGCTTCCACCCTGATCCTCGCCTACGCCCAGCGCCATCCGGACCGGGTCACCGGGATCGTGCTGGTCGGCGTGACCATGACGCGCCCGCAGGAGGTCGACTGGCTCTACCACGGGCTGCGGTTACTGCTCCCGGCCGAGTGGGAGCGGTTCCGCGACGGGGTGCCCGCCGCGGACCGGGAAGGGAACCTGGTCGAGGCGTACCGGCGGCTGATGGAGCATCCGGACCCGGTGGTACGCGAGCGGGCAGCGCAGGATTGGTGCGCGTGGGAGGATGCCGTGATCGCCCACGAAACCCAGGGCTCACCGGGGCAATACAGTGCGAAACCGGATACGGCGCGGTTGGCGTTCGTGCGGATCTGCACGCATTATTTCGCGCATGCCGCCTGGCTCGACGACGGCCGGTTGCTGCGCGATGCGCACCGCCTCGCCGGAATACCCGGGGTTCTCGTCCACGGCCGCCTCGACCTGTCCGCGCCGCTGCTCACCGCCTGGGAACTGGCTCGGGCCTGGCCCGACGCGGAACTGCGGATCATCGAGGACTCCGGGCACACCGGCAGCCCCGCCATGGCCGACGCCGTCCTCGAGGCCGTCGACCGATTCGCCGCTCGAGCGACCTCGGCCCCGAACCCACCGGCCGAGTAGCCCGTCTCCGCCCGGAGGTGGCGACCGGCTCGTCCGGCCGCCACCCGCGTGGGCTCGTGACTATTCGGACGGGAGATGCCCGAGTACCGCGAACATGGTCACCGACAGCAGGTAGTCGCCTACCGCGAGCCCCTCGTCGATCCGAGCGGTGAGATCGGTGAGTTCCTGTTCGGTGACGACGCCGCGGGCCAGGGCGCTTCTGCCGAGTTGGTCGAACATCGGGCGCACGGTCGTCGGATCCCAGATCACCGCCTCCGAGCCCATATCGTCGATCTCGAAGCCCGCCGCGACGAGCAGTCCACGCAGCGAACGACCGGATTTCGCATTGGGGGTGGCCTCCAGCATCGCCGCGGTCATACGCCCGACCACCTCGGGATCGCCGGGATGCAGGATCGCGGTCTGCCAGTCGCTGTCGATCAGCAGCGCCCGCCCACCGGGCCGCAGGACCCGCGCGATCTCCGCGGTGGCGGCGGCCGGATCGTCGAGATGCTGATAAACACGTTCGCAGCGCACCACATCGAACGAATCGTCGTCGAACGGCAGGTGGTAGGCGTTACCTTCGACGAACCGGCCGGGCACCCCGGCCGCGGCGGCGCGCTCACGCGCGGCCGTCAGCATCGCCGGATTCGGGTCGACCCCGACCGCCTCGCCCCCGGCGCCGACCCGGCGGGCGAACTCCAGGACCTCCGAGCCGGTGCCCGACCCCACATCCAGCGCCCGCTCACCCGGACCGGCGGCCAGCACCTCATGAGCCCAGCGCCGCATCCGCTGGATCCCCGGCAGCGCCGCCTGCAGATCCAGGACCGAGACGAGCACCGCCATCGGATCCGCCCCGGAAGCCCGGGGATCGTCGGTCGATATCGCGTTCACGTGGAAAGAAGGCGTCCGCGGAGGCTGGTCGGCTGGGTCGCTCGGCATGGCCCCGACAGTAGCCGCAGAACGAGAGCCCCCACCCGCCTCCCGATCGCCGATCCCGTCACCCTGCTCGATTGGGCCCGCCGCGCCGACGACCACGCCGCGGCGGGGGTCGAACTCCGCACCCGGGGGCACCGGCTGGACCGGCAACTCGCGCAGCTGCGCATGGTGTGGTCCGGTGATCCGTTCAGCGAGGAATGCGGCCCGATCGGCCCGGCGCCGGTCCGGCCCGGTGGGCCGCCGATACTTTTCGGGGGATTCAAACCCCGGGCGCTGGAACGGGTGGCCCGCTGGGGTGACGGCTTCCTCGCCGCGGCCCCGGCGCAGTGGTGTGGTGGACTGTTCGACTCGGTGCGCAAGTCCTGGTACGAGCACGGCCGAGCCGGCGAACCGAGGCTGGTGGCACAGGTCGAGGTGGCCCTCGGCCCGCAGGCGGTGATCGACGAGGCCCGCGCGGCCATCGGCGCCTACTACGAGTTCAGCGGTTTCGCCGAGCACAAGGTGTCCGGCCTGCACACCACGCCCGACGCGATCCGCTCGGCGATCGCCCGGTTCGCCGAACTCGGCGCCGACGAGGTGATGCTGTACTGCTACGCTCCGACCCCGGCCAGGCCGACCGCCTCGCCGACCTGATCGGCTGATCAGGTCGGCGACGAAGTCGCCGGGCCCTCACCCGGATTCCGGGGAACCCGTGGACGTCGTCTCTTCTCCGGAATCGGCCCCCGCGGCCCGCGCTTCGATACCGGCGACGATGGTGTTGGCGACCAAACGGGCGTGGCGGCGCACGGCCCGCTCGGCGCGCGGGTCGGTGGGCGACATCCGGGTCGCCAGCGGGAGCAGCGCGAACGGGGCGGTCGCGCCGTGCGCGATCAGGAAGTGCAGGGAGCGCAGATCGGCGCGGTTCAGAATCTTGCGCTGGACCAGCGGTTTCAGTGGTTCGGCGAGGAGGACCAGCATCGGCTCGATGTGGCGGTCGTAGAGGTAGGTGAGCCGGGGGCCTTCGATCGCGGCTTCCATGCTGATCAGCCGCACCACGTCGGGGTACTGCGCCTGGAGTTCGAGGAAGCGGATGATGCCCGCCCGGAATTCCGCCAGCGGCGGCAGGTCGCGGCGCTCGGGGCGGATCCGCAGCAGAGTGATCGCATGGTCGAAGATCCAGTCCACTGTCGCGTACCAGAGCGCTTCCTTGGACCCGAACCGCTGGTGGATCAGGTTGTGGCTGACTCCCAGTTCCCGGTTGATCGCCGCCACCGAGGCGCCGGTGAAACCGTCGCGCGCGAATACCCGGAGTGCGGCCGCGAGGATCTCGTCCGCCGAGGCCGGTGAAGCCCCGGCGGGCGGCCGGCCGCGCGGTTTACGCGACCGCTTCGGTTCCGGTGCGATCACAGCGTCCATATCCCAATTATATTGACACACATCAATTTCTCTGCGATATTGGCACCCATCGACTTGCGGTGTGGCGGGTCGCAGCGCGCCGATCCGGTCGGCGGCACCACCGCTGCCCGCCGGCGACGAGAACGGGATGCTGCTATGGAATCCTTTGTGCACCTGCGGAAAGGCACCACCCCCGACCGGCTGCACGCCGACCTGGGTGGTCTCAAGGACGACGAACTCGGTCGGGGTGGTTTCACCGGGCGCACGGCCCAGCTGTACCGGCGCAACGATCCGGTGAGCTATCGCGCCGCAGGACCACTGGCCCCGGTGGATGTCCTCGCCGACACTCTGAAGCCCACCGATTCCACCGACCCGGCGGGTGTGCCGCTGCTGCTGTTCTCCAATACCGACTGCCGTATCCTGCTGAGCCGGCGTGCCCAGGAGATGCCGTTCTTCGTCCGGTACGTCGACGGCGACCTGCTGTCTTTCGTGCACAAAGGATCGGGGCTGCTGGAAACCGAATTCGGGCCGCTGCGCTACCGCGAGGGCGACTGGGTGTATCTCCCGAAGGGATGCACCTTCCGGCAGGTGCCCGACAGCGAATCGACGCTGTTCATGATCGAGGCGGCCGAGGAGTTCCGGGTCCCCCCGCCGGGGCCGCTGGGGCGGCACTTCCCCTTCGACCCCGCCCGGATCGTCGTTCCCGAACCACAGGCCATGGACGAGGACGGACTCGCGGAATACGAGGTGCGCCTGATCCACGAAGGCGGTCCGACCTCGCTGTTCTATCCGCACCACCCGCTGGATGTAGTGGGCTGGCAGGGTGACAATTTCCCGTTCACGTTCAATATCGCCGACTACAACGTCATCCTCTCCGATACCGTCCACCTACCCGCCACCGTGCATCTGTTCATGCAGGCCACCGGTGTGTACGTGATGAATTTCCTGCCGAAGCGGGCCGAATCGGGGCCGGGCACCGAAACCGTTCCCTGGTACCACCGCAATGCCGACTACGACGAGATCGCGTTCTTCCACGGCGGTGAGATGTACGGGGTGCCGATGCCGCCGGGGCTGATATCCCATGCCCCGCAGGGTGTGCACCACGGAGCGCCGGAGAAGATGCGCGAACGGGCGCGGCGCAAGCGGGAGGAGATCACCCGTATCGGGTGGACCACCATCGCGGTCGACACCCGGCGCCGGCTCACCCCTTCCCCCGAGGTCAGGGCCGCCGATCTGGGCGCGCACTGAGCTACCCGGACCCACCGACCGCACTCCGGCCGGAGCGCGGACGAATCATGGCCGCATCGAACGACGAAGGCAGGCATCCCATGTCCCACCGTGTCGAACGTATCCCGTACGTCGTCGCCTACGCGAACACCTCGGGTACCCGCGACGCCTACGGCGGCCTCACCGAGATGGTCACCCTCGATTCGATTCTGGTGAAACCGGAGGATCTGTCCTCCGAAACGGTGCTGGTGCTCATGCATCCGGTGTCCAGCGGCACCTACCTGCCCATCGTCACCGCATTGGCGCGGGCCGGGCATCACATCATCGTGTGCAACAGCCGCTACCGGGGTGCGGATGCCGCGCTGCTCATGGAGAAAGTGGTGCAGGACCTCGGGGAATGTATCCGGGACGCGAAGAACCGGCTGGGATACCGCAAGGTGGTGCTGGCCGGATGGAGCGGTGGCGGCTCGCTGTCGGTGTACTACCAGCAGCAGGCCCAGCATCCGACGGTCACCGCGAGCCCGTCCGGTGACGGCCCCGATCTGACCGCGTTGGATCTGCCGCCCGCCGACGGGATCATGCTGCTGGCCGCCCATATCAGCCGCCATCACACCCTCACCGAATGCCTCGATCCGTCGATCCTCGACGAAACCGACCCGTCCCGGCGCGACCCGGAACTGGACCTGTACAACCCGGACAATCCGAACCAGCCGCCCTACAGCGCGGAGTTCGTGACCCGTTACCGGCAGGCTCAGGTGGACCGGAACCGGCGTATCACCGCATGGGTGGAGCACGAACTCGCCGAGATCCGGGCCTCCGAGCGGCCCCAGGACGAATTCTGCTTCGTCGTCCACGGCACGATGGCCGACCCCACGGTTCTCGACCCCGCCCTCGATCCCAACGACCGCACACCGGGCGAGTCCTATCTGGGCGAACCGCAGGAGGTGAACATGGGGGCGTTCGGCCTGGCCCGGTTCACCACCCTGCGCAGCTGGCTGTCGCAGTGGAGTATCGACCACGCGCGCGGTGACGCGGTGGCCTGCGGGCCGGATATCGCGGTCCCGGCGCTGGTGCTCTACAACGCCGCCGACAATGTGTGCACCCCCTCCCACGCGCACCGCATCTTCGCCGCACTCGGCTGCGCCGACAAACAACTGCACGAGATCCCCGGCGCGAATCACTACTATCTCGGTTCCGACCAACGGGAACCGCTCGGTAAGGCGATCGCGGTGATCGACGACTGGCTGCGCGGCCACGATCTCGCCCCGAGCGGATAGCGCGCGGACACCCCGTACCGCATCCCACCGCGGTACGGGAGATAATGCCGCGATGGACTCCGCGACAACGGGCGCTCTGGACGGTATCCGGGTACTCGAGATCGGCACTCTGATCTCCGGGCCGTTCGCCGGCCGGCTGCTCGGCGATATGGGCGCCGAGGTGATCAAACTCGAACCACCGGACGCCCCGGATCCGTTGCGCACCTGGGGCCAGGCGGAACTGGACGGCCACCATTTCTTCTGGACGGTGCACGCCCGCAACAAGAAAGCCGTCACCCTGAACCTGCGGGAGGACGCGGGCCGGGACCTGTTCCTCGAACTGGCGGAGAAATCCGACATCATCGTGGAGAACCTGCGGCCCGGCACGCTGGAACGCTGGGGACTCGGCTACGAGGTGCTGCGGGAACGCAATCGCGGCATCATCCTGGTGCGGGTATCCGGCTACGGGCAGACCGGGCCCGATGCCCGGAAGGCGGGCTACGCCTCGGTCGCCGAGGCGGCCAGCGGACTGCGCCATATGAACGGTTTCCCCGGCGGCCCGCCGCCGCGGCTGGCGCTCTCACTCGGTGACAGCCTGGCCGGAATGTTCGCTGCCCAAGGCGCTCTGGCCGCCCTCTACCGCCGCACGGTCACCGGCGAGGGGCAGATCGTGGATGCCGCGCTCACCGAGGCCTGCCTGGCCGTCCAGGAATCGACCATCCCCGATTACGATATCGGCGGTGTGGTCCGCGGTCCCTCGGGCACCCGCCTCGAAGGTATCGCCCCGTCGAATATCTACCGCACCGCCGACGGCAGCTGGGTGGTGATCGCCGCCAACCAGGACACGGTGTTCCGGCGGTTGTGCGCGGCCATGGGCCGCCCGGAGCTGGCCACGGACGAGCGGTTCGCCGACCACGGCGCGCGGGGCCGTAACCAGGACGAACTCGATGCGATCATCGGTGAGTGGGCCACCGCGCGGCAACCCGCGGAGATCATCACCACGTTGAACGAGGCCGGGGTCATCAGCGGGCCGATCAACACGGTCGCCGAAGTCGTCGCCGATCCGCAACTGAACGCCCGCGGGATGATCGCCGACCACTACGACGAACGGATCGGCCGGAACGTCAAGGGACCCGGGGTGATCCCGGTGCTGTCGGCCACGCCGGGCACCATCCGGAACGCGGGCTCGGCGCGGCCGGGGCAACACAACGAGGAGATCTATTCGGGGTTGCTCGGCAAACACCCGGACGAGCTGGAGAAGCTGCGGGATCGGGGAATCGTCTGATCGCTTCGCTCAGAGCATCGCGGTACGGGGCACCTTCAGCCCGAGCGTGGTGGCGCCGGCGAGTTCGCGAGCGGTGTCGTAGTCGAAGATCACATGCCCGCTCAGCACATCGACATCGCGTTTCAGACGCTGCATTGGATGGTCGGTGAAATGCACGCTCGCCCCGGAGGCGTGCAGGAGATCGGCGATGAGCGCCCGCGACTCCCGGACGATCTGCGCCGCGGCCATCCGGGCCTCCGCGCGTTCGGGCAGCGGTACCGGCGTGCCTTCGTCGAGCTGGGCCTCGATACGGCCGACCGTATCGGCGAGCAGGCCCCGCAGGGCGCGCAGCCGCACCCGCGCCTCACCCAGATGCGCGAGGGCCATCGGTTTGTCCTGCTGCCGGCCCCCACCTTCGTACAGGATTCGGCCTTCGAGGCGGTCGGCATAGATATCGGTGGCCCGTTCGGCGGCGCCCAGCGCGGTCATCGACGAGGCCAGGGCCAGGGCCGGTACCAGCGGCCACCGATAGGTGGTGGCGTCGTGCAGCCGCGCACCGGGGGTGGTGCCGTTGTAGAAGTCCAGGAACGGTACCAGGCGATGCTCGGGTACCCGGGCCTCCCGGATCACCACATCGTTCGACCCGGTCGCCCGCATACCCTCGGTGTGCCATACGTCCACGACGGTGCGATCCGCGGCGGGTAGTAGCGCCAGGGAGGGGTACATCCGGTCGTCGGGGCCGCACAGCGCGCCGACCATGATCCAGTTGCCCGCCATCACTCCGGTCGCCCAGGACCAGCGTCCGGACAGCACCACCCCACCGTCGGCCGGGACGCCACGACCGGTCGGTGCCAGCGGCGCCGGGCACAGGAATGGGCCGGCGGCGTAGGCCTCCTCCTGCGCCTGCTCGGGGAACAGGGCCAGCAACCAGTTGTGCAGCGCGTAGAAGCCGAGCGTCCACGCGCTCGATACGCAGCCGTGCGCCATCCGGCGGATGGGATCGAGGATCGCCGGGAATTTCTCCTCCTGCCCGCCGAATCGTTTCGGCACCAGCAGCCCGAGGAAACCCGAGGCGACCGCGGCCTCGACGGTGGCGTCGGGCAACCGGCGCAATTCCTCCGCCGCGCGGGCGCGTTCGGCGAGCCCGTCCACGAAATCCTGGGTGATGCCGGGAGCGCTGTTCGGCAGGGCCGCAGTCATATTCGCGACCGTAACACGATCGCGGACAGGAAATGAGAGTTCACGAAAGGACGACCACCACCGCCGACACACCCCGGCAAATACTGGCATTCACTGGACTTCCCTGGAATCGGGCCCTACATTTCACCCCATGCCCACCGCCGAGGCGCTCGAACAGCGCATAGCCGAGCTGCGCACCCAGGTGCGCCGTGCCGCCGGATCTGGTGACCGGACCGCGGCCCGTCGGCTGCGCGCCGAATTACGCACCGCCGAAATGGAATGGGACGCCGCGGTTCTCGGCCCCGCCGAACCGCCCGCTCCCCCGCGCCAGCCCGCCGCGGCGGTCCCGGTGCGTGAGCATGTGCACCGGGCCCTGACACTGCTGTCGGTGCCCGCCGCCCCCAAACTGGTACTCGCGGTCCACGAGGCGTTCTTCTCCGGGGAACTCGTCCCGGCCCGGCTCACCAGTCTGCGCCGTGACGAGGAACGGTCCTTCCGCGCCGCACCGTACTCCCGCCCGTACTACATCTGCGCGGCGATGACCACCGATCTGCTCGCTCCGGCCCGCGGCCTGCTGGCCGTGAGCACCTGGCCGCTGCCGCAGCGTATGGTCGGGCCGTTGAGTCCGCGCGTGGACCTGCTCACCGCCGCCATCCGATTGGCCCGGTACACGGCCGAACACGGCAGCACCCCGGCGGGACAGCGGGTGCTGTGGCAGCTGGCGGTCTCCATCCCCGGGGCGACGGAGGGCACGTCCATCGACCCCGAGGTGGTGCTGGCCGCGGCGGAACGCGAACTCGAGGTGCACAGTGACGACGACACACAGCAGCGGGCCGACGCCGCGGAGCGGGCGGTACGGCAACTGGCGGATCCCGCGGCGCAATTGTTCGGTGTTCGGCTCGCGGTAGCCGAGCGGCGACGGAATGAGGCCTGAGATGACGCTTGCGGAGAAAACCCTGACCAACCGCCTGGACGAGCTGCGCGGCGACGCACCCACCACCCGCCACAACGCCCGGACCATTGCCACGCTCACCGCCAACCCGGGCTGCACCCGGCGGGCGCTCCTGGACGCCGCCGCGGTGGACAAAACCGTGATCGCCCGGGAGCTGGGGTTCCCGCCCCAGTTCGGTCAGTCCCCGTTCGCCATCACCCGCGGCAACGCCTTCGAGGCCATGGTGAAGGCCCACGGCTGCGCGGAACTGCTGCGGCTGCTACGCCAGGAACTGGGCCTGACCATCCCGGAGGTCGGATACCACGATCTGGAGACCGTCGGCGACAACGCCACCAATTCCGTGCGGTACCAGCGCACCAGACAACTCCTGGGGCAGGCCCTGACCTCCGGCGCGGGCACCCTGTTCGATCACCCGATGCTGCGACTGGAGATCGCCGGCGCCCCCGCCTATCTCGAACCCGATGTGGTGGCGCTGCAGATCGGCGGGCTCTTCCACGTGGTGGAGATCAAATCGTTCGCCGTGGTGGACGGCCGGGCCGACCCCGCGCAGGTGGCCTCGGCCGCCCGGCAATCGGCCGTGTACGTACTGGCGCTGCGGGAACTGCTCCGGGAACTGGGGCATTCACCGGATCTGGTGTCCCACGAATCTATTCTGGTGTGCGCCCGGGATTTCACCAACCGCCCCACCGCGGCACTGGTCGATCTGCGTAAACAACTCGCGGTGATCGGACGGCAGCTCTCGCGGCTCACCTCGATCGACACCCTGCTGGATCTGGTGCCGCCGGGCACATCGTTCACGCCGGGGGAAGGCCTGTCCGACACCATCGCGGCCATCCCGTCCCGCTACGCACCGGAGTGCATGGCGAGCTGCGAGCTGGCCTTCGCCTGCCGTTCCGAGGCGCGGGCCCACGGCTCGGTGGACACCCTCGGCCGCGGTGTCTGCGACGACCTCGGCGGTATCGACAACCTCGACACCGTGCTGGGCCTCGCCGAGGGCACCCTGGAACCGGGTCCCGAACACGCCGATATCGCGGAAATGCTGCGGCGGGCGCACGCCCTGCGGCTCGAGGTCGCCGGATGAGCGTGCTCGGCGCGCTGGCCAAGGTCACCGCGGCGCGCACCGGGCGGGCCGAACCCATCGCCGCCCGGCGCCACTATCACCTCTCGGAGCGTCCGCTGGTGCTGGTGCCGCTGCGGCTGGCGGGAGAATCCGCGGCACCACTGGCGGTGATGTTCGGTTCCACCCCGCACGATTCGACCGTGCTGATCGTCGCGCAACCGCGCGACCGGGTGCTGCGCCTGCGATTCATCGAACAGCTCGCCGACCGGGTGCTGCCGTATATCTCGGCCTTCTGCGAGGACGCCGAAGAGCTGACGGTGAAATCGACCGGGGAAACCTACCTGCGCTACCTGGACGCCCCGCAACTGCTGGTACCCAACCCCGGCGGCGTGGAGTTCCTGCGGCTGCTGGGCCGGTCGGTGCGCTTCCACCGCACGGAGGGGGAGAACGCGGTCCCGGAAACGCTACCGCTGCTGGGCAGATGGCTCACCTGGTTCGGCGACCGGTCCGATTTCCCCGGTTCGAGCGTCTGCCTGGCGATGACCTCGGTACTCACCACCCATTGGGCGTCCGGACAGTCCGCGCTGGAAGACGGGAACCTCGCCGCCCTGCTCGGCTGGATCGACCCCCCGGCCGGGATGACCGGCCCGGAGGCCGCCGCCCTCGCCGAGGACCCACTGGCGCATCCGCCCGCGGGTCCGGCCACCGACCCCGGATTCGACAACGAGGAGCTGGCGCCGCTCATCACCGCCTACGACACCGCCGCGCACGAATGGGCCCGGGTCGTCGCCGCCGAACGCCTGGAACAGGCGCTGCGCGGACAGCTGGAACCGACCTGGCGGCTGATGTGGCGCGCCGTGGAGTTGCTGCGCGAGCTGCCCGCGGGTGCGAGCGTGGAGAAACGGTGGACCGACGACCGGTCCGCGTTCTCCTGGTTCGCGGCCGATATCCCGGAGGGATATCCGCAGGCGCGCCGGGATTCGGCGGTCTCGGCGACCCGGCGGTTGCTCAAGCAGGAGCAGGCCCTCGATACGTTCCAGGCGCAGCGGGCCTTCGACGATCCGCGGGTGCTCATCGAATACCGCTTGGTGGGTGAAGCCTTCCAGGGGCAGGTCCTCGCCTGCGAACCGGAGCGGCGGGCGAAACCGAAATCCCGCGAGGTACCGCGACCCTATCTCTGGGTGCACACCGCCGATCCGTTTCGCGCGCGGATCGGGGAAACACTGATCCGCATCGACCGCCCCAACCAGAAAGCCGAAGTGGTGGCGGTCGAGGAGGAAGTGATCCAGCTGGAACTGGTGAGCGGGATGGGCCAGGGCAAGAATCCCGCCGCGGGCAGCGTCCCGGAGGAAGGCGACGCCATCGGTTTCGCCCGCTTCTCCCCCACCGGTTTCGCCGGGCCGCCCGCCAAACTCCCACCCCGCGAGGAGACGCCGTGGACGCACGGCGGCCCGCCGCCGGAACCCACCCCCGAACCCGCGGAGGAATGGTCGTGAGCACAGCCGACGAGGTGATCGGCCGGATCCTTACCGATCTCGACGATCCCGCGCATCGCGCCCTGGTGGTCGACTCACCACCCGGTGCGGGCAAATCCACCCTGGTGGTGCGCGCCGCCCGGCAGCTCGCCGCCGCCGACGACGAACAGCGCATGATCGTGGCGCAGACCAACGAACAGGTCGACGACCTCATCGACCGGCTCGCCACCGCCGACCCGGGTCTGCGCATCGGCCGCCTCTCCGCCGGCGACTACCGCCGCAGCGCGCGGATCGACCGGGACAACGTCGAGGTCGCCACCCGCCCCGCCGACCTCGAGAATTGCGCCCTCGTGATCGGGACCGCCGCGAAATGGGCCACCCTGGACGAGGGCCGCTGGTCGTACGCGATCGTCGACGAGGCCTATCAGATGCGTTCGGATATGTTGCTGCGGATCGCGAACCGTTTCGAACGCGGACTCTTCGTGGGCGATCCCGGCCAGCTGGACCCGTTCGCGACCGTGGACTCCGACCGCTGGGCGGGCCTGTCCTGGGACCCCACCATGAGCGCGGTGGCGGTGATGCTCAACCACAACGACGGTATTCCGGTGCACACACTGCCGGTGTCCTGGCGGCTGCCCCCGTCGGCGGCCTCGGTGGTCTCCTCGGCGTTCTACCCGTTCGCTCCGTTCGAGGCCGGTACCCGGCCCGAACAGCGGCGGCTGGAATTCGGCACACGGGGCCTGCGGGGTCCGGTGGACGAGGTACTGGACGAGGCGGCGGCACACGGCTGGGCGTACTACGAACTCCCGGCCCGGCACACCCTGCGCACCGACGCGGAGGCGGTGGCCGCCATCGCCGACCTCACCTGCCGGCTGCTGGAACGCGGCGGTATCGCGCATTCCGAACACGGCACCCGCCCGGTGGACGCCACCCGGATCGCGGTCGGCACCGCCCACCGCGACCAGGCCCAGGCGGTACGCGACGCCCTGGCCGGTACCGTCGCCGAAACGGTCACCGTGGATACCGCGAACCGGTTGCAGGGCCGGGAATACGATGTCACCGTCGTGCTGCATCCCCTCTCGGGCCGCCGCGACGCCGGCGCGTTCCATCTGGAAGCCGGGCGCCTGTGCGTCCTGGCCTCGCGGCACCGCCACGCCTGTATCGTGGTGGGCCGCGCCGGGATCGGTGAACTCCTCGACGCCCATCCCTCGGCGGAACCGGTCTATCTCGGGGTGCCGGTGAAGTTCCCGGACGGCTGGGAAGCCCATCAGGCGGTCCTGCACCGCCTCACCGGCCACCGTATCCCGGCCGCACCGGTCCGGCGCTGATCGCACCACCCGCTCACAGCGGCAACGGACGCAACCAGAACCCGGCGGGGTAGACGACCGACCCGGACGCAGCGCCCGGCGCGCGACGGAACGCGCCGGCGCCTCCGGACAGGAGGCGCCGCGCACCGCGCGCACCACCCTCCGGCCGGGCAACCGGCCGTGGCGGGCTCCCCGGATCCGGGCCTCGATTGCGAGGCAGGCGCGGCGCAGGCACTATGGCGGCATGCGAGTCCTGCTCGAGCTCCGCCCAGCGCCCGAAGTCGTTTCCGCCGCAACCTCTTCCGCTTCCCCGATCTCCGCCGCGGAAATCACCGGCGAAGTCCCCGGATTCACGCTCGACCCGGCTTTCGCGGCGGTGGCCGTACCGGCGAGCGGGCCGGCGGCCGGTGGAACCCGCCAGGACACCGGCGCGTACCTGGTGCGCGGTGAAATACCCGACGACGACCCGGCCGCCCGCGCCGCGATCACCACCGCCACCGGTGTGGCCGGTGTTTTCGCGGACCCGGTGATCGAACCGATCCTCACCTGCGGCACCGACGGCCCGGTCGGCACCTGGACCGAGGTCGCGAATCTCCTGGGCCGCGACGAACTCGCCGCCGCCGGACTCACCGGCGAGGGAGTGCCGCTGGCCGTACTGGACACCGGCATCAACGCCGCGAAAGTACGCGCGGCCGGCGGTGTCCCGATCACCATCGATACCGCCCGCAGCTGGAATCCGGCCGGAGTGCGCGGTACCGCGGGCGAATTCGCGGTCGACCACGGCACCATGTGCGCCTTCGACGCGCTCATCGCCGCGCCGCGCGCCACCTATCTCGATATCCCCTTGCTGCGCAGCTCCCGGTCCGGCGGTAGCGAGATGGACGGGTTGCTCTCCGACGCCGTGGCCGCCTTCGCCCATCTGCGTACCGTGCTGACCGAACAACCCGAGGACCGGCGCGCGCTGGTGATCAGCAACAGCTGGGGCACCTTCGCGCCGCAATGGGATTTCCCGGTCGGCGATCCGGGCAACTACTCCGACAATCCGGACCACCCGTTCAACGTCATCGTGGGCTCCCTAGCTGTAGTTCCCCGGGACGTTGTGGTCGGGTGAAGTGAGCGAAGACCTCCGCGACGATGTGGGTCACCACACTCACGTCAGTCCACGGAGGTCTTCGTGCTCCACGGTAATGCCCCGCTCTCACCCGTGGGTCGGCAACGTCTTGCCCGGCTCGTAGTCGATCACGGCTGGCCGGTTCGCCGGGCCGCGCAACGGTTTCAGTGTTCGCCGGCGACAGCGAAGAAATGGGCCGATCGGTACCGGTCCGGCCTGCCGATGACCGACCGATCCTCACGTCCTCATCGTTTCCCGAACCGGACACCATCACGAACCGAACGCCGGATAATCGGTCTGCGGTTCACCCGCCGGTGGGGTCCACACCGGATCGCTTTCCACCTCGGTATGGCTCGCTCGACCGTCGGCCGGGTCCTGGCCCGATACCGGATGCCGCTCCTGCGCCAGGTCGACCAGGCCACCGGTCTGCCGGTGCGCCGCCCGCGCCCGGTCCGCTACGAGAAGACCCGGCCCGGTCAGCTGGTCCATGTCGATATCAAAAAGCAAGGCCGCATTCCCGACGGTGGTGGATGGCGAGCCCACGGCCGCGGCTCGGCCCCCGACCGCGCTGCCGGAGCCGCACGCGACCGAGCAGGGCGGGCGGGAGCAGCCGCTTCCCGTGGTTACCGCTACCTCCACCACGCTGTCGACGACCACACCCGGCTGGCGTATTCGGAGATACTCGATGATGAACGCAAACACACCGCTGCCGGGTTCTGGCAGCGGGCCAACGCGTTCTTCACCGCGGCCGGGATCACCGTCGAGGCGGTGATGACCGACAACGGGTCCTGCTACAGGTCACGCGAGTTCGCCGCAGCGCTGGGAACCATCACCCACAAACGGACCCGCCCCTACCGGCCGCAAACCAACGGCAAGGTCGAACGGTTCAACCGCACCCTCGCCACCGAATGGGCCTACGCCCGCACCTACAACAGCGAGGCCGCCCGCTCAGCGACCTACAGCGACTGGCTGCATCACTACAATCACCACCGCCCACACACGAGCCTCGGCGGCCAAACTCCCGCAGCCCGCGTTCACAACCTCACGGGGAACTACACCTAGCGGCGGCCGGCGCCGATATCCTCTTCGCCGCCGGTAACTGCGGGCGCGACTGCCCGGACGGACGCTGCGCCTATCCGGACCGTCCGATCACCGGGGCGAACTCGCATCCGAGCGTCCTGTCGGTCGGCGGGGTCGACACCGGGGGCCGGCGCGTGGGGTATTCGTCGCAGGGGCCGGGCCGGCTGGCCGATCGCAAACCCGATATCTGCTCCTACACCCATTTCCTCGGCTCCACCGCGTTCGGTCCGGACGAGCCCGATACCGGCACCTCGACGGCCTGCCCGGTACTGGCCGGGGTGATCGCCGCGTTCCGCACCCGATGGCCGGCCACGGCGCTACCCCCGGCCCGGCTGCGGGAACTGATCCAGCGCACCGCCGCGGACCGCGGCGGTGCCGGATTCGATCACGACCACGGATACGGAATCGCCGAGCCACGTGCCCTGCTCGCCGAACTGCAGAAGGCCGCCGCTCGCGCGTAGCGTGGAGGAATGCCGCTGCTCACCGTCGTACTTCCGCCGGATTCGACGCTCTCCGACGCGTTGCGGGCACTGCGCCTGCGCGCGGAGGAGGTCGACCGCGAGTACGGGTTGATCGCGCTCGACCCCGCCACCGGCCGCTTCGCATTACGGGTGAACGCGGCGGCGGCCGCCCGCCTGGCCACCGGCACCGCCGGCACGGTGTTCGCGGATCCGCCGGTCGAATCCATGGGACCCGGCGAACGGCCCGGATAGCGAAATCGGCTATTATCAGCGCTGTTCCGGCCGGTACCCGATGATGAGGTGCTGTGCGAGATCACAGGATGTGGATCGGTTGCTCGTGGAAGGTACGGAGTTCGGTCGTTACCGACTACTCGATCCACTCGGGGCGGGTGCCATGGGAGAAGTCCATCGCGCCTACGACACGGGTACCGATCGGATGGTGGCGCTGAAGCTGCTGTCCCCGCAGTTCGCCGAGGACACCGTCTACCGCAAGAGATTCCAGCGCGAAGCGCAGATAGTGGCACGACTGTCCAACCCGCATATCGTGCCGCTCCACGATTTCGGCGAAATCGACGGCCGCCTCTTCCTGGATATGCGCCTGGTCGAGGCCCCCGACCTCGCCACCCTCCTGGAGGAGAAGGGCCGGCTCGAACCCGCCACCGCGGTCCACGTGATCACCCAGATCGCCTCCGCCCTGGACGCCGCGCACGCCCAGGGCCTGCTGCACCGCGATGTGAAACCGTCGAACATCCTGCTCACCGCCGAGGGTTTCGCGTACCTGATCGATTTCGGCATAGCCCGCGGTGGAAGCGACACCACGCTCACCGCGGCCGGGGTGATGATCGGCACCCTGGCCTATATGGCACCCGAACGGCTCACCCTCGGCGAAACGGACGCGCGTTCGGATGTGTACGCCCTGGCCTGCGTGCTGTACGAATGCCTGGCGGGTACGAAACCGTATCGCGGGGACAGTGTGGAACGGCAGATCGCCGCGCATCTGACCGACGAGCCTCCGCGCCCGTCCGCCGCCGGGATCCCGGCGGCCTTCGACCCGGTGATCGCCACCGGGATGGCGAAGAAACCCGAGGAACGTTACGGATCGGCCGGGGAGCTCGCGGCCGCCGCCCAGCACGCCCTGCTACCGCCGACGGCGCCCGAGCCCCCGCCGCTTCCGCGGCCGCGGAAGCGGAAGCGGCGGCATACCGTTGCGGCCGCGTCCGTCTCGGCCCTCGTGGTGGTAGGGGCCTCGGCTCTCGCGCTCGCCCGGGACGGCGGCACGCTCGTCACCGACCCGCCCGACCCAGCGGTACCCGTCACGTCCTCGGCGACCGTCGCGCCCGGCCCGGCATCGGCCGGCCCGGTGGACCCACCGGCCGTGGCGGAGTCACCGCAGCTCCACGACCCCACGTCCCCGCCGGGGGTGACCGTTACGGGCACGGTGCCGGTAGCGCCGGTGATCGTACCGGGCATCCCCGGAGCGGGGGGTACACCCGCTCCCGGCACCTCGGCACCCGTATCCCCGCCACCGGATCCCTCTCCCGACCCCACCACTACCACCACGCGCCCGCCCGCGACGACCACCAGCACACCGGCGCCGAGCACCACCACCGGTACGACCGAACCCACGACGACCCCGCCGGAGACGACGGCTCCCACCTCCACCGAGACGAGTACGTCGCCGACCACCAGCGCCCCCCAGGAAACCGGCACCGCGGAAGCCGGGGACGACCCGGCGGACCCGGGCGACGCGACGGGCACCGCCATCGCCACCGACTCCGCCCCGATATCCCCTCCCCGGTAGCAGACCGGTACGCACCCGGCTCGCGGTCGAGTCGAAGGCCACACGCCGCCACCGTGGAGGCCACCCGGACCGACGACGATAATCGACGCGTACCGGACTCGACTTCGGAGGTGGCGATGGCCGGGGAACCGAACGGGGCCGAGCGACGTGCCGTCGTCGTGGGCGCCGGTATCGCGGGCCTGACCGCCGCCGTGGCATTGCGACAGCGGGGCTGGCGGGTGGTGGTACTGGAACGAGCCGCCGCGGTGACGCCCGCGGGTTCCGGTCTGAGCCTGTGGCCGAACGGATTACGCGGCCTCGAGGTGATCGGCGTGGCCGGCGCCGTCCGGGAGCAGGCGCTGCCCGCGCTCGAAGGGGGGATGCGCACCCCCGCCGGAAAGTGGCTGGCACGAACCGATAGCACCGAACTCCGGCGGCGCTTCGGGGATCTGGTGGTGATCCATCGCGCCCTGCTCTCCGAGATCCTGCGCGAGGCACTCGGAGCGGAAGCGCTCCGGCTCGGCACCACCGTGCGACGGCTGGAGGCCACCCCGCACGGCGCCCGGGTGTGGCACGGTCACGGTAGCCACGAAGCCGATCTGGTACTCGGCGCGGACGGTATCGACAGCACCGTCCGTACAGCCCTGTGGCCGACGGCGCGAGGACCGGTCTACGCGGGTTATACCGCGTGGCGGACCATCGTCTCGCCGGACACCGCCGTCCACTCCGGCGGCGAAACGCTGGGGCGCGGGCAACGTTTCGGTATCGCGCCGTTACGTGACGGCCGGGTCTACGTTTTCGCCACCGCGAACCTGCCTGCGGGGCAGCGCGGCCCCGCGGGGGAGCTCGACGAGGTGCGGCGCCGGTTCGGCCACTGGCACGAGCCGATCCCGGCACTGCTGGCCGCGGCCGACCCAGCGGCCCTGCTGCGCCACGATATCCACGAGCTGCCGCCCCTACGGAGCTATACGCGCGGCCGGGTGGCCCTCCTCGGCGACGCCGCCCACGCCATGACCCCGAATCTGGGCCAGGGCGCGAACCTGGCCATCGAGGACGCCGTCACCCTGGCCGCCTTGCTCGACCGGTTCCCCGTGCCCGCCGCCCTGACCGAATACGACCGGCTCCGCCGAGCCCGGGTCCGGCCGCTGCTCACACTGTCGCGCCGGATGGGCACCGCGCTCCAGCTGTCCTGGCCGCCGGCCGCGGTACTGCGCGACACCGCGCTCCGCCTCATACCGGACAGCGCCGCCCTGCGGGCGCTCGCGCCGGTGCTGTCCTGGCGACCACCCCGCTGAAACCCACCGGTGTCAGACCCATTCACTGCGCGCGAGATCGAGGATCACCGGGTGCATCAGCGTGGACGGCCGCTCACCCGTATCGCGGCGATCCGGCGCGAAAACCGTCGCCGCGCGCAGGCTCGACTCGTCGATCGAACGCAACGGCGCGGGTGGGTCGATGGTGAGCCCCGCGATGGGAGCGCGGGTGGCCAGGAGAAAACCCCAGTCACCGAAACTCGGCACATCCACGTGATAGGGCAGAACATGCAGCCCGGAGGTGCGCACCGTCGCGGCGATACACCAGAAGGAGCGGGGTGCGAAGAACGGTGATCCCGCCTGCACCACCATGGTGCCCTCGGGCGCCAGCACGCGCGCGGCCATGGCATAGAACTCGGTGGAGTAGAGCTTGGCGATGGAGGTCTGATCCGGGTCGGGCAGGTCCACGATCACCGCGTCGTAGCCGGGTTCGGCGGTCCGCAGCCAGGTGAACGCGTCCGCGGTGATCACCCGCACCCGCGGATCGGCGAAGGAGTCGCGGTTGAGCTCGGTCAGCCGGGTATCCCTCCGGGCCAGTTCCACGACGACCGGATCGAGTTCGACCAGGGTGACCGTCCGCACGTCCGGATACTTCAGGATCTCGCGAAGCGCGAGACCGTCGCCGCCACCGATGACCAGTACGTCGCGCCGGGACCCGGCGAGCGCCGGATGCACCATGGCCTCGTGGTAGCGGTATTCGTCCACCGACGAGAACTGCAGGTCGCCGTTGAGGAACAGCCGGGTGTCGCGGGTGCCGAACGGGGACAGGGATTCGGTGAGCACGATCTTCTGGTATTCGGTCTGCCGCTGCCAGACGATCGGATGCGCGAACAGCGCCTGCTGCGCCGTGGCCTCGAACCGGTCGGCATACACATAGCTGCCGACCAGCGCTCCCGCGACGAGCAGAGTGAGCGCGCCGAAGCTCACCTTCACCAGATGCGACAGATCGGCCCGGAACCACACCAGCACCAGTATCAGCCCCGCCACCGCGTTCACCACGCCCACGATGAGACTGCCCCGGATCTGCCCGAATACCGGCAGCAGCACGAACGGAAACGCCAGCCCACCCAGCAACGCGCCCACGTAGTCGGCCGCGAACAGATCGGCCACCGCGCTGCCCGCCGCCTGCCTCCGGATGCGCTGCAGCATCTCCATCAGCAGGGGGATCTCCGCGCCCACCAGCGCACCGATCACCCCCGCCGCCACCACCAGCGCGGCAGTGTAGAGGTTGAGCCAGGCATAGGCCGCGTACAGGACCAGAACCGACATACCGCCGACCAGCGCCAGCGCGAGTTCCACCACGACGAACGCGGCGGCGGCCCGGTGCCGCAGCGGTTTCGCGGCCAGCGCTCCGACACCCATGGCACACACCATCACGCTGAGGGTGATGGAGGCCTGGGTGGCGGTATCACCGATCAGATAGCTGCCGAGGGTGACCAGGGACAGCTCGTACACCAGCCCGCAGGCCGCGCAGACGAAGACCGTGACGAGCAGAGCGAGGCGGGCGAAACGCCCGGTGACCGGCGGCCCGGCCGGGGCTGCGCCATCGAGGGCCTCCGCCCGGGGGCGCCCGTTTCCGGCCGTCGTCCGCTCGGCGGCGACGGTGCCGGTGGATGTCTCGGGTGCCGGCAACTCAGGTGAGCGCGGCCGCGACCACGGCGGCGACCGCGATGTGCACCGCCGAACTCACCCACACCCCGGGATGCAGTTCGTGCTCGTTCACCACGCCCCGGAATTCCCCCGGTGTGGTGAACTCCAGCAGCAGGAAGGCCAGCGCCATGGCGATCAGCCCGATGATGCCGTAGACCGCGCTGGACACCAGAGCCTGCCCGATCGCACCGTCGGAGGTCCAGATCGCGGTGGCGACGATGATGCCGACGCCCAGCATGTTCGCCGCCACCAGCAGCGCGGCGTTGCGGTTGCGCTCGATCCAGATCTGGTGGCGCAGATTACCCGGCGTGAGCACATCCACCAGGACGAAACCGAGCACCATCAGGACGAAGCCCAGGCCGGCGTAGGCGGCCGCGGCCCCGGCGTTCGCGGGCAGGTCTTCGAGCATTGTTCCTCCTGGAAGAGTGGATCCGTTCGCGTCCGGTTACTTTCCCTCACCGGAACCGCCGCCGCGGAAGCTGCTGTTGTCACTGGGCCAGCCGAAGGCACTGACATGGCTGTGATGCCGGCGGTGACCGGTGCGGTAGTCGTCGACCAGGATCTTGACGCCGGAAGCGTTCGGCGAGATCGCGATGATGTCGTCGCGATACTGCAGGAAGGTCAGCGGTCCGGAGGTGCGGCGATCCAGCGGCCGCGCCGCCTTGGTGATCTCGTCGGCCGCCGCGGTCGGCGTTGCGTTCGCCGTGTAGGCCATACCGTTGTTCGCCTCGTCCAATTTCGGAGTCCGCGCGTAATGGGACGAGATATACGATCGCGCGCTGACACCGTTGTCATCGGAACCGCATCCCGACAGCGCCATGACCACGATCGCGCACAGGGTCGCGAACGCCCGAAACCTACGACTCACAACAAACCTTCCCCCGTCTGGCGCCCAGTCCGTCCGGTGACGCAGCGGCTACCGCTCAGGACTGCGACTGCGGGTAGATCATAATCGCACTCCGGTACACCACCTGCCCCAAGGCGGCTTCCTTCTTCCCCGACCCCCCGAAATCCTCGAACGACAACCGGGTTCCGTCCTCGGCGACGTAGTCGTGGTAGGCCAGTGTGCCGGAAGGCGTCAGGCCGGTCGTGGCCTCGCTACGGTACTGCGCGTTCCCCGATTCCTCCAACCGGAACCGCTTCCCGTCGTGCTCGAGCTCCGCGCCCCCGGGTGCCGGTATCCCGGGGGTCTCCGTCCACAGCACCAGCTCGAGCTCCGGGTCCTCTTCCACCGACAGCCACTTACGGGTGCCCTTGGCGGTATCGAGCAGATGCTCGCTCCACTGGTACCCGCCCTCTTTCAGTCGCAGCGAACCGCGCACGGTGAAGGTCTCCCCGAAGATATCGACGATATCCCCGGCCTTCAGCGCCCGTGGGTCGCCCCGGAGGGCGTCGGTGTCCTCGTCCGCGAACGGGTCCACCGGAACCGGCGGTGCGGCGGGCTCGTTCTTCCGCCGCACGAGCAGGAACAACGCGATACCCGCCGCGACGAGCACGACGATCAGCAGGACGAGCAACAGCGCGTTGATGGCGGCCTCCCTCTGACGATCTCAGCGGAGACTAACATCCCCCGCCGGAGGTTTCCGGCCACCTGTAGGGGTGGCCCGAAACCGTCTCCGTATTCCGGTCGGCGCCGGCTCAGACCTCCCGCGGCGGCTGGACGGCCGGCGGGTCCGCGGGAGCGGTCTGACTGACCTTCGGCTCCGGCAGCTTCGAGGGCTCGGGAGCCGGGGCGTTGGTGGTAGCGGAATCCAGACCGGTGGGATGCAGGAACCGCTCGAATTTGCCGAACTGCGCACTGTCCAGGTTCTGCGTATCGAGCGGGGTCACCTGATCGCCGATGACATAGTGCCAACCACCGTCTTTCTGGAACAGGACGGCGCTGTGGTTCTCCCACTTGATCACATCGCCCACCCGCAATTCGGAAACGTCGATCTCTCGCCACGGGCTGTCCGCATCCTGAGCCGCGGAGGTCTCGGCATAGGCGGTGGTCGCGTTGATGGCGGGATTGCTCTGCTGCCTGGTGAGAGCGTCCGAAACCGTCTGCGGCATCTTGATCGTCTTCTCTTCGCCCGGCAACTTGTGGTCGGTATTCATACCAGGTGTGTTGACGATGGGCGGGGGGCCGGCATCGGTGGACGCGGTGACCACATTCTGCGGGGCCGCACCCGAATCGGGTGTGACGGCCGTCCCCGGGGACTGCTGTCCGGGACCGGGAGCCTGCCGGTCCCCGTCCCGGCGATCGTCCTCGTCCCGGTCGTCCTTCTTCTTCTCTTTCTCGTTGCCGCCGAACGCGTTCCCCGCCTGTCCGGCCAGCGCGGAGGCCATCAGCGGCATCGCCAGCGCGCTCGTCGGATCGAATCCACCGCCGGTCGCCTGTTGCTGGGGCAGCTGGGGCTGTTGCGCCTGAGTCGCGGTCGCACCGTTTCCGGTATCGCCCTTGACGTAGTCCATGAGCTGGTCTTTGATACCGGAGGGGTCCTCATTCTCGGTACCGCCGGTGGGATCCGTTTCGTCTCCGGGCGTCCCGGTGCCGGTGGGGCCACCGAGGATATCGGACAACTCCTTGTCCATATCATCCAGCGCCTTGTCGGCATCAGCCGGCTTATCGGTGTCCTGCGGCTTGTCGTCGTTATTGTTGCCACCGTTGAACTGGGCGTCCCCTCCCCCGTTGCCGTTGTTGCCGTTGCCGTTGTTGCCGTTCCCGTTGTTGCCGTTGCCGTTGTTGCCGTTCCCGTCGTTGCCGTTCCCGTCGTTACCGTTCCCGGGTTTGTCTATATCATTAGCCTTCTTCTGGAACTTCTCGATAGCATCGGCATACTCTTTTTCCCAATCCTCGGCAGCTTTATCAATTGCCGCTACATAAAAAATTTGCTCCGCCGTGGGATCAAGTATAAATTCACCCGACTCCGAATTTTTCTCATAGAAGGTATACGTCTTATCACTCGGGCCGGAATCGTAGACAAATTTGTCACCAGCTCGACGGAAATTTTCCAGACCCCCGGTTATATCCTTAGAAAGCTCCTTGTTTAAATCGTCTTTTATTCGTACGAGTTTTTTGAAAGTTTCCGAGTTGAGTACAGCAGAGTCCTCGGTATTGACCTTGACACCCGTGAGCTCAGAGCTTTCTTCTTCCTGTCGATCCGAAAGCTGCTTTTTGACCTCGTCATGTTCTTTTATGAGCTTCGCCCAACCTTCCGGGTCCGTAATCTGATCCCCGTCGAGCAGGTTGGTGAAGTCGGGTGCGGCCTCAGGGTTACGAGCACCCAGAGTGTCCAACCCCCACTGCATCGAAAACTCGGTATCCTCGATCAATGCTATCAGCGTCGGACTTGCCCCTTTCGGCTGATAGAGATCGACCCAGTGCAAATGTTCCTTCTCATCACGACGTTCGTAACCATAATCTCCGAACTTCGCCTCTTCTTTCTCCCTTTTGGCCTGGACAACCGGACCGGGATCGTCAGTTTCGAGAGCTTTTATTATATCCCTGTATTTAGGATCGTCCTTGAGGTCCCCGGCGTCATGAACGAGCTGTTCCCGTACGTCGTACTTATAGGATTGCGAATGGGTGAAGTCGAGATCGTTGAAGGCTTGCTCGAATTCCTCTGCGCTCAGTGCGGCGAGAGCATCCAGAGCCTCTTTTGCTTGGCCATCCTGAAAACCGACAGAATCCCAGGTACCAGCGTGGTAGTGTTTTTCGATCAGTCCGACGGCATCCTCTGCCTTGCCCATCAAGCCCTCCTCTGTTCAGCGGAATCCTCGGCTCCCGCCGGACCCGGCTCACGTACGGGAACAGACACGAACGAATCTCCGACTGCGACGGAAACAGCGCCTCGGGAGATCGGTTCGAAGCTGTGGGCAGATTCGGCGCTCGGGATCGGACGCACTTCCGGTGCGGCCACAGATGCCACGGCCGACCACTGCGGGTGTTCGACTATTTGGCCGTACGTATAGAGCATGTCGCGAAGCGTCTGCCGGTCGGGCTCTCCCCTTGCCAGCAACATGAGCATCTCGTCCGCGCGACGCTCGAAAACCGTAGCTCGGACAGTTTCCGCACCGGGCAGGTCAACAGGTACGGCACCGACGGGTATATGGGACACGTCCACTCGCTGCGAGCTGAGCGTGACCGCCGTTATGTCGTCCTCGGCTCGTAACTGCTCCCACCAACTCGTGGGTACAGCTTGCCCGTTTCGGAACGCGTCGAGGATCTGCTCACGGTGAGCACGCCGCAGGGTGGACCCCGTGTCGCTCGCCGGCACTGCAGCACGGACTCGCGCATCCGCCAACCTGGCCAACTCGAAACATTTGGCCCGAATTTCCCTGTCCGGTACCGCGGCAGCCACACCTTGTAAGGTGTCGGAGCCGGCCAGAGCTAGCCGATCGACCAAACCGTCACCGGGTGAGGAGAGATCTACTGCCGCTTCGGCAGCAGGCACCGCGCCCTCCAACGCGACGCCTTCGCGCTGGAGGGCATCACGCAAGCCGACCGGAATCGCCACGGATGAAGCCACGGCACTCAGCCATATCCTGCCGGGATGGGCCATCAGCATGCCGAACTCGGCGAGCATCCGAGCCGGGTCGGTGGTGCCTTCCAAAGCGGCGGTGGTCCGTTTCGCCAAACGACCTATGGCCGCGTCCCATCTCCATGGAATGGAAACTTCCGACGGTAAGAACAATCCGGGCGGCAACCAGCCGCGTCCTTCAGTGGAGGTCAGGAGAACCACGGGCCCTCCACGGGTGCGCAACACCGCGACCGCCCATTCCGGATCGTGCGCCGAGCCGACCCCTGAAAGAACCGCACCGAGGAGAGTACGCGCAAGCACGAGGTCCTCCTCGTCCCGATCACCTACCACAAACGACGGAAACGCGCGTCTGGCCTTGTTCGGATGAGCTTCGGCTGCGAACGGACCCACCGACAGCGGCGCGGGCATGGTGGAGGCGCTCTCCGCACCCTCAGCGACCGCTACCTCCAGCCATGCACCGGCCGCTGCCCCCGGTGCCGACAGGGTACCCGCGGGGACCGCACCGGCAGCCAGGTCGAGGACTGGAGGCGAAGATGAACCCGTGGACGGCGCCGGGGGCTGAGCGACCGCACCTGTCTCCGGTGGTGGGGCTACCGGAGGAGACAGGGCGGTAGCGGGGTGCGGCGGAACCTCGAGCGGTACGGCGACTCCAGGAGGTGGGACCACAGGAGAGGAAAAGTCGCCGTTCACCGGCGGCACCCGGAACGTGGTGGAGCCGGGATCCGTATCACTGTGCCCCCTGTTTACAGGCATGCCTCGCTCCGAGGAGACAGTGCCGGACGGTTGCGGGGGCCGCGTACCGTCCCTCAACGGCACGGCCGGGCCGGTTCCTACCGGCACCGGAGGTTCCGAGGAACGGGGCGGAACGGTACCGCCCGGAGGCGCTACATCCAGCCGGTCCCCGGCCCGGCTGATCTGGTGTCCGCCACCTTCATCGGCGCGTTCGAGGGATTCCGCCGCCTTCATCAGGTTGTCGCGTGTCTGCTCATGCTGGGCGGCTCGCCGTTCCGCCTTCGCATGACGTCTGTTGTAGTAGTCCACAAGGGCTGCGTGCACCGGGTCGGCAATAGTACCGTAGGCCGACGGGAATTGAGCGAGCCAGGTGTGTGGAATTTCGCCCCACTTGCGAATTTTCTTGGCGGCTTCACCGTGCTCTTGGGCAATCTTGCGCAGCTCATCCGGCTTCACATCCAAGTACGACATGCTCCGCTGACACCTTCCGCCGACTACCTCAGATTCATTGTTCCGCCTTCCCAAAGTTGGGGAAACGCCCGTTCGTACCATCACTCTTGCGCCATTCCCCCATTACTTCGGCGAACGGGCGCGGCAAACTTTCGGTATCGTTCATCACGATCTCGTACTGCCGTCGCGCATCTGCGGCGCTTTCGGTGATGGCGGCCATGACCTCGGCGATCAGTTCCCCGCTGTCGAACCGGGCACAGGTTCCGGGAGCCAGGTACAGGTCGCGCAGCCGCCCCATCGCATCGACCTCGGGAATGACCAAACCACTGGGCGACGGTCGACGAGCGACGATCTCGTCGGCCCGCTCCCGCACATCGGCAATCCGGTGCCGCAGCTCTCGCATCATCCCGACCGCGGCACGCACGTCAGGGTGAACATCTCTCATAGATCCTCACTCATGAGTTGACCGGTCCCATACTGCGCCATGCCGATGATGCCTCCCCACTCCGCATGCCGACAGCACCGCCGGAGCCCTTCAGCACTGCCGCAGATCGCCAATAGCACGGCGTTCTCAACCTCCGAACGCTCCAGAGAACACCGCTCGACAGTACTTCCGACGGTAGCCACAGCACCGAATGATTCCCAATGGCGGGAAGAAAGGATACTCGACGGGAAGAGATTTCCGAAAGCGAGGCCATGGGTTCCCCCGAGGGCATGGACCACGAGTTCACCACCGACTTCGGCGGCGCACAACATGCGGTCCCCGCGGCCGTGCATCGAATGCCTGCCACTTTCCCCTCCCGGCTACTCGGCTCCGGTCGTCGACTCACCCTGCGCGGTGCCGGCCATTCTTGCGACGGGCAAACGGTGACCGACGGCGACTTGCTCGTCACCTACCTCCCCACAGCTGGTCTCTCACAGGTACGGGACCATGACGACGGCTCGACCGAGGTACCTGCCGGACTCAGTTGGTATGCACTGGAGAGACACCTCAACAAGCGGGGCGTAACCAACCCCGTACTCACCGATCACCTCTCCGTCTCTGTGGGGGGGACACTCTCGGTGGGGGGCGCCGGAGTCGGCTCGGTGCGCCACGGAATGCAGGTCGATCATGTGGAACGAATCCAGCTGATCGACGGGACAGGTACCAGCCGCTGGTGTTCGCGAACCGAGGATGCGGAGTTGTTCCGATTCGCGCTGGGCGGGCTGGGCACCGTAGGACTGATAGAGCGAGTAGTGCTACGCACCGTGCCGCACTACCGCTACATGCACCTGCATCGCACCTACTACACCGATGTCGCCGGAATCGCCGAACACACCCAAACGGTTGCACAACGCGAGGACGTCGACATCTATTGCGCCGCTTCCTTGCGCGGCGGCGAGTTCAGCGCCGCCATCGGCTGGCGCAGCAACGACCGTCGGCCATGCCATGCCGGCAATTGCTCGGTGGTCCGTAGCGGCCCCTCCGTCGGGCAATACTACACCCGGGCGACTCCTTCCTCCGCTGAACCGATCCAACTCTGGACCGATTTCGTCGTGCCCGTCGACCAATTCGCTCCGATACTCGCTACCGTTGATGCGATGCGTCGGCGACCCCCTTTCGACCGCACCCCCACGATGTTGTACATCTTGATAATCCGACGCCCGGCCGATGCACTCACGTTCGCCTTCACGCCGGTCAGTACAACGAACGTTTCGGTCGGGCTGGGCATTTATACCTCTGTCGGCAGAGAACAACACACCGTCACCACGATCCGCCAGATGTTTCGCGAACTCTCCGAGCAATGTTGCGACCTCGGCGGCCGCCCATACCTTTACGGGGTCCACGAGCTGAGCGGGACGCTGGGCGATCGACTATACGGGCCCGATCTGCCCCGGCTTGCAGAACTCCGCTCCATATACCGGTTGCAGCACATCAACGCCGATCTACCGCTTGTGACGGCCGCTTCCACCTCTTTCGCGAAACAGACCCGACACCCATGACCATTGAAGCTGCCGGGAATTTCCTGGTGGGTCTGGCCGAGCGCCTGACGCCGAGCTGCGATCCGACCCTCATCCGGACAGGTTTGACCTGCGCATCGGGAGGGCAGCTGGCCGGGCGCGGCCCGGACGGATACCGAGCCAGCACGCTGACCATTTCCGGTGTCCCGTTCGAAGCCAGTGTGACCGGCGGTTCGGGAACTTTCACGCCCGTCATTCGCTATGTGACCGAGGCCGGCTCCCAGGAAAAAGAGTTCAGTCCGCGCATGACCGCTCAACTGGCTGCGATACAGAAACTCACCGCAATGCTACCGGATGACGGCGGCCGACTCTCCGATATGTTCACATCCTTCGTTACGACGTTGTATCCAGAGCCCACGAAAATTCCGGCACGGCATCGCTTCGTCACTTGGGTGGGGGTTTCCCACCACGCGTCTGCCCCGCGCCACCCTGCGGGACTCAAGGTGTACGGAAACCCCAGAGGCGGACCTGAAGGGCTGCGTAAACTGTGTAGTGAAATACCCGGATTCGAAGGTTTGACGCTTACACGCGAAGCGGAACAGTTGATAATGCCCGCCGGAGTCGGGCTCGAGTCGGACGCGGCCGGCAAGATAGGACACAAGGTCTATTTCAAGACCCGCTACAAAGACGTCGCCGTCCCGATGAAATTGGTCCGCTACTTCGGCGAACCCGCGTGGGCTCTGCTTTCCGAACTCGTGTCGTGTGGAGTCGATGCGGCCAGGATCCACCAACACAACCTTTTCGTCTGCCGGACACGCGAGGCATTGACGCTCTATATGGTCGCAAGGCCGGGCGAGGATTTGACCGGTCTCGTAGGTACGCTCGCCACCCGGCATCATGGGACCACGCATGCTGTCGAGGCCCTCGCCGCAGCCGCGCAATCGTCCGGAGCGGCCTGGCACTACTCGGGGATCGGTCTCAGGTTCTCCACCGCTCATGGCATAGACAAGTTGAACGTCTACTGCACCCCTACGTGGGAGCGAGATTCCACGGAATAGCGACGAGGTCTCCACCAATTGACTCCACTGTCCGCCCCACGAATCGGATGCGGCGGCCACCGGTGTCTCCCGCTATCGGGGTTTCACAGAAATCAACATGCCCGTGGAGTGACCACCGGCGACGAATTCCGGCTCGTCGAAACCGGCTCTGCGCAATGCGGTGGTGTACCGGCGGATATCGACGACTGCGAAGCGGTCGGCGGAGTCCCTCCTACGAAGCCGGTCGCTCCGGGCGAACACGCTTCGTACCATTGCCGACGGGTGCACGTCAGCGAGAAGCAGCCGACCCCCCGGTCGCAGCACCCGCCACATCTCCGACAATGCCGCTTCCCGGTGTTCCTCGGGTATGTGGTGCATGACGAATGTGCAGGTGACCACATCGAATGCGGCGTCGGCGAGTGGTAGCTCCTGGGCCGTGGACCGGAGGTATCGATGCCGCGGATCGCGCCGCTGGTTGTAGGCGATCGCCTCCTCGGACGGGTCCACGCCGGTCACCGTTCCGTTCTCCCCCACCCGCCGGCCGAGCGCGCGCACCAACTTCCCCGGCCCGCAACCGATATCCAGGGCGTCCTCCCCCGGCTGCGCCCCGCTGCGCTCCACGAACTCCCGCAGCAGCCGCCCCTGCCGGCCGAGGAAGAAGACGGCGGTGAACAGGTTGTACCGGCGTAGACCGGAGATCACCAGACCGGTGCCGGGTTCGTCGACGAACATGGAATTACCTGTGTGCTGTTCGGATGTCATGGGTCGATCGTCGCGACCCGGCCGGGCGTCCACCAGAATCAGAACCATCCGATCCGTCCGTTTCCGGACAGGTCCGCGGAAATTGTCCACCGAGGAACTACAGGCCTATGAGCACACCGGACCGCCGGGTCCGCCGGACCCGCAACGCCCTGCACCGGGCTCTCATCGAGCTGATGCTGCAGCGGCCCTACGAGCGCATCACCGTGGCCGATGTGATCACGCGGGCCGATATCGGGCGTTCCACGTTCTACGCCCACTTCCGCGACAAGGACGATCTGCTGGTGGTGAGCTGCACCGAACACCTCCGCGAAGAGATCGCCCGCTCCTCGGATCAGCGGCGGTGGGCGCCGGTCCGGGTGGTGCTCACGCTGGCCGCCGACTACCCGGGGGTGTACCAGGCCCTGATCGGACCGAAAGCGTCGGCGGTCGCGTTGCGTGGTTGCCGGGACAGCATCGCCACCATTCTGCGCGAGCATCTCGCCGGACAACCCGGCCCGCCCACGGACGAGCTGACGATCACCACACTGTCGTGGGCCCTCGTCGGCCTGCTCAGCAGGGTCGCCGACCGCGTGGACCCCATCGCACCCGAAGTCGCCTGGCGGCATTTCGCGAAAACCTACGGCGGTCACCCGACGGGTGCCCCGGGCCGTGATCCAGCGCCGCCGCGAGACGAGTGAACCCCACTCACACCGGGCGAGCGGGGTTCCCGGGAGGTCGGCTATGCCGCCGCCCGGCGGATCGTCGCCCACGCCCCGGCCAGCGCGGCCGCGGCGAGCACCGCGGGCAGGACCACCATCGGCACCACACGCGGAGTGTCGGCGAAGAAGGAGCCGACCGCCGGCCACCAGCGCTGCCAGGTCACCAGGACGGTCGCGGAACCGGCCACGAGCAGCACTACGACACCAGCGGTGTACAGCCCGGTGACCCGCCAGCGCTGATAGATGGCACCGGCGAGCAGGCCCAGGGTGGCGACCAGCGCCAAGAAGGCCAGATAGGCCGCCAGCTGGACGAGAAGGTTGCCGGTGAAAGAGCCCGGCAGGCCGAACATCACCATCCCCACCCCCCAGCCGTCGGTGTGGTCCTCGATCACGCCGAGCGTCCACAGCAGCACGCCGAGGCCGGCCACCTGAGCGACACCGACCAGCAGTGTGGCGGCGAAGAAGTCACGCCGGGTGACGCCGAGACCGAGGGCGAAAGGGAAGGTCTGGGTCATGGCCCCCAGGTAGAAGGCCAGCATCACGCCCAGAATCGAGTAGACGCTCCCGGTGATGTGGGATTCCGGCGAATCGATCAGCGCGAAGATCCCCCAGGAAATCACGAAGGCCGCGACCAGGACCCCGAGAGGCCAGGCGATCAGCAGCGGCCAGGCAACCGTATGGATGCGGGAGATACCGAGGGCGCGGGCGATCATGACTGCTCCTTGCCGTGCAGGGTGGTGGTCTCGACGATGAGTTGCTGCAGCGAAACCGGTTCCACCAGCAGGCCCATCGTTTTCGCGCGCTGGGTGTCCGCGGCGTTGTCGGTGGTGCGCAGCAGCACCCGGCTCCGGCTCCCCAGCGATTCTCGGCGCAGTTCCCCCCGGCCGGCCACGAATTCGTCGAGAGCGGCGGTGGGACCGGATACGGTGAGCGCGGAGTCGCGCAGTTCGTCGGCCGAGGCGTCGGCGACGATCCGGCCGCGATCGATCAGCACGACATGCTCGAGCAGATCGGCGACCTCGTCGATGAGATGGGTGGACAGAACCACGGTGCGGGGGTGCTCGGCGTAGTCGGCGAGCAGCCGGTCGTAGAAGAGGTGCCGGGCCACGGCGTCGAGGCCGAGATAGGGCTCGTCGAAGAAGGTCAGCGGCGCCCGGGAGGCGAGCCCGATGATCACGCCGAGGGCCGAGGTCATACCTCGCGAGAGTTTCTTGACCTTGCGATCGGTGGGCAGGTCGAAATCGCGCAGCAACTCCCGCGCGAACGCCTCGTCCCAATGGGGCAGCAGATGCCGGGCAGCGGTCAGCACATGCTTGACCTTGTAATCCGCCGGATAGGCCTGGCTTTCTTTGATGAACGACACCGAGCGCAGCACCGCGGCGTTCTCGTGTGGGACGGCACCGTGGATCCGTACTTCACCGGCGGTCTGGAACAGCTGCCCGGTGAGCACCTGCATGAGGGTCGTCTTTCCCGCGCCGTTACGGCCGAGCAAGCCGTAGATGGTGTTCTCGCGCAGGTCGAAGGTGACATCGTCGAGCGCGGTGACCGAGCCGAAGCGCATGGTCACCCCGCGCGCCGAGACCAGCACATCGTTGTCGAGCGCCGGATCGATGAAGGTGGTGTTCATCGGTTTCCCTCCCGCTGGTCGAGCAGAGCCTTGAGTTCATCGATGCTCATACCGAGCTTGTCGGCTTCGGCGATGAGCGGGTCGATGTACTGCTGGGCGAATCGTTCCTTGCGGCGCAGCCGCAGAGCACCGCGTGCACCGGCGGTGACGAACATGCCGATCCCTCGTTTCTTGTACAGAATCCCGTCCGACACCAGCTGATTCAGGCCTTTGGCCGCCGTTGCCGGATTGATCCGATGGAAGGCCGCGAGCTCGTTCGACGACGGCGCCTGCGCCTCCTCGGGCAGCGACCCGTCGATGATCGAGTTCTCGACCATCTCCGCGATCTGCAGGAAGAGCGGCTTCCCGTCCGCGAGCACTGGTCCTCACCTCCGCCGGTGGAGTGGTTCACTACTCATGTAATGAACCATAGAGCTCCGAGGGTGTCGGCGCAAGAGAACGGAATTCGAACGGCGAAGACCACTCAGGGGCAGCCGCATATACGGCCACCCGGCAGTGACGCCGGGGACAGCGTCGTTCACCCGTACTGCCGCAGGGTCCGGGCCGCCAGCTCCCGGACCCGCTCGACGGCTTCCACGGGCCCGGTGACCGTGAGATCGTCGGCGAATTGGAGCAATTGGCGCACGTCCTCCACCACCCGGCAGGCGACGGCGATACGCACCCGGCCTTCCCCGCCCGGAGAGCGAACGGACAAGCGGGTGCCGAGAATTCGCTTCGCACGTTCCAGCTGGCCGGCGGCGAGCTCGGCCTCGATCCGCAGCGTTTCGGAGGTCTCCCACGCCGCGGAGAGTTCCGCGGCCACCTGCTCCAGGGTCTTGCCGGGCCGTAACCACCGCGGCGTCCGCAGGGGGCGCCACCCGGTGATTCGTTCCAGCGCGTACAGCCGGGGCGTACCCGCGCGGTCCGCGACGAGATACCAGCGGCCTCCTTTCGCCAGCAGGCCGTAGGGGTCGACGGTCTGCCAACCGGCCTCACCCTCGGTCGAGCGGCGGTAGTGCAGGCGCAACCGCACCCCGCGGCGGAGATCGCCCACCAGTTCGGCGGGGCCGATCCCCTCCCCCGCCCGCCCGAACCACGGCCGATTGTCCGTGGTGACCACCGCGCTGATCGGCAGCAGGTTTTCCGCTCGCGTCCGGCTCGCCGCCACTTTGCTCCGGGCCCGCCGGCCGTCGAAACCACCGCCGAGTTGTTCGCGCTGCGCATCGTCCAGCCCGTACAGCGTGAGGTGATCACGCTCGGCCGGGGTGAGGCGAGCGAGATCCAGTGCACCGCCCGGGAGCAAGGTGACACCTCCCCACCGGCCGCGGCGCACGAGTATCGGAAAACCCGCCTCCTGCAACCACTGCACATCCCTGAGCACGGTCCGCACCGAGACGCCCACCTCGGCCGCGAGGTCGGTCGTGGTGACGGTCGCACGGGACTGCAGGGCGATCAGCAGCGAGAAGAAGCGATCGGGCGTCATGCCGACAAGAATCTCAGCAAACACGCCGGGATCTGTCAGGTATGACAGGCACCCTCCTGCTGTCCGAATCACCGAACAGAGGAGCTACCCCCTGTGACCACGCCGAACATGTTCATCGTCTACGTCAGCGACGCGGCGGAATCGGCCCGTTTCTACGCGGACCTGTTCGATATGGCACCCACGTTCGACACACCGCGCTTCATCGCCTTCGACCTCGGCGGCGGGGTGCAGCTCGCCGTCTGGAGCGGTGTGCGGGAGCAGCTGTCGCGCGATGTCTCGCGCACGAGCGAAGTCTGCCTGGCGCTGCCGGGCGGCCCGGAGGCGATCGATGCGCATTTCCGGAAGTGGGTGGAAAAAGGCGTCGAGGTGGTCGCCGAACCCTATGACGAGGTCTTCGGCCGCACTTTCCTCGTCGCGGATCCGGACGGCAACCTGATCCGGGTGGCGCCGGTGGACTGACCCCGGCCGGGCGGAGCGGGCGCTACCGGTACCGGTACCGGCGCATACGTGGTATCACACCCGCTCCGGCGTCCGGTCCGTCCGAGGCTCCCGCAGCGCCCGATGCCGGTCCGCGACCGCCCCGACCGCGTTGTCGCGCCGATAGTCCAGGCGCGCGGCCACCCGCCGGTTCATCCGATCCATATCCCGCCGGCGGCGCCGGGCACCGTGTTCGGTGAGCCGGCGACCGGCCGGAGGAACAAGCAACCGAAGCAGACTTTTCGCCGTATTCGTCGCGATACGCGGCAGTTCGAGCAGAACGACCGGGGATATACGAGGAACCCCCAGCTCGTCACCCAGCGCACGGCCGGTGACCGCCCGGGTCAGCCCGGTATGGGAACGTATCGCGGAGCCGAGCCGCAACCCGGCGGCGAAGCCCCGGTCCTCGTCCAGCCCGTAGATCTGCCCGACCGCGGCGAAGGCGGCGGCTGTCAGCGGCCGCGCATGCGGGCCGGGATCGATCTCGGACCACGCCGCCAGCCAGGTCAGCCGCGCCAGGTCCGCGAGGGTACGGATCTGCAGTTCCGGGACCACTCCCATCACATGGGCCATGTACCGGTATTGGTGGAGCAGGGCATCGCATTCGCGGCGGGTGAACAGATGGCCGAGCGGGAAGTTGAGCAGACCGGCCAGCACGATGGGCAGCATCGTGACGGTCATATGCAGTTGATTGACGGGGCGCCCCCACTCGGTGTGGTTCCATTCGGGCAGGGCGTTCATCCCGGCGCGCACATAGGCGTGCACCACCCGCACCCGGACGGTTGCCTTGAATCCTTCCCCGTACCGGGTCATTCCGTCGTAATCGGTGCACCGGAAGATCCAGTTGACCGTCTCGACCAGCCGCCGGGGCGCCTTCTCCGCCAGATCACCACCCCGGATGAGCACCTCGTTGGCCCGGCCGGCGACATAGCTCAACGGGAAGACCAGCGAGATGGTGGTCCGGGTCAGCGTCGACTGCGGCACCATCGACAGCACTCGGTGCGCGGTGCGCAGGATGTCGAAGTCGACCCAGGGCGGTACCTCGTCGACGACCCGGAAGAACTCGACGAGTTCGGGGAAGGGGTCCTCGACCGACTCGATCCCGTGCTCGAGTGCCTGCTCGAACAGACGCCGCCCCACTCCGCTGGGTAGCCGGCGCATACCGGCGACGAGAGCATCGGCCGGTTCGTCGCAGATATCGGCCAGCCGGATGAACGCTTCGGCCTGTTCGGGGCCCGGTGTCACGTCACCGGCGAGGAGAGCGAGCGCGGCCCGGATGAGCGGCCGCTCGAGGAAGACCGGGATCCGAACCTGGCCGTCGGGTCGATATTCCCTGTTCATCGCGGCTCCTTCGCTCATGCGGCCGACCCGGGCGCGGATGCCGCAATTCTGGTGTCACCCTGACACCAGATAGACCGATGGTGACCGCACCCACACGCGCTGTCAAGTACGAACCGTCACCGGCCGCGCACGGCCGAACGACGAGAACGGATCAATCGACGACTCCGGCGGCGTCCAGGATGAGATCGACGAAACTGTCCCGTAGCTCGTCGACGGTGATATCGCCGAATCGGCCGCTCGCCCACAACGTCACCACATCGATCGCGCCGGTGGCGATCACGAGAGCGGCGATCTCCAGATGCCGGATCCCGCGCTTCGCCGGCAGCGCGGCCTTATCGGATTCCGACAGCATGGCCGCGGCGATGAACTGGGCCCACTGTTCACGATGATCGGCGGCGCCCGGAACCTGACGGCGGCCGTCGAGCAGCGCCGGCCGGCGCGGATCCTCGGTCAGGAACCGCAGTACCGCCTCGACGTTCAGCGTCGTCCGGGCACGGATATCACCCACCACAGCCTCGGAGACCGCGGCCAGCTGGGCGGCGAGCTCACCCAGCTGCCAGCGGTGGACCTCCCGCACGAGATCCTCGACCGAAGCGAAATTCTCCGCGAAGTACCGGTCGTTCAGATTGGCGGCGGCCAATACCCGGCGTTTGGAAATCGGTTCGACACCGTCTCCCGCGAGAAGATCCAGCCCCGCCTCCAGCAGCTGCAACCGGCGGCGGCGCCCCCGTTCCGTGGGTGATTCCCCCGCATAGGCCCGGTTCGACTGCGCCGTCACACCCGCGACGCTACCCGACCCCGAGCTCGCGCCCGCCGCCCCGGACAACTCCCCCGCAGCCGTGCCGCCACAGCGGCACAGCGCGGGCCCCGGCGCCCTCCCGGCCGTGCGCGCCACACCGCACCGTCAGGACGCCGCCCATTTCTCGGGATGCAGATAGTGCTGGACCAAGGCGGTGGCATGACCGTGGCCGAAAGCATGCTCGCTCTTCAGCCATTCCACGAGCTCCTTGTGCCCTGCTGCTCCCGAGTCGCGCAGGGCGGATTTCCACTCCTCGATACTGCGCCCGTATTTGGCCTCGATGGCGGGAAAGTAGGAAGCAGGTCCCTTCGGGCGGGTCGTCACAGTCGTTCTCCTTGCCGAATATCGTGTTCCTCGTAGCAGACGAGGGAGCCGCTGCCTGTTCATCGCCACCAGCTCCACTGTGACGCACCTCACCGATACCCCGGCCGGGCGAGTACCGCACCCACGACGGCGGCCCACCCACGCCGGCCTCTACCGCCGCCTCGGTAGCCACTACCAGTACTGATGTCGTTTTCCGTCGGTGTCGGCGACGAAGACGACAGCGTCGGTGCCGCCGAGATCCGCCGGGGCGAGCGGGATATGACCGGGCACGATCGGTTCGCCCGTGCCGGTCGACGGGTCGAGCGCGGCGCGCAGGGCCGGTGCCGGGAACAGTGCGCGCCGGGTGGTCGCGTCGGCCAGCAGCCGCTGCAGGGTGCCCGGATCGCTGTGCGGCCCGGCATCGGCCGCCAGGAACACGTAGCGCTCCCCCAGCGTGAGCGCTACGAGCGCGCCGGCGCTGCACCAGTTCACATCGACCGCACCGACCCGCATATCGGACTGTGCCCGCTGCAGGTGCACATTGTGCGCGAACACCAGGCTCGGCCCGCGGTCCCGCTCCCGGGCGACGATCGAGAGCAGGTTCTCGGCCATCATCTCGGTACGCACCCCGAGCAGGGTCGCGATGCGATCGGGTGCGGACCGGGCCATGGCCGCGTGGTAGCGCAGCAGCCCCTGGGCGGTGCGCGCGTGCGCGACGGCGTGCTCGTAGCCGGCCGGGTCGGCGGGACACAGGACGGGGGCCGCGCGACGCAGCGCACCGGCGAGATCATCCGCGACGATACGCAGGGCGCGAACACGTTCGGAGTCGCCGATGGACGCTGCCGGATCGTACATGGCCGCCGGGTTCGTCCAGTCCGTATCCGCACCGAGCAGCGCGTCGAGGTCGCGGATCGAATCGGGCCGCAATGCCTCGGGTAGATAGTCGGTGACCGCGGACAGCGCGCGCCGCGGACTCGGCGCCGCGGATGTTTCCAGCGGTGCGTCGAAGCCGTAGAAGCGCACCCGGTCTCCTGGCGCGCGGCCGGCATTGTGGGCGCGGAGCCATTCGAGGAGTTCACGATTACCCGGTACAGCGCCGAACCCGTGGCTGAAACCGGTCGCGAGCACTGTATCGATATCCGCCGCCGCCCCCGCCACGTAGTCGTCGGCAATGGAGGCCGCGAAGATATCGGTCTCCAGCGCGATCGATCGGTATCCGCGTTCGACGAGATGAGCGAGGAGTTCGTTGCGCAGCAACGGGAACGCCTCGATTCCGTGTGTCGGCTCACCGAGGGCGAGCAGGGCCGGCGACTCGCGCCGTGCGGCGAGCAGCTCGTCGACGGCACGACCCAGGCTCGCCGGGTCGTCGAGCGGGCGGCCGATTCTCCGCAGTGATGTGGCAGTGGGCATGTGCACCTCTTTCAGAAGGAATGCCCTCGACATTATCGTTTAACCTTCGAGTGAAAGTTTTTCGACAATTACCTGGGATCAATAGGACAAAACCTTAAAACCGTGGAACGCACGAGCCCTCGTGGCCGGCCGTGCACCGCTCGGTCAGGGCTGGTCGTAGTGGGACGGACTCGCCGTGCTCGGGGAACTGGCACGTTCCGGCCACCTGCCCCCGGCCGAGGGGACGGACCGGCCGATACCGGCCGAAGAAACCCATCTGTCAGGCGATACCGACGCCGGACGCAAACGAGTCCACCCGGACCGCCATCGGTGAAGTGATCGCGGAACGAATGGACTCGTCTGTAGCTACTGCGGACGTATTGCGGACGGAAGACGGTTCTTGAATGCTCCTCCGCAGGTCAGATCATCAGAACGGCTTATACGTCGAAGTAGAGTTCGAACTCGTAGGGGTGCGGCCGCAGGTTCACCGGGGCGATTTCGTTCTCCCGCTTGAGGGTGATCCAGGTCTCGATCAGGTCCTCGGTGAAGACATTGCCCTCGGTGAGGTACTCGTGGTCCTCCTCGAGGCGGTCGATCACCGATGCCAGGCTGGTGGGGGCCTGCGGGATGTTCTTGGCCTCCTCCGGCGGGAGCTCGTAGAGGTCCTTGTCGACCGGGGCCAGCGGCTCGATCTTCTTCTTGATGCCGTCCAGGCCGGCCATCAGCATGGCGGCGAAGGCCAGGTACGGGTTGCCCGAGGAGTCCGGCGCGCGGAACTCGATGCGCTTGGCCTTCGGATTGTTGCCGGTGACCGGGATGCGGACCGCGGCGGAGCGGTTGCGCTGCGAGTACACCAGGTTGATCGGGGCCTCGTAACCGGGCACCAGGCGGTGGTAGGAGTTCACCGTGGGGTTGGTGAACGCCAGCAGCGACGGGGCGTGGTGCAGGATGCCGCCGATGTAGTGCCGGGCCAGGTCCGACAGACCGCCGTAGCCGGCCTCGTCGTGGAACAGCGGCTTGCCGTCCTTCCACAGCGACTGGTGCGCGTGCATACCCGAGCCGTTGTCACCGAAGAGCGGCTTCGGCATGAAGGTGACGGTTTTGCCCTCCGCCCAGGCGGTGTTCTTGACGATGTACTTGAACAGCTGCAGATCGTCGGCAGCCGCGAGCATCGTGTTGAACTTGTAGTTGATCTCGGCCTGACCGGCGGTGCCGACCTCGTGGTGGCCGCGCTCCAGTTCGAACCCGGCGTTCTGCAGGTTGGTGGCGATCTTGTCGCGCAGGTCCACGTAGTGGTCGTAGGGCGCGACCGGGAAGTAACCACCCTTGTTGCGGACCTTGTAACCGCGGTTCGGGCTACCGTCCGGGTTCACCTTGGCGCCGGTGTTCCACGAACCGGAGATGGACTCGATCTCGTAGAACGAGCCGTTCATCTGCGAGTCGTAACGCACCGAGTCGAAGATGTAGAACTCGGCCTCGGCGCCGAAGTAGGCGGTATCGGCGATACCGGTGGAACGCAGGTACTCCTCGGCCTTGCGGGCGATATTGCGCGGGTCGCGGGAGTATGCCTCACGGGTGAAGGGATCGTGCACGAAGAAGTTCATGTTGAGCGTCTTCGCCGCCCGGAACGGGTCGATCTGCGCGGTGCTGAAATCGGGCAGCAACAGCATGTCGGACTCGTCGATGGACTGGAAACCCCGCACCGAGGATCCGTCGAACGCGAGGCCTTCCTCCGCCAGGTCCGCGGTGAACGCTTTCGCCGGGATGGAGAAGTGCTGCTGCACACCGGGCAGATCGCTGAAGCGGATGTCGACGTATTCGACCTCCTCCTCGGCGATGTACTTGATGACCTCGTCGGCCGTGCTGAACGTCACGTGCTTCTCCTTACGGATAGATTCCCAGCCAGTATCGAGTGCGGGGCGTCGCGACCCGACGCTATGGACAGGGTGTTTCCCGCCAGTCAAGAGTGTGTTTCGCCAGTGTTACACGTGCCGTCGGTGGGGTGTCCTCGGCCACGCCACGAACTGCGGGTTCGGCGGGGCGACCGGATACGGGCCCGCGCGGAGCCTGCCGGATATGCCGGAATCCACCACTCGAAGGCACGGGCCGACCGCCCGCCTATCCTGGGAGCATGGCACGTATCACCGGTTCCTGGCTCTCCGGCCCGCCCAGCGCTCCCGGCACGGCGTCCGGGGCCGACTACGCCGGTGCCCGGCTCGGGTTGCCACGCGAGGGAGTCGGATCGCTACCGGGAATGCTGCGCCGGATCCTCGCGCTGCTGGTGGACTGGCTGATCGCGGTCGGGATCTCCGCGCTCATCGCCCAGGGCATGCCGGCTTCCTCGGTGAACCTGCTGGTCTGGTTCGTGGTCGGAGTCGCGGCGGTCACCCTGTTCGGGTTCACGCCCGGGCAGTACTTCCTGCGCATCCGCGTGATCCGGGTGGACGCCGAGGCGCCGGTCGGCTTCGCGCGGGCGCTCGGCCGGCAGGCTCTGCTGGTGTTCGTGATCCCGGCGCTGTTCACCGACGAGGACGGCCGCGGTATGCACGATCGGGCCACGGGCACCGCGGTGGTGCGGGCCCGCTGACAACCGGACGTTCCGGCTGCTCCGCGAGGTGACCGACCGGCGCGGCCCGTTCAGCGCCGCCGGATGGTGCGCTGCATCCCCCGCATCTTGGCGTTGGTCGGCATCGGCCCCTTCGGCAGGGCCGGGCCACCGCTGCGGGAGCTGAGCGCGCTGAGACGGCCTTCGATCTGATCCATCCGCTTGGCGTCGATATTGGTCGGCAGCTTGGTGAGGTAGCGCTGAAGCTCCTTCAGCGGCACCTGGCCCTCCTCGTTACCGACCACCACGTCGTAGATGGGGGTATCACCGACGAGGCGGGCGGTGCGCTTCTTCTCCTGGGCAAGCAGCGAACGGACCCGCTGCGGCGAGCCCTCTGCCACGAAGATCACCCCGGGCAGGCCGATGACCCGGTGCACCGCGTCGAGCTGAGTGGTGGCGGCGACACCGTTGCTGACCCGCCATTTGCCCTGCAGATTGTCCAGTACCCAAGCGGCGGCCCCGGCCTGGCCCTCGGCCTTGCTGTACACGGATCGCTGCACCCGGCGGCCGAAGATGATGAAGGCGAACAGCACTCCCAGCAGCAGGCCCAGCGGCAGCAGGAACCACTGCACGCCGAACAGGAAACCGATCCCGAACAGCACCAGCGTGGTGACCAGTACGGCCCCGATCATCAGCGGCAGCAGCAGCTTGTCTTCTTTGCGCTGCATCTGGAACGCCTGCCAGATCTGCTGACGACGTTCCTTCGACTGCTGTTTGCGCGCCGCTTTCGCCGCGGCCTTCGCCTCTTTGTCGGGCTTGCCTGCTGCCATGACTCCCAGAATAATGCCCGGCCCGGCGCTGTCCGGGCTCGGCTCCGGGCGGGCCACCGGTGGATGCCGGACCGGTGGCCCGGTTTGCGGTGCCGAGGAGAATGCAGGAATGCCCACCAACCTCGAGGCCCGGCCCGCCGCCCCGGCCCCCGTCGACGACGCCACCGCCGAACGCCTGGCCGCCGCCCTGCGCTGTGTGACCGTCTCGTACGCGGACCCGGAGACCGCCGACGTCACCGGCGATTCCGCCGAGGCGGAATTCGTCCGGCTCGCCGCCCACCTCGAACGTTCCTTTCCGCGAGTGCACGCGGAGCTGGAACTGGAGAAATTCGGGCACAGCCGCCTCTACACCTGGCGCGGCGCCGACCCCTCCCGGACAGCGGCGATTCTGCTGGCGCACCAGGACGTGGTGCCCGCGAGCGATCCGGACCGCTGGACCCACCCCCCGTTCGCCGGGGTGGTGGACGAGGAGTTCATCTGGGGTCGCGGCGCCATCGACGACAAGAGCCGTGTCCTGGCGATCCTGGAGGCCGTCGAATCCGCGCTCGCCGCGGGACTGCGGCCGCGGCATACGATCCAGCTGGCCTTCGGGCACGACGAGGAGGTCTTCGGGGACGCCGGCGCGGTGCGGATGGCGGCCCGGCTGCGCGAGCGCGGGGTCCGGGCGGAGCTGCTGCTGGACGAGGGTGGGGTGATCACCGAGGGCCTCGTGAACGATGTGCGGGTGCCGGTGGCCACGATCATGCTCGGTGAGAAGGGGTACGCGACGGTCCGGTTGTCGGTATCGGAGGCGGGCGGGCATTCCTCCATGCCGGGCCGGCAGACCGCGATCGGGCGCCTGGCTCGCGCGGTGAGCCGGATCCAGGACCGGCCGATGCCCCTGCGGGTGACGCCCGTGGTCACCGATATGCTGACCCGCCTGCGGCCGCATCTCCCCGCGGCCAAGCGCCGGCTGCTCGGCGTCGCCGGCGCGGCCGCGCCGGTGGTCGCCCGGATCATGGCGGCGACCCCGCAGACCGAGGCCCTGGTGCGCACCACCACGGCGCCGACGGTGATCCGCGGCGGGGTGAAGGCCAATGTGCTGCCGCAGCGGGCGGAGGCGCTGATCAATTTCCGGATCCTGCCCGGGGACTCGGTCGATTCGGTGCTCGCGCACTGCCGCCGCACCGTCCGCGACGAGCGGGTGCGGATCGAACTGGTGGGAATGTCTTCGGAACCTTCCCTCACCACCGGCCCGGGGCCACGGTTCGACCTGATCGCCGAGATCACCGAACAGGTGGTGCCGGGTATCGCGGTGACCACCGGCCTGGTGCCGGGCGCCACCGATTCCCGGCACTACGACGATCTCGCCGAGACCCGGTGCAATTTCGCGCCGATACAGCTGACGGCGGCGGATCTGGAACGGATCCACGGAAACGACGAACGCCTCTCGCGAGTGAACTACGCTCGGCTGATCGACTTCAACCGGCGCCTGGTCACCGCGCTCGCCGAGCCGGCCCCGGCGCGCTGACCGACCCGATCGGGAGCCGTGACGATGCGATACCGCCGCGGACCATATGTACAGCTGCGAAGGAGGACCCGGTGACCAGCGACCAGGACGTAGTGGTGCGCCGCGGAGAGTTCGACCACGCCGGGCAGCGGATCAGCCGCCGCTCGTGGATTCCCGCCGCACCGGTGCGCGGCGTGATCGTCCTGGTGCACGGGGTGGCGGAGCATTCGGGCCGGTACGACTATGTGGGGCGGGCGCTCGCCGCGGCCGGTTTCGCGGTACACGCGCTGGACCATGTGGGCCACGGGGAGTCGGCGCGGGCCGGCGCCGCGGCGAACCTGGGGTCGATCGACGGGGCCGCGGACGCGGTGGCGGCACTGCTCGACCTCGCCCGTACCGAACATCCCGGGGTGCCCGCGTTCCTGCTCGGCCATTCCATGGGTGCGCTGATCACCCTGCGCCTGGCCACCCGGGCGCCACTGGATGTCGCCGGTGTGGTGGTGTCGGCGCCGCCGCTGATCATCGACGCGGGCAATCCCGTGCAGCGGTTGTTCGCGCCGGTACTCACCCGGCTGGCACCGAACCTCGGGGTACTGAAACTGGATTCTTCGCAGATCAGCCGCGACCCGGCTGTGGTCGCGGCCTACGACGCCGATCCACTGGTGTTCCGCGGCAAGCTACCCGCCCGCACCGCGACCGAAATCCTCACCACCGCGGGCCGCGTACTCGCCGATCTGCCGCGGCTGCGGGTACCGGCCCTGGTGCTGCACGGCACCGCCGACGCCATCGCCGCACCGGCGAGCACCGACCGGATCGAACAGCACGCCGGTACCACCGATCTCACGATCCGCCGCTACGAGGGGCTCTACCACGAGGTCTTCAACGAACCCGAGCGCGATACGGTACTCGCCGATGTCCTCACCTGGTTGCGGGAGCGGACACCGGCCGAATAACCGGCGGATTTCCGGATCGGTGCGCCGGGCGGCACACCGATCCGGAACACGCCCGCGCTACTCGTATTCGGCGAGGCAGGCGGTTTCGCCCTCCAGCACGCCCAGCCGGAAGGCGTCCAGCCGCAGATACCCCTCGGGGACGATCTCGCCGTCGACGTCGGCGGCGGCCAGTCCGTCCGACAGCAGGCCCGATACCGCCTCGTCCAGATCTCCGGCCGACAGGCGCGGATCACTGGTCTCCCGGCTGAGCGCGGTGGTCACCGCACCGGCCAGGCAGGCGGTGCGCAGCCCCGCGGTGGCGGCGCCGGTCAGGCTCAGCTGCTTGTCGTTCTGGTACGCGAGCGCGTATCGGGAAACGAAGACGACGAACGCGTTGTAGTCGCCGGTGACGATCGCCGACAGTGGTTCGTCGGCCGCGCCCGTCTCACCCGCGAGCTCGGCCAGCGCGTCGACATCGGTACCGATGACCTCGGTGGCCGGACAGTAGGCCACCGGTTCGGTGGGGGTGGCGTCGGCGCAGCGGGTGGGCACACCGTCGTAGTCGTATTCCGGGGCGCCGGTGACCGGCAGAATATCGGCGAGCGCGGCGGCCATATCCTGGAGTGTGTCCTCGGTGACCTCGAGCTGCAGGTATTCCTCACCGGGCTCGAAGGTCACCGGGAGACCGGCACGACGGTCCTCGATCTCCTGTTCGTCGATACCGGCGCAGGCCTCGGCGCCGTTCGTGTATCCCATCTGCACCGCGGTGACCCGCTCGAACGCGCTGCCGTGCACGTTCTCCGGGTCGTCGGGGTCACGGTCGCGTACGGCGACGGTCGCGCCCAGGACACCGTTGAGACCATCGGTGGTGTTGAGGCTGAAATGCCGCGAATCCCCCTCCGCGACGTGCCGGAGGAACACTCCGGCCAGGCAGTCGGCCTGCTGTTCGGTCACCAGCCCCGGAGAATCCTCGGTGGCGATACCAGCCGGGATCTGCAGCGCGTGCCCGTATTCGTGGGCGAGCACCATCACCACGGCCATCTCGCCGAACCGCTCCACGAGTTCCGGGAGCAGTACCCCGCGGTCCCAGCCGATGGTCCGGTCGGATCCGCAGTAGGCGGCGTTCACCAATTCGTGGGTGCTCACCGTGCAGAACTCCACCGAATCCCGTTCCGCCGCCGTCGCGTCCCAGGAGATGAGCTTCGATACCGGCCGGAACTCACCGGGGAAGGTGGCCGAATAGTTCTCCGTCCAGAACTCCTCGATATCGGCGACCGCGTTGAGGGCGAGGCGGTCCATATCGCCGCCGTCGCTGTTCTCGGCCTGCCGATCGCTGTCGGGCACACCCTCGCGCGGTCCACTCGGTCCGGTACTCGTCGTCGCGCCCGCGATCTGCCACGGATTGTCCGGATCCATCAGGTCCTGAGCGGATTTCGCGTCCGAACACGCCGACAGCATCGATACCGTCAGCAATGCCGCGGCCGCCACGACCACCGACCGCGACCACCGTCTCCTGGCCATTTCCTGCCTCCCCGTATTCTGTGCCGGGCCCAGCGGGCCGGGCACCGCCCGGACCGCGTCGACTTCATGTCCGGGCCGGCATCATCGAAGCACAAGGTGGGCAACGGCGTACAGCGCGGAATCCGGGCCGGAACCCGGGTCACCGTCACGGCCGAGGGCGGTTACCGCCCGCCCGATCGGGAGGACCGGCGGGCACTCGACGCTCTGGTCACCCGTTTCCGCGCTCTGGCCTCCGGGAGCTAAGCACCGCCGAAGACCCGCTCCACCACGGCTTTCGCCCGGCGGGTGACCCGCAGATAGTTGTCCAGGAATTCGCCGCCGTCGTCGGTGGGCCAGCCCGCCACCCGCGCCACCGCGGACAGGGTGCGACCCGGGCCGGGCAGCTGGTCGGTGGGCTTGCCGCGCACCAGGACCAGGGCGTTACGGGCGGCGGTGGCGGTGAGCCAGGACCGGCGCAGCAGATCGGTGTCCTCGACGCCGAGCAGTTCCGTACGCTCGATCACATCGAGCGTTTGCAGTGTGGAGGTGTTGTGCAGTTCCGGGATCTCGTGTGCGTGCCGCAGTTGTAGCAGCTGCACGGTCCATTCGATATCGGCCAGCCCGCCCCGGCCGAGTTTGGTGTGTGTGGCGGGATCGGCGCCGCGGGGCAGCCGCTCGGAATCGACCCGGGCCTTGATCCGGCGGATCTCCCGCACCGCGTCGGCGGAAACCCCGCCTTCGGGGTAGCGCACCCGGTCGATGGTGTGCAGGAACCGGATACCCAGCTCCTGATCCCCGGCCACCTGGTGGGCGCGTAGCAACGCCTGCACCTCCCACGGCTGCGCCCACTGCCGGTAGTAGGCGTCGTAGGCGGCGAGGGTACGCACCAGCGGCCCGCTGCGGCCCTCCGGCCGCAACCCGGCGTCGACCTGCAGCGGTGGGTCGGTACTGGGCGCGCCGAGCAGTTTCTGCACCTGCTCGGCGATACCGTTGGCCCATTTCACGGCGAGATGCTCTTCCTCGCCGGGACGCGGCTCACAGACGAACAGGACATCGGCATCCGAGCCGTAACCGAGTTCCATCCCGCCCAGCCGGCCCATCCCGATCACCGCGAGATCGGCGGGCGCGGGCGCACCCCGCTCGGCGACACTGGCCTTGATGATCGCGCGCAACGCGGCCTCGAGGACGGCCACCCACACCGAGGACAGGGCCGCGCACACCTGGGGCACATCCAGCAGCCCCAGCAGATCCGCCGAGGCCACCCGGGCGAGTTCGTGCCGGCGCAGCGAACGGGCGGTGGCCACGGCACGTTTCGGGTCGGTATAGCGGCGGGCGGCGGTGAGAATACCGCTGGCCACCTCGGCCGGCTGGGTGCGCAGCAGCAGTGGTCCCTCCGGGCCGTCGGCGTACAGGCGAATCGTCTCGGGGGCGTTGATCAGCAGGTCGGGCAGATAGGCCGAGGAACCCAGCACCATCATCAGCCGTTGCCCGACCGCGCCCTCGTCACGCAGCACCCGCAGGTACCAGTCCTGGTCGGCCAACCCCTCCGAGACCCGCCGGTAGGCGAGCAGCCCGGCATCGGGGTCGGGGGTTTCACCCAGCCACGTCAGCAGGGTGGGCAGCAGTACCGCCTGGATCCGGCCCTTGCGCGAAACCCCGCTGGTGAGTGCGCGCAGGTGACCGAGCGCGTGCTCGGGATCGGCATAGCCGAGCGCGGCCAGCTGCCGGACGGCGGCGTCCGGGCTCAGCCGGAGGGCATCGGAATCCAGCCGGGCCACCGCTTCCAGCAGCGGCCGGTAGAACAGTTTGGTGTGCAGCCGGCGGATCCGGCCGGTGTGCCGGCGCAGTTCCCCCCGCAGTACCCCTGCCGCGTCCCGTCTGCCGTCGGGCCGGATATGCGCGGCGCGCGCCAGCCAGCGCATCCCCTCCTCGTCGTCGTCCGCGGGCAGCGTATGCGTCCGTTTGAGCCGCTGCAGCTGCAGGCGGTGTTCGAGCAGGCGCAGGAACTCGTAGGAGGCGGTGAGATTGGCGGCGTCGTCGCGGCCCACATAGCCGCGCGCGGCCAGCGCGGCCAGCGCCTCCACCGTGCCCTGGACATGCAGTTTCGGATCCGCCCGGCCGTGCACGAGCTGCAGTAGCTGCACCGCGAACTCCACATCGCGCAGGCTGCCGCTGCCCAACTTGAGTTCCCGTTCCCGCAGCTCGGCGGGTACCAGATTCTCCACGCGGCGGCGCATCGCCTGCACATCGGCGACGAAATCCGGGCGTTCGGAGGCGGTCCACACCATGGCGTCGGTCGCGGCCCGGTACTGCTCGCCCAATTCCAGATCACCGGTCATCGGGCGGGCCTTGAGCAGGGCCTGGAATTCCCAGGTCCGCGCCCAGCGCTGGTAGTACGCCAGATGCGACTCGAGCGTACGCACCAGGGCACCGGCTTTACCCTCGGGGCGCAGCGCGGCGTCCACCTCGAAGAAAGCCGAGGAGGCGACGGTCATCAGCTCGGCAGCCAGCCGGGTGGCGGTGGCATCGGCGGGTTCGGCGACGAACACGATATCGACATCGCTGACGTAGTTCAGCTCGCACGCACCGCTCTTACCCATGGCGATCACGGCGAGCCGCACCGGGCACGGCTCGTCCCGGCACACCCGCGCCACCGCCACCGCCAGGGCCGCCGTGAGCGCGGCATCGGCCAGCGCGGTGAGCTGACGGCCCACCAGTTCATAGGGGATCACCGGCTCGTCCTGCACGGTCGCGGCCAGATCCACCGCGGCCAGGAGCATGAGTTGATCGCGGTAGCGTTTACGCAGCCATGCCACCACCTCGGGTCCGCATTCACCGGCCCGGAACAGCATCGGTCCGGCATGCGCGCCGGTCTCCGGTTCCGCGGCCACCACCGCGAGCAGATCGGCGATCAGTTCGTCGCGGTCGGGAAGTTCGGCGCGACGCAGCAGGGTCCACACCTGGGGGTCGGCCACCAGATGGTCACCGAAGGCGGTCGACGAACCGAGCAGCGCGAACAGCCTGCCCCGCACCATTGTTTCCGTGCGGATCGCCGAATCCAATGCCGCCCACTCGTTTCCGAGCGCCTCCGACAACCTGATCAGTGTGCTCAGCGCGAGGTCGGGGTCCGGCGATCGGGACAACGCCCACAGCACCTCGATACTGCCGACATTGTCCCAGCCGAGAGTTCGCAGCGAATCGGCGGCCGACGGCTCGAGCAATCCGAGGCGGCCGGCACCGGGGACGGCGGACCGGGCGGACGGTGGGCGGACCATGAGCTCAAGGTACCCACCGGCCCGGCACCGGTGTGGCGGGCCCCTCAGCCGCCGGCGCTCACAGACCCAGGTATTCGCGCAGCTCGAACGGTGTCACCTGGGCGCGGTAATCCGACCACTCCCGGCGCTTGTTGCGCAGGAAGAAATCGAAGACGTGCTCACCGAGCGTTTCGGCGACCAGTTCCGACCGTTCCATCGCATGCAGTGCCTCGTCGAGGGTGCCGGGCAGCTCCTTGAAGCCCATGGCCCGCCGTTCGGCGGCGGTGAGCGACCACACGTCGTCCTCGGCCTCCGGGGGCAGCGTGTACCCCTTCTCGACACCCCGCAGACCGGCGGCCAGCAGTACCGCGAAGGTCAGATACGGGTTGCAGGCGGAATCGGGGCTGCGGATCTCGACCCGGCGCGAGGACGCCTTGTTCGGGGTGTACATGGGCACCCGGACCAGCGCGGAGCGGTTGGACCGGCCCCACGACGCGGCGGTCGGTGCCTCGCCGCCGTGGATGAGCCGCTTGTAGGAGTTCACCCACTGGTTGGTGATGGCGCTGATCTCGTGCGCGTGTTCGAGGATGCCCGCGATGAAGGCACGCGCGGTCGCCGAGAGGTTGTCCGGATCGTCCGGGTCGGCGAAGGCGTTCGCCTCGCCCTCGAACAGGCTCATATGGGTGTGCATGGCCGAGCCCGGATACTGGGCGAACGGTTTGGGCATGAAGGTGGCGCGCACACCCTCGTCGATGGCCACTTCCTTGATCAGGTAGCGGAAGGTCATCACATTGTCGGCCATGGACAGCGCGTCGGCGTAGCGCAGGTCGATCTCCTGCTGCCCCGGGGCGCCCTCGTGATGGCTGAATTCCACCGAGATACCCATGGATTCGAGGGCGTCGATGGCGTGGCGCCGGAAGTTCGGGGCGGAATCGTGCACGGCCTGGTCGAAGAAACCGCCGTTGTCCGCGGGGACCGGTGCCACCCCGTCCGGCTGGTTCTTCAGCAGGAAGAACTCGATCTCCGGATGCACATAGCAGCTGAACCCGACATCACCGGCCTTGTTGAGCTGCCGCCGCAGCACATGCCGCGGATCGGCCCACGACGGCGAACCGTCGGGCATGGTGATATCGCAGAACATCCGGGCCGAGTGCTGGTGCCCCTTACTGGACGACCACGGCAGCACCTGGAAGGTCGACGGATCGGGGCGGGCTACCATATCGGCCTCGGAGATCCGGGCGAAGCCTTCGATGGCCGAACCATCGAAGCCGATCCCCTCCTCGAACGCCCCCTCCAGCTCGGCGGGCGCGATCGCGACGGACTTGAGATAGCCCAGCACATCGGTGAACCAGAGCCGTACGAAGCGGATATCCCGCTCTTCGAGCGTCCGCAGCACGAATTCCTTCTGGCGATCCATGACCGCGAGAGTAGGCACCCGGCGTTAAATCCGTGTTACATCGCGCGTTGCGCTGTGTGTCGGCTCAGCACCGCAGGCCGTCCGCCGGAGAACGCAGGTCGACGAGATAGCCGATCACCGCGTCGTCCACGCAGGTATCGAGCCGGTTGAGCACCACGGTGTGACCGTCGCCCTCATGGGTGATCAGGGCGGCGTCGAGCTGCTCGGCCAGATCCACTCCCGCCTGATACGGGGTGGCCGGGTCCCCGGTCGTCGACACCACCACGATTTCCGGCAGCCCCTCGACGGTGATCTCGTGCGGTCGGCCGGTGTTGGGTACGGGCCAGGACGCGCACAGTTCCAGCGGTGCCGCGCCGGTGCCGCGACCATCGTCCAGGAAGGGCGCCGCCCGGCGGTATTCCGCGTCCTGCCGGCCCGCCACCGCGCGATCGGTGATCCGGGGATCGTCCACGCAGCGGATCGCGTTGAAGGCGTCGGTGAGGTTGCTGTAGGTGCCGTCGGGGCGGCGGCCGTTATAGGTATCGGCCAGTTGCAGCAACGTATCGCCGCGTCCCTCCCGCAGTTCGGTCAGCCCTACCGTGAGCGTGGGCCAGTATTCCTCGCTGTAGAGGGTCTGCTGGACGCCGGTGATCGCATCCTCGTAGCCCAGGCGCCGGGGATCATCGGTGGCCGCGGGCGTTTCCCACAGCGGGTCCACCAGCTCCCGGAAGCGCGGAATCACCTGGCCGAGGTCGGTACCCAGCGGGCATTCCGCGGAGCGCACACAATCGGCGGCGTAGGCGTCGAAGGCGCGCTGGAAACCCGCGGCCTGACGCAGCGATTCGGCGACCGGGTCCTGGGTGGGATCGATGGCGCCGTCGAGCACCATGGCCCGCACATTGCCGGGGAACTTCTCCGCATAGGCGGTGCCGAGCCGAGTGCCGTAGGAGTACCCCAGGTAGGTGAGCTGCGGATCGCCCAGGACCGCACGGATGACATCCATATCCTGCACCACTTCGCGCGTACCGACATGCGCCAGGAATTCCGCGCCGGTGCGGGCCACGCACCGGTCGGCGTATTCCCGGTTCTCCGCCTCGTCGGCGGCGATCCCTTCGGGCGTGGGCGGCTCCGGCGCCTCGGCGCGCTCGGCGTCGGCTTCCTGTGGGGTCAGACAGGTGACCGCGGGAGTGGAAGCCCCGACACCCCGGGGATCGAACCCCACCCGGTCGAAACGTTCGGCCAGCGGGGTACCGCCGCCGACCACGACGGTGGACAGGCCCGACAACCCGGGCCCACCCGGGTTGAGCAGCAGCGAACCGATCCGCTCACCACCGGCCCGCACCCGCGACAGCGCCAATCGGGCGGTGGGGCCGTCCGGATCGGCGTAGTCCACCGGTACCTCGATCCGCGCGCACTGGGCGGCCGGGGGCAGACGCTGCCCGGGGGCGGTGTACTCGGCGCAGGACTCCCAGCGCGGAACCTGGGTGTAGAACCGCGCCAGCTCCGCGGGTACCGGCGCCGACGGCGTGGGCTGTACCCGGGGCTCGTCGGCACAACCGACGAGTCCCGCCGCGACCACCATCACCGCCAGCCCGACCGCGCGCACTCCACGCCCTCTCCGCACCGCCGCAATGGTAGCGGGGCCGGGACCGCAGCCGGGGATGTGACCAACCGCACCTGGTAGCGGGCTTATTTCCGCCGTGTGCGCGGGTGCACACTGGAGGGCGTCAACCCCAACCCGGGGACCCGAACAGGGCCTCGAGGAGACGAAAGGGACGATGATGTCCGATTCATCCGGCATGTCCGACGCCGCGTCGGAGACTCCCGCCTACGGCACCGCGAAACCGGCGCGCCGGGCGACCCGCGTCCAGCATCTGCAGCAGATGAAGGCGACGGGTGAACGCTGGGCCATGCTCACCGCCTACGACTACTCCACCGCCCGCCTCTTCGAGGAGGCCGGTATTCCCGTACTGCTGGTCGGCGACTCGGCGGCCAACGTCGTGTACGGGTACGACACCACCGTCCCCATCACCATCGATGAACTGATCCCGCTGGTTCGCGGCGTGGTGCGTGGCGCGCCGAACGCCCTGGTGGTGGCGGATCTGCCGTTCGGCACCTACGAGGCATCCCCCGAGCAGGCCCTGGCCACCGCCACGCGGTTCATGAAAGAGGGGGGCGCGCACGCGGTGAAACTGGAGGGCGGCGAACGTGTCGCCGACCAGATCGCCCTGTTGAGCTCGGCCGGTATTCCGGTCATGGCGCATATCGGGTTCACTCCGCAGAGCGTCAACACCCTCGGCGGCTTCCGGGTGCAGGGCCGCGGCGCGGGCGCCGAGGGGTTGCTCGCCGACGCGATCGCGGTACAGGCGGCGGGCGCCTTCTCGGTGGTGATGGAGATGGTTCCGGCGGAGGTGGCCGGCCAGGTGACCCGCAAGCTCACCATCCCGACCATCGGTATCGGCGCGGGCGCCGAATGTGATGCCCAGGTGCTGGTGTGGCAGGACATGGCCGGGTTCACCAGCGGTAGGACGGCGAAATTCGTGAAGCGGTTCGCCGCCGTCGGCGACGAACTCCGCGCGGCGGCCGCCGCGTACGCCGACGAGGTGCGGCAGGGTACGTTCCCGGGCCCGGAACACAGCTTCTGAGCCGGGCGCGGTTCACGACGGCTCCCCAGCCGGGCGCATGATGGCAGACTCGGTACCGACGGTTTCGACTCGAATACAGAGGTACTGATGCGGCAACGCGCTTGGACAACACGGGGTGCCCTGCTGGTGGCGGGAGTGTGCGGAACGGTACTGCTCACCGCATGCGGGGGTGTGCAGCCCGGTTCGGAGGCCCCGGATGCCTCGTCCTCTTCCGCCACTTCCGTGACCTCCGCGCCCCGCAGCACCGGCGCCGCACCGGTCACCCCGCTGGAGGTTTCCGAGCAGGCCGCCCGGAACCTGTGCGACATGATGGAGCCGGAGCTGTCCAACTGGCGGGTGCAGGGGCCCACCCTGGGCCGGGTGGGTCTCAACGCCATGGTGCACGAATGGGCCCTCACCAACGGCGCGATCAACGCCCAGGTGCTCGCCGACAAGGCGGTGGTCGACCGGGCGACCGGACAGACCTGTTCGGAGGTGCGCACCCAAGCGCTCCAGGCCCTGGAGCTGCCCGATCTCGCCTCCGGTCTGGCGTTCTGATGCGTACGCTGTACCCGCCGATCGAGCCCTACGATCGCGGCATGCTCGAGGTCGGCGACGGGCAGGCGGTGTACTGGGAGACCAGCGGTGACCCCGCGGGCAAACCCGCCGTATTCCTGCACGGCGGCCCGGGTGGCGGCACCACCGCCGCGAATCGCTGTTTCTTCGACCCCACCCGCTACCGCATCGTGCTGCTGGACCAGCGCGGTTGCGGTCGTTCGGTTCCGCATGCCGCCGACGGCGCCGATCTGTCGGTCAACACCACCGCGCATCTGATCGCCGATATCGAGGCGCTGCGGGAGCATCTCGGGATCGAGAAGTGGCTCGTCTTCGGCGGATCCTGGGGGTCCACGCTGTCGCTGGCCTACGCGCAGCGATATCCCGAGCGGGTCACCGAACTGGTGCTCCGCGGGATCTTCCTGCTGCGCCGTAAAGAGATCGACTGGTACTACAACGGCAGCGCCGGGTACGTGTATCCGGAAGAGTGGGAGAGGTTCCTCGCGCCGGTACCCGAGCCCGACCGCGCGGGCGACCTGGTCGAGGCCTACCACCGGCTGCTGCACGCCGCCGATCCGGAGATCGCCACGGCGGCCGCCGTCGCCTGGACCACCTGGGAGAGCGCGACGAGTTCGCTGCGCCCCGACCCGGCCCGCGTAGCCGAGACCGCCGATCCCCGGTTCGCGCTCGCTTTCGCCCGGATCGAGAACCATTATTTCCGGCACGGCGGTTTCCTCGACGAGGGTGGGTTACTGCGCGGGATCGGCACCATGGCCCATATTCCCGGGGTGATCGTGCAGGGCCGCCACGATATCGTCTGCCCCGCGGTGAGCGCCTGGGACCTGCATCGCGCCTGGCCCACCGCCCGGCTGCACATCGTGGACGATGCCGGGCACAGCTCGAACGAACCCGGGATCACCCATCACCTGGTCGAAGCGACCGATTCCTTCGCGGGAGCGCAGCACGATGAGTGAGCCGACGACCGCCGGCGCCGCGCTCACCACGGCGCTGAGTGCCGATATCGAACGTTTGCTCACCGCCGAGCCGGAAGTGCGGGCCGATAGCGAGGATTCGGTACACCAGATGCGTGTCGCCACCCGGCGGCTGCGCAGTGTGCTGCGCTCCTACAAGAAACTGCTCGACCCCGACGCGGCCAACCGTATCCGCACCGAACTCGCCTGGCTGGCCGGGCTGCTGGGGGTGGCCCGGGACGCCGAGGTCCACGCGGCCCGGCTCACCGATCTACTCGACCGATACGCGGAACCGGACTACGCCGCACTGGACTCCACCCGGGAGCGGCTGGTCCACGCCGAACGCGACCGCTACGCCGCGGCGCATACCGATATCCTCACCGCGCTGGACAGCGACCGCTACCGCGAGATGCGCCGGGAGCTGGAGCAATGGTGTGTGGAGCCGCCGCTGCGGAAATCCGCCGCCGGTACGCCCGCGCCGGAGATATTCGGGCAGGTACTGCGCACCGACCGCAAGCGGGTGCGGCGCCTGGTGCGCGCCGAGCCGACCGTCGCACCGGCCGACCGCGTCGAACTGCTGCACGATATCCGCAAGAGCGCCAAGAGATTGCGGTATTCCTGCGAGGCCGCTACGGCGGTCCTCGGCGCTCCGGCGGAGGATCTGGGCAAGCGGGCCAAACATCTGCAGACCGTCCTGGGCGATCACCGGGACGCGGTCGAATCCCATGCCGCCCTGCGCGCTCGTGCCGCGGAGGCACACGCGGCGGGCGAGGACACCGCGCTGCTGGAAACCCTGGCCGACGCCGAGGACACCGCGGCGGGGCGGCACCTGGCCCGGTATCCGGCCGCCGCGGCGGCAATCGACACGAGGTGACCGGCCGCGTCCGGATCGTCCCGTACCGCAGAACAGGGCCGGTACCGAATCACCGGTACCGGCCCTGTTCACCTGATCGGCGAGACGCCCTACTGCAGCGCCAGCATCGACCCGTTCAGTTCGTGCAGGGGCCCGAACACCGTGAACACCACACGCCCGTTCGGATGCTGTGACGACACCGCCGCGGCCGCGTCCAGCGCCATCCCGAAGGAGGGAGCCGACGGATGCGGGATAGCCGCCAGGGTGTGCCCGAATTTGCTGTGGTGCACCCACTGGGTGTCCGCGGGGCTGAGGTCCACCCGCACTCCACCGGGCAGCGGTGTCACCGCGACGGCGCCGGCCGAACCGGCACCCACGGTGGCGAGAACAGATGCGGCCCCGGCGATCAAAGCTCCGGTTGCCAAGGTACGTGCTACCCGCATATGAATTATGACCTGTCTTCGATAGGAATGAATCGGCTCGTGCCGCGAACTCCACTACTGCACCGGACGAGCCTGCCGACCCCGCATACTTTATGACGGCGATCACCTTTTATGCCAGTTGTACACGAATCCCGGCGGAAGAGTTCGCTCCGACCGGACAACTGCTACTGTGGCGGATCGTAAGCGTCCGACGACATCTAGAGCTGGAGTTTCCTGACGTATGTCCACTCTCATCTATGACTACCTGCTTCCCATCCTCGGCCCGCAGCAGGCCACCGCGCTGGCGCAGATGCTGGTTATCGGTCCCGGGGCCTGAGCAGCCGCTGGATGAACATCGTCCCCCGCCCTGCGGGGGCCGGTGTCCATCTCGCGGAGTTACCATCCGCCTGTGCACAGACCCTTCACCTTGCTTCCGGTGGCGCTCATCGCCCTCGCACCGGTGGTCGCCGCCTGCGGAAGCGAATCCGGCGCGGCGGAAACAACCCTGACCGCCTCCGTCGCGGTCGACCCCGATACCGCGAAGATCGACCAGGTCAAGGCCGGTTCTTTCGTGATCGGCTTCCGCAGCGCCTTCCCCGGTCTGTCCGAGAGCCGCGATGATGCCGCGATCACCGCGCTCTTCACCGAAACCTGCGCCGATATCCGCGGCGGGAAACCGGAAGGCGAGGTGCTCGACGCGCTCAGAGCGCGTATCGGCAACCAGGTGACCGTCCAGGAAACGCGGACGGTTCACGAAATGATCGCCGTTATGTGCCGGGGGTAACGGCGAGCGCTGTAGCGTTCGGAGAAATTACGGGAGCGGGTGCTCGCCGAATTCGGCCGAACCGTCCGGCCGGTCCGATTTGTCGGCTCCGCTCCGAATAATTCCGCCGGGTCGACCGCCGTCCTCCTCGAGTGACCCGAATAATCCGGTCGCGTAGCGCGCCGCCCACTCCCGGAAGACCGTGGCGGGGCGGCCCGGAACGAAAGCGATTTCCCGGCCGAGCGCCGCGGCGATCTGCTTGGCCGTTCGCCTGCCGGGGCCGTTCTTGGGGGCCGGTCAAGATAGCATCGGGGCCGGTACTAGGTCAGGACTGGAGATGCCTCGCAACAGACGTCCGCAGGATCGGGAAGAGAAGCGCGCGGAGATCGTGGTGGCTGCCCGGCGGTTGTTCGTCGAGGAGGGATACCACGCGGCGTCGATGACGCGGATCGCCCGCGACGCCGGAGTGGTATCGAACACGCTGTACTGGTACTTCCAGGACAAGGACGCGGTATTGATCGCGGTCCTGGATGCGGTCCTGGCCGACTCGATGGCCGCCTACAGCGAAGTGCTGGGCTCGGGGCTGGCCGATCGGCTGTTGTGGCTGGTCGAGGAATTGGAGCAACTGGGGCGATTGGTCAGCACGGTGCACACGCGCGCCGAGGAGTCCGCGTCCATCCGTGAATGGCACGAGCAGTTCCACGCACTGGCCGAGGGATTGTTCCGGGCAGAGCTGATCGAGCTCGGTGTGCCCGCCGATGAAGTTGATTCGCTGGTCACGATCGGCGTTTTCGTTGTCGAGGGCTTGCTGACGCATCCGGGGGATCAGACTCAGCGGCGCGCGGTGATCGAGACGTTGCTCAACAGCGCTCGCAGTCTTGCCGCAGCCGCCGGCTGAGTGTGCCTGGTCTCCCGTACGTCCACGAGCTCGGGGCGCCCTACTGCGTGGTGGGGGCGGTGCAGTCGAATTGTGTCGCCAGAAAATAGAGTTGGTCACGCACGGCGCGTTCGAAGTGCTCGCCCAGGTAGATGTCGAAGTGGTCGCACGGGTAGTTCTGGACGTGCACGTGTGCCAGGCCCTGCGCGTAACGCTTGGTGGTTTTCGCGGGCGCGGCCGCGTCGTTGTCGCAGACACACAGCAGCGTCGGGGTGCGCAAGTGAGCCAGCGCGCGACCGGGCCGATCGAGCGGGAGGCGCAGCACCAGCCGTGCGGCCAGGGCGTTGGCGGCATCGAATTCACCGGCCGGGCCGCGCAGTACACCCCATATGCTGTCGCGACCGACATCGGTCGCGGGTTCTTCCCTACTGTCGTTCTCGGTCAGCTCGATGTTCTTCGACACCTGAGCCCGCACCGAGGGCAGCCGTTTCAACAGCGCGCTGGTGCGCCGCGAGAGCCGGGTCCCCGCGGGCAGGAGGGCGGAAGCGCCGGCGAGGGCATCGGGTGAGGCGACGAACGCGGGCATCCAAGACGTCCCCGCCATCGGCAACAGGATCGGCCTCGCGCCGAACCAGGAACCGACCGTGTCGAGGATGCCGGCCATGGTCAGCGCTACCGCGCTCAGCGGGCCGGTCCGTAGACGCGAGCGCAACGACGCCGGTCCGTCGGTGAAGGGGCACTGGGCCACGACCGCCGCGATACCGCTGTCTTCGGCGGCGACCCGAAGGACATGTCCGCCGCCGAACGAGCTTCCCCACAACGCGATCCGGTCGACATCGACCTCCGGAAGTGTGCGCGCGAAAGCAAGGGCGGCATGCCAATCGGCGCGTTGGCGGCCGATATCGAGGAGCTGGCGCGGCGCTCCGCCGCTGGCGCCGAGGTGACGGTAGTCGAACACCAGCACCGACCACCCCGCCTCGGCGAACCGTTGCGCGTAGGCATCCAGGCGCATCTCCCGCACGGCCCCGAGCCCGTGCCCCATGATCACTATTGGGCACGGGCCGTTCAGCTCGGGTGCGGTGTACAGCCATGCCGCGCACTCATCCTGGCCAGAGGAGAACGAGACCTCACGCCGCCGCACCGTTACCGCCTCGTGCCGATCGGCCGGCCCACTGTTTTCCATGACTCGCGTCCTCCCGCTTCACCACCGCTCTTCTTGGACGCCGTCCAAGAAGAAGATCGCGGTTACGGTAAAGACTTCTTGGACGTCAGTCAAGAAGGCGGCGGCGGGGTCACGGGCTGCGTTCGCGGCAATCCAAGCGACATCGGCGGGGTCGATGAGGCGGTGGTGGTTACTGAAGGGCAGCCCGGCCGGGGCTGCCATGGCCAGAGTGTCGGCGGCCTCGGCACGGTCGGCTCCACGCCTCCGACCGCTGTTCATCAACCGATACGTTCTTGAACACTTGACTTTGATGTTATCGCTGATCAGTGATGTTTACCGGTAGCGCGCGGTATAGGAATCACCCATTGATGAACGCTGCGAGTGGTAGCCCGTGATCTGGGCGGTGGGCGGCTCGGTCCGGTGGGGTCCGGGGCGTCGTGGCTGGCGATACCGAGTTATGGGCGGCAGTTCGGGGTGGAGGTGGTGAAGAGCAGTTGTGCTGCGCGGGTGATGGTGTGGCGGATGTCGGTGATGTTGGCGGGATTGGTGGCCAGGTCGAGCAGGCAGGTGGTCAGGACGTGTCCGAGGACCAGGGCCCGGTCGTGGTCGTCGGTCCAGCCGGGGTCGGCGAGGGCGGCGCGAACCAGTTCGGTGAACAAGGGGCGCCAGACCCTGATGCCGGGGCCGTCGCCGGAGTGCACGGAGTTCATTCCGGCTTGCAGCAGGTTGCGGTCTTCGGCGGCCCAGTCGATGAATTGGGCGAACGCGGCGGCGATCCGGTCGGCGGGCACAGCGGCGGGGTCGGCCGGTAGCCGGGTGAGGCGGTCGAGGGTGTCCAGGGCCCAGTCGGCCATGAGGTGCTGGATCAGGCCGTCCTTGGACCCGAAGTAGCGGTAGACGGTGACCGGGGTGGTGCCGGCCTGGGCGGCGACCTCGCGGATCGTGACGCCCTTGTAGCCGTGCCGGGAGGCCATCGTGCGGGCGACCGCGGCGATCTCGGCGCGGCGCGCGCGTTCGGCGGGACCGAATTCGCGGACCACCCGCAACGAATCGCGGGACTCGCGCAGCAGGGATGCAGTGTCATCGATCACCGGTGAAGGGTACCGCAAAACAATAACACGTTGTATAACACGTTATATTACGTGTGAAAGGACGGTGCCGCCGATGACCACTGCCGATGTGTTCTCTGCCGAGGCATTGCAGGACCCGTATCCGCTGTTCGACCGGTTGCGTGGTGCCGGGGACGTGCATTTCCTGGCTGATCAGCAGGTGTATGTGGTGCTCGGGTTCGATGCGATCCGCACCGTGCTGGCCGACCCGCAGACCTATTCGAGCAATCTGGTCGCGGTACTGTCGGCGGCGTCGGGCTCGGCGACGGTGTCGGTGGCCCAAGCAGGCGGCGGGGTGGATGTGCTGGCGACCGCGGATCCGCCCGCGCATACCGCGCAGCGGGCGCTGGTGATGTCGCGGTTCAGTCCGCGTGCGGTGGCCGAGACGACCGAGCTGATCGATGCTGCGGTCGCCCCGGCGGTGGCCGGGCTGGTCGCCTCCGGCGGCGGTGACTGGATGGCCACGGTCGCCCACCGGGTCCCGGTGCAGGTGATCGGTGAGCTGATCGGGCTCCCACGCGGCGACCATCAGCGGCTCGCCGACTGGTCGGACGCGGCGATCGATCTGGTGTCCGGTGTCGCCAGTCCCGAACGCGCCGGGCAGGCCGCGCTCGCGGTGCTCGAATTCGCCCAGTATCTGGGCGAGCGCCTCGACCAGGCCCGCCCCGGCGCGGACACGGGGGTATTGGGCAGCGTCGCCGCGGCGGTCGCGTTGGGAACTCTGACCCGTGATCAGGGAGCGATGCTGCTGGTGCAGCTGGTCACCGCGGGCGCGGAATCGACTACGAGCCTGCTGGGTACCGCGGTCCGACTGCTGGCCGGCGACCAGCAACTGCAGGCCGCGGTGCGCGCCGAACCGGACCGGGTCGGTGCGCTGGTGGAGGAGGCGGTGCGCATCGAGAGCCCGTTCCGCGGCCATTTCCGCGTCACCACCGCCCCCACCCGGCTGGCCGGAGTCGAACTCGAATCCGGTGCACGGCTGATGCTGATGTGGGGCGCCTCCAACCGCGATCCCCGCGTCTTCGACCACCCCGACCGGGTCGACCTCGACCGTGTCCAGCCGAAACTGCACCACAGCTTCGGCCGCGGCATCCACTTCTGCCTCGGCGCCCACCTCGCCCGCAAGGAAACCACCCAGGCCGTACGCGCACTGCTCGACGCCACCACCACCATCACACCGAACGGCCCCGAACCCACCTACGTCCCCAGCCTGATCGTGCGCCGCCTCGCGCACCTCAACCTGTCACTCACCCCCGCATGACCAGCACAGCGGCCGATACCCGGTCGGCCCCAACTGGGCGAGCTCGGCGTCGATGTCGACCTCGATCGCGCCGAAGAAATTCATGTTCTCGCTGTGCGCCGGACTGATATGCGCCAACACATCGTCATCGATCCGGCGACCGGCTCGGCGCATCTGATCGACAGCGAGCCCGTAATACTCCGTGGTCCACGCGATGACCGCGTTGGTGGCCAGGGTCGAACACCAGGCTTACTCGGTCTGGTCGTCGAGCTGGCGGGCACGGATCATGCCCTCGTGCGCATACAACAGGTCCCGGCGCAGCGTGTGCAGGGATTCGCCCTTGTTGAGCCGGCGGGAGATCTTGCGCCGATAGTCCGGATCCGACAGGTATCGGGCGGCGTAGACAGTGCGCCGCAACGCCCCGTACTCCTTGAGCGCAGTGGCCGGGGTCCGGGCCGGTACAAACGGGTTTTGACCTGCTGTTTCCAACCGGTTGTAACCCGTTCTAATCATGGGACGAATGGGGGGCGGATGAGCCGGCCTCTAAGCCGGATCCTGTGCCCGGTTCGCACCGGGCGGCGGCCATCCATCTGGGCACACCGTCGCCGGGTACCTCGAGCGGTCCACCCGCAGGCTCGGGCGAGCAGCCCTCGAACACCTGCGCAACCGCACCGCGAGGTGCGATCTTCGACCTTGCTCCGGGCGGGGTTTACCGAGCCGCCCCGGTCACCCGGGGCGCTGGTGCGCTCTTACCGCACCGTTTCACCCTTACCGCACGGCCCTCACGGGCCGTGGGCGGTCTGTTTTCTGTGGCACTGTCCCGCGGGTCACCCCGGGTTGCCGTTAGCAACCGCCCTGCTCTGTGGAGTCCGGACTTTCCTCGGCACCGGGCGTGACACCATTCGGTGTCCGTTCCCGGAGCCGCGACCGCCCGGCCGACTCATCCGCCGGAACAGAATACTCGGTACGGATTCCCCGCCACCCCTGCGGCACGGCCGCCGGATGCGCTCACCCGGCCGAGGCCGCGAACAATTCCCGGGCCGGACCCACTCCACCACCGCTGTAGCCGTTCCGGCGACCAGTCCCACTCACCGGTCGGCACGGTGAGCACATCGGTATCGCAGACGGTCGCGCCGATATCGACAGCCGTGTCCGGTTCGGGGCCGGTGCGCAATACGCCGGGTTCGGCCGGCGAAGATCAGGACCTCGTCCCGCCCGGGGCTGTACCCATGGGCTCGCGCTGCTCCGGCGACCGGAGAAGGGGCCGGAAGACTCCCGCTCCGGCACGGTGGCCGGTGCGAGCCCGCCACCTCCACGTCCGGATGAACCACCGGGGCCGGTAATTCGTTACGGTCCATATCCATGGAGCGTGTCGAGGTCGGCTTCCCCTCGGGAGGTCAGAAATGTGCCGGCTGGTTGTACCTACCAGCCGGTCCGCCCAAGCCCCGTCCCATCGTGATCATGGGGCACGGGCTGGGAGCGAACCGGGAAATGGGGCTGGACAGGTTCGCGCGGCGGTTCGCCGCCGCGGGAATGGGGGTACTGGTTTTCGACTACCGGCATTTCGGGGACAGCGACGGCGATCCACGCCAGCTGGTGAACATCGCCCGGCAGCGGGAGGACTGGATCTCCGCCATCGCCTACGCCCGCACGCTGCGAGGATTCGATGCCACCCGGATCGCCCTGTGGGGCACCTCGTTCGGTGGCGGCCACGCGCTGGCGGTGGCCCCGGACGACGCCTATATCGCGGCGGTGGTGGCGCAGGTGCCGTTCATCAACGGGTTCTCGGCCGCGCTGGCGAAGGGACCGGTGAGTATGGCCAAGGTGACCACCCTGGCGGCGGCCGACCTGGTGTTCGGCACGATATTCCGTAAGCCGGTACAGATCCGGCTGGCCGGCCGGAAACATTCGACGGCCATGCTGAGCGGCGCCGATGTCCCGGCGGGATTCGGCCGGCTGGCCGAGGAGAGCACCACCTACCGGCCGAAGGTGCCCGCGCGCGCCGCCTTACCGATCCTGTTCGACCGTCCGGCGCGGCAGGTGAAGGAACTGAAGATGCCGGTGCTGTACGCACTGTGCGACAGCGATTCGGTCACCCCGGTGAAACCCGCGCTGCGCGCCGCCGAACGCACCAAACACGCGGTGGTCAAACGTTATCCCGCAGGACACTTCGATATCTATTTCGACGAGGTCTTCGAACAGGCCGTCTACGACCAGACCGAATTCCTCACCTCGGTGCTGCGTCCCTGACGTGCCGCGGCGGGCACCGGTACGACTGCGCCGATCCGGTACCGCCACCCCGCCGGGCCGGCCGCTCACGAGGGCCGGCCCGGCTTCCGCTATTTCACGAACGCGATCGTGAACGGATACTTGTGTTCCCGGCCGTTGTTGGCCGCGATACCACCCAGGACCGCCAAAACGATGCCCGCGATCCACAGGATCGGGAACAGCAGCAGCCCGATCAGCACGATCATCAGCACCGCGGACACCACATAGCCGATGGACAGCATGATGTGGAAGTTCAATGATTCCACCGCGTGCCGGCGCACGAACTCGTCGCGGTCCTTGTACATGACCCAGATGATGAGCGGCGCCACGAACCCCAGCACGATCCCGCCGAAATGCGCCAGCATGGCCCAGGTCTTGGCATCGGAGGGCGAAACCGGTGGCTGCGGGGCACCGTAGGGCGCCGGCGGCATCCCGTGCGGTGGCGGGGCACCGTAATTCGGCTGCGACGGATAGGGCTGTCCCGGAGACGAGCCGTACGGGGGCTGAGGAGTGGTCATCACATTCCAAACTCGCTGGTGATCGGTATTTTTCGAGCATAGAGCGCGAACCGCTGCCCAGGGAGTGCAAAAATCCCACACCAAGGTGAATTGCGAGCCGACGAGAGGGTGGAGCGACTCGTGGAACAGGCCACCGTGTACCGCTGGAACATTCGCAACGGCACAGGTGTGCTGTCCCGGCCCGATGGCTCGCTCGCCTGGTTCCATCTGTCCAGCGTGGTGCGGCCCGACGTGCTGACTCTGCGGGAGGGGGACACGGTGGACGCCGAAATCGAGAACATTCCCCAGGGGCAGTACACCGCCCGGGCGATCTCGGTGCGACGGCACGCACCGTAACGGGCACCCGACCACCCCTCGCTCCGCGCGTCCCTACGTTGTTAGATGGCGTAAGAACAATCGACCACACGAGAGGATGTCGGACTCATGGCCGAGAGGATCGCAGTAGTCTCCGGTGCCGCCCGCGGAATCGGAGCGGCCATCGCCAAGCGGCTGGCCTCGGACGGGATGGGGGTCGGGGTGCTCGACCTCGACGAATCCGCGTGCGCCGAGACCGTCTCGGCGATCACCGACGCCGGAGGGAAAGCGATCGCGCTCGGCGCGGACGTCAGCAAGGAGGACTCGGTGAACGCCGCGGTGGAGCGGCTGGCCGCCGAACTCGGCGAGCCGACCGTGGTGGTCAACAACGCGGGCGTGCTGCGCGACAACCTGCTGTTCAAGATGAGCGTCGACGACTGGGACACGGTGCTGGGCGTCCATCTGCGCGGCGCCTTCCTGCTCACCCGGGCCGCCCAGAAGTACATGGTCGAGCAGAAGTGGGGTCGTATCGTCAATATGTCCAGCACGTCGGCGCTGGGCAACCGCGGCCAGGCGAACTACTCGGCGGCGAAGGCCGGTATGCAGGGTTTCACCAAAACACTGGCCTTCGAACTGGGTAAGTACGGGGTTACCGCCAACGCGATCGCGCCCGGTTTCATCGTCACCGATATGACCGCGGCGACGGCCGCGCGGGTCGGCGTGGACTTCGAGGATTTCCAGAAGGGCGCCGCGGCCCAGATCCCGGTGCAGCGGGTCGGCTACCCGGAGGATATCGCGCATACCGCGTCGTTCCTGGTGAGCGAGGGCGCCGGATTCGTCTCGGGTCAGGTGATCTACGTGGCGGGCGGCCCGCGCGACTGAGCGCCGCGGCGGTGGGCGGGTCACCGACCCACCCACGCGCCGCTGGCGCGTCAGTGGTGGGGGCCGTGCCGTCCGAGAGTCTGCACGGGGGTCGCGCCGGGGCGGGTCCACTGCGGTACAGGACGGCTGGTCGGGCCCCACGTGGCGTTGCCGTTCGCGTCCGAACGCCAGTACCAGCACGCATCGCGCCCCTCGGGCCATCCTTCGGGATTGTCCTCCCACGCCTCGCCGCGGCCGTAGGGCGTCATATCGAGCAAGGCGAAGGAACCGCTGACCGGCTCGATACCGCGGCCCGTCGTGGAGTAGGTGAGGAACACGCGGTCACCGTCGCGCAAGAAACAGGTGAGGTAACCCATGCTGCCGCCGACCGGCTCGTCCAGGCCGCGCACCGAGTACCACGGCTGGGTGTAGCCCATGAAGTCGACGTAGGCGGCCACCTCGTCCCAGCGGCCGGTGGTGAGGACGGCGAAAGAGACACCGCGGGCGTTGAGGTAGACGGCGTCCCCGCAGTGCCAGGCCACGGTGGTGCAGCCTTCGCACTGCCCCTGATGCGGGGCGTCGTCGTGCCACATGTGCTTGTAGACCATGAGTTCCTCGCGGCCCTGGAACAAGCTCAGGAACGGGACCGGGCCGTCGGGGCCGACCACTTCGACCGCCGGATCGAACTCCACCATCGGCAGCCGGCGGCGGGCCGCGGCGAGGGCGTCACCTTCGCGGGTGTGGGCCTTCTCGCGGACCAGCAGCTCGTCCCGGGCGATCTGCCAGGTGGCCATATCGACGAGAGGCGGGCGGCCGGGCAGAGCGGTGGCCGGCTCGTGCGGTGCGGTCATGGTGTCCTCCGTAGTGTGTCGTGCGGGGCAGCGTCGTACTACGTCCTACGACGGTCATGAGAACAGACGCCCGAACCGGCCGGAACTCATCGCGGCACACGGCGCGGTAACGGTTCAGATCACCACTACCCGGCGCCCGCGGGTGTGACCGGCCCGGCTGTCGATATGCGCCGCCGCGGTCTCGGCGAGCGGATAGGACTTCTCCACCGGGATGTGGAGCTTTCCGCGCGAGACGAGGCGGGCGGCTTCGGTGAGTGCTTCCGGCATGCTCCCGGCCACGCCGGAGAATCGGACGCCGTGTTCCGAGGCATCGGGATCGGCGATGGTGATCACTTTCCGCGGGTCGCCGGTCAGTTCGACGAGTTCGCGGAGCACGCCCGAACCGGCCAGATCGAGAGCCGCGTCGACCCGGCCGAGCTGCCGTACCCGCGCGAGCCAGCCGTCACCGTAGGTGGTGGCGGTGGCGCCCAGGCTGCGCAGATAGTCCTGGTTCGCGGCCCTGGCCGTGCCGATCACCGTGATACCGCGGTCGCGGGCGATCTGCAGCACCGCCGATCCGACTCCTCCGGACGCACCGTTGACCAGCAACGTCTGCCCGGGTCGCACACCGACCTCGCCGATGATGCGCAGCGCGGTCTCCATGACGGATGGGTACCCGGCCGCCTCTTCGAAGGTCAGGCCCTCGGGCATACGAGCCCAGGCCGACAGCACGGCGAACTCGGCACAGGTGCTCGAGCCGGCGCCGAACACGTGCTCGCCGGCCTCGACCCCCACGACGCCCGCCCCGACCTCGTCCACCACCCCGGCGGCGTCCTGCCCGACTCCGGCGGGCAGCTCGATCGGCCGGACCTGCCGCATCTGACCTTCTCGGATTCTCCAGTCGACGGGATTCACACCAGCCGCCCGTACGGCGATGCGTATCTGCCCGGGACCGGCGTGGGGTTCCTCGGCGTCCATCAGTCGCAGCACGTCCGGACCGCCGAACTCGGCGAAGCTCACTTTCCGCATACCGGCGACCGTAACACTAACGGTTAGCCTTTTGAAGCAGTTACATTTTTGTGTTTGCTAGCATTTCGGGATGATCGAGCCGTCCGGGCGCCGGGAGCGCAAAAAGGCCGCGACCCGCCAGAAGATCGCCGATACCGCCCTGCGGCTCTTCCTGGAACGCGGATACGAGGCGGTGGGCATCCGGGACGTGGCCGCCGAGGCCGATGTGGCTGTCACCACGCTTTTCTCCCACTTCCCCTCGAAAGAGGCCCTGGTATTCGAGCGCGACGACCACTTCGAACAACGCCTCACCCGGGCCGTCACCGACCGGGCCCCGCACGAACCGCTCATCCCCGCGCTACGCCGCGAAGTCCATGCCATGGTGCGGCATTGCGCGTCCGAGGCCGCCGCCCCGATCTGGCGCATGATCGACGAATGCCCCGCCCTGCGGGAATACGAGGAAGCCATGCGGCTGCGCCATGCCGAATCCCTGGCGACAGCCATCGCCACCGAGCTCGACCTGGCGCAGCCCACCACGGCCTGCCGGGCGATCGCGAGGTTCGTGAGCGACGCCTATTCACTGGCGCGCGAGGCGGCCGACCCGGAGGCCGCGGTGGACGAGACCTTCCGGATGATCGAAGCAGCCTGGGAGGTCGTCCAGCCTTCTCGGGGTACGCGTCGAACAGCCGCGGCTGCTCGCTGAAAGTCCTGTTCGACGGCGGCACCTGCTTTTCCGGCGCCCCCTCGGGCCATGCGAACAAGACCGCTCGGCTCGGCGACCGGCCCACCGCGCGGTCGGTCCGGCCGGACACCCCGGCCGGCCCCTCTTCGGAAGCTTTCTCCACCACCTGCGCGGAGGCCGCGGAATGGGATGGGACGTGCGGCGCCGACGTGAGTGGCGAGACGCCGGTCGTTCGAGGGCGATTCGCAGTCCACCAACGCACGAAACCGGTCCAGCATGTCCCGGAGCTTGGAGGCAGCAGCATCGATCGCGTCGTTGTAGTTGCGCATCCGCCGATCTTCCTCTGCGCGCGAGCAGCGCGGCCCCTCCCGGTCCGGCGTTCACAATCGGCATGTTCGTTGTGTGCCGGAGTGCGATCAGAACTCCAATTCGGACCAGGGGATGGTGATGGGGAACGGGTGGTTGATCGTGATCGACCCCGTATCGGACGGCGACCAAGCGCCCGCCAAGATGTAGTTGGCGCGATGCAGCACTGTGATGCCGGGTTCGGGGGGATTCACATTGGATACGAGGGTGTAAGCGTGGATATGAGCGATCTCGCTGCGCTGAGTTGCCAGGGTTACCTCCCAATACCAAGGGATCCCGGCTTTCGCGTAGCGGGCTTTCTTCAACTCCATATCGGCATCCGAATTGGAGGGCGAGAGGACTTCGCCCACCAGAACGACTCGATCGGAGCGCACATACCGGTATGGTTCGCGCATGCATCGGTAGACCATGAAGTCCGGGGTGACGAAGTCCGACATCCCGGTTCGTCCGAAGAATACATTGGTCTCGGTGCTCACCCGCCAGCATTGCTCGGGATCGGCCGACATCGCCGTACGCGCGCATCGCCGCAAACCACTCCAGAGCAGATTGGTGAACTCCTGGTGCTCATGAGGACCGCGCCGCAACCACACCACTCGACCGTCCCAGAGTTCGATGCGTTCGGCGATCTCCTCGGGTAAGGCCGCGAGCTCCTCCCAGGTCATGTACTCCGGGAGTTCGGGGTGCTGTACATCCGGCCGCGACATGGTGCCCATGGTAGCCCAAGCAGAACTCCTACCTGCGGGTTTATCAAGACCAGGGCTCGATGAACGTCCCGATGACCCGCACTTCGATCTGCTCGCCTGCGCCTGCGGCCGGCCCAGCGATCACCGACGACGCCTGGCGGGCAGATGGCACCCCCATGCTGGAAACAATGCGCCGCCGGCTGCGGCGCCTGGTCCGATCGGCGCTACCGGCGGGGTCGCGGTTTCCCGGGAGGTGGTTCGTGCTCAGTGGCCGTCGGGTCGTATCCAGCGGCGTAGGGCGTCGATAGTGGTTTCGGGCGAGAGGTTGAAGCAGAAGCGGATTCCGGGAGCGATATCGGTGAGGGTGTTGATCAGGCGTTCGAACAGCAGCGTGTGTTCGGGGGCCATGCGGACACCCGCTCCTATCATGGCGACACGGAAAGTTCTGTCCGCCACGCATTCGCGCAGTTTCTCCTCGGCCGCATCGAGTTCGGTGGGAAGCTGACAGGAGACGATGTCGAATCCGGCATCGCGTAGCGCGGCTTCGCCCGCCTGGATCCGCGCGGTGAGAGTGGCCTCGTCGATATGCGGGTACCGGCTGTAGTCCAGGGCGCTGGGATGCAATCCGATGGACAGCACCGTCGACGTGCCCACATTCTGCTGTTCCATTGTGTCCTCCGCTGCGATGGTGATCATGAACAAGACCAGGGAGACAACCACTGCCGCCGCCGCGATCGCTCCGGCCTTCACCACGGGATCTCTCCCTTGCGGTCGAAGAACCCGCCCGTGGGCCCGTCTGCGGCGATGGTAGCCAGATGCACTATCGCGTCGGTGCCCTCGGCGACGGTTTGGAAGCCGGTGTGGCCGTTGAGGTCCGTCGCGGTGTAACCCGGATCCACCGCGTTGATCCGGATATCCGGCAGCGCGCTCGCGTACACGGCGGTGAGCATGTTCAACGCGGCTTTGCTCGCAGGGTAACCCAGTGTCGGGGTTACCAGGTCTTTCCAGCGGGGATCGGTAAGGGTGGCGATCGATCCCATACCGCTGGAGACCATGACGATGCGTGGACGCGTGGATGCTCGCAGCAGCGGCAAGAAGGCGCGGGTAACCCGGACCGCCCCGAAAACGTTGGTGTCGAAAACGCCTCGCAGATCGTCGGGAGAGGTATCGGCCGGAGGGGTTCCGGGGTCCGCCGCACCAGCATTGTTGATCAGTACGTCGAGTCGTCCTGCCCGCGCCCGGACCAGGTCGGCGGCCGCGGTGACGGACTCGTCCGAGGTCACGTCCAACGGGACGAACCATGCCTGCCGGCCTTCGGCGGCCAGCTCCGCGACCGCCGCGGTACCACGCGCGGTATCGCGCGCGGCGAGGAATACCTCCCATCCCAGGTCGGTCAGACGTCGTACGGTCTCGCGACCCAGGCCCTTGTTCGCCCCGGTCACCAGGGCGATCGTCGATCTTGTCACGTCTCGTAGCGTCACACCGGGCGGCCGCCGTCTCCAGGGCCGATCAGGCGTAGGACTGCCGGTACCACCCGGTGTCGCCCGGGTTGCGGCAGGATGAGGTGGTGGACAGAGCCGAATTGGCCACGGTGTTGCGAACCGCGCGCTCCCGCATCCGGCCCGCCGATGTGGGTCTGCCGGCCGGCATCCGGCGGCAGGTACCCGGTCTGCGACGCGAGGAGGTCGCGCAGCTGGCCGGGCTCAGCGTCGACTACATAGTCCGGCTCGAGCAAGGGCGTGGCCCCAAGCCCTCGGACCAGGTACTGGGCGCATTGGTGCGGGCGTTGCGGCTCACCGCGGCCGACCGTGATCTGGTCTTCCGGCTCGCCGGCTCGGAACCGCCGCATGCCAGATGTATTCCCATGTTGGTGCGCCCGAGCGTGCTGCGGCTGCTGGACCGGGTCTCGGACCTGCCCGCTATCGTGCTGTCCGCCAAATCCGATGTGCTGGCCTGGAATCCGCTCGCGGCGGCCCTGCTCGGTGACTTCTCCCGGTTACCGGCCGCGCAACGCAACCTGCTGCGGCAACGATTCCTCGGCGCCGGAGCGGATCGTCCCACCATGACGGCGGAGGAGTCCACGGTCCACGCCGCCGACTGCGTCGGCTGCCTGCGCACCGCGCACGCCAAGTACCCGCAGGACGCGGACCTCACCCGGCTCATCACCGACTTACGAGCCGGCAGTGCGCAATTCGAAGAGCTCTGGCAAACCGGCCGCTCCGGTAGGCTGCGCAGCCGCACCGCCACCGTCACACACCCCGAACTGGGGCCACTCACCCTCGACTGCGACGTGCTGCACGAACCCGAAACCGACCAGACCGTCCTCGTCTACTCCGCCGCATCCGTCACCCCCACCGCCTCGGCCCTCGAACTGCTCCGCGTCACCGGGCTCGAACGATTCGGCCCGACCGAGCATCGACCCGACACGGCAAAGCGGTGAGCACCCATACCGCCTACCGCACGGCTGACCGGCGCTCGCGAGCCGGCCGGCTCACGACCCCCACCTCCGCTCCGCCGTGCGATGCTGCTGCGCCGACGCCCGGGCCCGATACAGGGCAGGTGTTCGGTACGGGTCATGGCAATGCGTCGGCGGCCGGTTCCGCCGGTCTGCTCAGACAAGGCCGGCTCCGGCGCGAGCGTACCGAAGGGGCCATAGGTCTCGCCTGCGGTTCGCGCGGCTTCGTCGATAAAGTGCGCCAACGCTTTTCGGGAGCGGCCCAGCGCCTCCAGCTGAGCGTCCAAGCGGCGCAGCCGGGTCCGCATGGCCGTCAACAGCTCGGGGCAGCCGGGAGTTCCGGGGCTTCCCCGGTGGCGCACGGCAGCAGGTATGCGATGTCCTCGGTGGACAGTCCGGCGGCGAGGAGGTGCTCAGACGGCTCAGCTCTCCGATACGCACCGTTGCTCCTCGACCTTCATACCGGTGGCCCCTCAGCGGCCACGGGCGGGGACGTCGTGGTGATAGAGCAGGGTCGAATCAATACTGTTCACAGCTTCTTCGACTAGATGCCGAGGGGCGAGATCTCGATGTCGGCGGTCTCGCCGCGCTGGGCCGGCCCACGCCGCCGCGCCCACGCGCTCGAGTCGTGCCAGGGTGGCCGGGTGTCCATCGATACGAATGAACGCTGGAACCACAACACGCACTACTACTCGAAAATTCTCGATGTCCTCCCCGCCGGTGCCCGGACCGCGCTCGACGTCGGCACCGGCGACGGGCTGCTCGCCACGGCGTTACGCGCACGGGTGTCTGCGGTGACGGCGATCGATACCGATCCCGCGGTTCTCGACCGTGCCCGCACCAGCGGCACCGATATCGACTGGGTACTCGGTGACGTGATGTCGGCCCCGCTGCCCGAGCGGCACTACGACCTCGTGGCCACCGTCGCGACCGTGCATCATCTCCCCGACCTGGCCACCGGCCTGCGCCGCCTGGCCGATCTCACCGCCCCGGGCGGTGCGCTGGTCGTCATCGGCTGCGCCCGCAACTCACGGCTGGGCGACTACGCCATGGACGTCGTCGGGGCGGCGCAGCATCAGGTGTTGTCGCGCACCCGCGGCTATTGGGAGCACACCGCACCGGTGCGGATGAACTTCCCGCATACGTACGCGCAGGTCCGGCGGATCGCCGCGCGCGCTCTCCCGGGTATGCGGTGGCGCCGGCTGCCGCTTTTCCGCTACTACCTCATCTGGTACCGGGACCGGTAGCACGACCCCGCCCCGGCCGACGGCCCGGAACCGGCGAGCGATATCGCCGCCGGTGTGCGGGAGGGATCAGCGGGCGTGATCACCACCGCGGGCGGACCCGAGCGGGTGTCGATGTGGACCGCGTCCGGCGGTTACCGCACGACCTGCAGATAGCGATCCCAGATCTGTGCTTTCCGGTAGGGGCCGTCACCGTCGGCGTCGAATTGGGAATCGTCGAACCGCACCCAGTAGACCAGTTCCCCGGGCCGGGCACTCGACAACGTCACCGGCTCCGGGGGCTCCGGCGCGTAGTCGACGGTTCCGTAGAATTCGTCCCGCCAGGGACCGTCCCACTCGGGGTCGTGGACAACCTTGACACGGGTACCCGCGGGGAGAGCACCCTCGGGCAGGTCGTCGCCCTCACTCATTTATCCGGCTCCGTTCGATCCTTGAATTTGAAGTCGGCGACCTCACGGGTGAGCGGGTTGCGGACGTAGTGGATCTCGACCCCGTGGACCGTCTGGCTCATCTTGACCCATCCCTCGGTGGCCGGCCAGCGCGGGTCGTGGAGCGTCACGTTGGTGAGCACCTCGCCGTATTCCGGAAAATCCTGAACCAGGTTGATGGCCTCGGCTTCCTCTCGACTGCCGGGGGTGGTCCGCCCGGTGGATTCTTTCGGCCCGGCAGCGACCTCTTCATCGGATTTGAGATGCCGAGTGGGGCGGCCGACCACGAGCCGGATCTCACCGTTGATGCGCAGCTTGTAAACACGGGCGGCCTCCGAGAGAGTATCGCTCGCCACCTCGGCCTTACGGCTCGCACCGGCCACATGCTGGAAGGTGAACGAGGAGATGGATCTGGCCACTTCCTCTAGATGCTTTCGGGCCACGATGATCGCGCGCCTGGATTGCACGGGGTACCCCACCTCCCCCGGTGTTCGAATCCCTTTCCCGCGAACACTTTACGTACGGGATCCCGAGCCGTGGCGTTATCGATTCCACCGGTTTGTCCAGCCCCCTTCTCGAAGCGGCTTCCGGCTCACCGGCAGGGCCCGGCTCGTTCGCGGGCACAACCCTCCTTCACTATTCCGCATATACGGAGATAAACTCGTTTTTGTGACGCATCTGCGGATAAAAGACGCTGCTGGACTGCTCGGTGTCAGTGATGACACGGTGCGGCGCTGGATCGACCAGGGGCGGTTGCCGGCGGTCCGGCTGGACAACGGTCGCAAGGGTGTCCGGGGGCGGGATCTCGCGGAATTCGCCCGGCAGACCGCCGAGGCGCCCGAACCCGGGGTGACCGTGGCGGCCTCGGCGCGCAACCGGATGCGCGGCATCGTGACGCGGGTGATCACCGATACAGTGATGGCCCAGGTGGAACTGCAGGCCGGGCCGTTCCGGCTGGTCTCGCTGCTGAGCCGGGAATCGGTGGAGGAACTGGGCCTCGAAGTGGGCAGTGTGGCGGTCGCGTCGATCAAATCGACGAATGTGGTGGTCGAGATACCGGAGGATCGGTGATGAGAACCGTAGCGCGCGCACTGCGCGGTCTGATCCCGGCTGTTGTCCTGATCGCGATGTCAGCGGGGTGCGCGGCCGACGACGAGGCGGAGGAGACGACCGGGGTCAGGGGAACGCTCACCGTCTTCGCCGCGGCCTCGCTCACCGAAACCTTCACCACGCTCGGCGACCAGTTCGAGGACGCGCATCCGGGCCTGGATGTGGTGTTCAGTTTCGGCGGGAGCTCCATCCTGGCCGAACATATCCGCCAGGGCGCGCCGGCCGATGTCTTCGCCGCCGCCGCGTTGCGCAATATGGAGCAGGTCGTCGAGTCCGGTGATGTCACGGCCGGACCGGTCACCTTCGCCCGCAACCGGCTCGAAATCGCGGTGCCGCCGGGTAATCCGGCCAGTATCAGTGGTCTGGGTGATTTCGGGAAACCCGAGCCGCGGATCGCGCTGTGCGCCGAACAGGTACCGTGCGGCGTCGCCGCGGCACAGGTGTTCGAGGCGGCGGGGGTCACACCGCAGCCCGATACCCGGGAAACCGATGTGAAGGCGGTGCTGACCAAGGTCGCGCTCGGTGAGGTCGATGCCGGGCTGGTGTACCGGACCGATATCCGGGCCGCACCCGAAACGGTGACGGGTATCGAATTCCCGGAGGCCGCCGGGGCGATCACCGACTACCCCATCGCGCCGCTGGCCGCGGCGCCCAATCCCGCGGCGGCCCAGGCCTTCGTCGATTTCGTGAATTCGCCACCGGCCCGCGCGGTGTTCACCGCGGCCGGCTTCGACCCGGCGTGAACACGGTGCCCGCGCGGGCCGCGGCACTGCGCAGGCGGCGCGCGGTGCGCGGCCGGCGTCCGCTGATCCTGGTCGTTCCCGCGCTGCTGGGGCTGGCGTTCCTGACCGTACCGCTGGCCGGGCTGCTGGTGCGGGCACCGTGGGCGGAGCTGCCCGAACGCCTGGTGAGCGCGGAGGTGGGACAGGCGCTGCGGCTCTCGCTGGTGTGCGCGAGTCTGGCCACCGTGCTGTGCCTGGTACTGGGTATTCCGCTGGCCTGGCTGCTGGCTCGCGGCGGGCTGCCCGGCCGGGGGCTGGTGCGGGCACTGGTCACGGTCCCGCTGGTGCTGCCGCCGGTGGTGGGCGGGGTGGCGCTGCTGCTGGTCCTGGGCCGCCGCGGCCTCATCGGTGGGTACCTGTACGACTGGTTCGGGATCGCGCTTCCGTTCACCACCCCGGGGGTGGTGCTGGCGGAGGCGTTCGTGGCCATGCCGTTCCTGGTGATCTCGGTGGAGGGCGCCCTGCGCGGCGCCGACCCCCGCTACGAGGAGGCTGCGGCCACCCTCGGCGCCTCCCGCTGGCTCATCTTCCGGCGGGTGACCCTGCCCTCGATCCTGCCGGGTGTGGTGGCTGGAACCGTGCTGTGCTGGGCGCGGGCCCTCGGTGAATTCGGCGCCACCATCACTTTCGCCGGTAACTTCCCGGGCCGCACCACCACCATGCCGCTGGCGGTGTATCTGGCCCTGGAAACCGACCCCGCCGCGGCGATCGTGCTGAGCCTGGTGCTGCTGGTGGTATCGGTGGTGGTGCTGGCGGCGTTGCGGGAGCGCTGGATCCGGGGGGCATTGTGACCCTCGACGCCGCCCTACGGGTGCGACGCGGCGCCTTCGCCCTCGAACTGGACCTGACCGTGGCGGCCGGTGAGGTCGTCGCGCTGCTCGGGCCCAACGGCGCCGGGAAAACCACCGCGCTGCGCGCCCTGGCCGGGCTCACCCCGCTGACCGGCGGGGTGATCCGGCTCGGCGACCGGGTGTGGGACGCGCCGCCCGGCGAATTCGTACCCCCCGAACGCCGCTCGGCCGGAGTGGTATTCCAGGACTATCTGCTCTTCGCCCACCTCGATGCCCTGGAGAATGTGGCCTTCGGCCTGCGTGCCCGCGGAATGCGCCGGGCCGCGGCCCGCGAACGCGCGGCCCGGTGGCTGGAGCGGGTCGGGCTGGCCGAATACGCGCACACCCGCCCCCGTGCCCTCTCCGGGGGGCAGGCCCAGCGGGTGGCGCTGGCCCGCGCGCTGGCCGGCGACCCGGCGCTGCTGCTGCTGGACGAGCCGTTGGCCGCCCTGGACGCCGCCACCCGAGTGCGGGTGCGATCCGAACTCGGACACCATCTCGGCGACTACCCCGGGCATACCCTGCTCGTCACCCACGACCCGCTCGACGCCATGGTGCTGGCCGACCGGTTGGTCATCGTGGAGGGCGGCTCGATCGTCCAGCAGGGCCCGCCGGGCGAGATCGCGCGGCGGCCCCGGTCGGACTATGTGGCGGACCTGGTAGGCCTCAACCTGTTCCGGGGGCGCGGCGCGGGCACCCGGGTTCGCCTCGACAGCGGCGCCGAGCTCACCGTCGCCGAGCCCGTGACCGGCCCGGTGCACCTGACCTTCGCTCCGGCCGCGGTCGGCCTGTACCCGCAGCGGCCCACCGGTAGTCCGCGAAATACCTGGCCGGTGACAGTGGCCGGTGTGGAACAGCACGCGCACACCGTGCGGGTCCGGGTGGACGGCGCGATCCCGGCACTGGCCGATATCACCCCCGCCACCGTCGCCGAACTGCGCATCCGTCCCGGTCTGGAGTTGTGGGCCGCGCTGAAGGCCACCGAGATCCACAGCTACCCGGCCTGACCCGCGGCTGCTGTCGGCGGTACGGCTGGACAACGGGCGCAAGGGTGTCCGGGCGCGATCTCGCCGAGTTTCCCCGGCAGGTCGTCGAAGCCGTCCGAACCCGGCGCTACACAGGCGGGTGGGTGGCCTCGATGCTCCCGGGCGACGTCCGGACAACCCGGTGAACGTAGGCGGCAAGGTGCCACAACTCTTCCGAGGTAACCTCACCGATCGGATACTGAACTCTGGTCCGTAGGGTGTCGGACGTCAGGGCCCACCCGGCGAGTTCGTCTGTGGTAGTGGCGACAAACGCGTGCTCACCGTATTTTTCGCGTAGCCCCCGCGGAACGGGTTCGTAGTGGAAGAACGGTTCGGGATACAGCTCCGCCTCGCCAGCGGCTTCCCCGCCACCGACCGGATGGTCCCGGATGAACACCCGGATGCTGCCACGCATGTCCGTAGAATCCTGCGAGGGGTAATACAGTACGCAGAAGTAGCGGCTGGGATCGTCCTCATCGAGGTGCCGTGGATGCAGGGTCGCGAACGCTCTCGGCAGAAACGAATCCAGCGCTCCGGGAATGTGCAGTGCTGTCAGGTCCGCGTGATTACCGAATTCGGCGCGGGGAGAATTTGGCACCGAGACTCCTCCAGGTCGCAGGGATGATCGATACCGGCCGCATCTTTCGAAGCCTATCGTGGCATATACCCGCCCACTGGTCGCCGGCCGAGATCGGAAGCTCAGCCACAGCGGTGCGCATTCGAGGTGGGATATGCGGTGATGATATCGCCGTTGGAATTCTTGACGATGACGTTGGTCCAGAAGTACTTACCCGTTCCTTGCCGTTGCGCTTGTCGTACTGACCGGTCCCCAGCCTTGCGCATCCGGCCTTCGCCTCGGCCGCGGGCGGCCTGCGGCCGCGGCGGCCCGAGGACAGTCCACGCAACGTGTGGGCCGCGCTGAAGGCCACCGAGATCCACAGCTACCCGGCCTGACCCGCGCGCGGTGCTCACCGGAGGAGACGGCGCAGGCCGGCGAACTCCAGCGCGGCGAATACGGCGACGATTCCCGCCCCGGAGAGGAAGAAGGCGATACCGAGACCGGTGAGCTCGATCAACCCCGAGAACGCCAGGACGATCATCGCCACCACACCGACGGAGTTGCCGGCCACCACCACCGTCGCGTGCCGCGGCGAGATCCGCGGATACCCCGCGATGAGCAGCAGCGCCAGCGCACCACCGAGCATGGCGACGCCGAAGGGCACCGACCAGGAGGTCGGCAGGCCCAGCGGCTCGCGCAGCGGCGCGGCGCCGGCCAGCATCAGGACGCCGAAAACTCCGGTGCCCCAGCCGTCCACGCGCAGGGTACGGCGGAGCAGGTCGTCGGTGGTGGGCGCGGACAGGGTTGCGGTGGTCATGGTGTGCCTTCGGAAGTCGGGGGAAGCGGGAACCGGCCGGTTCCGTTCCCGACTGTGCCGCGGCCGGGTCAGCGGTTCAATGACCTCCGAGGTCATGGTCGCGGTACCGCGCGCCCGGTTACGCTCGCCGCGTGGAGCATCGGAGAAACGGCGGCCCGACCCGGATCGGCGGACTACTGCGCGAATGGCGGCAGCGGCGCCGGCTGAGCCAGCTGGATCTGGCACTGGCCGCCGACACCTCGGCCCGGCACCTGTCCTGTGTCGAAACCGGCCGCTCGGCGCCGAGCCGGGAGATGGTGCTGCGGCTGTGCCGCACGCTGGAAGTGCCGCTGCGGGAACGCAACACCCTGCTGGTCGCGGCCGGGTTCGCCCCGGCCTACCCGGAGAGCAGCCTCGACGACGCGCATCTCGCGTCGGCCCGCGCCGCGCTCGACCACATGCTGGCCGCGCACGAACCGTATCCCGCCGTGGCGGTGGACCGGTGGTGGAACGCCGTCACCGCGAACGCGGCCCTGTCGGTGCTCACCGGCGACGTGCCCCCGCAACTGCTGGCCGAGCCCAATGTCTACCGGCTCGTCCTGCATCCGCGCGGGCTGGTGGCGCGGCTGGCCAATCCACGGCAGGTCCGCGAGCAACTGCTCGAAAGACTGGCCCGCCAGGTCGATACCACCGGCGACCCGCGGCTGCGCGACCTCTACAACGAGGTCCGCGGCTATCCGGTCACGGAAGTGGAGAGCGAAGATTCCGATCCCCGGTACGCGGGGCCCTTCCAGGTACCGATCCGGGTGCGCACACCCGCGGGCGAGCTCTCCCTGTTCGGCACCATGGCGACCTTCGGCGCCCCGGCCGATGTGACCCTGTCCGAGCTGGCAGTCGAGTTCTTCTACCCCCTGGACGAATTCACGGCACGCTACCTGCGCGACCGGGCCGCGTCCGCGCCGGCCGCCCCGGTTCCCACCCGAGAGCCCGAGCGGAACCCTCAGAGATAGCTCGTATCGTTGACCAGGCGAACCGAGGAACCGCCGTCGGGGTAGAACTCGGCCACCGACAGCGACGCCAGGTCCAGATGCAGCCGGTAGAGCAGCGACGGCCCGACACCCAGTGCGAGCTGCAGCAGCGTCTTGATCGGGGTCACATGGCTCACCGCGACGATATTCGCGCCCGGGTACCGGGCCAGCAGATCCCGCCGGACCGCCTCCACCCGTTCCCGGACCTCGTCGAAACTCTCCCCGCCGGGCGCGCGCAGCGCCGGATCGCCCAGCCAGCGGGCGTGCAGCTCCGGATCACGTTCGGCCGCCTCCCGGAAGGTCAGGCCCTCCCATTCACCGAAATCGGTTTCGGTGAGACCGTCCACCACCCGCACCTCGACACCGAGTGCCGCGCCCGCGGCCTCCGCCGTCTCGCGGGCCCGGCCCAGCGGGGAGGTCACCACCGCGGCAATATCCCCCTTCGCCGCCAGCATTTTCGCGGCCCGTGTGGCCTGTTCCCGGCCCACCGCCGTCAGCGGTGGATTGCCCCGGCCGGAATAGCGGCGCTGCACCGACAGCTCGGTCTGGCCGTGCCGCAACAGCAGCAGCCGGGTGGGGCGGCCGGTCGCGCCGGTCCACCCCGGACCCGTCGTGCCGAGCCGGGCCGCGGCACTACGCGAATCCGCCGGGACCCCGGTGGTGCCCGCCGACTGCGCCGGGACATTCGTGGGCGACTGTGCCGGGGCGGCTGTGGCCGGCTGCGCCGGAGCGGCGGTTGTGGGCGGCTGCGTCGCGGCCCGCACCTCCTCGATCAGCCCGCCGTCGTCCATGGCCTCGTTGGCGAGCCGGTCCGCGTGGGAATTCTCGGCACGCGGTATCCACCGGTAACCGACCCGCTCGAAGCCGGCGGCCAGGCGGCGGGCCCGGTCGGCGAGCGGGATCAGCGCGGCGTGCTTGATCTTCCACCGGCCCGACATCTGCTCGACCACGAGTTTGGAATCCATCCGCACCGTCACCACCCGGGCGCCGAGTTCCGCGGCGGCCTCCAAGCCGGCGATCAGGCCCCGGTACTCGGCGACATTGTTGGTGGTGACGCCGAGGGCCTCCTTGCGTTCGGCGAGCACGGCGATCCGGTCGGCGTCGAACACCACGGCCCCGTACCCGGCCGGGCCCGGGTTACCCCGGGAACCGCCATCGGCCTCCACGATGACTTCCCGCACACTCATCCGGTCTCCCGCGTCCCGCCGTCCCGCATTCCGCGCGCGCTCACAAACCGGATTCTTTGGTCCGCACCAGTACCGCACCGCATTCGGTGCAGCGCACCACCACATCGGGCGCGGTTTTCGCGATACGCGCGATCTCCCCGCGATCCAGCTCGATCCGGCAGGCGCCGCAGCGCCGGGCCTGCAGCAGGGCCGCGCCGATCCCGTGGTCGGCGCGCTGGCGCTCGTAGATCTTCAGCAGGTCCTCGGGGAAGGCACCCACCAGTTTCGCGCGGTCGGCTTCACAGCGTTGCTGGGCGGCCGTCAGGTCGGCCAGCGCCTCGTCGCGGCGGGTGCGGGCGGCGGCGAGCTCGGTTTCGGTGCGGTCGAGCCGGGCGCCGGCGTGTTCGTGATCGGCGGCCGAGGCCTCCCGGCGCTCCATGACCTCGAGCAGTTCGTCCTCGAGTACCGAGCGCCGCCGCTGCAGGCTGGTCAGCTCGTGCTGGATCTCGGACAGCTGCTTGGCGCCCACCGAACCGGCCTCCAGGACCCCGCGGTCGCGGTCCTCGCGCTTGCGCACCGCCTCGATCTCACCCTCGAGTTTGCGGATATCGCGGTCCAGATCGTCCAGCACGATCTCCACGGCCACGGCCGCGTCCTTGTGCGCGTTGCGCTCGGTCTCGAACCGCTGGACTTCCTGCTGTTCCGGTAGCACGGTGCGCCGGTGCGCAATCCGGGTCAGCTCGGTGTCGACCTCGGCGAGACGCAGCAGTTGGGCCTGAATCGATGGTTCGACATTCAACGCGAACGAACTCCCTGCACGCTGTGGACGGATAGAACGTCCACCGTACTCCGCGCACCGGGCGAGGCGTGCGCACGCCGGGCCGAAGTCGGATCCGGCCGGCATCGGACCCCGGTCAGCCGCCGCAGCCGACCGTCCACGGGTCGGTGCGGACGGTGGATACCCGTGTTTCCAGTTCCGGAAGTCCGCGGCGGACCACCTCGGCGGCCTGGGCGCACCAGGGGAACTCGGTGGCCCAGTGCGCGGCATCGATGAGCGCGGGCCCGGACCGGCGCAGATGCTCATCGGCCGGATGGTGGCGCAGATCGGCGGTGAGATAGGCGTCGGCACCGCTGCGGATGGCGGTGTCGAGCAGCGAATCACCGGCTCCACCGCAGACGGCCACCGTGCGCAGCACCCGCTCGGGATCACCGGCGGCGCGCACCCCCCACGTCGTCGCCGGAAGCGCGGCGGCGGCGCGGGCGGTGAATTCCCGCAGGGTCAGCGGTTCGGGCAGTGTGCCGATACGGCCCAGACCGATATTGCCGGGCAGCGGCGCACGTTCTGTCACGTGATAGGCGGGTTCCTCGTACGGATGCGCGGCCCGCAGCGCGGCCAGGATCGCCCCGCGTGAGCCCGGCGAGGCGATCACTTCCAGCCGGTCCTCGGCCACCCGGGTCAGCTCGCCGATCGTGCCGATGGCCGGATCCGCGCCGGGGAGCGGCCGGAACTGCCCGGTCCCCGTCGACCACCAGGCCGCCTCCCGGTAGGCGCCGGTACCGCCGGCTCCGGCGGCGAACAGGGCCGCGGCCACCGCCTCGGCCTGCTCCCGCGGCACCTGGATCTCCCATTTGTCCACCGCGGCGATATTTTTCGGTTCCAACGGCGCGGTGACGGTGAGCCCCAGCGTTGCGGCCAAGGCATCCGACACCCCCGGATCGGCGGAATCGGCGTTGGTATGGGCGGTGAACAGGGCACAGCCCGCGCGAACGAGCCGGTGCACCAGAGCCCCCTTGGGCCGGTCGGCCGCCACACTGTCCACCCCGCGCAGCAGCAGCGGGTGATGCGCCACCAGAGCCTGGGCCCCCCACATCACCGCCTCCTCGACCACGGCCGCGGTGACATCGACGGCGAACAGCACCCGGTGCACCTCCTCCGCCGGATCACCGCAGACCAGGCCTACCGAATCCCATGATTCGGCCAATCGCGGCGGATAGGCCGTCTCCAGCGTTTCGACGAGTTCGGCGAGAATCGCCACGGCACACCTTTCTCTCGGGAGGTTGTCGGCGAGAATAATGTCGAGCGGGCGCCCCGGTCCGTCACTCGGCCGCCGGCACGGGCGGCAGCACCGCCCGCTCGGCCGTACGCAGCGCCTCCACCAGCGCATCGACCTGCGTCGCGGGCCGGACCGCCACCCGTAGATGGTCCGCCCCCAGCCCGGGGAAGGTATCGCAGCGGCGCACCGCGATCCCCTGCCGGAACAGATGCTCGCGCAGCGCGCCCCCAGCGCGCACCCGCAGCAGCAGGAACGGCGCGGCGGCCGGTAACCGCACCGTCACCCCCGTCCCGGCCAACCGCTCGGCCATGGCGGCCCGCTCCCGTCCGATCCGGTGCGCGGCGCGCTCGGCTTCGGCCACCGCCTCCGGTGCCGCGGTGGCCGCGATCGCGGCGAGCTGCAACGTGCCCACCGGCCAGTGCGCCCGCCCCCGCACGAGTCGCTCCAGCACTTCCGGTGCGCCGAGGAGATAACCGCAGCGCAATCCGGCCAGCGCCCAGGTCTTGGTGAGACTGCGCAGCACCAGCAGCCCGGAACCGGACTCGGCTGCCACGGATTCGGGTTCGCCGGGAACAGCGTCCATGAAAGCCTCGTCCACCACGACGATGCGCCCCGGGCGCCGCAGTGCGCGCACCGCCTCGGCCGGGTGCAGCACCGAGGTCGGGTTGGTGGGGTTACCGAGCACCACCAGATCGGCAGCCTCCGGAACCAGGGCCGGGTCCAGCGTGTAGGGCGGCGGCAGCAGGACCCGTGTCACCGGGACACCCGCCTCGCGCAGCGCGAGCTCGGGCTCGGTGAACGACGGATGCACCACCGCCGCCAGCCGGGGACGCAGCCGCGGTAGCAGCGCGAAGCCCTCCGCCCCGCCCGCCAGCGGCAGCACATGATCGGCCGGTACCCCGTGCCGGCGCGCCACCGCCTCCCGGGCGCGCCGGTCGTCGGCCGCCGCCGGGTACCGGCCGAGCGAGTCCAGGGCCGCGACCAGCCGCTCCCGCAACCACCGCGGCGGCGCACTGCCCTGCACGTTCACCGCGAAATCGAGCAGGCCGGGCAGGGCCTCGGCGTCGCCGTGGTGACGCAATCCGGCGAAATCGACGTGGTCGGCGAGCATGAGACGCACCCTACGTGGCGGCCGGACCACCGGACCCGCCAGAATGGCTGTCGTGGGTGAGCTGCACATATCGTTCGTCTGTACCGGCAATATCTGCCGATCGCCGATGGCGGAGAAGATCCTGGCCGCGCATCTGTCGCGGGCAGGCCTGGCCGGCCGGGTCCGGGTGAGCAGCGCGGGCACCCACGGCTGGCACGCCGGGGCGGATGCCGATCCGCGCACCACCGACACCCTGCTGCGTTACGGCTACCCCACCGGGCATCGGGCCGCGGAGTTCGGCGCCGAACACGCCGGCGCCGATCTGATCGTGGTCATGACCACCGAGCACGACCGGCACCTGGCGATGCGCGGTGTACCGCGGGAGCGCCGCCGGTTGCTGCGGAGTTTCGATCCGGGCGCCGACGATATCGACGTACCCGATCCCTACAACGGCGCGACCGCCGAATTCGAATTGGTACGCGACCAGATCGAGGCCGCCGTCCCGGGACTGTTGGACTGGGTCCGGGCGGCGCTCGCGGCCCGCGCCCCCGTCACCGGTGAGCCGGTCTGATGCGCCGCTTCGCGTTCCTGCTGCGACCCGGATGGCTGATCCTGGCCGCGGTGGTGGCCGCGTTCGCCTACCTGTGTTTCACCGTGCTCGCACCCTGGCAGCTCGGGAAGAACGAATCCACCTCCGAACGCAACCAGCTGATCGCCGATTCGGTGGACGCCGACCCGGTGGCGGTCACCGAGGTACTGGACGGTGGCGGTACCGCCACCGAATGGCGCAAGGTGTTCGCCGAGGGCGGCTATGTGCCCGATTCGACCGTCCTGGTCCGGTTGCGCCATCTCGACGGCGCCCCGGCCTACGGCGTCCTGTCCGCCTTCACCCTCACCGACGGCCGGACACTGCTGATCGACCGCGGCCTGGTGGCCGCGGTGGACGGTTCCCAGCCGCCCCCGATCCCGGCCGCACCCTCCGGAACGCAGCGTATCGAGGGCCGGGTGCGGGTTTCGGAGAACATCGACCCGGAACGCGCGCCGGCGGTGCAGGACGGTGTACCCCACGTCTATTCGATCGACGTACCGCAGCAGAGCACGGTCCTGGGTCTGCCACTCACCCCGCTGCCGGTGGGTGAGCGCGGCGCTTATCTGCAGCTCTCCGCGGATCAGCCCGGCGCGTTCACCCCGGTGCCCCTTCCCCAGCTCGATGCCGGCCCGTATCTTTCCTACGGGTTGCAGTGGCTGGCGTTCGGGGTGATGGCACCCCTGGGCCTGGGCTATTTCGCCTGGGCGGAGATCCGGGAACGCCGTAAGCAGCGGCATCCGGAGAAAGCCGAACCGGCCCGCGCCGCGCCCGCGCCGGCCACCAAGGAGGACCGGCTCGCGGACCGTTACGGCCGCACCCGCCACTGAGCTCCGACCCGGACCCATCCGGCAGCGTGCGCGGTGTTCCCGCCTCCCGCCTCCGGAGCGCCCTCACGTTCCGCTCACATCCCCGCGTCCGGAGCGCCTGTCGCGTTCCGCTCGTACCACCGGCACCGGAGACCCGCGTTCCCCCTGCTCCTCAGCTCGGAGCCGGTTCGGCCGCGGCCGGTCCAACCGGACGCGCCGGGAGAACTCGACGGCGCGCAACCGCGCACAGCGGCGCGACCACCAGCGCCACCCCCACCGCGGCGTACTGCACCAGCTCGGACAACCGCACCGCCCGGCGCAGGTCCGCGACGGTGGGCGGCACACCGGTACCGAGTTCGGGGCGCTGTTCGGCTCCGTGCCGGTATTCGGTCCGGCCGCCGAGCCGCACCCCCAGCGCCCCTGCCGCGGCGGCCTCCACCACGCCGGCGTTCGGGCTCGGATGCCGAGGGGCGTCGCGCCGCCAGGTCCGCAGCACCGTACCGGGCCGCCCGCCCACCAGCGGCGCCACCAGTGCCGTGAGCAGGCCGGTGACCCGGGCCGGTAGCAGGTTCGCGGCATCGTCCAGGCGGGCGGCCGCCCAGCCGAACCGCCGATACCGGTGGTTGCGGTACCCGATCATGGCGTCGAGGGTGTTGACCGCCCGATAACCGAGCAGTCCCGGAACGCCCGCGACCGCGCCCCACAGCAGCGGGGCCACGGCGGCATCGGAGGTGTTCTCGGCGATGGACTCCAGCGCGGCCCGGGCCAGCCCGTCCGCGTCCAGTACATCCGGATCGCGCCCGCACAGCGCGGGCAGCAGTCGCCGCGCACCGGTGAGATCGCCGGATTCCAGCCGCCGGGCCATATCGAGCCCGGTGCGAGTCAGGCTGCGGCCGCCGAGCACGGTCCAGGTGGCCAGCGCCACCGGCACCGCACCGCCGCGGCGTAGGACGAGTCCCGCACCGACCGCCGCCCCCACCAGGATCGCCTCGTGTGCCGTTCCGGCGCCCCGGTGGTCGGCATAGGTCACGGTTTCCAGGCTCGCGGCCATCGCGCCGAATCCCGCGACCGGATGCCAGCGGCGGGGGTCGCCGAGGGCACGGTCCAGGGCGAAGCCGGCCAGCAAACCGGCCGCGGTCGAAAAACCTCTGCGCACCCGGTGAGCGTAGCCACCGGAATCCCGGTGGTGGCACGGCGGAGTCACCGCTCCCCGGTAGGGTATCCGGGCCGCCGGCGATGCCCGCCTCCTCCGCGGACGGAAGCGGGCCTCCGATATCCGGTCGGCGCTCGATCCGAACGACGCAAGAGGCACCACCATGATCAACTGCGACAGCGCCGTGCTCGACGATCCGGTAGGCGCGTCCCTGCGCGGTCACCACGCTCACCTGGCGCGCCGGCTCGGCGGGGCCGCCACCTACCCGGCCGGGGTCTCCACCTTCTCCGCGCTGGACGGTGATCCCGGCTCGGCGGAGTGGAACGATCTCGCCCGGCTGCTCGGCCGCGGTGAAATCGCCGATGTGTTCAGTTGCGCGGCGCCACCGCCGCCGGACTGGGAACCGGTTTTCGCCCTCGCGGGCCTTCAGATGGTCGGCCCCACCGCCGACCGGCTCGCACATACGCCTACCGATACCGGCGTCGAGGTGGTCGAACTGGGCGCGGACAACGTACCCGAAATGCTCGCGCTCATCGCCCGGACCCAGCCGGGGCCGTTCTTCCCCCGCACACACGAACTCGGCACCTATCTCGGTATCCGCGACGGCGGCAGACTGGTGGCGATGGTCGGCGAACGGCTGCGACCCCCGGGCTGGACCGAGATCAGCGCCGTCTGCACCGCTCCCGAAGCGCGCGGACGCGGCCACGCCGCGCGCCTGATCAGCACGCTCGCCACGCGGATCGCGGCGCGCGGTGAACGTCCGTTCCTCCATGTCGTCGAGACGAACACCGGCGCGATCGATCTCTACGAGAGGCTCGGCTTCCGGACCCGCACCCCGGTGACCTTCCGCGGGTACCGCATTCCGTGAGCGCCCCCGGTGGCGGGACGGATATCGTCGATGACGCCAGGTCCGGCGCGACCATGTCACACCTCCGGTTTCTACATCGTCGACCCGACGACACCGATGATCCCGCCCACCCACCGGGCACGACCGAACGAGGACCGCAGTGACCGATCTACCCGGCTCCGCCGAACTGGCCCGTCGTTTCGAGGAACTGCGCCCTTACCTGCGCCGGCTCGCCTACAGCACGCTGGGCAGTCTGGCCGACGCCGACGATGTGGTGCAGGAGGCGTGGCTGCGCCTGCAGCGTCACCAGGAGTCCGGCGCGCCGATCGAGAACCTGCGGGCCTGGCTCACCACTGTCACCGGGCGGCTGGCTCTCGACCAGCTCGGATCCGCGCGGGTGCGGCGGGAGCAGTACGTCGGTGAATGGCTGCCCGAGCCCGCGCTCGCGGAGTGGGACGATCCCGCCGACCGGGTTTCGCAGGACGAACGGGTGACCATGGCACTGCTGGTCGTCCTCGAATCGCTGTCGCCCGCCGAACGCACCGCGTTCGTGCTGCAGGATGTGTTCGGTATGACCGGACCGGAGGTCGCGACAGTGGTGGGCCGTACTCCGGCCGCGGTACGGCAGCTCGCCTCGCGCGCTCGCAAACGCGTCGAGGACGGCACGCCGCGTTTCCCCGCGTCGCCGGACGAACACGAGCGGGTGGTCTCCGCGTTCGCGGTGGCGTGGCGGTCGGGGGATATGAGCGCGCTGCTGGGTCTGCTCGACGACCGGGTCACTCTCACCGCCGACGGCGGCGGCAAGGTGCCGGCCATCCGCAAACCGGTGGCGGGCGCCGAAGTCATCGCGAAGATGCTGCTCGGCTGGTACCACGCCCCCTCGGCCGGGGGCGGCTGGGGCCGCACGATCGAGGTCAACGGTATGCCCGGGCTGCTGGTGTTCGACGGACGGCATCGCGGGGTCTTCTCGTTCACCATCGACGCGGGCCGGATCACCGCCATCCACGCCGTCCGCAACCCCGACAAGCTGCGTGGTCTACCTACCGGTGAGGGGCCCGAATGGTTCCTGCGCGAGGACACCGGCCACTGACCGTCTCCGGCGCGGGTGCTCACCGCCTCCCAGCGCTACCGCCGGGCGGGTTAAGTTGCCTGTATGAGGATGGAAGTCAGCGGGCACCGGCCCGAAGTGCACGAAACCGCGTGGATCGCCCCCAACGCGACCGTGATCGGCAAGGTGAAGCTCGAGGCCCAGGCCAGTATCTGGTACAACGCCGTGCTGCGCGGTGATACCGAGCTGATCACCGTGGGTGAGCGCAGCAATATCCAGGACGGCTGTGTTCTGCACGCGGACCCGGGCTTTCCGACCACCGTCGGCGCGGGCGTCTCGGTCGGGCACAACGCGATCCTGCACGGCTGCACCGTCGAGGACGACTGCCTGATCGGGATGGGCGCGACCGTGCTCAACGGCGCGGTGATCGGCCGTGGCAGCCTCGTCGCGGCCAATACCCTGATCCCCCAGGGCGCACAGATCCCGCCGGGTTCGCTGGTGGCCGGGGTGCCCGGCAAGGTGCGCCGCGAACTCACCGAGGAGCAGCAGCGCGGGATCGAACTGAATGCCATGGTCTACCTGCACCATATGTCCGAACATCTGTCCGCGAAGGAGCTGTGAGCGCCTTCCCCGCGACACTCGGCCGGACAATTTATTGGACAAGCGTCCACTAGGTGACTGATACGATGGGAACAACGTAACCGGGGAGACGGGCACGCCCGGAACCCGCTGTCCCGCAAGGCGTCGGCGTATCGGGCGGGCCCGTGCACGTGGGCACCACGCGTGCCGGCAGGAGGTTTGACGGGTGGCGTGTGAGCAGTCCGAGATGCGCCGGCCGACCGGACGGATCAGTGTGGCGGATATCGCCGCTCAACCAGGAGGTATCGAGGCGCTGCGGCGCCGGGTCCACGAACTACGTTCCCGAGGAGTCGATTTCGCGGCCAACGCGATCGAACACGAGATGGCCGAGCTGGACCTGCCCCCGGAGTGATACCGAGCACGAAAAACAACGCGCAGGTCACACCGCGCCCACGGCGTCGGATAAGGTGAGAAAACCATGTCTGTCCTCCCGCCGATTCTGCAGCGCATCCTGACCGAGCCTCCCGCCGACAGCGGTAAGGTTCTCGACAGCGCGTTATCGGCGTTCCTGGACTTCGGGATCAAACGCACCAGCATGGGCGAGATCGCGCGCCGCGCCGGGATCAGCCCCGCCACCCTCTACCGCCGCTTCGAATCGAAGAACGACCTCGTGGAAGCGGTTACCGTCCGGGAGGCGCAGCGGTTCGTCGCCGAGATCGACAGCCGGGTACGCACGGTGGCCGGCTCCGAGGATCAACTCGTGGAGATCTTCGTCGCCTTCATCTCCGCCATCGCCGGCAACCCGCTGCTGAGCCGGCTGCTGCGCACCGAACCGGATCTGGTACTCCCCCGCTTCACCACCGAGGCCGGTCCCATTCTGGCCGTGGGCCGCACCTATCTCGCCGCCAAACTCCGAGAGCTCGACGAAAGCGGTATCGACTTCGACCACGACCTGGTAGCCGAGATCATGGCGCGGCTGGCGCTGTCGCTGGCGCTGACCCCCGACGGGCTCATTCCGATCCAGGACGAGACCGCCGGCCGCGAATTCGCCCGCCGCACCCTGTTGCCGATGGTCCAGGGGCACAGCGCGCCCTGACCGCTCACAGCGCGAACGACCGATAGACCAGTTCGTCCAGTTCGGCACGCGCCGCGCCGGTCTCCGGTTCCTCGGCCAACCCGCGCACCCGGGCGATTATCTCCATCGCGGCCGTCCCCGAGGGGTCCGGCAACGGAAGCCGGGACACATACTGGGTGATCCAACGGCGCCGCCCGGAATAGAGCCGGTTACCGCAGACGGCGTCGTAGAAGCGCAGCCCCAGCGACGAATTCGCCACACCCATCATCAGGCAGGCCAGTTCCTCGGCCCGGTCGTCGCCCCCGAGTTCGGCCAGCGATATCCAGTAACAGTCACCGTTGACCACCGCGCCCGACCGGTCCAGCGCGAAACGCGGCCGCTCACTGATATCCGGGAACACCACCTTGGGTATCCGCCACAGATGCGGTCGCTGCGGCACCCAGTGCTCGTACCACTGCCGACCCGCGCCGGTGAGATAACCCCGTGCCGCCAGCACTTCCCGATGCTGTTCGAGGTAGGCGGCGGTACGCGGATAACGCGCCAGATCCACCGGTACCCGCCGGGTCCGGGTGAGATCGTAGGGGTACAGCACGCGGGTCCGGCGCACCCGCTCGATACGCCACGGCCGCAGATCGTGATGGGTGATCAGTTCCCGCAGCAGTTCCGGTTCGGTCCCCGGATCGCCCCAGTGGTCCGCGATGAAGACCCGGTCCGCATTGGTCTTTATCCCCACCCGGACACGTCCCAGCTCCCCGAAGGTGCGCCACATCTGCTCGGACACCCGGCGCAACCAGTCGTCGCACCCCACTCGCGACATCCGCCACCCCACCGAAGCCGCCGGTCCCGCAGGGGTGACCAGTTCCCCCACCCGCACCCGGAACCTCCGGCCCTGCCGCCACACCGTGGCATCGTCGGCGCCGCGCAGCGCCGCGAACAGCTCCCGATCACCGGCGGAGTCGTCCGTTTCCAGGAACATCGGCCCACCCGGCCCGGGTTTCCCGGGACCGAGGCGGCCCCGCTCGGGCTCCCCGGCGCCGGAGCGGACGCCCCGCCCGGCCGTGTCCCCCCACCCGGGTGCCGCCGGTCGCGGCTCGCCGACGGTGTCCACATGCCGGCTCCCTGCCGCAGGAGCACCTCGGCTCCCGAGGAACGCATCCCCCGGCTCGGCGGCTCCGGGACCCGGATCGTCCTGGTAGACCGAAACATAACGGCAACTGCCGAACCGGGCCCCGCGCACGGCGATGGTCACCGCCGGCAGCACCGCCGCCTCGAACAATCGGGTGTCGCCCAGATCGTAGAGTTCCACCGGCGCCAGATCGGCCAGCAGTACCGCCCGCAGATTCGCGCCCGCCTTCGTGGTCAGGAACCGGTTCGCGCACAGCAGGCCGAGCACCCCGCCGGGCGCCAGCAGCCGCGGCAGCGCGGCGGCGAACGGATGGGTGAGATCGATCCGCCCGCTCAACCCGAACCGGCCGCGTAGCGCCTGCGCCGCCGCACCACCCAGCTGCTGGGTCCGGACATAGGGTGGATTCGCGATCACCGCGTCGAACACCGCGGCCGGCAACCCGGCACATTCGACGAGGAAATCGGCCTGCCGCCACTCGGCGGTCACGCCGGTTCGTACCGCCCGGCGCCGTGCCAGCGCCAGCCCCACCGGATCCAGGTCGTAACCCACCAGCTCGACCGGAACACCCGGCAGCCGGTCGGCGAGCGCGTCTCGCATAGCGAACAACAGTTCCCCGGTACCGCACGCCGGATCGAGCACCCGGACCGCGGCCCCACCGGTATCGATCCGCGCTGCCACTCGACCGGCCAGAAAGCCCGCGAGTGCGGCGGGTGTGTAGTGCCGCCCATGACGTTTCCGCTCGCGAGCCCCCGCTCCATCGCGTCCCATGCGCGCATTGTCGTCGACCGGGCCACCTCAGCAGGCCCTTTTGTGTTTATCGGCGGGTGCCGAGGCCTGCGAGGCCCACGAAGGGTCGAGCCCGCGCCGTGCGTCGGCCCGCCAAGCGCATGCGCCGCAGGCGCGAGTCTCGCGGGCCGACGCACGGCGCCTCAGGGGCTCGACCCCGCGACGCCGCAGACGGCGCGAACTATAACGGGATGTTCTTGTGGTGGCTGGGGCGGGCAGGGGCGGCGGCCAGAGCGGCGGCGATGATGCTGCGGGTGCGCGCCGGGTCGATCACCTCGTCGACCACACCGATGGACAGCGCGCGATCCACACCGCCGGCGATGGCCTCGTGTTCGGCGGTGAGCCGCTCGAGTAGTGCTTCGCGCTCCTCCTCCGGCGCGGCGGCCAGGGCCTTCTTGTGCAGGATGCCGACGGCGGCTTTCGCACCCATCACCGCCACCTCCGAGCCCGGCCAGGCGTAGACGGCGGTGGCGCCCAGCGCGCGGGCGTTCATCGCGATATAGGCGCCACCGTAGATCTTGCGGGTGACCAGGGTGACCCGGGGAACCCGCGCCTCGGCGAAGGCGTGCAGCAGTTTCGCGCCGCGGCGTACCACACCCTCCCACTCCTGGCTCACCCCGGGCAGATAGCCGGGAACATCGGTGATCACGACCAGCGGGATGCCGAAGGCATCACACAACCGCACGAAGCGGGCCGCTTTCTCCGCGCTCTCGGAGTTCAGGCAGCCGCCCAGGCGCAGCGGATTGTTCGCCAGCACCCCGACGGTGCGCCCGCCGAGACGGCCGAGACCGGTGACCATGGAGCGGGCGTAGCCGCCCTGCAGTTCCTCGAAAGTGGATTCGCCGTCCACATTGTCGAGCAGCTCGTGCACGATCGGTTTGACGTCGTAGGCACGTTTCGCCGAGGCCGGCAACATGGCCTGCAGGTCGACATTGCCGTGTTCGGCGGCGACCAGGTCGAATTCGCCCTGCTCGGCGAACATCGAGACCAGGCGGCGGGCCCGGTGCACGGCATCGGCTTCGTCATCGGCGACGATATGGGTGACACCGGACTTCTTACCGTGGGTTTCCGGGCCGCCGAGGGTGGCCATATCCACCTGCTCGCCCGTGACGCTGCGCACCACATCGGGTCCGGTGACGAAGACCCGGCCCTCAGGGGCCATGATCACGATATCGGTGAGCGCGGGACCGTAGGCGGCGCCGCCGGCCGCGAAGCCGAGGACCACCGAGATCTGCGGTACCAGACCGGATGCCCGGACCATGGCCTCGAAGACCAGGCCGACCGCGTGCAGCGCTTCGACGCCCTCGGCGAGGCGGGCCCCGCCGGAATGCCAGAGCCCGACCACCGGCGCACCGGAATCGATGGCGGTATCGATGGCGGCGACGATGTGCTTACAACCTTCCACGCCCATGGCGCCGCCCATCACGGTGGCGTCCGAGCAGTAGGCGACGGTCCGGACGCCGTCCACTTCGCCCACCGCGGCGAGCACACCCGACCTGTCCCGCGGATGCAGCGGTAGCAGGGTTCCGGGATCGAAGAAGCGCTGCAGGCGGCCGTACGGGTCGCGGGGATCGGTCGCGGTTTCTTCGTGGCGAGCCGGGGCGATAGTGGTCATCGCGTTCTCCTGAAGTGTGTGCGGCCGAGGAAGAGGCCGCGGAAAAGCACACGGGCGGGGCCCGCCGGTGGTTCCGGCGGCCCCGCCCGAGGTCGTCGAACTGTTCGGTTGGGTCCGGGGATTCCTAGGCCCGGCCGAAGGCGAGCGCGACATTGTGCCCGCCGAAACCGAACGAGTTGTTGATCGCGTACTCGATCTCCTGGCGGCGGGCTTCGCCCTTCACCACGTCGAGGTCGATCTCGGGATCCTGGTTGTCCAGGTTCAGGGTGGGCGGCACGATACCGTCCCGGATGCTCAGCACGGTGAGCACGGATTCCAGCGCGCCGACGGCGCCGATGGAGTGGCCCAGTGCCGATTTGGGCGCGTAGACCGAGGCGTGGTTGCCGACGGCCTTGTTGATCGCCTTCGCCTCGGCGGTATCGCCGATCGGGGTGGCGGTGGCGTGCGCGTTGATATGGGTGATGTCCTTTTTGGTCAGCCCCGCGGTCTGCATCGCCCGGGTCATGGCGCGGGCGGCACCGGTGCCCTCGGGGTCCGGCGCGACCAGGTGGAAACCGTCGGAGGTGATACCGGCGCCGAGCAGGCGGGCGTGGATGGTGGCACCACGCGCCTTGGCGTGCTCTTCGGTCTCGAGGACCATCAGCGCTCCGGCCTCACCGAAGACGAAACCGTCGCGGTCGGAGTCGAACGGCCGCGAGGCCCCCTTCGGGTCGTCGTTGCGGGTGCTCATCGCACGCATCATGGTGAACGCGGCGATCGGCACGGCGTCGATGAAACCTTCGACACCGCCGGTCACGACCATATCGGCATCACCCATGACGATCATGCGCCACGCGTTGGCGATGCCCTCCGAGCCCGACGAGCACGCCGAGACCGGAGTGACCACTCCCGCCCGGGCCTTCAGCTCGAGACCGACGACGGCGGACGGCCCGTTCGGCATGACCATCTGAACGGCCAGCGGGGAGATCTTGCGATAACCGCCGTTCTTCAGTTTGTCGACCGAATCGATGAGCGCGTCACCGCCACCTAGTCCAGTGCCGATGGCCACACCCAGCCGGTCCGGATCGACCTCCGGGCTGCCCGCGTTGCGCCAGACTTCGCGGCCGAGCACGGTCGCGAGCTGCTCGACGTACGCCATACGGCGGACCTCGACCCGGCTCAGCAGGCTGTCGGGACGGACCTTGAGATGGCCGCCGATGCGGACCGGAAGGTCGTATTCCTCGACGAAGGAATCCTCGAGAACGTCGATACCGCTCTCGCCGTTCAGGAGACCCTTCCACGTCGCATCGACATCACCCGCGATCGACGTGGACGCCGCCAGACTCGTGACGACGACGTTGGGGAAGTTCCCGTTCAAGGTGGAAGGAGTGGTCACGGTTTCGGCCCTACTCGGCGTTGTCGAACTTGGCCTTGAGCTCGGCGGCCATCTCGGAGTTCTCGGCCTCGAGCTTCTGGACGTAGGCGACGGAATCGCCCACGGTCTTCAGGCTGGCGAGATCCTCGTCCGGGATCTTGACGCCGTACTTGTCCTCCATCTGCACCGCGATCTCGACCATCGACAGCGAGTCGATGTCCAGGTCATCGACGAAGGACTTCTCCAACGTCACCTCGGAGGGCTCGATACCGGTCACCTCTTCGATGATCTTGCCGAGTTCCTCGACGATTTGTTCCTGGGTCAGAGCGGCCACTTCGTGGCTCCCTTCTTGTTTCTCTGGGTAGGGCTCTACATATTTCTTCGGGCCGAGACGGCGAACGGTTACGCCGCTCGGTGCCGAGCTTTCCCGGTGACCCGGGAAAACACGGCCGCAGGCAAGCTAGCCCGAGCTCGTGAGCTCGGTCAGCGCGGGGATGTCCCCCGGGGTCTTCAGCGCCAGGTTCGGAGTGCCCTTGAGCTCCCTTTTGGCGATGCCGACGAGGGTTCCCGCCGGTGGCAGTTCCGCCACCGCCGAAACGCCGGCCTGCCGGACGGTTTCGGTGCACAGGTCCCACCGGACGGGCCGGGTGACCTGCGCGGCGAGCTTAGCCACCGCGTCCGCGCCGGACGCGACCGGCCGGCCGTCGGCGTTCGACAACAAGGTACGGGTGGGTTCGTGGGGGGTGATCTCGGCGATCGCCGCCGCCACCGCTTCCTGGGCCGGAGCCATGAACTCGGTGTGGAAAGCGCCCGCTACCGGCAAGGCACGGACCCGCGCCTTCTCCGGCGGGGTCGCCGCCAGCTCGGCCAGCGCGTCCAACCGGCCCGCCGCCACGATCTGCCCGGTGGCGTTGCGGTTGGCCGGGATCAGACCCAGCTCGTCGAGCCGGGCCAGCACGGTGGCTTCGTCGCCACCGAGCACCGCGGACATACCGGTCGGCTCCAGCGCGCACGCCTTCGCCATCTCGGATCCGCGAATAGCGGCCAGCGTCACCGCCTGATCGGCCGAGATGACCCCGGCGATCGCGGCGGCGGCCAGTTCACCCACCGAGTGGCCGGCCACCACGGTATCGGCCGGTACCCGCGAATCACCGATCTCGGCGTAAGCGAGCAGCGCGGCAGCGACCACGAGCGGCTGGGTCACGGCGGTGTCGGTGATCTCTTCAGCGGTCGCCTCGGTTCCGAGCCGGATCAGATCCAGACCGGATTCCTTGGACCACAGTGCGAGGCGGTCACGAGCGCCGGGCAGGTCGAGCCAAGGCGCGAGCATGCCGGGTGTCTGAGAGCCCTGTCCAGGGGCGAACAACGCGATCACGTACCTAAGAAAACACTGTGAGACCGCTCTCGCGAGATGTCGACGTGAATGAAGCTTGCGGATTGCTTTTGTATGGTCCCCACAAAAGCCCGCGTGGGGTGTCCGGATCGCCCGAATCGCCCCGCGCGTTACGGCCCCTCGTTGTCCATCGGGACAAAAGCGTCCTCTGGTACGGATGTTGATGATTCGTTACGAGTTCGTGTCAAACGACCCACCGTGGCGGCGATGCGTAGCACATAGGCGTCCCGCGGATTGAGCGGATCGCGACCGGTGACTTCCCCGATACGCTTCAGGCGATAACGCACAGTATTTGGATGAACGTACAGTTGCCGAGCACACATCTCGACCGCACCGCCGCATTCCAGGTAGGCATCCAGGGTGTCCGCCAGGGCGGAACCGGCAGAAGCCAACGGTAGGACAAGGTACTCGACAAGTGCGTCCACCGCAGCACGATCGCCGAGCAGCGCTCGTTCCGGCAGCAATTCCATCGCGTGCACCGGACGCGGCGCGTCCCGCCAGCCGATAACGGCCTCCATACCCGCCAAGGCCTCGAGCGCACTGCTGTGGGCAGCGCCGAGGGTCCGGGTGGTCGGCCCGATCACCACCGGGCCGTCCGAGAACGCCTCGGTGAGCAGGTCGGACATGAAAGGTGAGGTATGCGGCGCGTCACCGAGATGGCCGCTCACCACCATCACCAGCCGCGAACCCTGCACCACGGCCAGCGCCGCACGCCCGTGCCGGGCCGCGATGGTGTGCACGGCCCCGACCACCGAGACGCCCTGATCCCGCGGCGGGGTACCCACCAGCACCGTGGCAGGCGCGGTGGCATCCCAGTTCAGCGTGGCCGCCCGCGAGAGCATGTCGGGCCCGGTATCGCCGCGCACCACCGCGTCCACCACCAGCGCCTCCAACCGGGTATCCCAGGCGCCGCGGGATTCCGCGGCGCTGGCGTACACCGAGGCGGCCGCGAAACCGAGCTCCCGCCCGTATCGCAGTACCGCCTCGGTGAGCGCCACCAGCTGGCGGTCGTTACGCGCCAGGGCGGGCAGCCACTGTTCGAAGAACTCCATGGCCACCCGCACCATGTCCACGGTCTGGCGCAGCGTCAGCCGCCGCGCCAGATCCTGTGGGATCACCTGGAAGGCATCCAGGCTGAACCGGATATCGCTGTCCGGGTCCTGGAGCCACTCCAGGAAGTTCACCACCGCGGTCTGCACCAGCATCTGGACCCCGGCGCGCTGCGCGGCGTCCAGATCGGCGAAGAACGGCAACCGGTCCTGCATGGACCCCACGGCTTCGGTGGACAGCCGTCCGGAGAACTGCTTCACCCGTTTGAGCAGCGTATCCGGCAAGGGGTCGCGGTTCTGCCGGTTCGGCGACAGCGCACCGGTCGGCAGATACACCTCGTGTTCGGACGAACCCTCGGTGACCCGGCGGGGACGCGGTGGTCGGCGTTCGATCATCGACCCGTCGTCACTCCGCGTCTCCGGCGCCGCCGGCGGTGAACTCCGGCGCCGCCGTCACATCGTCGATCCGGTACCGCGCGGCCGCCTCGGCCGCCTTCGCCGGGTCGATCCGGCCCATCCGGCCCAGCCCGGCCAGCGCGGCGACCACGATGGATTCCGCGTCGACGTTGAACACCCGGCGGGCGGCCGGACGGGTATCGGAGAAACCGAACCCGTCGGTGCCCAGGGTGGTGAAATCGCCGGGAACCCACTTGCGGATCTGATCGGGTACCGCGCGCATCCAGTCCGAGGCGGCCACGAACGGCCCCTCGGCGCCGGACAGCGCCCGGGTCACGTAGGGCTGCCCCGGATCCTCACCCGGGTGGTGCAGCGCCTCGATCTCCAGTTCGAGCGCCTCCCGGCGCAGCTGGCCCCAGGACGTCACCGACCAGACATCGGCGGCCACACCCCAGTGCTCGGCCAGCAGCTGCTGGGCCCGCAGGCCGTCGGGCACGGTGACCCCGGAGACCAGGATCTGCGCCCGCGCCTTCCCCTCCCCGCCCTTGCTGTACAGGTACAGGCCCCGCAGCAGTCCGTCCACGTCCAGCCCCTCGGGCTCGGCGGGCTGCTGATAGGGCTCGTTGTACAGGGTGAGGTAGTAGAAGATGTTCTCTCCACCGAAGCCGTCCACCCCGGGTGTGCCGCCGTACATCCGGCGCAACCCGTCGCGCACGATATGGGCGATCTCGAACGAGAACGCCGGATCGTAGGAGACCACCGCCGGGTTGGTCGCCGCCAGCAGCAGCGAATGCCCGTCGTTGTGCTGCAGCCCCTCACCGGTGAGCGTGGTACGCCCGGCCGTCGCGCCGAGAACGAAACCGCGGGCCAGCTGATCGGCCGCGGCCCACAGGCCGTCGCCGGTGCGCTGGAACCCGAACATCGAATAGAAGATGTAGAGCGGGATCATCGGCTCACCGTGGGTGGCGTAGGAGGTGCCGACCGCGGTGAACGAGGCGGTGGATCCGGCCTCGTTGATGCCCTCGTGCAGGATCTGCCCGACCGTGCTCTCCTTGTAGGCGAGCATCAGCTCCGCGTCGACCGAGGTGTAGAGCTGGCCGTTGCGGTTGTAGATCTTCAGCGAGGGGAACCAGGAGTCCATACCGAAGGTGCGGGCCTCGTCCGGGATGATCGGCACGATGCGCTTGCCGATCTCCGGGTCGCGCAGCAGTTCCTTCATCAAACGGACCAGTGCCATGGTGGTGGCCACGTTCTGCTTGCCCGAACCCTTGCGCACCGATTTGTACGCCTCGTCGCCGGGCAGCTTCAGCGGCTTCGGAGCAGTCCGCCGCTCCGGCAGGAACCCGCCGAGGGCCTTGCGGCGGTCCAGCATGTACTGGATCTCCTTGGTTTCCGCGCCCGGGTGGTAGTACGGGGGCAGATACGGGTCCTTCTCCAGCTCGGCATCGCTGATCGGGATCCGCTGCAGATCGCGGAAATCCTTGAGGTCCTGCAGCGTCAGCTTCTTCATCTGGTGCGTGGCATTGCGGCCCTCGAAATGCTTGCCGAGGGTGTAGCCCTTGATGGTCTTGGCCAGGATCACCGTCGGCTGGCCCTTGTGCGCCAGCGCCGCCGCGTACGCGGCATACACCTTGCGGTAGTCGTGCCCACCGCGTTTGAGGTTCCAGATCTCCTGGTCGGACAGATCCTGGACCAGCGCCTTGGTGCGCGGATCGCGGCCGAAGAAGTGGTCGCGGACGTACGCGCCGTCGTTGGCCTTGTAGGTCTGGTAGTCACCGTCGGGCGTGGTGTTCATGAGGTTCACCAGCGCGCCGTCGCGGTCGGCGCCCAGCAGCGCGTCCCATTCGCGGCCCCAGATCACCTTGATGACGTTCCAGCCGGCGCCGCGGAAGAACGACTCCAGCTCCTGGATGATCTTGCCGTTACCGCGGACCGGGCCGTCGAGGCGCTGCAGGTTGCAGTTCACCACGAAGGTCAGGTTGTCCAGGCCCTCCATCGCGGCCACATGGGCCAGGCCACGCGATTCCGGCTCGTCCATCTCGCCGTCACCGAGGAACGCCCACACATGCTGATCGGAGGTGTCCTTGATGCCGCGGTCGTGCAGGTAGTGGTTGAACCGCGCCTGGTAGATGGCGTTCATCGGGCCCAGCCCCATGGACACCGTCGGGAACTCCCAGAAATCGCTCAGCAACCGCGGATGCGGATACGAGGGCAGACCCTTGCCGAGCCCGCCGTGGCTGTACTCCTGGCGGAATCCGTCGAGCTGATCGGTGGACAACCGGCCTTCGAGGAAGGCGCGGGCGTAGATACCGGGCGAGGCGTGACCCTGGATGAAGATGGAATCGCCGCCGCCGGGATGGTCCTTACCGCGGAAGAAATGATTGAACCCGACCTCGTACAGCGCCGCCGACGACGCGTAGGTCGAGATATGGCCACCGACCGAGATACCCGGGCGTTGCGCCCGGTGCACCATGATGGCCGCGTTCCAGCGGATCCAGGCGCGGTAACGGCGCTCGGTTTCCTCGTCGCCGGGGAACCAGGGCTCGTTCTCGGTCGGAATGGTGTTGACATAGTCCGTGGACGTCAGCGAAGGAATCGAGACATGACGCTCACCGGCTCGTTCGAGCAGGCGCAACATCAGGTAGCGGGCCCGGCCCGGACCTTCGCGCTCGAGCATCTCGTCGAAGGATTCGAGCCATTCACTGGTCTCTTCCGGATCTATGTCCGGTAGGTAAGAGGCCACTCCTTCACGAATCACACGGACTCGGCCACCGGCGGGCGCGCCGTTGGCGTCGCGAGGGGTGGCAGCGGAACCCGGCACAGCGGATTCCGCCGGGGCGCCAGAGTGGATCAGATCGGTCAAAACTGCTCCTCGTACAGGGGGTGGTCGAGCTGATGGCTGCGGTGACCCCGAGTGGCCCGCTGGTGTGCGGATCACTCGTGACGACTTGTCCGGGCGCGCCGGCGTGCTCGTGGCGCGTCCCACATCATCATGTCAGCCGCCGATCCAGTACCGTTCGACAGGCAGGTCTCACCGCAGCTACCGAGGAGTCGGGAGGACGATGGAAGGGCTGGACCCGCGCCGATTCGGCCTGGTGTGCGCCGCGGCGGCACTGGTCACCGGTGCGACCGTGGCGGGATGCGCGCAGCAGATCGAAGGGATCGCGACGCCGAACGCCGCCGAAGCGACCGCCTACCGCAGCTTCGCCTCCTCCTCGTCCGCCGCCGCCACGTCCTCCCGGATCGCCGCCGCCCGGGACAAGGCCGTCACCGACAACTGCGCGCTCTTCCCGGGAGTCACCGGCGTCGGCGTGACGAAGTACAACGAATTCGTCGACGCGCACGACAGCAACGCCCCCGACTACGACGCCAGACGCGATGCCGCCGTCACCGCGCTCGACGATGCCGCCAACCAGGTGGAGGGTGGGGTGAACACCGCCGGCGCCGATCTGCCCGAGGATTTCCGGACGAAGTTCACCGAGTACGTCGCGGCGGCCCGCGCGCTGTCCCAGGCGACCCGGGAGATGACCTACACCTCCCCCGTAGGTCCGCTCAACGACGCCAGCCGCCGCGTCAACGAGGCGCGCAGCGCGGTTCGCGATGCCTGCCCCGGATAATCCGGAAGGCTCGTCACCAGGCATTTGTCACGACATCAGAAATTCCATCCACCCGATCGGCTTGCGTTAGGGCCGATAACCATGTTCGCTTGCAGGTATCTGTAGTCGGGAGTTGAGGAGGACACCACCGTGGTCGCCGCGGCGGACGCGCAGAATTTCGCAGAGAAGCTTGGCATCACCCACGGCATGGTTGTCCAGGAGCTGGGCTGGGACGAGGACACCAACGACGACCTCCGGGCCGATGTCGAGGAGACCTGCGGCAGTGAACTGCTGGACGAGGACTCCGACGAGGTCATCGATGTCGTACTGCTGTGGTGGCGGGACGGCGACGGCGACCTGGTCGACGAGCTGATGGAGGCCATCGGGCCACTCGCCGACGACGGTTTCATCTGGGTACTCACCCCGAAAACCGGCAACGCGGGCCACGTCGATCCCAGTGAGATCGCCGAGGCGGCGCCGACGGCGGGCCTCACCCAGACCTCGGCCATCAAACTCGGCGAATGGTCGGCCAGCCGGCTGGTACAGCCGAAAGCCCCCACGAAGCAGCGCTGAGCCGCTCCTTGCCGTGCGCGCCCCCGCGGCGCGCGGTCCGAGATTTGGAGGTCCACCATGCCCCTCGAGGTCGGCGCACAGGCGCCGGAGTTCACCCTCAAGGACCAGAACAACCAGGAGGTCTCGCTGGCGGATTACCGCGGCGAGAAGAACGTCCTGATCGTGTTCTATCCACTCGCTTTCACCGGTATCTGCCAGGGTGAGCTGTGCAAGGTGCGCGACGAACTGCCGCGTTTCCAGAACGACAACACCGAGATCCTCGCGATCTCCGTCGGCCCCCCGCCCACCCACAAGATCTGGGCGGCCGAACAGGGCTACACCTTCCCGTTGCTGTCGGATTTCTGGCCGCACGGCGCGGTGGCCCAGGCCTACGGCGTCTTCAACGACACCACCGGCTTCGCCAACCGTGGCACCTTCGTGGTGGACCGGGAAGGAATCGTCCGTTTCGCGGAGATGAACGGCCCCGGAGAGCCCCGTGACCAGGCGGCTTGGGAGAAAGCGCTCGCCGCGCTAGATTCATAAGCCGTTGCCCCCGGATTCGCTCCGGGGATCCGGGCGTATAGCTCAGTGGTAGAGCTCTGGTTTTACACACCAGCGGTCGGCGGTTCGAACCCGTCTGCGCCCACCAGGACACCGTTCTACGGCGTCACGAATCAGAGCACCCATCCGCCTTTCGTGGCTTTCATGAGACGGGAAGATGCTGTTTCCCGACGATCGCAGCCTCGCCTGCCCCGTAGGCGCACCTGAACCTCGGCGCTCGACGGCAAGCACGCCGCACTCGGCTGCGACCCTTGCCCACGACATGGACAGTCATCAATATAGATCCATGTCTAATCCGAAAGCGCCGATCGTCCCCTCGGATACCTGCGGCCCCGCTCCACGGGTGCGTGAACCGCTGACAGCGGACACGGCGGCGGAGTTGGCGGTGGTGTTCAAGGCGCTGTCGGACCCGATCCGGCTACGGCTGCTCAGTTCCATCGCGGCGCGGGCCGGACAGGAAGCCTGCGTATGTGATCTGTCCGAGGGCATCGACCTCACCCAGCCGACGATCTCCCATCACCTGAAAGTGCTGCGCGGAGCCGGGCTGCTCACCAGTGAACGGCGCGCCTCATGGGTGTACTACCGGGTGGTGCCCGAGGCGTTGGCCCGGATCTCGCGGGCACTACTGGCCGAAAGCGGCGCGGCCACCGCGGTGAACGCATGACCACCACCGACACCGCAGCGCGGGATGTGGCGGGCGAACTGTCGATATTGGACCGGTTCCTGCCGGTGTGGATCGGTATCGCCATGGCCGCAGGCCTGCTGCTGGGCCGGCTCATCCCCGGACTCGGTGCCGCCCTGGCGGCGGTGGAGGTCGACGGGATCTCGCTGCCGATCGCGATCGGTCTGCTGATCATGATGTATCCGGTGTCGGCGAAGGTCCGCTACGACCGCCTCGGCACCGTCACCGGCGACCGCCGCCTGCTCGCCGGGTCACTGGCACTGAACTGGCTGCTCGGCCCCGCACTCATGTTCGTACTGGCCTGGCTACTGCTCCCGGACCTGCCCGAGTACCGGACCGGGTTGATCATCGTCGGCCTGGCCCGCTGCATCGCCATGGTCATCATCTGGAACGACCTCGCCTGCGGAGACCGCGAAGCCGCCGCCGTACTGGTCGCGATCAACTCGGTCTTCCAGGTCGTCATGTTCGCCGTGCTGGGCTGGTTCTACCTCTCGGTGCTGCCCGGATGGCTGGGGCTGGAGCAGACCACGATCGAGGCATCGCCGTGGGAGATCGCGAAATCGGTTCTGCTCTTCCTCGGAATCCCGTTGCTCGCCGGCTATCTGACCCGCCGGTCCGGAGAACGCGTGAAGGGCCGCGACTGGTACGAGACCGCACTGCTTCCGCGGATCGGGCCGTGGGCGCTGTACGGGCTGCTGTTCACCGTTGTCGTGCTGTTCGCGCTGCAGGGCGAGCGCATCACCTCCCAACCCCTCGCCGTGGCGCGGATCGCGGTGCCACTGCTCGCGTACTTCGCGATCATGTGGGGCGGCGGCCAACTCCTCGGCGCGGCCCTGGGGCTCGGGTACGAGCGGACGACGACATTGGCGTTCACCGCGGCGGGCAACAACTTCGAACTCGCCATCGCCGTGGCGATCGCCACCTACGGCGCCACCTCCGGACAAGCCCTCGCCGGTGTCGTCGGCCCGTTGATCGAGGTTCCGGTCCTGATCGCCCTCGTCTATGCCTCCCTCGCCTTACGGGACCGGTTCCGCACCACGCCCCCTGGATCCACTACGCGCTCCGCCTGAAAGGCCGCACGCTGTGACTCGCCTGCCGAGTGTGTTGTTCGTCTGCGTCCACAATGCCGGCCGCTCCCGGATGGCCGCCGGTTTCCTCGCCCACCTCGCCGGTGGGTCGATCGAGGTCCGCTCCGCCGGCAGCGCGCCCACGGACGCGATCAACCCGGTCGCGGTGAAGGCGATGGCCGAGGTCGGCATCGATATCACCGCCGAGTTCCCCAAGGTCCTGACCGCCGTGCGCCCGATCCGCGACGAAATTCGCATCCGCGTCGAAGCGCTGATCACCGAACTCGCCCCCTGAGCACATCCGTGAACGGCCGGGGTCCAGCGGATCTCGCCGGACCCCGGCCATCACTGCGTGCCCCTCAACCAGCCGTGGCGGCCGGCGCGCAACACGCCACCGCCGGCCCCGAACCGGCCTCACCCTCCGTAGTGGAGGTTTCGGCGGTGCCGCAGCACGCTTGCACCGCCTCCCCATCGTCCTTCCCGGCGAACCGCGGCTCGGTGCCGAAGTGCTCGGTATCGGCCAGGACCGTGTAGACCTCCCACCGCTCCTGATCCGGGCCGGTCACCCACACCTTGTCCTGGGTGGCGAAACAACAGGTCGTCGCGGCCTGTTCCTCGGTGAACAGACCGGCCTCCGACAGGCGCGCGATTTCGGCGCGCACCTGCTCCGGGGACTCCACCTCCACCCCGAGATGGTTGATACCGCCGCCCCGCCCGGGGTTCTCGATCAGAACCAGTTTCAACGGCGGATTCTCCACCGCGAAGTTCGCGTATCCGGGCTTCACCTTCGCCGGTCCGGTGCCGAACAGGGTCGAGTAGAACCCGATCGCCCGCTCCAGATCGTCGACGTCGAGTGCGAGCTGAACACGTGACATCCTCACCACCACCTGTGTGACATATATCGAATAGCTGACAGTCGCTAGTCTGCCACCTTTTCGACATAAGTCAATACCGTAAAAATGATCGGTCCCACCCTCGAAGCGCGCTGATTCCGGCCGGCGCCGGGCAGTCGGCGAGCGGCCCGATATCGCGAACGCGCTATCCGGGTATCGGGTGGGCGTGATCCCCAGGCGGGGTGAGGTCGTCGACCACCACACGGTTCCCGCCGGACCGCTTGGCGCGGTACATGGCGGCATCGGCGGATTGCAACAGCCGGTCGGGGGCCGGGCGCGGACACCAGGGACAGTTCGTCGTATCGAAAACCGCGACACCGACACTGGCGGTGACCTCCACCGCGGTCTCCGGCGGTGCGGCCACCGCGCGACGCAGACGTTCGGCTTCGGCGCGCGCCGCCGCGGCGGCGATCGGCGCGGCCACGACGAACTCCTCCCCGCCCGTCCGAGCCACCACCGCCGCCTCCATGGCCGCACCGCGTAAGCGCCGGGCGGTCCGCACCAGGACGGTATCGCCGACGCGGTGACCCCAGGTGTCGTTGACACTTTTGAACCGATCGAGATCGAAGGCCATGACACAGATCGCGGGATGCCGCTCCACCAGCGACGGCAGCCGGGTCTGCAGGCCTCGGCGGTTCAGTAGTTCGGTCAGCGGATCCGACAGAGATTCGGTGCGCAGCAGCCAGTAGAGGATCTGCAACGCGGGTAGCGCGCTGACCACCGAGACGAACAGCAGCAGCGCGACCGCCACTGCCGAGCGGATATCCCCGCCGCCGGTGACGATCCGCGCCGACAGCACGATCACCGACAGCAGTGACCACGCGGAATGCGCGGCCAGGGCCCGCGCGCTGTGGAAGAAACCCAGGTAGCTGCCGGTGACCACGAGCAGCACCGCACCCATCGCGCCGAACAGACGATCCGGTACCCGCAGGAACTCCACCGTGAACAGCACATCGGCGCAGCCGATCAGCACCAGCGATTCGGTTTTGTTCGGCCAGGGCAGCAACCACCAGCGCAGCGCCCACAGCGTTCCGGCCAGCACCCCGACCGTCGAAGCGAGACCGGGATCGCCGGGCGGTCCCACCGGAGTGCCCGCGATCACCGCGCCCATCGCCGCCATCGCCGCGCCCGCGACGCCGATCAGCACCTTCAGTGGCCCCAGCGCCGATCGGGCCGCCAGGGTGCGCACCAGCCAGCCGTAGTCGACCGGATCGTTCCACCAGGCCCGCAGCGTCTTGCCGTCGTTCATCGGCCCACCCTTGGTCCCGACCGCGTTGACCACCATCGCTCACACCGGGTGCGAGGATTCCAGAAGTCTCCAGCTCGTCCGGAGCAGTCTAAAACGGACGTATTCATACCCGGCAACCGAGTATGTGTCCCAGCTCACGACCTTCGGGTCGGACGGATCCGCCCGACCCGGCGAACAGCCTCGGGGCCACCCGGCGTGAGCCGGATGAGCCCGGCGGATCGACCGCGTTCCGCGGCGCTGCGCGCCCTTACGCGTTCACATAGCGGCCCTCCTGCCGCACGACCGGTTCGGGCTCGCGACCACGACGCAGGTACGGGGAGCGCAGGGCCGGCAGGATCGCCGCGACCGCCAGTACGGCCAGTACGATCCCGAGGACCAGGGGCGCCCGGAGGCCGTGCGCGGGGATCAGGGCGGCGCCGGGGGCCGAGCCGAGAATCACCCCGAACGTGATGAACGACGTGTGCACCGTGTTCACCAGGACCCCGGTACCGCCCGCGCGTTGCACCCGCACGGCCATGGCCGAGTTCATCGTCACGCCCACGAGACCGATGCCCAGCATGAACAGCACCGCGGCCGGCTGATAGGTGACGCAGACCGCGAAGCCGGTGAGGAACACGATATTGAGTGAGGTGCCGATCAGGAGCGTCGCGACGGTGTGACGGTCCGCGAAACGGCCCACGAGGAAATTACCCACCACCGTGGCGGCACCGTAGGCCAGAAGCAACACGGGCACGCCGCCTTCGGCGAAACCACCGAGCTGGGTGAGCACCGGGGCGAGGAAGCCGAAAACGGAGAAGGTCGCACCGTGCTGGAGGCGAGTGCGAGCAGCAACTGGGGGCGACGGAAGGCGCGTAGTTCGGCGGCCGCCGCGGCCGGGGCTTCGCCTTCGGCCGGCCGGCCCGGATCACGGACGAAGACCAGGGTGAGCGCCGCGACGAGCAGCGGCCCACCGAGCGCCATGGCCGCGGCGAAAACCGTGACGAGGTAACCGATCTGCGCGATTCCGGTATCGAGGCTCTCGGCGAGTTGCGGCATCAGGCCGGCGACCGCGAATTCGCTCGTCACCATGGCGAAGATGCCCGCGGCGAGTACGTAGACCGCGGCGGGAACCGCAGCGGCACCACCGGCGCGAGCCGCCCCGCGCCCGGGTCGGCCCCCTCGCCCGAGTCCGACCAGCCGGACCGGGCATCAACCCACATCCCGGCGCAACCAGGTGACCTCGGCGCCCTCGCTGCCGGTACGGTAGAGCTCCAGATCCTCGTCCCAGGCCGTGCCGAGCGCCCGATCGATCTCCGCGGCCAGATCGTAGGCGGAATGGCGGCTCAGTTCCCGCGCGGCCTGCAGCATCGCCCGCAACCGCATCTCGCCCAGCGTCACATCACCGTTGGCACTGGTGGAACCGTGCCACAGACCCAGCGACGGGACGAAGCTGTAGCGTTCGCCGTCGACACCTTCGCTGGGATCCTCGGTGACCTCGAAACGCAGCATCGGCCACGACCGCAGCGACTGCGCGATACGTGCGGCGGTACCGGCCGGGCCCACCCATTCGGTGGCCGCCCGGAGCCGGCCGGGCGCCGCGGGCTGGGCGGTCCAGCGCAGGGCGGTGGGGGCGCCGACGGCGGCCGCCAGAGCCCATTCGATATGTGGGCACAGCGCAGTGGGTGACGAGTGTATGTACACCACACCCGCCGACGCCTCCACATATCGAGTCGATGCGCGCACTACGTACACCTCCGGTTTCGACGATGCTCGTCTTCCCCAACGGTCCGTCGACAAGGTGTGGCCCGAGTGTACGTGAGTGCTCCGTGTTACACGTGTTACTTTCCGGCCGTGTTGCGCGCGGGTGTGGTCTCCTCGAGCACCGAATCGCTGAACGGAGGCCATACTTCGCGCGACCAATCGCCGAAGTTCTCATCGCTCAACGCCACACAGGCCAGGTCGTGCCGCGGGTCGACCCACAGGAAAGTTCCGGATTGTCCGAAATGACCGTAGGTGGCCGGGGAGTTGGCCGAACCGGTCCAGTGCGGCGATTTCCCGTCGCGGATCTCGAAACCCAGCCCCCAGTCGTTCGGGCGCTGGGAACCGAACCCGGGCAGGACCCCATTGGCACCCGGAAACTGGACGGTGGTTGCGGCGGTATGCGTCTGCGCCGAAACCAGCCGCGGCTCGAGGAGTTCGGCGGCGAAGCGCAGCAGGTCCGTCAGCGTGGCGTGGGCGCCGTGCCCGGCCGAGCCGGTCAGGGTCGTATCCGCCATACCCAGCGGCTCGAGTACGGCCTCGCGCAGATAGTCGGCGAACGGGATACCGGTGTGCTCACCGACGAAATCCGCCAGGAGTTCGAAACCCGCGCTCGAATAGATCCGCTTGGCGCCGGGTTTCGCGAGGATATCGGTGGTATCGAAGGCCACCCCGGAGGTATGGGCCAGCAGATGCCGGACCGTCGAGCCGGGCGGCCCGGCGGGCTGATCGAGTTCGATCGCCCCCTCCTCCACCGCGATCAGTACCGCGTAGGCGACCAGGGGCTTGGTGACCGAAGCGAGACGGAAGACCCGGTCGGCCTCCCCCGCGGTCCATCGGCCCTCCCGGGTGACCACACCCGCCGCCGCGTGCCGGACCGGCCATTCCTTGATCTGCTCGAGTGCGCGCACCCTCCGAGGTTACGAGACGAGGCCGGGCCCCGGGGCATCCCCCCGCGCAATTGTCAGGTGACGGTTCGCGGGGCCGCCGGCTCCGGCCACCGGTTCCCGGGCCCCCGAGCGGACTCGCCCCCGATGCGGCGCGGGCGGGTGTCCGGCTTCCGCCGGTCCACCCGCCCGAGGCGACCCGCCGGGAGGGCGGAATCAGCGATCCGCGTCGGTGTACTTGATGATGCCGCGGATGTTCTTGCCGTCCAGCATGTCCTGGTAACCCTGGTTCACGTCCTCCAGGGAGTAGCTGCGCGTGACCATATCGTCCAGATTCAGCTGCCCCGCCTTGTACATGGAGAGCAGGCGCGGAATGTCCTGGCGGGCGTTGCCGCCGCCGAAGATGCAGCCCTTGACCGTCTTCTGCAGCATGCACAGCAGGAAGTTGTTCATCTTCACGTCGAAGGCGTCCATCCGGCCCATCGAGGTGACGACCAGGGTTCCGGCCTTGGCGGTGAGGATCAGGCCTTCTTCGATGTACTCGCCCTGCATCTCACCCATGGTGAGGATGACCTTATCGGCCATTCGGCCCTCGGTGGCCTCCATCAGCGGACCGATCGCCTCGGCCATGCTGGCGTAGGTGTGGGTGGCACCGAATTTCTTGGCCTGTTCGAGTTTCCACGGGTTCGGATCGATGGCGACGACCTTCTGCGCCCCGGACAACACCGCACCCTGCAGCGCGCTCATCCCGACACCACCGATACCGACGATGGCCGCCGTATCCCCGGGCATCACATTGGCGACATGGGTGGAGGAACCGAAACCGGTGGGCACCCCGCAGCCGACCAGGCAGGCCACCTCGAACGGAATCTCGGGGTCGATCTTGACCACCGAGGTGTGGTGCACCGTCATATACGGCGAGAAGGTCCCGAGCAGGCACATCGGGATGACGTCCTTGCCGCGGGCCTGGATGCGGTAGCTGCCGTCACTGATGGACTGCCCGGAGAGCAGGCCCATACCGAGATCGCACAGAGCCATATGCCCGGCCACGCACGCCGGACAGCGACCGCAGGCGGGGATGAACGACAGCACCACGTGATCACCGACGGCGAGGTCGGGCGGTGTGCCGGGCCCCAGTTTGGTGATGACGCCCGCGCCCTCGTGGCCGCCCATGGCCGGGAACGACGGCATCGGGGTGGCACCGGTGACCATGTGGTGGTCGGAATGGCACATCCCGGCGGTTTCCAGCTGGATCTGCACCTCACCGGCGCGGGGGTCGCCGAGTTCGATTTCCTCCACGGACCACGGCTCGTCGATCCCCCACAGGATCGCGCCCTTCGTCTTCATTCGTGTCCGACCTCTCGCATGCGCGGGCTTTCATGTGACAGCCTCCACACTACGACACCAACTGGAACACGTTCTAGTGGTTCGGAAAGAATTCCCGAGAACACCTGGACAACCGACCATACGGCGGCGGCCGGCGCGACGGATCCACCACCGGCCGCTGCCCGGAAAGCACGCGAGTCGTCCACTTTCCCCGGCCGCACCGCGAACAGTTCCGCCGGATCACCCGCGGCTACGAAACCCGGCGAGCCACCCGCCTCCACCGTCCGAACCGCCGGGATCGAGCGAAAATAATGAAACCTGTTCTCACTCCATGAGTCCGCGCGCCCGCGCGAACAGTTCCAGAGTGTTGGCGTGCAGGAACTCGCCGACCTTCTCGGGCGCCTTACCCGCGAAGGCCCGCGCATAGGTGCCCTCGAGCACGATGCCGAGTTTGAAGCAGGCCAGCACGGTGTACCAGGTGACCGCGCTCAGATCGCGGTCGGAGAACTTGCCGTAGTGTTCGATCATCTCCGCGCCGGACGGCAGGCCACCGGCCGCGCCGAGTTTGCCGATGAGCGCGGCACCCGAGGTGCCCGGCTCCGGCCTGGTCGCGATCTGCCAGCCGAGATCGAGCAGTGGGTCGCCGATGGTGGACATCTCCCAGTCCACCAGGGCGGCGACCTCCGGCCGCTCGTAGGAGAACATGATGTTGGCGAGGTGACAGTCCCCGTGCAGGATTCCGGGGGTCCAGGCGGCGGGGCGGTGCCGTTCCAGCCAGTCGGCCACCTCGTGGAGGCCCGGAATCTCCGGGCCCGGGTAACCCTCGTTCGCCGAATACGATTCGAGCTCGTGCATCCAGCGCCCGACCTGGCGCTCCAGGAATCCCTCCGGTTTGCCGTAATCGGCCAGTCCGAGCTCCCGGTAGTCGAGGGCACCCAGCCGGGCGATGGCCTCGACCGCGGACAGCCCCATCTGCCGCCGGGCCTCGGCGTCCTCGGCGTAGCGGGCCGGCAGTTCGGTCTGCGGGTTGAACCCCTCGATCGGTTCCATCAGGTAGAACACCGCCCCCAGCACCGATTCGTCCAGTTCGGCGGCGACGATCCGGGGCGCCCGCACATCGGTGCCGGACAGCGCACCCAGCAGCCGCGCCTCACGCCGGATGACCTCGTTGCTCTTGGGCCGCAGATGTGCCGGACCGCGGCGCAGCACATAGTCGCGCCCGCCCCGGGTGAAACGCAGCATGATGTTCTGCGTACCGCCACCGAGGGCTTTCACCTCCTGGAATTCACCGCCGGGGAGCCCGTGCTCCTCCATCCAGTTCCCGACGACGGTGAAGTCGACGTGCTCACGATCCACGCCTACCGGCTGCACAACAGACATGCCTGACATTGTGCCCCACCGGCCCGGAGAAACTGCGGGCAACCGACAACAGTTGACGGCCCGGCCTGGGCGTAGGGTTCGGACCACGATGTCTCTTTCCGTAATGCTCCAGCACCGGGCTCTCGAACGCGCGGTGGACACCGAGGCCGCCTTCCTGCGGCTGTACGGTACCTCGGCCACCGCGTTCTGGCTGGACAGCGAATATGTGGAACCCGGACTCGACCGGTTCTCCTTTCTCGGCGACGCCGGCGGCCCCCTGGCGGAGGTCGTGCGGTACCGGGTCGGCAGCGGGCGGGTGAGCGTGATCTCCGCCGACGGCCGGGTCCGCGAGGAGCCGGGCGGCATCCTGGACTACCTGAGCGAGGCCCTGCGCAAGAGGTTCGTCCCGCTACCGGCGGAATTGCCCTTCGACTTCGCCGGCGGTTACGTCGGGTACCTGGGCTACGAGGTCAAGGCCGAATGCGGCGGTGCGGTCGCGCACCGGGCCCCGGCCCCGGATGCCCAGTGGATCTTCGCCGACCGGATAGTGGTGGTGGATCATCTCGCCGGCCGCACCCATCTGCTCGCACTCACCGGTCCGGAGAGCAGCGCCCGGCAGGCGGGCGAAGCCTGGCTGCACAGCACCGCCACGATCCTGGAGACCGTGCCCACCTGGACGAATCCACCGCGCGTATCGCACCATCGGGACAGCGCCGATTTCGAACACCATCTCGTCCGGGGTCGCACCCGGTATCTACGCGATATCGCCGAATGCCGGCGCGCGTTGCGGGCGGGCGAATCCTACGAGATCACGCTCACCGATCAGCTCGTCGTACCCGCCACCACCGGGGGCCTGGACGCCTATCGCCGGCTACGGCGGACCAACCCCGCCCCCTACTCGGCCTATCTGCGGTTCGACGACCTCGAAATCGCCTGCTCCTCACCGGAACGCTTCCTGAAGATCGACCGCGCCCGCACGGTCGAAACCAAACCCATCAAGGGCACCGCCCGCCGCGACCCCGATCCGGTCGTGGACGAGCGTCTGCGCCGCGGACTGACCGAGGATCCGAAAACTCGCGCGGAGAACGTGATGATCGTGGATCTACTGCGCAACGATCTGGGCCGGGTGTGCGAGATCGGCAGTGTACGGGTGCACAACCTGCTCGCCACCGAAACGTATTCCACTCTGCACCAGCTTGTTTCGACAGTCCGCGGCACCCTGCGCGCCGATACCGATGTCATCGGATGCCTGCGCGCGTGTTTTCCGGGCGGTTCCATGACCGGCGCACCCAAGATCCGCACCATGGAACTCATCGACACTCTCGAGACCCGGGCGCGTGGGGTGTACTCGGGGACCATCGGTTTCCTCGGCCTGGGCGGTACGGCCGATCTCAATATCGTCATCCGCACCGCGGTCCGGCACGGCGGGCAGTGGCAGGTCGGGGCGGGCGGAGCCATTGTGCTGGATTCCGTGGCCACGGACGAATACGACGAGATGCTGCTCAAGGCCGGGGCGGTGTTCGGTGCTCTCGCCGCGGATCCGGCCGGGTCCGTCCGGCCGGCGGCGGATGTAGCGGCGACCACCTGAGGGCGCTGCCCCGGCCGGACCCGGAAAACAGCCGGTCCGATCCCACGAACAGGGCGACAATGGAGCGATGGCACAGCTCTGGGTGAAAACACATGGTGGGGACTGGCTTCGGGCCGAACAGATCATCGAGATCGGCACCGAACCGGTACGTGAGCACGGCCCCCACGACGGCACGGAAACCGTGGAGGTCGTCGCCCGGCTGGCGGTGGCGGCCGGCAGCGGCAACTGGGACTACGACCGGGGCAGCGGGGCCCTCGGGCCCAGCGCCCGGGTACTCGGCCGCTATCCCGATGCCGAGACCGCCGCGCGGATCGCCGACCAACTGGTGCTGATCCTGCTCAACGCGAACAAGAACGCGCAGATCATCTTCGAGGAGAACGAGGTGCGGGTCCGGCCGGTACACGACCGCACCGCCCACGACACCCCCTACAACGGCCGGGCCCTCGACCCCTGCTGAGCGAATACCGCTCCCCCGCCGGGCCGCTTCCGTTCCCCCAGGAGTACGGCGGCGGTTCCGGCGGGCCGGTTCCACTCCGGATATCGCCGTGACCTGCGCATCTGCGGGCGTGTCGGCGTCGCATGGCATAGTTCCACGTCGATGGAACTGAGCAAGGGCGCCAATACGCCGATACCGACATCTCTTCTGGCCGTGGTGGTTTCCTGGCGGTCCGAACATGTGGTGGACGCGCACGCCCTGCTGCTCGACGCGAACGGCACCGTACGCGGCGACCGGGATCTGGTCTTCTACAACGCGCCCCGGCACATCTCCCAGGCGGTCACCCTGGACCAGGACCCCGCTCCGGGTACCGCGCGGCTGAGCGTATCGCTGCCGCGTACCGAGGCCGAGGTGGACCGGATCGTGGTATCGGGGTCGCTGGAGAACGCCACCTTCGCCGATGTCGAAGACCTGCGGATCACCGTGTTCGCGGTGGACGGCCCGGTCGCCGTGTTCACCCTCACCGATCCGGAAGCGGTGACGGCCATGATGTTCGGCGAGTTCTACCGCCGCGACGAGGGCTGGCGGTTCCGTGCGATCGGCCAGGGCTGGGCCAGCGGGATGGCGGGGCTGGTCACCGAATTCGGGATCCGGGTGGACGACGAACCCGCCGCCGGTCCGGCCACGGCGGCAGGCGCGGATCCGGACCCCACCCGTGCGCTGTCCGCGGAGGCGCGGGATCGGCCCGCGGGCGTGGGGCGCGCGGTGGCCGACCCCCTCGCCGATCTCGGCACCGCGGTGCTGGAGCGGCCCGCGGCGACCGGCTCACCCCACGCGGGCCCCGATACCCGCCACCCGGCCGCGGCCCGGCAGGCAGCCGACAGACATCCGGGAAACGCCCACTACCGGCTCGACGAGACATCCGGTCCCACGGCGGCGCCCCGGAACCGTTTCGCCGAACCGCAGCCCACCCGCCGGCTCGCGGGCACGGTGACGCTGCGCAGGATCACCGTCACCGAACCGGTACACCTACCACCGCCGCCCGAGCCGGAGCGGGCCGATTGGTATCGCGACCCCGCGGACCCCGCCCGGTTGCGCTGGTGGGACGGCGAACGCTGGACCACCGAGCACCGCCCCACCTCCCGGCCCCACCCACACGACTGCGACCGCTGCGGCGCCCGGCGCCGCCGCCGCGTCTTCGGTGGGCACCATCCCTGCACAGCGTGCGCGGCCGAGATCGAGGAATTCCTCACCCACTGGCATACCCGCGCCGCCCGCGTACTCTTCGCGGCCGGACCACACGGGCCGGAATGGGAGGAGCTGTGGGCCTCCCTGCGCTATCAGCGGATCGACGCCGCGACGGCGCGCACCGCACTGCGTCCGCTGGCATTGCAGTACGTGGAGCGCCGGGTGGCGTTCGCCTTCGCCGACGGGCAGATCTCGGCCGAGGAATACGACGAGGTCGAGCACGCGATCACCGAACTGCAGCTCTCCGGTCCGCTGATCGACGATCTCCGGGGCCGGATGGCGCGCGGGCGGGCGCTTTCCCGGCTGCGTGAGGGCGATCTACCGACGGTGCATACGCCCGATCTGCACCTGGACGCCGAGGAAATCGTCCACCTGGATATCGAGGCGACGCAGATCCGGGAACTGGCGCGCGGGCCCAAGCATATCGAGGGCCGGTTGATCGCGAGCACCAAGAAACTACGTTTCGTCGGTATCGGCGCCGGTGTGGAAATGCCGTGGTCGCGCATTGTCTCGGTGTCGGCGGAACGCGATACCGTCGTGGTCGCGGCCACATCGGCCCGCGGGGGCGCCACCTTCGCCGTCGCCGACCCCGCCTATCTGGCCGCCGCGCTGGAGGGGGCGCTACGGGTGGCCAAACGGCTCGTGCTGGCCCCGGGACAGCGTGATTCACGCAGTATCCCGCAGGAGGTGAAGGCGCAGGTGTGGCAGCGTGACGGCGGCCGCTGTGTGGAATGCGGGGAGACCCACTACCTCGAGTTCGACCACATCATCCCACTCAGCCGGGGCGGAGCCACCAGTGCCGCCAACCTGCAGATCCTGTGCCGTGGCTGTAATCGCGCCAAGGGTGCCAATATCTGAGATGAGCGCGTTGCGCGCGTGCGCGGACGCCCGCTCACGGTACCAGCGGCGGCGGGTCCCAGCGACCGTCCAGCACTCGCTTATCCGGTTCGTACAAACGCATGACCAGCAAGAACTGCCCCTCCTCCGGGATCGGCAGCCAGTTGGAGCGCGGTACCGCCGGCCCCGGGTCGGCGGCCTGCACCGCGAATTCCAGCGAGCCGTCCGGAGCGAACTGCGGGGAGACGGGATGACCCACCGTTTGAATACCTGCCGTATTCGGCACCAGGTAGCCCTCGGCACCGTACGCGGTGAGCGACCAGAAAGCCCCCACCGGCGGCTCCTCGCCGGGCGGGAACCGCAGCGTGAACTCCAGCGAGGCGCCGTCCTCGTCGGCCTCGCCGAACAGGATCGGATACATCGCCACCTTCGCCAGGTTCGCCCCGAGCCCCCGGTAGGCGGTGGCGGCACGCAGCAGGTAGTTGGTCCCGTAGCGGCCGATATTCGTCGCGATCACCCAGCCGTTGCGCTGCCGGGAGTCCGGGTCCACGTAGGCGGCGATCCGGCGTTTCGCCGCATCGGCACCGGCATCGAGTTCGCCGGTACTCACCCCTTCGGGTGATCCACCGGGCCGGATCCCGATGGTGGCGAACCGCCGCAACGCCGCATCGTCGTCGGGAGCGGCGGGATTGTCCACCATGAGCTCGCCCATACGCTCGAAGAAATCCCGGGCGGACATCTCCTCGACCGTTTTCAGGCCGGCCGATTCCGACCAGTCCTGGTTGTTCGTGATGGAATCGGATTCACCGGCGGCGTCGGTGTTCCACGCGCTCAGCGGCGCGAGCCGTAACCTGCTCTGGATTTCGCGCACCGCCGGTACATCCGCCTGACCACGTACCTCGATACGGCCGTACAGCCAGGCGTCCGCGGTGGGCACCGGCAACTCCACCACACCCGGCGGTAGGGTCTCGGACCAGCCGGGCCCGATGACGGCGTAGGTGAAGGGTGCCGTACTACCGGGCTCGCCCAGCGGCTGCGCGCTGGTCGGTGTGAACACCGTATTGGACCAGGTGTCCAGCACCTGCATCACCCAGTAGCGGTCCTCGATCTCGGGGACTTCGAACAGCACCGGCTCTTCCCGCAGATCCAGCCAGCCGACCGAGTACAGGGTGTCCAGATCGATCTGGACCACGGTGCGCTGGCTCGCCGCCGGGATATCCGTGGTGTGCAGGAACCGGTTGGTCGAGGCGTAGCGCAGCGAGCGGCGGCGAACCGTATCCATCAGGATCATCGGATAGCCGAAAATGTATGCCTCGGTGGCGACCTCCCGCCGGGCGTCGGGCGTACCGGAGGGCTGGACCCCGCTGTCGGCGGATTCCTCACCGCCACAGGCCGCCAGGCCGGTTACCGCGACGAGCCCCAGCATCGACCGGCGCGTCAACCGGAGACGGTCGGCTGCCGCTCCCTGGCCCCGGCCACCGGCGGGCTCTTCGCGCATGGGCGTTCTCCCTGCTCATCGCTGTCGAAAGGACTGCTGGCAGAATACGCGCAAAGATAGCCGAATCGTTGCCGCTACGGTCGGCGCGGCCGTTTTCTCAGATGGCCAGAACGGTGTTCATGATGGTGCCCGCGCTGGTGGCGACGACACCGCCGATCATGGCTCCGGCAACCATCTTCGGCGATTGCAGACCGCTACCCGACCACTTCTCCCAGGCGAATCGGCCGCCCGCGTAGATGATGCTGATGGTTCCGGACAGTATCGCCAGCCAGGTGGCGTACCGGACGAACCGCATGATTTTATCCGCCAGTGGCGGTGCCTCCGGAGTGGGATCGCTGACCTGCGCGTATACCGTTACTGCGTCCACAACCGACGCCGCGATGCTGCTCACCGTCTGCTCCCTTGCCGATCTCGTCCGGGGCGCCGGGCCCCGCTCCCATCATCCAGACCGGTGCCACCCCGGCGCAAGTTCTTGCCGCGCAGCGACTTTCGCGCTATAACCGCTGGTGACCGAATACCTGTCCCGAACTGGGACAACTGCGACCGTCCCGGCGAGCGGTTACGATGCGTTAGCGTCCCCGCCCACCCCGAACACTCAAGTGAGCTGCGAGATGATACTGGCCGCCGTCACCGATACGCTGGCGCAAATCGGCAATCCCACCCCCGAAGCGCCGCCCATCTCCGACAAATTCCTGCAACTGGTCCGGTATCTCACCTGGTTCGTGCTGCTCGCCGGAATCTGCGCGATCATCTACGCCGGTGGGCGATTCGCCTGGGAGAAGTGGTCCGGTGGAGGCCTCGAATCGCCGAAGATGGTGGCCGGAGCCATGATCGGCGGTGTCGTCGCCACCAGCGCGGGCACCATCATGAACGCCGTGATCGGCTGAGCGCGTCGCCGCGCCCGGTTCCACCACGCCGCAGCCGGATCCACGCCGCGGGCGGGTATCGGTGGCCACACCTCGTGCGGATCCGCCGCCGGATCGCCGGCAGCGCAGGGGCCGACGCCACCCGAACACGCTCGGAGCCGGGTTCCCCAGTGCCACCGAGTTCCACGACCTCTCGTGTGGCGCGGTAGCGCAGCCGAAACCGGCGCGGTCCGGCTGCTCGGCGATTTCGGCCGCGCGGATCTCGTCGAGCCGTAGGCAGCGCGAGGCCGAATAACGCTGTCGCCACCTATCGAAAATATGTTCGAATTCGGGTACGGTAACCGCATGCCCGAACTCGCCCCCCTCCCGTTCGCCCGGCTCAATCTCGAGCAGGTACGGGAACGTCTCCTCGCCGCGGCGGCATTCGGCGAGATCCTTTCACCCGACCAGCTCGAAGCCCTGGCCGGCAAGATCGGCACGGGCCTGAGCATCTACATCGAGGCCACCCAGAACACCGCGCCCCGGGTCCGGCCCGCACCGGCATCGGGCCGCGCCTGCCTCGATTTCCGCGGCCCCCGGCACTGACCGGCTCGCCTCCGCCACACTGTTCTCGCGGAGGAAGCTCGCGGCCGGCGCCCCACCGGACCGCACTCGCCCGGCCACCGGAGCACACCGGCCCCGGCGCGGGACATCCCGGCCGGAACCGACGCACCGAACGTCAGAGGCGATCGACCGGTTCGTCCCCGGCCGGTTCGATCGGCGAGGTGACCAATTCGAATTCGCCCTCGTGCCGCGCCACGCCCTGCAGGACGGCCCCTTCCACCAGCTCGACGCCGAGATCGGCCCGCACGATGATGGGATCGCCGCGCACATCGCGGTAGAGCGAAACGCACATCATCACCATGACGATCATGAACGGGAGCGCGACCACGGTGGTGAGCGCCTGCAGCCCGGTCAGCGCACCCCCCAGATCATCCGAATCGGCGATCACCAGCATGATCGCCGCCACCGCGCCGGTGGCGGTGCCCCAGAAGATGACGGTGAGCCGCGAGGGCTCGATACTCCCCCGCTCGGACAGCGTGCCCATGACGATCGACGCCGCATCCGCGCCGGAGACGAAGAAGATACCCACCAGGATCATCACCAGCACGGTCGTGATCGCGGCGATCGGGTAGTCGGCGAGAAGATGGAACAACGCGAAATCGGGGTTCACACTGCCGTCGGCCTCGGTGAGATCGTGGGCTTCGCTCTGCTGCCGGATGGCCGCCCCACCGAAGACCACGAACCAGACCAGGCTCACCAGGCTGGGGACCAGCAGTACCCCCGCGACGAACTGCCGGATGGTGCGGCCCCGGCTGATCCGCGCGATGAACATGCCGACGAAGGGGGTCCAGGAGATCCACCACGCCCAGTAGAAGATGGTCCAGCTCGACAACCAGGCCTCCATCTCCGCACCGCCGGCTATCCCGGTACGCGAGGCCATGGTCGGCAGATCGGCGATATAGTCGCCGATCGCGGTGGGCAGGAAATTCAGCATGAACAGGGTGGGTCCGGCGATGAAAACGAAAAGCGCCAGAACCACCGCCAGCACCATGTTGATATTCGACAACCACTGGATTCCGCGCGCCACCCCGGATACCGCCGACAGCACGAACGCGAAGGTGAGCCCGGTGATCACCAGTACCAGGCCGACTTTGCCGATGGCGTCCACCCAGCCGTTGAACTCGAACCCGGCCCCGATCTGCAGGGCGCCGAGTCCCAGCGAGGCCGCCGACCCGAACAGCGTGGCGAATATCGCCATCATATCGATCGCCTTACCACCCGGGCCCGCCGCGTGGCGGCCCAGCAGCGGGCGGAACACCGAGGAGAACAGCTGGGACCGTCCACGACGGAAGGTGCCGTAGGCGATGGCCAGGCCCGCCACGGCGTAGATCGCCCATGGGTGCAGCGTCCAGTGGAACAGTGTGGTGGCCAGCGCGACCTCGCTCGCCTGGGGGCTTCCGGCGGCGGCGGTACCCGGCGGCGGTGCGGTGAAATGTGTCAGCGGCTCGGCCACGCCCCAGAACATGAGGCCGATCCCCATCCCGGCGCTGAACATCATGGCGATCCAGGAGACGGTCCGGAATTCCGGTTTCTCGTCGTCCGCGCCGAGCGGGATCTTGCCGTAGCGGCTGAGGGCCAGCCACACCACGTACACCACGAACGAGGTGGCGACCAGTACGAACAGCCAGCCGGTATTGGTGATCACCCAGGACTGCGCCTTCGAGGCCACCGTGGCCAGGCCGTCCTTGTCGATGATTCCCCACAGTACGAAGGCCACCGCACCGATCGAAGTGATACCGAATATCGCCCGGTCGAGGCCGGGCCGAGCCGGTCTGCCTCCGGGCGAGCCCGGCAAGCCGCTGTCTTGCGTAGCGGGTTTTCCGCCGGTGTCGATCACCATGGACGAGTCCTTTCAGATCGCACTGTGCGTCCGGCGCCACACCGCGCGCACCATGAGGACCAGCTGATAATCGACCTCTCGACGGACCGCGAACGCGCGTGGCCGAACGGGATGTACCGGGAAAAACGGTACCCGCACCGGCACCGCGCGACACGCCGGGCCGGGGCGGAAGGGTCGCGCGTCACGTTCCGGGAGACCGCGGTGACCTGGGCCGGAGGTGGGACAACCACTTATCGGACAGAAGTCCATAGCATTGTCCGGCCAATTGTTCGGTTTCCTGTACGGACTCACTCCGGTCTTGCGAAACTCGTAGCCGGACTTCGGCTACCACGCGCGGACAGGAGGCCGGGAGCATGGCGGATCCGGTGGTACTGGTGATCGGCGCGTCGGGGTTTCTCGGCTCGCATCTCACCCGCCTGCTGGTGGCCGACGGCGCCCACGTCCGCGCCCTGGTGCGCCCCACCAGCGATCTGCGCGCCATCGCCGATCTCCCGGTGGAGATCCGTTACGGCGATCTCTTCGACGACACGGCGCTGCGCGAGGCCATGCGCGACTGCGCCGTGATCTATCACTGCGCCGTGGACACCCGGGCCTGGCTGCGCGATCCCGAACCCCTGTTCCGCACCAATGTGGCCGGATTGCGCCATGTGCTGGACGCCGCGTGTGCCGCCGGCCCCCACCGTTTCGTCTTCACCAGTTCGGCCGCCACCATCGGCCGGCGTCCGGGCGCCGTGGTCGACGAGTCCACACCTTTCGACTGGGGCCACCTGGGCGGACCGTATGTACGCTCCCGGGTGGCGGCCGAGAACCTGGTACTGCGCTACGCGGCCGAGCGCGCGCTACCGGCGGTGGCGCTGTGTGTCGCGAACACCTACGGTCCGGGCGATCTGCAACCCACACCGCACGGTTCTTTCGTGGCCGCGGCCGCACTCGGCCGCCTGCCGTTCCGGTTCGCGGGTACCGGGGCGGAATCGGTGGGTGTCGAGGACGCGGCACGCGCGCTGATACTCGCGGGGACCGCAGGTCGCCTCGGTGAGCGCTATATCGTCGCGGAACGCTACCTCACCAGCGCGGAACTGCTCACCACCGCCGCGCGTGCGGCCGGCCGGGAACCACCGCGCGCGGCGATCCCCCTGCCCCTGCTCTATCCGGCGGCGGCGCTCACCGCCACCGCCGCCCGGCTACGCGGCCGGGACAGCCGGTTCACGGTGACCTCGGTGAACCTGATGCATGTCATGTCCCGGATGGACCACGGCAAAGCCGAACGCGAACTCGGCTGGGAACCCGAACCCGTACTGGAGGCGGTGGCCCGTGCGGCGCGGTTCTTCGTGGAACGCCGTGCGCGCCGGGACCGGACCGCCGCCCGGACGAGTCCGGGTCCGGCCTGATCGCCCGGGCGATGCGACCTCCATATAATTCGCACCATACACAGCGTATGCAGGATGCAACACACTCCCGGCCGCATGGTACGACGACCGGTGGGACGCCTCCGAGCCGCTACGGCCGCCGCGAACGAGCAGGACACCCGCCATGGACAAACCGACCCATCTGATCGAATTCGAAACCATGCTGCTGGGGCGGCACAGCATCAACACCCATCTGCGCCGCCCCGATCATCTGGAGCGCAGCGCCTATCTGGTGCTGCGGCGGCTGCGGATGGAGGGCCCCATGTCCATCGGTGAGCTCAGCGAAGCCTTCGGCCTGGACAATTCCACCGTGCACCGGCAGACGGCGGCCATGCTGAAGGGCGGTCTGGTCGAACGCATACCCGATCCGGACGGCGGGGTGGCCCGCAAATTCCGGATCACCGAGGAGGGCGAACGCCGCGTCCGCGCCGATCGGGACTACAACATCAATGCCCTCGACCGGCTGCTCCGCGACTGGAGCGAGGAGGACGTGCGCACCTTCGCCTCCTACCTCGCACGGTTCAACACCGAGATCGAGGCCCGGGAGGCACGTCCGTGGCCTCGGCCCTCGCGCACCGAATCCCGGCGCTGAGCCGCCGCGCCGTTCAGAACCGCCGCATATCGACCTGCCGCCGCGTATTGGAGACCGCGGTCACCACAGCGGTACCGAGCGGACCGCTCCGGTCGTACAGCGTGACCGTGCCGACCGAGATACCCGCGACCGCGACCTGGTCCTGCGCCAGGACACCGATGCCCGGCCCGATGGGGAGCCGGGCCAGGGCCAGGGTCATGTCCGCGTTGATGTAACCGATGCCCGCGCTCCCCCAGTGGCACATGAAACTGGCGGCGTCACCGGCCATTCCGACCCGTTGGAAGGGGGTGACCGGCTCCCCCGCGACCACCGGCAGCATGTTCTGCCAGATCGCCTTGCGCTCGGCGTTCTGGGAGGCGGCGAAATCGCGGGTCCACGCGCCGTTCCCGTTCTTGAACAGCGGACGCGCGCCCGCTTCCGAGGCATCCGGGGTCTCGGGGACCGGTAGTTCGCGATCGGGCTGCCAGAGTTCGCCCTCGGGGATATCGCCGGTGCGCAGGTAGACCACGGTCGCCCGGGCGCGTACCTCCCCTCGCTGCAGCAGTTCCGCGTCGGCCACGCAGATCCGTTTCCCTTCCCGCACGACCGTACTGCGCAGGGTGGCGGGTTCGTCGACGACCGGACGGAAGAGGTCGACGGTCAGCCGTGACGGTACGAATTCGTCTCCAGGGCAAAGAGTTTCCAGTTCGCGCGCCAGCAGGCCGCAGACCGCGGGCCCGCCCACCTGGGTGGGGCTCCAACTCGACATGGCTATCCGGGTGGGCAGATACTGCTCACCCTCCCTGGTGAAGAACGCGAACACGGTAGCGACTCCTCTCACGCGAACCCGTCCCAGAATTACAACACGTTCTAATTCGATGGGTCCGCAGAGGTGCCGCGAACGGCCGGCGATTCGCACCGCCGCGCGGCTTTGGGGCACCGGCCGCCGGGTCAGGCCCCCGAATGCACCACCGCGGGCCGCAACTGCGCCAGTATCTCTTCGGTGCCGAGCACCATCCCGCAGCGGCGGGCGGTGTATTTCAGCGCGATCACATGCTCTTCCCGACTGAGGTCCGCGACGGCATCGTGAGCCAGGAACGCGTGGATATCGTTCATGAACGCCTCGGCGGCGCTGAGCATGCAGCCCATATGGGCGTAGACACCGGTGACCACGAGTTGATCCCGGTTACGGTATCCGAGCAGCTGCCGCAGATCGGTGCGCTGAAACGCCGAATAGCGCCACTTGGTGACCCGTATATCCTGCTCGGCGGGTGTCAATTCGGCGATGACCTCGGTATCGGGGCCGTCCGACATTCCGGTACCCCAGAAATCGGCGAGCAGCCCACGCCGATAAGGATGCTGATCACCCGGCTGCATACTGTAGACCACCGGTATGCCCAGTTCGTGGCAACGCGCGCGGAGCCGGGCGATATTGGCGATCATGGTGCGGGCCGGATCGCGGTCGAGCTGATAGGCCGTCAGGAAATAGTTCTGCATGTCATGGATCAGCAGGGCACATCTGTCGGGATCGAGTTTCCAGGAGACCCGGTTGGTGATCTCCTCGTCCAGGGACGGCATCGCATAGGGTGCGATCGGCTGCATGGGCATCGGCCGGAACTCCTCGTCTGTTGTGACCCGCGGGTTTTACAGGCTGTGGGCGGGCGCGGTAGTGGGAAATCGCTGATCAGGACACGGGGGTGGGATGTCCGGTCACGCCCAGCGGTTCGAGGACCCGGGCGAGCTTGCCGGTGGTCTCGGCGAGTTCGTCCTCGGGATCGGATTCCGCGACGATGCCGCCGCCCGCGTACGCCAGCAGTGTCCGGTTGTCGGCGGCCAGTTCAGCGCAACGGATGCTGACCATCCATTCGCCGTTCCCCTCGGCATCGCACCACCCGACAGCGCCGGCGTAGAAGCCGCGCTCGCCCTCGAGCTCAGCGATCAACCGCGCCGCGGCCGCGGTGGGGGTGCCGCAGATGGCGGGCGTGGGATGCAGCGCCGCGGCCAATTCCAGGGCCGAGGGGCCCTCCGCGGCGACCGTCGCGGCGAGTGCGGTACCGAGATGCCACATGGCGGGGGTCTCGGTGAGGTCCGGGCGCGTGGGCATGCGCACATCGACGCACCGGTCGCGCAGCACCGCGGCGACATGATCGACCACGTAACCGTGTTCGTGCTGGTCCTTCGCCGAACCGAGCAGTTTTTCGGCGGCGATGCGATCGGCCACGGGGTCGTCGGCGATCCGGCGTGCCGACCCGGCCAGCGGATGGCTGGTCACCTCCGTACCCAGGCGCCGCACCAGGATTTCCGGGCTGGAGCCCACCAGGTGGTGGCCCCGGTGAACACCGCCCGCGGCGGAGAGATCCACCAGATAGCCGTTACCCGCGGGGTCGGTGGAGACCAGCAGGTCCAGCAGGTCCAGCGCTCGCACACGGCACTCGGCGCGCGCCCGGAGCGCCCGGGCCAGCACCACTTTCCGGAGGGGATGCGCGGGATCGGCGAGGAGGCGTACCGCGGCGGCCACGCGCCGCATGTGCTCCTCGGGTTCGGGCAGGTTCTCGGTGACCGCGATAGCGGGGGTACGCACCGGGCGCGACGGGCGGCGGCCCTCGGTCACCGATACCGCTTCCGGCGCCCACAATGCGGCGCGCGCATCGGGGGCGAAGGGCAGCGCACCGACGATATGGGTCACCTTACGGGCGCGTAGTTGCGCTACGGCATCGGCGGCGCTGTGGAAGACACGATCTCCGGCCGACGCGGTCACGGTGCGTTGCGGCCGGGACAGGACAAAGGCTGGGTCCGCGATCTCGGCGGAATGCTCGGCGTTGATGGTGATCATCCTCTCGTGTCACATATCCAGCGTCGCGCCGCCGTCGACCCGGAGGTCGTGCATGGTGATGTGGCGCGCGGCATCGGAAACCAGGAAGCGGACCGCGGCGGCGATATCGGCCGGATCGGCGATCCGGCGTAGCGGGATACCCAGCCGGTAGTTCTCCGGATCGCCGTCGAGCAGACTCGCCCGCGCGGCCTCGCCGAGTCCGTGGGCATCGGAGTCCGAGTACATTCCGCGCAGCATGGGGGTGTCGGTCGACCCCGGCGACACCAGGTTGACCCGCACCCCGTGCGGCGCGACCTGCAGCGCCAGTGAGCGGGTGAAGGCGGCGGCGGCGGCTTTCGCGGCGCCGTAGGCCGCCAGGCCCACACGGGGGGTGGTGGCGGAGTTGGAGGCGACGACCACGATGGAACCGCCTCCGGCGGCAACCATTTCGCGAGCCGCGCGCTGGGCCACGTACACGGCGCCACCCGCGTTGACCGCGACGCACCGCTGCCACTCCTCCGGCGATGTGTCCAATGCGGATCCGCCGATCATGGCACCGGCGGCATGGACGACGACACGAGGGGTGCCGTGGGCGGCGAGTACGTGATCGAATGCCGCGGAAACCGCCTCCGGATCACTGATATCGACCTCGGTGGCTTCGACAGTGCTGTTCTCGTGCTGCCTACCGAGCCGGTCGGCGACCTCCCGCACCCGCGGGGCCCGGTCCCACAGCGCGATACTCGCGTAATCACCGGCGAGGTCCGCGGCGACTGCAGCTCCGATACCCCCGGCAGCCCCCGTGACGAGGAGACTTGCGCCCCACTGGTTCGCGATCATTAGGTTAGCCTAACCTGAAGTTACACCGTAAGACCAGCGCCCCGGTGTGACATCGAACAAGATCGCCGATCGGAAAGAGGTGCCACATGTCATCGCCCGCTCTCCCCGGTTTCACCCCGTGGCCGCCGGATCAGATAGCCCGGTATCGTAGCGAAAACTATTGGATCGGCAAGACATTCGGTGACCTGCTGACCGACCGCACCGCGGCGGTCCCCGAGGCGATCGCCGTCGTCGACGCGGCACACCGCTGGACCTACGCCGAACTCGACCACCGCTCCCGGTCGCTGGCCACCGGACTGATCCGGTTGGGGATCCAGCGCCACGATCGCGTCTTGGTCCAGCTGCCCAACCGCGCCGAATTCGTCGAAGTGATCTTCGCGCTGTTCCGGATCGGGGCACTGCCGGTGTTCTGCCTGCCCGCCCACCGGGAGGCCGAACTGGTACCGATCGCCACCGCGAGCCGGGCGGTGGCCATGATCACCTGCGACCGGCATCAACGCTTCGACTATGCGGCACTGGCGGATACGGTGCGCACCCGGGTCGACAGCCTGCGCCACGTCCTGCTCGTCACCGACGAGACCGACCGTATCTTCGCCGATGGCGCGGCCGACCTCGCCGATTTCCGCGACGAACCCGGTCGACTGCCCGCCCCCGACGCCGGAGAGGTGGCGTTCCTGCAGCTCTCCGGCGGCAGCACCGGAATCCCCAAGCTCATCCCCCGCACCCACGACGACTACCTCTACAGCGTGCGGCGCAGCGCCGAGATCACCGGTCTCGGCCCGGATACCGTCTACCTCGCGGCACTGCCCGTCGCGCACAACTTCCCGATGAGTTCCCCGGGAATCCTCGGCGCGCTCTACGCAGGCGGCACGGTGGCGATGACCCCCGATCCCACCCCCTCGACCGCGTTCGCGGCGGTGGAACGCTTCGGCGTCACCATCACCGGACTGGTCCCCCCGCTGGCCCGGTTGTGGGTGGAGCGGGCCGAAAAAGGCGGCGACCTGCCTGATCTGTCCAGTCTGCGAGTGATCCAGGTGGGCGGCGCCCGCTGCCCCGACGAACTGGCCCGGCGCGTCGGCCCCGCGCTCGGTGCGACACTGCAGCAGGTTTTCGGTATGGCCGAGGGCCTGGTCTGCTATACCCGGCTCGACGATCCGATCGATGTGGTGGTGGGCACCCAGGGCCGTCCGATGTCGGAGGCCGACCGGATCAAGATCGTCGACGATACCGGTGCCGAGGTGGCCCCGGGCGCCGACGGGAATCTGCTGACTCAGGGGCCCTATACGATTCGCGGCTACTACGACAACCCCGAGGCCGACGCCCGCAGCTTCACCGACGACGGTTGGTACCGCACCGGCGATATCGTCGCGATGCGGCCGGACGGGAACCTGGTGGTGAAGGGCCGGGCCGGTGACTGGGTCAACCGCGGCGGGGAAAAGGTTTCGGCCGAAGAACTCGAGGCCCACCTGCTGGCACACCCCGGCATCCGGGACGCGGTGATCGTCGGAACCCCCGACCCGGTTCTCGGCCAGCGTATCTGTGCCTTCGTCCAGCCCGCCGACCCGGCGGCCCCACCCACGCCGACCACGGTGCGCACCTTCGTCCGGGAGCGCGGTATCGCGGCCTGGAAGATGCCGGACACGGTGGTCACCGTCGCGGAATTCCCCGAAACAGGGGTCGGCAAGACCAGCCGCCGGGAGCTGCGGCGCCTGCTCGCCGAGCGGCACCGGACCGGATGACCCCCGGTACCGCGAACCGCGCCACATGCGCGGTTCGCGGTGCCCGGTCACGGGCACAATACCTCCAGCCAGGAGTCCAGGACCGGATCTCCGGCGAGCATCAGCGGGTCCACGGTCTCGTGCCCTTCGGACCGCCACTTCTCCACCAACTGCATGATGCGTACCGAATCCAGTCCCGCGTCGAGCAGATTGGTATCGGTGGACAGTTCCTCCGGCGCCACGCCCAGCGCATCGGCCACATCACGGATGAAATGCGCGCGATCGGCCACTGCCGTTCCGTCCTTCGTCATCGCTGTGTTCTCCTCATTCCTCGCGGTCGAAATCCGCGACCCCTCGTTTCCAGTAGCCCGCGATCAGGCAGTCCTTCGGCCCGATACCGAGTTCGCCGCGCACCCATTTACGGATCGGGCGCAGCTGCCCGGCTTCACCGGCGATCCATACGTAGACGTTCTGCCCGGCGGGCACAGTGACCGAGCGGACGGCCTTCTCCAGCGCATCGCCGGTACCCGGCGCCGCATCACCCCGGTGCAGCCACCGCACCTCGACCCCGGCCGGTGCGTCCAGTCCGATCTCCTGGCTCGCGTCGGCGACCTCGACGAGCGCCCAGCCCGTAGCCGTCCGCGGTAGCCACTCCAGCCAGCGCGCTATCGCCGGCAGCGCAGTGATATCGCCGGCGAACAGGTAGTTGTCGTAGCTGGTGGGCACCACCACGCCCCCGGGCGGACCGGCGATGTGGATCCGCGTTCCCGGACGCGCTTCCAGCGCCCAGTCCGAGGCCAGGCCACCGGGGTGCAACGCGAAATCGATATCGAGTTCCCCGGCCGCCGCGTCGTAGCGGCGCACCGTGTATTCCCGCGAAACCGGGCGTGGCGCGGGCCATTCCAGAGACAGCCCGTCACGCACCGGTAGCCGTAGCGTGCCGTCGGTATCCGGGAACACCAGCCGCACGTGTTCGTCCGGAACACAGCTGTGGAATCCGTCCAGCTCCGGCCCGCCGAAGGTGATCCGGAGCAGGCCGGAACCGATTCGTGCGGTGCGGATCACCTCCAGCTCCCGCAATCCGATCGGATACCCGACCTTCGCCCCGTGCGCACCGGCCAGTACCTCGGCGATCCGCTCACGGTAGGCCCCACGATCCATCACATACCGTCCTTTCCCTTGTCCACGATCCCGGTGGCCCCGGTTTCCGGCACCGGCGGCCGAACCTCCGGTACCGGCACCGGGGCGGCGGGCCGGCCGGTGTCCGCGGTGAGCCGGAACAGCGGTGCCACCAGCACCAGCGCCAGTACGAAGAGCCCCAGCACCGCGGCCCCGTAGACGACCAGGGCGGTCCCCGGCTCCACGAGACCGCCGACCACGCCGGCGGCCATGGACCCGAGTGCCGTCCCCGTCACCGACTGCACCAGCAGCAGGCCCGACATCCGGCCGCGCATATCCTCCGGTGATTGCTGTTGCAGAACGGCGTAGCGCAGGATGTTGTTCACCGCCCGGGCCGCCCCGAAGGCGGCGAGCCCGAGGAAACTCCACGCGGCCTGCGGCCAGAGACCCGCCATGATCACCCCGAGCGGCATGAGCGCCAGCGATACCAGCAGCACCGCCCCGTTACGCTGCGCGCGACCGACCCACCCGCTGGTCAGCGATCCCAGTACGGCGCCCGCACCCGGCGCGGCATAGAGCAGGCCCAGCGTCGCCGGGCCGGCCGCGAGTGCGCGGTCGGCGAAGGCGGGCAGCAACACCAGGGGCCCGCTCACCAGCATGGCGAGCAGACCGCTCACCAGCACCGCGCGAATGATACGGTGCCGCACCGCGAATCCGATACCCCTACCCAATTCGACCAGCGGATTACGGATCTCCCGGGCCGGCGGCGGCGCCGACCCGATCGCCCGGATCAGCGCCACGGTGCCCACCGTCGCCGCCGCGGCGGCGAAGAAGGCGAAAGAGACGCCGATCCGGGCGATGAGCACACCGGCGACAGCGGGGGTGATCATGGTGCCCAGATCCGAGGTGAGTGTGGTCAGGGCACCGGCCGCGGCGATCTTCTCCCGGCCCACCAGCATCGGCACCAGGGCCATCATCGCCGAACCGCTGACCCCACCGGCCAGCCCGTCCACCGTGGCCGCGGCGTAGATCACCGCGAGCTCCGGATCGGGTAACAGCGCATTGCCACCGAGGGCCAGGAACGCCAGGCCCGCCGCCGTGCGGGACCACTGCATCACCGTGCGCCGGTCGTAGCGATCCGCGACGACCCCGCCGCCGAGACTGCCGGCGAACAGCGCCACCGCCATTGTCGTGGACACCCCGGCGACGTGCAGGCTCGAACCGGTGAGCTCGTAGACCTGCACCGGCAGAGCCACCATCAGCAGACCGATGCCGAGAACCGAGACCAGCCGCGCGCCGAAGGCACAGCGGAACCGCCGGCTCTCCCGCAACGGAGAGGTATCGATCAGGAGGCCGGCGGGGGCTTTCACTTGAACTGCTCCGCGATCAGGTCGAGGGTGTGCATGACACCGCGATAGTCCGGCCGGTAGCTGGTGGCCGGCAGTTCGTAGACCTTCTTGCCCTCGAACGCGGGCAACTGGGCGTACATCGGATCCTTCGCGAGCTCGGCCGCGCTCTTGGCGCCGCTGAGCGGCACCACGAACAGCACCGGCGCGTCCACCACCTCGGTCAGCAGTTCAGGACTGAAACCGAACCAGTCGGCGGAGGGGTCGACCTCGGGGGCACCGGCTTTGGCCAGCACCTGATCGTCGGCCCGGAAACCCAGCTCGGCCAGCAGCGTCGGCAGGGCCGCATCGGGCAGGATCATCTTGGGCCGGTTGTCCGCGGCGGACTGGAAGTAGCCGACCTTCTGCTCCGGCACCCGGATCTCGGCCGCGACCTGCTTCACCCGGTTCTCGTAGGCGGTGACCAGCTCGGCCACGTCGTCGCCGCGGTTCACCACATCGGCGAGCAGCTTCAGCTGGTCCTGCCAGCCGGTGGTGCCGGCGGGCACCAGGACCGTGGGCGCGATGGCGCTGAGCTGATCGTAGGCGTCCACCGACTGTTTCGCGGTGAATCCCTGACCGCCGCCGATGATCAGATCGGGTCGCACCGAGGCGATGAACTCCAGATTCACACTCTGCCCGACCGGCACCACCTGTGTGCCCTGCTCCTGCGCGTCCGCCGCCCACGCCTGGGGGAAGTCGGCGCTGCGGCCACTGACCCCGAGCACTCGCGGATCGGCCGCGGCCACCGGAACGTCCAGGTCGTAGAGGTAGCCGGCGAGCGCCCCGTTGAGCACCACGACGCGCTGCGGATCGGCGGGGACCTCGACCGTGCCGCGGTCGGTCTGTACCGGGCGGGTATCGGAACCGGCGGCGGGTCCGGCACCCGAGCCGCATCCGGTGCCCGCGACCACCACGGCGGCCGCGACGAACAATCCGGCTACGGCACGGAGCCGGACCGCGAAGCGGCTGGGGGATAACAGCGACATAGGTGTTCCACTTTCTTTCTCGAACCGCCGGGCACCGGACGAGGCCGCGGCGAAGGGGCGGGACCGGCTCGCACGGTCATGTCCGCAGGGCCGGTTCGGTATCGAGTAGCGCCGCGACCTCCGCCCACCCCTGTTCCGACACGATGCCGAAATGGGTGTACGGCAGCCTGCGGGTGATGACCCGCGCTCCGTCGGCACGCCATCCGGACAGCTGGGCCGTCACTCGCGCCGTATCGTCGGCAGCGCCGGGGTCCGCCGCGTACAGGGCCATGGGCCCGTCGTATCGCGGCGCCGCGGAAACCGGGACCATCCGCAGGAGTTCGGTCGCCGCGGCCCGGATACGGGCCGCGAGATCCGGGGTGTCCTCGGGCAGCTCCGGGAGCAGCGCCTCGAGGCGGCCGGGATCGGCCAGCGCCTGCGTCGCCGGCCCGGCGAGGCCGGACAGCGGATGCGAATCGACCAGACCCACGAAGGCGACCTCCGCGCCGCCGGCGGCGAGCGCCGCCGCCAGCGCGTGGGCGATATTGCCGCCGAGGGAATAGCCCAGCAGATGGTACGGGCCCTCGGGCTGGATCTCCCGGATCGTGGCCAGGTACCGCACGGCGAGTTCGTCGATGGTCGTGGCCCCGGAAGCCGCGCCGCGCAGGGCGGGCAGCTGCAATCCGACCAGTGGCCGGTCGGCACGCAGCCGCCGGGCCAGCGGGGCGAACTGCCAGGCGGTTCCCCCCACCGGATGCACGCAGAACAGTGGCTCGGCCGTACCGCCGGAGCGCAGGGGCAACACGGGATCCAGGCGCCGGCCCAGCATGGCGATCTCCTCCGGCACCGCGCCGGCCACGGAAAGCTCGATACCGGAGATGTTCTCGCCGGACAGCGGCACCCGTCGGATCCGCGCTGTGAGGGCTCGCGCGGTCGGTGCCTCGAAAACGTCGTCGACCACCACCTCGTACCCGGCCCGGCGCAGCCGCCCCACCAGGCGTACCGCGGTGAGCGAATGCCCACCGGCGGCGAAGAAATCGTCGTCCGGCCCGATCGCGGCGACACCGAGCACCGCGGCCATCGCCTCGGTCACCGCTGCGGCCACGTGCGTCGGCGCCGGACGCCCGGCGGGGGCCGGGACGGCCGCGGCCTCGACCGGATACCCCGGCACCGGCAGCGCCGTGCGATCCAGTTTGTCGCTCGATGTCATCGGGATCTCGTCGAGTTCCACGAATGCCGCGGGAATCATGTAGGCGGGCAACGTCTCACGCAGCGTGGCGCGGACCGCGCCGGTATCCACGATCGCACCCGAACGCGCCCGCAGATAGGCCACCAGCCGCTGGTCGCCGGGAGTGTCCTCGCGCAGGATCACCGCGGCCTGGGCGATCTCGGGCCGGCGCAGTACCGCGGCTTCGATATCGCCGAGTTCGATACGCTGCCCACGTAATTTGACCTGGCTGTCGGTGCGGCCGAGGTACTCGAGTTCACCGTTGGCACCCCAGCGCACCAGATCACCGGTGCGGTACATCCGTTCGCCGCGGCCCCCGGGGTCGGCGACGAAGGTGTGCGCGGTACGCGCGGGCCGGTGCAGGTAGCCGCGGGCGAGCTGCGCCCCGGTCAGGTAGAGCTCACCGACGACCCCGAAAGGAACCGGCCGCAACCGCCCGTCGAGTACCCGCACACCCACGCCGCCGGGGGGCCGGCCGATCGGGACCGTCTCCACATCGGTGTCGTCGGTGACGTGATAGGTGATGCAGACCGCGGCCTCGGTGGGCCCGTAGAGGTTGTTCACCACGGCCCCGGTCATTTCCCGGAAGGTCCGCGCGGTGGCCGGCGGCAGCGGTTCCCCGCCGGTGAACACACAGCGCAGCGCCGAACACCCGGTGAGATCGCTTTCCTCGGCCATGGTGGTGAGCATCGAGGAAGTCATCTGGACGGCGGTGACGCCCTCGTCGGCCATCAGCCGCGCCTGATAGTAGGGGTCGCGCTGGCCGTTCGGCCGCGCCAGCACGACTCGGGCGCCCACCAGCAGCGGTAGGTAGATCTCCAGCAGGGATGCGTCGAAGGTCGCCGGGGTGCGGTACAGCACGGTGTCCCCCACCCCGAACCGGTGCTGTTCCTGCAGCCAGGCAAAGGTGTTCACGATGGCCGCGTGCGCGACCGCGACCCCCTTGGGCACTCCGGTGGACCCCGAGGTGAAGAGCAGGTAGGCGGTGTTGTCCGGGCGCAGCGGGGCCAGGCGCTCGGCATCGGTGACCGCGGTGGCGGCGAAACCGGTGAGATCGAGCGTATCGGTGGCGATCACGGGCGCCCGCCCGGTGTGGAAGCTCGCGGCGGCCGTGGTCAGCACCAGGGCCGGCACGGCGGTGACGAGGATGGTGTCGAGGCGTTCGGCGGGCTGCCCGGGATCCACCGGGAGATAGACGCCACCGGCCCGGCTGATGGCGTGCGCGGCGATCACCGCCTCGGGGCAGCGTGGCATCGCGACCACCACGACCGTCTCGGGGCCGATTCCTCGGGACACCAGCAGGCGGGCCAGACGGTTGGCTCGCCCGTCGAATTCGCGATGATCGATCGTGGTGCCCTCGGCGGTGAGCGCGGGGGCATCGGGGTCGATCGCGACGGCCGCCGACCAGGTGGCCAGCGTTGCGCCGTGGCTGCCGGGGTGGCGTGTGCTGTCGAGTACGGCGCCGGCCGCGGCATCCGGATCGCCCACCAGTGCGGTGAGCACGGTCGCGAGGCGGGCGGCCATCCGCTGGGCGGACGCTGCCCCGACCGCGCCCGGCGCGTAGTGCAGCATCAGCCGGAAGGAGTCACCGGGCAGCGCCGTCACGGTCACCGGATAATGGGTGCGGCTGTGCACGGCGACGTCCGTCACGCCGATCTCGTGCGCGTCCTTGGGCCCCACACCGGTCCGGGGGAAGTTCTCGTAGACGACGAGGGTGTCGAAGAGCCGCCCGGTGCCCACCGTCCGTTCCACGGTGGCCAGGCCGAGATGGCCTCGATTCTGCAGATCGAGCGTGGTCCGCTGGAATTCGGCGAGCTGTTCGGCCATCGGGCGAGCGGTATCCAGTGTCATCCGCACCGGGATGGTGTTGCTGAACAGACCCACCATCCCGCCGACCCCGGGCAGATCGGCGGGCCGGCCCGAGACCACGGCACCGAACACCACATCGGTCCGGCCGAGCTGTTCGGCCAGCACCATCGACCACGCGCCCTGCAGCAGCGTGTTCATCGTCAAACCGTGGGAGCGGCCGAACTTTTCCAGTTCGCTCGCGGTCTCCTCGGTGAGCGGAACCCGCAGCCCGACCGCCGCCGACCGCGGGCCGGGCGCCCCGACCAGGCTCGGCGCTTCCAGTCCCGCCAGGTATTCCCCCCAGCGCCGGGCCGCCGCCGCGCTGTCGCGGCCGGCTATCCAGGCCAGATAGGTGCCGTAGTAACCGGGTTCGGCGAGCCGCTCCCCGTGGTAGAGGGCCAGTATCTCGCGTAGCAGGATCGGCACCGACCAGCCGTCGGCCAGCAGATGATGGGCGGTGAGTACGAGCCGGTGCGCCGAATCGGAGAGCCGGATCAGCACGGCGCGCAGCAGTGGTGGCTCGCCGATATCGAAAGGTTGTGCCCCCGCATGGGTTTCCAGTTCCAGGGCCTCGGCGGTCGCGGCAGCCGGGGTCCGGTCGCGGAGGTCGGCTACCCGCCAGGCCACCCGCGGTTCCCGTGGGATCACCTGAACCGGCTGGTCGGCCCGATCGTAGTGGAACGCCGCTCCGAGATTCGGATGCCGGCGCAGTACCGCCGTGTAGGCGGCCGCCAGGCGATCCGGGTCCACCGGGCCGGACAGTTCGAAACGGGCCGTGAGGGTGTAGACGTCGGCCGCCCCGTCCCGTAGTGCGTGGAACAGCAGCCCCTCCTGCAGCGGGGACAGGGGCAGCACATTGGCGATCGGACCGTGTGCCGCCGCCAGCGCCGCCGCGGTATCGGCCGGAAGAGAGATCGAGGCGGTGGCCGGTACGGATACGGAGGGCGCCGCTACCGCCGTGCTGTCGGCGGCTTCGGCCGACGCGGCCAGCTCACCGAGACTGCGCCGGGTCAGCAGTTCCTGGGGAACCAGGCCGAGCCCACGCTCGCGCAGCCGGGCGCACACCCCGATCGCGGTGATGCTGTCACCACCGGCCCCGAAGAAATCGTCGTCGATATCCACGGTTTCCCGGCCGAGCAGTTCGGCGACGACCTCGTGCACGATACGCTCGGCCGGGGTGGCCGGTGCCCGTCCGCCGGTGGTCTCCGCCGGTTCCGGTAGCGCCGCGCGATCGACTTTCCCGTTGACCGTCCACGGCAGTTCGCCCAGCACCACGATCCGGGCCGGCACCATCGGGCCGGGCACTATTTCGGCCAGCCTGTTGCGCAACCGCGCCCCGAGCTCCGCGGACCCGGCGGCCGGTTCCCCCGCTGCCTCCGGTGTGGCGACCACATAGCCGACCAGACTGTCCCGCCCGCCGATCTCCCGGATATCGGCGGCCGCCGCGGCGACCTCCGGCAACCCGCTCAGCGCCGCCTCCACCTCGCCGATCTCGATCCGGTGGCCGCGGATCTTCACCTGGGCGTCGGCACGCCCGGAATAGAAGTAGCCGCGCCCCGGCACCCAGCGGGCGAGATCGCCGGTGCGATACATCCGCGCGCCCGGCGGGCCGAAAGGGTCGGCGACGAAACGGTGCGCACTGAGCCCAGGGCGCCCCAGATATCCCTGCGCGATACCCGATCCCGCGAGATACAGCTCTCCGGATACCCCGTCGGGCACCGCCTGCAGACCGTTGTCCAGCAGATAGGCGCGGACCCCGGGCAGCGGGAGGCCGATATGCGGATCGTCCCCGCGCACCGGCGCGCTGATGGCGTCCACGGTGGCTTCCGTGGGACCGTACATATTGACCGCGCCGATACCGGCGCGCCGCACCTGCCGCCACACATCCGGCGGGCACGCTTCCCCGCCGAGAACCAGCAATTGCGGGGTCACCTCGGCCAGGCCGTGCCCGAACAGCGCGGCGACCAGGGTGGGAGTGCCGTCTATCACGTCGATCTCATCGGCGCGCAATGCCGCGATCAGCGCCGCGGGATCGCGGCGGATCGTGCTGTCGTACAGGTGGATCCGGTGGCCGTCCAGCAGCCACAGCAGTGGGTCGAGGGCCGCGTCGAAGGCGAACGAGGTGGTGTGTGCCACGGCCAGCCGGCGCCCACCGGCCCGCTCGACCGCCGCGGCGTAGATCCCCGACCGGTGGGCGGCCACCAGCTGCGCGAGGGCGGCATGGTCGACGATCACGCCCTTCGGTGTCCCCGTCGACCCCGAGGTGTAGAGGACGTAGGCGGGGTGATCGCCGCGGATCGCACCGGTTTCCGCTTCCGTGAGCGGGGCGCCGGAATACTGCCGTAGCGCCGCCCGCACCGGTTCACCGTCCACCACCACCGCCCGGCAGTCCAGGCCGGCGGCCGGATCCGCACCGGCCAGCACGAGTACCGGCGCGGCATCGTCGATCATCGTCTGCAGCCGGGGTAGCGGATACTCGGGGTCGAGGGGCAGATATGTCGCTCCCGCCCGCCAGACGGCCAGCAGCGCCACCACCAGATCGGCGGTACGCGGAAGGGCCACGCCCACGAGATCGCCCGGACGCACACCCTGGTCCCGCAGGTACCGGACCAGCCGCCACACCCGGGTACCGAGTTCGGCGCCGGTGTAGCGCTGTTCCCCGGCGACGAGAACGGTCTCGCCGGCGTACTCGCCGGCCAGCCGGTCCAGCGCGGTGGGTACCAGTTCGGCGTCGGCGGTGGCCGCGGCACCCGAGCGGGCGGCCAGCAGGCGGTCGCGTTCGGCGCGCTCGATCGGTTCCAGCGCCCCGACGGGCACCTTGTCCAGTTCGGTGAAGGCTTCGATCACCCGTACCAGCCCGGCGATCCGGCGGTAGGCGCTCTCGGGATCATTGGTCCGCGCATCACATTCGAAACCGAGCAGCACCGATTTGTCGGGCAGCGGGGTGACCACCAGCCCGAGGTCCTCCGGCGGTCCACCGGCGATATTGCGCAGCACGCCCGCGGCTCCGTCGAAATCCAGCGCGAAATCGAAAACCTTGAGGTTCACGCCGATACCGTGCAGGAGTTCGCCGGCGCCGAAACCGCGGAGGTCACGGGCCAGATCGGCGCCGCTGTAGCGCTGATGCCGGCGCATCTCGCGCAGGGCTTCGGCAACGCGCACCCCGAGCTCGCCGATCGTGTCGTGTGCGTGCACGGTGAGGCGCAGGGGCAGTACGTTCACCGCCATCGCCGGGGTGCTCAGCGCCACCCGGCCGACCCGGCCCATCATCAGCATGGACAGGACGACATCGGAATTGCCGAGCAGCCGCTGCACATACGCGGCGTAGCAGGCGATCAGGCCCTCCGCCCAGGTGATCCGGTAGCGCTCGGCGCAGTGGCGTAGTGCGTCGAGCGTGGTGACCGGCAGAACGGCCTCGGCGCGGATCGTGCGCTCGACCACCCCGCCCGGTGCGCTACCGCGGCCGTCGAGCGAGGGTGCGGGCGTGAGCCGGTCGCGCCAGTAACGCCGGTCTTCGGTGAACTGTTCGCTGTCGCGATAGGCCTGTTCGTCGGCGACCAGGGCGGCGATCGCGCCGAAAGTCGCCGCGGGCGGCTCGTTTCCGCGCCGTAGCGCCGTGTAGTGCGCGGCGACCCGCCGCGACAGCAGTGCGGCACTGTAGCCGTCGACGATCAGGTGGTGGTACAGCTGCACACACCACACCTCGGTATCGGTGAGCCGGATCAGCGTGTAGTCGTACAGTCGCCGGTCCACCATGCCGCGGCAGCGCTGCGCCGCAGCGTGGCGTTCGAGGGCGACCGCCTCGTGGGCGAGCGAAACCGGGTCGGCCGCGCCACGCAGATCGATCATCGGCCGCAGGACCGCGGGCTCGTCGCCGACGAATTGCCGTGGCCCGGCTTCGGTATCGTGGAAGCGCAAGCGCATGTTCTCCGCTTCCGCCACGGTGCGGCGGATCGCCTCGGCCAGCAGGTCCACATCGATCGGATCGTTTCCGGAGATTTCCAGCACCTCACCGACCAGATAGCGGCCGGACTCCGGATCGAACTGCTGCGCATTCCATATTCCCAGTTGAGGACCCGTGAGCGGTAGTCCGGGATCGCTGGGCTCCGAGGCGTTCTGCACTGCCGCCGGCACGGCAACTCCCTTCGCTGTGAAGCACATTCGCTGTCGTGGCGAGGGCGGTGATCCGCCCACCGTCGCAACACGCGATCACAGTTGAGGTTAGCCTAACCTTCCCTAAAGTAAAACACTTGTCCGGTAATAGGCCTCGAGGCATACCTTTCGGTCAACTCATCCGGGCCGCCTGCTCTGCCAGCGGAACAACCAGCGGCGCACCGGTTTCCGGGTCTTCGATCACCCGGCAGCCGAGGTCGAAAACTTCCCGCACCAGATCCGCGGTCACGATCTCAGAGGGCGGCCCGGCGGCGATCACCGCACCGTCGCGCATGGCGATCAGGTGATCGGCGTAGCGGAACGCGTGATTCAGGTCGTGCAGCACCGCCACCACGGTGCGCCCGGTCCCCCGGTTCAGTTCGCGGCACAGATCCAGCAGCTGGATCTGGTGGGCGATATCGAGGAAGGTGGTGGGCTCGTCGAGCAGCACGATCGGCGTCTCCTGGGCCAGCACCATAGCGATCCACACCCGTTGCCGCTGACCACCGGAGAGTTCGTCGACCAGCCTTCCCGACAACTCGGTCACCCCCGTGGCGGCCATGGCCGCGGCCACCGCCTCCTCGTCGGGGCGCGACCACTGCCGGATCAGCGACTGATGCGGATAGCGGCCCCGGGCCACCAGATCCGCGACCCGGATCCCCTCCGGTGCGGTAGAGGTCTGGGGAAGCAGGCCGATCCGGCGCGCCACCTCCTTGGCCGGATAGGAACCGATCTGTTTACCGTCGAGCAGTACCGCACCGGATTCGGGTGCCAGCAGCCTGGAGAGCGCGCGCAGCAGAGTCGACTTCCCGCAGGCGTTCGGCCCGATGATGACGGTGAAGGCACCGTCGGGGACATCGACGGTGAGTTCGTCGCTGATGACCCGCCCTCGATAGCCCAGGCGCAACCGGTCGGCACGCAACCGCGCCGCGCCGCCGCGCCGCTCGGCGTCGCCGCGCTCAGAGTATTCGTCCACGATGCTTCCTCAGTTCCGTCGAGCCTCTACCACCAGCAGATAAGCCAGATACGCTCCACCGATCGAGGCGGTTACCACGCCCACCGGCACGGTGGTCGGCGCGAAGAGCCGCCGCGAGATCCAATCGCAGGCCACCAGCAGCAACGCGCCCATCGCCGCCGCCGGTAGCAGAGCGGTCGTCGGCGTCCGGGCCAGCCGCCGGCCGAGCTGCGGCGCCGCCAGCGCGACGAAGGCGATCGGACCGGCGACAGCGGTACCGACGGCGACGAAGGCGACGCTCAGGACGGTCAGCGCCAGCCGGGCCCGGCCGACCCGGACGCCGAGTGCCCGAGCCGCGTCGTCACCGAGTTCCAGAATCGGCAACCGGTACGCGGCGGGCACCACCGCGAGCGCGAGTACGGCCAGGACGACCAGCGCCGGAGCGATTTCCGCCCAGGTGAGCCCGTCCAGCGTGCCGACCCCCCACGCGGCGGCCGACATGGCCTCGTCGAGATCGGCGCGCAGGATCAGCCAGGTGTTCAGCGCGGCGAGCATGGCACCCACGCCGATACCGACGATGACCAGCCGGAAACCCTTGACGTTCTGCCGGAACGCGAGCACGAAGATGGCGAGCGCGGTACCCAGCCCCCCGATCACCGCGCCGGCCGCCGTGGCGTAGTACCCACCCCCGGCGAGAAGGACCAGCAGCGCGCCGGTGTAGGCCCCGGAATTGAATCCGACGATATCCGGGCTGCCCAGCGGGTTGCGCGTGACCGACTGCAGAATGGCGCCACTGACACCGAGGGCCGCGCCGAGGACCAGCGCCATGAGCACGCGGGGGAACCGCCATTCCCGGATGACGAGATCATCGCTACCGGCCCCGTGACCGAAGAGCGCCCGCAGCACCCGGTCCGGTGGGATGGCGAAATCACCGGTGCCCAGTGCCAGCAGGGCCACCCCGAAGGCGGCGACGAGCAGCAGGGCGGAGACCACGATCCCGCGCACCCCGAAGCGCGCGGTCACCCCGCGCACCCGGAGAACGCGGACCGTACGGCCGAAATCGATACCGGTCGCGGCACCGCGCCGCGACGATTCGGGCGGGGTCGTCATGACTGTCTCATCTCCGAGCGACGGGCCAGCCAGATGAGGATCGGCGCCCCGAGGAAGGCCGTGACCACACCGGCGGAGAGTTCGTCCGGCGCGATGGCGACCCGCCCGGCGATATCCGCGAACAGCACCAGTGCCGGCGCGAGCACCAGGGAGTAGGCCGCGATCCAGCGGTGATCCGGGCCGGCGATCCAGCGAGCGATATGCGGTACGGCCAGCCCGACGAAGGTGATCGGCCCGACCGCGGCCGTGGCGGTACCACAGAGCAGGATCAACGCGAGCGCCGTACATGCCCGGGTGCGGGTGAGGTGCACACCGAGCGCACGGGCCAGATCCTCCCCCAGGGCCACCGCGTTCAGGGATCGGACGGCCACCGCCGCCAGGAGCATTCCGGCGAGGACGAACGGAGTGGCCCCGGCCAGTACGTCGTAGCCGCGGCCGGTGAGGGCACCGGCGTCCCACTGGCGCATCTTGTCGAAAGCGGTCGCGTTCAGCAGGATCAGCCCCTTGGTGATGCCGGTGAGCACGGCCGTCATCGCTACTCCGGCCAGGGTGAGCCGCACCGGATCGGCGCCGCCGCGACCGGCGGTTCCCAGCCGGTACACCACTACCGAGACCGCGGCGGCACCCGCGAATCCGAACCAGACATAGGAGGTGATGCTCCCGGCGCCCAGGTACGCGACGGAGACGGCGATGGCGAAGGCGGCGCCCGCGTTGATGCCGAGCAGGCCGGGATCGGCCAGGGGGTTACGGGTCAATCCCTGCATCAGGCAGCCGGCGACACCGAGTGCGCTTCCCGCCAGCAAACCGAGCAGAGTGCGCGGCAGGCGGTATTCGGTGACGATCAGCTCGTCCGGAGAGTTGCCGGGCTGCCACAAAGACAACCAGATCTGCGTGATCGGAATATTCTTCACCCCTACCACAAGGCTCAATACGCAGGCCGAAAGGAGAAAGCCCGCGACGAGCGACCAGCCCAACCACCTGCGGAAGGAAGAGTTTTTGTGGTATTCATAGGACGAACCGGCGGTCATGAGGCGGTGCCAGATCCTCTGCGCATCGAATCATCCTTCCCGGCGCGTATGACATACGTCATAGCCAACGCCCACACGATTCGTTAGCGAACCTTTATAGTGAGCGAAGGCTAACCTAACTTATGTCGCCCTGGCAACAGATCGCGCCGGCGGCGCCCGCAACCGGGTGGCGTCTCGTCCAGGACGTCGCACCGCTACGGCGTCGCGGTACATGAGCGAAAGGTGATGGGATGCGAACTCGGACATCGAGCTCCGCGTGCCGGCGCACCTCACCCTTCGCCGTAGCCGGTCCGAGCTTCCGGCCGATCCGGCCGGACCGCAAGAAGATATACAGGGATGAGGGATTCATGGCGCAGCATTTCGTCACCTGATCGCCCAGGGCGACGATCCGACACCACCGGTGGGCCTTCCGTACCCACTGGATTTCACCTGCGATCGGGCAGGTAACCCCCGAACCGCGGCCTGCACTCGACGTACAGCCGGTCCGGGGTATACGTCTGCCCTTTTCGCCGGGCGGCGCCACCGCGGCCGGACCCGGCGGTACTTCGCAAGACCATTGAGGGACACACGATGAATATCAAGTCGATTGCTGCCACCGCGGCGATGACGGCGGCAGTACTGGGCATCGCCGGTGGCACGGCGAACGCGGACACTTTTGTTCCGCTTCCCGCCGGCGAAAAGTTGGGCCCCGGCGTGAAAATGAGCCGCGTCAACGAGAGCGCGCTCATCTCGCCGTCGCTGTCCGCCAACGGCGCGGGCCGGGTGGCATGGCTGACCGCGACCGTCACCGCGGATGTCACCACGACCCCCGAGGGCGAGCCCGGCCCGTGGAAGGGCCCCACGAACGCACCGGGTACGAACAACTCGTCCACCCACGGCGTTTCGCGGCTCAGCGCGGGATACATCGTGGGTTGCCAGGTCAGCATCGCCGACAACGCCATCTCCGCCGGGCTTTCCGGCAGCCTGAGCACCTCCAGCATCGGCACCAGCGGCTCGCTCAGTGTCAAACTCGGGCCCGGTGAGGTGAAGTTCGTGCACGTCGAGGGGGTCGACATCCCCAAGCCCGGGGTCTACTGGGTCGACTACAAGGACGTCGAAATGCAGATCGAGGGCTGCGCCGGATACGCGCAGGCCCGGTCCTACGCCGTCGTCGAGATCATCGGCGACCACTACTCGAAGACCACCCTGTACGGAGCTCCGTTCAGCATCGGCTGACGCACGTCATACCTGGTCGATCCATCCGTCGCTGAACGGAAACCATTTCCGAGAGGGAAAAAGTCATGTCTGTAGTGAAGAAGAGCGTCACGCGGATCGCGAGCCTCGCGGCCGCGACCGTCGCCGCGGTCGGCCTGTTCTCGACCGGCGCCGCCGATGCCGATACCTTCGTCCCGCTGCCCGGCGGGGAGCTCACCCACACCCTGCCCAACGGCCTGGCGGTCACCGCCCGTATCGCCCACGAGTCGGCGCTGATCAACCCCTCGCTGGGTGCGACTCCGCTGCACCGCAACGCCTGGGTCTCGGGTAGCGCGCAGGTGGAGGTGCACGGGCCGCACAAGGGAACCAAGATCACCCCCGGCTACGTCGTGGGCTGCCAGGTGGATATCAGTGGCGGCGGTGCCAACGGCGGTGCCGGCCTGACCCAAACGGGTGACAAGACCAGCGGCAGCCTCAGCACCGGCGGCAATCTCACCCTGGGCCCCGGTCAGGCCACATCGTTCCTGCTGCTCGATATCGAGAAGCCGGACGTCTACGGCGACGAGGGCCATACGTTCGCGATCAAGTTCACCGGTCCGAACGGCTCGGTGACCTGGTCGGATTCCACCATCGCGCTCAACGGTTGCGCCGGCTACGCCCAGGCCCGGTCCTTCGTCCGAGTCGAGGTGAGCACCGAACAGGGCATCTCGGAGATGCGCGTGTGGGGTCAGCCCTTCAGCCTCGGCTGATCCGGGTTTCCGCACCGCACCTACGAACGGTGGCCCCGGCCTTCCCGGCCGGGGCCACCACCGTTGCCAGCAGCCACCACGCTCACGGACCGAGACCCGGCGGCGCGGCGGTGGACCGGCGGCCGGTTAGGCTTGCCCTCCTATGGCTATCGGCGCGACCTTGTACACCGTCTCTCTCCAGCTCTCCGATATCGACCGCGGTGTCTACCGGGAGCTGGATCTGCGGCTGGCCCGGCACCCTTCCGAAACCGCGGAATTCCTCGTCACCCGGCTGCTGGCCTACTGCCTCGAATACGAGGAGGGAATCACCTTCAGCGACGGCGGGGTGTCCTCGACCGACGAGCCGGCGGTGCTGGTGCGAGATCTCACCGGCCGGGTCACCGCCTGGATCGAGGTCGGCGCACCCGATGCCGAACGCGTCCACCGCGGCAGCAAACTGGCCGACCGGGTCGCCGTCTACACCCACCGCGACCCGGCACGGGTACTGGATCAGCTGTCCGGAAAGCGGATCCACCGCGCCGAGACGATCCCGCTCTACAGTTTCGACCGCCCCTTCGTCGACGCCGCGGCCGCGGCCCTGGAACGCCGCAACACCGCCACCCTGTCGATCACGGAACGGCAGCTCTACCTGGAAATCGCCGGCACCGCGCTGAGTACAGCCGTCGCGGAGCACCGGCTCGGCTGATACGCGGTCCGGTATGCGGTGCCCGGCGCCTCATCGCACTCCCGCGGTGGGCGCGGCGAGTGGTCACGGTTCGATGAGACCGGCTCGGATGGCATAGCGGGTGAGCGCCAGCCGGTCCCGCAACCCCAGCTTCTGCAGGATATTGGCGCGGTGCCGGTCCACGGTTTTCACGCTGATGACGAGGTCACCGGCGATCTCGCGCGAGGAATACCCTTCGGCGACCAGTTTGACGATCTCCTCTTCCCGCGGGGTGAGCAGGGTCTGTGGGAGGGGCTCACCGCGGTCGGCGCGCTGCAGCCAATCCCGGATCAGCGAATTGACCGCGCCCGGATACAGATAGGGTTCGCCGCGCAAGGTGGCGCGGCAGGCCTCGAGGAGATCGCGGTCGGCAACGGATTTCAGGACGTAACCGGAGGCACCGACACGCAGGGATTCGAAGAAATACTGTTCGTTGTCGTACATCGACAGCATCAGGATCCGCACTCCGGGTGTGACGCGGTTGATTTCGCGGGCGGCCTGGATCCCGGTCATCCGGGGCATGGCGATATCGAGGATCGCGAGGTCGACCGGAACATGGCCGATCTGCTGGACCGCCTCGTACCCGTTGGCGGCCTCGGCCACCACGGTGAGATCGGGTTCGGCGTCGAGGATCATCCGCAGTCCCGAACGGACGAGTGCGTGATCGTCGGCCAGCAGGATCCGGGCCGGCGCGGGGGTCGTCACGGCGCGCTCCTTTCACCTCGATGCGGGATGGACAGGCGCACCTCGGTGCCGTGTCCAGGCGGCGAATCTATCGTCAGAGTGGCGTTCACGAGCAATGCGCGCTCGTGCATCCCACGGATACCGGCACCATCGTCGGCCACACCCCCACGCCCGTTGTCGCATACCCGCAGCACCAGAGCCGCGCCGCGCATATGCAGGCTCAATCCCACCCGCGTGGCCGCGGCGTGCCGGGCGATATTGGTCAGGCTCTCCTGCGCCACCCGATAGCAGACGAGCTCGGTATCCGGCGGTAGCCGCGGCAGATCGCGATCGATATCGCGGGTCACACTGATACCGGCCGTGGAGGAGAACTCGTTGCACAGCGCGCTCAGCGCACTGGACAGCCCCAGATCGTCCAGCACATCGGGGCGCAGCCGCCGGGCGATACCGCGCACCTCGTCCAGACAGGAACGCACGGTCTCCTGAGCGCCGTACAGCACGTCCACGACATCGGCCGGCGCGCGATCGGCCGCGCGTTTCATCGACAACAGCGCCACCGTCAGGCTCTGACCGATCTCGTCGTGCAGTTCGCGGGCGATCCGCTGCCGTTCCCCCTCCTGCGCGGCCAGCGCGGAGGCGCTGGCCGTCGCACGCTCGGCCTCGAGCCGGTCCACCATCGCGTTGAACGAGTCGATGACCCGCGACAGGTCACCGTTACCGCGATCGTCGAGCCGGCCGCTGCGCCGTAGCGGATCCACCCGGCGCATGGAGGCGATGAGCTGGTCCAGCGGAGCCAGGCTCGACCGCAGCAGGAAAGCGTTCGCCGCCAGGATCACTGCCAGGCCCACCGCCAGAACCGGTACCTCGGTCAACCGCACCCGCGAGGACACCGTGGCCGGCGAGAGCGCGAGGACCAGCGTGCCGAGGGTGAACACCAGTCCGTTGATGAGGAAGATCCGCCGGAACAAGGCGTCCGCCGGGGTCCTGGTGTGCCGCCGGAACAGGCCGATTCCACTTTCCGGACGGTCCATGACCTCAGTGTGGCCGCTACCGGGGCAGGTGTCCATGGGGCACGGGCCCCATCTCTGTCCACCGCCCTACATGGCTTCCGCCCCCGGAGATGGGTATCGGCACCGATGGTCCCGGACGCACCCGCGCACCGACACTGAAACCCGAAAGCGATCGGTTGCGGGAGGAGTGCTCGGCGTGGACATCGACCGCAGTACCGTGCCGGGCCAGGGCACCGTACACCATCTATCGACCCGGTCGGGGGACCGCTTCGCGCTGATCACCGACACCGAAGGTAACAAGCACATTCTCGTCTACCACACCACCCGCGACGAACCGGCCCAATCCATCGCGCTGGGGTCCGACGAGGCCGACCAATTCGCCCAACTGCTGCACAGCGCTCCTCTGCCCGACCGTGTCGCTCGGCTCGAGCGGCTGATGGACCAGCTCACCGGCGACAGGAACCGGCCATGAGAACTCTTTCCCCGCGACGGGACCATCCGATGCAAGCACACGATATCGCCGTTCATCTGCCGACAGTCCACCCCGGCGATTCGGTCACCAAGACCGTACGCCTGATGGTTGTCAACCGGTTGCCCGGCATGATCGTGGTGGACGACGCGAACCGCCCGGTGGCGGTCCTGCCCGGTACCCAGGTGCTGCGGCTGGCCATCCCCAGCTCTTACCAGGACGATCCGGCCCTCGTCCGCACCATCGACGAACTGCACGCCGAAATCTTCTGGCGCGAACCCGGAGATCTGACCGTGGGCGACTGCCTACCGCAGAATCCGCCGCGGCCGTCGGTGGTGCGGCCACGCGCCACCCTGCTCGAGATCGCGGTGCTGATGGCCCAGCGCCACACCCCGCTGGTGGCGGTGGTGGACCGGGAACACACCCTCGTCGGCGGTATCACCCTCGAACGTCTACTGATCAGTCTGGCGGTCGCCGGGCCCGACGACTGACGCCGCCGGCCCGGAGGTGAGGTGATGAACCAGATCCTGGCGGTGGCCATCTTCGTCGGGGCGTTCTGGTTCATCGCGACCGAACGTGCGGACAAGGTCAAAGTCGTTCTCGTCGCCGCGGCGGCCATGACCGTTCTCGGTCTGGTCCCCGGCGAAGAGGTGTTCTACTCCGCGCATGCGGGTATCGACTGGAACGTCATATTCCTGCTGCTCGGCATGATGGTGATCGTCGGCGTGGTCAAACAAACAGGCCTGTTCGACTTCCTGGCCATCTGGGCCGCGAAACGTTCGCGCGGCAGCCCGTTCCGCCTCATGGTGATGTTGATGATCATCACCGCGGTGGCCTCGCCCATCCTCGACAATGTCACCATCGTCATGCTGGTCGCGCCGGTCACCATCGTCGTCTGCGGCCGGCTGGGTTTCGCCCCGCAACCGTTTCTCATCGCCGAGGTCCTCGCCGCCAATATCGGCGGTGCCGCCACCCTGGTCGGCGATCCGCCCAACATCATCATCGGCAGCCGGGCGGGCCTGAGCTTCAACGATTTCCTGATCCACATGGCACCCGCGGTGGCCGTGATCTTCGCACTGTTCGTCGTGTTCACCCGCTGGCTGTTCCGCACCCACCTACGCGCGCGTTCCGAGCACATCACCACGGTGATGGCGCTGCAGGAACGCCGTGCGATCACCGATCCCCGGCTGCTCACCCGGTCGCTGCTGGTGCTGACCGGAGTCGTGATCGGGTTCGGACTGCATTCGCTGCTGCATGTGGCGCCGTCGATCATCGCGCTGCTCGGTGCCGGAGCCATGGTGTTGCTCTCCGGGCTCGATATCGGCGATATCCTGCGCGAAGTCGAATGGAGCACACTGGTGTTCTTCATGGGCCTGTTCGTGATGGTCGCCGGCCTCGTACACACCGGGGTGATCAATTTCCTCGGTGACGCCGCTGTCGCCGCGTTCGGCGACAATCCCCTGCTGGCCTCGGGAATCCTCGTCTTCGGATCGGCCATCGTCGCGTCCTTCATCGACAACATCCCCTACACCACCACCATGGCCCCGGTGGTCGAGGGGCTCGTCGAACAAACCCCCGACGGGCAGCAGGGTCAGGCGCTGTGGTGGTCGTTCGCCTTCGGCGCGGACTTCAGCGGTAACGGCACCGCGGTCGCCGCGAGCGCCAATGTGGTGGCCCTCGATATCGCCCGCCGCGCCGGTCACCGGATCACGTTCTGGCAGTTCACCCGATACGGCATCGTGGTCACCACGCTCAGCACCATCCTCGCCTGGCTCTATATCGTGGTCCGTTACTTTTGATCCACGCCCGCCGAGGGGCTGCCACGCCCGTGTGGCAGCCCCGAAACTCTGGGAAGACCGAGATCCCCCGCGTCGATAGGATCCACAACGGGGACCGGCGACCGCACCCGGAAGTCCGGGCCCGGCACAACGACGCGAGCGTGGAGCGAAACGGTCTTGACCCTGAAATCGGCGGGAGATTTCCTGCTCGATCTGGCCGAACGGCTGGCGCTGCCGTGTGCACCCGATATGGTGCGTTCCACGCTGGACCTCGCCAACGGCGGGCAGATGGGAGAACGCCGGCCCGACGGCCGCCGGGCCAGCCGCCTCACCCGCTCGGGACTCCCGTTCGAAGTCAGTGTGAGCGGCGGCCGGGGAACACTCACCCCGGCCATCCGCTATGTCACCGAAACAGCGACGCAGGAAACGATATTCGCCTCGCGCGTCGCCGCCCAGCTCACCGCGATCGAGGCCCTCGTCCCCCGGCTGCCGGACGCCGGGCGAATGCGGGCCGCCGTATTGCGCACCTTCATCGAGACCGCGTACCCGGATTCCGCGCGGGCGCCCCGGCGCCACGCACCCACATGGACAGGAATCGTGCACCACGCCGCGGCGCCACATCATCTGACCCGGCTCAAGGCCTACGCGCGAGCGGCGACACCGAGTGAGCTGGAAAGACTGTGCGAGGCGTTTCCCGCGTTCGCCGGATTGGCCTCCGTCCCCGACGAGCAACTGATCGCGCCGTCTTTCGCCGCGCTCGAGGTGGATGCCGAGGGCACCATCACGCACAAGCTCTATCTCCGGATCCGCCGCGATATCGCCGCACCGATGAAACTGGTGCGGCACTTCGGCGAACCGGCATGGGAAATCCTGTCGGAACTGTCCTGTGCCGGTTTCGAACCGGATCGGCTGTACCAGCACAACTTCTTCGCCTGCCGTGCGCGGGTTTCCGGCGCCCCCACCTTCACCCTGCATCTGACCGCGGACCGCTACGAATTCGACGATCTCGTGGCCGGACTCGCCCACCGGCACCACGGAACCACCCGGGCCGTGGCGGCGCTGACCGGGGCCGCCGAGGCATCTGGTGCCGCCTTCCATTGCTCGGCCCTGGGCCTGGGCTTCTCTCCCGAGCGCGGAATCGACAAACTCAACGTCTACGGCGTACCGAGCTGGACCGCCGGCCGATCACCCACTTGATCCGGGACCCGACCACCCCGGCGGGATCAGACGAACGACCGTGACGCACCGGACCGCTCCAGTGCCGCGCACACCGCTTGATAAGGCTTGTCGGCGGCGAGGATCCGCCCACCGCGCAGGAGCAGCACCTCGTGTCCGCCCTCCCCGATCGAGCCGCGGCCGGTCAGTCCCGCTCCCCGCCACGCCTCCTGCACGTCGATCGCGATACGGAGCACCGTGCCGTCGGGTTCGCGGCGCGGGTTCCAGGTGAGCGCGCTCTTCAGCACGATGCCGTACCGCGCCGCCAGCAACATGGTGACCTTGTAGTCGGTAACGGACGGATAGGGTTTACTCTCCTCGCCCGCGAAAACGTTCACCAGGAGAGACGCCGCGACCTCGATCCGGTCGGCGGCGATGAGCCGGTCGAGGGCGGCCGCGTGAGTACTTCCGGCATGCGCCATGACCCCAGCGTATCGGCAATTCGGCCGCGGGCCCGGCCGAGCGCGGGCCTACGCGCGACCGGGCCTGCGGGAGTCATTGCGGCAGTGTGGTTCTCGAACGGCCACCGCCTCGGCCCGCCGCCTCAGACGGGAGCCGGTTCCGCCCGCACCGTGGCGGCGATGGCATCGGCCAATTCCGTGCCCTTGACCTCGAAATGCCGCGCGAAATACGTCAGGTGTTCACCGTGCTCGTGGAAGTGGTGCGGGGTGAGCACCGCCGAGAACACCGGTACGTCGGTGTCGAGCTGCACTCGCATCAGCGCGTCCACCACGGTGGCCGCCACGAAATCGTGCCGGTAGATACCGCCGTCCACCACCAGTGCGCAACCGGCGAGAGCGGTGTATCGGCCCGTGACCGCCAAACGTTTGACCCGCAGCGGTATCTCGAAGGCGCCCGGCACCTCGAACACCTCGATATCGTCGAATCCGTGCTCGGTGAGCCGGTCCCGGCAGGCGGTCACGGCCCGATCGACGATATCGGCGTGCCAGCGCGCGGCGACCAGAGCGATACGGTTCGGGGTGGGTGACATGGGTCCTCCTGTTCGCTGTCACCCAGGGCATGGCAACGCGCACAGAAACCACCGGCACGCGGGTGCCGGGCTGCCGCGTTCTCTTTCATCCGGACTGTGACCGTCGGCTCCGGGATCGCACCGGGATCTGCTCGACCCACGGTCTCCGCGGAAACCGTGGCGCTCGCGGGCTCGTGCGTCCGGATCGGTCCGGATGCCATCACCGCCGGTGGGGAATTCCACCCCGCCCTGAGAACGTGTACGCAGCGGACTGTAACAACGCCGCTCGGTCAGCGCGGCGATGGGGTGGGGCCGGGGTCGAGCCGGTGGGGGATGCGGTCGGCCGTCCACACCGGTTGCCACATATGCCAGTCGGCCGGATGCGCCGCGATACCGGCGGCGAACCGGTCGGCCAGTCGCTGCGTCGTGGGGACGAGGCCACCGCCGGTATCGATCGGCGCGCCGATATGGAAACCCCAGCCGTCCGGGGTGAACCAGCAGTGCACCGGCAACAGCGGCGCACCGGTCTCGATCGCCAGTTTGGCCGGTCCGGCGGGCATCGCGGCCGGTTCGCCGAAGAAATCGACCGGCACCCCCCGGCCGGAAAAGTCGCGTTCGCCCAGCAGGCATACCAGCCGGCCCTCCCGGAGCCGTCCGGTCAACTGCTCGATCGGTGGTTTCTCCGCACCGGTGAGCGGAATGATCTCGAATCCGAGACCCTCGCGGAACCGCACGAACCGCCGGAACAGCGATTCCGGCGCCAGCCGCTCGGCCACTACGGTGGGTGAGCCCACCCGCTGCACCAGCCATACCCCCGCCAGGTCCCAGTTCCCGCTGTGCGGCAATGCCAGTACCGCCCCGCGCCCGCGTTCGACGGCAGCGCGGATGTGCTCGAGGCCGGTGGCCGAGGATTCGATCGTTTCGGCCAGCCGCACCGGGTCCATCGACGGCAACCGGAACGCTTCGCACCAGTAGCGGGCGTAGGAGCGCAGGCTCGCGCGGACGAGATCCCGCGGTACCGCCGCGGGAGTGGTTCCGAGCACCCGCGCCAGATTGCGCCGCAGCTGGTCGGGCCCTCCGTGACGGGCCGCGCGATCCGCCGCCAGCTCGAACGAACGCAGCGCCCACCGCCGCGGCAGAAGACGCACCAGCCGCCATCCCGCGGCGTACCCGAGATCCGTTACTCGCGCCGCTGCGCTCACCGGAAGATCCCGCTATCGGTCGCCACTCGCGGGCTCGTCCACCGTCGGTGATCCACCTCGCTCCTGGCTGCTGAACAATCGGCCGGGCACCCCGGCGGACCCGGGTGCTATCGGCGCAGGGCACCACTCGTCCGCCGGTTGCCGGTCCTCGGCGGCCGCGTTCCGGAAGACAGGCCGGTGGTCCCTCGGGGATTCCGGCTCGGAGCGCGGCTCGGAGACCACGGGATGGCTGAACAATCCGGAGGCGCTGTCGTGCACAGCCGGTTCTCCTGATTCTGTGAACGGCTGCCGCGGCCGCCGGCCTCGGTTGCGGGCGAGTGTTTCGTGGTCGCCCCCGTGAGGGCGGGTGTTCGGTAGCGTCATATCGACGTCCTGACTCGATCCGCGAGGGATCGGTGAGTGGTGAATCGGCGACCCCGGTGACCTGGAAACGGTCCCGTTCGCGGGGCGCGGATCCCTTCACCCTACGCTGCCCGCCCACTCCCCCGGCCGGTCCGTGACGAATCCGGTATCCCCGGCGGGCGCATCGGCACCCTGGATCGTCCGTACGCGCGGCGGACGGTCGTACCCTGACCGGACCACGACACTCGCGCACAGCGGAGAGAAGGGCGGTACGCAGGGATGGAGACCGGTCTCTTCGTCGGACTGTCCACCGTCGATATCGCCTACCGGGTGGGGTCGTATCCGGCGGAGGACACCAAAACGCAGGCCACCGACCAGTGGCTCGGCGCCGGCGGCCCGGCCGCCAACGCGGCCGTGGCGTTCACCGCGTTGGGTGGTTCGTCCACCCTGGTCACGGTGGTGGGGCGCCACCAGCTCACCGACCTGATCCGTAGCGACCTCACCGGCCACGGCGTCGAGGTGGTCGATGCGCTACCCGACAGCGAGCACCGGCCACCGGTCTCCTCCATCGTGGTGTCCGACTCGGCGGCCACGCGCACGATAGTTTCGCTGGACGGCTCCCGCATCAGCGTCCGATCCGACCCGGCGACCACCGCGCTCCTGGCAGGTGTGGACGTGCTGCTCGCGGACGGGCATCATCCGGCCCTGGCGGAAGGCCTCTGCGCGGCGGCCCGGGAACGCGGGATCCCGATCGTGCTGGACGCGGGCCGATGGCGCGACGCGCATACCCGGATTCTGCCACTGGTGGATATCGCGATCTGCTCGTCGTCGTTCGTTCCGCCGGGTATCCGGCCCGGCGATACGGCGGCCGTCCTCGATTTCCTGCGCTCCGCCGGTATCGCCGACGTCGCGGTAACGGGCGGCGACAAACCGATCATCGGGCGTACCGGCAGCCGATCGTTCGACATCGCGGTATCCGCGGTTCCCGCCGTCGACACCCTCGGCGCCGGCGATGTCCTGCACGGAGCGTTCTGCTACTACCTGAGCGCCGGCCACGATTTCCCGGGCGCGCTGGCTCGCGCGTCGGAGGTGGCGACCTTGTCGTGCCGGTACTTCGGCACCCGGGAGTGGTGCGCGCATCTCAGCGACCGCTCCGGACGAGATACCGGTCGCCCCGGGGGAACAGGACGAGATCGGCCCGCGTAACGGTCGCCGCGACGAGCGCCGCGTTGGGCAGATCGCCGCAGGCGATCCGCGTGCGCGCTTCCGCCCGCGATCTACCACCCGCGGTATGGCGCTCGTACAGACGTCGCTCGAGGAGGGCGGTATCCGCGTGCAGGTACCAGCACACGTCGAGCAGCGGCCGCACCTCCGACCAGCCCGGCGCCTCGAGCAGCAGATAGTTCCCCTCGACCACCACCACCCGCTGCCGATCGAATACGACACCGTCGGGGACGGGATCGTGGATTTCCCGGTCGTAGACGGGCCAGCCGATACACCTACCGGGTTCGCGGAACCGGAGTTCACGCAAACGTGCCGTGAAACCGTCGATATCGAAGGTGTGGGGCGCGCCCTTCCGTCGTAGTTCTCCCGCCTTCCGCAGATCAGCGGTACGGCGATGGAACCCGTCCATCGGCGCGATACCGGCCGCCCCGGCCTCCCGCCGGTTCAGCTCCGCGCACAGTCCGGAGGCGAAAGTGGATTTTCCGGCCCCCGGCGGCCCGGTGATTCCCAGGAGATACCGGCGTCCGGGCTCGACCGGGGCGGCAGCCGCGCGGACTCGTCCGGCGAGGTCACCGAGCGAGACCGCGCTCTCCTCCGCCGCGGAGGTCACCGGAGGCCCTGCCGGTCGGCGACGCTCCCGGTTTCCCCGGCTTTCCCGGCTCCCGGCACGGTACGCACCGTACCCGCCGGAGGGCTCTCGGGTCTCGGGGTCCGCCGCGGACCCTAGGTGGTGTCGCGCCTCTTCTGGTCCGGATCGATCTTGTCCGCGCGCTCGAACTGCTGATTCAGCTCCTCGCGTGAGGCGGCCGCATCACTGCGATGTGTGGCCGCCTGCTGCTGCAGACCGGCCGCCCGAGCTTTTTTGGCGTCGGCTTCGGCCGCCGCCGCGCGGGCCCTGGCCTCGGTCTCCTCGGCGATCGCTTCGCGCTGCCCCACTCGGTGTTCTTCCTCAGCTGCCGTCTCGCGGATCCTGCCCGCCTCTATCCGGCGGTGCTCCTTCCGTTTTCTCGCCGCCATCCAGCTCAGCGCGGCAACGACCAGTGCTACGACAACCGCGACGACAATAATGGTGACGAGAGTGCTGGTTGCCATTTCGGCTCCTCACCTCGACTGTGATTCATTCATGGCATCGACCGAGGGTGGGCGCGGTCCACCGGCGTCAGAAATAGTGGCGTCGCCCGCCGACCGCGCGGCCCATCGAACCCAACAGCAGCAGCACGAGCCCGACGACGAGGACGACGATCCCGATAATCCACAAGATCTGGATATTGAGCAGGAATCCGAGAACGAGCAGGACGAGTCCGAGAATGATCATGAGATGACCTGGTTTCGGTAGTGGAACTCGGGGGACGAGAGGCCTCGACACACCCTTTCCGGACCGTATCGACCGCGCCGGCCTGCGGATATGCCCACGGCATCGCGATCTGGACGGGACGGGAAACGGGCCGGGAGTCCGCCGAGGGGCACGCAGGCGACGACGGAACTCTCCGGGACGGTCGAGCCGGGGTCGCGATACGGCGGCCTCGGCGGTGCGAATTCGTGACGGGAGGGATCGAGTTCACAGCGGTCGACCCCGAGGGACTCGATGCCGGCGCGCCGAGCATCGTGCGATCGCCGGTAACGGCATCAGCGCTGCTCATATCGCTCACTACACCCACCACCAGCTGCAACGAGCTCGACGTTACAGATCTTCAGTACACGCCCGGCCCCCGGCAAAGTCAACATCACCGCCCTACGCCCTCGAACACCCCGGAGATCCGCGTCGGCCCGCTCACCAGGGCCGCTGCCGAACGCGGCCGTCCCGTCCGGCCTACCGCCGTTCGCCACCGGAGAGCCGGGAAGCGACCGCGCGAGGCTCCTCGTGCCCGGCGACGGTCAGCGCGCACCGGCGTCCCCATAGGAGCGTCGCAACCGCCCCCGCGAAACGGTCTGCACCAGCCCGATCACCCAGCACATCGGGCACCCGCGTAGGTCGACCAGGCCGACGGGCAGAAGCAGCAGGACGACAGGCCCGGCGACCGGGATCAGCGCGACCGAGCCGATCAGCGCGCCGAAGCCCACCACGCCCCGCCCGAGGTGCCGGGGTAGGGACGTGCTCGCGAAATCGGGTCGGTCAGGTTTCGTTGTCGCGGTCATCGTTTCCTCCGGGAACGGGGTGGGAAGGGGTTTGCAGCGCTTGCCGAACCGCCGCGCGGGCTCGGTGCAGAGCAGCACCAGGCCGATGGCGACGGCGACGGCGATACCGATACTCACGACAACCTCCCTATCCGTTCCCGACGTTCGTCGGCACATACATAGGAGGCGCGGGCCGCACCAAAGGATTCACCCCGCCCCGAATCCGTCCGCACCCTCGGGCAGCCGGACACCGCGCCGCATCGCGGATACCGACGTATGGTCCACCGACGAAGACGCCGACCTCACCCTCGAGATGAAAATCGAACTCGATTGCCCACCTACTGACGGTGGGCGGCCCGATATGAAGGTTCCGAATGGCTCGGGTCGAGTGACTCCGGTATCCCGGGCCCCTGAATCAGTGGTCTCGGGAACCCCATCGGAATCGAGAGCGGTTGCCGCCGCGATCCTCTCGCCGTTGTCGGCAGCCGGCCGAGGGCCACGCCAGCGCCCAGACCAGTACCGCCAGCGGCAGCCCTATCGCCACTACGAACCCCAGCGTGACCACGGCCTACCACCGGTCCATATGAACCACCGGCCACCGGTAGCCGCGCGGGTAGACCTGCATCGGCGTGACCAGCGCGGCGATATCGGTGATCGCGTGCCGCACCGCGTCGGCATGCTCGAACCCCGGCACGACCACAGCGTCGGCGCCGTGCTCGTAGACCGCCCCGGCCAGGATCAACGCGCTCGCCAGCGGGCAGGTATCGAGCCGTACCGTCCACACCAGCCGGTAGCCGTAATGCCCGGCCACCCGGTGGATGTCCACACCGTTGCCGTGCACGTCCTTACGTATCAACCCGATGGCCTTACCCTTGCTCTCCATCTGTTCCCCTGTCCAGTGCGTTATTGGTCCGCACCCGCCGCCGAGGCATACTCACCCGGCGGCGGGGCTCGAACGGGAAGCCTGACAGCGGCACCGTCGGAAACCGTTCCGCTGTGGAACACTCGGAACCATGAGTGATTCCCAGCCCGAGGACGACCGCTATGTCGGCCGTCAGGTGCGCACCATCCGCGCCCGGCGCGGAATATCGCAACAGGTCCTCGCCGACCGAACCGGACTGTCCCGCAGCGCTATCGCCAAGTACGAGAACGGCTTACGACCGATCGACTCACGCCGGACGTTACTCGCGCTGGCGTCCGCGCTCGGTGTAACGATCGGAGACCTCACCGGAAGCCGGGAACAAGAGAAGCTGGACCCTGCCACAGCCGGGTTCCACATGGTGGTGCCCGATATCGAGACGGTCCTGTGGGCTCAGGGCAATGTGACAGACACCCGTCCGCCGCGCACCCTGGACGAACTCGCCGCCGACTCGCAGCGCGCCACCCGCCTTCGTCACGACTGCGATTACGCCACACTCGGCCCGATGCTCGCGCCGATGCTGACCGATGCCTACCGCCACGTGCGTGACTCCGGCAGCGAGCGGGCATGGGATGTACTCGGCACCGTCACCTATGGCGTCGCGTCCGCACTACGAGCACGCGGATATCCGGCCCTGGCTTGGAATGCCGCGCAGGAAGCCCAGCGGGCCGCCGAGCACGCCGGCGGAGCCGCCCCGGTCGCCGCCGCCGCCTTTGTCCAAGGTCAGATATTGCTGTCTCGCCCCGGTGCGCTCCCGGCCGCGCTGACGACCACCGTGGACACCGCCGCAAAGATCGCCGCCGATGTACGCACGGTCGGCGAAATCGAGACCTACGGAATGCTCCACCTGCAAGGCAGCATCGTGGCCGCCACCATGGGCAGCGACCCGGAACCGCACCTTGCCGAGGCTGCCGAACAAGCGAGCAGGCTTCCCGGGGCGAAATCGAACACGTCTGTCGCCCGTAACGAGTCGTTCGGTCCGGCAAACGTGGCACTGTGGCGGATGTCGGCGGCGATCGAACGCCGAGAACCCGGGCAGGTACTCGCGCTCGCTCCGAGCCTCGACCCGGCCGAACTACCCAACGAGGGCCGCAGGGCTCAGTACTTCGTCGAGATCGGCCGCGCGCATGCGATGAAGCGCAACTACCGTGATTCTCTGTACGCGCTGCTACGGGCCGAGCATGCCGCTCCGCAACACGTACGCACCATGACGCCCGTACGGGAACTCGTCGGGCACATGATGCGCTCGGCCCGCCGTGACCTGACCACCGGCGACCTCGGCAAGCTCGCACAGCGGGTAGGCGTGGTGCCCACGTGAGCTCGCACCGGTACCGTTGTGCGCGACCAGGGGCCCCAACGGGTGAAACCAGCCTGTCGAGCAACAGGCTGGTCGATTGTGCTTGTCGGCAGCCTGGCATGCTATCCGGATGACGACAGGCCAGGAGGCATCGGTGACCGGCGACGTCGAGTGGTGAAGGTAGCCTTCGAGCTGCCCCGAGACGTGGATGGGTGGCCTCCCGTCGGAACCGAACGTATATGGGCGGTCAGGCGCGACGGTGACCGCGTCGAGTCGGACAACATCCCGTTCTTCGTTCGCAGGTTCGCCTCCTGACGTAGCTGCCGCACGCTGCGCTGACACTCGGGGTGTGTCGGCCCCTGCCGTTATGGTTCGGACATGGCAGGCCTACCGAGGAAAGCAGTCCTCGTCCGCACATGGTTCGGCGACGACGGCGCATGGGGGTCTCTGGTCCGGGAGGTCCTGACACCCAGCGGAGAGGGATTCCTGGCCTATACGACTCCGGTGAACGACCCGGAGTTCGAGGACCTGAGCCCCGAAGCGCTCCAGGCAAAGCAACCGGACGGGGCGATCGTGTCCTTCCTCGCCGACGAGATCACCCTCACCCACCCCGAGCATCCCATCCTGGCAGTTCGGGTCCTGCCACCCCAGGATTCCCACCGAGGCGACCACAAGCCGTTCAGAGTCGTTCCCGCCCAGCTGTGGAGCGTGGAGAACAACATCAACGAAGCGAACCTGGACTGGGAAGACTTCGCGAACAGGGTGGACGCAGACGGCATCTACCGCGGCGAAGCGGTGGCGAAGGAACCCGGTTTCGGGTTCGGCGTGCGGTCCCTCGTGGCGCAACGACTGGCACATCTCACCCCCGGTGTCGCCGAATCGGTTCGCAACGCCGAATCTCCGGACGACATCGCGGATATGGCGATCATCTCCCGCGAGGAGGAGCCCCGGACCGTCCGCGAGCAGTTGGCATCGCTGCGGTCCTATCCCGCGGCGCTGCCCTGGGATTGGTTCGCCGCCTTCGACACCGAGCATGCCGACACCCCTCGAGCCGACTACATCAAAGCGTTTCTGAAAGAGATCGGTGAACGCGCGTTCGCCCTCGGAACCGTCCTGGCGTCGCTGACTTCCGACGAGAACTACTACCTGGTCTTCGTGACACCGACACAGTTCGAAGAGCTCTCGCGGCTTCTCACCGCAGTCGGGTTGAGGGCTGAAAGCATGCGGCGGCGCAACCCGGAGCAAACGACCGCGATCGCAGCCTGGGCCAAAGCCCAATCGTTCACGGCGGTAACCAGCCAGGGACGACTCGACCCGTCCTGAAAACGGCATGAGCGTGCATTCGGGCGCCGCCAGCTGTCGAGTTCCAGATTTTCCCTGGTAGAGGAGTGTTTGTGGGGCGGGCGGGGCTCGAACCCGCGACCAATGGATTATGAGATCAAACACTCCCAACAGTGTGCTGAGCAGCAGAGACAGCGCTCAGCGACGAGCAAATCCTGAAAATACATTGCTGTCGGTCGTCGTTCACAGCGAACCGGTCCAGCCCCCGGAACCTACCCAGCTGAATAGTGGGGCCCGAGGCGTTCCGCCAGGTCCCGGAGATGAGGCGGACAGTTGTCCCCGACCGTGCCAGTAGCAGACGCCTGAGCCTCAAAGAGAGCAACCGCGGCCGCAGTTGTGGTGTTAGCCGCGTACAAGAAGTCAGCGACGATGTTAGACAAGTCGGTGGGACTATGCAGGTAATTGGTCGTCCACGTATAGCCGTGGGCGATCCCAGACGCAATCGAATACATAGATTTTGACAAGTCAGCCATAGGCTTGGCCGAACTGTTCAGCGTGCCCTGATCGATCCACTGCGCAGCCTTCTCGATCGTCTGGTCGAACTTGAGCGCGTGTTTCACCCCATCGAGCTCGTCGAGTACCTCGCTCGCGGCCTCCTGACTCTGCTTCAGCTGAGCCAGCCTATCCTCCGGGATAGCACCCCCATCAACCCGCTTGATCTGTTCATCAAGGTACTTCTTCTGGGCCAGTACCTCGTCTTTGGTCACCCGAAGCGCTCGATTCCGACGTTCGTCGCGATCCGTATCGGACAAGATCCAAACCGTGCGAGAGGCCGACTCCAACGCTGATCGACAGAGCGTGATGATCGAGGCTGTGCGGAGCTGGCCTGTGGAGTCCCACTGATCGATCAGACGGACGACCGTGGTCAGGTTCTCGGCGGCGCTCATGGCCGGAAAAAGCGCGTGATGCAACACCGGACGCTCGGAAACGTGGGTAACGATTTTTTCCGAGAAGAACTCCGTGTCGTCCAAAACGATCGAACTCCCAGACTCCGGGGGGCTCGGACGGACTCGCCAGTCATTGAAGCGGCGGGCTTCTCTTGCCCGATCGTCAATACGCCGACGCGAAGGGATCAGGCGAGACAGCTGAGCTCGAAGCATCGCCGCCTCTGGCGTTTCCAGGTTGCGGGGAGCACCACCTGAACGTGCCCGTGTATCGCCCCGCTGCTTCTGACGCCGGTTCTGCCTGGACACTTTGGCCCCTTCCTACGGTTAACTGCGATCATCCACCATCCCACCGACGCTGGCGCCCCCAGGGGCGCAGGCCAACTGGCCGGGCGGTGGACCGGACCCCTGATTCCGAGAACAAGCAGCCTTTGCAAGAAGTATTTTCGGCCTGTGACTTTCGTGATTGCGCAGATAACCGATGCAAGTACTGGCCGACTGTCCCTGCTCGCCGATACCAAGCTGACAGATGAGCGCGACGAGCGAGCGACTCGCCAGATCTACACAGGCGCAGGGCAAAAGGTCGTCATATTGGACGATGCCGCCGTGGTCGGCTTTGCAGGTACTACACCGTCAACAGCTTTGAAATTCCTGGTCAGCCTGCGCGGTCTGCCGGCCGAAGACATCGTCGAACGCCTGGCCATGCACTCCGCTGAACTCGGTTCCCTACCCGAGGTTTCGAAGTCGTTTCTCGTCGCCAAACGAGCTCCTGAGCCGAGACTGTGGACGGTATCCAATGGAGATGTCGAGGATCGCACAACCATAGGACGGGCCTGGATAGGTGATAGGCAAGCGTTCCAATACTTCAGTGGTCTTTACCATGGCGAACTGGCACAGATCACCGAGGACAAGGAGGCTCGGCTCATCTGGGCGATGCAGTCGGTTGTGGGCATGGATCAGGTCGCAACAGTTGGCGGCTACATGGTTCGTGTGACTGGCGATATCTCAAACCCATTCCGATTCTTCGGAGACCCGATGGGCACAGGCCCCTGGCTAACGAACGCTCTCCTTTCCAGCTCAGGTGATGGAAGAGCCTCCCTCGCGATCACGGTGCCGCCGGGCGGCGATCCCACCCAGCACTGGAGGATCCCAATTGCCGGCGAAGCCCCCACCTTCAGCGCCTTGGCCCAGTTCATACCCGAGATCGGCAAAGCATGGCTACATACACATGAGGAACCCTGGTCTGATCCGATCCTGGTATCGGCTACGTCGGTCGAAGAGCTGATCGACACCGCGCGGGAAACTCACCAGCAGTTTCTGGAGAAGCCGGATTCGCCGTTCCTACGGGATCTTCTTGGGATTGAGCGCTAGCCTCGCCTCACGGCCTCTCCGCGGGGAGGTGCACCAGCGTTCGGTGCCCCGAGATCACGCGGTTAACCCCAGTCCCGACTGAAGTCGGTGGTATCCGTTCCGGAGGGTGGGAAACCACAGACCGTTCCACCGCCGCCTACGGCTGAAGCCAGACAATCCATCCGCCGCTTCGCCAGAACTTAGAAGTACCTCGGAGCGCCTCACGCCCGTCTGGTCACCAGATCGCCGAGCTTGTTCACCAGTTCCTTGACCTCCTCCGGCCACGCTTGAGCCCAAGTTGCAAGGAATGCGCTAGCGACGGTATGCCCAGACATGAAGTCGAGGTCTGCGCCAATCTGTTCCCAAATGACGTGGATGTCGCGGTTAGTCAGAGCTCGTTGCCGAACCACGGATTTCACCTCTTCCTGACGCTCGATCGGTAAGTGAAGCGCAAGTGTTAAACGTGCAGCCAGCTCGTCCAATCGACGCTCCACGCAGTGAAATACATGAGCCTCAGGCGAGGCCGAGCCAGGCAGTGTAAATATTCGATTATCCGGATCGACCTCAGACGCTTGGTCACCATCGACAAAACAAATCGCTGGGAACGTCGACGTAGGGTCAGCATTGTGCTGCACGGTGACTTTTATCGCTGGGGATGCTCCACCCATTGCATGAATTTTTATCGCCTCCATCTCGATGCCACCGTGCGTTCTCAGCGCCATCGCGACGAGCATTTCAGCGAACTGATCTTCGACGAAGATAGCCAACTGCGCATGAATTTGGCCGGTAATAGTCCGCAAAGCCTTGACATCCAGCTTCCCCTGAAGCACGTCACCATTTAGCACCGACCAAATTGCCGTCGAAGGAAGCGGAGCGAGTGCTTCGTTTGAATGTGTTGTAAACAGTACCTGGCAGGACTTTCGTTTGGCAACGTCGATTAGATACTCCACAATCCGACGGGTGGCGACGGGATGGAGTCCATTCTCAATCTCTTCAATGAAAATCATTGCATTGTCAGTAGCAGCTTCCACTTCAGCGACGATGCGGATCACGCTAGCCTCCCCTGCACCGAAATGGAACTCTGAGTAGTCATCACCGCTTTGAGTAACTCCCGTAAACATCTTAACGCGACCTGCGGCGTCGAGGTAGAGCTGTTGGAAACCGTCGATACGTTTTCCAAGAATTCTGGCGGCATGCTCGGCCACCTCTTGCGGTAGTTCGACCTCTTTGGCTGCTTTGAAAGCACCTCCTACCGCCTTCTTGAGCTTTGCCTGTTCTGTAGCAGGAACAGTTCTATCCACTCCAAAGACTAACACCTCCCGTTCCACGATATTTCTGTTCCACTTAAGCTTCTTGAAGCTAGAAGTCCGTGTGACAGGCAATCGAGGGTTGATAGATTTGTCAATAATCTCGTACTCAATTGTCCAATTCTGCATACTCTCGTCGTATTTGCCACTTTTAGCAAAGAAACGTCCCGGTAGAACGTCTTTATAGGCGAGAGCGGCAGCACCTAGAACCGTGGTTTTTCCACCACCATTGGGGCCAACTAGAGCAGTCACAGGGAAATCGAATGAAACCTCGCGGTCAATAAATCCGCGCACTCTTCGTAAAATGACACGCTTTAGGTACTTCCCGTAGCTCCCCTTAGATACCTTCGTCTCTAAGTCCGCGATCTCACTTGGACGGATCTCGCTTTTGTAGCCAATCACCCTCTGCCCCCACCTCTCTCGTGTGTAGCTCAATCGAACTTTGTCGGTTGATCTTCGCACTGTCGGCGGCGGATGTTACGGCCGTTCGTTCCCCCGCTTGTGCGGCGGAGGTATGGACTCGTGGAGTGTGCGATACCCATAGCGGACACTGCCGTCCTCTTGTGGTCCAGTCCCCGCCGAGACCCCGCTGCCACGTCCACCCACCCGGCTCGCGTACGCAACGCTACGGGCGCTCCGTAACGCAACCACCCTGCCAAGCCCGCCTCCTCTTTGTGGTCCTCTCCTCTCTCCTTGGACTCTTTCCTCTCTTCTTTTCTGTGTTGTTCCTCCTCGCTCTGCTTCCCAACTCTCTATGAACAGCGAAGCCATAGAGAGTTGGGAAGCAGAGCGAGGAGGGGCGACACAGAAATCCCAGCTCTGCTGGGGTTTGAGTCCAAGGCGGCGGGACTGTGGCGGGACTCCGCAAGTACCGCCACAGTCCCGCCTTACTCCCGCCGAAGTCCCGCCATAATCCCGCCGAAGTCGCGGGTCGGGAACACAGGGAGCCCGCCACCGATCGGTGGCGGGCTCCCTGGATGGCCAGTGCGAGCGTCGACTCAGGCAGAAATCTGGGCGTGCTGGCCGAGCGCTTCGGCTACCGCACTGATCAGATCGCGGGCAGCCGGTGGCGTGACCGCGTTTCCGGCGAGGCGGACCTGCTCCCGGCGGTTGCCAGCCATGATGTAGTCGCGGTCGAAGGCCATGGCCTGTTTGATCTCATACGGTTCCAGCATCCGAAACTCGCAGTCTTCGATTCGGGCGGCTCGGCTGGCCAGCCCGTGATGGGTGCCGGCTGCTGCGACCGTGTCCAGCGGATCACGGCTGGTCTTGGTGGTGTTGTGGTTGCGCAGTGGGATCACCATCGCCCACTGGTCTCGGGTGGTGGCTGTTCCGTGCGGATCCTGGGTGCTGCGCGGGGTGCCGTTGCCGTAGTAGGGCACCAGCACCCCGGTTTCCGAGCGGGTGGTCATAGTCCGCATCGGAGTCCAGGCGTGCTGGGCTTGTTTGCCGTCGCGGCCCTCGACCGGTACCAGCAGCGCATCGGTCTCGCAGGTGGTGCGCGCCGGCATCGCCTCGGCCACCGAGGCCCCGTTCTGGCGCCAGGTGCCGCCGGCCGGGACCAGCACCGGGGCGTGGGCGTACTTGTTGAGTCCGGCCTGGATCCGGGCCAGTGTCTTGGCGGCAAGTGGTTTGGTGCGGTCACCGATGCGCTGGCCTCGTAGGTTCCAATCGATGACCGTCGCGGCGGGGAGCCAGTCGGGTTCGACGATGGTGTTGCGGCAGGTGACCGAGGGGCAGCGCCACAGGTATTGGGCGCGGTAGCGGCCCCACGGCCGGTCGGGGTTCTTCCACGCCTGCACTGCGGTCACTTGGCGTTCGCAGTTCGTGCACCACGCCTTCGGGCGGGTCCAGCGGTTGAGGTCGGGCGCGAATTCCCCGGTGCGCCAGAACACGACGTACATGCGGTCGCGGGACTGCGGCGCGGGTGCGCCGGCGGCTTGGGCGTGCATGCTGTTGAGGTAGACGATCCGATGCTGGTAGCCAAGGCTGCGCATCGCGGTCAGCCAGGCGTCGAACAGCACCCATTTCGCGGCGTCGACGACGTTTTCGACCACAACGGCGCGGTAGCGGTGGTGCTCGGCGAACCGCACCACGTCCCACATCGTGGCCCGGGACCGTTCGGCGGCCTCGTTCGGCAGCGCTTCCCCGAACAGGTCCGGGGTGGCGTCGATATTGCGGCGCCGACCGCGGGCCACGGAATGGTTGGTGCATTCCGGGGACGCCCAGAGCACGTCGGTGCGCCGGTACCGGCGGGGGTCGACCTGGGATAGGTCGGCGCAGTCGTGGTCGGTGTTCGGGTGGTTGGCGTTGTGGGTTTCCACCGCCAGCGGCCAATGATTCGCCGCGAGCAGCACCTGCACGCCGGGGACCTGGGTAGCGCCGGTGCTTGATCCGCCGGCGCCGCAGAACAGATCGGTCAGCGTGATCATCGGTCGGTCTCCGTCGTCGCGAGCTGGAGCTGGGCGGTGTCGTCGAGGTAGCGCCACTCGATGCGGGTGACCAGGGTATCGGGTCGGCATCCGCGGTGGGTGGCGCAGAAGAACTCGACGAATTCGGTGGTACTCATCTGCGGGAAACCCTCGGCAGCAACATCGGCGGCGGTGATCGTGTTGAGGGGTTCCCGCCGTGTGGAGGCGACCTCGATATCGACGATGCGCACCAGGGGATCACCGCGGCGACGGCCCATGACCTTGCGGCACAGGGTGAGCCGGTCACCGGGCCGCAGCATGGTCCAGCCGACACGGCGGGTCACAGTCTTGCTGCGGTCGCGGACTTGGGGCTCGGTCAAGGAAACGGACATCAGGCGGGGCATCGGTTCACTCCTCGATGTAGGTGCGGGCGGCGGTCAGGGTGCGGGTGACGGTGGATGAGGACAGTTCGACGTGTTCGGCGATGCGAGCGTGCGGCCAGTTCTGTTCGTGGCGCAGTCGCAGGATTTCGGCGACCTTGCCCGGGTCGCGGCGGCCGGCCGGGTCGGCCTCGCACAGCGCTTCGGCGACCGAGGCCCATCGGTCGGTGCGCTCGGTGCGCACCGGTGCTGCCTGGTTGCTGTCGGCGGCGCGTTGCGCATCGGCGTGGTGCACACCTTCGGCGGCGGCGCTGGGGGTGGCGGTTTCCAGTTCCGGGTGCTGCGGGCCGGCGGTGAGCTGGGTGTCCGTGGTGCGGGTCTCGGTCCACTGCTCGCGTACCGCGACGGTGCGCGCCAGTGCACTGTGGTGCGCAGGCTCCGGAGCGGTGCGCACCGCGGGTTTGTGGTCGCTGCGGGCGAGGACCAGCAGCGCGATGGTGGCTTGGCCGATGGCGCCGTCGATGATGATCGGCATCAGGAACGCCAGGTGTTCACTCATCCCTACCTGGACGCCCAGCTCTTTGAGCGCGTCGAACGAGAGCCGGAACGCGACCGCGGCGATACCAGCGGTAAGTGCGACAACGCACCAGTAGGCGAACTTCGCGCCGTTCTTGGCCTTCACCAACAGCCCGACACCGTGGGTTGCCGCCAAGAGGGCGATCGGGGGGAAGGAGGCGAAGAACGCGGCGATTTCCTGTTTGCCTTCGGGGGCGTTGATCCAAGCATGGATGATGTTGCCGGCGATCGACATCGCGGCGACCAGGAGCAGTTCGGCCCAGAAGAACCGGACCGCGGCGATTTCTTCTTTGGTGCGGGGGCGGGCTTGTGCATCGGCCGGTGCGGACGGTGCGTAGTCGTGTGCACCGTGGTGCACAGCGTCGCGGCTGTGCACCGTGTGGGCGCTGTCGGTGCGGTGCAGGGTGCGTGCTGCCGGTTCGGGATGGTGGCTGGGCTGTAGCTGGCTGTGAGTGTCGCTCACTGCTTCGGCTCCTTCCGGGCGGTGGTTCAGGTGTCGGTGGGTGTGGTCGACGGGGTGGGAGCAAGGTCCGCAGCGGGGGCGCACCATTGACGGGCGTGCGCCCCCGCGACGCATCCGGCTACTTCGCCCCGGGGCGGGCTGGGGTGTAGGTGGCGGTGAACAGCCGCGCTTTCGGGAACTGCGGGTCGGGGCCGGTGAAGGTGACCGACAGGGTCGCGCCGAGTTCGAAGTCGGCGTCGCCGGCCTCGGCCAGGGCGGCGCCGATGGCCTGTTCCATGCGCCAGGACACATACAGGTTCTTCGCCCCGTACGCGGTATCGAGGGTGATCACCAGCTGGGTGAGCGGGTTGCCGTCCTGATCGGTCTCGACCTCGCCCGGGGCGCCGCCGAATTTGAGTTTCGGTTGGTCCTCGGCGGCGGTGATCCGACCGGACACGGTGGCGCCTACCGGGGTGTTCTTGCCGAAGGCGCTGGCGGGTCGGGCGGCGTTACGGAATCGGGTGCTGAGGCTGCTGTTGGTCATGAGAGGCGGGTCCTTCCTGGTTGTGGTCGATATCTGGGTGTTCAGCGGGAGCGGGCCGGGCGCTGGATCCGCTTCCAGCCATCGGGAGGCATGGCCGCCCGCTGCCGGGCGCTCAAGCGCTCCGGGTTGGGTGGTGGTTGTTCGCGCTGAGTGCCGGGCCGGTCCAGGTACGGGACGGGTTCGAGGTCGTCGATTCCGTGGCCGGCGTCGAAGTGGTCGGAGAGGTCTTTGCCGTCGCGGGCCTGTACCACCCGCACTTCCCCAACCAGACCGCCCAGGGTGTCGGCGACCTTGGCGGCATGCCGGTAGCCGGGCCGGTCCTGGTCGGCGACCACGAACACTCGCGCCGCGCCCTGCAGCCAGCGGGCGTGTTCGGGTTTCCAGGACCCAGCGCCCATCGCGTTGCAGGTCGCGACCAGGCCGGCGCGTTCGGCGCGGTGGACGTCCTTTTCGCCCTCGCAGATATAGATTTCGCGGCCGCGTTTGATCCCGTCGAGCAGTTCCGGGAGCCGGTAGGGGATGGGTTCGAATCCGGTGTTGATCCATTCGCGGCCGGTCCAGCGGCGTTGGGTGAACTCTTTGGCCCGGCCGTGTTCGTGCGGGGTTTCCCGCCGCAGCACCGCGCCCTCGGTCCTGCCGTCCGGCCACTTGTACAGGTACGCCTCGACGTTCTCCTTCGGCCCGGTCGGCGCCCCGAGATTCGGCTTCGGCGCGGCGATTTCGAACCCAGCCGCCCGGATCGCCCGCTCTACCGCGGGCAACTCGACCGGGCGGACCGGGCGCTGGGCGGCCGCGAGGGTGTTGCGGCGGGGCTGGTTGGGGTCACGTTCGGGCAGGTTGTCCCACAGATCCCGCACCTGCAGGCCGATACGTTCCATCACCTCGCGGTCATCGCAGCCGTTCGCGGCGAAGCAGCGGACGATGGTCTTGTGCTGCCCGGGGTCGTAGCGGACCCCAAGGGAAGGGTTGTGATGCCCGCCGTCGCCCTCATGCACTGGACACAGGAACCGGGTCCACGCTTCCGGAGACCTATATCCCTTGCCCGGTCCGACGCGGCGTTCCAGGGCCTCGACGATCGCCTGATACGACGCCCCGGCCGGACGCTGCTGGCGCTGCGGCGCCGCGGGTGGGGTGTAGGGGCGTTCGATCCCGGGTGCGGTGTATTCGCACACCTGGATACCGGCCTCACGCGCCAGCCGCATGGTGTGGGCGGTGCCGGCGGATTCGGCCTGGTTGAACGCCAGGCAGATATCGGCACCGGCCGCGACCATCTGCTGGTTGCGTAGCGGGCCGGCCTTCTTGCCGTGCCGGTCCCAGTCCGCGCGATGTGTTTCGACTTCGCCGCCCCAGGACTGCCAGATACTGGCGGCGATGCGGTCGGCGCCGCGGGAATCCCCGTGCACCAGAACCGCCTTCATGCCCTTGTAGGCGGCCAGTGCCTCGCGGATGGTGGTGCTGTCGGTCCATGACCGCGACCCGGTGACCAGGATCCTGTACTCGGGCAACATCAGCGCTCCCTGTCCAGGCGCAGCCGGGTACGGACGCGCTCGATATGGGACCGTCCGAACGCCTGCTCCAAGCTGCGTAACTCGATATCGGTAACACCGCCATCGCGGCCCTGGGCTCGGCTGTGGGCGATGCTGTCCAACCGGCGACGCACAGTGTCAGGCCGTTGGCGGCACTCGTTGTAAGCGGCGCGCAGGAATCCCCACTGCTCGGCATACGGACCGGACCGCCACCGCCGGTCGATGGTGGAACCGATCCGGGCGAGCCCGTCTTGTTCGGACTCGGCCGTCTCGGGCTGCGCCTGCTGTCGGTACGCTTCGATCAAATCCTGGAAGTCGCCGCGCATGGCTTCTTCGTGCTCACGCTGCATGTCACCGGCTCCGCTCGATGCCGTTGCGGCCCGGACGGTGACCGTTGGTCTCCGGTGGGGTGGGCAACTGTTCGCGGGCCATGGCCTGGGTGTTCTCCCCGCCGCGGTCGCGCTGCTGCTGCCGCAGCCTCGCCAGATCCGCCGCGATATCCCCGGTGTCGGGCTCGCTGGCAGGCGTCTCGCGGCGGTCGGCACGAAGTCTTTCTTCGTCCGCGCTTGGCCGGCTTTCTTGCGCGGCCCGACGCTCAGGGCTCCCCAGCCGCTCGGCTGCCGGGGTGCGCTGCACCAGCTTCTGCACCGCCTGATCGCGTTCACTGCGGAGCCTGTTCCGCTCACTGGACAGGCCACGGTTGAGGTTCTGCAACCGCTGGATTCGGGCCTCGGCATCATCGAGCGCTGCCCGCAACCGGTTCCGGTCGGCGGTGACCGCGTCCACGCTGCGCTGTAGCACCGCGATCTTGCGGTCTCGCTCTTCCTGCGCGTCGGCCAGGTCCCGGATCCGCTGCTTGATCTCGTCCAATTCCGCCGCATCGACCACGCCGGCGCCCGGCCGCTGCTGTTCCGGCTGCCGGGATTCGGGCTCGATCAGGCGGCCGTTGTCGACCAGCACCGGCACGGCGTCGGGCTCCCAGCCGGTGCGCGCGGCCATCACCTGCCGGGGCCGTGCGTTCGGCTCGGTCTGTTCCCTGCTCGGCTGCAGGATGTCGTGTCGGTGTTCGCGTTCCAGGTCGCGGCGCTGCACCCATTCGGTTTCTCGTGCGAGCCGAGCCCGGTAGCGCAAGGCATCGAGGCCGCGGACCTTCGGGGCGCGGGCCAGCATCTCTGGGGTTTTCGCCTGCGTGTAGGGCCACATGCGGGCGGTTTCCAGGCAGTCCAGCGCAATCCCGCGTTCGACCTCGGTCAGCCGTGAGTTGCTGATGACCCGGCGGCGCACATACTCGATGTGCCGGTCGGCGGCGGCGTCGTCGCGGCGCACCTGCTCACGGGTGGTCTGCGGGTCGGTGGCCCGCTCGTACCGGGCCTGGGCGGCGATCTGGTAGCGGTGGACCATCTGCGAGGTCCACGACAACTGGTGCGCGCGCTCGGCCTGCTCGGCGCGACGGTGGCGCCGCATCTCCAGGCTGATCTGGCGGCGGATCTTGCGCTGCTCCCACCAGCCGGAGGCTTGGGCGTGCATACGCATCATCTGCGCCATCGAGTGCCCGAAGCGACGGGCCTCGTCCATGATTTCGTCCTCCACAGAGCGATCGGACATATCGGTTTCTCCTTCCGGGTTGTGGCCTGGTCAGGCCGGATTGGTGCGGGTGGTTTCGTGCCGGGCACGCGCGGAGTCGGCGCGGCCCACGAGCGAGCGAGCGCCGTGGACGCTCGCGCCAGCGCCGCGGGTGATCGCGGAGACAATCGCGGCCGCGACCTCGCGTGCCGGGGGCCGGTAGGCGGCGTTCCACCACAGGTAGGCCGTCCACCCCGCCCCATAGGCGGCGACCGGGACCGCGACCACCCCGGGCTGACCGGCGGCGATGGTGGCGGTAAGGGTGACCACAACCGCGGAGCCGGGCATCGTCACCCGCACCCACCGCGGCACCCGCCCACCCGGGCCGGCCACCGCCTCGGGGGCAGGTCGGTGCACCGGGGCCAGGTGCTCGTCCTCGACCGGCACCGCAGGCTCTCGTTTTGTGGTCTTCACCAGCCGGACAAACGGGGCCACCGGCGCCGGCGGCTGATCGGCACGGGCGTCGCTGCCGGCGGGATCGGCGGCGGCTGCCTCGGCGGCGAGGAAGTCCTCGAGCTCGTCGGACAGGATCTCCATGAGCTGATCGAGGTCCCCACCCGGCTCGCGGTCGGGTTCGTGGTCGTCGTCGTGGTCGAAATTGCTCTTACGCATGGCAAACAGGTCCTTCCAAGGGGTTCAGGCGGGAGACGGCGCCGCACCGGTGACAGAGGCGGGCTCGGTGCGAGTGGTGCCGGGCAGCGGCTTGAGGGCGTCGACGTCGACGGGGACGACGCGGCCGTACCAGGCGTGGCCGGCCTTGCCGTACACGACGTCACCGGTGCCCATCTGCCGGATCCGGTCCGGGTCGACCAGCCACTTCTCCCCGTAGGAGGTTTGGCCCTCGTCGCCGTGGCGCTGGCCCTTGATCAGATGACGGCTGGGCAGCATCCGCCGGATCGAGCCGAGGTGTTTGCACAGGTCCCCGGCGTTCTCCGAGTAGCCGAGCAGCAACCCACCGGCGCAGGAGGACAGCAGCCGCGACAAAGTCCACGGATCCGCGGCCAGGCCCTCTTTCGACTGGGCGGAGAAGGTGATCGACACCCCCTGTGAGCGGCCGCGTTCGGCGATCTCGACCAGCCCGATCGAGCCCTGTTCGGTCGCGACCGCGCTGGCCTCGTCGAGCAGCAGATACACCGCGCGGCGTTCGTCAGCTCTGGTGCGGCCGGCGCGCTGCATCACCATCCGCAAAATGGCGGCGACCTGGGCGCGGGCGGCGTCCTTGTCCATTCCGGGCACCGTCACGTACAGCACATCCAGGTCGTTCAGATCCCGGCCGCCGTCGAACACCCCGTTGCCGTCGTGGTCCTTGAGCTGACCGAACAGGTTGCTCATTTTGATCAGTGCGTCATCGAGCTGCGGAACCTTCTCCTCCTGCAGCGCCTTGACCTGACGCACCACATCCGGTGCGGCCTGCCATGCATCGATCAACGCCTGTTCGTTGAGGCGGGCCAGGAACTCATCAGAACTCCGCGGCGGCCCGATCGGGGCGTCGACGACCAGGGAGACGATGCGTTTACGCATCTCGTCGAAGTGCTGGCCCTCGCTGCTGCTGGCCTGGCCCGATACCATCAGCTCCGACAACACCCCGCGCAGATCGCGGGCGGGCATATCCCAGATGTCGAGGCGGTCCCCGCCGGGGACGACCATCGCGATCCGGTCCGGGCGGATGCCGCGCTTGAGCGAAATCCGGCGGATCTTCTCCCCGAGCTTGCGGTCGTCCTCCCCGCCCTTGCACGCGATCAGCACCATCAACGGCCGCGGGTGCTTGCCCTTCATCCCCGGCACATCCCGCCACCGCTGCCACGCCGTCCACGACGCTTCCTGAATTGCGACGAAATGCCGCTCCAACAGCGTGGTTTTGCCGGATCCGGTGGTGCCGACCACGGCGAGGTGGCGGCCGATCTCGGCCAACGGCACCGTCAGCCACTGCATATGCCGCGCCGACAGCGACCGCCACACCCCGAGCGGCGCGGCGCTCACGTGTTCGGCCAGCACACCCAACACCACGTTGTTCCCGGCGGTGTACGGGGCGCCGTGCGCGGCGGTACGGGCGGCAGCCCGGTCGCGGCGCTTCTGCATCGCCGCGGCGATCCGCTCGGTGCGCGCCAGGCTCTTCTGGCCGACGCTGGCGTTTTTGTGCAGGAACTCCGCCCACCACCAGGTAGCAGCCAGCATGCCGGCGGGCAGCGCGATCAGCAGCATCGGCGTGATACCGGTGAAGTCCGCAGCCGCGAGCTGGTCGGCGCCGGACCACAACAGCACCCACGGGGTCGCCCACGAGCCGCCCGCAGCCACCGAGGACAGCGGCAGCAACAGCGCGGCGGTGGCGAAGTTCCGCAACCGGTGCGGCTCCAATGGCCGATGCGCGGCCACCGCCACGGTCATGATCAGTACCGCGATCACCACCGCCGCGATCACCGCGGACCGGCTGGCGGCGTCGGTAATCGCCGACAAGTCCGGTAGCTCGATACCGTCGAGGTGCTCGATTGGCGGGGTTACCGGGCTGGTCTCCGGCATCGGATCACCCAGCGGTGCAGCCGGGGCCGGGCTGAGGACCGCTTCGGCGCCGTAGGGCTGGCAGTCGTCTGGAGTGATGATCGGCTGGCAGTCGGGGTTACTCATGACGCTTCCTTGGTGACGTGCAGCCCTTTACGGGCTCGTGTGGCTTTCTGATCGGCAAGGAACTCGCCCCAGCGGTCGTCGAAGTCCAGAACCGAAAACTCGAAATCGAGCGCGGACAACTCAGCCGGAAGCCGCTCGGCGGCGGCGTTGACACCGTCCATGACCGAGGCGGACCGGCACAGATACAGCAGTCCGACACACGGTTCGGGCTCAGCCTGTGAGTCCCGCAGGGCACGGATCGCGCCCTGCAGCGCGGTATCCATCGCAGCGACGGTTTTGCGGGTCAGCTCGACTTCCAGCGCCCACCATTCGAATTCACCGCGCCGGCGGCGACGCGCGAACCGTGCATCGTGCACATGCGGCCGTCCGGCTGCGGGAGCCAGCCCCGACGACAGCAGCACCGGGCCGCGGCCTGCCACCTGCTCGGCACGTCGGCGCAGCACTCGCTCCGATACCCATCGATCCGGGTCTGGGCCGACAAGCATGATCCGGGCCTGCGCCACCGCCCGGTAGTGGTTGGCGTACATCAGCGGCGGGGTCCACTCCCGCGGCTTCCACCCCAGATACTGGGCGGCGGTGTCCCGCGTCGGGTACACCCACTTCGCGCCCGGCTGCACCTGCGTGAGCGGATGCACCAACTTCGCCTGCTGCAACTCCGCTACCAGCACATAAGTGTGGTTCAGGCTCATACCGAGAAACTGCGCCAGCACATCGATTTGCATGCCGTGCATATCCGCCAGCCCTGCCACCGCGGCCGTTTTCCGCGCAGTCAACTGCCCGGACGATTTCGATCGCAATAAATCCCGAACCGTGGTCCGCGGCAATCCGACAATCCGACCGATCTCGCTCTGCGAATGGCCGCCGGCTCGCAGCGCAGCGATCTCCCCCAAAGCGGCCTCGACTTTGCGGGCCGAAACCCCCAGCTGGCGGGCGATCTCGCGGTAGGACTTGCCCACCGCTCGCATCTCGGCGGCAATCTCCGCACGCTGCGACAACTCGCGGTCGACGCCGGTGATTTCCTGGTTGTGGTTCATCGTGTTCGTTCCCTTCCCCCGCGCTCGACCGGCCGGGCCCACGCAGTGCGGCGGGCGGCCAGGGCCTGACGGGTTTGGTCGATGACTTCGTGCCTGCTCATCGCGACCGCTCGACCCGACCACGGGCGCGGATCTCTGCCCTGCGCTGACGTCGCTGCTCGACGTACTCTGGGCCCATCAGCAGGCCGTTTACGCGGTCATCGGCCAGGTCCAGCTCCGGCTGCACCGACTCTGTGACCGCATGGAAGTGGTCCAGTTTGGCCACTTCAGCCGAGCAATCCCGGAAGTTCTTGCGAAGCTGAGAGCCCAACGCGGCGATGAACATGTCCGACAGCACGCCGTCGACCACCGTTATCCGCTGCTGCTCAGCCCGAGCCGCAGCCACCGCCCGCGACCACTCGTCACTGCCCGGTTCGGCGGTCATCGCGCCACCCCTTGCGCTCCGCCTTCGGCCGGTACCTGCTGCGCTGGCCGATCGACCTGCACGCAATCAGTACGGGTCGTCTCGTGGGCCCGGCAGATGTTCGGTGACGGCACGTAGTCCTGTTGGTCGATCCACGCCGCGGTGCACCCGCCCATCCCGACCAGGATCAGCACGGCCCACGCCATCAACTGACCACCGACCGGCAACGCCCGGATCGGTGCGAACACCGCACCGGTTCCGGTGAACTCCGGGCCAGCCATGCTCTGGAAGGCGTGGTGACCTCGCACGCGCTCGTAGTGCGTCGGCGCGTACCCCTGTGGATCCCGGCCGCCGTACTGCCCGTTCACCGCCGCACCCCCGATCGGGGACGCATCCGCCACAGCGCGATCGCGCCCAGCAGCATCACCGAGAACGCGAGAATCTCCGGGGCGGTGAGAATCAGGAAACCGATCGAGATGGCGGCAACCGACATGACAAACGTTCTGATGCGCATCAGAAGTCACCGCCCTTGCGGCTCTTCTCGCGCCGCCGGCGGCGGGACTGAGCCGACTTGAGCGCGAGCCGGGTGTAATGCGCCTTCCGGGCCTGATCCGCGCGATACGCCCGCTCTTCCGGACTGAGCAGGCCGTCTGGGTCAACGATTCGATCGAACTTCGACTCGAGGGCAGCGCGCGCTTTGGCGGTTCGCGCTGTCCGGTCGGAAGTCCGGGCCCAGGACTCATGGGCCGCGATACGCGCCTGGAGAGTCCGTTCGACTGGCGTACTCATGCGATATCCCCGGAAGCATCGACCACGACCGGCTGGACGAGGGCGAGGAGCTCCGCGTGATTCACCCGGAGCAGGTGGCCATTGATCCGGAACCCGCGCAGGTGGCCGGCGGCGATCCAGTTGCGGATCGTCTTCGCGTCGACATCGACGAGTGTCGCGGCGGTTTTGAGGCTGATGAGGCGACGAGCGTCGCTCCCGTGGGCGCTGCTGTAGTCCTTGTGTGACATGCGCACTCACTCCCTTAAAAGTAGGAAATCCGTTGCAATTCCTCACTTTTCGGGAAATTTGGCGCCCGTAGCACCGCATACATGGACGAGTAGGGACGTCTTCTGTACACTGAAGACGTCCCTACTCGTCCCTTGGGAGTAACAATGCCGAACGACCGTCTCCGCGACGCCCTTCTCCGCAATGGCCTGGACATTCCGCATGTCGCCGCGACAGTGGGCGTCGAGGAAAAGACCGTCGAGCGGTGGATCACGAAGGGGCGCACCCCCTATCCGCGGCACCGCCACACGCTTGCGTCGTTGGTCCGGGAGACCGAAAACTATCTATGGCCCGACGCCGTGGCCCCTGAACGGCGCGGTGAAATAAGCCAATCCGAGGTCATCAAGGTCTATCCGCACCGCAACTCGATCCCAAATGATCTGTGGTCCCGCCTTCTGTCGGCTACCGCCGAGCAGCTGGACATCCTCGTGCTGGCCGGGTTGTTCATGGCCGAGGATCCACTCTTCACGAAGACCATTCGGCAGAGAACACAGGAAGGCCTGCAGGTACGAATGCTGTTCGGCGATCCACGCGAGCCCGAAGCCACGAAGCGCAGCGCGGAAGAACGCTTGGCACCGGCGACCGTACCGGCCCGCATCCAGAACGCGCTGGCCTTGATACAACCGCTCGCCCAGGTCGAAAACGTCGAAATCCGATTCCACGGAACGACGCTCTACAACTCCATTTTCCGGTTCGACGACGAGATGATCGTCAATATGCACGTCTACGGGCAGCCTGGTGCGCATGCACCGGCAATGCACCTCCGCCGGCTCCCGGCCGGTGACTTGTTCGAAACGTATATGACCAGCTTCGAGCAGGTATGGAGCGAGAGCGAACCCGCGAATTTCGAGGAGTTCCGATGAGCCGGACCGACTACTTCCACGACCCGGCGGCGCCGGCCGCGAACTCCATCAAGGTCGCCGTGAGCGCGCTGGTTCAGGACGACCAGGGCCGCGTCCTGATGATTCGGCGAACCGACAACGATCTGTACGCGATCCCCGGTGGTGGCCTCGAAGCCGGCGAGACGGTGGCCCAGGCCGTCGAGCGTGAGGTGCTCGAGGAAACGGGCATCACCGTCCGGGTAAGGAGCCTGGTCGGAGTTTTCTCGAACCCGGACCATGTGATCGCCTTCGACAATGGCGAAGTCCGTCAGGAGTTCTCGATCTGCTTCCGCGCAGAGCCCGTCGGCGGTGAGGTGCGCACGAGCAGCGAGTCCAAGGAAGTCGCCTGGATAGCCCCGGAGAAGTTGCCCGAATTGAACATCCATCCATCGATCCGGCTACGGATTCGGCGTGCGCTCGACCCGGCCGACGAGCCCTACTTCACGTAACCGCGGTTCTTCTGATCCGCTCTTCGGTGCGCTCCGCTGCTGCGAGCAGATGAGGTGCCGCCTCAGCCACGGAGAGCGAAACAACATGATCCGAGCCGTACCGGGCCCGAACCTCGGCGATCCGGGCTGCCACTTCCGTGAGGCCTCCTGTCGGCGTTGTGGTCATATCCGCCCACCAGAGCGCATCACGCTCAGCAGAGTCCTCGTCGGCCCATTCGATCGAAACCCCGCGCCTGCGCGCCTCGACACACGCACATGAGTGATTGGCCACCAGACCGCAGAGGCGATCGTCGGCGCCGAGCTGCCGCAGAAAGCGTGCGCCGTCAACCGGATGGAAACCTGTAGTAGCGAGCGCCGGCGCGTAACCGATATCGTGCAGCCACGCCGCGGTGACCAGTAGTTCCGGATCGGCCACGGCCGGGGCCGCCTCTACCGCCCGCCGAGCGACGCCCTCCACGTGCGCCACCCGCCGCGGGAGAGGGGCCAGGTACTCACGTGCGAGTCGTTCAGCCCAGCTCCGGCCTTCTTCCGAGGTCATGAACACACGGTAGCCAGCCGCCACGCTGTTCGGACCGTTCAGGCCCCACACAGGCCTGATCACAGCTGGTCGCCGAGACGTGCGCGACGGTGCGCCGATTTCGCCCTGCTGTCGGCCACCGCAGCGCCGTACCGCGCGAGCATCTGCCGCGACCGCCAGCCGGCGAGCATCATCAGATCCTGCTCCTGGCCGCCGCTGTCGAGCCACGTATGCGCGAAGAAGTGGCGCAGCTGGTGAGGGTGAAGCCGCTCTACCCCCGCGGCATCACAGCGCCGTTCGAGCATTTGCCGGATACCGGAGTCGGTCATCGTCCCTCGGTACCCGAGCCACAGGGCGGGGTTGTCGTTCTTCGCACCGGGATGTTTGGCCCGCACCCGAAGATATCTCCGCAGCGCCGTGCGCGTCTTGTCACCGAAGGGGCAGGTCCGCGGCCGCGCACCCTTGCCGATCACCAGCACGGTGTTCTCGTTGAAGTCCAGCGCGTCGACCTCCAGCGGGGCGAGCTCGCCGCAGCGCATTCCCGTATCAGCGAACAGCCGGATGATGGCGTTGTCGCGGCGGTCGGCGAACTCGGCGCCACCACATTCGGCCAGTAGCGCTTTCACCGCGTCCATACTCGGGACGGGCACCTTCTGTTCCGGTACCGCCGGCGGACTCATCTTGTCGAACGGATTGCTCTCGATGATCTCCTCGGCGGTGAGGTACTTGAAGAACTGTTGTAGGGATCGGTACTGCCCGCGGGCGTATTCGGGAGAGAGCGGCGCGCCAGTGCGCTGATTCGGCCGCGTGAGCAGATCCTCGATGTAGGCGCCGATGTGCTCACGAGTGATGTCCGGAGCCTCGGTCGGCAGGCCATTCGCCCGAAGGAAGGCGGCAAAGTACTTGATCCGCGTCAGGTAACCGTCGATCGTCTGCTTGCTCCGGTTCTTCCGCCGCAGCTCGGTCGCGAAGTCCTCCGCCAGTTCGCGTATGTCGTCCAGATCCATCCCCATGACCGGATTCTACCGGCAAAATACATTGCTGACGGAGCGCTGTTCTGGACAACTTCGGCTGTCGAGTTCCAGGTTTTCCCTGGTAGGAGAGTGTTTGTGGGGCGGGCGGGGCTCGAACCCGCGACCAATGGATTATGAGTCCACGGCTCTAACCGACTGAGCTACCGCCCCTCGTCGCGACCAGCTCGCAGGTGTCGGATGCTACCCGGTCGGCGCAGTGGGGGCCAATCGGCCCGGGGGCTGCGCGCCGGGTCCGGGCGGCCCCGGCTCATGGGGGCGGGGTTGTCGCCATACGAAGAATTCCCCCGTGTGTCGTTCCTCTCGCCTACCCCAGCGGCCGGGGCTTCGCCGCTCTTGTTCCGGCCCCGCCACCGGTTGCCCCTACACCGAAAGTATCGGTGCCGTACACCCGCCGGTCGACTCCCGGAGCAGGGGCTTCGCTGTCTGCAAGCGGGTCCGGTCCATGTTCCGGTGGCCGGTCCATCAGCCTTCGGAGGTATTTCTTGCTTCCGAAAGTGTTGCAGCACAAGTTGAAAGGGATATGTCGCCCTGCACACAGAAAGCGGCGCAGAAGTGTTTCATATTTGTAACTTCAAGTTATGCGGGATGGATCGGAAGGGGTCGTTCGGGGCGTGTGCCCTCGTAGCGCGAAGAGCTCGTCGGGACATCCGGACCGTCTGCCGCGGATATGCCCGTAAGCATTCCGGACCCAGACGCGGACCCTTCGGATTTCTACTCGCTGCCGTTTCATCGAGGGATTCTCAAGGCTCATCTGGCCCATCGGCTGGAAGCCACCGCCAACGATCTCGCGACATCGATCAGCGAGAAGATCTACCGGGGCACCGCCGATCGTTTGCGGATCGTCCGCGACAACCTGGTGGAAAGCGATCGGACCGGAGCGCGGTGGTTCCGCTGGCCGTTGGACGCGGAGGTGGGTGTCTTGCTGTCACCGAGGCCGGATATCGGGCTGCCCACGGACCCCAGAAGTGTTCACGAGCAGTGGTCGGGGTTGTCCGCGGCCGAAAGGGAGGACCGGTATCGCGCCGATCCGTTCCTGGGGAATCGAGACGGTATACCGCAGGCCGACCGGGACCGGTACAACCGGCGGACGCTCGGGATATTGCGGGAGCGGGCCGAGCGGGAAGGCAATCAGGATCACCTCGACCGGATCGACGATATACAGCGCTTCCTCGATTCGACCGAAGAAGGGCTGCCGCCGCACTTCTTGTCGTATATCGACGACGAACTGCGGTACGTGTACGCGCTCGGTAACCCCGATACCGCGGACAATGTCACCGTCGCGTTGGTGGGTGCGTTGCGGCGGCGCAGCGGGGTGGGCTACGCCGAGCAGTCCCTGAAGCAGTTGCGTCAGGCGGCGCTCGCGGTCGATCCGACGGCAGAGACATCGGTGGTGCTGTGGGGCGCCTACGACAACCCGAACTCGCTGGTCGCGACCTTGCGATCGACACCGGCCGAGGAGGGAGCGCCGGCGGTGCGTAGTTTCCACGAAGGGCTGCGGGCCACGCATGAGGGCACGCCTTCGCACAACACCACCATCGCGCACTCCTACGGCGGGGTTCTCGGTGGCCATTCGGCCGGGCACGGGAACGCCTTGGATACGGACGCTCTCGTCTTCGTCGGCAGTTGGGGGACGGGTGCCACCCATGTCGGTGATCTGCGGCTGGCCGGTGCCGAACCGGCCCTCAGCGGTGAGCGCGTGTTCGCGACGATGGCACAGCACGACTCCATCCAGCTGATGCCCGCGACGCACGGTCCCGCCCCGACCGATCCCGCGTTCGGCGCTACCGTGTTCCACACCGATTCCACGCCCAGCGAGAGGCAGCTGGGCTGGAATCCGGCGGATCACCTCGCCACCAATTACTTCGGCTCCGGCAACAGCGCGTACCGGAGCCTGGGAATGATCATGACCGGGTACGGGGAGCTACTCCGCTGAGTAGTGCCCGTCGCTTTTCCGCCCCTTCGAACCGACGAAACGAGGAAGCCATGCCATCGGCGACAACTCGGGCCGCCGCCCGCGCGCAACTGCTCCGGTACTTCGCCGAGACCCTGCGGGCGTTGCCCACCGGTACGTCTCTGGCGCTACGGCATCCGGATCTGCCGGCCGCCGGTTTCCACCACGGTGTCACGCTGCCCCACGATGACGACCCGGACAGTTCCGCCGAGTTCTTCGATATCTCGTACTGGATGGTCGGTGTGGGCCCGGCGGAGTCCGATCGGTACTTCGATCTGGTGCTGCGGGCTTGGCGCGCGCTCGGCGCGGAATCGGCGACCGATCGCCCTACGCGGCCGCGCAACGGTTACGCGCGGACATCCGACGGATACGCTCTCACGATCACCCAGAGTGTGACCGGGCACCTCGGTCTCTCCTGCTCGACCCCCCCGTTCGAGTCGGCACCGGCCGAAGAGGAAGCCTTTCCCGACCGGATCGATCACCCCTCCGCGGCAACGTGAGCCCAATCCGCCACCGGCGGACTCCAGCGGGGTGGGCGTCGCGCTGTCCGGCGACGACGAGCGACTCGCCACGGGTGAGAGCTACGGCGTACGAGAGCGCGAGAAACAGCGGACGGAATGCCCGAGCCGGTGTTCGGCCGCCGGGGGAGGCGGCGAGTGAAAGGTGTCCGGGGTCGCGGCTCACTAGGGTGGGGTTGCTGCCGAGTGGAGGAGGGCGAGTGGCCGGGTTGTTCGTGCGGGCGTTGCGGGTGCACCAGTGGGTGTACGAGAAGAGCGGTGGGCTGGTGGGGCACCGGTTGCTGTTCGGGAATCCGACCCTGCTGCTGCGGACGGTGGGCCGTAGGAGCGGTCTGCCGCGGACCTCGGCGCTGACCTATGCGAGGGATGGAGCGGATTACCTGGTGACCGCCTCGAACGGCGGATCGCCGCGGCCGCCGGGGTGGCTGGCGAATGTGCGGGCACGACCGGAGTGTGAGATCCAAGTGGGGCGGCGCGCGTTTCCGGTGACCGCCCGGGCGACGCTGCCCGGCGATGCGGAATACGCACGCCGCTGGGAGTTGGTGGACGCGGTGAATCGGGGCCGGTACAGCGAGTACCAGAAGAAGACGACGCGTCCGATTGCCGTCGTAGTGCTTTCGCCGCGCGGGGCGGGTCAGTCGGAGTAGCTCTCCGATCCGGCCCGCACGCGAGTTCTCCGCGGAGCGAGATCCTCCGGGGGACGGCTGGCGAGATGGACTACGGCGGCAACAAGAATCAGGATTGCGAGCACTACCAATGCGGTAACCACGGCACGCACAGTAACGAGGAGCATCCGCGGTCGCACCCCAGATCGGTCTATGGTGCGTTTGCCCGTTTAGCGCATTGCAGGCCGAATCACTAAGTTGATGATCATTTTTCGCGCAACAGCGCAATAATCCAGACTATTTACCGTTCGATGTGGGTTCTGATAATAAATTCTGAAACCGAACGGTTCCAACATATATCAAATTGATATGAACCGGCATACCGGGAAACCCTTGCCTCACCATCCTTTTCGAAAAGCCCGGCAGGGTCTCGATCCGGCTGCCGAAAATGTGCCGCCGGAACCATTCCCACTATTACACGCAACCAAAAGTTACAGCCATTTCGGGGGTTCCGGAGCACCCGCCGGGCAACCGGCCGAGGCGAAGCCGTCAGCCCCCGCCGCCACCACCGCCGCCCCCACCGCCACAGCCTCCCCCGCCACCGCCGCCGCCACAGCCCGAACCGCCGCCCGAACCACCGTCACCGGCCGACCAGAGCCCCGAACCACCGGCACCACCCCCGGACCCCCCTCCACCCCTCCCACTCCCTCCCGAACCCCCTCTGCTGATGACGACGATCACTACCACGACGACAGCCACACCGATCAGGATGAACAATGCTCCCAGGTCCATTACTCCACGGTACCGGCGAACCATCCTGCGGCACATCGCTTTCCGCCCGGATATCGCGGCCGGAAAAGATCCGGCGGGGCAACGTGCCCCACCACCACCCAGCTGAGTTCCCTGACCCCGAACCAGTTGGTAGAGGCCGGGATTCGCGCTACCTCCACCTCCGCGAAAGCGGCCGGGATAATGGAGCGGTGTTCGCCTTCACCTCCCCACGCCGCCGCCGCGGTATCGATCCCGCCGACGTGGCACAGGCGGTACGCGAGCTCGAACTTCCCGATGCCGTCTACAAGACCTGTCCCTGGGAACCGCGGGAACTGGTCGCCACCGGCCTGCGCCAGTGGTTGCGCTGCTGCGGCCCCGCGCTGGCCGACGATCAGGCGATCGGGATGCCCTCGCGCGCCGTGGACGAGGCGTGGCACGGATTCATTCTGTGCACCCGGCGGTACGCGGATTTCTGCGAGCGGGCCTACGGGCAATTCCTGCACCACCATCCGGAAGGCGCCGGATCGCCGGATACGGACCACGGTGATATGGCGAACCAACTGGGCCGGACCGTCGTGGCCTGGTCACTGGCCGCCCGGCCCGGAGAGGCCTGCGTGCTCTGGGACCTGGATACCCGGCTGGGGCTGGACCGCCCCTGGGGCATTCCGGCGGAGCGGGTAGCCTCCATCGAGGCGACACTGCGTACCCGTTGATCGACCGCCTCACCATTTCTTCGCAAAACGGTCAATCCGGAAACAAATGATATTCCGTACTGCGGTATCTTCGGCGGGGTGAGTTACTCAGCCGCCGCAGCGGTCACCACCGACCTCGCCCTGATGCCGGGTTTCCTCGATCCGGTGAATCTGCTCAATTCGTTCGGCACCTGGGTGCTACTGGGCCTGCTCATCGTGGTGTTCATCGAATCGGGCCTGCTGTTCCCCCTGCTGCCCGGCGATTCGCTGCTGTTCACGGCAGGGCTCATCGCGGCGTCCAAATCGGCCGAGATCGAACCCTTCGCCCCCATCTGGCTGCTGCTGGTTCTCATCCCGCTCGCGGCGATAACGGGCGACCAGGTCGGATACTTCATCGGCGCGCGGGGCGGGACGGCGCTGTTCAAGAGTGACGACGCCAAAATATTCAAGAAGTCCTATATCGACGAATCGCACGCGTTCTTCGAGAAGCACGGTCCCATCACCATCGTGCTGGCCCGGTTCGTGCCGATCGTGCGCACCTATGCCCCGCTGGTCGCCGGGGCGGCCAAGATGAAGTACTCGGTGTTCATCACCTACAACGTGATCGGCGGCGTGCTGTGGGGCTCCGGGGTCACCATGCTGGGCTACCTGCTGGGCCAGATCGCCGTCGTACGCGACAATATCGACCTGATCTTCCTGCTCATCGTGGCCGTCTCGGTGCTGCCGATCGCCTGGGAGGTGCTCAAGCGGTACCGGGCCGGGCGTACGAGCGGAAGCACCCCGGCGATCGGCGAGGACGAACCGGTCGACCACCGGGCCCGCTGACGCCGGGTAACCGGCCGCCGGGGCGGGCCCGGCGGCCGGCCCCGCTCAGCGCACCAGGCGGCGGATGAGCCTGTTCCCGAAGAGGGTGGCGATGGTCTTCTCCAGCGTGGCGGCGGTGGCCTCGCTGTAGGGGTACCAGATGTTCTCTTTCTTCAGGCCCCACCGGTCGAGCAGAACAGGCTGCGCGTGCGCGAAACCGCGGAGCGCGTCGCGCCCGTTGACCTGCCCCAGCCCGCTGTCCTTACGCCCCCCGAAAGGCGCCTCGGCCACGCCGTAGATCACCGAGGCGTCGTTCTGTACCACCGACCCGGTCTTCAGCTGTTTGGCGAGACGCAGGACCTTGGCCTTGTCCTTGGTGAACACACTGCCACTGAGCCCGTACCGGCAGTCGTTCGCCAGTCTCACCGCCTCCTCCTCGTCGCGCACCCGCATGATGGCGACGATCGGGCCGAAGGTCTCCTGCTGCATGAGGTCCATCTCGTGGGTGACGTCCACCACCACCGTCGGCTTGAAGAACACACCCTCGGTGGTATCGGATTCACCACCGAGCAGGATGGTGGCGCCCTTGGATCTGGCGTCTTCGATATGTTTCTCCACGATCTCCAGCTGGCGGTCCCAGAACAGGGGACCCACATCCTTGCCGGAGGGGCCGTAGGTGACCTCGGCGGCGCGTTTGCGGACCTCTTCGATGAAACGGTCGGCGATACTGTCCACCACGTAGATCCGCTCGACCCCCACGCAGACCTGCCCGGTGTTGAACATCGACAGGTACACCGCACCGAGCGAGGCACGGTCCAGGTCGGCGTCGGCGCAGACGATCATCGCGTCCTTGCCGCCCAGTTCGAGGGTGCACGGGATGAGCCGGCTCGCGCACGCCGCGGCGATCTTCTTGCCGGTGGCCACGCTACCGGTGAACGAGATCTTGTCGATATCGCCGTTCACCAGGGCCGCACCGGTCTCGCCGTCGCCGTGTACCACCTGCAGCACATCCTCGGGGACCCCGGCCTCGTGCAGCACCTTGACCGCCCACTCGCCGGAATGCGGGGTGACCTCGGACGGTTTGAGGACCACCGAGTTACCGGCCAGCAGCGCCTGCGCGATCGGGTTCAAGGAGAGAATGAACGGGCCGTTCCACGGGGTGATCACCCCGACCACACCCAGCGGCTGATAGTTGATGACCAGCTTCTTCAGCGGCAGCATATAGCCGTGCAGGCGGCGTTTCTCGTCGGCCAGGTCCTTGGGCGCCCGCCCGCTCCAGTAGTTCAGGAAATCGCAGGCCGGCACCATCTCCACAGCCAGCGCCTCGACCCGCGGCTTACCGGTCTCCCGCATCACCGTCTCGACGATCTCGTCGCGCCGCGCGAGCAGCACCGAGACCGCGTTACGGATGATCGCGGCGCGTTCCTCGACCGGCCGCGCCGCCCAGCCGGGTTGCGCGGCGCGGGCCGTGGCCAGCGCCGCGGCCACATCGTCGGCCGTGCTCACCTCGATCTCGCCGACGCGTTCGCGGGTAGCGGGGCTGCGCAGCTCGAGCCGCCGGCGTCCGTCGGCGGTCGGCTCCAGCTGTTCAACGATGGCCATGGTGATCTCTCCTCACCCGAGGAATTGAAACAGGTTCTACTTTAATTCGGAGCTTACGTCATCCTCGAAGGCCACGCACCGGGGATCGATCGAACCCTTCCGGACTTCCCACGATGGACCGATCAAGCGATTCAATCAAGTGATTGACACAAGCCGCCGGCCGGGCCACGATCGAAACGCGGTCCAGTGCCGGGCCGCGCCCCCGAGCAGTAGGAGACCGATGACAGCCGAGTCCCCGGACGCGAGCCTCACCGCGCCCTACAGCATCGAATTCCCGTACAACCGGACAGTCGGCGAGAAGATCGGCACGTTCCTCGGCGGCCTGCGCGACGGCGAGCTGTACGGGGTGCGCACCGCATCCGGCGCGATACTCTGCCCCGCCCTGGAGTTCGACCCGGCCACCGCGGCTCCCACCGGCGAACTGGTCCGCCTGGCCCCCACCGGCACCGTCTCCCACTGGACCTGGGTACCCACCCGGCCCGGCGACGATATCGAGGCCGACCACTTCGCCTGGGCCCTGATCACCATCGACGGCACCGCAGGCGGCCTCTTCCACGCCGTCGACACCGGCGGCGACCCGTCCCGCCTCACCGCGGGGCTACGGGTGGCGCCCCGCTGGCGCGCCGAACGGGTGGGCAGTATCCGCGATATCGTCTGCTTCGCACCGGTGGAGTCGTGATGAGCGCCCTGCCCGCCCCCGTGGAATCGTTCACCAGTCCGCACAAGGTGGACTACACCTTCGTCGCCGGAACCGGACGCTCGGCCTTCCTGCGCGGACTGAAGGAACGCCGGCTGCTGGCCCGCCGCTGCCCGGCCTGCGAACGGGTGTACCTACCCGCACCGGAATTCTGCTCCCGCTGCCTGGCCGGACTCTCCGCCCCGTTCGAACTGGACGGCACCGGCGTGGTGAAAACGTTCTGCGTGGTGAATTTCCCGTTCCCGGGTCAGGTGATCGACCCGCCGTACCTGGTGGCCTATATCCAGGTCGACGGCGCGGACACCACGCTCATGCATCTGATCCGGGACGTCGAACTCGCCGATGTGCACATCGGGATGCGCGTGGAACCGGTGTGGTGCGCCGAGGAGGACCTGGACACATCCATGAACAGCATCCGCTACTACCGGCCGGTCACAGGAGGTCCCGATGCGTGATATCGCGGTGGTCGCCTTCGCGCAGTCGCCGGGAACCGCCGCCGACCGGCAAGACGATATGGCCGAGATCCTGCTGCCGGTGATGCGCGAGGCACTCGGCGCGGCGGGGATCGACCGCACGGAGGTCGACTTCTGGGCGTCGGGCAGCCACGATTTCCACGAAGGCCGGACCTTCGCCTATATCGAATCGCTCGACGCGGTGGGCGCGTGGCCGCCGATCTCGGAATCCCATGTCGAGATGGACGCGGCCTGGGCGGCCTACGAAGCCTGGTCGTGGCTACAACTCGGCGAGGGCGAGATCGCGGTGGTCTACGGTGTCGGGCGCGGGTCGCTGGCCCGCGATCTCGACCAGGTGACCGCCACCCAGCTCGACCCGTACTTCCTGGCCCCACTGCGCCCGCATCAGGACGCGCTGGCCGCCCTACAGGCGCAGGCGCTGATCGCCGCCGGTGTGCTGGACGAGAAACAGCTGGCCGAGGTGGTGGCCCGGGCGTGGGCGGGCGCGGTGGGCAATCCGGGCGCGCAGGTGTCGGGGGAGGTCACAGTGGCCGAGTTGCTGGCCGCGCCGTATCTGGCGTCGCCGCTGCGCGAACACGATCGAGGGCCGATCGGTGATGCCGCGGCGGTCCTGGTGCTGGCGGCCGGGGATACCGCGCGGCGGCTGGCACGGCGCCCGGCCTGGGTACGCGGCGCCGACCACCGGATGGACAGCCACTATCCGGGAACCCGCGATCTGACCCGCGTCGACACGGTGACGACGGCCGCGGCGAAAGCCGCCGAGCAGGCCGGCTTCGCGGCCCGCGAGGTGCAGATCGCCGAACTGCACACCGAGTACAGCTATCAGGAACCATTACTGACGCAGGCACTCGGATTGTCCGGGGCCACCGTCAATCCCGGTGGCGGACCGCTGACCGCCCGGCCCACCACCGCCACCGGACTCATCCGGATCGGCGAAGCGGCACAGCACATCCTGACCGGTCGTGCGGACCGCACCCTGGCACACGCCACCAGCGGGCCCGCGCTCCAGCAGAACATGATCTGCCTACTGGAGGGAGACCGATGAAACTCGCGGTCGTCGGAATCGGACAGAGCAAACAGGCCAAGAAACGCAAGGTCACCATCGGCGCGATGGTGCGCGAAGCCGTCGACGAGGCGATGGCCGATGCCGAACTGGAGTTCGGGGATATCGATGCCGTCGTCCTGTCGAAGACCCCCGATCTGTTCGACGGTGTGATGAACCCGGAGTTGTACCTCGCCGATGCGATGGGGGCTCGTGGGCTACCGGTGACCCGGGTCTTCACCGGCGGCAGCGTCGGCGGGCACGCCGCCATCTACGGTGCGCATCTGGTGCAGGCGGGGCTGGCCCGGCGGGTGCTGGTGGTCGCGTATTCGAAGGAATCCGAGGGCGATTTCACCTGGGCTCTTTCGCGCGGGCTGCCGTTCAGCGCGCAACTGGGCGCGGGAGCGGGAGCGCATTTCGCCCCGGTGATCCGGGAGTACATCCGCCGTTCGGCGGCTCCGGAGCATATCGGCTGGCAGATCGCGGTGAACCATCGCCTCAACGCCACACGCAACCCGTACGCGCATATCCAGTTGCCGGACATCACGGTGGAGCAGGTACGCGAATCCCGGATGCTGTGGGATCCGATCCGCTTCCTGGAATCGTGCCCGTCCTCGGACGGTTCGTGCGCGGTGGTGATCACCGGGGAGGCCGACGCGCACCACACCGGCCGTCCCCCAGCCTGGATCCACGGAATGTCGTGGCGCACCGAGACCGGTCATTTCGCCGGCCGCGACGAGGTGGACCCCGAGGCCGGCCGGCAGTGCGCGGCCGAGGCGTACCGGCAGGCCGGGATCACCGACCCGGCCCGCGAGATCGATACCGCCGAGCTCTACATCCCCTACAGCTGGTTCGAACCGATCTGGCTGGAGAACGTCGGTCTGGCGCCGGTGCACGACGGCTGGAAGGTGGTGGACTCCGGCCGGACCGCGTTCGACGGGTCACTGCCGATCAACCCTTCCGGTGGCGTGCTCTCCGGGAATCCCACCGGCGCGACGGGTCTGCTGCGCTTCGCCGAGGCGGCCATGCAGGTCCGCGGCACCGCGGGCGAGCACCAGGTACCGGACGCGCGGCGCGCCATCGGCCACGCCATGGGCGGGGCGGCGCAGTTCCACGCGCTCTGGGTGGTCGGCTCCGAACCGCCGGACTCCTGATACCGCGATACCTCCGTCTTCGCTGCGGCCTCCGCGGACCGCATCCACCAGCCCCTGAGAAAAGACCACGATGCGATACCTCCGCCTTCGCCCTGGCCGCCGCGGACCGCATCCATCACTATCCGAGGAGAGATCATGAGCGGGCGGGTATATGTCGCCGGTGTCGGTATGACCAAGTTCGAGAAGATCCAGTCGCGGGACTGGACGTATCCGGAGATGGTCGCCGAGGCGGTGGGGCAGGCACTCACCGATGCCGGAGTGGGTTACGAGCAGGTGCAGCGCGCGGCCGTCGGTTACGTCTTCCAGCCGTCCACCGCGGGGCAGCGGGCGCTCTACGAGATCGGCCTCACCGGTATCCCGGTGGTGAACGTGAACAACAACTGCGCCACCGGATCGACCGCACTCGTACTCGCCCGGGAATGGGTGCAGGCCGGGCTGGCCGATATCGTGCTCGCGGCCGGGTTCGAGCAGATGACCAAACAGGCGATGTCCGGCGACGGCACGGTCCCGAAGGTCACCACGGTCGACCGGCACATGGCCGCGCTGAAGGCCGCCGCCGGTTTCGGTAGCGCTCCGATGACCGCTCAGTTCTTCGGCGCCGCCGCCGGCGAACACATGGCGCGGTACGGGACCACTCGCGAACAGCTGGCCCGGGTCGCGGTGAAGAACCACGAACACTCCACCCGCAACCCCAAAGCTCAGTTCCAGGACGCCTACACCCTCGAACAGGTGCTCGGCGACAAACCGGTCTCCGATCCGCTGACCCGCTCGCAGTGCTCCCCCATGTCCGACGGCGCCGGCGCGGCGGTACTCGTGAGCGAACGCTACGTCCGCGCGCACGGGCTCGATCGGGCGGTACCGATTCTCGCCCAGGAACTGGTGACCGATACCGGCGCCTCGTTCGATTCGGGCTCGATGATCGATGTGGTGGGCGCCCCCATGGCCCGGATCGCCGGCCGGAAGGTGCTCGAGACCGCTGGGGTGGGTATCGACGATATCGATGTGCTCGAACTGCACGACTGCTTCTCCATCAACGAATTACTCACCTACGAGGCGCTGGGGCTGTGCGGTGAAGGCGAATCCGGCGCGCTGATCGAATCGGGTGCCACCACCTACGGCGGCCGCTGGGTGGTCAATCCCTCCGGTGGGCTCATCTCCAAGGGACATCCCCTCGGCGCCACCGGACTGGCGCAATGCACCGAGCTGGTCACGCAGGTACGCGGCGCCGCGGGAGATCGCCAGGTGGCGGGCGCGCGGCTCGGGCTCGCGCACAATCTCGGCCTCGGCGGCGCCTGCGTGGTGACCCTGTACGGCGCGCCGGACACGGTCTCCTAGAGTTTCGGCCATGACGAGAAGCCGGGTGCGGACGGGACGAGCGATACGCTCGTCCGCCGCGCCCCCGCCCCGGGATGCGGACGCGGCCGGCGACGCGGCCCGGCCGGACCCCGGCCCCTTGTCCGGCACCGATCTGCCCACCGATCAGCGCCTGATCCTGGCCGCCGAACGGCTTTTCGCCGAACGCGGGATCGACGCGGTATCACTGCGCGCGGTGATGGCCGAAGCCGGTGCGAACGTCGCGTCCGTGCACTATCACTTCGGTTCCAAGGATGCCCTGGTCGAGGCGCTGATCAGCCGCCGCAGCGAACAATTGCACGCCCGGCGCGCCGAACTGCTGGACGCCGTCGAGGCTTCCGGCGCACCCGATGCCCGCGCGCTGGCCGAGGCCTTCGTCCGCCCGGTCGGTGAACTCGCCGCCGCCGGCGGCACACCGTGGATCCGCCTGGTCGCGGGCATCATGAGCGGTAATCATCCCGCCCTCACCAGGCTCACCGAGGGGTTCGCCCCCCAGGCGCTGCGGTTCAACGCTCTACTGGAACAGATCGCTGCCGGGGTCGCGCCCCGGACGCTCCGTTTCCGCCTCACCCAGGCCATGAACCTCACATTCCAGACCCTCGGCGACCCGGACGGCCTGCGGGGCATGCTCGCGCTGAGCGGTACCCGGCTCTCCCCCGACGAACTGCTCGTCGAACTGATCGATACGGTCACCGCGATCCTCACCGGGCCGCCGGACCGGTGAGCATCGTGGTGACCCGAGCCGGTCGACGGATTCGGTCACGTCCTCGCGCGTACGGCGCTTCGGCCGGGGCCGCCGCCGGGGGAGTTCTAATCGGTCGATTCCACCAGCAGATGCTCCAAGACCGCGGTCCGGTCGGAGTATCTACGGACACCGATGACCGCGACGAACTCGCGACCACCGGCACGACGCTGCAGGAGACGCCAGTTGTTGGCCAGGTACCAACTCGCTCCGGAAGTACCACGCGGGCCCGATCCCACGCAGTAGATACAGTACCGGCCGGGGTGCAGATCCGGGCTCGGTCGTACCCGCACGATGATGCCGATATCGCGATCCTTGTTCGACTCATGGCTGCTTCCATCGCTCAGCTCCAGGCGCTGCCGGCGGAAACCGTTGTCGGCAGGAGCATCCCGGACCGTGAACAGCGGGCACTCGACGCTCTCGAGGTACCGCTGAGCGCAGTCGTTGCCGATGAGTCCGAAGCTGATGTACGGACCGTCGAAGTGCGCGACGATATCACGGGCGCTCTGCACATCGGTGGGAATACCGGTGTGGCGCTGGAGTAGGGAGAACACATACAGGAGACCGCGAATATCGTTTTCCGGCACCATGACCGGCGCACCGATGCGGTGATGAGGAGCGAGAACACCGGGCCTGCCCCCGAATCTGCGCCGCCGGGGAATTTCCGCTTCCCGAGATGTCTCCCCGGGCGGCTCGCTCGCCTCCAGGGTCGGGTACACCAGAGTCGCCCCCCGGGTGGCCGTCTCGGCACCGAGAAACGTTCGAAGCCGGAGATCGGTATCCGACGGACCGATATGGTCCGGCCGGATGACGGTGGCGTCCGAATCGACCATTTGAAACAATCCTTCCACCGTCCATCCCGGAAACATTTTCTCGAGCACCCGGCGGTGGTAGTAGCGGGGAAGTCCGACCATGCGGCCGGAGAGCCATTGGTAGTACTGCGCCTTGGCCGGCCCGTGACCGCGCGGAACAGGTGGGTCGAGCTGTGCCGCGCACCTGTCGTACGCTGCGAGGAAATCCGGATGACTATTGAGGTGCCGCTCCGCCAGCAGCATCTTCAGTACGGTTGCCAACGAAAACCCCTTACCCCTGCGGCCTGTGCCCATCGTGGCTTTGTCGCTGTTCGCTCAACCCGCAATGTGGCTGGGCCGCCGGTTATCACCCCTGCGACAGCCCAGCCACATCAGTCGTCACACGTAGGTGTAGGCGACACCTTCGGTAGTGCCTCCCGCGGTGGTGACGGTCACCTGTACCGTACCCGTCCCGGCGGGTGTTACGGCCGTGACCTGCGTGTCCGAGTCCACGGTGAACGAGGTCGCCGGTGTGGCACCGAAATTCACCGCCGTGGCCCCGGTCAGATTCGTCCCGGTGAGGACGACGGTCGTTCCGCCGATTTCCGGTCCGGTATCCGGCAGCACCGTGGTCAGGGTGGGAACCCCGATGTAGGTGTAGGCGACACCGTTGCTGGTTCCGCCCGCGGTGGTCGCGGTGATCTGCACGGTCCCGGTTCCGGCGGGAGCGACAGCGGTGATCTGCGTATCGGAATCGACGGTGAACGAAGTCGCCGGTGTAGCACCGAAAGCGACCGCGGAGGTGGTGGACAGCGCGGTCCCGGTGAGCACGACTATCGTCCCGCCGGCTTCCAAGCCCACATTCGGAACCGCTGTGGTCAGTGTCGGTGCCGGGATGTACGTATAGGCGAGTCCGTTACTGACTCCGCCGGGAGTGGTCACGGTGAGTTGTACGGTCCCGGTCCCGGCGGGAGCGACAGCGGTGATCTGCGTATCGGAATCGACGGTGAACGAAGTCGCCGGTGTACCACCGAAAGCGACCGCCGAGGCTCCCGACAGTCCGATACCGGTGACGACGACCGTTGTTCCGCCGGCTTCCAAACCCACATTCGGAACCGCGGCGGTCAGAACAGGTGCCGGAATATACGTATAGGCGACACCGTTGCTGGTTCCGCCCGCGGTGGTCACGGTGACCGCTACGGTGCCGGCACCGGCCGGGGCGACAGCGGTGATCTGCGTCGGTGAGTCGACGGTGAACGAGGTCGCCGGTGTGGCACCGAAATTCACCGCGGTCGCTCCCGCCAGTCCCGTGCCCGTGAGGACGACCGTTGTCCCGCCGGCGGCCGGGCCCGAGCTCGGGACCACCGAGGTCAGGGTGGGCAGCGCGACGTAGGTGTAGGCGAGGCTGTTGGTGGTTCCGCCCGCGGTGGTCACGGTGACCGGTACGGTGCCCGCACCGGCCGGGACGACAGCGGTGATCTGCATATCGGAATCGACGGTGAACGAAGTCGCCGGTGTGGCACCGAAAGTGACCGCGGAGGCAGTGGACAATCCGGTCCCGATGAGGATCACCGTCGTGCCACCGGCGGCCGGCCCCGAACCAGGAGTGATGGAGCTCAGGGTGGGGACCGCGGCGTAGGTGTAGGCGACGCCGTTGCTGGTCCCACCCGAACCGGTGACGGTGACCTGTACGGTTCCGGTTCCGGGTGGGGCCACTGCCGTGATCTGGGTGGGAGAGTCGATGGTGAAGATGGTCGCGGTCGTGCCGAATCGCACCGTCAACGGGCCGGTGAATCCGGTCCCGGTTATCGTGACGGTGTTACCGCCCGATGCGGGCCCCGCGGTCGGCGCGATGGCAGTGATGGTAGGTATCACGACATAGATGAAGGGGACCGCGCCACTGGTACCACCCGGGCCGGTGACCCTGACCGGCACGATCCCGGTGCCGGGCGGGGATACGGCCGTGATCTGCGTATCGGAATCGACGGTGAACGAAGTCGCCGGTGTAGCACCGAAAGCGACCGCGGTGACCCCCGTCAGACCCGATCCGGTGAGGGTGACCGTCGTGCCGCCCGCGGTCGACCCTTGGTTGGGACTGATGCTGTTCAGCACGGGAACCGGAACATAGGTGAAGGGAACCGCGTTGCTGGTGCCGCCGCTCGAGGTGGTGACGGTGACCGGCACGGTACCGGACAGATAGGCGGGGGCGATGGCCGTGATCCGAGTGGGTGAGTCCACCGTGAAAGAGGTGGCCACATTGCCGAACTTCACGTCCGTGACAATGGGATCGAAGCCGGTGCCGGTAATCGTGACACTGGTATTGACGGGCCCTGAGGTGGGGGAAAGGGAAATGATGGTAGGCATGGCGCTGCCTCCTTGTTGCTGGGTCGATGGTTCCGCTGCACCGGGTGGGCGCCCGACTCTTGTTGAATCCCGGCTCTTTCCATTAACACCCCGCACCGGTTGCCCGGCAATGCCTCTACCACTCCGTTTTCGTCCGTTTTCGAACGCTTTTCTGCGTTTCGCAGATTTCGTTGCCGTGCACGCTGCGATATCAACCTCTTGTGCCCCAGAGGTTTTCGGTCGACACCGACCGGCGCGGTCTCATCGCATGCCGCACGAAGCCGGAAGGTTGCACTGCCGGCGGAAGCCGCGAGCCGGCCCCAGGGGTGCACGGATCAGAAGGGCAGAGGCCGCCGGCGCGCGACCCTATCGCGCACAGCCGAACGGCGTGCGGCTCACCGATTCGGCCATCTCGGCCCGCGCACACTCCCGATCCCGAGGCCCGGTCGATCGCGCGCTTTCCAGGACCGGCCGGACAGCGTGGTGTCCCGTTCCCTCGGTTGTACTCTCAGTTCACCTGCCGGCCCTGGCCCCAGTACCGGGCACGCAACGCCTTCTTGTCCGGTTTCCCCAGCGGGCTCACCGGGATACTGTCGGCGAAATCGACCGTTTTCGGTGTGTACACCGCGCCCTTGCGCTCCTTCACCAGCGCCTGCAATTCCTCGGCCGGTACGCTCTGCCCGTCGCGCAGGACGACCACCGCCTTCACCGCCTCGCCCCACTTCTCGTCCGGTACACCGATCACCGCCGCCGCGCTCACCGCCGGATGCGACGACAGCACGTCCTCGACCTCACGCGGAAACACATTGAACCCACCGGAAACGATCATGTCCTTCTTGCGGTCGACGATATAGAGGAAACCCTCTTCGTCCTGCCGGGCGATATCACCGGTGTGCAGCCAACCGAATTCCGTGGCCTCCGCGGTTTGTTCGGGCTTGTTCAGGTACCCGTTCATCACCAGCGGTCCCCGGACGCACACTTCTCCCGGTTCACCCTGGGGCACCTCGTTGCCCTTGTCGTCGAGCAGCGCGACATTCAGCCACGGCACCGGACGGCCGCAGCTGGCCAGTCGTTCCGGTTTGTCCAGGTCGTGGTCGCCGCGGCGCAGCACCGAGATGGTCATCGGGCTCTCGGCCTGGCCGTAGAACTGGAAGAAGATCGGCCCGAATTTCTCGATGGCCTCGGCCAGCCGGGTCGGGGAGATGGCGGAGGCGCCGTAGAACACCGTCTGCAAACTGGACAGATCGTATTTGTCCAGATCGGGGCTGTCCAGAAGTGCGTACAGCATGGTGGGCACGAGCATGGTCGCGGTGATCCTGTACTTTTCGATCGCCTCGAGGACCTTGGCCGGATGGAAATAGGGCAGCACCACGATGGAGCCACCCTGCTGGGCGGTCGGGTTCCAGAATGCGGCACCCGCGTGACTCAACGGTGTGCACACCAGGAAGCGGACCTCCTCCGGCCACTCCCATTCGGTCATCTGGATCCGCAGCAAGGCCGCGCTGCCGCGGAAACTCATCTCCACGCCCTTGGGTTTACCGGTGGTGCCGCCGGTGTAGGCGAGACTCATCGTGGCATCGGGGTCGACACGCGGCGCTTGCAGCGGGCCGGGGGTGTAGCCGGCCGCGGCCGCGATGAGATCGGTCGCCACTTCGGAGGGACCGAACGAGAACAGGTTCCGCAGGCCGGGCACCTTCTCCCGCAACTGCGCGGCCCGTTCGTCGAAACCGGTGGGGTCGAAGACGAGGGTTTCCACGCCGGCGTCCTGCAGAACGTAGGCGTGGTCGTCGAGCGAGCCCATGGGGTGCAGGGCCATGGCCCGCGACCCGTTCACGTTGTTGGCGCCCTGGGCGAACAACACCTCCGGCCGGTTCGCCGACAACACCGCTACCGGCGATCCGGGACCGAGCCCCGCCGCGGCCAGTGCCTGGGCATAGCGGCTGATGTGATCGCGCACGTCGCGGTAGGTGAGGGTGGCGTCGTCGATATGGACCGCGGTGCGGTCGGCGTAACGCTCGAGGGCCTTGCCCAGCAGCTCCACCGCCAAGGGCTCGCGGTGCAGCAGATCGGTGTCGTCGACGTGCGGCTCAGTGTTCATTCGTCTGCCTTTCGGGCCTGCTCCCGGGAGCGGCCGAGCGAAATTGACCGGCGCCCCGGTACAGCCGCGACCCGACGCCGCCGCACGGCGGTACGACCCGCGAACCGCCCACCGGGGCTCGCAAACCGCAAAAACTATAACACGTTCTACTTTATTCGCGGGACAATCCGCGGGCAGCGAGAGCCCCACGAAGCGCCGAGCCGAGTGGTAAGGCCGATCCCCCGCGAGCATCCCGTCCACGCGCCGCCGGATACCGAGTGGACCCTCCTTCCGGATCTCGGCGGTGAGCAGCTTCCCGGGAACGTTCCGGTAACTCACCGGCCGCAGGAAACGTTCGACGGCACGGGCGCCGACCGAGGTAGTGGCGGGCGCGGTGGTGGCCGGTTTCGTCCAGGTCGATCAACGGACTGCGCATGGGAACTGCCGGCCGGCCGATGACTTTCATACCCGCCTCGACCGGATCTGGCGTGGCGGCAGAAGAACGAGAACCCTGCTCCGGCCCGGCCGATAGCGGAACCCACCGGCCCGGAGAGCACGGTTGCGGATCTAAAAAGGGATATTTAATATCCCTATTGTGAAAATGGGCGAGGGCGTCGAATGGAGCCTGCACTGCTGTGTGACACTGGCCTGGCTCGAGCAACAGTGGCCGGTGCCGATCACGCGCCTGTCCGCTTGGTTCGACCTGCCACAGGAGTATCTGAAGAAACGCCTGCAAACCCTGGTACGCGCGGGAATCCTCACCTCGTCCCGGGGCGTTCGCGGCGGATTCGGGCTCGCTCGTCCGCCCGAACAGATCACCCTGCTCGATGTCGTGACCGCCGTCGAGGGCGCAACCGCCCCCTTCCGCTGCACGGAGATCCGGCAGCGCGGCCTCAGCGGCCGCACAGCGACCACGGACTTCACCGCTGCGTGCGGAATCGCGGTGGCCATACGCCGGGCCGAACTGGCCTGGCGCCGGGAACTGGCCGCACAGACCATCGCGGACCTGGCCATCACGGCCCCCGCCGGCTCCGCCGAGCGCACCCAGCAAGCATTCGCGAGCCCGGCACCATGACAGCGGAGCCGCGTTCCGCCGGAACAGAACCCCGGAAGTACCCATCGACAAGGAGTGGACAGTGCCCGGAATAGTCGTAGTGGGCGGCGGCTTCGCCGGTGTCTGGAGCGCCGCCGGCGCGGTCCGGGCGGCGCGAGCGGCAGGCCGCGATCTACCGGTCACCCTGATCGCCCCCGGGGACGATCTGGTGATCCGCCCGCGGCTGTACCAGGCCGAACCGGACCGGATGCGGGTCTGCCTGGATAGCATCCTGGGCCCCGTGGGAGTACGCCGAATCGCGGGCACGGCGACCACGATCGACACCACCCATCGGACGGTGACCGTTGTCGAACGCGACGGCGTCGTTCGTGAAATCGACTGGGAGCGGCTCGTTCTCGCCACCGGCAGCCGGCTCGTCCGGCCCGAACTCCCTGGGGCCGAACTGCTGCACGACGTGGACACCCTTCCGGCGGCTGCCGCCCTGGACGCGCATCTGCGCCGGCTGGCGGAACTGCCCCCGGGTGCGGGACGGTACACCGCCGTGGTGGTCGGGGCGGGGTTCACCGGCCTCGAAATCGCCACCGAACTGGTCGACCGGCTCCGCGCGGCCGGACCGGCGCCGGACGAGCAGGTCCGGGTGGTACTCGTGGAGCGAGCGGAGACCATCGGTCCCGAACTGGGTCCGGGCCCCCGGCCGCAGATCACCGCGGCCCTGGCCGCGCTGGGGGTGGAGCAGCGACTGGGTACGAGCCTGGTGGCGGTGGAACCGGGCCGGGTCACTCTCACCGACGGTACATCGCCGGCCGCCCATACGGTGGTCTGGACAGCGGGCGTGCGCGCGAGCGCGCTCACCGCCGATATCCCCGCCGCCCGCGATCACCTGGGGCGCCTGGAAGTGGATGCCGATCTCCAGGTCACCGGGGTACCGGGCGTCTACGCGGCGGGCGATACCGCCGCCGCGGCAGCCGGACCCGACCGGACCGTGCTGCAGTGCTGCCAGCACGCCCTGCAGCTCGGGAAGTTCGCCGGCCACAATGCGGCCGCCGGGCTGCTGGGGCACCCCGCGGCACCGTTCACGGCCGCCCCGTACGTCACCTGCCTCGATCTGGGTTCCACCGGCGCGGTGTTCACCAACGGCTGGGACCGGCGGGTGGTCGCCACCGGCGCAATCGCCAAGGCCCGCAAGCGCACGGTGAACGAAGTGTGGATCTATCCGCCCACCGATGATCCGGAGGAACTACTACGCCAGGCCGACTACCGATTCTCGGTGCGGGAGATCCCCGCCCCGGGAACGGTGTGACCTACCCGGTCAGCCGATACGAGCCGGTTCCGGCTCCACCACGACGGCGCGGGCCGGCAGGAACGACCGGGAGTGGCGGACGATACTCGCGGCCCCGGCAAGGGCGACCACGGCCAGGCCCCCGAGCAGCACGGGGTAATCCGCCACCGCACCGAGCAGGCTCAACAGCGACGGCAGGAGGAAGCCGAGATAGGCCAGGGCGTAGTAGACGCCGGTGAGGGCGGCCAGTTCCTCCGGCCGCGCCAAGCGCTGCAGTTCGAGCAGCCCGGAAACCAGTGCCATCCCGTAGGCACATCCCAGAGCCAGGGCGGCGGCCAGCGCCAGCAGGGGCGAACGGACCATCGCGGCCGCCACGCCGACGAGGAGCCCCACCGGCATGACCGACATGGATACCACCACGGCACGCGCGCTGGTGGTGCGGTCGAGCCGTTTGGCGAGAGGCTGCACCAGTACTCCGGCCGTGAGAGCGGCGACGGTGAGCGTGGTCGAGTAGAGCAGGCCCCATTCGCCCACCCGGTCACCGACGAGTTGCGGCATGATCGCGTAGGCCACGGCCGCGGACCCGAAGATCCACGGGGCCATCGGCGCGACCACCCGCAGGAATCGGGGATGCCGCACCGCGGAGAACCGTCCGCCGCGTCCTCCGCCGAGACCTGTCTCCGGCACCCGGTACAGCGCGGGCAGGATCGCGAGCGCGAGGACCGTGTGGACGAGGTAGGGCAGCACCATGGGCGCCGGTCCCCATTGGGCCAGTGCCCCGGCGACACCGGCCCCGAACCCGAAACCCAGGGTCAGCCAGAGCGCGGCACGACGGGCACCGGCCGCCGGACCGCTACCGGTGCGGGCGGCGAGTTCGGTGACCCAGGTGGTGCCGACGGCCATGGCCACCGCCACTCCGAAACCGGAGATCAGCCGTCCGGCGGCGATCCAGCCCACCCCGTACACCCCGGCCGCCAGCAGCGGGCTCGCCACCGATGAGGCGAGGACGCCGGCGAGCACCACCGGTCGCCGCCCGAAACGCGCGGCCAGGCCACCGGCGAGCAGGAGGCCGGGAACCAGGCCGAATACATAGGCGCCGAGCAGGGCGTTCACCACCAACGGCGAGAAACCGATATCCCGGTACATCACCAGCAGTGGCGTGAACTGGTTACCACCCCAGGCGCAGACGAAGATCGCGGCCACCGCCGCGTGCCATGAGCCCTGCCTCATCGCCGGTGCGTTCCGTCCAGATGTGTCCGCAGCGCCGTGGTGAACCCCGCCGAATCGCCGGCTTCGATGATGTCGATCAGTTCGGCGTGCTGCCGCAGGATCACGGGAATATGCTCCGGCGCCGGAGCGAGGGCGGCCACGTTCATCCGGCGCTGCCGGTCGGCCAGGCCGGTGTAGAAACGGATCAGCAGGGCGTTACCGCCCGCTGCCACCAGAGTGCGGTGGAAGAGTTCGTCCGCTTCGGCGAAGGCGTGCAGGTCGGCGCGGTGGGCATGCCCGCGCTGTACGTCGAGCGCGGCCCGCAGTTCCGCGAGCGCCACCGGTACCCGGCCCGGGGTACGCAGCAGGCGCCGCACCGCCGCGCTTTCCACGGCTTCGCGCGCGTCCAGCACGTCTTCCGCCTCCCCCGGCGGAACGGGCACGACGATCGCGCCGCGCTTCGGGACGAGGGTCAGCAGTTCCTCGGCCTGCAGCCGTACGAATGCCTCACGCACCGGGGTGCGGCTCAGGCCCAGGCGACCGGCGATCTCGTTTTCGCTGAAGAGATGACCGCCCGGCAGCTCACCGGAAAGGACGAGTTCCTTGGTGAGCTGGTAGGCCCGGTCGGCGGCGCTGACGGACGCAGATTCATAGGATGATTTCTGCACGGCTCCACTGTATCGGATAGATACAAGCTTGTATCCGAGCTTGTCTGCGAAATCACCCCGGTCGGGCACACGAGCAGCCGATCCGGACACCCCGAGGAGCCGGCCCGAGCCGCCGGTACCGTCGTGCACAGCGCGAGCAGCCGGCGCCGGCATCGATCCAAGAACGGACAACCACATGAACGAGGCCTTCTATCTGCCCGACCCGCAGGACCCGCAGCGGTTCGTCTCCACCGAACTCACCCGCGGGCCGTGGTCGCCGCACGCCCAGCACGCCGGCCCGCCGTCCGCGCTGCTCGGCCATGTGATCGAACGGTGCGAACCGCGCCCGGGTTTCCAGGTCGGCCGAGTGGCCGTCGAGATTCTCGGTCCGGTACCGCTGGCCCCGCTCACCGCACAGGCCCGGCTGGTGCGTCCCGGCCGCAGCGTCGAACTCATCGAAGCCACCCTCTCCACCGAACGCGGGCCGGTGATGCGGGCGAACGCCTGGCGCTTCAAACCGGCCGAACCGGAACTCGAACTACCCGGCCGTTTCCTACCGGCCGGCGTGCGACCGGGCCCCGCGCAGGCCCCCGAACCCGAACCGTTCCCGTCCACCCAGCCGGTGGGATTCCACACCGGTATCGAATACCGCTTCGTCACCGGTTCCTTCGCCGAACCCGGGCCGGCGATCTGCTGGATCCGGCTCGGCTACCCGATCGTCGCGGGTACCACCCCCAGCCCGCTGGAACGCACCCTCGCCGCCGCCGATTCCGGGAGCGGGGTGAGCGCGGTGCTGGACTGGAACAGCTACCTGTTCATCAATACCGATCTGACCGTCACCCTGCACCGGCAACCCGTGGGCGAATGGGTGTGCCTCGACGCCGTCACCCACCCGCAGCCGCACGGGATCGGCCTGGCCGAATCGGCACTCTTCGACGAGAAGGGGCCCCTCGGCCGCAGCACCCAGACCCTCTTCCTGGACCGCCGCTGAGCCATCCGGCCCGGATGACCCACGGTCGTCCGGCCCCGGTGGCGGGGTATGGGAAACGAACCGGACGGGCACCGGGCCGGGAGCACGCTCAGCGGAATGCGGAACGACCCGTTACGGCCTGACCGATGACCAGTTGATGTACTTCCGAAGTGCCCTCGTAGGTGAGCACGGATTCGAGATTCGACGCATGGCGCATCACCGGGTACTCCAGGCTGATGCCGTTGGCGCCCAGCAGCGTCCGGCATTCCCGGGCGATGGCCAGAGCTTCGCGCACATTGTTGAGCTTGCCCACGCTGACCTGCTCCGGCCGCAGCCGGTGCGCATCCTTGAGCGCCCCGAGCCGTAAGGCGAGCAACATGCCTTTGCCCAGTTCCACGGTCATATCCGCGATCTTGAGCTGGGTGGCCTGATAGCCGGCCAGCGGTTTGCCGAAAATATCGCGCTGCCCGGTATAGGCGATGGCGGTTTCCAGACAGTCCCGCGCGGCGCCGAGCGCACCGAACACAATCCCGTAGCGGGCCTCGTTCAGGCAGGACAGCGGGCCGGAGAGGCCGCGCGCCTCCGGCAATATCGCGCTCGCGGGCAGCCGTACGTCGTCGAGCACCAGTTCGCTGGTCACCGAGGCGCGCAGCGACAGTTTGCGTTTGATCTCCGGCGCGGAGAAACCGGCGGTATCCGTCGGCACCACGAAACCGCGGATCTTGTCGTCGGTCTGCGCCCACACCACCGCGACGTCGGCGATCGACCCGTTGGTGATCCACATCTTGGTTCCGTTGAGCACCCAATCGTCACCGTCGCGCCGGGCGTAGGTGCGCATACCGCTGGGATCGGAGCCGAAATCCGGTTCGGTGAGCCCGAAGCAGCCGACGGCCTCACCCGCCGCCATCCGCGGTAGCCACTCCTGTTTCTGCTCCTCCGACCCCCACCGCCAGATGGCGAACATGGCCAGCGAACCCTGCACCGACACCAGGCTGCGCAGCCCGGAATCGGCGGCCTCGAGTTCCATACAGGCCAGGCCGTAGGCCGTGGCGCTGGTACCGGCGCAGCCGTAGCCCTCCAGATGCATTCCGAGCACACCCAGTTCGCCGAGCTCACGAGCCAGTTCCCGGGCCGGGAGGGCGGCGGTGTCGAACCATTCGGCCAGATACGGCCGGAGCCGCTCGGCGGCGAAATCGCGGACGGTATCGCGGATGGCGCGCTCGTCCTCGCCGATCAGTTCCTCGGTTCCGAACAGTTCCAGCGGTGCCTGGGGAGTGACCATGGGTAATTTTTCCTTTCCCTGCTGTTCCCGTATGTCAGACGAACGCGCTGATACCGGTTTCGGCGCGGCCGATGAGAAGTTTCTGGATCTGGCTGGTGCCCTCGTAGAGCGTCATCACGCGGGCGTCGCGGAGGTACTTCTGTACCGGGTATTCGTCGATGTAGCCGTAACCGCCGAATATCTGGATCGCGCTGTTGGCCGCCCGCACCGCGGCCTCACTGGCGTAGTACTTGGCCTTCGAGGCCGCGACCCCGAACGGCTCACCCGCTTCGATGAGATCGGCGGCCCGCCACACCAGCATACGAGCGGCGTCGAGCTCCACCGAGATATCGGCGATCATGTCCTGCACCAGCTGGAATCCGGCCAGCGGGCGGCCGAACTGGCGCCGCTGGGTGGCATAGTCGACCACCGCCTCCAGACACCCCATGATGATGCCGACACAGCCCGCGCCCACCGATACCCGGCCTTTGTCCAAAGAGTGCATGGCGATAGCGAAACCCTCCCCTTCCGCGCCGAGCCGCGCGCTCGCGGGCACCCGCACATCGGTCAGGTAGATCTCCCCGGTGGCCTGTCCGCGCAGGCCCAGCTTGCCCTTGATCTCCCGCCGCTCGAATCCCGGGGTATCGGTGGGCACGAGGAAAGCACTCACCCCCTTGGGGCCGGCCGCGCCGGTCCGGGCGAACACCAGGCAGACTCGGCCCAGGTGGCGTTGGTGATGAACATTTTCTGACCGTTGAGGACGTAGCTGTCACCCTCGCGCACCGCCCGGGTTTCCAGGTTGCCCGCATCCGATCCGGTATTCGGCTCGGTGAGCCCGAAACAGGCCAGGCTCGCGCCGGTGGCGATACGCGGCAACCACTGCTGTTTCTGTTCCTCGGTACCGTGCGAGAGGATCACCTTGCCGACGAGCCCCATCGATACCGAAACAATGCCGCGCACCGCGGAATCGGCACGCCCGAGTTCTTCCATCCCGATGCAGTAGGTGCGATAGTCGCCACCCAGACCGCCGTACTGTTCGGGAATGGTCAGCCCGAAAAAGCCCATCTCGCCGAGCTTTTCGACGATTACGAGGTCGACCGACTCGGCGCGGTCCCATTCCCGCCGGCGAGCCACCACCTCCTTGTCCAGGAAATCGCGCGCGTAGTCACGGAACTGACGTTGTTCGAGGGTCAGGATCGTTTCCATCAGATCTCCTGGGGTCGGGGGCGGGCGACAGCGCTCCCGTCGGGGGCGTAGGTGTACCAGCCGGCACCGGATTTGCGGCCGAGTTCCCCGCGAGCCACGAGGGTGGCGACGCTGCGGCTCGGAGCATCCCGGGGATCGCCGGTTTCGGCGAACCGGGCCTGTTTCGTGTAGTAACCGATATCGATACCGGTGAGGTCCATCAGCTCGAACGGACCCATCGGGTAGCCGAGCGCCGTCCGGCAGGCGGTATCGATGGTCTCCACCGACGCGATATCGGCCTCGAGCAGGGCGATGGCCTCGTCGCGCACCGCGTTCAGGATGCGGTTGGCGATGAACCCGGGAATCTCCCGGTCCAGCACCACCGGCGTTTTGCCCAGGCTTTCGGCCAGCGCGACGGTGGCGGCCACGGTCGCGGGCGCGGTCCGCGGGCCCGGCACCACCTCCACACAGGTCATCACCAGCGCCGGGTTGAAGAAATGCATATTGCAGCAGCGATCGGGCCGGTCGGTGGCCGTGGCCAACTGGGAGGGAACGAATCCCGAGGAGTTGCTGGCGAGGATGGCGTGTGCGGGGGCAGCGCGGTCCAGGCGGGCGAACAGGTCCCGTTTGATCTCGAGTTTCTCCACCACGGCCTCGATGACGTAATCGGCGTCGGCGGCGAGAATTTCGATATCGGTGCCGGTATCCAGCCGCGACCGCGCGGCCGCGGCGTCGGCTTCGGTCAGCCGGCCCTTACGAACCCGGCGGGCCAGCAGGCCGGCGATTTCCGCGCGCGCGGTCTCCAGCCGGGCAGGGTCGATATCGGCCAGTGTCACGCGATAGCCGGCCAGTGCGCACACCAGCGCTATCTGCGATCCCATGGCCCCGGCCCCGACGACCAGGATGCGATTGATCGTGCTCAACCTCGGCTCCTCAGTGCCCGGTGAACCGCGGCGGGCGTTTCTCCAGGAACGCGGCCGCGCCTTCGGTTTTGTCATCGCTGGTGTAGAGCAGCGCTTGGGCCAGCCGCTCCACGACGAGGCCGGTGCGCTGACCGGCGTCCATCCCGGTGCGGATCACCAGCTTCGCCAGCCGCACCGCGAGCGGGCCCCGGGCCAGTACCCGCTGGGCCGTCTCACGCGCGTGGGCCACCGGATCGGGCACCACCGCGGTCACCAGGCCGATCTCTGCGGCTTCTGTGGCCGCGACGGTCCGGCCGGTGAGTATCAGCTCGATCGCGCGACCGGCGCCCACCAGCCGCGCCAGCCGTTGGGTACCACCGGCGCCCGGTAGCACCGCCAGTTGTGTTTCCGGCAACCCGAATACCGCCTTCTCGGCGGCGATCCGGATATCGCACGACATCGCCAGTTCGCAGCCACCGCCCAGGGCGTAGCCGTTCACCGCGGCCAGCGTCGGTTTGTCGAACGCCTCGATATCGTCGTAGAGCCGCTGCATCCGTGCCGCCAGACCCGTGTGCAAGGTGTAATCCCGCAACTGTCCGATATCGGCGCCCGCCGCGAAGGCGCGATCACCGGCCCCGGTGAACACCACCGCGCCCACCGCGTCGTCGTCGGACAACCGCTCCAGCGCCGAACGCAGATCGCGCTGCACCCGCTCGTCGATGGCATTGCGGACCTCGGGCCGGTTCAGCGTCACCGTGGCGACACCGTCCCGGATGTCCACCAGCAGAGTCTCGTAGGTCATGCGACACCTCCGATCTGCTCCCGCAACTGGAACTTCTGGATCTTCCCGCTCGGTGTGCGCGGCAGTTCGTCGAGGATTTCGAGCTGTTCGGGCCAGTACTGTTTGGCCACACCCTTCTCCGCGAGGAACGAACGCATGGCCGCCAGGTCCAGTGGCGCGGCTTCAGGGGCCAAGACGACACAGGCACAGGCACGTTCCTGCAGCCGGGGGTCGGGCACCGCGACCACCGCGACAGCCTCGATATCCGGGTGCTCGTAGAGCACGTTCTCGATATAGGCGACCGGAATGTTCTCCCCACCGCGGATGATCACATCCTTGGTGCGCCCGGCGATACGCAGATAGCCCGCCGCGTCCACGACCGCGAGATCGCCGGTATCGAACCAGTCGCCGTCGAAGGAGTCGCGGGTCAGCTCCGGCCGGTCGGCGTAGCCGACGAACAGGAACGGCCCCCGCACCTGCAGCCGGCCCTCGGCTCCGGGCGGCAGCTGCGCCCCGCCGTCGTCGACGACCCGGATCTGCATACCCGGCCACGGATAGCCGTCGGTATCGATGATCCGGTCGTCCGAGTCGCCGGGAATTCCCAGGGTGACCAGCGCGTTCTCGCTCTGCCCCCACCCACCGAGCACGACCAGGCCGGGCAGTGCGCGGCGTGCCTCACGGACGATGGCCCGCGGTATCGGCGCGCCCATACAGCAGAACCGGGTCAGGGACGACAGATCGTATTCGGTCAGATTCGGCGCCGAGAGCAGATCGTGCAGGAACGGTGTGGCGGCGGAGGTGTAGTTGATACCGTGCCGCGCCACCAGTTCCACGAATCGGCGCGCATCCCAGACGTCCTGCAGGACACAGCTCGCCCCGTTCTGCACCGGTAGCCGGGCGCCGTAGAGGAAACCGGTCAGGTGCGCCAGCGTCGAGGCCATGTGGAAAACGGTGCCGGCGTCGATTCCCAGCCGCTCGGGCAGCGGATTGTTGGCCGCGATCGCCGTGTTGTGGGTGTGCATGACCCCCTTCGGCTCACCGGTGGTGCCCGAGGTGAAGATCAGCAGGGTCACCGCGTTGGGGTCGGGCCGCAGCGCGGCCAGTTCGGCCGGATCGCGGCGCTGCTCCCACGGGGTGGCCGCGAACTCGTCCCAGGAGCCACCGACCACCAGCACATGCTCCAGATCGGGCCATTGCGGCCGGAGTGTGGCTACCATCGCCGGATAGTCGAACCCGCGGAACGTCTCCGGGATCACCAGCACCTTCGACCGGGCCAGTCCGACCATGAACCCGATCTCCCGTTCCCGGTAGATGGGGATCAGTGGGTTGCTGATCGCGCCGATCCGGCTGGCCGCGAAATGCACCACCACCCATTCGATCCAGTTGGGTAACTGGAACGACACCACGTCCCCCGGCCGGACACCGAGCTCGAGCAGGCCGAGCGCGCACCGGTCGACCTCGTGCTTCAGCTCCGCGTAGGTGATCTGCCGCCGGGAGTCGACGAACGCCGTCTTCTCCGGGGTGGCCGCGGCGGCATCGTCGAGATAGTCGGTGATCACCCGATTCACCCAGTATCCCGCGCGCGTGTAGTTGTCGATCTGCTCGTCGTCGAGGATCGCTGTGAAAGACATATCCGGCTCCGGATCAGCTCATGGTGAGGCCGCCGCTGACGCTGACGGTCTGTCCGGTGATGTAGTCGGCTTCCGGGGAGGCCAGGAACGCGACCGCGTTGGCGAGATCGCTGGGCTGGGCGAGGCGGCGGAACGGGATGGCCCGCTTCAATCCTTCGCGCAGTTTGGGATCGTCACCGCCGATCGAGGCGAACAGCGCGGTATCGGCCGGACCGGGGCTGACGACGTTGGCGTTCACCTGGTGGCGCGCCATTTCCCGGGCGATCGCCTTGGTGAAGGCGATGACCCCGCCCTTCGCCGCCGAGTACACGGCCTCCCCGGAAGACCCGACCCGGCCGGCATCGGAGGCGATATTGACCACCGAACCGAACCCCTGCCCGGCCATGATCGGCAGTACGACCTTGGTGGTGTTGAGTACGCCGTAGAGGTTGATCTGGATGACCCGGTCCCAGTCGGCGCGGTCGGAATCCACGAACGGCCCGGCCTTGTCCCAGCCCGCGTTGTTGACCAGGATGTCGATACGGCCGAACCGCTCGAGGATATGGTCGACCGTCTCCCGCACCGAATCCGGATCGGTGACATCGGTGCGCAGGCCGATCGCGCCGTTACCCAGCGCCGCCGCGGTCTCGGTGGCGGTCTGCTCGTTGATATCGGTGACCGCCACGGTGGCGCCCTCGGCGGCGAGTTTCTCCGCGATCCCCCGGCCGATCCCCTGCCCGGCTCCGGTGACGAAAGCGATCTTGTCGTTCAGTTTTCCCATGGTGAGTCCTTTCCGGCGGCGCGGGTCAGGGGGCGTAGGCCCGGCCGAGCAGGTTGCGGGAGATGACGAGTTTGGACACCTGTGCGGTGCCGTCGCCGATTTCCAGGCCGATCACATCGCGTAGGCGCTGCCCGATCGGGCTCTCACTGGAGTAGGCGAGATGACCGAAGGTCAGCAGGCACTGGTGGATCACCTCGGCGGCCAGTTTCGGCGCCCGGTACTTGGCCATGGCCGCCTCGGTGCTGTGTTCGAGACCGTGGTCCTTACGCCACAGCGCCTCGTAGCAGATATGCCGCGTGCCGCGCAGTTCGGTCGCGCATTCGGCCAGCGGGAAGGCCACCCCCTGGAACGTGCCGATGGGGCTGCCGAAGGCTTCGCGTTCCCGCGCCCACTGCAGGGCCTCGTCGAGGGATTGCTGGGCGGCACCCAGGCAGGCCAGCCCGATGATGGCCCGGGAGTAGTCGAAACCCTGCATCACGGAGACGAATCCGTCGCCTTCGTTGCCGACCAGTTCGGCACGGGTTACCGGCAGGCCGTCGAAATGCAGCGATGCGCGGCCGATCGAGCGGCTACCCAGATCGTCGAACCCCGATCGCGAGACATAGCGGTCGTCCAGGTCGACGTAGAACGCGCTCACCCCCCGCGCGCCCGGACCGCCGGTGCGGGCCAGCACGAGTCCGGTATGGGCGGACATGCCCAGGGTGATGGAGGTTTTCTCACCGGTGAGCCGCCAGCCGTCACCGTCGGGTTCGGCTTTCATCTCCAGCCCCGCCGCATCGGTACCGTGCCCGGGTTCGGTGACGCACAGCGCCGGTACGGCCGCGCCCGAGGCGATGGCGGGCAGCCAGCGGGCCTGCTGGCTCTCGTCGGCGTGGCGGGCCAGGATATCGCTGATCAGGGCACTCACGATGATGAGGTAGCCGGCGTTGAAATCACCGCGCCCCACCTCCTCGGCCGCCATTCCGGCCACCACGGCGCTGGCCTCCTGACCACCGTGCCGCTCGGGCACGCGCAATCCGGTGAGCCCCATTCCGGCCATATCGGCAACGAGTTGCGGCCGCAGCCGCGCGGCCTTGTCGTCGGACTGGTAGTGCGGCGCCAGCACCTTGGTGGCGAACCGCCGCAATTCCTGGCGGTAGGCCTCTTCGTCTTCGGAGAACAGGAAGTCCATATCAGTGCCAGTTCACGTGTGAGTTGAAATCGGGGAGCCGCTTCTCGGCGAAGGCCGCGGCACCCTCCAGCCCTTCCGGGGAGGCGGTGAACAGATCCAGCGCCGACATCGCCAGGTTGGACAGACCGGCCTGATGGTCGGTGTCGGCGTTGAACGACTGTTTGCAGAACCGGATGGCGGTGGGGCTCTTCTCGGCCACCTCCGCGGCCCACGCCTTGGCGGTGGGCATCAGTTCCTCCGGCGGCACCACGAGATTCACCAGACCCATCCGCTCGGCCTCGGTGGCGTCGTACTGGCGGCACCAGAACCAGATCTCCCGGGCCTTCTTCTCCCCGACCACACGAGCCAGGTAGGCGGTGCCGAATCCGGCGTCGAACGAGCCGACCTTGGGGCCGGCCTGCCCGAACCGCGCGGTGGCGCTGGCGATGGAGACATCGCAGAGCACGTGCAGCACATGCCCGCCGCCGACCGCGAGCCCGTTCACGGCCGCGATCACCGGTTTGGGGATATCGCGGATGAGTTTGTGCAGGTAGCCGATTTCGAACATCCCGCTCTCGGTCGGACCGTAGTCGCCGGTCTCGGCGCGCTGTTTCACATCGCCGCCGGTGCAGAACGCCTTGTCGCCGGCCCCGGTGAGGATCACCGCCTGCACCTGCCGGTCCGCCCAGGCCGCCCGGAACGCCTTGATCAGTTCTTCCACGGTTTTGCCGCGGAAGGCGTTGTAGCGGTGCGGCCGGTCGATGGTGATGATCGCGGCCGGCCCGTCGACCTCGTAGCGGATGTCTTCGTAGGTGTGCGCGCCCACTGTCGCCTCCTTCGTCGAACGATTCGCCGACCATAGTGACGAATTTTGACCCATGAGTCAATAATCAATCCGTAAGTCAAAGATGTATCGTTGGGTCGACGATCGGAAGGAAGGTATGAGCGCCCAGCGAACGGCCGGCGAACCACGGCCCGCGTCGGCCCGCGTACAACGCAAACGCGGACAACGCCGGCAGGAAATCCTCACCGCCGCCGCCGAACTCTTCGGCGAACGCGGCTACGACGCGGTGAGCCTCGACGATGTAGCCGACCGGCTCGATCTGACAAAAGGCTCGCTCTACTACTACTTTTCGAGCAAAGAGGAGCTGGGCACCGCGGCGATCGAAACACTCGGCGCGGAGTGGACCACCCGCCTCGAGGATCTCCTCGACCGCACCGGCGGCGACCCCGGAACCCGGCTCCGCGCGCTGGTCCACGAACACCTGACCATCGCCGTCCACGACTATCCCGCCGCGCTGCGGCTCTTCCTCATCCCCCGCGAATGGCCGGATACCCAGCGGGAACGGATCAAGGAACTGCGGCAGCGCCACGACACCCTCTTCCGGACCCTCATCGAAGAGGGCATCGACTCCGGTGAGCTGCGGGTGATCAGCGTGAAAACCACTCTCCAGTGCATGCACGCCGCCATGAGCCAGGCCCCGCTGTGGTGCGCCGATCTCCCCGAATCCGAACAACGGGCCGCGGTGGACGAGATCACCGATACATTGATGATGATGGTCCGCTGCCCGGCCACCACCCCGGCGGTCTGATCCGGCCGCCACCGCGATGAGCGATCCGCGGAACGCACCGCCGAGCCTGCGGGTCACTCACGCGACGAAACCGCACCACCCGGCGATCCGCGATCCGCTGGAAAAAAATTTCCGGAGGTATGTCGAGAAGCCGGGCACGGCTCCGTCCCAGGGGTGTAACGGCCACAACGGGCCGTACCGACCGAGGAGACCACCATGGCCAAGTATCTGCTGCTCAAGCACTACCGAGGTGCGCCGGCCGCTGTCAACGACGTACCGATGGACCAGTGGACGCCGGCGGAGATCTCGGCCCATATGCAGTACATGCAGGATTTCGCGGACCGGCTCCAGCGCACCGGCGAGTTCGTCGACGGTCAGGCCCTCGCCCCGGAGGGCACCTTCGTCCGCTACGACGGCGAGGGACGGCCGCCGGTCACCGACGGCCCGTTCCCCGAGACCAAGGATCTGATCGCCGGCTGGATGGTGATCGACGTCGAGACCTACGAGCGAGCGCTCGAACTGGCCGGTGAACTGTCCGCGGCACCGGGCGCGGGCGGGAAGCCGATCCACGAATGGCTCGAGCTGCGCCCGTTCCTGACCGCACCCCCGACCATCACGGAGTGACCTCCGTGGACGAGGCCCTCCTGCGGACCCTCACCCCCACGGTGATCGGCATCCTCGGCCGTCGCGGAGCCGACTTCGCGGCGGCCGAGGATGCCGTCCAGGACGCCCTGATCGAGGCGCTGCGCACCTGGCCGGACGAGCCACCGCGGGACCCGAAGGGCTGGCTGGTCGCCGTCGCCTGGCGTAAGTTCCTCGACGCCGCCCGCGCCGAGACCTCCCGGCGCCGGCGCGAGGTGCTCGTCGACGCCGAACCCGCGCCCGGCCCGAGCGAATCGGCCGACGACACCCTCGCGCTGTACTTCCTGTGCGCCCACCCTTCCCTGACACCGGCCTCGGCGGTCGCGCTGACACTGCGCGCGGTCGGCGGCCTCACCACGAAACAGATCGCGCAGGCCTACCTCGTACCGGAGGCCACCATGGCCCAGCGGATAAGCCGGGCCAAAAGGACCGTCGCCACCGTCCGGTTCGACCGGGCCGGTGAGATGGCCACCGTGCTGCGCGTCCTCTACCTGGTGTTCAACGAGGGCTACTCCGGCGACGTGGACCTCGCCGCCGAGGCGATCCGGCTCACCCGCCGGCTGGCGGCCGCGGTCGAGCACGAGGAGGTGTGGGGCCTGCTCGCACTCATGCTGCTGCACCACGCACGACGCCCGGCCCGGACCCGCCCCGACGGCAGCCTCGTACCACTGGCCGAACAGGACCGCAGCCGCTGGGATACGGGCCTGATCGCCGAGGGGATCGCTATCCTCCGGGCAGCTCTGGCCCGGGACCGGCTGGGCGAATACCAGGCCCAGGCCGCTGTCGCCGCGCTGCACGCCGACGCCCGCACCACCGAGGAGACCGATTGGGTGCAGATCGTCGAGTGGTACGACGAATTGCTCCGCCTCACCGGCAATCCCATCGCCCGGCTCAACCGCGCCGTCGCGGTCGGCGAGGCCGACGAACCGCGGGCAGGCCTCGCCGCCCTGGCGGAACTCGACCCCACCCTGCCCCGCTACACCGCCGCCGCGGCCTACCTCCACGAACGCGACGGCGACCCGGTGACCGCGGCCCGGCTCTATGCCGAAGCCGCCCGGGCGGCGACCACCCTCCCCGAACGCGACCACCTCACCCGGCAGGCCGCCCGGCTCAACGCGGAACTCCGCCGGAACACCGGGTGAGGCGGCCCGGGATCACCCGGCCTGCTGCGCGGCCTCCCGTTCGGCGACCATGGTGAGCGCGATATCCACGATCATGTCCTCCTGGCCGCCCACCAGCCGCCGCCGGCCGGCTTCCATGAGCAGGGTGCGGACATCGATCCCGTAGCGCTCGCCGGCCGCCTCGGCATGCCGCAGGAAGCTCGAGTACACCCCGGCATAACCGAGCGTGAGAGTTTCGCGGTCCACCCGCACCGGCCGGTCCTGCAACGGCCGGACCAGATCGTCGGCCGCGTCCTGGAGAGCGAACACATCGCAACCGTGTTTCCAGCCGAGGACGTCGGCGACGGCCACGAAGGCCTCGATCGGCGTATTGCCCGCGCCCGCGCCGTGACCGGCGAGGGAGGCATCGACCCGGGTGACCCCGTTCTCCACGGCCACCACCGAATTCGCCACCGACAGCGACAGGTTCTCGTGCGCGTGGATACCGAGCTCGGTTCGCGGATCGAGCACATCGCGGTAGGCCAGGATCCGGTCGCGCACACCGTTCATGGTGAGACGGCCGCCCGAATCGGTGACGTAGACACAGTGCGCGCCGTAGCTTTCCATGAGCTTGGCCTGGGCGGCGAGTTCGGCGGGTTCGGCCATATGGCTCATCATCAGGAACCCCGAGACATCCATCCCGATCTCACGCGCGGTCGCGATGTGCTGGGCGGCGACATCGGCCTCGGTGCAATGGGTGGCGACCCGCACCGAACGCACCCCCAGACCCCAGGCCCGCCGCAGATCCTCGGCGGTACCGACTCCGGGCAGCAGCAGGCTGGTCAGCCGTGCGTTCTTCAGGTTCGCGGCGGCGGCCTCGAGCCAGGTCCAGTCGCTGTGCGAACCGGGCCCGTAGTTGACCGAGCCACCGGCGAGCCCGTCACCGTGGGCGACCTCGATGGCGTCGACACCGGCGGCGTCGAGTGCGGCGACGATCTTCCCCACGTTCTCCGGGGTGATCCGGTGCCGGATGGCGTGCATACCGTCGCGCAGGGTCACATCCTGGACGAAAACGGACGGCACGGCGTCGGACGAGTTCATCGTGCGTTCTCCTTGCTGTTCTGCGCGATCCGCTCGGCGACCTGCAGTCCGGCCGAGGTCATGATGTCGAGATTGCCGGCGTAGGCGGGCAGGTAGTGCGCGGCGCCCTCGACCTCGAGGAACACCGACACCCGGTGGGTCGGGAACGCTTCGTTGTCCTTGGCGAGCAAGGTGTGGACGGGCTGGTCCCGGGGAACCGGGTCGATCTGCACTTCCTGCTTGAGCCGGTAGCCGGGGACATAGGCCGCCACATCGTCGACCATTTTCACCACCGAGGCCTTGATCTGGGCGTGGGAATCCTCGTCGGGGGCATTCACCAGGCAGAACACCGTATCGCGCATGATCAGCGGCGGTTCGGCCGGATTCAGGATGATCACCGCCTTACCGCGTTCGGCGCCACCGACCGTTTCGATGGCGTGCGCGGTGGTCTCGGTGAACTCGTCGATATTGGCGCGGGTACCGGGTCCGGCGGATTTCGAGGCGATGGAGGCCACGATCTCGGCGTAGGCCACCGGCACGACCCGCGAGACCGCGGCCACGATCGGGATGGTCGCCTGCCCACCGCAGGTCACCATGTTCACATTCGGCGCGTCGAGGTGTTCCTCGAGGTTCACCGGCGGTACCACAAACGGGCCGATCGCCGCCGGGGTCAGGTCGATCAGGCGTTTGCCCAGCGGCGCCAGCCGCTCGTGATTGCGCTGGTGCGCCTTCGCCGAGGTCGCGTCGAAGACGATCTCGATCTCGTCGAAGTTCGGCAGCGCGATCAGGCCCTCCACCCCTTCGTGGGTGGTGGGCACCTTCAGGCGCGCGGCGCGGGCCAGGCCGTCGGACTCCGGGTCGATACCGACCATGGCGCCCATCTCCAGGAACCGGGAATGGCGCATGACCTTGATCATCAGATCGGTGCCGATATTGCCCGATCCGATGATCGCGACCTTGGTGCGTTGGGTGTTGTCACTCACTGGGATACCTCCGAAGCGGTGGTGAACGAAGCCGTGACCGTCCCGAGGCCGGAGATGGCGGCGGTGACGGTGGCGCCGGGGTGCAGCGGCCGCATGGGACCGAGCGCACCGGAAAGGATCACCTGCCCGGCCCGTAACGGCTCGCCGAAGGTGCGGGCCTGCCGGGCCAGCCAGGACAGGGCGTTGAGCGGGTCACCGAGGCAGGCGGCGCCGTTACCGGTCGATACCTCTTCCCCGTCGATACGCATACTCATGGTGACCTCGACCGGTTCGAAATCGTCGAGACCGCGGCGTTCGGTACCGAGCACGTAGAGCCCGCTGGAGGCATTGTCGGCGACGGTATCGGCGAAAGAGATGTTCCAGTCGGTGATCCGGCTGTCCACGATCTCCAGCGCGGCCATCGCCTCGGCCACGGCCGCGCGGCACTGGGCGATATCGAGCGGTCCCTCGGCGAGGTCCTCGCCCAGGACGAACGCGATCTCGGCCTCGGCCCGCGGCTGCAGCAGCCGGTCGATCGGGATCACGTCTCCGTCGGCGTAGCCCATATCGGAGAACAGGACACCGAAATCGGGCTGGTCCACGCCGAGCTGCTGCTGGACGGCCGCCGAGGTGGCGCCGATCTTGCGACCGACCACCGTGATACCCGGGCCGACCCGCGCGGCATTGAACCGCTCCTGGATCCGGTAGGCGGTGGCGACATCGTCGGGGGCGATCCATTCGCGCAGCGGGGCGCAGGTGCGGCCCGTGGCGGCGGCCGTGGTCAGGCGTTGCGCGGCACGCTCGACGATGGACTCGTCGACACCGGCCGCGCTGTTACCGGTGCTGTCGACAGTGGTGGCCACCACTACCTCCGTTCTCCTCGTATGTGGTGGGTCCAGTTCACACCGGCCGTGAGGGACTGCCCAGTAAAGTGGTCCACTGAATGGACCACCCGAGAAGAAGGCCGATATGCCGGAACGACAGCTCGACCAGCGCTCTGTCCTGGGCCGGGCGCTGCTCGTCCTCGAAGCCTTCGGCGTGGAGGATCAGGCCGTCGGCCTCTCCGAACTGACCCGGCGGACCGGCCTGCCGAAGGCGACCGTGCACCGGATGGCCCGCGATCTGACGGCGGCGCGGCTGCTCAGCTCTTCGCCCGAGGGCTACCGGCTGGGGCGTGGATTGTTCGAGCTGGGGATGCGGGCGGCCACCGAGCGAACGCTGCTCGAGGTGGCGGTCCCCTTCCTGCAGGACCTGTTCACCCGCACCCGCGAAACCGTGCACCTCGGAGTGCGCGACGGAGACGAAGTGGTCTACATCAGCAAGATCGGCGGCCACCGCCAGGCCCGTGCCCCCTCCCGGATCGGTGGCCGGATGCCGCTGTACTGCACGGCGATCGGCAAGGCTCTGCTCGCGCACTCCGGCCCCGCCACGATCGACCGGATCCTCGCCGGCCCCCTCGTCCGGCGCACGCCCCGCACCGTGGTCGCCCCGGGACTGCTACGGGCCCAACTGAAACAGGCCGTGGAACTCGGGGTGACCTACGAGCACGAGGAGTCGACGATCGGTATCGCCTGCGTGGGCGCACCCATCCTCAGCTCCGGTGACGAACCGCTGGCCGCGATCTCGGTCACCGGCCCGGTGACCCGTTTCCGCCCGGAAGCCCACGCCGCCTCGGTACAGGCCGCGGCCGCCGGAGTCGCCTCCATCCTGGCGCGGCGCGCACAGACACCCATCTGACGGCACGGGAACCGATCCGCGTGACAACCGCTCACCCGGCGCGCAGATCGGTAGTCGCCGGTCGTATGCCGAACCAGGGGCCGGACCACCACATGCTCGCACGCACCTCTCGTGTTCGCCGCACACTCGGCGGCTATTCCCGCGCGCCCGGGGGCGCCGGTTCGCGCACCCCGCCGAACTCCAGACAGCACCGGGCGAATTCCCCCACCACCGGATCGGTATCGGCGGCAGGCACCCAAGCGACGCCGACCGTACTCGGCCCGATACCGGTCACCGGGCGATAGGTGATACCGGGTCGCGCGTAGAACCGGGCGCTCGACTCGGGCGCGAGCGCGATCCCGTAACCGTTGACGATCGCATTCAGCCATTCGTCGGGCTGATCGGTGACCGCGCCGATACGCGGTGTCCGGCCCCCGCGTTCGCCGACCGCCAGCCAGTAGTCCCGCCACGCCCCGGTCTTCCCCGACGCGGCGACAAAGGGCTCGTCCAGTAATTCCGCGAAGGCGATCGACGCCCGCTCCGCCAGCGGATGCGATGTGGGCAGCGCGACCCGGCGCGGCTCGCTGAACAGCTCGCGCACCCGCACGGCGTCCTGCCCGGGAAACGGCAGGCGCACAATGGCGATATCGACCTCGCCCGCGGCCAGACCGCAGCTCGGGTCGCTCCAGGCGGCCTGGCGCATATCCACCCGCCAGCCGGGCCGGCGGCGGGAGAACTCGGCGATGATCCGGGGGGTGGCCTCGTTGGCGGCGCTGGCCAGGAATCCCACCCGCAGCACCCGGGCCGCCCGCCGCGTTTCCGCCACCGCGTGATCCCAGTCGGCCAGCAACGCCGGCACCCGCGCGGCCAGTGCCGTCCCCGCCGCGGTGAGCGCCATACCGGTCCGCGATCGGTCGAACAGCCGGACCTCCAGCAGATTCTCCAACCGCCTGATCTGTTTGGTCAGCGCCGGCTGGGAGACATAGAGCCGGACGGCGGCCCGGGTCAGGTTACCCTCGGCCGCAACCGCGGCGAAATAGCGCAGCAGCCGGGTGTCGATATCCATTCCCTCAGGTTATGGACGCAGGTATTGGCGGGTTTTCCGGGGCCGGTGAAGGGTGGTCGTATGCAGACCGCTTATCTCGTCGTCACCCTCGCCACCCTCGTGGCCAATACCGGAATCGCCATCGCGGACTTCGGCCGGGCGGAATTCGTCCTCGCCAATTCCGCCGAGGTCGGGGTACCGCGGAGTTGGGTGCCGTGGCTGGCCACGGCCAAACTGGCCGGGGCACTGGGATTGCTGGCCGGACTGCTCGGCATGCGCCTCGTCGGCTTCACCGCCGCGGTGGGCCTGGTCCTGTTCTTCGCGGGTGCGCTCATCGCGCATCTACGCGCCCGCGTCTACTACAACATCGTTTTCCCCGGCACCTACTTCGCCCTTGCCGTCGCGTCGGCCGCCCTGGCCGCGGATCAGTGGTGGTGAGCCCGGCCGGCGGGCCGCGGTATCGCGGAGCGCAACTGCCGATCGGACCAGGGCGGCGACCGCCCGGGAGCGGCTGTTCGGCGGCCAGGCGAGCACCGTGGTGACTTCCGGTGCGTCGGCAACGGGTACGGCGACGTGTTCGGGCCATTGCCAGGCGCGGCTGGAGGCCGGGATGACGAGCAGTGTTCTGCCGAGGGCCACGAGCTGAGCGAGTTTCGACTGGGTACGCACCTCCGGGCCGGGCCCTTCCGGATAGGACCCGTCGAGCCGGGGCCAGCGAGCGAGCGGCAGGTCCGGGACGTCTGCGACCTCCGCCATCGTGAGCTGCTCGCGTGCGGCCAGGGGATGCGCCGCGGGAAGGATCGCGACCTGACCTTCCACGTAGAGGTCTTCGGTGTCGAACCCCGCCAGGTCGTCGTACGGGCGATGCATGAGCGCCACATCGGCGTGCCCGTCGCGGAGCAGGCCCGCCTGCTCGCCGACCTCGCACAGCAGGATTTCGATCGGCGCCGTCCCGGGTTCGCTCACGTGGGCGTCGAGGAGCCGCCGCAGGAGTTCGTGCGATGCTCCGGCCTTGGTCACCAGCACCAGCGGTCGCTTCGGATCACCGGCACGCCGGGTCCGGCGGGCGGCGGCCGCGACCGCGTCGAGAGCGGTTCCGCCCTCGCGCAGCAGTACTCGGCCGGCTTCGGTGAGTGCCACACCGCGACGGTTCCGGTCGAAGAGCCGGACACCGAGCCGGCGTTCCAACCGGCCGATGGCGCGCGAGAGCGGTGGCTGGGCGATCCCGAGCCGCTCGGCGGCGCGTCCGAAGTGCAATTCCTCGGCTACGGCGACGAAGTAGCGGAGCTCGCGGGTCTCGAGATGGTCCACGCGCTCAGCCTATCGGCTGATACCCGGCGGGTATCACAGGGAACCGATCCGGTATTGGACGATCCGGACGCGGCGCGCCGAGCATGGATCGCGTGAAGACTACGAAGGTCGCGCTGGTCACCGGCGCGAACAAGGGAATCGGTTTCGCCATCGCGCAGGGGCTCGGGGCGATCGGCTGCACGGTCGCGGTGGGGGCCCGCGACGCCTCCAGGTGCGCGGCTGCCGTGGAGCGGCTACGCGCTACCGGAATCGACGCATTCGGGGTCGCTCTCGACGTCACCTCCGAGGACAGTGTCACCGCGGCCGCCGAGGCCATCGAGCGGACGGCGGGGCGGCTCGACGTGCTCGTCAACAACGCGGGCATCGGCGGCCGGACCGATGGCGGCGCACAGGATCCGACCACGCTCGATATCGATATCGCCCGGACCGTCCTCGACACCAACGTTTTCGGGGTCGTCCGGGTGACCAACGCGATGCTTCCGCTGCTGCGCCGCGCCGAGTCGCCGCGCATCGTCAACGTATCCAGCAACATGGGCTCGCTGACGCTGCGAACGGGCCCGATCATGGCCGCGTACGCACCGTCGAAATCCATGCTCAACAGCATTACAGTGCAGTACGCCCGCCGCTTCGCCGAGACGAATATCGTCGTCAACGCCTGCTGCCCCGGATATGTGGCCACCGATTTCACGGGTTTCTCCGGGGAGCGGACACCCGAGGAGGGGGCGGCGATCGCCATCCGGCTCGCCACCCTGCCGGACGACGGACCGCGCGGCGGTTTCTTCGACGATCGTGGACCCGTCCCCTGGTAGTCGTGGTGCGCCGCCCGGCCGGGAACATCGCGGTGTCACGAATACTTGTAGAACCCCTCTCCGGTGGCCACGCCCAGTTTGCCCTCGTCGATGTAGTTGTCCTTCAGCCACGTGGCGAGGTCGCGGGTCTCGGGGACGTTGACCAGAATGTTGTAGGGCGTGGTGAGGCCGATGACATCGAGCATCTGGAACGGGCCCAGCGGCGCGCCGGTGGCGATACGCCACGTGTTGTCGACCGCTTCCGGCTCGGCGTAACCGCCCGCGGCGAGTTCCATCGCGGAGTTCAGGAACGGAACGAGCAGCGAGTTCAGCACATAACCGGACTTCTCCTTGTGCACCTCGATCGGGACCATGCCGATAGAGGCGGCGAACTCGACCACGGCGCGGAACACGTGCGGATCGGTCCAGGGGCTGCCCATCACCTCGGCGGTGTTGAACTTCCAGATCCGGTTGGCGAAATGCAGCGCCAGGAATTTGTCCGGCCGGCCGGTGAATTCCGCGATCTCACTGGGCAGCAGGGTGGAGGAGTTGGTCGCGAAGATCGTGTGGTCGGGGGCCACCTCGCTGAGTTCGCGGTAGGTCTGCCGTTTGATGTCGAGCACCTCCGGTACGGCTTCGATCACCAGGTCCGCCTCGGCCACCGCGGCCGCGAGATCGGTGGTGAGGCCGATACGCGCGCGGGCCCGATCGGTGGCTTCGGTCGTCGCGCCCCTGACCTCCTCGTGATAGGTGATCGCCAAAGTGGCGAACCGGCCGCGGGCGGCATCCAGCGCGGCATCGCTGATGTCGTATGCCTGCACCTCGTATCCGTGGAACGCGGTCTGGAAGGCGATCTGAGAGCCGAGGACCCCGGTTCCCAGCACCGTCACCGCGCGAATCTCGATGGCCATCGTGTTCTCCTCGTCGGTCGAAAAGAAAGGTCTGATCGGAACAACCGGAGCGGGCCTACGGACCAGTAGACCAGGGTTGCCGGGCCGCGGCGGGGGAGCTGCCTGCCCCGGGGTTTGCGATCGGGTAACGACTGGCCCGGCACCGAAGTTCAATCAATGTTTCAATCAATGATTGAATTCTCGGTGGCGCGGTGGTTGACTGCTCCTATGCCCCCGAACGTCGCGGCCTCCACCAGGGAACGCCTGCTCACGGCCGCCGAACGGCTGCTGCTCACCGAGCGATACGAGGACGTTTCGGTACGCCGCATCTGCACGGAGGCCGGCGCGAACGCGGCCTCCGTGCACTACCACTTCGGCTCCAAGGAGGCCCTGGTCGCGGCCCTGCTGGAGGACCGCCTCGGCGCCCTGTGGGCCGAGGGGCTGGCGGCGGCCACCGCCGGACCGGGGCCCGTCGCCCGGATCGTGGACGCCGTACTGGCCCCCTTCACGGAGCTGGCGGCCGACCCACTGGGCCGGCTGCATCTGCGCCTGCTCGCCCAATGCGTACTCGGTCGTCAGGTCGGGCTCTGGCAGCAGCAGTGGTTCCGGATCGATTCGTGGGCAGGCCTGTTACCGGAGGTGAGCGAGCGGGAGAGCCGGCGCCGCTGGATGCTCGCCTTCGACCTCATCATCATGCGATTCGGTGGCGGCGCCGCCGACAACCGGCCCCTGACCCCCCAGGCCGTGGCGACGCTCCGCGAATTCGTCGTGGCCGGACTGACCGCCCCCACAGGAGACAACCGATGACCGACGTTTTCGCCCCCGCCACCCTGGGCCCGCTCACCCTGCGCAACAGGATCATCAAAGCCGCGACCTTCGAGGGCCGCACTCCCGACGCACTGGTCACCGACGATCTCATCGAATTCCACCGGGAGGTGGCGGCCGGCGGGGTCGCGATGACGACCGTCGCCTACTGCGCGGTCGCGCCGGGCGGCCGCACCGACCGGCACCAGATCTGGATGCGGCCCGAGGCGGTACCCGGATTGCGCCGCCTCACCGACGCCGTGCACGCCGAGGGCGCGGCAGCCTCCGCCCAGATCGGCCATGCGGGTCCGGTGGCCAATTCGGCCTCCAATCGCGCCCCCGCGCTGGCGCCGAGCCGGCTGTTCAGCCCGCTGGGGATGAGCCCGATGAAAGTTCCCGACGCGGCGGAAATCCACGAGCTCGTCCGCGCCCACGCCGAGGCGGCCCGGCTGGCCGTCGAGGCGGGCTTCGACGCGGTGGAAATACATTTCGGGCACAACTACCTGGCGAGCTCGTTCCTGAGCCCGCTGCTGAACCGCCGCAAGGACCGCTACGGCGGCACACTGCAGAACCGGGCGCGCATGGCCCGGGAGATCGCCCGCGCCGTGCGCGAGGCAGTGGGCGACCGGATCGCGGTCACCGCGAAACTGAACATGGAGGACGGCGTACGCGGCGGCCTCACCCTGCCGGATTCGCTGCAGGTGGCCTCCTGGCTGGAGTCGGACGGTAACCTCGACGCCCTGGAACTCACCGCGGGCAGTTCCCTGCTCAATCCGATGCTGCTGTTCCACGGCGACGCGCCACGTCGCGAGTTCGCGAAAACCCTGCCGGGTCCGACCCGATGGGGCTTCCGGATGGTCGGACGGGCGTTCCTGCGCGAATACCCGTACGAGAAGGCGTATCTGCTGGAGCGGGCCCGCCAGTTCCGTCGGGAGTTGTCCATGCCGCTGGTCCTGCTGGGCGGGATCACCGACCTGGAATCGATGAATCTGGCGATGGCGGAGGGATTCGAGTTCGTGGCCATGGGCCGGGCGCTTCTGCGGGAACCGGATCTGCTGCACCGCATCCGCTCCGATGCGAGCACCGAATCCGCCTGTGTGCACTGCAACCTGTGCATGCCCACCATCTACAGCCGCACGCGGTGCGTTCTGCGGCTGGATCAGGCCGCGGCGCCGGCCACCGAAAGCCGTTAGGCGCGTTCGGGAGTCGGCGCGCCCCTGCAAAATCCCCGGTCAACCCCAATTAACGAACACCTATTGAATGCGCCGTTATTTAACGGTACGGTCTGAGGTATCGCAACGCACTCCAGAGTGCGCCAGCTCCGAGACCGAGATACCGCCGCCCGTGGCGGCGCACCACGACCGAGGAACGAATCATGCACCGAACCGCACGCACCCGCCGACTCGCCGTCCGGATGGTCGCCACCGCGGCGATCGCCCTGGCCCCGCTGGCCGTCACCGCCGCCCCCGCTCTCGCCGAGTCCGGCCCCGCCCCCAGCGCGGAGGTCCAGGACGTCAGCCGTCCGGGGCGGCACAACCACCACCACAACGGGCTCGGGGGCGGCTGGCGCGACCGTGGCCACCACAACCACGGCCGGCACGACCACAACGTCGACTGGAACCGCGGCCACCGGCACCACCCGGGCTGGAACCGGGGCTGGAACCGGGGCCGGCACGACCACGGCTGGAACCACGGCTGGAACCACGGCCGGCACGACCACGGCTGGGGTCACCGCCACGGGCTGCCTTTCCCCCGCATCTTCCCCTTCGGTACCGGTAGCGCCTTCTGACCCCTGAACAACGGCACATCACCCAGGTGTCGATGAATATCGCCAGGGGTTCGATCGGCCCGGTGCGGCGATCGGCCGGATCCGCCACGGGATCCGGCCGATCGCATTCCGGCGCGCCACCGGTCGCGGAAGCGTTCTTCGGCCCATCCGGTTCACCCGGTCACGGCAGAGGGCGCCACACCCCGGCTGTCCGTCTCCGCGCCGTGTGAGAAGGAAGCCGCCTCGGGGCCACGCAGCGGGGCCTGCTGGGCCCGGAGCCGGGGCAGCGCCCGTTCGAGTGCCTCGATCAGCAGATCGGCCAGATCGTGACTGAAACCGTTGCGCACCACCACCCGTAGCACCGCCAGATCCTCCCGATCGGCCGGGAAAGTGTAGGCGGGGACCAGCCACCCCTGCTCGCGCAATGCCGCGGAGACGTCGAAAACCGAGTATCCACTCTCCCCCGGAGCGAGAGTGAAGGCGAAGACCGGCAACTCCCGGCCGTCGGTCAGCAAACGGAACGCTTCCATCCGCCCGATCCGATCCGCCAGACCGGCCGCCACCTCCCGGCAATAGCGCTGCACCCGCTCGTAACCGCGGCGGCCGAGCCGCAGGAAGGTGTAGTACTGCGCCACCACCTGGGCGCCGGGGCGGGAGAAGTTCAGCGCGAAGGTCGGCATCTGGCCGCCCAGATAGTTGACCCGGAACACCAGATCCTCCGGTAAGGCCGCGGAATCGCGCCACAGCACCCAGCCGACCCCCGGATAGATCAGACCGTATTTATGCCCCGAGGTATTGATCGAGGCCACCCGGGGCAGCCGGAAATCCCATTCGAGCTCGGGATCGCAGAACGGCGCGAACATGGCCCCGGAGGCACCGTCCACATGCACCGGAATATCCCAGCCGTGCTCGGCCTGCACCCGGTCCAGAGCGGCGCAGATCTCGGCGACCGGTTCGTAGCTGCCGTCGAAGGTGGAGCCGAGGATCGCCACCACACCGATGGTGTTCTCGTCACAGCGGGCCACCGCCTGCTCCGCGGTCAGATGGAACCGCTCCCCGGACATCGGCACCAGCCGCGCTTCGACATCCCAGTACGCGGCGAATTTCTCCCAGCACACCTGAACATTGCTGCCCATCACCAGGTTGGGCCGGTCGGTGGACAGCCCGGCCGCCCGCCGCCGCTGCTGCCAACGCCGCTTCAGCGCCAGGCCGGCCAGCATGCAGGCCTCGCTGGAACCGGTGGTCGAACAGCCCACCGCATGGAAGGGGTCGGCGGCATGCCACAGATCGGCGAGAATGCGCACACAGCGCTGCTCGAGCTCGGCAGTGCGCGGGTACTCGTCCTTGTCGATCATGTTCTTGTCGAAGCATTCGCTCATCAGGGTGCGGGCCGCCGGATCCATCCAGGTGGTGACGAAAGTCGCCAGATTGAGCCGGGCGTTACCGTCGAGCATGAGCTCGTCGTGCACGATCTGATAGGCGGCATCACTGTCCAGTTCACCGGCGGGCAGCCGGTTGCGCGGCACCTCGACGGGCTCCCTGGTGAACACCGGATTCACGGCGATATCGGCCCGGTCGTGCTCGCGCGGTTGCGACGGATGGGTCAATGCCATGGAGACCTCCCCGAGCATCGGGGCCGGGCGTGGATCGCCCGGGCCGCGCGGAACCCCGAGTATTCCCGGTGCCCGGCCACTACCCGGGGAGGGCGCTCCGGCAGGCGGGTCGCGCGCGGTCCGGACGGACGGTCTGCGCGGCCGTCAGCGGAAGCGCAACACCTCGGGAAGCCAGGGCGCCCGGCGATGGTGAGGCCGGCTGCGGTTGGCCCACAGCGGATTGGATTCGTCGCGCCGATAGACCGTGAGCTGCCCCGCCACCGAGAAATGGAGATGGGTGGCGCTGCCGAACACCTCACCGTCGGCGGCGAGGAACTCCGGCTCCGGCAGGTGCACGAACAGTTCGGACAACTGACGTTCCCCATAGACCCGGCTGTGCCCGATCGCGGCCAGCAGGAGCGCGACCACCGCGCGGGTACGTGACCAGCGCAGATCGGCACGCAGCCAGCGGATATCCAGCAACCCGGAGTCGAGGCGATCGCGGAAGGCCGGTACCGCGCCGTGCGGGTGGTAGGGCCCGTTGCCGACGAACAGGAACCACACCCGCTGCCAGCGATCGTCGAGGAAGATCTCGATCGGCTCGGCCTTCCGCAGCGTAACCATCAGCGCCGCGGCGAAAGCCGGCCATTTCCCCCAGCGCTTCTGCCATTTCTCGCGCAGGCGCACGAGGTCGGGATAAGAGCCGAGGCTGAAGGTGTTGACCAGGTGCCGGATCTGCGTCTCGTTCTCGTCACCGTATTCGACCCCGGCGATATCCACCGCCACGGCCTCACCGACCCCCGTCGCGTCGACCACTTCGAGAAGGTCGTAGACACCGAGATCACGGGCGAAATGGTTGAGCGTACCGGTGGGCACGACGACCAGCGGCAACTCGTGGCGCAGCGCGACCGCGGCCACCGCCGCCACCGTGCCGTCGCCACCGGCCACCCCGACGGCCAGGACCGGTTCCCGCTGCTCGGCGATGACCTGTTCCAGATGCTCGGCACAGTCGAGATCCGGGCGGGTCCGCAGAACGGTCGCCGCCGGCAGCGCGGCGGCGATATCGTCGGTGGGGTCGTAGTTCGGATCACCCGAGACCGGGTTCACCATCACCACCAGCCCCTTGCCCTCCGCCAGTACCGGCGCCTCGCGCACCGGCCGGGCCCGCGCCTCGTCCGATTCCCGCACCGGCCACCAGCGCCGGGTGGCCAGCGCGATCCCGGATCCGACGGCCGCGCCTACGAGCACATCCGAACCCCAGTGCACCCCCGTGTGCACCCGCGAGTAGGCGACCGCGGCCGCCACCGGTGCCACGACGAGCGCGGTGCGCGGGCTCTCCATGGCCACCGCCGTGGCGAACGCCGCCGCGGTGGCGCTGTGGCCGGACGGAAACGACGACGATGTGGGCGCCGGTATCAGCCGGCGATGCGCCGGCATCAGCTCGGCCGCGGGCCGGCGACGGGCGAACAGGGATTTCAGTACGACATTGGTGACCAGGCTCGCCCCGGCCACCGATACCATCCCGCGCAACGCGGCCCGGCGCGTCGCGCCCCGGCGGGTGGCGAGCACCGCCGCGCCCGCCATCCACAGCGTGCTGTAGTCGGCGCTTCCCGTGAGCCGCAGCAGGCCACCGTCGGCCCGGGAGGCGGGCAGATCCGCCACGAAATCACCGAATGCCCGATCGAGGCGTCCGATCCTGCGGAACTTCCGGCCTGCCCACCTACTCACGCGACCGACAGTACCCATCGCCACGGCCCGGCCGCGAGCCGATGTGGCCCGGGAGGTGCCGTCGGCCGGGACCACGGCCCCGGCCGGCGCGCTACGCAGTGGTCTGCCGCTTCGGTAGCTTCCATCCCGGACGCGGGAAATGGCAGGTATAGCCGTTCGGATAGCGCTGCAGATAATCCTGGTGTTCGGGTTCGGCCTCCCAGAACTCCGCGGCGGGAGTCACCTCGGTGACCACCTTGCCGGGCCACAGGCCCGAGTCCTCCACATCGACGATGGTGTTCAGCGCCTCCCGCTTCTGTTCGTCGTCGAGGTAGAAGATCGCGGAACGGTAGCTGGTGCCGATATCGTTACCCTGCCGGTCCTTCGTGGTGGGGTCGTGGATCTGGAAGAAGAACTCCAGCAGTGCCCGATAGTCGGTCTGCGCGGGGTCGTAGACGATCTCCACCGCTTCCGCGTGCCCCGGATGGTTGCGGTAGGTGGGGTGATCATTGCTCCCGCCGGTGTAGCCGACTCGGGTGGAGAGCACCCCGGGCTGTTTGCGGATCAGGTCCTGCATACCCCAGAAACACCCACCGGCCAGGATCGCCCTACGGGTTTCGGTCACGCTTCCTCCTTCGTTCTCCGCATTATCGGCCCTCGGTACAACCCGCGCCCGCCCCGGGAAAGTCCCGGGCTGCCCGAGCTCAGGCACGCCTGGCTGTCACCAGCAGGTATTCCCATTCCATCCGTCCGTTACCCAGATCGTGCCGGGTGGCCAGGTCGGCGAGTTCCCGGTCCAGCCGCCGCGCCCGCTCCGGCTCTCCCGCCAGCGCCCGGTACACCGTGATGGTCGGTCCGTAGTTGGCTTTGAAGAAGTCGCGGAACGCGGCACCGTCGGCGAAGCATTCGACCACCGCGGTCTCCCGCCGCATCTCGAGGCCGCTCACCCGGTCGCCGAGGAGTTCGGTGACATGGTCCTCGTCGCCCCACAGCGGTGGCGGCTGGGCTCCGGCGGGCGGCGGCGGAGCATACGGTTTCATGGCGGCGAACATCTGCCCGATGAAGCCACCGGGTGTCCAGTTGATCAGCCCGATCGCCCCGTCTTTCCGGGTCACCCGGACCAGCTCGTCGGCCGCGGGCCGGTGGAACGGCGCGAACATGATCCCCACGCAGGAGAGGACCACATCGAATTCGGCGTCGGCGTAGGGCAGCGCTTCGGCGTCGGCCTGCTCCCAGACCAGCTCCACACCCGCCGCGGCCGCGTTGCGACGGCCGGTTTCGAACAGTTCGGGGGTGAGGTCGCTCGCCACGACCTCGGCCCCGGTCGCCGCGGCGGGAATGGCGGCATTACCGGCTCCGGCCGCGATATCCAGTACGCGCTGCCCCGGCCCCATCGGGCAGGCACGCACCAGGCGGCGGCCCAGGTCGGGAATGACATCGGCGGCCACCCGCGGGTAGTCACCGGAGGCCCACATGGCTCGATGCTTGGCCTTGAGCTCATTGGTTACGGACTGCGTCATCGATCTCTCCTCGGAAAACCTCGGATCTGTGCACGGCGCGTCGCGTCCCTGGAGAGAAATACTTTCGCGGCCGCCTACTCGTCGTCGAAATCGCTGGTCAGCTCGTTCGGAGCCGCTTCTTATTGTCGGCTCCCGCGCTACCGCCGCGCAAACCCCGGTGCCCACCCCTCCGGTGGCACCGGCCGCCATCCGGTCTCTTCGTAGCGGATGCGGCCCGGCGGGCGGCACACCGCCGGCAAAGGTACACACACCCCTCGCGGTACGGCCACGACCACGGGCCCGGATTCCGGCGGATCGCCGCCACAGCGATCTGCGAGGCACAACGGACCCCGGCAGGCCCGTACGAACCCTGCCAGCGCTTCGAAAGCAAGGCGCCATCGCCGTTTTCCGAACTTTTGCTGAGAGCAAAAATATTGCGCCACAAAGAATTACGAACCCTCATGACATAGGGTGCTACACCTGTGCGATCCGGCGGGACAGCTACTCAGAGTTTCTCGTCGCCCACCGCGAACAGTTTGGAGTCACCCTTGAGCACGCCGCAGACCGGTCATCCCACCCCACCCCCGCCCGGTTACGGATCTCCCTTCACCAGCGTCGACGGACCCCGGATCCCGTTGTACGCGCCAGGATTCGCCGAGGACCCACACGCGGTGTACCGGCAGATGCGCCGCGAACACCGGGCCATGGTCCCGGTGGAACTGGCTCCCGGCGTACCCGCGACACTGGTGATCGACCACCAGACCGCCGTGCGCATTCTCAACGACCACGAACATTTCCCAGCCGATCCCCGCACCTGGCAGCAGAACATCCCCGCCGACTGTCCCGTGCTGCCGATCATGGAGTGGCGGCCGATCGCGGCCCGCAGCACCGGCATCGACCAGCACCGGTACCGGGAGGCCAATGTCGCCGCCCTCGCCGAGATGAACCTGCATTCGATCCGGTCGGCCGTCGAAGAGATCGCCGTCCCGCTGATCAGTTCCTTCTGCCAGACCGGCTCCGCGGATCTGCTCATGCAATACGCGTTCCCGCTGGCCTTCGAGGTCTGCAACACCCTGCTCGGTTGCCCGCCGGAAATCGGCCAGCGCGTCGCCGCCGGGATGGCCGCCATCTTCGAAGGTGTCGATGCCGACGAAGGCAATCAGATGATGGCTGCCGCGGTAGCGGAGCTGATCGAACTCAAACGCAAGGAGCCGAGCGACGATGTCACCTCCTTGCTCATCCAGCACCCGGCCCAGCTCGACGATATGGAGCTGATCCACCAGGTGGTGGGTCATTACGGCGCCTGTATCGAACTCCAGCAGAACCTGATCGCCAACACGTTGTTGCTGATCCTCACCGACGATCGCTTCGGCGGATACGTCCTCGGCGGCAGCCTCTCCACCCGAGACGCCCTGGACGAGGTGCTGTTCGACAATCCGCCGATGGCGAACTTCCTCATCACCTATCCGCGCCAACCCATCCTGATCGACGATGTCTGGCTGCCCGCCCACCAACCGGTGGTCATCAGTATCGCCGCCTGTAACCACGACCCCGCGATCCGCGCCGACGACCACCGCGGCAACCGCTCCCACCTGTCCTGGGGGCTGGGACAACGCGACTGTCCCGCCCGGGCGATGGCCTACCTGGTGGCCCAGGACGCCATCGATCAACTCCTGGACGCGCTGCCCGAAATGGAGACGGATCTCCCGCCCGAAGGCGCGACCTGGCGCCCCGGTCCGTTCCACCGCTCGCTGACCGCGCTGCCGGTAAAGTTCCCGCCGTCCCCACCGTTCACGTTCCGGTGACACCGAGTAGCTCCGCGGGCGCGGCGCCCATACCGCGCACCACATGTAGGGAGTGATGTGTCCGCTGTTCAGGTGGCCGTATGCGGCCCCGCGACTGCACCGGTACCGAGGCCGCGGACGCCCGGGAGGTCGGACGGCTGCTCGCCGAAGCGGGGTCGACCGTCCTGTGCGGCGGGGGGTACGGGTGTGATGGCGGCGGTGGCCGCGGGTGCCGCGACGGCGGGCGGTCTGGTCATCGGGGTACGCCCCGATACCGATCGGAGTGCGGTGCGCGCGGGCCTGTCCGCGGTGGTCTACACGGATATGGGTGAGGCGCGCAACAATATCCTCATCTGTTCGGCCGACGCCGTGATCGTCATACGACATCCGCCATCTCGCCGAGCAGGGCCGCCAGCTTCGTCAGATACGGGGTACCGCGAATGCTCCGCTGGATCAACGCGAGTCTCGACTCCTCGTCGAAACCGGTGACCCGCACATAACGCACATCGGTACGCTGATTACGTTCGGCCACCGGCCGGCACGTCAGCATCGCGTAGTTCCCCGTGGCGGCGAGAGTCAGCCCCTCCTGGACGGTGGTCACCCGCACCGTACTGGGGATCGGCCGGCCGAACGGTGTGAAACGGGGAAAGTGTATGTCCCGCCAGTAATCCGGCGCCGGGCCGGCGATCGACACCAGATCGACCTCGGTGAGCTCCTCGATGGTGATACGCCCCGTCGACGCCAGCGGGTGCTCGCTTCCCACCGCGAGCATGCGCGGCGCGGGCGGGAAGACGAAGCCGACCGAGAGCTCCGGCTCCCGCACCGGTAGCAACGCCACCGCGGCATCGATCTCGCCGGCCAGCAACGCACCGAACGGATCACCGAGGGGTAGTTCCTGCAGGGATAGCGTGACTTCCGGATTCTCCCGGGTGAAACGGGTCAACGTCCAGGTCACGGCTTCGTAGGCAATGCCCTGGAAACCGATGCGGATCGCTTCGGGATGGTCGCGCCGGGCCCTGCGGCGAGTGCTGTCGACCAGCTCCACCAGCTCGGTATAGGTGGGCCGCAGGCGTTGGACGAACTCCGCGCCCACAGCGGTGAGCGACACCCTCCGGCTGGTGCGGTCGACCAGCCGGGTTCCGATTCGACGTTCGAGCGCGGCGATGAGCTGGCTCACCCGGCTCTGCGAAATCCGCAGGCGCCGCGCTGTCCGCCCGAAATGCAGTTCTTCCGCCAGAACCAGCAGACATTCCAGTTCGCGGACGGGCAGGTCCGGCATACACGCTCCTTCCGGCGGCGGGGATCGATGAGCCCAGCTGATCGAACGATGAGCTGATCACTGTTGTTCCGCCCTCGTGCGCCTTCTTGACTGAACTCATGTCCACAATCGGTGAAACCCGCTCCCCCACCGCGCGACCAGCTACCCCCCGCGGCTGGTTCTCGGTCCTCGTACTGGCGCTGTCGACCTTCCTGGTGGTCACCGCGGAAATGCTTCCGGTCGGCGTACTGACCCCGATGTCCGAAGGCCTCGGTATCTCCCAGGGGACGACCGGGTTCAGCCTCGCCGTCACCGGCGTCGTCACCGCGGTGACAGCTCCCCTCGTTCCCCGGGTGATCGGTGACCTGGACCGCCGCACCGTCCTGGTGGCGGCCGCGCTCGTACTGGCCGCGGGTAATCTGATCACCGCGCTCGCACCGGGATTCGGCGCCCTCGCGCTGGGACGAGTCGTCGTCGGTATCGCCATGGCGGCCGTATGGGCCCTGGCAGCCGCCACCGCCTCGCGCGTCGTGGCGGAACGTTCCGCGGCGACGGCCGTGTCGACGGTCGTGAGCGGAGTAGCGGCGGCCTCCGTACTGGGCGTGCCGTTGGGTACATTCGTCGGCGACCTCGCCGGTTGGCGCAATGCCTTCGGGATGCTCGTCCTGGCCGCTCTCCTGCTCGCCGTCGCCTCGGCACTGGTGCTGCCGCCGCTACCCCCGCAGCCGGGTACGACCGGACCGCGTCAGGGTGGTTCGCTGCTGGCGATTCCCGCCGTGCGGATCGGCCTGATCGCGGTGATCTGCGTTGTCACCGCGCATTTCGCGGCCTACACCTACGTGCGGCCGATTCTGGAGGAGCTGACGGGTATCCACGGCAGCACCGTCTCGCTGCTGCTCCTCGTCTACGGACTGTGTGGCATAGTCGCGAACTTCGTGGCCGGTGCGACTGCCGCCCGCCGGGTTCGGGCGACACTTTTCGTCCTGGCCGCGGGCATCATCGCGGCCTTGCTCGCCATGCTCTTCTTCGGCGCGTCACCGGCGGGCGCCTCGAGCGCGCTGATCGTGTGGGGATTCGCCTACGGTGGCGTATCGGTGTGCAGCCAGCTCTGGGCGATACAGGCCGCACCGGACCGGCGGGAGGAGGTCACCGGCCTGTATGTCGGTGCTTTCACCGGAAGTATCGCACTGGGCTCGTTCATCGGCGGAGTGGTCTTGGACAGCGCGGGGGTGCCGGTCCTGCTGTGGGTTTCGGCGGTCGTGGCGGCGGTGGCCGCCCTGACCACGATTCCCGGGCGGTTCGGCGAGTCGATCATTTCCGGCCGCGGGCCCGACCGCCGGAGCTGAGCACCGGTCGGAGGCACTCCGCCTCGCGCCTCATCGTGTCCGCCAGCGCAAGGCGGGGTCGCCCTCCGGCAGCGCCGTATCCCGGCCGCGCAGATGCCGGTCCAGCCACGCCGCCAGCACCGACGCCGTGATCCGCGCTCCCCGTTCCGCCCCGATGGTGCCGCACAGCTGGGCACCGCCGCCCAGCATCGGCAGATCGGTTCCGGTGTAGTGTCCCGCCTCCGCCATCGTGCCGATCACGGCAGCCGTACTGGTCCAGCTGGCGTGCACCATATCGCCCGCGGCCAGCAGCAACACCGGACGGTCCAGATCCGGTACCTCCGCCACCTCGTCCCACCCGGCGCTGCCGTCCAGCACCAGTGCCGTCCGGATCCGGGCATCGCCCGCCGCCACCGAGACCGCGGTCTGGCCGCCGTAGGAGTGACCCGCCACCGCGATACGCTCCGTATCGATACGGTCTCCCACCAGGGGTAATTCGGTGAGCCGGTCGAGAACCAGACCGATATCGGAGACCCGCCGCGTCAGCACGGCGCGCATGTATTCCGGCTCCTGGGTGGGCGCCGCGGCACCCACCACCACTCGATCCCCCACCTCGACCGCGGGTGTCTCGCCGGGATGGTCCACCGCTACGACCACATACCCGCGTGAGGCGAGGTCGCTCGCCAGACCCGAGGCCAGCCATCGCGGCGTACCCAGTCCGGGCGACCACACCACCACGGGCAGCGCCGGCAGATCGGCGGGCCGCGCGTCGAGGGTGGCGGGAACGGTGGCGGCCAGCATCGGGCCGGCCGCCAGCGGGGTGTAGAGCCGGTACGCCGTATGGGCCGCGATCTCCGCCGCGTTCTCGGGTCGCCGCGCGGGAATGTAGGGCGCTGCCGGGCCGGACTCGGCGGCCGGGTACCACACCGACACCGGTACATCGCGGTCCGGCACCGAGACCACGGTGTCGGTGCGGCCGGCGGAATACGGTCCGGTCGGCGCGGGTAGCACCGCGTCCTCGGCATGGGCCGGAGCGGAGGTGATCGCGATACCCGCGACGACCAGGGAAACGAGCACAAGGAATCGGTGGAGCATCAGACCGCCTTCAGTCGACGCTCGCCCGTGGCACAGTGCTGCGGCCAGGCGAGAGGGTTGTCCAATCCGTGCGCAAACATCCTGCTATCGCCGGGTGGGCGGGCGTCGTTACCGACACGCGGTATCGCGCGGAAGGCGGGGTCCGGTCTCTGGTCGACTCACGGTCACCACGCCACCGATCCCGGAGCGCCCGGCGGGGCTGCCCATGAGCTCGACCGTCACCCCGGACCGCATATGTTCACCGAATACGGAGACGATCGCGTCGGTGACGCCGGATATCGGCCGGGCCGAACGCCTGCGCCCGCCGGAACAGCTGCGGTCTTTCGACCTCGCTCCGCGACATCTGTCCCTCCTCTCACCACTGCTGCTCGACGGCGCGGAGTAGGAGCCGAAGGCACGAACCGGCAGCGGAGCACCCCGATCGTGGAATACGCCGGTGCGATTCGGACGAGCATGTGCTCGACCCGCAATCCCGAGTCACCGGGCCCGGTGACGACCTCCGGCGCCACGCCCGCACGACCCCGATTCGTGGATACGTGCGAGTAACCCCCGTACGCGGTACACATACACGAAGCCGGAGTGCACACTACCGGTGAAACGATCGCATATCCCTCGCCCGACCGGGCCAGTGCTTTCACAGGAAGGAGTCGGCGAGTGTTCAGCCGCATTGCCATCGTGAACCGCGGAGAGGCCGCCATGCGTCTCATCCACGCTGTACGAGATCTGGCCGCGGAGACGGGGCGACCGATAGAAACCATCGCCCTGCACACCGACGTGGACCGCAACGCGACATTCGTGCGGGAAGCCGATGTGACCTACGATCTCGGCCCGGCGTCCGCACGCCCGTACCTGGACCTGAAGCTGCTGCGTAGCGCGCTGGTGGCAACCGGCGCCGACGCCGCGTGGGTCGGGTGGGGCTTCGTCGCCGAAGATCCCGCGTTCGCGGAGCTGTGCGAGGAGATCGGTGTCACCTTCATCGGGCCCGACCCGGAGGCCATGCGCAAACTCGGCGACAAGATCGGCGCGAAACTGATCGCCGAAGAGGTCGGCGTGCCGGTCGCGCCGTGGAGCCGCGGCGCGGTCGAAACCGTGGACGACGCCCTGACCGCCGCGGCCGAGATCGGTTACCCGCTGATGCTGAAGGCGACCGCGGGCGGCGGCGGTCGCGGTATCCGGGTCATCACCAACGACGCCGATCTCGTCGACGCCTACGAACGCACCCGGCAGGAGGCCGTGCGGGCGTTCGGTAGCGGCGTGGTCTTCCTGGAACGGCTCGTCACCGGCGCCCGGCACGTCGAGGTGCAGGTGATCGCGGACGGTCAGGGCACCGCCTGGGCGCTCGGCGTACGCGACTGCTCGGTGCAGCGGCGCAACCAGAAGATCATCGAGGAATCGGCCTCACCGGTGCTGAGCCCCGAGCAGGCCGCCGAGCTGAAGGCATCCGCCGAGCGGCTGGCGATCGCGGTCGGCTACCGCGGCGCGGCCACCGTCGAATTCCTCTACCACCCCGGCGAGAAGCTGTTCGCGTTCCTGGAGGTCAACACCCGCCTGCAGGTCGAGCACCCGATCACCGAATGCACCACCGGCTTCGATCTCGTCCGGGCGCAGCTGCTGGTCGCCTCCGGCGGGCGGCTCGAGGGTGAGCCCCCGGCCGAACGCGGCCACGCCATCGAGGCCCGGCTCAACGCCGAAGATCCCGACCGCGACTTCGCCCCCGCCCCCGGCCGTATCGCCCATCTGGACCTGCCCGCCGGGCCGGGTATCCGGGTCGACACCGGGGTCAGCGAGGGCGATACGATCCCGGCCGATTTCGACTCCATGATCGCCAAGATCATCGCCTACGGCCGCGACCGCGACGAGGCGCTGGGCCGGTTGCGCCGCGCGGTCGCGCAGACCCGGGTGATCATCGAGGGCGGCGCCACCAACAAGAGCTTCGTGCTCGACCTGCTGGACCAGCCCGAGGTGATCGACGCCAGTGCCGACACCGGCTGGATCGACCGTGTGCGCGGTGCGGGTCGGCTCGTCTCCCACCGGCACTCCACCGTCGCCCTGGCCGCCGCCGCCATCGACGCCTACGAAGAAGAGGAGCGGGTCGAGCGGCACCGGCTGCTCTCCACGGCCGCCGGCGGCCGCCCCCAGGTGCAGCACGAAAGCGGCCGTCCGCTCGACCTGAAACTGCGCGGCGCGAGCTACCGGGTGCGGGTCGCCCGGATCGGCGCGCACCGGTTCCGGGTCGGGATCGAAGCGGGCGGCGATTCCCGCACCGCCGATGTCGATCTCGAGCGGTTCGATCAGCACACCGGGCAGATCGTGGTCAACGGTGTCCGGTACCGCCTGATCACCGGTACACACGGCCCGATCCACCTCGTCGATATCGACGGTGTGACGCACCGGATCAGCCGGGACGAGGGCGGTGTCGTCCGCTCCCCCGCGCCCGCGCTGGTGGTCGCCACCCCGCTGGAGGTCGGTGCCGAGGTCGAGGCGGGTGCCCCGGTCCTGGTGCTGGAGAGTATGAAGATGGAAACGGTGCTGCGCGCGCCGTTCCGCGCCCGGCTCAAGGAGTGCGCGGTCTCTGTCGGCACCCAGGTGGAAACCGGTGCGCCGCTGCTGCGGCTGGAACCGCTCGCCGAAGACGACGAGGCCGGGGATACCGCGGCGACCGCGGCGGTCGAACTCGACCTGCCCGCCGAACCCGCTCAGATCCGGCCGCACGAGCGGATGGCCCGCGGCCAGCAGGATCTGCGCAGCCTGCTGCTGGGATTCGATGTCGACCCGCACGACGACCGCCGGGTGCTCGACGCCTACCTCACCGCCCGCGGAGCGGCCGTCGCGGACAACCGCCGGCCGCTGGCCGAGGAACTCGAACTCGTACAGGTGTTCACCGACCTCGCCGAACTGAGCCACAACCGGCCCTCGGACGACGAGGGCGGTCCGAGCCATGTGCACAGCGCCCGCGAATACTTCCACACCTACCTGCAGAGTCTCGATGTCGAGCGGGCGGGGCTGCCGGAGTCGTATCGCGCGAAACTCGCCAAGGCGCTCGGCCACTACGGGATCACCGAACTGGACCGCACCCCCGACCTCGAGGCCGCGGTGTTCCGGATCTTCCTCGCCCAGCAGCGGCCCGCCGATACCGTCGAGGTCGTCTCCACGCTGCTGCGGGAGTGGCTGCGCGAGCCGATGCCCGACCGGGTACTGCGCGAGCCCGTGGGTCTGGCGCTGGAACGACTGGTGGCCGCGACCCAGGTGCGGTTCCCGGTGATCGCCGACCTCACCCGCGGCCTGGTCTTCGCCTGGTACGGGCAGCCGGTGCTGCGCCGGAACCGGGCCCGCGTCTACACCGACGCGCGCAAGAACCTCAGCTACCTCGACGCGCACCCGGACGCCGCGGACCGCGCCGAACGCATCGCCGACATGGTGAGCGCCACCGAACCGCTGGTGCGGCTGCTGGGCCAGCGGCTGTCCCGCGGTTCCGCGGACAATACGGCCATGCTGGAGGTGCTGACCCGCCGCTACTACGGCAACAAGGACCTCACCGGCGTCCACACCCGGGAAACCGGTGACTGCACCTTCGTCGTCGCCGAACGTAAAGGCGTGAGCCTGGTCTCGGCGGCGGTGAGCTTCGATTCCCTCGCCGATGTGGTGCGCGGGCTCGCCGAACTGGCCACCGGGACCGCCTCCATCGAGGCCGATATCTACCTTTCCTGGGAGAACCAGCCCGAGGATTTCGATGCCACGGCGGCGGCGCTGCACGAGGTACTGAACGAGCAGCCGGTGTCCAACCAGGTGCATCGGATCACCGCGACCGTGGCGGGTAGCGACAACGCGGTCATGCACCACCACTTCACCTTCCGCCCGTCCGCCGCCGGGCTGGAGGAGGAACGGCTCATCCGCGGTCTGCACCCCTACATCGCGCAGCGGATGCAGATGAAGCGGCTGCACAAGTTCGACCTCACCCAGCTGCCGTCCTCGGACAACGAGGAGGTGTACCTGTTCCGCTGTGTGGCCAAGGAGAATCCGGCCGATGAGCGTCTCGTCGCCTTCGCGCAGGTCCGCGACCTGACCGCACTGCGCGACCACGACGGTCGCCTGGTCACCCTGCCCACGGCGGAGAGCACCATCGCCACCTGCCTCGATTCCATCCGGCGGGCGCAGGCGGGCCGGCCGGCGGCCAAGCGGTTCCAGACCAACCGCATCGTGATGTACATCTGGCCGGCGATCGATGTGACCCGCGCCGAGCTGGAGACGATCGTCGAACGGGTCCGGCCGACCACGGTCGGGGCCGGGCTGGAGGAAATCCTGCTCATCGCCCGCCAGCCCGACCCGAAAACCGGCGAGCTGGTCAAACTGGCCCTGCAGATCGTTTTCGACGCCAACGGCGGCACCCGGGTCATCGTCGGGGAACGATCCGACGAGCCGGTGGAGCCGCTGGACGAGTACCGTCAGAAGGTCCTGCGGGCCCGCAGCCGTAACGCCGTCTACCCCTACGAGCTCACCGATCAGCTCGGTGAGTTCACCGAATACGACCTCGACGCCGAGCACACGCTGGTGCCGGTCGACCGGCCCAAGGGCCGCAACACCGCGGCGATGGTCGCCGGGGTGGTGACCACGCCGACCGAACGGTATCCCGAGGGTGTCACCCGGGTGGTACTGCTCGGCGATCCGACGAAATCGCTGGGTGCGCTGTCGGAGCCGGAGTGCCGCCGGGTGATCGCCGCGCTGGACCTGGCCGAACGGATGCAGGTACCGCTCGAGTGGTACGCGCTGTCGTCCGGGGCCCGGATCTCGATGACCTCCGGTACCGAGAACATGGACTGGGTGGCGGCGGCGCTCAAGCGCATCGTCGAGTTCACCCAGGACGGCGGCGAGATCAATATCGTGGTGTCGGGTATCAACGTCGGCGCCCAGCCGTACTGGAACGCCGAAGCCACCATGCTCATGCACACCAAGGGCATCCTGGTGATGACCCCGGAATCGGCCATGGTGCTCACCGGCAAACAGGCGCTGGACTTCTCCGGCGGTGTCTCGGCCGAGGACAACTTCGGTATCGGCGGTCACGACCGGGTGATGGGCCCGAACGGCCAGGCGCAGTACTGGGCGCCGAACCTGACCGCCGCGGCGGGCGTGCTCATGGCGCACTACGACCACACCTACGTCGCGCCCGGCGAGCAGACACCGCGGCGGGCCCGCACCACCGACCCGGTGGACCGCGATATCTCCGATTTCCCGCATGTCATGGCCGACAGCGGCTTCACCACCGTCGGGGAGATCTTCTCGTCCACCGCCAACCCCGACCGCAAGAAGCCGTTCGATATCCGGACCGTGATGCGGGCGCTGGCCGACCAGGACCACCCGGTGCTGGAACGCTGGGCCGGTATGGCCGATGCCGAGACGGCGGTGGTCCAGGATGTGCACCTGGGCGGTATCCCGGTATGCCTGCTCGGTATCGAGTCCCGGGGTATTCCGCGGCGCGGCTTCCCGGCCACCGACGGCCCGGACACCTACACGGCGGGCACCCTGTTCCCCCAGTCGTCGAAGAAGGCCGCGCGGGCGATCAACACGGCCAGCGGTAACCGGCCGCTCGTCGTGCTGGCCAACCTGTCCGGATTCGACGGGTCGCCGGAGTCGTTGCGGAAACTGCAGCTCGAGTACGGTGCCGAGATCGGCCGTGCCATCGTCAACTTCCAGGGCCCGATCGTGTTCTGCGTGATCTCCCGGTATCACGGTGGCGCGTTCGTGGTGTTCTCGAAGGCGCTGAACCCGAATATGACGGTGCTCGCCATCGAGGGCTCGTTCGCCTCGGTGCTCGGTGGCGCCCCCGCCGCCGCCGTGGTGTTCGCGGGTGAGGTCGACAAGCGGACCGCGACCGATCCGCGGGTCCGGGATCTGGAGAAGCGCGCCGCGAACGCGGGCGGTACCGAACGCGCCGCCCTCACCGCGGAACTCGACGAACTCCGTTCCTCGGTCCGGTCGGAGAAGCTGGGTGAGGTCGCCGCCGAATTCGACCGCGTGCACAGCATCCAGCGCGCCGTCGAGGTCGGCTCCGTCGACGCCATCATTCGCGCCGCGGAACTGCGTCCCCGCATCATCGAGGCCATCGAGGCCCGGCTCTCGTGAGCTGACCGGCGCTGCCGGAAGATCACCGATCCCCTCGTCGACGCGAGTCGCCGGGGGGATCGGCCGTTTCGTACGGGAAACCGGTACCGCACCCGGACCTGTGGAGCTACCCACACGGAATCTCCACAACTGGTACCGGTTCTCTCCACACGCGGTGGCTAGGCTCCCGAGCATGGAAGAGAACGCACCGGTAGGGGGAGCGACGGCGCGGCGGATCCTGGTGGTGGACGATGAGCCCACCATCGCGGAATCGGTCACGGCACGGCTGCGGGCCGAGGGTTTCACGGTCGATATGGCGCACGACGGTCCCGCCGCGGTGGCGGCGGCGGGCCTGTTCGAGCCCGATCTGGTGGTGCTCGATGTCATGCTGCCCGGCTACGACGGGCTGGAGGTGTGCCGGCGTATCCAGGCCGAGCGCTCGGTGCCCGTCCTCATGCTCACCGCGCGTACGGACGAGACCGATCAACTCATCGGTCTCGGTGTCGGCGCCGACGACTACCTGACCAAACCCTTCTCGCTGCGGGTTCTCACCGCCCGCGTGCACGCCCTGCTGCGCCGGGTCGAACGCGCCGGGGCGCAGAGCGGCACGATCACCGTGGTCGGGGATCTGCGCATCGACGCCGACCAGCGCCGGGTCTGGCGGGGCGGGGTCGAAGCGCAACTGACACCACTGGAGTTCGATCTGCTCGCCCGGCTGGCCCGGCGTCCGCGTGCCGTCCTCGCCCGCGAGCGACTCCTCGAGGAGGTGTGGGACTGGGCCGATGCCGCGGGCACCCGGACGGTCGACAGCCATATCAAGGCGCTGCGCCGGAAACTCGGCGCCGACCTGATCCGCACCGTTCACGGTGTGGGCTACGCCCTGGAGAGCCGATGAACGAGCGCGACGGTGCGCAGCCCGGTACCGGCGGCCGCGGTGAACGGGGCATCCCGCCCCGGCTGCGGCAGGCCGCGGAGCGGGTGGCGGCGGCACTGCCGCGTCCGCTCGACCGGATCCGTTCCATCAAACTCAAGCTGGCCGTCCTGATGACCTCCGCCGGGGCACTCGCCTTCGGTTATTTCCGGCTGCGGATCGGCTGGCTACCGCCGATGACCACCCTGACCGCCATGGTCATCGCGCTGGTTTCCTCCCAGTTCCTGGCGCACGGCATCACCGCACCGCTCCGGGAGATGACCGCCGCGGCCCAGCGGATGGCCCGGGGCGACTACACGAGCCGGGTTCGGGCGTCCTCCCGGGACGAGGTGGGGCAACTGGCCGAGGCCTTCAACCGGATGGCGGCCGATCTGGCCACCGCCGATCAGCAGCGCCGCGATCTGATCGCCAATGTGTCGCACGAATTGCGTACCCCGATCACCGCGCTGAACGCCGTATTGGAGAACCTGGTGGACGGGGTCTCCGAGCCCGATCCGAGAACGCTGGAAACCGCACTCGCCCAGACCGAACGACTCGGCCGGCTCGTCTCCGAGCTACTCGACATATCCAGTATCGAGGCGGGCGCCATACCGCTGGAACGCGAAACATTCGATATCGCATCGCTTTTCACAGAAGTGGTCGCCGAGGTGGAGGTGATGACGGCGGCTCTCGGCCGCGGTATCCGCTTCCGCGGTACGGCCGCCCCCGGCGCCACCACCGTGTACGCCGACCGCGCGCGCCTGCACCAGGTTCTGGTGAACCTCCTGGACAACGCCGCCCGGCACGGACCGGCCGGCGGTGAGGTGCGCCTGCGCGCCCATACCGCGGGCGGTGATCTCGTCATCGATGTCGACGACGACGGCCCCGGTATCCCGCCTGCGCAACGCGCGCGTATCTTCGACCGCTTCACTCGCGGTGGCCGCACCGACGGCGGCGGTACGGGTCTCGGGCTCGCCATCGCGCGCTGGGTGGTCGAACTGCACCGCGGTTCCATCGCCGTGGCCGACCCCGGTTCCCGGATCCGGGTGATCCTGCCGTCCGCCGAGCCGCCCCACCACTGACATTCCATCTCGGACCGCCCCGGCACCCGTTCGGCGCCGGGGCGCTACCGCACACCCTCAGGAGGGACAGTCATGCCCGCACGCTCCACCTCGGACGATGCCGCGGAACGGAGGCGATCCACGGAGCCGACAGGTTCGGCCGAACCGGCGCCACCGGCCGACACCCCGGAACCAGCGGCCGGTACGGAAACCCCGGCCGCGGCCGGGGGCTCGACGAGCACGGGCGGGGATCCGGCCGCGCCAGCGCCCCCGGAGGCGGGTACAGCCGAGGAACCGGCCTCCGGCGTTCCCGAGGCCGGCTCCCTCGGCGATCGGCCCGCCGCGACCGGCACCGGGCCCGGAAACCGCGGTTGCGAACGGGCCGCCGGCTCGAAGGGCGCACCGGGGTATCCGGCACGCACGCCTTCACCGAAGGCGACTCCTCGATGGCGGCAGGTGGCCTACCCGCCGGGTGTACTCCCCGCGGCGGGAACCGCCGGACTGGCCGCGGCCGCGACCGTTCCCCTCGACCGGCCCGGGATCGGCTGGTTGCTCGCGGGGATCGCCGCGGCCGGCGCGGTGGGCGTGATCCATCACCGCGCGCACCGGTCCGCTAAGCGGACAGGGGAAGAACTCGCCGGGGCGGGCCGCAACCGGGAGCGCCTGTGGTGGACGGCGGCGGCGCTGGCCCTGCTGGCGGTCGGTACCTTCCGGGCGGCGGGATGGTTGTTCGTCCTCTGTGTGGCGGCGGCAGCCGTGGCCGGCTCGCTGGCGGTGGTGGGGCGGCGCTCGGCCGAGGGGGTGTGGCGCGACGCGACAGCGGTCCCGGCGGCGGCGTTCGGCGCCCTCGCCTGGGTATACGCCGCGCAGGGCGGACTGCGCGACGGTGCCGGAGCGCGCCGTCGCCGACTGGGTGTCTCCGTGGCCGTCACGCTGATCCTGCTGGCGGTGTTCGTACCACTGTTGACCGGCGCCGACGCGTTATTCGCCGCGTTCGTCGACGGGCTGGTACCGCGGATGGACGGCACCACCGCGACTCGCTGGGTGGTGGTGTTCGCACTGGCCGGCACCGGAAGCCTGAGCGCCATGTATCTTCTCGCCGCGACACCCGCTCCCGCCGGCGCGCACCCTAAAGTTCCGCCTCGGACGCTGACGCGGCCGGAGTGGGGGCTGCCCGTCGGCGCGCTGACGGTGTTGTTCGCGCTGTTCGTCGGGACCCAGCTGGTGGCTCTGTTCGGTGGCGACGACTACGTGCAGCGCACCGCCGGTCTGACCTATGCCGAATACGCCCGCGGTGGGTTCTGGCAGCTGTCGGCGGTCACCGTGCTCACCCTCGCCGTCATCCTGCCCGTATTGCACCGGGCGGTCCGGGATTCGGCCGCGGACCGCCTGTGGTTACGGGTGCTGCTGTGCGCGATCAGCGGGCTCACCCTGGTGATCATCGCGTCCGCGCTCGGACGCATGTGGACATATCAGCAGGCGTACGGGTTCACGGTACTGCGGCTGCTGGTCGGAACCTGTGAACTGTGGCTGGGCATCGTGTACGTCCTGGTGATGATCGCCGTCCTGCGCCTGGAAGCCACGTGGCTGCCACGCTCGGCCCTCGGGACCGCCGTGGCCGCGCTGCTGACACTCGCCGTACTGAACCCCGAGGCACTGGTCGCCTCCGAGAACATCGACCGCTGGCAACGCGGCAAGGAGCTCGACGTCGCTTATCTGGCCGGCTTGTCGGTCGATATCGTGCCCGCCCTGGACCGGCTTCCCGAATCGATCCGCGTCGACCTGCACAACAGGCTGACCCGCCGGCTCGACGAGGACACGTGGAACAGCTGGAATCTGGGCCGCGCGCGGGCCCGCGGATAGTGAATCCTGTCCGCCCGAAACGAGCGAATCGTACCGTGGCAATCCGGATTACTATCGGTCACCAGTCGATCGAAGGAGACGACATCGTGCGCCGACAGATTCTCAACCAGCCCGGAACCGCTCCCGAGGAGGCGCTCGAGGGGCTGGCCCTCACCCATCCGGCACTCATCACCTACGACCGCCGGCGCGGAATCGTCACCCGCGCCACGCCGGCGCGGGACAAGGTGGGACTCGTCTCCGGCGGCGGCTCCGGCCACGAACCGCTACACGCCGGCTTCGTCGGGCAGGGCATGCTCGATGTGGCCGTGCCCGGCGCGGTGTTCGCCAGTCCGACGGCACTTCAGGTGCACGAGGGCACCGTGGCCGCCGATTCCGGGCGGGGTGTCGTACAGATCGTGAAGAACTACACCGGCGATGTCCTCAATTTCCGCATCGCCGGTGAGCTGGCCGGCGACGACAACGCGATCGCCACCGAAACCGTTCTGGTCGACGACGATCTGGCCACCCAGAGCGAGGACGCGGACGGGCCGGGCCGGCGCGGTACCGCCGCCGTACTCGCGGTCGAGAAGATCTGCGGCGCGAGCGCCGAAGCCGGAGCCGACCTGACCACCGTCGCCGAGTTCGGCCGCCGGGTAGCACGGAACGCCCGCACGCTGAGCTTCGCGCTGAACGCGGGCACCCACCCTGGGGAAACCGACCCGGCGTTCACCCTCGATCCCGGGGAGATCGAACTGGGTGTGGGGATCCACGGGGAACGCGGCACCGGCCGGGTCCCGTTCGCCGATGCCGACACTCTGATATCACTGCTGGTCGACCCGCTGGTCGCCGAACTCGGGGTATCTCGCGGATCGTCGGTCATCGCCATCGTGAACGGTCTCGGTGGCACCTACCCCATGGAGCTGTCCATCGCGGCGCGCGCGGTACACCGGCAACTCACCGGACGTGGTATCACCGTCGCCCGGTCATCGGCCGGCAACTATGTGACCTCACTCGATATGGTCGGCGTCTCGCTCACGCTGCTGCCCGCCGACACCGATCTGCTGCCGCTGTGGGACGCGCCCGTGCGCACCCCGGCCCTGACGTGGTGAAGGAGCTCGCACATGACCGATCACGCACTGCCCTCGGGATTCGGGCAGCGTTGGGTACACACAATGTTCGATGCTTTCCTCGACCGCACCGACGCGCTCGCCGATCTCGATCGCCGCGCCGGTGACGGCGATTTCGGCGCCAATATCGCCGCCGCTCTGCGCCGCGCCCGCGAGAACATCGACACCGCGACCCCCGACTCCTACTCGGCCTGGCTGACCGCGGTGTCCCGGGGCTTCCTCGGTACCGGCGGGACCAGTGGGCCGCTGTTCGGCATGTTCTTCCGCGAACTCGCCCGCTGCGCACACGGTCGCGAACCCACCCTGGCGGAGTTCTCCCGGGGCCTGAGTGCCGGTGTGGCCACCGTGCAGCGGTACGGGAAAGCCGAAGTCGGGCACAAAACAATGGTCGACGCCCTCGCGCCGGCGGCCGAAACCCTCGCCTCGCTCGGCACCGACAGCGAGCCCGCCGCGGCACTCACCGCGGCAGCCGCCGCGGCGGTGACAGGCGCGTCCGGCACCGTATCGCTGGTGGCCAGGCGCGGGCGCGCCAGTTATGTCGGCGAGGTGGCGCGCGGTGTGCTCGATCCGGGCGCGGCGGCCGCCGCATTGATCCTGCAAGCCGCCGCAGCGGCCTGCGAAGAACGTCCAGGCGATATCGACACCGGCTGGCTCGACAGCGCGACCACCTGAAACTGTCTGGGACAGACACCCGCGTCCCTCCCACCGTAAGCGGAACCCAAGCTCGTCGTAAGCAGGGGGACCCACAGTCGAGGTCGTGGATTACGACATGCGGTGGCAACGGGCGACAGAAGAAACCGCGGCGGGCGGAGGGCCGGTAGGACCTGCAGGCGGCACCGGGCTGCCCGGCGAAAACCGCCCGAACTCCGGTGGACGGGCGTTGATACCGGAGCGCGCGGCGGCACCGCCCACGGTGGTCACGGTCTACGATCTCGGTTTCGGCGAACCGCGACGTGTGGCCGAGTTCCAGCTCACCACCGCCGGATCGGTCACGCTCACCACCTTCGGCCCCGACGAGTGCCTGCCGGCCGAGGACTGGTACGCCGACGGTGTCGAACGATACGAACCCGGTGCGCCGGAACCGGTACTCGTCCGGCCCGAGGCCGGCGCGCCGTTCCTGCGGGCGTTGCTGGACCTTCCCGCGATGAGCTACTACCGGCTCGTGGCCGAGGACCCGCCTACCCGGCCGGAGGTCCCGGGCAGTACTTCGCGGTGACCGAAGGCAATACGACGTGTTGCCGGGAACCTCGGACCGAGGGGCCTCCCTACTGCGCGGCGTCACCGACCGCGTCAGCTCCGCCCTGCGGCAAGGCACTCGACAGGTCGCGCTCGAATTCCGCCGCACCAGCCGGTTCACCAGCTACGGAACCGACCACCTGGCATATGCCGACGGGGTTTTCGGAAAGCTACTGGATCACACCCCGCTGCCTACCCCCGCGTTGCCCCGGCGCCGGGAGTACCGGCCCAGCGCGGCCGAATCCCGGATGGCCGCACGGCGGATGGTCGCCGAGGTCCCGTTCACCGGCGCCATGCGTGCCGAGGTCGCGCGCAGTATCTCCGACGTCCGCAAGATGCGCTCCGCGGACGGCCAGGTGAATATCTACAAACCCACCGGCGGTCTGGATTTCGAGCCCGACTCCCTGGAGCGGCGCTCGCTCCAGGGGTTCACCGACCGGGAGATAGCCGCCTACCGCCTCGACGAGATTCTCGGATTCGGCCGCATTCCGCCGACTGCCCGGACCAACGGGCCCGCCGGACCCGGCATGATCCAGCAGTTCGTCGAATCCCTGCCGGGGCGCCGGGCACAGCGTTATCCGAGAGTGCAGCAGCAGCAAGTCGCCGTTCTCGACTACATCATGGGAAATCGCGACCGCCACAGCTTCAACTACCGCACGGTCACGGTGGGAGGCCGACCCCAGGTCGTGGCCATCGATCACGCGCGGTCCTTCTCGGTCGGCGACCCGCTCACCGTCGATATCCGGTCCCCGTTCGTGCACGCTCAGCGCGGAAAACCGTTCGAACCGGAAATCCTCGAGGCGCTGAACCGGGTGGACACCCACCTGCTGCGTACGGCATTCGGCGAGGCCGGAATCCAGGAACGGGCGATCGACGGGGCGATCACCCGCCTGGAGAACCTGCGCACATTGGGCATGATCCCGCCTGATGTCGTGGTGCGCCGACGTTGACCGGTGCTCGGCACGCAGTCGTCTGCGAGCCCGCTGGAAGCGAATCGTCAACGCCGTACGAACGGCCATACCGGTGTGCGGGTCAGTCGGGAAACAGTTCGCGGCGGCGCTTCTGCCAGCGGCTCATCATCTCGGGTAGTTCTGCGCGCATGAACCGGTAGTACTCCAGCGTCTCACGGACCCGGCGACCACCGGGGCGGGCGGCGTCGAGCAGTTCGACACCCTCGCTGAGGAACCGCAATGCCCGGTCGAGTGCCTCCTGGCGCTGGGTGGTGATCGCGTACCAGACGTCCTCGTCGTAGACACGATAGGTATCGGCGCGCGCACCGGGTTCGCGTTCCCGGCCGAGTAACCCGGCTTGCACCAGGTAGCGAACCGCTCCTGAGATCGCGGCCGGACTGACCTGCAACCCTGTCGAGAGTTCCTGGGCGGTGTAGCGCTCGGCGTCGTCTGCGAGGACGTAGGCGAAAACCCGGGCCGCCATCCGCGGTGTGCCCGAGTCCGCGAGCAACAGCGCGAATTGCTCTACGAACCGCAGGACCGCCTGTTCCTGCTGGTCCTGCTCGTCCACCCGGGCCTCCTCTATTCCCATCGCCACATGCAGTTACATCATAGCCTTCAAACTATTCACACATTTGTGAAATAAATGTACGCTGAAGGACATGGACACCGCCGTCGCAATCTCCGCATTGCGCAAGACTTTTGGCCGCACCACCGCACTCGACAGCCTGGACCTCGAGGTCCGGCAAGGTGAGGTCCACGGATTCCTCGGACCCAACGGCGCCGGGAAGACCACGACGATCCGAATCCTGCTGGGCCTCCTACGGCCGGACAGCGGATCGGTCCGGCTACTGGGCGGGGATCCCTGGCGGGACGCGGTCGCTCTGCACCGGCGCCTGGCCTACGTCCCCGGCGACGTGGAACTGTGGCCGAACCTCACCGGCGGGGAAGCAATCGACGTATTCGCCCGGCTCCGCGGCACGGTGAACAAGAACCGCCGCGAAGAACTGATCGAACGCTTCGACCTGGACCCCACGAAGAAGGCCCGCACCTATTCCAAAGGCAACCGGCAAAAGGTCGCCCTGATCGCCGCGCTGGCCTCGGACGCGGACCTGTTCCTGCTCGACGAACCCACCGCCGGACTCGACCCACTGATGGAAGTGGTGTTCCAGGATGTGGTCGCCGAGGTGAAGGCGCGAGGTGGCACGGTCCTTTTGTCCAGCCACATCCTGGCGCAGGTGGAGAAACTCGCCGACCGGGTGAGCATCATCCGTAGCGGACGAGTGGCGCAAACCGGCACCCTCACCGAGCTCCGGCACCTGACCCGCACCACGGTCGAAGCCGTGACCGAGCGCTCGATCGGCGACCTGAACGCCCTGGCAGGCGTCCACAATGTGACCACCGAGGACGGCCGGGTCCGATTCGATGTCGACACCGACGCACTCGATGCCGCGATCGCCGCGGTCAGCCGTGCCGGCATCCGCGCCCTGACCAGCCATCCGCCCACACTCGAGGAACTCATGCTGCGTCATTACGGCGACGAACTCGCCGCCGCGGGCAACGGAGCAGGCCGATGACCACCGCCACAACATATTCCGGTTCGCCCGCCGCGGCTTCGGCAGATCCGCGACCAACCACCTGGCGCGATCCCCTGGCCGGCACCGGCGTACTGGTACGACTCGATCTGCGCCGGGACCGGATCAAACTTCCCGCATGGGTGCTGGGTATCGCGCTGATGAGCCTCTACTACGCCTCGGCACTACAGCAGGTGTACAGAACTCCCGAAGACCTACGGGCTGTCGGCCAGTTCAGCGAAGGAGTCGTCGGCGCCCTGATCTCGGGCCCCGGGTACGGCCTGACCGACCCCACCACCGAATCGGTGATCGTCGCCGTCTACGGCCTGTACTACCTGCTCCTGGCCGCGCTGATGAATATCCTGCTCATCTCCCGGCACACCCGCGTCGAAGAACAAACCGGACGCGCCGAACTCGTCCGCGCCAACGCCGTCGGCCGCCACGCCCAGCTCACCGCCGCACTCGTCATCGCGGTCATCGCGAACCTCGCGGTGGCCCTGCTGGTCGCCGGTTCGTTCGCCGCGGCCGGACTCCCCACCTCCGACGCGTGGCTGTTCGGCGCAAGTGTCGGCGCGGCGGGTCTGGTGTTCGCCGCCATCACCGCGGTGACCGTCCAGATCACCGAGTATTCCCGCGCCGCCTCCGGACTGGCCGGCCTGGCACTGGGCATCGCCTATGTCGTTCGCGCCGCCGGCGACGCGGTCCGCGAAGGCGGCAGCGCGCTGTCGTGGCTGTCCCCGCTGGCCTGGTCACAGCAGACCCGAGCCTATGCCGACGGCCGCTGGTGGCCGCTGGCGTTATCGGTTGCGCTGGTTGTAGCGGTCACCGCGACGGCCTACTTCCTCTCCTCGCGCCGCGACCTCGGCGCCGGCCTGGTGCCGTCACGCCCCGGGCATCGGGAGGCTCCGGCCTGGCTGGCCACACCGGTAGCGCTGGCGGCTCGGCTGCAACGGGCCGGGTTCACCGGCTGGGCCTGCGCCCTGGTCGCCAGCGGAGCGCTCTTCGGCGGTATCGGCAATACCATCGTCGGCTCTTTCGACGATCTGCCCGATCAGGTCGTCGACGTCATGGGCGGCGACGCGAGCCGTATGCTCGACGGCTACCTCGGCACCATGGCGTTCTTCGATGCCCTGCTGGTCACCGTTTTCGCCATCCTCACCGTGCAATCCCTGCGCACCGAGGAAACCACCGGCCGCGCCGAACCGGTACTCGCCACCGCGACCGGCCGGGTCACCTGGTTCGCCGGGTACATCGGTGTCGCCGCGCTCGGCGCCCTGACCCTCCTCGTCATCACCGGCCTGGCATTCGGGATCGCGCTGGCGCTATCGGCCGGCGACGCCGGCTACCTCGTCGACGGTCTCCTCTCCCATCTCGTATTCGCGCCCGCGGTACTATTCGTGCTCGCTCTCGCCGCACTGCTCTACGGCGTTTTCCCCCGAGCCATCGGCGTTACTTGGGCACTTTTCGGGTTCGCCCTGATCCTCGGCTTCTTCGGCCCGATCATGAACCTGCCGCACCGGCTCCATGACCTGTCGCCGTTCCAGCACATCGCCCGCGTGCCGATGGAAGAACCGCGTTGGCCGGCGCTGGCCCTGCTCACAATCCTCGCACTCGCAGCCACGGCGGTGGGTGCGTATCGATTCCGGCAACGCGACCTCGACACCAACTGAAACGATCCCACCGGTAGCCCGATACGGACACCGGAAATCCTCCGCACAGCACAGGGGCCGGCACCGATTCGGTGCCGGCCCCTGTGCGACGGAGCCCCGCCCGCCTTCCACACGAGCAGGGCACACGAACTCGGATCACCCGGGTCGAGCCTTTACCGGCTGCGGGCCGCAGCAGCGACCGGCCACAGCCTCGGCAAGATCCTCCTGCGCCCGTGCGCGAGCGGCGAGGATCCACTCACCCCGGAGGATCGGGCAGCGGAGCACAGCCGACCCGTCATGCCATGGATTCGCGAGTACCGAACGGGCTTGTCCGCGTGGGCAGATCGAACAAGAACTCGCCGTTCGATCGGTGGCGGGCTCACCTCTGAGGGCACGAACCCGCGAAGAACGGTCACCATCTCGTTCGACTGGACACAAGTTCGGCGCGGAAACTTCGGTGATCCGCCGAAAAAGAAAAGCAGGTCGAGCCCTGCTATCGGGCTCGACCTGCTGTTTGTGCTCCCCCAACTGGACTCGAACCAGTAACCTGCCGTTACGAGCTCCCGCCGGTGTGCTGGTCAGACCCCGAATATCGGCGGGCACCTCTGCTTATGGGTCAAGTAGGAACGGACAACGTGTCGATTTGACCCGGTGGAACGGCCTCGGCGAACTGCTCGATTCCATGAGTCCTGATAAACTCGCGTCGGCGCGCGCTCTCGCCCGCAATCGTCTCACCGAGTTGGGATCCCTGCTTCCGGACTCTCGTCGCCCCCTGCCGCTTCCCCTGGACACCAGCCCGCCGGTACTACGCGATCGGCACTCCCAGATCGCGAAGATTCTCGATGGCACCGTGCCGCAACTCGATCGTCTCCTGTTCACCCTGCCGGATACATAGACACCCGGCCGGCCGGAGCAACGTTTTGGGTGAGGGCTGTCATCAGACGACGCCGATCCGTTGGCCGATCGGCAGCGGCACCGTAAATGCCGACCGGTCCTCGGCGTCGGAACGAGGCTCGATCACAATCCGGAACTTACGTAGTCGAGCACACCACCCGTGTGCCATACTTAAAGTATGGCAACCCGGAAGATTACCGTCACCGTGCCGGAAGAACTCGTCGAATCGATCAAGGGCCGGGTCGACTCGCGGGGAGTGTCCGGCTACATCGCTGCCGCTGCCGCACATCGCGATGCCATGGACCGGCTGCGGGAGCTGGCCGAACAGATCGAGGAAGAATACGGTCCACTGTCGGAGGAGGAGCAGCAGGCCGCGCTCGATCGGATCGCCGCGCTCGACGAATGGCATGACGAACACGGCGCACGTCCCGGCAGTGCCGCGTGAACCGGACACGACGAGCGGCAGCACATCAGCCACGGCAACGTGTCTTCGTGTTCGATTCCGAGGCATTGGCCAAGGCAGTCCAGGGTGACCGGGAGATCGCCGCGCTCATCAAAACCGCACCGCAACTCGATATCCCGATCGTCACGTCAGCACTGACCACGCTGGAAGCGTGGAACCCGCGAGACGGATCCAAGCAGGCCCTGCGGAGTTTGACGTTGTCACGAATCCGCGTGGTACACACCGATGACCACGTAATCGCATCCGCGCGGGACATGTTGCGGAACGCCGGACTACACGGGCACAAATACGCCATCGACGCCGTCCTCGCAGCTGTCGCCGAGCGAGAGTTCGCCAGAGGGTCCGAAACCACCGTCTTCACCTCCGACGCCGACGACCTGAACCAACTTCTGGCGGGTCGGCCTGTGCGGGTAGAGAAGGTCTGAGAGGGCGTTCTGGCAACTCGGACGCGCCTCGATCTGAGCAGAACCCGTCCCCCGCTGAGCACCCCCACCGAGTGAGAGAGACCGATCGAACCGCACCTGCCGAATCTGGGCATCGGTGGTCGCGGCGCCGACGTTACTGAGAAAATCAGGAGGGGCAACCCCCGTGCATCTGGCTGGCCGTCCATGCCTGGTACGAAGGCACCCTGCAAACCATGGCATCTACGCCGGACGCTAAAGCCGAAACACACCAGCCCGCGGACCGACAGGGAATAGGTGATGTAACGGACGTAACGCCCGCCCTGAACACGACGGACCAGGCACCGGAGAACCGGTCCCAGCGGACACACCGCGAACGGTCAAGCCGGATACTAACCCGCAACCACCAGCCATCTCCCGGCCGCCCTGACTTTGCGTGTCCTGCCAACGACCGGAATCTGCGACGAATGACCGCCAAGGCATTCAATTGATCGGAAGTTCGGCCCGGAAATTTTGGCATATTCTTGGCTAGACACCGAAGAAAGAATCAGGTCAGGCCAACTTAGTCGGCCTGACCTGCGGTTTCTGCTCCCCCAACTGGACTCGAACCAGTAACCTGCCGATTAACAGTCGGCTGCTCTGCCAATTGAGCTATAGGGGATTGTTCGGTGGCCCGCCCGTGCCGGGCTGACCGAGGAGAAACTCTAGCGTATGGGTGGGCGCCCGCCCAAATCGCGGGGTCGAGCTGGGGTGAACGGGAGAAAACCGGCGTTGAGCGGCGGGTCCGCGGGGTGCCGGATCGACAGGTGTCGGGGCGGTCGGGCAGGATGGGGCGGCACGGACTACTGGGAGGAGCTCGACCCTGATGCTGCGGTTGATCATCGGTATAGCTGCCGGTTATGTACTGGGCAGTAAGGCCGGGCGGGCGCGCTATGAGCAGATCAGTGCCAGTGCGCGCGCGGTCGCGGGCAGTCCGGTGACCCGCAAGCTGGTGCAGGTGAGCCGGCAGAAGCTGTCGGACAAGTTGAGCACCCGGCCGAAGCTGGAACCGATGGAGCCGCTGGACGAGCGCACCACGGTCATGGTCCCGCACGATCAACTGCGGCGGCGGTAACGCCGCGGACGGCTACGCCGAGGCGAAATCGCCGCTGCCCATGGCCTGCTCCAGCAGGCTCTTGCGGTACTGCTCGAGGGCGACCAGGTCACCGAACAGCGCCATATAGGTATCGGGTTCCTCGGTGGAGGAGACGCGGTGCAGCCGGGATTTCAGTTCCGCGATCTGCCGGCCCACCAGTGCGGCCTGGGCGTTCGCCAGGACGCCGGTGATGAAGCGCGGGATATCGTCGGTGGTTTTCACCGGCAGCGGTTCGCTCGCCAGTTCGGAGACCAGGGCGTGCAGGGTGAGATCGTCGGTGCGGTCGGTGATCGCCTGGATCCAGTCCGCACCCGCCAACCCCGAGGCCACTCCCCCGGCCTCGGCCATGAGAACGCGCACCGCGACGTAGGCGGGGTGGGTGAAGGCGTCGGCTTCCAGCGCATCGAAGGCCGGGCCCGCGATCTCCGGGTACTGGAGACCGGCGGCGAGGGCCTGGCGCTGGGAACGCAGCAGCGGATCGCGCGGGTCGGGGTGATCGGCCGGCCGGGCCGGGCCGGGGCCGGTGGCCTCGGCCCGCGTGGAGCGGGCCGGGACGGCCGCCGCGCCGCGTAGTTTGCGGGCTTCCTCGTCCACCCGGCGGTACACCAGCTGCGGGTCCTGCCAGCCGGTCCACTCCGCGAGCTGGGTGGCGTAGCGTTTGCGCAGTCCGTGGTCCTTGATCTGGGCCACGATGGGCACCGCCCAGCGCATCACCTCCACCTGACTGTCGTAGGTGAGTGCGTGGGTGCGGCTGTCCTCGCGTTTGGCGATCTCCTGGCGCAGCGCGAAATCGAACAGCGGTTCGCGGCGGGCGACGAGGTCGCGGAGCGCGGCATCGCCGGAACGCTGGCGGAGCTCGCACGGGTCCTCGCCGTCGGGGGTCACCACCACGTAGGTCTGCCCGGAGACCTTTTGGTCGCCGAGAAACGCCTTGAGCGCGGCGGCCTGCCCCGCGGCATCGCCGTCGAAGGTGAAGATGATCTCACCGCGCCAGAAGTTGTCGTCCATGAGCAGGCGGCGCAATACCGCGAAATGCTCGTCACCGAAGGCGGTACCGCAGGCCGCGACCGCGGTTTTCACCCCCGCCAGGTGCATGGCCATGACATCGGTGTAGCCCTCCACGACCACCGCCTGATGGCTTTTGGCGATTTCGCGTTTGGCGTGGTCGAGCCCGAACAGCACCTGCGACTTCTTGTACAGCAGGGTTTCGGGGGTGTTGACGTATTTACCCGGCATGGTGTCGTCGTCGAAGAGTTTGCGGGCTCCGAAGCCGATCACATCGCCGCCGAGGTTGCGGATGGGCCACAGCAACCGGCGGTGGAAGCGATCGATCGGGCCGCGCCGCCCCTGCCGGGAGAGCCCGGCCGCCTCGAGCTCCTTGAACTCGAACCCCTTGTTCAACAGGTGTTTGGTGAGGGTGTCCCAGCCGTCGGGGGCGTAACCGCAGCCGAACTGGGTCCACGCGGCCTCGTCGAAGTTGCGGTCGGTGAGGTACTTGCGGGCCATCGTGGCGTCGGGGCCGCGCAGGCGGGCGGTGTAGAACTCGTGCGCGGCGGCATTGGCGGCGACCAGCCGGGCGCGGGTGCCACGATCACGCTGAACAGAGGTGCCGCCGCCCTCGTAGTTGATCCGGTAGCCGATCCGGTCGGCGAGCTGTTCGACGGCCTCGACGAAGCCGATGTGCTCGATCTTCTGCAGGAAGGCGTAGACATCGCCGCCTTCGCTGCACCCGAAGCAATGGAACAGGCCGTGGTTGGGCCGCACGTGGAAGGACGGTGATTTCTCGTCGTGGAAGGGGCACAGACCCTTCATGGAGTCCGCGCCACCGCGTTTGAGCGTGACGTACTCGCCCACCACATCCTCGATCCGGACGCGCTCCCGAATGGCGGTGATATCGCGAGCAGGTATTCGTCCGGTCACGGAGTCGAGTCTAAGCGAGCGGGCCCGGCCCCGGACCCGAGCACCCTGTGCCCGGATTCACCCCGGTATGCCGGCGGCGATCCGCTCCAGGCGGCTCTCGGTACAGGAGGCGATCTGGTCCACGATCACCCGGACCCGGGCGGCATCGTCGGCGGCGGCCTCCCACCAGGGCAGCAGCAGCGGATCGAGGGTGGCGGGGGCGGTGGCCAGCAGATGTTCGGCGACGGCGGTGAGGCGGTCACGCTGATCGGCCTGACGCAGCTTGTGGTTCGGGTCGGACATGACATAGCGGAGGGCGACCGTTTTCAGGATGGCCACCTCGGCGGCGGCCACCGGCGGTACCACCAGCTCGGCGGAGTAGCGGGCCAGCGGGCCGGGCCAGGACTCCCGGGTCGCCGCGACCGCCGCGTTCGCGAACCGCCCCACCAGCTCGCTGGTGAGCCGTTTCAACGCCACCGAACTGGTGAGCGTGCCGTCGTAGCGGAACACATCGGCGACCACCGGCAGCTCCGAGAGCCGCTGCGCGGCGGCCACCAGATCGTCGACCGTCAGGTCACGGTGCTGGACATGCCCGAGTTCGGCGAGCGCCAGCCGCTCCACCGGGTCGGCCAGGGCCCGCAGATCGATACGCCCGGCGATGATCCCGTCCTCCACATCGTGCACGGAGTAGGCGACATCGTCGGACCAGTCCATCACCTGGCATTCCAGCGCGGGCCGCCGCTCCGGCGCCCCTTTGCGCACCCAGGCCAGCCGTTCGGCGTCCACCTCGTAGGCACCGAACTTGCCACCCGGGACGGTGCGCTGCCACGGGTACTTGATCGCGGCGTCGAGAGCGGCGCGGGTGAGGTTGAGGCCGGCGCTGCCGCCGTAGGAGTCGAGAACCTTGGGCTCGAGCCGGGTGAGGATACGCAGATTCTGCGCGTTGCCCTCGAAACCTCCGTAGTGGGTCGCGAAGATATCGAGCGCTTTCTCCCCGTTGTGACCGTAGGGCGGATGCCCGATATCGTGCGCGAGGCCCGCCAGTTCGGTCAGGTCGGGATCGCAACCGAGGCCGTCGGCGATACCGCGGCCGATCTGCGCGACCTCCAGTGAATGGGTGAGCCGGGTGCGCGGTGTATCGCCCTCGCGCGGGCCCATCACCTGGGTTTTGTCGGCCAGGCGGCGCAGCGCGGCCGAATGCAACACCCGGGATCGGTCGCGCGCGAACTCGCTGCGGTGCCCGTTGCCGCCCGCCGGGGCCAGCCCGGCCGTTTTGGGCGCCTCGGCGACCAGGCGTTCCCGGTCGTGGTCGGTGTAACTCACCACACCAAGTCTGCCATCCGAGGGGACCGGTCCGGGCGTGCGGCGATATCGGCGGGTGAGGCGTTCACTGCCCGGCGGTGTAGTCGAAATCCGCCGAGAAATGGGTGAGCTGATACCAGAGCAGAGCCGCGGTTTCGCGGGCTATCCCGTGCGCCTGCGATTCCCGGGTATAAACGGCGGGACCGGTGCGGGTGGGTGCGGTCCAGGCGTCGAGTCCGGCGTCCCGGGCCATGGTGCGGGTACGCAGCGAATGCCAGGGGTCGCTCACCAGTGCCGCCGATTCGAGACCGCGTTCCCGCATCGCGTCCGCCACCGCTTCCACGCTGCGCAATGTGTCGGAGCCGGTTTCGACCGCGAGGATGGCGCTCTCCGGAACCCCGGCCTCCATCAGGTACATCTTCCCGGACGCCGCCTCGGTGTAGAGATCGCCCTCCTGCTTGCCGCCGACCGTGATGACCAGGTCGGAGACCCCCTTCTCGTACAGGTTCGCGGCCTGATAGAGCCGCGCCTCGAAAACAGAGGAGGGGGTACCCGAATACTGTGCCGCGCCGAGCACCACGATGGCGTCGGCGGGCGTGTAGTCCTCGATCCGCGCCACCTGCCAGACCCGCACAGCGGTGCCGAAGACCAGGATCATCCCGACCACCACGGCGCCACCGAGCAGCCGTGCGCCCCAGCGCAGCACCCCACCACCGATCCCCCGTGAAACGCCGGAATCGGTACGCGAGTCCGGTCGCGTACGCACTGGTGCCCAAGTCACGACACAAGTCTGCCAGGCAGGTTTGGGCCCCTGGACACCGCGCGGCACCGGCCGGGTCCCTGCCCGCGACCGGTGTTCGCACCGTTGTGCCTGGTCGGAAAGTTGTCGCCGGGTGTCGAGCGGCCGGATCCCGGCCGGTGCGGGCCGGATTCCGGCCTTTCCGGTGCCCTGTCCGTCCCGAATCGTTATCGACGGGCCACCCGCGCCGGGAAGAACCGGCCACCGGTGGCTCGCGGCCCGTAGCGCAGTCGCCGACGGCGGACCAGGGGACTCATCATGTACTTGACCCTGTCACCGTGTCAGCTCGTAGAACGAAGACATCATGTTGAGTATCGGAGAATTCGCCAGGCACGGACGGATATCGGTACGGATGCTGCGGCACTACACCTGCTGGGACTACTGGTACCCGACCGGGTGGACCCGGTCAGCGGCTACCGCTACTACGAGGTCGGGCAACTGGCCCGGCTGAACCGGATCATCGCGTTGAAAGAACTCGGCTTCACCTTGGACCAGGTGCGGCGGATGTTGGACGGCACGGATCTCCCGGTCCTCTCGCTGATCCACCGCTCGGCGTGTCGCGGCTCCCGCGATTCGCCGATGGCCCCCGGTGACACGCCGATTGAAGCGACAGGGCGCGGACGACTGATGAATATCCCGTGGATCCAGGACGAACACCGGTAGATTGAGCTGCCGAAACAGGCACCGATATGTTCGGCTATTCCGCGGCGGGATCCGCTACGCCCCACCGGCGGCCGTGGACCCGCGCCCGAGTTCAGGTGCGCCACAGCGTGTGGTATGCCCGTGAGCTGTTTTGGGAACCCTGGGGACAGGTGAACGGCCGGTGGCCGTCTCGATGAACACATGGAGTACACGATGTCTTCTCGATGGAAGAGCGCCACCGCCGGTTTGGCGATGATCCTCGCCACGGCCCTCGCCCCCGCGGTGGCGGCGACCGGCGCCCATGCCGCACCCGCCGGATGCCCCGGCCTGCATGTGGTCGCGATCCCCGGCACCTGGGAGACGTCGAAGACCGACCCGGGCAAGGGGATGCTGGCCCTGGCCGCCGACAACCTGCCGGGCGGGGCGTATACCGACTACGTCGCCTACACCGCGACGGCTTTCCCGTGGGAGGGCGAGGTATACGGCCGCTCCAAGCACGAGGCGTTCTCGGGCGCCAAGGGGCTGATCAACGATGTCGCCCGGCGCTGCCCCGGCACCCGTTTCGCTCTGCTCGGCTACAGCCAGGGCGCGGATGCCGCCGGCGATCTCGCGGCCGAGATCGGTACCGGGCTGGGCGTCGTCACGCCCGACCGGGTCGCCCTCGTCGGACTGATCGCCGATCCGCGCCGCTCTCCGACCGATGTCCTGATCGGCCCGCCGGTGCTGGGCGCCGGCGCCGGCGGTCCCCGGCTGACCGGCTTCGGCTGGCTGAGCAACCGCACCTACACGTTCTGCGCCGTCGGTGATCTGTACTGCTCCACTCCCGACGGCGATTTCGCGGCCCGGATCGCCGGATTCTTCGCCCAGGTGTCCAATGCCGACCCGGCCCAGTTCGGCAACTACCAGTCGCTGGGTATGCAACTGCTCAACGACGCGCTGGCGGCCGGTGGGCTCGGGTTGCTGCACGATCAGCTCAACGGCACCGCGTACGAGGAACGTAAGAAGCAGGTGGACGATTTCGTCAAATCCGGTATCCACCAGAGCTATGCCCACTATCAGGTCGGTGGCGGCGCCACCCCGCTCACCTGGCTGCGGCAGAAGCTCATCGAATTGTCCTGAGCCATACCGCCCTCGGTGGCGTCGTTCGCCGAGGGCGGCACTTCCGCCGCGGCCGAAGCGATCACGCCGCGCCGTGCGCGACCGCCGAGGCCGGAGCGGTTACCACCCGCGATCGCGCCACTGCGACAACTGCGGCCGCTCGGCACCGAGCGTCGTATCGTCGCCATGGCCCGGATACACGACCGTCTCGTCACCGTAGCGGTCGAAGAGTTTCGTGGTCACGCCGTCGAGCAATGTCGTGAAATCCTCGGGCCGACGGGTCTTGCCGACCCCACCCGGGAAGAGACAATCGCCGGTGAAGAGGTGGGTGCGGCCGGAGCCGTCGGTGAGAGCGAGGGTGACCGAACCGGGGGTGTGCCCCACCAGGTGGACGACCTCGAGATCGAGGGCCCCGACCGTGACCGTGTCACCTTCGGCCAGGATCCGCTGCGGTGACACCGGAAGCGGTTCGGCATCGAGGGCATGCGCGGCGGTCGGGGCTCGGGTCGCGGCCGCGACGGCGGCGAGGGCCTGCCAGTGGTCGGCGTGCTGGTGGGTGGTGACGATCAGGTCGATCCCACCGGGGGTCTCCTGGTCGATCAACTCGAGGATGCGGTCCGCTTCGTTGGCGGCGTCGATCAAGAGCGCGGCTCCGGTGGCGGTGCACTGGACGAGGTAGGTGTTGTTGTCCATCGGACCGACCGACATCTTGGTCACCCGGGCGCCGGGGATCTCGCGGCGCTGGGGCGCGGAACCGGGCGAGACATGGCCGGTATAGGACGTGTCGATGGTGATCACACCCCGATGCTATCGAGGGTGGCCGATCATCGGCGCCGGCGCACGGCTGCGGCGGGTCGGGCACCGGCCTGCCGGAGACCGGCCCGGCACAGCGTTTCACCGAGGTGGTTTGGCCCCGCCGCGGCCGGGTAGTGCGGCAACGCCCAACGAGGAAAAGGAGAAATACATGCGCAAGACTGCTGCAGTTGCTCTGTCGTCCCTCGTTTTGACTTTCGGTGGAGCGAGCGTCGCCGCGGCCGGTCCACTGGAACAGCCGCAGCCGGTGGTGGCCCAGACCCAGATGGACAACGACCACGAACAGGAGAGCGACAAGACCGGCCTGTGGGGCCTGCTCGGTCTGCTCGGCCTGCTCGGCTTGGGCGGTCTGGCCAAGCGGAACAAGGACACCACGGCGCGTTACGACACCACCACCCCGCGGCGGACGACCTAACCCACCCGGTACGAGCCGCTCGAACGAGGATGCCGGCGTGGTGGCGTGGCGCGCGCCACCACGTCGGGTTCCAGCGGCAGCGGGACGCCGGTCTAGCAGCCGAGCAGCCGCTGCGCCAGATATCCTTCGACCTGATCGAGCGCGATGCGCTCCTGGGTCATGGTGTCGCGTTCCCGCACGGTGACGGCCTGATCGTCGAGAGTGTCGAAATCGACCGTGATGCAGAACGGGGTACCGATCTCGTCCTGCCGGCGGTAGCGGCGGCCGATGGCACCGGCGTCGTCGAATTCGATATTCCAGTTCCGGCGCAGCTGAGCTGCCAATTCCTTGGCTTTCGGCGTGAGGTCGGCGTTCCGCGACAGCGGCAGTACGGCGGCCTTCACCGGCGCGAGCCGCCGGTCCAGCCGCAGTACCGTGCGGGTGTCCACGCCGCCCTTGGCGTTGGGCGCTTCGTCCTCGGCGTAGGCATCGACCAGGAACGCCATCAGCGAGCGGGTCAGTCCGGCCGCGGGTTCGATGACATACGGGGTGTAGCGCTCGTTGGTGGTCTGGTCGAAGTAGCTCAGTTCGGCACCGGAGTGCTCGGCATGGGTGGACAGGTCGTAGTCGGTGCGGTTGGCGACACCTTCCAGCTCACCCCATTCGCCGCCCTGGAAGCCGAAACGGTACTCGATATCGGTGGTACCGGCCGAGTAGTGCGAGAGCTTCTCTTTCGGGTGCTCGTAGAGGCGCAGGTTCTCCGGGTCGATGCCCAGGTCGGTGTACCAGGAGAAGCGGGTATCGATCCAATACTTGTGCCATTCGGCGTCTTCGCCCGGTTTGACGAAGAACTCCATCTCCATCTGTTCGAACTCGCGGGTGCGGAAGATGAAGTTGCCGGGGGTGATCTCGTTGCGGAAACTCTTGCCGATCTGGGCTATACCGAACGGCGGTTTCTTCCGCGCGGTGGTCATGACGTTCGCGAAATTCACGAAGATGCCCTGCGCGGTTTCCGGACGCAGATAGTGCAGGCCTTCTTCGTCGTCGACCGGGCCGAGGTAGGTCTTGAGCAGGCCGGAGAAGTTGCGTGGTTCGGTCCACTTGCCGGGCTGGCCGGTGTCCGGGTCGTTGATATCGGCCAGGCCGTTGGCCGGCGGGTGGCCGTGTTTGGCCTCGTAGGCCTCGAGGAGATGATCGGCCCGGTAACGCTTGTGCGTGTGCAGGGATTCGACCAGTGGATCGGTGAAGGTCGCCACATGGCCGGAAGCCACCCAGACCTGCCGGGGCAGGATCACCGAAGAGTCCAGGCCCACCACGTCTTCGCGGCTGGTGACCATGGACCGCCACCACTGCTTCTTGATGTTCTCCTTGAGCTCCACGCCGAGCGGACCGTAGTCCCAGGCCGATTTGGTACCGCCGTAGATCTCACCACAGGGGTACACCAGGCCCCGGCGCTTGGCGAGGTTGGCAACGGTGTCCACCTTCGACTTGGGTGCCACGCGAGAATTCTCCATCCACTACGTATCGCCGATAGTTACGCTGCCCGGATCGGGCGTACGTGATCGCGACTGCCCACGGTGATTGCTTCGCTGCGAGCGGTTGATCGGGTACAGCCTAGTAGGTGCCGTCGAGCGGAGCCCATCCGCAGCCTGCGCACGGCCGGAGCCGACGCGGAGGTGTGTCCGATCCCCGGGGCGGGTCTTTCGCGCTCCACCGGAACGGACATTTGACATGCATATCCATGCATATCAAAATGGTACCGGTTTCCAATAAGGAGTGGACCATGACAACCGATACCGCCGCCGCGCCGCACAACCCCTACCGTTCCCCCGCGCCGGTTCCCGTCCCCACCCGGACCGTACTGGAGAACGCCGGCGAACTACTGCGTGCGCTCGCGGCCCCCGTCCGCATCGCGATCGTGCTACAACTGCGGGAGTCGCCGCGCTGTGTGCACGAACTGGTGGATGCCCTCGGTGTGACCCAACCGCTGGTCAGCCAGCATCTGCGGATTCTCAAATCGGCCGGGGTGGTACACGGTGAGCGTTCGGGGCGAGAGGTTCTCTACGAACTCGTCGACGACCACCTGGCGCATATCGTGGTCGATGCAGTAGCGCACGCCGAAGAAGAAGGGTAATTCGTGTCCGAGAACCTGGTCACCGGCAAAGGGACCACCACACAGAGAGCAGTCGGCATTCGCAGCACGCGGCAACGCAATGCGATCGCCTCGCTACTGGAGGACATCGACAGGTTCCGGTCGGCCCAGGAATTACACGACGAGCTACGCCGCCGGGGTGAGGGAATCGGACTGACCACCGTCTATCGCACGCTGCAGTCCCTCGCGGACGCCGGCATGGTGGATGTACTGCGCACCGACAACGGGGAGTCGGTGTACCGGCAGTGCTCCACGGAGCATCATCACCACCTGGTGTGCCGTCACTGCGGGCGCACCGTCGAGGTCGCCGGGCCCACCGTCGAGGCATGGGCCGCCAGCACCGCCTCCGCCCATGGATTCACCGAGGTCAGCCATACTCTGGAGATCTTCGGTACCTGCCACTCGTGTTCGGGGGTCCGCGGTAACTGATACCGCGCTCAGCACTCGGCGGCGGGCCGCTACCACTTCGGTAGCGGCCCGCCGCCGTTGCGGGGTCAGGCGGGCACCGGCGCCGGAGTGGGCTCGCTCGGCACCGGCTCCCGGCGACCGCGCGCGCGGACCACACCCACGCCCAGCAGCACCAGGGCCACCGCCGCCCAGGCCAGCAGTACCGACAACGGACCCTGGGCACCGGCCCCGCCGAAGAACGCCACCGACCGGATCAGCGAGGCTCCGGCGCCCGGGGGCAGCAACTGGCCGATGAGCCCCCACGGCTGCGGCAACAGCTCCGGAGCCGATGTGGCGGCGGAGAACGGGTTGCCGACGAGCAGCATCAGCAGCGCGACGAGACCGATACCGGCGCGGCCGATGACCGTGGCCAGACCCGCCACCGTGCCGGCGACAGCGAAGGACACCAGCCCGGCGGCCGACGAGAGCTGCAGGTAGTCGCCGGGCACGATGGAAAGCCAGGTCTGAGCGATCACCATGCTCAGCAGACCGCCCGCGATACCGAAGACGACGGTGCCGACCACCCGCCCACCGGCCGAGGGTATCAGCAGCGTTACCAGCACACCTCCGGCGATACCGGCCATGACCAGCGGTAGCGCCATGGCGCCGAAGCCGGCCCCACGCGGATCGTCGGGATCGGCCGCAACCACGTCCTCCACCCCGGCCACGGGAGCCCCGGCCATCTGCTGCCCGATCTGCGTGAGCTGCTGGGCCACGGCCGCACCGGCCCCGGAGGCGACCAGCACGCGCGGCGCGCCGTCGCCGGTGACGATCGCGCCGTAGACCTCACGGTCGGTGATGGCCGCCCGGGCCGCCGCCTCGTCGGGAACGGTCGTCAATTCGAAGGCGCCCGGGTGTTGACCGGTGAGGCGGGCCGCCACCGGGCCCGCCTGCGGTCCGGCTACGGCGAGAGGGAGGTCCCGTGGCGCGATCTGGGTGGCGGGCCAGGCGAAGGCGAGCAGCATCAGCGCTTGGAGCAGGGCCGCGCCCAGCCCGAGGGCCACGGCACGCTGGATGACGTTCATGACGTTCTCCCAGAAAATCGAAGGCTCGTTCTTTTAACGATGAGGCAACCGTCCCACCGGAGACCGCAGCTTGTCAAGAACGAATATTCGTTTTAGTTTGGACCCATGCCCCGAGTCAGCGCGGAACACCTGGAACGACGTCGCCGGCAGATCCTCGACGCTGCCCGGGCCTGTTTCGTCCGCAAAGGTTTCCACCAAACCTCCATGCAGGACGTATTCGCCGAATCCGGCCTGTCCGCGGGCGCCGTCTACCGGTACTTCAAAAGCAAGGACGAACTGGTCATCGCCCTGGCCTCCACCGCGGCCGGGGATATCCGCAGCCGGATGTCGGAGATGATCGAGCGCGACCCACTACCCGCCCCCGCCGAACTCCTCGCGCATATGACCGAATGGATAGAGGCCCAGAGCGGCCCCGAAGGCCGGCTACGCCTGGCCCCACAGGCCTGGTCGCTGGCCCTGATCGACGAACAGGCCGCCGAACCCGTACGCCGGACGATGCAGGGCATCCAGGGAATGTGGCACCGCTACGCCGAACGTATGCGCGCGGCCGGCTGGCTACCCGCCGACGCCGACCTCGACGCCGTCGCCGCCGCCATGTTCGGCCTACTCCCCGGCTTCGTCCTGCAGCACCTACTCATCGGCGATATGGACCGCGAACTCTTCCTCCGCGGCGTCACCACGCTGTTCCCGTACGGGACCCGGCCCACCCCCGAACGACCCGAACCCGCGACCGCCGCCCCCGACCGGTAGCGCTAGGGCAGCAAACCCTTCCGCGCGTCACCGGCGCCGCCGAGTACCAGCAGCAGCATCGTGGTCAACGCCGGATCGTCGAGACCCGCCGCCGGAAAGGTATAGCGCAGGATCACATCGGCGAGTTTCCCATGAGGTATCACCGAGATCGAGCCGAACTGCAGCGAAACATTACGCTCGGCGACCCGTTTGTGCAGCTGCGGTTTCAGCGGACGATCCCACGCCAGCACACAGGTCAGCGAGAGCACATCGAGCCCCGGCGTCAGCGTGAACGCGCTCAGCGAACACAGCGCGCCCTGGAAATCGAAACGCAACGACCTGTCGTTGTCGACCCGGACATCGATATCGTAGAGACCCAGCGCGGCACCCGCCCGCGCCTGCAACTCCAGATCAGGCGCCAGCGCACCGGAATCCGGCTCCCCGCTCATTTGGTACCGCCGAACCGTCGATCACGACGAGCGTACTCGAGGCATGCGTCCCAGAGATTACGGCGATCGAAATCGGGGAACAGGGTCGCCTGATAGACGAACTCCGCGTACGCCGACTGCCAGATCAAGAAATTCGAGCTCCGGTACTCACCCGACGGACGCAGGAAAAGATCCACATCCGGCATATCCGGTTCGTCCAGATACCGCGCGAGAACCGATTCGGTCACCTTCTCCGGATCCAGCTCACCCGCCGCCACCCGGCGCGCGATTTCCCGTGCCGCATCGGCGATCTCGGCGCGGCCACCGTAGTTGACGCACATGGTCAACGTCATCACGGTGTTGTCCTTCGTCAACTCCTGCGCGGTCTCCAATTCCCGGATAACACTGCGCCACAGCCGCGGGCGCCGCCCCGCCCAGCGCACCCGCACCCCCATCTCGTGCATCTCGTCCCGCCGCCGGCGGATCACATCCCGGTTGAACCCCATGAGGAAGCGCACCTCCTCGGGACTGCGCCGCCAGTTCTCGGTGGAGAACGCGTACGCCGACAACCACTTCACACCGATCTCGATACAACCCTCGACGGTATCCATGAGCACGGCCTCTCCGCGCTCGTGCCCGGCCGTCCGCGGGAGGCCCCGCTCCTGAGCCCAGCGACCGTTACCGTCCATCACCAACGCCACATGCCTGGGCACGAGATCCGGCGGGATCTCCGGCGGCCGGGCACCGGAAGGATGCGGTGACGGCGGTCGGATGGTGCGGGCGGCATCGGACGCGAGCACGTCCGAACCGGCGGAGTCACGACGCAGAATCACAGCTACATGGTGCCTGATCGGGCGCCGGGACGATACGGCGCACTCCGCCGCGGCGCACACCCGCGCCGGCCGGGAAAGTCTACGAGGCGGGCGAGGGCACGGCGCCGGTCCGTTCGATGAGCGGCAATGTGCGCAGTTCCCGCTCCAGATGCCACTGCAGATGCGCGGCGATCAACCCGCTCGCCTGCCGGCGCGCCGCCTCCGGCACGGCCGTCACCTGCTCCCAGTGGCCGTACCGCAACGCCAGCATATGGTCGAGAACCGCCGGGGCGGGGGTGGCGGCACCGGGCGGGCGGCACTGCACACACACCGCTCCCCCGGCCCCGATATGGAAAGCCCGATGCGGTCCCGGAGTAGCGCAGCGGGCACATTCGTCCAACGCCGGAGCCCACCCGGCACAATCCATCGCACGCAGCAGAAACGCATCCAGAATCAGCTCGTGCGGACGTTCCCCGGCGGCGATCGCCCGCAATGCGCCCGCGGTGAGCACATGCAGACGAGGCGCGGGGGCGCGCTCCTCCCCGGCCAGCCGCTCGGCGGTCTCCAGCACGGCGCAGGCGGTGGTGTACCGGCCGTAATCGGCGACGATGGCGGTCGCGAACGCCTCCACGGTGTGCACCTGGGTCACCGTGTCCAGGCTGCGGCCGGGGTGAAGCTGGACATCGACGTAGGCGAACGGCTCCAGCCGCGCCCCGAACTTCGATTTCGTGCGCCGTACCCCCTTGGCCACGGCCCGCACCAGCCCGTGCTGCCGGGTGAGCAGCGTGACGATGCGATCGGCTTCGCCCAGCTTGTGCTGGCGCAGCACGACGGCATGGTCCCGGTACAAACGCACCCGGTCAGTCTATGTTCTTCTGCGGCGCCTGCGGCGCCGCGGGGCGGGCCGGCGTACCGGCCGAGGGGTCAGTCGCCGAGGGTGACGGGGAAGGCGGCCGGGTCGTTCTGGGTGAGGACCGGCAGGTTGCCGATCTCGTTCAGGGGTACGGCGCATCGCAGGTTCGGGAAACGGTCGAACAGGGCGGGCAGGGCGATGGACGCCTCGAGCCTGGCCAGGGCGGCACCCGGGCAGATATGCGGGCCGTAACCGAAGGAGATATTGCGGTGGGCGGTGGGGCGGGTGATATCGAAGGTGTCCGCGTCGTCGCCGTGCAGGCCGCGGTCACGACCGATGGCACGGTACGACACGACCACCCCGTCGCCCTCCTCGATGGTGACGCCGCCGACGGTGATGTCCTCGGTGGCGAACCGCATCAGCAGATGGATCACCGGACCGTCCCAGCGCAGGGTCTCCTCGATCGCCTCCTCCCAGGTGCGCTCCCCGGAGCGGACCGCTGCCAGCTGTTCCGGATACGCGAGCAGCGCTCGGGTGGTGGCGATGATCAGGCTGACGGTGGTTTCGTGCCCCGCGGCGACCAGGGCCTTGAGATTGCCGTGCACCTCCGCCTCGGTCAACGGGGTTTCGCCTTCGGCGATATCGTGGATGAAATCGGAGGTCAGATCGTCGGCCGGATCGCCGGTTTTCCGCTTGATCAGACTCGTGTAGTACTCGTCGAGTTCATCGAAGACCCGCATCCGCTCCTCGTGCGGAGTCAGCAGGGAGAAGAACGCCTTGTACGACTCCAGCAGCATGCCGTGATCGTCCCGGGGTACACCCATCAATTCGCTGATCACCCGCATGGGCAGCGGATAGGCGAAAACCTGCTTCAGATCCACGATCTCCCCGCCCGCGCCGGCTTCGGCGAGATCGTCGAGGAGTTCGGCGGTGAACTGCTCGATCTTCGGGCGCAGCGCCCCGAGGCGGCGGGGAGCCAGGGCCCGGGTGGTCTTGATCCGCAGCCGGCGGTGTTCGGCACCGTCCACGGTGAACATGGACCGGCCGGCGTCGATCATGCCGATCAGTGGCCAGTCCCGGGTGACGGCGCCGGACCGCCACAGATTCCACCGGGTGTGGTCCTTCACCAGGCGGGTGTCGGTGAGCAACTGCCGGGCCAGGTTGTGCCGGGTGACGGCCCAGGCGGGCGCGCCGAGTAGGTCGATCTTCGTGAGCTCGGGTCCCTCGGCCAACGTCCGGGTCTCCCCGGCGAGATCGGCGACCATGGGGTCGATGGGCAGGGTCGCGGTATGCGGGCATTGCTGGCTCACGAGCCACCTCCAACAGCGGGCACAGGCGTGAAACGTACGGGCAGCGAACCGAATCCGCGCAAAAAGGGCGAAGGCCGCCGGACCAGGGATCCCGCGGGTACGGCGAGATCCAGGTCGGGTAGCCGGTCGAGCAGGACCTCGATCCCGGTGCGCGCGATGATCTCGGCGATCTGCTGTGCCGGATAGGGGCAGCGGTATTCACCGTGACCGAAGGCGAAATGCGCGGCGTTGCCGGAATGGGCGGGTTCGGCACCGTCGCCGCTGTACTGACGGATATGTGGATCGGAGTTCGCGGCGGCCAGGCCGAGCAACAGCAGGTCGCCGCGGCGCACCAGTACCTCACCGAGCCGGGTGTCACGGGCCACCCAGCGTCCGGCCAAGATCTGGGTGGGGGTGTCCTCCCACAGCACCTCGTTCATCGCCTGACCGATACTGTGCCGGGCCGCGCCGAACGCGGCGGCGAACCGGTCGTCGACGAGCATGAGCCGGATCGAATTACCGATCCAGTCGGCGGTGGGCAGATGCCCGGCCGCCATCACCGACTGCATGTTCAATACGTATTCCTCGTCGGTGAACGGTTCGGGATGCGCCAGCATGCGCGACACCAGGTCCCGGCCCGGAGCGGTTTTCTTCTGTACCAGCAGTTGCTGCATGTACTCGGCGAAGCGCTGATAGGCGGCGGGCGCGTCCGGGCCACCGTCGCACAGCGTCTGCATGGTCTGCGCCAGATACGGGCCGTCGGCTTCGGGGACACCCATGATCCAGGCCAGCGTGAGTACCGGGAGCAGTTCGGCGAATTCGGCGGCCACATCCGCACGACCGCGACCACAGAACCGGTCGATCAGCCCGTCGGCGAGTTGTTCACAGGCGGTCCGCAGCGCGAACGGGTCCACCGACTCCAGTGCGGGTTCCACCAGGCCCACGTGCCGGGCGTGCACGGCACCGGCGGTGAAATAGATACCGGGCTGCGGACGGCCGACCATGGGCAGCAACGGCCAATCCACGGGTATCGCGGGCCATTGGTTCCACAGACTCGAATCCCGCGGGAACAGCAGACCGTCGGTGAGAACCTGATGTAATTCGCGATAGCCGATCACCAGCCATGCCGGGATTCCGCCGATGAGTTCCACGGCGACCACCGGACCGTAGTCCGCGCGCATCCGGGTATAGAACAGGGTGGGGTCGGAGTGCAAGCCCGGGCCGTCGAGCAGGACCGCCCCCGACGCGGCGAGCGGGCAACCCGCCGGCGAGACGCGGTGCTCCGAGCGGGTCACAGGAGAACCTCCGCAACCGCGGCCGGTGGCGTCCGGCGCTCGAGGAGATGCTCGACCAGACCGATGAACACCTGTTTGCTCGATTCCCGGGAGCGGGCGTCGCAGTGGAACAGCGGCACATGCGGGTCGAGGTCCAGGGCATCCCGGACATCGGCCAGGGCCGGCGGGATGGGTTCGAAGGAATTACAGGCCACCACGAACGGCGTGCCCTGGTATTCGAGCCGGTCGATGGCATACCAGGAATCGCTGATACGGCGCGGGTCCACGAGTACGACCGCCCCCAGCGCCCCGGTGAACAGGCGATCCCACAGGAACCAGAACCGTTCCTGACCGGGTGCGCCGAACACGTACAGCACATATTCGTCGGAAAGACCGACTCGGCCGAAATCGAAAGCGACCGTGGTGGTCGACTTCCCCGTGACCCCGGACAGATCGTCGACCCCGATTCCGGCCTCGGTCATCACCGCTTCGGTGTCCAGTGGCTGGATCTCGCTGATGGAACGGACCATGGTGGTCTTACCCACCCCGAACCCGCCGACGACGACGACCTTCAGGGCGTACCGCACCGAACTGGACAGTGGCGACCGGGCGCGTGTGGGGCGGTCGTCATAGGCTACGGAGTCCAACTAGCACCTTCTCGAGCATGTCGATATCGAACGTGTCACCGTATGGGCCCGTATCGAATTCGGGGTGGCGAACGGTGACTTTGCCTGCGTGCAGCAGATCCGCGACCAGGACCGTCGCGATGCCGATCGGCAGCCGCAGTTCGGCCGCGATCTCCACCACCGCGGTCGGCTGTCGGCACATGGAAAGAATCGCCGCGTGTTCGTACTGCATCGCCGCCGCCGGGGCGCATTCGCTGACCACCAGCGTCACCGGATCGAATTCCTCGGTGCCGGGCGCGGCACGACCACCGGTGAGCGTGTAGAAACGATCGGGTTCGTCCTCGCGGCCGGGGCGGTTCACAACAACCTCGCCCGGCTCCCTCGCGGCGGTGCGGACAGATACTCCCCGACCTGTTCGATCAATGCCGCCATCTGGGCACCGACCAGGCCGGCGTCGGCGTCGTCATCGGCCAGCACCGCGATCTGGGCGCCCGCTCCCGCGCCGACGATGAACAGGATCCCGCCGTGGAACTCGGTCATCGACTGCCGCACCCCGCCGCGGCCGTCGCCGAATTCGGCCGACGCGCTCCCGGCCAGCGCCTGGACCCCCGAGGCGATGGCGGCCAGCCGGTCGGCCTGGTCCATGGTCAGGCCGGCGGTATGGCATATCTGGATACCGTCCGCGGCCAGTAACACCGCGTGACGGGCGCCGGCGGTTTCGCTCAGCAGCCGCTGCAACAGCCAATCGAGTTGCGCTGGATCCGATGTCATCGTCATCGATGGTTCTCCCAGTCGGTTGTCATGGAATGACGGGACAGCCGCGCGGCCTCGTTGCCGGGTGGCTGGATCGGTCCGCCGAACGGCTGGGCCTCGTCACCGGAGCGCCCGGTGACCGCGCGCTGGAACGCACCCAGCGAGGCCGCCGACGGCCGATGTCGCCCGGACGGGTCCTGCTGTGCGGCAGAGTCGAACGCGCCGGGGTCGGGCAGACCTTCGGGATGTGCGGCGGCCAGGGTGCTGCCCCGCCGCCGTTTCGGAAGCACGGTGGTGGTGGTCGCCTCGATATCGGCGGCCATCGGAAACGAACCGGAGCTGTACTGTGCGCGACCGTGCCGGTCGGGGGGACGGTGCGTGGCCGTCGCGGGACCGAAGCCCACCGTCTCGGCGGAACGAGTGACCGCCGCGGGCGCCTGCCGGTGCCGGGCCCCGGTTTCGGAGCCGATATCGGCCGGCCCGGATTCCGGGTCCGGTCCGGCAGCGGGTAGCAGACCGGACCGGCCGGCCGAACGACCTTCGGGCAGCGCGGGAACGGCCGGTGGTTCGAGGCGTGCGGTGAGATCGCGCGGGATCATCACCACCGCCGCGGTCCCGCCGATCGCGGAGGGGCGGTAGCTCACGGTGAGTCCGTGCTTACGCGCCAGCCGGCCCACCACGGCCAGCCCGAAACGGGTGCCGTTGAGCGAGGAAAGACCTTCCGCCGCATCGCCTTCGGTACCGGATACGGTGAGTTGGGCGCGGCGCAGCGAGGATTCGCTCATCACCAGGCCGCTGTCCTCGATCGTCACCACCACCCCGGCGGGGATCTCCGCGGCGTAGACGTGCACCTCGGTGGTGGGCGGGGAGAAGCGGCAGGCGTTGTCGACGAGCTCGGACAGGGCGTGGATGACGCCCTCGGCCGCGTGTCCGGCAATGGCGATATCGACGATCGCGCGCATCCGTACCCGCTGATAGCCGCCTATCCGGCCGATAGCGGCCCGCAGGACCCGTTCCATCACGATCGGTTTGGCCCAGCGGCGGCCGGTCCGCGCACCACTGAGAATCGCGATACTGTCGGCGAGACGGCCTGCCTGGGCGGTGGCGTGGTCCAGTTTCAGGAGATCGGTGAGCACGGGCTGGTCGGCATACCGGTGTTCCAGCTCCTGCAGATCCGCCAGCATGCTGGTGGTCATGGCCTGCATCCGGCCGGCGGCGTTGGCGAGTGCGGCGATAGCCGCCGAACGACGGCGCTCGCTGGCCGTGGTCGCCTCTTTTTCCACCGTAACGGCCTGTTCGGCGGCCGCGGCACGCGCTTGTGCCCGTGCCATTTCCTCCAGGGCCGCGGTGGCTCGCCGCTGTTCCGCGGTGATCATGCCGCGGAAATACACGGCGGTCGTGATCGCGGTGCAGGCCGCCACCACGGTCACGGAAACCCAGACAGCGGTGAGTATTCGTTCGGCCGGCGATACCGAGAGCATGGCCGCGGAGACCACCGCGACCCCCACGGCGACCGAGATACCGAGTGCCACACCCGGAGCCAGCCACTCACTACGGGCAGTGCCTCCGGCCGGGGCCGCCGCCGATTCGTACATAGGTGGGGTACCCCCGCTCGAGCTTCGTCCTGCCGGCCCGAAGCCGAGCCCGCATCCGACACACCGCCGTGTCCGTTACCGAATCGTGGGACGAAAAAGGTTTCAACCCTTCGGATTCGGGTACCGGGCGAGCATATCGGCCTAGTCCAACGTCCGCTACTCGGGCATGACAGAGCTCAGCCGATGCCGGATACCGGAACAGGTTCGGCGCGCCCGGTTTTCGTCCGAGCGGGGCCGCGGGCGGCACCATCCTGTCGCCGGAGTCGTGGGGCCCGGTCGGCAGAGTTCGCGCCGCCCGCCGGACGCGCGGTCAGAAACCCAGTTTGCCCAGCTGTTTGGGATCGCGCTGCCAATCCTTGGCGACCTTCACATGCAGATGCAGATAGATGCGGGTACCGAGAATGTGCTCGATCTGTTTGCGCGCATTGGTACCGACCTCTTTGAGCCGGCCCCCGCCCTTACCGATGATGATCGCCTTCTGGCTCGGTCGCTCCACGTACAGCAACGCGTGCACATCGAGCATGTCCTCACGTTCTTCGCGCGGCAGTACCTCTTCGATCACCACTGCCAGCGAATGCGGCAATTCGTCGCGGACCCCCTCCAGGGCCGCTTCCCGGATGAGCTCGGCCATCAGGGTTTCCTCGGGCTCGTCGGTGAGTTCGCCGTCGGGATAGAAAGCCGGACCGGGCGGCATATGGGAGGCGATCACATCGACCAGCACCTCGATCTGCTCCCCGGCGGTCGCCGATACCGGCACCACATCGGTATCCGGGCCGAGCAGTTCCGATACGGCCATCAACTGCCGCGCGATCTGGTCCCGGCCCACCTTGTCGATCTTGGTCACCACACCGAGCAGCGTGGTTTTCGGCGCCATCTGCCGCACCTGCTGCACGATCCAGCGGTCCCCGGGCCCGATCTTCTCGTCGGCCGGGATACACAGCGCGATCACATCGACCTCGGAATAGGTATCGCGCACCAGATCGTTGAGACGCTGACCGAGCAGGGTGCGGGGACGGTGCAGCCCGGGAGTATCGACCAGGATGAGCTGCGTGTGTTCCCGGTGCACGATACCGCGAATGGTGTGCCGGGTGGTCTGTGGCCGGGAACTGGTGATAGCGATCTTCGCGCCCACCAGAGCATTGGTCAGCGTCGATTTACCGGTATTGGGCCGGCCGACGAAACAGACGAAACCGGAACGGAACTCGCGCTCGGCGGGTTCAGGCATCGGTGGCCTCGTATCCCTCGGCGATATCGAAGACCGTGCCCGCGGTATCGGCGAAAATGATCCGGGCCCCCGCGGAGACCTCGCGGACCGCCGACACCCCGGCATCGGCGAATTTCCCGCCGATCACCACCGCGGCCTCGAAACCTTCGGCGCCGCTGGAGATCGCGGCCGCCACCGCCGACTGCAGTGCGGTGAGCCGCAGCGCCTGCAACCCCACCTCACCCGCGGCATAGGTCCGGCCGTCGGTATCGCGGATGGCCGCACCCGCCGTCCCACCCGTGCGCCCCAGCGCGCCACGGGCCAGCACCAGCAGCTTGTTGTCCTCGGCGTCCAGTTCACTCATCGCCAGCTCCCTCGTCGTTTCGGGCGGACGGGCGCTCCCGCTCCGAGCCCGGATCGGTTTCCGTGTTCTCCGCCGGGGCCCGGCTCACCACCACGGTGTGCACCCGGACCCGTCCACGAGCGTCGGCGCCGCCCTCACCACGCAATTCGAGGCCGTGCGCGACGACTTCCACTCCGGGAAGCGGTACCCGCCCCAGTTCGTGCGCGAGCAATCCGCCCACAGTATCCACTTCTTCCTCGTCGATCAGCAGCCCGTACAGCTCACCCAGATCGGCTATGGGCAACCGCGACGACACCCGGAACCGGCCGGGCTCGATCTCCTCGATCGGCGGTGTCTCGTCGGTGTCGTATTCGTCGGCGATCTCCCCGACGATCTCCTCGAGCACATCCTCGATGGTGACCAGACCGGCGATACCGCCGTACTCGTCCACCAGCAGCGCCATATGGTTGCGCCGCCGCTGCATCTCGTCGAGCAGATCGTCGAGGGGCTTGGAATCGGGCATGAAAACCGCGTCCCGCATCACCTCACGCACCCGGACGCTACGGCCGCGGTCCGCATACGGCACCAGATCCTTGAGATAGACCACCCCGAGAATGTCGTCGACGTTCTCCCCGATGACCGGTATACGGGAATGACCGCTGCGTACCGCCAGCGACATGGCCTGCGCCACCGATTTGTCGGCCTCGATCCACACCATCTCGGTACGCGGAACCATCACCGCGCGCGCGGTGGTGGCGCCGAGTTCGAACACCGATTGGATCATCCGGCGCTCGTCGTCGGCCACCACCCCCCGTTCCCGCGCCATATCGACCACTTCCCGCAATTCGATCTCCGAGGCGAACGGACCGTTGCGGAAGCCCTTACCGGGGGTGAGCGCGTTACCCAGCAGGATCAGCAACCGGCTCACCGGCCCCAGCAGGGCACCGATGAACTGCAGCGGCAGGCCCGCGGCCAGCGCGATCGAATACGCGTGCTGACGCCCCAGGGTCCGGGGCCCCACCCCGATCACCACATAGGAGACCAGCACCATCACCACCGCCGTCACCAGTAGCGCCCAGCCGCTGCCCAGGAACCGGCTCAACGCGGCGGCCAGCAGCACGGTCGCGGTGATCTCGCACAGGATGCGCAACAGCACCATGAGGTTCACGTACCGGGGCCGGTCGTCCACGATCGTGCTCAACCGCACCGCGCCGGGCCGGTCGCCACGCGCCATATCGTCGAGCCGGGCCGGCGACAAGGTGTTCAGTGCCGAATCCACGGCGGCGAAAACCCCGCCCACCGGAACGAGCAGCACGGCGAGCAGCAGCAGGGTCATCTCGTTCACGCGTGCGCGTCACCCGGCCACGAGCGGTTCTCCTCGGGTGCGGCGAAACCTGTCTTGTCCAGCAGCCGGGCATCGCGGGCGGCCAGTTCGGCGCGGCGTTGCGCCTCCCGCAACTCCTCGTACCACTGTTCGAGCAGCCGCCCCTGGAGTGCGAACATCTCCTTCTCCTCGGCCGGTTCGGCATGGTCGTAGCCGAGTAGATGCAGCATTCCGTGCACGGTGAGCAGGGCGAGTTCGTGTTCCAGCGAATGACCGGCTTTGGCCGCCTGGTCCAGCGCGAACTCGGGGCAGAGCACGATATCGCCCAACATGGACGGTCCGGGTTCGGGACTGTCCGGGCGGCCGCCCGGCTCGAGTTCGTCCATCGGGAACGACATCACATCGGTCGGCCCGGGCAGCTCCATCCAGCGCATGTGCAGATCCGCCATGGTGTCGAGATCCACCAGCACCATGGACAGTTCCGCGGCCGGGTGCACATCCATCCGGCCGATCACGAACCGGGCGACACCCACCAGGTCTTCCTCGGGCACATCCATACCCGACTCGTTGGCGATCTCGATACTCACCTGGTCAGCCTAATGGGTGCGGTGAGGCGGAGCCCATCCGACGTCCGCGCACGGCTCCGCCGCTGCGGGCCGGCGCGCTACCGGCGCGCGGTACGACCCGCGGCCCGCCGCTGCGCCCGATTCCCCGCCATATGCGGCGGCCCGACCGCCGGGCGTGTTTCCGCCTCGAACTTCTCGTAGGCGTCCACGATGTCCGACACCAGTCGGTGCCGCACCACATCGCTGCTGGTGAGCTGAGCGAAATGGATATCCTCGATCTCGGTCAGGATCTCACTGGCCGCCCGCAACCCCGACCGGGACCCGTGCGGCAGATCCACCTGGGTGACATCACCGGTCACCACGATCTTCGACCCGAATCCCAGCCTGGTCAGGAACATCTTCATCTGCTCGGCGGTGGTGTTCTGCGCCTCGTCCAGAATGATGAACGAATCATTGATCGTTCTACCGCGCATATACGCCAGGGGCGCGACCTCGATCACCCCGGCCGCCATCAGCTTGGGAATGGCCTCCGGATCCATCATGTCGTGCAGGGCGTCGTAGAGCGGGCGCAGATACGGGTCGATCTTCTCGTTCAGGGTGCCGGGCAGGAAACCGAGCCGCTCCCCCGCCTCGACCGCCGGCCGGGTGAGGATTATTCGATTGACCTGCTTGGTCTGCAATGCCTGCACGGCCTTGGCCATGGCCAGATAGGTCTTACCCGTACCGGCCGGGCCGATCCCGAATACGATCGTGTTCCCGTCGATCGCGTCGACATAGCGCTTCTGGTTCAGCGTCTTCGGCCGGATCGTCTTACCGCGCCGGGACAGGATATCCAGGCTGAGCACCTCGGCCGGGGATTCGGCACTGCCCTCGGTGAGCATGGACACGGTGTGCCGGACCGCCTCGGGGGTGATCACCCGGTTACGGCCGGTGAGCGCGACCAACTGCTCGACGACCCGCTCGGCCAGCGCCACCTCGGCGGCCCCACCGGTGAGGGTGACCATATTGCCGCGGACATGGATATCGGCGGTCAGCAGGTCTTCCAGTTCGCGGAGGTTCTCATCGGCCGACCCGAGGAAGGGGAATACCGACTCGGGAGCGAGTTCGATACTGGAGCGGACGGTGCGTGCCGCGGACGCCGAGACATCGTTCTCGGTTGCGGACGGGTTCTGATCGCCGATATCGCCTTGTGTTCGCACGTAGTGGCTATGGCCTGCTTTCCGGTCTCGGCAGCTGCGATGGTGCGCGCTGATTCGATCTGGGAGCGAACGCTGTCGCTGACCAGAGTCTAACTCCCGGCGCCGACACGGCCCACCGGAATTCCGCCCGGCGGTGAACCGGCGCACAGCGGCGACCGCGAATTCACCCGGAGGTCACCAGCGCGAAGTGAGCGCGCCCAGGGCCCCGAGAGCCACCGCGGCCGCGGTGGAGGTACGCAGCACCGTCGGCCCCAACCGGACCACCTCGGCCCCGGCACCGGCCAGCACCGTGAGCTCCGCCTCGTCGAGACCGCCCTCCGGACCGACGATCAAGGTCACGGCCTGGGCCGAGCGCCACGGCAACTCGGTGAAAGACGCGGTACCCGATTCGTGCAGGGCGGCCACCACCGCACCCTGCGCCTTCGCCGTGCGCACGGCGTCCACGATCTGCGGTGTGCGATGCAGCGCGGTGACCTCGGGGATATAGGCCCGCCGTGACTGGCGGGACGCACCCCGGGCCGTCTGGCGCCATTTCGCCACGCCCTTGTCCGCTTTGGCCTCCCAGTTGGCGACGCAGCGCGCCGCCTGCCACGGCACGATCACATCCGCGCCGGCCTCGGTCATCAACTCCACCGCCAACTCCGAGCGGTCGGATTTCGGGAGTGCCTGGACCACGGTCACCGCAGGCGCGGCGGGCGCGGCCCGGCGGCGGTCGTGGACCAGCAGTTCCAGCTGATGCCGGTGCGCGGCCACGACCTCGCTCTCGGCGACCAGACCCCGGCCGTCGGAAAGGGTGATCGGCTCCCCGGTCCGGATACGGCGCACCGTCGCCGCGTGCCGGCCCTCCGGGCCGTCCAGTACGGCGACCCGACCGGGCTCGGGAACCTCGTCCAGATAGAAGACCGTGGCGGCCATCGCCTCAGCGTCCGCTGAAGGACGCGCGCAACCGGGCGAACAGGCCGCTGTTGTGCTCGGACTGCGCCGACATCACCTCGGCCTTGTCCTTGGCGCGCAGACCCTTGTACTTGCGCAGCAGATCGCTCTGCTTCCCGTCCAGTTTGGTGGGGATCACGATATCCAGATGGGCCATCAGATCGCCTCGGGCGCTGGACCGCAACCGCGGCATACCGTGCCCGCGCAGTACCGATATCTCGCCGGGCTGAGTGCCCGCGGGAATCGTGAGCTCGGTGGGCCCGTCCATGATGGTGTCGATCACCACGGTGGTACCGAGCGCGGCGTCGACCATGGGCACCCGGACGGTGCAGTGCAGGTCGTCACCGTCGCGGACGAAGACGTCGTGCGGCTGTTCCACGATCTCCACGTACAGGTCGCCGGCATGGCCGCCACCCGGCCCCACCTCGCCCTGCGCCGCCAAGCGCACCCGCATACCGTTGGCCACCCCCGCCGGGATCGGCGCGGCGATCTCCCGGCGCGCGCGTACCCGCCCGTCACCACCGCACTTGTGGCAGGGGTCGGGAATGGTCTCCCCGGCACCCCGGCAGGTGGGGCAGGGGCGCGAGGTGAGGACCTGACCCAGGAAGGAACGCTGCACCGACTGGACCTCACCGGCGCCACCGCAGGTCTCGCAACGCACCGGTTTGGAATTGCCGTTGGTGCCCGCGCCTTTGCAGAGATCGCAGAGGATCGCGGTATCGACGGTGAGGTGTTTGGTCACCCCGACCGCGCATTCGGCCAGGCTCAAGCGGGTGCGCACCAGGGAATCGGCGCCCGGCTGGACCCGGCCCCGGGCCTTGCGGCCCCCACCGGTCGCACCACCGCTCATCCCACCGAAGAACGCCTCGAACACATCCCCGAGGCCGCCGAAACCGGCACCGCTGAAACCGCCCGCGCCGGCACCGCCGCCGTCCAGGGGATCGCCGCCCATATCGACGATCCGGCGTTTCTCCGGATCCGACAGCACCTCGTACGCCGCGGAGACCTCTTTGAACCTGGCCTGCGCCGCCTCGTCCGGGTTCACGTCGGGATGCAGTTCGCGAGCCAGTTTGCGGTACGCGCGTTTGAGCTCTTGGTCGGAGGCGTCCCTGCCGACACCGAGCAGTCCGTAGTAGTCCCGTGCCACTTGAGTTCTCTTAGTCCTTGGTCGCTGTCCACGGCTCCGGCTTCGCGCGGCCGGCCACGTGGCTCCTGTTTTGGTGGTAGCCGCCCCGTCCGTAACGTTAGTCGGGTCGACTCAACTTTATCCGGCCGGAACTACGAGCCTAACAGCGGAGGGGCTCTACTGTTCCGCGGCGGCGCGGGTCAGGGCCTCCGAGACCCCCGAGGTTCGGCCACCGAGACTCGCGCCTGCGGCGGATGCGCTTCGCCGGACGAACCGCGGTACGGGCGCCGACCTCCGCCGCGTGGCCGAACTCTGCCCCGGCGGTGTGCGTCTTCCTGGGGAAACACAGCCCCTGATCGATTACGATACCGACCCGCCGCAATCGGTTCGGCACCGGGAATTCCGGTGCGTTGCGGACCGTCCGGACGTTGCGGCTCAGCGCTCGGCGAGAACTTCGCCGATATAGCGGGCGACGGCCGCGACCGAGGCGATGGTGCCGGGGTAGTCCATCCGGGTGGGTCCGAGGACTCCCATCCCGCCGAGCACAGCCCCCGCCGAGCCGTAGCCGGTACTGACCATCGAAGTGCCGCGCATCTCCTCGACCTGCGTTTCCTCGCCGATCCGCACGGTCACCGTGCCCGGCTGCTGGGCCGCGGCCAGCAGTTTGAGGACCACGACCTGCTCCTCGAGCGCCTCCAGTACGGTGCGCAGCGACCCGTGCAGCCCGAAATCGCCCGCATTGCGGGTGAGGTTGGCGGTACCACCGAGCACCAGTCGCTCCTCGGGATGTTCGACCAGGGTTTCGACCAGCACGGTCGACACCTTGATCAGCACATCGCGCAGCTGCGGCGGCGCCTGCTCGGGGAGTTCGGCGATCGCGGCGGAGGCCGCGGCCAGTCGTTTACCGTCCATGGCGGCCCCGAGCATGCCGCGCAGCGCGGCCAGATCCTCGTCGTCGACGACGGTGCCCAACTCCACGATGCGCTGGTCGACACGTCCGGTGTCGGTGATCACCACCAGCAGCAACCGGGCCGGATTGAGAGCGACCACCTCGAGGTGGCGCACGGTGGATGCGGAGACCGTGGGGTATTGCACGACGGCGACCTGACGGGTCAGCTGGGCCAGTAGCCGCACTCCCCGCCGCAGCACATCGTCGAGGTCCACCCCGGATTCGAGGAACTGCATGATCGCCTTGCGCTCGGCCGCCGACAGCGGTTTCACTTCCGCGATCCGGTCCACGAACTGCCGGTAGCCCTTGTCGGTGGGGATACGCCCGGAACTGGTGTGCGGCTGGGCGATGTAGCCCTCGGCCTCCAGCACGGCCATATCGTTGCGGACCGTGGCGCTGGAAACACCCAGATTGTGCCGCTCCACCAGGGTCTTCGAACCGATCGGTTCCTTGGTGGCGACATAGTCGGCGACGATCGCCCGCAGGACCTCGAAGCGCCGATCCTCGGTGCTCGACATCGACCCCACCTCCTACCTTCGCTGTGCGCCGATGTGGTGTGCCCGGCGCACCGCTGCCTATGAACCCGGCTCGCGTTCCACCGGGTTCCTCACCCAGTGTAAATGCGACCGCCTGTTTCCTCGGGCGCCGGCCGTGGCGCGCATGATAGCGTCTGGGCCCACAAACGAGATACACAAAAGCACAGCCGGCTGCACAAGGGGGGAATATCAGATGACCGACGATCCGGGGCGCACTGCGGCCGACCTCGCCCGATGGGCCGAGCAGATGCGGCAGAAGAGCGAGCGCTTCCAATCTCTCCAGGTACGGATGACACAGCTGGCGGTGACCACTACCTCCAGCGACCAGAGCATAACCGTGGCCATCGACGCGAACGGCGTGCCGACCGATATCCGGTTCACCGATGCCATCCGGCGGAAGAGCCCGGCAGCGCTGTCGGCGGAGTTGATGCAATGCCTGGGCCACGCGCGCGAAACCCTGGTACGCGATATCACCGCGACGGTGCGCGAGGTAGTGGGCGACGATCCGATCGGCGCGAACATCATCAAGCAATACGAGGACCGTTACGCGGCCCCGGATGCCCCTGTGCCGGCCTCCCCCGCTCCCTCGACGGCGCCTGATCCCGTTCGGTCGCAGCAATCCGCTCCGCCGCAAGCGCCGGCACCGCGGCCACCCGCGCCGCCCGAGGCCTCGGCACCATCGCGTCCCGCGGCACCGCCGGAGCCGCTGCCGACGCCGTCCTCGCTCGTCCCCGATGTCGATGACGAAGAGGGCGAGTACTACCGTCGCGCTTCGTGGCTGGTGTGAGGCGATGACGAATCCGCTTCCCGTGCACGTAGATCCCGAAGCTCTGCGCACGCACGCCACCTCGATCGGGCGAATCGCCACACGACTCGGAACCGTGCTGCAAGCGGCGAACTACATCAGCGCGGCCGACGACGGCTACGGGTTGATTCCGAAACCTCTCGTGGAGTGGTTGATCGCCGACAATCACGCCTCCACCTTGACCGCTATCAGCAATCTCACCGACAAGGTGGGCGCCGTGCCCGGTATGCTCGCCGCCGACGCTGATTCGTTCGAGGATGCCGACGGCGCGATCTCGAAAGCGCTGGAGGGCCTGCAGACAACCGTCGACGGAGCCGCGGGGGGACTGTAAATGGCGAATCAAGTAGGCGATTGGCTCAACGAGACCCTCCCGGGGTTCGGCGACGAGGCCGCCCCCGAGGGCAACCCGTTGATCGCCGAGGGCACGAACTTCCGCGAGCAGTATTTTCAGGAGACGCTGTTCACCTTCTCCAATGTCGGCCTCCACGGCGAGGACGGGCCGTGGGGGGTGCTGGAGGGCACGCTCGCGTTCGACACGTGGAAAATGGTGTCGGATTTCCGGAAAGAGGACTACCTCAGCTCCGCCTTCGGTCTGGCAGATGTCGGACTCACCGCATGGGGGGCCTGCACCGATCCGTTCGGATTCGTCGGCAGCCAGATCGCCGGGTGGATGCTGGAGCATGTCGAGTACCTGCGGCGATGCTTCGACGCTTTGGCGGGCAACCCGGAGATGGTCGAGGCGTATGCGGATACATGGACCGAAATCGCGAAAGAGTTGACGGCGATCGGCGCGGCTTGGAAGACAGCCGTCGAGCAGGAGATCACCTCGTGGTCCGGCGAAACCGCGACCGCTTACCGCAATTACGCCGCGACCGCCATCGACCGTATCGAAGCGGCCGGCGCCGCGGCTGCCTGCCTGGCCACGATGACGGAGAAAGCCCAGAAGATCGTCGACGCGGTGCGCACCATGGTGCAGGACATCCTGGTGGCGTTGGCCGGCGCATTGATCGGCTGGACCATCGAACTGGGTTTGTCGCTGGGCACCGCGGCGCCGGTGGTGGCCTTCGCGGCAGCCAACCGGATCACCGCGGAATCGGTCCGGGTCTCGGTCCTGATCACCAAACTCGGTCTGGCCCTCAAGGACATGACCCCGGTACGGCACGCTCTCGCGGCAATCCTCGAGGAGATCACCGGCTCCGAAGAAGCCCCGGCACCTGCCTGACCGCAGGAAATCCGCACCCCGGAGATCTACACGGCGTCGTTCGGCCGACAGCTGCCCCTTTCCCATGAGCGAACACAGGAAGACAGTGCAACCACAACACCCGCACCGGGCGCCGAACGCCACCCCGGAGCCGCCCCCGGTACGCCCGGTGACGCCCGGGCAGCCGTATCGGGGCACGATGCTGCCCGCCGATTTCATCCTGCCCTACGAGGCGAGTCCGGACTCGCCCATGCCGGAGTACATACCGGAGCCCGGCCCCACCGGAATCCTCGTAGACGCGAGGTACTACACCTGGTCGTTTCCGCCGTTGATCTACCGCTGGCTGGCCGCACCCAGGATCGTGGTCAACGGCCGGCGGGTCCCGGACGCCGCATGGGGAACGACACATGTGCCAGTGCCTCCCGGTGTGCACCATGTGCGGGTCGGGACCATCCCGCACTGGATCGCGGAGTGGCGGGCCATACCCACCTCGGTACCGGCCATGGACTTCGGATTCGCGGACGCGATGATCCCGGTCCGTGCCGGCCATTGCACGACCGTCTGTTATCAGCCGCCGCTGACAACGATTCTGCGCGGCGCCCTCGGGCCCCAGCCGCGGGAGCATTTCCCGGGATACCGCGCTTACCGGGTATTTGCGGCGCTGTTCAGCACGCTGATGCTGGTCCTCGCCGGACTGTGCCTCTACTACGCGCTCTTCGAGTGACCCGCGCGATATTGTGAGCAGTCGCGGTGGGACCGGATCCAGGTGCGGCGGGGACCACCGGATCAGGGCACCCGCGCTCAGCCGACCAGATCCCGGACCACACCGTCGGCCAGCAACCGCCCGCGGTCGGTGAGGGTCAGCCGGTCACCCACGATCTCGACCAGCCCGTCCGCGGCGATGCGCCGGGCCGCCGCGTTACCGTCCGCGTCGAGATCGGCGAGCGGCAGGCCGGTGCGCAGCCGCAGGGCGAGCATGACACGCTCGAGGTAGCGGTCGGCGGCGGTGAGGTTCTCCCAGTCCGCGGCGGGTAATCCGCCGTGCGCGACACGGTCGGCGTAACGCGCCGGATGCTTAACATTCCACCAGCGCACTCCCCCGAGATGGCTGTGTGCACCCGGTCCGGCGCCGAGCCAGTCGCCACCGTCCCAGTAGCCGAGGTTGTGGCGGCAGCGCGCCGCGTCCCCGGCCGCCCAGTTCGATACCTCGTACCAGGTGAGCCCGGCGGCCTCGAGCCGCGCGTCGATCCGCTCGTAACGCGCGGCGAGCACATCGTCGTCGGGGGCGGGCAGTTCGCCACGCCGGACCCGCCGGGCCAGCGCGGTACCGTCCTCGACGATGAGCGAGTACGCGGAGACGTGATCCACCTCGGCGTCCAGCACCGCGTCCAGGCTCGCGGCCAGGTCGGCGTCGGTTTCGCCGGGCGTTCCGTAGATCAGGTCCAGGTTGACGTGCTCGAACCCCGCGGCGCGGGCTTCCCGCGCCGCGGCTACCGCCCGGCCCGGGGTGTGCCGGCGATCCAGCACGGCGAGTACATGCGAGGCCGCGGATTGCATACCGAGTGAGACCCGGGTGAATCCGGCCGCCCGAATCTGCTCGAAGAAAGCCGGGGAGGTCGATTCCGGGTTCGATTCCGTGGTGATCTCGGCATCGGCGGCCAGGGTGAACTCCGCGCGGACCGCGTCGAGCACCCCGGCCAGCCCGTCGCCGCCGAGCAGCGAGGGCGTGCCGCCGCCGACGAACACCGTGGCCACCTCGGGTGTCGCGCTGGGCAGCGCCGCGAACCGCCGGGCCGCCGTCGCCAGTTCGCGGCGTAACGCCTCCGCCCATGATTCGGGTGAAGCCGAGCTGCCCAGCTCACCGGCGGTGTAGGTGTTGAAATCGCAGTATCCGCAGCGGGTGGCGCAGAACGGTACGTGGACGTAGATGCCGAACGGTCCCCCACCGAAATCACGCAGGACCGGAGCGGTGGCTTCGGTGTGCGGGGCGGCGGTGGCAGTGGAACTCACTCCTCCAGTGTGACCGGCCCCGGCTCGATCCTCGACGATGGGGGTGTTCCGGCAGGCCGTCGGCATTCTGCGCCCGGCCGTGCTCGATGTCGCGCAGCTGCGAACTCTCGGCGGTATCTCCACCGAGTTCGCCCGCGATACCGCCGACCTCTTCGACCGCGAGAACCTCCTGTACCACTGGATAGAGACCGAAAACGTTCCCGAGATCTGGCGCCGGGTCGAGAGTGTGGGCCTGCAGACCGCCGAGGCCTGCGGCGACTGCCCCCGAGTGGTGCTCGGATCGCCGCTGGCCGGTGAGTCACTCGACGAGGTTCTCGACACCTCTCCCGCGGTCGAGGAGATCGTGCGCCGCTATATCGGCAAGAAGGATGTACTCCAACCTGCCGCGCAAGTTCGAGACCGCGATCTCCGGTCAGCAGGACGTGGTGCACGAGATCAACGACGTCGCGTTCATCGGCGCGCTGACGGTGTTTCGGGGTGGACAGCGCCTGTACCATGCGCTCCTCGAGTGACCCGCCAGCGGGACATCGCACGATTCGCTTGTCGAAAACTCTTCGGCAACAAGGCTTCTCATTAGTGGAGAGGCATCCAGCGCCCGGTACAGTCGCTCTGCATGGTGATCTGCGGGATCAAGGTGTCACACGATGGCGGAATCGCGGTCGTCGACGGTGATCGATTGGTGTTCGGCATCGAATTCGAGAAACTGAACAACAATCCCCGATACAGCACGCTCGGCAATCTCGATATTGTCACCGAAATCCTCCGCAGTGAAGGGCTCGAGCCTTCCGATATCGACCGGTTCGTGGTCGACGGATGGTTCGCGGACTCCTCGGTGCCGAATGTCGACTCGGCGGAACCTTCGTTTATTCCGACTTTATCCGGTGGCCACCCGATAAAGCTTCGTGTAGCGCCTTATCAGGATCGCCCGGGAGTTACCGAGCCGGGCACTCGCTACCACTTCGATGATCACGATTTCGGTTCCGCCGCAGGCGGATATACGAGTTACCACCATATCGATCAACACATCCTGGGCGGCTATTGCACAAGTCCGTTCGCTACGCGCGGAGAAGACGCGCTCGTAGTGGTTTGGGATGGAGGAACGGTTGCCCGTGTCTACCACGTCATGGCTACGACCCGTACTGTGCGGCCGGTAGCCACGGCGCTGCCGATTGTGGGTAACAGCTTCACCTATTTCTGTTCCAATTTCGGACCGTTCGTCCCCGATATCGAGGGACTTTCACGAGATGAGATTTTGCGACAGCATCTGGCGATTCCCGGTAAGGCAATGGCGTACGCGGGTCTGGGCACTCCAGAAGAGTCGGCGTTTCCGGTGCTCGACAGGATCATGGCGGGGTTACCGGAGGCCTCCCAGCACGCAGCCCGCTCGGTCGGGACACATATCGCACAGATTCGAGCCGAGGCGTTCCGAGGGCTGACCGATGCCGACCTCATTGCCACCTTTCAGGCATATCTGGGCGAGCGGCTGGCGGAGGGACTCGCAACTCTGATACGCCGGACCCCCGGATTGCCGGCGAACCTGGTACTGACCGGCGGGTGTGCCTTGAATATCAAGTGGAATTCGCTGCTGCGGAAGCGGTCCATCGTCGAAGAGCTATGGATCCCACCTTTCCCGAACGATTCGGGCGCCGCCCTCGGCACCGCGTGTTGCGAAATGTTCCGAACCGGACTCGGCCCGGCATTGCGGTGGGATGTGTACTCCGGGCCTCGGGCGAGTATCGGCGATATTCCGACCGGCTGGCGCAAACAGCTATGCGACGAAAAGGGAGTCGCCCATGTGCTTTTCAGCACCGGCGAACCTGTCGTGGTGCTGTCCGGACGGGCTGAGCTCGGGCCGCGCGCCCTCGGCAATCGCAGCATTCTGGCCCCCGCGACCGATATTGCGATGAAAGCCAGGCTCAACGGCATCAAGAACCGCGCCGACTATCGGCCGGTGGCCCCTGTTTGCCTCGCCGCGCGGGCATCAGAGGTGTTCCAGCCGGGAGGCAGCGACCCGTATATGCTTTTCGAGCACGATATTCGTCCCGAATGGGCCGGCCGGATTCCTGCCGTGATGCATCTCGACGGCACCGCTCGGCTACAAACCATCGACGAGTCGTCCGATAGTTCCACGTATCCAATTCTCGCGGCCTACGAAGATCTCAGCGGTATACCGGTCCTGTGCAATACCAGCGCAAATTTCGAAGGTCGAGGATTCTTTCCCGATGTCGCCTCCGCCGCACGATGGGGCGGTGCTCAGTACATCTGGTCGGCCGGATATCTCTACACGAATACGCGGCCGATAGCAGTGTAGCCGAAATTCCGGCTACACTGCTGCCGGTATCAGCAGAGAACCGACGGGATCGGTGGGACGTTCACACCTGCCGGCGCGAACAGCGCGGCAACCATATTCAACAGCGCGTCCACGAGACCTCCTTTCATTGCTCATCCACGGTCGAAAGCGACCGATCGTCCAGGAACGCCTCGGGCCTGTCCCGACTCCTACTTCTTGTCGAGGTCGACGAGCTGGCAGACGCAAAGCGTCACGTTATGCGCAAGAATTCCACCGAAGTAGCGTGTGCAGAACTCCGCGTACCCGACCGGGTCACATTGATGTGCATGCCAAGCCGAGTCAACTTCGAGATCATCGGGAAGGTAGTTACCCTTCATACCGCTCGCCCGGTAGCGCTCCAGCGAACGCTGGTAGCGAGCGATTCGGTCGCTGATCTGTTCCTCGGTCAGCGCCGTGGATCCCGGCCAGAACAGGTGACCCCAGCGAAGATTTTCCGCGAGGTGTGTCGTATCGAATTCCGCTGACGGAACATCCGTTTCCAACGTCTCAGATGCAATGCTCGTCATAGCCTGGTTCCTCGATTTCTTCAGAACTCACCATGTCGGCCAACAGGGCTCCAGAAACGCTGGAGCACTTATATTTTGGTCCCACCGGAGGCACCTGTCAAGCGAAAGTTGCAGCAGCACAAGCATTTTGAAGATCAGTCACTCACAGGCCCTCCGGAAATTCGTAACGGGCGGGAACGGCCGGATCCATCCATACCGTCCCGACGACAAGTGCGATCTGGTCATAGGGAGCGAATCGGTACGATGCGGGATCGCCGGGGAACCGCACACCGTTGACGTAGAGATGAACCGCCTCGAACGGGGTCAACCGAATCGGCCCGACCCGATCAGAGGTGAGCGGCTTCCCCCACTCGGTGAAGAACTGACCCAGCGTGAAAGGAATATCCTCCCCCGACTCGATATGTATGATGCCGGTCTCGTCGTGCGTATGCAGCGGCGAACCCATTTTTCGTTCGTCATCGATGCCGATGAGGGCGGGGACCGTCACCGGCTGGCCGTACACGATGACATCGAGATGGGCATGGTAGTGGAATGTCGTCATGATCGTCGCCGACAACGACAACCCGGCCTCTTGTACCGCAGCGGCGGTGTCTTCGGGCAGTTCCCACGCGGGCTGCACCAATGCCGACCCGGAAGGCAGCGGAGACTGCAGCGGCTGCGCCCCCGCGGCGGCGGAGGCCGGCAGGGTCAGCAGAGCAGCGCCGAGAAGCGCAGGGACGATTCGCATCTCACGAATTTACGGGCTATCCGCACATATCTACACACCCCGTTCTCACCGATGGGAATCTGCCCACTATGAGATGGAGAACACGGCGTCACCCTCATCCAGCTCGTGCGATGACACCGCAGAACCCGCTCAGCCGACCAGCTCCCGGACCACAGCGTCGGCCAGCAGCCGCCCGCTATCGGTGAGGACCAGCCGCTCTTCCCGATCGTGACCAACCCGGCCGCGGCGATACGCTGCGCCGCGGCCCCGCCGTCCGCATCGAGATCGGCCAGCGGCAGACCGGTGCGCAAGCGCAGGGCGCGCATGACGCGCGTTCGAGATAGCGGTCGGCGGCGGTGAGGCCCTCCCAGGCCGCGGCCGGTAGCCCACCCTGGGCCACACGGTCGACATAACGCAGTGTGAACGGCCCCGGATCGGTCCTCGACGATCGGGGTGCTCCGGTTCCCCGCCGGCATCCGGGGACCGTCCTCCGTGGTCACCACGTACATCGGGGTGCCTTCGCCGTCGAAGGCGCCCAGGGGCGCGGGCGACGGCCGCCACGATGCCGTGGAGTGCGGCGGTCTCGGTGGCGAGATCGGCGGGCCGGTGTGCGGATCCGATCGTTTCCGTGGTCACGGCGCCGATCGCGCGGCCTCGAGGGGGTCGGGGTCGAGCACGGCGACACCGTCCGCGAACCTTTCCTCCGGAAAATATGACAGGCGTCACAAATAACCTCGCGGCACCTGGGGATTTCCCGCTTGTTCACGGGAAATACTGGTAGGGCCCATCGAAGGCGCGCTCGGGCATGGCACAATAGACCGCATGCGCGCATCGGGAGTACGACTTGTGGCACGTCGCCACGTCGACTACAAGCGCGTCTGCAGCGCCTGTTGTCTGCCCGGTTCCGCCCGGTAGCTCAGCCGCGCCCATCCCGGATTTCCGGCGATTCCCTCTCGAGGATTTCGGCCCGCTGACACCGCGGGCGCGAGCGGAGTACCTCGCGCCTTCAGCCCGGATGTACGACCACACGCAGGAGCCATTTCATGACGTCGAGCACCGACGCCGATCCCACCGCGAAGTCCGAGGCCCGCCCCGCGCGCCCCACTCGCGCCCGCACCGGCAAACCGGTCCGCCGTCGCGCCGAGGGCCAGTGGGCGCTCGGTTACCGCGAGCCGCTGAACCCGAACGAGCAGTCCAAGAAGGACGACAACCCGCTCAACGTCCGCACCCGGATCGAGAACATCTACTCGAAGAACGGTTTCGACAGTATCGACAAGGGCGATCTGCGCGGCCGTTTCCGCTGGTGGGGCCTCTACACTCAGCGTGAACAGGGGTATGACGGCACCTGGACCGGCGATGAGAACGCCGACCTGCTCGAAGCGAAGTACTTCATGATGCGGGTACGCACCGACGGCGGCGCGCTGAACGTCGACCGGCTGCGCACCCTGGGTGGCATCTCCACCGAGTTCGCCCGCGACACCGCCGACCTGTCCGACCGCGAGAACCTCCAGTACCACTGGATCGAGATCGAGAACGTTCCGGAGATCTGGCGCCGGCTCGAAGCCGTCGGCCTGCACACCACCGAGGCGTGCGGTGACTGCCCCCGCGGGCTGCTCGGTTCTCCGCTGGCCGGGGAATCCCTGAACGAGATCATCGATCCCACGCCCGCGATCGAGGAGATCGTGCGCCGCTATATCGGCAAGAAGGAATACTCCAACCTGCCGCGCAAGTTCAAGACCGCGATCTCCGGCCAGCAGGACGTGGTGCACGAGATCAACGATGTCGCGTTCATCGGTGTGAACCATCCCGAGCACGGCCCGGGCCTGGACCTGTGGGTCGGCGGCGGGCTGTCGACCAACCCGATGCTGGCCCAGCGGGTCGGCGCGTGGGTCCCGATCGACGAGGTACCCGACGTATGGGAGGCCGTGGTCGCGTTGTTCCGCGATTACGGCTACCGCCGGCTGCGCACCAAGGCCCGGCTGAAGTTCCTGATCAAGGACTGGGGTATCGAGAAGTTCCGGCAGGTCCTCGAGGACGAGTACCTGAAGCGGAAGCTGATCGATGGTCCGGCACCGGACAAACCCAGCCGCCCGATCGACCATATCGGCGTGCAGCGGTTGCGCAACGGGCTCAACGCGGTCGGTTTCTCCCCCATCGCCGGACGGGTTTCGGGCACGGTACTCAGCAAGGTCGCCGACGCCATGGAGCGCGCCGGGTCGGATCGGGCCCGGTTCACCCCGTACCAGAAGCTCATCGTTCTCGATGTCGCAGACGAAGCGGTCGAACAGCTCATCGCCGACCTGGAACCGCTGGGTCTACAGGCACGTCCCTCGGTATGGCGGCGCAATCTCCTGGCCTGCAGCGGGATCGAATTCTGCAAATTGTCCTTCGTCGAGACCCGCCGGCGCTCGCAGGTACTGGCGCCGGAGCTGGAACAGCGGCTGGCCGATATCAACGCCCAGCTCGATGTGCCGATCACCATCAATATCAACGGCTGCCCCAACTCCTGCGGTCGGTCGCAGATCGCCGATATCGGGTTCAAGGGCCAGCTGGTGGACGACGGCACCGGGAATCAGGTCGAGGGCTACCAGGTTCATCTGGGTGGCAGCCTCGGCCTCGACAGCAATTTCGGGCGCAAACTGCGCCAGCACAAGGTGACCAGCGCCGAACTCGGTGACTACATCGAGCGCGTGGTCCGCAATTTCGTCAAACACCGCGAAGGTGGCGAACGGTTCGCGCAGTGGGCCGTTCGCGCCGAGGAAGCCGATCTGCGATGAAACCCGCGAGCGTGACGACGGGAGAACCGATAGTGACAACCGAGCAGAAACAGCTGCCCGCCAAACTGGGTGCCGACGAATTGCGTGCCCTGGCCGAACGCGGCGCGGCCGAACTCGGACCGGACGCCTCGGCCGAGGAACTGCTGCGCTGGACCGACGAAACCTTCGGTAGCGGCTATATCGTCGCGTCGAATATGCAGGACGGGGTGCTGGTACAGCTGGCCGCCCAGGTCCGGCCCGGCGTGGACGTGCTGTTCCTCGATACCGGCTACCACTTCGCCGAAACCATCGGCACCCGCGACGCCGTGGAAGCGGTGTACGGGGTGAACGTGGTGAACGCCCGCCCGGAACAGACCGTCGCCGAACAGGACGCGCTGCTGGGCAAGGATCTGTTCGCCCGGGACGCGAACGAATGCTGCCGCCTGCGCAAGGTGGTGCCGCTGCGCGGTTCGCTGGCTCCCTACAACGCGTGGGTCACCGGTATCCGCCGGGTGGAGGCCCCCACCCGCGCGAACGCCCCGCTCATCTCCTTCGACGAGGGCTTCGGGCTGGTGAAGATCAACCCGATCGCACCCTGGTCCGACGACGAGATGCAGGCCTACATCGAAAAGCATTCGATTCTCGTCAATCCCCTGGTGGAGGAGGGATATCCGTCCATCGGCTGCGCTCCGTGCACACGGAAGCCGGAGCCGGGTTCCGATCCGCGAAGCGGCCGCTGGGCCGGGCTCGCCAAGACCGAATGTGGGTTGCACGCATCATGACCGACGTATTCACCACCGAACGCTCTGTCGGCCTCTCGGACTTCGACACCCTGGCCGCGCTGGAATCGGAAGCCATCCATATCTTCCGCGAGGTCGCGGGGGAGTTCGAACGGCCGGTGATCCTGTTCTCCGGCGGTAAGGACTCCACCGTCCTGCTGCATCTGGCGCTGAAAGCGTTCTGGCCGGCGCCGCTGCCGTTCGCACTGCTGCATGTGGACACCGGGCACAATCTGCCCGAGGTGCTGGAGTTCCGCGACAAGGTGGTCGACAAGTACGGCCTGCGACTGCATGTGGCGAGCGTGGAGGACTACCTGGCCGACGGCCGGCTCACCGAGCGCCCGGACGGTATCCGCAACCCGCTGCAAACGGTGCCGCTGCTGGACGCGATCACCGAGAACCGGTTCGACGCCGTCTTCGGCGGTGGCCGCCGCGACGAGGAACGGTCCCGCGCCAAGGAGCGGATCTTCTCGCTGCGCAATGCCTTCGGCCAGTGGGATCCCAAACGGCAGCGGCCCGAACTGTGGAACCTGTACAACGGCCGGCACGCACCGGGCGAACACGTCCGGGTGTTCCCGTTGTCGAACTGGACCGAGCTGGACATCTGGCGCTACATCGCGCGGGAGAACGTGGAACTGGCCACCATCTACTACGCGCATCAGCGGCCGGTGTACCAGCGCGACGGGATGTGGATGACTCCCGGAGTATGGGGCGGCCCCCGCGACGGTGAGGTCCTGGAAACCCGGTCGGTGCGGTACCGCACCGTCGGCGACGGATCCACCACCGGGGCCATCCTGTCCGACGCCGCCGACAACGAGGCCATCCTGGCCGAGGTCGCCGCCTCCCGGCTGACCGAACGCGGTGCGACCCGTGGCGACGACCGGGTCTCCGAAGCCGCCATGGAAGACCGCAAACGAGAGGGATATTTCTGATATGTCCGACCTACTGAGGCTGGCCACCGCCGGTTCTGTCGACGACGGCAAGTCCACCCTGGTCGGACGTCTGCTCTACGACACCAAGTCCGTACTCGCCGACCAGATCGACGCGGTGACCCGGGCATCGGTGGACAGGGGCCTGTCCACCCCCGACCTCTCGCTGCTGGTGGACGGCCTGCGCGCCGAACGCGAGCAGGGCATCACCATCGATGTCGCCTACCGGTATTTCGCGACCCCGCGGCGGTCGTTCGTACTCGCCGATACGCCGGGTCACGTGCAGTACACCCGCAATACGGTCTCCGGCGCGTCGACGGCGCAGCTGGTGATCCTGCTGGTGGACGCCCGCAAGGGCGTGATCGAGCAGACCCGCCGGCACGCCGCGGTCCTGGCACTGCTGGGTGTGCCGAAACTGGTGCTGGCCGTGAACAAGATCGACCTCATCGGCGGGGACGAACCCAGCGAAGCGGCCCAGCAGGCCGCGGCCGGCAAGGTGTTCGCCGAGATCTCGGCGGAATTCTCCCAGCTCACCCGCACGCTCGGCTGGTCGGACGAGGACGTGCTGGAGATCCCGGTCTCCGCGCTGCACGGCGACAATATCGCCACCCGCTCGGATAAGACCCCCTACTACAGCGGCCCTTCGCTGATCGAGCATCTCGAATCGGTACCGGTGGACGCCGACAATTCCGGCGAACACGCGGTGGGCCTGCGCTTCCCGGTGCAGTACGTGATCCGTCCGCGCACCCCCGAATACCCCGACTACCGCGGATACGCGGGGCAGATCGCGGCGGGGTCGGTGGCGCCCGGCGACGAGGTGGTGGTGCTGCCCTCCGGCATCCGCACCACCGTGGAGCGTATCGATACCCCCGACGGCGAACTCGCTGTCGCCCAGGCCGGACGCAGTGTCACGCTGATCCTCACCGACGACGTCGACATCTCCCGGGGCGATACCCTCGCCTCCCCGGATGACGCGCCGGAGCCGGTCGACACCTTCGACGCCACCGTCTGCTGGCTCGGTGACAAACCCCTGCGCCCCGGGGCCCGGCTGCTGCTCAAGCACGGGACCCGTACCACCCAGGCCATCGTCGGCGCGCTCACCGAACGGTTCGACGAACAACGGCTGGCCGCCGAGCCCGCACCCGAAACGCTCGAGCTCAACGATATCGGCCGTATCTCGGTGCGGGTCGCCGAACCGATCGCGGCCGACGACTACCGCGTCAATCGGCATACCGGTAGCTTCCTGCTGATCGACCCGGCCGGCGGGAACACCCTCGCGGCGGGTCTGGTGGGGGATGTGCTCACCGCGGTCGAGGTCGGAACCGAGGCTTGATGCCGGAGCCCACGCTGGTCGCGGTGGCCCACGGCAGCCGGGACCCCCGGTCGGCCGCCACCGTCACCGCGCTCATGGAGCTGGTCCGGGCCGCCCGCCCCGGTATTCCGGCGCGGACAGCCTTTCTCGACTTGAACGCCCCGTCGGTGGGGCAGGTGCTGGATTCGGTCGCCGCGGCCGGGGAAGACCGTGCCGTGGTGGTTCCGCTGCTGCTCGGCAGCGCCTTCCACGCCCGGGTCGACCTGCCCGCGCTGCTGACCGAAGCCGGTACCCGGCAGCCGCGGCTCCGGACGGTCCAGGCCGATGTGTTCGGCGCCGATCCCGCGCTGATCTCCCTGCTGCACGAACGGGTCCGTTCCGTTTGTGCCGAGCAGGGCTGGTCCGTGGCAGCCGAGCGGATCGGTATCGCGCTGGCGGCGGTCGGCTCGTCTTCGGCGGCCGCGAACCGGGAGACGGCGCGGCTGGCCCGCCGGTTCGCGGACCGCACCGGCAGTCTCACGGAGGTGTGTTTCGCCGCCGCCGAACCCTCACTGCCGCGGGCGGTGAGCCGCCTGCGTGCCCGCGGAGCCGAACATGTGCTGGTAGCCCCCTGGTTCCTGGCTCCGGGTCTGCTCACCGATCGCCTGCGCGCACAAGATCCGTCGCTTCCGCACGCCGCGGTACTGGGCCCGGATCCGGCGCTGGCCGAGGTGATCTGGAACCGCTACGACGCGGCCCGCGCACGCGCTCTGCCGCTGTCGGCCTGATACCGCGCGGTTCGCACAGCGCGCTCAGAACCAGCGCTCCAGGACGGCCGCCACTCCGTCGGCGGTGACATCGTCGGTCACTTCGTCGACCAGGTCGTGTAATTCGACCGGGGCATTGGCCATAGCCACCGAATGCCCGGCCCAGGCGAACATCTCCCGGTCGTTGAACCCGTCGCCGATCGCCAGTGTGGCGGCGCGCGGGATCCCGAGGAGACCGCGCAGGTTCTCCAGGGCCCAGCCCTTGGAGACGCCGTGCCGGGAGATGGTGAGCCAGGGGCCGAATTCGCCGTAGACCCAGCTGATATCCGGTATCGACAGCCGCTCGAACAGGCGGCGCAATTCGGCGGCGGACCCTTCGGGCCACCAGCAATTGAGCCGCGGGGTCGGCTCGCTGCCCAGGGTGTGGTCATCGACCACCACGTATTCGCCGCCACCGTAGTACTCCCCCGGACTCATTCCGCTGGCCCAGACCCCCTCGCCCACCCGCTCCGCCGTGAAAATCATCTCCGGGAAAACTTTTCGCAGCGCGGTGACCGCGGGCGCGGGGTCGAAATAGTGCACGGTCAGCGGCAGGGTCTGCTCGATATCGATATGCACCGCCCCGTTCGAGCAGATGGCATGTCCCCGAACGAGTCCGAGTTCCGCCAGCACCGGCCGGGTGCTCACCACCGTTCGCCCGGTGCTCACCACGATGTGGGAGCCGTGCGCGACCGCGGCCCGCACCGCGGTGAGTACCCTCTCGCTCACCGGCGCACCGGTTTTCAACAGCGTTCCGTCCACGTCCAGCGCGATCAGCCGCGGTGGGCCCCCGTCCACGTCCATACTCCGATTCTGACCCGTATCGCACAGCGGCGGCACCGATTTCCCACCTGCTCGCGCATGGTGGCGCACCAGGGTGGGATCAGCGGTGGAAGCCGTGCGACGCACCACCGAGGCGATTACCTCCGGGCCCACCGAACCCCCCGGGCCCGACGGAAGAGGAGGGATTCGAATACCCGCCGAACGAATCGGGGCGGCCCCCGCCGGAAAGAGGACCTCCGGGTCCGCTGTACCCGCCGTTCGGCGACGGTCCGCCCACACCGTCGCGGCTCATGCCCGGACCAGCGCTGTGCGCCCCGGGGACGCCGGTACCTTCCATCCCGGACCTCGGCGCGGCGGTACCGCCCGGAGGCGACCAGCCGTGGCCCGGGGACCAGCCGCCACCACCGGGCCGGTCACCACCCGGCGCACCGAAACCAGCCGGACCGGGCAAGCCACCACCTTCCGGCGACCATGCACCCGGGCCGTGTCCCGTATCCGTTCCCCCACCGGGCTGACCACCACCCGACTGCCCACCACCGGGCTGACCACCACCCGACTGCCCACCACCGGGCTGACCACCACCGGACTGCCCACCACCGGCCTGCTCCCCACCGGGCTGACCACCACCGGCCTGCTCCCCACCGGGCTGACCACCACCGGCCTGCTCACCACCGGGCTGCTCCCCACCGGGCTGACCACCACCCGGCTGACCACCACCGGGCTGACCACCACCCGGCTGACCACCACCGGGCTGACCACCACCCGGCTGACCACCACCGGGCTGACCACCACCGGACTGCCCACCACCGGCCTGCTCACCACCGGGCTGACCACCACCCGACTGCTCACCACCGGACTGCCCACCGTCCGGCTGACCATCATCCGGTTCGTCCGCGTCCGGGGACCCGGGGCCGTCGGGGCCCGTACCCGGCTGGGCCGGCAGCGGAATACCCGGGTACCCGAAAGGCCCGGGGGTGTGGAAACGGGCCGGATCGCTGTCGTGGGTACCGGGCCGGCTACCTTCGGCCGGCGGCGCACCGTACCTTCCAGGGGGCGCGGGGCGGACGATCCGCGGCTGTGCCGGGGCATCCGTCCGACCCGGTATGGGCGGTCCGTACAGCCGCGCGACCCCGGCGGGAGCGATCCGGGCGGGTGCGCCGAGCGGCGCGTACGAGACGCTCCAGCCACTTTCCGATCGCTCGACCTGAGCCTCACCGTGGATCTCGTAGAGCACCGCCCCGGGCCCGCGCAGCGGCGGCCGTTCGGGCTCGGGCAGCGCGGGATCGGCCGCTCCGTTGCCGAGGATGGTGGCCGCGGACATGGCGACCGCGGAGAACAGAGCGGCCCCCGAGAAGATCGGTGGGTGCCCGAGGCGGGCCGAACCCGTCGGTGCGATGCTGTCGGCGGCCATACCGGCGGCGCCGAGGGCGACGCACTGGCCGGAGTCGGCGGCGACGGTCACCGGCAGGCCGAGTTCGGCGAGGGTTTCGGCGACCTGCGGCGGCCGCGCGGCACCGCCTACCACCAGCACTCGCCCGATATCGGAGAGCGCGACACCGGCGGCGCGCACCGCCGCGCGGACCACCTCCAGGGAATCCCGGACGTGTTCGCGGCGCAGCCCTTCGGGGTTCACGAACGACACCAGGGAAACCGCGCCGGTACCGGGTGCGGCCGGGCCGATCGCGCGGTCCCCGGCGCAGCGCGCGATCAGCGCGCCCAACGGGCGTCCGCCGAATTCGTAGGAGCGAATCGGTGTGCCGACGAGGGGATGGTGTGGCCAGTCCGGGCCGGTGCGGACGACAGCCACATCGAGACTGTTCCCGCCCAGGTCGTAGACCAGCACGAATCCGGAGTCCAGGGGCCCGTGTTCGGTCTCGAGCCAGTGGACGGCGGCCACCGGTTCCGGAACCAACTGCACATGGCCGGCACCGGCCAGATCCAGGCTCTGCCGGAGCAGATCGAGCTGTTTGGCCGTATAGCCGGCGGGATGGGTGGCCACCACCGCAGCCGCGGGTTCCGCGGCCACCATGCCCTGCACCACCGAGGCGAAAATCGTGGTGGGCGAGAAGATCCGGCCGTCGACGTAGACCGAATCGGGATCACGTCCCAGATCGGCGAATTCGTTGACCGCCGTGGAGAATCGGGTGATACCGCCGAGCCGTGCGGTGCCCCCGCTGTCGAATCCCACCGCCGTCCGCCGTGTCCGGACGACCGGGCGTGCGTTCTGCCCCGTGATCCGCGCCGAAACAACGTTCACCGTACCGATACCGATACCCAGCCCAGAAGTCATCTGCCATCCCGTCAACGCACCGAGACCACGTCCGAAAGAACCATGGGCGCGGTCGTTTTCCAAACAGCGAGCACAGGTTAGCTGGAACCACGGGAAGAAATCGAAAAATCGGCGAGGAAAACCGAAGTTACGGAAGCGATCCCCGTTCGACCCCTTTGAAACATACCGATAGACCGATAAGCGGTAATTCCGATACGCGGCAACCACCAGGGAGTTCGGTGAATACCAACCGGTACATATCGCCGACCCGCCTTCGGTTTCCGCGTAAGCCCCACTGACGCGAACAATGCCGGAAGCCGGCGTCTACTCACGGGTAACCAGTCAATAGCTGCCACAGCGGAATCGAATCCGGAACAGACCCGCCCGCCCGATGGGAACACCGGACGGGCGGGAAGAGAGCGGTTCAGGCGCGAGAGAACAAGCGGCGCACCGGCTTACCGGCGCGCAGCACCGCTCCCCCCGGCCGCACCTGGGGACGGCGGCCGCGCAGCAGCCGGTCGAAGGCCGCCGCGCTTCCGGCAGGTTCGGCCAGCCGGCCGGTATTGAAGTCGTCGGCCAGTTGCCGCACCGTCTCCTGGGCACAGGATTTGTTCGTACCGATGAATCCGGTGGGGCCGCGTTTGATCCACCCGGTCACATACACCCCCGGAAGCACCGCACCGTCGGAGTCCTCCAGCACCCGCCCGGCCCGGTTCGGGACGATTCCCCGCCGCTCGTCGAAGGGCAGGCCCGGTATCGGGACCCCCCGGTAACCGACCGAGGTGAGCACCAGCCCGGTCTCCAGCAGGCCGAGATCACCGGTGGCCACCGCACGCACCCGGCCGTCCGCTTCGGCCACCAGTTCGGTGCGCTCCACCTCGACACCGGTGACGGCGTCGGGGCCGAGGATACGACTCGGCGCGCTGAGATACCGGAACACGATGCGGCGCCGGCGCCCGGACGGCCGGTCGGCGATCCGGTGCAGCAGTTTCAGCTTCTGCTCCACCTGGTAGGGCAGGTCCGCGGTGATCGGCGGCAGCTCCCCTTCGATCGCGATATCCACATCAGCGCCCAGCAATCCGACGAATTCGGGGACCGTGAACGCCGATTCGGCGGGACCACGCCGGCCCAGCACCACTACCTCGCGCACCGCGCTGCGCCGGAGGGCCTCGAGCGCGACCGGTGAGATATCGGTACCGGCCAGCTCCTCCGGGTCTGTGGTCAGGATCCGGGCGACATCGAGCGCCACATTGCCATTGCCGACGATCACGACCCGCTGCTGCGAGAGATCGAAATCGTGGTGCGCATGGTCGGGATGGCCGTTGTACCAGGCCACGAAATCGGTCGCCGATACGTTCCCGGCCAGGCCCTCACCCGGGATTCCGAGTTTGCGGTCGGTCGAAGCCCCGACGGCGTAGACAACGGCGTGATGGTAGGCGAGCAGTTCCTCGTGCGAGATGTGCGTACCCACCTCGACATCGAAATACGAGCCGAAACCGGGCTGTCGCGACATCACGTCGAACAGCTCGGCCACCTTGCGGGTCTTGGTGTGATCCGGTGCGACACCGTAGCGGGCCAGCCCGTACGGCACCGGCAGCCGGTCGAACACCGTGACCCGCACATCCGGCTGGGTGAGCAGTTCGTCCGCGGCGTACATGGCCGAGGGGCCGGAACCGATCACCGCGACCCGCAACGGCCCGCGGCCGGCGGTATCGATCGGAGGCGCGGGCACCGGCCGGGCCAGCAGCGGGCGCGGCCGGGCCTGGCGGTAGAAGTCGGCGTTGATCTCGATGAACGGTTTCTGATCGTCGGTGAGCTTCTTCACCGAGGTGATGGCGTCCACCGGGCAGGCCGACGCGCAGGCGCCGCAGTCCACACATGCGGCCGGGTCCACGTAGAGCATTTCCGCGGTCCGGAAATCGGGTTCGTCCGGTGTGGGATGGATACAGTTGACCGGGCACGCGTACACACAGGACGCGTCGCTACAGCACGACTGGGTGACAACGTAGGGCATGAAGGCAACCGCCGCGCTCAGGCCGCCGCGCCGGGGACGGCGCGCAGCGGCTCGGAGCGGTACCGGGTGGTGTGCCCGGAGATCCCCAGGGCCTTCCACACCCGCTTGGCGATCGGGTTCATCAGGCCGATCTCCTGCGCCAGGGCGCGCACATCACCGAAGTAATCGCTGAAGGTCTGCCGGGCGTCGGGGGAATCGAAGAACAACTCCTTGCGCACGTTCTCCGGGATGTCGAATTCGTCGAAGAACGCCTTGGGCGGGGTCACGATCGCGCGCCCCAGGATCCACATGACCACCGGCATGGCCAGCGACAGCACGAACTTGTTGGCCGGCGACACTTCCGGTACGTGCTTCTTCAGGAATTCGTGGGCGAAGGAGATATGCCGGGCCTCCTCGGCCACGTGGATGGCCATGACGCCGCGCATGATCGGATGCACTTCCTCGCCGGAGCGCAGTACATCCTTCTGGATATGGTCGATGGGCTCCTCGCCCCCGAGCACGGCCATGAAGAAAAGGTTCGGGAAGGCAACTGCGACCGGTACGGCGAGATGCCGGATCTGGCGAACCAGTGGTCCCATTCCCGGCACATCGGCGCCGATCCGGTTCACCATCTCCTGGAACATCAGAGTGTGGTTGTGCTCCTCGATCATCTCGTGGGAGCAGTAGCGGAACTCCGGGTCACCGTTGGGCAGTCCGAAGATGTGCTGCATCATGCCGCTGATCAGGATGGCCTCGAACTGCAGCCCGACCTTGGCGACATTGGCCTGGCGGTACTTGCCGAGAGCGATCTTCTTCTCCTCGGGAAGCGCCTGATACCAGGGGTGACGACCGAGGGTGTCACCCGATACGGGCAGGATCCAGCGTTCGGGCCGGGCTTCCGGATCGAAGTCGGGATTGTCCCAATCGATATCCTCGAAGGGATCGAAATTCCGGTTGACCGAGCCCTCCGAAAGCAGCAACAGCTTCTCCGCGTACTCCTGAGCCTGGGCGACCAGCTGGTCGTCGGAGACCGTGGTGGCTGAAGACGTCATCGTCACTGCCTCTCGTCGATGATGCGGCTTAACTGTTTCCCATAGTTACAGCTACAGCGCGGTACGTCAACAGAACTCCGGCGCGCAACCGGATCACAATGCCGAGTAAGGCGTATCACAGCAGGTCAGGACAGAAAGCCGGATTCTCGGTCCGCCGGAACCAGCACGCGGCGGACGAAACGGGCCCGCCCATACTTCCGGAACGGGTAGGAGCGGGCCCGGTAACAGCCGTGCGGGCTCAGCTCCCGGGCAGGCTCGGGATACGGGTGGCGCGAGCGTAGACGGTCTCCCCCTCCGCGAGCCGCAGCGCCTCGGCATCACCGCGGGTCACCTGTGCCACGAACAGATCCCCGGTGGCGGCATTGCGCAGCTCCACCCGGACCTCGAACCCGAGCCGCACCACCCGCTCGACCGTGGCCCGGGTGACGCCCGCCGATTCCGCGGTGCCCTCGTAGGCGGCCAGCGCCATACTCGGATCGCGGCCCACCCGGATATCGTGCGGACGCACCGGATGCCCGTTCAGCCGGGCCACCGCGCCGAGGAACGACATGACGAATTCGCTGGCCGGCCGGTCGTAGACGTCCTCCGGGCTGCCGACCTGTTCGATCCGCCCGGCGTTCATCACCGCGATCCGGTCCGCGACGTCGAGGGCCTCCTCCTGGTCGTGGGTCACCAGCACCGTGGTGACGTGCACTTCCTCGTGCAAACGACGCAGCCAGGTACGTAGATCCGCACGCACCTTGGCATCCAGGGCGCCGAACGGCTCGTCCAGCAGCAGTACCTGCGGATCCACCGCGAGTGCCCGGGCCAGGGCCATCCGCTGCCGCTGTCCGCCGGAGAGCTGGGCCGGATACCGGTGCTGGAAACCGTCGAGCCCGACGATGCCCAGCAACTCGTCCACCCGCGCGGCGATCTCGCGTTTGGGCCGTTTACGGATGGTCAGGCCGAAGGCGACATTGTCGCGGACCGTCATATGTTTGAACGCCGCGTAGTGCTGGAAGACGAATCCGATATCGCGCTTCTGCGGCGGTACCCGGGTCACATCGCGGCCGCCGATGGTCACCACACCGGAGTCGAGCGTTTCCAGTCCGGCGATCGACCGCAGCAGCGTCGACTTCCCCGAACCGGACGGGCCGAGCAGCGCCGTCAGCTCTCCGGACGGTATGTCCAAGCTGACGTTGTCGAGAGCGGCGAAGGAACCATAGTTCTTGCGCGCGCCGGTCACAGTGATCACAAGCGGCCTCCGGCATACACGATCACGAGGTCTCCTTCGAAACTGGTCCGTGCGATCCGCGGAGACCGCACCGAAGACGGAGACACCACATCACGATGCCTCCCCCGAAACTGATTCATACGGCCCACCGAGACCGCAGCCGAACGGAAACACCACATCACGATGCTTCCCTGAGATCCGCGGAGACCACAGCGAAGGCGGAGGTACCGCATCACGAGGCGTCCCGCTTCCGTTCCAGAAGCGTCATCAACAGCAGGGTGACGAGCGCGAGGCCCATCAGCAGGGTGGCGGCACAGTAGGCGCCGAAATCGTTGTGATCGTTGATATAGCGTTCGTGCACCAGCAGGGTGAGCGTCTGGGAGACCCCCGGGAACCCGGAGGAGACCATGATCACCGCGCCGAATTCGCCCAGCGCACGGGCGACGGTGAGCACCACACCGTAGGTGAGGCCCCACCGGATCGCGGGCAGGGTGATCCGCCAGAAGGTCTGCCGGCGCGAGGCCCCCAGGGTCGCGGCCGCCTGTTCCTGGTCGTCCCCGATCTCGTGCAGCACCGGCTCGACCTCGCGCACCACGAACGGCATGGTGACGAAGATGGTCGCCAGCACCATGCCCGGTAGCGCGAAGATCACCCGGAAACCCCATTCGGTGACCACGCCGAACCAGCCGCCGACACCCCAGAGCATGATCAACGCGACACCGACCACCACCGGCGAGACGGCGAAGGGCAGATCCACGAGCCCCTGCAGCAGCCGGCGGCCGGGGAAACTCCCGCGCACCAGCGCCAACGCGATCACCACCCCGAGCACCACATTCACCGGCACCACGATGAGCAGGATCAGCATGGACAGGTTGAACGCCGAGATCGCCGCCGGGGTGCTGATCTGATCGATGAACGCGCCGATACCGTGCTCGAAAGCCCGGTACAGGATCACGCCCAACGGCAGGACCAGCAGGACGAAAAGGTAGCCGAGCGCGAGCACCCGCAGGGCCACCCGGCTGGGTGCGGACAGTTTCATCGGGCCTCGCGTTCCTTGCGGGCGGTGCGGTCGGCGAACACCCGCAGCACCAGCAGCGCGGCGAAAGCGATCACCAGCAGCGCCACCGATACCGCGGCGGCGTTCATCGGCCGGTCGATTTCGATCTGCTGCTGGATGTACTGCGAGGCCACCTGGGTTTCGCGCGGGATATTGCCGCCGATCAGCACCACCGAACCGAATTCCCCGAGGGCTCGCGCGAAGGCCAGGCCGCCGCCGCTGATGATGGCGGGCGCCAGGGTCGGCAGCACGATCCGCCGGAAGGTCGTCCAGTTGTCGGCGCCCAGGGACAGCGCCGCCTGTTCCACCTCGCGGTCGGCCTCGATGAGCACGGGCTGCACCGATCGCACCACGAACGGCAGGGTGACGAATGCCAGCGCGACCACCAGGCCCGGACGGGTGGCGTTGAGATGGACATCGATGGGGCTGCGCGGCCCGTACAGGGCGAGCAGGACGATGCTGGCGACAATGGTGGGCAGCGCGAACGGCAGGTCGATGAGCGCGTTCACCGCGCCCTTCCCCGGAAAATCGTCGCGCACCAGCACCCAGGCGATCAACGTGCCCATGACCACGTTGACCAGCGCCACCACCACCGACACCAGCACCGTCACCCGCAACGACGCCAGCGCCACCGGATCGGTGATCGCATCCCGGAATCCGGACCAGCCGTTGTCGAGTGAGCTGACGGTGAGCGCCGCCAATGGCAGCAGCACGATGACGCTGAGCCACAGCATCGCCGTGGCGATACCGAGCGGACCCACCGAACCGGTGAACCGCAGCCGGGAGCGGAGCGGTCGACGGGGGGAAACGTCGTGGCCGGCCGATCCCGCGCGCGCGGGGTCGGTGGCTGGGCTGCGTTCGGTCACGGGTATCCAGTATCGCGTGTGGGCCGGGTCACGCGGCTACTCGGTGGCGTTGTCGTAGGCGAGGGCGATCGTGCCGGACTCCGGTGCGAACAGCCCGGCCTCCACTGTTTCCCAGCCGCCGAGGCCGGCCACGGTGTAGAGGGTCCGCGGCTGCGGGAACACCTCGGTGTACTCCGCGGCGACCCCGGGATCCACCGGACGGAATCCCGCCTCCGCCCAGGCCCGCTGCGCCACCGGCGTGTAGAGGAAGTCCCGGAAAGCCAGGGCTTTTTCCGGATGCTGCGCGTGTTCGAGCACCGCCACCGGGTTCTCGATCTTGAAAGTGCTGTCCGGCACGATATGTTCCACCGGGTCACCGTGCCGCTCGGCGAAGATCGCCTCGTTCTCGTAGCTGATCAGTACGTCACCGGTGCCCTGCAGAAAAGCCTCGGTGGCTTCCCGCCCGGATTTCGGCTGCACCCGCACACGGGTGAGCATCTGGTTCAGGTAGTCGATCCCCGCCTGTGGCTCACGACCACCGTCACTGGCCACGGCATACGGTGCCAGCAGGTTCCATTTGGCCGAACCGGAGCTGAAGGGGTTGGGGGTGACCACTTCCACATCGGGCCGCAACAGATCGTCCCAGCCGCGGATGTTCTTCGGATTGCCGCTCCGCACCACCAGCGCGACCACCGACCCGAAGGGGATACCCCGCGTCGCGTCGGCGTTCCAGTCCGGATCTACCAGACCGGCATCCACCAGGCGGGTGATATCGGGTTCCAGGGAGAAACTCACCACATCCGCCGGTGCGCCCTGGGCGATCTTGCGGGACTGGTCCCCGGAGGCGCCGTAGGACTGACGGACCTCGACGCCCGCACCGGCCTCGGTGCGGTTGAACTCCGGGATGACCTTGTCGTAACCGGGTTTGGGGATCGCATACGCGTACATATCGACCGTGCCCCCGCTACCGTCGGCCCCGCCTCCCCCGACCTCGTCACTGGAACCGCCCGCACAGGCCGACAGCAGCACCGGCAGCGCGACCAGTACGGCGAGGAGACGGCGGCGTACCGAGGGGGTGGGTGACATCGTGGACCTTTCTGCGCAGAACTCGCGCAAGTCTAGTGGCCACCGCTGCTCACCTGCGCGAACGGACGGGGAGATCACCTGGTGAGGAGCCAGGCGATGACCACCAGCACCAGGAGCGCCGCCAATGCGAGCTGGACCCGGGACCGCGGCATCAGCACACCCCGCTTCCGGTATCGCGCTCGGACTCGTCGTCGAGACCCAGCGCCGTGGCCGCCAGCCGCAGGATCCGGTCGATCAGGTAGGCGATACCGAAACTGATCGGCACCATGCCCACCAGCACCACGAGGAACTGAGGGATGAACGGCAGCCCGGCCACCCACAGCTCGAACCCGTCCCACCAACCGGCAATACGTTCCACGGCGACCAGCGTAGAGCACTCGGCCGCGGGCGCCCGGGCCCCGGGCTTGACCTCAACCGCGCTACAGGTTGCAGTCTGGGGTCATGACCCGAGCCCCCGAAGTATGGAATTCCGCCTACGACAACGACACCGCCCCGTGGATCATCGGTGAACCGCAACCGGCCGTGCTCGCGCTGGAACGCGCCGGTCTCATCTCCGGCCGGGTACTGGATCCCGGCGCGGGCGCCGGGGAACACACCATCGCTCTCACCGCGCTCGGCTACGACGTACTCGGCGTGGACCTCGCGCCGAGCGCCGTCGCCTACGCCCGGCGCAACGCCGCGGCCAAAGGGGTACCGAACGCGCGCTTCGAGGTGGTCGACATGGTGGAGCTCGCCGACCGGGCAGACAACCCCCTCGGCACCTTCGACACCATCGTCGACAGCGCCCTGTTCCACGTGTTCCTGGACGACGCCACCGCCCGGGCCGCCTATGTGCGCACGCTGCGGCGGCTGTGCGCACCGGGGGGCCATGTGCACGTTCTCGCGCTCTCGGACTCCGAACCCGGTTTCGGCCCCCGGATCGGCGCCGGTCTCATCCGCGACTCCTTCTCCGGTGCCGACTGGGAGATCGAGGAGCTGCGCCCGGACAGCTACTACGGGCGGATCACCGAAACCGTCGCCGAGCAGGCCCACGGTCTCGTCCCCGACTCCTCGGGCAAGGTCGAGGTCGCCGCCTGGCTGGCGCGGATCCGGCGCAACGACTGAGTGCGGGTGGACGGGCCGGGGCCCGGCAACACATCATGGGTTATGCCGAGTCCCGACCACGTATCGCCCACCGGCGGGGCGCCGGGTGGTTCCCCGGCGCATCCACCGCCGGAGAACCACCGCGCGGGGAACAACTTCCCGCCCATCGAGGATTACGCCTTTCTCTCCGACTGCGAAACCACCTGCCTGATCGCCAGCAACGGGTCGGTCGAGTGGATGTGTGTGCCCCGCCCGGACTCCCCGAGCGTTTTCGGTGCCCTCCTGGATCGCAGCGCCGGCCACTTCCGGCTGGGTCCGTACGGCAGGGCCGTGCCCGCCGCCCGGCGCTATCTGCCCGGCGGGATGATCCTGGAGACCACCTGGCAGACCGAGGCCGGCTGGCTGATCGTGCGGGACGCGCTGGTCCTCGGCCCGTGGCACAACACCGAGCAGCGCAGCCGCACCCATCGGCGCACCCCCACCGACTGGGATGCCGCGCATATGCTGCTGCGCACGGTCAAATGCGTGAGCGGCACCGTCGAACTCGAACTCAGCTGCGAACCGTCCTTCGACTACCACCGGGCGACCGCCCGATGGGAGTACACGGGCAAGGTGTACGAGGAAGCGACCGCGATCTGTTCCGCCGACCCCACTGTGGGCCCCACCCTGGTGCTCACCACCGACCTGCGGCTGGGTCTGGAAGGGCGCGAGGCCCGGGCCCGTACCCGGATGCGAGAAGGCGATCACGCCTATGTCGCGCTCACCTGGTCGGAACTGCCTGCCCCGCGTACCTTCGAAGAAGCCGCCGAGCAGATGGAGACGACGGTCGAATGCTGGCGGCAGTGGATCACCCTGGGCGATTTTCCCGATCACCCGTGGCGCCGTTTCCTGCAGCGCAGCGCGCTCACGCTGAAGGGCCTCACCTACGCCCCCACCGGGGCGCTGATGGCGGCGGGCACCGCCTCTCTGCCGGAAAGCCCCGGCGGGGAGCGCAACTGGGACTACCGCTATTCGTGGGTGCGTGACTCCAGCTTCGCCCTGTGGGGCCTGTACACGCTGGGCCTCGACCGCGAGGCCGACGATTTCTTCGCCTTCCTGCACGATGCCACCACCACCGCGGACGGCGACCCGGCGCCGCTGCAGGTGCTGTACGGAATCGGCGGCGAACGCGATGTCTCCGAAATCACCCTCGACCATCTGTCCGGTTACGGCCAGGCCCGGCCGGTGCGTATCGGCAACGGCGCCTACAACCAGGATCAGCACGATATCTGGGGCACCATGCTGGACGCGGTCTATCTGCACGTGAAATCACGCCAGCACGTACCGGAAACTCTATGGCCCATGCTGAAGCGCCAGGTCGACGCGGCCATCGCGCATTGGCGCGAACCCGACCGCGGCCTGTGGGAGGTACGCGGGGAACCGCAGCATTTCACCTCCTCGAAAGTGATGTGCTGGGTGGCGCTGGACCGCGGGGCACGACTGGCCGAAATGCACGGTCAGGCGGAGATCGCGCGGAAATGGCATACGATCGCCGCCGAGATCCGGGCCGATGTGCTGTCCCACGGCGTGGACGAACGCGGCCGCTTCACCCAGGTGTACGGCGGGAAAACGCTCGACGCCTCCCTCCTGCTGGTGGTGCTCACCCGCTTCCTCCCCGCCGACGATCCGCGGGTACGCGCCACCGTGCTCGGTATCGCCGAGGAGCTCACCGAGAACGGGCTGGTACTGCGCTACCGCACCGAAACCACCGACGACGGCCAGTCCGGCGCCGAGGGCACCTTCACCATCTGCTCGTTCTGGCTGGTGTCGGCGCTGGTGGAGATCGGCGAGGTCGTCCGGGCCCGCAGGTTGTGCGAACGGCTGCTCACCCATGCCAGCCCGCTGAAACTCTATGCCGAGGAGATCGACCCCGACACCGGTCGCCATCTGGGCAATTTCCCCCAGGCGTTCACCCACCTGGCACTGATCAACGCGGTCACCCACCTGATCCGCGCCGAGGACGCCCAACCGGCCGGGACCTTCAATCCCGCCCACACGAAAACGACACCGTGGCGCAGCCGGCGTAGATGAGATGAGCGCGCCGGCACCCGGGGCCGGCGCTATGCCGCATCGATACTGTCGGCCTGCTGCCGCAGACCACGCAGCCTGCCGAGTTCGGTATCCAGCCGGGCAAGACGTTCCTCGCCGCGGTCGCCGTATTGCGCTCCCGCTTCCTCGGCGACGCGCAATGCCTCGTCGGCGGCGCGCAGCGCGTCGGTGGCGATATCGGTGAAATGGTCCCGCAGTATTCGCTGTACCTCGCGCAGGCGGGTCCGTGACTCCTTGCCCACCTGGAAGACGACATCGTCCATCCAGCGCGACAGTGCCACTTTGGCCTCGGCCTGACGACGCAGTCTGCGCGCCCGCCGGTCCTCCCACAGCACGTGCAGACCGAGCAGCAGGCCCGCCCCGGCCGAGTACCAGTTCACCAGGGGCATATCCAGCAGGCTGGTGGCCAGGCCCACCATCAGGATCCCCCCGTAGGAGCCGCGCAACGCGGACAGGAACTGTTCGACGGCGGCTACCTTCGTGGTCTGCAGCGGTTCGAGGGGCGCCACCTCGTCGAGGAGTTCCGCGGGGTACGGCGGCCGGATATCCGGCAGTTCCGGCCGGCGGTGGTCGGCCGGGAACCGGGCCGCCACCTGATCGGCCAGTTCCTCGGCGCGGATGTTCGCCAGTTCGAAGTTCTCCGCTACGGCGTCGGCGCTGCGGGCCTCCCACTCCCGCCCGAACTGTTCCCAGCGGCGGCCGGGATCGACCCGTGAGATCTCGGTCTCGGCATCGCGCACCAGGCTGCGCAACCGGTGCCGGAGGTCGTGTTCGATATCGGCCATCAGCTCGGTGCTGCCGTCGGCGAGCGTGATCTGCCAGGTCGCGGTGCGCTGCCGCAGTTGATCCGCCTGATCCCGGGCGGTGGCCAGCTGCTGGAGGACATGCGCGCGCCGGCGTGGATCGCGCAGCGTATCGGCTTCGGTGCGCAGCACCGCCCCGAGGTGATCGCCGACGAGCTGGATATCGCGGACCGCCGATTTCACGGCCATCGCGTCGGCATGCGCCACGACGTACCGGCGTAGATGCTCGACCAGCTGGGGCAGACCGGATTCGATGGCCCGCTGCTGATCCCCGGATTGCATGGCCGCCCGATGGATCTCGGCCGAAACCGGCGCCACCGCGTAACCCAGTCCCGCCGCGTCGAGCAGCGCCCGATTGCGCTCCTGCACATGGGCCCAGTGCGCATTGCGGTCGATCTTGTTGAGCACGCAGATCACGGTGGAGCACACCTGTCCGATCCGGCGCAGATGCGCGATCTGCTCCCTGGTGTACTCGGCGCTCGCATCGCTGACGTAGAGCACGGCATCGGCGGCGGCGATCATCGACCACGTGGTGCGATCCTGTACAGCGGCCCCCGGGGCGTCCATCAGCACGATCCCCTCGGCCAGCAGTGGACTGGGCTGGGTGAAATCGGCGCGGATCACCCCTTTCGCCATGAGCGCGGGCGCCGGGTTCAGCGGATCGACCGGCTGGCGGCGGATCCGCCCGCCGCCCTCCCGGCGGATCAGCGTGGCCGAGGGCTCCGGACCGTATTCCACGATCGCCGGCACGCTGATGGCGCTGTCGGTGGCACTGATCGGCGCACCCGCCAGCGCGTTCACCAGCGTGCTCATCCCGCTCTTGGGGGCTCCGACGACCACCAGCCGTACGCGGGTATCGGCGACCCGGGCGCGGACCATCCCCAACCGGCCGCGCAGATCGTTACGGCTCGCGGTACGGGATACATCCCGCAACTCATCGATGATCTGGATGAGGGGGGCCATCACATCCGGATTCTTCACCGTGGCGGCCTGCGGTCCGGCTACGGCAGACAAGCCTGCTCCTCACTCTCGGCGAAACATCACGTCATCGACCGCGACCGGCCGATCATCCACCCCGTCCGGCCGGACGAACCCGGCATCGGCCATGAACCGTCAGAAATATACCCAGTGCCCGAGATCCCCGATCGGGTCCTCGGCCACGATCGCGGTCTGCGGCAGCAGGCCCGCCGACGACTCACCGGTGAGATCGCCGCCCGCGAGACCGAGCACGCCGTACTCGGTCGACGGTGTGGTCGCGATCCCGTGCACATCGTACGGAACCACCGCGGCGCCGTGGTCGGCAATGGGCTCGAGCTGTGGCGCCGGTAGCGGTGTCGGCATCGGTTGCGGCATCGTCGGCACCGCTACATCCGGAGCGGTCGGCTGCTGGGTGGGCACGCTCACCGTCGGCACCTCGGCCGAGGGTGCGTTATCGGTCGGTAGCTGCTGAGTGGGAACCTCCACGGGGGAGGGGGTTTCGCCCGGCAGCTGCTCGCCGGTGGAAGGGCCGCCGGTGCCCGTCTCGCCGATGGGATCGGTGGTGGTGCCGCTCCCGTCGCCGGTTCCGGTGGACGGGGACGGGTCCGTGGTGGTCGGCCATCCGGTTCCGGTGGACGGTTCCGGTCCGGACGTGGTCGCCCCGGTGGACGGATCCGTCGTGGGCGAGCCGCCGGTATCGGTGACCTCCGTGGGTGAGGTCGAGCCGTCGGGTGAGGTCGAGCCGCCGGGAGAGGTCGAGCCGCCGGGGGAGGTGGTCGTACTGCCGCCGAGCGAGGGGGTGCTGCTGCCGTCCGGCGTAGTGGTACCCGCCTCCGGGCCGGTGGACGTGGTGCCCTCCGGACCGGTGGTCGTCACGCCCGGCGTGGTGGTACCGGTGGTGGTGACCGGGGCGGTCGTCGTGGGCACCACTGATGTGCTCACTTCCGGGCCGGCGGGCTCGGCGGGTGGCCGGGACTCACCGGCCGGCGGCTGCGGCGGACGCGGGAACAGATCCGGTACCTGCTCGGCCGGCGCCGTCAACGGCGACGGTCCCGCCGGGGCGTGGAAGACGTGGGCCATCGGTGTGGTGGCCACATCGGGCTGCACCGTGGTCTGCAACGGTGTGGCCGCGACCGGCTGCACCGTCGGCGCCATCGCTGCGGGAGCGACCGGAGGCGGGGCAGGAGCGGGAACCACCGGCGCGGCTGCCATGGAGACCGCGGCGGGGGCGGGCGCCGCGGGAGCCGCCATCGGTGCGGGCGCCGCGGCGGGCATCACCGGGGCCGCGGCCGGCGCCGCGCCGGAAGCGAACGCGGGAGCGGGGGCGGCGGATGTGGTCCCCGAACCCGCGCCGGCGACCGTCGCCTCCGCGGCGGTATCGGAGCCGACGCCGTTGGGCGTATTCTCCGCGGCCGAGTCCGCCGGACCCGGCCGCGGCGAACCGGGCGGCAGCGATTCCGATACCGCGGCACCGGAATTCGCCCAGCCCAGGTACTGGTCGAGTTGATCGTCGACCGCACCGGCTTCGCCCGGTCCGATATCGATCCGCCATTCGGCGTTCAGCCACACCCCGTTCGCCCCGACGGTGATGTCCAGGGCCGTATCCGCGTCGACGAACACCGGTCCGCCGTCGAAGTATTCGTCGGGCCGGACGTGGTCGGACTCGTCGGCTTCCCTGTCACGTTCGCCGGGGGTGTCGTCACGTGATTCCTTCCCGGTATCGCCCCGCGCCGGGCGGGCGAGGAAGTCGGACAGTTCGAAACCCCAGTCCGGGTCGGTGGAGTCCTGTGCCACCGATCGTGCCGTACCGGCCGAGGTGGGATCGAATCCGGGCAGATCGAAGATATCGGTGTGGAAGGCGTCCTCCGGCGCGGGCAGATCGAAATCACCCGGTACCCCGAAACCTTCGGTGCCCGGTACGGGAAAGTCCTCGTCCAGGCCGGGAATACCGTCCCAGCCCGGGATACCGCCGGTCGCGGGCGGCGAACCGGCATCGGGCATGCCGAGTTCCGGCGCACTCGGGACCACCGCCTCGGGCACCCCGGTCCCGGGCATGAAGCCGGGATCGGGCGTCCCCGCGTCCGGCCCGCCCGGCACCAGCTCCAGGCCGGGCACCTGGTCCATGTACGGCACCTGTTCCATGTACGGAACGCCGTAGTCGCCCATATCGCCGAAATCGAAATCGTCGGAGCCGCCGACCTGGATATCCAAGGTGCCGTACGGGAGCGGCATGGTGACGCTCGCGTCCCCCTCGGAGCCGAACGGCATATCCTCCGGTTCGGCCGGTACGGGTTCGGGATCCGGGAATGTGACGACCGGGCTGGGAACATCGGGATCCGGATCGGCATTGTGCGCCCACCCGGTATTGCGACTGTCGAGTTCGCTGGGCGCCGCCGGGACCCCGCCGCCGTTGGACGCGATGAGCGCGCCTCCGGTCACATACGCGCCGCCACGAGCGACTCGCGCTGCGGCACTGGCGATACGGTAGGCGGTGTCACCGCCCTGTCCGGCGGGCGCGTCATCGTCGAACGGCAGGTCGGCATCGCCGTCGAACGGCAATTCGGCAGCGCCGTCGAACGGCAGATCACGCGCCATCCCAGTACTCCACTCTCGCGTTCACCAGCGCCCGCACAGGCGTCTGCCGGCGCGGGTCCGCCCACAGCCTATTGTCGACATCTACGGCTGTCACATTTTTGTTATCGGCGGATACTGCGGCTGCGGACGGTGACGGTGACGCGCGGAGACCCGGTCGGTATCAACCGTTCCGGGGGAAAGGCCGGCCGCCTACTTCTTGTCCTTCGGCTTATCGGCCTGCGCGTCGGAGGACAGCGCGGCCACGAAGGCTTCCTGCGGAACGTCGACCCGGCCGATCGTCTTCATCCGCTTCTTGCCTTCCTTCTGCTTCTCCAGCAGTTTGCGCTTACGGCTGATATCACCGCCGTAGCATTTGGCGAGCACGTCCTTGCGAATGGCGCGAATGTTCTCACGAGCGATGATCTTCGAGCCGATGGCCGCCTGGATGGGCACCTCGAACTGCTGACGCGGGATCAGTTCGCGCAACTTGGTGGTCATCTTGTGGCCGTAGGCCTGGGCGGCGTCCCGGTGCACGATGGCGCTGAAGGCGTCGACCGCTTCACCCTGCAGCAGGATATCCACCTTGACGAGCTGGGATTCCCGTTCTCCCGCTTCCTCGTAGTCCAGCGAGGCGTAGCCGCGGGTGCGTGATTTCAGCGAATCGAAGAAGTCGAAGATGATCTCGGCCAGCGGCAGGGTGTAGCGCAACTCCACCCGGGTCTCGGAAAGGTAGTCCATTCCACCGAGCTCCCCTCGCCGCGACTGGCACAGCTCCATGATGGCGCCGATGAATTCGCTCGGCGCGATGATGGTGGTCTTGACCACCGGTTCGAAGACCGTACCCACCTTGCCTTCCGGCCAGTACGAGGGATTCGTCACGGTATGCTCCGTGCCGTCGTCCATCACCACCCGGTACACCACATTCGGCGCGGTGGAGATCAGGTCGAGACCGAACTCGCGCTGCAGTCGTTCGCGCGTGATCTCCATATGCAGCAGCCCCAGGAAACCGCAGCGGAAGCCGAAGCCCAGCGCCACCGACGTCTCCGGAACGAAGGTGAGCGCGGCATCGTTGAGCTGGAGCTTCTCCAAGGCGTCGCGCAGGTCCGGGTAATCGGATCCGTCCACCGGGTACAGACCCGAGTACACCATCGGGCGGGGTTCCCGATACCCGGTCAGCGGTTCCTCGGCACCGTTACGGGCAGAGGTGACGGTATCGCCGACCTTCGATTGCCGGACATCCTTCACACCGGTGATCAGATAGCCGACCTCCCCGACACCCAGCCCCTGCGTGGGTTTGGGTTCCGGGGAGACGATACCGATCTCCAGCAGTTCGTGGGTGGCCCCGGTGGACATCATCTTGATCTTCTCGCGCGGGGTCAGCTTGCCGTCGACCACACGCACGTAGGTGACCACACCGCGATAGGTGTCGTAGACCGAATCGAAGATCATCGCCCGCGCCGGCGCATCGGCACGTCCCTCCGGCGGCGGCACCTGCTCGATCACCCGATCCAGCAACTCGGCCACACCCACCCCGGTCTTCCCGGATACCCGCAGTACGTCCTCGGGTTCGCACCCGACGATATGGGCCAGTTCGGCCGCGTAGCGGTCGGGATCGGCGGCCGGTAGGTCGATCTTGTTCAGCACCGGGATGATCGCCAGATCCTTGTCCAGTGCCAGATACAGATTCGCCAGCGTCTGCGCCTCGATCCCCTGCGCGGCGTCCACCAGCAGGATCGCGCCCTCGCAGGCCTCCAGGGCCCGCGACACCTCATAGGTGAAGTCCACGTGGCCGGGCGTATCGATCAGGTGCAGGACGAAATCCTCGCCCGCGTGCGCACCGGTGCCCGGTTTCCAGGGCAACCGCACGTTCTGGGCCTTGATGGTGATACCGCGTTCCCGTTCGATATCCATCCGGTCCAGGTACTGGGCACGCATCTGCCGTTCCTCGACGACCCCGGTGAGCTGGAGCATCCGGTCGGCCAGCGTCGACTTACCGTGATCGATGTGCGCGATGATGCAGAAGTTCCGGATCCGCGACGGATCGGTGAACGTCGTATCGGCGAAGCTGGCGGGCACTCCACTCCTCATGGGGTATCGGGCGTACTGGTCACCATCGTCCCATGCTGGACTCCGGCCACCGACCCCCAGGTCCGGCCCCGGCCGTACCCGACGCGGCCCGGCGCGAGGATTTCACCGGTCGGAGCGTGCCGTTATCCTCCAGAGATGGCCCGCAGTTGGAACAGTCTCGGCAAGCAGCTCACCGCGATAGCGAAACAGCAGGGCCCCGAGATCGTGCGGCGGCAGGCGCCGAGGCTGGTCGAGGCCCTGCTGGACCGCCGGGGCGCGCGCGGCACGGGTCGTTCCCGCCGCTCCCCACGTGCCGCGGGCGTACCGGTCCGGCCCGCCGCATCCACCCCGGTTCCCACCGCCCAGCGTGCCCGGCAGGTCGTTTACGCCCCGCACCTGGACGGCCGGGCCGACCCCGGGGAGATCGTGTGGACCTGGGTCCCGTTCGAAGAGGATCCGAGCAACGGCAAGGACCGCCCGGTCCTGGTCGTCGGCCGCGACCGCCACACCTTGCTCGGCCTCATGCTCAGCTCCAACCCCGTCCGCGCCCAGGATCCGGATTGGGTCGGTATCGGCGCCGGCACCTGGGACCACCAGGGCCGCGACAGCTGGGTGCGGCTGGACCGGGTGCTCGATGTCCCCGAGGACGGAATCCGCCGTGAAGGCGCCATCCTGCCCCGCGAACTGTTCGACCGGATCGCCCACCGCCTGGTCCGCGAGTACCACTGGAGCTGAGGGCGAACAGCGGCTCAGACCTCCAGTTCGCGCGACCGCCCGAACAGCAGGCCGTAGAACAGGGCGCCCAGTACCCCGCCGATCAGCGGGAAGACGATGAATGCCCACAGCTGGCCCATCGCGCCGTCCTGGTAGGGAGCCACCGCGAGACTGCGGGCGGGGTTCACCGAGGTGTTGTCCACCGGGATCGAGATCAGGTGGACGACGGTGAGGGTGAAACCGATGGCCAGCCCCGCTTGCGGAATATCGGAGATCTGATCGGTCGAGGCCAGGACCACGAAGACGAGCAGCGCGGTGAGCATGACCTCGACGATGATCATCGCGGCCAGGCCGTAACCGTTCTCGATCACCACCTCCCCGGACGGACCGGTGACCGCCGACGGGCTGTGCGCGCCCCAGCCGTTCGCCCCGAGACCGTCCACCGCCCGATCGTAGGAAGGTAGATTCTTCGCGATCGCGAACAGCACCAGACCCGCGAGCAGACCGCCGGCCAGCTGCGCGACGAGGTAGCCCACGGCGCTCACCGGCGACAACCGGCCCATCAGGAACTGCCCCACCGTCACGGCCGGATTGACATGACAGCCGGACACCGGACCGATCGCGTAGACCAGCAGCAGCAGGGAGAGCCCGAAGGCCAGCGCCACACCCAGCGGACCCACCTTGTCCCCGGCCAGCACGGCGGTCCCCACACCACCCATCACCAGCACGAACGTACCCATCGCCTCGGCGCCCCATTTCCTGGGATCGGACGGAACCGCCGGTTCCACGCCTTCGAGAACAGCTTCCTTTTCCTGCGCAGTGGGAGACATGTCCGTCCGCCTTCCGAGAGGATCACCGCCCCGGCCGGTATCGGGGCGCGCACCGGGAAAACCTGGGTCCTGCTGGGAAAACTCGTACACCGATCGCGCTGGACGTTACGCTGGGCCCTCGCTCGGCACAACGACATCCCTTGTCGGCGATGTGACGATTCACCCACGATTTCGCCGCGTCGCCACGTGCTGGTAATCTGACCAACCGGCGTTGCCTACCCCGTGCCCGGGCATCCCGGAGGGATGTACACCCAGGGCGGGGGTGCACACAGACTTTCCGACCGAACCAGACAGGAACCAGAGGATACCGGCGTGGCCAATATCAAGTCCCAGATCAAGCGGATCCGCACCAATGAGGCGCGGCGTCAGCGCAACCAGTCGGTCAAGTCCGAGCTGCGCACCTATATCCGCGCCTTCCGGGCGGCCGCCGCGGCCGGCGACAAGGAAGCCGCCACCGAACGGCTGCGCTTCGTGAGCCGCAAGCTCGACAAGGCCGCCTCCAAGGGCGTTATCCACGCCAACCAGGCCGCCAACAAGAAGTCGGCGATGGCGCTCGCGCTGAACAAGCTCTGACAATCTCCTGATCGCTCACGCACAGCCGCCGCGGACTTCGACGACCACGGCGGCTTTCGGTGTGTCCAGGTGCCGGTCGGTGCCGGTTTTTGCCGTCCTTGCGGATGGCGCCCGTCCGGTCGGTACATTCCTGCCGTAGCATGCGGCGCATGGTGATGCTGTACGCAAATCAGTCAGTGGTCCAAGCCGAGGATCTACCCGGTGTGATCCGGGCCGCCGAAGTACTCGGTATCGGCGTGAAAATCGAGAACGTGCTGGTCCCCGCCGATGACGGGACACAGGTGGTGGTCTGGATGGTCACCCGGGACGAGGAGACACCCGTCTACGAGGAGTGGGACGGCCGCTACGACGAAGCCGCCGAGGAGGCGCTGGAACTGAGCACGGTGGACTGAGGCGATCCGCCGGCCCGTCCGTGCCCGTCAGCCACGCCCGTGGAGGGCCAGCAGTTTCAGCACGGCATCCTCGAGCGCGAAGCCGGAGTCCGCGGCGCCGCCTTTGACATCGGCGTTCAGCGTCGCCACAACCCGCAGCGCGGAGCCGATCGTGGCCGGAGTCCAGCCCCGCGCCTGCGCCTGCGCTTTCTTCACCTTCCACGGTGGCAATCCCAGCGGACCCGCCAGCTTGAACGGATCCCCCCGACCCGCGGAACCGACCTTCGCGATGGTGTGCACCGAATCGGCCAGAGCATCCGCCAGCACCACATGCGGCACGCCCCGGTCCTGCGCCCACCGCAATGCCTCCACGGCCCCCGCCCGGTCCCCCGCGACCGTCAGATCCGCGACCTCGAAACCGGATACCTCCGCCTTACCGGAGTAGTACCGCCGCACCGCCTCGACATCGACCTTTCCCCCGGTATCGGCGACCAGCTGCGAACAGGCGGCCGCCAGTTCCCGCAGCTCCGAGCCCACCGCGTCCAGCACCGCCTGCACCGCATCCGCCGGAACACGCACTCCGGCAGCCTTGAACTCCGCTCGCACGAATTCGGCGCGTTCGGTGGCCCTGGTGGGTTTCGCGCATTCGTGCACCACCGCACCGGCCTTCCGCAGCGAAGGCACCAGCGCCTTGGCGCGGCCCCCGCCCGAATGCACCACCATCAGCACCACCCCCTCGGGTGGCGCGGCCGCCGCCTCGGAGATCACCGCCACGGCATCCTTTCCCGCCTGGTCCGCCGATTCCAGGATGATCACCCGGTCCTCGGCGAACAGCGACGGGCTCAGCAACTCCGCCAGTTCGGCGCTGCTGGCGTCACCGGCCCGCAACCGATCCACCGGTACCGATTCGGGGTCCGGTGCAACCGCCCGGACCTGTGCGGTCACCCCCGCCACCGCCCGCTGGATCAGCAGTTCCTCGTCCCCCAGAACCAGATGCACCGCCGCAGGTCGCTCGCTCACGGCTCAGATCGTACGGCCGGACCCCGACGCAGGCCGCTATCGGCCTCGCCGGCCGGTGGCGGCGCTCCTTCGCACTACCCGGCCGTGCGCCGGTCCCCCGGCTCCGCGCCGTCCTCGCCCGGGGACCGGAGGTTGCCGAGCGCTCGGTCCAAGAAGTCCCGGGCCAACCGGCCGAACTCCTCGGGCCGGTCGTAGGTGACGATATGCCCGGCGCCGGGGATCGTCACCATCCGTCCGTTCGGTGTGGCCGCGGCCGCGGCCGACAGTTCGGTCTCTCCGACGAGTGGGTCCCGATCACCGCGGACCCACAGCGTCGGGACGGTCAGCTCCGAGAGCTCGGGCAGCAGGTCGAGCCGCATCGCGCGCGGCCCGTACGCCCGCGTCATCCAGTCGTCCAGCGCCGGCTCACGGTACTTCGCCTTTGCCACCGCTTCCGCGGTGACCAGTTCCACGATGGTCTCGAAATCCCGGGTGCGTTCGCCTGCTACGAGATTGGCGCGCATGGACTTACGGATCGTCCGCGGCCGGCTTGCGAGATACCGGCTCGTCAGTCGCATGACCGCCGGGGAACGAACGATCAACCAGGTGAGAAACTGCGCCGTCCGCCGGGCGCCGATTCCACCGGGCCCGACGGCGATCAGGGCGGTGACCCGTTCGGGGTGGTCCAGTGCGTAGCCCGTCGCGATACCGGCTCCCAGCGAGAGCCCGATGATCGCCACCCGCGGTAGGTCCAGGCTGTCGAGCAGATCGCCGAGGAACCGCCGGTAGAACGCGTCGTCGAGCACGCCGGACCACGGCCTGCTGCCGCCGTGGCGGGGAAGGTCGACGAGGTATACCCGATAGTCGCGGGCGAGGTCCGGCACGATATTGCGCCACACTCCCTGCGCGGTATCCAGCATTCCCCCGTGCAACAGCAGGAGCGGCGGGCCGGCTTCACCCGCGCGGTAGAGCCGCACGGGGCCGCCGGAAACGGTGATATCGGTGTAGTCGTCGAAGAGGTCGGCCATCATTCCTCCAGCAGGTCGAGTTGGGCGTTCAGACGTTCGAGCAGAGCGAGTTGCGCGGCGCGAGCGGCCTCGGGATCGACCGGGCGTCCGGTGGCCAGTCCGCGGCCCACGAGGCCGGCGAAGAGGCCGACGGCCTCCGACAGTTCCTCCGGTGTGGTCGCGCCCAGTACGCCGGGCGCATGAACCATCCCCAGGGTGAAAACACTCAGCACCCGGACGATCGTGTCCGCGGGGACCGCCGGGTCGACTGCTCCGCTGTCCTGCAGGCGGGTGATGTAGTCGCCGAGCCAGCCCATTCGGCGCAGGTAGCGGTCATCGGTTACGCCTCGGACGTGTTCACCCAGAACTGCCTGATCACCGAGGTACAGCGCACGCATCAGCGGGTCGTCCAGGAGCGCCTCCACCCCGAAGCGGTACACCGCGGGGAGATCCACCAGGTGCTGCGCGCCGAGCACCCGGCGGTGCACCCGGGCGGTCATCCGCCGCATACTGCGATTCAGGACGGCCGCGAGAATCGCGGACTTGTCCGGGAACTCGAGATATACGGCGCCCTTCCCGATACCCGCCCGGGTCGCGATATCGGCCACCGTGGTGTCCGGCCAGCCCCTGTCCGAGATCAGCTCCTGCGCCGCCGTGAGGATGCGTCCTCGACGGTCGGGTACGCGCGGACGAGGCATCGGATACCTCCTTTAGTGACCAGATTTATATCTTTGGTCACTAAAGTACACGATGCCTCGCCCGGTCACCGGAACAATCCGAGGGAGCTTTTGCCCGGCGGGCGGGATCAGGGCGCCCAGTCGTAGGCGGGAGTTATCGAGCGCCCGAAGAGCGCGCTGGGGACCAGCGGGAGTGCCGCGTCACGTAATGCGGTCAGAGATGGGGACGTCCAGTGCGCGGGGGCCCCGACCCGCTGGGAGAGCCGGGCGATCAGCTGGGTACGAGGCCGGCGGCGGCGGTCGTATTCGCGCAGGCCCGCGGCCACACCGAGCGTGTCCACCACCGCGGCCAGCGTGACCGCGTCCTCGAGTGCCTGGCAGGCACCCTGCCCCAGATTCGGGGTCATCGCATGCGCGGCGTCGCCGAGGATCGCGACCTTCCCGGTGGCGTAGGTGCTCAGTTCCGGGAGCTCGTAAGTGTCGTGCTGCAGGACGCTGTCCTCGCGCGCGCCGGCGAGCAGGGCGGGGATGGGATCGTGCCACCCGGCGAACTGTTCGCGGAGCCGGTCGAGACCGATCCGGGAGCCGGCCGCGGCGTTGGCCATCAGGTAGCAGTAGACGCGACCGTCGGGCATCGGCACCTGGCCGAACCGCCGCCCCCTCCCCCACGTTTCCACGCTCGCCGCAACGGAAGGAGACGATGTGATGAGACGCCAGGTGGTGTAGCCGACATAGCGCGGCCCGGGCGCCTGGGGCCAGACGGACCGCCGGGTCACGCTGTGCACACCGTCGGCGCCCACCACGAGATCCGCGGTCGAGGTGCCCTCGTCGTGGACCACCGTGCCGTCGGGGTCCACCTGCCGCACCGTGGTTCCGGGCCGCAACACGGCGGTGGGCACGGCCGCGCGCAGCAGGTCCACGAGATCGGCCCGGTGGATGACCGCCCACGGGCCGAAGCGGCGCTCGAGCTCGTCGATATCGTTGCGGATCAGCCAGGACCCTTGCTTGCGGCGGATACCCAGAGGTGGACCCGACGCCCCACCGGCGCGTAGCGCGTCGCCGAGTCCGAGCGTATCGAGCGCCCGGAGGCCGTTGGGCTGGATGGACAACCCCGCGCCGATCTCGGTGAATCGCGACGCGCGTTCGAGTACTTCGACCTGCCATCCACGCTGATGGAAGGCCACGGCGGCGGCCAGGCCACCGATCCCACCTCCGACTATGAGCGCCTTCATCGCCGGCTCGTTCGCTTATCACCCGTTCCGGCGGCCCGGCGCATATGCGCGGTCCTGGACCGACGCCACCACACAGCCGTCACCACCAGCACGAGCACCGGTGGAACCCACCACCAATCCGCCATTCCGGTCTCCTATTCTCTCTAGGTTTTCTTAATGCCATTAAGGAACCATAAAGGGTCTAAAGTGTCAATGAGTGGCGCTACGAGCAGAAGGGTGACGATGTCGACAGGAGCCGGTGGAAGACGCGAAAGACTGCGCAAGGCCACCTTGGGAGAGATCCACGAGGCGGTACGCGCACTCCTGGTCGAGGAGGGTCCGGCCGCGGTGACCATCAATGCCGTGGCCAGACGGGTCGGGATGAGCGGCCCGGCCCTGTATCACTACTACTCGGGTCACGACGCGCTGGTCGGCGCCGTGACCGCGGATTTCTTCGGCGAACTGGCCGCCGCGATGGAGCAGGCCCGCGACGCTCGGGCCGACGCGCCGGTCGGCGAACGGATACTGGCGGTCTGCCGGGCCATGCGTGGCTGGGCGGTCGCCCACCCGGCCGAGTTCGGCTGGATCTTCGCGGGCCCGATCAGCCCCACGAACCGCAACCCCGGTTCCGAACGCCACCGCGCGGGACGGCGGTTCGAAGAGATCCTGCTGGATCTCACGGTCGAGCTGTGGCGGACCCAGCCGTTCCCGGTACCCGATCCGGCCGAGCTACCCGCCTCGTTACGCGAACAGCTCGCCGCCTACTCGGCCACCATCGAGGGCCGGCTGCCGCCGGAGGCCGCCCATATCTTCCTGTCCTGCTGGATCCGGCTGTACGGCCTGCTGTGCATGGAGGTTCTGCACCAGCTGGACTTCGCCTACTCCGACCTCGAACCCGTCTACGAGGAATGCCTCCGCGACCTGAGCGGCATCCTCGGACTGGGATATCCCGGAAACCCGGCTCCGGGAACCACGGTGGCATCGCACCTTTCCGTGGCTCGATACGACCACCCGGCCACGGGCGGTGGTGATTCAGCCGAGCGGCAAGAGCGCAAGCGGTAGCTGAGCGGTGAGCACACCCAGCGCGACGGCCAGCGCGAACCGCCGGAACCAGCGGGCGCGCAGGGCGCAGATGCCGAGGGCAACGATCACCGCGGCCGACAACCCGCCCGCCGTACCACCGGGGACGGTGATCACCGCACCCGGAATCGCGGCGGCCTCCGCGGCCACGGTCAGCAACCACCACAGCGGCGGCGCCGCGCAACGCAGGATCAATTCGGCGAGTGCGTCCCGCCAGGGAGCCGCCGCGGCGGCAGCGGCACCGAGGATCGTGATCGGGGCGACAACCGGCGCCACGAGGATATTCGCGGCCACCGATACCAGACTGAGCTTGCCGGAGAGGGCGACGGTGAGCGGGACGGTGACCACGAAGGCCGCAGCGGCGACGGCGACCAGTTCGGCGGGCAGGCGCCACCAACCGCGGCCCCGGAGGTGATCGGCCCAGCTGGGCGCGAGCAGTAGCAGGGCGCCGGTGGCCAGCACCGACAGGGCGAATCCGGCCTCGACGGCCAGGGCCGGCCAAACGGCGAGCAGCCCGATAACGGCCGCGCAGAGGGCGGGTAGAGCTTGTTTACGGCGACCGGTCAGCACGGCCAGCAGGGTGACCGCGCCCATGGCGGCGGCGCGCAGCACGCTGGGATCGGGACGGGCGATGATCACGAACGACACCAGCGCCACCGCGGCGAACAGCACCGACAGCCGGGGGCCGACGGTGAGCAGACGGGTGGTCGCGAGAACCACCGTGAGCACAATGCTGAAATTCGCGCCGCTGACCACCGTGAGGTGCTGGAGTCCGGCGGCGGCGAACTCGTCGCGGACCCGATCGGGGAGGGCCGACGTATCACCGACCACCAGCGCGGGCAGCAGCCCCGCCGGCTCCGTAGCGAGCACGGCCGCGGCGGCCCCGGACAGATCGGAGCGTACCGCCGCGGCCGCCGCCTGCCACCACGGCAGCGGGCCGGCGACCTGTGGCGGGCCGACGGGCCGCAACGCGACCACCGTCAGGTCGCGCTGCTGCGGCGGCACGGGCCGGGCCCGGAATTCGATCGCCTGCCCGGGCAGCAGAGCACCCCACTGCTGCCCGGTACCGAGAACGACCACCCGCCCGCCCGCGCGCACGGTCCGGTCGCGATACCGGTACTCCCGTAGCTCCGCCCGTAGCACCCAGAGCCGACCGGGCCCGGAACCGCTGCTGCGCACGGGTTTCGGATCGTCCACCGGTTCCGCCACCACCTGTACCGTGGCCGCGGCCGGCACCGCGCGCAGCGGGTGGACGCTCACCTGGTGTTCCCGCCAGGCCGCCGCCGACGCGAAGGCCGCACCCAGGAGAGCGGCCCCCAGCACCGCCATGGCGACGGCCCGGCGCCGTTCACTGCGATGCGCGACCCCGGTCCACAGCAGCGCCCAGCAGACGAAGGCCACCACCACCAGCCCGAGGGCGACCAGCACCCCGGTGAACCACCCCGCGCCCACCGCCAGGATCGTCACCAGCCAGCAGGTCAGGCCACCGGGAAGTAATCGCGCGTCCAGTACCGTACGGGCCCGGTCCGGACCGGCCACCGGTTCCAGAACTTCCGTACGGCGCACACCGCTCACCGGCGCACCCGGCGGCCCGGTGCGCAGCCGAGTGACCGGCGGAGCCGGTGGTATCGGCCGTGCCGTGGTAGGCCGGTGGAACCGTCGATCGGCACGGTCATATCGTCACCAACTCGCGCAACCGCGCCAGCCGAGCCGGGCCGATGCCGTCCACTTCGCCGAGTTGTTCCACCTCCGTGAACCGCCCGTTGGTCGCGCGCCAGGCGATGATCGCCTTCGCCGTGACCGGACCCACCCCGGGCAGGGCGTCGAGATCGGATTCGGTGGCGATGTTCAGGTTCACCGGTGCGCCGGCCGGGCGCCCCGCGACCCCAGCTCCCGGCGCGGCCGCCGGGGCCCCGCCACCGCTGACCGTCGCGCTACCGGCGGGTGGTGCGCCGGCATCGGCGGCGCCTACGCGCACCTGATCGCCGTCGGCGAGCCGCTGGGCCAGGTTGAGACCGGTCGGGTCGGCGCCCGCGGTCGTTCCGCCCGCGGCGGTGATGGCATCCGCCACCCGGGAACCCGGTGGCAGGCGCACCAGGCCGGGATTGCGCACCAGACCGACCACGCTCACCACCAGTTCGGCGGGTGGTGCCGGAGCGGGAACCGGATCCGCCGGTACCGCGGCCTCGCCGGAACCGGACGGCAGGGCGGCCGGATACGCGGCGGGCAACGGTGGCACGGGCTGCGTGACGGGGCGTTCCCACAGCACGACCACCGTGGTGATCAGGGCGGTGAGCAGGCCTACGGCCGCCATGGTCAGCACCGCGCGCCGGCCGGTATCCAGGCGGGCGCCGCGGAACCGCTCCGGTATCAGGCGTTCCCGCCAGGTGAGCGGTTCGGCCTCCTCGTCGAGCCAGTGCGGGATGCGGACCGGGCCGGTCTCGCCGGTGTGCGCGGGCTCCGGCCACTGCGGACCGCGCCCGGTGCCGGCGGCCGGTGTTTCCTCGAGCTGCCCACCCAGTTGCCTGCGTATCCGTTCGCGCTCGTCTTGTCGTGCCATGCCCGCGACGCTAAGCCCGCACGAGCGGTGGGTATCCGCGCCGAACTGGCCTCACGACAAACCTGTGGAAAAGGGGCCCCTGTGGACAACCAACCGGGCACGACGACGCCCGCTGGGCTCAGCCGCAGCCGCCGGGTAGTACCAGCACGCCGACGGCACCGATACCGAGGTGGACCCCGAGAGCCGGCCCGAATTCGGCGGTGACGATCTCCCCAGCACCCGGGATACTTTCCCGCAGTTGGGCTTTCACGGACTCGGCGATATCGGCCGCGCCCAGATGCTGCACTCCGAGCGCCACCTCGCCGGACCCGGCGTCCGCCACGGCCGCCGCCACCAGTTTCGCGACCGCCTTCGACCGGGTGCGTACCTTCTCCCGCAGCTCCAGCCGTCCCCGAACGAGCTGCAGAATCGGTTTGCTCACCAGTTCGCTACCGAAGAAACCGGTCGCCGTATCGAGCCGGCCGCCGCGCCGGAGTTGTTCGGTGCGGTTCACCAGGATGTAGGTGCGCGCGCCGTCGGCCGCGGTGACCGCCGCCCGGTACACCTCTTCCAGTTCGCCCCCGGCCGCGGCACACCGGGCGGCGGCCAGAGCCGGGAAACCGGTCGCCAGCCCCGCGCCGAGGGAATCCACCACCCGCACCGCCGAACCGGCGTCCATCTCCCGGACGGCCTGGCGACCGGCTTCCCAGGTCGCCGACAACTGCCGGGACAGATGTACCGCCAGCACCCCGTCGCCGCCACTGCGTTCCAGCGCCGCGGTATAGGCTCGGCGGAGTTCGCCCGGCGAGGGCGCGGAGGTGGTGACGGTATCCGCGCCGTAGTCGATGGCCAGTTCGTCGACGCCCTCCCGGACATCCCGGTCGCCCACGAGGACGTGCAGGGGCACCACCTCGATACCCGACTCCGCGAGCAGTTCCGCGGGCAGGCCGGCGGACGAATCGGTGACGACCACGACCGCCACGTCTCACCCGGCCTCGTGCAGGGTCTTCAGCATCGCGCGAGCGACCTCGGCATGCCCGGCCCAGCCCCAGTGGATACCGTCGGGATTGGCGGCGCCGGAAAAGATATCGTCGCGCACGGCCGCCTTCAGGTCCACGAGAGGTACACCGGTCCGCGCCGACCATGCCTCGAGCGCGCGTACGGCCGGTTCGCGGCCGCTGTGCACCCGGCCGTAGGCCGCGCAGTCGTGCACCGACGGCAGCACCGCCACCACGGGCAGTTCGGGCCGCAACTGCGCGAGCGCGGTGCGGCACTGCTCCAGATAGTCCACGCTCACCTCGGGCGGCAGCGCCACCGGCCGGCCGAGTTTGGCGGCCCTGGGCTGGATCCACTGGTAGGCCGAGCGCACGACCCGCCGCAGTGCCGGCGGCCGGATGTAGCGGATGAGTTCGCGCAACGCGGTGGGCAACGGTGAGGGCAGCGAGTCCATACCGCCCACCGCGAAAACCACCGCGCCCGCGTGCGGTACGGCCGCCCAGACGCGCGGGTCGCCGATCAGGGCCCAGTAGGCGTCCCGGCAGGTCCAGCCGATCCGGGCGACCAGCTCCACCTCCCAATCCAGTTCGGCCGCCACCAGATTCGGCCAGATCCGCGGATGATCGGCGGGCAGGCCACCTTTCGGGCCGAAATAGGAGAGGGAATCGGCGATCACCAGCAGCACGGGCCGCCGCGCCGGTTCCGGCTCCGATTCCGCTCCTTCGGAACCTTCGGCGCGGCACCCCCCGGCGGGGTTCTCGGCGCTTTCCACGTCCGACCCGGCCGGGGCACCCGCTCCGGCCGATCGCGGCTCCGTTCCGGAATCCGGTGTGCTCGCCCGGTCCGACGTGGCTGTCACTGCGAAATCCTCCTGGTTGTCAGACGGCCTTCCGAACGTCGCCCTCGTCGGCGGGTTCGGTGTCCTCGGACGCCTCCTGCTCCGGCGCTGGACCGAACAGAGCGTCCGGCAGGGTACGTTCCGGTTTCGCGGATACCTTCCGGAACAGTTCGTCGGGAATCTGCCGGTTCAGGTCTTCAGATGACATCGGGAGCTACTTTCGCCGCTGCGTTCCACACATCGAGACGCCAGCCGGGCTTCTCGATGCTCGGACCGTGGCTGCTCAGCTGCACCCAGCTGGCGTTGGCCAGGCCACCGAGGGCCGGCCAGTTCTGAGGCGGCAGGTCGAGCAGTGCGGCCGTGAGCGCGGCGATCAGCCCGCCGTGCGCCACGAGAATAATAGTGGCGCCGGGCCAATCCTGCCGCTCGACGAAGAGTTCCTGTACCACCGGCAACGCGCGGGCCCCGACCTCGAGCTTGGACTCGCCGTTGGGCGGAGTGAAGGTGGCGTCCATCCGCCATTCCAGGCGGGCACCCGGGTAGAGCGAATCCACCTCGACATCGCCCATCCCCTGCCAGTCGCCGAGGTGGGTCTCCCGCAACCGCGGCTCCCGGACCACCTCGAGACCGGAGTGCTCGGCCAGCGCGAGCGCGGTGTCATAGGCGCGTTTCAGGTCGGACGAGAGCAGCGCTACGGCCTTGTGGGACACCAGTTCCCGCGCGGCTTCCTTGGCCTGCCGCCGGCCCAGATCGGTGAGATCGGTATCGATCTGCCCCTGCATCCGGTCGTTGGCGTTCCACTCGGTCTGCCCGTGGCGCAACAGGATCAGGGTGCGCACACCGGTTTTTCGTGTCACTCGGTTTCTCCAGCACTTTCTTCTCCGGCGGCCGGTGGCGCACCGATCCCCTCCACCGCAACGACGGGGCAGTCTTTCCACAGTCGTTCCAGCGCATAGAAATTTCGTTCGTCGTTGTGCTGGATGTGCACCACCACATCGACATAGTCCAAGAGCGCCCAGCGGCCCTCGCGGGTCCCTTCCCGGCGTACCGGTTTGTGACCGGCCGCACGCAGTTTCTCTTCGACATTATCGACGATGGCGTTCACCTGGCGCTCGTTCGGCGCCGAGGCGATCACGAAACAATCGGTGATCACCAGCTGCTCGGAAACGTCGAGCACGACCACATCGGCGGCCAGCTTCTCGTCCGCGGCCAGGGCGGCGACGGTCGCCATCCGCACCGCTTCGGGGGACGCGGTCATTTCGTAGCCTCCGTCACGCCGTTCTCACCTTCTGCTTGTGCGGGCACGTAGAGGTGCCGCTTCGATATGTATTGCACGACCCCGTCCGGGACGAGGTACCACACGGGCCGCCCCTCGGCCGCGCGGCGGCGGCATTCGCTCGACGATATGGCCAGCGCGGGGACCTCGATCATCGTGACCGCGTCGGCGGGCATATCCCGCAGATGTTCGGCGAGATGATCGATGTTCAGCTCGTACCCCGGCCGGCTGACGCCGACGAATTTCGCCAGCTCGAACAGTTCCGCCCAATCCTGCCAGGTGAGGATGCTGGCCAGCGCGTCGGCCCCGGTGATGAAGTAGAGCTCGGCACCCGGATACTGGGCGTGCAGATCCCGCAGGGTGTCGACCGTATAGGTGACCTTGTGCCGGTCGACATCGGCCCGGCTCACCGAGAACCGCGGATTGGACGCGGTGGCGATCACCGTCATCAGGTACCGGTCCTCGGCCGGGCTGACCTGCCGGCCGGCCTTCTGCCACGGCTCCCCTGTGGGGACGAAGATCACCTCGTCGAGGTCGAATCGGTGCGCGACCTCACTGGCCGCGACCAGATGCCCGTGGTGGATGGGATCGAAGGTGCCGCCCATCACCCCCAGCTTGGGTCCGCCCCGGCCTGTTCCACGCATGAGTGTCGAGCTTAACGGTGGGTTCGCGAGCGGTCCCGCTCAGACCGGTAGCAACCGGGACACGACGGCGGTGAGCTGAGCGGCGGACCGGCATTCGTGCATCTCGATGACCTGCTGGTAACGATCGGCCGCGGAGTCACCGGAACCCCAGTTCGTGCGCGGCTCCGGGTTCAGCCAGTGCGCGTGCTTCGCCGTGCCGACCAGCTCGCCGAGGGTCGCGAGTTCGGGATCCCGGTAGTTGGTGCGGGCATCGCCCAGGATGAGCAGGGAGCTGCGGCTGGTGACCGCGTCGGGGAACTCCTCGGCGAAGCTGGTCAGCGCGCTGCCGTAGTCGGAGTGGCCGGTGACACCGGTGATATCGGCCTCACCGAAGATCCGCTGCATGGCCTCGTCCGGCTGGGTGTGCGGATCGAAGAACCGCGTCACCTCGTCGGTGCGGTCCACGAAGGCGAAGATCCGCACCTTCGAGAACTGTTCGCGCAGCGCGCTCACCAGCAGCAGGGTGAAATTGCTGAACCCCGCGACCGAACCGGACACATCACACAGCAGCACCAGTTCGGGACGACTCGGCCGGGGTTTGCGGTGCACCAGGTCGATCGGCACCCCTCCGGTGGACATGGATCGGCGCAGCGTCTTGCGCAGGTCGATCTCCCCGCGCCGGGCATGCCGGCGCCGGACCGCCAGCCGGGAAGCCAATATCCGCGCCAGCCGTTGCGTCCCGCGCCGCAGTTCGGCCAGTTCGGCCTGTGAGGCCCGCAGGAAATCCACCTCTTCGGCCTGCCGGGCCACCCCGTAGGTGGCGACCCGTTCCCGGCCGATCCGTTCGGCCACCCGCCGCCGGGTCTCGGCCTCCACCATCCGGCGGAAGTTCTCGATCCGGGTGCGGGCGGCCCGGCGCGCGATCTCGGTCTCGAAATCACTCATCTCCGGCGTGGCCATACCGGCCAGGATCTGGGCCAGCAGCGTCTGCGGCTGCACTTCCTTGAGCGCCTGATACGCGGAGAAGGACGGGCCGCGCGCCGACTGGTACCGGCCCAGCTGTTCCACCAGCTGGGCCGCCATGAGCGCCTGCTGGGCACCGGACCCCTCGTCCGCCAGCATCTCGGCCAGCATCCTGCGCAATTCGGGTACGTCGAGGCGCCCGTCGGACCGGTACGGAAGTTCGATCTCCGCGGCCGCGTCGCGTTTCCCGATCGCGAGGGGGAACCACAGATCGAAGAGCCCGTCGTAGGTGGCGCGATGGGTGGTCCGGCGCAGCAGGGCGCAGGCCAGCCCCTCGCGCACCACTTCCCGGTCCGCCAGGTCCAGCACCGACAGCACCCGGCCGGCGTCGACCGTCTCCGAGGGCCCCACCGGGATACCGCGGGCCCGTAGCGCCGCCACGAACCCCACCAGATGTCCCGGCAGGCCGTGCGGCGCGAGCGGTTTCTCTTCGCCGGATGCCACGGTCAGACCGGTTTCAGTTCGGCCAGCGCCCGCTGGTGGTCGCTGCGATGTTTGAGCACGACCCCGAGGGTTTCGCGCACGGTGGCGTCGTCGAGATCGGTGTGGCCGAGGGCGAGCAGGGTGCGCGCCCAGTCGATCGACTCGGCGACCGACGGCAGTTTCTTGAGCTGCATACCGCGCAGTACGTGCACGATCCGCACCAGCCGGCCGGCCACGGCCTGCGGCAACTCCGGTACCCGGGCGGCCAGGATCCGCCGTTCCAGCTCTTCGTCCGGAAAGTCCAGGTGCAGGTACAGGCAGCGTCGTTTGAGCGCCTCCGAGAGCTCCCGGGTGGCATTGGAGGTGAGGACGACGAACGGCCGGCGGGTGGCGGTGATGGTGCCCAGTTCGGGTACGGTCACCGCGAAATCGCTCAGCACCTCAAGCAGCAGCCCCTCGATCTCGACATCGGCCTTATCGGTTTCGTCGATGAGCAGCACCGTCGGATCGGTGCGCCGGATCGCGGTGAGCAGCGGACGCGACAGCAGGAACTCGTCGGTGAACACATCGGCCTTCGTCTCGGCCCAATCGTTCTCACTCGCGGCCTGGATCCGCAGGATCTGCTTGGCGTGGTTCCACTCGTAGAGGGCGCGGGCCTCGTCCACCCCCTCGTAGCACTGCAACCGCACCAGCTCCGCGCCCGCGGTCTGCGCGACCGCCCGGGCCAGTTCGGTTTTGCCGACACCCGCCGGCCCCTCGATGAGCAGCGGTTTGCCGAGGCGATCGGCCAGGAAGACCGAGGTGGCGGTGGCCTTGTCCGCCAGATATCCGGTATCGGCGAGGCGGCGCACCACCTCGTCGACCGACCCGAAGATCGGCTCCTGAACCGGCGGGGTGGGGGAACTCGCGGGCTCCATGGGCCGTCCTTCCGTCGAACTCTGCCGTCCACGCTACCGGGCGATCACGCGCCGGCGTCGTGCACCTGGGCCGGTATCGGAGACGGCGATACCGGGCGCCGCCGGGAGCAGCGGCGCCCGGTGACGGTCAGGCGGGCCGAATCTGCCCCGAGCCGCGGACCACCCATTTCGACGAGGTGAGCTCCGGCAGGCCCATGGGCCCGCGGGCATGCAATTTCTGCGTGGAGATGCCGATTTCGGCGCCGAAGCCGAACTGTTCCCCGTCGGTGAAGGCGGTGGAGGCGTTCACCATGACGGCGGCGGCGTCGACCCGGTTGGCGAATTCGTCGGCGGCGGCGAGCTCACCGGTGACGATGGCCTCGGTATGCCCGGTACCCCAGGTGTTGATGTGCTCGACGGCGGCGTCGAGATCGTCGACCACCTTCACCGCGATATCCAGGGTCAGGTACTCCGCGCCCCAGTCCTCGTCGGTGGCCGGCACCATTCCGTCGAGCTCACCGTGCAGGGTGACCCCCTTGTCGGCGAGGGCCTTGCTCAGCCGCGGCAGCGCGGTATCGGCGATGGCCGCGTCGATCAGTACCGTTTCCGCGGCATTGCACACGCTGGGCCGACGGGTCTTGGCGTTGATCAGGATCTGCTCGGCCATATCCAGATCGGCGCCGGAGTGCACGTAGACGTGGCAGTTACCGGTACCGGTCTCGATGGTGGGGACCTGGGCGTCGCGCACCACCGCGTTGATGAGCCCGGCGCCGCCGCGCGGGATGACCACATCCACCAGACCCCGGGCCTGGATGAGATGGGTCACGCTGGAGCGGTCCTCGCTGGGCAACAACTGCACGGCGTCGGCCGGGAGTCCCACCTCCGTGAGGGCCTCCCGCAGCACCGTCACCAGCGCCGCGTTCGAGCGGGCCGCCGAGGAGGATCCGCGCAGCAGTGCGGCATTCCCCGATTTCAGCGCGAGACCGAAGGCGTCGACCGTAACGTTGGGCCGGGCCTCGTACACCATGCCGACCACCCCGAGCGGCACCCGGACCTGCCGGATCTCCAAACCGTTGGGCAGTGTGGAACCGCGTTCCACCACACCCACCGGATCCGGCAGCCCGGCCACCTGACGCAGTCCGGAGGCGATCCCATCGATGCGATCCTTGGTGAGCCGCAGGCGGTCCAGCAGCGAATCCTCGGTTCCGGCGGTCTTCGCCGCGATCAGATCCTCGCCGTTGGCCGCCAGAACGGTGTCCGCGGCGGCGAGCAGGGCGTCCGCGGCGGCGTGCAGGGCCTCGTTCTTGCGATCCGTGGTGAGCTGCGCGAGCACCCGGGAAGCGACCCGGGCCTTGCGCGCGGCCTCGTGCACTGCCTCGCGCATATCGAACTCAGCGGTGGTCTCTGCCGTCATGGTGTACAGCCTACGCACCGGGAAAACCGGATTTCACGCGCTGGTGCGCGCTAGGTTCTCCCCTGTGACCACTCCGCTGATCGCCGTGCTCGGCAGTATCAACATGGACCTGGTGACCACCACCGGCCGGCGTCCCGAACCCGGTGAGACGGTGCTCGGGCGCGGCTTCACCATGGTGCCCGGCGGGAAGGGTGCCAATCAGGCCGTCGCGGCGAGCCGGGCGGGCGGACAGGTGATGTTCCTGGGCGCCATCGGCACCGATGTGTTCGCCCCGCCCCTGCGTACCGTGCTGACCGAATCCGGGGTGGACACCACCGGATTGCGCACGGTGGACGGGCCGAGCGGAATCGCCTCGATCGTCGTCGACGACGCCGGTGAGAACACGATCATCGTGGTCGGCGGCGCCAACACCCGGATGGACGAACTACTGCCCGCCGACCGTGCTGCCGTCGCCGCCGCGGATATCCTGCTCTGCCAGCTCGAGATACCGATTCCGACGATCGCCGCCGCGATCCGGCAGGCCCGCGCGCACGGCACCACGGTGATGCTCAATCCGTCGCCGGCGCGGCACCTGCCGGCCGAGCTGCTGGCCGAGGTGGATATCGCGGTGGTCAATGCGGGCGAAGCCGCGCAGCTGGGTACCGCCCTCGACGTGGTACCGCATCTGGTGGTCACGCTCGGCGCGGACGGCGCGCGCCACCGCGGGCCCGACGGTGCCGCCACGACCGTCACGGGCCCCGCGGTCGAGGTCGTGGACACCACCGGGGCGGGTGATACCTTCACCGGCGCCCTGGCCGTGCGGTGGTCGGCGGGTCCCGCCGCGGCGCTGCGTTTCGCCTGCGCCGCGGGCGCGCTGGCGACCACCGCGCTCGGAGCGAGCGCGTCCATCCCGTGGCGTCCCGATATCGAGGCCGCGGCCGCCCGCTGAGCGGGGTGCTGTCCGGCACAACGCCCGCGTGGGCCACGGAAATATTCGGGTGCCGCGCGCGCCGTCCCGGCCTACCGTGAATTACGGAGGCGGATACCGGTCCGCCACCGATCGGAAGGATCGAGACAATGTTTCCCGTCGAGCTGTCCGGTACCCGGGCACGGACGTTGATGTGGGCATCCGAAGACGAGATCGAGCCGCAGGCGCTGCAACAGCTGCGCAATATCGCCCGGCTGGAATGGGTCCACGGTGTCCGGGTCATGCCGGATGTGCACCTCGGGAAGGGCGCCACGGTCGGTTCGGTGATCGCCATGCGCGACGCGGTCGCCCCCGCGGCGGTCGGGGTGGACATCGGCTGCGGGATGGAGAGCGTGCGCACCGATCTGACCGCCGCCGATCTCCCCGACGATCTGCGTGCGCTGCGTTCGGCCATCGAGGCGGCGGTACCGGTCGGCTTCGCCGCGCACGACCATCCGGTCGCCGTGAACAAGCTGGCGCCCGGCCCGTCCGGGGTCGCCACGGCTACCCTGCGCACCGGCTGGGAGCGGTTCTGGTCGGCATTCGGTGATCTCGACGACGCGGTGGCCCCGCGCGAATCCAAGGCGCACAAGCAGATGGGTTCGCTGGGCGGTGGTAACCACTTCATCGAGGTGTGCCTGGATCAGGACGAGCAGGTGTGGATCCTGCTGCATTCGGGCAGCCGCAATATCGGCAAGGAAATCGCCGAGCGGCATATGGCGGTGGCCCGCACACTGCCGCACAACCGGAACCTGGTGGACCGCGACCTGGCGGTGTTCCTGGCGAATACCCCGGAAATGGCCGCCTACCGGCACGACCTGACCTGGGCGCAGGAGTACGCGGCCCGCAACCGGGCGGTGATGCTGGCGCTGGTGTGCCAGGCGGTGCGCGAGCAGTTCCCGACCCGGGAGGTCCGGTTCGATACGCCGATCAGCTGCCACCACAACTATGTGGCGGAGGAGACGATCGACGGCGTCCCCATGCTGGTGACCCGTAAGGGTGCCGTGCGGGCGGGTGCGGGCGATATGGCGCTCATCCCGGGGTCCATGGGCACCCGCTCCTATGTGGTGCGCGGTAAGGGCAATCCGGCGTCGTTCTGCTCCGCCTCGCACGGGGCGGGCCGGCGGATGAGCCGTAATGCGGCCAAGCGGCAGTTCAGCGTGGCCGATCTGATCGCCCAGACCGAAGGCGTGGAATCGCGTAAGGACGCGGGGGTGGTGGACGAGATCCCGGCCGCGTACAAGAACATCGACGAGGTGATCGAGGCCCAGCGCGATCTGGTCGATGTGGTGGCGACCCTGCGTCAGGTGCTCTGCGTGAAGGGCTGAACGGTGGGCCGGGAGCTTTCCCGGCCCACGCTCGCCCGCCCGGCCGCGCGTCCGAGCCGGAATCTCCGCGGCCGAGGGCGGGACGAGAACGGCCGCGCTATCCGGCCGACCGCCGGCGCAGGGCGGCCGCACATCCGGCGCCGAAGAGCAGGACGCCGACGAGGAGCACCACACCGCCCGACAGCCAGCTGTGCAGGGCACGGTCGAGGTCCGCGGGCAGGCCCGGTATCGCGGAGATCAGGCGATAGGTGTTCTGTGGGGCCGCGATCTGCACGGCGGCGGGAACGATCCCCCAGATCAGTCCCGCGAGCATCACCGCTACGGGCGCGTGGACCGCCAGCCCGGCGACCCCCAGGAGCATCACCGCACCGAGTACCGACTGCGCGGGAGCGAGCCACCGGTCGGTGGTATCCCACCACCGACCGGTGAGGACGGCGCCGTTCGCTGCTATACCGAACGCCACGGGTGTCACCACCAGTGCGACCAGCGAGGCGAGTACGGTTCGCCGGCTCCGTGCGACGAGCCGCTCGCCCGGCCGCGCGATACGCGCTACAACGCGCTGTTCCAGCTGATCGGTCATCACTCCTCCTCCGGACGGTCGGTACGGGCTTCGCGCGTGCTCATTCTCGTCGCGAGCCCGGCACCGTCGCAGGCGGCCCCGCCCCACCTCCGGGGCGATTCCACCGGGCCCGTCCACCGATCGGCCGTCGACGGATACGGAGTCGGCGGCCGGTACCCGGTGCCGCAGAGGCATGGCCGGCAATCACTTGACTAGTTATCAGTCGATGCATACCCTTTGTTGTTATCAGTCGATAACAACAAATTTCGCCCGGTCCACCCGGACCATCCAGCTCTCGTCCTCGGAGGAAGCCGTGTTCGACACCCTCATGCTCTTCGTGGTCCCCACCCTGGTCCTGCGCCTGCTCGGCCGACTCGGCATCCGCCGGTTCGGCACCTGGCGGGTCAGCGCGGCCCACGGCCTGGCCTTCCTGTTCACCATGACCGGACTCGCCCATTTCGCGCCCGACTCCGTCACCGTGATGCCCAGCCACAACGAGCTGGTGGCGATGGTGCCCTCCGCCATCCCGTTCCCGGATTTCGCGGTCTACGCGACGGGCGTACTGGAACTGGCCGGCGCGGCGGGCCTGGTCGTCACCGCGACCCGCCGCTGGGCGGGCCCGATACTCGCCGCTCTGCTCGTGGTGATGACCCCCGCGAACATCCACGCGGCGCTGGAAGAGATCCCGCTCAACGGTGACCCCGCGACCCCGCTGTGGTTCCGGATTCCGGAGCAGATCGTGTATTTCCTGCTCGCCCTGTGGGTTTCGAACACACTGCCCACCCGGCGCCCGGACCGCGACGACTCGGTCGCGCAACCTGTCGCCGTCACGCGGTGAGAAACACAGCGGCCGATGGCCGGTCGGACACCGGCCGCGGCACGGCGGTCCGGTGTCCGGCGCGACACCGGACCGCGGGCAACCGGCAAGTTCAGCCCTGCTGGGTCGGCACCAGGATCAACTCGGCCACGTTCAGCCGCGCGGGTACCGCGGTGGCGAACGCGATCGCCTCGGCGATATCTTCGGGTTCCAGGATGGTGATCTCCGACCGCCACCGGGACAGCTGGGCCTGCTGTCCCGCATCCCGCATATCGGAACCCAACTCGGTGTTCACGAAACCCGGTTCGATGTTCTTCACGCGCACCCCGCGCGGCCCGAACTCCCCGCGCAGGTTGCGGGTCAGGTGCGCGACCGCGGCCTTGGTCGCGGTGTAGACGCCGTACTCGGGGAACACGGTATGCCCACCGATCGACCCCACCAGCACCAGATCGGCGCGGCGCCCCGACCCGGCCGCCGCGAGCAGGTCGTCGACGAAGGCGCGGGCCGTGTAGAGCAGACCGGTGACATTGGTGCCGACCATCCGATCCCATTCGTCCATATCGGCGGATTCGAAAGGCGCGCCGAGCATCACCCCCGCGTTGGCCACCACCAGGTCCACCGGACCGAACGCCGCCCGCACCGTGGCGGCGGCGTCGCGCACCGACGCGCGATCCCCCACATCGGCCACGACCGCCAGCGCGTCCCCACCGATCTCGGCGGCCAGCTCGGCGATGCGCTCCTTGCGCCGGCCCAGCAGCGCCACCTTCGCCCCGCCGGCGGCGAGGCGCCGGGCGGTGGCGGCCCCGATCCCGCTCGAAGCTCCGGTGATCACCGCTACCCGTCCGTTCAGATCATTGTTCGTCATGTCCACAACATTCGGTGTCGCGGCGCGGACCTGCCAGGTCGCGGACTTCCTGGTAGTAGCGGGGCCACCCGAGGCGGACCGATCTCCCCTACCCTCGGATCATGCACACCGAGAATCAGCTGGGCGCTTTCCTGCGCGCCCGCCGCGAACTGGTCCGGCCCGAGGATTTCGGTCTGCCGGCGGGTGGGCAACGGCGGGTCCCCGGGCTGCGGCGCGAGGAGATCGCGCTGCTCGCCGGGGTGAGCGCCGACTACTACATACGGTTGGAGCAGGGACGGGACAGGCATCCGTCCGAACAGGTCGTCACCGCCCTGGCACGGGTGTTCTCGCTCGACGAGGAGGGTACGGCACATCTGCGGGAACTCGCCCGGCCCGCGGCCACCCGCCCGAAGGCGCCGCGACGGCCGGAACGGGTGTCCGAGGGGCTCGTCCGGCTGATGAATGCCTGGCCGCACACCCCGGCGGTCGTGCTGGGCCGGTATCTGGACGTTCTGGCGGCGAATCCGCTCGCCGCCGCGGTGAACGCATGCTCGGTGCCCGGTGTCAATCAGGTACGGATGATCTTTCTCGACCCCCGGGCGCGAGAGGTCTACCCGGAATGGCCGAAGATCGCGGCGGAGACGGTGGCGAGCCTGCGGGCCACCGCCGGTCCGGACCTCGACGACCCGCGGCTGACCGAACTGGTGGGTGAGCTGTCACTGAAAAGCGAGGAATTCCGCCGGCTGTGGGCGCGCCATGATGTGCGGGCGAAAACGGCCGGGGCGAAACGCTTCCACAACGAGATGGTCGGCGAGCTGACACTGTCCTACGAGATCTTCACCGTGAACGGCGCGCCCGGACAGACACTCGTCGTCTACCACCCGGAACCGGGGTCGGCGGCGGAACGGTCGCTGTCCCTGCTCGGCAGCTTGATCGCCGGTAGCGCGTCCCCGCGCGAAAGCGAAAGCTCCCCCGCCCGAACCGATCACCGGTGAGCGGCAACTCGCCGTAGCCCGCGGCGACCTCGCGCTACGCACCGGGCGGCCGTCCCCGGTCCGGGGCCGCGACGGAATCCGGACCGCCGCGAACGGTGCCGCATCGGCCGCCCGGATCGCGCACCGGCCGTTATCGTCGGGACCATGAGCGATAACGCGGGGGCGGCGATAGAGCTGACGGTCGGAGACCGGCAGGTACGAATCTCCAGCCCCGACCGGGTGTACTTCCCGGAAACCGGGGCGACCAAGCTGGACCTGGTCCAGTACTACCTGAGCGTCGGCGACGGTATCGTCAACGCGCTCCGGGACCGGCCGTGCATGCTGCACCGCTTCCCCAAAGGCCTGCCCGGCGGCAAGGTGCACCAGAAGCGGCTGCCGGCGGGCGCACCGGACTGGGTGTCCACCGTGCGGGTCCACTTCCCCCGCTACGACCGATACGCCGACGAACTCTGCGTGCGGGAACTGGCCGAGGTGATCTGGGCGGTGCAGATGGCCACGATCGAATTCCATCCGTGGAACTCCCGCCGGGCCGATACCGAACGCCCGGACGAGTGGCGCATCGACCTGGATCCGATGCCGGACTGCCCCTGGTCGCGGGTGCAGCGGGCGGCCGGGGTGGTGCACGAGGTGCTGGACGAACTCGGGGCGGTGGGCTGGCCGAAGACCTCCGGCGGCGCGGGATTGCACGTCTACGTCCGGATCGCACCCGATCACGGCTTCCACCAGGTGCGGCGGGCGGCGCTGGCCTTCGCCGAGGAAGTCCGCCGCCGCCTGCCCGACGAGGTGACCACCACCTGGTGGCGGCGCGACCGCGACCCGGAACAACTGTTCATCGACTACAACCAGAACGCCCGCGACCACACCATCGCCGCCGCCTACTCGGTGCGCGGTGATCCCGCCGCCACCGTATCCACCCCGGTGCGCTGGGACGAGATCCCCGATATCCATCCCCGGGACTTCACCATCGCCACGGTGCCGGAACGCTACCGCCGCCTCGGTGATCTGCACGCCGGTATCGACGACGCGGTCTTCGACCTGTCCGAGCTCGTCGAATGGGCCGACCGCGACGACGTGGACCTGGACGAAGAGCCCCCGGCCTAGTCTCAGGCCGGAGTGGCCAAGGCGAACGGGAGTACCGCGGGGGCGCCCGCGCGGCGGAGCGACCAGGCGGCGACGGTGAAGGTCCAGCCGGAATCGGTGAGGGTATCCACCAGCAGCACCGGACCGTCCAGACCGGTGAGGTCGGGAACCTCCCACACGTCGTGGAGCGCCGCCACCCGATGGGCCGAATTGACAGCCGATACCGGCGGCCGGCCGGGGCGCCTGGGCAGGGTACCCAGGTTGCGCAGACGGCCGATCCCGGCCAGCCGCTCGGCCAGCGAGGCGGTGAGCACGGGATGGGTGGACGAGGCCAGCGCCAGCACCGCGGTGGGGCGGACGGCCCAATCCCACTCCCGCAGTACCGGTATACAGGCGTCGACCACCTCGGCGGGGACCGGGCCGTCGGGGCCGTCGAGGATCGGACGCAGGCGCCGGCCCCAGCCCAGGGAGTTCAACCGGCCCAGCACGCGACCCGGCTCGGCGCCCTCGGTGATCTTCCCGGACAACGGGATACCGAGTTTCGCCATACCGGTGGGCCATTGTTTGCGGGGCGCGAGATCGAAACCGGGCCGGTCGAGCCGGGCCCGGGTGGCCGCCACGGCCGCGGTGTCCACGGTGGTGTCCCGATGGGCCCCGGTGCAGTTGTCGCACCGGCCGCAGGCCGCGGCGCCGGGCGCGGCGCCGGTGAGCGCCGGATCGTCGAGCTGGCGGCGCAGGAATTCCATCCGGCAACCGGTGGTGCGCTGATAGTCGAGCATCGCCTGCTGCTCGGCGCCACGCGCGGCGTCGAGGCGTTCGTAGCGCTCGGCATCGTAGTTCCAGGGCATACCGGTGGCGAGCCAGCCGCCCCGGACCCGCCGGACCGCGCCGTCGACGTCCAGCACCTTCAGCACCATCTCGAGGCGGGAGCGGTTCAGTTCGACCAGCGGCTCCAGCGCGGCGGTGGACTGCGGCCGTTCGCGATCCAGGGCTTCGAGCACGGACCGCACCACCTGTTCCCGGGGAAAGGCGACCGAGGCGAAATAACTCCAGATGCGGGTGTCCTCCGGGCCGGGCAGCAACACCACCTCGGCGCGTTCGGTACCGCGCCCGGCCCGGCCGACCTGCTGGTAGTAGGAGATCGGGGACGAGGGCGCGCCCACATGCACCACGAAACCGAGGTCGGGTTTGTCGAAGCCCATACCCAGCGCCGAGGTGGCGATCAGGGCCTTGACCTCGTTGTCCAGCAGGGCCGCCTCGAGCGTTTCCCGTTCGGCGGGATCGGTCTGGCCGGTGTAGGCGGCCACCCGGTGGCCGTGCGCGGTGAGCACATCGGCGAGATCGTGCGCCCCGGCGACGGTGAGGGTGTAGACGATTCCGGACCCCGGCAACCGGTCCAGGTTGGTACCGAGCCAGGTGGTGCGCTCGACCGCGTCGTCGAAACGGACCACGGACAGGCGCAGGGATTCCCGATCGAGGCTGCCGCGCAGCACCAGCGTATCGGTACCGATCTGCCCGGCCACATCGGTCACCACGCGGTCGTTGGCCGTGGCGGTGGTGGCCAGCACCGGCACCTCGCTGCCGAGTTCGGCGATCAACGTGCGGATACGCCGGTAGTCGGGCCGGAAATCGTGCCCCCAGTCCGAGACACAGTGCGCCTCGTCGACGACCACCAGTCCGGCATCGGCGGCCAGCCGGGGCAGCACCTGATCCCGGAAATCCGGATTGTTCAACCGCTCCGGGCTCACCAGCAGCACATCCACCGCGCCCGCGGCCACCTGCTGGTGGATCTCGTCCCATTCGGTGACGTTCCCGGAGTTGATGGTCGCCGCCACCACACCGGCCCGCCGCGCGGCCGCGACCTGGTTGCGCATGAGCGCCAGGAGCGGGGACACGATCACCGTGGGCCCCCGGCCCCGCGCACGCAGCAGTTTCGCCGCGATGAAGTACACCGCCGACTTTCCCCATCCGGTGCGCTGCACCACCAGTGCCCGGCGCCCGAACACCACCAGCGCCTCGATGGCGGTCCACTGGTCCTCGCGTAACCGGGCCGCCGGCCCGGCCAGCTCACGCAGCAACGCCTCCGCGTGCTCACGTAGTTCCCCGGCGACTTCGCCGGCCCCGCCCACAGTGCTGCCCGGTGCTGTCGTCATACGGCCATACTGCCCGAGCCCACCGACACCGGAGGCGCGGTGGGCGGGCGCTACTCGGGACGCCGGGTTCGTGCCCTGCCGGTCACCGGCCGTCGCGCGCGAACAACAGCGCCGCCAGCAGGTACCCGGCGACGCCCAGCACCACACACCACAGCACCGCGGTGCTCGCGGTGTGCTGCGGGGTTCCGGTCAGCAGACCGCGGAGCGTGGTGAGCACGGGGGTGGCGGGCTGGTGCTCAGCGAAACCCCGTAACCACGACGGCATGGTGTCGGTGCGGACGAACGCGCTGCTGACGTAGGGCACGAACATGATGGCGTAGGTGAACCCACCGGCGGCTTCCGGAGCCCGGGCCAGCACTCCCAGTGCCACCGCGATCCAGGTGACGGCGAGTACGAACAGCGCGACCAGACCCACCGCGGCCGCCCAGGCCCGGACTCCCGCCTGCGGCCGGAAACCGAGAACCGCCGCCACCAGCACCACCACCGCCACCGCCGCCAGGTTGCGGACCATGCCTTCCAGGGCGTGACCGGCGAGCAGAGCCTGCCGGTAGCCGGGCAGGGTGCGGAACCGGTCCACCGCCCCCGAGCGGATATCGGTGGCGACCGCGGTCGCCGTGAGGGAGGCACCGAAACCGGTGCACAGCAGGACGACCCCGGGGACAACGTAGTCGATATAGCGCATACCGACCGCGATGGCGCCGCCGAAGACGTGCACGAACAGCAGCATCAGCAGGATCGGCAGCAGCAGCGAGATCAGCAGGGTGTCGCGGCCGCGTACCGTGCGGCGCAGGGCCCGGCGGGACATCACCGCCGTATCGGAGAGCACCCATATCGCCGGCCGCACCCGGTCCACCGCCGCCGGCCGCTGCGCCCGATCCGGGCCCCGGGCGGGACGGCGCGACCCGCTCACCGGACCGTCCTCCTGCCTCGCGGCGTCCGGATCACTTCGTCGCGGCCTCGACCAGGTCGGCCGTCCGGACCGTCGCGTCCGACCTCTTGCGCAGGGATTCGGCCAGCAGCGCCGTCCGGCGGGCGATGGACGGTTCCAGCAGAGAACGCACGGCGGCGGTCAGCCGATCTGGTTCCAGTTTCCCGAACGGCAGATGCGCCCCCACGCCCAACCGTTCCACCTGCCCGCCCCACATCGGCTGATCGAACGATACCGAGCAGACCAGCGTGGGCAGACCGGCACGCAGGCTTTCGAAAGTGGTACCGATACCGCCGTGATGGACCGCGGCGGCACAGCGCGGGAAAACCAGATCGTGGGCCACCGGCCCGACCACCCGCACCTGTTCGCCGGCTTCCGCGTTCGCCGTATCCAGATCGCTCCAGCCCGCGCTGACCAGGGCTCGGCGGCCGAGCCGGCGACTCACCTCGGCCACCATGGCCAGTACCCGACGGGTATCGCGGATCGGCATACTCCCGAAGCCGTAGTAGACCGGCGGGGCACCGTCGGCGATCCAGGCCAGCAGATCGGCGTGGTCGTCGGCGAGTTCCCCCACCGCTTCCCGGGCCTCCCGCGGTAGCGCCAGGAACCCGACCAGGGGCCGGCGATCGCCCCAGTCCTCGGCGAGCCCCGGTACCAGCGCGGGGTCGTAGATCTGGATCTCCGGCACCCCGCGGGCGGCCAGCATCGCCGCCGGGCTCCGGGTTGTCCGCGGTAGGCCCAGTTCGCGGCGGAGCTGGTTCAGGTAGCGCATGAACACCACTCGCCGCAGGTTCTCCGCCACGGCCCAGGTGGCCCGGTTGACCGGCGCCGGGGGCCGCCAATGCGGGGGAAGTGTTCCCGGGAACGGATAGACGCCGGTTTTGCGACCGGGAAAACCGTGCATGGTCACCATCGGCGTCCCGGAAGCCTCCGATACCGAGGCGGCACGGTCCTCGGTGAGCAGCGTCGACACGATCACGTCCGCCCCCGAGCAGACCGCGACGACCTCCCGGTTCATCCGCTCGGCGTACTCGGCCATCTGCTCGCCCACGAGCTGCATCAACCGCAGGCTGCTGCCCGCCGCGAGCGCCCGCTGCCCTTCTTCGGAGGAATACAGCTGTTGTACATCGGGACCGCAGGTCTGCGCCCCGAGCCCGGTCGCGGCGGTGAAATCGACGAGATTGGGGGGTGCGCCGACAGTCACCTCGTGGCCGCGTGCACGCAATTCCAATCCGAGTGCGAGAGCGGGCTGTACATCGCCCCGGGTTCCGGTCAACGGAATTGCGACTTTCATCAAAGCTCCCTAACTACCGTGGGGGACATGCATATCGCGCTGTTCACCGATTTCCACCCCGGAACGGCCGGCGGTATCCAGTCCTCGGTCGCCGCCGCACGGCGTGGGCTGGAGCGTGGCGGGCACCGGGTGACGGTATTCACCGCTCCCGGACCGGAATCTACCGAACCGGACCCGGGGCTCGTGGTTCTTTCGGGACTCGCGGGGGTATCGGTGAACGGATTCGCCGTGGTGCTGCCGACCCGGGCCGGCAATCGGCATATCGATACGGTCTTCGCCGAGCGCGGGCCCGTCGACCTCGTCCACGCGCACACCACCTACGGAGTGGCCGTGGCGGGAGTGAAAGCCGCACGGCGCCATGGCATCCCACTGGTTCAGACGCTCCACAGCCGCGACGATGTCTTCCTGCGGTACACCTCCCCCGCCCCGTACGCGGCGGCGCTGGCGATGCGCGCGCTGCACGGCCGGTTCGTCCCGCACCGGGGGCGGATGCCGCGTAATCCGGAATCCCGGGCCGCCCGGCACGCCTGGCGGACCATGATCGCCCAAGCGCAGGCGGCGGATTCGGTGCTCGTCCCCTCCGCGCATTTCGCCCGCCGTCTACGGGCGCACGGGCTGCGTGGGCCGCTGCACGTGGTATCGAACGGAATAGACGACGAACTACTCGCCGGATTACCGGCCACGGACCCCGGCACCCCACTGCCCGGACGGCCGCTGCGGGTCCTCTGGTGCGCGCGATTGTCCGCGGAGAAGCGGCCCCTGGCCGCGGTCGAGGCGGTGCTGGCGGTACCGGGCTGCACCCTGGACGTCTACGGCGGCGGCGATCAGCTCGAATCCGCCCGCCGGTTGACCGCCGCGCACCGGGCCACGCACCGGGTGCGGTTCCACGGTGCCGTCGAGCAGCGGGAATGTCTGCGCGCCATGCGAGAACACGATGTGCTGCTGTTTCCCTCACTGGGATTCGACACGCAGGGCATGGCGTTGCTCGAGGCGGCCGCGGTCGGGCTGCCGGTGGTCTATTGCGATCCCGAACTCGACGAATCCGTTCCCTCCGGTAGCGGAATCCGTACCCGGGACGCCACTGTGGCGGCGATCACCGAAACCCTCGCGGAGCTGGCGCAGGCACCCGAGCGGCTCGCCGCCATGCGGACCGCGGCGGCCACCACGGACCTACCGCTACGTCAATCCGCGCTCACGCCCCGGCTCGTGGAGATCTACACCGACCTCGTGACCCGCAATCCGGCCCACCGGATGCCGCGCACTCCCGCGGAGATCCCGACCGCGCCCGGGCGGCTGCCGCTGCTGGGGCACAGTGCCGCCGCGCTGGGGAACAGCCTCGCCTTCGTCCGGTCGCTGGCCGCGGTGGGCCCGATCGTGCGGATCCATCTGGGACCTCGTCCCGCCTACGTGCTGACCACCCCGGAGCTCGTGCGCCGGGTCGGGTTCGGCACCGCGGGTGAATTCCACCGCGACGATCTGCGCGAAGCCGTTCACGAGGTGATCCGCGACGCCTCGAACGTACTCAGCGGAACGCCACACGAGCTGCGGCGCCGGATGATCGCCCCCGCTCTGCGGCAACGCCGGTTGCACGACTACGCCGCCGTCATCGCACCCCTCGCCGAGGGGTGGGCCGCGGCGCTACCCGCCCGCCGCCCGGTGGATCTGATGGACGCCGCGCATCAGCTGGTCCTCGATGCCATCTCCTCCACTCTCTTCCGTGCCGATTTCGGCGCGGCTGCCAAAATACAGGTGCGGCAGAACATTCCGTGGCTGCTGAAACAGGTGGTGCAACGAGGCGCGCTGCCCGCACCGGTGCGCCGACTGCGGGTGGTGGCCAACCGCCGGTTCGCCGCCAAGGCCGCCGCGCTGCGCGGCGAGATCGGCGCGGTGGTCGCGGCCTGTCGCGCCGCCGGGCACGACTACCACGATGTGCTGTCCGCGCTGGTACACCATATCGACCCGGAAACCGGTACCGCGCTCACCGACGAGGAGATCGTCGACGAACTGATCCTCATGCTCGCCGCCGGGGTCGGTTCCACCGCCTCCATTCTGGGCTGGGTGTGGCACGAGATCATGCGCGATCCGGATATCGCCGCGACCGTTCGCGCGGAACTCGATACGGCGGTCGGCGCCGGACCGCTGCGGCCCGAGGTGGTGAGCGCACTGCCGTACCTGCGGCAGGTGATTCTCGAAACCCTCCGCTACTGGGGGCCGTGGGTGAGCATCCAGAACGCGGACGGTCCGGTCGTCTTCGGCGATCTGACGCTGCCCGACGGCACGGTCATCGTCTACAGCCCCTACCTGATCCACCACGACCCGCGCCACTATGCCCGGCCCGGCGTTTTCGACCCGGACCGCTGGTCACCCGGCCGAGTGGAGGCCATCGACAAGAAGGCCGTCCTGCCCTTCGGCGTCGGCACCCGGCATTGCCCGGGCAACAATTTCGCCCTGCTCACCATCACCCTCGCGACCGCGGCCCTGTTCACCCGCTGGACACCGGCCCCGGATCCGGCCTACCGGGTGCGGCCCTCCAGCGGCGATTTCGTCGCCGCCCCCACCCGGTTACCGGTCGCCCTCCGGTCCCGCTAACCCAGCATTTCGTCCAGATAGCACCAGCGCCACGCCTCCCCGGGCTCGATGCTGCGGATCACCGGATGCCGGGTGGCGGCGAAATGCCCGGCGGCATGGTTACCGGGTGAGGAGTCACAGCAACCGATATGGCCGCAGCGCAGACACATCCGCAGATGCACCCAGGTGAGCCCCTCCGCCACGCATTCGGCACAGACATCCGGCGTTTCCGATTCGCGCAGCAGCGGTGCCGCCCGCAGATGCGCGCAGTTCTCCGCCGCGCCGGCCGGGCCCACCAGCGGTTCGGCCCGTTCCTCGGCCTCCTTCTCGTCGAACCGGTCGATCATCGACTCCTCCAGATCGAGCCGGACCAGCACATGCTGCAGGATCTCGTAGTCCGCCTCACCCGCGTCGCGCACCTTCAGCACGGTTTCCCGTTCGGCGCGCAGCATCTCCAAGCGCAGCCGCCGGTACTCGGCGGTCGGAGTGGCCTGCTCGGATTCCGGGCGGCCGAGCCGTTCCCAGGCGGCATTCGTCCGCCAGGACACCCGGTCGCGCAGCGAGCGCACCACTTCGTCCGGGGTGTCCGGAGCCACCGCGGCGTCGAGGGCGGCGAGCCCCGCGGTGGCGGCCCGGGTCAGCAGGGTCGCCTTCTGCAGGGCGTCCTCGGCGCGGCTGGGTCCACGCAGCCGCAGCAGGCGCACCAGCCACGGCAGCGAGGTGCCCTGCAGCAGTAGGGTGCCCCCGACGACGACCAGCGCCAGTAGCTTCAGGACCGGTAGCTGCGGGGTGTCCGCCGGCAGCAGCAGAACCGCGGCCAGCGTGACCACCCCGCGCATTCCCGCCCAGGAGACCACCGTCGGATGGGTCAGCGGTACCGCTGAGCGGCCGATCGCCCGGGCGAGCAGAACCCAGGTGAACACCCATACGGGCCGGGCCAGCACGACGGCCAGCAGGACCGCGACGGCCGCGGCGATCAGGGTGCCGTGGTCGAGGCCGCTCTCCCACGCCTCCTCGACGATGGCCCGCACCTGGAGTCCGATGACGAGGAACACCGCACTCTCCAGGATGAACTGAACGGTGCGCCAGTTGATCCGTTCCGCCGTCCGCGACGCCGCGCTCTGCCAGACCGGCGCGTTGTGACCGAGGATCATCCCGCAGGTGACCACCGCGATGACCCCGGAGGCGTGGATTTCCTCCGCCGGCAGGTAGGCGAGGAAAGGAGCCAGGAACGACAGCGTCGTATCGAGTACCGGGTCGGTGATCCGGCGGCGCAGCAGCGCCAGCAGGTACGCGACCGCGATACCGACCACCGCACCGCCTCCGGCGGCGAGCAGGAAATCACCGCCGACCTGCCATACCGAGACCGCGCCCGCGGACGCGGCGATCGCGGTGCGCAGGGCGACCAGCGCGGTCGCGTCGTTGAACAGGGATTCGTCCTCCAGGAGGGTGACGAGGCGCCGCGGCATACCGATCCGGCGGGCCACCGTCGTGGCCGCCACGGCGTCCGGTGGTGCCACCACCGCGCCCAGTGCGACGGCCACCGCGAACGGCACCGGCAGCAGCCACCACACCACCAGCGCGACGGCGAACGTACTGAACAGCACCAATCCCACCGACAGCGAGACGATGGTGCCGATATCGGCCCGGAAATCCACCAGTGAGGTGCGGATGGCCGCGGTGTACAGCAGGGGCGGCAGCAGGCCCAGCAGCACGATCTCCGGTTCCAGATGCACTTCGGGCACGAACGGCAGATACGAGGCGGCCACCCCGGCCACCGTCAGGGCCAGCGGTTCGGAGATCCCCGCCCGCCGCGCGAGCGCCGCCACCGCCGCGGCGGACGCTACGAGGATCACCAGACCGATCGCGAGGTGCACGGACGCATTCTCGCAGAGCGGAGCCGGTTCCGGGCGCTGACGTGCGCGGATGCCACGGCACCGCCACGCGCGCCCTACGCGGTCATCGCGGCGGGACGGATTGGGCGATGAGGAGCACGTACAGCAGCAGGATGAACAGCACCGGCGGGAGCAACGGATACTCCGCGGTGCGAACCCGCAGGAACCGTACCGCGCCGACGACCGGGACCACGGCGAGCGGCACCACCAGCAGCCCCACCGCCTCCCGGACCCCACCCTGCTCCCATGGCCGTACCAACAGCAGATCGGCCCCCACCGCCAGGGCCACGCACAGCAGTGCGACAGCGGTACTACCGCGGGCACCGAGAACGTTGGAGTAGTAGTGCTCGCCCGGCCGGCGTTCGTGGGCCGTTTTGCGGGCGAACTCGAACTGCAGGAAGGCACCCGCGAAGATCAGGGCGACGGGCGCGAGGGACCAGAACTCCGCGCTCCGCGCCGGGCAGCCGGCACACGCCGGGTGCCCGGCCGGGGACGGACCGGCGGTGTCGAGCACCGAGATCAGCACATAGGCGGTGACCAGCAGCTGCACCGGATAGGTGATCACCAGATTCGGTAGCAGCTCCTCGCGGAGCCGGGCCGAGACGCGCTCGGCGCCCCACAGCGCCAGCCCGTACAGGAGCACCACCGCACACGCCACGGCCGAACGGGCGGAGAGCAGCAGACTCGCCGCGACGGCGCCGGCCGCGATCACCGCCATCCCCAGCCGCAGATCGGTGGCCGATACCGCACCGGTGACCAGCGGGCGGTCCGGATTGTGCACGCGGTCGTAGTCGAGGTCCTTCTGCTCGTCCACCATGCGCAGGTAGAGCAGGACGAAGGCGACGATCACCACGCGCAGGACAGTCGCCCCCGTGGGCCGCCAGGACTGCGCCGGAGCGACGAGCAGGGCGAGAGTGGCTTCCAGGGCGAAAACCCAGAGCACCCCGTAGAGCAGATAGTGCGGTTTGTACATCACCCGGGTGAAGTCGACCAGCCGCCGCACCGTACCGGGGGACCGCACCGCCGATCGCCGGGTTCCGGCGGCGTTCACAGGGCCTGCCAGTCGCCCAGGAAGGCGAGCTCCAGTTCCGCGGCGGCCCTGCCTTCCTGGCTGATCACGCAGTGCACCGCGGCCTGATCCGCCGCCACCGCCGATAGCGTCGCTGCGCAGTATGCCGGCCTGTCCAGTTCCACGAAACGGCCGAACGCACTGGTCACCCCGATCAGCCGGGGTAGCACCGCACTCCGCGGGATGAGCAGGGTCGAGGCGGTCTGGCGGGCGGCCTCGAGCAGCAGGCTGCCCGGGAGATGGTCGAGCCGGTGGTCGAACAGGAACGGATGCGCGGGGTCGGGGGACAGTCGCGCGCATACGGAATCGGTCTCGTGCACCGGCTCGTCCACGATCACGTTGCGCGGATTCTCCCGGGCCACCACGGCAGCGGCGGCCCGGCCGCCGGCGACCGGCGCCCCGGGAGCGGCGGGCAACCCCAGCTCACCGCGGATCGCCGCACGAGCCCGCGCCCACCGCTGCGGTGATGTCCAGGAGAAGGAGCCGTCGACGGTCATGAGTGGACTGTCGTCCCGGAAGATCTCGAGGATCATATCGAGCCCCACCGGTACACCACCGCGGGAATGGGTCCGGGGCACCTCGACCGCCAGCACGAGATCGGTGGGGTCCGGCCCGCACAACCAGGCCGGGTCACCGGCGCAGTCGCCGTTGAAGGTCCGCACCGTGAACGCCGAATCCAGCGGCACCCCGTAGAACTCGTGCGTGATCGCGATGGCGGTCTGCCGTGCCGCCTCCATGACGACGAGTGGATCGTGCCGGGCGGCGAGCTCGCCGAGATGATCCCCGAAGTAGGCGTGCATCCGCGGCAGTTGCGCCCCTGCCACGAATCGCCCGGCGCCCCGCTCGGCCAGTGAGGTGACGAAAACCTCCGCGACCGCGGCCCGGTGGGTCAACTCCCGGCGGATGGATTGCTGGTGGGCGACCTCCGACCCCACCGCTTCCAGACTCATCGCCACTCCTCCCTCCAGTCCGCGACGGTCACGGGCCGCAGCGTCTGCGGTCCGGCGCCGACTCGCATGGGCAGTACCCGCGATCCGAGGACTATCGCCGACCAGGGATCGATATCGTGCCCGGACACCAGCGCGCGCGTCAGTACGGCCGCGCAGATCTCGTCGGAACCGCTGTCGAGATCCGGTGGCGCGGGCGCGCCGGCGCGGTCGAGATCCCGCAGGACCCGCTCCAGGGCGACGTCCCGGTCGAAGGAGCGACAAGGGGTGCGGGCATAGAGGACATCGGCGAACGCGCGCGCGGATTCGGCGTGATCGACACCGGCGTAGGCCCGGGAGAGCACTTCGGCGCGGCGCTGCTCGTCGAAGTAGATGGCCAGTTCCCGCAGCACGTCGGCGGGGTCGTCGGGGGTGTGGACGAGGTTCAGCAGGAAGTTCCGCTGGCCGAGCAGGTGACGGAGTTCCCCGGGCCGGCGTTTGCGGGGATCGGTGGGTCCTTTGGCGGCGGTCAGCCGCACCGGGGTCGGCAGCTCGCCGTCGGGACCGGTGACGACGAGCAGCAGGGCATCGGAGATACCGACCAGCAGATCGGCCAGGCGGCGACGCTCCGGGGAGGCGATATTCCAGGCGTAGTACCACAGCGCGCGGACCAGATGCCGGTTCACCGGCACGATTGCCGCGTCCACAACACGGAAATTATTGTGCGACAACCATTTCAGTGTTGTCTCCACCGCGCGCGCGACGATGGCGTCGGGTTTGAGCAGCAGCAGCGAATGCCGCCACGCGAACGCGCGGGCATCGATCTTCAGCCGCCAGAGCTGTTCCACGGTTTCCAGCAGATAGGTGTCGTTCAGGTAGGCGGCGACCTTGTCCGGATACGGCGTCGAGGCGGCCAGCAGAGCGGCGACCGGATCCGCCGGCCCCTCGGCCCCGGGCTGCTTCGCGGCGGTCACACCGGCCACCTCGTTCCCGCGAGAACTTCCTCGATACCCGGAAGCGGATCACCGAGATAGCCGGTCTCCAGGCAGTGATCCAGAAGCGAACGGAGATACTCCTTCCCCGATTCGGGCGCGGCGCGCCCGAGCAGGGAGTCGGCGTATGTGGTGTCGAAGACGAGCCGACGGGTGAAATAACTGGTGTAGAGAGAGCCGATACGGCGATAGTATTCGCGTTCGATCGACCCCAGATCGGTTTCGGCGAAACTGGTTTCGGGCACGAAGGTGGCGACCTCGAACGAGGGGTATTCGGCGAGGACATCGGATATCTCGCGCAGTGACAACGTCTCCCGGCCGACCGCGTGCAGTGTATGTCCGGCCGCCGCGCCGAAGTCCAGCACCGCGGCGGCGATCACCTCGGCCACATGGTCCACCGGGGCGAGGGAGACGGTGGCGTCGTAGCGTCCGGGCAAGGTCCGCAATTTGCCCTCGACCATCAGTTTCACCACGGTGTAGAGATTCTTGTACTCGCGGATCGCCCCGGTGCCCGTGGCGCCGGTGACGATTCCCGGCCGTACCACCGACCAGCGCAACCCGGGTGCCGCCCGGATCGCCTTCTCGGCGGCGAACTTGCTCGCCTCGTATCGATTCCCGAACTCCTGCCCGCGATCCAGTTCGTCCTCGGCGATCACCCCGCCGCGCATACCGCACACGTAGGCGGTACCGACGTGCACGAGCGGTACGTCCCAGTCCAGCGCGAGCTCGATCGCACGGGTGGTACCGCCCACGTTCAGTTCCGCGTACTCCGCGTCGGTGGCATCGAACGCGGTGGTCGCCGCGCAGTGCACGATCGTATCGACGTGCCCGGCCAACTCGGCGAGTGTCGTGGCATCCATGCCGAACCCCGGCCGCCGCACATCGCCGGCACGGATATCGTCCACGGCCACCGGCCGCCCGTCGTTGCCGACGACGGCGGCATTGCTGTGCCGCAGCGCCACCACCGCCCGGCCCGCCGACCGCAATCGAGCCACCACCTCGGATCCGACCAGACCGCTCGCCCCGGTCACCAGTACCGCGCCGGCCATCATCGCCGCCCCGCATCCAGGGTGTCGCGGATCAACGCCACGACCTGCCCCACCCGCAGCACCCCGGCCAGCTGTTCCGGCCGGTAACCGGGCAACCCGAAGGTACGTTCCAGGACGACGGTCAGTTCCATCAATCGCAGCGAATCGAACCCGAGATCCTCGATGAGCCGGGATTCGTCGGTGAAGGCGATATCCGTCTTCGGCGCCATCGCCCCGACCACGTGATACACCCGCGCTGCCACGCTCGGTTCGGTCACAACTGCTCACCTTCCCGGATATGTGGTTGCCGCCCGCCCGAGGTCAACAGGTCACGGGCTTCGTCCAGGGGCAGGTCGGTATCCAGATAGCCCGCGAGCCGGAGCCAGTCGTAACCGATGGCGAGGGTGCGCCGCCACTGCTCGCGCGAATCGAAAGAGGCGGGGAACCGGGTATCGCCGGCGACCTCCCGGGCCACCGCCACGAAATCCTCCAGCACGCTCAGCGCCGCCCCGGCATCGTCTCCCGCCGGAGCGAACCGCACCCGCTGGGCACGCTCGAGCGCGTCGAGCACTTCCGTCCGCCGAGCCGTGTCCGGGGGCAGGACACGGGAAAGCACCTGCCCCGCCGCCACATCGGCAGGTAGCGGATGAACACCGTAGGCGCACAGCAGTACCCGGACCGCCATCGCCAACATGCGGTGCGCGGCGATATCGGCGACCTCCCACTGGCGGTCCTTCATCGCACCGGTCAGATCCTCACGTGCGTTCTCCAGCACGATATTCGACCAGACCAGGCCCATCCCGCATTCGGTGAACCGGTGCGCCGGCAGCGCCGACAGGGCCACCGGCCGCCCGTCCGACGCGGCACCGGCCACCCCCAGTGCCGGAGCGGCGGCACAGGGCGGCGGGGTGTAGGGCCGGGCCACCGGGCACATGGCGAGCGCCGGGGCGATCATCTCGCCTCCGCGCCACTGCAATCCGACGAACCCCAGCCGCACGAATTCGGCCAGTTCCGCGCCGATATCACCGGCTCGGCCCAGAATCGCCTCGATCGAACGCCGGAACACCACCGACCGCCAGGCACGCCCGGCCGGTTCCGACAGGACGAACACCTCACTGTCACCGCGCAGCACATGTACGCGGTCACCGATCTGCCAGGTGGTAACCCCGGGCAAGCGGGCGAAGAGTACCCGGTCCGGATCGTCGCTCACCCCGTCCACACCCAGTTCCGCGGCGAAGTCCAGCACGGGGCCGAGACCGGCGGTCTCGGCATCGAACACCCGGTACCGGTCCGCCACCGCGCTACCGCGAGGGCCGAGCCGGCGCAATTGTTCGGGGAGCCATTTCGTTTCGAGATAGGTCTCACCGTGGCGCGCGGCCCAGGCCTTCACCGCCTGCAGCACCCCGTCCGCCGCCCATCCGGCGGCGTCCGCGCCGGCACCCAGCCCGTACCAGGCCACCGCGTAACGCAGTGCCTGCCGCGCCCGGCCGACCCACCAGCGGGCGATACGGTCCGCGAAATCGTCGTGGCCGAGGACGGCCCGCAGCTCCGCGAGGTCCACCTCCGCACCGGATCGCAGCACGGTGGCCCGCAGGAAACGCTGGCAGCGGTTCAGCACGTCCTCGTCCAGTTGTTCCGGGTCCGGCGCCGAGGCGACCGCCGACAACTGCCGGCGCAGCTGCGCGACCGATCTGGTCCGGATCTCCACCCGTCGCCCTTCGGCGAACAACACCGTGGGCAGGGTCGGCAGCTCCTCTGCGCCGGGGGCGACCACCAGGAAATCCACATCCGAGCCCGCGTTACCGAACCCCTCGGCCAGCGAGCCCTCGAACAGGACGGCGGCACCGGCCGGTACGGACACCTGGACCAGTGCCGCGTCCAGCAGCCGGGTGACCCGCTCCGCGGGCAGCGGCGCCGGATCGGCCGGGTGGACCACCGCGCCGTCGAGCGTGCCCGCACGGAAACGCTGCCACATATGCCGGCGTCGAGGCTTACCGCTGGAGGTGCGGTGGATGATGCCGCGGGGTCCGGTGACGACGGTGACCGGACGTCCGGAACCCAGCTGCCCGCCGATGATCTCGCGGGCCCGCGCGATCCAGTCGCCGGGCGCCGCCTCGGCGAACAGCGCGATCCCCGGTTCTCCCGCATCGGGTACGGCCACCGCGGCCAGTTTCCCCTTGGTGATACCGGTTTCCTGCGCCACCCGGGATTCGAGGTCCTCCATGAACACCGGCCGCCCGCGCACCTTCAGACTGGAACCCATCCGCCCCAGGACGAAAACCTCTCCGCGGTAGCGGAATCCGGCGTCACCGGTGTACAGCACCCCGTCTTCGATCCGGGTCGCGGAGGCGGGCCCCGGCGGGCCGGAATAGCCGAGGGCCACCGAACCACCGGTGACCGTCATCTCGCCGAGAGTTCCGTCGGGCAGTTCGTGCCCGTTCGCGTCCACCACGTGTACGGTCGATTCCGGCGTCGAGAACCCGAGGCCGTTGATCCACCCGGACCCGGCCACCGTACGGCCGTCGGACAGCGACTGCTCCTCCAGGACCGTCACCGGCTCCCCGAACCGCAGCGCGGCGGTATCGAGACGTAACGAGGTGATGGGCCGGTCGCGAGCCGAGGAGCTCACCATGAGCGTCGCCTCGGCCAGCCCGTAGGCCAGCGTGTAGGCCTTCATCGAGAAGCCCCGCGGCGCGGTGAGCCGCGCGAACGACTGCAGATCCGCGACCTCCACCGGTTCCGAGCCCACCGCCAGCGTCCGCCATCCCGACAGATCGAGTCCGGCGATATCCTGGGGCCGCACCCGGTGCGCCACATAGCCGAGCGCGAACGACGGCGACGGCGAATGCTGGGCGCGGGTCATGGCCCGGAGCCAGCGCACCGGGTCGCGGACGAACTGATCCGGGCGCATCAGATACAGATCGCCCTGGTTGGTGACGGTGGTGAGAAACGCGCCGACCAGACCCATATCGTGGTAAAGCGGCAGCCACGACACCATGGCCTCGCCCGGCCGCCAGTCCACCAGCGCGGTGATCATCGCGATATTGTTCGCCAGGTTCCGCCAGCTCACCCGCACGCCGCGGGGAGTACCGGTGGAGCCGGAGGTGAACTGCAGCAGTGCGCAGTCGTCGGGTTCGGAGAACACCCGCCGCGTAGGAGCGGCGGGCAGGGTCGCCGGATCGACCACCACCGGTTCGTCGTCGCGTCCGGCGGCCGTATGCGCCTGCCGCGCCAGCTCGAGGAACTCGGGTGAGGTCACCACGAGCAGCGGCCGCGCCTGCGCGAGAATCGAACCCACGTGCGCCACGTACTGTTCGAGGTCTCCGTACATGGGCGGCGCCACCGGCGTGAACACTCCGCCGCAGGCCCAGACGGCGTAGAACGCTGCCGCGCAGGGGAATCCGGTCGGCATCACCACACACACCCCGGCCCGGTCGCGCATACCGCGCTCCCGCATCAGCTCCGCGATCGACCAGCTCAGATCCGCCAGCTCGGCATAGCTCCGGTATTCCCAGCCGGTGCCCTCGTCCGCGAAGTACACCCCCGTATCCGTGGCGGGGGCGGTGAGCCAATCCCGGACCGCCGCCACATACCCGTCAGATTCCATCTCCAGGCCCTCCTCCGGAAAGCACCGTCACCGTTCCCGCTGCCCCGTCGACCCGGATCCGCATCCCGCTGCGCAGTCTCGCCGTGCACCCCGGCACCTGCACCACGGTCGGTACACCGAGCTCCCGCGCGACGATCGCCACATGAGTGAGTGGACTACCGCGTTCGATCACCAGGGCCGACGCCGACGGCAGCGCCGCCACCCAGCCCGGATCGGTGCGGTAGGCGATGAGGATCCCGCCCGCCACATCGCGCGGTTCGTGCGCCACCACGGCGGTCCCCTCCACGACCCCGGACGCCGACGGCGTCCCGGCCAGCACATCACCATCGGCCGCGGCGGGGGTTTCGGTCAGCGGTACCCACCCCTGCGCCGCCAGCTCGTCCTCCGTGAACTCCGGCCCCACCGTGGTGAACCGGGCCGGAGCCACGAGTTCGGCATCGGCGGTTCGCGCCACCTTGCGTGCCGCGATCCGCGCCCGCAGATCCGGCATCGGCACCTGGTCGTAGCAGTTGCGCAGCTCGTCCACGGTCAGCAGGAACACATCGGGGAAATCGTCGATGATCCCGCGCGCGGCGAGATCGCGGCCCATCACCCGGATCATCCGCTTCACGATCCCGAACGCACGGGTCCGGCAGAACCGCAGACCCTCCCGGTGCGCGGCGCACCGCGCCGTCTTCGCCCGCACCCGCTCGTAGACGCGGCGGCGGATACCGCCGCCGAGCCGCTCGTCGAGGTAGACGCCGGGATCGGGCACCGCCGCGCCGGCCACCGGTTCCGGGGCGGCGACCCGTCCCAGCGCGCTGCGCAACAGCACGAACAGCCCCGCCGGGTCCTCCCGCAGATCCGGCGCTTCCAGTTTCAGCTCGTCCACACTGCGGTAGCCGTACCGATCGAGATAGTCGTCGACCGCGGCCAGGAAATCGGCGTATCCACGTTCCCGCAGCGCCTGATACGCCCGGCCGGGTTCGGTGGACATCACCACCGCGGCCAGCTCCGGTTCGGCCTGCGCGCGGCGCGCCAATTCGGTCATGGCGCGGGCGGGTTCGGCCGATTCGATATCGGCGCCCGGCCCCACCACCGCGTACAGGAACGATTCCGGTGCCCCGGGCAGGAATGCCTTCGTCAACAGATACATGGTGCCGGTGAGGGTCAGCAGGATGGCGTCCAGCACCATCATCGGTCCCCAGCGCAGCACCAGGTCCCGGTCCACCCGCCGATAGGCGGCGTAGGCGTGCTCCCCGTTCACGTAGTCCATCGCGTCGTAGCGGTCGTAGACCCGGTAGAACTCGGTGTAGAAGTCCTGCATCATCGCGTCGATCCGAGCGATACGACGCGCGTAGACGGCTGTCGTCCGGGCCCGCGACCAGGCCCGGCGCGGCCACGAATCGAAGGTGAAGGGCCGCAGGGTCCGGGCGATCTCGTCGGGGAGCGGTTCCGCGACCCCCAGCGCGGCCTCCAGCACCCGGCGGTTCAGCGGATAGCCGGGTGCGATACCCACCATCCGATACCAGTGCAGCAGGTTATAGTACACCCGGCCGTGGAAACAGCCCAGCAGGTGGGGAGTCCACGTATCCGTCTGGCGCAGTTGCGCGCCCGTCACGCCCAGCGATTTCGCGTATCCCCGGTACACCCGGCCGTAGATCCCGGCGGCGACGGTGAAGGTCAACGGTGAGGTGATGCCCTGGAAACTCTCGATGATGTTGGAGTTGTCCCAGATTCGTATCTCCCCCGCCGGGACGTCTTCACCCGCACCGCGGATCACGGCCGCGGTGGCGGCGGCGTCACCGCGGATCAGGCGCAACCCGCCGCGCCGTACGGTGGCCGGGGCGGGTGCCGGTGAAATGGCCGTAACCGGCCGGGCCTGTAGCAGCCACAGTCCCGCGGAATCGATCGCCCATTCGATGTCCCGCGGTCCCCCGAGCGTGGCGGCGAGCTCCCGGCCACGGGCCGCCAGCTCCGCCACCTCCCCCGCCTCGAGTACCGGCAGCGCGCGCCGTCGCGCGCCGACCTCGGATACCACGACCCCGGATCCCGGGCCGGCCAGATACTCCACCTCCTTGTCGCCCACATTCCACTCGAGCACCGTGCCGGTCGTATCCACCAGGACCGTATCGGCGTCCACCGTCCCCGAAACCAGTCCTTCCCCCAGGCCGTACACCGCGCTCACCATCGATTCCTCCGGCGACCCCGTGGTCGGGTTCACCGTGAACAGCACCCCGCTCGCCCGGGCCGCCACGAAGCGCTGCAGGACAACCGCCATCTCCGTGGTGAGCGGACGACCCCGCGCGAAGGCGTAGCGGATCACCCGCTCCGAGAAACAGGAGGCCCAGCAGGCCCGTACCCGGGCCTCGACTTCCGCCTCCCCGGAAATGTTGAGAAACGAATCGAACTGGCCCGCATAGGAATCGGTCCCACCGTCTTCGCCTGTCGCCGACGACCGCACCGCGACGGCGCCGCCACCCACCCGCGCGTAAGCCGACCGCAGCACCTCGCGTACCTCCGCGAGGCCGGGCGTATCGTCACCCGGGTCGGCGAGGAGCATCTCCCGGATCCGCCGCGCCGGCTCCAGTGCCGTGTCCGGGTCCGTGACCCGCCCGAATTCCGCGACCAGCTCGGTCGATCCGCGCGCGGCGACGTATGCGGCGAAGATATCGGTGCCCAGCACCACCCACTCCGGCACCCGTCCCCCCGCCGCCCCCAGCGCATACAGTCCCCGTGCCTTCCCACCGCCGGACGCCGCGATATCCGCCGCGGCGTCGTCTGCTCCGAGCACCCGCAAGAAGTGACCTCCAACCCCGTCCGACGCCGCAGCACATCGTTGCCCGCTCAGCCATGAGTAAACCCGAGGAATGCTCTGTCTACCGTGGATTCGGGTCCTGTGTCAGCCCACAAAGTCGGGGGCCGGACGCTGCCCGAGGTCACGGCGCTGCGAAACAACCGATAGTCTGTTCTGGCCCGCGCGAGTATCGGTGAGGATGTGATTCCGCGTGAGTTGGAGCCTGACCCCCGACGAGTTCGCGTACGTATGGCGCCGCGCCGACCTGGACCGGCTCCCCTATCCGCTCCGTGTCCTCGAAACACCCCGCACCGAATACGACGCCCGGATCCTGCACGCCGAACTGGCCCGGCGCCTTCCCGCCGATCCCGACCTGGATGCCTGCCTGCGGATCCTGGCCGCCCCGCATACGCGGGTGATCGCCATCGGCGGCGGCCCCCGGCCCGGCCGGGAGCTGCGTGTCCTGGGTTGTCTCGTGCACGACCGCGCCGTCCTGGCGGTCCAGGCGCCGGGACGCACCCCGGATTTCGGCGGTCCGGTCCATGTATCGATCGGCCACAGCGCGAAACTGGGCGCCCGGCTGGCCGGACTGCTTCCCAGAATGCCCGCGGGCCGCCATCCGGCGCGTACCGCCTCGGCCGCGGCGGTACGCGATACCGAGACCGTCGTCCAGCAGGAGCGAGCCGCCCCGCTCATCCGCAAACTGTTGTCCACCGCGCATACCGCCGAAGGACATATCCGGATCGAAACCCGGCTCGACCGCCCGACACCGCCCCCACCCGTGCACTACACCTGGTTCGATATCGAGAACGACGGCCGCTACCTGCTCAGAAGCGAGGAAACCGTGCACGTGGCGCCGGCTTCCACCGAACAACTCGCCGCGCATCTGCAGAAACGTCTCCTCACCTGAGCCGGGATCACGCCGGACCGGCTGCCCGCAGGCGCCGGTAGCGGTTACGCTGGGCGAGACCGACGGAGGGGTACGCCGTTCATGAAGATCGAAGAGAGTCGCGCCGAGATCGTCCGGTTCCGCCAGGCAGCCCACGCGGGAACCGTCAAGTTCGATCCGGACGCGGCACGTCGTTGCGCGGAACTGTACGACCGGCAGGCCGATCGCTTGATTTTCCTCCGGCAGCGTCTCGAGGAGGCCGCCGATCTACGCGGTTTCGGCGGTTTCGTCTCCGCCCAGCAGCTGCAGGCCGGTTTCGGGCACAAAGCGCGCGATGCCGCCGCCCTGCTCGATCACTACATCGAGGCCGCCTACCGCATGAAGGAGGCGTTCCTGATCAGTGGTGGCCTGTACGAGGAGGCCGACGCCGCGAATGCCGCCGCCGTACGCGCCATTGAATCGGAGATCCCGCGATGAGTGGCACCGATCCCGAATACATCAGCGCCATGGAGCATTTCGAATCCATGCGCCATGAGGACATCTACGCGGGCACCCAGCAGATCGATGCCGCGGAGATCCTGCGCGCCTCCGGCACCTGGATGCACGCCGCCACCACCCTGCAGACCTCCTTCCCGCTGACCCGCTCCGGGGCGGAGCGGGTGATGAGTGCCATGGGCTGGGAGGGAGAGGCCGCCGACGCCGCTTACGCCGGCACCCGCAGCTTCGCCGATTCGGTGAACGAACTGGCCGCCGTGCTGGGGCAGGTGGGGTTGCGCCTCGGCGCCGTCGCCGCCGCCGCGGAGGCCGTGAAGATCGCGGTGGTCCCACCCGGGGAATCCGGCCCGGTCGGCGCGCTGGCCCGGCTGATGGAAGCGGCGAAGGTGATCGACGCCCACATGGTGCAGGAGGTGCTGCGCCAGGAGGCGATCCTCACCATGAACATGGTCTACAAACCCGCCTACACCACCGCGGGCACCGGGGTCCCGGCACTCCCCGATCCGCCGGCCGCCCCGGGCGCACTGCCCCCGCTGGAGCCGCCCCGATCGCAGGTGGTGCACACCGCCGGCACCGTTCCGGCTCCCGCACCGACCGCTCCCGGCACCGCCGAGCCCGGCGCGGACGCACCGCGGGACGAATCGGCGCCGCCTTCGGCACCGGCACCGGAGAACGCTCCGCAAGCGCCCGCGCCCCCCGCTGCCGCAGGCGGTACCCCGCCGCCGCCCGTGGCACCGGCGCCCGGCGAAGTTCCACCGCCCGCGGAAGAGCCGAAGCTGTCCGCCCCGCCACCGCCTGCCGGGCAACCCCCGGCCGCCGAACAACCTTCTGCCCCGCCGGAACCCCCTGCGCCGGAAACACCTCCGGCCCCCGCTCCCCCTGCGCCGGCCCAGCCCCCGGAACCGCCCGCTCCGGCGCCGGCCGAACCGGAGGCTCCGGCCCCGCCGGGGCAGAACCCGACCGGAGTCCCCCTCTCCGATCCCGGCGGTCAGCCCGGAATCACCGGCCCCGTTCCGGGTCAGCGCGCCCCCGACCAGCCCGGTGTGATACCCCCCGGACGGTAGCCGGCCCAGTGGTGCGCCATCCGTGGTGCGCTCACCTCGGGAGCGGCAGGCCCGCGTACGCCGGCCCGGCACGACCGCGGCGAGACGACGGATCGGAAGCTCGTTCCGGTCGGCTACAGGTTGGGGAATTCCTGGACCCAGTGGAAGGCCGGGCCGTTCAGCGGGAAGCTCGCCGGGTCCACCCAGCGCAGATCGACGGCTGTGGGCCGGCCGTCGAGTTCACCCTCCAGGCGCAGCTGTCCGGTATCCGGCTGGTGGTAGGTGAAGGTGCCCGGCGGAGTCGCGACCGAGCCGGACTCCGGTACCGCGGCCAGCGTGAGGGTGCGTGCGCTCTCATCGATCTCGGCGGGTGCGGTGACCAGGCCACCGTCCATACGCTGCAGTGTCACCGCCCCTGGGGCCTCGATCACCACGCGCTGCCACCGGTTCTCCTCGGTGAGCAGCGGCGCGACCGGCTGCCCGGCGACCCGGAATCCGGTAACCTCCCACAATCCGTACAGCGGTGGCTTCGGTGCGCCACCACCGAACTCGTCCCAGCTCGCCCAGCCCAACTGCACCACCCCGGCCACCAGCCACACCCCGAGCACCGCCTGGGCGATGCCCGCGTACCGGTTCGCGCGGCGGCCGGTGAACAGCGGCGGCTGGACGGCCGGGTCGGCCCGGCGGGCCAGCAGGAAGAAATCCGCGAACCGGCGGGCCTGCGGGGCGAGCAGCACCAGCGAGAAGACCAGCAGATGGAACGAAAGGATTTTGACCGGTACATCGAAGGTCATGTTCAGCACGAACACCTGGGCCATGCTCACGAGACTCAGCATCGCCCCCAGGGTGGCGGTACGGGGTACGAGGAGCAGCAGACCGCCGATCAGTTCCGCTGTCCCGAGCAGGATCTCGTAGACCGGAGAGCTGCCCACCTGCAACCACAGCACCGACGTCGGCGAGAGCTGCCCGTACGGCTGGATCAACACCGACAGTGGTGGCGGCGGCATCTGGGTCGGTACGGCCTTGGCGATCCCGTAGAACAGCATCTGCCCCGCGAGGCACAGGCGTAGCCCGGTCAGGAACCAGGCGCCGAGCCGGGGATAGGCGAGCCGGCGCCGGTCGAGCACCGACCACACCAGCGCCGCGCCGGCCGACACCACGACCAGGCAGAACAGCATCACCCAGATAGCCGCCTGATCACCGCTGCCGGAATTCTCCTGGAATACCGCCTCGATACCGAACACCGTGCGCCCCACCCATTCCAGTAGCGGAGCGGCCTGCCGTAACGGCCAGGTCGGCGTATCGTCGGGCAGCACTTCGTACAGGGCACCGACGAATACGTAGGCGACCTGCCCGATCATCGCGCAGAAGAGGGCGGAATAGACCACACCGAACCGGAAACCGATACGGGCCGCCCAGGGCCAGTGGGCCGGGGTGGTGGACGGGGATTCCGAGCGCACGGTTTTCGTTATCGCCGTATCGTCCAACCGCACAACGCACCTCGCTGTCCCGGACCGAACCGGCGATCCGCCCGGCCCGGCCCCGCGCCGGGCGCACCAGTCGAACATAGAGCACCGGCCGCCCCGGACACCTCCATGGAAACCCTGATTCCCCCGTCCGCCACGAGCAGGATCCGGGCCCCTCTCCAGCGGTACGGTCCGCCTTGTGCTGGGGTACGTGGGTACTGCGGACCTCGCCACGAATACCGGACCCGTTGTCCGTGTCGTGCGGGAGGTACTGGCCGATGAACTACTCGGGTTGTATCCGTACGGCTCCGCCGTGACCGGCGGCCTACAGCACGACAGTGATCTCGACTTCCCGGCCGTCGTGGCGACGAGCCTCGGCCGGAGCGGGCCTGACGGCCGCACCGGCGCCGGAAAACGTCACCGGTGGTGGGTGATCACCGGGTTCACCAGGGAATCGGCCCGCCCGCGCCGACGAAAGCGCCACCGGTACACGGGTCGGTGGTTTCGGCCGCCGCGAAAACGACGAGGGCGGCCTCCTCCGGCGTCGTCGGCGCATCGGCCGACGCGGGCGCCAGTTCGGTCGCGACGAAACCCGGGCATACCGAGATCACCCGGACCGGGGTATCGGCGAGCAGTTTGGCCAGCCCCACCGTGATGCTGTTCAGTGCCGCTTTCGAGGCCTGATAGCCCGGCACGATCATCGGGTAGTACTGCGAATCGGGGTTGCGCTGCTCGGTGAGCGAACCCATTTCGGTGGAGATATTGACGATATGCCCGGCCGGGGCCTGCCGTATGAGCGGAAGCAGCGCCTCGATCACATTGGCCGGCCCGAACGTGTTCGTCATCAATGTCTCGGTGAATGCCCCGGGATGGGCGAAGTTCACCTCTCCCGAGGCCGTGGCCTCGGGCAGGATACCCGCGTTGTTCACCAGTACATCGATGTAGTCGTACCGCTCGGCGAGCGATTCGCGCAGGCAGCGCGCACTGTCGACCGAGCAGACGTCCAGCGTTTCCCCCTCCGCGAGCAGTCCCTCGGCCCGCAGTTCCCGCACCACGGTGTCCACCGCATCGGCGCGCCGGCCGGTGACGATCACTCGGTATCCCTTCCGGGCGAACAGGGTTGCGGTGGCGCGGCCGATTCCGCGCGTCGCCCCGGTGACCACCACGATTTTCTCCGACATATCCGTCCTTTCGCGATTCCGTTCGTGCCCTATGAGCTTCGGCGAAAGCACGCGGGCACGCTGGCAGGAAATCGCCGTGGCATTCGGCCGCCCACGGAGGGACGTATCGGCTCGTGGGCCCCGGTCAGCGAGCCGTGTCCCCGCCCGGCGGTTCCGCTCCCGGGGCGGGGCTCAGATCGACCAACTCGTAGTAGCTCAGCGCGAAGGGTTGCAGCAGCGCCCGCATGAAACCCGGCCCGTCCTCGGCGCCGACCAACCGCCCCTCCCCCAGGATCTCGATACCGCGGCGGAACCATTGTTCGGCGAACAGACAACCCTCGGCGTCGAGAACGACCAGCTCGGCGGCCCCTGCGGCGGTGAGCCGGAATTCGGCGACCCGCCGCGGCTCCCACGAACCGTAATCGAAGACCGCGATCAGGGTGGGGGTCCGGGCGTTGCTCATGGTTCCGTTCTCCTTCGGGGAGCGACGATGTGGATATCAGGTCCGGTACGGTATGAACTGGAAACCCGGCGGCCCATCCGGAACCTCTTCACACCAGTTGATCGAACCGGGCCATTTCTCTCCGGTGATCTTCCCGTGCATCTGGATCTCCTGGAGCCGGGCCACGGCCCCTTCGACGGCCTGGGGACTCAAGTCGAAATCGCTTGCCGCACTGCGTAATTGGTCTGGATGCAATTGTTTGACCGCGTCCAGCACATCGGGATGCAGCGCCTGATTCAGCTGCGCGGTCACGAAATCCGACCTGATACCGAAATGCGGATCCGGCCGCTCGGGGAAGGTCAGGCCGTGGTCGATCGCCACGATCTGCGGCCCGTCGGGGCTCGTCACGGTCCGATAGTTACCGGCGTGCCGGTCGGTATTACCGATGATGTAGTCGAGAACCGCCATTTGATGCCGCTGCAGCTTGTCGTATTTGGTGATCGAACGTCCGTCTTTCGAGGGCACGAAATCCATGATCGAACCACGTCCGTACCCTTCGGGCCCGTCGACGACGGCCGTCGGCGGAACCCGGCCGAAGCCCAGCATCTGATCGACCCGGTAGGTGAGAACCTCGCGAGCGGCCTGCTGGCCCCCGCCCTCCGGGATTCCGATCCGCATGCGGATCTCCCCCGTGAACGGCTTGAAAACATTGTGACCACCATCGGTCGACTCCATCCGCCACACCTGCTTCGGCACCTCTCGGCCGTCCAGCCCGTGCTGGCGTGTCTTCATCCGCGGGTCCGGAAGCGCCGGCCGCTGCCCGGGTGGTGGCGGGACGAGCCGGCGCCGCCGCATCATCAGCTCCCCGGCGCTCGGTTCGAACACCCGCTTGCGGCCGCTGAGCGGATGCGGCACGACGCTGCGGCGCGGTTCGTCGGCCATGGGGGCCGACTGCTCGATTCGCTGGGCGCCCTCGTCCACGGTCCGCTGGGTCCTTCGAGCCGCGAGGTCCAAGGTGGCGCTCTCGCCGCGGATCCGTAAGGGCACGGTGCTACCCACCGCCGCGACGGCTTCGGTCAGCCGCCGGAGCACGAGGTCGAGGGTGCGACCTATTTCGCCTGCCAATGGTCCGGCCCTCCTCGTCTGTCCACGACCGGCATCGGGACAGGGGCGTCACCAGGCCAACGGTAACAGCTGGTAGAAGCGCCCGAAGCGAGGTGACCGCCGTCCAGCCGCACCGGAGCCTCGAATCGGTCGTACGTCCAGTTTCCTGTTCGATACACTGAGCGACGGCCGTACTGCGGCCTCGGCGTAGTGAGGGAACCCGGTGGGATTCCGGGACTGGCGCGCAACGGTGACACCTCGCGGGTGAAGTCCGATCGCTCACGCGCCGGCCCGGATCCGGCCTCGCGCACAGGCCCAGACGCAAGGAGTCCACGCCGTGATGCGGTCCCTCCCCGTAGCAGCCGCCGCCCTCGTGACCAGCCTCTTCCTCGCCGGGTGCACAACTTCCGGCAACAGCCCGGCGACCACGCCCGCCCACGACTCCGGCTACCCGATGACCATCGACAACTGCGGCGTAACGGTCACCGTGCAGGCGCCACCGCAGCGCGCCGTCGCATTGAACCAGGGTGCGGCGGAGATCCTGCTGTCCCTCGGTCTCGCGGATCGGATGGTGGGCACCGCCACCTGGACCGACCCCGTACGAGCGAACCTGGCCGACGCCAACGCGCGCGTACCGCGGCTGGCCGACAACAAGCCCTCGTTCGAGGTGGTACTCGGCACCGAACCGGACTTCGTCGCCGCCTCTTTCGGCGGCACGCTGGGTCCGGGCGGGGTCGCCGAACGAGACCAGTTCGCGCAGCTGGGTGTCCCCAGTTACCTCTCCCCCACCGACTGCGACGGAAAAACCGATGCCAGTGTCAACGCCGACGGCGCCCGTACCGAACCGCTGACCATGGATTCGGTCTACCAGGAGATCCGGGAGCTGGCCGCGATCTTCGACGTCCGGCCACGAGGCGAGCGACTGATCACCGAACTACGCGACCGCCAGAACACCGCGACCGGCCGGATCTCCGCCGGCGAGGTTTCGCTGGCGTACTGGTTCGCCGATACCGCGACCCCCTATGTCGCCGGCTGTTGCGGCTCTTCGGGAATCATCACCGACGCGGTCGGCGCGACCAACGTCTTCGCCGACACCACCAACGAGTGGCCGCAGGTGAGCTGGGAAACCGTGCTCGATCGCGACCCCACCGCGCTCGTCCTGGCCGACCTGAGCCGGCGCAGTCTCGCCGGTGACGCCTTGGCGAGCAAGATCGAATTCCTCGAATCGAATCCCGTGACCGCGCGGCTGACCGCCGTCCGGGAGCGACGCTATATCGTCGTCAACGGTGCGGATCTGAATCCCTCGATCCGAACCATCGACGGCATCGAGAAGGTCGCCGAGGCGCTGGAACGGTGGGGCTACGGGTCGTGAATTCCCGCCCCGTATCCGCCGGCCCGGCGAGCCGAGGTACCCGAGTGCCCGCCACAGCCGCGCTGGTCCTGCTCGGATTGTGCGTACTGGCCGGCTCCATGGCGGTCACCATCACTGTCGGTCCCGCGCAGCTGTCGATCGGCGATGTCTACGGCGTACTGTTCGAGAAGCTCGGTATCGGCGCGTCCACGGTCTCGGCGATCCGGGAGGGGATCGTCTGGGAACTGCGACTCCCCCGCACCCTGCTCGCCGCCGTATGCGGTGCCGGGCTGGCGGTGTGCGGAGTGATCATGCAGTCCCTGCTGCGCAACCCGCTGGCCGACCCCTTCGTGCTCGGTATCTCCTCCGGCGCCTCGACCGGAGCGGTGGTCGTGGCCGTGCTCGGGGTGGGCGGTGGAGTGGTCTCTCTGTCCACCGGCGCCTTCCTCGGAGCCCTGGTCTCGTTCGGGCTGGTGCTGTTGCTGGCGGCCGGTGCCGGGGGCGGCGCGGCCAAGGTCGTATTGGCCGGGGTCGTCGGCACCCAGTTGTTCTCCGCGCTCACCTCGTTCATCGTGCTCTCCGCGGCCGACGCCGAACGCACCCGCGGCATCCTCTTCTGGCTGCTCGGGTCCCTGGCGGGGGCCACCTGGACCGATGTCACCGTCACGACGGCGGTCTGTGCCGCCGGTTTCCTCCTCTGCTGCTGGCGGGCCTCGGCACTGGACGCCTTCACCTTCGGCTCCGCGGCGGCGGCCTCCCTGGGGATCGCGGTCGGGCGGACCCGGCTGCTCCTGCTCGTGGTCACCGCCATGATGACCGCTGTGCTGGTCGGCGCGGCCGGAGCCATCGGTTTCGTGGGCCTGGTGCTGCCGCATGCGGCGCGGTTCCTGGTCGGCCCCCGGCACAGCCGCCTCCTGCCGGTCACCGCCGTACTGGGCGCGGTCCTGCTGGTCTGGGTGGACGCGCTGGCCCGTACCGTATTCGAGCCCCAGGAGGTTCCGGTCGGAGTAGTCACCGCGCTGATCGGCGCCCCGGCCTTCGCGGTACTGCTCTTTCGTACCAGGAGTACATCATGACCCTGAGCGCACAGCAGCTATCCTGGACCCGCGGCGGCCATCTCGTCGTGGACGATATCGATATCCGACCGGAGCCGGGGCAGACGGTGGGACTGCTGGGGCCGAACGGCTCCGGTAAATCCTCGCTGCTCCGTCTGCTGGCGGGAGTCTCCCGGCCGGACAGGGGAACGGTCGAGCTGGACGGTACTCCGCTGCACCGGCTGGGAAAGCGGCCGCTGGCCCGCCGTATCGCCGTGGTGGGCCAGCACGCGCACACCGATACCGATATCACGGTCTTCGATGTCGTGCGGCTCGGCCGGATCCCCCATCGCGATCTGTTCGGCGCCGACACCCGCGAAGCGGAAGCGATCGAGCGCGCACTCCGCGCCACGGGCCTGACCGAGCACGCGCAGCGCACCTGGCACACCCTTTCCGGGGGCGAACGACAGCGTGCCCAGATCGCCCGGGCACTGGCTCAGGAACCGAGCGAGCTCCTGCTCGACGAACCGACCAATCACCTCGATATCGCCCATCAGCTCGAAATTCTCGAATTGCTCACGCGACTGCCCGTCACCACCGTGGTCGCCCTGCACGATCTCAACCTCGCCGCCATGTTCTGCGACTACATCCTGCTCCTGGACGGCGGGCGGATCGCCGCGCACGGCACCCCGGCCGAAACGCTGACCGAACAGCTGGTGCGAAGCGTATACGGCGTCGCGGCGACGGTGACCGTAGAAGAAGGTATTCCGGTCGTCCGCTATCGCCGCCCAGCCGTCCCCGGCGCGGGGGCCGACCTCCGGAAGGAGGGATCGCCTACCCGGTGATCCGGCTGTCGCGGCAGCGGAGACCGGGCGGTGACGCAGAGGCGCCACCACCCCGCCGGGACGCGGGATCGCCCTCCGATTGCCGATATCATGAGAGCTCCCACGCGATCCTGAAGCACAGGTACTACCGATGACACGCCAGTCGCACACCGTATCCCCCGAGATGCCGCGGGCCGAGGCGCCGGACGCGGTGAACGGTCCGCGAGCCGCCGCGGCGCGTGACTACTTCCCACCCACCCGGGAACTACGGGGCAATCCACACGGCTGGACCTATCCGGCGGTGTTCCTCGTGGCCGTGCTCGCGACCTTCCTGCTGGCCCAGGCATGGCTGGCGCTGGGCGCGAACGAACCACTGCGCCCGGCGCTGCATATAGCGGCGGCGGTCTGGGTGGCCTCGTTCCTGCCGATGCTGTCGGCGACTTCCCGGGGCCGGACCCGGATCCGGATCGAGGGCGCCCGCTTCGCGAACGAACACGGTGCGCTGGTGGTACGCCGGTCGCTGGGTTACGAGGTCGCGCTGGTCCTCTGCTTCGTCAGCCTGGCGGTACTCTGCGCCATCTTCGGTATCGGCACCTGGCAGGAAGCCCTCACCCTGCCGCTGCACCCCCCGGTACCGCCGTGGCTCGCGCTGGCCGCGGCCGGTCTGGTCCTGGTCCACCTGGGCGGGTACGCCCTACGGCCGGAGATGCGCCGGCTGGTGCTCACCCCGATGCATATCGTGCTCCCCACGAAGACCTCGGTGGGGAACATGGTGAGCTGGACGGCGATAGAACGGATCGCCGTGGTGTCCCGGAACAACTCCAAAGGCACCATCCGGATCGAATCGCCCGGTCGCAAACCGGGGCGCACGGTGACGAAACGCATTCACGCGGAGAAGCTCTCGATCGGTTCCGCCGCGACGTACTGGCTGGTCCGCTTCTATCACGACCATCCCGAACTACGCGCCGAACTGTCCGACGACCGTGCCGTGGTACGCCTGCGCACCTACGCCCTCGTCGAGCCGGCCCCCTCGCCCGCCGGACCGCCGCTCGTACCTATCGGCAGTAACATGGCCGGGTGAACAGCCCCTTCCCCGAAACCTCCCCGGTTGCACCGCAACCGGAGGGGATCGGTCATTTCGCCGACGAGACGGCCCGAGCACGCTTCGTGGCCGCCTACCGTGCCGGAATGGCGACCCTCCCGACCCCGGCCGAAACCCGCGTGTTGTCCACCTCGTTCGGCGAGGTGACCGCGTACCGGTTCGGTCCCCCGGCCGCCGAGCCGATCGTGTTGCTGTCCGGGCGGCAGGCCTCGACCCCGATGTGGCGGGTGAACATTCCCGGTCTCCTCGCAAAGCGCACCGTATGGTCACTGGACAGCCTGGGTGAGCCCGGTGCCACCGCGCAGACCGCACCCTTGACCGGCCCCGAGGAGCAGGCCGCCTGGCTCGACGAGGCGATCGCCCAGCTCGGAGCCGAACGGGTGCACCTGCTGGGGGTCAGTATCGGCGGATGGCTGGCCGCGCAAACCGTTGTCCATCGTCCGCAGCGCGTAGCGTCGGCGACCCTGCTCGATCCGGCGATCACCTTCGCGCCGATCACCTGGAAGATGATGCTGGTCTCGCTGGGCAGCGTGATACCCGGTATGCCGCAGCGGGTCCGGCAGTGGCTGCTGAGCTGGATCTCCGGCGGCGCGAAGGCCGACGAATCGGTCCCCGAGGCGCAGCTCATCACCTCGGGTATGCGTGATTTCGTACAGATACCCGTTCAGCCGAAACAGCCGACCGTCGAGCAGCTACGCGCCGTTACGGTGCCACTGCTGGTGATCCTGGCAGGCGACAGTATCGTGCACGATTCCTTCCGGGCTGCGGAGCGGGCCCGCGAGGTCCCGGGCGCCGAAGTCGAGGTCTGGCCCGGCCGGTCGCATGCCATCAACGGTGAAGCGCCCGAGGAGATCGCCGCGCGCGTCGATCGGTTCCTCATGAAACGGTAGCGCGGCCGCCCGATAGGCTCCGCACATGGTGCGGGTGCGGCGGATGCACGAATGGGTGGTCGGCGAGGACGAAGCGGTGGCCATCCAGCAGCGCCTGCGGTCGCGGGTGCGGATGGACGACGAGCACGGACCGCTCCGGCGGGTGGCCGGACTCGATGTCGCCTACCGCGATCCGGATACCGCGATCGGGGTGGTGACCGTCCTGGACCTGGCGACCCTGGCGATCGTCGATCACGCGGTGGTCCGCGAACGTATCGTGTTCCCCTACATATCAGGACTTTTCGCGTTCCGCGAGGTCCCGGCGCTCACCCGGGCGCTGGAAGCGCTGACCGTCGAACCCGATGCCCTGGTCTGCGACGGCCACGGTCTCGCCCATCCCCGCCGCTTCGGTCTCGCCGCGCATCTGGGCGTGCTCACCGACCTGCCCAGTATCGGTGTGGCGAAGAAATCCTACGGCACCCATACCGAACCGGGTCCGGGCCGCGGTGACCGGAGCCCGGTCACCGCGGACGGCGAGATCGTCGGCGCCGCGCTGCGCACCCAGCGGGGAGTCAAACCGGTTTTCGTCTCCGTGGGGCACCGCTTCACCCTGGAATCCGCCTGCGCGCTGGTACTGCGTCTCGCGCCGCGCTACCGGCTCCCGGAAACCACCCGTACCGCCGACCACCTGGGACGTATTTCCTGACCCGCCGACCCGCCGCACGGACCGGTCGGCGACCCTACGGCTCCGGATCCGTTCCGATCGGGGGAAGGCCGCGGCGGTGGCCGCTCACGCCCGCACGAGGTCGTCGGCGTGGATCACCGGGCGCTGCATACTGTCCGGTAGTTCCCGGGTGGACCGGCCGAGCATGGTGCTGAGCTCGGCGGCGTCGTATTCCACCACCCCGCGGGCCACGAGCGAATGATCCGGGCCGATGAGGTCCACCACATCACCGCCGTGGAAACGACCCCGCACCCCCACGATTCCGGCAGCCAGCAGGGACCGGCGGGCCCGCGCCACGGCGGTCACGGCTCCGGCGTCGATGAGAATGGCCCCGCGGCTGTCGGCGGCGTGCCGCACCCAGAACCTGCGCGCCGACAGCCGCACCGGCCGAGCGGCGAAAGCCGTTCCGACGGTACCGGTGCCGAGCGCTTCGGCGGCATCGGTGGCGGCGGCCAGCAGAACCGGTACGCCCGCGTCCGCGGCCAGCCGGGCGGCGGACAGTTTCGACGCCATCCCCCCGGTACCCAGCACACCGCCGGTACCCGCGATCACACCGTCGAGGTCGGCGCTGGTGCGTACCTCGGGGATGAAGTTCGCGTCGCCCTTGCGCGGGTCGCCGTCGTAGAGCCCGTCCACATCCGAGAGCAGGAACAGCGCGTCCGCCCCCACCAGATGCGCCACCAGGGCGGCCAGCCGATCGTTGTCGCCGAACCGGATCTCCTCGGTCGCGACGGTGTCGTTCTCGTTCACCACCGCGACCGCGCCGAGCGAGCGCAGCCGGTCGAGCGTGCGCTGGGCGTTGCGGTGGTGTTCCCGGCGGGCGAAATCGTCGGCACTCAGCAATACCTGGCCGACAGTGCGGCCGTACCGGGCGAACGAGGTACCCCAAGCGTGGGCCAGGGCCAACTGCCCGACGCTGGCCGCCGCCTGCTTGGTGGCGAGATCATGGGGCCGCCGGGTGAGCCCCAGCGGAGCCAGCCCGGCGCCGATGGCACCGGAGGACACCACGACCACATCGGAGCCGGCCCGCATCCGGGCCTCGATCGCATCGGCGAGGCGGTCGAGGCGGTCGATATCGAGACCACCGCGCAAACTGGTGAGCGCCGACGACCCTATTTTCACGACCACCCGCCGGGCGCCGGCGACGATCGCCCGGGTATCCCCGGGTTCGGGCGAAACACCGCTCACGGCCGTGCCCCCGCTCCCCGGTATCTCGGATTCACCTGCCTACTCCTCGCTGTCCTCGTCGACCAGACCGCGCCGCACCCGCGACGCGTGCTTACGTTCCGCCGCGCCGACCCGGCCGGTCTGCTCCAGCCGGATATCGGTGCCGCGACCGGTGGGCACCATATCGGTACCCGCGGCGATCTGCGGCTCCCAGTCGAAGGTCACCTCGCCGATGGTCACCGGCGCCCCCGGTTCCGCGCCGAGCCGCACCAGTTCGTCCTCGACACCGAGCCGGGCCAGCCGGTCGGCGAGGTAACCGACCGCCTCGTCGTTGTCGAACTGTGTCTGCCGGACCCAGCGCTCGGGCCGGGTGCCGCGCACGATGAAACCGCCCGGCTCGTCGGGATCGGCGAGCACCGTGAACCCCGACTCGTCCACCGGGATCGGCCGGATCACCGGGCGTTTCGGTTCCGCCTTCGGATGCGCGTCCCGGTAATCCTGCACCAGCTGGGCGAGGGCGAATCCCAGTTGGCGCAGACCCGCGCGGCTGACCGCGGAGATCCGGAAAACCGGCCAGCCGCGCTGCTCCAGTTCGGGCGTGACCAGGTCGGCGAGATCCTCGGCCTCGGGGATATCGACCTTGTTCAGGATCACCACCCGCGGCCGGTCGGCGAGATCCCCGAGACCCGCGTCGCCACGCAGGGCGGGTTTGTAGGCGGCCAGTTCGGCCTCGAGGGCGTCGATATCGGAGATCGGATCACGCCCGGGCTCCAATGTGGCGAGATCGACCACATGGGCCAGGACGGCGCAGCGTTCCAGATGCCGGAGGAAATCCAGGCCGAGCCCGCGGCCCTCGCTGGCACCGGGGATCAGCCCCGGCACATCGGCGATGGTGAAGGTGGTATCCCCCGCGTGCACCACCCCCAGGTTCGGCACGAGCGTGGTGAAGGGATAGTCGGCGATCTTGGGTTTGGCGGCCGACAGCACCGAGACCAGCGACGATTTCCCGGCCGAGGGGAAACCCACGAGCCCCACATCGGCGACGGATTTGAGTTCGAGCACCACATCGCGGGCCTCGCCCTCCTCGCCGAGCAGCGCGAACCCGGGCGCTTTGCGCGCCTTGGAGACGAGGGCCGCGTTACCCAGCCCGCCCCGGCCGCCTTTCGCCACCACGTACCGGTTACCGACCCCGACCAGGTCCATGAGGACCTCGCCGTCGGTATCCAGGACCACGGTCCCGTCGGGCACCTTCAGTAGCAGCTCGCCGCCCTTCTTCCCATCCCGGTTCCCGCCCTCGCCGGGTTTACCGTTACCGGCCTTGGCGTGCGGGTGGAAGTGGAAGTCGAGCAGAGTATGCACATTGGCGTCGACCTCGAGGACCACATCGCCGCCGTTGCCGCCGTTACCGCCGTCCGGCCCGCCCAGCGGTTTGAACTTCTCCCGGTGCACCGAGGCGCAACCGTGGCCGCCCTTACCGGCGCGCACATGAAGAACGACACGGTCGATGAACTTGGCCATGGCCGGATCATCCTCCTCTGGGATGGTGAACGCGGGGGGTGGAAACGCGAAAAGCGGGTCGAGGGTGTATCACCCTGACCCGCTCGCTGTGGTGGAGTCGTCAGCCGGTCAGGCTTCGACCGGCTCCGGGACCACGATGTTGACGGTCTTGCGACCCCGCTTGCTGCCGAACTCGACGGCACCGGCCGCCAGGGCGAACAGGGTGTCGTCACCGCCGCGGCCGACATTCACACCGGGGTGGAAGTGGGTACCGCGCTGCCGCACCAGGATCTCGCCGGCCTTGACGGACTGTCCGCCGAAACGCTTCACGCCGAGCCGCTTGGCATTGGAATCGCGGCCGTTCCGGGAGCTGGATGCACCCTTCTTATGTGCCATTGCTGATACTCCTTCAGCGCGGGCTGTGCAGCCCTGCGTGCTCTTCGGGCCTGCGGCCCGGTGGGTCGTTACTTGATGCCGGTGACCTTCAGGACCGTCAGCGGCTGACGGTGACCCTGGCGCTTGTGGTAGCCGGTCTTGTTCTTGAACTTGTGGATGCGGATCTTCGGGCCCTTGGTCTGCTCGACCACCTCGGCCGACACCGAAACCTTCGCGAGCGCGTCGGCCGCGGTGGTGAGCTCGGCGCCATCGACGACGAGCACCGGCGACAGTGCCACGGAGGTGCCCGGCGCACCCTCGATCTTCTCGACCTTCACCAGGTCACCGACCGCGACCTTGTACTGCTTTCCGCCGGTCTTGACGATCGCGTACGTTGCCATCGGTCGGCTGCCCTTCTTCCTCTAGTGCTCGGCACTCGTTCATACGGTCGTCCCCCGGTTCACACCGGATCGACCGTACGACTGGTCTGGTAATCACCGCCGCCTCAGCACCTGGTGGCTCTCGGTATCGGGAACCGGCCACGGAACAGCGCATTGCTGCCGCCGGGCAGCGACTGGCCAAGATTACAGGATGCCGGTACACGCGACCAAACCGGTCCCCGGCTCGCACCCGAGAAGCGCGTCCACGCAGCGGGGCGGCCTGCCGATTCGCCGCGAACACGCCCGGACGGCCGTATCGGGCAACGAGCCGGTTCGACGGCAGCGCCCGTGCCCGAAGAAGAACGCCCGGCCCTGTCGATCCAGTGGGCCGGGCGTTCCTCGGGGAACTCAGTTCTGCTCGTCGACCGGCGGGCCGGCGGGCCGGCCGGCCGCCCGGCGGCGCACCCGGCGGGCCGGCAGCTCGACCTCCGGGGTCTCGGCCGAGAAATCGGCCACCGCCGCGGACGGCTGCTCCTGCGCCGAGAGGACGAAAACGGTGCCCGTACTGTCGGCGGCCGGCGCCGAGGTCGAACGGGCGACACGGCGACGGCGAGCCCGGACCGGGGGCACCCCGTCTCCGGCCTCGGTTGCGGGTTCCGCGGCGGCCTGCCGATCCGCCGCGCTCTCCGCCGGCGCGTCCGGCACCCCGTTACGCGCCGCGGCGTCCGTATCCACGGCGGCTTCACTCACCGCGGGGTCGGCCGTGACACTCGCCTCCGGACCGGCGGCCACCGGCTCGGTGACGGCCGGTGCGACAGGCTGCTCCGGTGCCTCCTCCGATGCGACGGGCTGCTCCGGTGCCTCCTCCGATGCGGCCGGAGACGGCTGCGCGCTGTCCGGTGCGGCGGCCGCCTCGGCATGCGCACCGCTGCCGTTCAGCTCCGCGGCGGGACGCTCGTCGCCGGACGCCGCCGCACCGGACGACCGGCGAACCCGGGTGCGGCGCCGCCGCGGTTCCGGTGCCTTCTCGGCGGCACCGGTCCCGGCCGCGGTGCGGGCGGAACCGTCCGGCGCCGCTCCGGCACCGGAGGCGGCGAGGTCCGCGGGGGCCTCCGCGCTCGCCGGCACACCGTCCGGGCCCGTCGTATCCTGCGCCGGGACCGCTTCCACGTCTGCGGCCGTCTCGTCCGTCTGATGGGCGGCCATGGCGAGTGCCACCGGATGGGCGCGTTTGGCGGCCGCGTCCTCCTCGGCTACCTCCGGCACCGCGGGTGCCGCCGCGGGGGCGGGCGCGGCCGCGGACTTGTCGCGGCTGCGGCGGCGTCGCGAACCCGTTTCGCGACCCCGGCCCGCCGACTCCTCCGAACCGGCGGCCTCCACCGGATAACTGTGCACCAGCAGGCCGCGGCCGTGGCAGTGTTCACACGTCGTGGAGAACGCCTCCACCAGGCCCGTACCCAGCTTCTTACGTGTCATCTGCACCAGGCCCAGCGAGGTGACCTCGGAGACCTGATGCCGGGTGCGGTCGCGCCCCAGCGCCTCGGTGAGCCGGCGCAGCACCAGATCGCGGTTGGATTCGAGGACCATATCGATGAAATCGACCACGATCATGCCGCCGATATCGCGCAGCCGCATCTGCCGCACGATTTCCTCGGCCGCCTCGAGATTGTTCCGGGTGACCGTTTCTTCCAGATTGCCGCCGCCGGAGCCGGTGAACTTCCCGGTGTTGACGTCGATCACGGTCATGGCCTCGGTGCGGTCGATCACCAGGGTGCCGCCCGAGGGCAGCCACACCTTGCGATCCAGCGCCTTGGCCAACTGCTCGTCGATCCGGTAGGTCTCGAAGACGTCGGCCCCGTTGTTCTCGTGCCGGGAGACCCGGGCGAGCAGATCGGGCGCGACGGTGCCGATGTAGTTCTCGACGGTGGTCCAGGAGCGCTCACCCTCGATCACCAGTTTCGAGAAGTCCTCGTTGAACAGGTCCCGGACCACCTTCACCAGTAGGTCGGGCTCCTCGTAGAGGGTCTTCGGGGCGGTGGCCCGGCCCTCGGCCGCCGCGGCGATCTTGCGCCAGGTGGCCTGCAACCGTTCCACGTCGCGGGTCAGTTCCGCTTCGCTGACGCCTTCGGAGGCGGTGCGGATGATGACGCCGGCGTCGGCGGGCACGATATCGCGCAAGATCTCCTTGAGACGCTTGCGTTCGGTATCGGGCAGTTTGCGGCTGATACCGGTGGACGTGCCCCCGGGTACGTACACCAGGAAACGCCCGGCCAGGCTGATCTGCGTGGTGAGACGAGCGCCCTTGTGGCCGACCGGGTCCTTGCTCACCTGGACCAGTACCTGATCGCCCGGTTTGAGGGCCTGCTCGATCTTGCGTTCCTTACCGCCGAGCCCGGCGGCCTCCCAGTTCACCTCGCCCGCGTAGAGCACACCGTTGCGCCCGCGGCCGATATCGACGAACGCGGCTTCCATACTGGGCAGCACGTTCTGCACCTTGCCCAGGTACACGTTGCCCACCATCGACGCCGAGCCGGTGCTGGTGACGAAATGCTCGACGAGGATATTGTCCTCGAGCACGGCGACCTGGGTGGCGGCCGAATGTCCGGGGAACTCCTTCTCGCGGACCACCATCACCCGGTCCACGGCCTCGCGCCGGGCCAGGAACTCCGACTCGGTCAGGATCGGCGGGCGGCGGCGACCGGCCTCCCGGCCGTCGCGGCGGCGCTGCCGTTTGGCCTCCAGCCGGGTCGAGCCGGTGATGCCCTGGACCTCGTCGACGCGGGCGCGGGTCTTGTTCCGCGGCTCGCGCTCGTGCACGACGGTATTGGGCGGATCGTCCTCGGCCGGCTCGTTGTCACCGGATTCCCCGGCCACCTTGCGCCGCCGCCGGCGGCGCCGCCGGCGGCTCGTTCCGGTATCGGAGTCCTCGCCGGTATCGGACTCGCCGGATTCGGCCTCGTCCGTCTCCGCGCTCTTCTCCTCGGTATCGGCGTCGGGCGCCTCCGCGGACTCGGCCGGGCTCTCGGATTCGGTATCGCCGTCGGCGTCGGCGGGCTGTTCACCACGACCCCGGCCGCGGCCGCGGCGGCCGCGCCGCCGACGACGCGGCTGATCATCGGAGTCGTCCTGATCGGATTGATCGTCGGCACCGGCCCCGGTGTCCGTCTCGTCCTCGGCCTCGGCCTCGGCCTGCTCCCGGGACTCCTGCTCGGCTTTGCGACGCCGGCGCAGTTCCTCGGCCGCGGCGGCGTCCGGGGAGAGGAACAGCGGGGCCGCGACGACCGCGGATTCGAAGACGACCGGTTCGGCCGCCGCCGGCTCCTCGGGAACCGGGCTCGCGAACAGGCCGGTGGCCGCGGTGAAGGTCGGCGGAGGGGCCGCCGGGCCGGAGACACCGGTATCCGAGGCGACCGGTGTCACGACCGCCGAAACGGCGACCGTGGCGGCCGACGAGCCGGCGGTCTCGGCGGCTGCGGTCGCGGTGTTCTGCTCTTCGGAGACCGCGGCGGTCTCGCCCGGGGCGGTCTCGCCCTCGGGGGAGGTGACCGGTTCGGGCCCCTGGCCCACCGTGCCCGTATCGGCCGGCTCCCCCACGACCGCCCCGGACCGGTTATCGATGCCAGGGATTTGCCCGGTCCCGGTCCCGGGGCCGGGAGCCTGCCCGGCGGTCGCGGCCTCCGCCGCGGTACCGGACTCCGCCGCGTTCCCACCCGGATCGCCGGGCGCGGCGGCCGCCGGGTCCGGCGCGGGAGCCGCGGGGTCGAACAGGGCCGGTTCGGCCGGGCTCGAGGCAGGGGTGGTCAGCGAATCGCGGACCGACTCCGCGACCGCCCGGTCCACGCTCGACTGCGGGCTACGGGCTTCGGTGCCCAGTTCGCTGAGTTTGGCCAGAATGCGCTTGCTGGTCACTCCCAGCCGTTTGGCGAGGGCATGTACTCGGATCCGCTCCGGCAAATGATCGTCGTCCTGTGATGTGGTGTTCAGCGGCTCTTGATCGGCCACGAAGTCTCCTCGGGCCCCCGGGCGCGTTCCTCATCGAGTGACGCGGCCGTCGCGGGGACGCTTTCCGTCCGCCTCGCGCGGTTGGCACGAGGTCCATGGTCTCGCCCCGCGTGCCCGGTTATCTCCACTATCGAACGTCGGTCGGGCTAACTGGCCACGCGGCGCCTGGCATATGGCTGAACCCCGCGGTACGAGCACTCGTCCAGCGCGCCGGGCAGACGCAGCCCAGAAATCCGGCTGTACGTCCGCGGCAGCGATGGCGGCATCGTTCCGCAGCGTGTCATCCGGTCACACCCGGTTCCGGGCGCGACCGGTACCAGTATCCCACACCATGCGCCAGGTGTTCGCCACGGCGCCGCTCCGGGCCCTCACACGGATAGGGAAAGCCCGGCACCCGGCGAGGATCAGAGAGGGAATTCGGGGAACCAGAGCGCTATTTCACGCTTGGCGGATTCGGGCGAGTCCGACCCGTGCACCAGGTTGGACTGCGTCTCCAGAGCCAGATCCGCGCGAATGCTACCGGGCGCGGCCTTCTCCACCGGATCGGTTCCGCCGGCCAGCTGCCGGAACGCGGCGATGGCGCGGGGCCCCTCCAGGACGGCCGCCACCACAGGACCGGAGGTGATGAACTCGATCAGCGAACCGTAGAACGGTTTGTCGGCGTGCTCGGCATAGTGGGCGCCGGCCAGTTCCTCGCTCACCTGCTTGAGCTCCAGGGCCGTGATCTTCAGGCCTTTGCGCTCGATCCGGCTCAGCACCTCACCGACGTACCCGCGGGCCACACCGTCCGGTTTGATCAGAATCAACGTCTGCTCTGTCACGGGGCCAGCGTAATAGGCGCAGCTGAGCGAGCCTCGACCGCGGTCCGCGCACGACCGGAACGGAACCCGCCCATCCGGCCACGGGAAGACCGGGGGATACCGCTCTCAGCTCTCACGATCCGCGCGGCCGCTGGCTGGGCAGGGTCCCCTCGTCCATCCGGCGCTTCACATCGGAACGCAGCAGCAGGATGAACGCCCAGACGGCGAGGAAGATCACGCCGATGATCGCGATGGACAGATGGAAAACCCCGCCGACCAGGACGAGCACCTGCAACCCCAGGTTGAACGGTATGGCCCAGGGACGCCGCTGCAACCCGGCACCCGCGATCATCAGCAGCGCCAGCACCACCAGGTAGGTCCCGGACAGCCAGGTGACACCACCCGCGATATCGGCGACCACCGGCAGGGCGAGCAGTACGGTGACGGCCTCGAGCACCAGGGCCCCGGCCATCACTCCGCGCAGCCCCTTCCAGGGGTCGGGCGGGGCCGGAGCGGCCGGCTCGGGTTCCGGCGCGTCGTGCTCACTCATACGGTGTCCTTGTTCATGGCGCCGCCTTCGGCGGCGCGGGTTCGGGGCTCACGCCACCGTAAGCGCTCAACGGCCTGCGGTCCGCGAACGAGCCCTGCCTTCGTCCCCTCGCTCCGGGCCCGGGTCGGGCGCCGGACCTTTTCGGGCCGTGTTCGGCGGATCGAGGGTCCAGGGTACGTCCGGGTGGCCGATGTCACGCCGGATCCTTACCGAACAGTGCGCGGGCGGCGCCGGCCGTCACTACCGAACCGGTGACCACCACGCCCGCGCCGGAGACCATCTCGCCCGATTCGCCCACTTCCTCGGCGAGTGCCACGGCGGTCTCCACCGCGTCGGGCAGCGTGGGCGCGGTGACCACCCGCTCGTCGCCGAACCGCTGAACGGCCAGGTCGGCCAGACGGTCGACCGGCAGCGCCCGCGGCGACCCGTTGCTGGTGACCACGATCTCGTCGAAAACCGGTTCGAGCGCGGTGAGTATTCCTTCCGCGTCCTTGTCCCCGAGCACAGCGACCACCCCGACCAGCTTGCGGAAATCGAATTCCGCGCCGAGTGTGGCGGCCAGCGCGGCCGCACCGGCCGGGTTGTGCGCGGCATCGATGAAGAGCGTGGGCGCGTTGCGCATCCGTTCGAGCCGGCCGGGGCTGGTGACCGCGGCGAAACCCGCGCGCACCGCCTCGATATCGAGCTGGCGCTGGGCGCCCGCCCCGAAGAACGCCTCCACCGCGGCCAGCGCGAGCGCGGCATTGTGCGCCTGATGCTCTCCGTGCAACGGCAGGAAGATCTCGTCGTAGACCCCACCCAGCCCCTGCAGTTCCAGTTGCTGCCCGCCGACGGCGATCCTGCGGCCGAGCACCCGGAACTCCGATCCGGCCCGCGCCACCGCTGCGTCGACCTCCACGGCCCGGCGCAGCAGAACCTCCAGCGCCTCGGGATCCTGTTCGGCGATGATCGCGACATTGTCGACCGGCACCAGCGAATCGGGGGCGCGTTTGATGATCCCGGCCTTCTCCCGCGCGATGGAGGTCAGATCGGGGCCCAGATAGTCGGTGTGATCCAGCCCGATAGGGGTGATCACGGCGACCTGGCCGTCGATCACATTGGTGGCGTCCCAGCTACCACCCATCCCGGTCTCCACTACCGCCACATCGACCGGCGCCTCGGCGAAAGCCGCGAACGCCATGGCGGTGAGCACCTCGAATTTGCTCATCGGTGGGCCGCCCGCGGTCTCCGACTGGGCGTCGATCATCTCGATATAGGGCTGCAGCTCCCGGTAGAGCTCCACGTAGCGACCCGGCGAGATGGGCCGGTTGTCGATACTGATCCGCTCGGTGGCCAGCTGCAGATGCGGGCTGGTGAAGCGGCCGGTGCGGCGGTGCAGCGCGGTGAGCAGCGAGTCGATCATGCGGGTGACCGACGTCTTGCCGTTGGTTCCGGCGATATGGATGGCGGGGTAGCCACCCTGCGGCGACCCCAGTACATCCATCAGCGTGGCGATCCGGGTGAGCGACGGCTCGATCTTGGTTTCCGGCCAGCGCTGATCGAGTTCGGCCTCGACCAGCGCCATCTCCGCCAGCTCCACCGGCGACGGCCCGCTACCGAGGCGGGCGCCGCCGTGTTGCCGCTCCGGCTCCGGATACCCGTCGGGGGTGTTCACTTGCCGCTCAGCTCCGCCAGCCGGGCCCCGATCCGCTCGACCTCGGCGGCCGCCACCGCGCGCCGGTTCCGGATCTTGTCCACCACCTGCTCCGGGGCCTTGGCCAGGAACGATTCGTTGCCGAGCTTGGCTTCGGTACCGGTGAGCTCCTTCTGCGCGGCGGCCAGATCCTTCTCCAGGCGGCGGCGTTCGGCAGCGAGGTCCACGGTGCCCGAGGTATCCACTTCGACGGTGACGGTGGTGCCACTGAGGCGCACCTCCACCGACGCCGTGGCCGCGAAATCCGCGCCCGGTTCGGTGAGCCGGCCCAGGTTGCTCACCTCGGGATGGAGGTGGCCGAGTCCGGCGGTATCCAGGCCCAGCAGCCGTGCCGCGACCTTCTGCTTGTCGTTGAGTCCCTGATCGCTGCGGAAGCGGCGGATCTCGGTGACCAGCCGTTGCAGATCGGCGATCCGCTGCGCGGCCGCGGTATCCGCGGAGGTCCCGGACGGGCGCGGCCAGCTCGCGATCACCACCGATTCATCGCCGGTCAGCGCCTGCCACAGCGATTCGGTGACGAACGGGATCACCGGGTGCAGCAGCCGCAGCACGGCGTCGAGCACCGCTCCGAGCACGACCCGGGTCGAATCGGCCCGCTCCTCGCTCTCGGCGAACTGGACCTTGGACAGTTCCAGATACCAGTCGCAGAGCTCGTCCCAGGCGAAGTGGTAGAGCGCCTCACAGGCCTTCCCGAACTCGTAGGCGTCGAACGCGGTGTCGACCTCGGCGATCACCGCGTCGAGCCGGTCGACGATCCAGCGGTCGGCGTCGGTGAGCGTCTCGCGGGCGGGCAACTCGCCGGGGCGGGCGCCGTTCATCAGCGCGAACTTGGTGGCGTTGAACAGTTTGGTGACGAAACTGCGTGAGGCCAGCGCGTGCGGTTCGCCGACCGAGAGGTCACCGCCGGGCTGGGCGCCGCGCGCCAGCGTGAACCGCAGCGCGTCGGCGCCGTAGTCGTTGATCCAGTCCAGCGGGTCGATCCCGTTGCCCCGGGATTTCGACATCTTCTTACCGTACTGGTCGCGGATCAGTCCGTGCAGGAACACGTCCCGGAACGGCACCTGGTACTCGCCGTCCTTGCCCGCGGTGATGGCGGCGTCCTCGGCGACGAAGGTGCCGAACATCATCATCCGGGCCACCCAGAAGAACAGGATGTCGTAGCCGGTGACCAGCACACTGGTCGGATAGAACTTCGACAGTTCCGGAGTGGCATCCGGCCACCCCATGGTGGAGAACGGCCACAGCCCGGAGGAGAACCAGGTGTCCAGGACGTCGGGGTCCTGCACCCAGCCCTCGGGCGCCTGCTCGTCGGGACCCACACAGACGATCTCGCCCTCCGGGCCGTACCAGATCGGGATGCGGTGGCCCCACCACAGCTGCCGGGAGATGCACCAATCGTGCATATCGTCGACCCAATCGAACCAGCGCGGCTCCTGGCTCGCCGGATGGATGACGGTATCGCCGTTGCGCACCGCGTCCCCGGCTGCCTTGGCCAACGCCTCCACCTTCACCCACCACTGCATGGACAAGCGGGGTTCGATCGGTTCGCCGCTGCGTTCGGAATGACCGACACTGTGCAGGTAGGGCCGCTTCTCGGCGACCACCCGGCCCTCGGATGCCAGCCGTTCGCGGACCTTCACCCGCGCCTCGAAACGGTCCATCCCGTCGAATTCGGTACCGGTCCCGGTGATCCGGCCGCGCTCGTCCATGATCGTGGGCATCGGCAGGTTGTGCCGCAGACCCATCTCGAAGTCGTTCGGATCGTGCGCGGGTGTGATCTTCACCGCGCCGGAACCGAATTCGGGATCCACATAGGAGTCGGCGATGATCGGGATCTGCCGCCCGGTGATCGGATGTTCGAGGGTGGTGCCGATCAGGTCCGCGTAGCGCGGGTCCTCCGGATGCACCGCGACCGCGGTATCGCCGAGCATGGTCTCCACCCGGGTGGTGGCCACCACCACGTGCGGTTCGGCGTCGTCGAGCGAACCGTAGCGCAGCGACACCAGCTCGCCGGGGACCTCGTCGTATTTGACCTCGATATCGGAGATGGCGGTGCGCAGTTCCGGCGACCAGTTCACCAGCCGTTCGGCCCGGTAGATCAGGCCGGCGTCGTAGAGGCGTTTGAAAATGGTCTGCACGGCCCGGGACAGGCCCTCGTCCATGGTGAAGCGGTCCCGCGACCAGTCGACACTGTCGCCGAGCGCGCGCATCTGCCACTGGATCGCGCCGCCGGACTCGCGCTTCCAGTCCCAGACCTTCTGCACGAACAACTCGCGCCCGAAATCCTCTTTGGTCTTACCGTCCGCGGCGAGCTGCTTCTCCACCACGGACTGGGTCGCGATACCGGCATGGTCCATCCCCGGCAGCCACAGCACCTCGTAGCCCTGCATCCGTTTGCGGCGGGCCAGGGTATCCATCAATGTGTGGTCGAGGGCATGCCCCATATGCAGCGTGCCGGTGACATTCGGCGGCGGCAGCACGATGGAATACGCCGGTGCGGAACTCGCCGGGTCGGCGGTGAAGTAACCCGCGGCTACCCAGCGCTCGTACAGGTCGGCCTCCGCCTCGCCGGGATTCCAGCTCTTGGGGAGGGCATCGGCACGATTACGCGTGTTGTCAGGGGCTGCGCTGGTCACGCCGCGATTCTAGTGTTATCGGCCTCGTCGGCGGCGGCGCGGGGTTGTGTGGGGTGGCGCCGCCTCCGGCTCCGTCGGGTCCGGACCCGAGCGCAGCGGTGGAGCATCGGGGGTGGCGGGCAGGGATACCGGGAGAAGACGAAGGCGGAGCCTTCGGTGGATGAGGGACACCGGAGACTCCGCCTACACCGGATATCCTACCGCTGTTCGGGGTCATCGCCTCGAATCCATAAGCAATTCTCAGCTTGAATCCCGGAATTCTCCGCCCCGACGGCACAGGTATTGTGACCGATCACCAGCTCGTGTGCTGCGAGTTCCATCGGGGAGGGGCCGCTGTCTTGCCGAAATCGATCTCACTGGGGACCCTGGACGGGGTGAACCCCCCGCTCGACTCCGTACCGCTGCATCCTCCCGAATCCCTTTTTCCGGAATCGGATTCGGATATCGTCCGCCCCCGGGCCGTCGACGATCTCCGGGGCCGGGCGACAAGGGAGCTACGGTACCCGGCAACCGCCGCAGTGATATTCGCCGGTATCCCGGGCGCGGGTAAGAGCACCGCGCTACGCAAACTCTTCGGCTCCGACCCCGAGGCCGAACGCGCGCCGCGCGGACCCGACGGTTCGGTGGTGCTCGATTCCATTCAGGCGCGTAACTCCTGGCGGCGCCGCCTGGCCTGGCTGCCGTACCCGCTGTGGCGGCCGGTGGTGCACATGGTGCATTTCAGCCGGATCCGGGCGGCACTGCGCGATCACTCCGGGCCGGTGGTCATCCACGACTGCGGCACCATCGGTCTCACCCGGCGGATACTGACCCGCTGGGCAGCCCGGCACGGGCGGGAACTGCACATGGTGCTGCTGGATGTGCCGGCGGCGATCGCCCGCGCCGACCAGTACGCGCGCGGCCGGCGGGTCGGCCGGCTGTCGTTCCGCTGGCATGTCCGGCACTGGAGACGACTGCTGAACCGGGTGGAGACCGGAGCGGGACCCCGCCCGGAACCCGCGTCCGTCGTGGTGTTCGACCGTATCGGTATCGACCGGCTGCGTAAGGTCCGGTTCGCCGCCTGAGCGGCTCACGGCGTCAGTACGGTCAATGCCCGTGGCGCGATACGCGCCGTCAGGGGTAGGTGCCCGGCCGGTTCCCCGTCCGCGGTGGCCGGGGCGCCGGGCGCGCTCAGCCGCAGTGTCCGCACCCGGTACCGGCTCACCGCGCGATGCTCGACCCGTTTACCCGACGAGAGCGCGGGCAGAAGACGCAGCAGTTCTCGATGCGGGACCTTACCGACGACCGTCACATCCAGTAGTCCGTCGTCGCAGCGGGCGTCCGGACAGATGAGCATCCCACCGCCGTAGGTGGTGGTGTTGCCCACCGCCACCAGCAGCGCCTCCGTCTCGACGACCTGATCGGGCCGGTCACCCCCGGCCAGTTCGATCCGGTAGGGCACCGCGGTGCCGTGCGTGATCTCCGCGATCGCGGCGAGGGTGTAGCGCAACGGTCCGCGCGGACGGCGCATCCGGTTGGCGCGCAACGTGACCCGGGCATCGAATCCGGTACAGGCGACGGTGGCGAACCACATGGGGTCGTGGCCGCCGGCTTCGATCCGGCCCAGATCGATACTGCGCGCGCGCCCATGCCGGACCAGTTCCGCGGCCGCGACCGGATCGTCGCCGATACCCAGTTCGCGCGCCAGGTCGTTACCGGTGCCCGCCGGTACCAGGGCCAGCGGCACACCCGAATGCGCCAGCGGCTCCAGGACCGTGGAGACCAGGCCGTCACCGCCGACACAGACCACAGCGTCGAGGTTTGCGCCGGTCACGATATCGGCCACCTGCTGCCGGGTTCCGGCGGCCGACGGCGCGTTGATCTCGGTGACCACCACACCACCCCGGTGCAGCAGCTCGACGACGGTATCCGCCGCGGCACGGGCCCGGCCCTGACCCGAGGAGGGATTGGTCACCACGGCGACCGCGCGCACCTCGCGGACGCCCGCGTCGCGGCGGGTGGCTTCGGTCATGGCAGCAGTGTGCCAGGGTTGAGGATGCCGGCCGGGTCGATTTCCCGTTTCACCGCGCGCAGTATCCGCACTCCCTGCTCGCCGATCTCGTCCGGCAGCCAGGCCCGGTGGTCGGCGCCGACGGCATGGTGATGGGTGATGGTGGCACCGGCGGCGGCGATGGCGTTCCCGGCGGCCGTCTTCGCGACTCGCCATTGGGCGAGGGGCTCGTCGAGCAGTTTCGCGACCACGGTGAAATAGAGCGAGGCGCCGGTCGGGTAGGTATGCGAGATATGGCACATGACCAGCGGCGGGGTCCCCTGGGCGGTCAGGGAATCGGTGAGCGCGGCGGTGACCGCTGCCCGGAGATTTTCCAGTTCGCGCCAGGTCGTGGCGGTTTCGAGGGTTTCACACAGCACCCCGGCGTCCAGCAGCGCGTCCCGCAGATAGGGTGCGGCGAACCGGCCGTGTTCCCAGTCGCGTGCGGGTCCGGCGCCGAGTTCGGTACCACCGGCCGCGCGCAGGAGTGCCGCGGCTTCGGCGCCCCGGGTGGCGATATGCGCGGCGGTGCCTTCGAAGGTGGTCACCGCGAGACACCCCGAGACGGAGGCGCCGCCGATATCGCCGGCCCGGGCGAGGTTCAACCCCGTTTCGGCCTCGTCCGACAAACGCAGCACGGTCGGGGCGGCACCGGTCTGCACGACCGTTCGCAGAGCGGCGGCACCGGTCGAGAAATCAGGGAAGGACCAGGCCATATGAGCGGTGGCCTCGGGTACCGGATGCACCCGCACCGTGACCTCGGTGAGTACACCGAGCGCGCCCTCGGAGCCGAGGAACAACTGGCGGAGATCGGGTCCGGCGGCAGAGGCGGGTGCCCGGCCCAGGTCCAGGGTTCCCGTGGGCGTGGCCACCCGGAGGCGCTGAACCATATCGTCGAAGCGCCCGTATCCCGCGGAGGCCTGACCGGACGAGCGGGTCGCGGCGAAACCGCCGATACTGGCGAATTCGAAGCTCTGCGGGAAATGGCCGAGCGACAGCCCGTACGCGGCCAGTAGCTCTTCGGCACGCGGCCCGGTGACACCCGCGCCGAAAGTAGCCGTCCCCGAGAGCGGATCGCAGTCGATCAGCGTGTCGAGCCGGCGCAGATCCAGGGCGATCACACTCTCGAACCGGCCGCGCACCGGGTCGAGACCGCCGACCACACTGGTACCCCCGCCGAACGGCACCACGGCGATCCCCTCCGCGGAGCAGTATTCGAGTACTGCGCAGACCTGCTGATGGCCGGCGGGCCGGACCACCGCGTCCGGCGCGTCCTGCGGGGCCGGATCCCGGCGGCGCAGGAGATCGGGGGTGCTCTTCCCGCCCGCGTGCCGGAGCCGAGCGGCGTGCTCGGTGGAGATATGGGCCGCACCCACCAGATCCGCCAGACCGGACCGCCGGGCCGCGGAGAGGACCGACGGTCGCAGCGCCACATCGCCCTCGGCACGACGCGTCGCGATCTTCCCGGAGACGCCGAACACCTGAGTGAGCAGACCGCGGATCTGCTCGGGCAGCGGTGTGTGGCCGGCGGGTACACCCCAGGCGTCCCACACCATATCGATTCGTCCCGCGCCGGGGCCCGCGGCCGCCCGGGGTCCGGCTTGCTCCTCGGTCATGCGTTACAGTTTTACATGTTCTGTCAAGCAGTAAACAGTGGTGGAAGACTGAGTCGAAGATGCGGTCGGAATCGGCACCCCCCGAAGACAGCTCCGTGGAACGGACGATCCTGGACGCGGCACGCGAATGCGTGGCCGAATTCGGGGTCCGGCGGACAACCCTCACCGAAGTGGCCCGCCGGGCCGGAGTGAGCCGGCCCACGGTCTATCGACGCTGGCCCGACAGCCGTGCGCTCATCGCCGAACTGCTCGTACGCGAACTACGCGGCATCATCACCGCGGCGATGCCCGGATCGGGCCCGGCGCGCGCCCGGCTGATCGCCGGTGTGGTGACGGGTGCGGCCCAGGTCCGGGCGAATCCGCTGTTCGGCAAGATCTTCCGCACCGATACGGACCTGATGCTGACCTATGTCTTCGGGCGTCTGGGCCGCAATCAGCGGCATCTGCTGGAGCTGTTCGCCGCGGAGATCCGGGCGGGCCAGGCCGACGGATCGGTGCGCGCCGGTGACCCCGGGCAACTGGCGGCCATGATGCTGCTGATCGCACAGTCCACGGTGCAGTCCGCGGCCACGGTCGCCGATCTGCTCGACGGGTCCGCCATGGACACCGAGCTCCACCACGCCCTCGATACCTATCTCGCGCCCGGAGCACCCTCGCCCAGGAAGGAGTAGCGCGCGGCGACCAACGGACACGGCCCGGCCGCGTTCCGTCCCCACCCCGGGTGGGGAGCCGCGCCGAGAACATATGGCCGGAAAGACTTCCGCAACCGGCGGTCCGAGCGCGACCGCCGGGTCCGCGTTGAACGCCCACCGCCGCACGGCCGAACTCACCGCCCTCGGTGACGAGCCGTCCGTGGATCTGCTGGTCGTCGGTGGCGGCGTGACCGGCGCCGGGGTCGCGCTCGACGCGGCCACCCGGGGACTGCGCACCGTCCTGGTGGAACAACACGATCTGGCGCACGGCACCAGCCGGTGGAGTTCGAAACTGGTGCACGGCGGACTGCGCTATCTGGCGAGCGGGAAGATCGGTATCGCCCGCGAGAGCGCGGCGGAGCGCGGTCTCCTGCTGCGCAACGCGCCCCATCTGGTGCGGCCGTTACCCCAACTGGTGCCGCTGCTGCCCGGTATCGACCGCCCGGCACGAACGCTGATCCGGGTGGGTTTCCTGGCCGGGGACGCCCTGCGGGCCGGCGCGGGCACACCGGCCGCGCTGCTACCGCGGTCGCGGCGGGTGACCCGGGCCGAAGCGCTGCGACTGGCGCCGACAGTGCGCCGAGAGGGGTTGCGCGGCGGGTTGCAGGCCTGGGACGGGCAACTGGTCGACGACGCCCGGCTGGTGGTCGCGCTGGCCCGGACCGCGGCGGCGCACGGCGCCACCGTACTCACCCGGGTGGCCGCCGAGGCGGTCACCGGGGACGGGGCCACCCTGCGCGATACCCGGACCGGGGAGACGCTCACCGTCCGCGCCGCGGCCGTGATCAACGCGACGGGGGTCTGGGCGGACCGGGTCGACTCGAGCATCTCCCTGCGCCCGAGCCGCGGTACCCACCTGGTGTTCGATGCCGCGGCATTCGGCGGGCTGAGCGCGGCGCTGACTGTCCCGGTCCCCGGTTCCACCGGTCGTTTCGTCTTCGCCCTGCCCGCCCCGCACGGGCGCGTGTACCTGGGACTCACCGACGAGGACGCGCCCGGCCCGGTGCCCGACGAACCGCGTCCCACCGAACCGGAGATCGATTTCCTGCTCGATACCGTGAACACCGTCCTGCGTATCCCGCTCACCCACAGCGATATCCGGGGCAGCTACGCCGGACTGCGCCCGCTGCTGCGCACCGGCGGCGAGAACACCGCCGATATCTCCCGCGAACACGCGGTTCTCACCGCGCCGAACGGCGTGATCACCGTGGTGGGTGGCAAACTCACCACCTACCGCAAGATGGCGCAGGACGCGGTGGACACGGCCGTGGCGCACAGGTTCCCGGCCGCGGGGCCGTGCCGCACCACCGATCTTCCGCTCGTCGGCGCGGTGACCGGCGCCGCCCGGGATCGGCTGGCCGCAGCACCCCTGCTGATCGAACGCTACGGCGCCGAAGCCCCGTACCTCGCCGCTCTCGCCGCCGCGAACCCGGAGCTGGCGGGGCCGGTGGCTCCCGGTATGGATGTGCTGGCGGCGGAGTTCGTGTGGTCGCTCACCCGGGAAGGCGCCCTCGATGCCGACGACCTCCTGGACCGGCGCACCCGCATCGGCCTGATCGCGGCCGACCGGGCGGCCGCCCACCCAGCGGCCGCGGCGGCGGTGGCCGCCTGGCGGCAATAGAGCCGTAGCCGGTAGGCGGCAGCAGAACCGTTACCGCCCCGTGGCAGTGGAGTCAGGCGTACTCCCAGGCGTCGACCTCGGCGCGCATACAGGCGCGCGGCCACCGGTCCAAGCCGTGGGCGACCTCGGCGGCGCGCAAGGCCCGCAGCTGCGGGGTCTCCTCGGCGCGGTCCAGGTAGCGGAAGCCGAGACGCTGGTAATACGGCCCGTTCCACGGAACCTCGGTGAAGGTGGTCAGGGTCGTCGCGGGCAGCCGGTGCGCGGCGGCCCAGCGGAACGCGCGGTCGATGAGGCCGCGGCCGATCCGCGCGCCCCGGTACCGGGGTAGTACCGACACCTGCTCGATATGGGCGTTCCCGTCGACCGTGGCGGCGATCAGGTACCCCACCGGGCCGGCTCCGTCGAGCTCCCGGACCCAGGCGCGACCGTCCTCGACGAATTCCCGCAGCACCGCCGCGGCGAGCGGTTCGTCGCAGGCCACCGCGTCCATCCCCGCCGCGGCGAAGGGCTCCGCGGCCCGCACCTCGATATCCCGCAGCACCGGAATATCCGCGAACCGCGCCGGCCGGATCATGCGGTGACCCGGGGGGTGCGGCCACCCGAAGCGCTGAATGGCATATGTCCTTCCTCCGGTTCCGGTACGGCGTCGCCTACCCGAACGATATCCCCCACCGGGCGATCCGTGGCCTCCGTCCCGGGGACCGGGTAACGGGCTCGCATCTATGCTGGATCCGGTGGTGCACCAGGAAGGAGCCGCGGGTGCGCGTTGATACGTCCACCATAGGTATCGCGCCAGGTGAAGGCCTGGTCGCGCGCTTCGGTGATGTCGTGATCTATCTTGTGGGCGCCAATGCCTCGACCGAGCGGATACTCGGCGCGGTGGAAGCGGTGGCGAACGCCGAGCATCCGGGAGCCGCCATCGCGCAGCGGCTGGCCGCCGTCGTCTTCGGCACCGGATCGGAGCCGCCACCGTTCGGACTGGTGGCCCCGGCCGCCGACGGCACGCTCGTGCTGTTGCGCGGCCCCGTATCGGCCATGATCTCCGGTGCCGAGGGCTCCCGGCGGCTCGTCGGCGCCCGCGCGTTCACCTGGGTCGACGAGATCGTGCGCGATCCGGTGCGCACTCTCGCGGTGGGCCCGGGAATCGACTCGCAGATCACCCCGTACCCCCGTACCGACCTGCGCGCCGGCGTGGTGCCCGGCGGCGGTTTCGTCATCCGGGCCGCGGTACGCACGAGCAAGAAGAAGCAGGACCGAACCCCCGCGCGGTCCGCCCGGTCGTCCGGGGCCGCCGCGGAGGGCGCCACCTACGAACCTCCCGCGACGGCCCCGGCGGGTCTGGCCGCGAGCGAACCCGAAGCCGAGGCGATAGCGGGGCCGCGCACCGGCCTCGCCGAACCCCCCGCCCCGGAACCACTGCCCGGTACCCAGGCCTGGTCGGCGGCGCCGGCGCCGCTGCGCGGCACAGTGGAACCGATCCGGCTGCGCAAGGAGCCCGCCCGGCCCCATCTGCGCGCGGGCCGGTCGCACACCACCGAACAGCGGCAACCGGCCGCGCCCGCCCTGGTCGCGGAGGACGGGACCGCCTATCCGCTGGACCGCGCCTACGTCATCGGCCGCGGCCCCTCGGTGGACGAATCGGTGCGCCGCAATACCGCCGCCCCGCTGGTACTCCAGCGCGACCGGCATATCTCCCGGGTCCACGCCTACCTCTCGGTCGACGCCGGCAAGGTGTTCCTCCGCGACGCCGGTACCGCGGCCGGTACTTTCGTCTCCACCCCCGGGGAACCCCGCTGGACCAGGATCAGCCAGTCACCCACCGAGTTGCCGCCCGGCGGCCGTATCCGGATCAGCGAACAGGTACTCACCTACCATCCCGATCATCCGCACGGCTCGGCCTGAGCGACCCGTCCGGCGGACGGCCCCGGCGCGCGCAGCGCACAATGGCGGTATGCATCGCAACGGCCCGACCCACGATATCGACGAGTCAGCGCTGACCGTCACTCCGCCGAAAGAGCAGGCGGCCGGGGTCCGGGCGGTCGCCGTCGCACTGCAGCGGGCGGTCGCCGATATGGGTGTGGCGCGCACCGCGCGGACACTCGCCCGGGTGAATCAGGTCCACGGGTTCGATTGCCCGGGTTGCGCCTGGCCGGAGCCGACCGGGCACCGCCGGCTCGCGGAGTTCTGTGAGAACGGCGCCAAGGCCGTCGCCGAGGAAGCGACGGTGAACACGGTGGGACCGGAGTTCTTCGCCGAACATTCGATCGCCGAGCTCGCGGAGAAGTCCGGGTACTGGCTGGGCCGGCAGGGGCGTCTCACCCACCCCATGGTGCTGCGGCCGGGTGATACCCATTACTCCCCCATCGGATGGGACGAGGCCTATCGTCTCGTCGCCGATCACCTGCGGGCGCTGGACTCCCCCGACGAGGCGGTGTTCTACACCTCCGGCCGCACCGCCAACGAAACGGCGTTCCTGTACCAGCTGCTGGTGCGTAGTTTCGGTACGAACAACCTGCCCGACTGCAGCAATATGTGCCACGAGTCCTCGGGTACCGCCCTGACCGGCTCCATCGGGATCGGCAAGGGGTCGGTCACCATCGACGATTTCGCCGCCGCCGATCTGATCCTGGTGGCCGGGCAGAATCCGGGCACCAACCACCCGCGGATGCTCAGTGCCCTCGCCGATGCCAAGAAGTCGGGGGCCCGGATCATCGCGATCAACCCGCTGCCGGAGACCGGGCTGATCGCGTTCCGCGATCCGCAGACCGTGCGGGGCCTCACCACCGGCGTGGATATCGCCGACGATTTCCTGCAGATCCGGCTCGGCGGCGATATGGCGCTCTTCCAGGGCCTGGCGAAACTCCTGTTCGAGGCGGAGGACCGGGCACCCGGCACGGTGCTGGACCGCGCCTTCATCGACGCCCACACCGCCGGATTCGCCGGCTACGAACGACATATCCGCGCCGTCGACCTCGATACGGTGTGCGAGGCCACCGGTCTCACCCGCGCCGAGCTCGAACACACGGCCGGATTGCTGGCCCGCTCGCGGAGCACGATCGTGTGCTGGGCCATGGGTCTCACCCAGCACACCCACGCGGTGGCCACGATCGAGGAGGTCACCAATCTGCTGCTGGCCCGTGGCATGATCGGCAAACCCGGCGCCGGTCTCTGCCCGGTACGCGGGCATTCCAATGTGCAGGGCGATCGCACCATGGGTATCTGGGAGCGGGTTCCCGAATCGTTCCTCGCCGCGCTCGATCGCGAATTCGGTATCACCAGCCCGCGCGCCCACGGGTTCGATACCGTCGCCGCCATCCGCGCCCTGCGCGACGGCCGGGCCCGGGTCTTCGTCGGTATGGGCGGTAATTTCGTCTCCGCCACCCCCGATACCGCGGTCACCGAAGCGGCACTGCGCGGTTGTTCTCTCACCGTCCAGATTTCGACCAAGCTCAATCGCAGCCATGTGGTCCACGGCGCCACCGCGCTCATCCTGCCCACCTTGGGCCGCACCGATCTGGATGTGCGGAACGGCGTACGACAGCAGGTGTCGGTGGAGGATTCGATGTCCATGGTGCACCTGTCCACCGGGCGGCTGCGCCCGGTGAGCACGGAACTGCGCAGCGAGGTCGCCATCGTCTGCGAACTGGCCCGCGAACTCCTGGGGCCCGGTCATCCGGTGCCGTGGGAACAATTCCGTGACGACTACGACCGGATCCGCGATGCCATCGCCCGCGTGGTGCCCGGCTGCGCCGATTACAACACCCGGGTCCGGCAGCGCAACGGCTTCGTCCTGCCCCATCCACCGCGCGATACCCGCGAGTTCCGCACCGCCACCGGGAAGGCCAATTTCGCGGTGAACCCACTGAGCTGGGTACCGGTACCGCCGGGGCGGCTGATCCTGCAGACGCTGCGCAGTCACGACCAGTACAACACCACCATCTACGGCCTCGACGATCGCTATCGCGGCGTACGCGACGGCCGCCGGGTCGTGCTGGTGCACGCCGACGATATCGCCGAACTCGGTTTCCGTGACGGTGATCTCGTCGATCTGGTCTCGGAGTGGCCGGACGGCGCCGACCGCCGGGTGGAGGGCTTCCGCCTGGTCGCCTATTCGACGCCCCGGGGCAACGCGGCCGCCTACTACCCCGAGACCAATCCGCTGGTCCCGCTGGACCATGTGGCCGCGCGGTCGAACACCCCCGTATCCAAGGCGATCACCGTCCGTCTCGAACCCCATACCCACCGCACCGGCCCCCGATGAGCAGAGTCACCGCACGACGCCGGATGCGACGTATCACCGCGTCCGGCGAGATAATCCGCCCCGATACCCTGGCCGTCGAAGAACCGCTGGAGATCCGGGTGCGCGGCGAATCGCTCACCGTCACCATGCGCACCCCCGGTCACGATATCGACCTGGTGCACGGGTTCCTGTTCGGGGAAACGCTGATCACCGAAGCGGCCGATATCCACACCGCCCGCTACTGCGCCGGTACCGACGACGCGGGCCGCAACACCTACAACGTCCTCGATGTGGGCCTGCACGCTCCCGTCGCCCTACCGGCCCGCCCGTTCCTCACCACCGGCGCGTGTGGTCTCTGCGGGCGCACCGCGCTCGACGAGGTCCGGTTGCGCACCCGCCATCCCCTTCCGCCTCCGCAACCGCTGCTCGACGCCGCCGTACTGGCCGCTCTACCGGACGCCCTGCGCAGCCGCCAGTCGGTATTCGACGCCACGGGTGGTCTGCACGCCGCGGGTCTGTTCACTCCCGACGGCACCGTGCTCGCCGTCCGCGAGGACATCGGCCGGCACAATGCCGTGGACAAGGTGATCGGCTGGGCCCTGCGGGAGGACCGTATCCCCGCCACCGATCTGGTTCTCGTCGTCAGCGGCCGCGCCTCGTTCGAGCTCGCCCAGAAAGCGGTTCTGGCCGGCATCCCCGTTCTGGCGGCGGTCTCGGCACCCAGTTCGCTGGCGGTGGATCTGGCCGCCGAATCCGGGCTCACCCTGGCGGGTTTCGTCCGCGGCGACACCATGAACGTCTACACCCACCCCGAACGCATCCGGTCCTGCCCGGCGCCGCCCGAGCGCGGCGCCTGATTCCCGGAGCGCCCGGTTCCGGCCGCCCGGCCCGGTGGGTGGGCCGGTTCATCGCGTCGGCAGAGCCGAATAGCCGGCCAGATCCACATCGTTCTCGGCGGCGGCATACCGGTTCATCAGTTCGAACCAGCGGGACCCCAGGAACCAGTTCCGCAGCCGGAGACCGTAGGCGGTCTTCGGTGCCAGGAAGCGGCCGGGACTGCTGTTGCCCGCGATCGCGCTGTAGGAGCGCATGATCCGGTCGTATCGGGCGAAGGCCGCCGTGTGGTCGCCGTCGGCGGCGGCGAGTTCGCTCGCCAGGACATAGGCGCCCACGACCGCCTGACCGGTCCCGAAACCGGCCAGGGTATTGCCGTAGGCACTGTCGCCGACCAGCGCGACCCGTCCGGACACACAACTGTGCAGGCGCACCTGCGCGAGCGCGTCCAGATAGAACTCCTCGCACTCCGCCAGTTCCGCGAGCATCTCCGATACCTGCCGGCCCATTCCCGCGAAGCGTTCGGTGAGCACACAGCGCTGCTCGGCTTCGTCGGCGAAATCGCGTTCGGGCGCCGCGAACATGTACAGCTGCTGCGCTTTCGGCCCGCCGCGAACCGCGAGCCGGCCGGGGGCGGCGTAGGCGTAGGTGATCCGGCGGCGCGGGCCACTACCGTCCTCGTCCGCAGGTGGAGCCCCGGCTATCGCGTAGTAGTAGCCGCGGTGGCGGACGAATTGCCGTTCGGGGCCGAAAACCAGCCGGCGCACCCGTGAGTGGATACCGTCCGCGCCCACGACCAGATCGAACCGGTCCGCCGGACCGTGCTCGAATTCGGCCTCGATACCGTTTCCGGTGTCGTGGAGCGCGCCGATCGAGTTCCCGAAGAGGTAGGTGCTGCGTGCCGCCGTGCGCGCGTAGAGGATCTCGGCCAGATCGCCGCGCAGGATCTCGATATCGCCGCCGGTGAAGTCGCCCGAGAGACGCGCGCGCTCGCGGCCGTTCTCGTCGAGGAAGACCATATCGGTCGCCCCGGTGCTGCGTTGCCGGATGTCGTCGTAGATCCCCATCCGCTCCAGCACGGCGCGTTGCGCCGGGCCCTTGAAATCGACCGCCTGCCCACCCGGCCGCAGGGCCGGGGCGCGTTCCACGACCGTGACATCGAATCCGTAGCGGTCGAGCCAGTACGCGAGGGCGGGACCGGCGATGCTCGCGCCGGAGACGAGGACGGTTCGGTTGCGCATGGAACTCCGTTCACCGATCTGCGTCCACCGGAAACTGTTTCCGGTGGACGCAGATCAGCGTATGGTAGACACAGTTTCACGTCAATCCCCTCCCCGAAAGGCGCCCGATGGCGACATCGACCGTGCTCGAGCTGCTCTGGGGGATCGATCGCCGCCCGACCCGCGGTCCCAAACCCACACTGTCCCGGGCGGCGATCATCGAGGAAGCGATGGAGCTGGCCGATCACGAGGGGCTGACCGGGCTGTCCATGCAACGCCTGGCCGACCGGCTCGGCTATACGAAGATGTCGCTGTACCGCCACCTGCCCGGCAAGACCGAACTGACGGCATTGATGGTGGAAGCGGCCCTGGGGGAGCCGCCCGCACTCGACACCACGGGCCCGCACCCATGGCGATCCGGCCTGCGGTCGTGGGCACTGCACACCTACGAGCGGTACCGGCGCCATCCCTGGGTGATGGAACTACTCGTCGGGGCACGCCCACTCGGCCCCAACGAACTGGGCTGGACGGAGGCGGCGCTGCGCGCGACAGCCGATACCGCCCTCACCGGGCCCGAACGCCTGGACACCGTCGTAGTACTGAACGGGCATGTACGCAGCCTCGCCCAGCAGCTCGTCGGACCCGGTACCGCGGAGGAGGATTTCACTCGCGCGATGGCAGCGGCACTCGAACTGTCCGGGGATCGATTCCCCCAGATCCTCGGGGCGATCGCCGAAGCCCCCCGCGACGCCGGCGCTCACCAGCGCGATGCCGCGCTGGAATTCGGCATTCACCGCATTCTCGACGGCGTGGCGGCGCTACTCGCCGAGCGCGGCGGCACCGGAATCTGACATCCATCCTCCGGCCGCATACCCCCAGCCGGATCCCCTTGCCCGCGGCGAGCCGGGACGGTTCCGAGGATCCGGTCGCACCCGCCGCGGTACCCACACCCGGCCCACGGGCCGGGTGAACCACTCGGATCGCCGCGGCGGACCGGCCGGGCCATGCCGGTCGCATCATCGCCCGACCGGCTCGGCCACGATCCGAGTTCGGAGCGTCCACCGGACGCTCCACCTCCTCAGTTGGACAGGGCTTCCAGCAGCGCCGCGCGCTGACGAGCACCGAGGCCGCCGATCCGGCGGTCCTCCGGGATATCCGCCTGGTCCATCAGCTTGGCGGCCTTGACCGGACCGACGCCCGGCAGCGCCTTGATCACGGCGACCACCTTCGTCTTCTTGACCAGTTCATCGCTATCGGCCTTGCGCAGCAGGTCGGCCACCGAGATCTTGCCGTCTTTCACCTGACCGATCAGTTCGGAGCGCGCCTTGCGCACCGCCGCCGCCTTGGCCAGAGCCTCCGTGCGTTGTTCCGCGGTCATCGTTGGCAGTGCCATATCTCCTCCGCTTTCACTTATCGCTCGAACATCTGGTTGACCGGGTCGATTCAACATCACAATACCGACACCGAACGGCCGACACACCGTCTGTACCTGCAGTCATAGCATTGATTTCTCAATGCCTACCGGGAGCCGGAGCCGAAGTCGGGCACACACCCCGCCGAGGTCACCTACCCGAGCCTGTGAAACACGTAACATTTGCGCCGCGCTGCGCGACACCCAGAACAGACGCACGACTTGCACGGCGGCGATGCAACGACGCACCGAGGGGTCAACGGAGATACCCGCCCGCCATGCAAGGTCAGCGTCGTCACCAGGTATTTCCGGACCATATCCCGAGGGAAGACACCGGCGCGCCCGCGGAGTACGGCGCGCGACCCCTGCCCCCGCCCGTACACACCTGCTACTCTGCCGAATTAGAACACGTTTCATTTTGCGAGGAGCTGGTGATGGCACGGGAGATCCGCGACGTAGTCGAACACTATGTGAAGCTCGTCGGTTCGGGGCCGACCGAGGAGATCGTCGCCCTCTACGCACCCGATGCCGTCGTCGAGGACCCGATCGGCACCGAGCCGAAACACGGCCACGACGCCATCCGCGCGTTCTACGACGTGATCGCGAGCCTGGACCGCGAAACCAGCCTCGCCCCGGAAACCGTCCGGATCGCCGGCAACCATGCCGCCTTCGTCTTCACCCTGGTCACCAGGGCAGGTGGCCGGCGGATGACGCTGAGTCCCATCGATGTCATGGAATTCGACGACGAGGGCCGCATCACCCGGATGCGCGCCTACTGGGGTGCCGACGATATGAGCGTCGAACCCGAATGAGCCGCGATACGGCGAGTCGGCGTCGTTGAGCCGCCGGCTCCGAAGCCGTCCACGTCCGGCCCTGGCCCCCATCCGGTACCCGGCCTGACCTGGGAGTCGAGCCCGGACGACGCCGGGCCGTCACCACGGAAGCCCCCGAGCGTCACGCCGCGGGCAGCTGCCTCGTCCAGGTTGTAGAGATATGACCGACCTCAGGAGGAGAGCCGATGAGTACTTCCCGTATCCCCGCTGTGGCGCCGGAAGACGCCGGACTGCTGACCAAGGTGATGTACTGGTTCGCCCGGCGCAAAGTGGGTGAGGTGCCGGAACCGTTCGCCGTCGGTGCCCACCACACCGGCATCCTGATCGCCAGCGGTATACACGAAATGGCCGCCGAGAAGGTGTCGAAGAAGCTGCCCGCCAATATTCGCGAGATCGCGGTCTATCGCACGGCCTGGACCATCGGCTGCTCCTGGTGCGTGGACTTCGGCACCATGCTGCAACGACTGGACGGATTGGATATCGCCCGGCTCCAGCACATCGCCGAATACGAGACCTCACCGCACTACACCGACGACGAACGCGCGGCCATCGCCTACGCCGACGCCATGACCGCCACCCCGATGACCGTGACGGACGAGCAGGTCGCCGATCTGGAGAACCGGTTCGGGCGGGCCGGCGTCATCGAACTGACCTATCAGATCGCCCTGGAGAACTCCCGGGCCCGCAACAACCACGCCCTCGGCATCACCGCTCAGGGGTTCAGCACCGATTCCTGCCGGGTGCCGTGGGCCTGAGGCTCAGACGACCCAGCAGGCGTAGCCGAAGTGTTCGCCCCGACCGACGGAAACCCGCACATACGGAGCCTGCTCGTTTCCGCCGGTCGGCTGGATCGCCCGCAGGGTGTGCTCACCCTCGTAGGCGGGCACCCAATGTGCCAGGGCGAGCCCGCCGCCATCGGGGGCGACCGTGGTGAAAGGGACCCCGTTGTCGTAGAAGGTCACCGAGGTCACCGCCTCGCTGAGCCATGCCCGCACGGTATAGCCGCACCCGGTGCCGTAGGGGGTGTGGATACCGGCGTTCAGATCCGGGGTCACGCTGACCTGGCGGACAGTGGCTCCGGCCGGTGGGGTGAGCAATACCCCGGCCGATAGCGCCGCCGCGATCACCGCGAGCCGGAAGCCTCCACGGCCGGGGCCCGCGAGCGGCGGTACACCCCGCGCGAACCGGGTACTCCCGGCAAACAGCCGTCTCCCCATGACCTGCTCCTACATCGCACGAATGTCGAGTGGTCACCGAGCGTAGCGGGAGCCGGACCCGGACAGGCCCCGATCCGGCCTCGGAACGATTGCGGCTCCGGTCAGGCCGACTTCTCGCGGCGCTCGGGGCGCTCCCGTTTACGCGGCACGATGGTGGGCAGCACATTGTCGTTGACGGTATCCGCGTCCACCACGACCTTGGCCACATCGTCGCGGCTGGGGATATCGAACATCACCTGCTGCAGCACCTCTTCCATGATGGCGCGCAGCCCGCGCGCCCCGGTGCCGCGCAGAATGGCCTGGTCCGCCACCGCTTCGAGGGCGTCACGGGTGAACTCCAGATCCACCCCGTCCATCTCGAACAAACGGATGTACTGCTTGACCAGCGCGTTCTTCGGTTCGGACAGGATCTTCACCAGCGAGTCCTTGTCCAGATTGGTCACCGAGGCCACCACCGGCAGGCGGCCGATGAACTCTGGGATCAGACCGAACTTGATCAGATCCTCCGGCATCACCTCGGCGAAATGATCGGTGGTGTCGATCTCGGCCTTGGAGCGCACCTCGGCGCCGAAACCGATCCCGCGGTGGCCCGTGCGATCGGAGATGATCTTCTCCAGGCCGGCGAACGCACCCGCCACGATGAACAGCACATTGGTGGTATCGATCTGGATGAATTCCTGGTGCGGATGCTTACGCCCGCCCTGCGGCGGCACACTCGCCTGGGTGCCCTCCAGAATCTTCAGCAGCGCCTGCTGCACCCCTTCACCGGATACGTCCCGGGTGATCGACGGATTCTCGCTCTTACGCGCGATCTTGTCGACCTCGTCGATATAGATGATGCCCGTCTCGGCACGCTTCACGTCGTAATCGGCGGCCTGGATGAGTTTGAGAAGAATATTCTCGACATCCTCACCCACATAGCCCGCCTCGGTGAGAGCGGTGGCATCGGCTATCGCGAACGGCACATTCAGCATTTTCGCCAGCGTCTGCGCCAGATAGGTCTTACCGCATCCGGTGGGGCCGAGCATCAGAATATTGGACTTCGCCAGTTCGACGCTTTCACCGCGCGCGTCGCGGCCCTTGTCCCCGGCCTGAATACGCTTGTAATGGTTGTATACCGCCACCGCCAGCGTGCGCTTGGCCGTATCCTGCCCGATCACGTAGTTCTCCAGGAAATCCCGGATTTCCGCGGGTTTGGGCAACTCATCGAGTTTGACCTCGCTGGATTCGGCCAGCTCCTCCTCGATGATCTCGTTGCACAGATCGATGCACTCGTCGCAGATGTACACCCCTGGTCCCGCAATGAGCTTCTTGACCTGCTTCTGGCTCTTTCCGCAGAACGAGCATTTGAGCAGATCGCCGCCGTCGCCGATGCGCGCCATCTCGTGGGTCCCTACTTCCTTGTTCGCGTGCAACCATCCGTCCAGCTGCCAGCCGACCGCCGCCTGCGGTGGAGCGAATCCGGTGATATCACCCGGATCGAAGGGCGGTGCTGTCAACCGGGAACAAAGGTCCCTGGGTTTGACCGTACCCGGTGTGCGCGACAGAGGTCGACAACTCGGGCAGGTTTCTCGTCGCGGTTGTGCGGGGATTCACGCGGATGGCACGTCACGGCGTATTTTCGGGCCCCGCCCCTATCCGGGGCGTGTCGGACGCGCCGGCGCGGATCCCCTCGACCGGGAACCGCCACCCGGCCGGTCCGGTGCCCCGCCCCACGCGGCGCACCGGACCGGTGCGCTCATTTCTGAGCGCTGAGCTTGCGGTAGTCGAACACCGTATCGATGATCCCGTATTCCTTCGCCTCCTCGGCGGTCAGGATCTTGTCGCGATCGGTGTCCTTACGAATGGTGTCCGCGTCTTTCCCGGTGTGCCGGGCCAGCGTGGTCTCCATCAGGCGGCGCATCCGCTCGATCTCGGCGGCCTGGATCTCCAGATCCGACACCTGACCCTGGATACCGCCCTCGACCGACGGCTGATGGATGAGCACCCGCGCGTTCGGCAGGCAGGCGCGCTTACCCGGCGTGCCCGCAGCCAGCAGCACCGCGGCGGCCGAAGCGGCCTGACCGAGGCATACGGTCGCGACATCGGCCCGCACGTACTGCATGGTGTCGTAGATCGCCATCAGCGAGGTGAACGAGCCACCCGGCGAATTGATGTACATCGTGATGTCACGGTCGGGATCCAGCGATTCCAGCACCAGCAACTGGGCCATGATGTCGTTCGCGGAGGCATCGTCCACCTGTACCCCGAGGAAGATGATCCGCTCCTCGAACAGCTTGTTGTACGGGTTGGACTCCTTGACGCCGAAACTCGAATGTTCGATGAACGACGGCAGAATGTAGCGCGACTGCGGGCCCGCCGGGGCGATACCGCCGAGGGCGCGAGGATCGATCGGGTTGGCCATAGTGGTCTCCAAGTCTGTGAGTGAGCTATCCGCTGGACCGAGCCGCGAACACCGGCCGACGGCCCGGGGCCGAGGGGTTCGCGGCCGAGGCCCTAGTTACCCGCGCCGCCCGTCTGACGCGCACTGGTGATCACGCGGTCGATGAAGCCGTACTCCAGCGCCTGTTCGGGCGTGAACCAGCGGTCGCGATCGGCGTCGGTATTGATCTGCTCCACCGACTTACCGGTGTGCATCGCCTGCAACTCGTTGAGCTCACGCTTGGTGTAGGCGAACTGCTCGGCCATGATCGCGATATCGGCGGCCGAACCGCCGAGACCGGCCGAAGGCTGGTGCATCATGATCCGGGTGTGGGGCAAGGCGAACCGCTTCCCCTTCGCCCCCGCGGTGAGCAGGAACTGGCCCATGGACGCCGCCAGGCCCATCCCGTAGGTCGCGATATCGCATTCGGCGAACTGCATGGTGTCGTAGATGGCCATGCCCGCGTTCACCGAACCACCCGGCGAATTGATGTAGAGCGAAATGTCCTTGGTGGGGTCCTCGGCCGACAGCAGCAGGATCTGGGCACAGATCTTGTTCGCGATATCGTCGTCCACCTGGGTGCCGAGGAAGATGATGCGCTCACGCAGCAGGCGCTCGTACACCGAATCGCTGAGATTGAGCCCAGCGGTCGGAGCTGTCATGACCTCGGCTTTATTGATTGTCACGGATACCTGCCTTCTCTCGCCGGCTCGTTGCTGTCACAAACATTAACGAAACAGGGCGGCACCGAACTCCCGGTACCACCCCGATTCGCTCAGAGCGCAATATCTGTTGCCCCGCCTCCGGCGGGGCGGGGTCGGGGGCCTATATCTATTGCCCCGCCTCCGGCGGGACGAGGTCGGGGCCCTATTAACCCCGGGTCTTCACTCCTGCGCTCAGTCGCTGCGCTCCTTCGCTCCGTCGCTGCAGACCCGGGGCGGGCCCCGACCAGGGACGCGGGCCATCCGGGGCAGGTGAAAGGCGCACCTGGTACAGCCCGGGGGGCTTCACGGCACTGTGAGCGCTCGACGGCTTCCCGCCTCGGGATGGCCTGCCGCACATGTTCGGTGGCTGTGGTGGATGGCCTCGCTCGGGGCAGGGCGGGGCGGGGCCCACCGCCGGAGGTGAACCATCCGGAGGAGGCGGCACCGAGCGAACTCGCGGGCGTTGACGGCTCGAAGTGGAAGCTGGTTCCAGAACGAGCTCGTCCCGCGACGCCGGCCGCCGGAGCACGACGCGCGAAAACCCTGGGCGTCCGGTTCTGCGCACACCGACGACAGCGCTCGATCATCCGCTGTCTCTCGATGGCCACCACCGCCTGTCCCAGGGCTTCCCCGCTCACGATTCCCGCGTGATCTACTCCGCGTCCGCGGTGGTGGACTCTTCGGCGGTCTCCGCGTCGGATTCCTTGGCGGTGCCGAACATTTCGTCCGTATCGACCGGGTTGCCCGCCGAATCGGTGACCGTCACCTTGCCGACCACCTCGGCCAGCGCCTTACCGCGGCGGACATCGGCGAACACCGCGCCGAGCTGACCGGCCTGCTGCACCTGCTGGATGAACTGTTCCGGCGCCATACCGTAGCGCTGGGCCTGGAACAGGATGCGCTCGGTGAGCTCCTCCTGGCCCACCTGGGTGCCTTCGGCTTCGGCGACCGCGTCCAGCAGCAGCTGAGTCTTCACCGACTTCTCGGCGGCTTCCTTGGTGTCGGCATCGAATTCCGCACGGCTCGAGCCCTGCGCCTCCAGCGCCTCAGCGAACTTCGCCTCGTCGTGATCGAACCCGTGGATCGCGTCGTGCTCGACGGCGTCGATCTCGGCCTTCACCACGGCCTCGGGCAGCGGCACCTCGACGCTTTCGAGCAGCTTCTCCAGCACCTGATCGCGGATCTCGCCGGCCTGCTGCACCTTCTTGACCCGCTCGACCCGCGAACGCAGATCGGTCTTCAGCTCCTCGATGGTGTCGAATTCGCTGGCGAGCTGCGCGAATTCGTCGTCGGCCTCGGGGAGTTCACGTTCCTTGACCGACCCGACGGTCACGGTGATGGTGGCCTCGCGACCCGCGTACTCACCGGCGACCAGGGTGGAGGTGAACTCCTTGGACTCTCCGGCCGACATCCCGGTCAGGGTCTCGTCCAGGCCCTCGATGAGCTGGCCCGAACCCACCTCGTGCGACAGGCCGGTGGTGGCCGCCTCCGGCACCTCCTCGCCGTCGACGGTGGCGGCCAGATCGATGGAGACGAAATCGCCGTCCTGCACGGGACGTTCGACGCTGGTGAGGGTGCCGAACCGCTGCCGCAGCGACTGCAGCTGCTCATCGATATCGGCGTCGGTGATCTCGATGGCGTCGACGGTGACGGAGATGCTGCTGTAGTCCTCGGGGAGGGTGATCTCGGGGCGCACATCCACCTCGGCGGTGAACGCCAGCTCCTGCCCGTCCTCGATCTTGGTGATCTCGATTTCCGGCTGACCGATGACCTTCACCTCGGAGGTGGTGACGGCTTCGCTGTAGCGACCCGGCAGCGCATCGTTGACGACCTGCTCCAGGACCGCCCCGCGACCCAGGCGCGCCTCGAGCAGCTTGGCCGGCGCCTTACCCGGACGGAAGCCGGGAATGCGCACCTGCTTGGCCAGGGCCTTGTAGGCGCGATCGAAGTCCGGCTTCAGCTCCTCGAAGGGCACCTCGACATTGATCCGGACCCGGGTCGGGCTCAGCTGCTCGACGGTGCTCTTCACGGACATGCTCCTTGTTTCTCGTCGGTTCGTCTTCTCATCGGCCCCGCACGCTATCCGTGCTGGTAACCGGTTGATGGCGCGTGGTCTGGCGACGGCGTGCGGCGACACGCCCTCGGCGTACCGTCCGAACGGCGAGCACCTGCGGTTTCACGCGCTCGGGATACGCATCCCGACCAGGTTAGTTGACCGGCTCGGACCGTGTTTATCGGCCCCGCTGTTTATTTTGCGGCGCCTTCGGCGCCGTGGGGCCGAGCCCCCTCGGCGTCGCGCTCGGGCCTGGAGCGAAGGAGCGCAGCGACCGAGCGGCGGAGTGAAAACCCGAGACACCAGGGGCCCTGAACCCCGCCCCGCCGGAGACGGGGCGAACAAACACAGCTCAGCCCTGGGGGACCGCCACCGCGTCGGTTACGAAGACCAGGGTTTCGTTCGGTTTCACCCCGTTGCCTCCGGCGCCGTAGCCGAGGTCCGGCGGGATGATCAGCAACCGGCGGGCACCCTGCTGGACCCCCTCGAGGCCCTGTTCCCAGCCGGGGATGACCATGCCGGAGCCGAGGGTCAGTTCGAAAGGTTCGCCGCGGTCGAACGACGAGTCGAGCTGCGCTCTGTCCGACCAGGTGACCAGTGCGTAGTTCATGGTCAGTTGCTGTCCCGGCGTGGCTCCCGGCCCCGTACCGGGGACCAGATCCTTCACCACCAGTTTCTGCGGTGGATCGCAGTCGTCGGGGATGGTGATCCGCGGAACCTCACCGAAGCCGCCGGTCACCCCGATATCGTCGGCCACGCATTCGCGGCCTTTCGATTCGGTCGGAGAGGCCGCGGCCGGCGCGCTCGTCGGCAGGGCTGCCGCCGTGGTGGTCGTCGCGGGGGTCTGCGAGTCGTCTTCCGCGCCGCAGCCGGCGAGCCCGAGGGCAGCCGCGCTCGCGGCGGTGACAGCGATGATCCTGCCGAGAGTGTGCATGGGCGCACCCTACCCGTCGTCGTACGAACCATCCGGCGCCCGGAGCCACCGTATGGCCGGCGTACCGTCCGGAGCGGCGCGATCCGTGGTGAGACGACCCGCCCCGCCGAACGGAAAAGCCGGCGGCGGTTATCCGATCACCGGCCGGGTACGCGAGGGACGACAGTGTATCGATCTCTCGGGCGCCGACCCGGCCGAACCGGCCGCGACTCCGCATACCTCCAGCTATCGTGATGGGAGCCCGCATTCGGTTCCGCGGGGAGCCCGGCGCGACCACGACCTCCAGGAGGTTCGGCGTATGACGCAGTTGGCGAGTGCAGGCGGAGACACCGCTTCCGGCGATATGGGCAGCGACGGTGGCGAAACGATCGCGCCTCGCCCCTACCGGCTCGCGGCGAAAGAAGCGGGACCACTGGATTCCGATGAACTGGAAACGCTGGATGCCTGGTGGCGCGCCGCCAACTATCTCTCCGTCGGCCAGATCTATCTGATGGACAATCCGCTGCTGCGCGAACCGCTGGCCCCCGAACACGTGAAACCCCGCCTGCTGGGGCATTTCGGTACCGTGCCGGGATTGAACCTGGTGTGGGTGCACGCGAATCGCGCCATCCTCGCCCGGGACCTGAACGCCGTGTTCGTCGCGGGGCCTGGGCACGGCGGGCCGGGGCCGAACGCATGCGCCTGGCTGGAGAACACCTATTCCGAGCTGTACAGCCATGTGCCCCGTGACGCCGAGGGGATGCGGGCATTGTTCGCTCAGTTCTCCTTTCCCGGCGGAGTTCCCAGCCACTGCGCGCCGGAGACGCCCGGATCGTTCCACGAGGGTGGGGAGCTCGGCTATTCGCTACTGCACGCGTTCGGGGCCGCGCTGGATCATCCCGACCTGACGGTGTTCTGTGTGGTCGGCGACGGGGAGGCCGAAACCGGTCCGCTGGCGGGCAGCTGGCATGCCAACAAATTCCTGAACCCGGCCCGGGACGGCGCGGTGCTCCCGATTCTCGCGCTGAACGAGTACAAGATCGCCAACCCCACCCTGCTCGCCCGGATCCCCGAATCGGAGCTCGTCTCGCTGATGCGGGGCAACGGATACGATCCGCTGATCGTCTCCGGTCACGAACCCGCCCGGGTCCATCAGGATATGGCCGCCGCCGTGGATACCTGCCTGGAGCGGATCGCCCAGATCCAGCGGGCGGCCCGGGACGGTACCGATACCAGCCGGCCGCACTGGCCGATGATCGTGCTGCGTACCCCCAAGGGGTGGACCGGGCCACCGCAGGTGGACGGCGAATCGGTGGAGGGTACTTTCCGGGCACATCAGGTTCCGCTCCCCGCGGCCCGGGACGACGCGGCGCATCGCGCGGTGCTCGAGCAATGGTTGCGCTCCTACCGTCCGGAGGAGTTGTTCGACAGCTCCGGCTGCCCGGTTTCGGAGTTGCGGCAGCTGGTACCGGCGGGCGAACGGCGGATGAGCGCCAATCCGGTGGCCAACGGTGGCACGCTGGTCCGCGATCTGCGCTTGCCCGACTGGCGGGAGCACGCGGTGGAGGTTCCCGGGCCGGGCCGGACCAGCCACGAGGCCACGCGCGTACTGGGCGGGTGGCTCCGGGAGGTCACCGTGCGCAACCCGGACAACTTCCTGACCTTCGCCCCCGATGAACTGGCCAGTAACCGGTTACAGGACATCCTGGCGGTCACCGGCCGCAACTGGCAGGCGGAGATCGGCGAACACGACGAGAAACTGGACCGCACCGGCCGGGTGATCGAGGTGCTCTCCGAGCATATGTGCCAGGGCCTGCTCGAGGGGTACCTGCTCACCGGGCGGCACGGAGTCTTCACCTGCTACGAGGCCTTCGTGCACATCGTCGACGCCATGTTCAACCAGCACGCGAAATGGCTCGACGCCAGTGCGGCGGTACCGTGGCGACGCCCCCTGGCGAGCCTGAACTATCTGTTGTCCTCGCATGTGTGGCGGCAGGATCACAACGGTTTCACCCATCAGGATCCGGGTTTCCTGGATGTGGTGCTGAACAAGAAGCCGGAGATCGTGCGGGTCTATCTGCCGCCGGATGCGAATACGCTGCTCTCGGTCTACGACCACTGTCTGCGGTCGCGGCACTACGTGAACGTGGTGGTGGCGGGTAAACAACCGCAGGCGGATTGGCTCTCGGCCACCGATGCCGCGCTGCACTGCGCGCGTGGTATCGGTGTGTGGGACTGGGCCGGTAACCGGGACGAACCGGCCACCACGCCGGATGTGGTGCTCGCCTGCGCGGGTGATGTACCGACCCTGGAAACTCTTGCCGCCGCCGCGATTCTGCGGGCGCGACTGCCGTGGTTGCGGGTGCGGGTGGTGAATGTGGTGGATCTGATGCGGCTGCTGCCGGTCGAGGACCATCCGCACGGGCTGCCGGACAGCGAATTCGACACCCTGTTCACCCGGGAAGCTCCGGTGATCTTCGCCTTCCACGGTTATCCGTGGCTGATCCACCGGCTCACCTACCGCCGCACCAACCACAGTGGGCTGCATGTACGGGGGTACAAGGAGCGCGGCACCACCACGACCCCCTTCGATATGGTCATGCTCAACGACCTGGACCGATATCACCTGGTGATGGATGTGATCGATCGGGTTCCGGCGCTGCGCCAGCAGGCCGCCGGGTTGCGCCAGGACATGGTGGACGCGCGCCTGCGGGCCCGTACCTGGACCCGGACCCATGGCACGGATATTCCCGAGGTGGCGGACTGGCGCTGGCCCGGCTGAGCGTCCCGGACACATAGTTACCGGCGGGTGAGGGCCGCCGGCCACTTTCCCGCCGTGCCCGGCACGGCCCGGCGGCGAGCGCCGTATGTCCTCGACCGGGGAACGTAGCGTACGAGCCCGATCCTCCGGCGCCGGGGACATCATCCGGAGGCAGGCATCCTCCGCGCGGTTTCCTGCTGCGCGAGAACCTCGGCAGGGTGCGGGAGTCGCCACTTTCTTCGTTCTCCACCCGGAAATCTGCTCTGTTGCCCGAGGTGGATCCGGTCCGTCCGCCGCACGCTCGACCCCCGGGGACGTAGGTCTGCGAGCTCCGGCGGTACCCGAACGGCTGCCGGTACCCGGTGCCCTCGCCGCGGCCGCTGGACCTCGGCTCGAGCGAGACTTCCCACCAGAGAGAAAAGCCATCGCGCCATTGCTCACACTCGTGTACCGTACCGTTAAACAGCGGCACATAGAACTACGGACCCACAGACATTGATCCGCCGTAGAAGTTCTAGTCCGTGCCCCTCGGAACGGAGAACACCATGACCACCGCTCGCACCCACGGTTTCGTCAGAAGGATCGCCGCGGCCGCCGCCCTGGCCGGCGCCCTCGCCTTCGTACCCGCGACCCTGGCCCCGCAGTTCGCCCACGCCGATGTCGGCCACAGCACCCGGGACGACTCGCACCCGGGCGTGGGTACCTACAACGACTCCCACAACCTGCCCAGCGATCCCAGCAACCGCAGCGAGCCCGTGCACGCCATCCCGGCCGAGCGCAGCTTCACCTACGACAGCGACAGCGGCGGCTACCACGACATCTGCGCGTACAAGCCGTACTTCTACGCCTGTCGCTGACGCGGCCCGCTCAGGGACGTTCGGCCGACCTCGGCACACGCCGCCGGTTACGCCGGCGACCGGCGGCGGAAGCACGTTCGAGCGCCACCAGCTCCGACAGCTCCACGGGAACGTGGCTGCCGATCTCCCGGCGTGAGGCGATCAGCAGCTTCTGCCGGATACTGGCGACCTGAGCGTCCACGGTCCGCACCGAACTCCCCCGCCGTTCGGCGATGGCACTGTTCGGCCAGCCCGCGGCAGCCAGCACCGCGACCTCGCGTTCGGCCGGGGAAAGCGTGCCCCAGTGCGATACCGTGCGCTCGGCCGCCGTGGGCATCCGCACCGGGCGCACCGGCCAGCGCGCACGCACATACCGGCCGACCATATCGGTACCGGGACGGAACTGCGCGCCGCGTTCTTCGGCCGCCGCGAAATCCGCGGGCCCGATGAGCGCGGTCGCGACCTCGGTGGCCCGCCGTACCCCGAGCGCCACCATCGGCACCCGCTCGACACTGCTGCCCATCATGCGATGGCAGGCCCGGAAAACCCCGACCAGCCAGGCCAGTTCGGTGGCACGCACTCGACGGGCGGCGGCCGTACCCACCGCCGCCGGGGCGCCACCGAGCACCTGGGTCAACACGACCATGGATACCGCCACCGACCACGAAGTCGTCCAGGTGTCCCGGTCCACACCCGGGCCGGACAGCACGTCATGGGCGGTTTCCAGGGCGGCGACGGGATCCGCGGAGCGCGCGAGCGCCAGCGCTCTGGCCACCCGCGCCCAATGGGTGGCCAGAGCCGATTCCGCGGCCACCGCCCGCTCCAGATGCCGTCGTGTCATCCACTCGGCCCGCTCGGTATCGGCCAGCATCGCCGCGGCGAGAGCGGCGAAAACCTGCCCTCGCTCCACGCCGACCCGGTCGCCCTGTTCGGCGAACTTGCGACCCGCCCGTTCCAGCACGGTGACAGCCCGTGGATCCATCCGGAACAGCATGAGGTCCAGACCCCGGATCCATTCGACCGAGGCCGGCAGGCCCCGGTCGGTTTCCGGATCGTCCCCCCAGGACCTGTCGCCCGCCCGGCCGGGCATACAGCCGGCCACGCATTCGTCCAGCAGCTCCACCGTCTGCTCCCGGTCGCCCTGCCACAGGTAGTACCACCCGAGCAGCGCGGTGGCCCGGATACGGTGCCCGGTGACGCCCGCCGCACGGGTCACCTCCAGTACCTGCGCGGTGAGCCGGGTCAGCGCCGAATTCCCGCCGTTGACGAACGGTACCCACACCGAAAGCAGAACCGACGCCGTCTCCAGCCCGATCAGGGCCTCGTCCGGGTCGGCGAGAGCGGTTTCGATACCGATCAGGATGTCGTCCCAGCAGGCTCGCGCCCATTCGAGCCACGATTGTTCACGCGGCCCGTACCAGAGCGAACGGACCGCCACGACCCGATCCCGGTAGTACCGGCGGTGCCGGGCCGCCAATCGGGCGGCCGCCTCGGGATCGCGGCGCAACCGGTCCGCGGCGAACAATCGCACGCTTTCCACCAGATACCACCGCACGCTGGTCGCGGTGCGGAAGGTGGAGGCCAGGGATCGTTCGGCCAAGGCTTCCAGGAGCACCGCGATCCGCTCGGGCGGTAACGTCTCGTCCGCGCACACCGCCACGACGGCGGCGAGTTCGACCCCGTTGCGTTGCGGCTGGACACCGTCGGTTTCGTATCCGGCCGCGAACACCGACATCCGCTGCAGCAGGAGCCGTTCGTCGCCGGTACACAGGTCGAACGACCACTCGATCACATCGTAGAGGCCGCGGTGCCGCCGTTCGATACCCGAGCGAGGGCTCTGCGACCAGCGCATGCGCTGGTCGTCGGCATCGCCGGTCAGCTCGGCGAGCACCATGGCCGGCGGCTGGTGCCGGAGCCGGGCGGCCGCGAGGCGGACGAACAGCGGATTGTGTTCGACTCGGCGGCAGATCCGGCGCACCACCGCGAGCTGGTCGGGATCGTCGGAGACCGGACGACCGGTGAGTTCGGCCCGCTGCCGGAACAGGCCCAGCGATTCGACCGGCGACAGCGGCGGTACGGCGAGGATGTACTCGTCGGCCCAGCCGATGGGTTCGCGGCTGGTGGCGAGAACGGTCAGGCCGGGGATGGCGGCGAGCAGGTCGATCACCACACGCCCCACCGCGTTGAGCACGTGTTCGCAATTGTCCAGCACCAGGACCGCGCCGTCGGCGATCTCTCCGGCGCGGGTACCCACACCCATATCGAGGGCGTTCGGATCGCTGATATCGGTACGGACCACCGACCTCAGTACGTCTTCGCTGTCACCGCGGTCGCGTTCGAGCTCGGCCAGCCGCGCCCAGTACACCGGCCGGTCCGGATCGGCCCGCCGCACCCGGCGTAGCGCTTCGGCGGCCAGCCGGGTCTTGCCGATACCGCCGGGACCGACGAGCGTGACCATCCGCGCGGCCCCCGGCCGCAGCAGGTCACGCAGGCGCGCCAGCTCCCGATCGCGGCCGAAGAATTCGGCCGCGGGTACGACCGGCGCCGCGACAACCGGGTAGATCATCGCCATAGCAACGTAAATTAGTGCACGTCACCAACCACTGTGCGGCGAACCCGGGCATTTCACATTCCACGACGGGCCACCGTATTCAGGCTTCGCACATCGCGGGCGCGGTCTGACGGTAGTGCATCTGAATCACCGCGCTGTCGAAGGTGAGCACATCCACCAGCCGCAGCCCCGCCCGATCGACCGGTGGCCGGAACAGCGGCACACCGCCGCCCAGCACCAGCGGGTGTACGAAAAGCCGGTATTCGTCGACCAGTTCGTGTTCCAGGAAGGTGGTGGCCGTCGCGGCCCCGCCGAAAAGGACCATGTTCTGGCCCGCGGCTTTGCGCCGGCACACTTCCTCGGCGAAATCCGAGCCGATCACGCGGGTGTTCCACGACGGATCACGCAGCGTACGAGAGAGCACGAGTTTCGGCGCCGCACGCCAGAACCGGGCGAAATCGACATAGAACGGGGAGACCGGCGCGAGGTCGGCGGTCGGCCAGAACCCCGCCATGATCTCGTAGGTTTTCCGCCCGTACAGCAGTAGGTCCGCCTTGCGGAGTTCATCCAGGTACTCGGCGCAGAGTTCCTCGTCGACCACCGGCCAGTGAACTGTCTCGTCGGGGCCCTCGGCGAACCCGTCGAGGGAAATCTGCATCCACAGTGTCACGCTTCCCATGCCATGCCTCATCTACCGCTTCAGACGCCAAGGGAGCAGATTCTGCACGCGACCACGCGCCGACCGCATCGGTAGGTTTCCGGAAACCTACTTAAGTACATGTTCGCGGGCCGTTCGAGGACCGCCGGAAACACCGCCGCCGAATGTACCGTCGATCGACGAAACGTCGTCGAACCGGATTCCCAACGCGGAGAAGTACGAACCGGCTAGTTCTCGACGGGTATCTCGGCGAGTTCACTATCGCTTTCGATGTAGTGGGCGACGAACCGGTTCACGAGCTCGGCGGCCGTTTTCCCCGGCATGGTGCGCGCCAGTTGCAGCTGCGTGGTGAGCTGGGCGAGGTCCGCCGCGCCCTGTTCGGATTCCCGGTACTTCTGCCAGGCCGTGCGGTGGAAGAGATCGACGAAACGCCGGGCCATCCGATCGCAATCGGCCCGGATTCGCTCGAGTTCTCCCAGCACCTCGGCATCGGGTACTCCGGCGGCCGCGAGTTGTTCGGCCATCCGGATGAGCTGCCGGTCGGCGGGCCGATAGGTGACGGCATCCACCGGTTCGTACAACCCCGCGGCGACGATCCGGGCCAGCCCGTTGGGAATCGCGGCATAGCGTTCCTGCAGTTCCGTCGCGGGAATCGTATCGGTGGGCGCGGCCGGCTCACCCGAGGACGGCTCACCGGATTCCATACCGCCGAGCAACGGTCCGACACCGAGGATATCCCCGAGATCATCACCGCGATCCCATGCCGCGAGCAGCTCTTTTATCCCGTTGAGCTTGATCCCACGATCGAGCAGCCTGCTGATCGTGCGTACCCGGTTGAGATGTTCGGGGCTGTAATAACCTGTCCGCCCCTTGACCTGCGGTGGGGGCAGAACCCCCCGTTCGTGGTAAACCCGCAGGCTGCGCACGGTCGTGCCGGCGGCGCGCGCCAGTTCATCGATCGTGTACTCGTCACCAGCAGCCATACAACAAGGAAACCACACGGCGGAGAGAACGCGTGGCGGCGGACACGACCGAAACGCCTGATTCCGCGCCGGTCGCGGTGGGGTTCGCTAGTTCACCGCTCTCGGACCGGTGGCTCGTTGCGCATGGGTACGACGTTCGTCCTCCGACATTCCGCCCCACACCCCATAGGGTTCACCGACCGCCAACGCGTAACTGCGGCACCGGTCGAGCACGGGGCAGGAGCCGCAGATCTCCTTGGCCCGCCGGACTCTGGCGGCGCGAGCCCGGCCCCGCTCTCCTTCCGGATGGAAGAACACCGTCGATTCCAGGCCACGGCAGGATCCGCGCAGCTGCCAATCCCATGCCTCCGCGGCCGGGCGTCGATTCTGGATCACGGTGGACATACCCAACTCCTCTGCCCGCAATTCTGTGAGGGCCAGCGTAGTTACTCCCCACACCTGGGAATCGGATGTTTCGCGGGGTACCGGCCTTCCCGGCAGTGGCGAACCCGACCTCGGCCGGAACCGTGGAAACCGTCCTATGCTGCGAGTATGAGTGAGCTACCCGGCGCACGGATCACCGTTCAGGAACGCGATCGCGCGTTACGGGAACTCGCCGAGCATCTGGGCTCGGGCAGATTGACCCTGCCCGAATTCGAGGAACGCACGGCCGCGGTGGCCGCGGCGGAAACCACCCCGGAGTTGGCGGCACTGTTCGCCGATCTGCCCGCGGCCGCACCCACGCCCGGCACTCACGAGACCACCGACGCCGCGTTCGGCTTCGCGATGCTGGCCGGCGGCGCGGCTGTCTTCGCGCTCATCCTGGCCCTCGTCTACGGCGGCTGGCTCTGGCTTTTTCTGCTGGTGATCCTGCTGGTATCGGCACCCCTGCTACCCGCGATCCTCCATCGACGCCGACTACCCGAGCAGTCCTGACCTCACCACCGGGTATGCGGCCGCACGCTGTTGGCCAGGTCCACGAGCCGATACCGGTGCAGTTTGCCGGGCGCCATCCGGGCCAGGGCCCGCAGCCGGGATTCCAGTCCGCCGCGCAATCCCGCGACGGTGAGGGGGTAGCCGAGCAGAGTGGTATCGGAGGAGGCCGGGCGCATCCGCGACCGCAGCCATTCCAGAGCCGCGCCGACCACCACCACCTGCATCTGCAGCGCACGGGGTTCGTCGGGCAGTTCCAGCCGTGAGGCCGCCTCGAGCAGATCGATCTCGGTGATCTCCCGGTGCGGCCGGGAAACCAGCAGCAGACTGCCGGTCATCCGCGCGGTCCCGTGGTGCCGGGAGGTATCGGGGACCCCGTCGAGCACCTGTACCGCCTGGAGCAGTTCTCCATCGGCGGCCAGCCGGCGGGCCAGCCCGAACGCCGCACTGACCACCCCGTGGTTGGTCTGCCAGACCAACCGGTAGAACTCGGTGGCGGCGGTATGCCAGCGTTCGGAATCGCCGGGGTCGGACAGACTCTGCAATACCAGTTCGGCCGTCGCGGCCAGCGCGAGCGCGGGAGCGAGCTCACCGGGCAGCATGGTGTGCACTTCGTCGAAATGCAGATAGGCCCGCTCGTAGTGCCCGTCCAGCAGAGCCGTGACACCCGAGAACCATTCGATACGCCAATCGGTGGCCGCGCGGGGCCGCAGCGCATCCAGCAGGGCCAGCGCCGAATCCAGATCACCCAGGTCGAGATGGGCGCGGATAGCGGCCAGCGCGCCCTCCACCTCGAAGGTCTCCGGCGCGTCGATGGTGCCCGCGGCGATCCGCTCCGAGGTCTGCCGCAGCGAGTCCAGGGTCTGGCGGGCGTCACCGTGCAGCAGCGGGGTGAGCAGTTCGACGCTGGGGTCGTCGGCATCGATGAGCGGCACCGGGAGCGCGGCCACCACCGCCGCAGCGTCCAGTCCCGTACTGCGATGCCCGCCGTCGACCATCCCGTCCGTCTGGCCGATCAGCGTATCTATCCCGAAATCGCCCCGGAGCGAGCCGAATTCGACCGAAGCCTGAGGATGCTCCCGGCCCGAGTCGGCGGCCAGCACCATCCGCAGGACCCCGGCCAGCTGGCAGTACATCGCATAGGTGGAGGGGAAACGGCGACTGGGATCCGGATGCGTGGCACGCACCAGCAACCGGTGCAGGCACGGATACCGGCGCAGCAGCGGATATTCCTCGGGGGTGGGCATTTCGACGCGATAGTTACCGTGCGCGTCCTTGTGCAGATCGAGGATCAGCGCGGCCAGGGTACGTCCTGCCGCGTAGATATCGGAGGCGACCGTAGGCCCCGTCTCGATGATCTCGGGAGCCTGGTACCCGGGCGTACCGTAGATACTGCCGTAGGACTCCATGGCCGCTACGGCACCGAGATCGATGAGTTTCACCTCATCGTCGGTGACCATGATGTTGTCCGGTTTGAGATCGTTGTAGGCCAGTCCGAAGGAGTGCAGGTAATCCAGGGCCGGCAGGACCTCCATCATGTACGCGAGGGTCTCGGCCACCGGGATCCGCTCCGGCCCCGCCATATCCAGCATCTTCTTCAACGAACGTCCGCCGACGTACTCCATGACGATATAGCCGTCGGCTATTTCGCGGTGCGAACGATGCTTGACGAAGTTGTAGATCTTGACCACGCCCGGGTGGGTGATCTCGGACAGGAACTGCCGTTCGGCCAGCGCCACCACGTGCGCCTCGAAATCCTGCGGGTTCTGCAATCCTTTCAGCACGACCCAGCGATCGCTGACATTCGTATCGACCGCGAGGTAGATCCAGCCGAGGCCACCGTGCGCCAGGCAGCCCTTCACCACGTACTGTTCGGCCACCACCTCTCCGGCGGAGAGCGCGGGGAGGAAATTGTAGGTGGAACCGCAACGGCCGCACTCCCCCGAAACCGGGCCCGGACCTTCGGGTCCCGCGCGGCCGACCGGTGCCTGGCATTTCCAGCAGAAGCGTTTGTGCTCGGGTACGACCGGATCCGCGAGCACCGCGGTGGCGGGATCGACCGGATCCACCCGGGGCAGGGCCACCAGCCCGGCGCCGAGCCGCCGCACACTCGGGCGGGAGCGGGCGTTACGGCCGGAAACCGGTTCGTCGGCGAAACCGGCGAAAGGATCGGGTTCCTCGTCCTCGTCGTCACCGAACAGGAGCTCGTCCAGATCCTCGTCGTCGGGCCCGGCCAGGCTGTTCAGCCGCGCGATATCGTCCCCGGTCAGCGCCGCGATGGCGCGGTCGAAATCGCTGAGATCCGGGGGTTCGGGTGCGGTATCGGAGGGTGGGGGCGCCACGACGGCGGGGACCGCCTCCACCGGTACCGGCACGAAGACACCGGACTCGCTCGGCAGCGCCGCGGCATCCGTGGGACTGCGCGGGCCCTCGGATGCGGCCAGCAGTTCCTCCGCGGCGCGCGTGAGATCCGATTCCGGGCCTCCGGCGCGGTGCACGCTCTCGCTACTGGTGGTGCGCCGGGTGGACCAGGTGTGGGTGGCCCGCCGCGGCATCTCGGCACCGCGGATCCGCCGCTTCGACCAGGGTGGCGGCGCCGGACGCTCGGGGGAGCTGGGATGCTCTGGCATGCACGACCTCTCAAACCCGCGGAAGAACCGAGAGTCCATTGTGGTCCCGATACACGAGCGCCGGAGGCGAATCGTTCCCTTCTCTGGGAAATGCGAATTACCCCGGGTTTGCTACCCGGGGTAATCCGTCGCGGTCGTCTCCTACCGCTTGTCTTCCGGTTCGTCCAGGATACGGACCGTGTCGCCGGCCTCCGCGGCGGCCGCCGGGGCGGCGACGGGCTGACGTTCCGCGGCGAGTGCGAAGACCCGCTTACGCGCCAGGAACCAACCGCCGACCAGCGCCGGAACACCGATGGCGAGCATGGCGATCACCGCGGCCCGCTGTTCGATCTCCTCGCTGAACAGCATCAGCAGGACCACACCGACAAGGAACACCAGGGTGGCGTAGCTGGTGTAGGGCGTACCCGGGAGACGGAACTTGGGTCGGGTCACCTTGCCGTCACGGGCCCACTTCCACAGCTGGAGCTGGCAGAGCACGATCGCGGTCCAGGCGAAGATGGTGCCCAGTGCCGAAACGTTCAGCACGATCTCGAACGCCTGGTCCGGGACGAGCGCGTTCAGCCCGACACCCGCGAGGGCGATGACACCGGTGGCGAGGATACCCACGTAGGGCACACCGTTACGCGACATACGGGCCGCCACGGTGGGCGCGCTGCCGTTCATCGACATGGAGCGCAGGACGCGACCGGTGGAGTACAGGCCGGCGTTGAGGCTGGAGAACGCGGCGGTCAGCACCACCAGGTTCATCACCGAGCCGGCACCGTCGATCCCGATCTTGGAGAAGAAGGTGACGAACGGGCTCTCACCGGCCTTGAAGGCGGTGTAGGGCAGCAGCAGGCCGAGCAGGATCAGCGAACCGACGTAGAACAGCGCGATACGGGCGATCACCGAGTTGATGGCACGCGGCATGATCTTCTCGGGGTTTTCCGCCTCACCGGCCGCGGTACCGACGAGCTCGACGGCGGCGTAGGCGAAGACCACACCGGTGGTCACGACGATCAGTGGCAGGAAGCCGGTGGGGAACAGACCACCGTTGTCGGCGAGGATGCTCGGCCCGGTGGCGGCGCCGTCGAGTTCGAAGCGCCCGGCCAGGAAGATGGTGCCGATGATCAGGAAGCTCACCAGGGCGACGACCTTGATCAGCGCGGCCCAGAACTCCAGTTCACCGAACCACTTCACCGAGATCAGGTTGATGGCCACCACGATGGCCAGCGCGATCAGGGCGATGGTCCATTGCGGTATCACCTCGAAAGCGCCCCAGAAGTGGACATAGGTGGCGATCGCGGTGATATCCACGATGCCGGTCATGCACCAGTGGAAGAAGTACATCCAGCCGACCGCGAAAGCCAGCTTCTCACCGTAGAACTCGCGCGCATAGGAGACGAACGACCCGGAGGACGGGCGATGCAGGACGAGCTCGCCCAGGGCGCGCAGGATGAAGAATACGAAGATGCCGCAAATGGCGTACACCAGGAACAGGCCCGGTCCGGCATCATGCAGCCGGCTGCCGGCACCCAGGAAGAGACCGGTACCGATGGCGCCACCGATGGCGATCATCTGGAGCTGCCGGGGGCGCAGCGACTTGTGGTAGCCCGCGTCTTCGGCGTGCAGGCCCTCCGCCGGCGCCTCCTGTCCCCGAGGCTCTTGAACTGTTGTCATCGTGGTCTTGCCTTTCGAGTGGCGCAGATCATGTCTGCGAGCAATGTACCGCTATTCAGCGGCACGATCAATAGGTAGCCGCTAGGTGTAACGTCATGGAAACCAGCGACTTTCACGTAAGCCGAGGTCGCAGCCCTGTTTACGAGCAATTGATCGAGCCGCTGAACGTCGATACGCTGGCTGTGTCAACCGCTGAGGAGCACCCGATGGCCTGGTTCGAACGCGAGTTCATCGCCGTCCCCGAGACCGGCAGGAAACAACTCGTCTACAAGTGGCCGGATGTGAACATCCGGCGGTACTCCCGCGCCATCGTCAATGCCGACCAAACGGCCCTGTTCGTGAAATCCGGGCATGTCCTCGGCGTCCTGGGCCCGGGCCGGCACCGGATCGACGCAGACGAGCTCCCGGTCCTCGGCGCCCTGATGGACACCCTCTCGGGCGGCAACTTCTACCGCGCCGAACTCTATTTCGTCTCCACCCGCGAGTTCCCCGGCATCAAATTCGGTGGCCGCTTGGCCGATATCGCCGACCCGGTGAGCGAGCAGATCGTCACACTGCGGGTCTTCGGCGAGTTCGCGCTGTCCGTACGCGACGCCCAGCAGCTGATCGTCTCCCTGGCCGGCGGCACGGATCTACACGATCCGGCCGGAATAGAGTCCTGGAGCGCGGAGCTCCTGCTCAAATCGATGAAAGTCGCGGTGACGCAGGGCGTATCGCGAGGAGAGTGGCCGGTCTTGGGCCTATCCGGCCTCCTGCCCATCATCGAGCAGGCCGTAGTGCGCCAAACCAATATCGCGCTCTACGAATACGGGCTGCGCATCTCCCGCCTGGGGAATTTCGATATCACTCTCGCCCCCGAGGACGCCGAACGACTCAAACGACTCGCGAAGGATGTCACCTACATCCGGCTGGCCGGAGATTTCCGGCAGTACGCGGCCGGCGAGATGGCCCTGGGTGCCGGTCAGGGCCTGGCGACCGGACACGGGCACGAGGGCGGTTTCCTGGGCGCGGCGTTGGGAATCAACGCTTTCCAGCAGGCGACCCCGCCCCCGCCCGGTCAGCTTCCGGCCCCGGTGACCTCACCGTGGCAGCAGCATCAAGCGCGGGAGGCCCTCGAGCCCCCCACAGCGCTGCCGGATCCACCCAAACCGGGAGAACTCCCCCCGGCCGCCGACCCCGGCCCGGTATGCGCCGAATGCGCCGCGGTGAATCCCCCGGGCGCGAACTTCTGTGTGAACTGCGGGACCCGCTTCACCCCGCCCCCTCCCGCCCGCTGCCGTGAATGCGGAGCCGAACTCCTCGCGACGGCGAAGTTCTGCGCTGCCTGCGGAACACAGACAGCGCAAAAGTAGATATGTGTTAATTGCCCGCCTTTCGGCGGGGCGGGGTTCGAGGACACCCTCCGCGAAAACACCACCACGTAGACACCCACCAGAAGAGTCACCCGCATGCGCCCCCGCCCGGTGATCTCTCTCCGATCCGGTGTCCAGCAGCTCCCATCTCGCCAAACCGGTGATCCGCATCCGAGGCGACCCCACGGCGCCGAGGCTTGCGAGGCCCACGAAGGGTTGAGCCCGCGGCGCCGCAGGCGCCGCAAATAAACACAGCGGTCCGGCCCGCGTGCGCGGGCCGGACCGCTGTCCCCACACCGTTGGTCAGGTGACGATGCCCGACTCCGAACTACCCGCCAGGCTCCGCACCTGCCGGGCAGCCACCGAGAGCGTGGCCAGATCGTGCCGCGTGACCCCGAAGATCTCGGTGAGCGCGGCCCGCGCCCGAGTGAGACGGGAGCGGTTCGTCTGTTCCCAGTAGTCCAGCTTTTCCGATACCGGGTCCTCGGGATCGGTGGCCGTGGCGATATCCAGCGTCAGCAGCCGTAGCGATTCGTAGAGGTCGTCGCGCAGAGCCAACCGGGCCAGGCTGGGCCAGCGCTGGTCGTGGTCGAGTTCGCCGACCGCGCTGATGAGCCGGGTGATCTCCAGGTGTGCGTTGAGCGCGAAGTACAGTTCCGCGATCTCATGGGCATCGCGTTCGGCGATATCGGAGATATCCAGCACATCCAGCAGAGGGAACAGGTGGATGAGGCGATAGACCTCGGTGGCCAGATCGGCGGGCGCGCCCTGTTCCGCGGCGGCCTCGGCCCGGGCCGCGAGCCCTTCGGACAGCGCCTCGGGCAGCCAGCCGGGTACCTGACCCGACAGGGCGCGCACACCGTCGCGGTAGCGGGTGATATCGGCACCGATCGCGATCGGCTGAGGCCGGTTCAGTAGCAGCCACCGCGCGGCCCGCTCCAGGGTGCGGTTGGTCTCCAGCTCCAGCTGATCACGAACCTTGGTGGGCATGGGGGCCGTCCGGATACGCTGCCACAGCGCGCGCAGCCCGAAGATGTCCACCGCGGCCGTGAAGGCCCGCACGGCATCGCCGGTGGTGGCGCCGATCTCTTCGGCCAGCCGGAAGGCGAAGGTCGCACCACCGAAGTCGACCATTTCGTTGACGACCACGGTGGCCACGATCTCCCGGCGCAGCGGATGTTTGGCGATGGCGCCGGCGAAACGGTCCCGCAGCGGAGTCGGGAAGTATCCCGGCAGCACCGCGGCGAAGGTGGGGTTGTCGGGCAGGTCGCCTGCCAGCAGATCCGCCTTCAGCGCCAGCTTCACATGGGCGATCACAGTGGCCAGTTCCGGTGAGGTGAGGCCGGAGCCGGCGGCGATACGCCGTTCCATTTCCGCGTCGGCGGGAAGCGCCTCGAGCCGGCGGTCCACACCGCGGCGGGTCTCCAGTTCGGTCAGCAACCGCCGGTGTACCGCGCTGCGGCGAGCGGCGCCGGAGCGGGAGAGCCCGATCCGGAAGTTCTGCGAGATATTGTCCCGCAGCACCAGTTCCGCGACTTCGTCGGTCATTTCGGCCAGCAACGGATTACGGTCCTCGATATCGAGTTCCCCCGCCGAGACCACCCCATCGAGCAGAACCTTGATGTTCACCTCGTGATCGGAGCAATCCACCCCGGCCGAATTGTCCAGCGCGTCGGTGTTCATCTTCCCACCGTTACGGCAGAACTCGATCCGCCCCAACGGCGTCACACCGAGATTCCCGCCCTCACCGATAACCTTCACCCGCACCCGGTCGGCATTCACCCGGACCGCGTCGTTGGATTTGTCACCGACCTCGGCATTGGTTTCGGTACTCGCCTTGATATAGGTACCGATACCGCCGTTCCACAGCAGATCGACCGGCGCCTCGAGGATCGCCCGGATCATCTCCGGCGGCGACAACCGGGTGACCGAGGACGGAAGCCGCAGGGCCGCACGCACTTGCGGGCTCACCGGAATGGCTTTGGCGGTTCGGTCGTAGATTCCCCCGCCCGCGCTGAGCAGCGAACGATCGTAATCGGCCCAACTCGACCGAGCCAACCCGAACAACCGCTGCCGCTCGGTGAACGACGACCCCGCATCAGGATCCGGATCCAGGAAAATATGACGATGATCGAACGCCGCCACCAACCGAATATGCTCCGACAACAACATCCCGTTGCCGAACACATCCCCACTCATATCCCCCACACCCACCACCGTGAAATCCTGCGACTGCGTATCCACCCCCATCTCCGCGAAATGCCGCTTCACACTCTCCCACGCCCCCCGCGCGGTGATCCCCATCGCCTTGTGGTCATAACCCGCCGAACCACCCGAAGCGAACGCATCCCCCAACCAGAACCCGTACCGCCCCGCCACCTCGTTGGCGATATCGGAGAACGTCGCCGTCCCCTTGTCCGCGGCGACCACCAGATACGTATCGTCACCGTCCCGGCGCACCACCCGCTCCGGCGGCAGCACCGTGCCGGTGCCGTGTTCGACATTGTCGGTCAGGTCGAGCAGGCCCGAGATGAAAGTGCGGTAGCATTCCACGCCCTCGGTGAACAGCGCCTGGCGATCGGCGGCGGCGTCCCCGGTGGCCGCCGGCGGACGTTTCACCACGAAACCACCCTTGGCACCCACCGGCACGATCACCGCGTTCTTCACCGCCTGCGCCTTCACCAGACCCAGGATCTCGGTACGGAAATCCTCCAGCCGATCCGACCAGCGCAAACCACCCCGCGCCACCGCGCCGAACCGCAGATGCACCCCCTCCACCCGCGGTGAGTACACGAAGATCTCGTACTTCGGCCGCGGCTGCGGCAGCAGCGCGATCGACTGCGGATCGAATTTGAGGGAGAGGTGGGCGGGGGGTTCCCCGTCACCGTTGCGCCGGAAGTAGTTCGTACGCAAGGTCGCCGTGACGACATTGAGCACGGCGCGCAACACCCGGTCGGTATCCAGGCTGACCACGGCGTCGATTTCGGCTTCCAGCCATTGCGCGATACTCGCGGCCGATTCCGAGCTGCCGTCGGGATCGAAATAGGCTTCGAAGAGCCGGACGAAGCCGCGGGACATATCGGGGTTGGCCAGCAACACCCGGGTGATCCCCGCGAAGCCGTAGGAGAATCCGGCCTGTTTCAGGTATTTCGCGTAGGCCCGCAGAACGACCACCTGCCGCCAGTGCAGCCCGGCCCGCAGGATGAGTTCGTTGAGTCCGTCGACCTCGGCGGCACCGAACCACATGGCTTCGAATGCCGCGGTGAACCGCTGCGCGATCCCTTGGGCGCCCGGGCCGTCGGGGAGGTCCAGCCCGGCCTCCAGTTCGGGGTCCAGCTGGGTACGGAGTACGGCCGAGACCACCCGCAACCGGAAATCGTAGATCCAGTCCGATCTGTCGTCTTCGGATTCGAGCTGGTAGGGCCGTTCGTCCACGACCTCCACACCCAGGCTGTGCAGCACGGGCAGGACGCGGCTCAGGGAAACGCCTTCGCCGGCGGCGTAGAGGGTGAAGCGCCACTCACCCGGCGGGGCGTCGGTGGTGCGGTACAGCGCGGTCCGGAATCGCGCTGTCCCCAGCTCGTTCGGATCAATCCGGAATCGTTTCGGCGAAACTGTGTCCTGCATTGTCGTCACCGTGATCCGCGCCTTTCCGCTTCGGTTTCGAACCTCGATACACAGGCACTCTACGCGAATAATGTGCCGTTGTATAGCGGTACGTTAAATGTGCGTAAACGATCACCGATCGAGGTAGCGGGAAGAAACGAGACCGCCGTCACGTTCGCCAGCGAACGGGCCGCAACGCCGGATCAGGACCTCAGGACTGCAGCAGACCCGATCGCACGAGAAACGTTCGCGCACCCGAAGCACTGGCGAAGGCTCCGGTATCGACGCGCAGTCCCGAGGTCGTATCGGCGAACCACACGGCGGAAGAGGCACTGACGGCCGCGAACACCTTCCCGTCCGCGACCACGTCCCCGCCCGCCGAACGCCATTGCGCGATGGCCTGGGCCAGCGGGCCCGGGTCGGCGGTCTGCACCTGGAACGCCAGCCCGCGGCCGCCGGTTATCCCGCCCATCAGCAGCGGACTGTCCGCGGCCAGAACACAACTGTGCACACCTTCGGTTTCCTCGTGCGGGCGGCAGGAGGCGGCACGCAGTGGGCCCGGTAGCGCCGAGAGAGCATCGGTCGCCACAGCCGGACCGGCGGCCGGGCCGGCCAAACCGTGCGGACCGGTCAGCACCGGCGGGGTGAGAGCGCAGGACCTGACCATCAGGAAAGCCAGGACGAGCAGTACCGCCACCGCGACACCCGCGGCCGCCCGCCACTGCCACTTCGGATGATGCCGGTGCACGACCTCTTCCGTCTCGTCCACCAGATGCGAACGCAGGAAACCCAGTACCCCGCGGGTCCGGTGATGCGGATGACCCTCCATATGCGCAGGAGCATGCCCCTCGTGCGCGCCGTCGTATCGGACCGGATGCTCCCCTTCGGAATGCCGGCGGGCTTCCCCCGGCCGGGCGCCGAGCGCGCCCACCCGTCCACTCATCTCCGCCAGATGCGAGCCCAGCCCACCGTGGGCCGCGGCAGCGCCCGGCCGTTCGCCCGGTGTCCCCCCGGAGGGCGCGGGCACATCGGGCAACGGGGCGCCGCAATTGGCGCAGGCGGCACCCGGGGTCGCCGAATGGCCGCAGTACTGGCACCGCACCACCGTCATCCGCGCAACCCCCGTCTCATCCCGGGCCTCATTTACCGGTGATCACGATCGATGAGATGGCCACGGTATTGACCGAGCTGTCCCCGCTGGATTTCAGCACGGTCAAGACGATTTCCGAGGCCTCGATCGGCGGTTCGATCTGCGTCACCACCAGCGAACGCTGATCCAGCGTCTCCTGGGTGTAGACCGTCTTGTTGTCGTCGTCGAACTGATACGAAACCCGGCTGACGGTGCGATACTTCGTCCACTGATCGGTGCCGTCGGTACCCACGTGATCCCAGCCGGGAACGATTCCGATCGAATCGATCTCGTACTTCTGCCCCAGATCGATTCGCAGCACCTGACCATCGATCTTGTACGCCCGTGGGCAGGACCACGCCTTGTCCGGCTCACCGGAGAAGGCATCCATACCGTCGGTGCCGCCGGGGGGGCATTTCGCTTCCGCGGACTCCACCTCGAGCGTGCTGCTACCCGCGGGCTCCGTGGACGGCGCCACCTGTGTCGGTGCCGGGGTGACCGCCAGCGGCCGGCTCTCCTGCGGTTCCTCCTGCCCACTGGTCAGCACCAGCAGGACAACGATGAGCAGTGCGACCACCGCCGCCACCGCGATCGCCACCCGCGGCTTACGCAGTTGATCGGCCACCTCACGGGCGATCTCCTGCGGTGACTGGCGTTCGGTACGCGCCGGTTCCGGCCCGGCGGCCGGTTCGGGCTCGGCCTCGGGGGGTGCGGTCGCGGTGAGCCGGCCCGCGACGCGTTCGGCGTTCTCGGTGGCGAAGGACGACGACGCCGCATCCGGCACCTGGCCGCTGAGCAGGGCGTTGATCCGCTCGCTGGCCGAGGGACCGGCACTGGATCGGCGTGGGCGCGGCGCGGCGGGGACGGAATCCGGCTCGGCGGCCGGTGATCCCACACCCACCGGTGCCGGAATGTCGGATTCGGGTGTTACCGGCTCACGGTCCGGTCGTGACGAGGCGAGCAGCGATTCATCGAACGCGACCCCGGTGACCGGGGATGCGGCCGGTTCCGGCGCATCGGTCTCGGCGGGCGTCTGCCCGGTGAGCCCGAAAGCCGGATCCGCCAGAAGGGCGTCCAGAATCGCACCTCGATTGCGGAGAAAAACATCTCCGGAATCCGCATCGGGCATAGCCGAAATGGTATCGGCTCCCGATCCGGCGATACGCCCCACCTTCCCAGCGATGGGAGCTTCGGTGTGCCGGTGACGACAGCCGGGTCAGCGCGGTTTCTCGGCGGTGACGAAGTACTCCGGCGGCACATCGAAGACCCGCGCCAGGGCGATGATCAGATCGAGCCGCGGTATGGCATCACCGTGGATGAGCCGGTACAGCCCCGATTGGGAAACCGGTACGTCCGGATACGCGAGTTCCAGATGCTGGGCGAGCGAATACAGCGTGAGACCGCGCGTCGACCCGTCCTCGGTGGAGACCACCGACTCGGCGATCAGTTCCGAGAGCCGGTTGGAGAATATGGCCGCCGCGGCTTGCCGAGGGGTCTGCTCCTGCGCTCCTTCCGCGTTGTCGAACCTGCCACTGTCCGAGTCGGGATCCGCTACCACGGTCATCGAGATTACCTGTTCTGCCCTAGTCAACGGGTGGGATATCCATGGGGCCGGGTCACCGGAACCGTACGTTCGGAATAGCCCGGAGGCGCGGTGACCGTCGGCGGCCGGTCGCTGTGATCGAAGTAGCGGGTCTCCCCGCGTGGCTCGACCAGGTTCACCCGGACCGTACGCATCGGGATCCGTACGTCCAGCTGTGTCTCACCGACCTGCTCGATCGCCAGATCCACCGATCCGCGCCGGGGACTGCCCGGATCACTGATAGAAACCGTGGTCGGCGCCGCGGAAGCCTGGGGCGGCAGCTGATCGAACACCGCGATGGTGGCCTCCGCGCCCGGCTCCGCGTCTCCGTCACCGGCAAGCCGCAGCGATCTGGTGTCGCCTACGGCGCTGACCAGATGCTGCCAGCGCTGCGGGCGGTTGGTGTGCACTTCGATATCGGCGCCCACAACGGTGGCGCGCAATACCAGCTGCTGCGCCACCGGCAGCAATGCCTGCACGTCGACCTTCCGCCGCCGCGGATTGTAGCGAGCGGGATCGTAGAGAGGCAAGGCCAGCTGATGGCGCGGCTGGCCGTTGATCGCGCCGAGGATCTGACCGTTCGGTCCGATGGCCACCGACAGTCCGGCGGACACCTCGGCCGGTGCCTCCTCCACGGTCCGCTCGTCCCGGGTCAGTGCCCGCACCGAGCTACCTGTGGGCAGCGTGGCGGACAACGCCAGCGACTGACGACCGGGCAGTCGCCGTAGATAGTCCGGTAGTGCTTCGTTCATGGCGGGCCCGATATAGCGGACCACGGCCCGGGGCCCGTCGGAACCGGAAAGGCTGACCACCAGCGTGGTGCGACCGCTGTTCCAGGTCCAGCAGTCGTCGAGCCCCGATTCGTCCAGCTCGGACCAGTCGATTCCGAAACTGGTGACGAAACGACCCGGAACCGAGGTCTTCAGGCAATCCCAGCGCTCGGTGAGATCGGTCAGCTCGGCGCCGGCATGCAGCAACCGGGTGGCGTCCGCCACGGCCACCGCGGGGAGCGGATGCGCGGCCACCCCGCGCTCACGTAATCGCCCGGCGATCCGGTGCGCGGCCGTGGCAAGGGTTTTCGGAGCGACCACCGCGCACGGCCCCCGCCGGGTGAGGGCCCGCAGATTGCACTCCTGATCCAACCGGAGCACCAGCCAGGTCAACCGGTTACCCACCACCGGATGCGAGCCGATGAGCTGGTCGTAGAGCATGCTGTAGCTACCCGCCGAGCGCACCCGCTGACCGGTGGTGACGATATCGATATCGATCGAGATCCCGTAGTGGTCGAGCATCGGCAGCAGACTCTCCACCGCGACCGTGTCCTCGGTGTAGATGGTCTGTTCGGCGATCACCGTCGGCAGATCGAGGTTCGGTGCGAGCTGGATCATGGCGATCAGCACATCGCCTTCCTCGATGATCCCGCAGACACCGGCCGGAACCTCGATATCGCGCACCGGTAGCGGCTCGGCCAACCGGGCCGCCCGGGCAGACCGTCCGGCGCGGAAGGCGAGCCAGTCGAGAGACCAGCGCACGGGTGTCCGGCCCTTGACCGGCACCACCACCAGCAGGAGCAGCCCCGCGAGGACCAGGCCCGCACCCCACAGCGGTAGGTACGCGGATAATCCGGCCACCACCACACTGCCTCCGATCGCCATCACCGCGAACGGGCCGCGCTCGATCCCGGCGACCCGGCGATGCGGCACGCGCACCGCCCTTTCCGCAGTCACCGTCACTGCCGCCTCCGCCGCACGTTCACGCCATAGGTCGCGCCCGCGCCGATCAGCACCGACGCCACGATCACGATCCCGGCGGTGATACCGGGTTTGCCATCCGGCGGACGTGGTGGTGGCGGCAGTTCCAGTGGTGCCGCCTGGAACAGACCGTCCGGAGGGTCGGGCGGGGTGCGGTAACTCAGGGCCCTGATCGGATCGATCACACCCGCGCCGACCATATTGTCGATACCGCGGGCCGGGGCGTGCGCGCTCGCGGTGAGCCGCGCCGTGATCTCCGCGGGCGTCTCGTGCGGGTACCGGGAGCGGATCAGAGCGGCGACACCGGCGGTGTAGGCCGCGGCGAACGAGGAGCCGCCGACCGGCTGGAGTTTATCGGGCGAACCCACTCCGTTGATCAGGCCGGTGCTCCCGGGACCCAGCGATTCGATACTGGTACCGGGCGCGGCCACGGTCACCCAGGGACCCAACAGCGACTGATCGGTGGGGCCGCCGTGCGCCGTGGTGAAGCCGACGGTCATCACCGATTCGCTGAAAACCCCCGGTACCGAAGCGGTTTTCACGTACTTCCAGTTGCGCGGGTCCGCGGGGCGGGCGGGATCGAAATCCGGATTCTGCTCGCAGTTGTCCGCATCGGAGTCACCGGCGCCGGTGATGATCATGGCACCGCGGGTGTGCACCGCGTAACCCACCGCCTCGGCGACCGTGCCGAGGTCCACCCCCGAATCGACCGGAATACAGACGGGCAGCGGTACGGCGATGATCCCCGCCCCCAGATTGGCCGCGTGCGTGATCGCCCGCGCCAGTGTGCGCACGTCCATCGCCATCCGCTCCCGCCGGTCCCCGGAGGTGCGTTCGGGACGGAACGCGTTGGAGCGGTAGCGGATGGAGAGGATCCGGGCGTCGGGCGCCACACCGGTGAAACCATCCGCGGGATCGGCGGCCCCGGCGATGATCCCGGCGATCAGGGTGCCGTGCGCGTCACAGTCCTGGAGCCCGTCGCCGCCCGGAAGCACGTAGTCCCCGCCCGGAGCCAGATTCGGCAATCGTGGATGCGGCGACACCCCGCTGTCCACCACGGCGACCGTCACACCCGCCCCGCGGCTCAGAGTCCGCGCATCGGCCAGGTTCAGCGCCAGTTCCGAGGGCGGGGTGCGGGAAATATCCGTATTCTCCAGCACGCCCGTGGCCAGACAGCCGCTGTCCTGTTTCATGGGCTGCTCCGGCCCCGGCGGACCGTCCGGTGGCGCCACCCCCACCACCACCTCCGGTGGTACCAGCGCGGCGGCGGGTGCGGCGCCCGTACTCAGCACGAGTACGGCCAGTGCCGCCGCCGCGGCTCTGCCCAGTGCCATCAGATTCCTCGCATGGCGGTGTAGACCCCCATGATCCAGAAGGCGATCACAGGAACCACGAGGATCAAGGCGTACTCGATGAGGTCGATGATCCGGCGGGTGACCGGGGTGAGCCGCTTACCGGGCAGGCGCAGCGCCGCGGCCAGTGCCCCGCAGGCGATAACGGCCACCACGAGCACCACCGACAGGCGCGCGAAAGAACTGCCGTACGCCGTCACCAGGACCGCCGCGACCCCGAGCACGGTGATCGCCGAGCCGGCTACCAGCGCTATCGCCTGGATACGATCCGGATACCAGCGGGATCGCATGGCCAGGATGCCGGCGACCGCCACTCCCATCACGATCTCACGGATTCCGCCGGGACTCACCGCCGCACAGATCACCGTCGATACCGACAGCAGTCCGGAGATGGCCACGATGAGACCCCGCAGGCTGGTGACCGCCAGCCGCGCCCGGCTTTCGATACCGGCTTCGTGACGGCGGCGCGACTGTTCGTCGGCCGCGGCGTCCTCGGCGTTCTGCTCCACATCGCGGTGGGTTTCGGCATCGAAGATATCGGTCAGCGTGGCCGGATTGACCTCGTTGCCCGGGTCCGGCAGATCGGGCGGCCGGATCCGGGCGATCAACACCGCGATCCGGGGCGCCAGGGTGAGCAGCACCAGACCGGCGAATACCGCACCGCCGGCGACCTGACGGGTCACCAGGTCGAAATAGGTCAGCGGCAGTACCGCCGCCGTCACGGTGATACCGAGTACGGCGATGCTCATCAGCGTGGCGATACCCGATCCGGTCAACCGCATCATCGCCATGGCCGCCACCGCGGTGACCACCGCGCCCGCCGCGATATTGGCCGGGGCGAAGGGCCCCGGTTCCCCGTAGGCGGGCGGCACCAGCATGGCACTGCCCGCGAACAACAACGGAATCGCCGCGAGTGCCGCGCCCAGCGAGATCCGCCGGGCCGCGCCGCTGCCCCGGATGGCGACGGCCGCCCCCCAGCACAGCATGCCGAGCAGTAGCGCCGGCAGTCCGCACCACAGCAGCGATCCGGTCTGTGTCCAGGTCCAGGACAACAGGGTGGCGATCCCCACCGCTCCGATTCCGAAGACACCCAGGCCCACGACGGCGGCGGTCTCGGAATCGAATTCGGCGAATTCGCGCTCGTTGATCAGGGCCAGCGCATCGGTGATGTCCTCGACCACGGGTGTGAACACCTCGGCCGATTCGACCGGCGCCAGCATGAGCACCGTACCGTCGACGATGTCGTGATCGCCCAGGCTGCGCCAGCGCGGAATCGGCGGCTCACCCGGCCGGGCGAGGCTCCATTGCCCCTGCGGTGGCGTGAAATCCACCTCTTCGTCGCCGATGGCGTTGGCCAGTACGGCCACCAGATCATCGATGAAGGTTTCCACGGTGAACTTGGTCGGCACCACGACGTCCACCTGATAGGTGGCGACCATGACGGCGACCCGGGCCCGGGCCACCTCCGCCGGCGCGGCACCGCCCGCCGGAGAGGGCGGTGCCGTCTGCACAGCGGTCACCGCATATCTCCGTGGTGACCGCGCGACGGCTCGGCGACGTAGCCGGGGAAGTCGTCGGCCAAACCGGCCGCGAGCTCTTCGAATGCCAGCACGGTGTCCTTCTCCAGCATCCGCAGATCGATCTCGCCGCCTTCAGCGAGGTGCGGGTCGAAAGGAATTTGTATGGTGGGTCGCTGCGCCGAGGCGAACAGTTTCTCGATGGCCTCGATGTCCACGGTGGGTTTGACCGGATGCTGCCGCACGATCGCGACCACCGAGGAGGCGATCAGATGATCGAAACCGTGCGAGCTGAGCCAGTTCAGCGTGGCCACGGCACCGGTCACCCCGCCGACCGTCGCGGGCGTCACGACCACCACCGCGTCGCTGGTGCGCAGCACGGTATTGGTCGACGAATCCAGCACCCCGGTTCCACAGTCGACCACCAGCAGATTGTAATGGCGGCGCAGAATCTCCACGCCCTGCTGGTATTCGCTGCCGGTCAGTGCCTCGGCCGCGTCGGTGTTCCACGGGGACGCGACCACCGCGAGGTCGGCGGTGTTCACCGCGGTATAGGAATGAACCGCGGAAAACGAATCCAACCGGGCCCCGGCCTGCGCGAGATCCCGCAGCGACAGGCCGAACTGGTGCCGGGCCGTCCGGCTGGAGAGGTCCCCGAAATCCGGGTTGGCGTCGATGGCGACCACTCGATCGGGCCGCAGCTTCGCGAAGGTCGAGCCGAGACCGGCCGCGGTGGTGGTGCGGCCGACGCCGCCCTTCACGCTCACCACCGCGATCTGGTAGGGCGCGGTGAGCTGACGGCGGATCCGGGTCCGCCGGTTCTCGGCCCGCTGTTCGGCCGGGGAGAGGCCCAGATTGAAGCCGACCTTGTTGAGCGCTCCGCGTACGCCCTTTTCCGAGCGCAGATGTGCCTGGCGCACGGCGGCGATCTCGGCGAGCAGTTCCGCCGAGGCCAGCGCGGGCGGCAGCACCTCGATGCGGCCGGTGGAGTCGTAGGCGGGGCGATGGATCCGATCGGGCACATGCGAGTTCTCGGCGGCGGCCTGCGCGGGAGGCACGGCGGTGGGCCCACCACCGGGGACCGCGGAATAGCCGCCGAACCCCTGCTGTCCCGTCGCCGGGTCCGCGGCCGGTGGATACGCGACGGCCGGACCCGGCTGGGTGACACCGGCCGCCGGTGTGGCCGTGCTCTGTTGAGTGCCGGTCCAGGCGTCCCCGGCGCCGGAGGCCTGCTCCGGCGGCGGGGCGGGGGCGCCGGTCGGCGGCGGAGTGGTCACGCTCTGCGATCCCTGCTGCTGTTTACGCGCTATCGCCTGCCGCTCTTCTTCGGCCGCCTGCTCGTATGCGGTGGCCGCACGTTGCCGCAACTCGTCCAGATCACCGCCGGCGGCGTTCTGCGGCTCGGGTGCGGTCTGCGGGGGGATGGGAGGTGGCGGCGGTGGGGAAACCGCGGCCGGTGTAGCGATGCTCGGCGCGGCCCCGGAAGGCGGGGGCACGGAGGCGGCCGGGCCCGCCTGGTCGGCACCGGTCGCCGGCGCGCCGGTGGGTTCGGGTTGTGCGGCGGAGGAGGAGGCTTCGGAGGTGGGAGCGCCGGACGTGCTCACCGCCGCGCCCCCCTCGGGACGTTGTTCGAGCTGCGCGAAATAGGCGTCGTAACCACCCTTGGCGAGCGCCGCGGAGGCGTCACCGTTCGTTGTCGGTGCCCGGTTCATTTCACCGTCCTCTCATCCAGCACTGGAACGTCAACCGGTGCGCGCGGTATCGAACCAGCTATGGCCGGGCAGCAGCTCGACCAGAGCGTTGATACCACTCTGCAGGGCGAGGTCGTCACCGGGGCGGAAAGCCGACCGGGTCTGTCCGTCCATGGCCCTGCTGGGCGTCACCACGAACCGTCCCGAAAGTGTATCCACCACACTCATGCAGATGCCGAAATCCACGGAGCGGACCTCACCGTCCCGATGTTCGATCATCAGCACCTCGGCACGCCGGACTATCTCGTCCATCGCCCGGGTGAGCACGGCCGCGGTACGCGGTGTCGCACCGAGTTCCCGCAGCGCCGCCGGCCGTTCGTCCGGGTCCAACGGGATATCGTCGAGCTCCGCGGTCGGCAGGACGAACGGGTCGAAATTCAGCACCGGATAATTACCCAGCGCGGATTTCAGCACCTCTGCCAGGGTATTCAGTTGTGTGCCCTCGTGGAAAACCGACTGGATGATGATTTCGTCGTCGCACCGTACGGCCAGCACATGATCCCCGCCCGCGCGCACCAGCGATATACGCAACATGGTGGGGGTGTGTCCGCCGCGACCGTTGTCGATTACGCGCACCACCAGTTCGGTATCCGGCCGGTGCAGGGCGCGCAGCCAGCCGGCCACCACCGGATGAACCTCGTCACCGGTGATGATTCCCGCGTCGGTGAGTTGTTCCTTGACGACCTTCCATACCCGATCCCGGTCGGTGAGCCGGTAGATATTCGGATAGATGGCGAGCACGGTGGGGTAGCTGTCGATGCCGACCATGTCCTGCAGGACAAGGGCGGCATCGACATTCAGATCGATCGAGACCGGATCGGTATCCAATCTGTCCGCTCACCGCTTCCCGCCGCGAAAACCGGTCGTCGCGGCCGATCTAGATGACGCCACGGAACCAATCGGCGACGGCCCGGTCGACATTGTCGACGTCACCACCCTTGGTACCCACCTGGATGATCTTCTGGTTGAGACCGGCCAGGCTGGCCTGGAATGCCTCCAGGCGCTGATCGAACACCCGGGAAACCGTTTCGTACTCACCGGCACCGGTGCCCTCGTAGATACTCAGGATCTCGGTCTTGCACTGCTTGATCTCGACAGCGAGATCCTGCAGGTGGCTGACCACGGCCGTGGTCATCTCCGTGAGCCCGCTGATCCCGCTGTAATCGAGCCGAATAGCCATGGAATTACGCCTTTCGAATAGTGGCTTGGGGTGTCGGCTACGAACCGATCAGAAAGCGAGGTTGACCTTCGACATATCACGGTTTCCGACCTGCTCGGCGCCATTGTTGGCCCAAGAATCTGTGGCCGTTCCGGCGTTGACCACTCCGTCCAAACCTTCGTTGGCCGCGTTGACCAGGCCAGCGGCTTCCAGTTCCGCGCCCTCGGTTTTCAGGCCGGCGTTGTTCATCGCCTCCATGATCTTGTTGAGCGTCTCGGCCAGCTTGCCACCGGTCTCGAACGCGTTACCCAGTGCGTTGTAGACCGCGAGCTGGATCTGACCCTCGGCCACACCCCGGTAATCGTGCTGGATACCACTCAATTGCCTGAGGCCCTGCTCGAGCAGACCGAGGCTGGCTGCCGTCTTGTTGACACCCGAGCTCATGCTCGAGATGTCAGCATTCAAAATGCCACCGTTTCCGGCCATTTCGGCGCTCCTTCCGGAGGTAGTGCCCGAGATGCTTACCCTCGGGTCTTTCGTTCATTGTCGCTTTCCGCCTCGTCGTCGAGGCGGTCGAGCACTCCCACCAGTGAGGAGTCCACCAGCAACTCCTCGCCGGGTTCGTCCTCCTGGTATTCGATGACACCGATCGCCGGGGGGCGTTCGAGAACCGGTACCTCGAACTGCTCGCCGGGGGTGAAAACCTTTCCCGGCCTGTCTTCCTCTTCCTTCCTGCGTCGCCGCATCCGCGCCGTGGGCGCGGAAACCCGTTTGGGAACATTGCGGGCCGGAGCCGCGCTGGGCGCCCCGGTGGAAGCGCCGAATGGGGTGCCGGCACCCGGCGCCCAACCGCCCGGCATCCGGAAACCCGTGGTGACACCGGGCATGGAGCCGATACCACCGCGCGTCATACCGAGAGCGACGAGACTGCCGACACCGCCGCCGAGCCCCGCGAGAGTGGGTGAGGTCGGCGAAGTACCGAACAGCGCGTCTCCGGCCGGGTAATCCAGCCCGTATCCGTCCGTGCCCGGCCCGAATGCGGGATCGGCGCCCAGCGACTGACCGAGATCGGTCAACCCCTGCTCCGGCCCGGCTTGCGACGGGCCCAGATCCGGCCCGGGATCCGGCCCGGGATCACCACCGCCACCACCGCTGTCCCCCGTCGATTGCGGACCGTCACCCGTGGGGTGCTGGGGTCCGTCACCGACCGTATTGTTCGGACCATCCGTGAGATAGGGGCTGTCCGGACCGTTTTTCATCAGATCTTGTAACGGGCCGGTGATATCCGGTGCCGTCGGCGGTGGAACCCCGCCCGGTAGGGCGATGGGCGGCGGCGCGGTGATCGGGGTCGCCAGCAGCAGATCCATCACCTGCAGCGCCCCGTCGTCGTAGAAATCCATCGCCGCGGCGGCCTGTGCTCGAAGGCGCTCATAGTCCGCTTCGGCCGCGGCCGCCAGCCCCATGGCGATACTGTTGAACGGCGTCCCCGCTGTGGCCACCGCGGCCATCTTGGTGCTCGTGCGTAGCGCTTCGTTCGCCTCGATCTCGAGCATCGAGGGCATGAGCGCACCGACCGCTCGGTGCAGCTCCGCGGCGCCACGTGCGATGTCGGAGAGGAACTTCGCCACCGCCGCTTGCTGCCGCACCCACTGGGTGTGCTCGCCGAACGCCCGCTGGGCGCTCTGGGCGCTCAGCCCACCCCACGCCTCGGCCATGGCTGCCAGAAGACCGTCCGTGCCCGAGGCGCTGGTGTTCAGTGCCTCCCCCACACCTTCATAGGCTGATCTGGCGTTGTCGAGCGGCACAGTGCCCGGCCCGCTGTCATAGAGGGAACGCACGGCTTTGGGCCCCATAGCCGCATATAAAAAACCCAGCATGACAACCGCTCCGACCGTATGTCGTCAGCCGCCGTGAACCGCGGGTTCGATCACGGCGCCGGCGGCGCCGACCGCTGCTCCGGCTGCTCCGTCTTCGATCTCGAAGACCATACTCGCCTTGGTCGAGGCGTCACTGCCGCGCAGCTTCTCGACGACTCCGGCATCGAGCATGCCGTAATACGCCTCCTTCACGATCTGGAAGCCCGCCGCCATCAGAACGCCCGGGATATGAGGGCCGGTGGGCCCCGCGCCGGCGAACGCTCCGGTCGTGGCCAGCGCCGAGACCAGGGAGGACTCCTGCACCGACATTCTGCCGCTGAGCGCCGAAACGTCGGATGGCTGATTCAGGAATTGGACCATCGATGACTCCGATCGACCGTTGTCTTATCCGCATCAGAGCGGTACACCAAGAACGCTAAGCTATCCCCATTACTGGGGAGTCCCGCTCATCGGACGAATTCCGGATACTCATTCGGGCCGCCACGCCGCCTGCACCAGATCCTTGCGCGAATGCAGTGGTTCGACCAGAACACCCCGTCCCACCGGCTGTTTGGTCGCTCGCACATCGCCGATGAGGGTGCCGTCGAACTTCGTACCGTCCATGATCAGGCCCGGGGCGTTCACATTCTTGATCTGCCCCAGCACGTTGTCGAACAGGGCGGAATCCGCCTGGGCGATATTACGCGCCGCGATCACGTGCAGACCGGTATCGCGGCCGTCGACGATGAGCTCCTTGAGCGGGTCGAGCGGATTGAGCTGCCCGCGTTGGACGACCATATGGTAATCATCGATCACCACGAAGATCTCCGGGCCGCTCCACCAGGAACGCTCCTTGAGCTGCTGGCTCGTGACATCATCCGGCGGGCGGCGAGTACGCATCTTCTGCACGAAGGGCGGAAGATTCACCTCGAGATCGCGGGCGCTGGTCAAGTAGCCCACCATCTGCTCGGGCGGTAGCGCGTCCATGTGGTGGCGCCGGTAGTCGATGAGCAGTACCCGGGCCTCGTCCGCGGTGAACCGGGTGCGAATGGACTCCAGCAACGCGTCGATCACCGTCGACTTCCCGCACCCGGTGCTACCGAGAACGACGAAATGCGTCGCCGTCCCGAAATCGACGGTGGCGGGAGCCAGATCGGATTCCCGGATACCGAAGGGGATGACGAGCCGTTCGGCCAGCGTGGTCGGGCGCGGCATCCGCTGCAGCACCTCCGGCATGGTGACCTGATTCGGCAGCAAGCGGACCTCGGGCGCCCGGCGCCCCGAGAAGGTCTGGTTCAGCTGGGCGATCGCGGCGTTCAACCCCGCTGCCGCGGAGTCGGAGTCACCGTTACCGTCGATACGGGGAAGCGCGGTGAGCATATGCAGGGCTTCGCTGGAGATACAGCGGCCCGGCCGATTCGGCGGGACGGCCGCCACCACGGCCCGATGCGCGTTGAACGCGGTATCGGTGAGATCACCGAGTCGCATCTCCAGGCGGGTCTGCAGCAGATCCTTGACCGCCGGCCGGATCGCGGCCCAGCGCGAACTGCTGACCACCAGGTGGATCCCGTAGTTCAGGCCCTGCAGCGCGATGGATTCCATGGTGGGCATGTACTCGTCGTAGAACGGCCCGTTGATGGCGAAGCCGATATCCCAGCCGTCCACCACCACGAACACATCACCGTGGTTGTCCCCGTAGGAAGTGAGCTCGGCGGATCCTTCCGGTGTGGCACGGCGCCGCCGGAACTCGCGCATCGAATCGATACGCAGATGGTCGAACAGCGCCTGCCGAGAGGCCATCAGATTGCGCAGCAGAGCGAAGGTACGCCGGATCCGGTCCACATCCCGCGCCGCCGCGACGGCACCGACATGGTGAAGGTCGCGCAGCGCGGACAAACCACCGGAGAAGTCGAGGCAGTAGAACTGGACCTGCTCCGGAGTGTGAGTGAGCGCGGCGGAGAGAACCAGCGACTGCAATGCCGTCGATTTCCCGGACTGCGGTCCACCGACCACGGCCACATGGCCGCCCGCGCCCGACAGATCCACCGCCCAGACGTCCTGGCGCTGCTGACGGGGCTTGTCGATAACCGCCCACGGCAACCGCAGGGTGCCCGGCTCCACGGCATTGATCATCCGGTCCAGAGTCGGGGGCACACCCAGCGGGGGCAACCACATCCGGTGCGCCGGGCGCCCGTGCCGCGCGAATTGCTGCAGCACGGTTTCCATAACGGTGATCGGTTCGCCCTCGGTCTCCTCGGGTTCGACCACGCGCACCGGCTCCACCACCGGCGCCGGACGGGATTCGGCGATATGGGCGGCGGTGAATCGCTGCGGTGGCCGGTACCCGCCACCGGGGCGACGCGCCCGCTGCGCACTCGACGCGGTGGTCTGCGCCGGAGGGGTGTACGGCGCGCCGACATAGGCGGCCTGGAACCGCTGCAGATCACCGGCGCCCACACGCAGATAGCCCGACCCCGGTTTCTTGGGCAGGTGATAGGCGTCGGCGGTGCCGATGGCATCGCGGGAGTCGCTGGTCTGGTTGGTGCGCAGCGCGATCCGGTACGACAGGTGCGCCTCGAGCTCACCCATCCGGTTCGCCGGCACCTTCTGCGAGGAGAGCAACAGGTGGATACGCAGCGACCGGCCCAGCCGGCCGATGGCGACGAACAGCTTGGAGAACGAGGGATGCTGTTCGAGCAGTTCGGCGAATTCGTCGAGGATGATCAGCAGGGTGGGCAGCGGTTCCAGCTGCGCCCCTTGTTCCCGTGCTTTCTCGTAGTCGGCGACGCTGGCGAAATTTCCGGCGTCACGCAGAATGCGCTGCCGCCGCGCCATCTCACCGTTGATGACGTCTTCCATACGGGTGACGAGATCGGCTTCCTCCTCCATATTCGTCACCACCGCGGTGACATGGGAGAGCCGATCGAACCCGAGGAAGGTCGCACCACCTTTGAAGTCGACGAGCAGCAGGTTCAGCACATCCGGAGAATGCGAGGCGATCGCGGAGAGCACCAGGGTGCGCAGGAATTCCGATTTACCCGAGCCGGTCGCGCCGATGCACATACCGTGCGGGCCCATACCCTCTTCGGCGGATTCCTTGATGTCCAGGTACACCACCTGGCCGGTGGGATCGTGGCCGAAGGGGATGTTCAACCGGTTGCGGTCGGCATCGCGGCGTACCGGCCACTGCTGGTCCACCCGGATATTGCCCGGATCGCTGATTCCGACCATATCCTCCCAGGAGGTGCTACCGCTGGCCTGTTCGGCGGCAACCGCCTCGACCACCGTGGAGAGCCGGTACGGGGAGATGCTGCGGGCCAGCGCGGTGGCCTGGGGGATCGACATGGCATCGGCCGAGCCGACCAATCGGCTACCGCGCGGTGTCTTCTCCTCGAGTGTGCGATCGGCGGTGACGGTGAATCGCAAGGAGCGCGGTAGCGATTGCTCCGATTCCCCCAGGCGCAGCCAGGTGCAGCCGTCGATACCGGAGATATCGCGGTCGGTGTTGGCGCCACCGGATTCCACGATCAGCACGAAATGCGATTTGTCCAGCGCTGGTTCGTTGTTCGCCGAGAAGGGGCCGCGGTTGAGCCCGGCGAGCACCTTCGTGCGGAGTTCGGCGACGGTCCGGTAGACCATACGACTCGACCCGATCGCATCGGTCTCGGACGGGTGCTGGGTATGCGGCAACCATTTCAGCCAGGCCCATTCCGGCCCGTCCGGGTCGTTGAGGACCGCGGCGACCGCCACCTGATCGGGACCGTGCAATACCACGATCTCCGCGATCATGGCCCGCGCCAGGCCCGCGACCGCCTCCGCGTCGCCGTCCAGGCCGACCAGCGGCGCCGAGAGCAGGTTGATCGCCACCGGCATACCCCCGACCGTGGAATAGGCCTTGGCGAACCGGGTCAGCTCGACGACACCCACCGGATCGAGGTCGGAGGTCGGCGCCGCCTCCGGCACGATCACCCGCACCTGATTGGCGATCCGCCCGCGCCCCATCCGGACCCGGAGGAACTGCGGGTTGGCGACCTGCACCTCCCACATCCGCTTACCGCCGACCAGGCGGCTCAGTCCCGCCGGCCCCGGATGGGTGTAGGAGAGATACTCGTAGAGCTCGGTTTCGGCCTCGTGCACCGTTTTGCGGTTCTCGGTGATCGAGCGCAGATAGTCCTTGCGTTCCTCGTTCAGCCCGGCGGCGGTGCTGTTGGCTCCCCCGGCACCGCCCAGGGTGCCGCCGAGCATGCCGAACATCGACACGATCATCATCATGGGGAACATCAACATCATCGGCGACATGGCGCGGCCGCCGGAGAACATCATCGCCATCATGCCGACCATGGCCGCCACCATGATCACCGGCATGATCATCTTGAGCTTCGACATCGGCACCGGGCGCGGCAGCTCGGTGGGCGGCTGCAACCGCAGTTCGGTGACGGCGGGAGCCTTGGGGCCGCGCACCATACGGGCCGGGCGGACGAACCGGCGGGTCGCGGTCATTTGTCTCTCGTCATCTGCACACCGGACAAATTCGTCGGTATCCCATCGTGCTGGATCATGGCGTCGCCGACCGAGAGGGTGGGCCCCACCGCGAAGAGGGAGACGATACTCCACGGCGCGGTCACCGGCTCGCGGAGCGCGAGCGCGGTCAAGGTCGGATCGTTCTTACCCCCGGAGGCCATATTGGCCCCGATGCCGTAGCGTACGCCGCTGTCGGAGATCCAGTACAGCGATTCCCGCAGCGGTGACCCCGCCTCGGAGCCGGTCACCTGTACGAACTTCCCGGAGGTACGGGGCAGATAGGCGTAGTCGGCCGTCGCGCCGCCGGACCACGGTGCCGTGACGAGCTGCACGGTCCGGCCCTGCTCCTGTTTGGAGAGCGGAAGTTGCCGACCGAACAGCAGCCGGGTGTGCGCGTTCGGGTCGTTGCCGGTGCGCGACCAGTGATAGCAGGTCACCAGATCGCGGATGGGGTCCAGGATCTCCACCGGCGCGGTCGGATAGGTCGCCGTTCCCGGCCAATCACCCGGGCGCAGATTCGCCGCGGCGACATCCGGGCTGATGGTGCTCGAGGCAACCGAACCGTGCGAATTGGCATTGCGCACGATCGAGGCCAGCACCGGGCTCACCCGGACCAGACCGGAATTCGACACCAGGTAGTAGGTAGCCGGCTGGTTCGGGGTGGATACGGTGACGATGGAGCCCACCACCGCGTCCAGAGCGGGCTTCAGGGTGGCGGGCGTTCCGGCGCCGGGCACATCCGGAACCCGGATCGGCGCGACCTCCGGTATCGCCTCCAGCAGACCCGGGGAGGCCGCGGCCACCTGCACGGTCGCATCGATCCCGAGGGCCAGCATCACCGGGGATTCGGCGAGGTTGATCTCCGCGCGGACCACGCCCTGCTCCGGATCGGAATACACCAGCCAGGTCGCGTCCTCACCACGCAACAGCCGGGCCTGGTTTCCGCGCAGTTCGTGTACCGCGTCGTCGTCCACGGTCAGCGGTCCCGCGATCGCGGTGGTGAGCACGGCGGAGCGCGAGAGGGTCGGCAATCCGGTCCGGGGATCGACCGGCGCCGCGGCACCGGTCCGGGCGGTATCACAGACGGTCCACTCGGAATCCCTTTCGGCTTCGTCGGTGATCTGTCCCGGCGCGCCGGGTATCCCGACCCAGGCGCCGCGGGGATACTTCTCGAGCTCGCTGCGGGAGACCTCCACCGGATTGGCCGCCTGACCGACGATCAACCGGGCCGAGGTGAGATTGAGCGCCGGATGCAGCCGTTCGCCGAGCTTCACATACAGCGCACCGCTGTCCTTTTCCGCGATGATCGGTGAATTGCCGACGGGTTTGGCGGGTTTGAAGAACGCCAGCACGGCGGCCCCCGCGATCCCCACGCAGGCCAGCGCCACCCCGATGGCCAGCGCGGTGGACCGGCCGCGCTGCGGATCGTCGATCATCGAGGCGTCGCGCCGCACCAGGGCGTGTTCGATCCGATGTAGCAGAAACCGCCAACCCGAAACCTGGTGCTTGGTCACCACCCGGAAGCGTGCCACCGGTATACGTTCCTTCCGCCGACCTCGGCCTCAACCTAACGCGCACCACAGAGCCGGAAACTTCCCATAATTGGGAATCCGGTAACGGAGGCCGGCCGGCGCTATTTACCGACAGGCGCCAGCCCCTGCAGGGCCGCGGTGATATCGAACGCGTCGATGGTCATGAGTTCCTCGTCGGTGAGCGAGGCGATGTCCACGTTTTCCCGGGTGAACCGGAAATCCCGCTCGGCCTCGGCGGCCTCCACCACATTGCGCACGAAACGGCCGTTACCCGCGAGGTCGATGAGCCGCCGCCCGTTCTTGCTCTGCTCGGACATCATCGTGCAGCGATCCCGCAGGACTTCACGTGCCTGGTCGGAGAGGATCGAATCCTTCTTGCCGGCGATATGGTCGGCGATCTGCACCAATTCGTCCGGATCGTAGCTGGCGAAGCGGATCCGCTTGGTGAAACGTGAGGACAGACCCTCGTTGGACTGCAGGAACCGGTCGATCTCCGCCTCGTACCCGGCGATGATCACAACCAGTTTGTCGCGGTCGTTCTCCATCCGGGCCAGCAGGGTGTCGACCGCCTCCTTACCGAAGGCATCCCCACCGGAGAGTCCCTCCTGGATCAAGGTGTACGCCTCGTCGATGAACAGCACTCCACCCAGCGCCGAATCGATCAGCGCGTTGGTCTTCGGGGCGGTGTGCCCGAGATGCGTGCCGACCATATCGTTACGCGAGGCTTCGATCACCTCCGCGTTCTCGACCACGCCGAGACCGGCGAAAATCTTGGCGATCACGCGGGCGATGGTGGTCTTACCCGTACCGGGCGGCCCGGAGAAGATCAGGTGGTTGGACCGAGAATCGACCGCCAGCCCACGCTTGGCGCGCACCTGATCCATCAGCACACCGGATTTCAGCCGGTCGACCTGCTCCTTGACCGAATCCATCCCGATCTGCGACTGCAGCAGTTTCGATGCCTCGTCCAGCAGTGCGTCCCGTTCCGCCTTGGCGGCACTGGCGGCCACCTCGGCCGGATCGTCACCGGATTTCGGATCCCAGATATTCGTACGCGAGGCGATCACCGCCGGAGTGGTGACCTCGAGCCGGAAGTTCTTGTCGCGCACCGCCTGCTGCCACTGCGGGCGGTTGGGCCACAGACCTGAACCCTGCAGGCCCTTGAGGATCTTGTCGGAGGCCTCGTGCTCGCCGTTGTGCCGCAGGATCATCCCGAGCAGGTAGTGGGCGTCGGCCCAGATATAGGAGAGGTTGCCGGACTGGCTGTCCTCCACGATCCGCTGGGCGCGGGGCAGCGCTTCGCCGAAGCGGCCGAGATGGGCCAGCGCGCTGGCCGCCATCAATTCCGCCGCGATATCGAGCAACCCGTCCTCGAGCACCGGCTTCTCCGAGCGGGCGGTGAGGACATCGGGCCAGCGACCTGTCCGGTAGAACAGCGAGAGCCGGGCGAAATCGGCGACATCGTCGCCACGTACCTCGTTAAGGATGGCCGCGGCCTCCTGCCATTCCCCACCCTCGGCATAGGAGCACGCCTGGGCAATGGCGATCTGATCACGGTCGGCCATGGCCACGCGGAGGCCGAAAACGCCGATCTCGACCTGGCACCACAGCGCCCGGTCGACCAATCCGGCACGTTGCTGATCGCGGTAGAGGTTGTGCGAGGAGCGGTAGGCACCGTAGATGACCTCGGAGGTCACCTCCCCCGCCATGGCCCGGCCGAGCCAGGCATCGCACATATCCGGATCCAGATCCGTGGCCGCTGTGAACGCCGCGCGAGCATGCTCTTCGTTGCGCACCCCACCGGCGACCAATCCCAAACTTTGCACGCCTGTGTAGAACGCATCTTCGGCCGCTGACAACTCGGACTTCCCTTCCGCCGACCCTCGCCTGCTGGCAGGGTAAGCCACGCCGGAACAGCGCGACGTCCGGGGTATTTCCCGCCGGTGGGAAGCGAGTGCACCGCAGGAGCGAATAGGTGAGGTAATCGGGACCCGCCCCGACGATCACCAGATCTCTACCCCACTTGACGCTTCAACGTTCCCACTGGTGAGCGGTACATGGATTGACGATAAAGTACTCCCCGGTTCCGTATCGCACCCCGGCACGGAACCTTCTCCGTGGCGGGCCGGTCACCGCGACCCGGGGCCGGCCGCCATACGAATAACGCGCGTACGAGGCCGGTTTCCGCTGCGCCGACAAGGAACCGGGACCACTTCCCCGAGAAGCCAATCGCCTAATAGTTTATGGAGCCGTTATTTGACGGCACGTTATTTATCGCTATAGTCGAAACCGGGTCACCAGTTCCCTCATCCCTGATGACCTCTTATCGCGGCGGCCGGGGGAAACAGCGAGCCACCGGCCGCCGCACTCATCTCAGCCCCGTGGCGGACCTTCATCCCGTAGCGGTGGCGGTGCCACCGAAACGAACCGGGCAGACGGCCTTCCGGACCGGCCCGTTTCCGGCGCTGCTCGCTCCGGTGGCTCCGGCACGCTATTCCGCGGCGGCTCACCCTTCCGCCCCGGTTCCCCATCGCGCACCGTATCCGGCGGCGCACCGTTGAGCGCCACGTCCCGACCCGGCTCACCGGTGGGCACCGGCCGCTCGACCGGATCCCCCGTACGCACCGCGCCTTCCAGCTCTTCCGAGGACCGCACCGGCTTCTTTTCCGGCGCGGCAGGGACCGGCGGCGCGGTATCTCCGGCCGCCGCCACCGCGGGTATGGGCGCCGGCGCGGAACGGCCGGGCCTTGCCCACGGGGTACGGGCGGGTACGGGAGCGGTGGCCGGATCCGCCGCCCAAGGGTGGGGCTTTCCCGCTCCGCCCCGGCGGCGCTCGACACCTCGAGCCGCAGCCGTACCGGCCGGCGCTTTCCCCCCGGCCGAGCCGGCGGCCGGCGCGCCCTGCGGCGACGAACGATTCCACGGACTCGATTGCGTGCCGTCCTGCGCGCCCGCCGCGGACGCGGCCGGTGCACGTGGATCACCGGACGTATCACCGGCTGTCGCCACGCTCGCGGGCCGCTCCGGAGAATCCACCGGGCCGGAAACCGGCCGGCCCATGGATTTTTCCACCGGCTCGCTCCCGGTAGCCGCCCCCGCGGAGTGGGCGCCGGCCGCTACCTGTTCCGACGATCGGATAGCCGAATCCGGTGCGGACGAACCCCGCTCCGCCGGCGCGGGAATTCCCCCTTCGGCCGCGGCGGGTGACGCGCCGCCCGTGGGCCCACCACCCGGCGCGGACGGCCCCTGCGCGGGCGCTGCCGCTCCGTCGGGTGCGGAAGCCGCCGCCCCGGTGGGCGCGGAAGCCGCCGTCGGCGGCTTACCCCCACTCTCGCCGGGAACGGCGCCGTCCGCGGCGGCAACCCGCGGCGGCCCGCCCGGCGTGTGCGTATCACGGGATCCCGTATCGTTCCCGGCGGTGGGTAGCCAGTTTCGCGGTGCCGCGGGAGGGTCGGTTCGCTCGGTATCCACCGGGCTCCGCCGGACCGCGTTCGGATCGCCGCCCTCGCGTGGAGTGTTCCCGGGCCCGCTCTCCGGCGCGGAGGCCGGATCCGGTGCGATCGGCGTGGTGAAATCCAGCGCCGACACCTTGTTGGCGAACTTGTCCGCGTGCTTCATGATGTCGTCGGCGTGATCGTCGAGCACCTGCGCGTACCGGCGGACCTCGTCGGGATCGATCAGCAGCCCGTCCCCACCACCGTCGTCGACTCCCAGCGCATCGGCGGCCACGTCGTAGACGACGCCGCTGATCATATCCGAAACCGCCTGTTCCAGCGGTTCGATCGCCTTGCCCAGCACCTCCGCCAGGATGTAGGCGACCAGCATTTCCTCCATGGCCTTCACCAGGCGCTTCGCCACCATGGCAATCGACTGCCCCACCGCGGCGGAGGCACCCGAGGTGGCCAGGGTGGCCGCCATGGCCGCGGTGTACGCGGATGCGAGCAGCGCGAGCTCGGTCAGCACCGCGGCCTTCACCACGGTGATCACCTCCGCGGCGATCTCCAGAGCCGCCGCCACCCCCCGGCACAGCTCGTCGAGCCGCTCCATATGCGAAGAACTCAACCGCGCCCAGGAGGCCACCAGCGCGCGATACGACTGACCCTGGTAAACCGAGCCCATCTCGGTGATGGTGCCGGTTGCCGCCTCATGGGTTCCGGAGACGTCCTCGGCGAACGTGCGCACATGCTCGGCCAGCTCGCGGACCTGATCCTCGTTGATATCCGGGTAAGGGACACCGATGAAGTTCAGGAACAGCGCCACTTCATGAGGTATCTCGATGGCCAAGGGCGGGGACTCCGCTCAGACGACTCGTATCACCACAGCACTGGGGGGCATCGGCGAATAGGTTACCGTAGCGCCCGTATACGGCGCCTCGATCACCATCCCGTTACCGGCGGCGAGCTGCACGTGTTCGGGTCCGCGAGAGCTGAACGAGGAGGCCGGGAACACCAGATCACCGGCACGCACATCGCGCGGATCGATCCGTTCCCCGGCGTAGATCTGTTCGTAGGTGGTGCGGGGCAGCACCACCTCCCCGTTGGTGGCCTGGGCGATGGCGTACTGGGTCAAGCCGGAGCAGTCGAAACCGCCCCCGCTCGGCCCGTTGGCACCACCACCACCCCAGACGTAGGGCAGCCCGAGAGCGGAATCCGCGGCTCGCGCGGCCTGGCCGCCTTTGGTCTTGTCCCAGTTGCGGCGGGTGCGCCGCCGTACCGGTTGCTGGGTTACCTGCTGACCGGACACCATGCGCGGCCGCCGCCGGCGCCGGCGTTTCCGGGGCGGGGGCGTGGCTGTTCTCCGGGTGCGCTCGGCGAGCGCTACCGGCGGCATGATCTGAGCCGCCTGTCTGCGTGCCGCGTCGATATCGGCGTTCACCTGCCTGGTCGCGTTCGTGATGGTCTGCTGAGCGGAGTCGAGCAGCGCCGGACCGCTGAACCTCGTATCACCTATGGCGGTGATGGCTTGGATACGCGCCTGCAGGTCGGAGATCTGACTGTTCAGGATTCCGCGTCCGTTCAGCGTGCCGGTCGCCGATTCGGCGACCGTTTTGCTCACGACCCCCTCACGGCCGTGTTGGGTGTCGAGGACGGTGCGGTGCATACCCAGGGTGTCGCCGTAGCCCTGGGCACCGCCGCCGGAGAGCCGGCCCAGATCCGCCGCCATCGCCTGCGCGAGCGCCGCGGAGGCACGTTCGGTCGGCTGCCCGGCCCCGTACAACCCGAGCAGCTCCTGAAGCACACCGTGCACATCATCGGTCAGTGCCGGCATACGATCAGCTCGCTATCGCTCATCGCACCGACTTACCTCTCTAGCCCCAGCCACCCCGGGCAACTTTTCGGCTATTACGCCCTTTGTTGTGTCTCGACTATGCGACAACACGAGGACGAGCGACGGCCGCCGTATTCCCATCCATAGGAAGACAACACAATGAAGGAGACAGCACGGGAGGCGACGACAGCGGATGGATACAGCGACAGCGGACGTGGACTCCGGCACCCCCACTCCCACTTCGGGCCCCCTGCACAGCGGTTCCCGACCAACCGACCGCAGCACACTGGTCGGCGGTACCACGCCGGCCGACCCACGGATCCTGCCCGCCTCGACTCCGACCGAAGCCGAAACCACCAATACTTTGGTGAAAGGCCGAACCACCGACAAACCCGGGACCACCTCGACCACCGACAAACCCGGCACGACTTCGACCACCGACAAACCCGGCACGACCTCGACCACCGAGTCCGAAACCCGTTCCGCGGACCCCGCATCCAGCGGGATGCAGGTGCTCGCCAACAGTGGGCCGACAAAGCCCTACCACCAGGTGAATCTGGAGGAGCTGCCGAACAATCCCGAGCTCAACCTGTTCATCACGCAGGCGGAGCGAGCGATGCAGCAGTCGGTGGACGTGCTCGGCTTCGGACGTTCGGACCCACCACCGCCACCGAAGAACGGTAAGACCCCCGACAAGGTCCAGGCCGCCGCCCTCCCGGGGTCGGGCATGGGTGTGGAACTGTACAAACAGCAGGTGCTCTCCGCGGGGGCACGGCAGGACTCCATGGTGGATATGGATGCCCAGGTGGACGGCACCTCGCAGATGGTGGCGGCCGAGCAGGCCCAGGCGCTGTTCTCCATCGTGCACGTCGAGGCGGAGCTGAACGCCGCGTTGCGCACGGTGAAGCCGAAGAAACTCAAGCCCGCGGAAGAAGCCAAGGTCATGGACCATGTCGCCGCCGCGGTGACGAAGGTGCACGATATAGTCCAGGCCGCGCAGAACGTGAACGTCGATGCGGCCGGTGGTGGTTCGAGCGGCGGGGGTTCCGGCGGTTCCGGCGGTGGCGCTCCGGCCGGGGGAGGTGCCGGTGCGGCGAACGGGATGGGCGGCCTCGGCTCCATGCTGCCGATGCTGGCCATGCTGCCCATGATGGCGATGCCGTTGCTCAGTCAGCTGCCCGAACTTCTCGAGCAGAAGGACGAGAACGAGGACGGCGAGAAAGACGAGGCGCCGCCCAGCCAGCCGGCCCCCTCCCCCGGCCCCGCTCCGGCACCCACCGACCCCACCAAACCGGAGCCCGAGGGCGCCGCGCCCACCCCCGGCGAGAGCCCCCCACCGAACCAGAATCCTCAGCCGGAAGCGCCGCAGACCGAAATCCCCTACGGCCCGACACCTCCCAGCAAACAGGTGTAGCACCGCACGTTCCCCGTGTGTCCGCACGAGGCAACCCCCATCACAACCCTCGGTCGGCCGACAGAGCGCCGGCAGCCGTCGTCACCGAACGTATCGAATCTGCGGCTGCCTCGACCGGCGCGTGATGATCACCCGGCCCTCATACAACGCGGCAACAGACGCCTAGGGCGATAGCGCATCACCGGCCCGGTCATATCGCATCAGCGCCTGCCGTGGATGCCGCATCGTGCGGGCCGAAAGTCTCTCGAGCACAGAGGTGCCGACGCGCCGGTTGCCGGTATGACAACGAGAACAGGGCGGTACCGATCCGCTGTGCCGACCGGTTGAACGCCCCGGCCCGGCACATCCGAGCACCCCCTGGCCCGGCCGACCGGCACCGGCACATCCGAGCACCCCCCTGGCCCGCCGACCGGCATACGCCGTGCGGCGGGCGAGGAGAGCGCCTGTTCAGGAAGTTTCCCGGTTCTCCGGCGGTGGAGCGACAGGTGGTGGGACCGCACCGGCCGGCGGACCACCGGCATCGGGGGCGACCACGGCGCCGCGGGGCGGGGCCGCCGGGGACGTCGTCTCCGGCGGGGCCACGGCCTGTTCCGGCGCGGCGGATACCCCGGTGGTTCCCGCGGCAGGGCGTGCCACCCGCTCGTCCACATCCGCCGCGACCGCGGCCGGAATCGACACGAACGACGGGTGCTCCAGAATCTGGCTGTGCGCGTACACCGCGTCCCGCAGGACCTGACGGTCCGGTTCCTCGTCCAGTAGCGCGACCAATTCGTTGCAGCGCCGCTCCCAGACCATCGCGCGCAACGCGCTGACCTCTTCGTCGACCCGGATGGCGCCGAGGTCCACCCGGCCTACATCGACCCGCTGCGAGATCATCGCCGCCGCCAGCAGGTCGTCCGCGTCGCGAAGCTCGTCCCACCAGGAACGAGGGATCTCCTCGCCCGCTTCGACCCGCGCCAGGATGCGATCGCGGATATTGCGGGCACCCGCGGTGTCGTAGTGCCCCGGCACGGACCGGCCGAGCTGGGCGTGGGCATCCAGGGCGAGTCCGAGGCAGTGCGCATGTATCTGAGCGTCCGCCACATCCGATATCGATTCCAGAGCCGGTACGGATCCGGTGATCGCGAGGCGGTCGGCGGTATCGGGAGTCAGGACCCGGAGATCGACATCGTAATTCGGCCCGACCAGACCCTGCATGGCCACTTCGCCGAGACGGCCGGTCAATCCGGGATCGATGGGCCCGGACGAGGCCAGCGCGGACAGCACCGCATTGGCCTTGGCGCCCCAGGCCAGCCCGAACTCGACGAGTACCCGGGCCGGGTCGGAAACACCTTCCCACGGTGCGGCGGCCTCACCGTCGGCACCGAGCAATTCGTCCCACAGCCACGGTGTGGAGACCTCACGCGGCAGGTACAGCCCGCGGGGCAGCCAGCCCCGGCCCTCGTTGGAGGTGATGAACACCCCGGCGCCGGCGGGACCGCGCAGTACCGCTACCGCCCAGGTCGTGCCCACCGGGGAATCGGTGGCCGCCAGCACCGCACCGAGCAGGGTCTTGGCTATGACGAGATCGTCGTTCACCTGGTCGCCGACGATGTAGGCGGGTTCGGCTTCCTTGTCCTTCGCGGAGGCCACCGCCGCGTTGAACGGGGTCGGGGCGATCGGCGGGACAGCGGTGCCCTCCGTGGCGGCCGCGCTCGGGGGCGCGGTCGCGCCACGATCGTCGCCACCGGCGCCGGAACCCAGTGGGCCGCCGATCAGAGCGCCGCTCGGCGGCACCGCACCGGCACCGGGGCCGGCCGGCGGGGCGCCACCGGCCGGCGAAGCGGCGGAAGCGGCCACGTCCGTACCGGGCGGTACCGCGCCGGGTGTACCGAGCACTCCCGGAGCACCGGTGGTGCCCGGCGTTCCGGCCGGTGCGGCCGGGCCGGCCGGCGGAGCCCCGTTCGCGGCCGGCTGGTCCACACCTGCGCCGGGCGGCGTGGTCGCCCCCAGCGGAGGCGTGGTGCCGACACCGTTCGGCCCGGCCGTTACGGGCGCCTCGTTCTCGCCCACCGGGGCCGCCGCGACCGGCCGGACCGTCGGCGGAGCCGAATCGAGCGGAGATCCACCCCGGCCGGTGTAGTCCTCGCCCGCCATGGTGATGGCGGCCGCGCTCTCGGCATCGGAACGTTCGTAGGCATTAGCGGCCTCACGCAAGGAACGGGCGGTTTGCTCGTGTTCCCGCGCCAAGGCCTCACCCGCGCGTTGCCGAGCGTCGTAATAGCTTTCGAGTGCTTGCTGGACCGGGTAGGCGATCTTGCCGTAGGTGGGTTCGAAGTTGGCGAGCCAATCCAGCGGGGGCTGCGCCCATTCCCGGGTCTCGGCGGCGACCCGATCGTGTTGGTCGGCGAGCTGGCGCAGTACCTCGGGTTCGATGTCCAGCCATCCCGGCATGCTCGACACATCCTTTGGCATGCTCGATACATCCTTTCCCGCCACCGACTTCCCCAATTGTCGATTCTTCCCACCATTGGGGAGCATCGCGGATGGTGGCCGATGGTCGGATCAACGGGCAGGGCCCACGGATACGGTCGTGTGCCGGGGCGCGGGCTCGGCCGCCGCCGGGCGGGTGAACAGGGGATGCGCCAGGATCTGCGCGTGCGCGTACATCGCGTCGCGCAAGGTTTGCCGTGTCCGTTCCTCGGCCAGCAACAACACCAGCTCGTTGCAGCGCCGCTGGAAGGTGAGTGCCCGCAGCACCGACAGTTCCGACTCCGGTTCGAGATCGGCGGCACTCGGCCGCAGATCTCCGAGTGCGACGCGGCTGGTATCGGCGCGGTGTCCCAGTACGGTGGCCGCGATCAGATCGTCGGCGTCCTGGATCTCTTCCCACCAACTGGCCGCGAAATCCCGTCCGTCGCGTAGTGCCCGCAGGATCCGCAATCTGATCTCGGGCGCCCCCATCGCGTCGACCGTCGGAAGATCGGCCCGCTCGACGCGGATATGCGCGTCCACGGCGAGTTCCAGGCAGCGCACCGCGACCACGTTGTCGGGGACTTTCGCCGCACGGTCCAGCAGGCGCGGCGCGGCGGTGAGCCCCAGCCGATCCATGGTGCCGGGTGCGGGCGTGCGTAGGTCCATAACATCCGAGGGCCCCACCGAGCCGGCCAGCGCGACAGTCGTGAGCTGGCGCCCCAGCCCCGGCTCGATCGGCTGCGAAGAGGCGAGCGCCGAGAGCTTCGAACCCGACTTGGTTCCCCACGCGAGAGCGAATTCGACGAGGATCCGTGCCGGGTCCGCGACACCTTCCCAGCCGGACTCCCCGGCCACGGCCCACAACCACGGCAGGGATACCTCGCCGGGCAGATACAGCCGAGCGGGCAACCAGCCGCGCCCCTCGTTCGAGGTGACGAAGGCGCTCACCCCGCTCGGATGCCGCAGCACCCCCACTGCCCAGTCCACGCCCACCACCCAGGAATCGGTGGCCGCGCGAATACCGCCCAGCAGGGTGCGGGCCAGCGCCAGATCACCGTCGACACGCTCCCCCACCACGAACGCCGGCGCGGCCGAGGCCACCATCGCCGCCCCCACCGCCTCCTGTACCAGTTCCCCCGTCCCGCCCGGCTTTTCCGTGCCCGGTTCACTCCCCGGCAGATACCCCGGCCCCTTCACCCCGGGCGCCGCCGTCGCTCCCGGACCGGAAATCGGTACGGCGATCTTCCCGGTGGCTCCCGCCGCCCGGTGCGCCTCGACCGGAGCCGCGGCAGCACGACCGGCCTGGGCTGCCGATATCGCGGACGACCCGGTCGACGCTCCCGCGGCGGATGCCGACGCCGGCGCGGAGTTCGCCGCGGGTGTGGCGGTGACAGGTGCGGTGCCCCCCGGCGCCGGCGGCGCGGCGGCCGGGAAGACGACCGGCGGGACAGCGCCCGGCGGTGCGGTGGCCGGGGCCGCGGCGACCGGAATACCGGTACCGGGCGCATCGGTGTGCTGCTCAGCGGCACCCCGCGGAGAGCCGGCCGGCTCCGCGATCCCTTCGGGCTCCGCCGGGCCCGCGCTCCGGTCCGGCTCCGCCGACGGATCGGGGCCGGAGGAGGAGTCCGCACCCGGCTCCTCCCGCGGCTCGTCCGCCGCGACCGGCTCGTCCACCGGCGCCGCCTCCTCGGACCCGGCCTGCGGTTCGGGCGACGACACCACCGGGCGCTGGCCGGGAACGGGAGCACCCCCGACGCCGTACCCCGTGTCGCCACCGGAAACGTCCTGACCGACAGGCGGAGGGGGCTGCGCGCCGACGGGTCCCCCGGCGTCGACCGGTATTTCGGCACCCTCCGGCGACAGCGGCAGCGGCACCGGTGCCGGCGCGGGAAGATCGCGATGCAGCAGATCGTCGAGCAGATCGATCAATATCCGGCCGAACAGCGCGTCGGGCGGCACGAGGTCCCGAAGCCTCGTGCCCCACGGGCCGAATTCGAGATCCCGTCCCGGCTTCCAGGACGCGGCGGGACCCGGAGATTCACCCGGAACGCCGTGCCTGCGCGGACCGGCACCGGGTATCGCATCGCTGCGCCACGGCCCCGGCTGTCCCAATGCCTCGGCGATATCGTCCAGTCTCGGCAGCCCCTGCGGCCCCAGCGAGTTCAGCGCCGCGGCGACGATATCGGCCACCTCACCGCGCGCTTCGGTGAGTATCGCCTCGGTGGCCTGCCGGTCCGCTTCGGCCTCGGCCTCGGGGTCCTCTTCTGCGTCCTCGTCGTCGTCGTTCTCCCGGGTGGCCTGCGCGATCCGATCGGTGGCGTCGTCGACCACATCGAGGATCTGGTTACGGGTGCGGCGCACCACCTCGCCGAAGGTGCCGAAAGTATCCGCGGCAGCGGACAGGGCCGCGGCGAAGGCATGAGGATACTTTTCCAGCGCCACCAACGCGCGCCGGATCTGCGCGAGCCCCTCGGAGCGCTGAACCGCCTCGTCGAACGCATGCCGCGCCTGCTGGACATCGGCGAGATCCAACGCCTCCGCGCCCTCGCGCGCGGCGGCGGCCAAACCGTGCCAGGCGGCAGGCGGTATCTGCGGCCAGTGGTCGCCGACGATTCGGTCCCAGTACGGGCTGGGGTGCTCCGGTGGCATGGTGTGGGTCAGGCCTCGGCGGATCGCACGGTATGTGCACCGTCGGTCTCGGCATTGCCGATTTTCGTCGTTCCGTAATCAGCGGCACGCACGGTGATCTCGGATTGCTCGGTGGCCTCGGACGCCGCCGATTCGAAGGTCGCGCGAATCCAGTCGAGCTTGCCGGTCATATTCCGGTCCAGCGCGGATTCTCCCTTCAACCGCAGGGAATCGACGGTGGTGCCGACGCTACCGGTCAGCACCGAAACCGCCCCGGAGGCATTGCCCACGCTCGTTGTCACATCGGTGAGGGAAGCGATATGCACCATGGTCGTGTCCTGTCTGTCCAGCGTTCCCGGCCGCACCGGGGAACGGTCATGCGGGCCGGAGGCCGAACGCCTCGTCTTCCATGGCCTGATAGGCGGCCTCGGTCGGCAGGCCGAACGAATCGATGGTGTACGAGCGGGCCCCGTTCGCCTCCATTTCCCGCCGCAGGCCCAACCGGGATTTCGCGTGCGCGAGCCCGGCGATCTTGAGGATCTCCGCACTCAACCAGCTGTCGCCGTTCTCGCGCGCCTCGTCGGTGATGTGCAATCCCACCACCTCGCCGTCGCGGTCACAGGCCACCCCGACCGTGTGGTCGGGGTTGAACACCTCGTGCACCTGGGGCGAAACGGCCGGTTTACCGGCTTGTTCGTCCTCGAGATCGTCCATGAGGTCGTAGTCGTAATCGTCGTCGGCCATCGCTGTCTCCTCGGTTCTGCTATGCGGATTCGGCCAGGGTTTCCGACAGCGCCGTCCAGGGCGCGTCGGCGATGGTGAGCACCAGCCGCAGCGGCCAGACCCGGGCGCCGAGATACATCTCCCCGGTGCCGTCGCCGAGTAGCGCCAGATAGTCGGAGCTGTCCACATCGGAGTTCATCGTCACCGTGGTCACCGGCGGTCTCCCGTCGTCCACACTGATGATCGAACCCGCGCTGCCCGGGATGAAACTCTTACGGCACCGGGGGCTGCCGCCGATCGCGACCTGAGTGCTGTTGGTGGTCACGGTGATCTCGGGATTCAGCAGCAACTGACTCACCCAGGACCGCGCGGCCAGTTCCGGCCGGTCGCCGTTGATCTCCACGACCAGCGATCCGGCCAGATCCACCACCAGTATCTGCTCGCTGCTGGTGATTCCGACGATCACCAGCCGATTCGGCCCGGCGATCGGTGCGGGAAGGTCGTCCGCGGCGACCGTACTCGAATCCGCTCCGATACCGCCGTTGGCGGCCGGGTATTTCGTGACGATTCCGGTGGCGACATCGACGGCGAAGGCCACCGCCGGGTTGGGTGAGCCGGCGCCCAGCGCGGCCAGCCGCGCCAAACCTTCTTCGTGCAGCCAGCCGATGGCGTCGGCGGCCGATACCGAATCCTCGGTGGCCTCACCTTCCGGAGCGGTCATCGCACCGCCTCCGCCACCACGGCGGGCTCCTCGGCCTCCTCGGTGACATCGTCGGTGATCACGGTTTCCATGATCACTTGATACTGGCGCGCCGCGTCCTGTGTGCTCTCCCGGATCGCGGCCATGATCTCGGCGACCAGTTCGTCACAGGTGAACCGGTCGGCCGTACCCGGCGCCAGGTACAGGCTGGTGAGCCGGCCCATCGCGTCCACCTCGGGAATCACCAGGCCACTCGGTGACGGGCGCCGGGCACGTACCTCATCGATACGTTCGCGCATATCGGCGATGCGATGCCGTAGTTCGCGGGCCGCGTCCAGAGCGGCCTGCACATCGGGATGAATGGTCATGCGTTACCTCCGGAGCGAGACGGGGCCTGGTTGGCCGGCGCCGGGGTCGGTTGGGTGACCGTCGGCGCGATGGTGGGCCGTTCCCCGATGACGGGCTCGGTATGTGGGGTGTCGTCGACGTACATGAGCCGGTCGGGATGCCAGGCGACTATCCGATTACGTTCGTTGCCACTGCCGCCGCCCGCGCCGCCCATACCGGGTGCCATCGGCATGTACGGCATCATCGGGGACCCGGCCCGGCCGGTGGCACCGCTGGATGCCGTGGCGGCGGAGACCTCGCCGACGGGGATTCGCGGCGCGCCCCCGGCCCCGGCGGGCGCGCCGACCAACGGTACGGCGGTCGTCGCCGACAGTGTCTGCACATCCGAGACGCTCGGAACCCCGCCGCCCGGCAACGACGGTGAGCCACCGCCCGGGCTGCCGTAGGAGGGGATGGCGTAATCGCCGAGACCGTAGTCGTCGTAGTAGTCGTCGAAATACTCGTCCGAGATGTCCTCGGTGTCCGAGAGGCCGTTGGCGCCGAGATTCATCATGCTCATGAGCATGGGCAGCATCTGCGCCAGCATCTGATCCCCAGAGCCGGATCCGCTCTGCGTGGCCGCCTCGGTGCCCTGTTGCGAGTTCGTGACACCGGTGCCGGTCTCGGCGACGTAGGAGCCCGTGGCCTCCCCGGAACGCGCGTTCAACTCGTTGTACTCGGCGGTCGCCGCCGCGAGGGCCGCCTCGTTCTTGGATCGCGCCGCCGCCAGCATCTTCTTGCGGGCCGCCAGGATCTCCTGTGGCGTGGGGTGTTTGGCCTTGACCCGGGCGAAGGCGTTACCGTAATCCTCCGCCCCCCGGGCCAGTTTCTCCATGGCGTCACCCAGATGGTCCATCCACCCGCGATAGGTCGCGAAGCGCTGGGCCACCTCCGAACCCACCGGCGACCAGTGCTGCAGCACCGATCCCGCCCGGTCCATATCATCGGCGGCCTGGGCGCGCGCGAGGGTGTTGAACGAACGGACCGAATCCGCGAACCGCTGCGCGGGTTCGGGACCGGGACCGCTGTGCAACTGCTGCGCGAAGGTCAGTGGATCACCGGTGACCACCGGCATATTGCTGAGCGCCGGTGGCACCCGCCGCAGGCCGACGGGTTCCACGGCCGGCACCGGGTTGGCCACCAGTTCCGCACCCGACCCGTTGATCAGCCGCGCACCCGCGTCCTCGGCGGTCGCGTATTCGACGGCCGCCTGCCCTATGTGGTGCGCGTCCCGCTGGATCTTGTTCAGCACTCCCACGGTGGCGTTGAACAGGGCGGCGGCCTGCGCGTTCAGCTGCGGAACGGCTTGCGCCGAAATGGGATCCGCGCCGGCGGGCAGCACCCATTCACGAGGCATCGACGCACCCGTGATACGTGCCAGATCCGCCGACTGCCCGGCTACGGATACCAACTCACCGAGATCGACATTCAGCGGCATACCCGTCTCCTCTCACCCATCACCCTGCCATCGCTATATCGAAGCGGACAACGCGGGCATATCACCGGCGGGCTGATCGGTGCCCGTCGCCGCCCCCTCGGTATCCTGCCCCTTCGCACCGGTGGCCTCGACATTCTTCGGGCGTTTGAGCCCGGCGAAATCGCCGAAGGGCCCGTGAGCGTCCCCCATATCCTCCGCGAACGGCTGCAATTCGCCCATCACCACGGCTTCCAAGGTCGCGCTCTCGCCCTCCCCGAACTTGACCAGCACCGCGGTGCGGTATTCGGTATCGCCCGTGGGTGCTTCGGACTTCTTGTCCTCGGACTTCTGATCACCGGAAGCAGGGCCGCCCGGAGTGGGGTCGCCGGAGGGGACCTTGCTCCCCTCGTCCTTCTGACCCGAGCGGATCGTCCATGTCGCGACATCGCCCGAAGCCAGTTCGAACGGGTCCGCGGGCCGGCCGATATCCTTCGGATCGGTCCATGCCGCCGGGGTGTCGGCGTACGCGGCCTGGGCATCGGTGCTGTTCTTGTTGTCCCGCGCCTTGTCCAGGGCCTGCGCCACCACGGGCGACACCCGTATGGGGTCCCGGCCGGGGAACTGGTACGCCACCAGGCCGTCATCGCCGACCGCACGCTTCGGCATACCGGTCCCGGGCTGGGTGGAAGTGGTACCGGAAGGCGCGCCTGCTGTCTGGTGCTGAGCCGGCTGCGCCTGCGCCGGAGTGGCCGCGGCCTGGGTCGACCACGGAGTGGTCGCCGCCTGCCGGGCGGGCGGCATGGTCGGCGCGGCGGCCCGGTCGTAACGGGAGGGGTCGATATCCTGCACACGGCCGGCCGAATCGGGATCGGCCATTCCACGCGCGGCCAACTGTCCTGCCAGCAGGGGGAACAGAGAATTCATCGCTCCACCGAGCGCGCCCATGGAACCCAAACCACCGGCCCCCATCCCGGGGTTGTACGCGGGGTTGTATCCCGGACTGTTCGCCGGGTTGGTGGCGGCCTGCAGGGCATCGTCGTTGCGGTTCTGCATATCGGCGACCGAATCCTTCAGATCCGCACTGGGCGTTCCGGGGGTATCGGGATCACCGACCGAGAGATCGGGATTCTTGGCGGGGTCGAAGAGATCGGGTGTCACCACATCATCGGGGTTCAAACGCGGGTCGTTCGCCTTCTCCTCGAACCGATCCACCGCCCGGTCCAGAGCATCCCGCGCTTTTTTGTCGTCGTCTTCCACTTCCGGGTCGGGGACCTCCCCGGCGAGGCGCTGGTTTTCCAGCGCATTCTCTTCCACGATCCAGATCGCTGCGCTGTAGGCCTCTGTCAATGTTTCCAGGAAAGCGACATCCGAGAAATTGTGCATCTCGGACATCTTCGTGTTGACCCCATGGATCAGGGCCGCCGTATTCTGTTTCCCGGTATGGATGAGCACGCTGAGCTTCTCCATGACCTGCAGGACCGCCTGTTGCTTCTTGTCCAGGTTATCCGCGGCCTTGTCCAGGTTGGTCACCGTCTCCCCGTAGTTGGTGGCGATCCGGCTCGAGCCACCTACGCTCGCTTTCCCCATCTTGGGGATCGGTGTGAAATTCTTCTTCAGTGCGTCCTTCCCCTTCAGGTCCCCGAACATCAGCCAATTGCCGACCACCGAAGTGGCGAAGGATTCGTCGGGACCCGCATACAACTTGACCAGGTCGGCGTGAAGAGATATCGGCCGCAGTAGGAACCCGTCCCCGTTGGGAGTCACCAGGGGGTCTTTTTTGAAGGGGTACTCGATTTCTTCGAAAACCGGGTCTTTTTCTTCGGCCATCAGGACACCTCCCTCACATCAACCCCTGGGCCCTGGCCGCAGCCGCGCCGTCCCAGGTCAAGCTTTCCGAGGCAGTGGGCGGTTCTTTCTTCTTCTCACCGCCCCCTCCTTTCGAATCGGAAGTGGATCCGCTTCTATAACCCTGCCTGAACGCGGCGTTCCCGAGACCGACCAATGTATGGTTTCCCCACCCGGATTTAAAACTATCCGTAGTTTTCTTCCATCGATCCGCCGGCTTCTTGATTTTTTTTTGCAAGGATTGCGCTTTTGCGAGTTGCCCTTCAACCTTCTTCAGTTGGCCTTCGGCTGCCGTGAGTTTGGCCTTCGCTTGTCGACCAACATACCCCAGCGACGCAAAGTTTTTTCCGCGACCAAGACCGCTTTGCAGATTGTTTACGGTGGTCTGAGCCGCATCTCGATCGTTCCTCGCATCTGTCACGCGCCTCTGGTGTCGACCGACCCGATTGTTCAGGCTGCCCATCGTTTTGGCGTATCGATCGGATGTTTTTCCGGTTAAACGCCCGATCCCCGATCGCCCGGCGAAATGCCCGAGCAGACCACCGCCGGCCCCGAACAGGGCCCCGGTGAACAAGCCTTCCGGGGAGGAATTGCCCCGAAAACCTTCGGCACCCGCACCCACGATCGCCCCGCTCACCCCGGATCTGACCGCCAGCGCGTTCGCACCTTTACCGATCGGAATCGCCTGTATGAGAGCCCCGGCACCGACCTCGAGAGTGAAGCTCTTCAGCGCACCCCAGTCCATAAATGCTCCTTACCCCACTGCCCCGACTTGCTCCGCTGTGCCCGAACTCGTGAAAACGGCCGAACCGGGTGCTGCTGCTCTTTCGATTCCAGGTGGATGGAAGGCCCCGACGAAGGCGCCGAACCCGCCCGCGCCATCGTGCATACGGTCCAAATCGATGATCTTCACCAGGGCACCGTCCACCACGGCTTCGAGAACGTCCTCGCCTCCGCTGCCGGTATCGATCTTGACCAAGAGGGCGGTCCGATCGGCCCAGACTCCCACATCACCGGTTACGGCTTCGAACGGGCTCTTCCGCTCTCCGATGCGCTTCTCATCGGTCCATTCGATCGGGGTACCGGTGTACGCCGCCCGGGCATCGGTACCCGCCGCGTTCCCGAAGGCCGCGTCCAGGGCACGGGCCACCACCACCGACACCTCTTGCGAGCGCCCGTCGGGGAAGGTGTACACCATCGTGTCCTTCCAGTCCGGAGCCACAGCTCTGCGGGGTGGCGGTGTCGTGGTTTCGGGAGCGGACACCGGTTTGGACGGCGCGGCCTGCGGCGCGGTCGCCTTCGAGGGAGTCGTGGTCGTCGACTGCGGGGCACCCGCCCCGGCCTGGGACGAGGCGGTCACGACAGCGCCCGGCGGGCGCTGCCCCTCGTTCCGGTCCCGCTTTCGGTCGTCCTCGCCGGCAGCGCCATGCCGTGCGAGCAACGACTGGATGAGGCGGGGCAACAGCATGGCGCCGAGAGCCGAGGTCAGGTCCGACCCGCCCATGAGGCCGCCCGGGGCCGTGGGGGCCGTCCCGCCGGCGCCGATCGGCGATACTCGCGCGGAGTCGCCGAGGGCCGTCGTGCCGAACGGGTTGTTCACGCTTCCGGTTTCGGTCCTGGTTCCGGCTCTCGCCCCGGGCTCGGAGTCATCGGCCGGCACGGCGCCCGCGGTGAGGTCCCACGGTTCGGGAGGGGCCACGGACCGCACGCCCGCATCGTCGCCGTTCCCCGTGTCATCGGTCTTCTCGTCTTCCGGACCGCCGAAGACGGGGTCGTCCGTATCTTTCTCGTTTTTATTGCCGGATTTGGGCGTGTCACGCTCGTTCTCGGGTGTCGTCTCCGCCGGCGGCTCCTTCTGCGCGATCTCCTCGGCCAGCGTCAGGAATTGCTCGGCGTAGAAGCCCATAACTCCTTCCGAACACCCGAGCGCGGATTCGATCAGCAACATGGCGTAGTCGTCCTCACCCGCCAACCCGGCGTTGAGCAACTGCGGGTCGATCATGAAGGGCCAGACCTCGACGTTTCCCTGCTTCGCCGCGTATTCGCTCGTCTTCTCGGCATACTCCTCGAGGAGCGCACCGAGCCGCTTCGCGTCCCGGGGATCGGCCGCCGCGAACTCTTTCAGCCCCTCGATCGATCGGCTGAGATCCTTACGCCCCGCATCGCGGAGTTCGCCGGAGCGTTCGACCGCGGTCGCCACGACTTCGGTGTATCCCCGCAGCCGGAGATAGCTTTCGTTCAGGAGCTGCACTCGCTCGACGTAGGAGGGGATATTCGATGCCTCCTCACCCGAGATATCGCTCACCTCGAGCTCCTCCGGCAGTTCCGGTTTCGCGGGTTTCGTGCCGAAGCTCTGCCAGAACCCCAGGTAGGAATCGGGAAGTGTACGGTAGTTCCGCTGCATGGGCTCGGTGAACACGAGGCCCTCCGGCATCTCGTCGGGCTTCGGCATCCAGATATGCGGCATACCGTCCGGAATTTCGTCGATTTCCTCCGGGCTGATATCGATGAGCGGGATCGCCGGGTAACCGAAATTCCGATAGTAGGCGCCCTGGATGTAAGAAGCCGTCATCGGCACGGTTGCCGCGCCGAGAAGACCCATATAGGACTTCCAGGGCGCGATATGCGCGCCGCCGATCCGGGACGGAATCACACCGAGAGCCCCCCGGTTCGCCGCGGCTTTCGCCGCCTGTTCCGTCGTCAACCCGGAAAGCCGATTCAGCGAACTCTTCGCGAACAGTGCTCCTTTGACACCGAAGCTGCCGACCCCGCCGAGGAGTCCGCTACCCATACCGAGGGCGATTCCGGCGAGCACGTTCTCGCCTTTGACGGCTGCGGAGATACCATTGGCGGCACCGCCCAGCAGGGCAGCGCCGAGCGGGGCGGCGCCGAACGGTGCGCCCAGGGCGAATCCCGCGACGCTGGCGGCGCCGACGAGGATATCGTCCCCGTATTCGCTGAAGAAGTCGCCTACACCGTCCCAGAAGCCCATGGACTCACCTGTTCCGAACAGTGCCACACCGGGATCGCCGACACCCGAGCACCGACGCTTCGGCAACGAGCGAGCAACGCCGAGCCGACGCGTGGTACGGAGCACCGGCCGCCGACCATCTGCGTCTCCTTCCTGACTACCGATATTGTCCGGGATTCCCATTGCGGGGAAGCGCCGATCTGTTGGAACACGTCATCATCGAGTTCGCGAGTAATACACTGACGTGCACGAACGACCCCCTCCTTCGTGAGGACGGAGCCGGAGACCGACGCAGGAGGAACCATCGAATGAATCCGCGTCGTATACCGGCATGGTCCATGAAGATCGGCGATGCGGTCGCCCGGCGCCGTCCGCGCCATCGGATGACCCGCGCCTGTTGGTACTCGACTCGGAGCGATCGATGACTGTGCGCACCCGGTCCCGCGAATGTTCCTCCACTCGCCCGGGTACAGGCGAGCACCCCGAATGGGATCCCCTGCGCTGGTACCCCGATACGCTGGTCGCGAATTTCAAGACCTGGCTGAACGAGCGCCCGTGGCGCCGCCGCACCTGCTGGACACTGCTCATCCTCTTCGCCTTCGTGGTCTTTCCCGGCGTGATCGGGGCGGTGGCCACCGCTCAGGTCAGCAGCGGAGTCTCCCAGATCGATGGCTTGAGCTGGATGAATGTCGCCGATTCGAACGGCGTACCCCTCGCGAGCTATATGTTCTCCACCGATAAGGGCGGCCTGCTCAATCCCGGCAACACCATCCTGTGGACCCTGATCAGCCTGGAATTCGTGGGGTACATGGCGATCGTGACGACCGCCATCTGGATCATCGGTTTCACCTTCAGCTTCACCTGGCTCGATATGTTCGCCCGGGCACTGAACGGCGTCGCCGACGCCTTCACACGTCAGATCGCCACCCCCATGGTGCTGATCACGGCCGCCACCATCGGAGCCTTCTTCGTGGCATGGTTCATCGTCCGGGGGTTCCCCAGCAAAGCGACCATGCAGGTGGTCACCATGCTGGGGGTCGGCATACTGGGGCCGGTCTTCCTCGCCCACCCGCTCGAAGATGTGCTCTCCTCGGACGGATTGCTCACTCAGGGACGCGATCTCGGTATCTCGGTGGCGGCCGGCCTGACCGGAGACGGCAATCCGAATCCGGCCCAGCTGGTCACCGTCATGCAGCACGACCTCGCGGACAATTTCGCCCGCAAGCCCGTGCAGGTATGGAACTTCGGTCACGTGGTGGACAATTACGTCGGCTGCGAAGCGGCATGGACCTCCGGTGTTCTGTCCGGTAACGACAACAATATCCGGGAGGGAATGGAGAGCTGCGGTAACGACGCGGCGTCCGCCAAGGCGGGTACCCCGACCATGGGTCAGGTCGGCACAGGTCTGATCCTCCTGATCTGCGCCACGCTGCTGCTCCTCTTCGCAATCTATCTCGCCCTGAAGGTCGTGAAGGCCGCGATGAATACCATCTACCACGGTTTCATGGCCATATTCGGCTTCGCGGCCGGCGGTTTCGTCTACGGCCCCACCCAGACCTTCCTCGTTCGCAATCTCGTGGACAGTTTGATCGCTGCCGCGCGGATGACGGTCTTCACGATCTTCCTGGGCATCTACCTGCTGTTCATGAGCAACCTCTTCGACCAGGCCCGAGATCAGGTGATGTCGGTGATCGTCATCGCCTGCGTGGTGGAGATCGTGGCCATCTCCCAGATCCGCCGCCTCAACAGCAGTCTGTCCAGAGGCAACGATTGGATCGCGAATCGTTTCTCGCTCGCCATCCAGGGCAACTCCGGGTCGGGCTCGGGTGGCGGCGGCGGTGCCGCGCTCGGTATGGGCATCGGCGCCGGAGGATCCGGCGGTGGCGGCGGCCTGAGCGGTATAGCGGCCCTCGCCGCGTTGAACACGGTGAACAGCTCACCGGTGACGAGCTGGCTCCTGGGTGCCACACCGGGCCCGCTCAACCCGTTGGCGCGGGGGAAGAAGCGGTCCGACCTCGCGAATATCGCGACAGCCGGCTCCCGGGTGGAGATGTACCGGTGGGGCCAGCTCGGTCGGGCGAACTGGTTGGACAAGGCACGAGTGCGCTCGGAACCGTACGGTGGCATGACCACAGCGATGGGTGTCGCCAATGCGCTGGACGGTCTCGGCGACAGCCGGGTGCCGGACAACTGGATGACCGGTTTGTTGCGGGCGGCGGGCACCCCCGACGAACAGGTGCACCAGGTGCTGCGCGCCGCATCGGCGCAGAAGTCGAGTATGTCGACCAACCCCTATGGCTGGGGCCCCCTGCAGAAGGCGCTCGCGGCGGGCCGCGCCGTCGAGAACCACCTCCTGCCCACCGATTCGGCGTCGGCCCGGGCGGCGTTCTCCGCCCAGGCTGCCGTGGCGGCCGACAACTTCGCCCGGCATACGAACAGCCCGGCTCTGGGCGCACGGATCGACCGCGGTTTCGTCAACCGGGTCCGGCGGCATTGGGATTCGGATATCGCACTGGCCAACGCGATCACTCCCGCCGAATGGAACGCCGTCGGTCGCGACACCCGATGGGCGATCGGTACCGAAGTCGCGAACGAATTCCGCGCAGCCGCGCACAACTTCAACAACAATCCCAACGAATTCAACCGGCGGGCCCTGATCCAGTGGTCCAACCGGATCGCCAACCTCGACCACCTCGATCCGGCCCAGGGCCTCGACCCCTGGGACCCGTAAACGAAGGGGCTCGTGTTCCCGGTATTACCGGGAACACGAGCCCATCCCTCCCGAGGACCCCGGCGCGCGCACTTTCATCGGCCCGGCCCACCGGGCCGGAACTCTCCACCGCGCTGCGCGGCATATGTGTCGGGCTTCGGGCCGTGTACTGGAGGGCGGAGCTCATAGCCGCGGCCCAACGGGCCGGGTGGCTACGGTTTGCTCACGCGTAACGCCCGGCCGCGAAGCTGGAGGGCAGGTCGGTGATCTCGACGGATTTGCCCGGTCGGGGCGCATGTACGCATTTGCCGTCCCCGATGTACATCATCACGTGCTCCATCTTGCCGTTGACATATCGTTCCTCAGGGAAGATCAGATCACCCGGTTTGATCTCACTGCTCTTCACCCGGGGCACCTTCCGGAACTGGTCGTCGGCCACCCGCGGGATATTGACCCCCGCCTTCTTGGCCGCGTACTGCGTGAGCCCGGAGCAGTCGAAACTACCCGGCCCCTCGGCACCCCACGCGTAAGGGTCGCCGAGTTGGGCGAGAGCGGTTTTCACCGCGTGCTGGGCCCGCGCCGACGCACCCCCGCCACCGGAGGAACCAGAAGCGAACTTCACTCCACCGGGTAGTTCTTTACCCATGATGTTGTAGAGGTACTGGTTGGTGAGCTGGTTGATCGCCGAGGCGGTGTCGCCGGCGTTCGCTGTGCCACCCGAGACGATCTTGTGCGCCGTCTCCAGCGCCACGGTGAGGATCTTGCGGACCTTCTGCTGTCCCTCTTTGGTGTACGCCGTCGGCCCCAGCTCGGCCAGCGCACCGTTCACCTGTTTCAGCAGCGCCCGTATGGCGTTCTTGTCGACCTTGTTGGACCCGGCCAACCCCCCGATGTAGGTCACCAGTTGTTTGTCCAGATTGTTGAAGGCCGTGGCGGAATTGGCCTGGAACAGTCGTTTGGCCTTCACCATGGCCGGCCCTTCGCCGGTACCCGCGCTCCCGGAACCCGCCAGTTTCTCGCGCAGCTCCTTCACCTCGGGGTTCGCGGGCTCACCTTCCCCGTACATCGCCTCGAGCGCGTTCAGGACCTTCATGGCCCGCTGGGCTTCCGGGGACATCCCGGCTCCCTCGACCTCTCCGGCGGACGCTCCGGCACCTCCGCCCGTACCGGCTCCCCCCGCGCCACCACCGCCCAGCAGTCCCGACAGTGCGGAGCCGATCATCGGCAGCAATGCCGTACCGGCCATCATGGCCATCGGGGCGAGCTGTGCCAGTGTCTCCGGATCCACCAGCGGATCCGGCTCCTCCCGCTCCGGATCCGCGGCGGGTGGCGCCGCGGCGGGCGGCGGCTGCTCCGCCGGTGGCGCGGCCTGGTGTGGTTGGGCCGGGACCGCGGCGGCCGGTGCCGGTTGCGGCGCCGCGGCCGCTACGGGCGCGGCAGGGGGTGGCGCCGCCGAAGCCGGGGCCGACGGCCCCGCACCGGTATTGGACGCGGGCGTGGCGGTGGGCGACTGCGATTGCCCGGCCGGCGCGCCCGGGGTACCGGGAGCCGATCCGTTGTTCTGCCCGGCGCCCCAACGTCTCCGTTCACCGATGGCCCACGGCGTCCCGGTTTCGGGCGCACCCTCGACCGGCTCCTCACTCTCGGTCTCCGCCTGGACCGGGTACGGCCCGACCTCCGCACTCGTCACGACAACGCCTCCCCGAGCACCCGCTTGATCTGGACCCGGCCGTCGTCCGGAATACTCAGCCGTACGAATTCACCCGCGTCCACACTCACCATCTCCGTCGCGGCGATCGCGATACCGGCCCGGGTCGCCGCATTGTCGCGGTACGCCCAGAAAACCAGATCGCCCGGTGATACAGCGACCGGATCCACCAATTGACCACAGAATGCCTGTTCACGGATTGTTTCCGGCAGTGCGATCACAGTCGCGCCCCGTTTCGGGTCGCCACAGTTCTCCTCCGCGACCGCCCGTGGGGCCCTGACCACCGCGCACTGCCCGGTCGTGGTCGCGACCGAGGCCCCGTAGATCACATCACGCAGGTATTCGGCCGTTTCCGCGGTCCCCCCGGCCTCGGGATAACGCAGTGCGAGGTCTGCCGCGCATACCGCGGCCGGACCGGTGTGCGCCTGGCGCAGCGGCTGATCCTGGTGCGGGGCCACGCGCATCGCCGAGGCACACTCCCGGTCCCGATCGGTCACATCGGGATCGTCCGCGGCGAATTCGAGTTCGGCATACGGGTTGGCCGTGGGACGGGATGTCTCCGTATCCGTCGGCGCGGCGGCCGGAGCGGCGGAGGGTGTCGTGGTGAGAGATGTCGGGGTAGTGGCGGGCTCCGGGCCGAGCGCGATATCGCACTGCCGCTGATAGTCGGATCTGCCCATCGACACCCATTCCCCGAACGGTACGAGCGCCGAGAGCAGACTACCGCAGCCGCAGCAGCACATCAGGATGACGGCCACCACGACGATCAATCTCTTGTCGGCCATGCCCGGCCCCATCCCACCTGATCACCCCACCACCCGTTCACCGCACGATCTCCGGTTCCCTACGTTCCGGTTTGGCGGCGACGGTCGGGGTGCTGGTGATGGCCGCGGCCCGGTCCGCCCGCGCCGGGCCCAGTACCTTGCCCCGGCCGATTCGACTCAGCGCGTCCCGCATGAACATCTCGCCGCGCCGCTCTTCCGGGACCTGACGTCCCGGACCCACCGGTGGCGAAGTCTCCTCGCGCAGCGCCTGCAGCAGGAACGGCGCCTCCTCCAGGTCCACGCCCAGCCACTCCAGGCTGTTCCGTGCCAGCGTCTCGTCGCGCTGACGGAAAACGAAGCGGTTCGGGATGAGATTGTGCGCCGCGCCTTGGAAGTCGGTCGCCGGATCGTGTGAGGCCAGGCCGATCGCGGCCAGGTGTTTACGGCCGTCCCGGCTGAAGTCCGAGGTCACCGCCGCACCCACCTGGGTCTGCGTGAAATGGTGCGCCTCATCGCCGACCAGTAGTCCGAAGCGTCCGTTATCGGAGAGGAACGCCTCCCGCGCGGTCACCCCGACCAGTTCGTACAGTGCCGTACCGAGCCGTTTGGTCAAGGGCAGCCGGTTGTACAGGTGTGGGGTGGTGAGTTCCTCGGCGGTGGGCAGAGCCAGCTTGTGACTCCGCACCACTGTCGCCGCGGCATCCAACCGGATCGGTTTCAGATTCGGGTCGAACAGCACGGGCACCCGCTCGACGATGCTGCCCAGCCGGGCCGCCAGATCCGTGTACTCCTCGAGCGACCCCGGCTCGTCCCGTAACCGGCAGACCACGCGGTACAGATCGAGCAGGCTGGTGATCCCGTGCTCGGCGATCCCGCGGGGCGAGAGCAGGTTACTGATCACCGCGCCGGTCCCGGAGGTGGGCGAGAGGTCCAGCAGCGGCAGTATGGAGTCCAGCGCTCGCTCACCGGCGACCCGGGGATCGAAGAGGCGCAGCGGGTCCAGCGAGACCGTGGGCTCGGCCAGGTCGATGACCACCGCGTCGTCGATGGCCGAAGCGAAATGCTCCCACTCCCCCACCTGGCTGCGGTCGATGGCCAGGAACTGCCCGCCCATATCGTGCACCAGCACGGCCATGAGCTTGAGGAAATACGATTTACCCGAACCCAATTCGCCGGTGACGGCGAACGAGGCGGACAGATCGTGCAGGGCGGCCTCCATGATCCCGAAGTGGATGGGCTCGAAATGCCCGGACAGCAGATTCACTCCGATCACCGGGCCGCTGTCGTCCCCGATCTGGCTGGTGGTGAACGGTACGAACCCGGCCCACATATCGGAAGGCACGATATGGGCGAAATCGTCGAACGCCCGGCGCGGTGGACTCCCCGGCACGAGGAGTGACCACAGATCCACCTGCGCACCGACCGGTGCGACCATTTCCACCTGAAAGCGTTTGTACCGGCGGCGCAGTGTGTTCACCGCGTCCATGGTTTCGTCTCGGGACGGTCCACCCACCGCGATCACGGTGGTGAAGGAGACCTCCGATTCCCCGCCGTTGACCTCGAAGTGCTGGTTGTATTCGCTCAGCATCTGGGCTTTGGACAGGAGGGTGTTCTGCGCGAAGGAGACCTCCTGGTCCCGCTGGTCCATCTGTTCACCGAGGCGGCGCAGATTCACCTCGTTGGCCTTGAGGACCTGATCGGCCGGTTTGGTGGAGACCCGCATTCCCCAGTCGACGGTCACATCGCCGAGGCCGTCGATGACGTTGAGGAATTCGCTGCCACCGGGAAACACCATGCCCCCGTAGGGGAACGACCGGGGAGTGAGCATCGCCTGATAGGACGGCCGGTATCCCCGGTCGGGCTGCACCACTTTGATCACCGGTACGAACGACGGACGCAGCCGGCGCTGGGAATCCGCGCGGGCGCCCTCGTCCAGCGCCGCGGCCTTGAACACCGCGGCCGTCGCGTCGTCCAGGGCACCCGCCCGGGTCGGTGCGACCGGGTCTCCGACGGCACCGCGGGCGAGATAGTGCTCCCACAACCACTGGAACATGGCCGCCGGCACCGGCACCGGATCGAAATCCTCGCCGATCCGGGACAGGATCTCGTTCGCTTCCTCTTCGTAGGCGTCCAGTTCCGCCCGGGAGACAGCCGTGGCGTCGATCGTGGTGGTGCTGCCCCGCCACATCCGCGACAGTGCCGAGATCCCGCCGGTATTGGCGGTGCCCACCGGTATGGAGAGCAGGAAGATCCGGGTCTGCGGGGAGATGGCACTGACTCGCTCGTAGGAGGCGAACACCTCGTCGGCGTAATCGACACATTCGTCCAGGTCGATGCCCTCGACCATTTTGCTCAACACGTCGATGGTGTTCTGGCGAGCCTGGATCCCCAGCAGCAGAGAACCGTCGGGCAGGTTGTTGATCAGCGAGTGATGCGCGAGTTTGACATCGAATTTATCGCTGGCCTTGCGCAAACCGTAACCGAGCGGGGTGATGAAGTAGGTGGCGGTGACCAATCCCGAATGCGTGAACTGCAGATGCCCGCGGATGGCAGCGGTCGGCTGTAGATCCCGGTTGAAGCCCATCAGCGTCCCTCTCCGTTCTTCGACCGCCCCCCGTTACCGCTGATCATCGACCGCCAATTCGAGTTCGACGCCGGTGATTCCACGATATCCACTGGCCGCATGAACCGGTTCGTTTCCAGAAGTTCGAGCATCCGCCCGCCACGGGCCGCCGGCCGGTTGCCTCGGCCCCGGCCCGTGGTGGCCGGCGGGGGTTCGTACGGCAGGATCGCCACCACCGTCTCCTCGACGAACATGGTGATCCGGGCGGATTCGGGGGTCACCGGCATTCCCGAGGCCAGTACCGGTTTCGGGAAGAAGATCAGCCGCCCGAACCACAGCACTCGGGACAGCAACCGCACACCCGTGTACGGAACGAGGCCGAGAGCGAAACCGACCACGACGGTCAGCGCCAGCCCGGCCAGGAAGGTGATCGCCGGATTCACCGGCAGTGTCATCGCACCGGCACCCGTGATGATCAGGCTCACGGCGACACCCGCCACCTGGGGCAGGGTGTAGGGCCCGAACGGCAGCTTCTGGCCGTTCTGGGCCTTTCCGATCATCGTGGGGACACGTTTGACCGGCGTGAAGACCTTGATCACCTGGGTCACTGATAACCGCCCACAGGGTGGTCCGGCACGATCATGTTCGCATCACCGCGGGCGTAGTTCACCAGTGTCGGCAGCATCCAGAACAACACGGCGGCGAGGATCGCCGATCCGGCCACTCCGAGGATCTTGGCCGGGGAGAGCTTGGATTTCGCGGCCTCCGAGATCAGCACCCCCATGGAGAGGATGGTGATCAGGATCAGGCCTGCCCAGCGGACGAAGACCAGGATGCCGTAGAGGATATTGGCCAAATTTCCCATGGTGGTCGCCTCGTATCAGTTCTGGGTAGCCGGTGGAATCTGCACAGTGGTGGTCGGGGGTGCGGTTGTGCCGCCACCCGCCGGACCGGTTCTCTCGCCTTGGGGTACGACAACGGTGAGCGGCTCCTTCAGAGCCGGTACCGTTTCGAGCGCTCGGACCTGCCATTGCCCCTCGCCGCGGACCATGGTCATCGGGTAGGCCAGCGACGGCGCGGTGCCCGTTCCGCTCTCGGGCGTCACGGTCGCGAGGATCCGCGCGGTGGTACCGGCGGAGCCGCAGGTGGCGTCTTCCGCGGTGACGGTCACCGCGGACAGTTCGGTGAACGGCGCCGGGCGCAGTGCCGAGATACCGGAGTCCACCGTGACGTACCGCGCCACATCGCCGGATCCGGTCAGATAGGCGGTGAGAAAGCCGGTGGCCACCTGGGTGAACGCGGTTTCCTCACCACACGGTGCGGAGTATGCCTGCGCCAGATCGGCTCCCACTCTCGGCGGTTCGACGACCGCCGGCAGGGTCAGAGCGCGCAGACTGCCTTCCGATACCGAAACCGGCACCCGGTAATACTGCCGTGGCGTGTGGGCCTGCCCCCGGCCCACGTGCACGGAGACGGTCACGGTCCAGACCTCCATGTTCCCGGCCGCCAGAGTGCGGGATACATACACCACGATGGGGTCGTCGACCTGCTGGCCGACTTTCGGCAGTGAGATCTGCTGCACTCCGTCGATATAGCGCGACAGCGACTCCCGCTGACCGGTTCCAGCGCTCAGATAAGCGACCACGAAATCCTCGGCGAAGGAACTCGCGAGGCGGGCATGGCCGGTGACCGTCACCATCGCCTCGTCGCCCGGCGGTTTCGGGGCGGGGGCGAAGAAGCTGTAGACCGCGTGCCCGCCACCGAGAACGGCGAGCACCGCCAAGACGATGACCACGATATTGTCGCGCCGGCGTCGCGCGGCCATCTGGCGAAGCAGCGCTTCGCCCGAATTCGCACGTCCAACCGCCCCGGTCCTCACTCCCGAAATGGTAGAGAGCGCCTCCGGTACCGGCCGGTAATTTCTTCCCACATGTGGGGACTCCGAATTCCGGAATCGGGTACGGGATCAGAGCACGGTACTGTGCCGTCGCAGACCGGCCAGCCGATAGCGGAGCTGATCGTCGTAACCGATCGGATTGCCCGCGGTGGCCAGATCCGCCGGATCCGGTTCCACCATGGGCGTATCGTCGGCGACCCGCACCAGTTGCGCGATGGCCAGCTCTCGATTGGAGAAGCCCGGATACGGATACAGCAGCATCGAGGTCGGCGTATAGCCGCCACCGTAATTCAATGCCCGCACCGTGACCCCGGCACTGTCACCGCCTCGGACCCTGGCCCCCAGTTCCACCAGGCGCACCCGATCGTCGGGATGGAAGACATCGACGGGCCGGAACAGATAGTCCCAGCGGATCCACGGCGCGGGGTCGGTGAGCCAGTGGGAGATACTGGTATGCGCCAGTTGCACCACGGCGAGGTGGTTACCCGCTCTCCGGTGCGCTTCCCGTAAGCCGACACTTTCCAGGGTCGGCCACACGGCCGGGTCGTTCTCGGAGGTGATGTCCTCGATCAGCCACCAGGCGCCTCGCGTGAGCTCGTCGTCACGGGCGCGCACGGTGATCCGCCACCGGGTGGCCCGGCCGGCGTTCCGCAGTACTGTGACCTCGAACTGCAGCTTGTCGCCACGCACGGGCCTGTACAGCAGATCGAGTACTTCGGCATGCCGGTCGAAGGCCGAGACGCGGTGGAAGAATTCGGCGATGGACATCCGCGGTACGTATTCTTCGGGCGCGATCCCCGACAGCGTGGTGATCCCGCTGGGCTGGGCCAGGGTCTGACTGTCCAGGTCCCAGATGGCGCCCACCGCGGTGGGCAGGGGCGGCACCGGACCCGATTCCGGTCCGGCCCACCAGCGCACCGCGTGCACTTCACCACCCGGGCCGAAGACCGGACGGACCATCAGCCGGTGCGGACCGGACCGGGTCACGATCTTCTGGTCCAGATCGACCGCCGCTTCGATCGCGGTCCGGAGCGCCTCGGTGACATCACGGGTGGTCAACCCGTCGTAGAGCGCTGGAGTTCGGGCGAGCTGCCGCTGCAGGACACGCCGCCAGTCGGCGAAGTCCCGTGCGGTATCCCCGACCGAGGCGACCGAGAAACCTTCCGGCGCCAGAGTTTCGACCGTCACCCAGGGGATCACTGCGCCCTCTCATCGCGTGCGTCCAACCGTTGTGCGGTGTGTGCCTCAAATGAGACAACGGCCGCAGAAGGTAATGTACCGTTGCGCAGCGGTACGTTCAACAGTGGACCCTGGCCGAGACGTGAACAACCTACCGGGCAACCCGGCGCCAGGACACGACGAGCACGGCAACCCGCAGCTACCCGACTCGGCGATTCTACGGAAATCGTTGCCGTCGCGATTCATTCGGGTCCCCGAACCGCGATCCACATCAACTGCCCCGGCCACCCCGCCCTGCCGGAAGTGAAAACAACCGGATAGCTAATCATCGGCTAATCGTTGGCGATGCGACCGACCGCAACCGGGCCACAAACCTGCGGTGGAGCGGTCGCGACGCGACCGCTCCACCGGTGAAACGACGAGAAAAAGCCGGTAATTCACCCCTCCCGCGAGGCCAGGGCAAAAACACCCGCACCGACCAGCATGCCCATATCTTCGAGTTCCGAGGGCACCACTCGCAGTCCGGGCAGGGACGGCAACCGCGCATGCATCGCGATCGCGCTGTTCAGCGGTTTCCACAGCGGCGAGCCCGGTTCTGCGATGGCACCGCCGACGACCACCCGATCGATATCCAGCAATGCCGCCACCGAGGCGATGGCCCGGCCCAGCGCGGTACCCGCCCGTTCCACGGCCGCGACGGCGACGCGCTCCCCTGCCAGCGCATCCGATGCCAACGCCTCGAGCGAATCGCCGCCCCAGCCCTGACCACGCGCCCATTTCGTCAGGGCGGCGCCACCGGCCACCGCCTCCAGGCAACCGCGACCACCACAGGGGCAGAGGTCCTCGTAGCCGGGCACCAGGACATGACCGATCTGGCCGGCGTTACCGGTCCGGCCGACCACGACGAAGCCCCCGGCCATCACACCGCCGATAACCGTTTCCGCCAGATGTATCGAGAGCGAGTCCACGATCTCCTGGGTCGCGCCGAAATGCCGCTCGGCCAAGGCCAGGCATACGCCGTCCAGGGCCATCGAGACAGCCGCCCCGGGGAACAGATCCTGCACGGAGTCCACGATGGGGAAGCCGATCTGCCAATCCTGTACCCCTGGGGGTGCCACGACTCCGGTAGGCATATCGATCGGCCCGGTCGAGGCGATCCCGACCGCCGTGACATCGCGTCCCGCCGCTATCTCCAGCAGCAACTCACGCAGCCGATCCCAGGCCCCACGCTCGGGAACGGGTATCTGCCGGAGCTTCTCGGGACCGATATCGGCGGCGATCTCGATCGCGGCGAACCGGGTCGGACCGATCTCCAACGCCAGGATTGTCATTCACGCACCACCAGAGCTAGATCCGCGTTTGCCCCCGCAGCATAGTCAGACAGCGGCGGTCTCCGTCGGCCGGAGCGGGCGACCCAGCACGATATGCCGTTTGGGGGCTCCCGCGACAGCGGCACCGCGCGTGGGGCGCGGTCCGTTGCGGATGATCCGCATCGGGCGCTTGTGATCAATGGGCACGTTCCGGTGCCGGTCCAGATTCTCGATCACGTTGCCGGAGTTGTCATAGGCCACACCCGCCCAGATCATGGCGCGGGGAGCGTCGCCCCGATCGATGAGAGTCTGCGCCAGTCGACCGCATTGCACGAACAGCGGGCACCCATAGCAAATGCGCACTGCCGAATGCCAGGATTCGGGTGTGCCGGAATCCAGATCCCAGCTGTCCGGCACCTCCGCGCACGGCGGCCGCTGCGCCGATTTCGCCGAGGCGGGCAGGGCGGGCGCATGAACCCGCGGTGCCGAGGTAGTCCGAGGTAGAACCACGCTCGAGGAACGAACCTGTGTTGTGCTCATAACCGTCTCCGGAACTGCCGAGGGCACGCCGGGGGAACCGATACGTGTCCCGTGGTCGGGCGGATCATCAGGGCTGCTCAACAGTCCCCGGAAACCAGCTGGTGTCAGCTGTATCACGACGGTAGAGCACTACATGCCCGGAAAGCAAGGCCTCGTACCGCTAAGTAACGGGACGTTGACATGTTTTTGACCAAGTTCTAGCCGCTGCTCAGCGGGTCGTTTCCCTACGGACCGTTTATCTACGGACCTACTTATGGTTTCCTATAGATATGGCTGGCGAATCCGAGTACACGATCGACGAGCTGGCGCGGGCCGCCGAGACCACCGTGCGCAGTGTCCGCGTGTACCACGAGCGCGGGCTGCTGCCCTCGCCCGATGTCCGTGGCCGGATCGGGTACTACGGCTCGGACCACCTCAACCGGCTCCAGACCATCAGCCGGCTGCTCGGCCGGGGCATGAAACTGAACGGAATCCGGGAATTGCTCGCCGCATGGGACCGCGGCGACGGCCTCGCCGACGTCCTGGGCGTCACCGAGCAGACCACGAGCACCTCTGGGCGGACGGCTCCGGCGAGCCCGCCACCACCCGAACCCGAGGAACCCACCCACGAACTACCCGACTACGTGCAGCAAGCCCTGGCCGCCAGCGACGATCCCTTCGATGTCTACCGGGTCACCAACCCGCGCTGCAGCGATCTGGCCACTCGCCTCGGTGACGCCGGTCTACCCGCTCCCGCCACCTTTCAACTGGTGGAGCGGCTCCGCGCGGACTGCGACCGCATCGCCGAACGCTATGCCGCGGAAATCTTCTATGTCCTGGCCGGTAAGGCCTACGAACAGTCGGAACGAAATCCCAAGGACCGCACCAAACTGGAAACCGATCTGGCCATCGCCCGGCTGATCGTCACCCGGGCGGCCTCGGAACTGATCGATCAGGCCTTCGGTCGCCGTGCCGAACTCCCGGCAGCGGAAGCGGACGCCGAACGATCGCATTCCGCCCCGGGCGGGGCGAGCACCAATGGGAAGCAACCGTCACGCTCGCATATCTGAGCGGGATACGGCCGCCGGAAGATGGCGGCCGGGCGGAAAACTGTCGGGGTGACAGGATTTGAACCTGCGACCACCCGCTCCCAAAGCGGGTGCGCTACCAAGCTGCGCCACACCCCGTACTACCCCCGGGAGGGGGTGATGATCCGGTCGGAGCGGGTGACGGGAATCGAACCCGCACCATCAGCTTGGAAGGCTGAGGTTCTACCATTGAACTACACCCGCATGCATACGACAACTGTGGATGGCCACGCTCCCGTGTGCATGAGCGACTGTACCCAATCGGGGTTTCCTTTCGCCAATCAGCCCCCGCTCGCGCGTCGGCGCGCCCGAGATCCCACTACTGGGAATCGGCACTTCCGGGCCGGCCTCCGCCCGAACCGAGTGCCGCGAAAACTTATACGCAAAGTGTGTAACACCCTGTGATGCAGGGCGATACGCCAGAGATGCTGTTGTTCCGGGCCCGAGAACTCGTTCTAGAACGCAGAGAGTCGGGACCCACCATCTTGCTACGATCTTCTTGCCGGACGGGGTATCTGGAAAGGGGGCGGTGGCGTGCACCCGACAAGGTGGACCATCCGCATAGCAGTGCGACAGAGCCGGCGCAGCCCGGCGCCCACGCCGTCGGCCGGTGTCGGTGGCGCGATGTCCGCAGTCACCGGTGACCGCCATGCCCGGTAAGTGTCGGCCGCCGATCCGTTCCACCGCCAGGGAATGGGCCATCGCCGCCGGCGCGTTGCCCGACGCGGATATCAGCGCGGCCGAGATCGAGCCCGTGCTCGTCGATATCCTCCAGCAGTTGCTCGACCTGACCGTTTCGGATCCCTTCCCGATCCGCGCCGCACGGCGCCTCGGGGCCCGGTTGTGCGGCGAACCGCTGCACCAGGTACGGATGCTCGCTCTGGTCACCCGCACTCTGCTCGGGTTCCCGGCCGGGCCGCGCGGATCCCTGCAGGCGACGCGGTGGCCGCTGGTGGCCAGCCAGGCCATCGACAGCTACGCCCAGGCACTGCAGGAGCTGGCACTGGCGAAACAGAAACAGAACTTCTCCGACGAGGCCACGCAGCGGGTACGGGAGTTCGCGGCCCTCCAGCAACGCCTCGAATACGAAGCCACCCACGACGCCCTGACCGGCCTGGCCAACCGCACGCTACTGCGCAAACGTGTCCGCAAGATGGCCGAGCACCCGGACCGGGGCCTGGGGCTGCTGGTGGTCGACCTGGACCGGTTCAAACAGATCAACGACAACTACGGGCACCCCGTGGGCGACGAAGTGCTGGTCCAGCTGGCCCAGCGACTGCGTGAGGTCGCGCCGCCGGGTGCGGTGGTGTGCCGCTACGGTGGAGACGAATTCGTCCTGGCCGCCGGTATGGCGGACAACCGCGTCGACGAACTGGCCCGCGATATCGTGCTCGCCCTCGACGAAGCACTGTGGACCTCGGCGGGCCGGGTACCGGTTTCGGCGAGTATCGGCACCACCTACTCGCCCCCGGCCGACCGCAGCGAACTCGCGGAACTGCTCCGCCGAGCCGATCTGGCGATGTACTCGGCGAAAACCGCGGGCGGGCACCGGTACGTCGGGGCCGACTCCGGCGGCGGTGCCGTGGATACCGCGGTCGCGGGCTGAGCGACAGAGCTCAGTCGGGTTGGCACCCCGCGCACCAGAACAGGTTCCTGCCCTCGAGCACGGTATGCCGGACCGGTTCCGCGCAGCAGCGACACGGTTCACCGGCCCGCCGGTAGACATAGGTGCGGGGCCGGTCCGCCGCGTAGGAAGGCGCGCCGTGGTCGTGTTCGGGACGCACCACGTGCATTTTCCCGCGCCGCACGCCGATACGCATGAGGTCGACCAGGTCCGCCCACACCGCCGACCATTCCTCGACGGTGAGTCCACTGCCCGGCCGGGAGGGCGAGATACCGTGCCGGAAGAGTATTTCCGCGCGGTAGACGTTGCCCACGCCCGCGAGCACCCGCTGGTCCATGAGCAGCGAGCCGATGGGGCGGCGGGAGCGACGGATACGCGCCCACGCCCGGTCCGGATCGGCGTCGGCACGCAGCGGATCGGGGCCGAGCCGCTCGACGAGTGCGGCCACCTCCGGCGGTGTGAGAATCTCGCAGGCCGTGGGGCCGCGCAGATCGGTACCGAACCCGTTCCCACCGCGTCCGGTGCCGAGCATGCGCATCCGCACCTGACCCACCGGTTCGGGCATCGGCAGCCCCGATTCGGTGAAAGCACCGTACAGCCCGAGATGGACGTGCACGAAGAGCTCGCCCTCGTACTCGTGCACCAGGTGCTTCCCCCAGGCCTCGGCCCGCACCAGCACCCGGCCGTCCACTCGTGCCGCCCCCGCGGCGAACTTTCCCTGTGGGCTCGACACCCGCACCACCCCGCCCGCCAGTTTCCGATCGTGCCGGCGAGCGAGGCGATGCAGGGTATGACCTTCCGGCACCGCTTCGTAGCGGGGTTCAGTCGGCGGGCAGCGCCGGCGGCCGGCCGGTCTTCTCGTACTCGGCGAGGATATCGATCCGGCGCTGGTGCCGCTCCTCCTGCGACCACGGGGTCGTCACGAAGGCATCGACGATCGCGAGGGCCTCCTCCTCCGAATGCATCCGGCCGCCGATACCGATGAGCTGCGCGTTGTTGTGTTCCCGCGCCAACCGGGCCGTTTCGACGCTCCAGGCCAGCGCACACCGCGCGCCGGGCACCTTGTTGGCGGCGATCTGCTCGCCGTTACCGCTACCACCGAATACCAGCCCCAGGCTGCCCGGGTCGGCGACCGTACGGCGGGCCGCCTCGATACAGAAGGCGGGATAGTCGTCGAGGGCGTCGTAGACGAGGGCGCCGCAATCGACGACCTCGTGACCGGCCTTCTCCAGATGGTCCTTGACGGCGTTCTTCAGTTCGAAACCGGCGTGATCGGCACCGAGGTATACGCGCATGGTTGCGATTCTGTCAGGCCGTGAGCGGGGCGATGACGCCGGGCGGCGCACCACCCGCACTGCCTAGAGTCATGGTATGCAGCCGCACGACCCTCAGCAGCCGTCCGGATCCGGCGCCGGCCCCGCCTGGTCCGCGAACCCGCCGGAGCCCGGGCCCTACCCGTGGCTCACCTCCTCCGCTCCGCTTCCGGGTGGCTATCCCCCACCGCCGGTGCCGGCGCGCGAGCCGCGGGGACTGTCACCGTTCGGCATGCCGGCGCGGCACAGCTGGGAGATTCCCCTGCTGGTGGTGGTGATCATGTTCACCGGTGTCGCGTACCTGCTGGCCTTCCTGCTGTTGATCCTGGGGGCGGTCAACCAATACGTGCTGGTGCTGGTGGGGGCGCCGCTGCTGCTCTGGCTGGGCCGCGGTATCACCTTCTCGACACAGCGGGTCAACGGGGTGAAGATGTCCCCGACCCAGTTCCCCGAGGGGTACCGGATGGTGCAGGAGGCGGCCGCGCGGTTCGGAATGGCGACCGCACCGGACGCCTATGTGGTCCTGGGCAACGGGCAGATCAACGCGTTCGCGTCCGGGCACGGGTTCCGCAGGTACGTCGTGGTGTACAGCGACCTGTTCGAGATCAGCGGCGCCGCCCGGGAACCCGATGCGCTGGCCTTCATCATCGGGCACGAGGTGGGGCATATCGCTGCCGGTCACACCTCCTATTGGCGCCAGCTGGGAATGTTCCTCGTACCTTTTCTGCCGATCCTGGGCAATTCCTTGATCCGCGCCCAGGAGTACACCGCCGATAATCACGGCTACTGCAACCGGCCGCAGGGTGCCTCGGCCGCGATGGGGACGCTGGCGGCGGGCAAGTACCTGAACTCGGTCGTCCAGTTCGACGAAATGGCGGACCGGGCCGCCCAGGAGCGTGGTTTCTTCGTATGGATGGTGAACGCCACGTCCTCCCACCCGGTGCTGACCTGGCGTATGTGGGCCCTGCGCGATCGCAGCAGCCACGGGCGGCTGTTCTGGCGGCCCAACCCGGCACCGCCACGGGTCCTCCCCGGTCCGGTGCCCCCGCCCCTGCCCGGCGGGGGCCCGGTTTCGCTGTCGAAAGCGCCCCTCTAGTTCCGGCCGGGTGTCCGGCGAGCGCGTGCCGAGTGCCGAGATCCCACCGGAGCGCGGTGAGAACCCGGCACGATCCGCTCAGTCGAACCGGGGCTCTTCGTCGCGGGTCCGCTTCAGTTCGAAGAAGTGCGGGTAGGCGGCCAGCGTGACCACCGCATCCCATAGTTTTCCCGCCTCTTCACCGCGCGGGATCCGCGACAGCACCGGGCCGAAGAACGCGACACCGTTGACGTGGATGGTGGGGGTGCCGACATCGGGGCCGACCTTGTCCATCCCCGCGTGGTGGCTCTTCCGCAGCGCCTCGTCGTAATCGGTGCTCTCGGCCGCCTTCGCCAGTTCGGCCGGCAGACCGGCCTCGGCGAGCGCGTCGGCGACGATCGCGGCGAATGTGGCCCGCGTATCGCCCTCCCGCTCGAACTCGGCCCGGCGGTCGTGGAAGCGCGTGCCCAGCGCGGTGTACAGCGGCGAGAGAATCTCCTCCCCCTGCTCCTGCTCGGCGGCTACCGCCACCCGTACCGGTCCCCAGGCGTTCGCCATCAACTCCTGGTACTCCGGCGGCAGATCGCGTCCCTCGTTGAGTACCGCCAGGCTCATCACGTGGAAACGCACCTCGATATCGCGTACCTGCGCGACCTCGAGAATCCAGCGCGAGGTGATCCAGCACCACGGGCAGAGCGGATCGAACCAGAATTCGGCAAGGTCCTTCTTCGCGGACGAGTCGGCCACGTCTGTTCCTCTCCCTAGATCGTCACCGGATACCGGCGTTGTAACGAGCAACCGCGGCCGGCCGGTTTTCGTTCCCGATCCCGGCACCACCGTAGGCTGAGAAGCGGAGTTCGGATCGTCGCTGGAACAACCCACGGCAAGGGAGTATCAGCTATGACATCTGCGCAACGTTTCGTCGTCGTCGGTGCCGGACTGGCCGGCGCGAAAGTCGCCCAGGCCCTGCGGGACAACGATTTCGACGGCCATATCACCCTGATCGGCGCGGAGGACCGGCTACCGTACGAACGCCCGCCGCTGTCCAAGGAGTATCTGGCCGGGAAGAAGCCGCTGGAGGAGTTCACGGTGCAGAGCGCCGCCTGGTACCGCGACCACAATGTGGACCTGATGCTCGGCACCGAGGCCACCGGTATCGACCGGGGTGCCCGTACGGTGAGCCTGCCCGACGGATCGACACTGGAATACGACAAACTCGCGCTCGCCACCGGTTCCAGCGCACGTGTTCTGCCGATCCCCGGTGCGGATGCCGCCGGGGTGTACACCCTGCGCCGGCTTGAGGAGTCGGACGCGTTGATCGAACTGTTCCGGGCCCCGCGACGGCTGGTGGTGATCGGCGCCGGCTGGATCGGCCTGGAGGTCACCGCGACGGCGCGGGCGGCCGGATCGGCGGTCACCGTGCTCGAAACGGCCGCGGCGCCGCTGCTGGGCGCGCTCGGCCCGGAAATGGGCGAAGTATTCGCCACCCTGCACCGCGAGCACGGGGTGGATCTGCGTTTCGGGACGCGGGTCGCGGAGATCACCACCTCCGAGGGTCGTGCCGACGGCGTGCGGTTGCACGACGGCACGGTATTCGACGCCGACGCCGTAGTGATGGCCGTGGGCGCGCAGCCGAATATCGGGCTCGCGGCGGCGGCGGGCCTGCCGACCGGCTCGGGGGTGCTCGTGGACGCGGGGCTGACCACCAGCGATCCCAATATCGTGGCGGTCGGTGATATCGCCGAACACGACCATCCGGTCATGGGCCGCCGGATCCGCGTGGAGCACTGGGCGAACGCGTTGAACCAGCCCGCCGTCGCGGCACGGACCATGCTCGGCAAAGCCGCCTCCTACGACCGGCTGCCCTACTTCTTCACCGACCAGTACGACCTGGGGATGGAGTACACGGGTTTCGCCGGACCGGGCGATTACGAGCAGGTGGTGGTCCGCGGTGATCGGGCCGGCCGGGAGTTCGTGGCGTTCTGGCTGGACGATCGGCAACGGGTGCTGGCGGGGATGAACGTGAACGTATGGGACGTGGGAGACCGGATCAAGGAACTGATCCTTTCCGGCGACCCGGTCGATCCGGTCCGGCTTACGGACACTTCGACCTCGCTGTGACCACGTGAGGACCGGCACGACCGTACGAAGTGGCGATATCGCCGCGGCCGTCACCGGGTACCCGGCAGCCACCCACCGACCGGCGATCACACCGGATACGGTTCCGCGCCCTACGGGCGGCTCGTCTCCACTGTGCTCACCGACCGCCGATCACCAGGTGCGGCCGGTGATCAGCTCGTAGGCCTCGACGTATTTGGCCCGGGTGGCCGCGACGATATCGGCGGGGATCTCCGGACCGGGCGGCTGTTTGTTCCAGCCCGTGGAGGTGGCCCAGTCCCGGACGAACTGCTTGTCGAAGGAACGCTGCGGCCGCCCCGGCTCCCACTCGGCCGCCGGCCAGAAACGGGAGGAGTCGGAGGTGAGCAGTTCGTCACCGAGGGTGAGAACATCCCCGTCCCAGCCGAATTCCACCTTGGTATCAGCGATGATCACTCCCCGCTCGGCGGCGTAGGCCGCACCGCGGGTGTACAGGTCGAGCGTACGGTCACGCAGCTCGGCGGCGACCTCGCTTCCTTCCTGCCGCACCACATCCTCGAAGGTCATGGGCTCGTCGTGACCGGTATCGGAAACCTTGGTGGTCGGGGTGAAGATCGGTTCCGGGAGTTTGTCGCCCTCGCGCAGGCCGGCGGGCAATTCCACACCCGAGACCGAGCCGGTGCGCTGGTAGTCCTTCCATCCCGACCCCACCAGGTATCCGCGGGCCACACACTCCACCAGCACCATCTTCAACGGTTTGACGCGGATCGCCCGGCCCGCGAATTCGGCCGGGACGTCGGTGGTGGAGAGCACATGATTGGGCACGTCGGCGAAGTATTCGAACCACCAGTTCGACAGCTGGGTCAGCAGGGCGCCCTTGTCCGGGATCGGGGTGGGCAGCGAGACGTCGTAGACCGAAACCCGGTCCGAGGCCACCAAGAGCAGGGTGTCACCGTCGGTGTACAGGTCACGCACCTTCCCGGCGTGCACATGCTTCACGTAACAGCTCCGATCCTGGTCGAGTGGTCGTTCGCGGATCACCACCGCGCGAGCAACCTTACCCACGTGGCATTGTGGACAGCGCCCGTGCCCGCACCACACCGTGTCTTCGAAGGAGCCCGATGTCCGCACCGAACCTCACCCGCGAACAGGCGATCGAACGCGCCGGCGTCGTCTCGGTCGAGAACTACCGCATCGAACTCGATCTGACCGGTGGGCCGAGTGAGTCAGGCCCGGAGGCGGTAGCGGAGCGTGACCACGCAGGGCCCGCACTCGGCCCCGATGAGCACAGGCCGAGTGAGTCGGGCCCGGAGGCGGTAGCGGAGCGTGACCACGCAGGTGAGCAGACCTTCTTCTCCCGGAGTACGGTCACCTTCACCGCGAAGCCGGGTTCGCGCACCTTCATCGATATCGTCGCCCGGCGCGTACGTTCCGCGGTACTCAACGGCAAACCACTCGATATCGCCGACTACGACGAATCGACCGGTATCACGCTGCCGGACCTGGCCGAACGCAACGAACTCGTGGTGGAGGCCGACTGCGAGTACTCGCACACCGGTGAGGGTCTGCACCGCTTCGTGGATCCGGCCGACGGCGCGGTCTACCTGTACTCCCAATTCGAGACCGCCGACGCCAAACGGATGTTCGCCTGCTTCGACCAGCCGGATCTCAAGGCGACCTTCGATATCGAGGTCACCGCCCCAGCGGATTGGAAGGTCATCTCCAACGGCGCGGGTACCGCGGACGGCGGGCGACACCGTTTCGCCACCACACCGCGTATGAGCACGTACCTGGTCGCCCTCATCGCCGGTCCCTACGCCGAATGGACCGATACCTACACCGATGCCCACGGCACCATCCCGCTCGGTATCTACTGCCGCGCCTCGCTCGCCGAATTCATGGACGCCGATCGTCTGTTCACCGAGACCAAACAGGGTTTCGGCTTCTATCACGAGAATTTCGGCGTGCCGTACGCGTTCGGTAAATACGACCAGCTCTTCGTCCCCGAGTTCAATGCCGGCGCCATGGAGAACGCGGGCGCGGTCACCTTCCTCGAAGACTATGTCTTCCGGTCGAAGGTCACCCGGGCCTCCTACGAGCGCCGGGCCGAAACGGTGCTGCACGAGATGGCGCATATGTGGTTCGGCGATCTGGTCACCATGAAATGGTGGGACGACCTGTGGCTCAACGAATCGTTCGCGACGTTCGCCTCGGTACTGTGCCAGGCCGAGGCCACCGAGTACACCAGCGCCTGGACCACCTTCGCCAACGTCGAGAAATCGTGGGCCTACCGGCAGGATCAGCTGCCCTCCACCCATCCCGTCGCCGCCGATATCCCCGACCTCGCCGCGGTGGAGGTGAACTTCGACGGCATCACCTACGCCAAGGGCGCGAGTGTGCTCAAACAGCTCGTGGCCTATGTGGGGCTGGAGCCCTTCCTCGCCGGTCTGCGCGCCTACTTCGCCGACCACGCCTACGGCAACGCCACCTTCGACGACCTGCTGACGGCGCTGGAGAAATCCTCCGGCCGCGACCTGTCCGGCTGGGGCGCCCAGTGGCTCAAAACCACCGGCCTCAACATCCTGCGCCCCGAATTCGAGGTGGACGCCGAGGGCCGGTTCACTTCCTTCGCGGTGCTCCAGGAAGGTGCCGCGCCCGGCGCCGGTGAACACCGCGTCCACCGGCTGGCGATCGGTATCTACGACGACCAGGAAGGCAAACTGGTCCGCACCGAGCGGGTGGAGCTCGATCTCGAGGCCGCCGGGCGCACCGAGGTGCCCCAACTCATCGGGGTACCGCGGGGCAAATTCGTACTGGTCAACGACGACGATCTCACCTACTGCTCGGTGCGCCTGGACACCGATTCGCTCGACGTCCTGGTGAACCACATCGCCGATATCGCCGAACCGCTCCCCCGCACCCTCGCCTGGTCCGCGGCCTGGGAGATGACCCGCCAGGCCGAGTTCCGCGCCCGGGACTTCGTGGCGCTGGTACAGCGCGGGGTGGGCTCGGAATCCGAGATCGGTGTGGTGCAGCGCCTGCTCATGCAGGCCAATACCGCCCTGCGCAGCTACGCCGACCCGGAGTGGGCGGAAACCACCGGCTGGCAGGACTACGCGAACCGGCTCCTGGAGCTGGCCCGTGAAGCCGAGCCCGGCTCGGACCACCAGCTGGCCTTCGTCAACGCCCTCACCGCCGCGAAACTGTCACCCTGGCATACCGAGGTGCTGCGCGAACTGCTCGACGGTGACCCGGCCACGGTCGGGCTCACCGGGCTCACCGTGGACACCGACCTGCGCTGGCGGCTGCTCACCGCGCTGGCCGCGGCCGGAGAGGTCGACACCGACGGTCCGGAGACGCCCACCATCGACGGTGAATTGCGCAACGACGAGACCGCCGCCGGCCGGCGCCAGGCCGCCACCGCGGCCACCGCTCGCCCCATCGCGGAGGTGAAGGAAACCGCGTGGACCACCGTGCTGCAGGACGATTCGGTGCCCAATATCACCGCGCGGGCAATCGTCAACGGCTTCGCCCACCCCGGCCAGGACGCTCTGCTGCAGCCCTATGTGCAGCGGTATTTCGACGAGATCCCGGCAGTGTGGGAGCGGCGTTCCAGCGAGGTCGCCCAGACGGTGGTGATCGGCCTCTACCCCTCCTGGGCGATCAGCGAGGAGGCCGTGGCCCGCGCCGACGAATTCCTCGCCGGTGACCATCCTCCGGCCCTCCGGCGGCTGGTGAGCGAGGGCAAAGCGGGTATCGAACGCTCCCTGCGGGCCCGGGCCTTCGATATCTCCTGACCGACGACGAACGGCGCGCCCACCATGCGGTGGGCGCGCCGTTTTCCGTTTCAGCGAGCGTTCCCGGACCACCCCGCCGGTCACGTACCCGGGTCAGCGGCCGATCGCCGCCGCCATCACCCGGACCGCCGAGATCAGACCGTCGATCAGATCACCCTGCCGCATCGAGCTCAGCGCCGCGGTCACCCCGAGCTGGCAGACCCGGTCGTTGGCACGGTCGGCCACATCCCTACCGGAACGAACCTCCACGACCTTGTCGTTCGGGGAGACGGCGATGAGCACCGAACGCGCCGCCTCCGGGGTCGTGGGGAACAGCGCGTCCACGGCAGCGGTGGCATCCGGGCCGAGATCACCGATGAACACGTTGAACCGCACCTTGGTGGCCCGAGTGGCCTCGGTGAGCACATTGTCCATGGCCAGCCGCTCGTCGTTGTCGAACGGAGCCTCCTTGAACACATCCCCGGCCTCGTGCACACCGGAAACCCGGCCGCTGCTGGTGAGGGCGTATCCGCGCGGCAGTTCGGACTCGACCACCGCGGGCCACTTAGTACTTGCCACTTGCCCGGCCTCCGATCAGCGCTTCCTGAGATGATTCGAGGGATTCGAACGCCGCGTGTTCCCCGTGCGACGACTCGGTGATGTCATAGTGACCGAGCCCGGTCACCTCGTCGGTAGCGCTCCACAGCACCGGGCCGGCGGTCCACTCCTTGCTCATATCGAAGTGAACCGGCTTCTCCCCGGGCAGCGGCTTACCGAGATACGACAAACCAGCGATTATGAGGTAGATCCCCAGCGGGATACCGGCGAAAACCGCCACTGTCTCGAGAATGCTCACGGAACAAAGGTAGACGATCCTCTGTAGTAGATCACCGGCTGGGTTTGCTGTGTGGCGTCACGGGCGTCGTCGGCCACGGCTGAGGACGGCGGACCGTGCAGGTGAGACGGCCTCTCCGCACCCGGACACACGTCTTCCCCCATATCGTGAAACAGCTCACTCCTCCCCGGCACCCGGGTTTTACCAGGCGGTGTTGACCAGGGAGTTCGCCGCCATTTCGAGGTAGTCGAGCAGCTGGCGACGGTGGAGGTCGTCGAGTGTCCCGGGTTCGATCTCGGCGACCGCGATCCGCATACAGCGTAGCCAGGCGTCCCGTTCGAGGGGACCGATCCGGAACGGCATATGACGCATGCGCAGCCGGGGGTGGCCGCGTTCGTCGGAGTAGGTCCGCGGGCCGCCCCAGTACTGTTCGAGGAACATTCTGAGCCGGCGTTCGGCCGGACCCAGATCCTGTTCCGGGTACATGGGGCGCAAGATGTCGTCGGCGGCCACCTCGCGGTAGAAGGCCGCTACCAAACGGCGGAATGTCTCCTCGCCGCCCACGGCCTCGTAGAAGGAGAGCGTGGCCTGTTCGCCCGCCGGAATGCCGGAAGCCGGATTACCCGAAGTCATGAAGCCTCTCGTTTCGCCGGATGCGCCGTCCATTGTGCCCGCGTCGCGGCGGGTTCGCAGACGGTGCCGCCCGTGTCACAGGGCTCGCCCGGTGAGCGAGGTGTCGGCGCCGGACGGTTACGGCTCGGTACCCTGGGCGTTGCTTCAGGGACAGTTGACCAGCCATTGTGCAAAATATCCGTGCGCTGAGGCAATTTCCATGGTCAACTGGGTTCTGTCTCCAGTCGAGATACCACATGATCTTGAAACGCAGAATTTGGGGTCGACATGAAGCAACGGACCGGCGCCCGATCACCGGAGGCGATACGCCACCGACAACTGAAGCCCGCCGACGTCCACGCTCGTGGGTCGGGGGCTCCTCCGCTGCAACTGTTGTCCGATCACGCGGCCGACCGGCACAGCGCCGATCCCGCTCCGAATTCCGATTCCCCTCATCTCGGAAGCGACTCCGCTTCCCGCCTTCATCCACCGACGCCGATCAGCTGGCCGAAACGCCGGGTGCTGCTGCTCAACGCCACCTACGAACCATTGACGGCGCTCACCGCCCGCCGGGCCGTCGTTCTGCTGGTCTGCGACAAAGCCGACGCGGTGCATCACGACCCCACCGGGCCGGTCCTGCATTCGGCCGGGTCGGCCGTCGCCATTCCCTCGGTGATCCGCCTGCGCACCTATGTCCGGGTCCCCTACCGCGCCCGGGTCCCGATGACCCGAGCCGCCCTCATGCAGCGCGACCGCTACCGCTGCGGCTACTGCGGCGGTAAAGCCGAAACCATCGACCATGTGATCCCCCGCAGCCGGGGCGGCGAACACAGCTGGGAGAACTGTGTCGCCAGCTGCGCCCCCTGCAACCACCGAAAAGCCGACAAACTGCTCAGTGAACTGGGCTGGACCCTGCGCGCCCCGCTGGTGTCCCCGAAAGGCCCGCACTGGCGCCTGCTGTCCACGGTCAGCGAACTCGATCCGCTCTGGCTGCAATACCTCGGCGAAGGAGCAGCCTGAGCGGGCTGTGTTCATTTGCCCCGCCTCCGGCGGGGCGGGGTTCGGGGCCCCCTTGTGTCTCGGGTCTTCAGTCGCTGCGCTCCTTCGCTTCGTCGCTCCAGACCCGAGACGGGCCCCGAACCACCGAGGACACCCTCCGCGAAAACACAACAACCGAGACACTCCCACCCAGGAAAGTCACCCGCGTGCACTCCCCACACGGGCTCACCCCGCAGTCCGTAGTCCGGTAGCTCCTGTCTCGGAAACAGGAGGTCCGCATCCCGGCGCAACCACCCAGCGCCGAGTTCAGCGAGGCCCACGAAGGGTTGAGCCCGCGTCGTGCTTCAGCACTCGAAGCGCATGCGCCGAAGGCGCGAGTCTCGAGTGCTGAAGCACGACGCCAAAAGGGCTCAACCCCGCGGCGCCGCAGGCGCCGCCAATAAACACAGCCCGCGTCGTCCTTCACGGACAACAACACCTGCCACCTTCACGGTCCGGCCCGCCCCGGATCATCCGCACGCCGCCACCATGCAAGGCCCGACCCCAGATCCGGCAGGCGCCGCGAAAACACAGCCCGGGTTGCCCTTCACGGACAACAACACCTCTCACCTTCACGGTCCGACCTGCCCCGGATCATCCGCACGCCGCCACCATGCAAGGCCCGACCCCAGATCCGGCAGGCGCCGCGAAATAAGCACAACTCACTGGGGGGTGAGGGATAGCGCCCCTGTCCTCCGGCGGGCTACCGAACCGTAGCGGGCGTCCAGCCGGAGCCAGGTGGCGCTGGCGCGGACCCGGACGATCTCACCCGGCGGGATGTGGGCGGGGTCGGCGCGTTCCCCGGAGTGCGGGATGAAATCCATGGCGGTCAATGCGAAAACCACCCGCATGGGCACCCGCACCTGTTCGTGTGCCGCCGAGACCGTGAGGACGGTCTGGTCCAGGAGAGAGGCCGGCGGGCCGTGGCTCGAACCGTGTTCCTTGGCCAGGTCCGCTCCACGCTCCGCCAGCTCCACCAGGGTGTGGGCGGGGAGATCGTCGATATGACCGAACCCGGTGGCGGGCGGCAGGGCGCCCCGCCACGCCGAATCGATCGAGTAGCCGAGGTCGACGGGGCCGGCAGTGGAAAGCCCGGCCAGCACGGTCTCCGCTCCCACCGTCACATCGTCGGCACCCAGTTCGGCCGCGACGGTCCGAGTCGCGAGCGTCTCGAAGCCGGTGGCCACCCAGGCCGCCACATGCCGGTCGCCGCGCCGGCGCAACCGGACCACCACAGCCGGGTCCAGGCGTTGCGCCCGGACGAGGAAGGTGGCCAGGTTCTCGCGTTCCGCCGGGTCGGGCACGGACAGGACCCGCTGATCGGATATCACGGGTGAACGGATCCCGCCCGCTCGATCATTTGTTCGACCACTGCGCGAGGTATTCGCGTTCTGCTTCCGTGAGCCGGCGCAACCGCTGGGTCTCGATATCGAACGCCGCCAACTGTGTGGTGGCGGTGACCGCCGCGGGCGACCCGGGGGCCGCGCCCGCGGGTCGCACCTCGTAACCGACGGTGAAATCGACCGCCCGCAGCCGTTCGATCCACATGGCGATATCGAGTGGAGTGTCCTCGTGCCGGAGCTGGCTCCGGTACGTCACGTGCAGATCGGCCAGCACACACCCGTTGCGCAGCGCGACGGTGGGGCGGCCGTCCTCGAACAGCCAGGGGATCCGCGCCTCCTCCAGCAACGTCACCATCCGAGCGTGGTTGACGTGCTGGTAGACGTCCATATCGGACCAGCGCACGTGCACGGCGGTGTGGAACCGCCGCGGTGCCGCCGCGGCGGTTCCGGCCAGGCCGGTGGCCCCGTCCCCGTGGGAAACAGCATTCGTCACCGTGGTACCTCCGATTGGGCGCCCACCCCACTCACCATGCTGCGCACCTGCCGCGCCGCAACCGACAGCGTGGCGAGATCGTGGGTTCCGGATTCGAACAGTTCCGCCAGTGCCGCGCGTGCACGGCCGAGCCGGGACTGATTCTTGGACTCCCAGTATGCAATCTTCTCGTCGGCACTTTCCTCCGGGTCGCCGCCGGAGAGCACGTCGAGGGTGAGCGACCGCAGCGAGCTGTACATATCGTCGCGCAGCGCGAGGCGAGCCAGGGCGTGCCAGCGGTCGCCGCGTTCCAGGTGGCTCACCGCCTCCAGCAGCCAGTCGATCTTCAGGTGTTCGTTCAGCGCGTAGTACAGCGCGCCCACCTCGTCGCCGGAGCGGTCGGTGATATCGGCGATATCGATCACGTCGAGCAGCGGGAACAGGTGCAACAGCCCGAAAACCTCGGTGGCCAGGTCGAGCGGTGCGCCGTGCGCGACCAGATCGGCCGCGTGGTCGGTGAGTGTGGTCACGTGGTGGCCACGCAACCAGCTGGGCACCTTGGGCGCCAACTCCTGCACACCCACCCGATAGCGGTTGATCTCGGCACCGACGGCGATGGGCTGCGGCCGGTTGGTGAGCAGCCAGCGCGAAGCGCGGTCGAGTGTCCGCTTGGTCTCCAGCTCGAGCTGGTCGCGAACGGCCACCGTGGTGTCGGCGGCACGGATACGGGCCCAGATATCGTGCAGCCCGAAGATATCGGTGACGGCGGCGAAAGCGCGCACGGTATCGGTCGCGGTGGCGCCGATCTCCTCCCCCAGGCGGAAGGTATAGGTCACGCCACCGTAGTCCACCACCTCGTTGGCGATCATGGTGGTGACGATCTCGCGACGCAGCCGGTGCTTCTTGATCGCCGCGCCGAAACGTTCCCGCAGCGGAGTCGGGAAGTACTCGGGCAGGCGCGCCGCGAAGAACGCGCTGTCGGGCAGATCTCCGGCGAGCAGATCGGACTTGAGCGCCAGCTTCACATGAGCCAGCAGGTTCGCGAGTTCGGGCGACGTCAGCCCCGTCCCCTCGTCGAGCCGGCGTTTCAGCACGATATCGGTGGGCAGTGCCTCCAGCTGCCGGTCGAGTCCGCGCTCGTTCTCCAGCTCCTCGATGAGCCGGCGGTGCACATTGAGCATGCGCGCGGATTCGGCCCGCGATATACCCATCAGATAGTTCTGCGAGATATTGTCCCGCAGCACCAGTTCCGCGACTTCGTCGGTCATTTCGGCCAGCAACGGATTACGGTCCTCGATATCGAGTTCCCCCGCCGAGACCACCCCATCGAGCAGAACCTTGATGTTCACCTCGTGATCGGAGCAATCCACCCCGGCCGAATTGTCCAGCGCGTCGGTGTTCATCTTCCCACCGTTACGGCAGAACTCGATCCGCCCCAACGGCGTCACACCGAGATTCCCGCCCTCACCGATGACCTTCACCCGCACCCGGTCGGCATTCACCCGGACCGCGTCGTTGGATTTGTCACCGACCTCGGCATTGGTTTCGGTACTCGCCTTGATATAGGTACCGATACCGCCGTTCCACAGCAGATCGACCGGCGCCTCGAGGATCGCCCGGATCAATTCGGGCGGGGACAGCGAGACCACCGTATCGGGCAGGCCCAGCGCGGCCCGGACCTGCGGGCTGATCGGCACCGATTTCACTGTGCGGTCGTAGATTCCCCCGCCCGCGCTGAGCAGCGAACGATCGTAATCGGCCCAACTCGACCGAGCCAACCCGAACAACCGCTGCCGCTCGGTGAACGACGACCCCGCATCAGGATCCGGATCCAGGAAAATATGACGATGATCGAACGCCGCCACCAACCGAATATGCTCCGACAACAACATCCCGTTGCCGAACACATCCCCACTCATATCCCCCACACCCACCACCGTGAAATCCTGCGACTGCGTATCCACCCCCATCTCCGCGAAATGCCGCTTCACACTCTCCCACGCCCCCCGCGCGGTGATCCCCATCGCCTTGTGGTCATAACCCGCCGAACCACCCGAAGCGAACGCATCCCCCAACCAGAACCCGTACCGCCCCGCCACCTCGTTGGCGATATCGGAGAACGTCGCCGTCCCCTTGTCCGCGGCGACCACCAGATACGTATCGTCACCGTCCCGGCGCACCACCCGTTCCGGCGGCACGACCTGCCCTCCGGCCAGATCGACGTTATCGGTGATGTCGAGCAGACCCGAGATGAAAGTGCGATAGCATTCCACCCCTTCCGCCATCCGGGCCTGGCGGTCGGTGGCGGCGTCCCCGGTGGCCGCCGGCGGACGTTTCACCACGAAACCACCCTTGGCACCCACCGGTACGATCACCGCGTTCTTCACCGCCTGCGCCTTCACCAGACCCAGGATCTCGGTACGGAAATCCTCCAGCCGATCCGACCAGCGCAAACCACCCCGCGCCACCGCGCCGAACCGCAGATGCACCCCCTCCACCCGCGGTGAGTACACGAAGATCTCGTACTTCGGCCGCGGTTGGGGGAGTTCGGCGATCTCCTGCGGTTCCACCTTCACCGAAATGAATTCGCGCGGTGCGCCATCGGCGTCGGTGACGTAGTAGTTGGTACGCAGAGTCGCTCGGATGAGTCCCAGGACAGCGCGCAGAATCCGGTCCGCGTCCAGGCTGACCACCTGGTCTATCCGCTCACGTACGCGCTCTTCCAACTCGGCGGCGTGTTCGGCGGAGTGGGTATCCGGGTCGAACCGGGCGGCGAACAGTTGCGCGAACAACCGCGCGGCGTCGGGGTAGGTGTGCAGGACCCGGGCGATATTGACCTGGCTGTAGGGGAATCCCGCCTGCTGCAAGTATTTCGCGTAGGTACGCAGCACAGCGACCTCACGCCAGGACAGACCCGCCCGCAATACGAGTTCGTTGAGCCCGTCGGCCTCCGCCCGCCCGTACCACAGCGCGTCGAACGCGGCGGTGAAACGCTTGCGCACCCCCAACGCCGCCGCCGAGGCGGCCGCGAAGCTGTCCGGCGTCACCTCCAGCAATTCGGCATCGAGATCCTGGTCGAGCGCGGCGTGGAGCAGTTCCGGGCTGGCCAGCAGACCGAAATCGTAGATCCAGCGTTCCTCGGCTACACCCTCGCCGTCGGTTTCCCGCCGGATCCGGTACGGACGCTCGTCGACCACCTCGACACCGAGGCTCTGCAGAACGGGCAGTACCTGGCTCAGCGAAATACCGCCGCCGCCGATATAGAGGGTGAAGCGCCAGGATCCGGCGGGCGCTTCGGCGGTGCGGTACAGGTGCTGATCGATACTGCCGGGGGCCAGCCGCTCGAGGCGGTCGATATCGGCGAGCGCACGGCGAGCGGTGAAATCCTGTTTGTACCCCTCCGGGAACGCCTCGCAGTAGCGGCGCACGATACGCGGATCCAGCACCGTCGAGGAACTCACCGCGTCGTTGAGATGGTCGTCCCAGGTGCGGCTGGCCTCGGCGAGCAGATGCTGGATGCGCAGCCGCTCGGTATCGGAGATCGCCTCGGCCGAGGACACCCGAACCGGTTCGGTGGTATCGGCGTCCGGCATCCGGATGGTGAAATACACGCTGGCGAGCTCGCTTTCGCTCACGCGCGCGGAGTAGTCGATGGAGGCGCCGCCGAGTTCGCGAACCAGGATTTCCTGCATCTCCAGCCGCACCGCGGTGGTGTAGCGATCCCGCGGCAGATACACCATCGCGGTGACGAACCGGCCGTAGGGGTCCACTCGCAGGAACAACCGCACCTGGCGGCGCAATCCCACATTCTGTACCGCGGCCGCGGTGCGCCGCAGGGTCGCGGCATCGGAGGAGAACAGTTCCGACCGCGGGAAGCCCTGCATCACTTCGAGCATGGCCTGGCCGGAGAACGAGTCGAGCTCGAAGCCACTGCCCGTGATGGCCGAACGCACCCGCTGGCCCACCACCGGTATGTCCAGGACGTTCTCGTGCAGTGCGGTCACGGTGAAAACACCGATGAAAAGATGCTCACCCCGCACTTCACCCGCGCTGTCGAGATCGGCCACACCGATGAAGTAGGGGTAGACGGCCCGCTGCATGGTCACCGGCGCCAGGCCCTGCGTCATCCGCAGCAGCGGCCGTTCACCGGGGCTGACCGGCACCTGAAAACCGCTCCCGGTACCAGGGTGCAGTACGCCCAGAGCCGAATCGGCGACCAGCACCGGCACCGAGTCTCCTGGTTCGCGCCGGTAGCGGGCGTACCCGAGCACGGTGAAATTACCGGCGGCCATCCACCGCAGCAACCGGGCACAATCGGTGGGCTCGATATCGGCTTCGGCCGCCGCGGCGGAATCGCCGGTACGGTCCAGCCCGTCCGCCAGCTGGTGCAGCAGTGCGTGGATGGCTTCGGTATCCCGGCTGACCTGGCGCACATCGCTGATGACCTCGGGTACGGCCGCGACGATCTCGGCGAGTAGTTCCGCACTCGTCGCCGGATGTAATTGCAGGTGGATCCAGGATTCGTGGATACCGGAGTCATCGGCCCGGCTCTCATCCGCCTGGTGCTGACGGGCCTCGACGAGCCGGCCGTCGTCGTCCCGCCGCACCGTGAAGATGGGATGGATGACTTCGCTGATGGTGCCGCCCATCCGAGTGAACAGTGCCGTCACCGAATCGACCAGCATCGGCATATCGTCGGTCACGATCTGCAGGGCGGCACCCAGCCCGGAGCCGTCGTCGGGGTGATGCGCGCGTACCAGGCCCTGACCCGGCTGCCGGGTCAGGGCCAGCTTCAGATGGGCCAGGAAAGTGGGAGTGGGTGCGGTGATCTCACAGTCGGTGTCCTCGGTCTCGACATGCCGGAAATAACCGGTCTCCAGCGCATCGAGCCCGGCACGTAGACCCTCCGGCAATCCGGCAATCCATGCCTCGCTGGCCAATTCGGACGAGACCGTCATTTCCCACTCCCTTGAATGCGGTTTTCTCGGACACACCGACACCGGAACCGAGGGTAGTCCCGCACCCGTCTAGCAGGAAAAATTCCGTGGCGTTACCCGCGAGTCAGCTTGCGATGCGTCACTCGGTGCGGCCGTGCGGCTTCCGGACCGAGACGTTCTATCTTGTTGGCCTCGTATGCTTCGAAGTTGCCTTCGAACCAGAACCACTTGGCCTCGTTGTCGGCGTCACCTTCCCAAGCGAGGATATGTGTACACGTGCGGTCCAGGAACCACCGGTCGTGGGAAATGACCACGGCGCAGCCGGGGAACTGTTCCAGCGCGTTCTCCAGCGACCCGAGGGTCTCCACGTCCAGGTCGTTGGTCGGTTCGTCGAGGAGGATCAGGTTGCCCCCCTGCTTCAGGGTGAGCGCCAGGTTCAGGCGGTTGCGTTCACCACCGGAGAGCACACCGGCCGGCTTCTGCTGATCGGGGCCCTTGAAGCCGAAGGCGCTCACATAGGCCCGCGACGGCATTTCCTGCTGACCGACCTCGATGTAGTCGAGACCGTCCGAGACCACCTGCCATACCGTCTTGTTCGGGTCGATACCGGCACGGGTCTGATCCACATAGCTCAGCTGGACCGTCTCGCCGACCTTCACCGTGCCACTGTCCGGCGCTTCCAGTCCGACGATCGTCTTGAACAGAGTGGTCTTACCGACGCCGTTCGGACCGATGACGCCGACGATCCCGTTACGTGGCAGGGTGAACGACAGATCCTTGATCAGCTGACGGTCGCCGAAACCCTTGTCCAGGTGCTCGACCTCCACCACGACGCTGCCCAGGCGTGGGCCGGCCGGGATCTGGATCTCCTCGAAGTCCAACTTCCGCATTTTCTCGGCCTCGGCTGCCATCTCCTCGTACCGGCCCAGCCGCGCCTTGTTCTTGGCCTGCCGTGCCTTGGCACCGGAGCGCACCCAGGCGAGTTCTTCCTTCAGCCGCTTCTGCAGCTTCTGGTCCTTCTTGCCCTGTACGGCGAGCCGTTCGGCCTTCTTCTCCAGATAGGTGGAGTAGTTGCCCTCGTAGCCGATGGCCCGGCCACGGTCGAGTTCGAGGATCCAGCCGGCGACATTGTCCAAGAAGTACCGGTCGTGGGTGACCGCCAGGACGGCGCCGGGGTACTGCGCCAGGAACTGCTCCAGCCACAGCACGCTCTCGGCGTCGAGGTGGTTGGTCGGTTCGTCCAGCAGCAGCAGATCGGGTTTGCTCAGCAGCAGTTTGCACAGCGCCACCCGGCGCCGCTCACCACCGGACAGGTTGGTGACCGGCTCGTCGGGCGGCGGGCAGCGCAGAGCGTCCATGGCCTGCTCGAGCTGGGAATCGAGATCCCAGGCGTCGGCGTGATCCAGATCCTCCTGCAATTTGCCCATTTCATCCATGAGCTCGTCGGAGTAATCGGTGGCCATGAGTTCGGCGATTTCGTTGAACCGGTCGAGTTTGACCTTGATCTCGCCGAGGCCCTCCTCGACGTTCCCGCGGACCGTCTTCTCCTCGTTCAGCGGGGGCTCCTGCTGGAGGATCCCGACGCTGGCGCCCGGCGCGAGAAAGGCCTCGCCGTTGTTCGGCTGGTCCAATCCGGCCATGATCTTCAGCACGCTGGATTTACCGGCGCCGTTGGGACCGACCACGCCGATCTTCGCGCCGGGAAGGAAGTTCAAGGTGACATCGTCGAGCACGACCTTATCGCCGTGCGCCTTCCGAACCTTCTTCATTTGGTAGATGAACTCAGCCATAGCGATCACCCTATCCGTCGAACATCACTGTGGTTTCACACGTCGGTACTCACGGGCTCCACGACCCGCCCCGACGGCTCCGCCATCGGATCGTCCTGCTCCCCCGCCTCCCCGATACCGGCAGACCCAGCGCCCGCGGCGCCGGAAATATTCCCGGACGTCGGCGAATGCCCACCCCGCCGGGACACCACCGGGGCGGTGCACCGGCTGAGATCAGGCCCCATGGTATGCGCCCGCATCTCCAGATCCCGGCGTTCCGCGCCGTCCCGGGTGCGGTATTCGTTCGACCGCAGCTGCCCCTGCACGATCACCGGATCCCCCCGCCGGATCGAGGCGTCGACCCCGGCCACCAGCCGACGCCAGCAGCTCACGCTCAGGAACAGCATCCCATTGTCCACCCATTCGCCGGATTCGCGATCGAGTCGCCGCGCGGTACTGGCCAGCCGGAAGCTGATCATCTGCTCCCCGCTCGGCAGATCGCGTTTCACCGGTTCGGTCACCACGGTACCCACCACTGTCGCCACTGTTTCGTACATATCCGCCCCCTTCGTTGTGCCCGGTGTCTCCGGGCGAGCGCCCCGCGATCCGGGAACTCACCCATCGTGACCCCTCCGGCACCGCGGTGACCGGCTGGAACGGAATCTGTGGACAACTCGTCCCGGCCACGAACCTGTGGATGAATGCCCGCCCGATCATCGGCTCACCGCTCGCGAACCGGGAGTCCTCACCGGGTGGCGGGCATGGCCGCGGCGATCTCCCGCCGCGACCGGAGCCCCAATTTGCCGAGAATGCTCGACACATGCGATTGCACGGTGCGGCGCGACAGGAACATCTGCGCCGCGATATCGGCGTTGGAACAGCCCTCCGCCACCTGCAACGCGACGGCGCGTTCGGTCTCGGTCAGCGAGGCCCAGCCGGTCTTCGGCCGGTTCCGCGGACCGCGCACTCCCCGGCGGATCCCGTATCGCCGGACCCGGGCGGCGGCCCGTGCGCAATCCCAGGAGGCGCCGAGACGAGTGTAGAGCTGGATCGCGGTTTCCAATGCCTCCCGCGCCTCGCGACCACGCCCGCTCGCGCCCAGCAGAACCGCGACGTTCTCGTGGGCCTGGGCCTCGTGGAGCGGCCACCCGCACCGCTCGAAGGCCCGCGCGGCGGCGTAGAGATGTTCCGGATCGTGTTCGGCCAGCCCCCGGCACAGTAACGCGATTCCTGTCCGGGACGCCGTTACCTGACCGGCCACCAGTTCCTCGGCCGCCAGCAGCACATCCCGCAGGGCGTCCTCCGCGCCGGCGTCGAACGCCAGGCGAGCGATATCGGGAAATATGTAGTGCAGGGTGGAGGAACTCATACCGCCCGCAAGGCGCTCCCGGGCCCGGACTAGCTCACGCAGCGCCCGGTCGGGGTGGCCCCGGGTTTCGTGGACCAGCGCGGTGACCCACGGCAGCATGAACGCGTAGCCCGCGCTGCCCAACCGATCATCCGGGGCGGCGAGGTCGGTGGAAGCGGTTACGGCCGCGCCACGATGAATGGTGATCAGTGCTGTCAGGGCGTGGGCGACCGGGGCATAACCGAGGATATCCGGTGCCTCGAGGCAGGCCTCGCATTCGGCGACGGCCTCGTCCCATCGCCCCGCCAGCAGATACAAGCGGGCCTTGGCCAGCAGGTTGGGGGCCAGGTACACCCCGTGCGTCCGGCGGTTGTGGCCGATCGCGGTCATCAGCGCCTCTTCGGCGGCGGCCGGACGGTCGAGTTCGATCAGGCAGTGCGCGTAGAGCACATAGGGATCGATCTGGTCCGACCCCGCGCCGTCCCGCAGCACCTCGAGCGTTTGTGTACTCAGTTCCAGGGCCTCGTCGAGACGCCCGCGCGTGTAGCGCACCGCTCCCAACGTCATCAGCCCGTACCCGGTGGCCAGCGAATTCGCCGACCTTCTACCCATTTCGACCGCGCGCCGGCCGGCTTCTTCGGCCTCGGCGAACCGTTCGAGGAAGAAATTGTCCAAGGCGCACAACCCGAGGAAACGGGCCGCGTCGGCATCGTCGAGATCCAATGTGTTCAGCGCGGTCTCGGCGACCAGTACCGCCTCGGCGAGCCGGCCCTGGGCGTGGCACACCTGGGCCAGCAGCCACCGCAGTGCGGGATCCCTGCCGTGTTCCCGGCGCGATCGCAGCTCCACCCGCAACGCGGCTTCGGCCTCGATCGCGCGCCCGTTCCACAGCAGAGCGCGGGTCCGCGCCCGCAGTATCGCGGCGCGGGTCGGACCGTCGAGCCGGGCGAGGTCGGTCACCCTGGTGACCAGGCGTACGGCCAGTTCCGGCGCCCGCACGATCAGCTCGTCGGCGACCGAGAGCAACCACCGCAGGCTGGCCGTGCTCAGTTCCTGTTCGCTCATCGCCAGGTAGTAGGCGATCCGCTCGATCGGCGCACCGGTGGTCTGCAGCACCCGCCCGGCCCGGCGGAACAGATCCGAACGCAACGAGGCGGGCAACCGGTCGGCCAGGACGTCGCGGATCAGGTCGTGCCGGAAGACCAGTTCGGAGTCGACCTTGGTGAGCAGGCCGCCATCCACCGCCTCGGTGACCGCGCTCCACACCTCCATGAGGTGGCTGTCGAGTACCGCGGCCAGCTCCACCACATCGACCGTGGGGCCGAGGGCAGCGGCCATGGGCAACATGTTGCGGGTCGACCGGGAGAGGAAACCCAGCCGCCGCCAGATCGCCTCGGCCAGCGAATCGGGTGATCGCCCGGTGGAATCACCTCCCGTCGCGAACTCCGTATCCGCGAGCGCCGCATCGTGAATCGAGGTGGCCACCAGCTCGGTGATGTGCAGCGGATGACCTTCGGCGCCGGCGACCTGACGCAGCAGGGACGGCCGCGGGGCATCGCCGACCAGCCGTCGCACCATGGTCGCCGCCGCCGCGCTGGGCAGTGCGTTCACCCGCACGGTGATGGCGCCACCCGCGGAGAGTGCGGAGCTCAACGCCTCGAACGCCGGTTCCGGTGGCAGCGGCCGGGTGGCCAGGACGAGCAGCAGCGGCAGCCGGCTCGCCACGGTGCACAGACGGTGCAGTACCGCCAGGCTGGAACGGTCGGCCCAGTGGATATCGTCCAGGATCAGCGCGACCGGCCCGGCCGAGCACCAGTCCGTGATGTGCTGCAGCAGTAGCTCGGCGAGAGCGAATTCGTGGGTCGCGGCGGCACCGCCGGCTTTGGGCGCGCCGCCGAGCAGTAGCCGGATCGGATCGGCATCGATACCGGCACGCTCCGCGGCGGACGCGAGCCACGACCCCACCGCGGCGAACGGTACATCCCGCTGGAGTTGTTTGGCTCCCCCGCTGTGTACCCGTAATCCGAATTCGGGAAAGCGCCGGACCGCGGCGTCGAGCAGGGCGGTCTTGCCGATACCGGCTTCGCCTTCCACCAGCACCGCGCCGCCCTGCCCCGCGGCGGCGGCACGGCCGAGTGACAGCAGCGTCTCGACCTCTGTATCGCGACCGACGAACACTGTCGCGAGAGATTGCTGCACGACTACGAGTTTAAGCACCGCGAACGCGGTACGTGCCGACCGGTCCGACGGCGAAATCCGGGTCCGGTCCCGCGGTGATGCGGGGAGACAGCGGTACTTCCGGCCCGAGCGACCGGCGTACCGGGACGGGAACCGGGGCCGACCGGTGCCGATACCGGAATCCGGACCACGTCGGCCGGATGGGGAAATACGGTGGCCGAGAGCCGATCCGGGCACTTCATCCGCGGTCGGTGACACGCGGCCGGGGCGAACCCGGGTTGCCGGGCGATCGCCCGCGGAGTTCCGGGCACACCGGCACGAGCCGAGGCAGCCCGGCGCAGCCGGTATCCCGGTCGAGCACAGCGGTGTTCCGCCGGCGGATCAGAGCACCGGCAGTTCGGTATTGGCTCCGCACAGCACCACCACGGGCCGCTCGCCCTCCCGGGGGACATAGGCACCGCTGAGAATGGCCGCCAGCGCCACCGCACCGGACAGTTCGACCACGATCCGGAACTCCCGCCACAGATAGTTGCGGGCATCGGTGATGGCCTCGTCGGTCACCAGTACCGAGCGCACCCCGTAGCGGCGGGCGACGTCGAAGGAGATCTCGCCGATCCGTGTGGCCCCCAGCGCATCGGCGGTGATACTGGACACCCCCACGTCCACGGGCTCGCCCGCCTTCAGCGCCGAATGCAGTGTGGGGATGCCCTCGGGTTCGACTCCGACGATCTCGCGGCGCCGGCCACCGGCGGCCGCGATACCGCCGATCAAACCGCCGCCCCCCACCGCGACCAGCACCGGGGGCCGGCCGCGTACCTGCTCCTCGAGCTCCAGTTCGATCACCCCGGCCCCCGCCACCACGGCGGGTAGATCGTAGGCGTGCAACTGCAGCGCGCCCCGTTCGGTGGTGAGCTCGCAGGCGTGTTCGTACGCTTCGGCGTAGGTGGTGCCGTGCCAGCGCACCTCGGCCCCGTGCGACCACATGGCCGCCACTTTGGTGTGCGGCGCCGTCTCCGGCACGACGACCGTGCAGGTCTTCCCCATACCGGCGGCCGCCAGTGCCGCCGCGATACCGGCGTTCCCGCCCGAGGCGATCACCACGTGTTCGGGGCACACCCGCTCCGCCAGCAGCGCGTTGTAACTACCACGCACCTTGAAGGTGCCGCCGTGCTGCAGGTACTCGAGCTTCAACGTGACCGGAACCGGACCCGACGGGCCGGACACCGTCGTGTGGAACACCGGCGTCTTGCGGATGTACCTGCCCAGGCGCCGACGCGCCGCACGCACATCCGACCGGTAGAGACGGCGGAACGGATGCACGGGGCTCAGCGGGGTTTTCTGCTCGGTCATCTACCTACTGCCCGATCTCGCTTGGCCAATTCGGCGAACATGGCGTTGTGCGCGGCGAGTTCCGCGTCGTCGTCGCGTTCCGCGGCGCGGTCGGTACGGCGGGCCAGCCGCGCGTCGCTGCGTGACCACTGGATCAGCAGCGCCAGCATCACCACCACCAGCGGTACCTCGCCACTGGCCCAGGCCAGGCTGCCACCGGTGCGCTGGTCGCCCAGCAGATCGGTGTGCCAGCCCAGGTCGAGGCTGCGATAGAACCAACCGGCGAGCACGGTGCTCATCCCCATGAGCACCACGCCGAAGAAGGCGTGGAACGGCAGCGAACCGAAAACCATGGCCAGTTTGGTGAGGGGTTGCACCGGGCGGGGTTTGGGGTCGATCCCGATCACCACCCAGTAGAAGAGGTACCCGCTGAGGAGGAAGTGCAGGTTCATCAGCAGATGCGCGGTATGGGAGTCGGCGAAGGTATCGAAGATTCCGCCCAGGTAGAGGGCGTAGAACCCGGCCACGAACAGTACCGAGGCCACGATCGGATGGGTGAGGAAACGCGAAACCGGGTTGTGCACGGCCGCCAGGATCCATTCCCGCGGCCCCGGCGCCCCGGCACGGCCGGCGGGCGGCAGGGCCCGCAACGCCAGCGTCACCACCCCGCCGAGGGCCAGCAGGATGGGGGTCAGCATCGACAGCGCCATATGCGCCCCCATGTGCACGCTGAACATCGCCGGCGCATACCGGCCGACCCCGGAGGAGGTGGTGAACAGCAGGACGGCGCATCCCAGCAGCCAGGCCGCGGTCCGGCCCACCGGCCAGCTGTCCCCCCGGGCCCGCAGCCGGCGCACTCCGAGCAGATACAGCACGGCCAGCACGATGGCGAGCGTGCCGAAGATCAGGTCGAATCGCCAGTCGAACAGTAGCCGCGCGAGGGTCGGTGGCCCGTCGAGCAGATAGCCGAGTTCCACCTCCACCGGTGTCGGCACGCTCGCCGGGGGCGGGGGTGGAGTCCGGCCGAGCCCCACCGCGAGTCCCATGGTGGCGGCGAAGATCAGTGTTTCCACACCCGCGAACCGGATCAGCGCGCGGCGGTCCGCCGGATCCGCGGTCAGGGCGGGGAGGGCGGCGCGCCGCTGGAACCAGCCGATGACGCCCAGCACCGCCAAAGCGGCGACCTTCGCCAGCACCAGGCGTCCGTAGGTGCTGGTGAACAACTCGTCGAAGGGCACCCGCACCCAGGAGTTCACCACTCCGCTCACCGCGAGGACAACGAACGCGACGGCCGCCACCACCGAGAAACGCCGGGTCGCGAGAGCGGTATGCCTACCGTCGCGCAGCGCGTGCACGAGCACCGCGACGAGCCCGCCGACCCACACCGCGGCGGCGATCAGATGCAGGATCAAGCTGTTGGTGGCGACATCGTGGGAGCCGCCCGAGGAGGAGTGCCCGGTGAGCGCGAGCGGCATCATCACCGCGACCGACCCCGCGAACAGGACCGGTGTCCAGCCCCACCGCAGTGCCAGCCGGCAGGCGACCGCCAGTATCAGCGCGGCGATCGCGGTGATCCGCCAGGTTCCGGCCAGCTCGATATCGTCGACGACTCCCCACAGATCCCGCGGCGCCAGGATCGCCGATACCGGCCGGCCCGTGCTGTCGGAGACGGTCAGCGGTACCAGCAGTGCGGCGCAGACGGCCCAGGCCGCCGCCAGGCCCGATGCCCGGCGCACCGCGCGGTAACCGCCGGTGTCGAGGAGTCCGCTGCGCTGCGGCGGCACCAGGAAGGCCGCGAACAGCAGCGAGCCCACTGTCAAGGCCGCGAACAGATCCGCCAGCGCTCGTACGGCGGGTAGCCCGTAGGTGGTGAGGGGGCCGGGATCGGGAATGCCCAGCAGGCTCAGCGCCTCGGCGGCCGACAGCCCCACCACGAGGATCGACACCAGCCCCGCCGATGCCGCCGCGACCACCGTGAGCACGGTGGTGAGGACCGCCGTGCCGCCCGGCCGCCCGGCCGCGGTGGCGGGTTCGATGGCAGGAGCCTGGGCTGAGGACATAGGTTCGAGGGTAGTTCGGCGAACGCCGTTCGGCCCGGCGGGGCCGTTACCCGGGCAGCGCAAATCACACGATCTCATCGATCGCTAAACTTTTCGGCTGGACAGCGCGGCCGTTGTCCGCCATGGTGGAACCACTGCCTCCGTAGCTCAGTTGGATAGAGCAAGGGCCTTCTAATCCCTAGGTCGCAGGTTCGATTCCTGCCGGGGGCGCTCCACCCACCCGACTGAGCTGTTCGGGCCAGTCGGAGTGGGGGTACCCATGTCGAGAGACACCAAACACATCGTGCTGCGCGATATCCGGCGAACCGCGGGGCGTACCCGCCGCTTCCGGGCCGGTCGGCCGCCGCGGTGACCGGCCTGCCCTAGGGTGGCGGAATGGGTTTGCCTTCGCCTACCGCCGACAGCCGTGCCGTCGTCACCGGGGCCTCCTCCGGTATCGGGACCGCACTGGCCGCGGAACTCGCTCGCCGCGGCTACTCGCTCCTTCTCGTCGCGCGGCGCGGCGAACTGCTCGACGATCTCGCCGACCGGCTCACCCGCGCTCACGGGATCACCGCGGAGGTTCGCGCCGTCGACCTGGCGGACCGGGCCCAGCGCGAACCGCTGACCGAGGAACTGGCCGGACGCGATATCTCGATCCTGTGCAACAACGCCGGTATCGCGACCTTCGGCCCGATCGCCGGCCTCGACCCCGCCTACGAACGCGCCCAGCTGGAACTCAACGCCGTAGCGGTCCACGAACTGACCCTCGCGGTACTGCCCGCCATGCTGGACCGCCGTGCCGGGGGAATTCTGGTCAGTGGTTCGGCCGCCGGCAATATGCCCATCCCGAACAACACCACCTACGCGGCCAGTAAGGCGTTCGCCAACACCTTCACCGAATCCCTCCGCGGCGAGCTGAAGGGAACGGGAGTGCATGTGACTCTGCTCGCACCCGGACCCGTCCGCACGGAAACCCCCGACCCCGAGGAAGCTTCCCTCGTCGACCGGATGGTCCCGGATTTCCTCTGGGTCTCCTCCGAGTACACCGCGCGCCTGTCGATCGACGCGCTGGCCCGCAACAAGATGCGGGTTGTTCCCGGCCTGATCGGCAAGGGTATGAGCGCGGCGGGGAACTACGGCCCCCGGGCGGTCACCGCACCGATCGCGGGCGCCTTCTACAAGAAGCTCGGCGGGTGAGCAGCGCACCGCCACGGAACCGCTCCCGAACCGGTCGGGTAACGAATCCACCTGGCGGAGAGCTCGGCTGATTAGGGTTATGCGAGTGTCCGACAAATTAGTGGTGTGGATGGATTGTGAGATGACCGGGCTCGACCTGGTCACCGATAAACTGATCGAAGTGGCCGCCCTGGTGACAGACAGTGATCTGAACGTCCTCGGGGACGGTGTGGATATCGTCATCCACGCCGACGACGACGCGCTCGCCGCCATGCCGCAGGTGGTCGCCGAGATGCACGGCCGCTCCGGCCTCACCGAAGAGGTGCGCCGTTCCACCGTCACTCTCGCCGAGGCCGAGCAGCAGGTACTCGACTACATCCAGCAGTACGCGCCCACCGCGGGCGTCGTACCGCTCGCCGGTAACTCCATCGCCACCGATCGGGGTTTCATCGCCCGGGATATGCCGCGCCTCGACCAGCACCTGCACTATCGGATGATCGATGTGAGTTCGATCAAGGAACTGTGCCGTCGCTGGTATCCCCGCATCTACTTCGGACAGCCGGAGAAGGGTCTGGCCCACCGCGCCCTCGCCGATATCCGCGAATCGATCCGGGAGCTGGAGTACTACCGGCGCACCGCCTTCGTTCCCGCCCCCGGCCCCTCCACAGCGGAGATTTCCGCCGTGGCCGCCGCGGTGAGCGCCCGGGCGGCCGAATCCGCCCAGGTCAACGCCACACCGGAAACCGATTAGCTAACGAAGGGGTAGACGCGCTACTATCTAGGCCGCCGGTGCAAAACCGGCGATGGTGAGTGTAGTTCAGTTGGTAGAGCACCAGGTTGTGATCCTGGCTGTCGCGGGTTCGAGTCCCGTCACTCACCCTGAAAGCCCGGGGACCTGCGGTCCCCGGGCTTTTTCGTGCGCCGGAACGGCTCAGGCGGTGGGTTTCCCGGGATCGGCCGCCGGCGGTGCCTCTTCGCGGCCGCCCTGGTCCAGCCGGAACGGCGGGTACTCGTCGCGCAACAGCGAGGTGTAGACCTGCACCCGCAGCATCCACCGGTTGATACCCATCACGAAATCGAACAGGCCCTGTGAATAGCGGGCCACGAAGAGCAGCCCGACCAGGGCGACCAGGGTGGCCACACCGATGAGCGGTACGCCCATGGCGCTGGCGGGGCTGCCGCCGTCGTCGTCGTAGCTCACCACCCACGCGGCACCGGTCAGGCCACCGATGACCAGGTAGTGCGGGATCGCCAGCAGCCACCACTTGACCAGCACCAGGCCGCGATGCAGGGTCTGCGGGTGATCCACGTCCAGATCAGCGGGGTAGGTGTCGTCACTCGCCAGGGAGAAGGGCGGATACTTGTCCGTCCCGGCCGGTGACCAAGCGTAGAAGCCGACCCGCCACGTCCATCGGATAACGCCCACGCTGTAGTCGAACAGCGCGCGCGGGTACCGGCCGGTGAACAGGATCGCGAAGAACGCGATCACTGTGACCACCGCGTAGCCGATGTGCAGGAAGAACAGGATGATGTAGTGCGGGACGGCAAGGATCCATTTCACGATCCAGAGCCAGCGCGACAGCGCGGGGTCCAGATCACCGCGAACACGGACCGGGTAACCGGCGGGAGCAGGCATCGTGATCAACGCTCCTTCGAGGGGTGCTTCGGGCCGAATCGAACCGGCTCGGCCTTACCTCGATTGTGACCTGAGACACACCTTTTCGCCGGACTCGCGCGATACCGACATCCCTTCGATACCGATCCGGAGGCGGGGCGCGCCGCACCGCCTTCCCGTTCAGCGGACCGGAGCGTCCAGTCCTTCCACCGCGGCCAACCGGGGCAGCGCGCCGGGGTGGTTCTCGTTGAGCCAGCCGATCAGCTCCTCACGGACAGCGCAGCGTAGGGACCACACGGCATCGGAATCGCGGCCGGTCATCGAGGCACGTACCTCGATACCCGTCGGGGTGCTGTCGGTGACCAGGAGATTCCAGCTGCGTCCGTCCCAGTCCGGATGATCGCTCAGATACTCGTAGAGGTGCGCGCGGAGTTCGGCGACCGGGGCGCTGTGGTCCAGGTACAGGAAGACGGTGCCGGTCATCTGCGGACCACCCCGGGACCAGTTCTCGTACGGTTTGCTGTTGAAGTACGACACCGGCATCGTCAGCCGGCGGTCGTCCCAGATGCGGATGGTGAGGAACGACAGCGTGATCTCCTCGACGGTGCCCATCTCCCCTTCCATCACGACCGTGTCCCCGATCTTCACCGAATCACCGAACGCGATCTGCAGGCCGGCCATGAGGTTGCTGAGCGTGGACTGCGCCGCCACACCGGCGATGATGCCGATGATGCCGGCCGAGGCGAGCAGCGAGGTGCCCAGCACCCGCAGTTCGGGAAACAGGACGAGCATGGCGATCGCCGCGGTGGCGACCGCCAGCACCGCGCTGGCGATCCGGCGGATCAGGGTGAACTGGGTGTTCAACTGGCGTACCCGGCGCGGATCGCGGGCCCGGCGGGAGTAGCTGTTGAGCAGACCGTCGGCCACCGCGTCGACGATCCGCACCACGAGCCAGACCGCCGACATGGTGACCATGGTCGCCAGCACGCTGAGGACGACCGCGTCCTGCCGTAGCCGCAGCTCGGCCAGGGGATAGGTGATACGCAGCGCGGCGAATCCGAGGAAGAGCTGCAACGGCAGCTGCATCCGGCGCAACAGGCTCGGAATCGTGGTCTTCGGCTGCCGGGACGACCAGTACTTCAGTCCGCGGTCTATGGCCCAGCCGATCGCGATCGTCACGGCCAGCGTCCCCCCGAGAACGATCAGCAGCCGTAGTACATGTTCCACAGCGCCCACTCCTTGCCCATCATCCGGTCACATCCCCGGAACAAGGCTACAGTTCGGTAACGAACGATCACCACCGGTCACGGGGATACCGCGGGCACCGGGGTCATGTGGGTGGCTGCTCCTGCGCGGAATAGAGGCGCACATCCCCGCTTTCGCCGAGGAACGCATTGACCAGCATCACCTGATCGGCTCGCAGTTCGGCCGGATCGGGCGCGGTGGTGGTTATCGCGATCTGCGGAATGGCGGCCCAGTTCACCACATAGCGTTCGGGCGGGCCGTCGTCGTCGGAGAGCCTGGCCAGCCGGAAGACCGAGACGGTCTTGCTCTCCATGAGCCGGCGCACCACCTCCGCGATCCGCTCGGGGTCCTCCAGAGCGAACAGGAACCCGAAGGTGAGCTCCGGCGAGGAAACGTAGGCGGGCACGAGACGAGAGGGTAGCCGATGGAAAACCGCTCGGTGTGAGTTACCCCACCGAGCGGTTCCGGGGGCGGATCAGCGACGCTTCTCGTGCTCCTCGGGCTCGACGATATCGGCGTCCACCACATCGGCGTCGACCGTCCCCGCCCGGCGTGCCGTGCCGACAGCGGTTTCCGCCTCCGCCGCGGTTTCCGGCGCCTCCCGATCGGCATCGGCGCCCGTACGATCCGCCGCCGCGGCGGCATCGCGGCGGGCCGCCGCGGCGGCCTCGTTCATCTCGATGGCGTCGGTGATCCATTCCCCGATCTCCCGGGTCACCTCCGCGACCGTACCGGTGATGATGCCGGCGATATTGCCGACCCGGCGCGCGCCCGAGGAGGTGAGTTCCTGGATCAAATCCTTGTTGGCCTCGAATTTGCCGATCATCACACGCCCACTCCGGTCGGACTCTGCTGACGCATCACGATAACACCGGGCGTGGCGCGTTTACGCAGCCCAGCGGGCAGGAACCGGGCCAGCCTCGACTCCAGGACACGCGGGGGAAGGGCGAGCTGGAAGATCTTCTGCCACACCGAGCCGATCTGCTTGCCGAGCGGTCCGGTGTTGTAGGGCAGCCCGAACTTCTCGCACAGCGCGCGCACCTCCGGCGCGATCTCCGGGTACCTGTTGGCCGGCAGATCCGGGAAAAGGTGGTGCTCGATCTGGTGCGACAGGTTGCCCGACATGATGTGGAACAGTGGGCTGCCGGTGATATTGGCCGAGCCGAGCATCTGGCGGACATACCATTCGCCGCGGCTCTCGTCGGCGGTCTCCTCCTCGGTGAACGTCTGCACACCCGAGGGGAAGTGGCCACAGAAGATGATCGAGTACGCCCACAGATTGCGCACCAGATTGGCGGTGACGTTCCCTGCCAGGGTGGAGAGGAACAGCGGGCCGGACAGCAGCGGGAAGGCGATGTAGTCCTTGAGCACCTGCCGCCCGGATTTACGCAGCTGCCCCTGGATGAGCGGTTTGAGTTCCGCCCAGGTGCGCTTGCCCTTGACGATGTTGTCCGCTTCGAGGTCGTGCAACATCACGCCCCACTCGAAGAAGACCATGAGCAGAAAGGCGTAGAGGGGGTTGCCCAGGTAGTACGGGTGCCAATTCTGTCCCTCGTCCATCCGCAGGATGCCGTAACCGATATCCCGGTCGCGTCCGTGGATGTTGGTGTAGGTGTGGTGCAAATAGTTGTGCGAATGCTTCCACTGGTCCGCCGGGCAGACGGTATCCCATTCGAAGACGCGCGAGTTGAGGTTCGGCTCCCGCATCCAGTCGTACTGGCCGTGCATCACGTTGTGGCCGATCTCCATGTTGTCGAGGATCTTCGACACACTCAGCGCCGCCACCCCGGCCAGCCAGAACGGTGGCAGGAAGCCCAGGTACATCAGCCCGCGCCCGGCGATTTCGAACCCGCGCTGGGCCTTGATGATGTTGTAGATGTACTCGCGGTCGCGGGCGCCCAGATCGGCGACGACGCGATCGCGTAGTGCGTCCAGAGTGCGGCCGATCTCTTCGACCTGGTCGGGCGACAGGACCACAGGTCCGTCGGCGGTTTCGGTGAGAATGGTCATCTGCTGCTCCTGATTCGGATGTCGATACGTCAGATGGCGATGTCCACGTCGCCGACAGCGGCTTGTACGCAGAGTTGGATCGGCTGGTCGGGGTCGGATTCCAGCTCACCGGTGCGCAGATTGCGAGTGCACCCACTGCGCCGGACCGAGGTGCAGGAGAAACAGATCCCCATCCGGCAGCCGAACTCGGGCCTCAGGCCGGCTTCTTCGGCTTGTTCCAGCAGAGAGGATCCGGTGTTGTCCGCGGTGACCCCGCTGGCGGAGAACGTGGTGGACCCGTGCACGTCCGCGGTGTCCACGGGTGCGGCCGAGGCGACGAACTCTTCGGTGTGCAGTCGTTCACCGAGTCCCTCGGCCGTGAAGAGTTCCCGGACGGCTGCCATCAACGGCGGCGGGCCGCACAGGAAGGTGTGCGCGTCGGCGAACCACGGCGCCACCCGGACGAGCTCGTCGTAGCCGAAGGCGCGTCCGTCACGTTCCGGATAGCACAGCTCCAGACCGATATTCGGGTGGGCGGCGGCGATTTCGGCGAGTTCGTCGCGGTACGGCACCAGTTCCGGGGATCGCGCGTAGTGCAGGAAGACCACCGGGCCCCGGTATCCCTCGTCGGCGAGGGTGCGCAGCATGGACAGCACCGGAGTGATTCCGCTACCGCCGCTGATCAACAGCACTCGTTCCGGCCGAGGGTCCGGGAGGTGGAAAACTCCCGAGGCCGGTTCGAGGTCGAGGACCATACCGGGCCGGGCGTGCTCGTGCAGGTACCGCGACACCAGTCCCTCGGGGTGCACTCGGAGGGTGAGGTCCAGCCGGCGTCTCGGATCGTGCTGGGAGTTCACCGGGGAATAGCAGCGCAGGTGACGGACACCGTCGATCACCACTCCCACCTGCACGAACTGACCGGCGCGCAATCCTTCCCACTGGCGGGTCGGCCGCAGGCTCAGCGTGAGGGTTCCCGGGACCGATCGGTCCACATCGACGATGCGTGCCCGCATATCACGGACGGTGAGCATCGGGCGCACCAATTCCAGGTACCGGTCCACCGGATGCGGGGTGGTCAGGGTCTGCATCAGATCGAGAAGGGCCGCCATCGCCAGTTCTCCGTCCCTGTCTGTCGGTCACGTCACGAAACGGGAGGTCGTTTCGGTGTACGCCTGTACACTAAACTAGTGTGCCGGATGCCCCGCTGGGACTGTCAACCAGTAATTAGTGTGACGCAGACGACAGGATGGAGAAGAGCGGATGGTGAACAGCTGTATGCTCACTGAAATGACAGACCAGGCGGCGAGTCGAGTCGAACGTAAGGAGCGCACCCGGCAGGCGCTGCTCGACGGCACGCTGGCGCTGGCCGCCGAACGCGGTTTCGGCGCGCTGAGCCTGCGGGAGATCGCCCGCTCGGCCGGTATCGTGCCGACCGCTTTCTATCGCCATTTCGCTTCGCTCGAGGACCTCGGCGCCACCCTCGTCGACGAGGGTGTCCAGGCATTGCGTCTGGCCCTGCGCCAGCTGCGCCGGACACCCGACGCCCGCCTGCCGGAAACGGTTCGGTTCGTCTTCGGCGAGGTAGCCCGTAAACAGGAGTTGTACGGATTCCTCATCCGCGAGCAGCGCGGCGGAAGCGCGGCGTTGCGTTCGGCCATCGCGCTGGAACTACAGCTGATCGTGCGCGAACTCGTCGCGGACCTGTCCCGGATCCAGGCCCTGGATTCCTGGTCCCCGGGCGATCTGGAGGTAGCGGCCGACCTACTGGTGGCGACGGTGACCGACGGTATCGCCGACTACGTGGCGGCGGCCCCGCGCGACCAGCAGTCGATCATCGAACGCACCATCCAGCAGATACGTCTCATCGCGCTGGGAATGGGCGTCTGGAAACCCTGACTCACGCCACGGGCGCCGCGACCGGCTCCTCGGTCCCCGTTTCATCCGGGGCCGGTACCAGCAGCAAGGCGATCAGCCCGGCGCCGAGAACCACCAGCAGACCGCCGATACCCGCCCGATCGGTCCCGAAGGCCCAGACGAAGAACCCGAACAGGGTGGGAGCCAGGAACGACGCCGCCCGCCCGGTGGTGGTGTAGAGACCGAACAGCTGCCCCTCCCGCCCCGGCGGCGTGAGACGGGCGAGGAACGACCGCGCGGAGGCCTGGGCGGGTCCGACGAACAGCGTGAGCGCCAACCCGAACACCCAGAACATCGCGGCACCGGAGACGAAGAGCAACACCGTTCCGCACACCACCCCGCAAGCGAGCGAAACGGCTATCACCCGCTTGGGGCCGACCGAATCGTCGAACCGGCCCGCCACGATGGCACCCAGCGCCGCCACGATATTCGCCGCGATCCCGAACAGCAGCACATCGGAATCGCCGAGCCCGTAGACCTGCACCGCCAGCACCGCGCCGAAGGCGAAGACGCCGGCCAGGCCGTCCCGGAAGATCGCACTGGCCAGCAGGAACCAGATCACCCGCCGGTCGAGAAGCCACAGCTCCCGCAGATCTCGCCCCAGCACCCGGTAGGAGGCGAGGAAACCGACACTCGCCGCGCCGGGGACGGCATCGGTACGGCGCACCTCCGGCACCGCGAACAGCACCGGCAACGCGAATACGGCGAACCAGACCGCGGCCAGCAGCACCGCCAGCCGGACGTTCAGCCCGCCCTCGGTGCTCACCCCGAGCAGACCCCGCTCCGGACCGTCACCGGAAATGAACCCGATATAGCAGAGCAGCAGCAGAAAGATCCCGCCGAAGTAGCCCATCGCCCAGCCGAACCCGGAAACCCGGCCCAGCGTCCGCGGGGTGGACACCTGCCGCAGCATGGCGTTGTAGGGGACGGTGGCCAGTTCCACGAAGGCGGTACCGAACGCCAGCAGCACCAGGCCGAGCCACAGATAGTGATAATCGTCTCGTACGAAGAACATGGCGGCCATCGCGGCGACCGTCAGCGCGGTCAGCACCCCGAGCGAACGTTTGCGGTTCGCGGTGGCGTCGAAGCGCTGCCCGGTGACCGGGGCGGTCAGCGCGATGATCAAACCGGCGAAGCCGAGCGCCCAGCCCAGCCAGGCACTCGCGGAGATATCGCCGGGCAGATCATCGCCGACGGTATCGGTGAGGTAGACCGCGAAGACGAAGGTCCCGATCACGGCATGGAACGCGGCCGAACCCCAGTCCCACAGACCCCATGCGGCCACTTGCCCGCGCCCCACCCGCGCGTCCACCTCGCTCATATCGCGCAGACTAGTGGAAAACCATCCGGAGAAGCGGCCGTCTACCGGGACCGGCGAACTACGGTGCCACGGTCCAGGAACGACGAGATAGCGGCTTGATCACATCTGTTGTCGCGGAGAACGAGCGACGAACGAAAACCCTATAGTCGTAACAGATGTACGACCTTCGGTGCGCCATCAGGGACTCGAACCCCGAACCCGCTGATTAAGAGTCAGCTGCTCTGCCAATTGAGCTAATGGCGCGCGCCCCGTTGTTGCGGTGCGGGACAGACATTAACAGGCCTGGGCCGAGAAAGCGAAATCGATAGCCAGTCGGGCGGGCGTGAGCCTCCCGACGCCGTAACGGTGGACGAGCCGAAGCCTATGAGTAGGTGAGCCACCGGGGCCGGAAGTGGACTACGACGGTTGGGATCACTCCGGCGCGGCTGGCAGAATAGCTGAACGTGGTCTCGACCGATCCCGCCGCCGCGGTGGGTCGAGGTGAGCTGGTAATCGGTCGGATCCGAAGCCGTCGGCGCGTAGCGGGTGCGCCGGGACTTGAAACGGGGTTGATATGCATAGAGGTGATCGGCGCAGGCCGGTCCGTTGGTCGGTCGGAGCTGTGGTAATCATCACATTACTCGCGATGGTGTTATCCGCGTGCTCGTCCTCGGAGGCGAGTGAGGGGACAGTCGCCATCGACCGGAATCCGATCACCGAGCTCATCAAGCCCAAACTCGTGGCCCCCGTCAAGGACGGCGATATCGGCGTTTCGCCGGCCGAGCCGATGAAGTTCGAGGTCTCCGACGGCCAGTTCACCGAAGTGGCCCTGCTCAACCCGGACAACGAACCGGTCGCCGGGCAGCTGTCGCCGGACGGCCGTAGCTGGACGACCACCGAACCGCTCGGCTACAGCAAGACCTACCGGCTGCAGGCGCAGTCCATCGGCCTGGGCGGGGCATCCACCGCCGGTATGAGCTTCACCACCACGGCGCCCGGTAACGTCACCAAGCCGTACCTGGTCCCCGGCGAAGGGGAGGTGGTCGGGATCGGCCAGCCGGTGGCGGTCCAGTTCGACGAGAACATCCCGGACCGCAAGGCCGCCCAGGACGCCATCACGATCAAGACCGAGCCCCCCGTGGAGGGCGCGTTCTACTGGGTGAACAACCGGGAGGTCCGCTGGCGGCCGGAGCATTTCTGGGCGCCGGGCACCAAGGTGACCATAGATGTGAACGTGTACGGCAAGGATCTCGGCAACGGGCTCTACGGCCAGGACGACATCCACTCGCACTTCGTGATCGGCGACGCCATGGTCTTCACCGCCGACGACAATACGAAGATGGTGACGGTGGAGAAGAACGGCCAGGTCATCCGCACGATGCCCACCTCCATGGGGAAGAACGACACTCCCACCGACAACGGGATCTACATCCTGGCGGACCGCCACGAACACATCGTCATGGATTCGTCCACCTACGGCGTCGCGGTGAACTCCCCCGACGGATACCGCACCGATGTCGACTGGGCCACCCGGATGTCCTACAGCGGGATCTTCTTCCATTCCGCCCCCTGGTCGCTCGGGGCGCAGGGCAATACCAACACCAGCCACGGCTGTCTCAACCTCAGCCCGGCCGACGCCCAGTGGGTGTACCACAACGCCAAACGCGGCGATATCGCGATCGTGAAGAACACGGTCGGCGGCACCCTCTCCGGAGTGGACGGCCTGGGCGACTGGAATATTCCGTGGCCCGAGTGGAAAGCCGGCAACGCCGATATGTGAACCACCGCGCGAACGGTGCCGGTGCCGGATCCCACGGGGTCCGGCACCGCGCCGTTTCACCGGGTGGTTTCGTACAGGCGGCGCACGATGTCCTCGATATCGGGTTCCTCGATCGAGAGGTCGCGCACCGCCGCCCGGGCCGAAACCTCGGCCAGGAGCTGGGCGGCTGTGGTGGCCTCGGAGTCGAAGGCGAGCCGCTGCCGCATCCCCTCGGCCTCGTAGGACACCAACTCCGCGTCCGACAGCCCGTTCAGTTCCGGGGCCGGTCCGGCGAGATCGACGACCAGCACCCGTTGCGCCCCCACCGTCGCCCCCAGGCCCATGAGCGAACCATCGTAGGCGAGACGCCCGTGGTCCACGACCAGAACTCGGTCGCAGAGGCGTTCGATATCCCCCATATCGTGCGTGGTGAGCAGCAGTGTGGTGCCGCGCCGCTCCCGCTCGGCGCGCAGGAACTCCCGTAGCCGCTGTTTGGACAGCACATCCAGACCGATGGTCGGCTCGTCGAGGATGATCAGTTCCGGTGAATGCAGCAGCGCCGCCGCGACCTCCGCGCGCATCCGCTGCCCCAGGGAAAGTTGCCGGACCGGGGTGTCCAGGGTGCCGGCCATCTCCAACTGCTCGACCAGCTCCGCGGTACGTGCCCGCCCCGCCGCCGGATCCAGGCGGTGGATGGCGGCCAGAATCGTGAACGATTCCCGCAGCGGCAGATCCCACCACAGCTGGGAGCGTTGCCCGAACACCACGCCGATCCGGCCTGCCAGTTCCCGGCGCTGCCGGATGGGCTCCAGCCCACAGGTGCGCACGGTGCCCGACGTGGGGACCAGGATGCCGGTCAGCATTTTGATCGTGGTGGACTTACCGGCACCGTTGGCGCCGATATAGCCGACCGCCGCGCCCCGCTCGATGCGGAAGGTCATGGCGTCGACCGCGGTGACCGCCTCCCGCTGCGGCCGCAGCCGCTTGCGACCCTTCCGGTATCGGACGAACCGCCGGGTCAGCTCGTCCACCTCGATGATCGTCTCGGCGCCTGTCACGCCGCACCTCCTGTGGTCATCCCCCGCCGCTCTGGTAGTGCCGGGTCCCGAAACGCCACAGGACCGACGCCAGCACCCACGTCCACAAGGCCGCCAGCGGTGAGTACCAGGCCGACCAGGGCGGCAGACCCGCCGGGCCGGGCAGGTCCAGCAGCGCCAGCGTCGGCAGATAGGCGGTGAAGGCCACCGGTATCGCCACGCAGAAGAGCAGTTTCATCGGGGTCGGGAAAACCGAGACCGGTTGGGTGGCGGCGTAGGAACCACCGTAGGTGAAGCTGTTGGTCAGTTCGGCGCCGTCGATGAGGAAGAACTGGCAACCGGCCGCCGCCACGAACAGCGCCGCGAACAGCAGCGTTCCACTCGACACCGTCACCAGGAGCAGGGCCACCGTGCTCACCGACCAGTCGATATCGTTACGCACCAGCCCGACCGTCAGCACCACCAGCGCCACCGTGGCCCGAGCCAGGCGCCGCAGGGAGAAATCGCTGGTGACCAGCTGCAGCAGCACCGGCTGCGGGCGCAGATGACAGACGTCGAGAACACCCAGCCGAATGAGGCTCGGCAGCTTGTCCAGATGACCGAACGCCAGCTGGGCCAGCGCGAAGGCGAGGTTGCTCAAACCGAACAGCAACAACGCGGCGTCCATGTCCAGGCCACCCAGCACCCCGGCCTTGTGGAACACCACCCACACCTCGGCGAACTCCACGACTCCGACCAGGGTCGAGCCGATCAGATCACTGACGAAGGAGAGGCGATAGCTTCGCTGCGCCCGGACCCGGGACCGCAGCACAGCGATATAGGGGTCCAGACGGGAACCGGCGATGCCGGGACGGCGTTCCGGCTCCCGGACCGCGGTATCAACCACCCTGCACCTCCAGCTTCCGCCGGCCGGCCGCCAGGAGTACCCGGCCCAGGACACCCACCACCACCAGCCAGAAGAGCTGCGCACCGACCAGCCGCGTAGCGTCCCAGCCGACCACACGCCCGGAGAGCACATCCACCGGTGTCTGCAGCATCGAAGGGAAGGGGGTCCGGACAGCGAGGCTCCGCAACCAGTCGGGGAAGGTGTGGATCGGGACGAACAGCCCGGCGAGAAACGGGCCACAGGTCTGATACAGGACCCGGATACCTCGCGTTTCCACCACCCAGAAGCCGACGGTGGTCAGCGCGAAGAGCGCCAGGAACGAGATCGCGACGGCGAGCAGCAGACTGATCGCGCCGAGCAGATAGGACTCCGGGGTGGTGGGCAATACCAGCCCGAAGGTGAGCCAGCCGACCAGCAGGCTCGGGATACCCCGGGGGATCAGCGTGCACGCGGCCCGGCCGAGGTCGGACGCGAGATTTCCCAGCTGGATATCGACCGGCCGCAGGAAATCGATGGCGATGTCCCCGGTGCGGATCCGTTCGGAGAGTTCGAGTTCCGCGCCCAGGAATTGCAGGGCGCCGAGCATCCCCTGCGAGATCCAGACGTAGGCGCCGATACTTCCGGCGTCGTATCCGGCGAACTCCCCGGTGGCTTCGAGTGCCGCGATCAGCACCGCGGCCCGCACGAAACCGAAGACACTGTTGGTGCACAGGCCGGCGAGCATGGCGAGCTTGTAATGCCATTGCCGCCGGAATCCGGCCACCACCAGCCGCCGGTACACCGCGGCCGTCCCCCTGATATCGGCCGCAACGGCCGGCACGGTCACCCCCCACCTCGCGCGAACACAGAGACGAAACCCTACCGCGCCCGTCCCGCCGGAGGAAGTCGTTTACGGCCCGGTCGATCGACCGGACCCGTGCCCCTCACAACCGGGCGGCCAGCCTCGTGCCCTGGTCGATGGCCCGTTTGGCGTCGAGTTCGGCGGCCAGCTCGGCGCCGCCGATCAGATGCGCCGGGATACCGGCGGCGTCGAGTTCGGCTTCCAGATCGCGTACCGATTCCTGCCCGGCACAAACGATCACATTATCGATGCGCAGCGTCCGGGGCCGTTCGCGCTTCGGCCCGAAGCTGATGTGCAGACCGTCGTCGTCGATCCGCTCGTAGTTCACTCCCCCGATCTGCTCCACCCCCTTGGCCTTCAGCGCGGCCCGGTGCACCCAGCCGCTCGTCTTCCCGAGATCTTTCCCGAACGGCGTCGTCTTACGCTGCAGCAGCACCACTTCTCGTGCCGCCGGCGCCGGTCGGGGCGCACGCAACTGCCCCCGCAGGTGTTCGTCGTCGGTATCGACACCCCATTCCTGCTTCCACTCGTCCGGCTTGTAGGTGGGATGCCCTTCGACAGTGAGGTATTCACTCACATCGAAGCCGATACCACCGGCACCGATCACCGCCACACGCTTGCCGACCGGTTTCTCGTCCCGCACCAGTTCCGCGTAGGAGAGCACCATCGGATGATCGATTCCGGGGATATCGGGAATCCGCGGCCGCACACCGGTCGCCAGGACCACCTCGTCGTAGCGCGCCGCGATGAGGTCCGCCGCGGTGGCCCGTGTGCCGAGATGCACCCGCACCCCGGTGATGTCGAGCCGCCGGGTGAAGTACCGGATGGATTCGTCGAATTCCTCCTTGCCGGGAATCCGGCGCGCGATATCGAATTGCCCGCCTATCCGGTCGAGGGCTTCGAACAGGTCCACTCGATGCCCACGCTCGGCCAGGTTCACCGCCGCCGCCAGGCCCGCGGGGCCGGCACCCACCACCGCGATACGTTTCGCGCGCCGGGTGGGCAGCAGGGTCAGTGTCGTTTCGTGTCCCGCCCGGGGGTTCAGCAGACAGGAGACCGTCTTGTGCCGGAAAGCGTGATCGAGGCAGGCCTGATTACAGGCGATACAGGTATTGATCTCATCGACCCGGCCCGCCGCGGCCTTGTTCGCCCAGTCGGGATCGGCCAGCAACGGGCGGGCCAGGGAGATGAGCTGGGCGTCACCGCGGGTCAGGATCTCCTCGGCGATCTCCGGCATATTGATCCGGTTCGAGGCGCACACCGGGATGCCGACCGCTGCGGTGATCTTGGCGGTGAACTCGACGAATGCCGCCCGCGGCACCGAGGTGACGATGGTCGGCACCCGGGATTCGTGCCAGCCGATATCGGTGTTCAGGATGCTCACTCCGGCGGTCTCCAGCTCCCGGGCAAGTTCGAGGATCTCCGCGAAGGTCTGTCCGTTCTCGACCAGTTCGGCCATGGACAAGCGGAATACGATCAGGAAATCCGGACCGACCGCGGCGCGGGTACGCCGCACGATCTCCAGGGCGAGCCGCCGCCGGTTCTCGGCGGACCCACCCCAGCGGTCGGTACGTTCGTTGGTGCGCGGCGCCAGGAATTGATTGAGGAGATAACCCTCGCCACCCATGATCTCGACACCGTCGTACCCGGCGAATCGCGCGAGTTCGGCACAGCGCACATAGTCGTCGATGGTCCGGCGGATACCCCGATCGGACAGCGCTCGGGGGCGGAACGGATTGATCGGGGCCTTGATGGCGGAGGCCGAGACGCTACCCGGCACGTACGCATAACGGCCCGCGTGCAGGATCTGCAACGCGATCTTCGCGCCGGCCTCGTGGACCGCGCGGGTGATCCGGCGATGCCGGTAGGCCTCGGTCCGGTTGGTCAGTTTCGCGCCGAACGGGAGCAGCCAGCCGGTGCGGTTGGGGGCGTATCCGCCGGTGATCACGAGCCCGACACCGCCGCGGGCGCGTTCGGCGAAATAGGCGGCCAGCCGGTCGGCGTCCCAGGCCCGGTCTTCGAGACCGGTGTGCATCGATCCCATGACCACCCTGTTGCGCAGCGTGACGCTCCCCACCTGGAGCGGGGTGAACAACTGCGGATAACTCGTCGTCGAGCGCATCGGCGGGCTCTCTTTCCGATATCGGTCCCGCCCCGGCGACGGCGGGACCTGGCCTGCACGATTCATCACACCATCCGGCCGCCTGGGACTCCACCGGGGAGTCACCGGGCCGGGCGGCTGCGGTAGGGCCCGAAGATTTCGTCACCGAGGCGAAAACACGGATTTTCGCATCACGTAACCATTACGAACAGACAAATGCACAGTGGTCGGCAAAAAATCCTGTGTGGTACATCACAGAAGGTTTAAAGATGTTTCCCCAGGTCGTCGCGGGTATGCAACCGGTTCATTTCCTGTTTCAAGATCGCACTCAATACTTTCTCAGGATCCGTTAACCTGGCGTTCACCTACCGTGACCATTCTGAGATCCGGTCGGAAACGACCTGAGGTTCGATTGATCCGCAAGAGTGCGGACGCCGGGTTGGAAACAATCCCAGAAGTCCGCAGGCGCATACGGCGCCACGGTAGCGCGACAACCGAATCCGAGTCCACTCGTCTCCACCCCTGGTGGGGCTCCGCCGGCGCGGCGGCCCGGGAAACCACCCGGTACCGCGGCATGCGCCCTCCGGACCCGAACCACGCCTGCGTTCGGAGTCACACAACAAAACCCGACAACAGCACAGTCATGTTTTCCGGTCGCGAGCCACCCGGCCCGCCGCCGTAGATCCGTGCTGCCCGAACCGGGCCGGATCCCGAGACCGAGCAAGGAACCGAATCCGATCATGCCTAGCCATCGTTTCCCCAGCCTGTACCGTCGCACCAAGCGTGAAGCCATGGGCTTCGCCTTCGCTACGGCCGGTATCGTCGCCGTGACCGCTTCCTCCGCCGTATCCATGGCCGACGACAGCGCGCCCAGCCGAATCGCCATGGTCGCCGAGCAGGCCCCCGTCGCCACCGCGACCACCGAAACGACCGCTGCCGACACCTCCGCGGTGCAGGCCGAAGCCATCCCGGCACCGGCCCCCGCCCCCGAGGTGGTCCCCGATGTGAACACCGCATGGGCACCCGCGCCCGCCCCGGAAGCCGTCCCCGCGCCCGCCCCGGCCTACCCGAACAACCTCGACGGCTGGATCCGCGAAGCCATGGACATCATGGCGCAGCACGGTATCCCGGGCAGCTACGAAGCGATCCACCGCAACATCCTGCGCGAATCCTCCGGCAACCCCCAGGCCATCAACCTGTGGGACTCCAATGCCGCCATGGGCATCCCCTCCAAGGGCCTGCTCCAGGTGATCGACCCCACCTTCGCCGCCTACCACGTGCCCGGCACCGCGTTCGATGTCTGGAACCCGGTTTCCAATATCGCCGCCGCCTGCAACTACGCCTTCCAGAAGTACGGCTCCATGGACAACGTCTGGGGCGCCTACTGAGTTGATCCGCGGCGCCGCAGGCGTCGGCGGAGCACCAGCCGATCCCGGGACAGAGCCGTCCCGGACCCCCGGACGCCGCACACCGCGGCGCCGACGAACATCCCACCGCGCAACGGGGCGCGGCCGGGAGACCCGCCGAGAGGGGGCGGGAACCACAACGAAGTGGGTGCGCGATGCCGTCCGATCCGGGCGGCATCGCGCGTTTCGTCTCCCGAGCGGACTCTCCGCGCGTGCCCGCCCCGCCGGATGATCTTCCCGCGGACGGTCTTCCACCGGACTTTTACACTTGTGTATGGCCGATTACGCGCATTCTCCAGCCGCGGAGGCCGGTCGAGCCGCCAAAGCGCGGCAGCTGGCCGGGTATCTGTGGGACCGCGATATCTCGGCGTCCGAACTGCTGGAGCTGGCCGGACCGGTGCGGCGCAAGCTCGCCCGCGCGGCCGGGGTCAATCCGCCGAGTACCGAGGAGACGTGGCGGTCGGTGGCGCGACTGCTGAACGACAAGGCCGTCTGGGCCGCGCGTCATCCCGCGCATCCGGCGGCCCGGCGGCCGCATACGGAGGAGAAATTGCTCTGGGTGAAGCCTCCGGTCACCCCGTGGTGAACCGGCGCCGGCCGCGGCGCGTGGCCGGCGCGGTCCACGCGATCGAAGTGATCCCGTGGACCGCGCCCAGACGGCACCGGTGCACCGGCCCTACGTTCACCACCAACCGGTCGCCGAGCCGATCTGCCGCTCCAGTTCGGGCGCCAGGGTGCGCGCGTAGCTCGCGCTGAGGTGGTGTTCGTCGTGGTAGACGAGCACATTGCCCTCCACGACCCGGCAGATCTCCGGACCGCACACCGAATCGGTGAGATCCAGCAGCCGCATATTGGGGAACGCGGCCACATGCGCCAGCGCGGGGTTCACCGGGGCCAGCGCCGTCGCGCGGGGCATACCGCAGGTGGCGCTGTCACCGCCCGCGGCGAGACAGTCGACGGCGCTGTAACGGATACCGGTGGTGCTGCGCAGCCAGGGCGTGTCACGGATGGCGAGCACGTTCAGGCCCCGTTCGGCCAGCGCGGCCCAGACATCCAGGTACTCCGCGGGTACCGTATCGCCGCCGCTGGGCCAGATCGGCGCGGTGGCGGTGGTGAACACCCAGTCCGGCGGGTCGGCGGCGAGCAGTTCGATCACCTCGCGGGACCAGTCGCGGCAATCGGAGATATCGAGTCCGCGGTACTGCGCGTCGTCACGGATATTGAGCGAGCACCCCATCTTGAGGTAGACGACGACTTTGATATCGCGGACCTGGGCGAGCGCGTCCATGGCCGGCATCCAGTGCTCCGCGTGGGAGTTACCGACCATCGCGATGGTGCGCGACCCGTTCGGATCACCGTAGGTGCAGGTCACCACCTCTTTGTTGAACCAGTCGGAGATACAACCGTCGCGGGTGGGCGCCGGCAGGTCTCTGGAGGCCTCCAGGATCGAGGGCCGCAGTTTCGCCACCGGCACCTCCGCGCCGGCGAACAACGCCTCCGCACCCGGGTACTCGTTCACCGGCAGGGCTTCCACCGGCTCGGAAGGGGTCCGCGCGATCACCATCTGCCAGGAGGCGCACGCCGCGAAGACGAGCACGCCGACGAGGCTCACCGCCACGCCCGGGATCCGCCGGCGCCAGACCGGCAGCGTCACCGTACCGCCCGAACGCAGGCGCAACGGTTCTTCCACGAACTTGTTGGTGAGCACCGCCAGTACCAGCGAGACCCCGATGACCAGCAGTCCGCCCCCCAGACCGGCGTGCGGTTTCCCGGTCTGCACCAGGTAGTAGATGAGCAGCGGCCAATGCCAGAGGTACAGCGAATAGGCGATCGCGCCCAGTTCGACCATCGGGCGGGTGCCGAGCAGCCGGGTCACGATGGTCCGCCAGCCGGTTTCGGTGCGGATACCGGCGATGATCAGGGCCACTGCCGCACCGACCGGGAACAGCGCGGCCGGTCCCGGGAACTGGCGGGCACCGTTGAACAGCAGACCGCAGACCAGCACCGCCTCGAACCCGGCGAGCGCGATCAGGGTGAGCAGCACCCGGGCGGCCCGCCCGGCGGTGAACCGCAGCCAGGGCAGCACCGCGGCGAGCAGCGCGCCGGCCAGCAGCTCCCAGGCGCGGGCGCCGCTGTCGTAATAGGTCCATTCCTGGGATTCGGTCATCGACACAGTGGCGTAGACGAAGGAGCAGGCGCCCAGGAGAACGGCCAGTACCGCGATCACCGGCCGGACGGCGCCGGTGCGGCCGAGCCGCGTGCACACCCAGGTGATCAGCGCCAGCAGCACCGCGATGGCCACATAGAACTGCCCCTGTACGGCCATCGACCACATATGCTGCAGCGGGCTCACCGAGGGGTCGGCGGCCAGATAGCTCTCCGCGGCGCCCGCCAGGTACCAGTTCTGGTAGTAGAGGGCCGAGGCGAGCGCCTGACCCGACATATTGCCCCAGGTCGAATACGGTCTCGCCGCCACCGTGACCACCGCCACCACGGCGAGTACCACCATCAGCGCGGGCAGTAGCCGGCGTACGGTGCGAACCGCTGTCCGCCACAGGGCGACCCGGCCGGTTCGTTCCGCCTGCCGCAGCAGCATCCCGGTGTAGAAGAACCCCGAGAGCACCAGGAAGATGTCGACGCCACCGGATACCTTGCCGTACCACACGTGGAAGGCGACGACCAGGGCGATCGCGACTCCACGGAGTCCATCGAGGTCGAGCCGATAATCAGTGGAGCGGGCTGTGGCCGCCGATGGCGCTTCGCTACGGCCACTGTCCTTGATTCGTAACAACCGCTTTCTCCGACCTATCGCTTTCTCCGGCCGGCCCGGGGTGGGTCGAGTAACAGCAGTTGAGTACGAGCCTCGGACATAGCATGAATCCCTATCACAACGTGTTCTCCGCGGCGAATCCTGCCCTCGGCACAAGTCAGGGCCGCCACTGCGGCGCGGTACACCACAGCATCCGGGGATTACCCAAACCCGCGGACGATTTCTCCTGTCTTATCCAGGCCATACGAGTTGACAATCGCCCCGGCCCTCACAACAGTGGTAGCCGCGCGTTCTCCTGTCGAACGCAAGATCCACTCCCCAGCAGACATAGAGGATTTCATGAACGTACGCCAGCTCTATGTCAGCGCCGCCGCCGCGGGGCTGACTCTTCTGGCCGCTCCCGCCGCGAGCGCCGCTCCGATCCAGGTCCCGCTGCCCTCTCTGGCCGGCACCGGTTCCTCGGCCGCCGACGCCGTGCTGGGTGCCACCGGATCGTCGCAGCTGGCGCAGACCGGCTCCGCCGGCGGCGCCTTCAAGAACTGTGACGAAGCGCGCGCCGCGGGTCGGGCGCCGATCTTCCGCGGTGAGCCCGGTTTCGGCCCCCACCTGGATCCGGACGGCGACGGGTTCGCTTGCCCCACCGTCTGATTCGGACCCACTGCGCACGAACGCCCGGTGACAGATCCTCTGTCACCGGGCGTTCTCGTTTCCCGGTTCAGCGCAGGATCTTGAACAGCAGCGCACCCGCCAGCAGTGCGCCCACGCCGATCAGGGTGTACTTCACCTTCGGCTCGTTCACCTTGGCCAGCGCCAGCTGCTTCGTGCCCTCGGCGATCCGCTGCGGATCGGCCCGCACCGCGATCTCGTCCAAGGTGCTGGCCAACCGCTCCCGCGCGGCCTCGATCTCCTGCTCGATCCGCTCGGTATCCTTTGCCACCTTCACGCCTCCTGTACCTGGTCTGCCGCGTCCTCCGGCGGCCGGTGATCACCCCGGCCGCGGCTGTCACCGGATCGCGCCGGGGTTCGGGCTCGAGTGTATCCGCGGACGCCGCCGCCGCTCTCCGATCGCCCAGGGCACCGGGGCGCGGCGCAGCGCACGGCACGGAACCGGCCGCCGCGCCGGTACGGGTTCGAGGGCCGCGACGTTCGGATACGGTGCGGGGATGACCGACAACCATCGACTCGCCCCGGGCGACCGGGCACCCGATTTCACCCTTCCCGACGCGGACGGCAACGAGGTCTCGCTGGCGGACTACCGCGGCCGGAAGGTCGTGGTGTACTTCTACCCCGCGGCCAGCACTCCGGGCTGCACCAAACAGGCCTGCGACTTCCGGGACAATCTCGGCGAGCTGAATTCCGCCGGGCTCGAGGTCATCGGTATCTCCCCGGACAAGCCGGCCAAACTCGCCAAGTTCCGCGATGCCGAACAGTTGAACTTTCCCCTGCTCTCCGATCCCGACCGCACGGTGCTCACCGAATGGGGCGCGTTCGGTGAGAAAACCATGTACGGCAAGAAGGTGACCGGGGTCATCCGTTCCACTTTCCTGGTCGATTCCGACGGGAGAATCGAGGTGGCCCAGTACAACGTGCGCGCCACCGGGCACGTCGCCAAACTCCGCCGCGATCTCTCTGTCTGAGCGGGACCACCCGGGCCGGGCCCGGGTGGTCACCGATAGGACGCGATCAACCGCTCGTAGCCGTCGAGCAGTACCGTCAGCCCGGTATCGAAGAACAGGTCGGCCCACAACTCCTCGTCCTGTTCGAAGGCTCCGGCGTGGGCGGCGGTGGCGAGGGCGGGAAAACGCTCGGGGTCCAGGACACGTTCGAGGATTCCCCAGTCGCCTTCGGACTCCTCGTCGGTGGGATCGATCTCCGCGGCCAGGCGGGCCCGGCCGATCACGAACAGTGACAGATTCATCACCAACTGCAATTTGATCGGCTCGGGCACCCTCGTATGCCCCAGTGCCGCCAGGCCCGCCTCCAGCCAGGCCAGGTTGTTGGGCCCCAGCGGCGGCGCTCCCATCGTTACGCTGAGCCAGCCCGCGTGCCGGCTGATCAGCCGGTACTCCTCCCGGGCCCATCGCTCCAGTTTCTCCCGCCAGGACAGGTCGGGCGGGAATTCCGGCGGCGTGCCGATCACGCGGTCCAGCGCGATCTCCACCAGGGTCGCTTTACTGTCCACGTACCGGTAGAGCGACATCGCGGTGAAACCCAGCCGTTCGGCGACCTTGTTCATCGACAGGCCGGCGAATCCTTCTTCGTCGACCAAGTCGATCGCGGCGTCGACGATCTGTTCCAAGCTGAGCCCGCGACGGGGCCCACGGGTGCCGGCCGGCGCGAGACCCCACATCAGCGCGACGGATTTCGGCAGCGGTGCGGCGTCGCCGGAGGGCCGGCTCGTTCCCGGTTCCCCCGCTGTATGGGCGGTGGCCGGCGCCTTCGGCGCTGATGGTTCCACGTCCGGCCCTCCACGGGGTGCACTCGGCATCTGTCTGTCGACTCCTTCCGGTTCTGGCCTCGCGGCCCGGAGCACGGCTGCCCTGGGCGACCGGTGTCACCACCCGGGCCGACCCGGCGGCCTCTCCTTCCTATACCACCTTTCCTTCTTCCGGCACTTGCGCCGACTCTCTAACTATGTACTCTATAAACAGAATATATGGCATATACAGTTTATGTGCCATGCAGTTTCTGGAACGGAGACCCCATGACCGCCCCTCCCGTCATCTCCCTCACCGGGCTCACCAAAGCCTTCGGCGACCACCGGGTACTCGCCGGCATCGACCTCGATATCGCTGCGGGTTCGGTGTTCTCCCTGCTCGGCCCCAACGGCGCGGGCAAGACCACGATGGTGCGCGTCCTCGCCACCCTGGCCACTCCCGACAGCGGAACGATCCGAGTCGCCGGTCACGACGTGCTCCGCGAACCCGACCGGGTCCGCAAGGCGATCGGGGTCACCGGCCAGTACGCGGCCCTGGACAAGGTGCTGACCGGCACCGAGAACCTGCACATGATCGGGCGCCTGCTCCACCTGCGCCGCTCCGAGACCCGTCGGCGCACGGCCGAACTACTGGAGCGTTTCGATCTCACCGAGGCCGCGAACCGGCCCACCGGCACCTATTCCGGCGGGATGCGCCGCCGCCTCGACCTGGCCATGAGCCTGATGGGCCGCCCGGAGGTGGTCTTCCTCGACGAACCCACCACCGGACTCGACCCGCGCAGCCGCCGGGAGCTGTGGCAGGTGATCCGGGAACTGGTCGGCGACGGTGTCACGGTCTTTCTCACCACCCAGTACCTGGAGGAAGCCGATCAGCTGGCCGACCGCATCGCGGTACTGCACGGCGGGCACATCGTCGCCGACGGAACGCCCGCCGAGCTCAAACGACTCACCCCCGGCGGCCATATCCTGTTCCGCTTCGCCGACCGGATGGCGCTGGCGGCGGCCTCCCGCGCGAGCGGTCACCCCGAAACGGACCTCGACGAGCTCACCCTGCGGATCCCTTCCGACGGCAGCGTCGCCCACCTCAAATACCTGCTCGACGCGTTCACCGACCGGAACATCACCGTCGCGCAGCTGAGTGTGCACACCCCCGACCTCGACGATGTGTTCTTCGCCCTCACCAGCCGCCCCACCGAACCGGTTCCGGCCGGACGCTGAGCCACGACCGACCCGCGACACAGAAAGCCGACCCGTGACCACTCTCACCCACAGCGCCCAGGACGCGGCCACCATGATGGGCCGCAATATCCGCCACACCCTGCGCAGCCCCGACGCGCTCATCAGCACCCTGGCCCTGCCGATCATGATCCTGCTCATGTTCGTCTACGTCTTCGGCGGTGCCATGGACGTCGGCAACAGCGCCTTCGTCGACTACGTCGTACCCGGAATCATTCTCCTGTGTGCCAGTTTCGGCGCCGCGACCACCGCCGTCGGCATCTCGGTCGATATCACCGAGGGCATAGTGGACCGCTTCCGCACCATGGCCATCAGCCGCTCCGCGTTCCTGACCGGCCATGTAGCCGAGAGTCTGCTGCGCAATACGGCCGCCACCGCCGTGGTCGTCGGTGTCGCGCTGGTCATCGGCTTCCGCCCCACCGCCGACCCGCTGCGCTGGCTCGCCGCGGCCGCGCTTCTCGCCCTGCTCGTGCTGGCGCTGTCCTGGGTCTCCGCCTGTTTCGGGCTCATCGCCAGTAGCCCGGAAGCCGCCAACGGATTCACCATCTTCGCGATGTTCCTTCCCTATATAAGCAGCGCGTTCGTACCCCCGGAGACCATGCCGAACTGGCTGCGTGGATTCGCCGAGCACCAGCCGGTGACCCCGGTGATCGAAACCCTGCGCGCTCTACTGGTGGGAACCCCGATGGGTAACAGCGCGGTTCTCGCACTCGCCTGGTGGGGCGGTATCGCCGTGGTGGCGTATCTCACGGCGCTGATCCTCTTCCGCCGGCGCACCCGGAACTGACCGGATGATCCCGCCGGACCACGCGCGATCGGTGTCCCGCGCCCCGGATCGGCGGGATTTTCGTGGTGAGACATGACAGAGTCACATTCCGTGTTGCACACTCCGCACCACGGACTTCGCCCTACCGCTAGCCTGGGACAGGTGAACGTACGCACGGAGGCCAAGGCGAAACGGCGTCCGGACCCTGCGCTGGAACTCCAGGACGACCCCCAGGAACTCATGCCCCGGCGGCGTCCGACCCAGGAACGCAGTAAACGAAAGTTCGACGCACTGCTGCAGGCGTCACGGGAACTCCTGGTCGAAGTGGGTTTCGAATCGTTCACCTGTGAAGAGGTCGCCGCCCGCGCCGAGGTGCCGATCGGCACTCTCTACCAGTTCTTCGCCAACAAATACGTCATCGTCTGCGAACTCAACCGGCAGGATCTGGTCGCGGTGTCCCGCGAACTCGCCGATTTCCACGGTGAGATCCCGTCGCTGGACTGGCTGCGCCATATGAACCAGTTCGTCGACCATCTGGCGAGCCTGTGGATGACCGATCCGTCCCGGCGCGAGGTGTGGCTGGCGATGCAGTCCACACCGTCCACCCGGGCCACCGGGGCCATCCACGAAAAAGAGTTCGCCGAAGTCGTCTCGCAGATGCTGCGCCCGCTCACCCCGCGCACCCCACGCGGGCGGCGCACCATGATGGCCGAGGTGCTGGTGCACGTGGTGTATTCGATGCTGAATTTCTCGGTACAGGACGAGCAGAGCCACGCCGACGCGGTCGCCGAACTCAAACGACTCATGGTCGCCTATCTCCTGGTCGCGGAGAAGGAATCCCGTACCGCCAGCCAACGCTGACAGGCGCTCCCGGCCCGTGCGTCCCAGCACCCCGGACACCGGCTCGGTGCCGAAACGAGCGGACGGCCCGCAGCGGATCGCTGCGGGCCGTCCTGTTGTCCGTCAGTTCTCCGGTGACCGGCCTTCGATCAGATCGGCGAGTTCACCGGGGTCCTCCAGCACCACCATGGCGGCGGCGGTGTCCCCGTCGTGGGTGAGCGACAGGTGCACCCGGACGCGCGGCAGGAATTCCGCGGCCAAGCCGTGCAATTTGATGCTCGGCCGGCCCCACGCGTCGTTGACCACTTCGATCAGCGGATACGGGTTGTCCCCGATCTGCGGGCGGCGCGCGAAGCGGGAGGAGGCCCAGGCCTTGAGCACGGCCTCCTTCGCCGCCCACCGCGCCGCGTAACTACGCGCCGGATCGGTGGCCTTGCTCTGGCAGTAGCGTCGTTCACCGGCGGTGAAACTCTCCCGGAGCATCGTCGTTCCGGCACGGTCCAGCTGTTCGGCGAACTCGGAGATGGTCACCAGGTCCAAGCCGATTCCGAGGATGGTCACAGTGGCGCAGCCTACGGTGTACCGGCGCCGTCGGCAGCGGAAGCACCACCGGCGAACTGCCCGGTCTCGCAACCGGCTCCACCGACCTGGTAGACCCCGTCGGCACCCAGCCGGGCGCCCTCCGACAGCAACACTTCCGCTTCCAGACCGCGCGAACGCGCGGCCGGGGTGCCGTCACCGCCGAGCCGGCGGTCGGCCGGACGCTCGTAGAGCGCCGCGCCACCGCACATCGCCTCGGCGATCCGCTGCCGCCCCGCGAGCCGGCGTTCCTGCGCCCGGCGCTGGTATTCCTCACGCCGGCCCGGTTCGATCGCCTGCACGAAGGCCTGCGGATGCACCACCGCCAGCAGCCCCGAGACATGGCCGAAGCCGAGCGAGGTCACCAGACCCGCCTTGAGCGGGAACCGGTCACCGAAGCGCAGCGCCTCCCGCACCCACACCAGATGCGGGTATTCCCGCATCTTCTCGTCCACGCAGTCCAGGCTCCGGTTCGGCGGCACCACACCGTTCTCCAATACCTGGCACAGGCCGATCAGCTGGAACGCCGCGGCACCGCCCTTCGCGTGCCCGGTGAGGCTCTTCTGCGAGACAACGAACAGCGGGGCGCCCTCGGAGCGGCCGATGGCCGCGGCCAGCCGCTCGTGCAGTTCGGACTCGTTCGGATCGTTGGCCGCGGTGGAGGTGTCGTGCTTGGAGACCACCGCGATATCGTCCGGTCCGACGCCGAGTTTGCGCAGTTCCGCGGCGAGCCGGGATTCCCGGCCGCCCCGGCCCGCACCCAGCGCACCGAGTCCGGGTGCGGGGATCGAGGTGTGCACGCCGTCGGCGAAGGACTGAGCGTAGGCCACCACACCGAGCACCGGCAGTCCGAGCTCGAGCGCGACGTCACCGCGGGCCAGCAGCACGGTGCCACCACCCTGCGATTCCACGAACCCGCCGCGGCGGCGGTCGTTGGCGCGGGAGAAGTAGCGGTCGCTGATCCCCTTGGCGCTCATGGCCGCCGAGTCCGCGGTGGCGGACATATCGCCGAAGCCGACGATGCCCTCGATACCCAGATCGTCGAAGCCGCCGGCCACGACCACCTCGGCCTTGCCGAGCCGGATCTTGTCGACGCCCTCCTCCACCGAGACCGCGGCGGTGGCGCAGGCCGCCACCGGATGCACCATCGCGCCGTAGCTACCCACGTAGGACTGCACGACATGCGCGAGCGCCACGTTGGGCAGCGCCTCCTGGAGGATGTCGTTCGGCCGCGGTTCACCCAGCAGGTTGTCGACGTAGAGCGAACGCATGGACGACATCCCGCCCATACCCGTGCCCTGGGTGTTGGCCACCAGGCTCGGGTGCACCCAGCTCATCAGTTCGGCCGGGCTGAACCCGGAGCCCACGAAGGCGTCGACCGTGCAGGCGATGTTCCACAGCGCGACCCGGTCCACCGAGGACGCCATATCGGCGGAGATACCCCATACGGTGGGATCCCAGCCGGTGGGGATCTGACCGCCGACCGTCCGCGACAGTTTGGCCCGGCGCGGCACCCGGATCTCGGTACCGGCCTTACGGGTCACCGTCCAGTCGCCGGAATCGGCGATCGGCGTGATCACCGTATGCTCCGGAGCCGCGGCGTGGAAGGCACGCGCCTCCGCCTCGCTACCAACCGTGAACGACAGATCCTGATCGAGGAACACCGAGGTCATCAACGGACTGCTGTTGTCGACCATGGCGGCGTCGTCCTCGTAGCGGCGGATACCGCAACGTGCGACGACGGCGTCGTGGTAGCGGTCCGCCAGCTCCGATTCGGGTACGTAGTCACCGGATTCGGTGTCGTACCAGCCGGGCTTCGGATCGTTCTCCCAGGTCACCATGCCGGTGGTCCAGGCCAGCTCCAGGACGCCCGCGGCGGACAGTTCGTCGGAGACCTCCATTTCGAACCGGGTACGCGCCGAACCGTACGGGCCGAGCTCACCGGCGCCGACGATCACGACCATATCGGTGAGATCGGTGGTCACCTCGCCCCATTCGGGTACGGGCAGCGCGGAGCTCAGCGTCGGAGGTGCCGGCAGCGCGGCGATCCGCGCCGCGGTGTCCGCGGTCGCGGCATCATCGGCCGTCGCGGCGGCCGCGGCCTCCTGCGCCTGCTTCGCCAGTTCGGGCAGATCCAGCTGGGCTTCGGCCAGGCCACCGGTCAGGTCGATCTGCCGCGGACCGGTGGTGGTCTCGGTACGGGCCTGTGCGGTCGCCCACTCCAGCAGTTCGTCCGCGATCTCACCGGTCGACCAGGTCCGCACACCCGCCTTCTCGACGGCTTCCACCAGGGGATCGTTGTGGCCCATCAGGCCGGTACCGCGCACCCAGCCGATCAGCGCGTGCACCAGGGTGACCCGGGCCGACCACGACTTCTCGGCATGCCATTTGGCGACGACGGCATCCAGCGCGGCCTTGGCCTCGCCGTAGGCACCGTCCCCGCCGAACAGACCGCGGTTGGGCGAACCCGGCAGCACCACATGCAATTTCGCGTCGACATCGTGGTCCGCACCGAGCCGCGACAGTCCGCCGATCAACCGCTCGACCGACCACAGCAGAACCCGCATCTCCATTTCGGCGCGCGCGCCCGCGTCGGAGAGATAACCCGACACCCGCGGCGCCGCGAACGGCAGCAGCAGGGTGGGGGTCAGGGCGTCCTTGGTCTTGACCTTGGCACCACCGGCATTGTCCACCTGCTCGGTGCCGACCCATTCGATCAGCGCGTCGATATCGGTGTAGGAGGCCATATTCGCCGGCACCACCCACAGCGCGGCGCCGTGGCGGGCATGAGCGCGGTAGAGGTCGCGGTAGAAGCCGAGGCGGTCGTCGTCCAGCCGGGAGGTGGTCACCACGACGGTGGCGCCGCCGGCCAGCAGTCGTCCGGCGACCGCCGCCGCGATGGAGCCCTTGCTGGCGCCGGTGATCACGGCGACATCCGCCGACCACTGTCCCGCTTCCGCGCTGTCACGTGCCGCGGCGGCGATCCGCTCGTAATGACCGGCGAGCACCGACCGCGCCTCGCGCACGGCCCGCTGCCGCCACCAGTCGGCCTGCGCGGCAACGGCTTCACCGGCCCCCTGGAATCCGTCGACCGGCAGTTGCGCGGTCTCGGCGTCCGAGCCCAGCCAGAACCGGGCCAGATCCTCCCGTGCGCTCGCCCACCGGTCGTCGAGCAGTACCGCCTTGCGCGCGTCGAAAGCCGGCGCGACCAGCCGCGGCCAGTCCGAGCCCAGTTCGGCCGACACCAGGTCGACCAGGCCCTCGTCGGTGGCCTCCGGGACCGAGGTCCGTTCGTTCAGGCCGAGCTGTTCCAGCACCAGGCGGGCGGCCGAGGCCAGCACACCGTCCTTACCGGTGATCTGCTCGGTGAACTCACCCAGCGCGGCGGCGTCCACCGTGCCACCACCGGAGCCACCGGCGGCGGGCAGCGACACGCTGATCCCGCGCCGGGCCGCCACCGACTGCACGGCGGCGTCGATCGCGGCATCCACAGCCGCTCCGTCACCGAGGACACCGGAAACGAGCCCACCCAGGTCGCCACCGCGGACGCTGGCGCCCTCCCGGGTGCCGAGCGAAACCTCGGCGGTGACATGGCTGGCCCAGCCGTCGCCCAGCTCCCAGACCCTCTTCACACGTTCGGCGATCGCGGCCGGTCGCTTACCGGAGGGCCCGAACACCTTGCGCAGATGATCGTTGATCGCATCGCTGAGCACCGAGCCGAACGGTTTGTACGTACGAGCGAGCCGTTCCACGGTGGCCGAGAGCGCACCCATATCGGCGTCCGCCGCACCGTCGATGGCACCCAGCGACAGCTCCGATCCGAGGTCGACCAGCAGCTGGTTACGCCGTGAGGACACACCGTCGCACAGGCCCTCGATGGTGTCGACCGGCCCGATCTGATCGATCCGGAGCTTGGTCCACAGCGCGATCAGCACCCTGGTCGCGTCCGCGGCGGTGAAAGCGATATCGTCCGGCCGCGGGCCGCCGGTGGCCGCCGGAGCGGGAGCGGCGGCCGGGGCCGGGGTGGCCGCAGCGGCCGGAGCCTCGGCGATCTCCTCGACCGGCTCCTCCACGGGCGCCGGGTCGGTATCGGTCGAGTAGACGATCGCCGCCTCGCGCTCGATATTGAGCACTTCCACGGTGCTGGTGGCGAAATCGGGCAGTTTCAGCGTCTGGCTCGCCAGGTTGGCCACCGTCGGGGTGGCGGCCAGGCCGACCTCCACGAACCGCTCCACACCGAGGTCGCCGAACAGCAGGTCCTGGGTTTCGATCCACCGCACCGGGCTGGCGAACTGCCAGGCCAGCAGTTCGATCAGCACCACCCGGCACAGCTCGCTCGGCCGCTGCGCCCAGGAATCGAAATCGGCGAGGACCTCCGCCAGCGGCTCCGAAGGCACCAGATCGGCGATCTCGGCGACGAATTCACGCTCCAGCGAGAACGGTTTGGGCACGAGGTTGGGGATGTAGCGGCCGACCAGCACCTCCGGGCGCAGTTCCTCCGGCAGCAACTGCTCGAGCTTGCCCCGGAACTCCGGCACACCCTTGCGCAGCACGGTCGAATGGAACGGCACGTCGATACCGGGCACCAGGATGAAGGCGCGCTTACCGCCGAATTCCGCCCGGCGCCGCTCGATTTCCTCTTCCAGCGCCTCCAGGCCGGCGACCGTACCCGCGATGGCGTACTGCGCCCCGCGCAGGTTGAGGTTCACCACCTCGAGGAACTCGCCGACCCGCTCGCCCACCGCGGAGACGAATCCGACCACCTCGGCGTCGGGAAGCCCGATCTGAGACGGCCGGATGGCCGCCATCCGGTAGTCGCTGCGTCCCTGGGCATCGCGCGGCACCAGCTCGTGCATCGCCGAACCGCGCTGGAACACCACCTCGAGAACGGCCTCGAGCGGCAGCACTCCGGCGACCGCGGCCAGCGCGTTGTACTCACCGACCGAATGCCCGGCCAGCAGCGCGCCCTCCACGAACGCACCGGCTTCACGCAGTTCGGCGACCTGGGCCACCCCCAGGGTGGCCATGGCGACCTGCGTGAACTGGGTCAGGTGCAGCACGCCGTCCGGGTGCCGGTGCTCGACACCGCGCGCCTTGAGGTAGGTCGGGTTGTCCCGGACCACCGCGAGGATGGAGAAGCCGAGCGCTTCCCGGGTGTGCTTATCGGCGCGGTCCCAGATCTCCTTGGCCGCCTTGGACCGGGTCCGGGCGTCCAGGCCCATACCCTTGCGCTGGATGCCCTGGCCCGGGAAGGCGTACACCGTCTTCGGGGCGGCGGTGCGGCCGGTGGCGGTCATCACCAGATCCCCGCCGGTACGGCAGGAGACCTCGACGATCTCGTCGCCGGCGTCGACCGCGATCCGCTCCACCCGCACATCTATTTCCGCACCCGGGCGCACCATGCCGAGGAACCGCGTGGTCCACGCGGTCAGTGTGCGCGCCGGAACGGTCGCCTGCGGGTCCACCGCCGATACCGCGTGCTGCGCGGCGGCCGACAGCCACATACCGTGCACGATCGGGCTGCCCAGCCCGGCCAGCTTCGCGGCGGAATCGCTGGTGTGGATGGGGTTGTGGTCGCCGGAGACCGCGGCGAACGCGGCCATGCTGCGCGGCGCGACCATCGTGATATCGCGGCGGCGGCGCCGCGGGGTTTCGGTGGCATCCGCGCTCACGGTGCCCGCGGCGCGCGGCGGATCGGTCAGTTCGCCGGAACCGGTGCGGCCGCGGATCGCGAAACGCTCCGTGAGCCGGGCCAGCGGCACCACGTCCAGGCCCTGATCCCGCATCTCGCCGACGGTGACCTCGACCTCGACCACCCGGCCGAGATCGGTGTCGACGACAGTGCCGGATTCGGCGCGTACGACGAGAATGCTGGTGGCATCGGGAAGTTCGCGCAGCAGTTCGACGCGGTGATCGAGATGCACCAGGTCCAGCATGCCTTCGATCACGCTGGTACCGGCCTCGGTGCGGGCAGCGCCCAGCACCGCGAACACGGCCGGCCAGCAGGCACCCACCAGCACATCGGGCACCGTGCGGCCGAGTGTGCTCAGGTGCGCGGGCAGCCCGGAACCGGTGACACCGGCGTGATCGGCCACGAGGTCCGGGGTCCAGGCCAGGTTGAGATGCGCGACACTGTTCTTCACCTCGGGCAGCGCCTGACCGGCGGCCACCCCCAGCAGCGCCGACATGGCGGTATCGGCATCGGCCTCGGTCACCAGGGGCGCGCCCCCGTTGTATACCGAGACGGGAACGGTGATCCGGATACGCACGGTATGCCCCGCGTACAGCGGCACGGTGAGCTCGACATAGGAATGCTCGGGCTCGGGGCCCTCGGCCTCGGCGAGGGTGGCGCCGGACGGCGGATGCACCGCGCCCTTCTCGTCCACGATCCATTCGCCCAGATCGCCCAACCGGTGCACCGGGTTGACGGTCGCCCGGCCCGACCAGTTCACATCGGGGGCGGCCAGCACCACATCGATGGGCCCGCTGGTCACCGCGGCGACCCGGCGCGCGTCCACCGCGACCGGCACCGCACCGGCGCGCACCATGCTGTAGGCGGCATCCTGTTCGAACCGGTCCAGCAGTTCGCCCACCGGCTCGTCCACCCGGGTGATCCCGGCGACCGAGACGGTGCCCGGGATCACGCACACCTGATCGGCCGAATACCGCGGATCGTGCGCCTGCCACAGCGAATCGGAGCGCCACCAGCGCCGCACGTCCTGATCGACCACCGGTACGAAGTTCACCGGTTTGCCGGGGGTCTTGCACAGGGTCACGAAGAACGGGACGTCCGCGGGGTGCAGCAATGTCTCGGCGGCCGCGGGGTACTGTTCGCGCAGCGTGGCCAGCACCGCGGCGGGGTTCTCGAGATCCTCGTCGCGGAACAGGGAATCGATCTCGCCACGGTCGGCGGGCGCCAGCCGGGCCTCGGCCCGGCGCAGCATTTCGGCGAACCGGTCCCGCCAGCTGATGTCCAGCCAGACCGAGCGGGTGGACTCGGCGATCGCGTCGCCGAGGTCGCTACCGCAGTCGAACTCCTGGCGGCTGTCCCGGCCGACGGCCAGGTCCACATAGCGTTCCAGCCAGGCGAGGTAGGTCATGGCCGCCACATCGCCGAAGTACGGTTTGGCGGTCACGTTCAGCGCGTCGATGATCTCGGTGCGCCGTCGCGCCACCGCCTCGGCGTCACCGGCGACCTCGTCCAGCAGCCGACCGGTCCGGGAGGCCGCGTTGTCGATTTCGTGGATATCGGCGCCCAGCTGGCTACGTCCCGAGGCCATACCGCCGCTCGCGGTACCGGCGCCCACCCAGTCCGGGGTGCCCGGGGTGTCGACCAGCAGCTGTTTCACCTCCGGCGCCGTGGTGGCCTCCAGGGTCGCCATCGCCGCGGTCCCCACCAGCACACCGTCCAGCGGCATGGCCGGGTAACCGTGTACGGCCGACCAGGCACCGGTCAGGTATTCGGTGGCCCGTTCCGGAGTCCCGATCCCACCGCCGACGCAGACCACGACATTGCCGTGGGCGCGCAGCTCGGCGTAGGTCTCGAGCAGGAGGTCGTCCAGGTCCTCCCAGGAGTGGTGCCCACCGGCTTTACCGCCCTCGATGTGCACGATCACCGGGTAGTCCGGCACCGCGTCGGCGATCCGCAGCACGGCGCGGATCTGCGCCACGGTGCCCGGTTTGAACGCGACGTGGCCGATGCCCACCTCGGTCAGTTCCTCGATCAGCGCGACGGCTTCCTCGAGCTCCGGGATACCGGCGGTCACCACCACACCGTCGAACGGAGCGCCCGCCGCGCGGGCCCGCTGAACCAGCCGTTTACCACCGAGCTGCAGTTTCCACAGGTACGGGTCCAGGAACAGCGAATTGAACTGCACCTGCCGTCCCGGATGCAGCAGTTTCTTCAGTTCCTCCACCCGATCGGCGAAGATCTGTTCGGTGACCTGGCCGCCACCGGCCAGTTCCGCCCAGTGTCCGGCATTGGCGGCCGCGGCCACGATCTTCGCGTCCACCGTGGTGGGGGTCATTCCCGCCAGCAGGATGGGCGAGCGTCCGGTGAGCCGGGTGAAGGAGGTCTCCACCACGATCCGGCCGTTGGGCAGCCGCACCGGCCGCGGCGCGAAGGCCGACCACGGCTGCGCCACCTCGGGCGTCGCACCCGGTGTCAGCAGGCCGCGCTGCCCCGCGCGGGTGGCGGCGGCGATGATGCCGACGCCGCTGCCCTTCAGGGAGCCACTGCTCACCCGGGACAGCAGGTCGCCGGGGCCGAGGTCCAGGATCCACTGCGCACCGGAGGCCACCACTTCGTCGATGGTGGCCACCCAGTCGACCGGGTCGACGAGAATCTGCTGAGCCAGTTCCCCGGCGAGGTCGGTGTCGAGGCCACACTGTCCCGCCCAGCCCGAAACGAGCTCGACCGTTTCGGCGAGCGCGGGGTGATGGAACGCCACATCGACGTCGAGGTCTTCGAAGACCGGCGCGAATACCGCACCGCCGCGCTGTTTGGCGGCCCGCTCCCGCTCCTGTTCGTCGTGCAACCGATCGCAGCGCTGCTGCACACGCCGCAGCTGGGCGGGGGTACCGGAGAGCACCACTCGCCGCCGGCCGTTGCGGATCGACAGCACCGCCGCCGCCTGCGGGTCGACGCCCTCGGCCACCTCGGCGAGCACGGCCCGCAGCTGGTCGGGATCGACATTGGAGACCGCGACCATGGAGGAACGCTCCCCCACCGGCATCAGTCCGCGCCGCCGCGCGACCAGAACGGCCGCCGCACCGATGAGCTGGGCGAGCGCCAGCATCTCCGCGTCGCGCTGCCCGCAGGTCTTCACCGCGGTCGCCGCCAGCAGGCCCTGGGAGTGCCCGACCACCGCGACCGGCGCGAACTCGGCCGGGTCCAGCCCCTGCAGCCGCAGCGCCCGCAGTGCGGCCAGCTGGGTGAGCAGGACGCCGGGCATGGAGACCGCCGCCGAGCGCAGTACCCGCTCCGGCGGCGCGTCCGAGGTCTCGGTGTCGTCGTCGGCGAGTTCGTCTTCCAGCATCCAGGCCACCGGATCGAAGCCCACTGGACGCACCATCAGCAGTTGCTCTGCCACCGGTTCCAGCAGCGTGGCCGCTTCGTTGACCAGTGCGGTGAGCTCGGGCTCGAGGGCCGCGTCCCGGCCGATCTCGGCCAGCTCGCCGAGCCAGCTGGCGCCCTGCCCACCGAAGGCCAGGGCGTAGGGGGTTCCTTCACGCAACCGGTCCAGCAGCGGTGTGCGATTCGTCTCGGAGACAGTCCCGCCCGCGGCCGCGGGCACATTCACCCGGTTTCCGGCCCCGGACGCAGTGCTCTCGTTCATCGTCAAGACGCTTCGGCTTTCTCTCGTGGCGACATGTCTTCGGAGGCTTCCCCGGCTCCCAGTGCGCGCGCGGGCATTCCACACCCGTCGGCCTGACACCGGCGAGAATGACACAAAATCATGAGGAAATCCTCACGTTTGCCCGCCCGCGTGTCGATTACCCGCCAGTATTCATGTACCTCCGTACCAGAATCACCAGAAACATGAACCTTCCTCATGTTCGAAGGCGCAGGTGAAATGGCGTACTTACCCGCGCGAAACATGAGCACCCCTCATATTGAGGGTTACAAAATCGTTATAATCGCAGGTGGGGTTACCGGTGGGTACAAAACACCCGCCCACGTCTTCGCGTTCCAGCGGCGGCCCGGTAGAGTTTGGACGGTCGTACCATCAGCGCGAGTGGCGAAATTGGCAGACGCGCCAGATTTAGGTTCTGGTGTCCACGGACGTGGGGGTTCAAGTCCCCCCTCGCGCACAAATACCCAGCAAATTTGCTGGGTTTGCGTGCCGTGTGTTCGAGCGCACTCGAACACACGAAGGGACCAGGCAATATGCCTACTGACCTGCGGAAATTTCTGGCAGATTCGCCAACCATACCCGCCATCAGCTCCTCGGCGCCGCGATTCGGCAGCCACCGCCAGGAGGTTCGATGATCCCGGCACTCATCCCCCCACAGGCACCGCTGGACCAACTGGTCCACGGTTCCGCACCCGTCGCCCCAGCGCATCGTGTAGCCGACGGCGATGTCGTCTACGGCATCTGCACGGTGGGCGAAGCAGGCCGGATCCTCGACCATCACCTCTTCGCTGCTCTCGGCTGGGCCCCGGGCACACGCCTGCATATAGACGTCACCGACGATGCACTGCTCGTCGGGCAGCTCCTGGACGGGCCGGTCCACGTCACCCCTGGCGGCTTCTTCCGGGTTCCGTTCCGCCAGCGACGCCGTGTCCACTTGTTCGTCGGCGACCGGGTACTGCTGATCGGCCGCCGCAGCAGCGGACGCCTTCTCGTGCATCCTCCCGCGACGTTGGAGAACCTGCTCGGTGCCCGCATCGAACTCCTGGGCAGGTGACCCGATGACATCAACCCACCAGTCCACAACTCCCCCGGCCGACACCCTCGCTGCGGCCAGGCTGTTGCTCACCCAGATGGGTCTCTCCCCCGCGGATCTGCTCACGCCTACCGTTGCGGCACCTACCTTCGCCGAGATCGTCCCTGCGGTGCGCGCAACCCTGCGCCCCGGCACCCGCCGCACCTACGGCACACACCTCGACAGACTCGAACAGTGCTGGGGTGATCGCCGACTCGACCAAGTGACCAAACCCGACTTCGACCAGCTGGCCGAATCTGTCCGCACGACCGTACGGGTCAACCGGGCCTCCCGCGGCGGCGCCAGCGCGGTCGAACACTTCATCTCCACCGTCCGCTGCGTCTACCGCCACGCCGAGGAGAAAGGCTGGATCCGTCCCGCCGACAACCCCGCACGCACCCTCACTCGCCCCACCCGCCGCAAATCACACCGCTACGCAATCCCTACCCACCAACTCGCCGATATCTGCCGTATCGCCGCCACGACCGGCAACGACCAAGAACTCGACTCGTTGCTGCTGCGGCTGCATATCGAAACCGCCTGCCGCCGCAGCGGCGCGCTGGGACTGCGCCCCCACGACCTCGACACCACCCAATGCCTGATCTACCTCCGCGAGAAGGACGGAACCGACCGCTGGCAACCGGTCTCCCCCACCCTGATGGCCCATCTCACCGCCCACGCCCAGAACCGCCACAGCCCGCAATCGGAGCAACTACTGCGTTACCGCAACGGCAAACCGATCACGCACCGCCGCTACGACCACCTCTGGAACCGCATCGGCGAACACCTGCCCTGGGTCCTCACCCAGGGAGTCAGCACCCACTGGCTCCGCCACACCACCCTCACCTGGGTCGAACGCACGTTCAGCTACGCGATCGCCAAGGAATACGCCGGACACTCCAGCAAAAAGGCAGGCACTACCGCCACCTATGTCAAGGCCAACCTTCATGAAGTCGCTGCCGCCTTGTCCGTCTTGACGAACGAACCACACCCCCTGATACATGCAGAAGAGAGCTCGCAGCCGAATAGAGCGACATCGAATCGCAGGAGCCTGCCCTGACCGAGCCGGATCCGCCACTTTCCGGCGGAAAGAACGAAAAGCGCTGATGTACAGCAGTTTTCACCAGAATGTATTGAGCGCCTCGGCCGACGACATATAGCGTCGGGCCCGGCAGATCTAATGCGCCCCGGCCGGTGGGCTAACACCGGGCCGGGGCAGACACGGAGAGAGGACCTCCGCCATGCAAAGTGTAATCATCTCGGTCGGAGCCGAGGTGGAAGTCGAAGCACCCTACAACCCACGCTTCCATGATGCGGCCGACGAACTCGGTGGAACGCTCACGCCGGACTCAGACGTGTGGCGGTTCGCCCGCAGCGACGAGGACCATGTCCGCCGGCTGTGCAGTGAGATCTTCGGCCACGACACCTCAGCGACGCCTACACGTGTCCAGCCACGCGAGGTTACCGAACTACCGGAAGCGGAGACGGTCAGCGCTCACCAACGACGGGCGAATTTGCTCGACCGGCTCAATTCCCTCCTCGACGAGGTGGCCGATGTACATACTGCCCTGCAGGGCCTGACCAAGCACACCTGATCGAGAAAATCGCTCCGTTGCCCGATATGGCGAGCACTTGCTCGCCATATCGGGCGACGAAGCATCGTGAGCGGCTCGGCGAAAGCTCAGGACGTCCAGGACATGCACCGCCGCGCGTTGCCCGTCCTTCTGGACTGTCGTCACGGTTGCATCGCGTCACCGGGGGTTATTGCAATCCCGCCGACGCCGGTGTTGCACGATAGGGAGCCATGGAAGCCGCTGACAGCAACGCTGTGCACGACACCCCCGAGGGAACCCTGGTGAGCATCGGTTACGAGGGGAAAACCGTCGATGATCTCGTTGCTCAACTGCTCGACGAGGACGTCCGTGTCCTCGTCGACGTGCGCCTCACCCCGCTCAGCCGTAAACCCGGATTGTCGAAGACCAAGCTGTCGGAGGCCCTCGCCGCAGCGGGCATCGGCTATGTCCATCACCGAGCGCTCGGCAATCCGAAAGACAATCGTGCCGGCTTCCGCGCAGGTGATCCGGCCTCCCGCACCCGGTATAGGAAGGTCCTCGACAGCGCTGCGGCGCATGACGCGCTGGCCCACGTCTGTGAACTTCTCGACGACGGCGCGGTGGCGCTGCTCTGCTTCGAGCACAACCACGCCGAGTGTCACCGGAACATCGTCGTGCACCGACTTCTCGAGGCTCGACCGAACGCGGCCGTAGTCCACATCTAGTCAGAACAAGGTGTTCTCGATCTTCGGACGCCAGACACCGAGGACGGAGAAGGCGCGGCGACGACGATTCTGGTTACCGACGTAGAAGTGCACATCGTTGTCCGCCGACAGCATCTCGTCGCGCCATTTCTTCAGCATGGCTTCCCTGGCGCCGGTATCCCCGTAGTCGCGCAACCATTTTCTGCCGCTCTGCCCGGCCTCCCAGTCGAGAACCTTTTGCTTGTGTCCGGGGCACTTCGGGCTTTCGCAGCGGTATTTGTACCGGACCGCGAACGGCGCGGGCTGAAGAGGCTCGAGCGAGCTGCCGAACAAGTCCGGCGCCGAGGCTCTGTCGATCTTCGCCTGCTCGGCCGGGGTCCACGAGTCGCCATCGACGACCGCAGTCTCGATATCGACAGGTTTGATCAGCCCCAGCGACGGTGATGGGATACCCATACCGCCCACCGGATTCCGGTCGAGGAGTTCACACATCGTGGTCCCGCCGACAAGGCTGCCGAGGTTCATACGCCGCCGCTGCCAATTCCTGCTCGTGTCCAGCAGCTCAACGCGCACCAACTCGTCCTGACGCGGCCGGAAAGACTCCGGCCGGTTGTCTTTCACCTGGTGATACGTACCATTCACTCGAATGATCTCGTACTTCCTGAACTGACTGTCGAAGTCCGCGTTGCGGAACTTCACCGGGTACAGGCGGATCCACTCCGGACGGCCTCGATCGAGTCGAACGCCGGCGACACATACCGTCTCGCCGTAGCTGTCGCTCGGATTGGGATAGGTCTTGACGGTGACCATGACAGCCGCCGTCTCCTCCCCAGGCCGCGGCGGCCTCATACCTGGGGAATCGGCACCGTCTACCCGGCCACTTCCTCCCATACAACCAGGAAAACACACAGTGCATCAGCACCGAGGCAAATCGACAACAGTTGTCGCCCAGGGTGTCTCACGATTGCACCGTCGGTGACAGTCGTAACCGACAATGGCGAGGCAACCAGCTTCGAGGTGTTCTCCAACGACTGCGGAACGACGACCAGGGGCTGGGAATCGTGGTGTCCGCCGGTCCGATCGCCCGGGTTGGCCAAAATGCGCAGGATCATCTCCGCAACCGGGGCTATGCGTAGTCGTCGTCGGCCTGGCCATCGAGCCATGCAACCGCGGCAGCGAATCGCACGCATGCCGCACCGTGGCCGCCGTGCAGCCGACGGACGAAATCCGCCTCCTCGTAGCAGGCGAATGACGGCTCCCCCTCCGCGCAATCTGCATGCCAGGACCGCCACCGATCACGATCGGCGATTCCGGCACGCACACGGTACGGCACCGTGTTCATCGGTTCGCGAGCTTTGCCTTGTCCCAGCCGGCGCGGTCACTCCATGCCTGTAGGTAGTCGGGGGCGAACATCGGGGCGTCCGGAAGTTCGGGGATATCGAAGGCGGCGGCAAGGAGGATCTGGTTGGCGGTGACAATGACGCGGTTGTGTCGCAGTTCGTCGTGGATCTCCTCTGCCAGGTCCGGGGCCTGCTGGCGGTGGGCGTTGTACCAACCGCTGTGCCGGTCGAGGTAGGTGAGCGCGACCACCGCCGCACATGCTCGGGCCACGGTCGCGGCGGTCGGGTCGGTAGCCTCCTCCGCGACGATCAGGGCAGCAGTTGCCATGAGCCTGGCACCGGTGGTGCGGGCGAGGTCGGCCCTGATCGAGTCAATGCCCAGCGCGGTGCCGTCGGGTTCGTAGTTTTCGCCGGCCTGATCGATTCCTGTGGCGGTGTAGAGGTCGGTGGCCAGGATCGTCTCGCGGGTGATGATCATGTCGAGCCACCACGGTCGCACGGTCGGGGTTCCGGGCAGGATCAGCGTCGACAGGGCTTGGTGGGTGCGTCCGGCGGATTTCTCCAGGACTTGGTTGTCGCCTTCGGCGGTTGTGGAGCCGCGAGCGTTGGCGTTCCAGTCGGGGTAGTAGTTGCAGCGTAGCTGCCCCTGGGCACCCCCACGCGCGCTACACGTGCGCAGCGCTTTCTCCGCGATCGTGGTCAGGACCGGTTTGACCACCGTCATCCACAGCGGCAATCGCTCCTGCTGGCCGGGGTCCGTGGACAGGTCGCGGACCAGCCGGCCCAGCACGCTGCCCGCGTAGGCGTGTGCGGCGGAGGTGACGAGGTCGCGTTGCAGGACGTCACTGTGACCGTGAGGCCGCTGCTTGCTGTAGTTGACCAGTCCGGCGACTCCCGCGCGGGCGGCGGCGATATTGGCGGTGGCCAGATCGAGACGGCCACCGACGAGTGGGCTGATGGAGCGATGGCAGCGCCACCGCGCATCGGCTTCATCGCAGCGGAACTCGCCGTCGTCGGTGATCGTGGCCCACTCCCCGCCGAGGAACCCCTCGCGAGGGACGAACAGCCGGTCGGCCAGGGCCCAGCCATGGTCCATCGCGGCGCCGAGTTTGCTGGACATCTCGCCCACCTCGACACCGTCGGCCAACCCTTCTTCGACCGTGCGCAGGCGGGACAGGAACAGGAACACGCCCTCGTCGCGGCCCTCGAAAATCAGGCGCGCACTGAACACCACGATCTTCGGGACAGTGTTGTCGGCGATATTCGGCGGGCCTTTCACCGACCCGATCGTGGGGCTGGACAGCCAGAATCCGTCCGCGTCGCGATCCCAGACCGCCTGCATCTGCTGGTCGGCACCGTTGGTGCCGCCGAGCTCGGTCAGGGCCAGGACACCGACGGCTGCGCCGGTGTCGAGGTCGGCGAGGCACTGCTGCTGGTAGGGGGCGCCGGTGCCGTGGGTCGCGATCGCGCCGATCGCGAGGTCGAAATGCCCGGTCCACACCGTCAGCAAGTGCGGGGCGGCGACCGCGGCCCAGTCGCCCAGCGCACCCCGCAGGTGGGTATCGGCAGTGATCTCGCGTGCAGGGACACCGACCTCGGACAGCACGCTGCGCAGCAGGTCCGGGGCGATTCCGGCTTCCAGCGCGTAGGGCAGGTGATCCTGGGGGACGTCGCCGAGCCGCATGATCAGCTCGCGCGCTTTACGGTAGGTCGCCAGGTACGGGCCGTAGATCGAGTCGCGCAGAGCGGCCACGGTGGGGTCGTCGCCCTGGTATCCGATGGGGCTGATCTGGTCGAGTGTTGTTGTCATGGTGCACAACTCATTTCGGTAGTGCTCAATCGAGCGGATCATTCGAACTGGTGCCGAGGTACAGGCGGACGTGCGGCTACGGGATGAGCAAAGGCTCTGCTGGTGGGAACGCGACCGGCAGCGCGGTGAGTGAACGGTGGAAGGGCCCCGGGCGCCAGGTGAGTTGCTCGCGCGGGATGGCCAGCTGCATATCGGGCAACGCGTCGAAGAGCTGGCCGATGGCCGCGCCGACTATCAGGTCCGAGGATCGGCGGGTCATCTCCGGGCAGCGGTGCCGACCGGCTCCGTGGCCCAAGTGCCAGCCGTTTCCGCCGCCGTAATCCCAGTCGCTGTCGTTGGTCCGGCGAATTGTGGGATCGTTGTTGCAGGCGGCCATGCTGATCAGCACGGGCTGGTGCGCGGGCAGCCATATACCGTCGAGCAGGGTGCGGGCCCGGGGATAGCGGGGGGCGTAGTTCGCCATCGGCGGGTCGAAGGTCAGGTTTTCGACCATCGCGTCCTCGACCGGTGGGGCGAAACCTGCCTCGTTGTGGCGGTAGCGGTCGTTGGTGAGCATCAGCAGGGTCGTGTTGGCGGCGTGGTTACGCGGCACCTCGATACCTGCGGTCAGCAGCGTCACCAGCTGGTGCAGTTTCTCCTCGTGCGCCAGGTCGGTGGCGGTGTGCACGAGATTGGCCGTGACATCGGTGTGCGCCGGGCACCCGTTTTTCGAGGCCATGAGCGCGCCGAGCGCACTGCCCAGCATCGCCTCGACATCGACGGTGGCGTCGGTGTCGAACATCGCCGCGGTCGCGGTCAGGACATCGCCGAGCAACTCGGGCGGGCAGCCCATGATGTCGCTGGTCAGGACGGACGTGAAGAGAGGCGAGAAGTACTGACTGACCAGGTCCGCGCTCGCGTCCCGGCAGAAGCTGTTGATCAGCGAGATCGCTGTGCGTTCGGCGGCCGCGCGCACGTAGTGCAGGTCGACCACCGTCAATCCGCGATTCAGCGCTTTCCGGTATCGGCCGTGCTCGTCGCCGGCCGCGCGGAGCGTGTTGGGGCGCCATTCCATCATCGGCCGCAACCGATGCCGGGTCGGCAGCGTCTTCTGCCACGTCCGCGGGTCGGCCGGGAACCGGTCATCGTCGTTGAGGACCCGTTTCGCCGTGTCGTAGCCGATGACCAGAGTTGCCGGCACGTCCTCGGCCAGCAGCACCGGCACCATCGGTCTGGCACCGGCACGCATCCGCTGGTAGACCGCGTGAGGGTCTTGGGCGAACGCCTGGTCGTACATGCGGTAGCGGGGCCCGAAACTCTCGATCGAGGGATACGACTGAGAGGCGGTGATTTGCGGTGCACTGGTGTGCAGCGAATGGGATTGCACGGGATGGTCCTTACGAAAGGTGCAGCGGCGGCGCGGGGAGGAACGTCGCGGGAAGCGCGGAAAGCGCACGCAGGAACGGGGTCGGAAACCAACTGAGCTGCTCGGCGGGAATCGCCAGCTTCATCACCGGCAGCGCATCAAGCAGCTGTTCGAGTCCGGTAGTGGCGATGAGCAGCGCGAGAACACTGGACGGGCATTGATGTGCGCCCGCGCCCCACGCCAGATGCGCGCGGTTACCGTGGCGTTCGGCGGCCTGAATGGCCGGATCCGCGTTGGCCGCTCGAATGCCGATGACCACCGGTTGATGCGCAGGCAGCCACACTCCGTCCAGCCGTGGCGCGGTCGGATACCGCACGCATCCGTTCGCCACCGGCGGGTCGAGGAACAACGTCTCCTCGACCGCTTCGCGGGCCCCGAGCGCCCCGCCGAGGACATCACCGGTAAAGCGGTCGTCGGTGAGGAACAGCCGCAACGTATTCACCAGCAACGACACGGTCGGCTCAGCCCCGGAGAGGTAGAACTCCGCCAACTGGTGTACGACCTCGTCGTCGGTCAAGCCGGCCGGATGCTGCATAAGCCATGTCGCTATGTCCTCGGCCGGTGCGGCCTTCTTCTGACGCACCACCTCGGCCAGCACCGCCGTGGCCAGGTCGTATCCCTGCACTGCGACCTGGGCATCATCTGCGGTCAGGTGCTCGGTCACTGCCTGATACAGCTGCGCATTCGCGTCCTCGGGCACCCCGGCGATCTGGCCCAGCGCCGTGTACACCAGCGGCACACCGTATTCGGAGCGCAGATCAGCCTGCCCGCGGTCACAAAACAGGTTGATCAGGCCGACCGCGACGCGTTCCACCTGGGCCTGCACCATGTGCAGGTTCACCCCGCTCAGAACATCGACGACCACGCGCCGGTACCGGTCATGATCGGCGCCAGAGCTGCGTGCCGCGGTCGGCCGCCACTCCAAGCCCGGACGCACCGGACATTCACCTGGCACACCTTTCTGCCAGACCCGCGGGTCGGCGGAGTAGAACTCATCGCGCAGGACCTCCAATGCCTTGCCGTAGCCCGTCACCAACGTGACCGGCACATCATCGGCCAGCGTGACCGGGACCAACGGTCCGAACTGCTTCCGCGTCTGCTGGTAGAAGCGGTCCGGATCGGCAGCGAACGCCGCACCCCATAGCGGCACCGCCCGGCCGTCCGGCGCCATCGGCGAGCCCTGCGCAGTCCCCGATTCTCCGGATGGGGTCTGTGCTGGACGGGCAAGAGACCTCTTCACAAACACTCCAAGGGATACATAGAAATCGAATGCACGTGTCCCCCTGCGGTACACGTGGCGCCGCCGTCGTCGGGAGGGCTGGAATGCTGTGGTGTTCGACGTTCGGCTGAGGCAGATTCAGGCTGGCAGAGCACAGGATTCGCGAACATGAGCCGCTGCCCTAGACTTGTCCTACTCTCGTGTTCGACCGAGTTTCGACGGACAGTCTCGATGGCGACCGATAAGGGGGATGAACGGGGCCTATGGCGTCAGTGGTGGCCCGCTGGACGGGATACGAAGCCCGCGCCTTGCGTGAGGCCACAAGGATGAGCGTTCGCGAGTTCGCTGCTCACCTGGGTGTGAACGATGCAGCGGTCTCCAACTGGGAACGGCGCGGAATCGAAGCCAAGCTACGGTATGAGACTCAGCAGATTCTCGATACTGAACTCGCCCGATCTGGCCCGGACGTAGTAGCCAGGTTCGAGTTCATCCTTCAGCACGAAGCGGAAGACACTCCCCTTGGAACAGGACCGATTCCGAATCAGTCAGCGACCAGCGGGCCTGACTTCGGACTCCGGTCCAGGCGGCGAACGGCGGCTCTCCTCGATACAGCGACGCCGGTCCTCATGGAGGTACCGTATCGGGTCGATGATGCAGCAGTCGGGAGGTTTCGCCAGTTCCTCGCCTCAACGGCAAGGGTATTCGTCATCGCGGGCGGTGTGGGTAGCGGAAAGACCTGCCTCTCTCAACACTTGGTCCGCGAATGCCGGGAAACGGTGGATTTCCAACTTCACCTTTGCCAGACGTGGGTTCTGCCCACTACGGATCTGGCTACCGAAGTTCTGCGGTATTCCTCGTTATCGAGCGGTGATGATGCGTTACTCACTCTGGAGCGTGTCGTAGGCGCGCTCGCATCTCCGTGCGTTGTTGTTATCGATGGCATTTCGTCGGAGGAGCATCTTTCCTTCGTCGGTCGGCAAGTCGATGGCATATTGCGCCAAACAGACTCCCATCACCTTCGGTTTGTCCTCGTCGTCCGGACACCGCCCGAGCTCGACCTCTCCCCTTTTCCGATCCTGGCGGCCTCTACATTCAGACAGATCAGTGCGTCACCAACGGCTTCGTACACACTTGCACCCTGGACGATGACCGAGACACGCGAATGGTGGGACGGCACGCGCCGCAACAGCCAAATACCGTTCTCGCGCCTACCGGGGCCGCTGCAATCCCTGGCATCTATCCCGCTGTATTCGCAGTTGCTTCACAGCGCCGGAGAACCCCTCCAGGAGGGAATTCGCAATGGTCCGGCGAATGGGTTTCGCCTTGTCGACCATTGCGTGCGGACTATTCTCGGCCGCAACGCCCAACCCATCGAGCCAACCATCGAGAGCCTCATACAGGTAGCCCGTGCACTGGATCCGAACGCGATTCCGCCGTCTCTGACCACCCCTTCACAGAAGACCAATTACCGCGCCGAGCCCCCGCAGCCGACTCCTCTTTTCGTGGAGCGGGCCTCCGACGGAGGTGCGCGTTTCGCCCACGACATCTTCCGTGCTTACTTCCTTGCTACCTGGATTTCGGACCGGTTAGCAGAGACCGGGAGGTCTGCCGCGACCGTCATCGCATTCAACGAACTGGCCGTTCGCGCATCGCAGTCCGCCGCGGCGCGCAATGTGTTCGATTTTGTGGTGTGTGCACTCGATTCCCGCGCGCACCACCTCATCGAGGTGATCGCCTTGGCGCCATCGATCACGATGGACGTAGCGCTCCCGATGTTGCTCGAAACCATGGCAACCAACGGCGTACTGGCAGAAGATGCTATTCGTTCCTCCGCCCACCGCTGTACACAGTCGCAGGCACTGACCAAAGCGGTGCTGGCCACACCGAACCTCCCGGAAATCCTCGGCGATCAGCACGCGCCCTGGGTGGTCGAACAACTACGCACTCACGGCTCGCAGCTCTGGCCTTCCATCGCCAAACATGTCGAGGATGCCCTTAATGTAGAGATCAGCACTCGAATCGTCAGCTGCATCGACCTCGACAGCCCTGCTGAAGCGGCCTTCCTCGCCCGCTACTTCGACCTGTTCACGAATGCGGGCCACGACCCATTCGATCTACTGCAGCAACTCGTTCGTAATCTCGACTGGCGTGTACGCGCGGCCCTCGCCGAATCATTGCCAGGACGCGGCACGCTCAGCCCTCCACAGGTGAACTCCCTCATCGAGCAACTCGCAGGTGATTACGACTACAAAGTGCGAGCAGGCCTCGCCAGGGCGATCAGCGCCCTCGACACCGCCGCTTGCCAGCGTGTCCTTCGGTTAATGCTCACCGACAACAACTGGCATGTGCGCGAGCAAGCACTCCAGTCGATCACCGCGGCGCGACAGAACCCGGTGCCTGATCCAGCGTTCACGGACCAAGTCCTCGCCATCATCTCCACTGATAAGAGCTGGCTCAGACCCCCCGTGCACGTAGCGAAGCTCATCACCCGAATACATATGCTCAGCGGCACAACCACTCGGGATCTACAAGTCCGGGAAAACACCGGTCTGATCGGGCTTCTCAAAGAAGTTCGGTCCGGCTGGATCACATTGCCACCCGAACGTGAGCAAGCCCTGGTCCGCTGTGGTCAGGAGTCCTCTCATTGGCTCGTGGCGCGCGAAGCCGAAGCGGTCCGACGGCGACATGAGTCCGGAACACCCAGCATCCAGGAGTGGTATCGACGGCGCCGCGGCAGGCGCTCGCTCCAGGTGGCCCTCGATGTTCATTCGCTCGACCGGGCAACCGAGATAGCCTACGTGGCCGTCGAGGCCGACGTAGATTTTATCGAGGTCGGTGACCCGCTGATCAAACGGGAGGGCATCGCGGCAATCGAAGCGATCAAGCAGTGCGCGCCGGACACCGCCGTCGTAGCTGAGATGATGTCCGCAGACTGGGGCCGGGACCAGGTCGAACTCGCCGCTGAAGCCGGCGCTGATGTCATCCTCTTGATCGGTCCTGCATCGATGGCCAGTGTTTCTACCGCGGTCGCAGCAGCCCGGCGCCTCGGTGTTGCACTCACCCTCGATGCCACACCCGAGCACGCCACGCCCGCCTGGCTGCGCGATATGGAACGCACCGGCATCGACGGTTTCGTAGTCACCACCAATATCGACCTCGGTGTCGGCAGCAATCACCCCCTGGCCACCGCCGCCGCGGTCCGCAGATACAGCCAACTGCCCGTCGCGGTCTCCGGCGGCTTCAGCCCCGGCGACGACGCACTGAGTAGTGACGAATGGGACATAGCCATAATCGGTCGCAGCATTGCCGACGCCGTAGCACCGGCCGATACTGCCGGCCAGCTGGCCACCCTTGCCCGTAAGATCCGCGCCAAGGAGCATTCGTGATCATCACGCCGCTGCAGCCAGAACACATCGGCGAAGTCCGACAGCTCATGCAGCTCGGGGAGCCCTACATCAGCGCGCGCACCCTGTCGGACTACTGGCTGTATGCGACGCTGTTTTCCACCACCTGCCCCGTGGCAGTCGACGAGGAGAACACACTCGCCGGCGCAGTCATCGCCTTCCGAAGCCAGGACGAACCCGCCGACGTGTACGTACAGGACGTAATGGTTCATCCGCACTACCGCCGCCGCAACATCGCACGAACGCTTCTCGGCGCAGTGCGATCGCGAGCTGCGGGATGGGGTTGCACGCGACTGTACTTGACGTCTGAACCCGAAAACCGCGCAGCACACTCCAGTTGGATCGCACTAGGGTTCGAGAACCTCGAGGGCGACAGGGAGATCGATGGGGTCTCCGTCACCAACGACTTCAAAGGCCCAGGCCGAGATCGAGCTGTCTACGCGCTTTCCCTGGAATAGGCTCTCCCGTATCCGATTCGCCTCGTTGGCCCCTGCATTGACACCGGCCGCTCATCCTTGTTCAGGAATCGCACGCCAGGGCCTGGCGACCGACTGCAATCCATGAAGCGGGCCAACGCCAGGTCAGGCGACGCTGCCGCGTAACACCGCTACGCAGAACTACAGCAGAACTAGGACAGGACCGCGGTGTCTACTTTCGGTCTCACCAACGACGCTGGTCACGAGTACGCGACTCCTCGTCGCCGACGGCCGAGCGTCGTGACCTGCTGACCATTTCCGGCACCGACCTCACCCGAGGCGAGGAGGTCCATTCGAGTGAGAGGTGAGCCCGTAATGCTCACACCGGAAACAGATTCCCAGTTCGCTGAAACGTGCCGAGAGGAAGGAATCAACCCGGCCGAAGCCGCCCGCTCGGTAGCCAACGGCACGATGGTCTTTCTCCGGTCCGAAGCCAGCAAGCATATGGAGAACTTCAAACCCCTCCTTGTCGGCACCGGCACCAGGCCCAAGATCAGCGGCCTGATCGGGCTGGGGCCGCGTGACACCGATCGGCACGCCATCGTCGACACGATGAGCGTCATCCTCGCCGCACGCCCCGATGCCGTCATGGACCTCACGACCAACCCGGAGGGTGTCGCTCTACGCACCGACCTCAAAGAGATCATGGGCGTTCCACTCGGGGCTTGCCTGACCTATGACCTGTTCACCGACCCCCGCCGGCGCATGAGCCGTGCGGAATTCCTCGAACGATTCGAGGCAGGATTGGCAACCGGGGTCGACTACGTGCTTGTCCATATGGGTATCACCCCGGCGATATCCGAGGCGATGAAGAAATCGACCCGAATCGTGCCCACCACCTCGCGCGGCGGCGGACTGATCGACCGCTACATGCGGATACAGCACTGCGACAACCCCTTGATCGAGCACCTCGACGGCATCATCGAGATCTGCCGACGCCGCGAGGTCGTACTCGACCTCGGCGACATCTTCCGGTCTGCCTGTACTGCGGACGCCGCCAACGATGAACTGAAGTGGATGGAGCTGCGGCTGCTGGCCCAGCTACGCGCCGAGATACTGCGCGGCGGCGTGCAGGTGCTGTGTGAAAGCGGTGGGCACATCCCACTCCATCTGATCCCCGAGCTCATCCCCGCCTACAAGGAGGCCCTGGGCGGTGCGCCGCTCTGGCTGGCCGGGCCCATGGTGATCGACAATGCCGTCACGCTCGACCAAGTCGTCAATACCCTCGGTATCCTCGCCGCCGGCCAGTGGGGCGGGGACATGTTCGCCTCCATCACCCATAACGAGCATTACGCGATGCCGACCGCACCTGATACCGCCGAAGCCATCCGGTTCGCACGGGTCGCGATCACTGCATTGGAGTTGGCTCGCGGAAAGGAGTCCGAGACCACCAGGCAGCGCGCGATGGGGCAGTCCCGGCGCCGCAATTCCTGGGCCGAACAGGCCGAGCTCGCGCTGTACCCGGACCTGGCAGACCAGGCGTTCATCCGCGAAGGACTCAAAGACGGCGCACCGTGCACGATCTGCGGCAAGTACTGCCCACTCGTCATCGTCCACAAAGACGACGAGAAGCCGGTCACAGCCTCGGCAGTACGGTCCTTGCCCGTTATCGAGCCGGAGGACTGATCATGCTGGCCACTGCTATACGGCACAGCATTGTGCGGCGCCTTCCCGATTACGCCGAACTCGACGATGCGGCGACCGACATCGCGGACCGCCTCCTGTCGATCGGCCACCGCGTACCGCCGGACGACTGGCTGATCGTCGGTGGTTCCCTCGCCCGCGGCGAGCCGACATTCGTGCGGCACGACCAGCAGCATGTGCTGGTCTCCGATATCGATTTCCTGTACGTCCACTCCGGACAGCGGCCATCGATGCCGGTAGCGGAGCTGGTCGAGATGGCCGAACAATACTTTTCGACTGTCGATCTCATGGTTCTTCCGCTGTCCGGCTACCGCCGCGTCCAAACCTCGCTCGGCTACGACTTCAAGAACCTCGGTATAGCACTCACCGACACCGGTCTCCCAGGCCATACCCCTGTCGAGCTGGATGCCCGCGACGCCTACGAGATCCTGCTCTACTACACGCAAGCATATTTCTGGTGCGGGCTACACGGCCCGTGGCTCAACGGCGAAAACACTGCGCAGCACCATCTCGTGACCAACCGGCTGTGCATGAAGATCCTGCGCGCCACCGCGATGCTGGACGGCGCCTACGCGCACCACGACTTCGACCGTATGCCGCGGCCGATCGCGGACCGGATGCGCGCGGAACTGCGCTGGCGCCGTGACCCGTCGCAGCCTCCTATGGACGCGGGCCGATTCTGGACCTATCTCGCCGAGGCACTGACGCGTTTCGATACCGAATTCGGGCAACGGCGAGCTGATGCGGTCAACTACAGCCGGTACGCGACGACAAGCAGCGGGCGGATCGTCGCCCGTCACCACCAGGCGGCCCATCAGTTGGCGCGGGCAATGGCTGACGCATGGCTCGTCACAGGCGACCCGCGGGCATTGGCTACGGTGAAGCACCGTGCGTGGGCGGAATACACCGGCTGGGACGGCACCCACATACAGCCCAGCCCGGAAGACTACTTCCGCCGCCACAAGCAGGACATTCACGACCATCTATTGGCGATGAAAGTGCAGGTTGTATGAAACTGCTGGTCACCGGAGGTGCGGGCTATGTCGGCGCCACCGTCGCTCGCATGGCACGCGACGCCGGCCACCAGGTCGTCATCGTCGACGACCTCTCCCGCAACGACGATCGCCAGGTCCCCTCCGGCGTGGTCTTCGCGCGGCTACGCGTCCACGACATCGCCGATGTCCTCACCGCTGAGGCCGGTTTCGACGCGGTCCTGCACTTCGCCGGCCTCATCGCCGCCGGCGAATCCATGGCACATCCGGAATGGCACTGGGACAACAACACCCGTGCCTCGCTAGCCCTCCTCGACGCCATGCGCGCCGCCGAGGTCGGCAAACTGGTGTTCTCCTCCACCGCCGCCGTCTACGGCGAACCGACCGAACTGCCCCTCACCGAAACCTCACCCACCAACCCGGTCAACACCTACGGCGACACCAAACTCGCCGTCGACCGCGCCATCGCGTCCTACACCCGCACGGGCACCCTCGGCGCGACCTCGCTGCGCTACTTCAACGTCGCCGGCGCCCACGCCTGCGACGACGGCATCATGATCGGCGAGCGACACGACCCCGAAACCCACCTCATCCCCCTCGCCCTGGACGCCGCACTCGGCCACCGCGACAAGCTCTCCTTGTTCGGCGACGACTACCCCACCGCCGACGGCACCTGCGTCCGCGACTACATCCACATCACCGATCTCGCCCGCGCCCATCTGCTGGCACTCGACGCGATTGAGCCGGGCGAACACAATATCTACAATCTCGGCAACGGTATCGGCTTCTCCAACCTCCAAGTCGTACAGGCCGTACGCGAAGTCACCGGAGCACAATTCGACGTCGAGAACGCCCCACGGCGGCCCGGAGACCCCGCCGTCCTTTACGCATCATCGGACTTGGCGCACAGCGAACTCGGATGGAAACCGGAGAAACCCGACATCGCCGACATCGTCGCCGACGCCTGGGCATTCCACCGCACCCACCGGTAACCGAACCAACAGGACACCGATGACCACCCCCTCGCTGGACACCGAATACGCAGACCTCACGCCGCTACAGGTCCGCATCGCCACCCACCAGCACCACTCCGAATACCCCGACGACCCCGTCGCCGAAGTCCTCGCAGCCCTCGGCCTAACCGGCAGCGAGGACCTCGCCGATATCGGCTGCGGCGACGCACGTTTCCTCGCACACCTGCGCGAAACGGGCCACACCGGTCGTCTCGTCGGCGTAGATACCTCACCCACCATGGTCGCCGCCGCGGCGGCGATCACCGGTGTCACCGCGCTCCACGGCGAGGCCAGAAATCTACCGCTACGGGACGACGAGGTCGACATTTGCACCGCCCGGCACATGCTCTACCACGTCGCGGACCCACTCGTCGCACTCTCGGAATTCCGGCGGATCACCCGACCCGGCGGGACGGTCGCTGTCACCGTCAACCACGACCGAACCTGCCATCGCACACACCAACTCGTCGCCGCGCATGCAAGCAGTTACAGCATCACCCCGCCGGACGGAATGATCAACCGCACCGTAACCAGCGACACCTTGCCCGACATGATGCAGGACATCTTCGGCAACACGACGATCGAAACCCATGACAACGCGCTGGTTTTCGACCGACCCGGACCGCTGATCGCCTTTGCTGAGGCGCTGTTCACCTTCTGCGGTATCGCACCCGACTCGCCACACCGCGTTCAGATCCTCGCCGACATCACCAGCGAGATCGAACAGTGGTTCATGACCCATCCGGACCAACTGTGGCGCGACTCCAAGGGTTATTCCATTGCCACCGCAACTATCACCGGGTGACTGGGAACGAGATGCGCCTCGTGAGCCACTACATCCTTGCGAACCAGCTCACGGGCGGCGGAATTCGCCATCGGCCACACCTTTGCCGAAGGCTTCCCATTCATCAGCGGTGTAGCGCAGCGTGACAATCCTCGAGGCGGTGTCGGCGGCGGCCAGCTCGGCGGAACCATCCGCGTTCACACTGACCTCGGCGGTGCCAACTGTGCCGGGCCGGCTGCTGAGTGCGAGATCGAGAAAAGCGGTCCAGCAGGCGGTCGGGATCGCGATTGTCGGCTGGGTGTCGGGCGCGTCGGCGTAGTCGCTGTTCTGTTTGCTGTCTCGGATGAGCACGCAGTCACCAAGGAACTTGACCTCGACGCACGAGGGGCCGTCGTTGGAGTACGACGACTTGAAGAAATCACCGTTGTTGCTGGTGACGGGCCTATCTGTGCTCATACTGATCAGGCTATCCTATCTGCCACTTGCTGGATCAGGGCCGCGGAGTCCTCTGGGCTCAGCGCCAGGTCGAGTTGGCGGTCGAACAGGATCCGCAGTTCGCGGACTCGGGATGCGTCGTCGATGATTCCCCGGGTGGCGACCGATTCGTGCCATGCCAGGGACGGCAGCATGGGGCTGGCGAAGTGGATGATGTGGAACGGCGATCCCGACAGGATCGGGCGCCTGGGAGCGGTGAAGGGGACGATTCTGACCTCGATCGTGTCGCGTCGTGCCATCTCGTTGAGGTGACGCAACTGGCCGGCCACCACCTCAGGACTACCGGTGAGCTGGTGAAGTGCCGCCTCATGAATCAGCGCGGTCAGCTCCAGTGGGTCTTCGCCGGCTAATCGTTCTTGTCGTTTCATCCGGGCGTCGATGTACAGGTCCGCGTCGACCGGGCGAATTCGGGCGATATCGGAGTCCATGATCGCGCGGGCGTAGTCCACGGTCTGTAGCAGACCCGGGACTATCAACCCTTCATAACTCTGAATGGCCTTCGCGCCATGTTCGAGGCCGAACAATCTGAGGGTCTCGGTGTCGAAGAGGGCGGAGTAATCCATCCACCAGCCGCGCTCGCGGGCATCGGCACGGAGGGCTTCGAGTAGTTGCCGTTCCTCATTGTCCGCAGCGGCGATGCCGAACAGTTTCAGGAGCGCGTGGAAGTTGTCGTCGGTCAGGGCGCGCCGGTCGCTCATGAGCTGGTGCCAGTGATTGGTGGTGATACCCAGCGCCTTGGCGGCGGTCTTGACGTCGATCTGCTGCGCGGTCTTCCACTGGTTGATCCGAAGCAGCAACTCCCAACGGGCGACCGTCGGTGACTTCACGCGTCAGCTCCTTCCCTGGGGTCGAAGCGATCCTACCCCTCGCCTGAAATACCGGTCTGGCAGTTGTGCTGACAACTTGTCAGAGCTACCGTCAGACATGACATCGGCCACTACATCCGACTAGTTCGGATCACATGTGTCAGACAGGGAGAAGTCATGCCGATACAAGTCATCGACCGGACACTGATGGTCAGCGACCGGTGCGGGCATCAAGCAAGAAGCGTCGGAGACCAGCAGTGGGTAGTCAGTTTCCTGCCGGGCCGCACGCTCTCGACCGAACAAGCCACCGCGGCCATGCAGATCGCGGAATCCGTCGCCGACAACCTCGTGCTGGCCAGGTACCTGGGCTTGACCGTTCTCGAAGCCTGCGGCCTGGCGGCCCAAGAGCCCCCACCCGGCGAAGTAACCGCAGTCGCCACACGACGCACATTTCGTCGGTTCGGTGACGGGGCAGGGCGGTGGTCTGCATGAGAAACCATCGGGCGCTGACTGATCGGCAGGCTTCGATTGCTCTCGTCATCATGTTCAGCGCAGGAGCAGCCAGGGGACGGAGAGTAGCGAAGCAGGCGCGGCGGGCGTCGCGATCTCACATGTTGCGCTCTGTCGATACCGGCGGCCGTCACCGGCTGGAGGCGTAATGTTCGAGCAGTGCCACAGCGCGCATGAGGTTGCCCATGTATATCGTGCGATGGGATTCGACGCGTCACTGATCTTCCACCGAGTCGCGTTGATCGCATCCAACTCACTCGGAGCGGTAGCGATGCCAGCCGCCCTGGGCGCCGACGTACGCCGCGCACTCACCGACGGACCGCGCGCGATCCATGCGCCGATCATCAGCTTCCACCGCCCCGACCGAGAGTGGGTCTACCTGGTCGGCCCCGGTATAGGTCGCAGTCTCGGCCGCGCAACCCGAGATATGTTCGACACTGCCGGAGTACGGATCATGATGTCCGGACAGCGGGTATGGCTCCCGATGAGTGACAGCTTCACCCAATGGTATTGGGTATCGCCGCCCAGTCACGCCAGGGCATTGCCGTCGCGGACCGCGGTACTCACAACCACGCGTCATCTGCTGCACCTGCAGTCGCATTCGTCCGTACGGCGGTGAACCCATGTACACCGTCACCGCGATGAGTGCGACGACCCCGTTCCCATCCTGCGAGGAACTGCTATCCGCCGTACGGGGCCACCGTATCTCCGCCCATCCCCTGACTGGGCTGGCCCGTGAATTCGGCCGGATGCACCGGCGCCAACTTCACCTGGACGAACCTGCGGACCGCCGCCACCGAAACGCTTTGATCCGCAGGGTAGACGAGTGGGTCGCGAACCATCTCCCTCCCCCGCATCCGGCATCGACGCTGCATCCCGAGTCGATGGGAACGGTGATCGACCGCCTCGCTGAAACACAGGTGCTCGCGTTTCACCTGCTCATGACGATCGAGCCTTCTCATCCCAGCGTGCACAAGGCGTGGTACCAGCTCGCCGAACTGCGCGACAACTACACCGACCTGACGACCGCAGTCACACACCGGGCACTCCGCCTGCCTTGCACACCAATCCCATGACCACCGGGGTCGACAACCCACAAAGCAAGGAGCCTCGAAATTTCCATTCCCGGCCTACCTGCATCTGGCCACCGGACCTCCCCATTCCTCGGGACAGCCGACGACCTGGTGATTCTCGATGCCGATATCGGGTGGCGCCCAGGAGGCCTCATAGCATTAGCGATCGCGGCGCGTGTGGTGCCGAATCTGGTCGTGGTCACCGCCGATGAAACTCATGGCCGCCGCGCCCAGCTGGCCCGCCACGCCCTGAACCTGCTCGACCGTACCGACGTCCGGGTCATTGCCGGGTTCGATCTAGGAGGTGAGGACCGATTTCTCCTCGACAACCACCACCGGTCCCCAGCATTCAGTGAGGACTTCCTCGAACGTATCCGCGGTCTCGATCGCATGATCGCCGCCATCGTCGAACTCTGCGAGACCACTCGCCGAATCCGGTGGGTCGGACTCGGCCCGATGTCCAATATCACGGCTGTTGTCTCTCGCCTGCCGGAGATCGCCGACCGCGTGATGGTCACCCAGCTGGGTGGGGCACTCAACCATCACCACGGCAAGACGCCCGTATCGCACAACTTCCGTGTCGATCCCGTCTCCGCCGGGCTGGCGTTGCGCGCACTCCACACGCCGCGTCTGGTGCGAGGCGAGCACACCGACTCCGACGCCACCCAGATCACTCCGGGTTTCCCACTCCTTCCGACGTTCGAACAGCCAACCGCGCCGGGGTGGGCGCAACTGCTGGCGATCCACCTGCGCGCATGGCTTGTCCGTGAACCCCGGACCTGGTTGGGGCATCCCTTGGCTCTCAGCGCCACGCTCGGGCTGCCATTCGTTACGTTTCGCACCGAACGAATCGAAATACACCCTGATGCACGTCTGTCCCGCACACCCCACGGACGGCCGATGCAGGTGTCCAACACGGTCGACTACCCCGCCTTCCTGACCTGGATGCGCGACGCACTGCGCATATGACGCCGCGTCGGCATCCCGTCGCGAAACGAAGGGGAAACGCGTGACCGCCAGGACACCCAATCGAAGTCCCGTCTGCAGCAGCCGATTAGCTACCTACCATGCGGCGCTGCGCCGATACCCGGTGCTAGCCTGACCCCGGGCCGGTCGCCCCCCCCCTTTGGCTGGTCCGCTCCGCAGCTCATGGCTGCGACGAGCGGCGGCACCGCCGAGTTGCATAACCCCTGATGCGTGGCGGTGCCGCCACTACTTCCCGGCCGGTCCCGGATCGGCTTCCAGTTCGGCCGATCTTTGCCGTGCTTCCCTCGAGAATGCTTACGCCGCCAGATCCCCGGCCTCCTTGCCGATCCAAGCGTCCGTCTCCCAGAATGCAGCCGGTCCCCAGACGGGGTTTCGCGGAAAACGTTGAAGTTCCGATGAACTCACGGCTTGCCGACGCTGGAACACGAGCACGTCCTCGTGAGCGATCAGGTGGACGGGGAGTCCTTCGCGGCGGTTTTTGACGATGAAGTCGCGCTGGAAGAAGCTGCTGCGGGCCACGATCCCGTCCTCGGCGAGCCGGCCCAGAAGTGCGACGCAGCGTTCGACGGGGGTGAGCCCGGCGAGCGTGCCACAGGTGGTGATGTGGGTAGGTAGGTCGACGAGCTCGGCGTGCTGGCGCCAGGGGCGGGCGGTGATGACGACGTGGCCGCCGGGTTTGAGGTAGTCGGCGACGCCGGTGAGGATTTTGGTGAACCCGGACAGCAGTCGGCCGATGCCGACGTTGGCAAGGTTGCCGCGGTCGAGGACGGCACCGTAGCGGTGGTCGTATTTGTGGACGCCTTCGCCGGGTTTGGCCCGGACGTGGCCGTGGGTGGAGTCGCCGTATGGGGGTGAGGTGATCACGAGGTCCACTTGTCCCCGCAGTGCCTCGGGGAGCAGGTCGGGGAGCTTGCGGGCGTCGCCCTGGTAGACGGCGGCGTCCAGATCGTTGCCGGTGGTGCGGGCGAGGTCGATGTTGGTGCGGGCGAGGTCGGCCCAGCGGGTTTCGTATTCGACGCCGACGGCGCGGCGGCCGGTGTGGAGGGCTTCGACGAGGGTGGTGCCGATCCCGCACATCGGGTCCAGGATCAGGTCCCCGGGCCGGCTGTATGCCTCGATGGCGTGGGCGGCAATAGCGGGCAGCATTTTCGCGGGGTGTTTGGTGCTGTCGGGGTGGTAGCGGCCCGTCCGTTGGGTAGCGGGCGCGGCTTGCGCAGTCGCCCACACCGACGCCCCGTTTGCGCTGATGGTGGTGCGGACTGCGGTTCTGGGTTCGCGGATTGCGGTCATCGAACGTGCCTCATTTCGGGATTCGGGCGCGCAGAGCTCCACCCGGAGTCAGAGGGGTGGTTGCACAAGGTGGTGGGTCGCCGCCAGCAAATTCAGGGGCGCAGGAGAACGGTCACGTCGGTGTGGGCGATCCCGTGCAAGGGCGCGCGCTGGGAAGCGTCGACTCTCGGGGCGACGATGGCGCCGTCGGCGATGGGAACGGCGGCGATGTGCTGAAGGAATAGCAGATCGGCAGCTTGACCAGCAGCCACTATGACGCCGGTCGGATCCAACAGAACACCGTCCCGGCTGCGGCTGGCGCGAGTGAACACGGCCAGCACACCGCCCGCGGCCAGGCGGGCTGCTGCCCGCGTGACGATCCGGTCCACGACCGACACTGCGACGTCCTCGGGTGGCAGCAGGCTGGCCAGCACGAGACCGGCCTCGTCGGCTTCGCGCTGGGTGCAAGTGCGGGACGGGCCGCGGCGGTCGCCGAGATGTTCGATCGCGCCGGAACGTGCGAGTCCCTCGATGGGGGTGAGCGCGTCCCGAGCGCCCGAGATCCGGCGCCGGCCGGCTGTGGAAGTTGGTGGGGTCAGCACGAGTACCTGGTCGCCGGGTCGGGAGAATTCTATGACGGCTCGGGTCACTATCACTGTCGGCCAGGGGTCGCGGTGGTTGAGTGGGTCGGGTCCGGTGGCCCAGATGGTGGACGGCACCTCGGCCCTTGATGGGCGGGTGCCCGAGGTCCCGGTGCGACGGCGGCGGGTGGGAGTGTGTTCGGTCATGGGCAGTGCCCTTTTCCTATCCAGTGCGTGGGAGGTTGCACTGGTGGACTCCTTGCGAATTCACCGTTTTTGGACATGGCCCATCGCGAAATTCAGATAGGACGGCGGCGGCAGCATCTGATATCGAGAGTTATCGGCCGGTACGTCGCTGGGAGATTTTTCGGTTTCTAGTTCTCCTCCGTGTTTCGCGCGTTGTGTAGTGCGCCACCGGATCGCCACAGAACGTACACAGCCCCTGGTAGTCGGGGCTTTCACTGGTCGTTCACTTAACCAGGATCCGGTGTCCGATATCCGGCTCGAGTGAGAGCGCGGAGGTCATCCCGAGGTTTTTTTGAGTCTTTTCCGACGCGTTTTGGTGGCGCTCGTTCGGTGTCCTTGCGATGTCGGATTCTCCGCACGAAAGGAAACGAGTAGCCATGAATACGGATACCGGTATTTCAGCGAAGAAGAGCGCCTCTGGGGACAGTTCGCCGCTTTCGGTGGTGCGGTCGGCGTTCGATCGGATCGCCGACGACCCTGTACCGCGCGAGGCCGCACGGGTAGCGGGGCTGGGTAGGGCAGTTACGACGTGGGGGCAGTTACGGCGGGTGTTGTCGGATCCTGGGTTGCCGATCCAGGTGGTGGATGCGGTCTGGGTGTGGCTGATCAAGCGGTCTCGGGTCGAGGGTTCGGACGCGGCGCTGGTGTGCGCGGGGATGGCTGTGCCGATGCTGGCCGGGATGGCGAGCACGTTCGGCCCCCGCAGGCGAGAGGACCGCGCCGACGTTGAAGCCGACCTACTGACCGCGTTCTTCACCGAACTGAGGCGTATCGATGTGGAGCGACCGTTTCTGTGGTTCCGGCTGCGGTGGGCAGTGTTCCGTGGCGGCCGGGCCTGGGTACGGCAGGAAGCGGCTGCACCGGCTCCAGGCCCCGACATCGGCACCGACCTCAATGCCGGCTGGGGCAAAACCGTGCCGGCGATGTGCACACCGCCAGGGCATCCCGAGGACCTTCTCGCCGAGGCGGTCGCGGAGAACGTGATCACCCCCCAGGTGGCGGAACTGATCGCCGTCACCCGGTTGGAGGGCCGCTCGGTGACCTCACTCGCCGAAGAAGTTGAAGGTTCGTCGCATTGGGCGTTGCATAAGGCACGCCGACGCGGCGAACACGACCTCCGGGCGTGGCTGACCGCCCGAACCGCCGGAAGCGATCCAGCCCGCACCAGCATCGTCGAGCACCGCGCCCTGCACGACCTGGCTTGCACAGAAGACCACCGGTCGACGGGACTTTTGGCCCAGCTTCAGCTCACCGACCGCGATCTGCAGTTGCTTCTCCTTCTCGACACCGTGGGCGGGTTGACCGCCGCCCAAGTCGGTGAGCGGTTGTTCCCCAGCGTCGACACCGCCCGCAAACGGTTGACCGCCCTGGCCCGCCGTGGCGTGCTGACCCGAGTCAGGACCCACTCAAGCCCGGGTCTGCGGGGCGTGCCGCCATGGCGCTACACCCTGTCCCCGCTCGGATCCGAGATCGCCGCCACCGAGCACCGGACGCCCGAACGATCGCAGGATCGGTCACGAACGACCTCAGCCGCCGCACCGCAAACAGCGGCACGGATCAGTGCATCGCGCGAATTGCCGAACACTGCGGAGTCCAAAACAGGCCCGCAATCAGGGAGTAGCCAGTGCGGGCGGACATCGGCTGCCCCCGTGCACTCGCCAACTCCTATGGAGGTGAATCGCCGATGCGCATGATCGGTATCCCCAACGTTCTGTCCGCGAACCCCTCAACCCAGACCCGGCCCGGTCCGGTCCGGCGGGCATTTGCCTGGGCGATCGCACTTGCGGTGGCGATGGCGGCGCTCGTTGTGACCGCAGGTGCTGCTGCCGCCGACCCGGTCGTGGTGCTCGCCATCGCCGAGTCGTTCGATCAGGTGCTCGACAACATCCGCAACTGGTTGGTCGGCATTCTCGCCGGCCTGGCAACCGTATGCGTGACCGTGGGTGGCGCCCGCTACGTACTGGCCTCCGGTGATCCGGGAGAGGTCGAGAAGTCCAAGACCGCGCTGCGGGCGGCGTGTATCGGGTACGGGCTGGCGATGCTCGCCCCGGTGATCGTCGCCGTCCTCAAGTCGATCGTGGGTGCCTGACCATGACGGCCCTGCACCCCATCGGCACCTCACCACCAGGCCACAGGTCGACCTGGACTCGCCGGGTTCTGGTCGTCACCGTCCTGCTGCTCGTGACCGGGCTCGGACTCGGCGGAACCGTCGCGGCGCAGCCCACAACACCGCCGCCCCCGCCAGATTCGACGACACCGCACTGGCCGCCGCCCCCGTCGAATTCTCCTGAGCAGTCCGCACCCACGACTCCGATGCCCACCAGTCCGGCCGCGCCGGAAACTCCGGTCCCCCGGCCATCGCAGGCACCGTCGCCCACGAGCCCGGATTCGACGGCACCGCCGGTCGAGCCGTCGGGCGGGGAGGACTCCGAGTGCGGGGTCCGCAATATCTCCGCGTGTGTCGCCGAGGCGATCGACGGGTTCTTCCAGCGCCTGGTCGAATCCGCGCTCAACCCGCTGCTGGATCTCCTGTCGCAAACCTTGCTGACGACTCCAGAACCGGGTGATTTGCCGCGGGTCGGTGAATTGTGGGATTCGTCGTGGCAGTTGATGCTGGCGATCTACGGGTTGCTGGTGATGGCGGCCGGGGTGCTGTTGATGGTCCGCGAAACCCTGCAAACCCGGTACTCGGTCCAGGATTTGGCGCCGCGGATCGTGGTCGGGTTCCTCGCCGGTGCCATGAGTCTGTTGGTCGCCTCGCAGGCGATCCGCTTCGCCAACGCTCTCGCTACTGCTGTTGCCGGCGACGGCCTCGACCCCGATTCCGCCGGCGCCGCCCTACGCGAGCTCGCCACCATCACCGCAGTGCGAGGTTTGGTGAGCCCGGCCGCGGGACCCGGGATCTTCGTCATCCTGCTCGAGGTCGCGCTCGTGGTGCTGCTGGTGATCCTGCTCATCACCTACGTCATCCGGGTGGCGATCACCATCATCCTCGTCGTCGCCGCCCCGCTGGCGTTGATGTGCCACGTACTACCGGGACTGGATGCGCTGGCACGGTGGTGGTGGCGCTCCTTCGCCGCGTGCCTGGCGATCCAGGTGGTGCAGTCGCTGGTGTTGGTGACCGCGCTGCGGGTGTTCCTCACTCCCGGCGGTTGGGAGTTCTTCGGCCCCAACGCCGACGGGCTGGTGAGCTTGATCATCGGACTCGCCCTGATGGCGGTGTTGATCAAGGTCCCGTTCTGGCTGCTGTCGAGCATGAGAATCGGCACCGGTGGTGGCCGGAGCATGATCGGGTCCCTGGCCCGCGGCTACGTCACCTACAAGACCTTCGGCCTGCTCAAGGGCGGGGAGAAGGCCGTCGCCTCCGCGGTCCGCCGGCCCACACCAGCCGCCGCCACGCCCGGCCATACCGCCCGGCCTTCCACAGCACGGCTCCAAAGACCCCGTCCGGCCGCTGTCCCCACTGCCGCGGATAGCGACCCGTATGCGCGAACACGGGCGACCAGAGACGGGCAGCTGATACTGCCGTTGGAAGGAGTGCGCCGTGTCCGGCCGACTCCGGCGGCCTCGGCACCACCACAGCACGCGGGCACCACTGCTTCGGCACGCACCGCACCGCCCGGCGTGCCTCCAGCGGCGACCGGGCAAAAGACACGGCGCGGGCGTCAGCTGGCCTTCGATTTCACCCCACCGGACCCCTACAAAGGGATCCGCGCCAACCACCGCGGCCAATACCCGCTGCCGATCCCGGTCACCCGAGCCCGGCCCGGCGCCACGCGCTCCCCAGCCCAACGTCCAACACCGGGACCCGCCCCGGTCACACGGTCTACACCACCACCTCAATCGCCGGCTACGTCCCCGCCGAGGCCTCGCCGGGGCACGCAGCTGGCGTTCGAGTTCGACCCACCCGACCCCTACGAGGGCAACCGGTCCTTGCGCAGCGGCCAGTACCGGCTCCCGTTCCCGGTCCCCCGGGTCCAGCCCACCGAACGAACCAGCCCACCACCACCGCCAGTGGCGTCTCCGCCCTCACCACCAACGGGCCGCCAGCTGCATCTCCCGCTCCCTGATCTGCCGGTGCGCCGCCGTGCCCGCCGCTCGCCCCGAGGAGGAAACACTCGATGAGTACACCCGTTCGTATTCCCGCCGACGTCGACCGGCCGGACCGGTTGATCGGCCCGTTCACCGCCCGCCAACTCTCCGTACTCGCCGTCACCGCGCTCCTGCTCTACCTCGTATGGACCGCGACACGTGAGGTGATTCCGCCCGCGGTGTTCGTCGCCGCCGCGGTCCCGGTCGGCGCGGTGGTCGCGGCGCTGGTGTTGGCCACCCGCGACGGTTTGTCGGCCGACCGGCTGCTGCTGGCCGCCCTGCGGCACCGGCTACGACCCCGCCGCCTGGTGTCGGCACCCGAAGGCATCGCGTCCCCGCCGCACTGGGTCACCCACGCTGCCGGACGACAACCGAAACCCCCGGCCCCGCAACAGCTGTCAGCCAGAGAATTACAGCTGCCCGAGTCGATCACCAGTAACAGCGGCATCGGAGTGGTCGATCTCGGCTCGGACGGGCTCGCGGTGATCGCCGCGGCCGGGACGGTCAACCTCGCCTTGCGCACCCCCGAGGAACAAGACAGCCTGATGGCTCAGCTCGGGGGCTGGCTGCACACGCTGCGGCAGCCGGTGCAGATTCTGCTGCGCTCGACCCGCCTGGATCTGACCGGCCAACTGGCGCGGCTGCGGGAGTCGGTCGGCCAGATGTCGCCGGAGCTGGCCGCTGCCGCACACGGACACGCCGACCATCTGGAAGGCCTCGCCGCGAGCGAAGATCTGATGCACCGGCAAGTGCTGCTTGTCTGGCGTGAACCCCTCGACCTTCCCACCACCGGTGACAGTTTGAGTGGGCCATCGCCGGCGGCGATGCTGGGCTGGCTGGCCTCGGGGCGGCGCCGCGCCCGCCGGGAATTGTCGGAGGCGGCGCGCCGTGCCGCGGAGTCACGGTTGCTGCGCCGCGTGTACGAGGCCACCGACCTGCTCGCGCCCATGGGTGTCACCGTGACACCGCTCGATGATCTCCAGGCCACCGCAGTGGTAACCGGAGCCTGCAACCCAGGCAGCCTCATACCATCCTCGGCCGATATCGCCGGCCCGCACACCGTCATCACCACCACCGGCGGCGGCGAGCACACGAACCGCGAAATCGCACCGACTGACGACACCACCGGGGCCACCACTCCACAGCATGGACTTTTCCCCGGAGCCGGTCGCCGAGCCCCCGTTACCGCAGGAGAATTCGGTCCGGATTCGCTGGCGATCGAGGCTCGTCACCTCGAGGTCGGCTCCGGGTGGGTAGCCACCCTCGCCGTCACCGGCTACCCGCGGGAAGTCACCGCCGGATGGCTGGCGCCGCTGCTGTCGCACCCCGGTCGTCTCGATGTCGCGGTGCATGTCGATCCTGTGGATCCGGTGACCGCGGCGTCGCGGTTGCGGCGCCAGCTCGCGCGACTGGAATCCTCGCGACTGCACGACGCCGGTTACGGACGGCGCAGCGACCCGCTGGTCGAGGTCGCGGCCGAGGACGCCGCCGAACTCTCCGCCCGTGTCGCACGCGCCGAAGCCCGCCTGTTCCGAGTCGGGGTGTACCTGACCGTACACGCCAGCTCGGAAGCCGAGCTCGCCGACGAAATCGCCGCGGTACGGGCCCTGGCGGCGAGCCTGCTCGTCGACACCTGCACCCTGTCCTACCGCACTACCCAGGGCTGGGTGTCCACGCTGCCCCTGGGCCTGGACCTAGTGCGGTTGCGGCGCACCTTCGACACCAACGCCCTCGCCGCGGCGTTCCCGTTCTCCAGCCCTCAACTTCCCGTCGGCGATCCGGCACACGCGGCCTCCCCGGAGGGCGTGCTATACGGCCGCGACGCGGCAGCCGGTTTCGTGTTCGTCGACCGGTTCGGCGCCGAGGCCGACAACCACAACGCAGTGGTGCTCGGCCGTTCCGGCGCAGGCAAGAGCTACTTCGTGAAGACCGAGATCCTGCGGTCGCTGTTCCGCGGGATCGAGCAGGTGATCATCGACCCCGAAGACGAATACCGCACCTTGACCGAGGCGGTCGGCGGCGCTTACATCCACCTCGGTGCCCCCGGAATCCGCCTCAACCCCTTCGATCTGGAGGTCCACACCCGACCTGACGGCCGCCGCACCGCACCCTCCGATGCACTGAACCGGCGAAAGCTCTTCTGCCACACCATCATCGCCGTCCTGCTCGGCGAGCAGACGGCCGCGCAGCGTGCCACCCTGGACACCGCGGTCACCGCCACCTACACCAGCGCAGGCATCACCGACGACCCCGCCACATGGACGCAGCCTGCACCGACGCTGGGCATGTTGCGTGAGCAGTTGACGGCACTCGGGTCGGCGGTCTCCGACGATCTCGCCGCCGGTTTGTCTCCGTTCGTCGGCCAGGGGGCGTTCGCTGGACTGTTGGACGGGCCGACCACCGTCAGCCCGGACGCGGCAATGGTCACCTACTCCTTGCGAGAGCTGCCCGATGAACTGAAACCCGTCGGCACGCTGCTCGTGTTGGACGCGACCTGGCGGCGAGTCGCTGACCCGGCCGTCCGTCGGCCGCGGATGGTGACCGTGGACGAGGCGTGGCTGATCATGCGCCAGCCGGCCGGGGCGCAGTTCCTGTTCCGGGCCGCGAAATCGTTCCGCAAGTACTGGGCCGGTCTCACTGTCGCAACTCAGGACTGCGCCGACGTGTTGGGCACAGATCTGGGCAAAGCGATTGTGTCCAACGCGGCCACCCAGATCTTGCTGCATCAGGCGCCGCAGGCGATCGACGAGGTCGCGGGCGCGTTCAAACTCTCCGACGGCGAACGCCAATTCCTGCTCTCGGCTGCCCGCGGCCAAGGACTTCTCGCCCTCGGCACCGACCGCGCCGTATTCGCGGCTATGGCCTCGCCTGCGGAACATGCGCTGATCACCACCGACCCCAGCGAACTCGCCGACACCACCGACAGCAGTAAGACCGAGTTCGACCTCGCCGCCCCCCTGCCCGCCGACGGTGACACAGACGGTCCCCGCACCGGCGAGGAGGACAGCTACGGCGAGGACGACGGCGACGTCTACGTCGATGTACAGGCGGCATAGGCCATGTCGAGCCTGCTGTTCTCGGCGTCCCAGGACGAACTGGGCAGGTTCCTGCTCGACCCTGCCGCGACGCTGCGCGATCTCCTCGGCACCGCTATATCGGTGGTGACCGGTCCGGCCGCGGTCACCGGCGTCCTTCTGGCCGCGGTGGTGCTCGCGCTGGCACGGGTGCTCACCGGTGTGCGCCGGCGCCGGCTGGGTGCCGGCGCCCGCCAGGTCACCGTCCTCACCCCACCCGAGGTCGATCCCAAGGGCGCGGCAGCGTTGTGGGCGCATCTGACCGGGCAACTGCGCCCAGCCTGGCGGCGCATGGTGTTCGGGCAACCGCACCTCGGGTTCGAATACACGGTGACCCCGGAAGCCGGTGTCGCCATCCGGATCTGGGTACCCGGACAGGTTCCGCCGGGACTGGTGGAGCGGGCGGTGGCCTCGGCATGGCCGGGCGCGCACACCCGCACCAGTCACGCCACCACCGACCCTCTCCCCCTCCCCGGCCCCAAGGTCCGGAGAATGCTCTCGGGCGGTGAACTCCGGTTGGGGCGCCGGGAAGTGCTGCCGATCCGTACCGACTATGGAAATGGCGATCTCGTCCGCGATCTCATTTCCGCCGCCGACGACCTCACCCCGGGCCAGGCCGCCTGCGTACAAGTGCTAGCGCGGCCGGTCACCGGCCGACGCGTGCGCCGCGGCACCCGCACCCGCAGCGGAACGGCGGCGTGGCCGGTGCCACTGCTGCGCGAGATTCTGGATCTCCTCACCCCGGGCCCGGTCCGCCGCTCTGGGCGAACCCGCGCCGCCGCTGCGACACAGGTCAAAGACCCTCAGGCGGCCATGCAGGACAACACCGAGCACCGTGCTGCCGCTGACAAAGCCCGGGGCGCGCACTGGGAAAGCGTCATCCGCTACGCCGTCACCGTCCCTGTGCCCGAGACCGGTGACCGGGGCGCGGCGCGGGCTTTTGCGCGGGGGCGGGCGGATGCGCTGGCAGTGGTATTCGGGTCCTGTACCGACCACAACTACTATCGGCACCGCAGACACCGCAGACTCGGCTCGGCGCTTGCGCGCAGGCGACTGGGCCGTGGGGATCTGCTCTCGGTCCCGGAACTCGCCGCGGTTGCGCACCTTCCGCACGATCCGGCGATCCCGGGTGTTCAGCGGGCAGGTGCCCGCGCTATTGCTCCGACACCGGAGATCCCGGTCGCGGGCACCTACGCGAAATCTCTTGGGCTCTCGGATGCTCCGGGTGGGCGGTCGGTTGCGGTGCGGGTCGCCGATGCCCGCCACCATCTGCACGTACTGGGCCCGACCGGCGTCGGGAAATCCACCTTGCTCGCCCAGTTGATCCTCGACGAGGCCGACCAAGACCGCGGCGTGGTCGTCGTCGACCCCAAAGGCGACCTCATCACCGATATCCTCGCCCGCTTGCCTCAGCGCTGCGCGGATCGGGTGGTGTTGTTCGATGCCGATTCCCGCAGTCAGCCACCGTGTTTGAATCCCCTCGACACCCCCGCGGATCGTGCGGGCACCGACCTGGTGGTCGACAACCTGGCCACGATCTTTCACCGCACCTTCGCCCAATGGTGGGGCCCGCGCACCGACGACGTACTGCGGGCCAGCCTGCTCACCCTGTGCCGCCAACCCGGGGTCGCGACCCTCACCGACCTCCCCCGGCTGTTGACCGAACCGGCGTTCCGGGCCCGGGTCACCCGCGCCACCGCCGACCCGGTGCTGCGCGGGTTCTGGTCCTCATATGAGGAATTGACCGATTCCGCCCGCAACCAGGTCATCGGACCGCTACTGAACAAGCTGCGGCACTTCCTGTTCCGGCAATTCGTCCGCAACGCTCTCGCCGCCGGCCCCTCGACGGTCGATTTGGGCGAAGTGCTCGATCAGGGTGGAATCTGCCTGGCTCGGATACCGAAAGGCTCCCTCGGCGAAGACACCAGCCGACTCATGGGATCGCTGCTGGTGGCCCGCACCTGGCAGGCCACCACCGCCCGCGTCGGCACCCACCCCGACCAGCGCGCGGATGCCACCCTCGCTCTCGACGAAGCCCACAATTTCTTGAACCTGGCCACTCCGTTGGAGGACATGCTCGCCGAAGCCCGCGGCCTGCGCCTGTCGCTGGTCCTCGCGCACCAGAACCTCGGCCAGCTGCCCTCGGATATGCGGGCCGCGGTCTCGGCGAACGCCCGCAACAAGGTCATCTTCACCGCCTCCCCAGAAGACGCTCGTGACCTGGCCCGCCACACCAGCCCCTGGTTGTCCGAGCACGACCTGACCCACCTCGACGCCTACCACGCCGCGGCCCGGGTTCTGGTCCGCGGCCAGCAGGCACCACCGTTCACGCTCACCACGAAACCTCTGCCCCCAGCGGTGCCGGGCCGTGCCCGCGAGATCCGTGCCGCCGCGCGGGCACGCCTCGCCACACCACCACCGTCGGCGCCGGCTGCCGAACCAGGACCGGGTCTCGCCACACCCCGCACTCGGTCGGCGAGCGCCAGCGATCCCCGCCGTTCCTAACGCTCGCCGCCACGCAAACGGCAGTAATCGCTTTGGCCAGCACCGTTGCTCGACATTTCGGAGGTCGGTTCACATGATCAATCGCCCGCTGCGCCAGTCCGACCTGCGAGCCCCCCGGCCCGGCCGGGCACCGGCTACCGACCATGCCCGGCTGGTCGTGCGACTCACCACCCGAGATCGGTGGATCCTGCGGATGCTGCACGAGCACCGGGTCCTGACCACCCTCCAACTCGCGGCGCTGGGATTCCCCACCTACGCCAAGGCACGCAGCCGCCTCCTGACGCTGTACCGCTACAGGGTCCTCGACCGGTTCCGGCCCTTGCGTACCCGCGGCAGCGCCCCCGTGCACTGGGTCCTCGCCCCGGCCGGGGCCGCTGTGCTGGCCGCCGAAGCCGGTGTCGAGGTCCGTGACCTGCACTACCGCCACGAACAGGCCATGGGCATCGCCCACAGCCTGCACCTGGCCCACACCGTCGGCGTCAACGAATGGTTCACCGCCCTCACCACCGCACCAGGCGGCGGGCGGGTGCTGGCGTGGTGGTCGGAAACCCGCTGCCGCCGCCTCTGGGGCGACCTTGTACGCCCGGACGCCTACGGCCGCTACACCCACCCCGACACGGTGCTGGATTTCTTCCTCGAATACGACCTCGGCACCATCACCCTGTCCACAGTGGCGAACAAACTAGCCGGCTACGCCGAACTCGCCCGCTCCACCGGCATCATCACCCCCGTCCTGCTGTGGGTGCCCACCACCCGCCGCGAGACCACCGCCCGGCCCGCACTGCTCGACACCTGGCGCACGCTACCCGACCCCGCAGCAGTGCCGGTGGCAACTGCCGCCGCCGACCTCCTCGACCCCACCGCCCCACATCCCAGCCCCGCCGACCGGGTATGGCTGGCACTCGACGACACCAGCGGCGGACGTGTTGCGCTGCACCGGCTCCCGGCCGCGTGGCCATATCTCCTCTCGGCACCGGCATCCACCGGCACGCCGGGCGCGCCCGCCGACGACGGCCCCACAGTGCTGCCTGCACCTGCGCCCCATCCGCCCAGCGTCGAGGGAGAACGGTGATGTTCGCCAAGGCACTCGGGGCGGGCGCGGCGGCGGTCGTGTTCTGCTCGGTCGTCATCGCCGCAGTCGTGGCCACCGTCGCTGTCTTCGACCACACTCCCACCCCGGGACCGGGTACTGCGCCGAGTACCGAAGCGCTCACCGATATCCCACCGGAGATGTTGGTGCTCTACCAGCAAGGCGCCGGCTCGTGTCCCGGCCTGGACTGGTCGATCCTCGCCGCGATCGGCAAGGTCGAAACCGACCACGGCCGTTCACCACTACCAGGTGTGGCTTCCGGGGAGAACTTCGCCGGAGCAGGCGGGCCGATGCAGTTCCTCGCCCCGACCTTCGACTCCGTCGTCGCCCGCCATCCACTACCACCGGGCGGAGCGACGCCGCCCTCGCGGTACGACCCCCACGATGCCATCCATGCCGCCGCCCACTACCTGTGCGACTCCGGGGCACCCGCCGACCTGTATGCGGCGATCTTCGCCTACAACCACGCCGACTGGTACGTCCGTGACGTCCTCGCTCAAGCCGACCGCTACTCCACCCACGCCACCACACCACCGCCCGGCAGCGGCGACTGCACCGACATCCGGGCCGCGAACCCCACCACCGCGACGGTGATCTCGTTCGCCTGCCAGCAACTTGGCCAACCCTATGTCTGGGGCGGCAACGGACCCGAACAATCCGGCGGATGGGACTGTTCCGGCCTCACCCAAGCCGCCTACGCCAAAGCCGGCATCACGATCCCGCGCACCACCTATGACCAAGTCCACACCGGTCCCCGCATCCCGGAAGACCAGCTCCAGCCTGGTGATCTCTTGTTCTACGGCACTGCCTCCGACGTCCACCACGTCAGCCTCTACCTAGGCGCAGGGAAAATGCTGCACGCACCGACCTTCGGTCAGCCCGTGCAGATTTCGGACTACCGCTGGCCCGGCGACGACTACTACGCGGCAACCCGGCCCGCCGCCCTGGTGTAGGTGCCCATGACTGATTGCGGTTTCCCAGTCATTTTGCGGAGGTCTTGCGTTTCCGCAAGATCGGTGGGACTCGTGCGGCGAGTCTACGCCCAGGCGGCGTCTGCTGGCTGGATTGTGTCGGCCATGAATGAAACTGTCTATGCAAGAACGATTTTGACGGGCAACTTGTCCGGATCGCCTGTGTCTGTGCGCTATCGACGCGACGATGGCATGTTCGCTGACACCACCATGGGGCGCGTGCCGTGGTCCGAGGTTCTGGCGGGGATGCCGGTCCGCGAGTTCCGGGCGTGGCGAGGCTGCCGCCACTATTCGGGCTGGTACTGGTCGTCGACGACCGGCGCGCACGTGGTCTACGAGAGCCGTTTGGAGCTGGCCAGGATTCTGCTGGCCGACCGCGATGGCGATGTCGTCGCCATCGCTGCGCAGCCGATGCTGCTCGAAGGCGCCGATGGTTGCCGGGTGCGTCGTCACGTGCCGGATCTGCTGCTCGGCCACAGGGACGGGTCGCTGACGGTAGTGGATGTGAAGGCCGCTGCGCGGCTGAGTGATCCGGCCGTTGTCGCGCAGTTCGCGTGGACGCGGCGGCTGTGTGCTGAGCATGGTCTCGGGTTTGAGGTGTGGTCGGGGACGAACCCGATCGAGTTGGAAAATCTGCGGTTCCTTGCCGGATATCGGCGTCCGGGAACAGTTCAGGCGGAACTGATCTTGCCGGTCCTGCACGCTGCCCTCGCACCGATCACCGTCGCCGAGCTCGAGCGGTCGATGGCAGCGCTCGCGCCGGTGACGGTGGTGCGGCCGGTGATTCTGCGGTTGTTGTGGCAGTCGCGGTTGACCGCGGATCTGACACGCCCGCTGAGTGGAGACACGGTCGTGACCTCGGCGGAGGTGCCGGCATGAGTACTCGAACGGTGACCGTTGTGGTCGGAGCGAACGCGCTGGTCGATGGCGAGACGGTCCGGATCGTCGAGTTCGACCACCGTCGTGTTCTCGCGCAGGCAGGTGACGGCCGGTATGTCAGTTTCGCGCTGGGCGAGTTCGTCGCTCGGGCACGCGGTCTGGATCCGGTCGAGGTCGGCGCACCCGATCCGGGGTTGGTGCTGGCGGGGTTGTCGGCGGCAGAGCTCGAGCGGGTCGCCGAACGCGCAGGACACGTCCGGGAGGTGCTGACCGGTTACCGGTCCGGACATGCCGGTGCTGCGGGTGAGGGTGAGCCGAGACCGGAGTATGCGCCGGGAGTGTCTTTGCAGCAACGTTATTCGGCGAAGTCTGCGGAGTTGTCGGTGTCGGTGCGGACGCTCGAGTATTGGGTGGCGGCCTACCGTGAGCGCGGTGAGGCCGGGTTGGTCGACGACCGCAACCGGACCGGCCGCCGATCCAGCATCGACCCGCGATGGGACGCGGCGGTGCGCGCGGAGATCGCCGAGACGGTGTCGGCGTCGACCCCGACCCGCTCGGCGTTGTTGATGCGGGTCGCTGCCCGGCTCGAACGCGAGTATGGGCCTGGGGTGGTGGCGCTGCCGCCGCGCACGAGTGCCTACCGTCGCCTCGATGCACTGGCCAAAGGCACGAACGCGGTCTCGGGGTCGGCGAAGGCCAGGCGCTCGATCGCGCAACGTCCGGCAGGGGTTTATGGCCGGTTGCGGGCGACTCGCCCGGGTGAGTATCTGATCCTGGACACCCAGGACCTGGATGTGTTCGCGATGGAACCGGTGACGTGTCGGTGGGTGAGGACCCAGCTCACCGTCGCCCAGGACCTGTTCGACCGGCAGATCGTCGGGTTGAAGGTGACTCCGGTGTCGACGAAAGCGTTCGACGTCGCCGGGGTGCTGTTCGAAGCGGTCACCGGTCGTGGATCGGGGCGGCCGGCGCTCGGGCCGGCGCACGGGCTGCCCGACCATCTGGTGTTCACCGAGGATGACGCACCCGCCGAGGTGTGGTGCCCGCCGGAGACGTTGGTCATCGACCGCGGCAAGGCGTTCCTGTCGGCACACGTGATCGGGGTCTGCGCTCGGCTGGGGATCTCGATCCAACCGGCACAGCCTCACAAGCCGACCGACAAACCCACGGTCGAGCGGTTTTTCCGGACGATGCGTGAGGGGCTGATCCAGCATCTGCCCGCCTACAAGGGACCTGATATTCACAGCCGCGGTGCTGATCTCGAGGAGCGGGCGTTCTTGTTCGTGAACGAACTCGAGGACGTGATCCGGGACTGGATCGTCTCGGTCTATCACCGCGACGTCCACCACGGTCTGGCGGTGGCGCAGTGGCCTGATCTCGGGCTTTCCCCCAACGACATGTTCGCCGTCGGGGTGGCCAAGTCCGGGTTGCTGCGGATCCCGGCCGCCCCGGAGCTGGTATTCGAGTTCCTGCGCGTGGCATGGCGCACGATCCAGCATTATGGCGTCGAGATCGATGGGCGCCGCTACAACGGGCCTGCTCTCGACGGCTACCGCAACGCCACGAGTTCCTACGGGGGTGTCGCCGCGGGGAAGTGGCCGATCCGGGTCAACGACGACGACGTGCGCGCGGTTTACTTCCACGACCCCGCCGACGGTGGTTGGCATGAGCTGGTCTGGGAACACTCCGCGACGCTGAACACCGCGTTCTCAGCCGAAGCCGCGGCTTACGCGCGCCGCTTGGCCGCCCACGCGGACCGTTTCACCGACCCGAACGAGGCGTTGGCCCAGGTGCTGGCCCGCTGGAGCAGTGGTGAGGTTCTCGACCGGCGTGAGCGCCGCATGGCGGTGCGGTTGTCGAGCGAACGCAGCGACTTGCAGGCTCTCACCGAATCCGAGGCCATGCCAGCTCTCCCGGCAGCCGCTGGGGCCGCTGATGCGGTCGTGAGTGTTGTCGGTGACGACGACGAGGACGGCGAGTTGTTCGACGACCTCGACGAGGTCGATGTCTGGGAGGTGCTGGAATGATCAGCGCCTACAGTCTGTCTCGCAAACAAGGATGGTTTCGGTTCGTCGATACCGTGCCGCGTGTTCGCCCGGACACCCCGACGCGGGCGATGCTGGCGGCGCTGAGCGAGGACGCTCGCGCCGATTTCGACGACACCCGCCACGACTGGCACGCCAACTTCGGCACCCTGGCCACCCCCCAGCTGCGCACGATCCGTGACGAGCTGGGCCTGATCGTCGCCTCCAACCGTCAGGACCCCGACCGGGTTCGCGGCGCGGCGGTCATCGATGGGCTGCCGGGGCTGGGCAAGACCACGATCGTGAACCTGTTCGGTCGCGAATATCATCGCAGCGCGATCCGCCGCCACGGCGAGCTGACCGACGAAGGCCACGAACACATTCCGGTGTTCCGCGTCGGGCTCAGCTCGAATACGACGCTGCGCACGTTGAACAAGATGATCTGCCAGTTCTACGGTCATCCCGGCTCCGACCGCGGCAGCGCCGCCGCGCTCGCCGCCAACGCCCTCGACTGCGTGCTGTCCTGCGGCACCCGTGTCGGGATCATCGACGATATCCACTTCATCAACCAGAACAGCCGCGACGGGCTCGCGGTGAGCAACCACCTGAAGTGGCTGGCCAACGAGCTCCCGGTGACGTTCATCTACGCCGGAGTCGGGCTGGGAGAGCGCCGGTTCTTCGACGAAGGACCGTCCGGGGCGTCGGCGGCGCTGGCCCAAACCGCGCGCCGCTGGACACGATTCGAGGTCGGATCCTTCGACCGGGATCGGCATTGGCGCTCGATGGTCCACACCATCGACGGCCGGCTGGTCCTGGCCGACCACGCACCCGGGCGGCTCGACGAGATCGGTGACTACCTGTTCGCCCGCACCGGCGGGCACATCGGGTCGCTGATGACCCTGATCACCCGCGGCTGCTACCGCGCGATCACCACCGGCAGCGAAGCCCTCACCATCGGGCTGCTCGACACCCTGCGCATCGACGAAGCCTCGGAGAAGGCCAGACTCCAGCCGAAACCGACGCTCACCACCACCGGGCGGGGGCAGCGATGACGTTGATCACCACGCTGCCGTTGCGGGTCGAGCCCGTGGCCGGGGAGTCGCTGGATTCCTGGCTCGAGGCCCTGGCCCGCCGCCACCACACCTCACCCGGGCAACTGCTGACCGCGCTGGGCATCCGGGGCAACCGCCGCATCCGCCGCCTCCTCGACCCCGCCGACACAAACCTGCTGCGCCACCTCGAACACCTCACCCGGCTACCCGCCGACCGGCTCGACACCACGGTCGCAGTGATAGTCCACGGGCTGGAATCCTCGGCGGCGACCGGCTCGCGGTTCTGCCCGCGATGCCTGGCCACCGGAAACGGACGATGGCAGCTGTCGTGGCGGCGCCGCTGGAGCATCGCCTGCCCCGAACACCGGATCCTGCTCGGCGACTACTGCCCCGCATGCGGCACACGGCCCCGCCAGCACCTGGCCGGCGGCCCTCTGGCAGTGAGCGCGAGCACCTGCACCCGCCCACTGACCCGCAGCCACGCACACCGTTGCGGCGCTGATCTCACCACCGTCGAGACCGGGCCCACGACAACCGAAATCCTCGCCGCGCAACGCTGGGTCGACGAGCTCATCGACCCGGCCGGTTCGGCGGCCCCAGCCGGGCAGCGGCCGACGGCGACCGATCTGGACTACATCATCACCTGGCTGCTGCGCATGGACCCCACGCAGGCGCTTCGCACTGCCGCACGGTTCAATCCTCACCGCCGCGACAGCGCTCCCGACGCCGACATCGCGGCGGCACCGGATGCGGCGCTGATGGCGGTCGCGCTGATCGGAGCACACCGGGTCCTCGGTGACGACGAAGCCGCCGCGACCGCCCACCTGCGCGCCGTGTTATCCAACTACGACGGCCGGCAACGGATTCCACCACCGAAAGGCCCCGGTGGGCAATGGTCCCGGACCTCGTCCCGGTTCACCGGCCGCTACCTGCGGGTCCTCGACTTGAAGCTGATCACCTCCGATCGACTCCGGATGCGAACCCTCACCCCCTTCGCCGCTCGCCCCGACGCCGATCCCGCCACCCGCGCGCGGATGGTCCCACAGCAGCTCTGGCCGGACTGGACAGCGCGACTACTGCCCGCGTCCGGCTTCCACTCCGGGTGGTTGCGCGCCACGCTGGCCGCGCTGCTGCTGGTCCCGGGAGCACGCCAACGCGACATGGGTTCGGTCGCCGCGGTGATCAACTCGCGAGTCAAACGCGCCAACATGACCACCACCCTGCAGGGATTCGACCGGCTCGCAGACCCCGCGGCACTGGAACAGATCCTGATCCTGCTCTGCCGCATCGCCGAACACCTCGACCGCGACGGGACCCCGATCGACTACCAGCGCCGCCGCGAACTGTTCACCAGCGAGATCATCGACTGGCCGACCTGGCGAGACCTGGCCTGCTCGGTCGATGCCCACCCCGGCGACAACCGGCCCGGCCGCCGCTCCCGCCTGCTGCTGGCCCGCCGCCACCTGCACCAGCTGATCACCGGCGCCGATCTGGACAACCCCGACCACCCCATGTCCTTCCACAACCCAGCAGACCGCAACCAGTTCATCGCCTTCGCCACCTCGATGACGCCGCCACTGCGACGAGCGCTGTCCGAGCACGCTCACACCCTCATCCAGGAAGCCGGGCTGGACGAACCGCTGCTCTGGTCGCCACCGTCCGAACTCGCCGACGGATTGACATTGCCCGGCATCGAGATCGACACCCTCGACATCGACACCATCAGCCGCATCGTCGTCGACGAGCAACGCCCCGTCACCGAGGCCGCCGAACTGCTCGGCGTCCACGCCGAACACATTCGCCTGGCCCTCGAACGTCTCGACCGGCCCGCCCGGCAATGGTCGCACCGCGCCACACCCGCCTACTGGCGCCGCGAACAACAGGCCGCAGCCCTGTTCACCCGCGACTACTTCCAACGCGAATACCTCGACAAACGACGCAGCCTCAACGAACTCGCCGCCGACACCGGATTCGGCCGCCACGTCCTAGCCCGCTACGCCAAGCAAGCAGGCATCACCCTGCGCACCGGCAAAGCCGCACGCCCGATCGACGCGGACTGGCTACGCACCCAATACCTCGACCGGATACGTTCGACGGCCGACATCGCCGCCGAACTCGGCGTCACGCAGATGACGATCAACAAGGCCCTGCCCCGCCACGGCATCCCGGTCCGGCCACCCGGCGTCCACAGCCGACCCGAAATGATCACCCGCCTCGCCCCGCAGGTCCCCGCCACGATCCGATCAGCAGTCGAGGGCACCCTCCACGGCTGGCAACGCCTGCACCGCTACCGGATCGCGATGGCCTTCCCGACCCTGAAAACGGCATCCGAATACCTCGCCATGCCCTCCGGAGCACTGGTCCACCAAATCGACCAACTCGAAAAAGCGATCGGCGCACCACTTTTCCACCGCTCGGCAGGTCGCAAACCCCAACAACCCACGACCCTCGGCCACCAACTTCTACGCGATCTCCAACACCCCGTGGTCGCCGAACTCGCAGCCGAAGCGCTTGAACACCACGCACCCGCACTGCCTGACGACGCCACCCTGACCGCCGCCCACCACCAGGTCAACACACCCAAACCGCGCCCGCCCCGGCCAATGCCCGACCGCGCCGTTATCGCCCAGGCTCGGCGCAAGGCCGCCACACCACGCAAACACAGTCCGCTGCGACCGTTCGACGACATCGCCGTCACCCGCCAGAGGATGACCCGCACCTTCCGGACCGTGATCACGGAACTGCGCGCTCAACGATTCGAACGGTTCTACGGACTCGAACTCCACCAACGCACCGGCATCGGCCTCGGAACCCTCTACCCACTGCTCAAACAAATGCACACCGGCGGCTGGCTCACCAGCCACCCCGAACCCGAAGACGAATGGCTCGCAGGCGCTCCCGCAGGCTGCGGACCCGGCAGGCGCCGCACCTACTACCAACTCACCCCCGACGGACTCCGCGCCGCCGCCCACGAACTCGACCACCCCCGAGGAAAACGCAAAACCAATGAGACACAACCACCGCAAAACCAACGGGACAAACCATGATCCACCCAGCTCAGCGCCGCCCGCACCGCAAACAAGAACGGGAACCTACACCTGGCCCCAGCACCCGACCCGCAACTGTAGACCCGCTGCCGTGCGCGGAGCGTCACGTTTCGAAGGGAGATCGCGAATGAAGCCACCGGAAACCGTCAGAGCCCTGGTCGACTTCGCCAACATCCCACCCGACAGCACCGAACTCGTCCATCACATCGAAGAAGTCGACATCCCCCTCGCCGACCCCCGCCAATGCACCCACCACGACACTCTCTGTGCCCACTGCGCCCACACCTGGACCTCCCAGCACCTGTTCACCGAATCCCTGCCCTGGGGCAAGCAATATCGCAACACCACCGATCCGTGACCACACGGTACCCAGCAGACATCGCGATACCAGCGACGCGATGACCGACGCGAGCACAAATATCCGAGCCCGACTCACCCAGCTTGCAACATAAGATCATTTGATGCCCGAAGGAAGACCGGAAATATCCGCCGAACTCAGGCGCTCTGTTCTCGTCGAGGCCGGCCACCGATGCGCCATCCCGACATGCCGCCAGACACCAGTCGAACTGGCCCATATAACGCCATGGGCAAAGGTCAAGCAGCACACTTTCATCAATCTCATCGCGCTATGCCCCACCTGTCACACGCGATTCGACCATGGTGACATCGACCGCAAAGCGATGCTCCAGTATAAGGCGAATCTCGACATTCTAAACTATCGGTACACGGACCTCGAACGACAGCTCCTCAGGGCATTTATACGTAGGTGGAATGACACAAAGAAGTGGGTACAAAGCCTCATTGACGATAACGACCCCTGGCTTCCCCAGGAGTGGTTAGAAGACGGCTGGAGTCCGGAGCGGATAACACTTCAGGACCAGGAAAGTATGATCCAGGGCGGTAGGATCCGTATCTATGAACCGATGACGTGGGCATTTACGAACCTTCTCGACGATGGACTCATAGAATTCCGGGATACCTTTCGCAGCAAGGTACTTTCTGAACAGGAGTCACGGTTGAACTCCAAGCAGGTCGAGCTAACCGAGAAGGGGTGCGAATTTATTCTTCACTGGATGGCCGCACAACCACTGGATTAGCGGATGAACTGAAAAGCCCCATGCGTGCGGCTTGTTGAACGCCACTCCTGTTGCGACAGGATTGCTTTCACGGCCAGTCAACTCCCCGTTGTAGGGCCACCAACCGGGAGTTGACTGGCTGCTGACAACAGAATCGCCACACCAATCGCAACGAGCATCCCTGGTCGTATCACCGGCCGTCCGAGGATTACCAATACGGGTGAATCAGATCTACAGGGCAGAGGTAGCCGCCATGGCTCGGATGATGCACTCCGTATGAGCGACCCGCGGTCTCCCGAAAAAAGGGGGAGACCGCGGGTCAGGAGGTGGACCGTGGTGTTATTCAGCGGAGGCAGCTCGGGCGGCGTGGGCGGCGGCGGAAGGGTTGGTGAAGATGCGGCCGTCGGGCAGCATCAATCCACCGCAGGCGGTGATTACCGCCGTGACGTCGAACTCGGGACTGGCGACTCGATCGCCCACCTTCACCCGTCCCGCCCCGATCAGCTCCGCCACAGTGACCCGCCGGACACGCTCGAAGGGGAACGGCTCGTCGAATTCGTAGTCCAGCTGCCACGACGGAGCGCACCCAGTACAGATCGAGCCGTCACGGTGGTTGCACTCATCGGCTGAAGTCACCTGGAATACAACTTCTCTGACCCGGTGAACGAATTCGCCGGTGCCGAAAACAGTGTACGACTCGTCCAGACGCGCGATGAGAACAGTGGTATCCATCAGAAACACTCCAAGAATTCGGGCCGTATTAGGGCGAGGTCGGGGCCACCCTCACTGATTGGTCAGGAAACCTTCGAACCGCAGGCACACCATGTTTCGGGCCGCTGTCGTGCGGCCGGACATATCGAAAAGCGCATTGTCAGTGGACATGACTCGTCTCCGGATATCAGTGGTGAGTGAACCGTGTGCGATGTCCCGGCCGGGGCAGGTCGCCTCCACGTTCGGCGTGAATACCGAAACGCAGGGGTTTCCGCACCAATGAACGCTCGATGGCCGCCCGTTTGTCAACCCCGCATCCGAGACACGAGAAAACAGTTCCCCGCGCGAATATTCACCGATTCCACACATCGGCCACACCGCCATGGCTGCTTATCTCCGATTCCGCTTGACAATTCACCCCGTATCGAGCGTCCATGGATACCGGCGCCCAACGAATCCAATATTTTCCGGGGTGCCGTCCCGGCCGGGACATGACGAAACATCACCACCAGCCACCACTTTCCTTGGAGGACCAGTCATGTCCAATTCCACGACGGAATATGCCCGCACCGCTGTCGAAGACGCCCTCTGGGCGGTCATCGGCACCGAACCCACACCCGCCACCGAGCTGGCCATCGCCGCCGGTATCAGCCAGTCGAAAACTCGGAAACTGCTCAACCAGTGGGCCACCGACGGCACCGTCACCCGCCACACCAACGACACCAACCCCCGCTCCGCCGCCCGCTGGGCACTGCCCACCGAAACCCACGACAGCACCGAACCCGAACCCGAACCCTCCGGCTCGGGACAGCCGCCCGAACACGACAGCACCTCGGATACAGGCGACGCCGACACCGAACCTGCGACCGAGACCGCCCCGTCCGAACCAATCGCCGAAACCGATACCGACTCCGACACCGGCGCTTGCGCCGAAACCGGTGTGGGGCAGCAACCGCCGGGACAGGCCGACGGCGAGCAGGCACCGGAGGTGAGCAAACTCGCTCCTGGGGCGCTGCGGGGGCTGGTAGAGGATCACCTGCGTGATCACCCCGGGCAGGAGTTCTCGCCGCATCAGATCGGCAAGGCCCTCGGCGGACGTTCGTCCGGCGCCGTCTACAACGCCCTGCTCCGGCTGGTCGGTACCGGGGTCGCACAGATGACCACCGAACGACCCAAGAAGTTCATGCTCGCCCAGCCCGCACAGCCCTGACCCACACAGCCTCTTCACCCGGGAGCCGCGCACCCCCTTGCCGAGGGTGTGCGGCTCCCGTCTTCGGCTCCAGGCCAAGAGAATCCATGCCCCTCTTTCCGTACTCGCCTCGCTCCAGCGGGGCTCCCGAGCCGCCCAGCGCGGTGTCCGGCAACTCGTGTGGCGTGGTCGGCGGGGTTTGCCGACCACTCGTGTCCAAAAGGCGTCGCAAAACCCGGAGTCCCCGGTACGGCGACACCACCTGCCCGCACGACCGGACACGACACCCGCTGGGAGCCCTTCATGTTCAACCACCGACACACACCCCGACGTGCCCCCATACGCCGTCATGGCACGGCAACAAATCCGCGGATCGCGCGGCTGGTAGCGGCAGCCGCCACCGTCGCGATCGGCGCCGCCACCCTCACAACCACCACCGGGGTGGCCAGCGCTGAACCCACCGATACCAGCACCTGTCCCCGCTGGACCGCGGTCCTGGTGCCCGGCACTGGGGAAACCACCCCCGGCGCGGACCCGGGCGCGGCGGTGGGGATGCTGGCGCCGATCGGTGACGGCCTACGCACCCGCTACGGCGCCGATATCGACGTGCGGTCCCTGCCGTACGCCGCCGCACCCGCGCCGTATCAGCAGTCGGAATCCGGTGGCGTGCAGGCATTATCCGGGGCACTGGCCGGGCTGTGCCCGACCACGCAGGTGGTGTTGGCCGGGTACTCCCAAGGCGCGGACATCGTCGGCGATGTGCTCGCAGGGATCGGGCACGGCCGCGGCCCGATCCCCGACTCACGGGTCCTTGCCGCCGGGCTGTTGTCGGACCCGAACCGCGACCCGCGCACACCACAGCTCAGCCAACCGGTGTACGGGCAGGGAATCGCCGGTCCGCGCGAGGACTTCGGCAGCCTCGCCGACCGTATCCGTACCGTATGTGCGGCCGGCGACCTCTACTGCGCCACCTCCCCGGAAACCTCGCCCGCCCTCGCGGCGGTCGGGCGTGCGTTCACCGGCAACACCGCACTGCTCGACGATCCCGCCGCCGCGAGTTCATCTGGCGTGCTGGATCCGGCGTCGGTAGCACGGCAGGTGATCCTCGTGCTCGGCGGGCTGGCCGAGTTCACCGCGAACCTTCCCTCGATCGGTGACAACGTCGCCCGGCTCCCCCACGCCGTGCTCGCCGGTGACATTCCCGGCGCGCATTGGATCAGCGGCGAGCTCAACAACCTGTTCAACCCGCTGGTCCAGGTTGCCGACGAGGTCGACCTGCGCCTGGTGGCGCGGGCGCTGTCGCTGGCCGCTGCTGCCGACCCCAGTGGTTGGACCGCCGTGGCCGCGCAAGTCGTCGATATCGTCGCCCGGGTCGATATCGGCCGAATCGCCACGAATATCGGCCTCGCCCAAGAGGTTGCCTGGCGGGCCGTGGACCGACTCGCCGCCGGCGATCCCGTCGGCGCCGGCCTCGAGCTGACCGGACTCGCCCCGGTAGCGACCGATCTCGCGGCAACCGCCGCATCAGCGCTCGTCGGTGACGGAGCCGGCCAGCTCACCGGACTCGCCGCCGATCTCACCGCCCGCACCGACCCCGCCACCAGCGCCGCGCTGTCGGATATGGCCGACCTCGCCCGCCAAGGCGGCGACGCCGCGGAGTTCTTCACCTCGGGTGTGCACCAGACCGGCTACGACCAGGGCGTCCGCGATGTCCTCGACTGGCTCGCCAGCCGGATCGATAACACCTGAAACCTCGACAACCCGACCGGCGAACTGGGGCTCGGCGACATCGTGTCGCCGAGCCCTTTTCGCTGCTCAGAAGGATGCCGGGCAGTCACAAAACTCACCACAACAGCCTTGCCGGAGGTTACCCACCAGCGAGATACTGGAGACTGCGTAGAGGGCAGATCACCCGGAGAGTCGGGACGGGCAGTCGCCACCGGCTCCTCGCGCAGGGCGCAGCGGTGTATTCGGGGGGACGTTCCTTGAACAGGGTAGCCGGAAGTTCGTTGCACTGGCCTCCGTGCCGATGTTTCCCTCCGACTACCACGAGTCCGCTACCGGCCGGAATAGTCCACGCAGCGGACCGAAGCCATACCTCGTCCCGAGACCCGTATCGGGGCGGTGTTCACACTCGTAAGGAGGTTGGGCCATGGGTAGTAGGGAATGGATGGATCGTGAATCGGCCGACCGGATCGGCGCCGCGGCCGAACGGGACCCGTCCTCGCCGACGGCAACGTCGGGTTTCGCCGACCGCGCCGATGCCGCCGCCCATCGCAACCAGGACGATAACGAGGACGACTGAACCTCCGATGGCCGAAGTGTTGGGGCCGCCCTGATGGGGCGGCCCCAACACTGTCGTGGGCAGGTGTTGCGGCGACCGGCCGCAGTGGCCACGGCCCGCCGTCGGCGAACTCGGGCGCCGCAGGGTGGAGGCCTACGGTGTTGCGGCGGACTCGGCCGAGAGTATTTCGAACGGGTCGCTGTCGAGCAGGATCAGTGCGCGCCCGTTGTCCCAGTCGACAAAGATCTGCCCGGCATACCGCGCGCCGAACCCGGTAACGGTTCCGGTAGCGCCGAGGTCGAGAGGGGCCGGGTCGCCGGGTAGCAGACCGGTGATGCGGACCCGATCTCCGACACGGGGGGTGCGCGTCGGTGGATTCTCGTACTCGGGCGCCCCGGGCCGGTGTGTCGGGTCGTGGCCTGTTTCGCGCCGGTGGATCCTGTATTCGTCGGTGGCCAGGAACGTGAACGGGTAGCGGCGGGTGCTCGGGTTCCCATCCCAGAGGGTGATCGGATGCTGGGCGGGGACATCGCACCACCAGGTGCCGTCGTCGAAGGCGATATCGAGGTGGTCTTCACGCCCGGTCACCGCGTGTACCCGTTTGCCATGATCGAGTCGCTGCCCCGCGCGCAGCGTGTGTGCCGCAACGATGCCCGGTGGCTGGGTTGCCGATGTCATGGCTGCTGTGAGGTCGAGGCGGAAGAGACCGGGTTCGTGCGGTCGCGAACCAGTGAGGGCGGTGTCGGCGGTGGCGCGGATATCGCTGGCGTAGAAGGTGATATCAAGAGTGAGGTCGTGATCGTCGATCGGGTTGCCGTGACGGTCGCGGAGCCCCGAGACGCTGAGTCCGCCGTAGGGCTCCCAGTCCAGAAGCACAGTAGCGATGGCAGGGTTGCGGGCGCCGACCTCGGCGGCGATCAGTTCCAGGACGCTCTCGGTGATGCGCTGTTCGCGTACCGGTCCGAACGGCAGCGCGAACGCGGTGGTCAGCCGGACCCGCGCCGCGTCGGCGGCGCGACATACGGACTGGGCTGTGGTGATGGTGGCTGGCGTGGGGTCGGGGTGGTTCATTGTTCTGTCTCTCCTTCGGATGTGGTGGTGACCACCAGGGGCTCGGTATCGGGCAGGGCCGGTGTCCGATACCGGGGCCGGGCGCTGGTGGTGTCAGGGGTGGGCGTCGCCCCACAGGGCGGGCAGCCGCCCGCCGGTGGACAGGTGGGCGTCGAGGGCGGCCATGGTGTCGGCGGCCTCGGCGCTCAGCGCTTCGAGCTGGTCGTGGTGGTCGGCGCACGCACTGGGGTCCTCGGTCCCGTCCGGGCGGGTGGTGTAGGTGTTGCGCTCTTCGTGGATGCGGTACTGGAGGTCGCGGAACCGGGCGAGTGCCTGGTCCGGGTCCACCGCCGCCGGGGTGACCGGCAGGAGTCGGGCGTCGATGGCGGGGATGTGACCGGCGGCAGTGGCATCGGCGCGTAGGTCGGTGAGCTCGGTGAATGCGGAGTCCACGTCACGGGCGCCGAACTCCATCGGTTCGCTGGTGTCGGGTAGGTCGCCGTCGCGCAGGGCGGCGGCCATGGCCCCCAACCGGCGGGCGAGATCGGCGGCGCGGTCGGCGGTCTCGTATTGCTGCCGGTGCAGCAGTTCGGTGGTGTGGTCGGTGTCCAGGTTTTCGCGGGTGTTGCTGGTCATGCTGTTGCTCCTGGGTGCCGTTCGTTGGCTGCGGGGTTCGGTCTGGCGGGTAGTTGCTGCCCCGGGGGCGCGGGGTGCCGCGCCCCCGGGGCGGTGTGGGGTCAGGCGGTCCTGACGGCGGCGGTGGCGGCGCGTCCGATGGCCTGGGCGGTGGTGGCGGGGTTGCTGATCAGGTGCACGGTCGCCCCGTCCAGGGGGTTGGGTGCGCGGCCGGTGTCGGGTGCCAGCCACAGGACCGCGCATCCGGCGGCGTGCAATCGGTTGAGGTGTTTCTGGGCGTGGTCGCGGTTGGTGCCGGTGTAGTAGCCGTCGGAGATGATCACCAGCAGGCGCGTGTTCTGCGGCCGTGACAGTTCGAGGGCGCCGTCGAGGGTCTCGATTGCCTGGTCGATGGCGTGCAGGTAGTCGGGACAGGAGAACTGGGTGACCCGCGCGGGGGCGGTGCCGGGGTAGGTGATCGGTTTCACCGAGGCCCCGAAGGTGACAGTGGCGGTCGCGGCGGGCATGGTGGCCAGTTCGGCGGCGCGGGCGATGATCCACGCGGCCGAGGCCACCGGCCCGGCGAAGTCATCCATGGACCCGGATACGTCGCAGGCAATCCCGACCCGCAGCGGCGGCACCGGCACCGATTTGCGGGTCGTGCGGGTGAACGGTTCGGCCGTCGGGATGGCCCCGGCCGCACGTTGAGCTTCCCGGGCCAGCGCGCCGCGCATCCGCAACCGGCCCGGTGGCAGCGCCGAGGTGGTTTTCACGATGGCGCGCTCCCGGCGGGCCGCCGTGTTCAACGCGCGTGCCAACACGCGGGCGGCGGCGTGTTCGTCGGCCTGCGGGGCGCGGCTTTTGCGGGAACTGGCCGTGCGGCCCAACCCGCTACCGTCACCGAAAACGGCCCGCGCCTGGGCCGCCGCGTGACGTGCAACGCGTTCGGCCTCCCGCTCGGCGGTGGCGGCGGCGTCGGCCGGATCGACCGGAACCGGCTGTGCGGCCACCGCAGCCGCCACGTTGGCGACCGTAGCGCCGACAGCGGCCGACAACACCGAGTTCGGGGCCGGGTCGGCGTGCGGGTCCGGCCCCACAATGTCGAGCCACCGATGCCCGAGTTCCATCATCGTCGCCGTGTCGTCGTCGGCGACGGTGTGGGCCTGCCGCCAAATAGCGCGCAGTTGGTCGAGGGTGTCGGTGCCGAGAATGGACTCGATCACCTGCGCAACCGGCGCGGTTTCGGCCGGTTCGAGGATGCCGCCGTCCACCCGTCCGAGGATCAGGGCGGCATTGTGGGCAGCCGAGTACGGGGTCGGGGGAATCGCTGTAGCGGCATCGGTGCCTCCGTTGTCACCGATCACGATCTCGGTCGCGCTGGCGCGCAACCAGTGCCGATCATCGGGGCGGCGCCGAATTTGGGCGGCCTCGATCCGGGACTCCTCCAGCAGCATGGCGGCCTCGACCACGGCGGGGTTCGCCACGGTAGGGGGTTCCCACCGTGAGTGTTGGGCGTGGGCGCATTCGTGCACGAACGCACCCCACGTGGCGGCGTAGCGGGCGCGGTCGCTGGTGCGGTCCGGCCGCACGGTGGCCGGGTCGATGCCGAGGAGGGTGCCGTCGAGTTCGATCGCGGCCCGGTGCGGCATGAACACCGCCGGGTGCCCGTGCGCCGCGCCGGGGGCGATGGTGACGACGAGGTCGTCACGGTCGGCGATCGGCGGGGCCTCCTCGGTCAGTGCGGCGGACAGGGCATCCCAACCGTCCAGGGTTGGGGCCGGGGTGGGTGTGGTGGTGGGGTCGGTGATCAGGTGGCCGGTCATCGCAGGCGGGTTCCTTCCGGGGTGTAGTCGGGCGGCGGGGTGTTAGATGCGGGGGCCGAGGGCCAGGGGTTCCAGCGGGGTGCCGAACACCGCGCGGACCACACCGGCGACGAAGGGGCGGTCGTCCTCGGGGGCGGAGCCGATGAGGTTCGCGGCGGCGGTGTTCGTGTCGGTGGCGGTGGCGATTTTCTGGAACGCCAGCAGTTCGCGTAGTTGCGGTGCCCACCCGACCTCGCCCTTGCCGTGGCGGGCGGCCAGGTTGCGCGCCACTTTCACCGCCCGTTTGTCGACCCCGAGCTGTCCGGCGAGGTCGTAGTCCGAACCGACCTGCACCTGGAACGCGAACCGCGAGGCGAGGGCGTCGGAGAGGATGGCGCCGTGCACCCCGGGGTTGTGTCCGGCCACCACGAAGAACCCGGGCTCGGCTTTTACGACCTCGCCGCCGTGGGCTTTGATCGCGATTTCACGGCGGCCGTCCATGGCCGGGTACACCACCGAGAGCACCGTCGGCGGGATCAGGGTCGCGTCGTCGATGAACAGCACCCTCCCCGCGCGCATCGCCCGGATCAGCGGGCCGTGCACGAACACGAAGGTGCCGTCGGGGTTTTGGGTGTACTCGCCCACGAAATCGGCGGCCGTGGTGTCCCCGTCGCCCTGCACGGTCAGCAGGTCACCGTAGGCGGCCTCGATCAACGAGGTTTTGCCCGTTCCGGGTGGGCCGTACAGCAGGACCGGGACCTCGTAATGGCGCATCGTGCGTAACACATCCACATCGGCGCGCCCGGCCAACTGCCGCACGTGATACCGCTGCCCGTTCGGGCGCGTCACCACCGACCCCGACCGCGCCGGTGCCGCCGGTGTGCCGGTCGGTGCGGCCGGGGCTTTACGCGCCCGGCTGGCGGCCGGTTCTGCCGCCGGGGTGGCCGGGGTGGAGGTGGCCGGTTTCGGGGCGACCGGGGGCGCTCCGGCCGCTGCCTGCGCGGTGGTGGTGTTGGCCTGGTAGCGCAGGGGTTTGCTGCTGGTCCGGTCGGCGTGTCCGGCGGCGGCCAGCGTTTTCATCGCATTTCCGATGGCACCGGAGGAATGGCCGGTGCGTTTCGCAACCTCCCGGGGTGTGTATTCGGCGGTGGGGTTGTCGGCGAGAACTTTGGCGACCATGCGGCGCAGTTCACCGTTACCGAGACGGGTACTCGTGGCGGGCGTGGAGGGGGCGGGTGATGCCATGGTGTCTCCTTTTTGCGAAATTCCGGTAATGCGCCGCAGCCGTGCATCGTTGCATACGGGTGGCGGGGCGGGTTTTTCGGTTCGATGGTGTGCAATTCCCCGGGGTGCGGGTCGACGCTATCTCGACTCGTCTCGGGAATTCAATACGGTTCCACCAGTTTTTTGATGAATTTCGGCAGGTCAGGGCAACAATAATCGGGCAAGGCAAGAACAGGATGATCCCGAACCGCACTAAAGTGAATTTCTTCGACCGACGCCGGCCGGCCAGCGTGTGCTTCTATTCACCCGAATTCCGGTACGGAAAAAGTCCCGATCGATAAATGCAAGAAAGAAGCAAGAGATCCCGGGACATCCACCGAGACCGCCGGCGGGTTAGCCGCGAGCCCCCGCCTATCACGTGTTCTTACTGCCCCTACGGGGGTAATCCGGGTGAGGCAACAGCCACAAACATCGACCTCTACCTGCAGGTTTACCGCGCGCGAGGGGGTCAGTTTGACTGAGCCCCCGATTGACCCCCTGACTGAGCCCCCGATTGACCCACCAAACGACCCCACTGGCGCAGCCGCCGTCAGACACGCGTTCCGACCGCCGCCACACTATCCTTTGCCGCAGTGAGCGCGCCGAAACGCTTACCGTTCGAGGAAAAACTCGGCGCGATAATTCAACGTCAGATTCCCGGGAATGCAATTCATCATATTCACATTCTTACCCAATCGGAGCGGTCCGCACACGATTAAGACAGGAGAAATATAAAGCGCTACAGGAAATGGTAGATTTGCATCGCCACGTTTTCAATCCCTCGAAAATTTCCAACGGGACCAGTCTGCGTCGAATGATTAATATTGGATCTCACCACTCGTCTCCGGCGCGATGAGCTCTCGACTCCAGTAACTCCTCCAGGGTTGCGTTCGAGCTCGGACGATGAGAGGAAAGACTCGCCGCGGAGGGATGGCGCACTGTTCTGGATACGGAAAGCATTGGCGTGCGTATGAAGATGTTCATCGGTTCAGTGTGGAGCTTTGCGCCGGAGGTTTTCGGCGAGCTGCCGGGTTTGCTGTGTTGGTTGTTCTCCGATTTCAGAGAGTTTCTGCGCTAATAGATTCATGGTGCCTTCGATGGCGCTGTGTTCGCCGAGGCGGGCGTGCAGGCGCAGGATGTCGCGCCACAGCAGCTCGTTGAGCGGGTCGTGTTCCAGTGCGGTTTCGAGCAGGTGCAGCGCGTGGCGTGGATCGTGGTCGACGGCAGCGGCGGCCAGGAACCCGACAGCGGTGATGGTGTCGCGGCGGGCCGCCTCCCGAACAGGGGCCACCCACGCCGCGGTCAGATCGGTCGCAAGGACTCCGCGGGATGCGGTGTCAACAATGTGGCGGCAGGCGGTGTGGCGGTCGGTGTCGGTGCCTGCGTGGCGGCGCTGTCGCACAGCATCGGCGAAGCGCCAGTAGTCGGTGGCGATGACCGTCGGGTCGAGCTGGTAGCGCAGCGGGTCGCCGATCACGGCCCGCGACACTGAGCCCTCGGTGGCGGCGCCGAGCGCGGCTGTGAGCCTGGCGAGGGCGGTGTTGACGACGTTGGCCGGTCGGCGGGGGGACTGCTCGCCCCACAGGTCGGCGACCAGGGCCTCCCGGGTCAGACCTTCGGGGTGCAGTGCCAGTAGGGCCAGCAGTTCGCGTCCGCGGGGTGTCAGGCGTGCGGTGATATCGACCGCGCCGGTCTCGGTGTGCCAGCGCACCCGTAGAGGCCCGAATACCTCGACCGTCACCGGCGGTGCCGCCATGCCGGGTTCGTTGGTCGATGGGGCCTCGACCATGGCCTCGCTGATCTTGCTCTGAGCTGACAGGGTCGCGGGCTCGGCCGGCGGCGGTCGGGTAGCGGCGACCTCCAACCCGTAGTCGTGTTCGGGACGCGACGCCGACCGGGGTGATTCTTCGGCCCGGTGATAGTCGTTGAGTGGCAGGTGCAGCGGATATACCCGCGGACCACCCGATCTGGGCCCCGGCACGCGACGTCCGAATCGTGCCGGGAACCCCCGCCACCGCCTCAACGCTGAGGTAGCTGTGGAGGTCGACGGTATCGGGCGCAGTCGCGTGTCGAGCGCGGCAGCGACTCCTGTAGCGGCTGCGGTAAGACTGTTGCGCTCCTGCCAGCCCGGCGGGTCACCGGCGAGGACCGACGAAGCACCTCGGCGGTCCAGCGGGAGCTGGCCGAGCACCGGAATGCCGAGGGCGTCGGTGAACCCGTCGGTGTCCGGTGAACCGATCAGCAGGACCGCACCCCGCCGGCATCTGGTGCCGCGGATCCGCTGGCCGGCGGACGCTGGGTCGGCGAGGTCACCTCGGACAACCGCGAGGACCGCGTCCGCGCCGGCGATAATCGGTGCCGAGGGTGAGGTCGGATCGAGGGCGCCGCAGTCGGCGATCACCACAAGATCGGCAAGCCCACGCCCCGTCGGCGGGGGTATCGCAGGGGCCGGGGCTGCCAGTATGGCCGCCGCCGCGACAGGGTCGTCGGGTGCGGCGAGGAACGGTACCCGCCCCAGAAGTTGAACGTGGTCCCACAGTCGCCCGGTGATCCGGGAGCCCCGCGATGCAGTGGCGGCCTCGGCGAGGCTTACCAAGCCACGATGCGGGTCGCCGCCGGCGAGGTGGGCGAGACTGCCGCCGGCGGGATCGGCCTCCACCACTACCGCGGTTTGCGGTCCGGGCCAGGCATCTGCGAGGGCAACCGCAGTGGTGGTCACCCCCGTACGCGATGTGAGTCCGGTGAGAGCGATCAGCACCGTCACCGCCTCCTTACTGTGAAATGGGTCGGGAACCATCCCGAGCAACAGTTGCCCTATGGGTAGTGGAACGAAGAGTGCGGGCTATTCGGACGCGATGGCGGTGATCACCGAATGCCCGTCGTGGTGGGCAGTGGAGATCCGTTGCCGCCACACCCGCGGCGGGGTATCCGGTCGAGTTTCGGTGATCTGCACCGCGTATAGGCCCGGGGTCAACGGTTCGATACGGGTGCAATAGGCCGTCACCGGTGGCGCCGAGTCGATCCCGGCCTGGATGGTGGCGGCATCGGAGACCGCGGCCTCGGTCGCGACGACGTCTCGGGCCATGAGCCCATCGCGGGCGTGATAGTAGGCGGCCTCGAACACCGCGATAGCCTGTGCGCCGGTCGCCGCCCGCCGCGGACGCGGACCTGAGACGACGGTCGCGGCTTCGAGCGTGCCCGGACCGCACGCGGCAGCGCTGCTCCCGGTGACTGTGGGTGACCGGTCGCGACCATCTCCCGGCCAGGGCGGAGGTGCCGCGGTGATGCTCATCGGCGGGTCCACCGCAGAGTCGGCATGGTCGGTTCCGGCAAGGGCCGTGGTCAATGCCATCGCCGTGGCGGTCAGCGCCGCCACCAGCGCGCCACCCGAGACCGCCCGGATCGTGACGGGCGCGTGGGCACGGCGCTGGGGCCTCGGCCACCGCTCCTCGGCCTCCGGGTTCGGTGATTCGGAGGATTCGGCCAGCCACTGAGCCAGCGCAGTGGCGGCCGGTGCGTCGAGCACAATCTGGCGGTCATCGCCGGATCGACGGTGTTCGTAGGTTGCCATGATCGCTGCACCTCCACCGGTCAGCCGAGGGTCGGCGGCCAGTGCGGCAGCACGTCGTTGACCACCTGCGCGAGCGACGGCTCGACAACTGCGGCCAGATCTGCCACGGGCTGACCGACCGCTGCCTCGACGTCGTTCACGACAGGCTCGGGGATCGCTTCCACTATTGGGGCTGCCGCTTCCGGTATGGGCACCGGTTCGGTATCGACACCGAGCACCGTCTCCACGGCCGGGTCGGTAATCCCGCCCTGTGCCAAGGCGTCTACGGCTTCGGCGACTACAACCTCGTTCCAGCCCTGTTCCCACTCGGCGGCCTGCGGCGTCATCCATTCCGGCTGCGGCACACTGATCCCACCGAAATACAGCCGTTCCTCACCGCCTTCTGGCAATCCGTCGACGACCCCGGTATCACTGCCATCGAGCACAGGCTGCGGCTCGGGATCTGCCGTGCCCGCTGAGGGCGCTTGAACCGGGTCGCGTTCCGGTTCGAAGACCAGCTGAGGCTCGCTCACCATGTCGCGCGGGGGCGGTTCCGACTCGAACACCACAGCATCGGGCACCACGACTGGAGGCTGGGGCTCCTCGGAGGTGTCGGATACCACCGGAAGTTCCGGTACCACTGCCGGTTCAGGCGCTACTGGAGTCTCGGTTATCTCCTGCGGCGCAGGCGATAACGGTTCCGGATTGCGTTCCGGTGCCGGAACAACCTCTTGCTCAACGGGTCCGGCCGGTCCAGGATCGGCAGGGTCGTACAAGTCTGGTGTGTGCGGCGCCGTGGGAGCGGTGACGCCCACCTGTCCAGGCCCTGGTTCGGAGATCACCCCGGGTTGGCCGGCCGGGGCGGCGTGCGCGACCGGGACGGCGAGCACGACGGCTGCTGCCAGTGGGGTGAGCGCGGCACTGAGCAGCCTCGGATGGTGGCAGGTCCCGAAGCCTGGCAACCACCGATGCCGCCGCGAAGACACGATCACCGGTGGTACGGGGCCGACGACACCGCCCACCGCCGCGCCATGCAGCACGGTCCACAGTGCGCCTGGGTGCAGAGCCCGCGCATGTGCGGCACGAGCGGCGAGTCCCTGCCCCTCCAGATAGTCGACGATCACCTGAGCCCGGCCGATCACCGGCCCGGACAACCGTGACGGCGCCACCGCAACCACCACCGTCGTACCCACTCCATCTGGACGATTCACCGGCACCGCGTAGTCGAGCCGTGAGACCGACTCACAACTCAGCACCCGCTTGCCGCGCATCCAGACCACCCAGATCCCGACTGCTGCGCACCGCCCGCCCCCAGCCGCCCGCGCTGCAGCCCCTACTGCGGCGCCGATCATCCCCGCATCCGATCGCTTGTTCACAGAACTCGTCACGGCACTCTCCTTCGACTCCGGCTTTTTGGATGCGACCGAGGCGGCCACCTGCTCCCGACCCAGTCGCGTGAGACACACCACTCACGGTAAGAAGATTCAGAACAATTTTCAAGAAGAAAACTGTAAGAAATCCTCCCGCTCAGGAAGATAGCGCCCAAAATGACGACTTTTATGCACTATCCGGGTACAGTTCTGCGCATGGGAGCGCACGACGACTTCTTTGCCCAGGCTGTGCGCGAGCGGCGTCAGCAACTGGGCAACCTCACGATGTCCGAAGTCCACGACCGCGGTGGCCCCGCGGTCCCAGCCCAGGCACGCGCCGAACGCGGTGAGTTATCGGCCAACGTGCGCCCCAGCACTTTCCAGAAGTTCGACACCGGGCTCGGCTGGGTCCCCGGCTCGGCGCGCGCCGCCTACTACCAGCGGCGCCCGCCGGTACCGGCCGACACCGGCAACCCTTTAGAACCCGGGGCGCAGAGCATCGACCTGAGCCTCGAACAGTTGCTCCCGCTGCTGGAGGCGCAACGGTCCCTGCACACAGCACCGATCTCCGAGCTACCGAAAGCAATCGAACAGCTCGACGAAGCGATCAGCGGCATCGTCGGGCCGTTCGTCACCAGCATCCTCGAAGCCAACCGCGGCACACAGGTCCATCCCCTCATCGAGATCGCGTTCGGTGAAGCCTTGGCCGCGCCGGTGTCCCCCGACGATCCCGACGCCACTGAGAAGCAGTACCGACGCTGGCTCATAGGCCGCGCCGACGGTCTCGACAACGCCACACAGCAAGCATTCGAACGGCGCTATCGAACAAGAAACCAGACGGCGAATCGCTGAACACCGATGCCCGCACTGCTTTTCAGCCCGGGCATACGCTGCCTTCATAGGCGAAATGCGGCAGGGCTGACATCCCGGATCGAAACCAGCAGTCGCAGCGTCCGATCGATGGCCCGCCCCTCGACGTCAGCCATGCTGGTCAGATGGGTGCCGGGCAGGCAGAAATGCTCGAAGAGTGCAGCAAGTAGTTCCGGGTCTGACTTCTGTCCGGTCCTGCCGGTGCGCAGTTGCGTGATCTCGCGATCTGTAACCGTGCGGCCGAGTTTGCGTCCCACAGCGGTCGCAGCGGCGGCGTCGGTTTCTTCGTCACAGTCACGCAAGTGAAAGGCGGCGAACAACTGGTCGACCTTCACATTGGCGGGTACGCAGGATGCGCATTGTTCACGCACTGCAGTTGGCGTGTCGTTCATCGGTACCTCCCCGATCGCCTGGATGAGAACACGCTCGGGTATTCGACCTCGAGCGGTCATCCGGCGTCCGTCAGAGACTGGTACCGGGAATCAGAATATCGCCATTCTAGCAACACGCCCTCGTCGCGGGAAGGCGCTCGTCGCGGCCATCAAGTCGGCAGCGGATCCGGGTATTCGGGGTCATCCAGTCCCGGATGACCGTTGTCAGTCTGCTCAACCGGGTCTGGTTCGTCGGAATATCCGACCACCCGCATTTGAAGCACAGCCAGGGCCGGGCCACCTGCCGGGGTCGTAACGATCGCGCCGGTTCCATCGACCACCACCCACCCGCCGCCTCGGCGCCGCAATCGAACACCCTGCACGGCTGCCGAATCGGATTTGCCGGTGAAGACATCGGCGGCCGCGGTGAACACACGTTTCACATCGTCGGGGTGCGGGGTATCGCGTTGGTCGACCTGGCCTTTCCACTGCACCTCGGGCAGAGGATCGGTGATCCACCGGAGCAGCCGCATCTTGGCGATATCGACCAGCACCATATGCACTTGCGACACACGGGGAATCGCGGCAAGTGCCGCAGCCTCTAGGCTCATCCCGGCCGGCGCCGCCGAGGTTTGAAAGAGCAATCCCCGCCAGGTCTGCGTTGCACGAGGTGGCCCGCTGGCGACCATGACAAGGTGTCCCGGTCTCGCTTGTTCCCCGAGTGTCACGGTCACCGCGCCACTCCAGCTGTCGCCCGGCTGCGAGGACAACAGGGCCTGGATCAGCGAGAGCCCGTCCACCGGATCGATGAACCGGAAGATCTCCGGGGCAGTCAGGCGCGACCTCGAAGTGCCAACCGTCAGCGAGGCAGGGATCTCCGCGAGTCGTTGATCCGAATCCCAGGTGAAGGCAAACGCGGGCACCGGCGGATGCGCAGGCGTCGCATCGTCGGACGCGAGCCACAGATGCACGCCGTGCAGCGTGTCGTCAGGCGCAAGGACCGGCACGACCCGAGCCTTTACTACGGTCCCGTTACGCAGAACACGCTGCGCGACGGCGGTCTCGCGGCGTCGGCGAAGATCGTCGATCAGCTCTTGCAGCCAGCCGGCCGCTTCGCGTGCCGGGGCTTTCCCGGCACCGATATGGTCCTGCACGGCTCGCTCGAACGAGGTCCGGTCCCGGGCATGGTGGTCACGCGCGACCACACTGAGCCGGTCCGGCTCCAGGGTTTCGACCAGCGTCCATCCATGTTTCGGCATCGCGTCAGTCCCCGAGGTAGTAGCCAACCTGCGGTCGAGCCTCTAAACGATCATAAAACACCCTGCTGGAATGGTGTCCAGCGTCCACTGGCCACACCGCCCGCAGCGGAAGTTCCGCAAACGCGTAGGTGAGCCACGACGGCCGCAACCGGTACTCCTCGCGTGGCTTGACCGCCTCGAGCCTCGGATACTTCTCGAGCACAGCGCGAGCAACCTGCACCGCCTGCATCTCGGCCAATGCCGCGCCGATACAGAAATGCCGGCCATGCCCGAACACAAGGTCGCGGCCCTGGCGGCGAGCAGGGTCCAGGTGTGCCGACCGCAAGGAGAGAAAGACCGTGTGTCCTCGCGGAATGGTCACCCCATTGACCTCGATATCGGCCAGCGGGAACCGCCGCAACGCATAATTCACCGGCGCCACAGCACCCATGACTTCGCGCACCAAGCCCGCGAACTCCTGCGGCGTACCTAGTAGCCGACGAGCCGACTCACCGTGACTGCGGACCATCTCGTCCAGAACCGCCGAGGTCAGCGAAGTGACGTTCTCGAATCCTCCGATGATCACCGCGAACGCAAGACTGATCAGCTCCTCCTCACTGAGCCGATCCTGCCCATCCCGCGCCCTGAGCCAACCCGAGATCAGGTCATTCCCCGGCTCCCGCCGCTTGTCCTCGATCACCCCCGCCACCAACGTCAGCATCGACACCATCGCACCCTGCACTGCCTCGCCCTCGCTGGAGGTGTCGATCAGAAACATCGGCCGCGCCGCAGACCGGAACTCGCCTAGCTGTTCGTTGGGCAGACCCAGCAATGTGCCGATCACCCGCGGGGGCAGCGGCTCACACAATCCACCCATCGCATCGATCTCCCCCGTCGCCGGCAATGCATCGACCAGCTCCGCGACCGCGGCCGCCACTACTTGCTCATGCCAGGCGTGATGGGCGGGCGCGAAGGCTTCCGCCGCCAGTTTCCGCACCCGCCGATGCTGCTCTCCATCGATATTGAGGAGATTCTGATCCAACGCCGCCGGAAGGTTCTGCCCCCGGAAGCCCGTAGTCGAGTCGGACTTCGACGCCGACATCCGCGGATCGGCCAATAAGCTGGTCACCGCCTGCCACCCGGTCACCACCCATACCGGCGAACCCTCCGGTAGCTCCGCCTGATGCACCCCCGGCTCACGCGCCCTGAGATCCTCATGAAGAGCATCGACCCCATGAATCCCCGCCGTGAACGGGCACCGCCCCAAGTCCATAACCCCAGTGTGCCAACCGGAAGGACCCGACGTGCCGATCACCACCCGTGTCGCCACGAACGTCGACATCCCCGAGGCCGCCGCCGTCCTCGCCGAAGCATTCGCCGACGACCCGCTCATGGCCGCCATCTGGCCGAACCGACAGCGACGCCACCGTGCGCTACCCCGATACTTCGCCGCGTCCCTCCGGCACTTCCACGTTCCTAATGGAGGTGTTCGTGTCGCTCTCAACACCGACGGGGAAATCGCGGCGGTCGCCGTCTGGGATCCGCCAGGACGCTGGGACCACAGCACGCTAACCACCGTCCGCGCCTTGCCCGACCTGCTACCCGCCCTCCAGACCCGCGCCCTGGCCGCGGCAAAAGTCCGCCACACCCTCGACCTGCACCACCCCCACGAGCCCGAGCACTGGTACCTGGCCAACATCGGAACCACACAGAATTTCCGCGGGCAGGGCTATGCCGCCCGATTGATCACCGACGAGCTGACATCCAACCCCGGCATCCACGCGTACCTCGTCTGCACTCTCGAATCCAATATCACTTACTACAAGCAGTTCGGCTTCCAGCGCGCCGAGCCTTTTTCGCTACCAACCGGTCGGCGACCGAGCATGTGGCCAATGGCCATCAACATGTGACGTCGGGCGGGCTCGGCGGCTCAGCCAGGGGCCAAATACGGAGCCTCACAAGTCTGAATAGGGCGATGCGGAACCTCCGCCGCTACGTCACCGGCAGTTCGCGCTGTTTAACAGTCGCGCGGAGGGGCCCGAGGTATTACCGGGCCAGGGCAACACACCATGGAGTGGGCTGAAGTAGCGCATGGCAAGCCAACACGCGCACGATCGCCGGAAGGCCGGAGCCAGGATCTACGGCAGGCGAATGTCCAATCGGGGGCGGACAGCGCGGAGTAATAGGTGACCCACGTGGAACTGTCGCCGATTTCGCCAGGGAACCAATATGCTCAGTCGAACACCTGTTGCTGGAACCGCACCCCGAACCGCCGATCACTCTGGCGTCATGTCAACTGCCCAGCCGCTGCCCGTCCCGGTCATTACAACGAGAGACCCCAGCGACTGGCCGCACATCCATCTGTCGGTATCCACCCTGGATCAGTGGGGACGTATAGCCGACCGCTCGACACTCCGGCACCTTTCCTGGCCACCCGGGCACCCCGTCGTCTTCGATACCGGCCGGAACGGCCTGATTATCGTCAGAGACTCCCCATCCGGCAGCAACTACCAAGTCGATCGCCGCGGATATCTACGCCTTCCAGCAGAGCTCCGTCATGGCGCTCGGATCGAACTCCACGATCAGCTCGTCCTCGCAGCCTCCGAACAACCGCGGGTAATCCTCGTCTACCCGCCCACCTTGGCCTCTCGAACGTTGTGGGAAGCCGCGACCGACACTCCTCGGAGGCCCCGGTGACTACCGAAGACCTCGACGCCGCACGGCTCCTACTCCAGCGACTCGGTCTCCGGCCGGAGGATCTCCTCTCTTCGACGCCCGGTCGCGGCCAGCCGGCGCCAACCTTCGACGACTACATTCGGCAGCTACAGGCCGCGGTGCCAGCGGGCACGCTGCGCGCCTACGGTCCTTACTGGCGGCGGATCGTCCAGGCGTGGGGCGACCGTCGCATCAACACACCGTCACCCCTGGAAGTGCGCGAGCTCATCGAACAGACTCAGCGCCAAGCGGTCGTCCGTCGGAACAGCCGAGGAGGTCGATCCGCCGCCGAACACATGGTCGGCGCCCTCCGAGCCCTCTACCGCCAAGCACGCGCCGACGGGTTCATCACCACAGACACCGATCCGGTCGCCCCGATCGCCAAACCACGACGTCTTCCCAGCAACCGCCGCGCCCTCCCCGACAACCTTCTGAAGGACATCAATCGGATCGCCGCCACCACCGGCAACGACCCGGACCTCGACACACTGATCCTGCGGCTCCACATCGAAACCGCCTGCCGCCGCGCCGGCGCCCTGGCACTCAGGCCTATGGACCTCGACCCAGAACAATGCCTGGTCCACCTCCACGAGAAAGGAGGCCAGGACCGCTGGCAGCCCGTCTCCCCTACCCTGATGAATGCCCTACTCCGGCACTGCGATCGCGGGGCCGGCGATCTCGGCAAAACCGAACGACTCCTTCGGTACAAGAACGGCCAACCGATTACCGGCCGCAGATACGACTACCTCTGGAACCGGATCGGCAAGCACCTCCCCTGGGCCGCCACCCAGCAGGTCACCGCCCACTGGCTGCGCCACACCACCCTCACCTGGGTCGAACGCCACCGCGGCTACGCCATAGCCCGTGCCTTCGCCGGCCATACCGACATGAACGGCAACGTCGGCGCCACCATGACCTACGTCCGGGCATCCCTCCACGAAGTCGCCGAAGCCCTTTCCGCCATGACAGGCGAACCCCACCCGCTCGCCGCCAAGCTCGGAGTCGAAAATTCCGAAGCCGCGTGAATATTCCGTGTCCGTCCGGTCTCACGGTGGGCGGGTTCACCAGCCGGCCCCGGCCATAGGACTCTGCGTTGGTCACGGCGCCTGAGCCGGTTCCGACAACGGACCCGAGAAGACGGCACACCCGGCTTCTGCAAATACTGCGATGCCGAATATGCGTGGCACCGAACCCTTGAGTGGGAGCTGGCTGCTATTCGAGCCTGGCTACCCATTGTCCAAGATTCCGCCGGGCAAACGCTGGCGTGTCGCTGGAGATGGCCCAGCTGTGAACTTGGGGTCAGCCAACCCTGCCGACTGAGCTGCGATCAGTTTGTCCGTCAGTTCGACGGTCGCGAGATACCACCAGAAGATCCAGTCGAGATATGCGGGATCGTAATCGCCGTGTTGATCGGCTCGCCGGTGGCGGATCGCGAACTTGTTGGCGATCTGGAAAAGGGCCCCCTCGTCACCGCTGAAGAGCTCCTTCTTGAGCAGATCACGCCGCTCTTCGAGCAGACTCGCCAGGACGATACATGCACTCCGCTTCTCTTCTGTACCGGAGCTGCGGCTCCGAAACAGTGCGACTGCGTGAGCAACGGAGGCATTCCGGGCAGGATCAGGGGTCGACAGAGCGGCATCAATCAGATCTGCACGAGTGTCGTTGACCGCGTGCACCAATCGGCCGGTGTCCTCGCCGCTCTTCGCGAGACGCAAGTTGATGCCGTTGCGTTCCAGCAGTCGATTGACTGTCCACCGGTAGAGTATCTGCGCAGGTCGGGGTGTGAATGCTGAGTAATGCCAGCCACAGTTGTCGAATTGGTGGTAGCTACGCCTGCGGGGCCTGGAGACAAGATCATGGAAGACCTCAACGAGATCGAAGAAAGTGTGTTCATCGAATACCGTCGGGGATGAACTCCATATCGCCTTCCTACCGAGTCGGTCCTCGATCAGGACATCGAGAGCTTCGTCGGGACTCGCACCAGTGAAATCATCGTCTACGCATGGTGCCGGCGCGACTGAACTCAGATAACCACGCTGCTGAAGCTCTACTAGCGCAGTTCGCCAGGCTTGCTGTGCGGCAGAGAGGTCTCGCTCAATGGCCTGGTACCCGGTAGCGGCCGCGGCCGTTCGCTGGGAGTAATAGGGCTTCGGAGCGTGCTGCTCAGCGAGCTTCGGCGCCGCCGCAATCAACTCTTCAAGGAAGGCGCGCTCCGGGTCCGCTGGCACCGACGGACGGCTTGATGCCGACGGTCCCCACGGATCGTTGTCATCAGTCGCTGATCGTGCCCAGGCAACGCCGGCAACGAGATTATCGAAGTCGTGCCGAGGTGTGTCCGCGACAAAGGCTTCGGTCAGCAGCAGGCCCACCTCACCGGTCCACCCCGCCCTCTTACTGTTACCCCCGTGGGCAGGCATAGCAGCCAGGGTTGCTTGCGCCTCCAATACAAACAGTTCACGCGGCCACCGCAAGAGGTAGTCGGGGCCCCGATGGGCAATATCGAACACAACACAGACAGTATCGAAGATTCGCGATGCGACCACCGGCCTCCACCCAGGCACCTGGTTCCGATGGGGAGCTGAAGCCACTGTTGCGGCAAGACAGTGTCACCTCGGCCCAAGCTGGCAGTACAGCTGGTACCTCAAATCCCTGGTAACGAGACCACCTCTGAACCGATAGGGCGATGTGACGACTGAAGATTCGCAGAACGACGAGAGAGACGCGTCCGAGTCCCAGCGGCCTGAACTGCGCGTTCTGGTCGATGTAGTCGGGGTGGACCTGGTGGCTTTCATGCTCGCGCTCAACCCGGCTGACGTGTGGAACGACTCCGTTCTCGCTGGACCCAGGACTGCTGTGGCAGAGGATATCTGGACGGCAGCGATGGGGCACACCAGGCCGATTAAGGGATCTAGGCACCCATGGAAGACCATGCGGGAAGCCTCGCGCATCGACGCATTCTGCAGATACGACGAGTCGCGGGGAACATCTGCAGCGACCGATTTTCATCTTCGTTCCGGAGGTATCCGGCCCGCTATCGGCGGCAATTCTTCGTTGGACGACTGCCTCCAGCTAATTGCGATGGACTGCTTTGCGGCGCGGCTCATCGGGTCCGAACAGACCCACCACTCGCCGAGCCTGGTTGATAAGCACCCGCTAATGCCGACGGTGCGCCGCTGGTTGCGCAACGAGTCGGAGCCTCTTACTCAGCTTCTCCGAGATGCTTTCGCTGCGACCGATGAGGCCGACCTTCGAGGGCGTGACCGCGTCACCTACAACGAGCAAATAGAGGTCGACTGGTCGACTGGAGGCGGCGGCAGTCTAAGTCTGCGCGATATTGGCACCCACATCATTTCAAGCCTGCTCATCGACGAAGACCTCGATGCCCGGGTCCTTATTCGAGTAGCGGAGGCTGTACGCGATGGGCTCGGCTGCGCACGCCGATTGGCTGCCGGTGAGACCGTGCCCGTGAAGACGTTGATCGCACTGGGCGATCTGACGTTACCTCGGGGTGCTGGGCCAATCGAGATTGCCGGTGGCCGGATCCGCCGCCCAACCGTCTTGGATCGCCGGCTGAACTCGTTTGCCGCGGAACCCGACCTCATCCTCGAGGTTGACCAACCAGTTCGATTTATCGAAGCCCGGCTGTCGCCGCCTCCAGTGCACAATGGGCATGAGCAGCTCACCCGGTTCGTCGCGAGTAGCGAACGACGCAAGAAGTTCCTGCCTGAGTTAATTCAGGCTTCTGAGGATCTCCAGGAGACGATCCGCCGCGTTCGGTTCGCGATAGTGCTAGCTTCCCCAAATGAAGAGGTGTTTCGCCCAGTATGGCGGTTCACTCGGCAGAACCATCCGCTCACATCAAGCGGGTCGAATTCGCATCAACCGAATCCATCACCTGGAGTAGTCAAGACCCAGCTACCTCCCCAGATCGACGCTGGTACGGCCGTGGAGATCGCGGAATGGGCAAAGAAGATGGCCGGACTCCCGGACGCGCTCAAGGTTGGGCGCCGCAGGTTATTGAAAGCAACTACCGACCGGCCCGACCCGTTGGACAAGTTCATCGACGCCGTGATCGTGTGGGAGTCCATGTTCGGAACGGAAACAGAAACATCGTTCCGGGTCACCGGATCGATGGCCCTACTCCTTGAGCCCGAGAATATTGAAGCCCGGAAAGCACTGCACAAGAGGCTTTCAGACCTGTATAGCCATCGAAGCAAACTGGTACATGGCGCCGTGGGCCATGACCGCGAGAGCAGCAAATTCAAGATGGCTGACGTGCCAGAACATGCCAATGATGCGGTCCGGTATGCGATCGACTGCTTCAAACGAATACTCGACGACAAGGGGTTGTTCCCGCTCGACTCGGCAGCGAGAAGCAAGCGCATCATGCTCGGCTTCTGACACTGAACCTGAGCGACTCGCACCCTACCCCTGGGCTGGTTCAGTGATCTACTTTCTGATACTCCCTACCTGGCCGAGCGCGCCGGGTCATTCGAGTGCATCGTCGAGTGCCGCGGTCAGGTCCTCGTAGCTGTTGACGGCGATCCTCAGATCGTTGACGAAAAAAGTCGGGGTCCCGTCGACTCCGAGGGCCAGACCGTCATCGAAATCGGCACGTACGCGGGCGGCGGTGCCGGGGTCGTTGTAAGCAGCGTCGTAGGCAGCCAGGTCCAAGCCGAGGTCGGCGGCGAAGCCCCGGAAGACATCGTCGAGAGGGATGCGCTGTTCCGCCCCCAGGTGGGTTGGGTTTCGTACGTGCACTGGCACATCTGCTCGAAGCGGCCCTGGGCGGCGGCCGCTTCCACGGCGCGGGCGGCGCGTTCGGCGTTGAAGTGTAAGGGAATCGGGAAGTACCGCACTACGAAAGTCACCCGTCCGCGGTATTCCTCGCGCAGTTGCTCCACAGCTGGAAACGCAGCCCGGCATGCTTCGCATTCGAAGTCCAGGAACTCCACCAGTGTCACTCGCCCATCCGGGGCAGTGGAGAGCCGGTGACAAGGACAAATCAGAAAAACGTGAGCACACGGACACGCTACCGTCAGTTGAGCCGACCCATCTCGCGAGGCTGTACAGCGGTTCGACCGCTCTGCGTGGTCCTCGCCCCAGACTCAGGCCGACGACAATGGCGCCGGCCCATTCGCCATTGCGCGTCCATGCCGAACAACCATTGCCAGCGGCCATCGCAATCTTCAACCGGCGTTCTCGCCCTCGTTGCGATGGCTGATCGAAGGGACTTCGGCGCCCCGGCGATGATGAGCGGGCGCATCCGGGCCGGCATGTTCGGCATTGTGGACGGCGTCGGTGATCAGCTGCCGGACATGGTCGTTTTCCAGGCTGTAGTAGACGGTGGTTCCGGCACGGCGGGTACGCACGAGGTGAGCCAGACGCAGTTTGGCCAGATGCTGGGAGACCGAGGCGGCGGGTTTGCCGACGTAGTCGGCGAGTTCGTTGACCGACAGCTCGGCATCGGCCAGTGCCCACAGCACTTGGACGCGGGTGGCGTCGGCGAGCATCCGGAAGACGTCGACCGTCGAATTCAGTTCGTGGTCGGGAATAGGCGATCGAACCTTCCCGTTATCTGCATGCATACGTAGATATTAAGTCATGCAGGAAGCTGGACAGAAGGGCCGACTCGATGTTTACCTCCTTGTTCTCCCACCGCGACTACCTCCGGCTGTTCATCGCCCAGGTGTCGGCCCTGTTCGGTACGGGTCTGACCACTGTCGCCTTGGGTCTGCTGGCTTATGAACTCGCCGGCGCGGACGCGGCCGCGGTGCTCGGTACCGCGTTGACGATCAAAATGCTGGTGTATGTGACGGTCGCGCCGATCGTGGCCGCCTATGCCGACCGGTTCCCGCGCAGGTTGTTTCTGGTCACGCTGAACGTGGTCCGGGCCGCGGTTGTACTGCTATTGCCCTTCATCGACCAGGTCTGGCAGATCTATCTCCTCATCGCCGTCCTGCAGACGGCGTCGGCCGCGTTCACCCCGACCTACCAGGCTGTTATCCCGGATATCTTGCCGAATGAGCGGGATTACACCAAGGCGCTGTCGGCCGCTCAGCTTGCCGCGACGATGGAGACCTTACTGAGTCCGATGCTGGCCGCGGCGGCGCTGGCGGTGATCAGTTTCCACTGGCTGTTCGTGGGCACCGCGATCGGGTTCGTGGTCTCAGCGGCACTGGTGGTCACCACCCGCATCCCGAATACCGGCGCCGGCTCTGCCCAGAGCAGTTTCATGGCGCGGATCACGGTGGGCATGCGGATTTTCGCCGCGACGCCGCGGCTACGGGGTCTGCTCGGGTTGAACCTGGTGGTCGCGGCCGCAGGTTCGATGATCATGGTCAACACCGTCAACTACGTTCGCGACACTCTCGGGGGAACCCAGTCCGGCGTGGCGATGCTCCTGGCCGCGAACGGGTTCGGCACCCTGCTCGTCGCGCCGGCGTTACCCCGGATCCTCGAACGCCTCGATGCACGGCCGGTGATGATGGCCGGTGCGGCCACCCTGATCACCGGACTCGGGTCGGCGATCGCATTGTCGACCGCGAGCGGAGGCGAGTGGCGCTGGGTCGCCGCAGTCGCAGTATGGGCGGTCATCGGCGTGGGCACGGCGGCGGTGCTGACCCCGACCGGTCAGGTGCTACGTCGCTCGTCACAGGCCGCGGATCGGCCGGCGCTCTTCGCCGCGCAGTTCTCGCTGTCGCACCTGGCGTGGCTGCTCACCTACCCGCTCACCGGCTGGTTGAGCACGACCGCCGGTTTCACCATTACCTGGGCGGTGCTGGCCGTGCTCGCTGTCGCCGGGATCGCGGTGGCGCTGCGGATGTGGCCACGTAAGGACCCGGCGGAGCTGACGCACCTGCATGAGGTCGGCACCATCGATCCGGTGCGGCTGGGTGACGCAGTCCGCGTGGACGACCGCCACTGGCTGCACACACATGTGTTCGTCATCGACGCCGAGCACCCGCGATGGCCCCGAACGGAGCGGCCGACCGCACTGGCTGCTTGAGGTGCCTCTTCGCCACTGGTGGCGGCCCCTCGGAATAGTGGGCACAGCCACCATGGCCAGCCCCCGGTAGGACAGCCGAGTTCCCAGTCGCGCGGAGGCGCGTATTCACCGGAGTTCAGGGGAGCCTGTCGCACGCCGCTGTCATCGACGCCGAAGCGGACAGCGGCGCGTCGATTCCTTTCGTGCCGGCGATTCAGCTGACGGAGAATAGTTCAGCTCGGCGATCACCGGACCTGTGCCTACATCATGGACATGGGCATGCCAGGGAACATTCCGTTCCACCAGTTCCGCGCCATGTTCATCATCTGCATGCACATTTCCATCATCGGGCCCACCTCCTATCAGCACCTACGAGTGGGGCCTTGGATGTACCCGCATCCGGCACGTCCATGCACATGCGCTCACACATTTTCGGGCCTCACGGTCGCTGCAGGCCGACGGAATGGCGTCACGGGTCGAGCCCGGCGTCTGCGTGGAGGTAGCGTCCGGGTGAGGTGCCCACGGTCCGCCGGAATGCCGCGAGGAAGGCGCTCGCAGTCGTGTATCCCACGGCATGCGCGGCCTGGGGCACCGTGCGACCTTCGGCGAGCAGCGGCAGCGCAGCCCGCAGCCGCATATGGGTGCGCCACCGGTCGAAACTCATACCGGTGTCGCGGACGAAAATCCTGGTGAGAGTTCGTCGACTCACTCCGATGGCGTGCGCGTGCGCTTCGAGGCTGCGCGGGTCGGCAGGGTCGGCGAGCAAGGCGTCGGCCACGGCGCGGACCCGTTCGTCCACGGGATGCGGTACGTCTATCGGCAGGGCCGGAACGGGGTGCAGCAGATCTAACACGACCGCTTCGGCGCGCAACCGTGGGTCATCGGCGAGGTCGCGGCGGGCGAGATAGGTGATCAGCTGGGCCAGCAGCGCGTCGACGCCGACCGCGGTGGGCTCGGTCCAGTCCAGGGAGCAGCGTGCTGGATCGAGGTAGAGGCTGCACAACACCGCCTCGCGGGTGGCGCCGGTCCGGTGCATCACCCCGGCCGGTATCCACAAGGCCCGGGTGGGCGGCAGTACCCAATGGGCATCGGCAACAGCGACGCTGAGGACCCCGCGACGCGTCCATGCCAGCTGGTGGTGTGTGTGGCTGTGAGCGGGGATCCACTCCCCCGACGTCAGCGGGAACTGGCCGACGATGATCACTCCCGCGCCGGACGGGATGAACGAGTCGGCGGAGTTGAGCATGGCACCAGCCTATGTCCTCAATGCGATATCATCCGGCCTCATCGCGTATTGTGGCCAGGTTCAATTGGCGCATAGCGTCGTCGAGTGCTGAAAAATTTTGCGACTCACCATGGTTGGCGTACGCCCTCGACGCCGGAACGCATGCCGTGACACCGGCGGTCGCTTCCGTAGCCCCTGGCCGGCGCCGGGGCGCGCTGGTGGTTCTGTGCTTCGTGCAGTTCATGCTGGTCCTCGACGACAATGTGGTCAGCGTTGCCCTCCCCAGCCTCCGCGACGAGCTGGGCTTCAGCGGCGCAGGGCTGGCCTGGGTGGTCAACGCCTACTTCCTCACATTCGGCGGACTGTTGTTGCTGGCCGGGCGAGCAGCCGACCTGCTGGGCCGCCGCCGCGTCTTCCTCCTGGGGGTGGCGCTGTTCGGCGTGGCAAGCCTGGCATGCGGACTCGCCCAGGAACCGTGGCAACTCGTGCTCGGACGGTTCGTTCAGGGCGCCGGCGCGGCCATGGCAAGTCCCGCCGCACTGTCGTTGATCACCCTGTTGTTCCCGGGCCCAGCAGAGCGCACCAGGGCACTGGCCATCTGGGGAGGAATCGCAGCTCTGGGCGGCACTACCGGCCTGGTGATATCCGGCGTGCTGACCGACCTCACATCCTGGCGCTGGATCTTTCTCATCAACCTGCCGGTGGCGGCGGCCGCCCTCGTACTGATGCCCCGCCTGATACCGGAAAGCCGGGCACGCTCCCGGGCACGGCTGGACATACCCGGCACCGTCCTGGGCACCGGCGCCGTGGTATCCCTGGTCTACGGCCTGCTCCGAGCCGGGGAAACGAACTGGACAGACCTCGCCGTCATCGCAGCACTACTGCTGGCAGTACTCTTGGCCGTCGCATTCCTCACGGTCGAATCCAGGGCGGCCGAGCCATTGGTGCCGATGGCGTTTCTCGCCGACCGGACGCGTTCGGTCGCCAACGCGGCGACGTTGCTGTTTTCAGTGGCCTTTTTCGCCATGGCCTTCCTGTTGATGATCCACTTGCAGACCGTCCTCGGATACGGTCCGTTGCAGGCCGGGCTGGCCTATCTGCCCTATGGCGCTGGAATTCTCGTGGGAATGCGCCTTTCCACCTACCTCATCACGAGGCTCGGGATGCGGTGGGCGCTGGTCCTGTCGTTCCTGATCAGTTCAGCCGGGCTGCTGATCTTGTCCAGTGTGGCGGCCGGCGATGCATACGCTACGGGCGTGCTGCCGGGCATGCTCGTCACCAGTCTGGGATGTGGGTTGAGCCTGCCGGTCCTGACGGCTGCGGCGGTCACCGGCACCACCACGGAGAACGCCGGCCTCGGCTCGGCTCTGTTCAGCTCCGTTCAGCAGATCGGTGGCGCTATCGGCGTGGCGGTACTGGTCGCCGTGGCCGAACGTCACAGTGGCGCCGCTGCCGGTTCCACTCGGTCACAAGGTTTTTCCTTCGCACTCACGATCGCTGCCGTCATCCTCACCCTCGGTGCTGTCCTCATCGCCGCCCTACTGCGAACTCCGCGCTCCACCGCAGTATCCGCCTCTACCGACGACCGGATACCGGCAGCCGAACAGACCTGACCATCGATGGGAAACGGCGAGTCCAGCGGCTGGGCAGTGGGATTCAGGCGAGTGCGGACACCAGATCCCGGCACGCGGATTCACACCGGCGGGATACCGCCGCGCAGATACGGCAGTGGGCGTGTGCGTCGCTGTGGTGCCCGCATTCTTCAGCACAGCTCCGACAGGCGGTGGCCCAGCTTTCGAGGACCATACGGGTGAGGTTGGCGTCGTAACCGGTGTGCCGCGACAGGCCGCCGTCGCCGTACTTTCCGTGAGTAGAGCGAAACGGTGGGTCCCTCACCGTCTGCGACCGGCGCGGTCGGCGTGTTCGCGGTTGTTCCGTATCGCCTGTCGGGCAGCGGAGAGGACGCATCCGGCGACGCATCGCAAGACTGCCCGGGTCGCCGGATGGCCGATGATGCGGTTTGCTGCTTGTGTCATCGATACTCCTCGCGGTTGCCGGTGGATCGCATGGCGGAATGTGTCCGTACATACGACCGGCAACAGCTGGTCCCCGCGGCTTGTCGGAAGGCCGCGGAAGTCGCATGGGGTCTACTTCTTTTCGCAGATCAAGAGGTGGAATTCGACTGCGCCCTCGTCGGTGAGCCGCTCCTCACGGACGACGGTCAAACCTGCCGTTTCGAGGTGGCCGGTGATTTCGTCGATCGGGCGAAGCCGGAACCGGTTTTCGGTGAAGGGCATCCGCGCCATCGCCGTCGGGTCGCCGACACCGAGCGCCAAGCGCCCCGTGGGGCGCAGGACACGGGCGACCTCGGTGAATGCTGTCGTGAGGTCCTCGATGAAGTACACGGTGTTGGTGCTGACCACTGCGTCCACCGTGGCAGTGGAGAGCGGGAGATCGTGCATGGCGGCAGTGTGCAGGGTCAGCCGGCCGGTGCCCAGGTCGTCACGGTAGCGGCGCCGAGCCTGCTCGATCATCGTCGGTGCAACTTCTACGCCGTGCACTGTGCCGGTGTCCCCGACTCGGTCCAGCAGTAGCCCGAGCCCGACTCCGCCACCGAAGCCGATATCGACAGCGGTGGCTCCCGGGGCCGGGTCGGCTGCCGCGACGGCAGCGCCCACGGTCGCACGGTTACCGCGGTTGAGGATCCGGCCGACCAGGCGCCCGATCAGACCGTCGGGGCGTCCGAGCTGGGTACCTATCAGATCCCACAGACGTTCTGGTACCGGCATTTTCACAACACGTCACCTCACTAGTCGGGCGGAGAGGGCCGATCGAACAATGCGCGCGGCCCGGGCAGAGCGTCGGTTCGAGTTTTATTTCAGCAGCCCGGCGGGAACTCCATTCCCGGTTCTGCCACCCCCGCTTCCGTCTTCTTCTGCTGGGTTGAGTCGATGCCGGTCCTCCGTTGCCCCGAGCGCGGGTCTCGGGGCAACCGAAGTGGGCCGGGCGAGCGGCGGGATTACTGTGCGGTGGACCGGAAGCGGCGCAACCGCAGGCTGTTACTGACCACGAACACCGAGGAGAACGCCATCGCGGCCCCGGCCAGCATCGGGTTGAGCAGGCCCGCCATGGCCAGTGGGATCGCGGCCACGTTGTAGGCGAACGCCCAGAACAAGTTGCCCTTGATCGTGCCCAGCGTACGGCGGGCCAGACGGATGGCGTCGACGGCGGCCCGTAAGTCCCCGCGCACCAGTGTCAGGTCGCTGGCCTCGATAGCGACGTCGGTACCGGTGCCCATGGCCAGACCGAGATCGGCCTGAGCGAGTGCGGCAGCGTCGTTGACGCCGTCACCGACCATCGCCACGACCTTGCCTTCGGCCTGCAACCGCTCCACGACAGCGACCTTGTCCTGCGGCAGGACCTCCGCGATCACCTCATCGATCCCGACCTGAGCGGCGATCGTGCGGGCGGCGGCTTCGTTGTCGCCGGTCAGCATGATCGGAGTCAGACCGAGCGCCCGCAGCTGCGATACCGCCTCGGCGGAAGTAGGTTTCACCGCGTCGGCGACGACCAGCACTCCGCGGGCTGCGCCGTCCCAGCCGACCGCGACCGCAGTCTTTCCCTCCGCTTCCGCGGCACGCATCGCCCGCTCGAGTTCGGCGTCCAAGTGCAGTGACCAGTCCTCCAGTAACCGGGTCCGGCCGACCACCACCGCGCGCCCGTCCACAACTCCTTGCACGCCGAGCCCGGCCATATTGGCGAAGCCTTCGACCGATGCCGGCTCACCCACCCGGTCGCGGGCGCCCTTGGCGATGGCCTGGGCGATCGGGTGTTCCGAGGAGTCCTCCAGGGCCCCGGCCAGCGCCAGCACCTGATCGGCGGACTCGCCGTCGGCGACGACGACATCGAGCAGCGTCATCTTCCCGGTGGTGACGGTGCCGGTCTTGTCCAGGACCACGGTATCCACCCGCCGGGTCGATTCCAGCACCTCCGGGCCCTTGATCAGCACACCGAGCTGGGCGCCGCGACCGGTACCGACCATCAATGCGGTCGGGGTGGCCAAGCCCAGGGCGCACGGGCAGGCGATGATCAGCACGGCTACCGCAGCGGTGAACGCCGCGGCGATCGAGCCGCCGGTGCCGAGCCAGAATCCGAGTGTCGCGACCGCGAGCGCGATGACGATCGGCACGAAGATCCCGGAGATCCGGTCGGCCAGCCGCTGCGCCTGCGCCTTGCCGGTTTGGGCATCCTCGACGAGTTTCGCCATCTGCGCCAGCTGGGTATCGGACCCGATCCGGCTGGCCCGCACGACGATCCGGCCACCCACATTGACAGTGGCGCCGACCACCGCGTCGTCGACGCCGACCTCGACCGGCACAGATTCCCCGGTGAGCATGGACGCGTCGACCGCCGAGGAGCCCTCGACCACCACGCCGTCGGTGGCGATCTTCTCCCCCGGGCGCACCACGAATCGGTCACCGACGGTGAGTGCGTCGACCGGGATGCGTTCCTCGCGGCCGTCGCGCAGCACCGACACCTCTTTGGCCCCGAGTTCGAGCAGCGCGCGCAGCGCCGCGCCGGCCCGCCGTTTGGACCGGGCCTCGAAGAAGCGCCCGGCCAGGATGAATGTGGTGACCCCGGCCGCCGCTTCGAGGTAGATGCTGCCGGTGCCGTCCATCCGGGCGATGGTGAACTCGAACGGGTGCGTCATCCCCGGAGTGCCCGCCGTACCCCAGAACAGGGCATACAGAGACCAGCCGAACGCGGCCAGCGTGCCGATGGACACCAGGGTGTCCATCGTGGCCGCGCCGTGGCGCAGGTTGGTCCAAGCCGCCCGGTGGAACGGCAGCGCGCCCCAGATCACCACCGGCGCGGCCAGGGTGAGTGACAGCCATTGCCAGTTGGTGAACTGCAAGGCCGGGACCATCGCCATGGCGATCACCGGCACGGTCAGTACCAGCGAGACCAGCAGCCTGGTCCGCAGCGCGGCCGTCGGATCCGGTTCGGCGGACTCCGCAGTTTCGGCGGAAGCCGGGGGGCGTGGTAGGGCAGCGGTGTAGCCGGCCTCCTCGACGACGCTGATCAGTTCCTCGGGCGCGATATCGCCGGTGTAGTCCACACGCGCCTTCTCGGTCGCGTAGTTGACGGTGGCGGTGACGCCGTCGAGTTTGTTGAGTTTCTTCTCGATGCGGTTGGCGCAGGAGGCGCAGGTCATGCCACCGATCACCAGTTCGACCTGCCCGGTGGGCGATGGTTTCGTCGCGGTGGTCATGGGGTGCTCCGTTCTGTGGTGCTCGAACTCAGAGGTTCAAGGGGTGCCTGTCGTGCAGGCGTCCCCCAGGGATGGAGTCGGTGGGTAACGGCAAGCTCGGGATGGTTGCGGGTGGTCAGTGGCCGTGGCCGGGTTGTTCGCCGACTTGCGCCGGAGGCGTCTCGGCACCCGGGTTGCTCTGTGTGACCCGGACTGTGAATTCCGCGGTGCGGACCGTGCCCTTGTGCTGGAAATCGAGGAACAGCCGGTAGTCGCCACTGGTGGGGGCGGTGAGGGAGAAGGTGATTCCGGGTCCCGCCGGTGTGCTGCCGTCACCGGGTTCCCCCTCGGGGTGCACGTGCAGGTAGGCGAGGTCCGCCGCCCGCAGAGCGACCAGGTGCCCGTAGGCGCCGAGGTAGGGCTGCAGGTCGGTGACCGGGCGGCCGTTACGGCTGACCGACAGCGTCACCTTCGACGCCTGGCCGGGGATGACAGCGCCGTCGAGGGTCACGGTGTAGCCGTCGACCGCCACAGCGGTCTCCGGCGCCGGCAGCACTTTGGCGTCGTAGTTGCCCGGCACCCGCAGATCCGCGCCCAAGGTCAGGTTCTCCCCGCCTTCCGGTGTGAAGTCGGCGAAGAGTCGATAGTCACCGGCACGCGACAGATCCAGCGGCACGCGCCAGGTTCCGCTGGCATCCCTGCGTGGATGCACGTGCTGGAAAGCAGCCATGTCGCGGCGGACCACGATCAGGTGCAGGTCCTTGTCATGGCTGCGCTCATACCGGGTGACCGGCAGCCCAGCAGCGTCGAGAATGCGGAAACCGACCGCAACCTCGGCCCCGGGGCGGACTCGCGGGGTATCCAGTTGCAGTGTGTAGCCGCGCTCACTGACGAGCAGACCACCAGGTAGCTGGTCGGGGCTGGGCCCGCTGGAGGCGGCGGGCCCAGCCGGGTGCGTGTCGTGGTCGGCGGGTGCATCGGGAGTGGGGCCGATGGCCGCACCGAGGACGACAGCGATCCCGAAGATCGCCGCGAGCCCGAGCGCGAAGCCGGCGAACTTGCTGGGCGTGTTCATCGGGATGCTCCTTGCTGTCGTGTCGTAGTTCGAGTGGATGGGTCAGTCGGCCAGCCGGTAGCCGGCCTCGTCGACGGCGGCTGCGATCGCATCACGCTCCACGGGAGCAGAACTTCCGATCGTGACCAGCCCACTGGCGAGCTCGACATCGACGGAGGTGACGCCGTCGATCCGGCCGACTTCCTCGCGGACCGAGGAGACGCAATGACCGCAGGTCATGCCGGTGACCGTGACGGTGGTGGTTGCGCTGCTCATCTGGTTCTCCTTGGTGTTGTGGCGACTTCGCGCCGCGGAACGAAACCTACAATACCCCCCGGGGGTATCAAGTCAAGAGGTTGCGGCAACCCGGTCGCTGAAACCACCACACAGGGCCACCGGCGAGTTCGGGGCCCGCGGCCGTGTCGACTCCACCGGTTGCATACCCCACAGGGGTACGGTAAGGGTTGAAGTGTTCCTCCCGCAGCCCGGCAACGACGATTCCGGATGGGCACGCGGGTCCTCACCAGATCGACAGGAAACGAAATGAGCACCTCGATCATCACCGTCGCGGGAATGACCTGCGGCGGTTGCGCTTCAAAAGTCCGGACCGAGCTCGGCGCCCTGGACGGCGTCTCCCGGGTCGACGCGGACCCTGCTACCGGCCGAGTCACCGTCGAATCAAGCCAGGAAGTCGACCCCGACGCCGTCAAGAACGCTGTGGAAACCGCCGGCTACCGAGTAGTCACCTGACTTCGCGGACCACATCGGAACGTGGCGCACACCCGGTTCATCGGCGCGCCGACCGATTCGTCTCCGGCCGGCGCGCCGAGCCCGGCCGGAGATGGGCACCCTTCCCACGGTCGGTGCCATCGGTGGCTCTGGTCACAGGAAGGCGAGGCAGGATGGATGTGACGGGTAGGTTGTTTCGCGACCGTTGCAGTGTTGCTTCGCCGATGTGGCCCTCGCCGAGAGAACAATGGGTGACGAGAGGAGGTGGTGCAGGTGGCCAGGATGTCCGAATACACCGATATGCAGCGTAAACGCATAGACGAGGGTCGATACTTCGAGGCCGGTGCACCATCTCCGGCAACCGAGGCGTTGCCACATGGCAGCCGTTCCCTGGATCCGAGTGGTCCGCGGTGAACATTTCCGCTCGCCTGCGACGCACATCGCTGGGACTGCTGATGGCGGTGCTGCTGGTTGCCCCACTGATCGACTGCACCCTGCACGGGCAAGACGAGCACACCCATCCCCCCGTCGTGGCAGCCGTCGAGGCCGTTTTCCCCTCGCACACCCATTCCCCGCACGCAATGAGCGGGGGACTCATCGACCACTGTGATCAGCACATGATCCAATGCGTCGAGAAGTCGCTGCTGCCCTCCAGCGGAGCGACGATTTCGCCGTTGCTGTGGCTGGCGTTTCTCGCCGCGACCGCAGTAGGCGCCATCGCCCTGATTTTCACCGGCACACGTGAAATCCGCGGCCCTCCCATCACCGCACTACCCGTGTCGAACGGACGAGACATACTCACGAATTTCTGTATCTCCCGACGCTGATCGGTCAGCGCCAGGCCGCGACCCGTTATGTCGTCGGCCGGTGTTCGCTGCCTGCTCACCGTCTACACCGCCCGGCGCGGCGGTTCGGATACAGAAAGCGACAATCATGAATAACGTCGTATTCGGCAAACCCGCCGAAGCAGCCGCTGGAGTGCTCACCCCACCGGCCCCGGTACGGGAATCCAGTTCACTGGTCGGCAACACCCCGGTCCTGTGGGTGAGCGCGCCCTTGGCGCCGGCCGACCGCGGATTCTGGGCGAAACTGGAAGGCTTCAATCCCGGCGGGATGAAGGACCGGCCCGCGCTGCACATGGTCGAACGCGCAAAACAACGCGGAGACCTCGCACCCGGGGCCCGCATCATCGAATCCACCAGCGGCACCCTCGGCCTCGGTTTGGCGCTGGCCGGCGCGGTGTACCACCATCCCGTCACCGTCGTCACCGATCCCGGCCTCGAACCGATCGTGGCACGCATGCTCGTCTCCTACGGCGCCCGCGTCGACATGGTGACCGAACCCCATCCCAGCGGCGGCTGGCAACAAGCACGCCGCGACCGCGTCACCGAACTCATGGCGGCAGAGCCCGGAGCCTGGTGCCCCGACCAGTACACCAACCCCGACAACGTCGACGGATACGAATCCCTCGGCCTGGAGCTGCAGCACCAGCTCGGAGATATCGACGTGCTGGTGTGCGCGGTCGGCACCGGCGGCCACTCCGCCGGTGTGGCGCGAGTGCTGCGCCGATTCAACCCAGAACTGCAGCTGATCGGCGTCGACACGGTCGCCTCCACGATCTTCGGCCAGCCCGCCGGCCCGCGGCTGATGCGCGGACTGGGATCCAGCATCTTCCCCCGCAACGTCGACTACCCGGCGTTCCACGAAGTGCACTGGGTAGCACCCGCCGAAGCAGTGTGGGCGTGCCGCGCGCTGGCCGGGACACACTATGCGACCGGCGGCTGGAGCGTCGGAGCCGTGGCGCTGGTCACCGGGTGGGCCGCACGCACACTGCCGGAAGACACACGAATCGCCGCGGTGTTCCCCGACGGCCCCCAGCGCTACTTCGACACCATCTACAACGACGACTACTGCCGCGAACACGGCCTGCTCGACACCGCGCCGCCGATCGAACCAGCCGTTATCAGCCATCCAGGCGAACGCGCAGTGGACTCGTGGACCCGCTGCACCACCATCGTCGACCCGCACACCGGAGAGCGGACAGGAGAGGGCGCATCGTGACCGCACTGAGGAGCTTCCGCAGCTTCGACCTCGCCGCACGGCTGTTGATGATCAACCAGTTCGGCATCAACCTCGGCTTCTACATGCTGATGCCCTACCTCGCCGGCTACCTTGCCGGACCGCTGGGCTTGGCGGCCTGGGCGGTCGGTCTCGTACTCGGGGTACGAAACTTTTCCCAGCAGGGCATGTTCCTCATCGGCGGGACCCTTGCCGACCGGCTCGGCTACAAACCCTTGATCGTCGCGGGCTGTCTGCTGCGCACCGGCGGCTTCGCCATGCTCGTATTCACCACGTCACTGCCCGGGCTACTCATCGCTTCCGCCGCAACCGGCTTCGCCGGCGCACTGTTCAACCCCGCGGTACGCGCCTATCTGGCCGCCGACACCGGCGAACGCCGCGTCGAAGCCTTCGCGGTATTCAACATCTTCTACCAAGCCGGGATCCTGGCCGGGCCCCTGGTCGGTCTGGCATTGATGTTCCTCGACTTCCGCGTGACCGCTGCGGCCGCGGCCGTCGTATTCGCAGCCCTGACCGTGGCACAGCTGGCCGCCCTGCCGGCTCGGCGCGAGCAGAAGCCCGCCGAACAGACCTCGATCCTGCAGGACTGGCGGGCGGTGGCGGCCAACCGCCGGTTCCTGCTGTTCTCGCTGACGATGATCGGCTCGTATGTGCTGTCGTTCCAGGTGTATCTGGCCTTACCGCTGCAGGCCGAATACCTCGCCGGCGCGCAATCACAAGTGCTCGTCTCGGCGCTGTTCGTGGTCTCCGGTGTGGTCGCCGTGGCCGGGCAGCTGCGCATCACCGGGTGGTTCAAGGCGCGCTGGGGAACCGGACGCAGCCTCGCGGTGGGTATGGCGATACTGGCCGCGGCGTTCCTGCCGCTGCTCGTGATACCCGGGCCCGGACGATTCGGTACCGGCGCCGCGGTCGTCGCGTTACTCCTGTCCACAGCTGTCCTGGCTGTCGGGACCGCCGCAGTGTTCCCCTTCGAAATGGACACCGTTGTCTCGCTTGCGGACGGAAGACTGGTGGCGACTCACTACGGCTTCTACAACACAATCGTCGGTGTCGGCATCCTGGCCGGCAACCTCGCCACCGGCGCGGTGGTCGGCGCCGCCCGAGATGCCGGCGCGGACTGGGCGGTGTGGGCCGGGCTCGCCCTCATCGGAGCACTGTCGGCATTCGCGCTCCATCGGCTCGATCGATCGCACACGGAACAGACGGCCACCCATCCTTCACAGGAGCTCTCCGACCGTCAGGACCGCGAACCAGCGCAGGGTTCTTCACGCTGAACCCGGTCACCCACTCCAAGGTGATGGAAGTGGCACCGCAATTTCATGACGGGCCGCTCGCCCTGAACCCCTTAGACCGAGCCGCCCGCAACAGCTCGATGCCCATGACGCCGCCTCGGCCGCACACCGCGCTGCGACTATCACGTCCGCCGCGGAAACCCCACCGAGGCAGCGGCTCTCGCACCGACCCAACCCATACCACCCGACCGAACCGACCCCGAAAGGAGGTATACCGATGAATCCGCTGCAAATGATCTGCGATTGGATGTGCCGCGCTATGGGCAACTGCCCGATGATGTGACGCCCGGCCGGGGTGGCGCCGGCCACCGTGCAGGCACCACCCCGGGCCGGATAATGGTCAGCAAGGATCGCTGCCGTGGTCAGCGGCCTCACTCCTGTACGGCGAGCCGGTGTCTTCAGCTCGGTGTGATGTTGGCGGCGCTGATCATTCGGAGCAGTCGCGGCCGGCGCGCTGCACCGCCTCAACCGATCACAGACCAGCGGTCAGTCGACCAGGAATGCCGACGTACGGTCAGTCCAGGTCTTGATATCGGCGACCGAGGTCGAGATATGCAGGGTCGCGTTCGGGAGCAACTCACGCAACTTTTCAGCGGTCGATACCGGGTGCAACGGGTCGGTGTCCCACGCCAAGATCAATGTCGGGTGGGTGAGTGTGGCGATCTCGGCCGGATCCGGTAGATCTGAGCGCCCTACGCCTCGCAGTATCGGCGCGAGCAACTCGTCGGGGACGTCGGGAGTGAACCCGAACTCGGGGTAGTCGGCGAAGATCGGGAGCGGTTCGCCCTCGGCCCACCGGTCCAGCCACGCCGCCGGCCCATCGGAATCGATGGCCTCGGCCGCGTCGGTATACCAATTACGCGCCTGCTGAGGGCCAGTTTCCCAGGCAACCGGCGGGATCATCAGCACAAGGCGGCGAAACCGCTGCGGCGCGGCGATCGCAGAACGCAGTGCTACATCGGCGCCCAACGACGAACCCACGAAGTCCATCGGTTCGTCGATGCCGACTGCATCCAGTAATCCGAGCAGGTCACGGCTGAAATTTTCGAACAGATAATCCTCGGCTCGCGGGCGCCCGCTCGACCGTCCGTGGCCGCGCTGATCGTAGGTAAGCAGCCGACGACCATCGGCCACCGCCTCGATATCGAACAACTTCAGCCCGCGCACGCCCGCACGGCTGAGCAGCACTCCGTGCGCATACCCGAGGGGCCGCCCGGCTCCAGTGATCCGGTAGGCGATCCGCCCTCCGTCACGTTCGAAGTAACTGTCTTGCAGCGGCATCGGCGACATCCTCAAGTTTAGGGTTACGGGGTAAGGGTATAGCACCACGCGAGCGGATGATGGGGTTCGGGAACATTGACGAGAAGCGTCACGCTGAGGAGTTACCGCAGATCCTGGATCGGTGAGACGGCGCGATGGTGCTGCTCATGATCATGGCGGTCGGTGTGAGGGTGGTGGGCGTGGCCCGGGCTGTGCATGCGCATCCGCGAGAGTGGCTTCGGCCGAGACACCCCAGTCGAATCGCTGCCCCGTATGTTCTGAGCCTCACTTCCCTTGACGAGAAGGAGGCGGATTACTCGTCTTCGGCGATGCTCTTCATCGCCTTCCATCCGTGGGTGACGCCGCCGCCGGCGCGCAGGGCGGCGGCGACCATGACCGCTTCGGCGACATCGGCCTTGGAAGCGCCGGCCCTGACGGCGCGCTTGGCGTGGTCCTCGATGCAGAACGGGCACTGCGTGGTCACCGCGACGCCGACCGCGATCAGCTCCCGGGTGGCCAGATCCAGATTCCCGGTGTTCTTGCTGAACACGGCCTTGTCGAATCCGAAGAAGGCCGAGACCATCTCCGGTGCTGCTTCCTTGATGTCGGCCATGAACTTCGCTTCGTCGTTGTGCGAGTGCATCGTTGGTCCTTTGCTTGTTTTCGTTGGTCGAGCTCAGGTGTGGAAGCTCATGATGAGAGGGCCCGGGCAGGCGAGGGGTGTTCAGTGCATGGTGTCGGCAGACCTGCCCGTGGGCATCGGCTCTTTTGTGTTGCCACGGAGGAACAACACAGCGACCACGGCGGCGGTCAGCAGCATCGCGAACGCCACCAACAATGCACCGCTGTAGCCGTCGGTGAGGGCGGCGGGTTCGGGCTCGGCGGAACCGCTGGTGACGGTGGCGGCGACACCGGCGAGGACCGCGATACCGAGCGCGACACCGATCTGCTGCGCGGAATTGAGCAGCGCTGAGGCGATTCCGGCTTTGTCGCTGTCGACGTGGTAGACCGCCGCCTGGGTCAGCGCCATCACCCCGAGACCGAACCCGAGTGCCGACATCAGCATCGCCGGTGCCAGATGCAACCAGTAGCCGCTGGTCGTGGTGATCGTGGAGAACCACAGCGCCGCGAGCGCACTGAGAATGGCGCCCGCGCCGGCGACGAGGCGCGGGGTGAGGCTCAGCAGCAGTTTCGGAGCCAGGCCCGCACCGAGGATGATGCCGACCGCGAACGGTAGCCACGCCAGACCGGTCATGATCGGCGAATAGTCACGTACCCGCTGCAGGTAGAGCGTCAGCACATACAGCGACCCCATCGGTCCCACCGCCAGCAGCAGCATGGTGAGGTAGGCGCCGGTGCGGTTGCGGTCGCGGAACAGGCTCAGCGGGACGAGAGGGTTGCGGCTGCGTGCCTGGGTGAGCACGAAACCTGTCAGGACAGCGACGGCCACGCCCGCGGCGATCAGTGCGATCGGGTCGGTGAAGCCGTCTTCGCCGAAGCGGGTGATCGCGTAGACGAGGGCGAACGTGCCTGCCGTACCGAGCACGGCGCCGAGGGTGCCGAGTTGTCCGCGGTGCGGCTGCGGGGCGACCAGGGTGCGGGTCCCCAGCAGCACGAGCAGCCCGATGGGGATATTGATGAAGAAGACCCAGCGCCACCCGAGGGTGCCGGTCAGCACGCCGCCGGCCAGCAGGCCGATCACGATGCCCAGACCCGACATCGCGCCATAGAGCGATAACGCGGTGTCGCGCAGCTTGCGCTCGGCGAAGGTCGTGGTGATCAGGGCGAGCACGTTGGGGGCGATGAGCGCCGCACCCAGCCCTTGCAGCCCGCGCGCCCCGATCAGCATGCCCGCGGTCTGCCCCAGACCACCGGCGAGCGAGGCGACCACGAAGATGATCAAACCGACCTGCACGGTGCGGCGCCGTCCCCACAGGTCCCCGATGCGGCCACCGAGCATCAGCAACGCACCGAACGCCAGGATGTAGGCATTCACCACCCACGACAGATGCACCGCGCGTACGTCCAGTTCCCGCTGGATGCTGGGCAGCGCCACGTTCACCACCGAGTCGTCGAGCACCAGCATCAACTGAGCCGTCGCGATGGTGAACAAGGAAGCCACCGCCGCGGGTGACGTCTTGCCGCCCTTGTCCGCCGCGGTGCCGACTACCTCGGTCATGTTCACATCTCCTCATCATGGGATACCCCCGTAAGGTATCGAGCCCTGGCTAATGTGTCAATACGGTGTGTAGCATTAGCTTTTGTGACCGGCCGTTTCCCCTTGCTCGGCGAGCCATTGCCGCTGGATCTGATCAACACCACCCCCTCCCTCGGCGACCTGCTGCAAACCCCCGACGATCTGCGCGCCTGGTACACGGCCCAAGCCCACCGGCTACCCGAACTCGACGGCGACATCAGCGCGGCCGATGTCGCCGCAGTCCGCGAGATCCGCGGCCACATCGCGGCCGCCCTGGAGCGCACCCGTCGCGGGCAATGCCCACACCGGCTCGACCTACTCGCGCTCGAACGCGCCCAACTCGCAGCCCCCGCGGTCACGCACCTGAGGTGGGAAGACGCCGGATTGACCGCCGCCCGCCGGCGTGCGGGCACGCCCGGACAACGTCTGGCCGCCGAACTCGCCGAATCTGCCGCTCACCTGCTGGCCGATCCCGCGGTCACCACGATCCGGCAATGTGACGCCCACGACTGCGTGATCTGGTTCCTGCCCACCAACTCGCGCCGGCGCTGGTGCTCACCCGCTCTGTGTGGCAACCGTATGCGCGTGGCCCGGCACTACCGGCGCCACAAAGCCGAACAGTAGCCACCACGCGGCATGTGGCGGTCCAGAGCATGAGCGACACCGAGGACCTCACCTGTCGACACTCTCAGTCCTCGTCGGGAGTATCGGGATCGCGCAACTGCCGGTGTGTTCCGCCGAGTTCAGGCAGGTGGAAGCCGTAGTGGCCATCGATGCCGATATCCGTCCGGATGAACGGTGAGAGTCCGGCAGCGTCCACATCCAGCACCGGATGGCCGTGGCCGCGTAGTTCGGTCAACGCGCGATCGATGTAGACGGTGCGATTTCCGGCGGCAGCACCTGACGGGGCCGACACCACGCCACCCGGTCGCACCCCAGGCAGCTCGCCCCAATACCTGATCGGCCCCTTTCCTTCCGGAAGGAAGCCCCTCTTGCAGTATACCCCTGGGGGGTATATGTTTCCTCTCGTCCCACTGACGACGAGAACAGGAAATTGCAATGAACCCCTCGAACCACGCTCACCACGCAGGCCACGGCCACCACGCGAACCATGGGGAGGCCCGCGGCGGGTCTATCGCACATGCGACCACCGCTACTCACAGCGGCCACAACGGTCACATCGACCCGAAACCCGCCCACGCCGGCCACCACTCCCACGCCGGTCATGACGCCGGCGCGTTCCCGGGCGGTCTGCTGATCACACAGGACGGATACTCACTGGATTTGGCGGACACCCTCGTGCAACCCGGTGAGATCGAGTTCCGGTTCCGAATCCTGGGTCCCGACGGGCAGCCGGTCACCGACTACACCCCGATCCACGACAAAGAACTGCATCTGATCGTCGCCCGCCGCGAACTGACCGGCTTCTGGCACGTACATCCCCAGCGCGCCGCCGACGGCACCTGGTCGGTACAGCTGGACCTGCCCGAAGCAGGCGCATACCGGGTATTCACCGATATCGCCCCGCGCGAACTCGGCCGCACCATCACCCTCGGCGCGGACCTCGCCGTCGCAGGACACTATGCACCGCTACCGATTCCGGAACCGGCTCGCACCACAGTCGTCGACGGGTACGAAGTCGAACTGGGCGGCGACCTGGTCGCCGGCGAAGGCCGGCAACTGACCCTCACCGTCCGCAAGGACGGAGCCCCGGTCACCGATCTACAGCCCTACCTCGCAGCGTTCGGCCACCTGGTCGTCCTGCGGGCCGGAGACCTGGCCTACGTCCACGTCCACCCCAACGGGGAACCCGGAGACGGTGCCACCGCCCCCGGCCCCGACATCACCTTCCACACCCTGGTCCCCGGACCGGGCGTCTACCGCCTGTTCCTCGACTTCAAACATCGCGGAACCGTACGCACCGCAGCCTTCACACTGCCCACCACTACACCCCACCGCCACCACTGACAACAGAAGCCAGCTACAGACGTTGTCGCCGCCGACCGCACAGATAGGCCGCACCGACATCGACGAGAAGAGGCGGACATGCAGCATCTGGGACGGCTGCGGATAGCGCTCCTGCTGACCGGCATCGCGTTCATCGCCGGGGTATATCCATTGATCCATCTGTGGCCCGCAGGTTTCCGCTGGCAGCCTGCACAGCCCGAGTACGAGCAGATGATCGCGGTAATCTACGCAGTACTCGGAGTCTTCTTGATCCGGGCCTCCCGCCACCCACTGGGTCACCTGTCCCTCATCTGGTTCACGGTGTGGTCGAGCCTGGCCCACGCCGCTGTCATGACCTGGCATGCCGCGCGCGCCCCAACCGAATGGCAGCACCTGGCGGGTGATGTCCCCGTGCTGATACTTATAGCGATCACCCTGGCGATGCTGACGCCGCACGGCAATACGGTGCCTGCGGAGAACCGTGAGTAGCCTGATCCGCCTGGCGCCGGAGGGCAGGCGCGCCGCGGCCGACCGGTGGTAGCGCGGACGACGACAACAGCGGGACCGAGCCCGCCATCATGGTCGAGTCAGGCAGCTGAGTCGAGGGTTTCGAGTGCGGCGGCCAAGCGGGCCCCAGCGTCCGCGGCGACCGGGCGGAGTCGTGGGTCGCTGGTGACTTCGACCATGAGTTCCGGATTCATGGCTTCGACGCGTATCAGTCCGGTGTCGTGAGGGTCGCTGCGTACGACGACGTTGCAGGGCAGCAGTAACCCGATCTGGCGATCGATCCCTACCGCCTGCTGCGCCAGCGGCGGATTGCAGGCACCGAGGATGCGGTAGTTCTCCATGTCGTGGCCGAGTTTGGCCTTCAACGTGGCGGCCATATCGATGTCGGTGAGGATCCCGAAACCTTGCCCGGCCAAGGCTTCCCGGACCGCGTCCACGGCCTCGTCGAAGCCGGTGTGCAGTGTGGTCGACAGGGCGATTTCCATGACGTAAAGCACCTTTCCTCGGCTGAGTTGTCAGGCGTGGCCGGGTGGGCAGACCCCGGAGGTGACGCCCGCGCGGCGCATGAGCAGAGTGGCCGGGCACCAGCCGACCGCGCTGTAGAGAAGTAGGTTGGCTCCCACCAGCGCCGGAACGATCAGCCACCATGCCGATATCGTCGCGGCCGCCACGGTACCGGCCAGGACCAGCGTCCCGGCCAGCAGCGGTACCAACCGGGCGATGGTCCAGCCCCTATCGGTCAACGGTGAGCTCGGCATGTCGTCCTTTCTGGGTCCGCCTTCATCGGTACCCGTGGTTCAGGCGAGGGCGAGGAACAGTTTTTCGAGTTCGGCCACGGTCAACGGTTCCCCGGATTCCTTCGACTCGTCGAGGCATTCGCGTAGCCCAGTGGCCAGGATTTTGAACCCGGCCCGGTCCAGGGCCCGCGAGACGGCCGCGAGCTGGGTGACCACGTCTTTGCAGTCACGGCCCTGCTCGATCATGGTGATCACCCCGGCGAGCTGCCCGTGCGCCCGGCGCAGCCGGTTGAGAACCTGGGCAATGCTGTCTTCGTCGCCGACCACGACGTCCTCCTTCTTATCAATCCGAACAACCAACAATACCCCCTGGGGTATAACGGCCGCCCTGTTAGTGATGGGCGAAACTGATCCGTGGCAGAACGCGGCGCATCCAGGCCGGTGACCACCAGGCCGCCCGGCCGGTGAGCCGCAGGATGACCGGCAGCAGGACCAGCCGCACGATCAGAGCGTCCAGCAAGACCGCGACACCCAGGATGATGCCCATTTCCTTCGGCGGCAGCGGTTCGGCGAGGGCGAAGGTGAAGAACACCGCGACCATGACCGCCGCCGCGGCGAAAATCACCCGCCCGGAATGGGCCAGCCCCTCCACTGCCGCGGTCCGGGCATCGCCGCTGCGTTCGAACTGTTCTTTCGCGCTGGCCAGCAGGAACACGGTGTAGTCCATCGCGATCGCGAAGATCATGGCGAAGAAGAACACCGGACCCCACCCGTCGAGGAACCCCTGCGGAGTGAAGCCGAGCAGCCCGGCGCCGTGGCCGTCCTGGAAGATCAGCTTCGCCACCCCGAACGCCGCGGCGGTGGAGCCGAGGCTGACCAGCGTCCCCAACACGGCGATCAGCGGGGCCTGCAGTGCGACCAGCAGCAGCACGAAGCCCAGGACCAGGATCACCGAGACGACGATCGGCAGGTAATCGTTCAGAGCCTGCTGCAGATCCAGGTTCTCCGCGGGCGCGCCGCCGACCAAGGCTCGGTCGGGCAACCGATCCCGCAACTCGTCCAGCACCGTGCTCATACGCTTGTCGGAGGGGTCCATGGCGGGCAGGGCCTGCATCATGACCCACCCGGAATCATCGGCGGCCGGCTGCGCGGGCGTCACCATCGCGATCCCCTCCCCTGCCGCTGCCTGGGCGGTGCTGTCGGCCTGATCGGCGGGGGCGATGATCTGCAACGTGCCGGGTGCACCGTCACCGAGCTGGCGCTGGACCAGCTCGTAGCCTTGCCGCACCGGCGCGTCGGCGGGCACCACCTGGATCGAGGGCATCGCAACTTTCAACCCGAGAACCGGTAGCGCCAGCACGATCAACACTCCCGCTCCGGCAATCGCGAACGGCCACGGCCGTTCGTGCAACAGCCGCCCCCACCGGGCAAACCACGACGAGCGATGCTGCTGGCGGGTTGCGTATGGCAACGCCGCCGCGTTGATCCGCTTACCGAGGGCGCCGAGCGCGGCCGGCAGCAGCGTCAGTGTCGCAGCCAGCACGAACACGACCGCGAGCATGATCCCCACCGCCATCGTGCGCACCGCCGGCGCCGGCACCAGCAGAACCGCCGACAGGCTCACCAGCACAGTCAGACCCGACAACACCACGGCCTTGCCCGCGGTGGCCATCGTCTCGGCGACCGCACGTCGCGCATCGGCGGATTTGCTCAGCGCATCACGGAACCGGGCGACCATGAACAGCGCGTAATCGATCCCCAGCGCGAGGGCGAACATCATCGCGAAGTTCATCGCCCACACCGAAATCGGAGTCACCTGATTCAGCAACACCAGGCCACCGGCCGAAGCCACCAACCCGGCCACTGTCAACAGCAGCGGTAATCCCGCTGCGACCAGCGAACCGAACGCCAGCACCATGATCAGCAGCGTGACCGGCCACGAAAACAGCTCCGCCTGGATCATCGCGTCGTGATTGGCCTTGTTGAAATCACTCCACAACGCCGAGGCCCCCGTCGGATACACCTCGACACCCTCACCCGAGAGTGCCGTCAACTCGGCTTTGTGTTCATCGACAGCGCGCACCATATCATCGGCCGACGCGTTCGCCCCCGCGATCAGAATGCCGGTGCGGCCGTCCGGGCTGATCGTCATTCCCGGTTGCGGGGCGATCACTGCCCCGAACCGGGAGTCACCGGCGAACACCGCTGACACCTCATCCAGGACGGTCTGCATCTGCGGATCGGAGAGCTGCGCGGTATCGGAATGCACCACCACCTGCACCGCCGCCGAAGAATTGCCGCCGAAGTTCCGCTGAGCCAGCTCGCGAACCTGCACGGATTCCGAACCGTTGGCCTGCCACCCCGCGCCGGCCAACGAACTGAACACACTCGGCGCCGCAGCACCGAGCGCGACCAGCACTACCAGCCACACACCGAAAACCACCCGGGCATGACCGGCCATCACAGACCCCCACCGCGCCAACACCCCCACTCGCCCCAGTTCAGCCATATCCGGCGGCCGAGCCGTCGTCGTCTCCGTCATGTTCCTCCGCCTCTCCGGTCGAGCTCGGCAAAAGCCTCACTTATACCCCCCGGGGTATTATCTTCACTGCTCGAATATATACCCCCTGGGGTATTCACTGGTGCGACTCTCACCACAGCGAGCGACAAGCAGGCCGCGCCGACGGTGAGCCGAGGTCGAATCGGAATCCGAGCATGAGCGACCACCAGGCGATTAGCGGCCGGCAAGTCGGCAGGGGAAAATGTTGGCTTCGCCCCGGCCGAAGGCGGTCACTCGTGTGTTGTCACCGCACGGCGCCGAGCTCCGACGTCACTGCAGGGGCCGACGCAGGCCGGTGAGAGATGCTCAGTAGGATCGCCGCCGTGGTCAGCGTCGCCTCTCCTGCACGGCGAGCCGGATTACTTCGGCTCGGTGTGATGCTGGCGGCGCTGATAGGGATCGCGCTCGTCCAGAGCGGGCATTGCCGTGCGGGCGACACGATGGGCATGTCGATGGCGGGCCCGGCCGATCACAGTGTTTCCCAGGTGGTGTCGACACCGCAGCCCGACGCCTCGCAGGAAACACTCCATCATGACCGCGGCGCGGCGGTGATACCGGTGACCGGGGCGCTTGCTGTGGGAGTGGTGGATCTCGGGCCCATGCCACCGGCCGGGATAACGATGGCCTGCCTGGCGATGTTCTTGGCGCTGCTGGCAGCAACCGTGCATTTGGCGCGCGGCAGCGAGGTCTCCCTCGTGCGTTGCGCGTTTCCACGGTCCGGTCGGCGGTTCACGGGTGCACTCCCGCGCCCGCCCAACCTCACCGAACTCTGCGTGATGCGGACGTAAACGGGCGGACAGCGGGTCGTCACTCGACGAACCGCCGGCCCCGACGCCCCTGGCGTCGAGGGGCACTTTCGCCTGTCCATGCTCTTCCTCACGCAGGAGTACCTTTCGTGAATCTTGTTGCTGTGCTCGCTACCGGCCTATTCGCCGGAGGCGTCTCATGTGCCGCCGTTCAAGGCGGACTGCTGACCGGGATGATCGCCCGCCAGCGCACCACTACGCCCGCCCCGCCGCGCCGAATATGGGCGCGGGTCGGTGAAGACCTCACTCCGGTCGCCGGTTTCCTGATCGGGAAACTGGTCTCACACACTCTGCTCGGCGCCGCGCTCGGCGGGCTGGGCAGTGCTGTTCAGCTGTCGGTCGCCGCGCGCACCTGGCTGCAGATCGGGGCCGGGCTGCTGATCATCGTTTTCGCTCTCGCTCAGCTCGGAGTGCCCGGTTTCCGCAAGATCGTCATCGAACCACCGGCCTCCTGGATGCGGGTCGTGCGCAAAGGCGCCCGTTTGCAGACCGCGGTCGCGCCGGCGCTGCTCGGTGTCCTGACGATCCTGTTGCCGTGCGGGGTCACTCTGTCGGTCGAGGCGTTGGCCCTGGCTTCTGGATCGCCGTGGCAGGGCGCGGCGATCATGGCCGTGTTCGTGCTCGGCACCGGTCCGCTGTTCGTTGTCCTCGGGTATGTGGTCAGAGTTGCGGCCGGGGCGTGGCGTGGCCGCCTGGCGGTCGCGACTGGAGTGCTGGTTCTGGGTATGGGTCTCTACACCCTCAACGGTGGTCTCGAACTGGCTGGATCGCCGCTGGCGGCGGGGCGACTCGCCGATACGTTCACAACTGGGCCGGCTCCGGCGGACGCCTCGGCAGCGATTGTCGCCGACGGAGTGCAGACGGTGACCATCACCGCACGTACAAACGCCTACGCGCCCGACCACGTCGCGGTCAAAGCAGGATTGCCGACCACGCTCGTCGTCGAGACCGACGGCACTCAGGGCTGTATTCGCTCCTTGGTCATACCCCGCCTGGGCATCCAGGAAATTCTGCCCGTGACCGGAGAAACCCGAATCGATCTCGGTGTCCTGGAACCCGGGCGCCTCGATTACGCCTGCGGCATGGGCATGTACACCGGCCTGCTCACCATCGACCGATAAGGATCATCCGTTGCCCATATTCACATTCCGCGTCGAGGGCATGCATTGCGGCAGCTGCTCACTGCTGGTCGACGACACCCTCGAAGACCTCCCCGGTGTCCTCAGCAGCCAGACCTCGGTGAAGAAACAGCAATCGACCGTAGACCTCGACCTCACCCACACCAGCCCCGAACAGGTGGTCACCGCAATCGCCGAACTCGGCTACACAGCATCGCTGGTATAGGCCAACCCCCCGATCGGCTGCCCGGCCGCGGCACCGGCTTCAGCCCGCCAGGGCAAGAGCGAACCTTTCCGCGGCCGGGAGCCGACCGAAGTACCAGGTGCGGCTGAGATGGCCGACGTCGGCGGTCGCCTAGTGCCGGAGGTCGTACAGGTTCCACCCGTCACCAGCCCGGTAGTCAGGCGTTCGCGGCCTCGCCGGCGGTGATCGGTTCCGGACGGGACGGGCAACCTCACCGGTCCGACTCGCCACAGATAATGGGCCGCTATTCGACGCGAGCGCAGGAGGCGGTGAAGTTATGCCGCCGTTTGTAGGAGCGCGTCGAGGTCCGGCGGCGTTGGCATGGTTTGGCGGAGGCCGACGTGGGCACGGCCGGTGTTGCCTTCGGGGGCGAGGCCGGCCAGTGATCCGGGTGCGGCGACGATAATCCGTACCACTTGGCCGAGGGCTTCGCGACGGTCGCGCTGGCGCACGGCGAGGGTGAACATGGCGATGTGGTTGCGGGTGTGCAGCCAGGGGTCGGGTTGGGACAGGATGTGTGCGCATTCCAGGTGGGTCCAGCGTTGTTCGGGGTCGGGTGTGGTCTTCGCCGCGAGCATTTCCTCGTGGTAGCGGGCGCGTGCGGCGGGCGGAATGGTCGGCATGGCCAGTCCTTTCGAAGGGTTGATGTGTCCTGTGGAATCGGTGGTCAGGCTGTCCTGACCTGTTCGCCGGTCCCCGGCGTACTGCTGGTGTCGGGAGCGAAGTGGCAGGCGCCGTGGCGGGTGAAGGGTTCGGCGAGCTGGGCGAGGTAGCGGGTGGGGTAGTCGGGCTTGGCGGCCATGCCGAGGTCTGCGCTGGTGAAGCGCTGGTGGGGGTCGTAACTGTAGGTACGGAGTAGGTGGTCCCAGATGAGGGTGAACAGTCCGAAGTTGACGTCGCCGATGCCGGCCCATTTGAGGTGGTGGAAGCGGTGGCCTTCGTTCAGGGCGAGGATGTGTTTGAACGGTCCGATGCGGTAGTCGGCGTTGGAGTGTTGCAGCAGCAGTTGCACCGCCACAGCCAGCGACAGTGCGGCGGCGACCGGGACCGGGACCCCGGCGAGCAGTAGCGGGGTGACGCCGGCGGTCATTTCGAGGGTTTGATGCAGAGGGTGTTTCATCAGGCCGTTGAGCCCGTAGAAGCGGGTGACGCTGTGGTGCACGGCGTGGAACCGCCACAGGATCCCGATTTTGTGGCTGGCGTAGTGGGCCAGGGTGATCCCGAGGTCGGCGACCAAGACCGCGAGTAACACCTGCACTACGAACGGCCAACTGCCCGGCCAGATCCCGTCCCCGGGGATGAGCGCGGCCAGGGCGGGGATCGCGGCGACGCTGGCGAGGATGAGGGTTTCGTTGACGAAGCTGTGGGCGGTGTCGCGGCCGGCATCGCCGCGGGAGGTGTTCCAAGACCTTTGGTAAGGCAGTAGGTGTTCGGCGGTGAACGACACAGCGACCGCGACAGCGAGCAAGACGATCAACAAGAGCTTGTTGGCGCCGGTAGCGGCCAGGGCGATGCCGGCGCCGTTGACGGCGAGCAGCATGAACGGGGCGTAGCCGTAGCGGATGAGCGGACGGACGAGCGTAAACATGGATCCAGCCTCACGTCCGGACCGGTTGGAGGCTTGAAGAAATCAGCCGACTTGGCCGGCGGTGCCCGGCTCTGGTCGCCAGCCGGTGGCGATCAGTGCCGCGGTGGGAGTGATGCCGATCAGCTCACGGCAGGTGCGGGTGAGGTGGGCGCTGTCGGCGAACCCGACGCTGTGCGCGGCTGCGGTCAGCGAACCACCTGCGCGCACGACAGCGAAAGCCTGATGCAGGCGGGTCCAGCGCCGCCACGCCGCATAGGGCAACCCGACCTCCTGGGTGAACACATGCGATAGGCGGCTGCCCGAAATCCCCACCCGGGCAGCGAGTTCACCCAGCGCGGGCGGGCCACCCGGCCACTCAGCCGCGGCACGCAGCGCGTCGGCAACGACCGGATGCGCTCGCTGCGGCCTGGCCGGGGCGGGGGTGAGCGCAAGTGCCGGCGGGCGCGGGCAGCCGGCGGCCACCCAGCTGTCGGCCTGATCAGCAGGCAGACCCTCCATCCGTGACACCGCCGCGCGCGCGGCGGCACTGTCGGGATCGAGGAACGCCACGAACCCCGTGGTCCCTGGTTCGGCGCTCACCTGGTGAGCGACACCGGGCGGGATGATCGCCACACCGGCGGCCGCGGTGCGCCCCGCTCTGTCAGTGAGAGTGAGCGCACCGTCGGCGACGAACAACACTTGCACCGCCGCATGTGCGTGTGCGGCCGTGTCTCCGATGCGGCCGGTGAACGCCATCAACCCCGGCGTGAACACCACCCCACCGCGCCACCGCGCCACCGAACCCGAAGCAGGGGTGGCCGGTGGCGCGGTGGCGGCGGTCATGACGGTGAACCGGCCAGTGCGGGCGAGGCTTTCACCGCCAGGGTCGGGGCCGGGGACAGGGGTTTGGTACGGCCGGCGCGGACACCGTTGGCGATGACCACGATCTCAGCGAGCTCATGCACCAGCACCACCGCCGCCAATCCCAGCACCCCGAACAACGCCAGCGGGATCAGGATCGTGATCAACGCCAGCGACAGGCCGACGTTCTGCAGCATGATCGAGCGGGCCCGTCGCGCATGGTCCAGTGCGCGGGGCAGGTGGCGCAGATCTTCGCCCATAAGTGCGACGTCGGCGGTTTCGATGGCGACGTCGGTGCCCATGGCGCCCATCGCGATCCCGAGATCGGCGGTGGCCAGGGCGGGTGCGTCGTTGACGCCGTCGCCCACCATCGCGGTGAACCGGCCCTGCCGCAGTTCGGTGACGATGCGGGCCTTGTCCTCCGGACGCAGATCCGCGTGCACGGTATCGATGCCCGCCTCGGCGGCCAGGGCTTCGGCGGTGCGGGTGTTGTCGCCGGTCAGCATCGACACCCGCGCTCCGCCGGCGTGCAGGCGCGCGATGACCTCGCGGGCTTCTGGGCGAAGTTCGTCGCGGACCGCGATCGCCCCGATCACCCTGGACTCGTCTTCGATTAGAACCGCAGTCGCGCCCGCGTGCTGCATGCGTTCCACGACACCGGCCAACGGCCCGGCCTCGATCCAGCCCGGACGACCCAATCGCACCGGGCGCCCATCGATGAGGCCGGTCAACCCGGCGCCCGTGACGGCTTCGACATCACCGGCGGGGGTAACAGTGTCAGCGGCGGCGAGGATGGCACGCGCGAGGGGGTGTTCACTGCGGGATTCCAGCGCGGCCGCGACCGCCAATACCCGGTCCCGGTCGACGCCGTCGGCGGTGGCGATCTCGACGACGGCGGGGTTGTTCGCGGTCAGTGTGCCGGTCTTGTCGAGCGCGACCTGGCGGACCTTGCCCATCGCTTCCAGGGCGGCGCCGCCCTTGACCAGCACACCCAGCTTGCTCGCCGCACCGATCGCCGCGACCACAGTGACCGGCACCGAGATCGCCAGCGCACACGGCGACGCCGCGACCAGCACCACCAGCGCCCGCTCGATCCACACCACCGGATCACCGAACACCGCACCGATCACCGCGATCGCGGCCGCGGCGACCATGATCCCGGGAACCAGTGGTTTGGCGATCTTGTCCGCGAGGCGCTGGGCTTCGCCCTTGCGGGCCTGCTCAGCTTCCACGATCCGCACGATCCGCGCCAGGGAGTTGTCCTCGGCGGTCGTGGTGACCTCGACTTCCAGGACGCCGGTACCGTTGATCGCCCCGGCGAACACCTCCGCGCCCGGCCCAGCCTCCACTGGCACCGATTCGCCGGTGATCGCCGAAACATCCAGCGCGCTACGGCCGTCGGTGATTACCCCGTCGGTGGCCAGCCGCTCGCCCGAGCGCACAAGCATCCGGTCCCCGACCCGCAACTCCGCTGGCGCGATCACGGTCTCGGTGCCGCCGCGCAGCACGGTGGCCCGATCGGGCACTAAGTTCAGCAGGGCGCGCAGGCCGCGGCGAGTGCGTGCGACCGCGTACTCCTCCAGGCCCTCACTGATGGAGAACAGGAACGCCAGCATCGCGGCCTCGCCGACTTCGCCGAGGATCACCGCTCCGATCGCGGCGATCGTCATCAGCGTCCCGACCCCGATCTTGCCCTTCGCCAGGCGTTTCAGGGTTGGGGGAATGAAGGTGTAAGCGCCGACAGCCAGGGCGGCGATCTCCAAGCCCAGTTCGACCGGGTGCGGGCCGCCGGTCCAGCCGACGATCAGCGCCGCGACCAGTAGCACTCCCGCCACCGCGGCGGCCCGCAGTTCGCTGACCTCCCAGAGTTTCTCCGGCTCCCGCTCCTCGGCCTCACCGTTCTCGCCGGTGGGTTCGTCGTGGCCGCAGCCGCACGCGTCGCTCATCCCCGCACCGCCGCGCTCGCCTCGGCAGAACCGGTGGAGTCGGTGCCGTAATTCGGGCACAACGCCACCGCATTCCCGGTCGCCGCCAACAGCGTCTCCGCCGAGGCCAGCAGATCCATCAGCTCGGGGCGGGCCAGGCTGTAGAACACCTGCCGGCCCTGCGGACGCCCTACAACGAGACCGCAGTCGCGCAGGCACGCCACATGCGCCGACACCGTCGACTGCGCCAACCCCAACCCCGCCATCAGATCCGCCACCCGCGCCTCACCCGCGGCCAGCCGATGCACGATCGCCAACCGCGTGCCGTCGGAGAGGCTGTGGAACAACGCCACGGCCGGATCCAGACCTTCCACACCGGCCAGGCATCCATCACCACTAATCGCCATAAGGCGATGATAGCTTTAAATCTCGATCAATCGTGCTTCGGCGATCACATCGAGGGAAAGCGGTACCAATGAGGGACGGACGAGCAGTAACCCCGCAGACCGGCACGAACGGGCGGGGTGAACGGTGATGGCTATCGCCGCACTCGTCGTGTTCGCGATGTTCGCGCTGGTAGCCGGAGGTGCGCGGGTGCTGATCCAGCGCCGCCGCACTGGCGACACCGGTATCCGGCAGTTCCGCCCGGCACCGGGATCGGTGCAGTGGTGGGCGCACTGGGGATTCGTCACCGGTGGCCTGATCACCGGCCTGGCCGCACCGCTGGCCGACCTGGCCGGGCTGGCACCGATCCCGTTCGCCGACCAGCCCGCTGTCGCTGTCGCCGGTGTGGTCGTGGCGGTGGCGGGCGTGGCGGCGACGTTCGGCGCGCAACTGGCGATGGGCGCCTCCTGGCGTATCGGCGTCGAGGACACCGAACGCACCCGATTGGTCACCACCGGTGTGTTCGGCTGCGTGCGCAACCCGATTTTCACCACCATGCTCGTCACCTTCGCAGGACTGGCCCTGATGGTGCCCAACCCGGTGGCGGTCGCCGGGTGCGTGCTGCTCCTGGCCGGTGTGCAGGCACAGGTCCGCGCAGTCGAAGAGCCCTATCTGCAGCAGGTCCACGGCTCCGCCTACACCGACTACACCACCCGGGTGGGCCGATTCCTGCCCGGCATAGGACGCAGCCGACAGTTACAGCGCTGACCGGCCACCGTCTCTCCGACGAGCACGCCACGTCCGGAACCTGCCAGAACAACTGGCGCGCACCGGCAGCGACCGATACCCGATTGACCCGGGCCAACTCGGGGGCGACGCCGACCTCGATGCCTATCCGCGCGATTTCGGCGGATGTCCCGGCGACCGGCCAGGGGTGAGTCCGGCCGAGGCAATCTCTGCGGTGGCCGGACGGGAGCCGGGTCGACGTCCGCCGACAAGGGTCACTGGTGGTCAGCGGTCACTGGTGGGCAGTTCGATGGTGAATTGTGCTCCCTGCCCGAGACCGTCGCTGTGTGCCCGGATCCGGCCGTGGTGGGCTTCGACTAGGGCGCGGGTGATCGTCAGGCCTATGCCGCTGCCGCCGTGGCGGCGGTCGCGGGCGGTATCGGCCCGGTAGAAGCGATCGAAGAGGTGGTCGAGATGGTCGGGGGCGATACCTTCTCCGGTGTCGGTGACGGTGATTTCGACGTGCCGGTGCCCTACTCGCCGGGTGCTGAGGGTGACCTCGCCTCCCTGCGGGGTGTGGCGCAGGGCGTTGTCGAGCAGGTTGGCCAGTACCTGCCCAAGGCGATCGGGATCGACGGATACGGCGGCGGAGTCCTGGATATGGGCGTGGAGCGCGACGCCATTGTTGTCGTATCGTTCGCGTACGGCCTGGGCGGCGTGGGTGACCAGCATGGCGGTGGTCGTGGGCACGGGCCGGATCCGGGTGAGGTGTTCCTCGGCGCGCGAGACCGCGGTGATGTCTTCGACCAGGCGTTCGAGCCGGTGGATGGCTGAGCGCAGGACCTGTCGGGTGTCGTTGTCGAAGGTGCGGACACCGTCGTCGAGCGCTTCGAGGTAGGAGTCGAGAGTGGCGATGGGCGTGCGCATTTCGTGGCCGAGGTCGGCCAGCATTCTGCGGCGGGTGGTTTCGGTGGCGTCGAGTCGGCGGGCGAGTTCGTTGACGGTGACGGCGAGTTCGTCGAATTCGCGGCCGAGCCCGGGGCTGTGGACGCGGGTGTCGTAGTGGCCGCCCGCGATCCGGGCGGTGGATGTGGTCACGGCGACCAGCGATCGCTGGACGCGGCGGGTGATGTACCAGCTCACCGCCAAGGCCAGCAGTACCGCGACCGCGACCGCCAGCCCCCAGGCGAGCACGATCGCCTGAGTGAAGGCTTCCTCGACGTGAGCGGTCTGGCTCGAGTCGTGAATACCGGCCTGACCGAGATGATCGTGAAAGATACCGGGCGCCAACGCCGAAGCGACCAGCCAAGCGGTGACGGCGCATCCGATCACCACGAGAGTCAGGGCGACGAACAGGCGGGTGCCGAAACTCGAACCGGTCCCGGGTCGTTCGACCGCTGCTGGTGCGGCGTCGGGTTCGGGGAGCGGGGGGTTCATTCTCCGCTACCCATCCGGTAGCCGACGCCGCGGATGGTGCGTACGTAGCGGCCGCGGGCGGCGTCGTCGCCGAGTTTGCGGCGCAGATGGCCGATGTGTACGTCGACCAGGTGCTCGTCCCCGATCCAGCTCGGGCCCCACACCGCGCCGATCAGCTGGGCTCGGGTGAGCACGACACCGGGATCGCGCGCCAGGGCGGCCAGGACGTCGAACTCGGTTCGGGTGAGCGCCACCGGCACGCCGTCGACGGTGACCTCGCGTCCGTCGGCATCGATGGCCAGGTCGCCGAAGACGCGGGTTCGGGGTGCGTTGGTCGAGCCTGCCGACCGGGTGGTGGCGGTACGTGGGCGGCGCATCATGGCCTGGACGCGGGCCATCAACTCGCGGGGACTGAACGGTTTGGTGAGGTAGTCGTCGGCACCGACCGACAACCCGATCAGGGTGTCGACCTCCTCGGCACGAGCAGTGAGCATCACGACGTAGGCATCGGAGAAGGTGCGCAGTTGCCGGCACACCTCGACCCCGTCCAGACTCGGCAGCCCCAGGTCGAGGACCACAACGTCTGGATCGACCTCCCGGGCGAGCGAGACAGCATCGTGGCCGTCGCCGGTGATCGTGGCATCGAATCCGTCGCGTTCCAGATAGCTGCCGAGCAGACTCGCCAGCGCCGCTTCGTCCTCGACGACCATGGCGCGCAGGCCGGTGGGCGGGCGCTGCGCCGGGACGGAGTCGGGGGCCGGTGCGGGGGTGCGCGTAGCGGAGGCCATGGTGTTCATCTTCACCGGACCACAGCGGCGCCGACGCCGCGGTGCGGCTTCTTGAGCAAATCTTCATACGACCTCTACCGGAGTAGCGGGACAGCCGCACCAGGCTGGGCACCCGAACTCGAGGAAAAGAGGCGAGGATGATGACCGGCTGGGTGAGTCAGACCGGCTGGGCGGGATGGACCGTCATGGCCGTCTGCATGCTCGTGTTCTGGGCCGCGGTGATCTACCTGATGGCAGCACTGTTCCGCACCGACCGGGCCGGCGACTCGGCGCGCCCTACCGATTCCGATCCACTGCGGATGCTGGAGTCGCGTTTCGCTCGCGGGGACATCGACGCCGACGAGTTCGTCGCGCGCCGTCAGCTACTGGCGCAGACCTTCGAGACCGCCGACGGCGACGTCCGGAAGGGGCACGTTCGTGAGTGAGGTGAACCGCCGGTCCTTCCTGGTCGGGTCGGTGCTCGCCGGCGCCGGGGTTTTGGCGGCCTGCGCCGGGTCGGGTTCACTGGGAGGTTCGCCGGTCACGGCGTCGTCGCCGATTGTGCGACGTCTCGAGCAGCAGCGCCGTACTCCCGGCCAGCCGGTGGTGTCGGCACGGCTGACACCGCGCCCGGTGGACGTGGATCTGGGGGGTCGCATCGTCTCGACCTGGGGCTACGACCAGAACCTGCCCGGGCCGCTGATACGGGCGCGGGCCGGGGATCTGTTGCGGGTGCAGGTCCACAACCGCCTGGAGGTGCCGACCAGTGTGCACTGGCACGGCATCGCACTGAGCAATGACATGGACGGCGTGCCCGGGTTGACCCAGGACCCGATCGCGCCCGGCGCGGGGTTCACCTACGAGTTCACCGTGCCGGACGCGGGCACCTACTTCTACCATTCCCATTCCGGGCTTCAGCTCGACCGTGGCCTCTATGGCGCCCTGATCGTCGACGATCCGCACGAGCCCGGCGGTTACGACCACGACTGGGTCGTGGTACTCGACGATTGGCTCGACGGTACGGGCCGGACTCCCGACGATGTCGCCCGCCAACTCGGCATCGGCAGCAGCACCGCAGGCGACACGAGCCGCCCCGGGATGAGCGGGATGGACCACGGATCCATGGACGGCATGGATATGGGCGAGGAGACGATGCGCTCACCGGTGCTCGGCGGCGCCGGTGACGTCACCTATCCGCATTTCCTGGTCGCTGGCCGGGTCCCGCAGGATCCGATGGTGTGGACCGCCGCACCGCGGCAGCGGGCGCGGATCCGGTTCGTCAATGCCGGCGCGGACACCGCTTTCCGCGTCGCCCTCGGCGGTCACCGCATGACGGTCACCCACACCGACGGCTTCCCCGTCGTGCCCCGGGACACTGACGCCCTGCTGATCGGCATGGGTGAGCGGTTCGACGTGCTGGTCACCCTCGGCGACGGCGTGTTCCCGCTGTTCGCGCAGGCAGAAGGGAAAACCGGGCACGGGCAGGCCGTCGTGCGCACCGCCGCCGGCGCGCTGCCGCCGCAGTCCCGCCCCGGCGAACTCGATCGGGAGGTGCTGCTGGGCACAGACCTGTCACCACGGGAGCAGGTGCGCCTGCCGCCCAAGGACAACGACCGCTACCTCAGCGCCGATATGGGCGGAACCATGTCACCGTATCGGTGGACTCTCAACGGCCGGGCTCATCCCGATAGCGCACCGCTGGATGTGCGGGAGGGTCAACGGGTGCGGATGCGGCTGCGCAACATGTCGGACATGTTCCATCCGATGCACCTGCACGGGCACACGTTCGCCCTCGTCGACGGCGGGGTTCGCAAAGACACCGTCACGATCCGTCCGATGCGCACCGTCGAGATCGAATTCGACGCCGACAACCCCGGCCAATGGGCCATGCACTGCCACAACGCGTACCACCAAGAGGCCGGAATGATGACCACCGTTTCCTACCGAACCTAGACCCGGCACACGCGACGGGCCGAGCCCGACCGCTGGTTCACCTGTTCTGTGACTCTTCGAGGAAAGGATCTGCACATGAACAAAACCAAAAAGACCCTCGCTGTCGGCGCTACCGCGCTGGCGGTGACATTCACCGCGGCCGCCTGCGGCGACTCCGACACCGACACCACCACCGCCACAACCCCGAGCGCGGCGATATCGGCGACAACTCCTGCCGCCGAGGACACTGCGGCCCACAACGATGCCGATGTGATGTTCGCGCAAATGATGATCCCGCATCACACCCAGGCCATCGAGATGAGCGACATGATCCTGGCCAAACAGGGCATTCCCGAACCGGTGACCGCACTGGCAAACCAGATCAAGGCCGCCCAGGGCCCGGAAATCGACCAGCTCACTACCTGGCTCGGCCAGTGGGGCGAACCTACTCAGATGCCCAGCTCCAGCGCTATGCCAGGTCACGACATGCCCGAGACGGAAGGAATGGAAGGGATGATGAGCGAGGAGGACATGCAGGCCCTGTCCGATGCGCAAGGCACCGAGGCCGCCCGACTGTTCCTCAACCAGATGATCGCCCACCACGAAGGCGCCATCGACATGGCACAAACCGAGATCGAGGACGGCCAGTTCCCCGACGCGGTGCAGATGGCCCGCACCATTGTCGATACCCAGCAGCAAGAAATCGACACCATGCGCCAACTGCTGACCACCCTGTAGCCGCTCCGGCTCGATACCGCAGCGCCCCGACCAGGCAGGAGGCCTCTCGATGTCGCATCCCGAGCACCGGCACCCCAACCCGGACCCGGCGCCCACCGGGCACGACCACGGCATGTCCACACAAAGCCCACCACCGGATGCTCGGGACCGGCCCGCCGGCCAGGGCGAACACCTCGCCCACGTCGGTCATGACGCCCACCCCGACCACGGCGATAACGGTGGTCATGATCGGCATGCCGGGCACGGGGCACACGGGGAGATGTTCCGGCGCCGGTTCTGGATCAGCCTGATCCTGGCCTTGCCGGTAGTCGGATTCAGCCATATGGTCGCCGAGCTGCTGGGCTACCATCTGCCGGAATTCCCCGGTGCCTCGTGGATCCCGCCGGTCCTCGGCACGGTGATCTTTGTCTACGGTGGGACGCCGTTCCTCACCGGCGGCTGGAGCGAACTGCGTTCCCGCCGGCCCGGGATGATGCTGTTGATCGCCATGGCGATAACGGTCGCGTTCGTCGCGTCGTGGGTTACCACCCTCGGGCTGGGCGGGTTCGAGCTGGACTTCTGGTGGGAACTGGCCCTGCTCATCGTCATCATGCTGCTCGGGCACTGGCTGGAGATGCGGGCGCTGGGCTCGGCGTCCAGTGCGCTCGACGCCCTGGCCGCGATGCTGCCCGATACCGCGGAGAAAGTCACGGGCGACGGTGTCGCCGAGGTCCCGCTGGCAGAGTTGTCCCGCGATGATCTGGTGCTGGTGCGTGCCGGTGCCCGGGTACCGGCGGACGGCACGGTCACCGACGGCCGGGCCGAGGTCGACGAATCGATGATCACCGGTGAGTCCAAGACCGTCACCCGCGATATCGGTGACACCGTGGTCGCCGGCACCGTCGCTACCGACAGCGCCTTGCGGGTGCGGGTCACCGCGGTCGGCGAGGACACCGCGCTGGCCGGTATCCAGCGCATGGTCGCCGACGCCCAAGCGTCCTCCTCTCGCGCTCAGGCGCTGGCGGACAAAGCCGCCGCGTTCCTGTTCTATTTCGCTGCCGGCACCGGTGCACTGACTTTCGTGATCTGGGCGCTGCTCGGCAATCTCGACGAGGCGGTGGTGCGCACGGTGACCGTCCTCGTCATCGCCTGTCCCCACGCCCTGGGTCTGGCGATCCCGCTGGTCATCGCGATATCGACCGAACGCGCCGCAAAAGCCGGAGTACTCGTCAAAGATCGTCTCGCGCTCGAGCACATGCGCACCGTCGATGTGGTGCTGTTCGACAAAACCGGCACCTTGACCCAGGGTCGTCACCAGCTCACCGGGCTCACTGCCACCGCCGGTACGAGCGAAGAGCACTTGCTCGCGCTCGCCGCGGCCGTCGAAGCCGATAGCGAACACCCCCTCGCACGGGCCATCGTGGCCGCAGCCGAAACCCGGGTTCTGGTATCGGAACAACTCACCGCCACCGATTTCCGCTCACTGCCCGGACGCGGGGTGCGCGCCGATATCGACGGCGCCGAGGTCACCGTCGGTGGCCCGGCCATGCTCGCCGATTCAGGGTTGCCGGTACCGGATGACATCGCCACGGTCACCCGCGGCTGGGTACAACGCGGCGCCTCGGTGCTGCACATCGTCTACGGTGACCGCGTCCTCGGCGCCGTCGCACTCGAAGACGCCGTTCGCGACGAGTCCCGCCGCGCCGTCGACGCGCTACACGGCCGCGGCGTGCAGGTCGCGATGATCACCGGTGACGCCCGTCAGGTCGCCGACGCCGTCGCCGCCGACCTCGGAATCGACGAGGTGTTCGCCGAAGTACTGCCCGAAAACAAAGACGCGAAGGTCACCGAACTGCACAACCGCGGGCACAAGGTCGCGATGGTGGGCGACGGCGTCAACGATGCTCCCGCCCTGGCCCGCGCCGACGTCGGCGTGGCGATCGGCGCCGGCACCGATGTCGCCATCGAATCCGCCGGGGTCGTCCTCGCCGCCAACGACCCCCGCGCGGTGCTGTCGATCATCGAACTGTCCCACGCCAGTTACCGCAAAATGTGGCAGAACCTACTCTGGGCCACCGGCTACAACATCATCGCCGTCCCGCTGGCCGCGGGTGTGCTGGCGTTCGCGGGTATCGCGATCTCTCCCGCCGTCGCCGCGGTGCTCATGTCGGTGTCCACCATTGTCGTCGCGCTCAACGCCCAACTACTGCGCCGCCTCGACCTCGACCCGGCCCGCCTGGCCCATACCTGACCACCCACGAACCGAAGCGAGCTCCCTGTCCTGATGCCGAGATCGTCCCTGCGTCCCTGCGCGCGTATCCTTCTCCCCTTCGCCGCCCTGACCGTGCTCACCGGTTGCACCACCGGGCAACCGCTCACAACACCCACCCCGACGACGCCGATCCCGGCATTGTCCGCAACCGGTATCGCGTTGAGACCCGCGCTCGATCACCTGCACGGCCTGCACCTCTCCCCGGACGCAACCGTTCTGGCCGGCACCCACAGCGGCCTCGTCGCCCTCGGCGCGGACGGGCGCACAACCCCGGTCGGCGCCTCCGACGACGACTTCATGGGACTGACCGGCGTCCCGGGCACCGACCACCTGTTCGCGTCCGGGCACCCGGGCCCCTCGAGTTCAGCACCGAACCCCTTAGGACTGATCGAGAGCACCGACGGAGGCCACACCTGGACATCGAAATCCTTGACCGGCGAGGTCGACTTCCACGCCTTGGCCATCGACGGCCGGCTGCTGGTCGGATTCGACGGAGTCACCGGCCTACTCGCTTCCACCGACGCCGGCGCTACCTGGACTACGGGAGCCGCCGTCGGTGCGAATGCACTCGCCGTCACTGATACCGGGCTATGGGCCGCCACCGCCGACGGCCTGCAGCACAGCACCGACACAGGACGTACCCTCACGAACGTTCCCGGCGCGCCGCGTCTGGTATTGCTTTCGGCCGCAGACGACGGTTCTCTGTGGGGCGTAGATGTCGCGGGCGCGGCCTGGCGCAGCCGCACCGGCCGCACATGGGAACAGCGCTCGGTCGTAGGCCCTGTCAGCGCAGTGCTGGCCGCCGATTTCGACACCGCCTTCGCCGCGACAGAGCAGACTCTCTACCCATTGAAGTAGGGCCAGTTGGGTCGGATACCACGCCTTTTGAGGTAGGTAGGTAGGTAGGTAGGCGAAACAATGGTCGGCGCAGCGGCACCGTCGCGTGACGGCGTGATGAACACAGCACCCACCCACAGCTAACCGACGTAGAGACTCATGCCGATAGTCAGCGCGGCAAACGAGCTCATCATCGACACCAGGCCAGGCTGCCATCTGATTCGTAGGGTTCGGGTGGTCTCTGCCCGCGAATTCCGGCCGGTGCTCGGGAACTCGGAAAGCCGTGGGATCTGAATCGGCTCAACAGGACGATCCTTGACTCGGTACGTAGGTACAGGGTTGAGAATGAGGGGCATGCGAACTGGTGAGCTGGCCTCTCGGGCCGGTGTCAATGTCCAGACCCTGCGCTACTACGAACGGCGCGGCCTCCTGGCGCGGCCGGAACGGTCACCAGCGGGTTACCGCCGCTACCCCGAGGACGCCGTGGACGTGGTCAGGTTCGTCAAACGGGCCCAGGAGCTGGGCTTCACGCTCGATGAGATCGCCGACCTCCTACGGCTGGCCGACGGCGGTCCCGACGACTGCGACGCCGTCCGCGTACTCGCCGAATCAAGGGTCGCCGAGATCCGACGACGGATCGCCGACCTGCACAACATGCAGCGCGCACTGACCGAGCTCATCGCGACATGCGAGTTGCCCCGCGCTCACCGATCCTGCCCCATTCTCACTTCACTACAGGAAGGACCACGCTCATGAAGCTGGATATCCTCCAGGTCCCCGACTGTCCCAATGTGGCGGTACTCGAACAACGCCTCCATGAGGCCACCGCCGGTCGGCCGATCACGCCGGAGATCACCCACCACATCATCGATGACCCCGAGCAAGCCGCCTCGACCGGCATGACCGGCTCCCCCACCCTGCTGATCGACGGCCGCGACCCTTTCGCCACACCGGGCAATGCCCCCAGCTTGTCCTGCCGCCTTTACCCGCAGGAGGACGGAACGCTCGGCGGAGCCCCCTCGGTCACGGCGCTCCGCACTGCGTTGAGATCGACCTCGGCTGACGGTGAGCAACTCAGAAGCGACGCAGAAACCAGGTGCTGCACTCCGTCCACCGCGGACCCCGCCGCCGCACTGAGCACCTGGCGGGCGGCCGCACAACCGGCAGACCCGACGGAAACGGCCGTGCATCAGGCCATCCTGCGATTCTTCGCAACCAGCGGCTGCGCACCGACCGCCGCCCAATTAGCCGAAACCTTTTCTGGACACGCGGTGCCGATCGAGCAGATTCTGCAGCACCTCCACGACGCCGATGTCATCCGGACCGACACCGATGGGATCATCGTGGCCGCGTATCCGTTCTCGGGCACACCCACCCCTCATCGGGTACGAATCGCCGGCGGCCCGACTGTCTACGCGATGTGCGCCGTGGACGCACTCGGTATCAGCGCGATGCTCGGCACACAGGTCACGATCACCACCACTGACCCGGAGACCAACGACCCGATTACCATCACCGCCGGCAGCCAACTCGTCACCGCACAACCGGCCACCACGGTGGTGTTCGTCGGCGCACAAGCCGGCCTGGGCCCCTCTGCCGAAACCTGCTGCAGTCACCTCAACTTCTTCACCGAACGCCGCACCGCCCAGAAGTGGGCGGACGGTCACTCGGGCATCAACGGCGACATCGTCGAACTGCCTGACGCCCACCACCTCGGCAGCGTGATCTTCGGTGACCTCCTCGAGCCTCGAGCAGTCCGAGGTTGCCGCACACCCGCCACACCGATCTGAAGGCGGCAGTGGGCAGACACCGGCATTTTGCGATATCGCCGCGCAGCGGAACGCCAGACGGTCTCGACCACGGATGACGTTCACCCGGAGTTCACTTGCCTCCAGAATAGATAGTCGTCAATATCGACGTATGTCTAAATCGCAGTTGCCGGTGATATCGGTCGAGGCCTGCCACCCCGCCCCGCACGTACGCGAGCCACTGACGGCGCAGGCTGCGGTGGAGTTGGCAGCGGTGTTCAAGGCACTGTCGGACCCGGTGCGGCTGCGGTTGTTGAGCTCGATCGCGTCGCGGTCGGGGATGGAAGCTTGCGTATGTGATCTGTCCGAGGGCATCGAATTGAGCCAGCCGACGATCTCGCACCACTTGAAGGTACTGCGCTCTGCGGGACTGTTGACCAGCGAACGCCGCGCGTCCTGGGTGTACTACCGGGTTGTCCCGCAGGCTTTGGCGCGAGTCTCGGACGCGCTGCTGCTGGAAAGCGGCGAGGCTGCCGAGGTCACCGCATGAGCGCCACCGACACCACCACCGCGCCGGGTGTGGTCGGCAAGCTCTCCACATTGGACCGGTTCCTGCCCGTCTGGATCGGCGTGGCCATGGCCGCCGGTCTACTGCTCGGCCGTCTGATACCGGGCCTCGGCGACGGCCTGGCCGCGGTGGAAATCGACGGGATCTCGCTGCCGATCGCGATCGGGCTGCTGATCATGATGTACCCGGTGCTGGCCAAGGTCCGCTACGACCGCCTCGACACGGTCACCGGCGATCGCCGCCTCCTGATCGGGTCGCTGGTGCTGAACTGGGTACTCGGTCCGGCGTTGATGTTCGCGCTGGCCTGGCTGCTGCTGCCCGATCTTCCGGAGTACCGGACCGGACTGATCATCGTCGGGCTCGCGCGGTGTATCGCCATGGTGATCATCTGGAACGATCTGGCCTGCGGAGACCGCGAAGCCGCCGCCGTGCTGGTGGCGTTGAACTCGATCTTCCAGGTCATCATGTTCGCCGTGCTGGGCTGGTTCTACCTCTCGGTACTGCCCGGATGGCTGGGCCTGGAACAGACCACGATCGAGGCCTCGCCCTGGCAGATCGCGAAATCGGTACTGATCTTCCTCGGCATCCCGCTGCTGGCCGGATACCTCACCCGCAGGTTCGGCGAGCGTACCAAAGGCCGCGACTGGTACGAATCCACGCTGATTCCGCGAATCGGGCCCTGGGCTCTCTACGGCCTGCTGTTCACCATCGTGCTGCTGTTCGCGCTGCAAGGCGACCGCATCACCTCCCAGCCCCTCGACGTGGTCCGCATCGCGATCCCGCTGCTGGCGTATTTCGCGATCATGTGGGGCGGGGGTTACCTGCTCGGTGCCGTCATGGGCCTCGGATACGAGCGAACGACCACACTGGCGTTCACCGCGGCGGGCAACAACTTCGAACTCGCCATCGCGGTCGCGATCGCCACCTACGGCGCCACCTCCGGGCAAGCCCTCGCCGGGGTCGTGGGCCCGCTGATCGAGGTCCCCGTCCTGGTCGCCCTGGTGTATGTATCGCTGGCCCTGCGCAACCGATTCCGCGCTGAAGCCGAGGTGACGGTCCGGTGACTGTGTTGGTGCTGTTCGTCTGCGTGCGTAACAGCGGCAAATCGCAGATGGCGGCCGGGCTGATGCGCCAGGCCGCCGCCGGTGAGGTCGTCGCGCTGTCGGCGGGCACCGATCCGGGCGAAAAGCTCAACGCATTGTCGGTCGCAGCGCTCGCCGAGGTCGGGATCGATATCAGCGGCGGAGTCCCGAAACCGGTCGACGCCGGGCTGCTCGCTCGCGCTGATCTGGTGGTGATCCTCGGTCGCGAAGCCCAGCTCAACGTCCCGGACGGTGTGCGGGCGCTGTGGTGGGAGACCGATGAACCCTCGGAGCGCGGGATCGAGGGTATGGAGCGGATGCGGCTGGTCCGTGACGATATCGCCGCCCGCGTCCGGGCCCTCGTGGCCGAACTGAGCTCACCTGTCCAATCCTGAACCCTTCCTTCTCGAGTATCGGACAACGGATATGACCGAATCACCCCTTCCCGCTACCGCGTTGCGCGCGGATCTGTCCATTGACCAGCATGTGGCGTTGAAAACCGCGGCGACCCGGTTACAGCGGGAGTTCGACGGCACCTTCGGTGTGGAAACCATCGAACGGTTCCTGCACTCCTCCTACGAACAGTTCGCCGGCCGCGCCACCATCGTCAACTTCCTTCCCCTGCTGGCCGAACGGTTCGCCCGCCAACGCCTCCAGGCCCTGGCCAAGGTCGAAGGCCTCCACCACACCGGGACCCCGACCGTGCTGTTCCTGTGCACCCACAACGCCGGGCGTTCCCAGATGGCGCTCGGGTTGTTCACTCACCTCGCCGGCGAGCACGCCATCGCCTGGTCCGGGGGCAGCGAACCGGGAGACGAGATCAATCCGGCTGCGGTCGAGGCGATGGCCGAGATCGGGATCGACATCACCGGCGAGTACCCGAAGCCGTGGACCGAGGAGATCCTGAAAGCCGCCGACGTGATCGTCACCATGGGCTGCGGCGATGCCTGCCCGGTGTATCCCGGTCGCCGGTATGAGGATTGGGACCTGCCCGATCCGGCCGGTCTCGATGTCGCCGCGATCCGGCCGATCCGCGCCGAGATCGAAACCCGTGTGCGTGCCCTGCTCGCCGAACTCGACGTCCCCACCGCCTGAAAGGCTTTTGCTGTGACCGATAAGCCGAGTGTGTTGTTCGTCTGCGTCCACAATGCCGGGCGCTCCCAGATGGCCGCCGGATTCCTCACCCACCTCGCCGACGGGGCGATCGAGGTCCGCTCCGCCGGCAGCGCCCCCGCCGAACACCTCAACCCCGCGGCAGTGCAGGCGATGGCCGAGGTCGGGATCGATATCACCGCCCAGGCCCCGAAAATCCTCACCCCCGCCGCGGTGCAGTCCTCGGATGTGGTGATCACCATGGGCTGCGGCGACACCTGCCCGGTCTTCCCTGGAATCAGCTACCGAGACTGGGACCTGGAAGACCCCGCCGGCAAAGGCGTGGAAGCGGTCCGCCCGATCCGCGACGCGATCCGTGCACGGGTGGAGGCGCTCATCGCCGAGCTACTGCCCGCCCACGCCTGAACCCCGCTCAGCCGACCACCGTCGAGGTAGCAGCGATGACCGGCGCCACGCCCGCACCGGGCCTCGGTGCTCGGGCATCCGCGCGATATCGCGCGGACCTGCTCGGCACTGGGGTGGTGATGGCGGCGCCTGTGACGGGCTGGTGGGCAGCGCATCTGGTCGGCCCCGGGCCAGCCCGGGCGGGGCTCACTGCGGCCGTGACGGTCACGTTCCTGGCCCTTGGCACCGGCTTGTTCCGGAGCCGGGAGCCGCGGTGGAACCCGCTACTGATTGTGGCCGATGCGCTACTCGAACGCCGAAAAAGCCTGTCCGGCCCTCTGCTCGCCGGCCACCTCCTCACCCAGGTAGCGGCAGCGACTGCCGTGGCCGGTGGGGTGGCCGCGGGGTGCTTCCTGGCCGGGATCACCCCTCCGGCGGTGCCCGCCCCGGGTGGTGTGCACGCATTGAGCGAGATGACCGCCGCCGCAGCGGCGGTCATCTCGTTCTTCGCCGCCACCTGCACACCGACGCTGAGAATGTCCACGGCCGGTGCCAGCGCACTGGCTGCCGCGGTGTTCCTGGTGACAGGGGCAGGGTTTCTCGGCAACCCCGCCGTGGTCGCCGGCGCGGTCGTGCTCGGACTGGATCCGGCGCTGGCGTTGGTGATCGTTGTCTGTCAGCTGGGTGGTTGCCTCATCGGCTACGGGGCCGCCACCGCCTGGTGGCCGGATATCGGCCGCCGCCTCGACACCCTCACCACCTAACCCGAGAGCAGGGCCTGGGCCAGGCCGCCAAGGGCGACGTGATGGCCTTGTCCCGACAGCGTTTTGCGGATCGGGTTCCGGAGTGCTGTGGTGAGCCGGTCGGCGGCGTCGAGGATGTAGTCGGCGCTGGTGGTGCCGGTGATCACCGTAGTCTGGGCGGTGATCGCGGCGTAGCGGCCCACGTCGGGATCCAGGCCGGCCAGCACCCGCAACGTCGCGGCCAGGGTCGGGGCCTGGGCGACCTTGTGCCACCACAACGGATCACTACGCAGCACGGCCAGCTCAGCAGCAGAGAACCCGCCGGATACCGCGGAGGCATCCAGGATCAGACGCTCGTAATCCCCGCCCTCGATCCCCGCATCCACTGCCGACAGATCAGGAATCGGGTACATGACCGGTAAGGGTGGTTCGTAGACGGCCAGCCGCGACACCCGATCCGATGCGCGCAGTGCGGTTTCCAGGGCCAGGACCGCACCGAAGGAGTAACCGAACACCACCTCGACCGGCCCGACCGCATCGATCACCGCGACGATATCGGCGACCTCGTGCGCGATATCCGGCGCCGACTGCGGGGTTCCGGAGGTGCCGTGACCGCGGCAGTTCATCGCCACCACCGTGTAGTGCTCGGCGAGATAGCCGGCCAGCGACAGCATGCTCACCGCGCTGCCCAAGCCACCGTGCACCACCAGCAGCACCGGCCCGGAACCCTGGACCAGGTAGGTGATCGGGGTGCCATCGGCGGACAGCACGCGCCCACCCCGGACCAGCACCTCCGAACCCGTGCCCAGCGGTGCGGTGGTCACTCGGCGTGCTCCCGCTGCGGTGCCGTCGCCGGCCGCAGCCGCCGCACCAGATAGGCCGCGTCCCGGCCCACCCCACGCAGCGAGTTCGACGACGGAGTGCGCTGCCACTCCAACCCGAGAAAACCCAGCCCCGGATGAGTGAGCGACAGGCCTCGGCGCTGTCGCGGCACCCCGGACTCGGTCACCGCCCCGACACCGGCGAGATAGGGCAGGTGCGGGCGGTAACCGGTGGCGAAGACGACCGCATCCACCGGCGTGCGAGTATCGTCCGGCCACACCACTCCCTCGGAGTTGAAGGCGGTGAACACTTCTCGTCGCTCCGGCTTCCCGGCGTCGAGCGCGGCCCGGTAACGGCCGGCGTCGAGCACCGGCTGCGTCGGCGCCTGTTTCACGATCCAGCCCAGCGGGGCGGCGTCGAATCCGGTGAGAGTGAACCAGAAATGCACATCCCGGCCCAGCGGACGCTGCGGCACGAACTTCACCGGCGCCCGGCTGGCCAGCACCACCTTCGCATGTCCGGCCAGTTCGGCGGCGATCTGCACCGCGGAGTTCCCCGCGCCCACCACAACCACCCGCTGGTCGGCGAACTCGCCCGGATGACGGTATTCGCTAGCGTGCAGGACCCGGCCTCCGAACTCGTCGCGGCCGGGCACGGCGGGCAGGAACGGGGAACCGAACGACCCGGTTGCCGCGATCACCCGCGGCGCGGTGAACACCGCACCCGATCCGGTGGTGACCGCGAAACCCTCACCGTCGCTGGAGGCGACGGAATCGACGACAGTGCTGGTGTGGATCTCGGCGTCCAGGGCTGCGGCGTAGGAGCGCAGGTAGTCGATCACTTCGTCGCGGTGCGGGTACCGGTCCGGACCCCCGGGGAACCGTCGCCCGGGTAGCGAGCTGTAGCGGGCAGGGGAGAACAGCGTCAAGCTGTCGTAGTACCGCGGCCACGACCCGGTCGCCTCCGGCGAGGCCTCCAGGACCGCGGTGCTCAGACCTGCGGCGGTGAGGTGGTGGGCGGCGGCGAGGCCGGATTGGCCGCCGCCGATGACCACCGCGTCATAGTCGTATTCGCTTGTCACAACATTTCTTTCTTCGAAACACGGATACCGGTAAGTGGCGCGATCATCGCGGCGAGGGCGGCGACGGCGCCGAGGATGAGGTAGGTGTGGGCGTAGCTGCCGGTCCACGCCGACAGCACGGTGCCCGCCCACGGGGCCAGCGCGGACACGACCACCACGGGCGCGGACAGTAGGCCGTTCAACCGGCCGTAGTGAGTGGCGCCCCACCGGTCGGTGATCGCGGTGGCCTGGATCAGCGTGAAGATCCCGCGCACCAACCCCGCACCGATCGCGACCGCGATCAACACGATCACCGCCGACACCACCCCGAGCAGGGCAGTCGAAGCGGCGAGAGCAGCCAGTACCACGACGGTGCGGGCGGTGACACCGGTGTGGCGGGCCAGCGGCAGATATCCGATCCGGCCCAAAACCTGTCCGGCGCCGCCGAGCCCGAGCGCGGTCGCAGCCAGACCGGGGCCGAAGCCCTGTTCCTGGAGCAGAGCGACGAGGTTGAAGATGCCGGCGAAGCTGGCGAACGCCGCCAGGCACATGGTCACGACCAGCGCGGCGAAGCGTGGGCTGCGCGCGATCTGCGAGTGGTCGGCATGCGCAGCCACGGTCGGGACTGGTGGATCCGGCCACAGCGCCCGCAGTCCGAACCAATGCGCCGGGATCGTTAGTACTGCCAGAGCCGCGGCGAGGACGAGATAGGTGGCACGCCACTCGATGCTGGTGTCCAGAGCGGCGGTGAGCGGCGCGAACACCGTGGACGCCAAACCACCGGCCAGAGTGAGGATCATCAGCGCGGTCACGCGCTCGGCACCCCACCAGCGGGTCAGCGCCGCGAACGCCGGCGGATACAACACCGCCCCCATCGCCACCCCGGCCGCCAGCCAGCCAAGATAGAACACGGCAAGGTTCGGCGCGGACGCGATCGCGACCAAGGCGGCTACCCCGAGAACCGATCCAGCGGTCATCACCCGCCGCGGACCGGTCCGATCGATCAACGCGCCCACCGGAATCCCGGTGAGCGCGGTCGCGAGCTGGCCGAGCGAGAACGCCGCGGTGATCACCGGCGCCGACCACCCCGTCTCGGCGGTGATCGAGGTCGACAACACCGGAAACGCGTAGTACAGGATCCCCCAGCTCGATATCTGGGTCAGGCACAGCACCGCCAACACCCGGCGACGCCCCGCCCGCGACAACCCGTCCTCCGCCGCCGCGGGCGCGGTCTCCACATCGGTCACGCCGAAACCCGGGCTCTACCGAGCGGCAGCGGCCGGGGCGCAGCACGCCACGCCCGACTCGACCTCCGCCTCAGAGGTGGAAACGTCGCCGCGGCCGTCGGTGCCACAGCACGCCTGCACCGCCTCGCCGTCGTCCTTCCCCGCGAACCGAGGTTCGGTGCCGAAGTGCTCGGTATCGGCCAGCACGGTGTAGACCTCCCACCGCTCGGCATTCGGGCCGGTCACCCACACCTTGTCCTGGGTGGCGAAGCAACACGTGGTCGCGATCTGCTCCTCGGTGAACAGACCGGCTTCCGACAGGCGCGCGATCTCGGCGTGCACCTTCTCCGAGGACTCCACCTCGACCCCGAGATGGTTCACACTGCCACCCTGACCGGGATTCTCGATGAGGACCAGCTTCAGCGGCGGCTCGGTGACCGCGAAGTTCGCATAGCCGGGCTTGCGTTTGGCCGGCTGGACTCCGAACAGGGTCGAGTAGAACTCGACGGCCTGCTCCAGATCGTCGACGTTGAGTGCGAGCTGAACACGTGACATGATGACCACCACCTGTGTGACATATATCGAAGAGTTGACAGCGCCCAGTGTGCCACCTTTTCGACATAAGTCAATATTGTCGGTAGGATGGATTTCATGCCCAAAGCGCTGCCCGTCATCGACATGACGACCCCCTTGTGCTGCCCTCCTGTGGCCGCGGGCCCGATCGACGACGAGGCCGCCCTACACGTGGCCCTGCGGTTGAAAGCTCTCGCCGATCCGGTGCGCGTCAAACTGATGTCGCTACTACTGGCCAGCCCCGAGAACGGACGCAATGGCGGCGAACTCGCCGACGCGGTAGGGCTGGCTGAATCCACGGTCAGCCATCACCTTTCCCAACTCCGCAAAGCGGGGCTCGTGAACTCCGAACGCCAAGGCATGAACGTCGTCCACCGCGTCCACCGCGACGCTCTGGCCGCGCTCTGTGTGGTCCTCGACCCCGACTGCTGCCGGTGACCACCGGCTTAACTTCAAACATCTCGCCTGCAACGCCATCACCCGATACCCACTCAGGCGTCTTCCGCACGACCACGGGCGCGCCCTACGAGTAAACCCTGCGTATACCCATGTCGCTTGATCCCCTCGACGCCATCAACCTATCGTTCGATGCGATCGAACACACGAAACCAGCAAAGTTGCTGGTTAGAGGGGTTCAAGTCCCCCCTCGCGCACAGATTCACCTCAGATTCGACGCATTTGCGTACCGTGTGTCCGAGCGCACTCGAACACACGGAGGTGACCTGAGAAATGCGCACCCACCTGCAAGAACTCTTGGCAGCTCTGCCAGGATCGACCGTCCCCACCCTGCCGGGCCGTGCGCGGGGCACGATCGGCCAGCGTGTCCTGCCGGCCGGACGCCGCAGTCGCGATCAACTCCTGATCCGTCCGCCATCCATAACGGGCAGGGTCCTGGCCGCCCAACTTGCCCTGCTGGACCGGCCATGTTCCGGTCCAACGTCGCGAGTGTCAGCGGCCATGTCGCGGCACAGACCCGCACCAGCGACCCGGCCGGCCCCTTGACGGGCTGCCGCCTTCGGGGAGCCGTGCAGCCAACAGCGGCAATCAGCAGTCGATACTGAACCGTCCCGAGTAAGGGACCGGCTTCGGTTTCAGAGCAGCACCGATCGGCGTGACAGGTTTGAGCGTAGTACTCGGCCGGCGTGGCATTTCTCTATGGTGGTGCTACCGCGCCGACATTGTGTGCCACTCTCGGTGCTTCTCGCCTGCCGGACTGGCGCGGCTCGGCCAGCTGCTGGTACTCAACTCCGAGGACAGCACGCGTAGCGGCCTCGGCGTCGATCGAGTCGGACTTTCCTGTACGTGCCCGATCCCGCCCGGTCGGGCGAACTTCGGTGACCTCGATGCCGGTGTCGGGGGATCATATCCGGTAACTCGGCGATCTCGACTGCGATGGCGTGGTTGTCCGGATTCAGTTCCGGTAACAGCGTTTCCATCACTTCCCGATATTCGGCGACCAGTTCCCGCTCCATCCGCCGGATGTGGTGGTAGCCGAAAATGTCCAGTCGGGTGCCGCGGATTCGGCGCATGCTGCGCAAAGCGCGGAAGCCCGGATCAACCCAGGCACCGAGCGAGAGTTTGTTCTTCAGCCCCATGGCCCGCAGCAGCGGCGGATGGAGCCGGATCGAGCGTTTCGCGCCGGCACCGAATTCCTGAGCGAGGCGGGCGTCGAAGGCCGGGTCCAAGGCCAGGCGGGCGACCTCGTATTCGTCCTTGTAAGCCATCAGCTTGTACAGGTTGCGGGCGACGGATTCGACCAGGGTGGTCGTTCCCGTGGCGTCGGACTCCGCGGCCCGGACTCGCTCTACGAAATCGGCGTAGCGGGAGGCGTAGGCAGGACTCTGGTACCCGATCAGGTCGTCGGCGCGGACCGCGACAAGCCGGCCGAGTTCGGACGCGGGGTCGGCGAGTACGGTCCCCGCGATATGGCCGGCCAGCGGGTGCGGAGCCGGTGATGCGCTCCGGGTCCGGCGCTGGGCCTCGACTGTGCGGGCGAGTGTTTCGGGGTCGGCGACAGATTGCCGGCCTCGGCGGAACGCTTGGATATCGGTGGCGACTGCGACTCCGTTGAGGATGATGGCGCGTTCGCCTGTCTGGCCGGGGTCAACCCGAGCCCCGCCTCATCGGAAACACCGTTCGCCATCGCCTCGACCGCGGTGGAGACCGGCGGCTGAACCCGCGCCCTGCACATGGCCACGATCACCCGCATGATCCACGACCCCACCACACGCGAGTACGTCGAACGCAGACGCGCCGAAGGCCGAACCACCGAAGAGATCCGCCGCTGTCTCGAGCGTTACCTCGCCCGACAGATCTACCGCCACCTCAACGCCGCCAGCGGCACATCGAGCCCGGCTCGACAGACATAGGAGCGTCCACCGCGGCCACACCGCACTCGGCAGACACCCGCCGGCAGTCCGCGTTCCCAACCTCTCAGGTCAGTACACCTCAGGCGGCCGATTCGGCACCGAATCGTTCGCGCCAAGCCACAATATCGTCGTCAGCGATCTTCCGGAAAAGAACTGGCGGCACGGTGAATCGGGTGCCCGGGGGCAGCCAGTTCAAGGATTGGGTCTCGGTGGGAGACGGCCATGCCTGCTCGGCTGGGCCGTCGATGTCCCACAGCTCTCGTAGTATTTCGGCAGTGAAGGGGATGAACGGTTCACAGAGCATGCCGTACAGGTAGATCAAGTTGCCGGCGGTACGGAGAGTGAGCGCGGCGGCATCGGGGTCGGTCTTGATCTGGGTCCAAGGGGCCTTATCGTTGATGTATTCGTTTCCAGCACTCCAGATACTGCGGAGGGTTGCTGCGGCCTTTCGGAACTGCATCGCGTCGAGATGCAGTTCGTAGTCGCTCTGCAGTTGGGCCAACCGGGCAGCGAGCGCCGCCTCGACCGGTCCAGGTTCGGCGCCGGCAGGGAGTTGGTCGCCGAACCGCTTCCGGGTGAAGGTCAGGACGCGGTTGACAAAGTTGCCGAGGACGTCGGCGAGGTCCTTGTTCACGGTGGCGGCGAAGAGTTCCCACGTGAAGCTGACATCATCGGACTCGGGCGCGTTCGCCATCAGATAGTAACGCCAGTAGTCCGCGGGCAGCAGTTCCAAGGCGGTATCGGTGAAGATGCCGTGTCGGCGGCTGGTGGAGAACTTGCCACCGTAGTAGTTGAGCCAGTTGAAGCCCTTGATGTAGTCGACCAACTTCCAGGGCTCACCGGTGGCGTGGATCATTCCCGGGAACATGATGGAATGGAACGGGATATTGTCCTTGGCCATGAACTCGACGTAAGTGACCTCGTCGGGGGCTTGCCACCAAGAGCGCCAGTCTCGCTGAGCCGGATCTGCGTCCGCCCATTCCTTGGTGGCACCGATGTAGGCGATCGGGGCGTCGAACCATACGTAGTACACCTTGCCCTCGAAACCGTCCCGGTTGACCGGGACGCCCCACTGCAGGTCGCGGGTGATGCTGCGGTCTCCGAGTCCTTCGTCGAGCCATTTCAGTGCGATGGAAGTGACCAGGTGGGGCCATCCTTCCCGCGTGGTCACCCATTCGCGCAGCCATTCGGAGAATTTGGACTGCAGTAGGAAAAGGTGCCTGGAGGAGCGGACTTCGATGGCGGTGCTGCCGCTGATCGCCGACCGCGGATTGATCAGGTCGGTCGGGTCGAGCAGGCGGGTGCAACTTTCGCACTGATCACCGCGGGCGGCTTCGAATCCACAGTGCGGGCACGTGCCTTCGACATAGCGGTCGGGCAGGAAGCGGCCGTCGGTGAGGGAATAGATTTGTTTGACGGTTCGTTCCTCGATGAAGCCGTTCGTGGCGATCATACGGCCGAAATGCTTTGTGAGCTCGTGGTTTTGCGGTGAGGAGCTACGACCGAAGACATCGAACGACAGCCCGTATGCCCGGTAGATGGCAGCCTGGGCTTCGTGCTGTTGGCGGCAGAATTCCTCGACCGGAAGGCCTGCGGCGTACGAGGCCAGTTCGGCAGGGGTGCCGTGCTCGTCGGTCGCGCACACGAACAGCACCTCGTGTCCGCGGGCACGCATGTATCGGGCATAGACATCCGCGGGGAGCATGGAGCCGACGAGGTTGCCGAGATGCTTGATGCCGTTGATGTACGGCAGAGCACTGGTGATGAGATGCCTCGTCATTGTCGCCTGAACTCCTGTCCGGAAACTCTCGTGAACCCCTGCTGATCTGGTCGTCGCCAGGATGGGCGGATCATAACCGCTGCCGGTAACCCCCCCACATCCGAGAGTAGTGGCCGCCAGCAGCCACCAGTTCGGCATGGGTACCGAGCTCGGCGATCCGGCCCTCGGCCACGACGGCGATCCTATCCGCGCGCGCGGCCGTGGCGAGTCTGTGCGCGATGATCAACGCTGTGCGGGCCCTTCCTGCTCGGCCCCGGAGCAATGATTCCCCTGCCGTCAGCACCGCGTCCGCGCAGTCTTCGTCGAGAACCGATGTCGCCTCGTCCAGCAGAACGACCTCGGGCCGTATGAGTTCGGCACGCGCAAGCGCGATCAACTGGCATTGCCCCGCCGATAGTCCGCGGCCACGCTCACCCACCGGTTGGTGGAGCCCGTGAGGAAGTTCGGAAAGCATCTCGGAGGCACCGACTGCCCGCACAGCCTCCTCGATCTCGACCAGGGTGGCGTCAGGGCGCCCGAAGGCGATATTGCTCGCGACGGTCCCCCGGAACAGGTGCGTCTCCTGGGATACTATGCCGAGCCGAGTACGGTAGTCCGAGAGCCGATAGTCTCTGATATCGACGCCGGCCACCCGAATGGAACCCGGATGCCCCGTATCGGGCGGACCGCCCCCGTTTTCCGAGGGGAGTTCGTAGAAGCGTGCCAGCAACTTCATCATTGTCGATTTACCACTGCCGGTCTCTCCGACAAGGGCCAGACTCGTACCGGCGGGTATACGCAGTGTCACCCCATCGAGTACCCACTTTCCGGAATTTCCATAACGAAATCGGACCCGGTCGAAAACTACTTCCGGTGGCCAATTTTCCGCAATCTCGACCGATTCGCCGGCGTCACCTGCAGTCGAGGAATGGGTCTGCAAGAATTCGACGATTCGTTTCGCACCCACTCGGGCTTGTTCGAACCCATCGAATACCTGCGAGAGTTGCTGGACTGAATCGAACAGAATTTTGAGATACAACATGAAGGAGACCAAGACACCGACGGTGATCACTCCTTCTGCGACGCGCTGGGCCGCGATTGTCAATACCACCACCTGAGCGAGTTCGGCCCAGCCGATGATAAGCGAGAAGTACAGCGCGAGCGCACGGTGCGCCTTTCGAGCGACTACGCGGTGTTCGGCCGACAGGCGGGCGAACCGGGACGCAGCAGCACCCTCGACCCCAGCAGCTTGTATGGTGCGCAAACCCCAGATGTTCTCGGCCAAGCAAGCATTGACTATCGAAAGGCGCTTCCGGGCCGAGGAGTATTCAGCCGATAGGGTCCGGTGGAACCACAAGGTCATCACAACCAGCGGAAACAGTGTCGCCGAGACGATGACCGCGAGAGGGCGGTCGACCAGGAAAAGGAGCGCGAGCACGCCTGACGTCGTGGCCGATCCGACAAGCGTTGCACCCAATCCTGATTGCACAAAAGTCGACAACGAGTTTATATCCGTGGTCATCCTCGTGACAATATGACCAGGCATTTCTCGCTCGTAGTAGTCCAAGCCCAACCGCTGCAAGTGGGCAAAGCTACGTATCCGTAAATTGAGGAGAACGCGTTCTCCAGCACGTGCCGCTGCCATTCCTGCGAGGTTTTCGAAAACCCAAGCGGCGGCAGCCAGAAGGATGCCGGCTATAGCCACGTACGCGATCACATCCGGCTGGCGCGAAATAACTCCGGCGTCGATGGCATGGCGGGTCAGAGCAGGGAACGCGGTGCCGATGACGACACTCACCGCCAACAAGAGCGTCACCGTCGCGATCCCCCAGGCAACGGGACGCAGCGCGCGCACGAATCGGAAACCGGGGTCGGGCCTCACCAACTTTTGAAGGTCCATGCCGGAGTTCTCGAATTCAATCGGAGATGCCGACTTTTCGTGTCGATCCTCTTGCTGCATTTGCGAATTCGGGAGGCCATTCGCTGTGATGGCTCCAGAGATCCCGCCGGCCCGCAGCAGAACGGAGCGGCGGGGAGGAGGCAACCGTATTATCCGATCCACGTAGGCAGCAATGGACTCCCGCTGAGTGAAGATGATGGTAGTGCGATCGCGTGTTCCCACGGTCTCTGGCGAAGTCGCATTAAGAGCTCGGAAGATCTCCCGCTCGGTGATCGGGTCCACCGCAGATGTGGCGTCATCGAGGAGGAGGATCCTCGGGTTGATCAGCAACGCTCGTGCCAATGCCACCCGCTGGCGTTGTCCACCGGACAGTGTGAGACCACGCTCCCCGATCACCGTGTCGTAGCCGGCGGGCATGGCCGCGATGAACTCGTCGGCGCAGGCCAGCCTGGCGGCACGGCGAATATCCGCCTGGGACGCATCCGGTCGACCCAGTGCGATATTCGCCGCGAGAGTATCCGAGAGCAGAAAGGGATCGCCAAAAACCGAACCGATCGCCGCCCGCAGTTCTGGCCTTCCCACATCGGAGAGACAAACCCGTTCGGCCGGCCCAACGATGGCGATCTCTCCGGAATCGGGTGTGTAGAACCGCAACAGCAACTCCGCCAGCAGTGTCTTGCCGGCTCCGCTGGGGCCGACGACAGCCACGGTTTCTCCGGGCCGCACCGAGAGATCGAGGTCGCGTAGGACTGGCCTACGAGGTTCGAAACCGAAGGTCACAGAACGGCAATCCACGCCGAGCGGACCGTCAGGAACGCCCTGGACTTCCTCGGTCCCCATATCGCCGGGAGCACCGTCGATCACCTGGAAAACCCGTTCCACCGCGGTGCGGGTCAACTCCGCCGCGGCCACTACATTGGACACAGCCCGGACACCGGTATTGAGCAGGATCACGTAGGTGCAGAAAGCCAGGAAGGTTCCCAGGCCCACAGCGCCTGTCGACGCCAGCCAACCGCCGAGGCACACCACGAGAACCTGCCCTGATTTCGGAATCACCGAAATCGTCGAGACGAACCGGGTGTTAATTCTCGCCAGCCGGATCCGTTTCGTGTAAAGGCGCCGAGCATGCGTGTTCAACTGGCGGGTCATGTGCTCCTGGCGACCGAACGCTTTGACGACACGTACCCCAGCGACCACCTCCTGCACATGGTCGGTCAGCTCGCCGGAACAGTGCTGCACGGACAAAGTGGCCGCCTGCAGCCGTGGACGTTCCCGGACCACCGCCCACGCGATCAGCGGAGTTGTCAGCAATATCGCCAGGCACAGCGGTGGCGAGAGTGCAAACATGACCACGGTGCCGAAAACACCGACCAGAAGCCCGACCCCCGCCAAAGGTACAGTCACCATGAAGGTCTGGATCGCAGACAGGTCACTCACCAGCCGGGAGATCACCTGCCCTGAGTTCATCCGGTCCTGTCCACGACCGTCGTAGAGCTGGATCGCAGTGAGTGCTCGAACGCGCAAGCGATCCTGCACATCAACGGCGAGGTAGCCGGACAGACATCGCCGACCGCACCAGGAACCCATCTTCAGCAGCGCCAACGCCGCCATCACGGTGCCAGCCGCCACGACATCGTCCACCGCACCGATCCGAGCAGCGTCCAAGGCGTGCTTCGCCGCCAAGGGTATGGCGATGTCGGCGAGCGCTCCTGTCACCACTACCACGCCGATTCCCGCTATCAGGCGTCGCCCTTCGCGCGCCACCTCCCAGAGGCGGTGCAACCAGCCACCCCGGTCACGTCCGACACCAGTAACCACCAAGGATCAGCTCCCCAGATCCGCCCGGACAAGCGGTATGACTTCACGTCCGAAAACCGTGACGTCTTCGATGGTTTCGTAACCGTTCAGGCCGAAGCATTCCACTCCGATATCGTGGTAACGGCACAGCGCTTCTGCGATTTCTACAGGCGTTCCTACCAGTGCGGAGCTGTTTCCCGCGCCGCTGGTTTCCGCGACCGCGCCGGCCCAGAAGGACGTGTCGTGCCACTCCCCGCGCTCGAGTACGGCAAGGGACTTCTGCGCACTGGTCGTCTGCGGCGCCCGATCCCTGCCTATTCCGTTGAAGTTCTCACGGATCCTTTCGAGGATCTCACCCGCCTTCTTCCGCGCGTCCTCACGCGTGTCACCGATAATCGATCTGAACTGCATCTGAATTTCGGGCATATGCGCCCTCCCCTCTTCCTCGCAGTACTTCTCCAATGTCGCGATTACCGTTTTGGCCTCGGCTAGAGGAAGTCCGAATACCGCGTGCCGATCGGAACAGCGTGCGGCCATCCGCAACGCCGCATCCGAAGTTCCTGCGGTCGAGATGAAGAGACCCTCGCTTCTCTGGCAGGTCACCTTTGAAGTGAACCTGTCAACCGAGTAGTACTCACCGGAATAACTGAACGGGGAGCTGGAGGTCCAGACATTTCTGCAGATGTCAATGAATTCCCCTGCCCGAGCGTATCTTCTGTCCTTGTCCAAGTGGTCACCCTCCGCAACCTGCCCCAAGGAGTAGCCGCCAGCGATCACATGCAGGCGAATTCGACCTCCCTCGGAAATACGGTCGAGGGTGGCGAGCTGCTTCGCCAAAAATGTAGGGTGACAGGTGTTCGGTCGCACGGCGACAACTAGTTTCAGCCTATGGGAGACCCTGCTGGCGAATGCCGCCATCATCGCCGGATCGACACCCGAGGCGCTATAATGGAATATGACTCCATCCCAGTTATTTTCCTCGTGCACATCGAGTAGTTTCTCGACAAAGGCGAGATCCAGTACTTCTACACCCTTCGTCCGAACCTCCGAAAAATCGTTAGTCAAACCCAGACCGATAAATTCAACCATTCCGCATGCCCTCTAGATATGTGGTGTCCGCTCCATGCCCGAACAGCATCACAAGCGCCTATGTGTCACTGATTAGTGGTGTTCAACTTCCATATCCGTGTGCCAATCCGCTCAGCGTTCGGCGTCGCGCACTCCGGGGGTCACACATCCAAGCCTCTTCAATAGACGCCAATTGGTCGTGGTCGATTCGGCGACCTCGACCAGGGAGGAAATTCGTTCGCGCTGGAGATACTCGTAGAATCCGATGACGAAATCAACCGCTACGAGACGATTTCCGGGAGAGAATTCTTTCGCGGGGTTCACACCGAGCCGGGCCGCGTAACATGACCGTTCCGCGATCGCCCGGGGGCCTTCCCGGTAGAATAGACTTTCGTCGATGACGCGCAGAGCATACAGCCGAGCGTAATAGGTAGGCATCACTTCCAGGAATTTCCGCTGCTCCGGAGAGGCCGATATCAGAGCGAGTTCCTGGGCAAGAAAGGCGCTGACTTCTGTCGCAGCGATATTCACCCCGATCAGGTCTTCTTCCAGCACCTCCGCCTGAACAGCATACAGCGCATGTCCCAGGGCATGGAATGCGGCCCTATACGATTCCAGGCCACCGTATTGGGCCAAGAAGACCGTCGCCTTGCGTGGGGTGATTACTGTAATGTTCGTGGAGATATTTCCCCGGTCATGGCGGGCAATCTCGATCATGTCGTCGACACCTAGAGCAGATACGCCGTCTTCTATATCCCGCATTATTCTGTCGACGGAGTATCGATCGCTGTGTGATTTCAGAACATCCGCGTAGGCCTGCGCGAAGAACGACTCTTCGACCGGCCCGTCGAATAAGAATCTCATGGATCGGAGGTAGGATTCTTCGGTCTCGTCCAGAAGGTCGCGGGCAAGTTGCTCGATCTTCGCCGGGTCTATCGCCCTGATGGCACATGATGCGTCGAAGAAGTTATCCCCATCGAGTTCCCGGGCTAGCTTGTTCCGAGATTCCCTTCTCACCTCGACACTGTTAGCCGGGGGGATATCCAGAGCCAGGGTATCGAATACGTATGCTTGCCGCTGGCGCGCCCGATACGAGCCCGAATGCGCATATATGGCCTGGAGAGCGTCGTTGCGGGACCACTGTGGCGCCTTCGGCTTTGGATCAATTCCACTGCCATATATGGAGCACACGCGTGCGGCGCCGGCATTGTAGTGGTCGAGAACCTCACCGATCAGGCCATCGATCGGGTCAATGAATGTTTTCACAGTGAGCAACTTTCGATTGAGTGGCGCAGGCTGAGCGTGGGTGTAGCCCCCGATGAGAAGGCCCATCGGGTGTCAGGAACACCCGATGGGCTACTTCATCGACCGTTCCTCAGGGAACATGTCATCGATTGGCCCTATTCAGTTGGACCAGGAGTTCGTGAACCGATCGTGCTCCGGTCCGAGAAGGCCACTGACAGCGTCTTCTACACCGAAACTACACATATCGGCGACATTGCCACCCTTGACAGACGCTCGGTTCGTTTCTTTCGCGTTCGCATCCATGGAATTCCTCCTGCGCCAGCGGTAGGGGATTTCTGTAACGGACTGGCGCAATTCCTCACACTATGGAAACCAGACCGACAGCGGCAACGATGAAATCCCGGCTGCCGACGAACCTGCAGCGTAACGCAGCGGAAAAAATGTCCGGACCGGACAGAGGATATTCCCGAGATGCCGCAGCAGAGCCTCCTGGCATAGTCGTGAACCGGAGTGTGATCAGATATTTCTGAACAGCGCATCACTCAACTGGCACGGCTTCCGGGCGGTTCATGGACATGCACCTCAGCATATTGAGCGGGGACCGCGCCGATCCGGTGCCGACGGACGATGAATCGGCATACCGTGATGCGGCGGCCTACGCGTCCTGCAGGACACCGTGCGTGCCATTCCCACAATGTGACCCGTGGCCGCCATCAGTTGATGGCGGCAAAAACGATCGGCAATGCCGGCTTGTGGTCGCGCGAGAATTTCTCGAGGCCGTGCGCCACTGTGCTGTTGGGTGCTCGACCCAGTTCGGGAGAAGAACCTGCCGCCGCACTCCAGGCCGTGACCAACTGGACCCGCACCGATCTCCGGATCCACCGGGACGAACTGTTCATCGATCCCTGGAACAATGCCTCGATACACACCGCGGAGGGCGGCGGCTGCCTGTGTGAGGGTCTACTGCGGAGCCGTCAGCACATCGGCGACTCCCTCCGCGACATGTTCGAGGTCTCCCGGATTCGATCAGCTCGTATCCGAGGTCGCAGGAGCATCGCTCAGCGAAGCAGCCTCGGGTTCAGTGTGACGTACTCCCATGCACGGTTCCGGTCGGTTCCATCGCCTTCTTGATCGGTCCACCGCGTGGCAAACAGCTCGTCCAGCCAGGTTCTGAGCGTAGGCCAGGTCAGCACAAGATCGTGGCTCAGCTGTATCCGGTGGTGATCTATGGTGATCAGTCGCGCTCCGACCAAGGTAGCGAGCGCTCTTTCCGCGTCGTCGAGCAGGTCCAGGCCATCCTGAAGCGGCATGCGACGGCGGATGTATCCGACATCTGTGTGGACATCCACCAAGCGCAACAGGATTCGCTTCCCCTCGGTACGTTCTCGGCCAGACATAGCTGACCAGGCAGCCTCGGCCATTGCGTGAACCACACCTTCGACTCCGCCCAGCCTGCGGTAGCTGTCCATGTCACTTCGCGCTCCGTGCAGGTTCGAAGCCATCGAACTCAGTGTTCGCGTGAGGATCGGCAATTCGCCCGGTTCGCGTCCGAACCTGTCGGCATCGCCTCGTATTCCACAAATCGTCGCGATCAACGCCTCCTCGACGCCCGGGGCGTCTCCGCTGCCCCCTTTGCCTATGCCCGCCTGAACGACTGCGCGGAGCTCAGCTGTTGTCATCGGCTCGAGCTGGAGCCGGCGATTTTCCAGTGCGTCGGCCAGCAGTGGGTAGCTGTGGCAGTTAGGGATAAAGCTGCTGCACAAGCAGATCAGCACGACCGAAACCTCGGCGAGTTCTGCCAGCAGCGCAACTATCTCTTCTCTGGCAGCCGACGGAAACGAAGCGGTGAGGATCGCCTCGAATTGGTCGACGATGACCAATTCGGAGATGCCCGCAGGGGTCTTCTGTCCCCGCTGGCCACTGCCTGGACAGCGTAACTCAGAGAGGATCGAGGTAAGCATCGACACCGAATCGCGACTGATATCGGTGGATCGGACCGAAATCAATTGTGCGTCATCATTCTTCAGCGCGGGGGTCAGGCCGGCTGCAAGCAAGGAGGTCTTTCCGACCCCGCTTGCACCGGTCAGCGTGATCACGCGGCCGTCTCGTCCTCCTCCGAGCGCATCGCCCACCATCTCGGTCAGGGATCTGAGCGCAGTTTCCCGGCCGGCAGACATCGCGACGAGGCTCTCCTGGGGACGGCACGCAGCCGCAGAGGCCCGCTGTCTCCGCCTGCCATGCGACGCGTTGATCCGAGCCGCCTGTACGCGGTCCCACAGTTGCTTCCACTCTCGCATGTTCAGTACGACACCCGTTGCATCGCCACGTCTACGTGCACCGTCGATGAGCGTCAGCAGTACCGGATGCAAGGCGTCGAATCGGGCCGGCACGTTTCGGCCGGATTTCCAGTCACTGATTCGCTGAGCTGTCACCGACACCGAGCTTCTTGGTGCTCTGCCTGTCTGTGTCCTGTACTGCGCCTTCATCGCCAGCGCCCGCAGTGACGGAGAGCCCGCCGCCGCATACAGCACGTTCAACTGTTGTGCGAACGCCTCCCGTGGTGATATCGCGCCCGCGTTCGACGAATGGGCCAAATCGGCACTTATCATGAAACACCCCCACCGGAACCTGTCCGGTTCAATCCCACCGAGCGACATGCTCAGCTCCAACACCGCCCTACATAGACTTGGACGCTGCTCGGGGCTATCCGGTTCCGTTGAGAGGAAGTATTTTTCGACGCAGGAGGTCAGAGCACTCTCGGGTCGCCATAGACCGCCACGGTCTCGTCGGCACGGGCCGACTTCGTGGTCACCACCGCGCCGAAGCCATCGCCGCCACCGAAGTACTCGGCACCACCGGCGTCGGCCTGCCCAGGTTCTCCGCCGCCTGCGCTCTCGGCTTGACCACTCAAAGTCCCCGCTGAACCTGCCATGGCCGTCACCGGCCCGGCACCCACCTCCGTTCCAGTGTGAAGATCTCCCGACGCAACAACCTCGAACGACTACCTCTACGGCCTCATCGAACGATTCTCCGAAGATATCGACCTGCTCGTCGCATTCCCCGACATCGGCGCCGGCCCGGGCCGCCACCGGCCAACACGCCCATCGTTACCTGAAACAGCGACATCCAGATCGGCCGCATCTATCGCCTGTTCTGGTCTCGGCCGACTGCTTGCCGGATGGCCGCAGCATTCTGCTTCCTATCCAACAGGTCGGCCGGGCCGAGTCCCGGCCCTCGTCAACGCACGGCAGGGTCACCATCCGGACCACACCACACCCATTGACAACGCATCGGGGCTACCGCCACGATGAATTTTCGATAGCGATGCCAAATGGCTCGACCGGAAACGGCCAAGGGATATGGATTCGTTATCACTCGATCCCTTTCTGGGGCAAGCGTGTCTTGTTTTGGTGGACAGATTCCCCTCGCGCACCCCCGGAGCACGTATTCGTTTCCTTCGCGAGAGGAGTACGTCCGACCACACGGCCGTCGAGCCGTCGTATACGAAGCGATACGACCCGGCCGCCACGCGGGCCCGACCGCACTGCGGCCCTGTCGTAGCGGCGACCGCCCGATCACGCCGGTAGGATCGGAGCGATACGGTCGGTATCGACCCTTCACCCGTAAGGCCGCGCAGCCCGGGAGTGTGGGAGATGAGCGCACGCGATGGTCCGAACCTGCCGCGGTTGCCCCGCAGCGCGCGACTGCTGGTGATCGCCTCGGCCGTGCTCATCGCGGCTCTGGTGGTGATCTCGCGGCTCATCGGGGTCTACACCAGCTGGTTGTGGTTCGGCGAAGTCGGCTTCCGTGGCGTCTGGCGCACCGTGTTGGTCACCCGCCTCACCCTGTTCGTCGCGCTCTCGCTGCTCGTCGGCACGGTCCTGTTCACAGCGATGTGGCTCGCGTTCCGCTGGCGTCCGCTCATGGTCACCGATCCCGGGCAGGTGGATCATCTGCTGCCCTACCGCACCACCGTGCTGCGCCGGCCGCTGTGGTTCGGGCTGGGTATCGCCGGTGTGATCGGATCGATCTGTGGGCTCGTCGGGCAATCGCGCTGGATGACGGTCCAACTGTTCCTGCACGGCGGGTCGTTCGGCAGCCGGGACCCCGAATTCGGGTACGACATCGGTTTCTTCGTCTTCGACCTGCCGTTCTACAGACTCGTGGTGAGCTGGCTGTTCACCGCTCTCATCCTGGGCTTTCTCGCCGGCCTGGCGGCACACTACCTGTTCGGCGGTCTGCGGCTCTCCGGTAAGCGTCCCGGCCCGAGCTACCCCGCCCGAGTACAGCTCCTGGTATTCGCCGGACTGTTCATTCTGGTGAAAGCCGTCGCGTACTGGCTCGACAGGTATTCCCTGCTCGCCGGTGACAGCCAGGAACCCACGTTCACCGGTGCGGGATACACAGATATCAACGCGGTGCTACCGGCCCGCCTCATCCTGTTCGCGATCGCCTTGATCTGCGCCGCGGCCGTCTTCGCCGGCGTCGTACTGCGGGATCTGCGCATTCCCGCGCTGGCTGCCGCGATGCTGTTGCTGTCGTCGATCCTGGTGGGCGGGGCCTGGCCGTTGGCCGTGGAGCAGTTCTCGGTCCGGCCCAATGCCGCCGACAAGGAACGCGTCTACATCGAGCGCAATATCGCCGCGACCCGCCAGGCCTACGGGATAGGTGGCGACCGGGTCGAATACCAGCCCTATCCGGGGATAGGTACCCGCCCACCGCCGGAGGTCGCGGCAGATGCCACCACCCTGGCGAACGTGCGCCTGCTCGATCCGAATGTGCTCTCCCGGACCTTCACCCAGCAGCAACAACTGAAGAATTTCTACAGCTTCCCGGAGAACCTGGACCTGGACCGCTATCTCATCGACGGACAGCTGCGCGACTATGTGGTCGCGGCCCGGGAACTGACCCCCGGCGCGTTGAGCGCCAACCAGCGGCACTGGGTCAACCGGCACACCGTCTACACCCACGGCAACGGGTTCGTCGCCGCACCGGCCAACCGCGTCAACGCCGCGGTACGCGATACCGCCGGTGATACCGAGAGCAGTAACAGCGGGTATCCGATCTACACCGTCAGCGATATCGCCACCGGGGCGTCCGGGAATCAGGTGATCCCGGTGGAGCAACCCCGGGTCTACTTCGGCGAGGTGATCGCCGCGACCGACCCCGACTACGCCATCGTCGGTGGCGGAACCCAACCCCGCGAGTACGACACCGACACCACCAAGTACACGTACACCGGGGCCGGCGGTGTCCCGATCGGGAACTGGTTCAACCGGCTGGCCTTCGCCTTCACCTACGCCGAACGCAACATCATCTTCTCCGGCGCGATCGGACCCGATTCGAAGATCATCTTCAACCGGGACCCCCGGCACCGCGTCGAACTCGTCGCCCCTTGGTTGACCACCGACAACAATCCCTATCCGGCGGTGGTGGACGGCCGGATCGTGTGGATCGTCGACGCGTACACCACGATCGACGGCTACCCGTATGCCAAGACCAGTTCCCTGGAAGCCCTCGCCCATCTCGGCGATCCCACCGCGGGGCCGTTCGAGGAGATCTCCTATGCCCGGAATTCGATCAAGGCCACCGTCGACGCCTACGACGGCACCGTGACCCTTTACCAGATCGATCAGCAGGATCCCGTACTGAAGGCCTGGATGGATGCCTTTCCCGGAACGGTCGAACCCGAGGAATCGATAAGCGACGAGCTCCGGGCCCACTTCCGGTATCCGGAGGATCTGTTCGGTATCCAGCGGGAGATGCTGGCCAAATATCATGTGAACGAACCACGCGAATTCTTCACCACCAACGCTTTCTGGTCGGTACCCACCGACCCCACCGTCGATACCAACCCCCACCAGCCCCCGTTCTACGTCCTGATGGGGGATCCGGAGAGCGCGCGGCCGTCGTTCCGGCTGGCGAGCGCGATGGTCGGTTTCAACCGCGAGTTCCTGTCCGCCTATATCTCGGTCGGCTCCGACCCCGAGGATTACGGCCGGTTCACCATCCTGCAGCTACCCACCGATACCCTCACCCAAGGGCCGCAGCAGATCCAGAACTCGATGATCTCCGATACCCGGGTGGCTTCCGAACGCACCCTGCTCGAACGGTCCAACCGCATCCAGTACGGCAATCTCCTCACCCTGCCGATCGCCGAGGGCGGTGTGCTCTACGTCGAACCACTGTTCACCGAACGGATCTCGACCACCCCGAACGGGTCGACTTTTCCGCAACTGGCACGGGTACTCGTCAGTTACCGCGACCCCGCCACCGCTGGTGTCCGCGTCGGCTACGCCCCGACCCTCGCCGAGGCATTGGATCAAGTATTCGGCGCCGACACCGGGAATCTCGCCACCGCACCCGGCGGCAGCCCGGCCGCACCTCCACCGCCGGGCCGGCCCCTACCGGGACCGCCACCACCCGAACAGGCTCCGCCACCATTGGACGAGGCGACTATCGCCGAGCTCAACGCCCAGATCGCCGCCATCCGCGCAGCGCTCGACCGCATGCAGCAGCAATTGAACGGCGCGGAGGGCCCTGGTGGGTGAGCGCTCATGCCGCGAGCTGCCCGGGCGCCGCTCTGCTGCACCGGTCCGGCGGGATGTCGCCGCTCCCGGAGCACCCCGGAACGCGGGACGCCCGGCACGGTGTGACCGTGCCGGGCGTCCCGCGTTCCGGTTTCTCGTCCTCAGACCGCTGCCGGCTCCGGGTCCGCGGCCGTGACGGGACGGCGACCGAAGTACAGCAATCCGGCGGCGAGGGCTCCGATGAAGAGCGCGAGCATACCGGCGAGCAACCATCCGGCGCCGAAGTTGGCGATGACGGGGATGGCGCCGGCGGTGACGAGGCCGCCGCCGAAGAAGGGTTCCATGATCAGCTGCTTGTACCCGAATGCCTGATAGGCGGGGGTCTTCAGATCGGGGTCGACCACGCGCAGCAGGATCAGGCCGGTGGAGGTCACACCCATGGCCTGGCCGACATCGGCGATACCGCGTTCGAACCAGAAGTCCGGCAGCATCCGCCGGGCGAGGAAGATGAACGCACCGGCTGTCCAGACCAGTCCGGTGATCGCCAGCAGGATGAACGGGCCCATGTTCGCGGCGATCGCCGTGAGCGACAGGGTTCCCAGAGCGGCGATGACGAGCACGTCGAGGCTGAAGCCCTGCAGACGTTCGATCATCTGCACATCGACGATCTCTTCGCGATCGAACACCTGGATCAACGCCTGCACGATGATGCCGCCGATCATCGCGATCGGGAACAGCGGCACATGCGCGAACAGCTCCAGGCTGTCGGCCCACAGTTTGGACTCCACCCACTGCAGACCGGTCAGCATCAGCCAGCCGATCAGCACCGCGACGGCCAGCAGCCCGAAGTGCAGGGTCAGCGGCTCGATCGAGGACGGGTTGACCGTCAAGGTACCCGCGGAACGGCGGTTCTCCTTCTCCACCAGGCCTGCCTGTTCGGAGACGGAGGGCGTCGCGTCGGTCCGCAATTCGGTGGTCTTACCGGTGCGCACACCCCAGTTGATCAGTGCGATACCGCAGACGATGCCGGACAGGATGCCGACAGTGGCCAGGCCGAGTGCCAGGTCCTGCCCCTCGGGGAAGTCGAATTCCTCGAAGGTGCCCGCCATCCCCGCGGCCGTCCCGTGTCCACCTTCGAACCCGATCTCGATCAGTGTGCCCGCCATCGCCGGCAGGCCGAACACCGGTCCGAGTACCAGGATCGCCAGCAGCAGGCCGAACACGTACTGCCCGCTGGCGACCGTCATACCGAAGGTGATCTGCGGACCGGCTACGCGGAACGCCTGCCGGGGCGAGGGAAGTTTGTGCCCCATCAGCAGGCCGGCGAACACCAGCGAGATCAGCAGACCCGGCAGGGTCTTCCACACCTCGACGATCTCCGGAGTGAGCAGCCCCGACTCCGCGAACCGGTCGGTGCCCAGCAGCGAAGCTATCCGCCCGAACACATCCGGCCCGATCAGCAGCGCCAGCGCACCACCGATGATCGAGCTGGGGATGAACAACTTCTGCGCCAATCGCCATTTGACCCGGACGATCTTGGCGATCAGCATCATCACGCCGAGCAACAGCAGCGCGAAACCGATTGCTTCGGGAGACATACCCACCCACTTCCTTCATAGCGACACCGATCACATCCGATAGCGAGTGTGAAAGAGTGTGATGACCGGCAAATCATGCCGCTGTTTGACGGTACGATAAGCAACGGTCCGCTGATTTGTAAACCCTCCCCGCTGACGGAAATACGTTGCGGCGCCCCGCGAATCACCGAACCGAGCGAGACCACGAAGCCTCCCACCAGCGCGGATGCCTTCGCTCCTCCCCTGGATTCGCCGAGTCCGGTCCGGCCATCGGGTTGCGGGCGAGGGGGCTTTACGGCATCTTTACAGGTGGTGTGCCGGGAAGTCTGGTCGGCGGCCCGATCCGAGACCGGATCGGGTAGGTCCGACGATGGGTGAACCTCCTGCAGAACCACACCTTCCCTCCCGCCTTCGCCACATCGCCGTTCCGGTGCCGTCGGCTCATCGCCGTATGCAGCGCCGGTTATCGCTACTTCTCGCGCCCATCGGAGCCGACGGCGAACGACAGGACACTCCGATGAACGGCCCGCAGCCCCGGCCCCGCCTGTTCACGCCCGGTTCCTGGCCGGAAGCCCAGCGGATCACCGCGCTCCTGCGCACCGAGACCACCGGTGGCGTCCTCCTGATCATCGCCGCCGCGGTCGCCTTGATCTGGGCCAACACCCCCTGGGCGGACGCCTACGAAACACTCCGCGATTTCCGTATCGGGCCCGAATCGCTACACCTGGACCTCTCCCTGCACGCCTGGGCCACCGACGGGCTCCTGGCCGTCTTCTTCTTCGTCGTCGGGGTCGAACTCAAACGCGAATTCGTCGCCGGAGACCTGCGCGATCCCCGCCGGGCGGCACTGCCCGTCGTGGCCGCCGTGGGCGGGATGGTCGCTCCCGCCATCATTTTCGTGGCGTTCAACCTGGGCCATTCGGAGGCTTTACCGGGGTGGGCGATCCCGACCGCCACCGATATCGCGTTCGCTCTCGCCGTCCTGGCCGTACTGGGCACCCACCTGCCGACCGCGCTACGCACCTTCCTGCTCACCCTGGCGGTGGTCGACGATCTGCTCGCGGTAGCCGTGATCGCCGTCTTCTACACCGACGACCTCGACCTGCTCTGGCTCGCACTCGCGCTGCTACCGCTCGCGGCCTTCGCGATCGCCGTACAACGTGGCATCACCTCGGTATGGCTGCTGGTGCCGCTCGCGGTGGTGACCTGGTGGATGGTGCACCTGTCCGGTGTGCACGCCACCGTCGCCGGGGTCCTGCTCGGCTTCACCGTCCCCGTACTCGCCCGCCCCGGCACCACGCCGTCGGCGGAGGGCGGTGACGGCGGCCTGGCGAGCCGGTTCGAGCATCTGCTGCGCCCGGTGTCGGCCGGTGTCGCGGTGCCGATCTTCGCGTTCTTCGCCGCGGGCGTCACCATCGGCGGGCTGTCGGGGTTCGTCGATTCGGTGACCGACCGGATCACCCTCGGAATCATCGTCGGGCTCGTCGCCGGAAAGGCGATCGGGATCAGCGTGACCACGTTCGCCGCGGCGAAGCTCACTCGCGCCGAACTCGACAGCGACCTCAGCTGGGTCGATGTCATCGGCCTGTCGCTGCTCGGCGGTATCGGATTCACCGTGTCACTGCTGATCGACGAACTCGCCTTCACCGATCCCACACTCGGCGACCACGCCCGCATCGGCATCCTCACCGGCACCCTCGCCGCCACCGCACTGGCCGCGATCGTGCTGCGCCTGCGCAATCGCGCCTACCGGCTGATCGCCGAAGAGGAAACCCGCGACCGCGATCACGACGGTATCCCCGATATCTACCAGCAACCCTGACAACCGGCATACCACGGTGGGCCGACCGCCCCGGTAACGATCTCCGCGGGTGAGCGGAGCCGTTCGCCGAATCGATACCCCTCCGGTGGACCCGGCGGCTCCGGGCTCGCCGGGGCCGATGTCCGGTACGACTCGCGGCGCCCGGCACGGGACCGGCCGGGAAGACCGCCCAGCACCCGGTTACAGTTCGGCCCCGGGCGGGAGATGCCGTACGGAGTCTCCCATGGAGAAGGGCGCGGTCACGGCCCGTGAAAACGGACGATCGCCGATGCCGCCGGGCCACGCCGCGAAGCCCTCGCCGACCCCTTCAGGGGTGGATGTCACCGGCCTGGCCGGCACACCGGCATCCCGATGACGAAGTGCTCATGGTCAGTGGTCCACGCACGCCGACAGATAGATACGCTTGCGTAGCTACATTGCAGTAGCTACGTTGTAGTAGTCATTTTCGAGTAGTAGCCCGGCGATAGGACTCCCATGACCCCCGCCCTGCCCGTCGTCGTCGACTGGACGACACCGGCGATCACCTCACGAACCACCCTGACCACCCACCTCTGGACCGCCCCGCCGCTGCGGCGCGATTCACCGATCCACGACAAGGCGTTCGCCGCGCTACGCGACCTCCGGGCCGACTACGCGCGGTTCCTGCCCTGGTGGTCCTCACCCAAACTGTCCGTACCCGAACTCGAACCGCCCACCGACGGCCGCACCTCCTGGGACTTCCGGCGGCTCGACGAATTCGTGGACGATTTCCTGGCGGCCGCCGAAGGCAGGCCGGTGGTCGCCGATTTCGCGACCATCCCCACGTGGATGTTCGATACGCCGCAGCCGTATGCCGTCCAGGACGATCCGGCCGCGATCCATTGGGATTACGAACAGGGCCGGGAATTCCGCGACCCGACCCTCACCGAGGTCGCCGAGCACTTCGAGCGCATCGGACGGTGGTACATCGAGGGCGGTTTCACCGATCAGTTCGGCGTCCGGCACGAATCCGGCCGCCGCAACCGGTTCGCCTACTGGGAGGTGTTGTGCGAACCCGATATGGGCCACGAACTGTCCCCGCAGGTCTACACCAGGCTCTACGACGCCGTGGTCGAACGGCTGCGCGGCCTCGACCCGGAGATGAGGTTCGTCGGCCTGTCGCTCAGCCCGATCAATTTCGATCCGGAGTACTTCTGGTACTTCCTGGACCCGGCCAACCACAAGGACGGCATCCCCGTGGACGCCATCTCCTACCATTTCTACGCCACCGCCGAGATCACGAACCCCATGAGTACGGCCGGGAACCCGCCGTTCGAGGAGTGGCACGCCACCTTCTTCGCCCAAGCCGACGGATTCCTGGGCCAGGTACGGCTGATCGAATCCATCCGGCGCCGGCTCGCCCCGGAAACCAAGACCTTCATCAACGAGATCGGCACGTTCACCCCGGACATCATGAATCCACAACCCGATATCCCCGCGGACTATTGGGCGCTGAGCGGTGCCCTGACCTCGTATCTGTGGTCGAAACTCACCGAACTGGGCATCGACCTCGTCGGCGTGGCGGAGTTCATCGACTACCCCGGGATGATCCCCGGGGCCTCGCTGCTGGACTGGGAAACCGGCGAGCCCAACGCGCGCTACCGGGCATTGAAACTGCTGCTGGATCATTTCGGTCCCGGTGACACGATCTTCCGGTCCGGGAACACACCCGCCCTGGACGCGCCCCAATCCCGGATCCACAGCCAGGCTTTCCGGACAGCCGCCGGAGAACACAAGATCCTGCTGGTCAACAAGTATCCGCAGCCGGTTCCCGTGCAATTCACCGATCCGGTGGACACGATCATCGCGATCGATACCTCCACCGGCGCCGGACCGGCCGTCACCCGGCCGGTCGAGAACGGGATGGCCGAACTCGGCCCGTTCGCCACGGCGGTTGCCGTCGTCCGGGCGGGCGGCGACTAGTCTGCACGGGAAACGTCCCGCGTGATCCCGAAAGTCAGGTCCCATGTCGACACGAGGCCGTCGTAGCGACGCCGAAGTGGTGGCGGCCGTACGTACGGCGGCGGTGGAGGAGCTGATCCAGGTGGGGCTGGGCAAGCTCACGATGGACGGGATCGCGCAACGCGCCGGTATCGCGAAAACCTCGCTGTACCGGCGCTGGGACAACCCGCAGGCGATCCTGCTGGACGCCCTACGGGCGGAGTTCCCGCAGGAAACTCCCGCCCTCGCGCCGACCGACGATCTACGCGGCGATCTGATCGAGGCGCTACGGCTCATGGTGCGCTGGCTGGCGACGCCGACCGCGCGGGCCACCGGTGCCGTCCTCGCCGAACGCGAGCGCTATCCGGAGCTGGCCGAGGCCGTCTACACCGAGGTGTTCGATCCCAAGGGCGGGCGCTTCACCAGCACCGTCCTCCGGCACTACGCGGACGCGGGCCGTATCGATCCCGCGCTGCTGACACCTGTCGTTCTCGATATCGGCGAGGCCCTGATACTGAAGTTCTCCCTGGACTCCGGCGCGCTACCCGACGACCGGACCGTCGCCGATATCGTCGATCAGGCGATTCTGCCCGCGATCGGTCTCCGCGGGTAACCGCCGGACGGTCACAGCGGAATACGTTCCAGGCTGCCGGACTCCATCGCCACCCAGACCGCGTCGTCCGGGCCCACCGCCAGCCCGTGCGGCTCGGCGCCGGGCAGCTCCTCTTCGGTGATCGCACCATCGACGGTGATACGGCCGATCCGGGCGGAAGCCCATTCGGTGAACCACAGGGCCCCGTCCGGGGCGCAGATGATGGCGTGGGGGCGCGCCGCGCGGTCGGGCAGCGGGTATTCACGGATATCACCCTGCCCGGTGATCCGGCCGATCCGGCCACCGCCGATCTCGGTGAACCACAGGGCACCGTCCGGGCCGGCGGTGATACCGACGGGCATACTCCCCGCTTCGGGCAGCGGGTACACAGCGACCGTCCCGGCCGGGTCGATACGGCCGACCGCATTGCCCTGGTTCAAGGTGAACCACAGGGCCCCGTCGGCCCCCGCGGTGATCATCGAGGGCATCCCGGCGACCGGGAAATGTGTCAGCTCACCCGCGAGGGTGAGCCGACCGATGCGGTCGGCCTGCAACTCGGTGAACCACAGGGCGCCGTCGGGGCCCGTGGTGATGCCATAGGGAGATTGCGCCGGGAACCACGACAGGTCGCCTTCCCCGGTGACGCGACCTATCCGGTTTCCACGGAACTCGGTGAACCACATGGCCTCGTCGGGGCCGGGCACGATCACCGTCGGCTGCCCGTCGGCCGGTTCCAGGGCGAAGGTGTGTACTTCGCCCTCGAGATACCTGCCCACCGTGCCCGTGCCGGGCGAGGTGAACCACAGCGCGCCGTCGGGCCCCCGGCTCAACCCGTACGGCGACCCGGAGACCCGAACCACTCTCGCACTCCTGTTCCCGGCGGCCCGCCCGGCACACGATCCGGCCCGGGCGGGCGCCCGATTCGACAGTCGGCCGCCCACCGGGCCGCGCGCGGGCGCGGCCCACGGATCAGGCCGTGGAGAGCTGAGCCTGCCACATCCAATGCAATTGTTCGAGCCGGCCGGCGATCTCGATGAACAGATCCTGGGTCACCGCGTCGGGCTTCTCGGTGAGCTCGATACGTTCACGGAGCCGGCCGATCACGGTGTCCAGGTTCTGGACGATGGCGCTGATGACATCGGTGTCCTGCTGCCAGCCGTCGGGGAATTCCAGACCCGCCGCTTCCTTGGCCACCGTGGCGGCCCGCCCGTCCGGGCTCACACCGATGGCGGTGGCACGTTCGGCGGCGGCGTCGGTGAACTCACGGGCCGCGCTCACCAGTTCGTCCAGCGCCAGGTGCACGGAGCGGAAGTTGGTGCCGAGGACGTTCCAATGAGCCTGCTTGGCGATCAGCGACAGATCGATGAGGTCGACGACGGTAGCGCGCAGAGCGTCACCGGTGATGCGCTGCGCTTCCTGGTCGAGCGTGCTCTTTATCGGGACGTTCATCGTCGGATGCCTTTCTTGTCGTTCCGCCGGACAGAGGTCGACTACCCGGACAGGACGATTCCAATCAGGCCCCGGCTGTGGTCTACGCGATGCCGTCCAGGCCACGTTTCGCCGGTGTGGGCCCGGGTAGGCCGCCGGCAGACCGGTAACACCACACGATCCGAAAAGGAGCTGGGCATGGGCCAACAGCACAATCTGACAGGACGACGGGTCGCCGTTCTCGCGGCGGACGGGGTGGAGCAGGTCGAACTGGTCCAACCGCGGGCCGCGGTCGAGGACGCCGGGGCGAGCACCACCCTGCTGTCCCTGAAATCCGGGCAGATCCAGGCCATGAACCACGATGTGGAGAAGGGCGACACGTTCCCCGTGGACCGGGTGGTCGGCGAATGCAGCCCCGACGAATTCGACGCGCTGCTGCTCCCCGGCGGCACCACCAATCCCGATAAACTCCGCCAGGACGAGGCGGCGGTGAAGTTCGTCCGTGATTTCTTCGCCACCGGCAAACCGGTCGGCGTGATCTGCCACGGGCCCTGGACCCTGGTGGAAGCGGATGTGGTCCGGGGCCGCACACTGACCTCCTACCCCAGTCTGCGCACCGATATCCGGAATGCGGGCGGCACGGTGGTCGACGAGGAGGTCGTCACCGATCACGGGCTGGTATCGAGCCGTAACCCCGGCGATCTGCCCGCGTTCTGCGCCAAGATCGTCGAGGAGTTCGCCGAGGGCGAACACCCGGTGCATCCGGAGGGTGCGACGGCATCCCGGTGATCCGCCCGGCGCCGAGCGACCGCCGGCGGAGGCGCGTTCGTCTACCGTCGCGGGCCGGCGCTGCTCCCCTGTGCCGCCGCTCCGGACCGTAACGGCGCCGGCCGGGGCAGCCGCCGGCCGCTACGGCGCCCGCCACCTTCCGCACCCGCGGCAACCGCGGCGACCACGCCGAATACCGATCAGAGCACACCGTGCAGCGGCGGCGGCGTACCGTGCAACAGCGTGCGGCCGATGTGCTGGTATTTCCAGCGCACCGGGTCGTGCAGGGTGTGGGTGCGGGCATTACGCCAGAAATGGTGCAGGTTGAGCTCGGCGGCCGCGCTGCGGGTACCACTCACCTCGAACAGCGCGCTGGACACCTCGGTGGCCGCTCGGTCGGCCAAGATCTTGGCCGTCGCCACCGCTAGCGAAGCCGCCGCCACCCGCTCCGGCGCGGGGAGGGCGGCGTCCACGGCGGCACCCGCGGTGATCAGGGCGGATTCGGCGGCGGAAACGGTGACCGCCAGTTCACCGAACCGCTGGACGAGCAGCGGATCGTCGATCGCGCGGGCCACCTGCGCCTCGAACCAGGGCCGGCTCTTCTCCCGGGCGAACGCCGCGGCCGCGGTCAGCGCCCCGCGCGCGATACCGGTGTCGATGGCGGCGTGCAACAGCTGCGCGGAGGCGCCGTAGGCCGTCGGCTCGTCGACGGCCGCGGTGCGGGCCACCAGCTGATCGCGTTCCACCACCACGTTCTCGAAGGAGACCGTACCGCTACCGGTGGTGCGCTGACCGAATCCGTTCCAATCGTCGACGATCCGGACCCCAGCGGTATCGGCGGGCAGGAAGGCGACGTACTGGCCGGGCGGCAGACCCGACGCGGCGCCGGGATCGTCCAGCACGGTGAGCACGGCCAGGACATCCGCGAACAGCGATCCGGTGCAGTAGTACTTGACCCCGTCGATCCGGAAGCGTTGTCCGCCGTCGAGGGGCCGCACCGTGGTGGCGATATCGGCGACCGTCGCGCCACCGCGCTCCGATTGCGCGTTGGCGATCCGCGCCCCGTTCAGGACGGCGGTCAGGTAGCGGCGCTGCTGATCGGCGGAACCGGCCAGTTTCAACAGGTTCACGTAGACGAAGTGGCTGTGCGGGATCTGCGCGATATTGGGGTCGGCGACCGCGAGCAGCCGGATGACCTCGGCGACCTCGCTGGGCGGCAGGTCCGCACCCCCGAGCGCGGCCGGCACGGTCACCGCCAGCAGGCCGCGGGCCGCCAGCTCGGCGACCTCGTCGAACGGCAGCTCCCGTTCCCGGTCCCGGTGCGCGGCGCCGGGCGCGAACTCGGCGGCGAGCTGCCCGGCCACTTCGCGGGCCTGCCGCGCCGAGGTGATACGCGCGGCCCCGACGGTGGTCATCGGCTCGCCGCCGCGGCGGGACGCCGCGCGGCCTCCAATTCACGGACCAGCGGCAGCACCTTGGTACCGAAGTACTCGATTTCCTCCTGGAAATGCAGGAAGCCGCCGAGGATCAGGTCGACGCCCAGCTCCCGGTAGGCGACGATACGCTCCGCGATCTGTTCCGGCGTCCCGATGAGCTGGGTCCGGAAACCGTCGTTGTACTGGACCAGATCCTCGAAACTCGAATCCGCCCACATCCCCTTGCCGTCCCGGGTGGACGCCCCGGCCTGCTGGACCGCGTCCCGGAAACCTTCCACGGCGGGTTTGTTCGCTTTGGCGATGATCTCCCGCAGGGTGTCGCGGGCTTCGCGCTCGGTATCGCGGGCGATGATGAATCCGTTCAGCCCGAAGCGCACTTCCCGGTCGTGGGCGCGGGCGACGGTGCGCAGATCGTCGAGTTGTTCGGTGACCCCGGCGAAATCCTTACCGTTGGAGAAGTACCAGTCGGCATAGCGGCCGCCGTTGCGGCGGGCCGCGGAGGAGTTGCCGCCCTGGAACAATTCCGGATTCGGCCGCTCCGGGGTGTTCAGCGGTTTGGGTTTGAGGGTGAAATCGCGGATGCGGTAGAAGTCGCCGCCGTAGTTCACATTGTCCTCGGTCCAGATCTTGCGGATCACCTCGAGGAATTCGGCGCTGCGCCGGTACCGTTCGTCGTGCTCGAGCCAGGGCTCACCCAAGGCGGTGAACTCCCCCGCGAACCAGCCCGACACCACGTTGATGGCGAACCGGCCCCCGGACAGATGATCGGCGGTGGCGCCGAATTTGGCGAGGACCGCGGGATGCCACAGGCCGGGGTGAACGGCGGCGATCACCTTCAGCCGCTCGGTGGCGCCGAGCAATGCCAAGCTGAACGAGGTGGATTCGTGCTGGTATTCGGCCCCGTAGGACGCGGTGTAACGCACCTGGGAGAGCGCGTAGTCGAAACCGTTGCGTTCGGCCGTCTGCGCCAGCTTCTTGTTGTACTCGAAATCCCATGAGGTGCGTTGTTCGATCTCGCTGGTCACCAGACCGCCGCTCACATTGGGCACCCAGTACGCGAACCGGATCTCGTCGGTGATCTTCTCGGTGGTCATCACTGCTCCCGATGCTGGCCGTGGGCATTGTCGTCTGGACGCCGGATACGGGACCCCGTATCCGGCGCGGATCCAGTTCACCAGCGAGATTTCAGGGGTACGAGGGTTTGAATCTGCGGGATCGCATCCCAGCGGGGACCGGCCACACCCTGGGCCCCGCTGCGGTACCCCCGACCGCCCGGAACCGGAACCTGCCCCCGACCCCCGGCATCCGGGCTCGGGGCCCGGCGATCGCTACTCGCCGGGCACGGTCGGCCGGCACCGGGCCCCGATACCTCAGGCTGTGGCCGTGGCGGCAGTGCCGTACTGCGACCTGTCGAAACGCCCGGCAGGCTGGAACCGTCCCAGCACACTCGCCGCGTCCTCCCCGGTGACCGCGGCGATCAGTTCGTGCGCATCCGCCACCGAATTCACCGGCCGTGCCGCCTGCGGGCGGTGCAGTGTGCCCACGAGCGCCGACGCGAACCGCGGATCGACCGCCGCCGCGCTGAAGAACTGGCCGCCGATCTCGGCGAATTCGGGATCACTGAGAAACAGCCGGGTGACCTTGGCCGCGTCCTCCGCGCGGGCTGCCAGGAACGCCTCGTACTGTGCGGTGATCCAGGCGTCGTCGAACGGTCCCTCGTGCGCCGCGGCGGCGGCGACCAGACGCTGCGCCTGGATGAGACCACTCTGCGCGCCCTGCCCGGCGATCGGGTCGTAGGCCACGGCGGTATCGCCCAGCGCCGCTACGGGGTGACCGCCCGCGGTGTGGCCCACTCCGCGCCGGAACAGCGGCCGCACCGCGCCTTTGAGCCAAGAATGCCGATCATCGGCGATCACCTTCGTGGCCAGCACTTCCGGCAGGTCCCAGTCGAGGTAGTCGCGGTAGAGGTCGGTCACGATCCGATGCGCCGATTCCGCCGAATCGGCGGCGGCGAAACGCTTCTCCCACTCGCTGCCCGGACGGGCCCAGCCGAGGAACGCCCACGTCGGCCCCGCGTCCTTGTGCAGGTACGGCCCCCACCACGCCTCGCCCTGTTCGGCGACGATGGAAAATCCACTGCGCCCGCCGCCGGCCGGGCTGCGGTGGGCGAATACGGATTCGTCGTGCGGGAGCCCGGTGACGGTGACGGTCAGCAGGCTGCGCTGCGGCGCGTCGTAGACGGTGCGCGTGGTGTCCACCTCGAACAGGCCCGACAACCCGCCGCGACCGGTGGCCACCAGGGTGAGATCGTTATCGGCGGCGATCGGGTCGAGCCGCTCCGGTGTCACCGAATCCACGACGAACCGCCCGCCGCGCTCCAGGAAAGCGGTGAGCCGTTCGTCGGCTTTGAGCCGGGTATCGACGGCCAGACCGACGTAACCGTCGAAGGCACCGTCGAAGGCGATCAACTCCTCGCCGCCGCCGGCGAGCCGGACGGTGAGACCGCTGTGCAGGGGCGCGCGATCACGATAGGTGGGCAGGCCCAGCGCTTCTTCGGCGGCCTGGGCCTCACCGAAGACGAGTGCGGTCCCGGTGGCGGGCACTGTGTCGCGGAGGTCGCGCTGATTCTTGTCGCTGTAGACGGTCACCACGAATCCGGCGTCGAGCAGACCGAGCGCCGCGGTGATACCCGTCTGCCCCGCCCCGATGACGGCGGCCTTACGGTGGGAAGTGTTCTGCGTTGTCATAGCGCTATGGTCACGATCCCGGCAGCCGGGCTGCAGTATTACACTCATCGCGAGTCGATACCGAAAAGCGCCGCACCACAGAAATTTTCATGACACGATCAACGGTCGGCGCGCGAGCGGACGCCGCACCTGCCCTACCATCCGGCCATGACGTTCGACCTCGCCCCACCGACCGGCGACCCTGCCGAGCGCTATCGGCAACTCACCGAGCAGGCCGCGGCCCTGACAGCCGGGGAACCCGACCGGATCGCCAACGCCGCCAACCTGAGTGCCCTGATCTACCACACCCTGCCCGAGGTGAACTGGGCCGGTTTCTACTTCTACGACGGTCACGAACTCGTCGTCGGACCGTTCCAGGGCAAACCCGCCTGCGTGCGGATCGCACTCGGTACGGGTGTCTGCGGCACCGCCGCGGACACCCGCCGCACCCAGGTTGTCCCCGATGTCCATGCTTTTCCCGGGCATATCGCCTGCGACGCCGACAGCCGTTCGGAGATCGTGGTGCCGCTGGTCCGCGCCGGCGCCCTGATCGGGGTCCTGGACCTCGACAGCCCCCGGCCCGGCCGGTTCGGCGAAACCGACCGCCACGGACTCGAATCCGTGGCGGAGGTATTCGTGAACTCGCTGACCTTGCCGTGACCTCCCGTTAGGTGACCAGCTGCCCGGAGCCGCGCCGCGCCACCTCGTCCGGCAATGCCGTGGAACCCGGCCCGCCGAGCCGGTAGCGCGCGCCCCGGTGCTCCGGCGGCAGCCGGTCCCCCTGCCCGAACAGCGCGTTGCGCAGGGTGCCCGGCACGTATTCGGCGGGATAGGCACCGCGCGCGGTGAGCACCGGGATCACGTGACGAACGATGTCCTCGAAGGTTCCGGGAGTTACGGCGTAGGCGAGGTTGAACCCGTCCACATCCGTTTCCCCGGCCCACTCCTGCAGCCGACCCGCCACCGTTTCACCGGAACCCACGAACACCGGGCCGATTCCGCCGATCCCCGCCCACCGGCCGATATCGCGAACGGTCCATTCCCGGCCGTCGTCGTCGAATTCCTGGAACGCGGCCACCGCCGAACGGATCGCGTTGCTCTCCACCTCACCGATCGGGTCGTCGAGGTCGTAGCGGGACAGATCGATGCCCATCCAGCCGGACATGAAGACGAGACCCCCTTCCACACTGGCGTAGGAAAGGTACTCCTCGTGTTTACGCCGCGCGGCGTCGTCGGTGGCGTCGGTGACGATGGTCGCGAGCGCGTAGACGCGCGCCGCGTACCGGTCCCGGCCGGCCGCCTCGAGGGCGTCGCGGATATTCGTCACCGTCTGCGTCAGCACCCGTTTCGAGGGTGCGGCCACGAAGATCGCCTCCGCGTTCTCCGCGGCGAAGCGCACCCCGCGCGGTGAAGCGCCCGCCTGATAGATCACCGGGGTCCGCTGGGGTGACGGTTCGGACAGATGTATTCCCGGAACGGTGAAATGTTCGCCCTTGTGCCCGATATGGTGCACTTTCGCCGGGTCGACGTAGATATTGCGCACCGGGTCGCGGACCACCGCGCCGTCCTCCCAGGAGCCCTCCCACAACTTGTAGAGAACCTCCAGGTATTCGTCGGCCTGGTCGTAGCGTTCGTCGTGGTCGAGCTGGTCGGCGGCACCGAAATTCCGGGCGGCCGAGGGTAGATAACCGGTGACCACATTCCAGCCGACCCGGCCCTTGGTCAGGTGGTCCAGGGTGGACAGCCGGCGCGCGAACGGATACGGATGTTCGAAGCCGGTACCGGTCGTGATCCCGAAACCGAGATTCTCGGTCACCGCGGCCATGGCCGAAACCAGCAGCAACGGATCCGCCACCGGGATCTGCGCGCCCTGGCGCAGCGCGGCACGGTCGTCACCCCCGTACACGTCGTAGGTGCCGAGCACATCGGCGATGAACAGCCCGTCGAAACGACCCCGCTCCAGCAGCGCGGCCAGCTCGGTCCAGTAGCTCAGCTCCTTGTACCGATGCGACTGGTCGGCGGGGTGGCGCCACAGCCCGGGTGACTGGTGCGCGACACAGTTCATATCGAAGGCGTTGAACCGGATCCGCCGGGTCATCACCGCGCTCCTTCGCTCGGCCGGCGCTCACCCGCGCTCCAGGCGAACGGCAGCGGGGTGCCGTTCAGCAGGTGATCACCGATGGCCCGGGCCTTCTGGATCGCCGGATTGTGCACCGAGACGGTGCGCGCGTTGCGCCAGTGCCGGTCCAGGCGCAGCCGCTCGGAGGCGAGGGACGCGCCACCCACCTCGAACAGTTGCGTCGTGGCCGCCAGCACGGTGTCGATCACACCGAGCTGCGCCTGAGCGGCGGCCAGTTCGGCGTCGATCAGGCCCTGCTCCTCGGTGGCTCCCGCGGCGAGCACCTCGTCGAGCACATCGGCGACGGCCAGGACACTGGCGCGAGCGGAGAACGAGGCGGCCGACAACCGCCCGATCACCTGCTGCACCAGCGGATCGTGCCGAGGCAGATCGACCGCGGAATGGGTGTAGCCGCGGCGGCGGGCCGCCACCCACTCCCGGGTGTCCCGTTCGGCCCGTTGCGCGATCCCGGCCAGCACCGCGAGCTGGAACAGCTGGAGGTAGGAGGTGGAGTAGGTGGCGCCGGCGGATCCGTATCCCGGGCCGAGAACCCGGTCCGGCGGGACCGCGACATCGGTGAACTCGGTGGTGCCGCTGGCGGTGAGCCGCTGCCCGAAACCGTCCCAGTCGTCGTGCTGACGCACCCCGTCGGCGTCGGCGTCCACCAGCACACCGACCCGTTCCCCGTCCCGGTCGGCGGCGACGAGGATGTGATCGGCGTAGAGCGATCCGGTGCTGTAGTACTTCGTCCCGTTGAGCACCCAGCCCTCCCCGGCCGGGGTCAGCCGGGTCTGGTACCGGTCCACGGCCCCGGCGCCCGGTTCGGTGATCGCATTACCGACCAGCGTCCCCGCCGAGATCTTGCGCAACCACTGCTCCCGGACCGGCCCGGCCGCGGCGAGCAGCTGATCCTCCACGAAAACGAAATGCACGCGCAGGGCCTGCGGCAGGTTCGATTCGGCCGCGGCCAGTTCGATGAGCTGCCGGAAGAGCTGCCGCACGCTCGCCCCGTACCCGCCGTACTCCACAGGCACCCGTAGCGCGCCGAAACGCGCTTCACGCAACCGGGTCACTTCGTCGTGGGCGAGCCGGCGGTCGATCTCCCGGTCGACCGCGCCGGCCGCGATATCGGCGTAGATCGGCGCGAAAACCGCGTCCAGATCGGCATCGGAGACAGGTGGGGCTGAAGTGGACGTCATGGCCCCACGATCACCGACGCCCAGCGTTCGCTCACCGGTTACGCGCACCGCGATTCGAACACCGGCCGCTAAAAATCCCGCCGATTCCAACCGGTGCCCCAGGGGCGGCCGTTCGCGAAAATCAGAGGTCGGCCCAGCGAGGAGCTCGGCCCCGTTCGACACCGACCTGTCGACGGAAATACCGATCCGTCCGCTCTCGAGCCCCTCGGAGGAGTCACCGCATGAGCCTGTCCTTCCACTGGTTCCTGCCCACCTACGGCGATTCGCGCGGCCTGATGGCCGGGGGTCACGGTACGGCCATGTCCGGTGACCGTCCCGCCTCGCTGCGCTACCTGAACCAGATCGCGGGCGCCGCGGAGGAGAACGGGTTCGAGGCGGTACTCACCCCGACGGGCGCCTGGTGCGAAGACGCCTGGCTGTCCACGGCCATGCTGGTGGAGACGACGGAAACGCTGAAATTCCTGGTGGCGTTCCGCCCGGGTCTGGTAGCTCCCACGCTGGCGGCGCAGATGGCCGGTACATTCCAGCGGCATTCCCGCGGCCGGCTCCTGCTCAATGTGGTCACCGGCGGGGAAGCGCACGAACAGCGCGCCTTCGGCGATTTCCTGGACAAGGAGCAGCGCTACGCGCGCACCGGCGAATTCCTGCACATCGTGCGGGAACTATGGGACTCCCGGGAACCCTTCACCTTCGAAGGCGAGCACCTACAGGTACAGAACGCGCTGCTGAACAACCACCCCGACCCGGTACCGCCCATCTTCTTCGGCGGCTCCTCGGCCGCCGCCGGACCGGTCGCCGCACAGTACGCCGACACCTACCTGACCTGGGGCGAACCGCTCTTCGCGGTCGGGAAGAAACTGGAATGGATCCGCGGCCTGGCCGCGGACCGGGACCGCACTCTGGACTACGGCATCCGGTTGCACGTGATCACCCGCGATACCGCCGAGGCGGCCTGGGCGGAGGCCGACCGCCTGCTGCAGGGCATCGACCCGGCCGATATCGAACGGGTGCAGGCCAATCTGGCCCGTAGCGAATCCGAGGGGCAGCGCCGCATGCTCGAACTGCACGGTGGCCGCACCGACCGGCTGGAGATCGCACCCAACCTGTGGGCGGGTGTCGGCCTGGTACGCGGCGGCGCCGGTACCGCGCTGGTCGGTTCGCACGAGGAGGTGGCCGAACGGCTCATCGAGTACTCGCGCCTGGGCATCACCCATTTCATCCTCTCCGGTTACCCGCATGTCGAGGAGGCCTACTGGTTCGGGGAGGGCGTACTGCCGATCCTCGAACGGCGCGGCTTGTGGCGGCGCTCGACCGACCGCGCGACCGCCCCCGTGAGCACCCCGTTCGCGACCGCCTCCACCAGCTGAGCCCCCGCTCCACCGGAGATACGCACGGGTCGGTAGCGCCCGGGCACGCGCGGACGTGGCTCGGCAGACAACGGTCCGCGGCGGACGCGGCCACCGCAAATGCCCTGGTGCACGCCGGTCCGATGATTCACTGTGTCCATGACCTCACGCGCCGGGAGTGTCGATCGTCCGCGACCGCAGCGGGTCTTGAACGATCTGGCCGTGCACCTGGGCCTACCGTGGACCCCCGCCGGTCGCGAGACGAGAGCGCCCATCACCGGGATCAGTCAGGATTCGCGATTGGTCACCGCCGGGGAGGTGTACGCGGCCTTACCGGGTTCGAACCACCACGGCGCCACCTTCGCCGCCGAGGCCGCCGCACGCGGCGCGGTAGCGGCGATCAGCGACCGGCCGTGCCCCGCGCTCCCGACCTTCGTGGTCGACGATCCCCGGCGCGTACTGGGCCCGCTCGCCTCCTGGATATACGACCACCCCTCCCGTGAGCTCGATGTTTTCGGCGTAACCGGAACCAACGGTAAGACCAGCACCAGCTATCTGTTGAGCGCGGGGCTGAGCGGCGCGGGCGCGGAAAACGGGCTGATCAGCGGCGTCACCATTCGCGGACCGTGGGGCGCGCATCCGGCCGCGCGGACGACCCCTGAGGCCAGCGAACTGCAACGCACGCTGGCGGCGTTCCGCGCCCGAGGCGTCTCCGCGGTCGCGCTGGAGGTGTCGAGTCACGCGCTGGCACTGCACAGGGTGGACGGGATCCACTTCCGTGTCGGCGTCTTCACCAATCTGGGCTCGGATCACCTGGATTTCCACAGCGACCTCGAAGGCTATTACTCGGCGAAGGCGAAACTGTTCTCCCCGGAGCGCAGCGAAGCCGCGGTAATCAATATCGACGACGAATACGGGAGGCGCCTCGCCGCGGCGGTGGAGATCCCCCAGCACACCTTCTCGACCGCATCCACCGCGGCCGATTTCTACGCCGACACTATCGCGGCCGACGAGCACGGCACCTCGTTCGTACTACACACCGCCGACCGCACCGCCGCGGTCGAGCTGCGATTACTGGGTCCGCACCAGGTCGACAACGCGCTGGGCGCGCTCGCCGCGCTCGCCACCGCGGGAGTCGATCTCGACGCGGCGATCGCGGGGATGGAAAACCTGGACTGCGTGCCCGGCCGGATGCAGCGCGTCGACGCCGGACAGCCGTTCCTGGCATTCGTCGACTACATGCACAACACGGCGGGCCAGCAGCGGCAATTCCCCTATCTGCGGTCTTTGACCGACGGCAAGGTGATCGCCGTCGTCGGGGCCACGGGAGAACGCGACCCGAGCAAACGCGGCCCGTTGGGCCTGACGGCGGCGACATTCGCCGATACCGTCATCGTCACCGACGAAAGCCCGTTCTCCGACAGCCCCGCCGAACTGCGGCACGATATCGCCGCAGGCGCCCATGCGGCCGACCACGCCGAAGTCCTTCTCGAACCCGACCGCGCGGACGCGATCGCGGTGGCCGTGGCCCGGGCACGACCCGGCGACGTCCTCGTCGTCGCCGGTCGCGGCCACGATCCCGTGCAAACCTACGACACCAGCACTCGTGCCTTCGACGATCGAACCGAATTACGCCGCGCTCTGGAGCACTCGCTAGCCGGCGGTATGCCGCCACGCGCGGACGTCGGCGCACGATGACCAGCCGCGCGACGTGGACTTCGTCGAGGGGCACCGAAGGTCGACCGGCCGAACTCAGGGCCCGGCGCGGCGCGCAGTCGCCCGGGTCAGTAGGCCATGGGCACATCCGAGCGCTCTCATCGATACAGGGTCGGCAGGTCGACAAGGATCACCTCTTCCGATTCTTCTGCCAACGCCCGCTCGCCGAACCCCGCCCCGCTGAAGCACAACAACCGGGTCCGGCTCGTGTCGTACTTGCCGCTACGTGCGATGACGTCTCTGATGGTGCGTAACCGCGCCAGGTGACCCGCCCCCATGGTGTCGTTCCACTTCGCTTCTCCGATGGCCAGCAGAGGTTGTTTGCCTCCTCCTTCGGCGATCCCGATTACGGCGACATCGACCTCGTAGTTGGTCCGGGTGGCGCCGTCGTGCACTACACCGTGCCCCACTCGGGCCGGGAGCCCGTCGAAGAGGAGAGGATCGGCGTGGTGCAACGTCCAGTCACGGCAGACCTGCTCGAAATGGGGGCCGAGCACATTGCTGATGAATCTGCGGCCGCTGGCTCGCCATACGCGGTGGGCGGCTCCGGGTCGTTCGAGCTGGCCCCACACCGGGCGCATGATGGCGTGATAGAAGCGGATGAGCGGTTCGGAGATCCGGTAGGTGGACCTGTTGTCCCGGAATACGTCCGCGTCGCGGTACAGCAACCCGACGTCCTCGAGCACATTGATCGGGTGGGCGATATCGGGCGCTTTGCGTTCCAGGTAGCTCGCGATCCCACCACGGGTCGCGTTGCCGTCCGCGACCGCGCCGAGTACGGAGAGATACAGCGCGGGGTCCCGGAGTTCCGGTTCCTCGGCCAGGAGATAGCGCGGTTCCCGGAAGAGCGGAGTTTCCGGATTCATGACGGTTCGCACCACCCAGGCGTCGAAGTCGTCGGGTCCGGTGGGGGCGTCGCCGCGGGCGAACTCACGGCGGTAGGCGGGTGTACCACCGACGATCGAGTTGACCTGGAGCGCCAAGCGCGGGTCGGTGAGATCCCAGAACTGTGCGGCCAGCCGGAAGTCCAAGGGGCGGACCACCAGTTCCAATCCGGCACGACCGCGCAGGGGGGCGTTGCCGGACAATATCCGCCCCATGAACGACAGCGCCGAACCGCACAGTAGGAGCCGAGTCCGAGAGTTCACCCGTTCGGCACGCCGGGGACGCAGTGCCTCTTGAATGATCGAGGGAAGCTCGGGATTCGCTTTCGCCAGGTAGGGAAACTCGTCGAGTACCACCGGAACCGGGCGCTCGGCGCCGAGGGCGAGGAGGGTGTCGACGACCTCGGCCCAGCCGTGGAAATGGAACGGGCTCGCCGGACGCAGGTGAGCGGTGAGGGCGGCGCTGATCCGTCGCAGCGATTCGGCGTCGGTCGCCTCGGTCGCGCCGAAGTAGAACCCGCCGGCAGCCTCGCAGACAGCCTCGAGCAGGAAGGTCTTACCCTGCCGGCGTCGGCCGGAGACGACGCCGAGCGTCGCGCCGGGCCGTTCGTCGGTGACGAAACCGGTCAGCGCGGACCATTCGTGGTCACGGTCGAACATATCCGCGGGTTTGCGCACTTCACCCTCCGCGATTTATAGGACTACAGTTTATATAACTGTACCCCTAAAAGTTTTCCCAGGTAGAAGCGGTTCGATCAGTTGTTGCCCGTGTTCGCGGTGCGTCCGAGGAGCGCGGATCGGATCAGTTTCCGGGCCTCCTCCCCTGTCACCGACTGCCGGGCGAGGGTGTCGAATGCCCGGCCGTACACATCGATCTCCCGGGGCTGGGTGATGGTGAGTTCGGCCGCTGTCCCCTCCACCATCACCAGCCGGTTGTCGAACATGGCGAAATTGGTGGACACCACCAGCGCTTCGGCGGTGGCCGGCACGATACCGATGGTGACGCGGGGCATTCCCAGAAGGGACGCGAGCCGGTCGAGCTGGCCGATCATGACGGTGTCGTCACCGACGGTGGTGTAGAGCGCCTGTTCGGCGATCAGGAAGTGGAACAGGTGGTCGCGCTGGTAGAGAACGCGTTGTCGTTCCATCCGTTTGGCCACCGCCGCGTCGATATCGTCGGGTATCCGATGGAATTCGATACCGCGGCGCAGTTTGGCCGCGGCGTACTCCGCCGTCTGCAGCAGGCCGGGAACGATCTGCGGCTGGAAATCCCGGATATGGGTCGCACTCGCCTCGAGTTTCAGGGATTTCTGTTGCCGGCGGCCCAGGCCGGTGCCGAGTATCTTGCGCCATTCGAGGTGGGCGACTTCGATGCTGTGCGCGGTGGCCAGCAGGTCCGGTAGCTGGTCTTCGGCGCCGCAGTGGTGGCAGTAGGCGCGGATATCGTCGTCGGAGGGGCGTATCCGGGCGAATTCGATTTTGCTCACCTTCGACTCGTGCCAGCCCGAGAGCTGAGCGAGCCGGCGGTTGGTGAGCCCGGCGCTGCGGCGCAGCTCGCGGAGCCGCGCTCCGAGGGCTTCGCGTGAATCGTGGACTTCGGTCATCGGTCGACGTATTCCCGGTAGGGCGTGGCCATTTCCCACAACCGGTCGCGTACGCCGCGGGCGTATTCGACGATTCCGGGGTCGGTGGTGACCGCCAGGCCGGCGGGCCGGCCGTATCCGTCGACCAGGTTGTAGACGACGCGCCGGTCGTCGAGCAACCACCAGTCGTCGGGGGGTACGTCACCGGCGAGATGGCGTGGGATGTAGCGGATGTCCTCGCCGGCGGCGGTGTTGGTGTCGGTGACCGAGAGCAGCCAGCGGTGATAGTCGGTGTGCGGCTCCGTGACCACCCGTACCCGGCGCACGGTGACCCCACGGCCGATCGTCCCGCGGATCAGGGAATTCCATTGGTTCTTGTGTTCGTCCGGTAGGGCGGGCCGGCCGTTCAGGAACCGCCCCAGCCGGGCCGATTCGGTCGGCACGGCATAGGCGTCCCGGACCTCGAGGTGGAACGCCTCGCGATCGCACTCATGGAACAGCGCGGCCCAATCCGGCGGTTCATGCGGAAGATAGCGCACCGTAGAACGTCCTTACGGTTTTCGGGACTTCGATCGCGGCCTCGTGGGGCGCGAGATCGAGTTGGTCCAAGATCTCACGCTCGGCGATGGGGCGGCCGGCGAGGGTGAAGGTACCCCGGCCGGTATCTCTCAGGGGGGAGCCCAGGAAGGTGCCCGGTTCGGCGTAACCGAGCAGTAGATGGGGGATTTCGACGGTCTCCGGGGTATCTGTCCCCCATCCCTGGACCAGGTAGCTGCCCTGGTCCGTGGTGTACAGGCTGGGGCAACCACCGAGATCCGAGCCCCCCTTACCGAGAAACCGCAGACGCATTCTTCGACCCCTGTCTGATGGTGAGCACGAGTTTTCCCGTACTGCGTACATGATGCATGTTCCGGATGACGACCCGGCAACTACAGGGCCGATTTGTGCAAACTTGTGCTCACTTCTCGCCATGATCGGTTCCGACTACTTAACGTCGGAGGCAACCGTCGCGCCGGATGCCCGTGCCTGGAGGCGGTCTGCGAGCGAACTTATACGGCAAGGGGTTGAGCATGCGATTCGAGGTGAAAGTGAGCCGCTACGGGGATCGGTGGCTCATATCCGCACCTGCGTTCGGCGTCGCGAATATCGTGTCGGAGGAGGCGGCGCTTCGGGACGAGGCCTACCGGATGATCTCCCAGTGCGGCGCGGCCCCCGCCGGATTCGAGATCGAACTGGTGCGGAACGCGGTAGCCGACGACGATCATCGGCCGGGCCCTCCGGTGGGACTACACGAAGTTCCCTGAGGAACACCTGTCCGGTGTGCGCGGCGGGTGGCTGATCGGAGGCCGGGCGGCCTTTCCGCCCGTGTTCGGTGCCCACTCCCCGTGCCCGGTGCCGACTCGACCGGCAGTACAGCCACGGCCCGAGCTATGCCGAGGCACCCGGCCGACTCCGGCGCTCCGGGAAAGATTGCCCCATATCACCCGAACCGTCGTTCACTTTCGGCTATCGTCGCGCTGGCCGGGCGAATGCCCGGCAGGACCCGTCGTGCGGGTTCTACCGGCTCGGCGGTCGGCGACGACCGCTTCGTTCCGCAGAGGAGCCACCATGTACCCCGGCGCGCATGTCGATCGTTTTCCCGATAAGCCAGCGGTCATCCTCGCCGAGAGTGGGGAAACGCTGACGTACCGGGAGCTCGAGGACAATTCGATCCGGCTGGCCCGGCATCTGCACGACGCCGGCTTACGCCCGGGCGATCATCTCGCGCTGCTGTCCGAAAACGATCCGAAGGTCTACGAGGTCTACTGGGCGGCACTGCGATCCGGGCTTTACATCACGGCGGTGAACCGGCATCTGGCCCCGGCGGAGGTCAGCTATATCGTCAACGACTGCGGGGCGCGGGCGCTGATCGTCTCGGCGGGGCTCCGGGCCGCCGCCGAGGAGATCGTCGCGCAGACTCCCGCGGTGGAGTCGCGGCTCGCCTACAACGGCGCGGCCGACGGCTACGCCTCCTACGAGCAGGCCCTCGCGGCCGCTTCGCCGGAACCGCTGCCCGACCAGCCGCGCGGCGCCGATATGCTCTATTCCTCCGGTACCACCGGGCGGCCGAAGGGAATCGAGCAGCCGTTGTCCGGCCGCCAGGTCGGCGATCCCCCCGGCGACACCTACACCGCGGTCTTCGGTCCGCTCTACGGTTTCGACACCGATTCGGTGTATCTGTCCCCCGCTCCGCTCTATCACGCCGCACCGCTGCGTTTCGGCGGTGTGGTGCACGCGCTCGGCGGGACCCTGGTGGTGATGCAACGGTTCGATCCCGAGAACGCCCTGGCCGCTATCGAACGCTACCGGGTCACACACAGCCAGTGGGTGCCCACCATGTTCGTGCGGATGCTGAAACTCGACGAGGCCGTCCGCGCCCGCTACGACGTTTCCGGCCTGAAAGTCGCGGTCCATGCCGCCGCGCCCTGTCCCGTCGAGGTCAAGCGGGCGATGATCGACTGGTGGGGGCCGATCCTGCACGAGTACTACGCCTCCACCGAGGCCAATGGGGCGACCTTCATCGACAGCGAGCAATGGTTGCGGAAACCGGGGTCGGTGGGTGTGGCCGGTATGGGCACGATCAAGATCTGCGGAGACGACGGCGCGGAGCTGCCGACCGGTGAGATCGGCACGATCTACTTCGAACGCGACGAGATGCCCTTCGCCTACCACAACGACCCGGTGAAAACCGAGCAGGCGACCCACCCCCGGCATCCCACCTGGACCACCACCGGGGATATCGGTTATGTGGACGAGGACGGTTTCCTGTTCCTGACCGACCGCAAGGCCTTCATGATCATCTCCGGCGGGGTGAACATCTATCCGCAGGAGATCGAGGACGCGCTCGCCCTGCATCCGAAGGTGCTCGATGTGGCGGTGATCGGGGTGCCCGACGAGGAAATGGGGGAATCGGTCAAGGCTGTGGTCCAGGCCGCGCCCGGCGTGGCACCCGGTGCGGAGCTGGCGGCCGAGCTCCGCGAGTACCTGCGGGACCGTATCGCCCATTACAAGGTGCCCCGCGGCTTCGATTTCGCCGACGAGCTGCCACGCACCCCCACGGGCAAGCTGGTCAAGGGCAAGCTGCGCGAACGGTACCTGTGAACTCGTGACCAGCCGGCGATGTTTGCCACGCCGGGACCGTGTAATACCGCCGTCAGGAGGTGGTGATGACGCGAGATCTGGGCACGAACGACGTGGAGAAGCGCTGGTCCGACGACGGGAATTTCCGCCGGGCCGCGCGCTACACGCTGGGGGTGGTCGCCGTGGCGGCGCTGGTGTGCGCGGTGACCGCGGTCTGGTCGGCCGCTTCACGCTGCCGGGACGCCGGATCGCTGCTGTGTGATGCGCCGTCCCAGGTCGCGATTCTGTTCGGCCCGGGCGCCGTGCTGTTCCTCGGTGGGGTGGGTGCCTTCGTGGAGACGGTCCGGGTCTGGCGGCGGAGCGGGGCCTGGCCAATCTGGCAGGGGGCGGGCTGGTTCCTGTTCCTCGTCATGCTCTTCTATCTCGGTATGGGCGCCACCACCGTACCGGCGGACTGAGCGCGTCCGCCGGGGGCAAACGCCCCGGTAGCCCTGCTGAATCGCCCGCATCTGTGGCAAACTCTCCGGGGAATGCTCGGACTACGGCCGCTCGACGACCGTGCGCGGAAGGTGATGCGGGAATTGAGATCGCGATGGATCTGATCGCCATCGAGGGCCGGGTGGCCGCGGAGCGGATCGCCGCCCGGGACCGGAGGGCGGAAACCGAACTCCGGCTGGCCGCCACGCTGTGTGAACTCGCCACGGCCTATCTGGCCACCCAGACCGACGGTTCGGTACGCAACCGGGTGGCCGGTGCCTTGGAGCCCGCGCAGGAAGCGGTGATGATCCGGCTGCGCTGGTTCACCGCCGGCCGGGTCTCGGCACAGTTCGCAGGCGAGGTCCAGGACACGTTGCGCCTGCTGGAGCAGGCGGCCCGCGCCATCGGGCATCGCGAACTCGCCACCGCCACCATCCGCGACGCCTGCAACGCCTACACCCGGGTGGCCCACGATCACCCGCACGCGGCGGGGGTGTGCGCGGACGGCCTGTCGAAATGCGGTGTGTGGTTGTGCCGGTTGGATCCGGGCGCGGCGGTGGTCGCGACGGACGAGGCGGTGCGGATCCGCGCCACACTGTTCGAGGCCGATCCGGAGCAGTCCCGGAAATACCTTGCCACGTTGAACACCCTGCTGCGCACCCTGATGGTGGGGCGGCAGCGCAAACAGGCCGTGGCGATGTATCGCGAGCGCTACACCGCCCTCACCACACCGGCCATGGCGGCGCAGCTACGGGCGCTGAAGATCGAGGAGATCGGTTTCACCGGGAAAACCCAGGCCGCTCTGCGCAAACTCGAATGCCGCACCCTCGAGCGGGCCGGTTATCTCACCCAGCAGCAGATCCTGTACCAGAGCGCCGGGGATCTGGCCACGATCGAGGAGATCAACTGGAATCTGGCGCTGGTGGGGTTGAAACCACTGGCGGCGGGCGCGATGCCGGATCAGCCGGCCAAACCGGTGGAGATCGGTTCCTCCTTCGGCGCGCTGGGGGTGCTGTGCTCGGCACCCGACGCGCCCGCGCAGGTGCGTGCGGCGATCATCGCCGCCTTCACCGCGGCCGGGGCGGAACCGGTGGATATCCGCACCGCCTACGGGGTGGACAAGGCACACTGGGGCACCCGGGATCCGCAGCTCAACGCGGCGACCGAACTCGGCGAGGACATCGTGCTGGTCGAGCGGTTGTCGGGGAGCTGGGTGGCGGTCAAGAGCCTGAAGTGGGAGTTGACACCCGTCGCGAAGAATCCGCTGGCCCTGGCGCTTTCGCAGCACTGGCCGGTGGTGAGCGTGACCAGCACCGAGAATCTGGCCTACGAATTGTGCTGGTACGAGCACGGTGCGGCCGGCCAGTACGCGGCGCTCGGCCGGCCGGCCGAACCGGTCGCCCTGGATACGCCGCTGGCGCCTCTCGATTTCGGCAAACTCGCCGACTACGGCGCGGATTACGCCTCGGAGACCCAGATCCGGTCCGCTTTCGGTAACGCCACCATGTTCGCGAAGCTCACCGAATTACCGGCCAGCGGTATCCGCCAGGCCGCCGAAGCCCGCCCGCTGGCCGGGTACGGGGAGCAGGTGTTGTGTTTCCGCGCGGCGGCGGAGAAACGGATGGGTGCGCCCCGCGGAATCGCGTGAGGCCGGATACGACGAAGCGGTCCCGGGAATGTGAAAAGCCCTTGTCCATAGCGGTTTCCGAGACTTCACGCGCCGCTTTCGTTAGTGTCTGGAACGAAGGCGGACGCATTGCCGGGTGACCGCAATGCCGAGAACATAGGGTGATGGGCCGTTCACGATGGTGTCGCACGTGCGCATCCCCGGGAGCGAGTTGATCTTCTGTGGCTATTCGGCGGCATCTCCCCGAATCATTTCTTCGGGCACTGCGTGCCGGCAAGGACGGCACGCGCGGCCGGATGAGTATCCGGGCCAGGTTGCTTTCGATAGTGCTGATCACCAGTATCACCTCCCTGGCCCTCGGTCTCGGCGCCGCCGCGTATCTGGTGACCAGCAGCCTCAAATCCACCGTCTGGGCGAATCTGGTCAGTAGCACCACCACACCGGTCATCTCGATGGTGCAGGCGTTCGAAGAGGAACGCCGACTGTCGCTGTTGTATCTGGCGGGTGACCCGAGCGCGGCCGAAAGCCTGGTGGACGCGCGGAAACGCTCCGATACCGCGCTGGCGGCGGTGATCGCCAAGGGTGAGGCCGCCCAGCGTCTCGATGTCGACGGTTCGGCGGCCGAGATCGAAACCTTCCGCCCGCTCTACAACCGGGTTCCCGGGGTGCGGACCGCCATCGACACCCGCGCGGTACCGCAGGAGGAGGCCTTCGGGTTCTTCAGCTCGGTGATCGAGACCATTTTCGACGCGTCCATGATCGCGGCGCGGGTGGCGCCCGAGGCCGGGATAGCCATCGATCTCGGCTACGGTGTCGAACCGCTGCGTGCCGCCGAGGCCCTGTCCAAGGCCGATACCCTCGGGGTGGTGGCCGTACGCCTCGGTCAGCTGCCGCCGGGGCAGTTGCTCGAGTTCACCCGGCATGTGGGTGAGTTCCGGGGCGAGATGAGCTATGCCGCCCGTGTCCTGGAGGGGCGGCGGCTGGCACAGTTGCACGCCATCACCGACTCGCCGGCCTGGCGGCAGCTGACCCTCATGCACGATGCCCTCATCCTGCGGGGTCCGGTACCGAGTGGCGATACCGATGCCGAGTCCACCGAAAGCGATTACGACGAAGAGCAGCCCGCGGAGTCCGGGAGCGCCGCCCTGCCGCTGAGTGTGACCGCGTGGCAGGAAACATCCGCTCAGGTCAATTCGGCGCTGTTGAAGCTGTGGGAGGACCAGAGCCGGGACGCGCACGCCATCGCGCACGCGGAGGGCACCGATACCGCGATGGCGTCCCTGATCGCCGGCATCGTGGTGCTGATCGTCACGGTGGTGGCGTTCATCGCCGCGCTGGTCGGGGCCAACCGGTTCATCGCCCGGATGCAGCGGTTGCGTCACGCCACCTTGGAGCTCGCGGACGAACGCCTGCCCGATCTCATGCGCCGCCTCGACGACGGCGCGGAGATCGATACGGCCGCGGAGGTCGCGCGGCTGGATTTCGGCACCGACGAACTCGGCGAGGTGGCCGACGCATTCAACCGGGCGCAGGTGGCGGCGGTTTCGGCGGCTGTCGCGGAAGCCCGCACACGGGCCGGGTTCCGCACCGTCTTCCTCAATATCGCCCACCGCAACCAGCTCGCCGTGCACCGGCAGCTGGCGTTGCTGGACCGGGCCGAACGCCGGGAGGAGAACGCCGATCAGCTCGAACTCCTCTTCCAGCTGGACCATTTGGCCACCCGCGCCCGGCGCCACGCCGAGAACCTCATCGTGCTCGGTGGTGAACAGCCGGGCCGGCGCTGGCGTAAACCCGTTCCGCTGTGGGATCTGGTCCGCGGCGCGGCGGCGGAAAGCCTGGATTACACCCGGATCCACACCGGTGATGTGCCCGAGGTGCATATCACCGGCCAGGCCGCGGCCGACCTGATCCATCTGCTCGCGGAACTGATGGAGAACGCCACGGCGTTCTCGCCGCCGGAATCCCGGGTGGAGGTTTCGGCGGCGCTGGTCGGCCGGGGTATCGCGGTCGAGGTCGCCGATCAGGGCCTGGGTATGTCCGCGGAGGAGATCGCCGCCCACAACCGGCTGCTGGCCGAACCACCGGATTTCGGGGTGGCGGCCCTCACCGGTGATACCCGCCTGGGTCTGTTCGTGGTGGCCACTTTGGCCGCGCGGCACGGTGTCTCGGTGCGGTTGTCGGAGTCGGTGTACGGCGGTATCCGGGCGGTCGTGCTGATACCCGCGACGCTCATCGAACCGTGCGCCTCCACCGAGCCGTCCGCTCCCGGCCGCCCACGGCAGTCCGAGCTCGCCGCGGCCCCCGCCACCACACCGGACACGACCTCCGCCACTCGCACTCCCCAGCAGCCCGAGCGCGCCACGGCACCCAGCACCACACCCGGCACCACACCCGGCACGACCCCCGCCACCGGCCTCCCTCGGCAACGCGAGCGCGACGCGGCCAACGGCACCACACCGGGCACGACCTCCGCCACTCGCACTTCCCAGCAGCCCGAGCGCGCCACGGCACCCAGCACCACACCCGGCACGACCCCCGCCACCGGCCTCCCTCGGCAACGTGAGCGCGACGCGGCCAACGGCACCGCACCGGGCACGGTTCCCACCGTTCACCTCCCCCAGCAGCCCGGCCATACCGCGGCGCCCGGCACCGCGCGGGCCGGCGGCGCCGGGAGCCCGCGCCCCGCGTCCGGCGCAACAGAGCCGCAAGCCCGCCCGGCGCCACCGCGACCCGACGGTGATACCCGCCCGGCGCTACCGCGGCGGCGCCGGAAATCGGCCGAGCCGGAAGCCGTGGAAACGCCCGTCGTCGAGGAGCCACGGGCGCGCACCCCCGAACAAGCACGCAATTTGATGGCCGCCATCGAAGGCGGCACCCGGTCGGGCCGCCACCCGCGGCCCGATCAGGCCCCACCCTCGCGTATCCAACAGAAAGGCGACGATGACCACTCCCCCGCGCACTGACCTCAGCTGGTTGCTGAAAGAACTGGTCAGCGGGTTGCCGGATGCCCAATCAGCGGTGCTGCTGTCCACCGACGGCCTGCTGATGGGGCAATCGGACGGGCTGGATCGCACCGATGCCGAGCGATTCGCCGCGATGGCCTCGTCTTTTCACAGCCTGGCGCGCAGCGCTGGGAGCCATTTCAAGGCAGGCGGTGTCTGCCAGACGGTGGTGGAACTGGACCGTGCGGTGCTGTTCATCACCGCCGCCGGTGGTAACGCCTGTCTCGCGCTGCTGGCCGCCGAGTCCGCGAATATGGGCATGGTGGCCTATGAGATGAATCGAACGGTGCAGCGGGTCGGTGCCCATCTGGGCGTCGACGCCCGGCCCGACCCGAACGGCGCGATACAGCCGTGAGCGGCCCACACGATCCGTGGGACGAGGAGGACGCCGGCCCCGTGGTACGTCTGTACGCGGTGACCCGCGGCCGGGGTCGTACCGCGCGCACGGACCTCACCCTCGATGTCATGGTGGTCGACGCCCGGACCGGTTTCGCGCTACAGCGCACCGAACCCGAATACGTCGATATCGTGCGGTTGTGCCGTACTCCGCAATCGGTGGCGGAGGTGTCGGCGCAGCTGGGTCTTCCGCTCACGCTCACCAAGGTCCTCATCGGTGATCTGGTCGACGACGGCCGGTTGGTGGTGCGCGCCCCGGCCGATACCACCGACGATACGGCGAGCCTGGGGCTGTTGCGCACGATCGCGAACAGTCTGCGCGGCGGCTGAGCGCCGCGCCTCGTTCATGTCAGCCGGGCGGCGAGACGGCCGGCGTTCATATGGGCGATCGCCTCGATCGTCACCATGGGGTTGACCCCGGAAGAGGTGGGGAAGCAGGAGGCGTCGGCGACGACGATATTCGGAACGTCCCAGGTGGCGCCGTCCGGATCGGTGGCGGACAGCTCCGGTGAGCCGCCCATCCGGGCGGAGCCCATGATGTGCAGCGCGCCGAGCGAGCAGTGTCCCGGCCCGTATCCCGCTGCCCGCGCCGCCGCGGCGAACTCGTCGTGCGAACCCCGGACACCCGGCTGGTAGGAGATACCGGCCTGGTGCCCGGAGAAGATGCGCCGCGCGCCGGCCGCTTCGAGAATCCGGGCGGCGCCTTCGATTCCGGTGTGCAGGTGTCCGGCGTCGAAGTCGGAGAGGCGGTACTTCACCACCGGCTCACCGGCGCGGTCGACGGTCACGGTCCCGGGGTCACGGTCGCGGGTGATGATGCCGATGGCGTTGGTGCGGGCGAAGTTCAGCATGGTGTCGCGATGGTCGGCGGCTCCGCGCCAGCTCATGAACCCGGTGGACAGCCCGGGGTGCAGCGGGCCCGTCTCGTAGATGACGCCGTGCCCGTGTCCGTCCAGATCGGCGTGCCGGCGGCAGATACGGGTCTGCAGCCCTCCCTCCCAGGGCCGGATCTCCTCGTCGAACACCCCGAAGACCGCCGCGGCCGGATGCAATCGCAGATAACGGCCGATGTTGTTGTTGCTCAGGCCGGAACGCCGCAGCAGCGCCGGGGTCTGGATCGCGCCGGCCGCCACCACCACGGCGCGGGCCCGCACGTCGAATTCGACACCGTCGGAGGTGCGTACCGTTACCGCTTCGGCCCGGCCGCCCCGCACCACGATGTGGCGTACATCGGCGTCCACGATCAGGCGCGCACCGTGCTCCGCGGCGTCGGACAGCCAGGTTTTGGTGACCGACTGTTTGGCGCCGACGCGGCAGCCGTTGCCGCACCGGCCGCATTCGATTCCGGCGTCGCAGGCATCGGAGACATTGCGCGGGAGCGGTTCCACGTCCCAGCCGAGTGCGTTCGCCCCGCGTTCCAGCACACTGTCCCGCGCCGAGAGGGTGGAGCGGCGGTCGTTCACCCCGAGCCGGCGCTGTACGGCGTCGAGCGCCTCGGTGAACTCGGTTTCGGCGAACTGGGTGGCGCCGAGCCCCGCCCATTCCGCCCGCACCGTATCCGGTGTGGCCAGCGAGGTACTCCAGTTGACGACCGTGCCCCCGCCCAGGCAGGTGCCCGCCACCAGGGTTATCTGCCCCTCGGCGGAGCCCTGCGGACCGGGCGAGTACAGCTGCTGCAGTCCGGCGAGTTCACCGGCGCCGAAATCCCGGTCGTCGTAGTAGCCGCCGCGTTCGAGAACGATCACGTCGAGTCCCGCCGCCGCGAGGACCGCCGCGGCCGTGCCGCCACCGGCACCCGAGCCGACGATCACGACATCGCAGGACAGGGTTTCGGGTGCGGTGAGCCGCTGTGGGTTCAGCGCCGGTCGCGGGGCGTTTTCCAGCGGACCCGGCGGTCCGGGATAGCCGATCTCCCGCCACAGCGGGTGGACACCGGTGGGACCGGGCGTGATGTTGTAGGCCAGCATCGACGCCTGTTTCAACGCCTGGAACACCGCCCGTACCGCGCCGATCCGGGAGTCGCCGAGGCGCAGTAGCGCGCGCTCGCGTTCGTCCGGGGTGAGCGTGGCGAAACGCCGCGGACCCCAGCCCGCCAGCAGCCCGGTCAGCGGGGAGTTCCAGATGTCGAGCAGCGTCGCGAGCTGTTTCGTCTCGGCTTCTCGCGGGTTGCGCGCCAGCAGTCGCAGCACCGTGTCCACGGCGCCCTGCTCGCTCGCCGACGGCAGGGTGTGCCCGTCACCGGGGACGAACGTATCGCAGATCATTTCCAGCGCTGCGCGTTGCCTGGCAGTCGTCTTCATGCTCACCGGCCTTTCGAACTGTTCGAAGTTCTACCACGCCGGGTGAATCCCTGCTCACAATCAGGCGTAAAAGCAGGCGATTGGCCGGATTTGGCTATGAAATATCAATTTACTTCGGTAGCCGGATGTTCGCGCCGACGACTCCGGGCGCCGCAGCCGGTGAGCACGGGCATCGAGCCACCGGCCGACAGCGCAGGGCGGTCGAGCCGGTCGGGTGTCCGTGACGTCGGCTTCCGGACGCGCCGAGATCCGGGCCGTTACGGCGGATCGGCCGGCGCCGCCGCTTCGAATCGGGCGGCGGTCCCGCCTCGCGGTCCGGCCGCTCCTCGCGGCTCAGAACAGCGTCAGCGGCTCCGCGTCCCGGGGGTCGGGCAGCGGTGCGAGCTCGGGCACCCGGCCGCGGATCTCGTCGTGGAAGCGGCGGGCGAGCTCGCGGGAGGAGGCATTGTCGGGGGTGTGCAGGAACACCGTGGGCGAGCGACCCTCCCGCAACCACCGCACCACCTGATCGGCCCACGGCCGCCAGCCCGCGACGGTGGCCTCGATATCGTCGCGGCCGTGGTAGCGCACGATGGGCGCTGCGGTCAGCGCCTTCATCCGGCGCGGTAACCGGGGCTTCTTGGATCTGGCCTCGTATTCGGCGGCGCTGGCGGCGGGGGCGGCGAACAGGACGGTGGTGTCGAACGGCACCCATTCGGCGCCCACCCGCCCGAGGAGCCGCTCGAGCTGCGCGGATACGGCCGGGTCGACGAAGAAATCGGGGTGGCGCACCTCCACGGCGAGCGGTAGCCCGGCAGGCAGCCCGCGGCAGAACAGGGCCAGCGCCCCGAGATCACCGGGACCGAACGAGGACGGCAGCTGGATCCACAGCGCGTGCAGCCGCGGCCCCAGGGGCGCCATGGTGTCCAGGAAGTCGCGCAGTTCGGCCGTCACCCCCGACAACCGGCGCTCATGGGTGATGGTCCGGGGGAGTTTGACGACGAACCGGAAATCGGGGCCGGTTCGCTGCGCCCAGGTTTCGACGGTTTTGCGGGCCGGGACCGCGTAGAACGTCGTATTCCCCTCCACGGCGTTGCACCAGCGCGCGTAACCGCGCAGGGTGTCGCCGACGACCGGCCACGCGGTATGGGTCCACATGGCACAGCCCACGTGCAGCCGCAGGGTCAACGTCGCAGCCCGTGGGTGCGGGCCACCACCCGCTCGATCACCGACCCGGGTGCCAGCCGCCGCAGCAGGAACACCAGCGGCGCCCGGCTGCCCCTGGCGTACAGGGGTTTCGGTTTCCTCGCCTCGATCGCCCGCAGGACGGTGGCCGCCACCTGCTCGGGCGCGGTTCCGGCCCGCTCGTTGCGGTCCAGGTAGGTGAGCATGGTCCGGAAGTCGTCGGCGTAAACCGAATCCTCGGCAATGTATTTGGTGCGCCGCTCCCCGATACCGGTCGCGATGGAGCCGGGTTCCACGGTGGTGATCCACACCCCGAACGGGGCGGTCTCCAGCCGCGCCGCGTCCGCGAAACCCTTGAGCGCCGCCTTCGTGGCGACGTAGGACGACCGGTAGGCCAGCGGGAAGCTCGCCAGCATCGAGCCGACCATGACGATCCGCCCGTACCCGCGTTCGCGCATACCCGGTAATACCAGTTGCGTCAGCCGCACCGGGCCGAAGACGTTCAGCTGGAAGATCCGGGTGATCGCATCGCCCGGCAGTTCCTCGATCGGCCCGGACTGGCTCTCCCCCGCATTGTTGACCAGCACGTCCACCGGGCCGAGCCCGGCGCCGAACTCCTCGATACCGGCCGGATCGGTCAGGTCCAGCGCCCGGTACTCCACCCCGGCGATCCGCGCGGATCCGGCGATGGTCTCCGGGTCGCGACTGGTTCCGATGACCCGGTATCCCCGCTCGACCAGCAGCGCGGCCGTCGCCCGGCCGATCCCCGACGATGCCCCGGTCACCACTGCGGTCTTCGTCATACGGCCCCTATCCTCGGCAGTCCGGCGTCCACGCCCGATCCTACGGATTCGCGATACGGCGAGGTCCGCGCGGATCGGCACTCGCGGAGCCGGCCGCACCCCACCGTTCGCTCAGCTCCGCGAGGTACCGCTCAACCGCAGCAGATGCGGATGGTTCTTCTCGTCGAGCGCTACGGCGGCGGTCCACACCGAGGCTTCCAGGGTTCGCGGGATACGCCACCGCTCGGGCGGGACGGCGGGGATATGGATGCGCACCGGGTCCAGTTCGGTGAGGTGCCGGTTCACCACCGCCCACCATTGCCGCCCCATGGCGTCGACTACGACGGCGGCGATGAGATCCCCGGCTCCCGGCAGCCGGTCGGCCGCCGTCCGGACCGGGGCCGGGATGTGCCGGTTCTCGGCACGGTCGTCGAGCTGGTCGGCGCATACGACGAACACCAGGCCGAATCCGAACATGCCGGGTCCCAGTGCCGCCCGCAGATGCGCGGCGCGCAGGTGGAGCGGGTTGGGTTCGTGGTCGTGCCGCTCACCGGCGAGATCGACGGCGGCGCAGTCGGCGTCGATACCCGTGTCGTCACAACGGAATCCGTACAGCATCGGCATCAAACCGGTGGGCATCGAGAGCAGGTAGTGGGCGGTGATCTCGGCGATGGTCTCGGAATCGGGGTAGCGGATCTCGCTCATCCGGTGGCACCGGTGGCCGCGTGGGTCCAGTATTCGTGCCGGATCGCATCCCAGAGCTCGGCGCGGTCGGGAAATCGTTCCCGCGTATCCGCGAGGTCGGGGGCACCACCGGAGCCCACAGCGGGCAGATCGACTCGCTGCCCACTCCTATCGTGAATCTCCAGAATTCGTATACCTTCTCGTCCCGACTGCCAGTACGCACACCATCCGTTCACTTCGGTACGCCGGAGTGCCCCGAATGGAATATCCGCCGTGGAATTCTCACGCGGGCGTCGTCGTATACCGGCCGCCGTCAACGGCAGAACGACGCCATTCTTCCTACTCCTCGTACGCACCGGCCGTTCGCGGCGCATTTGCGAATCATCTGTCGGCGGGCTTCCGTGTCGCTCGGGCATATGGTTATGTTGCTCACCGCATGCCGGGTTCGTAAAACTAAGCAAGACAGTCGAATTCAAGTCGGTAAATCATCCAGAGTCCGGTCCGGTACGGCCGTGGAAAACGTCCGAATCGGACCGCGCCCTGGGCCGTTCCGGACCGACCAGGGGAAGGGGAGTTATGGCAAGAGAAGATCAGCCCGGTTCGACGTTGCCCCGCCGGCAACTCGGCCGCGCCCTCCGCGAGGCGCGGCAGGGGGCGGGGTTCACCCTCGAACAGGCGGCGGCGGAGATGGAGATGAGCAAGACCTCGGTCATCCGCATCGAGAAGGGGCACAACGAGAAGGTCAAGCTCCGGGACGTCGAGGGGTTCGGACGGTTGTACGAACTCAGCGAGGGACAGATCGATGCCCTGAAAGTACTGGCGCAGCAATCCGCCACGAAGTCATGGTGGATGGGCTCACGGCATTTGGTCAAGGCTGGGTTCGACACATACTTGGACTTGGAATCCGGCGCTTCGCATCTGTCCATCTATCAACCGCTGATCGTGCCCGGATTGCTGCAGGTGCTCGATTACACGCGGAGAATTGAAATCCCCTTCTTCGCTACCGATACCCAAGAAGACGCCGAGCGCCGCGTGTCTCTACGAATGCGCAGAGCCTCCCTCCTCACCAGGCAGCATAAACCGATATCCGCAGAGTTCCTTATCCATGAATGCGTACTCCATACCAGAGTGGGCTCGGATTCGATCATGGCTGCCCAACTTCGACATTTGGCCGATATGGGCACTCGGCCCAACGTCACGGTCCGAGTTCTGCCATTCACCGCTGGGTTCCCCGGAACCTGGTATCCGGTCCATCCATACATCATTCTCGACTTCCCCTCGGATTCTGGGGAGTACCGGCAGGAGCCGCCGATCGTCTACAACGAAACCACTACTGGAACCATTTTCTTGGAAAGCGAATCCGACCTGCAGATCTACCGGAAGATCCATGAGTCGCTTCGTTCCGCCACACTGGAAGAGCAGCCATCGAGAGACCTGCTCCGACAGGTCGCAAGGAGGTACGAGCGATGACCAACGATCCGACCGGCCCTTTCTGGTTCAAATCATCCCGGAGCACCCCTGCCGGGGAATGTGTCGAGGTCGCCTGGCTCGACGCTGACCAGGTAGGGGTCCGCGATTCGAAAAACCCTGGTCCCACCTTGACCTTCGACCCCTACGAGTGGTCGGCATTCACCGCCGCGATCCAGGAAGGGAGGTTCACTCAGCTTTCGGCATGAGGTCTTCGTCCTGCGGGGACAGGCTCGCCTCGCAGGACGAACCGGTAAGGTGAGAACCGGTTCGTGTGGATGGTTCACACGTCGTATCAGGAGGGGCATGCGTACCGCCAGAAGAGCTTACGTGGGGGTAGCGGGGCATACGATAGCCGCCACAGCAGCACTATGGCTGGCCACCGGGTGCGGGGTCACTGTCGGAGGGGAGACATCGACAGCAGGGCAAACCACCACCGACGAAGAACAGGTCGTCGAATGGAATCCGTGCTCGGAACTGTCAGAGGAAGCTCTACGCGCTACCGGAGCAGACCCGGCTGGTAAGAGCACGAACTTCGATGCACCCGGTGACAGGGCAACGTGGCGCATGTGCTCATGGGACTCGGTCGATGACCCCTATGTGATCGGAGTCGGCGCAACGGCTTTCACGCAGGAAGACTTGCGCGAGAACACATCGGTAACGGGGATCCGGCCGGTACAGATCAACGGTCGTTCCGGATCGACCTTCTACCAGAACAGCGGGGAAGATCCGATTCGCTTGTGTTACGTGAGCCTTCCGATGCAAAAGGGGATGCTCACCGTCTATGTCAACTGGCGTTATAGCCAGCGTGATTCGCTCCCGGAATCCCCACCGTGCGGGTTGGCGGTCCAGCATGCGCAGATACTCGAGCCCTACCTCCCCGAGTAGTACGAGCTCTGAAGATGAAGCTCTTCCGGTTACTACGGTGAACCAATAGGGGGATGATGCCGTGACCGAACAGACTCAGTCGCAGGCCGCCTTGCTGCAGCAGTGGCAGGCTCTGAAGACCCAGGCCGAAAGCGGAGAACTCCGAATGGACGTGGACCTGGGTAAACAGCTGGTGGCCCGCTGCGATGCTTTCATCAATCGACTCGACGATATGCTCCTGGGCACTGACCAACTCCGTTTCATCGAGGGTTTCGGCACTCTGAAGTCGGCTACTGCCCTCCGCAACAAGTTCGTGGGCAAGGCGGTGGATGACGCTGATTCCGCCGCCAATCGGTTGAAGCTCGCCATCGATATCGTCACCCTGATGAAGCAGACGTTCGAACTGTCCGCCAAGGCCATCGAGGAGACCGACACCTCCACCTCGCAGGCACTCGGAAGCGCGGGGGTCTAGCCGTGGTCGATTTCCCCGCATGGCTCGAGCAGGTGGGCCGTCTCGTCGTCGAGCCTGTTCTCGATGGGCCCGACGAAGCCAGGAAGAACAAGGATGACGATACCCGGCTCGCCGAAGACCAGAACAACACGTGGAACCAGGATCGTGCCGCTGTAGGCGGGGAATGGTCCGGTCTCGTGAGCGAGTTCGGTGGTGACTTCGCACCACCCGCCATCCTCGAGAAGGACGGTTTCCCGGCCATGACGCATCAGCAGATCTGGGATGCGCTGAAGGATGTCAACTCCACGCTGATCAGTGATAAGGCAAGCGCATGGCGGAGCCTGACGAACGAGGCTCGTGCGGCGAACAAAGAATTTCTCGACGGCGTGAACGCCGATCTGGAAGCGGGCTGGAACGGGCAGTCCGGGGCGGCCGCCGTCGCCGGGGTTCGAGAGTTCTGCACTTCGTTCACTTCCCTCGCCGCGAGTTTCCAAATGGTCGCGCACGGACTCGATCTGATGGAGGGCCACCTCGCCCAGGCCAAGGCGTCGGTCGGTGAACCCGATGATGTGACCATCGGCGACAACCTCATCAATATGCTGCCGCTCGACGACGTGTTGAAAACCCCGCAGTACCGCGCCGACGAAGCCCAGGAAACCGCCCGCTGGGTGATGACCACCTACTACGAGCCCGGCGCCGCGGATGTCGACAGCAAGACCCCGATCCTGCCGGAGCCGAAGAAACCCGTGAACGACGGCGGGCCGGGCGGTTCGGGGCGGCCCACCGGCGGCGACTCACAGCCGCCCGACCTCGGCACCCGCCCCCAGGGCACCACCACCGACGACGGTACGAATAGCGAGACCGGTGCGAATCCGGAAGGCGAGCAACAGCCGTCCGGGCAGCAGGACCCGCAGGCCACGACCCCGCAGAGCACCACACCGCAGGCGACCACACCGCAGAGCACCACACCCACCACCCCGTCGCTCACCACCACGGGCACGCCGAGCACCACGACCCCCGGCACACCGTCCGGAACACCGTCGGGCACCCCGCAGACCACCGCACCGTTCGTGCCGGGGCAGACGGTGCAGGGCGCCCCGAACAACAAGACGACCGCGGCTCCGGCCGGTACCACCGCCGCCACCACCAACAGCCGGACCGGGCGCACCGGTTTTCCCGGCATGATGTCGCCGGGCGCCCGCGGCGCCAACCGGGACGACGAGGACGAGCACAACACCCCCGACTACCTGGTGTACGACCGGGGCAGCGAACTGCTCGGCACCCAGCCACCGGCGCTGCCGCCGGGCGGGGTGATCGGCGGGTGAACGAGCTGCGGTGGCGCCTGGACGGGGAGATGTTCGTTCAGGCGGTGAACGCCTTCGGCCGGGACCGGCTACCGTACCCGATCCGGGTACTGCCCCTCGGACCCACCGAAACTCCCCCGACCGCCGACGAATACGAGCGGGTGCGGGTATCGGCGGCACAGCGGCTGTCCCGGCTCGCCGACGAGCGGTTGTTCACCGCTTTGCGTACCCTCCTGGAACCGCAGGCGCGGATCGAGGTGCACGGAATATACGACCGCGGTTTCGCACGGGTGGTCCGGGTGCACGCCGGGCTCGCCGGAGAATCGGCCACTGTCGCGATCCAGCAGCCCGGACCGACCAAAGAGTACGGCGGCGATATCCACCTGATTTCCCTCCCGGTTCACGAACTGGCCGCCTACGTAGTCTCGTCCCTGCCGCGTTGCGCCCCCGGCCGCTACGCCACCGTCCGCGGCAGCCGCGCCGATATCGGGCGGGCCGAATACACCCGGCACCCGACCCGCGTCTCCCGCACCGAGGAGATCAACCGGATCATCCGCCGGCCCCGCTCCGGTATCGGCGAGATCGGCGTCTTCGCCGGCCCCGCCATCGATGCCCGCCCCACCGGTAATCCGAACGGCTTCCACTGGATGGACTATCTCCCCGACGACGGCCGCTACCTGCTGGTCAACCACTCCCGTGAGGATTTCACCCTCGCTCCGGGCACCCCGCAGGAGCTCACCCACCGTCTCCAGCACGCCGTCACCGTGGTCCAGCGGTCGTCCGGCCGCGCCGCGCGCCGCACACCGCCGGTTTGAGGCCGCCTACGTTTCCTTCGGGCCGGGAACGGATTCGTACCCACGTTCAGCGCATGTCGAACGATTCCCACGCCAAGCCGGTCGATATCGCGAGTTCTCGTACCGCCTCCTGCGCCGACAAGCCCGAGTCCTTGTTCGCACTGGCGACGATCGTGTGGCCGGGCGCCGCGGAGAAGGGGTGGAGAAAACCTATCTCCAAGCCGGATCGGAGGCGAATCAACAGGAACTCACCATAATCCTGCCTGTAGTCGAACACGCTCCGCAAATGAGCCTCCAGATCATTCACCGGAGTTTCTGTAGATGCGATCGGGGTAACCGAAATAAAATCGTTCAAACGATTTTCGGGTAAGCGTTCGAAAGGCGGCCGGGGCCAGGGGCGGAGACTGTCCATTCCTTCTATTACTTCCGCCAGCAAGCCGCGGATCTCCTCATCACTCCGCTGGGAGTCCACAACTTTCGGTACGGGCAGCCCGGACGAAAGGCCCGCGCTCAGTATCTCGTACTCGTCCCGGGGGCTCAGTTTCCACAGCGGGTTCTCCACGAGGTCGGTGGCAATTTTTCCCGCTGAAACACGGCCCGGCGCCATTCTGTACTCCACCGTGTACAAGATAGCGGTGACGAGACCGTTCCACGGTGCCGAATCCATGACGACGACTACCTTTCGGCGATGAAGTAGACCTGCTCCGGCGTTATATCTACACCCGAGCTACGTAAGTGATGTATCGCCTGCAAGGTGAACGATCTCCGCGGCTTGTAGTGACCACTGGCATCGCGCATACCTTGAAGCACTCCATTTTCGACATGAATGGTTCCCGCCGCCGCCACAGGCTCCCCGGCGACGAGGCTGGAATGGTGGAACTCACCAGGATTGTCGTACTTGGATGCAAAAATGCGACCGTTCCGGTCCATGACGAATATTATATGACCGTCCCCCCTCCTACCGAGGCCGGTCGTGTTGAACAGCCTACCCGTGGCATCGTAGACCTTCCCTTCGCGTACGGTCAGTAGAAATTTTTGCCGCGCTCGTTCGTCATAGTATTTAACCGCTTCCCCATTCCATATTTTATTGCCCAGCTTGTTCTCTCCTTCATATTTCACACGCATCGGCGTAGTAACAAAAGGCGGAGAACTCCGGTACCGCTCGATGCCGAACTCGGGATCTCGCACCGGAGGATCGGCGGATTCGCGAGACGAATGTTCATCTAATTTTTTCGCCGAGTCCGCCTGCTGACCCGAGTGCGCGTTCATCCCGCGGCGCACGTCACCCGTTTTACCGCGATATTCGTCGCGGGAAGCTTTCGAACTGTCCCCGAGGGCTTTTTTGATCCGGCCGGCTATTTCGCCCATGACCCTTGTGGCTCCCGACATCGGCTACGGGCACGGTCGAGGAAACATCACTTCCGCATGATAACTCAGGTGCCCTGAATCGAACGCGCCTACAGCCACCGACTTTCATATCGTCCGCAAGATCGCGCGATCACCGGGAAAGATCTGCCCCATAAGTGACCCGCGGACCCTCCACCCGATCCCGAATCCGGATCTCCCAGAACATATCCCGACCGTTCGTAATCCGTATCCACACCGCCGGTGATTCCACCCGGTGCACAACCGGCATGCACAGGCGCTCCCGGCCCACCCCCTTCGGCATGCGATCACCATCGTCCGGTCGGCACTCGGCCGACCCAGGGCCGACCACGCTCCGGCGAGCGCCGACACCCGGCGCGGTGACGCCGGAGGGAAATTCGCGTCGTTACGTTCCAGCAGCACACCCGCCGCACGCAGCACATACTCGGCCACCTCCGCCGATTCCGCACCGGCCAGTGGCTCCCGCCGCAGCACCGAACGCACCAGTCCGATCCCCAGCAACCAGGCCAGCAGCAGATCCGCACGCAATTCGCCGTCCGCGGCATCGGTGAGTGTGGCCAGCGCCCGGATGTACTCCTCCCCCAGTTCCCGGCGGATCACCGACGCGGCCTCGTCGTGCCCGCTGGACCGCAGCGCCGCCTGTAACCAATCCGCGGCCGACTCCTCCAGCGCGCGTTCCAGTAATCGCGACAGCAGCGTCTCCGCAGGCCCCGAATCCAGCACCGAGCGGCCCCGGCCGGTCATCGCCGCCCGGAACAGATCGTCCTTGCTCCCGAAATAGCGGAACAGCAGCGCCTGATTGACTCCCGCCCGCGCGGCGATATCGCGCACCGTCGCGCGCTCGTATCCTCGCTCGGCGAACAGTTCCCGCGCCGCCGTCCGGATCGCGGCCCTGGTGGCCGAGGCGTCCCGCTTCCGTCCGACCGCCACACCTTCGCCGACCATGCGTCCTCCGCTCCACCTCATATCCGGAAAGGAGCAGCGTAAAGGCACACCGGATCAGGACAAAGCGGGCACCCACCGGTCGTTCTCCCCCGTTCGCCGCCTCCGGCGGACCTACCGGAGGCGGCGCGGCGGCATCACGCGACGGCGGTCGCCTCGAGCTCCACCATCTGGCCGGGGATCGCCAACCGGGTCACCCCGAGCATCGTGGTGGCCGGGGCCACCCCGGCAGCGGCCAGCCGCGCGGCCAGCACCCCGTAGTGCTGGAACAGCAGATCGACATCGGTGGTGTAGACGTTCAGCCGCACGAGGTTCGCCGGCGACATACCGGCCTCGCCGAGCACGGCCTCCACGTTGTCGAGGCTCAGCGCCAACTGCGCCGCCATATCGCCCTCGTGCTGGGGCTTACCGTCGGCGTCCATCGCGGTCTGCCCGGAGCAGTACAGGGTCCGGGTGTGCCCGGAAACGAGCTCCCCCTGGTTGAACCCCATTTCCACCGACCACGTCACCGGGTTGACCGCCGTTCGTTCCACTACCACATCAGCTCCATTCGCTTCGTCGGAATACGGACGTCCCTCGGCCCGGCAGCCGCTGGTGACGCCGCGGGAGCAGCCTCCCAAGGAATTACGACACCCTGTGTCGTGTATTCGATAGGGTTTTCCGATGCGCGCCGATCGGTTGGTGTCACTGGTGCTGCTGCTGCGCCAGCGCGGCCGGCTGACCGCGGCCGAACTGGCCGACGAACTGGAGGTCTCCACCCGCACCGTGCTGCGCGATATCGAGGCGCTGTCCACCGCCGGGGTCCCCGTCTACGCCGAACGCGGCCGGCACGGCGGTTTCGCGTTGCTACCCGGCTTCCGCACCGAACTCACCGGGCTCAACCACGACGAGGCACTGGCCCTGTTGATCGCCGGCTCGCGGCGCGGCGCCCAGGCATTCGGTCTCGGCTCGGCGCTGGCATCGGCCATGCTCAAGGTGGTCGACGCGCTGCCCGAAAGCTATCGCAACACCGCCGCCGAGGTGGCCGAGCGGTTGCTCATCGACCCGGAAACCGATCTGCTGTCGCGCCGGCTGGTCACCGAGGAGGTGCCCGGCGACATACTGGCCGAGATCCGGCGCGCGGTGTTCGCCGGCAACAAACTACGCATCCACTACGCTGCCGCCGGCCGGGACCCGAAGTGGCGCACGGTGGACCCGCTCGGCCTGGTCGTCGTCCGCGACCAGGGTTATCTGCTGGCCACGAGATCCGGTGCGGAGCGCACCTACCGGTTGTCGCGGGTACTGGCCGCCGAGGAACTCCCCGAATCGGCACAGCGACCGGACCGGATCGACCTGGACCGGGCCTGGCAGGAACGCAGCATCCGGTTCCGGACCGGCGGCGACCAGCTCGCCGTGCTGGTACGGGTGCATCCGGCGCGGCGGGAGGAGCTGGTGGGCACCGCCCTGGCCGTCCGCAGCGAAGAGCCCGATACCGACGGCTGGCTGCGGCTGGAGGTGACCTTCCAGGATTCGCGACACGCCGAATGGGCGCTGTGGCAGCTCACCACGGACGCGGAAGCCCTGGCCCCACCGTCGCTGCGCACTTCCCTGCGCGACCGCGCCGCCACGATCGCCACCCGCTACGCCGAGCCGTCCTGAGAGTCGCCGCCTCCGGTGGGCCGGGCCTTCCACCGGCGGCCATTTCAGTGACACCTTCCGTTCCTTGTTCGGGCCCAGTGCGACAACCGTGCTCGCCCGCGGAACAGCGGTAGTGGTGCTGCGACCTCGAGACGAGCGGCGCGGTGTGCCGCATACCGGCGCGGCCGGGTTCACATGATCCGCAGGGCGGTCAGCTTCCAGCCCGTGGCGCCGTGTTCCAGGCGGCCGGCGACGGCGAGCCGGCGGGGGCCGCGCTGGTACATGGCCACCAGCTCCGCCGCGTGCTCCCCGGCCGGGAACAAGCGGATACCCGCGGGGACGGCGGCGCCGAGAACCCGGCCGGGCACATGATCGTGGGCGACCAAGGAGCCCACGGCACAGACCAGAGCGGGCGTGCAGAGGGCGCCGAGCTGGGCGACCGGACGCCGCCGGTCCAGTACCTCCAGCAGGACGCGCAGGGCTTTCCCGGCGAATTCCCGCGCCCCGTCCGGCGCGGTGGGGCGGGCGGCCGTATGCCCGGCCCGTTGGAGGCGGCCGACCCCGGCCGGTGCGCTGCGGTTGCGGCGCAGTGACCGACGGTCCGGGCGGTTTCCGCATCCCGGCGCCGTGGCCGTTGCCGTGCGCGTTGCCGCCCGGGGCACGGCGTTCGCGCTCGCGGCGGCCGAGCCGGGGGGCCGCCGCGGGGGCGCGGGTTCCCCGCTCCTCGTCCCCTCGCCCACTCCACCGGCACCCGCATCGCCCCGGCAGCCCCCGGCACCCGGAATCTCCGCGGCAGGCCGTACCGGCGAGTCCGGCACGGGCGTCTGCCCGCCGACCGGCCCCACGAACGGTTCGAACACCGGTACCCGATACAGCACCGGCCGGAAATCAGCCATCACTACGCCCCCTGTATGAACCGCACCGCTGCCCGCGGTCCGGTCGCGACAGCATCGCATCGATATCTCGCGCGGTACAGGACTCGCTCGCCGGTTCCGCGTCACCGCGGCGTGTCACGTGCTTCGCGCACGTCGGCGCGTCGCTCGCATCCGGGGACGTCGTCCGGGGTGTCGGAATCGATTGCTACCTTGGATCGCTACGTCCGTTCGATACCGGGAGAGTGTGTTTTGCTCGGCCATTCCCACGCCACCAGCGGCGCTCTGGCGTTCGTGACCGCCGCGACCGTCGTGCCCGTCCCGGTCATGGAATTCGTGCGCGGCCCCGTGGAGGTCAGCGCGCTGGAGTTGATCCTGGGCGCCCTCATCACCGCGGGTGCGGCACTGCTACCGGATATCGACCATCCCAACGGCACGATCGGGGATTCGCTGGGCCCGGTGAGCAATGCCGTGGCGAAAGGGGTCGCGGCGATCTCCGGAGGGCACCGCAAGGGTACCCACGGCCTGCTGTTCGTCTTGTTGGCCGGCTGGGCCACCTGGGCCGGAGTGCACTATCTGGGCCGTTATTTCACGCTGGGTGTCGTATTCGTCATGCTGGCGTTCGGAATCCGGGCCCTGCATCTGACGCCGAAGGGTGATTCGTTCCGCGCCTGGGGCCTGTGTGTGCTGCTGGCGGGCGGCGGAACGGTGCTCATGGACCGCTGGCTGCCCGATTCCCCCTACTGGCTTCCCTTCGCGCTCGGCCTGGGCGCGCTCATCCATATCGTCGGGGATTGCCTCACCGAGCGCGGTTGCCCGCTGTTCTGGCCGCTGAAACCGCGTCTGGCCGTGCCGATCATCTCCCGCACAGGAAACAAAGTGGAGACCTGGGTGCTCACGCCCCTGATGGGTGCGGTCACCATCGTCCTGCTCTATCTCTACGCCGTGCCGAATTGAGGTCCTATCCCAGCGCAGCGCCGCGCACACCGGAACACCGACCTACCGTCACCTCCGATCCGGTCGGCCCACGGTCGGCATTCCGATCCTTTTCGCCCCGAAAAACCTTGCCGCGGCGACATTTCCCGGAAGTGAACAAGCGACGGGTCGGATATTTTGCTCTACTTGGCGGGTGAGTTCTCTTTTCGCCGTACTGCCCGCGGCCGGGCTCGAATCGGCCGAGCGGGCATACGAGCGGTACCTGTCCCTGGCCGGCGCGCCCCAGCCGACCCCGCCGCTGCCCGCGGTGGGGGTCGTCTGCACCTTGATCCACCGGTCCGGCACGGGTTTACGTGTGTATCGCCGCCCCGACGGGCGCGGTGCGCTGCTGGAGGCCACCGTCGACGACCGGTTCGACTGTCTGCGCGCCCTGCTGGCCCTCACCGCGGACCGTGACCTGGCCGTCCTGGATGTCGCGACCCGCCACCTCTACAACCCGCGCGGCGCCGCCCGGGTCCCGTTGACCACGGGCGATATCACCCTGCCCTACCTCACCGAGACCCTCCTCGACGAGATCCTCCGGACACCGCCGGACCCCCGCGATCCGGCGCTGAAAGTGACCCGGGCACCCATGTGCCATATTCGCGCCTGCCGATTACCGGAGGGCATCTTCGAACTCGAACACCGGAACCTGGACGAGTTCTTCCAGCTCTACACCGACGATGCCACCCTCGTACGCAGAACGCTGTGGGCCTGGGCCACCGGCGATCCGTGGTGGCAGCAGGCCATCGCCTGGCAGCCCGTAGCGGCACCCACCCGGAAACGCCGTCCGGCCGCCGACGACGATATCGACGCGGTACTGGCCGAATTGCGCACGATGGCCGAGGAACCTCCGCTCGAACTCGGCGCGCTCGGCCTGCTCTCCGCCCTGGGCGATCTCGATGCCCGCACCCAGGCCATCCTCGACCGCGCGGACCCCGGCTCCCCGGACGGACCACCCTGAGAGCTCGGACGCGGCACGCGCTAACGCACGCCGACCCGCACCCGCACCGAATCCTCGTCGGTACCTTGCAGAGCCTGTGTGATCAGACTGCTGATATCGATTCGCGGGCCGGTCGATCGCAGCGCGTCGGCCAGCGGCACGAGGCCCGGCTGCAGCGCGGCCAGTTCCGGCCCGGCCTCGTCGAGCAGCGCCCGGAGCCGATCCAGGAAGGGAACCAGCCCATCACCCCGCAGATAGGTTTCCGGTGATCCCTCCGCGCCGGTGAACCGGCCCACCGATTCGATGAAAGCGTCGAGAACTTCGGCGAATCGAGTGAATTCGACGGCAGCCGCCGACGTGGCGGGACCGGCCCAGTCGCTGTCGGCCGCGGCCGTCTCGAAATTGTCCAGCAGTTCGGCGATCCGCGGTTCCCTGGACATGATGGTGGCCGCGAGCAGATCCGCGGCGCGGGTGAGTTCCGGCAGCACCGCGTCGGTGCCCTGCAGCGCATCGGTCAGCGTCCGCACCAGCGAACCCATGGTGGCGGGGTCGAGTTGGTTCATGGTCCGGGTGACCAGCCGCGCCGCCTCCGGAATGGACAGGGGGCTGTGGATATCCGCCGACCGCAGCCGCTGCCCCTCCTGGAGGTAGGGCCCGGCACCGGTCTTGGGCGCGAACACCACATACGGTTCGCCGAGGGCCGACAGATGCTCCACGGTGACCACGCTGTCGGTGGGCAGCCGATGCGAATCATCCACCCGGAAGCCGACTTCCACACCGTCGGCGACGCGATCCACGGAGGTCACCCGGCCCACTTCGATACCGGTGAGCAGGACCGGCGAGCCGACCCCGAGCCCACCGGAATCGTCGAGTACCAGGGAGGCGTTCAGATAGTCCGGAAAAGGATCCGCGCGCACCACACCGAAGGTCAGATAGCTCACGCCGAGCACGGTGATGGCCGCGATACCGCTCAGCGAGGCCAGCGGGCCGATCTTCATCGCACTGCTCCGATCATGCGCAGGGTTTCGATGATCCGGTCCACCTGGTCGTCGGTGGACGAGCCGCCCGTTCCGACGTGCACACCGCTGATGTCCACCCGGGGACCGTTGTCCACGAACGGGATGATCTCGTCCCGCAGCAGAGCGACCAGCAGGTTCAGATTCGAGGGTTGGCGAAGGTCCAGCGGCCCCCCGGTGAGCAGCGGTACGAAGGCCGCCGCGGCCGCACCCCCCGACTGCGCCAGGGGCGCCAGCCAGGCCAGCGACCCGCCGACCGGGCCGAGACCGCCGAAGATCTCGGTCACGCCCGTAATGGATTCGGTGGCCGCGGTCATCTGCCGCACCGATTCCGGCCGCAGGATAGTGTCCAGCTCGTCCTGGATACCGTGCATCACCTCGGCATTGGCGGCGATCCCGTACAACAGCAGATCCACCTGGTCCAGATTCGCCGCCAGATCCACCGCGTCGGTGGCCAGCACCCGCGCTATCCGCTGCGTTTCCGCCGGATCCCGGGGTAGTACCGAATTGAGCCGGTTGACGATGTCCTGCAGATGGCCCACCGAGCCACTGTTGACGAAGAACGCCAGCGCGGCCATCGTGTCCTCGAGCTGCACCGGTGGTTCGGTGCGGTCCCGGGTGATCGTATCGCCGGGGCGCAGCAGGGAACCGTACCCGTCGGGCGGGGTGGTCAACGCGATGTGGATATCCCCGAGCACGGTGTTCTGCCGCAGCTCGGCGACGGTGGTGGTGGGTAGCTCCACCGAATCGGCGACCTCGATATCGACGACGACATAACCCGGCCCGGCGGCGTCGCCCGCGACCACCTCCACCTTCTCCACATTGCCGACCTGCGCGCCGTTGGCGATCACCTTCGCCCGCGCGGGCAGATTCAGCACATTGGCGAATTCGATCCGCAGCGGGTAGCTGCCGCCACCGACCGAGGCTCCGGGCACCGGGATATCCGAAGGATCGAACGCACAACCCGAGATACCCAGCGCGGCGGCCAGCCCGCAGGCCGCCAGCCCACGCCGCAACCGGGCGAGGTCGATACCGATCCGCGCCGTCATCGCGCACCCACCGATCCCAGAACCAGCTGCACCAGGTGCAGATCCACCATGCCGTTCCCCGCGCCCGCACAGCGGCCGGGAGCGATCGCGTTCACCGCCGCGCACACCTGCTCGGCGTTCTCCTGCGGTATCGCGACTTTCGGCGGAGCGTAGGTCAGCCCGGGCGCACCGGTCGCCGGGTCGGCGACCGTGCGGAATGCCGACGCCAGCACCGGGGTGGTGGCCACGATATCGCTCAGCGACCCCACATTCGCGCGCAGCAGTTTCACCAGCGGAACCAGATTGTCGAGAGTCGACATGAGCGGATCGGCGAGGATCACTGTGAGGTCGTTCAGCATCGGCAGTATCTCGCGCAGACCGTCGAACAGGGCGATCCCGGGAGTCAGCAGTTCGCTGTGGGCCTGGTTCAGCGTGGGCGCCAGCCGGGTCAGCATCGCTTTCAGATCACCCCAGTGTGCGGCGACCTTGTTCGATACCGAGGCGTAGGCATCGAAGATCCCGGCCAGATGGGCGATATCGGCATCCGGGGATTGCAGCACCCGGCCCAGTTGGGTGATGAGATGGTTGATCTGCGGGCCGGTACCCGCCGACGCCGTGTCCAGCGCGTCCAGCCCGCCGGCCAGCGCGTTCGGTTGCGCGGCGGTACCGCCGATCTGATCGGAGAGCTCGGCCAGCGCGGTGATCGTCTGGGTGAGACTCTTGGGGGTCAGTGTTTTGGTGAGACACTGCCCCGAATCCCATTCCTCGGTCGACTGCCCACTCGAGAGCACGGCCAGTTCCCGGTCGGCCACCACGGTGTCGGAAACCGTGGTCGCGCCCGCGTCGGCATACACCGGATGGTCGGCGTCCACCTCGAAGTCCACGCGCACCTTCGCGCCCTCCGGGGCGATCCGGGTCACCGTGCCCACCGTGATACCCCGCATGGAAACCTGGTTGCCCTGGTAGAGGCCGATACTGTCCGGCATGATCGCGCAGTAGGACCGGGTCTTCTCCAGCGGTTCGAAGGCGATCACATACGCGGCGGTCACCGCGAGCGCCACCACCACCGCCCCGGCCACCGACATCACCGCCGGTGCGGCCAGTACCCGTTTCAGCATCAGCACACCTTCCCGGGGAGAGGAACGCAGACCACGGCACCCGGGTCGAGGCCCGGTGCGGGCACGGTGGTTGCGGAATGGTCGATCCGCACCCCGCCGTCCGGTCCCACCAGCTCCCGCAGTTTCGCGCTCAGGCTCTGCGCCGAAACGATCATCGGTTCCAGCCGGTCGCCGTATTCCCGCAGCCGCGGCAGCGCGTCGGCCAGCTGCTGCACCGCCGGCCGCAGGGTCTGCTCCCAGGCCGGAGCCAGCGCGGTCACCCGCTGCACCACCGAAGCCAGCAGTGCCAGCGCCTGACGTAATTCGGCCCGTTTGCCCAGCAGCACGGTTTCCATGAGGTTCACGTTGTCCATCAACCGGCCCAGATCGGTTTTCGCGCCGTCGTACATGGTGACGTATTCGTCGGCGGTGGCGATGGCGTTCGAGACCTGGGTGCGCTGCCGTTCGATGGCGTCGAGATAACTCCCGACGGTATCGAGCACACTGCGCAGCGATTCGGGCGCCGCGTCGAGGGAGGTGTCCAACGCGGCCAGATTGCGGCGCAACGTATCGCCGTCGGTTTCCCGCAGCGGCGTAACGGCGTCCTGGAAGGTGTCCATCAGGCTGTAGGGCAACCGCACCCGGTCGGCCGGAATCGGCTTGTCGCCCAGTGGCGCGCTTCCCGCCGGGAACAGCGCCACATAGTGCCCACCGACGAGGGTCAGCATCCGGATATCCAGGGAACTCCGGTCACCGACGAATACATCCGCATCGACGGTGAAGCGCATGACCACGCGATCGGGGAGCAGTTCCAGGGATTCCACCTCACCCACCGGCACCCCGGCCACCCGGATATCGTCGCCGGTTCGCACCGACTGCGCCTCCCGGAGTTCGGCCGTATAAGTGGTCTTCCCGAGCGGTACCACGTACAGCGCCGCGACGGCCACGGCGAGTACCAGCACCCCGCAGACACCGATGACCCCGAGCCGCAGCTGTTTCCGCAGTCTCGTGGGCTCGTCGGTGATCGGCTGCTCACGATCGGACCAGCGCAGCAGCATCGCCTTCGCTCTGCTCAGCCGTTGCATATCGCCACCTGCTGCCCACCGATCAGTACCCGCACCGGAGCCGGAACCTCGGCCGCGCCCCTGCTGCATTCGGGCCGGAACCCCGCCGGCGTGCGCGGAAACGCCGTATCCACCGCGGCCAGCAATCCGGGCAGGCGGCCGAATACCTCCACGGCCTGCCGCGGGTCGGGGAAGAGCCCGCGGATCATGGCATCGATATCGGGCCCCATCTCCGGGCTCAGCCCCAGCGCGGCCAGCAGCCGGTCCACCGGTTCGAGTACCGACGGCGCGCTGATCGCGAAATCGGCGAGACCGCCGACATTGCGCTGAAGGGCCTGGAAGATATCGGTGAGCCGGGCCAGCAGCGGCACCAGATGGTACAGACGGCCGCCTACCCGGTCGGCCAGATCGGATATGTTCCGGACCAGGGTGCCGATCACATGCTGGCGGTCGGCAGCGTATTCGCTGAGCGTGCCGATGGCATCCAGGGCGGGCCCGATCCCGGCCCCGTCCCCCTCGATCACCGCGAGCATGCTCTCGGTGAGCTGGTTGAGCGCCTCCGGCGACAAGGTGGCCAGCACCGGCTGCAAACCGTTGAACAGGCTGGTCACATCGAACGACGGAACGGTCTGCTCCGGCCCGATATCGGCACCGGCGGCGAGGGGGGTACCGGGGTTCGGCTGCTGCTGCAGATCGATATAGCGCTGCCCGGTGAGGTTCTGGTACCGGATGGCCAGTGTGCTGTTGTCGTAGACCGGGGTGTCGGTGGTGACGGTGAGCCGGACCTTCGCCTTGTCACCCTCCAGGGTCACCGCCTCGACCTTGCCCACCTGCACGCCGAACATACGCACATCGTCACCGGTCTTCAGCCCGTTGGCGTCGGTGAACAGGGCGTGATGGGTTTCGGTCCCCCCGTCTACCGGGCGCTCGATCGCGCCGATGACCAGCGCCAGCACCAGGGCCATCGCCCCGGCGAAGAGAGTCAGCCGCCACGCGGCGCGCCGCGCGGTCATCGCACACCGTCCAATTCGACTTCGAGGTCCAGCACCGGGCCGTCGGGGCCGTCCCGGAACGCCACCCCGAGCCGGGTGAGCAGGGTGCGCAGCTCGGTGGCGGAACGCTGCGGATCCGGAACGGCCAGGGCCAGCAGGTTCACCGTGGACGCGAGCATATCGGTGTAGCCGGACAGCTGACCGGCGCTGTCCACGGTGGACGCCAGGCCCGGCAGGATATCTCCGGTCAACGCCTCCACACCGGCATCGAAATCCGCCCGGTCGTTGCGCAGCACCTCGATACCGACGATCTGGTCGAGTACTTCGATGGTCGCGCCGGCGAACTCGCCACCGCCCTGGAACGCCGGACCCAGCCGCCCGACCAGTTCGTTCGACGGCATCGACTGATGGTCGGCGATCACCCGTCCCGCGGTGATCAACGCCTCCGCCAGCGGGGTGAACGCCTTGACATCCGCGGCGGCCTGCGAGATCACCATCGCCATATCCGGGGTGAACACGGTCTCGCCGGTCTGCGACAGACTGCGCAGCAGCGCGCCCATGGTCGCGTCGTACACCTCGGCGGCGCGCCGGCCGGTCAGATCGACCACGGTCCCCGAGCGCAGCGGGGCACCACCGGCGCCCGGTAGCAGTTCGATCTCACTGATACCGAACAAGTTGGCGGGCGCGTAGTCCACCCGCAGGCTGTCGTCGATCCCGTGCAGGCGGGATCCGTCGAGGTCCAGGGCGATCTCCTGGGTGCCGCGACCGGCCGCCGTGATACCGGTGACCGACCCGACCCGCACCCCGTCCACGCGCACCAGCGTCCCGGCGACCACCCCGTCGCCGATCTGCTCGGTGCGCAGCGCGACCCGTAGTGCTTCGTCGGCGGTCATCGCGCGCCAGCCGTATCCGGCCAGCACGACGACCGCCAGCACCGCGAGTACCAGCACACCGACGCGGCGCGCACCGCGCGGATCGGCGGCGACCCCGGGCATTCCGTACTTCGGCATCTGTCCCTATCCCGTGAAACTGATCGCCGCGTCGAATCCCCACAGCACGAGGGTCAGGACCATGTCGATGGCGATGATGGCGACGAAACTGGCGCGGACCGCCCGGCCCGAGGCGATACCGACTCCTTCGGGTCCGCCGGTGGCGAAGAACCCGTAGTAGCTGTGCACGCAGATCACCACGGTGCCGAACACGGCGACCTTCACGGTGGCCGCGAGGATGTCGGATCCCGAGATGAACTGGAAGAAGTAGTGGTCGTAGACCCCGGCGGACTGGCCGTGCACCAGCGTGATCAGGCCCCGGCAGGCGAAGTACGAACCGATCAGAGCGATCAGGAAGGTCGGGACGATGGCGATCGCCCCCGCGACGACCCGGGTGGTCACCACGAACGGCACCGATCGCAGCCCCAGCGCCTCGATGGCGTCGATCTCCTCGGAGATCCGCATCGAACCGATCTCCGCGGTGATCCGGCAGCCGGCCTGCGCGGCGAAGCCCACGGCGGCGGCGATGGGCGCCAGTTCCCGCGTGGTCGCGAAGGCGGACACGATCCCGGTGACCGGTCCCATGCCCAGCATGTCGAGGGTGGCGAAGGATTCCACGCCGATGGAGGCACCGACCACCAGGCCCAGCACGATCATCATGGGCACGGTGCCGCCACCGACGATCACCGACCCGCGGCCCCAGGTCATATCGGTGATCACCCGCAGCGTTTCACCGCGGTACCGGCGCAGGGCCAGGGGTATCGAGGAGAGCACCTGCCAGCAGAACACCACGACGAAGCCCAGCGAATCCACCGCGCGCAGCACGCGGCTGCCGCGCCGGAAGTAGCGCGCGGCGAAGCCCAGTCCCTTCGGGACGTACGAGGTCGCCGCCATCACGCCAGCCTGGTGGGCAGGAACATGGCGGTCACCTGGGTCATCGCCAGATTGACGATCACGATGGACACCACCGAGAGCACTACCGCGGCGTTCACCGCGTCCGCGACTCCGCGCGGGCCCCCTTTGGCCTCGAGCCCGCGCTGGCAGGCGATGATCACCACCAGGAAACCGAAGACGATGGCTTTGATCAGCGAGATCCAGACATCGGCTGCCGTGGTGAAGGAGCCGAAGGTCGCCCAGTAGGAGCCGGGGGTGACCCCTTGGCCGCCGATCGCCACGAGGTATCCGGCGACGATGCCCACGAAGATCACCAGGATGTTCAGCAGCGGCGCGACGAGCAGCATCGCCACCATGCGGGGAATCACCAGCCGGTGCACCGGGCTGATACCCATGGTGTGCAGGGCGTCGATCTCTTCCCGGATCGTGCGGGCACCGAGATCGGCCGCGATGGCCGCCGCCCCGGCACCGCCGAGCAGGAAACCGGTGGCCATCGGCGCGCCCTGTTTGATCACACCGAGCCCGCCGGTGGCGCCGAGCAGCGAATCCGCCCCCAGATTGTGGATCAGATTGCCCACTTGCACCGAGACGATCACACCGAACGGCACCGCCATCAGTACGGCCGGGAAGGCGGTGACCGTGATCAGCCGCCATGCCTGGATCAGCATTTCCTGCCCTTGGAAGCGGCCGCGCACCATATCCGAGGCAGCGCCACCGACGGATTCCTGCGCCATACCGACGGCTCGGCCGAAGGTACGCAACGAGGACACGATCGTGCCGGAAAAGTTCCGCGCCAGGATTTCGCGAGCCGATTCGGTGTGGTGGGAAGAATCCTGATCGATCGCCGCGGTACGGGTCTCGGGGCTCATGGCCGAAATCCATATTCCGCGGTCGCGGCACGGGATGTTGCGAAATTCATGCGCTCAACTCTCCGGTCCGGCATCGATGCCAACGGAGAGGAAACTAATCGTTACGAGAGGTGACGGACAAATCCGCACAGCTGTGACAGTCCGCACGCGGAATGCGTTCCGGACATGCGAATACGGGCACTGTGCCGGCGGTCACGGAGATACGCGCTTTGTATGGGAACGAGTTCTATCGGAGTAATTCATGCGCTTCGCATATACACCCCGATATCGCCTCAATCGTTCAGGTCCACCCTGATCGTCAGCAGATCCGTACCCATCAAACGCACCGCCGCACTGTTGCCCCGGGGTAGCGAAGACAACCGGCGCACCGGGTCGTCCTCCGGCAGTAGATGCGCGGTACCCGAATACCATTCGCCGTCCAAGCGCACACGCACCCGGTTGTCGGCGCGGATATTGCGCACATAGTTCGAACGCTCGCCGAATTCGGAGACGAACCAGAACTCGCCGCCGCTGCGACGGCCGCCGATCGGCACCACCCGCGGCTCCCCGCTGACCCGGCCGATCGTTTCGAGCAGTTGTTGTGCGGCGCGTTTCCGGTTCAGCGGATTGGCCACGCGGCGCTGAAAAGCGGTGACAACTCGATGTTTGATACTCCGCTGCTGGGACATGTGGCGACGGTAACACCGAGCCCGTGACCACACCCGGGTCCGCGCCCCGGTACCGGATCGGCGGATCATTCGACCTACCGGCGAGCCATGGGCGACAATTCCTCCGTGCGAACTCAGTTCACCAACGAGCTCGTCGCGCTGACCGCGGATCTGACGCAGATGTGCCGCATCACCCACGAGGCAGCCGACCGCGTGACCGACGCTCTCGTCGGCGCCGACCTCACCGCGACCTACGAGGTCTTCGCCCTCGACGAGCAATTGCAGGCCATGCACAGCGCCTGCGAAGCGCGGACCGTGGTCCTGCTGGCGCTACAGGCACCGGTGGCCCGCGATCTACGCCATGTGGTGACCGCGATCCAGATCGCCGGGGAACTCTCCCGAATCGGCCGGATGTTCAGCCGCGTCGCCGATCAGGTGTACCAGAGCCATCCCGAACCGGTGGCACCGGCACCGGTACTCGCCCTGCTCGGGCAGATGGCCGGGCTCACCGCCGAAGCCACCGAACGCGCTCAGCGCGCGGTCACCAGCGGACGGTACACACCCGCCGACGAGAGCGCCGTGACCACCATGCATTCCCTGGACCGGCAACTGCACGCCGCCCTGACGACCACAGAGGGCGAAACCGAAACCGCCATCACCCTCGCCCTGATCGGTCACAAATTCCTGCGCACCCTCGATCACACGGACCGGATAGAACGACTGATCCACTTCCTGGACACCGGTATCCCACCGACCGCACAACTCGCCGCCGAAGAGGAGGCGGCCGGGGCTCCCGAGTGAGTTCGCGTGTCAACCCGGGGCGACGCAACCGGGCCCCGCTCGCTCCCAATCATGGGAATTCCCTATGCTTTTCACCTAACGAACCGTCGGGGGCATATCGGAGACGCCACCCCCGGCCGGGCACGATATCTTCATACCGAAAGACCGACCGGACAAGCTCCGGTCCCTGTACGTCACGACGAGCGCATCCGGCGCGGGAACGAACCACGGGGCTCCCCCTCATCAAGCCCCGCGGGGCGTCGCGGATACCGGTCCGGACAACCGGCCCGCGGCCCGCACCGGGCCCATCGCCCTCGCTCGTGACAGGCCCACCCCCGAGTCGGCGCCGGCACGGCGACTCGGGGGTGGTGCATCACCAGGTCGAAACAGGAGTACCCCGGCCGTCGGGCGGGTACTCTCCTGCGAGTATGCCGAATCTCACACCCCCCAGTAGCTTCCGGTTAACTGACCGGCCGGTAGCTTGACGCTCGGCATATCCCGGCACGTCGGCAAGGAATTTCGTTGAACCCCAGTACGTATGAAGTATTCCGGGGCGGAGCGCCCTCCCACACCCACCGATACGCGGAGGTCGGGCGATGAACTCGCTGCTCTCGGCGCTGCCCGCGCCCGTACGGAAATTCGCCGCCGTCGCCGTACCGATCCTGATCGTCGTGGTCCTGGCCGGCGGTTATTTCCTGGAAGACCGCGGCAACGATTCCGGTCCATCCGTCGGCGCCGCGAAATCGGCGGGTTCCGCCGGTGAAGTCCGATCGGCACTGGACGAATTACCGGTAAAAGCGGAGATCGGTATGGCCGGCTACAGCCGGGAGAAGTTCCCGCACTGGGACGACAACGACCCCGAACACGGTTTCGGCCCGGAATTCGCTCAGTACAGCAAATGCACCACCCGCGAAGTGATGCTGCTGCGCGACGCCACCGGGGAGGTGAGCCTGGACCCGCGAACCTGCGAACTGACCATCGGCACCGGTGGCGGCTGGCAGGACGCCTACGGGGTCATGGACAACAAAACCGGCAAATTGAAACCGTACAAATTCATCGTCGCGTCCTCCGGAGTGGACGCCGAACATATCGTGCCGCTCGCCGAGGCCTGGCGCTCGGGCGCCAAGGACCTGGACACCGATACCCGGCGTCGCATAGCGAACGACGCGGTGAACCTCATCGCCTCCGACCCGTCGGCCAACCGTTCCAAAGGCGACCAGGACCCCGCCGATTATCTACCGCCGGGAAGTTTCCGGTGCGGATATATCTCCCGGTACATCCAGGTCAAGCTAAAGTACGGCCTGAGCGTGGATCAGGACGAACAGACCGCACTGCGTACCGCGGTGGAGGATTGCGTCGAACGGGGTGAGTTCAAATAACCGAAATCATCGAGTTGCCCGCCGAAGCATCGGTCATGACCCGCGAAGCCGGGACCATCTCCGGCGAACTCGATGTCAGCCTCGATTCCGCCGGCCACGGCCGGGTCCGCTACCGGGAAACCGAGGAGTGGTACACCATCGGCAACCTCGACGACGAAGAACCGCGCACGTGGAAAACGTGCGCGGAACTCGCGGAGGCCATAGTCGCCGGGGCGGGCGCCCGGGACGCGGCGGGAAATACGATCCCCTTCGAGTGCTGAATCGGATGGCGCGCTGTGTTCATCGGCGCGCGGGCTCGACCCTTCGGAGGTCTCGCCGAACTCGGCACCGGAGGTGGGTGCGCGGCCTTCCCGGCCTCCGGGCTGTCGGCTCGTCCGGCCGGAACCACCCTGCATCCCGATGGTCGGGATCATACGAGGTCGCGGTTCTACAGTTGGCTATCCGGTGGGGGCACGGTCCTTGTCCACCGGCTGGTCCCAGTCGATCCGGTAGCGCTGTTCGGCGCCCAGGGTCTTCTCCGGGTTCATCACCGTACGCGCCATGACAGGCATGATCGCCTGCATCAGCCTGCGGGCCACGGGACCCGGGGTTTTACTGTGATTGATCTTCGCGGCCCGGGCGGCGATACCCTCCACCCGGGGGCGGCGCAACCGCTCGTAGGCGGCGAACGCCACGGCCGGATCGGGGATATCGCGCAGGCAGCGCGCGAGCTGGATCGCGCTCTCGATCGCCAGCGACGCGCCCTGACCGGAACTGTTCGACGGCGCGTGCACCGCGTCACCCACCAGGACCATCCGATCCCGGTACCACCGCGGGACCGGCGGCATGATGTGCAGCGCCCCGACGACCTCGAGCTGATCCGGGGTGGTCGCCCGGGCGAGCTGCCCACCGGGAGTGTCCTCCCCGTAGGTGTCCCGCAGGATTTCCAGCCAGTGCTCGGCGGGAACCCGCTGGGCCTCGGTGAGCGACAGATACTCCGCGCTCGGCAGGTTCGCGCCCCAGGCGACCCGGCCCTCGCTCACGGGCCAGTACAGGTAGTAGGCCCGCTTGCCGTAGGCGAAAACGATGGTGTCGGCCGGAATCTCGACCGAGCAGTCCACCGTGGCGCCGAACCCGAGCATCCCGGTGAACTCCGGGCCCGGCGCGGCCGGATCGATCAATCCGCGCACGGTGGACCGGATACCGTCGGCGCCGATGAGCACATCGGCGGTGGCGGTACTGCCGTCGGCGAAGCGGGCGGTCACTCCGTCGGTGGTCCGTTCGGCCGCCACCAGACGCTTCCCGAATACCACCGGAACGCCGGCGGACACCGCCCGCTCGTACAACACGCGGTGCAGTTCCCCGCGGTCGACCAACTGCAACGGTGGCTGATCCCCCAGTACGGGCATCGACAGCAATGTGCGGCCCACCGACAGGCACATCCGCGGTACCGGTACCGCGATATCGCGCACGGCGTCCCCGGCGCCGATCACATCGAGCGCCGCGACGCCGTTCGGCGCCAGCGCCAAACCGCTGCCGACGGTGAAGGCCGGCTCCGGATAGGCCTCGTGGACCTGAGCGTCGATACCCGCTCTACGCAGCGCGGTGGCCGCTACCGGCCCGGCGATACCACCGCCGATCACCAGGGCGGTTTCGATTCTGGACATGGGTGTACTCCTCGAAAGGGTCGATTGGTCGGCGGCGCCGCCCACGGCGGCGCCTGATCGCTACCGAACCGCCCTCGCGCTCCCCCCACCCGGTTATCCTGTGTTCTGCCAAACTCGCGGCCGGGTGTGCGTTCGCGCGGGCACGGTCCGAGACGGTGATCCGAGCTCGGTGGCGGTGTTGCCGCACCTCCATCGAGCCCGGTTGGTTCAGCGTTCGGTTCTCGTAGCGGCCTCCTCCCCGGATTCCCGGGCCCCGGCGGTCGCCGCCCCGGCGCCCCCGCGATGCCATGCCTGCCACTGCGCCTGATCGGGGAAGGTTCCCGCGAGCAGTTCGGCACGTAGCGCTCTGGTCCATTCGGCTTCGGTCTCCAGAATCGCCAGCCCGTACTCGGATTCGATGAGGAACAGCCGGGGCAGCGTGTCCGCGAGATTCGCGAACTCCTGTTTCACCACGCTGATCTGCTCCTCCAGCGCGGCCAGCCGCCGGCCCAGTAGCTCCGCCACCTCATCCGGGGGCAGCGCGGCGAGCACGGACAAACCCGCGATGAATCGATTGCGCTCGGCCTCCGGTTCGGCGATCAGTTCCCGGGTCCAGTCCACGAGTTCGGCACGCCCCGCCGGGGTGATCCGGTAGATCACCCGTTCGGGCCGGGCCCCCTCCCGTTCACTACCCACCACCTCGAGGAAACCGGCCTTCGCCAGGTTCTGCACCACCGTGTACAGCGAGCCCCACTTGATATCCATATCGCGGTCTTTGCCGTAATCCCGTAGCCGGGCCGCGATCTGGTACCGGTGCATGGCTTCGTCCTGCATCACGGCGAGCACCGCCAACGCCAGCAGATTGCCGACCTTGCGCTTCTTCGCCACGCGCCCTCCTTACTCGCATACGAATATACGTAGACGAGTATCCCGACGGCAAGAGCGGACCAGGAGAAGAGGACTCGGCTCCGCCCTCAATCCAGCAGATGCCGGGGCGCCGCCAGCGTCCAGGAATCCTGGATGATCGCTTTCATCTCGTCCCGATCGTCGAGAGCCGCGAGCCGGACCCGCACCCAAGGGTTGTTGGCCTCGTGCCCGGCGATCCAGAATTTGGCGGGTTCGGCGACCACCAACTCGTCACGGTCGACCACGGGACACCGGACCACCATGGACGTCTCGTCTTCCGGGAGAGTGAGGAAAAGGCTGCGGGCCACCCGGAACACCGGCATCCCCCAGGCGAACTGTTCGGTGGTCTCCGGTAGTGAAAGTGCGTAGGCGCGAACGTCGTCCCCGGTGGCGGTCATACCGGGAATTCTGCACCGGCGGTACGACAAAACTCCTCCGGCGCCGGCGAACCGGCCGCCGTCAGCCCTCGACGCCCACCACCGTGCCGGAGAGTTCCACACCGGCCCGGGCGAGCCGGTCCAGAGCCGCCGCCACCGTGGCCGGTGCGACCCCCGCGGTGAGACCGAGCAGCACCCGGGTGCGGAACCCGGCCGCGGCGGCGTCCAACGCGGTGGCGCGCACGCAATGATCGGTGGCGATACCGGCGATATCGACCGCCGCGATATCGCGGGCACGTAACCAGTCGGCCGGCGACTCCCCCGCCGCCGATACGCCCTCGAACCCCGAATAGGCCGCCGAATACTCGCCTTTGGAGAAAATCTCTTGAACCGCCTCGACGGTGAAATCCGGATGGAACCGCGCCCCCGGTGTGCCGACCCGGCAGTGCGGCGGCCAGCTGTCCACGAAATCCGGGGTCGCGGAGAAATGCGCGCCGGGATCGATATGGTGGTCGCGGGTGGCCACCACCGCGTCGTATCCCGTATCGGCCAGATGCCGGCTGATCAGGCCCGCGACCCGGGCGCCGCCCGCCACCGCCAACGAGCCGCCCTCACAGAAATCGTTCTGCACGTCCACCACGATCAGCGCGCGTCTCATCGCTCCAGTCTCCTCGCCGCCACCGCTTCAGGCCAGGAACGTAGTGGGCACCGCCGGTTCACCGGCGGACAGTTTGAGCCCCTCCCAGGGCAGGCTCACCAGGCCGCGGGCCACCAGGTCCCGGGAATCGGCGAGAACGGGAAGGTCGAGCACCTTCCCACCGCGGACCAGCGGGACCTGGAGCTCACGCATCTCGTAACCGCCGGGATCCGGCCGGTCACCGGACGCGGAGTAGACGATTTCCTCGACGATCGTCCCGGTGCCGCGTGCCAGCCGCACGGCGCGTTTCGCCCCACCCCGCGACTCCTTGTGGCTGGAACGTTTGGCCACCGGTAACCCCTCCACCTCGACCAGCTTGTAGACCATCCCCGCGGTCGGCGCGCCGGAACCGGTGACCAGCTGAGTACCCACCCCGTACGCGTCCACCGGTTCGGCCCGCAACGCCGCGATGGCGTATTCGTCCAGATCGCCCGACACCACGATGCGGGTACGCACCGCGCCCAGTTCGTCCAGTTGCCGGCGCACCTGCCGGGCGAGAACGCCCAGATCCCCGGAGTCGATGCGCACGGCACCCAGCTCCGGTCCGGCAACCTCGACGGCCGAGGCCACCCCGCGAGTGATGTCGAAGGTGTCGACCAGCAGGGTGGTGCCCGTGCCGAGCGCGGCGACCTGGCTGCGGAAGGCCTCGGCCTCGTGTTCCCCGTCGGTCCCGCTGTGCACCAGAGTGAAAGCGTGCGCGCTGGTGCCCGCCCCGGGCACCCCGTAGCGGCGCACCGCCTCCAGGTTGGAAGTCGCGTGGAAACCCGCCAGATACGCGGCGCGCGCGGCGGCCGGAGCAGCCTGCTCATGAGTGCGCCGCGAACCCATCTCGATCAACCGGCGGCCCTCCGCGGCACTCGCCATCCGCGCGGCCGCGGCCGCGATCGCGCTGTCGTAGTTGAAAACCGACAGCACGAGCGTCTCCAGCACCACACATTCGGCGAAACTGCCGGTGATCGACAGGATCGGCGAACCGGGGAAATACAGTTCCCCCTCCGGATAGCCGTCGATATCCCCGCTGAACCGGAAATCCCGCAGCCACGCGACGGTCTCGGCATCCAGAAACCGGCCGGCGATCCCGAGCTCCGCCGCACCGAACCGGAATCGCGCCAGCGCGTCGAGGAATCGGCCGGTACCGGCCACCACGCCATATCGGCGGCCGTGCGGCAAGCGCCGGGCGAACACCTCGAAAGTGCAGCGCCGCGCCGCCGAACCATCGGCGAGGGCGGCGGCGAGCATGGTGAGCTCGTATTGATCGGTCAGCAGAGCGGTGCTTTCCACCGCGTCGCGCAGGTCCACGGTTGCCACTGTAAACAGGGTCGCCACCGGACCGGGGCGTCACCGGCGCGCACGGCCACCGCACGGTCTCCCAGCAGCGTTTTCCCTTTTCACCGGCGTATCCGGGCGGTGTACCGGGGAGGTATTGTTCCTGCTCCGGGTGTTGTGAATTACTCCGCGAGTCGTACCCTTGGTTTCATGGCCTTGTGCAACACAGCACCCCGCTCCCGGACGACAGAGGTCCGCGCCGGCGTCCCCGGCGCCACGTTGTCGGCGGCACAGGCGACTCCCGAGGCCGTGGAGTACACCGAGATCTTGGAGGCGGAGGACCGGCCGTGGGTCACCGTCGTCTGGGACGATCCGGTCAACCTCATGCACTACGTCGCCTACATCTTCCAGAAGCTTTTCGGCTACAGCAAAGCCAAGGCGACCGAGCTGATGCTCAAGGTGCACAACGAGGGTAGAGCCGTGGTCTCGTCGGGGTCACGAGACAAGATGGAACAGGATGTCCGGCGGCTGCACGCGGCCGGACTGTGGGCGACCATGCAACGAGACGACTGATCGGACGGTTACCGTAGCGACGTGCGTAAATGGAGCCGGAAGAACTCACTGAGCGGTCTCAAGCTGCGGTCGGAAATGGACGCGCGCGAAGCGAGCGTGCTGCGCTCGCTGATAGGGGCCGTATCGGGTCTACTGGGTGAACGTGCGGCCTCGGCGCCCGAGGACGAGCTCGCCACGCTCACCGGACTGCGCAGCGGCAACACCCTCCCGCCGGACGATCCGCGGCTGGCCCGGTTACTGCCCGATTTCCACCGCGCCGAGCCCGGCTCACCCGACGCCGACCGCGCCGGCCTGAACAGCGCGCTGCGCGGCCTGCACGAGCCGGAGATCATCGACGAGAAACTGGCGGCGGCCGAGGTGGTCCTGCGAACCGTTCCGGAAGAGGGCGGCAAGATCGCCATCACCCCGGAGGAGGCCGACGCCTGGCTCACCGCCCTCACCGATGTGCGGCTGGCTCTGGGTGTGGTCCTGGAAATCGACGCCGACACCCCCGAACAGTTCCCGCCCGAGGACCCCCGAGCCCCGCACCTGGACGTCTACCACTGGCTGACCTGGATGCAGGACTCCCTCCTCCAGGCGATGGCCCCGTGACCGGCGTACCCGGGCCGCGTAACGCCCTCACCGATATCGCCGGGCTGCTGGTCGGTCACCACCATGTGCTCGATCCGGACGCGACGACAGGTTCCGGCGCCGCCACCGGCTGCACGGTTGTCCGGGCACCGGGCGGCGCGACCGCCGCGGTGGACGTGCGCGGCGGCGGGCCCGGTACCCGGGAAACCGATCTGCTCGATCCCGCGAACACGGTGCGGCAGGTGCACGCGATCCTGCTCGCCGGCGGCAGCGCCTACGGTCTCGCCGCCGCGGACGGGGTGATGCGCTGGCTGGAAGAACACGGCGAGGGCCTGCCCATGTCCCCCGAGGACCCGGAACAGGTGGTGCCCATCGTGCCCGCCGCGGTGATCTTCGATCTGGCCGTCGGAGACTGGTACACCCGCCCGACCGCCGAATTCGGTTACCACGCCGCGGAAGCCGCCGGCCCCGATTTCCTGCGCGGCTGTGTGGGGGCCGGGACGGGCGCCCGCGCCGGCGCGCTCAAGGGCGGTATCGGCAGTGCGAGCATCCGGTTCACCGAGGGCGTCGCCGCCGGTGTCACGGTGGGCGCGCTGGTCGTCGCGAACCCGGTCGGTTCGGTGTTCGACCCGCGCACCGGACTGCCGTGGGGAACCGGGACCGACGGCCCCGAATCCACCGGTCTGCGCCCCGCCACCGCCGAACAGCTGGTCACCGCGAACGCACTCCCGGCCAAGAGCACCGTCCTGAACACCACCATCGGTGTGGTGGCCACCGACGCCGCACTGGACACGGTGGCCTGCCGCCGCCTGGCCACCGTCGCGCACGACGGCCTGGCCCGCGCGGTGCGACCGGCACATTCACCGCTCGACGGCGATACTTTCTTCGCCCTGGCCACCGGCACCGCGACCCCACCCCCGGTCCCGACGATGCCGACAGCGTTCCCCGCCGACCTACCGCTGGTCGACGAGCTCTGCACGGCGGCGGCGGTCTGCGTGGAACGGGCGGTCGTCGACGCCGTACTCTCGGCGGTCTCGGTGGCGGGTATCCCCGCCTACAGCGACCTCTTCTCTGTTTGATCGGCGCGCCTACGGCGCGCGGGTTCGGGGCCCCCTGGTATCTCGGCCAGGGAAGCCACCCGTATGCGCTCCCCACACGGGAACACCCCGCAGTCCGGACTCCGGCAGCTCCGACCTCGGAACCAGGTGGTCCGCATCCCGGCGCAACCACCCAGCGCCGAGGCTTGCGAGGCCCACAAAGGGTTGAGCCCGCGTCGTGCTTCAGCCCGCGAAGCGCATGCGCCGCAGGCGCGAGTCTCGCGGGCTGAAGCACGACGCCAAAAGGGCTCAACCCCGCGGCGCCGCAGGCGCCGCAAACAAACACAGCTCGCCCCGGCGTAGGGGTACCGGGAATAGGCGAATATCCTCGGCGGTTGTCGGCTGTGATGGGTCGGCGATGGCCGAGACGCTGCGTGGAAGGGTTCGATTGTGCTCGTGATCAGGGCCGACCTCGTGGATTCGATGGTCGCGCACGCCCGTGCCGACCATCCCGACGAAGCCTGCGGCATCATCGCCGGGCCCGAGGGCTCCGACCGTCCCGAACGTTTCGTCGCGATGATGAACGCGGAACGGTCCCCGACCTTCTACCGGTTCGATTCGGGGGAACAGCTGAAGGTGTGGCGGGCCATGGACGACGCCGACGAGGAACCGGTGGTGATCTATCACTCACATACCGCGACCGAGGCCTATCCCAGCCGTACCGATATCTCCTACGCCTCCGAACCCGGCGCGCACTACGTACTGATCTCCACCCGCGATCCCGAACGGCACGAACTGCGCAGTTACCGCATCGTGGACGGGGAGGTCACCGAAGAGCCGGTGCGGATCGTCGCCACCTACGAAACCGCCTGACCGCCGTATTTTTCCGATAACCGGTCCGACAACACAGCGAGGAGCACCCATGCCGGTCACCGTGTCCATCCCGACGATCATGCGCACCCACACCGGGGGCGAGAAGCGCGTCGAGGCCAAGGGGTCCACGCTCGCCGCCGTCATCGACGACCTGGAAGCCAGCCATCCGGGTCTGGCGGAGCGGCTGCTCAAGGACGGCAAACTGAACCGCTACGTCAATATCTATGTCGACGACGAGGACGTACGGTTCTCCGGCGGGCTGGAGACCACTGTGGACGAGGGCTCGACGGTGACGATTCTGCCGGCCGTCGCGGGCGGGGTCTGACGGATCCGTGGCACGTTACGATTCGCTGATCGCGACCCTCGGTAACACACCGCTGGTCGGCCTGCGTCACCTCTCCCCGCGGTGGGAGGGTGAGCGGCCGGTGCGGCTGTGGGCCAAACTCGAGGACCGCAACCCCACCGGGTCCATCAAGGACCGCCCGGCGTTGCGGATGATCGAGCAGGCCGAGGCCGACGGCCTGCTGACCCCAGGGTGCACCATTCTGGAGCCCACCAGCGGCAACACCGGTATCTCACTGGCCATGGCGGCGAAACTCAAGGGTTACCGCCTGGTCTGCGTAATGCCGGAGAACACCTCGGTGGAGCGGCGACAGCTGCTCACCATGTTCGGGGCCGAGATCATCGATTCGCCGGCGGCCGGTGGCTCGAACCAGGCGGTCGCCCGGGCCAAGGAGATCGCCGCGGCGAACCCCGACTGGGTGATGCTGTACCAGTACGGCAACCCGGCCAACGCGCTCGCGCACTACGAGACGACGGGCCCGGAACTTCTGGCGGACCTGCCCGAGATCACTCATTTCGTCGCCGGTCTCGGCACCACCGGCACCCTGATGGGGACGGGGCGGTTCCTGCGCGAGAAGGTGCCGGGAATCGAAATCGTCGCGGCCGAACCCCGCTACGGCGAGCTGGTCTACGGCCTGCGCAACATCGACGAGGGTTTCATCCCCGAGCTGTACGACGAATCGGTGCTCACCAGCCGCTTCTCCGTGGGCCCCTACGACGCGGTGCGCCGGACCCGTGAGCTGGTGCTGGAGGAAGGGATCTTCGCCGGTATCTCCACCGGCGCCATCCTGCACGCGGCGCTCGGAGTGGCCCGGAAAGCGGTGGCCGCCGATATCCGCGCCGATATCGCCTTCGTCGTAGCCGACGGCGGCTGGAAATACCTGTCCACCGGCGCCTACGACGGCACCTTGGAGGAAGCCGAGGAGCGCCTCGACGGCCAACTCTGGGCCTGAGATGTGTTCGTCGGTGCGCCCAGTACCCTCGAAGGCAGCACGCCGACAGCAGTGGGGCGTGCGAGGAGGAGATCACCATGACCGGTGACACACCGCTGGGCGCTTCGTTCGATCCCGACCGTATCGCCGCGCTGCGCCCGCAATCCGGTGGCCCGGCCGGGCCCGGCCGGTTCGGCACCACGCGGCGCACGTGGGCCCGGGCCGGTGTGCTGACCGTCACGTTCCTGATCCTGCTGTATCTGATCGAGATCGTGGACGCGCTCATCGCCTTCGATATCGATCGGTCCGCCGGAATCCAGCCTCGTGATATCGACGGCCTGGACGGCATCCTGTTCGCCCCGATGCTGCACGGCGGCTGGGACCATCTGCTCGGCAACACCCTGCCGGTACTGATCCTGGGCTTCCTGACCCTGGCCACCGGTATCCGCCGCGGTCTGGCCGCCACCGCGATCATCTGGGTCGTGGCCGGAGTGGGCACCTGGCTCACCGGCGGTGCCTACACCGTGCACATCGGCGCGTCCTCCCTGATCTTCGGCTGGCTTACCTATCTCGTCTGCCGTGGTTGGTTCGCCCGGCAGCTCGGTCAGATCGTGCTCGGCCTGGTGCTGCTCGCCCTGTACGGTTCGGTGCTGTGGGGCGTACTCCCGGGCCAGGACGGAATCTCCTGGCAGGGCCACCTTTTCGGCGCCATGGGTGGACTCTTCGCCGGGTGGGTACTCTCCAGTGATGAACGTCGACAACGCCGTCAGCTCCGCACCGGGCCGGTCGTCTCACCCCGGTGACCACGGACGCGGCTCGTATTTTCGGGGGATGCGGTCTTGAATCGGGAAAGCTCGTGGCAGCATGGGGACATGCGCCTCACCGTCCTCGGGTGTTCGGGCAGTGTGTCCGGCCCGGATTCCCCAGCGTCGGGTTATCTGCTCACCGGTCCGGATATGTCGCCGGTCGTCATCGATTTCGGGCCCGGCGTCCTGGGGGCGCTACAGCGATACGCCGACCCGGGCGAGGTTTCGGTCTTCCTCACCCACCTGCACGCCGATCACTGCCTGGATCTGCCCGGCCTGCTGGTGTGGCGGCGCTACCACCCCATCCCACCGTCCGGGCAGGCGATCGTCCGCGGTCCGTCCGACGCGCCGGTACGTATCGGTAACGCGTCGGCCGAGATCGGCGGCGAATGCGACGACTGGTCCGATGTGATCGACTTCCGCCCCTGGTCGGAGGGGGAGACCGTGTCCTTCGGTCCCGGCCACACCATCACCGCCCGGCGGATGTTCCACCCGCCGGAGTCCTACGGCCTGCGTATCGTCACCGCGGCGGGCCGCACCTTCGTCTACACCGGGGATACCGCGATGTGCTCGGCCGTCCGCGAGCTGGCCGAGGGCGCGGATGTCCTGATGGCCGAGGCCTCGTGGACCCACGATCCGGCGAATCGCCCCGAGGGCATCCACCTTTCGGGTACGGAGGCAGGCCGGATCGCCACCGCCGCGGGTGTCAAGGAACTGCTGCTCACCCATATCCCGCCGTGGACTTCCCGTGAGGATGTCATCGCCGAGGCCAAGGCCGCGTTCACCGGCCCGGTGCACGCGGTGGCCCCCGGCGAGGTCTTCGACCTGTAGCCCCAGCCTTCTCCCGGCACAGGTCCCCCATTACGCTGGGCCCGTGTCGAGACGAGCCGATGGCAGGGCGGACGACGAGCTCCGCGAGGTACGGATAACCCGAGGGTTCACCACCCATCCGGCCGGCTCCGTGCTGGTCGAGTTCGGACAGACCCGGGTGATGTGCACGGCGAGCGTCACCGAGGGTGTGCCGCCGTGGCGGCGCGATTCCGGGCTCGGCTGGCTGACCGCCGAGTACGCCATGCTGCCGGCCGCCACCCATACCCGCAGCGGCCGGGAATCGGTCAAGGGGAAGGTCGGCGGGCGGACCCAGGAGATCAGCCGGTTGGTCGGGCGTTCGTTGCGTGCCTGTATCGACCTGGCCGCCATCGGGGAGAACACGATCGCCGTCGACTGCGATGTGCTGCAGGCCGACGGCGGCACCCGCACCGCCGCCATCACCGGTGCGTACGTGGCGCTGGCCGATGCCGTCACCTATCTCGGCGCCGCCGGGGCGCTGGCCGATCCGCAGCCCATCTCGTGTGCCATCGCCGCGGTGAGCGTCGGTGTGGTCGACGGCCGGGTCCGGCTCGACCTGCCTTATGAGGAGGATTCGCGCGCCGAGGTCGATATGAACGTGGTCGCCACCGATACCGGCACTCTGGTGGAGATCCAGGGCACCGGGGAGGGCGCGACTTTCCCCCGTTCCACTCTCGACAAACTGCTCGATTCGGCACTGGCCGGTTGTGAGCGGCTGTTCGCCGTGCAGAAGGAAGCACTCGCCCTTCCCTATCCAGGCGTGCTGCCGGAGCCGCCCGAACCCACGAAGAGGAAGTGATGAGCCGCCGGGTCCTGCTCGCCAGCCGCAATACCAAGAAGTTGACCGAGTTGCGCCGGATCCTGGCCGAGGCCGAGGTGACGGGTGTGGAGATCGTCGGCCTCGACGATGTGCCCGAATATCCCGAGGCACCGGAGACCGGGGCGACTTTCGAGGAGAACGCACTGGCCAAGGCGCGCGACGGCGCCCGGGCCACCCGCCTGCCGTGTGTGGCCGACGATTCCGGGATCGCCGTGGACGCGCTCAACGGTATGCCGGGTGTGTTGTCGGCACGCTGGTCCGGCCGCCACGGTGACGATGCCGCCAACAACGAGCTGCTGCTCGCTCAGCTCGCCGATGTTCCCGACGAGCGCCGCGGCGCGCGCTTCGTCTCGGCCTGCGCGTTGGTGGTTCCGGCCGGGGCCGAGATCGTGGTGCGTGGGGAATGGCCGGGCACCATCGGCCGTGCCCCGCAGGGCGACGGCGGCTTCGGCTACGACCCGCTGTTCCATCCCGACGGTGGTGAGCTCAGCGCGGCTCAGCTCACCCCGGCGCAGAAGGACGGCGCCTCGCATCGTGGTCGCGCCCTCGCTCAGCTGCTGCCCGCGCTCGCCGCGCTGGCGGGCTGACCGGGCTGGTACGGCTCAGACCCCGAAATCCCGTTTGACCTGCTGAGTGTTGCGATGCTCGACGAAGAACGACAGTAGCGGCACGGTACCCGCGAGCAGCGTGCCGACGGTGCGAGCGAGCGGCCAGCGCACCTTCACCGCCAGATCGGCGGTGAGGACCAGGTAGATGAAGTACGCCCAGCCGTGGACCACCGCGATCCAGCTCGGGGTGTCCACACCGAACCCGTACTTGGCGATCATCTCGGCGGTGAGGAAGAGCAGCCACAACCCGGTGACCCAGGCCAGCACCCGGTAACGCAGCAGGGCGCCCGCTATCCGCCGGTCGCCGGTGACGGGGCCGGGCCGGGCCTCGGGTGCGGTGGTGGTTTCGTCGCCGGCGGTCAACCCGCGCTCCTCTCGGTATCGCGGGCCGCGCCCGCGGTGCTGCCCGGCTCGCCGTCTTCGGCGTTCAGCCGGGCCAGGTAGCTGTTGTATTCGGCGAGCACCGGATCGTCGTCGCGGGCGGCGCGCGGCCGTTCGGGCAGGAAGCCCGCCGGAATTTCGCGCGGCCCGTCCGTTACCGGGGCGCGGCGGCCGCCGCCGAACAGCCCGCTGCCGGGACGTGCGGCGGCCGAGGTCCGCGTCCCGGAACGGTCGGCGGTATCCGGCCCGGCCGGGGAGTCCGCGACCGGATCGGCGTCATCGGTGCTCTCGGTTTCCTGTTCCAGCCGTACGAAGCGGAAGTAGGCGAACAACGCGAACCCGGCGAACAGTGGCCACTGCAGCGCGTACCCGAGGTTCTGCGCGGTGCCGCTGGCCGAGGAGAATCGCTCCCATTGCCACCAGCCCAGCGCCAGCGCGGCCAGTGCGAGCACGACCACCAGGAGAACCAGGGCCGGGCGGTGCACGGTGCGGCGGGGTGTTGCGGACACGGCTACCACGGTACCCGTCTACTACAGGGACCCGTAGTGTGAGGTGGGCTTCGCGGCAGCCGGTATCCCCGCCGGTCAGAACTTGTAGGCGATCCCCGTCATACGTTCGGATTCCTCCCACAGGCGCCGCCACAGTTCGGTGTTCCGGGACAGTTTCGTCGACGGAGAGGCCGCCACCGGCCCCTGCGACTGGAACAGCCGGGTCGGGCCCCAGTAGGTCTGCGGGTCGGCATCGGGTTCCGTCGCCGCGAACAGGGTGGAGTGGGCCGCTTTCGCAGGGGCGTGCCCGACCAGTTTGATCACCGGTTTGCTCACCAGGTCGAGGGGGGTTTCGGTGCGGGTGAACAGTTCGGTCGCCGATACGCCGGGATGTACCCCGTAGGACCGTTTCGCCGAGCCGGCCGCCGCAAGCCGGCGCTGTAGTTCCCGCGCGAACATGAGGTTGGCGAGTTTGGCCTGGGCGTAGGCCAGATTCCGCTGGTAGCGGCGGTTCTGGTAGTTCAGGTCGTCGATCCACAGCTTCGGGGTCTGTTTGTGCGCGATGCTGGCCAGCGTCACCACCCGGTCGCGGATCCGGTCGAGCAGGAGCCCGGTCAGTGCGAAATGCCCCAGATGGTTCACGCCGAACTGGGTTTCGAAACCGTCCACCGTCCGGGAGAACGGTATGTTCATCAGTCCCGCGTTGTTGATGAGCACGTCGAATTCCTCGGTGGCTTCCGCGAATTCGCGAATCGAGGCCAGATCCGCCAGGTCCAGCCGCCGCACTCGCAGGTCGCCGCCGATACGGTCGGCGACCCGCTGCGCCTTCTCGACATTGCGGCAGGCCAGCACCACGGTGGCACCCTTGCGGGCGAGCACCTGGGTGGTTTCGGCCCCGAGACCACCGTTGGCCCCCGTTACGACGAAAGTACGCCCCCGCTGGTCGGTTATCTGATCAGGTTTCCACGCCATGACCCGACCTTACTTCCGAGTAAGATCCCGGGGAAGTAAGAACCGGACCTTCCTGGAACATACCGCCCCCAGGGGAAACCGGCCGATTCGCGACTCCTTCACACCGGTGTCGGTGCGGCCCAGTAGGCTGCCCGAGTGCCCGAACTCCCGCCCGTCTCGGCCCTGCTGGCATCCGCGGTCTCCGCCTTGGGCGGAAAGGAACGCACCGGTCAGATGACGATGGCCGCGGCCGTGGACCATGCCATCGAAACCAAAGAGCATCTGGCGGTGCAGGCCGGGACCGGCACGGGGAAATCGCTGGCCTATCTGGTGCCCGGCCTGCGGCACGCGGTGCGTACCGGCCGGACCGTGGTCGTCTCCACCGCGACCATCGCGTTGCAGCGCCAGCTGGTGGACCGCGATCTGCCCCGGCTGGCCCAAGCCCTGACGGAACCGCTCGGCCGTACCCCGGAGTTCGCGATTCTCAAGGGCCGCAACAACTATCTGTGCCTGAACAAGATCAACGGTGCGATTCCGGACGAGCCCGCCGAAGCGGAACTGTTCGACGCGTTCGCGGTCTCCCGGCTGGGCCGCGAGGTAAAACGCCTCAACGAATGGGCCTCCGATACCGAAACCGGTGACCGCGACGAGCTCACGCCCGGGGTCACCGATCAGGCATGGCGGCAGGTCAGCGTGTCCTCCCGCGAATGCCTCGGCAAAACCCGCTGCCCGTTCGGCCAGGACTGTTTCGCCGAACGCGCCCGCGCCGAATCCGCGCAGGCCGATATCGTCGTCACCAACCACGCCCTGCTGGCCATCGACGCCATCAGCGGAGTACAGGTGCTACCGGAACACGATGTGGTGGTTATCGACGAGGCGCACGAACTCGTGGACCGCGTCACCGGCGTGGCCACCGCCGAACTGTCCGCCACGGCCATCGGTACCGCCGCCCGGCGCTGCGCCAAACTGATCGACGATCAGGAGGTCGATCGGCTCGAGGCCGCCGCCGAGGCCTGGCACACGGCCCTCGACGATCTGGGCCCCGGCCGCTGGGAAGCCCTGCCGGAAGGGATCGGCCAGGTACTCGCCCTTGTCCGGGACGCCGCCTGGAACGCCCGCACCGCGCTCAACCCGCAGGGTTCCAGCGGTCCCGGTGCCGATCCGGAAGCCGCGGCCGGCCGCAACATGGCCGTCGCCGCGGTGGAGGAAATCCACGACACCGCGGTCCGCGCGCTCACCGCATTCGACGAACCCGATCCCGCGGCGCGCCGCGATGTGGTGTGGTTGTCGGCGGATGAGATCCGCGGTGTCACCCGCCGCACCCTGCGCATGGCACCGCTGGCCGTCGGAGGACTGCTGCGCAGCCGGTTGTTCGACACGGCCACCGTCGTACTCACATCGGCGACCCTGCAGATCGGCGGCTCGTTCGACGGACTGGCCCGTACCTGGGGTCTACCGGCGCAATCCGGTACCCGCGTCGACCCCGCCATGGCCCACGGCGCCGAGGCGCCCGGTGATGCCGACACGGTGCGCTGGTCCGCACTCGACGTCGGCTCACCGTTCGATCACGCGAAATCCGGGATCCTCTATGTGGCCCGGCATCTGCCGACCCCGGGCCGGGACGGGTTGCCACCCGCATACCTCGACGAGATCCAGCGGCTGATCGAGGCCGCGGGCGGACGCACCCTCGGCCTGTTCTCGTCCATGCGTGCCGCGAAGGCCGCCACCGAGACCTTGCGGAGCCGGTTGGACACGCCGATCCTGTGCCAAGGCGAGGATTCCACCGGTGCGCTGGTGCGCAAATTCGCCGACGATCCGGAGACCTCACTGTTCGGCACCCTGTCACTGTGGCAGGGGGTGGACGTTCCGGGGCCGTCCCTGAGTCTGGTGATCCTGGACCGTATTCCGTTCCCCCGGCCGGACGATCCGCTGCTCACGGCCCGGCAGCGGGCGGTCGAAGCCCAGGGCGGCAACGGGTTCCTCACCGTGGCCGCCACCCATGCCGCGCTGCTGCTCGCGCAGGGCACGGGCCGGTTGCTGCGCAGTGTGGACGATCGCGGCGTGGTGGCGATTCTCGATCCGCGGTTGGCCACCGCCCGCTACGGCGGTTTCCTGCGGGCGTCCCTGCCGCCCTATTGGGAAACGTCCGATCCCGACGTGGTGGTGAAGGCGCTGCGCCGCTTGGACGCGGCGGCGACGGTCTGACGGCCCCTCGTCCACCGGGCGGCGAGCCGGGTGTAGAGAAGTCACCCGGCTCGCCCGGCACCGGCATCACCCGCTCTCGGGATATCTAGAGCACACCCTTGAGAATCAAGGTGACGCCCGCGGCCAGTACGGCGGCCACTACGGCGGCGATACCCCAGACCAGCCCGCCGCGCGCCCACGGCCGCTGATGGTCCACCGCGAACCGGCCGGGGCCGGTGAAGGCGAGACCCGCCGCGGCGGCACCGAAGAGCAGGCCCATTTCGTAACCCTGTCCGGTGAGCAGGCCACCGCTGAAGGTCTGGTTGATGATCACGATGGCCGTGCCCAGCACGATCGCCGCGCCCAGCGGGGACAGCGCGCCGAGGGCCAGCAGCAGACCGCCGACGAGTTCGCTGAGTCCGGCGAGCGTACCGAAGAGGGCGCCGGGGTGATAGCCCATCTGTTCGAAACCGGCATTGTTGGCCGCGAGCCCCGGCCCGCCGAACCAGCCGAACAATTTCTGGGTGCCGTGCGCGGCGAACAGCAGCCCGAAGACCAGCCGCAGGATCAGCAGTCCGATATCGGCTGCCGGTGCCCGGTCTCCGGTCAGGGAGCTGCCGGTGCGGTTGAGCGTCGAATAGGCGGTCATGGGATCCCCTCGTTCGTATGCAGATGTTTAGCCACGGAAACAAACGGACCGAGGTCCGATTGTCGTTGCGCTCGTAACCAACCCGACCGCGGCACACGCTATTCCGCGAGGAAGAAGAAATATCCGAGAAAGACCAGAGTCAGCACCCACATCACCGGATGCACCTCACGGAACCGCCCCCGGGCCGCCATCACCACCGGATAGAAGATCATCCCCAGGGCCAGTCCGTTCGCGATCGAGTACGTCAGCGGCATCATGACGACGGTGATGAAGGCGGGCACCGCGAACTCCAGCCGCGACCAGTCGATATCGCCGAGCGAACGGGCCATGAGCACTCCGACGACGATCAGCGCGGCGGCGGTCACCGCACCAGAGCCCGCCACCACCGCGAAGACCGGATACAGGAACATGGCCACGGCGAACCACGCCGCGGTCACCACCGCGGTCAGCCCGGACCGGCCCCCCGCCGAGACACCCGCCGTCGATTCCACATAGGCGGTGGTGGTCGACGTACCGATCACCGCCCCCGCCATCGTCCCCACCGCATCGGCGGACAGGGCGCTCGACGCACGCGGCAACTCGCCCCTGTCGTTCAGCAGACCCGCCTGGTTCGCGACTCCGATCAGCGTGCCGGAGGCATCGAAGAAATCGACGAACAGCATGGTCAGCACCACCACGATCATCTGCCCGGTGAACGCGTCGGGCAGATGGATCAGCGCCTGCCCGAAGGTTTCGTCCAGACCCCTGGGCAGGGCGGCGATCCCGTCCGGCACATCGACCAGGCCCGCGATCATGCCGACCCCGGCGGTGAGCACGATGCCGTACAGCACAGCGCCGTGCCAGCCGCGAACCAGGAAGATCACGGTGACCACCAGACCGAACAGGGCCAGCGCGGTGGTACCCGAGGTGAAATCACCGAGCGTCACCAGGGTGGTATCGCTGGCCGCCACGATTCCCGCGTTCTTCAACCCGAGAAACGCCACGAAAATGCCCACGCCCGCGGCCACCGCCAGTTTCAGCTGCAGAGGAATCGCGTTGAGGATCTTCTCCCGGATCCGGGTGATCGCCAGAACGAAGAAGATGACGCCCGACAGGAAGGTCCCCGACAGCGCCACCTGCCACGGGATACCCATACCCAGCACCACCGAGAACGCGAAGAACGCGTTCAACCCCATTCCCGGAGCCAGCGCGATCGGATACCGCGCCCACACCCCCATCACCAGGGAACCGACCACCGCCGATACCGCGGTGGCGGTGAACACCGCCTGGGTCGGAATGCCCTGCGCGCCCAGAGCCCCCTCGGTTCCCAGCACGGCCGGATTCACCGCCAGCACGTAGCACATCGCCAGGAACGTCACCGTTCCCGCCATCAGCTCCCGTCCGACGGTCGAACCGTGGATTCCGATTCCGAAGTACGTATCGACCCGCCCCGGCCTGCGGGTCAGTGGATATGCGGCCATGGGACCTCCAGTCGGCTAGGCGTGACCTACGTCCGAGCGCAGGCCATACGCGGACGCGGGACGTACCGGAGTCCGACAGCGCCGGGCACCTCCGCCGGCCCGATACCTGCGCGCACCGAACCCGGGCCGGGTGGCGGCCGCTGCCGCCCGGTGCACCTCCGTCGCCGTTCCGCGCGGAACGCGGCCGGTCCGACGCCCGGCAGCGCCAGTGGAACGGTATCCGAAAGTGCTGCGTGCGGGACTGCGAGGGTGCCGAAGGCGAGGTTACGGCGCTGTATGGACCCGGCCGCTCAGGCGGTCGCGACCAGCCCCAGTTCGGCGTCGGTCGCGAGGAGCTCATGGGCCGGCAGCACCCGCACCGTATAACCGACGGACCCCGACAGCGGCACCGGAGTTTCGACCGTGAACAGATCCAGCGTGGAGTCCGGATGCTCACGGCCGGCATGGGACATGGCCACGATGCTGGTATCGGACAGCTCGTCCTCGACACAAACCCGGCCCACCACCGCCTGAACCACCACGTCGCCCGGGTGCAGCCCGCCCAGGTCCACGCGCGCCGTCAGCGCCAGCGGCGCGCCGACCACCGGGATATCCGGGAGCCCGGCGGCATCCACCCGGCCGACCCGCACCCGCGACCAGGCCTCCTCCACCCGCCCGCGGTATCGCGCCAGCTCCCGCGCGCCGCGCAGATCGTCCGCGGTGACCCGCCGGGCCGCGGCGGCGGCCGGAGCGTAATACCGTTCGGCGTACTCACGCACCATCCGGTCCGCGGGCACCCGCGGACCGAGCGTGAGCAGCGTATGGCGCACCATCTCCACCCAGCGCACCGGTATCCCGTGCGCGTCCCGGTCGTAGAACCGCGGCGCGACCGTCCGCTCCATCAACTCGTAGAGAGCCGCGGCCTCCAGATCGTCGCGCCGGTCGGCGGCGACACCGTCGGCCGTCGGGATCGCCCAGCCGTTCTCCCCGTCGAACATCTCGTCCCACCAACCGTCCCGGATGGAGAGATTCAACCCGCCGTTGAGCGCCGATTTCATCCCCGAGGTACCGCACGCCTCCAGGGGGCGCAGCGGGTTGTTCAACCACACATCACAACCCCAGTACAGGTAGCGGGCCATGGACATGTCGTAGTCGGGCAGGAAGACGATGCGGTGCCGGACCGCCGGATCATCGGCGAAACGCACGACCTGCTGGATCAGCGCCTTCCCGCCCTCGTCGGCCGGATGGCTCTTACCGGCGACCACCAGCTGCACCGGACGTTCGGGGTCGGTCAGCAGATCCCGCAGCCGGTGCGGATCCCGCAGCATGAGCGTCAGCCGCTTGTAGGTCGGCACCCGGCGCGCGAAGCCCACCGTCAGCACTTCGGGATCGAAAACCGAATCCACCCAGCCCAGTTCGGCATCGGCGGCGCCGCGCTGCCGCCACGACTCGCGCAACCGGCGACGCACCTCCCGGACCAGGGTGGCACGCAGCGTATTACGGATCACCCAGAGCCGCTCCGGTGCGGTATCGCGCATCCACTCCCAGGCTTCCGGGTAGTCGGCGGCCTCGGCGAGTTCGCCCCATTCCCGAGCCGCCCAGGTCGGGGCGTGCACACCGTTGGTCACCGAACCGATCGGCACCTCGGCGGTGTCGAACCCGGGCCACAGCGAATCGAACATGCTCCGGCTCACCTCCCCGTGCAGTCGCGATACACCGTTCGCGCGCTGCGCCAGCCGCAACCCCATATGCGCCATATTGAACACCGACGGATCGGCCTCCCGGCCCAGCGCGATGATCCGGTCCACCCCGACCCCCGGCAGCAGCGGCGATTCCGGTTCCCCGGACGAACCACCGAAGTACCGGTGCACCAGCGAGACCGGGAACCGGTCGATCCCGGCCGGTACCGGCGTGTGGGTGGTGAACACCGTCGCGGCCCGCACCGCCGCCAGCGCGGTGTCGAAATCGTGCCCGGCGGCCAGGTACTCGCGGATCCGTTCCAGGCCGAGGAAACCCGCGTGGCCTTCGTTCATATGGAAGACCTCGGGGTCCGGGAGGCCGGTCGCCGCGGTGAAGGCCCGCACCGCCCGTACCCCGCCGATACCGGCGAGGATCTCCTGGGCGATCCGATGATCCTGGTCCCCGCCGTAGAGACGGTCGGTCACCGCCCGCAGATCCGGATCGTTGGCCGCGATATCGGAGTCCAGCAGCAGCAGCGGCACCCGGCCCACCTGGGCGATCCACACCCGCGCCGAAAGCACCCGCCGGTCCGGCATCGCCACATGCACGAGCACCGGCGAGGAATCCGCGGTCAGCAGCCGCAGCGGTAATCCGTGCGGATCCGGCGCGGGATAGTGCTCGGCCTGCCACCCGTCGGAGGTGAGCGACTGCCGGAAGTATCCGGACCGGTACAGCAACCCCACCCCGATCAGCGGCAGGCCCAGATCCGACGCGGCTTTCAAATGGTCGCCGGCCAGGATGCCGAGACCGCCCGAATAGATGGGCAGTACCTCCGTGACCCCGAACTCCATCGAGAAATACGCGATACCGCGCACCCCGGTATCGGCGACCGGCTGCTCCAGGTAGGCCCGCAGGTCCGCCGCCACCGCATCCAGCCGCGCGCAGTAGCGCGCGTCGGCCGCGAGCTCCGCCAGCCGCTCCCGCGGTACCTCCCCCAGCATCCGCACCGGATCGTGCCCGATCTCCTGCCATCGCACCGGGTCCAGCGCGGCGAATACATCCTGGGTGGGGCCATGCCACGACCAGCGCAGATTCGTCGACAATTCGCCCAGCGCGGCCAGACGCTCCGGCAGATGGGCGCGGACGGTGAACCGACGCAGTGCCTTCATCCGGACGAGCTTATGTCGACGACGGCACGGGGTCGCGGCGGCCCCGGCGGAGACGGCACCTGCGGCCGACACGGCGGGAACCCGGGGGCCGCGACGCCGGGACGGCCACCCGCCAATAACGTTGTGTGGATGACCGGCCGCATCGCCATCGATGACACCGCCCCGCACCTCCCCGGAGGCTATCCGGCGAAGGCCGTGGTCGGGGAGGTTTTCCCGGTGCGGGCCGTGGTGTGGCGCGACGGGCACGGCACAGTGGGCGCGACCCTCGCCGTACGGCCTCCGGGTTCGTCTCGTTCCACCCGGGTCGCGATGACCCCCGACTACGAGCCCGATGTCTTCAACGGCATCTTCACCCCCGATACGCCGGGGCTGTGGCACTACCGGGTCGAGGGCTGGGCCGATTCCCTGGCCACCTGGCGCGCGGCGGTGGAGGCGAAACTGGCGGTCGGGCAGGGCGCGGCCGAACTCGCCAATGATCTGGAGACCGGCGCCCGCCTGTTCGAACGGGCTGCCGGAACGGTGCCCAAAAAAGAATTCGAGCGGCTGCGCGCGGTGGCGGCCGCGCTACGCGGTACCGAACCGCTGCCCGCCCGGGTGGCTCCGGCATTCACCGACGAGGTCGCCGCGATACTGCGCGACAATCCCCTGCGCGATCTGCTCACCCGCGGCCCGCAGTTCTCGGTCCTGGTGGAACGTCCCCGCGCCCGTACCGGCTCGTGGTACGAATTCTTCCCGCGATCCACCGGAGGCCGCGCCGCCGATGGAACCCCGATCCACGGCACGTTCGCGACCGCGGCCGCCGAACTGCCCCGGATCGCGGCCATGGGTTTCGATGTCGTCTACCTTCCGCCGATCCATCCCATCGGCTCGGTGAACCGCAAGGGCCGCAACAACGCGCTCGTCGCGGGCCCCGACGATATCGGCTCACCGTGGGCGATCGGCTCGGCCGCCGGCGGCCACGATGCCTTCCATCCGCAGCTCGGCACCGAAGCCGATTTCACCGCCTTCGTCCGCGCCGCGGCGGAACTGGGCCTGGAGGTGGCGCTGGACCTCGCGCTGCAGTGCGCCCCGGACCACCCGTGGGTGAGCGCGCACCCCGAATGGTTCACCACCCTGCCCGACGGCACCATCGCCTACGCCGAGAATCCGCCCAAGAAGTATCAGGACATCTATCCGCTCGATTTCGACAACGACCCCGACGGCTTGTACGCCGAGGTGCTGCGGGTGGTGCGGTACTGGATCGGACTGGGAGTGAAGATCTTCCGCGTCGACAATCCGCACACCAAACCGGCCGATTTCTGGGAGTGGCTGCTGGCGGCGATCCGCCGGACCGATCCGGATGTGATCTTCCTGTCCGAGGCCTTCACCTACCCGGCCCGTCTCTACGGTCTGGCCCGCCGCGGTTTCAGCCAGTCCTATACCTATTTCACCTGGCGGACCCGCAAACACGAGCTCACCGAGTTCGGGCTGGAGCTCGCGGCCAAGGCCGACGAGGCACGACCCAACCTGTTCGTCAACACCCCGGACATCCTGCACGAGAGCCTGCAACACGGGGGCCCGGGTATGTTCGCGATCCGGGCCGTACTGGCCGCCACCCTCGGTCCGAGCTGGGGTGTCTACTCCGGATACGAACTCTACGAACATCAAGCGGTACGCCCGGGCAGTGAGGAATACCTGGATTCGGAGAAGTACGAACTACGGCCCCGGCCGTTCGCCGAGGCCCGGGCTCGCGGTGAATCGCTGGAACCCCTGCTCACCCGCCTGAACGAAATCCGCCGCCGGCACCCCGCGCTTCAGCAGCTGCGCTGCCTGCACTTCCACCACATCGACAACGACGAATTGCTGGCGTACTCGAAGGTCGACCCGGCCACCGGGGACGCCGTACTGATGGTGGTGAATCTGAACCCCTTCGGCGCCGAACAGGGCATGCTCTCGCTGGATCTGCCCGCCATCGGCCGCGAATGGCACGACCACCCGGTGGTGTACGACGAGATCAGTGGCGAGCAGTACCACTGGGGGCAGACCAACTACATCCGCCTGGACCCCGCCCGCGCGGTGGCCCACATCATCGCCCTGCCGTCCGTACCGCATGAGGCCCGAGCCGGGCTGGCCCACCGCAGGACCTTCCGATGAGGCCGCCGTGAACCGGCGCGATCTGCTGCTGCTCGCCGCCGGTAGCCACCCCGACCCCCATACCGTCCTCGGTGCCCATCCCCACCCGGACGGCACCGTCGTCCGGGTGCTGCGGCCGACGGCGGAATCGGTGTCCGTACTGGTCGGCGGCACCGAACACCGGCTGGAGGCCCTGGAGCACGGCGTCTTCGCGGCCGTCCTGCCCTACCCGGAGCTACTGGACTACCGGATCGTCACGACCCACCCGCACCACCCCACCACCGTCACCGCCGACGGCTACCGGTATCTACCGACCCTCGGCGACCTCGACCTGCACCTCGTCAACGAGGGCCGCCATCAGCGCCTGTGGCAGGTCCTCGGCGCCCATCCGCGCCGCTATCCCGGCCTGGACGGCGAGGTCACCGGGGTCTCGTTCGCGGTATGGGCACCCAATGCGCGGGGTGTCACGGTTTTCGGCGATTTCGACCACTGGCACGGCGGTACCTGGCCGATGCGGGTGCTCGGGAACTCCGGTGTGTGGGAGGTCTTCGTACCCGGCGCGACCCCCGGCGACCGCTACAAGTACCGCGTGCACGCCGCCGACGGCCGCACGGCCGATCACGCCGACCCGCTCGCCTTCGCCACCGAGATCCCCCCGGCCACCGCCTCGGTGGTCACCGAATCCCGGCACCGCTGGACCGATCAGCACTGGCTCGCCGCCCGGGCCCGCACCGACCCCACTCGAGCGCCGCTGAGTATCTTCGAGGTCCACCTCGCGTCCTGGCGGCCCGGGCTGACCTACCCGGAGCTGGCCGAACAACTCAGCGAGTACGTACGCCGCCTCGGCTTCACCCATATCGAAATCCTGCCCGTCGCCGAGCATCCGTTCGGCGGATCCTGGGGTTATCAGGTCACCTCGTACTACGCCCCGACCGCGCGCTTCGGCACCCCCGACGAATTCCGCGCCTTCGTGAACCACCTGCACGCCGAGGGTATCGGTGTCATCCTGGACTGGGTGCCCGCGCATTTCCCGCGCGACGCCTGGGCCCTGGCCCGGTTCGACGGCACCGCCCTCTACGAACACCCCGACCCGCGGCGCGGCGAACAGCCCGAATGGGGCACCTACGTCTTCGACTACGGCCGTCCCGAGGTGCGCAATTTTCTCGTGGCGAACGCCCGGTACTGGATCGAGGAATTCCATATCGACGGGCTGCGCGTCGACGCGGTGGCCGCCATGCTCTACCTCGACTACGCCCGGCCCACGGATGGTTGGGAACCGAATGCCCACGGCGGCCGGGAGAATCTGGAAGCCGTCGCCTTCCTCACCGAGCTGAACGAGAGCCTGCACACCTCCTACCCCGGCGTGGTCACCATCGCCGAGGAGTCCACCACCTGGCCCGGGGTCACCCGCGCCACCGAGGTCGGTGGGCTCGGTTTCACCATGAAATGGAATATGGGCTGGATGCACGACACTCTCGGCTACCTCGGCCGCGACCCCGTGCACCGGGCCTGGCACCACAACGAGATCACTTTCTCGGTGATGTACGCGTGGAGCGAGAACTACGTGCTCCCGCTCAGCCACGACGAGGTGGTCCACGGCAAGGGCACGCTGTGGACCCGGATGCCCGGTGACGAGTTCGCCAAGGCCGGTGGGGTCCGCGCCCTGCTCGCCTATATGTGGGCCCACCCCGGCAAACAGCTGTTGTTCATGGGCCAGGAGTTCGGTCACTACCGCGAGTGGTGGCACGATCACCCGCTCGACTGGCACGAACTCGACAACCCGCTGCACCGCGGTATCCAGGTACTGGTCGGCGACCTCAACCGCGTGTACCGGGCGCATCCGGCGCTGTGGAGCCAGGACACCACCCCCGGCGGTCATTCGTGGATCACCTGCGACGACCGGGAGAGCAATGTGCTGGCCTTCCTCCGGCACGCGGCCGACGGCAGCACGGTCGCCTGTGTCTGCAACTTCTCCGGCGCCACCCGTACCGGCTACCGGATCGGCCTCCCGGCCGACGGCGACTGGATCGAGATCCTGAACACCGACGCGCTCGAATACGGGGGAACAGGCTGCGGGAACCTCGGGATGGTGTACGCCGAACCGATCGGCCGGCACGATCGGCCGGCTTCGGCCGCGATCACTCTCGGGCCGCTCAGCGTCATCTGGCTGGTCGCGCGTCCCTGATCCGCCGGGCTGGTGCCCGGCCCGGCGGATACGGCTCAGTACAGCGCGGTCGCCAGTTTCCGGCGGGCCGCCACCACGAACGGTTCCGCCTGGTCGAACAGTTCGAAGAGCTCGAGCAGCCGGGTGCGCACAGCGGTGCGGTCGTCGCCCGAGGTGCGCGCGACCATCGCGATCAGCCGGTCGAACGCCGCCTCGGGACGCTGCTGGAACAATTCCACATCGGCGGCGTCCAGCGCGGCGGCGACATTGCCCGGATCCGCATCGGCGGCGGCGATCGCCGATTCCGGTAGCTCCTGGGCCCGCCCCAGGAAATTCACCTGCCGCAGCGCCGCTCTGGCCTCGGCGTTACCGGGCTCCTGCGCGAGGATCGACTCGTAGGCCGATGCCGCGCCGGCGAAATCGCCCTGTTCCAGCAGGGCCTCCGCCGTGGCGAAACGTGGGTCGGCGGGCTGTTCCGGTTCCACTCCCGGATCACCTTCGAGCTTGCCCTCCACCGCCTGAACCACGGCGGCCAGCCACTGCCGGACCTGCGGTTCGGGCTGAGCGCCCTGGAAATCGGCCAGCGGCTGCCCGGCCGCCACGGCGATCACCGTGGGAATACCCTGCACCCCGAACGCCTGCGCGATCCGCATATTGCTCTCGGCTTCGACGGCCGCCAGATCCCAGCTGCCGTTCGCCTCGGTCACCAGGCGCTCGAGCAACTGCACCAGTTCGATACTGCCGGGGCTGCGCTGGGAGTACAGCGCCACCACCACCGGCACCTGTGTGGAGCGGCGCAGCACCTTGGCTTCGAAATCCGCCTCGGTGACCGTATGGTCACCGCTCGCGGCGGCCGCGCCCGCGGGGGGCTGTTTCAGAGCGGACAGATCCACCGCCCCGGACATGGCGGCGGCTACGGCGGGTGAAGGACGGCGAGCTGCTGGTCGAGTCACAGGGTCCAGTTTGTCACGAGGAGGCGGCGAGAGTCTTCGGGGACTCGGCGGTCGAATCCGTGGCGGGTTCGACCAGTTTGCCGGTGCGCACGGCCCAGACCTCGAAGAGGACGGTGAAGAAGGGCGGGATGCTGGACAGCAGGGCCAGCACCGTGGTCTTCCAGTTCCACTCCAGCTCGCGAGAGGCCAGCAGAGCCACCAGCAGGAAGAGGACGAAGACACCGCCGTGTACCGGGCCGAAGATCTTCACCCCGATCTCGTTGCCCTCTTCGGGGAGGTACTTGAAGGCCATCCCGATCAGTAGTCCCAGCCAGGACAGCGCCTCGAGCACCGCGAAGAATCGGAACCGACCGGCAGTGGTGCGCAGACCAAGGAAGTTCATGCGCACCATTGTGCCCTAGCCACTACAGAGCGTCGTAGCCGAATCGGTCACACCGGGCATACCGGATGTTCTAAACCTTGATGATCAGCGCATCACCCTGACCGCCACCGCCGCACAGGGCCGCCGCGCCGATCCCACCGCCACGCCGCCGCAATTCCAGCGCCAGATGCAGCACGATCCGCGCGCCCGACATACCGAGCGGATGCCCGATGGCGATGGCACCACCGTTGACGTTCACCTTCTCCGGATCAATACCGAGTTTGCGGGTCGAGGCGATCCCGACCGCGGCGAAGGCCTCGTTGATCTCCACCAGGTCCAGATCGGCGGGCGCGATCCCCTCCTTGGCGCAGGCCTTGGCGATCGCATCGGCGGGCTGGTCCTGCAGGGTCGAATCCGGTCCGGCCACCACACCGGCCGCGCCGATCTCGGCGATCCAGCTCAACCCCAGCTCCTGCGCCTTGGTCTTACTCATCACCACCACCGCGGCGGCACCGTCGGAGATCTGCGAGGCCGACCCGGCCGTGATGGTGCCGTCCGCACGGAACGACGGGCGCAGCTTGCTCAGCGATTCCACGGTGGTGTCGGCCCGGATCCCCTCGTCCTGCCGGACCACGACCGGATCGCCCTTGCGCTGCGGCACCTCGACCGGTACGACCTCGTCGTCGAACACCCCGTTCTTCCACGCGGCGGCCGCCCGCTGGTGCGAGGCTGCGGCGAACGCGTCCTGATCGGCGCGCGTGACCGGTTCGCTGTCGTTGCGCTGTTCGGTGAGCGCGCCCATCGCCTGATCGGTGAAGATATCGTGCAAACCGTCGTAGGCCATATGGTCCCGCAGCGTCACATCGCCGTACTTGAATCCCGTGCGACTCTTCTCGAGCATATGCGGCGCGCGGCTCATGGACTCCTGGCCGCCGGCGACCACGATCTCGTACTCACCGGCCCGGATCAGCTGATCCGCCAGCGCGATCGCATTGATCCCGGACAGGCACACCTTGTTGAGGGTGAGTGCCGGAACATTCATCGGGATACCACCGGCGACCGCGGCCTGCCGCGCCGGGATCTGTCCCGCACCCGCGGTGAGCACCTGCCCCATGATCACGTAGTCGACCTGGTCGCCACGCACTCCGGCCTTCTCCAGCGCCGCGGCGATCGCGAAACCGCCCAGATCCGAACCGCTGAAATCCTTCAGGCCGCCCAGCAGCCGGCCGACGGGGGTACGCGCCCCGGCGACGATCACGGAGTTGGTCACGACGAGCCTCCTGTATCTATGGCGCCGCTTCCGGCGGCGCGCGGTCGGGGCCCTCGGGACCCCGGGTCTTCACCCCGCCGGTCGGTCGCTGCGCTCCCTATCCTCTGGCCGCTCCAGCCCCGGGGCGGGCCCCCACCACGAATGTGGCACCACTCGGTGGCGGGCCGGGCTCCGGGCCGTCACTCCCATCGGTAGGTCGCCGTGCCCTTCCTCTGGTCGCTTCGGACCGGGCGGGTTTGTTACCCGGGACGTGTCCGGCGGTGCCGGTCGGCCCTGTCGATCCCGGTTCTCCACTTCCGTCGGCCGGTCGCTGCGATCCCTCCGGCGGCTCGGGGCCGGGCGTATCCCGCCTGTTACAGGCGGAGGGGTATCGAGGCCGTCTGCGACGGATCCCGCGACCCCACCCGGTCCGGACCGGCCTTCGGCGCGCACGTCCGGTGGGACGCGCACGGGCGGTCTACTCCACGGTAGCTTGTGGCGGCTCCCGACCTTTCCGGAGGTATCCGCAGATCGCCCGCGGATACCCGAGGTCGCCCGCCCTCAATTTGCGGCCGATCGGGGTCGCACCCGCCACGGCCGAACCGGAACGCGCTACTTTCGAAGGGTGAGCACCGCTACCCCGTCATCAGAATTCATTCCCGCCGACTACATCGTCGCCGTGGACCACGTCGGTATCGCCGTTCCCGACCTCGACGCGGCTGTCGCTTGGTACGCCGAGAATCTGGGCCTGGTCGAAACCCACCGAGAGGTCAACGAGGAACAGGGCGTTCAAGAAGCGATGCTTTCCGCGCCGGCCGCCGAGGACGAATCGACTGCTCTGCAGTTGCTGGCCCCCCTGGACGAGACCTCCACCATCGCGAAGTTCATCGACCGGAGCGGGCCGGGCCTGCAGCAGCTGGCCTTCCGTGTCACCGATATCGAAGCCGTTTCCGCATATCTGCGTGATCGCGGCCTGCGCCTGCTCTACGAGTCGCCGCGCCGGGGCACCGCCGACTCCCGGATCAATTTCGTCCACCCGAAGGATGCTGGCGGTGTGCTGGTCGAGCTACTCGAGCCGGATCCGAATGTTACGCATTAGTATCGAAATCGGGCTTTCAGGAGTCCCTCCGATAACAATTCCGGTCGAGTCACCATGCGCGGGTCTCAGGCTGTAGTTTGTTGGCCATGTCGTCACCCGAGTCCGATCGCAATCGCTTCGTTGCGCTGCCCTTCACCGTTGTGCGCAAGGGTTATGCGCAAGACGAGGTGCGTAACTATTTCGACCGCTTCGATGCCGAGTTGCGGGTAACCGCCACCGACCGTGATGCCGCCGCCGCCCAGGCCCGGAATCTCGCCAGTCAGCTGGAAGACGCCCGAGACGAAATCGACGAGCTCCGTAAGGAAGTCGACCGGCTCTCCGTACCGCCGACCACCGCGGAGGGGATGAGCGATCGCATCTCCCGCATGCTGCGATTGGCCTCCGACGAGGCGTCCGAAGTTCGCGCTCTCGCGCAGGCCGAAGCCGCGGAGATGGTATCCATCGCCGAGCAGCAGGCCGCGGAAATGCGCGGCAAGTACGAATCGCTGCTCGCCGAGACCAAGGAGAAGCGCGAAGCTCTCGAGATCGAGTACGAGCAGACGCTGGCCAACGCTCGTACCGAATCCGCGAAGATCATCGAGGCCGCCCAGGCCGAATCCGAGCGTCTGGCCAAGGAGTCCGAGGCCAAGCGCAAGGCGGCCCAGCAGGACTTCGAGGTCACCATGGCGGAGCGGCGTACCAAGCTGACCCGCGCCATGGAGGAGCTGGAGGCCACCAGCCGCGCCGAGGCCGCTCAGCGCATCAAGGACGCCACCGACGAGGCCAACCGTCTCATCACCTCGGCCACCCAGACCTCCGAGCGCAAGATCGCGCACGCGAAGGAACTGGCCGAGGAGATGCGCGTACTGCGTGGCCGGGTGCTTGCCCAGCTGCTCGGTATCCGCGGCCAGCTCGATTCGGTGCCCGCCATGCTCGCGGCGGTCAACCGGGAGAGCGAACTGCTCGACGGTGTGCCCGAACAGCCGCGCAAGTCCATCGGCGGCGGCCAGAACAAGTCGGTCGGCGGATCGCGGCAGAAGGCGATCCCCGAGCTGAGCGCCGAAGACGAGGCCGACGATATCGTCGAGGAAGAACGAGAAAGCGCCGACATCAGCAACTAGAGCTGCTGTCGGACGCATACGGCGACACCGTGAACCAACCGAAGGCCGCCCCGCCGGGGCGGCCTTCCCCATATCCGCGCCCCGGCGCACCACCCGGGATCAGGACCAGCGCCGGGTGATCCCGCGGGTACGTCGTCCACTCCAGCATCCCCGGTGCCAGTGCCGGCGATCGGTTTCCCCACCGTCCATCGGCCAGGCCACCACATGCGCCACCCCCGGCATGATCTCGTGATCACATCCGGGACAGCGGTACCGCTTCACCGCCCGCGAGCCGGGCACGGTGCGTACCACGTACTCGTCTCCGTCCGGCCCGGTCTCCGTCCTGCGGTAGACATCCCCCAGCCCGGTCCCCAATTGCCGCGACGGCGCCGTGTGGCGCTCGTTACGCGGTTTCCTCCGTGGCATACCTCCAGCTTAGAAGAGCCGGAATTCGTTGCTCTCCGTGCCACGTAGGGCGTCGTAATCCAGGGTGAGGCAGCGGATCCCACGATCCTCCGCCAAGGTACGTGCCTGTGGTTTGATCTGCTGCGCCGCGAACACCCCCGCCACCGGCTTCAACAGCGGGTCCCGGTTCAACAGTTCCAGGTAGCGGGTGAGCTGCTCCACCCCGTCTATCTCACCGCGCCGCTTGATCTCCACCGCCACCGTCTGCCCGTCCGCGTCCCGGCACAGCAGGTCCACCGGACCGATCGCCGTCATGTACTCGCGGCGGATGAGGCTGTACCCGGTACCGAGCGTCTCCACGTGCTCGGCCAGCAGCTCCTGCAGATGCGCTTCCACCCCGTCCTTCACCAACCCCGGGTCCACGCCGAGGTCGTGGCTGGAATCGTGCTCGATCTCCTCGATACCGATCCGCAGCTCCTCCCCCGCCTTGTTGCTCACCACCCACAGCGCCTTCAACTGTTCCGCCGCCGGATCGGGCTGTCGCTCGGCCAGCCGGCACGGCGGACTCATCCAGTTCAGGGGCTTGTACGAACCCCCGTCGGAATGCACCAGTACCGACCCGTCCGCTTTGAGCACCAGCAGCCGGCGCGCCATCGGCAGATGAGCGGTCAACCGCCCCACGTAGTCGACCTGGCAACGAGCAATCACGAGTCGCATCCGGCTGAGTCTAGGCGCTGAGCATCGCGGCGCCCGCACAGGTCGCCGAACCCCTACCGGCCGTGAACTGTTGACCATCGGATGGTCTACCGCCGGCCCCGCCGGTCGATCCGATAGTGAGAAAACCCCCGAAAACGCCTCGAGGGGGCCCGATATCGGGCCCCCTCGAGGGAAATATGTTCCGGCGGTGTCCTACTCTCCCACACCCTGTCGAGTGCAGTACCATCGGCGCTGGCAGGCTTAGCTTCCGGGTTCGGAATGGGACCGGGCGTTTCCCTGCCGCTATAACCGCCGTAACTCTATGAAACTGTCACACAGAGAGATTGTCACACGGGCCCGGTGAGGGGGTGGTGTGGTGTCTTCTGTATCTGTGTGTTGTTTCAGATACTGCACAGTGGACGCGTAGCAACCTTTGTTTGTAAGTCCTCGGCCTATTAGTACCGGTCACCTCCACACGTTACCGTGCTTCCAGTTCCGGCCTATCAACCCCATGGTCTGTAGGGGGCCTTAACCACTCGGGGTGGTGGGAAACCTCATCTTGGAACAGGCTTCCCGCTTAGATGCTTTCAGCGGTTATCCCTTCCGAACGTAGCCAACCAGCCGTGCCCCTGGCGGGACAACTGGCACACCAGAGGTTCGTCCGTCCCGGTCCTCTCGTACTAGGGACAGCCTTCCTCAAGTTTCCAACGCGCGCGGCGGATAGAGACCGAACTGTCTCACGACGTTCTAAACCCAGCTCGCGTGCCGCTTTAATGGGCGAACAGCCCAACCCTTGGGACCTACTCCAGCCCCAGGATGCGACGAGCCGACATCGAGGTGCCAAACCATCCCGTCGATATGGACTCTTGGGGAAGATCAGCCTGTTATCCCCGGGGTACCTTTTATCCGTTGAGCGACACCGCTTCCACTTGCCGGTGCCGGATCACTAGTCCCGACTTTCGTCCCTGCTCGACATGTCTGTCTCACAGTCAAGCTCCCTTGTGCACTTGCACTCGACACCTGATTGCCAACCAGGCTGAGGGAACCTTTGGGCGCCTCCGTTACATTTTGGGAGGCAACCGCCCCAGTTAAACTACCCACCAGGCACTGTCCCTGAACCAGATCATGGTCCGAGGTTAGAGGTCCAATACGATCAGAGTGGTATTTCAACGACGACTCACCGGACACTGGCGTGCCCGTTTCATAGTCTCCCACCTATCCTACACAAACCGTACCGAACACCAATACCAAGCTATAGTGAAGGTCCCGGGGTCTTTTCGTCCTGCCGCGCGTAACGAGCATCTTTACTCGTAATGCAATTTCGCCGAGTCTGTGGTCGAGACAGCAGAGAAGTCGTTACGCCATTCGTGCAGGTCGGAACTTACCCGACAAGGAATTTCGCTACCTTAGGATGGTTATAGTTACCACCGCCGTTTACCGGGGCTTAAATTCTCAGCTTCGCGCCGAAGCGCTAACCGGTCCTCTTAACCTTCCGGCACCGGGCAGGCGTCAGTCCGTATACATCGTCTTACGACTTCGCACGGACCTGTGTTTTTAGTAAACAGTCGCTTCTCTCTGGTCTCTGCGGCCCAAACCAGCTCGGGAAGTGAATTCCGTCACCAGCTCGGGCCCCCCTTCTCCCGAAGTTACGGGGGCATTTTGCCGAGTTCCTTGACCACAGTTCTCTCGATCGCCTTAGTATTCTCTACCTGACCACCTGTGTCGGTTTGGGGTACGGGCCGTGTACCAACTCACTAGAGGCTTTTCTCGGCAGCATAGGATCACTGAATTCGCCTCAATCGGCTACGCATCACCTCTCAGGCTGATGTTGTGCGGATTTGCCTACACAACGCCCTACAGGCTTACACCAGTACAACCACTGACTGGCCCAGCTACCTTCCTGCGTCACCCCATCGCTTGACTACTACACCCGGGGTCGTGCGCAGCCCCCTCACGTCTCCCGAAGGAGATCGCTCAGGTTTTGGGCACTTAGCACAGATGATTCGCCATTGGGCGCGGATACACGGGTACGGGAATATCAACCCGTTGTCCATCGACTACGCCTGTCGGCCTCGCCTTAGGTCCCGACTCACCCTGGGCGGATTAACCTGGCCCAGGAACCCTTGGTCATTCGGCGGACGAGTTTCTCACTCGTCTTTCGCTACTCATGCCTGCATTCTCACTCGCGCAGCCTCCACAACTGGGTCACCCCGCTGCTTCCCTGGCTACACGACGCTCCCCTACCCAGCCGCACCACTGCACACACCCCCGCAGGGATGTGTGGATGTCTTGTGCGACTGCCGCGGCTTCGGCGGTGTACTTGAGCCCCGCTACATTGTCGGCGCAGGATCACTCGACCAGTGAGCTATTACGCACTCTTTCAAGGGTGGCTGCTTCTAAGCCAACCTCCTGGCTGTCTGCGCAATCCCACATCCTTTTCCACTTAGTACACGCTTAGGGGCCTTAGCCGGCGATCTGGGCTGTTTCCCTCTCGACTACGAAGCTTATCCCCCGCAGTCTCACTGCCACGCTCTCACACACCGGCATTCGGAGTTTGGCTGACTTCGGTAAGCTTGTGGGCCCCCTAGGCCATCCAGTAGCTCTACCTCCGGTGTGAAACACGTGACGCTGCACCTAAATGCATTTCGGGGAGAACCAGCTATCACGGAGTTTGATTGGCCTTTCACCCCTACCCACAGCTCATCCCCTCAGTTTTCAACCTAAGTGGGTTCGGGCCTCCACGACGTCTTACCGTCGCTTCACCCTGGCCATGGGTAGATCACTCCGCTTCGGGTCTAGAACACGCGACTGGAACGCCCTGTTCGGACTCGCTTTCGCTACGGCTACCCCACACGGGTTAACCTCGCCACATGCCGCTAACTCGCAGGCTCATTCTTCAAAAGGCACGCCATCACCCACCCACCGAAGTGGCGCAGGCTTTGACGGATTGTAAGCGCACGGTTTCAGGTACTATTTCACTCCCCTCCCGGGGTACTTTTCACCTTTCCCTCACGGTACTAGTCCGCTATCGGTCACCAGGGAGTATTCAGGCTTACCGGGTGGTCCCGGCAGATTCACAGCAGATTTCACGGGCCCGCTGCTACTCGGGCATCATCCACGGGAGCCGTTGAGTTTTCGCCTACGGGATTCTCACCCTCTACGACAGGCCGTCCCAGACCACTTCAGCTAACACAACGGTTTCTTACTCCCGCCCGATCCGGCAGAATCGGGAAGAATGACCCCACTACCCCACACACGCAACCCCTGCCGGGTATCACACGTGCCTGGTTTAGCCTCATCCGCTTTCGCTCGCCACTACTCACGGAATCACATGTTGTTTTCTCTTCCTGTGGGTACTGAGATGTTTCACTTCCCCACGTTCCCTCCACACACCCTATATATTCAGGTGCGGGTAACACGACATCACTCGTGCTGGGTTTCCCCATTCGGACACCCTCGGATCACAGCTCGGTTGGCAGCTCCCCGAGGCTTATCGCAGCCTCCTACGTCCTTCATCGGCTCCTGGTGCCAAGGCATCCACCGAACGCTCTAAAACACTTACAAAACAAAGATGCTCGCGTCCACTGTGCAGTTCTCAAACAACACACCCACCCGAACCTTGCACCCGCACCAGCCGACGACTTCGGCAGAAGCCCTCGCGGTATGACGGAGATCCGAGCGGATCGTATCTTTTGCCTGGAAAGAACGTCTGTTCTTTCAGGACCCAACAGTGTGTTGACTACTTGAAATCCGGCCACCCCGCCTCGCGAGAGGAAGGGCACACGGCCGGCGCATGTCAGCGTTCCACCCATGAGCACCATCGGAAGACATTCGCTTCCGGAATGGTCTCTGCCACGACCGGGACTCGACTGTTCGAGCCGGCGTGGAGAATGCTCCTTAGAAAGGAGGTGATCCAGCCGCACCTTCCGGTACGGCTACCTTGTTACGACTTCGTCCCAATCGCCGATCCCACCTTCGACGGCTCCCTCCCACGAGGGGTTAGGCCACCGGCTTCGGGTGTTACCGACTTTCATGACGTGACGGGCGGTGTGTACAAGGCCCGGGAACGTATTCACCGCAGCGTTGCTGATCTGCGATTACTAGCGACTCCAACTTCACGGGGTCGAGTTGCAGACCCCGATCCGAACTGAGACCGGCTTTAAGGGATTCGCTCCACCTCACGGTATCGCAGCCCTCTGTACCGGCCATTGTAGCATGTGTGAAGCCCTGGACATAAGGGGCATGATGACTTGACGTCGTCCCCACCTTCCTCCGAGTTGACCCCGGCAGTCTCTCACGAGTCCCCGCCATTACGCGCTGGCAACATAAGATAAGGGTTGCGCTCGTTGCGGGACTTAACCCAACATCTCACGACACGAGCTGACGACAGCCATGCACCACCTGTACACCGACCACAAGGGGGCCTACATCTCTGCAGGTTTCCGGTGTATGTCAAACCCAGGTAAGGTTCTTCGCGTTGCATCGAATTAATCCACATGCTCCGCCGCTTGTGCGGGCCCCCGTCAATTCCTTTGAGTTTTAGCCTTGCGGCCGTACTCCCCAGGCGGGGTACTTAATGCGTTAGCTACGGCACGGATCCCGTGGAAGGAAACCCACACCTAGTACCCACCGTTTACGGCGTGGACTACCAGGGTATCTAATCCTGTTCGCTACCCACGCTTTCGCTTCTCAGCGTCAGTTACTGCCCAGAGACCCGCCTTCGCCACCGGTGTTCCTCCTGATATCTGCGCATTTCACCGCTACACCAGGAATTCCAGTCTCCCCTGCAGTACTCAAGCCTGCCCGTATCGACCGCAAGCTCGGGGTTGAGCCCCGAGTTTTCACGATCGACGCGACAAGCCGCCTACAAGCTCTTTACGCCCAGTAATTCCGGACAACGCTCGCACCCTACGTATTACCGCGGCTGCTGGCACGTAGTTGGCCGGTGCTTCTTATACTCCTACCGTCACTTTCGCTTCGTCGGAGTCGAAAGAGGTTTACAACCCGAAGGCCGTCATCCCTCACGCGGCGTCGCTGCATCAGGCTTCCGCCCATTGTGCAATATTCCCCACTGCTGCCTCCCGTAGGAGTCTGGGCCGTGTCTCAGTCCCAGTGTGGCCGGTCGCCCTCTCAGGCCGGCTACCCGTCGTCGCCTTGGTGGGCCATTACCCCACCAACAAGCTGATAGGCCGCGGGCTCATCTCGCACCGATAAATCTTTCCACCACCAACCATGCGGTTGACGGTCGTATCCGGTATTAGACCCAGTTTCCCAGGCTTATCCCAGAGTGCGAGGCAGATCACCCACGTGTTACTCACCCGTTCGCCGCTCGTGTACCCCGAAGGGCCTTACCGCTCGACTTGCATGTGTTAAGCACGCCGCCAGCGTTCGTCCTGAGCCAGGATCAAACTCTCCGTTGAAGACTCACAATCACACCCGAAGGCGCAATCAAAAGTACAAACTAGAGTCCGAAAACCCAGCAAAACAAATCGCCAGCCGGAATTTAGCTGACTTAAATGTTCGGCCCTCCACACGGGGGTATGAAGAACCGAAACCAAATTAAATATTTGGCACTGACATTCATCAACACACTATTGAGTTCTCAAAGAACACACGCACACTCTGTCTCGCGGCATTTGAGCCGCTCGATCAGTGAGGCAACTTCCTAAGCTTAGCTCATCCGTTTTTCCGATTGCAAATCGGCGTCCCGGTCGAGCCAGTGTGATCGTCAGGCGCTCCTCGTCCTACCTCGTTTCCCTGGTCCCTCCGGCTCGGCGTTTCCGCCTCGCTCCGGGCCCCTGGTCGGTGTCCGTGTCGCTCTGACTTGGATAAAGTTACGCGGCATCCAATTCAATGTCAAATCGCCTGGTCAACAGTGGTTCTCGGCGCATATTTCGATGCGCTCGAGAACGCCTGCCGACGCGGAATAGTCATCACGCGGTACCCACCCGTTCGACATCCGCACCGAGCGCCCGGAGTTTCTCCACGAAGTTCGGATAACCGCGGTCGATATGGAATACGTCGTGCACCTCGGTGACCCCATCGGCGACCAATCCGGCAAGCACCAGACCGGCGCCGGCCCGGATATCGGAGGACCAGACGGGCGCACTGGACAGCCGCGGGATTCCGCGGACCACCGCATGATGACCGTCGGTGCGGGCATCGGCCCCGAGGCGGATCATCTCCTCCACGAAACGGAACCGCGCCTCGAAGACGTTCTCGGTGATCATCGACGTACCGTCCGCGATCGCCGCCAGGCCGATGGCCATCGGCTGCAGATCCGTGGGGAACCCGGGGAAGGGCAGCGTCGAGAAGTTCACCGCTCGCGGGCGGTCCGGCTGGAGCACCCGGAAGCCGTCCGGTTCGAACGAGATACGCGCACCGGCGGAGCGCAGTTTGTCCAGCACCAGCGCGAGATGCTGGGGATTGACGCCGGTCACCCGCACATCACCCATGGTCATGGCGGCGGCTATACCCCAGGTCGCGGCGACGATACGGTCGCCGATCACTCGATGAGTGGTGGGTGAGAGCCGCTTCACGCCGTGGATGGTCAGCACCGAGGTACCGGCACCCCGGATCCGGGCGCCCATCTGGGTGAGCATGGTGCACAGGTCGACGATGTCGGGTTCGCGGGCGGCATTGTCGATCACCGTCTCCCCCTGGGCCAGCACCGCGGCCATGAGGATGTTCTCGGTGGCACCGACCGACGGGAAGTCCAGCCGGATCCGGGCGCCCTGCAGCTCGTCGGCCCGGGCCACCACGCAACCGTGCTCTATCTCGCTGGTGGCACCGAGCAACCGCAGACCTGCCTGGTGCATATCCAGCGGCCGGGAACCGATCGCGTCCCCGCCCGGCAGCGCGACCACCGCCCGTTTACAACGGGCCATCAGCGGACCGAGGACGCAGACCGAGGCACGGAACTGGGTCACCGCCGGGAAGTCGGCGTGGTATTTGGGCTCGGCCGGGGTGTCGATGGTCACCACGTCACCGGTGATGGTGACATCGCAGCCGAGACCGCGCAGCACCTCCGCCATCAACGGGACATCGAGGATATCCGGGCAGTTCGTAATGGTGGTGGTGCCTTCGGTGAGGAGGGCAGCGGCCATCAGTTTCAAGACGCTGTTCTTGGCGCCCCCCACCGAGACCTCACCGACCAGCCGGTTGCCGCCAGTTACCAAAAACCGTTCCATGCCGCCTCTCCGAGTATTCGGCGCACCAGTGAGTGCAAGGATAGAGCGCCGACGATCGCTGCACGCTGTCGGCCGAAAGAACACCGGACGGCCACCTCCGGTCCGGTCCGTCGCCGGTGCCGGCCTCAGCCGCCGGGCGCGCTACCCGAACCGGACTCCGCTCCGGTTTGTTCGCTCCGCTCGGGCCGCGGCGTCTCCGTATCGTCGCCCCGGCCGCCCCCGGGCCGCCAGAGCACATCGCCTTCCGGGTTGGTGTAGCGGCTGAGGATGAACAGCAGATCCGACAACCGGTTGAGGTACTTCGCCGGTAGCGCACTCGTATCGTCGGGATGAGCCGCGACCGCTGCCCAGGCCGAGCGTTCGGCACGACGCACAACCGTGCGGGCGGTGTGCAGCAGCGCGGCGAGCGGGCTACCGCCCGGCAGGATGAACGAGTTCAGCGGAGCCAGCTCCGCGTTGAACTCGTCGCACCAGGCTTCCAGACGTTCGATATAGGCCGGGGTGATCCGCAACGGTGGATACTTCGGGTTCTCCACCACCGGCGTGGACAGATCCGCCCCCGCGTCGAACAGGTCGTTCTGTATCCCGCGCAGCACTGCCGTCAACGCCGGTCCCGGAGCACCCAGGGCGATGGCCACACCCAGCGCGGCATTGGCCTCGTCGCAGTCCGCGTACGCGACCAGCCGCGAATCGGTTTTGGCCACGCGGGAGAAATCACTGAGCCCGGTGGTCCCGTCGTCGCCGGTCCGGGTGTATATCCGCGTCAGGTGCACGCTCACAGACCCACCATAAACGCTCGGCCGTACCACGACGGGCTCCCGGCGAGCACGTCTTCGTACCGCCCCGCCGGCTTCCGGCGATTCAGTGGCCGCGCAACCTACGGGCCCGCTCGGAGGGCCGGGACTCCACCCAGGACAGAAAAGCGGTCAGGGCGTCCCGATCCAGCGCCAGCTCGTAGTCGCCGCCGCGGTCCGACACGCCGATAACCGAGATCTCGTCGGTCATGATGTCGTATTCGTCACCCTGCGGCTTGCGGCGGTCGCCGATTTCGATACCGCGGCGACGGATCACCGAATCCGCGCCGAGTTTGAGACTGGTGAGCTTGAAGAAGACGAGATGATCCTCGTCGTAGCGGATGACACCGTGGCGCCAGCGCTCCCCGCCCCGAGCGGGCAGTACGCGGAGAATGGCGGCCGTACCGCCGCGCCGCAACATCACCAGGCGATAGGTGGAAACCAGGGCCAACGCGACCAGCACGAGCACCAGAATGATCAAAAGCACCATCCCGGTCTGCAATGCCGCACATCCCTTCGCTCATCCGCGGTGACCGCCGACTACGCCCGGCCGGTACACCCGACGACATTCAACCATGAACCAGTCTACAAACAGCACAGGGAGGGCGTGACCGACGTGATGTCATCGATCCTGCCGGTGGACGGTGACCACATTCACGTCACGGACCCGCCGGATGAACGAACTCCGGCCGGCGACGAAGAGTTCGTCGCCGGCCGGAGCCTGTTTCCGTTCGGTTGCCCGTAGGGGCGTTCAGGACGAGGTCGACTGTTCCACCGCACGCACCCGGCCCTGAGCGGCCAGCTGCGCTTCCGGCGATGCCGAACCGTCGGACAGCACCTTACGTGCCGTCTCGATATCGACCTCCGAGGAGAACTCGGCGCTCTCGGCCAGCACGCGCACCGTATCGGCGGTGACGGAGAAGAATCCGCCGTGCACCGCGGCCACGATCCGCTGGCCCTCGCTGTCCACGATGGTCACCGTGCCGCCCTCGACCAGCTGGCCGAGCAGGGGTTCGTGACCGGGCATGATACCGATCTGTCCCTCGGTGGTCTGGGCGCTGACGAAACTCGCCCGGCCCGACCACAGTCGCCGCTCGACCGCGACGAGATCCACTGACATATCCGCCATCGGACTACTTTCCGGCGATCTTCTTCGCGGCCGCCTCGACATCGTCGAGACCACCGCAGCTGTTGAACGCCTGCTCCGGGAAGTGGTCGAATTCGCCCTTGCAGACCCGGTCGAAATCGTCGATGGTCTGTTCCAGCGGCACGACCGAACCCGGCTGACCGGTGAACTTCTCGGCCACGATGAAGTTCTGGCCGAGGAACTTCTCCAACCGGCGGGCGCGACCGACGAGAACCTTGTCCTCTTCGGAGAGCTCATCCATACCGAGGATGGCGATGATGTCCTGCAGTTCCTTGTACTTCTGCAGGATCCGCTTCACCTCGTTGGCCACCGCGAAGTGCCGGTCGCCGACGATCGAGGCCTCGAGGATACGAGAGGTCGAGGTCAGCGGGTCGACGGCGGGGTAGATACCCTTCTGCGAAATCGGGCGGGAGAGCTCGGTGGTCGCGTCCAGGTGGGCGAAGGTGGTCGCCGGGGCCGGGTCGGTGTAGTCGTCGGCGGGCACGTAGATGGCCTGCAGCGAGGTGATGGACCGGCCGCGGGTCGAGGTGATGCGCTCCTGCAGTTCACCCATCTCGTCGGCCAGGGTCGGCTGGTAACCGACAGCCGAGGGCATCCGGCCCAGCAGGGTCGACACCTCGGAACCGGCCTGGGTGAACCGGAAGATGTTGTCGATGAACAGCAGCACGTCCTGGTGCTGCACATCGCGGAAGTACTCCGCCATGGTCAGCGCGGACAGGGCGACGCGCATACGGGTGCCCGGCGGCTCGTCCATCTGGCCGAAGACGAGGGCGGTGTCCTGGAGGACGCCCATCTCCTCCATCTCGAGACGCAGGTCGGTGCCCTCACGGGTACGCTCACCGACACCGGCGAACACCGAGGTACCGGAGAACTCCCGCGCGATACGGGTGATCATCTCCTGGATCAGCACGGTCTTACCGACACCGGCACCACCGAACAGGCCGATCTTGCCGCCCTTGACGTACGGGGTCAGCAGGTCGATGACCTTGATACCGGTCTCGAGGATCTCGGTCTTGCCCTCGAGCTGGTCGAAGCTCGGCGGCTTGCGGTGGATGCCCCACTGCTCGCCGTCCCGGCCGAGACCGGGCGTGTCGAGGCATTCGCCGAGGGCATTGAAAACGTGGCCCTTGACGACATCACCGACGGGCACCGAGATCGGCTTGCCGGAGTCACGGACCTCGGCGCCGCGGACCAGGCCGTCGGTGGGCTGCATCGAGATGGTGCGCACGATGTTGTCACCGAGGTGCTGGGCGACCTCGAGGGTCAGGGTCTTGGCCACCGCCTTCAGAGTGATATCGGCGTTGAGGGCGTTGAACAGGTCTGGGATGGAGCCCCGTGGGAATTCGACGTCCACGACGGGGCCGATGACGCGGACCACGCGGCCCGTGGCGGCACCGGTCCGGCTCGACTCTTCTCGAGTAACAGCTGCGGTCATTGTGTCTGGTTCTCTTCCTGCTGAAGTCGATTTGCGGTATTCGCGGGCCCTTCGTGGTTACACTGCGCTGCCGCCTCCGGGCCCGTCGCTCATACCGCCATCAGTCGCGTTCCGAGCTGGCCGCCAGGGCGTTCACGCCACCGACGATTTCGCTGATTTCCTGCGTGATGTTGGCCTGACGCACCGAGTTGGCCTGCCGGGACAGGGAACTCGCCAACTCGTTGGCGTTATCGGTGGCCGCCTTCATTGCGGTGCGCCGAGCCGCCGACTCGGATGCCGCTGCCTCGAGCAATGACGCATAGATCCGCGTATTGATGTACTTGGGCAGCAGCGCCGCCAGCAGTACATCGGCGTCGGGCTCGAATTCGTACTGTGCTCGTACCTCGGCCGTGGGCGAATCGGACAGCATGTCCTTGCCCAGGTCGAAGTTCTCGTCGACGAAGGAGATCTGGATCGGCGCCATCCGGCGCACCTCCGGCGTCTGCGTCAGCATGCTCACGAAGCGGGTGTAGACGATATGGAGTTCGTCCACGCCGGCGATGGAACCGGTGCCGTCCGGCGCCGGAACCTCGCCCGCGGACCCGGCCATGAAGCTCTCGACCAGGTGGTTGCAGGCCGCCGAGGCATCGGGGTACTTCGGCTGCTGCGAGAACCCGGTCCACGCGGCGACCGGCCGGCGGTTACGGAAGGTGTAGTACGTCAGGCCTTTGTTGCCCATGACGTAGAGCACCGGTTCCTTGCCCTCGTCGCGCAGGGTGACCATCAGCTCCTCGGCCCGTTTGAGCACATTGGAGTTGTAACCACCGCACATACCGCTATCGCTGGTGATCACCAGGACGGCGGCACGCTTGGGGTCCGGGCGTTCGGTGAGCAGCGGGTGCGACAGGTTCTTCGACGCACTCGCCAGCTCCGCGACCACCTTGGTGATCTCCTCGGAGTACGGCTTCGCGGCCGCTACCCGAGCCTGGGCCTTGGAGATGCGCGAGGTCGCGATCAGCTCCTGGGCCTTGGTGATCTTCTTGATCGAGTTGATACCACGAATACGGGAGCGCAGCTCGCGCAAGTTGGCCATCGGCGGTTCACACTCCCTTCGTTCGCGGCGTTACAGGAAAACAGCGCATGGTTCGCCCGGTCTACTTCTCGACGTGCTTGCGGGTGACCGACAGCGACTCGACCTCTTCGCTCTCCAGTTCCCCGGCTTCGGCCTCGTTCACCACGCGGCTGCCGTCGGAGGCCAGGAAGCTCTGCTTGAAGTTGTCGGTGGCCGTCTTGATCTGCTCGGCGGCCTCACCTTCGAGCACCTTGCCGCCGGCGATGCTCGCGAAGGCCTCGGCGGCGTTGCTGTGCAGATCTTCGAGCAGCTCGGTGTTGAAGCGGCGGATATCGGCCACGGGCACCGAATCGTAGTAACCGTTGTCGACCAGGAAGATCGATACGATCTGATCTTCGACCGCGACCGGCGAGTACTGGTCCTGCTTGAGCAGTTCCACCCAGCGGGCACCGCGCTCGAGCTGGGCCAGCGAAGCGGCGTCCAGATCGGAGGCGAAGGCGGAGAACGCCTCCAGCTCGCGGTACTGGGCCATTTCCAGACGCAGCGAACCGGCGACCTTCTTCATGCCCTTGGTCTGCGCGGCGCCACCGACACGGGACACCGAGGTACCGACGTTGATCGCCGGGCGGACGCCCTTGTTGAACAGGTCGGACTCCAGGAAGACCTGACCGTCGGTGATGGAGATGACGTTGGTCGGGATGAAGGCCGAGATGTCGTTGGCCTTGGTCTCGATGATCGGCAGACCGGTCATCGAACCGCCGCCCATCTCGTCGGAGAGCTTGGCGCAACGCTCCAGCAGACGCGAGTGCAGGTAGAAGACGTCACCCGGGTAGGCCTCGCGGCCCGGCGGGCGGCGCAGCAGCAGCGAGATGGCGCGGTAGGCCTCGGCCTGCTTGGTCAGATCGTCGAACACGATCAGCACATGCTTGCCCTGGTACATCCAGTGCTGGCCGATGGCCGAGCCGGTGTAGGGGGCCAGCCACTTGAAACCGGCGGAATCGGAGGCCGGGGCCGCGACGATGGTGGTGTACTCCAGCGCTCCGTGCTCCTCGAGGGCGGATTTGACGCCCGCGATGGTGGAACCCTTCTGACCGATCGCCACGTAGATGCAGCGCACCTGCTTGGTCGGATCGCCCGACTCCCAGTTGGCCTTCTGGTTCAGGATCGCGTCGATGCAGACCGCGGTCTTACCGGTCTTGCGGTCGCCGATGACCAGCTGACGCTGGCCGCGGCCGATGGCCGTCAGCGCGTCGATCGCGGTGATACCGGTGGCCAGCGGCTCCTCCACCGGCTGGCGCTCCAGCACCGTGGCGGCCTGCAGTTCCAGGACGCGGCGGTCGTCGGCTTCGATTTCGCCCAGACCGTCGATCGGCTGGCCGAGCGGGTTCACGACGCGGCCGAGGAACTTGTCGCCGACCGGGACCGAGAGCACATCGCCGGTGCGGCGCACCTGCTGGCCCTCTTCGATCTCGGCGAACTCGCCGAGAACGACGGCACCGATTTCACGGTCCTCGAGGTTCAGCGCGACGCCGAGCACGCCACCCGGGAATTCGAGCAGCTCGTTGGCCATGGCCGACGGGAGGCCGCTGACGTGCGCGATGCCGTCGCTGGTGTCGGTGACCACACCGACTTCCTCGATGGAGGTTTCCGGGGTGTAGCTCTGGGTGTAGCTTTCGATCGCGCTACGGATCTCGTCGGAGGAGATCGTCAGCTCCGCCATGTTCTTCCTGCTCTCGGTCTCTGGTCTGGAATGTCGGGGGGTGTATGCGGCCGGTGCGCCGGGGGGACCCGGTTGGCGTACCGCTAGGTCAGCGAGCGGCGCAGCCGTTCCAGTCGGCCGATCGCACTGCCGTCGATCACATCGTCACCGATGCGCACGACGAGCCCGCTCAACAGGCCGGGATCGACGGCGACGTGCACGGTGACCGCCTTGCCGTAGATACGTGCCAGTGAGCCCGCCAGCCGCTCCCGCTGGGAATCGGTCAGCGCGATCGCCGCGCGCACATGGGCGACGATCTGCTCCCGCCGGGACGCGGCCAGGTCGGACAGTTCGTCGAAGGCGGGACCGATTCCGGCGCGCTGCCTGGTCACCACTTGTTCGGCCAGGGCCTGGGTGATCGGCTCGGTCTTCCCGGACAGCAGCCGCTCGAGCAGTTCCCGCTTGGCCTCGGCCGATCCGGTGCGGTCGGACAGGGCCTGCTCCAACTGCGGGTTCTCGTTGATGATCCGGCCCAGACGGAACAGTTCGTCCTCGACCGCGGTGAGCCGGCCCTGTTCGGACGCTGATTCCAGCAGCGCCAGCTGCCCGAGCAGTACCAGGGTGTCGACCAGGTCGCGGGCACGGGACCAGTTCTGGGCCACCGCGGTGGTCAGCACCGCCTGGGTGGCAGCACTGACCCGGCTCCCGAAAACCCGCTCGCTCAGTTCGGCACGCGCCGAACCCGGTACCGACACGTCCGCGAGCGCCACACGCAGCGGACGCTGGTCGTCCAGTACGTCGACAACGGCGAACAGTTCGGACCCCGTCGTGGCCGCGACACCGTTGCTTCCGGTCAGCGCGGCCCGAAGCGCCTCCTTGGACCGGGAGCTGGCCTCACGGCTTGCTGCGTACATGGTTCTCACGCCTCCGTCGTTACCTTCCGACCCCGATGCCGGCATCCGACCGGTCGATCTCGTCGAGGAATCGCTCGATCGTCGCGGCCTGTTTGGCCTCGTCCGATACCGATTGCCCGATGATCTTCTCGGCCAGATCCACGGCGGTGCGGCCGACCTCGGCACGCAGTTCGGTCAGGATCTGCTGACGCTGGGCTTCCAGCTGGGTGTGCCCGGCCGCGACGATACGGTCGCTCTCGGCTTGGGCGTCGGCCTTCATCTGGGCGAGGATCTGCTGGCCCTGGGTACGGGCGTCTTCGCGGATCTTCGCCGCTTCCAGCCGAGCGTCGGCCAGCTGCTTCTGGTACTGCTGCAGCGTCTCCTGGGCCTCGGCCTGCGCCGATTCGGCCCGTTCGATGCCACCCTCGATCTTGTCGGCGCGCTCGTCCAACACCTTGGTCAGGCGCGGAACGACGTACTTGTAGACCACGAAAGCGATGATCGCTACGCAGATCGCCGACCAGACGATGTCGTATGTCGCGGGAAGAAGAGGGTTCACATCCTCTCCTTCTGCCGCCGCGAACAGAGTGAACTCCATCATCGGAATCAGAAGATGAAGCCGGCGACGAGACCGATCAGCGCCAGGGCTTCGGTGAACGCGATGCCGAGGAACATGTTGGTCCGGATCTGGCCGGCGAGTTCGGGCTGACGGGCAAGACCCTCGATCGCCTTACCGACGACGATACCGACGCCGACGCCCGGGCCGATAGCGGCCAGGCCGTAGCCGACGGCGCCCAGGCCGCGCAGCGTGGATTCGTTGGTGGCAGCTTCCTGGGCCAGGTACGAGAGGCTCATGAGTCTTCCATTCCCTTTCTGTTGCTCACCCGCCGGACGGCGTGGTGCAGCAGGTCCTTATCGGTTGTTCCGGTCGATCAGTGGTCGGCGGCGTGCTGGGCGAGGCTGATGTACACGGCGGTCAGCAACGCGAACACATAGGCCTGCAGGAAAATGACCAGCAGTTCGAAGAGGGTGAATGCGAGTCCGCCCAGCAGCGAGAAGGGCGAGAACACCTTCATCCAGGCGTCCGCGTCGAAGAGGAAGAACTGGGTCGCGCTGAAGAACAGCACGAGCATGATGTGACCGGCGAGCATATTCGCCATGAGTCGGACGGTCAGCGTGAACGGGCGCAGCACGAAGGTCGAGATGAACTCGATCGGAATGAGCAGCACGTGCATGACCGGCGGCACATTCGGGACGACGATGCTGCTGCGCATGTAGGTGAAGAAGCCGTACTTCTTGATGCCCACGTAGTTGAATGCGATATACGCGATCACCGCCAGCACCAGCGGCATACCGATCCGCGCGTTCGACGAGATGTTCAGACCGGGGATCACACCGGAGAAGTTCAGGAACAGGACCGTGAAGAAGATCGTCGCGATGAGCGGGAAGAACCTGCGACCGTTTTCCTTGCCGAGTATCTCGTCACAGATTTGCTCCTTGACGAAAAGCATCCCCATTTCGCCGATGCTCTGCAGCTTCTTCGGCACGAGTCGTGGGGAACGGAAAGCCAGGAACAGGAATACGACCAGCACGGCGGTCATCAGAAGCCGGACCAGCATCAGCCGATCGAGTTCGATGGGAGTTCCCTCGAACAGCACCGCCGGAGGGAAGAAGTCGGTTAGCGACGGCGCGTGGAACTCCGCGGCCAAGGTGGTGACGCTCAGCGTTCTCTCCCGTGTTCGGTCCGCGGGAAGTTCTCGCTCCCGCGGTTCGATCGGACATTGACGATCAATGTGGGTCGACTGAGGTCGGCTCGAAGTTCGTCAGCAGCTGTCGCGGGGACCCGCGCTGGCATCTGTACGTGTGTCGGCGACATCGTCGACATGCAGAACCGAACTCGTTACCGAACCCGGTACGGCAGTAGCATAGCGACAGCTCGTGAAACCTGATCGGCACCCCTTGCCGAGTCGCTTGCTTACCAAGACTTTACCAAGAGATCTACGACAACGTGTAGCGGGGGCGATGTTATCTACGACAGATTGTCGTAGAGCTTGTCAATCCCGACCGGAATCCCCATCTTCCCCCTGGTCAGGAACGGTTACATAGGGAACTTTCTGCCGTAATACACCGTAAGTCTCCGCGCCCAGCACGATGATCAGCGCCCCCACGACGGTCAGGAAGAGCGCTACCCGGTCATAGAAATCGAACCGCTGCAGAATCGCGACGACAACCAGCGCCACCAGCAATTTCCCCACCCAGCTGACCAACATGACCAGGCCCGCGGTGCTGGGTGGCAACTTCGCCCCGAGCAATACCACCACGGCCGTGGTCAGGATGAAACCGCCGCCGATGGCCGCCCCGAGCAGCGCCCCCCACAGCCCCGGCAGGCCCGCGAACACACTCGCCAGCGCCACCGCCAGAACCGTCAGTACAACCAGACCGATCAGTCCGTAACGCAGTGCCGCACGCAACGGGGCGTCGGCGTGATCGGGGGTGCTGGAACTCGCGGAACTCGTCGACACAGCCCGAACTCTACCCGGATTCCGAAACAGAGCCCGCCGCCTCCCGGCGCGCCTGCCTACGCCACAAACCCGGCACGGCCGTCACGACCAAGGCGAACAACAGCCCGGCCGCCATCAGCAACACCACCACCCGCCGATCCATCAGCGAGGTGCCGACCGCCCCGAAGGCGAGAATGCCGACCCACAAATAGATCACCAGCACGACACGGCGTTGGGAATGCCCGATCTGCAGCAGCCGGTGATGCAGATGCATCTTGTCCGGGGTCGAGAAACTGACACCGGCCCGGACCCGGCGCACGATGGCCAGCAGCAGATCCAGCACCGGAATGAACATCACCGCGCCCACCAGGAGCACCGGCGAGAGCAGACCGACGATATCGCGCGGGCCGTAACCCTGCAGCGGAATCCGGCCGGACGCACTGGTGGAGACGGCGGCCAGGACCAAACCGATCAGCATGGACCCGGAATCACCCATGAAGATTCGCGCGGGCGAGAAATTGTGCGGCAGAAAACCCAGACAGGCCCCCGCCATGGCCGCGGCCAGCAGCGCCGGCGGATAACTGTCCACCGATCCGCCCTGCTCGGTGAGCAGCCCGACAGCGAAGGCGAAAACCGCGAAAGCGGCGATCAAACCCAGCCCGGCCGCCAGACCGTCCAGACCGTCCACGAAATTCATGGCATTGATCAGCGTCACCGCGACGGCAACGGTCACCAGACCACCCTGCAGGCCGTCCAGCACGACGGTGCTGTTGTTGAACGGGTCATAGATCAGGTACCAACCGAGACCCATCACCGCCATCACGCCGGCGGCGGTGACCTGACCGGCGAATTTGGTGAGCGCGTCCAACCCCCACCGGTCGTCGACGATACCCACCGCCACGATGATCGTGGCCGCCACCAACACCGCGGCGATATCGGGCCGATAATCGAAACCGCGGCGCAGCGCGGGCAGCTGATGAGCGAACAGCACCGCCGCCACCACCCCGATGTACATCCCGACCCCGCCCATCCGGGGGATCGGCTTCACATGCACATCGCGGTCACGCGGAATGGCCACCGCGCCGAAACCGATGGCCAGCGTCCGGATACCACCGGTGGCCAGGAAGGTGACCACCGTCGAGACCAGCAGGACGAGAATGAGCTCGCGCAGGGGAACGACCGCACCGGAACCGCTCATCGCGCCGACCACCGCCCGCTCACCACAGATACCGCTGGAACCCGCACCGAAATCAGTTCGATCACCGGGCGACGGATCCGGTCAGGGCATCGGGGGTGGTGCCCAGCACTTCGGCCACGGCCTCGGTCGTCACCGCGCCCTCGCGCAGAATGCGCGGCTGATCGGCGGTGAGATCGACAATGGTGGAAGCGGTCGCGTGCTGCGCCGGACCTCCGTCGAGGTACACGCCCACGAGAGAGCCGAGCTGCTCCCTGGCCTGCGCCACGTTCTCCGCGGCCGGGCGGCCGGAAATATTCGCGCTCGAGACCGCCAGCGGACCCACCTCCTGCAGCAGCTCCAACGCCACCGGATGCAGCGGCATCCGCAACATCACCGTGCCCCGCGCGTCCCCGAGATCCCAGGCCAGCGAAGGAGCCTGCTGGACAACGATACTCAATCCCCCCGGCCAGAATGCCCGGATCAGATCACGGGCCTGCGGCCGTACCGAGAACACCAGGCCGTCGATGGTGTTCCACGAACCCACGAGCACCGGCACCGGCATATCCCGGCCACGGCCCTTCGCCGCCAGCAGCGAGGCGACAGCCGCGGAATCGAAAGCATCGGCGGCGAGACCGTAAACCGTATCGGTGGGCACGACAACCAACCGACCCGCTCTCAGAGCACTGATGGCCGCGGCCAAGCCGGCGGCGCGCGAATCGGTATCGGCGCAGTCGTAAACGGTACTCACGTCGACCATGTTATGGCCGCAAGTCCCCATTCGTAATCTCGGGAGGTGTTTACGGCGGCCCGTCCCGGAAAGCCGCGGAGACAGTGTGCCGATTTATCGGCGCGCTTCCGGCACCGCCGTCGACACGGCCACGAAACGTGGTTTCCCGGCCAAGTCGGGGTGCTCCACGATTTCGGTGAAACGGCCGTCCAGCTCGAGCAGACGGGCGAGTTCGCCACCGTTGCTGTCGTCGTGTTCGACGGCAGCGCCGCCGCCCGGCCGCAGCAGACGGCCGAGGAGCGGAACCAGCGGACGGATCACCGCCAGCCCATCGGGGCCACCGAAAAGCGCGCGGTGCGGATCGTGGTCGGCGACCTCGGGCGCCAATTCCGTCCCCTCGGGGATATAGGGCGGATTGGCGACGACGATATCCACCCGCCCGTCCAGTTCGGTGAGCAGCGCGGGGGCGGTGACATCGGCGTGGTACAGCGTGATCGGCGTATCGCCGGCGGCGACCCGGCGCGCGGCATTACGACGGGCCCAGCGCAACGCGTCCGGATCCAGTTCCACGGCGTGGACCTCGGCATCGGGCCGCGCATGGGCCAGGGCGAGTGCCAGCGCGCCCGAACCCGTGCACAGATCCACCACGATCGGCGTGTGGTCGTGCCGGACCGTCTCCAGCCGGGCCAGCGCCCACGCGAGGAGCAGTTCGGTCTCCGGACGGGGCACGAATACACCGGGCCCCACCTCGAGATCGATCTGCCCCATGGCGGCCTGCCCGGTCAGATGCTGTAGCGGTATCCGCGCGGCGCGGCGGGATACCAGCGCCCGGTAGGTCTCGAGTTGTTCCGGGTCGATCAACGGCGTGAGCAGGAGCCGGGAACGCTCGACGCCCAGCACATACGCGGCGAGGTGTTCCGCATCGGCCCGGGGACTGCCCACCCCGGCGGCCTGCAGAACATCGATCGCCTCGGCGAGAACGGGGCGGAGCGGGACACGGGTCACCGGCAGATCCTCTCGGCGCGTCTCCGGCGCACCTACTCCGCTTCCATCCGGGCGGCCCGGTCGGCCGTGGCCAGGGCATCCAGCAACGCGTCCATATCACCGTTGAGCACGGAGTCCAGATTGTGCGCCTTGTAGCCGATGCGGTGATCGGCGATGCGGTTCTCCGGGAAGTTGTAGGTGCGGATCCGTTCGGAACGGTCGACGGTCCGGATCTGGCTCGCGCGCCCCTCCGCGGCTTCCTGTTCGGCTTGCTCCTCGGCCAGGGCCTGCAACCGGGCGGCCAGCACCTGCATGGCGCGGGCCTTGTTCTGAAGCTGCGAGCGCTCGTTCTGGCAGGTCACCACGATTCCGGAAGGCAGATGGGTGATACGGACCGCGGAATCGGTGGTGTTCACGCCCTGTCCGCCCTTACCCGAGGACCGGTACACATCGATGCGCAGATCGTTCTCGTCGATCGCCACTTCCTCGATTTCATCGGGCTCGGGATAGATCAGCACCCCGGCCGCCGAGGTGTGGACACGGCCCTGGGATTCGGTCACCGGAACCCGCTGGACCCGGTGCACTCCCCCTTCGAATTTGAAACGCGACCAGACACCGTCGCGGGCGGCGTCGCGGCTCTTGATCGACAGGGTCGCCTCTTTGTAGCCGCCGAGGTCGGAAACGGCCGCGTCCAGCACTTCGACCTTCCAGCCGCGACGTTCCGCGTACCGGATGTACATCCGGGCCAGATCAGCGGCGAAAAGCGCCGATTCCTCACCGCCCTCTCCGGATTTCACCTCCAGCACCACATCGTCACCGTCATGCGGGTCACGGGGTGCCAGCAGGTCCGCGAGCTGTTTCTCCAACTCCTCGAGCTGTTCCTGGAGCCCGGGCACCTCCGCCGCGAACGCCGGATCGTCGGCGGCCAGCTCCCGGGCCGCCTCCAGATCGTCACGGGCGGTGGCGAGCTTTTTGTAGGTGGTCATGACCGGGGCGAGTTCGGCGAACCGCTTCCCCACCCGCCGGGCGGCGTCCGGGTCGTTGTGCAGCGCCGGATCCGCCAGCTGGATTTCCAGTCCGGCGTATTCGGCCAGCACATCGTCGATCGCGGACGGTGCGGTTTTCTCGGCCATGAGCGAGGCTCCTACTCGGAAAAGGCGACGCGGGAAGGACGGTACAAAAACACCAACGCCCGGCCTGCGGAAGCAGGACCGGGCGCTGATGGGAAAACTACTTGGCGTCGGCTTTCTTGGCGCGCTTGCCGTAGCGGGCCTCGAAGCGGGCCACGCGGCCACCGGTGTCCAGGATCTTCTGCTTGCCGGTGTAGAACGGGTGGCACTGCGAGCAGACCTCGACGGTGATATGCCCGGATTCCTTGGTGGAACGGGTCTGGAAGGTGTTACCGCAACCACAGACCACCGTGGTATCGACGTAGGTCGGGTGGATTCCTGCCTTCATGGATGTCCTCTCGATATTGGTCGCCGGGTCGCTCGGGTATTCCACCGACCGTGAACCGGAACCGACTCAGGCGGGAGTCTGCGCGATTCGCAGACGCACGGCGGTTCAGTATGCCAGAACCACCTGCCCCTGCTGAAACGCCCCCGCCCAGGAGATTGTTCCTGCATTCGGATGCGGAACACCGGTTGTGGGGACAACCCCGGGCTGGGCGGGTGGACGCTTTCCGCGTTCGGGATTCATCGCTCGGTTTTCTCCGGAAAAGAAGCGGGGCTCGCCTGGTGGCGAGCCCCGCTTCTTCTCATTCGTCCAGTGCTCCCGGTGCGGTCTTGGAGACCTGCATCAGGAATTCCAGATTGTTCTTGCTCTTCTTCAACCGGTCGATGAGCAGATCGATCGCCTGGTGCGAATCCAGGCCGGACAGGACCCGGCGCAGTTTGTGCAGTACCGCGGCCTCATCCGGGCTGAGCAGCAGCTCGTCCTTACGGGTACCGGACGGGTTCACGTCCACCGCGGGGAACACGCGCCGCTCGGCGATCTTGCGGTCCAGTTTGAGCTCGGCGTTACCGGTGCCCTTGAACTCCTCGAAGATCACCGTGTCACCGGTCGATCCGGTCTCCACCATGGCGGTGGCGATGATGGTGAGCGATCCGCCGTTCTCGATATTGCGCGCCGCGCCGAGGAACCGCTTGGGCGGATACAGCGCGGTGGAATCGACACCACCGGACAGGATGCGGCCCGAGGCGGGCGAGGAGTTGTTGTAGGCCCGGCCCAGACGGGTGATCGAGTCGAGCAGAACGACCACGTCCTTACCCATTTCGACCAGGCGCTTGGCCCGCTCGATGGCCAGTTCGGCGACCGAGGTGTGATCGGACGGCGGACGGTCGAAGGTCGAGGCGATGACCTCGCCCTTCACCGAACGCTGCATATCGGTGACCTCTTCGGGACGTTCGTCGACCAGTACCACCATGAGATAGCACTCGGGGTTGTTGATCGCGATCGCGTTGGCGATGTCCTGCATGATCGTCGTCTTACCGGCCTTCGGCGGCGACACGATCAGCGCGCGCTGACCCTTACCGATCGGCATGATGAGGTCGATCACGCGGGTCGTCAGCTTGTTCTGCTGGGTTTCCAGCCGGAGCCGCTGGTTCGGGTACAGCGGGGTGAGCTTGTTGAAATCGGGCCGGCGTTTCGCCGAATCGACCTCGGCGCCGTTGACGGTGTCCAGGCGTACCAGCGGATCGAATTTCTGCCGCTGATTACTCTGCTCGCCGTCGCGCGGCGCGCGCACCGCACCGGTGATCGCATCACCGCGGCGCAGGCCGTTCTTACGGACCAGATTCATCGAGACGTAGACGTCGTTCGGCCCGGCCAGGTAGCCGGAGGTGCGCACGAACGCGTAGTTGTCCAGCACATCGAGGATGCCCGCGACGGGCTGGAGCACATCGTCCTCGCGGATCTCGGGCTCGCGGGATTCGCCGCCCTCGCGGTCACGGCCCCGGCGACGCTCGCGGAACCGGCGCCCGCGGCGGCCGCGACCGCCTTCCTCGTCGTCCCGGTTCCCACCGGAACCACGCTGTTCGCCCTGGCCCTGGCCGGACTGGTTCCGGTCGCGCCGGCGTTCGCCCTGGTCGCCGTCCTTGCCGTCCTGTTTCCCGCCTTCTTGTTTGGCGTCGTCGGAGCGGTTGTCGGTGGCCGTCTCGTTGTTCTTGCTCTGCTGGTCGCGGCCACGACGCTGCCGGCCGCGGCCGCGCTGGCCGGAATCCCGCCCCGAATCGTCGGTGTCGGCGGACCGGGTCTCGGTCTTGCCCTCGGCTTCGGTGGCGGTCTCCGCGGCGCCGTTGACGGGCGCGGTGCCGTTGGTCGCGGTCTGGTTGCCCTTCCCCGCGTTGTCGTCGGCGGCGCCGTCCTTACCGGCGCCGGTGCCGGGCGCGCGCCCGGTCTTCTTCTCCGTCGAGTCGGCGGCGGGCGCTTCGGCCGGCGTGGCCGCGGCGGCCTCGGCCGGCTGATCGGCGGATTTGCGTTCCTTGGCAGCCTTCGCGCGGGTGGTGCGCTCCGCGGCGGCGGGTCTGCCGGCCTGGTTTTCCTTGATGGCGGCGATGAGATCACCCTTGCGCATACCGGAGGTGCCTCGGATACCGAGTTCTCCCGCCAGTGCGCGCAACTGCGGCAACAACATTCCAGTCAGCCCCGATCCGATGTCGGTGTGTTCGCTCATCTTCGAAGAAATCTGTCCGGAGTCACTTTCGCGGTTGCCCGAGGGTTCGGAGTCGGATTCCACCCCGGGTGTCGCGAGCAGGTCCGTATCTGTCACGGAGATCCTTTCCTTCCCTCGATGGCCGTGTGCTGTGTCGAGGGTTCGTTCCGTAGCCCGATCTCGCTGCCGGACTCGGATTTGTAGCCGTATCGCCTGCCCCTCCGGGACGGGTGCTTCGCCACCGCTGGAAAATGGTGGAAGAGATCATTCCAGTTGCGTGGCTGCGCGGCACCCCCATGGCATGGAGGCTCGAGCCTGGAGCCTGCTGGAGCGATTGCCCTGATGAAGCACCGGCGTCTGATGCGCGCGATGTACGGACTTGCCCAGGATAGCGGGCAAGTACGAAGGTCGGCAAGGTGGACGCGCCCGGGGGCCGCTCCGGGCACCTCCGGCTCAGTCGACCCGGACGCCTCCGGCGATGCCCGGTTCGAGCACCCGCAGACCGTCGACGCAGGCCCGGGACCGCAGTTCCTCGGGAAAAGGGCTGGTCCCGAGCGCGAGGATGGTCGGCCCGGCGCCCGAGACGGTGGCCGCGATCCCGACAGCGCGCAGCCGTTCGATCCAGGTGGTGGTCAGCGGTAGCGCGGGTGCGCGCTGGGACTGGTGCAGCCGGTCCGCGGTGGCCGGGAGCAGCAGATCGGGCCGCTGGGTGAGCGCCACGACCGCGAGTGCGGACCGGCTCACATTGAAGGCCGCATCGCGGTGCGGGACCAGTTCGGGCAGCAGACCGCGGGTCTGCGCGGTCGAGGACCGCTCCTCGGGAATCAGCACGATCGGATGCAATGTGTCGTGCGCTTCGAGCCGAACCGCCCGGTAGAGACGTTGCGGGACGGTGATATCGCCGCTGTCCGGACCCGGCCCGGTTTCGGTCCACGACACGACTATTCCGCCGAGCACACTGGCCGCGGCGTTGTCCGGGTGGCCTTCGAATTCGGAAGCGAGCTGCACCAGCCGGTCGGTACCGACGGCCAGGGACGGATCGAATTTCGCGGCCAGCGCACATCCCGCCGCCAGTCCCCCCACCGCGGCCGCGGCGGAGGAACCCAGGCCGCGCGAGTGCGGAATCGCGTTCCGGCACACCACGTCCAGCCCGTCCGCCCAGACCCCGGCCGATTCCAGTCCGCGTTCGATGGCCCGGACCACCAGATGCTGCGGCCCCCAGGGGACCTCGTCGGCGCCCTCGCCTTCCACTCGGATATCGAGACCGGAATCCGTACTGCGCACCTCGATCTCGTCGTAGATCGCCAGCGCCATTCCCAGCGAATCGAAACCGGGGCCGAGGTTCGCGCTGGAGGCCGGTACGCGCACCGAAACGGAGAGGCCGGCGGGCAGTGTCGGGGCCACGAGCCGGCTTTCGCGAGTATCCAAGATCAGGCCAGTTCGAGTCGGGCGGCCACGGCCACCGGATCCACCGGGATGGCCTGTACCTCGGGCATACCGAGAAGGGCGGTATCGGGGTCTTTCAGGCCGTTACCGGTGACCGTGCAGACAACGGTGAGCCCGGGTTCGAGCCATCCCTCGGCGCGCGCGGCCAGCACACCGGCCACACTCGCGGCCGACGCGGGCTCCACGAAAACACCCTCCTTGGCCGCTACCAGCCGGTAGGCGTTCAGGATCTCCTCGTCGGTGGCCGCGCGGAAGGCGCCACCGGATTCCTCCTTGGCCGCGACCGCGCCGTTCCACGAGGCGGGAGCGCCGATCCGGATGGCCGTGGCGATGGTCTCCGGTTCCTTGACCGGGGCACCGTTCACCAGTGGAGCGGCGCCCGCCGCCTGGACGCCGAGCATGCGCGGAAGTCCCGCGGTGACACCGTCGGCGTGGTATTCGCGGTAACCGCGCCAGTAGGCGGTGATGTTCCCGGCATTGCCCACCGGGAGCGCGTGCACATCGGGCGCCTTCCCCAGCACATCGCAGATCTCGAAGGAGGCGGTTTTCTGACCCTCGATCCGGGCGGGATTCACCGAGTTCACCAGCCCGATGGCCGGGAAATCGGAAGTGACCTTACGAGCCAGTTCCAGGCAGTCGTCGAAATTGCCCTCGACCTGGATGACACGTGCGCCCAGCATCACGGCCTGGGCGAGTTTGCCCATGGCGATCTTGCCCTGCGGGATGAGAACCGCGCAGGTCATCCCCGCCCGGGTCGCGTAGGCGGCGGCCGAGGCCGAGGTGTTACCGGTGGAGGCGCACAGCACCGCCTGCTGGCCCCGGTACTTGGCATCGGTCATCGCCATGGTCATACCGCGGTCCTTGAACGAACCGGTCGGGTTGGCACCTTCGACCTTCAGGAAGACCTCGCAACCGGTCAGCTCCGAGAGGTACGGCGCGGGTACCAGCGGGGTACCCCCCTCGAACAGGGTGACCGGCTCCCAATCGGCCGCACCCGCGAGCCGGTCCCGGTAGGCCGCGATCAGCCCGGGCCAGCGGGAGTGCACTCCGGTCTGCGGGGCGACACCGGTGCTACGCCCTTCCGGCGCCCGGTCCCCGCTCCTCACCGAATCGCTGCGCGATGCTGTCGTCATTCTTCGGTGCCTTCCAATCTCAGAACGCTGGTGACAGATGTGACAGATTCCATATCCGCCAGGGCGGAGACCGTCTCCGCCAGCGCCGATTCCGTGGCGATATGGGTGACGACCACCAAACGAGCCCGATCGTCGTGGCCCTCCTGCCGGACCGTCGAAATACTCACGCCGTGGTTGGAGAATTCGCCCGCCACCGCGGCCAGTACACCGGGCCTGTCCTCGACCTGCAGGTTCACGTGATAGCGGGTGGGCGTATCGCCCATCGGCGCGATCGGAAGCTCAGCATAGACCGATTCGCCGGGTGCCCGGCCGCCGAAGAATTTGTTCCGCGCCGCCATCACCAGATCACCGAGTACGGCGGAGGCGGTGGGGGCACCTCCGGCGCCCTGCCCGTAGAACATGAGCCGACCGGCGTTCTGAGCCTCCACGACCACGGCATTGAACGCTCCGGTCACCGTCGCCAGCGGATGCTTGCGCGGGATCAGCGCCGGATAGACCCGCACCGAGACCCGCTCTTTACCGCCTTCGGCGGGGCCCGGCTCGTCCGGGCCGGCCGGCACCCGCTCGCAGATCGCCAGCAATTTGACGGTGCAATTCACCGCGGAGGCGGTCTCCAGGTCTTCCGCGGTGATCTTGGAGATGCCCTCGCGGAACACATCGGCGGCGGTCACCCGGGTGTGGAAGGCCAGAGATGCCAGGATCGCGGCCTTCGCGGCGGCGTCGTAGCCCTCGACATCGGCGGTCGGGTCGGCTTCCGCATAACCGAGGCGAGTGGCCTCGGCGAGGGTTTCCCCGTAATCCGCACCGGTCTCGTCCATGGCCGAGAGGATGAAATTGGTGGTGCCGTTGACGATGCCCATCACCCGATCGACCCGGTCGCCGGACAGCGACTGGATCAGCGGCCGCACCACCGGGATCGCGCCCGCCACCGCGGCCTCGAAGTACAGATCGGCGCGGCTGCGCTCGGCCGCCGCGGCGAGTTCGCCGGTGTAATCGGCGAGCAGCGCCTTGTTCGCGGTGACCACGGATTTCCCGGCGTTGAGGGCGGCCAGGATCAAACTACGGGCCGGGTCGATACCGCCGATGACCTCCACCACGAGATCGACATCGGAGCGGGTGACCAACGCTTCGGCGTCGGTGGTCAGCAGTTCCGCGGGCACACCCCGGTCACGGTCCGGGCTGCGCACGGCGATCCCGCGCAGGGTCAGCGGCGCGCCGACACGGGCGCGGAGGTCGTCGGCGTGCTCACGCAGGATCCGCACGACCTCGCGGCCGACATTGCCCATACCCAGCACCGCGACGCCGATCGGCCGATCCGGTGCCCAGTGGCTCGCCACCCTTCCGGTTGTCTCGGGCATGGTCGTCCCTTCCGTCGCATCCATCAGACCTCCAGTCCGAGCAGATCGTCGACCGTTTCCCGGCGCAGAACCAGCCGGGCGGCGCCGTCGCGCACGGCGACCACCGCGGGCCGGGTCAGCATGTTGTACCGGCTCGACATGGAGTAGCAGTAGGCCCCGGTACCGGCCACCGCGATCAGATCGCCGGGGCCCGCATCGGCCGGGAGCCAGGTGTCACGAATGATGATATCGCCGCTTTCACAATGCTTTCCGACCACACGGGCGATCACCGGGGGGGCCTCGGATCCGCGCGAGACCAGCTGACAGTGGTAGTCGGCCTGGTACAGCGCCGGGCGGATGTTGTCGCTCATCCCACCGTCCACGCTGACGTAGCGGCGGCGCAACCCGCCGTCGAGGGAGACATCCTTGATCGTGCCCACCTCGTAGACCGTCACCGTGCCGGGGCCGGCGATGGCCCGGCCGGGTTCCACCGCGATCCGCGGCACCGGCAGCCCGGCCCGTTCGGCCTCCTGGGCCACCAGCTCGCGTAGCTTCCGGGCGAATTCCTCGAGCGGCGGCGGATCGTCGGACGGGAGATACGAGATGCCCAGGCCACCACCCAGGTCGAGCAGGGCGATCTGTGCGGTCCGTTCGACACCGAATTTGTCCACGGCCTCGCGCAGCAGCCCCAGCATACGGTGGGCCGCTATTTCGAAACCGTCGATCTCGAATATCTGCGAACCGATATGGCTGTGCAACCCGACCAGCCGTAGATTATCGGCCTCGAATACCCGGGCCAGCGCCTCCATGGCATCCCCACCGGCGATGGAGAAACCGAATTTCTGATCCTCGTGTGCCGTGGAAATGTATTCGTGGGTGTGCGCTTCGACGCCCACCGTGACACGGACCAGCACATCCTGCACCACACCGGCCGCCCCCGCGACGGCCTCCAGCCGCTCGATCTCGATCAGCGAATCGAGCACCACATGGCCCACCCCCGCGGCGACCGCGGCCTCGAGTTCGGCGACGGATTTGTTGTTGCCGTGCAGAGCGATGCGCTCGGCGGGAAAGCCCGCGTGCAACGCGACGGCCAGCTCACCGCCCGAACACACATCCAGTGACAATCCCTCGTCGCGGATCCAGCGTGCCACCTCACCGCACAGAAAAGCCTTGGAGGCGTAGTGGACTCGCGAATCCGCCCCGAAAGCGCGGACCATATCCCGGCAGCGGGAACGGAAATCGTCCTCGTCCACCACGAACAGCGGCGTTCCGAACTGCGCGGCGAGTTCGGTGACCGGCACCCCCGCCAGCCGCACCACGTCGTCGGCGCCGCGGGCGGCATTGCGCGGCCATACCTGGGCGGGCAGATCGATCAGCTGCCGCGGGTCCGCCGGGCGTTCCGGCAGACCGGGCGCGTGCGGGATCTCGGCATGCCGAGGCCCGGCCGGATGGACACTCATCGGTCTTCCTTCCTCACCCACTGCCGGAACAGTCGGTCGGTGCGATTGCGGGTGGCGGTCACATACGCTCCGGTGCGGTGACCCCGAGCAGGCCCAGCCCGTTGGCGAGTACCTGGCGGGTCGCGTTCACCAGCACGAGCCGGGCGGCGTTGACCGGCGTCACGGGTTCGTCGCCCTGCGGGAGCACCCGCAGCGCCTTGTTGGTCTGGAACGGGTGGTAGGCGCCCGCCAGCTCCTCCAGGTAGCGAGCGATGCGATGCGGTTCACGCAGCGTCGCCGCGCTCGCCACCACCCGGGGGAATTCTCCGATGGTCCGGATGAGCGCCCCCTCGAACTCCGAATCCAGCAGGGCGAAATCGGGAGTCACCGCGTCGTATTCGAATTCGGCGGCATTACGAGCGATCGAGGCCGCACGCGCGTGCGCGTACTGGACATAGTAGACGGGGTTGACGCTGTCCTGTTTCGCCCACAGGTCCAGATCGATATCGATACTGGAGTTCACCGAGCTGCGGACCAGCGAGTACCGGGCGGCGTCCACGCCGATGGCCTCGACCAGATCGTCCAGTGTGACCACGGTACCGGCACGTTTGCTCATCCGTACCGCGACGCCGTCGCGCAGCAGATTCACCATCTGCCCGATCAGCACCTCGACACTGTCGGGGTCGTCCCCCAAGGCGGCGGCCGCGGCCTTCAACCGTCCTATATAACCGTGGTGATCGGCACCGAGCATATAGATGCACAGATCGAAACCGCGCGACCGCTTGTCCTGCAGATAAGCGATATCCCCGGCGATATAGGCGGCATTGCCGTCGCTCTTGATGACCACCCGGTCCTGGTCGTCACCGTATTCGGAACTGGCGATCCACCAGGCACCGTCCTTGGCGTAGAGATCGCCGGAGCTCTTCAGGGCTTCCACCGCTCGTTCCACCGCACCGGAAGCGAACAGCGAGCTCTCGTTGTAGTAGACGTCGAAATCGGTGCCGAATTCGTGCAGCGTTTTCTTGATATGGGCGAACATCAATTCCACGCCCTCGGCGCGGAACAGCTCCAGCCGCTGCGCCGGCTCGAGTTCGACCGCACCGGGATGCGCGGCGACGATCCGATCGGCGATCTCGGCGATATAGGCGCCCGCGTACCCGTTCTCCGGGGTGGGCGCACCGGTGGCGGCGGCGACCAGCGATTCGGCGAACCGGGTTATCTGCGCACCGTGGTCGTTGAAGTAGTACTCGCGGGTGACCTCGGCGCCCTGCGCGGCCAGGATCCGGCCCAGCGCGTCGCCGACCGCCGCCCACCGGGTGCCACCCAGATGCACCGGCCCGGTCGGATTGGCGGAGACGAACTCGAGGTTGATCCGGGTACCGGCGAGCGTATCGGCGGTGCCGTAGTTCACACCGGCCGCGCGTACCTGCTCGAGGATCGCACCCTGCGCCGACGCGGCCACCCGGATGTTCAGGAACCCCGGCCCGGCCACTTCCGCGGACGCCACGGCGTCGGTTCCGCTCAGCGCTTCCGCCAGCCAACCGGCCAGTTCACGTGGGTTCGTCCCGGCTTTCTTCGCGACTCGCATCGCCACATTGGTGCTGTAATCACCGTGTTCCGGATTTCGCGGACGCTCCACATCGACCTCGTCGGGGAGGACCGTGGGGTCCAGTCCACGTTCGGCGAGCACCTTCGCGGCGGTCGCGTGAAGGAGATCTGCAAGGTCGGCTGGAGTCACGAGTCTCTATCCTATGGTCCGAGTGGGTGCGCGCCGCGAGTGGGCACCGCGGTCAGGTGTAGCTCCGCCGGCACCGCAGCCGTACGCGGACCGCGGCGGGGCGGCGCCCGGCCGCATACATTCGACACTGTCCATCACGTGGAAAGAGCTAGGACCGGTATGCCGAACAGGACCAGCGCCAAATCGGCCAAGGCCGTCAAGGCGGCGGGCAAAGTCGCTTCCGCCCGGGCGAGCGGCGGTAAGAACAAGGGCAAGCCGCCGCTGATGCAGCGAATTCCCTGGCTCACCGTCGGTGCGGCCGTGGTGCTCATCGGTCTGGTGGTGGCGCTGGCGATCAGCCTGGTGCCCAAATACCAGGAGAAGGCCGCTCTGGAGAAGTTCACCCCCTCGGAGCAGAAACAGGACCCCTCCGATCAGATCGAGGGCGTGGTGAAACAGGAATATCCCGCCGGTATCCACGTCGACGCCACGCAGCGGGTCGCCTACGACCGGACCCCACCGTTCGGCGGTCCGCACGACGCCTCCTGGGCCAACTGTATGGGCACCGTGTACGACAAGGCACTGCGCGAGGAGAACGCGGTGCATTCCCTGGAACACGGCGCGATCTGGATCACCTACAACCCGGCCGAGATAGATCAGGCGGGAATCGACACGTTGAAGGAAAAGGTCGAGGGTGAGCAGTACATGCTCATGTCGCCCCACCCCGACCAGGAAGCGCCCATCTCGCTGCAGTCCTGGGGTCATCAGCTCACCGTGACCGATGCCGACGACGAGCGGATCGGCCAGTTCATCACCGCGCTGCGCCTGAACAACTACGCCTACCCCGAGGTCGGCGCCGACTGCGCCACCCTGGGCTTCGATACCGAGAACCCGCCGCCCTACGACCCGAGCGATCCGGGTCCCGACGCCGTGCCGATGGACGGCGGCGGTATCCAGCCCGATCAGAGTGAACTCGGCGGCGGTATGCCCGGTGGGCTGCCGGGCGGGCTGCCCGGTGGTATTCCGGCGATCCCGGGTATGCCCGGCACCCTGCCGGAACAGCAGCAGGCGCCCGGGTCGGGACAGTGACTCCGGAGACCGGCACTCCCGGCCCCGAGCCGCGCTCCGGCTCCGGTTGGCGCGACCAGCTGCGCGGCCAACGCACCGCCCTGCTGATCATCGGCGCGATCGCCCTGCTCGTGGCCGGTTTCGGCGCAGGGGTGTCGCTCGCGCCGGATCCCGGCGGTCCCACGCAGCCGAATACGGTCGATATCGGGTTCGCTCAGGACATGTCCGCGCACCACGCCCAGGCCGTGGAGATGTCCGGTATCGCGCTGACCGGTTCCACCGACCCCGCGGTCCGTCGGCTCGCCTACGACATCCTCACCACCCAGCAGAGCCAAATCGGGCGGATGCAGGGGTGGTTGCAGATGTGGGGCGCACCGGCCCGCGGTGCCGACGGCTATATGGGCTGGATGCCCGCGGACGGCCACGGGCACGACCACGGCGGCGGCGCCATGAGCGCTATGCCGGGGATGGCCACCACCGCGGAGATCCAGCGGTTGCGCACCACTACGGGCCCCGAGCTCGATGTGCTGTTCCTCCAGCTGATGCTGCGTCATCACGAGGGCGGTATCCCGATGCTCGAGTACGGCGCCGCGCATGCCGCCACCACCGGGATCCGGGTACTGGCCGACCAGATGCTGGTCGCTCAACAGGGGGAATCCCGGCTCATGACCGATATGCTCGCCGGCCGCGGTAGCCGGCCGCTGCCCATGAACTGACCCGCCACCACCTGTTTTGGTCTCACCGCGGGTGATGCGATACGCTGTGGTCCGCCCGATCGACCGGCCTCCGGTCCGGTCGGTCAGATCCCCGCCCTCGTAGCTCAGGGGATAGAGCGTCTGCCTCCGGAGCAGAAGGCCGCAGGTTCGATTCCTGCCGAGGGCACCGAAGAACCCCTACCGGGCGAAATGCCGGTAGGGGTTTTCGTTTCTCCGGTTACCGGCGAGCCGGCCGGCCGGATATCCGGGCCGGGTCGCCCCGGTGGTCGCCGTAGCGGAGCCGCGCTGCCCGCTCGCCCGCGGTCGGTGCCTTCCGGCCGGCGAGGTGTCACCGCCACGGCAGTACGCCCGCGCAGTTCGACCGCGCATGTTCCGGGTGACGTATCGGTCGGTGAACCGGTCGGCTCCGAAGCCGAGAGCAGAGGGCATTGTCGTTTCGTCGGCCAGGGGTTTCTAGCCCAGCGATCCGGCCAGTGCGGCGTGCAGGTCCAGCAGACCGGGTATCTGCTCGGCCGGGCGGCGGCCCAGCCCGCATTCGGTGGCGATACCGAACGCGGAGACGAACTCGCTCGCGGCCTCGATCCGCCGGCGAGCCCCCTCGAAACCGTCGGAAGCATGGACCAGCCCCAGGTACAGCGTGGTCCGCGCCGGAAGAGCGAGGTGCGCCAGGGGCGCGAAGTACGCGGCATCGCTACGGTCCTTGGGGACCGGAAGATGGAGCCAGTCCAGACCTCGGCTCAGCTCCTTCACCACTCCCGAAGCCACCGTGACCAGGGTCGAGGTATCGGCCGGCTCCACGAAATGCCGATGCCCGAAATCGCCGTAGCAGAGGTGATAACCGAGCTCGACCGCTTCCGGTACCTCGTCGCCGAGCCGGGACAGCCGCTCGACTATCCCGGCCAGCCGGGTTTCGGTATCGGCGCCGAACCAGCACGGAAAAACGCCTTCCAGCAAAGCGAATTCGACTGCCGCGTCCCACTGGACAGCCAGATCCTCATGAGGGACGACCGCACAGATGTGGGCCAGTTCGTCGAGGATCCGGCTTTCATAACGCGCTTCCAACTCGGTCTGCGGGCCCGCGATGAACGCGCCGACCACCGCGATCGGCGTCGGCAGACTCACCTGGAATCGGGTGCCGGGCCGGATCACTCCTTGTTCTCGCAACCGCTGGAACACCTGCCACGACTCCAGCGCGGCCTCGGCGTAGCCGAGCGGGCCGAAATCTATGGTGGTGGGGTCGATACCGGGGGCCGGTTGCACGCGCTCGCTGGGCCCGTATTCGGGGCTGGGCGGCGGTACCGTCACCAGCTCGGGATGTGCCTGCAGTTTGGGTAGCTGCCAGACCACCCAGTTGTCACGTTCACCGGTCTCGCCGTCGGGGATTCGCCGGATATGCGGCCCCAACCGTGTGGCGGCCTCTCCGAAAACGTCCGCGGCATTGCTCAGTGGAACGCTGCCGCACAGATGGACACCCGAACCTGTCATATTCCTCAACCTTTTGTGCCTTCCCGGGCTGTCGCCCGGCGAGAGTCTAGAATCGCCGCGCGATTCGCGCGCGGCAAACCGACCGGCCGCCTCGATTTCGGCACGACGTTCGCCGCACCGGACACCGGGCCGGTGCGTGTCGTAGGGTTCGGGCAACATCCCGGGAACGGAGAAAGCCTTGACTCGACCCTCAGCAGGCCCGCCGAACGGGCCTCAGCCGCCCGGCGGCCCGCAACCCGGCCAACCGGAGCCTCCGCCGCGGCCGCGTAAGAAACGAACAGGCCTGATCATCGGCGCGATCCTGGCGGTAGTCGTGGTGGCCGCCGGGATCACGGCCGCGGTGGTACTGACCCTGCAGGGCAGAACCCCCCTGTCCTCCGACGAACGGCAGGTCGAAGCCGCGCTCCGGGATTTCTACGGCACTCTCACCGACGATGGCTTCCGCGCCGCCACCCGACTGGCGTGCCGGGCCGATCGCGACGAGTTCGCCGCCATGTCGGAACCGGAGCAGATGGAAGCCGAGAAACTCCAATTCTCCGTGGTGATCGAATCCGTGGACGATATCGTCGTCACCGGGGACCGTGCCAAGGCCCGGATCACCGGCACCTTCGATTTCTCCACCCCCGGCGGTGACGCCGGCGAGGGGATGGAAGACAGCTCGGAGGAGAGCTTGGTGAAAGAGGACGGCGAGTGGCGGGTCTGCTCATCGACCGGCGCCGAATGAGCGGCCTGCGCCGATGAGCTGCTGCGGCCCCTCCCGCCGCACCCTTCTCGGCGCGCTGGGCCTGGCCGCACTCTTACCCGCGACCGGATTCGGAACGGGCCGGGCGGGGGCGGAATCCGGGGCGGTCTCGGCCACCGATCTCGAGGTCGTCACGGTGACGGACACCGCCGCTGTGCTCACCTGGACCAGCCGCGTACCCGATACCGCGGGCCGGCCGGTGCCCTCCGCTACCGAGGGCGAACTCCTTCTCGCCCCGGCCGACGGATCCGGCCCCCTACGTCGCGTATGGGCCTCGCAGGGCGCGACCCCCTACCACTACGCGGAGGTCGACGGCCTCGAACCCGGTCGCGCCTACCGGTTCGAAGCGCGAAGCGCCGGGGTTGTGGCGCAACCGTCGGCGGCCTGGTCCACCCGGTTGCCGGGCACCCCGGAAACCACGGGCACGTTCACCACCCTGGTCCCGCCGCCCGGCCGGCTGCTCCGGACGCTGGCCCTGGCCAACGATGTGCACTACGGCGAAACGGTCAGCGGTCTGGTGGTCGGCGATCTGCCGCCGGGTATCCGCCAGGAGCCCGGACTACCGCCCTATCCGGAAGTCATGCTGGACGCCCTGCTCGACGATCTGCGGCGCCCCGATCGCGGCGGCACGATCCTGCTGCTGGCCGGCGACCTGAGTGCCGAGGGCCGGCTCGCGGAGTTGCGTGCGGTCCGCTCCCGGCTCGACCGCTGGGGTCGCGCCGGCCACGATTATCTGGCGGTGCGTGGGAATCACGACCGTCCACACCCCGGTAGCGACTACGCGGACTGTCCGGCGGTACCCGGCGCCGCCGGGCACCACGATTGCTGGGGGGAGGTGTTCGGACCCCGGCAGCAGGTTCTGGAACACGAACTCGGCGGTTTGCGGATCCTCGGCCTGGACACCAGCGCACTGGACGGCGCCGGAGGCACGCTGGACCCCGGCCAACTGGACCGGGTCGCGGAATCGCTCCGCGCCGAGCCGGACCGCCCTACCGTGGTTTTCGGTCATCATCCGGTGACCACCGAGGCCGGCCTGACCAATATGGCCGGCCCGGGTTTCGTGCTCGACCGGGAGTCGGCGCTGCGGTTACAGCAGCTGTACGCGAGCGCGCCCGGGGTCTTCCTGCAGCACAGCGGGCATACCCACCGGACGCGCCGCACCCGCCCGGATACCGCCTGCGCGGTGGAGTTCCTGGAGGTGGCCGCGGTCAAGGAGTATCCCGGCGGCTACAGCCTGCTGCGGATCTACGAGGGCGGCTACATGGTGAACTTCTACAAGACGCGGACCCCGGATGCCCGCCGCTGGAGCACCCTGACCCGCGGTGAATACTTCGGACTGCTCCCCGATTACACAGCGGGCACCTTCGCGGATCGCAACCATGTGGTGTTGCGGGATCTCTCGGGGGCCGGCTGAGGCGAGCCGATCCGTGGCGTACCGAATCCCGTTCACCCGGAATCGATCCGAGATCGATTCCGGCCGCCGGATTCGAGCGAGCGGCGGGAATCGAACCCGCGTGAACGGCTTTGCAGACCGTTGCCTCAACCACTCAGCCACGCCCGCGTGACCAGATGATCATGGCTGCCCGGCGCACCACCGCCCAGGGTTGAGCTCAGTCCGATCGCAACCGGAGACAGACGGGCGGGGCGGATCCCCGGCCCTGCGGTACCGTTCCCAGCACTGCCGGGGCAACCGCATCCGGCCGTGCAATGATCGAACGCATGTCTCGTCCCCGCCCGTTACCGGTCGACCCGATCCAGGAAGCCCACCGTCAGTGGGTCGGCCACGGCTGGGGCGCGGTCGCCGACGGGATGGCAGCGGTGACCTCCCTGGTCCGTGCCCAGCAGATCGTGATGGCGCGCGTCGACGAAGCGCTGCGGCCGACAGGTCTGACCTTTTCGCGTTATGAACTGCTGCAACTGCTGAACTTCAGCGCCACCGGCGCGCTGCCGATGGCGGTGGCCAGCGCCCGGCTGCAGGTGCATCCGACCAGTGTCACCAATTCGGTGGACCGGCTGGAGGCGGCAGGGCTGGTGAACCGGGTACCACATCCGAACGATCGCCGCGCCACCCTCATCGAGATCACCGATACCGGAAGAACTCTCGTCGCGGAGGCGACCGAGTACCTGAACGACCGGGTGTTCTCCCGGCCCGGGCTTCCCCCGGACCGGCTGCGCACCCTGTTGCAGTTGCTCACCGAGTTCCGGCATACCGCGGGCGACTTCGATACCGGCGAGGAGCCGGCACGCTGGGCCGAGCCCTGATCGCCACGAACCGCGGGCGCGGCCGGCCCGAGAAGTGGGGCGGCCGACCGGCAATAGGCCGATTCGAGCATACCGGTCGGTCCACTCGTCATCGTCCTCAGCAAACACTGCGCAGGTAGGGGGCGGGACAGCGAATTTCTCCGCCGTTCGGCTTGGCAACACCGCATCCACGGAGCACCATATGTTTATGGTGCTGGTCCTCGGGGTATCTTTGGGCTCCTCGGGAGCACGCGCGGTACTCACCCACTCCGATCAACCGCATCTGCCGCCGATCGACCGCTGCCACGTACCCGCGACGCCCCACACCTCCCCCACCGACCCGGTACTCACGGCGGTCCGCCGGATGCACACCGCGGCCCGCCAACGCGACGAATACATCACCGGAACCGCGGTGACCTGCCAGAATCGCCCCCAGGCCGATCTCGTCGGGGAGGCGCTCGGAACCGGCCGGGTGACCCTCGTGGACGAACCCCTGGCCCAGCTGCGCTATCTGCGGTTCACCGAGAAACTGCCGGATACCGGTTCCGTCGTACTCTTCGACCTCGGCGCCGCCGGCCTGACCCTCACCCAGATCGACTGCCGGACCGATACGGTCCTCGCCGGAACGCACTGCCCCGGCCTCGGCGGCGACGCCTACGACGAAATGCTCTGCGACTGGCTCGACGGCGCGGGCGTATTCACCGACGAAGCAGCGGCGGCTCGCTACCGGGAGGCGCTGAGCAGCGCCCGGGTGGTGACAGCCGCCGATCCCGGGACCGCCGAACGCGCGGTCATCACCCGCAGCGACCTCGCCGGGCTGTGCGACGAAGCGGTGCAGGCGGCGGCCGGACTGGTCCACCGGGTGACAGAGCAGACCGAGATCACGCCCGACGCGGTGGTCGTGCTGGGTGGCTGCGCCCGCAACCCCGTCCTGCGGGCTCGTCTTTCCGAGTTGCTCGGACTACCCTTGATCGGCGATTCCGAGCCCGAGTACGTTTCGGCCCGTGGCGCCCTGCTCTTCGCCGCCGAGCGGCCCGCCGCCGGTATCCGCACCGCCCATATCCGAGCCGGGGGCCAGGTGGTCCCCCTGGCCCCGCCGCCGGTCGGCCGGCGCAGGGTGTACGCGGCGGCGGCCGTGACGATCGGGCTCGGCGCGACAGTGGCCGGGCTGCTCACCGCCCAGAACGGCACGGCAGCGCCCAGCCGGAGCCACTATGTGCCCACCGATATCCTGGACGTGCCGCCCGCGCCCTGAGCGATCAGCGATTCTCGAACTTCGCGGCCCGCTTGTCCACGAACGCGGCCATGCCTTCCTTCTGATCCGCCGTGGCGAACAGCGAGTGGAACACCCGGCGCTCGAACCGCAGCCCCTCGTTCAGCGTGGTCTCGAAGGAACGGTTCACCGCTTCCTTGGCGATCATGGTCACCGGCAGCGACATGGCCGCGATGGTGGCCCCCACCTCCAGCGCGGTGTCCAGCAATTCCGCGGCCGGCACGATCCGCGAGACCAGTCCGGCGCGTTCGGCTTCTTCGGCATCCATGTTCCGGCCGGTGAGTACCAGGTCCATGGCCTTGGCCTTACCGATGGCGCGGGTCAGCCGCTGCGAACCACCGATACCGGGGATGACACCCAGTTTGATCTCCGGCTGGCCGAATTCGGCGGTATCCGCCGCGATCAGGATGTCGCAGATCATGGCGAGCTCACAGCCGCCGCCCAGGGCGTACCCGCCGACCGCGGCGATGGTGGGCTTGCGGAACTGGGCCAGCCGCTCCCAGCGGGCGAAGTAGTCGTCCATGAACATGTCCATGTACGACTTGGGCTGCATCTCCTTGATATCGGCCCCGGCGGCGAAGGCCCGCTCCGAACCGGTGATCACCACCGCGCCGATCTCGTCGTCCCGCTCCAGCTCGTCGAGGGCGGCGATCACATCGTCGAGAACCTGCGCGTTGAGCGCGTTCAGCGCCTTGGGCCGGTTCAGCGTGATGAGGCCGACCTTGTCCTTACGCTCCAGCAGAATCGTCTCGAAGTCGGTCACAGCACATCCTCTGGGGTCGAAACGGTCATGACTATCGGTGACGATACCGCGCTGCGGGCCACCGGCCGCGAAATGATTTTCGCGTGCCTCCGGCCCCACTGCCCGGTCGTCCGCACCACGGCCGCACGCCGGCCATGGCGTATTCGATCTGCTCCCCGCACCCGGTCCGCCGGGGCCACCTCACCCGTTCCGGCCGCGGCGGAGGTCGGTTCGGCCGGGCCCGGCTCGTGGAGATCCCGGCGCTCCGGATCACCACTTCCGGGGAAGCCGGCCGCGATCCGGTACGGGTGACGTGTGGAAGCTCGGAACCGGGCCCAGCGCGATGGTGGGCCCGTTCCGGGGATTCGATGCGGGTCTGCCGTGCGGGCATTCACTCCGCGGAGTTCGCTCTCCCGCTGCGTTCCCGCACCTCGGTGATGATGGCCGAGAAATCCCGGTCGGCGGAGTTCTCGTTGAACTCACGGTAGATCTCCGCCGCGAGTTCGCCGATCCGGCCCTCGACCCCGTTGGCGCGCAACGCCGCCACTGCCAGCCCCAGATCCTTGTTCATCAGGGCGGTAGCGAATCCCGGCCGGTAGTCGTTGTTGGCCGGGCTGGTCGGCACCGGCCCCGGCACCGGGCAGTAGGTGGTGAGCGCCCAGCTCTGTCCGGAGGCCGTGGACACCACATCGAAGAACGCCTGATGGCTCAGGCCCAGTTTCTCGCCCAGCACCAGGGCCTCCGACAACCCGATCATGGAGATGCCGAGCAGCATGTTGTTGCAGATCTTGGCCGCCTGCCCGTTCCCCGCGGCACCGCAGTGCACGACCTTGGCGCCCATCACCTCCAGCACCGGCAGCGCCTCCGCGAAATCGGTGTCCGCACCGCCCACCATGAAGGTCAGCGTTCCGGCCGCCGCCCCGGAGACCCCGCCGGAAACCGGTGCGTCCAGCGCCCGGTGCCCGGCCGCCGCGGCGGCCTCGGCAGCGGCCCTGGCATCGGCCACGTCGATGGTCGAGCAGTCCACGAACAGCGTCCCGGGGGCCGCCACCGGAAGAATCTCCGCGTAGACGTCGCGCACCAGTTTGCCGTTGGTGAGCATGGTGATCACGATGTCACGCCCGGTGGCCGCGGCCACCCCGGAATCCACCAGGGCGACCCCGTCCTTACGCGCCTGCTCCTGCGCGGCCGGGGAAGGGTCGAAGGCGTGTACGTCGTAACCGGCCTCGACCAGATTGGCCGCCATGGGACCGCCCATATGGCCGAGGCCGAGGAAACCGATCGTCTTGCTCATCACTTGCCCTCCGGAATCGTCAAACCCAGTTCCCGTGTGCCCAGTCCGGCGAAATACGCGTCGACCTGCGCCGCGGTCACCTCGGACAGCGAAGCCGGTGACCACTGTGGGTTCCGGTCCTTGTCCACGACCTGGGCGCGGATACCTTCGACCAGATCGTGCGAGGCCAGCGAGGCGACCGAAACCCGGTACTCCTCGTTCAGCACCGCTTCGAGGCTGCCGGCGGCCCGCGCGGAACGCAGCGACCGCAGTGTCACCTGCAGCGCCACCGGGGATTTGGACAGCATCTCGGTGGCCGCCGCGGCGGCTTCCGGGGCACCGTGTCCCTGCAGCCGGGCGACGATCTCCGCTACGCTGTCTGCGCTGTAGCAGGTATCGATCCATTCGCGCTGCGTGAGCAGCGCCGATTCCGGGGCCTCGGTCGCGTATTTGGCGATGGCTACCTCGGCCGTTTCGGTCTGCAACGTGGTCAGCAGCGCCGGAATCTGTTCGGCGGGCACGAAATGGTCCGCGAAGCCGGTGGCGATGGCGTCACCGGCCTTCATCCGGGCCGTGGTGAGCGCGATATGCGTACCCAGTTCGCCGGGGGCCCGGGACAGCAGGTAGGTGCCACCGACATCCGGGATGAATCCGATACCGACCTCGGGCATCCCCACGGTCGATCGTTCGGTGACGATCCGGTGGCTGCCGTGCGCGGACAACCCGACCCCGCCGCCCATGACGATCCCGTCCATCACGGCGACATACGGTTTCGGATACCGGCCGATCAGCGCGTTGAGAATGTACTCGTCGCGCCAGAACTCGCCGGTTGCCGAATCAGCGGCGGCGCCGACGTGCCCGGCGGCCTGCTGTTCCTTGGCGTCGTGGTGGATGGCGACGATATCACCGCCCGCGCACAGTCCACGTTCTCCCGCGCCGGTGAGGGCGACGGTCCGCACCGAATCGTCGGTGGCCCAGGCCCGTAACTGCTCGGTGATGGTGAGCGCCATCGAATGATTGAGCGCATTGATGGCCTTGGGCCGGTTCAGGGTGATGAGTCCCAGGCCGTCACGTTGTTCGACCAGGACTTCGGGTTCGTCGCTCATATATTTCCTTCCGGCGTCCGCGGACGTCCTCCGTGGCCGCGCCTCGCTACCGCCTGCCGGCCCGTCATGACGCGCCCGCCACCGACGCGGTCATCGACCGCGCCACGACCATCCGCATGATCTCGTTGGTGCCCTCCAGGATCTGGTGCACCCGCAGGTCGCGGACGATCTTCTCCAGCCCGTACTCGGCGAGATAACCGTATCCGCCGTGCAGCTGCAGGGCGGTGTTGGCGACCTCGAATCCGACATCGGTGGCGAAACGTTTGGCCATGGCGCAGAGTTCGACCTTGTCCGGCGCGTCCGCGTCCAGTGCCTCGGCGGCGCGCCACAGCAGGGTCCGGGCGGCTTCCAGTTTCGTGCGCATATCGGCCAGTTCGAACTGCAGTGCCTGATTGTCCAGCAGCGGCGCGCCGAACGCGGTGCGCTGGGCGAGGTAGGGCAGTGTTTTTTCGAGCGCGGCCTGCGCCCCACCCACCGAGCATGCCGCGATGTTCAGGCGGCCACCGTTGAGACCGTTCATGGCGATACGGAACCCGTCGCCCTCCGCGCCGAGCCGATTGGCGACCGGCACCCGCGCGTCGGTGAGGTTCACCTGCCGGGTGGGCTGCGCGTTCCAGCCCATCTTCTTCTCGTTCGGCCCTACCTCCAGGCCCGGTGTGCCGGCGGGAACGATCAGGGTCGAGATCCCACGCGCCCCGGTGTCCTGGGTCCGCACCATCATCACGTACAGATCGTTGCTACCCGCGCCGGAGATGAACTGTTTGGCACCGTTGAGGATGTAGTCGTCCCCGTCGCGCACCGCCCGGGTGGTGATGGCCGCGGCGTCGGAGCCCACGCCGGGCTCGGTGAGCGCGTAACTGGCCAGCAGGTTCATCGCGGTGAGTTCGGGCAGCCACCGGCGGCGCTGCTCGTCGTCACCGTAGGCGTCGATCATCCAGGTCGCCATGTTGTGGATCGAGATGTAGGCCGCCACCGCGGGACACCCGGTGGCGAGCTGTTCGAAGATCCGCACCGCGTCCAGCCGGCGCAGTCCGGAACCACCCAGCTCCTCGTCCACATAGATACCGCCGAGCCCCACCGCCCCCGATTTCCGCAGTACGTCCACGGGGAAATGCTTGTTCTGGTCCCATTCAACGGCGTGCGGGGCCAGAAATTCGTCGGCGAATTCCCGGGCGGTATCGCGGATGGCCCGTTCGTCGTCGTCGAGGATGAACATGATTCAGTCCATCGTCGGGATGACGAAGCTGTTGCTCTCCTTCAGACCCGCCGGCCAGCGCTGGGTGACCGTCTTGGTCTTGGTGTAGAAGCGGATGGAGTCGGGACCGTGCTGGTTCAGGTCGCCGAATCCGGAGCGCTTCCACCCACCGAAGGTGTAGTACGCGATGGGGACCGGGATCGGGACGTTGATACCGACCATCCCCACCTGCACCCGGGCCGCGAAATCGCGGGCGGTATCGCCGTCGCGGGTGAAGATGGCGACGCCGTTGCCGTATTCGTGGTCGTTGGCCAGCGCCAGGCCTTCTTCGTAGTCCGCGGCCCGCACCACGCTGAGCACCGGTCCGAAGATCTCGTCTTTGTAGATCGACATCTCCTTGCCGACACGGTCGAACAGGGTCGCGCCGACGAAGTAACCGTCCTCGGCGCCCTCCACCGTGAGGCCGCGACCGTCGACCACGAGTTCGGCGCCCTCGTCGATGCCCTGCTGGATGTACTTGTTCACCCGGTCCACACCGTCGAGACCCACCAGCGGGCCGAAGTCGGCGCCGGGATCGTCGGACCGGCCGACATTGAGTTTGTGTACCCGTTCGGTGAGCTTCTCGACCAGCCGGTCGGCGGTCTCCTCGCCCACCGGTACGGCCACCGAGAGGGCCATACAACGCTCGCCGGCCGAACCGTAACCCGCGCCGATGAGCTGATCGGCGACATCGTCGAGATCGGCGTCGGGCATGACGATGGCGTGATTCTTGGCGCCGCCGAAGCACTGGGCGCGTTTACCGTTCGCGGTGGCGGTCTCGTAGATGTACTGCGCGATGGGGGTGGAGCCGACGAAGCCGACCGCCTTGATCCGCGGATCGCGCAGGAGCGTGTCGACGGCTTCCTTGTCGCCGTTGACCACGTTGAACACGCCTTCCGGGAGCCCGGCCTCGAGGAACAGTTCGGCCAGCCGCAGCGGGACGGAGGGGTCGCGTTCGGAGGGTTTGAGGACGAAAGCGTTACCGCAGGCCAGAGCCGGTCCGGCCTTCCACAGCGGGATCATGGCGGGGAAGTTGAACGGGGTGATCCCGGCGACCACGCCCAGCGGCTGGCGCATGGAGTACACATCGATCCCGGTGCCGGCGCTCTCGGTGTATTCACCCTTGAGCAGGTGCGGGATACCGATGGCGAATTCGATCACCTCGAGCCCGCGCTGGATATCGCCCCGGGCGTCGGCGATGGTCTTGCCGTGCTCGCTGGACAGCAGCGCGGCGAGGGAATCCATTTCGTCGTTGACCAGGGTCAGGAATTTCATCAGCACCCGGGCACGGCGCTGCGGGTTGGTCGCGGCCCACCCCGGCTGTGCCGCCTCGGCGTTCGCGATGGCGGCTTCGACCTCGGATGCGGTGGCCAACGGCACCCGGGCCTGCACCTGGCCGATATTCGGGTCGTAGATATCGCCGTACCGGCCGGAGGTGCCCGATACGCGCTGACCGCCGATGAAGTGTGAGAGTTCTCGAACCATGCGAATCCTGCCTCGAGTAGGGGTGGCGGGCAGCGGCACGGCCGTCCGTCACACGGAGATCATTTTTGCGGCCTTCCAATAGTTGGACGTCCAAGCAAAACCATACACCCGAGCCCCCACACAGACCAGAGCCGCTCGGAACCGGCCTCGAATCGCGCGAATACCGTTCGAGCAGGCCGGCTACCCGGCGTGGTGCGCCGACCGCGCCAGCAGACAACTACCGATACCGAGGATCACCGCGCCGATCACCAGAATCGCGCCCGACGCACCCGCCGACTCGCCCGTCCAATCCGCCACCGCCTCCACAGCGGCCAGGGTCAGCGCCGCGGCACCGCCGAGGATCAGCACCCACGACCGGTCGGTCGCATACAGGACGAAGCACACCGCGGCGACGAGCGCCGTGAGCACATAGGCCGCGCGCATCTCGGCGAAGACGTCGACGGTCTGCGCCCCGGATACCGCCAGCGCGACCCCGGCCAGATAGCCGGCCCACACCTCGAACACGACCCGCGCCCGGGTGAGCCCGAGCCAGCCGATACCGAGCACCAGTACCCCCAGGCCGAGCAGGTCGTCATCGACGCCGAAACCCTCCTCGAGCACCCCCACGACCGTGGCCACACTGAATCCGGCACAGAACAGCAGGCCGAGCAGCGACGGCAGCGCGGCATAGCCGGCGGCGGCCGCGAGGAATCCGGCCCCCGAGGCATAGACCCAGGCGAAATCGGTGGTGTCGTTCCCGTCGTCGAACAGCGAACCCGCCGCCGCGGCAGTACTCGTCGCGGCCAGCACGAACAACACGATCGCCAGCCGCGTCCGAGCGGTGTACCCGGGGCCGCCCACCCGCCGCCATGCCGCGCGGAACAGGGCCGACCGGCCCCCGGCGAGCGCGACACCCGCCACCGTCAGCCCCAGCGCGACGAGAAGGAACAGCACGAAACGGCCGAACTCGGCCATATCGTCCCAGGACTCCGCGAGGATCAGCACCAGCCCGCTCAGCAGGAGCCCGGCACCGGCATAGGCCGCGATCTCGGCCAGCAGCCTGGCCGGTGAGGGGCGGGGCGGGGCGGCTGCCAGCGCCGTCACCACGGCACCCAGCTGGGTTTCGTCCAGGACACCGCGATCGACGAGTTCGCGAAGCGCGGCAGGAGCCCCCTCGCGCGCCACCGGCACCGCCTCGCCGGTGGGCGGCGGCTCGTGCGCCTCCCCCGGAACCGGCTCCGGCGCGGGCCCGGCCACGACGGACTTCGCGGGGCGCACGGGCCCCGCGATCGGCTGCGACGCCCCGGGCGCCGAATCCTGTTCGGCCACAGCACCCAGTATGCCGCCCCGGGACCGGCCGCACCGGACACAAGATCAATCCACACCACCGGAGCCGATCACGCGCTACGCTCGGCCGGCATACCGACCGCAAATCGCAGGAGGTGCCGGCAGCGGTATGGACATCGGCGATATCCGGATGATCGACGCGCACATCCATCAGTGGGATCCGTTCGCCAACCCGCGCGAGTTCAGCCGCACGGCCGCGCTCATGCGGGCACTGCCCGTGCCACTCGGGCTGGCGATGCGGCTGGCCCCGCGCAAGGACCGGGAATTCATCGGCGAACCGTCGGCGTATCTGGGCCCGTACCTGCCCGCCGACTACCGGGCCGACACCGGGCGGCTACCGGTGGAATCGGTGGTGCATATCGAAGTCGAATGGACCGGTTCCAAGGTCGAGGAAACCCGTTGGGTGACCGCGCTTCCGTTCGGGGTGGACACACCCGCGCTGGCCGCGGTGAGCGCGAGTGCCCTACCGGGCGCGCCCGGGTTCACCGAACTCCTCGACGCGCACCTTTCGGCATCGCCGCTCGTGCGCGGTGTGCGCAGTATGGTCGCCCACCACCCGGACACCGGTATCCGCAGTTTCACCACGGCACCGGATACGCTGACCAGCCGGGCCTTCCTCGACGATTTCGGCGCGCTGGTGGAACGGGAACTGCTCTTCGAGGCCTGGGTGTACTCACACCAGCTTCCGCAGCTGAACGCGCTGGCCCGGCGCTATCCGGAAGCCACGATCGTGCTGAACCATCTGGGTACCCCGGCCGGCGTCTTCGGGCGGGTCGGGAAGAGCACCGGGGCGGACGCCGCGCAACGCCGCGATATCCTCGACCGCTGGCGCGCCGATATCGCCGCCCTCGGCGAATTCCCGAATGTGGTGGCCAAGGTCAGCGGGCTGATGATGCCGATCCTGGGACATCCGGTCCCCCGGCGCGGTACGCCCACACCGGTACCGCAACTCATCGACCGGATCGGATCGCTGGTGCGGCACGCGGCGGATGTCTTCGGAACCGACCGCCTGATCTGGGGCTCGAATTTTCCCGTGGACCGGCCGATCACCTCGATCTCCGGCAGCGCCGAGGCGATAGCGACGGTGCTGAAGGACCATCTCGGCGCGGCGGCCGCACTGGACAAGGTGTTCCGGACCAACGCCCAGCGGGTCTACCGGCTGGATTGACCGATTCCGTCCGAAGGCCGGAACTCGGCCGCTCGTTCCGGCGCGCCCGTGGTCACTGTGCGTACACGGTAATCAGCCGAGACCCCTCGGTCATGGCCGCACAACGGATTTCGCAGCACTGGTCATGCGGCGAGGATACGCACGTGCGTCGGCGGCGACCCACTTGTCGTATTCCCCACGGTCGGCCGAGTGAGCTCTCCAGTAGTCGGTGATGGAGGCGTAGCCGGGCTACCGCGCGGAAGCGGTAGGGGCTACCAGCGTGCGCGACCCCATCGATCTACTTACGCATCCGGTAGTAAACGGGCGCAGACGATCAGAAGCCGAGATGGGCTGTCGGAGCACCCGCTGCCCGGTGCTCGTTCAGCCGGACCGGTGGTCGTCACCGCCCGGTCATCTCCGCGTACATGACGGTGAGCGCGCGAGCCCCGGCAGCGGCGGTGGACTCGTCCTCCGAGAGCATGCGCAGGGCCCGGCGCAGCAGAACGGGATCCAGATCATCGGGCGCCGGGCATACCTCGGGAGCGGGCAGAGCCGGAAGCTCGAGGGCGTCACCGTAGGGATCGATGTCCTCGTCCGGCCCGGCGGCGGTATTCTCCACCGCGCCGATCAGGACTTCCAGGGTGAGCCCGCGCAAGGTCAGCAGATCACGGGGATGTTCGTCCAGGCGTTCCGCGAGCAGGTGGTAGACGGCGAGGGCGTGTTTGCACGGCCAGCCGGGATCCGGGCACGTACAACCGAAATCCAGATCGGCGGCCGTCTCGGGAACCAGGTGTGGCGCGAGCTCACGCGGCAGGTCGCCGGAAACGATCCGGGCCAGCATGCCCGGGGCGGCCCGGATCTGCTCCACGAGCAGCTCCACCTCCTCCGGCCGCAGCCGCCGGACCTCGCAGGTGGTACTGAACGGCCGCGGCTGGCTACCCTGCACCTCGGCGATCACCGCCCCGGCTTCGAGCCGATAACTCACCACCTGCCCGGCGCGGGCATAGGTACGGCCCCGGACGAGGCGACCCGGGTCGGCGATACGCTCCACCGCCTCGATCAGCGCTCGGCCCCACGAGGTACGGGCGAAGGCCCCGCGCCGGCTGCGGGCGGTGACCCCACCGGATACCGGCCGGCGCCGGCCGTATTCGGAGAAACCGTCGGGGGTCACTCGCCCACCGCCGCCGAGCCGAGAGCGAACAACTCGGCCAGATCGTCGTTGCCCAGTTCGGTGATCCAGTTCTCGCCCACGCCCACGGTGAGATCCGCGAGTTCCCGCTTCCCGGTGATCATCTCGTCGATACGTTCCTCGATGGTGTCGACGCAGACCAGTTTGCGCACCTGGACGGCGCGCCGCTGACCGATCCGGAAGGCACGGTCGGTGGCCTGGTTCTCCACGGCCGGATTCCACCAGCGGTCCAGATGGACCACATGGTTGGCCTCGGTCAGGTTCAGACCGGTACCACCGGCCTTGAGCGAGAGCAGCATGATCGGCGGGCCGGCGCTCTCCTGGAATTCGGCGACCATCCGGTCGCGCCGCCGCTTCGGTACCCCACCGTGCAGGAACGGCACGCGGGTGCCGAACCGCTCGCTCAGATAGGGCACGATCAGCGCACCGAATTCCCGGAACTGGGTGAACAGCAACGCCTTTTCTCCCTCGGCCAGCACCGATTCCAGCACATCCTCGACCAGCGCCAGTTTCCCGGATCGGTGCTCGCCCCGGCGCAGCAGCGCCGAGGAATCGCCGAGGAAATGCGCGGGATGGTTGCACACCTGTTTGAGCCGGGTCAATGCGCCGAGCACCGCGCCCTTGCGGGCCATACCCTCGGCATCGCGCAGTTTCTCCAGCATGTCCTCGACCACGGCCTGATAGAGCGCGGCCTGCTCCACCGTGAGATTGGCGCGTACGGTCATCTCGAGTTTGTCCGGTAGATCACTGATGACCGCCGGGTCGGTTTTCACCCGGCGCAGCAGGAACGGTGCTGTCACCGTGCGCAGTCGGGTGACGGCGTTACGGTCGTTCTCGCGTTCGATCGGCACCGCGAACCGCGCCCGGAAGGTCTGCGGGCTGCCCAGCAGCTTCGGCACAGCGAAATCCAGGATCGAACGCAGCTCCTCGAGCCGGTTCTCCACCGGGGTGCCGGTGAGGGCCAACCGGTGCCGGGCGGGCAGCGTCCGGGCCGCGCGCGCCTGCCGGGTGGCGGCGTTCTTGATGTGCTGGGCCTCGTCGAGCACCACGCGTTCCCAGCGTTGCCGGGAGAGGTCGGCGATATCACGGGCGAGCAGCGCGTACGTGGTGAGCACCAGATCCGCTTCGGCCACCGCCGCGTCGAGCGCCGGCCCCTGCGCTCGCCCCGCACCGTGATGGACCAGTACCCGCAGATCGGGGGCGAACCGTTCGGCTTCCCGCTGCCAGTTGCCGATCACCGACATCGGACAGACCAGCACGGTGGGCCCCGGGGTGCGCTCGCCCTCGCGTTCGTGCAGGAGCAGCGCGAGTACCTGCACCGTTTTACCCAGGCCCATATCGTCGGCGAGTACGGCCCCACACCCCAGCCGGTTCATGGTCGCGAGCCAGGACAAGCCGCGCTCCTGATAGGGCCGCAACTGCGCTTTCAGCCGCGCCGGTACGGCCACCGGTTCGACCGGACGGCCGGGGTCGAACAGGGCGGCGGGCCATCCCGTCGCGGTGACCTCGGTGAGCGGTACATCCTCGATCTGGGCCCCGGCGATCTCGCCGATCAGATCGGCCAGGGTGATCTCGCTGTCCGTCCCGTGCATCGCCACGAATTTCGCGGCCGCGGCCAGGACGGTGTGATCGGCCTGCACCCATTCACCACGCAGGCGCACCAGATCCGACTGGGCGCCGATCAGCCGCTGCATCTCGGCCGGGGAGAGCACGATATCCCCGAGGGCGAGTTCCCAGCGGTAGGACACCAGACCGTCCAGGCCGACGGTGCTCTCGGCCGCGGCGACCGCCCCGCTCACCCGCAACCGCAGCGCCGGTTCGGTGATGTTCCACGCCCGGGGCAGCAACAGCGGGATTCCCGCGGCCGACAGCGCCTGCGCACCGTGGGCCACCAGATCGGCCACCACCTCGGTCGGCAGCAGCAGGTCGAGGCTGTGCGGGTCGCCCGGCAGATCGCGCAGCCGCGGGTACGCGCGCTGGGCCCGCCCCAGCCATTCCACCCCTCGCCGTACCTCGTCCGTGACCCCGGGCACGGGTATCGGACGCGGGGCCGTGCCCTCGGCGCGCAGACAGACCTCCAGCCGCCACAGCGCGGCCGCGCCGCCGGTGTCGGCGGATTCCCCCTCGGGTTCCCGCAGCCGCAACACCAGTTCGGGTTCCGCGGGCGAACGGGTCTCCCGCCAGCGCCGCAACACCTCGGCGGCCTGATGGCTGCCGGTTTCCACGGGGATATCGGCGCCCAGGGCATGCACCAGGGGATGGGCGCACGGCCGCGCCCCGAGTAGTTCCCGGACCATCGGGTCGATCAGTTCGGTGACCATATCGTCGAGCACCTCGCCCGGCGTGCCCGCGACCCGCAGGGCCGGCGGTAGCAACGCGGCGAGTTCGGCGAACCAGGCCCGTTGGCCCGGAGTGCCGGCCGGTCGCCAGCGGGCCCACCACTGCCCGTCCTCGCGCCGCAGTTCGGGAACCACCGCGCCCGCCCGCACCCAGCGTTCGATCCCGAGCGCGGTATGGGCCAGGAACCGCAGATCCCCGGCCACCACCTCGGCCGGCAGCCGCTGCCGCAGGGCGGCGGCAGCGGCGCCGGGTGCCAGCGCGTGGGCGCGGACCCGTTCGCGCCGTGCCCCCGCGGCGTCCACGACCAGGACATCGGCACGGTGCCGGTACCGCGACTCCGCCAGTACCGACCCCAGCAGGCCGGGGATCCGCCCGGTGACGTCGGTACCCGGGGCACGCCACAGCAGCAGCCCCGAACCGGGCGCCCACAGTCCGTGCAACATGGCCTCATCAAATCAGTCCCGTCCGACACCGCCGCGATCCCCCGCCCGGCCGGACCACCGGGGCGCTCCCGCGACCGGCGCGCCCGAGTTGTACCTGGATTTATCCACCATATCGGCACATACTTGATATATCCGCTGGTCACCGTCGATATCCGCGCCCGCCGAGCAATGGCCTTGCCGGGCGGATCGCGCTGCCTCCGGCGGCCACTCGCGGTATCCGGCGCGGACCGGCCCGCGAGCAGCGGTGCCATCACACAGCGGCGATACGGCACACCGTGTCATCGATGAGCGGAGGGCAGCAGTATGACGATTCTGCTCCAGGTACTCGAGCAGAGCTATACGCCGACCACACCATGGGAACGGCGCAAATTCACCTTCGTGGACGCCGGCAGGATCGTCGGGATGCGGCTCGACGGTCAGTGCGGCGTATGGCTGGATCTGTCCCGGCCCGGGGAATCCCAGCGGCTGGCCCGCACCGCCGCCCCGGAGGAGGCGATCTCCTTCCTCCTCACCACCTTCGCCAAGATCGCCGAATGCACCGACAACGGCGGCTCCTGGGTTATCGGCCACGACGGGATGCATACCGAAACCCTCGCGGCCACCCGCTTCCCGCCCCGCAACAGCGGGGTCAACAACGACGAATTGCTGGCCCGGGCCTGGTTGTGAGGCCGCGCCGCTGCGCCGGCTGTCGGAGGGATCCGGTATACCGGTGAACCGTGAGGACACGGGGGACGATTCACGCGGTTACCGCACTCTTCTGCCTATCCACAGTGCTGGCCGTTCTCAGCGGTTGCGCGGTGGCCGGTGGCCACCGGCCCGCGCCGGGCAGCCCCGGGCGGGCCCAGCTGGAACAACTGCTGGCGGCCGTCCGGGTGGTCACCGAACGGCCGCACCCCGGCGGCTACGAGCGTGGCTGTGGCGCGGGGCAGGGCTGCGTCTTCGGGCCCGCCTGGTCCGACGACCACGACGGCCCGGGCGGCCGGGACGGCTGCGATACCCGCAACAACGTACTGGCGCGCCAGCTCACCGAGGTGGGCTACCGGCCGGGCACCGGCCGCTGCGTGGTGCAGTCCGGCCGCTTGGCCGATCCGTACACCGGTGCCCGGATCGTCTTCAGCCGCGAGAACGCCCGGCAGATACCGGTGGACCACATCTACCCGCTGGCCGCCGCCTGGGATCTCGGGGCCGCTGCCTGGCCGCCGCAGCGGCGGATCGAATTCGCGAACGATATCGAATACAACCTGCAGGCCACCGACCGCGCGACCAATACCGACAAGAGCGACAGCACCCCGGCGGACTGGTTACCGCCCTCGCGGGCGGGCCACTGCTACTACGCGGGCCGGTATCTCACAGTGGCGCTGCGCTACCGGCTCCCGATCACCGCCGCCGATCACGCGGTACTGCGCGATATCGCCGCGACCTGTGGATGAGTGCCCGCTCAGGCCCCGGTCGCGACGGGGCGCTTGGGATCATGTGCCCACTGCGACCACGAACCCGGATACAGTGCCGCCTCCACCCCGGCGACGGCCAGGGCGGCGATCGTGTGGGCGGCGGTCACCCCCGAACCGCAATACACCGCGACCGGGGCCGCGCCGATCCCGGCGAACCGCTCCCGCAGCAGTTCGGGGGGCAGGAAACAGCCGTCCTCGCCGAGGTTTTCACTGGTCGGCCGGCTGATCGCGCCCGGTATGTGCCCGGCGCGAGGGTCCACGGGTTCCTGTTCGCCCCGGAACCGTTCCGCCGCACGGGCATCCAGTAGCACACCCTGCCAGCGGGCGGCGGCGTCGGCATCGATCACCGGCAACCGGCCGGGCTCGAGTTCGATATCGCCCGGTTCCGGATCGGGTTCCACTCCGGTGGCCGGTTCACCGCCGGCGCGGATCCAGGCCGGCAGACCACCGTCGAGAATGCGCACATCCGCGATTCCGGCCCAGCGCAGCAGCCACCAGGCCCGCGCCGCGGACATACCACCGAGCGCGTCGTAGACCACCACCGGATCACCGGTGCGCAGTCCCCAGCTGCGAGCGCATTTCTGCAACTGTTCGGGGTCGGGTAGCGGGTGGCGGCCGAGTGCGGGCGAAGGGAGAGCGGCGAGTTCGGTATCGAGGTCGACGAACACCGCCCCGGGGATATGTCCGTTCTGGTAGTGCTGTGGTCCCTCCGGATCGCCGAGTTGCCACCGCACATCCAGCAGGCGCAGGTTCCGTTCTGTCGATTCCCGGAGTTCTTCAGCCGAGATCAGTACCGCGTTCACCGCAGCTCCTCGTCCGCACGTCTGGAACAGGTTTCGTCACCGTACGCGCAGGCGGTACGGGAAGTCCACGCCTACACACCGGTTCCGGCCGCGGAATGCCTCAGATCCGGGCGAGCAGGGTCAGCGGGTCCTCCAGCGAGCCGGCGACGGCGGCCAGGAAACGAGCCGCCAGTTCCCCATCGATCATCCGGTGGTCGAAACTCAGGGTCAGGGTGAGCACCGAGCGCACCGCCAGTTCGTCCCGGAAGACCCACGGTCGCCGCACGATCGCGCCCACGCACAGAATCGCGGCCTCCCCCGGGTTCACCAGCGGCGTACCGGAATCCACCCCGAACACACCGACATTGGAGATGGTGAAGGTGCCGCCCCGCAGATCGGACGGTCCGGCGCGCCCGTCCCGGGCGGTCTGCGCGAGCCAGCCGATCTCCCGGCACACCTCACGCAGGCTGAGGGTCTGGGCGTCCTTGATATTCGGCACCAGCAGGCCGCGTGGGGTGGCGACGGCGATACCGAGGTTGACGTAGTGGCGGGTGACGATCTCCGAATTGGTTTCGTCCCAGAAGGTGTTCACCCCGGGGAACTCGGCCAGTGCGGCCAGAACCGCTTTCGCGACCAGTGCCAACGGTGTGGGTGTGAGCCCCTCGAACGGCTCGGTGCCGCGCAGATGGTCCAGCAGTTCCAGGGACGCGGTGATATCGACGGTGATCGAGGTGGCGGCCTGCGGAATGGTCCGGGCGCTGGTCACCATGGCGGCCGCGGTTCGTTTCCGGACGCCGCTGATCGGCGTGCGCTCCTCCCGTACCGACCGGCCCCCGGCCTCCGGTACCGCCGCCGCGGCCTCCTCCGTATCGACGCCGCGGATATCCGGCTCCGCGACCGGTACCGCGCCGCGCACGTCGGCGACCGTGACCGCGCCCTGCGGGCCGGAACCCGCCACGTACCAGAGGTCGATGCCCAGTTCCCGGGCCAGTTTCCGGGCGCCGGGTGTCGCCGCCACTCGTGCCGCACCGGAACGGGCAGGCATTTCCGGAGCGCTGTCGGGCCGCCGGGCGGTACCCGGCGCTTTCTCCGGCACTGCCTCCGGCTCCGGTGCCGCGGCGATCACCCCGCCCTGGTACGACACCGGTGATTCGTCGCTGTCTCTCGGGGAAACACCGGCCGCATCGGACCGTTTCCGCCCACCGCGGCGCCGGGTGCCCTGGTCTCCGGTGGGCCCGTAACCCACCAGCACCGGGGTCCGCCCGCCCGGTTGCGCCGCCGCGGCCCGGATCCGGAGCAGCGGGGCACCCACCTCCACGGTCGCGCCCGGTTCGGCGAGTAGTTCCACTACGGTTCCGGCGAACGGCGAGGGCAGGGCGACCACGGCCTTCGCCGTTTCGACCTCGGCGATGGTCTGGTTCAAGGCGACTTCGTCGCCCACCGCGACCGTCCAGTTCTGTAGTTCGGCGTCGGTGAGTCCTTCACCGAGATCCGGAAGCCGGAACTCCAGGATCTCGCCGGACTCCGCGGCGCTGGTGTCGTCGTCCACGATGGGGGCACCTCCGGCTGGCATCAGGGTGGGATACACCTCAGGCGGCGAGTGTTCGGTCGACCGCCGCCAGAATTCGGTCCGGGTCGGGCAGATAATGCTTCTCGAGCTTAGCCGGAGGGTAGGGGATATCGAATCCGCCGACCCGTTGCACCGGCGCCTCGAGCCGGTAGAAACACCGCTCGGTGACGCGGGCGGCGATTTCCGCGCCCAGACCCCCGGTGACGGGCGCCTCGTGCACCACCACCAGTCGTCCGGTCCGGTCCACCGATTCCGCGAGGGTGTCGACATCGAGTGGGGCGAGGCTGCGCAGATCGATCACCTCCAGCGAAATACCTTCCTCGGCACCGATTTCCGCCGCGGCCAGCGCGGTGGCGACGCTTCCTCCGTAGGCCACCAGGGTGGCGTCGGTGCCGGTGACACAGATGCGGGCCCGGTCCAGCGGTAGCTCCGCGGGCGCGGCCGGATCGAATTCGGCCTTGTCCCAGTACCGCCGCTTCGGCTCGAAGAAGATCACCGGATCGTCGAGAGCGATGGCCTGCCGGATCATCGTGTAGGCGTCGGCCGGGTTGCTCGGCGACACCACCCGTAGGCCCGCGGTATGCGTGAAGTACGCCTCGGGCGATTCGGAATGGTGCTCCACCGAACCGATTCCGCCGCCGAAGGGGATACGGATGGTCAGCGGGACACGGACCTTCCCCTTGGTCCGGTAGTGGATCTTGGCCACTTGCGCGACGATCTGATCGAACGCGGGATAGACGAAACCGTCGAATTGGATCTCGCATACCGGCCGGTAGCCGCGCAGCGCCATCCCGAATGCCGTACCCACGATGCCCGATTCGGCCAGCGGGGTATCGATCACCCGGTGGTCGCCGAAATCCTTCTGCAGCGCGTCGGTCACCCGGAAGACGCCACCGAGCCGGCCGATGTCCTCCCCCATCAGCACCACTTTGGGATCATCTTCCAGAGCGGTCCGCAGTCCGGCGTTGAGCGCCGCGGCGAATGTGGTGATCATGACGGGACTCCCTCCTCGCGCGGGGCGGGCGCGGCTGCGGCCGGGCCGGTGGCCAGGTACTCGGCGTACTCCCGGCGCTCGGCGTCGATGAGCGGGTGCGGGGTCGCGTAGACGTGCTCGAACAGTTCCAGCGGCGCGGGGTCGGGCATACCGATGGTGCCGGCGCGCATCCGGTGCGCCACCTCGTCCGCGCGGTCGTCCACCCGGCGCGCGGCGGCGGGGTCGAAAAGATCTTCGCGTTCCAGTAATCGGCGCATGCGCAGGATGGGGTCGCGCCGCGCCCATTCCTCGGTTTCGGCCGCGGTCCGGTAGCGGGTGGGGTCGTCGGCGGTGGTGTGCGGTCCCATCCGGTAGGTGATCGCCTCGATGAAGGACGGCCCACCGCCGCCGCGAGCACGCGCGGTGGCGCGCCTGGTGACCGCCAGCACCGCCAGCACATCGTTACCGTCCACCCGGGTCGCGGGGATACCGTGCCCGACCGCCCGCTGCGCGATCGGGGTGGCGCTCTGCAACCGGACGGGTTCGCTGATCGCCCAGTGGTTGTTCTGGCAGAAGAACACCACCGGGGCGGCCCAGGTGGCGGCGAAGGTCAGGGCTTCGGCGATATCGCCCTGGCTGGTGGCGCCGTCACCGAAGTAGACGATGGTCGCGATCTCGGCGCCGTCGAGGTGGGCGGCGTAGGCGTAGCCGGTGGCGTGCAGCCCTTGCGCGCCGACCACGATCGCCGGGTTGGTCATATTGACCGTCTGCGGGTCCCAGGAGCAGTGGGCGACTCCGCGCCACATCGCCGTGAGAGCGCTCGGTTCCACACCGCGGCAGTAGGCGACGGCGTTGTCCCGGTAGCTGGCGAACACGTAGTCGTCGGGGTGGAGGGCGTGAGCGGAGCCGACCTGCGCCGCTTCCTGCCCCTGGTACGGCGCCCAGAGTCCGAGCTGCCCCTGCCGGGCCAGCGCGACCGCCTCGATATCGATCCGCCGGGTGACCACCAGGTCCTCGTAGAGCTGCCACAGCCGGTCCGGCCCGATATCGGCGACCAGGGCCTGATATTCGGGGTGGTGCACCCGACGGCCGTCGGGCTGGATCAACTGGACTGGATACTCGGTTGTGCCGGGCATCGGCCTCGCCTCCTCACGCGGGTCACGCGCTCATGTGGCCTACACCACACAGGATCCACGATTCAGCGAACTGCGCAACCTCTCCGCACAGAATTGAGCACTATGCACATAACAACCCGGTGCCCAGCTGTCATACTGCGTAATATGACCAATCAGGACACCGGCGAGGCGGTACTGGACGCCACGGACGCGCGACTGCTGCTGGAGTTGGCCGCCACCCCTCGGGCCACCGGGGTGGAGCTGGCCGCCCGGCTCGGACTCTCCCGCAATACCGTGCAGGCACGGCTGGCACGGTGGGAGACCTCCGGCGTGCTGGGCAGTTTCGAACTCCGGGTATCACCCCGCGCCCTGGGGTACCGGCTCTCGGCCTTCGTAGCGGTGGTGGTGGACCAGCATCGACTGGAAGCGGTGGTGGCCGAACTGGCCGAGGTCCCGGAGGTCACCGAGGTATGCGGACTCACCGGGGCCACCGATCTGACGGTCCGGGTGGTCGCCCGCGACGCCGACGACCTCTACCGGATCACCGGCCGGATCCTGAAGATCCCGGGCGTGGTGCGGACGAATATGGCGCTGGTCATGCAGGAGCTCGTGGGTCCACGCACCGCCCCGTTGCTGCGCCGCCTGGCCCACCCGGAGACCGCATCGGAATCGCCGGCGGCCTCCACGACCGGCCCGGAGAGCGGACGAGACACCTATTAAGCGACACAACAGGAGGAATGTCGCATGTAGACGTTAAGGTGCGAGCATGGAGATCGCAGGCACAGTATCGGACACCTACCCGGGCAGGACCGCCATCGTCACCGGCGGTGGATCGGGCATCGGCGCGGCCCTCGCCCGGCGGCTGGCCGAGCACGGCGCGCGGGTCGTGGTGGCCGACCTCGACCCGGCGAGTGCGGCCCGGGTGGCGGAGGAGATCGGCCCGGCCGCGGTATCCGCCGGAGGCGACGCCGCCGACCCGGAGGTGATCCAGCGACTGATCGATACGGCGGAATCGGCGTTCGGCCCGGTCGACCTGTACTTCGCCAATGCCGGTATCGGCGGTGGCGCCGGCCTCGACAGCACCGACGCGCAATGGGCGGCGACCCTCGAGATCAACACCATGGCCCATATCCGGGCCGCCCGGCTGCTCGTCCCCGGCTGGCTGGAGCGCGGTGGTGGCTACTTCGTGAGCACCGCGTCGGCGGCCGGATTGCTCACCCAACTGGGCTCCGCGCCGTACTCGGTATCCAAGCACGCGGCCGTCGGCTTCGCGGAATGGTTGTCCGTCACCTACGGCGACAAAGGTATTCGGGTGAGCTGCGTATGCCCCATGGGGGTGGACACCGCATTGCTACGAGAAGGCATGATCTCGCCGGATGATGCCGGAGCCGGTCGGCTGGCGATCGATGCCGTGAAGACCGCGGGCGCGGTACTCACCCCGGAAGAAGTCGCCGATACGGTGCTCACCGGGGTCGCGGCCGGACAGTTCCTGATCCTGCCGCACCCGGAAGTACTGACGATGTACCAGCACAAGGGGGCGGATTACGACCGCTGGCTGCGCGGTATGCGCCGCTTCCAGGCCGCGCTGGAAAACGCCGGCGACTGAGGCCCCGGTGCGCACTACCGCTGCGTATCCTCGGTGACCAGCGTCTCGGCGGCGATGCGGACGACCTCCGGGATCGCCACGGGCCTGCGCGTTTCGGAATCCACGTAGACGTGCACGAACGTACCGGTCGCGGCCAGTTCCGGGGCCGCCCCGGCTTCCCGGAAGAGGGCCAGATCGTAGGTGATACTGGACCGGCCCAGCCGGGCGATGCGCAGACCCACCTGCAACCGGTCGGGAAAACTCAGCGAGGCGTGGAACGTGCAGGAGGTCTGCGCGACGATCCCGATAGCGGGCAACTCGCGGATATCGGTACCGGTCGTATGGATCAGCCACGCGTTGACCGCGGTATCGAAGTAGGCGTAGTAGGTCACGTTGTTCACATGGCCGTAGTGGTCGTTGTCGGCCCAGCGGGTGGGCACCGGCCAGAGCACCGGATACTGCTGCGTCACCCGGCCGACGATACCGAGGGTCAGCCGGCCGGCGACATCGCGGCGGCCGCGCCACCGAGCCGGTGCTCCCGGGGGCTCACTCCGAAATGCCGCTTGAACGCCGTGCTCAGCGCGAAAGCACTGCCGTAACCCACCTGCCGGGCTACGGCCTCCACCGTATGGTCGGTGCCTCCGAGCAGGTCGGCGGCCAGATCCAGTCGCCATTCGGTGAGGAAGGTCATCGGCGGTTCGCCGACGAGCTCGGTGAACCGCCGGGCCAGCGCCGCGCGCGACACACCGACCTCACCCGCCAGCGCGGCGACGGTCCAGTTGTGGGCGGGATTGTGCTGCAGCAATCGCAGCGCCTTACCGACCACCGGGTCGCTGTAGGCGTGGTACCACGGCGGTGCCTCGTTACCGGAGAACCAGGTGCGCAGGGTCGCGATGAGCAGGAGATCCAGCAGCCGGTCCAGTACCGCGCCCTGCGCGGGCCGGTCCTTGACCGTTTCGTCCACCAACAGCCCCAGGACGCGGTCGTCGGACCGCCCGCGCGGCACCACGAGCACATCGGGAAGAGCCCGCAGCAACCGCCGGCTCACCGCCCCCGCGTGCTCGTAGGAACCGGTGAGCAGCACGGTCTCCCCGTCCGGATCGTTGCCCCACTGCCGGACGCCGAGATTCATGGTTTCGCAGAGCACCTCACCGTCCATGGTGGTGGTGACCTGCCCCGGGTTGATGAGAATCTGCGGTTCGGTCGCCGGATCGTCGGCGACGGTATAGGGCCGTGGACCCCGGAACACGGCGACATCACCGGCCGCCAGCCGATAGCGCTCGCCGTCGTCGGCGAGAATCCACGCCGCGCCCCGGATCACGGCCGCGAGCGTGAGCGGCGACCGGTCCTGGATCCGTAGCGACCAGGGCGGGCTGAGCAACGAGCGCAACAGGAAGGCACCTCGCGCCCTGGGCCCCTCCAGCAACCCGGCCAATGCGTCCACTTCGCCCACGATAGCCGTGTCGCCGGAGCCGCGGCCAGACCCCGACCGGCCTGCTACCGCTCATCAATCGTGACGGCGGTTGCGCACCGGAATCGACAGCACAGCGGTCGATTCCGAAGCCGGTGGTGTAACACCGCGCACCTATCATGTGGATATGCAATAAGTGGGGGCGAGGGGAGGGTGCCGATGTCAGATATGTCGAAAGTCGAGCTGTACGCGGCGATCCGGCAGGACCTTCGGGCCGGGTTGTCCAAACGCGCCATCGAGCGCAAATACGGCGTCGGGTGGCGCACAGTGGCGCGGGCGACGGAATCGGTACTACCCGAGCCGCGTAAAGAGTACCCGCCACGACCCCAGAAGCTGGACCCCTACAAACCGCTCATCGACGATATTCTGCGCGCCGATCTGGCGGGCCCGCCCAGACAACGCCATACGGCGACCCGCATCCATCGACTCCTGCTCACCGAGCACGGTATGACGGACGTGTCGTATCAGCGGGTCAGTGCCTATATCCGGGAACGCAAACCGCAGCTGCGGACGGAGCAGCTAACCGCCCGGCGCCGCTCCGAGCGATTCGTCGGTGCGGCCGGGTTCCCTCGTGTCAAAACCCTGCGAGACTTCGATTTCGAAGCCAATCCCAGTGTCGACCCCACCGTGATCCACACCCTGGCCGAATGCGAGTGGGTGCGAAAAGGCCTGCCGTTGTGCCTGATCGGCGGTCCCGGCACCGGAAAGTCGCATCTGCTCATCGCCCTGGGGATCGAAGCGGCGAAGGCCGGCTACCGCGTCAGGTACACCTCGGCGGCCGGACTGATCAACAAACTGATGGAAGCCGCCGAGGGCCGGCGGCTCTCCCGGGCCATCGGCCGCTACCGGGGTATCGACCTGCTCTGTATCGACGAACTCGGTTACACCGAACCGGACCGGCGCGGTGCCGAATTGCTGTTCCAGGTGCTGACCGAACGCGAGGAGAGGAAGTCGGTCGCGATCGTCTCCAACCGCAGCATCGCCAACTGGGCCGAGATCTTCCCCGACGACCGGCTCCGCGCCGCTGTCATCGACCGGCTGACCTTCGGCGGCATCATCGTCGAAACCGGGACCCGCAGCTATCGCCGGACCCACAACCGGTGAACACGCTCGTCGCGCCACCCTGTTGACCAGGCCCGGCGCCCGGTCCGGGCCGGGCATATCGAGACGCCGGTGCCCGCGGTACACCGGGCCGTCCGCACGGACCCGGCAGCCGGGCACCCGCTCTCGTATCGGACGGTCCGGCACGGCGAGACCGAGAGAACAAACCGGCCGGATTCCCTTTTCCCACTGCCGTCAAAATTCACGGTAAAACGCCACCGGAATTCATGAGAAAACGCTGTCGGAATTCGCGAGAAACGCTTCTGGAATCGACGATAAATATCGCCGGACCGAAGTCGGTAAGGCTCTCCTACCTGGATCTATCGTGCGAAATTCACTGTTGCACTCCGTGTTACACGGACGTATCTTTGCGAGTGGGTTTTCCGATCAGAACACAACAAGGGGGAATATGGCGAATTAGCAGTTACCCGATAGGTAGTCGGCCGAAGCCGGCAATGACCTACTGAATTCGATTGCGTTACCGGTGACAATCGATCGAACCACCGGCCGCCGGCCACCCCATCGGTGAGCCCGCCGCTTCGGCGGCGGGGCCCGGACCGAACCCGGGTGGTGAGACCGCGCGAGCCGCGTCACCGGCGACGTTTCGGACGACAGCCCCGTGCGGGCGACGTCCTCGTCCACGCCCGCCTTCAGCCGCGCGATCGGCAGCGGAGACCACGGACGACAACTTCTCACGCAACCGTCCCACCCGGTGGCACTCGGCCACCCGGTGCCGGTCGGTCGCGCCCACCGAACACAATGATCAGAAAGACAGCATCATGCCTATCTCTCCCAACCAGGGATCCACCGCGGGCGGTACCACCGTCACCATCACCGGTACGAACCTCGGTGGCGCCACAGCCGTACGCTTCGGCACCAAACTCGCCACCATCACGGCCAATACACCGACATCGGTCACCGTCACCTCCCCGTCGGGGACCGGCACGGTCCCGGTAACCGTCACCACGCCGGGCGGAACCAGCAACCCGCTGTCGTTCTTCTACATCGGCCCGCCGTTCAAATCGAGCCTGTCTCCGGTCTCGGGAGTCACCGCGGGCGGTGAGACGGTCACCATCACCGGATCCGGCCTGGCCACAGCCACATCCGTGGCCTTCGGCGCCAATGCCGCGACTCCGACCGTGGTGAACGACGGTGTGCTGACCGTAGTCGTGCCCGCAGGCGCGGCAGCGGGTTCGGTCGGGGTCAGCGTGACCACCGCGGGCGGCACCAGCAACGGCCTCTCGTACACCTACGTGGACGCACCCACTCTCGGCACCCCGAGCCCGGACTCCGGGCCGGCCTCCGGCGGCACCGCGGTGACCCTCCCCGGAACCGGTCTGACCACAACCGAATCGGTCACGTTCGACGGTGTGCCGGCACCGTTCGGCGTCCTCTCCGATACGGCTCTCGTGGCGGTCACGCCGCCGGGAACCGCCGGTGCCGTCGATGTCGTGGTCACCACCACCGGTGGCAGCGCCACCGCGACCGACGCGTTCACCTACATCGCCGGACCCGGTATCTGACCGGATATACGGGCCGTCGACGGTCCCGGATCATCCGATGCCTGCCCCGGGCAGGGCGCTCACCGCTCTGCCCGGGGAGGCATCCCGCAGCATTCGATCCGCCCCTGCTCCTGGCCGGACGGGGGCTCCGCCCCGCTTCTGAAAGGAGCACATCTCATGGCTCCCACCCTGACCTCCCTGTCACCGGCTTCGGGCCCCGCCTCCGGGCTCAACAGCGTCACACTGACCGGTACCGGGTTCGTCGGAATCGTCACGACCGTGCGTTTCGGCACCACCGCGACAACGTTCACGGTCGACTCCAGCAGCCAGATCACCGCGATCGCCCCACCCGGAACCGGAACCGTACAGGTCACCGTCACCACCACAGCCGGAACCAGCAACGGACTGCCCTACACCTACACCGCCGTCCCCACCCTCACCGGCATCAGCCCCACCCAAGGCCCCACCACCGGCGGCACCACGGTGACACTCACCGGCACCAACCTCACCGGAGCCACCGCCGTCAACTTCGGCGCCACACCCGCCACCGGCTTCACCGTGAACTCCGCCACCCAGATCACCGCCACCGCCCCACCCGGAACCGGAACCGTACAGGTCACCGTCACCACCCCCGGCGGCACCAGCAACGGCGCCTCCTACACCTACGTCGTGGTACCGGCACTCACCTCACTCGCCCCGAGTTCGGGGCCGGCGGCGGGCGGGACCACGGTGACACTCACCGGCACCAACCTCACCGGGACCACCGCCGTCAACTTCGGCGCCACACCCGCCACCGGCTTCACCGTGAACTCCGCCACCCAGATCACCGCCACCGCCCCACCCGGAACCGGAACCGTACAGGTCACCGTCACCACCCCCGGCGGCACCAGCAACGGACTGCCCTACACTTACGTCGCGGTCCCCGCGCTGATCTCCCTCGGTCCGGCCGGGGGGCCGGTGGCGGGTGGCACCACGGTCACCCTGTCGGGAACCGATCTCGCCGGAGCCACGGCGGTGACCTTCGGGACCACACCGGCGAGTTCGTTCACCGTGGTCTCGGGCACCCAGATCACGGCTGTCGCACCGGCCGGAACCGGAACCGTACAGGTCACCGTCACCACCCCCGGCGGCACCAGCAACGGACTGCCCTACACCTACGTCGCCGTACCCACGATCGGTACCCCGTCCCCCGCCGCCGGGCCGATCGCCGGCGGGACTTCGGTGACCATTCCCGGCACCGCGCTGACCACCACCGAGTCGGTGACTTTCGGTGGTACGGCGGCAGCGTTCACCGTTGTCTCCGATACGCAACTCGCCGTGGTCACCCCACCGGGAACCGCCGGCGCGGTCGACGTGGTCGTCACCACCGCCGGTGGTAGCGCCACCGCGACCGGTGCGTTCACCTACGTCGCGCCGCCCGAGATCTGACCGGTCGCCGACCGCCTGCCGGCCGGGACGACACCGAACCGCACCGTGCCCGGGGCGCTCCGGGTGCGGTGCGGCCCACCCCGACCGGCTAGCCGGTGGGCCCGGAACCGGAAGAACGCAGCGACAATTCGATCAGTGGGACGGTCTCGATCGTCCGGCCGGTGGCCTTCTCGATGATGTCGCCCAGTTTCCGATACGCCTTCGGGTGCCGCGCCCGGTATCCGGCCAGCACCGCGGCCGCTTCCGCTCGGTCCAGCGGCCGCGCTACCGCGGGGACCCGGCTGCGCGTGCCGATACTCACCCGGCAGTTCGGTTCGGCCAGCAGATTCCGGTACCACTGCGCGGTTTCCCCGAACCCCGAGGCGATCACCACCGTCTCCGCATCCGGACGGTCCACCGTTTCCAAGGCCACGTACCGCGACTTTCCGGAGATACGACCGATATGCTCCAGCAGGAGCAACCGGCCGCCGAACAGGAATCCCGCCCGGGCCCGGAAGATCCGGATCGGTGCCCGCGCGAACCATCGGGTACGCAGCAGTCTCACGCCGAGGTCAGCCATCCGCCGACCGTAACAGCGTCGGCCCCGCCACGAGCCCGGTACTCGGACCGGTCCCGCGCCGGGGCCGACGGATGGGGTGTCGCTACAGCGCCTTCAGCTCCTCGGTGACCTCCCCCACCGATTTCTTCGCGTCGCCGAAGAGCATGGAGGTGTGGTCGGAGTAGAAGAGGGGGTTGTCGATACCGGCGAAACCGCTGTTCATCGAACGTTTCAGCACGATCACCGATTTCGCCTGGTCCACATTGAGAACCGGCATACCGTAGATCGGGCTGGCCGAATCCTCCCGGGCGGCCGGATTGGTGACATCGTTGGCACCGATCACCAGAGCGACATCGGTGCGGCCGAATTCGCCGTTGATATCGTCCATTTCCTTCATGGCGTCGTAGGACACCTCGGCCTCGGCGAGCAGCACGTTCATATGTCCGGGCATCCGGCCGGCCACCGGGTGGATGGCGTATTTCACCTCCACCCCCTTGGCTTCCAGCAGACCCGCCATCTCCTTGACCGCGTGCTGTGCCTGGGCGACGGCCATACCGTAGCCCGGGACGACGATCACCTGGTTGGCGTAGGCCATCTGGATCGCGGCGTCCGCGGCCGAGGTGGCCTTGGCCTGCTTCTGTGTGCCGTCGCCACTCGAAGCGACCGCACCGCCACCACCGAACCCACCGGCGACGATCGCCGGGATGGACCGGTTCATGGCCTTGGCCATGAGGTTGGTGAGGATGGTGCCCGATGCGCCGACGATCATGCCCGCCACGATCATGGCGGTGTTGTTCAACGCCAGACCGGCGGCCGCGGCCGATAAACCGGTGAGCGCGTTGAGCAGCGAGATGACCACCGGCATATCCGCGCCGCCGATGGGCAGCACGACCATCAGGCCCAGTACACCCGCGGCCAGCAGCAGGCCGATCATCCACCACTGCGTGACCCCGCCGTCGGCGGCGCCGAGCCCGATGACCACGGCCGCCGCGATGGCGCCCACCAGCAGCAGCAGGTTGACCGGCTGCTGCAGCTTCCCCAGGCCGATCGGGCGGCCGGGCAGGATTTCCTGCAGCTTGCCGAACGCGATGAGCGAACCCCAGAACGACACCGAACCGATGATCGCGGCGAACAGGGATCCGACGATGATGTGCACCGTCGGTTCCTCACCGTGATGGAACACCGAGAAACCGCTGGTGTCGATGAATTCGGCCCACGCGATCAAGGCGACGGTGCCACCGCCGACACCGTTGAACGCCGCGACCAGCTGCGGCATGGCGGTCATCTTCGTACGCAGCGCGGGCGGTACGCCCAGGGCCACCCCGACCACGAGGCCGGCGACGATGAGGATCCAGTTGCCGGTATCGCGCACCGCGATGAGCGTGGCGATCACCGCGATGGCCATACCGGCCGCAGCGATCCAGTTGCCCCGGACCGCGGTCTTCGGGCCGGTCAGCCCCATCAGACCGTAGATGAACAGGGCGAAGGACAGGATGTAGAGGATATCGACCAGATTGTCCATGGGTCATTTACCTGCCTTCTCGGCACCCGCGGCGGGCTTCTTGCCTTTGAACATGCCCAGCATCCGATCGGTCACCACGAAACCACCGATCACGTTGAGCGTGCCGAACACCAGGGCCACGAACAGGATGAGCTGCACCCCGATCGACGGGTCCTCCATGCGGCCGAGCGTGACCAGCGCGCCCAGCACGACGATGCCGTGGATGGCGTTGGTTCCCGACATCAGCGGGGTGTGCAGGGTGTTGGGGACCTTCGAGATCACCGCAAAACCCACGAACCCGGACAGCACCAGAATCGCGATATTCGCCAAGAGCTCGCTGTACATCATTGCGCCTTCGTTGTCGGTTCGGCGTCACGTGTGACGCAGGAATCGGCCAGCACCTGGTCGGAGAAATCCGGTTTCAGTTCGCCGTCGGCGAGCATGAGTTCCAGCAGCGCCGCGATGTTCTTGGAGTACAGCTCGCTGGCGTGCTCGGGCATGGTGGCGGGCAGGTTCAGCGGCGAGCAGATGGTCACCTCGTGCTTCACCACGGTTTCCCCGGGCTCGGTGAGTTCGCAGTTGCCGCCGGTTTCCCCGGCGAGGTCGACGATCACGCTGCCCGGTTTCATCCCCGCGACCGCCGCGGCGGTCACCAGGCGCGGCGCGGGCCGGCCGGGGACGAGCGCGGTGGTGATGACCACGTCGAAACCCTTGATGGCGTCTTCCAGCGCCTGCTGCTGTTGTGCCTTCTCCGCATCGGTGAGTTCGCGCGCGTAGCCGCCCTCACCGGCGGCGTCGATACCGAGATCGAGCCATTGGGCACCCACCGAGCGCACCTGATCGGCGACCTCGGGGCGCACATCGTAGCCGGTGGTCCGGCCACCGAGCCGTTTGGCGGTGGCCAGCGCCTGCAAACCCGCGACGCCGACACCCAGCACCAGAACGGTCGCCGGTTTCACGGTGCCGGCCGCGGTGGTGAGCATGGGGAAGAATCGGGTCGATTCCGAGGCCGCCAGCAGAACCGCCTTGTAACCGGCGACATTGGCCTGCGAGGACAGTGCGTCCATCACCTGGGCCCGGGAAATACGCGGAATGGCTTCCACGGCGAAGGCCTGTACACCGGCTTCCTTCAGCGCGCCGATCTGGTTGTCGGCATTGCGCGGAGCGAGGAAACCGATGAGGGTCTGCCCCGAGGACAGTCTGCCTACTTCGGCGTCGCTGGGCGGGGCGACCTTGACGACCACATCGGCTTTCCACGGGTCGCCGATGGTCGCGCCGGCCTCCGTGTACGCGGTATCGGGAATGAGCGCGCCCAAGCCGGCTCCGGTTTCCACCACGATCTCCACGCCCTGTTTCACCAGGGTGGGAATGATCTTCGGCACCAGGGCAACTCGCCGCTCGCCCGCGGCGGTTTCGCGAACGACACCGACACGCGCCCCGCGCGGCGACGAATCGCTCACGGTATGCGTTGTCTCCACTTGTCTGTCTTCCCTCTCCTGCTGTGCTCGGCCGCCGATCACGGCGCCGGACGGTGGTGTTCACCGAAGACCACCGGCCCGAAATCCTCGCAACCGTACATCGGTCCGAGTGAGATTAGCTGAGATGCCCGTCACATTCGTACTGCCCGGCCGGTTATCTTCACATCGGTAAAGCCTGATCACGGGCGGTACGGCAGTGAACGTTGCCGAGGGTCTGAAAAGTTTGCGAATTCGCCCGGCCGACACTGGCGCCAGGAGCCCTCTTACACCGTAGAGTCGCCCTGTGAGCGACTGCGTTTTCTGCCGGATCGTGGAGGGCACCGCACCGGCCCACCGGGTCTACGAGGACGACACCGTCTGCGCGTTCCTGGACATCCGGCCGATCAGCCGTGGCCATACGCTGGTGATCCCGAAACGGCATGCCACCGATCTGTCGGAATTGGATGCCGGCACCGGGGCGGAACTGTTCCGGGTCGGCCACCGCCTGGCTCGGGCCGTACAGGGGCCCGGTTTCGCCGCCGACGGCGCGAATCTGCTGATCAACGATGGTAAAGCGGCATTCCAGACGGTCGGTCATGTCCATCTGCACGTCATGCCACGCCGCCACGGCGATACGCTGCGGTTCGCCGCCGGACTACTGATACGCCGGCTACGCGAACCAGAACGGATCGCTGCCGCGTTGCGGGCGGACCTGGCGGCCCTCGACGCTCCGGCCCCGGACCCCGAGACCGACTGAACCGACGAATTCCGCTCCAGCCCACGGAAGGCATTCCCGATGAACGATATTCCCGACCGGCCGCAGCTCGCCGCCCTCTTGGCCGAGCAGTTCGACGCCCTCGACGAGCTGGTGTCCGGACTCGACGAAGGGCACTGGCGGACCCCTTCCCCGCTCCCCGGCTGGACGGTGTTCGACGTGCTCGCCCACATCATCGGAACCGAATCGATGCTGCTCGGCGAGAAACCGCCGGCCCGCGATCCGGAGACCCCCGAGGTGGATGTGACAACGCTGCCGCATGTCCGCAACGAGATCGGAGCGTTCAACGAGATCTGGTTGCAGCGGCTGCGGCCCCGCTCGGGCGCGGAACTGCTCCAGCTGTACCGCGAGGTGACGGCCCGGCGCCGCACCGCACTGGCCACCATGGACGAGGACGCGTGGGTGACGCCGACACCTTCGCCCGTCGGCGAGGTGCCCTACGCCCGCTTCATGGGGATCCGGCTGTTCGACTGCTGGATGCACGAACTCGATATCGCCGATGCGCTCGGGACGGCTGTCGAGGAGGGCGGAGCCCGGGGTGAGGCGGCCTTCGCGGAGTTCGCCCGGTCCCTGCCGCGTGTACTCGCCAAACGGGGGAAGGCGCCGGCCGGGTCGCTGATCACCCTCGACGTGACCGGGCCGCTCGCCCGGACCCTGCACATCGGGGTCGCCGATCGCGCCGGCTATGTGGACGAAACCGATAGTGCGGCTACCGTGGCGATCACACTGGATTCCGGGCTGCTGGTACGACTCGGCGGCGGCCGGGTGACCGCGGACGCGGTGATGGACCGGATCACCTTCCGCGGTGACGCGGAGCTCGGGCGGCAGCTGATCCGCAACCTCGCGTTCACCATCTGAGGTGCGACTGTTCCTGTCCAGCTACCGTTTCGGCGCCCACTACGACCGGTTCGCCGCGCTGGTGGGCACACCGGGGCCCCTCGCCGTGATCGCCAATGCCTGTGATTCGTGGCCGCAGGCCCGCGCGGCCGCGGTGACCAGTGAGCTGGTCCCGTTACGTGCACTGGGGTTCGCCCCGCAGGAAGTGGATCTCCGCGAGTACATCGGTCGTCCGGCCGAGTTGGCGGCGCGGCTGCGCCGGTTTCCGGCGGTATGGGTGCGCGGGGGCAATACTTTCGTCCTGCGGGCCCAGTTCGCGCGCAGCGGTGCGGACCGAGTCCTGCCGGAACTGCTGGCCGCGGACGCGCTGGCCTACGCGGGCTACAGCGCGGGGGCCTGTCTGCTGTGCCCGGATCTGCGCGGCCTGGAGCTCTCCGATGATCCGGCGGAGGTGCCGCCCACCTGCGGAATCGAGCCCATCTGGGAAGGTCTGGGGCTCGTGGACCGCCCGATCGTGCCACATATCGATTCACCCACCGATCCGGAGGCCACGGGGAACGCGCTCGCCGCGCGCCACCGCGCCGCCGGCGTGGCCCACTGGGCCCTCACCGATGCCGATGCCGTCGTCTGTGACGCCCGGGGAACGCGCTGTTACACCGGCTAGTTCGCGGCTGCCCGTACCACTGTCGCGCGCCGCCGGAACACCACCCAGCGCATGGCCGCGTACATGTACACCGCTTCGCAGGCACCGGCCGACAATCGCGCCAGGTGGTACTGGACGCCGAGCGCGGCGAGCCCGGCCCCGACACCCAGGATGAAGGCGAGGTAGTTGAGCACCACCACCGCTGTATAGACGGTCAGCTGGCGCCCGGCCGGGGCCCGGGAGCGGAAGTTGAGCGTGCGGTTGAGGTAGAAGGCCAGCGCGAAAGCACAGATATAGCCCACCGTGACCGATAACCACCCCGGTAGCCCGAACCCACTGCGCAGCCCGGTGAGGATCAGCAGGTCGACACCGAACGTGCAGCTGTTGATCAGCGCGAACCCGAGGAAGGTCGGTGCGACCACCCGATTCAGACCCCAGGGCAGTCGGGCTACCACGGTCGCGCACCACCGGGCGAAACGGTTCGCCCCTGTTTCGACGTTCCTCGCCGGGCCCTGCACACGGCCAGCGTCGCAGGAGTAGATGAAGCGGAGATGAGCGGCCGGCGAACCCGCGGTCCGGCGGCCGTTCGAGGGCCGGCCACCATCCGGCGCGCCCCCGCTCCGAATTGCCATTTCAGCAATATAACTTGCCGATTACTCCACGGGTCGCGGATAGTCGGCACCGAGGAGGTGGTCAAGGTGACCGATCGACTGGAAAACGCCTACGACGTGGTGGTGGCCGGCGGTGGGGCGGCCGGGCTCAACGGCGCGCTCATGCTGGCCCGTTCGCGCCGATCCGTAGCGGTGATCGACAACGGGCAGCCGCGTAACGCACCCGCCGAAGGCGTCCACGGACTGCTGGCCCGCGACGGAATGCCGCCGGCCGAAGTCGTGGAACGCGGCCGAGCCGAGGTCCGCGCCTACGGCGGGCAGGTGATGACCGGGGAGATCGTGGCGGCAACCCGGGACGGCGACGGTTTCACGGTGTCCTTGAGCGACGGGCGCACGCTACGCGCACGCCGGTTGCTGGTGACCACCGGATTGATCGATGAGCTACCGGATATCCCGGGCCTGCGCGAACACTGGGGCCACGATGCGGTGCACTGCCCGTACTGTCACGGCTGGGAGGTTCGCGATCGCGCGATCGGCGTACTGAACACCGGACCGATGTCGACGCATCAGGCCCAGTTGTTCCGGCAGCTGAGCGACGATGTGGTGTTCTTCGCCCACACGGGGCCCGACCTCACCCAGGAGGACGCCGAACGGCTGGTCGCGCGCGATATCCGCATCGTGAACGGGGAGATCGCCGGGATCGAAGCGGACGGGGGCCGGCTCACCGGTATCCGGCTCGCCGACGGCACTGTGGTCGCCCGCGCCGTTGTCGCCCTGACCTCCCGAATGGTGGCCCGGTCCGCTTTCCTGGACGGCCTCGGACTGACCGCCACCGATCATCCCGCCGGTATCGGCAGCTATATCGCGGCCGATACCACCGGGCGCACCGAAGTACCGGGCGTCTGGGCCGCGGGCAATGTCACCGATCTCTCCGCGCAGGTCGGCGCGGCCGCCGCGGCGGGTGCGTTCGCGGGCGCCCAGATCAACGCGGACCTGGTGGAGGAAGAGGTCACCCGCGCCGTCGCCGGCCACCGCGCCGGTCTCACGACGACCGGCGCGCGGCCGGGCGCCGACTGATCAGCGCCCCTGTTTCCCGGCGGGCCGCCTCCGCCGCACGGGCCGGACGACTAGCGTTGGGGCGTGGACCTGCGCGAATTGATCGATCGACTGCCCGACAGAGCCGTACTCACCGACCCCGATGTCCTCGTCGGGTACCGGCAGGACTGGGCCAAGGATCCCGCGGCCGGGACACCCGCCGCGGTGGTCCGCGCGACCGACACCGCCGATGTGTCGGCGACCCTGCGCTGGGCGCATGAGCACCGGGTGCCGGTGGTACCGCGGGGCGCCGGCTCCGGATTGTCCGGCGGCGCCACCGCGGTCGACGGTGGGATCGTGCTCAGCACCGAGCGGATGCGCGCCATCCGGGTCGACGCCGTGACACGCACCGCCGTGGTACAGCCGGGGCTGCTCAACGCCGAGGTCAAGCGGACGGTGGCGGAGCACGGGCTGTGGTATCCCCCGGACCCGTCCTCGTTCGAGATCTGTTCCATCGGCGGCAACGCGGCCACCAACGCGGGCGGCCTGTGCTGCGTGAAGTACGGGGTGACCACCGATTATGTGCTCGGTATGGAAGTGGTGCTGGCCGATGGCACCGTGGTGCGGCTGGGCGGCCCCCGGCTGAAGGACACGGCGGGGCTGTCGCTGACCAAGATGTTCGTCGGCAGCGAGGGCATCCTCGGCGTCATCACCGAACTCACCCTGCGGCTGCTGCCCGCGCAGCCCGCTCAGAGCACGGTGGTCGCCTCGTTCGCCACCCTCACCGGCGCTATCGAGGCCATTCTCGCCATCACCGGCGCGCTGCGCCCGGCGATGCTGGAGTTCATGGACTCGGTCGCCATCAACGCCGTCGAGGACGAACTCCGCATGGGTCTGGATCGGCAGGCCGCGGCACTGCTGGTCGCGCGGTCCGACGCGCCCGGTGAGCACGCCGCCCACGAAGCGGAGATCATGCTCGAAGCCTGCCGCGCCGCGGGCGCCACCGAGGCCTTCCACACCGCCGACCCCGCGGAAGGCGAGGCGTTCACCGCCGCCCGGCGCTACGCCATCCCCGCGGTGGAACGGCTGGGTCCGCTGCTGCTCGAGGATGTGGGGGTGCCGCTGCCACGCCTCGGCGACCTGGTGACCGGTATCGCCGCGATCGCCCGCCGCAACGACGTCACCGTCTCGGTGATCGCCCACGCCGGGGACGGCAACACCCACCCGCTGATCGTGCACGACCCCACCGACCCCGACGAGACCGGACGCGCGCATCGCGCCTTCGGCGAGATCATGGAGCTGGCCATCACGCTCGGCGGCACCATCACCGGTGAACACGGTGTCGGCCGTCTCAAGAAGGCGTGGCTGCCGGAACAGGTCGGCCCCGAGGTGATGGAGCTGACCCGCCGGATCAAGGACGCCCTCGATCCGCACGGCATCCTCAACCCGGGCGCGATGGTGTGACCTCGGAACAAAGCCCACCCCCCGGGAGGTTCCACAGAACGTGACCACCGAACTCCGCCACAATGCCGCCGACACACGTTTCGAGATCTATCTCGACGGCGCCCTGGCCGGGTATGCCGACTACGCGGAAACCGAGAGCCCGAAGGTCCGCAACTTCCACCACACCATCACGTTCCCGGAGTTCCGGGGCCGCGGTGTCGCGGGCCAGGTGGTGAAGTACGCCCTCGACGAAACCCGCGATGCCGGCTATTCGGTCCTCGCCACCTGCTGGTACGTCGACGAATACATCGGCCGCAACCCCGAATACGCGGATCTGGTCCACCGCTGACCGGTTCGTTCCCGCGACGAGGGTGGAGCGGCCGGGCCGGGTTCAGTCGATCGTCTCGTCCAGGACCCACTGCCCGTAGGCCGGGTTCACCCCCGCCACCGGTACCGCGACCACCTGCGGTACCTCATCGGGGTGTTCGGTATTGGCCCGCTCGATGATCTCGGGCACCAGTGCGGCACGGGTGTGCAGCACGACCACCGCTTCCGACGCATCCTCCACCGCACCCTCCCACCGGTAGATCGACCGGATATCGGGAAAGATGTTCCCGCACGCCGCCAGGCGGTCCGAGACCAGCCGGCGGGTGAACTCCGCCAGCCATTCCTCGTCGGGTCCGCTGATGGTCACGTCCACAAGATCGGTATCGCTCACGGCTACATGATCCACGAGTCCGGGCGCGCCCGCGGCACCACCGTCCCCGGACTCCGGCGCTGATCACCGCATCGGCGCGGAGTCGTGCCCCGCGGTTCCGGCGATACGGGTCGCTCGCGCGGCGGACAGCTCGCCCGCGTGGGTCACCGCCCAGTCGGCGAGCGCTGATAGTGGGACCAGCAGCGTTTCGCCCAGTGGGGTGAGCCCGTACTCCACGGCGGGAGGGACGCTCGGGTGGACGACGCGATCGACGAGTCCGTCGTCTTCGAGCACGCGCAGTGTCCGGGTGAGCATGCGCTGGCTGATGCCCTCGATCGAGCGGTGCAACTCGTTGTAGCGATAGCGGCGCGCGGCCAGCAGCGCGATCACGATCAGGGACCATTTGTCACCGATACGACTCATCAGCCCTGAGACCGGGCACGACTGGTGCTCCGCGACCGGCACCGGTGTGGGCAGGCCGACCGCGACGAGGGAGGGCACAGGCGTGTGCGTACCGGACATAGAAGTGCCTTCTTTCGCTTCCGGCGGTGGCTGCCGAAGATGGGAACGACAGCCGGTTCTATGGAGGTGTGATGTCCAAAACCATTGTTATCAGCGGCGCTACGGACGGGATGGGCCGCGCCCTCGCGCTCGAACGGCTCGCCGGAGGTGACCGGGTCGTGGCGATCGGCAGCAATCCGGGTAAAGGGGAATCTCTCGCGGCGGCCGCCGGGCCCGACGCGGATCGACTGCTTTTCCTGCGCGCCGACCTGAGTTCGGTGGCGGAGGTCGAGCGGGTGGTCCACGAGATAGGTACCGCGTACGACGTGGTGGACGCTCTGCTGCTCTTCGCCAATCGAACGGCCCCGCGAAGAATCCGGACCGCCGACGGGTTCGAGTACACCTTCGCACTGTATTACCTGAGCCGTTACCTGCTGTCGCACGAGCTGGCGCCGCTACTGGAGAACAGCCCACGGCCGGTGATCGTGAGCGTCGCCGGTGTCGGGGTGACGAAAGGCGCGGTCCGCTGGGACGATCCGCACTTCAGCCGCGGCTACAGTGTGGTCCGCGCCCAGATACAAGCCGGTCGCGCCAACGATCTGCTGGGAGTGTCGTTCGCCGAGGAGCACGGCGGAAAGGTCGCGTTCGTTCTCTATCACCCGGGATTCACCAAGAGTGGTGACCTGTCCCCACTCGGTTTCTTCCCCAGGACCGCGATCCGTTTCCTCGCTACGTTCGCCGCGCGACCCGTACTCGAATCGATCCGGCCCCTGCACGGTTTCATCGATAATCCACCTGCCGCGCCTCTCACCGCTGTCGACCGCGGGCGCATCCTGGATCTGTCACTGCCCACACTCGATCCGGGCGATGCCCGGCGCCTGGCACGGCTCACCACCGATCTCCTGGCCGCCCGGGCCTGAATCCCGGGTCACCGGCGTCAGGGGCGTAGGCGCGCCCGAGACGGTCCGTATCCCCCGCTTTCCCGGCCGGTTCAGCGCGTGTATTGCTCGGCATACTCCCCGGCGGGCGGAATCTCGGTGATGACGTCGACCAGCACCCCGCTCGGGTCCGCGACGATGAAATGCCGCTGACCGAAATCCTCGGAACGGAGTTCGAGTTCGGGTTTCAATCCGCCCCGCACGACCAGTCGCTCCCATTCGGCGTCCACATCGTCGACCTCGAAGTTCAGCAGCAGACCCTGGACGGGTTCGCGGTAGCCCTCGGGAACGCTCGGATGGGTGGGGTCGAGCAGGGCCAGTTCGTGATGACGATCGCCCTGGACGCGCCGCAGGCTGACATACCAGTCCGCTTCGAAGGTGATATCGAAGCCGAACCAGCCGGTATAGAAGTCGCGCATCTGCGCGATACAGGTTGTGCCGACGACAGGATAGAAACTGCCGAGTGCCATGGTGTCCTCCAGAATTTTCACATACCGGCGGTATGCGAATTAAGCTAGTTCGCATACCGTCGGTATGTCAATGAGAGGTGGACATGGCCGGTTCGCTCCGAACCCAGCAGCGGGAACAGACCCGCCGAACGCTACTGCGCGCGAGCAGACAACTCTTCGCCACGAAAGGCTATGCCGCAGTCAGCATTTCGGATATCGTCGCGGCTGCGGGCACCACCAAGGGCGCGCTCTACCATCATTTCGACAGCAAACTGGACGTGTTCCGCGCGGTCCTCGGCGATATTCAATCCGAGGTCGGCGAGCGCGTCGCCGCCGCCGCGGACGCCCGGCCCGACCCGTGGGCCCAGCTCGTCACCGGCTGCGAAACCTTCCTCACCGTCTGCACCACCCCGGAGATCCAGCGGATCATGCTGATCGACGGCCCCGCGGTCCTGGGCTGGCAGGAGTGGCGCGCCATGGACGAGGCGGCCTCGGCCCGTCACCTCGCCGAGGCGCTGACCGCCCTGATCGACGCGGGCGACATCCCGCCCCAGCCGGTCGAGCCCCTCACCCATCTACTGTCCGGCGCCATGAACGAAGCGGCGCTGTGGCTCGCCTCCACCACCCACCCCCACGCCCTCACCGAAACTCGCACCGCGCTGCGTGGGCTCCTCCAGTCCCTCCGCGCCGAACCCCCACGATAAGCGGGCCGGCCGCACCGGCACACAGGCGGTAGCGGCCCGGAACGCCCTGGGCGATGCTGATACCGACTCGATTCCCACACCGCCGAAAGGAACCCGATGGCCGATCCGTCGCAGGCGTCCGCGATACGGTCGCTGGTCGACCAGCTGCTCGCCGCCGGCAACCCTTTCGATCCGGCCACGGCCGCGGCGGTCTGCGCTGTCGAACTGCGCGAGGTCCCCTGTTCGAACCCCTATATGCGCGAGTTCGCCGGCCGACCGAGCACCGGCCTGTTCGAAACACTGACCTTGCGGATACCACGTCCCGGCTCACCGGTGTCGCTGCATCTGGTCGCGTTGACGGTCCGGCCCGAGGTCGTCGTCCCGCACGGCGAACTGCGTGAATACTTCGAGCTGCCGAGGCAGGGGATGACGCTCGAGCCGCATGTTCCCCCGGAAGGGCTGATGTCGTTTCAGGAGGAGATCGGCGATACGACGCTGTTCCTCGACCTCACTGCGCAATCCGGGACGCTGACTTCCCTCGCCCTGCACCGCCGCGTGACCCCGGAACCGCATCCAACGGCTTGATACGGACCGGGGATCCCGGGCCACCGGTCACTCTTCTCCCTCGGGAAACATCATCCGGGCATCCCGCATACCCGGGTCGTTGTCGAAAACCCTGTGGAAGATCGCCTCGTAATGGGCCAGATAGGTCTCCGGCGTTCCGTTCTCCCCACGACCGCTCCGATACTCCCTCATGTAATAGTGGGCATTTTCGTCCCGGGCTTCGTCCCGAGTCATCTCCCCGCGCCGATACTGCGCGTAATGCTTCTCGTACTCGGCACCGAACTGGCCGGTAGGGCGCAACCGAGGCCCGCCCGCCTCGGCGACCTCGCGCAGGACCCGGCCTTCCACGAGCGCGGCTTCGCCCTCGTCCCGTAGATATTCGAAGGCACTGGAACGCACCCAACGGGTACGACCTTGCCCGTGGTACGGAATTTCCTGCGGCTTGTACGCCGAGGGGTACGCGTGTCCGGCCTCGTGCGCCAGCACGCGCAGGAGCTCTTCCGGATCGTCGCGGGTGCCGCTGTCCACCGTGATCGTGGTGTCACTGTGCTTCACATACGCCCCACCACCGATATCGCGGAACGCTATCGTCCACCCACTTCGCTTCAGCCCCCGGAGCAACTGCTGCAGGGTGGGCGACAGACCCGCCAATCGATCGACCTCGGCACCGAGTCCGGTCGTCTCGGGCCGAGCCTTGTCCGGCCGCTGCGGTAGCGGATTCTCCGCGGTCGCATCACCTTTCCCCGGAGGAGATTCCGGACTGCGGATTCCGGCGGCGAGCCGCCGATCCGCACGTTCGTGACGGTCGGCTGCCGCGCGTGCCTTCTCGGCGTGTCCCTGGAGCGCCGAAACCCGTACCGCCCGGTTGCCCACAATGAACTCCCGGGTTCCGGCAAGCACCCGATGAAACGCTCGCACGGCACCGCTGACCATCAGAACGCCGCTTCTCCCACCGATCCCCTCATCAACCGACGATATCCCCGGACCGTTTCCGCCGCAGCGTGATTCGAGGATCCGGAGCGGGAGTGAGCGCTTCTGCGGCGGTAACGCCTCGAACGACCGGCAAACCGGCCCGGCGGTGGCCCGGGAGTGATTCCCAGGCCGCCGACCGGGCGCCGTGATCCGGAGAATTACCCCTTGAGCAGGGCGCGGGACATGACGACCCGCTGGATCTGGTTGGTGCCCTCGTAGATCTGGGTGATCTTGGCGTCGCGCATCATCCGCTCCACCGGGAAATCGGTGGTGTACCCCGCCCCACCGAAGAGCTGTACCGCGTTGGTGGTGACCTCCATGGCCACGTCGGAGGCAAAGCATTTGGCGGCGGCGGAGATGAAACCGAGGTTCTTCTCGCCCCGTTCGGCGCGGGCCGCGGAGGTGTAGACCATGAGCCGCGCGGCTTCGATCTTCATCGCCATATCGGCCAGCATGAACTGGGTGTTCTGGAAGTCGGCGATGGCCGTGCCGAACTGTTTGCGGTCCTTGGTGTAGGCCAGGGCGGCATCGAGCGCGCCCTGGGCGAGGCCCACGGCCTGCGCGCCGATGGTGGGACGGGTGTGGTCGAGGGTCTGCAGGGCGGTTTTGAAACCGGTGCCGGGTTCGCCGATGATGCGGTCACCGGGGACGCGGCAGTTCTCGAAGTACAGTTCGGCGGTCGGCGAGCCCTTGATGCCGAGTTTGTGTTCCAGCGGGCCGACGACGAAGCCCTCGTCGTCCTTGTGCACGAGGAACGCCGAGATACCGTTGGCACCCTTGTCGGGGTCGGTTACGGCCATCACGGTGTACCAGGACGATTTGCCGCCGTTGGTGATCCAGCATTTGGAGCCGTTGAGGATCCAGTCGTCACCCTCCCGGCGGGCACGGGTGCGCATACTCGCCGCGTCGGAACCGGCCTCCCGCTCGGACAGCGCGTAGGAGGCCATCTCACCGTTGACGATATCGGGCAGCACCTTCTGCTTGAGCTCTTCGGAACCGTTCAGGATCATGCCCATGGTGCCGAGCTTGTTCACGGCCGGAATGAGCGAGGAGGAGCCGCAGACCCGGGCGACCTCTTCGATGACGATGCAGGTCGCCACCGAATCCGCGCCTTGGCCGCCGTAGGCCTCGGGTACGTGGACGGCGTTGAAGCCGGCGGCGTTGAGCGCGGTCAGCGCTTCCTCCGGGAAGCGCGCGTGCTCGTCGACGTCCTTGGCGTACGGGGCGATCTCCTTCTCACAGAGAGCGCGGATGGCCGAACGCAGCTCGTCGTGGAAGTCCGCCAGCTTGAAAAGATCGAAATCCGGGTTTCCCGCCATTGGGTTGCTCCTGTTTGCGCACGTGCCACAAGCGGGCACTCAGTGTCAGGTCTACGGCCACTATACCCCCTGAGCACAAGTGATCACTGGACGAAAGTCGACACTCAGTGCCATCAGCTTGTGGCTTCCGGCAAACTACCCAGCCGCTGCTGCAACAGGTCGGCGATATGCCGGACCGGGAGATCCCGCCGGAAGACCGCCACCACCATCTCCTCGTCACCGTCGGCGTGTCGTCCGCCACGCGGGATGGCACTCAGCTCCGCCCGCAGATCGGCCGGTCCCGCGGCCGACTCACCGCGTACCATCCGGCGCAGCAGATAGTTGTGCGTAGCGGTGACCGCGGCCGTGAACTGTACCCGCGCCAGATCGGAGGAATCCGGCAAACGCTCCCGCAAGTAGTCGGTGAACAGACGCTCGTAACGGAACACCGTGACGATCTCCCGATCACGCAACGCCGGCACCCGGCGCACCACGTGATAACGGCGCTCGGCGATATCCCGCCACCGGGTGAACCGCTCGAACACCTGGACCGCCGCCTCGCACACCGCCTCCCAAGGATCGATCTGCGCCTGCCCCAGATACTCCGCCGCCGCGGCGAGCTGTGCCTCGTGATCGGCGAAGATCACATCCTCCTTGGACCGGAACTGCCGGAAGAACGTACGCCGCGAAATACCGGCCGCCTCGGCGATCTCGTCCACCGATGTCGCCTCGTACCCCTGATCCGCGAACAAACGCAGCGCCTCGTCCACGACACCGAGACGGAAGCGGACCAGCTCACCGCCGGTACGGCGGACGGTTTCCTCGTTGCCCATGGCGCCACCGTATCGAGCGGCACACCGCAACCGTCAGAGCCCGCCCGTATCGACGACCACGTCGGCACCGCTGAACAGCAGATCGGGCGGACGTCGGGTGGCCCCTTCCCCGGCCATCCGCGCCTCGGGAGCGAGCGCGTACAACTCGTGCAGGAATACCTCCACGGCCAACGTCGCCAACTGTTTCCCCGGACAGATATGCGCCCCGAATCCGAACGTCAGCGGCAGCTTCCCGCCACGACCGAGGCCGAAACAATCCGGGAAAGCCGTGGGATCACGATCGGCCGCCGCGAACATCACCAGAACCGGGCCGGCGGGCAACTCCACCCCACTGGGCAGGGTGACGGGGCGAACGGTACGACGTTTCCAGGCCACCAGGCCCGGATCCAAGTGCAGAATCTTGGCCGCCACCCGCGCCGAATCGCCCGGGTCGGCCAACAGCTCCCACCAGTGCCGGTACTCGGCGCTGAGCAACCGCTGCACGCCCTGCTGGATACTTCCGCTCACTGTGTGCACCCCGGCCGCCAGGGAGTTGGCCACCGCCGAAACCGCGACCCGTCGCGGGATCCCCGCCTCTCGCAGCCGGGACGCGAACCCCACCCGCCCGGTGCGCAACTGGTGATCGACGGCCTGCCCGCTCACCGTGAACAGCTGCCCCAGCGCCGCCACCGCGCCGGCCAGTTCCCGGCCGCGCATCCAGCGCCCCAGCAACCCGGACTGGGCTCCGCTCCAGACCGCCACCCGCCCCCACTCCTCCGGCGGGAGACCCACCGCCGAACCGGTGACCCGGGTGGCGTAGTCGACGGACAGCGCGGTGATATCGAGAGTCCGGTGGTCCGCACCCGATTCGGTGAGGGCCGCACGGAAATACCCGGACAGCTCGGCGGCGCGGCGCGACCGGTCCGCGGCCGGGACCGTGAAGTGTCCGCCCGGACCGGCCATGGTGTCCCATACCCGTTTGTGCAGCGGCTCGTCGGTCAGATCAGCGGTCGCCTTGGCGGGCAACGGCAACAGATGACGCACCAGATGTGGGATCGCGCGCGGGGTCGCGGCGATCCGCGGGTAGCCGACCAGTGGTTCCAGCGCGTTCGTGCGCGATATACCGGGCGACGTGGCCTCGAGGAGGGCGCGGACATCGTCGTATTTCCAGATCATCCGCAGACCCGTCGCGTGCCGATAGGAATGCTCGGGCCATTCGTGCAGGCGCCGGTACAGTTCGTCGCGCTCGGCGAAGGTCGATTCGTTCGCGGTCACCGCCGCGAAAGGGAATTCCGCCACCACACCAACCTGCCCGGCCGCCCGATACGCCGGGCCGATCGTAAGCCTTCGCGACCGCTGCTGCTCCCAAGTGTGGAGAGACGAGCCCCACGGGTTCCCGGCGCCGCCCCCGGCTCCAGGCGCGGTGCTCCGCAGAGCGGCTCCGGGCGAGCTCGGCTCAGCCCATCAAACGCTTGCGCAGCGCCTCGTCCTTCTCCAGCACCATGGTCTCCAGTCCGGACTGGAACTGCTCCATCCGAGCGCGCAGATCGGCGTCGTGGGCGCCGAGAATCCGCGCGGCGAGCAGCCCGGCGTTGCGCGCGCCGCCGATGGACACGGTGGCCACCGGCACCCCGGCGGGCATCTGCACGATGGACAGCAGCGAATCCATACCGTCCAGGTATTTCAACGGCACCGGTACCCCGATCACCGGGAGCGGGGTCGCGGAGGCGACCATTCCGGGTAGATGCGCCGCGCCGCCCGCTCCGGCGATGAGCACCCGCAGTCCCCGGCCGGCGGCATCCCGGGCGTAGTCGAGCATGCGCTGCGGGGTGCGATGCGCGGAGACCACGCCGACCTCGAACCGGATCCCGAACTCGGCCAGCGCCTCGGCCGCCGCCTCCATGGTCGGCCAGTCGGAATCGCTGCCCATGATCAATCCGACCGCCGGGGAGCCCGGAACACTACCTGTCACCACGTCACTCATGCGGGTCCCATCCATCGGTCCATACCGCGTGCGACATCCAGTGCGCCGCGCGCTCGGCTCGTTCCCGTACCCGGGCGACCTCGTCGCCGAGCACGTTCACATGCCCGATCTTGCGGTCCGGTCGTTCGCCCTTGCCGTACAGGTGCACCTTGGCGTCCGGCATCCGGGCGAACAGATGGTGCAACCGTTCGTCCATCGACATGGCGGGCGCCTCGGGCGCACCGAGGATATTCGCCATCACGGTCACCGGAACCAGCGGGCTGGTATCGCCGAGCGGATAGTCGAGCACCGCGCGCAGATGCTGTTCGAACTGACCGGTGCGGGCACCGTCCATCCCCCAGTGCCCCGAGTTGTGCGGGCGCATGGCCAGCTCGTTGATCAGCAACCGGCCGTCGACGGTCTCGAACAGTTCCACCGCCATCGCCCCGACCACACCCAGATCGGCGGCCAGCCGCAGTGCGAGTTCCTCGGCCTCGGCGGCCACCTCCTCGGCGAGATCCGGAGCGGGCGCGATCACCACGGCGCACTGACCGTGCCGCTGCACCGTCTCCACCACCGGCCAGGTCGCGGCCTGCCCGTACGGCGAGCGGGCCACCATGGCCGAAAGCTCCCGCTTCAGTGGTACCCGCACCTCGGCCAGCAGCGCCACACCAGCGCCCAGCTGTTCGACGGCGATCTTGCCCGCCTCCTCGGCACCGGCCGGCATCCACACCCCGCGCCCGTCGTACCCACCGCGGATCGCCTTCAGCACGATCGGCCAGCCGTGTTCGTCCCCGAACCGCACCGCGTCGGCCTCGGTCTCGACCACGGCGAACGCGGGTACCGGGAGACCGCGCGCGGACAGTTCCCGGCGCATGGCCAGCTTGTCCTGGGCGTAGCGCAACGCGCCCGGCGGCGGAAGGACATTCACCCCCTCGGCGACCAGCGCCTCCAGATGTTCGGTCGGGACGTGCTCGTGATCGAAAGTCAGCGCGTGCGCTCCGGTGGCGGCCCGGCGCAGGGCGTCCAGATCGGTATGGCTGCCGAGCACCACATCGGGGCTGACCTGGGCCGCCGGATCATCCGGGCGTTCGGCGAGCACCCGGAGCCGCTGCCCCAGCTCGATCGCCGCCTGATGCGTCATCCGCGCCAATTGGCCGCCGCCGATCATGGCGACGGTCGGCATCGCGGCAGGGTCGAAACTACGTGCGTTCACGTCGGTCAATACTGTCACGTCCTGCGGGAACAGCGGCTGCCGGTATGCTCGGACCTTGTGTCATTCGTCGACGATGCGGTGCGTATGCTCCCGCAGCCCCTCCAGGAGATCGCCTTCCGGAACCGCGAGCTCATCAAGTTCGCCATTGTCGGCGCGACCACCTTCGTCATCGACAGCGGGATCTTCTACGTCCTGAAGTGGACCGTTCTGGCGGAGAAACCGATCACCGCGAAAATCATCGCGGGGGTCATCGCGGTGATCGCCTCCTACATCCTGAACCGCGAATGGTCGTTCAAGAACCGCGGCGGACGGGAACGCCATCACGAGGCGCTGCTGTTCTTCGTGGTCAGCGGTGTGGGGGTGGTGCTCAGTTTCCTCCCGCTCTACGCCTCCCGCTACATCTTCCAGCTGCACCAGCCCACGGTCAGCTTCATGGTGGAGAACATCGCCGACTTCATCAGCGCCTACATCATCGGCAACCTGCTGCAGATGGCCTTCCGGTTCTGGGCCATGCGACGCTGGGTCTTCCCCGACGAGGTCGATCAGATGCTCGAGGAACTGGAGGAGTACGTGGAAGGGGAACACCACCGGCGCCTCGGCCGCTGAATCGCGCCGGCTCGCTCGCTTCCCCGTTTCACCGCGGCTCCCCCATCGCCCGGGGCTCCGCCCGGGCCGCCAGCGGTTTGCCGAGGAACACCGCGAACAGCGCGGGACGGCGCCGCTGCAATTCCAACCGCCCACCGTCGGCTTCGATGAGTGCCCGGGCCAGCGCCAGACCCACACCGGTGGACCCGGCGCCGGAGAAACCGCGGTCGAAGATATGCGGTGCCAGCTCGTCGCTGACCCCTTCCCCCTCGTCGGCCACCTGCACACACACCAGCGGTTCCCGGTCCTGCCCCGGCCGCACTGTGCGCACCGAAACCGTGCAGGTGCCGCCACCGTGCATCAATGCGTTGTCGACCAGTACGGTTACGGCCTCACGGAGCCGGGAACCGGTGATCGGCGCGCGTAGCGACTCGTCACCGGTGAGGTCCAGGGTGCGGCCGGCTTCCCGGAACGGATGGGTCCATTCGGCGACGATCCCGCGCAGTTCGTCCATCACCGGTACCGGGTCCCGGTCGGTGGCGTCCTCGTGCCGCGATGCCCGCACCAGATCGTCGATGGCCTCGGTGAGGCGATCCACCTGTGCCATCGCCTCCTCCGCCTCGTGCACCACATCCGGATCGGTATGCGCGGACAACTCGTCCAGCCGCAGGCGGACCGCCGTCAGCCGGCTGCGCAGCTGATGCGAGACATCGGCCACCAGCGCGTGCTCCCGCTGCAACCGTCCCGCGATCTCGACCGTGGCGGAATCGAGTACATCCGACACCCGGTCCAGTTCGGCGATCCCGTGCCGGCGGGGATCCGGGCGGAAATCACCCATCGCGAGCCGGGCGGCGCGAGCCGCCACATCCCGGATCGGGTCGGCGACCCGGCGCGCGGTCACGATGGCGACGGTGATCGCCGCCCCCAGCGAGATCGCCACCGCGAGGGCCACCCCGGCCACCGCCTGCCGCTGGCGGGCCTTCATCGGTGTGGCGGGCACCTCGAGCCGCAGCGAACCGTCGGTCCCCATCGACAGGGACTCCACCAGCGGGTCGTTCACCGTATCCGCGCCCACCTCGACCTGGGCCGCGTTGTCCCCCGGCGCCGGGTACACGACGGTGAGCCGGCCGCCCTCCGGAACCAACGGTTGCACGGTGCGCAGATCCAGCCCGCCACGCACCACACCGGTGCCGCGCTCCTGGCCGATCACCTCCGCGGCGATCAACTCCAGCCGGCCGCGCAGATCGTTGCGGGTGATGTCCTCCACCCACAGCCACGCCGTATAGGTGAGCGGTACCCCGAGGACCACAGTGGTCAGCAGCAGAACGGTCAGCATCGACCGCAGAATCCGGCGCCGCACGTCAGTCGGTGTTCAACCGGAAGCCCACACCGCGCACGGTGACGATACGACGCTCCGCCATCGGGCCCTCGTCGCCGATCTTGCGCCGCAACCAGGACATATGCATATCCAGGGTTTTGGAACCGCGTAGTTCGGCGTCACCCCACACCTCGCGCAGGATGGTCTCCCGCGGCACCACCTGGCCGGCCCGATCGATCAGTACTTTGAGCAGCTCGTACTCCTTGTTCGCCAAACCGACCTCGACCCCGTTGACCAGTACCCGGCGCGCCGCCGGCTCCAGCCTGATTCCGCCGACCTCCACGGTATCGTCGCCGATACCGCTGCGCCGCAACAGCGCGCGCACCCGGGCCAGCAACTCGGCGAGCCGGAACGGTTTGCCCACGTAGTCGTCCGCCCCCGCATCCAGCCCCACCACGAAATCCACCTCGTCGGTCCGGGCCGTCAGCATCAGCACCGCCATTTCGGCGCCGCGGGCGCGTACCTGACGGCACACCTCCAACCCGTCCATTCCCGGCAGTCCGAGGTCGAGGATCAACAGATCATGGTGTCCCTCCAGCGCCCGGTCCAATACGGCGGGACCGAAACTCTCCACGGTTACCGTGTATCCCTCGCGGCCCAGGGCTCGTGAGAGCGGCGCGGCAATGGCCTCGTCGTCTTCGCCCAGCAGTACGGCGGTCATAGCGACCAGATTACGGTCCGCGGGCCCGCCGCCTCGGGGCTCGCGACCGGACACCCGCGCGGGTGGCGCGTTCAGTACACGCCGTGCCGCGGTGAGGCCTCGAAAACCTGGTGGTACAGCAGGGCATGGATCTGCTCGACCCGGGGGATATCGGCGTACTCGAGGGGCTCCTCGGATGAGGAGCCGATGATCAGCTCACCGGTGCCGAACATGCGGTCGATCAGCCCGTGCCGGAACTGCACACTCGAGATCCGGCTCATCGGAATATCGATCCCGCTATGGGTCACGATGCCCTCACGGACGAGCACTCGCCGATCGGTGACGATGAAATGTGTCGTCTTCCAGCTCAGGATCGGGCCCACACAACGCCAGGCCAGCACGGCCAGCCAGACGACCAGGATCACGATCAACAGCACCGATCTGATGCCCGGGTCCACGGCACGCCATACGAGCCCACCGAGGAAACCGGCCACAGCTGTCGTGAGGACGAGCGTGGCGATGGGCCCCAGCAGCATCTTCCAATGCGGGTGGGTGTGCAGGATCAGCTCTTCGTCGGGCGCCAGCACTTCCTCCGGATAACCCATTGCCGCACTTTACCCCGCGAAAATGCGCAGAGGTGCATTTGCGCTGCCGAAAGAGCGGGCCTTTCAGTCGGTGGGGCGGAGGTGGGTGATATCGGCGGCGGCCACCGGCTCGTCGTCTATGAGGAGCCGGCCCTGCGAATCGATATCGCGGGCGATACCCGTGCGGGTTCTTCCGCCGGGGAGTTCGGCACGCACCCGGGAGCCCAGGGTGGCGCAGCGGTCACGGTAGGCGGGGGCCAGGACAGCGCTGTCCCAGCCCGAATCACGCCAGGTGGTGTAGCGGCGGGCGAACTCGGTGAGCAGGGCGAGCACCAGGGTCGTGCGGTCGGTCTCGGCGGCGCCGGCCAGGGTGAGCGAGGTGGCATGCGGGACCGGTAGTTCATCGGCGGTGAGGCTCACGTTCAGGCCGACACCCACGACGACGGCGGGCCGGGGGCCGCCGGCCACCTCGGCGAGGATTCCGGCTGTTTTACGGCCCTCGATCTGCACGTCGTTGGGCCATTTCAGGGCCGCGGGCACCCGCGCGGTCGAGCGCAGCGCATCCACCACCGCGATACCGGTGAGCAGGGGGAGCCAGCCCAGCGCCGCGGGTTCGGCCCCCTCGGGCCGGAGCAGCACCGACAGCGATATCTGGGCGCGCGGGGGACTCGCCCAGGCCCGCGCCAGTCGGCCGCGACCGCGCTCCTGCGCTTCCGCCAGCAGTACCGCGCCGTCCACTTCCGGATCGGCGGCACGTGCGATCAGATCCGCGTTGGTGGAACCGGTCGATTCGACGACGTCCACTCCCGTGAACAGTGAGAGCTCCGGGCGAGCGGTCAGCGATCGTCGTAGATGTTCGACGTCCAACGGTGGCCTCTGCACCAGGGCAGGGTACTGACGGTACCGGCGGGCACCCCCGGCGGGGCGCCCGCCGGTACCGTCCGGCTATCCGGCCAGCTCGTAGCACATGAGATCTACGCCACCATCGGCGTGCTCGGAGTCCGTGATCTCGGCCTGTTCGGCACCGGCCCGGGTTTCGGTGATCGCCGGCTCGGGCTCGGCTGCCCGGCGGGTGAACGCGACGGCTTCCGGAAACTCACCTGTGCGAGTTGTCCAATGCCACATAGCAGGCCCCTCCCCTCTCCACTTCCGAAGTGGCCTGCCGCAAGGGTATTGCGCACGCAGTCGATGCGAAAGCGATTTGATTGCCGGTGCCGCGCGAACCCCACACCCGCCATCGTTGGGAATGGTCACCACCGCGATTCGTGGTACACATATGGACCAGCGACGACTGACCCACCTGGGGTTTTCTCCACAGCGATCTACTCATCAGTAGCCAGATGTGGGTTAACAGGGCGGTACCGCTCTGGTTACACTCCGAGCCATGACGAGTGTCCAGCAGCAGCCCACGCCGGATTCGGCAGGTGCGCCCGATATCCACACCACCGCCGGCAAACTGGCTGACCTGCGGAATCGACTCGAAGAGGCCAAGCACCCGATGGGTGAGGCCGTGGTCGACAAGGTGCACGCCAAGGGCAAGATGACCGCCCGCGAACGCATCCTCGCCCTGCTCGACGAGGACTCCTTCGTCGAACTCGACGCCCTGGCCCGGCACCGCAGCGTCAACTTCGGCCTGGACAAGCAGCGCCCGCTCGGCGACGGCGTGGTGACCGGCTACGGTACCATCGACGGCCGCGAGGTCTGCATCTTCAGCCAGGACTCCACGGTTTTCGGCGGCAGCCTCGGCGAGGTGTACGGCGAGAAGATCGTCAAGGTCATGGACCTGGCACTCAAGACCGGCCGCCCGCTGATCGGCATCAACGACGGCGCGGGCGCGCGCATCCAGGAGGGCGTCGTCTCGCTCGGCCTCTACGGCGAGATCTTCCACCGCAATATCCAGGCCTCCGGGGTGATCCCGCAGATCTCGCTCATCATGGGCGCGGCCGCGGGCGGCCACGTGTACTCCCCCGCGCTGACCGATTTCGTGGTGATGGTCGATCAGACCAGCCAGATGTTCATCACCGGACCGGACGTCATCAAGACGGTCACCGGTGAAGAGGTCACCATGGAGGAGCTGGGCGGCGCCCACACCCATATGGCGAAGTCGGGAACGGCGCACTACGTCGCCTCCGGCGAACAGGACGCGCTCGACTACGTCAAAGATCTGCTGTCCTACCTGCCCAGCAACAACCGGGCGGAGGCGCCGCGGTACCCGGCCTCGGACCCGATCACCGGCGCGCTCGAGGATTCGCTCACCGAAGAGGATCTCGAACTCGATACGCTGATCCCGGATTCGCCGAATCAGCCCTACGATATGCACGAGGTCATCCGGCGGCTGCTCGACGACGACGAGTTCCTCGAGGTCCAGGCCGAGCGCGCGATGAACATCATCATCGGTTTCGGCCGGGTCGACGGCCGTAGTGTCGGGATCGTCGCCAACCAGCCGACCCAGTTCGCCGGCTGCCTCGATATCGATGCCTCGGAGAAGGCCGCGCGCTTCGTGCGCACCTGCGATGCCTTCAATATCCCGATCATCACCCTCGTGGATGTGCCCGGCTTCCTGCCCGGTACCGACCAGGAGTACAACGGCATCATCCGGCGCGGCGCCAAGCTTCTCTACGCCTACGGCGAGGCCACTGTGGGCAAAATCACGATCATCACCCGCAAGGCCTACGGCGGCGCCTACGACGTCATGGGTTCCAAGCATATGGGTGCCGATGTGAACCTGGCCTGGCCCACCGCCCAGATCGCCGTGATGGGCGCTTCCGGTGCGGTCGGTTTCGTGTACCGCAAGAAGCTGGCCGAAGCCGCCCGCGAGGGCGCCGACGTGGACAAACTCCGCCTGGAACTGCAGAACGAGTACGAGGACACTCTGGTCAATCCGTACGTCGCCGCGGAGCGCGGTTACGTGGACGCGGTCATTCCGCCGTCGCATACTCGCGGCCAGATCGTGTCCGCGCTGCGGCTGCTGGAACGGAAGATAGTGACCATGCCCCCGAAGAAACACGGCAACATCCCACTGTGATCCGGCGATACGCTCAGTAGGCCGCACCCCGATTTCGGGTACGCGCTCGGTGAGAGACGATCGGTCCCGGCCACGCGCGCCCGATCGAGGCAAGAGAGAGGACCTGGCACTGTGACGATTGTGGCAGAAGAAGAAGTATTGGCCGCAGCCGAACTGGACCTCGCCACCGGCGATCTGGCGGCCGATACCGCGGACGAGGCAGGCGCGAGCACCGCCGCCGCGACGACCGGGGATCAGCAACCGTTCCTCGTGATCGAGAAGGGCGCGCCGACGGACGCCGAGATCGCCGCGCTGGTCTGTGTCTTCACCGCTGCCGCCGCGGCGGCCTCGGCGCCCGCCGATCCCGGGCCGCAGGACCTGTGGGGCCGGCCCACCCTGCTGCATCGCGGTAGCTCCCCCTTCTCGCCGTATTCCTATCCGCAGCTCTCGCATCTGCGCTTCTGACATCGAACCCAGGAGATCTCCACACGTGACCCGGCTGGTTCTCGCGTCCGCGTCACCCGCCCGCCGGTCGGTGCTGCGCGCCGCCGGTATCGAACCCTTGGTCCGGGTATCGGATGTGGACGAGGACGCGGTAGCGGCCGCGCTCCCCGCCGGCACCGGGCCCCGGAAGGTGGTCGTCGAACTGGCCCGGGCCAAGGCCCGGGCCGTCGCCGGTGCCCTGGCCGGTGAAACACCCGGGCCCGGCACCGACCTGGTGGTGGTCGGATGCGATTCGATGCTGCTGATCGACGGCGTCCTCCAGGGCAAACCCCATACCCCCGAGGTGGCGCAGGCCCGTTGGCAGGCCATGGCGGGTCACCACGCGGATCTGATGACCGGCCACTGTGTGCTCCGCGTGCGAGACGGCGCCGTCACCGCCGAGGCGACCGACTGCAGCGCCACCACGGTGCACTTCGGCAAGCCCGATCCGGCCGAACTGGACGCCTATATCGCCACGGGTGAACCGCTGCAGGTGGCGGGCGCGTTCACCCTCGACGGACTGGGCGGCTGGTTCGTCGACCGGATCGACGGCGATCCCTCCAGCGTGGTGGGTATCGGCCTACCACTGCTGCGCCGGCTGCTCCAGGAAGTGGGTGTCGGGATCGCCGCTCTGTGGGCCGGTCACGCCTGAGGGCTGCGTGGTCCGGAAGAGCCGCCCTCCCTGCTGACGAGCGGACGGCACCAGCGGCCCGGTGGTCGCCGGAAGCGGTTCCTCGTCCACGGCCGCGGAAGCGGGCGGCAGCTGGCTGCCCGGCGGTACCGTTTGCCCGGACGCCCGCGACATCCGCGCGGCCCGGCCCGCCGCCGGATCGATGCGGCCCGGTTCCGGCTGTACGCGCGCCGCGGCGGTGAGCGGGGGTTCCGTGGGCGGACTACCCGGCCCGGAAGCCGTGCGACGCAACCGCACCTCACAGACATCCTCCGCCACGAACGGCGCCAGCTCGGCCTCCACCCTGCCGGCCGCGCCGTTGCGCTCCAGCAGCGCGGCGAGCAGCCCCCGATGCACCCCGCAGACCACCTCGGTGTGGGTACGCGCCAGATCGCGCAGCGGGCAGGCCGTCAGCCGGATCACCGTACCGTCCTCCGGATCACGCGCGGCGCTCTCCCGGCCGTCGCGTTCGGGGGCGAAACCCAGTTCCGACATCAGCGAGACGATCCGCTCCTTCGCATCGCGCACCGACTCGATCGGCTCCCCGGCCGTATCCAGTTTGCCGCCCCACGCCCGGCCCGCGGCCAGGCCCGCCGCCGCCTGCCGGTCCGGGTCCGGTCCCAGCTGGTCGGCCAGCACCTGGGCCAGGTCCTGGTATCCGATGGTGCGCTGCACCGCCCGGTAGCCGATCCGCGGCCGGCCGCGACCACGCGGCGGCTGCTGGAACTGCCGGACCAGCGATTCCCGGGTGAGAATATCGAGATGGAACCGCACCGTCGTGACGTGCTGACCGGTCATCTGAGCCAGTTGCTGGGCGTCGAGGGGTTCGTTCGCGCTGCGGAGGATCGCGAGCAGGCGCCGCCGCGGCCAAGAATCAGACATAGCTCACCCCCTCCTTCCGGGAGACTTTATCGGAGATATGTGCGCCTAAAACGCCCATTGCACCGACTCTGTGCTCTGCAACAAGTTCACGTCAAGTCACACTTACTATCCACAGTGCGCCCCGAACCTGTCGTCAGCACTGCCCGTCTCCTCTGAAGGATCCTGAACGTGCCCGTCGCCCCGGACCCCTGTGCCGCCTTCGGCTCCTATGCTTGCCCACACCGTTTGGTAACCACGGAATGGCTGTCGGCAAACCTCGGCACGCCCGGTTTGAAGATCATCGAATGTAATGCCGACGTCCTCCTCTACGGCATAGGCCATGTTCCCGGGGCCAGCAAGCTCGACTGGCGCAGCGATCTCGACGACCCGGTGACCCGTGACTATATCGACGGTGATCGATTCACCGAACTCATGCGCTCCCAGGGCATCGAACGCGACGACACCGTCGTGTTGTACGGCAACGACGGTAACTCGCATGCCGCACACGCACTGTGGGTTTTCACCATGTTCGGCCACGCCGACGTCCGGCTGCTGGACGGCGGCCGCGACGCCTGGATCGCCGAATCGCGCGATACCGTATTCGAAACCCCGGAGCCGGCCCGCAGCTCTTATCCGCAGGTCGAACGCGACGATTCGACCGTGCGGGCGTTCCGCGAAGAGGTTCTGGAGCGCCTGGGCGCACCGCTGGTGGATGTGCGCTCGCCGCAGGAGTACGCGGGATTCCCCGGCGAGCCCGGCACCACCGGAGCGCTGCGTGGCGGTCATATCCCGACCGCGGTCAACATTCCCTGGACCCGTGCCCTCGGACCCGACGGCCGCTTCCGGCCGCGGGCCGAACTGGAGGAGGTGTACGGCGACCTCTCGGACGCGGGGCCGCTGATCGTCTACAGCGGCGCCGGCGAACGGTCCAGCCACACCTGGTTCGTGCTGTCCTATCTCCTCGGCTGCGAATCGGTGCGCAACTACGACGGTTCCTGGACGGAATGGGGGAATTCGGTGCGTATGCCGATCGCCACCGGGGCGCGTTGAGAACACCCTCGGACGAAACGACTTCCGGTGTACGGACGGCTACCACACCCGCCGGTCGGAAGGGAGTGTGATCTGTTACCTACTCTCCGGTAGGGCTATCCGGGTTCCGCCTTTGTTGGCAGACTGCCTACACTCCCCCGAGAGAAAGTGTCGACCACGGGCGCGGAGCCCGCGCAGCGGATCCGAACCCACGGAAGCGGAGCCCACGAAGCGATCCGATCCTTTCCGACCGGACCGGCGACCCCGATCCGCGGGAGCGGAGCCGAAGCACGGCCCATCCCGCACAGCGACCCAGAGAGATTGCAACAGGAGGCTCAGTGCCCAGCCATGCCAGCGCGCGGATCACGAAGGTACTCGTAGCTAACCGAGGCGAGATTGCCGTGCGCGTTATCCGGGCGGCCAAGGACGCCGGTCTCGGCAGTGTCGCGGTTTACGCGGAACCCGATGCCGACGCGCCCTTCGTCGAGCTCGCCGACGAGGCCTTCGCCTTGGGCGGGCAGACCTCGGCCGAGTCGTACCTGGTCTTCGACAAGATCCTGGACGCCGCCGCCAAGTCCGGCGCGGACGCCATCCACCCCGGTTACGGTTTCCTCTCCGAGAACGCCGACTTCGCCCAGGCCGTCATCGACGCCGGGCTCATCTGGATCGGCCCGTCTCCGCAGTCCATCCGCGATCTGGGTGACAAGGTCACCGCCCGCCATATCGCCGAGCGCGCCGAGGCGCCCATGGCCGCGGGCACCAAGGACCCGGTGAAAGACGCGAACGAGGTCGTGGAGTTCGCGAAGAAGTACGGCGTGCCGGTCGCGATCAAGGCGGCCTTCGGCGGCGGCGGACGTGGGATGAAGGTCGCCCACTCCATCGAGGAGATCCCCGAACTGTTCGAATCGGCCACCCGCGAGGCGGTCGCCGCCTTCGGCCGCGGCGAATGCTTCGTCGAGCAGTACCTGGACAAGGCCCGCCACGTCGAGGCTCAGGTCCTGGCCGACAAGCACGGCAACGTGATCGTCGCGGGCACCCGCGACTGCTCGCTGCAGCGCCGCTTCCAGAAGCTGGTCGAGGAGGCCCCGGCCCCGTTCCTGTCCGACGCGGTGCGCGCCGAGATCCACGCCTCCGCCAAGCGGATCTGCAAGGAGGCCGGCTACTACGGTGCCGGCACCGTGGAATACCTGGTGCAGGGTGAGACCGTCTCCTTCCTCGAGGTCAACACCCGCCTGCAGGTCGAACACCCGGTTACCGAGGAGACCTCCGGTATCGACCTGGTGCGCCAGCAGTTCCGGATCGCCAACGGCGAGAAGCTCGAGATCACCGAGGATCCGACCCCGCGCGGGCACTCCTTCGAGTTCCGGATCAACGGCGAGGACGCGGGCCGCAACTTCCTGCCCGCCCCCGGCCCGGTCACCGTGTACTCCGAGCCGACCGGCCCGGGCGTGCGCGTGGACTCCGGCGTGGTGGCCGGCAGTGTCATCGGCGGCCAGTTCGATTCCATGCTCGCCAAGCTGATCGTCACCGGGGAGAACCGCACCCAGGCGCTGGAGCGGGCGCGGCGCGCGCTCGCCGAGTTCCGCGTGGAGGGCCTGGCCACGGTGATCCCGTTCCACCGGGCGATCGTCGAGGACCCCGCCTTCGTCGGCGACGGTGAATCGTTCGATGTCTACACCAAGTGGATCGAAACCGAGTGGAAGAACACCGTCGAACCGTTCGACGGTGGCGGTGCCGCCGCGGACGACGAGGACCTGCCGCGGCAGAAGGTCGTGGTCGAGGTCGGCGGCCGCCGGGTCGAGGTATCGCTGCCGGGCCAGTTCTCGGTCGGCGCGGGCGCGCCCGCGGCCGGTGGCGTGCGCAAGAAGCCGAAGCCGCGTAAACGAGGCGGTGCGGGCGGTGGTGCCGCTTCCGGTGACGCGGTCACCGCGCCGATGCAGGGCACCGTGGTGAAGGTCGCCGTCGAGGAAGGCCAGACCGTCGAAGCGGGCGATCTGATCGCGGTGCTCGAGGCCATGAAGATGGAGAACCCGGTGAACGCGCACAAGGCGGGTGTGGTGACGGGCCTGAACGTGGCGCCCGGTGCCGCCATCACCCAGGGCACCGTACTGGCCGAGATCAAGTAGGTCCGTTCGCGGCGCCGCCACGAACGGATCCGCGGCGGCCGGGCCGACAACAGCCGAACACCGGAGCGGATGCGCGATCGATGATCGCCATCCGCTCCGGCATATGGTGACCTGGTGAATCCAGTATCACCGGCGGTCGCGGAGGTGATCCGCGACTGTTTCGCATCCGGTAGCCGATCCGACGGTCATCGGCTGGTCGGAAACGGTGCCGGTTCGCAGCGCGCTGAAGGCCGGGGCCACCCATGCGCTGATCCTGCGCACCCGCCGCGCCGACGAACGCCGTCCGCTCCCGCCGCGCCTGCACGACCTCGTAGGCGGCACCTATATGCGTTTCCGGGCCCCGGGCGCCCACCGCGCGTGGAAAGAGCGGCCCGGCCAGCAGGCGCTCGAGGACGGGGTGATCGCCGAGATGGGACCGGCGGCGCACCAGATCCACCCGCCCGCCGGAGCACCCGATATCAGCAGCGTCGAAACCGATCCCGGCATCCTCGCCCGGGGTATGGAGATCGGCCACCGCGCGGTCACCACGTTCTTTCCCGAATTGAGCCCGATCGCCGCGGAGACCTGCTGATATCCGGCATCGCAGGCAGCCGCCCACCCGCATGAGCAGCGTCGGCGGGCCCGGTACACAGCAGGAGACCCGTGGCGGCTCGGCCCACCGGTTCCGCGCCGCGGTCACGGAGGCGGACCACGTACGCCGGGTCCGGCGGGCGCGGTTCAGTCGAACCGGATGCCCTGGGCCAGCGGTAGCTCGCTGGAGTAGTTGATCGTGTTCGTGGCCCGCCGCATATACGCCTTCCACGCGTCCGAACCGGACTCCCGGCCGCCACCGGTATGTTTCTCGCCACCGAACGCGCCGCCTATCTCCGCGCCGGAGGTACCGATATTGACGTTGGCGATACCGCAATCCGACCCGTCGGCCGCGAGGAAACGCTCGGCCTCCCGCTGATCGGTCGTGAAGATCGCCGAGGACAACCCTTGCGGGACACCGTTGTGCAGGGCGAGTGCGGTATCGAAATCCTCGTAGGTGAGCACGTACAGGATCGGGGCGAACGTCTCCTCCCGCACGATATCGGTCTGGGCCGGCATCCGGACGATCGCCGGGCGGAGGTAGTGCGCGTCCGGCCCCACCCCCGCGGGCCGCACCGGGTCACCGCCGCAGAGCACCTCGCCGCCGTCGGCGGTGGCCCGCCGGAGCGCGTCCTGCGCGGCGACCGCCGCGGCGGGGTCGCAGAGCGGACCCACCTGCACCCCCGGTTCGAACGGGTTGCCCACGCGCAGCTGCCCATAGACGCGCACCAGGCGCTCCAGCAGTTCGTCCACGATCCGGTGATGCACGATGAGCCGCCGCAGTGTGGTGCAGCGCTGGCCCGCGGTACCCACGGCAGCGAACACGACGGCCCGCGCCGCGAGATCCAGGTCCGCGGAGGGGGTGACGACGGCACCGTTGTTCCCGCCCAGTTCGAGCAGGCAGCGACCGAAGCGAGCGGCGACGCGGGGCGCGACCTGCCGCCCCATCGCCACCGACCCCGTAGCGCTGACCAACGCGATACGCGCGTCGTCGGCGAGCCGGGCACCGGCGGCGGCCGAGCCCGGTATCAGCTGGTGGATCCGTTCGTCGGCCCCCGCAGCCCGGACCGCCCGGCGCAGCAGGCCGTGGCAGGCCAGCGCGGTCAGCGGCGTACGGTCCGAGGGTTTCCACACCACCGTGTCACCACAGACCAGAGCGATGGCCGTGTTCCAGGCCCATACCGCCACCGGGAAGTTGAACGCGGAGATCACGCCGACCACCCCGAGGGGGTGCCAGGTCTCCATGAGGCGGTGCCCGGGCCGCTCCGAGGCCATCGTGTAGCCGTAGAGCTGCCGGGAGAGTCCCACGGCGAATTCGCAGATATCGATCATCTCCTGGACCTCACCGCGGGCCTCGGCGGGTATCTTGCCGACCTCCAGGGTGACCAGTTCGGCCAATTCGTCCTGGTGCCGGCGCAGCAGACCCGCCAGTTCCCGGATCACGGCCGCGCGGCGCGGCGCCGGAACCAGCCGCCACGCAGTGAAGGCGGCGGCCGCATCGGCGATCGCGGTGTCGATTTCGGCGGCGGTGTGCGCACGCAGCCCGAACAGGGTCTCGCCGTTGATCGGGCAGCGGACGGGCATATCGCCGGCGGCCGGGTATTCGAGGTCCATCGCATGCAGCAGGCCGTCGATCCGATCGGCGAATCGGACGGTCCGGTCTTCGGTGTCGATCTCGGTCATCGAGAGCTCCTGGGGTTCGTCCGGACGAAATACGCTGTGCGAATGCGGTAGCCGGAGAATGAACGTTCACAACAGAGTTCCGGCGCTGTGTCCGCTACGTTAGCCTGCGTTGGTGGCGGAAACACCGGCAAAACCAGCCCTGGACGAGATCGATCGCCTGCTGATCCGGGAACTGATGGCCGATGGACGGGCGACACTGTCCAATCTGGCCGAGAAGGCGAGCCTTTCGGTATCCGCTGTGCAGTCGCGGGTACGCAGACTCGAGGCGCGCGGTGTGATTCGCGGTTATACCGCGAAGGTCGATCCCGAGGCGCTCGGGCAGCTGTTGTCGGCATTTGTCGCGATCACTCCTCTCGACCCTTCCCAGCCGGACGACGCACCGGCCCTGCTGCAGAACGTGCCGGGGATCGAGGCCTGCCATTCGGTGGCCGGCGACGAGAGCTACATGCTGCTCGTGCGGGTGGCCTCACCCCGCCATCTGGAACAGTTGCTCCAGCAGATCCGGGCGACGGCGAACGTACGCACCCGGAGCACCATCATCCTGCAGACATTCTACGAAAAGTAGTCAATATCGTAACAACTTCGAATATCTGCCGACTTGCCAGAAATATTTCCTGGCAAGCCGGAGCTCGCTCCCGTACCGTCGGGATGTGACCGTCGAACTTGAACTATTCGGCACGGGCGATGGCACGGCCTCCGGCCGCATCCCCCCGGCCCGCGTACTGGAAACGCTGTCGGCGAGCATGCTTGCCGACGGTTTCGATCTGGTGCTCGATCTGCACGCCTCATCCGGCCGTCATCTGGTCGACGCGCGCGACGGCACCGACTACCTCGACATGTTCGGCTTCTTCGCCTCCAGCGCCCTCGGCATGAACCATCCGGCACTGGCCGGAGACGCCGTCTTCCGGTCCGAATTGACCACGGCCGCACTGAACAAGCCCAGCAATTCCGATATCTACACCGCCGAGATGGCGCGGTTCGTGGCCACCTTCGTGCGCGTGCTCGGCGATCCCCGCCTGCCACATCTGTTCTTCATCGACGGCGGTGCCCTCGCGGTGGAGAACGCCCTCAAAACCGCGTTCGACTGGAAGAGCCGGCACAACGAGATACACGGGCGCACAACGCGACCGGGTCGCGAAGGGGGCGTACTCCACCTGACCGGAGCGTTCCACGGGCGCACCGGCTACACCCTGTCGCTGACCAATACCGACCCGGTGAAAACCGACCGCTTCCCGGCCTTCGACTGGCCCCGGATCGAAACCCCCTGGCTCGGTGCGGACACCGATATCGAGCGGGCCGAACAACGGGCACTCGACCAGGCCGCGCGCGCCTTCACCAGCTGGCCCAACGGCATCGCCTGCTTCATCGCCGAACCGATCCAGGGTGAGGGCGGCGACCGGCATATGCGGCCGGAATTCCTGCGGGCGATGCAGCGGCTGTGCCATGACAACGACGCGCTGTTCATCGTCGACGAGGTGCAGACCGGTGTCGGTGCCACCGGAAGCGCCTGGGCCTACCAGCAACTCGGCCTCGAACCGGATGTGGTGGCCTTCGGGAAGAAGACGCAGGTATGCGGAATCATGGCCGGTGGCCGGGTGGACGAGATGGCCGACAATGTCTTCACGATCCCGTCGCGGATCAATTCCACCTGGGGCGGCAATCTGGCCGATATGGTGCGGACCAGCCGCATCCTCGAGGTCATCGAACGCGATGGGCTGATCGAACGAGCCGCGGTCGTGGGCGACCATCTGCTCACCTTGCTACACGACCTCGCCGCCCGGCATCCGGCGGTCACCGAACCCCGGGGTCGCGGCCTGATGTGTGCGATCACCCTTCCCGACACCGTTTTCCGGGACGCGGTACTCACCGCGCTGCGCGACCGTGAACGGGTGCTGTTGATCGGCACCGGAACACGCGGCATCCGGTTCCGCCCGCCGCTCACCGTGGAACCCGAGGAACTCACCGCGGCGGTAGCCGCCCTCGACCGGGTCCTGACGGACCTGCGCTGACCCCGGCCCGGATCAGGCGGGCTCGGGGCGCAGCTCCAGAGCGTCTTCGGCGAACCGGCGCACCGCCACCAGGGCCGCCTCCAGCGCGGCCCCCTGGCCCGGCCGTGCCCAGCCCTCGATCCGCGCCGTCCCATCCGGGGCCGGGGTGACCCCGATCTCGGCCACCAGTTCCGCTGTCGTCGGTTCGCACACCGCCCAGGAGAAGTGGGATTCCTCGCCCCACTGGGCGGTGCGGCGAGCCACATAGTCCGGATCGTCGATCCCCCCGGAGGCCAGCGCGGGCCGGTCGTCGATCCGGTCGTCGGCCCGCAGGGCGCGCAGATACCAAGAGCCCGCGTTGATCTCGATCGGTTCCATGCGGTCACCTTCGCACAGGGCCGGCCCACCCCGCCCGGCGGAGGGACGCGGAACCGTTGCGCGGTGACGAGACACCGACCGGCGGCCCGGTCGGTGAGCTCACACTGTGCCGGGCCGCCGGGCACGATTAGGGTCGGAGTACAGTCCGTGCCCCGGGGCTTCGGATCACCGCCCGCCCGGCCGGGCCCGCGGTGACAGGAAGGATGCGTGATGGCCGAGCAGCGCTTGGGCCGCTACCGGCTCGAACGGTTGCTCGGGCAGGGCGGGATGGGCCAGGTGTGGCTCGCCCACACCGATCCGGCCGGTGGGCGGCCCGGCAGGCGGGTCGCGCTGAAACTGCTGCCCGCCGAACTCGCCGCCGATCCGACCTACCGCACCCGCTTCGAACGCGAAGCCGAACTCGCCTCCCGCCTGCGGGACAGCCATATCGTGCCGATCCACGCGCACGGTGAACTCGACGGCCGGCTGTTCATCGAGATGGAATACGTCGAGGGCGACGATCTGAGCCGTATCCTGCGCCACGACGGGGCGCTGCCGCCCGCGCGCGCCGTGGATATCATCGCGCAGACCGCAGCCGCGCTCGATGCCGCGCACCGCGCGGGACTGGTGCACCGCGACGTGAAACCGTCCAATATCGTCGTCCGGCGCGACGGTTTCGTCTATCTGATCGACTTCGGGATCGCGCACGGCGCGGGCAGCACCGCGCTCACCGCTTCGGGGCTGGCCGTCGGCACCTGGGCCTATATGGCGCCGGAACGGTTCACCGGCCGCACCGACGCTCGCGCCGATGTGTATTCGCTGGGCTGTGTGCTCTACGAGGCGCTGACGGGCGCCCGGCCGTTCGGCGATACCGACCCGGCGCGGCAGATGCACGACCATCTGACGACCACCCCGCCCAGCGTGCGCGCAGCGGTCCCGGGGATCCCCGCGGAACTGGACCGGGCGATCACCCGGGCACTGGCGAAGGAACCCGGGGACCGGTACCCCAGTGCCGGGGAGTTCGCGCGCGCCGCGACCGCCGCCGTCGCCGGGGCGGCCGGCGAACACCCGGGAACCAGGCACTACGGGCTGGACACCGATCATCCCGGTACCCGCCGTTACGAAACACCCGGACCGCCGGAGCGGCCCGCCACCCGGCGGTACGAGGTCGCGGAGACACCCGGGACGCGCGCCTATACCGATTACGCCCCGGGGAGCCCAGGACCGTCGCCCACCCGGGCGCCGGTACCGGTGTACCCGCCGACCCGCGCGTACACCCGGCTGGAAACCGGGGTACCGGCCGGGCACCCCGGGGCGGCGGCCGGGCACGGCCCCGGGGGCGCGGTACCCGGTCCTGGCCCTGCCGCGCCGGGCCGCTCCGGCGCCCACTACCCGCGCCCGCTCGTGGCATCCGGGCGGCGAGCGCCGCGGAGGCGGACGGCGACGCCGTCGCCCAGACGCGGAAGCCGGATACCGAAAGTGCTGTTGTGGCTGGTCGTGCTGGTGGGCATACCGCTGCTGCTCATCGGCGGATGCGTGGCGGCGCTGGTCGAAGGAGCCGGCTCCATCCGGATCTTCACCCCCGCGGACACCCCGGCGAACGGCCCCGCGGCCGCTCCCGGCGACCCGGTGCGCGACGGCGCTTTCGAGTTCACGGTGCTGAACGTGGACTCCGATATGGCGACCATCGGCCTCGAACGCGCGGAAGGCACATTCGTCGTGGTCAGCTTCACCGTTCGCAATATCGCCGATACTCCGAAGACCTATATGCCGCTCGGCCAGGAACTGCACGATACGGCCGGCGGGAAATTCGCCCCGGATGTGACCGCCACCGCGCAGCGTGCCGCCGCCGCGGCGGCGCCGCGCACCCTGCAACCGGGTGAGTCGCTGGGCACCCACCTGGTGTACGAAATACCGGCCGGGGCCGTACCGGCGAGCATGACCTTCCGCGATTTCCCGCTCTCGTTCGGCACCTCGGTTCCGCTCGGCGTGCAATAGCCCGATCGGCCACCACGCCGGGCGGCGGCGGAATCGCGTAATCTCGGTAGTGGTGCGATGTCCGAGCCGAGCAGTTGGGCAGTCTCTCCGGTGCGTCGCTCCGAGCCCGCGAGCACCAGCGCGTCCACAGTGGTCGGACCGTCCGGCCCGCCTGCCCACCGGGGTGAGCGGTTCGCCGGCCGGAAAGTGTGCCGCCCGCCTCGCCGCGGTGGCCCCGCGGGAGCTCGCATCGCGTTCCACGAACACCGAGTTTTCGAACACCAGGCACTGTCGCAGCAGAGAAAAACCGGACTGTCTCCGGTTGCCGGCTCGATCCGCCGGCTCCCGGCTATCGTGCCCCGCTGCCAGCAGGAGGTGATCGAGGTGACAGATATCCTGATCCGTGCTGTGCCCGGCGCAGTTATCGACGAGATCGACCGGCAAGCTCGTGGGCTGGGAGTTTCGCGTAGCGAATTCCTGCGCCGCCGGCTTGACCGGGAATTCCGGCCGGTCGGCAAGCTGACCACCGCGGACCTCGTCCGCCTCGCCGAACTGATTCGTGACACCCCTGCCCCCGATCTGATCGAACCGGAGGTGGCCGGCCCGGAGATGGTGGACGGCACCCGGGCCTGACCGGGTCGTCGTATCCGGCGCGCGGCCCCGAGCGGCGCCGGATACGGCGGCCTGTCGGTGCGGCGGTGCACACTGGGGTCCGTGACCGAGTTCTCCGCCGCCACCCAGCAGTGGTTCGACGGTGCGTTCCCGGCGCCGACCGCCGCCCAGCTCGGGGCATGGCGGGCGATCGCGGCAGGCGAGCACACCCTGGTGATCGCGCCGACCGGCTCCGGGAAAACGCTTTCGGCCTTCCTGTGGGCCATCGACCGGCTGGCCTCCGGCGATCGGTCGGAGGGCGGTACCTCGGTGCTCTACATCTCCCCGCTCAAGGCACTGGCCGTGGATGTGGAGCGAAATCTGCGGGCGCCGCTGGTGGGGGTGCGGCAGACGGCGCGCCGGCTCGGGCTGCCGGCGCCGGAGATCAGCGTGGGCGTGCGCTCCGGGGACACCACCGCCCGGGAACGCCGCCGGTTACAGCGGACCCCGCCGGATATCCTGATCACCACCCCGGAATCGCTGTTCCTGATGCTCACCTCGGCCGCGCGGGAGACACTGCGCGGCGTACGGACGGTGATCGTGGACGAGGTCCATGCCATCGCCGGTTCGAAACGGGGTTCGCACCTGGCACTCTCCCTGGCCCGGCTGGATGCCCTCACCGAACGACCGGCGCAGCGTATCGGCCTCTCGGCGACGGTCCGGCCGCCCGAGGAAGTGGGCCGCTTCCTGGTGGGACAGGCGCCCGTCACCATCGTCTGCCCGCCCGCACCCAAAACGTTCGAGCTGTCGGTGCGGGTCCCGATCCCCGATATGACCGAACCGGGCGATTCGGATCAGCCCGGTTCGCTGTGGCCACATGTGGACGAGGCGATCGTCGATCTGGTGCTCGCGCACCGTTCGTCCATCGTCTTCGCCAATTCGCGGCGGCTCGCCGAGCGGCTCACCGCGCGCCTGAACGAAACCTACGCCGCGCGACTGGGTGCGGCCGTGGAAACCGCCCACGCCCCACCGGCCCAGGTTGGCCCCTCCACCGAGGTGAGCCACGGGGCCGAGGCGCTGCTGGCCCGGGCCCATCACGGATCGGTGAGCAAGGAACAGCGGGCGTTGATCGAGGACGATCTCAAAAGCGGGCGGTTGCGCTGCGTGGTGGCGACCAGCAGCCTCGAACTGGGGATCGATATGGGGGCGGTGGACCTGGTGGTCCAGGTCGAGGCGCCACCTTCGGTGGCGAGCGGGCTGCAGCGGATCGGGCGGGCCGGTCATCAGGTGGGCGAGATCTCGCGCGGGGTGCTCTTCCCCAAACACCGCACCGATGTGGTGCGCTGCGCGGTGGCCGCGCAGCGGATGCTCTCGGGGCAGATCGAGGCATTGCGGATACCCGCGCATCCGCTGGACATCCTCGCCCAGCAGACGGTGGCCGCGTGCGCGCTGGAACCACTGGACATCGACGCCTGGTTCGATACCGTGCGCGGCACCGGAAGCTATGCCGCGCTGCCCCGGTCCTCCTACGAAGCCGTCCTCGACCTGCTGGCCGGACGCTATCCGTCCGACGAATTCGCCGAACTGCGACCGCGTCTGGTGTGGGATCGCGACGCCGGAACGCTCACCGGCCGCCCCGGGGCGCAGCGGCTGGCGGTGACCTCCGGTGGCGCCATCCCCGACCGCGGTATGTTCGCGGTGTACATGGTGGGCGAGAAGGCTTCGCGGGTCGGTGAACTCGACGAGGAGATGGTCTACGAATCGCGGGTCGGCGATGTTTTCGCGCTCGGCGCCACCAGCTGGCGGATCGAGGACATCACCTACGACCGTGTCCTGGTGTCCCCCGCTTTCGGGCAGCCGGGCCGGCTGCCCTTCTGGCACGGTGATTCGCTCGGGCGTCCGGCCGAGCTGGGAGCCGCGCTGGGGGAGTTCGTGCGCCGGGCCGGGTCGGATTCCGAGGCGCGGGAGCTCGAGCGGCGTACGGCCGCCGCGGGGCTCGACGAGAACGCCACCACCAATCTCCGCGCGCTGCTGGACGAGCAGCGGGCCGCCACCGGCCGGCTGCCCACCGATCGCACCCTGGTGGTCGAGCGGTTCCGCGACGAACTCGGCGACTGGCGGCTGGTCCTGCACTCGCCGTACGGAATGCCGGTGCACGCCGCGTGGGCGCTGGCCGTCGGCGCCCGGTTGCGCGACCGGTTCAGGGTGGACGCGGCGCCGAACGCCTCCGACGACGGCATCGTGGTCCGGCTCCCCGACACCACCGACGATCCCCCGGGTGCGGAGCTGTTCGTCTTCGAACCCGACGAGATCGACGACCTCGTCACCGAGCAGGTGGGCGGTTCGGCGCTGTTCGCCTCCCGGTTCCGGGAATGCGCGGCCCGGGCGCTGCTGCTGCCGCGCCGCGATCCCGGGCGGCGCGCCCCCCTGTGGCAGCAGCGGCAACGGTCGGCCCAGCTGCTCGACGTGGCACGGAAGTACCCCGATTTCCCGATTCTGCTGGAGACGGTGCGCGAATGTCTGCGCGATGTCTACGACCTCCCGGCACTGCGGGAGCTGCTGGGCCGGGTGGCGCGGCGGCAGATCCGGCTGGTCGAGGTGGAGACCGCCACTCCGTCGCCCTTCGCCAACGCGCTGCTGTTCGATTACATCGGCCAGTTCATGTACGACGCCGACAGCCCGCTCGCCGAACGCCGGGCCGCCGCGCTCTCCCTGGATTCGGGTCTACTGGCCGAACTGCTGGGCCGGGTGGAGCTACGGGAACTGCTCGATGCCCGGGTTATCGAGCAGACCGAACTGGAACTGCAGCGTCTCACCCCCGAACGCCGGGCCCGCGACGCGGAGGGCCTGGCGGATCTACTACGACTGCTCGGCCCGCTCACCCCGGCGGAGGCCCGGCAACGCTGCACGGCCGACCCCGCGGACTGGTTCACCGAACTCGCCGGGGCCCGCCGCGCGCTGGAGGTGAGCTACGCGGGCCGGGTGTGGTGGGCGGCCGTCGAGGACGCCGCCCGGCTGCGCGACGCGCTGGGCGTTCCCCTGCCGATCGGCACCCCGGCCGCCTTCATCGAACCGGTCGCCGATCCCCTCGGGGATCTGGTGGCCCGCTATGCCCGCACCCACGGGCCGTTCGACACCGAATCGACGGCCCGGCGATTCGGCCTGGGTACCGCCGTGGTCGCCACCGCGCTGCACCGGCTGGCCGCCGAGAAGCGGGTGGTGGAAGGCGAGTTCACCCCCGGCGCGGGCGGTTCGGAATGGTGCGATACCCAGGTGCTGCGGCGGTTGCGCCGCCGTAGCCTGGCCGCCGCCCGGCACGAGATCGAACCGGTGTCCACCGCGGCCTTCGGCCGGTTCCTGCCCGATTGGCAGCATCTGGGCAGCGGCGCGGGTGAGCTACGCGGCCTCGACGGCGTGGCGACGGTGGTGGACCAGCTCGCCGGCGTGCCCGTCCCCGCCTCGGCGTGGGAGTCGCTGGTGCTGCCGGCCCGGGTGCGCGACTACTCACCCGCCCTGCTCGACGAACTCATGGCCACGGGTGAGGTGCGCTGGTCCGGGCACGGCGCCATCAACACCAAAGACGGCTGGATAGCCCTGCACCCCGCGGACCAGGCCCCCCTCACGCTGCCACCGGCCGACGAACCGGAATTCACCGACGTCCATCTCGCCCTGCTCACGGCGCTGGGCGCCGATCCCACCACGTGGCCGCCGCCCGCCCCGGCGGAACGACTCGGCGCGGAACCGGCACACGGAGCCGAGGCGTTGCCGACCCGGCACAGTGAAGGCGCTTATTTCTTCCGGCAACTGGCCGATACGACGGGCCTACTGGACGATGCCCGGGTCGCCGCCGCACTGTGGGATCTGGTCTGGGCCGGTCTGGTGTCGGGCGATACCTTCGCTCCCGTCCGGGCCCGGCTGTCCGGTTCGACCCGGGCACCCGCCGCGCACCGGACCCCGCGACGAGCGCCTCGGAGCCGCACCTATCTGCCTCGCCCGGCCATGCCCACCCGCTCGGGACCGCCGACGGTGGCCGGCCGCTGGTCGCTGCTGCCCGAACGCGCGACCGACAACACGGTGCGCGCGCATTTCACCGCCGATCTGCTGCTGGAGCGCTACGGGGTACTCACCAAGGGGTCCGTCCGGAGCGAGGGTGTGCCCGGCGGTTTCGCGCTCATGTACCGGGTGCTCAGCGAATCCGAGGACCGGGGCCGCTGCCGACGCGGTTATTTCGTCGATTCCCTGGGCGGCGCCCAGTTCTCCACCACCGATGTGGTGGACCGGTTGCGCTCGTTCGAGGGCGATCACCGACCCCCGGGCACGGCGCTGGCGCTCGCGGCCTGCGATCCCGCCAACCCGTACGGCGCGGCCCTGCCCTGGCCCAAGACCGCGGGCGGTGCCGGTCACCGTCCCGGCCGCAAGGCGGGGGCGCTGGTGGTCCTGGTCGACGGCGAACTGGTGCTCTATCTGGAACGGGGCGGGAAGACCCTGCTCACCTGCACCGAGGAACCCACCGCTCGGCACGCCGCGGCCCGGGCCCTCGCCGATCTCGTGCACCACGGGCGGGTCGATTCGCTGGTCATCGATCGGGTCGACGGTGAATCGGTACACGGGAACACTTTCGCCACCTTCCTGACCGAGACCGGTTTCACCGCCACCCCGCAGGGGCTGCGCCTGCGAGGTCGCCGATGAGCCGGACCGGGCCCACGTACGCACGGAGCGGTCGTGCCCGAGGGTGATGTCGTATTCCGGGCCGCGGGACGCTTGCGGGCCGCGCTCGCCGGCGCGACGCTCACCCGCAGCGATTTCCGGGTGCCTCGCTACGCCACGGTGGACCTGCGCGGCCAGCTGGTGGACAGTGTGGGCAGCTACGGCAAGCACCTGTTCATCCGCACCGGGACGGTCAGCATTCACACCCATCTGAAGATGGAGGGCAGCTGGCGGGTGTTCCATCGCGGTCAACGCTGGACCAAACCGCGGGTCACCGCGCGAGTGGTCCTGGGCACCGCTGAGGTGGAAGCCGTGGGGTTCGATCTGGGAGTCGTGGAGGTTCTGCGGCGCGCCGAGGAGCACCGGGCGATCGATCATCTCGGCCCCGACCTCCTGGGCCCGGACTGGGATCCCGCCGCCGCCGTGGAGCACTTGACCCGGGACCCGCGACTGCCCATCGGGCTGGCTCTGCTCGATCAGCGCAATCTCGCCGGGATCGGCAATATCTATCGCAGCGAGATCTGCTATCTGCGGAAGATACATCCGGCCCGGCCGGTCGCCGAGGTGGAGGATCTGCTCTCGCTCGTGCACGAGGCGCATCGCGTGCTGTACCGGGCCGCGCATCAGCCGCCGTGGCGACCGTTGGCCTACGGCCGCGCCCGGCGGCCCTGCCAGCGCTGCGGCACCGCGCTACGGGTGGAACTGCTGGGCGAGACCGCGCCCGCGCACGACCGGGTGAGCCGGGCGGAACGCGGAATCTACTTCTGCCCGGTATGCCAGGTCCCACCTGCGTGAACGGGTGAGCCGACGCAGACCGGCCACCGCCGCTACTGTGACGGTCGCCATCGGCGTGGTAATGATCGGCCGCTCTTCGACGACACACGGGTACCGCACTGGAAGCAGGTCCCATGAACACCCGAACCGTCCACCTGGCCGCCGTCACCGGCAAACTGCTGTCCGCGGTGCTGGCGGTCGTGGCCACCGCGGTGTTCTGCTACTTCCTGCTGCACCCGGCGGTCTCACCGGCACCGGGACCGGCGCCGGCGCCCCTCGGACCGGCCCTCACCACCGCACCGCCCCCGTCGCCTCCGGCTTCCCACTGAGGCTCTTCTCAGGGCTCGATGGGTACCGCCGGTTCCAGGATTTCCGGCCGCGGTTCCGGAGCGGCCACCCGCAGCGCGTCCGCGGAGGCGTCGTCCGGCTGGGTCTGGGACCGCACCTCGGCATCCACCCGGGCCAGATAGGTCCGGATCTCGCGGTCCGTTTCGGCGTCGTCCCATCCCAGTACCGGGGCGATGAGCCGGGCCACCTCGTCGGCGCATTCGGCGCCGCGATGCGGGTACTCGATGGAGATACGGGTACGCCGGGCGAGCACATCGTCCAGGTGCAGCGCACCCTCTGCGGCGACCGCGTACACGGCCTCCACCTTCAGGTACGAGGGGGCGGCGGTGATGGGCTGCCGTAGTTCGGGCCGGTCCACGGCCAGTGCCATGACCTCGTCGATCAGCGAACCGTAGCGGTCGAGCAGATGTTTCACCCGGTAGGGATGCAGGCCGTACTCCTCGGCCAGCTGCACGGTCTGGTTGATCAGCGCGAAATAACCGTCCGCGCCGAGCAGCGGCACCTTTTCGGTGATAGAGGGTGATACGCGGGCCGGGATGTCCTGCGCGGCCTCGTCCACGGCGTCGTAGGCCATCACCCGGTAGGTGGTGTATTTCCCGCCGGCGATGGCCACCAGCCCGGGCGCGATCCGCGCCACGGCGTGCTCCCGCGACAGTTTGGAGGTCTCGTCGCTCTCTCCCGCCAGCAGCGGCCGCAGACCCGCGTAGACGCCGTCGATATCCTCGGGGGTCAGCGGGGTGACCAGCACCTCGTTGACCCGTGCCAGCAGGTAGTCGATATCGGCCTTGGTGGCCGCGGGATGAGCCAGGTCGAGGTTCCAGTCGCTGTCGGTGGTACCGATGATCCAGTGCGCGCCCCACGGGATGACGAACAGCACCGAGGTGGCGGTCCGGAGGATGATCGCGGCATCGCTGACGATCCGGTCACGGGGGACCACGATGTGCACACCTTTGGACGCCCGCACGTGGAAGCGGCCCCGCTGCTGCGCCAGCGCCTGCACCTCGTCGGTCCACACGCCGGCCGCGTTGATCACCACATGTCCGCGGACCTCGGCGGTGCGACCGTCCTCGCTGTCGCGTACACGGGCACCGACCACCCGATCGGCTTCGCGCAGGAAACCGACGACCTGGGTCGATGTGCGGATCACTGCCCCGTAGTGGGCGGCGGTACGCGCGACGGTCATGGTGTGCCGGGCATCGTCGACCACCGTGTCGTAGTAGCTGATACCGCCGATCAGCGAATTGCGGCGCAATCCCGGTGCCAGCCGCAGAGCACCGTGTTTGGTCAGGTGCCGCTGGCCGGGGACCGTTTTCGCACCGCCCATGGTGTCGTAGAGGAACAACCCCGCCGCCACGTAGGGGCGCTCCCAGGCGCGATGGGTGAGCGGATACAGGAAACGCAACGGTTTGACCAGATGCGGCGCGAGCCGCGACATCGAGAGTTCGCGCTCCTTCAACGCCTCGCGCACCAGGCCGAACTCGAGCTGTTCCAGATATCGCAGGCCGCCGTGGAACATCTTCGACGAGCGGCTCGAGGTTCCCGAGGCCAGATCCCGCGCCTCCACCAGCGCCACCCGCAATCCGCGGGTGGCGGCGTCGAGGGCGATACCGGCACCGACGACACCTCCGCCCACCACGACCACATCGAAATGGTCCTTACCCAGACGCTCCCATGCCGCGCGCCGCTGGTCCGGCCCGAGGAACTGCGATCCCGGCTGTATGGTCACTGTTCCTCCTTCGGAGCAGGTGCATGCGGCCCGCGGAGGCCGAAGCGGCGGAGGTATCGCATCATCGGCTTCGACTCCTGGAGTACGCGTTCGACAAGGCCGGCTGTGGGTTCGGGAGTTCGGTCTCCACCCTACTGGCCATGGGCGGGAGTGGCCGCTCACGCGACACACGTCACCGGCGCGCCGGATTACGTTAGCCTCCTGCCATGCGCTATGTGGCCGCCATCGACCAGGGCACGACGTCGAGCAGGTGCATTCTGTTCGACCGGCAGGGACGGATCGCGGGCATCGCCCAGCGCGAGCACGACCAGATCTTCCCGAAACCGGGCTGGGTGGAACACGATCCGCTGACTCTGTGGCGCAATACGGAATTCGTCCTCGGCGCGGTTCTCGACGAAGCCGGGGTCACCGCCGGTGATATCGCCGCGGTGGGAGTGACCAATCAGCGCGAGACGACCGTGGTGTGGGAGCGGGCGACCGGCAGGCCGATCCACAACGCCATCGTCTGGCAGGACACCCGCACCGACCGATTGTGCACCGAGCTCGCCGGCACGCACGGGGCGGACCGCTACGCCGACCGCACCGGGCTCCCGCTGTCCACCTATTTCTCCGGGCCGAAGGTGCGCTGGATCCTGGACACCGTGCCGGGCGCCCGGGAGCGGGCCGAGGCCGGTGAACTGTGTTTCGGCACCGTCGACAGCTGGGTGCTGTGGAATCTGACCGGCCGCCACATCACCGATGTCACCAATGCCTCCCGCACCCTGCTCATGGATCTGCGCACGCTGCGGTGGGACGAGCGGATCTGCGCGGAGATCGGTGTACCCACGGCGATGCTGCCGGAGATCCGGAGTTCCTCGGAGATCTATGCGCGGATCACGGCGGGACCGCTGGCGGGGGTTCCGGTGGCGGGCATTCTCGGCGACCAGCAGGCCGCCACATTCGGCCAGGCCTGCCTTTCCCCGGGCGATGCGAAGAACACCTACGGCACCGGTAATTTCATGCTGCTGAACACCGGCAGCACTCCCGTGTTCAGTGAGCACGGCCTGCTCACCACCGTCTGCTACCGGCTCGGCGAGCAGGATCCGGTGTACGCGCTCGAGGGGTCGATCGCGGTGACGGGGGCGCTGGTGCAGTGGTTCCGCGACAATCTCGGCATCATCGCGGCGGCCCCGGAGATCGAAGACCTCGCCCGCACCGTGGACGACAGCGGCGGTGCCTATATCGTCCCGGCGTTCTCCGGGCTGTTCGCCCCGCGCTGGCGACCGGATGCCCGCGGGGTGATCGCCGGGCTGACCCGATTCGTCACCAGGGCTCATCTCGCCCGCGCCGTGCTGGAATCGACCGCTTTCCAGACCCGTGAGGTGATGGATGCCATGCGCGCCGATGCCGAAGCCCAGTCGCTGGAGCTGGGGTCGATGGCGCTCAAGGTCGACGGCGGTATGGTCGCCAACGATCTGCTCATGCAGTTCCAGGCCGATATTCTCGATATGCCGGTGGTGCGTCCGCTGGTCAACGAGACCACGGCGCTGGGTGCCGCCTACGCCGCGGGCCTGGCGGTCGAGTACTGGTCGGGTACCGACGATATCCGCGCCAATTGGGCAGCCGATAAAACGTGGTCTCCGACGATGCCGGCCGAGGAACGCCAGGCGCGGCTGCGCGACTGGAACAAGGCGGTGGAACGCACCTACAACTGGGCCGACTGAGCGGAGACCACCGGATCGCTTCCGGGGGCGGCCGCCGCGGCCAGGGCCAGGCGCCGCATCGCCTCGGCCAGCAGCTCGGGCGCGGCGGTGGTGAAACACATTCGCAGGGCGTGTGAGTAGGGGGTGCTCACCGCGAAGGCCCGGCCCGGTACGAAAGCGACTCCGGCGGCGAGCGCCCCGGGTAGCAGGTCGGTGGTATCGGTACCGTCGGTGAACTCGGCCCATACGAACATGCCGCCGGATGCCTCGGAGCAGCGCAATCGGTCGCCGAAGTGGGTTCGTGCGGCATCGACCAGGGCGCCGGCGCGCTCCGCGTAGATACCGCGCACCGTATCGATATGGCCCGTGAGCCAGCCGGTATCGGCCAGCAGCTCGGTGGCGATCTGCTGGGCCAGCGCCGAACCACAGAGGTCTGCCCCCTGCTTCAGCAGTTCGACGGCCCGGCACACCCGCTCCGGGGCGATCATCCAGCCCACCCGCAAGGTGGGCGCGATGATCTTCGATGCCGAGGACAACCTGATCACCGCGGGGGAATACGATGCCACCGGTTCCGGCGCCGGACGGTCGAACCACAGCTCTCCGTACGGATCGTCCTCGATCACCCAGAACCCGTGCTGTTCGGCCAGCGCGGCGAGGGCCTGCCGCCGCCGGGTGCTCATGGTCACCCCGCCCGGGTTGTGGAAATTGCTCACCGTGTGCACCACGGCCGGACGCTGCCCACCCGCGATCAGCTCCGCGAGCAGATCGACGCGCAGCCCTTCACCGTCCAGTGGCACCGCCACGATCCGGGCGCCGGCCGCCCGGAAGACCTGCAGCGCGCCCACATAGGCCGGATCCTCCACCACCACCAGCGCGCCGGGATCCAGGAGGACTTCCGCGAGCAGCGACAGTGCCTGCTGGGAACCGTGGGTGACGAAAACCTCGGATACCGGGATCACCCGGCCGAGCCGGGTGCTTTCCCGAGCGGCCAGTACCTCGCGCAGCGGCCCCCAGCCCGGTGATTCGGTGTACTGGAGGGCAGCGCTGTCGCGCAGTGCCGTGTCCGCGGCCGCCGCGATTCGCGCCCCCGGCATGAGTTCGGCGTCGGGCAGGCCTCCGGCGAGACTGACGATATCCGCGGCGGCGGTGAGTTTCAGCAGGTCGCGAATGGCCGAGCTGGTGAGGCCCGCCAGCTTGCCGGCCAGCGGCGGTTCGTGGGTGGGCATGGAACCTCCGGGGATGGCTGTAGTTACCCCATCATCCCATAGAGTTCATTATCTGAAATTGTGATCTCATATCATGAGACGCGAGGGCGGTCCACGATCATCCACAGCACGGTCTTCCCCAACCGGTCCACCGTGGTGACGGTCTGCTTGTACACCGTGGTGGTACCGTCCGGCCGACGCTCGGTCAGGTCGACATCGAAGGTATCGGCGGCCCGCTCGGTGATCTGCACACAGTGCCGCGTACCCGCTGGAATCTGCTTGTCGATGGCCTGCTGAATGGTGTCCGCGCTCGAGATCGCCGGCGAATCCGGCGCCACGAACTCACGCACCCGAGCACCGCTGCGCTCCACGTAGAACGCATGCTGGAACCCCAGGATCGCGCCGGGACCACTGTCCGTATCGCCCGCCCCGTCGCCCACGGTCACCGCCCCCTCCCGGCTCGCCGGACAATCCAGCGTAGCGCCGGGGTCGGCGACGGGTGCGGTCCCGTCCGAACCACTGCGGACCACCACAACGGCCACCACCACCGCGATCAGCGCCACCACCACCGCCGCCACGGTAACGATCTTGTTCGTCGAGAACCGGCGGCTCGGCTTCTGCGCCAGCGCGCCGGCCACCGACTGCGGGGTCAGCTTCTGCGCGATGGGATCGCTGTCCCAGGACAAACCACCTGCCCTGGGAAGAGGCGGACCACCGGTCGCGTCCCCGCCCGCTCCCCCGGGCCGGGGCCGCACCGCCGGCTCCGACGGCACCTGATGCCGCACGGTCGCGTCCGGATCCGGCGCGCCGGGCATGGGCCGCGTCACCGGCCGGGAATCGGTCGGAGCAGGCTGATAAGCCGGCGTGGAACTATCCGGGGCACGGTACTGCGGAGGAGGCGGCGGAACCACCGGGGTCTCCGGCGGAACCGCGGAGGCACCGGCCGGACGCCAGGTCAGCTCCGAACTCGCCGGACGCGCCTCGGGCTGCCAGCCCGAGGCCGGCAGCTCACCCGTCGGCGGACCGAACTCGGACAAGGGCGGCCCGAAATCCCCGGTGGGGGGTCCGAAATCCGCCTTGCCGGGTTCACGTTCCCTACCTTCGCCCTCGCCGGTCACAGCCCATCCCTTCCGAGACACGCGGGTGGGGCGGCCGTGCCCGACCGCCCCACCCGGCAAGATTTCACCCGCGTCAGTACTGGAGTGAACCACCCCACTGGGTGTTGACGCCACCGACATTGATCGCCTGCTCCGGGTAGTCACCCGGCGGCAGCAGCGGCGGAGGCGGCGGAATGGAGGCCGCGGCCTCCAGCGCGGCGGCCCCACCCGGCTGCATGGCGATCCAGTGCTCCACAGCGGCCTTCGCCGTGTTCACCGGGGTGGTATCGATGACATGATCGACCCGGTTGTCCGGCAACCCGTTGCCACCGGTGAACGTGGACACGTTGATGGTGTTCTCGTCCACGAACTCCACCGAGATACCGGCCTCGCCCGTACCGGTGGGAGTGCGGAAACCCGCCGTGCCGACATAACCGGCCTGGTTGCTGAAGTGATGGGTGTTCGCGAAATGCCCGGGAGCCAGCGACCCGCCGTCGATCGCGGCGCCGACCTCCATATGGGGACCCTGCATCTCGACGACCGGTGCCACCGGCGCCTCGTCGATGCTGGGCGCCTGCCACTGCGGGCTCTGCGGCTGGACCAGCGTTTCGGTATCGGGAGCCCCGGCCTGCGCGTCACCGTCGGTCTCGGGGGCCGGAGCGGGTGCCTCACCCGGCCGGGCGGGCGGCTGCTGCCCCTCGGGAGTATCCGGCGTGATCGCGGGCTGCACCGGATCGGGCTGACCCGGCACGGGCAGCGGTGCCACGCGCGGAGTGGTGACCCCCGGCTGCGTGGGGCCGGTCAGGCCCTGTTCGTCTTTCTGACCCGGCCCCGGGGTCGTGACACCCGGCTGGCTCGGCGTGGGAGTGTTCCCCTCCGGGGAATCCTTCTGCACACCCGGCTGGCTCGGCGTGGTCTCCGGGCCCTCCTGCTCGGGGGTGACACCCGGCTGCTGGGTCGTACCCGGCTGCGAGGGCGCCGGGGTACTCGGTGTCGTCGGCGTGGTCGGCTGATCGCCCGGAACGGCCCCCGCCGGCGAGGCGAAGATGGCCATGGCCGCGGCGGTCGCCAACGGCAGCGAAGTGCTCGCTACCGCCCGGCCCGCCCGGCTCGGCTTACGATGTTTCACTGTTCGCCCTATCCCTTTCCCGGATACGGCGCCACCTGCGGACCATATCCAGTTCTGTCCATCCGAGATACGCTCCCAGCGGGTGCCCGAAGGGCCGTTCGCTGTTCGAATCCGAAAGGACGAACCCCCCGGCACTCAACCTCGCGATCGCCCGCCGATCGCATCTCTGCCCCGGAAGTGAACCATACTCGAGCACTTCCGGCAATGTGGCGAAAACTCACCACCGGCAGGAACACTCACCGTGCCATCCGCGGGAAAGGCAGCGACACACACCGGGACCCCCGGCCCCGGACGCCGCGCCCTTTCACCCCAGGTCGTCGTGGCGCATGAGCTGCCGGGCCGCTTCCATAACCGAACCGGTGAGCGACGGGTACACCGAAAAAGTTTGCGCCAGATCGCTCACGGTGAGGTTGTTCTGCACCGCCAGCGCGATGGGCAGGATCAGTTCGGAGGCGATGGGGGCGACCACCACACCACCGATCACCACACCCGTGGCCGGCCGGCAGAAGATCTTGACGAAACCACGCCGCAGTCCCGCCATTTTCGCCCGCGGGTTGGTGTTGAGGGGCAGCATCACCGTGCGCGCCGGTACCTCGCCGTTGTCGATCGCGGTCTGACTCACGCCCACCGTGGCGATCTCCGGCCGGGTGAAGACCGCGGAGGCCACCGTTTTGAGCCGGATCGGGCTGACCCCCTCCCCCAGCGCGTGATACATCGCGATCCGCCCCTGCATGGCGGCCACCGACGCCAGCGGCAGCAGGCCCGTGCAGTCACCGGCCGCGTAGATACCGGGCACCCCCGTCCGCGAAACCCGGTCGACCCGCAGATACCCACCCCGGTCGACCTCCACACCGGCTCGCTCGAGACCGAGGCCGTCGGTGTTGGGGGTGGAGCCCACGGTCATCAACGCATGCGATCCGGTCACCGTGCGGCCGTCGGCCAGCGTGACCACCACCGAATCACCGGTGCGCTCGACCTTGTCCGCGCGCGCGTGTTTCACCAGTTCCACCCCCCGCTCGGCGAACACGTCCTCGAGAACCAGCGCGGCGTCGGCGTCCTCGCCGGGCAGCACCCGGTCCCGGCTGGAGACCAGGACCACGCGCACACCCATTTCGGTGTAGGCGGAAACGAATTCGGCACCGGTGACACCGGACCCCACCACCACCAGGGTTTCCGGCAGTTCGTCGAGGTCGTAGAGCTGCCGCCAGTTCAGGATCCGCTCACCGTCGGGCACGGCGCCCGGCAGCACCCGCGGCGACGCACCGGTGGCTATCAGTACCACCTCGGCCTCCAGTGCCTCCTCGGTGCCGTCCGGGAAAAGAGCGACGACCCGATGCGTCGCCCGCCCCGAACCCGGCCCGTCCAGCCGCCCACGCCCGGGCAGTACCCGAACCCCCGCGGCCTGCAATTTGGACCGGATATCGGACGACTGTGCCAGTGCCAGCGCCTTGACCCGCTCGTTGACCTCGGGCAACCGCACCTCGGCCTGACTCTGATCCAGGGTCACTCCGAGATTGCGGGCGCGCCGCAGATCGGTGCGCACCCCGGTGGAAGCGATGAACGTCTTCGACGGCACACAGTCCCAGAGCACGCACGCCCCGCCGATCCCATCGGAGTCGATCAACACGACCTCGGCGCCGTGCTGAGCCGCGACCAATGCCGCCTCATAACCTGCCGGTCCGCCACCGATGATCGCAATGCGGGTCATGTTCTCCCCTGTTCCTTAATCACCCGCGCGCGGCGCGCGGCAGCTTCGCGGCCCTCACTCGCCTCGTCAAGCCTAGTGTGCGCCGCATACCCGGCGACGCTCGGTCGTATCCGCGCGTCGGCGCCCTCGGAACACGATTTACCAAGCCCCGTACCGGTGAGAGTCACCACACAACTAAGCTGCCGGTGTGCCGATCTACGCTGCCTACGGGTCCAATATGGATTCGACCCAGATGCTCGAGCGCTGCCCGCACTCCCCCATGTTCGGGACGGGCTGGCTGGAGGGCTGGCGCCTCACCTTCAGTGGGGACGACATCGGCTGGGAAGGTCCGCTCGCCACGGTCGTCGAGGAGCCCGGTTCCCGGGTCTTCGTCGTGCTCTACGACGTCTCCCCCGAAGACGAGCAGCGCCTGGACCGCTGGGAGGGCTCGGATTTCGGGATCCACCGCAAGATCCGGCTGCGGGTCACCCCGAACCCGGGCAGCGGCACCGAGCCGATCCTCGCCTGGCTGTACGTCCTGGACGCCTACGAAGGCGGACTGCCCTCCGCGCGGTACCTCGGGGTGATGGCCGACGCCGCCGAGAAGGCCGGAGCCCCAGCGGACTACGTACACGCGCTGCGCACCCGCAACAGTCGCAACGTGGGGCCGGGGAACACCTTCAGCTGAGGGGCGGACGCACCGGGCCGCCGGCGGCGGCCCGGTGACTCAGCGGGCTTCCCGAGCGGCCTGCAGAACGATGTTGGTGAATGTCCGCACGCCCACCGCCAGTGCGCGTTCGTCGATATCGAAAGTGGGTTGGTGCAGATCGAGTTGCGGCCCCTCCCCGGACCAGACGCCCAGCCTGGCCATTGCGCCGGGCACCTCCTCGAGGTACCAGGAGAAATCTTCACCGCCCCCGGACTGCGGGGTATCGGCGAGCGCGTCCGGGCCCAGCGCGCGCACGGCGTCGCCGAGCATCCGTACCGAGTATTCGTCGTTGACCACGGGTGGCACTCCACGCCGGTAGTCGAGCTGGTAGCGGACGCCGGTCGGGGCGAGCAGGCCGTCGACGATCTCGCGCACCATGGGTTCCAGTAGCGACCAGGTGGCGTGATCGCCGGTGCGGACGGTACCGGTGAGCATGCCGGTTTGTGGTATCGCGTTGGGGGCTTTACCGGCACTCACCGCGCCCCACACCATGACCGTGCTGGTCCGTGGATCGATCCGGCGAGTGAGAAGCCCGGGGAGACCGGTGATGACAGTGCCGATGGCGTAGACCAGATCGCTGGTCAGATGGGGGCGGGAGGTATGCCCGCCGGGCGAGTCCAGGACCAGTTCCACGGTATCCGCGGCGGAGGTGATGGCACCGACACGGACGCCGACACGCCCGACTTCCAGCCGGGGATCACAGTGCAGCGCGAAGATCCGGTCCACCCCGGTCATCGCGCCGGCGGCCACCATGTCCAGCGCGCCGCCGGGCATCACTTCCTCGGCGTGCTGGAAGATCAACCGCACCCCGACCGGCAGCTCGAGGTCGGCGAGGGCCAGTGCGGTGCCGAGCAGGATGCTGGTGTGCGCGTCGTGACCGCAGGAGTGCGAGACCCCGGGCACGGTGGAGGCGAATTCCCGGCCGGTGAATTCCTGCAACGGCAGCGCGTCCATATCGGCGCGCAGCGCGATCCGCGGGACGTCCTCGGGGCCCATATCGCAGATCAGGCCGGTTCCGCTCGGCATCACCCGGAACTGCAGGCCTGCCTTGGTGAGCCAGGTGCCGACGAATTCGGTGGTGGCGAATTCGGTGCGGGAGAGTTCGGGGTTGGCGTGGATGTGCCGGCGCCATTGAACGAGATCGACCGTGTGCTCGGCCAGCCACGCCGTTACCGCGTCCTGTCCGTCGCGCACCGAACGGCCGGTTGTGCTCACCGAATGTCCTCCTGTCGTCGAACGAGCAGCTGTGAACCACTTGTGGGCGTGTATACGACACGCATCGCCCGCGACCGTGGTCGCGGTTCACGCCGGCGGTTCCGCCCGACCCCAGGAACGGCCGTAACCTCCAGTTTCGCACCACGACCGGAGCCGCGTGCGGCGGCACCCGTGTCATCGGCGCGGCGGCCTGCGGGGCGGCGGGCGCCACCCGCCGGACCCCGAACACTGATTCCCGGCGAACGCCAGGTCATCCGGGGTATCGGCCACGGCCGGGCCGGTCGGCGCCGCGACATGCGGCGAACGTGTGATCCCGGGCAGGCCGGGGGTGCGGTCGGCGGCCGGTTCCGTGGCCCGCGCGACGGCCGCGCCACGCAGTGCGTCGGCGGCGACGATATCGTCGACGATTCCCGCCGCCGGCGCCTCCTCTCCACCGTACCGGCGCCCGGTGGTCATCGCGGCCACCGCGACCTGGTCGCCGGTCAGTAGGGCGTTCATACCGGCCCATGAGGCCATACACTGACCGCCATGCTTGCCGAACAGGCCGCCGAGGAGATCGCCGCGCGCACATCAGTGGCCCGGCACCGGGTCGCGATCGTGCTGGGCTCGGGCTGGCAGGACGCCGCCGCCGAGCTCGGAACGCCGAACACCACCATTCCCATGCCGGAGTTACCCGGTTTCGCCGCTCCCACCGCGGAGGGCCATATCGGCCGGGTGCTCTCGGTGCCGGTGGCGGGCACGGACACGCTCGTCCTCATGGGACGCCAGCACCTGTACGAGGGACACTCCGCCGCGGATGTGGTGCATCCCGTGCGCACGGCCGTGGCCGCGGGGGTGGACACGGTGATCCTCACCAACGCCGCGGGCGGGATCCGGCCCGGCCTGCGGGTCGGCGAGGCGGTCCTGGTGCGGGATCATCTCAATCTCACCGGTACGACGCCGTTGACCGGGCCCGAGTTCGTGAACATGGTGGACGCCTGGGATCCCGGACTGCGCCTGCTCGCCCGCCGGGTGGACCCCGACCTCACCGAGGGCGTCTACGCGGGCCTGACCGGACCGCAGTACGAGACGCCGTCCGAAATCCGCATGCTGGCCACCATCGGCGCCGATCTGGTGGGTATGTCCACGGTGCTGGAGGCCATCGCGGCTCGCGCCCTGGGGGTCCGGCTGCTCGGTATCTCGCTGGTCACCAATCTGGCGGCCGGGGTGACGGGCGCCCCGCTCGCGCACGCCGATGTCCTGGCCGAAGGCCATGCGGCGGCGCCGCGGCTGGGCAAATTGCTGCGCGGTGTGCTGGAGCAGCTGTAGATGCTGACCTTCGGTACGGCGGGGCTGCGTGGGCCGCTGGCGCCCGGCCCGGACGGTATGAACGCGACCACGGTGGCGCGGGCCACCGCGGGCCTGGCGGCGTGGTTGCGGGAGCGATGCCTGGGCGGTGGCCGGGTGGTGGTCGGCCGGGACGCCCGGCACGGATCGGACGAGTTCGCCCTGGTCACGACCGAGGTTCTGGCCGCGGCCGGTTTCGCGGTGACCCGGCTTGCGGAACCGCTGCCGACGCCGGTGACCGCCTTCGCCGTCCGCGAACTGGACGCGGTGGCCGGGGTGCAGATCACCGCCTCCCACAATCCACCGGGCGATAACGGCTACAAGGTGTACCTGAGCGGCGGCGCCCAGCTGCTGACGCCGGCGGACACCGAGATCGAGAAGCTGATCGCGGCGGTGACCGAACCGATCCCGCGCACCCCGGTTCCGCTCACGGACAGCGATATTCCCTCCCGGTATCTGGCGCGGGTCGCGCAGCTGCCCCAGCTCATCGGCGGACCCGGGGAACGCGCCGCGGTCCGGATCGCGTTCACCCCGCTGCACGGCGTCGGCGGCGCGACCGCCGTACAGGCCCTCACCGCCGCCGGGTTCACCGATCTCCACGCGGTGGCCGAACAGTTCGCGCCCGACCCCGACTTCCCCACGGTGCCCTTCCCGAACCCCGAGGAGCCCGGCGCCACGGATCTGCTGCTGCGGCTGGCCGAACGGGTGGACGCCGATCTCGCGATAGCGCTGGACCCCGACGCGGACCGGTGCGCGCTCGGCGTACCCACGGCCGACGGGTGGCGGATGCTACGCGGGGACGAGACCGGTGTGTTGCTGGCCGATCAGGTGCTGCGCACCGCCCCGCCGGATTCGCTGGTCGCCACCACTCTCGTTTCCTCGCGCCTGCTCTCCCGGCTGGCCCCGGACCGCGGCGCCCGCTACGCCGAAACCCTCACCGGTTTCAAATGGCTGGCCCGGGCCGGGGACGGGCTGGTCTACGCGTACGAGGAGGCCCTCGGTCACTGCGTGGACCCCGCGGCGGTACGCGACAAGGACGGTATCTCCGCGGCCGTGCTGGCCGCGGATACGGTGGCCCGGCTACGGGCGGAGGGCCGCACGCTCGGCGACGAACTCGACGACTACGCCCTCCGCTTCGGTGTGCACGCGAGCGACCAGGTCTCGCTGCGCCTGCCCGACCAGCGGGCAGCAGCCGAGGTGGTGAACGCGTTACGCGCCGCTCCCCCGCGGGAACTGGCCGGGATCGCGGTGGAGTACACCGATATGTCCGCGGTGCGCGGCCGGATGCGCACCGACGCCCTGGTCTTCACCGGTGCGGGGGTACGCCTGGTGATCCGTCCCTCGGGTACCGAGCCGAAGCTGAAATGCTATGCCGAGACGGTCGAGCCGGTATCCGGCCCGGACGGGCTCGTGGCGGCCGGAGCCGCGGCGCGGGAACGGCTTTCGCGGGTATGCGATTTCTGCCGCGGACTGGCCGGCTGACCCGACACGGCATGTTCACCGCGGCCCGAACTGCCGGTCACCGGCGTCGCCGAGGCCGGGCACGATGTAGGCGTCGTCGTCGAGCCGGTCGTCGATCACCGCGGTCACCAGCCGTACGGGGTGCCCCGAATTCGCCAGCGCGGCGATGCCTTCCGGTGCCGCCACCACACAGACCGCGGTGATATCGGTGGCGCCGCGACCGGCCAGCAGTTCGAGGGTGTGCACCATGGATCCGCCGGTGGCCAGCATCGGGTCCAGCACCATCACCGGGGTCTCCGACAGGTCCTCGGGCAATGATTCCAGGTAGGGCACCGGGCGGTGGGTTCGCTCGTCGCGGGCGACACCGACGAATCCCACTTTGGATTGGGGGATCAGATCGGTGGCCGCGTCCACCATCCCGAGTCCGGCCCGCAGTACCGGTACGAGCAGAGGCGGACGGGCCAGGCCGACGCCGCGGGTCGGGGCGACGGGGGTGGTGATGTCGAAATGCCGCACCGGCGCGTCGCGTAGCGCCTCGTAGACCAGGAGCCGGGACAGGTCGCGTAGCGCTGCCCGGAAAGCGGAGTCGGGGGTGCGTTCGTCGCGGAGTGTGGTGAGCAGTATCGCCACGAGCGGATGGTCCAGGGTATGCGTGCGCATGAGGGAACGATAAGGTCGGTGCCGCGGGCGTGCCGTCTCGCCGGGGGGTGTCCGCGGATCCGATTTCGCGGAACCGGCCGGGAAGCCGGTGCGTCGAATCCGGTAGATGACATACTCTGCCCGTTAACGAAGTCGATGGGGGAACCTCTGATGGTGAACATCTCAGCCGATGCCGAGGGCATCGCGGCCTACGGCACCACCACGGGTGTGATGGCCTCCGAGCTCGCGGCGGCGGGAACCGGCGCGGCGGGCGCCGCACCCGCCGTCCTCGGTCCGATATTCGGCTTGATCGGCGGCGATTTCCTGGCGGCCTACGCCGCCGCCCACGCGGGTCATGTGGCCACGATCGGCCAGCTCTCCGCGGTGCTCGGCACGATGAGCGGCGCCGCGGGGGTGGCGGCGGTGAGTTACGCCGAGGCCGATACCGGTACCGCGGCCGCCCTGCGCGGCGCCGCCGGGGAGTGACCGGTGATCGATATCAACCTGCTGGCCAAGCCGATTCTCGATCTGCTCGCCAGCTTCGGCACCGGAGTACTGGCCCGTGGCGGGCCCGGTGATTCGCTGCGGGCAGCGTCCACTGCCATCGACCAGGTGCACGCGCTCGGCCGCTCCGGCATCAACCAGGTGAACACCGCGTGGGACGGTACCGGCGCGGACGCGGCGACCGCCAAGGCGCTGCGGGCGCAGACCTCGGCCGCCACCATCTCCGACCGCGGCAACGAAATGGCCACGGTGATGGGGCTGGCCGCGGCGCATGTCGAGACCGGGAACAAGGATCTCACCGCTATCGCGCAATCGTTCGTCAACACCGCGGCCGCCGCGGCGCCCACGCTCGGCACCCCGGCCGGGTTGTCGCTCCTGGTCGGTTCCGCGATAGACCATCTGGGGCAGGCACTGGGCGTGGTGGGGCGGGTGCAGAACGAACTGCAGACACACACCGCCTCGATGAACGAACTCACCCCGCCGCCACCCACCCCCACCGCGGCGAACGCCGCCCCGGTGAGCACGCAGGCGGTCTCCACGGTGGCCTCCGGTCTCAGCAATGTCGCCGGAGTGGCCGGTTCGATGATGAGCACCGCCATGTCGGCTGCGAGCGGCACCTCCACGAGCACCTCCACCGGAACTCCGAGCAAGAGCAGGACCACCACCTCCGCGGGCGAGGGCGAAGGTGTGAAGATCACCCTCCCCGACGGGAGTGTGGTGGAGGCACCGAACGAGAAGGCCGCCACGGCGGTGAAGGCCGCCCTGGGGACCTTGGGCACACCGTATGTCTGGGGCGGCAACACTCCGGGCGCCGGGCTGGACTGCAGCGGCCTGACCAAGTACGCCTACGGCGAGGCCGGTGTGGAGATACCCCGGCTCGCCCACGAACAGGCCAACGGCGCCACCCCGGTGTCCCCCGGTGATCTCATGCCCGGCGATCTGGCGATCTGGGACGGTCACGTGGCGATGGTGATCGGCAACGGGCAGTTCGTGGAGGCCGGCGATCCGGTGCAGATCAGTTCCATCCGCACGGAGAACAGCGGAATGGAGTTCTACGGGTTCTACCGGCCTACGGAATGAACCGGCCGGCCCGGGGGGCGGCTCCGGTATCCGATCATGACGACTGGACAGAAATATGAGTGAGCAGCAGATTCCCGAGGTGCCGAACGTCACCGTGGCGGCGAGCAGGAATCGCACCGGCACACTGTCGGTGCGGGCCACCGACCAGGGCATGCCGGTGGAGATCACCTTCGAACGCAGCGAATACCGTTACGGCGCCCAGGCTCTCGCCGACGAAATCCTGCGCCTGACCCGCCGCTCCACCGTGGCGGCCAAGGCGAAGCGGCGAGAACTGCTGGCCGAGAACGGCATGCCCGCGGAGATACTCGATCAACTGGGCCTGCCGACCCGGCAGCAGGCGGTGGACGAGCTGGACCGCATCGACGATGCCGACACCGGCCCGACCAGCTGGATGCGGCCGGTATGAGACGCCGGGGTACACGGCCGGCCGTGCGGTACGGCGCCCCACCACCGGGAGCTAGGAGACACACAGCATGAGCGCGGAGATGGACGCCCTGGTCGCCGGGGCCACGCAGAAACTGGAGGCGCTCGAAGCGGCGCTGTACGGCCTGAAGCAGGTCCGCGGCCGGTTCGTCACCGAGGACGGGATGGTCAGCGCGGAGGTGGACAGCGACGGCGCCCTGGTGGCGTTGCGGCTCACCGAGGCGATCACCGCCCTGCCACCGGCCGAGGCGGCGCAGCTCATCATCGCGGCCTGCCGCCAGGCCGCGGAGGACGCCGGCGGCCAGCGCTCAAAGGTGGTTGCCGCACTGAACGAATCGTTCGCACCTCCGGCGCGGGGCGTCGCGGATCCGATGGGAAGCGGGGCCGACGGCGCCTGAGCGCGGGGCAGGCCGAGATATCCCCGGTCGCGCCGGGACCGGGGATGGGCTGCGGATGGCCTTCACCCCCTGTGACCATTAGGCTTCCGCACATGGCTTCTGGAGACATCGTCCCGATCGAGCTCGGTCTGACCGACGGCGATCTCGTCACCCTGTGGGCACCGCGCTGGCGTGACGGTGACGACGAGTGGGAGGCATTCCTAGGACACGAGGATTCCCTCTACGGCTTCGAGTCCGTGGCCGAGCTGGCCGCCTTCATCCGTACCGACTCCGACAACGATCTCGTCGACCATCCGGCCTGGAAGGTGGTCGCCGGGCTCTCGGCGGCGGAACTGGAACCCGAGGACAACTACTCGTTCGATCTCGTCGGTGTACCGGAGCTGGCCGCCGGGGATCCGGATGTGGAGACCGTCGCCGAACTCGAAGACACCTTGGCCATGGTGCGCAATATCGGCGAGGTCTGTGAACTCGAAGCGGTGACGAAGTTCTTCGGTGCGCACCCGTCGCTCGGCGCGCTGTCCGGGGGCACACAGATGTTCGCGGGCCGCGAGGGTCTCGAACTCTGGGATCGGATCGGGGCGGCCCTCGCCGAGGACTGGGACGATGTGCTGGACGCCATCGATTCGGTGGTGCACGTACCGGATGTGGATGCCGAGGCGGTCGCGCTGGCCGAGGCCGAGTTGCTGGCCGCCGAGGAGAACGAGGTCGATGCCGACGATGTGGCCGAGTCCGACGACGACAGCGATTTCGAACCGGTCGACCTGAACGCCGACGAGGACGAGGACGAGGACCTCACCTTCTGGGAGGAAGTCGGGATCGACCCGGTCAAGATAGTCACCGCCGACGGCGAATATTTCACGCTGCGCTGCTATCTCGACGACGAGCCGATCTTCCTCGGCGCCAAGAAGAGTATTTCGGTGTTCACCAGTGAGCGTGCGCTCGCCCGCTACCTGGCCGACGACCACGAACACGATCTGTCCCGGGTGAGCACCTTCGCCGAGGTGCAGACCGCGGCCGTCGACGGTTCGCTCGAGGTGGAGGTGACCGAGGAGAACATCTACGTCCTGCCCGGTCTGGCGGACGACCTGGCCGAGGGCCCGGAGGCGGTGGATACAGAGCAGCTCGACCTGGTGCTGGAGCTTTTCACCGATGCCGCCGACTACGCCGACGACGACGCGGTGGAGCAGGCACTGGCCAAATCCACCCCGCTGGGCTGGTACGTCTCCTATCTGCTCAACCCGGACCCCACCCGCATGGCGCCCAACCCGCCGTTCGACGCCGAGGCCCGGGCCTGGCGGGAACTGGAACGCAATTTCGAATCGCGGCTGAACGTGCGCTGAACTCCGCCCGAAGCGCCGGGTTCGGGCGGGCCAGGTCTCGATGTGGACACACGGCGGTGTATTCCGCCGTCGGACCGGCATCGACTGGGCAAACTGTCTGGCCGACGGTGTTGTCGATACAGCCCTACTACCCGGCGCGTCCGGGGTGAAGACGATACCGCCGCATCAGCGTGGATGTACGAAGGAGGACGCATGCCGACAGTGCGGATCGATCTGGATCAGGACCTGCTGGCGGCCGCCGGGGCCATTATGGGCACGGCGACGAACAAGGCCACCATTCACGAGGCACTGCGCCGGATCGTGGTGCACGAACGGCAGCTGCGGCATTTCGAGCGGCTCGCCGCGTCGGCTCTGAACCGCTCCCCGCAGCCGGCGACCGTCGACGGCTGACCGTCTGTCGCGAACGAGGTTACCCGGACCGCGAATACTGTCGGTATCCGCTGGCATGATCCGGAACCACGGAGTCCGGAGGGGGAGGTATGCCGGTAGCGATGACCGATCTACCCGTGGCGCAGCGGCCACGGGAACGTCTGTGTGCCTTGGGTCCGGAGGCATTGAGCGACGGGGAGCTGCTCGCCCTGTTACTGGGGCAGGGACGGCGCGGCGAGAACGCCGTCGAACTCGCCGTCCGGTTGCTCACCGAGTTCGGTGGGGTGACCGGGCTGGCCGTGGCCCGGCCGGAGGAGCTGGCCCGGCGCTGCGGAGTGGGCACGGCCAAGGCGGCCGCGATCGTGGCCGCTTTTCAGCTCGCGGCCCGCGCCCGCGGTGGCTCGGAGACCCGCGAGCCGCTGTTACGAGCCGGCGATGTGGCGCGGGCGGCCCGGCCGTTGTTCGCCGGGGCCCGGGTGGAGCGGCTGCTGGTAGTGGTCTGCGATGCGCGCAACCGGCCGCGGCAGCGGGTGTTCGTGGCGCAGGGCGCCATCGACGAGGTGGCCGTACCGGTCCGTGAGATCCTGAACACGGTGCTGCGCCACGACGGCCGCGCCTTCGCTGTCGCGCACAATCATCCCTCCGGCGATCCGACCCCGAGCCCGGACGATCGCCGAGCCAGCTCACTGTTGGCGGTGGCGGCCCGCACCGTCGGATTGCGGTTCCTGGATCATGTGGTGCTCGCCGGTGAGCGCTGGTGCCGAGCGGCTCCCTTGGAGGAAACCGACCCCTGACCCCGCCGGTCAGGGGCGGGGTTCGGCGGCGTCCTCGGCGAGTTCCGCGATGTCGGTATCGCGGGCCCGGCGGCGGGCGGCGCCCAGCCGGGAACCGATCAGGCCCTGGTGGGGCGCGAAGAGATAGACTGCGGCGAAGGCCGCCCCCTGGGCCAGCACGATGGTCCCGCCGGGCGCCGTATCGGCGTAGTAGCTCACATAGAGCCCGGTGGCGGCACAGATGGCCGAGAGCGACGGGGCGATCACCAGCATCCGGCCGAACCGGTCGGTGAGCAGGTACGCGGTGGCGCCGGGGATGATCAGCATCGCCACGACGAGAATCACGCCCACCGCTTGCAGGGCCACCACCGAGGTCAGTGCCAGCAGGCCGAGCAGGGCCGCGCCCAGCAGGCGGGGATTGAGCCCGAGTGCGTAGGCGTGGGTGGGGTCGAAAGCGTAAAGGGTGAAATCACGCCGTTTGAGCACCAGCGCGACGAACACCACGGCGGCCAGCCCGGCGATCTGGATCAGTTCCTCCTGGCTCACCCCCAGCAGGTTGCCGAAGATGATGTGGTTCAGATCGGTATCGCTGGGCGTCACCGAGATCATGACCAGGCCGAAGGCGAACAGCGTGGTGAACACGATGCCGATGGCGGCGTCCTCCTTGACCCGGCTGGTGTCACGGACCAAGCCGATCAGCGCGACGGCCAGGAAACCGAACACCACCGCGCCCACCGCGAAAGGGACTCCGGCGATATAGGCGAGGACCACGCCGGGCAGCACCGCATGTGAAACCGCGTCACCCATCAGAGACCATCCGACCAGCACCAGCCAGCAGGACAGCAGTCCGCAGACGATCGCCGCGACGATACTGGCGGTCAATGCCCGCACCATGAATGCGTAGCGCAGGGGCTCGAGCAGGATTTCGATCAGGTCCACGGCACTCACCGCTGCCCTATCACATCGAGTCCGAAGGCCAGCGCGAGCTTCTCCGGCCGCAACGCCTCCTCGGGGCTGCCGTGTACGAGTACCCGGCGCATGAGCAGAACAGCCTCGTCGGCGAGCCCGGGCAGGGCATGCAGATCGTGGGTGGAGATCAGCACGGTAGCGCCGGCGGCGGCCAGTTCGCGTAGCAGGCCGGTGATGGTGGCCTCGGAACGTTTGTCCACTCCGGCGAACGGCTCGTCGAGCAGCAGAATTCTCGCGCCTTGAGCGATACCGCGGGCGACGAAGGCGCGTTTGCGCTGGCCACCCGAGAGCCGGCCGATCTGCCGGTCCGCCAGCTCGGCCAGGTCGACCCGCTCCAGCGCCTCGTCGACCGCGGCCCGGTCGGCGCGGCTCGCGCGGCGGGTGAAGCCCATCCGCCCGTACCGCCCGGTGGTCACCACATCGCGGACGGAGAGGGGGAACGACCAGTCGACGGCCTCGTTCTGGGGGACGTAACCGAGCACTCCGGTCCGGCGCGCCACCAGCGGCTTGGCCCCGTCGATCCGCACTGTGCCCCGCTCGGGGGTCACCAGGCCCATCAGGGTTTTGAACAGTGTGGATTTTCCGGAGCCGTTCATACCGATCAGCGCGCACACCCGGCCGGGGTCCACGGTCAACCGGACACGGTCCAGTGCCTGCACCTCACCGTAGTAGACGGTGACACCGTCGATGTCGATCGCGGGGACTGTCATGACCTGCTCCCGGTGAGTGCTGCGGCTATGGTCTCGGCATCGTGCCGGATCAACTCCAGATAGGTGGGGACCGGACCGTCGACCGCGGATAACGAATCCACATAGAGCACCCCGCCGAACCGTGCGCCGGTGGCCTCCACCACCCGCTGCATCGGCGCGTCGGAAACGGTGGATTCGCAGAACACCGCCGGCACCTGATTGTCGCGGACGTATTCGATCACCCGGGTGATCTGCTGCGGAGTGGCCTGTTGTTCGGCGTTCACCGGCCAGATATAGGCCTCGGAGAGTCCGGCGTCGCGGGCCAGATAGGAGAACGCGCCCTCACAGGTCACCAGGGCCCGCTGACGCCGCGGTAGCTCTCGTAGGGCGGCGACCAGTTCGTCGTGGACCTGCTGGAGCCGGACCTTGTAGTTCTCGCCGTTGCGGCGGAAGGCCGCGCCGTGTTCGGGAGCGAGCCGAGTGAAGGCGGCGACCATATTGTCCACATAGACCTGCACGTTCAGCGGTGACATCCAGGCGTGCGGGTTGGGTTTTCCCGCGTAGGCGTCCGAGGTGATCGGCACCGCCGCCACCCCCTCGCTCACCGTGACGTGTTCTGCCTCGATATCGGCCACGAACTGGCCGAACCAGGCCTCCAGGTTCATACCGTTGTCCAGGACGAGATCGGCCTTGGCGGCCCTTTTGATATCGCCGGGTGTCGGTTCGTAACCGTGGATCTCCGCCCCGGGTTTGGTCAGCGACTGCACCTCGAGGTGCTCGCCCGCCACATTGGACGCGATATCGGCGAGCACGGTGAAGGTGGTGACGACCACCGGTGTGCCGTTGCGCGGTAGATGGAACGATGCGCATCCGCTCAGCGTGAGGGCACCGGCCACGAGTATCGCGGCGGTCCGGAGAAATACCCGCATACCGAACCACCGCCTTTCATGTCGAATGGTAAGTTCGGCTACCCGAATAATCAAGTTCGCGTTATGAAAACCGGATGGCCGGTAAAACAAAACCGCTCCCGTGCACGAGCACGGGAGCGGTTGCGCAGGAAGCGGTACTCAGCGAGCGAACAGCAGCGCGCGTTTCACTTCCTGAATGGCCTGGGTGACCTCGATACCACGAGGGCACGCGTCCGTGCAGTTGAAGGTGGTGCGGCACCGCCACACCCCGTCCACCTCGTTGAGGATGTCCAACCGTTCCCGAGCACCCTCGTCCCGGCTGTCGAAGATGAAGCGGTGCGCGTTCACGATCGCGGCCGGGCCGAAGTAGCTGCCGTCGTGCCAGTACACCGGGCAGGAGGTGGTGCAGCAGGCACACAGAATGCATTTGGTGGTGTCGTCGAACCGGGCCCGATCGGCCTGGCTCTGAATCCGCTCGAAGGTCGGCTCGTTACCCGAGGTGATCAGGTACGGTTTCACCGCCCGGAACGCGTCGAAGAACGGTTCCATGTCCACGACCAGGTCCTTCTCCACCGGAAGGCCGCGGATGGGCTCGACGGTGATCGTGACCGGCTTGCCGTTCTTGGGCAGCATGTCCTTCATCAGGACCTTGCAGGCCAGCCGGTTCACGCCGTTGATCCGCATCGCGTCCGAACCGCACACACCGTGCGCGCAGGAGCGACGGAAGGTGAGCGTGCCGTCCAAGTAGGACTTGATGTAGATCAGAAGGTTCAGGAAACGGTCCGTCGGCAGGGCCGGCACCTGGAACGATTCCCAGCGCTGCCCCTGGCCGTCCTCGGGATTGAACCGGGCCACCTTGACGGTGATCATGGTCGAACCCTCGGGCACCGGCGCCGGGTTCGCGGCCGACGCTGCGGAATTCTCGGCTACAGCGGTCATCAGTACTTACGCTCCATCGGCTCGTAACGGGTCTGCACCACCGGCTTGAAGTCGAGCCGGATGTCCGACAGCAGATCCTCGCCTTCCTTGTACGCCATCGTGTGCCGCATGAAGTTCACATCGTCGCGATCGGGGTAGTCCTCGCGAGCATGACCGCCGCGCGATTCCTTGCGGTTGAGCGCGCCGACCACGGTGACTTCGGCCAGTTCCAGCAGGAAGCCGAGTTCCACGGCCTCGAGCAGATCGCTGTTGTAGCGTTTGCCCTTGTCCTGCACGGTGATGCGGGCGTACCGCTCCTTGAGCGCGTGGATATCGGTGAGGGCCTGCTTGAGGGTGTCCTCGGTGCGGAACACCGAGGCGTTGTTGTCCATCGACCGCTGCAGTTCGGTGCGGATATCGGCGACACGCTCGTTGCCGTGCTCCGACAGGATCAGCGCCAGCCAATCCTGCACCATCTGCGCCGGCTTCTCCGGCATATCGACGAAATCGGCGCGCTGAGCGTACTCGGCGGCGGCGATACCGGCGCGGCGGCCGAACACATTGATATCGAGCAGCGAGTTGGTGCCGAGCCGGTTCGCGCCGTGCACGGAAACGCAGGCACACTCCCCGGCGGCGTACAGTCCGGGCACGATATCGGTGTTGTTCCGCAGCACCTCGCCCTGGATCCGGGTGGGGATACCGCCCATCACGTAGTGGCAGGTCGGGAAGACCGGTACCAGCTCCTTCACCGGGTCCACACCGAGGTAGGTGCGGGCGAACTCGGTGATATCGGGCAGCTTCTCCTCGAGCACGTCCTCACCGAGGTGGGTCACGTCGATGTAGACGTAATCCTTGTTCGGGCCGGCACCGCGGCCCTCCAGCACCTCGAGCACCATCGAGCGGGCGACGATATCGCGGGGCGCGAGGTCTTTGATGGTGGGCGCGTAGCGTTCCATGAACCGCTCGCCGTCCACATTGCGCAGGATTCCGCCCTCACCGCGCACGGCCTCGGAGATGAGGATGCCCAGCCCGGCCAGGCCCGTCGGGTGGAACTGGTGGAATTCCATATCCTCGAGCGGCAGGCCCTTGCGGAACACGATCGCCATACCGTCACCGGTGAGCGTGTGCGCGTTGGAGGTGGTCTTGTACATCCGGCCCGACCCGCCGGTGGCGAAGACGACGGCCTTGGCGTGGAAGACGTGCAGCTCGCCGGTGGCCAGCTCGTAGGCGACCACACCGGTGGCGACGGGGCCGTGGTCGGTTTCGGTCAGCACCAGGTCCAGCACGTAGAACTCGTTGAAGAACTCCACATCGTGCTTGACGCAGTTCTGGTACAGCGTCTGCAGGATCATATGACCGGTACGGTCGGCGGCGTAGCAGGCGCGACGCACCGGCGCCTTACCGTGGTCACGGGTGTGTCCGCCGAAGCGGCGCTGGTCGATCTTGCCCTCGGGTGTCCGGTTGAACGGCAGGCCCATCTTCTCCAGGTCGAGGACCGCGTCGATGGCCTCTTTGGCCATGATCTCCGCGGCATCCTGGTCCACCAGGTAGTCGCCGCCCTTGACCGTGTCGAAGGTGTGCCACTCCCAGTTGTCCTCTTCGACATTGGCCAGGGCCGCGCACATACCGCCCTGGGCCGCGCCGGTGTGGCTGCGGGTGGGGTACAGCTTGGTCAGCACAGCGGTACGCGCCCGGGGGCCGGCCTCGATGGCCGCCCGCATACCCGCGCCACCGGCGCCGACGATCACGACGTCGTAGCGGTGCTCCTGAACAGGCCGGGCCTCCACCGAACCGCTTCGTTCACTGCTCTCACCAGCGGCGGCGCTTCCTTCGCTGCGCTCACCGATAGCGTCGATTCGTTCGCTGCGCTCACTCATGCGAGGTGGCCCGTTCCTAACTGATATTGGGGTCGAAGGTGAAGATGACGTAGGTGCCCACGCCCATGACCAGGATCATCGACAGCACCAGCAGCGTGTTCAGCCAGAACCGGGTCGAATCCTTGCGGGCGTAGTCGGCGATCACGACGCGCAGGCCGTTCCCACCGTGCAGCTGCGCCAGCCACAGCATGGTCAGGTCCCAGATCTGCCAGAACGGACTGGCCCAGCGACCGGCGACGAAGGCGAAATTCAGACGCTTCACACCGCCGTCGAGCAGCAGCATGATCGCCATATGGCCGAGGACCAGCAGGATCAGCGCGACACCGGAGAAGCGCATGAACAGCCAGGCGTATTTCTCGAAGTTGCCGCCCGTGCGCGCGCGGGGGGAGCGAGGCAGATCCAGGCTCGCCGGACGGTCGTGGCTCTTGCCGAGAACGGGTGCGGTCATGGTCTCAGTGCTCCGTCAGCAGTAGGTAGAACATGCGGCCGATCGCGGGAATCAGGAGCACCACCAGGAGGCCGAGGATGCCCCAGAGCATCTGCTTCTGATACCGCGGGCCCTTGGACCAGAAGTCCACCAGAATCACCCGCACGCCGTTGAGCGCGTGGAACAACACGCAGAAGACCAGGCCCATCTCCATGAGGGCGACGATCGGGGTCTTGTAGATCTCGATCGCCTCGTCGTACGTTTCCGGGCTGACCCGTACCAGCGCGGTGTCCAGGACGTGCACGAAAAGGAAGAAGAAAACCGTGACACCGGTGATCCGGTGCAGGGCCCAGGACCACATTCCGGGGTCGCCTCGGTACAGCGTTTTGCGCTTCGGCTGAGCCGGAGCTTCTATCGTGGCCATAGAGTTTCGGTGCCTCCAACATCGTTGATGGACCCGGTCACAGATCCCGGCACCGGTGTAGCGGAGCCGGATATCCGGTGGCGAACCAGCCCGCGGCCGACAGGGGCCGACTCCGGGGCCGCTGTCGATGGGCTCGCCGCCGCCGAACCTGAACCGATCTGTTCTGGACTCTAATCCTCCGACAAGAGGGGAACTAATTCGGCGTGCCGTGCGTTGCGTCGCATTCCAGCAGGTTAGGTTTACCTTTGTCGGGCCGTCACGGGTGGCGCGACGGCTCCGCCATGCCCTCGTGAACCCCTCCCGGAAGCACACCCCGGGGTCGGCGAAATCGCTGGTAACCCTTGCCGGACAAGTGATCCGACAATTTCCGCTCACCGCCGGGAGGCGCTCCGCGCTTTCCGGCCGGCACAGGACCTCTCAATGACGGGGTCACCCTTGTGCGCGACAGCAGTGTGCAAAATATCTCAGTCCACGAACGCAAGTTACTCCAGAGTAATCGAGAAATCGCTCGGGTGGAAGTGGCTTCCCCCCCACCGGCACCGCCGACCGGATCACACCGTCACCGCACCCGGCACGGCCGTACCATCAAAAACCACGCCGGACGGCCCCGAACGTCGCGGCCCACCCGGAACCCGGACCCGACGGCGGGAGCAGGTAATGGATATCGACTGGAACACGCTGCGCGCCAGCGCTCACGAGGCGATGCGGCAGGCCTACGCGCCCTATTCACGGTTCCCGGTGGGCGCGGCCGGCTGGGACGGGGAGACGATCTCCACCGGCTGCAATGTGGAGAACGTTTCCTACGGACTCGGCCTGTGCGCGGAATGCGTCCTGGTGGGCAACCACCGGTTGCGGGGCGGCGGGCGATTGACCGCGGTATCGGTCTGCGATTCCCGGGGCCGGGTCCTGCTTCCCTGCGGCCGCTGCCGGCAGGTGCTCTACGAGTTCGGCGGCAAGGAACTGCTGATCGACCACCCCGGCGGCCCCATCCCCCTGGGCGAACTACTGCGTGACGCCTTCGGCCCGGACGATCTGGCCGCCGGTCGCACCTGATCGGTGCGGCACACCGGCTACCACCTCGATGGAATCCCGGTGCGGGAGTATCCGTTGGTCGGAGTATGACAGTTCCCCTCTCCGTCCTCGACCTCGCCGCCGTCGCCGCCGACGGATCGCACCGGCAGGCGCTCGCCGACACCCTCACCGTGGCTCGCGAAGCCGAGCGCCTGGGGTTCCAGCGGTTCTGGGTCGCGGAGCACCACGGTATGCCGGGAATCGCGAGTTCGGCGCCGCCGGTGCTGATCGCCGCCGTGGCCGCGGCCACCGAGCGGATCCGGGTGGGGTCGGGCGGGGTGATGCTGCCCAACCACGCCGCCCTGGTGGTGGCCGAACAGTTCGGCACCCTGGTCGCGTTGTACGGCGACCGCATCGACCTGGGCCTGGGGCGGGCGGCGGGCACCGATCCGCTCATCTCGGCGACCATCCGGCGCGGCGCCACCGCCGAAGCCGTGGAGGATTTCCCCAAGCAGGTGGTGGAACTGCTGGCCTATTTCGGGACCATACCGCCGCTGCGCGGCGGGCAGGGCGACCGTATCCGGGCCATCCCCGGCGAGGGTGACGTGCCGGAGATGTGGCTGCTCGGGTCCAGCGATTTCAGTGCCCGGCTGGCCGCCATGATGGGTTTGCCGTTCGCCTTCGCCCACCATTTCGCCGGCGGGCGGACCACCCCGCTGGTGTTCGAGCTGTACCGGCGCGAATTCCGGCCTTCGGAGGTGTTGCGCGAACCGCATTCGATGCTGGCGGTGGCGACGGTGGTCGCCGATACCGCCGAGGAGGCGCGGCGGCGGACCCTTCCACAGAGCCTGGTCCAGCTACGGATGCGCACCGGCCGGCTACCCGAGCGCATCCCGACGCTGGCCGAGGCGGAGGAGCATCCCTGGTCGGAAGGGGAGAACGCATTCGTCGACGAGCGCAACGCCCAGCAGGCGGTGGGCACCCGCGAGCAGGTGCTGGACCGGCTGGACGAGCTCGTGAAGGAAACCGGCGCCGACGAGATCATCGTGGCGCCCACGGGTCCCACGGTGGAGCACCGGCTCGAGACCCTGCGCGCCCTTCGAGATTAGGGGCTCTCGAACAGAGCGGATACACCCATGCGGGGTGGCGGCGCGCAGCGCGGCCACCCCACACCTGTGATGGACAGATTTTCTCCTGCCGGGCCTTGCACTCTCATGGGAAGAGTGCTAAAAATTATCTATGTCAGATGACATAAGTTATCTGATTCCCTTCGATTAGAGAATGGAGTGAACAGGAGGTGGCGACCATGCTGATGCGCACCGATCCCTTCCGCGATCTGGATCGCCTGACTCAGCAAGTGTTCGGCACGCCCGCTCGTCCGGCAGTGATGCCGATGGACGCCTGGCGCGAGGGGGACGAGTTCTACGTCGAACTGGACCTGCCCGGGATCGATCCGGACTCCCTGGATCTGGATGTCGAACGCAACGTGGTAACCGTGCGCGCGTCGCGGCCGGAGCTGGACTCGGGCCGGTCGATGATCGCCGCCGAGCGCACCCGCGGGGTGTTCAGCCGCCAATTGTTCCTGGGCGACAACCTCGATACCGACGCGATCCGTGCCGACTACCGGGACGGCGTGCTGCGCCTGAGGATCCCGATCTCGGAGAAGGCCAAGCCGCGCAAGATCGAGATCGCTCGCCACGACCACGAACGTCAGGCCATCACCGCCTGATCGTCCCCACCGGCGCTGACACAGGGGGCCGGCACATGACCGTAGCGACCGGAATCGCCGTCGGCGAGTTGCCGGATCTCGACGCCCGGCTACTCCTCCTCGACCCGGATCTCGAAGAGCTGTTCGCAGAGGTGGATGCCATTCTGCGCGCCGCCCGGCGGCCGAGACCGCCACGGTGGTATCCGATCGGTGGCCCTCGGCGGCCGTTGCCCGGCGTTCGGCGAGAACCGCCCCGGACGCGGGGGCGCCGACCGGCTCCGGGGCGGCCCCGCGAACGCGGCCCGCCCGGCGGCACCACGGTCGCCGGCCATCCCGCGGCAGCGAAGAAAGCGAGGTGATGCCTGTTCTCCCATCAGCAAGTGGTTCATCGCATTCTCCGAATCTCTCCGAGACGGATGGGCCCGGTCGACGCAGTTCCCGCCGGGCCCACCCGCCGCTCCCGCATTCCCGCCGATGATCTTCGAGGGTGGGCACATCGCCGCGACCGTGCTCGCGGCCGGTCGCGTTCGCATCCGGGTGCCCCCGCCTCGGGCACAGGAGATCGTTTCCATGACGAGCGAAACAGCGACCATCACACCGGACCCCACCGCGGTCACCGACCACCACGCCGCCGACCTGCGGTGGCCCGACCCCAGCCCCCTGCACGACTGGTGGACCGAGGTCATGGACGGGGCCCTGCTACCTCGCGCCACCGAATAGTCCATTCCTCCCGGCGCACCACCGGACCGAGCGACCCGCGGGACGCCGCACCCCTTCACTGCGACACTGGGCTATGTGACGGCACACGACGCGATCTCGATCATCACCGCCAAACGAGACGGCGGCGAACTCTCCGACGAGCAGATCGACTGGGCCATCAGCGCTTTCACCAGTGGCGAGATGGCCGACGAGCAGATGGCCGCGCTGGCCATGGCGATCGTGCTGCGCGGGATGAACCGGCGCGAAACCGCGCGCTGGACCCGCGCCATGATCGAATCGGGGCGACGGCTGGACTTCACCGATCTGCCCCGGCCGACCGTCGACAAACACTCCACCGGTGGTGTCGGCGACAAGATCACTCTCACGCTGGCCCCGCTGGTCGCCGCCTGCGGAGCGGCCGTACCCCAGCTGTCCGGCCGGGGACTGGGCCATACCGGGGGAACCTTGGACAAGCTGGAGTCGATCCCGGGCTGGCGATCCGACCTCGGGCTGCAGCGGATACGGGAGATCCTCCGCGATCCGGCCGCCGCAGCGGTGATCTGCGCCGCCGGCGCGGACCTCGCGCCCGCCGACAAACGCCTCTACGCCCTGCGTGACACCACCGGTACCGTCGAATCCATCCCACTGATCGCCAGCTCGATCATGAGCAAGAAGATCGCCGAGGGAACCGCCGCCCTCGTCCTCGATGTGAAGGTCGGTTCCGGCGCCTTCATGCGCACCCGCGACGAGGCCTACGATCTCGCCACCGCCATGGTCGAACTGGGCACGGACGCGGGGGTGGATACGGTGGCCTTGCTGACCGCGATGGATACCCCGCTGGGTCGTACCGCGGGCAATGCGCTCGAGGTCGCCGAGGCCGTGGAAGTGCTGGCCGGCGGCGGTCCGGACGATGTGGTGGAACTGACGGTGGCGTTGGCCCGCGAAATGGCCGGTCTGGCCGGGTTGGACACCGACCCCGTCGACGCCCTCACCGACGGCCGGGCCATGGACCACTGGCGGGCGATGATCCAGGCCCAGGGCGGCAACCCCGACGCACCGCTGCCCACGGCCGCGTACACCGAGACCCTGTCCGCACCCGCGTCCGGCACCCTGACCGGTCTCGACGCGCGCGCCGTCGGTATCGCCGCCTGGCGGCTGGGCGCCGGCCGGGCCCGGCAGGGCGACCCGGTGCAGTCCGCGGCCGGTATCGAATGGCACGCACGCCCGGGTGAGCCGGTCACCGCGGGCCGTCCCCTGTTCACCCTGCACACCGATACTCCCGAGGCCTTCCCGCGCGCCTTCGAGGCGCTGCACGGCGCGTTCACCATCACCAACGGCATCGAAAACGAACCCGCACCCGGTCCGCTGATCCTGGGCCGGATCGCCGCCGAGCGGCGGCACACCCACACGCACACGTCACCATCGCGGCAGGCACAACGGGGGCCCGGATACCCGGCCGGGCACCCGGGGGCCGGGCATCTCCGTCCGCATCCGGTCGCTGACCCCGGAGGGAAATCGGAGTGAGCGGATACGGAAGAGCAGGAAGCTTTCGAGGCGTCCGGCTGACCCGCCGGAAATTCAGCGATACCGTCGGAGTATGACCGGACCGATGCCGCTGGACCTCGCCTCGTTGCGCCAGGCGCCCAAGGCTCTGCTGCACGATCACCTCGACGGTGGTCTGCGCCCCGCCACGGTGCTCGAACTCGCCCATTACTGCGGATACGACCAGCTCCCCGCCGACGATGCCGATTCGCTGGCACGATGGTTCCGGGAGGCCGCCGACAGCGGATCGCTGGAACGCTATCTGCAGACCTTCACCCATACCGTCGCGGTGATGCAGACCCCGGAGGGCCTGCGCCGGGTGGCGCGGGAATGCGCGGAGGATCTGGCCGATGACGGCGTCGTCTACGCCGAGGTGCGATTCGCGCCCGAACAGCACCTGGAACAGGACCTTTCCCTGGACGAAGTGGTCGAACACGTCCTGGCCGGATTCGCCGAGGGCGCGGCGTCCGCCGCGGCGGACGGCCGGCCCATCGTGGTGCGCTGCCTGCTCACCGCCATGCGCCATGCCGCCCGTTCCCGGGAGATCGCCGAACTGGCGGTCCGGTTCCGGGACCAGGGAGTGTGCGGTTTCGATATAGCGGGCGCCGAGGCCGGACACCCACCCACCCGGCACCTGGACGCGTTCGAGTACATGCGGGCCAACAACGCGCATTTCACGATTCATGCGGGCGAGGCCTTCGGACTGCCCTCCATCCACGAGGCGCTGGCTTTCTGTGGTTGCGACCGGCTGGGTCACGGCGTTCGCATCGTCGACGATATCGAGGTGCCCGGCTCGATCGAGGAAGCTCGGCTGGGCCGGCTCGCCGGATACGTCCGGGACACCCGGGTGCCGCTGGAGTTGTGCCCGTCGTCCAATGTGCAGACCGGAGCGGTGCCCTCACTGGACAAGCACCCCTTCGACCTGCTGGCGCGGCTGCGATTCCGCGTCACCGTGAACACCGACAACCGGCTGATGAGCGATACCACCATGAGCCGGGAGATGCTGAAACTGCACCAGACCTTCGGGTACGGCTGGAGCGATCTGGAGCGTTTCACCATCAACGCCATGAAATCGGCCTTCATCTCGTTCCCGGAGCGTCTGCGGATCATCGACGACATCATCAAACCGGGGTACGCGGTGCTCCTGGGGTGAGCCGGGAACCCGGCGGCGCCGGCCGGGAGCCGTCGATGGGAGCCCATGGCGCGCATCGCGAACCGGAAGATTCTAGGCTCACCGTCGATGTACAACAGGGAGCTACACCAACGCACCGCCCGTCGTTTCGGCTCGGTGCTCACCGCCGCGCTGCTCGCGGCCGGACCGATCACCGTATGCGGGCCCGCGATCGCGCAGCCCCCGCCACCCACCACGGCCTCGTTCGCCACCCCCGTCACCGACGATTGCCCGCAGAAGATCCAGCCGCCACCGGCCATCGACTCCTCCGAGGTCCCCCGGCCGGGCGAACCCACACCCCAGCCGCTACCGGTCCCGGACTCCCCGATCGGCGGTAAACGCCTCGGCGAGTGTGGGGTGGTGCTGCCGACGGGCGCGCCCGCGGTACCGGCGGATATCTCCGCGACCGCGTGGATGGTGTCGGATCTGGACACCGGCGCGGTGCTGGCCACCAAGGATCCGCACGGACGCTACCGCCCGGCCAGCACCATCAAGGTCCTGCTGGCGACGCTCGCGTTGCGCACCCTCGATCTGGAGAAGGTCGTCATCGGCACCCAGGCCGATGCCGATGTGGAGGGCACCCGGGTGGGGATCGGTCCGGGCGGCCGCTACACCAACCGTCAGCTACTGCACGCCTTGATCATGGCCTCCGGCAACGATGCCGCACATGCCATCGCCGCCCAGCTCGGTGGCGACGAGGCCGCGGTCGCGAAGATGAACGATCTCGCGAAATCGCTGTACGCCTACGACACCCGCGCGGCCACGCCCTCCGGCCTGGACGGCCCCGGTATGAGCACCTCGGCCTACGATCTGTCGCTGCTGTTCCGGGAAGCCATGTCGATACCGCTGTTCGCGGAGATGATCGGTACCGAACAGATGGACTTCCCCGGATACCCCGCGGATCCGCGCATACCCGGCGACCAGGACCATCCGGGGTTCCCGATCGCCAACGACAACGGCCTGCTCTACAACTACCCGGGCGCGCTCGGCGGGAAAACCGGTTTCACCGACGATGCCCGGCAGACCTTCGTCGCCGCCGCGGAACGCGACGGACGCCGTCTCGCGGTCACTCTGCTGCAGGCCGACGTCCTGCCGATCCGGCCGTGGGAGCAGGCGGCCCGGCTGCTCGACTACGGTTTCGCTCTCGATCCCACCGCGAAGGTCGGCGATATCCCCGGCGACCGCGCCGAATCCGTATCCGGCGCACCGGAGTTGGCGACTCCCCCATCGGATGCCGTCGCCTATTCGGCACAGCCGCGCGGCAGCGGCGAATTCGACGAGCTGTGGATGTTGCTCATGGTGGCCGGACTGGTCCTGGTGCCGATTCTGCTGGTGGGCACCTGGCATATCCGCACGCGGGGGCGCTGAGACCCGTTCTCCAGGGACGCCGGCCGGGAAACCGGCCGGGCGTCCGCCGGAGTCGGTCGGTGGGTCGAACCCGAGCCGGAGGCGCTCACCCACATCCGCTCTGCGGGTCGGCGACGAAGAAGTCACCGGCTCTCTTGCGGACCTCGGCGCACCGGAAATCCAGTTCGTCGGCGCTGTCCGCCGCGACGAACGCGAGACCCAGGGCCACCGAATCCATCATGGATCGGGTGGCCGGGTACGTCTCATCCGGCCGAGCCGCCATCCGGACCTCCAGTACCCCCGGCAACTCCGCCAGTTCCACGTCCGCGCCGCCGAGATATCGGGCCCGGCGATCGATACTGAACAGCACCAGGGCGCCGTGCCGGGACAACGTATAGCCGCCGGGCCGATGCGCGAGTGGCGCACGCACCCCGAACAGCTCCGCGATGTACTCGCATTCCCGGTGGACCTGCGAGCTACCGGTGAGCAGAAAGGTCTGCCGCGGATGACCGATACCGTGCGCCCGGGCACCGAAATCGATCAGGCGGGGACCCAGCGGGCCGGACATGATCTCCATATGCGCGGGTCCGATCCGCACCCCCAGGGCATCGAGCACCTGCCGGGCGTAATCGGCCAGCTCGCTCACCACCGGATCGTCGTGGTCGATCCACCGCCCCCGCTCGTAGACGAAATCCCCGGACTCGGAGACCCGTTTGTCGTAGACGGTGACGCAGAGAAGTTCGTGGTCACCGGCCTCGGAGAAGGTGTCCACGGCGTATTCCACCCGCGGAGCGGGGTACATCTGCTGGATCAACGCGGCCGACCGGCCACCGAAAAACCCGGAGGCCTCGGTGATCGCGGAGACGGCCTCGGTCAGTTCGGCAGGGTTCGCGACCAGCCGGACATCTACGGAGGCAGCTCCCCGGGCGGGTTTGACGACCAGCTTCCGGCCCCGGCTCAGTTCGGCGATCGCATCCGCCGGAACGTCGTTGTGGCCGGCGGCGACGGACCGGGTCGTCAGGCTGGGAACACCGGCGGCTGCCAGCGCCTCGAACATGTACTGCTTATCCCATCTCCGCGGAGGCGAAGCCGGATCGTTGGCCGGGCATTCCGGAATATCGGTGCGTAGGCGGTCGCTTAATTCGACGCCGGGCTCGGATCCGGCGACGACATATTTCACCGACCGTTCCGCACACATTCGGAGAAGCGACTCGTAGGATGCCCCCAGATCCGCTTCGAAATTCACCGCGCCGGGAGTGGGCGCGCTACGGAAACCCGATACCAGAGCGTGGTCGGTATCCAACAGGATCGTGCTGATCCCGTACTCCTCCAGCACGGGTGCGTACAGCTTCCCCGAGCTCACCGGATCGACGATCAGAACCGAATCATCAGGCACGGACCGGACTCCTATCCTTGTTCATTCCTGCTATTACCGCTATGGACCCGGCGGCGAAGGAGACCTGGATGACGAGCGTCCAGTACAGCGCGCTGTCGTACAGCACACCGAAAGCACCCAGCCCCGGTCCGACCGCGAAACCGATCGACTGGGCCGCCGACAGGTATCCCTGGAACCGGGGATTCTCCGCATGCGTGGAGATCTCGGCTATCGATGCGCTCGCCTGAGGGATGAAAACGGCTTCCCCCAGTGAGAACAGCACGAATCCGAAAATACATACGCCCCAGCTCGTTCCGGCCCCGCATACGGCGAGTCCGAGTCCGGTGACGAAGATGCCGAGTCCCAGCGCGTAGTTCCATCTGACCTTGGTCATCATGGAGTTGAGCGGTAACTCGAAAGCAATGATGAAAACGGAATTCACGACGAGCAGAACACTGTAGAGTTGCGCGCCGTTCGGGACCTGGTCGACGGCCAGGGGGATTCCGCTCGTGCTCTGGACATAGACGGCCATGGCGATCCCGAACACGCCGACGATCGTCCAGAGACGTGCCGTACGGGAGGCGTCGTATCCGGTATCCGCCGGGGAGCCGAAGGCGAAGGCCGTCGCGGCGGTTTTCCGCTCCCGTGCCGCCGCGAGACGCTCGGTCGCGCGCAGCCGGGAGCGCTGGGACATCAGCAGGATCGCGGTCGCGAGCGAACCCACCGCGGAGAGAGTGAACAGCAACGAGAAATTGTTCTCGCCCAATGCCGCCACCGCGATCGGCGCGACCGTGACACCGCTGCTGAGAAAAATACGGTGAAAGGCGACGACCGTTACGGCGTTGCCCGCATAGCTCGAACCGGTGACCAGAGCCGCCGCAGGTCCGGAAAAGGATTGCGTTACCGCCACGCTGAGAGACGTCACCACGATGGCGGGCAGCGGTGCCGTGGTCGTCTGGCCGAGCACGAACAACAGCGGAATATTGAGCAGCGATCCGGTGACGAGCACATCGGTCGATCCGAATCGGGCGGCGAACCATCCTCCGGCGAGTGACCCGAGCACACCCGCGAAACCGGCGGCGAACAATGCCAGGGACAGGGCCGAGGCGCTCAGGCCCATCGATTTGTAGAAAACCGTGGAGAACAACGCCAGGAACCCCACCGACCGGCTGAGAAAGGTAGTGATCGAGACGATCCACACTTCCGGCGGAAACGAGAGGGTTTTCCGTTTACCGCTCCTGGGTTCCGGGCGCCGCGTCGATACGACGGACTCCACCGAGTCCTCCTCTGCTCGGCAGCAATTCGAACGCTTGATACCCGGTCCATTTCCGAGTATCGGGCTGCCGAAGCCCGACCGTATGGCATGCGCCTACGGCGAACATCCGTAATTTCGCCGCGAAATATCCGCATAGGCGCGAACAACTTACTTAGGTGTATCCGTCACGGCTCCGCGTGCTCGGACCGGCGCCGGCGCAGCCGGGTAACTCCCAGGGCGGCGAGCACACCCACGCCGAGTAACGCGGCCGCCCCACCGAAAGCCGGTCGTCCATCGGCCTGCATTCGCGGCCGGATCACCGCCGGCCCGGGTACCGGCACCGAGACGAGCTGCTCGTTCTCCCGCGCGGTTGCCGCCCACGCCGTGGCGAAGAGGATGATCCGGTAGACCACATAACTGAACACCATGATGCCGATGATCGACCCGAAAGCCGCTCCCGCCGGGCTGTTCAGCACCGACCGCAGATAGATCCCCGCGATATTCTTGAACACCTCGAAACCCACGGCCGCCAGCGCGGCAGCCTTCAGGGCACTGCGCAGGGTGACCGGTTCCCGCGGTAGCCGCGCGATGATCCAGGCGAACAGCGCCCACGACGCCGCCATGGCGAGCACGGTGGACAACAGCCACAGCAGCCACCGCACGCCGGGCATATCCGTGAGTCCCAGCAGTTCGAGCAATTCCACCCCGAGACGGCTGGACGCCAGCGCCGACAGACCCAGCGAAACCACCAGGGCCAGGAACAGGCCGAGCAGCGCACCCAGGTCCGAGAACTTGGTGCGGAACCAATTGTCCTCGTCGGATTTCTGTTCCCACTGCTCGGTCAACGCCGCGCGCAGATTCGCCATCCAGCCCAGTCCCGAGTACAGACCGGTGAACAGACCCAGCACACCCACCGTCCCGCGGGATCGCACGGCCTGATCGATCAGGTCGTTGAGCTGATCGCCCATTTCACCCGGAATGTTCTCGACGACCTTGGCCTGCAGCTCGTCCAGCAGTTCGGCATTGCCCGCGAGAACGAAACCGGCGACGGCGAAGGCGATCATCAGCAGCGGGAACAAGGACAGCACCGTGAAATAGGTGATGCCCGCGGCATAGTGGTCCCCGCGCCGGCTCTGATATCTACCGACCGCACGCACCAGGTGGTCGAGCCACGGCCGCTGACCGATCGTGCGCTGAACGGCGGCCTTGATGTTGTCGATCACCTGCACTGTCTTCGCCCCTCGTCGCCACGCGCACGGGCCGACGGTTCAGCGAGCCAGGAACCCGACCCGGTCGTAGACCTGTGCGAGAGTGTTGCCGGCGATCTCGCGCGCACGCTCGGCTCCCGCGGTGAGAATGCGATCGAGTTCGCCCTGATCCGCCATGTACTCTTCCACTTTCGCACGGAAAGGCGTGACAAATTCGACCAGTGCGTCGGCTACATCGGCTTTCAGCTCACCGTAGCCGCGGCCCGCGTAGCCCTTCTCCAAGGTCACGATCGGGGTTTCGGTGAGGGCGGACAGGATCACCAGCAGATTGCTGACCCCGGGTTTCGCCTCCACGTCGTAGCGGATCTCGCGTTCGGTATCGGTCACCGCGGACCGCACCTTCTTCGCCGTCACCTCGGGGGGGTCGAGGAGGTTGATCAGACCGGCGTCCGAACTCGCCGATTTGCTCATCTTGGCGGTGGGATCCTGCAGATCGTAGATCTTGGCCGTGCCCTTGACGATATGGGCTTCGGGTACCACGAAGGTCTTCTTGAACCGGGTGTTGAACCGCTGGGCGAGGTTACGGGTCAGTTCCAGATGCTGGCGCTGATCCTCACCGACCGGCACCTGATGCGCCCGGTACAGCAGGATATCGGCCGCCATCAGCACCGGATAGGTGAACAGGCCGACGGTGGCGTTCTCCGCGCCCTGTTTCACCGATTTGTCCTTGAACTGCGTCATCCGGCTCGCTTCACCGAAGCCGGTGATGCAGCTGAGCACCCACGTCAGTTCCGCGTGCTGGGGCACCTGCGACTGCACGAACAGGGTGGAGCGCTGCGGGTCGATACCCAGGGCGAGCAACTGCGCCACCGCGACACGGGTGCGGCGACGCAGTTCCTTCGGGTCGTGCGCCACGGTGATGGCGTGCATATCCGGGATGAAGTACAGCGCGTCGTAGTCGTCCTGCAGGTTCACCCAGTACTGCAGGGCACCGAGGTAGTTCCCGAGGTGGAACGAGGCACTGGTCGGCTGGATACCGGAGAGCACCCGCTGTTTACGTTCCCCGGCGGCCGGGGTCTGCGCAGGACTGGACATGCCCCGATCTTCGCATGCGGATCAAGCCGAATTGCGCTCCGCCCACTTCCGTGGATCGATATCCGGCATACTGCGCTTACCGGCCCGGGCCAGCTGCTGCTCCCGTTCGGTGATCATCCGATAGACCGGCGCGCTGGGCCCGTTGAGGGCCGTTTTCACCTGACGTGGGACCAGAAGCGAGGGCATACGGTGCGTATCGCGCAGCGACCGGGCCAGCCCGCGATAGGCGAGCTCGTCGGTACGCGTCCAGTCGATGCCGTACATCTCACGGATCCGTGGCGGTAGGCTGCCCTGCACCAGCAGGTAGTACGCCGAACTCAGCTGCTGCAGCGGGGGGCGCTGCGGATAGGGCACCACATGCCCGTTCAGATAGTTTCCGACCTTACGTGCCTCGTCGGTGAGGTACAGCTCGTCCGAGGCGAGATAGCGGTCGAAGTACTCGCGAAACGCCGGGTAGTCCGGGGGAGCCGCCTCCCGGGGCATACCGAACAGCTCGCCCCAGCGCACATAGTCCAGGTAGAGGCCGGCGCGCTCGTCGTCGTCGAGCCGCCGCACCACCAGGTCGTACATCACTTCGGCGGAATCGAAGGTGAACGCCATGGTCAGGAAGCTCAGCTGCGGATCGTAGGCGGAATACGGCGTACCCGCCGGATGGTGGGTACCGGCGTCCTCGGGGAGCGTACCCACGACCTTCGCGTGCTTGCGCCGGGTGAACTCCAGGGCCCGGTCGGCCTCCGCGCGGGTACCGAAGAACACCGCTTCGAACAGTTTGCCGGTGAGCGCCAGGCGGGTGTAGGGGGTGTCGCGGTGTTCGGTCGATTCGGCCGTTCCCACGTACAGCAGCGGATTGACCGCGCCGATGACCAGCGCACGCAGACCGTAGGTCAGGCCCACCGCACGTTTGCGCATCACCCGCCGGATCATCGAATCGTCGGAAAAGTATCCGGTATCCACGGCCATGGCAGTCTCCTGGTCAGCTCTGCGTCGAGCACGGCACACCCGCACATCTGGCAATAGCATCCTCCAGTTGACCGCATTCTGGCAAGACCCTCCTCCAAATATGGGGGCGGAACCTCAGGACGAGGGGGCCACCAACCCCACACTCGTCCCGGCGCCCGCGACCCTGCATCATCGAGGGATGGCAGCGCAGCGCACCTACGGTGGTTTGTCCGCGGAGGAACGGCGAGCACAGCGGCGCTCCGCGCTACTGGAGGCGGCGCTGGAAATCATCGGCACCCAGGGCCTGGACCGGCTCACCGTATCCGGTATGTGCACTCGGGCCGGCCTCAACGAGCGCTACTACTACGAGAGCTTCACCAGCCGCGACGATGTACTGACCGCACTGATCGACGGCATCGCCGAGGAACTGGTCATGGCGATCGCCGCCGCGGTGCACACCACGGACGGCGACTCCCGCGCCAAAGCGCACGCCGCCATCACCGCCGGTATCCACCTGCTCACCGACGACCCCCGCAAAACCGAGGTCACCATGGTGGCCGCCATGGCCACCCCCGAACTCCGGGCACGCACCACCGAGACGATCCGGGTTTTCGCCCGGCTGGTGGCCAGCGAGGGGATCGAGTTCTACGGGGTCACCGATCCCGCGCCGGATCCCGTGATCGACTTCCGCGCCACCTACCTGGTGGGCGGGCTGGTGCAGACACTGGGCGGCTGGGTACGCGGCGACCTGCCCATCAGCCGCGAGGAACTGATCGACTACACCACCGACGTCTTCGTCCTGCTCGGGGAGGACTTCGCCCGCCGGGGTGAGGCCTCGCCCCCGCCCGGCTGACCGCTCACAGCCGGACGGTCACCCCGGAAAGACCGTCCGCCTCGCCCTGCAGGAGCGCCCGGAACGCGATCCCCCGGCCGGCGTAGAACTCGGCGCAGTCGTCGAGCACCGAGCCGAACCATTCGCGTTCCTCCGGCACCTCCGCGAGCAACTGCCCGGCCTCACGGACGGCGAGCACATATCCGGGCGCGTCACCGAGCGAACTCTCCAGATCGAACATGCAGTCGTCGAACGCGTCCTTGTTCGGCCGGAAGTAGTAGGGGAACTGCAGCGCGGCCGCGAACTCGTCGAACAGGCCCGCCACGGTACGCATCCGGCTACCCCGCAGTTCCCGCACCTGGTACCCGGCCGGCGCCTGATAACGCACCCCGCTGAACTCGGAGGCGTCCACATCCGCCAGTCCGGTGACCGGGGTCCGGGTGGCCGCGGCGGATTCCGGCGGCAACGCCAGGAACTCGGCCAGCGAGACGGGTTCGGACATCAGCGCATCCTCGTGAAGGTGTCGTAGTGGTCACCGGTATACCAGGCGGAGCCGTCGCTACCGGTCACGATCCGCTCGGCATCGCGCGAGCGCCCCGGCCGCTTCGGGTTCACATCCCATTCCCGGTACTCGATCGCCTTACCGGCGGCGTCGGTGGCGGGCAGCCGCCCCTCCCGGTTCCGGAAGACGATCCCGCCCTTCGTTCCGGGTGCGTTCGCCGAATCCGGCCAGCGACCCGCATCGATCTCCACCAGCGTCCGGTAGGCACGGTCGGGCACTCCGGCCACCTTCGAGACCTCGGGAGCCGCCGTCACCGGCGCCGCCCGCCCACTCACCGGGGCCGGCGCGAGGGAGCCGCCCGAGACCGGCGCGGCCGAGGAAACACCCGGGTCACCGCCACCACCCTGGACGCTCAGCAGGGCGACCACCACGGCCACCGCCGCGGCCCCCAGCGCCGATACGATCTTCACGATTTTCGCACGCACGAGCTTCCCTTCATCGGTACTGGACCGTCACCGGCGCATGATCGGACCAGCGCTCGGCATAGGTCGCGGCGCGTTCGACCACCGCCTGCTTCGCCCGCTCGGCCACCTCCGGTGTCGCGAGCTGGTAATCGATCCGCCAGCCGGTGTCGGTGTCGAACGCACGCCCACGATACGACCACCAGCTGAACGGACCATCCCCCTCCGGGTGAAGTTCGCGCACCACATCCACGTAACCGGCGGCCAGCTGCCGATCCAGCCAGGCCCGTTCGGCGGGCAGGAAACCGGATTTCTTCAGGTTTCCCTTCCAGTTCTTCAGATCCCGCTCGGTGTGCGCGATATTCCAATCGCCGGCGATGACGAAAGCGCCGGTCCGGGTGCGCATCCGGGCGGCCAGTTCGTCGAGGAAGCGGTATTTCTCGTCCTGACGGGGCGTATCCGCCTCACCGGTATGGACATACACACTGGCGACGGTCACCTCGTCGAAATCGACCTCGAGGTAGCGCCCGGCCCCGGCGAACTCGCTGTCCGGCTCGATACCGACCCGCACCGAGCGCATCGGCCGCCGCGACAGCACCCCCACCCCGGCGCGCCCCTTGGTCCCCGGCTCGGCGTGCGCCAGCTGCCACCCCTCGGCCAGCGCCGGGGCGAGGGCGGTGGCGATCTGGGCATCGTCGGCCCGCGTTTCCTGGAGGCAGACGATATCGGCTTCGGTCCGGGACAACCAGGTGAGCAGGCCTTTGCCCGCGGCCGCCCGGACCCCGTTGACGTTGACGGTGGAGAGGATGTATGGCACCGATCGACCGTACAATGACAGGTCACCGCTACTTGCCAGGAAGGGGTGACGACACCGATGTCAGGCACCTCCGCGACCGAATCACCCGGGCCGGTTACGGCCTTGCACCTGGGGTCGGGCACTCCCCTTCTGCTGCTGCACGGTGTCATGTTGTCCCCGCACTGCTGGGAGAGCACGGCGAACAGGCTCGCCGCACGCTGTGAGGTCTTCGCTCCCGCTCTCGCCGGCCACTGGGGCGGCCCGGTCCTCGCGGACGGCCGCTATACCGCGCGCACGATCGCGGACGGGGTGGAAGCCCAGCTCGACGAACTCGGCTGGCGCACCTGCCATATCGCCGGTAACTCGCTCGGCGGGTGGGTGGGTTTCGAACTCGCGCGCCGCGGACGGGCCCGCACCCTCACCGCCATCGCCCCGGCCGGTGGCTGGCGCACGCCCTCCGCGGCGCAGGTCTACGCGGCCGGTAAGTTCCTGGCCCTGCATCAGCTCGTCGGAACAGGCAGGCGTACCGGCGATTTCCCGGTACGGAGCACGATCGTGCGGTGGGCCGTCGCGCACCTGCTGGCCAAGGAGGTCAAGGCCGTCCCGCGTACGGATATCGAGGCACAGATCCTGGCCGCCCTGCACTGCCCGGCGCTGCTGCCGATCATCGCCGCCACCCTGCGCGGGCCGGGCCTGGCGGATGTATCGGACCTGACCACCCCCGTACGGCTCATTCTGGTGGATTCCGACCGTATCCTCCCGGCGCCGGTCTACGGCCGCCGCTTCCTGCGCGAACTACCGGAATCGGCGGACCGGATCATGATGCGCCGAGCCGGGCACGTACCCATGCTCGAAGCCCCCGACCGGGTCGCCAGCCTGATCGCCGAACATATCTACGCCAGCCGGGATCACCTGCGCGCGGTATGAGCGGAGCAGCAGCCGCCACCGAGGTCGCGGCTGCCCACCGGCTCAGTGGCCCAGGATCCCCTTGGCCACATGCGTCACTTGGATTTCATTGCTACCCGCATAGATCATCAGGGATTTCGCGTCCCGGGCCAGCTGCTCCACCCGGTACTCCGACATGTAGCCGTTGCCGCCGAACAGCTGCACTGCCTCCATCGCCACCTCGGTCGCGACCTCCGACGAGTACAGCTTCACCGCCGAGGCCTCCGAAAGGCTCAGCGGCTTACCGGCTTTCCCACGTTCGATGATGTTGAAGACCATGTTCTGCACATTGATCCGGGCGACCTCCATCTTCGCCAGTTTCAGCTGGATTAGCTGGAACCGGCCGATCTCCTGGCCCCAGAGTTTCCGGTTGCGGGCGTAGTCGGTGCACAGCCGCAGGCATTCGTTGATCACGCCGAGGGCCATGAACCCGATCCCGACGCGTTCGGCCACGAAACTGGACCGAGCGCTTTCCCGGCCGTCGCCGCCGCGATGCTCTTCGGTCTCTCCGAGCAACCGGTCGCGTCCGAGACGGACGTTGTCGAAGAAGAGTTCCCCGGTCGGTGAGGCGTGCAGGCCCATCTTCTTGAACGGGCGGCCCTGGGTGAGGCCCTCCATACCCTTGTCGAGCACGAAGGTGAGCACTGTGCGGTCCCGGGGCGGGGTACCGTCACCCTCGTCGAGTTTCGCGTAGACCACCAGGGTATCGGCGAAGGGACCGTTGGTGATGAACGTCTTCTGCCCGTTCAGGATGTAGTCGTCACCGTCGCGCCGGACGGCGGTTTTCATCCCGCCGAAAGCGTCGGAACCGGAGTCCGGTTCGGTGATCGCCCAGCACGCGATCTTGCGCAGGCTGACGATATCGGGCACCCATCGCTCCTGCTGGGCGAGTGTGCCCCGGGAGAGGATGGTGGTACCGCCGAGACCGGTGCTCACACCGAGCGAACTGCACAGGCCCATACACACCCCGGAGAGTTCGCTGGTCAGCACGGCCATCATCGACTGCTGATCGAACCCACCGGAGCGGTCCTTACCTTCGGCGGCCGGTTTTTCCGCACCCTCGGCCGCGGCCCGTTTCGCGGCCAACTGCTTGTTCAGGGCTTCCTCGGCCATGGCGCCGATACCGAAATCCGCGTAGAGCTTGCGCAGGATCGGGTAGGGCAGCATTTCCCCGCTGTCCAGCGCATCCAGATTGGGACGTACTTCCTTATCGATGAACGTCCGCACCGCGTCGCGGACCATCAGATCGGTATCGGACCATTCGAACATCGTCGTCCTCCGGTATCACCAGCAGCATTACGGCGTAAATCGCCGGGCGGACGTTCAGCTCGCATCCACCTTGTCGACAGCCTGCCAGTTCCCCGCCCGGCGCGCTGCGATCCGGCGAAATCCACCCGCGACCCACGGAGGCGTCACCGGTGGCCCCGCAGGGAAGGGTCACGGGTAGGTCGCGTGCTCACGCAACTGCGCGAGTCGCGCGAGGATATCGTCGTGCCATTCCCGGGGCTGGCCCGCGGTGGCCCAGTCCATCCGGGCGTGTTCTTCGAACAGCGGCCGCAGGGCGACGATCTCGTCTCTGTATCGATCCAACTCCGCGCGGCTGAGATCATTCGGCTTCCACTCGTGCCACTGGCTCGCGCCGGGGGAACTCGGGACCGCGTAGTGGCTCGTGAACGGGTTCGACTCGGGGTCGAAATCCATATCGGCCTGGAACGACTCCGCATGGTCGTACCCGTACACCTGGTCACCGTCGAGCAGCCAATTGTTGGGGCGATCCCAGTTACGGACGAGGACGTCCAACAGGCCGAGTTTCCGGGCACCGGGCGTGTCCTCGACAGCCTTCATAGCGGCATGAGCACCCGGATCCGAATCGGTCTCGCGTACGGTAAGCCCAGGTAGCCGCTGTATGAACAGGTCGCCTTCCGTTGTCCCGACCACCGGCGCGACCGGGGCTCCGATCGCACGGCCGACCGCGGAGGCGAGGATTTCAGCGGACCATTCCCGCGGAGAGAGATCGGTTTTGTACACCACCTCGAACCCATCGGGGTAGACGAGAAGCATAGACCTCGGTGTTCGGATCTCCGGCTCCCCGGAACTCTCGGCAGCGCGGATACGAGCGACGAATTCGTCCATCGACATCGGACGCATGGGCGCATCCGTCGCCCGGGCCCCGTCGTCGCCGGTCCGCATCTCGCGGCCCCGCTCCTCGATATCGGCACCGCGATCGGCGACCGTCCCCTCCTTCACCGATACGTCGGTCTCGACTCCGCGGCAGATCTCCCGGTAGCGGCGTACGATCTGCTCACCGGTGGCGGAGACCGCCGGGCCCAACCGCTTCGCCATCTCCTCGGCTATCCGGCGCAGGCCGTCGATCACCGATGCCTCGGCGAGCGGATACGACGGCGCGGAGCCGGCCCTGGTGTTCGCTTGTACGGCGATTTCGGCATGGGCAATTCTGGCCCGCGGGTTCGTGCCCGGACAACCGCGGGCGGCTTCCCAGCCGAGGCGTACCACCGGGACACCGCGACCTCGCCTCCCCGGGAGCCGGCACGCGGGTGCGCGTGCGGACACCACGGAGGCGAGGTCGTTTCCGAACGCTCCTACTTCAGCGCACGCGCCAGGTTGGCGTCCAGCGCCGCGAGGAACTCCTCGGTGGTGAGGTAACCCTGGTCCCCGCCGACCAGCAGCGCCAAGTCCTTGGTCATCTGCCCACCTTCGACGGTCTTGATGACGACGTCCTCGAGGGTCTGCGCGAAACCGATGACCTCGGGGGTGTTGTCCAGCTTGCCGCGATGCTCGAGACCACGGGTCCAGGCGAAGATCGAGGCGATCGGGTTGGTCGAGGTCGGCTTGCCCTGCTGGTGCTGGCGGTAGTGCCGGGTGACGGTGCCGTGGGCGGCCTCCGCCTCACAGGTCTTACCGTCCGGGGTCAGCAGTACCGAGGTCATCAGGCCGAGAGATCCGAAGCCCTGAGCGACCGTATCGGACTGCACATCGCCGTCGTAGTTCTTGCAGGCCCAGACGTAGCCGCCCTCCCACTTCATGGAGGAGGCGACCATATCGTCGATCAGCCGGTGCTCGTAGGTGAGGCCGGCCGCCTCGAACTGGGTCTTGAACTCCGCGTCGAAGACCTCCTGGAAGGTGTCCTTGAACATGCCGTCGTAGGCCTTCAGGATGGTGTTCTTCGTCGACATGTAGACGGGGTAGTTCTGCTGCAACCCGTAGTTGAACGAGGCGCGCGCGAAGTCTTCGATCGACTTCTTGAAGTTGTACATACCCATCACGACGCCGCCGTCCTCCGGCATCTGCACGACCTCGTGCACGATCGGCTCACTGCCGTCCTCGGGGGTGAAGGTGAGGGTGACGGTGCCGGCCTGGAAGACCTTGAAATCGGTGGCGCGGTACTGATCGCCGAAGGCGTGGCGGCCGATGATGATCGGCTTGGTCCAGCCGGGAACCAGACGCGGAATATTGGAGATGATGATCGGGGCACGGAAGATGGTGCCGCCGAGAATGTTGCGGATCGTGCCGTTGGGTGAACGCCACATCTTCTTGAGGCCGAATTCCTTGACCCGCGCCTCGTCGGGGGTGATCGTCGCGCATTTGACACCCACGCCGTGTTGTTTGATGGCGTTGGCGGCGTCGATGGTGACCTGGTCGTCGGTCTTGTCGCGGTATTCGATGCCGAGGTCGTAGTACTCGAGGTTCAGGTCGAGGTACGGGTGGATCAGCTTGTCCTTGATGAACTGCCAGATGATCCGGGTCATCTCGTCGCCGTCGAGTTCGACGACGGTGCCTTCAACCTTGATCTTGGACATGGATCTTCGTGTCCTCCTAAGACTGGTGCCCTCATTGCACGGCCAGGCGAACACGCTTGTGAGCGGACCCCAGCTGTTCAACAGACAACGTATACATCCCGCGTTGTCCACGAGACGTCTGATGTAACCAAGACGAGCGTACTGCTTGTGGTGGCCTCACGCTGTAGCCAGCCCCCGCTGTGAGTTCTCACAGCAGTGAGTCGCGCCACAAGATTACCCGGTGGGCACGTATCCGATTTCGATCCCTAACGGCGCCCGGCTACCATATTCAGCAGGTCATGAGCGCCAGCATCAAGCCCCGGCTCGCTGGCCGGCAACCCTCCTGCTGCGGTGGGGTGCTCCGGGTGATGACCGGGCTCCCGAGAGCCGGGAGCAAGCGCACGTCAGGAGGTCGTCGATATGCGCCGGTGTCGGCCACGTTGATCGTGGCGCCCCCGCGTTTCGGCGAGCAAGCCCCTATTTTCTGGAGCACGATATGACCGATGGCAGTATCCCCGGGACGACCGCTACCCGAGCGACCGGCCGGAGAACGCCGGCCGGTTCGCGGAGAGCGTGTCGTCGCACGAGCGGGCGCACAACGGTGATTCATACGCTTCGCACATCACCGCGCCGTACCGCCGCTCCAGTGGAAGCCATCGCGTGAAGGTGGGCACCGAACCGACCACGGACCGGTCCGTGGCCCAGTTACCGCCACCCGACGGCCGGCTCGGTTTCGTCGATATCGGTCCGCTCACCCTGGAGAACGGGGCCCGGCTGCCGGAGGTGCGGCTGGCCGTACAGCGCTGGGGCGAGCTCGCGCCGGCCAAGGACAACGTGGTGCTGGTCGAGCACGCGCTGACCGGCGACTCCCACGTGGCGGGCGATCCGGACCCGGACCATCCCCAGCCGGGATGGTGGAACGGGATGGTGGGCCCGGGCGCGCCGATCGATACCGACGAATGGTGCGTGGTGGCGACCAATGTGCTCGGCGGATGCCAGGGCAGCACCGGTCCCGCCTCGGCGGCGCCCGATGGCGCCCCCTGGGGGTCGCGATTCCCGGAGATCTCCATTCGTGACCAGGTGAGCGCCGAGGTACGACTGTTCGATCTACTCGGGATCGACCGTCTGGCCGCAGCGGTGGGCGGTTCCATGGGTGGGATGCGCGTGCTGGAATGGATGCTCGGGGCGCCCGATCGCTTGGCCGCCGCCCTCGTCCTGGCCGTGGGCGCCCGCGCCACCGCCGACCAGATCGGTACCCAGACCACCCAGATCGCCGCGATCACCGGCGACCCGGACTGGCAGGGCGGCGACTACCACGGCACCGGTCGCGCGCCGATGACCGGAATGGGAATCGCCCGGCGGATCGCCCATCTGACCTATCGCACCGAGGCCGAACTGGACAGCAGGTTCGCCAACAACCCGCAGCCCGGCGAGAATCCGTGGGACGGCGGCCGCTACGCGGTGCAGAGCTATCTCGAGTACCAGGCCGAGAAACTGTGTAAACGGTTCGATCCGGCCACCTACGTACTGCTCAGCGAGGCGATGAACCGGCACGATATCGGCCGCGGTCGCGGCGGGACGACGGCCGCGATGGCCGCGAATACGGTGCCGTGCATCGTGGGCGGTATCGATTCGGACCGGCTGTACCCGCTGCACACCCAGCGAGAGCTGGCCGAGGGCCTGGCCGGCTGCCGGCATTTCGAGATCATCTCTTCCCGGGACGGCCACGACGCCTTCCTCACCGAGGCAGCGGCCATCGGAAAACTGCTGGTCCAGACGATGAACCTGGCCCGCACCAGCCGCTGACCCCGCAACGCGCCGACCGAGGCCCAGCCCGCGCACGGCCGGAGCGGAGGCGGAGGTACGCCCGAGCAACACAGCTGGGCGGAGCCCATCCCCAGCCGCGCACGGCCGGAGCGGAGGTACGCCTAGCTCACCCCGAGCGTGTTGATGGTGGCCGCGAGGAAGACGATTGAGCCGCCCAGCAGGGTCAGCGCCCCTACATCGAACGGTTTGCTGCGTACCGCGAGCAGCCCCACCCGCACGGTCGGCAGGCACAGCCGGAACGCGGCGGCGATCAGCGTGGCACCACCGAAGAACAACGCGCCACGGCGCCAGCGGTCCTGTGCGACGAAGACGACCGCCACGAGGATCACCGCTACCACCACGACCATCGGCAGATGGCAGCGGAGGAAACCGGCCGAGCTGTTGCCGGTGCCGGGATCGTCGTCGGTCGGGGTCACGGCGTCGGTCACGGGGGCGATTGTTCCAGATCCGGTGGGTCGGGTCTGCACGAGCGGCCCGTACTCCCGGGCCCGTGGACCGAATTCCCAGGCGAGGCCTTCGCGAGCGGCCCGGGTGCGGGCGGCACGCACCACCGGCCGGTGCGGCCGGTGGGCCTACGGGCGGCGCCGCGCAGCCCGGCCGACCGGCTGACGCCACCGCCCGATCCGGCCGGTGATACGACCCGGCTCAGCGCAATGCGGCGGTTTCGGCGCGCACCTTCTCCCGGTGCTGCTCACGCAAGGCCTGGTGGTGCGGGCTGCGCCGGACCACCAGGTAGGCCACGCCCAGTACCGCGAACCACACCGGGGTCACCAGCAGGGCCTGCAGAGTGTCGCTCTCCTGGGTGAGCGCCCAGACCAGGAAGGCGAAGAACGCCAGCACCGCCCAGACCATCGGGATACCACCGGGCACCTTGAACGTGGAGGTGGTGTGCAGATGCGGGCGGCGCTTCCGGTACACCAGGTAGCTGGCCAGGATCATCGTCCAGACGAACATGAAGCACAGCGACGAGATCGTGGTGACCACGGTGAACGCCTCGACGATCGACTGCCCGGCGTACAGCAGCACCACCCCGATCAGCAGGAACGCGCACGAGAAGCGCAGCGCGTTGGCCGGCACCCGGCGCCGGGACAGCTTCCCGAACAACGACGGCGCGTTACCGTCGCCGGCCAGGCCGTACACCATGCGCGATGTCGAGTAGATACCCGAGTTGGCGCTGGAGGTGGCGCTGGTGAGCACCACGAAGTTCACCACGCTCGCCGCGATACCGAGGCCGGCCAGGGAGAACATGGCCACGAACGGGCTGGCGTCGGCGGAGACCTGGCGCCACGGGGTCACCGCGCAGATCACGATCAGCGCGCCGACGTAGAACAGCAGCACTCGCAGCGGAATGGAATTCACCGCGCGCGGCAGGGTGCGTTCCGGATCCTTGGTCTCGGCGGCGGTGGTACCCACCAGCTCGATACCGACGAAGGCGAAGACGGCGATCTGGAAGCCGGCGACGAAGCCCATCGGGCCGGTCGGGAAGAAACCGCCGTCGTTCCACAGATTGGCCAGCGAGGCGGTGCTGCCGCTGTCACCGGTGAATCCGGTGATGACCATGACCAGACCGGTGACGATCAGCGCGCCGATGGCGATCACCTTGATCAGCGCGAACCAGAACTCGGTCTCCCCGAACGCGCGGACGGTGGGCAGGTTCAGCACCAGCAGCACGACGATGCAGACCAGGGCGGGAAGCCACAGTGGCAGGTCCGGCCACCAGAACGCCACGTACCCGGCGATCGCCACCACGTCCGCGATACCGGTGACGACCCAGCAGAACCAGTATGTCCAGCCGGTGAAGAAGCCGGCCCACGGTCCCAGCAGGTCACCGGCGAAATCGGCGAACGATTTGTACCCCGAGTTCGACAGCAGCAGTTCTCCCATGGCCCGCATGACGAAGAACAGGAAGAATCCGATGATCATGTAGACGAGGATCACCGAGGGGCCGGCCAGCGAGATCGTCTTTCCCGATCCCATGAACAGCCCGGTCCCGATGGCCCCGCCGATGGCGATGAGCTGGATATGGCGGTTCGCCAGCTGCCGGCTCAGCTGTTCCGGCGCACCACCCGGTTCACCCACCCCGGACGCCTCGTCCCCCGCACCCCCGTGGCCCTGTAACACGGCCATGATTCTCCCTCCGGAAATAATCGGACAGCCCATTCGACCATCAACGGTGGTCGAGTGCAGAGTGGGCGGGCTCGCCGCACGCTCGTGCAGCCTAGGCGGTGCCCACGTGGGAGGTATCGATCGCGGGGCGATTCCCGTAGTCCCGGGCACCTGTCCGGGGGCGGCGCGGATGACCGCACCCGCCGCTGTGGCGGGCGGTTTCCCATGACAAGCTGGCCTGCTGTGTTCAAGCTGATGTTCCACGAGCCGCGCATCCCGGGTAACACCGGCAATGCCATCCGGCTCGCCGCCGGAACGGGAAGTGAGCTGCACCTCGTCGAACCTCTCGGGTTCGATATGTCGGAGGCGAAGCTGCGCCGGGCGGGGCTGGACTACCACGATCTGGCCTCGGTGACCGTCCATCCCGACCTGCCGGCGGCATGGGCGCACCTGCACCCCGAACGGGTGTTCGCGTTCACCACCCGCGCCACGACCCCGCATACCGCTATCGCCTACCGGCCCGGCGATGTACTGCTGTTCGGCGCCGAGCCCTCCGGGTTGCCGCCGGAGGTACTCGCCGACGAGCACATCACCGGGGAGGTTCGTATTCCGATGCTGCCGGGCCGGCGGTCGATGAATCTGGCCAACGCGGCGGCGGTGGCGGTGTACGAGGCGTGGCGCCAGCACGGGTTCGCCGGGGCGGTCTAGGGTCGGCGGGTCACTCGTCGATCTCGAACCGTTTGTGCCGGGAGGTCGACCCGGCCGTGAGCCGGACCGCACTCTTGGGAACCCCGAAGTGCGCGGCCAGCAGTTCGGCGGCGGCCTTGTTCGCTTTGCCCTCCACGGCCGGCGCCCGCACCCAGAGTTGCAGTGTGCCGTCCGGCAGGGATTCGACCAGCGGGCCCTTGCGGCTGTTCGGTTTGATCATCGCGCGGACGGTCCGGGCCATGGTCGTTCACCCCTCCGATTGGGCACGTAGGTACTCCAGGATGGCCAGCACTCTCCGGTTGTGCGCTTCGCCGCCGGGCAGGTCGAGTTTGGTGAATATCGCGTTGATATGTTTTTCGACCGCGCTGCGGGTGATGTGGAGGCGTTCGCCGACCGCCGCATTGCTCAGGCCCTGAGCTATGAGTTCGAGTACTTCGCGTTCGCGGGTGGTGAGCCGTTCGATCGGGGAACCGGCGCGGCTGTGCTGCAGCAGTTGCCGTACCACCTCGGGGTCGAAGGCGGTACCACCCGCACCGACGCGAGCTACGGCATCGAGAAAGGAGTCGATCGCGGCGATACGGTCCTTGAGCAGATAACCCACGCCGCCCGCGCCGGTCAGGAATTCGGCCGCGTATCGGCGTTCGACGTACTGGGAGAGAACCAGGACCGGGATCTCGGGCCGGGCGCGGCGGATCTCCAGGGCGGCCCGGATTCCCTCGTCGCTGTGGTCCGGCGGCATCCGCACATCGGCGACCACCAGGTCCGGTGGACGCAGCCGGACGGCGTGGAGCAGTTCGACCGCGGTGCCGACCGAGTCGACGATCTCATGACCTTCGGCCGTGAGCAGCTGCACCAGGCTTTCCCGCAGGAGCGCCGAGTCCTCCGCGAGAGTTATCCGCACGGCACCTCCACAGTGATGGTCGTCGGCCCACCGGCCGGGGAAACGACGGTGAACGTACCGTCCAACGCTTTGATCCTGGCCGCGATACCGGACAGGCCGTGCCCGGCCGGATCGGCACCACCGCAACCGTCGTCGCCTACGCGCAGCCACAGCGTATCGCCGGTGTACCGGGCCGAGATCTCGAGCGTACCGGCGCCGGAGTGCTTGATAGAGTTGGTGACTGCTTCGCTGGCGGTGAAGTAGCAGGCCGATTCGACCGGTCGAGGTGGGCGTACCGGTAAGTCGATATCGAGACGTGTCGGCAGCGGTGTGCGGTCGGCCAGCGCCTCCAGAGTGGCGGGCAATCCGTCGCGAGCCAGCATCGCCGGATAGATCCGCCACGAAACGTCGCGGAGCTCGCCGAGCAGGTGCCCGGTCTCGGTGAGCGCGCGTCGGTGCAGCTCGGCTCGTACGCCGAGATCGGTTTCGCGGTTCACCCGACCCAGCAGGATCGACAGCGCGACCACCCGCTGCTGAACGCCGTCGTGCAGATCACGTTCGATACGGCGCCGTTCCTCGTCGATCACCTCGGCCACCTCGGCACGAGTGGTGGTCAGCTGGGCGACCCGCTCGGCCAGTTCATCCGGCGCCGGGCGCGCGAGAACCCGCCACGCCCACGCCTCGGCCCGGGTGACACCCAGCAACCCCTGCACCGCGAGGAAAGCGAAAACCATACCCGGCGGCACGACGACAGCCACTGTTTTCCAGCTGATCTGCCCGGGTTCAGGGGCGTCGAGCACCGGCACCGCCGCCCCTGTCGACGCGCCGTAGACGAGCGCCGTCCCGACCACGATCCCCGCGCCGAGCAGCGTGAGTACCACACCCCCCAGCGACCCGAGCCCGATCCGCAGGCTCAGATACCCGGCCGCGCGCCGGCCGCTGGGTTCTCCGGCCGGCGGTTCCCCGAGGAGCAGACCCAATCTGCGCCGTTCCAGACCGACCACTCTCCGCACATGGCGCGGATCGAACAACCCGGCCACCACGGCGGCCAGGTCGAGCACAACCGTGCCCACACCGAACAGAGTGCCGCTGAGCACAGCGGCGCAGCGGCGGGCACCGCCGGGCCGCGACCAGGTACTCATCGTCATATTCTCACTTGCCGGGTCCGCCGGTACCGGGTCCACCCCCGCACGCAATACACCGCGACAGCCACCAGTACCACGAGAATCACGAGTTTCTGCACGAAACCCGCGTAGGTCTCCACCACCGGCCAGTTCTCCCCGAGGAAGTACCCGGACAGTACGAAGACCGAGTTCCAGATCGAGCTGCCGGCGGTGGTGAGCACGGTGAATCGTCCGATCGGCATACGCTCTACTCCGGCCGGGATGGAGATCAGGCTACGGAAGATCGGGATCATACGACCGAAGAAAACGGCTTTACCACCGTGCCGGGCGAACCATTCCTCGGTGCGATCGAAATCGGACAACTGCACCAGCGGCATCCGATCGATGATCGCCCGTAGCCGATCACGGCCGAGCAGCACGCCCAGGCCGTATAGTGCCAGCGCACCGACCACGGAACCGAGAGTGGTCCAGCCGAGCGCCTCCACCAGCGAGAACTGTCCTTTGCTCGCCGTGAAACCGGCCAGCGGCAAAATGATCTCGCTGGGCAGTGGCGGGAAGAGGTTCTCCAGGGCGATGGCTGCGCCCGCACCCAGTCCGCCGAGTCGTTCCATCAGGCCGACCGCCCAGGCAGCGACACCTGTCAACTCGTCGGCCGATTCCATTGCAAGAGGCATATTTCGAAGCTATGGAGCGTGACGGCCACACACAGTAGTGCCGTCCACCCGGCTCGGCGGGCACAACCGCAGCTTCCCGGTGGGGTTTTCCGCACCTCGGGCGGCAGGTGTACACCCTCGCCGCGGCCGGGTGCGATTTCTAGCGTCGAAACCCATGAGGCAGAAGTTCTTCCGTTTCGGGATCGTCTCGAGCGCCATCGTCGTCACGACGCTGACAGTGGCGGCGCTGGCGCTGGTCACCGCCCGGGATCAGGTGACAACGGGTATCACCGCAGCTGCGGCGCGGCTGGCGGACAGCGATATCGTGCTACGAGTCTCCGACCACGACGGCCGTCGGGATATCGTCGCGGCGGGCAGTGGCGTCGATCAGGACGCCGAACCGGGCCCCGCGACCCGGTTCCGGATCGGCAGTATCACCAAGACCTTCGTCGCGACCGTCGTACTGCAACTGGTCGACGAGGGCCGGATCGAGCTGGATGCGCCGATCGCCGGACAGCTGCCCGACCCGATTCCCGGTGGCGAGCAGATCACCGTACGTCAGCTGCTCAACCACACCAGCGGTTTGTACGACTACATGAAAGAACAAGGTATGTCGACCAACCGGTGGCGCGGGAAGGACCGGTTCGCCTCCTACCGACCTCGGGAGTTGCTGGCCACGGCACTGCGCCACGACCCCTACTTCGCTCCCGGTACCCGGTTCCGCTACTCGAACACCAACTACATCGTGCTCGGCCTGTTGATCGAACATGTCACCGGCCGCTCCTACGGCACCGAGATCCGCGACCGTATTCTCGTTCCGCTGGGGTTGACCGCCACCACCGTTCCCGGCGACGACCCCGGTATCCCACGGCCCGCGCTCGCCGCCTACCGCACCATCGACGGGGAACGGACCGAGGTCACCAGGATGAACCCGTCACTGGACTGGGCGGCCGGGGAGATGATCTCCACGACCGCTGATCTCGAGACGTTCTTCACCGCGCTGCTGTCGGGCGGGTTGACCAGCCCGCACGCGCTGACGGAGATGCGGCGGACCGTTTCGATGGGCGGGATGGGTTTCCACTACGGCCTGGGCCTGCAACGCTTCGACCCGCCGTGCGGCGACTCCGTATGGGGTCACGGTGGCGAACTACTCGGTTATGTCTCCTATGCGTTGCGGTCGGACGAAGGCCGGGCGATGACCATGGTCATCGCTTCCGCCGACGATCCGGACGAGCTGTCGATGTACGCGGTGGTCACCTCGGTGTACTGCCTGAAGTGACCCGTGTGGTCGAGGGGCGGCCCACAGGTGGGCGCGACCGGTCCCGGGGCCGCGGTTATTCGCCCGGCAGATCGCCGGGTCCGGTGTTCGTCCGGCCGGCTTCCGGTTTGCCTTTACCAGGAGAATCCGGTGTGCCCGCGGAGGAGGCGTCCGATACGCCGGCGGTTTTGTCGGCCTGCTCCGTCGCCGCGGCGGAGACGGGGGGTTTCCCGGACGCCGTCTCGGATCGCGGCTCGGCCGGGCGACCGGCGGTATCATCCTGACGGGACCGGCGGCGGATCAGTCCGGCGAAGACTTTGGCGATACCGCCGATCACCGCGACGAATACGAGCCACGGCACCGCCTGCCCGGCGAATACCACCGCGCCTTTCAGCCAGTCGAGCAGTGAATTCCAGCCGTCGAGCACGCCGTCCCAGAAGTTGCTCGGGCCCGGATCACCGGATTTCTCGGCGACGGTGCCGATATCGATGACGAGTGTGGACAGGGCGATCTGATCGTCGAGGTAACGACGCTGCCCGGTGAGACTGTCCAGCTCGGCCTGCCGGTCGGCGAGAGCCTCTTCCGCGGCGATCAGATCGGCGGTGTTCGCGGCGCGTGCCATGAGATCGCGCAGCCGGTCCACGGAGGCGCGAAGCGCGGTGATCCGGGCGTCGAGGTCCTGCCACTGCAGGGTGACATCCTCACGACTGGTGCTGATTTCGGTGACCTCGGCGAGATCGCCGAGCCCGTCGATGAACGCGTCGGTTTCGGTGGCGGGGATCCGGATGATCAAATTGGCATGCGGCTCGGCATCGTCGGTCCCGGGATTCTCGGTGCGCTGATCGATCCGGCCGTCCAGCGCGAGCACCCGGCCGGCCAGGGTCTGCGCGACCGCTACCGGGTCTTCGGCGGTGAGGTCCACGGTGCCGGTGACCACTTCTTTGCGCACCGTGTCCTCCGGGACATCCGGTGCGGGCGAGGGAGCCCGCTCCTGGCTCGGCGCCTTCTGCACCCGGATACCCGGAGTCGCGGCGGGCGCGGGCGCGCCGCCTTCGAAGGAAACCGTCTGATCCGCACTCGTGGAGGCGGACTCGGTTCCCCCGCATCCGGCCAGCAGTACCGACCCGCACACCACCAGAGACAACACGCCGAGCGTTCGCATGCTGGCAGCGTAATGCGCGATTCCGGTGGTTCGCCGGGAAACAACAGCGCGCGGGCCGGATTCGACGGGTTCGTATGTCGTTGCCGGCGAAGGGATCGACGATCCACCGGACGTCCCCGTACATTCCGCCTCGCGCCGGTGGCCGGCGAGCCCCCGGGCGCCCAGATGTCCGCGGCGGCATGCTCCAGTTCGCTCATTCCGGAGAGAGGGGGCGCGCTCGTCGATGCGCCGGTTCCGGGTAGCCGATCGGAGCGCTCCCCCCGCGGCCGCCCACAGCGCTTCTCGCCGGAAGCACCCGGTCCGCCGAGGGCACCCGCGCCGGCCAGGGCTTCGGCTTGCGGAACAGCCGTCTCCACCGGCCGGTCGGGTCGAGGAAACCGAACGCCGAATGCGCGTGCAGTTCGGCGTACGGGACGACCGGGCCGGTGCGCCGTCCGCTGCCGCGCGTCAGCAGGCCACTCGTTCGGTGGATTCGGCGTCGAGCAGGGTCGCCACATGATCCACACCGGCTCGGATCACCCGTCCGTAGGCGTCGTCGGCGAGGACGGACGCATGCCCCCGGGCCAGCGCCAGTTGCATCCGCGCCATATCGAAATCGCCCACCAGCCGGTGACTGTCGGCGAGGCTGAGATACAGCGACGGCAGGAACCCAAGCAGGTCCTCACCCAGGGGGACGCCGGGCACGAAGGCCGAATCGAGGGCCCGGATGTCCCAGAGCAGCGCCCCTTCGGGTGTGTCCTGGACATCCGCCAGATGATGGGCGACCACGCTCCGGTACAACGGTTCCCCGTCCGTGCCGAGTTGATCCCACAGCAGTTGCAGCGCCTGGCGCGCCGCCTCCCGATCTTCACCGCCGAGCCGCACCGCGGCATAGATATCCGCCATCCGATCGTCCGTCATAGCAAGCATTATCGCACATATGTTCGAATTTCGACGGTTGGAATCGAACCCGTTTTCGAATGGCCCGCTTACCTGGCAGGCTTTCTTACTTTGGAGTAAGTTCAGCGGAAAGACCTGTACAAAGGGGCGGTTCATGAGCGAAGCGAAACGCGATCTCACCGGACGGCATATCCTCATCACCGGCGCGTCCTCCGGGATCGGCCGGGCCGCGGCCCACGCTGTCGCGCGCAAGGGTGCGGTCGTCTTCCTGCTCGCCCGGCGCGAGGACGAACTCGCCGCGGTCGTCGACGAGATCCGGGGCGCCGGCGGCGAGGCCTACGGTTACCCCTGCGATATCACCGACTCCACCTCGGTAGAGGTGGTCCTGAGCAAGCTCCTGGGCGAACACGGCCGAGTGGATATGCTGGTGAACAACGCCGGTCGTTCCATCCGCCGCGCCATCCACCGGTCCACCGACCGGCTGCACGATTACGAACGCACCATGGCGGTCAACTACTTCGGCGCTCTCCGGCTCACCCTGGCCCTGCTACCGCAGATGCGGGAGCGCAAATTCGGTCATATCGTCAATATCAGCAGCGCGGGGGTCCAGGTGGCCACGCCGCGCTATTCCGCCTATCTGGCGAGCAAAGCGGCCCTGGACAAGTTCGCCGAGGTGGCCGCGGTGGAGACGATGGCCGACGGGGTCACCTTCACCACCATCCATATGCCGCTGGTCCGCACGCCCATGATCGCTCCCTCCGGCGATCAGGGCCGCGCCGAATCCCCGGAATGGGCGGCCGCCACCATCGTGCGCGCACTCACCGAACGGCCCCGGCGCATCGATGTCCCGGTCGGCACCCTCGGCGAATTCGGCGCCCTGTTCGCCCCCCGCCTGCGCGATGCCGTCCTGCACCGCTACTACCGGATGCTGCCCGATTCCCCGGCCGCCCGCGGCACCCGGAGCGAACCGGCCCCGGCCGGCTCGCGCACACCGTCTCCCACCGTTGCCCATGACCTCCCGGCCACCGATACCCCATTGCGGAGCCGCCGTGACCGGGCCGCCGGGCCACTTCCGCGGGCCGGTGTCCGTGTGGTCCGTGGCACCCGGGCCACTCTGCGACGCGCCGCCCGGTTGGTTCCCGGCACCTATTGGTGACCCAGCTGTCGGTGACCGGCCCATCCCCCACATATCGGTCACCCCGTAGCGACCCGTATACCGCGAGCGCGAAGATGGTCCACCGTGGACGACGAACGAAATGCCGCTCTGGAGGCCGTATTCGATCTGGTGGCGAGCCGCGGGGTGGCCGAAACGACCCCGCGCCGCGTGGCCGACCGTTCCGGGGTCGGCTCGAGCGTTCTGCGCGCGAAATACGGTAGCCGTTACGGCCTGCTGATGACAGCGGCCAAAGAGCTCCAACTCCGCCGGGATCGTCTGCTGGCCGCGATCGGCACTACCCGCCCCACCTCCGTGGCGGAGCGGCGCGACCATCTCGAAGCGATTGCCCGCGCCCTGCTCCTCGATACCGGTGATCGCCGTGACCTGCTCGTGCGCACCGAGCTCGTCACAGGCGCACACCGGGTCGACGGAATGGCCACGGAAACGGCCTGGATGGGCAAGCGCGACCGGACGACACTCGCGGAGGCGCTGGCCCGAGTGGGGGTCGAGGAGATCGAACTGGAAACGGAACGACTGGCCACCCTACTCGGTGGGCTGGCCTTCGAAACCGTTTATCCGCACGGGGCCCCGGACGATTCGGCCACGCGGGTGCTGCGGCACCATATCGCCTCGATCGTGCGCTGACCCCACCGGAACTCAGAGATCGAAAACCCGCTCCGCCGGATCCAGCGGCGGGAACGCGGCCGAGATCTGCGCGACGAGTTGCCAGGGGCGCTTACCGTCGAGCGAGGATTTACCGTTGGTGAGGATCGCCCCGCTGAGCCCGCGCGCCGGATCGGCCCAGCCGTACTGGGTGGTGAAACCACTGCGCCCGAAATGCGCGGCGGTATCGCGGCCGAATTTCGAACGGTGACCGCCCAGTTCGTAGCCGGCCCGGCTCACCCGCCCGGCGATCCCGGGCACGCGGGGCGCGGGCCGCACCGCCTCGCGGACGGTCTCCGGCCGCAGGAAACGAACTCCGTCGAGTTCCCCGCCCCGCGCGAGGATTTCGTAGAAACGGGAAAGTTCCGCGGCGGTCGTCACCAGATTCCCCGAGGGGAGTTCGGCGGTCAGGAAGGCCCGATTCGATTCCCGGTTCACCGCGTCCTTGGCGAATCCTCCGCCGAGTGCCTTACCCGCGATGAACGCGGCGGCCCACGAGGGCGGCGGCCCGGTTTTCACACTCGGCACCACCGCGTCGACGTCTTCCGGCCGCACGCCCAGATTCGTCCAGCGGAACCCCAATGGTTCCAGCACCCGCTCGGCCAGATGATCGCGGATCCGTTTGCCGGTGGCCCGCTGCACCAGCAGCCGCTGGATGAGCCCACTGGTCAGCGCGTGATAGACACGGAACCGGCCGGCCGGATAGCTGGGTTTCGCATCGGCCAGGAAACGCAGGCACAGCTCTTCGTCGAAGACGAGTTCGTGGCCGCGGTAGGGCGGGGTCACGAACGGGACCCCGGCCGTATGGGTGAGTACTTGGCCGATGGTGATGGCTCCCTTACCGTTCGCCGCGAACTCGGGAATGTAGTCGCCGACCGGATCGTCGAACCCGAAGGCGCCCTCTTCGATCAGCATGAACATCACCGCGGCGGAAACGCCTTTCGCGGTGGAGAACCCGCAGAACGGCGTCTGCGTGGTAACCGGAATTCGCTCGACCTCCGGCCCGTCGCCCGGTGCGTTGCCCCACCCGTGGCCGATCGCACGGTTCAGCACCACCCGACCGTTACGGCGCAGGCAGATCTGGATCGCGGGGGTGCTGCCCAGCCGGTACCACTCGCGTACCGATTCCCAGATCGGCGCGGTATCCGGCGTATCGTCTTCCGGGCCGACGGCGGTGATGTCGTCGAGATCGGCGGTGACCGGGACCAGGAGCGCGGTATCTGCCTTCACTCGCCCCAGGGTAGCCACGCGCGGGCCGCGGCGATGCGGCCGATTGCTCCGACACCGCAGGTGAAGACCAGTGCATGAGCTGCCGGACGGCCGCCACCTCTTCCGGCGTGCGCGGCGAAGCGCTCCTACGATCCCACAGGAGTGATGGAGATCACTGGTCGCGGGCCTGGGGAATTATGCTCTGATCGTGGGAGCAACTGCTTGTTTCCTCCTGCCGAGAGGTGACCATGACGTCTGCGACCCTGTCCCGGGCCCATATCTGGCTACTGGCCCTCTCCTCGATGGCGGTCGCACTGGTTATCGCCGCCATGGCCGCCCTCTACACCGCACTCCCCGAGATCGCCGCGGATACCGGCGCCACCCAGCAGCAACTCACCTGGGTCGTGGACGGCTACACCCTCGCGCTCGCCTGCCTGGTCCTCTTCTCCGGCGCACTGGGTGACCGGTACGGCCGCCGGATCATGATGGTGGCCGGTCTGGTGGTCTTCGCCCTGGCCTCCACCGTCCCGCTTCTCCTGGACGCACCGCAGTGGCTCATCGCCTCACGGGCGCTCGCGGGCGTCGGCGCGGCGCTGGTCATGCCGTCCACCCTTTCCCTGCTGACCGGCGGTTTCCCTCCGGAACGCCGCGGGGTGGCCGTCGGGCTGTGGGCCGGGGTGGTCAGCGGCGGCGCGGTACTGGGAATTCTCGGCTCGGGCCTGCTGCTGCAGATCTGGTCCTGGCAAGCGATCTTCATCGCGATGACGGCGGCCGGGACGGTACTGGCCGTGGCCGGATGCACCGTCCCGGAATCGGTCGACGACACCCGCCCGCCACTGGACTTCTGGGGCGGGATCACCGCCGCGGTCGCCGTCGGCGCCATCGTGGTGGGCGCTATCGAGGCGCCGGTGCGCGGCTGGGGCGATCCGCTGGTACTCGCACTTTTCGGCGCCGGAATCCTCGCGGGAATCGGCTTCGCGACGGTGGAACTGCGGGTATCGCATCCGCTGCTGGACGTTCGCCTGTTCGCCGACCGCGGCTTCGGCAGCGGGGCGGTGAGTGTCGGCGTGCAGTTCCTGGTGGCGTTCGGTTACTTCCTGCTGTTCGTCCAGTACATGCAGTTGATCTTCGGGTACTCCCCGCTCATGTCGGCGGTGGCGATGGCGCCGATGATCGCGCCACTCATCGGTATCTCGATCTTCGCGCCCCGGCTGGCCGAACGCTTCGGACTGCGGCTGCCCACCTTCTTCGGCCTGCTGTGTGTGGGCAGCGCGCTCATCCTGGTCTCCCGCACCACGGTGGACAGCGATTACCTCGACGTGCTCTGGCCGTTGCTGATCCTCAGTACCGGTCTCGGCCTGTGCACCGCCCCGGCCACGGCCGCCATCATCAACGGCACGCCCCCGGAGAAGCACGGGGTGGCCTCCGCGGTGAACGATGCCTCCCGGGAAGTCGGCGCGGCCATCGGTATCGCGATCTCCGGCAGCATCCTGGCCGTGGGCTACGCGGACAAGATCGCCCCGGCGCTGCCCAGCCTGCCCGAAGCGGCCCGGGGACCGGTCGGTGATTCGCTGGCCGCCGCGCTGGAGGTCACCGAACGGGCGGGGCCGGTGGCCGCCCCGCTCGCCGATTTCGCCAAGGAAGCCTTCGCGCACGGCGCCCAGCAGGCCTCGCTGGCGCTGGGAATCCTGACCGTGGTGATGGCTTTCGCGCTGGGCGCGTGGGCCCCGGGCCGGGCCGGCGGCCGGGCTCCGATACCGAACGAGGCCGCTGCGACGAACCGTTGACCGCGACGCGCCGCCGCGTTCCGCACCCCGCAGCGCGGGCGGCGACGGACGAGGATGCCGCTCCACACCATCGCGCCCGGCTCCCGGACTTTCCTCCGGGTACCGGGCGTGGTCTCCTTCCGCACCGGTTACCCGCACCGCAGACGGAACCGGCCTGTCGAACCTACCCGGCCGGCACCTGCGCGGTTTCCGGTGCGCTCGCTGCGCCGTCGGCGTCGCCCACGACGGACGTACCCGCCGCACCCCTCGGCGTCGGCGGGGCTTCCACGGCGTCCGGGGTTTCCACGGCCGCGGCGCGACGGCTCTTACGCCACGCGTAACCGGTGAGCACGATGGTCGCCACCACGATCAACACATAGGTGAGGGTGCGCAAAGCACCTTCGATATCGAAGAATTCGAACAAGGTGCGCGAGTTGGTGAGCACCAGCAGACCGCCGACCCCGGTACCGAGGACGGCCGGTGCCACCCGGCTCACCAGCCATGCCGCCAGCGGCGCCGCCAGCACACCACCGAGTGCCAGACCCGCGATGATCAGCAGGTTGTCGAAGAATTCCGAGCCCAGCCCCAGTAGGAAGCCGACGCTCGCGGCCGCCGATACGATGAATTCCGACGCGCTCACCGAACCGATGACGGTGCGGGGCGCCGTCCTACCGGTGGTCAGCAGGGTGCTGGTGGTGACCGGTCCCCAGCCACCGCCGCCGCTGGCGTCGATGAAGCCGCCGAACAGGCCGAGCGGGGACAGGAACTTCGCCGAATGCGCGGTCTCCTCCGAAGGGGCGAAGCTCGGCGGCCGCGACGAGAAACGGATGACCAGGAAGACACCGATCGCCAGCAGGATGCCCGCGGTGACCGGTGCGGCGGATTCAGTGGAGATCCGGGAGAGCACCGTCGCGCCGAGGAAGGCGCCCACACCGCCCGGCACCCCGAGCCGTAGCACCGTCCGCCAGTCGATATTGCCGAAGCGCCAGTGCGAGGCCCCCGAGGCCAGGGTGGTGGCCACCTCGGCGAAGTGCACCGCCGCGCTGGCGTGGGCAGCGCCCGTACCACTGAGCACGAGCAGTGTCGTCGCGGTGACACCGAAGGCCATTCCGAGAGTGCCGTCGACGATCTGCGCGCCGAGTCCCACAAGAGTGAATACGAGTAATTTGATCATGACGGTGTGCTCCCGAACCTGGACCGGAGATCCGAGGCTACGGCGCGACCACCGCCACGACACGGGTTGCGATCATGATGAACGCAATACCCCGGCCTCCCCGGACAGCGGCTGTACGACGCGGAAAAGAAGCTGACACGAACCGCAGCGATGGTGGACACTGCCCGTCGTGACCGACCGCAGTTTCCGCCGGATCGTTCTCCGCGAGCGGCCGGCCGCCGGGATCACCGCCGGCACCTTCGCCGAGGAGAGCGCACCCTTTCCGGTACTGGAAAACGGGGAAGCGCTGGTGGAGGTGGTGTGGCTCGGTATCGACGCCACCCAGCGGACCTGGCTCAACCCGGCGACCACATACATCGCACCGGTCGGTGTGGGCGAGGTGATGCGCGGCAGCGGCGTGGGTCGCGTCATCGCCTCCCGCAACCCCGCGCTACCGGAAGGGCAATGGGTCTTCGGCGAACTCGGCTGGCAGGAATACACCGTCGCACGCCAGGGCGGATTGTTCGGTGTCGAACCGGTGCCCGCGGGTGTCGATCCCCGCCATATGCTCACGGTTTTCGGGGTGAGCGGTTTGACCGCTTATCTGGGTGTCAGGCGAGTACTGGAGGTCACCGGCTCCGATACCGTACTGGTCACCGGTGCGGCCGGTAGCGTCGGCTCCTTGGCCGGGCAGATCGCGGGCTTGCTCGGCGCACGCGTGATAGGGACGGCGGGTTCACCGGAGAAGGTCGCGTGGGTGCGCGATACCGCCCGATTCGACAGCTGCCTGAACTACCGGGACGACGATATTCCGGCCGCGTTGCGCGCGTTCGCGCCCGACGGTCTCACCGCGGTCTTCGACAATGTGGGCGGCGCGCTACTGGAGAGCGCCCTCGACCACTTGGCCCTACACGCGCGGATCGCGCTGTGCGGATCCATCTCCTCCGGCTATACGGCCGCCGGTTACGGCGCGGGCCCCGCCAACTACATGCAGCTGGCCTTCCGCCGCGCCCGCATGGAGGGTTTCATCTTCTACGACCACCACGCCGATTTCCCGGCGGCACTCACCCAGCTCGCCGGCTGGGTGGCGGCGGGCGAGCTGCGCTGGGCGGAGGACATCGTCGAAGGACTCGCCGATGCCCCCGCCGCCCTGCAACGACTTTTCGACGGAGCCAATCTCGGTAAACAGCTCGTCCAGGTGCGCCCGGCCGCGATCAGTACTGCGACTGCGGACGCCGGATGAGCGCTCCGGAACCGATCCCACCGAGCAACGATATGATGCACAACCCGGCGATCAGGTTGATCACGGCCGTCGCGATCTTGGCATCGACGCCGGCCACCAAGGTGAACGGCACCAGCGTCGCCAACGCCGTCACCAGCCCGGTGATCCAGTAGAAGAACTGCATCGGGCTGGGCATCAGCGCCAGCAGTAGGTTCAGCAACCCGGTCGCCGCGATAGCGGCGGCACCTCCGGCGATGGCGTACGAGGTGGTCGACACGGTTCCGTAGGCGCCCTCGCCCTCCGGGGAGAGGACCGAAATACGCAAGATGCCGCGAACCAGCATGATCAGCACCACGATCACCAGCGCGACGACAACGGCCGTACCGATCCCGCCCGCCCACAACCGTCCCAGATTGATTTTCGGCTCGTTCGACGACTCCTCGGGGTAGTCCGCCCGGGACCCGTATTCGACCTGGTGCCCGTACTCCACCTGATGCGGGTAATCGGGCGGTTGCTGTGCGTGACCCTGCTGCCGGGAGTAGGCCTGCGTGGGCGGGTAACCCTGGGAGCGGGGGTCAGGGCGCCCGTAGTTGTAAGGCGGTTCCGTCATAGGGGGAAAGTACCCCCTATGGGCGGGACACCCCACCCGAATCGGGTGCGCATATCGCGAACCCTCGAAACGCGGCCACGGCGGGCTCCCCGATACGGCGCTCAGGAGAGCGGACTCGGAGCCGTCACCGCCTCGAGCGAAGGCCCCGGACGAGCCGGTATTCGGCCGGGGTGGCGAATCGAGCAAAGAGCCGGACCGCATTCACATCCGGGTGGGCATCTCCGCGATGGCCCGGGCCCCGCTCATCAGAACGAGCAGTCGGTTTGACGGCCCGCCCAGCCACCCTTCAAGAATTTGATGACGACGCAGAAGATATCCGCCGACGAGGAACCTATCGGAGTCGCGACCGATGTCGTAGCGACAGGTACGGCAACGGATTCCGCCGCGGGCTGCGGCATGGTCGCGGCCTGCGCGGGAGCGAGTGGCAACAGGGCGGCGCCGGATAGTAGGGCGGCGACGGTGACGCGGGAAACTCGATGCATCTCGAAACATACCTTCCGTATCTGATCCGGACCCGCTGGTACGGATCCGCTGCTTCATCGGAGAGTCCGAAAGCCTTGTTACACAGCCGCTTCGGGTTCCGGTCTATCGCGCCAGGGCCCGTAGGGCGAGGTCTACCTGGTGCTCGAGCACACCCTGACCCGGTTCGGTGATCAACTGCGCGATCCGGATGAGCCCGAGGAACTGGAAGGCGATGTCCTCCGCGGTCACGTCCGTGGCGAGGGTGCGGTCGGCACCGGATCGTTCGACAGCCTCGCGGCCGATGCCGCGCAGGTGGGCGAGGCATCGCTCGAGGTCCGCTTCGGAGGGGGATCCGGCGGCGAGCAGGTCGGTCATCGCCTTGTTGGCGGTGAGCCGGGTCAGGGTCGTGGTGAAGAACTGCCGCAACCCCTCGATCGCCTCGGCCCCCTCCGGCAGGTGCGCCACCGTGAGTCCCGCGAAATCGGCTCCGGTAACGGCTCGCAGAAGGTCTTCCCTCGTGGGGAAATGCCGGTACAGCGTGCCGATACCGACCCCCGCCGCGGCCGCTACCGCACGCATATCGACGGATAAGCCGTGGCGCCGGAAGGTTTCTTCGGCCGCGGCCAGAATCCGTTCCTTGTTCGCCGCGGCGTCACGCCGCTGCTTCCGGCCGGCTGCCATGGGCTCAGCGTAGCAATACGGAACATACGTTCCGTATTGCTACCCTTTTCCGGAACAGATGTTCCGGAAAAGGAGTGTGTTGTGCGGACGATCGTGATCACCAGGGGGACGACGGAATGGGCGCCGCACTGACGCGCCACTACCTCGCAGAAGGAGACCGAGTGGTTGCGGTCGGTCGTAACCGCGCCAAATTCGACACACTGGTCGCGGACGTCGCGCCCCGGACCCGCCCCGCCACACTCCGGACGGATTTCATCGAGGCCGACCTCTCCCTCGTCGAGGAGAACCGCCGCGTGGTCGCTCGCCTACGGAAAGATCACGAGCGCATAGACGCGCTGGTACTCGCGGCCTCGTTCATCAGACAACGCCGGCACACCACCAGCGAGGGACACGAAGCCTCCTGGGCACTGTTCTTCCTCGGAAAGTTCCTGCTCGTCACAGAACTCGCGGACCTCCTGCGCGCAAGTGCGCAACCGGTCGTCGTCAACACCGCGGTCCCCGGCGCCCGCGCGGACGCCATCGACTTCGCGGATCCGGAGATGGTCCACGGATTCACCTTCGCACGATCGAACGCGCAGCAGCGCCGCGCCAACGAACTGCTCGGCATCCTCGCCACCGCCCGGAATCCCGAGCTCGGCTATATGACCTGGGGCCCCGCTCGGCTTGTCCGTTCCAGCTTCGCCGGTGAGGTCGGTATGGGAATGAAGGTGGCCGCCGCCGTTCTCGGGAAACTCCTGGGGCAACGCCCGCAGGATGCGATCCAGCCGATCATCGGCATCATCGACAACCCGGCGCCGGGCCGAGCCGCTTACCGCGGCGCCGCCGAACTGCCGCTCACAATCGGCCCGCACGACGAGAACGACGCCACTCGCCTGGCCGCCGCACTCGAAACCCTCCGGGCAGAGAAATAGCGCACGGATGGAACATCATCCCGCACCAGCAGCCAAGCCCACTCCTGACATTGGGAACACCTGGATCCGCCATCGAGAGGCACTATGACCAGAAAGGAGTAACGATGAGATCGCGCATCTCACTCGGATTCAGGAGTCGAATGTGGCCGAGACACTGACAGTTGATCTTCACCCGGTTTTCCGGAGTGATCGCGATATCGACAACGCGGTGCGTAGCGCGATCTTCCGTGCGGCTGCGCAGAAGGCCGGCTGTTTGGAGATAATCCCGGGCAAAGGTTCCGGAACCCTGAAGCGCCGTGTGCTCGCGAAACTCGCCCAGCCGAGCTTGAAAAAGTTCTACCGGCGTATCGAGACAGATCCGGGAAACGAGGGCCGGGTTCTCGTCCATTTCTGACCGGAGCGTCCCCATGCCCTGCGGGAAGCATGGGGTCGGCCGACAGGACGGATGCGGAGACAGGCGGAAACGATCGGCCGAAACAGCCGATACGCACTGGCCCGCCGCCATGGCCGGCGGGCCGGGCGGGGTCTGCCGGTACGGACGATCCGGTGGCGGCCGTCGCGCAACAGACCGCGAAAACGGCGGTCTACCTGCGGCACAGCAGTGCCCCCAGTGGGACTCGAACCCACACTTGGCGGATTTTAAGGTTGGCAAGCTGAATAATTGCAGGTCACGGCATCGTTTGTAGATGTTGGTGAATCGTCGTGACCTGGGAAAAACCCCGCTAGCAACGTTGGCGGGGTTTGTCGTGTGCGTATCTACTGCGGACTGACTGCGGACTCCAAGGCGCCGGTGGAGATCAGACTGCGCCTACTGTGCATCCATTTCATCTTCGAGGGCGGACACTCGCCTTTCGATCGTGTTGAGCGCAGCGATCAGTGCGCCGATCACGGTGCCGATCTTCACATTGCCACTGTTTGCTTGCGCCTCATCCGCGATGACATCGCGGAAGGCTGCCGCACCGTGGCTTCGCTCGTCGACTTCGAGCAGGTGCAGGTCGTTGAACATGTCGCTGATATCCATCACGGCAACGTACAGGTCTCCGCCTGCCGCTTCCACGGGTTTGGCTCTGCTGGGTGATGGACTGCGCATACGGGGGCTGGCTTCCCCGCCTGCCCCATAGGGCCTGCCTTTCTCGCGTAGAGGCTCCACGGTCAAGGGTGGCGTTAGCCATCACGTAGTGACGCCGTAGGCGCCCTTGACGGTGGAGGGGCGCGGGAACACAATGCAGGCCATCACACAGCAGGGCCACGCGGCCGAAGGTCGCGCCTCAATTCTCGACCCTAGTTAGCGAGTAGCGCTGCAGTCTGAGTCAGTGCCATTCCAATGAATGTGCAGGCAATTCCCCCGATGGCCCACAGATAGTCTTTCCCGGCTTTGGTGTCCAGCTCAGACTTGAAGGTGTCCAGCGCTGCCGAGACGGCCTTGTCGACGTCCGATGCCTCAAGGCGTGGAGCGTTCTCGACCCGGGATATGTCCGCTTGCAGGTTTGCGATGGCATCCCGTAGGTGCCGGGTCTCCTCCGCGAGTCCTTCGATCTGGCGTTGAACAGGCAGGCTCGGATCAACAACGTGGTGCACCACAATCCGCACGGAGGCGCTGCCCTCTGCCGACGCTTCGGCAACGATGGCATGAACTACCGCGTCACGGCGACCGGTCAGAGCGGCGCGAATGCTGTTCATCTGGCGTTGGCCGCTTTCCATCAGTGCCGACAGGCGCCGGGTGGCCTTCTCCCATGCATAGATCAGGCCACCAGCCGTCACGATCGTGCCCAACAGTTGGAGAATGTCCCCGAGAGTCTTCACCTCGATGCAGTCGTGGCGGCCTGGGCTGGCGTTACGGACGGAAGCGGAGTCCCGAGAACCTGGCACGAGACTGAACCACAGCCGGTTGACCGGGCAGGGTGCGGCCGATTCGTGCTCGACTGCGGGAGGTCGGCCGGGTACGGCTCTCGTCGTGCCCACACTTCTCGGTTATCGAAAATTCGGCAATCTCGGATCGGTGGGTGCTGGCGTAGCGTGCGGCCGACGCACCGGCGCGCCGGGCGGCGAGGTACGAGCAAGGCCGCTGCGCGCCGTAGTGCGGCGGCGGCGCGCAGCGCCGGCGCCTCTTGATCCTGTATGGCGAAATTCGGCAACCACTCGCGGAACGTGCTGTGCGCCGGAAGAATCGAGGGCATGACTGGTCTCGTGCTCTCGCCTGAACGTCGCACCGAACTGGCCGCGTTGCTCGATGATGGGCCGCGGTTGACGGCGGAGTATCCGAAGGTCGCCGAGTATCTGGATACCGCGCCGATGCTGTCAGGGACCGGTGATCCTGAGGCCGATGCGGCGTTCGATCTGCGGTTCGTGCACTTCATGACCGGCGGTGCCACGGAGTTCGGCAATCCGTATTGGGAGATCGTCGGCCCGGCCGTGGGCGCCGATGGTGCACGGCGCGTGGTCAACGGCGGCAGCGCGAACGGCAGCGTTCGGCTGGGGTTCGTACAAACGATCCTGCAGGCTGCTTACGCCTACGCGGTCCCCTCTCCCGAGACGCTGGAGTGGGTGAAGACGTTCACGGGCGGTCGCACGGTGGTCGAGCTGGGCGCCGGTCGTGGGTACTGGGCGCGGCTACTGGCAGACCAGGGTGTAACGGTGAAGGCGTTCGATTCCGAGCCGCCGGACGCTTCGGCAAACCCGTCCTTCCCGGCAACCCCCGGGCAGCCTGCCGTGTGGTTCCCGGTCGGTGGTCTCGACGAGTTCGCCGCCGCCCTGGACGAGGACGCGGTGCTGTTCCTGTGCTGGCCGCCGGGCTGGGGTAACACGATGGCCTCGGAAGCGTTGGAGCTGTTCGAGTCGCGCGGTGGGCGGCGGCTGGTGTTCCTGGGCGAGCCCAAGGGCGGCAAAACCGGGGACGATGCGTTCTTCGATCGGCTGTCGGCGGCCTGGTCGCTGGAGAGTGTCGACGAAAAGTACGTGTCTTGGTGGAACCTCGCCGACGTCGCGCAAGGGTGGGTTCGGCAACCGTAGCCGGAAACGAAACATGGCCCGGTCCTCGGCGTGGGGATCGGGCCATGTTCTGTTTTGGGGTCGGGTCAGGGTTGCGGCTCGAGGTTCATGCGGAACACGAACGAGTCGTAGCGGTCCTTCGGGTAGGACACGTCGGAGATCATCAGCACTTGCCCATCGTTCTTGAGGAACCGCTGGTGGACGGTTTTCACCAGTTCGCCGGAGGCGATTTCGAGCCAGACGGCGTGTGTCGGTGACGGTGGCCGGTCGGCCAGTGTCTCTTCCAGCTGCTCGGCTTCGGCAACGTTGGTGCCGGGCAGTTGGTAGCTGTCGGAGATCGAGGTCGGTTTTCCGTACTCGGATGCGGATACGGTGATGTGCTCGATGTCGTCACCGGGGTTGATCCCGAAGATATCCGCCAGTTCGGCGTCGGCCGGCACTATCGACGACTCGCGCTCGATGCGGACTTCGTCGTCTCCGCCAGCTGATTCGTTGGCGAAGGTCACCTCGGGGTCCTCCATCTGCCGCTCGGGGGAGATCCGAACCAGGGTCGGTCGGGCGGCGACGAACAAGCCGCGGCGTTCGATGGCGTAGACGAGTCCCTGGCTCAGGAGTAGGTCCCTGACCTTGCGGATGACGATTTCCGAAACGTTGTGCTGTTTCGCCAGTTCCGCGTAGCTGGGGAGTTGCGTCCGTGCGGGTAGAGCGCCGCTGCGGATGTCGCGTGCGATCTCTCCCGCGATCCGGACGTATGCAGGCTCGGTCATCGAATGCCCCTTCGCTCGTAGGCCTGTCCATACGCAACTGCGTATACACAAATGACCAGGCTACGCCCCTTTGCGCGTATGCGCGTCAATCCCGCTTGCTTCTGCGTATGCGCAAACCTCTTGTGCGTATACGCAACTGCGTATACGGTGTTGCGTATACACAGAAAGTGCAGAGGTCAACACCACATCAGCAAGGAGTTTCAGAGATGGCTATGAAGGATCTGTGGTTCACTCCCTCGTTCGATGACGCGTTCCCGATGGGGCTGTTCCTGCTGGGTGAGGTCGCGCCGATGACGGAGTTCAACTCCGATCGCAACGCGCCCAAGCGGCAGCGTCTGGACCTGGATGCCGAGGGCAACGGCACCGGGAAGCGGTTGTGGAAGGCGACGGTGACCGATCCGGCGGCGCCGAACGCGAAGCAGGCCAGTTTCGATCTGGTGTTCGTCGCCGATGTGCAGCCGGTCCCGTCGGCGCCGGAGGTGGCCCGGGGGATGCGGCCGATCGTGTTGGAGGGCTTGCAGGTCAAGCCGAAGATCACCGGCCAAGGTGAGTTCAAGTCCATCGGCTGGAACATCCGCGCCACCGGCATCGTCGGCGACACCTCCGGCGCGAAGCAGGGTCCGGCCGATCCGGGGGCGGCCCGCTCGTCCGGTAAGGCGGCGTGATGCGGGCGGCGGATCAGTCGGCGGGGATGCGTCTGGCGCGCTGGTCCGCCGCCCTGATCATCCTCGGGGTGGGAGCGGCGGCGTTCCGGCTGTCGTTTTCCACCCTGGAAGACCTCGCCCGCCTGGCCCGGATGCCGGTCGACGACGCCTGGCTGTTCCCGCTGATCGTGGACGGCACGATCCTGCTGGCCACCTTCGGGCTGCTGGTGTGTGCCCACCACCCGGGCGAGCGCCGCTTCTTCCTCGGCGTGCTGATCGTGGGCGCGCTGGTCTCGGTCGCCGGGAATTCGGTGCATGCGGTCGCGGCCGGGCAACCGCTTCCCGGATGGGCGGCGGCGTTGGTGGCGGCGGTGGCCCCGGTCTCGCTGCTGGTCGATACCCACGGGCTGGCGTTGTTGTTCCGGGTCGCGGCCCGCCAACGCACCCACGCCCAGGCACAACCGGAGTCTGTGTCCGAACCGGTGCCCGAGCCCGCACCCGCGTCCGTTCCGGTAGTGGCGCCTGCCGATCCCGCTGCGGAACCGGTACCCGAACCGGCGCCCGCCCCTACCCCTGTTCCTGCTCCTGTTTCGGCGTCGGTGACCGATCCGGTGGCGGCGCCTCCTGTTCCGGCACCTGTCGTGCCGTCTTCTCCTGTTCGTTCCGTGCGACCGGCGCAAACCATGTTGCCGATCGCTGTCCCTGTTGGGGGTCTGTGATGTTCTCCAAAACCACTGTCCTGGCCACCGCGGTGCTCGTGCCGCTGCTGGCCACCGTCCCCGCCGCCGACGCCGTGGCGAACCCGTCCCCGGCTCCGTGCGCGATGTTCTGCGAGGACCGGCCGCCGAGCACTCAGGACTGCGCGATGTTCTGCGCCGAGCCGCCCGCACCCCCGGCCGATGCCCAGGGGTGTCGGATGTTCTGCGAGCTCGCCAAGCCGGAAGGAGAGGCGTGATGATCTCCCCCGATGTGCTGATCTGGAGCGGCTCGGCAGCGGTGACGGCATTCACCCTGTGGCGCTGGCGTTCCGCGGCCGGGGTGCTGCAGCCCGATCCCGCCGACCGGTCCCCCTCCGCCCCACCCGAACTGCAACCGGCCGTGGCGATCGTCACCGACTCCGCCCAACTCGCGGTGATGTGGCCCGCCCTCGGCCTGGGCTCTTGGGAAACCGGGTTTCCGAACGTCACCGCCGCCACCCTGACCGAGTTCGGGATGCTGGTGGAGGTGCAGATGCTGGGCGGCCAGTCACTGCGGGACTGGAACAGCGACGCCACCCGCGATGCGCTGGCGCACTACTTCGCGGTCCCCGACGTGCTGGTCACCTCCCCGGCGCCGGGGTTCGTGCACCTGCACCTGCGCACCCTCGACACCCTCGCCGACCCGGTATCGGTCACCGACCTGCTCGCTTACGGGGTGGACCTGGAAGCGGTGCCGGTCGGTGTCACCGAAGACCACGACGTGTGGCGGCTGCGAGTGCTCTACGGACACATCCTGCTGGCCGGGGCCACCGGCTCCGGGAAGGGCAGCGTGTTGTGGTCGCTGCTCAACGGTCTCGGCCCCGCCATCAAGGCCGGCCTCGTTGATGTGTGGCTCGCCGATCCCAAGGGCGGCGCGGAGTTCGGCCGCGGAGAGAACCGCTTGTTCGTCCGTTTCGCTGTCGACTCCGAATCCATTTTGGGCATGCTGTCCGAGGCCGAACACGTGATGCGGGAACGGCTTTCCCGCATGCGGACCGCTGGCCTGCGCAAGCTGGTTCCCTCCGCGGACGAACCACTCATCGTGATCATCATCGACGAGGCTGCCTCCCTGTCGGCCTATGCCACCCGCGAGGAACAGAACGAGTTCCGCCGGTTGACCGGGTTGCTGCTGTCCCAGGGCAGAGCGGCGGGGGTGTCGGTGGTGGCGGCGTTGCAGGACCCGTCCAAGGAGACCATGCCGAATCGGCAGCTGTTCCCGATCCGGATCGGGCTGCGCCTGGATGAGCCGACCCAGACCACCATGGTGCACGGGCAGGGCGCCCGGGATCGCGGGGCCCGCTGCGACGAGATATCGGAACACACCCCCGGGGTCGGTTATGTCGGGGAGGACGGGACCCGGGAGTTCGTGCGGGTGCGCGCCTACTGGGTCTCCGACACCGACGCCGACCGGATCGTGGACACCTATTCCCCGGCCCTACCGGACCTGGCCCCGCAGGCCGACTATGCCGGGTTCGACCCCGACGACCTCGGCGACAACGACGGCCCCGGACTGGTAGCGGCATGACCCGTCTGCCCACTTCTACCCGCATCTCGAACGGAGCAAAAACCATGGCCCGTAACCCCCTTCCCGCTGACACGACCGCGGATGTGGTCGATCTGGCCGCCCGGCGTCGCTGTGCTCTGGAACGTGCCGGCCACGACCCGGTATCGGTGGCGGTGCACCTGCTCGCCGAAACCGGCCAGGTTCCCGGTTGGGACTTCACCACCTACCACGACGACGGCGGCGACGGTTCGGGGTGGGCGGCATGAGTCTGACCCTGTCGACCGCCCACCACGGCAATTCGACCACGACCACCGTCACCACCGGCGCCCAGCAGCGCCGCGACCCCTTTGATCTGCTCGGCCTGGCGGTCCTGCACACCGGCTGGTATCTGGTGATCGGGGCCGGGGTCGCGATCCATTGGGCCATCTTGTTCCCACCTATCTCCGTCCCGCTGGCCGCCGCGGTCGGGGTCGGGGTGCTGGTCGGCTGGCCGTCCGGGGTCGCGGTCGCGATCGCGTGCACGGCGCTGTTGCTGCTGTGGCGCCGCGAACACCCGGACATGTTTCGCCGGTGGATCACCGACCGCGCGCGGACCCGGTTCCTGACCTGGTGGCGGTATCGGCGGAACTGGGGCCGGTTGATGAAGGCGTGCCACCTCACCGTGAACCTCGGCACCCGCACCGCCGCACCGAAACTGCTGGCGGTCGGCATCGGGGAGGGCACGGACCGGGTGCGGCTGCGGATGCTGGAAGGCCAGTGCCCCGCCGACTACGACCATCGCGTCGAGGTCATCGCCCACGCCTTCCAAGCCGAGCAGTGCCACGCCAGCATCGTCGGCCCGGCCACCGTGGAGCTGCGGTTCCGCCACGGGGACGCCCTGGCCGAGACGGTGCTGTTGCCGCGGGTGGATTCCTGGATCAAACCGGAAGGACATGCTGCCTGATGAACCCTGTTACCTCGACTGATGCCGGGGTCCCGGTCCGGCAGACTGCCGCCGAGCGTCGTAGCCTGCCGGACTTTCGGGGTGTCGCCGAAGCCACCGCCGCAAAGTTCGGCGTCTGCACCCGGCCCCTGATCATGAAGGTGTTCGACCCCGAGGCCGGCCGCAACAACTACATCGGTGTGCCCTGCAAGGCCACCCTGGAATCGGTGTGCGCCCCCTGCGCGATGCGCAACAAGTTCCTGCGTATCACCCAGTGCCGCGAGGGCTGGCACCTGGACAAAGAACCCGTGCTCGCACCCCAGGACCCCACCGAGGCCCAAACCGGTTTGCTCGCCGCGCGGTCGGACTTCTTCGACACCTACCAGCAGGCCAAGCACGATGGGGACACCGAGATGATGGGCGCGATCCGGGATATCGTGGCCGACCTGGACGCGGAAATGAAGGAATCCGGGTTCCGGGGGCGGCTGCCGGATCTGGATCGGGAGGCCAAGCCGCGGCGGAAACGCTCCACCGCCCGGCGCCAGGACGCCCCGGACCTGCCGCGGCGCAAGGTGTCCAAGCACACCATCGGCCAGCAGTTCGCGGGCAAGTTCCGGCCCTCGATGTTCGTCACCCTCACCCTGCCGTCCTACGGGCAGGTGCGCTCCGACGGCTCCCCCCGAGACACCGGCAGCTACGACTACCAGCGCGCGGCCCGCGACATCGTGTTCTTCGCCCAGCTCGTCGACCGCTGGATACAGAACCTGCGGCGGGTGGTCGGCTACAACGTCCAGTACTGGGGCACCATCGAACCCCAGCGCCGCGGCGCCCCACATTTGCACGTGGCGTTGCGGGGCGCGATCTCGCACCAGATCATCCGGCAGGTCACCGCCGCCACCTACTTCCAGGTGTGGTGGCCCCGCTTCGACCCTCGAGACGAGCTCTACCCCGGCGATACGGTGCCGATGTGGGACCCACAGCAGGGCACGTTCGTCGACCCGGACACCGGGGCCGCGCTGCTCGGGTTCGATGACGCACTCGATGTCCTCGGCGGCATGGAGGACTGGGAACCGGCGCATGTGATCCGGTTCGGACCCCAGGTCGATTCCAAGGGCATCCTCGGCGGCACCCAGGAAGCCGCCCGCCACATCGGGTACATGACGAAGTACCTCACCAAGTCCATCAATGAGGTTCTGGAGCCCGACACCCAGGCCGCGGCCGACCACTACGACCGCCTGCACGCGGAGTTGCAGCACATCCCGTGCTCGAAAACCTGCCCGGTCTGGCTGCGTTACGGCATCGTCCCGGTCGGGGCCACCGACAAAACCGTTCCCGGCCGCTGCCGGGGCAAGGTGCATCGCCGGGACCTGCTCGGCATCCCCGGCAAACGCACCCCGAACTCGCGGCAGTGGTCGGGCAAAACTCTTCCCGATCACCAGGCCGATCGGGTCGCGTTCGTCCGGGCGCTGCTCGCCGAATACGGCATCGCCAAGCCGGACAACCCCAACCTGCGGTACTCGCTGGTCAAACCCGGCGACAAGAACGCACCACCCCGAGACCACATCATCATGACCACCATCGCCCAACGCATCAGCTGGCGCGCCGAATACAACCGCGCCCTGCTCGAAGCCGGGCCACCGGACCAACTCGGAATCTCGGCAATCCCAGAAGCCGCATAGGAAGGAGAACACACGATGGCTGAGGAAGAGGCTTACCTAAGGGCGAAGGACTGCGAGGCGCTGACCGGGATACCGGCGGCTACCTGGCGGTGGTGGGCTCATGTCGGGCAAGGTCCGGCCAGTTTCAAGCTCGGGCCGCGGCGGCGGGTGTGGCGCAAGTCGGTTGTCCTGGCCTGGATCGCTGAGCAGGAGAAGCTGACCGGTACCGGTGAGGCTGCCTGATGGCGACTCGGCGTAACCCACGCTCGGGGGTAGAAGATCGCTGGTACCCGACCGTAGTGGTCGTGGATCCGGTGACCGGGGAGAAGAGCAAGAAGAAGGTCAAGTCCGAGCGCTGCGGCAAGGGCAAGCGGTGGCGTGCGCGCTATGTGGACCCGAACGGCGTGGAGCGGTCGCGGTCGTTCGACACCAAGGCGGCGGCTCAGAAGTTCCTCGACGGGGACGTGACCACGAAGGTGGTCACCGGTACGTGGGTTGATCCGGACCGTAGCGGTGTCCTGTTCGTGGTGGTCGCGGAGAAGTGGTACGCGACGAAGAAGCTGCGCAAGCCGAAGACGGTGGCCGGCTACCGCTCGCTGCTGGACACTCTCGTCCTCCCCCGGTGGGGCGAGGTACCGCTTCGCGATATCGAGTTCGAAGACGTGCAGGGCTGGGTGGTTGAGTTGTCGGAATCGGGTGGATACCGGTTCAAGGGCAAAGGGCTGTCGGCGTCTCGGGTGATTCAGGCTTACCAGGTGCTCGACCAGGTGCTCCGGTTCGCTATCAAGGCGAAGCGGCTGGCGCTCAATCCTGCTGAGGACATCGACCTACCGCAGAAGTCGGCCGCCGAGCGGCGTTATCTCACCCATGTCGAGGTCCGGAAACTGGCACTCGCGGCCGGGCGATTTCAGACGCTGGTGTTCGTACTGGCCTACACAGGTATCAGGTTCGGTGAGGCTGCGGCCCTCCGACCGGCGAGCATCGACCTGGTGCGGCGACGGATCACCGTCTCTCGTTCGGCAACTCGGGTTACGGGTCTGGGGATCGTGGAGACAGGCACCAAGAACCACAGTTCGCGGTCGGTGCCCGTTCCTCAGTTCCTCGCCGAGCAGCTGGCTCATGTGCTCGAGGGTCGCGAGGCAGACGCACCTGTGTTCGAGAGCCGCAATGGTGGCACGCTCCCCCTCGGGGAGTTCCGCTGGGCCTTCGATCGCGCCGTGGAGGCTACCGGCCTGACCGGCATGGTGCCGCACGGTCTACGGCACACGGCGGCGTCGTTGGCTATCAGTTCCGGCGCGAACATCAAGGTGGTTCAGAAGATGCTCGGGCACAAGACAGCGACGCTGACCCTCGACCTGTATGGGCATCTGTTCGACGACGATTTGGACCCCGTGGCGGACTCGATGCATCGGGGCGCGCTGGCTGCTGCGGACTCCCTGCGGACCGAAGAGGGGCCGGAGGTTGCATAGGACGAGCAAAACGGCGGTCTACCTGCGGCACAGCAGTGCCCCCAGTGGGACTCGAACCCACACTTGGCGGATTTTAAGTCCGCTGCCTCTGCCAATTGGGCTATGGGGGCGTGCGGACCACACACTACCGACTCGTACATCCGTACCGGAATACCCGTGAGTGGGAGTCACACCGTGGGGTCTGTCTGTATGGCTTGGCAGGCCTCCACCAGTACGTCCGCCGCCAGCAGACCGGATTCCTCGGCCGCCTCGCGTACCTCGTCGGACAGCTCGTAGTCGGTGGTCACCGCCAGCAGAGCCAGCTGGAGCGCTTCCCCCAGCCGGGCGAGCCGGCGGGCGATCACCAGCTCGTCCATTTCCTCGTCCATGTTCTCCCACCCCACAGGCTGCACGCCGGCTATACGGTAGCGGCGCAGCGTGTCCTCACCGAGGACTTTCATGAAATCCACCGCGGCGGCCATGCAGCGGTTGTTCGCGACCCGGTACTCCGTGCGGTCGGCGATCTTGTCGATGAGCACCGCGACGATGGTGGCCGCGGTGAACATCCCGTCGCACACCCGTGCGGGCGCCGCCTCGGGCGGGCCGGGTGGGGCGGTGGCCAGACCGGTGGTCACCGCATCGATCCACCGGACCACCACATCGGTGCCGGAGGCATCCGATGGTCGCGGCTCGTGGGGAAACCGTTCCTCCCGGCGTGGGAACCACCGCCACGGTAGACGCATCGCGATCACTCCTGTTCGGAAACGGACCTGCCGAGCAGCGAGTGCCGTCGGCCATATGCGAAGTACATCACCAAACCGAGCGCCATCCACACTACGAAACGCAGCCAGGTTTCCACCGAAAGATTCACCATCAGCCACAGGCAGGCCAGCACCGCCAGGATCGGAACAAGAGGCACGAGGGGTACCCGGAACCCACGCGGCAGGTCGGGGCGGGTACGGCGCAGTACCACCACACCGATGGAGACCAGCAGGAACGCGAACAGCGTGCCGATGTTCACCATTTCCTCGAGTGTTCCGAACTCCACGAATCCGGCCAGGATCGCGCAGACCACACCGACGATGACGGTGATCCGCACCGGCGTGCCACGGTCACCGGTCTGGGCGAGCCGGCGCGGGGTGAGTCCGTCGCGGGACATCGCGAACAGTACGCGGGTCTGGCCGAGCAGCATCACCATGACGACCGTGGTGAGGCCGGCCAGAGCACCGATGGAAATGATGTTCTTCGCCCAGGTGGCGCCGTTGAGCGCGAAGGCGGTGGCCAGGGTGGCGTCACCGCCGGCGAGCTCTGTGTAGGGCACCATACCGGTGAGCACGATGGCTACCGTGACGTAGAGGACGGTGACCACGATCAGCGAGCCCAGGATGCCGCGCGGCAGGTCCCGCTGCGGGTTCTTGGTCTCCTCGGCCGCCGTGGCGACCACATCGAACCCGATGAACGCGAAGAACACCAGGCTGGCCGCCGCGAGCAGGCCGTACAGGCCGAAGTTGCTGTTACCCCCGCCGGTCACCCAGGAGAACAGCGATTGCGTCAGCCCCTGGTTCCCCTCGCTGGGCACCGATTCCGGGATGAACGGGGTCAGGTTCGCGGAGTCGAAGAAGGTGAGCCCCACGACGACCACCAGCAGGATCACCCCCACTTTGATCGCCACGGCCACCGCCGAGACACGGGAGGACAGTTTCGTACCCAGCGCCAGCAGAGTGGTGAGCACCGCGATGAGCAGGACCGCACCCCAGTCGAAGCTGACCCCGCCGATCTCCACCACCGCGGCGCCGCGGTCGAATACCTGGCCGAGATACTGCGACCAGCCCTTGGACACCACGGAGGCGGCGAGCGCGAACTCCAGCAGCAGATCCCAGCCGATGATCCAGGCGGCGAGCTCACCGAAGGTCGCGTAGGAGAATGTGTAGGCGCTACCGGCGACGGGCACGGTGGAGGCGAACTCCGCGTAGCACAGCGCGGTGAGCCCACAGGCGATGGCCGCGAAGACGAAGGCCAGCGAAACCGAGGGTCCGGCGACATTACCGGCGGTGCGGGCGGTGAGGGTGAAGATACCGGCGCCGATCACTACGGCGACGCCGAAGATGGCCAGATCCCACGCCGTGAGGTCTTTGCGGAGTTTCGCACCGGGTTCGTCGGTGTCGCGGATCGACTGCTCCACCGATTTGGTGCGGAACAGCGAATTGCGACTGGTCGGCGTCGCCATAACGGCCTCCTTGTCGTTCCGGCGCGAGTACTGGAACGCTAATGCACTCCCGCCATATATCTGGTTATCCACGGCGAGGCAGCAGCAATCACCACACCGGCCACAACGGCCACCGAACCGGTGATGCAGAAATAAGCGAATTCGGCCTCGTGGGAATAGAACCGGGCCAGTACCCCGGACAGCGTGGTACCCAGGGCCACCGAGAGGAAATAGAGCGCCATCATCTGGGCCCGGAAATGCTCGGGCGACAGCTGGGTGGTGACCGCCAGCCCGATCGGGGAGAGCAACAACTCCGATACCGCGAATACCGCCATGATGAACAGCACCGCCAGGGCCGGCACGCCGCTGATCCCGGCCAGCGGCACGAACAGCAGGAACGCCACTCCCATACCGATCACCGCAAGCGCGAATTTGCGGGGTGTACTGGGTGCCCGGTTGCCCAGCCGGGTCCACAGCAGCGCGAACAGCGGTGACAACGCGATGATCCACACCGGCTCCACCGAACCGATCCAGTTCGACGGCGCGGTCCATCCGAAGATGTTCCAGTTCATCCGTTCATCGGAGTACACGGCGAGCACGGTGAAGATCTGCTGGAACAGCGCCCAGAACACCACATTGGCCAGGAACAGCGGAATGAATGCCCGCACCCGGCTGCGCTCGGTCCCGGTGACGCGCCGGTGGGTGAGCAGGACAGCGAAGTAGGCGACCGCCGTCGTCACGATCAGCACGGTGGTCACATCGGGCAGATTGCCGACGGTGACCAGGCCGGCCGTCAGTACCAGCGCGATCAGCAGGAGTGCGGCGAGCAGCACCCCGGCCAGCGGTCCGAACATCCGGCGCGGCAGCGGATCGGGCACCTCACGGCCGGCGGCGCCGAGATTGCGCCGGAACGCCACGTACTGGATCAATCCGAGCGCCATACCCACCGCGGCCGCCCCGAACCCGGCGTGGAATCCCCACTCCTGCTGTAGCAACCCGGTGAGGAGCGGGCCGGTGAAAGCGCCCAGATTGATCCCCAGGTAGAACAGCGTGAATCCACCGTCGACCCGCGGGTCGCCCTGCGGGTACAGGGTGCCCAGGAGCGCGGAGGCGTTCGATTTGAGCGCCCCACTGCCCAGTGCCACCAGAACCAGCCCGGTGCCCACCCCGATGAGACCCGGGAGCACCGCCAGCGCGATATGCCCGGTCATCACCACGACCCCGCCGTAGAAAACGGTTCGTTCCATCCCGATCAACCGATCGGAGACCCACCCGCCGAGCACGGTGCACAGGTAGACGAGACCGCCGTAGGCGCCGACCAGGCCGAGGGCGGTGTCCTGGTCGAGCCCGAGCCCGCCACGGGTCGATTCGTAGTACAGGTAGTACCCCAGAATCGTGAGCATCCCGTAGAACGAGAACCGCTCCCACAGTTCGACACCGAACAGGTTGACCAGCCCGATCGGGTGACCGAAGAAAGTCCGGCCGGTACCGGCTGTGGAGGGCGCTGCGGACATGTTCCGACTCTCCCACGCGCGGGGGTGGGCGCGTGGCATCCCGCACAGATCGATACCGCACGTTCACGCGCGGCAGCCGCCCGGTAACGGGCGCCGGGCCGCGGGTCAGGCGATCGACAGGGCGATCCCGTCCAGAATGTCGTGTTCGCTGACCACCAGCTCGGTGATACCCGCCCGGTCCGCCAGCTCGGCTGCCAGTACCTCGGTGATCACCGCACCACCGCCGATGACATCGACCCGTCCGGGGTGCATGGGTCCGAGCGCGGCCCGTTCGTCATGATCCATCCCGATCAGCCGATCGCAGACCTCGTTCAGCCGCGGCAGCTCGATCCGCGCCAGATGCGTTTTCGCCGAATCGTATTCGGGCAGATCCAGCGCCACCGCGGCGAGCGTGGTCATGGTTCCCGCCACCCCGACCCAGGTGTGCACGCCCTCCACCGGTACATGGGTGAAGGCTTCGGTGAGCCGTTCGGTCGCGAATTCGCGGGCGGCCGCCACCTGGTCGGCGTCCGGCGGGTTACCGCGCAGGCACCGCTCGGTGATCCGCACACATCCGATATCGGCCGAGAACGCGGCCCGCACCCCGGCGGCGTCACCGACCACCAGTTCGGTGGAACCACCGCCCAGATCGACCACGACGAACGGTCCGTCCGCGGCGGCCAGCTCACCCACCGCGCCGGCGAACGACAGGCGCGCTTCCTCGTCTCCGGTGATCACTTCGGCTTCGGCTCCGGGCACCGCCCGGCCCAGTTCGGCACGGGTCATGGCGAAGAAATCGGCCCGGTTCGCCGCGTCCCGTGTCGCGGAAGTGGCCACCATCCGCACGCGCCGCACGTCGTGCGCGCGCATGAGGTCCACATAGTCGGCGAGTGCCACCCGGGTGCGTTCGATGGCCTCCGGATTCAGCCGCCCGCTCGCGTCCACTCCTTTACCGAGCCGCACGATACGCATCTCCCGATGCACATCGTGCAGTTTCCCGTCCGCACCGATATCGGCGATCAGCAGGCGGATCGAATTGGTGCCGCAGTCCACAGCGGCCACCCTGTCACTCATGAAGCCTCCTCCGGGCAGGTCGACGTGGTTCACGGGGACCGCAGCGAAGGCGAGGGCACCGCATCATGGAGCCTCCTCCGCAGCCGGTGCGTATTCCGGCCAGTCCGCCGGAATCGCGGTTCCACGCAGTCCGCTCTCGGCCGCCAGCGCCACCGCCTCGTCGCCGAGCGGATTCACGCCCGGGCCCTTGGCCAGCGCGTGCGCGATCAGCACATGCAGGCATTTCACCCGGTCCGGCATCCCGCCGCCGCTGAAATCGGTGCCCAGCGGCTCGATTTCGTCGCGTTCGGCCAGATAGCTCTCATGGGCGGCACGGTAGGCGGCGGCCAAGGCGGCATCGCGGCCGAGCCGTTCGGTCATCCCCTTCATGACCCCCGCCGATTCCAATCGGCTGGCCTCGGCGGTGAGCCGCGGATCCGTGAGGTAGTAGAGGGTCGGGAAGGGAGTACCGTCCGGAAGTTTCGGCGCGGTCTTCACCACTCCGGGCACACCGTCCGGACTCCGGTAGGCGATGGCGAGTACCCCGCGCGGGGCGCGGCCCAACTGTTCGGCGACGATCTGTAGATCTCGGTCGTCGGGTGTGCTCACCTGGGTCCTTCCGGCTGTGGCGCGGGTGGTTCGGGGTTCGGAGGCGGCTCGGAGATACTCCGCCACAGATCCGTGTACCACGGATCGGGCTCGTGCCGCGGTGCCTCCGGATCGGGGATGGCGGGCACCTCCATCCCCGGTACCTGCACGATATAGGGCGTTTCGCCCGGCATCACCAGGCGTAACCGGTCGCGGGCCTCGGACCGGATATAGGCCGGGTCCTCCTGTTGCGCACGCCGGTCCTTCAAACGGTCGATATCGGCCTCGAGGATCTTGCGTTCGGCCGCCAGCTGGTCGGCTTCGGCGCGCTGGGTGAAATAGGTACGCATCGGCACGGCCAAGGTCATCGCCAGCGCGCAGATCACCATCGCCAGAATGATCGCCTTACCCGCCGAGAGCCCGAGGAAGGTCCGTTCGGACCAGTCCCGGGGCCCCGCCTGCCCGGTGCGGGCCCGGCGGGTGGTGCGGCGCACCCGCTCCGCCCCGCCGTGTACCTCGGCGGCCGGGCGGCGCGACGGGGCGCGCGACGTGCGGCGGTCGCCTCGCCCCGCCGGGCTGGTACCGCGCGCACGCCGCTCCGACATCTACTCAGTCCTCGAAGGTGAACCGCGGGAAAGCGACGTCACCGGCGTAGCGGGCCGAATCGCCGAGCGCGTCCTCGATCCGCAGCAGCTGGTTGTACTTCGCCACTCGCTCACTGCGCGCCGGGGCGCCGGTCTTGATCTGTCCGCTGCCCACGGCGACCGCCAGATCGGCGATGGTGGTGTCCTCGGTTTCACCCGACCGGTGCGACATCATGGTCTTGTACCCGTTGCGGTGCGCCAGTTCCACGGCGTCCAGGGTTTCGGTGAGTGTGCCGATCTGGTTCACCTTCACCAGCAGCGCGTTCGCCGCGCCCTTGGCGATCCCGTCCTCCAGACGCTCCGGGTTGGTGACGAACAGATCGTCGCCGACCAGCTGCACCTTGTCACCGATCTCGTCGGTGAGGGCGACCCAGCCGTCCCAATCGTCCTCCGACAGCGGATCCTCGATGGACACCAGCGGATACGCCGCCCGCAGTTCGGTGTAGAACTTCGCCATCTCGGCGGCGGACCGCGCGGACCCCTCGAACTGGTAGGCCCCGTCCCGATAGAACTCGGTGGCGGCCACATCCAGCGCCAGCGCCACATCCCGGCCCAGCTTCAGGCCGGTCTTGCCGATCGCCACGCTGATCAGGTCCAGCGCCTCCCGGGTTCCGGCCACGTCGGGGGCGAACCCGCCCTCGTCACCCAGGCCGGTGGCCAGACCCTTCTCCTTCAGCACCGATTTGAGCGCGTGGTACACCTCCGCACCCCAGCGCAGCGACTCCTTGAAGGTCGGCGCCCCGATCGGCGCGACCATGAACTCCTGGACATCCACCCCGGTGTCGGCGTGCGCACCGCCGTTGAGGATGTTCATCATCGGCACCGGCAGTACATGGGCGTTCGGGCCACCGAGGTAGCGGAACAGTTCCAGCCCCGACGATTCCGCCGCCGCCCGCGCCACCGCGAGCGAGACACCCAGCAGCGCGTTGGCGCCGAGCCGGGATTTGTCCGGGGTGCCGTCCAGGTCGAGCAGCGCCTGATCGACGGTGCGCTGTTCGACCGCGTCCAGCCCGATAACGGCCGGCGCGATCTCGTCGAGCACACCCTCGACCGCCTTCTGCACCCCCTTGCCGTTGTAGCGCTCCCCGCCGTCGCGTAGTTCCACGGCCTCGTGCTCGCCGGTGGAAGCACCGGACGGCACCGCCGCGCGGGTCACGGTGCCGTCGTCGAGGGCGATCTCGACCTCGACGGTGGGGTTACCGCGGGAATCCAGGATCTCGCGAGCTCCGACCTGTTCGATGATGGCCACGAAAACAACACTCCTTCGGCTGCTGGCACGGTAGTGATCAGGGAAGAGCCGTGCGTCTGCGAGCCTAATAGGCCCGGTTGCGGACAGTCCATCCGCCGCCCCGCAGCAGGGCCGGTGGTTCCGTGGACCTACACCCGGCGGCCCACGCTGTAGGCCGCGGCGCGGTTGCGGACCGTCTTCATATAGGTCTCCGACCTGTTGTAGGTGTACAGCGCCCGGCTCCACCCCTCGGCGGTCCGTAGCGTTCCTCCGCTGACACACAGGTAGAGGGCAGCGGTGAGCGCGGCATCGTCGATGCTGTGCGGATCCGCGATCCCGTCCCCGTTGGCATCCGACCCCCACTTGTCCCAGGTCTCCGGGATGAACTGCATCGGGCCCACCGCCCGGTCGAACACCGTATCGCCGTCGAGCCGGCCGGCGTCGGTATCCCGTATCTCCGCGACTCCCGGCGCCCCGTCCAGCGGGATCCCGATGATGGACGGCGCCACCCGGCCGTCCTCGTGGACCCGCGCGCCGCGATGGCGGCCGTGGTCGCTCTCCACACTGCCGATACCGGCCAGTGTGGTCCAGCCGATCCCGCAATCCGGCCGCGAGCGGGCCATCACCGCCGCCGCGTATCCGTATGCCTCCAGGGCGGTCACCGGTATCTCCAGTGCACCGGCATGATCGGCGGCCCAGCCGTGCAGCTGCACCGCGCTCCGGCCGGGCGCGTCGATATCGATGACCGGTGTCGGAGCACCGGGCCCGGGCGGAATGCCCTCGGGGATGGGCACCATCTCCTCGCCCACCCCACATCCGGTGAGCAGCAACGCGACTATCGAAGCGGCGATAACGCCGTACCTGCGGGAACGCACACCATCCATCATCCAGATCGACGTGTTCGTCCATTTTGTCCGCTACTCGTTTCCGGCCGCGCCGGACGGAACACGGCATCGCTGCGCAACCCGATGGTCCCGTCGCCGTTCACAATTCGACGCCGGCCGTCGACCCGAGCTCACCGCTCGCCGCAGACGCTCGTGCAGTACCATTTCGCAAGATCGCAATCGGGGAGGTTCCTGTGAACTTACGCCGCCCCGGCACATACGGGTCGCGCATCGCGCTGCTGGCCGCGACGCTGCTGCTCACCACGGCGGGATGCGCGACAGTCGTTCCGGGCGAAGCCGTCCGTACCCCGGCCGATCTCTCGGTACTCGAGGTGGGGAACTATCGGACCGAGCCGACCGAATACGGAACGGCGGATGGCGAGAAAACAGCCCGCATCCGCGAGGGGCATCGCTTGGGCGACCATGTCGTACTCCCCTTCGAGGTGGATCCCGCGTTCACCGAGCATGTGGGGCGGCAACGATCCGTGGTACTCGATCGCCGGGCCATGGCATCCCTGGTGATCAACGACACTTTCGACGAAGTGGCCGCGGAATTGGTCACCGGCTGGGTACACACCTGGGCCACGGCGGGCGAATTCCCGGATCGGCAGGAGATGAGCGTCGCGGTCCTGCTGTTCCCGGACGCGACGACAGCGCAGCGTGTGGCCGCGGATCTCGAACACGACGATTTCACCTACAACACCGACAATCGGCCGGTGCGGCTGACGAAATCCCCTTCATCGAAGGCGCATTGGCAGCCGGGCACGGCGTCTCTCGTCAGCTGGACAGGTCACGACCGCTATGTCGTTTTCGTCAAATACACCGACTTCACGAACAAAGCCGACCTACCCGCCATGGTTCGGCACACGGAAACCCTTCTCGAGGTACAGCTGCCCCTGCTCGACGAGTTCGAGCCCACACCGGCCGATCGCCTCGGCGATATCCCGCTCGATCCGGACGGCCTGCTGAGACTGGCCTATCCGAAGACCGAACGAATGGTCGCCGTCAGCGGCCCGTCCGGCGTATTCCGTGGCCGCGGCGCGCTGCACGCGCTGAGCGGAATCGCCGACCTGGAGTTCTTGGCGGTGGGCCGGGTCACCGGCATAGCACTGGCCGATACCGTGGTGATGGAGAGCGAGTCGGTGGCGGGCGCCAAGGCCCTCTGGGCCCGGTTCCGGCCACCCGCCGACCGGCCCGAAGAGGGCCGCATCATCGACGCGCCTCGCGGCATCGACGACGACGTGGAATGCTTCTCCAGGAAGGTCGCGGCGAGCTCGATGCAGTCCAATTTCTGCATGCTCCGGACCGGGAGGTACTTCGCGCTCATCGAGGGGATACAGGTGCAAGAACTGCACCAGAAGACATCCGCCCAGTACGCCCTGCTCGCCGGGAGTTGAGCCCATGGCGCACAGGAGCACCCGCACCGGAAATATGCTTCCCACCCGCCCGCTGCTGGCGCTCCTCACCGCCGTGGCACTCGCGGCCGGGAGCACAGCATGCGGGAACGCGATCGCCGGGCGAGCAGGCCCGGGAACGACCCCCGCGGCGATCGAGGAGCTCGAAACCGGACTCTTCCCCACCGAACCGGCGGATTTCGAGCTGACGGTTCAGACACCGCAGGATGTCTACGCCTTGGAATCGCGCCGGATGTTCGAGTATCTCGTCTCCCCGCACCAGGTGGATCCGGACCTCGAATACCTCGACAATACGATGATCATCGTGGACGGGGGAGGGGTCTTCGGCACCCTGCTCCCCGATGAGTTCGAGCAGATCTCGACCGAGAACTACCTGGTGTCGGGTGCGATCACAGCACGCGGCAACAACAATGTCCGCGCGGGCAAACATATGATCATCGCGCTGATGCGTTTCGGCACCGAGGATCACGCGCGAGCCGCGGCGCAGGGCTTCGCCACGGCGGCCGACCGGATATCCCCGGGCCGCGAGAAACTGGCGATCGCCGGCCACGACAGCGCGCTCGCCGCGCTCACCGCCAGCCGGGATCGCGCACAAGTCTTCGCGGTGAGTGGGCCCTACGTGATCGTCGGTCTCCTCGCGGCTCCCGCCGACCAGGCCCCGAGAATGGGCGACTGGATCGGAGAACTGCTCGATCTCCAGTTCGCGGCGCTGGCCGAGCTCACTCCGACACCACCGGACAGTATTCTCGACCTGCCCCTCGACCCCGAAGGCATGCTGCGGATAACGCTGCCCGGGGAGTACCCCACCTCCACGGCTTTCGGGGGCCCGATCGGGTCCTATCCACCCGCCGGGCATTTGCACTTCGAATACGACGCCGAGAACCTGCCGGATTACGACCGCTACGCCGTGGACGTCGTCGCCAGAAACGATGCCGTCGTCTACCGCACGGGCGGGCCGGAGCAGTCGTTCGCGTTACAGACCGCGCTCTCCCGGCTCGGCGACTACGACGAGGAGATCGCCGGCCCACCGGGGATAACGGACTCCCGCTGTGTGGTTCGCGATACCGCGCCGGCATTGTTCGGAAGTCACTACTGCGTGATCGTCTACGACCGATATGTCGCGGTGGTCAACGGGAGTGGGGTGGGCGAACTGGCCGATCCGGAGCTCTACCAGCGCACTTCGGCCCAATACGCCATCCTGGCCAACAACCGGTAACCGCGGAAGAGGAGAAGGAATGGCGTTACCCACCGGCGCCGTGATCGGCGGTTACCGGATCATACGAGTGCTCGGTAGCGGCGGTATGGGAGCGGTGTATCTCGCTCGGCATCCCAGCCTCCCCCGCCGAGACGCCCTCAAGATTCTCAACGAACAGCTGTCGGGCGACCCGGAGTTCCGTGCTCGGTTCCAGCGCGAAGGCAGTCTCGCCGCGAGTCTGGATCACCCGAATATCGTCGCCGTCCACAACCGGGGCGAGGAGGACGGGCGGCTCTGGATCGCGATGCAATACGTACCGGGAACCGATGCCGCGGAAGAAGCGAAGCGGAATCCCGCGGCCATGAACCCGAGACGGGTGATGCACATCATCTCCGAAGTCGGCAAGGGTCTCGATTACGCACACCGGTGCCGGCTCCTGCATCGTGATATCAAACCCGCCAACTTCCTGCTGTCCGACTCCCCCGACGGCGACGGAGAACGAGTCCTGCTCACCGATTTCGGGGTGGCCAAATCGGTGGAGGACAAACAGGACCTCACGGCCACCGGGAAATTCGTGGCGACCGTGGCGTACGCGTCCCCCGAACAGCTCCTGGGCCACCGGCTCGACCACCGGTCCGATATCTACAGTCTGGGCTGCTCGGCGTACCGTTTGCTCACCGGTCAGAATCCCTATCCGTCGACGGTGCCGGCCGTGGTGATGATGGGTCATCTGCAGGAACCGCCACCGAACGTCTCCAGTATCCGGCCGGACCTGCCGATGGCCCTCGACCGCGTCTTCGCCAAGGTCCTGGCCAAGGATCCACAGGACCGATACGGCAGCTGCCGCGAATTCGTCGCCGACGCGGAGGCAGCGCTGCAAGGACGGCTCGTTTGGCCCGCACCCGCCGCCCCGGCCACGAACACCGGCTTCCCGCAGCACCCGACGGGCACGGTGCCCACCACGGGCACGCCGGACACGGGGCCCACCGGCGACGGACACTGGCCGGGGTCCGTCCTCACGCAACCCCATGTCTCCACCGTCCGGACGAATCCGGCCGGTCCGGCAAGAGCCCGGCGCGCATTCGCGATCACAGCCGCGGTGGCTGTGATCGTCATCGCGGTCGCCACCGCGCTCTTCACGGTGAGAAACAGCGGATCCGATCCCTCCACCGGGCCGGATCTGGCCCGGGTACGCGCGGAGCATCCCGAATTCGGGGGTAGAACAGTGGCCGCGTTCGACTACACGGATTCGCTGCTCACGGTGGCACTGGACGGTTCCTCCCAGGCCGATTTCCTCCGAGATATCGGATTCCGCTACAGCGAACAGTATGTGCCCCGGAATCGTGACGAGATATCGCCGCGGGAGCTTTCACCCGAGACTTTCCAACTGCACGGCCAGTTCGACGTTCTCATCGTGCTGCGCTCGGACAGCGCGGCGGGAAACGGCGGGCTGGGCGGGCTGCCCCGTACATTCCTCAGATCCACAGCACCGATCGTCGTCATCGACGATATCGCCGCGGTACAGGCCTTCCGGACATGGACCGAGCACTCTCCGAAGGCGCTGGTGGAGAGGATGGTCCCGGAGATCGCGACAGTGCTGAGCTGAACGGCGGGGATGCGAATGTGGTACTCGAGACGATTTCTGCGCACCGCAGGCCTTCTGGCCACGGTATTCATCGCGGCGAGTTGCGGCACCGGCGATACGGAAACTCCGGAGGTCGACACCTCCGCGCTACAGCCCGGTAATTACCGGACCGTCCCCCGCAGCACCGAGGAAGTTCGCACCCCCCTCAATATCGCGATACTCGAGGCCGTCCGGCTCGGCCGGACCATGCCGGCGGTCTCGGAGGTCGACCCTCGACTGGTTTTCGTCCATCACACATACGCGGGCGGCTACTACACCGCGGAGCACCCGCCTACGGAATACCACGAGGGTGTGGGTATCGCGAATTTCTCGACGGTGGTTCCCGGCCTGGTGGCCGGATGGTCGGTCAACGGGCAGCGCCGGGAGCAACCCTCCCTCGGCCGGAACGCGTCGATCACCCTGCTGCGGTTCACCGATGCGGCGCGAGCGCAACACGCCGCACAGGTCCTGTCGACGAATCCGCGGAACGAACTCGTCCGTGCCATCGAGATACCGGGGCATCCCGAGGCCCGAGGCCATGTCACCGAATACGACAGCGTGATGGCTTGGACGCCGCACGCCGAGTACCTGATCTACACCTATGTGGGAATGGGGGTGGATATACCCCCCGATCAGCGTCCGCTGGCCGAGTTGACCACACGGCTGCTGGACGCCCAACTCGGGAACCTGCGCGGCTACACGCCCACTCCCCTGTCCGAGCTGGCCGAACTACCGGTAGATGTCGACGGTATGCTGGCCCGCACCCTGCCACCCACCGACGAGGGCACAGCCGAAGCCGTCATCACCTCGGCGATGGCACGCCAGCTCGTCGGCAGAACGGACCGCACCGGCCCGGCATTCGACGATGCCGGAGTGGATCTGGTCGTCCGAGCCGAACCCTGGATATACCGGGCCGAGGACGCCGCGGCGGCGCAACGACTACAGGCCCATTTCGTATCCTCGCTCGACCCGGAGTACCGCGTCGTGGAATCACCGCCCGGGATGCCGATGGCGCATTGCGCCGAGCACAGCGAGCAGACCGCATCATTCCAGTGCCTCTTCACCAATGACCGGTACACAGTGGTTTTCAGCGGACAGCAGCTACAGGAACTGCATCAAAAGGTGGCCGCCCAATACCTGTTGCTGGATACCGCTTCCTGATACAGCAGTGTTTCACCGATCAGTGGGCCGAAAAATATGTCCCGGACGGAATTCCGTCCGGGACATATAACCGCTGACGCGAGAAGTCGATCGGTCCGTTCAGAGCCAGCGCGCCGCGTTCATCTTGTCCGTGCTGGTCATATTGATCGCACCGTCTTCGACGACCTTGGCGATCCGCTCCATGATGTCCATCAGCTGGTTGTGGGCATCATCCCAGCGCAACTGCTTGGCGCGGTAGGCGTCCTTGGCCTCACTGGTCTCCCAGGACGCGGCCAACTGGCTGACATAGCTCTCCAGTTCGGCCTGCGTTTCCGTCAGCCGCCCTTTGGCGTTACGGATATCCCCGGCCATCGCGGTGAGCTGGGCTTCCGAATACTTCACTTCCGACATGTCGTGTACTCCTCTGAGATCGCTGGGTGGCTTCTAGATCCGCAGGCTCGAGCCCAGATCGGACGACAGCCCCGAGTTGTGGAAGGCTTCCTGGTTGGCCTGCTCGGCCTCCGTGTAGCCCTTGCCGTTCTCACGGATCAGCACAGCGATCTCGGCCAGCACATCGTGCAGCTTCTTGGACTGGGAGTCGTAGTCGGCCATGACCTTGAGGAAGGTGGCGGCGGCGCCGCCCTTCCAGGCGCCCTCCGAACTCGCGACAATGTTGCGGACATTGCCGAGTTCGCCCTGCAGCTGCGAGTTCACCGTTTCGACGTGCTTGGCAGCGGTCTCCATAGCCGCGAGATCGGTAGTGACGTTGCCCGCCATGGGTCCTCCTTTACAAGAGTTCGGATCCGGACCCCCTGCGCCCGCAAACGGCCCGAACTTGCCTTCATGATGATTGGACGCGGCACCCGCGCAATCGGTTCCAGTGGATTTCGGAAAATTTCCCGGCCGGAGTCATGGCACGACGTCCAGCGAGGTCGCCAGGTCTTCACAAATAGGTGTGATCGAGTCCTGCCCCCCTGTCCGGTACTGGCACCCGATGCTGATCTGGGTGCTGTGCTCGACGATAACATGCCAGTCAACGATCGAACCGTCCTCCGGATACTCGGTATAGGCCAGGCCGGGACGGCCGGCGAACACCGCATCGCGGCGGAGCGCCGATACGGAACCCGCCGGCCGCCGCGCGATCTGATCCTCGAGTGTGATGGCGACCCGGTCGTAGCCGGCGTCCGCGGCCAACGGCTGCTGCGTCACGGTGATACGGGCGCGCAGCCCGGCGTCGGGAACCAATTCGAGGCGCCGCCCGGGATCGGCGGAGGGCTGCGCGAGCCGCCAGCCGTTGGGCACGGTGATCCGGACCGCGCCCAACGTCACCGGACCGGGACGGGTTTCGGGATCGGACGTCGCCCGGACGGATGTGGGCCCGGCGGACGGCGGTGGTGGGGAGGCGACTGTTTCGGAGGAGCCACCGGTGGATCGGACGAGCACGATACCGCCCCCGATCAGCACCGCGGCGGCGAGCACCGCCGCCGCTGCGAGGTAGAGCGGGGTCCGCGACCGGGGCGGCCGGGTGGCCGCGGCTCGTTCCCGCAACGGTTGCAGCCATTCGCTGTCACGCTGGGCCGGCGGCAGACCGGGCGGCACGACCGCGGTTTCGCTGCGCCGCGCCCGCACCAGGTCGGCACCCGCGACCACGACCAGTTCCGCGTTGTGTCCCAGATCGGCGATCACCGCAGCGATGAGATCCGTGAAATCGGCATCGGCGCGCCCGACGACGATCACCGCGCTGACCGCGCATCCGTGCAGGAGCCGTTCGAGCAGCGCGCGAAACGCGGCGGTTCCGTGCTCGTCCGCGGCGATCTCGGCGGCGGCCAGAACAGGTTCGTGCTCGCAGTATTCCAGGCGCGGCCCGTCCTGGGCCGCAACCACTGTCGAAGCGGTGGTGGACAGTGGGCCGAACTCGAGCACCACCGTGCGTACGTCCCGCAGCCGGCGGCTCGCGGTGACCGCGCGCAGCGCCGTGGGCTGCAGCACCACCTCGTCACCGTGCCGACCTGCCGCCGTTTCGAGAACGGCGAGCCGGTGCGGATCCCAGTCGGTCGGGTGCACGATGGTGAGCCGCTCGCATGGTGTGGGGATACGCAATTGTTCCAGCGTATGACCGAATACCGCGGCCAGCGCGTCCACCGGTTTCGGCATACCCGGGTCGTAGGCGATGCGGTCGGCGGCGGCGAGCTGGACCGGTGAGACCGCGATCGAGGGCGGCGCCAGCGGTTCTCCGACGACCAGCGTGCGCCCGTCGGTGGCCGGTACGACCGAGGGGATCAGATCCGCGTGAGTATTCGCGCTCCACGACCACAAATGTGTTTCGTTGAGCGCGATTTCGACGGCCGACATTATTGGGCCGGCATCCACGCGGTCTGGATGAGTTCGATCCCCGACCGGCCGACGAGGGTACCGCGGCCGGGCGGCATGGCGCTGGGCCGGACATTGCCGAGCAGGCCACCTTCCTCTCGGCTACCGCTCATGACCAGTCCGGGAGTGGCCAGATCCCGGAGCCGGGAGATCACCGTTTCGTACATGGCCCGGCCCGCACCGCCGGAACGCCGCGCGATGATCAGATGCAGGCCGATGTCCTTGGCGTGGGCCAGGTAGTCGACGATCTGCGCGATCGGATTCCCCGTCGAACCGCTGGATACGAGGTCGTAGTCGTCGACGATGACGAACAGATCGGGGCCGGTCCACCAGGAACGGTCGCGCAATTGCTGCGGGGTGACGTTCGGGCCGGGCATCCGGCTCTGCAGCAGCGCGGCGAGATCGCGCATATTCGTGGTGAGGCCCTCGGCTCCGGTGGCATAGGCGGCCAGTCGCTCCTGATCGAAATCACCGAGCATGGTCCGCCGGAAATCGACCAGCACCAACGCGGCCTTGTCCCGCGCATTCGATTCGATGATCCCGCTGACGATATTGCGCAGCAGTGTCGTCTTACCGCATTCGGTGTCACCGAAGATGAGGAAGTGCGGGTTCTCGTCGAAGTTGAGGAAAACCGGCGCCAACTCGGATTCGTTGATCCCGACGGGGATCACGACATTGCGGCGATCCTCCGGACCCTGCCAGGGGCCGATGGCACGAACGAACTGACCGCGATCGAGCTGTTCGGGGAGCATACGGACCTGCGGAGCGGCGCGGCCCGGGGTCACCTGCCGGATCCGGCCGACCGCGTCGGCGACCCCGCGGCTGAGATCCTCGGTTCCGGAGGACCCGTCGACCCGGGGCAGCGCGGTGAGCATGTGCAGGCTCTCCGGCGTCATACCGCGGCCCGGGCGGCCCTGCGGCACCAGCGCGGCGATCTTGCGGCCGAATTCGGAATCGGCCGGATCACCGAGGCGCAGTTCGAGCCGGGTACCGATCTGATCCTTCAGCTGTGGGCGCGCCTCCATCCAGCGCGACAGCGCGATCACCACGTGCACACCGTAGGAAAGGCCCTGCACCGCCAAATTCATGATGGCCTGTTCCAGGGGTTCGAAATCCTGCCGGATGGAACCGAACCCGTCGATCACCAGGAAGGCGTCGCCGAACGGGTCCTCGTGCGCTCCGGCGGCCGCCTGGCTGCTCGCCGGATCCTCGGCGCGCAGCCGCCGGAATTCCGCCATCGATTCGATCCCGAGCTGCCGGAACCGTAGTTCGCGAGATCGCACGATGGTGGTCATCTCCGCGATGGTGCGCCGCACCTTGTCCTGATCCAGGCGCCCGGCCACCGAACCGACATGGGGCAGACCTTCGAGACCGGCCAAGGTACCGCCACCGAAGTCCAGGCAGTAGAACTGCACCTGCTCGGCGGTGTGGATCAACGACATCGACATGATGAACGTGCGCAGCATGGTCGATTTACCCGACTGCGGGCCACCGACCACCGCGACGTTGCCCTGCGCGCCGGCCAGATCCACGACCAGCGGATCACGCCGCTGGTCGTAGGGGCGGTCGACGAGACCGATCGGGGCGCGCAAACCGGCGACCGCGTTGTATTCGCCGGTGAGCAGCGGGTGCTGCACGAGCCGTAGGAGCTCGTCCAGCGACGGCGCGGCGTCCAGCGGCGGCAACCAGATCTCCTTGGCGGGCCGTCCGTGCCCGCGGATACGGGAGACCAGCATGCCGAGATCGGAGATCTGCTCCCCGTTCTCGATCAGGGGCTCGGGGGTGTCGAGCGGTTCGGGCGCCACCGGAAGCCGGTCCGCCGCGCGGAACTCGACATGTTTGGCGAGGAACGGCCGGGCGGTGATATCGATATCGCCGGCCGCGGTGGCGACGGTGATATCGCGCTGCGGCCCCCCACCCTTGTAGGGCCCGGAAACGTAGGACGCCTGGAAACGCTGGATTTCGCCCGCATCGGTTTTCAGATAACCGCCACCGGGGGTGCTCGGCAGATTGTAGGCATCCGGGATGCCGAGAACCTGACGGGACTCGTTGGCGGAGAAGGTTTTCAACCCGATCCGGTAGGAGAGATAGGTTTCCAGACCCTTGAGTTTGCCCTCCTCGAGACGCTGCGAGGCGAGCAGCAGATGCACATGCAGAGATCGGCCGATCCGGCCGATCTGCACGAAGAGGTCGGCGAAATCCGGGTGCATGGTGAGCAGTTCGGAGAACTCGTCGAGCACCACGAACAGCGCGGGTATCGGTTCCAGATCGGCACCGGCGGCCCGGGCCTTCTCGTATTCGGAGACATTGGCGAAGTTACCGGCCTGCCGCAGCACCTCCTGGCGGCGGTTCATCTCACCGGCCAGCGCGTCGCGCATACGCTCGACGAGATCGGCCTCCTCTTCCAGGTTCGTGATGATGGCCGCGACATGCGGCACACCTTCCATACCCAGGAAGGTCGCGCCACCCTTGAAGTCCACCAGGACCAGATTGAGCTGATCGGGCGAGTGAGTGGCGAGCAGACTGAGCACCAGCGTGCGCAGGAACTCCGATTTACCCGAACCGGTGGCGCCGATGCACAGACCGTGCGGGCCCATACCGGATTCGGCGGCCTCCTTGATATCGAGGAAGACGGGCAGGCCGTCGGCCCCCACACCGAACGGGACGCGCAGGCGTTCCCGGCCGTACCGGGGCCGCCACGCGCTCTCCGGATTGAACGAGCCGAGATCTCCCAGGCCCATCAACTGGGCCCAGCTGTCGATGGTCTCCGTCTCCGCGACCTCGATATCACTGCTGCGCTGGGTGGCCGCGCGATACGGGGCGAGCCGGCGGGCGACCTGCTGGGCCTGTTCGGGACTGATCCGGTCGATAACGGCGAAACGTTCCTGGTTGCCGGTGGCACCGCGCCCCAGGCATTCACCGTTGCGGATGGTCAGGGTGATACCGCGGGAGACCGCCAGCCGCGGCGCGTAGCCGCAGAGATCGATCACCGTGACACCCTCGTACCCGGCTTCGCGGAGGTGATCCTCCTCCGCCTCGAGCAGACCACCGTCGACCACGATCACCACGTGCACCATGGCGGAGTTCGTGGGCTGGTTGCGGGAGTAGCGGACCCGGTTGGCGAGCAGTGGCGCCAGCCCCGCCATCGCCTCGCGGATGGAACCGTAGAACATGCGCTGGGTGCCGACGCCGTCCTGCGCGTCCGGGTGCTGGGTATGCGGCAGCCATTTCGTCCACTCCCAATCCGGGCTGGTGTCGGGGCCGCAGACGATCGCGGTGAGCACCTGGTCGGGGCCGTGGAACATGGCCAGCTGGACCAGCATCGCGCGCACCATATCGCGGGCCTGGACCCGGTCGCCGTCGAGTGCGACGGTGGCGAAGCCCTTCACCGCGATCGCGGTGGGCAGATCGGGGACCGTGGAATGAGCCCGCACGAACCGGCGCAGGGAGACCGCGGCGATCGGTTCCAGCTCCTCCACCGGCCCGGTTTCCGGCGCCACCAGCCGGGTGGCCAGACGCTGACCGCCGATACCGATACGGACGTGACAGAAATCCTTGTCGGTGGGGCGGCGCTCCCACATCCGGGAGGTGCCCGCGAGCATCCAGATCAGCCCCGGTTCCGGATGACTCCACTCCACCGCGGCGCGCTGCTCACCGGCGGTGGCGTCGACATCCTTGCGGACCTGATCGAGATAGCGCAGATAGTCCTTGCGATCCTCGTTGGCCTCCGCCGCCTTGGCACCCTTGCCGTTTCCCTGACCGGCGAACATGCCGATCATCGAGACCATCATCATCATCGGGAACATCAGCGTCATCGGATTCGACGCGATCCCGCCGCCCTGGGTGAACAGCAGCGCCATCATCCCGACCATGCCGATGATCATCACCACCGGCATGAGCTTCATCAGCAGGTTTCCCGGCGTGACCCGGGGAATTTCGGGGGGCGGCTGCAGTGTCACCTCACCGCCGGGGGTCCGCGGGACCTCTCTGCGCGCACGCCGCTGAAACCGGACGGTGGTCATCGAACGAGCTCCCCCTTGTGACAATGCGATGTTCGGGCTCAGTGTAGAGGCAGGCACGAACATGTCGTACAGTTCGACCTGCATTCTGCTGGCCACACGGCCGGGCACGCAACCCGCCATCCGCTGGGAGAATGCGGGAAACAGCTGGGTAGCGAATCAACTTGGGGGAAGCGTGACGCATGCGCGACTCGACCATATGGAGGAAGACTCCTCGCGGGGTATAGTCCGCGCACCGGATCTCACCAGGGTCACCATTCTGGCCAAACATACGCAGGTGGATATGGCCATACCGGTCGATGTTCCTGTTGCGCTGGTGATCCCGAGTGTCGTCGATATGGTCGCCGCGCACAGCCGGACCAACGACTTCGACAACCAGGGCGAACGCTACGAACCCGCCGACTGGGTGCTGGCCCGGATCGGGCAGCCGCCGCTGTCGAATTCGCTGAGCCTGGGTGAGCAGGGAGTCCGCGACGGCGAACTGCTCATGCTGGAGAACTCCGCGCACACCGCACCCACCCCGCTGTTCGACGACATCATGTACAACGTCGCCATCGCCGACGCCGAGCATTTCCGCGGCTGGGATCCGAAGACCGCCCGGATCACCGGTTCGGTGCTGGCGGTACTGACCATGCTCGCCGGATGCGTCGGCCTGCTGGCCGCCCCCGCCGCGATGCCCGGCTGGATCACCGGCGCGATCGCGCTGGGTGTGGCGGTACTACTGGTCGCCGGGGCGATGGTGCTGAGCCGCGTGTACGCGGACCCCGGCACCGCACTGGTACTCGGCGGGTGCGCCCTGCCCCCGGCGCTGGCCGGCGGCATGCTGATCGTGCCCGATCACTACGGCTGGCCGCACATCCTGCTCGGATCCACCCTGCTGGGCGCCACGGCGATCCTGGCGTGGCGGGTCACCGGGGTGGGTCTGGGCTTGTTCATCGGCGCGGGCACGGTCGCGGCCTTCGCCGTACCCGCGGCGCTGGTGGGCCTGCTCACCGAGCAGCCGCTCGAGGCCATCGGCGCGGTGCTGGCGGGCGTCGCGCTGGCCGCCCTCTCCCTGGCGCCGCGGATCTCCATGGCGCTGGCCAAACTGCCGCTACCGCCGGTGCCCTCTCCCGGCACCCCGATCGACCCCACCGAGGACGACCCCGACGACCACCGCGCCCTGCCGAGCCTGGATGTTCTCCAGGCGAAATCGGCCCGGGCACGCACCTACCTCAGCGGTATGGTCACGGCGACGACGCTGGTCACCGTGGTCGGGGCGCTGCTGGCCACCGATCCGGCCTATGGCGGTTTCTACTGGCAGGGCATCGCGCTGGCCCTGGTGTGCGCGGCGGTGCTCATGTTCCGCAGCCGCACCTACGCCGGTGCGGAGCAGGCCGTGATCCTGATCGTGGGCGGGGCGGCGATCCTGCTGGTGATGCTGGTGGGGATGGCGTTCGCGGTCGACCTCCCGCTGGCGGTGTTCGGCGCGGCCCTGGTGATGCTGATCGGCGCGCTGATCCTCGGCATCATCGTGCCGAATCAGTCGGCGACCCCGCCCATGCGGCGTGCCGCCGAACTGATCGAATACGGGTTCGTGGCCGCCGTGCTGCCGCTCGTGTTCTGGGTGACCGAGCTCTACTCCCTCGTCCGCGGACTGTGAACCGGGGGGTGCGCGTCGCGGCCGTCGCCGCGGCCGTCGGTATGAGCGCGGCGCTGGGTCCGGGGCACCCGATCGCCCACGCCGACCGGCCGGCTCCCATCGACCCGGGCCAACTGCCCGCGGGGAATCCGGCGAAACCGAGCGAAGCGACCGAGCGCAAAGCCAATACCGCCTGCAACAGCACCGTGGCCGGTGGCGACGGGCCGACGGTTCCACCGGCCCAGGCCGCGCTGGACCTGCCGCGGGCGTGGCAGTTCTCCAGAGGTGAGGGCCAGGTGGTCGCGGTGATCGATACGGGCGTCGCCCGCCACCCGCGGCTGCTGGATCTACGGCCCGGCGGTGATTTCGTCGCCAACAGCGGTGACGGCACCGAGGACTGCGATGCGCACGGGACCGTGGTGGCCGGCATCATCGCGGCGAGCCAGGTTCCCGGTCAGGGGTTTTCGGGTGTAGCGCCGGCGGCCGCCATCCTGACCATCCGGCAGACGAGCGATAAATACGTCAAAGCCGGCAGCAACAGGACGAAATCACCCGAAGACCTCTCGAAAGAGGGATACGGCAACGTCGCCACGATGGCGCAGGCGATCCGCCGTGCCGCGGATATGGGCGCGACCGTGATCAACATCTCCGAGGTCGCCTGCAGTTCCTCCCCGATCGCCGACGGTTCACTCGGTGCCGCGCTGGATTACGCGGTCCATCAGAAGAATGTCGTGGTGGTCGCCTCGGCGGGCAATACCGATAACGACAACTGCAAGGGCAATACCGATATCCAGGACCCGCTGGCTCCCGCGGCCGATCCGTGGAGCAAGACGACGGTCAATGTGACCCCCGCCCGTTACGACGAGCTCGTCCTGTCGGTCGGCTCGATCAACGCCGAGGGGGCTCCGTCCGAATTCACCGTGCCCGGCCCCTGGCTGAGCGTGGCCGCCCCCGGGGAGAACATCGTCTCGCTGGATGTGCACAGCGGCGGGGTGATCAACGGGACCGTCAACGCTCAGGGCGGTCAGCAGGGCATCAACGGCACCAGTTTCGCGGCACCGTATGTTTCGGGGGTGGTCGCCCTCGTACGCGCCCGCTTCCCCGAGCTTTCCGCGGTCGAGGTGATGAAACGGATCCAGGCCACCGCGCACGCACCCGCCGAGGGGTGGAATCCGTATGTGGGCTACGGCGCGGTGGATCCGATCGCGGCCCTGACGAACGAGGTCCCCGATCAGCTACGCCCCAAACGGCCGAACCCGGCGGTGAGCAAACAGCTCGCGGTCCCGGCACCCCCCGAGCCGCCGGATCATACGGCCCGCAATGTGGCGCTCATCGGCAGCGGAATCATCGGCGGCAGCTTGATCCTCGGTTATCTCGCCTCCTTCCCCGCACGTCGCCGATTCGGGGTCGGCGAGGACGACGCCTGACCGGTCACCGGGTCCGGGCTCGCGGCCGTAGCCCGCTGCGGCTACTTCGCGGAAGCGACCGGCTGCGCCGCCGGTGACGGATCCGGGGCGACACCGTCGTGCGCCACCAGAGCCTCCTCCCGGCCCAGGCTCGGTCCGGACGCCAGCAGGCCCACGATCGGCCAAGGGGCCGGCTCGGCCTTCTCCGGCATACCCAGCGCCTTGGCGGCATCCGCGTTCTTGATGCCGTAGCGCACTCCGGTATCGGCGATATAGAAAATGCTGTCCTTGCGCCGGCTGTCCGGTTCGATACCGGTGGTCTGCACATAGGCGCCCGTACCCGGGGCCAGGTAGGCGGAGTCGACGTTCTGTCCCGACCCGTCCGCCTGCGCCAGCGGGACCAGCTTCACGCTATCGGCCAGCGGCAGGCTCACCCCGGTGATCACCTCCAGCTCCGCACGGGTGCCCGTATTCTCTCCGGCCTCCGGAATCGGCTTCCAGGACAGGCAGCTCACCGGCTGGTCCTTGGCCTCGAGAATGGTGGGCGCGGTCTGCGGGTAGCTCTGCACCTGCAGCGCGGTGGACACATCGGCCAGTGTCCGCTCCGACTGGTCGATGGTGTAGTCGGTGGAGGTCTGCGGATTGGAGTTGCGGATGATCTCGGCGGTCAGCGGGGAGACCTGCTGCAATCCGTCGGCGAGCACCACGTAGTACTCGGGCGTGGAACCACCGATCTGCACGACCTCACCGATACGGTGCCCACTGATCTCGTAACCGGGCGTACCGCCCGGATCGGCGATGGCCGGCCGGACGATCGCCGGTACTTCGGGAATCGCGTTGATCAGCCCCTCGCTCACCGGACGCGGTGTGGCACCGGTGATCTCGAGGGCGTCGGTGACCGCTCGATCGCTCATATCGACGCGGGCACGCTGCTTGTCGTAGATCAGGTAGGTGTTGCTCTCCCCCTGCACCAGCAGCGCTTCGCCCGGGGCCAGGGCCGAGGCCTTGGTACCGAGTTCGAGCCCCCCGGCCAGTACCGAGGTGGTGCGATCCTGGCTGCCGTCGATTCTCATCTCGTCACAGATGGTCCACTGGCGGCCGGTGCCCTCGGGGTCGTAGTGAATGGCGCCGGGAGCGCCCGGGATACCGATCAGCGGACCGCGGGCCTTCTTACCGACCTCGGCTTCCTTGACGATCGCCGCGTCCGGGGCCTCCCCGGCGGCCAGCCGGGCCGAGGCCAGATTCAGCGCCGGATGCACCACATCGTTGAGCACCACATAGACCGCACCGGATTCCTTACCGATGAGAATCGTGTTCGAGCCGATCTTGTCCTGCGGGCGGAACAGAGCGAGCACCCCGCACCCCGCCAGCACCACGATCGCCAGCACCAGCCCCACCACATAGGCGCGCACCTGAGAACGCATGGGGTCGTGCAGCATCCGTACGTCCCGCCGCACCAGCGCATGCTCCATCCGGCGAACCAAGAAGTTGTAGCCGCTGATCTGCCACCGGGTAGTGGGCTTTGAAGGCATCGTCTTCCCCCGAACTGTGCTCGTGCTCGCCGAACACAGTACAGTTCCCGGGGACGTAGTTCAGCTCGGCCGCCGCTAATCGGCCGACACGGTTACTGGGGGACTCGGATGGCCGTTCCAGCCGCAGCGCGCCGCAGGCGAAGCCTGCTCTTCGGACGTATCTCCATGACCCATCTGCTGATCGCACAGCTGATCGCCCTCATCGCCGGTACTGCCACACTCCTCGTCGTGCCGAACCCGTGGATCGCGCTGGGGGTCGCGGTGGTCGTCGGAGTGATCCCATTGATCCCGCTGGGCCGCCGGGTCCTGCTGGACTGGGTGGGCACCTGGTGGAACTACCGGACGCACCCCGAATACGAACTCGGCCACAGCGAAGACTTCCGCGGCCCGGACGGCCGATCACTGGGCCTGTACCACGACGGGAGCCGGGTGGTCGCGGTGATCGAAGTCCTCGCGCCCCGCGGCGGACTCACCCGGATCGACCGCACGGCGGTGCACGCGTCCCATCTGCTGCCGATGGCCGAACTCGCCGCCTGCCTCGCTCAGCACGATATCCTGCTCAGCGGTATCGATATCATCAGCCACGGCCATCGCAGCCGCTCCGGTACACCGGCGGGCGCGATCTACGAATCCCTGCTGGGCCCCCTACCGGCCACCGCCCATCGCACGGTGTGGCTGGCCATCGGATTCGATACGCTCGACTGCCCCGGTGCCGCGGCGCGCCGCGGTGGCGGTACCGAAGGCGCCGCGCGTACGGCGACCATCGCCACCCAGCGGATCGTACGCACGCTGGAAGACGCCGGCTGTGGCTCCCGGGTACTGACCGCCTCGGAGATCCGGGCCGCCGTACAACAGATCCTGCACGGCGCGGAGGCGCGGGAGCTGACGCACCGGTGGCGCTACGCCGAACTCGGCAACAGCGTGAACATCGGGGCCGCGATAGATCCCGGACACCTGGGCTCGGAAATCCTTTCCCAGCTGTGGGTGGCGCAATCCCGCGGCACCACGGTCGCGGTGCGGTTACGTCCCGGCAGCACCGCCGATACCGTGCAGGTCGGCGCGGCTTGGCGGTCGACCCTGCGGGAACTACCGGAACAGACCAGGTCCACGGGCATGGTGTCGATGAACGGGCGGCACCGCGACAGCCTGCTCGCCCACCTGCCGATCGGTGTCCCCGGACTGGAAGACGTGGTACCGACCGCCGAATATCCGATCGAGGTGCTCGACGCGCTGGCGCTGCCCTCCTCCGGATGCGGTCAGCTGATCGGCTCGGACGACGAGGGCAACGGGGTCGCGATGCGGCTCATCGGCGCCGGTATCTCCGCGGTCTATGTGGCCGGCGAACTGTACCTCGCCCAGCAGCTGGTGTTCCGGGCGCTGGCCGTGGGTGAGCGGATCCTGGTCCGGACGAACCGCCCGCACGCCTGGTATCAGCTGGTCGAGACGATAGGCAATCCGGAACGGTTGATGCTGGCGGCGGAAATGCACCAGTCGGACGCCATGTTCACCGCGACCGTCGTGGACGGAGTCCTCGCGCCCGCGCCGCACGCCGGTATCACCACGATCTACGTAACAGGCGACCCGATGGGCTGGCCGGCCACCAAACCGGATCTGTCGATCCAGCAGCCCGGCGCCATCGGCACCCGGGTGGTACTGCGGACCGCGACCACCCAGATCCCGCTCAACCTGGTTTCGATTCCTCGCGAGCACACCTACATCGGCGAGCCCCGCACCCGCCAGGCTCCGCGCCAGGGCCGGCCGGGCCCCGCACCCGCACCGGTCCGGCAACCACAGCGCGGCTGAGTGGCGTTCGTTTCCCGGCGCTCGACATCGCGAGGTCGCTTCCGGGAAGCCGGCATGCGGATGGCCCGGCTCGTGAAGGTGGCGGGGCCGTGAGTACCTTTCAGCCCGGGTAGGGGTCGGTGAGGCGGGCGGTACGCAGGGTGCGGCCCCACCAGGCGAGTTGGGTGAGCATACGTTCGGCGGCGTCGACAGCGGCGCTGTCGGTGGTTTCACCGGCGGTGTCGAAGCGTTTCCGGGCGCGGTGCAGGCTCACCGTTTCGCGTACCGACACCATATGGATCTCCGCCACGACCTGGCGGAGCTGTTCCACCGCCCGCAGGCCGCCGGAGAGGCCGCCGTAGGAGACGAAGCCGATCGGTTTGGCCCGCCACTCGTGTTTCGCGCTGTCCAGCGCGGTTTTCAGGGAGGCCGGGTAGCCGTGGTTGTACTCGGAGGTCACCGCGACGAAGGCATCGGCGGCGGCCAGTCGTTCCCGGTAGCGCGCGGTTTCCGGTGTTTCGGTGAGATCCGGGGGCAGCGGTACATCCATCAGGTCCAGCACTCCGGTGTGGAATTCGGGGCGAGCCCGGGCGGCGCGCAGGAACCAGTCCGCGACCACCGGCGCGAACCGTTCGGGCCGGACACTGGCGATGATCACCTCGAGTCGGAGTGGTGTATCCACGGCACGAGACTATCCCGGGACCCGGCCGGATCCGGCTCACGGCAGTTCGAAGGGCAGTGCCACCCCCGCGTGTACCCGGCACTGGTCACAGGTCCCGGTGTCGGCGACCCCGGCGACAGCGCTGCGCACGAGTTCTTTGAAGGGGCCGATATTGCGTTCGAACTCGGCGAAGACATCCGCGGCGCGTACTCCCTCGCCCTCGGTGACCCCGGCATCGAGATCGGTGACCAGAGCGATCGCGGCGTAACACATTTCCAGTTCGCGAGCGAGTACGGCCTCGGGGTAGCCGGTCATATTCACCAGCTCCCAGCCCTGGGCGGCGAACCAGCGGCTTTCGGCCCGGGTGGAGAAACGCGGACCCTGGATCACGGCCATGGTGCCGTGCGGGTGGACGTGCACGGCGCTGTCGGCGGATTTCACGACGATCTCACGGAGGCCGGCGCAGTACGGGTCGGCGAAGGATACGTGGATACCGTTGCCGTCGAAGTAGGTCTGGTCGCGGCCGGAGGTGCGGTCGACGAGTTGGTCGGGGATGACCACGGTGCCGGGCCCCCAGTCGGGGCGCAGGCTTCCGACCGCACACGGGGCGAAGATCCGGCGGACGCCGAGCGAGCGAAGCGCCCACATGTTCGCCCGGTAGGGCACGGTGTGGGGAGAGTACTCGTGGCGGGATCCGTGCCGGGGCAGGAAGGCGACCGGACGGTCTTCGACGGTGCCGACCGCGATGGGGGCGCTCGGATCCCCGTAGGGGGTTCGTACGGTGACCGTGTCCAGCGGACCGTCGAAGAAGTCGTAGAATCCACTGCCGCCGATAACCGCCAGCGCGGGCCGCTCCTGGGAAGTCATGTTCCCGATTCTCGCGCGTCCCCGGCGTAGGCGCATCCGGCGACGCACCTGACAGTACCGGACGGTATGTGTACCCTAGGGGGGTATAGACGGTCCGCTCGACCGCAGAGGAGACGAACGGTGACTTCCCATCCCACACCCGCGGACCCGGCCACCGGTGGCGCGGACCGTGCCCACACCGGCCACGGCTACATCACCGCCAAGGACGACTACCTCAAGCGGCTGCGCCGGATCGAGGGCCAGGCCCGGGGCCTGCAACGGATGGTCGAGGAGGAGAAATACTGCATCGATATCCTCACCCAGGTCTCCGCGATGACCAAGGCGCTCCAGGCGGTCGCGATGGGGTTGCTCGAGGATCATATAAGCCACTGCGTCGTCGACGCCGCGGTAGCCGGTGGCCCGGAGGCCGAAGCCAAGATCAAGGAAGCCACGGACGCCATCGCGCGGCTCGTCCGTTCCTGACCGCGAACCACCGGCTGGATGCGGGCCCGGGGAATCAGGCCCGCTCGATGAGCAGCGGCGCCAGAGCACGCAGCTCGGCGAGGTAATCCGCGCCCAGCGGCTGGAGGGCGAGGTGGTCGGCACCCGCCTCGATATGGGCGCGGACCTGGGTGGCGACCTGTTCGGCGGAGCCGTGCACGGCCAGGGCGTCGAGCAGCCGGTCGCTACCGGGCTCGGCGATATCGTCGTCGGTGTAGCCGAGGCGCCGCAGGTTGCTGGTGTAGTTGCGCAGGCCGAGATACATGGTCACGACCTTGCGGCCGGTGGCGCGGGCGCGCTCCGGATCGGTGTCCACGACCAGTTTCTGCTCGGGTACCAGCAGCGCGTCACCGACCGTCGTGCGGGCCCGGGCGGTGTGTTCGGGCGTGGTGAGGTAGGGCAGTGCGCCCGCGGTGCGGTCGGCGGCCAGTTTCAGCACCTTCGGCCCCAGCGCGGCGAGCATCCGGGAGGACACGGGCACCTTCGCCGCGTCCAGTTCGTCGAGATATCCGACGAGTGCCTCGTACGGGGAGCGGTAGGGGGCGTTGGCCTCGGGATGACCGCAGCCGATACCGAGTACGAACCGGCCCGGGAAACGCTGTTCGATGCGGTGGAAGGACTCCGCGACCGGCGCGGCCGCCGCCGTCCAGATATTGACGATACTGGTGCCGACCTTCAGCGTCTCGGTGGCGGCGAGCAGATCCTCCACCACCGGGAGGTCGGCTTCCGGGGAACCGCCGAGCCAGAGCGTGCCGTAACCGAGCCGCTCCAATTCCACGGCTGCTTCGGGGGTGAACGACTTGTAGTAGCGCCATACGCCGTAGCGTCCGAGATCAATCGTCATAACTACCGCAACCTTGTCGTCGGTGGGACCATTCCGGCACCGACCTTATCCTCGGGGCATTCCCCGAACGCGGAGCCCGGTCACGTGCCGCGTTTCCGGGGCCGGCCGCAGCCGGGAGCGGAAATAACCGTCCCGGCAACGTTTTCCGTTCGGGTCAGCCTCCCCCGCAGCATCCGCCCGTGACCACCGAGCGCATTTCCCGGGTCTGGGCGTTACGCGCGGCGAGCTCGGATTCGGCCGGATAGTCGACCGCGACGAGGCTGAGCCCATGGGCCGGCGCCACGGTCACCGCGCTGGAACGACGACGCTCGTCCAGTAACCCCGCGACCCACTCCGGGGTGCGCCGACCCTCTCCCACCGCCAGCACGGCGCCCACCAGGCTGCGCACCATCGACCAGCAGAACGCGTCCGCGCTCACATAGGCGTCCAGACGGTCGCCGGTACGCACCCAGTCGTAGCGCTGCAGCTCCCGGACCGTGGTCGCGCCTTCCCGGCGGCGGCAGAAAGCCGCGAAATCGTGCAACCCGAGCAGTGTGCGCGAGGCCGCCCGCATGGCCTCGAGGTCCACCGGCCGGCACCCCACGACACTGCGCGCGGACAGTGGATCGGCGCCGTACGCCGCGGTGGTGAGACGGTAGACGTAGTGCCGGCGCACCGCCGAGAAGCGGGCGTCGAATTCGGCCGGAACCGCGCGTACCCCGGTGATCCGCACATCCTTGGGCAGGAATTTCGCCATCCGGTGGATCAGCTTGTCCGGATCGACCTCCGCCGCGGTGTCGAAATGCGCGACCTGCCCCTCGGCGTGCACCCCGGCATCGGTGCGTCCGGCGACCGTCAACTGCACCGGCTCCCGCAGCACCTTCCCCAGCGATTCCTCCAGAACACCCTGGACGGTGCGCAGACCCGGCTGGCGCGCCCAGCCGGTGAAATCGGTGCCGTCATAGGCGATATCCAGCCGCAGGCGCGCCGAACGTCCCCCTGGTTCGGCCGGCCCGGACACAGATGCGTCCGTCGCGCTCGGCTCGTGTTCGCTCACCAGACAATCCTCCGGAAACGGGACGAGCCCGCACACCCGTAACGGGCGGCGGGCTCGTCGGACGAACCACGGATACGGCTCGGCCGCATCCTTCGGCAGGCGGATTACGCCTTGTCGTCGGCCTTCTCGTCAGCCGCGGCTTCCTCGGCCGGAGCCTCGGTGGTCTCGGCTTCGGTCTCGGCCTCGGGGGCCTTCTCCTCGGCCTTCTTCGACGCGGCGACCCGGCGGGCGCGATCGGCCTCGTTGGTCACGGTCTGCTCCCGGACCAGCTCGATAACCGCCATCGGGGCGTTGTCGCCCTTACGCGGCAGGGTCTTGATGATCCGGGTGTAGCCGCCGTTGCGGCCCTCGAACGACGGACCGATCTCGGCGAAGAGATCGTGCACGACGTCCTTGTTCCGGATCACCTTGAGCACCTCGCGGCGATCGGCCAGGGTACCGGCCTTGGCCCTGGTGACCAGCTTCTCGGCGTAGGGGCGCAGCGCCTTGGCCTTGGCCTCGGTGGTCGTGATCCGACCGTGCTCGAAGAGCGCCGTGGCCAGGTTGGCGAAGATCGCCTTCTGGTGCGACGCCGACCCGCCGAAGCGAGCACCCTTCTTGGGCTTGGGCATTGTGGGTTCTCCTTGTGTGTATGCGGCGTGTGCGGCGGGCGTCCGTTGTCAAGTTTTCTGCCAGCGGACCCCGCGCTCACGTCGCGGGCGCAAGGTCGACGCGGGTGCCTACCCCTGCGGCGACCTAGAGCTGTTCGGTTTCGGCGTAGTCCTGCTCGCCGCCGTCGTTATCGCTGAAAGTGCCGCTGTCGGACCAGGTTCCGGTGCTCGCGTCGTAGCCGACCACGCTGGACGGGTCGAAGGACGCCGGGCTGTCCTTGAGCGAGAGGCCCAGCGCGTGCAGCTTGACCTTGACCTCGTCGATGGACTTCTGGCCGAAGTTACGGATATCCAGCAGATCCGATTCGGTGCGTGCCACCAGCTCGCCGACGGTGTGCACACCCTCGCGCTTCAGGCAGTTGTAGGAACGGACCGTCAGGTCCAGATCCTCGATCGGCAGCCCGAAGGAGGCGATGTGATCCGCCTCGGCCGGGGAGGGGCCGATCTCGATGCCTTCGGCTTCGACGTTCAGCTCACGGGCCAGGCCGAACAGTTCGACCAGGGTCTTGCCCGCCGAGGCGAGCGCGTCCCGCGCGCTGATGGAGTTCTTGGTCTCCACGTCCAGGATGAGCCGGTCGAAGTCGGTGCGCTGTTCGACACGGGTGGCCTCGACCTTGTAGGTCACCTTGAGCACCGGCGAGTAGATCGAATCCACCGGGATCCGGCCGATTTCCGCACCGCTGGCCTTGTTCTGCACTGCCGGCACATAACCGCGACCACGCTCGACGACCAGCTCGATCTCGAGCTTGCCCTTGTCGTTCAGGGTGGCGATATGCATATCCGGGTTGTGCACGACCACACCCGACGGCGGCACGATGTCATCGGCGGTGACGGTCCCCGGGCCCTGCTTGCGCAGGTACATGGTGACCGGCTCGTCCTCTTCGGAGGACACGACCAGGCCCTTGAGGTTCAGGATGATGTCGGTGACATCCTCCTTCACGCCGGGCACGGTGGTGAACTCGTGCAGAACGCCGTCGATGCGGATACTGGTCACCGCGGCCCCCGGGATCGAGGACAGCAGGGTGCGCCGCAGCGAGTTGCCGAGGGTGTAGCCGAAGCCCGGCTCGAGGGGTTCGATGGTGAACTTCGAGCGGTTGTCGGCGATGACCTCTTCGGTGAGGGTCGGACGCTGGGAAATCAGCATGGGATCAATCCTCCTGTTGTGGGCGCCCGCTATTTGACGCCTCGTCTAGGGGTTGTGCGGGCCGCGTAGTAGGCGACCCGCACCAGCGGCGCAGCCGTAGCGCCGAGCAGAACTCGAAATTACTTCGAGTAGTACTCGACGATCAGCTGTTCCTGCAGCGGCACATCGATCTGGGCGCGCTCCGGCAGGGAGTGCACCAGAATGCGGAGCCGGCCCGGGATGACCTGGAGCCAGCCGGGAACGGGGCGGTCGCCCACGGTCTCGCGCGCGACCTGGAACGGCAGGGTGCCCAGCGACTTCTCCTTGACATCGATGATGTCGTACTGGGTCACCTGGAACGAAGGAACGTTCACCTTCTTGTTGTTCACCAGGAAGTGGCCGTGGCTGACCAGCTGACGGGCCTGCCGGCGGGTACGCGCCAGACCCGCGCGGTACACGACGTTGTCCAGCCGGGTCTCCAGCAGACGCAGCAGGTTGTCACCGGTCTTGCCCTTGAGGCGGTTGGCCTCCTCGTAGTACCGGCGGAACTGCTTCTCCATGACACCGTAGGAGAAACGCGCCTTCTGCTTCTCCTGCAGCTGGAGCAGGTATTCGCTCTCCTTGATCCGCGCGCGGCCGTGCTGGCCGGGCGGGTAGGGGCGACGCTCGAAAGCCTGGTCCCCGCCGATCAGATCGACGCGCAGGCGACGCGACTTGCGGGTGATGGGTCCGGTGTAACGGGCCATTGTGCTCTACCTTCCTTCCCGCTTAGACGCGACGCCGCTTGGGCGGACGGCAGCCGTTGTGCGGCTGCGGAGTGACATCGGAGATCGTGCCCACTTCCAGGCCCGCGGCCTGCAGCGAACGGATCGCGGTCTCGCGGCCCGAACCCGGACCCTTGACGAATACGTCGACCTTCTTCACACCGTTCTCCTGCGCCTTGCGGGCCGCGTTCTCGGCGGCCAGCTGCGCGGCGAACGGGGTCGACTTGCGCGAACCCTTGAAACCGACGTGGCCCGAGGACGCCCAGGAGATGACGTTGCCGGTGGGGTCGGTGATGGACACGATCGTGTTGTTGAACGTGCTCTTGATGTGCGCGTGGCCGTGCGGGACGTTCTTCTTCTCCCTGCGGCGCGACTTCTGGCTCTTCTTCGGGCCGGAGGCCCGGGACTTCGGAGGCATCGCTTATCCCCTACTTCTTCTTGCCGGCGACGGTGCGCTTGGGGCCCTTGCGGGTGCGCGCGTTGGTCTTGGTGCGCTGGCCACGCACAGGCAGGCCACGACGGTGGCGCAGCCCCTGGTAGCAGCCGATTTCGATCTTGCGGCGGATATCGGCCTGCACCTCGCGGCGCAGATCGCCCTCCACCTTGAACTCCGAGGCCTCGATGTAATCGCGGAGCTTGGTCAGATCGTCATCGCTGAGATCCTTGGAGCGCAGGTCGGCGCTGACGCCGGTGGCTTCCAGGATCTCCTTGGCGCGGGTACGGCCGACGCCGTAGATGTAGGTCAGTGCGATCTCCATGCGCTTCTCGCGCGGGAGGTCGACGCCCATGAGACGTGCCATCTGGCAGTTCCTTGTCTGTTGCGGAGGTCTGCTCCCTGTCCGTCCCCTCGTCTGGTGGGGCCCCGGCCTCCGTTCCGGGGGTAGGCGCGCGCACCTTCCGGGTGGAACCCGGAAAAAGCCTCAGTGCGCGGCTGGCGCTGGGAGTTCTTCTCTCGTGCCAATCCGAACCGCGTTCGGTGCTCGGCGCCGGTGTCAGCCCTGCCGCTGCTTGTGCCGCAGGTTGTCGCAGATCACCATGACCCGGCCGTTACGCCGGATCACCTTGCACTTCTCGCAGATCTTCTTGACGCTCGGCTGAACCTTCACGTCCGTCCAATCTTTCGTTGTGGTTCACACCGGGGTGCGAACACAGTTGACCCCGGCCGGGCACGACCGGGGAAATCTCGGAGAGCGGGCGCGGGCCCACCCGTTCACTTGTAGCGGTAGACGATCCGACCGCGGGACAGGTCGTACGGTGACAACTCGACGACGACCCGGTCCTCCGGCAGGATACGGATGTAGTGCTGCCGCATCTTGCCGCTGATATGCGCGAGGACCTTGTGCCCGTTCTCGAGCTCGATCCGGAACATCGCATTCGGTAACGGCTCGACAACCCGCCCCTCGACCTCGATGGCCCCGTCTTTCTTCGCCATATCCTCCGCGATCCCGGTTACACTCAACCTGGTCTGATTGCCTGGTACTGTCCGATGCCTCCGGTCGGAGCGTCTTCGGTACCGCCCGGAGACGGCGCACAACCGATCGCACACGAACAGGCGGCGCTTTGATACACCGCCTGGCCAGCTTACCGGTAGGTACGAGATCGGGCAAAAAGGGGTACCCCTCGCCGTGCGTCGCCCGGCTGCGAGGGCAACTCCCCGACACTGAACGGCACCGGCCTCGTCGCGTAAACTGGCCGCTGTCCGAGGCCGACCATTCCAGGAGGGGACACCGGTGAGCCGCAGTAACGACGGCCTCCCCATGCTGCCACCATGGCTGGCCGATACCGAGGTCACCGGTGTCGGGCAGGCGAATTTCCGCAACTACGAGCCGCCGCCGGTGCAGAACCTCCCTCAGGACGAGGTCATTCCCGAAACCCCGGAGCCGCCCGGCGGCTATTTCGGTCGTCGTGGCCGCGGCGAGGAGCAATCCGCCGCCGAGAGCGACAAGAAGAAGAACAAAGGCTGGTTCCGCAACAAGAACAAGGGGCAGCCGTCCCTCGAGGAGCGTGTCGGGGAGCTGTTGCCGAACACGCAGGCCCCGCCCTCCCCGCAACGCAACGTGCCGGGGCCGGGCGGTGAAGGGGAGGCGGCCGCTGCGGGTCCGCATCCCGGCGACCCATCCCAGCGGCCCGAACCGTTCCGTCCCGAGACCGACCGGGGCGGACGCGGTCCGGAGGCCCCGGAGCAGTGGGGGGCCGCACAGCCGTGGAGCCTGTCCGGCGATACCCGGCAGGCTCCCGCACATCCCCTGCCCCCCGATCAGCGAATCCGGTCCGGACAGCAGCCCTACCCGGAACCACCGAACGCGCCGGATCGGGCGATCCCCGGTTCCGAGCAGCTCCGCGGTCCCGCGCAGGCCTACACCGGTGCCCCGGACGGGGACGGCTCCGGCCTTCCCGCTCCGGGCCCTTTCCCGGCTCCCACACCCGAGCAGCGGGGACCCGGCGGGGATATCGGTACCGCGTCCGCTCCGGTTCCGGATCCGTTCCAGGCTCCCGAATCGTCCCCGCCGAGCCTGCCGCTACGGACCCCGAGCGAACCGGCGCCCGAATTCGACCGGCTGCGCCCGCAGCATCCGATTCCGCCCCATCCGGCCCCGCGGACCCCGGCCGAGCCGGAGAGCGCGACCGGAAGCGGTGCTCCCGCCGCTGGTTCCGCGGCGGCCTCCCCACGCCCCTTTCTGCCGCCGCCTCCCCCGTTGCCGGACCCACCGGCCGCCGATACCGCCGCTCCGGTCGAACAGGAGCCACTGCGGCGGCTCCCCGATCTCCCACCGGCGCCCGGGGAACCGTCCGCGAACACCCCGGGGAGCGAAACCGCGGAGCGCGCCACCGGCGCCGTAACCGGTGAACCCACCCACTACCCGGAGCCGTCCGCTCCCCCGGATCCCCCGGCGGTGCCGGACCAGCGATCCGATCCGGCGAACGGTACCGGTGATACCGCGGCCGCCGGCCGCAACGAATCCTCCGCCCCCGGCCCGGAGGTGGCCGCGCCCGCGACACCGGTGTCGAATGCTCCCCGGCCCACCGGGCATCCCGCCCCGCACAGCGGACCGCCCGAACCGGCCCCCGGCCCGCATGCACCGGCACCGGCACCGGGGGACGGCAGGCCGCAGTGGCGCCCTCCGGAGAACACCGCACCGGCGAACGGAGCGCCCGCGCAGCAGTGGCGCGCCCCCGAGCAGGCGCTCCCCGGTCAGCCGGACCCGCGGCAGTCCCGGCCCCAGCATCCGATGCCGGCCGCGCCGCATCAGGGGCCCCCGACCGGCCCGGGACCGCAATCGCCCCCACCGAACCGGCAGCACCCCGCTCCCGCTCCGTATGCCGGACCGCCACCCCAGCAGGCCGGTCCCGGACCGACATGGCAGCAGAGGCAGCCGCCGGCCGGGCAGTGGCAGAACCCACCCCCGCCGGCGCAGTACGGCGCACCCGGTCCGGGTGGGCCGTCGCTCGACGATGTGGCGGTGCGGCGCGCCAAGAAGGCCTCGGGCCACGGCTGGCGCAAAGTGGTGCACCACGCCTCCGGCGGGCGGATCAATCCCGGTATGTCGGCCGAGGAGCGGCGTCTCCAGGAACTGGTGGCGCGCATCCGCCAGCCCGTCCGCGGGGACTACCGCATCGCGGTGCTCTCCCTGAAGGGCGGCGTCGGTAAGACCACCACGACCGTCGGCCTCGGTTCGACCTTCGCTTCCATCCGCGGCGACCGGGTCATCGCGGTGGACGCGAACCCCGACTTCGGCACCCTGTCCCAGCGGGTGCCGCTGCAGACACGCTCGACGGTGCGCGATCTGCTGCTCGATACGGCGATCGAACGGTATTCGGACGTCCGCCGGCACACCTCGCAGGCGACCAGCCGGCTGGAGGTGCTGGCCAGCGAGCGGGATCCGGCGGCCTCGGAGGCGTTCAACGAGGACGAATACCGCGCGGTGGCCCGGATCCTGCAGCGCTTCTACAACATCATCCTCACCGACTGCGGTACCGGCCTGATGCATTCGGCCATGGCCGGGGTGCTCCAGCTGGCGCATTCGCTGGTACTCATCTCACCGACCGCGATCGACGGCGCGCAGAGCGCGTCGGCCACTCTGGACTGGTTGTCCCTGCACGGCTATCACCATCTGGTGCAGAACGCGGTGGTCGTGATCAACTCACCACGCGACGGCACCCCGAATATCGATGTGCAGCAGCTGCGCCAGTACTTCCTGTCCCGCTGCCGGGCCGTGCACATGATCCCCTTCGACCCGCATATGTCGGAGGGGGCCGAAATCGATCTGGCGCGGCTGAAGAAGGAAACCAAACGCGCGTACGTGGAACTGGCGGCCACCGTGGCCGACGATTTCAACCAGAGCTACCACACCTATCAGGGCGGGTGATCCCGCACCCGGATCGGGCGTGATCCGCGGACCCCGGGACCGGCCGTGGCGGCAGCCCGTCCCGGGACGCTCACCACTCCGGCAGCCGACGCCTTCCGGCGAGGACGTCGCCGACCAGCGCGTCGTAGGCATCGGCCAGTTCGGCCAGGTGATGCCAGGCACTGTGCAGCAGTTCGTCGTCCGCGTCCAACGTCATCAGCGCGTGGTGGGCGCGTACCGCGGATTCGGCGATCCGGTCGATGATGGCACCGATGGTTTCGGTGTGCAGGGTGACACCGAGCCGGTGCTGTGGGACGTTGCGCCCCACCCAGTCATCGATCGCCAATACCAATTCCATACGGCGCCGGTCGATCTCGACCAAGCGGTCGGGATCGGTGACGATGGATCCGCCGCGCCCCACCAGCCTGCGCTCGTGGAGTACGGCCAGATCCCGGGCATACCAGAGCAACTGCCCTCCGACCACCCGATGCCCGCGCGCGGCTCGCACCAGTAGATCCGAATTGGGCAGCGGACCGGGAATCCCGTTCTGCGCCAAGGGGTCGGCGCCACGCTGGGCGCCGGGAAGAGCCATTACGACTGTTGTATCCGAACCTATCACGGTTGCCTCGCCGTTCATCGCCGCACAACACCGGGTCAGTACGTTGATTACAATAAACCGCAGAAGTCGACTGTCAAGCGATGCAGGGCCCCCTGGACACGAAAAGCGTACACTTCGTTATCTGGCGACCACCCGAGGAGCACGATGGCGGACGGTCCGACGTATCGACGCATCGCGGATCTACTCCGTGACGAGATACGAGCAGGCAAATGGCGGCCCGGGGATCGGCTGCCCAGTCACTCCGAACTCGCCGAGCAGATGCAGGTTTCGCTCACCACCGCACGCAATGCGATCCAACTGCTGGTCACCGAAAATCTCGTCTATACCGCCACTTCCCGCGGCACCATAGTACGCAGCCAGGAAGTGCTGGAATCCCTGGTCACCGACCATATCCGCCCGGATCGGCCGCGGGCGGCCCACGATATCTTCGAGGAGATCGCACGCGCGGCGGGCCGCGTGCCCACCAAGGAATTCAACGCACGGATGGAACCGGCGAGCCCGCGTGTCGCGCAGTGGCTGGGGGTGCCGGTGGACTCGTGGGTGGTCGCCCGCACCGTCGTACAGTTCCTCGACAACGAACCGTGGTCCTGGGAGGTGAGTTTCTATCCACGAGACCTCGCCGAGGCCACCGGTATCGATTCTCCACACGATATCCCCGAGGGCACGACACGCCGGTTGGCCGAACGTGGCCAGGGCGAAACCGCGCACCGCGATACCGTGGTCGCCCGCCCGGCCAGCGCCGAGGAGGCGGAAGTGCTCGGTGTTTCCGTCGGTACCGTACTGCTGGATCATCTGCGGATCGGTGCCAACCACCAGCGGGTCACCCGGGTGACCCGGCATCGTTCCATCGCGGCCAGCAACCGGCTGGCCTACGAACTCGGCGACCCCGCCGGCAGCGCGGTTATCCGCGGGGTGCTGGATCAGACTGATCGGTCGGGACTATGGTTCTAGCCCATGACCGTGCAGATTCGGCCGGCCGTCCCCGGTGACCTGGACCTGATCTGCCGCCTGCGGCTACAACGCTGCTCGTGGCTGGCCGCCCGCGGCTCGGACCAGTGGTCCCTGGCCGCGTCCGGGCTGCCCATCGACTACTTCGCCCGCGCGGTGCGCCGGGCGGTGGCGGCCGGCGAGACCTGGATCGGCGAGGTGAACAGCGCACCGGCCGGGACGATCACCGTCAACGACCGCGCCGACACAGGATTGTGGACGCCCGCGGAGATCGCCGAATCACTGATCGTGCACTATCTCATCGTGGATCTCGGCTACGCGGGCAGCGGTATCGGCCGCCGGTTGCTGGCCCACGCGGGGGCGCTGGCCCTCGCGCACGGACGCAGCTGGGTGCGGTTGGACGCCTGGACCACGAATACCGACCTGCACACCTATTACCGGCGCGCCGGGTTCCGTATGGTCCGGATCGCCGACCCGAACAGCCCGAGCCCCTCGTGCGCGCTCTTCGAGCGGCACGTCGACAGCTGGGTGCGGGACGATCACGCGATCGCTGCCCGGGCAGCCTTCCCGATGACACCGCTGAGCCGCGACCCGCTCGTCCTGCCGGCCTTCGGGTGAGCGAGCACCGCCGCCACGCGACAGCCGGCGGTATGGGCGGTTACACCGGCGGCAGGTAGGCCACCTGGACCATTTCCGGCTCGTGACTACGGGATACGAGAGTTCCTCGGCCCGGGGGCAGCTTGCTCGCACGGATATCGCCCAGGATCTTCCCCTCGTCCTTGGGCGCGCTCATGAGCAGCGCGTCCACCGAGAGGTCCTTCATCCTGCCGAGAACCTTGTCGTACAGCGCGCGAGACACGCCTCCGGAGCGCCGGGCGATGATCAGATGCATGCCGATATCGCGGGCCTGCGGAAGGAATTCGAGCAGCGGCTCCAATGGGTTCTGGCCTGCCACCACCATGTCGTAGTCGTCGACGACGATATAGATTTCCGGCCCACTCCACCAGCTGCGCTCACGCAACTGCTTCGGGGTGATATCCGAGCCGGGGATCCGGCGCATCAGGTAGGTCGCGACCTCCTTGATCATGCCCACCGAGGTCTGCGAAGAAGTCGAGTAACCGGCCAGCTGATCCCCCTCGAGCACACCGAGCATGGTGCGCCGGTAGTCGATGAGGATCACCCGCGCTTGATCGGCGTTCGAATTCTCGGCCACCCCCATGACGATATTGCGCAGCAGTGTCGTCTTACCGCATTCGACGTCGGCGAAAGCCATGAGATGCGGCTGGGCATCGAAATCCAGCACCAGTGGCCGCAGTCCGGATTCGCCGATCCCGACCGCGATACGGGTCGGCCCCAGTGCGATCCCGTCCCGGCGCACGGCTTCCAGCACCTGTTCACGTGGGATTTCCAGCGGAAGCATACGCACCTCGGGCGCCCGCCTACCCTCGTAGAGCGCGTTGAGTTGCTGTTTCGCCTCACCGACGCCGTCGGCCAGGGTTTCCGCGTCGGAATTCGAATCCAGCCGCGGTAGCGCGACGAGCATGTGCAGGCTGTCGGGCGTCAGGCCACGGCCCGGACGGTTCATCGGTACCAGCACCGCGGTGCGCCGGTCCATTTCGGAATCCGACGGATCGCCGAGCCGCAACTCCAGCCTGGTGCCGATGAGATCTTTGACGGTGGGGCGGATCTCGGCCCACCGACTGGCCGACAGCATGAGGTGGATACCGTAGGACAAACCCTGAGCGGCAAGCGAGTTGAATGCCTGTTCGAGGATGTCGAACTCGGCGCGGATGGTCGGCCACCCGTCCACGACCAGGAACACATCGCCGAAGAGATCCTCCGACAGCGGGTCGGAACGACGTTGCTCCTCCGGTAGTTCGGCGAGCCGTGCCTTACGCCTGCGGAATTCGGCGATCGATTCGATACCGAGTTCGCGGAAACGTTCTTCCCGCTGGTGCAGCAGCGTGACCATTTCGGCCACGGTGCGACGAACCCGGTCCACCTCCAGCCGGCCCGCCACCGAACCGACATGCGGCAGGTCCGCGAGACCGGCCAGGGTGCCACCACCGAAGTCCAGACAGTAGAACTGGATCTGTTCCGGCGTATGGGTGGCGGCTGCCGCCATGATGACGGTACGCAGAGTGGTCGACTTACCCGATTGTGGCCCACCGACCACAGCCAGATTGCCCTGCGCCCCGGAAAGATCGATGACCAGCACATCACGACGCTGTTCGTACGGCTTGTCGATCACGCCGATCGGCATCCACAACTGTCCGTTGCGGTTCGCGGGGGACTTCCAGTCCGGATCGGGAAGCAACATATCCACCGAGGGCGATTCGTCCAGCGGCGGCAACCATACTTCGTGAGCCGATCGTCCATGGCCGACGAGCCGGGTCACGACCACCTGCAGCAGTGTCGGAGGCACACCTCCGGGCGACAGAGCGGTCGTCTCGGTCTCGAAAGCCGCCGGGTCGTCCACCGCGCCGGGTGGTGGCGGCAGGTCGGGGAGCCCGGGGCGGGCCTCGCCGGTACGCCCGGCCGGCGCGGCGGGAACCTCCGCTTCCACTTCCCGCGCGGTGAAGACCACCGGCGAACGCCCGCCTATCGAACGCCAGCTGACCTCTTGATCTCCCCGGGGAGAGACATACGGTCCGGACACGTACGCCGCATTGAACCGCAGCGGATCGTCGGCGTCACTTTTGAGGTACGCCGAACCGGGCACGCTCGGCAGATGATAGGCATCGGTGATGCCGAGTACCGCGCGTGATTCGTTGGCCGAGAAGGTACGCAGACCGATCCGATAGGACAGGTGGCTGTCCAGCCCGCGCAGTTTGTTCTCCTCCAACCGCTGCGAGGCGAGCAGCAGGTGCACCCGCAGGGAGCGGCCGAGCCGGCCGATCATCACGAAGAGGTCGGCGAAATCCGGTTTCTGGGAGAGGAGTTCGGAGAACTCGTCGACCACGATGAACAGTGCGGGCAACGGGTCGAGCTGGGCGCCCGCGGCTCGCGCCTTCTCGTATTCGGTGACGTTGGCGAAGTTGCCTGCCGCACGCAGCAGTTCCTGCCGGCGGTTCATCTCCCCGGCCAGCGCATCCTGCATCCGGTCGACCATCGAGAGCTCTTCTTCGAGGTTGGTGATCACCGCGGCGACATGCGGCAGCGAATCCAGACCGAGGAAGGTCGCCCCACCTTTGAAGTCGACCAGCACCAGATTCAGCAGATCGGGTGAATGCGAAGTCACCAGCGAAAGGATCAGGGTCCGCAAGAACTCCGACTTACCGGAGCCGGTGGCGCCGATACACAACCCGTGCGGCCCCATACCGTTCTCGGCGGACTCCTTGATATCCAACTCCACCGGGGTACCGTCCGGCGTGACCCCGATCGGTACCCGCAGCCGTTCCCGGTCGCTGCGCGGACGCCAGACCACCGCCGGATCGATCTGCGCCGCGTCGGGCACCTTCAGCAGCGTCATCAGGTCGGCGACAGAGCGGGTCTCGTCGCCCAGGCTGACGATCTGTGCCGCCGTGGCGATGCGATAGCGGGCCAATTTCCGGGCCAGGGCCACCGCCTCGGCGACGGTGACGAAATCGGTGGTGGCGAATTTCTCGATCCCCGCCGCCGATTTCGCCGCCACCATGCCGTCGTCGACCACCAGTTGCAGTCCGCGGCGTACGGCCAGCCCGGTCTGAGGGGCGGAAAGGTCGAGGACGGTGACCGAATCGAGCCCGGCGTCGCTGACGATACGCTCGGTACCGCTGACGTACCCGTCGTCGATGATGACCAGCAGATGGATACGTCCCGGCGTCGGCTGCGCGTTACGCATGAAACGGCCGCGTTCGAGAAGTTCGGCGGCCATCGCGGTTTCGAACTCGGCCAGCGACTGGTACATCATGCGCCGGGCACCGACTCCGTCTCGCTCGGCAGGATGCTGCAGGTGCGGGAGCCATTTGGCCCACTCCCACGTCTCGCCGTCCGGATCGGCGCAGATGACGGCCACCGCCGTATGGTCCGGCCCGTGCAAGGTGACGAATTCCATCAGCATCGATCGGACCAGCATCCGGGCTTCGGCGTGGTCGCCTTCGATATTGATGGCGGGGAACGCGCGCAGCGAGACCGCGGTCGGCAGGTTGTGCACCACCGAATGGGTGCGGACGAAGCGGCGCAGAGCGACCGTCGACACCGGCTCCAGATCTTCCAGCGGGCCGGTTTCGGGGCGGGCCAGTTTGGTCGCCAGCCGATGGCTACCGACTCCGACACGCACATGCCCGAAGTCGGGGTCGTTGGGTCGCCGTTCCCACATCCGTCGGGTGCCGACGATGGATTGCAGATCAGCGGGCTCGGGGTGGCTCCAGATCAGCGCTTCCAGCTGAGACCGGCCGGTCTTGCGCACATCCTTGCGTATCTGGCCCAGGTAGCGGAAATAGTCCTTGCGCTCCTCGTTGAGTTCGGCGGCCTTCTTGGTGCCTCCGCCTCGGTAACCCATCATCATGCCGACCATGGACATGAGCATCATCAGCGGGAACATCATCATGAACGGATTCGCCAGCAGGCTGCGGCCCATCATGACCATCATGGCGATCATGCCGACCACGGCGACGACCATCACGATGGGCATGAGCTTCATCAACAAGCCGGTGGGCACCGGCCGGGGTATCTCCGGCGGCGCGGTGAGCGCCACCTCGCCGCCCGGTGGCCGGGGCGGCGCGATCCGGGGCCGTCGCACAAAACCTTCGGTAGCCATGTTCTACAGCCCTTCTCCGGCTCCGGTTTCCTCAGCCGGATCGGCGCTGCCGTGCTGTTTACGGAACGGAATGGACAACGCGTATCCGATCCCGAGCAGGGCGAGCAAAACGATCGTGCCGATGGTGGCCACGGTGCGTGGCAGGGGATCGACATACGGCGCGGGCGCGGGCGCGGGCAGCGCGCGCGGCACATCCGCCCCCGCACCGATCGGCTGCGCGGGTAATTCCGCGGTGAGCGCGGCGAGTGGATCGATCAACCCCGCACCGACCCGGTCGTCCCGGCCGGTGCCGGGCTGCATCGCTGTGCGCGTTATCCGGTCGATCACCTGCTGGGCGGACAGTTCGGGGAACCGGGCCCGCACCAGCGCGGCGAGCCCGGAAACATAGGCGCTGGAAAAGCTGGTTCCGTCGATGGAACCGATACCTTCGCTGGTCTGCACGGAATCCACGAGTCCGGTGCCGCCCGGTTTGCTGTCCAACGAGACGATGCCGTGACCGGGGGCTGCCACCCCCACCCACGGCCCGTGTACGGAGAACTCCGAAGGTTGGCCTTCGGCATCCACGGACGCCACCGAAAGTACATACTGGCTGAACCAGGCCGGGCTCACCACGGTGCGGACCGCGTCCCATCCGGCACCCTCGTTCTGTTCACAGGCCCCGCCCTGCTGAATATTTCCGGCCGCAGCGACGACGACCACGTTCCGGTCGTAAGCGTATTTCACCGCGGCGCCGAGCGCGGCGTCGGCGGTATTCGAGCCCGCAGGCGCGCAAGCGACTTCGGAGATGTTGATCACGGTGGATCCGAGATCGACCGCGCGCACGACGGCAGCGGCCAGGGTCAGCACACTGCCGTAGCCGGTCGACGCGATCTTGCCCGGCATATCGCCGGCGGCCCGGTCCTTCGGTTCGTAGGCCAGGCTGAGCTGACGGATGGTGAGGATCTCCGCTTCCGGTGCGACCCCGGCGAACCCGTCGTCCGGGCTCGGCCGCGCGGCGATCACCCCCGCGACCAAGGTGCCGTGGCCATCGCAGTCGGCGGTGCCGTCGGTGTTCGAGACGAAGTCCCCGCCCGGCTGCAACGCGGGCAGACGTGGATGCCGGTTCACACCCGTGTCTATCACCGCCACTTTCTGCCCACCGCCACGACTGAACTGCCAGGCCGACGGAAGGTCGAGAAGTCGCTGTGGCGGCGGCGGATCCCGGGGCGGGGCACCACCGAGAGTGGGTTCGGCACAGACCGACCGCTGCTCGGTCGCCTCGGGTGGTCCACCTTTGGCTTCCACCGCCCGCGCGGCGGCCAACGCACCCTCGTCGATCCCGGGTGGTCCGATAGCGAAGGCGGGAGCAGGCACACCGAACGTACCGAGACCGGCCACCAGCGCCGCCCCGGCAAGCCGCAACGCAATGCTCATGGGTATGCCTCGATCACAAATTCCTTGCGGCCGAATAGATTTCCATGACCCACAACACCAGCGGAACGACAGTCACGATCAGCAGATATTCGGCGATTTCGCCTGCCCGGCGTACCACGGGAGACATCTCGGTGTGCGGCGCGATCACACCGAAACACAGCATGACGACCGACAGGGCGAGTATCACCCCGGCGAGCGGGACCAGGGCGGAGGGATTGCCGATGCCGACAGCGACCGGCACCGCGATCAGTGTGATCGCGCCACCGCCGATCAAGAGGCTCGCCTGGGTCAGGTCGGCGAACGACCGTCCGCGCATACACAGAATCAGTCCGATGACGACCGCGAGCGCGATTCCCTGCCAGCGTGCCGCCCCCAGCGGATCGGCGGCGAGCACTGCTCCGAAGACCGCCGAAACGACACTACCGAGCAGTAGACCGGATTGGTATCGGTTCGCCGCGACCGCCCGCAGTTCGAGCCCCACCGCCGAAGGCAGTGCGGTCGCGCCGATGGCGCCGATGTCCTCGATCGTCGGCCGCGGTTCGTGATCGGCCGGGTCGATGGCCCCACCCGCGGTGGGCACCGGGGGTATCGGCAGCCGCGCGGCCGCCACCGAGATCCGTGGCGCCATGGTGATCACGATCAGCGCCGCGACGAGAACACCCGCGGCGATCTTCGGGGTTCCGGCATCCCACACCATGCGGATGAACGCCGCGACCCCACCGGACAACGCGGTGGTGACGACGGCGGCGCAGAGCATGGCGCCCACTCCGGTGACGCTGTAGGCGACGAGGGCGGTGACGAGACTCGCGGCGCAGGCCAGCAGCAGGTGCGGGCTCGCCGGTTCACCCGGCACGAACAGCACCGCGGAGGCGAAGCCCAGCACTGTCGTGTACAGCGAAAGCATCACCGCCGTGAGCGTGGCGGCATACTTGCGGACCGCGATCACGGCCGCCACCATGGACGCGATACCGGTGCCCACCGTGATGAAGCCGAGGTATATTCCCGCACCGCCCTGTTTCGCGGTGACGAGCAGAACGATGGCCGAGAGCAGTCCGCCCAGGGCCGCGAGGAGACCCATCCAGCGGGCCGCGCCCGGGGTCCAACCACGGAACGACTCCGCGGTCAATCGCGATACGGCATCGATGACATCGTCGAACAGCGCGGGCGATTCCTTCGCCGTCACCGAGCGCAGCACCAGCAGTTCGCCGTCGAACACCTCGGCCTCGGTCAAGGTCTGGTTCGGCGGAATCGGGTCACGGCCGATCCTGGCCAATGTCCAATGGGCGGCCCGCGGAGGCGCGCCTCCGCCTTCGTGCTCGGTGAGATCCCGGTTCCGGGATTCGATGAGGTCGACCACATCCGAGATGAAAGTGGCGATGGGAATAGTCGCGGGCAACCCCAGGTCCAGTTGAGTGTTGCCGCCGATTACCGAGACTCGGCACAGATCAGGATCAGCCGCCTCCACGCCGCTGGTCGACGACTCGCTCACGAGCTGACTTGCTCCCTACGTTCACGCTGCCGAACTTGATGACGCTCTTAATCTATACACATCCCAGCCGGTATGCTGAGCGAGAACTCGCAATGTCCGTAGCTTTTGGGGGCGTACCCGCATGACCGGCAACCGCCAAGCACAACGCGCCTTCGACGCCGGGGTTTTGTCATTGGGCATCTCCGTCGAGGGGCAGGAATCCATCAGAGACCTCGACTACGCCAAATTGGCCTTCACCCGCGCCACCGAATGGGACCCGGACATGTGCGACGCATGGCTGGGCCGGGCCGCGGCCGGCGAGGTCAGCGATGAGGTTCTGTTCAATCTGTACCGGACGAGCTCGGCGACGCTGTTCCGGGAACAGCGCCGCCTCGGACTACCGCCCCGCGCGCTGTCCGGCCGGTTCGTGGTGGGTCAATACATCGACTACCCCCTGGCGAGCTATACCGAGATCTGGTTGGCTCAGGCGTCCGCCTTGATCGCCGCCCGCGACTACGACGAGGCCGAGCGTGTGCTCGACGAACTCGCCGAACATCGCAAATCCCAGATCTCCCACCCGGAGCGCGAGACCGACGACCGTATCTGCGCCTACGTCCGCGCGACGCTGCATTATCAAACCCAGCGTTGGTCCGATGTGATGACGCTGCTGGCGGGCTCCGCCGAATGGGACGATCCCTTCATGGCCGCGGCGGCCCACGTCATGGTGGGGACCGCGTGCGCGCAGCTGGGGTTGTTCGGAGAGGCCATCCGCCGGATGGAACAGGCCGAACAGGGCCCGATCCCGGCGGCCGCGCTCACCGCCCGATTCTGTCGCGGCCTGTGCCTGCGGGAAACCGGTAAGGAGGCCGAAGCGCAGGCCATCTTCGAGAAGGTGTACTCGGAAGCTCCGGATTTCGAGGCCAACTCCCAGGCCATGCGGGACCGCAAATACCGCCTCACGATCACCACCCAGGAACAGATCGACGCGCGGACCGATCGCTGGGATCCCGCCTCGGCGCCCTCCGCCGAGCAGATGGGCCGGGCGGAGCGCGACGACAAAGCCAAGCTGATCCTGGCGGCCGCGCGCGCCGAACTCGATGCCCAGATCGGGTTGGCCGCGGTCAAAACCCAGGTCGCCAAGCTACAGGCCACCGCCCAGCTGGCGAAGATACGCGCCGAGAAGGGGATGGCCAGCGTGCCACGCGGGCAGCATCTGGCCTTTACCGGTCCGCCGGGCACCGGTAAGACCACGGTCGCCCGGGTGGTCGCCAAGATCTACTGCGGGCTGGGCCTGCTGAAGACGGACTCGCTGGTCGAGGCCAAACGTGCCGATTTCGTCGGCCAGCACCTGGGCAGTACCGCGATCAAAACGTCCAAGCTGATCGATAGCGCTATGGACGGTGTGCTGTTCATCGACGAGGCCTACACGCTGATCCAGTCCGGTCTGCAGGGCGGGGATGCGTTCGGGCGCGAGGCCGTGGACACCCTGCTGGCCCGGATGGAAGACGATCGCGATCGGCTGGTGGTCATCATCGCCGGATACGACGGTGAGATCGACCGGCTCCTCGCCGCCAACGACGGTCTCGCCTCCCGGTTCGCGAAGCGGGTCAAATTCGATTCCTACACCCCGGCCGAACTGGGTGAGATCGGTCAGTTCATCGCGCGGAAACGCGACTCGGAGATCGCCGACGATGCGCTGGACCTTCTCGTCCGGGCGTGCACCGAGCTCTACGAAAAGGAAACCATCGACCAGAGCGGTCAGCCGCGCCGCGGTATCGACCTGGCCGGTAACGGGCGCTTCATCCGCAACGTCATCGAGGCGGCCGAAGAGGAGCGTGAATTTCGGCTGGCCAACGATGCGAATCTCGACCTCACGAACATCGACGAGTCGATACTCATGCGGATCGAAGCCGATGATATGCGCAACGCGCTGTCCGGCGTGATGTCCACATTGCGCTGAGCGCGCGAGCCGGCGAAGTCCCGCTCGCCGGCTCGGCTAACGCCCCGTCGGCAATGTGTCGTGGCTCGTCAGGGCTTCCTCGGCCGATAACGTGGGCCCGGGGACGAGCTGGCCGATGATCGGCCAGGGCGCCGGCCGTGGTTTCTCCTCCAACCCCAGAACCGTCGCGGTCTGGATGTCGGGGACGCCATAGCGAATACCGTTGTCGGCTATGTAGAAGAGGCCGCCACGGCGCGCACTGCCCGGGGTCATGGCCACCGCCTGGACGTATTCGCCGGTGCTCGGCGGAATGTAGGCGGCATCGACGCGGTCCCCGACGCCGTCGGCGGTGGCGAGTTCGACCGGTGCGGACGGCTCGGCCAACGGCAGTTCGCGGCCCGCGAGGAACGTCACGGTGGCGGCCGGTGCCTCGGCTTCCTCCACCCAGGAAATACAGCCGACCGGCGCTTCCTCGGCTGTCTTGATCTCCGGGGTCTCCCACGGGAAGTGCCCGACCGCGAGCGTGGTGCGCACCGGGATACCGATCAATCGGTCCGGCGGCACCGTGGTGATCTCACTCATGCCTTGGGAATTCGTATTGCGGATCACCTGGGCGGCGAAGGGCGATACCCGCTGCACACCGTCGGCCAGCACCACGTACAACTCGTCGGAGTCGACTCCGCGGACCCGGACGACACCACCGACCGGTACATCGGACAACCGGTCCGGGCCCGGTTCACCGATGCGATCGATATGTGGGGGCGTCAACGGGGGCACCTGGGTGGCGGCATTCAGCAGACCGGTACTGATCGGCCGCGGATGATGGTTACCCAGCGCCAATGATCGTTCCATCACCGAATCGGCGGGGTCGACTTCCGCGCGCTTGCCGTCGAAGAGGAGAAAAGTCTTGTCGTCGCGGCTCACCAACAGCGCCTCCGTGGTGGAGAGCGGCCGCGCCGCGGCGTCCGCCTCCATATCCAGGCCGCCGGCCAGCACGGTAGACGACGCGCCCGCCGAACCGACGGCGCTGCCCGCGGACGACAGCGCCACGGTGTCACACAGCGTCCAGGTCGACCGGTCACCGGCCGACGAACCGGGCAGGGCGGCCGGCGCGCCGGGGATACCGACCAGCGGGCCGCGCGGCAGATCCCCGAGCTTGGATTCCTTCACCGAGGTCGGCGCCTCGTTGCTGTTCGTGATGAGCCGGGCCGAGGCCAGATTCAGTGCAGGATACATGGTGCCGTCGACAATGGCGTAGAGCGCACCTGTCTCCTTGGCCATCACGATTTTCGAGTCGCCGATCGCGCCCTGCGGTCGCAGAAAGGACATGATCGCCGCGCCGGCGACGACCAGGATGCCGAGTACCGCACCGACGACCAGCGAGCGCGATTGCGAGCGCATCGGGTCGTGGAGCATGCGCACGTCCCGGCGCACCAGTGCGTGCTCGTAGCGACGCAGCAGAAACCGGTACCCGTTGACTTGGGCACGCGTTGTCAACTGGGCCGGCACGTAACCTCCGAACGAGACGCGGATCAGGCGAGGGGGGTGTCGGAGCGCTCGTACTCACGCGGAGCGTCACCGACTCACGCGACTACAGTAGCGAAGTGAGGGAAGTTCAGTCCATGATGTGCGCATGGTGACGACAACAACCGATTCGGCCACGCGAGTTCCGGCCCCGCCGTTGCGTTCACCGCAATATTGGTTGTTCCGGATGTTTCCGCTGCGCCATGTGATTCCGGTACTGGTGATCGCCAATGCGATCGCTCTGATCGCCCTGGTCTGCGGATCCCCGGTCTACGTCGCGATCGCTTGTGGCGTGCTCGTCGTGCCGATCGCTCTGGTGCCGTTCCGCGGTACCTCCCTGGCCACTTTCCTCTCCGATGAATTCAGGTTCCGCCGGTATGCGTGGCGACGCCGGTCGAACGACGTCGGCAATGCCCCGTTCGATGTGCCGGTGCCCGACGGTGGCAGCTACGGTATGCGCTGGGACGGGGCACGGTTGATAACGATGCTGCGTATCGACGCGCAGCCGCAGACCGTGACGCTGCTCAGCCCGAGCGGCTTGAATACCGGCGAAATGGTGCCGCTGCCGGAAATCGCGCGCTGCCTCAACCAATTCGATATCGATCTGGATTCGATCGATGTGATCAGCACCGGCTCGCGCACCTCGGACGCGGGTCCGGTGGCAAGTGTCTACGAACAGATTCTGGGCCCCCTGCCCGCGGTGGCGCATCGGACGGCCTGGGTGGTGCTGCGCCTGGACCCGCTGGCCAACGCCTCGGCGGTGAACCGGCGCGGCGGCGGCTCCACCGGAACATTGCGCTCCGCTATCGTGGCCACCCGGCGGGTGGCGAACCGCCTCGCCGCCCGGGATCTGACCGTTTCGGTACTCTCCGCCGCCGAGATCACCGCCGCCGTGAATCAACTCACCCACGGTGCCGATCTCACGCGGCTCGAGGAAACAGTTTCGAGCGTCGAATACTGCGGCATTCGCCTCGCGAGCTACCGTATGGCTCCCGAGGCGCTCGACCCGCGTGGACTGGCCGAGGTGTGGGCCACGCCCAGTCTCGCGACGACGCTCACCCTGCGCCTGCGCCGCGCGAGCGGCACACCGACCGATGAGCACGCGGGCGGATCGGCGACGATTTCGGTCTCCGCGGTCGTCCGCTTCGCCGCACGCGGTGAACTTCCTCGTATCGCGGTTACCGGCCTGATTCCGATGGCCGGTAAACATCGCAGCGCGCTGCTGGACCACCTGCCGATCAGCGCGCCCGGGCCGGCTCTGCCGATCGAAAGTTATCTGGGAACTCCGGATTCGCTGGCCCGCCTGTTCACTCCGGTCATCGGCTGCGGGCAGGTGATCGGTGCCGATTCGTCCGGGCAGGGTGTCGCCCTGCCCCTGGTCGGTCATCACGTACGACGGGTCGAGATCATCGGCGCGCTGCTCATCGCGAAACAGGTGATCCTGCGTGCGATCGCGCTGGGCTATACCGTCGTCGTACACACCAATCGCCATGACGCCTGGCGATCCATGGTGGAGCGGGTCGGCTCGCCGCACGCGCTGTCGCTGGCGTCGTGGTCCGCCGCCTCGCAGCAGGCGAGCTCCTATCGGTCCGCGACGGTTTTCGTCTACGACGGAATCCCGCCGTCCACGCACCACTCCGATGCCACCGTGATCCTGCTGCGGCCCACCGGCAGCCAGGCCATCGCGACCTTCACCGGTGATATCACGCTGGTCGAAGACCCCCACACCCCGAACCTCGTCACCGTACGAACCCCCACGGGAACCACTACCGTTCATACGGTCGCCACCCCGGCGGAGATGACTTTCCTGGGCGCTGAGCCGGCGCTGGCCTACTGAACTCCCCGAGACGGCCTGCCCACGTGCCTCGTGAGCGGGCCGTTCGGGATCATCCGGACAGGACTACATTCCGGCGAAACTGTCGTACACCTTCTTGTCGGCACTTTGGGCATTGCCGAGCGCGCGGTCGACGGCGTCACGCAGCGCCTCGAGAATATCGGCGGTGTCCGCGAACTCGGTTTCCCAATTGGTGTGTGCCGTGCGGAAGCCTTCGGCCGACTCGTTGTCCTCCCACGCGACATTGATCATTTTCCCGGCCGCTGCCTCGAGATTGTGGATCTGTGTCTTGAGATCCTTGTAGTGGCCGTCCAGCTGATCGATCAGCGGAATCAGGTACTTGGGATCGTAAATCATGTTCGTTCCTCCCGGAAATGAATTGCCGCTTGCTAGATCAGATTGGTGAAGGAGTCGACGTTGGAGGCGTCGACCTTGGTCTTCGTTTCACTGCCTTCGAAAAGCAGCGAGGTCATCTGGTCGAGTTTGTTGTTCAGCCGAGTGCCTTCGTCTTCCCAGGCCGCAGCCGCCTTACCGCACGCGGTGTTGGCGTCACCCTGCCAGCCGGGCTTGGCGGCGTCGATATCGGTGGCGATATTCGAGATCGTCTTCTTGATCTCCCCCACAGCGGTCATGAAATCGTTCACGACCTGTGCGGCGGCGACATCATCGAGACTTACCTTGCTCATCTTTCGACCTTTCCTGGTCTGTTGTGTTCACGGGGGTATGGAGTTGAGTTCGGAACCATTTCGCACAGCCCGGCCTCGGCAACGCGCGAGCTAGGGCATCCACCTTCCTCCGGGCAGCGAATCGATCAGGCCGGAAACCGCCTGCGCGATCCGGTGGTCGGAGCCCGGTGTGAAGGTGGACCAGACTCGCAGGTCCCCGGCGATGCCGGGAGCGGCCACGATACGACCTCGCGACGTGTCGTATACCGCGACCGCTCCGGACGATCGAGTGGTCGCCCCGTCCCGATGGGCGTAGGCGACGATTTCGGCATGCGCGAAACAGGTCGACATGGCGAGCCCGAATTCGACCGCGTCCTTGTGGTCGGCAACGCCGAGGGTGTAGAGCGCCTGGGCGAAATCGCTGGATGTCGTGGCTTCGTCGAACCGCGTCCGCAGTTCGTCCGCCAGGGCGCTGAAACCGGTGATCGGCGCCGGAGCGCAGGTACCGAGCGCGCTCAGCAGCGGGCGGGCCAGGGCGGCTCCGCTGTCGTCCGCCCAGGTCGTACGGATATCGAAAACGCTGCCGGTCCGGGTGGCCAGCGCATGCTCCACCCCGCGGCGCGCCAGGCACACCCGAATGGTTTCCTTCTCGGTGTAGATACGCGCGACCAGTTCCCGGTCCGGTTGCGCCAGCACCCGTAGCGCGGTGGCCAGCTCGGTTTCCACCTCGTCGTATCCGTCGATCAGACCGGCGGCGCGCAAATCGCCGAGCGCCTCGTGCTGTGCCGCGCGCCAGGCCTCGGCCGAATCCTGTCGCGGGCCGACGCCGAGAACCAGCGGCAGAGCCTGGACCCCGAGTAAACCGGATACGGCCAGCAGACCGTCATTGGTCATGGTCGGCATACCGGCCTGCTCCCTTCGGGCCGTCTCATGACTGCGCCTCGGCCTGCGACGGCGCCCGGTCGGCGGCCGCGCCGAGCACCGGCGGAGCCGCGTCGAAGCCCGCTTCCAGGTTCAGCGCGTCGCCGGGGCGTGGTGCACCGGCCGAGCCGGCGCGCACAGTGCGTTCGCCATCGGCCGCCATACCGGCCGCGGGCGCCATTCCGCCCGGTACGGCGCGGCTCAGGCCACTCTCGGTTTTCGCCGCGCTCGATTGCACCGGCACGACCTCCGGTGCGGCCACCGGCTGAACGATGGCCCGGGTCTGATAGGCGACTTTTGCCAGCGGCACCGAGCGGCCCGGAAAACCCACCGGGAAACCACCCGGCACGGCCTGCCCTGCGGCCGCCGGGGCGGGTCGTGTCGCGGCATTGCGTTCGGCTTCCAGAGCGGTGCTCGCCGCGATGACCGGCGGACGCTGCTGTGGCCACGGATCCGCCAGCGGGGTTGTCGCCGATTCGTAGCTCTGCATCACCCGTGCGGCGTTCGCCTGGGCGCGATCCTGCTCACCTTCGACCTGCGCTGCCGCCGCGACGAGGGGCGCTCCGAGCGCGGCACCCGCTTGTTCGATGCCCTGTTTCAGATCTTCCAGCGCGGCGACCTCCGCGATATGCGGCATGGCGAGCCGGGCGACCTCGTAGGCCACGGCCTGGCCGCCCGCCCGGGTCGCGTTCTGCCCCGCGGCCGTCGCCGCGTCGGCGAGCCAATCGCGCAGCCTGGTGATCCGCTCGAGTACGACCTCGCTGTCCGGCGAGCGCCATGCCGCGCGGATCCGGGCCAGTACCTGATCGTATTCGACGACCGCTGCGCCGAAGGTCGCCGCCAGTTCGGTCCAGGCCGCACCGGCCTCGGCCATCGGTGCCGCCCCCGGACCCGTCATCAGATCGCGGGACAATTGTTCGGTGTGTCTGGCGGGCCAGACCACACCGGTGAATCCGATTACCGGTGGTTCGACCATACGCGTACTCCGCCGCTATCTCGCTGCCATGATGTCGGTGGCGTTGTCCTCGTCCACCCGAACCAGCGCATCGGTGTGGGATCGCAGAGCAGCGGCCAATTTGCGGATCTCCAGGATGCCGGCGGTCGCGGCATCGTCATAGGACGAGGCGACACCGCGCAAGGTATCCGCCGCGCGCACCGACACCTCGTCCGCCCCTGCGGGCTCGACGGCAAGAGCGGGCATCAGCCGTCGCAGATCGGTCTCCAACCGGGCCGCGAGAGCATCCAATGCCGACGCCGACCTGTGCGCCTCGGCCGGTTCCAGTTCCATGACCTGCTCCTGTCAGAGGGTGAGCGATTTATCGGGGGGGTCGGAATCCAGCGGTTCCGATACATGTTCGGTAGCGCCGACCACCGGTAGGGAAGCACCTGCGATATCGCCCACGACCTCGTTGCCGTGTTGCTCGGTGACCAGCAGCCCACGCAACCCCTCGGCCGACTGTTCGCCCGAACGCGCCGCCATACCCGCCGCACCCGCCGCGCCACCCATCGGCATGACACCGGGGCTGGAACTCATACCGCGCACGGGCGAGGAGGTGGTGGTGGTCGCCGGCTCGCCGACCGGCATACTCATCCCCGCGGCTCCGAAGGAACCGCCCGGGCGGGCAGCCGACCAGGCACCCAATTGGCGCGTAGGACTTCCCGCGACCGCGCCCGGCGCCCCGGCCGCGCCCATGGCAACGCCGGACGGCGCACCCCCGAGCCCGGTGCGGACCGTCTCCTTGTCCCGTTCGGCGATCGGCTTCACCGGATTCAACGCGGTCTGTGCCGCCTGCAATGCCTGACCGCCCACCGTCGCCATCTGCGTCAACGGTTGTACGAGCTGCATCAACTGGGTGATGGTCTGGCTCGGATCGACATTTTTCGGCGCCCCGGTAACCGGCACTTTGGTTCCGGTTTTGGTCATGGCGGCGCTGTGCGCGGTGAGTTCGGCACGGGTTTTGGCGACGACGGCGGTGGCCTCGGCCAATGTCTCGGCGGTCATCGCCACCAGGAACGCCTGGCCCGGAGGGGTGCCGATGAACGGTGCCGAAGCCGCGAGCGAGGTCATGAACTTCGCGATGACCGCCGTCATCAGCGTCGCACCCTGGAATACGCTGCCGGCGGCCGCGGTGACACCGAGCGAGGTCTCCGCGCTCTGCGCGGACACCGCGGCCCCGTCCGAAGCCGCCTGACCGGCCTTCTCCGCCGCAGCCGAGGCACCCATCCCCTGCCACAGCGACATCGCGATCTGCAGCGCCGACGAACCGAGCGTCATCGCTGTCTGTACTACGGTGGACACCTGGGAGAACACCTGCGCGGGGTCGGCCTCGGGCGGGCCCACACCGCTGGCGACCGGAAGCTGCCCGGTGCCGAAACTACTCGCCAGATCGGTGAGCGGTTTGGCGAGCAGGGACAGATCGATAACCGGCAGCGGTGGCAGCTCCGGTAGCGGTGGCAGGCCGGATATCTCGGGTAGCTGCGGTAGCCCCATATCCTTCAGGACATCGTTGACCGGCCGATCGAGCGCGGGCCCGGCCGCGCTCTGCCGTAGGACGTCCAGTACCGACTGGTCGAGCGGCGAACTCATATTTTTCTGCTGATCGTCCCGAAATCGGTGACCGCGCCGGCCTCGACGGTGTCGTAGAGAGCGGCGCTCTCGTGCGCGGCGACCGCTGTCATCCCGTGGACGTAGGCCAGCTCGGCCACCGAGGACAGGTTGTTGGCCTGGGCGACCGCGAAAGCGGCCAGGAAATCCTGGCCGATCAACCCGAAGACCGGGACCGCGGCCGCGATGGTGGCGGCCTGGTTGGTCGCTCCGGCAACAACGACGTCGGCGGCCATCGTCGCCGACGCGTCCCCGTACCCACGGATCGCTTCGGAGGTAACTGAAAGTCGATTCATCTGAAACCCCTGTTGCCGGAGGATGATTGATTTGTTTCCGAACCTACCGGACCGTACGAGCGATCGCTCGGCACACGGTCGCCGAACGCTATCGGAGCCATCTCGCACCAGCCATCGATCGCCGATCTACTCCGCGGCTTCCCGGTTGAACGCGGTCACCAGATCGGCCCGCTCCGCGAAAGCACACCGCGCGGCTTCCGCTGCCGTACTCACCAGCGCCTGCTCGAACTCCTTCGGAGAAAGCTTCGCTACCCCCGCCGACAGCACCAGGTCGCGTAACGTACCGTTGCCGTCGACCTCGACCGTTACCACACCGTCGGGCGAGGATTGCCGTACCCGGACCGCGTTCATCTGGTCGGTGAGGTCACGCAACCGGTTCAGCGCACGGTTCGCCCGGGCCTCCAGTTCGTCCATCGCCTGGCTCATACCGACCTCAACCAGCTCTGCGGTTCGACCTCGTATTCGGCTTCCTCGACCAGTTCCTGGTGCGCGACGTCCTCCGGTTTGGGCAGCCCGGTCAGCGCGAGCACATCACTGGTCAGTCCCGCCGCCGCCAGTTCCGCGCGGCGTGCGAGCCCGGCCCGGTTCGCCGATTGTTTGCACAATCGCACGATCTCGGCAGCCAATTCAGCGGGGGGACGGTGCAACTCGTCCCGCTCGATCGTGATCCCGATCGGCAAGCCCTGCTCGGTGGTCTCGATCGAAATCGAGCCACTCCTCGATGTGACGGACCACATGACATCCCTCGTCTTCTTGTGCTGGTCAATGAGTGTAGGCGGCACTCGGATACCGCCAATCACCAAATCTGGGGATCCTTGGAACTTCCAGCCCACCGCCCTCGATCACTCGGCCACGTACCATCACATCCGCTCGTCCTTGATAGCGCGAACCACGGTTACGATCTCGGAGTTGACCATCGCGATCATCTGCTTGGCGCTGACCGGACGAGCGATCGGAGGGTTGTCCGCGGTGATCATGTAGCGACCGTCATCGAGCAGATCGCGCCAACGCAGTGTCCTGTGGACGATTCCGCGTGGGCCGAACCTCGAACGCCCCTGAACGATTCTGATGACGCCCATCAATCCGGTGGGCGCATTCAGGAAATCGGTGGAACGACGCCCTACCGAATCATCGAACGAGTCGAATACCTCCGACTCGCGGTAGGAATAGTCGAAGTCCTCGTCCCTTGTCGCGCCTTCGGCCTCGGTGAGCACAACCTCGCGCCGGTGCCCGGCGTCGGCCTTCGGCAGGGCGGCGACCACGATATCGGCGAGTGCCAACGGGTCGGCTTCGGCCAGTGTGAAACCACCACTGTGCCGAACCGTTTCTCCAGGAAGTTGGGTCACCACGAGAGCATCGGCATCGAGCCGGACCGCCAGTATCCGGATACAACTTTTCGGGTCGTCGGTGGCCCGGCTGTCCCAGGCCGTCACTTCGAGTCGGATATCCGGTTGGGCAATCCTGGTAAGAATTTCGGAGAACGAGTGATCCAGTTTGGTTTCCAGCTGTTTCCTGACCTCTTTCTTTTCGCGTAGATAGTCGTTCCACAGAGGTGTTCGACTGGTGAAGACGAAGGGATGCGGAAGGAACTCCCCCTTCATATCTTCCCAGGCGACAACAAATTCCAGATCGGTGAGTTCCCAGGTCCGGTTCATTTCTCCACTACGGGCTTGACGACTCGGGGAGCTTCTCCCAGCGCTTCTTCCAGATGTTCGGTGGATTCGAGGAAGGCAGGCCGCTTGTGCTGGTTGTTCCCTTCTCCCGCGTTCCTACCTGCCGCACCGGCTGCACCCGGTGAGCCGGGCATCCCGGCCATCGGCATCATGGCGGCCCGAGCGCCTGTTGCCATACCGGCCGGCGCAGCCGCAATATTGGCCCGCGGGAACAACCTCGACGACTGCCCCCACTCTTTCGCCAGTGGACTCGCACCGGCACCGGCACCGGCACCGGCACCGGCACCGATTCCCCCGCCCATTTTCGGAAGACCCGCCTTGGGGTCCGAGCCCGGCGGCATACCTGCCAGCGCGGCCCGTTGCGCCGCCTGATCGAGGCCCGACATCGCCTGTTGCGCGGCCTGTTGCGCAGCAGACATGGCCTGTTGCATCCCCTGCTGTCCCGCCAGGGCGGCCTGCTGCGCCGCTTGGTCGGCTTGCTGCTGTCGTGCTACGGCTTGTTGTTCACGCTGGAACTGGGCCGCCTCGGCCTGCTGTCGCCTGGCAGCCGCCTGCTGCTCCCGCTGGAACTGTGCGTCGGCTGCCTGTTGCCGAGCCACCGCATCCGCCGTCCGACTGTCGACCGAGCCCTGGGCCTGCGGGCCGCCGGGCAGCGCCCCCTGCCATGCCGCGTTCTGCGCGGAAGGAATGACTCCACCGTTGTAGTTCGGTACGCCACCACCGCCACCGCCATTGCCACCACCACCGTAGGGGCTTCCATTCCCTGAAGGCGGGGAACCCGGTCCGGTTTCATAGTCTCCAGGCACCGAGCTCTTCGGGAATGGGAGGTCGGGTACGCTTCCATCGGATTCGGGAAGACCGACAAGGTAGGTGTTCTCGAAATTCGCGCGATATATCGGAGTCTGGTCAGGGTACTCCATACCCACCGGCCCGACGCTACCACCCGGAGCGCTTACCACGGTTCCCGTCGGTTGTGCTATTTCCTGGCCCGACAGATCCTGCGGGCTGGTGGGCATGCTGCTCTTGGTCAACTGCAGCCATCCGGCGGTATAGGAGAGATTCGTGCCGAGCAGCCCCACCTTCTCCCGGAGTTCCTGAGTATCTTTCACGTACTGGGTGGTTGCGCTCAGCGCTGCGCCGGCACCGTCACTGTGCCACTTTCCCCCGTTTGTCACGGCACCCACATCGTTCACGAACGTTGTGAAGACCTCGTCCAATTCCCCCATCATCCATTTCCATTTGCCCGCCCGAGCCGCCGCTGTGGACCAGTCGATCTCCTGCCCGATCGAATGAAATCGATTGTAATCCCATGAATGCGGATTCTCACCCTCAGCAGGAACGCCGACGAATCGACCGCCTCCGAGGTTCTTCAGACCTTTCGGTAGAGCATCGACATGGAATCCGTTCGAGTACCCGTTCGCGTTCTTTATCTTTCCTTTATCCAGATTCTTCCAACCCAGGAACCCGGCCTGTTCGTACTCGGGCTGGATCGAGCTCGGATCTTTATGGAACTTTCCGGGCTTGGTGGTTATGGGCGGAATATCGTTCAGCGCCTTGATACGATTCATCTGGTCTTCACTGTCGACCTCGGCCTTGATGTATGCCTTTCCTGCCGCAAGGAAGGTATCCGCCATCTTTTTCTGGATGTCGATATGGTCTTTGAGAATATCGCCGAGCGTTTCAGCGCTGGTAACGAATTTTTGCGCCAGCGTATTACTGGAACCCAGGCTCGGCGCGAACGCAGCGAGATCGGACATTTCGGCGATATGTTTCCGCAGCGCCAGGAGCCGACCGACCACGGCGTTGCATGCGCGTATGCAATCGTCCACGGCACTGTCTTCCAACTGCAGCAGGCCGTTCGCCGCCATGTTCTCGAGGCTCCCCCACGACGGCACGTCATTCGGCGCCACAGGTCACTCCTAACCATTTGAGACCGCCGGACGGACCACCGGTCCATCCGATTCACATCCTGACATGAATCCGATCGGACCGCGCCCGAAGTTCCGGGAACCTCCACCGGCCATCGCTCCCGGCATTCGGCCGGTAAGCGCCGGGAGTCCGGTGCTTCGGCCACGCAAAAGCCGAAAGATTACGTACAAGAGGTTGGAAGGCATCATGTCTCCCATACCTCCCGACTCCTCGACTATCTCGGCACCATCGGCAGCGCGGCGGTGCCGTTACTATCGTGACGGCCCAGGAAACCAGCGATACGAGCCCGGCAAGTACGCGGCTCCGCCCCGAGGTACACATCAACCGGACCTACAATGATAGGCGGCCGACAGTCCGGTCGCGACCACCGCGAATTCCCCTCCCTGGGAGGCTGTCCGGAGCCCGCGGTCGGTGGCGCTCCGACCGGAGTCGAACCGCGTCGACCCGCCATCATCCCCTCGAACTTCAGCGGATCCTTCGACCGGGTCGCGTATTCCTTGAGTTGGGGCCATGGGTTGTTCGGTATGGGCAGAGGGTCCGGTGTAGGAGGCCCGGAAGGCGCCCTGTCTTCCATACGTCCTGACTTCTCGACTATCTCGGCACCGTCGGCAGCGTGCGCCGACCCACATATCGCCCGACCAGATGAGACTCCAGCTCCTGGGATGATAGGCCGATGGCGGTTCCGTCTCGATCCCGGCGGGTTCCCGACACTGGGAGGCATTCCGGAGCAACGGACCGGAAACACCGCCGGAGCCGATCATGCTCGTACTCCGAGGCACCGTCGCCCGCCGATCATCCGGAGTTGGTGAGAAGCTTCGCCACCGGATATCCGCTGCGCCGGCCGGGAGCGGTTTTGGATGCGGCGGAGCCGACCGGCTACCGGTCGGCATCCGCCACGACGAAACCATCCGTGGTTTCGACCACATACCCCTGCCGTTCCAGCTCATGATAGATCCAGGCAACCGTGGTATCCGATACCCCGAGGTATTTGCCGAGTTCCCACCGCGAGGGGAACTTCTGACCTCCCACGAGCCCGCCGCCGCGGATCGCATCGATGATCAGCGGAACAAGAGTGCTACGCCAGGCACGTGGGTGCGCCACCTTTCTGATCGCCTCGCGACCGCGACCTTCGATCGCCTCACTTTCGGTGAGCTTGTCCACGAAGCCGGCGACATCGAGTACCGGGAGCGGGTCCGGGCGAATCGGCCGCCCTTCTTCACCGGCCACGACGAAACCATCGGTGGTTTCGACCACATACCGCCGCTGTTCCAACTCTCGATAGACCAAGGCGATCGTCGTATCCGATACACCGAGGAGTGTGGCGAGTTCCCCCTGCGCCGGAAGCTTCTGGCCCGCCACGAACCCGCCGCCGCGGATCGCCTCATGGATCAGAGAAACAAGAATCCGACGCCCGTAGTGCGCGGGCCCCGACTTGTTGCTCGCCTCGCGACCGTGACCTTCGATCGCCTCGCTTTCGGTGAGCTTGTCCACGAAATCAGTAGCAGACTCCGGAATCGGCAGCGGATCCGGACGAGCCGGCCGCCCTTCTTCACCGGCCACGACGAAACCGCCGGTGGTTTCGACCACATACCCCTGCCGTTTCAACTCACGATAGACCCAGATGACCGTCGTATCCGATACACCGAGGTGTTTACCGAGCTCCCACTGCGAGGGGAACTTCTGGCCTCCCACGAGCCCGCCGCCGCGGATCGCCTCGATGATCAGCGGAACAAGAGTGCTACGCCAGGCACGTGGGTGCGCCACCTTTCTGATCGCCTCGCGACCGCGACCTTCGATCGCCTCACTTTCGGTGAGCTTGTCCACGAAACCGGCGACATCGAGCACCGGAACCGGGAGCGGACGAGCCGGCTCCCCTCCTTCACCGGCCACGGCAAGGCCGTCCGTAGTGTTGACCACATACCCCTGTTGTTCCAGCTCATGGTAGATCCAGGCAACCGTCTTATCCGATACACCGAGGTGTTTGCCGAGCGGCTGCCGCGGCGGAAGCCTCCGGCCTTCCGAGAGTCCGCCGTCACGGATCGCCTCGATGATCAGAGAAACAAGAGCCCGACGTCCGTAGCGTGGGAGCTCCGACTTCGTGGTCGCCTCCCGATCGCGCTCCGTGATGACGGGGTCGGAGCTCCTGGTGATCATCCCGAGAAAGTCCGCCGGCGCGAGGGGGCGAGTCGGCACTGCTGGAAGTGGTTCCACATCAGTCGGTTCCGGCCAGCCACTCGTACTCGCCACCCTCGTGCCCTTCGGGCCCCTACTTCTTGTCAGATACAGCTCCTCGGCGAGTTTTGTATATACCCTGTCGACAGTAGACGCCGTAACCTCCGGATCGCCGGCACCGGCGGCACATACCGAACTATTCAAATATTCCGCGACGATCGCGGGCAGGGGAAACTTTTCGCCTTCGCTGAACCTGCCTTCGTGGAGCGCCCGGCGGAGGACAAAAGCGAGAGCGGTGAACCAGTCGTGCTGGACTGCCGTGTTCACCAATTCGTCGGTCGGCCGGCCTTCGGTGATCGCAATAACGAAATCCTGCGCGGAAATACTGGCCACCCCACCCGGCGGGTCCGGACGAGGCGGCCGCCCTTCCGCACCCGCCACCACAAAACCGTACGCGGTTTCGACCACATACCCCTGCTGCTCCAGATCGCGATACGCATCCGCCACCGGTGTCCCCGATATACCGAGGTGCTCGGCGACTGCGTTCCGTAACGGGAGCTTCTGATCCACCGCGAGCTCGCCGTCGTGGATCGCCACAGCGATCAGATAACCGAGAACACCACGCCAGGTGTGCTCGCCCGCCAGAGCTGCGATCGCCTCCCGACCACGACCCTCGACCTCATCGCTTTCGGTGAGCTTGTCCACGAAACCAGCAGCCTCGAGCGCCGGCAGCGGAAGCAGGTCCGGACGAGACGGCCGCCCTTGTGCACCCGCCACCACAAAACCGTACGCGGTTTCGACCACATACCCCTGCTCCTCCAGGGCACGATAGACCGCTGCGACTGTCGTATTCGCTACGCCGAGATGTGCACCGAGTTCCGTTGGGGAACTGAGATTCTCGTTCACCGAGAACCTGTCCTCGTGGATCGCGAGGCCGATCAAATAAACGAGAACGCTACGCCAGCTGTGCTTGCCCGCCAGAGCTGCGATCGCCTCCCGACCGGGTTCCGGGTTTTCGGTGTCACCGGTCCCCTGCTCCCAGGGTAAACCTTCGGCGATCGTCGTGACGAATGCCTGCGCGGAGATCGTGGCCACCCCACTCGGCGGCTCGTCCTCGACAGTCTCCTCGAACGGAATCCGCGTGACGGTGAGCGCGGCCCGGAATCGGCGCTGTGCTGCCAGTGGATCAGCGAAATCGTTGAGACTGCGGTACTGGAAGGGATGCTCGGTGGCCAGATCACGAAGGCGTTGCCGCAATTCGCTGCGCGTGAATCGCTTCAGTGCTCGCCCGTGTGCTCCGCTCCGAAGCTCCTCGGGAAGAGCATCGAGCATGCGGCGGCGAGACCTTTCGATCCCGACGTGATTCCGGATGGTCTGTACGGTGATATTGGCCAGTAGCCGGCCCATATCGGTGACGGAATCATCCCGCAGCGGAGCGGCCGCGGCGACGATATCGTCGACGATCTCGCGCATCATCTGTTCCTGCTGCGCCGCATCGAGCTCGATGACACCACGCTGCACCAGCCGGCGCACAGCCGGCCATTCCCGTCCGACCATCTCCTCGACCCACTCAGCGCGCGACGAACCCGGTTTCGCGGACGCGGCCGCGGCGCCGGGCCGCTCGGCCCTGACCTCGCCGTCGGGCGCAGCCCGCCTGCTGTTCGCGGGACCACGATTACCCCCATTGGCCTGCGCCGAGGCATCGAGGCGGCGGTCATCCGCGAAGAACACTGCCTGCTGCTCAGGGGAACTACCGAAAAGGTTTCGCGGTTTGGGAGCCCAGCCGCCACCGGTCGCCTCGACCTGCGCGAGCCACTCCACTCGGCGCTGCCCCCGGGCGAGCCTCGGGCCGCGATACCAGAGATCGCTTTCCTCGCCGAAACGCTGCGACGGGTCGGGAACACCGATGGTGCCGATCATGCCTGTACGCCGAGGTACTCTCGCGCGCCGATCGTTCACCGCCGGCGAAAAGCTTTTGCCGCCCGATATCTGCTGCGCGGCACTGCGCTGCCCGGAAGCAGCGTCGGGTCCGGCGGAGCCGGCCGGCCACGGGGAAGCGTCCACCACGACAAAACCGTCCGCGGTTTTGGCTACATATCCCTGCTGTTCGAGATCGCCATATGCCCTGGCGACTGTCATATCCTTTACACCGAGATGTTTGCGGAGTTCCGCCGGCGGTGTGAGCTTTTGGTTCACCGCGAGGTTGCCGTGGCAGATCGCATAGCTGATCAGCGAAACGAAAGTCTTACGCCAGCTGCGCGCGGCCGCCAAAGCTCCGATCGCATCGCCATCCGCACCTTCGTCGAGCCTTTCCAGGAAACCGGCGGCAGCCAGCGCCGGCAGCGGAAGCGGGCACGGACGGGACGGCCGCCCTTCCGGGCCCGCCACGACAAAACCATCCAGGATTTTGACCACATACCCCTGCTGGCCCAAGGCACGATAAATCGCTGCGACTGTCGTATCCGCTAAGCCGAGGTGTGCGCCGAGTTCGGTTGGCGACGTGAGCTTCTCGTTCACCGAGAGCTTGCCGTCGTGGATCGCCACAGCGATCAAGTGAGCGAGAACCCTACGCCAGGTGTGCTCGCCCGCCAGAGCTGCGATCGCCTCCCGACCACCACCCTCGACCTCATCGCTTTCGGCGAGCTTGTCCACGAAACCAGCAGCCTCGAGCGCCGGCAGCGGAAGCGAATCCGGACGAGACGGCCGCCCTTGCGCACCCGCCACCACGAAACCATCCAGGGCTTCGGACACATACCCCTGCTGTTCGAGATCGCGATAGGCATCCGCGACTGTCGTATCCGCTATACCGAGGTGTGCGCCGAGCCCCGACAGCAGCGGCAGCTTCTGCCCCACCGAGAGCTTGCCGTCGTGGATCGCCACAGCGATCAAGTGAGCGAGAACCCTACGCCAGGTGTGCTCGCCCGCCAGAGCTGCGATCGCCTCCCGACCACCACCCTCGACCTCATCGCTTTCGGTGAGCTTGTCCACGAAACCAGCAGCCTCGAGCGCCGGCAACGGAAGCGAATCCGGACGAGACGGCCGCCCCTCGGCACCCGCCACCACAAAACCGTACGCGGTTTCGACCACATACCCCTGCTGCTCCAGGGCACGATAGACCGCTGCGACTGTCTTATCCGCTACACCGAGGTGTGCGCCGAGTTCGGTTGGCGACGTGAGCTTCTCGTTCACCGAGAGCTTGCCGTCGTGGATCGCCACAGCGATCAAGTGAGCGAGAACCCTACGCCAGGTGTGCTCGCCCGCCAGAGCTGCGATCGCCTCCCGACCACCACCCGCGACCTCATCGCTTTCGGCGAGCTTGTCCACGAAACCAGCAGCCTCGAGCGCCGGCAGCGGAAGCGAATCCGGACGAGACGGCCGCCCTTGCGCACCCGCCACCACAAAACCATCCAGGGCTTCGGACACATACCCCTGCTGTTCGAGATCGCGATACGCATCCGCCACCGGTGTCCCCGATATACCGAGGTGCTCGGCGACTGCGTTCCGTAACGGGAGCTTCTGATTCACCACCAGCTCGCCGTCGTGGATCGCCACAGCGATCAGATAACCGAGAACACCACGCCAGGTGTGCACGCCCGCCAACGCCGCGATCGCCTCACGACCCCGACCCTCGACCGCATCGCTTTCGGTGAGCTTTCTTACGAGACCGGCAGCATCGAGCACCGGAAGCAGGAGCGGCTTCGGGCGAGGCGGCCGCCCTTTCGCACCTGCCACGACAGAACCGTACGCGGTTTCGACCACATACCCCTGCTGCTCCAGATCGCGATACGCATCCGCCACCGGCGTCACCGATATACCGAGGTGCTCGGCGACTGCGTTCCGTAACGGGAGCTTCTGATTCACCACCAGCTCGCCGTCGTGGATCGCCACAGCGATCAGATAACCGAGAACACCACGCCAGGTGTGCACGCCCGCCAACGCCGCGATCGCCTCACGACCACCACCCTCGACCACATCGCTTTCGGTGAGCTTGTCCACGAAACCAGCAGCCTCGAGCGCCGGCAGCGGAAGCGGGTCCGGACGAGACGGCCGCCCTTCCGCACCCGCCACCACAAAACCGTACGCGGTTTCGACCACGTACCCCTGCTGCTCCAGGGCACGATAAATCTCTGTAACTGTCGTACCGCTCACGCCGAGGTATTTGCCGAGCGCGGTCTGTGACGTGAGCTGCTGATTCACCGCGAGCTTACCGTCGTGAATCGCATGGCCGATCAAAGAAACGAGAGTAATACGCCAGTTGCGTGCGCCGGCAAGCGCTGCGATCACCTCACGACCACGACCCTCGACCGCATCGCTTTCGGTGAGCTTGTCCACGAAACCAGCAGCCTCGAGCGCCGGCAGCGGAAGCGGGTCCGGACGAGACGGCCGCCCTTCCGCACCCACCACAAAACCGTACGCGGTTTCGACCACATACTCCCGTTGCTCCAGATCGCGATACGCATCCGCCACCGATGTCCCCGATACACCGAGGTGCTCGGCGACTGCGTTCCGTGACGGGAGATTCTGATCCACCGCGAGCCTGCCCTCGTGGATCGCGAGGCCGATCAAATAAACGAGAACGCTACGCCAGCTGTGCTTGCCCGCCAGAGCTGCGATCGCCTCCCGACCGAGATCCGGGTTTTCGGTGTCACCGGTCCCCTGCTCCCAGGGCAAGCCTTCGGCGATCGTCGTGACGAATGCCTGCGCGGAGATCGTGGCCACCCCACTCGGCGGCTCGTCCGCGACAGTCTCCTCGAACGGAATCCGCGTGACGGTGAGCGCGGCCCGGAATCGGCGCTGTGCTGCCAGTGGATCAGCGAAATCGTTGAGACTGCGGTACTGGAAGGGATGCTCGGTGGCCAGATCACGAAGGCGTTGCCGCAATTCGCTGCGCGTGAATCGCTTCAGTGCTCGCCCGTGTGCTCCGCTCCGGAGCTCCTCGGGAAGAGCATCGAGCATGCGGCGGCGAGACTCTTCGATCCCGACATGATGCTGGATGGTCCGCCTGGTGATACCGGCCAATTTCTGGCCGATACCGGCGTCCGAGGCGTCGGAGAGCAAGGGTGCGGCCGCGGTGGCGACGTCATCGACGATCTCACCCACCAGCTGACGCTGCTGCTCCGCGTCGAGCTCGATGACACCCCGCTCCACCAACCGGCCCACGGCCGTCCGTACCCATCTGAGCACCTCTCCGGCCGGCTCGGCGCGCAACGGGCCGGGCTCCGCGGATGCGCTCGGGGTGTCGGAGCGGTCGGCCCCACCATCCGCGCTGGGCACAGACCGCGTGCTGTCCGCGGGGCGACGACGACTACCGGCGTTGGCCTGTGCCGATCGGTCGAGGCGGCGGTCATCGGCGAAGAAGATCGACTGCTGCTCGGGGGAACTGCCGCCGAAAAGATTCCTCGGCCTGCGTCGCACCGGTAGGTCGAAGATATCGGCCACGGATCGGGGGTCGTCGAACGAGGTCACCGGGCCCGGCGCCGGCCCACCGGCCCCTGGCTTCGGAGCCTGTTCCGAAGCCAGGCCGACCGCTTGTTCCACGAGAAACCATACGGAGAGGAAATGCGTGTAGACAGCCGCGTTCTTATCGAGCAACTCCTTGGAGACCAGGCCCGTGTTTCTGGTGGCCAACCAGGCCGTCGGCCATGACCTGTCGACCAGGCCGAGTGCCCCGGTCACTCCGGAAACGCGATCGTTGGCGAACAGTATGTTCGTGCCGTCGAAGGCTATCGGCGCCAATTGCAGTGGCCGATCGTCCAATTCACCGATCCGCGCCGCCACTTCCCGGAACGGGTCGGCGACATCGACCAGTCCCAGCGCTTCCACCGCGTTCCGGTGCGGCTCGAACGCCGCCCGAGCGTGCTCGATCAGTGAGCGCAGGAAACCGCGGGCACTGCGCGGAGCGCCGGGAGCCAGATCGTCCAGCACGCTCCGCGGCACCCGGGCCAACTGCCGCAGGAGCAGGTCACGGGTGTGGTGGATCTCGTCGACCATGGCGCGCAGGTCGCGGCCTTCGCGCTGGGCGCCGGGCAGCCGCCGCGTAACCAACACCAGGTTCGGGACGTCCCGGCCCTCCATCACTTCCGTCCCGCGGAAGGCATGCAGAACTCGCGGTAGCAGCTCGGGTACCAGCGGTGCCGTGACGGTCGCCAGGCGGTGCTCCTGCCCCGCGAACAACCGCAGGCCCAGCGGATCGTCACCGAGCGGGCTGTTCGAGCGGATATCCCAGCCGACCCGATAGCCGTCGCCGACGAAGGCGCCGGCCCAATGCCCGCCTTGCTCGATACCCCCCTGCAACCGTAGCGCGAGTCGAAGCAGATCGAATGCCTCGCGCGCGGGCAGCTCCGGCCGGTTGTCGTCGTCGGGCGCACCGAGATGCCGGTAGTTCGCCGCCGGTTCGGAAGCTTGTCGATAGAGCTCACCCGGCGGTGCCGCGAGTGTCTTGTCCGCGCTGATACTGCCGAAGTAATCGAATACCGCGCGGGCGTCTTGTTCCGCCATCGAACGAAGCACCCCGCGCTGCGCATCGATGACGTAGCGGGCGAACTCCCAGACATCCGTGGGCACATCATCGGGCAGGTACTGCCGCAAGGGGGCCACATCCACGGAACGCAACTGCTCGAACATCCGCTTCGCCACGGCGAGGATCTCCCGGCGCCGGTGGTAGAACTCGGCTTGATCGCCCTTCCGGCCCGGCTCCCGCCGCAGGATCATCGCGGGTGCCGATTCGGTGGTCACCGTTCCCTCCGGCAACCGGAAATCCGTCAGGACCGCGAAAACCCGCGGCGTATTCTCCACGCCGGCGCGGGTCAGCTCTCGTAACACCGCGTGTTGCGGGAATTGTTTCGGATCCACCCCTTCCACGGGTTTCACCAGCACGAGCACATATTCACCGATGAAGTAGATCCGGTTGCCGAACCCCTCCGCGGTCTCGTTGCGCGCGAGCGCCGCGTAGGCGATGGTCCGGGCGTCCTCCGGCGACATATCCACGCCGGAGTCGCCACCGAGCGGACGATATTCGCTCGCCGTCGAGACGCCGGGCGGGTTGTGCACCCGCCACCCGTGCGGATCGTCTCGGCCGGGGGTGGTCGGCGAGATCACTCGATCCGGCCGATGATCGGTCGGACCGTCGAGATCGGCGTCTACGTCGAGGTGTAGCGCGGCGGCCAGTTCCGGGCCGGGACCATCGGTATTCACCAAGGGAGGCGGATCGGCGGACCCGACCGCTCCGGGAGATTCGGACCCGGCCTCGGGCTCCCGACCGGCCGCGGGGTCACGAGGGCCCGATCGCGGCCGCCCGCCGCGAGTGCCACCACCTCCGGTGGCGTTCCACACCGCGCGAAGGCGGACATCTTCGAGCAGTTCCCTCGATCGGATCCCGTCGTCCAATGGGCGGGGCACGGTGCCATCTGCCGTGGGGGGAACTCCACCGCGTAGTCGCCGTGCTGTCATATCCGTATGATGGTTCGATCCCGTCGCCCGAACGCCCGTAAGGGGGGAGGTGGCTTCAGTCGTCGACTGCTCATCCGGGAGCGTGAACGGAGCAACAGATTTCGGCCAACGGCTTTCACGCGCCACGGCCGTACCCCACCCCGGAGCCGATGCCAGCCAGCCTTCCTCGGTGAGTTGCGCGTACGCCTGCCTGACAGTAACTGCTGAGATGCTCCGATATTCGGGGCCGACGGTACGGGCCGGACTGCTCAGGTATCCGGCGAGTTCCCTGATCGAGGGGAGTTTCCGGCCCGGACCGAGCTTGCCTTCGCGCAGTGCCTGGCGAAATGCGGTGGTGAGAGCGGCCTGCCCACTTCGAAGATCGGTTGCCGAACGTATGAGGGTGTCGGGGGTGGGGTCCCCGGTGAGTCTTTCGAGAAGTTCTCGTGCGGTGAGGGCAGTAGTGGTGGGGCGCGCAGATGCCACCCGGCCGCTCTCAGACGCCGCGATCGACCCCTCCCGCCCTATTTCGCGATAGCGCAGGGCGGCCAGCTTCGCGTCTACGCGGCCGACATTATTTTTTGATATTGCAGGGGTCAGGTCCATTGATGCCGGCCAGTCGCTCTCAGGCCGCACGAACACACCACTGCGACTCATTTCCAGATAGTGGAGAGCAGCCAGTTTCCGGTATTCACGGGCGACAATCTCGTTCGCTTTACCGAGGTGGCGGGCCAACCTCGCCGCCGGTGTCAATTTCTGGCCTCCCACGAACTTGCCGTCATAAAATGCCCGGCGAAACGCGGTGGCCAGAGCCGCGGGCCAACTTCCGAGTTCGGCCGCCGAACGGGCGAGGGCGGCGGGAGTAGGGTCCCCGCTGAGTATCGTCAAAAGCTGTGATGCGGTGAGGGAATGAGGAGGCTCAGCTGGGGACTCCGACGATTCATCAACCGGAAGCTCCGGCGATGCATCAACCGGAAGCTCCGGCGAATGATCAGCTGGGGGCTGCTGCCGATGATTCGGTTTCTTCCTACCTTTCGGACTCGCCACAGTGGTGCCCTGCCCCTGGACGACGATCAGATACAGTTCCTCGGCAAGTCGAGCATATACCCGGGTGACTGTGTACTTCGCAATGCCCAAGTGCCGGGCCATTATCGAGGCTGATGTCAGTTGCTGACCTTCCACCAACTTGCCATCATCCAGTGCCCGGCGCAGCGCGGTGACCAGAGCCGCGTGCCAACTCCCGAGTTCGGCCGCCGAACGGGCGAGGGTGGCGGGGGTGGGATCCCCGGTGAGTATCTCCAGGAGCTCCGATGCGGTGAGGACCATGGTGATCGGGTCCATCGACGTCGGCCGGTCACTCTCGGGGCCTACGATCGCGCCACCCTCTATCCTCTCCAGATAGTGGAGGGCATCCAGTTCATCGTAAACGTAGGCAACTGTCCTCTGCGATAGGCCGAGAAATTGCGCTAGTGGCACGATCGGGGTCAGCTGTTGGCCTTCGACGAACTTACCGTCGTGAAGCGCGCGGCGAAATGCGGTGGTGAGGGCTTTGTGCCAACTCCGGAGTTCGGTTCTTGCACGGATAAGGGTGCCGGGAGTGCTGTCGCCGGTGAGTATTTCGAGAAGTTCTGCTGGATCGAGCGGAGTGGATGACGCCACGCGTTTCAGCCGACCGCTCGGCCTCGCCACGGTTCTGTTTCGCCGTACGGCCGCTGAAGGAGGGCCCGCCTCGCTGAGTTTCTGGTACGCCGTTCTGACATCCCATTCCGAAACCTGCGGGTGTTCGGCACCGACGGTACGGATCGCACTGTTCAGGTATTCGACGAGCTGCGCGATGGAGGGAAGTTTTCGGCCTTCGCCGAACTTGCCGGCATGATACGCCTGGTAGAGGGCAATGGTTAGAGCCTCGGACCAGCCGTGCTGGACTGCCTTGTTCACCAGCTTGTCGACCGGTCGGCCCCCGGTGATCGCACTGACCAATTCCGGTGGGGAAATCGATGAGCCATCGTTGGCCTCATCGGCCAAAATCTGCGCGATGGTGAGCGCGGCTCGATATCGGCGCTGCGCTGCCAGTGGGTCAGTGGAGTCGAAGAGACTGCGGTACCGGGAGGGATACTCGGTAGCAAGGTCACGGATGCGTTGCCATAATTCGCCTCGCGGAAGGCGTTGCAGCACTTGTCCGGGTGCTTCACTACGAAGATGGTCGGGAAGGGCATCGAGCATACGTCGGCGATACCGCTCGATATCGACATGGTGCTGAATAGTTTTTCCGGTGATATTGGCCAGCTTCTGACCGAAACCGGCGGCGGAAGTATCGATCAGCAGCGGCGCGGCGGCGGTGACGATATCGTCGACGATTTCGCGCACCAGCCGGCGCTGCTCGGCCGTGTCGAGCGCGACGACACCACGTTCCACCAGCCGGCCCACAGTCACCCGTACGCGCTCGACCACCTCCGCGAACAAAGCATCGGGCAGCGGGCCGGGTTTCGCGGAGGTGATCGGGGTGTCGGGTCGATCCGCCCTACTATCGTCTCCGGACGCAGCCCGCTCGCTCTTCGCGGTACGACCACCACTGGCCGCATTGGCCTGTGCTGATGGATCGAGGCCCGGGTCGTCGGCGAAGAAGACTGCCTGCTGCTCGGGCGAACTGCCACCGGAAGGATTCCTCGGCCTGCGTCGCATCGGAAGATCGAAGATATCGGCCACGGAGCGGGGGTCGTCGAACGAGGTCACCGGGCCCGGTGCCGGCCCACCGGCGCCTCTGGCCGGCCGTCGGGTAGCGCCGCGCGGCCGGCGATCACGAACGGCCAGGGGCCGCCGGTAGCGGGCGGGACCATCGGCTGCCGCGGCGCGGTGGGCCTCGGGGTCGGTGAGCCGGGAGCCGACCCGGCGGTGCCGCCAGGTCGGGTTCCGAGGGCTCGGCCGGTGCGGGGCGCGGGGCACCTCGGCGCCACGGCCCACCGCGATCAGAGCGAAGTGGCCCAGCGGCTCGGTGGGGATTCCGGCAACGGGGTCGATGTACTGGAAGTATTGGCGATGGCTGCGCAGCGGAGTGGCGAACCGTGGCATATCCGGGAACTGCGACTGCATCCGGACCGCGCCGAAGAGCTCCGCCGCCGGATCCATCCCCTGGCCGCGGCCGGCGATCCTGCCGGGCAGCCCCGGTATATCCGATCCCAGCCAGGTCACCGGATCCTCGTTGTGCGCGGCGGTGTACACCTCCTCGACCCGGAACTCATCCGCGTGCCGCAGCGCTCCCACACCGGGAGAACCCAGAACGGTGACCGATCGGACCACGGATCTCGACCCGCCCGCATCGACGAATCGATCGTCCGATGCGGCCCATGCCGACGTGGTGGAGCCGTAGCTGTGAGCGAAGAGCCGATTCAGCGGTACCGGAGAACCGCCGGGGAGTTCACTGCGCAGCCGGCGAGTCGTATCGAGGCCCCAGAGGTCTCGCACCAGCAACCGGCCGCCCTCGATCGCCGATCGGGGCGAGATGGTTTCGACCATCATCTTCCCGCCACTGGGCGCGTCGTAGCCGAGCCACGCCATCGAGAAGATCCCGAGATCCGGATCCAGTCTCGCCGCCGCGCTGTAGAGGTTCCACGAATTGGTCAACCGGCTGTTCAAACGTTGCAGTGTGGTGGTGATCCCGGGAACCTGCCATAACGTGACCTCGGCGGTATCGGCATCACCGAAGCCGACCAGAGCGCGTCCGGATCCTCTGAATGCCGCTGCTTCATAAGCGATGACCTGTACGGCGGGGGCGCGCACGACGGGTTCCATCGACCGTGCTCTGAGCTCCGCTTTCCCCAAGGCGTGGTGAGTGTAGACCAGGTTGCGCAGATGCAGCCGTTCCTCGGGATCGAGCTGTGTTTTGATCCATTGCTCGATATCGGCGCCTTCGGGGCACCTGGCGCGGTAGGCCGCCAGATCGCGGGCGATCGACAACCGATTGACCCGATCCCGTACCGCGAAAGGAATACCGTCGGCGTTTCCCAGCTCGGGGACCACCCGCCACACGGTCTCTGCCTGTTCCGGAGTCAGCTGATGCCACCACCGGAAGTTCGTCTCCGTTCGCTGCACCGACCGCTCTCGCACCTCGTCATCGGTATATTCGCCGTGTACCAGATCGGCCGGAGAAAGTACCGGGCTCCCGCCACCGAACGCACTGCGGGCGAACTCTTTTTCGGCATACGTCGGCTCTGATACCCCGGGCAGGATCCCCGCGTGAAGATGCCGATAGCTGCCGGGCAACCCGGGGACGGAACGGAAGTCTCGTCTGCCGGAACCGTCGTCGATCATCGCGAAGCTGGCGGCGATATCCTGCGCGGTCACCACCTGGGTTACCCGCGAGGAGTGCCGGCGCGGTTTTCTCCGGCGCCGACCGCTGTCCGCTTCGGCCACCGCCGAGGGATGATCGGCGCCGGTATGCTCCGGCAGCGGTGCCGGGTCCGAATCGACCGGGTGAGCGACGGGGGCCGGTATGCGCTGCTCGGTCACGGGCTCGACCGGATCGAGAACCGGAACGGTTTCGTACGCCGAGATACCGGCGAACACCATCAGTGACAGTGAGGGAGCGCCGGTGTCCGGATCGGCGGAAAGGTAACGTCCGAGCACCGATTTCTTGGGATCGCGTGCCGGGAGCACGCTGATCTGCCGTCCACCGAATTTCTTGCCCACACCACGGCGGAAAACTCGGCGGACGCCCGTGCTCCGCACGAAAGACCGGCGCGCCCGCGTGTACACGATATTCACTTCCGCGACACCGAACTCCGCCGCGTCCGCGACCCGCAGATCGCCGCGTGGATCGGATAACGTCACTGTGGTGACCTCGCCGCTCAACCTTCCCTGTGCGCCGGCCGCGCCCACTATGGCCGCGCTGGTGCCGTAGGCGAAAATATGAATCATGGGTGCCGGAGCGCCCTCCGGCAGCTGAGCCGCGTATGCGCGACCCGCGTTGAAACCCGCGATACCTGCCACGATCTGCCACCCGCGCTGCTGCTTCTCGAGTGCCGCGCCGCGGAACGCGATATACCGGTGAGAGATCTTGGAAGCTGTCCGGATGCCCCCGGCCCGCTTGGTAGTCGCCTCGTAATGGTCGCCTACGCGGGTCATATGGTCGGCGCTGTACGATAGATCGTCGTCGTACACCACATGCTCGGAAATCGAGGTCGCGGTATCGAAATCGCCGAACCCGAGTTCGAATCCGGTGTCGTGATAGGCCAGGAGCCGCACCGGCGGTGGCTCGATATTCGGACGCATCGCCTTCGCCCGAAGATGCGCCTCCGCCAGAGCCTTACGTATATCGAGGATGCGGCGTAGCCGCTGCGGTTCCCCGGGCCCGAACTCGGGATTGACAGTCTGTCCGAGCCCGAGCCGCTCGGGGCTGCGGGCGATGAAGTCCGCGAGGTCCCGATCGAGTTTCCGCCGGTTGGCGGCATCTCTGGCCGCCGCCGGGATACCGGCGACATTGCCGATCTCGTTGTAGACGTGTATCAGCGCTTCTCGCCGGATTCCGTCGAGCGAATGCCACCATTCGGCAACGGCGGTCGCTCGCTCACGGGCCAGTGCGACGACATCCCCGCCGGGCCGGTCCTCGGGAAACAGATCCGCCACGGTCGCACCCGGCGCGAACCCGCGCAGCGCGTCCTCGGCGTATGCCATATCGATATCGGTGATGGGGCCGCCGGTGAGCGCGGTCTCCAGCAGCTGCCGATCCGGCTCGTCCGCCGTATACGGGCCGGCGATCCGGCCTTCCGCCGCGGCCTCGATCGTGCTCGGCTCGCCGGATAGGTGGGCGACGGGGTCGGTCGGTGTCCGCGAGGAGCCGTCGTCGCGGGGCGCTTGCCGGAGGTCGGCCGCCTGCCCGGCGCCGGTTTCGCTTTCGGCCGAGCTCGCCGATGCTCGCGCTTGCCGCTCCGGCGTTTCCGTATCGGCCCGCGCTGCTGGGGCGAGGTGGTCGTGGTCCTCGGCGGGCAGCGTTTCCTCGGCGGTGCCCGCCCCCGACCGGGTCGGTTCCTCGGGCTCGGCGAACCGGACATTCACCACCGTGAATGCGCCACGGGAGCGGAGTTCGGCCACCGAGAGCTCGCTGTCGCTCCCCTCGAGCTGCAAGAACCGGACGCGGGTGTACCCGTACTCCCGCGCCATCTTTCCCGTGAAAGTGTTGTTGAGCGCCGCGTCCTCGAGGGATAGCGACGGGTCACGAACAAGCGCCTCGTTGAAGCTGACGATATTGCTGTCCAAAGCGCGCCCGGACTCGGATTCGGCCTCGTCGATGTACCAGTAACCGTCGATTTCCTCGACCGGGAGCGGAGCACTGTCCATCATCTCGTGAAACATCACCCGGCCGCGGGGAGTCCCGGGCCCGGCCCGAACGGTCCAGAAGAGGACGCCTTCCTCGATCTCGGCATGAATGCCGAGCCGCTGGGTCCCGTAGTTGTTCTGGTACAGGGCGGCTTGCTCGTCGAGTAGGACACTCCACCGGCCGCCGCGCTCGGTATGTGGCTCTACCGTGGTCTCGCCGGTATCGGACCCGTCAGGTGTGGGCTCTTGGGGCTCATGTTGCGGGCGATCACCGCGAGCGGCACCACCGCCGGTAGCGTTCAACACCGCGCGGAGGCCGAAATCCTCGAGCAAATCCTTCCGATGGAGCGCATCGGACCACGGGCGGGCCGCGGTGCCGTCGATCGTGGGCGGGACACCACGCCGTGGCGCCGACCGGCGAAGCATCGCCTGCTGCGGCCCTTCACTGGTTACCGTGTCCGGCCGACCGGCGGCCGAGGGCGGGCGGTCGGCGCCGGCCGGTGTGATGGTTTCGCGTCCATCGGCCGGCGCATCGGGCGCGGTGTAGGACGCATCCCCGTCGAATGGCTGTCGCCCGGACGGCTCCATCTCTCCTTCTCCAGGAGGGGACGTGGGAATACTGTCCAGGTCGATAACCCCATATCGCAACGCTTCCACTACGACAGCGGTACGATCACCGACTCCGAACTTACGATGCAGAAGAGCCAGTCTCTCTTTGACTGTTACCGTCGACAGGCCCAGATGCAACGCGATTCGGCGGTTACTCAGGCCCACGCCGACCAGTAGAAGCACTTCCCTTTCCCGAGGCGATATCCGGACCGATCGCGGCGGCAGCGGAATCTCGTTCAGGTCGAGGTAGCCCATGCGCAGAGCTCGGGCGACCGCTTCGGTTCCGCCCCGAGCACCCAGTGCGCGAGCGATTTCGATGATTCGATCTACCGGCTGGCCTCCGGCGAACCGGCCGAGACGTTCGATTTCCTCCTCGGTGGGCTCACGAGTCGGCGCGGAGGACGCGATCGGTAGGGCGTCCAGTTCGAGAACCCCGACCTGTAGCGCCCGAACGAATGCCGCTGTCGGAGTGCTGGCACCGAGGATCTGGACCGAATTCGTGACGCTGGTGGACACGATATTGGTCGAGAGCCCGGTGGCCGTCGCGATCGTCTTATATTTGTCGTATACGGCAAGTAGCCCGAGGATCCGTCTCTCGCGGTCGCTCAGCGAGTAGGTGGACGCGGGGTCAGGCTCCGGTATATCAGCCAGGCGGATGGTTTCTCGGCGCAGCGCTTGAACGACGGCGTGGGTTCGGTCGACCGCCCCCGATTCGCGCAGAATACGCGACAAGGCGCTGCGCACGAAGCCTACGCCCTTATCGAGCAGCTGCGCAATTTCTTCATTCGTCTTACTCCCTGCGATCAGGACGAGAATTTCACGATCAATCGCGGGATCGTGCCGGCTCCCGTTCCCCGGACGCCTGTCGAGCGCTGGAGAGACGCCGCCTCGTGGGGACGATCGACGCGGCTCCGGCTGCCGCGGCTTTTCACCCGTTACTCTGGTCTCATGGTTGGTGGATAGGGACAGGCAGCCGTCCTCGGCCAGAGTGCGATACGCCCACCCAACAGTTTGACTCGATATACCGAGACGTGCTCCGAGCTCCGTAGCCAGTGGTAACAGTTCGCCCTTTTCGAATTTTCCATCGGTGAACGCTCGACGCAGGGCAGAGGTGAGCCTATTACGCCAACTGGTCCCGTCCGCTCGAAGCATGAGAGACTCCGGTGACGGAACCCCGGTAAGTCTGATGAAGAACTCTTCTGGAGTGAGTCTGATCGCGTTCCGAATACTCCAGCTCTTCGGCCATTGCTCATTGCCTGTTACGACATAGTCTTCATTTTCGAATGTCAGGTATCCGACCTCGGCCAGGGCGCGGTACACCCTGTTCACGACCTGCCACCTCACGCCTGCATAGGTGGCGAAACCCATGCGTGACGGGAGCCGATCACCCTGCTCGAGTTTCCCGTCGAGAATCGCCTCGTACAGCGCGACGATCAGAACACGATACGGGTCACCACCCGAATCCGGATCGATGAGAGAACCCGGCGACGAATCCCCGGTGAACTCGGCAACCAACTCCGCGGGACTGAACCCGAGAAGGTTCCGAATACTCCTGTTCTTCGGCCACAGCTCCTCGCCTGCTACGACATGGGCCTCATTCTCGGACGTCAGGTACCCGACCTCGACCAGTGTGCGGTACACCCGGTACACAACACGCCGTTGCACACCGGCATAGGTGGCGAAACCCATGCGTGACGGGAGCCGATCACCCTGCTCGAGTTTCCTGTCGAGAATCGCCTGATGCAGCGCGACGATCAGAACACGATACGGGTCACCACCCGAATCCGGATCGATGAGAGAACCCGGCGACGAATCCCCGGTGAACTCGGCAACCAACTCCGCGGGAGCGAATCCGATCACACCCCGGATACTCCTGTTCTTCGGCCACAGCTCCTCGCCTGTAACGACATAGTCCTCATTCTCGGACGTCAGGTACCCGACCTCGACCAGTGTGCGGTACGCCCTGTCCACGACTTGCCACGACACGTCGACATAGGTGGCGAAACCCTCGCGTGACGGAAGCCGATCACCCTGCTCGAGTTTCCCGTCGAGAATCGCCTGATGCAGCGCGACGATCAGAACACGATACGGGTCACCACCCGAATCCGGACCGATGAGAGAACCCGGCGAAGAATCCCCGATGAGCTCGGCAACCAACTCCGCGGGACTGAACCCGAGAAGGTTCCGAATACTCCTGTTCTTCGGCCACAGCTCCTCGCCTGCTACGACATAGTCCTCATTCTCGGACGCCAAGTACCCGACCTCGACCAGCGTGCGGTACACCCGGTACACAGCGCGTCTCGACATACCGACATAGTCGGCGAAAACCGTGCGTAACGGGAGCCGATCACCCTGCTGGAGTTTCCCGTCGAGAATCGCCTGATGCAGCGCGACGATCAGAACACGATACGGGTCACCACCCGAATCCGGACCGACGAGAGAACCCGGCGAAGGATCCCCGGTGAGCTCGGCAACCAACTCCGCGGGAGCGAATCCGAGCGCGTCCCCGATACTCCAATTCTCCGGCCACAGCTCCTCCCCTGTAACGAAGTAATTATTATGTTCGGACGCCAAGTACCCGGCCCTGACCAGGGTGCGGTACACCCGGCGCACGAGGTACCGCGACACACCGGCATAGGCGGCTAAATCCGTACGCAGCGGGAGCCGATCACCCTGCTGGAGTTTCCCGTCGAGAATCGCCTGATGCAGCGCAACGACCAGAACACGATACGGCCTGTCGCCCGAGCCCGGGTCGACGAGAGAACCCGGCGACGGATCCCCGGTAAGCGCGGCAACCAACTCCGCGGGAGCGAATCCGAGCGCACCCCGGATACTCCCGTTCTCCGGCCACAGCTCCTCCCCTGTAACGAAGTAATTATTATGTTCGGACGCCAAGTACCCGGCCCTGACCAGGGTGCGGTACACCCGGCGCACGAGGTACCGCGACACACCGGCATAGGCGGCTAAATCCGTACGCAGCGGGAGCCGATCACCCTGCTGGAGTTTCCCGTCGAGAATCGCCTGATGCAGCGCAACGACCAGACCACGATACGGCCTGTCGCCCGAGCCCGGATCGACGAGAGAACCCGGCGAAGAATCCCCGGTAAGCGCGGCAACCAACTCCGCAGGAGCAAATCCGATCGCACCCCGGATACTCCAATTCTCCGGCCACAGCTCCTCGCCTGCTACGACATAGTCCTCATCCTCGGACGCCAGGTATCCGGCCTCGACCAGCGTGCGGTACACCCTGTCCACGACTTGCCACGACACACCGACATAGGTGGCGAAACCCTCGCGTGACGGAATCCGATCACCCTGCTCGAGTTTCCCGTCGAGAATCGCCTGATGCAGCGCGACGATCAGAACACGATACGGCCACTCACCCGACTGCCGATCGCCGAGAGAACCCGGCGAAGAATCCCCGGTAAGCGCGGCAACCAACTCCGCGGGACTGAACCCGATCACGTTCCGAATACCCCGATTGACCGGCCACAGCTCCTCCCCTGTAACGAAATAACGCACCCCTTTGAGCATCAGGTATCCGAGTTCGGTCAGCGTGCGGTACACCCGGTACACGAGGTACCGCGACACACCGGTATAGGCGGCTAAATCCGTACGCAGCGGGAGCCGATCACCCTGCTGGAGTTTCCCGTCGAGAATCGCCTGATGCAGCGCAACGACCAGAACACGATACGGCCTGTCGCCCGAGCCCGGATCGACGAGAGAACCCGGCGAAGAATCCCCGGTAAGCGCGGCAACCAACTCCGCAGGAGCAAATCCGATCGCACCCCGGATACTCCAATTCTCCGGCCACAGCTCCTCGCCTGCTACGACATAGTCCTCATCCTCGGACGCCAGGTATCCGGCCTCGACCAGCGTGCGGTACACCCTGTTCACGACTTGCCACGACACACCGACATAGTCGGCGAAAACCCTGCGTAACGGGAGCCGATCACCCTGCTCGAGTTTCCCGTCGAGAATCGCCTGATGCAGCGCAACGATCAGAACACGATACGGGTCACCACCCGAATCCGGACCGACGAGAGAACCCGGCGAAGAATCCCCGGTAAGCGCGGCAACCAACTCCGCGGGAGCGAAACCGAGCGCACCCCGGATACTCCTGTTCTCCGGCCACAGCTCCTCCCCTGCTACGAAATAGCGCCCCTTTTCGAACGTCAGGTACCCGATCCCGACCAGTATGCGATACACCCGAGCCGTGACTTGCTGCGACACACCGACATAGGTTGCGAAATGCGCGAATGCAGGGAGCTGATCGCCCCGTTCGAGTTTCCCGTCGAGAATCGCCTGATGCAGCGCGACGATCAGAACACGGGACGGCCACTCACCCGACTGCGGATCGATGAGAGAACGCGGCGACGGATCCCCGGTAAGCGCGGCAACCAACTCCGCGGGAGCGAAACCGAGCGCACCCCGGATACTCCTGTTCTCCGGCCACAGCTCCTCGCCTGCTACGACATAGTCCTCATTCTCGAACGTCAGATACCCGACCTCGGTCAGCGTGTGGTACACCCGTTCCACAACTTGCCACGGCACTTCGATGTAGGTGGCGAAATCCACAAAGGACGGGAGCCGATCACTCTGCTCGAGTTTCCCGTCGCGAATTGCCCGATGCAGTCTCGCGATCAGAACACGATATGAGTCACCACCCGAATCCGGATCGACAAGAGAACCCGGCGAAGGATCCCCGGTAAGCGCGGCAACCAACTTTGCGGAAGTGAATCCGATCGCGTCCCGGATACTCCAATTCTCCGGCCACAGCTCCTCGCCTGCTATGATATAGTCCTCATTCTCGAGCGTCAGATACCCGATTTCGGCCAGCGTGTGGAATACCCGGTCCACGACGCGCCTCGGCACGCCGGCATAGGCGGAAAAATACCTGGATGACGGGAGCCGAGTATTTTCCTCCAACTTCCCGTCGAGTATCGCCTGATGCAGCGCGACGATCAGCACACGATACAAGTCACCGCCCGACTCCGGCCCGCCGAGAGAACCCGGCGAAGGATCCCCGGTAAGCGCGGCAACCAACTCTTCAGGAAGGAGCGTGGCTGCGATCGGAGGGGGGGTCCACGTCGATGACCGCTGTTCATCGTTCGCCACCGTGACACCCTGACCGGCGCGGACTCTCAGGTAGCCGGCGATGTGCAGGGTGAAGTACACCCGTACGACGGTATTGTCCGTGACATACAGGTATTCGGCGAGATCCTGGGGCTCTGGAAGCCTTTGGCCGCCTTCGAATTCACCGGCCAGAAACTTTCGGTGAAACGCACCGAGGAGAACATAGTACGGGTGCACCTGTGACGAGGGATCGAGGAGGGAATCCGGTGAGGGGGCACCGGCGAGCTTGGTGACGACCTCCGCGGACCGGAGTTTGCCCGGGGTACTGGGCTCGGCGGCTCGTTCTGCGAGGGAAAACGCGATCGGCATCGCCGGTTGGCCGGAGTCGTCGGGCCAGTTCTCATCACTTGCCACAGTGGTGCCGCCACCGTGGTGGGTCTCCAGATAGCCCTCGTTGGCCAGCTTCCGGTACACCCGCTCGACGATTCGGGGCGATATTTCCAAGTAATCGGCGAGTACCCCGGCCGGTGTGAGCTGTTGGCCCACTTCGAGTTCGCGGGTGCGGATCGCCCAACGAATGCCGATGGTGAGGGTGGGTTGCCAGCGGTACCGGCGTGCCGCTCTTCTGAGATCGTCGAGAACGCGTACTCCGGGAATCCTGGTGACGAGATGCTCGGGAGGGAGGAAGGAGCGACGCAACAGCAGCCCGTTCCGGTAGGCCGCCTTACGGATGGCGCGGGCGGTTGCCGCGGTGAGCACCGGTTGTCGACTCAGAATCACCTTGACCGTCGAAAGGTGGACCCCTGCTTCGTCGGCCACGGCCGCGTGGGTGACCCTCCGGCCCGTATACCCCATCTCCGCGGCCACTCCGATAATCCACCCCCTGACCTCGTCGGCCACTGCGCCCTTCCTGCTACCGAGGACTCTGTAGGCCGTTCCCCTGCGGACCCCCGCGGCACGCGCCACGTCCGGTATGGTTACCTGCTCCCGCCACCCCAGCCGGTCGGCCGCTTCGCTGACTTTCGCGAACGCCTCATCGGACACCGCGGACCGGCCCTCGAGCACCATTTCGACGAGCCGGCGATCGACCCCGGCATCAGCGGCTACCCTGTTGAGAGCCACCTCCCGGTCGTCGGCGGATCGTGCGGTGTCGAGTGGGGCGTTGTCCTCGTCGTCGGGCACCTCAGGAAGGTGGCGAGCGATCATACGCAGACCCGCGCTCACCAAGGTTTCGACCTTACGGACGGAAATACCCATTTCGGCCGCGACTTGCTCGTTACGGAGGTCGTGGTAGAAGCGCAGTTCCAGGCTTCGTGCCTGCTCGGGGTGCGTTTGCCGCAACGCATTCGACAATTGCTGCCTGGTGGCTCGGGCGATCCGGCGGCTACCACGGTCGGACACGGTGGTCTCATCGAGATCGCCGTACTCCGCCGCGAGCCGAGTCCGCACCCGGACGAATCGGAGATAGCTCTTGGCATGGGCAGTGGCGATATCGTGGAACCAACGGCCGGGCATTTCCACGGAGATTTCGGCTGCCCGGCGCTGCGCGTAGGCGAAGACCTCGTCGACGAGTGCGGCGGTCGCGGAGCTGTCGTGCACCATGGTCACGACAACTCTTCGCACCGCTTCCTGGTACAGCTTGCGCAGCTCGGCGAAAACGGTGACATCTCCGTCACGGGCAGCGACCGCCAACGCCTTCGGTGAGGACAGCGAACCGCGGTCCGCCCGAGACCCCGCGCCGCTCTGCCTCCGAGGGGTGCGATCGCTCGCCGGGGTAGCACCGGGTTCGGGTCGATGTCGCCCGCCGCCGGTGGCACCGCCGCCGGTCACGTTCAAAAAGGCCCGGAGGCCGAAATCCTCGCGGAGTTCGTGCTTCCGGATTCCGTCGTCCCACGGGCGGGCGAAGGCACCGTCTGGTGTGGGAACGGCGCCAGTGGTTCTGCCGACGAACCTTTGTGTGGTTCTAGCCGGCGCCGGATCGGCCCATGGGGCGGTACCGTCTTCCTGCCGCGCAGCCCCCGGTGCTTCATCGAACCGGCCGGTTGTCGGGGAGCTTCCAGCGGTGTCACCGCGGGAATCGTCGGAGACACCATCGGTGGCCCGCTGGGCATCGGCGGGTTCTCCCGCGCCGGTAGCGATCTCGGTCGAACTCTCCGGTGTCCGCGCTTGCCGGGTGCGCGTTTCCTGCTCTTCGGCCGGCAGCTTTTCCTGCGGGTTTTCCGGCACGGCGGCCACGGCGAGAACGACCCCGTCGCGCATATGCCAGCTGCCGCGGATCACCTCCACCGGCGGGCCGAAGAAGGTGAGATCGGCGGCCGGTAGCCGGGCCTCGAACGCCTGCCCGGGTAGGTCGACCGAGACCTGGATCAGCTTCTCGTCGATCTCCGGCAGCTCCGGGACCAGCGCCGACGCGGCTTCGACCACCGCGTCCTTGATCGCGCGCAGCAACTTGACGAGGCGCACTCCGTCGCGTACCAGCGCCTCGCCGCCGGCCTGGAGTGCCCACGCCCATTCGGCCTCGCCGAGGAACGACGGCACTCCGTAGAAGCCCCCACTGTACGGCGTGTTCTCTATAGCGCCGAGACCGAGAGCGCGGAACAGGGTGGTGGGTGCCGCGATGCCCGCCGCGTAGTTGTCCAGCGCGAATTCCATGGTGACGGCACCGGTCACACCGGGCGGCCACGGCAGCGGTCGCGGGAAGGGGGGACGCTGCCGGTATTGGAATTCGGGCGCCTGCTCCACCGAGATGCCGAGCCGATGCAATGCCATCCGACCACAGAGGAACCCCGGATCCTCGGCGCCCAGGTTCCGCACCACTGCCGCGCCTAGGAGTTCATAAGCGGCCACACCCTCCGGCAGCAGCGGGTGGATCAGGGACTCCCCGAACTCCAGCCTGATCTCCCGGCCGTCCGCGCCCTGCACGAACTCGGCGCTGTCGGCGACGCCTGCCACCGAGAGCCGCTCCGCCGCGGCCGACCCCGGACCGTTGTCGAGCACTTCGACGACGAGCTGCCGAATACCTACCGTGCTCCCTGTGATCCGGGCGGCGACCCGCACCTGACCGCTGCTATCGGTCAGCGATCGTGCGACCAGCTCCGTGACCGCTGTCCGCGCGGTATCCATCTGCTGATCGCTGCGCCATGCCCTGCGGGCCATCCAATCGGCCAGATCGCTGCCCGCATACGCTGCCGCCGCGTTCTTCTCGGCGGCGGACAGCCTGGGACCGGCCACCCCGCGCGGCCCCACCGCGATATCGAACTGCGGTGGGAGGGTCCGCCGGCCGGGGTGCGCGATCATCGCGTTATCGTCAGGACCCGGTTCGAAGAACCGGTCGACCCATGCGGTGTCGTCCGGACCCACCCGCAGGTACCAGAACTCGCTGTCCGCGCCGCCCGGAACCACCGGCGACCGTCCCACATGACTCACCAAGGTGTCGGGATCGAAGGTGAGCAGCTGGATTTCGGCCCCCGGGCCCTCGCGGAGTTCGGCTTCCCGCAGCCCCGCCCAGAGGGACAGCGCGTACTCCAACTGCTGCCGCTGCCCCGCGTCGAGGTCTTCATACGGGCGTGAACGCAGATCCTGCACCAGCATCCGGAGAACTCGCTCGTTCGCGGCGGAAGCATACGGGGCCGGCAGCACCTCGAAAGAACCCGCTTCGCGCGGATGCACCCGGACTATCGCCGCTTTTTCGTCCGCACTCAGACGCGCCCACCAATCCTGGATCTGCAGGCGCACACTCGGAACGGAACGGGTATCGGACTTCCGGGTCAACCAGCTCGCCGACGCATCCGGCGCCGCTTCGGCCAACGCCTGCCGGGCCAGTGCCTCGTCCTCGGGAGAAGGCGGGTCGATCGGGCCGGGCTGCGCCGGACGGGTGGCTGCGGCGGCAGCTGAACTCGGCTTCCCATAGCGCGGCTCCGGTGTGAGCTCACGGCCGCTGCCGGGCACGTGACTCCCGTCCGGTTCCTCGCTCCGGCCCGCTGAATGCGGATCACCCGGCGGGTGGTGGAACCAGGTCGCGGGGCCACCCAGTCCCGCGAAACCGGGTCCACCGGCGAAGATGTTTCGTAGCCGCCGGGCCGCGGGGCCGCCCTCGGTCACTTCGTCGCCAGGATGGAAGGCCACCGGATCGGGCCCCGAAGCGGTGCCCCCGGTCCGGAACCGTCCGGCCGGCCGATCTCCGGAGGCCGCCGACGCTCCGTTCGGATCGTTCGCCACCTGCTGCGCTGCGCGGCGGCGTCTGCGTTCGGTCTCCGCGCGCGCCGATCTCACCTGTTGCGCATGAAGGATCCGTTCCGCCTCTTCGGGGTGCAGGCCGTGCAATGCGGCCGAACGGGCTTCCGCGAACGCTTCGCCGAAATCGGGGCTGCCGTCGGCCCGCAAGCTGTATCCGGAGAACACCACCTGCAGCCAGCTCAGCATCTGGCCGAGATCGTCGGGGAGGCTGCTCGCGGCGAACAGCCTCACCAGTTCCGGTAGCGCCTTGCTCCACTCGTCGGCTTGATGCCGCTTCCGCTCCTCGGCTCCCACCAGACCGGTGGTGCCCGATGTGAGCGCTCGGGCCGAGTACCGCTGGGACACATGTCCGAGTTCGTGCGCGAAAATGGCGCGCCAAGCCGAACCGCGCGTCCGTGGGTGGAGACCGGCGGCAACGGCGATTCGGTGCAATATTTCGAGATTCGCCCTGTTGATCGCCCACCTCTCACTCAATGTGAGTACCAAGCCGTCGGATACGGCAGACACGGTGGCATAGGCGGCGGATTGGTCCGGCACCACACGGAATTCGACGAGATCGGTGCCGCCGGCTTCGTCGAAGTGACGTATCGTTTCCTCGACGAGTTCCAGAACCGTCTCCAGGTCTATCTCGACCATCAAGAGATCCGTGTAGCGCAGTGGGCGACCCAGATACGCTTCGAGCCGCTGTAGTGCCTCGAGCTTCGCTCGATGGTCTGCCCGTTCCCGGTCGGTGACCGGGGCGCGGAAGGCGTAGTCGCTGTCGAAATCGACTTCCTCGGCGAGATCCACAAGAAGTTCGTAGAGAACGCGTGCTCCCTCGGACACCTCATCGTCCGGGCCGGTGCCGTACCCGGCCATTTCTCGATACACACTGGTGAACGCGTGTGTGAGCGCGAAGTTGGGAATGAATGTGCCGTCCTCGGAGAAGCACGACTGCGGGAATTGACGATGCAGCCACGCCGCGAACTCCGGGCCCTCCGGGTCGCCACCGTGCACGTCACGGTAGTAATCCCGCAGTGCACGCGGTGCGTGCAGTTCGGGACGCCAGCGGCCGGCGATCACCAGCGCCTTACCGACCCCCTCGATAACGGCCCGGCGCGCTTGGTCCTCCGACACACTGCCCTGGGCGGGTATCGTCACCTCCAGCCGCGTGGAGATGATCCTGGAACCGGCGGTATTCGCGCCGGCCACCGTAGTCATGGACTGCGGTTCCGGCGATTTTTCGTCACTGTGCGGCGCGACCGTAATACGGGACAACCGAATCGGGAACCGTTCGAGCAGGTCGTGCGTTGTTTCGACCATGGCCCGGGTGGCCGAGTCGCTCAACTTGTCGTAGCCGTCCACGACAGTTCCGTGCCGCCGCCGCAACTGGCTCCTGGTGGTGACCGAGACCCGATCGGCGAGATCCTGATAGGAAGCGATCACCTCGATCAGTTCACCGAGTGTCGGATCACCGGAACGCTCCGCCAGCCGGCCCAGGGCCGATAGCTGGTCCGAGGCGGATTCCTGGAGCAAGGGGCCGCCCGGCCGGCCGATGAGACCGGCCAGCTGCTCTTTGAACTCCTGGTTCAGCAACCGTGTTTCGGACTGTCTCCGCCGTGTATCGGGAATAGTGGATTCCAGGCGATACAGATCCGTCGAGTAGCGGCCGAGCAGACCCGGCAGCAGACCCGGCACCCGGCCGGCGGCCACCCGGTTCCAACCGTCGTCGTCCAGCCGGCCGAACTCCTGCCGGACCCACCGCAGGGCCTGATCCAGGCGCTCCCGGTCCAACACTTCCCGCTCGATTCCCAGGAGCGACGCCAGCCGGGCCGCGACCCTGTCGAGCTCCTGCTGGAAGTCGGCGCGCCGACCCCACGACCGAGGGCGATCCCCGGATTCCAGTGCGCCGGAACGACCCGGCGACCGCTGCGAATCGACCGTTCGCCGTGGTGCGTGCACGGGGTTCGACGCATCGTCCGGGAGCGCTGACCGCGACTCCGGATCCGATGCGCCGTGTGCTTCCGCGTCGAGGCCCTCGGGCGGTGGGGCCTGCTGCTCTCCGCGGTGGGGTTCGCCGTCCGTCCGAGCGTCCCGATCGGCTCCCGGTTCCTGCGGGAACAAGCTCCTCCGCAGGAACGAGTACACCAGCGCCTGCTCGAAGGCGGCTTGCTCGTTGCCCCCGACGCTCACATGTCCGCCGTCGGTGCTCTCGTACAACCAGACCTCGTATCCGAGCTCACGCAGCCGGGCCGCCATCTTCCGGGCGTGCCCGGGGTGAACCCGGTCGTCGTTGGTCCGGGTGAGCAGCAGTATCGGGGGATACGGCCGGCCGGGCGCGACCTCGTGGTACGGGGAATAGATGTGCGGAGCTTCGGCGGGGTCGTCCGGGTCCCCGTACTCGCTCTTCCAGATCGCGCCCTGCGACATCTTGTGGAATTGCTTCATGTCCAGGATGGGGACTTTGCCGACGATCCTGCCGAACCGCTCCGGGTAGCGGGTGAGCATGACGCCCATCAGGAGTCCGCCGCTGCTCGCCCCCATCGGGGCCAGCATCTCCGGGGTAGTGAAACCACGGGCGACGAGATCCGCCGCGATGGCGTCCATATCCTCGTGTGCCTTCGTGCGGCGGATGCCCTGCGCTGCCTCCTGCCATCCGGGGTACGCCCCGCCACCGCGGATATGGCCTTCGACGAAGAACCCGCCGTCGGCGAGCCAGCTCCGGCCGAGGACGCCGTCGTAGGCCGGCAGGATCGTTCGGCCGTGTCCGCCGTAAGCCGAAAGGATGGTGGGACGCGGCCAGGTCGCACCCCGGCGGTAGGTGATGTCGTACGGAATGCGGGTGCCGTCGGCCGAGATCGCGAAAAACTGGTCGGTCACCATATCCGTGGCGTCGAAGAACTCGGGTTCTCGTTCGACCATCCGCAGCTCACCCGTCGCCGCCGAGGCCGCGTATACCGTCGGGGGTGTGGTGTAACCCGTGGTGGTGATCAGGAATTCGTCGTCACCCAGAACAGGATCCGCCGCGAGGACTCTGGCGGTGACTCCGGCGGGAAGGCCTTCGAGCCGGCGTCGTGTCCAGCCCTGATCCGTCGGGGTGAGGATCTCGATCTCGGTGCGTACATCCGCCAGCCGTACCAGCACCAGATGATTCCGCGTCCACATGTACCCGTGCAGGGTGGTGTGGTCGTCCGGGGTGAACAGCACCTCGAAATCCCGGTTCCCCGTCAGGAAACCGTCCAGATCCGTCGCCAGCAGCGACCCCAGCGGATATTCGCGACCGCCCACGGTCCACGGGGCCTGTAGCCACACCACCATCCGGTTGTGCACCCAGCCGGCCTTGGAAGCAGCGGGCAGGTCCAGGCGGACAGGGTCGCCGTGCTCGGGCACCACATAGGTCTCGTGCCCGTAGAAATCGGTGTAGTGCCGGATCTGTCGCGGCTCGGTACCGGGGGGAAGATCGTCACCCACCCGGACGATGACATCGTGGAAGTCACCCGCCACCAGAGTTTCCGCCGCTGCCAGCGGAGTACCGCGCCGCCAGCGTTTGACGATCCGGCTGTAATCACCCTCGGTGAGAGAACCGGGCCCGAAATCCGTTCCGATGTGCAGGGTGTCGGCATCGACCCATTCGAACCGGTTGATGGCCGACGGTAGCTCGAAACCTCCCTCCTCCGGATCGATGAAGCGTTTACGCTCCAGATCGAATTCACGCACCACCGTGTGGTCGCCACCGGCCGGCGACATGCTGATCAGTGCCCGCGGCGGCCCTTGGTGCGACACCCGGGCGAGTCCGAAGACCCAGTCCTGCTCGCCCCACGACCGGTCGGTCGCCTCGGACAGGGCGGCGAAGTCCAGCAGGGTCTCCCAGTCCTGCCCGCCTTCTCGATAATCCGCGAACAGGATCCGGCGCCAGTACCCCCGCGGATGGGCGGCATCGTAACGGAAGTCGTAGAGCCACTCTCCGCTGCGGAGGGGGTTGCCGAAGACATCACCGTTCGCCGGATTGGGCCGCGCCTCGATGATGCGGTCGGGATTATCGAGGACCTCGAGGATTCGCTGCTTCAGCGCCTCGAACTCCGCCGAGTTCGCGAACGCCGCGATCGTTTCGCTGTTCCGCGCGGCGACCCAGGCCATTTGGCGTTCGCCGGTGATCTCGTCGGCGAGCCATTGATGTGGATCGGCAGCCGGCGGATCAGCAGCCGGCGGATCAGCCGGTGAACCACCATTGGACGAACCGAGTTCCCGAGGTTCACCGGCGCTCTCGGCATAGAACTCGTTGATCTTTATCTTTTGCCCGGGGAATCGTTCCTCGAACGCCGCATCGATCAACCTGCGCACCAACCGGAAGTCGGCATTCGACTCCTCGGGATTGGTGTAGTTGATATAGACATCGACGAATTCGTCGGGGTACACGACGTATCGGATCTTGAATTCCGCTGTGAATTCGTTGTTTACGATACGCAACAACGATACATCGAGGCTTTCTTCCATATCGCTGTGCCATGCGGGGGCCTCGACCGCATGCAGGACGAGGGAGGCAGCGTCTCGACCGTCCGCCGTCGTCTCGATCACCACGGACGTGGAGTCGTGCTCCTGCGCTCCGACAGCGATCACCACGCCCGCGACCTCATCCTCCGGCCGCCCCGCACCGTCGAAATCTTCCAGCGGATGCAGGATGATCGCCCCGGTTGCCACCGGCGGTGACTGCACCGCCGGGGCGGTGCTGTCGGTTCGCGGCGGCACCGCGCGCGCATGCGTCGAAGGGATGGTCTCCGGCGTATCCACCGGCTCCGCCGCCGACGCGGAGCCGACCGCTACACCCCCTCCCGGCTGCGGCACCACGACCCCGGTGAGCACCACACCATCGGGGACAGCAAAACGACCATGGAATTCATCCAGCTCCGGACCACCGTCCACCACGGAACGGTCTTCGACCAGTAGCCGCGCGGTGAACGTGCCCGCGTCCGGATCGAACGAAACCGAGACATCCTCGAATTCCAGCCAACGATCCGTCAGCACCGACCACGCCTTGTAAACGCTCTCCTTGGCGGAGAACAACACCCGATCCCAATGGATGTCGCGATACGTCCCGATCCGGTCGAGCCACTCCAGCTCCTCGGGCCGGGCAATCCGGTTGCGCAGGATATCGCTGAGCGGCTCCGGCCGCTCGGCATCGATACCCAGTGCGCGGACGAACCGCACGTCGGCCGCCACGGCAACGTAATAGCCCGGCTCGGCGAGGTCGTAACAGTTGAGATGGCTGATACTGCCGACCAGCCCCTCCGGCCATACCGGCCGGCGAGGTGCGACACCTTCACCCAGCGGCAGCAACGGCTGTTCGGGCACACCCAACTGCGCCAGCGCCCGTCGCGCGACCGTGCGCCCATAGACGATCTCACGCCGCCGAATCGCCAACTCGGGTCTCGGATCCAGCTCATCGAGCAGCACCTGCTCCGCGGGCAACAACCGTGCCGTCGAATCCACACCGACGATCTCCGCCGCCGACACCTCACCGGGTAACCCCAGCTCATCGATGAGCCCACCATCCGCCGAGGAGAGCGGTCCTCGCCCGGCCGACCCCGTCTCCTCGCTTTCCGGGCCACCGGCGCTGTTCCCGACGGGCGGGCGCTCGCCGCTACCGTCGTGGTCGGGGCCGTGGTGCCAGGCGAATACGTGCCCCGGCACACCCCGCGGCGGCTTCGGCATCCATCCGGCGGCGGTATCGGACCGCCTGGCCGGGCGGTCGAGGACCTCGTGCTCATTCGGTAGGCGACGATCGACCCCGGGCGGGGTCCAGGCAGCGGATCCGCCGGTGCCGGTCCGTCCTTGCGGAGCCGAGTCGCGGACAGCGGGCGTTCGGCCGTAACCGATGTCCTGCACAGCTTTCCGCAGCTGAGACGCTACTGTCGAGTCGACCCGCCCGCCGGCCAGCCAGGCGGCAACGGTCGCGGGGTTCACCCCCACCGCACCGGCACGCGCCTCCAACTGCGCGCGCAACCACCGGGTCGCCGCTGGGTTCCCGCGCCGTGCCGCCCGCACGGAGTCCGCCACAGCGAGGTCACTGATATGCGAGAGCGGCTCGTCCGGCGCGGCATTCAACAGCGCGGACCACACCGTCCGCTGCGGACGTGCGGGTTTCGGTGCCGGCGGCCGCGGGCTGCCGGGATCGTTGCGCTCCGCGGCCTCGTCCCGGGTCACCACGCCGGTCACCTCGTCGTAGCCGAACTCCGCGGAGGCACCACCGTCGGCGCGAACGAGCAACGTCATCCGGCGAGCGCCCGGGGTCCCCGACACAGTGAGCTCCAGCTCGCCGCCACCGGCTCCCATCAGGGCTCGCGCCCGCTCCTGCAGATACCGTCCGACGGAATTGATGTTTCCGTGGTCTGTCCAGTTCGCAGCCGCCCGGAACAATCGGTCCGCGACCGCCTCGAAGAGGCTCTTCCGGGCCTGCGCGACGGGTCGCCGGATGTGGAGCTCACCGGTGTGCCGCACCGACAATACGAGTCCGACACCCTCGGTGTCTTCGATTGTCAGGGTTTCCGCGGTGTCGGTCGCGGCCGGCCGGACGGACGGGTTCCGCATAGCGTTGAGCACGTAGACAGCTGTCACGTACGTCCGAGTGCGCGTGTCGGCATCGACAGCGGTCGCGCCGTGCAGGAAGTTCGCTACGACATGGCGGGGCTCGCGGTCCACCCGCTCGCCGGCCGGCGGCTCCCCGCCGACCGGCGCCGGGATGTTCTCGGTCTCGGCCAGCAGCCTGCGGACCTGCTCCCACACCTGGGGTATCACCGGGTCGGCGGTCGTCCGGGACTGCGGTTCGGCGGGATCACGTGTCGCCCGCTCTTCGGCGATCACCGCGTGCGCCATATCGAAGATCCGGCGATGATCCCAGTCCGCTTCCGGGATCATATCGCTGCCGGTGAACAGTTCCGGCCGCGCCGCTCGCAGCTCGCTCAGCTGCGTTGCCAGCTGACGGAGCCGCGTCCGTACCCGTTCCGACAACGGCTGAGCCGGCCGGCCCGATGCGCCGGCGACCCATACGTCCAGCGACACGAGCTCGCCCCGGGGATGCGGCGGGAATTCGTACAACTCGACGCCGGCGTCCTGGAACACCAGTAGATGACCGCCGAGGGACAACACCACGTACTCGTGGCCCGGCCCCACCCGGTGGTTCTCCCTGACCAGTGCGAACCCGTTGTGGGGCACGAGCCGCGCCAGGCTCTCGTAGTTCTCGACCCGCGTGGTATCGGCACCGAGCGCGGCCCACATATCCAACCGGGTGGTGCCGCCGATGGGATCCGACTCCAGCAGTTCTATATCCGGATCACCGGTCAGCGTGGCGAACGCCATGACCGAGTACGGACCGTACCCGTGGCTCAGATGAGGTACCGGCTCGGAATTCGTGAGGCGGACCAGGGTCGTGTCCAGCTCCCGGTCGATACGCTCGAGCTCCGCGTACGCCCGGCCCGCGGCGGCCCGCAGCCGATGCACCGCGGCAGCTGTCTGCTCGCCGCGCCCCAGCGCTGCCTCGGCGGCCGCGGTCCGGGCGCGCAGCGCGTAGTGCACCAGCGCGGCCTGCGACCGTGCGCGCTCGAGGGCCCGCAACTCCGCGTTATCCGCGGCGCTCGGCCGACGCTGTACGAGCGTGTTGTGCAGTAGGCGGACCTGTTTCGACGAGCGACTGCGCACCCGCCTGCCCTCGGACGGTGGGGGGCTGTGCCATTCGTGATCGACTCGGTGGTACGCGACGCCGCCCGCCTGCACCGCGAGCGCGAGTATCGTGCGCCGTTGCGCAGCGGCGCGCGGCACGAATACTTCGGCGATCCCCGCGGCGGGGGCCAGCTTCACAGCGGTGCCCGCGCGGTTGACCAGCGTGAAACGCTCGGCGAAAACCTGTCCATCCGCGGTATTCAGATCGGCGTCGTAATCGGCCACGACGATCGCGGAATCCGGTCCCAGCTCCACCGACCACCGCACCAGATCCGCGTAGCTGTGCAGCTGGACGAACCGGCCACCGATCCGTTCCTGTAGCCGCGAATCCGGTTCGGTGGCCGAGACGGGGGTCTCGGCGGACAGGACGGCGCTCGGTCCGAAGAGGTCGGCGATCGTGCGGACCACATCCGAGATCGGCGCATCGGGATCGTGCTCGGCGAATGCGTAGGGTGGCTCGGCCACCGCCGCCAGTCCCTCGTCCAAGGCGGCCAGTGCCCGGCTCACCCGCTCCTCGGCCTGCGCCGCCGCGTCGACTGCCGCGGTGAGTTCGGCCAGTTCACCGGCGAACCTCTCCCGCTGGTCCGGATGCCACTGCCGGACCCCGGCCTCGAATCGTTCGCGCAGCGTGCCGGCACCCGAAGTGGGAAGGCCGAGCTGTCCGAGGCCACGCTCGGCCACACTCGCCCAGTGCGTTCGGTCGATCAGAGCCCGGGTGAGATCGGCGCCGGCCGCGTCCACCGGCTCGAATGCCTGCCGCAGGCGGTGGTAGCGGTGCACCGTCTCCACCAGCTCACGCTGTTGTTCGTCAGCGATATCCGCCGGAGCGCCGAGCTCGGCTGCGTGCTCGGCGACCGGAATCGCGGGATCCAGACCCAGCCGGAGCACCGCATCCCGATACTTTCGTCCCAGTTCGGCACGCCTGAAGTCCGCGTCCCGCTGGGCCCGCGCCACCGCCCGCAGCCGAGACGGCAACGCGACACCGCCCTGCTCCGGCACCGACAGTCCGGAACCGGCCGCGCGTGGCCCGTTCGATGTCTCCGGAGCTTGTGGCGACCCACCGGACCTGCGAGCACCCGCGCCTCCCGGCCCGGCCTCGTGGCCACCGGTCGACGCGTCATCGGTGTTGTTTCGACCGCCGGTACCACGCTCGCGGACCCCGCTCGCCTCGGGTGCGCCCTCCGGTGTATCCACGTACAGCACGCTCGGATCGAGCCCGCCCGGGCGCCACCACCCCGTGCGGTTCCTCCTCTGGGCGCGGCCGGTGTCGAGGCCGGGGCCGCCCGAATCATCGAAGGACAAGGACTCCGGCGGCAGCCCCGCCGCCGGTCCACCACCCTGCGGCGGCCGCGCCGCCGACCCGTCGCGGGACGATGGAGCGACGGACGGGCGAGCCGAGCCGAGAACCCGTTCGATCAGGCGGACAGCCGATTCGGGTCGTTGTGCCGCCTCCGCGAGCTCGGACGGCTGCAACACCCCCGGATAGTCGCGATCCAACCGCCGCAACCGCACCATGGCCTCGAACGCGGCGAACCGCACCCACGCGGCAGGAGCAGCGAACTCCCCGGCCACCCCGCGATCCACTACCGCGGCCAACGCCCTGGCCAGGTCGTACACCGCGGCCTGCTCCGCTTCCCGGACCACGGACTCCGTCGTGCCCAATCGCGCCGCCGTCTCGGCGACAGATCGCAACTCCCCGAACCGCAAGGTGATCACCCGCTGCGCGGTCTCACCCAGCCGACCGATCGCCTCGTCGCGCTGGTCCTTCGTCGCCACGGCCAGCGCTCGACCGTCCAGCTCCCAAGATGCCCGGCGAGCATGGAACATGAACGCACACAAGAGTTCCCGTTGAGACTGGACGAATTCGCCGCGCTGGTGGCCGAGCTGTTCGGCCACCGCGAACACCTGCTGCCGCTTCTCGGGGCTCACAGCGGCGCTACCGGTGAACGCCCTGCTGATCCCGGCGGCACTTATCCCGACCTTCTTCGCCAGATCCGCGGTGGTCAGTGTCCGGTGCGCGCCGGCGATCCGATGCTTTACCACTATTTCCAGGGGAAGCTTCGCGACAGACCGCTGGGCGAAGCGCGTCAGCTGGTCGCGGACCCATTCCCGGTCGACACCGGCGCTCGTCGCTATCTGGTCGATGGACCAGCCGTACCCGAAATACAATTCCACATACCGTGCCTGCGGCCCGGACAGATCCGAGAAATGCGGTATAGCGGGATCCGGGTCGCGGAGGGCGACCCGCAGGATCGTCAGGGCCCGCGACGCCGCATCGGTGGAGTCCCCCCTCCTCGAAACTATGCCGTGAACCTGGTTGATCAGGTGAACAGCGGAGTAGGGCAGTGCCGCCTCCACGAACTCCGACGGTCGCAGCACCCCCGGATAGTCGCGTTCCAACCGCCGCAACCGCACCATGGCCTCGAACGTGGTGAACCGCAGTTCGGTAGCGGGAGCAGCGAACTTCACGACCGTCGCGGACTTCACCACGGTGGCCAACGCCCTGGCCAGGACATACACCGCGGTCCGCTCCGACTCCCGGATCTCGTCCTCCGCCTTTTCCAACCGCTCCGCTGTCTCGGCGATCGACCGCAACTCCCCGAACCGCGCTACGACCACCTGCAGCTCGAGCTCGCCCAGCCAGCCGAACCCACGTTGCAGCTCGGCCATCGTCGCCGCGGCCAGCACCCGGCCATCCAGTGGCCAGGACATCCGCTGCTGATGGAACATGAACGCGCACAACAACTCACGGCGCAAAAGAACGAATTCACTCTGCCGGTACCCGGCCCGCTCAGCCGCCGCGAACACCCGCTGCCGCATCTCGGGCCCCATCTGGTGCGTACCGTTGAGCACACCATCGGCCTCGTCAGGGCTCGTCCCGACCTCTCGCGCCAAATCATCGATTGTGAAGGCGCGGTCCGCCCCGGCATTCCGATAACTCGCCACCATCGCCGGGGGAAGCTTTCCGACCGAAAGCTGGGCGATACGCTCCAGCCCGTCGCGAACCGCGCCCTCGGTGCCGCCGGTGCTCCTCGCGATCAGATCGACGGTCCAGCCGTACCCGAAATGCAGTTCCGCATACAGGGCCTCCGGGCCGGACAGACCCGAGAAACGCGGTATCACCAGATCCGGATCGCGGATCAGGGCAACCCGCAGCAATGCCGGCGAGGGCTGCACAGTGTCCGGGGCGGGTTCTTCCTCGACGCGATCCGACAGTGCCCCACCCCGATCGACCGGCACCTCCTCCGGAACGGACTCCTCCACGACCCGACCCGACAGTGCCCCACCCCGATCGACCGGCACCTCCTCCGGAACGGACTCCTCCACGACCCGACCCGACAGTGCCCCACCCCGATCGACCGGCACCTCCTCCGGAACGGACTCCTCCACGACCCGACCCGACAGTGCCCCACCCCGATCGACCGGCACCTCCTCCGGAACGGACTCCTCCACGACCCGACCCGACAGTGCCCCACCCCGATCGACCGGCTCTTCCTCTGAGGTGTGCGTGGCCTCGTCATCCCAATCGGATGCCGCCTCCACCGGGGACACGTCGGATTCTTCCGGTATCGCCGGAACGTCTTCGCCGACAGCCTCCGCCACCACACGCAGTAGCTGTCGAACAGCAGCCCAATTGGTCAGCGGCCGCCCTGCGGTTCCGGCCGGGTTACCGCCCCCCCAGAAACTGTGCCGCAACCACCGGTCGTACGGCGTACGGGCCAGCGCTGCCAGTGCCCGCTGCGCGGCAGCTGCCGGAATCGGTTCCGTCAGCAAGTGATAAGCCGGGGTCGAGTCCATCCCCTTGTTCCGCAACACCGTGGCGACACCCTCGCACATATGGCGGAACACCATGCATGCGACTACGTCCCGAGCTATCGCGCGCAACCATGCTTCGATATTCCGGTCGGGCGCAGCCGGCCCCTCCGGATCGAAAGCAAGCGCGAAGACCTCCCGCACGACCTTCCCGGTCAATTCCCGCCGATCGGGTCTGTCGGCCATCGCCACGCTGAAAACCGGTGTGGCGATATTGCGGGAGAAGCGCTGCCACAGCAGTTTTCTCGCCTCTTCATCGCCGGCACGCGCAGCTCGCAACTGCTCCAGCGGTCCCGCGACAGCAGGTGACCCGGGTGCTCGGGTGTCCGCAGCGCCCCCGGAACGCCGGCCGGCCGGCCGATCCGAGGCCGAATCGGCCCCACGCGGACGGGGGCGGTCCCACAGGTGGCTTCCGTCCCCTTCGGGATGATGGAACTGCAGGTGTGGCGGTACGGCGCGCGCGCCCGAACCGCGGCGACGGTGCGGGAAATGGGGGTCGAGCGGGTTCGGGTCGATGTGGTGGAACAGTTCTACACCCGGAGGCAATGCGGCGGCCGGTCCCCCGCCCGCAGCGGGCGCGGCGGGCGGTGATGCGACGGCTCCGGGCACCAGGCCCGCACCCCGGCTCGACGCGGAATCATCCGGCTGCGCCGGGCCCTCGTTCGATACTCGCGGTGCGGGCCGGTCGATCAGGGCGACGGTGACGTTGTTCGGTGCGCCCGCCTCGATGGCGTGCCGCACCATGCCCCGCGTAGCGTCGATCAGACTGTTCGAGGCCTGCGCCAGTTCCTCCCGGACGCGGTCGGCCATCCGCTGTTCGAGGGAGGTCGCACGTGGTCCCCCGGCGTAGAACCTCACCGCACCTTTCGTGCACAGCAGATACACGCCGTCGCCGTCCGGGGTGTGGATTTCGGGCAAGACATTCTCGTCTCCGATGTCCTTACCCAGATAACGAGCGGTGACCGCCGGGTCGAAATTCCGGGGGCGGACCTCGGCCACCGTGGTGCCCCGTTCACGCGCCAATCGCTGGAGATACCAGATGTCCTCGGTCAGCTGTACCGCGGGCCCACCATCGAGCGGAATCCAGTACGCGACGGAATCTCCGACCACCACGGTGAAAGTCTGTGTCGGGGTGACCAACGCCAGCACCATAGTGCTCGCCGGGGGAATCAGGGAGTCGGCGTACTTTTCCGCTAGCAGGTCCACAACGGCCTTTTGCGCGGCTTCCGCTGCCAGCTTCGCGGTCTCTGCCGCGTCCGGCCGCTCGCCTGCCCGCGCGCGAGCGGCCGTGTGGGGCAGAACGGCCGCGGCCGCCTTCGCGGCCACCATCGCCGCCTCCTCGCTGCCCCTCCGGCCGGACAAACCGTCGGTGACGACTCCCAGCCGCCACTCCTCACCGCCGATATCCGCCGTCGTCAGCGTGAGGAAGTCTTCGTTGACGCCGTTCTGCCGGCCGGGCTGCTCGCCCCGGTCGGTTACACCCGCGGCCGAGAGCAGATCGACTTCGTGATGGTCTCGCCATCTGGGCGAACCGACCGGCAGCCATGGACGTTCCGGGTCGACATCGTGCTCGGCCAGGCCACTGAACACACGGCCGGTGTAGGCGGCCTTGCTGTCGTCTTCGGGAGTCCTGGGTAGTGCGTCGAACAGTAGCCAGGACCGTAGCTCGGAGAAGCTGCTCCGGCGTTGCGGGTCGGCACCGATGCCGACCCCTTCCAGCACCTGGAACGTCATGGCCGGCACGGACCACAGGAACGCGGCCGGGTTCTGTTCGCGATATGCGCGCAACCAGGGAACGATCCGGTGCGCATCCGCGAGCTCTTCCACATAGATGACGACAGAGTCGCTGAGCCAGCGGCCTGGACCGGAGATCTTCGCGCTTTCCACGCCGGGGTAGCGCTCGGGATCGGCGACGACCTCACGCACGATATCGCGCATCACCACAGCCGCCGTATCGGGATGGAGGTGGACGTAGAGACGGAATTTGTGCTTACCTCGCTCCGCCCCAGCTCTGTAGTACCGGATATCGAAAACAGAGTCGGAAATTCCCAGCCACTCGTGCAAATTCTCGGGCCGTAGCTCGCCCTCCGAATACGCATTTCGCGCAACCGGGAACCCCACCTCGCCGGTTCGGTCCACGGAGATGTTCGCCAATGTGGTCAAGAAGGCCCGGTGGTCGGCGACGGAGTCCGGCTCCCACTCTTCGAGACCGATCTGATGCCGATAGACATCACGTGGGGTTCCGATGGATGCACGAGCGGCGAAAACGGTATCGATGCACCTTCGCAGGCTTTCGTGAGAACGATCCGGCGGAACGATTCCGCTCTTCTGATGCGAGAGCGTGCTCAATGCGACAAGAATATCGAACGGGGTTTCCGCACCGAGCTTTTCCCGAATTTCCGTAGGATCCCGCGGCTCGTCGAATATCGCCGGGAACCGCGCGACCGCGTGCTCGATGATCGCCGAATAGCGCTCACGTACGGTCGGCACCGAGGTCACGGCAACGGACGTGCCACCGGATTCCGCCCGCAATGCCTCCGCGAGAGCGCGGACCCGTTCATCTGCCGTCAGGTACCGGGCGACAGGCTCCTGGACCTGTTCCCGGACCTGCCGCTCCCGATCCTCGGCACTGCCGGACACCGGCCGGACCAGCGTGGTCGCCGCCTCGGCAGCGACCAGGGCGTCCCACCATTCCGCGACGGCATGGAAGTGGTGCACCAGCAATCGGAGCCGCTCCGGGGCGGCGGGGCCCTCGGGCCGGTCGATCAATTCACGCAGCTCATCGAGACGATCCACCATGAGACGCAACCGGTGAAGGCGCTCATCGGCGGCCCCCGCCTCGCGTGAGCCCGGCTCGCCGGCTCCGGCCTCCGCCGAAACCACATCGCGTTCTTCGGCGATCCGCGCACGCACTTCGGCCAGTCGCGCGGAATCGACAGCGGCACGCAGATCAGCGGCAGCGGAGAACGCTACGCGCGGATCGGATGGTTCTCGTGACTCCCCGGATGCTGTTCCGCGCTCGGCGCCACTGCCTCTTTCGGCGCCCGGCTTCCGGAAGGCCTGCCCGGAGAGCTCGTTATCACCGTAAGCGTTCCAGGTCGCCATCCCGGTCGGGTTCGGCCGGCCCCCTCGCGCCGCCGGACGAGGCGTTCCGAAGGTACCCGGCTCCGCGGCACCGACTCGGCCCGCCTCACCGGGGGCCGCGGCCGGCAGGAGACCACGTTGCCCGAGCAACGGTTCCAACCGTACCGGGCGACCCCGGTATTCGAGGAACACAGCCATCGGGTCCCGGCTGGATCCCGGTGCGAGTACCACCTCACCGAATCGACGGAAAGCTGCCGGAGAAAAGCCGTCCGCCTCCATCGCGGCTACCGCGTCGGCGGCATACCTTTCCGAATCTATATAGCTGTAATAGTTGGATGCGTACCACCATTGCGATGCGAAGACATGGTTGGCGTTGGCCAGCCGGAATGCAGGCGGGATCGATTCCACCGCCATCCCGGCTTCGGTCAGGAACTCCTGTTCCAGCCGTTCCACCACTACGGCCGCATCGGCTTCCGACGCACGCAATTGCTGCGCCCGCTCGAGCGTCATCATATGCAGTGATACGTCCAACCATGCCGTTTCCGCTCTGGCAACCGAAGAATAGCCCTGGTTGAAATTTTTTGCAGCGGAAAGTTTATTAGCCAGCTCGACCGGCATCGGCGAACCCGTTTCACGGTGCTTGGCGAATTTCACCAATATCGCCGGCGACTCCGCCAGCCGACTGCCCACCATGGAAGGAAATTCCAGATAGTTTTTCGGCAGCTCGAACCACGAAGCGCTTTCGTATCGAACGTCCTGCTTGAATTCCTGTAGAGCATGGAAGAATTCATGCATCAACGTCGAGAACGAAGTATCCCGGAGCCCGCCGTCACCGGGACGCTCGACATCCGCGACGGTAACCACAACCGCTCGACTGCCGAGCAGATGCGATCGGCCCATGAGCGGCGTCGTCCTCGCCCAGCCGTTCTTACCGGCCCTACTGTGGAGGTCCATGACATACAGGCCGATCGAGGAACCGCCTTCTTCGAACACCTCGAATATCCGGACCTCGGGATGGTACCGGGGTATATCGTCCCGCTCCTCGAACGACAACCCCATGTACCGGGCCATACGGAAAAGTATTCCGTGCAGTACGTGCTCGAGTTCGAAATAAGGACGAATCGATTCACGATCCAGACCGAAAAGTTTTTCCTCTTGCTTTCTTGCATAGTAGGGCCGATCCCACGGCTCGAGCGGATGCTCGCCCGATTCTCCGGAATCAATCGAGTCCCGCAGGGCCGCAGCCTCGTCCAGCGATTTCCTCACCGAGAAATCCGCGAACATCGACAGCATTTCCCGCACAACCTCGGGATTGCCCGTGGTATGGCGAGAGGTTACGTACTCCGCACAGTTTTCGTACCCCAAATAATTGGCATACTGTGCACGTTTCACCGCGAAATCCAGCACCAATTCGTAGGTTTCCTCGCCGGCGCGGTGGAAGGATTCGAGGTACACCTCCCGACGAAGGTCACGGTCGTCCAGATACTTCAGGTACGGGGGGACCGTCGACAATGTCGGCACGAGTAGATAGCCGTCATCGTAGCCGGCATAACGGGCCGCCTTCGCGGCCGCCGAAAGCATATCCTCCGGAAGTCCCTTCAACCGTTTCCGGTCGGCGACGTATACCGAAGCATTCTTCTTGTCCTCGGCGGTACGCTCGGCATATTCGGACGACATACCTGCCAGCTCGGCATCCAATTCGGCCAGGGCCTGTTTACGCTCATCCTCCAAACCGGCGCCCGCTCGAACGAACTCGTCGTACTTTCGATCCAGCAAGTTTCGGTCTTGTTCGTCCAGCCCCAAATTCTCACGCCGACGATACACCTCGTCGATCCGAGCGAACAGGACCGGATCACGCAGTATGGAATTCCGGTGGGCCTGGACCAGCGGCTCCATATCCTTGTAGATCTCGTTGATACGGTCATTCGTGTCGACATCCACTCTGAGCCTGAGGACCTCATAAGCTCGTCGCAGCAGTCGCCCGGAGCGCTCCAACGCGACAACAACGTTTTCGAAGGTCGCAGATCCGGGATCCAAATCTTTGATCGCCGATATCTCTCCGCGTTGCTCTTCCAAACCACGACGGATCAACTCCGCATAGTGCTCGTCGCCGATATCCGCGAGTTGCGATACGAAACGCACTGCATGATCGGAAAGGCCGGTCGGCGGATTTTCCGCATCACCCGATACGCCGCGCCCCTCGCTGACGCCACCGGTAGCCGGCGCAGGCACCGCGTGCTCGGCGCCGCTGCCTCTTTCGGCGCCCGGCTTCCGGAAGGCCTGCCCGGAGAGCTCGTTATCACCGTAAGCGTTCCAGGTCGCCATCCCGGTCGGGTTCACTCGACCGCCTCGCGCCGCCGGACGGGACGCGGCGGAAGGCAACACGCCCCGCCGACGCGCTGCTGCGGGGAGCGGCTTCGGCGGAACGACCCCGGCGTGGCCGCTTGCCCGCGGCGCTGCCGCTGTGGCTTCGGCAGCATCCTCCTTGTCGAAGTACAGAGCCAGGTGACCACTGCTGCCTTCCACCACGACATCGAGCTGGTCCCCGGTCAGTTCCATTGTCAGAGTGCCGTCGACCCAGGTGAGCAGCCGGGTCATGCGCCTCGTCACCGCGGTGGAGGTTTCGCTGATCTGCCTTTCCGGCCAGCCGGGCATCAACGTGGGGATCAATCGCAAGCCGAGTAGGCCGCGGGCGGGCTGATCGTGACGCAGATGCATTCGCATCGATACTGTGCCTGCGGCGACCTCGATATCGAGCAACCTGTCCTCGTGCCTGTCACGAACCTGGATTCGGTGGCCCGCACCGAGCGGCTCCACCGGCGACAGCCGAGTACCCGTGTGTTCGAGAACCTTGTCGAGCGTCGCGGTGACAGCCGCCCGGCTGCTGTCGTCGAGACCGGACACCTGCGCAAGTGCTTCGCTGATTCGAATTGCCGGATCTGCCGGTCGTACCACGCCGGGACGGGCCCGGTCGTCGAGCTGCCTCGCTTGCGCCCGCAGTTCGGCCAGGGTATCGACGGCTCGAACGATCGGCTCCACCACCAGGAACCGCTGACACATCTCGGCCGTCCGGTCGGCGAACAGGAATCTCTTCGGATCGTCGGGCGGCAGCGGCGCATGCTGCTGTTGCTCCGCCTGTCCCAGCAGATTGTGCACCTGATCGATGCTCAACTGCTCTCGGTCCACGCCCAGGAACCGCGTCAGCGCGTCCTGTACTTCGTCACGCTCCCGGATCAGTTGTTCCAGCAGCGGGGAGCCCGGATTCAACTGTGTGGGATCCAGCGAACGTTCGTGCGCGAGCAGTTCGGTCACGACTCCCTGCGTGGAGGCTCGCTCGTAGGCGTCGATCGCGGCCTCGAGGAGACCGACCTGCCCATCCTGCCTGTGGTAGGTGTCGATCCGGGAGACCAGAGCCCGGCTACGTGGGTCCGTGGCTCTGCGGAGTAGTTCCAGCTCGCCGGACATCGGCCCGAGCGCGGCCAGTTCTTCATCGGTCAGATCGTCGAGTTCCCCGCGTGCCAGGTCGCGGCGCTCCACGGCCTCCCCGAGCGCCCGGGCCAGTACTGCCAGCCGTTCCCCGATATCGAACGTGGTGTCCGGTTCCACCGGTCGCGCGGCGGCCGATCCCTGCTCCGGGCGAGCCGACGCTACGCGCTCGTGCCCCCTCGCGTCGTCCCAGGCCCAGCCGTAGAACTCGGCGTAGGTCGGCGCGGACAGTCGGGGGCCGACACGCTCCAGCAACGGCCGCAACGCCGCGACACCGGCTTGCCGGGCGCGAGCGATGTCCGGTGCCGACGGCGTACGGCTACGCCCGACCTCGTCGAGAACATTCCGATATGCCGCCGTGTAGGCACGTTCCAGCGCATCGGGCGGCTCGGTATCGTAACCGGCTCGCCGGAGTGGCTCGGCTTCCCGGAGTTGCCGCAGTACCTCGGCACGCCTCCCCTGCGCTTCCGCCTCCTCATCGAGCCGGGCCTCGACGTATTCTTCGCGTTTCGAACCGAAGAATTCCCGAATACCGCCGCTACCGGTACGCTCCCGCGCCCGCTCGACGTGGAAAGCGCCCGCGGCCATGGCTGCGGCCAGTTCGGCATCGGAGCTGCCTGCGTCGAACACCAGAACGTTCCTGGCCGGGTACAACCGGTCGTCGGCATGTGCTTCCAGCAGGAAGACCACGTCGTTGTCGCTCAGAACCTGGTCGGCCCAGGGTCCGATATCGGTTTCCCGCAGTATTCGCCCGGCCCGGCGGAACCGCTGCCGACCGGCCTGCTCGGCCAGGTTCAGCCAAGGGACGTCGGGCAGGGCCGGTTCCGGTCGATTTTCCGGATCGGCGACCCGTTCCAGCGATACTTTCCCGTTGAAGTCGCTGGAGGCGGACCAGAATTCACAGTCCAGCTCGGCCAGCCCCACCATTTCCGGGTGGTCGGCGATCGCATCGGCCCGCAGCCGGTGGTGATCGGACTCACCGGCGATGACGACCATACGCGGCCAATTGCCACCGATCACCGCGACATGATCGGTCAGTGCCATCCCGGGATCATGCTGCAACATGGCGGCCGATACATCACGGGCGACAGCCGCGTCGGCCGCGGCGTGAGCGGCGGCCGCATCCCGCGCCGTGGCCGCGCGCCACGCGACGAGGTCGCGGAACAGTAGTTCCGCATGAGCTCGACGGCGAGCATCGGCGGGCGATTCCGGGACGGGCGGCGCCAGACGCTGCCGCTCGAGTTCTCGCTCGATCGCGCCATCCAGGATGCGGAGGTCCCGATCGGCGGCAGTCCGCGCCATTGCCGCCCGCCTGATTTCCTTCGCTGCCTCAGGAGTACTCGGCGTATACGAATTCTCCTGTGCGGACGCCGCACGGGCGGCGAGCCAATCCTTGCGGGCTTGCCGAACGTAGTAGCCGGGTTCACCGAGGTGGTGCGGCGACGAGGTGTTCTCGTCGAACGCATCGGGCGACGCCAGGAACTCTGTCAGCTTTTCGGGCGACGCGAGGAACATCGCCAATCTGTCGCGGGCAGATCGCGTGTGCTCCATGGACACGCCGTACACCGTGAGGAACTCGTCCAGTCTTTCCGGAGCTTCGAGGAACTCCGCCAGCTTGTCCGGTGTGTCGAGCAATCCCGCGACCTTGCCGGGGAAGGCAAGGTAGACCTCCAGGACGCGAACCCCGGCCTGATAGCCGATCGCCAGCTGTTGTGACTCGGTAAGGCTCGGATCGAGTTTCAGGGCATCCCGGACTGCTTTGCTGTGCGCTTCCCTGTAGAGGAGGTGCCTATCCTGGTCCTCGATCTGGTAATTGCAGGCCCGCACCGCCTCTGCGAACAGCGCTTCTCGCGCGAAGGATCTCGCTTCGAAGTGCAATACCGCGTGGACGTACTCACCGTGCGTCATCGTGGCGGGGTCCGGCGCAGGATGTTCGTCTAAGTCCTGGGCGTGCACGTTTTCGTGGACCGCGGTGATGCCCTGAGCGAGCAGACTCGAACCGGTCATCGAGATACGGCTCATCAACTCGGGCAGCCTGTACTCGCCGGACAAGCCCGGCAGGCTCGCCACGTGTCGTACCTTGACCGTTGGCGGCAGCATCGCCCTCCACTCGGGCCCCGCCTCGTCGAGCACCGCCAACACTTGATCGCCGATCGTGTCGAGTGACAGGCCGACCGCGAACTGGAGATCGGAGGCGGGGGCGGGAGCTCCCGGGAGGTCGATCGGGCAGCCGGCCGCGTCGGACACGACCACCCACATGCCTTTCGCATCCACCAGGTCCGATGGCCGCATCGTGTCTTCGAACGGACCGAATATGCCCTTGCCCGGGTCTTCTTTGCGATACTCACCGTTCCGGTACACCACCCGGAACACATGCCCGGCGACACCGTGCTCATCGGCCTTGGCCGAACCGACGATCACCAGTGCCGACGCGCCCTCGCGCCGCGCTTCCGGCAGTGCGGCCAGTGCGTCCACAACACCCCGATATGGACGTACCGATCGCACAGGGAACCGGCGGACATGCGTGAGCTCGGCACCCGCGATACGCACGAGGCTCGGCACCTGCATACCCCGCATGCCCTCAGCCGCGGGTATCTGATCCCGTTTCACCCAGGGCAGCAACCCCAGCACCAGGTGTCCGCAGAGGTTGGCGGCATGCTCTGCCTCGCGCGCACCGGTGGAATCGGGCGGTGGAACGTGGGCGGCGACATCGAGTACACCCGTCTTGCTGCCGGACCTGCCCATCGCGGAACCGAGGCCGGCCGGGCGGGTACGGACCAGAGACGGCGGCTTGTCGATGACGCTCTTCTCGAAAGCGAACGGTTGCGAGGCCGGAATCGAGACGTCCCGGCTCTTGCCGCCGACCACATCCAGGATGTCTACTGTGCCGGCTGGATCGCGAGGCAGAACCGGTGACGGCCGACCAGGGGCGAATGCCTGCGCCGCCCTCGTCATGCCCGGACCGAAGGCGTAGAGCAGGTCGGGACGTTGGTTGCGGCTCGCCGGGGATGTGAGACCTTCCCGCGGAGCGCTGCCGTCACCGGTAACCGGCGGCGGCACCTCTTGCTCCCGCGGCACCACGAAACCGAGCCGGTCCATCGCGGACCGGACCGCCGGCGCTTCGACTTCGCCACGAGAGACCCGCTCCACCACGTCGGCACTCACGCCCGCGAGATAGGCGACATCGGCGACTGTCGCCGGCCGGACGGTACCGAGAACCGAGTACTTATCACCGTGCTCGTCCGGGAGCAGGTCGGCGACCAACAGTTCCGCCAGTTTCACGACGGTGCGGCGTCCCAGCAGGTTGATCGAGTTCTTGTTCTTACCGAGGGCGGTGGCGATCTCCTTCGGCCGACTGTCGTCGACGAAGCGCATGCGGAGATATCGCCGCTCGTCCTCGGTGAAATGCTCCTCGGTGGCCACCCTGCCGACGAACGCCACGAACTGCGCCGAATCGTGGCGTCGAGCGGCCTCGATCCGCTCGACGGCCTCGGCGGGAGTGGGTGGCCTGCACCCCGTGATCTCCTCGGCCAGCCAGCGGACGGCCCGCGTGAACAGCTGGTCGACGGCCTTTTCCTTACGGCCCGTAGCCGCCAGGGCGGCCACCATCTCCTCCCGCGTTTTGTCCTGCATGATCCGCAGGCGGATGCACTGCTGCTCATCGGCCGAGAGCCGCGGCAGCGCCCGTAGCACCGCGTGGCGGTGACTCAGCCAGGTGATCCTGACGAGCTCCAGTGCCTGACCGCCTTTGCTGGGTACCTCCCCGGTGGTCAGCGCCTGCGCGATCTTGCGGACCACCCGTTCCTGCAGTGCCGTGGCGGCCTCTTCGGAGATTCGCATCTCGCGCGCTATCTCACGGATGGTCCGTTTCCGCGTAACCAGGAATCGCAACCGTACGAACTCCCGCTGACGTGGCGGGAACAACTGGATCATGAACCGCAAGGTTTGCGCAGGGGTGTTGCGAACCAGCTCCAACTCGGTACCCGCGGCGGCGGGGGGGTTCGCGGTCCCTTCGGAGGTATCCACCGTGACGGTCTCGGCCGTGAGCACAGTCGCGGCGCGCATAACAGCGCGTCGGCGCAGATTGAAAGCCGACCGCGGCGTGATCTTCAGCGCGGCGGCGATCGCGGCGAGCGAAGCGGGTTTCTCCCGCCCGGCCAGCAGCATGAGGCAGTCCCACTGGTGGGGCGTGAACGAGCTCCGGTGGCGTTGCAGAACCGTGGCGTCTTCCGCCCAGGCTCGGGTGAGGGTTTCGAATGCCGCGGCGAAAGTCAGCGGTTCGGTACCGGCGAGCCGGTCGATCAGCTGACGGACCATCACCCGGTACAGCTGCCGCACCGCTTTCCGGCCCCGGCCCGTCTCGGCTGAAATCTCATCGAGTGTCCGGCCCTGGAGGAACCACAGCTCACCGACTGTTCGCAGCGCAGGCGATAATTTTTCGAGTGCCTGCCCGACCAGCTCGTCGTGCGCTGTTCCGGCAGTCGTCGCCGCCGGATTCTGTTGCTCGACGGCCAACGCCAGTGCCAGCACTCGCAGGACCACGCGATCTCGTGTGGTCACCACCGGCATCTCCGTCGACTCCGCGAATCGGAGAATCGACGCACGCTCTTCGCCGGAAAGCCGCGCCAAACCGTGCTGTCGAGCGGATGGACTTGCGGCTGCCAGCGCTCGGCTCAACACGCCGGACGCCGGATCTGCCTCACCCAACACGAAAGGAATGTGCACTTCCCATGCGGCATCAGCAGAAATCGAGGCGGACTTCTCTGTTCTCCTTGCCACGCGGCGCGTGTGCTCGATCATTCTGGAAAGCTGATCGGCAAGGTCGGGGATCACCTGGTTCAGCTGTTTCCGGACAACATGCTCCCCGAGATCGTCCGCCTCGGCGATATCGGCAATACTCCGGCCCAGGAACCACCGGACGAACGTAGTTCGATGCGTCAGAGGCAACTGCTCGACGAGAACGCGCAACTGGCGCAGGTGCTCATCACGTGCCATCCGCAGCACAGCGATCGCAGGTGCCAATGATCCCTCGGACATGGCAACGACCACGCCGCCATTCGCGAGCAGCGCCGTCAGCTCCTCCCCCGACACCGGAGTCCCATCCGCTTTCCGGCCGACCTGCTGCCCGTCGGCCCCACCGCCCAGCATGCCGACCAAGCGGCTCAACGCCTCCGGCACCATTGCCGAGACGATATTCGCGTCGAGGCCCAATACCCTGGCTGCCATCTGGACCGGCATACCCTTGCCCATGAAGAGCAGCATGAGCAACCGGCGCTGCTCGGGGGGCAACGCGACGACCGCGGCCCGGAATTCCCGCTCACCGGCTCGAACCAGCACCCGCCGATCTACACCCTGGGCAGTGTTCGCCACCGCGTGCCGGAACCGAATATGTTCCGTCCGCTCCGCCAGCACCGCATCGGTGAGCGTCAGAACCCACCAGCGGGCATCACGGGTCTCATCGAGCTCCGCACTCCGCAACGCCGCCCGCCGGAACACCTCCGTGACCAGTTCGGCGGCAACCTTCGGATCTCCCACCCCGGCAACCCGTCGGGCCACCACCGCCGTGAAACGACCCCGCAACTGCTCGGCGGTAACAGCCGTGCCTTTCGGAACGGACGGCGATTCGGGCCGTGCGGCCCGGGAACGGCCATCGGCCGCCTCGTTGTTCGCGCCGGGCCGCGCCACCGGCGCACCTTCGTGGCCGGCTGTGGGACCGTTGCCGGAGGAATTCGGCGATCCCAACCCTGCGGTGGAGCCGATCAGGCCGGGTACTCTGCGGCCCTGCCGCCACGCCCGGAGCCGGGCGGCCACACTGTCGCCGAGCCGTTGATCCGGCTTGCCGTCGACGAACGCCATACCCTCGAACGGTCCGAGCTCGTCCAGTTCCAGGCCGTATTCGGCACCGAGGCGCCGCGAGCAATCCGCCAGGGACTCCCATTGCTCGAGCCGGACCACATCGTCGGTGTGGAACGACACCCATACATCGGGTTCGCTCACCCGCTCGCTCCGGTTGTGCAACACCATCAGGTGGTTCGCCACCTCGTTGCGCCCGACCGGGCCCGGCCGTCGCAGGACCAGTGCCACCACCGATCCCGGACGTTCGGCCATCCACCCCTCGACGGTCCGCTCCTGCTCCGTCTTCGATACACCGTGGCGGCTCACCGCGTCCCAGCCACCGCGGTGCAATGCCGCGCCGAAGACGCGCTGCATCGTCCGGACTCGTGGCGCCCCCTTATCGATCCGCTGCTCCGCCCGCTCCCGGATGCCCTGGTCACCGGTGAGACGCGCGACCAGATGCGCGGAACCGAATACACAGAGCTCGGGATGACTGGTGAGCTCCGTCCACGCTTTCGGCTGCTGCGAGGTAGCGGACACCACAGGATCGCTCGCTACCGCGGGGGTGAGATCCGGAGTATCGGTAGCCGATGCCAGGAGCTCTCCCGGCCGCGCTTTCCGGAGCTCCCCATCCCGCAGGACCAGCTGACCGCCGACGATGACCGCGCTGACTCCCGCGGCCGGTTGCCGCGGGTCGGTGAGGGTGGCGACCTCGGTTCGGAAAGCGGCGGGATCGAAAAGGATGAGATCCGCGATTTTCCCGGCTTCGATAACACCGCGATCCACCAGGCCGAAGCGTTGGGCGGGCAATGAGGTGATCTTGCGGATGGCTTCCTCGAGCGGGATTCCGAGCCGCGCCGCCTCCTCGAAATACTTCGGGAAGGTCCCGTACAGGCGGGGGTGCGGCTTCTCCGCGTCGGTCGGCAGGCCGTCCGAGCCGATCATGCTGTAGGGCTTGCGGAGTACGCGAGCCATATCCTCGGGGCTCAGGCACAGCGAGACGAAAGTCAGGTCGCCCCGCGTTTTCTCCAGCATATGGCAGACCACCTCGGTGACCTCCACGCCGAGAGCTTCCGCCGCCTGCTCCAGATTGAGGCCTTCCAGCCGTTTGAGCGCCGCCAGGCTGGCGAGTTCTTCGGTGTGCCTGTGGTTTTCCTGGCGCTCGAGTTCGGCCAGATCCGTGGCGCCCCGCAACCGCTCGAGTTCCTTCTCGTGCCTCCGGGCCTCTATGGCCGTGAGTTCTTCTTTGGACCTCTGCACTTGGAGACGCGCGAGTTCCTCGGTCGGAACGGGTATTTCTTCCAGAGCCGCGAGCTCGGCGGCGTGCCTGCGGTTTTCCTGGAGTTCGAGGTCGGCCGGATCCTTCGCTTCCCGTAGCCGCTCGAGTTCCTTCTCGTGCCTCCGGGTTTCTTTGCGCGCGAGTTCCTCTTCCGGAACGAATGTCAGGACGAGTGCCTCCGGGGTGTCTCCCTGAAGGATGTTCTCCCAGTCCGGATAGTCGGGGTCACCGTGGACGAGTTTGTGGCGGATCTCGGCGCGTGCCTCGGGATCGCCCAGTCTGACCATTTCCTTGCCTCCCTGCAAGGCGCTGGGCGGCAACAGGTAGATCGGGATGAGACCGGTACTCGGGTACGGGTAGACATCGACGGTTACGTCCAGGCCGGAGGTAATGGCTTCGTCGATCATGCGAAGCGCCTCGGTCATCGTTCCCCAGTTCGCGGGGCCGGTGGCCTTGAGATGGCTGAGGTGGACAGCCACTCCGGTATCCCGGGCTATCTGCAACATCTCCGCGACGGAATTGAGCAGACCGTCGCCCTCGTTGCGCATATGCGCAACGAGCAGGCCGCCATGGCGTTGGACGACGGCCGCGAGAGCGGTCAGTTCCTCCGAGGTCGCCGTGGCGCCGCCGTAGATCATTCCCAGGGAAAGACCGACCGCGCCGGACCGCATCGCCTCCTCGACGTGCTCCGCCATAGCGTGGATTTCGCTCTGGGTGGCCTTACGCGCGGCGTGTCCCATCACGGCGACCCGGACCGCATTGTGGCCCAGCAGCGGACGAACGTTCTGTCCCAATGCCTTCCGGCCGAGCATGTCCAGCCAGACCCGCATGGTGGGCCAGTCCCACGGCCGGTCGATCACACCGAGCACCGCGGCGGCATCCTCGGCGAGTTTTTCCGCGGCTTCCGGATCCCCCTCCTTGGTCGGGAACATGCTGAAACCGCAGTTGCCGGTGATCACGCTCGTAGCGCCCTGGCCGATCTTGAAGTCCAGCACACCCCACTTCGCGACGGCTACGTCGTCATGGGTGTGTGTATCGACGAAACCCGGTGCGAGCGCCAGCCCCTGCGCGTCGACGACGGATACGCCGGCCCGTTTGGGGAGAGCGGGGCCGCTGGCCACGATGCGCCCGTCGCGCACCACCACGTCACCGGCGAACGATACGGCGCCGGTTCCGTCGAAGACGGTCGCCTCGGCGATGACGATATCCTGCCTCAGCAGGTACTCCAGTCGTTCCCCCAGCTGCCGGATATCCGCCGAGCCGGACTCGTGAAGGGCGGCGGCGGACTGTTCGAGCTCTTCCACCCAGCCGCGCACGGTTTCATACCACGCCCGCCGGTGGGGTTCGTCGCGTCGGCTGTGGGCGTCCGCGTACCACCGCTCCAGTTCGAGCAGGTTGTTACGCAAACGCACGGCGGAGTTGAATTCGTCGGCGTAAGCGCTCAGCGTGTGCAACCGCAGCAACCGCCGGCCCGACCGCACCAAGACGCTGCGCTCCCGCCGCCCGAGCCCGGTGCGGATATGTTCGTTCGTGGCGAGCGCGTCGACAACGGCCTGTATCCGTTCGACAGGCGCGGCCGGCGAGAACGGCCCGATTTCCGCCCGCGGTGCGTCCGGCAGCGCGCGGATCCCCGCGGCGAGCCGCTGGGCCAGAGCACGCCGGCTCCACTCGAGCCGCATACCCGCCGGACGGTCGGGAGCGAGCTCCCGCAACCGCGCCATCTCCGGCTGCCCCTCGCCGATCATGCGCGCCACCAGCCGGCGACGCCACCCCCGCCCGAGCGGATTGCGGTCGCGTATCCGCCACCCGTCCGAATCGCCGGCCGCGCGGGCCATCGTGCGGTGCTCCGCGGCGACCCGCTCCCGCAGCGCGGTCAGGGCGGGACCGAGCTTCGGCGTATCGGCGGCCGGGGCCGGTTTCCCCTTCGACCCGGATACAGCCGAAGACGACCTGTCCGCACCAGGGGTGTCGGCGAACAGGATATGCGGGTCCAGCGCTCCGGAGGATTTCCGGCGTAGTCCCCGCGGCGGCATCGCCATCGGATGCACTCCCGGCACGAAACCGGGCGTCTCCGGGGGCGTTTGTGGCGCGCCACCACGACGCTGCGGTTCCGCCGGCGGTGCGGCCGTCGGCGAATCATGGGCCTGCGGCGCCGTCCCGGCGTCACCGGAATCCGGGTCGGCGACCGATGGCGGCGTGACCGAGGACGGATCGGACGGCCCTTCTTCTGCCGTCGAATTGCTCGCCTGCTGGACGTTTCGTGTGTACTCGCTGCGTTGTCCGTCGGCGAGCGAGATGAGGAACCCGAGTCCGAGATAGTAGGCGACAGCACCGGACAGCTCTTCGACCGCCGCTTGTGGCACACCGGTCGCACGCAGCCGGGCGTAGACGGGGTCCGGATCCGGTGGTGTCTCCGGGTCGGTGTTCTCGAGCAATTCGGTGGTGAGCTCTGCGGCCTGCTCGGCAGGCAGCATGGCGTGCAACAGCTCGGAGACCTTGGCGCGCCGGCCGCTGAGGTCTTCCCGGGCCCGCGCTACACGCAGGTCGAACACGCGGGCAGCGGCGGTGTGGTACCGCTGCACCGCTTCCTCGATTTCGGTGAGCGACTCGGCGGCCACACCGGCGGCGCGCAGCCGGGCGCTCACACCCGCGGTGTCCTCCAGCAGTTCCGCGGTGAGCGTGCCGAGCGAATCGACGGGCAGGCCGGCGCGCTCGAGTTCGGCATTGCGTATCTGCTGGATCGACTGCAGCAGGCGGGGTCTGATCCGTTGCGTCACCTTGAATTCCGGGTCGAGCTGCGGCCGGATCCGTTGCGTCGCCCGGGATTCGTCGAGGAGGTGTTCCCGACGATTCTCGGGCACCGCCTCGCCGACCAACTCGACCAGGCGCCCCCGCAATGCGGCGAGTTCGTCGAGTTCGGGTTCGGCCGCGGGAGGCCGCATCTTCGTGACATTGACGGCCAGGCCCTCGTCGTTCTCGGAGAACGAGGCCTCGGCCTTGTGCTCGTAGGTCTCGGACCGCTCTACACGAGGGTTGTTGAGCAGGAAATATCGCCGCTCCGGCTCGTTGTAGCGAGTGTTGGCGTACCAGCTGCCACCGGAGGCGTAGCCACCGCCGTTGTTGATGGTCCAGCCGGATACCAACACCGTGTTGACGGCGTCGACCTCGCACAGCATGGCGGCGAAGTACGCGCCCAGGTTGGTGAACACCGAGTCGATGGCGAAGAAGTCCGTCCCGATATCGGAGCGCTGCGCGGTCAGCAGGCCGAGTGGGGAGAGCACACCGAGTGGGGAGAACTCGAACACATCTCCCGGCACCACACTGCTGTCGATCGCCTTGCGCAGCAGTCCTTCCCCGGTGACATTCCGGAAGCGCCGCTTCGCCGAGGCGACGACAGGGGCAGGCCATTTCAACCACGGCGCGCAGGTATCGACCACCTCCACACCGCGGGTGGGGACGTTGTCACGGAGCAGGCCGTCGCCATCCAGCCGCAGCGCCCGGTTGTATTCGAGCTCCGGCTGGTTCCCCTTGTACACCATCCGGCGGACAAGCATCGTGACCAGGATGTGCAACGCCATCGCCGGATACAGGCTCGAGCCGCCGCCCAGATCGATCCCGGTCTCCAGGATGCCCGGTTCGATTTCCATCGCCGCGAGCAGCCCGAACATCCCGTCCAGGATCCGCACATCGTCCTCGTAGATCCGGTCCACGACGTGCGGCGGAGTCCAGCGCCGATTACGCCGGTCGAACACGCCGGGGAATTCGTCGCGCCCGTAATTACGCAGAATGTATTCGATGGTGTCCCAGTAGCTGAACGCGGCGAGCTCGCGATTCGGCTCCCAGGTCCACAGCTGTTCGAGGGTGACCGGCACGAGTGCGGCCGTAGCGCCGTCGACCCAGTGCCGGGGGTTGTTCTGGTGGTGCACCAGCCAGTAGTGCTTCATCACTTCGAGCGGGTCACTGGCACCGGGCACGAGGGGAACCAGATTCCACAGGCTGCCGAAGGCCCCGGTCTCTTCGGTGTACTGCTGTATCAGGTGCATCACCGCACCCAGTTCGAATGTGTGCACCACCCGGCGGTTGGCCCCCGGCGCCAGCAGGCCGTAGTCCTGCGACGTCGCTTCCTTCGCAGCCTCCAGCATACGTAGCACGGTCTGCTGCCCCGCCGGAGTATCACCGTGCTGCTCGGCCAGTATCGCCGCGTATTCGACGACCTGATCCGCCGTGATCGCCTCGTCTTGTGGAACACCGAACACGACGCGGACCAGGCCCTCGAGGGTCGGCAGTATCGGCCAGTAGGTGCGGACCGATTCGGGAGAGAGCCCGGATGCCTGCGCGAATGTCTCGATCAGCCGGTACAGCCGCCGAGTCGGCCACGTCGCCCAGCGATCCGCGATCGGTTCCGGCGCGGTGACCATCGAGGCACCCCCAGGAGCGGTAACCCGCACCCGCTGCTCACTGCCCACCACCCACGCCCGGGCCCGGGCGTGGGCAGGCCGGTGCTCGGTGAACAGCTCGGTCAGCGACTGCCGCAACGACAGCCTCGCCGACTGTCCGATCGCGAGCGTCGAGAGCGCAGCGGCCGCATCGGAATAACGGCCCTCGGCCGAGGGCAGCTCGACAGTGATGCTCGGCCCCGGGTCGTTCTCGGCCGGACCGCGCTCGGGGTCGACCTGATTTTGAACCAGTAGCTCGACCTCGGCACCTGACTCATGGTGGACGGTGAGAGTGCGGGAGCCCATTACCTGCTTGCCCGACACCGTCCACGTTGACGAACCGCTATGCCCCAGATAGCCGGCCACCACGGATACCGTGTTCGAGAACGCCTCGAGCGTGTTGTCGAGCTCGAACCAGCGACGCCGGACCACAGCCGCTCGCAGTTGGTCCGGATAAGCGGGCGCAACCACGACCTGCTCACTCCACGACAGATCGGCGCCTTCGGGCACACCGTGCACAGTCACCTGGGTGGCGCTGCCGGACCCGCCGATCAGCGCCCCGCGGAACGGGTCCGCACCGACCCGGTCACCGACCGAAGCCATGGTGAGGAACGGCTTGTCGGCATCGGCCCTGCGGGCATCGAAGACCATCCGGTCGACAGCGCCGGCGAACCGATCGCGCGCCTCGAGGCCTTCGGCCATCACGTGCCCGGTGATGACCGCATCCGGTGCCACACCCTCGCTGTTCGTCACAGCCAGCACGGCCACACCTGTTTGCGGATCGTAGGACACCAGCCACGCCCGCCACGGATCGCCGAGTTCGGCAACCCACATTTGCAGGGCACGCCACGCGACAATGGTCTCCAGCACCCGGGCCGAGCGGGTATACAGCGCAGCGAGTTCCGCCCTGGTGGCCTCTTGCTCGGCCTCGACAGTGATGTCGGTCCGCGCGCCGTTCAATATCTCCATACGGTCACGGACCAACAACATCATCGACGCCTCGTGCCGCACGGGCCACGGCGCGTCGGTCGCCAACACGACCTCGGGGCACACCCGCACCATCGCATCTATTTCATTGCGCGACAACGATTCCCACGACGCACCGGTAGCCAGCGCAGCCTCCGCCTGCCGCGCCGAACGGTGTTGCTCCGGCGTGGCCGGACGCGGGTCGGGCAGCGCTGCGGCGGCCCGGTCCGACCCGGGAACACCGTCACGCCCGGAACGGTGCACCGTGCCGGACAGAACAGAGCGGGACGCAGCCGAGACTTCCGATATCGATATCGCGCTGTCTCCCCGGCCGCGCGAGTGCGAGGCCCAGGCACTGTACGAAAACCTCCCCAAGGCTGCGGCACGCGGCAGTTCCAATATCCCGGGTCCGAGCCCCAACCATAGCGAGTACTCGCTGCGCATCGCCGAATTGATCGCCATCTGCTGCTCGCTGGTGAGCGCCGCGTCGACGAGGTCGGTGATCGACGAGTCCGATCCCGGCGGGGCCAACTGCTCATCGGGCAGCCAGAGCAACAACCGGAGCAGCTTCAGCTGCACGGGATCCATACGCGCGGCCATAGCACGCAACGCGGTGGTCGTCACCGGGCGCACATCCTCGGACACGGCCACCACCGGGGCCCACTCGGCGAGGCACACTTCTCCCAACAAGGCGACAGTAGCCTGGAACCGGCGATCGCCGACCGGTTCCTCCTGGCTCCAGAACCGCTCCAGTTTCATGGGCAACCGCAGCTCCCCGGAAACGATCCGGCCCGCCAGCCTCTGCCCTTCGGATGTCCACAACAGTGCCCCGCGTTGCAGCAGATCCGGATCCGTTGCCAGCGCCGCGCGAACCAACGGCGTGGCGACCTTCGCCATCACGAGATGGTGCAGCTCCCATGCCTGCTGATCGTCGAGGCCCATGACCTCGGCGACTTCACGCGCGGACAGGCCCGCGATCCGCATCCGCAGGTAATCCGCCTGCTCCCCCATGAGGCTCCGCGAGACCGACCGCAGCGCGGACACCACCGCTATGTCCGGGCCATCCGCGACCGCGCCGGTGGAACCGGATTCGGGGAACCAGGCGGGCAGCCAATCCATCGGAACCGCTACGGTCGCGGGTTCGCCCGCCACGAGCCGTTCGGCGGGCCCCAGCAGGTAGGCCTCGGCTCGCCGTAGCAGCGCCGCGTGGTCGCGCAAACGTGCCCGCACTTTCTCCACAGCACTCACCAGCACCGCGTGTTCGGACTCGGCGATCGGCTCACCGCGGCGCACCCGTCCCAGGGCGTCACGCTCTTCCGGCGTCGGAGCGGCAGAGCTCGCCTCGCCGCCGACACCCACGGACAACGGGCCGCTCAGTTCGATCCCGGCGACCGCACCGGCCACCGACCGCACGGTGTCGCGCACCACCTCCTCGTCGAATCCGCTCTGCGGCAGTGTCTCCGGCTGTCCGGAAAGCAGATCCACCACCTGGCGCCGACCGGGACGCAAGCCGTCCACCGCAGCCGCGAGCACCGCCGCATCCGCATCCAGCAAGATCGGCTCCAACACCGCACGCTCGGTCGCCGGAAGCGCTCCCACCAGACCTCGGCGCGCCCGGTCGGCCCAACCCACCGGATCGCCCGCCACCGACAAGGCCAGGCCGGTCAGCCACGCGACCGGATCGGTGTCCGAGCCGAGCAACGGCATCCGGTTGCCGGCGAACTCCCGGACCTCTTCGAGCAGAGCATCCAACAACGCCCGATCGGAATACCGTTGCGCCAGTGCCGCGCGCACGACGCCGGCATGCTGCTGCCACAGCTCGTCGAACGTCACAGCCGGCCCGGTACCGGGCTCATCCACCCGCGCCGTTCGCTGCTGGTCGGCGCCCGGGTGATCGATATCGGTCACGGCCGGTGCGGCCGTGCTGGGCGAGGCCGTGGGTGCGGGTGCGGCGGCCTCGGTCGAGTGTGCCGGTTCGCTCGCGATCGCCGCGGCGGCTCCACCGCTGCCCGGTTCCGCCCGGAAAACGCCGCGCATCGCCGGTGCGTACCTGCTCGTATCGCCGAGTGGCTCGGCCTGTCGCCTTCCGGCCGCGACGTTCTCGTCGGCGTAGGCGATCTCGAACCGAATGCCGGCGCCGTCGACGAGGATCGCGAATTCCGACGGTGCGCTCAACCGCGGCAGCACATCGGAGGCCAGTTCCTCGGCTGCGGCCTGCGCGGCGTCCAGATCGGCGGCGGAGCTGCCCATCATGACGTCGCGCACCAGATCCCGGATCACCGCGACCGCCGCGTCCGGGGCGACCTCGTGGGATATCGGCATATGCCACGCCTCGGCCGGCCGCGCGGACCGAGACCGCGGATTCGCCATCTCCTCTGGTGAGTAGAACGTGACCACCCAGGCCGCGAGACCGTGCTCGTCCGGCGAGAACTGTTCCTCTCCTCCCGGGAAGTCGTGGGATTCGAGCACGCGGAACGATTTCACGCGCGGATCCTCGCGGAGGATCCGCAAATACGGTTGGCGCAGGTAGGCCGTATTCGGGAACAGTTCTTCGCCCGAGTAGTAACCCTTGCCCTTACCTGCCGGACCCTCCTCGTCCTGGTCGTTCATCACAAAAGCCACGATCGAACATTCGGTCGCCGCCGCCAGCGCCCGCTCGAATGCTCCGAGCGCGGTATCGAGTTCCCAGCTGAGCGAGTCGTGGACGAAGGTCATCTCGGTCGCCGCCCAGCGCCCGTCCTGCAGCGTGAAGACATTCCCCCTGGTGGGCGTGGAGTTGTTCAACACCTCGGATATGACAGCGTCGGATCGTTCGTCCGAGCCGGCATCCTGTGCTCCGGGATCATGATCCGGGTAGTAGCGGGACATGATCGCCGCGCTCGCGGGTACCCATTGCCGCCAGATCGTGCGGGTATCGAACATTCGAGGGATGCCCTGGGCGTCGATATATTTGAATACTCCCGGCCCGGGACCGTACATCGCCTGGGCATACTGCCATTCGTCGGCGTTTCCCTCGTAGATGAGCTGTTCGATACCGTTCCGGACGAAGGGATCCAGGGCCAGCGTATATCCGAGCGCGTTGCCCCCGCCGATATTCCCGATGTTCTCGAACTGTCCGGGGCCGAATCCCTCGGCGTTCAGGAACCGGAAGATGCCATCGATCAGCGCGAGGTCGTGGCTGAAGATCCGGTACCGGAACCGAGCCGGGACGAGCATGCCCGGTCGGTCGTGGTTCGCGGGCACGAAGACACCATCCACCCACTCCCCGACATAGTTGCGCAGAACGTATTCGCTCGGATCCCATTCTTTGTCGGCTTCGAAGCCGTCCTGCTGATTCGTCTGGTCGGCGGCGGACACTTCCGTCAACTCGTCCAGGGAATGGACGAGATAGTCCGGCGCCTCCTCGCGTACTTGTCGGTAGCGCATCACGAGGTGATACGGATCCCACGATTCCACATATTGCCGGGCGACGAATTCGAAGAATCGGAAAGACCGCTCCTCCGCGTGCGGCCACTGTGCAACGATCAGCTCCTGCAGGCGCGCGACCTCGCCGAGCATCACCGTATGTTCGAGGTATCCGCGGCTCGCGGAGTGCAGGGCGCCCAGACGTTTTCCGAACCCATAGAATCGGGCTATTTGTGCCGCGTCCAGCAGTTTCCGGACCTCGGTCCGCGAGTTGTCGGCAACGGATTCACCGCGATGGGGTGCGATGATCTGATGCGCGAATTCGCGGATCAGGTCCGAATCGATCGGAGCGGATTCGTCCAGGTCGTACCGCGCACGTGCCAAACGCTCCACGTCATCCAGTGCCGGAATGAGCGTTCGGGCGGTGCCCGCCGGTAAACCGGTGAGATCCATGATCCGGTGCAAACCGGCGCTCCAACCGGCGAACTCACGCAACTGGCGGATACCCGGTGGGAACCGGTCGAGGTCGTCTTCGGCCCGATAACGCGCGATCGCCGACAGTACGGCCCGCACGTCCACCCCCACCCCCGGCAGATCCGAAGGCCAGTCCACGACCATCCGAAGCCGCTTACCGAACTCCTCGGCATCGGGCACGAACGACTCCGGATCGCCGTACTCCTGATTGAGCCAGCGCACCAGGCCGCCCAATTCGACAAGCGATTCCGCCCCCCGGTATTCGGTGGCCAGCGCGAGCAACGCTTCCCACCGCACGGGGTCGGCGAGACCGTCGAGGTACTGCTCCGCGGCAGCCCGGAAGCGCCGCACTCGCCACGATCCGTCTGCTCGCACGGCCGCCAGCGCGGCCCGCACGGAATCGGAGTCCTGCGAGTCCACCGGCAATCCCAAGGAGTCCGCCAACTCCACGACCCGGTGGCCCAATCCGGCCAGATCGGTGATTGCGTCATACGGATCATCCGAGTGAAGCGGAACCGATCCCTCGACGTGTCTGCCCTGGTGCCAGACCGCGATTCCGAGACTCTGCTCCTCGGGCTCGATCCGCAGCTCCAGCCCCATGTTCCCGCTGCTGTGCACCTCCCGCACGGCGCGATCGGCGTCGTATACCCGCACGGCGATATCGCTGGCCGCGGCCGCCACCTGCTCGGTCCCACCCGACTGTCCGGTTACCAGGAAGCGCACCGCGTCGTCGAGGTGATGCGGTTCGGTGGTGTCGTCGAGGTAGCGCCAGATCACGATGCCGGTACCGGCCGGAGTATCGGTGATCGTCACCGAGTCGTGCTGAGACCGGTTGGCCACGACCAGCCGCACCGACGGCGTGCCCGATTCGCCGACCTCGACCGTCAACTCCACCCAGGGCAGGCGGAAGGGGTCCAGATCGTATCCGTTGTCCAAGCTGCGTTCACCGAAGTACGCGACCGCGCGCTGGATCTTCTCGCTCTGCGATTCGAACGCGAGGCCCGTCATCCGGCCGATCAAGGCGTGTACCTCCGCGAACCGTAATCCGCGCCGTTCCAGGCGGCCCACCAGTGGTACCGCCAGCTCGGCGCGCATCGCCCGCGACTCGTCGCTGCGGCTCAGATGGAAGGTCAGCGGACGATCGATGTTTTCGCTCGGCACCTCGACCGTCACCGCGTTGCCGCGCACCGTCAGGGTCAGCGTAGCGGCCGGAGCGGCCGTGGCACCGGGGTAGTCGAGCACCCGGCGCAACAGGTCGTGCGCTGCCGCCGAGGTCAGATCGACCCGCTCCTGCGGCCAGCCGCGCAGCATCTGCGACACCGCGGCCTCGACCCGCTCTACCGCGGAATTCGCCGACATTTCGTGCCGCGGCACGGTCACTGTTGTCGACGACACGCCATCCGGTGATGTGGTGACCTCGACCGAAGCGCTACCGGCCGGCTGGTGCGCTTCCCCAGGCTCGTCTGTCCGCGCCTTTCGCGTCGGGTCCGGCGCGGCTGCTCCGCCGCCATCCGCGTGAACCGTACCGAGTCCGCGGAACAGTGCCCGCTGCTCGTGTCGCAGGCCTTTCCAGTGGTAGAAGTCGTCGAAAGGACGATCGATATCGACCGCGGCCGGTTCGACACGGCCTCCGCGTGGCAGGGAGCGGCCGCTGGTCCGCGTTTCCGGCCCGCCCTCCACGGGTCCGGTCGCGACGGCGCTTTCCGAACGCCCCGCGGCCGGGATTTCCCCGTAGCGGGCGCGGGCCCGGGCCGCGACGCCGCGGTACAGCGCGGAGAGGAAGTTCGGCGTGCCCGGGGCGGCGTCGACCAGATCGATACCCATGATCTTCAACGCGATCGCCACTTCGTACAGCGAGTGATGTTGCAATACGACGAAGGCGATCACCGCGAAGAGGAAGTCTTCCCGGTCCGCACCGTGCGAGAGCAGATCGGCGGGGGCCATGAACCGGACCGAGCTGCCCGCGATCCCAGCGGTCACCGGGATACCGCGGGCGATCGCCGTCTCCCGGAACCAGGCGCTGCGAGTGTCGAATTCGACCAGAGCTGTTCCCGGGCGCCAGGGTAGCGCGATATCGAAGTGCGCGAAGTCCGTGTCCGGCACGGCCTCGGCCGCGATCGGGCCCTGATCACGGAAGACGAGCACCCGGTCCACGACAGCCGCACCGGATTCGTCGCGCCTCCGGCGACCAGCGGAGTCGTAGACGTAGAGCACCTCGACATGTCCGTGGTCGTCCCCGGCATCGCGCAGCAACACCCGTTCCAGCTCGGCGACGTCCACCCGCCCGCGTCCACGCTCACGCGGCAGCGGATATTCCGGGTCGAGCACGGTTCGGCGCAGCAACCGCAGCTTCTCCGGTGGTACCGCCGCCAGTTCCCTCTGCGATAGCGGCATGCCGAGGTCCGCCAGGTTCCGCACGGTGAACGCTCGGCGTCGCTGCGCGGCGGGAGCGCGATCGGGACTGGTGTCACCTCTGCTGCGGTAGTACTCGTCCAGCGCGGCCCGCGCCTCGGCGGTGGGCAGCGCGAAGTGCCGGATATCGCGCAGGTCCTTTTCGGTGATCTCGGTGCTGGAGCGGGTGGCCGACGCCCGTACCCGGCGGAGCATCTCCACATCCAGGCCCGCTCGGGAGGCGAGTGCCTCCCACTCGGATTTGTTCAGGAGCGCGGCGAGACCTTCGTTCAGCGTCGTTCCCGCGGCACTCTGCACCTCGGCGTTACGAACCAGCGCGTTGAGGATCGCCGACATCAGTTCGCGCAGGTTCCCGTCCCGACGCAACTCCTCCAGCGATACCGATCGCGATACCGCACCACCCCACAGATCCGGGTTCCGCACGGTGGGCGGTGCCCCGGGCACGTTGTAGACGTAGAAGGCGGAGTCGATCTGCTCGGGTGTCGCCCACGGATGCAGCTCGGTCAGTACCGCCCGCAACCGATCCAGCATCGCGACCGCCGCCTGCCGCACTTCCGGACGGTGATACAGCATCCGCACCAGCGCTGCCTCGTCCCGGGTACGCAGCTGCCGCCAGTTGGTGCCGCCCGCCTCGGTAGCGCGCGACACCCCCGGTCGGCGGGCAGTTCCATCGACCACATCGGATCCACGCGGCGCGAGACCCCCACCGGCCGGACGGATACGGATCACAGGCCAGCTGCGCTCCGACGGCTCCGCAGTGAGCCACCGCGGACTCGTCTTCTCACCCTGCTGACGTTTCGGCTGCGGCGCGGGGAAGGCAGAGGCAGCACCGAGGGTGGGGTTACCCACCACACCCTGCTCGGAAGCGAACATATGCGGTCGGGGAATCAGAACATCGCGGTGCTTGCCGCCGATGATGTCCGCGAGACCGGCTATACCGGCCGGATCCTGGGGCACGACCGGCGGCGGCCGGCTCGGGTCGAACGCCTGCGCGGCCGTCGTCATGCCCGGGCCGAAAGCGTAGAACAGGTCCGGCCGCCGGCGGCGGGCCGCGCGGGACGCGAGCTCCGCACGTGGGGCACCATCCGCCGTACCCGCGAAACCCGTCTCGGGTCCTGGTACCGGTCCGCGTCCGCCACCGAGCTGCGGTCTCGGCTCCGCGGCCCGTAGCCGATCGGGCGATATGGTCCCGGCCGTCTGCGGCATCAGATAGCCGTACTCGAAGTTACGTTCGCCATCGGTGAAGCTCCGCGTGACGACCCGGGTGAACCCACGGCCGAGGGCCAGTCCGGGAATCCCGGTGACGGATTCGACCCACAACATCCGAGTGCCCCCGGGCGCCAGAAATGTTCCCAGATCCCTGAAATCGAATCGTTGCGAGGGGATATGGCCGATATCGGCGGCGCTGTATCCGGGGTTGAAGATGATGGTTCCCGCTGGGCTGCCGCCGTCCGGCAGGGACGGGATCGTGATGAAGAAGTCACGATCGGAGCGGCGGCGGTGCATCGTCTCATCGACACGACGGACATGCTGTGCCACGTCTGTCGGCGCGGCCCCTGCTTCCTCGGCACCGGTGAGGTAGTCGTCGGCCGCCGTATATCCCAGTGGGCTCGTCGAAACCGCGCCCCTGATCCAGGCCAGGGACTCACGAACCTGTTCTGGGAAGGGCTCCTTCCAGTACCGCCGGGCATACTCGACGGCCTCTTCGCGGCTCCCGAACATCAATGCCGACGCCGACAGCTCCGCGAGGGCCACTTCGTGCTTACGCTCCAGTGGGAGAGCAGCGAACTCTTCCTCGTTCATCGACGGCCGGTATTCGAACGCGAGGGCCCGGTTCGCTTCCTGTGCCCCCACCGGCGCGGCGGCCGCGTTCTCAGGGGACACGATCCGGCCCTGCAGTACCGTGACCGGCGGGGCGAGTTCGCGGAGCTCCGCGTCCAACCGGTTGACGGTGTCGGCGTAGTGCACGAGCATGTCGAGCTCCAACACGTCGGCGGCGAGAGCGGCCTTTTCGGAATCCGACCCGAGCGTCAGGAGCTCGAGCCGATCCGCGTCCAGACCTTCCGGATCCTCTCCGAGGTCGGCCAGCATCTCGCGTGCCGCGTCCCGCTCTTGCCGTAATTCCTCCAACCGCGGCGCGCCGTTTTCGGGCCGGGCGGGATCGAGCTCCAACTCGTCGGGCCGGACTCCCCGTACCTCGGCGAAGTCGTCACGTATCTCCCGCGCCTGCTCACGCTCCTGCTCGAGCCGCGTTCGCCGCGCCGAATCCGCTTTCTCACGGCCGCGTACCGGGTCCGGATTGTGCGGACCGAACGCCTCCACGATCCACGGTCCCTCATCGGGGCGGCGGGCCGGCGCCGAACCGTCGACGGTTTCCGATACCTGCCCCGGCTCGGTGACCGGACCGTTCGGAGCCGGATCGTTCGCGGCCGGGGAAGGCGAATCCGCGAATCCCGGATCGGTGATATCGGGACCCGGGTCGTTGAGCGCGGGATGCCTGCGGCCGACAGTGACGATGCCGATAACGGCTTCGCCCTCGGCCGGCACCGAACCGTCGACGGTTTCGGGTACCTGACCCGACTCGGTGACCGAGCGGTTCGCGGCCGGGGAAGGCGAATCCGCGAATCCTGGATCGGTGATATCGGGACCCGGGTCGTTGAGCGCGGGATGCCTGCGGCCGACAGTGACGATGCCGATAACGGCTCCACCCTCGGCCGCCGCCCGATCCCCGACAGCCGTCTCCCCCTCGAGTGGCGGAAGGGGGGGCAGGCTCAGATCTATGGGCGTCAGCAATATACCGCGCGCCCGGGGGAACCCGTAAAAGACTACACCCGAGGCCGGCGACCGATATCTGGCAGCCGCTTCCCTCTCGTGTGGCGGAACGGAGGGGAGGCTCAGATCTATGGGCGGCAGCAATATGTCGCGCACCCACGGGAGTTCGCTCACGGGTGGGTTCGGCCAGTCCCACCGTTCGGGGTCCGGCGGCCGCAGGGCTACGGCGAGTGGAACGGAACGCGTACGGAGCATGCTCAACACCGCCGCAGCGTTGCGAAGGTCAGTAGCCGTAGCGGGATGAGCGGCATGCTCCGCCAAGGCCTCGAGTCGTTCGGGCACCAGGCGTTGTACGACTCGGACCAGACTCTCGGCAGTAGGCGCTCCGAACTCCCGATACAGAAGATACTCGGGGTAGGGCAATTCCACCGTGACAGAGACGGGCCCCTCGGTGCGCGTCAGAACCAACGATTCCGGTAAGAACGGTTCTCCCCGCGGCAGCAAAATCCGGAACGCCTCGAATAGAGCGATGAGAGCGAGGTCGTGTGAATCGGCGGGCCGGGAGGAAAGCAATCCGTGCAGTATGGTCGTGGCCGCGGCGCCCTCGATCCGCCGCGGAAATTCCGGAATCCGGCGATCGGCGTGCGCCAGATGGATCACGGCATATTTGAGGGCATACACAACCTCCGCGTAGGCCATCGTGAACCGCTCCGGATCGAACTCGCCCCTCCGAGGAACGATCGCCTCGGGCGATGAGTCGGAGGGCGGCGGGACGGGAGGCAGGCTCAGATCGACAGCCGCCAGCGATACGTTGTAGGCCCAGGAGTGAATGTACGCGGGCGGATTCGGCCAGTCCCACTGTTCGGGGTCCGGCGGCCGCAAGGCCTCGGCGAGTAGAACGGAGCGAGCACGGAGCGTGCTCAACACCGCCGCAACGGCGCGAAGGTTGGCAGCTGTACCGGGATGAGTGGCGTGCTCCGCCAAGACCTCGAGCCGTTCGGGGACCAGGCGTTGCCCGACTCGGGCCAGGCTCTCGGCAGTAGGCGCTCCGAATTCCCGATACAGAAGGTACTCGGAGTAAGGCAATTTCACCGTGACAGCGCCGGGCCCCTCGGTGCGCGCCAGAACCGACAGCCTCGATGAGTTCGGTTCGCCCCACGGCAGCAAAATCCGGAACGCCTTGAATAAACCGAGGAGAGCGAGCTCCGGCGAATCGGCAGGTCCGGAGGCAAACAATTCGTCCAGGTCGAACGAACCGGTGGGCCAGAAGGAAAACAATTTTTCCAGTACGGTCGTGGCCGCGGCGTCCTGCTCGGTCTGCCGCGGAAATTCCGGAATCCGGTGATCGGCGTGCGCCAGATGGATCACGGCATATTTGAGGGCATACACAACCTCCGCGTAGGCCATCGTGAACCGCTCCGGATCGAACTCGCTCACCCGCGGAACGATCACCTCGGGCGACGAGTCGGCGGACGAAACGGAGGGCGGGCGCGACACCTCCGGCTCGCCGCCTGTCTTTCCTGCTCGCTTCCTCGGCGCAGGCGTTCCACCACCACCGTCCGCGTACTCCACACCGAGGTCACGGAACCGTCTCCACTGCTCACCCCGCAGAGTCCAGCGCTCGAGCGGGCGATCGGGATCCACCACACGCGGCTCCACACCGCCGCCGCGAAGCGGAGAAGATCGTGAAACCGGCGCTTCGGCAGCGGCCGCATCGCGGGTCGCCGGGGGTGTGGACTGCGCGGCCTCGGTGGATTCGCGCTGGACCGTGATGGAAACGGTTTTGCCCGCGGCCGCGTCACGTGCCAGCTCGACGCGCAGCACGTTCGCGTATTTGGCGATGATGACCGCCCCGCGGCCGTGTTCCCCGGTTTTGCGGTGACGCATCGAATTCTCGTCGCCCTCGGCGCGTTCCGGCGCGGAAGTGCGCTCGGATTCGATCGCGCCCGAATCGAATTCGATCGCGGGAAAACTCGGCTTCTCCGAATCCAGAGCCGCGAAATTCTCCAGCCATCGATCCACCGCTTTCAGATCGACCGCTGCGCGCGGGGCCGTGTCCTCCTCCGGGTCGACGTTGCTTTCCAACCGCCAGGTGGGCAGTCCCCGTGAGTGATCGACCACCGTCAGAACGAACCGATCGTCCTCGAGGTAGCCGCGGACGACGACGTCTCCATCGGTGTGCACACCCGCGTTGGTGACCACTTCGGAGGTGGGCCACAGGACCTCGGTGATCCGGTCCTGCCCCCACCCCGCGCCGGTCAACAGGCTTTCGGTGGCGGAGCGGACTCGCCCGGAGACATCGGTGAACTCGATATCGCCTCGCGAGAAACGGAATTCGAACGCGGATTCGGCCACCGACAGCGACGGGTCACCGGGACCTTCGGTGGCGAAGAAGGTGATCCACCTGCTGCGCCGGCCACTCTTCGACAGTTCGAACCCGCCATTGGACAGCGGGGTGCTGTCCCACAGCTCGACGACCCCGCCGGGTCCGCCGGCCTCGTTGCGGGCAGGAAGGATCCGGCTCTCGTCCACCACCGCGACCGACATCCAGCGCTCGGCACCGGTACCGCCCTGCGTCGACTCGACGACCACCCGGCTTTCGGCGGTGCGCAGCATCGCCTCGACCATGTCCTCCGCGGCCGCCGGATGCCCCGCGACCGGCCAACCCTCGAGTGCACGGCGAACCCCGGCGCGAGCGTCGGCGATACGCTCGGCAAGCGGCCGGCTCGGGTCCGCGGTGAACAACACCACGGGATCCGCCGGCGTTTCCCGATTCTCGGGCTGCGACTCCGCTGGAGGCGCGGCCTCGTCCAGTTCGAACCAGAGCGTCTCGAAACCACCCGCGGCGTGTCTACCGGATCGCTGCGCCAGACCTTCCAGCAGCCCGAGCGCCCAGTCGAGCTGCACCGCCTCGCCCGCGCGGATCACCGAATCGGCTTCCACCGCACTGCCGGTCGCCTCGGCACGCAGTACCCGATTGCCCGGCTCGCCGGTCACGTGGACCGACAACATCCGCGTGTCGAGGCCGCCGTCCACCAGCCGGGCACCCTGCTCCGATACCAGCTGTTCGGCATTCTCGACCTGCTCGGACCGCCAGCCCGACAGCAACTCCCGAACACGTTCACGCGCCTGCGCCACCGCGTCCGGCCCCGTTACGAACAGCTGCAACGGCGGCGCCGACCACACGGCCGCGCGGTCTTCGTGCCCCGCCCCTTCGATGGGCTCGGCAGCGACTGCCGATGGCAAGCCCACGGCGGCGCTGTTCGCTTCCCGATGGGCGACCAGCTGCGCATCGGCATTCCGCGCCCAGTCGTGGCCGACGCCGTCCTCCGCGCCCAACGTCACGCTCAGTTCCTCGACCCGCGCATCTCCCCGCCGGCCCTCCCATACGAGAGCCGCTTCGGTGCGATCCGCCATGGCGAGAACCTCGGCGACCGGCTCGGCGATCCGAGAGAGATCCTTCGGGAGTCCCTGACGCTCGTGTTGCGGCCACTCCGGCAAGTCCACGTCGGGCGCCTGCTCCGACAGCGCCGCAATGAGATCCAGAACCACGTTCGCCGCAGCGGGCAACTTCGGCGCGAGCTCCAAAAGCTGCCGGTTTACCTCATTCAAGGGGAACAGGCTTGTGGTGTCCTGCCACAGTTCCCGGGTCAGCTCCCGTACGACGGCGTTGAGCTGACGCCCGGTGCGGACCATATCTTCGATCGGGAACGCCGCGCCGACCCGGTGCGCGTCCAGCTCGATCGCAGCCCGTGCGAGCAACGCCTCGAGCTGCGCTGTGCCTCCTTCGGGAGTGAGGCATTCGTTTGCCGCCCACGCGGCCAGCTCCTCGTATTCTTGGTCGACAGCATCACGGCGCGGCTCCAGAGCGGCATAGTCGAAAGTGACGGGAACACCGACCAGACGCGCGACCTCTTCCGCGGCACCGATATCCCCGGATCCCTCATGGGACAGGTCGCCCTTTCGCGGCTTTTCCAGTGCCTTGCCGATCCTCCGCAGCAAACGCTGCGGTTTCGACTCCTCCATCCCGGAGAACCATTGCGCCAGCGCGTGGGACACCGCGGCCCCGCGCTGCGACCAGGGTTGAGCTCGCGCGACCCGATACCGGCCGCGATCGGTCTCCAGCGCCAACGTAATCGTCTCGCCCAGGGCAGAGATCGTGACCGGGTATCGATTGTCTCCCGACTCGGTCACCCCGTCCGGCACGGCCGCGCGATCCATCCAGGATGGTAGCGGCTGTTCCCGAATCGCCATGCTGTAGAGCACGCCCGCCGGATGATCCGGCCGCCGCAGCTCAGGGTTGTCGCGAACCATCTGGTATCCGAGTTCGAGGATGTCGGCGCGCAGCTGTCCCGCGACGACCTCGTCCCAATACGGGAGATCGGTTTCCCAGGACTCGTTGCGGTGATTCAGCGCCCACGGGTCGCGGCGAGCCGCCTCGTTTCGCTCTTTCTTCTGATTGAACTCCGCCTCGCTGCGCTGCCGCCGCTTCGCCTCGTCCGCCTTGGTGTAGAACGCCTCGGTGCCGAGCAAGCCCACCCACTCACTCCACGGGGGTGGTGTCTTACCGTGCTGCTGCAATGTCCAGCACATCGTCAGGTACTGCGATATGAGCATGGCGACGGCCTCGTCCCGGGTCGGACGGCGGTACGGCCCCTCCGCCTCGTCCCGGGTAATCGGCAGGCTGTGCACACGGCCGTCCGGGTGCGTGGTCACTTCCAGGTACTGGATGTGGATCCCGGGTTTCCACAGCAGGTCGAGGTAGCTGTCGCTCTCCGTGGCCAACTCGGTGAGAGCTGCCAGGTGTTTGCCCTTTTCGGCGGCAACGACGAACAGCTGGCCGATGCCGTCATAGGACACGACATGGTGGCTGATTTTGCGATGCAGGCGCCACCCGTCGTCTCGGTGGCGGCGGCGGATAATGTCCTCGTCGACAACCCGGCTGCAGGCATTCTTCCCGATCGACTCGGTGGGGGCGAGCAGCCACGGTTTGGCCGCGGCGGGCAGCGCGGGCACTTCGCTCGGTGGCGGCGCGACTGCCCGACGGCGCGCGGGCAGGTCTTTGGTGGCGCCCGCCAATGCCGCGTGAATCCTGCTCATCACCTCCCAGGGGTAGTAGTCGGTGAAATCCATTTCCCGAGAGAGGAAGGCAGACAGAGCATTCTGGTTTCTGGAAACGCGTACCCAAGAGCCGCTGTAGTCCCGACTGACCGCGACCCTGGGGTTCCCGAGAGCAGGCACTTCGAGCGGCCACTCCTGGTCGTACCGGAACTCCGGCCGCGTCACTTCGGGCAGTGGTATCCGACGCAGATAGAGTCGTTGCAACACCTCCGCGGGGTGGCCCGGCACCACCATCGGGTTCTCTTCCGCCATCCGGTAACCGATCCCCATGATGTTGCTGCGGAGCCGGCCGACGCTGATATCGCCTCTATCCGGAAGGTCGGTCGTCGACTCGTCGTTCGTATGATTGATCGCGGTCGGATCCCGGCGGAGCGCATCGTATTCCGGTTTCCGCACGTCGTAGGCACCCTTGCGGAACCGGGTCGGGACGTCCTTCTTCTGGTAGAAGGCATCGTCGCCGAGCAGCAGCAGCCAATCTTCCAGGGAGTCCGCGGTGGTGCCCGCCTTGCGGGCCTGCACATACCCCTCTACCAGGGCCGCGCAGGCTTCCTCCCACGTCGCGCGGCGATACGGTCCTTCCGCCTCGTCACGGGTGATGGGCTCCAGCTCCGCCCCGCCCGGCCACGGTGTGACCCGCACATACCGGATCGCCAACCCGGGCCGCCAGAGGGCATCCGCGAATTGCGGGTACGCCTGGAGCAATTCGTTCAACGCCGCCACATGCTGATCACGCCGCGCCACCACGAACAACAGGTTCTGCTCCGGGAACCAGGCGACCCGGCCGGTGAGCCGCTCGCCCGCCGGGTTACGGGCAAGCTCCTCGTCCAGCGCGCGCTGCGTAGCGGCGGCGACCGGATCCTGACGGGCTTCGGGTTCGAACGCCCCGGCTTCCGGCTTCCCGACCGGTTGCGCCTGCGATCGCGCGCCTGCCGCCTCGTGGCCGGAGACGGGCCTGTCGGCGGTACCGTCCGGGGTGTTCGGATCCATGGCGTACCACACATCCGGGCCGAACCGTATACGTGGCGCACGCCGGTCATCTCTCCCGCTGATCTCGCTCAGCACGTCTCCGACGCCGGCCGGATCCCCCGCTACCGTCGCTCCTCGCACTGCCCACGAGTCCGGACTCCACCACGGATCGACGGCCCGCGGCGGAATGGGTTCGATACCGGCGAACTCGCGGACTGCCGAAGGAACCGGATACCTCTCACGGTCAGCGACCGTGACCACTCGGCGGCGCAATTCGCGCGCCGTCCTGGGGTCGCGGGCGAACACGCGGTTGACCGCTTCTCGGTCTTCCCCGAGGATGCGCGCGAGGTCGCCCTGGGTGGGCTGGGAGTAGTCGTCCCGGCCGTCACGTACCTTCTCGGAATGTCGGCGCCCCGGCCGGTAACCGAGTTCGCCGGCCGCCTCGATCACGCGCTGCACCAGCTCCGGGCGCACCCGAGGCAGACCTTCCGCCTCGATCGCGCGCTGCACCAGTTCCGGGCTCACCTGGGGCGTACCTTCCGGATTCCGCCGGTACATGCCTGTGAGCACGTTATGGACCGTGAAGCGGCTCACACCGGCCAACCGCGCGACATCGTCTTGCGTGGGCCGACGCCGTACCGTCCGTTCGGCGAAATCCCGAACCGCCATCGGAACCAGCAGCCCACGCCGATCCGCTTCGGCCGTCACCCGGCGGGCCGTCTCCGGCGGTATCGCGGGATCACGGCGGAACACTGCGCTGACCGTAGTGCTGTTCATACCCAGCGCCGAGGCGATATCGGCGTGGGTGGGGCGCGGGGTACCGGCCAGATCAGCGAATTCCGCGCCGAATTCGGCCCGCAGCAACTCGATCATATTGCGCGCCGCACGGTTCGCCAGCACATTGACAGCCGGCCCATTGCTCTTCAGCTCTGCCGCGATCTCGTCGATCGACAGCTGCTCCACCATCAGCAGCCGGACGAGCATTTTCTGGTTCTGTGAGGGAAGTCGCGCGACGCAATTCCACCATCGCACGCTGTCTGCCCGCAGCGCGGCCCATACCAGGTCCAACATGCTGCTTCTACGTGGACGGGTAGGTGCTGCTGCCGTTTCCCGGTTCTGTTTCTTCCGGCCCGTTGCCTCATCCGGCTTCGTGGCGACCGGATCCGCAGTCGGCGCGGAACCGGACGGGAGCGCGGTCTTCGGCTGTACCGGGAACCGGCTCTCGCCGTCCGCCACTACCGTCGAGACCAATTGCCGTACACCGTCCTCGGCCAGCCGACGCACGGTATTCATTTCGTAGTCGGGCGGCATCAACTCGACGATCCGAGCCAGCGGCAGGCCCTTGTCGAGCAGCGCTGTCACCACCTGGCGACGTTCGAGCGGCATGGCCGCCAGTCCGGTATGCAACGTAGGCCACTCGACCCGCGCCAACGCCTCTGCCGCCGCGCGGTACTCGTCTGCCGGCGCGACCTCTTCGAAAGCGGCGGCCAACCGGGAACGGAAAGCCGTGAGACGATGATGCTCGGCCGCCACGTTCCTGACCACCGCGGTCCACCACTGCTCCACATCCGCGCCTGCCCGCAGGGTGCCGCCGATCAACCGGTCGAACACCTGGTCCGCCAGTTTCCGGGCCACACTCTCCCGGCCCTCGGCCACTCGCATCATCTGAGCGATGACACTCGCCGTGAACTCTTCTCGCAGACGAGCCGACGCCGCCGCGTCACCGCTCTGGGCCACCCGCACCAACGCGGTGATTTCTTCGATCCGAAGCCTGCGGCTCGACGAACCGCCTCCGGCTCGGCTGCCCAGCATCGTCGCGCCACGGTCGAGCGGCTTCCTGCCGCCGAGAGAGTGTTCGGCCCCGTCTCGATGCCAGACGATCGCTTCCACTCGTCGGGCGACGGAGGCCATCTTCGCCTGCCAGGTGCTCACCTCGTCACCTCGCAGCAGATGATCCTCTTCGAAGTCGACGACTACGAACTCACCTACGGTCAGATACGGGTGCTGCTTCTGATAGTGCGGGGTGACTTCGAAAGCGAGCGCCGCGTGCCCGAGCCCATTGCCGAAGTCGATAGCCAACCCGATCAGCAGGACGTGCTCCAGTTCGAGGTGCTCGAGTGCCTCGGCAACGGTGGCGAACGGTTGCTCGTGCCAGTCCCCATCGAACTGCTCTGCGAACTGCGCCATGCCGAGGCCCTTGCGCCGCACCTCTGGGGTGATCCGCGCCGGAGTGATCCCTGCCGCCATCTCCGGACCCAGGACGTACCCGGCTTCCCTGGCCACCAGCACACCACAGATCTTTTCCGGCGCTGCCGCTCCCGCCGGCCGCGGCACCAGGCCCTCGTCGGCCCCGTCATCGGCAGGCCTACCGGCCGCGGCTTCCCGAGGAGAACCGCCGGGAGACGGATGCGCGGGGGCAGCCGAAGAGGCGCGACGTATATAGACACTCGCCTCATAGCCGGTCTCGACGACTGCCGTCATCACTCTGACCGCGATACCCGGTGGGGTCGGTTCATTGCGAAGCACCCGGCCGGCCATGGTTCTACTGGTGCCGGCTCGGCGCGCCACATCATCCAATGTGACGCGTTTCTTTCCCGCCGTGCCATTGGTCAGGTCGTAGTTGATCGCTGCTGCCGCGACCTCCACCTCTTGGCGGGTCGACGGCTTGGCCTTTCCGTGCAGCGCGCGATTGACCGTGTCCACGCCAAGTCCGGTGACTTCCGCCAGATCCAGCTGGGTTTTTCGCACGCGCGCACCCGCGGGACGCGCCACTTTTTCCGGATCGAGTGGATAGCCGAGACTCGCGGCGATCTCGCGTACTCGCTGCTTGGTCTCCGGTGAAACGCTCTTCACCTGCCGGTTGTTGACCGCCAGGTGCGCGGTGGTGATGCTGACCCCTGCCGCGCGCGCCACTTGCGCCAAAGTGGTCCTCACCGGTTTCCGCTCGTTTTCGGCAGTCGGCACGGACGGCGATTCGGGTGCGGGAGGCAGGGTTTGCGCGATCTGCCGGACGCCGCGGCGCAGCATACTTTCGGCGTCGGCCGGGATACAGTCCAACACTTCGGCAACAGCGAGGAAGCGCATCCCCTGGTACCGCAACAACACCGCTGTTCGTTCGGTCTTGCGCAGCCCCGCTATCGCGTCCCACATCTGCTGCAGGTCGGCATTCGCCAGTGCGGCCGCGGCGGCGTCATTGGTCGCGGCTGCCGTGATCCGGTGGCGGAATCCGGAGAATCCGCTCCGGAAGTTTTCGAACTCGAGGACCTCCCCGGCGATTTCGACGACCCGTCCCGAAAGACCGGTGCTCCTGCCCGCCTCGACTTCCCGGGCCAATCGCAGAAACGTTTCACGCAACACGTTCTGCACCAACAGCCGGTCGTCCCTGGCGCGGGGCACCACATGCTCCAGAACCGCTTTCGCATATCGGCCGTGCAGCTGGCGGGCCCGGTCGATCAGCGTGGTTTCCTCGGGCGTCGCGGCCCGTTGCCGGGTGGCCGTCTCGCGTGGGCGCTGATGTGCCTGCCCTTCGAGATCCTTACCGTATGCGAACCACACCCCGTCGTCCGGTAGCCCCCGGCGAGCACCCTTACGGGGGCGATCTGTATCGACGAAAGGCAGCGCATCCGAGGGCTTGCCGACCGGACGTCCACCACTGCGGGGCTCCGCTCGGCGCGCCGGAGTCGCGGTCTCACCGTGCGCCGGTGGGCCCGCGGTCGGAGCGAAGCCGGTATCGGCGATGGCCAGCTGTATCCGCCGTGCCGTCTTTTCGCTCATCATGCCGGTGTCGCCGCGCAGCCATCGATACACGGTTTCCGTACTCACCTGAGCTCGCTGCGCTACGTCGACGGCGGTCGCCGGTCGCAAGACACCGCGTTCGGCGTAGCTGTCCCGCAGTCCTGGCGGAAGATCCGTGACCAGGGCTCGGGCGACGCGCGCGAGCACCTTGTGGACGGTGCTGCGATGCAGCTTCTTCGCCTCCGCGATCCGAGCCGGGGTGAATCCCTCGACGAAGAGTTCGAAGCATTCCCGGTCGGAGGCATTCAGCTCGGATATTCGCGCCCCCAACAACTGCGGCTCGTTGATCCACACCGCTCGGGCCAGTTCGAGAGCCGCGCGATTCGGGGAAAGTTTCTCCGCACGGCCGGTGGTCGCGGGGCCGGGGTCGTGGCGCACCACCGGTATCACCGGGGAGGGGGTATTCGTGTGCACCGGGAGCCCGGTCATATCCACGACCGCCCCGGGGCGCCGGCCCCGCAACCCGAGCTTGCCGGCTGCTTCCCGCACCCGGTCGGCGGTGGCCGCCGGACCGGTGTAATCGCCGCGGAGGACCCGCCGCACGGTTGTCTGGCTCGTCCCCGTCATCTTGGCCACATCCAGTGCGGTGGCCCGCCGTAGGCGCCCCGTGCTCAGGTAAGGGCGCAGCGCATTCTCGGGGACCTTCGTGATCAACCGGCAGGCGATATCGTGCAGCCGGCTGTGTACGGTGGCCCCACCCAGGCCGAGCTCGGCAGCGATCTCGGCCTGGGTCGGCTGGTCCGGGCCGAAGTACAGGTCGTATACCGAACGTTCCTCTCGCGTGAGCACGGTAAGCCGACGCTGTACCTCGGGCAGATCGTGTTCGTGGATCGCCTCGAGAAGCAACAGCGGATGCGAGTCGACCTCGAGAATTCGTTCGATGCTCCCGAGGAGCTTCACCACTTGCGGTGTGTTACCCGAATCTTTTGGCAGAAGCCATAATTCGGCGACAGGCCGTTTGCCGGCTATCGGCTGCTGCCGATTGCGCAGACGGGGCAATGCGAGCAGATCGGCCAGCTCACGATCCGAATTCTCGAATCCGGCCTTCACCAGCGCACCGAATTCGCGAAGATGCCTGTCACGCTGTTCCGGTGACTCCCATACGAACCGGTCGACACGCGATACCGTCTCTTCTTGGACAGCCCATTCCAGTTCTATACGGTTGCCGAGCCACGGTATGAAATCCAGTGGCCGGCCGTTCCGCTTCGCGTTCGCCCATTCCTCATCGGTCAGCCCCCGCAGCTGTTCCTGCAGAATATCGACAGCCGATTTCAGCCGAGCAGCATTGATCTTGTGTGGTTCGATACCCAGCTGGTCCGCCAGATCCCGCAACCGCGTATCCGGCTCTTTCCGGACGCCGGCCGACGCGGGACCCGATATCTTCCGGGATGGAGTCGCGCTCGTGCCCTGGTTGCCGGCAGCCCTCGCTCGGTCCGGAGCGGCCGGCGCTGCCGGCGCCCGCTCCGGCCGACCCGCGATGAGGACATTCTCGTAGTCGAGCCCGGCGATCGCCTGGGATTTTCCGTCGACGAGTGGGCGGCGGGGGATACCCCCCTGCATGATCTCGAATCCGGATGCGCTGCGTATACCCTTCTGCCGGGCGGCCCACTTCGTGAACAGTTCGGACTTGCCACGGTCGAGTACCATCACGTCGCCGGTGGACTTGTCCGGGACCATGCGGCCCTCGCGCTTTTTCATCTTGCCGCCCCAGGACAGGCGCACCGCGTGTGAACCTGGCTGGGAGGGCTCGGTGAAACCTCGATACGCGATCAGCAGCGCTACGCTGTCGCCGGTTTTCTCCACATGGCGTGCGGCCTCGTAGATATCGGTATATGCGTCCTCCCGCGCATCGGCTTCCATCAGCTCGGCCGCTACCGGGAACGGCACTCCCTGCGTCCCGGTGACATACGTACGCAGCCTCTGTGGGGGGGTGCCGCCCGCCGACTCGTATACGGCCAGCCCCGTCCGCACCAGGCAATCGTTGCCGCCCAGCTGCCCCAGGTGTTCGATGGTCCCCGTGTCCGGCTCCTGGTAATCGGCCACATCCGGGACCGCGGAGCCGCCGATCACGGCTTCGACTTCGGCGTCGAGCCCCTTCGCCAGTGCCGCATCGATGCGGTCGAGCTGCCCGGTGAGCCGGTCGTATTCGGCGGTGTCGGCGATCAACTCTTCCAGTCGCCGGAATCGATCGATCCGCCCCTGGAGCCGGAGGTCGGTGAACAGATCCAGGCGAGAGCGAGTGATCGACGTCATCTTCTCAGCGGTCAGATCCGCCGCGGTCACCTCGTGCTCGGTCAGCGCTTCGGGGCCGACCCGGTCCGCCAACGCCGCCCGCTCGTCCGCCTGGTAACGACGAAGTTGCGCGGATCGCTCGGAAGCGGTGCCCAGCCATTCGAATTCCAGTACGGTTCGCTCGCCGATCCGCTCATCCACCGCATCGCGCTGGGCCAGCACACGAACCCGCTCGCCGGCGAGGGTATCGAGCCGGTATGCCTGCTCCTGCAGGCGTTGCAGCCGCCATTTCCACAACTGCCGTTGCCCAGCGAGATCGAGCAGCTCCTGCAGCGCGTTCCGGACGGGCAGGGTACGCGCCTTTATATTGCGATCCGTGGCCCACTGTCGTTCCAGCCGGCGCAGTTGCGCGCGCACCTGCTCGGGATCGAGAATGCCCGCGGAAAAGCCGAACCCTTCGTCGGCGAGAAGCTGTCGGTGCCTTTCCTGGAGATCGACGAGTCGACGGGTCACGACGGGCAGGCGTGTTCGCGCTTGGAGCAGTGCCGCGCGCAGACGATCGATACCACGCATCCGGGCGGACACCCGGACCACTTCTTCCACCTGTGCTATTTCGAGGTCCAGCGTCCGGCATTCCGATGCGGCGCGGCCTCGAGCATCGTCGATGCGCCGGCGGGCGGATACCTCGGCGATCCTGCGTATCCGAGCCGGGGTGAGGAGCCGGGGGGCCGTGCCGAGCAGGGGCGCCAACTCTGCCGTCAGTGCGGCTCGTTGTGCCCGCAGCGTCGTCAGGGCCGCGGCGGACTGTTCATCCGACTCGGCGGCGCTGACGCGCATTCTGGGTGAACTGTGCAATTGGGTGCGCCGCACCATGTCCGCGGTGCCCAGCTCTGCGAGCGCGTCCCCGAGCGCGACCGGGGCCACGGCGTTGTCGAGGGCCTTGATCTCGGTAACGGCTTTCCGCGCAGCCTTCAGCTGCGTGTCGAATGCGTTTTCGACACGCTGTTTATGCGAGTCGGTCAGTACCCCGACAACCGTGTCTATACCCTCCTGCCGCCGCCACCTGCTTATATCGTTGCGGTATATCGCGCGGGCCTTGGCTTCGAGCTGCGACAGCTGCTCGCTCAACCGCTGGAATTGTCCGGCTTCCAGTTCCCCGTGCGCGTTGAGCGCGTGGGCGTGGAACAACGCGGCTTCCAGCGAATCGATCTGCCGGATGCGAGACTCGAGAAGGACGGCGCTGTCGACGAAAAAGACCGTGTCGAAGTACCAGACGAACCTCTCTGCCGCCTCACGGAGAACTTCGGGAACGTCTTCCTGCTCCAGTACTTCTTCCGCGTGACTTCGAAGCCCGGCGCTCTCGTCGGGCGGCAATTGCGCCTCGTGCTCCCTGATCGCCTCGATCAGGCGCTCGCGCGCGTCGGTCAGCTGCTCGTTCAGATCATGTCTGCTGTCCGAATCGGGGGCCAAGAGATCCGCGACCGTCGTGTCCTGTTCGGCTGCGTCTTCGTCGGCAAAGCTCCATTTCAGCTCGGCGAACACATCGGCTCGCTGCTGTTGGTACAAGCGCCGCAGCGTATCCAGGTCGCCCAGGTGGGGTTCGACAACAGTCTTCGTGGCCGGCGACGGCTCCGGTTCAGCGTTGGGGTAAAGCAGTTCTCGCACCCGCTTGACCAGTGCCGAATCGGCGGTTTTCGCGACGAACCGATCTGCGAGACGTCCCACCGGTGTGGTGACGGGGCCCGGCTTCAAGGTCCGTCTCCACAGCAGGCCCGCGAACGCGTCGCGATGCGGCCTCATCCGGGCTTCGGCCGGGAGGCCGTGGATGAGCTCCGCGCCCGGCTGGTCCACGAACCGCAGCTGAATCTTTCTGTTCGCGGCCGTGGTGTCTTCCCGGCCGGCGGCGAGCCGGATCAGAGCCTCGGCCAGCTGCCGTGGGTCATCGCCCTGCCACAACAACACCGCGAGCGTCCGATCCTCGCGATGCTCCCCCGCGTAGAGTTCCACCGCACTGCGTAGACCGTGACGCAACACGGTCGACGCGGTACGACCGGCCACCAGCACCCGTACTCGGTCGGCGGTGCGCGGATCGGCGCCGATGCCGAAAGCGCGCACGGACGGCAGTGACAGGATCTGGAACGCGGGAGCGCCGGGCAGATCCGCCGCCCACTGCCGGGCACGGCGCACGATATCGTTGGTGGTCTCGTCGCGGGTGACCTCCACCCGGTCCACGCCGTTGCCCCGCAAGCGCTCGGCGACCGCCGTCCAGACCTGGGTTCCGCGGTTCGTATTGCTGCGGACGATCAGCTCGCCGCGCGGCCGTTGCTCATGGGGGGCCCACGCTTCTCGCGCTCCGGCATTGGCCGCCACCCGCGCCGCCAGATCCTCACCGGCCGCGATTTCTCGGTCGATGCGCGTCTCCGCGTTCCCGTAGGAGTGCATCACCAGCGTGGTCACCGGGCGGCTGGGGCGGTGCTCGAGCGCGGCGAAATCCGCGCCCGCGCGCACCACTTCGATCCGCTCGTCCGCGACACTGCTGCGCACCACCGCGTGCCAGATCTCGCTCTGTGGCGCGGTTTCGTCACCGTATTCGAACAGCAACCGGCCCGGGGCACCGCCGAGACCCGTCAGGCGATGGAACGAGAGCAGATGGAACGGAACCTTCATCTGCTGCGCCCGGGCCGCACCTTCCTGCCAGAAGGTCCAGATCTCCTCCAGTTCGAGCAGCCGTCGGTCTTCGACCTCGTTCAGCTCACCTGTGCGGTCGCGCAGCTCCGCGAACTCACGATGCCACTCGCTCGCGTTCAGCTCATGGCGTTTGGCGCGTGGAATGCCCTCGGCCTCGCCGAGGATCGCCGGATGTTCCCGCACCAGCGCCGCCCGCTGGTCATCGCTGGCCCAATCCCACAGCTGGGCGTTGCGCCGGCCCTGCTCACGCGCGGCTTCCGGGGTCAGGGGCTCGCCGGCGCGGGGCACCATCTGTTCGATGTGGTCGATCCCCGCGCGGGCCAGCGCCTGCGTCACCAGTTGCCGGCGTTTCGCCGCTTCTTCGCCCTCGCCGAGCTCGGACGCACCGACGGCGATATCGATATCGCGTTCCGGTCGCTGCGGCAAGCCTTCCGAGTGCCCGACCGCGAAGCCCTCGGCGTCCAGCCAGAGACCGAGCACGGTCTGCCCGGCCGGCTCGTCGCCGGGTACGAAATCTTCGCGGATGGTGTTGTTGCTCGCGTCCCACCGATCGACGCGGGTCCGGCCGTTCTCGACCACCGCCACCAGCTCGACAGGATGTCCGAGGCCGCTGGCCCCGGCGACGAACACGAACGTCGACAGGCCGTTGCCGGCGCCCTGCTGCCGAGCCTCCGCCACCGACACCCGCTTCAGCAGGTCCTCGTAGGCTTCCCGGATATCGCGCAACCGATGCGCTTTGACCTTTTGTCCCGGGCGGGCTCTGAGCTGCTCGACATAGCTGGTCAGCGTGCCTTCGTCCGGAACAGCCGGCTCGACCACCTCGTTGTCGCGCCCGGTACGGGCGGCGTTGGCGGCCAGCATCTCCCGCGCGCACTGGTCATCGAGGTTCCGTAGCGTGTGCGGCCGCTGGTATCCGCTCATCCCCTCGGCGTCCGCGATCGCGATATCGCGGTGCGGCGGCGCGATGCGTGGTACTTCCCGGATAGCGTTCGTGGAGCCGGTGGCCGCATTCGACCGTTCGGCGCCGGACTCGGTGGTGAGCTCGGACGCTTCGGTCAGTCCCGCGCGCAGTTGTTGTTCGAGATCGCGCACTTTCCTGGACAAGGCGTCGATCACCGATTCGACGAACGCCTGTTGTTCGCGGCGCCCGGCCGGCCCACGGTCGAGCGCTTCGTCCGGCGAGCGTCTTGCCGCGGCCGCTGTGTGCTCGCCGGAAACCGGGCGGGGGCGCTGCCCGTGCGTCTCGGACGACAGTTCGGCGAGACGGCCCGTGTAATCCGCGAGTTCGTACCTCGCGGTGCGCAGCTCGCCTGCCAGCGCGTCGAGACGCTCCATATGCAGGTCCAGCCAGCCGAACTGCCGCTGCCGCCGCTCGTGTTTCTCGGCGAGCGCGATCAGCTCCGTCAATCCGTTCGCCAGCCGGGCATCGGTTCCGGCGATCTCGTCGCGCCGGAACCGCAGCTGCTGAATCGCTTCCGGGCCCGGTACCGACACACCGAGTTCGCGTTTCAGGTCGGCGAATCGCACCCGCGCCGACAAGCGGAACTTGTGGGTTGTCAGCAGGGCGGCTTGGGCGTCGTGGATACCGTCGAGCAGCGCGCTCGCCGTCTCCCACTCGATTCTCGTGGAGTCGGGTCGCGCCTCGGTGGCCATACATTCGATACGAAGCTGCGTCAGGTTGTGCCCCAACCGGACGCGTGGGGCAGGCGGACGGTCGTGAGCGGCCGCGGCGATATCGGCCAACCCGCGGTCCAGTAACTGCTTCCGCAGCTCGAATATCGCGGCGCTTTCCTCGACCCGGGCGACCTCCGCCAGCAGCGCCCGGATCTCCAGCAGTTCGCGCGCCATCGGCGCGATATTGGTATCGATCGCCGCCCATTCCGACTCGGTGAGTTCCTCCAGCTCGATCCCCGGGTCGAGGAAAACCTCCGCCCAGAGCCGGTACGCCGCTTCGTCGGTTCGCAACTGCTGGACCGCGGCGCGCGGCTGGAATCGCGCCCCGAGGTTCAGACCGCGAAGATCTTTCACGACCCGGCCACCGGCTCGCACCTGCCCGAAAACCGCGTCCGGCGTACCTTCGAGTACAGCCCGGGCCGAATCGCTGAGCTCACGAGCCCGCTGCGCGAACCAGTCGAACGCCTCGCGGGTGTCCAACTCCTGTTCGTGACGTAGCCGGGCATCGCGCAGGGTTTCGTGCAACAGCAGGATCTGTTCGATATGCCGGTGGAATCGCTCCAGTTCCTCGATCAGCGACAGGGTGTCGTGCAGCCCCAGGAACTCTCGTTCCTCCGCTGTCCATTCGTCCTTCGCCCGCAGATCCGCCACTTCCTGCTCGAGCGGCGGTGCGTCCTCGACCAGCGCCGACATCGTCACCAGGTGCCGGAGCTGGTTGTAGCGTCCGGTCCATATCCGCCGATCCGGTGAATTCGGATCCAGCAGCGGCGCCACATCGGCGGGGTCGCGCGAAAGCCGGCGCGCCAGAGCCACTGTCGTCCGTGACCGAGACGCCACGGTGCTGACGAGCAACGCTCCCAGCCATGTGTCGAGCTGATCGCCGTCGCTCGTATTGTCACCGTAGGTGTTGCCGTAGGTTCGCGGCGGCAGTTCGAGTTCGGCACCGGCGCGGGCGCGCGTTTCGAGGACCGCGCTGATTTCGCGCACCATGCGCCGTGGGTCGTGCCCTCGCCATACCAGCGTCGCCCGCGCGATATCGGACCGGTCGCCGACGACTTTACGGTGATGATCGTCGACGGCGGACTGCAGGAGCTCGTCCAGCGATACCGGATTCGTTTCGCCGATGGCGATATGGATGCCGAGCACATCCGCCCGGTCGCTACGACCGATTTCCACGAACGGCTGCTCCGGCGACAGCACCGTCATATTCGGGCGATCGTGGAGGTAGCGGACGGTGCGCAGGGCGCGGTCGAACGCCGCCAACTGCGTCTGGACTTCCCGCAGCTGTTGCGTCGCCTCGTGGCCGGCTTCGCCGTGCTCCTGTTCTTCGCGGCGTACCCGGTCCTCGGCGCGCGATTTCGCGTCCGCCAGCATCATCAGCGCGGCGACGTGCCGGGACAGATGCGGAGCCTCGGGAAGACCGGCGATCTTCTCCGGCGCGACATAGAGGAGGTCGGTCGCCGCCGGCCCCAGCGCGGCCCACAGGGCCGCGACCCGGCCCACCGTCGGCTCGGGCCCGAGCGCTTCCAAGTCCCGCAGTGCCCGCGCGGCGTGCTCTCGCTGCTCGGGGGTGACGGCCGGCACAGTCATCGCGTCGGCCAGTACGTCCGAGGGCGGATCGATATCGATCTCCCCGTCGTACTCGTCGGCCATGCGCGGCACCGTATGCGCCGCCCGCACGACCGCACTCTGATCGCCGCGACCGACGAGCCGGACCGTCGGTCTGCGTCCGTTGTCGCGGAATTCGCGGATCGCGTTGGTGCTCGCGACCCACCCGGCCAGCATTTCGGATGCCCGGCCGGTCCGGTGCTCGAGCGTGGGTAGCCAGCCGAGCGAAGGCGAGCGGTAGTCGTAGGTCACGACGGCGATCATCGCCACCGGCTCCGGCGAATCCCGATATCGCGCGAGGTCGGCGAGGGCACCACGAATACCCGCGGTGAGCGCTTCCCCGTCCGGCGCGCTGTCGGCCAGATGCCAGATGAGTGTGGCGGCATCGTCGACCGGACCGAGGCCCAGATGTACCTGGACCAGCCCCCCGTTCGGGTTCGACTGGCCGGTATCGGGCAGATGGGCCGCCGCCAGCAACCGCACCGGCACACCGTCCGCCTCGTTCGTGGCGAGACCGCGGATATCTCCTACGAGCGCCGAAGCTCTGGAGTCGAGACCGGCGCGGCCCGATTCCAGAGCCGCCGAAACGACCTGTTCCGCCTCGTGAGCGGGCAGCGCGCCGATCACCGAGGCCAGGTTCGGGTGCCGTGTCAACAACTGCTCACGCAGTCCCCGCCCGGTCGCCTCGTAGATCAGCTCGGCGACCACCTGCCCGTACAGCAGCGCCCGGAGGACCGGGCTTTCGATGTACCCGGGCGTCAACAGCGACTCCAGCGTTTCCAGACCATTGCGCTGGAGCACTTCATCGACGAGACCGTCCACCTCCGCCACGCCCACATCCGCGTCGCGGGGCGTGGGCGGATCGGCACCCTCATCAGGGGAAGCGCCGAGCGGAACCTCGAGCGGAACGGTCCGTGGATCGATGGGGACGGGATCGGCTACCAGGATCGGCTTGTTCTCGCCGTCCAGGTACCACACCAGCACCGGTGCGCCGCCCCGAGGCGGGGTGAAATCCGGAGTCGAGTCGAAGTTGACCGGATCGTGGTATTCGATCCTTCCGGGGCGGCGGACCAAGCGGACAACGTGGTACATCGGCCCGTGTGTACCAGTCGCGGCGCCCTTCTGATAGGCCACCAGCATCTGCTCGGCGCCACCGGTACCGGCGCGCAACTCGTCGAACGCGGCACCGAAGTTCCTTCGCCACTGCCCGCGCACCGACTCGATACCGTGACCTTCGGCCAGGTCTGCCGCGGCCTGTCCACTCGATGTCCCCGCGAGCGGGTCGGCGCCGCGCACCGGGATATCGGCCTGCTCCGAGCCCTGCCGGAGGGCGTCGAGCAACAGTGGCCAACACTGATTGGGTTGATCGGCCCACGAAGTGCGCGGCCGCCGCCACCATACCGTACTGTCGGCCGGGCCCGAGCTCAGCGTATGTTCCAGCGCATCGAGTCGGTCGCGCAACGCGTTGTACTCGTCCACCGCGGTGGCCATCTCCGCGAAGTGACGCTGCTGGGCGGAGTCCAGACGCGGATCGCCGGCCCGGCGCCGCAGAGCGGCCGCCCACTCGGCGGGTGCCCCCATTTCGTTCAGATCGATAGCACCGTAGCGGGCCATGACGTCCAGGCGTCTGCGTGCCGAACGAACTCCGCTCAGCACCTGCCGGTGCTCCGCCGCCTGGGTCCGGGTGGGCGGCGGCACCGGACGCTCGGTCGCGGCGGCACGCGGCTGCACGGCCTGCTCCTGCACCAGCGGGAGCTCGGTCTTGCGGTGGTGGGTTGCCGGTCGCGGCGGGTGCTGCCCTGTGCCGACGGTGACATTGTCCTCGCTGATGGGCAGGGCGTAATCCATCAGGGCGTCGACCAGCTGATCCGGATTTCCCGCATGCTCCCGCAGCAGGCGCTCGAAAACCTCCGTAGGCACGCAGTTCAAACCATCGGTGTACGCCGTGACGGTGACCTCGCCGGATACCTCGATGACCTCGGTGTACTTCGCTCGCCCCTTCGGCGGGCCGACCTTCGTCGTGATGGCGTGCTGCAGCGACCCGGTTTTGACTCCGTTCTCTTTCAGGTGCCGCAGCGCTTCGTCTTCGTTCAGGCCATCCAATTCCCTGACCAGAGCGGCCATACCAGGACGCATCCCGTACTCGGCGAGGCGCGCCACCACCTCGGCCTCGGACAGGCCTTGCATATCCCGGAACCAGTTGAATACCGAGTGGTCCCGGGTCACCAGCTTCGATCCGACCCGCACCCGGCTGTCACCGACCCAGGAGACCGTCACCAGCCCCTCCTGGATCACCACGATCACGATCGTGGTGGCGGGCGGCTGCGGGACATCCGGGTAGCGCTGCGCGGTGAGCGCTTCGGCTTCGGCCTGCACCACGTCGACCGCCGCTTCGGCCGCCGCCCGGGCGTCGAACGCACCGCCCGCGGCGTCCTCGATGGCTTTCTCGATATGGCCGATACCGGCTGCTACCGCCTTTTCCGCGAGAACAGCGCCACCCACCGAAGTCGATACACCGTCGGCGATCGTCAATACCTCGATCGGCTTATCGCCGTCCTTGTCGCGGTGCGTGAAGACGCCGAGCCGCATCGCGTCCTGATTACCGTGGCGGTGCTTTTCCGGTCTGCCGATATGACTGATCCCGGCGACCGGACCCAGATCGAGGCGATAGGTCTCGTTACCGCTGAACCGTTGCGGCTCGGTCGGGGCACCGAAGACGAGAGTCTCGCCGCGGGGCATGTACAGGCCGGGCAGGGCCGTGGGTTCCTCCCCGGGGACGAGCGGACTTTCCAGCACGCCCTCATGGGATTGGATGGAGGTGACGGTGTGTTCCTCGTTCGCGAAGAGGCGAATGAACCCGACAGCCTCTTCGCGGCCCACATGGGTGTATTCGCGCCCGCCGTTGTAGCTGTGTTTGATGACGACGCCGTGCTCCGGGTCGTGCCGCACGAAAGCGACATGCCCGAAACCGTCGGGGTATTCGATCACCGCGACGGCCGCCATCCCCGGGGTGGTCATCACCTTGTGGACGAACTCGGACAATGTCCGGTGGTGCTTGCGGCTCTTGTGATAATCCCCGCCCACCTGCTTCGCGACATCGACCGCGGTATCGCCGCGCAACGGATTCCCCGGCGGGGGTTTCACCGGCGCCGGCCCGACCCGGCCCCGGGCTTCCCAGTTCGCCAGCTCGAATTCGTACGTCGCATACGTCGCGCACTGGCCCTTCAGCAAGGGCTCTTCGCCACCACCGTTCGTGGTGACCGGCACTTTCCCCGCGGTGCCTTCGTGTTCAGCCATCCGGGTGGTGATCGCCGCGGGCAGCGGTCCCGCTTCCTGCTCCGGGCTCTTCCGGTCCGCCGTATCCGGGGGCGGCGCGTCCCCCTGCCGGGCCGGGACGGCGCCGTTCTCCGGCACCGGAGTGGACAACGCATCCGGTTTCAGCGAGGTGTCCGGAGCGGATGTCGTATCCGGTTTCGCCGAGGTGTCCGGGGCGGATGCCACGTCCGGTTTCGCCGAGCCCTCCGGGGCGGATGCCGCGTCCGGCACCGGAACAGCGGGTTCGTGACCGGGAATCGTGACCGGCCCGGTCTGCGCGGCCGCCCCCGCGGCGGGTGCGTCCACGACCGGCCCGCCCGCTTCCGCCGCGGGCGAGGGGACCCAGCCGCTACGACGCGGCCGCGGGGGCCGCGGCGTCTGCCCGGCGTCCGCGACCGGCGCCGTGGGCTCCGCGACCGGCTCCGGCTTCGCGGTGGGTTGCGAACGGCTCGGCTCCGCCACCACCACCGGCTCGGTATACGGGATGCCGAAGCTCGGATTCTCGACATATGTCCAGTTGTCCGGCGCCTCGAGATCGGTTTGATGACGGCCGGTCACGAACTCCGATCGCACGCCACCGGGGAAGATGACCACCCGCCCTTGGCCCGGCACTTCCTGCGCGAACCCCCCGGGCGCGTAGACCACATAGATACGCCCCAGACCGGCGAACCGCTGCGCGTCCGCCAGCGATTCGTACCCGTAGGTCACGTTCGAACCGTCTTCGAAGACGATTCCCTCCACGAACGGGGAACGCCCGCTCGCCCCCTCCGGTACCGGAATGTACACCGGCCCCGTACCGCTCTCCCCCCGCCAGGCCACCGTCCCCTCCGTGGCCTTCCCCCAGCCCGTGAACAACCCGGGCATATCGACGCCCTCTTTCACCACCGCGGCGGGCATGGGGTCGGCTCCGGCCGGTAGCCCGGTGGCTGCCATTCCCTTCTCGACGGCCTGCTGCGCTGTCGGTTCCCCCCGGGCCGCCGCCAGCAGTTGATCGACCATCGATGGGCTGTCCCCGGGCCGTGGGGGAGTCGCCGTCACGTCGCGCACGCCCGACCGCGGACCCGGGCGTCCCCTCGACGGCGGCTCCGGATCGGTCCTGGGACCGCCCTCGGGTTTCGTCGCCGGCTCGGATTTCGCAGGGGCGGATTCGCGGGGCGGCGGCGTATGCAACCGATCGGTGGCACCGCCGCTCGGGCGTTGGACGGGCGGGCGGGCCTCCGGATCGAAACCCGGGTTCCCGATGTAGACGGTCCCGGCATCGGTGTACTCGTGCCGGCCGACCACGAACTGCGGTCCCACCCCACCCGGCAGGACAACGGCCTGACCACCGGACGGCAAATCCTGCACGAAACCGCCCGGTACGTCGAACACGTCCACCACGCCGGTACCGAAACTGCGGGCCTGTTCCATCGAGGTGAAACCGACGACCAGACCCGACCGGCCGGGCTGCGCTCCCTGCTCGAACACCGGCGCCCCCGCGGTGCCCGGTACATACACCAATCCACGATCCGGACCACGCCACTGCGGCACCTCACCGCCGCCGTCCGCCCACTCCGTCAGCTGTGCCTCGGCGGCGGCCCGGGCATCCACGTCGTTGCGGACGGATTCGGGCGCTCCCGGCATGAGATCCGCGTCTATCGGTATCCCGGCCGCGGTCCTGCCCCGGTGCTCCATCGCCTGCGACAACTGGTCCACCACCGAGACCTGATCCCCCGTGGACGCCGCCTGACCTGCCTGCGCGGCGGCCGTGGCCTGCTGTCCCGCCGCCACACCCCCGGCGGCTCCCGCACCCGCGGACCTGGCCGCCGGGGCGGCGCTCGACCGGCCCTCGACCGTCCTACCGGTCTCACCCCGTACCGCGAGCGAGTTCCCGCGACGACCCTCCGCGGGCCCGGCCCGGCCACCGCTTTCCGGATTCGACCCAGGCCGCCCGGTACCTTCGGGAGAACGCCCACCCGCCTCGGGAGCCGGTCCCGGACGTGCCCCGCCGTCCACCCCGGCCGTTTTGCCTCCGCTATTGGGATGTGGGGCCGAGCCGTCGGGTGCGCCTGTCCCGCGTAGTCCCTCCCGGAACGTATTCCACTCCTGCCGGATGTTCTCGAGCTTTCTTACATGGCCCTCGTAGTACTCGTTGTTGCGGCCGGTGGCGTTCGCCTCGTTCCTGACCTTGTTGACCTGGTCCAGAAGATCCCCGGCTCGAGACCGCGCAGGTCCCTCCGGAACAACATCCGGATGCAACTGCTTGGAAAGTTCTCGGTAGAGAGCAACGCCTTCCTTCCGCGACTGCGGGGTCAGCTGCCCGAGGTCGGCGGCACGGGGCGCCCCCGGCCCCGAGCCCGAAACCCCCTCTCCCACACCAGCTTGCACCGGCCGGGCCGCACCCAGCAGCCCCAGCCCGGCCCCGGCCACCAACATGTGGGAGTCGAACGTGGTATCCACGTTCTTCCACACCACTCCCCCGGTTTCGATCAGCTGTACCCCCACTTGCCCGGCGATACCACCGACGTACATACCGGCCATCCCGGCCTGTCCCGCGACCACCCCCGTCAGCAATCGCTTCGCGAGTACCGGTGCCGCCCAAGAAGACAGCATCTTCGACATCATCATCGCCGCGAGGCCACCCGGCAGCGGTGCGAATGCCCATGCCGTACCCGATACGAACATGGACTGCCATTCGACGCCCGCTCCCGCGGCGAGCCCCGCTCCCGCGTCGATCGTCGCACCCGTCAGCGCCGCCTTCCCCGACGCCTTCACCACCTGATTGCCGAAGATCTTGGACAGCGGTGCCAATACCCCGAACCTGCTGAGCAACGGCGCCAACGCGTTCCGCAGCGCCAGCATCCCCATTTCGGCGCTCACCCCGGCCGCGCCGCGAGCCGCCGTAACGGCTACGAGCTCTTTGCCCGTCGCGATGATCCCCGCCTCGATCGCGGGCAAGGCGAGCCGCCCCCACGGTGTTGTCGACAACAGCGCACGCGCGGACCACAACAGGTAGAGCGTATAGGCGGCGAAACCCAGGAGCATCAACTGTGTTTTCGTGATGCCGTCCGCGCTCTTGTCAACGGCCCGCCCGAACTCCTCCATGGCATCCGCCAGGGTGTCCAGCGAATATTTACCCTGCGTCAGCTGCCCCAGCTGCTTCACCAACGCGTCGGTCGCTTGGCCCGAATAAATGTCCTGGATATCGCCCAGGGTTTCTCGGACGAACGGAGTGATGGCCCGCATTTCCTCGGCAGGTCCCAGCAGGACACGCTGGGCCATCTCCGCCATATCCCCCGCACGGGCATCCGGGTATTCGATGCCGAAGTTCAGTACTTGGGCGATACCCTGTAGCCACCCCGGAATGGGTACGTTATAGGCCACGACGCAGCCTTACCCCGGAACGCATCACCAAGACGGACCGGTCACCCCGGGCTGCGCCGCATTGCTGTCGACCTGTTCGGTATCGGAGAACTCCATGGCCCCGGACTCCGCGGCGAGCCGTTCCGGCGCGCCGGGCGGCGCTGCCGAAACCCGCGGCGGCTCGGGTACCAGCCCCAGCACATCCAGCGCACCGGGTGCGAGCTCGGAAAGCGCGGGGATCCGAGAAGTACTCTCCTGCAACGACTCTCGCAGCCCGTCGGTTTTGCGCCGCAATTCCGCCATGGCGGCCCGGGCGGCTTCGGTGACCGCTTTCGCGATCTCGTCGTAGCTCAGATCGGCGATATCACCGGAAAAGAGGGTTTCGATGACCTCACCCTCGGCATTGATCGATACCGTGACGCGCTTGTGAGCCGCGGATCCCGTCGCCGTCAGCAACGCCCACTTCTGCTGCATGGTCTCGATCGACTTCATACCGGCCTGCACGGAATCGAACAGATCCGTCAGCCGAGCCATCGACATCTCGTCATCCGTCATATCGGTTCCCTCAGCGCCCCCCGGTGAAAATCCACACGCTCGATCGGCCGAAGCTCATGCCTTCATCCTGCCCGAGCGCCTGATATCGAGTTCGTTGTTACGCTCCATTGCGATGAGCAATTTGGCGGCTTCTCGGAACTGGGGAGAATAGCCTTTTTCTCCGCTGAGGAATTCCGGATAGGAAGCTATGACCTTTTGCTGATGCTTCAAGTTGTCGACGTATCCGTTTTTGCCGTCCCCGTGGGCGAACCTCTCGCCGGTTTCACCGGTCCCCCAGCACCCCCAGTAGGCCGCGCTCTCCGATTTCATCGTGGCCAGCACATCCGCGATCCGGCCGGCGACGGCATCCACCTTGTTCGCGACACGTCCCGCCTGCTCCGCCGTGAAATCCAGCTTCTCGTCGGCCATCTCGTCCACCTCACCTTTCGCATCAAGCTATCGGACCGCAAGCAGCATCGGACCTGGTCGGAGTCGCAATCTATCTTGACATCGGTGCGGCACCCGGCCTTTCCCACGACGGGGAATCAGGGCACGCGCCGGTCCGGACCTGTCCCATCCACAGTCAGACCGGTACGCCCTGCCGGTCCCGGTAACGCTGCTCGAAATCCTCCACGAAGGTCGTCGGCGCGACCGACGAGGAAGAATGCTCCAGCACACCGTCGTCGGCGATGTAGAAGATGGCGCGCCCGATCGCGATCTCACCGCGCGGCACCGGCACGTACACCATCCAGCCGATACTGAATCGATCCGCCACCAGCTCGTCCAGCGGATACCCCGTGGTGTCCAACTCGCGGCCGAGGATGTACTGCTGCACCCGGAAGATCGCCTCTTCCCGCGACATACGCTCGGGCAAGCGCAACACCACACCCGCCAGCGACAGCTGATACATGGCGCCGTCGATATCGTAACGGCCGTCGTCACCGAAGAGGTCGATCACCGTCTCGCGAGTGACCACACCGGCCTCGGCGGCCGATACCAACGCCGCCGCGGCCGCCTGCTGCACCGTACCCGGCTGCTCGGCCGCCAGACCAGCGACAATGCCGCTCACGGTTTCGGCGGTCCACACCCCGGGCACCGCGGTGGCGCAGTACTCCGCCGCCGGCGACTCACCCCGATACCAGCGCCCGGCGTCCCACCAGTAGCAGAACGACAACAGACCGGTGGTCGCGCGCGGATTCAACACCGGGTCGGCGACCCAATCCGGCGCACCGGCATAGAATTCCGGCATATCGGCACCGCCGTTGTACGCGGCATCCAGATTCGGTGCCTCCCACACGCCCCCGGAGAGCACCGCGCGCCCGTCGGGCAGGGCGTACAGGGTCGAGCCGCCGCGCCGGGAGCTTTCGAACCAGCCCATCGACGGCAGGATCCGCGGGCCCCACTCGGACCCGGCGGCGACGAACGCGGCGGAGATCACGGCCCAGCGCGCCCACATCTGCGGGAAGTCCGGGAACTCGTTCTCCGCCAGCACCGGCCACACCTGCGCCGCCCGGTCGGCGCGCGCCGACTCGGCGGCCTGCTGGGGAGTGCGCGACTGGCGGCCCCCATGACCGATATAAGCCGCCAGCCATACCGGCAGGTCGTCACGCGGGTACTCGTCCAGATCCGCTCGGTAGGCCTCGGGCTCGAACAGTTGCCCCTCCGGGAAGGGTTCGTCACCGAAGTCGTAGTCCAGATCGAATTCGCCGTCCGAACTCAACCGCAGCAACAGCCGCCACCACGGTTCGCCGTCCCGCTCGGCCACCAGCGCACGCTGTTGTTGCACCAGCTCCAGCACGGCCGTCGGCGGCTCGGCCCGCACCGAACGTTCCCCATCGGTGTAGACGACCTGCGCCACCCCGGCCGCGGTGGTCAGCGCGAAGACAGCGTCCAGCTGCTGCCACCCCTCCGGCCCCACCTCGGCCAGGCCGTCGGCTGCCCGGCGGGCCAGCACCTCCGCCTCGTCCCGGAGCGCCTCGTCCACCGAACCGGTTGTCTCGTCCGATGATTCGGCCCGGCTTTCACCCGGAGATCCATCCTGGTCCTCGTCCGCGGATTCACTCTCGGCCTCGTCCGGGGAATCGGCCTGTGTCTCGTCCTCGGGTTCGTCCGCGGCGAGGGTGAAGCCCACGTCCGGTACATCGGGCTGTTCTTCGGGGCCCGGGTTTTCCTTGTCGCGCTCGCTCACTGCTCAGATCCTGACCATACGTGTGATGTCTCCACCAGAACCGATACCAGAACACGGGGGAGTCCCATCGTCCACCGCGTCTTCCCAGACCATGCTCCTGTGCCCATATTCGCCGCCATTCTGACATGACACCGCATCGGCCACTGACTCCCAGCGACGGGAAAACGCCGACCGGACCCGGTGGGACGCGAGAGGGGACCGGACAACCGGCCACCGGACGGCGTCCGCGGCGGATCCCCGTGCCACCGGCCCCGCCGCCGCGCCGACCACCGGATATGCCCCCGGCCCCGAGTCCACGCCGATACCCTGACCAGGGTGTGCGCATCGTTGAAAGATCCGCGATGAAGCGGATCGATCTGAACCAGGACCCCACCTCGGTCGGCGAGGATCTGCGCCTGGAATACGAGGGCGAACCGTTCACCGGCGAGGTGGTCGAAGAATTGGTGCCGGGACAGCTGCTCTCCCAGGAGTTCTACGTCGACGGACTCCCGCACGGCAGCACCCGTGAATGGTGGCCCGACGGCCGGCTGAAATCCGAGGGCGAGAACTACCGGGGCAAACCGCACGGGGTCCTACGACGCTGGCACCCGGACGGCCGGCCGGCCGAGGCGATCCTCTTCGACGACGGTATATCGCAGGCCATCCGGGAATGGCCGGCCGCCGGCGGACCGCGGTGAACCCGGGGCGGACGCCGCCCGCACCGGGAACGGTGGCAGACCGGGGCCGACCGGCGGCCGGGCCCCTTCGGCCCCGGCCGCTCCACGGCTTCCGAGAAGCACATCATTCGCCGTCACGCGCCCGGCGCAACTTGTCGATCTGCGCGTTCAGCTTCGCGCGGCGCCGTTCGGCGTTCGAGCCGTCGAGCTGACCGGCGAACGCCTTCCGGGCGTTGCGCACCAACTCCTCGGTGATATCCGGATAGGCACGGGCGATCGCCCACAGCGCCTCGCCGGTCTCCATATCGAGCCCCGTCTCCGAGCGGAGACCGCCGCCGTTGCGTACCGAATCGAGTTCCGCCTCGAAGTTCTCGATCAGTTCCGCCCTGGTCGGATGGTTGAGCCGCATTCTTCCTCCTGGTCCGGCGTCGTACGGATTTCGTGATGCCGGCCGAAGTGCCTGGCGCGCGCTGGGATCGGCGAGCGCCGTACGGATATACGCGCCGAGGTCCCGCTCCGCCGGAAAAGCCCGGTACCTCGGCTCGGCCGGCGTTTCCCCGCCGACGGTAACCGTGAACCGATCGCTGCGCCACGCGACCTCTTCCCACTCCGCGGGAGCCGGGCCGGCGAATCCACGGCGGCGTCTCCGGCGAACAGCGTGCGCGCTACCCGCTGCGGATACGGTTGTGCGGCCGCCGCGGTGAGATATCGTCCCCGGTGCGCAGCACCCGCGGACCCCGGGGAAACCGGGTCCGGAGACGGCGGCAAGATCGACCCCATGCGAGTCCTGCTACAGCGAGTGACCTCGGCTCAGGTTACCGTCGACGGTGAAGTGGTCGGCCGGATCGACCCGTCCGCCCACGGAACGCGGCACGGCCTGCTCGCACTCGTCGGAGCCACCCACACCGATACCGAGGCGACCGCCCGCGGTATGGCCGAAAAAATCTGGCGGCTGCGGATCCTCGAGGGCGAACGCAGCGCCGCCGACCTGTCGGCCCCCATCCTGGTCGTCAGCCAGTTCACCCTCTACGCCGACACCCGCAAGGGCCGGCGGCCCTCCTGGTCCGCGGCTGCGCCCGGACCGGTGGCCGAGCCGCTGGTCGATACCGTCGCCGCAACTCTGCGACAGCTGGGCGCCCCGGTCGCCGGTGGCCGTTTCGGTGCCCATATGCAGGTGGACCTCGTCAACGACGGCCCGGTCACGATCATGCTGGAACTCTGACCCCATACGGCCACGGCGAACGGAAAACGGCCCGGCACCCTCCCCCAGGGCCGGCCGGGCCGATGCGCCGATCGCATTCCGCGATCCGGCGCACGAGCTATTCGGGCCGGAGCGTGAGGATGCGCGGACCGTCCTCGGTCACCGCGACGGTGTGTTCCCAGTGTGCCGCCCGCGACCCGTCGGTGGTGACCACCGTCCAGTCGTCGTCGAGCACCTTGGTATCGGAGGTACCGAGAGTCAGCATGGGTTCGATGGCCAGCACCGACCCCACCACCAACCGGGGCCCCTTACCGGGGGCCCCTTCGTTCGGCAGGAACGGATCGAGATGCATCTCGCGGCCGATCCCGTGCCCGCCGTAGCCGTCGACGATGCCGTACGGCCGGCCGTGCTCGGCTTCGGCTGCCCGGGTGCCGAGTTCGATCGCATGCGAGACATCGGTGAGCCGGTTGTCCGGGAGCATCGCCGCGATACCGGCCACCATCGATTTCTCGGTGGCCTCGCTCAGCAGCCGATCGTCCTCGGACAGCTCGCCCACCCCGAACGTCCACGCCGAATCGCCGTGCCAGCCGTCCAGGATGGCGCCGCAATCGATCGATACCAGATCGCCGGGGGCCAGGATCTCCGATTCGGACGGGATACCGTGCACCACGCGATCGTTCACCGAGGCGCAGATCGAGCCGGGAAATCCGTGATAGCCCTTGAACGAGGGCACCGCGCCCGCGTCCCGGATCACCTGTTCGGCGATCCGGTCCAGATCGAGCGTGGACACCCCGGGGGCGGCGGCCTCCCGGACCGCCACCAGAGCGCGGCCGACGATCGCGCCGGCCGCCGCCATGGCGTCGAGTTCACCGGCGGTGCGGAACGGCACCACCTTCTTGTTCTTACGGCCGAAAACCATCGCTGGTCAGCTCTCCGTCACCATGGGAATATCGCCGGACCCGGAACTACCCGGTCGTGGCATTACGCCCCAACGCCTCGAGCGCGCGCGCATTGACCTCTTCGACCTCACCGATACCGTCCACCGAGACGACCAGGCCGTCGTAGTAGTTCAGCAGCGGCTGGGTGTCCTCGCGGTAGATCCGCAACCGGGTGCGGATGGTCTCCTCGTTGTCGTCGGAACGACCGCGAGCCAGCATCCGCTCGACCACGGTGTCCTCGGAGACGACGAAGCACAGGACGGCGTCGAGCTCGCTGCCCAGTTCGTCGAGGATCTTGGCCAGCGCGTCGGCCTGGTCCACGGTGCGCGGATAGCCGTCGAGTACGAAACCGCGCGCGGCGTCCGGTTCGGCCACCCGGGACCGCACCATACGGTTGGTGACATCGCTGGGCACCAGCTCACCGGCGTCCATATAGCGCTTCGCCTCGAGACCGAGCGGCGTCTGCTCGCTGATGTTCGCGCGGAAGAGGTCACCCGTAGAGATATGTGGTACCCCCAGCTTTTCCGATAGCAGCACGGCTTGAGTGCCCTTGCCCGCTCCCGGCGGCCCGAGTAGTACGACTCTCACTTGAGGAACCCTTCGTAATTGCGATTCATGAGTTGGCTTTCGATCTGCTTCACGGTGTCCAGGCCGACGCTCACGATGATCAGTACCGCGGCGCCACCGAAGACCATGCTCTGCGCGCCGCCACTGGAGCCGAGGAACACACTCGGCAGTACAGCCACCGCACCGAGATAGATCGAGCCGGGGAGGGTGATCCGGCTCAGTACGTAGCTCAGATGATCGGCGGTCGGTTTACCGGGCCGGTAGCCCGGGATGAAACCACCGAACTTCTTCATCTCGTCGGCCCGTTCCTCCGGATTGAAGGTAATGGCCACGTAGAAGTAGGTGAAGAACACGATCAGACCGAAGTAGATCGCGATGTACACCGGGTTGGTGGGGTCCACCAGGTATTTCTGGATGATCTCCTGCCACCAGCTCGGATCGGTATCGTTCGTGGACCCGACCAGCTGTACGAGCAGGTTCGGCAGGTACAGCAGCGAAGACGCGAAGATCACCGGGATCACACCGGCCTGGTTGACCTTGAGCGGTAGGTAGGTCGAAGAACCGCCGTACATCTTACGGCCGACCACGCGCTTGGCGTACTGCACCGGGATCCGGCGCTGCCCCTGCTCGACGAAGACCACCGCGACGATGACCGCCAGGGCCGCCGCGCACACCACGCCGAAGAGCAGGCCGCCGCGGCTGTCCAGGATATTGCGGCCCTCGGCGATGACACGGGCGGCGATACCGGCGAAGATGAGCAGCGACATACCGTTGCCGACCCCACGCTCGGTGATCTGCTCACCGAACCACATGACCAGGGCGGCACCCGCGGTCATCACGAGCACGATGATGATCATGCCGAAGATACTGGTGTCGGCGAGAATATCCTGCTGGCAGCCCTGCAGCAGCTGCCCGCGGGCGGCCAGCGCCACCAGACCCGTGGCCTGCAGGATCGCCAGCGCGATCGACAGGTAGCGGGTGTACTGCGTCATCTTGGTCTGGCCGGTCTGGCCTTCCTTCTTCAGCTCCTCGAACCGCGGGATGACCACGGTGAGCAGCTGAATGATGATGCTCGCGGTGATGTAGGGCATGATGCCGATCGCGAACACCGACAGCTGGAGCAGCGCCCCACCGGAGAAGAGGTTGATCAGCTGGTAGATACCGGCGGAATCACCACCGGAGACCAGATCGATACACTCCTGGACCGCCCTGTAGTCGACGCCCGGCGAGGGTAGCGCGGCACCGAGGCGGTACAGCGCGACCAGCCCCAGCGTGAAGAGAATCTTCCGCCGCAAGTCCGTGGTCCGGAAGGCCGTAACGAAGGCGGAAAGCACAGATCCTCCTGGCGAACGACATGGTCAGGCCATGGAAATTTCAGCGTGTCCCGTCTCGGAAATCGCCGAACCCATGACGGGTCTTGGCAGACAACACTTGAACTCTAACAGTGGCGCCGGACGAGCCTGCACTCGTCCGGCGCCGCTGTCGTCGAAATAACGGACGTCAGCCCAGTTCGGTGGCGGTACCACCGGCGGCGGCGATCTTCTCCTTGGCGGAGCCGGAGAACTTGTCCGCGCTGACCTGCACGGCGACGGAGATCTCCCCCTCGCCGAGCACCTTGACCAGCTGGTTCTTACGAACCGCGCCCTTGGCGACCAGTTCGTCCTTGCCGATGGTGCCGCCCTCGGGGAACAGCTCGGCGATGGTGCCCACATTCACGACCTGGTACTCCACCCGGAACGGGTTGGTGAAGCCCTTCAGCTTCGGCAGGCGCATATGGATGGGCATCTGACCACCCTCGAACGCGGCGGGCACGTTCTTGCGGGCCTTGGTGCCCTTGGTACCGCGGCCGGCGGTCTTACCCTTGGAGCCTTCACCGCGACCCACACGGGTCTTATCGGTCTTGGCGCCCGGGGCGGGGCGCAGATGATGCAGTTTGATGGTCATGTCAGACCTCCTCAACCGTTACGAGGTGGCGCACGACATTGATCAGACCACGGTTCTGCGGGGTGTCCTCCCGGATAACCGACTTGCGGATACCACGCAGACCCAAGGTCCGCAGGCTGTCCCGCTGATTCTGCTTGGCGCCGATCGAGCTCTTGATCTGGGTCACCTTGAGATCTGCCATATCAGACTCCTTGTCCGGCACGGGCACGCAGCATGCCCGCGGGAGCGACGTCCTCGAGCGGCAGACCGCGACGCGCCGCGACCTCTTCCGGCCGCTGCAGCTGCTTGAGCGCGGCGACGGTCGCGTGGACGACGTTGATCGCGTTGTCGCTACCGAGCGACTTGGCCAGGATGTCGTGGATACCCGCGCACTCCAGTACGGCACGCGCGGCGCCACCGGCGATCACACCGGTACCCGGGGAGGCCGGACGCAGCATGACCACACCGGCCGCCGCCTCGCCCTGCACCGGGTGGGTGATGGTGGAACCGATCATCGGGACGCGGAAGAAGCCCTTGCGCGCTTCCTCGACACCCTTCTGGATGGCCGCGGGAACTTCCTTGGCCTTGCCATAGCCGACGCCGACCAGACCGTTGCCGTCGCCCACGATGACCAGGGCGGTGAAGCTGAAGCGCCGACCACCCTTGACCACCTTGGAGACGCGGTTGATCGCTACGACGCGCTCGAGCTGGTTCTTCTCGGCCGCGTCGTTACGACGGTCGCCGCCGCGGCGGTCGCCGCCCCGGCGGTTGTCACGACCCCCGTCGGGGGCGTTCGAGTTCTGTCCGGCGGGTCCGTTTCCGCCGTCACGCCGCTGACGTCCCGGCATCAGACGTTCCTTCCGTTCACACAGGTATGTGCAGTCTTGTTGATCATCAGAACTTCAGCCCGCCTTCCCGAGCGGCATCGGCGAGCGCCGCGATCCGGCCGTGGTAGTCGTGGCCACCGCGGTCGAACACCACGGCCTCCACACCGGCGGCCTTGGCCCGCGCGGCGATCAGTTCGCCGACCTTCTTGCCCTTGGCGGTCTTGTCGCCCTCCAGCGCCCGCACATCGGCCTCGATGGTGGACGCCGACGCCAGGGTGCGACCGGCCGAATCGTCGATCAGCTGCACGTGCAGGTGCCGCGAGGAGCGGTGCACGATCAGCCGGGGCCGCTCGCTGGTGCCCTCGATCTTCTTGCGCAGGCGGAAGTGACGCCGCGTCTTGGACAGCCGCCGGCGAGTGGAAACGTCCTTGCCCAGCGGAATACGCTTGGCCTTCTGATTCTCGGTTTGCGCCATGATCACTTACCCGTCTTTCCGACCTTGCGGCGAACGACCTCACCGGCGTAGCGGATGCCCTTGCCCTTGTACGGGTCGGGCTTGCGCAGACCGTGGATAACCGCCGAAACCTGGCCGACCTTCTGCTTGTCGATCCCGGATACGGAGAACTTGGTGGGCGATTCCACCGCGAAAGTGATGCCCTCGGGCGCCTCGATCGGCACCGGGTGGCTGTAGCCGAGGGCGAACTCGAGGTCCTTGCCCTTCTGCTGCACACGGTAGCCGACGCCGAAGATTTCCATCTTCTTCTCGTAGCCCTGGGTGACACCGGTGATCATATTGGCGATCAGGGTCCGGGTCAGGCCGTGCAGCGAGCGGCTGCGGCGTTCGTCGTCCGGACGGGCGACCACGAGCCGGCCGTCCTCCTGGGTGACGGTGATGGGCTCGGCGACGGTCAGCGACAGCTGGCCCTTGGGGCCCTTCACCGCGACGTCCCGGCCGTCCAGGGTCACCTCGACACCGGAGGGAACCGCTACGGGATGCTTACCGATACGCGACATTGTCCGTACCTCCCTTACCAGACGTAGGCGAGGACTTCCCCGCCCACACCCTGCTGAGCCGCCTGACGGTCGGTGAGCAGGCCGGTCGACGTGGAGATGATCGCCACGCCGAGGCCGCCCAGGACCTTGGGCAGGTTGGTGGATTTCGCGTACACGCGCAGACCCGGCTTCGAGACCCGGCGCAGACCCTGCAGGCTGCGCTCCCGGCTGGGGCCGTACTTGAGGTCGACGACGAGGTTCTTACCCACGGTCGCGTCCTCGGTGCGGTAATCGGCGATATAGCCCTCACGCTTCAGGATCTCGGCGATATTCGCCTTGAGCTTCGAATGCGGAGCCTTCACCTGATCGTGGTACGCCGAATTGGCGTTGCGCAGACGTGTCAGGAAGTCTGCGATCGGATCGGTCATGGTCATGGTTCGACCTCGACACCTTTCTCGCTGCGGTTCCCATACAACACCCGCGCCACGCGGGCGCGGACCGTGGGCCTACAGCAATTCGGCTGGTCCGGACGGAAGTCACCGCCGGATGAGTTCGTATCGCCCGGACACCCGCGAGCGGGCACCCGTGGGCACAACGGCGCCCTGGCAACCGGTCTAGTGTAGGAGTCGTCTCGGGTACGGCAAAATCAGGTCCCCGAATCGCCTGCTCACGCAGCCTGCCGACGGATGGACGACCCGGCGGAGCGGCACAGCCGGCATCACCTCACCGTGCCGAAACAACAGGGGCCCGGGTCGCGACCCGGGCCCCTGTTCGAGGTTCCGTACCGGAACTCCTCACCAGGAGCTCTTGTGTACCTCCGGTAGTTCCTCGAACGCCTCGGGCCGCGGTGTCCGCACCGCGGCGGTCTCCCCGGCCCCGTCGGCGGTCAGTTCCATATCGAACCCGTCGATATCGTGCTCCCCCACCCGCACCTGCGCGCTGGCCGGCGCGTACCCGGTGGCGACCACGGTGTAGGTGCCTTCGTCCAGGTTCGCGAAGGCGTAGGAACCGTCGGGGCCGGTCGACTGTGTCTCGACCACATTGCCCAGCGCATCGGTCAGTGTGACCCGGGCCTGCGCCAACGGCCGGCCGCCGCCGCTCACCACGCCGGACACCCGCACCCCCGGGCGCAGCAGTACTTCGAGGCGAGCCGTTTCCCGGCCGGTCACGTGCACCGCCACCGCGCTCGGGTGGTATCCGAACGCGCTGACCGCCACCGTGAACTCGCCCTCCGGCAGACCCGAGAGCTCGAAACCGCCGGACGGATCCGATTCGCCGGCCGCCAGTACTTCGCCGCGCATGTCCAGGGCGGTCACCATCGCACCCGCCACCGGCGCACCGTCACCGGCCCGCGAAACGGTGCCCGCGAGACCGGCCAGTGTGGTGAGCGTGACGTCGTAGGACACCGGATTGCTCCCGAGGACGGCGGTCGAGGCGTCCGGGCGCCACCCTTCGGCGGAAGCGATGAGGACATAGGAGCCGGGCTCCGGCGCCGCCAGTTCGTAGAACCCGTCGGTGCCCGAAACCGCCCGGCCCAACTGCCGGCCGGTGGGCGAGATCAGCGTGAGCGTGGCTCCCGACACCGCCGTACCGCGCGCGTCGGATACCCGGCCGAACAGCACCGAACCGCTGGTGGGCGGTTGCGGGGCGGGCACCGCGCCGTTATGTCCCGCCATATACGTTTCCGCGTCCACGAACCGCGGAGCCGGTTCGCCGGCACCGGCCGCAACAGCCGCCTCGGCCTCGTCCACCACCCGCTCGGCCTCCATCGACAGACCGGCGGGCGCGGCCGGTACCGCTTCGGCCACCGCGTGTGTCCCGGTTTCCACCGGCCCGTCCGGCCGGGCCGCGACCGCTGCCGCCGCGGCACGTCCGGCGGTGGGGATGGTCAGCGCGACCACCGCGGCCGCCGCCGCGACACCGCATCCGATCAGGATGCCGGCCCGGAAACCGTTCTCGGTCGGCACGCTGATACCGCCGGCGAAGGTGGTGCTCATCTCGGCGAGAACCGCGCCGATGGCGGCCGAGGCCACCGAGGTGCCGATGGATCGCATCAGCGTGTTGAAGCTGTTGGCCGCGGATGTCTCGGTGATCGGCACCGAGCTCATGATCAGCGCGGGCATGGCACCGTAGGCGAAGCCGACGCCGAGGCTGATGACGATCGCGCCGGCCATCAGTCCCCACGGGGCTCCCATCAGCGGCACCGTGGCGCCGTAGCCGGCGGCGATGATGAGCGAACCGACGATCAAGGTGACCTTCGGACCGGCCAGCGCGGAGAGCTTCGCGCTCAGCGGTGAGGCCAGCATCATCATCAGGCCACCCGGGGCCATCCACAGACCCATCGCCACCATCGACTGTCCCAGCCCGTATCCGGTGGCTTCCGGTAGCTGCAGCAGCTGCGGGAAGATCAGCGCCTGGGCGAACATCGACATACCGATGACGATCGAGGCGGCATTGGTGAGCAGCACCCGCGGCCGCGCGGTCACCCGCAGGTCGACCAGCGGATCGCGCGCCCGCAGCTCCCACAGCGCCCAGAGCAGCAGTACCACCACGGACGCGACGAACAGCGCGATGGTGAGCGCGCTGGTCCAGCCCCAGCTCGCGCCCTTGGACACGGCGAGCAGCAGGCAGACCAGCGCGGCGCCCAAACCGACCGCGCCGAGTATGTCGAAACGGCCGCGATCGGTGCGGGCGGGAGCCTTGGGCACCACCGCGAAGATCAGCAGGCCGGCCACGACGGCGAGCACCGCGACACCCCAGAAGAGATAGCGCCAGCTGCTGTATTCGACGACCGCCGCCGCCAGTGGCAGGCCCAGCGCACCACCGACACCGAGCGAGGAGCTGATCAATGCGATACCCGAGCCGAGTTTCGCGGGCGGCAGCAGATCGCGCAGCGCCGCGATACCGACCGGGATCAGGCCCACACCCATTCCCTGCAGACCACGTCCGATGAGCATCGGCCACAGGGACGACGAAACGGCACAGAGCACGGAACCGATGGCGAGCGGGACCACCGATCCCACCAGCACCGGACGCTTACCGAAGAGGTCGCCCAGCCGCCCGGCCACGGGGGTCGTCACGGCGCTCGCCAGCAGGCTCGCGGTGACCACCCAGGTGGCATTGGAGGGTTCGGTACTCAGTATTTCCGGTAGCTGCCCGAGCAACGGCATCACCAGGGTCTGCGTCAGCGACGCCACGATCCCGGCGAAGGCGAGCACCGCCAGCACCGCCGCGGGGCGGACGGCGGCTTCGGGTTTGGTCACGAGCATGCTCCTCGCAGAATGGATTCAACCGATGTGCATAATACACATAACATGCATGATGCAATCCAACCAATTCCACTTGACCTGAACAATGGTTCAGCTTCTACGGTCGCGGTATGTCCATCGAATCCATACCGCGCCCCGACCAGCCGACCCCGACGATGCGCCGAATATTCCCGGACCTCTGGGAAACCCGGGAGTTCGCCGTCCCCGGCGGCCCGCGCACCCACGCCTACCTCTGGGCCCCACCGTCCGGACAGAACATCCTCTTCTACGCCCCTGGCAACGACCGTGATTTCGCGGACTTGGAACGACTGGGCGGAGTCGCCCGCCAGTACCTGAGCCATCAGGACGAAGCCGGTCCGGTATTACGTGCCGTGGCCGAACGTTTCGGCAGCCGCCTCCACGCCCCGGCCGCCGAGGCCGATGAAATAGAAGCGTTCGCACCGATCGACGTCGCGCTCGACGCCCGGGGTGTCGACGACGCCGGAATCGACATCATTCCCACCCCGGGCCACACTCCGGGGAGCACGTGCTACCTGGTGCCGGGACACGGCGGGCGCAATTACCTCTTCACCGGCGATACTTTCCTCCGCTACGCCGACGGGGTGTGGCGCGCGGGCTACATACCGGGCTACAGCGACAAGGCCGGGCTGCGGGCGGCACTCGATATCCTCGCCGGCGTACAACCGGATGTGGTCGTCTCCAGCGGTTTCGTCGAAGGAACCACGGCGGTACACGAAATCGACCGGGCCACCTGGCCCGAATATCTCGACCAGGCCCGCCAAGAACTGGGGTGAGCGCCGTATTCGCCACGATCACATACCAGCGAATTCGAAGCATCCGGAATCGGCACCGGATGCTTCGAATTCGCCGAGCCCCGCGCCGACCGCCTCCACACAGAATCGGGTGAATCACCCGATATTCCCACCCCTGGATTCATCCACAGAGAGCAGGGGCATGTTCTCGAAAACGGTAGGTGATCGGAAACGATATACGCCCCGGTGAACAACCGGCGGATCTCACCGAAAAACCGCACACCCTTCCGGTACGTATCACGGTGCCGCTTCCCGATTATTTTCCCGGAAAGAGCGGGCAGCCCGCACCGATATCCGCACCCTTCTGTGAGCGGGTCCAAACCTCGTTATCGGCCATTGGTGAGGTCTCCAGTTCTTGTGCGCGGAAAACCGGAAACCGGCATGGGGCCTCGTACTGTCGGCGCAGCTTCCTCGTGGCGGAACACGCTCCGCGGCAAGGGAAGCGGATCGTGCTGTTCCCCAGGAAGGCCCCTGATGACGAAACCAACCTCCGCGCGGCCGCGGCTGGCCGTACTACTGGCCGCCACAGCGCTCACCTGCGGGCTCGCCGCGTCGAACGCCCAGGCCCAACCCACCGAACAAGACCTGACCGCCTATATCGCCGCCGGGCGCACCGGGCAGCCGGTCGCCGATTCGGGCAGTGCCAGCGGTTCGGCGTGTAATTCCGGTAGCGGTGCGGGCTCGGGCAACGGCTCCGGCGACTGCTACGGCGGCTCGGGCAGCAGTTCGGGGCTTTCCGGCGGATACGCCTCCGATACGGTCGGATACGGCCCACCGCAGACCTCGTGGCTGGCCGCCTTCGGGTACGGGCTGGCCAACGGTGACGCGGCGCCACCGGGAACCAACGACTGGGACTGCGAACCCACCGCCGAACATCCGCGCCCGGTGCTGCTGCTCCACGGCACCTGGATGAACGCCTACAACGGTTTCGCCTTCATGGGCCGGCCGATCAAAGACGCCGGCTTCTGCACCTTCACCTTCAACTACGGGCGGGCGAACCTCGTCCAGGGCGGTGGCGTGGGTTCGGTGCTGCCGGGGACGATGGGCACCGGCTACATCCAGGATTCGGCGAAACAGCTGGCCGTCTTCGTGGACCGCGTGCTCGACGCCACCGGGGCCACCGAGGTCGATATCATCGCCCACTCCCAGGGCGGATCGATGTCGAACTGGTACACCAAGTTCGAAGGCGGCGCGGACAAAGTCGGCAAACTGATCACCTTCGGCGCCACCCACCACGGCACCACCCTGGACGGGATCGGGGCGTTGGGCCGGGCCGTCAACAACTTCGGCATCGATATCCTCGGCTTCATCGAGATCTTCGTCGGGCATTCCGGCATCCAGCAGACGGTCGGCTCGGATTTCGTCGACGAACTCAACGCCGGCGGCGATACCGTCGCCGGGGTGGACTACACCGTGGTGGGCACCCGCTACGACGAGGTGACCACCCCCTACGATCTGACCTTCCTGCGGCCCGGACCGGGCGCGACCGTCCGCAACATCACGTTGCAGGACGGATGCGATCAAGATCTGTCGGACCATTTGACGATGATGTACTCGCCGCGGGCACTGTCGATCGCGCTGCGGGCATTGGATCCGGAGCGTTTCCCGGCGCTGCGGTGCACCTTCAACCCATGGCTGATCGGCGGCGGCGGAAAGCTCTGACCGCGGCGCATATGGTGCGTTCCCGCCCGGCCGGTGCCGTGCCGCGCCGACCGGGCCCAGCGCTCCCGGACCGTACGAAACCACTTCGTGGCCGCGATGGGTTGCCCGGGCCCCGCGGCATGCTGCGCGGGGCATGTTCGGCACTGCGGTGACAAGGAGGTCACCGACGCGGAATCGCCACCCGCAGTTCAGGATGGTGGCCGGCATGCCCACCCACTACACCGCCCCCGACGGCGAACCGCTGGCCATTCACCATGGCCTCGGTCCGGGTGTAGCGCCGCCCGGAAGACCCCGGGCTCGGTGGAACCGCTCAGAAACGTCCGCCGCGGCTGATCCGCCGGGAACCACCCGATCCGCCGAAGGACCCCGCCCGGTAGCCGCCGCCGCGGTAATGGATGCCGCCGCCCATTCCGCCGCGCAGCATACTGTCGATCAGGATGCCGCCCAGGATCGCGCCGGCCTGCGTCGAACCCGACACCGGCCCGTAGACCTCCCAGGTCTGTACGCCCTCCTGCGCTTCCCGGAGTGCGCGGCCCCCGAGATCGGCGGCGGCGCGGGCATGGTTCAGCGCGGCGGCCGGATCGGTGGTGCGCAGCCGCAGCGCCTCGTCGAGGTTGCGCTGGGCTTCCGAGAGCCGGGTACGGGGTGCGGCATCCACGGCACCGCGCCGGGTGCTGATGAAATCGGTGGCCGTACGGACCCGCCCGACGGCATCGTGGAGCGCCTGATCGAGGCGGCGCGCCAGATTCTCGGCGGCCAGTTTGCGCGCGCCGGCGGCGGCCAGCGCACGGTCCAGTTCGCCGTCGGCGGCGACCGCCTCGTGGAAAGCGCTCAGCGGGTCGGTCTCGGCCGCGGCGCCCGCGTTGTCCAGCGCGGTTCGCGCGGCGGTAACGGCCGCCGCGAGCTCGGGACCGCCGTGTTCGGCGAGTTCGGCAGCCGCGTCGAGGTCGCCGCGCAACTCGTCCAGCGCGGCGGGTAGCCCGGCACGCGCCTGCGCGATGTTCGCCGCCGCGTCGGCAACGGCGTCGAGCAGAGTGCGCGCCTGCCCGATCGCGCCTTCGGCCGCCCGGATACCGGCGACCGCGCCGCCCTGCTCACCCACGGGCCGGGTGAGTTCCCGGCGAGCGTTGCCGATGCATTCGTCGGCGAAGGCGATACGTTCCCGGGCCATGGTGACGTTGTCGCGGATCGGTTCGAGCGCACCGGCCGGATGCGCGGCCGACAACCGGGTCAGTTCGGCTTCCGCGGCCGGGACCCGGTTGGTGAGCTCGACGATATCGCGGGTCAGGGCATCCAGCCGGGACGCGGCATTGATGAGCAGATCGCGCATGGCGTCGAATTCGGTGACGCGGGCATCGAGTTTGCGGTCGGCGTGTCCGGCGGTGGTGATCAGATCGATGAGCAGCGCGCGCTGCTCGTCCGGTGTCTCCGGGATGGCGTCGTCGAGACGCTGCCGGATGGCGAAGGCTTTCGCGATGGCGTTTTTCGCGTTCTCCAGCGCGGTACGGAAAGGCAGTACCGCCGTCTCCCCGAACTCGCCCACCGCCAGGTCGAGTTCCTCGGCACTTGTCCGGACGGCGTTGTCGAGCTCGACGAGCACCTCCCGCGAACGGGTGTGCAACGCCTCCAGCGGCAGCGCGGCGAGTGCGGCGGGGTCGGTGGGATCGGTCGCGCGGGCCCGCGCGAGACCGGCCCGGTCGCGGACCTTCCGCCGGTACCGCTGATACAGCAGCAGACCCACCAGCGCGAGCACGATCAGCGCGCCGATCAGCAGCGCCGGACCGCCGCTCACCCGGCCACCGCTCATGGCCGAACCGATCCCCTCGGCCGCGCCCACGCCTGCGTCGGCCCACCGGCTGTCGCGTAACGCGGGCTCGACCCGGTCGACGAGTACCCGGTCGAGCGCGGATTCGCGCATACCGGGGGGCAGCGCGCCTTCGAAGGCGTAGGCACGATCCCGAGTAGCCACCGCCAGTAGTAGATCCCGGCCACCGAACCCGGATTGCCGCGCGGTCTGCACAGCCCAGCCCTGCGGGCTGTAACCGGCGAAATCATCCACATAGGCCACCCAGAGCCGCACCCGGTGCGCGGCGTAGAGGGCCTCGACGGCCGCGCCCACCCGCTCGGCATCACCATTGCCGAGCGCTCCTGCCGAATCGACGACATAGGTGTCCATCCGGGTGGGCGGCTCCGCCAACGCGACCGGTGCCCACAGCCCACCGGCGAGCACCAGGCCGAGCAGGATCAACACGACCCGGCGCAGCGGATGGTTCGACGTCGACGTCGGCATATCACGAATCTAGCGCGGGCGGCACCCGGAAGACGGAACTCGCAAACGCACCGCATTTCGCATATGGCCGGAAAGCCGGTGGAAATCGCGATACGCCCGGCCCGGTAGTGGATCTCGACCTCATCCGCCGACCCGCCCCGGGCCTGGCCGCCGTCGAGCCCGGACGGACGGGACGCGTCCTCGACCGCGAGCACACGCCGCGGCGAAGCGCGTCGAGGGTCGACGCCGGGGGTCGTCGGCCGGGCCGGTACGCCCCTTCGCCACCAGGTTGTAGGTCAGCGTGATCCGGAAACCGTCGGTGACCGGCGGCACCTCGTGCTCGCAGTCGCCGTGGAACGCGACGAAGAACAGCTCCTCGGGCGAACCCCGGTCGGTGACCCGCCGGTGAACGCCGATCAACGATGGTGATCGTGATTTCACGATCAAACCTTGGAAGCACGAAAAGGACCCGAGCTGTGGCTCGGGTCCTTTTCTGTGGTGTGGATCCCGGCGGGACGATGCCCGCCGGATCAGCTCACCAGGAGCTCTTGTGCACGCCCGGCAGCTCGCCGCGGTGCGCCATTTCACGCAGGCACACGCGGCACAGGCCGAACTTGCGGTACACCGCGTGCGGCCGGCCGCAACGCTGGCAGCGGGTGTAGGCGCGAACGGCGAACTTCGGCTTGCGGTTGGCCTTGTTGACCAGTGCTTTCTTGGCCATGTCTCAGTTCTCCTTGAACGGGAAGCCGAGGTGCTTCAGCAGGGCACGGCCTTCTTCGTTGTTGGTGGCGGTGGTGACAACGGTGATGTCCATACCGCGCGGACGGTCGATCTTGTCCACATCGATCTCGTGGAACATCGACTGCTCGCTCAGGCCGAACGTGTAGTTGCCGTTGCCGTCGAACTGCTTGGGCGACAGGCCGCGGAAGTCGCGGATACGGGGCAGGGCGATCGAGACCAGGCGGTCCAGGAACTCCCACATCCGGTCGCCGCGCAGGGTGACCTTGGCGCCGATCGGCATACCCTCACGCAGTTTGAACTGCGCGATGGATTTGGTGGCCTTGCGGATCTGCGGCTTCTGGCCGGTGATCAGGGCCAGGTCCTCGACCGCGCCGTTGATCAGCTTCGCGTCGCGGGCGGCGTCACCGACACCCATGTTCACCACGACCTTGACCACGCCGGGGATCTGCATGACGTTGGCGTAGTCGAACTCGTTGTTCAGCGCGTCCTTGATCTCTTCGCGGTAGCGCTGCTTGAGCCGGGGCTGCACTTTCTCGGTGGTGGTCATATCAGATGTCCTTCCCGTTCTTACGGGAGATCCGAACCCGCTTGCCGGTTTCTTCGTCGGTGCGGTAGCCGATCCGGGTCGGGTTACCGTCCGAGTCGACAACCATCACGTTGGACACGTGGATGGGCGCTTCCTGGGTCACGATGCCGCCCGAGGACGCGCCACGCTGGTTCGCGGAATTCGCGACATGCTTCTTGATCCGGTTCACGCCCTCGACCAGGACCCGGTTCTCCTGCGGGTAGGCCTGGATGACCTTGCCCTTGGCGCCCTTGTCCTTACCCGAGACGACGAGCACGGTATCGCCCTTGTGCACCTTCATGTCAGAGCACCTCCGGGGCCAGCGAAACGATCTTCATGAACTTCTTGTCGCGCAGCTCGCGGCCGACCGGGCCGAAGATGCGGGTACCGCGCGGGTCGTTGTCCGCCTTGATGAGCACGGCGGCGTTCTCGTCGAAACGGATGTAGGAACCATCCGGACGGCGCCGTTCCTTGGCGGTGCGCACCACGACGGCCTTGACCACGTCACCTCGTTTGACGTTGCCGCCGGGGATCGCGTCTTTCACAGTGGCGACGATGACATCGCCGATACCGGCATAGCGGCGCGACGAGCCACCGAGAACGCGGATGCAGAGAATCTCCTTGGCACCCGTGTTGTCGGCGACGCGCAGCCGCGACTCCTGCTGAATCACTTCAGCCTCCTCGACCTGGACGTAAAGCACGCCGGATTGCCGACCCGACGGGCATGGTCTGTCACCATTCGAAAGCGCGCCTACCAGCGGTTTCTTTGATCACATGGACCAACCACCGGGGGTTCGCGGCCGAATCGCGGGCACCGGGCCCGCAGGCAACCGCTCAAGGATAAACGAACCCGCAGCTCGGACCGAAATCGGGGGTTGTGTTCATTGGCGCGCCTCCGGCGCGTGGGCGCTGCGCCCCTTCGCTCCGCCGAACCTTCAGATGCCGGTCGGCCGCTCCACAACCTCGCGAGCCGGCTGTCGCTGCCCACGACCCCGGTGGCCGGATCGGCCCGTGTCTCCGGCGCGACGCCGGGATGGGGCGCCGGTAGCCTCATGGGGCCGGTTCGCCAAAGAGAGGTGCGAGGTCTTGCATCGGGGAGAGGTTTCGTTGAAATCATCGGATCGTCGTCGGTTGGTGCTCGATCGTCGTGGGTTCCTCGTCGCGCTGGGCCTGGCACCCGCGGCCGCGTGGCTGGCCTCCTGTTCCGAGGCGGCACCCATCGAGCTGACGTCTGTCGATATGAGCGGTTCCGATCCGGCGGTCCGGCCACAGGACGATCTGTACCGGCACGTCAACGGGAAATGGCTGCGCGAGTACCAGCTGCCGCCGGACAAGACCAGTTACGGCGCGTTCAGCGAAGCCTCCGAACGCACCCAACTGCAATTGCGGGAGATCATCGAGAGCATCACGGACCCGGAGGACGGGTCGGAGGCGCAGCAGATCCGCGATCTCTACGACGCCCGGATGGATCTCGACGAAATCGAGGCGCTCGGCCTCACTCCGCTGGATTCGATGTTCGCCGAGATCGACGATGCGCCGGACAAGCGCGAACTCGCCGCGGTGATGGGGCGCCTGCCGATCGGCGGGCTGATCGGTATCGGAGTGGGTATCGACCGGAAGAATTCCACGGCGCATATCGCCTCGATCGGCCAGGCCGGGATCGCGCTCGACGAGCAGTACTACCGGGATCCGCAGTTCGCCGAGGAGCTGAACGGCTACCGCACCTATCTGGAGCGTCTCGCCAAAGGCGCGGGTATGCCCGACCCGGCGGGTATCGCGCGCCGGCAACTGGAGCTGGAGACCCGTATCGCGGCGGCGCACTGGGACAATGTGCGCAACCGTGATACCGAAGCCACCTACAACCTGCTGAGCTGGGAAGAAACCACGAAACTGGCTCCGGAGTACGAATGGGATTCCTGGTTGTCGGGTATCACCGACCGGCCGAAGGAACTGTTCGCGAAGCTGGTGGTGAACCAGCCCTCCTTCATCACCGAGGCTGGAAAGATCTGGGCGCAGACCGATATCTCGGTCTGGCGTGAGTTCCTGAGATTGTCGGTGCTGCGGGCCTACGCGCGGTTCCTGCCCAAGGAATTGTCGGATGCGAACTTCGATTTCAACGGCCGGCTCATGTCGGGCTTGCAGCAGCGCCCCGAACAGTGGAAATCCGCGGTCGGCACGGTGGACAGCAATCTGGGTGAACAGCTGGGCAAGCTGTATGTGGAGAGGTATTTCCCGCCCGAGGCCAAGGAGCGGGTGCGGGCCATGGTCGATGATTTGATGGCCGCCTACCGGGAGAACTTCACCAATTCGAGCTGGATGTCCCCGCAGACCCGGCAGGCCTCGCTCGCCAAGCTCGACAAAATGGGTCTCAAACTCGGCTACCCCGACAAGTGGGTGGACTATTCCGGATTGAAGGTGACCCGCGGCAAGCTGATCGAATCTCTGCGTGCCATCAATGATTTCGAGGTGAAACGCTCCTTCGATCGCCTGGGCGAACCGGTGGACAAATCCGAGTGGAACGCTTCCCCGCAGACGGTGAACGCCTTCTACTCCCCCACCACCAACGAGATCGTTTTCCCCGCCGCCTTCCTGCAGCCCCCGTTCTTCGACAAGAAGGCCCGGATCGCGGTCAACTACGGCGCTGTGGGCGCGGTGATCGGGCACGAGATCGGGCACGGGTTCGACGATCAGGGCTCGAAATTCGACGGGGACGGCAATCAGCGGGATTGGTGGACCCCGGCCGACCGGGCCGCCTTCGACGCCAAATCGAAGCAACTCATCGACCAGTACAACGCGCTGGTGCCCACGGGGCTGAACCCGGACCAGCATGTGAACGGGGAACTGACCGTCGGCGAGAACCTGGCCGATCTGCGTGGTCTGCAGATCGCGCTGGCGGCGTACCGGCTGGCCGAGGAGCGGGCCGGAGTGACGAATCCGGACTACCGCACCATGTTCCTGTCCTATGCCCGGATCTGGCGTTCCAAGATGACCCCCGAGGTCGTCGAGCGGCTGCTCCAGGGGGATACGCACGCCCCCGACGAGTTCCGGGTGAACCAGGTGGTGCGCAATCTCGCGGAGTTCTACCGGACCTTCGGCGTGGTCGAATCCGATGCGCTGTTCCTGCCCGCGGACCAGCGCGTCGAGTTGTGACCCCGCGGCCCCCGGAGGCGCTCGCAGGACTTTCCACCCGTCCGGTCGCGGCCGGAGGAGCCTCGGTACTCGCCGTCGGTACCCACCAAAGTTAGCCAAGGCTGTCCTATGCTTGGCAGGCCCCCCGGATTGCCGGGTAGTGGCCCGCTGAGGAGGAATGTCGACGATGAAGACGGTGCGCACCCCCCACCGGTGGACACGAGCTGTGTTCATCGCGCTCGCCGGAATACTGACGCTGGGACTCGCCGGTTGCGGCGGATCCGATGCGGGCACTTCCGGTACGGGCGTGACCATTACCCACGCCTTCGGGGAAACCGTGGTCGAGGGGACACCGACCAAGATCGTGGCACTGGGCAACCAGTGGCTCGACACCGTGCAGGCCTTCGGGATCCTGCCCGCCGGGTATATCGACAACGTCGCGACCCTGGCCCGCAAAACCCCGGCCTGGGAACCGGAATCGCTGCGGCAGGCCAAGGCCCTGGACACCGGTGGAGATATCACCGAGCAGGTGGCAGCGCTGGAGCCGGACCTCATCCTGGCCGATCCCTTCATCGCCGACCGGGCCCGCTACGACCAGCTGTCCAAGATCGCGCCCACCCTACCCGCGCTTTCGGACAAGGCCGGCGCGCCCTGGTCCGAGCTGGTGACGACCCTCGGCACCGTACTCGGCCGGGAGGCCGACGCCGACAAGATCGTCGCGGATGTATGGGCGCAGGTGGATGCGATCGGCACCGCCAACCCCGGCCTGCGGGACAAAACCTTCCTGAGCACCTGGCTGGCCGGACCGACCCAGCTCATGGTGCTGAACGACCCCGAGGACGGGTCCGCCCAGCTGTTCTCCCGGCTCGGTATGACCATTCCGCAGCACATCCGTGAGCTGCCGGGGTCCGGCGGCCGGGTGGCGCTCTCCCCCGAACGCGTCGGCGAACTGTCCGCGGACCTGCTGATCGCCGGCTACTCGGTGGGCCAGGACACGGCCTACCGGCAGTTGCCCGGATACGGTGATCTGCCCGCGGTCCGCAAGGACGCGGTGGTCTTCCTCGACAACGCCGATGTCGGTGCCATCAACCAGCCGACCGTGCTGTCGCTGCCCTACATCCTCGAGAAGATCCGACCCGCTCTGGTCAACGCGGCTCGTTAGCCGCGCGGAAACCCGGAGCCGTAACCGATACGGAGAGAACGGTTTTGTCCACCGTAACCCGGTACGGGCGACTCCGGTACGCGCTGCGTACCGGAGTCACCTGTCTCACCCTGCCGCACGGTGCCGTGCTGCTGAATCCGCCCCACAACAAGAAGCTGACCGGACTGTCCCCGGCGAGCCGGGACGCTTTGAAAGACCTCAATCGCGGACAGGATCCGGCGCCGGAACCCGGCAGCGAGGTCGCCGTACTGCTCGAACAACTGGCGGCCGAGGGTTGGCTCGCCGTGACCGTCCTCGACGGCGACCACGAGCTGTACACCCTGGCGCCCTTCACCACACCACCGGCCCGTCCCGAGGGCACCCCCCCGGCGCCCGGCGCCCTCTCCAAGTTCACCATCATGCGCCGGGACGCGGACGGTTTCGTCCTCGAACATCCGCTGTCCTGGTGTGATCTGCGGATCGCCGACCCCCGGATCCTCGCGGTACTGGGCGGGCAGGAACCCGCCGCGGCGGGGCTGAGCGTGGAGATCGCCGACCGGCTCGTCCAGGATCTGCACTGGGGCGGGTTCACGGCCGAACCGGCCGCGGAGGAACACCGGTTCACCACGCGGAGCTGGAGCGCGCCGGATCTGTGGTTCCACCGGCGCAGCACCCTGGGCCCGCGCACGCTGACCTGGGAGCATTTCGGTCCCACGAAGTGGGCGGCGAACGAGTTCCCGCAACCGGCCGCCCGCCGAACCCCCTACCCGGGAACGCCGGTGGTACTACCGGCCCCCGATCTCGACGCCCTCCGCGCGGCCGATCCGAGCCTGACCGCGGTACTCGAGGACCGCTTCTCCTGCCGGGAGTACGACGACTCCGCGCCGATCACCCGGGAACAACTGGCCGAACTGCTGTACCGCACCGCGCGGACCCGCGAGGTGAAACCCGTCGGTCCCGGCGAGGAACTGCTCTCGCGTCCCTACCCTTCGGGCGGCGGGGTCTATGAGATCGAGGTCTATCCGATCGTGCGCACCGTCGCGGGTCTGGAGGCCGGTATGTACCACTACGATTCGTTCGAGCATACGCTGCACCGCATCGCCGAACCGGACGCGCCCGAGGTGCGCCGATTGGTGGCGTCCACCTCCGCCACGCTGGTGGGCGGCGCGGAACCCCAGGTCGTGCTGCTGCTGGCCGCCCGGGCGGGACGGGTGATGTGGACCTACGAACAGGTCGCCTACGCGAGCATCCTCAAACATGTGGGGGTGCTGATGCAGACGGTGTACCTGGCCGGTACGGCCATGGGGCTCGGTGTCTGCGCACAGGGCTTCAGCGATACCGCCGCCTTCGTGGCCGCGACCGGTGTCGACGAACTGGAGGAGTGCGGGGTCGGCAGCATCATCGTCGGCTCGCCCGCCCGCCGCTGACCGGAAGTCCGCCGGCATACCGCGGCCCGGCCCGTACTCCGGGCCGGGCCGCGGTCGTCCGGCGGACCCCCATCGTCCACCGGACGACCGCGGTATCTCAGTCCCGCGCGGACCAGGCCGCCTGCAGGTTCTTCAAGGCGTCGGCGTCCAGGCCGGAGGCCGCCATCGGGGCCAGATGCTGCTGTTCGGTATCCGCGGGCGCGCCGTCGGCCTCCTCCGGCGCGGGTGGATTCGCGATCAGCTCGTCCACCGCCGCGGCCAGGTCGGCAATGGTGAAATATTCGAACAACAGCTGCGGTGCGAGCGGGAGCCCGGCTTCGCCGGCGCGGGCGGCGAGCTGGATCGCGATCACACTGTCACCACCGAGGGCGAAGAAACCGTCCTCCCGGCCCACCTCGTCCAATTCGAGCAGTTCGGCGAGCAGGGTCGCGATGGTCCGCTCGGTATCGGTGCGCAGGGTCGCGCCGTCACCACCGGCAGGCGCCGGGGCCACCGCCTCGTGCCGCACCACCACCCTGGTGGTATCCCATTGCGGCGGTAGCAGATTCAGCTCACCGACCGGGCGATCCGGATCCTCGGCGAAGCACCGCACCACCCCGGCGAGCACATCGGCGAAGATCGCCCCGGTGGCGGGTTCGTAGAGATCGGTGTTCACCACGACCCGGGTGGTGAGATCACCGTTGGTCTCCACCGTGTAGTCGAAATGGATATCCATGAACGACACTTCGTAGTGCTTCGCGATACTGGTCACGGTGGTGGTGCCGTCGGCGGTGAAACCGGCCGGTGCCGGGCGGTGCCGGAAATGCATCACCACCTGGAACAGTGGGTTGCGCGCCAGGGTACGCGGCGGATTGATCGTCTCCACCAGCCGTTCGAAGGGCACGCCCTGCCGGGTGATCGCGTCCAGCGCCGCGTCCCGCACCCGGGCCAGGACATCGCGCGGAGTCGGATCGCCGGACAGATCGTTGCGCAATACGACCATGTTCGCGAACAGGCCGATCATCTCGTCGGTCGGCTCGTCGAGCCGGTTGGCCACCGCGGCGCCGATCGGCAGATCGTTCCCGGCCCCGAGAACGTGCAGCGTCACCGCGCTCATCGCCTGCCCCAGCATGAAATCGGTGGCTCCCGCGGCCTCCGCGTGCGCCCGGGCCGCCTGCCAGGTGGCGGCCGGTATCACCCGGGTCGCGCTGACGCCGCTGCGGCCGAGGACAGCCGGGCGGGGACGGTCGTGCGCGACCGCGATCTCGTCCGGTAACCCGTCCAGCGCCGTGCACCAGTAGTCGAGCAGTTCCTGACCATAGGCGCTCACCGACCCCTGGCCGGGAGCACGATCGAAGATCTCCCGCTGCCAGATGGCGAAATCGGCGAACTGCAGGGGCAGTTCCGGCCAGCCGGGGGCATTTCCGTCCACTCGTGCGCGGTAGGCCCGGGTGAGATCGTCGACGAAGATCTCACAGGACTGACGATCGGCGATGATGTGGTGCATCAGGATCGACAGCACATGGGTCCGGTCGTCGAGTACGAGCAACCGCACGCGCAGCTGTATCTCGGTCCGCAGGTCGAAAACGTAGGCGGCGTCGCGGGCCAGCTCCTGTTCGAGCGCTTCGGCGGGATCCTGCCCACCCTCGCGCAGATCGATCACCGGCATCGGCACCGGCGCGGGCGCGGCGATGTGCTGATAGGGGGTGCCCTCGTGTTCGGGGAAGGTGGTGCGCAGCGAATCGTGCCGCGCGGCCACATCGGCGATCGCCAGGCGCAATGCCTCGATATCGAGTGGGCCGTCGAAACGCACCGGATAGGTGACGTTTTCGCCGTCGATCGCGCCTTCCATCCGCCGCTGCAGCCAGTACATGCGCTGCGAGTAGTTCAGCGGAATGTGCTCGGGGTGTTCCCGGCGGACCAGGGCGGGACGTGTCACGGTCCGGGTGGTGGCCGGTTCGGCCTCGTATTCGTCGAATTCGGCCATATCGTCGATATCGATACCGAACTCGTTCAGGAATTCCGCGACGATATGGGCGGCCAGGCCGGCGACCGTCGGAGTATCGAACGGCACCCGCATATCGATTTCCAGGCCGAACTCCGCCCGGATCAGCGAGATGAGCCGGGCCGCGAGCAGCGAATGCCCGCCCAGCTCGAAGAACGAATCATCGGCGCCGATCCGCTGCCGGTCGAACAAACGGCCGTAGAGTTCGGCGATCCGCCGCTCGGTGGGTGTCCGCGGCTCCCGGAACTCCCGGGCCAGGGTGAGCTCCGGTACGGGCAGCGCCCGCCGGTCGAGTTTGCCGTGGGTGGTGAGCGGGATACCGTCGATCACCGTGAAGGCCGCAGGCACCATGTACTCGGGCAGCCGTGCCGCGATCCGCTGCCGCACCGAATCCAGATCGAGTTCGGCGCCGGGCACCGGGACCGGGTAGGCGGCCAGGATCTGCCCGAGGGCCGGATGGTCGGTGACCACGACCACCGAATGCGCCACATCCGGATGGTCGTTGATCGCGGCCTCGACCTCGCCCAGCTCGATCCGATGGCCACGAACCTTCACCTGCTCATCCGTGCGGCCGATGAATTCGATCACGCCGTCGGGGCCGCGCCGGCCCAGATCGCCCGTGCGGTAGAGGCGTTGCCCCGGCTGGAACGGGTCGGCCACGAAACGTTCGGCGGTGAGCCCGGGCCGGTTCAGATAGCCGCGGGCCAGCTGGTCACCACCCAGATAGATCTCGCCGACGACACCGTTGGGCACGAGTTGCAGCGCGTCGTCGAGCAGGTACAGCAAGACATTGCGGTTCGGGATGCCGATCGGCACGATACCGGTGCCCTGCGGACCCTCCACCGGCATATGTGTCGAGCTCACCACGGCTTCGGTCGGGCCGTAATGGTTGCGCAGCTGCGCGTCGAACCGGGCGGTGAACCGATCGGCCACCTCACCCGGTAGCGCTTCGCCGCCCACCGGCAGATGCCGCAGGGTGGTCCAGTTGTTGATCTCGGGCAGCATCAGGAACGTCGCCAGCATGGAGGGCACCATGTGCAGCACCGAGACACCGTGCCGGGTGACCAGATCGGCGACGTAGGGGATATCCCGGTAGGCGTTGGGTTTCGGGATCACCACCCGCGCGCCGGCGTACAGCGTCACGAAGATATCCAGCAGGGAGGCGTCGAAACTGACGGAGGTGGACTGCAGCACCCGGTCGTCGGGGGTGAGTTCCCATTCCGCGCTGAAACTGGCCACATGGTCGGCGATCGCCGCATGCGGAACCGGTACGCCCTTCGGCCGTCCGGTGGAACCGGAGGTGTAGATGACGTAGGCGATATTGGCCGGATGCAGCGGCGCCACCCGCTCGGCATCGGTGGGATTCGTCCGCGGCAGGGTTTCCGCGGCGGCAACGGCCGCGGCGTAGGCGCTCTCGGTGAGCAACAGCCGGGGCCGGGCATCGTCGATCAGATACTCGATCCGTTCGGCCGGATAGCCGGGATCGATGGGCAGATACGCCGCTCCCGCCTTGAGGATCGCCCAGGTCGCGATGATGAACTCCACCGAGGTGGCCAGCCCCAGCGCGACGGTGTCCTCCGGGCCGACACCGTTGCCGATCAACCAGTGCGCCAGCCGGTTCGCGCGGGTGTTGAGTTCGGCATAGCTCAGTTCGATCTCATCGGAGACCACCGCGACATGGCCGGGCGTCGTATCGACCCGGGCCTCCAGCTGCGCCACCAGTGTGGTCGGCGCGTTCTCGGCCTGCACCCCGTGCGACAGGTCGAGGACAGCGGCGCGATCGGCACCGAGGATATCGATTTCGGACAACCGGCGCTCGGGCCGCGCCAGCACACTGTCGAGCAGCTGGATGTAGTGGTCGAGCAGCTGATCGACGGTCCGCTGCTCCAGCTGATCGATCAGATAGGTCGCCTCGACGCGGGTCCCGTTCGCCCCGGCAACCACCATCATCCCGAGCTCTTCCTGCGCCACCGCGCTGGCGAGCGGCAGTTCCGCGGACCGCACCCCGGGCAGCTCGAAACCGTCCACCGCGCCACGCATACCGAAGCTGAGTTGTACCAGCTGGGACAGGCCGTCGCGGCCGGCCACCCGATCGGGGCTCACCGCGCGCACGACCTGATCGATACCCGCACCCTGATGCGCGAACGCCGCGGTGCAGGTCGAGACCGCGGATTCGAGCAGCGTCTCGAAGGTCGCCTCCCGTTCGGAGGTGGCGCGGATCAGCACAGCGTTGCCGAAATAGCCGAGTAGCGCGGCCGCGCCCCGGCCGGACCGGTTGGTCACCGGCACCGAGACCAGGAAATCGGTACTGGCCGTATAACGCCGGATCAGGGCTTGGAAACCGGCCAGCAGCACCATGAACGGGGTCGCCGAGTAGCGGCGGCCGACCTCGGCGACGCGGGTCATCAACTCGTCGGGCAGCGCGCGCACCCGGGTTTCCGCCGCCCGGCCGCGGCCCGCCGCGGCCGGGCGGCCGGGCAGTTCGAGCCGTCCGGGCAGCGGGGTCAGTACATCGCGCCAATAATCCAGATCGGCCGCTTCGGCCTCGGTATCGCGCGACCGGGCGGCGTCGACATCGACGTACTGGACCTTCAACTCCGGTAGTTCCGCGCCCCGGTACGCGGCGTTGACCTCGGCGAAGAACACCGGCCAGGAATCGTCGTCCCAGCCGATGTGGTGCACGGTCAGGATCAGCACATGATCGGTGGCGCCGGTACGGACCAGGCTCACACGCAGCGGCGAATCCTGGGTGAGATCGAAGGGCCGGGCGAACTCGCGGCGGGCGAGCACCTCGACCCGTCGCTGCCGCCCGCTCTCCGGTAGTTCGGTGAGATCGTGTTCCTGCCAGGACAGTTCGCGGTCCGCCGCGCTGACCTGGTACGCCTCTCCCGATTCGTCGACGTGGTAGGTGGTGCGCAGGATCTCGTGCCGGGCGACCACGGCCGCGCAGGCCGCGCGCAACCGGGCGGCATCCAGATCACCGCTGAGGTGGTAGGCGATACAGATGTTGAGGGTGGTGTCCTCGGGATCGAGGCGCTGGATGAACCACATCCGGCGCTGCGCCTCCGACAGCGGGCTGGGATCCTCGCCGCGCCGGGTCGGTGCCACCGGCTCGGAAGCGGTGATCGCCTGCTCCTCGAGCCGCCGCTGTAGTAGTCGTTTGCGCCGCTCGAGAATATCGTCTGCCATGGCTTTCCTTCGGAATCGCTGCGTGAGTTGAACAAGTGGTCAGGCGCCGACCGAATCCGCGGCCGGCAGGTCCACCGGGCTCAGCGCGCGGACGAGAACCGCCATCGCTTCCTGCCAGATCCGGATGAACCGATCGATATCGGATTCGGCGAAAATGCTTTCGCTCCAGCGCAGTAGAGTCACCAACTGGGGACCCTCCGGGGTCGGGGCGATCCCGGCGAGCACATCGAGAGCGCAGCGCAGGCCGAATTCGGGTTCGGGCGCCAGCGGGAGATGCTCGACCAGTCCGCCCTCGGTCACCGGGGTCCAGGCGGTAGCGGACCCGGTGAGATCCACCCGCCCCAGGTAGTCGAACAGGATCTGCGGTTCCGGATCGGCCGCGAGGACCGGATCGGCCGCCAGGTACTTCAGTACCCCGTAGTCCAGGCCGTTGTGGGGGATCGCGGCCATATCGGCGGCCACCGCGTCCAGCAGTGCCCGCACCCGTGCCGGATCCCGCCGAGCCACCGCGAGGTCCACCGGTTCGGCCGCGGCACCGAATCGGGCCGCGAACATACTGGTGAACCAGCCGACGGTATGGGAGGTGTCGATATCGGGACCCAGCACCGCGTCCTCGCGGCCGTGTGCCTCCATCGCCACGTAGGCGCCCCCGGAGGTGTCCTGCCCCCGTTCGGCCCGCCAGGTCGTCAGGGTGACGACCAGGGTCGCGAGCAGGAATTCCCGGACCCCGACGACGGCCGCCGGACTTTCCAGCAGCGCGGTGGTCGTCGCGGGCGGGGTGCTCACCCGGCGGGCGCGATACGAACCCCAGCTGTCGGCGGCCGGGTCGGGCCGCCGGGTACCGAGCACCGGATCGGGCAGGGCGGCCTGCCGATGCCAATAATCGCGTTGCGCCCGGACTTCCGGTAGCTCGGCACGGGCGCGCAATGCCGCCGCGTACTCGCGGTAACCGGTGTGCTCACTCGGGGGGCGCAGCACGGGCACCCCGTCCGAGGCCGCCGGATCGGCGCTCAGCTCGGCCCAGCTCGCGGCGAGGTCGGCGCTGATCACATACCAGGAAACGGGATCCACGGCGAGGTGGTGCACCGTGAGCAGGAGTAGATCGGTCGAATCCGGCCGGGTGATCCTGGTCGCGCGTATCAGTTCGCCGGCCGACGGATCCAGCAGTTCGGCATCGTCCCGGGCCCGGGCGGCCACGGTGGCGGGCAGATCCGTACCGCCCGCGACGGTGCTCAGCACCTCGGCCGCGGATACCGCCCCCGGTGCGCGCGTGCACAATTCGTACCCGGTGCCGGTGCCGGTGAACCGGGCGCGCAACATATCGTGCCCGTCGAGCAGTGCCTGGAGCACGGCGCGTAATTGCGGTTCGGTGATACCGGCGGGCAAGCCGAGCAGCGTGCTCAACGAGAACCGGCGATACCGGCCGTACTCGTACATCCAGGACAGAATCGGCACTTCGCCGACGACGCCGTACCCGGTGGGCGTCTGCCGCTGCCCGGCCGCGGCGGCCGCGTCCACCCGCTCGGCCAGTTCGGCGATGGTGCCCACGCTCAGGATCATGCGCGGTGTCGTACTGATACCGGCCCGGCGCAGCCCGTTCACCAGGGAGAGGGCGACGATACTGTCCAGGCCGAGTTCGATGAGATCGTCGTGGACACCCGGGCGCGGGCCCCCGGTCAGTTCGGCGATCACGGCGCAGATGGCCTGTTCGGTCTCGGTGCGGGCAGCCGAATCGCCGCCGCCACGCAGCGCTTCGGCGGCGAGCGCCTCGAGGCGGCGGGTATCGAGTTTGCCGTTGCCGGTCATCGGCAGGCTCTCCACCGCGAGTACGCGCTGCGGAACCATATAGGAGGGCAGGCTGCCGGCGAGCCGGCCGCGGAAATCGGTGGTGGGGACCTCGGTTCCGGTGCCGGTGACGAAACCGATGAGCACCGTCCCGCTGGGCCGGCGGTACGGCAGTACCGCCGCCGACCGCACTCCGGGCAGCGCCGCCAGCGCGGTCTCGATCTCCCCGATCTCGATCCGGTAGCCGCGAATCTTCACCTGACCGTCCGCGCGCCCCAGATAGGCGAGCTCACCGGACGGTAGTCGCCGTACCAGGTCGCCGGTGCGGTACATCCGGGCGCCGGGCCGGTGGGGGTCGGCGACGAACCGTTCCGCGGTACCGGCGGGACGGCCGATATAGCCCCGGGCCAGCTGCGCACCGGACAGATACAGTTCGCCGAGCACTCCGTCGGGCACCACGCGGAGCCGGGAGTCGAGCACATAGGCCGCGGTACCCGCGGTGGCGGTACCGATCACCGGCTCGGTGTCCGCGCCGGTGACCGCGGCGACCACGGCCTCGACGGTGGTTTCGGTGGGGCCGTAGCAGTTGTGCACCGCCGTATCCGGCAGTCCGGCGAGCTGCCGCCACAGCGGAACTCCGATCGCCTCACCGCCCAGGGCGAGCACCGCCAGCGGCGTGTTCCCGTCCTCGTCGACCAGCCCGGCCGCCGCCAGCTGCGCGAACATCGACGGGGTGGTGTCGATCATGTCCAGCGCGTACCGCCCGATCCCGTCGACCAGTTGCCGGGCGTCGCGCATCTCGTGCGGTCCGAACAGGTGGACGGCGTGCCCGTCGAGCAGGCCGATCAGCGGCTGCCACGAGGCGTCGAAGCTCAGCGACCACGCGTGCGCGATCCGCAGCGGCCGGCCCAGCCGAGCCACCGCCGGACGGTAGACGCGGTCGCGGTGGTCGGCGAAATAGGCGGCCAGCGCCGCATGGGTACCGACCACGCCTTTGGGTTCGCCAGTGGAGCCGGAGGTGAAGATCAGGTACGCGCGCTGCTGCGGATGCACCGGTACCGGCAGCGGAGAGTCGTCCGGCTCGGTGCCGAGGGCCTCCGCGATATCGAGAGCCGGTGGGTGATCGGTGAGCTCGTCGAGCACGCTCGTCCCGGCAGCGGTCAGCATCAGGCTCGGCCGGGCCCGGCGCAGGATCGTCTCGATACGGCCGGCCGGAAGCTCGGGATCGATCGGCACGTAGGCGGCTCCGGCGGCGAGCACTCCCAAGATGGCGACGACGGATTCCGCCGACCGCGCAAGCGCCAGCGCCACCACGTCTTCCGCGCCGAGCCCGCGCCGGAGCAATGCCGCCGCGACCCGGTGGGCGGCGGTGGCCAGTTCCCGGTAGGTGAACGCGCGGTCCGCGGTGGTCAGTGCGAGCGCGTCCGGGGTCGCCGCCACCTGCCGGGCGAACAGTTCGGCCACGCCGGTGCCGCGCACATCGGCGGCCGGGAGGGCCGGTGGCCGCGGTTGTTCGGTGGGCAGCAACACGTCCAGCGCATCCGGCCCGGCGGTACCGAGCTCGGGCAGTTGGCGCAGCACCCGAGCCAGCCGCTCGGGCAGGTCCGGTGCCACGAGGCGGCCGAGCAGAGCGGGTACGGCCTCGACGCCCAGCGAGAGTTCACCGTCGAGCAGGTAGGAGACCACCGCCAGGGGGTAGTGGGTCAGTCCCTGGGATTCGATCACGGTGTACTCGGTGCCGTCGGCCAGGGTGACCGGCCGCAGCACATCGCCGACCGGTACGTTCTCGAAAACGAAGAGGGTGTCGAACAACCCGCCGCGCCCGGCGGCCCGCTGGATCGCCGACAGGCTCAGATAACCGGCGTCGCGCATGGCGACCGCTTCCCGTTGGATCCGGCGGCACGCCTCGACCACACCGGCCGCCTCACCCGGAGGTTGCAGCCGCACCCGCACGGGGATGGTGTTGATGAACAGGCCGATCATGGTCTCCACCCCGGACAGTTCGTCCGGTCGGCCGGAGACGGTGGTCCCGAACACCACGTCCTGCCGGTCGGTGAGCCGGCCGAGCACCACCGACCAGGCGTATTGCACCGCTGTATTCAAGGTGAGCCCGTTGGCGCCCGCCCACGCCCGCAACCGATCGGTATCGGCCCGCGACATCTTCAGCACATGGACGTCGGGCACGATCGTGTTGATCGCCGAATCCGCACGCTCACCGAGGATCAGCGGTTCGACGCCGGCCAGGTACCCGGTCCATTTGCGGAGATCGGCCGCGGTGTCACGGGCGGCGAGCCAGCCGATGTAGTCGCGATAGGGGCGCGGAGCGGGCAGCCCGTCGGCCGATCCGCCGGCCTGGTAGATCGCGTACATCTCGCGGAAGAACACGCCCAGCGACCAGCCGTCCATCAGCAGGTGATGGGCGGTGAGAAGCATCCGGTGTGTGCCGTCGGGGAGGCTTACGAACATCACGCGCAGGGCGGGGCCCCGGGCCAGGTCGAATCCGGTGCGTGCCTCCGATTCGGCCAGGGCGGCGTATTCCGGCAGGCTCGCGGTGCGCTCGGACCAGGGCAGTACCACCGAACTGGGCACGATCTGTACGGGTTTGGGCAGATCACGGTCCCAGAACGCGGCCCGGAGGTTGGGGTGTCGGCGCAGAATGACCTCGATACTGCGCCGCAGCAGTGCACTGTCGACCGGACCGGTGATGTGCAGCGCGAACTGCATCGTGTACAGATCGCCCTCCCCGGCCAGCCGGGCCAGTGAGAAAAGGCCCTCTTGCAGGGGGCTCAGCGCGAGCACATCTTCGATTTCGGGCACCGCGTCCTGCTCGGCCACAGAAGTTTTCGTCTTCTCCGTCATGAAGGCGACTCCTCAGCCGTTCTCCCGGGAACCTGATCTCGCTCAGGCTCACTTACGCTAGCGACTTAGGTTAGCCTATGCAAAACATCGGTGCCAGAGGTTCTCTCACCCGATCGCTTCCGGGCACCCGACTCCCCCTATCACCCCTTTATAAATTACGGTAGCCTTACCTAACTCATCGGCGCGACAGCGGGGACGAGTCACCGGCGCGCCGCACCGATGAGCCGTATTCGCTGCCCCGCCGCCGATTCCGAGCGAGCAGATGATGTCGAGGAGCACCATGCCACCCGCACCCCGTTGGATCAGGCAGTTCCACAAACCGGGTTCCCCCGGCAGCCCCCCACTGCTGATATTTCCGCACGCGGGCGCCGGCGCATCGGCCTACCGCGCGTTCTCCAAGGCCTTCAGCGAGCACTACGAGGTCCTCGTCTTCCAATACCCCGGCCGCCAGGACCGCGTCCACGAACCCGCGCCGGCCACCCTGCCCGAGATCGCCGCGGGCGCCTTCGCCGAATTCCGTGATTCGCCCTACTACGGCGGTGTGCCGATCACCACGTTCGGCCACAGCATGGGCGCCATGGTCTCGTTCGAATTCCTCCGGCTCGCCGAGGCCGCCGGCACGCCGATCCACCGCGCGTACGTCTCGGCCGCGGTCGCCCCGCATCTCGCGGACACCAAACCACCCACACCCAAAGAGGACGACGCCCTCCTCGATCATCTCGTCCGGCTCGAGGGCACCACCGGAGATGTGATGACCAACCGCGACCTCATGCGTATGACGCTGCCCGTCGTCAAACAGGATCATCTCGCCTCCGAGAAATACTCCTGCGGCGACGATATCCGCGTTTCCACACCTATCCATGTACTGGGCGGCGACAACGATCCCATCGTCACACTGGCCGAACTCAACGGCTGGCGTAAGCACAGCGACGAAGTGGACATCACCGTATTCGAGGGCGGCCATTTCTACCTGAACCACTATGTCGACGAAATAGCCGAATTACTCGCGCCCCGCGCGTGATCCGTCCGCACACCACAACGAGGACCAGTGATGACATCGACGGCCGCGCCGGACCGCGAGCACATAGTAATTTCCGGAATGGCCGTGGAGGCCCCCGGTGGAATAGACACCCTCAGTTCCTACTGGTCGGCGCTCACCCAGGCGCGGGAATTGATCAGCCCGTTTCCGCGCGACCGCGGCTGGCCGATCGAGGAACTGCTCTCGCTCGGTGAACGCGAAGGCTGGGGAAATGTCAGCGACGCGGGCGGTTTCCTCGACCGCGCAGCGGAATTCGATCCCTCCTTCTTCGGAATATCCCAGCGCGAAGCCCTGGGTTCCGATCCGCAACAGCGGGTCGGATTGCGCGTCGCCTGGCGAGCTCTGGAGAACGCCGGAATGAACCCTGGTGCGCTCGACGGCGAAGACGCCGGCTGCTACATAGGCGCGTCACCGATGGAGTACGGCCCGCGGATCGCCGAGCTCAGTGAGCACAACGGTTTCCGGACCGTGGGCTCCGGGCAGCTGGGCGTGGCCGGGCGCATATCGCATGCCCTGGGCCTCACCGGCCCCTCGATGTGCATCGATTCGGCCTGCGCGTCCTCGCTGTCCGCCCTGCACCTGGCGGTTTCCGCGGTCCGCAACGGTGAATGCGAATGGGCGATCGCCGGGGCGGTGTGCGTTATGAGCTCACCCATGGCGTTCTACGAATTCGCCAAGAACGGCGCGCTGGCCCCGGACGGACACTGCCGTGCGTATTCCGACGAAGCCGCCGGAACCCTGTGGGGCGAAGGCGCCGTCGCGGTGCTGGTGGAACCGGAATCCCGGGCACGCCGGCTGGGACATCGCGTCTACGGCCGCGTGCTGGCCAGCTACACCAATCACAACGGCAAAGGCCGCCCCATTCTGGTGCCGCGGGCGCACGCCCAGGAGAAGCTGGTCCGGCGCACCATCGAACTCTCCGGTGTGGACCCCGCCGATATCGGCATGATCGAGGGCCACGGCACCGCGACCCGCGCCGGTGACGTGGCCGAACTCACCGCCCTGCAGAACACCTACGGCGCCGCGGGCGGCGATCCGGTGCTGGGCTCGGTGAAATCCAATGCCGGGCACGCGCAGGCCGCGGCCGGGATGCTCGGACTCGGCAAACTGCTGCTCGCAGGGCTGCACGGGGAGATCCCGCCGACCCTGTACGCGGACAAGCCCACCACCAAGGTCGACTGGACCCGGTCGAGTCTGCGCCTGGCCGCCACCGCGCAGCCCTGGCAGCCGAAGGACGGCATCCGCTACGGCGCGGTGTCCTCGTTCGGCGCGGGAGGCGCCAACGCCCACGCCATCATCGCCGTCCCCGCGCACGAGGAGAACGACCATTTCTGAGTACCAGCTCCCCGACGGAACCGTTCCGGTTCTGCTGTCGGCGCAGACACCCGCCCTGCTGATCGATGAGGCACGCGATCTGCTCGCCTATCTCGAAGACCGGCCGGGCGTCCCGGTGGGCCGCATCGCGGAGATGATCTTCCGCACCCGGGTGGCCCGGCGGCATCGCGCACTGGCCATGGTCGACGGAACCGCCGAGTTGATCGATACGCTGCGTGCCGTCGTGGCCGGCCGCGAGCATCCCCGCCTCGTGCGGTCCACGGCAGCCCCGGGCGGCCGCGGAATCGCCTTCGTCTTCCCCGGCCAGGGTGGCCAGCGTCCCGGTATGGGCCGGTTGTTCCACGACCGGGTTCCGGCCTACCGGGACGAGGTCGCCCGCTGTGACGCGGTTTTCCGCGAACTGTTCGGCACCTCCCCCCTGGACTATCTGCTGGACGAGAACGCTCCCGCCGACGACAGCGCCCATATCGTGCAACCGGCGCTCTTCGTGCAGATGGCCGGTATCGCCGCGATGTGGCGTGCGGTGGGGGTGGAGCCGGCGGCCGTGCTCGGCCACAGCCAGGGCGAGCTGGCGGCGGCGTATGTGGCGGGCCTGCTGCCCCTGTCCGATGCCGCGCTGATCGTGGGCACCCGCGCCCGGGCGGTGGACACCATCTCCTCCGACGACTACGCGATGGCGGTGATCGCCGCCGACCGGGATACCTGCGAAGATCTACTCGCCCGCCGTTCGGGCTGGGCACAGGTGTCGGTGATCAATTCCCCCACCATGGTCGCGCTGTCGGGGGAACGCGAGACCGTCGCGGAGGTGGTGGACGACTGCACCGAGCAGGGCATATTCGCCAAGGTTATCCGGGTGCGTTATCCGGCGCATACCAGCGCGGTCGCCGAGTTCCGCGACGAGATCCGGGATGCGGTACAGAGCCGGGTACGGAACCAGTACTTCGCCCCCGGCGATATCGCCTGCTTCGGCGCCACCCTGGGCGCGGAGATCACCACCGACCTCCCCGTTGCCGACTACTGGTTCTGGAACCTGCGCAACCCGGTGCGCTTCGACAAGGCCGTCGCGGCGGCGGCCGCCCACGAGATCGGCACCTTCGTCGAGATCGCCGAACATCCGGCACTGCAGCTGGCGATCCGGGAGAACCTCACCGGAACCGATGCCCGGGTGGTGGGGACCTCCCACCGCACCGCCGCCGACCTGGCCGAGTTCACCCGTAACCTGGCCGCTGTCGCGGTCGACGAACCGGACTACCGCTGGGAGAGCCTGCGGACCGATACGAACACACCACCCGCGTTGCCGCTCCCGGATTTCCCGCACGCCCGGATGAACGAGGTGCGGTTGTGGCTGCCGTACACCTTCGGTGCCCCTGTGTACACCGGGGCTCCGGTACCGGCCCCGGCTCCGATCACATCCCGGACCGAACCCGAAACCGCCGCCGCCCAGCTGATCGAGGAACACTGGGTCCGGCTGTCCCGCCGCACCATGAGCAAACCCCGGCGGCTGGGAGTCATCGACCATACGGGCACGCGGGCCGAACTCGCCGCCCGGCTCTGCGCCGAGGCCGCGGATCACGGGGCCACCGCCCGGATCATCGATCCGGCGGCCGAGCCGGAACCCGCCGATATCGATACCTTCGTCGTACTACTGCCCGAGTATCCGGAGACGACCGCGGCGGACGCGGCGGAGGCGACCGCCGATTTCTTCGGCATCCGGGCGTGGTGGCCCGGGACGAACCCCGCGCTCACCGGCTGCTGGCTGGTGACCACCGGCGGTGAGGCGGTTCGCGACGACGATCCCGCACCGCATCCGGTGGCCGCCGCCGTCAGCGCCGGGTTCCGCTGCGCGGGAATGGAGTTCCCCGGGGCCACCTTCGCGCATCTGGACGTCGCACCCGGTACGTCCGCGACATCGATCCTGACCGCCCTGCACACCGCCGGGGAAACCGAACTCGCGCTGCGCGAGGGCGGGCTCTACGCGAAACGGCTGCGCGCCGCCGAGCCCGGCCCGGCGGCCGGTGATCCGGCGCATATCGTCATCACCGGTGGCACCGGAAGCCTGGGCCTGCAGATCTGCGAGCATTTCGCCCGGTCCGGCACCGCGCACATCACCCTGGTGAGCCGCTCCGGGGAAAGCCCCGAGATCACCGAGGCGCTGCGGCCGATCCGGCAGGTGGGCGCCACGCGGATCCGGGTGCTCGCCTGCGATATCGGCGACCCCACCGCCGTTTCGCGGCTGGCCGCGGAACTGCGCGGGCAGCCCGTGGACCTCCTCCTGCACGCGGCCGCCGACTACGCCGGACTGTCCGAGCTGGAATTGGCCGCGATCACCCCCGAGCAGGTGCGGCAGGTCCTGCACGGTAAAGCTCTCGGGGTCGAGCTCCTGCTGGAGGCGCTGCCGCTCGCCGGCAATTGCCGCACCGTGCTCTTCTCGTCCCTGGCCGCCACCCTCGGAGGCCGCGGCAAGATCATCTACGCGGCGGCGAACCGGATGCTCGACGCCTTCGCCCGGCGGGCTCGCACCGCGGGGCACGACTGTGTGTCGGTCCAGTGGGGACAGTGGGCGGTCTATCAGGGGCAGCACGCTACCGATACCGCGCAACTGGCCGCTGTGGGCTATCTGCCCATGGCCTCCTCCGATGCCATCACGCTCGGCCTGAGCGGGTTGCGTGGCAATGCGATAGTCGCCGCTTTCGACTGGGAACGCGGCCGTTCCGTACTCGACGCCTACGGTTACGGCCAGGTGCTACGCGACCTGCGGGCTCCCGCACCCGCCGCGGAAACCTCGCCGGCGACGCCGGCGGCGGATATCGGGGGCCGGGTGGTCGGAGTCCTCGCCGAGGTACTGGGCGCCGACGACAGCGACGCCCTCGACATCACCCGCCCGCTGGTAGCGCTGGGCCTGGATTCCCTGCAGGCCCTCGAACTGCGGCGGCGGATCGAAAGCGAGTTCGGCTACGATCTGCCGGTCTCCGATCTGCTCGGTGGCGCCACCGTGGACACCATCACCGCTGTCCTGTCCGAACACCGGCGGGCCACGCCGGCACAACCGGGTCCGGCGGCGCCCGCGCAGCGCGCCACGAAGGCCGCGGCGCCTCCTTCGGCGGACCGCACCCCGCGGCCCACCGAACCCGCCGAGATCGCCGCCCTCGCCCGGCGCACCGCCGAACAGGCCGTACCCGCCGATCTGGATCCCCGACGACTGCGCACCGCGCGCCGCGATCTGGATATCGCCGGTATGCACGCCATGCTGAACACCCTGGCACCGGCGCTGAGCGACGGTGGGTTCCACACCGCGGACGATATCGCCGCGCGGGTGGATTTCGCCGAACGGCATCATTGGCTGCTGCGCCGCTGGCTCGACGAGCTCACCGGCGAGGGCTGCCTGGAATTCGATCCCGCGCACGGCTACCGGTCCGCGGCGGCGCCGCCCGAACCCGGCAGTGACGATCTGTACCGGATCTGCGCCGAACTCGGGTACTCCCGCGAATTCGCTGATTTCCTCCGGAGCTCCGCCGAACATCTGCCGGATCTGGCGCGCGACCGGGTCCGGGTGCAGGAGCTGCTGTTCCCCGGCGGCGATATGCTCACCGCCGAGGGTGCCTACCGGGAGAACATCATCAGCCACTACCTCAATCTCGCCGCCCGCGAGGTGGTCGCCGGAGTCACCGCGCGGCTCGCCGGTGACCGGGCGCCGGTGCGCATCCTGGAGTTGGGCGCGGGAATCGGCGGTACGACCGACGAGGTGATCGCCGGGTTGACCGGGCTAGCGGTGGATTACCACTTCACCGATCTGTCCACCTTCTTCCTCAATGCCGCCCGGGACCGTTTCGCCGCGCATTCCTGGATGCGCTACGGGATCGTGGACATGAACGCCGATCTGCGCGGCGCCACGGAGCGCTACGACATCGTGATCGGGGCCAATGTGCTGCACAACGCGCTGCATATCGGAGAGATGCTGCGCGATCTGCGGAATCTGCTGAACCCCGGGGGCGCGGTGGTCTTCGTCGAAGCGTGCAAAGCGAACTATCCGCTGCTGACCTCGATGAAATTCCTGATGTCGGCCGCACCCGGCGGAACCCACCCCGGGAAGGAGGATATCCGGCAGGGGGCACGGATCTTCCTCACCGAGGACGAATGGTGCGAACAACTCCGGACGGCCGGGTTCACCCCCATGGTGGTACTCCCCGAGCGCGAACACCCCATGTTCCTGCTCGATCAGCGGGTGTTCGCCGCGATCCGGGACTGACCGGCCTCTCCTCCCCGCGGCCGAGAAAGCCCTTACCGGACGGCCGCGGGGTGCGCCGCCGCTCGCCGAGCCGCTCCCGAGGCGGAATCCGGCTCGGCTCAGCGGTTTCGCGCGCGGATCGGCGAAGAGATCAGGCGAAGACCAGCCAGCCGGCCGAGGTCCACTCGCCGCGCCGACCGGTGCGATACAGCCGGCCACCGGGTTCCAGCGGATCCGGTACGAACGCCTCGTCCCCGCCCCCGATACCGAGCGCCGCGCCGCCCACGTACACCTCGCCGCGAACGCCGGGAGGAACGGGCCGCAGGTCTTCGTCGAGCACCTGGACGCGGGCACCGGGAATCGGACGGGTGCGCCCCGTTCCGTCGAAACAACCCCGCGTCACCGCCCCGGCGTACCCGGGGGTGGTGAAGGCGAAGGTCGCCAGCGATCGCGGCGCGATCTCGCGCAGCCGGGCGGGCAGATCGGTGGCCGTACCGGTTCCGGTGATATCCCAGCGGCATACGGTGGGCAGCGCGGTGGCCACGGCCGCGATCCGGGAGATCGTCTCGAGCGAGCCGGTGATATGGGTGACCCCGTGGCGCGTGATCAGATCGACCAGCGCATCCGGTCCGGTCCGCTCGTCTGCACCGGCCACGATCAGTGCCGCGCCGTCGGCGAGCGCGGCCAGCGCTTCCACGGCGACCCCCGCATCGCTCCATTCGGCCGCGAACAACCGGATATCGGCGGTACCGAGCGCACGGTCGATACGGGCGCATCTCCGTTCGGCGGCGACCGATCGCCGGTCGGCGACCGCGGCGGTCAGCGCGGCTACCGGTAGCCGGGGCGACCACCGCTGCGGCCCCGCCGCTACGCCGCGGCCGGCCGCGTCACCGAGCAACCCGCCGAGCAGGCGCACCAGCCGATCGACCGGCGATCCCACCGGTAGGTAGTGCGGCCGGCCGAGCATCTCGAACAGCTCACCGTAGGTGAGGGCCTCGGCCCCGAGGCGGAGGGCGGTCCGGGTTTCCGGAACCGAGCGGCCACAACGCATCAGATAGGCCACTCCGGGTACCGGTGCCAGCTCCACGCCGGTGGTCCACTCCTCGGGCACCGGTACGGGATACGTGGGCGACGGCGGAGTTTCCAGCGAGCCGAAGCGATCGAGTTCCAGTAGCGTTCTCGGCATGACATGGACTCCTGCGTCACGGGGTACGGCGCGCGCCCGAGGCTCGATTCCGGGCATCCGGCCCGAGCCGGGGCCATTCGCAAAACCTTAGCATAGGGTAACCTAACAGATGCGCGGCACGGCGATTCCGGTCGTACGAGTCCCTCGGACAACGCGATCACCAGCAAAAACTCACCGACGCGGCACGTCGACCCCGGCCCTCGCTCTCCGGCTCGTCCGAGCTCACAGCCGACGGGAACACCGGCCCCCGGTCCGACCGGAGAGCCCCTGTGGCCGGCGACCGGCCCGGACCACCACGTGAAAAGTCAGCGGCACGGCGGGGCCACCCGAGAGGAACGCACCGCGATCACGAGGACTCCGAGGTGCCTGCCTCCGGATGCCCCGAGAAGCCGCGGGGCCGGAACAACCGACCACACCCAGCAGCGATATCGTGCCCCGGAACCGGCCTAACGCGCCGCCGAATTCCCCCGTGCCCGCGCGGAAACCGCACGATTCCGCTCCGGTTCCGGCCCCAGAATGCGATCCGAGAGCTGGCCCAGGCAGCTGAGGTTCGGGAAGCCCGGGCCTTGGGCCAGTCCGGCGAGATTGGGCAGGTAGAGCTTGGTGTCCAGGCCCGAGACCGCGAGATCGTACCCGATCGAGGCTTCCAGGCGCCGCTGAGTGATCGGGCCACCGAGAGCGAGTTCCACCAGGTCGGCGGCGTCGGTATCGAACATGTCCAGGAACCACAGCGGCTGCCCGCCCGTGGCATCCACCACCAGATCGAAGGAGTGCACCCGGTCCGCGCGGTTCTCGTTGCGCAGGGTGAGCGCGACTCCACCGTCCTGATCCGCGACGTGCACCACCCGCCCCTGCAGATGGTGCACGCGGGCGTCGCCCAGCAGGTTCTCCTGCACCCGTACCGAGAACACGCCCCGATCGGTACGCCGCACCACGTCCCGGCGCTCCTCGATGGTCAGCCCCCGCCATTTGGCCGGATCGCTGAACAGCGAGTTCTCGAAATAACTTTCGCCACGGGTGTAGATCGTGGCCGCGGGGGAGATCACCGAAACGGTCAGCACATCGTGGCGAACCAGTTCGTCCATGGCCGAGGCGGCGGTCTCACCACCACCGATGACCGCGGCCCGCGACGAGACGGGAAGCCGGCGCTGTCCGACCAGATCCCAGAAATCGGCGATACTCAGCATCTTCGGGTGATCGGCCATGGCGCGGCGGCTGTTGCCCGGCCCGGTGATCATGAGTCGTTCCGCCTCGATTTCGGTGGCGAGCCCATCCGCGTCCACCACCGATACCACCCAGCCCTCGGCGCCCGCCGCGATCCTGCGGACCGCGCCCGTCACCAGCTCGACCTCGGCCTTGTCCGCCACCCACTGCAGATACCGGGCCCAGAGATGATGCTGTGGACTGGGCCGTCCCCGGTCCACCCATTCGGCATAGGTGCCGCGTTCCACCAGGAAGGAGGTCCAGCTGAAGGCCAGCATGGCCTCGTCGATCTCCCGATTGCGGCTACGCGCCCAGACGGAATGGTACGGAAAACCGATATCTTTCTCGGGGCTGGTGCCCAGCCGGTGCTGACCGTTGGTCCATCCACCGCTCGGCAGCCAATTCCCGCCCACGGCGTGCGATTCGACCACGATCACCTGCGGCGCGGGCATACCCAGCCGACGCAGTACGTGCGCTTTGGCGGCAACCGCCATGGCTTTCGGGCCCGCGCCCACGACCAGAAGTCTGTCCACCGGTTCTCCCATCTTCCCACTCCCACAGCGCCGGACCGACGACACGACCGGCGCTTGCGACTTCTCAGGTCTGCGCGAGCACCTCTTCGTCGCTCATCCCCGCCACCTCGAGGTACACCCGCGCCACCTGCTCCAGATGGCCGGTCTGTGGATCCTTCGCGACCAGCCGTTCGGCCAGCGCCGCGACGGTACGCGCGGCGAAGATATCGGCGACCAGGGCGTGTTCGGCATCCAGCCATTCCCGGACCCGCGCGATCACGGTGGTCGCCAGGACCGAATCTCCCCCGAGCCGGAAGAAGTCGTCGTGCACACCGATTTCGGCCCCGCCCAGCACTGTGCCGACGATATCGAGCAGCGCGGCCTCCACATCGTTACGCGCGGCGCCGTCCACGGTGGGCCCGGAATCCGACTCCAGCAACGCCACCACCGCCCGGCGATCCAGTTTGCCGTTGGCGGTCAGCGGCATCGCGTCCAGGAGCTCGATCCGCGAGGGAGTCATATAGCCGGGCAGTCGATCAGAAATCGCGGCGACGATATCGGCCGTATCGCCGCGGGCCCCGGTCACCGCCGCGACGAGCTGCGGCGCACCGGACCCCACCACCGCTGCCACGGCGTGCCGTACTCCCGGCGCGGTCCGCAACGCGGTCTCGACCTCCCCGAGCTCCACCCGGTACCCGCGGATCTGCACCTGATGGTCGGCTCGGCCGAGGAATTCGATCGTGCCGTCCGGCCAGTAACGCGCCAGATCACCGGTCTTGTACCAGCGCAAGCCGTCGTGTTCGACGAACCGCTGCGCGGTCCGCTCGGGATCGTTGCGATAACCCGAGGCCACATTCGCCCCGCCCACCCAGAATTCACCGGGCACCCAGTCGGGGCAGTCACGGCCGGCGGTCGAGACCACCCGGCACCGCACATTGCGCAGCGGCACTCCGAACGGCACCGTCACCCAATGATCCGGTGGGTCGGCGACCTCGCAGATGGTGTTGTGGATGGCGGTTTCGGTGGCCCCGCCCAAACCGGCGAAGCGGCAGCCGGGCACCTGACGGGCCAGCCGGCGCGCCAGATCCGCGCCCACCCAGTCACCGCCCAGGGTCACCGCACGCAGCGAATCACCGAGATCGTCACCGCCGATCTCCAGGATCATGTCGAGCATGGCCGGAACACAGTTCAGGACGGTTACGCGATGCCGCCGCAGCAGGTCCACCCAGGAGGTGGCCTCGGCACGCTGATCGGCATCCACCGCCGCCACCGACCCGCCGACGGAGAACATGCCGAAGATGTCGTATACCGAGGCGTCGAATTCCAATGCGGAAAGGGCGAGTACCCGATCGGCGCGGCCGACACCGAACCAGTCGTTGACCGCGTCGATGGTGTTCATCGCGGCGCGATGCGGCACTTCCACGCCCTTGGGGACCCCGGTGGAACCGGAGGTGAAGATGATGTAGGCGAGCGTGTCGGGGCCGGTGGCGACCGGGGCGGGCAGGGGATGCGGATATCGGGCGGCCGCGGTGATCGGCACACAGCGGATCGCCTCGTCTCCCATATCGGCACCGTCCACCGTCAATGCCACCGTCACCTCGCCGGTGCGCAGGATTTCGGCGCGGCGCCCGGCCGGCTGGTCGAACCCGATCGGCACATAGGCGCCCCCGGCCGCCAGCACACCCAGTACCGCGACGATCTGGTCGGGCCCCTTGGGCAGTTGTACCGCGACAGTGGCGCCCGGCCGCACCCCGGCCGCGCGCAGCGCACCGGCCACCGCCAGCGCGCGTTCCGCCAGCTCACCGTAGGTGAATCCACCGTCGGCGCCGTCGCGGGTCCACACCACCGCCGCGAGATCCGGCTCCGCCGTGGCGAAATCGAAAAAGCCCTCGTGCAGGCAGCGGCCGCTCACCGGACCGTCGGTGGCGTTCACCTTCGCCCGCACCTGTGCCTGGGCCACCGGCAGGCGCACCGGCGCCTCGGCCTCCCAGCCCGCGTCGCCCTCGCACAGGCGTGTCACCGCCTCGGTGTACCGGGCGAACATCACCTCGACCATTCCGGCCGGGAAAGCCGATTCCCGTACGTCCCAGTTGAGCAGCAGACCACCGCCGACCTCGGTGACCTGCGCGTCCAACAGCACCTGCGGGCCCTGGGAGATGATCCACACCGGTTCGCCGAAGGTCGCGGTGACCGTCTCGGCGAACAGTTCGCCGAGATTCAGCGCACTGGTGTAGACGATCGGCGCCAGCACCGGCTCGCCGCGATATCGGCCGAGATCCCGCAGCACCTCCAAACCGGAGTACGCGGTGTGCGCGCCGCTTTCGTGCATGGTCCGCTGGAGCGTGCGGGCCCGCTCGGCGACGGTCACATTCTCGGTGACGTCCACGTCGAGCATTATCGAGGAACTGAAATCGCCCACTACCCGTTCCACCCCGGGATGCACGGGTTCGCGGTGGAACAGCGGCACATTGAGCAGGAAGTGGCTCTGCGCCGACCAGCCGCCGATGGTTTCGGCGAATACCGCGGCCAGGGCCATGGCGGGGGTGATACCGCGTTCGTGCGCCGCGGCCAGCAGCCGCTGTTTGCCCTCGGGGGCCAGCCAATGGTTGTAGCGGACGGTGCGCCGGGCGTCCGGTCGCTCGCCGGTGGGCGCGGCCGGTAGTTCCGGTGCGCCGGGCAGTGTGGGCAGCCGATCCCGCCACCACTGCCGGTCCCGTTCCCGCGCCGCCGCATCGATGGTGCGTTCGGTGCGATAGCGCCGGTAGCTGTAGGTCTGTGGGGGTAGCTCGCGGCCGTGGTAGAGATCGGCCAGATCCGCGACCAGTATGCGATAGCTCAGCGCGTCACCGGCGATCATATCGACGTCCAGATGCAGTCTGGTTCGGCCGTCCGGGCGCAGGCTGAGCACGATATCGAGCATCTGCCCGTCTTCGATCGCCAGCCGCTGGTGAGTCATCCGCTCTCGCAGGCGCTCCAGTTCCGCCTCGGCGGTGGTGGCCGTCTCCCCACGCAGATCCACCACCGTGAACACCGGGCGTCCGGGTGCGGGCAGTATCTGCTGCCGCCCGTCGGGCAGGACGCGGGTGCGTAGCATGGGGTGGGCCGCGACCAGCCCCGTCACCGCGCGGTCCAGTCGTTGCGGATCCACCCCGGCCCCGTCGAATTCGACGTACAGATGGGCGGCGACCCCGCCGAGTTCCTGCTCGTCGGAGCGACCGATCCAGTAGGCGTGCTGCATGGGGCCCAGCGGGAAGGGTTCGGATTCCGCGACCGGGTCGGACTGCTCCACCACCGCTTCGGCCGGGCTCGAACTCTCGGATGCCTGTTCGGAGGCCTCACCGGGCGGCTGCTCGTGCGGGGTGGTGAGCAGCCGATACCAGTCCGCTACGGTCGGTGCCGCGACGAGTTCCGCGAAATTGATGTCGTGGCCGCTCTTCCGCCATCGGCCCGCCAGTTTCATGGTGCGGATGGAGTCCAGGCCCAGCTGGATGAGATCCGCGTCGGGAGCGACCTCTTCCGCGGGGAGACCGAGTTGTTCGGCGACCGCCGCCCGTACCTCGCTCACGTCCACCGCCGCGGTCTTCTGACCTGACTCAACCACCGCTGCCACTCCTGTCGTACTCCGCGGGTGTTCCGCGCTAGCAGCGTAACCCATTTACATAGGGTTGCCTAACCTTAGATGGCGAATCTTCGGATCACCGCCCGAGAAGCGCGCCCGCCCGTCCCCGCCCCGGCGACACCGGCTCCACCCGGACGGCCACCGCGGCGACCCGGCGCCCCCGCGGGGTCACTCCGGCGCGTCGGTGAGATAACCGCCGCGCCGGAAGAATTCGGCCCCGGAATGCTCGGCACCGGCCGCGTCACGCACCCGGGTGATCAGCAGGCCGTGATTCTCGCCGCGATAGGCCTGCGGCCCGCAGACGACGACCCCGCCACCCTCCTGCACGATGACCCGGCCCGGGGTGCCTCCGTAACGCGCGGCCGACACACCGGATTCCAGCACCTCGATCCGCTCCCCGCGATAGAAGGAGAATGCCCGCGGATACGGCGCCGACAAGGCCCGGACGAATCGCTCCAGATCCACCGCCGCCCAGTGCCAATCGATCCGGCTGTCCCGCTCGGACCGCTTGTGGAAGTAGGTGCGAGCGGCCTTGTCCTGCGGACGCCACACCGCGGTACCGGAGGCGATGGCCGCAAGCGCCTCCTCGACCGCCCCGGGGATGAGCTCCATCCCGGCGAGCACCAGCTCCGTACCCGTGGCATCGGGGCCGATCGGCAGCGAATGCTGCACGAGGATATCGCCGGTGTCGAGCTGGTCGTCCATCCGGTGCACCGTGAGACCGAACTCGGTGGCGCCGCTGATCAACGCCCACAACACCGGCGAGAACCCGGTGAATTTCGGCAGCAGCGAATCGTGCAGGTTCAACGTGCCGTGCGTGGGCATGTTGTACAGCTCCGGCGGCATCCAGGTGTACCAGCTGTTCACCACGATGACATCCGGTTCGGCCCGCTTGACCAGATCGATGGTCTCGTCGTCGGCTCGTTCGGTCAGATGTACGGGGATACCGTGCTCGCGGGCCAGCTCCTCCACCGAATCCGACCAGATTCCCTTGTAGGAATGCTCACTGGCGGGGTGGGTGACCGCGAGCACGACCTCGTGCTCGGAATCGATCAGTGCCTGCAGAGTCTTTCGCCCCCAGGTCTGGAACCCGAACGAGACGATACGCATGAACCAACCCCATCCTCGATCTACGGTAGAAGTAAGGCAAGCCTAGCCTACTTCCAAGTATTTCGAGGGTTACCGGTGCCGCTACCCCGCCACGGGCGCCAATCGCCAGCCTCCCGCCCGCGAGCGCTCGTTCCAGAAATCAGCGTAACGTCCGCCGAGCTCCAGCAGTTCGGCGTGCGTACCCCGCTCCACGATCCGGCCCCCGTCGAGGAACAGGATCTGATCGGCGTGCGCGATGGTGGCCAGCCGATGCGCCACCACCACCACGGTCTTACCCCTGGTCAACTCGTGGATACCCCGTACCACGACCGCTTCGCTGTGCGGATCCAGCGCACTGGTCGCCTCGTCGAGCAGCACGATCGGCGCGTCCTTGAGCAGCGCCCGGGCGATCGAAACCCGTTGCCGCTCCCCACCGGAGAGCAGGCTGCCGCCCTCCCCGACCGGGGTCTCGTAACCATCGGGCAGACGTTCGGCGATCTCGTCCACCCGCGCCGCTTCCGCCGCCGCGCGCACCTGCGCGTCGGAGGCGTCCAGCCGGCCGATCCGGATGTTCTCGGCCACCGACCGGTTGAACAGGTAGACGTTCTGGAACACCAGCGACAACTGGCCGAGCAGCGTTTCCGACGGCTGCTCGCGAACATCGTGACCGCTCACCACCACCCGGCCGGAGTCCACATCGTAGAAACGCGCCGCCAACCGCAGCAGCGTGGTCTTACCCGCCCCACTCGGCCCGACCACCGCCGTAGTGGTGCCGGGCGCGACGCTGAAGGTCAGACCGGACAGAACCGGCTCGCCCGGACGGTACCCGAAACTCACGTTCTCGAACTCGATACCGGGCGCCCCCGGGGTGACCCGCGCCGCCGATTCCGGCAGCGTCGGCTCGTTCAGCAATGTCGTGACCCGCTCGACCGAGGCCGCCGCACCCCGTAGGCCGTTGCCCAGTTGCGCGGCCAGGTTCAACGGTTCGATGAACCGGGCGCTCACCGCGATCAGCGCGATGGCCACCGGCACCGATATCGCCCCGCCGGTCACCCGGCTCACCACGAGGTAGGCCAGGACCAGGAATACGGCCTGCACACAGAGCGCGAAAACCATGAGGCCCGGCACCGAGGCGAAGACGAGCCTGGTCGACGCGGACTTCTGCTCCCGCAGCGCGGCATCCAACGCCCGGTTACCGGCACCGACCGCGCCCAGCGACCGCAATACGGGCTGGGCCTGCGCGAACTCCACCACGCGCGCGTCGGCTTCGGCCGCGGCCGCGTGTGCCCGCGCGTCGGAGGCCGCATACGAACGGGCCGCGGCGGTGTTCACCAGGAACAGCACCGGCGCGGACAGCAGCATGGCCAGCGAGATCCGCCAGTCGATGAACAGCATGCCCACCGCCACCGCGAGCGGAACCACGATGCTGTTGAGCACCTTGGCCAGCAGATACGCGACGGCCTGCTGGATCTCGCGCACGTTCTCGACCGTCAGCCGCGACAGCGGGCCCGCACCATGGGTCTCGAACCAGCCCAGCGGCAGCGCGTTGAGATGGTCCCCGATGCGGGTCTGCAGACCGCGCTGCATACCCACGGCGATCCGCAGACCGAAAACGGCCTGCAGGTAACCGAATACGGCCATGACGGCCACGGCCGCCAGCATCGCCAGTGCCCAGGACCAGGCCCGGGACAGCTCACCGGCGAACAGGGCCTCCAGCACCGGGACCAGCAGCAGATAGGCCAGCGCCTGGCACAGCGCCTGGGCGACGATGGCGGCGAACAACCGCGGCGCGAGCGGTGCGTGTTCGCCGGGAACCAACGCGAGTAATTTCTTGATCATCGAGCAACCCCGCTCCGAGCCGATTCGACCACGCCGAGCGCGGCCTCGTTGATCTCCCACAGCCGCTGATAGGTACCGCCCGCGCCGCACAACCGGGCGTGCTCGCCCTGTTCGACCAGGGTGCCGTTCTCCAGCACCAGGATCCGGTCCACACCGGTGATGGTGTGCAGCCGGTGCGCGATCACCAGTACCGTGCGGCCCGCCACCAGTTCGGCCAGCGCGTCCTGCACCGCGGCCTCCGATTCCGGATCGGCGAAGGCGGTGGCCTCGTCGAGCACCAGCACCGGTGTATCGGCCAGCAGGGCACGAGCGATCGAAAGTCGCTGCGCCTCACCGCCGGACAGCGTCGCGTCCACCCCGATCTCGGAATCGTAGCCGCGCGGCAGCGCGGCGATACGGTCGTGGATCTGCGCGGCCCGGGCGGCCGTCTCCAGTGCCGCGTCGTCGGCATCCGGCCGGGCCAGCCGTAGATTCTCCCGGATGGTGCCGCGGATCAGCCGGACGTCCTGGAAGACGAATCCGACCGTGCGATACAGCTCCTCGGTGGGGAAATCCCGGATATCGCGACCGCCGATGGTGATCCGGCCGGTGTCCACGTCGTAGAACCGGGGCAGCAGCTTCGCGAGAGTGGATTTACCCGAGCCGCTCGGCCCGACCAGCGCGGTCAGCGTGCCGGGACGGAGTTCGAGATCTATATCGCGCAGCACCCGGTGGTCGGCGCGGTAGCCGAAGCCGACCCCTTCGAACCGGACCAGGCCCGGTTCGTCGCCGGTCCGTGGTGTGGCAGCCGCATCCGGCGCACCGATACGCAATTCGGGTGTCTGCTGCAGCTCGTACAGGCGTACCGCCGCCGCCCCTGCCTCACGCAGGGCCTGACCGCCGTACCCCAGGCCCAGCAGTGAACTACCCAAACCCAGCCCCACCAGCAGGAATGGGAGCAGATCCAGGGGCTGCGCCCAGTCCAGGGCCACCGCACCGAGACCGGCGAAAACGACCACCAGCATGACGAATACCGGCGATACGGTGATATCGGCCCAGGCCTGCAACCGGATCATCGGTGTTTTCCACCGGGTGAAGGCGGTGGTCTGGCCGTCCACGGCGGCCTGGAACTCGTGATGGGCCCGGCCGGCCTGGCCGAAGGCCCGCACCACCTGGATCCCGTCCACGAATTCGATGGTCGCCGCCTGCACCCGGCGTTCCCAGCGGCTGTACACGGCGAGGCGGTCGCGGCTGGTCTGATCCATCATCCGGCTCAGCAGCACTCCGTACGCCAGCAGCGGAAGCAGCAGCACGAGGGTGAGCCGCCAGTCCACGGTGAAGAGATAGACCAGGGTGACGACCGGGACCACCACGCCGCCGACGAAATCCAGCCGGGCGTGGGCGACCAGATAGTGCAGTGCCTCGACATCGTCCTGCAGGTACTTCTTCACATCGCCCGAGGTGCGCTCGCTGAACCAGCCGAGCGGAACCCGGGTGAGTTTATCGGCGAGAGCGCGGCGTACGGCCAGCTGGAATCCGCCGTCCACGTGGTGCGACCAGCTCAGCGCCGCCGCCTGCAGTATCCCGCGCACGACCAGGACGATCACCGCGGCCCACAGCAGCGTCCAGACCCGGCCGGTATCGATGGGGTCGTCCAGCATTTCCCGGCAGGCCTCGACGATGAGCACGAACGGTACGACATTGCCGACCGCGGCCACCGCGACGATCGCGCTCGCGATCGTGAGGGCACCGTTCACGGGCGCGAGAATTTCCTTGCGCGCCTGCGCTTCCCGCTGCTTCTGCGCTTTCTGCTGTGCGCGCGGGGGCCGGTTCCCCGTCTCCGCCACCGGTACCGGCGCGGCCTCCACAGTCATGTTCTCGCCCTTCGGCCGTCGTGCTGATCGGCCCACATCTTCACACAGGCCTCCCGAAAAAGATAGGTAAGGCTAAGTTTCTTCTCCCGTTCAGGGTTCTCGACAAAACGAATCGCCAAGCACCACCGCGGGCGAATAGTTAGGTTAAGCTAACCTGCATGGGAAGAGGCAGTAATGGCGTCATCATGAAGGTGTGGCGGGCCGACGACTACCGGCTCACGGTCACCTCCACCGAACGGATCACCGATAAGTTCGTCCGCATCGGCTTCACCGCGGGTGGCCTGCTGGCCGACCATCCGGTACATCCCACCCAGTTCGTCCGGCTGTGGATCCCCGACGCCGAAACCGACAAACTGCACCATCGCGCCTACACGCTCATCGACCAGGACCCGGAAAACGACCACTTCCACATCGAATTCGCCATCCACAGCGGTCCGGCCGGCCAGTGGGCCGACCGGCACGCCCGCGCCGGCGCGGTGATCGAGACCTCGGTGCTCGGCTCCAACTTCCGGCTGCCCGCGGTCACCCCGAGCGAATACGTGATCTTCGGCGATACCGCCTCCCTGCCCGCGATCAACACACTGCTGGAATCCATCGGCGATACCCCCGCCAAGGTCTGGCTGGAATGGCAGTACGAATCGGATACCACCCTGCCGGTGCGGAACAAACCGCATCACGAGGTGAACTGGGTGCAGCGCATCGACGACGGCCGCGGTATGCGCGAAAAAGCCGAAGAGATCACCGTCGCCCCGGACGCCTTCGCCTGGGTGGCGTGCGACACCGCCACCACCCGCGCCGTGGTGAAAAGCTTCCGCAACACCCATTCGCTACCGAAGTCGCAGATCAAGGCCCAGGGTTACTGGAAGTAGACCCACCCGGCCGGGCCGGACGGCCCCCGGACACCGCCGACTAAGCTGCGTCCGGTGAGAAGAAGGCAGCAGCCCCCGCTGCCGAAGCGGCACGGGCTGGACCCGGCTCGTTTGCGGCTCCCCGAAGAGGGTGACTGGGCGACCCTGCGCGACCACCTGGTCCATCGGCTACCCCGGGTCGCTCCCGCGCGGATCGAAGCCATGCTGCGCGCCGGTGAGATCGTGGATCTGGACGGCCCCCTCGGCCTCGACGCACCGTATGTCCCCGGCGGAGCGGTCTGGTTCCACCGTGACCTCCCCGATGAGAAACCGGTGCCGTTCGACCTACCGGTCGTCTACCGCGACGACACCATCCTGGTCGCCGACAAACCGCATTTCCTGGCCACCATCCCCCGCGGGCGACATATTCTGCAGACCGCCCTGGTGCGCCTGCGGCGCGAACTCGAGCTGCCCGAGCTGGTGCCCGCGCACCGCCTGGACCGCGCCACCGCCGGACTGGTCCTGTTCGTGGTCGACCCTCGGCTACGCGGCGCGTATCAGACGCTTTTCCAGCGACAGCGGGTCCGCAAACGGTACGAAGCCGTCGCCGGATACCGGCCCGAACTCGACTTCCCGATCGAGCTGGAAAGCCGGATCGTCAAGGAGAAACACATCCTGGCCGCGCAGGAGGTACCCGGCCCGCCGAACGCGCGCACCCGGATCGAACTACTCGAGCACCGCGGCGAACTCGCCCGCTACCGGCTCCTACCCGAGACCGGGCGTACCCATCAGCTCCGGCTGCATATGAACTCCCTGGGCATTCCGATCCTGGGCGACGACTTCTATCCCACGATCACCGACAAACATATCGAGGATTTCACCCGGCCACTGCAGTTGCTCGCCGCCGGGCTCGAATTCACGGACCCGGTGACCGGTGAACTCCGCCGATTCGCCAGCGGCCGGACACTGCAGGCCTGGCATTCGCCGGAAAGCTGGGCCGCCCCGCCCACCGCCGTTCACTGAACCGCACCATCCGGACGGCATTCGATATCCGCGGGCGGTAACCGTCCGTCCCGGAAGTAACCGTTGATGGCATCGCCGACACACGCACTCAGCCCCGGCCGGAACGTCAGATGAATCCGGGTGTCCCGCAACGTCACCAACCGCGACGCGGTGAGATACCGGTGCAGGTTCACCGCATGGGCGTACGGGGTCCGCGGATCTTCGGCCGCCTGCGTGATGAGCACCGGAACCGCGTTCCGGACCGTGGTCGGGGGTTCCACCGGCCGCGGCCAGAACGCGCACGGCCCGATATTGCCCGCCAGCGCGCCGAACACCGGCTGGGTTGCGGCGGTATCTTCGATCCGCCGCCGATACCACTGCGGATCGCGCGGGGCCTCGGTATCTCCGCACGCGATCACCATCAGCGCGGAGTTCTCACCGGTGTACAACCCCTCCAGCAGCTCCGCGAGACCGGATTCGGGCGAACTCTGCGTTTTGCCGGCGGTGGCGTCGGCGATATCCCGGACGGTCGCGGCGAGTGTCGCGTTCACCTGGAAGCTGCGCAGCAGGGTGTGCAGCAGGAACGGGAACACTCGGTCGTCCACCGGATAGCCGTCGAGCACGACCGGACGGCGCGCGACATGCTGATAGAGGGCTTCGACCGTACCCCGCACTTCCGCCGCGGTCCGCCCGAGCCGGTAGGTCGGGTGCCGCTCCGCGGCCCAGACCGCCCAATCGTCCAACGCGCTCTCGTCGGCCGCGCCCCAATCCTGGACCAGCCCGGTCCAGTACCGGTCCGGATCTATCGCGCTGTCGAGCACCATACGATCGGTGCGATCCGGGAACATCTGGGTGAATACCGCGCCGAGATAGGTGCCGTAGGACAGCCCGAAGAAACTGAGCTTCTCCTCTCCGAGGACCGCCCGGATGAGATCCATATCGCGAGCCGTATTGCGCGTGGTCAGGAACCGCAGTTTCCCGGGGTCGGTATCCAGGCAGGCCGCGGCCGACTCGGCCGCCAGCGCGACCTCCTCGTCGAAACCGGCCCCCGACGGACCGGCCGAACGAATCGCCTCCCCCACCCGCCAACCGCAGCGAGGCGGGGCGTCGGACGCGCCCACACCCCGCGGGTCCATCCCGATCAGATCGTATTGTGCCCGCACCTCCGGATCGAGTACGTCGCCCAGCAGGCTCGGGCTGTCCAGGCCCGAAGCACCCGGACCACCCGGATTGGACAGCAGAATGCCCCGGCGCCGGGCGGGGTCGGTGGCCGGCGCCCGGGAGATCGCCACGGTGAGAACCCGGCCGTCCGGATCGCGGTAATCGAGCGGTACCAGTACTTTCGCACATTCCAGACCCGGCGTGGTGACCGACGGCGTCGCGCAGGGCTCCCAGCGGAGCTCCTGGCTGTAGTAGGGAATCCGCGTATCGTCGCCGGTGAGCACCACCGCTCCCAGCAGCAACAGCCCCAGCGTGAGCAGCCACCGGGCGGTCCGCTTCGATACGCGCTCCGTCCATCGATCGGCATACACGCCGGTCGCCATCACAACCCACTTCCCCTGATCGATCCGAGCACGCGCACCGGCCCATCGGATCACGCGCGGCACATGGTAGCCGAGCCGGCGAAGGCCCGCCCGAGGAGAGAAGATACGTCTCCACCCGCACGGGCCGCCTCACCCCGGCCCGTACACTGGCCCGAATGCTCCACCCGGTGTACGAGGAAACGGCTGCTCCGCGGTCCAGAGCCCATGCCTACGCCGATGTAGCGGTCGTCGTGGTCGTACTCGCCTGTACCAATCTGATCGCCCATTTCACCACCGTATGGGCGAATATCGTGAGTGTGCCGGTCGCCGCCGCGGTGCTGCTGGGACTCATGCGCCACCGCGGGCTGCGCTGGTCGGAGCTCGGGTTGTCGCCACGGCACTGGCGGACCGGGACCAAGTACGCGCTCGCCGCGGTCGGCGTCGTACTGGCGGTGGTGGCCGTCGGAGCCGCGTTACCGCTGACCCGCCCGTTCTTGCTGGCCGACCGTTACGCCACCATCTCGGGCGCCCTGATCGCCTCGATGATCGTGATCCCGCTCCAAACCGTTATTCCGGAGGAACTCGCGTTCCGCGGGGTCCTGCACGGCACCCTGGACCGGTTGTGGGGTGCCCGCGGTGTCTTCGCGGCCGGGTCGCTGCTCTTCGGACTCTGGCATATCGCCTCGTCGTTCGGCCTCACCGCAAGTAACCGCGGCCTCTCCGGCCTGGTCGGAGACGGTCTGCTCGGCCGGGTCGCCGGAGTACTGCTCGCCGTGGTCGCCACCACGGCCGCCGCCGTCGTGTTCACCTGGCTGCGCCACCGCAGTGGCAGCCTGCTGGCCCCTATCGCCCTGCACTGGGCGGTCAACGGCGCCGGCGCGCTGGCCGCGGCCCTCGTCTGGCATACCACCCTGGCGTGAGGCCACGGCGGACCTGCCGTCAGCAGTGCTCGCAGATACCGGTCGCGGGTAGCTGGATGAAGCAGTTGGAGCACACGACCGTACGGGCGCCCGGATCCGATTTGGGGGCGGCGGCGCGGGTGGTGGCGCCACCGCGCTTGGCCGACCCGCCGCGCGGGATCAGCGGCGGCGGGGTGCCGCCATCCGCGGGTACATCGGCGCCGTAGGCCGCGTAGCAGGCCCAACGGGCATACGCGGCGTGGGTTTCGATATCGGCCGGCACCGGTAGCGCGGCCAATTCGAGGACGTACTTGTAGCTGTCGCTCACCTTCAGGTTTCGCTTGACGCACAGCGCGGTCAACGGCGGTTCACCGGCGTTGTGGCAGCGTCTGGCCACCTTACGCAGGATCGCGTCCATCCAGGTACGGGTCGGGGCGTCGGTGCGCACCCCCGACATCTCCTGCACCCGGTCGGCCAGCTCCTGGACCGTGACGAAGTACCCGTACTCCGTCGCGGTCTCGGCCAGCACCTCGTGCGCGGCCATCGCCCAGGCCACCGCGGCATCACGGAAGGTCACCGCTGTACCGTCGTCGATCCGCCAGGCCCCCGAAATCGTTGTCGCAGCGTCCCTCATAGCCCGTACACCGTAACGCCGACCCTCCCCACCCCGTCAACCGCCCTCCCCTATATCACATTTCAAGGGGCGGAAACGACGCCGCGACAGGAAACAGGGTGGAGGAAATGTCCGTCACCCGGCCACCCTGTCAACCCGTCCGGATCAATACGAACCTTACTGGGGTAGAACACATCTCGGGCCCCGGTGTCACATATCGGCCGTTTTCGGCCGAACAGCACACCGGCCGCGTCCGTATCCGCCCCTCGGTTGTCGCCACTGCGCTATCGGCCCGCGGCGACCCGCTCGCGCCGCGCTCGCTCCCAGGATCGCTGAGCGGCGAGCGTCACCTCGGGGTCGAGCATCGTCCGATCGAATTCGGCCGGCCGGGCCGCCGCGGCGATCACCTGCGGCCAGTCCGGGTTCGCGAGCGCACCACGGCCGAGCGCCACCAGGTCCGCGTGTCCTTCGTCGAGGACGGTATGGGCGAGATCGGGTACGTGCATACCGCCGTTGGCGATCACCGGGAGCCCGGTGATCGCCCTGGCCAGCCGGGTGACGGTCGCTCCGGTATCCAGGACGGCGGTCTCGTACCAGTCCCGCCCCTCACTCGCGAGATGCAGGTAGTCGACCCCGGCCGCACCGACCGCGCGGAAGATCGTTTCGGCTTCGGCCGCCCCGGACCAGCGGTAGCCGAAATCGTTGACCTTGGTCTGGGAGAGCCGCAACCCCACCGGGAACGCCGGCCCCACCGCCGCCCGGACCGCCCGGACCACCTCCACCGCGAACCGCACCCGTCCGGCCGGGTCGCCACCGTACTCGTCGTCCCGCCGATTCGTGTAGTCGGTGAGGAACTGGTCGATGAGGTACCCGTTCGCACCATGGATCTCCACAGCGTCGAATCCGGCGGTCCGGGCCCGTACGGCCGACGCGGCGAACCCGCCCACGATCCGGTGGATGTCCTCATGGGTCGCCGCCTCCGGTACCGCGAACGGGCCTTCGCCGCCGTAGGCCGACATCTTGGCACCCTTCGGTGGTACCGCGGACGGCGCGATACCCCGGCCACTGTGACGATTGCCCTGGACGAGCGCCCCGGCGTGCATCAACTGCAGCGCGATCACCCCACCCGCCGCGTGTACCGCGTCGGTGACCACCCGCCAGGCGCCGAGCTGGTCCGCGGTCACGATTCCGGGCTGGTCGGGATAGGCCTGGCTGAACTCCTCGTCCGTATACGTCCCCTCCGTGATGATCAGTCCGAACCCGCCCGCGGCGAACCGCGCGTAGTACTCCGCCATAGCGGCCGTGGGCACGCCATCGCCCGCGGTACTGACCCGCGACATGGGTGCCACGACCGCCCGGTTGCGCAACCGCAGCGCGCCGATCCGCACCTCGGACAGAACGGGATGGATGGTCACGGGAACTCCTCACACTCACCGGTTACTCGATAGGGAACAGATTCCGCGCTATCACCTATTCGTACAAGTACGGTCTTTTTTGTGCGGTAGGCACATTTCGTATACCTATGGAGGTCACATGCACGGCGATACACCGGATTACTGCACCGTCGAAGCGGCGATGGAGGTGGTCGGCGGCAAATGGAAGATGGCGATCGTCAACCATCTCTTCGACGGCACGCTGCGCTTCGGTGAACTCCGCCGTGCCATGCCCACCATCACCCAGCGCATGCTCACCCGCCAGCTCCGCGAACTGGAAGCCGACGGCCTGATCCGCCGCACGGTCTACGCCGAGGTGCCGCCGAAGGTGGAATACGATCTCACCGAGCTCGGCGCGAGCCTGCGACCGGTGGCCGGGCTGCTCGAAGCGTGGGGCGAGCGGTACCGGCGTGAAATCACCGCGGATCCCGAAACGCTCTACCCCTCGGCGGAGGTGACCGGTACCCGCTGATCGGGCGGCTGCCAGCCGGGCGGTCCGAAGAGGTAGCCGAGCCGATCCCGGAAGCGGCCGGTCGAGCGCAGGTCTTGCCACAGCCGGCCGAATTCGTGGTACTGCAGGACGAGGACATCGGTGCTCTCGATGTTCTTGGTGAGCCCGTAGGTGGGGCGGAATGTTTCGGCCCGGAAGGTGCCGAACAGGCGATCCCAGAGGATGAGGATGCCACCGTAATTACGATCCAGGTACTCCGGATCGCTGGCATGGTGCACCCGGTGATGGGAGGGAGTGTTGAAGACGAACTCGAACCAGCGCGGCAGGGTACCGATCGTTTCGGTGTGTACCCAGAACTGGTAGACGAGATTGAAGGACCACGCCGTGAAAACCATCCACGGGGGTACACCCAGTAGTGGCAACGGGGTCCAGAAGAGCAGTTCGAACCAGGGGTTCCATTTCTGCCGCAGCGCGGTGGCGTAGTTGAAGTACCGGCTGTTGTGGTGCACCTGGTGCGCGGCCCAGACCAGCCGAACCCGGTGCGATACCCGATGGTAGAGGTACCAGAGCAGGTCCACCCCCAGCATGACCGCCACCCAGGACAGCGGGTTGCGCGGATCCAGCTGCCAGGGAGCGTGGACGTACAGCACGGCGTACCCCGCCAGTGCGACGAGTTTGGCCGCGCCGCTGATGAACACCGATACCGCGCCCATGACCAGACTGTTGCGGGCGTCGACTTTCTCGTAGCCCGTCCGATCCTCCGGGTGCCCGCGTAGCGCCACTATCTCGAGGACCATCGCCAGCACGAAGAACGGGATGGCGTAGGTGACCGGTTGGTTGATCTGTTCCCACAGGGTCATGGCCTGTGTACCTCCCACGCACATGAAGTGACCCTATGGTCATTTCAGTGGAAGTGACCATAGGGTAAGTTCTGGTCCATGTCAACGGCAGCCGGCCTGGGCACCAAGGGCATGCCCTCCGACGATCGCCGCCGCGAGATCCTCACCGTCGCGCTGCGCGAGTTCGCCGAGCGGGGCTTCGCGAAGGTATCCGTGGCGTCCATCGCCGCTGGTGCGGGTATCTCCAAGGCACTCGTGTATCAGCACTTCGTCTCGAAAGAAGAGCTCTACCGCGAATGCCTGACGGTGGTGGCCGAGCCGTTACTCGAACGCCTGGACCGGGAGATGAGCAGCGACGCGGCACCATTCGAGGTGCCCGCCAACGCATTACGCGCAATCTTCGACACCCTCGGCCCCGAGCGAACCGCGTGGCGGATAATCCACGATTCCACCGCCCCCGAGACCGGCGCCGCCGGACAGCCGGTCCGTGACTATCGGGAGCGGATCGCCGAACACGCGGTATCGGGCGTGCGCCGGCTCCTGCACTCGCTGGGCGATACCGACGAACGTGATGTGGACGCCCTGGCACAGGTCTGGACAGCGATCGTGGACTCGATCATGGCATGGGCTCACCGGCATCCGGAGGAGTCGGCGGCGGATCTGACCCGCAGATTCACCCGGCTCATCGACACCGTGTACTCCATCGGCTCGCTACGCGGGTAACCGCCACGACGCCGGCCCAGCGCCGCAGTCCCGCCGTCCGATCAGGAAAGCGGGACCGCGGGTTTCGCCGCGGTCCGGCCGGCGACCGACCTCATCCAGGGCCTTCGAGGTCTCCGCGAGACGCCGTGACCTACCTATCGGCCGTCCGGATCACGACCCGTCTCACCTCAGATGCCTGGCGAAGAACCTGTTGGCATCATCCCCCTCGAATCGCGGGACACCGGTATGCCCGCCCATATTGGCGTGCAGCGTCTTCTCCGCGGAGCCGAAAGCGTCGAACAGATCCAGCGCCTGCTGCCGGTCGTTTCCTTCGTCGTCCCACTGCAACAGGACCTGCAGCGGAATGGTGACCTGCCGGGCCTCCTCGAATATGACGCGGGGAACATAACTCCCGGCGAACAGCAGGGCGGCCGCGACACGCGGTTCGACCACCGCCAACCGGACACCGATGGAGATCACCCCTCCCGAATACCCGACCGGACCGCCGATCTCGGGTAACTCGAGAAGGTCGTCCACAGCGGCCTGCCATTCCGGCACCGCCCGGTCGACCAGCGGGAGGACGAGCCGGTCGACGATCTCGTCGGCGGGCGACTCACCGGCCGCCACTGCCCGGCGCAGTTCGGCCCGGGCCTGCTCCACGGCGGCGATGCGGGGCCGATCACCGCCGCCGGGGAGCTCGATGGTGGCCCCGGCGAAGCCCGCGACTGCGGCCTGCCGGGCCCGGGCCGCCAGGCGCGGGTACATCATGTCCAATCCACCGGGATGGCCGACCAGGATCAGCGGCGCGGGTACGGATACGGACGCGGGCGTCCACAGGATGCCGGTGATCTCGCCGAGGGCGAACCGGCGTTCGACAACGCCGTCGTCGAGGCGCTGTTCGGAAGTGAAGTGCATTGTCGTGCCTTTCGGGAGTGCTCTGAAGCGGCGCTCCCGGACGACCTATCGCCCGACCGTGACCCCAGCGGGGAGCACCCGTATCGATACTGCGTTCACGGATACCACCTCCTCGTTCTCTGGCACGGCCTCCGAAAAGGTAGCAATGCCCGCCGCCATCGGCCAACAGGTTTTCCGACCGCCCATGGTCTCCCGCTCCGGCGGCCCGCGAGGGCCGCACACCGTGGTGCGGCCGATGAAGAGATAATGAATCTCCCCGGTGAGTCCGGCGACCTATCGGTGTGGCAGCCCGGCCGACAGCTGGGCTGGTTGTCGAGCGTAGTGGGTGGCAGGATCTCCGCTGCCGTGTCCACGCCGATTCCAAGCGGTCCGAGTAGTTGCGGGGTGGTAGTGGCGAATCCGGCCAGGACAGCGCGTGCGGCGTTCTCGGCGTCGAGGGTGCCGGACTTGCCGTTCAGTCGCCGCAGCCGCCGGTCGGGGCGGCCGGCCTCGACGACCTTGTGCCCGGCGCGGCGTAGGAACGAGCCGTTCTCGGCTCTGACGTAGGAACTACCCGTCAGCGGGCAGAATGCGAAACGAGTGCAGACCAGGGGTCAGCGGCTCGATCGCGCGGAAGTCGCGTTGATCGAGAGTGAAGACGCGGTCGGTCTTGTACTTGTCGGCGAGCGCGACCCCGACCGCGTCGGCGAGGTCGAGTTGCAGCCCTTCATATTCGGCTCGAACCGATTGCGCGGTGGACAGGTCGGCGTGCTTCAATTCGGCAAGCCGGTAGCTTCCGTCGATCGTTCGGGCCAGCAACGCGTCGGTGATTTTCATTGCCGCGGAGAAGCCGAGGTCACGACGCGTCAAGTGATCCAGTTCGGTCAGCACTAGCGGCGAAATTATCAGCGTCTCGCGCTCCATCACCGATAGCGCTTGTTCGTGTTCGTCCTGATCTGCGTCGAATGCGGCGAAAAGAGCAGAGGTATCGGCGACGATGATCACCGGCGGGCCGACCGCTGCTTGATCTGGCGATAGATGTCATCGCGCATCTCGTCGACGTCACGTGAACGCCCACTACGGAAGACCGGGAGTGGCGCACTGTCCCGTGGACGGTCGGAAGCATCCAGCAGCATTGCGATACCGCGACGGATGAGTTCCGCCTTGCTCACACCGGTGGCCGCAGCTTCCGCATCGAGCCGGACCTCCAGGTCATCAGGGAGGTACACGGTCGTCTTTATCATGCCATATATGGTACCACCCATACCGCACCCACATCGGGTGCTCGATATCGTCCAAGATGCGAGGTCCGGGCAGTCCCGATAGCGTCACCGCCGATCTACGGCAACCAGGAAGGACCATAACTGTGGTCGATCGCCACGTTATCGACGTTCACGTCCTGCTCGTACGCAGCCGATGGCTGTTGCTCACCCAGCGCCGCGGCGGTGCCTTCGACGGAGAATGGCACCTGCCCTCCGGCAAAGTCGATGCCGGGGAGCCGTTGACCGCCGCCGCCGCCCGCGAAGCCAGAGAGGAAATCGGCGTCGTCATCGACCCCGCCCACTTGCGGTTCGTCCACGCCGCCCACGTCGCGAACTCTGGACCCGAACCCCGCCTCGGCGTCTTCTTCGAAGCCTCCGAGTGGATAGGAGAGCCGACCAACCAGGAACCCGATAAGTGCAGCGACGTGCGCTGGTTCCCGGTCGATCAACTCCCCGACAACCTCATCGCCTACCCAGCCGCCGGCATCCGCGCCTACCTCGACGGTGCGAACAGAGAGGCATTCAGCGAGATCGGCTGGGCATCGGCATCCGCTTCCATTTAACGGCGCGAACGGTCGTACTGGGCATGCGCCAGCGCGACCAACTTCGCCCGCACCACCTCGATCGGTGCATCGCTGAACTGGATGTTCGTCGAGAAATTGAACTCATCACGCTCGAACATCGCCCCATCGACCCCGCCGCCGGTCAAGTCCACCGCCGAATATTTCAGCAATTCTGCCGGGGTGTAGCGGCCGGTGTCCGTCTCCGCGACGACTGCGAGAACCACTAGAACATTCCATGCGCAGAACTCGATTCGGTCGCCTACTCGACAGACCGCATGAGCAACACGTCACCCAACATCAGAGCGACCGGAGACCAGCGAGCGTATGTCTCGCCGTTCTGCTCGATCACATCGACCTGGGCCACAATTCGACCCAATTGTCCATCCAAATGATCAACCGTAGGGACGAATACCGCTTCAGCCCTGGTCACTCTGATCTGGTCCTCCAGGAGCACCAGCCGCTGCGACCGAGTCCTGTCGACACGGAGTACACCGCAGACGTCATACCCGAACCGAATGGCCAGCCGCCTCATTCGGCACTCGTCCAGCCGCTGCCCATGTCCGCTGAGGTCTGTGCGTAGATACGCAATTGCCGGTACAAGCTCACATCCGTGTTCCTGCGAATCGGTCATGCGCGTTGGTCGCTCGTATGGGAGGCACGCCAGCGGGCGATCACAGCATCGACCTCCGCCTGTGGGTGAGATAGCTGACCGCGCGATGCGAAGGCGCGGAGCCCCTTCAACACCTCCCCCAACACACCAGGGTCGTAGCATTCGCTTTCTCTGGAGCAGAGAAGCACAGTCGCCATCGAAGTCGCTCCGCCGGAAACGCGGGGGAACAGAAGTTCCTCTGGAAGAGGCGCCACAGGTGGGGTGCTGAAATTCGTCGAAGAATGCGCGGTAGCCATGTACAAAGGTTCGCAACTGTCACGCATGATCCGGTGTGACACTTTGTCACCCGAGCAGTTCGGTCAGCTCCCTACTCGACGTCTTCAACCATCCGGCGACGCCGGCCACGAATCGCGAATGATGTCCTGAATCCCTGAACACGTCGGATACCACAGCAATTCGTCCCTCGCTTTGGCAGGGTCACTGACCAGAATCGGGGGTTCGGGTGCTGGGGGTTTGTGTAGGAGTCTGATATGCCGACCAGTGCTCTCTTCGACGGCAGCGATGACCTCGAGGATATTGGTGCCGCGCCCACTTCCTACGATGTAGCGCCGGGCTTCCCCTAGCGGCGGCATACGGGCGAAGCAAGCTACGAACGCTGCCGCGGCATCTTCAATGTGCAGGTAATCTCGCACAGTCCGGCCATCACCGTTGACCTCCAACACCGAGTCGTCGACCGCCGCGGCAATCGTCCGGGGAACCAGCCGGGTGACGTCGAGGTCCGCGCCACCGGCAATATTCATCAGCCGCAGTACCGTCGCTGACAGTCGACCGGTCCTTGACTGTGCGAATATCGCCAGCTCAGCGGCCATTTTGCTGGCAGCGTAAGGATGGGGAGGCGCGTCCGGAGTGTCCTCGGTCATCGGCTGATGTTCCGGTGAGCCATATATGGCTCCCGTGGAGGCGAAAACGATTCGTGGAACCCCAACGGCAGCCATTGCGTCCAGGAGCTCGACAGTCCCCGCGGTATTCACCTGGAAGTACCGCAGCGGTTGCTCCAGTGACTCCCGGGCACGCGTGAGACCAGCAAGGTGGCATACCGCATCGACTCCCTCGAGCGCCTTCCGGAGCTCGACACCGTCGAGCAGGTCGGCTACCCGGATCGCTTGCCCACCGATCGGCAGCTTTGTGCGTGTCATTGCTACCGGGTCGTGTCCTGCCCTGCTCAGGGCACCCACAACCGCCCGGCCGAGATAACCGTTTGCTCCGGTCACGAGAATCCGCACACTGTCCTCCTCGCCTCAGGGCAGCAGCTGATCACGATACTTCCAGGTGAGGGCCAGGCATGCAGCGGCCGCCGCGGCAAGTGGTTCGTGATTGAGCACCCGGCGCACGTTTTCCGCGGTCCAGCTGGATCCCACCGTCCCATCAGCGGCCACGTACATCTCTCCCTCCGCGTTGCGGGAGACGAGCCCCGCGAAAACTCGATCGAAAACATCCGCCTCGAAAACAACAGTCGTCAGAATCTCACCCGCGGGGGTCAGGGGATCCAGACCGAGGCCGAAGCACCACGCTCGGACGCTCCCTTTCTCGAGCGCCTCCGAGAGAGTCCGGTAGGGTTCCGCGGTGTAGTCAACTGACGTACCCCTACTGCCATCATGCTCTGGGGCATTCAACAACTCCTCGAAGAACTCGCGAATCATGTTTCGCCACAGGTCGAAATCACGATGAACATTCCACGGCCCGATGGCCGCGGGCTGGAATACACCCGCCGGAACGATATGTGTCAGCCCAGGAGCGAGCGTCACCGATGCCGAACCCCGCCGATGAAGGAAGAAGGTGTCACCATCGGGACCGCGCCGGATCGTCAATGTGTTGATACTGGGAAGCAGCACACGGCGACCGGTATCGAAAAGATCTCCGACCCGCGTCCGGAAAGGTAGGTCATGGAGTTCGATTCTCTCGCCTCGATCACGGGTCACCCACCGAGCGGCGGTCTCGTGGGCGAGAGCCTCGCATATATCGATCATGTCGAAGTAGGTGGTGAGCCCGAACCTCATCCGGCTCCCGCCCTCGTCGAATTCCGCCTCGAGCAGGCGGTAAGACGTCCGATTCTCGAAGAGGACGGGTTGCGCAATCGCTCGCACAGCTTGGCTGTAACGATCGAAACGCGTTCCGCCCGAGACCATCGGCCGCACGGACTCGGTCTCGATCTCGCTTCCATCGAGTAGCGGCTCATCGGTCTCGGTCACCAGATCGAGCTGCACACGATCCAACGGGACCGGAGCCGGCGCGATCCAGCCCGGCTTGGTCAGGCAGTTCGTACCCTCTATACGTCTCGGCTCCCAGTACAGGCGAGCAGCGACCGAAGTGAGAACATGCCGGTTGCGATTCAGTGTCTGTCGCACCAGCTTCCAGCCCTCGATATCTCTGTGATGGATTTCCCCCTCGGCCCGGCCGAGTAGGCCGAAAATCTCCGGTGACAACCCCATGGCCTCCGCGAACTGCCTCAGCTGGGTGACATCCCGGCACGATCGCGATCCGTTGACGTATTTGGACACCAGGCTGCGCTCGACACCCAGGATTCGCGCCATGGCTTCATGCGTCGCGATTCCCCGAATCTCCATGTACGCCTTGATCACTTCCCCGAGCCGGGGATCACCAGCGGCGGTCGACATGACCAGAGAGTATCCCTGCTAGGTAGTTGCGCGTAGGGGCATGTACACGTGGGCTGCGCGGAACAAGCTCATGTCCGGCGAGCGGTGCGAGGAGCTGGTCAGCTCGCTCACCTACTGGAACGTCATGTGAGTGGAGCGAGAAATGCCACCGCAGGGTGCTGTCGAGAGAGGCGGCAGGCACCCCGCGGTGGGTTTCTACCAGCCGAAAGTGGAGAACTGACGCCGGTCGGCGATGTGGCTCAGCGCGTCTCGGCAGTAACCGATCATCCGGTCCGGGAGCGCATCGAGGGCGAACCAGGCCAGGTCATCGTATTTGTCCGGCTCCATGTTCGCCGGCTCGCCCTCCCATCGCTGCACCTGAAAGAAGAACGCCACCCGTCCTCCCGAGGAGGAGTTGTGCGTGACGTGAGCGAAGTTCACCGCCGCGGGGTCGATCGTCACTCCGATCTCCTCTTTCGCTTCTCGCACCAGCGCGGCCACGACAGATTCGCCGACTTCCAGGTGCCCAGACGGTAGGTGGTAGGCGCCGTCCTCGTATCCGGTGTTCGCCCGCCGGCCGAACAGCACACGCCCCTGGCCGTCGGTGAGCAGGAGGTGGACATCCCCGATCACCTTGTGTCGTTGCGCGCTGGCAACAGTCATCCTCAGCCCCATCTCTCGTAGACGCACCCGACTTCGGGCATCGCGTCCAACAAACCTGATCCGCGCTCGCTGCGGGCGTATGCGCTCGACGTATAACGCCCGGGCAAGCCGACCTTTTGGAGAAGATATGCAGAATTTGCCCCACCGGTACGAGGAGAACCGGAACCATTATCCGCCGCCGCGGAAACCGTTCGAGCGCATATCGGAGAAGGATCTGTTTCACGCAGTCGAGACGATGCGCGAGGCATGGCCGGAACTGAGCGAAAATGCTCGATAGCCCTGCAAGTCGCCTCCGTTATCTCGAGCCTCAGCTGACGGCAGAATCAACGACCCTTGATACAACGAAGGCCCGCTTCCCGGAACGGGAAGCGGGCCCTACGTTTACGACCTTCTCAGCCGAGGAGCGACCTTACTTGGCCTTCTCCAGGACCTCGACCAGCCGCCAGCGCTTGGTGGCCGACAGCGGACGGGTCTCCATCAGCTGCACGCGATCGCCCACACCGGCGATCTCGTTCTCGTCGTGCGCCTTCACCTTGGAGGTGGTGCGAATGATCTTGCCGTAGAGCTTGTGCCGCGTACGGTCCTCGAGCTCGACGACGATCGTCTTGTTCATCTTGTCGGAGACGACGTAGCCGACCCGGACCTTGCGGGTGCCGCGCTGCTCCTCGACCTTCTCACTCATGCCGCATCTCCCTTGTCAGCGGGTGCAGTGGCCAAACCGAGCTCACGCTCACGCATGACCGTGTAGATACGCGCGATCTCGTGACGCACCACACGCAGCCGGCGATTGTTGGTCAGCTGACCCGTCGCCATCTGGAAGCGCAGGTTGAACAGCTCTTCCTTCGATTCACGCAGGCGGGAGACGAGCTCCTCCTCGGTCAGCTCGCGGAGCTCTGCGGCCGGGGTACCGGTTGCCATCAGAACTGCTCCTCCCTCGTCACGATCCGGCACTTCATCGGGAGCTTGTGCATCGCGCGGCGCAGGGCCTCACGAGCGATCTCCTCGTTGGGGTAACTCATCTCGAACATCACCCGGCCGGGCTTGACGTTCGCGACCCACCACTCCGGCGAACCCTTACCGGAACCCATACGGGTTTCGGCCGGCTTCTTGGTGAGCGGGCGATCCGGGTAGATGTTGATCCAGATCTTGCCGCCACGCTTGATGTGGCGGGTCATCGCGATACGCGCCGACTCGATCTGCCGGTTGGTCACGTACGCCGGCTCCAGCGCCTGGATGCCGAAGTCGCCGAACGACACCGCGGTGCCGCCCTTGGAGACACCGCTGCGGCTCGGGTGGTGCTGCTTGCGGAACTTGACCTTGCGGGGCATCAGCATGGGTCAGCCCTCCTGCTTCTCTGCCGGAGGCTCGGCCACCGCGGTGGCGGCCCGCCCGGCCTCGGTGCTGGTCGCGGTGGTGCCGGTGGAACCGGAACGACGCGGGCGGTTCGGGCGCTCCCGGCGCGGGCGGTCCCCGGCCGGGGCGCTCGGGGCGGTCAGCTCACGCTTGCCACCGACGATATCGCCCTTGTAGATCCAGACCTTGACACCGATACGACCGAAGGTGGTCTTGGCCTCGTACAGGCCGTAATCGATATCGGCACGCAGGGTGTGCAGCGGAACGCGGCCTTCGCGGTAGAACTCCGAGCGCGACATCTCGGCGCCACCGAGGCGGCCCGAGCACTGCACACGGATGCCCTTGACGTTCGGCGAACGCATGGCCGACTGGATGGCCTTGCGCATCGCGCGGCGGAACGCCACCCGGTTGGACAGCTGTTCGGCCACACCCTGGGCGACCAGCTGGGCATCGGATTCGGGGTTCTTGACCTCGAGGATGTTCAGCTGGACCTGCTTGCCGGTGAGCTTCTCAAGCTCGGCGCGGATCCGGTCGGCCTCGGCGCCGCGGCGGCCGATGACGATGCCCGGACGCGCGGTGTGGATATCGACGCGAACCCGGTCGCGGGTGCGCTCGATCTCCACCTTGGAGATGCCGGCGCGTTCCATACCGGTGCTCAGCAGCTTGCGGATGGCGACGTCTTCCTTGACGTAATCCGAGTACTGCTTATCGGCGTACCAACGGGACTTCCATTCGGTGGTGATACCGAGGCGGAAGCCGTGGGGGTTGATTTTCTGTCCCATTTACTTTGCCGCTCCCTTCCGGCGGCCACGAGTGCCACCGGCGGTGGGGACGCTCTCGACCTCGATGGTGATGTGGCTGGTGCGCTTGCGGATCCGGAACGCCCGGCCCTGGGCGCGCGGCTGGAACCGCTTCATGGTCGCGCCCTCGTCGACATACGCCGTCGAGATGACCAGGGTGTCCGGGTTCAGGCCGAGGTTGTTCTCGGCGTTCGCCGCGGCACTGGCCACGACCTTGGCGACCGGGACGCTGGCGGCCTGCGGGGCGAACCGCAGCAGGTCGAGCGCGTCGGAGACGCGCTTGCCGCGGACCAGATCCACGACCCGGCGAGCCTTCATCGGGGTCACGCGCACGTGCTTGGCGGTCGCGCGCGCAGTCGGATTCTGCGTTTCAGTGCTCATCGCCGCTTGCTCTTCCGATCTTCCTTGACGTGGCTGCGGAACGTCCGGGTGGGCGCGAACTCACCGAGCTTGTGCCCGACCATGTTCTCCGACACGAACACCGGCACATGCTTGCGGCCGTCGTGGACGGCGAAGGTGTGACCGATGAAATCGGGGGTGATGGTCGAACGACGCGACCAGGTCTTGATGACCTGCTTGCTGCCCTTCTCGTTCTGCACGTCCACCTTGGCCTGGAGGTGGTCGTCGACGAACGGGCCCTTCTTGAGGCTGCGTGGCATTTCTTACCTCCTCCTTAGCGCTTCTTGCCGGTGCGACGGCGACGGACGATGAGCTTGTCGCTCGGACGGTTGGGCTTACGGGTGCGGCCTTCCGGCTGACCCCAGGGCGAGACCGGGTGGCGACCACCGGAGGTCTTGCCCTCACCACCACCGTGCGGGTGGTCGACCGGGTTCATGACCACACCACGGACCGTGGGGCGGCGACCCTTCCAGCGCATACGACCGGCCTTGCCCCAGTTGATGTTCGACTGTTCGGCATTGCCGACCTCGCCGACGGTGGCGCGGCAGCGCACGTCGACGCGGCGGATCTCACCGGAAGGCATACGCAGCGTGGCGTAGGGGCCTTCCTTACCCAGCAGCTGGATGCTGGCACCGGCCGAGCGCGCCATCTTGGCGCCGCCGCCGGGACGCAGCTCCACCGCGTGGATGGTGGTACCGGTCGGGATATTGCGCAGCGGCAGGTTGTTGCCGGGCTTGATATCCGCGGTCGGACCGGACTCGATCTTGGTGCCCTGCACCACACCCTTGGGGGCGATGATGTAGCGCTTCTCGCCGTCCAGGTAGTGCAGCAGCGCGATATTGGCGGTGCGGTTGGGGTCGTACTCGATATGAGCGACCTTGGCCGGCACGCCGTCCTTGTCCAGCCGGCGGAAGTCGATCAGCCGGTAGGCGCGCTTGTGACCGCCACCGCGGTGCCGGGTGGTGATCCGGCCGTGGCCGTTGCGGCCACCGCTCTTGGTCAGCGGGCGGACCAGCGACTTCTCGGGGGTCGACCGGGTGATCTCGGCGAAGTCCGAGACGGACGACCCGCGGCGGCCCGGGGTTGTCGGCTTGTACTTACGGATTGCCATGAGTTCTTCTCTGCTTTCTGGATTCCCCGCCGCTTACGCGACCGGGCCTCCGAAGATCTCGATGGGCTTGCTGTCGGCCGAGATGGTCACGAGCGCGCGCTTGGTGTCCTTGCGCTTGCCGTAACCGAAGCGGGTCCGCTTGCGCTTGCCCTGACGGTTGGCGGTGTTGACGCTGGTGACCTTCACCCCGAAGACCTTCTCGACCGCGATCTTGATCTGGGTCTTGTTGGAGTCCGGGTGGACCAGGAAGGTGTAGGTGCCCTCCTCGATCAGGCCGTAGGACTTCTCCGAGATGACCGGCGCCAGCAGGATGTCGCGCGGATCGGCGATGGTGCTCACTTGCTCTCCTCCTGTGCAGCCTCGGCCGGGCCGTGCACGAAAGCGTTGAGCGCCTCGACGCTGAACACGACCTCGTCGCTGTCCAGGACGTCGTAGGTGTTCAGCTGGTCCGGTGCGATGGTGTGCACGTGCTCCAGGTTGCGGGCACTCTTCCAGGCGTTGACGTCCTCGCGGCCGACGACCAGCAGGAACTTCTTGCGCTCCGACAGCTCGGAGAGGAAGGTCTTGGCGGTCTTGGTCGACGGGGTCTGGCCCGCGACGAGTTCGCTGATCACATGGATCCGCTCGTTGCGCGCCCGGTCCGACAGCGCGCCACGCAGGGCGGCCTGGATCATCTTCTTGGGGGTGCGCTGGCTGTAGTCGCGCGGCTTGGGGCCGTGCACGGTGCCACCGCCGGCGAACTGCGGGGCGCGCGTCGATCCCTGGCGGGCGCGGCCGGTGCCCTTCTGCCGGTACGGCTTCTTACCACCACCGCGGACCTCGCCGCGGGTCTTGGTGGAATGCGTGCCCTGGCGGGCGGCGGCCTGCTGGGCCACGACCACCTGGTGCATCAGCGCGATATTGGCGGTCACGTCGAAGATCTCCGCGGGGAGGTCGACGGTGCCGTTGGTCTTGCCGCCCAGTTCCTTGACCGGCAGCGTGAGGTTCGCGGACTTCTTCTCCGTGCTTACTGCGGAGCTGGTCATGCGTGCGCACCACCCTTCACGGCGCTCTTGACGATCACGACGCCGCCCTTGCGACCCGGGATCGCACCCTTGATCAGCAGCAGGCCGTTCTCGGCGTCCACCTTGTGAACCGAGAGGTTCTGCGTGGTGACGCGGTCGTTACCCATGCGGCCCGACATGCGCATGCCCTTGAACACGCGGCCGGGGGTGGCGCAGCCACCGATGGAACCCGGGCGACGGTGCACGGCCTGCGCACCGTGGGAGGCGCCCTGACCACGGAAGCCGTGACGCTTCATGGTGCCGGCGAAACCCTTGCCCTTGCTGGTACCGGTCACGTCGACGTAGGTGCCCTCTTCGAAGACATCGGCCGAGATCTCCTGGCCGACCTCGAAAGTGGAGGCGTCCGCGACGCGGATCTCCGCGACGTGCCGGCGCGGGGTGACACCGGCCTTGGCGAACTGGCCGGACTCCGGCTTGTTCACCTTGCGGGGATCGATGGCACCGAAGGCGACCTGCACGGCGCTGTAGCCGTCGCGTTCGACGGTACGGATCTGGGTGACCACGTTCGGTCCGGCCTTGACGACGGTGACCGGGACGACCCGGTTCTTCTCGTCGAACACCTGGGTCATGCCCAGTTTGGTGCCCAGGATGCCGGCCGCGGGCCTGCTCTTGTTGTCAGTCATATCGAGAGTCCCCGTCACTGGATATTGACGTCGACGCTGGCCGGCAGGTCGATGCGCATGAGCGCGTCCACCGTCTTCGGCGTCGGGTCGAGGATGTCGATCAGCCGCTTGTGCGTACGCATCTCGAAGTGCTCGCGCGAGTCCTTGTACTTGTGCGGCGAACGGATGACGCAGTACACGTTCTTCTCGGTCGGCAACGGCACCGGCCCGACGACCCGGGCCCCGGTGCGGGTCACCGTCTCGACGATCTTGCGCGCAGACGCATCGATCGCCTCGTGGTCATAGGCCTTGAGCCTGATGCGGATCTTCTGTCCCGCCACGCTAAGTGTCCTTTTCTCCGCTTTCGTCCGTGGCCCGGAAACCGGCTACGGCGTCCGTACCACCTTCATTTGCACAGCCCGAACACACGATGACGTCTCACTGAGACCACGACCGGGCACGCCCGATCCTCGCCGCTGTTCATCTGTCATGGTTCTCCGGTCCACGCGGTCGGGCGTGTCGCCTTTCCGCTCATTCCTCGGCCCCGGAAGAATTTCTGATCGAGGCTCTCGGAACTGCGTCCCGGACGTACCCACACCGCATTGGGCGAGGTACTCGCTGGTTTTGCTCACCCCACCCAGCCGTGCCGTTTCATACAAACGACGGCGACCCGGGGCAAGGCAACCCGAACAGTATGCACGAGCCCCGGGAGCCGATTCAAATCGGGGTCGGGCGTGGTCGGAACATCGCCGGGCGAGTCCGCCCGGCAGCTATCTTACCGTTGAGTAAGATAGGCGGTATGACGAACGAGACCGCCACCTACCGCGGTTGGCGGAAGCTGCCGGACAATCCGCTGGGCCACGGCCTGTTCTCCCTCTCGATGGTGGCCCGCGTCCCGTACTTCGCGACCGTACTACCCCGCGTGGTCCGCCTGGAGCCCGGATTGTGCGAGGTCAAAGCCCCTAAATGGTTCGGAGTCCACAACCATCTGGGCACCTTTCACGCGATCGCGGCGTGCAACCTGGCCGAGATCGCCATGGGCATGCTGAGCGAGGCGACAGTGCCCACCACGCACCGCTGGATCCCCAAAGCGATGCAGGTCCGGTACCTGACGAAAGCGACCACGGGGCTGCGGGCTGTCGCCGAACTGGCCGAGATACCGGACTTCGCCTCGATCACGGCGGGACAGGACCTGACGGTACCGGTATCGATCTACGACAAGACCGGCACCCAGGTCGTGCACGCGGAGATCACGACCTGGGTCACCCCGAAGAGTTGACGGGCCCGCCGCCGAGCGGGCTCGAGCCCCCGGGTGCCGGCGTGCCGTGAACACTGTTGAATGCAGTGCATGGCAGCCAGCGTGGTCCCCGAGTTCGATATCTGTGTAGTGGGCCTGGGCCCATCCGGCCGCGCCCTGGCCCACCGCGCCACCGTGGCCGGTTTGCGCGTGGCCGCCGTGGACCCCCGGCCCGACCGGCTGTGGCCACCGACCTTCTCCTGCTGGATCGACGAGCTGCCGGAGTGGCTACCGCACAGTGTGATCGCGAGCCGGATCCCCGCGCCGGTAGTCTGGACCACCTCCGAGCTCCGCATCGAACGCCCGTACTGCGTGTTGTCGAAGCCGCTGCTGCGGGACGCGCTGCCGCTCGACGACGCCCGGGTGTTCGCGGCCCGGGCGACGCGGGTGGACCCGCACGAGGTCGAACTCGCCGACGGCACGATCATCGGCGCGGCGGTGGTGGTGGATTCGCGGGGTATGCCTTCTCCCGGCAACCGCCGGGCGGCCAGCGCACACGGGATCTTCGTGGCGGCCGAGACCGCCGCGCCCATGGTGGGTGAGGGGGAGGGGCTGCTGTTGGATTGGCGGCCGGAGAACGGCGCCGGACCCGACGAGCCCCCGTCGTTCCTGTACGCGGTCCCGCTCGGCGACGGCACGGTGATCTTCGAGGAGACCAGCCTCGGGCTCCGCGGTGGGATGCCGCAGCACGAGCTGCGCAAACGCACCCTGAACCGTCTGGCCGCGCACGGGATCGAGCTGACCGGGGAGGAGCCGAGCGAGGCCGCCCACTATCCGCTGGACACCGCGCCACCGCCCAAGGGAACCGGACGGGTGGTGCCGTTCGGTTCGCGCGGCGGGATGATGCACCCGTGCACCGGTTACAGCGTGGCCGATTCGTTCGCGCTGGCCGATACCGCGGTCACCGCGATCCAGCGGGGAGACGACGCCATCGCGGCGCTGTGGCCGTGGCGGGCCCGCCTCACCTACTGGATGCGGATGCGCGGTCTGTGGGGGCTGGGCCGGTTGACCACCGAACAGTCGATCGCCATGTTCGATTCGTTCTTCTCCGCGTCGCCACGGGGTCAACGGGCGCTGCTCTCGGCCCACGACGACTACGCGGCGCTGGGGGCCGTACTGTTCGGCACGGTCGCGCACACCTGGCCGTTCCGCTGGCGTTACGACCTGGTCGGCTGGACGAACCGCAACCGGTGGGCCGGCTACCCCTTCGCCCCGGCCGTGACCTCCGGGGAGCCGGCCCCGGAGGCCCGGGGGTAGCCGGTCAGCCGCTGGTTTCGGCCGCCTTCCGGTAGCCGCGTACCGCGGGATAACCGAAAACCAGGACGGCGCCGCCGACCCACAGCAGGGTATCGATGAGCGGTTCGGCCACCGGCCCACCGAAGGAAAGCCCCTTCATCGTCTCGATGGCGCAGCTCATCGGCTGATTCTCCACCGTGGAACGCAGCCACTCCGGATAGGCGGAGACCGGGACGAAACCCGAGTTGAAGAAGAGCAGCAGATTGGTGAGCAGACCGATCACCTGTACCAGCAGGGGGCCTTCGGTGAGGGTTGCCACCGCGGTGACGAAGACGGCGAACCCCATCCCGAACAGGACGGGCACCCCGATGAGGGCGAGCGCCGCCCACGGCCCCTGATCGAACCGGAAGCCCAGACAGAAACCCACCGTGAGCACGACCAGGGTGGTGATCAGCACGCGGATCGCCTCGGCCAGCATGCGCCCGGTCAGACCCGCCGCGCGATGGATGGGCATGGTCGAGAACCGGCCGAGCAATCCGGTCGCCTTCTCCGTTTTGAAACCCAGCGCGCTGACCACCGCGCCCGCCATCGCCGCGATGAGGGCGAGCATGGGGACGGTGCCGTAGAGAGCCGGACGACCACTGAAAGTGGAGATGGAATCGTCGAGCACGATCCAGAACATCACCAGTGTCAGCGCCGGATACACCACGGTCTGGATGGTGGTGGTGGGATCGCGCACCCAGGCCGTCAGCAGTCGTTTGCACTGCAACCAGCTCTGCGCCGCCCAGAGCGCCGGCGAATGCTGGGGACGGGCCGCCACCCGCGGCAGTTCGAGTGCCGCGCCGAATTCCACGGCGGTACCCGGCTCCGGGGATGCGGATGTTTCGATAACGCTCATACTCGCCTCGCACTCGCCCAGACCGCGAACGGGACGAACAACGCCGCCAGAGCGACGAGCCAGATCAATCCCACTCGCAGTACCTCCCAGGTGACCCCGTCGCCCGCCATATCGCGCAGCGCGTAGGCGAATTGGGTGATGGGCTGATTGCGCACGAACGGCCGGGCCCATTCCGGGAACCCGGTTTCCGGTACGAAACCACAGGACATCATGCCGAAGACGAGTGTCGGCAGGGTGAGTGCCTGGCTCAGTGACTGCGGGTTCTTGGTCAGGCTGCCCAGCCCGTCCGCGCCGATCGCCAGCACGGTACCCACCGCGAGCGCGAAGGCACAGAATCCGGCCGTCTGCCCCCAGCCGGAGGTGAATTCGAAACCGATGAGGTGGCCGTAGGCCAGTGCCGCGATCAACGAGACGGTCGAACGTACCAGCCCGGCGGCGATTCGCGAGGTCAACGGCACCAGCGAGCCGATCGGCATGGTCTGCAACCGGGTGCTGAACCCGGTGAGCGCCTCGAACGCCGCGAGCTGGGCGTTCGACATCATGGTGAAAGCCATGGTCTGCAGCACCACGATCGGCATGACGAACTGCGCGTAGTCGATGCCCTGGAACTGCATCACATACCGCAAGGGCAGATAGAAACCGAGGGTGAACACCAGCGGGGTGAGCACCGCGCTGATCAGCTCGCCCTTGGTGGCCATGGTCCGGACGATGCGCCCGGTCAGCGCATACCACTGCGCGAACGACGAAACCCGCGGTTGCGGGAGTTCGGTGAAGAGTCGGGTGCCCGGCACCGCGGGAGCGCTCACGTGGTGTCCCCCGCGCTCTGGCCCGGATGGCCGGTGAGGGACAGGAACACATCGTCGAGAGAGGGGCGGCGCAGGGCGATATCGGCCAGCGCGATATCGGCGGCGTCCAGCCGGCGCAGCGCCTCGGCCAGCGTCGCGGCACCGTGCGGAGCCGGGATGGACAGCCGCGTGGCGCCCGCGAGATCGGCCGAGACCGCGGGCGGAACCAGATCGCCCAGAGCCTCGGCGGCCCGGCCGAGCTGGGTGGGGTCCAGCGGGACCACCTCGCAGTAGCTGCCGCCGGTCTTCGCCTTGAGTTCGTCGGCGGTGCCCTCGGCGATCACCGTGCCCTTGTCGATCACGATGATGTTGTCCGAGAGGATATCGGCCTCTTCCAGGTACTGGGTGGTCAGCAGAACGGTGATGCCCTGTTCTTTCAGTGCCCGCACCAGATCCCAGACGCCCTGGCGGCTACGCGGATCCAGACCCGTGGTCGGTTCGTCGAGGAACACCACTTCGGGCCGGACCACCAGCCCGCAGGCGATATCCACCCGGCGCCGCATACCGCCCGAGTACTGGTGCACCGGGCGCCGGCCGGAGCCGACGAGATCGAACTCGGCGAGCAGGGTATCCGCGCGTTTACGTGCCGCCGATTTGCTCAAACCCATCAACCGCCCGAAGAGCTCCAGGTTCTCCCGGCCCGAGAGATTCAGGTCCAGGGCGGCGTACTGACCGGTCATCATGATCGATCGGCGCACTCCGGCCGGGTTCCGGCGCACATCGTGGCCGGCCACTGTCGCGGTGCCGGTGTCCGGGCGCAGCAGTGTGGAGAGGATTTTCACCGTGGTGGTCTTGCCGGCACCGTTGGGACCCAGGATCCCCAGTACCGTGCCGCGCGCGGCGGTGAAGCTGACACCACGCAGCGCGTGCACCGCGCCGAACGATTTGGTGACCGACTCCACACGGACCGCGTCCTCCGCTGCGGTGGCGGCGGGGGCGGCGCTGCGGGTACGGGACGCGGGACGCGGCTCCTCGGTTCCGAGGGCGGACGCACGGGTTCGCACGGACTCCGGCGGCGGGACATTCTCGCCGGCGATTGCCCCGGCTTTGTTCGAACTCGGCATCAACTCTCCACTATCGGCCGGACAAATGCGGGGGTGACCGGCGCGTCGGTACCCCCGCTAGATGATCCCTGGCGCCGGGCGCGATGTTACCGACCGAGGTTTCACGCCCGAGCGCACGCCGTCGCCTCGCCCGATCGGCACCGGCTGTGCACTTCCTCACAGGGGTACCGCCGATGGTTGTCCAGCCTGGTCGGCGGTGTAGTGACAGTCGATGGGCAGTGCCCGTACCTTGTCGGCGTGGCAACCACCACCATAATCTGACTTCCATGGCCGATACCGCGCAGCCCGAGGTGGCGGCGCGTTCGGGAGGATCCGGCCGACCGAGCGTGCTCACATCCCACGATCCCCGTACCGGGGAGGTCGTGGGCAGTTATCCCATAGCGGGCCCCGCCGATCTCGCCCGTGCTGTCGATAGCGCGAGATCGGCGGAAAAGGATTGGGCGACAGCAGGTTTCAGTGTTCGAAAACGACTGCTGCTGGAGTGGAAGCGGATCATCGCGCGGCGTTCCGGGCAGCTGGTGGAGATCCTGCGCGAGGAAACCGGAAAACCCGAGGCCGATGCCGCGATCGAAGTCATGCTCGCGGTGGAGAACCTCGACTGGGCGGCCCGCAATGCCGGCCGGGCCCTACAGCGGCGAACCCTGGCCGCCAACTGGCTCACCCGCAATCACCAGGCCTCGGTGGGTTATCTGCCGCTCGGGGTGGTGGGGGTGCTCGGCCCTTGGCAGAACCCGGTTTTCACGCCGATGGGATCGATCGCCTACGCGATGGCGGCGGGTAACGCGGTGGTTTTCAAACCGCATGAACTGACCAGTGGGACCGGTCTGTGGCTGGCCGATACCTGGCAGGAGATCGCCCCGGACAAACCGGTACTGCGGGCGGTCACCGGTGACGATTCCACCGCCGATGCCCTGTGCCGGGCAGGTGTGGACAAGATCGCGTACGCGGGTCCGGAGGCCCGCGGCCGTGAAGTGATCGCCCTGTGCGCGCAGACCATGACCCCGGTCGTGGTGGAGAACTCCGGTAAGGGCGCCATGATCGTGCACGTCGACGCGAAACTCGAGGATGCGGCCGATGCCGCGGTATTCGGGGCGATGGCCAATGCCGGCCAGAACGCCACCGGCGTCCAGCGGGCCTATGTGGCGGCATCGGTCTACGACCAGTTCCTCGATCTCGTCGTCACCCGGGCGCGCTCGCTGCGCCCCGGGGCGGACCGGCGTGCCTCCTATGGTCCGATGATCATGGAATCGCAGACCGAAGTGGTGCGCAAACAGGTTCGCGACGCCTTGGCGCGGGGCGGGCGGGCCGTGGTCGGCGGGCTGGATTCGATCCGCGAGCCGTACGTGGAGCCGATCGTGCTGGCCGATGTTCCCGAGGAGAGCATCGCCATCACCGAGGAGGGTATCGGCCCGGTGCTCATCGTGAACAAGGTCCGGGATCTCGACGATGCCGTGGCCCGGATCAACGACGCGGGCCGCGGCATCGCGGTATCGGTGTTCACCCGGGATATCGCCGAGGTGGAGGTGTATGCCGAACGGCTGCGGGTCGGGGTGGCGACGGTCAATACCGCCACCACCTACGCCGGCATTCCGGCACTGCCGTTCGGTGGGATCGGTGAATACGGGCAGGGCCACAGTCACGGCGTACTGGGTCTACGTGAATTCAGCCGGACACTGTCCATCGCCCGCAACCGTTACGGGGAGCCGCTCGAGCTCTCCAGTTTCAACCGCAGTCCGCGGCGGTTGCGGTTGGCGCGCGCTGTGCTCCGCTTCCGGCACGGTTGACGGGCTCGCGGATTCACCCCCCGGTGAGCGGCACCGGTCGCTCCCGGGTGGGTGTCGCCGCCCCGCGCCCGGCCCTCCGCTGTGACGAGATCAATCCGTGGACGCGGATTTCTCCCCGAGCAGAACAGCCATCATGAGGGCGTGCACCCGGGCCATATGCTGCGGGTGCGAATCGAAACGGATCAACCGGCCCACATCGATCACCTGACCGATCGCCGAATGCACCCGGAACCGGGCCTCGGTGGGATCACCGTCGAGCAGATTCGCCCACTCGTGCACGTTCTGGCGCTGAATGGCCCGGAGCTTGTGCTGCTCGGCCTGCGGCAGATTCGGGAACTCCGCGTAGTACACCGGCATGATCTCCGGCATGGCGAAACTCAGCCGCACATAGCGGTCGGCGATCTTGTCCACCGCGTCGGCGCGACCGCTCGCCTCGGCCAGCGCCTCGGTGATGGCGAAGGCCAGCCGGTCACCGGTGCGATGGAAGGCCGCGGCCAGCAGATCGGATTTACTGCTGAAGTAGCGGTAGACGCTCGAGGCATTGATCCCGGCGGCAGCGCCGATCTCCTCGATACTGGCCTCGTGATAGCCGCGGCGGCCGAAGATACGAATGGCCTCGGTGAGCAGTTGTTCCCGCTTCGAGGTGACGGGCAGGCCCCGCGGCTGAGTATCCGGTTCCCCGGTTTCGGGGACGGGCGGTAGTTCGGTGCGCACGAGCGACCACGCCATATCACGCAGCAGCGGAAGCAGCTTGGCACTGGACAGGGCCGTACGGTGAGCCGAGATACTGCCGATCACGCTGAGTACCGCGGCCGCGAGCAGCGCGATATCGGCGGCGGAGGCCTCCGGCCGCAACCGGGCGATGGGAACGGCGAACGCGCTGTTGATCTCTTCGTAGAGAGTACGGATCCGGGCCCGGTCCGGCTGCTCCAGATAGCGGCCCTCCCAGCGGTACAACCCGGCCTCACGGCGGATCTCGATGGTGTGTTCGGACACCGCGCGGATAAGGGCATCCAGACGTTCCTCGGCGCCGGCTCCGGGATCGTCCGCGGCGCGCGCCGCCTCGAGCAGTTGCCGCGCACCCTCTTCCGCCGCGGCGACCAGCAGCGCGTACTTGTTGGCGAAATGGCGATACAGCGCCGGACCCGAGATCCCGACCTCGGCCGCGATCTCGTCCACACCGACGGGGTAGTACCCGCGTTCGCTGAATGCGCGGGCCGCCGCCCGCATGATCTGCACCTTGCGGTCCTTGGGGCGCCGCCGGCCACCCTGCCCGTTGCCACGGTCGGCCGGACGCATACGCACCGGGTCGACCCGGCTGCTATCCGCGACCATGCATTCTCCGTTCCGTCGGCGGCGCCGCCGGTGTTGACAGCGCCCGACAAGTCAACCTAAGTTAACCACAATTCGCAACGTTAACCAGCATTCGCGTCTGGTTGACACCGGACGGCACCCGATGGAGCGCGCATGGTCAACACTGATTCCCCCACCACCCAGCCGGCGGGGTTCTCCGCGGTGCAGGACGGCCGCGTGCTCCGGGTGACGCTCACCAAGCCGAAACGCAAAAACGCCCTAGATTACGACACCATGGTCGCACTCGGCGACACCTTCCTCGCCGCGGCCGAGAACAAATCCGTCCGGGTAGTCGTGCTCACCGGTGAAGGCGGGGATTTCTGCACGGGTGCCGATCTGGCCGCCAGTGCCGAAGAGGGCGCCCGCGGTGTCACCGCCGATATGGTGATGGACGCCGCCAACCGGCTCGTCCGCGCGATCGTGGACCTGCCGGTCCCGGTGATCGCCCGGATCCGCGGCGCGGCCGCCGGTGTCGGCGTCGGTATCGCCCTCGCCGCCGATCTGGTCTACGCGCAAACCGATTCCTACCTGCTGCTGGCCTTCATCAATATCGGTCTCATGCCCGACGGCGGAGCCGCCGCCCTCGTAGCCGCGGCCGCCGGTCGCCCGCTGGCCGCCCGCCTCGCCCTGCTCGGCGAACGCCTCCCCGCCCCGGCCGCCCGCGCCGAAGGGCTGTTCACCGACGTCCTCGCCACCACGGAAGAACTGGACGCCGCGGTGGAAGCGGCAGCCGACAAGATCGCCCATGGCCCCCGCCGCGCCCTGGAACTCACGAAGAAGGCCCTCAACCGCGCCACCCTCACCGCCCTGGACGCCGCCCTGGCCGAGGAGAAGGCCGGCCAGACCGAACTGCTGCAATCGCCGGACTTCTTCGAAGGCGCGGCCGCCATGCTGGGCAAACGCAAAGCGGTCTTCGCGGAGTAAGCGGTATCCCGGCGCTCCCCTGCCGACTCACCGATAGAGAAACAAAAGGGCGGCGGCCCGGTCCACAGACCGGGCCGCCGCCCTTTTCTCCGAGCTCACCCCATGCCCCCGGGCTCGCCCGCCCGAGAGCGAAACCACTCTCACTCCCCCGAAACCACACCCGGCACCGAGCCCGAACTCACTTCCCCACCAACGAGACCTACCCGGGCGCCGAGTTCAGCGAGGCCCACGAAGGGTTGAGCCCGTGTCGCCTTTCCGCACTCGAAGCGCACGCGGCGAAGCCGCGAGTCCCGAGTGCGGAAAGGCGACGCCGAGAGGGGCTCGACCCCGCGCGCGCCGAAGGCGCGCCGGAATTACAGCCCCAGCCCCTTGGCCAGGACCGGCCAGGACACCACGAACTCGTCTTCCCAGTAGCCCCAGGAGTGGGTGCCGGAGTCACGGAAGTTGAAGGTGGCGGGGATACCCAGCGAATCGAGCTTCGTCTTGAGGTTGTGGGTGCAGAAATTGGTACCCGCCTCGATCACACCGCCGATGATGAGCTGGTTGGCCAGCCCATAGGAGCCGGGGAGGGTGTGCGGGCCGTTGAACGTGTCCCAGCGGCCGGGCAGGCCGTTACCGGTGGAGACGTACAGTTCGAGGCCGCGCAGCTTCTCGGCGTGGACGTAGGGGTCGTTCGCGACCCATTCCGCGGAGCCCTGCGGGCCCCACATGTTCTCCGTGTCGCCACCGCCCCATGTCTCGACCGTGAGCTTCACGAATTCCGAGCCGACCGGGTCACTGGTCTGGGCGCAACCGCTGTAGGCGGCCGCGGCCTTGTAGAGGCCGGGCTTGGCGATCGGGAGCGCCAGCACCGTGGTCCCGGAGGTCGACAGGCCGGCGATCGCGTTGACACCGTTGGTGCCGAGTGCGCCGTCGACCAGCGGCGGTAGTTCTTCGGTGAAGAAGGTCTTCCACTTGTTGCGGCCCAGCGCCGGATCGTCCTTGATCCAGTCGGTGTAGTAGCTCCAGCTGCCACCGATGGGCTGGATCACATTGACGTTCTTGTCCGCGAGGAAGTCGAGAGTGTTGGTCTGGGCCTGCCAGGAGGCCGAGTCCTCGCCACCGCCGGCTCCGTTGAGCAGGTACAGGGTGGGCCGCGGTACGGAGGCGTCGGCCGGACGCTGCACATCGACGATGATGTCCTCGTCCATGGCCGCGGAGTAGACGTACAAGCGCAGGCTGCGGTCGTCTTTGTACTCGGCCTTGACGATGCGCGATCCGTCGGGCGCGGTGGGGTCGGCGAGCAGGGTCTTGGACTCGATGATCGGGTCGGCCGCGGCGGTGGAGCCGCCCAGTCCCGTCATCACTCCGGTCAGTACCGCTGTGGCCGCGACCATCGCCGCGGCGCGCCTACCGCCACGCCGGGTGAGTCGACGTATCAATTTCGCACCTTCGCTTCGTCTCGAATTTTCGTTCGGGCCTCCCGCACGGACCGGCCCCGGACCCGAACGCCTCACAGTAACCGGGCGGAGTCTCCCCGCCCCGGAAGTTCCGCACATGTAGTCGTCACGTGCGAACACATCGTTACCGTAGCGTTGCCCCGCAACTCGTCTTCACCGAGCACACCGTGCCGATTCGGCGAGCGGGGCTTGCGCTGTGGTGAGGCGGACCACTATGGGGATCATTCGTGCCCGCCCCGGGCCGAGCCGCTCAGGAGCGACCCACCGACGCTTTCCACCCGCCCCAGGTACTCCAGGACACCGTCACGCCGCCGGACGATATCCCCGGTGCGGTACAGCCGGCCACCGCCGGCCGTCGCGACGAACCGGGCCGCCGTCTGCCCGGGGGCATTGTAATAACCGCAGGCCAGCGGCGGGCCGCCGATGTACATCTCGCCGGGGCTGCCCGGGGGTACCGGGCGCAGCCGCTCGTCCAGCAGGTAGACCCGGTCGTTGGTAACCGGCCGGCCACCGACCGATCCCACGGTGATCACCCCGGTCTCGTTGTGGCCATACCAGATGACCAGCTCGGCGCCGGGAAGCAGCGTCAGAAAACGCTCTACACCACCGGTCGGCAACGCGGCACCGTCCACGACGACCCGGCGCAGGCTCGGATGCGCGGGCCGCCCGCCACCGTCGGTCACCGAATCGAGGAAGCGGTCCAGCAGCCCCGGTACCACGTGCACGACGGTGACCCGGTGCGCGGCGATGGGCCGGGACAGGTCGGCGGCTCGGCCCGGATGGTCGGGCATCAGGATCTGCGCGCCGCTGTGCAGTGGGCGGAACAGCTCCCAGAGCGGGATATCGCCGACGCTCGGCGCCGCGTGCAGCACCAGATCGGACGAGTCGTACGGATGGCTGCGCTGGGCGCGCCGCAGGCGTTCCACCAGTTGCCGATGGGTGCTGGTGACCCCCGGCCCGCCGCCCGGTGGGTAGCGCACATCGGCCACATCGTCGGCGGCGACCACCGGGGCAGCGGCGGGATCGGTGGGCAGATCCAGGTAGAGCAGATCGATCGCGACCACGGAGATACCGGTGCCGGTGGTGACGCCCTCGTCGGATGTGCTCAGTACGCAGATCGGGGCCGCGGCCGTCAGCACCTCGTCGATCTCCCCTGCCGGACGGGCGGGGTCGACCGGCAGATATCCGCCACCGGCGCGCAGGACGGCACAGATCGCGACCACCAGGTCGATACCCGGCCGCATGGCTACCGCCACCAGCGTGCCGGCACCGGCGCCGAAGCGGACGAGTTCCGCCGCCAGCGCCTTGGACTTGCGGTCCAGTTCGGCGTAACCGAGCATCCGCGCGCCCTGCCGGACCGCCGGAACAGCAGGTGTGCGGGCCGCCTGCTCGTCGAACAGCGACAGCAGAGTGCTCGTATCGTCGCGTAGTCCGAGGTCACGGATGGGCGACAGGTAGGCGGTGGTTTCCTCGGCCGTAACCGGACGCAGGAAGGTGGTGGGTTCGGGATCCTGGGTGAGCCCGCCCGCGGGTGGGAGCGGCGGCTCGGCTCGTCCGGCGGACGGCGGCTCCGGGGTGGGCGACGGCCGGCGCTGCGGCAGGCCGCTCCGTGGGGGCGGTGCGGTGTCCGTGGCCGGTGAACCGGTACCGGGCTCCGCCGCGCTCAGGGGCCGCCGCTGCGGCAGCGGTGCGCCGGCGAGGGGCTTCGGATCTTCCGGGCCGGCGGACTCGGACCGCTGCGGCAGCGGAGCCGAAGCCGGTTCCGCCGGGGCGACGAGGCCGGTGGGCGGGTTACGCCGTGGTAGCGCGATCGGGCCGGAATCCGCAGGCACGGCCGGATCGGCATCCGCAGGCACGGCCGGAGCGGAATCCGCAGGCGCGGCCGGAGCGGGTTCCGGCCGGGGACAGCGTTGCGGCAGCGGAGGCGGACCGAGGTGGTCCACCGGGTCACCGCGCTCGGCTTCCGGCTGAGGCCGGCGCCGCGGCAGCGCGCCGGGTGGAGCCGCGCCCGAATCCGGCCCGGATTCCTCGACGCCCGGTCCCGTTTCCAGGCGTGCGCGACGCTGCGGCAGCGCACCCGGCAATCGTCGGCCCGCACCGAGTTCCTCTCCCCCGGCGCCCGTCTCCGCGACCGGCCGACGCTGCGGCAACGCGCTCTGCGACACCGCATCCGGATCCGGACGGACCGCACCGATCCCCGACTCCGATTCCCGATGCGCACGACGCTGCGGCAACACGCTCTGCGACACCGCATCCGGCTCCGGACGGACCGCACCGATCCCCGACTCCGGCTCCCGATGCGCACAACGCTGCGGCAACACTCCCGATGACGGCCGATCCGGCCCCGCACCCTCTCCTGCTTCGTTCCCCTCCGATTCCGGGCGCGGGCGGCGCTGGGGCAGCCCACTCGGGGAGATCGCTCCCGGCACCGGAGCGGTGAGATCGAGTCCCGGAGCGGCGTCCGGACCGAGGCGACGCCGCGGTAGCGGGCCCGGAGCCGGGCTCTCGTCCCCGCGGTCCGCTTCCGGGCGGCGCCGCGGTAGCGCACTCGATGCCGCCGGCGCCGATCCCGGGCCGGCCTCCTCGGCACTGTCCACCGTTCCCGGACCGGTGCCGCGCCGCGGTAGCGGAGCCGCCTCCTCGAATGGCGCGGGCATACCCGGCGCCGGGTCACCATTGCGCCGGACTCCCGGTGCCGCCGCGTCCGGGGCCGGTGCGGGCCCGGCGTCGGGTACCGCCGTGGCGGCCCGCGATACCTGCCGTGGCGGCGCGTCCGGCGCCGGTTGTCCGGTCACCGGCCGGAGCAACGAGGTGACCTCGGCGTCCGGTAGCGGTTCCGGTTCGGCCGGTGGTCGCGGTGCGGGAGGCGCGTAACCGAGATCCGGGCGCAGGCCGTGCTCGGCCAGTCCGCCGAGAGCCCGCACCCAGTGCTCGGCGAAGACCTTCACGTCCTCACCGACGAAAACGTCCGTCGCGTAGTCGAATCGGCACAGCAGGCCGTCGTCGGTGGCGTCCACCGTCAGCGCCAGCAGTACCCCGTCGGCGGGGCCGTCGGTGTGCACCCGCGCGGGACGCAGATCCCGGTAGCGCAGGGTGAACCGGCCGGAATCGGCCGCGGCGAATTCGGCCGCCGTCTCCGGATTCGAGTAACGCAACAGCGCATAACCCGCGCCGCCGTCGGGTACCGAGCGGTAGAGATCCCGGATCTGGACGAGCGCGGCTCCGGCAGCGGGCCCGCCGACCAGCGCGTCGGCCGTGTCGATACCGGTGAGCCGCACCGACAGCGGGAACTCGGTGGCGAAACCACCGACCAGGTCATAGGTTCCGCCGACGAAGACACGGGCGTCGGCGTCACAGCGCACGAGCGACCCGATGGCACCGGAAACCGCGCCCTCCTCCCCCGTGCGCAGCGCGATGGCGACGGCGGTCAGCAGCACCTCGGGAATCGTGGCGTCGTAGGCGTCGGCGGTAGCCGTGACCGCGGCCGTACCTTCGGCGGTGATCGCCAGCGAAACACGACGCCGGGCCCGGAGATCGGCCGTGCCCACCGCGACCCCCGAGCGCGCCCCGGCCAGGTTCTGCCGCCACCAGCCGGCCTCGTCCAGCAGTTCGAGGGAACGGGCACGGGTATCCAGCGCACCGATGAGTTGGGCGAGCCGGGAATCCGGCGGGTCCGCGGCGGTTTCCGCACCGCCCCATTCGGCGGCGAGTTCGTCGACGAGGATCCGCCAGGACCGGTCGTCGACGACGAACCCGTTCGCCACGATCACCAGTTTCCCGTCCGGTTCGGTGCCGGTGGCCACGAAGTGGATATTGTGGCCGTTCGCCGGATCGAGCGCATCGGCCGCCGCCTGCACCACATCATCGATGGCCACCGCGTTCTCGCCGGGATCGGGGCCCAGCCACCAGTACTGGTGGTCGCCACGCCGTTCGCGCGGGGGAAGCCACAGTTTCGGTGTGCTCTCGCCGGTTTCGAGTCGGACCCAGAGCATCGGATGCCGGGCGGCCACCGCCCGCACCGCGGCCTCGATCCGGGAGAGCGGCTGACCGGTGGGGAGGTCCAGGACGACGGAGCGCACCTCGATTCCCGGTACCGGACCGTCCAGCACGCGTACCACGGTGGGGGTCGGGGGAAATTCCCCGGCGATCTCCTGTTCGCCGGAAACGACGGCCGCCGGACCCGCATCGCCTTCGACGGCTCCGGTCAGCGCCGATCCCGCCGAGGCGGGGGATTCCGCTCGCGCCCCGGCCGGGGTCTCTTCCTCGCTGACCTCCGCCGCCTCTCGTTCCGCGCGGCCCTCCACCGGCGGCGTCTCCTCCGCCGTCGGCTCGGCGTCGGAGGGCAGCAGCGGGACCAGGGCGGGATCCGGCAGCTCGGCGGGAACCGGTTCGCCGTTACCGTCCACCGGGATCTGCTCGACCACCTGGAACGCCGACGGCACCATATGCGCCGGACGCAACCGGGCGAGCGCCGCGCGGATCCGGGTGACGTCCGGGCTCTCCGGTGTCTCGGGTACCACGTAGGCGGCCAGTTCGTCGCCGGGCCGGGACACCGTGCTCCCCGCCGCGATTTCCGCGTCGGCGGTGCGCGGCAGTACCGCGGCCGCCGCCACTTCCGGGAGGTCACGCAACGCGGCCTCGATGGCCCGCGGCTGGACCCGGCGCCCCCGGGCGCGGAGTTGGCCGTCGGTACGGCCCAGATAGTCCAGCCGCTGCGGGGTGGTGGCGGTCGAGTCGCGCCACAGCACCAGATCACCGGTGCGATACATCCGCTGGCCGTATCCGTAGGGGTTGGCGACGAACCGGTCCGCGGTCACATCCGGCCGGCCGATATAGCCGCGGGCCAGCTGGTCGCCCGCTATGTACAGTTCGCCGGGCACCCCCGGCGGTACCGGCCGTAGCCGGGAGTCCAGCACATACACCCGGGTGTTCCACTGCGGCAGCCCGATCGGCACCGACGGCTCCGCCGACCCCGCGGCGGGCCAGGCGGTCGCCGACACCGCGGTCTCGCAATTCCCGTACAGGTGGTGCACCTGGGCACCGCAACGTTCGCGGACGGCGGATACGGTCTCCGGGGCGAGTGGGGCGCCGGTGACGAATATTTCGCGCAGCTGCGGCACGCTTCCGGCTCGCTCGGCGAACGCGGCCAGTTCCGCCGGACCGAAATCGGTGACGGTCACCCCGTAGGTGGCGATCAGCTCCGCGACGCGGTCGGGATCCGCGGTGCCCGCCAGTACGAGGCGGGCCCCGGCACGCAACGGAAGGAAGTAACCCCACAGCGAGGTATCGCAGGTGGCGGGGTTCTGCTGGAGGTAGATATCGGTGAGTCCCAGCTGATGCTGGGCCAGCATCAGCGTGATCTGGTTGTTGAGGGCGGTATGGGAGACCACCACCAGTTCCGGGCCGGTCGCCGATGCCGACGCACACATCAGATAGGCCGCGTTCCCCGGGCGCACCGGCCGGAGCAGTTCCTCGGGACGCACCGGATCGGACGACAACTGCCCGAGATCGCCCGTGTCGACCGTGAGGACCGGAGTGCGCTGCCCGCGCGCCGCCGATTCGACGGCCGGGGTGAGCCGCGGTTCGTCCGCGCCCGTGGTGAGCACACACACCGGGCGGGCGATATCGAGGAGCTGGGTGATCCACTCGACCGGGTCGTCCGGGTCCAGCGGCAGATAAGCACCCCCGGCGGTCAGGACCGCGAAAACGGCCACGACCAGATCGGCGGAATCGCGAACCGCCACCGCCACCGGCGTCTCGGCGCCGACACCGGCCGCGATCAGGCGCCGCGCGAGCCGGTTCACCCGGGAATCGAATTCCCGGTATGTCAACTCGGCTCCGGTCCCGGCGTCGGTCACCGCCGGCGCATCGGGCCGGGCCGCGACCGTGCGACGGTAACCGTCGAGTACCAGTTCCGGGGGCACCGGATACCGGGTGTCGTTCCAGACCACCAGCAGCCGGTCGAGGTCGGCGCGGGACAGCAAATCGATATCGCCGACGGGGCTGTCCGGATCGCCCCCGGCGACGGTGAGCACCCGCTGCAGGCGACGCGCGAATTCACCGGCGGTGAACGCGTCGAACCGGCCCGCAGCGTAGTGGAGCGCGGCGGTGATGCCGTTCGGGGATCCGTCGGGTGCGCGATGGGGGTCGATCACCAGCCGCAGCCCGATTCCGGTGGCGGGCTCGGGGACGTCGACCGGCTCGGTGGACAGGCTGGGCATCTCCAGCTGCGGAATATCGTCGTGCCGCAGTGAGATCGCCACATCGAACAGTGGTCCGCCGGTGCCCACGGTTTCGGTCAATATCTCGAAGGGCAGGTCGGCGTTGGCGAACGCCTCACGATCGGATTCGGCGACCCGGTACACCAGATCCAGGAACGATTCCGCCGGATCGATCCGGGTGCGCAACACGACCGTATTGGCATAGGGCCCGATCGCGTCGTCGAGTTCGCGCTCGTCGTTCCCGCGCACCGAACTACCCAGCACGATATCGGTGACCGCCGCCGACCGGGCCAGCAGCACCGCGAACGCGGCGCGCACCACGAGGAATTCGGAGATCCCGCCACGACGTGCGATATCGGCGATCCGGCGGTGGGTCCGGGTGCCGATATCGAAGGTGTGCACGCCGTGCTGCCCGGTGCCGGGGTGGGGCCCGTCGGCCGGTATCCGCAACGGTGGCGGCAGCTCGGCCAGCCGGTCCCGCCAGAAGGCGAGCCGCGCGGCGGCAAGCGACCCCGGTTCGGTGATATCACCGAGTTCGGCCTGCCGGCGCAGGAAATAGTCGAGGTACTGCACCGAGAGCGGCTGCCACAGCGGCCGCGAACGGTTGCGCCGGCCCAGGAACGCCCGCAGCAGATCCCGCAGCAGCAACCCGGCCGATACCTCGTCGGCGAGGATGCGATGCGCCACCACCGCGACCACATGCTCCCGAGGTCCCAGTTCCGCCAGCGCGAACCGCACCGGCACCTGGTCCGGGTCGGCGGTGTCGAAATCGGTCTGTGCCAGGGCGCGCAGCCAATCCGCCAGTTCGGCGGCGGGTACCGGTTCGGGCAGTACCTCCGGTACCGCCAGCTCCCGGGGCAGCACCACCTGGTGCGGCGTGCCGCCGGCCTCCGGGTAGACGGTGCGCAGGGTTTCGTGCCGGTCGACGATATCGGCGACGGCGGCCTGCATGGCCGTCGCGTCCAGTGTTCCGGTCAGTCGCATCGCGGCGGTCACCATGTCTCCGGTGGCCCCGGTACGGTTGCGCTCCCACAGCCGTAGCTGTCCCGGCGAGAGCGGGATCGATGCGGGGCGTTCCACCGCGGCCGGGGGCTCGCTATCCGCGACGACCGGCTCCGGCTCGGGCTCCGGCTCGCTCACCCGGTTGCCGGCGGGCTCCGGCCACAGCGGGCTCGGTGCGGCCGGACCGCGGGCGAGAAGCGGATCGTTCGCCACCACGGTTCCGTCGGTGGGGCGCGGCAGATCCGCCCAGTCGGGCAGCGGTGCCGCCGCGGCGCCGGCCACCGGTGAGCTCCTGTCCCGGCTCGGCGCTACGTCCGGTGCCGTATCCCGGGGGTTCTCGTAGAAAGCGAGCGCGTCGCTGGGCACGGGCGTCGTATTGCCGCTTCCGGCCCGGGTCTCACCCGGAGCGGGCAACTGGTGACCGCTGCTCAGCCAGGCGTCGGCGGGATCCGGCGACCAACCGGCGACCGGGGGAACCGTGGGTTCCGGGGCGGGCTCCCCGGCCTCGTGGAGGTGGTCGTCACGGTCCGGCAGCGGATGCCGGCGGTCCGGCATATCCAGGTAGCCGCGGCCCGGAAGATCCATATCGCGCTGCTCGGAGGCGAGCCTGCTACCGGTCTCGTCGTCATCGGTGAGCACATCGTCCGTGGGCGCGGCGGGTTCCGGCTCCGGTTCGGAGAACCGGGGCCCCGCCTCGGCGGGCGCATCCGCCTCCGGCGCGGAACTTTCCCGGATGGGCAGGCTCTGCTCGTAATCGGGCAGTGGATCGTCTCGCCGCTCGACCGGGTACGCGCCGGCCTCGTCCGGACCGTCCGGCGAACCGGTGGGTCCGCCCGGGGCCGCTGTCCGGCTCGCGGGCTCGACCGGGAGCTCGATCCGGCCCACGTACTCCATTTCGCCGGCGGCCGTGCGGCGCACCAGGTCACCGGTGCGGTAGAGCCGCGAACCGTCGTCGGCGAACGGGTCGGCGATCAGCAGCTGCGCGGTCCGGCCCGGGCGGCGATGGTAGCCGCGAGCCAGTTGCGGGCCGCCCAGATACAGTTCGCCCACCGCGCCGTCGGGTACCTGGGCGAGTTGTTCGTCCAGGATATGGGCGATCACCCCACGAATCGGCGCGCCGATTGTCGGCGGCCCTCCGGGCGAGAGCGGGGTGCTGACGGTGGTTATGACCGTGGTCTCGGGCGGACCGTAGCCCTGGTAGAGGGTCCGGTCCCGGCCGTCGCCGAGTGGTATCGCCCACTGCCGCACCAGGTCGGGCGGGCACGGACGACGGCCGGTCACCACGACACCCAGCTCGTCCAGCCCCGCCGGGTCGATCGCCTGTAATGCCTCGGGCGTCAGATAGGCATGGGTGACCCCGGTACGCCGCAGCAGGGCCGTCACCTCGTCCGCGGTGGTCACCAGCGGGGAGACCACCACCATGGTCGCGGCCCCGCCGAGCGCCAGCAGCAGCTCCAGCACGGACGAATCCGAGGGCAGCGGGGCGAAGTTCAGGGTGCGGTCCTCGGGATCCACCCGGTAGCGGCCCTGCTGTTCGGCGCATAACCCGGACAGTCCGGCCTGGGTCACCACCACACCGTCCGGTGCGGCGTCACCGTCGGCGGCGTAGCAGACATAGGCCGGGTGCTCGGCGCGCAACGGGCGGATCCGGTCGGCGTAGGTGACCGGATCGGCGGAGAACCGCTCCAGGGAGCGGGCCGTCTCGACGGTGTCGACGTGCAGCCATTCGATCTCGTCCGGGAGCTCGTTGCGCACCCAGGACACCGCCAGGCCGTACACGGCGCCGGCGTCCACCAGCAGATGGGCCACCCAGCCCGGCGGATAGGCGGGGTCGATCGGTACGAACCCGGCACCGGTTTTGGCCACCGCCCAGACCGCCAGCACCGCGTCCAGCGACCGCGGTATGGCCACGGCCACCAGGTCCTCCGGGCCGATACCGCGGGCCATGAGAGACCGGGCCAGCCGGCTGGACCAAGCGTCCAGGTCGGCGTAGCTGACCTGCTCGAGCGGCCCGGTACCGTCGGCGAGCACGAGCGCGACACCGTCGGGATTGGTTTCGACAGCGTTGGCGATCAGTTGCGGCAGGGTGGTCACGCGGGGCCGCCGCGTACGCGGCGGACGGGTCCGGGCTGGCCGCGTCATACCGCCCTCGCCCTCCGGAGGTGGTCATACTGCGTACCGACTACCGCATCCATCTGTCCGCCTCGCCTGCCTATCGCACTTCACCGCCGCGCCGGCCGGGCCGCGGCATGGTCAGCAGCCTGCCACAATGCGCCGGTGCCCGGTATGGCACCCGGCAGGTTACCGCCCCGGCCGCTGTTCGACCATCCGGTCTCCGGGGCGGGAACGATTCCGGAACGCGGCGCGGACGAGGTGCCCGGCCGCGCTCAACGCAGCAGCGTGGGCAGGTCCAGCACTGTCGCCACCCGTGCGCGAGTCACGCCGGGCGAGGAGTCACCGTCCACGATCAGCGCGGTGAGATCGTCCAGTTCGGCCGGATCCAGCCGCGCGAGGCCCGTGGGATCGGACCACAGATGGGTGACCCATTCGGTGGCCGGGGTCACGGTATCGGCGTTCTCCGGTACGAGAACCACCGAAGCGCCCGCCGCGCCGGCGGCCACGATCTCCAATATCGCTGCCGTACTGTCGCTGCGGCCGTAGCAGAAGGTCCGGGCCTCGTAGGTGAGATCGGTGGCCGCGTGCACCCGGGTCACCGCGGCCGCCAGCTGGTCGTAACCGACCCGGCGACCGCTCGCGTCCACCACGGCGAGATCGTCACCGCGCAGGGGCCGGATCCGGTGCGCGTAGGTGACCGGGCGCGGTGATTGCGCGGCCGTTTCGGCGGCCGTGGCGGGATCGCCGAGTATCAGCCATTTCACACCGGGCAGCGTCGGCGGACGGTCCGCGGCCACCCCGGCCTCGACCACCAGCTCCGCCGCCGCGGCGGCGGCCACGGCATCGGCGGGTACCACTGTCGCACCCGCTTTGAGCACGGCCCAGGTCGCCACCACGGCATCGATACCACGTTCCAGCGCGATGACCACCCCGGTACCCGGTCCGCAGCCCCGCCCGATCAGCGTCCGCGCCAATTGCGACGATCGCGCGTCGAGTTCCCGGTAGGTCATCGCCTCCTCGTCCTGGACGACAGCGGGGCCCTCGGGATCTTCTTCCACGGAAGCGCCCAGCGCCTGCGCCAGCGCGGTTCCCGTGGTGGCGACCGGCACCACCGGTTCGGTGAACGGGATCTCCCGGAACGGACTGGTTCCGTCGTCCCGGTGCTCGTCTTCGTCGTCGGTCTCGATGGCACCCACCCGCACCCAGGGGTTCGCGGCGGCCGTGCGGAGGATCCGTTCCAGGCGGCGGCCGAAGGACCGCACCGTCTCCTCGTCGAACAGGTCGACGGCGTAGGTCAGCACGGCCCGGAGTTCGCCGGGGGCGCCGTCGGTATCGCGGTCCGGGTCGATATCGATCCGCAACTCGAAATCGGCCGCGAGAGTTTCCCGGCCGAGACCGCGCACCGTGAGCCCGGGCAGGTTCACGGCGATCTGCTCACTGTCCCGCGACGACAGCACCACACCGGACAGCGGAGGGAGTCCGGTGGCCCGGTCGGGGGCCACCACCGACACGACCTGATCGAACGGGATATCCGCGGCAGCGAACGCCGGGCGTTCCGTATCCCGCGCCGCGTCCACCAGTTCGGCGAACGTCTGGCCGGACCGCACCCGCGTCCGCAAGGCGAGCGTATTCGCGAATCTGCCGATCAGGTTGTCCGGCACGGCTTCTCCGCGGCCGTCGACCGGGGTCGCGATCACGATATCGCCGGCGCCGGTCAGCTGGTACAGCAGGACGCTCACCGCCGCGTGCAGCACGGTGAAGAGCGTGGTGCCGCGATCCCGGGCCAGCGCGTCCAGGCAGCTGTGTGTTCCGGCGTCGACCGCGCACCCGGTGGTCCCGCCGCGCAGCGACGGTACCGACGGCCGCAGGCGGTCCAGCGGCAGTTCCGGTGCCGCGGCGGGTTCACGCAACTGTTCCCGCCAGTAGTCCAGTTGTTTAGCCGCGATCGAGTTCTCGTCGGTGTGCACACCCACCACCGCCTGTTGCCAGATCGCGTAATCGGCGTACTGGACCGGAAGTGGGGGCCAGCGTGGCGATTCCCCGCTCACCCGGGCCAGATACGCGGTCGCCAGGTCCCGTACCAGCGGTACCAGTGAGGCCTCGTCCGCGGCGATCCGGTGTACGACGACGGCCAGTACGTGCTCGTCGGCGCCGGCGGTGAGCAACAGACCGCGAACCGGGACCTGGGCGGTGATATCGAAACCGGCGGAACGTAGTTCACCGATCCGGCCGAGTACGTCCTCGGTCTCCTCGGTTTCCGGGCTGCCGCGCAATACCTGGGCAACGGGCAGGATTTCCTGGTACGGCAGCCCGTCCGAGTCCGCCGGATAGCGGGTACGCAGCACTTCGTGACGTTCCAGCACATCGAATATCGCGTACCGCAGCGCGGAAGTGTCCAGCGCACCGGTGAAACCGACGGCCAGCGAGATATTCCCTGCCGCCGACCCCGCCCGCTCGCTGTACCACAGATGCCGCTGGGCCAGGGAGAGCGGGATCCTGTCCGGCCGTTCGGCCCGGTTCAGGGCAGGCCGCGGCGCGGTGACTTCCACACCGGGCACCACCCGGGCGGCCAGCCCCGCCACGGTCGGAGCTTCGAAAAGGGTGCTCACGACGAGATCCGCCCGCAACGCCGCGTTGATGCGGGCCACCGCCCGGACCGCCGACAGCGAATGACCACCCAGCGTGAAGAAATCGTCGTCCGCGCCGACCCGGTCGGCGCCGAGCACGTCGGCGAATACCTCGGCGACCACCGTCTGCGTGCGGCCCTCCGGTGCCGTGTAGGGCGCCCGGACGGTGATGCCGGCCTCGGGCAGCGCCGCGCGGTCGAGTTTCCCACTGGGCGTCAGGGGTAGCGCGTCGAGCACTACGACGGTGCCGGGGACCATATACCCGGCCAGGAACTCCCCGGCCTGCTCCCGCAGCACCACCGGGTCCGGTGCGCCGTCGAAATCCGCGGCGGGCACCACATAACCCACGAGCCCGTCGCCGCGTACCGCCGCGGCGGCCTGCCCCACCCCGGTACAGCGCCGCAGCACCGCCTCGACCTCACCCAATTCGATCCGGAAGCCGCGCAATTGCACCTGGGTGTCCCGGCGACCGCCGTATTCCAGATCGGCCCGGCCGCCGAAACCGGCCCATCGGCCGATATCGCCGGACCGGTACATCCGCGACCCCGGCGCGCCGAAGGGGTCGGCCACGAATCGGGTGGCGGTGAGGCCGGGGCGGCCGAGATAACCGCGAGCGAGTTGCGCCCCCGCCACATAGATTTCGCCCGGCACTCCGACCGGCGCGGGATGCAGCCGGTCGTCCAGAACGAATGCGTCCAGACCGGGCAGCGCCCGGCCGATCACACCGGCCGAATGGTCCAGCGACTGTTCGACCAGCGGCAGGAACGAGACGTGCACGGTGGTCTCGGTGATGCCGTACATGTTCACCAGCCACGGTGCGTCCACCGAAGTGCCGCCGGGCGCACCGTAACGCTCGTACCAGCGCCGCAGCTCCCGCGGATCCACCGCTTCACCGCCCAGCACCACATACCGCAGGGCGGGTGTACCGCCGTCTCCGGCGACCCGGTCGGCCTCGGCGAGCTGGTAGAACGCCGAGGGGGTCTGGTTGAGCACTGTGACCTTCTCCCGGATCAGCAGCTCCCGGAATTGTTCCGGCGATCGGGAGGTCGGCTGGTCGACCACCACGACCGACCCCCCGCTGGCGAGCGCGCACCACAGTTCCCATACCGAGAAGTCGAAGGTGAACGAGTGGAACAAGGTCCACACATCGGTGTCGTCGAATTCGAACAGCAGCTGAGTGTTCGCGAACAGTTCCACCACATTGCGATGTGTCACCGCCACACCTTTGGGCGTACCGGTGGTACCGGAGGTGTAGACGACATAGGCCGTATTGCCCGGACGCAGTGGTGCGTACCGTTCCACATCGGTGACCGGCGCCGCGGAATGGCGCACGGTGTCCTCCACCAGCACCACCGGCGACTCGCCCGCGGGCACCGCGTCCCGTTCCGCGGCGACAGTGAGCACGACGGCCGGACGGGCGTCACCGAGGACGAACTCCGAACGTCTCCGGGGCTGAGCGGTGTCCAGCGGGAGATAGGCGGCGCCGGACAGCAACACACCGAGCAAGGCGACCGGCAGTTCCTCGGTGCGCGGTATCGCCACCGCCACCAGGCTCTCCGGGCCCGCCCCGGCTGCGATCAACCCGCGCGCCACCCGGTAGGAGCGGTCGAGCAGTTCGCCGAAACTCAGTGTGGTGTCCCCGAACCGTACGGCCGGGGCCGCCGGGCGCAGCCGGGCGCGGGCCTCGATGAGGTCGACCAGTGTCGCCGGGGGCACCGAGGCGCCGGCGCTGTTCCATTCCCGTAGCACCAGTTCGCGTTCACCAGGGGCGAGCAGATCGATATCCCCGATGGTGACGGCGGGGTCCGCGGCAACGGCCGCCAGGATCCGCACCAGCCGGTCGGCGTGATCTCCGATGGTCGGTGTGTCGAACAGGTCGCGCGCGTAGGTGAAGGTGAGGGCCGCGCCGGTATCGGTGTCCACCAGATCCACTCGCAGATCCAGGTCTTCCGGTAGCGCGCCGGGCTCGCGTTCGCTCGCCAGCAGCACCCGGAAGGGGGGCTGCCCGGCTGTCGTGCGCACCGTGTCGATCAGGTGACCGAGCCGTTGCCCGCCTCGCCCCACCGCGCCGGGGACCATGACTTCGCGAGCGGTATCGAGAAGTGTGCCGAAACCGCGCGCCGGGTCGATCTCGGTGTGCAGTACTACCGGTTCGGGAGCGGATCCGCGGGTACTCGACGCCCCCACCGCGATATCCCGCCCGCCCGAGAGCCGCGCCACCAGCACGGCCAGCGCGGCCTGCACCACGGTGAGCGAGTCGGTGTCCCACTGTCCGGCAACCGTATCCAGCGCGTCACGGAGTTCACCGTCCAGTTCCCGGGTGATCCGCCCGCTACGTCCCGAGGGGGTATCCGATCGCGGCCGGTCGGCGGGCAGCTCGCCGTGACCACCGAGCGCGCCGGGCACCCGCCACCAGCCGGAGGTGAGCGCCGCCGCCGGTGCGGGCAGGGCCAGCAGCTTGCTCACGAGCGTGTGCAGCAGACCGGACAGTGCCCGCGCGGCGGATTCGGCGACGGTATCGCGGCGGTACCACAGCCGCAGCAGCAACCGCTCGGACGCTTCCACCATCAGCGTCACCGGATAGTGGTTGAAGGTCCGCGACGTCAGCTCCACGATCTGCAAGCCGTCATCGCCACCGTTCGCCGCCCGCAGTGCCGCCGCGTTCACCGGATGCGGGTCGTAGGCCAGCAGGGTGTCGAAAAGCCGTGCCGCGCCCGGCGAGACAGCGGCCGGACCGGGATAGTGGTGGTCGAGCAGCGTCGCCTGCTCGGTCCGCATACTGGTGAGCAGCTCCCGTAGTGTCCATTCGGGCTCGAACCGGACCCGCACCGGCACGGTGCCGGTGAACAGGCCGACCATCTCGCCGGCGCCGGCCAGTTCGGCCGGGCGACCCGGCACCACGGCACCGAACACCACCTCCGTATGCCCGGTCAGACTCGCCAGCAGCACCGCCCACAGTGCCTGCGCCACCATTTCGACCGTGCCCCCGGCCGCGGCCGCGTACGCCGCCAGGGCGGCGGTCTCGGTCTCGTCGAACACGAGGTCGAGTTCACCGATACCGGTTCCCGGTTCGGTGGGCGTGGCGAGTACCGCGGCCAGTTCGGTGCGCCGCGCACCGCGCAGGGCCTCGGTCCAACGGATCCGGTCGGGTTCGGGGTTCCGCCGTGCCAGCCATTGCGAGTACTCACGGTAGGCAGGCGGTGCGGGCAGTGCCGCCGGCTCGCCCCGCGCGGCGTACAGAGCCAGCAGGTCCCGCAACAGGATCGGTATCGACCGGCGGTCGAACAGCAGATGGTGGGCGACCAGCACGAAATGCGTACGCCCGGAAACGGTGCGGTACACCGTTGTCCGCAGCAGCGGGGCGGTATCGACGGCGAACCGGGTGCGGCGCTCGGCCCCCAGCAGATCCGCCATCTCGTAGTCGCCGACGCCTTCGACCACCTGCCACGGCACCTCGACGGGACCGGTCACCAGGCAGACCGGGGTGCCGTCCGCGGTGGTCACGAAAACCGAACGCAGGACCGGATACCGGTCCAGCAGGTGCTGCGCGGCGATACGCAGCCGTTCCAGCTCCACGACACCGCCGAGTTCCAGCGCCAACAGCATCACATAGTCGTCGGGGACGTTGGCGGTGAGCTGGGAATGGACGAACAGCCCCGCGGCCGGGGGCGACAGCGGCAGCACATCCTGCAGCCCCGGGTATCTCCCCCACCACGTATCGAGTTCGGCCTGCTCCACCCGGACCAGGGGCAGGTCGGAGGGGGTGAGGCCGCCCGCGGCCGGATCCTCGGTGTGCCGTGCGACGGCGCGCACGGCCGCCAGCCAATCCTCGGCCAGTTCGCGCACCAGGTCTTCGTCGACGATACGGGCGGCGTAGGTGAAGCCCACCGTGATACCGCCGTCCGCGCGGTGCGCCGCGTCGATATCGACCACCGCGTCCACCGGCCTCGCGGGATCGGAAACGACCTCGATATCGCCCGGTTCCCCGGTCCCCCCGTCGGCCGCGGTATCGCGCGCGGAGTGCCGATCGTGATAGACGAACCCTATCTGCGCCGGTGAACCGCGGAATTCGTCGGCGATCCCGTTCTCGGTTCGCCGCAGCAGGGCGAAACCGGCGCCGCCCGACGGAACCGCGGCCAGTTGTTCCTTCACCGACCGCATCAGCGCGGCGGTTTCCTGGCCGCCGCTGAGTGCGGCGCCGGCATCGATACCCGAAAGGTCCAGGGCCACCGGGTACGCGGTGGTCACCGGACCGGCGGTACGGGACGGTTCGGCACCGGATACGACGGATCCGTCCCGTCCTGTCCCGGCAACCCGGATCCGGCTGATCGCGCAATCCACCCCGCGCCGCGAACGCCAGTTCCGCACCGCCAGCGCCAGCGCGGCCAGCAGCGGATCCCCCGGCCCGGTCCGATACAGACCCGGGACCTCGGTGAGCACCTTCGCCGCGATCTCGGCGGGCACGTCGAGGGCGAACCGCCGCGCCGTGGCCCGAGTATCCGCGGTGGGGTCCACCGCGCGGGAACCCAGCAGCGGGTCGGGGGAAGCCAGGACATCGCGCCAGTACGCGAGTTCGGTTTCGCGGACCGGTTCGGCCGCCACCTCGGCTGCGACCCCGTGGGCCGGGTGCCGGTCCGGCACCGGCGGGGCTGCGCCGGTGACCTCATCGGCGACCGTCGGTTTCGCGAGTTCGATCGTGCGGTGCTCTTCCACCTCGGGTTCCGGCGTCGTTTCCCGCACCCCGGTACGGCCCAGGTATTCGAACTCCGTGCCGTACGGAGTGTCGATGCGGCGCACCAGATCACCCGTCCGGTACATCCGGAGGCCCGGCCGGCCGGCCGCGGCACCGAACGGGCCGGCCACGAAACGTCCGGCGGTGAGCGCGGGCCGGTTCAGGTAGCCCTGCGCCAGCGCCGGGCCCGACAAGTAGAGCTCACCCACGGCACCGCTGGGCACCGGCCGCAACCGGGCGTCGAGGACGAAAACGCCGAACCCGTTCAGCGGGTCGCCGAAGGTTACCGGCTCGCCCGCGCGCACCGGCCGGCCGCTGATGGCGACGACGGTGGTCTCGGAGGCGCCGTAGGAGTGGACGACGCTGTGTTCGGGCCCCCGATGTCCGGCCGGCTCGGGACCGGTCCCGTTGCCGCTCACCACGACCAGGCCGAGATCGGGCAGATCGGGGGCAGCCAGGGATGCCAGTTCGGCCGGCGTGGCGATGATATGGGTCACCGCTTCCCGGCGCACCGTGTCGGCCGGCTCGTTCCCCCCGGACACGTCCGGGGGCACGATCACCAGGGTGGCGCCCGAGCCGAAGGTGAGCAGTAGTTCCAGAATCGCGCGATCGGTGTCCGGGGGGCACAGATGGGCCACCCGGGAGATACCGGTGATCCCGTAGTGCTCATCGGCCGCCGCGACCACCGCGCCCAGCCCACTGTGCGGGACCGGCACACCGGTGGAGTCCGTGGTGTAGACGATGTATGCGGGATGCTGTTCGTCCAGCATGCGCACCCGGTCGGCGTAGGTGATGGGATGCCGTGGCCGGCGCGCGATCCGGCCGGCCTGCACCGGATCGTCGAGTTCGAGCCAGTACAGGGAAGTGCCCAGTGCGGCACGGTGCTTCGAGGTCGTCAGGCCGAGGGTGGCCGCGGAGTCGGTGACCCTGTGGTCGATCCCGCCGCTCGGCCCGCTCGGATCGATCGGGAGGCAGGCCGCCCCGGTTTTGGCGACAGCCCACACCGCGAGCACCGACTCCATACCGCGCGCGATCCCGATCGCCACCACATCGCCCGGCCCGACGCCGCGTTCGATCAGTTCCCGGGCCACCTGGGAAGAAGCCTCGTCCAGCTCCTGATAGGTCATTTCCCGCTGATCGGCGGGGTCACCCGTCGGGTTGTAGCGGATCGCCACTTCACCGGCGGCGGACTCCACCGCCGCGGTCAGCAGCTGACCGAAGAGCGGGCTGCCCGGGTGGCGCCGACGGCTACCACGCGAAGGACGACGGGCAGTTTCCATTCGAGTGCATTCACCTCTCGCATCGGGCCGGGCCGGCCCCTGCGTCCCCATATCGCGGAGGGGCATAGCGACCGGGCCGACGCGGTGCGGCCATCATAGCGAGATCACGCGCGCACGCCTCTTGTGGAAAATCCGCACGCGAAAGGCCGGTCCGCCCGCTCGGGACGGCCCTGCTCCGGCCCCGTTTCGGGGCTACGGCGACGGAGCCGGTCCCGTTTCCGCGGGCCGCGCCCGGTCGGCGGAACCGTTCACAGCCAGCCGCGGCGGATCGCCTGCACCCCGGCCTGGAAACGGGTACTCGCCCCGAGCCGCTCCAGCAATCGCGCGGTGCGGCGCACCACCGTGCGCCGGGACATACCCAGCCGGCGCGCGATCGTATCGTCGGTGGCTCCCATGCTCATCATGGTGAGGATCGCCCGGTCCCGTTCGTCGAGTTCGTCGGCGGCGGGCTGTACCGAGATCGGCGCGGACAGTGTCCACAGCACATCGAAGCTGCGCACGAGCATGTCCAGCAGCGGCGACCCGCTGACCCGCAGGGCCATCGGGTCGGAGCGGCGTTCATCGGTGTGCAGTACCAGACTGGCACGTTGATCATCGGCGATGATGAGTTTGAACGGCGGATCGGGCAGCGTACGTGCCTGCGCGCCGCGCGCATTGGTGGCCAGGGCGTGCCGCAACCGGTCCGCGTCCTGGTAGACGGTGTCCTGGTAGAGGATCCGGTACCGCACGCCCTCGGCGATGCGTGCCTGCTTCAGGTCGGCGATGCGGATATCGCGGTCCGGGTCGCTGATATGGGGGCTGCGTTCCACCATTTTCACCGTCGACGCGGCGTTCGCGTGCAGCGCTTCGAAATCGGCGAGCAGCTCGGCCCGTTCGAAAACCGGCGCTATCACGCCGTTCCAGCCCTGTGAGCGCCGCACCGAGCGAAACGTTTCGCTGAGCCGGGCCGCGGCGGCGTGCATGGTGCTGATCTGCTGACGGCGCCGCTTGGCCTCGGCCTCGGACAGCGATTCCGGGGCGTGCGCGTCCCAGCGGGCCGTACCGTCGGGGTCGGTGAGCCGGACCACCGCCCGCAATTCGCCCAGTTCGTCGAGGGCGGAGGCCACGGCCTTCTCCGACAGCCCGGTATGCCGCGCGATCTCGGGGAGTCCGGAGCGCGGCCGGTGCACCAGTACCGCGTACACCCGGCCGGGAATCGATTCGGGGTCGAAGATTTCGGCCAGTTCGGTCACGCCAGGAGTTCGCGGTTCATCGTGCAATCCCACGGGAGCGGTGATGATCGGCCGGTCGAACGAGCTTGTCGAGCTCAGTGCGAGGGTCCCCACTCCAGCGGCACCCCCTTGGACGCCATCCAGCTCATCGGATCGATTTTGTTACCGCCCTGGTCCCAGATCTCCAGGTGCAGGTGCGGACCGGTGGATTGACCACGATTACCCACGGTGGCGATCACATCGCCCGCGTTCACCCGCTGCCCCTGGGTGACGTAGATATCGTTCACGTGGCCGTAGACGCCGGTGGTGCCGTCGTCGTGCAGGACGCGCACCCACATTCCGAAGCCGGACGCGGGGCCGGCTTCGATCACCGTACCGTCGGCCACCGATTTGATCGGCGCGCCCAGCGCGTCGGCGAAATCCACCCCGTAGTGCATCGCGCCCCAGCGGCTGCCGTAACCGGAACTGACCACCCCGGCCACCGGACGGACCGCCGGAGCGGGAGCGAACTGCTGGTTCAGCTGTTTCAGGGTCTGCTCGGCCTGGGCCAGCGGTACGGCGACCTCCGGCGGCAGATTGCTCAGGCCGAACGGCGCGGCGACCGGCGCCGCGACCTCGGTGGCCCGAACCGGCGCGGGCGCCGGAGCCGCCACGGGGGCGGCCTGGGCCATCCGTTCGGCGGGCCGGGCCGCTTCGGGCGCCGGAGCGACCGGCTGGGCTTCGATCGCCTCGTCGCCCGAGCTGTCCGGGAGCAACGGTGAGGCGTAGGCGAGGGCCGGAGCGATCTGCGAGGCGGTACCGATGAGCGCGCCGGCCGCGACAGCGGCGCCGGCCGCCGCCCGGACCTTTTCCACGGCGGTGACTTCGGCGCGGTGGCGCCGCGGGCGGACCCGTACGTCGTCGCCGACGAGGCTCATAACGGTGATGGAACTGGGCCCTGATCGATGATTCGCCAAAGTCCGTCCTCGCTATCCGGTCGAAATGGGTACGAACGCCGCGTGCGGATCCAGCTGCTGCCGCAGCCGAACGTAACGTTTCGGCATCCGTTGTGACGGTAACTCTACCGGGCCGTGACCGTATCGCAACATTTTCAGAAAAAAGCGAGGTCACCGAGGTTTGAGAAGAGGCGGGAGGGGCTATACCCATTGTCTCTTCCGTAATCTTCCCGCGGGGCGGCACCTCCCGCCCCACAGCAGGGAAATACCCAGCAACCACCCTCCCGGATACCGAAGGCGACACCGGAGGCCGCCACCACCCCTCGCCTGCCGCACGCCACCGCCGCCACCGGCACCACGGACGAAGACCTCGCGATTCACGAAAGAAACAGCCCTCGAACAGTTTTCATCCCGAATCCACTGTTATTGACAACCAGTTTCGATTAGACTCGGCCCGGCAGATCTGCCGCGGATTTCCGCGAAACCAGTCGCAGACCAGTTGACCCAGGAGGTCGCCGTGTCCCTAGATGTCCCCACCGCCTTACTGGAGCGCGCCGAGCGCGGTGACGTCACCGATGCCGAATTCGTCGAGTGTGTCCGCAACTCGCTGCCCTACGCATGGGAGGTCGTCAGCCGCGTCGCCGAGGAACTGAAGACCGGCACCGCGGAATTCGCCGACAACGAGGTGCCCCCACCCGACGAAACGGCCCGTGGTCAGCTGCTGCGCGCGCTGGCCTCGGATGCCATCCGCGGCGGGCTGGAACGGCATTTCAACGTGAAACTGGCCTTCCAGAACTGCCACCGCGTCGCGGCCTTCCCGCTGGCCGCGGTCGGCGGTGAGACCTACAGCCGGTTCATCAGCCCCCGCAACCAGCTGCTCAACCAGAGCCCCGAACTGCGCAACTGCTGATCGCGTCCCGTCCCCGGCGCGACCGCGCCGGGGACGGCGCACCCGTATCCGGCCCGGGCGCCCCCGTACACGGACGGCGCCCGGCCCGGAGGTCAGCGGACGGTGGTCACGGTCAGCTCGCCCTCCGCGTGCTGGGCCCGCAACCGCTTCTTGTCGAATTTACCGACGCTGGTCTTGGGCACTTCCGGGATGAAGGTCCAGTACTCCGGCAACTGCCATTTGGCGAAACGCCCGGCCAGGAACTCGCGCAATTCCTCCGGCTCCACCGTCGCCCCCTCCGCCGGCACGATCGCCACCAGCGGGCGTTCGTCCCATTTCTCGTCCGGGATACCGATCACCGCCGCCTCGGCCACCGCGGGGTGGCCCATCACCGCGTTCTCCAGATCCACCGAAGAGATCCACTCGCCACCGGACTTGATCACATCCTTGGACCGGTCGACCAGGGTCAGATAGCCGTCCGGGCTGATCTTGCCGACATCACCGGTGCGCAGCCAGCCGTCGTCGAATTTGCCCGCGTCCACCTCCGCCCCGTCGGGCGAATAGTAGGAGCCGGTGATCCAGGGTCCACGCACCTCCACCTCACCCAGGGACCGGCCGTCGTTGGGCACCACGTTCCCGTCGTCGCCGACCAGTCGCGCCCGGACACCGGCCGGGAACCGCCCCTGGGTCACCCGATACGCCCACGCCTCTTCCTCCGTGACCCCCTGCGGCGGCTGCGCCACACTACCCAGCGGTGAGGTCTCGGTCATCCCCCACGCGTGAACCACCCGTACCCCGTGCTTCTCCTCGAACGCCTTCATCATCGCCGGCGGTGCGGCCGAACCGCCCACCACCACCGAGCGCAGGTGTGAGATGTCCTGCGGGGCGGCGGCCAACGCGGCGAGCACCCCGCCCCAGATCGTCGGTACCGCCGCGGCGAAGCTGGGTTTCACCGCGGCCATCATCTCCAGCAGCGGCACCGGTTGCAGGAAGCGGTCGGGCATGAGCAGATTCGCGCCCGCCATCAGCGCGGCGTACGGCAGGCCCCAGGCATTGGCGTGGAAGAGCGGAACGATCGCGAGCACGGTGTCGTCGTTGCGCAGCCCCATCGCGGACGGGGTGGTCGCCTGCATGGCGTGCAACCAGTTGGACCGGTGTGAATACACCACGCCCTTCGGGTCTCCGGTGGTGCCGGAGGTGTAGCACATGGCCGCCGCGGACCGTTCGTCCAATACCGGAAAGTCGTATTCGGCCGGGTATTTCGCGAGGAGTTCGGCGTAATCGTGCACGGTGACCCCTTCGGGCGCCGTCACCGCCGCGATATCACCGTTGACCACGATCACGTGCCGCACCGTCTTCAGATGCGGCAGATATTGAGCGAACATCGGCACCAGACTGCCGTCCACCAGCACCACCTGGTCTTCGGCGTGGTCGGCCACGTAGATCAGCTGTTCGGCGGAGAGCCGGATGTTCAGGGCGTGCAGTACCGCACCCATGGCGGGAATCGCGATATAGGCGAGGAAATGCTCGTTGTTGTTCCACATGAACGTGCCGACCCGGTCGCCCGTGCCGATGCCGAGATCCGTCAGCGCGTTGGCCAGCCGGGCGGAATCCGCGCCGACCTCGCGATAGGTCATCGTTCGCACCCCATCGCCCGTCCAGGTGGATACCGTGGAATCGCCGACGAAGGTGGACGCGTAGCGCAGCAGCGTCGCCAGCGACAGCTGCTCGTCCATCATGGTGCTCAGCATCGGAAACTACCCCTAACTCATCTGGGTGCGGACGGCGGCGATACGAGCCCGGTCGGTCCGGTGAGACACAGAACCAAACATGACTCACATCACTTTCGCCGACCCTACCGTGGCGTAGTCCGGTGTGGGGAAGGTCGAACAAAACAGGGAATCCCAGGACAGAGCCGGGACGGGCCCGGAAGACACCCCGGAAGCGATGGGCGGCGGGATGGGACGCAATGCCCGCGACGCCCCCTGCGGGCCACCGGCACTGCGCCATCGCCGCCGAGCACCAAACCTGGATAGCCCGGAATCCGGGCCGTTGCCAAGCCGGGTAACGAAATGACATCCAAACGAGACACGAACCCAGTTCATGCCCCAATGGTGGGATGTATATCTTCCATTACAAAGCCTCTGAACAGTTGTTATTCGTTTTTCGAATCAATAGACGGAAGGGTGGGAGATTGCTTGCAGATGCACGGGCGCACTCTCACGAGACCTCGGACAGTGGCCGAAAATATTGATTCCATGTCCGTCGTTCTCTCCGGATCCCCGCCGCTGCCCGCCTACCCTTGGAGCATGACAACGCCGTCCATCATCATCATCGGGGCCGGGTTCGGTGGGCTCGGTATGGGACTCGAGCTCCTGCGCTCCGGAATAGACGATTTCACCATCGTCGAAAAGGCCCAGGACTTCGGCGGCGTATGGCGGGAGAACACCTACCCCGGCGCGGCCTGCGATGTGCCGTCCCCCTTGTACTCCTGGTCCTACGAACCCCGCTCCGACTGGCCGCGGCGTTTCTCCGAACAGGCCGATATCCACGACTACATGCGCGGTGTGGTCGCCAAATACGACCTCGAACGCAAGATCCGCTTCGGCACCGAGATCAGCGACGCCGAATACGACGAAACCACGGCGAAATGGCAGATCCGCACCACCGGCGGTGATCAGCTCACCGCCGACGTCCTGATCTCCGCGGTCGGCCAGCTCTCCCGGCCGGCCATGCCGAACATCCCCGGTATCGACACCTTCACCGGTCCCGCCTTCCACTCCGCCGAATGGGACCACTCGGTCGACCTCACCGGGAAGCGCGTGGCCTGTATCGGCACCGGAGCCAGCGCCATCCAGTACATCCCCCGCATCCAGCCGCTCGCCGAACACCTCACCCTCTTCCAGCGCTCCGCGGCCTGGGTCCTGCCCAAGGTCGACGCCACATACGCCGCGCGCCACCACGCCGTGTTCAAGTACCTCCCCCCGGTCCGCTGGGCCGAACGTTTCGGCTGGTGGATGTTCTTCGAGGTGATGGCCCTGGCCCTCACCGACCTGCAGGGCATCCAGGCCCCCGTGGTGAAGGTCGCCGACGCCCACCGTTCCCGGCAGATCCCCGACCCGATCCTGCGCGAGAAGCTCACCCCCGACTACGCCCCCGGCTGTAAACGCGCCCTGTTCTCCAACGACTACTTCCCGGCCCTCGCCCGGCCGAACGTCACTGTGGAGACCAACGCGATCACCGAGATCACCCCCACCGGTGTACGCACCGCCGACGGTATCGAGCACGAAGTCGACGTCATCATCTACGGCACCGGCTTCAAGGGCACCGAATTCCTGGCCCCGATGAACATCTACGGCATCGGCGGCCGCAAACTGGCCGATACCTGGGCCGCCGAAGGCGCCCGCGCCTACCTGGGCATCTCTGTCCCCGAGTTCCCCAACCTGTTCATGATGTACGGCCCGAACACCAACGTCGGCTCCGGCTCCATCGTCTACATGCTGGAATCGCAGGCCCGCTATATCCGCCAGGCCGTCGAATACCTCGGCCGCAACCCGGGCCGCGGCCTGTCCGCCCGCCCCGATATCGAACAGCGCTGGGACGACTGGCTGCAGAAACGCCTGAAGGACACCCCCTGGAACTTCTGCTCCAGCTGGTACCGCAACGCCTCGGGCCGCATCACCAACAACTGGCCGGGCGCCACGGTCCTCTACCGCTGGAAGACCCGCCGCTTCGACCCGGCCGACTACGAGCAGACCCGCGCGGCCTGACCGTCACCGGCACCGTTGCCCACGATGCGGTCCCCCGGCCGGTGACCCGGTAGACTCCTGCCCACCGGCCACCGGCCGGCCCTCGTAGCTCAGGGGATAGAGCACCGCTCTCCTAAAGCGGGTGTCGCAGGTTCGAATCCTGCCGAGGGCACAACTATCTGCGCAGATCAGGCGGGCTTCTTCTCGAAGCCTTCCTGTCCGCCTGCTCCCCCAGTCCGCAGCCAGTCCGCAGCGAATCCAGTGCGGGCCGTATCGAGTCTCGTCGCCACGTCATCGAGATCGTCATCGAACAAGTCCGCGTAGAAGTCCAGCGTGGTGCTCGGCTTGTCGTGGCCCAGCATTCGCTGGAGGGCAAGCACCGAGGCTCCCTGCGACACAGCAAGCGAAGCGGCCGTGTGCCGAAGCTCGTGCGGAGTGAGTCCACCCAACCCCGCAGCTTTCGCGGCAGCATCGAACCAATCCCGCCGCATGTTCCGCACCCGCAGGACTGCACCCTGTGACGAGGTGAAAACCTCCGCGTCATCACTTCGGCCGGCCACACGCTCTTTCATCGGCTCAACCAGGAATGCCGGGAACGCGACACTTCGTCGCTGGTGATCCTTCGGGGCCTTGGCCACCAGATGCCCATCCACCTCGGTAATCGTCCGCTCGACCTGAATCCTTCTGCGCCCGATACTGATTGCGGAAGTCTGCATACCCGCAAGCTCGGCGAACCGTAGACCGCAGTAGGCCAGCACCATCACCGTGAGCCAGTTGGAACCCGCGCACTCGGCCAGCCGCTCGACCTCGACGCCGGACAGATAGCGCCGTTTGGCAAGTCGCTGCTTCGGCCGGTCCACGGTGCGGCACGGATTGACCGCGATCTTGCGAGTCTTGACCGCGTGGTCACAGATCTGAGACAGCACGCCGAGGTTCTTCCGGACGGTGCCACCGGCCGCACCTGCTTCCACCTGGGCAGTAACCCATGTCTGAAGCTCGTCGTGCATATCCACCAGGTCAGCGAGCCTCACGCTCCCCCACTTCGGGAGAATATGCCGCTTCACGATCGACTCGTACCGCGACCGTGTGCCACGTTCCCAGGAGGGATGCCCCGCCAGCCACGCTTGCGCAACCACATCAACGGTTACCCGTCCTGCGGATGGCGGCGCGTGCAATCCCACGACCACTGCCGAAGTCTGGCCGTCCAGCCAGGTCTGGGCGTCCGCCTTTCGCGCGAAGCTCTTCGCGTGCTCTTTCCCCGAGCCGTCGACGTACCGAGCCATCCAGCGCTTACCTGTTCCATAGCGCGTCGAGGGAACTCGCCGAACCGTGCCATCCTCCTGCCGTTCCTCCCTGGTCCAGCGGTCTTCGACCCCCGAGCGACGATTACGGTGGGTAGCCATCAGGCAGCCTCACCGGTGCCGGTCAGCTTCTCCTGCTCAGCGATCCAGGCCAGGACCACGGACTTGCGCCACACCCGGCGGCGGGGCCCCAGCTTGAAACTCGCCGGGCCCTGTCCGACATGTGCCCACCACCGCCAGGTAGCCGCCGGAATCCCGGTCAGCGCCTCGCAGTCCTTCGCCCGCAGATACGACTCTTCCTCACTCATCGTGTTCCCCTTCCTATGCCGCTACCGGAATTGCCGAACTGTCTTGCTGTGCTGGTGGGCCCGCTGCGAGCAGTGCGCGGGTGTACTCGGCGCGCCAGATCTTGCGTTTGGCGATGGCCGAGAGGATCAGGTGATCGCGGGGCGGGGCCGAGCGGTCCCCGGGCCGGACGATGGACAGCTTCAGGTGTGAGGTGTCGGGTTTGACGATCCCCACCGAGGCCAGCAGTTGCCGAACGAATTCGGCGCGGTCGGCCTTGTGGTCCGGGAGGGTTTTGTTCGACCACTGTCGGGAGACCAGGACCCGGCGGCCGGGCAGACCGAGGGTGTCCCGCCGATGCGCTTTGCCTTTGCAGCGGCCGGGGATGGTCTTCTCGGTGGCGCCTTGGGGGACGATGCCGTAGCGCAGCCAGACCGGGCACCGTTTCGAGCACGGGGTGTGCTGCAACTCGGCGTGGAGCCGGTTGTAGTGGACGCGGGTGCGGTCGGAGTCGGTCTCCAGAACTTCGGCGATGGACTTGGTCAGGTACTTGGTGACATACCCGATGGCGCGGTCGGCTTTGCGGCCGGGGACGTGACCACGGATATCAGCGCGGTCCATCTGCTCCCCGAACCGCACCACATGCGCGGGTTCCAGGTCGTCGACATCGTCGAGGAGATCTTGCACGTCATCGAACGCCAGTAGCGGCGAACGAGTAGCGGGGTCGACGAAGGTCAGCCGGACCGGATCCCAGACCGGGACGATGTCGCCGGGGTAGACCTCGCTGTCGCGGTCGTGCGGGGGCCACCACACGTTGTGATACGTCGCGGCCGTCACCTGGCGGATGATGTCGCGGGGCACCGTGCCCCGGATCAGGATGTGCAGGTGCGGGGCGCCGCGTTTCTGGGGCTCCACGGTGCCGTAGTACTGGACGTTCCAGCCGACCGCCCGGCGCAGGTTCTGCATCCACCGATCGAACAGCGCCGAGAAGTGCACGACATCGCGGGCGGCACGCTGGTAGTCGTAGTTGTCCGGGTTGACCGGGGAACCGTCCCCGACTGTTTCGCCCTTGTCGTTGACCGCGCCGTCGCGGTTGATGGCCCCATAGGACGGCATCGTGAGCGTGATGAACATCGACGGCTGATGTCCGGCGTAGGTGCGGCCCACCGTGGTTTTCTCGACCTTCAGGCGAGGCAGGTTCGGGACATCCTGACGGCGCCGGGTGGAGCGGGCACGCCGCGGCTTCTGCTCCCGGTCCAGGGCGGGCAGCCGTCCCCGGAACCCGGACTCTTTCATCTCCGCGTCCAGGTCGGCGACGACTTCCCGAACCCCGGCCATCATGTCGGTATCACCGTCGGCCTTGGCCTGCTGGTAGGTGTCGAACAAGTCCGCTCGGGCGGCCAGCAGCGCGGTTTGGTGTTCGGTGGGGTCGGTCTTGTCGGTTTCGGGTTCGTGGTCGAGGTGCCAGCCCTCCCGGCACTGGGTGATCCGCAGGAACCGCGCCTTTTCGGCGCAGGGCGGGCACACCGAAGCGACGGTGGACTTGCACGGAGCCGCTATGTACTCCTCGGTGAGGGTTTTCGGGTTGTAGGCCAGCATCGGTATCGGCCGGACACAGATGTGTTCCTGGGCGGCGAGTGCTTCGGCGACATCCCGGAAGTCCGGCAGGCTACGACGCGCCGCCGCTGTCTGCCGGACCTCCGGGGCGACCCCGGCATCGGTCGAGGCCGTGCTGTTCATCAGGCGGTGTGTCCTTCCTGCTTGGTCCAGTGATCCACCCGAGGCAGCACCACCACCGTCTCGGCGCGGGCGTCACCGAAGCGGAACCGCAGCTCCACGGTGGCGGGGCCGATGATGCTGGCGTGGCACTGTTCGGCTTTGAAGGCGTGGGCGAGGGTCTCGGCGCGCATCTCGAAATCGGCCGGCGACTGGCCCTCCAGCATCCGCAGCCGCACCCGATCGGTGCCGTGGCCGATACCGACCGCGAGCAGTTTCGGTGTCACGGTGCGGGTTTCGGTCGCGACGGTGAGGCGGCAGGCCTTCATCAGCCGGGCCCAGTTGCGGCGGTAACGCCACCAGGTCAGAAACCGGGTCCGGGCCCGGTCGGTGATCCACCGGTCAAACATCTCCGGGCGGGCCTTGCGCCACAGCAGCAGCACGGCCGTGAACGCCACTGCCAGGGCTATGCCGGAGGGCCAGCCGACCAGCACACCAGCAGTGACCGCCAAGGCGATCGGGGCAGAGATCGGGGGGAACAGGATCGCCCAGTGGACCGCGACCCCGGCCCCGAGCACCGCATACCAGCCGGTGTTCAGGACCGCGAGGCCGAGCAGGTCGAACGGGTCCCGCCGACGCTGGGAGCCGGTGGTGACGGTGGCCGTGGTGGCGCCGGTGGTCAGGGTGGTGGTGTTCATGTCGGGTTCTCCGGGTCGAACAGGTCGAGTTGGTCGGGGCAGGGTTCGTGCAGGTTCTTCCGGGTCCGCCGCGACTGTTTGCGGGGTGGGTGGTCGGTGGCCTGCACGACGAGGCGGGGCCGCTCGCTGGGCTGGTCAGTGGTGGGCGGGGTGTGGGTCATGCCGCCCACCCGGAACCGTCGTCGTGGTAGGTGGTGAAGTCCCAGCCGGGCAGCTGTCCGGTGTCGGCGAACATGCCCATCGCGACCGAGACCGGGTCGTGTCCGGCGCGTTCCAGAGCGCAGCGACGGCGGGAGGCGAGGTCGATCACGTCGGCGGGCGCGGTGGTGATCAGGTTGCGGGACATGGCTATTTCTCCGTTCCGAGCGGCAGGCGGGGGTGGGTGACGATGGAGGTCAGTGCGCGGTGGAACAGCAGTTCCTCCTTGTGCCGCAGTGCTGTCATGCGGTGGGCTCCTGCGATCGGTCCACGGCGGCCGCGCACGAGCACACCGGCCCCGGTGGGCTGTGAGTGGACGACCCAGATGTCGGCGAGATCGAACGCGGTGAGTGTCAATGTCGTCGGGCGTCGGGTACCGGTGCTCACCCAGAGCCCCGCGCCGTAGCCAGCGATGGCGTCGAGGGCGTCCAGCGCGGGAGTGGGTGTGGTGGCGGTCGAGACGAACCCGACGATCGACACCGGCGGGCGCGGTGGTGGTGCACCGAGGTCATTGGTCCACGCCTCCCAGATAGCGAGGGTGGACCGGTCGAGCTCGGGCCCCTGCCCGTGGCTGATGCGGTCGAACCACACGTCCGGGTCGATGGTGATGACCGGGAACACCGTGTGGTCACTGACCTTGGTCAGCGGCAGCACAATCCCCGGCCACCCGGCTTCCCTGACTCCGTCGCGTACGTGATCAGGCACCGGCGCGGTCACGGTGAATCCGCTGCTCATGCCGCCACCAACCCGGAACCGTCGGTTTCCTCACCGAGATCATCGGGATCGAAGCCGGTGTAGTCGGCTTTCGGGGACAGGTCCGGCTGAGCCGGGGAGTAGGCGTCGACGATGCGGTCGATGTCGTCGTCGGAGACCCAGAAGGCGCGCACCCGCCGGAACTCGTTCGAGCCGTCCTGACCGACGTAGGCGACACCGGGTGTGGTGGCGGGGATCTCGTGGCAGCGCGCACCGCGATCCTTGGCGCTCTGACCGTGGACCATGGTCGTCTGGGTCGGTTCGTCGAAGCGCAGGCCGATCCGGACCGAGAACAGCTGCCGGTTGGGCATATTCTCCTTCGACGGGTCCTGCAACGCCACGATCACGCTGAAGCCGACCGCACGCCCCTGAGTCAGAAGCAGACCCAGCAGCCGCAACCCCTCGTTGACCTGTTCACGGGTGGCGAACGCCGACAGGGCCGCGTACTCGTCGATGACAATGACCTTCAGCGGCTCGTCGACACTGGGCGTGAACTTGCGGATACCGGCGGCCTTGAACCGGGCTTTGCGTTCCTCCAACTCGGCCACAGCGGTGGTCAGCATGGTGATGATGCCGTCGGCGGTCCACTGGAAATCGGTCCACAACCGGTCTTCACCAGCGCCGAATTCCATGCCGCCCTTCGGGTCACCCAGCAGGACGTCCACCAGTCCGGCTTTGATCGCGGGGCCGAGGCCGTTGATGATCGACCACAACACGCTGCCTTTGCCCGAGCCGGTGGCACCGGCGATCAGGATGTGGGAGTACATGACCCGCAGCCGCCACACATCGTGGTCTTCGGTCACCCCGACCGGGACCGCTTCCAGATCCACCCCGTAGGCCAACAGACCCGTGACCGGCGCCGAGTCGGCAAGAGTGTCGACGGTACGCAATTCCAGGTGCACAAACCCCGGAGACGGACTCGTCACCCGGACCTCCGGGACAGCGAAGTAAGCCGCCAGAGCTTCGCGGGTAGCGTCATTGGCCCAAGACTGGAGGGACTGCCCGCCCAGCATCTGGACCTCCACCAGCATCCCGGCAGCGGTCAACGTCGCCGCGGTGATGTTGGGGTACCCGGTCTCCCACGAACCCAGGCCGAGGGCAGGCCACATCAGGGCCAGTTGGGCGGAATCGGTGACGATCGAGGCCGCCGGGACAAGCTCCCCCGGAATGCCGGAGTTCTGGTCGGCCGCAGTGCGGTCGATGACACCGGCGAGGCGACGCCAGCGCCACATGGTGAACGCGGTCACCGCCGCCGAACCACCGACAATGAACAGGTCAGGCGAGAGCATCACGCCACCCCCTGGCCCTGCGGCTTGCCCAGGTCGCACATCAGGCGGCAACCCCGAGCGTCGGCGGGCGGCACCGGAGGCTCAGCGCAGAACATCGCGCAGTCCTTCGCCGAGGGCGGGGTGTCCTCACAGAACATCGCGCACGGAGCAGGAGCAGGAGCCGCGACCGCGTCAGCGGCGGGGACGACGGCCAGCAGCGGCGCGAGGACCGCGACAGCCAGGACAGTGGATTTCGAGAACATCAGGCACCCCCAACAGGGACAGCGAGCGGCAGCATCGTTTGCACCGGACGCGAGGAACGAACAGGAGGAAGCGGCGCGACCGGGGCCGCAGGAGCCAGGGCCGGGGCCGGATCGGGAACCGGCGCGAGGACAGGCACAGGCGGCACGGCCGGTTCGGGTTCGGGAACCGGATCGGTCACCGGTTCGGGAGCAGATTCGGCCGGCAAAGCCACCGAGGCAGGCCCGGGCTCGGCCACCGGGTCGGGCTCGGCCTGGACTTGGGCACGCTGGCGGGCAGCAACCCGGAACAACAGGGCCAGGCCGTGGGTATCGACCAGCAGCGATATCGGAGCGACCGCCGCGACCAGAGCGGCAGCCCAGCCGGGTAGTGGTTGACCGGCTGCGACCGCGTGGACCGAGTTCCCGGCCACCGAGACCAGGGCGCCGACCACCAGCACCCCGAGGAAAAACCGGCGTTCGGACTTGTGACGGGCGCAGACCAGCAGCCCGAAGGTGGCCAGCAGGATCGTGCCGTCCACGATCAGCGGGAACAACCACGCATCCTCGGCGGGCATCCGGGCCAGCCGGGCGAGGTCTTCCAGGGTGGAAAACGACAACCGGAACGCCGCCGCCCCCACCCCCAGGATGATGAGTGCGGCGGACCAGCGCGCAAATCGCATCCCCGCCGACTGATCCGCCGCCCGCATCACGCGGCCTTACCGGAAGGCCGAGCAGCACCCGGATCGGCCGGAGTCTGCTTGGCGCCGGAGATGTCCCCGGCGAACCCGGTCGCCCGGATGTTCCAACCGATCGACTTGAACTCGCCCTGACCGGCGATCTTCGGCTTGACCTGCAACCCCTCCAACACGATCGGCCGCATCCCCGGCGCAAGCTCCGGAGTCGAGGGAACCGGCATGTGATCGGCGACGAACACCAGATCGAAACTCGCCTGACGAGCATTCGGGGCCGCCGGATCGGTCACCGTCGCCTTCCACAGCCGCTTACCGGTGCCGTTACCCTCCGCGTCCAGGTCCTGACGCTGACGCTTCGGCGCGTTGCGGTCGGAGTTGAACTCCAACATCGGCTCGACATCACCCAGCAGGAACAGACCCTTCGGGAACGCATCCTCGAACGCCGGGGTGAACCACAGATCCTTCATAGCCATTTCAGAACTCCTTACGAACGAAGTGGTTGATGTCATCTATATGACCATGGATGTCTAGATGATGCAACAGTGATCTAGGGACCTCTACATGAGTGACCTAGGGAGACCTATGCTGGGAGGCATGGACAACAAGGAACGTGCGCGACCGAAATACCAGGTCATCGCCGATGACCTCCGCGCAAAGATCAAGTCTGGAACCTATGCACCGGAGGCGCAGATTCCCACGAAAGCCGTACTGGGAGAGCTGTACTCGGTCGCGCCCGGCACGATCGATCGCGCTCTGGATGTCCTACGAGACGAAGGACTCACCGAGACGCTTCACGGAATCGGAACATTCGTCGTCGCGAGCCCCCCGGAGAACGACGACGCAGAGGATCTACCCGCGCGCGTCGCCCGCCTGGAAGCCCAGATGCAGGACGTATACGCCAACCTCGGCATGGCTCCACCCGCAGCGCAGCCCGCAGGCAAGAGCCGACAAGCGGGGTAGGGGCATGGATTCGAATGTGACCGACCTCCGCACTCGGTCGCGGTACCGGCCCGACTTCGGAACCCTCGCTCGTAACCGCGTAGCCGCTGCACGAATAGCGATGGGCTTGACCGAACGGGAGTTCGCCCGAGTCTTGACCTCACTGGTGGGCCGGGAGATCACCGCAGGACTGGTTTCCTCCTGGGAGACCTCCGTAACCCCGCCGGGCGATGTCGTTATCGCCGCTTCCTCCGTCTCGCCCAACTCCGCGGCCCGGCTCGGCGTGCGTTCCCACAAATTCATCTCGGTTCAGGTCGATCCGGAAGCAGTCAAGCGGATCTGTACAGCCAGCAACGGCGACAGGACGGCACTGCCGATCAACGACCAATGCACTCTCTACGCATGGCCGTTCGGCTCGGTGATCCTGCACCTTGTCGAAGATGTCGAGTTCCCGGACGTGACGAGCTTGGCGTTCTGGCGGTACGAGTCCTACCCCGAAAACCTCGAGTGGGCGGCGGAGCAGGTCAGCGCCTTGACGCAAGCGCCGGCTACCGGCTCTTACGTCCTCAGTTTCTATTGGGTGCACTCGCCCATCTGGTCCGGCCGAATCCTCGACTCGGCGCTGAAGATCATCTGCTCACCGCGAGTTCTCCTCGAATCCGATCGAGACGCAGCCGGTGCCGAGCGCGAACTACTGGCCGAAGGCTTCGAGCACGGCGATATGAGACCGTTCGGCGTGCAGGGTGTTTCCCTGGGCTACGCGTCGTGGTCCGGCGTCGTGTACCACGCCTTCGACGACCGCGCCCTTGCCGAAGAGCAGATCGTCGCCGTAGAACTGGATGTTCAGTCGATCTGGAGTTACTGCGCCCATATCGCAGACTCGATCGAGCAAGGTCAAGAACCCCGGATCGAGCCCGGGTACGGTTCGGCGTTCATCCGCGCTTCTCGATCGCGGCTGCTGACGCCACGTCCCCAGGAGTCCGACGCGCACCGCTCGATGCGTGACGCCATCGTCCAAACCAGCGGTCTTCCATTGCATCTGACGAATGCCATGGAGACCTTGAAGGATATCGGAGCGAAATGAATACACAGTCGGCTCTTCTCGTCATCGACGTGCAGAACGGGTTCGTCAACGAGCACTCACGCCACGTCGTCCCGATCATCCGAGACCTTGTCGAGCAGTGGACCAGGGCCGGACACGCCGCGCTTTTCACCCGGTATCACAACTACGAGGGCTCCCCGTATCAGAGGCTCATAGGGTGGAACGGACTTCGCAGCGCACCGCAGACAGATCTGGCGCCCGAGCTCCAGCCCTACGCCGAGACACCGACAGCAAAGGTGCTGGACAAGCGGACCTACACAGCCCTGACCGACGAAGGCCGCGAACTACTGGCCGGGTACACCGACCTGTACCTGTGCGGTATCGCCACCGACGGGTGTGTACTAAAAACAGCACTGGACGCCTTCGACGGCAACTACACCCCCTGGGTCATCGAAGACGCTTGCGCCTCCAACGCCACCAGACACCCCGCAGCCGAAGTCCATCGGTCTGCCCTCATGCTCATGTCTCGCCTCATCGGCTCCAGACAACTCATCCAGTCCACCGACGTGACCGCCGCCCTGCGCAACTCGTCCACTCACCTGCACAGCGCATAGCTGATCTCCCCCGCTCGCTCCACCGCACACACGAGTGTTGCCGAATTTCGCCATACAGGATCAAGGCGCCTGCGGCGGCGCGTGCGCGCCGCCGCCGCGCGACGACGCGCAACGGGTCTTGCTCGTACCTCACCGCCCCGGCGCGTCGGCACGTCGGCGGCGTGCACGCGCTATCAGCAGGCGGCCCACTCCCGGCAGCTCAGACAGCATCGACCCGAGCAGTAGACCGAGACACGACGAGGGCCGAGCCGAATTGCTGAACGGAATTCCCGAGCTCGAATCGGCCGGCATCTGCCCGATCGACGGCTCCCAGTACGCCGACTCTCATACGGTGCTGCCGCACGAGCTCCGCTCGCTTGCCTCATAGACCTGCTGCCGGACCCGCGTACCGGTCACCGAGTGCTGTCCGGTCAGTCGGAACGCTCGGCTTCTCTGCCGATCACTTGGCCGCTCACCAGGTGCGAGTGATCTGCTGAACGAAAGCCGCGGGGAGGTCGGTGGTTATCGCGACCGTTGGCCGCGTGGCCCTGGTCTGGGTTGGCCTGCATTGTGTTCGTGCGCCACTCACGCGTCAAGGGCGCCTGTCGGCGTCACTACGTGATGGCTATCGCCACCCTTGACCCGCGAGCCTCTGCGCACGAAGGGCAGGCCCTACGGGGCAGGCGGGTAGCCAGCCCCCTTCATGCGCAGACCAAGCCAGACCAGGGCCATCGTGACCGGGGTACACCGCCCCAGAACAGAGTCAACTCCAGTCCCAGCTACTCGCTATCGGGCTCCGAGGCCGCTGCTTCGAGCATGGCTTCGCGGTCTGCCGATCGGGCGAGCGCAGCTTTACCCTCTACGGTTCTCTTGAGTCCGGCCTCAAGGCTTCGGCCCGTCGTGATCAAGTCGTCGACGAGCTTGGGCAATGCGGCCGATGTCACGACGATTATGTCCGTCCCACCGATACCGCTCGATGTCTTCATCTGATAGCGCCAGCGGACCGTGCCGCGGTCGATTGGCGTGAGCGCAGGTTGACCGGCCTTGTCAAGGGTGCACTGTACGAGCGGCGCGTCAATCAGCACCACTGGAATCACGACGCTAGGCTCCACCAAGCCAAAAGCATCGAGCGCATTGCGGACACCTCCCGCGGCCTTCGCGGCGGACATCATTGCGCCGAAAGCAACATCTTCATTCCCCCCGTACGCTCGGACGAGTGAATGACCGAAGGGCTTGCAGCCCGAAAGAAGCGGGACCGGATCGTCTTCTTTCAGACCGCTTTGCAGTCGCACACTGGCCCCTTTCGGGCATGTGAACTGCAAGGCTGAGTACAGCGAGCGCGAGGAGCGCTGGCTCAGATCGCCTGAAAACAGGACCCATGGTTTGTCGCGCGCCGACTTGCATTCGATCACCAACACGACGCCCACACCAGTGTCACCCGAGCCTTGGTTCAGCCTGACCATAATGTCAGTCTCGCGCTGTTGACCGGTTTCAGGATCGACGTAGTAGTGACCCAGTGACCAGTCCCCGATAACGCGACCACCCGGTTTCAGAGTCGGATCGTTGTCATCGGTGTTCAGTTGATGTGGCAGTCCACCGGGTGGTGGGTGTGGGTGCAGGCCGCAGCGTACTCGGCCGGTGTGCGGTAGCCCAGCGCCGAATGCCGGTGCCGGTGGTTGTGTTCGTGCTTGAAGTCCGCGATCACCACCCGAGCTTCGAGCAGGCTGGTCCAGTGGTTGCGGTTCAGGCACTCCACGCGCAGGCGCCGGTTGAACGACTCGACGAATCCATTGTTCCAGGGCGTGCCCGGCGGAATATAGGAGATCCCGACCCGATCCTCGCAAAACGATTGCAGTGCTGCAGAAACCATCTCTGGACCGTTGTCGAGACGTAGCGCCTTCGGCGTCCCACGGGCAGCGAAGACCCGCTCCAGTTCGGCCACCAGACGCTCGCCGGTGATCGACCGTTCGACCAGGTGCAGCAGTGATTCGCGGGTGTGCTCGTCGATCATCGACGCGATTTTCACCGCACGCCCGTCGACGGTGGAATCGAACTGGAAATCCAGCGCCCACACCACCCTCGGCGCATCCGCATCCACCGCCGGCACCGACGAGATCCCGGCACGTTTACGCGGGTGATGCGCCCGCACCTGCAGGCTCTCTTGTCGCCAGAGCCGGTGCACCCGTTTGATATTCACCCGATGGCCTTCGTCGAACCGCAGAGCTGCCCAAGCCCGGCGGAACCCGTGGCATGGGTGTTTGGCCGCATAACCACGCAGCCAGGCCCGCGCCCCGGCGTCGGGATCAGTCGGTGTCTGCGCGGTCGGCAACCGTCGATAGGTGGAGCGGGCGAGCCCGACAACTTTGCACGCGAACCTCTCGGACATGCCCATCCGATCCCGGAGCATGTCCACGGCGCGTCGCTTGGCCGCCGGGCCTAGAATTTTCCCTTGCTGATCTCCCGCAAGGCGTCTTTCTCCAGCTCAGCGTCGGCGAGCAGCCGCTTCAATCGGGCGTTCTGTTCCCGCAGCTCCTTGAGTTCTTTGGCGGCATCGGTGTCCATCCCGCCGTACTGGCGGCGCCAGTTATACAGTGTCGCCGCCGAGACCCCCAAGTCAGCGGCGATCTGCTCGCCGGTCAAGCCCTCCGCGGCCAGATCATCGGCGCGCCGCAGCTTGCGCACGATGTCCTCCGCGGAATGCCGCTTGCGTCCAGCCATGGTTCCTATCGTCCCTTCTGGCCCTCACCAGGGCCAACAGGACTCTAATTCCGGCCGGTCGCATTCACGGGGAGCAGGTCACCAGCGCTGCGAAGATGTCTCTGGAGTGAAACTCCCGGGCTGTACGCATCTCAAGTGGGTAGCCCTGAGATTCCAGCCACTTCGTGAGACTCCCGATGAGACCTTCTGGCTGAGTCACGCTTGTCCCCTCCGATCAACTGCACCGCCTTGCCGGACAGCGTATCTGGTCAGGCTGCTCGCATTGGGCTACGACGAAACAGGGAAGGGAAGTCACCCGGACATGCGAAATCGGCGGGGAGCATCGTCCACCGCCGGTCCGCAACTGGTCCGCAGAGCCGCCGTCTACGGCCGACCGCCACCAACGAGCCCAACGAACAATGCCCAGGTCACGCCATCGCAGCCAACGATGCCAACACCGACCATTCCCCGCAAAACGGACATTTCCCGCTCTCCTAAAGCGGGTGTCGCAGGTTCGAATCCTGCCGAGGGCACAAACCTGCGACAACGTTTCCGCAGTTCAACGGCTTCGCCCCTGTAATCCCGCCGAGCCTGCATCATGAAACCGCAGGTCAGGCGTATTGCTCCGTGTGCCGTCTAGGGCACAGCGAACATGGGAACGCACATCGAGCCTGAGTGGCGGCCGGTCCAACTTCCCTGCACTCTCCACCGCCACAATCACTCTCTCAGCGGCATTACCGTGGGTTACATCCGGGCGGTTCTCGACGCCGATCGAAGCCCACTGCTGCAACCCATTTGTCGGCAACAGACATCCTCTGGCAAAGGTCGGCATGGCCGGAAGGGGTTAGTGGCTCCTCGGCGTCTTGGTTATTCGGTGGGTGTGGGATTGGGTTCGGCTGAGGATTAGCGTCCCTTGCGGATGAGGGCGGTGAGTTGTTCGCCTTCGGTGGGGGTGAGCGGGCCGAGGCCTTCGGGTTCGGCGACACCGAGAGCGGTGGCGAGGCTGCGTCCGTTCAGGTCCAGGGCTGCTTCGGACAGAGTGGTCAAGTCGGTGATGGCCGCGCGTGCTTGAACCCATCCGGTCGCACCGATGCCGATTCCGATGAGCGACGCGGGCCACCACAGGGCGCCGAGGAACAGGTAGGGCCATGCCCAGGTAGCGGTGGCCGTGGCGGCAGCGAATGTTCCGTTCGCGGTGGTGATCTCAGTGCGGGCGGTGTCGGGAAGTACCAGCCAGAGGCGGGGCCAGGCGAAGCTCAGGTCGATGCCGTAGCGGTTATGGGCGATAGTTTCGAGGGCGTGGATGCGGTCGCCCATCCATGTGGGTCTACCTGGCTCGGCCAGGGCTAGTCGGTTGACTTGCTCGGCGGCGGTGTCGATCTGGTGTTGCTGCTCCGAGGTGCGAGATGCTGGCAGATGGGTCCGCTGCAGCGTGCGTCGGTGGTTCACCCGGGTGTGCCAGCGGCGTCGACGGCTTTCGACCCGCTTGCGCTGAAGTGGGGCCAGCAGGCGGGGCCAAGGGCCCAGCCATATCATCCGGGTCATCCCCGCCAAGGCCTGCACGGCCAACCCGATGCCCACGGCGGCCAGCAGCACTGCGACCATCACCACGGCCTGGCTACCGGCGGGCTGGCGGGCCATCCATGCGGCGGCATCGGAGACGATTGTGCGTAGCCGGGTGTAGTCGAGGGCATGATTCCGGAGCACCGTTGGTGACGAGGCAGATCCGATGCTAATTGCCGCAGCAGCGATCGCTCAACGGCGTGGCGCAACTCCGAGGTCGAGCTCGCTCACGCCGGTTACGGACTAAACCGGTCCAGCAGGCCGAACCGGTCCACGACTTCACCGTCGGCCCCGAATCCGGCGACCCGATTACCTAACGAGCGTTGCACGACAAGAAATTAGCTCTGTGACCCCCACATTCGGTCACGCTCGGCTTCTAGCCGTACGGCCAAGTCTTCCGGGATGGCAAGCTCTCTAGCGTCGAGATCGACCTCATCCCATCGAAGACCGACCACAAATTCAACCACATCCCGGTGCAACCGCTTATGCGACGGCATAGTCTGCAGGTCGAACTGTTTGAGTACCTCATTTGTCAGCATCGTGATTAGAACAGTGCTACTCACATCGCCATCGGGACTGGAAGCCAGTTCTTCAAATTTTTCCATCCCCTCATCGGACTCACGTAGATGCTCCAGCACGGTTACCAAGTTCTGGTAGGGGTCTTCTGTGCCGCCAGAAGCATCAAAGAGCTGAGCTGGGTCGTATCCGTCTCGATGCGCTGCCACGACAGCCTCGGAGAATACGAGCTTCGCGAATTCTATGTAGAGATCGGGGGTATCTCCCGCAATGCGCTCGACTTCCACCCATGCGTCGGTGAGCGTCGTATTGGGTGTCGCACCCTCACGAATCGGCAGAACATAACGCTGGAGAATGTAGGCTACGAGATCGCGGAATGACTCCGGTTCAATCGTTTCGTTTCCGGACTCCAGCCTCTGAAAGAAGTTCGCGAACCCCCCGACCGATGACGAAAGTTCAGCTGCTACATCGTTGGTGACAACCTCACGGACCTCCGCGAGATCGATCATGTCGCATAGTATCAAACGGACCAGGTCTGCAAACAAGTCCGAGTAGCCTGCTGCCACAATATTGTCCCGCAGCGACTTTACGATGTCGGCGTCCAGATCACCCAAAGCGATATCGCCGAGCACAGGCCTCATGACAGCTTCGATGGCATCTTTCGCTGCGACCATAAGAAGGTCAAAGCCCTTTTTATCCCGCTTGTATTTGCCGGATTTATTCCTTTTCTTCTTACTCAATTGTTAGATTCCGTTCTGTTTCGTCCGATGGCCCTGTCTCGATCAGGCAGCGATGGTGGTCAGGGTATGGAATCGGATCCGGAACTCTTCGGCGTCGCTGCCGGAGGTGCTGAGCGCAAGGTGATGTACTGGCCGCATCTCGTTGACCAGCCGCAGGGATTTCACGGGTCCTTCGAACAGGGCGAGGGCGGTGAGCCCTTCGGCCAACGCGGCCCGGGTATCGCCGAGATCGGCCAGAGAAGCGGCATAGTAGGCGCGGTATGACGCCTCGTCGCGTAGGGGATGCCGGCCGGAATGGATGGTGTCGTGGTAGATCCCGGCGGCGGTGTCGTATTCACCGAGATACCGGCGGGCGTGGGCTTCGATGGTGCGAATCTCATCCGCGGTGATGTAATGCAGCCGGACCGGATCGTCCGGGTCGTCCAGGCCCCGGTCGACCTGCCGCCAGGCGGCGGCGAGCGCGCGTTCGCATTCGCGGCGGTCTCCGACCGCGGCGTAGGCGACGCCTTCGCGAGCGGCGAGGATGGCTTGCAAGCGGGCGGAGCGATCACTGCGGCTGCGGTCACTGGCCCGCAGGCTCAGCTGCAACGCTTCGCGCATTCGGCCGGCGGTCCATGCCTGCTGGCGTAGTGCATCGATGATGTCGGCGGCAACGGAGTCGTCACCACTGCGTTCGGCCAGGATCAGGGCATCTTTGTAGCAGCGGGCCGCCGTGGCTTGGTCACCGCTGTCGTAGGACAGCCAACCGCTCACCAGTCCGAGATCAGCGGTCACGGCGGCCAGTTCGGTGCCGGTCGTGGTGTCGTAGTCAGCGTGGTCGAGCAACCGCTGCGCGGTGGCGAATTGATCGACCGCGGCTTGAAGCATGCCGCCGCTACCGAAATCGTTGTCGTGGGCCCACAGCCGATCCGCAGCCGCCGCAAAATACCGGACATGGTCGGACCCGACCAGTCGGGGCGTCGCTGGTGCGGCAGCGTTGGCCGGTGAGGCGGTGGCGGTGAGGGCCGCGCCGAGGATGAGGGCGCTGACCTGCCCGAACTGTCGACGGTCCACATCGGCTCCTTGATAGTCGGTGATTTCGATGTTCCCAACCTCAGGGGTTTGGAGCAAGGCCGGCAGCAATGCCAGCCGCGGGATACCGAGTGCGTCGGCGGCACGTCCGAGCTGGTAGACATCGCACAGCGTGGCGACCTCGTCGCGTTCGATCCGACCCACATGGGTCCGGTTCCAATGCATGAGTTCACCGAACCCGGCCTGAGTGAGCCCGGCGGCCTTACGGACCAGCTTGAACGCACGGCCGGGTCGGCCCTGAGCCAGGGCAGCACGGAATTCTGATGTGTCCCACGCGAAAACCGGGTCATTCATGGCCCCACCACCTATTTGACCTGCACTGATTCCGTCACTATGGCAGAGACTGTATGCCGGAGCCGTGATTGTCGACCGCATATTCTGCACATTCGCCCGCCCGGTATATGCGCTCGCCCAACAGTATTGGCTCGGTGCAGGCTTGATACCAGCATCAGGTGCCCGGGAGCGTGCCCGAGCGTCGGGATTCGGAGCTGGGCTGAGCGGTTCTCCGAATTCCGGCCGCCGACCTGGGACCTTGGGCACCTGATGCCTTCCAACCACAGGCAGATAAGGCGGTGGAGGATGACAACCGAAGTCGATTGTGTGATCGTCGGCGGTGGGGTCACTGGTCTGATGACTGCGGCTCGGCTCGCAGAATCCGGCCGGCGGGTACGGCTTATCGAGCGCGACCTACTCGGGTCGGGCGCGACGACCAGCAACCACGGACTAATTCATTCCGGAGCGTTATACGCGCGGTGGCATCCCGAAATCGTCGCCGCCTGCCGACAAGCACAGGTTGCCTACCGGGCCTCGTTCCCCGACTGCCTTGTCACGGCCGAATCGTGCTGGTACTTCGCGACCGTGAACACGCTGCACAACTACCAAAACCTGTGGTGCAGGCACGATATCGTCCATCACACAGTCGATCCTCGTGATCTCGGCACGGTCTTCCGAACCGAGGCCCGCGACATCGCGGCCTGCGCGATCGACGAGGTTGTCCTCGACACCCGCGCGCTGCTGACAGCGCTGGCCGCTCGATGCATGGACCTGGGAGTCGAGGTGTCGGTGGGGCTCACCACCGACCAGATCCTCATCGACAAAGGCCGGGTCCGTGGCGTATTCACCGGTGACGGAGTGGTGCGGGCCCGGCAGGTGGTGGTGTGCGCAGGTATCGGCACCCGGGACCTGCTCGACCGCGCTGGCTCGGTGGTCGGCGCAGAGCTGGCCTCGCGGCTGGAGATGCTGACCGCCTATTCTGGCGCCCTGACCCGCCCGGTCATCGGCTTGGAGTTCGGATGGCCGGCCCTCGCGCCCGCCGCTGTCGTCGGCACCGTGCTGGCTTCTCGTTACGGCGGAGCACAACGCACGGTGGAGCGGCGCGGGCGCTGGCCCGTTCCGACTGCGGAAGCCGCCGCGCTCGACGGGGAACTGGCCGAGTGGATTGCGCCGGGAGTAATCGACCATGCCGAGCCGGTCGCGTGGGTGTGTTCGAAGACCGAACACACGATCCGCGACCAGGACCAGTGGGGTACCTCCCCGAACTACACCGTCATCGACCATCAACGGCGTGAAGAGATCGGCGGGCTGTGGACCGTACTACCAGGAAAGATGACCCTGGCGTTGCACGCCTCCCGTGACGTGGCCGCAGCGGTCACCGGTGAGACGCAGCCTCTGGGCTTGGCGCCCACAACGCTTCGCGATCTCGACGGTGCCCGCGAACTCGTCGGGATCTCGCCGTGGGCGGTCCACCAGGAGGTACAGGCACAATGATCGTTCCGTTCGCCGCGGCTCTGCCCGAGACCGAGGTCCGCGTCGCACTCGCAGCCATCGAGGAAATCCTGCGGTCCGGGAACCTCGTGCTGGGCCGCCACACCGAAACCTTCGAGGCCGCAGTCGCCGCGATGGCCGGCACCCACCATGCGGTGGCGGTCAACTCCGGATCCACCGCGCTCGAGATCATCTTCCGCAGCCTCGAGGTGTCCGGACGCACCGTGCTGGTGCCGACGAACACCAATTACGCAACCGCAGCCGCCGCCGGCAACGCCGGTGCCCGAGTGCAGCTCTATGACTCCGGCCTCTACCCAGACCTCGACGATATCGCCGCCCGCCTCACCCCTGACGTTGCTGCGGTGGTGGTAGTCCATATCGGCGGCTACCTCAGCCCAGACCTCCCCGAACTCGCACGGATTTGCGCCCGCGCCGGGGTGCCGTTGATCGAGGACGCCGCCCACGCCCATGGCGCGCACCAGGCGGGTACACCGGCAGGCGGGTTCGGGCTGGTGGCGGCGTGGTCGTTCTTCGCCACCAAGGTCATCACCACCGGCGGCGAGGGTGGCGCGCTCACCACCAACGACCCCGACGTGGCCGCATTCGCCCGCCGAGCCCGCAACCAGGGCAAAGACGACAACGGCCGGCACATACTCGCCGGTAACAGCTGGCGGATGACCGAGATCGGCGCCGTGATCGGCAGCGCTCAACTCGAGCACCTTACCCGCGACGTGGATGCCCGACGAGAGGTTATCGACCGCTACGCCGCGGAGCTGGCGTCACCGGGTCTGACCTTCCCGACCGTTGCTCCCCAAGGTCAGGTAAGTGGCCATAAATGCGTCACTCTGCTCGGCGAGGGCATCGACCGCACGGCTTTCCGCGCGGCCGTCGCCGAGCACGGCGTGGCCTTGGCCCGGGGAGTCTACGAGCAGCCACTGCACGGCCAGCCGGTGTTTTCCGCCTTCAACGTCACCGACGCATTTCCCTCCGCTGACGACTTCGCTGACCGCCACGTCTGTCTACCGCTGTGGCGGAGCATGGACAACGAAACCATCGAACAGGTGATCACCGCGGTCGAGGCCGCGATCGGCGGTTAGTTCGCAGGGTTGGGGCAGCCCGGCAAAGAATCGACGCATTCTCGGAACGCCCACACGGCGGAGGCGGGCGCGGACCCGCGAAGTCGTGGGATCGCGCGGTGGGACTCGATTTCCTGACTCAACTCGATGCCATGCGGTTCGAACATCCGTGGTTGGACGAGGCATTCGCGGAAGAGTCCCGCAGGCAGAGCACCCGAGTGGCCGATTTCGCGCTGGTACTCCTGACCTGACAACCTGCAGGCCAGCCCAGCGACGGACCTGGTAGTAGTTCGGCGATCGCTCCTCGACGAGCGAACGAATTCGTCGCGTGGTAACAGCGGCCGAGACCGCGATACGGCGACTAATGCGCCGGAGCCGGGCCCATCTGGCTCCAGTCGAACCCGAGCTCGCCCTTGTCGGCGATAATCGTCTCCCACCAGTCCCTATGCTCGACATACCAGGCCACGGTCTCCGCAATTCCGGCCTCGAACTCGTGTTCAGGTCGCCACTGGAGATCGGTCTCCAGCTTGGCGGGATCGATGAGGTAGCGGCGGTCGTGGTTCGGCCGGTCGGGGATGTGTTCGATCCACTCCTGCGGATCCAGGTCGAGCGCGGTCACGACACGACGGGCGATATCGAGGTTGGTGACCTCACAGCGTGCGGAGATATCGAAGATCGGCAGCAGTCCCGGGTCGGTGCCCGCAGCGGCCGGAATCGGTTCCAGGTCGGCGTGCAAGACGCGGTGTACCGCAGAGCAGTGGTCGGCCACGTGTAGCCAGTCCCGTGATTGCAACCCGTCGCCGTAGACCGGTACCTTCTTGCCCCGCAGCAGATTCGTCACCGCGAGGGGGATCAGCTTCTCCGGCAGCTGATACGGACCGTAGTTGTTGGCGCAATGCGTCATCCGGATATCGAGTTCCGGGTAGGTCGCCATGTAGGCGCGCACGATCTGGTCCCCGGCCGCCTTCGCCGCACTGTAGGGCGTCTTGGCGTTCAACGGGCTGCGCTCGGTGAACCAGCGCTGGCCCGCCGCCAGCTCCCCGTACACCTCGATCGTCGACACGTGCACATGCGCAGTCACCCCGACGATGCGGCTGCATTCGGCCATCACCTGCGCACCCAGCGCATTCGACCGCATGAATGCGCCAGGTCCGAGGATCGCGCGATCATTGTGTGATTCGGCGGCGAAGTTCACCACGTAGTCGGGCCGGTACCGGCGATAGATCGTCTCCATCGCCGCCGGGTCGGCGATATCGACCCGTTCGAAGGTCACCTGGTCGATCACCGGATCCAGGTTGGCCACGTTCCCCGCGAAGCCGACATAGTCCACCGCCACCACCTGCGCGTCCGGTTCCCAGCCGGACAGGAGGTGCACATAGTTTGCGCCGATGAACCCGGCAGCGCCGGTGACGAGGTAAACGGCCATAATCGCTGAGCCTAGCCCAGCCCCACGGATGCGGCTGATATCGCGTGGTCGGTGCCTGTGGAGATCGCAACATCGAGAATCGCGGCCCCGGCCACACTCGTCTACGAGGTACCCGCGGGGTCGTTACTGGTTCTGTCGCGCCTTCCATTCGCGGTGGTTACCCCTCCAGATGGCAAGCAGCAGCGGGCCGTCCTCGGGAGCCCGTCTGGCAGGACAGACATCGAAATGGGTGATTCGGCACTCATCAGTCGGATTAGCACCACCCAAGTTGATCGCGGTGCCATCGCCCGCAACGCGCCAACGCTTGCCCGGCGGGATCTTCGCGGTGGGATAGAACCCCGGTTCCATCAGCAGCCAACGGCCGTTTCTGGTGCGATGCCAGGAGCATTCGGTCTCGCAGTGCTTGCACGCCGTGGGTGTGCCTTCTCTGGCATCGGCCACCGGTGCGACGCGTAGCTGGTCGACGGTCAGCTCGAGGTCGAGTTTCTCCGGCTCCCGGTCCGGGAACTTCACCGCCTCGTCCCAACACTGATCGCAGGTGACCGTCCGCAGCGGAACGGGCCTTTCCTGCGCTCCCTCACTCGCCCCGCAGACGATGCACACCGAGTTACTCACACGAAAGATGGTTGCACGATCGCCTTGAAGGCCAACAGCTTTCAGAGCTATTGCCGATCCGCCCGCCTGAGCCCGAGCATGGCCCTGCAGGGCGCGATTACCTGATCCGAACCGAGACACCAACGACGGACCCGGCGCCTCCTCGGTCGTCACGCCGTAATCGACGCATCAGATACCCCACCAGCACCGCTCTGCGACATCACCTTGAACACATCGACAATGCTAATCGAACCGTCGCCACCCACACGTCGTGCAGCGGCTTCCGTGAACGTCCGGCAATCGGCATTACCGAGGGTTCGAGCATGTCCTTCCTCACAAACCAACTGATACGAGATACTCCCCCGCATGCCGCCCCGTGCAACCGAACCCGTCGAGCCACACCTCGCCAACCGCCGGCCTCGACGGACAAACGGACCAGAAGCAGACTTCGAAATCATCCTCGCCGACGGAGCCGATGCAGAGACACTCACACGACTTCAGGCCAACACCTTCCACGCGATCGCACGATGGCAAGCGGTACAGCAAGACAGCAGCACCACCCACCTATAACTCATAATCGGCTTCGACCACCAACCGCCCACCGGAAAACCACAGGTCATCCCCGCTCCCATGTTCGACGTGCCCCGCCGAGGGCACAACATCCATACAGGTCAGGCGGGATTCTTCTCGAAGTCTTCCAGGCCCGCCGCTCCCCCGTCCGCAGCCAGACCGCAGCGAATTCAGTGGGGGCCGAACCGGTCCCGTCACCGCGTCATCCGGATCGTCATCGAACAGAGCCGCGTAGAAGTCCAGCGTGGTATTCGGCTTATCGTGGCCCAGCATCCGCTGCAGCGCGAGCACCGAGGCTCCCTGCGACACAGCAAGCGAGGCGGCCGTGTGCCGGAGCTCGTGCGGAGTCAGCCCACCCAACTCCGCGGCTTTGCGGCAGCATCGAACCAATCCCGCCGCATGTTCCGCACTCGCAGGACCACACCCTGTGACGAGGTGAAAACCTCCGCGTCATCACTTCGGCTGGCCACACGCTCTTTCATCGGGCCGACCAGAAAGTCCGGGAACGCGACACTTCGTACGCTGGTGATTTTCGGGGGCCAGCACCCGCCGGCCACGCAACCCGAGGGTCTCGCGGCGATGCGCCCTGCCCTTGCAGACACCCGGCTGGGTCCGAACACGAGGGCCCCTGCGTACAGCGGCTCGGCGGGATCCGGCACGCCGACATCTGCGGGCAGCGGACCGAGGGTGGGCGGTGTCGCTGGGCTCCGTCCGCGCAGGCGATCTATCCACGCCATGAGGTAAGCCCCAGCTCTCCGCTCATGCTGCCGCATCCATGACCGCACCTCACGATATTGATCGTCCTTCGCCGGCGCGGTATCTACCCCTCCTGCGCTGCGCCGAGTCCGGTTGTCACCTGGTAACGGGCAGATCACTTCGCCCTGGGCGCACTTGCTTTCCACTTCTACGGTTGGCCACATCTCACCAGAGTTTCATCGCCGAAAACCGGGCCGGCTGGGGCACCGAATCGAACGCCGCACCGGCAGGTTCTGAACGGCGACGCGGTTACAGCAGTGGTGACCCGGGGGGCCGGGATGAGTTGGGTGGTTGTCACGTCGAGGATCGCGGTGGTGTCGAAACCCTCCATATCGGAGCGTAATTCGGGGCTGGTGAGGTACCGCTCGGTGATGGCGGCCGAATCGGAGTCCGCGGGGAACGACAGCGGCCGCTACGCCGAGGCCACCGAACATATGGAGCGCGCCGGGTCGGTGCACGCCGCGGGCTTCCTCCGCCTCGCGCGGGCGGCGACCTGGATCGGCAACGGCACGCTCGGCGACCATCTGGATGAGGTGTATGCCTTCCACGAGGCACTCGACCCCATGGTCGCCGACCTGCTCACACTCGCCCTCCATGCCGCCGGCCGCGGCAGCGAGGCCCACCGTTTCGGCGCGGCACCGGCCCCCATCCGGCGCGACTTCTTCTTCACTTTCCTGACCAGCTTGCGCGCCCTGGCGATTATCGCCTCGAACGACCGCGACGCCGCCGAGCAGACCTACGCGGACCTGCTCCCACACCGAGACGGACCCCCGGCGGGTGCGGAATCCGTGTCACTGGCCCTGCGCCCGGTCGCCCACACGCTCGGCGAACTCGCCCTCTTCCTCGGCCACCACGATGAGGCCGTCGCCCACTTCACCCGGGCCGCCGCCATCGCCGACCGGTGGCACGCCCCCCACTGGTCCGCCGACGCCCGCGCCCACGCCGAGCGAGTTCTCGGCAACCATGTTTCGACCCCGCGGCAACGCTGAACCGCGTTCGGCGGGTGTCCGGAGCGCACCGGTTACAGCGTTCCAAGTCGGCTCCAAGTGCCTTCCAAAACCCCGGGACCATTGTCGAGCTCATCGGAACCGAACCCATAGAGGAGCGAAACATGAGCACACCTACTTTTCGGGCCGCCGTCGTCCGCACTCCGAGCGGACCGGACTCGATCGAGATCATCGACGTCCCGCTCCCCGAACCCGGCCCAGGTGAGGTCGCGGTGGCGGTGGCGGTCGCGCCGGTCAACCCCACCGACCTCGGAGTCGTGGGCGGGTTCTTCCACGAGCTGGGCATGATCAACCAGCCTTCGCACACCGGCCTGGGCTGGGACTTCGCCGGCACCGTGCGCGCCGCCGGTCCGGGCGTAGATATGGCCGCCGGCACCCGGGTCGCCGATGTCGTCCTCGGTTTCGACCGCGACTTCGGTACCTACGCCGAACAACTCGTCGTGCCCGCCGCCGATCTCGCCGTTGTACCCGACGAAATCGACCTGGTCGCGGCATCGACGGTGCCGCTCAGCGGTCTGAGCGCGGCGCAGATCGTCGATCTGCTCGGCGACGCGCCCGCCGATGGCAACCGGCTGCTGGTGACCGGCGCTGCAGGCGCGGTCGGGGCCAACGTTGCCGCGCTCGTACCCGACCGCAGTTGGCGGGTGACCGGCCTGGCCCGAGCCGGGGACGAACAGTTCGTGCGGAGTCTCGGCGCCGACTTCGTAACGAGTGCCGGGATGGGCTGGGACGCGGTCGTCGATACCACGCCCCGGCAGGTATGGGGTCTGGCCCTGGTCCGTGACGGCGGAACCTTCGTCGGCGTCCGGCCCAATATCGTGCCCGCGGCCGAGCGCGGGATCACAGTGAACACACTGATGGCGCAATCGGACGGTCCCCGACTGAGGCAGCTGCTGGCCCGCGCGGCGTCCGGCCGGTTGCCGACTCGCGTCCATGCCGTCATGCCGTTGGCCCGGGCCGCGGACGCCCACCGGGCCATGGCCGAGGGCGGGACGCACGGTCGCTACGTGCTCGAGCCCTGACCGAAGCAGCCACAGCAGAGGTCAGCAACGATGACCGGGAAATACATCGAAGCATCGGCCGGGCGCTTCACATCCTGCCGCTGGAGGAACCGCCCCTTCAACTCACTCCACACCCCGCGTCACCAACGTCACGACCCACAACAACTAGAGATCATCGGGCAACAGGCGGAACGCGGCATGACCAGTCAGCGGGGTAATTGCGCGGTAATCACGTCGGTCGAGTGTCAATACCGCCACGGTTTCGTATCGTTCCGCCAATGAAACATTGGTGGCGTCTGTCAGATCCAGGCGCAAGGCCAGGTATTTGTTCTGCACCCTGCGTGCGACTCGCAACAAGTCCGCCGAGACCGCGGGCACTTCGATGCGTCCGGTGCGCTCTTGCGCCAATAACCAATCATTCACCGCATATGCGGCGCGACGATTGAGGTTTCGAGTGGTGATGTGTTCGACTTCGAGCAACACGAGGGGAGAGACGATGGTCAGCGCCGCCTGCTGCAGCGCTGCGCGCGCGGACGTGCTCGGGATCCGCGGAGTTGAAAGCGGCGACCAGCCCCGAGGTATCGCCGATCACTATCATTCAGTATCGGATTCGGTGTCGGTGATCGCTTCTCGCACAGTGCTATCGATTTCATCCGCCGACACCGCATGCCCGTAGTCGAGTACAGGGATATCCCACTCCTCATCCCATCGGCGGGTGCGTATCGCGGCCAGATGAAAAGCTTCACGGAAATATTCGGACTCCGGCCGCCCTTCCCGCGCCGCGGCCCTCTTCACCAGCTCGAGGTCGGCCTCGTCGACCATGACCGTCGTCTTCTTCAACGCCATAAGGGTATGGTACCTGCACCATAACCTTGTGGCGAGCGCCACATATCACACGCTCCTCAGATCCGGAGGAACCCACGATAAGCAGACGCTTTCTGGTTGCCCATGTTTTGCGTTTCCTGCCGAGGGCACAGAAATCTGCAGGTCAAACGCCCGATTGGCGACTGCACCTTCTCTCGCTACCACCCTCGGTGCGCAGCGCGTACGCAGTAGCAAAACCGGCCCGCGCGGAATTCAGCCACGTTGCTCCGCAGGTGGAGGTGACCACCTCGTCGTCGGACTTTCTGCCGTTCAGGTATCCGGTCAGTGGCTCGTTCGAGCTGGAACCTCCGGCGCGACAGATGGACGCCCGGTACCTGCCGACCCGCCAATTCGGCGACCCGTTGGAGAGCCGGATCGGTATTGCCCAGCGGTCACGAGAACCTTCCGACGCCGGTGATCACGGGCAGGCCACAGCAGGCGCGGGTCTGTTCCGGCGCTTCGATCCGCATGGTGGATTCGGCGACTCCGGGCGTCTTCCGCCGGGCGGGATATACCGGCTGTCAGCCGGTGGGGAGCCAGGTGCGTGCTGCGGTGACCAGCGCGGTCACGCCGAGGGAGAGGGTCGGATCGATCACCGGTGCGTAGTGCGGGGAGTGGTTGGACGGCACCCTCTGCAGTGCCGGATCGCTCATATCGCCGGTGGTGAACAGCGACGGGTCCGTCCCACCCAGTAGCCAGTAGGCCAGTGGTGCGTTCGAACTCGTCGCCAGGATGCCGACGTCTTCGCTGCCGGCGCCCGCGCCGGGATCCAGAACGTGATCGGCGCCCAGCCATGGGGTGAACGCGTCGAGGGTTTTCCGCAGCGCCCCGGCGTCGTTCACCACGACCGGGAACCGCTCGGTCCTGGTGATGACGGGCTCTTCGGGGGCACCGGCGGTCGCGGCCTCACCCCGGACGATGCGTGCGACTGCGTCCAGGATGGTGCTCCGCACCCCCTCGTCGTAACTACGGATATTGAGCTGGAGTTCGGCTGCACCGGGGATGACATTGGCCGCGTCCCCGGTGTGCAGGGAGCCGACCGTGAGTACCGCTGTCGCGGTGCTGGGAATCTCGCGCGCGACGATGGACTGTAACCGCTGCACCGTGGCGGCGGCCATGACCACCGGGTCCACCGACGATTGCGGCATGGATCCGTGGGCGCCCCGGCCGATCAGTCGCACCCGCAGCGAATCGGATGCGGCATACGCCGGGCCGGGATGGGCGGCGACGGTGCCAGCCGGTAGCGGGGCGACGTGCTGGCCCAGGACCACATCCGGGCGCGGGATGCGGTCGAAAAGACCGTCGTCCACCAGCGCCTGCGCGCCCGCACCGAGTTCTTCGGCCGGCTGGAACACCGCCACCAGCGTTCCGCGCCAGCTATCGGGGCGGGCGGCCAGGGCGTCGATCGCGCCGAGCAAGCAGGTGACGTGGAGGTCGTGACCGCAGGCGTGGGCCACGGGCACGGTGCCTTCACCCGATACCGCTGTCGCGGTACTCGCGTAGTCGAGCCCGGTGTCCTCGGCCACCGGCAGGGCATCCATGTCCGCGCGCAGCAGCGCGGTGGGGCCGGCACCGTTCGCCAGCACACCCACGACCCCGGTCCGCCCGATACCAGTGGTCACCTGTAGTCCCCGGCGGGTCAGCCGGTCGGCGACGATCCCCGCGGTGCGATGTTCTCGGAAGCCGAGTTCCGGATGACGGTGCAGGTCCTTGTACAGATCGGCCAGGCCGGGATCGACCGGAACATTTTCGTGTGCACGCATCACTGCCCCCTTGGCGGCGTCGTGGGTCATGGCGAACTCCTGTCCACCGGATTCCGGAAACCGGCGCCCACCGGCCTCCGTAGTCCCAGCGAACCTGCCCACCGGATCGCGGTCCTCACCCGCCAGGGATGAACCCGTGTTGTGCACGGTCCGATATGCGCGCCCGATTCGGGTGGGTCGCGGAGCTCATGCGGGGGACATCCTCGGCCCGGACCAGCTCGCCCGCGGCGACCCAGCACCGCGAGCCGGGCCGGCGCGGCCGGAAAATCGGCGTGGTGGTCGTAGGTGCCCGGAAGGTGCTGACCGGTATCCGGGCGCGGTTCCCGCTGCTGGGGCTGGTGTGGGTAGACGGTGGTTACGTCGGCACCGTCGATATCAGCTCGGTCGGGTGGGCCGCGGCCACCCAGGGGCGTGGCGGGGCCTCGTAACACCGAAACATCACCTCTTGCCACTGTGCGCTGAACAGCCGCAGCTCACTCGCTGGGCGCTGGTAGCGGCACCGGCTCCCCTGCGGGCCGATCGATGACGACGCTGCCATCCGGAACCGACGACACGACATCCCGCTGGGCTGAATTTCCGTGGTCGGCGCCACATCGAGGTTTCTAGTCTCGCCTCTATCCGAGGAAGGGATCCGGAAATTGCAGCCGCTCGCCTGTCATACCTGCGACGCATGTGTGTCCGTCGCGAAGTACAGCCCTGCACATACGAGCATCCAATGGTCCGCGGAGGCTTCCCGGACGTGCCGGGAAATGGCCGCAGCGAAGGCTGCCGGCGGCGGCTATCTACTGCGCTGCGAAGCGCTCGACCGGACGGTTGACGCGGCGGTGACGGAGGGTGAGATCACCATGAGCACCCGGTCCGAGCCGGACGTCGCCCCCCTTGCCGCGAAGGAAACCGTCACTCCGCTCCGGTGACCCACAGCCCGTATTCAGCCCGTTTCATGTATCTACACAATCACTGGAGAAGCCATGACTGTCGAGCAGGAGCGGATCGAGATCCGCAACATCGAAACCGGAACCAATCCGTCACGTTTCGCACGTGGCTGGCATTGCATCGGATTGGCGAAGAACTTCCGCGACGGTAAGCCACACCAGATCAAGGTCTTCGGTACCGAGCTCGTCGTATTCGCCGACTCCACCGGCAAAATCAATGTGCTGGACGCCTACTGCCGGCATATGGGCGGCAACCTCGCCCGCGGCGAGATCAAGGGCGATACGATCGCCTGCCCGTTCCACGACTGGCGCTGGAACGGCAAGGGCCGCTGTGAATCGGTGCCCTACGCCCGCCGCACGCCCAAGGTCGCCCGTACGCGGACCTGGACCACCATGGAACGTAACGGGATCCTGCTGGTGTGGAACTGCCCGCAGGGCTCCGAACCGCCGGCGGAGCAGGCGATCCCGGAGATCGAGGGCTACGAAGACGGAGAGTGGACCGACTGGACGTGGACCACGATTCATGTCGAAGGCTCACACTGCCGTGAGATCGTCGACAATGTGGTCGATATGGCGCATTTCTTCTATGTGCACTATCAGATGCCGGAGTATTTCAAGAACGTCTTCGACGGCCATATCGCCGGACAGCATATGCGCTCGTACGGGCGGGACGACATCAAGACCGGTGTGCAGATGGATCTCCCAGAAGCACAAACCATCTCTGATGCGTTCTATTACGGACCATCGTTCATGCTCGATACGATCTACACCGTCGCCGCCGGCACCACCGTCGAATCCAAACTCATCAACTGCCATTACCCGGTCACCACGAACTCGTTCGTTCTGCAGTTCGGCACCATCGTCAAGAAGATCGACGGTATGACCGACGAGCAGACCGCGGAAATGGCTACGCTGTTCACCGACGGGCTCGAGGAGCAGTTCAAGCAGGATATCGAGATCTGGAAGCACAAGACCCGGATCGAGAACCCGTTGCTCACCGAAGAGGACGGCCCTGTCTACCAGCTCCGTCGCTGGTACAGCCAGTTCTACGTGGATCTCGAGGACGTCACTCCGGAGATGACGCAGCGCTTCGAGTTCGAGGTCGACACCAGCCGCGCCCTCGAATCGTGGCACCGCGAGGTCGCTGAAAACCTATCGGCCTCCGGCGATTGATGTCACCGCCCGTCCTGCCCCGATCGGGGTGGGGCGGGCGGCGTCCCGGGGCCGCATTCCGTCGACGAATACCGAGATCACGGTCCGAGCGAGATCGGCGAGGGCGTTTTCCGAATCCGACCGGAACCAGCGGGTGGCATGCCATACCGCGTCGTAGAGCAGCTCGCGGAAGGCCTCGGGATCGATATCGGTGCGCAGCTCACCGGCGGCGACACCTTCTCTGATGGCATCCCGCCAGGCCATCTCCATTATGTCGGCGGTGGCCGTCATATCGGCTTCGACAACCCGCTCCCGCATGTATTCGCCTTCACGGCGCCAGATCGACGTGGCCCCGTAGTACTGCTCACTGGTCGCCAGGGCGATTCCGGCGAGTGCCTCGAGGCGTTCGATCGGCGGCAGCTCCCGTGCCAGCACGGCTGTGCAACGCGCCGACAGATCCTCTATGTACTCACGTATGAGCTCGGTGACGATCGCTTCCTTCGACGGGAAATAGTGGTAAAGCGCGCCCGAATACACCCCTACCGCGTCGGCGATCTCACGGATGGTGGTCGCGGCAACTCCCTTGCGAGCGAATATCTCGGCCGAGCGGTCGAGAATCAGCTTCCTGCGTTCCTGCGGATCCACGGTCTCCCCTGTCGGGTTCGGGTACGGCTTGTCCAGGAAACCGATTGTGCCATATCCATTGATCAACCGCTCAATAAACTCTGTCAGTCCCGTTCCCCTCAGGAGTACGCATGACCAACTCACCGGCCGAGCACCATCATCCGGCAGCCGTCCTGACCGGCCATACGGCCATCGTCACCGGGGCGGGTCAGGGAATCGGCCGAGGGATCGCCCTCGCCTTGGCGGCAGCCGGGGCCCAGGTCGCCGTGGCCGGTCGCACGGCGGCGACCATCGGTGCCGTGTCCGACGAGATCACCGCCCGCGGGGGCCGCGCGACACCGTTCGTCTGCGACGTGACCGACGGCAGCGCGGTCGATGCCCTGGTACACGCGGTCGTGGCCGAGTTCGGTGGAATAACCCTGCTGGTGAACAATGCCCAGACACCGGCACCGGGAGCGCTGCTGGAGATCGACGAGGCGACCTACCGCGCGGGCATGGAATCGGGCCCCACCGCCACCTGGCGGATGATGCGAGCCTGCCATCGGTATCTGAGGAACGGCGGAGCGATCGTCAACCTCGGTTCCGCCGCCGGTATCCGCTGGAATCCGTCCGGCACCGGCGCCTACGCGGCCGCCAAAGAGGCGGTCCGGGTATTGACGCGCACCGCGGCCTGCGAATGGGCCGCCGACGGAATCCGGGTCAACGCGATTCTGCCGCTCGCCGATTCGCGGACAATGCAACAGTGGGCGCAGCACGAACCCGCGGCCGCCGCCGAGTACCTGCGTTCCGTGCCGCTGGGGCGGCTCGGAGATCCCGAGACCGATATCGGCCCGGCGGTGGTCTTCCTGTGCAGTGATGCCGCCCGCTATATCACCGGGCATTCGCTGCCGGTGGACGGCGGGCAGGCACTGGTTCGCTGATTCGCATCGATCAGCCGGCCCGGCGCACGGCGCCGGTCCCGACCGGATCTCGTTGGGCAGCGCGACTCACCGCAGTGCACTGCCAAATCGCGTGAGCCGCGGCTCGGACCGGCACCGCCAAGGCCACGATATCCACGCTGTCGACGGGACCGGCCACCGAAATGGCCCCCACACAGGTGCGACCGTCGCCGATCGGAGCGGCCACACAGGCAACACCCCGGACGGCTTCTTCGCGTTCGTAAGCCACCCGCTGCTGGCGGATATGAGCCATCTGATGGCGTGGTAGCGAGCCGGGCCCCGATGCGGACAAAGAGGCCACAGCCGGGCCGAACCGGGCCGGATCCACCCCGGAATGCGCGATGAGCGCCTTACCCAGGGCGGTGCGCAGCGCCGGTTGCCGACCCCCGATACGGGACGGCAGGGGTATCGGCCCGCGCCCGACCTTGTCGAGGTAGCGGATATCGCTACCGTCGAGAACCGCCAGATGCACGATCAATCCACAGGTCGCATGGAGTTCGTGCAGGATCGGATGCGCTGCCTGGTGCAGGCTGTCATGCCGCTGCGCGAGGGCCCCCCACTCGAACATCCTCCGACTCAGCACATACCCCTGACCACGCCTGTCGACCCAGCCCAACTCGACGAGCCGGGCGAGCATGCGATGGGCGGATGATCGCGGCAGTCCGGCCCGGCAGGAAAGCTGGGACAGGGTGAGTTCGCCGCCGTTGCGGAATTCGTCGAGCAGGCCCGCGACACGGTCGATGACGGCAGGAGAGAAGTCGTCGCCATTCCTCATAGGAACCTCCATCGGTGAGCAGACCGCGACTACGGCCTGGAAGCGCGCGTCCGATTCATAGATCAAGCGCTCAATCAATGGCAATGTGACGATAGCAGGACTGTGACCCAGGTCAAAGCAAATCCGCGATACACAGCGCCACGGCCCGACTCGCCGGGCATCGGACAGCGGCGCCGGACCGCCTCAGGCGGTGAGTTCGGCGGCCACCAGACCGGCAGCCTCGACCAGTTCGCGATCGACGCGTTCCGGCGCCCACTCCAGCGGAGCGGCCAGCGAGAGCGCGGCGATCTCGGGACGACCGGCATCGAAGGCGACGGCGAGACAACGCACCCGTCCCCCCGCGCCACACTCGACAACCCGCTCGCGAACGGCCGGCCCATACCCGTCACGCAGGGCGAGCAGCGCGGCACCCTCGACGGTTTCACCGGCCGGTCGCCGCTGCCCGACGTAGGTAGGCAACATCGCGGCCCACCGGCCGCCGACCTTCTCGAGACAGAGCAGTTCGTCCCCCTCGAGGACGGTCAGATGCACCACCATTCCGGTGCGCTTGTGGAGCCGATACATCGCCGAGACGGCAGCCCGATAGACGCGGTCGTGGTCCTGCGCCAGCGAACCGAGCTCCATCATCTTCGGACCCAGCTGGTAGGTCGTACCACTGCGGCGCAACCAGCCGACCTCCACGAGCTGCAGCAGCATCCGATGAGTCGATGAACGAGGGAAACCGGTGTGCTCGGCCAGCTCGGTGAGAGTGAGGCTGCCGGCTTCGCGAAACGGTTCGAGCAGTACGAGCACCCGCCCCATCACGGTCTGGGGGCGGCCTTCATCAATAGTGGTCACGGGGCACTCCGAAACGAGAGACTCTTATTGATTGATCAGACAATCAATAAGAGGGATTGTAGTCGGAACGCCACGGGTACCGTGACGGGTCTCACCTTTTTGCGTAGAAGACACCGAGAGCACCGCGACGGGCATCGCGGTGCTCTCGGCGTAGGAGGTATCCGGCCTACGGATCAGCCGGCCGGTGGGACGAATGCCTTCAACGGCTCGGACCCCGACTGATCGTGGCCCCAGTAGGCATCCGCGGTGATCTCCTCGGAGGTGTAGTACCGCTCGTCGACGAGCATGCCCTCGGTACCGAACTCGAGGTCCCAGCCCCCCGGTGCGCGGACGTAGAACGAGATCATCTTGTCGTTGGTGTGCCGGCCCAGAGTGGAGGAGACCGAGAACTTCTGCCGGTTGACGCGATCCAAGGCCTGCCCCACCGCGTCGAGAGTGTCCACCTCGGTCATCAGATGCACCAGGCCGGGCTCCCGCGTCGGCGGGGCCGGGCACAGGGCGAGGCTGTGGTGACGCTGATTGATACCGAGGAAACGCACCCGGCTCGTGCCCTCTTCGTCGAGCCGGATCGAACCGCGCGGTAGGAAGCCCAGCACCTCGGTATAGAACTCGTACGACTCCGCGAACCTAGCGCTCGGCAGCACTACATGGCCGAGGCCGTGCGCACCGGTCACCCAGCGCCCGCCGAACGGCGTCACCAGTGGGCTGTGATCGAGAACCGGACCGTGGAACACCTCCAGGCGGGTACCGGCGGGGTCGTCGAAGGCGATGGCCTCTTCCACATCGAGATAGGCGCTTTCCTTCCGCGACAGCACCTCGACGGTTCGCCCGGATTTCTCCACCACCTCGCGCACCCGGCGGAGCGCGAACTCGTCGCGCACCTCCCAGCCCACAGCCAGCGCCTTATCGGAATCACCGGGAAGTATCGCGATGCGGGCGCGGCGTTCGTCCACCCGGGCATACAGTGCATCCGGTTCCGGACCGGAGCCGACGGCCATGCCGAGGCCGTCGATGAGCAGGTCGCGCCAGCGCGCCACGTCCTGGGTCTGGACTCTCAGATAGCCGAGACCACGCAGTTCTGTCATCTTCTGTTCTCTCCGTCGAAGTTGTCGCTGTTTCAGATCATCGAGCGGTAGGGGCCCTGCGGGTCACCGCCGAGTTGCGCGAGAGCCGCCGAATGGTAGGTCAGGCCCGGCACATGAATGGCATGGGTCAGGCCGACATGGGCGTCGCGCCAGAACCGCTGCATCGGGGTCTTCAGGTGCACCGCGGCGCCGCCGGCCCGGGCGAAAACCTCGTCCATCGCACGCACCGCGCGCCACGCCGCCGCGATCTGGGTGCGCCGCCCGATCGCCCGTTCTTCGAACCCGACCTCCTCGCCCCGGTCGGTCTTGTCCCAGAACCGGTCCACCGTCTCCAGTAGCGACACCCGGGCGGCGGAGATCTCCGCGGCCGCCTCACTGATCGCGAACAGGACATAGGGGTCTTCTTTGATGGGAATCCCGGTAACCTGGACGCGTTCTTTCTGCGCCGCGATATAGCAGGCCAGCGCGCCCTCGGTCATTCCGATCAGCGATGAGGTGATACCCAGCGGGAAGATGCACGAGAACGGGAACCGGTACAACGTCTCGTCGCGACCCGCATGACGCCAGCCGTTACCGCTGAGCACGATATCGGCGTCGATCGTACGGTACTGCGGCAGGAACGCATCCTTGACGATCAGATCCTTCGACCCGGTGCCGCGCAAGCCGATGACGTTCCAGCTGTCCTGGTCGATCTCGTAATCCGACCGCGGGAGCACGACATGCAGTACCTCGCCGGTCCGGTTACCGTCCTTGTCACCGACCGCGGCACCGATCATGACCCAGCCACAATGGTCGGTACCGGACGAGAACGACCAGCGACCGTTGAGAACGTAACCACCCTCGACCGGCACGGCGACACCCATCGGGGCGTACGGCGACGCCATCCACATATCGTTGTCCGCGCCCCAGATCTCCTCCTGCGCACGTGGATCGAAGAAGGCGAGTTCCCACGGGTGAACCCCGACGATGCCGGCGACCCAGCCCGCCGCGCCGTCGAGCGCGGCGAGGGCCATCACGGTTTCGGCAGCCTCGCGGGGATGCCCTTCGAGACCGCCGTACTCCTTCGGCTGGAACATGCGGATGATGCGGGAATCACGCAGATGCTTCGCGGTCGTATCGGTGAGCCGCATGAGCGACTCACCTTCGGCGGCTCCGGCGCGGATCTCGTCCGCGTGCTGCATGATGCTGTCCAATACCTGGCCCATGTGTGACTCTTTCTGGAATTCGGCCCGCCGAGAAACCGGCGACTGCGTGGCTGTCCCTCGGCGAAACTGATCGACTCCGCGCACCGCGCGGGTGTGGTGCGTCCAACGTTCCCAGTCCCGAGGGGCTGATACATCCGGGTTCCCGTTCAGCGGAAACTCGCGGGTTTCGGCCCGCCCGGCGCCGGTAGAACAGTGGCGACGGCACCGCTCTGCGCGTGCCCGAACCCTCGGAGAGGAGTGATATGACCGATACCGCGGAGCTGGTGGCTTCCCTGCTCGACCGGGTGCGGGCGCTCGAGGACAAGGCCGCTATCCAGGAGGTATTGACCGCCTACGGCCCGGCGGTCGACGCCGGTGACGCCGAAGCCGTCGGCCGGTTGTGGGTCGAGAATGCGGTATACGACATTGATATCCGGGTGATGGAAGGACGCGACGCAATCACCGAGATGGTGCGGACGGCACCGCACCAGGATTACATCGCCGAGGGCTGCGGACATCTGCTCGATCCCATCCACGTCCGGGTCGACGGCGACACCGCTGTGGCGACGTGCCATTCGATGCTGCTGCGCCGCAATCCCGATGAGGACTCGTTCCGGGTGTGGCGGGTCACCGCCAACCGCTTCGAACTCGTCCGCACCGACGGCACATGGCTCATCCGCCGTCGGACCGCACGCCTACTGGACGGCAGCGCCGCGGCCCGCGAACTGCTCGGCCGCACCGGCCGCTGATCACACCGACCCGGCGCCGGGATTCGTCCCCGGCGCCGGGTCGGCGGTCAGTGCAAACGTCCTTCGTGCACAGCACGATCGAACGGTGTCAGCGGGGCCCCCGTGCGCAATGTGGTCGCCAATGACGGGTCGGCGAGATGCAGGCGCCCGATCGCGATCAGGTCGAATTCGCCCGACCCGAGCCGGCGTTCGACCTCACCGATATTGTCGACGACCGCCGCCGCCCCCTCGATATGACTGTCACGCAGCGGCTTGCCGAGCCCGACACTGCCCACCGCCATCGCGTGCACACCCGTGAGTTTCTTGGCCCAACCGGCCAGCGACAGGTCGCTGCCCTCGAACGCCGGGAGGTCGAAGCGCCGGATGCTGGCGTCGAAAACATCCACCCCGGCATCGGCCAGCGCGCCGAGAATCACCTGGAGTTCGTCCGGTGTCTCGGCGATACGGGCGGTGTAGTCCTGCTGTTTGTGCTGTGAGAAGCGGAAGAAAATGGGCAGATCACCGCCGACGGCGCCGCGTATCGCCGCGACCACCGCCGCGGGGAACCGGCTACGCGCCGCGGCGTCGCCGCCCCACCGGTCTTCACGGGTGTTGGTGTCGTGCCACAGGAAGGAATCCAGCAGATAGCCGTGTCCGCCGTGCAGCGCGATACCGTCGAAGCCCAGTTCGACCGCGGAAACCGCTGCGCGAACATAGGCGGCGAGAACCTCGTCGATATCGGGCTCGGTCATCGGCCGGGTGGCCGGGGTCGAGCGCGCAACGTATTCGTCGGAATACGACGTGAGGCCCACGGTGCCCCACCGTCCGGACGGCCGCATCGGGGTGATCGACGGATCCACCTTGCTCATCGCGCCCCACAGCGGCCCGACGTGCCAGAGCTGCGGAATGATCTTGCCGCCGGCCGCATGCACCTCGTCGACCACGGTCTTCCACCCGGCGAGGGCGGCGGCGCCGTACATCCGGGGCACCCGCGGATTGTCGACCGCGGCCGGATGGTCGATGGCAACGCCTTCGGTGATGATCAGGCCGGTCCCGCCGGCTGCCCGGCGCCGGTAGTAGCGGGCGACATCGGGACCGGGAACGCCTTCCGGAGACGCCGCCCGCGTCATCGGCGACATGACGATCCGGTTCTCGAGTTCCAGGGACCGGACGGTCAACGGCTGGAACAGAGCAGCGTGATGCTCGGTCATCGTGATCACAGGGCTTTCGTGAAACGGAAGAAATCCGGCGGGGCATCGACTCGCAGGCGAGTGAGCTTGCGATAGCTGATCAGCCACTGGCCGTCCACCTTGCGGTACTCCTCGTGATAATGACCGTAGCCGTGTAGGTGCAGTTCCTCGTCGCCGTCGGACCGCCAGAGCATGTCCTCCATCGCCCAGATACCACGGGCAGTGGTGGCCGATGTCAGTTCGATCTCCGGGGTGTGACCGTGGTGCACGGTGGTCACCCGGACCGGGCCGTCGAGCAGTGCACGGATCGTATCGGCCAGAACGTGATTGCCGACAACCCGATTCGCGGCGCCGTCGCTGCGGGGTTGTTTGTCGTCGGGGAGGCCGCCCCAGGTCTCACTGACCACGTCCTCGGTGTGCAGACCGGCATACAGATGCCACTGTCTGGTGTCCATGTACCGGAGGCGGGCGGCGAATACCCGCTTGATCTCGTCTACAGCCAGCGCGGCATCGGCGGCCGGGATACCCGGCGGCAGTGGGGAGAACACAGCGATCACCTCTGGGCGCTGAGCAGGGCTGTTTCGGGCGTACCGATCCCGAACCGACCCTGGAAGAAGATCATCGGCCGTTCCCGGGTCACGGATTCCAGCTCGAGCACCCGGCCGATCACCACATCGTGATCACCGGCCGGATGCACCTCGTAGGTCTCGGCGTGCACCCTCATGAGCACACCGGGCAGCGCCGGAGTCCCCCACCGCGAGGTCTCCCACTCGAGTCCGTCGAACTTACGACCGTCACGTGACCCGAACCGCGTGCAGAGATCGCGCTGGTCCTCGCGCAGCACATTGATGGTGAATCGGCGGGACTCACGGATCCGCGGCCAGGAGCGGCCCCGGTGGTCGGCACAGAAAAGGATGAGCGGTGGGTCCAGGGAAACCGACGCGAACGACTGGCACGCGAACCCGGCCGGACCCTCCTCGTCCATCCCCGTCACCACGGTCACCCCGCTGGCGAACTGGCCCAGTACGCTGCGCATCTCAGCCTGTGACATCGATTCGATGGACATCCGGCCCACCTCCGTTCCGTTGCATGGTCGAAGTCGCGACTGCGTCGACGCCCCGAGCGTATGGCTGCCCGGCTAGGTTCCCCAGTAGGCTCTCGCTCAGTGGAACCCCTGCTCGGGGTGGCCGGGAAGTCATCGTCTCGTTCAACGGAAGCACTGCTGTGGCGAGGCCGTACTTGCTGGCAACCTCTCCGCTCATGACCACTGATGTGAGCTTCGAGCAGAGCCGCCGCGAGCTCGAGACGAGTCTCGGTGTACTGCGCTACCACGAGGCCGGCGAAGGGCCCCCGCTGCTGCTGCTCCACGGGTCCGGGCCCGGGGTGACGGGATGGCGCAACTACCGCGGGGTGCTCGGCGATCTCGCCGAGCACTTCCGCTGCCTCGTGCTCGAATTCCCGGGTTTCGGTGTCAGCGACCCGGTCGACGGGCATCCGATGGTGCTGGCAGAATCGGCCGTCGGTGCATTTCTCGACGGCCTCGGGCTCGGCACCGTCGATATGATCGGCAATTCCATGGGCGGGATCGTCGCGACGAAGGTCGCGATCACCGCGCCCGAACGCGTGGGCAAACTCGTCACCATCGGCGGTATGGGCAAGAACATCTTCTCGTCGGGGCCCAGCGAAGGCATCAAATTGCTGATGGAGTTCACCGACAACCCCACGCGCGAGGGCTTGATCCGCTGGTTGCTGTCAATGGTGCACGACCCCGCTCTGATAACACCGGAACTCATCGACGAACGCTGGGAACTCGCCACCGAGCCCAGTACGCTCGAGATCGCGCGCCGAATGTACAGCAGTAAGGCGTTCGCCGCCACGATCGCGGCGAACGCGCTCGCCGATGCGGTCCCCTACTGGGCCCAGCTGCACAAGGTCCGGTCCCCGACTCTGCTGACCTGGGGCCGCGACGACCGGGTCAGCCCCGTCGATCTGGCCGTCCTGCCGATGCGCGACATCCCCGATGCCGAACTCCACGTATTCCCCCGCTGTGGCCACTGGGCGATGATCGAGGCCCGCACGGCCTGGCTGTCGGCCGTACTGGCCTTTCTGAAGCGCAGTGATACCGGCACCCGCTGACCCGCGGACGCCACGAAGGAGAGGTCTGTGATATCCACACGATCCGCCGGCGCGGCCGGCCGAACCGCGGGGCAGTGGGCCGGTGAAGACCTCGGCACCCGCACCGTGTCCTATACCGAACGCGACGCCATCCTCTACGCCCTCGCGGTGGGTGCCCGAGCCACCGAACTCGACCTGGTCTTCGAGGAACAGCTCCGGGTTCTGCCCACCTTCGCCTTGACACTGGCGCAGTGGGCTCCCGACGAACTCGGCGCGCGCGGCGCATTCGACCGCACCACCACGGTGCACGGGTCCCAGCAACTCACCGTTCTGGCTCCGCTGCCCCCCAGCGGCGAAATAACCATGTCGGCCTCGGTCGGCCAGGTGTGGGACAAGGGGTCGGCGGCGATCTTCGAGGTTGTCGTGCGGAGCGAATATTTCGTCGCGACCTGGTCGTTGTTCGCTCCCGGGGCGGGCGGGTTCGGCGGTGACCGCGGTCCCGCCGCACCGGCCGGTCCCGCCGGTGAACCGGCGATCGACGGTGTCCTGCGCACCACCGAGAACCAGGCAGCGCTCTACCGGCTGACCGGGGACCGGCACCACATCCACATCGATCCCGAGGCGGCGGCCCGGATCGGTCACCCGCGCCCGATCATGCACGGTCTGTGCACGCTGGGCGCCGCGGCGGTGGAGGTGGCCCGCCTGACGGGCGCCCACCCGGCGGATCTGACGGCCCTCTCGGGCCGGTTCGCCGCCGCCGTGTATCCCGGGGAGGGCCCCCGGGTTCTGGTGTACGGAGCAACACCGGATCTCGCATTCGAACTCGTCGAAGAAGGCAAGCCGGTGATCTCGGGGGGTACGGCCGCCTTCACCGAAGGGAAAGGACAGCAGCCGCGATGACAACCCTCGAAACGCCGCACAGTTCGCGTTCGGTACTGGTGACCGTCGCTTCGGTGATATCGGAGACCGAGGATGCGCGTTCGCTGGTCTTCGATATTCCGGCCGACCGCCGCGCGGAGTTCACCTACGAACCCGGCCAGTTCCTGACCCTGCGGGTGCCCAGCGACCGGACCGGTTCGGTGGCCAGATGCTATTCGCTGGCGAGTTCACCCTTCACCGATGAACCGCTGAAGGTGACCGTCAAACGGACCCGGGACGGCTATGCCTCGCACTGGCTGTGTGACAACGTGGTTGCCGGCGACACGATCGAGGTGCTGCCACCGTCGGGGCTCTTCACACCCGCGGACTTGGACGACGATCTGCTCCTGTTCGCCGCCGGCAGTGGGATCACACCGGTGATCTCGATCCTGAAATCGGCCCTGAGCCAGGGCTCGGGCAAGGTGGTCCTCGGTTACGCCAACCGAGACGAGAAATCGGTGATCTTCGCGCCGGAACTGCGGGAACTGGTCGCCCGCTACGGCGGCCGTCTGTCGGTGACGCACTGGCTCGAAAGCCTCCAGGGCCTGCCGACCATCGAGCAATTGGCCATGTTCGCCGGTGCGTACCGGGATCATTCGGTCTTCCTGTGCGGGCCCGGGCCCTTCATGGAAGCCGTGCACGCGGCGGCCGCCCGCGCCGGTATTCCCCGCGACCGGGTACACGCCGAAACCTTCACCTCGCTGTCGGGCGACCCTTTCGCCGATGTGGTACTCCCGGACCCCGATGCGGACCCCGGTGACGCCGCCACCGTCTCGGTGCACCTCGACGGAGTAGGGCACGAGTTCCGCTGGCCGCGTTCGGCGACCCTGGTCGATGTGCTGCTGTCCAAGGGAGTGAACGTACCGTTCTCCTGCCGCGAGGGCGAATGCGGTTCCTGCGCTGCCACATTGACGGCGGGCAAGGTCGATATGGGCAACACCTCGGTCCTCGACGAAGCCGATATCGCGGAGGGCTACATCCTGGCCTGCCAGGCCCGTCCCCTCAGCGACGACCTGAGTATCGAGTTCTGATCACCCGCCCGGCCGAAACGGAGGTTCGGAACGGGCGCAGGCCAGCACACAACATCTTTCCCGCTGACCGGGCATACGCACCGGTCTCCCAATCACCGGGAAGGTCATAGGCGTGCCGAGGACGCTGGTTCTACCGTCGCCCTCGGCACGAGCAATCAGCGCAAGGAGGCGGTGGAGCAGTGGTGGACTTCGACGAAGAAGTAGAGGTGCTGGTGGCAGGTTCCGGTGGCGGCCTGGCCGGCGCCTATACCGCGGCTCGGGAAGGGCTCTCGGTGGCGGTGGTGGAGGCAACCGATAAATTCGGTGGTACCACGGCATATTCAGGTGGCGGCGGCGCCTGGTTCCCTTGCAATCCGGTACTGGAGCGCGCCGGTACGGACGACACCCTCGAGGATGCGCTCACCTACTTCCGGGCGGTCGTCGGCGACCGGACACCGCGCGACCTCCAGGAAACCTATGTGCGGCGCGGTCGTGAACTCATCGAATATCTCGAAAGCGATGAACATTTCGAATTCCAGGTCTACCCCTGGCCGGATTATTTCGGTGCGGCACCGAAGGCCAGGCAGGACGGGATGCGCCATATCGTGCCCGCACCGCTACCCGCGTCCGAACTCGGCGATCTACACGAGCAGCTGCGCGGAACACTGGACACCGAGCGCCTGGGTGCCGCGCCGCCAGAGGTCCTGATCGGCGGGCGGGCGCTGATCGGCCGTTTCCTGAAGGCCCTGTCGACCTACCCTGAGGTGCGCCTGCACCGCAACGCCGCCCTTGTGGAACTCATCGTGGACAACGGTGTCGTCGTCGGTGCGCTGATCGAGAAACCCACCGGGACGGTCGCGATCCGGGCCCGCCGCGGCGTAATCCTGGCCGCGGGCGGGTTCGAGGGAAACGAGGAGCTGCGCCGGCGCTACGGCGTGCCGGGCACCGCGCGCGACACCATGGGGCCGCCCGGTAATCAGGGCCGAGCGCACCAGGCCGGTATCGCGGCCGGGGGCGATACCGATCTCATGGATCAGGCCTGGTGGTCACCGGGACTCACCCATCCGGACGGCCGGTCGGCTTTCGCGTTGTGCTTCACCGGCGGAATCTTCGTCGACCAGGACGGCAAACGGTTCGTCAACGAATCCGCGCCGTACGACCGGCTCGGGCGGGCCGCGATCGAACGGATACGCGAGGGCAGCCTGACCCTGCCGTACTGGATGGTCTACGACGACCGCGACGGTGTCGCTCCGCCGGTGCAGGCCACCAACGTATCGATGGTCGAACCGGAGAAATACGAAGCCGCCGGGCTGTGGCATACGGCCGATACGCTCGAGGAGCTGGCCGCGGCCATCGGCGTCCCGGCCGCGAATCTGACCGCCACTGTCGAACGCTTCAATGCCATGGTCGCGGCAGGGGCCGATACCGATTTCGGGCGCGGCGACGAAGCATACGATCGCGCGTTCACCCAGGGCGAGGCACCGCTGGTGCCCATCGACCGGCCACCTTTCCACGCGGCGGCATTCGGCCTGTCGGATCTGGGCACCAAGGGTGGTCTGCGCACCGACACCGGCGCCCGTGTACTCGACCGCGACGGCCTGCCCATTCCGGGGCTGTACGCCGCAGGCAACACCATGGCCGCGGTCAGCGGTACCGTCTACCCCGGCGGCGGTAATCCCATCGGCGCCTCGATGCTGTTCAGCCACCTCGCTGTCCGCGATATCCTCGGCCGCTGAGTTCCGCACCGCTGCGGTTCCGTGCCATGGGACGGAAACTCTCGTGACACCGGTACGAGACAGGGGACGATCCAGCTCACATCGATTCGCCCCGGCATCCGGTCGGAGGGAAGTGAGTGCGGATGAGCGCCGAGAGATGGCTCGGCACACCACTTTCGGTGCAGTAGTCGAAGACGATCACTTGCCCGTAGCGCAGGTTGTGTCGCAGGTTCGAGTCCTAGGCGCGCACGACACACCGACCACACCGCCAACGTCTCCATGAGCGCGGAGCCGGACCAAAAGCTCGGCAATCGCCTTGGCCTGCACCGCGGCGAGGCGCTTTCCTTTCGCACCGTCGATACAGCGAATCCCGAACAACGCCGAGACGCCACCACGCGCCGGATAGCTCCCCCAGACTATCCGGCGGGCCCTGCCGGATAGTCGGCGGGCCCCTGGCCACCGATCGCACCGCCCGGCGAATCCGGTGGGTTCGGAAATCGAAAAGCGTTTTCGCGCTATTGTTCTGAGCGAAGAACTCTGGGTTGAATAGGGGGATCCGGTGACCACGCGGCAGGAGCGAACGGCCGGGCCGGACGATGAGCGCCCCGATACGGGCGAACGGCGCCGCGCCACGGAAGGACGGTCCGGTAGGCCTTGGTACCGTAGGCCCGAATGGGTGATCGGCACCGAGCTCGCGGTGGCGGGTGTCCTCGTGCCAGTGGTGATCGAGATCGCGAAAGACGACAATCCGCTTCCGCCCTCGATAACGGTTGTGCCCTCGATCCCGTCGGCCGGTGCGCTTCCGGAGACGACGGTGGCGGCGGCCCCCACGACAACGGCCGCCCCGAATGACGATCCGCGCTGGAATCGGGTGTACTCGCATCTGCAGCTGGACATTCCGTCCTCCCGCAAAGGAGACGAGGGCGGATGCCTGACCACGATCGTGTTGTGGGACAAGCCGTTTCCCACCGTGCACATCAACCAATACCAAAGCGGTGATCTGAAGTTCATCCGCACCCTTGGACCGGTCCAGCGAAGTTCCGGACGATCGGCCATCGGGCTGGTACTCCCCCGGCGATTCGGAGAATGCGGAGGAACTGATCAGTCGGCTGGGCAAGATATCGAACGGGACCGTGCGGATTGTGGAACCGGACGGGAAGACGCGAGCCGCCTATCGTCGTGCCGTAGACGCCGGATTCCCAGGGTCACCTGCGTTCCCAGGTTCGATGTGTCCCACCGAGGGCACAACTCGGACAGCCTTTCCGCAGGTCAACTGGTTTCACGGTCCACGGCTAGCTTGCAGAACCACCGCTGAGAAGCGGATCCCGATATGCATATGATCCATGGGAGTTGTTGTGTAGCGCAACAAAAGAAAGGAACTCGATGTCCATCCCCAAGAGAAATACCCGGCGGCTGTCGATCGCGGGAACGGTGGTATCCGGTCTCGCGCTCGTGGCGGTATCGACGACCGTCGGCATGGGACCTGCCCAGGCGCTGCCGCCCACTGAGGCGTTCTGCTCAGCGGTTCCGGTCGGCAGCCGTGTCGATTTCGAATGCACGAATACCGATGTCGGCGCGGCAACCGCCGGCGTACTGGTAATGTGCAGCGACCTCCGCGTGCTGGTCGAGGATGTACGGATGCGCCCCGAATCGACAATCCAGTTGAGCAAGGACTGCGGCCCCGGCGCGCACCCGCTCTCGTGGAATATGAACGCCGAAACCGACTATGAGCGGGCCCGCGAACACGACCGCGAACACGATCACGACTGAAGCCTCGGTTCGGGTTCCGAGCGCCCGGACCGACTACGATCGCTCCCGCGACGGCGACTACCGGCACCTCCACGGCCGGAGCGCTTTTCCGGCCGCAATCCGATCCCCCGGGTAGCGCCGGCGGGTGCGGTCGATACTGCGGCAGCGCCGGGAATTCTCGGATATCGACGGCTCCCCGCACGGCTCGGATACTGATATTCTCCGCATACGGAATCGGCACGAAAATCGTTGCCATGGAACGGAACCGGCATTTCGCGAACGGTCCACAGGACCGCGACCGGGATGCGGGTGACGGCCGGAGCGAAGGACGGATGTGGGTCTGCGCATCGGTGAGGAATTCGCGGGTTACCGGATCGAGCGGGAACTGGGCCGGGGTGGGATGGGGGTGGTCTACCGCGCCGCACACCCGCGGCTGCCGTCCAAGACAGTGGCGCTCAAGGTTTTCGACCCGGCGCGTGGCGGCTCCCGGGGGCTACGCCTGTTCGGGCGGGAAGCCGAACTCGTCTGCGGGCTGTCGCACCCGAACATCGTGCGGATATACGACCGGGGTGTCACCGACGACGGGCTGTACTGGATCGAAATGGAATACGTCGACGGCCCCGACGTCGCCGATGTACTACTCGACGCGGAGGATGGGCTCGACCCGCGCCGTGCTGTCCGTTTCATCTCCGATGCCGCCGCCGGTATCGACCACGCCCACCGCAACAAGGTGGTGCATCGCGATATCAAACCGTCCAATCTGCTGGTTTCCACCGCCGGCGGCGATGAACGGGTCCTGGTGGCCGATTTCGGAATCGCCCGCAGCCTCGAAGACGACGCCACCCTCACCGGTATCGGCCGGCGCGAGTACTCGCCGCATTACGTGGCCCCGGAACGTTTCGTCAGTTCGCGGCCCGACCATCGCTCCGATATCTACTCGCTCGGGGCGACACTGCACCGGCTGCTCACCGGTTCCTACCCTTATCCGAACCGCGGCGACCGGGAACTGATCGACGCGCACCGTAGCGAACCCGCTCCGATACCCACCCGTATCCGCCCGGATCTGCCGGAGGCGTTCGACTTCGTTATCGCGAAGGCCATGGCCAAAGATCCCGGCGATCGATACCAGAGCTGCGCGGAACTGGCCGCCGCCGCCCGCGCCGCACTCTCGGGCGATGTGGCTGCCGAGGCCGCACACCCCGTCCCGGCCGGTTCGCTGCCCGCGGCCACACCATCCGGGCCGGCCCGCCCCGACACCGATCCGGCGGCGGAAACGATCACCTCCCAGGACACCACCGCCGCACGCCCCCGAGTTCGCCCCCGGCGACCATGGACGGTTACCGCTGTGCTCACGGTATCGTCGCTCGCACTGATCATCGGCTGGGCACTCGCCGCCGCATCCGATCCTCCGGTGGCCCCTACCGCGGGCCCCGGACCGACCGCCACGACCCCCAGGTGGCTCACGGCCCGCTGCCACTGGACCATCCGGCATCGCGACAGCGAGCGAACCTACGTGGAACTGCCCACCGGCCACGGCTCCCGGGACGAACCGGACTGCATCCTGAATCTCGGCGACCGCACCGAGGCCGTATCGGTCGTGCAGCGCGCGGTGGCCCTGTGCCATCACATCCCCGTCGACGTATCGGGTGGCTACGACTTCGCGACCAAAGCCGCGATCGAACAGCTGCAGAGGGCCGCGGGTGCCGCGGCCGACGGGATCTACGGTCCACGAACCCGTGCCACCGTTCTGCGATGGCCGGTGTTCCAGGAGACGGACGGAGGTTTCACCGGACAATGCCGGAGCCTCGGCTGACACCAGCGGTACCCATCGATATACGGTTACTCGGGCCGGTGCGTTTGCTGGTCGGCGGCCGCCGACTCGGCCTGAGCGGTTCCCTGACCCTGACGGTCCTCGCCGCGCTCGGCGTCGAACGCGGGGTCGCGCTGTCCCCGCGACAACTCGGCCGACGGGTGTGGGACGACGAGCCACCCCCCACCTACCGCAGCAGCCTGCAGAACATGATCGCGCGGATTCGGGCCGCCATCCGAGATGCCGGCCTCCCCGATACCGATCTGCTGCGCACCGAATCCGGCTGCTATCGCCTGGACATCCGTGCCGGCGACTGTGATCTACACCGTTTCACCGAAACCCGCGCCAGAGCCGTAACAGCCCGGGACCGGCACGATTACGAGGGCGCTTCGGAATTTTTCCGCCAGGCTCTGGCGGAATGGTCCGGAGACGCGCTCGACGGGCTGTCGGCCTCCCGGTTCGTCGACGGTTTCCGAATACGCATGCGGGAGGAGCGGCGCCAGACGGTGATCGATCGCATCGATATGGAAATCGCGTGTGGCCGAGCCCGGCAGGCCATCGGGGAACTGCGGGTCATGACCGAGGAATCGCCCACCGGAATCGCGGCGTGGACCCGCTATATCACCGCGCTCTACCTCGGCGATTGCGCCGACGCCGCCGCCGAAGCCTGCCGGGTCGTCCTGGGCCGGCTACACGACCAGGGTATGGACGCGCCGCAGCAGCTCCGCACGCTACAGGAGCGAATCCTGCGTCACGAACCATTGCCCGGGATTCCCGCTTCCCGGTCCACGGCACCGGAAGAAGACCGGCCGACTCTGCGGGAATCACCACCGGCGATCGCGCTGGCCGCCGGCGACGGCCGGATCATCGCCGTCACCGAAGCCGGGGTGAGCATCGGCCGGGCCGCCGGAAACGATCTGCGCCTGACCGATCCGAAGATCAGCCGCCGGCACGCCCGTGTCGACAGTGACGGCGAACTCACCCACATCACCGATCTCGGCTCCGCCAACGGGGTCTATGTGAACGAGCGCCGCATCGGCTCAGCGACTCCGCTCGAACCGGGCGACACCATCCGCCTGGGTTCCACCGTGGTGAAAGTGCGCCTCGCCGACCCCGCCCGTTGATCCTCCGGACATGTTGGCGCGGTGTGAGCGCGACGTTGGCGACCCTGGATAACTTCGTTTCACTTGTTCGGGGGCAGCCCGGACAGCTTCCACCACAAGGGAAACGGAGCCGAAATGACCGAGATGTCCACCATACGCCCGACCGGCCGCGTACTTCGAGCGATCATGGTCGCGGGTATCGCGCTGAGTATCGCGGGTGGTTCGAGCGCGCTCGCCCAGGCGCAGGGCGCGCCCGGAAGATCCGCCGAAGAGAACCAGGGGCAGACAGCGCCCGGCAGGTCCGCCGAAGAGAACACCGCCCATGCGTGTGCGTCCTCGTCTCCGAAGCTGTCCCGCGGTTCGACCGGCGATTGCGTCTACATCGTGCAGAAGATCCTCTACCAGAACGGTTTCCATGGGACCCCGCTGGACGGTATTTTCGGTTCCGGCACCGAACAGATCGTGCGCGAATACCAGAGTTCGGTCGGGCTCGTGCCCGACGGCATCGTCGGACCGGGCACGTGGGCCGCGCTCATCCGGTCGCGGTAACGTCACCGAGCCGGGCGGCAGGTGTTCGTTCCTCAGTGCCTCGCAGACCGGCCCGTGGCAGCGCGGAAAGAATTTCCGCGCTGCGGCCGACTGCTCGGTGAACGTAGCGGCGGTCGAGCTGGTGACCCTCGACTATCGACTGGTATCGCCGGGTACCGCGCACGTCATCCGGGAGCGGGGCGGGCGGACTCCGGTCGGCGATGGACGGTCTGCACGGCGCCGCGCACACGGTGGAGCTTCTGTTCGTATTCGACCGTCTGCGGCTGCCCGCCCTGCGCGGATCGCACGGTGTTCTCGGCCCCACCGAACCACCCGCCGCACTCGCCGCCGGAATGCGCGGGGCCGGGTGTGCTTCGCCCGCACCGGCGATCCCGGCCGGCAGCCGATGCGAACACATTACTTCACGGGGCAGGATTGATCCGTGGCCGAACATCGGGTGGCGCAGCGGGCGCCGCTTCGTGCGATTCGGCTTAGTATCCGGATGTGGGACTGCTGTTCGAGACGCGGGCGTCGGATTCACCGTGGGTGGAGTCCGTATGGACCTGCCGCAGCGAGCAGATCTCGGAGATGACCTCGGTCGCGTCCGAGACCTGGGGGTTGGTGTTCTGGGAGCAGGAGGGGCGCCGGCACGCGGCGATCACCGGCCCGGAGAGTCGCACCGGTACCGCGGCGGTGCCGGAAGGGGCGGGTTTCGTCGGTATCCAGTTCGCGGTCGGGACATCTCTGCGCACAACGGCGATATCGGGTCTGGTGGACAGTGGGGTCGTACTACCCGATGTGACCGGCCGGACCTTCTGGTTCGATGGCGCCCGGCGGGAGACACCACGGCCGGACGACGCCGAGGCACTCGTCGACCGGCTCGTCCGTGAGGGGGTCGTGGTTCGCGATCCTCTGGTCGCGGCGACACTGCGCGGAGCGCCGCCGGAGGTCACCGAGCGGACACTCGAACGCCGCTTCCGGGCGGCGACAGGACTCACCCGGGGTGCCGTCCGGCAGATCGGGCGGGCCCGGACCGCCGCGCTCCTCCTGCTCTCGGGTGAGACTCCGGGAGATGTCGTCGCAAAGCTCGGGTACTACGACGAGCCCCATCTCGCTCGTGCGCTGCGCCGATATGTAGGGCGGACGGCGCAGGAACTGCGTACCCGGGCCGGCGGGGCGATCGCGCTCGATCCCGGTCAGTGCACGACGTCGTAGACGAGTTTGGTCACGCCGTTGGAGTAGGTCGCCGAATCCCGCATGCGCAGCGTCTGCTTATCGCGGTCCGCGCGGCTGAACAGGCTTTTGCCCGCACCCAGCAGCACCGGGAACACGAGCAGGTTGTACCGGTCGATCAGATCCGCCTCCGACAGGCTCCGGGCCAGTTCTGCGCTCCCGTGGATGTAGATCGCGCCACCGTCGGTCTGCTTCAGCTTCGCGACATCCTCCACCGTGCGCAGGATCGTGATCGGACCCCACCCATCGATCAGCGCGTCCTCGCTCAGGCCGGACGAGACGACGTACTTCGGCAGGTCCTTGTAGGCGATATGATCGTCGGAGTCACGCCAGATCGGGGCGAACGCCGCATAACTGCGCCGGCCGAACATCAACGCGGTCGTATCGGCGAGTTCCTCGCCCTTGAGCGAGAAAGCCTCGGGCACGAACTCGGTGTCCATCACCCAGCCACCACTGCGGTGTCCCTCGACCTTTCCACCGGGCGAGTCCACGACGCCGTCCAGCGACATGAAGCCTGTGTAGACGAGTTCGCGTGCCATCTGTTCCTCCTGAGTACGGGCACTGTGTTTCTGCCTGTGGTGAGATTAGGGCCAGCCGGCCGCCGCTGTCTTGGACGAAACCGACACGGCCGGCCGTACGGGAAAGCCCGGCGCAGGCAGACTCTCCGTCAGGAGCGAGGATCCGGCCCGGTCCGGCGTTTCCGCCGCTCCGGGGCCCCCTGGCCCGGGACGGTCTCGCCCCGGTGGCCGGGGCCGCCCGCCGAGCGAATCAGTGCGTCGAAGGGGCGCACTCCTCCCACCCGTGAATATCGCCGATACTCGGCCTGTTCGCACAGACCGGCGCGTGCCCGGACCGGTCGGCCGCACGAAGGAGACCGCCGAATGAACAAAGCCGCGAAATGGCTCACCGCTCGGGGTACGCGCCGGATCTGGATCACGACGCTGATCGTGGCCGTGGTGGCGGGTATCGCCGTGGTCGCCTGGGTGAACCGTTCGCCGGATAAGGCGCCGGAGACAGCCGTGTTCGACGGCCGGTTCCTGGTGTCGCCCCGGCTCGATTCCACTCCGGTACCGCGGTGGACACTGCGGGCCGCGGATCTGTCCGGCGAACCCGGCGCGGTCCTGCTGGCGGCGCCGCAGAATCTGCACAGTTACTACGGTTACGGTGCGCCGATGGACGCCGGGACGATGATCGTCGCGGCGACCGCGGTTCCCGGCGCGCCGGGGGTGGGCGAGAACGCCGGAGTGACCGTCGGACCGGTGCGGTTGCACGGGATCGACCCGGATACCGGGCAGGTGCGGTGGACAACCGATGCCGGTGAACTCCTCGGCTGCCGCGAGCAGGTGTTCGACGGACGGCTCGCCTGCCGCGGCACGCACCGGGTGGTGATCATCGAGGCGGCCACGGGCGCGATACTCGGGGATCATCCGACCGACTTCGAGGTCATGGACGTGGCGGTGCGGGACGGCGTCGTATCGGTGACCGGACGATCCGCGGACCGGATGACGGCGTTCGTCACCCGTGGCACGGTTTCCGATATCGACGCGACCTGGCGGCGCAGCTATCCGACACCTGTTCCCGGCGACCCGGTGACCCCCCGGATCGATGTGCTCGCGCAGAACTATTTCCTGGATGGGCACGACCGCGCTGTCCGCGTCTACGACCTGCGCACCGGTGATCCACTGTTCACCGGTCCCGTCACCTACACGTTCGAAGGCGGCATCGTCGCCGCGCAGGTGATCGAACGCGGATGGAGCGCCGGAAAGGTCACGCTGCTCGACCGCACCGGGCGGCCGATCACCGAGGTCACCAACGCGAGCACGGTATTCGAGTGGTATCCGACCGCGACCACGACACCGGCACCGATTCTCACCGGGGAGAGCGCTTACGAGCGGACCACGGGCCGAGTTCTGTGGACCGATCCGCGGCTCGGTATCGACGAGCCCACCGGACGCGCGACCGCGATAGTGGGAGTGGTGGACAGTACGGTTGTCGTGCGATCGCTCGACGGATCGGAGCTGACCGGCCTGGATCTCACCGATGGACACCTCGTCTGGCGGCAACCGGCACCGTTCTCCACCACCGCCCGCTACGACGGCATCACCGATTCGCGCCACCTCATCCTGACCGACGGCACTACCGTGCACGCGATCGACGCCGGGAACGGTTCGACCGTTTGGTCACTGCCGTTGCCGCCCAGTGGTAGGCAGCATCTCCGCACGGCGGTGAAAGCCATGGGAGAACGTATGGTCACGGTGACCGCGCACGAATTCACCGGATACGCCGTGGGGTGATGCCCAGCGGGCGTTACCGCTTTCGCGGTTCCACGAACAGCGGTCTTCCCGCGGTGCGGCGCGACCCTGCCGCACCGGATACCGCCGGCTACCACGGGTGGCGGACCGCTGTGCCGTGCCTGCCGCCGTATCAATCGCCGGTTGCCGGGCCCGCGATCTCCTCCGCTGCCTGCCGGTAGGCCTCGGCGGCGCGGGCGAAATAGTCGAACAGCAGTTCGCGCTGTTCAGGGGTGTAGCTCGCGATGATGTCGCCGATCTTGCGCCGGGCCGGGGTCAGCACCCGGTCGAGATCGGCGGGCCGGTCCACGGGTTCCACGACGACCTTGCGGCGATCCCCCGGGTCGGGGGCGCGACGCACGTAGCCCGCTCGTTCGAGCCGATCGATGAGACGGGTGGTGGGGCCGGTGGTCAATCCGGTCCGCGTGCCGAGTTCGCCGGGGGTCATGGCCCCGCTCAGATCCAGGATATTGAGCGCGTACAGGTCCGTCGCCCCGAGTCCGACCGCCTTGGCGCCGGCCTGCGCGTGCAGCACGACCGAACTCAGGTAGTGCCGGAAGACCAGGCTGGGGTCGGTGCTGTGCGGGTCCGTTGACAAGTCTGCCGCCTCCTTCTAATCTCTTCCTTTGTGAAGATTCTTCTAGAAAGAAGAAGAATCTTCTAAGCAGAGGATAACACGGAGGAGCCGCATCATGATCACGACAACCACCGCCACACCGGCTACGCCGCGGAGATCGAAGCGCCGCACCGCGGTACGCGTTCTCGGCGCCACCGCGCTCGTCCTCGGCATCGCCGCCGCCGGTGGCTATATCTGGCTGGACCGGACCGCCGAGATCCGCAATACGGGCGTCGCCGAATGCACGGATGTGCTCCCCGACGGCGGCAGTGCCGCGGATCTGCGCGCGGTATGCGAAACCATCGGCGCCATGACAGCCGCCTGGGGACGCGGCGACGCCGACGCCTACGGCGCGACCTTCACCGAAAACGCCACCTACACCACCTTCCTGGGCACCCATTACACCGGTCGGCGCGATCTCACCGAGGCACACCGCGCTCTGTTCGCGGGGTTCCTGAAGAACACCGAACTCGCCGATTCCTTTCTCGGCGTGCGCTTCTACGGAACCGACGTCGCGATTGTCACCAGCCGCGGCGACCGCTACGAGGGCGAACGCCCCACGGAGCTGTCCAAGACGCAGACCTACACACTGGTGCGGGAGACCGACGGCCGGTGGCGGATCGCCGGTTTCCACAACACCCAGCGGCAGAAGGTCATGGAACGTATCTCGTTCCTCTTCGACCCGGCCACCGAACCGGAGGCCGAGCGATGAGAGCGCTGGTAACCGGCGCCAGTGCGGGTATCGGGCGGGCCATGTCGATAAGCCTTGCGGCAGAGGGTTATTCGATAACGGCCGTCGCGCGTAACGCACGAAGACTCGAGGCGCTGACGGCGGAACTCGGTGCCGGCCACGACCATCTGGCCGCCGACCTCGGCACCGAAGACGGGTTGCGCGCTGTCGCCGAGCAGGTGCGGCACGGCCACTACACGGTGTTGGTCAACAACGCCGGTACGGCCGACCACGGCGATTTCGGCGCGGGCCCAACCGGCCCCGCGCTCACCGCCCTGGACCTGAACTGCCGAGCGGTGGTCGTACTGTCCCACGCGTTCCTCAGCACCGCGACCGCCGGCAGCGCGCTGGTGAACGTGTCCTCGGTACTCGGCGCGCATCCTGCCCCCGGACTCGCGGTCTACAGCGCGTCCAAGGCATTCGTCACCGCGTTCTCCACGGCACTGTGGCACGAACAGAAAACCCGCGGTGTCCGGGTGCTGGCCCTGTGCCCGGGTGTCACCGCCACCGCTTCGCAGCCCGCCACCGATACGCCGTCCCGGCTGGTCCAGACACCCGAACAGGTCGCGGAACGAGCCAGGAAAGCACTGGTATCCGGTACGGCCGGCCCGCTCGTCCACACCAGCACGACCAACCGGGCGTTCACCATCGCCCTGCGGCTGCTGCCCCGCCGGGCCGCCCTGGCCCTGCTGGCCCACTGAAGGAGACCCTGTGCACACCGACCCCGACACCTCCGCTATCCGCGCACTCCTCGAACGCAGCCGGAACGCCTGGAATCACGGCGACGGCACCGCATACGGCGCCTGCTTCACCGCCGACGCCACCGATATCACCTATACCGGCACCGTCTATCACGGCGGCGCGGAAATCGGCCGCGCGCACGGAGTGCTCTTCGACAGCTTCTCGAAGGGCACCCGCCTGACCGTCGACATCCGCGAAATCCGGCGCTACGGAGCCGATACCGCCGTAGTCGTGACCCGCGGCGAAGCCTCGAAGCGGCGCCCCCGGAAGCTGGGCAAACTCGCCACCTACACCGTCATCCGGGATACCGACGGCCGCTGGCGCATCGCGGCGGTGCAGAAAACGCAGCGCAAACCGCTCCTGGAGGCGATATCCTTCCTGCTCCGGCCCGCCTCCCGGCCCGGGGCACGCTGATGGCCGCCCTCACGATTCTCGGTGCCACCGGTCGCACCGGCCGGGTACTGGTCGATCGAGCGCTGGCCCGCGGGCACCACGTCACCGCGATCGTCCGGCAGACCACGCACTGGGCTCCCCCACCGGGAACGACCGTGATCACGACCGATCCGTGCATTCCTGGCGCATTGACCGGGCTGCTCGACGATCAGGACGCGGTGATCTCCGCGCTCGGCGCGGCCGGTCGAGGTCCTACGAGCGTCTACTCCGCCGGCACCACCGAGATCATCGCCGCCATGCCCCCGGCCGGCCGGATTCTGGTGATCTCCTCGGCGGGGTTGAGCGCACCGGGCGACGCCGGCCGGGGCACCCGGCTGCTCACCGGTGCTCTCCGGTGGGTCATGCGGCACACCTATGCCGATATGGCGCGTATGGAACACCTGCTCGCTTCCAGTGATCTGTGCTGGACAGCGGTCCGGCCCACCGGTCTGACCGACGCACCCGCGAGTTGCCGTCCACACGACCCGTTCGCCGCGGATACGAAAGTCCGCGCCCGCACGTCCCGGACCGACCTCGCCGACTATCTGCTCACCGCGGTCGACGATCCGCGCACCTACGGCACGGCGGTCACCTTCTCGTCCTGAGATCGCCGTCCGGCCCGAGAGCGCCCGGTCCGGCCGCGTCGCGGGAGGGGCAGGCCCGGGCGCCCGGCAGCAGTGGTATCGCGGGCACATACGGTGGGATCCGATCCGGCCGCACCGGTGCCCGGTATCCGATCCGAACCGCGAATACCGTGTCAGTGGCTATATCAGCCCGGCATCAGGCGTATATCAGCCGGTCCGCCGACAGTCTTCCCATGACCAGTTCAGCAATCGCGGCTTCGGGGCTGCGGAAGGCATACGGGGACAAAACCGTTCTCGACGGGATCGACCTGAACATCGGTGCCGGCACGATTTTCTCCCTACTCGGCCCCAACGGGGCGGGTAAGACGACCACGGTGAACGTGCTCACCACCCTGTTGCGGGCCGACGGTGGCACGGCGCGGGTAGCCGGGCACGATATCGCGGCCGAGACCGAGGCGGTGCGGGCGGCGATCGGCGTCACGGGCCAGTTCGCGGCGGTGGACGATCTGCTGACCGGGACCGAGAACCTGGAGTTGATGGCGGATATCCACCGGCTCAGGGGTGGTGAACGTAAGCGGGTGGTCGGTGAACTGCTGGAGCGGTTCGAACTGACGGAGTCGGCGGGGAAGCGGGCGGCCACCTACTCCGGAGGTATGCGCCGGAAGCTGGATCTGGCGATGACGCTGGTCACCAAGCCGGACATCGTTTTCCTGGACGAGCCGACCACCGGGCTGGACCCGCGCAGCCGGCGCACCATGTGGGAGATCGTGCGGGAGCTGACGGATGACGGCGTGACGATCTTCCTCACCACCCAGTACCTCGAGGAAGCCGATCAGTTGGCCGACCGGATCGCGGTGCTCGACCAGGGACGGATCGTCGCCGAGGGCACCCCCGACGAACTCAAGCGCCGGATGCCCGGCAGCTATATCCGATTGCGGTTCGAGCACGTGACAGAACTGGACGCGGCGGCGCGGGTGCTGCCCGGCGCGATCCGGGACGACGAGGCGCTGGCCCTGCGTGTTCCGGGCGACGGCGGCTCCGCTTCGCTGCGCCATGTCCTGGACCGGCTCGACGACGCCTCGCTCGAGGCCGCCGAGGTCGCTGTCCGTACCCCCGATCTCGACGATGTCTTCCTTTCCCTCACCGGCCACACGACCACGGAGGTCTCCGCACAATGAGCACCATCACCGCACCACTGGCCGATTCGTCGATCATGCTGCGCCGCAACTTCAAGCACATCGCCCGGACCCCGGTCACGGTGTTCAACGCGGCCTTCATGCCGGTCATGATGATGTTGATCTTCGTCTACGTATTCGGTAGCGCCTTCGACGTCGGCGGGAACTACATCGACTACGCGACGCCGGGAATGCTGCTGCTCGCCATCAGCTACGGGCTGTCGGGCACCGCCGTAGCGGTGAGCTCGGATATGTCGAAAGGCATCATCAACCGGTTCAAGGTCATGGACGTCTCCCGCGGCGCCGTACTCACCGGTCATGTCGTGGCCACCGTCCTGACCAATGTGGTGGCCGTCGCGGCGATCCTCGGCGTGGCGTTCGCACTGGGATTCCGGCCACCGGCGAGCGGGCTCGACTGGCTCGGGGCGCTCGGTATCCTGGCAGCGACCTCGTTCGCGGCCTCCTGGCTCACCGTAGCGCTGGGTATGGCCGCGAAAACGCCGGAATCCGCGGGTATGGGGGTGGTACCCCTGATCATGCTGCCATTCGTGAGCACCGCGATCGTGCCGGCCGAGAAGATGGGGCAGGGCGTGCGGCAGTTCGCGCAGTATCAGCCGTTCACGCCGATCATCGAATCGCTGCGGGGATTCCTGGCCGGCAACCCCTCCGGCGGATACACCGTCGCAGCGCTCGCCTGGTGCGCCGGGTTCGCCGTCGTCGGATACGTATGGTCCCGGATCACCTTCGACAAGCGAGCGTAGCGGCGGCCAGTTCCCGCCAGTCCGCCGCCGCGCCCTCACGCATCGCCTCGGTGAAGTCCGCTTCCCCGAGGCGATGTCGTACCGCACGCTCGACCCGGGCCGCGTCCGGGTGGGAACGATCGGGCATCCCGTGGACCGCGGTACTCGCCGCGAGCAGCCGCGCCGCCTCGATATCGCGGTCCGCGCGCAGCGCCAGATCCGCGATCCCGACGAGCACCTGGGCGACGAGGGCCGAATGCCCTGCCTCCGCCACCGCCCGGAAGGCCACGCCATGGTGTTCCCGGGCCTCCTCGAGATCGGTGGCGAGGTAACCGAGCAGAGTGTGCAATGCCGCGGCGAACTGCGGCGTCTCGGCTTCGCTGCCCAAAACCTTCGAGACGATACCGATCTGCTCGTAGGCCTGCTCGGTATCACCGCTCCACCGGGCCAGTTCCGCTCTCGCCAGCGCCAGTTCGCCCAGGGCGGCCGGCCAGACGACCCGATCCGCGCACCGCTGCGCCTCGGCCATCACGGCCGCGCTCGCCACACGGTCACCCGCCAGCCAGTACAACTGAGCCTGCCGCGAGAGCAGTCCGACGATATCCTCGGTCGAGCCGATATCGGTGACCACGGCGACGGCCTGGTCGAAGAGCTCGCAGGCAGCGGCGAATTCACCGCGGGTGGCGAATCGGTTGGCTCGTTCGGTGAGCGCGAACGAGATCCCCCAGCGCTCCCCCAGATCCCGGAACTCGGTCAGTGCGTCCGCGAGATAGGCATCCACTTCGGGCCCGTCCCTGCCCAGCACGATCCGCATCTTGCCCATCTGGAGCCGGGCCAGGGCACGCACCCAGGGGTCGTCATCGGTGAGCAGCGGTTCGAAAGCGGTCGGCAACGCTTCCGGCCCCTGCAACATTCTGTCCAGCGCACCGATGAACGCCCGCGCCGGATGACCGGACCGGAGACCGCCGCTGAACCGGTACGCCTTACGGATCCATTCCCCCACCTGGTTCGCGTCATTGCGGCCCGAGCTCAGGAAATGCGCGACCAGCCCGTACACCAGCGCCCGGGTCTCGTCGTCCACCTCGGCGGGTTCGTCGGCGACCGCGATGAGCAACTCCTGGCCCTCGGCCTTGTATCCGGCGAGCCACCAGTACCAGCCGGCGGCCGCCGCGAGCCGCAGCCCGCCGGCCGCGTCGCCGGCCGCGAGCGCGCCGCGCATCGCGGCCGAGATGTTGTCGTGCTCGGCCTCGAGCACAGCGAGCCACTCCAGTTGTTCGGCGCGGCGCAGATGCGGCTCCGCCGTGGCGGCGAGGTCGGTGAAGTACGCGAGATGCGCTCGGCGCGCCGACTCCGCCTCCCCCGATTCCCCCAACCGGTCCCGGGCGTACTGCCGGATCGTATCGAGCATCCGATACCGCGGCTCGTTTTCCCCCGGCACGGTGAGCAGCAGCGATTTCTCGGTCAGCGCGGTCAGTAATTCGAGCACCTCCCACTGCTCGACCACCGCGTCCCGTCCGTCTCCGGTATCCGCGCAGACCTGTTCGGCCGCCGCCAGGCTCATATCGCCGGCGAACACCGCGAGCCGGCGCAGCACCCCGCGTTCGGCGTCGCTGAGCAGCTCCCAGCTCCAGTCGACCACCGCGCGCAAGGTGCGGTGCTGTGGGATCGCGGTGCGGCTGCCACCGGTCAGCAGGCGGAACCGATCGTCGAGCCGGTCGGCGAGCTGATCGAGCGACATGGTGCGCAATCGCGCCGCGGCCAATTCGATGGCCAGTGGTATTCCGTCGAGCGCGCGGCAGACGCGGGCCATGGTCGCCGATGTGTGCGGGCCGGCCGTGAGATCCTTGCGCACCGCACGGGCACGGTCGCGCAACAACCGCACGGCCGGGGAGGCCTCGATCTCGTCGGGTCCGGCGTGCTCGGTGGGCAGCGCCAGCGGCTCGACCTGCCACAACGCCTCACCGGTGATACCGAGCGGTTCCCTGCTGGTGGCGAGGATACGCAGCCGGGGGCACTCGCCGAGTACGCGATGGGCGAACACCGCCACCGATTCGATCATGTGCTCGCAGTTGTCCAGGATCAACAGTGTTTCGCGGTCGCGGATCGCGGCGACGAGCCGGTCCACGGGCTCCGCGTGCGGGGCACTGCCGAGAAGAGCGTCCCGCAGCCCGAGCGCGGCGATCGCCGATTGCGCCACATCACCACTCGCGTCCACGGCCGCCAGCTCCACCAGCCACGCCCCTTCGGGAAGGTCGTCGAGCATGGTCCGCGCGGTTTCCAGAGCCAGCCTGGTCTTCCCGGAACCACCGGGCCCGGTCAAGGTGGTGAGCCGGTGGCCGGAGACGAGTTCGCGCACGGCCGCGATATCGGCGTATTTACCTATGTATTCGGTCAATTCGGCGCGCAGGTTGGTTCTGCGGTCGTTGTCCCGCGGCCCTACCTCACCACGCAGCAGCGCCACATGCAGAGCGGACAACTCCGGTGAAGGATCCACGCCGAGGGTATCGGCGAGAGCTTCCCGGGCGCGCTGGTACACGGTCAGCGCCTCGGCCCCCCGGCCCGCGGCGGCGAGCGCCCGCATCAGCGCGGCGACCAGCCGTTCCCGCACCGGATTCCGGGCCACCAGATCGGTCAGCTCACCGATCCGCTCCGCCCCCCGGCCGAGACGGATCTCCGCTTCGTACAGATCCTCCGCGGCGGCGAGACGCAAATCCTCGAAGCGGGTGATCACGGCCTCGGCCGCCGCACCGCCGGGTATCTCGGCACCCTGCATCAGCGCACCGCGCCACAGGTCGAGCGCTAGGCGCAACAGCCGGGCCCGGTCCACGTCGTCACCGGCACGGGCCCGGCCGATGAGCTGTTCGAACCGCACCGCGTCGATCGCGTGGGGGTCCACCACCAGCCGGTATCCGCCCGCCTGTCCGTCGAGCGCGCCGTCGGGCAGCAGCCGCCGCAACCGGGAGACCAGGGCCTGCAGGGCGTTCACGGCGTCGGCGGGCGGCCGCTCACCCCAGATCCAGTCGATCAGCGTCGCTTTCGGGACCACGCGGCCGGGTTCGAGCGCGAGGGCGATCAGCAACGCCCGCAGCCGAACACCCGGCACCTCGATCGACCCGCCGTCTTCTCTCCGGATCTCGAGCGGTCCCAGCAACTCGATCTGCACCAGCTCATTCTGCCGCAGCCGCCCGAGGGGTGCTCGGCCGCCTTTCCGCAGCCGGCGATCGTGCCGAGGTCGGGTGGAACACCGTGTCAGGGGAGGTATCAGGCCGGTGTCAGGGCGGTATCAGCAGGCTCGGCGACAGTACTCCTGTGAACGAACCGGCAATCGAGAACCCTGGGATACCTCCCACCGCACCGCGTGCGGAAGAGGCACCGATAGCAGTCGGGGTCGACCGGGAACGCTGCGTCGGCGCCGGTATGTGCGCGCTGCTCGCTCCAGAGGTGTTCGACCAGGACACCGCCGACGGGCGGGTGCTGCTGCTCGACCCGGCGCCACCGGTCGTGTGGCGGCCGGCCGCCCGCGAAGCCGCCCACAGCTGTCCGGCCGCCGCGATCGACATCCTCGGCCGGATACCGAACAAATATCACGAAAAGGAAGTTCGATGAGCGATACCGTTTCCGTCCCGCACGGCCTGCCCATGAACCGCGATGCCGGCCCCTTCGACCCGCCTCGCGCGATCACCGCGCTACGCGCGGCCCGCCCCGTCAGTCCACTGATCTTCCCCGACGGTCACGCGGGCTGGGTCGTCACCGGCTACGAAGAGGCCCGCGCGCTCCTGGCCGACACCCGGTTCAGCTCCCGCCAGGACATCGGCATCGTCCACGCGCTGGACGCGCATCCCGATATGCCCGTCCAAACCGAACCCTCCCCACAGATTCCGGGCCTGTTCGTCGCCATGGATCCGCCGGACCACACCCGGTTGCGGCGTAAGCTCACCGGCGCGTTCACCGTCCGGCGTATGCGGCAGCTCGAAGAGCACATCGCCGATATCGTCGAACGGCAACTCGACGAGATGGAGCGCCTGGTCCCGCCGGTCGACCTGGTGCGGGAGTTCGCGCTGCCGGTGCCCTCACTGGTGATCTGTGAACTGCTCGGTGTCCCCTACGCCGACCGCGACACCTTCCAGAAGAATTCCGCCCGGTTCCTGGTCCGGGACCAGTCGCTGGAGGAGAAGATGGCCGCCTACGGTGCGATGACCACCTACCTGGCCGGACTGGTCACAGCCAAACGGACCGAACCCGGCGAGGACATCCTGTCCGATCTGGCCCGCGACACCGATCTCACCATCGAGGAGTTGGTCGGCATCTCCTTCTTGCTGCTGCTCGCCGGTCACGAGACCACCGCGAACATGCTGGCGCTGGGCACCTTCGCGCTCCTGGAGCATCCGGAGCAGCTGGCCGAACTGCGCGCGAACCCGGACCTGATGCCCGACGCCGTGGAAGAACTCATGCGCTATCTGTCGGTCGCCGATATCTTCTACCGCTACGCCACCGAGGACCTCGAACTCGGCGGCGAAACGATCGGTAAGGGTTCGACGGTCGTCGTCTCCCTACTGGCCGCCAACCGCGACCCCCGCCGCTTCGACGACCCGGACACCCTGGACATCCATCGCAAGGCCCGCGGTCACGTATCCTTCGGGCACGGTGTGCACCAGTGCCTCGGCCAGCAATTGGGCCGGGTGGAGATGCGCGCCGGATTCACGGGACTGCTGCGGCGATTCGCGACCCTGCGCCTGGCCGTCCCCGCCGGCGAGGTGCCGCTGCGGACCGATATGAACATCTACGGCGTCCACGAACTGCCGGTCACCTGGAGTGTGGGCGACCGGTAGACCCAGCGGTCGAGGCTTCGAGCAGCTTCAGACGACAGCCGCGCTGCCGTGCTTGTCGTTCCACTGCTTCAGGACATCGGTGGCGTAATCTCTCCGATCGTTCCGCGAGGCTCCGCTACTTATCTCGTAGTACTCGTCGAAGGCAGCGGCCACCGCACGCTCATCGTTGGGATTCGCATCGATGAGATCTTCGGCCTTCTGGTAGCTGTTGTTGTTCCGCAATTCCTGCGTCATGTAATCCATATGGGTGCGCCAGTCGTCTATATCCTCTCCCGGTTTGTTCGCGAAATCCAGGAGGCCTTGATAACGGCCGAAACGCCACTGGAACAGCCCGTGTGCCGTTCCACCGTCACCCAAGGCACCGAGATTGAATTTCGACTCGTGGAAGGCATTACCGATAATTCCCGCCGCCTGCGCGGGGGTGAACTTCTTTTCGAAGACGAGGTACTCCATCATCTCCATCCGCAGTTTGCGTTGTTCCGCGGTAGAAGTTATCGGGACGTTGCTCGGCCCGGGATCGAACGACAACGAGTTGTTCCCGCCGCCACCACCGCCGCCTCCGCCCGAGCCGGAGAACGAGACCGGCCGCAGCCCGCCACCGCCGTGGGTGGTGGGGAAGTTCGGCTCGTCCTTGGCGATTCCGAGCGCTTCGGCCGCCGCCTTGTCCGAAACGCCTTTCACCTCGCGATAGGTCGTATCCAGGGCCTTCCAGATACTCCCGATCAGGCCGTCGATCACGTCGTTCGGCAGGTAGTACGTGGGATTTCTGTTCTGGTCCAGGATCGGGTTTCCGTCCTTGTCGGTCACCATCCTCGTCGATTTACGGGAGTCGATGATCGCATCGTTCAATTCCTCTACCGCGGCGCCGATATCCTCGTAGGCCTTTTTCACCACCCCACCGATTTCATTGGTCCGCGCATCGTTGACCTGGTCTAGTTCCTGGATTTCTTTTTTGACTTTTTCCACCCCCTCTTGATAATCGGAATACTTCTCGATCATCTTCGACCGGTCCTCGGGCTTGTCGACTCCCTCCTGACGCAGCCACGCACGCAGATCAGGGGCCTTGGACGGCGTGCCCGAGCCCAGTAGTTCGATCTGCTCCTGGATGGTTACCTCGGCCAGGGCATGCAGACCGTGCAAGCCCGCCGGCGCGCAGGGCGGAAGATCTTCGAGATCGCCCATCTGCCTGGGGTCGTTGGGGCTCATCGGCGCCTCGCTCTCATCCGGGCAGACAACGTCGACACATGCCGATTATCGGATGTTCCCCGAGGTGGGAACGGCTGATGAACCGACCGCGCACGGGCCGCGGGGGCTACTCATGAATTCGACCGCTCACCCCCTTCCGGCCAGAAGTGTCCCGCATCACATGCGGTATCCGGTCACGGGGCCGTGATGCCGTGTGTCCAACCGAGCGTAAGAGAAAGTTCGAGCGGACAGGACGCGACGATATGGACAACCCGCTGCGGCTCACCGGGCCCCGGCTCGATCGCCGGACCCTGCTCATCACCGCCGGCGCATTCCTCGCCGCCGGTCTCGCCACGTCCTGCCGGCCCGCCGACGAGAAGGGATCTTCCCCCGTGAACACCGTGCCCACTCTCGATTCGTTCATGCACTACACCGAGGCGGGAGCCGGCGATATCCCGGTCGTCTTCCTGCACGGCAACCCCACCTCCTCGTACCTGTGGCGCAATGTGATCCCCCATGTGTCCGGCAGCGCCCGCTGCCTGGCCCCCGACCTGATCGGCATGGGCGGATCCGGTAAACCCGAGACCGGCTACCGCTTCGCCGACCACGCCCGCTATCTCGACGCCTGGTTCGACGCGATGAACCTGGACGAGGTGGTCCTCGTCGGCCACGACTGGGGCGGCGCGCTGGGAATGGATCGGGCCGCAAGGCATCCCGGGCGGGTCCGCGGTATCGCGGTGATCGAAACCTTCCTGCGCCCGCTGCGCTGGGCGGAGATGCCGCCCAAAGGCGCGGAGCTGTTCCGCCGCTACCGGTCACCCGAAGGGGAGCGATTGGTGCTGGAGGAGAACATGTTCATCGAATACAACCTGCCGGCGCAGGTGGCGAACCTGGACCCACGCGATCACGATGTATACCGGGCGCCGTATCCCACCCCGGCTTCACGCAAACCCCTGCTGGCGTGGCCTCGGGAGATCCCCTTCGACGGAGAACCGGCGGATGTGGCGCGGACGATGACGAACTACGGCCGCTGGATGGCCACCACCCCGGAAGTGCCGAAACTGCTGATGGCCCTCGACAACGGTGTCGGCCTCGGGTCACCGGAGACGATCGGCTGGGCAGCACGGGAGTTCGCGTCGTGCGAGGTCGTCTCGGTGGGCACCGCCGGTCACCACGCCCCCGAAGACCGGCCCGACGCCATCGGCCGGGCGGTCGCGGACTGGGTCCAGCGGCACGGCCTGACGGGCGCATATGAACCCGCCACCCGCTGACACGCTGCCCGCACCGGGCGCGGTCGCCCCGGACACAGCCGACAATGAGCACGTGGAGGACGCGATTGTGTCACCGGACAGCCGTGACGATGCCGACGAGGCCGGTGCGGAAGCCGCACTGGTCTCCCGGGCGGTCCATGGTGATCCGGAGGCCGTCGCGACCGTGATCCGCCGGTTGCAGGACCCCCTCTACCGGCTGGCGCTCCGCATGACGGGCCGCCCCGCCGACGCGGAGGACGCGACTCAGGAGATCCTGCTGCGCGTCCTCACCCATCTCGCCACCTGGCGAGGGGAGGCGAGACTGCTGACATGGGCCTACCGCATCGGTGTCAATCACCTGCTGAACCTGCGGCGCGCCTCCCCGCAGGAGCAGGCCGGGCTCGACCTCGACACCTTCGGTGAAGGCCTCGCCGAAGGCCTGGCCGCCGAGGACTATCGCGGGGCCGACGCCGATCTGCTGTCGGCCGAGGTGCGACTGCAGTGCAGTCAGGCGATGCTGCAGTGCCTCACCCGCGCCGAACGGGTGACATTCGTCCTCGCCGAAGTGTTCGAACTGGGATCCGCCGAAGCGGGATGGATACTCGGCATCACACCGGAGGCGTTCCGCAAACGGCTCCAGCGCACGAAGAAACGTTTGGGCGCCTTCCTGACCTCGACGTGCGGACGCACCGACGACAAGGCGTGGTGCCGGTGCTCCCGGCGTACCGCCGCCGCGGTGCGTGCGGGCCGGGTGGACCCGCACCGTCCGGAACTGGCGCTACATCCGGTCACCGACGGAGGCCGGGACGCGGCGGCGGCGGAAAGACAAATGGTGCGCCTGCACGACGCGGCCGCGATCTTCCGCGCCCACCCGGATTACGCGGCACCGGAGAACAGACTGCCGGCCGTGGCCGAACTCCTGCGGTCGGGGCGCTTCCCGATGCTCGGATAACCGTGTCGTATCGGCCTTCCGGGGTCACCGGAGCCGGTGGCTCCGGAGGAACCGTGTTCGTGGTCGATTCCCGGATACGGATATTCCGTATCCGTTCGGCGGATGTACCGGCGTCGCGAGTGCCATAACTTCGGCGTCAGGGCCGCAGAACAGAGGAGATCTTCTTGGCTACCGCACCGATCTACGACGTAGAGCTCACCGAATCCGAGTTGCGGGAGCGGTTGCGTGCGGACGCTCGGCTCGGTCTGCGCGACACCCGTAAATGGCTACCGCCGAAGTGGTGCTACGACGCCCGCGGCAGCAAACTGTTCGACCTCATCACCGGGCTTCCGGAGTACTATCCGGCCCACACCGAACGAGCGTTGCTGCGTGCCGCGGCCCGGCAGATCGCCCGATTCACAGACGGGGCCACGGAACTGGTGGAACTGGCCGCGGGTTCGGCGGATAACACACGCCTGCTGCTCGGCGCACTCACCGCCCGGGGAAAGCTGCGGTCCTATGTGCCGCTGGATATATCCGAAACCGCACTGCGGGAGGCGGTCACCGGGGTCACGGCGGAATTCTCCCGGCTCGCGGTGCACGGTAACGTCGGCGATTTCACCACGATGCTGCCGGCACCGCCCCGCGACGGGCGGCGGCTGGTCGCACTGCTCGGCGGCACGCTGGGCAACCTACCGCCTCGCGAGCGCGCGGAATTCCTCGCCGAAACGTACCGGGCGCTCGTACCGGGCGAGCATCTGCTGCTGGGTATCGGATTGGTGACCGACCCGGCCGTGATGATCTCCGCCTACGCCGATATCGCGGGCGTAACCGCGGAATTCAACCGCAATGTGCTGCGGGTGCTGAACGACCGCCTCGGAGCCGATTTCGAACCGGAGGGGTTCACGCATCGCGTGGTGTGGGATCCCGATCTCGAATGGATCGAAATGCGGTTGGCGGCCACCGGGCCGATGAGGGTCACGCTCACCGATCCGGATCTGGTCGTCGACTTCGCCGCGGGTGAAGAGCTGCGTACCGCGATCTCGGCGAAGTTCCGGCTACCCCTCTTCCACGTGGAACTGGCCGAGGCGGGATTCCTGGCGCGGCAGGCGTGGGTGGATCCGGCCCGTCGCTTCGCCCTGGTACTGGCGGACAGATGAGCCCGGTACCGTCGGCAGCCCAGCTCGGCGTTCCGGACACCCGGAAGCGGTGAACGAGCCCTACCGCGCGTGCGCGGCGACGATCTCGGCCTGGAACCGCGGGCATTCGGTGAAATCCTCGTAGCGGCACGTGAGTACATGAGCGATGAGGTTCTTCGAGGTCTGGATCCGCTCGATCTGCGCCTCGAGGTCGGCCAGGTGCGTGTGCAGTACGCGGCGGCGGCCACCGCCGTCGCCGGCCTCCAGTAGTTCCCGGACCCGGGCCAGACTCAACCCGGCTTCTCGACAGCGCAGGATCATCGCCACCCGGGCCAGATGCGCCCGGGTGTAGCGCCGCCGACCACTCACCCGGGCCGCCGGGGTGATCAGCCCGACCGACTCCCAGTGCCGGAGCACATGCGGGGCGAGGTCGAACCGGCGCGCGATCTCGCCGCGCGGCAGCGGGTCACGATCGAAACCGTGGTCGCCGATCTCGCCACCTACGATTTCGGCAGTTCCCGCTGGGCGGGAATAGTTTCCATCTGGGCACATGTGCCGTCCGCGATACGCCCGGGCCTGCACGCCGCCTGCGCGCGGGCCCTGCGCCCCGGCGGGGTTTTCGTTCTCGAAGCCTATACACCCCGCCATCTCGAGCGTCCGGGCATCGGCGGGCCGCCGGACCCGGATGCCCTGCCGACCCCGGAGGAACTGCGGCGGGACCTGACCGGCCTGCGGCTGGAACACTGCCGGGAGGTCGACCGGGATATCACCGAGGGGAAATACCATCACGGGCCCAGTACGACGGTGCAGGTGCTGGCCGTCGCACCGGGTCCCGCCGTGGGCTGACGGAACAACGCGGCGCTACGGCCCAGCGGCACCGTGGCCGTCGGCCGGAAAATCCATCGCCGGACAGGGCCGAGGCCGGTAGCATCGGCGCCGTTGTGACTGCGCGTGACGATGAGCGGGCCGTACCGGGCCCCTGCCCGGAATGCGGCGTCGAGATGCCCACGGACGGATGCTGGACCCGGGTCCACCAGCTCCTCGAAATCGAGCACCGGACGTTGGCCGGTATCGACAGCGAACTCGCGTTGCGCGCGCATTTCTTCGCGATCGGCACCTATCAGCTCCAGCATCCGTCCCGCCTGACCGCCGCGGCGGTGACGAACCTGCGCGAAAGAGTCGCGTCGATGGTGCGATCACCGCGGCCGATACGCGAACTCCGGCGCGATATGGCCCGGCACGTGCGCGATAGGAAAGTAGTGCGCGACGCCCCCGCGGACGACCGGGGGCATATCGATCCGCGCTGGCCGGTGCACTGGACGGTTACCGCCCATGATGTGGTGACCGCCGACGATGACGCCGCCTACCCGGATGCCGTCGCGCGCTGGGCGGCGGCAACGATCACCGACCTGGACCGCGCGCTCGGCCTCCCCGGCCACCGCGCCTCCGGCCCTACAGGCCGTTGACGATCACCGCATTGCAGTCCGCGGCCGCCTGACGTAGCGGAATCGCCGCCTGGTACTCCTCGGACTCGTACCAGGCCCGAGCGGCCTCCGGGGATTCGAATTCCAGCACCACGGTCTGGGTGGCGGGCCATTCCCCCTCGAGGACCTGGGGCTTGGTGTCGATCGCCAGGACGGTGACGCCCTTGCCCATCGCTTTCGCGGCCGCCTTGCCGTATTCGGCCATACCGGCCGGGTCCTTGATCACCTCGGTCACGATGACATAGCCCTTGGGCATGCTGGTCTCCTTCTCCCACGCGAACCGTCACCGGCTCCCCGTCGACCATACATAAAACAGCATTTCCTGATAGGTAAATCTCATATGCTGAAATCGATAGCGACGATTACGTGAGTGCCCGGTCGGTGGAACTCCCATCGACCAGCGCGGAACGGCGGGATTCGCGGAGCCTGTACCCGCGCGGCCTTCAGGACTTGCCGTTGCGCCGCAGCAGATGGGGGCGTAGCCGGTTGAATCCCCGGACCCGGACGCTGCGCAGATGCCGGATGGTGAACTCGGTCTCCCCTTCCAGTTCCGCGGCGGCGCCGTCGTCCACCAGGATGGTTCCGGGCCGGGCCACACCGGTGAGGCGGGCGGCGATATTCACCACCGACCCGTACAGGTCGCCGAACCGCTGCAACACGGGCCCGTAAGCGAGGGCGACCCGGAGTTCCGGCGTGGTTCCCACGGTCATGGTGGATTCCTGGACGGCAAGCGCGATCCGGGCAGCCGCCAGCGGCGATTCGGCGGCGAACATCACTTCGTCGCCGACATTCTTGATCACCCAGCCGCCGTTCTCGGTGATCGCGGCGGTGGTGGTGGATTCGAATGCCTCCAGCAGCATGGACAGCTCGTCGGGGTGCAGGTGACGGGTGAGCCGGGTGTAGCCGACCATATCGGCGAACCCCACGGCCAGGGTCCTGGTCGAATCCTGGGTGCTCCCGGCCTCGTCGAGGTTACGGGAGACCGCCGCGTCGAGATGCCGCCGCCAGGCATAGGAGAGCAGGCTCTCCAGCAGTTCCACCGTTTCCGCGGTAGCGGCTCGGGTGACCGCCTCCGGGTCCGCGTCGGGGCCCGCCGCGGCCACGCGCCGGTCGATTTCGTCCAGCACCAGATCGACCTGCCATTCGGCCAGCCGGGCCATGGCCTGGCCGATGGTGCGGGTGGTCGCCGCCTGCTGCCGGAGATCGGCACCGACCAGGGTGCCGATCTCCCGGAAGCGGTGGATGGCGGCGATATCGGCGTCGGTGTAATCCGATGCGCTGTCGTCCTCGCTCGCCGGAAACCCCAGGGAAACCCACAGGCGGCGGGCCACTTCGGGGGCAACTTCGGCTTTTTCGGCGACCTCGCGGCGATTGTAGCGGCGGCGTCCGGCGAGCAGGCTCGCCTCGGCCGCCGCTCGCACCAGCTCGGATCTCCCCTGCGCCACCATGCCCGAAACCTTACGACGCGGCGGTGAACTCGTCGGTGGACTCGGCGAATCAGCCGGTGATCTACGTCATGGCGATACGCTCGCGGTCGTGGGAGCCGGGCGGCACGAGCGGCACCATCCGGCTACCTACTCGGCCGGAACCTCCTGCCCGGGCGGGCCCACCTGTTCCGCCGGAGCCGTCTCCCTGCCCGGAGCAACCCGCTCCGCCGGGGCCACCTCCCCGTGCGGGACCGCCTGCTCCGCCGGAACCACCCGCCCCTCCGGGACCGACTCCTCACCCGGAGCCGTTCCCCCCTCCGGAGCCATCTGTCCAGGCGGCGCCACCCGGCCGTCGGGAGCGACCTCCCCGCCCGGGGGCACCGGCTCGGCCGGAGCCCCCTGACCGCGCGGCACCACCTGTTCCGCAGGGGCCACCGGTTCGGCAGGGGCCGCCTGTTCAGCGGGAGCGGGCTGTTCGGCAGGAGCCGCCTGTTCGGCAGGAGCGGGTTGTTCGGCCGGCCCGACCGGTGAGGCAGGAGCCGGCCGGGCGGCCTCGGGCAGTGGCCGGTCGGTAGGCAGGTTGATGAAGCTCGGCGCGTCCGGATTCAGCTCCAGATGCTGTGGTGCCAGCTCGGTGGCATTGAGCAGGGGCCGGAAAGCCAAAGCCTTGGGCGCGTTGGCGGCGAAGATATCGAGGCGTAGCCGGTGACCCGGTTCGAGCACCGCCTGGGTGGGGATGACCGCGATATCCAGCTCCACCGGCTCTCCGGGCCGCACCTCCTGCATGCTCTCCACAGTGATCGGATTGAACGGGGCGGTGAGGTCGCCGTTCGGCGAGCGGGTGCTGCGCGACTCGTCGATGGCCCGCAGCGAGGCGGTGAGCTGCCCGGTGCTCAGTACCTTCGAGGTGCCGTCGGGCGATACATCGTTCACCGTGACACTCCAATAGCCGTCCGAAGCGTCGTGCACGGTGTTCAGGTGCACATTGACCGGCCCGGACAACACCGTCCGCTCGGTGACCGGCGCGCTGGTGAAGGTGAGCGCGCCGCGTTCGGCGATCCGGGAGTCCTTGGCGCAGGCGTCGAATACCGCGCCGAGCCCCGCGGAACCCTGCGCCATATCCCGCGAGCAGGCCGCGGCCAGGTCCGGGGCGACAGTGAGCCGCGCGACATCGCCCGGCTGCCCGGTCAGTGAACCATCGTGCACGCTGTCCTGGGTGGTGCCGCTGGGCGTGGCGGACAGATACACCCGCCGATGCGTCATCCCGGATTGCGGGAACCGGTCGAGCACCACCCAGCCGCCGCCCTGTTCCCAGACGATCACCGGCCCGTAGCCGGTGATGCCGTTATCGATATCCTTCAACCAGTAGTCGAACCAGGCGCGCTGCAGTACGTCCAATCGCGGTGGTGCTCCCGGTCTTCCGGTTCCGGCGCCGGGATTGGCGTGATAGGTGTCGCCGACGATCAGCTGCTTACGGCCCGGTGGCAGCGGAATATCGTTGTAGAGGGTGGTGGCGCTGTTGGCGAAGATATCGTGCCAGCCTCCGTAGAGGAAGGTCGGAACGGTGATCTTCTCGGGTCGCCCCATGATGCCCTGCCGGAACGGGCTGTCTTCGTCCAGTGCCGCGGCCAGCGCCGGCGGGAGCTGCCGCAGCGAGGGGGTGAGCAGCGCCTGGGCGAGCAGATCGTAATTGGTCGCGGGATCGGCCAGCCGGTCGGCGAGCCACTGCCAGTCGAACGAACCGTCGAGCAGCGCCTGGATATCCGGCATGAGTTTGGCCCGGTTCACCTGGGCGAGCCACAGCGGCAGGAAGGTCACCCCGACACCGCCGCCCGGAGCCACCACATCCCGCATGAGATCGCTGCCCGGTTCGACCGGGAAGATCGCCCGCAGCGATTCCGGCGCGTCCTCGGCGGCACGCAACTGGTTGATCCCGGAGTAGGAGCCGCCGCTCATGGCGACCCGGCCGTTGGACCAGGGCTGCGCCGCCGACCATTCGATGACCTCGCGGGTGTCGAGTTGTTCCCGCGCGCCGAGGGTGTCCCAGCGCCCCTGCGACTGGCCCGTGCCCCGCACGTCCACCGAGACCACGGTGTAACCGGAACGCACGAGTTTGCGGTCGAGGCCGAGCATGGTGGCCACCGTGCCGCCGTCGAGTGCGTGCAGCAGATCCTCGAAACCACTGATCGGCGTGCCGGAGAGATTGATCCGGCGCACGAGGTCCATGGTGAACCGCTGCGCTTCGGGATTGTTCAGCGACGCCTCGATGAGGCCGTTCATCATCTTCGAGTACGGCGTCATGGTGACGATGGTGGGCAGGGGGCGGGTCTCCACCTGATCGCCGGCGTTCGCGGGCCGGTACACATCGGCCTTCAGCACCACGCCGTCACTCATGGTGATGTGCACATTCTCATCGATGTGCACCTCGGGATAGGGCTGCGGACCGTCGTGGGTCTCGGTCCACCGCGCGGCGAGTTCGGCCGGAGAGGCCGCGGTGGTGGTGTCCTGGTGGACCCTGTGCCGTCCGGTCTGCACCGCCACCACCAGGATCAGGGCCAGGACGACCACGGTGACGGCCGAGGCGACCGCGAGCCCGTGAACCCGGTACAGCCGCATGAACAACCCTCCGCCTCATGGTCCCGTTTCACGCGCAGATGCCGCCGACAATAGCAATTAGCTCTGGACGAATAGGTGATCGACGCGCGCGGACCCGCCGGAACAACGGCCCCGGCAGCGAGCATGTTCACGCGAGTGCGACGCGGCGCACTCGGGCCGGCCGCGCCGCACTCCCGGAGGGCGGTCAGCCCATCCGCCGCACCCGTAGGACGAGATCCTTGATCTGATGACCGGCGGCGGGCCGGTTACGGTCACGCCGTTCGTCGGTCTCCACGGTCCACCGGTCGTCGAGCAGCGCGACGATTTCGTCCGGCTGATAGTAGGCATAGGGGTCGAATCCGTGCGGATGCTCCTCCGGTGCCGGGAATTCGGTGGGGTCGTGGGCGACGAACAGGAAGGTGCCGCCGGGCGCCACCGCCTCCAGCAGAGCCCGCAGCGTGGTGTGTCCGGGCTCGTGCGCGATCGGGAAATAGTGCGCCGACACCAGATCGAACGATCGCGCGGGCATCGGCGTCACCGTGATATCCGCGTGCTGCCAGGAGATCTCCGGATGCCCGGCCGCCGCGCGGTCCAGCGCCACCCGCGAGATATCGACCGCCGTGACCTGCCAGCCCTGCTCGGCCAGCCAGTACGCATCGGCACCTTCGCCGCAGCCGAGGTCCAGAGCCCGGCCCGGCTCCCTTCCGCTCATTTCCGCGATCAGCGCGTCGTTCGGCAAACCGCTGAAGCGCTGTTCGCTCTCACCGTACATATCGTCCCAGAACTGCTGGTCCATGCGTTTCTCCTGCTTTCCTCGCGGCTTCCACCAGCTTCCGGGCTAATGAGCAGCTTGACAAATTTATTTGCCATAACTGCAATAGAGGCATGCTTCGAGAGTTCGGCGATGTCATCGACGCGATCGGCCCGCGCCTGCGCGAACTGCGCCGTCGCAACGGCACCACCCTCGCCGCCCTGTCCGAGGTCACCGGCATCCCGGTGAGCACACTCTCGCGGCTGGAATCCGGTCAGCGTAAACCCAGCCTCGAACTGCTGTTACCCCTGGCCAAGGCCCATCACGTGCCGCTGGACGAACTCGTCGACGCACCGGAAAGCGGCGACCCGCGAGTCTACGCCCGGCCGGTGAGCCGGCACGGCCAGACCTTCATCCCCCTGACCCGTAAGCCGGGCGGCCTCCAGGCCTACAAACAGATCCTGTCCGGTCGCATCTCCGCCGAACCCGATCTGCGCACCCACGAGGGGTACCACTGGCTCTACGTCCTCAACGGCAAACTGCGCCTGATCCTGGGTGACCGGGACATGGTGCTGACCCCGGGCGAGGTCGCCGAATTCGATACTCACCTGCCCCACTGGTTCGGCAATGTCGATGAGAATCCGGTGGAATATCTGAGCATCTACGGCCCCCAGGGCGAACGGTTCCACCTCAAGGCCCGGTATCGCCCGTCGTGATCCGGCGCACCCCTCGCACGCTGCGGAAACACATATAGTTAACGTTTCGTTATCCGCGTTGTCCGTGTCGTTTCCGAATCCGCGCGAGATACGGCGAAATATGGCTCCCCGGGTTTGCAGGACCGACAAATAGCTGTGGTGTATTTCCAACGCTGTTCGAGAAGTCGGTGATGTTTTCACCGCATGCTGAGCGGTGAAAGTCGTTGTTCTCCACCGGCTCTCGACCTGAGCACGGAGGACCGCAATTATGGAGTCTGTACCGCTAGTCCGAAAACGCTGGGCCGTTACGGCCCTTTTCGCCGCCGCGGCCGGCGCGATTCTCTGCACAACGGCCCCGGCCGAGGCGCGACCGGTAACAGTACCCGGTCTCGGCGTCTTCGAAATCCCCGATCAGCTCCCGCTACCGGCCGGAATTCCCGGCATCGCCACTACGCCGCCACCCCCGAAGTTCGAACCCGCTCCCGGTGAACTCGCGGTGGCCGCGGCGCGCAGCAAACTCGGCGCCCCGTATGTCTTCGGCGGCACCGGCCCCAACGGATTCGATTGCTCCGGCCTGGTGCAGTGGGCCTACCGGCAGGCCGGGGTGCAGGTACCGCGCACGAGCTATTCGCAGCTCGCCTCCGGCACACCGGTACCTCTCGACCAGCTACAACCCGGCGACGTGATCTCCTACAGCGGCGGCGGACATTCCGCCTTGTACGCCGGAGACGGTCAGGTGATCCACGCGGCCACCGTCGCGGTGGAGATGTCACCGCTGGGTTATTCGCCGATCACCGGAGCGCGTCGCTACTGAGATCCGGGTCGCCGCGGTTCCGGTATATCGCCGAATCCCGGAACCGCGGCACCGGCCCGGCGCGCCTGGCGTACCGTCGCGCCGGGGCGTCCGGATCGGTGATATCACCGCCGATCCGGAGTCAGAGACGCTCGATGATGGTGGCGTTGGCCAGCCCGCCGGCCTCGCACATGGTCTGCAATGCGTAGCGGCCGCCGGTCTGCTCCAGATGGTTGACCATGGTCGCCAGGATGCGCACACCCGAGGCGCCCAGTGGATGCCCCAGGGCGATGGCCCCGCCACGCGGATTGAGTTTCACCGGGTCGGCCTGCAATTCCCGCTGCCAGACCAGGGGTACCGGGGCGAACGCCTCGTTCACCTCGTAGGCGTCGATATCGTCGATTCCCAGCGCGGCCCGGTCGAGCGCCTTCTTCGAGGCCGGGACGACCGCGGTGAGCATGAGCAGTGGATCGTCACCCACCACCGCGAACGAGTGGAACCGAGCGCGGGCCCGCAAACCCAGCTTCGAGGCCATCTGTTCACTCATGATGAGCGCCGCCGAGGCGCCGTCGGTGAGCGGCGAGGAGTTACCCGGGGTGATGGACCAGTCGATCTCCGGGAACCGCTGCGTGTACTGCTCGTCGGCGAAGGCCGGCTTCAGTCCCGCGAGCTTCTCGGGAGTGGAGCCGGCCCGGATGGTTTCGTCGGCGGTCAGTTCACCGGCGGCGACCAGCTCCCGGTCGAACCCGCCGGCCGCGGCGGTCTCGGCTGCCAGGCGGTGCGAGCGCGCCGCGAATTCGTCCAGCGTGGCGCGGTCGAGTTTCCAGCGGGCCGCCAGGATCTCGGCGGCTATGCCCTGCTGCACCAGCCCCTCCGGATACCGATGCGCGATGGGCCCCCGATTGGCGTCCTGCCCTTGTGCGTTCGAGAACATCGGCACCCGGCTCATCGACTCCACACCGCAGGCGATGGCGATATCGTAGGCGCCCGACATCACGCCCTGCGCGGCGAAATGCGCGGCCTGCTGGCTGGAACCGCACTGCCGGTCCACCGTGGTGGCCGGTACGGATTCGGGAAATCCGGCCGCGAGCACGGCGGTTCGGGAGATATTGAACGCCTGTTCCCCGCTCTGGGTGACACAGCCGCCGATCACATCGTCGACCAGCGCGGGATCGAGGTCGTTGCGCCGGATCAATTCCTCGAGTACCCCGGCCAGCAGGGTCGCGGGATGCACCCCGGACAATCCGCCGCCCATCTTGCCCTTCCCGGACGGCGTACGAACCACATCGACGATGACGGCGGACTGCATGGCCCCTCCTGAAACACTCGGCACGGTCGATCAAGTTAATGACCGTTCGAGAATAAGTTAACACGGATTCGCATCCGTACGCGATACCCTCCGGCTCGTGGAACGAGGTCTGCCACGGCCGAGCACCCCGCCGGGTAACGGCCGGTCCCTCCCGCGCGATCAGGCCAGAGTCTCGGCGCGGTACTCCTCGGAGATATCCACATCGCGTTCCACCTCGGAGAGCACGGCTTCATCCTCGCCGGTCAGTACCGGAGTCGGGAACAACATAGACCGAAGATGGAGTGACGTAATCATTACGTCAGAGCGGCGTGCGGGGTGGGACGGTGGGCAGGACCGGGCGAGTGCCTTCTGCGACCAGCCGTGCGGCGGCGAGCGACAGGATCGTCAGCGAACCCTTTCCCACCCCCGCCGCGAACCCCGCTTCGGATCGCGACTTCGGTAGACGATATACGGCCTGGTCAGATAGCCGAGGGGCAGGGAGAACACGTGGACCAGCCGGGTGAACGGCCAGAACGCGAACAGGATCCAGGCGGCGATGATATGGAGCTGGAAGCCGAGGGGTGCCGCGAGGATCAGGTCGGTATCGGGGCGGAAGGAGAGAATCGAGCGCAACCAAGGGGAGACCGTCTCGCGATAGTTGTGGGGACGGTGGCCGGCGTTGCTGATCACCGTGGTGCCGAAGCCCAGGGCAAGGGTGCCGATGAGCAGCACGTACATGATCTTGTCGTTGCGGGTGGTGGCGGAGAAGACCGGCCCGATGGTGCGGCGGCGGTAGAGGAGAATGACGGCGCCACCGAGAGTCGCGGAACCGGCCGCCACGCCGAGGGCGACGGAGAACCCGCGATAGACGGAATCATTGATACCGGCTGCTTCGGTCCAGCCCTCCGGCACGAGCAGGCCGACGATATGACCGATGAACACCAACAGGATTCCATAGTGGAACAGCGGGCTGCCCAGGCGCAGCAGCCTGTTCTCGTAGAGCTGAGAAGAACGGGTGGTCCAACCGAACTTGTCGTAGCGGTACCGCCAGTAGTGGCCCACCAGGAAAACCGCGAGGGCGGCATACGGCAACACCACCCACAGCAGGATGTCGAAGGCGGTCGCCTCCCCGGCTTTCGCGGCCAATCGTGCGGCATTCATCGGCGTGCCTCCGTAATCGGTCGCTCCTCCCACGGTGCCGCGGGTCCGGCCCCCGGGTCTTCGCCCCTCCGCTCCGGCGGCCCGGCCCCCGCCGACGGATCGGGGAGATACTGCGGTGGCGCGAACGGCGCGAGACCGACGGCCTCCTCGGGTGGACCTTCCGCGATGAGCCGGGTGATCGCCTCCTCTTCGCTGCCGCCGAGCGCGGGCAGTGTCGCGACAACGGAATCCAGCACATCCGCCCACGGCGAGCCGGTGTCACGGAGGCCGCGGCGCATCACCTCCAGGCCGGCACGATGGTCGGTGAGCAGGCGCAGCGCGGTCTCGGCATGACCGGAGGCGGCGAATTCGAGCACCACGGCCAGGTGATCGGGCAGCTCCTCGTCGGACAGCCGCAACCCGGCGGCCAGGTACGCCTGTTTGAAACGCAACAGCGCCACCCCGCGTTTACGGGTGTCACCGTAGGCGAAGTAGGTGAGGTAGGGGCTGAACCGTTTGCGGTGATCGAAAGTGGCCACATAGTCGGCGGCCAGTTCGAACGGCGAACTCGTCCGGACATGCCCGAGGAAGCGGCCGAGCGGACCCCCGACCTGCGGAGGCAACGTCGCGGCCACCGCGCTCAACAGGTCCAGATTTCGCCGCAGCGTTTCGTCGGGGTAGCCGAGCAGCAACGACTGCGCCTGCCAGGCGGCGGTCCGGGTGGCCGGGCCGAGTTTCGTGCGCGCTTTCATCGCCGGCCGTCCAGTTCGGCGGGTTCTGCCACTTCGGCCGGTTCTGTCTCTTCGGCCCGCTCTGCCTGTTCACCCGGCTCCGGCCGCTCGGCCTGTTCTGTCTGCTCAGCCTGTTCCGCTTGCCCAGCCGGTTCTGCCCGGGTGGGCGGGAAGAGTCCGTCGGGGACCTTACCGTCCCAGTTGAGCAGGTTCACCCGCTTGGCGCCGCGCACCGTGGTCGGGGTATCGGCGATCTGCCGGTTACGCAGCATCCGGAAATTCTCCACGGCGATGGGCGATATCCCGCCCGAGCTCTCCCCGAACGGTCCGGGACCGGTCATCCCAGGGCCGCCTTCGTAGTCGAGACTGCATTCGGTGGCGAGTTCTTCCAGCCCGTGTGCCAGTTCGGAATGGGCGGGCGGAACGACGTAGCGCTCCTCGTATTTGGCGAGAGCGAGCAGCCGGAACATCTCGTATATCTGCTCGCCGGTCATCCCCACCGAATTCGCGATCCGTTCCCGCGGTTCCCGGCCCAGATTGATATCACGCATATAGCTGCGCATCGCGGCCAAACGGCGCAGCACAGCGGTGACCGGTGCGGGGTCCCCGGCGGTGAACAATTGCGCGAGATAGCCGACCGGTATGCGCAATGCCTCGATGGCGGCGAACAGATTGCCGTGGTCCTCGGCATCGTGACCGGTATCGCGGACGATATCGACCACCGGCGACAGCGGTGGGATGTACCAGACCATCGGCATGGTGCGGTATTCCGGATGCAACGGGAGCGCGACCCGGTAGGTGTTGATCAGCGCGTATATCGGAGAACGACCGGCGGCTTCCACCCAATCGCGGGGAATTCCGGCGCGTTCGGCCTCCCGGCGCACCGCGGGGTCGGCGGGGTCGAGGAACACTTCGCGCTGCGCCTCGTAGAGCCCGTGCTCGTCCGGGGTGGCCGCGGCTTCCAGTACCTTGTCCGCGTCGTAGAGCACGAGGCCGATATACCGCAGCCGGCCCACGCAGGTTTCCGCGCATACGGTCGGCAGGCCGACTTCCACGCGCGGGAAGCAGAAGGTGCACTTCTCTGCTTTCCCGGTGCGATGGTTGAAATAGACCTTCTTGTAAGGACACCCGGATACACACATCCGCCAGCCGCGGCAGCGGTCCTGGTCGACCAGGACGATCCCGTCCTCCGTGCGTTTGTAGATGGCACCGGATGGGCAGGCGGCGGCGCACGACGGGTTGAGGCAGTGCTCGCAGATACGGGGCAGATAGAACATGAAGGTCCGCTCGAATTCGAAACGGACCTTCTCGGCGAGTTTGCGCAACAACGGATCACGATCGCCGTATTCGGGTGCGCCGCCGAGATCGTCGTCCCAGTTGGCGGACCATTCGATTTTCGTATCCTCGCCGGTGATCAATGATTTCGGCCGGGCGACCGGATTGTGCCGCTGGGCGGGCGCGACGGTGAGGTTCGCGTAATCGTAGGTCCAGGGCTCGTAATAGTCACCGAGTTCGGGCAATATGGGATTGCTGAAGATCGTGAACAATTTGCGCAACCGGCCGCCGCTCTTGAGTTTCAAGCGGTTGTCCCGGTGCAGTTCCCAGCCACCGCGCCATTTGTGCTGGTCCTCGTAGGTACGGGGATAGCCCTGCCCGGGCCTGGTCTCCACATTGTTGAACCACGCGTACTCGACACCCGACCGGTTGGTCCACGCCTGTTTGCAGGTGACCGAACAGGTATGGCAGCCGATACATTTATCGAGATTCATCACCATCGCCATCTGCGCCATCACCCGCATCAGTAGCTCACCTCCTGGCGGCGCCGGCGGATCACCGTCACCTCGTCGCGTTGGTTACCGGTAGGGCCGAGATAGTTGAACGCGAAGCTGAGCTGGGCGTAGCCACCGATGAGGTGGCTGGGTTTGATGAGCAGGCGGGTCAGCGAATTGTGCACACCGCCCCGGTTGCCGGAGGTCTCGCTGATCGGCACATCGATCAACCGGTCCTGCGCGTGGTACATGTACACCGTGCCGGCGGGCATCCGATGCGATACCACGGCCCGTGCCACCACCACACCGTTGCGGTTGACCGCCTCCACCCACTCGTTGTCGGCGACCTCGATCTGCGCCGCGTCCTGCGGCGACATCCAGATGGTCGGCCCGCCCCGGGAAAGGCTCAGCATGAACAGGTTGTCCTGGTATTCGGAATGAATGGACCACTTGCTGTGCGGGGTGAGGTAGCGGACGGTGAGCCCGAGCCGCCCCACCGAGCCCAGCCCGGGCTCCCCGAAGAGCGCGGCCATGTTCAACGGGGGCCGGTACACCGGCAGCCCCTCGCCGAGCTCGGTCATCCAGTCGTGATCGAGATAGAAATGCTGACGGCCGGTGAGCGTATGCCACGGTTTGCGGCGTTCGATATTGATGGTGAACGGCGAGTACCGGCGGCCCCCCGCCGCCGAACCCGACCACTCCGGCGAGGTGATCACCGGTACCGGCGCGCCCTGGGTGTCGGCGAAGGTGATCCGCTTGCCCTCGTGTTCGGTGGCGAGATCGGCCAGGGGCATCCCGGTACGCCGTTCCAAGCTCCGGAATCCCTCGACGGCCAAGCGTCCGTTGGTGGTACCGGAGAGCGCGAGGACGGCCGCACAGGCCTGGATACCGTGTTCCAGGGACGGCCGGCCGGCCGCCGGACCACCGCGGACGGTACCGTTCTCGCGCCGCAGACGATCGACTTCGGGGCCGAGATCGAAGGTGACGCCCTTGGTGGTGGCCCCCAGTTCCTCCGCCAGCGGCCCCAGCGCGCCCATCTTCGCCCCGATCGCGCCATAGTCGCGCTCCACCACCACGAATCGCGGCATGGTGACACCGGGAATGGGCTCCACCTCGTCGTATTTCCAGTCCGCGACACGACCGTGCGGGGTGGCGAGTTCGTCGGGGGTGTCGTGCAGTAACGGGACGGCGACCGCATCCTTGCGCACCCCGAGCCGGGGCCCGGCGAGTTCACTGAACTTCGCGGCAATGGCCCGGAACGCGTCCCAATCGGTGCGGGTCTGCCACGGCGGGGCGATGGCCGGATTGAACGAATGCACGAACGGGTGCATATCGGTGGTGTTCAGATCGTGCTTCTCGTACCAGGTCGCGGCGGGCAGCACGATATCGGAGAACAGGGTGGTACTGGTCATCCGGAAGTCCAGGGTGAACAGTAGATCGAGCTTGCCGCGGGGTGCCTCCGGCCGCCACACCACATCGCGCGGCCGCGCCCCGGCCGGAGTCGGCGAGGCGCGCAGCGAAGATTCGGTACCCAGCAGATGTTCGAGGAAGTACTCGTTGCCCTTGGCGGAGGAACCCAGCAGGTTGGCCCGCCACACACTCAGTACGCGCGGGAAGTTCTCCGGCGCATCCGGATCCTCGCACGCGAAACGCATTCGGCCCGCCCGCAGTTCGGAGACCACATAACCGCCGACGGTCGTGCCCTCGGCTTCCGCCGATTCGGCCAGTTCCAGTGGGTTGCGATCGAAAGTCGGGTACGACGGCATCCAACCCAGCCGCGCCGCCTGCGCGATCACATCGGCGGTACTCATACCGGTCAGCCGGCCACCATCGCGAGCGGCACCGGGGTCACCGGGATCGCCGCCGGGCGCGGCGGAGAGGGTGTCGGCACCGAACCAGTCGTAGCGGAACTGATCGGAATGCAGGTACCAGAAGGCGGTCTGGATCATCTGCCGCGGCGGACGCGACCAGTCCAGTCCGAACGCCAGCTGCGTCCAGCCGGTGAGCGGCCGGCATTTCTCCTGCCCCACATAGTGCGCCCAGCCGCCACCGTTGACTCCCTGGCAACCGGTGAGCGTGGTCAGCGTGAGGAAGGCCCGGTAGATGGTGTCGGAATGGAACCAGTGGTTGGTTCCCGCACCCATGACGATCATCGACCGGCCGTGACTGTCCTCGGCATTGGCGGCGAACTCGCGCGCGATCCGCAGCGCCGCCGCGGCCGGAACGCCGGTCACCGATTCCTGCCAGGCCGGGGTGTAGGGCTGGGAGGGATCGTCGTAGTCCGCGGGCCAGACACCCGGCAGCCCGTCGCGGTGCACCCCGTACTGGGCCAGCAGCAGATCGAACACGGTCGTCACCAGGTGTCCGCCCACCCGGCGCACCGGCACGCCCCGCTGCATCGTCGCGGCCGCACCGGCCGAGGTGTCGAACCGCGGCAGCAACACGGGCACTGTCGCGTCACCGAGAAGAGTCAACCGGGGGACGACCCCCGCCAGATCGAGGTTCCAGTTGCCCACGCCGGTTTCGCCGTAGCGATACCCCACCGAACCGTTCGGTACGACCACCGTGCCGTCGGTATCCAGCACCACCGTTTTGAACGCGGCGTTCTCCGTACCCGCGTACTCGTCGAGATCGGCGGCGGTCAGGAACTTGCCCGGTACCCACCCACCGGCGCGTTCCTCCATCCGCACCAGGAACGGCAGGTCGGTGAACTGACGGATATAGCTGGTGAAATACGGGACCGGGCGGTCCACCAGGAACTCGCGCAGCACCACATGTCCCATCGCCATGGCCAGCGCGCCGTCGGTACCGGGTCGCGGGGCCAGCCATTCGTCGGCGAACTTCACATTGTCGGCGTAGTCCGGGGAGACCGCGACGACTTTCTGGCCCCGATAGCGGGCCTCGGCCATCCAGTGCGCGTCCGGGGTGCGGGTCACCGGAAGGTTCGACCCCCACATGATCAGATAGCCCGCATCCCACCAGTCCCCCGACTCCGGGACGTCGGTCTGGTCGCCGAACATCTGGGGCGAGGCCACCGGCAGATCGGCGTACCAGTCGTAGAAGGACAGCATCGTCCCGCCCAGCAGCGAGACGAACCGGGCGCCCGAGGCATGCGAGACCATCGACATCGCCGGGGTGGGGGAGAACCCCGCGATACGGTCCGGGCCGTACCGAGCGATGGTGTAGACGTGCGCGGCGGCGATCATCTCCGTGGCCTCGTCCCAGGTGGCGCGCACCAGACCACCCTTGCCCCGGGCCGATTTGTAGCGGGCGGCCGATTCCGGATCCTCGACGATCGTCTCCCATGCGGTGACCGGATCGCCCGTGGCCACCTTCGCCGCCCGGTACATCTCCAGCAGCACTCCCCGGATATAGGGGTAGCGCACCCGGGTGGGCGAATAGGTGTACCAGGAGAACGCGGCGCCACGGGGGCAGCCGCGGGGCTCGTATTCGGGTTTGTCCGGGCCCACCGAGGGATAGTCGGTCTGCTGGGCCTCCCAAGTGATGATCCCGTCCTTGACATAGATCTTCCAGGAGCACGAACCGGTGCAGTTCACCCCGTGGGTGGAGCGCACCACCTTGTCGTGGCTCCAGCGGTCCCGGTAGAACTCATCCGCCTGACGTCCACCGACCTGGTACATCGACCGCAGGTCCGGGGAGACCCGGGCCCGGGTGAAGTACCGGCGGGTGCTCACCAGCGCGTCGGTCAGCTCGTCGTCCAGCCGCGCCGTCCCAGAACCACGTGCCCTATCCCTCATAAGACTCCTCCGAAGCAGGTACATGCGATCCGCGGAGACCGCAGCGAAGGCGGAGGTACCGCATCATGAGACTCCTCCGAAGCAGGTACATGCGGCCCGCGGAGACCGCAGCGAAGGCGGAGGTACCGCATCTCCTGCCCATCGCGACGTGGACGGTCGGGTTCGGTGACAGGCGACCTCGCCGTGTACCTCCGTCGCCGGAAGCAGCAGCGCGGCCGGAGGGGCGAGATCACGGGTTCGCAGCCGTGCAGTCGATATTGTGCCCGCACCCCCGCCCAGTTGGCGGCCATCTCGGATCCCGGGAGTTTCGCGTGCCGCGACCGCGCACGGGTCCTGCCCGGCGCGGACGCGGACGCGGCTCCTAGGCTCGTCCGGTGGAAATCGACTGGCCCGACCTGCGCGCCCGGCGTCGTATCACCGAGGACGAGGCGATTCTGGCCCTGAACAAGCCTGCTGGAATCTCGGTCACCGGGGAACGGCACGACACCGATATCGTGACCGCCGCCGAGGCCGTGGGCCAGAAGCTGTATCCGGTGCACCGGATCGACAAGGTCACCTCGGGGCTGGTGTTGTTCGCCAAACAGCTACCCGCCCACGGACAGCTGACCCGGCAGTTCAACAAGCAGACCGCCGGCAAGGCCTACCTGGCGGTCGTCGCCACCGGCGTGGACCCGCTGCCCGAACGCGGAGTCGTCGACCTCCCGTTGAGCGTCGGCCGGAAGAACCGGGTCCGGGTGGCGGCCCCGCGCGAAACGATCCAGCGCGCGGGTGAGAGCTGGTTCGTCGCCGAATCCGACCTGCTGAACACGAAGAACTACCCCTCCCGCACCGAATTCACCGTGGTGGCCCGGCACCCCGAGTACACGGTCGTGGCCCTGTATCCCCGCACCGGCCGGCGCCACCAGTTGCGCGTACACCTGGCCTGGATCGGCCATCCGATCGTCGGCGATCCCCTGTTCGACCGCTCCGGCGCCCGGCCCCGCACCCACTTGCATTCCTGGCGCCTGCACCTCACCGCGGACTGGCGCTCCGGGGGACGCCTGGATCTGGAGGCCCCACCCGACGACGCCTTCTGGTCTCCCCTCCCCCACCCCCCGGAAACCCTTCCCGGCTGACCCGCCACCAGCGTGGTCCGGCCCTTCGGGAAATGACGAGCGGACCCCCCGATCCACACGTGGCCTGCCTCATACCCTCACTGTTTCCCCAGGCCCGCTGCCCTAAGCTGACAGAGGGGCTCCGCCCCACCCCGGTCCCACCACCGCCCAGCCCACCACCCAGCGCCGAGTCCTACGAGGCCCACGAAGGGTCGAGCCCGCATCGCCTTTCGCCCTCGAAGCGCATGCGGCGAAGCCGCGAGTCCCGAGGGCGGAAAGGCGACGCCCGAGGGCTCGACCCCGCGCGCCGCAGGCGCGCCGATGAACACAGGAGCGACGATGATCCTGGTGGCTCAGGTCAGCGATACGCATTTCGATCTCGGTACCCGTAACACCGAGCGGGCGCAACGGGTGATGGCCTATCTGGCCGACCTCCGGCGCCGGCCCGATGTGATCGTGGTGACCGGAGATATCACCGATTCGGGCAAACCCGAACAGTACGCCGAGGCCCGGATGGCATTACAGGCCGATATCCCGGTCTACGCCATTCCGGGAAACCACGACGAACGCAGCGCTTTCCGGGAAGTGCTGCTGGGTGTGCCGCCGGTGGACGCACCGGTGAACCAGGTACATCGTGCCGGTGATCTGACCCTGATCCTGCTGGATTCCAGTGATCCCGGGCAGTCGAGCGGCCGTATCGCCGAGGAGACCTACGACTGGCTGGCCGCGACCCTGGCGGCCACTCCGGCCGACGCCGCCGTGCTGCTGGCGCTGCACCACCCGCCGGTGCTCCTGCACAGCCCGATCGTGGATCCGATCGCCCTGGTCGAACCGGAACGCCTCGCCGCGGTGGTCGCGGGTGACGAGCGGATCGTCGCCACGCTCGCCGGCCATGCGCACACCGCGGGAACCAGTACCTTCGGCGGTCGGCCGTTGCTCCTCGGGCCGAGTACGGCTTCGGTGCTGGGCGGGGAATGGGAGCTGGCGCCGCCCGAGCGGGTCATGGACTACGCACCGGAGCCGGCGGTCGCGTTGCATGTGCTCGACGACGACCATCGGCTGACCACGCATTTCCGTAGTGTGCCGATGGGTGGCTGGATCGGCACTCCCTTTTGAGCCGGCTCCTCAGTAGCGTCCGGCGCGGGCCCGCCGGTAGGCCGCGGGGGTGCCGCCGGTCCAGCGTTTGAACGCGTAGATGAAGGTGGACGCCTCCGCGTAGCCGAGGCGGATCGCCACATCGCTCACCGACAGTGGTGTCGCGGTCAGCATTTCCTCCGCCAGTGCCCGGCGTACTTCGTCGAGCAGGGCGCGATAGCTGGTCCCGGCCGCGTCGAGGTGTCTGCGCAGGGTGCGGGTACTCATGTTCAGGTCGGCGGCGACGGTATCGATACCGGGTGCCGCGGTGAAGCCGTCCATACCGCCGCGCGGCACCAAACGCGCGCGCACTTCCGCGGCGATCCCGGTGCGGGCTCGGCGCCGGTGCACCAGGTCTCGGCATTGGGCCAGGCAGATGGCGAGGGTGTGCTCGTTCGCCTGCGGTAGCGGTTGGTCCAGGATGGCGGGGTCGATGGCGACCAGGTTGTCCGGCCGCCCGAATCGCGGGCGGGCGACGGTGACCTGGGTGAGCAGGTCGGCGTACGCCGGTTCGGGAAACCGGAATTCGGCTCGGAGGAGTTCCAGATGTCTGCCCAGCAGATCGCTCATCACCTGGTGCATGGCGGTCACATCGCGTTCCACCAGGAATTGGCGGACATCGGCCGGTACCGATTCGTCGTGGATACGGCCGATGAATTCGCCGTTCTCCCATTGGGTGACCGGTAGGCAGAAAGTGAAGCTCAGTTCCAGGTAGCGCAGGGCGAAATCGATGGCTTCGGCCAGGGTGGGGCTGCTGACGCAGGCGAAACCGAAGATCCCGAAGGTGGTGATGCGGTATCGGCGGCCCACTTCGATACCCATTCCCGGGCGGTCCAGTTGCCGGACCAGGTTACGTACCACCGCCAGTTCGGTATGGGCGTCGATCTGGGCGTCGGGGTCGTGTAGCCGGGCTTCGGTGAGATCCGTGCCCCGGAGCAGGGCCGGGACCGGGACTCCGTGCTCGGCCCCGTACCCGGTCATGAGCGCGACGCTGGCGACACCTCGCGGGAAATCCCAGTCGCGGACCGACGGACGCTGCACCATGCCGCCATTATGGCCGAATATCTCGATTACTCGGGACGCGGCCTACCAGGACAGTTCGGCACAGCGGCGCGCGGTGGCCGTGTTCTCGATCTGCAGGGTGGCGTGGTCGATGTGGAAGCGTTCGGCGAGCAGCCGTTGCGCGGCCCGCAGGATCTCGTCGCCGGGATCGGCGCCGGTGGTGGTGATATGCGCCGAGGCGACCTCCATACCGGAGGTCAGCGTCCAGACGTGCAGATCGTGCACATCGCGGACCCCGGGGACCGCGGCCAGCTCGGCGGCCACCTTCTCGACATCGAGTTCCTCCGGACTGTGCTGGAACAGGATGCGTAGCGAGCGCCGCGCCAGCAGATAGGTTCTGGGCAGCACCCATACCCCGATCGCGACACCGACGACCATATCGGCGTAGCGCCACCCGGTGGTGAGCGTCACCGCCGCGGATACCAGGACCCCGATCGAGCCGACCATATCGGCCAGTACCTCCAGGTAGGCCCCGCGTACGTTCAGGCTCTCCGCCGCACCGCGGCGCAGCAGCAGGAAGGCCACGATATTGGCCAGTAGGCCGATCACGCCGACGACCAGCACGGGCGTACCCGGCACCTCCGGTGGTTCACCGAACCGGCGTATCGCCTCGACCAGCACGTAGCCGGCCACCGCGAAGAGCAGGACGGCGTTGGCCAGTGCCGCGATCACCTCGGCGCGGTAGTAGCCGAAGGTGCGGGTGAAGCTGGGGCGGGTATTACGGGCCAGCAGGATCGCCGAGAGCGCCATGGCGATACCGACCACGTCGGTGAGCATGTGCGCCGCATCCGACAGCAGCGCCAGCGAGCCGGTGACCAGCGCGACCACCAGCTCGACCAGCATGAACCCGGCCCCGAGGGCCAGCGCCAGGGCCAGCCGGCCGACATACTTCCCGGAGGCGCTGCCGGGCGATACGTGATGCGTATGATCATGTCCCACCCGAACAACATATGCGCCAATGCGCATGCGTGCAATACCTTCGATTCGCTCCCTGGCGACGGGCTGGCACACTTGACTGCGTGAGTGACCAGTCCGCAGCCACCCGTCCGAGCGATTCGGACGAGCCCGCCGGCGACCCTCGCGGCACCGTGCTGCGGCCGATAGAACTCGCTACCGGAGCGGTTCTCGGCGGCGCCACCGTCGGACTGGTCACCGTGGGCGCGGTGGTCCCGTTCGCGGCCGCGCTCCAACTCGTCGCGGCAGTGCCGATGGGCCTGCTCGCACATCGCTATCGTTTCCGGACGGTACTCACCGCCTCGGTATCGGCCGCACTCGTCACCTTTGTCGCGGCCGGGCTGACCGCGGCCATGGCCATGGTCGCCACCGCGACCATCGGCGGCATCGTCGGAGCCGTCAAACGCCGCCACAGCGGAATCGTCGCGGTCACCGGGCTCTCGATCCTGGCCGGTATCGGCTGGGCCGCGGCATCGATCGGCTTCCTGCTGGCCTTCTCCGCCACCCGCGAACTACTGTTCGACACCCTGCGCAATACCGCCGACGGCCTGGCGGATCTCCTCTCGCACCCGGAACAGCTGGCACCACTCGGCCGCGGCATCGTGGACCTCACCGATGTGGTGCTGGCGTGGTGGTGGCTGTACATCGGCGCAACGGTCCTGGCCGGAACCGTGGTCACCGCGCTGGTGTCCTGGTTCGTCCTGGGTTCGGTACTCGACCGCCTGAGCTGGCTGCCCGGTACCGACCGGCTCGACGCCCCCGTCGACGACCGCCCGATCGCGCCGCTGCCGGTAACCCTGCGAGCGGCCGGCTACCGCTACCCGGGCGCCCCGGCCGATGCGCTGACCGGTATCGACCTGCGGGTCGACATCGGCGAATTCGTCGCCGTGGTCGGGCACAACGGGTCGGGTAAATCCACCCTCACCCGGCTACTGGCCGGGCTGCCACCGACCACCGGCACCGTCGACCGCCCCGGTTCGGCCGGGCTCGGCCATCTCGGTGGCACCGCGCTGGTACTCCAGCGCCCGGAAAGCCAGACACTGGGCGTCCTGGTCGCCGACGATGTGGTGTGGGGCCTGCCCGCCGAACTCGCGGCGGAAGTGGATACCGACGCCCTGCTACGGGAGGTGGGGCTGGAGGGTATGGGCGAGCGGGAGACCGCCACCCTCTCCGGCGGTCAGCAGCAGCGCTTGGCGGTGGCCGCCGCCCTGGCCCGGCGCCCGGCCCTGCTGATCGCCGACGAAGCCACCTCCATGATCGATCCGGACGGCCGGCGCGAACTGGTCACCCTGCTGGCCGGGTTGCCGAAACGCCACGATATGGCCGTCGTACTGGTGACCCACCACGAAGCCGATGCCGGCGCGGCCGACCGGGTGGTGCACCTGGCCGCCGGCCGGATGGTCGATCGGCTACCGGCCTGGCCGAAACCGGCCCGGGTGCGGCGCCGGCGACCCATGGGCGAGACGATCCTGGAACTACGCGGGGTCCGGCACACCTACAACCGCGGCACACCGTGGGAAGCACCCGCCCTGCACGGGGTCGACCTCTCCGTGCGGCGCGGGGAAGCACTACTGGTCGTCGGCGGCAACGGGTCCGGTAAATCCACCCTGGCCTGGATCATGGCCGGGCTCATCGCGCCCAGCACGGGCCGGTGCGAACTCGGCGGTAAACCGGTCGGCAAGCAGATCGGCCGGGTCGAGTTGGCTTTCCAGCACTCCCGATTGCAGCTACAGCGCCACACCGTCGGTGAAGAAGTGGCCGACTGGGGTGGGGAGAGCACCGGGTCGGGCACGGTCGGCAAGGCTTTGGACGCGGTCGGCCTGGACCGGACGCTGACCACCCGCTCCATCGAGGAGCTGAGCGGGGGGCAGGCCAAACGCGTCGTGCTGGCCGCCATCGTCGCCGCGCATCCACAGGTGGTGATCCTGGACGAGCCACTGGCCGGTCTCGACCCGGAGGGCCGCGCCGATATCGTCGACCTGCTGGCCCGCCTGCGCGATTCCGGACTGACGCTGATCGTCATCTCCCACGATGTGGAGGATGTGGCGGCCATCTGCGATCGCACCGTCCATCTGCGGGCCGGCCGCATCCTGGAGGCCGAGGCCGCGCGATTCCCGGTCGCCGGCCCGGAGGCCGGTACCGCCCCCGTACCACCGCCGCGCTCCCCCGAACCCGGACCGGCACAGCATACGAACCCGGGCGCGGGCTGGCGACTGCGCGGTGGCGACGCCCACGGAATCGACCGGGGAGGCCTCCGATGAGCACGGTACTGCTGCGCCGGGTTCCGGTGGCCAGTCCGGTGCACCGATTGTGGGCCGGAACCAAGATGATCGGCGTTTTCCTGATCAGTCTGTTGCTGATGGTCCTGCCCAGCTGGCCCGTCCTCGGCATCATGGTCGGCTTCCTGATCACCATCGGAATCGTGGCGCGCCTGCCGCTGGGCGCCCTGCCGCGGCTGCCCTGGGTGTTCTGGTTGCTGATCGTGCTGGGCGGGTTGGTCACCGCGCCGGTCGGCGGCACCGCCGTACTGCGCTACGCGCAGGTGGTGGTGTTCGGATTGATCCTGGTGGCGGCCTCGATGCTGATCGCGTGGACCACCCCGATGAGTGATATCGCCCCCGCCCTGGCCACCCTCGGACGGCCGCTACGCACACTGCGGGTGCCGGTGGACGAGCTGGCGGTGGTGGTGGCGCTGACCCTGCGCGGGCTGCCCCTCCTGTTCGAGGAGATCCGGATCCTGCGCGCCGCCCGCCGGTTGCGGCCCAAACCCGACCTGTTGCACCGCACCACCGATCCGCTCATCGATATCCTCACCGCCGCCATGGCGGTGTCCACCCGGCGGGCCGGGGAACTGGGCGAGGCGATCACCGCCCGGGGCGGCACCGGCGCGCTCACCGCGCGTCCCGCCCGCCCGGGGCGCAACGATGCCTTCGCGCTGATCGTGGTGGTGGCGGTATGCGCCGGGGCGCTGGTGATCGAACTGTTGATCTGAGTGGCGGTGACCGGTGCGAGGGCTCGTCTCGGTGCGGGCCGCGTTCAGCGCGAGCCCGGCCGGGTGGCCCGGTCCCGGATTCCGGTGAGCACGGCGTCGAGCAACCGGTCGAACACCGCCGCCGAACCGAAGTCGGCCATCAGGGGCGCGAGAGCGGCCATCGTCGGATACGGCGCGGCATCGATTTCGGGCGCGGACTATCTCAACCTGAACATCTGGACCCCGCAACCGGGCCCGGCCGGCCTGCCGGTACTGGTGTGGATCTACGGGGCGGCTTCGATACCGGCTGCAACATGCTCTACGACGGCAGTGCCTTCGCCCGCGACGGAGTGGTCTTCGTCGCGCTCAACTACCGGCTGGGCGCCGAAGGATTCCTCTTCCTCGACGACGTGGCCAATATCGCCCTGCTCGATCAGATCGCGGCCCTGGAATGGGTGCACGACAATATCGCCGCTTTCGGCGGAGATCCCGGATGCGTCACCGTCTTCGGCCAGTCCGCGAGCGCGATGGCCGTCGGCACGCTGCTCACGATGCCGCGAGCCCGGGGGCTGTTCCAGCGCGCGATCCTGCAGAGCGGCGCCGGCAATCTCTGCTACTCCACCGGCACCGCCCACGAGATAGGGCGGCGGCTCGCCACGAAACTCGGTGTGGCGCCGACCCGGACCGGCAGGCGCGCCGGTCCGGCCGGTCCGGCGCGCTGCCCGGAGGGCCCTACTTCTGCTGCTGGTCGCGCAGCGCCTTACGAGCCGCGTCCTGCGCCTTGTCGACCTGCCCGGCGTACTTGCCACCGGTCTTCTCGTCCACCGCGTCGCCGACCTTCTCGATGAGGGGATCCACCTTGTCGGCGTTCTTACGCGCCAAGTCCAGCGCCTTACCGGCCAATCCCTTGAAATCCATTCCTGCTCCTCACCCGAACTGGTTGAACGCGATCACAGTACCCAGCGGTGCCGGCTCGCGGGTGGTCACGACCTCGGCGACAACCGTCACAGTGCGCCCAGCCAGGCCGGGTGCCAGAAGCGGCCGCTGTCGGTCCAATCCATATAGCGCACCGTGCCTTCGACCTTCGGCGTCACCCAGATCGCATCCCGCCGCTCGTCGGCCGTCAGCTCGTTGACGAACGGGCTGGTCTTACGTTCCAGCCGCCGCAACCGGGTCGCCAGCTCACTCATGGTCGCCTCGTCGAAACCGGTACCGACCCGCCCCGCGTACACCAGACCGTCCTCGGCCGGTATACCGACCAGCAGCGAGGCGAACGGTCGCGCGCTGCTGCGCCGCATACCGCCGACCACCACCTGCTGAATCCGCCAGTTGCGCTGCTTCACCCAGGCATGGCCACGGGTCCCCGGCAGATAAACCGAATCCAGGCGTTTGGCCACCACTCCCTCGGCGCCGTCCCGCTCGCTACACCGCAGTGCGTCCGCGCCGCTCCCGGTGTACCGGGGCGGTACCCGCAGCGCCGGAGCCGTCGCGGCCAGCGCCTCCAGGACCTGCCGCCGATCGCGATAGCGCTTGCGCAGTAGTGAGGTTCCGTCCAGGTAGAGCAGATCGAACGCCACGAATCGCGCGCGGCGCGGATTCGCTTTCAACAACGCCACGTTCACCGCGCCGTCGGCGCCGCCGGCGATGAGCTCCCCGTCCAGCACGACCCGGTGCCCGGCGAGCTCCTCGGCCAAGACCCCCAGCTGCGGGTAGCGGTCGGTGACATCGTTACCGGCCCGGCTGCGCAACCGCAACTCACCCGTGTCGATTTCCACAATGAGCCGGTAACCGTCCCATTTCCGTTCGAACGCCCACTCCGAACCCGGTAGCCCCGCCACATCACCGGGAGTGGCCAGCATGGGCGAGAGACCACGCGGCAGCTCACCCACGGACGGCTGGTCCTTCATCAGATGCACGAGCCACTGGTCGCCCTCGGTACGGATCAGCGCGTAGCGTGCGGTGAGCCGCTCACCGCGCAACACCACGATCACCTCGTCGTCCCGCCACTTCTCCGCACGATAGGTGCCGGTATCCCATACCGACATCTCCCCGGCCCCGTACTCGCCGGCCGGGATGGTGCCGTGGAAACCCAGGTACTCCAGCGGATGGTCCTCGGTGTGCACGGCGAGCCGGTTCTGCCGCGGACTGTCCGGCAGCCCCTTGGGCACCGCCCAGCACACCAGAACCCCGTTCCGCTCCAGTCGCATATCCCAGTGCGACCGGCGGGCATGGTGCTCGTGGATGACATAGCGGTTACCGGTCCCGGTGCCCGCCGCGGCGCCGGGCACCGGCTCCGGGGTACGCGCCGGATCCCGTTTGGAACGGTATCGGGTGAGAGCATCGTCGAGCGGCGGGTCCAGCCCGGCCAGCAGATCCCCCTCGGCGCGATAGCGTCTCAGCACCTCGTCGAAGCGCAGCTGACGCAACCCGTCCGCGTCCTCGATCTCCGCCCAGCTGCGCGGCGCCGCGGCGTTCGGCTCGGTACGACCACGCAGCGAATAGGGAGCGATGGTGGTCTTGGACGGATTGTTCTGACTCCAGTCCAGGAACACCTTCCCGGCGCGGACCTCCTTCGCCATGGTGGCCGTCACCAGATCGGGCAGCAGCTTCTCCATGTTCCCGGCCACCTGTTTCGCCACCGTCGACGCCCCACCCGGACCGAGTGCCCGCTCCAGCGGGACATACAGGTGAATTCCTTTGCTGCCACTGGTCACCGGGAAGGCGCGCATCCCGATTTCGGCGACCATATCCCGGATGCCGAGCGCCACCCGGGCGCATTCGGTGAGCCCGGCGCCGGGACCCGGGTCCAGATCGAACACCAGCCTGGTCGCCGGGCCGCGTTCGCCGCCGTCGAACCGCCACTGCGGGACATGGATCTCCAGCGCGGCCTGCTGAGCCAGCCAGGCCAGTCCGGCCTGGCTGGAGAGGACCGGGTAGGTCACCGTGCGCTCGGAGTGTTCCAGAGCCTCGCGCGGCACCCAGGAGGGAGTACCGGCGGCGAGATTCTTCTCGAAGAACGACGGTTCGCCCACTCCGTCGGGCCAGCGTTTCCGAGTGATCGGCCGCCCCGCCAGGTGCGGCAACATGGCCGGGGCGATCTCGGCGTAGTAGTCGACGACCGCACCCTTGGTGGTCCCGGTCGCCGGATAGAGCACCTTGTCGAGGTTGCTCAGCCGCACGTCGATATCCGGCTGCCCCGGCTCACCACCGAAACTCCGGTGCATACCGGATCACATCCGCTGGCGGACAACCGTATCCGGCGTTCCGCCACGACTCACGGACGCGGGCCCGGCCCCGGCTCACCGGTCCGGCCCGGACCACCGGGCTGCTCCGGGGGGACCACCTTGCGGGCGGCCTCCTTGCCCTTCTGGATCTTGTCGGAATACTTGCCCTTGGTCTTCTGATCCAGGAAATCCCCGGCCTTGTCGACCGCCTGGTTTATCTTGTCCGAATTCTTCGCCGCCACTTCCTGACCCTTGCCGGCCAGATTCTTCAGGTTGTCCATCAGGCTCATTGCCGATTCCTTCCCTGTTCACCGTGCGGAGGTGTTCAACTCATATCTTCCCACCAGGAACGCGCGGGCGGGAGTTCCCGGAGGTCGATCCGCTGGCCGGGCACCGGCACCGCTACCTCGGTACCGGCCGCCGCGGCCGCGGCCATCAGGCGTCGCACCGGTTCGTCCCAGGGGTGCGGGGCCAGATTGAACGTCGCCCAGTGGATCGGCACCAGGACGCCGTGACCGGGGTCGCCGCAGAGATCGGCGTGCGCGCGCACAGCCTCCTCGGGGTTCATGTGGATATCGGCCCAGTGCTGGTCGTAGGCCCCGATGGGTAGCAGAGTCAGATCGAACGGGCCGCACTGCTCGCCCGTCGCGGCGAACGCCTTGGTGAAACCGGTATCGCCGCCGAAATACACCCGGTGAGCCGGACCGAGCAGCGCCCAGCCCGCCCACAGCGTGGTGTTGCGGACCAGCCCGCGACCGGAGAAATGCCGTGCCTCGGCGCAGGTGATCGTCAGCTCGGGGCGATCGCCGTCCGGTGCGGACAGCGAATACGACGCACCCCAGTCCAATTCCACGATGCGATGGCCGGGCACGCCCCAGTGCCGTAGATGCGCCCCGATTCCGATCGGCACCACGAATACGGCCTGCTGGGTGGTCACCAGGGCCGCGACGGTATCGGCGTCCAAATGGTCGTAATGGTCGTGTGAGATCACCACCGCGTCCACCCGCGGCAGATCCGCCAGCTCCACCGGCACCGGATGGATCCGGCTCGGTCCGACGAGCCGGGAGGGCGAGACCCGCTCGCTCCACACGGGATCGGTGAGCACGCGGTAGCCGTCGATCTCGACCAGCGCGCTGGCATGCCCGTACCAGGTGACGGCCAGATCCGCGGCGGCAGCCGGCTGCTCCGGCTGCGCCAGCGGAACCGTGCCCTCGGGCCGGCCCGCCCGCATCGCGCTGATGATCGACAGCAGGCCGACGGGGTTGTCGCCGATCACGATCGGCGAGGCGGGCTCGGTGTTGTGGAACTGCCGATTGCGGTAGCTGCGGGCGCCGGCGGCGGTGGGCGCGATCGCGGAAACGGAGGCACCGAGCGCGGCCGGTAGCCCGTCCAGGGCCCGCAGCACCCAGCCGAACACGCCCATCCCGGCCAGACCCGCCGCCACGGCGGCCACGGTACGGGGCCGCATCACCGGCCCACGAACTTCGCGGCCCGCTTCTCCTTGCGGGCCAGCCGGCCTTCTTCGGCATCCGCACTGCTCCATGCCGCCTCCAGTGCTGCCTGCTGTTCCTTGGTCGCCGGCTCGCGGGTGCCGTCGTCGTTCAGTTCCAGTTTCAGATGCCGCAGCGACAGCGGGGCCAGTTCGGCGATCGATTTCGCCCAGCTCTGCGCATCGGCGAGGGCGCCCAGCCGATTCGCGAAACCGAAGGAGTAGGCGTCGTCGGCCGAGATCGGCTCCGCGCCGAGCAGCAGGGTACGGGCGGGGCCGCCACCGATCAGCGAAACCAGCCGGCGCGTGGTCCAGCGGTCCACGCTGATACCGAGTTTCGCGGCCGGGACGGCGAGATAGGAGTCGGGAGCCATTACCCGCAGATCCGCGGCCATGGCCAGCTGCACGCCAGCACCCAGCGCCGGGCCGTTCAGTGCGGCGATCACCGGTACCGGCATCGACTCGACTTCGTGCAGCATCTCCAGGAGGGTGTCCAGGAAATCGGTGGAGTACACCTCGTCGAGATCGGCACCCGCGCAGAACACCGGTCCGCGGCCGGTGATCACAATCGCCCGGGAGTCGCGGCGGGCCTGGGACAACGCTTCGCGCAGCCGCACGACCAGGTCCAGATTCAGCGCGTTACGCCGCTCTTCGCGCTGTAGTTCGATGGTGACGACGTCACCGTCACGGACGACCCCGAGCATATGTGTCCTTCCCCGCTGAACGAATACCGAGACATCAGCCGATACAAGCGTTACTGCCCACTCTGCCACAGGAAAGGAACGGGCCCGGGAACACGACGCGAGCCCGGACGCCCCGAGGGGCTCGTACCGGGCGGCAGCCGGGCCCGGTACGCGAGGGGAAGGGAGGCGTCAGCCCTCCAGACCGAGGGCGAAGGTCGCCGGGTCCGCGCCGGTGCGGGTCCCGTCGTCGAGCGCGGAGATATCCCGCATCTGGTCGTCGGCCAGTTCGAAGCCGAAGACATCGAAATTCTCCGCGATCCGCGCGGGTGTGACCGATTTCGGAATGACCACATTGCCCAGCTGCAGATGCCAGCGGATGATCACCTGCGCCGGTGTGCGATCCACCTCGCCGGCGATCCGCCGGATCACCGGGTCGCCGAGCAGAGTGCCCTGCCCCAGCGGGCTCCAGGCCTCGGTGGCGATGGCGTGCTCGGCGTGGTATTCACGTAACTCGCGCTGGATCAGCCTGGGGTGCAGCTCGATCTGGTTGACCGACGGAATCTCCCCGGTTTCGGAGATCACTCGCTCCAGATCGGCGACCCGGAAGTTCGAAACGCCGATGGAGCGGACCCGGCCGTCGGCCTTCAGGCGCTGGAACGCACGGAAGGTATCCACGAAACGATCCGCCGACGGCACCGGCCAGTGGATGAGGTACAGATCCAGGTAGTCCAGCCCCAACCGGTCCAGACTCGCGTCGAAGGCGCGCAGAGTGGAGTCGTACCCCTGCTCGGAATTCCACAGTTTGGTGGTGACGAAGATCTCGTCGCGGGGCAAACCGAACTGCCGGATGGCGCGTCCGGTGCCTTCTTCGTTCTCGTACGCCGCCGCGGTATCGATACTGCGGTACCCGGCGCGAAGCGCGGCGGTGACGGTATCGAAAACCCGGTCCGGCGGAACCTGGAAGACCCCGAAGCCGAGCTGCGGAATCAGGCTCCCGTCGTTCAACACGATCGGGGGGACTACACCGGTCTGCCGTCTAGTGGTCACCGCTTCGACGGTAGGAGCGGTTCGGCGGCAGGTCAACGAGGGGCCGTTCCGTGTCCCACTTCGTCTCAACGCTCGATTAACTTGACAGATCGTTGTGTTTTTACAACACTCCATTAGGTGAGCCCAGTAAGACGCGGGGAAACTCAACCGATCTACAACAGGATCGCGGTGTTGCGCGCGGAACATCGGATGTCACGCGCGGCGCTGGCCGAAGCGGTGAACGTCAACCCGCAGACGATCGGCGCGCTCGAACGCGGCAACCACTATCCGAGCCTGGACCTGGCCCTGCGGATCTGCGAGGTGTTCCGGCTACCGGTGGAGGCGGTGTTCTCCCGTACCGAGTTCACTCCCCTGTCGGCCGAGGTCTACGCCCGCGAGAAAGGACAGCGATCATGACCACCACCCCCCGACCCACCCTGCTCGACCGTTACCAGAACTACCGGGTCCGGCGCTGGCTGGCCCGCGAGAAGCAGCTCGCCGGCGTGCTGCCGGGCTGGCGTACCCGACGCCGCCGCCGCGCCCTGGTGTGCACGGTGATCGCCACGCTGGTCCTCGTCTTCGCCGCCGGTCTGCTGTGCGCGTTCGGCCTGCAGTGGGCCGCGCTGGCCAGCGGGATCGGCGCACTGGGCTTCCTGCCCTCCTGGACCGTGCTGCGAATCATCTCGCAGGCACAGGACAACGCCCCGGCCGAAACCCTGGACGAACTCGAGATCGCCCAGCGCGATACCGCCCGGTCGATGGGTCTGACCATCACCCATGCCCTGGCCGTACCCCCCGTGATGTACCTGATCTGGAGCGGCGCGCTCTTCCCCGAGGCCGACGCCTTCCGCACCGCCTATGCGGGCGGCGTGATGGCCCTGGCCACGCTGCTGGCCGGCGGTTGCGCCCCGGCGATGATCCTGGCCTGGTCCCACCCGGATCCCGAGCCGGAGAACTGATCGGCATCCGGCCGGTCACCGGAGCACACCGGAATCCGGCATCCGGCCGGATTCCGGGACCGCACACCCCGCCGCGTCAACTCGGCGAACCCAGGCGCCGGTACCGGAACCGCCGGGCCGCCCGCAATTCCGCCGCCGGTCGTTCACTCAGCAGCGCGAGCTCTGCGGCGATGGCCGCGACCATCCGCCGGGAGAACTCCACCGGTTCGTCCGCGGCATCGGGACATTCGGGCACGATGCGGTCGACGATACCGTCGGCCAGCAGATCCGCCGAGCGGATACGCTGCGCGGCAGCCAGTTCCGGTGCGTGCCCGGTATCGCGGTGCACGATGGCACTGGCGCCCTCCGGCGGCAGCGGCGCCAGCCAGCCGTGGGTGGCGGCCAGCACCCGGTCCGCGGGCAACAGGGCCAGCGCCCCGCCACCGGTGCCCTGACCGAGCAGCACCGAAACCGTCGGGGTTTCCAACGTCACCAGATCCGCCAGGCACCGGGCGATTTCGGGAGCCAGCCCGCGCTCCTCGGCCTCCTTGGACAGGGCGGCACCGATCGTATCGATCACCAGTACCAGCGGTAATCGCAGCTCGGCGGCGAGCTGCATACTGCGCCTGGCCTCACGCAGGGCAGCCGGGCCCATGGTGCGCTCGGGGGCCTGATTGGCGCGGTCGTGCCCGAACACCACACAGGGCCACCCGCCGAACCGGGCCAGCGCGAGCACCACCGTCCGGTCGGCCTCCCCCTGGCCGGTGCCGCTGAGCGGCACGCGCTGGGTGGTCCGGCGAAGCAGTTCACGTATCCCCGGGCGATCCGGCCGACGCGAACTGCGCACCGCGTCCCACGCGGTGACCGCTCCGGCGTCCCCGCGGCGCGCCGTATCCCGCGACCGTGGCTCCTCCACCGCCTTCGGCACCCCGGTGAACACGCTCAGCGCCCGATGCGCGATCCGCCGGAACACCGTCACCTCGACCACACCGTCGATCACACCATTGCGGTAGAGGTTCTCCGCGGTCTGCACACCCTCGGGAAAAGGCCGCTCGTACAGCGCCTCGTACACCCGCGGGCCGAGAAAACCGATGAGCGCGCCCGGTTCGGCGAAGGTGATGTGGCCGAGCGACCCCCATGAGGCGAAAACCCCGCCCATGGTCGGATTGCGCAGGTACACCACATACGGCAGACCGGCCGCCTTGTGCGCCGCGACCGCGCCCGCGATCTTCACCATCTGCACGAAAGCGAGAGTGCCCTCCTGCATCCTGGTACCGCCCGAGGTGGGTGAGGCGACCAACGGCAGTCCCCGCGCGGTGGCCCGCTCGACCGCCGTCGCTATCCGCTCGGCCGCCGCGACCCCGATCGACCCCGCCAGAAAGCCGAATTCGCACGCGATCACCGCGATGCGCCGGCCGCGTAACCGGCCCGCGCCGGTGAGCACCGCCTCGTCGGTCCCGGCCGCGGTGGCCGCCGCGGCCAGCGCGGACCGGTACGCACCGGTCCGCGCCACCTCCGGCGGAGGGGTATCCCAGCTCTCGAACGAGCCGGGATCGAGTAGCGCGTCGAGTAACGCGCGAGCACCGATCCGTCCCGACCCGCGCGTCATCCGACACCTCCCCGGCCAACCGGAACGGTAGTTGTCCACACCGGCACGACGACCAGTACGACCGCGGCCGGTTCAGTAGCCCCGAGTGACCTTCTGCAGCGCGTACTCGGTCAGTCGCACCAACGCCTCCTTGGCCGGCTCCCGGCGCCGCGCGTCGATCGGCATGATCGGCACATCGGCGGGAACGGCCAGCGCCTGGCGGATGTCCTCGATCGGATACTGCGGGGCGTCGTCGAACTGGTTGAGCGCGACGAGGAACGGCAGATTGCGCGCCTCGAAGTAGTCGACCGCGGCGAAACTGTCCTCCAGCCGCCGGGTGTCGATCAGCACCACCGCGCCGATCGCACCGCGGATGAGGTCGTCCCACATGAACCAGAAGCGGTACTGGCCCGGGGTGCCGAACAGGTACAGCACCAGATCCTCGGCCAGACTGATCCGGCCGAAGTCCATGGCCACCGTGGTGGTGGATTTGCTCTCGATACCCGCGAGACTGTCGATACCGGCACTGGCATTGGTAACCAGAGCCTCGGTTCTCAACGGGACGATTTCCGAAACTGCCCCCACCAGCGTCGTTTTGCCCACGCCGAACCCACCCGCGACCACGATCTTCGCCGAGGTCGGCTTGCTGTGGCGGGTATCGACCTGTGCCGTCGAATCAAATACGCCGGAGTCCACTGAGAACCCTTTCGATCAGCTCGCGACGTTCATCGTCGCTGGAATCGTCTTTCAATGTCGCCGAAACGCGGACATGCCCGGCTTCGATCAGGTCCGCTACAAGCACACGCGCCACCCCGATCGGTATACCCAGTCGAGCCGCTAGTTCGGCGACCGACGGCGACTCCCTGCACAGCTCGACAATCGAGTTTTCGATATTGCTCAGTTCGTACTGGCGTTCGAGCGGAATGGGATGGGACGCGACGAGAGCCTCGAGCGCCAACTCGACCTTGGGTCTGGTGCGACCGGCGGTCAGCGAGTACGGGCGCACGAGACTGGGCTCGGAGCCTCCCACGCGGTGATCCTCTATGTCCATCCCACCATCAGGAACCCATCGTGACGCGTGGAGTGGCCTGTACTGTCTGGCCTACGCGTTCGACCAACAACGCCATCTCGTAGCCGACCTGTCCGATATCGCAGGACGTATTGGTCAGGACCGCGAGATAGGACCCGTCGCCCACCGCCATCAGCAGCAGGTAGCCGTGTTCCATTTCGACGACGGACTGCAATACGGTGCCGCCCTCGAACAGGTTGGACACACCCACCGAGAGACTGGCGAGACCGGCGGTGACAGCCGAAAGCTGCTCGGCCCGGTCGACCGGTAGCTGGGCACTCGCCGCCATCAGCAGGCCGTCGGCCGAGACCAGGACGGCATGGGCTACGCCAGGAACCTCGCCTGCGAAGTTCGAAACCAGCCAATCCAACTGACGGTTCGTACCACCTAGTTCGGGGTTCATCGGTCTCCTTTGTCTCCGGTTAGGTTCATTGCTCTCATTGCGCGGCCATCCCGAACACCTTGCTGGTGCCGACTCAAACTAGACCGGATCGATTCGGGATTGCGACTCGGCGTACGCTCCTGGGCGCCGTTGACAGCGCCGGGCACCAGCCGGCCGCCCGGATTACGCTGCGGCAGACCGGCCGCGGTGCGGGTCTCGGGCTGGGCCTCGCTGGCCCGCCGAGCCGCCACCCAGCCCTCGTCACCCGGCGATTCGAAGGATGCGGCGGCCTGGGAGCGATCGGCATTCGGATCCGACAGCCATGCCGACATCATCTCCGCGAAGATGGGCGTACCACCCAGCACGCTGTCGTTCTCCTCGGCCGGTTGCAGCCTGGTCTGGAAGAACGACGCCGTTTTGGCCGGATTGGACTTGTAGCTGTGCCGGCCCGGTTCCCGCGCGGGAGCATCGTCCGCGGCGCGTTCCGGGTTGCGTGGCAGCGCGACGCCCGGCGGATTGTCGAATCGTTCGGCGGTGTAACCCCCCGGTTCCCGGCGGGGCAGGCCGCCGGTTTCGGCGGGCCGCGGCTGCGGGCGCGGGGCCCGGGTATCGCGCTGCGGCAGACCGCCCGGCGTCTCATGGGCCGGCAGCCCGTTCTCGGCCGGGGCACGCTGCGGCAGAGCGCTCCCACCGGCAGACCGCTGCGGCAACCCCTGGCCGGGGGTGTCCCGCCGAGGGGGCAGACCGCCGGTCGCCGGCGGACGCTGGGCGGCGGGCAGCTCACCGGAGGAATCCCGGGAAGGTAGGCCGCTGTGCCGCTGAGCCGGCAATTCACCCGAGGTTTCCCGCTGCGGAAGACCGTTCGCGGCGGGCTCCCGCCGGGTCGGCAGACCACCGGAGGCGGTATCGGCCGCGGGCCGGAATTCCGGTTCGCGGTGCGTGGAGCCACCCGCGGGCGCACCGCGCTGCGGCAGGCCCGAAGCACCACCCTCACGCGGCGGCGCCCCGTTCGTGCCCGGTTCCCGCTGCGGCAACCCGCCCGGGCCCGGCTGGCTCGGGCGACGCGACGGCAGCGGACCGGCGGCACGCTGCGGCGCGGACGATTCGCTCTGCGCGGGCCGGTCTTCGTCCGGCCGGGCGGGAGCGGCGTCCCGCGCGGACCCCGGCGCACCGTTGGCCCCGGGCTGCCGCTGCGGCAACCCACCGGGACCCGGCTGCGGGGCCCCGGCAGCGCCGGGCTGCCGCTGCGGCAGCCCACCGGGGCCGGTTTTGATCTCCCGCGGGGGCGGACCCCCGGCGGAGGGTTCGCTCGGAGTGCGCGGCGGGAGAGTCGGTGTGGCCCCGCCACCCGGTCCGAGGTTGCGTTTGGGCAGGCTGGCCGCGGCCAGTTTGCCGCGCTGGGCCGTACTACCGGCGCTGGCCTGGCGGAGGCTGGTCGTCCCCTGCTCACCCTCGCGCGAACCCCCGGCCATGGCGTTGCCCGGCTGCCGCTGCGGCAACCCACCGGGGCCGAGCGGGGCGGGCGTCGCCGGGCGCTCCGGTGGTTTGGGGCGTTCCACGGCCGGGAGCGGCCCGCTCATCCCCGGGTCGACGGTGACCACCATATTGCCCGCGGCCGTGCGGCTGATACCGCGAGTCTGCATCGCCGGGCCACCGGCGTTGCGCAGCGCGGCCGCCGCGGCCTCGTCCGGAGACTCGTCCTTCTTCGGTTTCCGGCTCGTGTCGCTCGGCACCACCTGCTGCGGACCGGAACCGGTCGCCAGCGGCAGGATCTGGGTTTCACCGGCGACGATCAGGCTCATGGGCACGTGCACGGTCACCGTGACACCCGGATCGCGGGCGGTATCGAACGTCGGCCGCAGCCGGACGTTGAGACCGTGCCGCTCGGCGAGACGGCCCACGACGAAAAGACCCATATGCCGCGCGGTGTCCGGACCGGGCTCGGCGGTGCTCTCCAGCCGGCGGTTGATCTCGGCCATCTCGCTCGGCGGCATACCGATACCACGGTCGGCGACCTCGATCAGCAGACCCTGATCGTGGGCCTGCGCGAAGGTGAACTTCACGTCCGTTTCCGGCGGCGAAGCCCGCAGCGCGTTGTCCAGGAGTTCGGCGAACAGATGCGCCATATCGGAGGCGGCCGGCTCGATCAGCGCGCCACGGGGAGTGGCACCCAGCTTGACGCGCTCGTAGTCCTCGACCTCGGAGATGGCGGCACGCAGCACGTCGGCGATCTCGACCGGCGCGGATTTGGCGCGACGCTGTTTCGTACCGGCGAGAATCAGCAGGTTGTCGCCGTTACGGCGCATACGGGCGGCGAGATGGTCCAGCCGGAAGAGGTTCTCCAGCAGGCGCGGATCCTTCTCGTCGTACTCCATCGCCTCGATCAGGCTGAGCTGATGGTCGACCAGCGATTTACTGCGCCGGGCCAGGGTCTCGAACATATCGTTGACCTGGGAACGCATCTGCGCCTGATCACTGGCCAGACGGAGCGCCTGTCCGTGGATATCGTCGATGGCGCGGGCCAGCTGGCCGATCTCCTCCTCGGAGCGGATGGGCATCGGCTCGAGCGGCACTTCCTCCGGGGAGGCGCCGGTCCGCAGCTGGGCGACCTCGTCGGGCAGATCGCTCTCGGCGACCCGCAGCGCGGCCAGGCGCAGCCGGTGCAGCGGCACGATCATCGACCGAGCCACGAAGACGGCCAGCAGCAGCGCCGCCAGGATGGTCAGCAGGACGACGATGGAGTAGATGACGGCATCGGACAGCGCCTTGTCGGCCATCCGCTTTACCCCGTCGTCGATCGAGGTGGTGGCCTCACCGATCAGTTTGTCGGTGGTCGCGGTGCTGTCCAGCAGCGACTGCCGGGCTTCGCCCAGCGGCAACCGGCCCGCCTGCGCCTCCGGGCTCTCCAGCAGTGCCATACGGGTATCGATGCCCTGGCGGAGGATCGCTATATCGGTGTCCTCGGCGCTGTAGCGCTGACTCAGGATGTTGAGCAGGGCGTGTTCGGTATTCGTCGCGGTGCGGTAGGCCTGCTCCCCGGCCTCCTGATTGCGCAGCAGCTCGGCCGCCGCGGTGATCTCACCGACCATGGTGGAGCGCAGGTTGAGCGCGTCCACGAGTTTGAGTTTGTCGGGGTCGATGGACGGGTCGCCGATTTCGCCGACGATGGCCTCCACCGTGCGCACACCGGCGTTACGGGCCCTTTCCAAGGCGGCGATACCCTCGGCTGCCGGGCGGTTCGACGGCGCCATTCCCTGGGTGCGGACCTGTTTGGCCTGATCGATCATCTCCGACAGGGGCCCGTGCGCCGCGGGGAGATCGTCCAGTTCGGCGAGGGCGGTCTCGGCCCCGGCGATCGCCTGATCGAGGGCGGTCAGATTCTCCTCGGTGACCAGCGACCGATTCGGGGCGATCGAGATCACCTGAGAGCCGGCGACCGTCGATGTGGCCGAGCTGAGATCCAGGACCGCCGGAACCAGGCTGACGTTCTCGGCGGCGGCGCCGAGCCGATTCGCCTCGCTCCATTCCGCCGAAATTCTGGACACGCCGAGCCCGACCGCGACCGCCAACGGCACAGCCAGCACGGCCGTAACCTTCCAGCGAAGGTCCCAGTTACTCAGCGCCCAGCGCTTCGTGCCGGACCTAGCGGCGTCACGCATTCCCACTCACTTTCCAACCTGGCCCCAGCCATGCACCATCAGCGAAACTCCACACTCGCATAGTGGCTCGACGGGTGGAGCTGCCCGTGGGTCGCGGCTGGCCGAGAAATTGCGTCTACGACGGACCGAATTTGTGTCATCAGATTCTAACGGATCAATAACTTCTTGGTGTACTCAGCCCGGGTTCACGCACATCGACCAGCCGGTTACAGGCATAAGCCATGGTCGCGACACCCGACGGGGGGTCGCGTGAAGTCTGCCACAATCGTGCTGATCTATCGAGGCGAGGATTGCTGCGAGGCTAGGGAGCACGGGTGAACGCGAGGAACGAGTATCGACCGGTCTATCAGACCAGCCTGGTCGATCCCGCCGAGTTCTGGGCCCGGGCCGCTTCGGCCGTCGACTGGGATATACCCCCTGAGCAGGCCCTCGACACCGATCGACGGGAGGCCCGCTGGTTTCCCGGAGCCCGCCTCAACACCTGCTACAACGCTCTCGACCGGCATGTGGCCGCCGGCCGCGCGGACGAGGCCGCGTTGATCTACGAATCGGCGATGACCGGCACCCGCCGGGTGTACAGCTACGCGGCGCTGCTCGCCGAGGTCGCCCGGGTGGCCGGGGCCCTGCGCGATCTCGGCGTGACCACCGGTGACCGGGTGGTGATCTATCTGCCGATGATTCCCGAGGCGGTGATCGCCATGCTGGCCTGCGCCCGTATCGGCGCGGTGCACTCGGTGGTTTTCGGTGGTTTCGCCGCACCGGAACTGGCCGCCCGGATCGATGACGCCGAACCGGTGCTCATCATTACCGCTTCCGGCGGATTGGAACCCAATCGCACCATTGATTACCCCCCTATCGTGCGCCGGGCACTCGAACTGACCGAAACCGCGACGCCTCATACGGTCCTGGTGAAACAGCGCCCGGAATTCCCGGTCCACAGCTGGGAGGGCACGCCCACCGCCGCCGAACCGGCCCGATGGCTCGATTGGGATACCACCGTCCGCGACGCCGAGGCCGCCGAACCCGTTTCGGTCGCCGCGACCGATCCGCTGTACGTGCTCTACACCTCGGGTACCACCGGTAAACCGAAGGGTGTGGTCCGTGACAACGGTGGCCATGCCGTGGCGCTGACCTGGTCCATGCGCAATATCTACGATGTCGGCCCGGGGCAGATCATCTGGACGGCCTCCGATGTGGGCTGGGTGGTCGGCCACTCCTATATCGTGTACGCCCCGCTGCTGGTCGGCGCCACAACCCTTCTCTACGAGGGCAAACCCGTCGGCACCCCGGACGCCGGCGCGTTCTGGCGGGTAGTGGCCCGGTACGGGGTGAACACGCTGTTCACCGCCCCCACGGCACTGCGGGCCATCCGGCGCGCCGATCCCGAGGCCACACTGGCCCACGCCCATGACCTGTCCTCGCTGCGCTCGCTGTTCTGCGCGGGGGAACGCCTGGATCCGGCGACCTATCACTGGGCCGCGGACACCCTGCTGGCCGGCCGCGACGACTGTCCGGTGGTCGATCACTGGTGGCAGACCGAAACCGGCTGGCCCATGTGCGCCAATCCGCTCGGATTACAACGTCTGCCGATCAAACCGGGTTCGGCGTCGGTGCCCATGCCCGGATACCGTCTGCGGGTACTGGATTCCTCGGGCAATCCCGTCGCGGCCAATACCGAGGGCAATATCGTCGTCGGCCTCCCACTGCCTCCGGGCGCGCTCACCGGTTTGTGGCGTGACGAACAGCGGTACGAACGGTCGTACCTGTCCGTCTATCCCGGTCATTTCCTCACCGGTGACTCCGGCTATTTCGACGAGGAGGGTTACCTTTTCGTTCTGGGCCGCAGCGATGATGTGATCAATATGGCCGGGCACCGTCTTTCGGCGGGCAGTATCGAAGCCGCGATAGCGGGACACGAGGCGGTGGCCGAATGCGCGGTGATCGGTCTGCCCGATGAACTCAAAGGGCAACGCCCCATCGCTTATGTAGTACTGAAAGCCGATGCCGTAATCGATTCCGATACTTTATGCGACGAATTGGCCGAACGGGTCCGGAAACACATCGGCGCGATCGCCGGCCTCTACGACGCGGTGGTGGTCCCCGCACTGCCCAAGACCCGCTCCGGCAAAATCCTGCGCAAAACGCTCCGGCAGATGGCCGCGGGCGAGGATTACGAAATCCCTTCCACCATCGACGATCCCGGTGTCCTCGAAGAACTCGCCCGGATCGTCCCGCCCTCACAAAGCACAAACTCCTCTTAAGAAACCTTCAGAGACCGGCCAAACCCACCCAATACCGTCTGAAGCTGTCCACGAGTCCAGGATCGACTCGACTCGACACAAGTAGGAGGCAGTAAGACCTATGGCACACCTCACGACCCGGCTGCGCGGCAAGATCGCCCTGACCACCGCGACCTTCGGAGTAGCCGCCGCGGCCACCGCGTTCCTGAGCCCGGCCGTGGCCGCGGCCGGACCGATGGAGCTGGCCGAACCATTGCTGACCAGTGAATGCTCTTTCGCTCAGGTGGACGCCGCACTGCACGACCAGGCCCCGGATCTGGCGGCGATGCTCGACAACAACCCCGACGTGAAGGCGCAACTGCAGGCGAAATTCGACCAGCCGGTCGAACAGCGGCGCGCGGAGCTGCAGCGGTACATCGAAGAGAACCCGCAGGCGGCCGAGCAGGCACAGAACGACCCGCGATCCCAGCAACTGCAGGTGACGCTGCAGCGAGTGGCCGACACCTGCCAGAGCTACTGAGTTCCCGGCCGCGCCGGCCGCACGCTCCGGACCACCCGCCACCGGCATCGCGGGCCCGAAGGTAAATACACTGAGCCGTGTGGCGGAGCGGACCAGTAATCCGGCGGTTCTGGTGGTCGACGACGACGAGGATGTGCTCGCGTCCGTCGAGCGGGGTTTACGGCTCTCCGGGTTCCGAGTGAGCGTCGCCCGGGACGGTGCTGCCGCGCTGCGGGCCGTATCCGAGCAGGCGCCCGACGCGGTCGTACTGGATATGAACATGCCGGTGCTCGACGGCGCCGGCGTGGTGACCGCGCTACGGGCGATGGGCAACGAGGTGCCGATCTGTGTGCTGAGCGCGCGGAGTTCGGTCGGTGACCGGATCGCGGGGCTGGAATCGGGGGCGGACGACTACCTGGTCAAACCATTCGTCCTGGCCGAACTGGTAGCCCGGATCAAAGCGCTGCTGCGCCGCAGCGATACCGCGGCGGCCGGTACCCCGGACACCGTCACCGTGGGGCCCCTGCAGGTGGATACGGCCGGATACCGGGCGCTGCTGAACGGTAGCGAGATCGAACTGACCAAACGGGAATTCGAACTGCTGTCCACTCTGGCCCGGAACGCCGGGGTGGTGCTGAGCCGGGAACGGCTGCTGGAACTGGTGTGGGGCTACGACTTCGCCGCCGACACCAATGTGGTGGACGTTTTCGTCGGCTATCTGCGCCGCAAACTGGAATGCGACGGCACGCCGCGGCTCCTGCACACCATTCGCGGTGTCGGGTTCGTGCTCCGGGAAACGAAGTGAGCGAACGCGGCCGGGGCCGGTGGCGACGCCGCCGTTCCTACTCGCTGCGCACCCGGGTCGCCGGGGCGGCCGCCGCCGGATCGGTACTCATCGTCGCCATGGTGAGCGCGATCGCGATACCGGCCATCGAGCGCAACAATCTGCAGCAGACCGACCAGCAGCTGCGGATCGCCTCCCGGCTCGTGGTGATCGACCCGATGATCGCGGTCGGCGTGGTGAATCTGGTGGGACCGGACCGGGATATGGCACTCACCGTCCGCTACGACGGGCAGCTACTCGCTTCCAGTGCCACCCAGCTGCCGGAACTGGAGCCCGGATCGCGGACGGTGAACGTGGACGGCACCCCGTATCGGGTGCTCACCACCACGGAGAACCAACCGGCAGGCCGCTCGGTGTCCCTGGGTATCCCGGCCGCCGAGGCCGCCGAGGCCACCGCCGAACAGCAGCGCTGGGTATTGTTCGGCGGCCTGCTGTCGATCGCCGCCTCCGCGGGGCTGGGCTGGTTGTTCGGCGGCCGCGCGGTCCGGCCCATCGTCGTACTGACCCGCCAGGTCGGCGCTCGGACCGGCTATCGTGACGCCGCTCCCCCGCCCGTCGACAGTTCCGGTGTCCTGGAGGCCGAGCAGCTGGCCGATGCCGTGAACACGATGCTGCGCCGCGTCGACCAGGCCCAGTCCGCCACCGCGGCAGCGTTGGAGACGGCCCGCGATTTCGCCGCGGTCTCCGCGCACGAACTCCGCACCCCACTGACCGCCATGCGCACCGATCTGGAAGTCCTGGCCACCCTCGACCTCGACGAATCGCAGCGCACCGAAATCCTGGCCGACCTGCAGCGCAGCCAGGAGCGGGTGGAAACCACCCTGGCGGCTCTCGAACGGCTGGCCTCGGGGGATCTGACCTCTGAACGCGACCATATCGACACCGATATCGCGGAGCTGTGTGATCAGGCCGCGCACGACGCCATACGCCACTACCCCGGACTCACCGTCCGTATCGACACCGATGCCGAACTCGTCACCCGCGGCCTACCCGCAGGCCTGCGACTGGCCGTGGACAACGCGCTGAAGAATTCGGTGAAACACGGCGGAGCGACCGAAGTGCTGCTCTCGGCTCATCGCACCTCCGACGGCACCATCGTCGTATCGGTCGACGACAACGGCCGCGGCCTCCCACCCGAAGAACGCGAATCGGTCTTCGCCCGCTTCGTCCGCGGCAGCCAAGCTCACAAAGGAGGTTCCGGCCTGGGTTTGGCCCTGGTGGCGCAACAAGCCCAGCTACACGGCGGCCGGGCCTATTTCGACGACGGCACCCTGGGCGGCGTCCGGCTGGTTCTGGTTCTCCCCCACCGAGAACCGGTCTGATCCGGCCCCGCTGTGTTTATTTGCCCCGCCTCCGGCGGGGCGGGGTTCGGGGCCCCCTTGTGTCTCGGGTCTTCGTTCCGCCGCTCAGTCGCTGCGCTCCTTCGCTCTGTCGCTCCAGATCCGAGACGGGCCCCGAACCACGAAGGACACCCTCCGCGAAAACACAACAACGGAGACCTCCCGATCAGGGAAGTCTCCGCATGCGCTCCCCGCACGGGATCACGCTGCGCTCTCGTACCCGACAGCTCCCATCTCGGGAACAGGGAGTCCGCATCCCGGCGCAACCCCTCAGCGCCGAGTTCAGCGAGGCCCACGAAGGGTTGAGCCCGCGTCGTGCTTCAGCCCGCGAAGCGCATGCGCCGCAGGCGCGAGTCTCGCGGGCTGAAGCACGACGCCAAGGGGGCTCAACCCCGCGGCGCCGCAGGCGCCGCCGATGAACACAGCTTATTTCGCGTCGAGGAGGTCGATGACGAAGACCAGAGTCTTACCCGACAACCGGTGCCCCCCGCCAGCCGGCCCGTACGCCAGTTCCGGCGGAATGGTCAGCTGGCGGCGTCCGCCGACCTTCATTCCCGGGATGCCGTCCTGCCAGCCCTGGATCAGGCCACGCAGGGGGAAGGTGATCGATTCGCCGCGGTTCCACGACGAATCGAACTCCTCGCCGGTATCGAATTCCACACCGACGTAGTGCACTTCGACGGTGCCGCCGGGCACCGCTTCGGGACCCTCACCGACGGTGATGTCCTTGATGACCAGTTCGGTGGGCGGGGGGCCCGCCTGGAATTCGATCTCCGGTTTGCTCATGCCTTGAATCCCCTTCGATTCAATATGGTTTCAGCGGTTGGCTATATCGGTGTAGTCACGCGCACCGTAACCGGTGTAGATCTGCCGCGGACGGCCGATCTTGATTGCCTCACTGTGCATTTCCCGCCAGTGCGCGATCCAGCCGGGGAGCCGGCCCATGGCGAACAGTACCGTGAACATGCGAGTGGGAAAGCCCATGGCCTTGTAGATGACGCCGGTGTAGAAGTCGACGTTCGGGTAGAGCTTGCGCTCGACGAAGTAGTCGTCGGTGAGCGCGGCTTCCTCCAGGGCCTGGGCGATATCGAACAGCGGGTCGTTGCCGAGCTTGCTCAGGATGGTGTCCGCGTGCTTCTTGGCGATCGCGGCCCGCGGGTCGTAGTTGCGGTAGACGCGGTGCCCGAAGCCCATCAGCTTCACCCCGTCTTCCTTGTTCTTGACCTTGCGGATGAACTCCTTGACGTCTCCGCCGGCCTCCTTGATGCCGTCCAGCATCTCCAGCACCGCCTGGTTGGCACCACCGTGCAGCGGCCCCCACAGCGCGTTGATACCGCCGGAGACCGAGGTGAACAGGTTGGCGTCGGAGGAACCGACCAGCCGGACCGTGGAGGTCGAGCAGTTCTGCTCGTGGTCGGCGTGCAGGATGAGCAGCATATCCAGCGCCGCGGCGATCTCCGGGTCGACCTGGTAGGGCTCGGCCGGGAAACCGAAGGTCATCCGCAGGAAGTTCTCCACCAGCGACAGCGAGTTGTCGGGGTAGAGGAACGGCTGGCCGACGGACTTCTTGTACGAGTACGCGGCGATGGTGGGCAGCTTGGCCAGCAGCCGGATGGTGGAGAGCTCGACCTGTTCGGGGTCGCGCGGGTCCAGGGAGTCCTGGTAGTAGGCCGACAGCGCGTTGACCGCCGAAGAGAGGACCGGCATGGGGTGCGCGTTACGGGGGAACCCGTCGAAGAAGCGCTTCAGATCCTCGTGCAGGAGGGTGTGGCGCCGGATCTTGTCGGTGAAATCCTCGAGCTGATCCTGGGTGGGTAGCTCACCGTAGATGAGCAGATAGCTGACCTCGATGAAAGTCGAGTCGTCCGCCAGCTGCTCGATCGGGTAACCGCGGTAGCGGAGGATACCTTCTTCACCGTCGATATAGGTGATGGCCGATTTAGTCGACGCGGTGTTGACGAACCCCGGGTCATACGTCGTATACCCCGTGCTCGCCAGCAGCTTGCCGAGATCGATACCGTCGTTTCCTTCGGCGGCCTGTGCGATCGTCATGGGGTATTCGCCACCCGGATAGGTGAGAACCGGTTTGGCGTCATTGATGTGATTCTCGGGCACGGAAGGTTCCCTCTCAGGCTTAGACCGTCGGCATCGCATGCGGTCGGCACACGGTGCGCTATCGGTAGACGCTAGTCCTTGCTTCGGCGGGACCGGAGGGGAGGGTACCCGCGCGTCGATCTCACAATCGGCTCGCGAGCGCGTGAGATTCGACGTGGACGCATATCTGTGGTTACTGCTTTGACCGGCCCGATCGACCGTGCGAACCGATACGGAATGCCCTTGTTCCGGGCCGGCACCGATCACATGGAACCGGACCCGCTCCATCGCGTAGGCAAACTTACCCAGAACACCAGAGCCGAAACCGTGCGAAATATCACCGAAAGGCCGGGCGACGAAATACAGGGCCCGGCCCACATAACGCGCCGGACTCGGCTTCACGGCTGGAGACGGTGGATTGTCGTCTCCGTATCACCGATACGCACGACGATCCGGTTGTGCAGCCGGCCGCGCCGCCCCTGCCAGAACTCCACCTCGTCCGGGCGCAGCAGATAGCCGCCCCAGTGCGGGGGAACCGGGATCTCGGCCGACGAGGCGAACCGAGCGGTGGTGTGGACCAGCTGCCGGTCCAGCTCCGCACGGGAGCCGATCGGCCGTGATTGCCGGGAGGCCCACGCCCCCAGTTGCGATTCCCGGGGCCGCGTCCGCCAGTACAGTTCGGTAACCTCGGCGGGTACACGTCCGGCCCGGCCTCGCACATGGACCTGCCGGGCCAGTCGCGGCCACAGGAAGGTCGCCGACGCGTACGGCGATGCCGCCAGCTGCTCCCCTTTGGCCGAGTCGTAGTTCGTGTAGAAGACGACGCCCTCCGGCGAAAGCCCCTTACAGAGGACGGTGCGGGTCACCGGACGGACCACCGGCCCCTCCTGGGCGAGTGTCCCGAGCACCATGGCATTGGGTTCGGCGATACCGGCGACGGCGGCCTGCTCCATCCACTGCCGCAGGAGCGGCTCCCACCCCCCGGCCACCGAATTCTCGTCGAGCTCGACATCGGGCACATCGGGCAGCGGCCCGGTCTCGCCCGAGCCGGAATGCCGCGCACCGTAATCGGCCCGCATCGCGGCGAGATCGGTGCCGGTGTCCTCCACCTCAGCCATGGGCCAGACGTTACTCCCCAGTAGCAAAGCGCTAGAGTTCTGGTGAAAGGAGAGTCGGTATGACCACCAATTCCGCGGTCCCGGGGTCCGGAGCGGTCCCGGAGAATTTCGTCAGCGGCCTCGAAGGAGTGGTCGCGTTCACCACCGATATCGCCGAACCCGACAAGGACGGCGGGGCGTTGCGCTACCGCGGTGTCGATATCGAGGATCTGGTCCGCAACCGGGTCACCTTCGGCGATGTGTGGGCCCTGCTGGTCGACGGTGAATTCGGGCACGGTCTGCCCCCGGCGGAACCCTTCCCGCTCCCGGTACACACCGGCGACGTCCGGGTCGACGTCCAAGCCGGCCTGGCGATGCTCGCCCCCATCTGGGGATACCGGCCCCTGCTGGATATCGACGAACCCACGGCCCGGGAGAACCTGGCCCGCGCCTCGGTGATGGCGCTGTCCTATGTCGCGCAATCCGCCCGCGGGATCTACCAGCCCGCCGTACCGCAGCGCCGCATCGACGAATGCACCACGGTGACCGAACGGTTCATGACCCGATGGAAGGGCGACCCCGACCCGCGCCATACCGAGGCCATCGATGCCTACTGGGTGTCGGCCGCCGAACACGGAATGAACGCCTCCACCTTCACCGCCCGGGTCATCGCCTCCACCGGCGCGGACGTGGCAGCCGCCCTGTCCGGCGCGATCGGCGCCATGTCCGGCCCGCTGCACGGCGGCGCCCCCGCCCGGGTACTGCCGATGATCGAAGAGGTCGAACGCACCGGCGACGCGCGCGCCCTGGTCAAGGGAATCCTCGACCGCAAGGAAAAGCTCATGGGCTTCGGCCACCGGGTCTACCGGGCCGAGGATCCACGCGCCCGGGTCCTACGCGATACCGCCGCCCGCCTCGCCGCACCCCGTTACGAGGTAGCGGCCGCCTTGGAGCAGGCGGCACTGGCCGAACTCCGCGAACGCCGCCCCGACCGCGCCATCGAAACCAATGTCGAGTTCTGGGCCGCGGTCATCCTCGACTTCGCCGAGGTACCCGCCCATATGATGCCCGCCATGTTCACCTGCGGCCGTACGGCGGGCTGGTGCGCGCACATCATGGAACAGAAGAAACTGGGCAAACTCGTGCGCCCGGCCGCCGTCTACACCGGACCGGGGCCGCGGGCACCGCAGGATGTGACGGGGTGGGGCGAGGTGACCACGGCGGGCCCCGCCGCATAACCCGGAGCCGTGAGTTCCGGCCCCTACTACCCGGAAGGTGGCCGCAGGCGGTCGGGATCGGCGTCCCAATCGATGGCGACGGACTCACCGGTGTCGACCGTGAAGAAGGCGGCTTCCAGTTTCGCCCCCAGGTCCAGCAGGCCGATGGCGGCCAGGGGGACGGACTGGACCACGCGGACCCGCCACGGATGCGGTTCGTCCCAGGCGTCCAGTTCCAGGTCCAGTCGCAGCACGGGGTCGTCACATCCGCAATAGTCGGTGGCCACGGGTGTGACGGCGAGAACCGTGGCGGCGGCACGGCGGCCCTCGGCCAGGATCTTCGCCAGCCCCGCCCGGCCGGGATCGGCGTCTCCGGGTAGGTACAGCACCATACGGTCGCGATCGTCCGGGTCGACCCGGCAGCACACCAGATCGCCGGGGCGCATCCGGTCCAGTTCGGCGCCGGAGACCCGCTGCCGCACCTGGGCCTCGTACGGTGCCGTATCGGGCAGCCGGACCCGGACCCGGAACGTGTAGCCGGGTTCGCTGCGGCGGGTGCTGGTGGACAGTATCGTCGCCGATCCGGCGGTGCCGTGGGTCAGCAGATCGCGGCGGCCGGCGCCGGTGGGTGCTTCACCGCGTCGCCGGAAACGCCGCGGCAGCAGGCCGCGGATACGCCGGAACGGGCCGGGGGCAGCAGGCGGTCGGCCGCCGTCACCTGCGCGGCCGTCCTCGGATCGACCTCCGGCAGCGCCCCTGGACGACCGCATGCTCATACCCTGTCACGTTAGCCGGAGTGTGTTACGCGGCACAGCAACGGCGCGGCTACGCTGTTGGCCATGACCAGTGCGTTCCCGACCATTCCCGCAGACCTCAAGCCCGCCGACGGTCGTTTCGGCTGCGGCCCGTCCAAGGTTCGCCCGGAGCAGCTGCAGTCCCTGGTGGAAGTGGGCGCTTCGGTCTTCGGCACCAGTCATCGGCAGAAACCGGTCAAGGACGTGGTCGCCCGGGTACGGTCCGGCCTGCGGGAGCTGTTCTCGCTTCCCGACGGCTACGAGGTGGTCCTCGGGAACGGCGGCACCACCGCCTTCTGGGACGCCGCCGCGTTCGGCCTGGTCCGCGAGCGCTCCCTGCATCTGACCTACGGTGAGTTCAGCTCGAAGTTCGCGAGCGTCACCAAGAAGAACCCGTTCCTGGGTGACCCGATCGTCGTCTCCGCCGATCCGGGCAGCGCACCGGCACCGGTCGCCGATCCCGCCGCCGATCTGATCGCCTGGGCCCACAACGAAACCTCCACCGGTGTCTCGGTTCCCGTGCAGCGGCCGGCCGGCTCGGACGACGCGCTCATCGCCATCGACGCCACCTCCGGCGCGGGTGGCCTGCCGGTGAACATTTCCGATGCCGATATCTATTACTTCGCTCCGCAGAAGTGCTTCGCAGCCGACGGCGGGTTGTGGATCGCGCTGATGAGTCCGGCGGCGCTGGCCCGGGTCCAGGAGATCAAGGATTCGGGTCGCTGGACCCCGGATTTCCTGTCCCTGCCCATCGCCATCGAGAACAGCGCCAAGGATCAGACCTACAACACCCCGGCGCTGGCCACCCTGCTGCTGCTCGCCGACCAGATCGAATGGCTGAACCGTAACGGCGGTCTGGACTGGGCGGTGAAGCGGACGCTGGAATCCTCGTCGCGCCTGTACTCGTGGGCCGAGGCCAGCGAGTACGCCACCCCGTTCGTCACCGAACCGGCGCACCGCTCCCAGGTGGTCGGCACCATCGACTTCGCCGATTCGGTGGACGCGGCCGCGGTCGCCAAAACCCTGCGGGCCAATGGAATCGTCGATACCGAGCCCTATCGCAAACTCGGCCGCAACCAGCTGCGGATCGGTATGTTCCCCGCTGTCGATCCGGACGACGTCGCTCAGCTGATCCGCTCCATCGACTGGGTGGTCGAGAACCTGGGGTGATCCGAGATAACCTGCGATTTCGGGTCCGTCGCGCATGTTGCGCGGCGGACCCGCTGTCGTTGCGCCGAGGTGTTTCGGAATCGACTTGATACACAAGGGAATAGAGCAGATTAGCGGTACACGGCAGCGGCAGGGTAGATTTCGGTGCCGCGTGTCTTGCCACACGAATCCCAGAAGTGCACTACTGTTCCAGAACGTGGGCGGTGTCGCGAGCGACGCGATAAGGAGGTAACGGTGCGTGAACTTCGAGTGATCGGGGTGACGCCCGACTCCACCCATATCGTGTGCGTCGACACCGAAACCGGCCAGAAATTCCGGCTTCCCGCCGACGACAAACTCCGCGCCGCGGCCCGCGGCGACCTTGCCCGATTCGGTCAGATCGAGATCGAAATGGAAGCGACAATGCGCCCTCGCGATATCCAGGCTCGAATCCGTGCCGGCGCGTCCGTGGAGCAGGTGACGCAGGAATCCGGGATGCCACTGAGCCGGGTGGAGCGCTTCGCCTATCCGGTACTGCTGGAACGGGCCCGCGCCGCCGAGCTGGCGCAGAAGGCACATCCGATCCGGCCGGACGGACCGGCGGTGGAAATCCTGCTCGACGTGGTAACCGCCGCTTTCACCGCGCGTGGCCATACGCTCGACAATGCCGAATGGGATGCCTGGAAGGACGAGAAGGGATTCTGGGTCGCCCAGTTGCAGTGGCAGAACGGGCGTTCGGAGATCGCCGCGCACTGGCGCTATCAGCCGGACGCGCACGGCGGAACGGTTTCCCCGCTGGATGATCCGGCCACCGATCTGATCGATCCCGATTTCGGCCGGGCGCTGCGCGGACTCGCTTCGATCCTGCCGGTGGAGCCGGATCCGCCCGCGGCTCCCGAGCCGGTGGTCGAGCCCCGCCGCGAGCCCGCGCGGCCGGCCGCGGTGGACGACTACTACGAACAGCGCGCGGTCGCCGCGGGCGGGAGCGCGACGACTCTGCCCACGCCCGCCACACCACTGGCCGCCGGCGGTAACCGCGCTCCGGGCGGGACCGCGTTGCCCGCGGGCAACGCCCCCACCGAAACGTACCGTCCGTCGGCGGAAACGCAGGTGGTCCCCACGGAACCGGCTCGCCCCGCGGCACCTGTCCCTGCCGCACCGGCGCCCGCGGAACCGGTGCCGGCGGAGCCGGTGGCCGAACCGGTCGCGGTGGCCGAATCCGCCCCCGCCGCGGTGGAGCCCACCCCGGCGTCCGAGCCGGACACCGCCCGGACCACCACGCTCGCCGCGGTCGAAACGGCGACGGTGACAGCGGATACCACCGCGGATCCGGCCGATACCGCGGCGGCCACCGAAGAGAGCGAATCCTCGGCGACCCCCACCACGGCGACCGTACCCGCGGCCGAGCCGGTGGAACCGGAACCCGCCGCGGCGGCGAAACCGGCGGCCAAGAAGGCTCCCGCGAAAACCGCGAAGTCGCCGGCCCGTAGCAAGCGCGGAAAGGCACCCATGCCGTCCTGGGAGGATGTCCTGCTCGGCGTTCGTAGTTCGGGTCACTGATTTCACGAACCGGCGTGTTTCCGAAGACAACGAACCGATTCATTCGAATCGGCTAGTAAGTTCCCTTGTACGGCGGCCGGCCCCGAATTCCGATTTCCACGACGAATTCGGGCGCAGTGCGCCGAGTTCCGCGACCCGATTCGTGCTGACGGAGGTGGGTGGATGCTGTCCAAGGTCTCATCGGTGTGGTACGTCGATATTCCCGATCCACTGGCGGTATTGCGCGCCGGTCCCGAGCCGGATCCCGACGCGGCCTATGCGCTGGCTCGGCAGTTGCACCCCGATCTCGAGGTGGAGCCGACCGCTTCCGGCACTCTCGCCGACGCCGGCGGCCCCGAAGAGAACTCCCTCTATATAGGTTGCTATCCCGGATTGAATTTGTTGTGCAGTTCGTTCGCCGCGCGTATTCGCCCTACGGCGATACCGGATCTACTGGTGCGCCCGCTGGCCGAAGAACATATGTATCTGGTGTCGTTCGATCTCGAATACGGCTGGGGTTCGTTCGCGCATTGGGAGCGTGGCGAATTGCGCCGCGCATTCAGTTCCACCCGCATGAACATCTTCCAGGACGAGGGCCTGCCGAATATCTGGGAGCGACCGCACTGGGCGGGCGAGCGACCGATCCGGTGGCCACTCGGTGAATTACCCGATCCGTTGACGCTGCCCTTCGATCCCCCCGATTTCGCGGATACCGCCAACCAGGAGTGGCTCGGTTTCCGCTACTTTCCGGAAAACACCGGAACCGTCGCGCGCCGTACGAACGGGACGGAGACCTCGCACGAGGAGAACGGATCGATCACCCCGGCGGATATCCGGGTCTGCGGTTTCCGGCTGTACCCGAAGGGCGGTGCACCGGAAGTCCGCAGCGCACCGCATCCCCCGCGTAATCGGGTGACGCACGAGCGCAAGGGCCTGCTGGCCTGGTTGCGCGGGCACGATACGGCGGTGAGCGTCGAGAAGTGACGATGCGGCCCGTTCAGACCCCGGCCAGCAATCCGAACCACGCGAGCAGGACACCGATACTCGCACCGGCCAACAACCAGCGTGTCACCGGCCGATACCGCCACCGCCATACCGTGGGCGCGACCCCGCCCACGGCGATCAGGTTCACCGCCACCGACGCCAGGGGATGAACCTGGGCCAGCGCGGCGCCGAACGCGTACACCCCGACCGCGGTCAGCGCCGCCACCAGCGCCGCGACGGTGATCCCCGCCGCCCACGGAGTGGGCTCGTTCGGCGGGTACGGATGGCTTCCGTAACCGGTGTAGCCGGGCGATGTGTTCACGATGCCCGCACCCGCTCGTAGAAGGCCATGGCCGCCGCGGTGGCCACGTTCAAGGAATCGGTGCCTGCCGACATGGGGATCCGCGCCCGCACATCCGCCGCGGTCATCGCCTCCTCGGTGAGCCCCGGTCCTTCGGCACCGAGGAGCAGCGCCACCCGCCGGCCGGTGAGCGCCCGGGCCAGGGTAGCGGCCTTCGGATCGGGAGTGAGCGCCACCACCTGGAACCCTCTGCGCCGTAGCTCGTCCAGCCCGCTCGGCCATTCCGGCACCCGGGCGAACGGCACCCGCAGCGCATGCCCCATCGAAACCCGCACCGACCTGCGGTACAGCGGGTCGGCGCAGCGGTCACCGAAGAGCACCGCGTCCACGCCGAGACCGGCCGCGTTGCGGAACAGGGCGCCCAGGTTCTCGTGGTCGTTCACCCCTTCGAGGACCGCCACCGTGGCGGCGTCGGCTACGACCTCGGCGAAATCGCGTTCCGGCGGCCGGTGCGCCACCGCCAGCACCCCCCGGTTCAGGTGGAATCCCACCACCCGCGCCATCACCTCCGCCGAAGCGCGGTAGAACGGGATATCCACGCCGGCGAGTTCGGCAGCGAGTTCCTGCCAGCGTTTGTCCACCCCGAGCAGCGCGTGCGGCCGGAACGGGGAGTCCAGCATTCGCCGTACCACCACCGTGCCCTCCGCGATGACCAGGCCTTTTCCTCCGGGCCGGTCGGGTCGGCGATCGGCGGCTTTCAGGTCCCGGAAATCGTCGACCCGCGGGTCGGCAACACTGTTCACCTCGAGAACCACGGCCACGGCACCTATCCTGCCAACCCGGCCCGGTGTGTTGTTTCGTGGGTGCGGGCCCGGCCGCGCTCGGGCATGCTGGAGATATGAAGCCGATCCAGCTGCTGCTCAATATCCTCTGGTTGATCTTCGCGGGGTTCTGGATGGCGCTGGGCTACTTCGTCGCCGCCCTGATCTGCTTCGTCCTGATCATCACGATCCCGTTCGGTATCGCCGCGCTACGCAACGCGGCCTACGTCCTGTGGCCGTTCGGCCGCACCACCGTGGAGAAACCGGGCGCCGGGGCGGGCGCCCTGCTGGGCAACATCATCTGGTTCGTGGTCGCGGGCTGGTGGCTGGCGCTCGGCCATCTCGCCACCAGCCTCGCGTTGGCGGTCACGATCATCGGTATCCCGTTCGCCTGGGCGAATCTCAAACTGATTCCGCTCGCCCTGTTCCCGTTGGGGCGTGAAATCGTGGACAGCGACCAGCCGTTCGCGGCCGCCTACCGCTGAGCCGCGCGGCCGAGAGCTACTCCGAATCGGCGACGATCTGGTTCACGATCGCGACCGCCTGTTCCAGTACCGCGAGCTGATCGGGTTCGAGGCCGGCGAGCTGTTCGCTCATCCATGCCTCGCGGGCGCTGCGTTCCTCGGCGAGCAGTGCGTGGCCCGCGGGCGACAGGGACACGATGATCTGCCGGCCGTCGGTCGGGTGTGGATCACGGGCCACCAGACCCAGATCGGTGAGCGAGGCGATCACCCTGGTCATCGACGGAGGCTGCACCCGCTCCTTGGCCGCGAGCGCACCGGGCGTCATCGCGCCCTCGTTGCCGAGGGTGGCCAGAACCGAGAGCTGGGTCAGCGATATCTGCGATTCCGCACGCCGCCCGCGCAGATGCCGCGTCAAGCGCACCACGGCCAGCGAGAGGTCGCTGGCGAGCGCCCGCACATCCGAGTGGGTATTCACAAAGTGAACCATACGTGACGCAGATCGAATCGGTGCGCATACAGCGGTTACGCTGAAAGGATGGACCCGCAGCTCCCGCAGTTCCCCTCGTGGCTCACCGATCCACGTCCGGTCCTGGCCCTGGGCTGCGCGTTGTTCGCCGTTGCCACGGCGGTGGTCTGGCTCGGTGGCGACCGGTGGGCGGATGCCCGGCCGGTCTGTCTCATGGGCATCGCGGTGGGCCTGCTCGGTTACACGATCTTCGCGATCCAGCGCCGCGGTGCGCGCCGGGGTGACAAGGGCGCCCAAACCGGACTCTGAGCGCGGCGTACGCGACGAACCGAGGCGGCGAAGGCCGGACCAGCATCGACATCCGGTGCCCGGACCCGTCTTCGGGGAATTGACTGTTCGAGTACATAGGGCCAAACTCGCTCAGGTGTCCTCCCGATTGAGCGTCGAAGAACGACGGGCCCACCTTATCGAGGCCGCGATCGGCCTTGCCGAGAAAAAGGGGGTCGCGGGTGTCACCACCCGCGATGTCGCCCAGGCGGCCGGGGTCTCACTAGGCGTGGTGCACTACTGCTTCGAGAACAAGGACGCGCTGATGACCGAACTGGTCAAGGCGCTGTCCATGGAGCTCCGCGATTCGGTGGACGCCGACGAATCGGTCTGGCAGGAGGTCGGCAACGGAACCACCGCGCTACGCGATCTGCTGCGCGCGGGCCTGGAACTCATGTGGTTGAACATCGAGGCCACCCCCGAACGTCAACTCCTCACCTACGAAACCACCACCTACGCCCTGCGGGAAGGCGAACAGACCCCCGCGAAACTGGCGATTGCCCGGGAGCAGTACCACTTCAACGATTCCACGGTCGCCGATCTCCTCGATCACGCCCGCGACGCCACCGGCAGCGCCTGGCAGGTGCCGGTACACCAGCTGTCCCGTTTCACCCTGAGCGTGATCGACGGCATCGTACTGCGCTGGCTGGTCGACAACGACAGCGAAAGCGTTCGGACGCAATTGGATCTGCTCGCGCAGGCATTGGCCGGGCACGCCCGGTAGCGGCACCGCCGGGCCTCAGTGCACGAGCCCCGGGCGTAGTACATGGGTGGTATCGCCGTCCCGCCACCAGGGGACGGTCACCGTGCGCACCACCGCGCCCGACAGCCGGACCCGCAATTCGTCGTGCACCACCAGCGGACCGTCCTGCGCGGGCAGCGCGAACAGCCGGCGCAACACCACTCCCAGAGGGTCGTCGGCCCAACCGGTTTCCCGGCCGCGGCCGAGTATCTCGGCGGTCACTCGTTCGGAAACCAGCGGTAGATCCAGCAGGGCGGCCAGATCCGCCGCGGTCGCCGGATCCGCCACCACCAACCGGTCGGGCGGTACCGCCAGACCGAACCAGGGCAGATCCAGTACCAGCGCGTCACCGGCGTCGACCACCGCTCCCGAGAGCGCCCGCACCCGGTCCGGCGGGTCGAGCGCGGCGAGATCCAGCCGGGCCACACCGGAACCCAGCAGGGCGTGCACCCGTGAAACCGTCTCGGACGCGGGGGTTTTCGCGGGATCGGCCAGGGCCTCCAGCAGGGACTCCGTCAGTGCGAGGTCGATAGCGGCGGGATCGGCCAGGCAGCCTTTCAGCGCGTCCAGATCGGCGCGGGAGAGCCCGGTGATCGGAAGTTCCGGCAGCAGCCCGGCGAAAACGCTGTCCGCCGGGTGCCGATAACCACCCAGCGGGATTCCATCGATGCGCGCGTACCGGCGCAGCCACCAGGCGGTGTATCCCTGAGGATCGCCGAGCAGTGGGCGGGTCCGTTCCGTGGTCAGCAACCGCCACAGGGCCTCCGGCCACGCCGCGTCGTCCACCAGATCCAGATCGCGTACCGCGACGATCTCCGGGGGATCGTCGGCGAGCCCGGCCCACCAGGTCTCCTCGTCGTCGAGATGATGGTCGGGCCCGGTGGGATCGGTTTCGCTCACCACCCCGAAATCCCAGCCCACCCCGATCGCCCGCAACGCATCGGCACCGTATTCGGCCACCACCTCACCCGCGACGACCCCGAACGGGGAATCGGGAACCAGGAGTTCGATCAGCGGGGCATCCGGGAGCAGGAGTTCGTCGGCGGGCCTCGTCCCGCCCGTGCTGTCGGGAAGTTCCAGCATGCCGAGCCAGGACGGCAGCACCGTTGCCTCGGACAACGCCGCCAGGCGCAGCACCGCTGCCACGGTGTCCGGATCGTCCGGGTGTTCGGCCAGCTCCGCCCGCAGCGCCGGATCGGCGAGCAGATCCGGCACCCGCGCCCGCAGCGCACCCAACCGCGCCAACAGAGGATGCGCGACCTCCGGATGCACCAGCCGCACCCAATGCACCGGAATCGGCGCGGGCAGCGCGTCCAGTTCGTCGTCCAGCACCACGGTGCGCGGCCCGGTGACCAGGCGCCCGTCCGCCAGCGGTACCGCCAGTGCGCCGAGTTCTTCCACCGTCAACGGGTCGGCGGCGAACGGTTCGAGCGCTGCGTACAGGGCGAACCACCACGACGGCGGCCGGTCCAGCCCGGCGGACAACTCGGCCAGCCGGGCCGGCCCGAGACGGTGGACCCCCACCGCCGCCAGCGCCTCCGCGTACCGGGAGCCGGAAAGGTCCGGAATCACCAGCGGATCGAGCATCCCGGCGAGCAGTCCGGCAAGGTCCGGAGTGAGATCGGGGTACAGGCTCGATCTCGCGGGTATCGCGACCCGTTCCGCGGTCTCGGCGGCCGGGCCCTCGGGTGCCCCGGCGACCACCGGCAGCCAGGGACTCTCGCGCAGTTCGCGCAGTATCGCCTCGCGCAGCAGCCCGTCCAGCTCACTGCGCGCGAACCCCGGTACCGGGACGAGTACCGGCCGGGACCGGGGCGGTAGGCAACGAGCGAACCCGGCGTATCCGGCGACCAGTTCGGCCGGGCGCAGTCCCGGCAGCACCCGGCGGCGGTCCGGTTGCATCGGAACATCGGCGATCAGCAGAGCCGGTAGCGAGAGTTGCTCGTCCGAGCGGGTCGGAGCGCGCAGCACATCGGGGCCCACGGGAACCGGCAGACCGTCGCGCACCGGCAGCAGCCAGCGGGCCCGGGCGGTCCGGTACTGCCACCACACCTGCTCGGTACCGGGACCGCTGACCCGCAGTTCATCGAGCCCGGCGGTGGCGGTCTCCCGGGTCTCGGACCGGAAGATCTCTTCCTCGATCCGGATCTCGTCCAGGGCGGGCAACTCCAGCAGCAGATCGACGGCTTCCGCGCGCATGGCGTCCAGCAATGTCACCGGGTCCACGTCCTCGCGTAGCGACAGGACGATCTCGGTATCCGCACCGGCGCGCGGTCGCACGGATTCGGGCCAGGCCAACCGCAGAGCCGGTGGAAGGAACCCGGTCCCGGTTTCCGGGACCGGCACCCCCGCCGCCGTCAGCGCCGAGCGGGTGCGCTCCCGGGAGAAACGCAGCGATCCACTGGTCGAACGGAATTCGATCTCGTCGCTCACTGTCAGCACCGCGGTGAAGCCGACCCCGAACCGGCCGGTCTCACCGGCGTCCCCGGATTTTCCGGAGGCCCGCAGCGCGGTCAGCGCGTGCACCCCGGCAAGGTTCAGCGGAGCGCCGGTATTCGCCACCGAGACACTGCTACCGCTGCGGCGCACCGCGATCCGGCCCGGCACCCCGGCCCGTACCGCCGCGTCCGCGGCGTTCTGCGCCAATTCCGTGAGGAGACGGTCGCGGTACCCGGCCCGCACCAGATCGGCCTCGGTGGCCGCGTCCTCGCGTAACCGCGTCGGCGAATCGCGCCATGCCGCCAGCACCACCTCGCGTAAACGACCGGTACCGAACGGATCCGTGGTCACCCGCTCCGGTGGTGTCTCCACCGGTTCGAACGTACCGTCCACCGCGCCGCTCTCGCTCACCCGAGTCAGCGTACGTGTCGTGCCCGGCCGCCGGAGCGCGGCTCGACGCCGCGAGCGGGCCCGACAGCGCCCGCCGGGCGGGATGCGCACAGCGGCGGTTCACCACCGCAGCGGTGATGCGCCGGGACGTGGAGGGTGTATCCGGCTCGAGAGCCGAGTATCCGGTCCACGAGAGGATGCGACCGCGACGAACCGGCACGTGCCTCGTGGAACTACGACAGGCCGGCGACCGACGTTCAGTCGCCCTCGGCGGCCGGCCCCGGGCTTTCCGGCCCGGTGGGCTGCTGCGCTGTTCCCTCCTCGGCCGCCGCCGTCTCGGTTTCGGCGGCCCCCGGATCGGCGGTGGCCCGCGGTTCGGCCGCCGGGAGGGTTCCCGAACCGGCCTCCGGCTCCGAGGCGACCGAAGCGGTGGGGTCCGCCGGCCGAGCGGCCTCGGCCGGTGCCTGCTCACTCGCCTGCGCCGATACCGCCGTCTCCACGACCGGCGCTTCCGTGCCGGCCGTACCGGTTCGCGCCGGCCCGTCCTCGACCGCTCGCTCGCCGGACGGACCCTGGACACCGGACGCCACCGGTTCCACGGCGGGGGTATCGCCCGTGCCCTGGTCCGAGCCGGTTTCGCCGGGTCGCGCCCGCAGCGCTTCGGCCGGATAGACCTCGACCGCCGCGTCGTCGTACGCCTCGTACGCCGGCGATCCGGCTCCGGTGGGTATCGGGGTGTCCGAATGCGCACCGCAGCCGTACCCCATGTGCACCACGTGTCCGTCGGCACCCATCGCGTTCGCGCAGACGCCGAAGGAGGCGCGCAGCGCCCCGGCCAGCGGTACGTAGAAACCACAGCTCTCACATGTGGCCGGGGCCGCTCGGGCCATCTCGGAATCCGGGCCGTATTCCTCGTACCAGCGCTGCGCGGCTTCGTCCCGGCCTTCGCGACTGAGCACCTGTTTCCGGCCGAGCCCCACCTGGTAGGCGACCTCGTCGATCTCCGGATCGCCGGTGGCCGTATAGCCGGGAACCAAGCGCGGATCGTCGGCCGGTGGCGCGAGCAGATCGCCCGGCGCCAGATCGCCGGGACGGATCCGCTGCTCCCACGGCACGAATTCGGGCGCGATCAACGCGTCGGGACCGGGAAGTAGCGCGGACTCGCTCACGGTCACCCGGTCGGTGTCCGGAGCGGCGGCCACCACCACGGCCCATTGCCATCCGTGATAGCCCGGCAGTGTGGCTTCGAAGCAGTGCGTGGCCGCGCAGGCGTCCTCGGCGCGGACCCCCAGATGCGCTCCGACCCCGGTGGGTTCCAGTTCCAGGAGCGCACTACGGGCCAGGTCGACAGCCCCGGCCAGGATCGTCCGCACATCGGTGTCCGAAACAGATACTGCGCTCACGGTCTACATTTTGCCGTATGAAGCGCACTCGGCGAACCTGGGTCGGTGCCGTGCTGGTCTGCCTGCTCGCCCCGGGCGCCTGCGGCAACGGTGACGAGGCGACACCACACCTGGCAATCGAGGTGCTCGATACCCGTCCCCATGATGTTTCCGCGTTCACCCAGGGCCTGGAGATCGACGGCGAGGTGCTCTACGAGAGCACCGGAATGGTCGGCCGTTCCGGTGTCCGGACGACCGACAGGGGCACCGGCGCGGAGCTGGCCCGCGCCGAACTGCCGCCCCCGTTCTTCGGTGAGGGCGTGACCCTGGCCGGAGACATCCTGTGGCAGATCACCTGGAAAGAAGGCGTGGCATTCGCCCGCGACCCACGATCGCTGGAGGTGAAGTACACCGCGCGCTATCCAGGCGAAGGCTGGGGGCTGTGCACCCGGAACGGGCAACTGGTCATGAGCGACGGCTCCTCCACGCTCACCTTCCGCGACCCGGTGACCTTCGCCCCGACCGGTTCGGTCACGCTGACGAGTCATACCGACAGCCGCCTCAACGAACTCGAATGCGCCGAGGACGGTTCGGTCTACGCCAATACCTGGCCCACCGAGCGGATCCTGCGCATAGATCCGGAGTCGGGGGTTGTCCTGGGAGTGATCGATGCCACCGGACTGCTGCCCGCCGAACAGCGCGCGAACACCGATGTGCTCAACGGTATCGCCCAGATCCCGGGTACCGACCGGTTCCTGATCACCGGAAAGTACTGGCCGACGATCTTCGAGGTCCGGTTCACCCCCCTTTGATCCGGCGCACCGAGAAAGGGATATGCCTCACTTTCTCGTCACGCTGAGCAGGGCGGGGTTTCGAGCTCGCCGCCGTGGGCCAGAATTGAGGATGTGCCCACTTCCCGCGAGCCCTCCGGTTCCGATCGTGGTCGGTGGCCCGCCGGCGAGTTTCCGCCACCCCAGCGGCATCCAGGTTTCGACCGCTACCCCCCGCCGAACGTGCCATCCCGCAATCGCGAACCCGACCCTTCTCGTTCCACACCGCCACCCACCCGGCCGCTTCGCTCCGGCGGCGACTCCACCCGGCCGGACGACCGAGCGACACCGGGCCGCGGCGGTGACCGGGATCGACCGGCCGAATCCGCGGGTTCGGCCGGGCGGCCCGGCCGGTTCAGCCGCGTCTTCGGGGCACTGAGCGGTTCGCGGGCGGCACCGGTAGGCGAAACCGCCGCACCGGGCCGGGCGGAGCCACCCACCGGTTTCGGCAGCGAGCCGCGACGCCCGGTGGGAACCGGCGGCACCGGCTACGACGCGCCCCGCCCACACCCCGGCAGCGACCGGACGACTCCGCGGGCCTTCGCAGACCCGGACGCCGCGGCGCACGCCCGGCGGCCGGACGCCCGTGGGAAACGCCGGTACGGTGATCCGCCCGGCACGATCGCGGACGACGGTCCGGGGGCGGCCCGCCGGAATCGGCGCGAACCCGGCGGACGGTGGCCGCACAGCAACGAGCGGGCCGGTAGCCGCGGGCGGCCGGAGGACGGGCGCGGGGCCGCGCCGGTGGAACGACCGGCGTTCCGCGCCCGCACCGGCGAGCCGGGACCGGGTGATCTGCCGCCGACGAAGGAGTATCCGGCCGCGGCGGCGCAACCGGACCACGACGCCGACGACCGGCATATCCCCCGCAAGCTCACCGTCACCCGGGTCGCGGCGATGCGCGGCCGGGAACTCACCGAGCGCGGTATCGCCACCTTCCGCCGCGCGGCGGAAGCCGACGGAGCCGATAAATCCGGTCTCACCGCCCTCACCTACGCCACCATGGCGAATTTCGCCCTGGACGCCGCGATCGCGGTCGCTCTCGCCAATACGCTGTTCTTCGCCAGCGCGACCGCGGAGAGCAAATCCAAGGTCGCGCTGTACCTGCTGATCACCATCGCCCCGTTCGCGATCATCGCACCGCTCATCGGTCCCGCGCTGGATCGGTTGCAACGCGGCCGCAGGCTGGCGCTGGCGAGTTCGTTCGCCGTCCGCGCGGTACTGGCCGTGGTGCTGATCTTCAGCTTCGACAGCTGGGTGCTCTATCCGCTGGCCCTGTGCATGATGGTGCTGAGCAAATCGTTCGCGGTGCTCAAGAGCGCGGTGACACCCCGGGTTCTCCCACCGGATATCGACCTGGTCCGCACCAATTCCCGGCTCACCGTCTTCGGTCTGGTCGGCGGCACCTTGGGTGCGGGCGGCACAGCGGGGGCGGTCGCCGCGGTGGCCGGGTCGACCGGCGCGCTCGTCCTGGCCACCGGTATCGCCGTCGGCGGGGCATATCTGAGCTGGAAGATCCCGCGCTGGGTGGAGATCACCGAGGGCGAGGTCCCCGCGACTCTCGGCTATCACCGGCACGATCCGGAAACCGAAGTACTCGAACCCGACCGCCGCTCGGTGCCGGCCCGCAAACGACGTCAGCCGTTGGGGCGGGGTGTGATCACCGGGTTGTGGGGCAACAGCAGTATTCGGGTGCTCACCGGTTTCCTGACCTTCTACGTCGCCTTCGTCGCCAAGGCCACCGAACACCGCCCCGTGCAGCAGGCGGCCATGCTCGGCCTGGTCGGCGCGGCCGCCGCCGTCGGCAATTTCGCCGGCAACGCCACCGGCGCCCGGCTGAAGCTGGGCCGGCCGTCGCTGATCGTGGTCAACTGCACTCTCGGATGCACCGTCGTGGCGATCGTCGCGGTCGTACTGGACAACCTGTTCGGAGCGGCGCTGGCGGCCCTGGTGGCCGCGGCGGGGAGCGCACTGGCCAAGGTTTCGCTCGATGCCGCCATCCAGGACGATCTGCCGCCCGAATCGGTCGCCTCCGGGTTCGGCCGCTCCGAGACGGTGCTGCAGCTGAGCTGGGTGGTCGGCGGCGCCGGCGGGGTGCTGCTGCCGACCGACTACTGGAAGGGTTTCGCGGTGGTCAGCGCGCTGCTCGCCGCGGGGCTCGTCCAGACTGTGCTGAGCTATCGCGGGTCCAGCCTGCTACCCGGTCTCGGCGGGCGGCGGCCGCTGCACGCCGAGCAGGAGTTCCCCCACTACGAACCCCCACGAGGAGACACCGTCCGGTGAGTACGAACAAAGTCCGCACGACTCTCGCGCTGGCCCTGGCCGGGTTCCTGGTTCTGGTGGCCGGGACCGCCGGTGTGGTCTGGCTGCTGGCGCGCGACGCCGAACCGCACGACCCGGAACTCACCGCGTATTCGCACGGCACCACCGTCACCGTGCCGCCGTTCCGCTACTGCACGGTGCGGATGCAGGACTGCCGTCAGGGTGAGACCACATTCCTGGAGGTACCGCCCGGCTATCCCTTGCAGATCTCCCTGCCGGACGAGGTCGTCGGCACACCGTGGGAGCTGTTGCCGCTCTACGCCCGGGCGGACGGCACGGTGGTCGAGCGGCCCAGTTCCTACCGGGAGCACCCGGAGGGCCTCCGGGCGCTGACCATCGATTCACGGCCCGAGCCGGATCTCGAACTGATCGGGGTGGAGCTGCAGGTGATGATCATCGCGATCGACGAGGCCGGGAACGAGTTCCCCATCCCGCACGCCGTCTGGTCGATCAAAACGGCCTGAGAACGACCGTGGGCCGGCCCGATCGTCCGGGCCGGCCCACGGTGAGGTCTTCGTGCGGGTCAGCGGTCGAGTTCGCGCGCGACCGCGCGCACCACCTCCGAGATCCGCTGCGCGGTCTTGCGATCGGGGTAGCGGCCCTTGCGCAGATCCGGCTGCACCTTCGCTTCCAGCAGGGTGATCATGTCTTCGACCATGCCGTGCAGTTCGTCCGGGCTGTGTTTACGAGCGGGCGGTTCCTTGCGCGCGTTGCGCTCCTGGTTCTGCCGGACCGACGGGGGTGCCTCCACCAGTTTCAGGCTCAGCGCCTGCGGCCCGCGCCGCCCGGCCGCCATGCCGAACTCGACCCGCTGACCGGGCTTGAGCGTTTCGACACCCTGGGGCAGCGCGGACGAGCGGACGTACACGTCCTCACCCTCGTCCTGGGAAAGGAAACCGAAGCCCTTTTCCACGTCGTACCACTTCACCTTGCCGGTCGGCACTGCGCTCACCCGTTCGTCTGTTTCGGCACCCGGCCTACCGGGCCCGGGTACACATGTCTGCTGAAACCCGCTGGTGGCAGGTCCTGCCTTCACTCGAAAAACGCGCCCCACAAGCATGCAGGACGCGAGATCGCATCCGAGTCTACCCCGGTGACCACGGCGTCAGCACATCAGTTTTACCGTCGAAAGGTGACCAACCCCGACGATCCCCGGCCCTCCGACGCCCCGTCCGGACGTACCTCCGGCAATTGGCTCCTGCAGGTGGCGCTGGGCCTTTTCACTCTCGGGCTGCTCGCCGTCGTGGCGATCTTCCTGATCCCGATCCTCTCCGACGGCGAGCCCGGCCTGTGGTTGTACCTCGGCGCCATGCTGGCTCCCCTCGGCTTCGTAACGGCGCTGATCTTCGCGCTGCGCTCGGGCCGCCGAGCCAGGTGACATCCCCCTGTTACCCCACTCGCGCATTCCCGAAGCCTACTGTGATCATTATCACATAACAGCATGATAACGACCCCGCGAGGCAACGCGCGGCGGCGCCGACGTACCCCACTAGCTGCGCAGAGTCGCTGAGACGGGCCCGAGACCTCTCCGCAACCGTTCCGCACACGCCGGTTACCAAATAGTGATTTTTCGCCGGGAACGTCGTACCGTCTATCCCAGCCGGGGCACCCCGGCCCACCGGCCCGCCGCACCGAACCTCGCCCCGCGGGTACCGGACCCCAACGGAAACCACAGGGGCGAGGGCGGGACGGGCACCCTCTCAGCCTGGACCCGAGCGAAACACCTCGCAGGTGCGTACGAGAGGAAGACGAACCCGAATGAGTGGACGCCATCGCAAGCCCACCAATACCGGCCGCACTGTCGCCAAGGTCGCCGTCACCGGCGCCATGATGAGCGGTGCGGGTGTAGCCCTCGCCGGTAACGCCAGCGCGGCACCCGACTCCGACTGGGATCGACTCGCGCAGTGCGAAGCCGGTGGTAACTGGGCTATCAACACCGGCAACGGCTATCACGGCGGACTGCAGTTCTCGCAGAGCACCTGGCAGGCCCACGGCGGCGGCGAATACGCCCCGACCGCCAACCAGGCCAGCCGGGAACAGCAGATCGCGGTTGCCGAGAAAGTGCTTGCCACGCAGGGCTGGGGCGCTTGGCCCTCCTGCTCCTCCTCGCTGGGTCTGACCAGCGGCTCCACCCCGCGCGACGTACCGGCCGACACCCCGGCCGTGCAAACCGAGACCCCCGGCGCCCCGGCCGCCACCACCCCCGCCGCACCCAAGCCTCAGGCCCCGAACGAAAGCCAAGAGGTCTTCACCGCGGTGGATCGCGCGCTCGCCGCCGTCCAGGCACAGGGCATCCAGGTTCCGCAGCCCGCGCTGGATCTGTTCGAAGCCGTCAAGGCCAACAACACCCAGCTGGACCCGGCCGTTATCGACTTCTACGAGACCCACAAGGGCCTGCTGCCGTCCTGAACGGCTCCCCCGCTACGAAAGAACCCCGCATCCCAGTCAGGTGATGCGGGGTTCTTTCGTCTGTCCGCTCAGCGGTTGATCACCGTATGCGGGTGCAGGTACGGCAGCTGGTCGGCAGCCAAAGGGAACTCGGTGTCCTCCCCGAAGGGCGAGAGGTTACCGGAGCGGGACGACGACAGCTCGGTGACGGCATGGTCACCATCGGCCACCTCGGGCCAGCCGTTGTCGACATAGGGTTTCTTCGATTTGTTCACCACGCTCTCATTCTGGCATGTCCGAGTTCCACACCCGGCAGGACGATCGCACCGGATGCCCGTCCCGGGCGGCCGGGCGGCGCTCCTGGCGCCCGGTCCGCCGGGAGCGGCCCACGCGCCCACCCCGAACCCGGTCCGCGACTAGTCTGGACCGGATGACCGGACCGGACTCGTTCACCGCCTGGCTCGGCGCCCGTTCCGATGCCCAATTGGTGGCTCTGCTCGAGCACCGCCCCGATCTGGCGGTCCCCCTACCGTCCTCCATGGCGGTGCTCGCGACCCGCGCCGAACAACGCGCGTCGGTGCTCCGGGCCGCCGACGATCTGGACACCGCCGCCTTCGGCGTGGTCGAAGCCCTGGCCACGCATGCCGCGATGGGCGGCGAGCCGATGACCCGCACCGAGTTGAAACGCGCTCTGCGCGGCCGCGCCAAGGCCGCGACGGTGGATACCGTGGTCACCGGACTCGCAGACCGCGCGCTGCTGTGGTTCGAGGGCGACCGTATCCGGCTGGTGCCCACCGCAGCCGAGGCCCTGCCGTGGCCGTTGGGCAGCGGCGCGGACCCGGCGGGTGCTCCGGACGAACGGGAGATCACCACCGCGCTCGCGGGCCTGTCCACCACCGAACGCGCGCTGCTGGACAAACTGGCAGCCACAGGACCGCGCGGACGCACTCGCGACGCCGCTGCGGACACCCCCGCGGACCGGCCGGTACCGCGCCTGCTGGCGCTGCGACTGCTGCGCCGGATCGACGACGAAACGGTGGAGCTGCCGCCCGCGGTCGGCCAGGTACTGCGCGGCGAACCCGTCACCGATCCGTACCCTCTCACCCAACCCGAACCGGCGACCCGCGCACACCAGGTGACCGAGGTGGATGGTGTCGGCGCCGGAGAAGTCGGCGAACTGCTACGGCACTGCGCCGCGATACTCGAAGTGCTCGGGCAGGCGCCCGCACCGGCGCTGCGGGCGGGTGGCCTCGGAGTACGTGAACTGCGCCGCATCGCCAAAGCCGCCGGAATCGAGGAGATGCGCGCCGGACTGCTGGTGGAAGTGCTGGCCGCGGCGAAACTCGTCGAAAAAGGTTTTCCCGATCCACCACCCGAGACCGACGCCGACGATTTCTGGGCCCCGACACCGGCGGCGGACTCCTGGCTGGAGGCACCGCCCGCGCGGCGCTGGGTGCCGCTGGCCCATGCCTGGCTGGAGCTGGATCGCAACCCGTGGATGATCGGACTGCGCGATACGGCCGATAAACCGATGGCGGCGCTCGCTCATGAACTGCGGGTGCCGTACGCGGTGCGCGACCGCCGCGCGATACTCGGGGCACTCGCCGAGCAACCCCCGGGAACCGCGGTGGAAACCGCCGCTATCGCCCATCTCCTGGCTTGGCGCGCACCGCGGCGGCGCCGCCACTACCGCGGCCAGGTCGTGGACAACACCCTGCAGGAGGCCGCCGCGCTCGGTCTCACCGGCCGCGGCGCGCTCACCACCGCCGCCCGGGCGCTGCTGACCGGCGACCTCGCCGGGGCCGAAGCGCAGCAGGAGGCCGCACTTCCCCATCCCGTGGATCATGTGCTGGTCCAGGCCGATCTGACCGTGGTGGCCCCGGGTCCGCTCACCGCCGAATTGCAGCGCCGGATCGAACAGGTCGCCGATGTGGAATCGGCGGGCGCCGCGACCGTCTACCGGATCGGGGAGGCCTCGCTGCGCCGAGCGCTCGACACCGGGCTCACCGCCGCGGAACTGCACACCCTGTTCGATCGTCACTCCCGTACACCGATCCCGCAGACCCTCACCTATCTGATCGACGATGTGGCCCGGCGGCACGGCCGCTTACGCGCCGGAATGGCGCAATCGTTCGTGCGCAGCGAGGATCCGGCGCTGCTGGCCCAGGTCCTCGCCTCGCCTGTCGCGGAAACCCTGGCCCTGCGCGGGATCGCGCCGACGGTGGCGATCTCGCAGGCGCCGCTGGGTGAACTCTTCGACGAATTACGCGCCGCCGGTTTCGCACCTGCCGGCGAAGACGCTTCCGGAGCGATCGTGGATCTGCGGCAACGGGGCGCCCGGATCAATGTGCGCCCGCTCGCCCGACAGCCCTATCGCCCCTCCCCGCCGACCACCGGACAACTCGAATCGCTGGTCACCGAACTCCGTGCCGGTGATCGGGCGGCCACCGCCGCGGCCGGGCAAACGGTGCGCAGCGACGGCAGCCGCACCGGTACGGCCGCCACCCTGGCACTGCTGCAACTGGCCGCGCGGGTACGCCGCCACGTGCACATCGGTTATGTGGACGCCAAGGGCACGGCGATCCAGCGGGTGGTCGAACCGGTGCGGGTCGGCAGCGGGCAACTGGAAGCGCTCGACCCGGTGACCGGGACGGTCCGGCAGTTCGCGCTGCACCGGATCTCGTCGGTGGCCCTGCTCGAATAGCTGTGTGCCGCCCGTTCAGCCGCGCAGATCACCGGGATAGAGATAATGCTCCGGCGGTGGCGTGGTACCGCGCAGCCAGGCGTCGAAGAAGCCGGTGAGATCCACCGGCGACTTCGACTGGAGGAACGCCCGGAACTCCGGCATGGAGGCGTGACCGTAGGCACGGCCGGTCACGAATTCGCGCAAGGCGTCGAAGAAGACCGTATCGCCGAGCTGTTTGCGCAGGGCGTGCAGGAACAGCGGCCCCCGGTAATAGACCGAGGTGAACATTTTCTCCCGCCCCGGATCCTCCAGCGGCACTTCCCAGAATTTCGGCTTCCCCAGCGTCTTCTGGATCGTCTCCCGGTACTCGGCGTCCACATCGCGGCCCTCCATACGCTCCGGCCACAGATAGTCGGCGGTGTAGCTGGCGAGACATTCGTTGACGCAGATATCGGACCAGCTGTGCACGGAAACCGAATTGCCCCACCACTGATGGGCCACTTCGTGCACCACGATGTTCAGGTCCGCCCACGACGCGTAGATCGGCCGGGTCTGGGTTTCCAGGGAGAAGGGCAGATCGGCGGAGAGATAGATCCCGCCGGCGGTGTCGAACGGATAGGGACCGTAGAGACTTTCGGTGAAATCGAGGACTTCCGGCAGCCGCTGTTCGTATTCGCGCAACTGTTCGGCGCCGGGCGCGAAACCGCTCAGCAGCGGGGTACCGTTCGCGCGGCGCTGCTCCAGGTATTCGAACCGATCGATGGCGACGGTGGTGAGATACCCGATCACCGGCTGGCGTTGCTGCCAGCTGACCGTGCGTGAACCATCGCGTACTTCGTCGCGCACCCGCACACCACCCGACATCACCTCCCATTCCGCGGGCACCGTCGCGTGCAGGGTGAAGGTCGCCTTGTCTCGCGGGGAGTCGTTGAGCGGATACCAGGTGGCGGCCGAATGCGGTTGCCCCGCGGCGAAGGCGCCACCCGACGGGGCGTAGGTCCAGCCCTCGCCTTCGGTGTCCCGGGCGACTCCCGCGTAGTCGACGGTGACGGTGAACGGCAAACCGGGTAGCAGCGGCAGTGGGGTGTGTACGACCAGCTCTTGCGGCTCATGCCATTCGAAACCGGCGGGCCGACCGTTGACCCGCACCGCCTGCACCGGCGGTCCGGTGAAATCGAGATGGAAGGAGGTGAGCGGCTGGATGGCGTGTGCGTCTATCCGGGTGGATCCGGTGAGCTGATGGCCGGCCGGGTCGTAGCCGAGGGTCACCTCGTAGTGGTCGACGTCGTACCCGCCGTTGCCGTCCTGCGGAAAGTAGGGATCGCCCAGGCCATCGGCTCCGGCCAGGAAATTCGGCTGCGCCTGCGCCGCGGGCGATACCAGTGACGCACTCGACAGCAGTACCCCGGCCAATAGCCAGCGGGCGAGTCTCATACGATTCCACCTTCCGTTGTCGGCCTGCTCGCCGGACCCCCGACCGACGACGTTAGTCGTAACCACCCCGCGATGGGCGTACCGAAACATCCGGCGCGCGGCGCTTTTCCGGAGTTCACGTCCGGCTGCCGCGCTCGGCGCCGGTCAGGCGCCGAGCTCCTCGGGCAGCTGCCCCGGGTCGAGCAACAGTCGTTTGGCCGCGCTGCGCTGTACTTGTTCGGCGAGACCGAGATTGTCTGCGAGTAGCCGCCATTCGGTCTCGGTGATGGCGGCGCGGGCCCGTTCGATCACGGCGGTATCCCGGGTGCCCCAGGCGATCGGCATGGCATCCACCGGCAGCCACCGTTGCCCGATGGTACGAGTGGTCCGGTCGCCGCGTACCGCGATGGCCGGCACCCGCTCCCCCTCGGCCACCCGGTGTCCGGGCAGCTCCCGCACCTTCTTGGTGACCAGCGCGTACCGGGACTCCCCGGTATCACGACGCGCCACGTTGACCAGGGCGAGCAGTACCGCCCCTCGGGAATGTGCCCGGGAGACGACCGCCGCGACGAGCTCCCCCTCGGCATAGAGCCGCTCTATCCCGGTACGGCGCGGCGTCCAGAGCGCCACCCAGAGCGCGGTGGCCGCGCCCAGTGCACCGGCCAGCGCCAAGGGGTAGGACCACGGATGTCCCAGACGTACGAGATAGGCGGTAGCGGCCGCGGCGAGCAGCGCGGCCGGTACGGCGGCCAGCCGTACCCGGCGACGCCCGGCGACCACCTCGTTGACCACTCGAGCGTGGCGGTGGTCCACCGCGAATTCGAAGCGTCGCACGTCGCATTCCTAACACAATTCGCCGGGTGGGAAACGCCGTTATTGCTCAGTCGGTCCCAGGGCGGGTCCCAGCAGGTCGTCGGCATCGGTTATCCGATAGGCATATCCCTGTTCGGCGAGAAAACGTTGCCGATGCGCCGCGTAATCGGCGTCGAGCGTGTCGCGCGCCACCACCGAATAGAAGTGGGCCCGGCCGCCGTCCTGTTTGGGCCGCAGCAACCGGCCCAGCCGCTGGGCCTCTTCCTGCCGGGAACCGAAAGTACCCGACACCTGCACCGCGACCGAGGCCTCCGGCAGATCGATGGAGAAATTGGCGACCTTGCTGACCACGAGCACCGGGATCTCCCCGCGGCGGAAGGCATCGAAGAGTGCCTCGCGCTCCTTGGTCTTCGTCGACCCCTGGATGACCGGGGCGTTCAGCGCTTCACCCAGCTCGTCCAGCTGCTCCAGATAGGCTCCGATGATCAGGGTGGGCGCCTCGCGATGCCGGGCGAGGATCGATTTCACCACCGCGATCTTGGTGTGCGCGGTGGAGCACAGCTTGTAGCGTTCCTCCGGTTCGGCGGTGGCGTAGGCCATCCGCTCGGCGTCGGTCAACGTCACCCGGACCTCGACGCAATCGGCCGGGGCGATCCAGCCCTGGGCTTCGATATCCTTCCACGGCGCGTCGTAGCGTTTGGGTCCGATCAGCGAGAACACATCGCCTTCCCGGCCGTCCTCCCGCACCAGCGTCGCGGTGAGGCCGAGGCGCCGACGCGACTGCAGATCGGCCGTCATCCGGAAGACCGGCGCGGGCAGCAGATGCACCTCGTCGTAGATCACCAGCCCCCAGTCACGGCTGTCGAAGAGTTCCAGATGTCTGTATTCGCCCTTCGATTTCCTGGTGATCACCTGATAGGTGGCGATGGTGACCGGCCGGATCTCCTTGCGCTCCCCGGAGTATTCGCCGATCTCGTCCTCGGTGAGCGAGGTGCGGGCGAGCAGTTCGCGCCGCCACTGCCGGCCGGCGACGGTATTGGTGACCAGGATCAGCGTGGTGGCCTTGGCCCGCGCCATGGCGGCGGCGCCGACCATCGTCTTACCCGCCCCGCAGGGCAGCACCACCACTCCGGACCCGCCGGCCCAGAACGAATCGGCGGCCATCTCCTGGTAGTCGCGCAGCCGCCAGTTCGCGCGGTGGAAGTCCAGCTCGATCGGATGGGCCTCACCGTCGACGTAACCGGCCAGATCCTCCGCGGGCCAGCCGATCTTGAGCAGCTGCTGTTTGATGTGCCCGCGTTCGGATGGATGCACCAGCACGGTGTCGTCATCGATGCGCTCACCGAGCATGGGCGCGATCTTCTTGTGCCGCAGCACTTCGGCGAGAACCGCCGGGTCCAGGCTCACCAGAGTGAGCCCGTGGGCGGGATGTTTGACCAGCTGCAGCCGCCCGTAGCGGGCCATCGTCTCGACGATATCCACCAGCAGCGGCTGCGGGACCGGGAAACGGGAGTGGCTGACCAGCGCGTCCACCACCTGCTCCGCGTCGTGCCCGGCGGCACGGGCGTTCCACAGGGCCAGTGGCGTCACCCGGTAGGTGTGCACATGTTCGGGAGCACGCTCCAGCTCGGCGAACGGGGCGATGGCCTGGCGTGCCACATCCGCGAGTTCGTGATCGACCTCCAACAGGACAGTTTTATCGCTCTGCACGATCAGCGGCCCGTCCGCCACGGACACCTCCTCGCCTCGACTCCGTCCCCATTGTCCCCGATACCACCGACACCACCGCGTGACGAGGAGAACACCGGCGATCCACCCGCCGCTACGAGCGGCACGGTACCGACCGGGCCAGCACTTGCCGACTGGCCCGAGACACCGGTCGCCGGACCCGGCCAGGATGAAAACCATGCTCGGAATCTCGGCGACGGCCGGAGTGGCGCTGGCCGCGCTCGGCTTGGTGCTCACCCCCGGCCCGAACATGATGTACCTGGTTTCCCGGACGATCGCGCAGGGCCGGCGCGCCGGCATGATCTCACTGGCCGGGGTGGCGGCCGGGTTCGGCGCCTACCTCACCGCCGCGGCCACCGGGATCACCGCGGTATTCGCGCTCGTCCCGCAGCTGTACACGGCGCTGAAGATCGCCGGTGCGGGGTATCTGCTCTGGTTGGCCTGGCAGGCCGTCCGGCCGGGCGGGGTCTCGGTGTTCACCCCGCGGCCGCTGCCCCGCGATCCGGCCCGCCGGCTGTTCACCATGGGGCTGGTGACCAATCTGCTGAATCCGAAGATCGCGGTGATGTACCTGGCTCTCATCCCCCAGTTCGTCACGCCCGGCGCCGGACCGGTGTGGGCGCAGAGCCTGTGCCTGGGCGCGGTCCAGATCGCCGTCGCGCTGGCGGTGAACGCGATCATCGTGTGCACGGCGGGCACGCTCGCGGGGTTCCTGGCCCGCCGGCCCCTGTGGTTGCGCACCCAGCGCGTCGCGATGGGCTCGGTTCTGGGCACCATGGCGGTGCTGCTCCTCGGCGACCGGACCCGCCCCACACCCGCGTGACGCGGCCCGGTCGCGCGCCGGCCCGGCGCGCGACCGGCCTCAACGCAACCGGATACCGCTCAGCTTCGCCGGGTTGACCATGTCGTAGGCGCCCTGGATCAGACCGTCCACCACGGTGAATCCCATCACCCGGGCCGGGAAGCCGGGATAGGTGTCATCGCTCTCGCGCTCGTGGATCAGCACCCCGAGCTGACCGTTGACCCGGACGAACTCCACATTCGTGGCCATGAAATCCTCGCCCGGGCGGTCCAGCCCGTAACGGTGGATGAGGCCGATGAAGAGCCGGCCCACCTTGTCCGGGCCGACGATGACATTGCGCGCGGTCGGGGTGGTGCCGCCGGAATCGCCGATCATCACCGCCTCCGGATGCAGTACCGCCGCCACCGCCTGTGCGTTCCCGGTGTTCAGCGCCACCAGCAATTTCTGTACCGCGGCCTCGTGTTCGCCGTCGGCGGCGGGGTCCGGGGTCCGCTCGCGCACCACCTTGCGGGCCCGCGCCGCGAGCTGCCGGGCCGCCTCCGCGGTGACGTCGAGGATCGCACCGATCTCCCCGTAGGGCACCCCCAAGCCCTCGTGCAGGACGAACGCCACCCGTTGCGGCGGCGTGAGCTGATCCAGCACCACCAGGGCCGCCAGCCGGAACTCCTGCCGCTGGACCACCGAGGCGAGCGGATCCGGGCCCGAGGCGCCGGCCAGCGATGTGACCAGGGGTTCCGGGAGCCACTGCCCCACATAGTTCTCCCGCCGCACCGCCGCGCTGCGCAGCCGGTCCAGGCACAGGCGTGACACCACCGTGGTCAGCCAGGCCCGTAGATCCTGGATCTCCGACTGGGAGGTTCCGGCCAGCCGCAACCAGCTCTCCTGTACCGCGTCCTCGGCATCGGCCACGCTGCCGGTGAGCCGATAGGCCACCGCCAGTAGATGCCCACGATGGGACTCGAAGAGGTCGGCGAGAAGCGCGGCTACCACCGCCAGGATTCTACGGCCGGGTGTCTGTGCGCCGGGCGGCGGCCCGGCTGCGGCCGCCCGGGAAAAGCAGGTGCCGCAACGAGAGCCGGGTGCCACCATGAACCGGGTGGAGGAGCGCACACTGACCGATGGCACCGTCTGGCTGAACCGGCCGGTGGAAGCGGATATCGACGCGATAATCGAATGCTGTCGGGACCCGGCGATCCAAGACGGGGTGACGATCCCCTGGCCCTACGGCCGAGCCGACGCGGAGGATTTCGTGGGCAACACCGTCGCGGCGGGCTGGGCGGCACGCAGCCCCATCTGGGCGATCAGGCTCGCCGAACACGGCCGCCTGATCGGTACGGTGAGCCTCGGTACGCGGCCCCGCGACGACACCGCCGCCGAGATCGGCTTCTGGCTCGCACCCGAACACCGCGAACAAGGTGTGATCTCCCGGGCGGTCACCCTGGTCTGTGATTTCGGTTTCGCCCCCGAGGGCATGGGCCTGATCCGCATCCACTGGCGCGCGTTCACCGGCAACCATGCCTCCGCCGCCGTCGCCCGCAAGCACGGCTTCCGCTACGAAGGGCTGGCGCGTCTGGGCAGTACGCACCGGGGGATCCGCCGCGATCACTGGGTCGCCGCCCGGTTGCGGTCCGATCCGCCGGGCCCGGCGGACGGGTGGCCGGAAGGGATCTGACGGCCGCGCGCACCGGACCTCGCCCGCGCCGCGGACCCCGGCGGGCCCGCGTGGCGCGGCGCCGGGTGCTCAGCGCGCCCGGCGCTGCCGGATGGCGTCGGCCAGCCGGTCCAGCTGGGCGGCGGTGGTCTCCCAATCCATGCAGGCGTCGGTGATCGATCGGCCGTAGACGAGTTCGCCGGCTTTGCCCAGCGTCAGATCCTGTCGGCCCTCGACCAGGAAACTCTCCAGCATCACGCCGACCACACTGTGATCGCCGGCGGCCACCCGATCGGCGATATCGGCCACCACTACGGGCTGGCGCCGGTGATCCTTGTTGCTGTTGCCGTGGCTGGCATCGACCACCACCCGCCGCGCCAGCTTCGACTTCTCCAGCCGCGCGCACGCATCGGCGACCGATTCGGCGTCGTAGTTCGTTCCGTTGGACCCCCCGCGCAGGATCACATGGCAGTCCTCGTTACCGGCGGTCTGGATGAGCGCGGAACGACCGTCCAGGTCGGTACCGGGGAACACGTGGCTGGCGGCGGCCGCCCGCACGCCGTCCACCGCCACCTGCACGTCACCGTCGGTACCGTTCTTGATACCGACCGGCATGGACAGTGCGCTGCTCAGCTGCCGGTGCACCTGGCTGGCCGCGGTGCGGGCGCCGATCGCACCGTAGGAGACCAGATCGGAAATGTACTGCGGGGTGATCGGGTCGAGGAATTCACAGGCCACCGGCAGGCCGATCGCGGTGATGTCGAGCAGTAGCTGACGGCCGATCCCCAGACCGGTGTTCACATCGAAGCTGCCGTTGAGGTGCGGATCGTTGATCAGGCCCTTCCACCCCAGCGTGGTGCGCGGCTTCTCGAAGTACACCCGCATCACCAGGTGCAGCCGGTCGGACAGTTCGGCCGCCTTGCCCGCCAAGCGGCGGGCGTAGTCCAGCGCGGCGGCGGGGTCGTGGACCGAACACGGGCCGACGATCACCATGAGGCGGTCGTCCACCCCGTTCAGCACGTCGACGGTGGCCTTCCGGCCGGCCCGCACGATGGCGGCGTGGTCATCGGTGATGGCGTGCACCCGGCGCACCTCCGCGGGGGAGCGCAACGGGCTCACGCTCAGGGTGCGCTGATCGTCCAGATCGGAGTGCTGGGCATCGATATCGACTGCGGTTGTCATCGCGGGTGTCCTTCTCGTTCTGTGCCGACCCACGGAAGGAAAACCCGTCGAGCCGGTCATCATCCGGCTCGGGGGAACTGGTCAGCGCGCGTGGTAGCCGCAGACCGACCCGCCCCGGGCCGGCTTGCTAAACCAGAAATACACGCGCTGCACGATTGATCAGGCTACCAGGCGGTTGCCCGAAGCTGGGGACCCAGGGCGGCTTCGCGGGAAATAAAGTGATGCGCGACACGGATCCGCCCTGGGTCGCGGTTCAGAACTGCCCCGGTTCGTAACCACCGGCGGGGGTGTGCGCGATGGCGTTCAGGCGGTTCCAGGCGTTGATGGTGGCGATAGCGGCCATCAGCCCACCGATCTGCTCGTCGTCGTAATGTTTGCGCACCCGCTGCCAGACCTCCTCGTCGATACCACCGCCATCGGCCAAGCGGGTGGCGGCCTCGGTCAGTTCGAGCGCGGCGCGTTCGGGTTCGGTGTACACCGTCGCCTCCCGCCAAGCCGCCACCAGATTGATCCGCACCGGGGATTCCCCGGCGTGCGCGGCATCCTTGGTGTGCATGTCCACGCAGAAGGAGCAGCCGTTGATCTGGCTCGCCCGGATCTTCACCAGCTCGTGGGTGGCGGGCGGCAGACCGGAATCCTCGACCACTTTTCCGGCGGCGATCAGCCGCCTGGCGTAGCCGGCGGCGGTCTTGTTGGTGAAGATGTCGATACGCGGTTGCATCTCGAATTCCTTTCGTGTCGCTGTCTTGCAGAGAGGACGACGTAGGGAACTCGGGTGTGACATCCCGGGAAATTTTTCTCGGGCACGGAGTACGGGCAGGGTGCGGGCCCGGTCGGCGACGCACCGGCGGATCAGGCGGCGAAGTCGAATTTCACGCCGGTCAGCCGTTCCGACAGATCCCATAGCGAGCGAGCGGTGAGCTGGTCCTTCGCGCGTTCGGAACAGCCGGACCGGCCGGGGTGGCCCCGCATTCCGCCGAGTCCGGTAGGACCGTAGTAGGCCCCGGGTTCGACCGGCGCGGTCGCCGCGAACAGTTCCGGCAACGCCCCCATCTCGGCGCTCTGCGCGCCCAGTTTGTTACCGATGGCCATCACTTTGTCCAGCAGGGTCTCGGTATGCGATTGCAGACCGGTCGCCGCGTAACCCGGATGCGCCGCGACGGCGAGTTTCGCCGACCCGGCCGCGGTCAGCCGGCGTTGCAGTTCGAACGTGAAGAGCAGGTTCGCCAGCTTCGATTGTCCGTAGGCCGGCCAGCGTTTGTAGGGGCGGCGCTCCCAGTTGAGATCGTTCAGGTCGATGGCGCCGAAGCTGTGGAAGCCACTGGAGACCGTCACGATTCGCTCGCTGATCCGGCCCAGCAGCAGACCGGTGAGCGCGAAATGCCCGAGATGGTTGGTGCCGATCTGCATTTCGAAGCCGTCAGCGGTGCGCCGCAGCGGAACCGCCATCACGCCGGCATTGTTGATCAGCACGTCCGCGCTCTCGATACCGGCCGCGAACTCGCGGACGGAGGCCAGATCGGCCAGGTCGAGGTGGTGCACCCGGGCCCGGTCACCGATCTCCTCGGCGACCGACCGGCCCTTGCCCATATCCCGGCAGGCCAGCACCACCCGAGCTCCGGCGCCGGCCAGGGCACGGGCGGCGACCGCGCCCAGACCGCTGTTCGCGCCGGTGATGATGACGGTCCGGCCCTGCTGATCGGGGATGTCCCCGACGCCCCAACCACTCATGCGGCGAGTTTAATCCGCCACGGCGCGACGCACCGGATACGACGAGTCCGTGACGGCGGGGCACGGAACAAGGAGCGCTACCTCCTGGACCGGCGGATGTCACCCACCCTTCCCAAACTATATAGGGTTGCCTAACCTATTACCCGGACCAGATACGCGCCGCACACGCATTCGAGTCCCCGTTCCCCAATGAGGCATATCGTGACTTCTCGCACCGGCACCCATCGTGACGGATATGTTCCCTTCCCGGCCGAGCTCGCCGACTCCTACCGCGCCGCGGGCTACTGGACCGGCACCCCGCTGGGCGAACTGCTGCGGAACACCGCACGCCGGCGGCCCGACCGCCCGGCGCTGCTCGGCCCCCGACCACTGACCTATGCCGAACTGGATGCCGAAGCCGACCGCATGGCATACGGGTTCCTCACGCTCGGTCTCGCCCCCGGCGACCGGGTCGTGGTGCAACTGCCCAACACACCGGAGTTCGCGATCGTGCTGTTCGGGTTGCTACGGGCGGGCATCATCCCGGTGCTCACCCTGCCCGCGCACCGCCGCGCGGAAATAGCCCATCTGGCGGCCCTGTCCGGGGCGGTCGCCTACCTGATCGCCGACCGGCAAGGCGATTTCGACTATCGGGAGCTGGCCGCCGGTCTGGTTGCCACCGTGGAATCCGTCCGCCATGTCCTGGTGCTCGGCGATCCCGGCGATTTCACCGATCTCCTGTCCATCGCCCGGGATACGGGAACGCTGCCCGAGCCCGACCCGAGCGATATCGCGCTCATGCTGGTGTCCGGTGGCACCACCGGCCTGCCCAAGCTCATCGCGCGCACCCATGACGACTACGTCTACAACGCGAGAGCCAGCGCCGCGGTATGCGCCCTCGGCGAAAACGATGTCTACCTGGCCACCCTGCCCGCAGCACACAACTTTCCACTGGCCTGCCCCGGCATCCTCGGCACCGTGGCGACCGGAGGTGCGCTGGTGTTCGTCGCCGACCCCAGTCCGGAAAGCGCTTTCGCGGTGATCGAGCGGTACGGCGTCACTGTCACCGCGGTGGTGCCGCCACTGGCCCAGCTGTGGTCCGCGGCGGTGGAATGGGAGGACGCCGATATCTCCTCGCTACGTCTGCTCCAGGTCGGCGGCGCGAAACTCGCCGAGGTGAACGCCCGGGAGATCGCACCGGCGCTGAACGTGACATTGCAGCAGGTGTTCGGTATGGCCGAGGGCCTGCTCAACTTCACCCGGCTGGACGACGATCCCGACCTCGTCTGCACCACCCAGGGGCGGCCGCTGTGCCCGGCGGACGAGATCCGGGTGGTGGACGAGTCCGGCGCCGATGTGGCGCCGGGCGCCGAGGGCGAACTGCTCACCCGCGGTCCCTACACACTGCGTGGCTACTACCGCGCCCCCGAACACAATTCCCGCGCTTTCACCCCCGACGGCTACTACCGCAGCGGAGATCTGGTGCGGCAGTTGCCCAGCGGGCATCTGGTGGTATCCGGCCGGATCAAGGATGTGATCAACCGCGGCGGGGAGAACATCTCCTGCGACGAACTCGAGGAACACCTGCTCGCCCATCCCGCTGTCCGGCACGCCGCGGCGGTCGGCCTACCCGATCCCGGCCTCGGCGAGAAGGTTTGCGCGGTACTGGTCGTCACCGACGAGATGCCCAGCCTGGCCGAGATCAAGGAATTCCTCACCGGCCGTGGTCTGGCCACCTACAAACTTCCGGATGTGCTCCGGCGCGCGGACACCCTGCCGGTGACCGCCGTGGGCAAGATCGACAAAAAAGCGTTGCGGAGCCGGGAATAGGCCGGCGCCTGCCGTGGTCCGGGCGCACCTTCCGGGCCACGGCGAGCTACGCCTTCACCACGTAGGGCGCCACACTGTGCAGTTTTTCGCAGGTCTCCTCGAATTCACGTTCCGGCTGGGACTGGGCCACCACGCCCGCGCCGGCCCGCAGCCAGGCACCGTCGCCGTTCTGGTACACCGCGCGCAGCACCAGGGCCGCCTCCAGGGCTCCGGTCGGGGAGACCCGCAGCACCGCACCGGAGTACAGCCCGCGCGGGAGGTCGAGCCGGAAGACCGAATCCACGCCGGCCCGTTTCGGTATCCCCGAGGCCGTCACCGAGGGAAAAAGCGCGTCCAGCGCGTCCCAGGCCGTACGACCGGCCGCGAGGCGCCCCCGAACGGTCGACGCGAGGTGCTGCACACTGCCCCGCTCCCGGACGGCCATGAAATCCGATACCGAGGTGGTACCGGGTTCGGCGACCGCTCCGATTTCGGCGAAACAGGTCTGGACGGAGATGGCGTGTTCGGCTATCTCCTTCGGGTCGCTCACCAGTTCCGCGCGCGCCGCGCTGTCCGTTTCGGCGCCCAGGCCGAACGCCCGTGTCCCGGCCAGCGGTTCGGTGCTGACCATACGATCGTCGTCCACCGAGAGCACGAGTTCGGGGCTGAAACCGGCCGCCGCCAGCCCGCCCAGCTTCAGCAGGAACGAACGTGCGGGCGTGTTGTGGGCTCGGCCGAGCCGATAGGTCGCGGGAACGTCCACCGCGAAGGGCAGATCCACCTTCCGCGAGAGGATGACCTTCTGGTAACTCCCGGCCTCGATCTCGGCAACCGCCCGGGCGACCCGGTCCCGGTAGCCCGTGGTATCCGCGCGCACATCCACCGGGTAGGGCCGCGGCAGGGCGCTCTCCTGGGAGCGAGCGACCGTATCGAGCAGGGCCGCGGTCTCGTCCGGGTCGGCGCCGGTGATCCACACCGCACCGGTGGCGTCGATGCGCACCTCCACCCGCGCCACCATCAGGTGTGCCAGTGGGGTGCGCGGACGCAGATACTCGGTGGCGCCCAGGGACCACGCGCAGAATTCGAATCCGATCCACCCGTAGGCATTGCGCCCGGTCATCGGCAGGTCGGCCAGCGCCCGGTCGACGACCTCGGCCGGGCTTGCGGTCCAGCGGCCGGCGGTGACCCGGCCCTCCCACGAGACCCGCAGCTCATCGCTGTCGAGCTCGATCGCACCGATCGGGTCGGCAGCGAAGACCCATTCCCCGAACCGCTCGTAGACCACATACTCACCGAACCGTTCTTCGGCGGCCAGGCGGGACATCGCTGCCGCCGGGTCGGTCACATATTCGACGCGTAAACGTTCGTCCGTGGTCGACAACGATCCTCCAAGGCTAACCGGCCCAAAATCAGAAAGTAAGGTTAGCATTACCTCTTCTTTTCGGGTGGCTCGAACAGGCCGGAAACCGGCCAAACCACCCCAACCACGCGCGTACGCCGTCCATAGTGGTTGGCAGCGAGTAATTTCACAGGCGGGCCCCGGCCGGCCCGTCGGCTGTAAACGACACCGGGAGATCATCATCGGACACAGAGGATCCACGCCATGATCGAGCACAGCGGTACAGCGGCCACGGCCCGCGGCAATCCGCCGGAATCGGTGGTCGCCCTGGTGGATTCGGCCTCGGCGACCGAACGCGAACTCGTCGGCCGGTGGCTCACCGACGGCGGTATAACCGCCGAACTGGGCGTTTCCGCCCCGGTCACCCAACTCGATCTGGATGCCGGCGCGATCGCCGACCGCCTCACCGGCCGTACCGACGACCCGCTGGTGGTACCGGTCCGCGTGCTGTGGCTGCCACCCGAACGCGACGGTGTCCGGCGGGTGACATTCGGTGATCTGGCGCTGCTCACCAACCCGCGCCGCCCGAACCGGCTCGCCCAGCGGCGCCTCGTCGCCCGGGCCCCCGACCGGCACCGGGTACTCACCGGTATCCCGGCCCGGCTCAGCGAACTGCGTGCCAACAATCCCGAGGCCGCTGCCCTGCACGACGCCGGCACCACCGAACCGTTCGCGCGCGCCGTGGTACGCGCGGGCGTGGTCGCGCTGGAACGCGCGGAACGCACCGTGATCGGCGACCGGTACAAGGTGCCCCGCCTGGTCACCGAGGAGATCCTCGACTCCGCCGACTTCCTGCGGCGTCTCGAACTGATCGCCGACGAGGCCGGGGCCGACCCTCAGGAGGTGCACCGGCGGGCCGAGAAGGCACTCGACGAACTGGTTGCCGCCCAGAGCCGGACGATCTCGGATCTCTTCACCCAGGCCATGCGCCCCGTCCACGCCTCGACCTGGAAAGTGGACTGTGACGAATCCGGGCTCGCCGCGCTGCGTGAGCTCAACCGCCGCTATCCGCTCGTCTTCCTGCCGTCGCACCGGTCCTATGTGGACGCGTTCGTCCTCGGTGACGTGCTCGCACGTAACGATTTCCCGCCCAACCACGTCGTCGGCGGGGCGAACCTGCGTTTCTGGCCGATGGGCCCGATCGCCCGGCGCACCGGCACGATCTTCATCCGGCGCAGTTTCGCCGACGACAGGGTGTATCAGGCGGTGGTCGAGGAGTATTTCGGCTATCTGCTGGCCCGCCGGTTCAATCTCGAGTGGTATTTCGAAGGTGGCCGCACCCGCACCGGAAAACTCCGGCCCCCGCGCTACGGCCTGCTGAACTACCTCGCGGCCGCCGTACGCCGGGGCCGGGTATCCGATGCGCTACTCGTTCCGGTGTCGATCACCTACGAGCGCCTCAACGAACTCGGCGCCATCGCCGACGAACAGGTGGGCGGACGCAAGAAGCCCGAGGGCCTGGCCTGGCTGGCCCGCTATGTACGTAATCAGCAGCATTCGGCCGGGCGTGTGTATGTCCGGTTCGGCGAACCGCTCTCGGCTCGCGAGCGCCTCGCCGCCCACGGCGATCCGCTCACCGAGCCGCCGGTGACCATTCCGCTGCACCGCACGGGTCCGGCCGGACCCCAGCCGGTCCGGCCGGATGCCGTCCTGCTGGGCGACCATATGGGGGAACAGGAACGCAGAGCGGTCCAGCGACTCGCTTTCGACGTGGCGGTGGGGATCGACGCGGTAACTCCGATCACGGTGAACGCGCTGGTCACCCTGGCTCTTCTCGGCGTGCACAATCGCGCGCTCACCCGGGCCGAAGTACACGAGGTACTCGCCCCGGTGCTCGACTACATCGAACAGCGGGCTCTGCCCTGCGGCGAGATCGCGAAGCTCCGCGACGAACAGAGCCTGGTGGTGGCTCTGGAGCAGTTGTCCTTGGCGAAGGTGGTCACCGTCTACCGCGGTGGCGTGGAACCGGTGTACTCGATCGAGCCCGGCGCCCATCTCGAGGCTGCCTTCTACCGCAACAGTGCCGTGCACTGGTTCGTGGACCGGGCGATTCTGGAGCTGGCGATCCTGGCCGCGGTGGAGGCGGCACCGGATGATCCGTCGGGCGGTGCCATCGGGCCGGACGCCGACGCCCTCGGTCTCGGATGGGAAGAGGCCTACCGGCTCCGCGATCTGCTGAAATTCGAATTCTTCTTCCCGGATCGCACCGAATTCGCCGAGCGGATGACCGCGGAAATGCTGCTGATCGACCCCGGCTGGCGGACTCGCGCCCGGGATACGCTGGGCAGTGAGATCCTGGCCGCGCTCACCGGCACCGGTTTCATGATGGCCCACCGGGTGCTGCGCTCCTTCTTCGAGGCGCAGCTGGTGGTGGCCGAACGACTGGCCGCGCGGGAGCCGGCCGCCGAGATCGACCGCAAAGAATTCATGGCCGAATGCGTCTCCGTGGGCCGGCAGATGCTGTTGCAGCAGCGCCTGCACAGTACGGAATCGGTGTCCACCGAGCTCTTCGGTAGTGCGCTGAAACTCGCCGCCAATCAGGGTCTCCTCGAACCCGTCGATCCGGGATCCGAGGCGGCGGCCGAATCGGCGCGGCGCCGCCGGGAATTCGCCGAACGGCTGCGCACGATCGGAATCCGGATCTCCCGCGCCGCCGCCCTCGACCCCTCCAATCTCCCACCGGGACGTATCCGATGAGCGCCCCCGAAACCGGTCCGGGCCACCGGGGCGCGCACCCGCCGGCCACCGAGGAGCGCGTGGGCACGAGTACCGAGGCTCTGGTCGAGACGATCCGTTCCGGCCCACGCGGAGCTGAGATCGGAGCGTTTCTCGACCTGTCCGCGGTGGCCGATCTACACTCCCTGCCCGCCCGGCGGTTCCGCGGCTCCGACCGCGAACCGGCGGCCGCGTTGTTCGACCAAATACGTCACGGCGGTGAGAGCGCGGCCGCGGACCTCGTCGAGCGGGCCGCCGCGGTCGCGTCCGGACGGACGCTCGACGAAACGAACACGCTGGGCGAACGCCTGTTCAAACGGAACTGGTACACCCAGCTCCACCCGCAGCTGTGGCGGCTGGTCCAGGAACATATCGCCGCCGGCCACACCGTGGTACTGGTCGGAACATCGGCCGAGGCGCAGTTGCGTCCCGCGGCCGCCGCGCTGGGTATCGAGTACGTCCTGGGCACCCGGTTCGCCGCAACCGCCGGCCGGCTCACCGGACAGATCGACGGACCGGTCCTGTACGGCCCGGACAAAGCCGCGGCGGTACAGGAGTTCGCCGCCTCCCACGGGATCGACCTCGGCCGTTCCTATGTCTATTCCGGCAGCGCCGCCGATCTGCCGCTGCTCTCCCGGGCCGCGGCGCCGGTCCCGGTCACCCCCGATACCGTCCTCGCGAGCACCGCGGCCGAGTACAGATGGCCGGCGCTGTACCTCGGGCCGCGCACGGCCCCCACGGCGCGCGACCGGCTACGGACCGTACTCGGTTTCGCCGCACTGCTCGGTGGCGCGCTGTTCGGGGTGCTGCGTGGATCGCCCACCCGCAACCGGCGGACCATGGCCGACGCGCTCATGAAATACGGCACCGCCTGGCCGCTGCGCCTGTGCGGAATCAAGCTCCGGGTCACCGGTGCCGAACATGCCCGGAGCCCGCGACCGGCGGTCTTCCTGTTCAATCATCAGAGCCAGTTCGATGTGCTGATCGTTCCCGCCGTACTCGGTGCCGGCGTCACCGGCGTGGGCAAGAAAGAGCTCATCCGGAATCCGATTTTCGGCCCGCTCATGCGCTTCGTGGGTGTTACCTTCATCGACCGGTCGAATACCGATCGGGCCAGGGCCTCACTGGCGCCGGTGGTCCACACCTTGAGTGACGGCCTGTCCATCGCGATCGCTCCGGAGGGGACGCGCTCCTACGCCCCGCATCCGGGCCGGTTCAAAAAAGGCGCGTTCCATATCGCCCGACAGGCGGGGGTGCCGGTGATCCCGGTGGTGATCCGCAATGCCGGCGAAATCGGCCGGCGCGATTCCATGATCGCCCGGCCGGGAACGGTGGACGTGGCGATCCTGCCCCCGATCGATATCGGCGAGTGGGAGCCGGCGGAGATGGACGCCGGGGTGGCGGCCGTCCGGCAGCTGTACCTGGACACGCTTCGGGACTGGCCGGCGTGACGAAGGCTACAGGGAACGCCCGAACAACAGCTTCCAGGGCATGAGCGCGGACTCCAGCTGAACCGCGAAGCTCATCTTGGAGGCACCCACGGTGCGTTCCTCGAAGCGGATCGGCACTTCGCCGATACCGAGTCCCTGCTTTTTGGTCCGGTAGTTCATCTCGACCTGGAACGAATAGCCGTTGCTGCGGATCGACGCGATATCGATGGCGTGCAGCGTATCGGCTTTCCAGGCCTTGAAGCCGGCGGTGGCGTCCTTGACCCCGAGCCGCAGTATGGCGTTGACGTAGAAGTTGGCCCAGGCCGAGAGAGCCTTGCGGTACCACTTCCATTCCGCCGCGGTAGAACCGCCGGGAACGTAGCGGGAGCCGAGCACCACGCCGGTGCCGGGCCGCCCGAGTTCCTCGAGCATGGCGGGGATGACCTCGGCGGGATGGGACAAGTCGGCGTCCATCTGGATCACCACTTCCGCCCCGTCCTCCAGCGCCCGGGTGATCCCGGCGATATAGGCGCGCCCGAGACCGTCCTTCTCGGTGCGGTGCACCACCGAGACCACGCTGGGCAGCTCGGCGGCCAGTTTGTCCGCCACCTCACCGGTACCGTCCGGAGAGTTGTCGTCCACTACCAGCACGTGCAGGTCGGATACCGGTAGCGCCGTCAGCCGCTCCACCACAACCGGCAGATTGTCCCGCTCGTTGTAGGTCGGCACAACAACGGTAACCCTCAAGGGTCGCCCTCCCTGCTGGTCTCGCCCCTCAGCCGATCCACAGGCCGCGGGCGTCGCTACGTATTACCCGTGAACGGTAGCCCAACCGCCCGCTCACGGGTGCAGCGCACTGGCCATAGGGGCCTCAGCAGGGGTTACCCGTACCGGCTCACTCCCCCTCACGCCAGCGACGGTCCGCGGCGTCCTGGTCCGCATTACGCTGCCGGACGATCTCGAGCGCGCGTTCGGCGGTCGAGCGGTCCGGGTAGGGGCCCATACGGTCACGGAACCAGCACTGGCGACCACGCTCGGCGCGCTGATGTTTCAAGCAGTAATACCACCGTTCGGCCATACGCACAGCATCTCATCGGTACCCGGCTCGAACGAGCAGAAACCCCCGGATCGTGTCGATCAGGGGGTTCGTTGTGGCCAGGGCCGGGATCGAACCGGCGACCTTTCGCTTTTCAGGCGAACGCTCGTACCAACTGAGCTACCTGGCCGCAGGCACCCGGAACGAATGCCATCCGATGGATGGCGGATCGTTCCGGCATCCACTGGCGACCCTGACGGGACTCGAACCCGCGACCTCCGCCGTGACAGGGCGGCGCGCTAACCAACTGCGCCACAGGGCCTTGCTCTGTGCAACCCACTTTCGTAGGTCGTACCCCCTACGGGATTCGAACCCGCGCTACCGCCTTGAAAGGGCGGCGTCCTAGGCCGCTAGACGAAGGGGGCTCGTCCCGGATCTCTCCGGACCGGCTTTTCAACGGCTGTCCGTTGGGAGCTCGCATAGCTTATGCCAGGGTGCGCTCAATTCCCAAATCCGCTGGTCAAGCGGGCGAACCCAGCTCCTCCAGCCGAGCGGTGGCACGCCATCCGTGCTGCCGGAAGTTCTCCACCCATTCCCGGGTGCAGGCGGCCTGCACCACGATCTCCAGTACCTCCCGGAACCGGGTTCGCAGGTCGGGCGCGAGACCGTCCGCTTCGGCGATGTAGCACTGGCCGATGAGAGCGCCGGCGAGGGCGCGGGTGAAGCGGTCGGGATCGGTATCCGGACGCAACTGCCCCTGTTCGATCGCGCCCACTGTCAGCCTCCGGATGGCGGAGGCGAGCATCCGGCAGCCGCCGTGACCTTGACGCTGGAAACCGGGATCGACGACCAGGCGGAACTCCGCCTGCACGATGATGTCGTGCTCCAGCCGCAGCGCCAGCTCGTCGAAGACGCCGTGCAGAGTGTCGAGCGGCCCGAGGTCCGCGCGGACGAGCCAGCGATCGATCGTGGCGCCGTATCGTTCGATGGCCGAATCCAGTACGGCCCGCGCCAGATCTTCTTTCGAGTCGAAATGAAAGTACATGGCGCCCTTGGTCGCTCGCGACCCTTCCAAAATGCGGTTGAGCGAAGCCGCGGCGTAGCCGCTCTTACCGAACTCAACGGCGGCGGACCGGATGATCGCTGCCCGTGTCCGGCGGGCCCGCTCTTGCTGCCGTGCCATGCTCGAAATGCCTCCGAAGCCTTGTGCAATCCGCTGGATTCGCATCCGCGGAATGCCCGCGACCGATCAGACGCCCGCTACGGGGCCGAGGTCGCGAACGTATCCTGTTATATGCCGACCTGCGGTCGGTTTTCTGACCTGTCTCAAACTCTCGGTACGGAACCCAGCCCGAAAAAGAAACACACCGGCTGGTATAATTTGATCGCCCGGGTGCGCCGCAGGGGGTGCGCATCCGGGCATTCCGTCGCGCTCTTCCTCGTCCCCGATCCGCCTCCCACAGCGTCGACCCAAGTGACACCCCGAATTCGCTGTTTCGTCACGGTACTCGGAATTTCGCATCGACACGCGGTAAACCGCTGCGGCGGCTTACCATTCCGGCATCCGGGGCCTTGTGAACACAGGCACACCGCGCGACCGGATAATGGTGCGGCGAATCCTGACGGAAACACCGAATGTCCGCATACCGGGGCGGGTTCCGGGCCCGACTCAGCCGACCACCAGGACCCCTCGGCGCATATCACCCCACCCGGGAACGACAACGGGCCGGCAACACTGCGCAAACGACCCTCGCAGGCCCGGCCCGAGCGCCAACTCCGCCTTCACCGATCCAAAGGCATTGGTATCCAACATATTTGGATCGTATCGTGTCACCCGTTGTATCAACAATGTCACAGGTACCGCGTTTCGGAACCCGTGGGTATGGTCCGTGCGCTCACGCCGCCCGGCCCCGTACGGCTCCGCCGGCCTCACCCGAGACCCCACTCTCCCCGCCGGAAGAAGGGCAGGCGCGTGGCACGAAGCACCAGCTCGACCCCCCGATTACGAGATTCCCCGGTCCGCCCATTACACTTGCGCCCGCGCCCCTATAGCTCAGTTGGTAGAGCTACGGACTTTTAATCCGCAGGTCCCAGGTTCGAGCCCTGGTGGGGGCACCCTCCGGGCGCCCGGTCACGACCGGGCGCCCGCTCTCTTCCCGGGACAGCGAAGCCTCCCACCGGGGATCGCCGGGGATGTGAATCCACCCAGCACCATCTCCGGGTTGCTGTGAACCACGCCGACCTATATGATCTTGTTCGCTCCCCCGCCACCCGGCGCACACGGCGTGCGCAGGCGAAGAAAGCGGGGCACGATCAGCATCGAGGCATCGCAGCCCGATAGCCGACCGCGCTTCACGGCTGTGCCGTTTCCCACTCACGCTAACGTGGTGGACAGGCCGTTCGATAGCCCAAGGACCGAGAATCGGGCCATACACTTCGTAGTGACCGCCCGTGCCGGAACACGTGTGCCAACCGCACTCCCTCTCGGTCGGATGCGTTTCGCATCACACCTACGGTGCCGTAAGGTAGGGCCGCATCGGCAGCGGTCGACAACAGGTGACCCGCACGAACGCGACATACGAAGGGCTTGATCACATGGCAAGGGATCTGACTCAACTCGAGCTCCTCACAGAGTTGGAGCCGGTTGCCGAGCAGAACGTCAACCGGCACCTCTCGCTGGCAAAGGAGTGGCATCCGCACGACTACGTCCCGTGGGACGAGGGGCGCAACTTCGCCGCGCTCGGCGGGCAGGACTGGGACCCCGAACAATCCAAGCTCAGCGAGGTCGCCAAAGCGGCCATGATCACCAATCTGCTCACCGAGGACAATCTGCCCTCCTACCATCGTGAGATCGCGGAGAACTTCTCCCAGGACGGCGCATGGGGCACCTGGGTCGGGCGCTGGACCGCCGAGGAGAACCGGCACGGCATCGTGATGCGCGACTATCTCGTGGTCACCCGCGGTGTCGACCCGGTAGCCCTGGAGCAGGCTCGGATGGTGCATATGACCAACGGCTTCGCCTCGCCCGCCGAGGCCGATGCCGGCTTCCTGCATTCGGTCGCGTACGTGACGTTCCAGGAGCTGGCCACCCGCGTCTCGCACCGCAACACCGGCAAGGTGTGCGACGACGCCATCGCCGACCGGATGCTGCAGCGCATCGCGGCCGACGAGAACCTGCACATGATCTTCTACCGCAATATGTGCGGAGCCGCCCTGGACCTGTGCCCCGACCAGGCCCTCGATGCGATCACCCTCATTCTGGAAAACTTCCAGATGCCCGGCGCCGGGATGCCGAATTTCCGGCGCAACGGTGTGCTCATGGCCAAGCACGGAATCTACGATTTGCGCCAGCACCTCGAAGAAGTGGTGCAACCGGTGCTGAAGAAGTGGAACATTTTCACGCGCAACGACTTCACCGCACGCGGAGAGGAAACGCGGGAACGTCTCGGCAACTTCCTGGAAAAGCTGTCCAAGGACGTCGTCAAGTTCGAAGAGCAGCGCGACCGGATGCTCGCCCGCGAGGCGGCCAAACGCGAGAAGGCCTTCGCCTCCGTGAGCAGCTGATCTCCCGAGACCAGGAGAACGAGACCGCCGGACCCCGGCGGTCTCGTCGCATCTGCGGACCGATCCTCTCCCGAGCGAACCAGCGGCCCCACCCTCTCCTTCTTCCCCGCAGCGGATGCCACCGCCAGGGCGGGGCTCGACCTGGCTCAGTTCATCGGCAGTGCGCCGTCCACGCCGCCCACGTCTGCGATCTTCCATTCGGAATTCTCGTCCACCGTGACCGTGTAGGTGACCGTCGTCTGGGTTCCGTCCGGGTTCTGCGCATTGGTCGAGGTCACATTGACGAAAACGTTCACCTGATAGGTGCCGTCCTGTTCCGACATAACCTTCGCCGTGATCGGCGTGGCCGTCGAGGTCCACCGCAGCGGCACCAGGATCTGTTCCAGTTTCGGCGCCGTTTCCTCGAACTTGCCGGACAGCTGCGGGGTGGTGTTCTTCTTCAGGTTGCCGATCCAGGCGTCGAGGTCCTGGAAGTTCACCGTGGCCGCCCCGACCGCGTACTCGGTCGCCACCTGCTCGGCATGCCGATCACCGGCCGCGCGTTCCTCGCGCGCGGCCAGGTCGCCGCGCGCCGTGAAGTACAGCACCCCCAAGACCACCGCGGCCACGGCGAGTACGGCGATGAGCGCACCGCCGACCAGGCTGGAGACCCGGATGGACACAGTGCCCGGCCGGTCCGGTACCGGCTTCCCGGAGGCGGCGGTCCCGGCGGAGCCGGCCGCGGTATCGTCCGGGCCGCGGCCGGTGTCGTGGTTCTGCTCGGCCATGATTGATACGTCCTCTTTCGGTTCTTTCCTGTCTCGCGCGTGGACTCGGTCGCCGTATCCAGCGGAAACGGACGGCCGGCGCGATCCGGCGCCCCCGAGGCTAACGGTCGCCCCGAGCACGGCACTCCCGCGCCCACGGAAAAGTCCTGGAGATGCCGTGTGCGCGGCCCCGCGACCCGAGTCCGGGCCCCGTGAGCCACCCGATGGTGACCGGTACCGGAGCTGCGGGGAAAATGGATCCTCGTGCAAGCAGAGTTGGAGCGAGAGACGAGTTTGCGGATCGGCCCCTACCCGGTCGATCCGCCGGTGGTCCTCGCTCCCATGGCCGGGATCACCAACCTGGCCTTCCGGAAGCTCTGCCGGGAATTCGGCAGCCCGTCGGCGATCTATGTCTGCGAGATGATCACCGCCCGCGCGGTGGTGGAACGCAACGAGAAGACACTGCACATGATGTCTTTCGACGAGGGCGAGTCCCCCCGGTCCATGCAGTTGTACGGTGTGGACCCGGCAACCCTCGGCGAAGCGGTGCGGATCATCGTCGGAGAAGGCTGGGCCGATCATATCGATATGAATCTCGGCTGCCCGGTGCCCAAAGTCACCCGGCTCGGCGGCGGTGCCGCGCTGCCGTACAAGCGGAACCTCTTCGCGGCGATAGTCCGGGAAATGGTCCGCGCCGCCGAACCGGCGGGCGTCCCGGTGACCATGAAATTCCGTATCGGCATCGACGACGAGCATCGGACCTACCTCGATACCGGCCGGATCGCCGAAAGCGAAGGTGCGGCCGCCGTCGCGCTGCATGCCCGGACCGCCGCGCAGCGCTATTCCGGAACGGCCGATTGGTCCGCGATCGCGCGCCTGAAAGAAGCGGTGACCACCATCCCGGTATTGGGTAACGGAGATATTTTCAGCGCGGACGACGCGGTCGCGATGATGGCGCAGACCGGGTGCGACGGCGTGGTGGTGGGTCGCGGTTGTCTGGGCCGGCCCTGGCTCTTCGGTGAGCTCAGCGCCGCTCTGCGCGGCGAACCCGCTCCCCTCCCGCCGACCCTCGGCGAGGTCGGGACGATCCTGGCCCGTCATGCGAGGCTGCTCGCCGAACATCACGGCGAAGACAAGGGTATGCGCGATCTGCGTAAACATATGGCCTGGTATTTCATGGGCTTCCCGCTGGGAGCGGAGCTGCGGCGCAGCTTCGCCACCGTGTCCACCCTGAGCGAACTCGACGGGCTGATCGCCCAGCTGGATCCGGCTGTACCTTTCCCGAAGGACGCCGAGGGCCCACGGGGGCGGCAGGGCTCGCCCGGGAAGGTCGCGCTGCCACACGGATGGCTGGACGACCCGGACGACCGGACCGTTCCCACCGCGGCCGACGTCATGCACAGCGGCGGCTGATCGGGCCCGACACGCCGGAGTTCGATTTATTCGGAGCTGGGCGCGGGCGCATGAAAACATAGGCTCAGGCAACTTTCCAGCATTACCTTCGCCCTTCGCCCACTCGTGATCTCCGAGTGGCCCTCGATGGCGAAATCGTTATCATTGCGGAATCCCGCTCAGCCTTTCGAGCACGGCTGTGGCGGCAGCGAGTTGCGGAAAAGCGAGGTTCATTGGTGGGTGACGATCGGCACGGGCGATCACCAGGGCCCGGAGGTCGCGCACCGTGGGAGCGGTATCCCGCGGCGGAGTCCCCCGAAATGGACGGCACTCATGGGGGCCGGCGGCGGCAGCCGGAAACCCCGGCCGGGCAGGGCCCGCTGACGGTCGCGGATCTGGTCGAACGGGTGGACAGTGAGCGAACCGCCCGGCGTACCCCGGGTGATACCGGACGGCACAGCGCCGGGGCCGGCCCGGCGCAACCGCCGGCCGAGCGGCCGGCCCGCCCGGCGGGGCCGACGCCGAGGCCGGCCGCCGAGCAGCGGCCACGACCGGACCAACAGGGTCCCGAAGCCCCCCACTCCCGGGCGGCCCGCCCGCCCGCACCCCCGGCCGGCGGCCCGGCACCGGGCAAGCATTCGACCGGTGCGACGCCCGCCCAGCCCGGACCGCCCCCGGCGAATCGGCAACCGCCCCCGGGCGGGCCCGCGCAACAGCGGCCCCAGCCGCCCACGGGCCGGAAGCAGCCTCCGCCCGGACCGGCGCAACGCGCTCCCGGCCCCGGTCCGGAGCAGCCCGGCCCGGTCCGGAAGCCCGCCCAGCCGCGGCCCGGAGGAGAGGTAGCGCCCGGTGCGGGCGGGCAGCGCCCGGCGACGGATGCCCGGGCAGCCGTCCCGCCCGCCGCGGGCCCCGCTCCGGAGCCCGCCGGGAACCGTCCCCCTACGGGGCAGCGCCCGGCCGCCGCCCCGCCCGCACCCGCAGATCCCGAGCCGACCACCGCTGTCCCGCAGACCCCGGACACCGCCCGCGGCGGCCCGCGAGCCGGTGCGGACCCCGCACCGAAACGTTCCCGGCAATCGCGCAGCACACCCCGGCGCGGTAAAGGCGCGAAATCGGCGCCGGTAGCGGCCGAGGCTCCCGAGCAGGTCACCGATGTGCTCCCGCCCGTCGACGAGGACGGTTCCCGTATCAACGGGCGAACCGATACGGCGGGCTGGCCCACCGCCGAGCCCGCGGAGCCGGAAACGATCGGCAAGCCGAAACGGCGCCGGCCCGCCGAATCCCGCCGCAGCAGAAGGCTGCGGCTCGCCGGGCGCGCCACCGTGGCGTTCTCCTCCGTCCTGGCTCTCCTGATCACCGGGGGTGGCTGGAGCTACCTGCGCGCCACGGGCAACAGCTTCACTCAGGTATCCGCCCTCGCCGAGAACGACGACCATGTCATCGACGCGCAGGCTCAACTCGGTGACGAGAACTATCTGATCGTCGGCACCGATACCCGCGCCGGTGCCAACGCCGAGGTCGGCGCCGGCACCGTGGAGGACGCCGAGGGCGCGCGCGCCGACACCACGATGCTGGTGCACATTCCCCAGAACCGGCAGCGGGTGGTGATCGTGTCCTTCCCCCGCGACCTCGACGTCACCCGGCCCGAATGCCAAGGCTGGGACAACGAGAAACCCGGCTACACCGAGGATGTGTTCCCCTCGGCAATGAACGACAAGCTCAACGCCGTCTACGCGCGCGGTGGCCCCCGCTGCCTGCTGAGCACCATCCAGCTGTTGACGGGCAGCACGATCAACCATTTCATCGGTATCGACTTCGCCGGTTTCGAACAGATGGTGGACAAGGTCAACGGCGTCGAGGTGTGCGTGAACAAGCCCCTCGTAGACAGCATGCTCGGCACGATCCTCCCGGAAGCGGGCCGCCAGCGGATCGATGGGAAAACCGCGCTCAACTACGTTCGGGCCCGGCACGTCTACGGGGAAGAGCGCAGCGACTACGACCGGATCAACCGGCAGCAGAAGTTCCTCGCTTCCCTGTTGCGTGGTGCGTTGTCGAGCAAAATGCTGTTGGACCCCGGGCGGCTGAACGGATTCATCAAGGCTTTCTCCGACGCGACCTTTGTCGATGGAGTCGACCCCAACGACCTGCTGATGCTGGGCAAATCGCTGCAGGATCTGAATTCCGGGGCGGTGACCTTCTTGACCGTGCCCACCGCGGGTACCACCTCCTACGGCAACGAGATCCCTCGAACCGCCGATATCCAGGCGATCTTCCAGGCGATCCGCGACGATCAGCCGCTTCCTGGAGAGAAGACCGCACCGGCACCGCCACCGACCTCCGAAGCTCCGGTGCCGCCGTCGCTGACCGCGGTGGATCCCAGCACCCTGTCGCTACTGGTGTCCAACGGTTCGGGAATCGCGGGCCTGGCCAGGACCACGGCCAGTCAACTGGCAAATGTCGGCTTCAATATCTACAAGGCCGACAACTATACGGAGGGCAACTCCACCGAAACCAAAGTTCGCTATTCTCCGGGCCACGAAGCCGAAGCGGCGACGGTGGCGAGTTCTGTCCCCGGAGCCAGCATGGAACTGGATGAATCGCTGAGCAGTATCGTCGAATTGGTACTGGGCGAGGATTATCAGCAGGTGGTGAACGAACCGACGCCCGTGGGAAACCCGATCACGGATATCCCCCAGACCAGTCCCGGGCCGGTAGAGCTGCCGTCCGACCTCGAACATGTCAATGCCGCAGACGATATGTGCGCATAGGAGCTTCTACGGCGCCCGCCGGCCGAATTCTCCTGACGAAACAGATCGTTGACCGAAAATGCGTTGTGGGTACACGGCCGTCACCGCCTGCCACCATGCTTCCTGCAGCTGCCCATTTCTGCGGTGAGCAGCCGCGTCGTCACCTGCGGCGCGAAGTGGTGGGCCCGTCCGGGTTACCGTTGTGCGGGAAGCATCCGTACACGCCGCGCGCATTCTCCTGTGCTTCCAGTTTTTCGAGGCCTGCCCACATTGCGCCCCATTGGGGAAAGTCTTGGGAAGCGCCGGCGCTTCACTCGCGACAGCCGTTCCGGACACACCGGAAAGCACGACGCCGATCGATCCGGCGAGAATTTCGGATCCGGCCGCTCCGGAGACGACCCCGCGCCGTGCGGTGACCCCCGGCACAGCTCCCCACCGGATTGTTCACACCTTGTTGGTGACGTGGACAGTAGAGCGAACTAGTCTTCGTTTCATGCGTGTCATCTACAACGAGCGAATGGCCGATCTCGCCCACCTACTGGGCGAGATGGCCGGGCTGGCCGGTTCGGCCATGGATCGTGCCACGCAGGCGCTGCTCCAGGCCGACCTGTCGCTGGCCGAGCAGGTCATCAGCGAGGGTGATCGGATCGCCGAGATGATCGCCGACGCGGAGGAGAGGTCCTTCGCGCTGCTCGCCACGCAGGCCCCGGTCGCCGGCGATCTCCGGCAGGTGGTCAGCGCGATCCAGATCGTCAACGATGTCAATCGGATGGGTACGCTCGCGCTGCACGTGGCCAAGGTGGCCCGCCGCCGGCATCCCAACCACGCGCTGCCCGAGGCGGTGAACGGGTACTTCGCCGAGATGGGCCGGATCGCGGTCAGTATGGGCCAGGGCGCGAAGGAAGTACTGGAATCCCGCGACCCCGAACGCGCGGCTCAGCTGAATCAGGACGACGAGGCGATGGACGATCTGCATCGCCACCTGTTCACCCTGTTGATGGACCGGGAATGGAAGTACGGGGTGGCGCCCGCTGTCGATGTCACCCTGCTCGGCCGCTACTACGAGCGGTTCGCCGATCACGCCGTGGAGATCGGCCGCCGGGTCATTTTCCTGGTGACGGGCGAACTGCCTCCGGACACCGACACCGAGAGCTGAGCCACCCCGGCACACATACGCTGGACTGTGGCCCGAGGGTTTCTCGGGCCACAGTTTTTTGCGGGTCCGCTACGGCAACCAGCGGGTGATGATCCATCTGCCCACCGGGCGTCAGCGCGCAGTAATACGTCCTCGGCGGAGCATCATAGGTGCCGGTTGCCGACAGCGTAGATTTCGACCACGAATCCCCCTTCGCTCGAACATATTGCGCGGAGGTCGTGTCGTTTTCTCCCCCGCCTCACACGGGTTATCGAATCATTTCGGAACAAACAACGACTCGACCCACGCGAGGTGGGCAGTGCAGCGGGAGCCGCGGGTTCAGTGGCGATACGAGGAATTCCGGCCTGCGCGACGCAGCCAGAGAAGCCCGCGGGAATCGTTCCGCGGGCTTCGCGTCGCCGGCGGCTCAGCCGAAACGGCCGGAGATGTAGTCCTCGGTGGCCTTTTCACCGGGGTTGGAGAAGATCTTCTCGGTATCGTCGATCTCCACCAGCCGGCCCGGTTTGCCCTGGGCCTCGAGGTTGAAGAAACCGGTCTTATCGCTCACCCGCGCCGCCTGCTGCATGTTGTGGGTGACGATGACGATCGTGTATTCCTTCTTCAATTCGGTGATCAGGTCCTCGATCGCCAGTGTGGAGATCGGGTCCAGGGCCGAACAGGGCTCGTCCATCAGCAGTACGTCCGGGGACACCGCGATGGCGCGGGCGATGCACAGACGCTGCTGCTGACCGCCGGACAGCCCGCCGCCGGGCTTGTCCAGCCGGTCCTTGACCTCGTTCCACAGGTTCGCACCGCGCAGCGAGCGTTCCGCGACCTCGTCCAGTTCGGCCTTGTTGCGCACGCCCTGGAGTTTGAGACCGGCCACCACATTGTCGCGAATGGACATGGTCGGGAACGGGTTCGGGCGCTGGAACACCATGCCGATGGTGCGGCGCACGCCCACCGGATCCACCTGCGAGCCGTAGATGTCCTCACCGTCGAGCATGACGGCACCCGAGACGCTGGCGTTCGGGGTCACCTCGTGCATCCGGTTCAGCGAGCGCAGCACGGTGGACTTACCGCATCCGGAGGGGCCGATGAAGGCGGTCACGCTACGCGGCAGAACGTTGAGCGTGACATCGGCGACGGCGTGGAATTTACCGTAGAAGATGTTCAGGTCTTTGATGTCGATGCGCTTGGCCATCAGTTCTTCCGTTCCGCCTTATCGGTTCCGCATCAGGAACTTGTTGACACCCGCCGCCGCCAGGTACAGCACCGCGATCAGCAGGATCAGTGTGAGCGCGGCACCCCACACTCGCTGCCGGCCCGCGTCCTCCGCGTTGGCCAGTTCCTGGTAGATCAGCAGCGGCAACGAAGCCATATTGCCGTCGAAGATGTTCATATTGATCGACTTGCTGTATCCGACCAGCACCAGCACCGGCGCCGTCTCACCCATGACCCTGGCCAGGGCGAGCAGGATGCCGGAGATCATGCCCGGCAAGGCGGTCGGAATGACAATGCGCAGGATGGTCTTCCACTTCGGGATACCGAGCGCGTAGGAGGCCTCGCGCAGTTCGTCCGGGACGAGCTTGAGCATTTCCTCGGTATTGCGCACGACGACCGGGAGCATCAGCAGCACCAGGGCCAGGGCGACCGCGAACGAACTCTGCGGGAAACCCAGGGTCGCGATCCACAGGGCGAAGATGAACAGGGCCGCGACGATCGAGGGAACACCGGCCAGGATATCGACCATGAAGGTGGTCACCTTCGCGAAACGGCCGGTACCGTACTCGATCAGGTAGACCGCCGCCATGATGCCCAGCGGCACCGCGATGACCGCCGCCACCGCCGACTGGACGATGGTTCCGTAGATCGCGTGGTAGACACCGCCGCCGGTCTGGTCGGGCAGGATTCCCTTCTGCGAATGCTGCCACCATTCGAGCGAGAGGATCGCTTCGAATCCGTTGACGAACACCATTCCCAGCACCCAGCCCAGGGGGATGAGCGCGATGAGAAAGCACAGGGTGAACAGGCCGGTGGCGATATTGTTCTTGACCCGGCGCGCGGTGCTCACATGCCGGAAGGTGGGCGCCTTGACCGGCTGATCGAATTTGGTCGGGCTGGTCATCAGCCGTTCACCTTTCCGCCCGCCGCGAGCCGGGCCAGCGCGTTGACGACGAAGGTCAGCGCGAAGAGCACGAAGCCCGCCGCGATATAGGCACCAGTCGGTAGCGGCGCGCTGAACTCCGCGGCGGCCGAGGCGATCTTGGAGGCGAAAGTGAAACCGCCGTCGAACAGCGACCAGCCGCCCGCCTCCGCCGACGTCTTCAGGATGAGGAGCACCGCGATCGTCTCACCGAGCGCGCGACCGAGGCCGAGCATGGAACCGGCGATCACACCGCTGCGGCCATAGGGCAGCACGGTCATCCGGACGACCTCCCATTTGGTGGCGCCGAGCGCCTGGGCCGCCTCGATGTGCGCACGCGGGGTCAGCGCGAACACTTCTCGCGCGACCGAAGTGATGATCGGCAGGATCATCACCGCCAGCACCACCCCCGCGGTGAAGATCGTGCCGCCGCCCGCGATGGAGACATTGCCGTCGCCGAAGAGGAAGAACCAGCCGAGGTTGTCGTTGAGGAACTCCTGGATCGGCTTCAGATAGGCCGCCAATACCAGCAGGCCCCACAGGCCGTACACGATCGACGGCACCGCCGCCAGGAGATCGGTCAGCATGGAGAACGGGCGCGCCAGTTGTTTGGGCGCGTAATGCGTGAGGAACAGGGCTATACCGACACCGATCGGCACCGCGATGAGAAGTGCGAACGCGGAGCTCGCCACCGTCACCATGAACAGGTCACGGATACCGAAACGAAGGTTCTCCGCATCACCGGTGTTGAACTCCGTGCTGGTGAAGAAGTTCACCTCGTCGGCACGAAGCGAAGGCACCGCACGAATGAGCAGGAACAGCGCGATCAGCGCGATCGACGCCACGATTATCGCGGCGGCGGCGGTCGCCAGCGATTTGAAGACCAGTTCGGCCCGCCGGCCGCCGCCTGCGCTGCGCGGCGGCGCTTTCATCGGATCGCTCGACATGGACGCGGTGTCTCCGGTCTTCCGCGGGCCCGTTATGCCGGACGGACCCGCGGAGACTACCTCAGGGTTGACTGTCATCGTTGCGCAATCAGGAAATGGCGTTGATCGCCGTGGTCAGCTTGGTCTTGAACTGTTCCGGGATCGGCACGTAACCGTTGTCCTCCAGGCCGGTCTGGCCGTTGGTGATCGCCGAGGTCAGGAACGCTTTGACCGCGGTCGCGGTCGCACCGTCGGTGTACTTCGAGCACACCACCTCATAGGTCGGCAGGATGATCGGGTACGCGCCGGTCTCGGTCGGCTTGTAGAAGGACGACGTATCGAGTACCAGATCGTTGCCCTTGCCCTTGATCTTCACCCCGTCGATCGCCTTACCGGCGGTTTCGGAGGTCAGTTCCACCGGTTCGGGCCCGGCGGAGGTGATGACACGGACCACGGAAAGGCTCTGCGCCTTGGCGAACGACCACTCGTTGTAGGAGATGGAGTTCGGGGTGGTCTTCACCGCAGCCGAGGTGCCCTCGTTGCCCTTGGCGCCCTCACCGATACCGCCGTTGAAGACCTTGCCCGTGTCCTTGCCCCACGCTCCCTCGGAGGCGGCGTCCAGGTAGAGCTGGAAATTGTCGGTGGTACCGGACTCGTCGGAGCGGTAGATCACCTTGATGGTTTCGGCGGGCAGCTGCGCGTCCGGGTTCAGCGCCTCGATCTCGGGCGCGTCCCAGGTCCGGACGGTTCCGTTGAAGATCTTGGCCAGGGTCGGGCCGTCGAGCGCGAGATCGGTGACTCCGTCGATGTTGTAGGTGACCGCGATCGGGCCGAAAACGGTGGGCAGGTTCCACGCGGAGGAAGCGCAACGCTTCGCGGCGTCGGCGACCTCACCCTTCGATTCGCTGAGCGGGGAGTCGGTACCGGCGAAATCGGTCTGACCGCCGATGAATTCCTTCACTCCGGCGCCGGAGCCGCTCGACGTGTAGTTGAGCGTCTGATCTCCGCAGTTGGTTTCATAGGCGGCGGTGAAACGCTCCACAGCGTTCTTCTGCGCGGACGAACCGCTGGCCTTGAGCGCTTCCTTGCCGCCACACGCGACTTCGGGATTGGGCTCGATACCGGTCGCCGACGTGTTGTCGTCGCTACCACAGGCAGCCAACGACAGCGTCATGGCGGCGAGCGCACCGACGAGGGCACTGCTGCGCTTGAAGTTCACTCCAGTCCTCCGGATACGTCCTACTCGCCCGGTCCCTCACCGGCCCGGGCGGGTGTGATGGTGGGCCGTTCGCGGGGAACTTGCACACCAGGCGACCTACTACCGCCCAGAATCAAACTAGGTCCCGTCGGTAGACAGCCGGACCAGGGCAAGTGAACGCGAGGTGAACAGGACGGCGTTGATCCGTCCGATATGTGTGATGTTAGCCGCGTTGTTACTCTACGCACGCCTGGGCGACCATTCGGTCAACCGTCATCGACTTTTCGGATTTCCCGTGACGGGGAACATCCGGGCTCCCGCCCGCCCGCTCACCCGGCCATCGAGTAGGCGATATCGATGTGCGCGGGCGCGAAACCCAGACGCTCATAGGTACGGACCGCCGCGGTGTTGTCGGCTTCGGTGTACAGCAGCACCTGGTCCAGTCCGATATCGCGCAAATGGTGCAGGCCGACGAGCGTGAGCAAGCGGCCGAGGCCCCGCCCCTGCGCGGCCGGGTCGATCCCGACTACGTAGACCTCACCCACGGGCGGATTCTCGTCCCGGTGGACCTTGGTCCAGTGGAAACCGAGCAGCCGATCCGGGCGGTCCGACGCGAAGGCCAGGAACAGCCCCGCCGGATCGAACCAGGACTCCCCGCGGCGCTGCGCGAGTTCGCTTTCCGACCACCCTCCCTGTTCGGGATGCCAATCGAAGGCGGCGTTGTTGACCCGTAGCAGTTCGGCATCGTCCTCCGGGCCGGAGTACGTACGCACCACGACCCCGTCCGGTACGGCCACTTCCGCCGGCTCCGGATTCCTCAGCGCTCGCCGCATCTGCCACAGTTCACGCGCGGCCGTCAGGCCCAGCCGCCGAGCCACCGCCTGTGCGGCGGGCAATTTCCCGTGCGCCCAGATCCGGGCGCCGGGACCGCCCGCCGCCAGCGCGGCGGCCACCAGATCGCCGCCGATGCCGCGCCGGCGCCACTGCGGTGTCACCGCCGCCTCCACCATCGCCGGGTGCTCGCCGTGCGCCGGGGCCAGACCCGCGTACCCGGCCACCACACCGTCCCGGAGAGCCAGCAGATGACGGACCGCGGAGGCGCCCCGCAGCGCGAGCCGGCCCTGCTCGGAGACCGGCGCGACACCGTCGGCCGCCGCCGCGGCGTCGAGCAGCTCGGTGACCTGATCGACGTGGGCGTCGAGGGGGCCCTCGACCCAGCGCAACTCTGCCCCGGCCGTATTCCCCGTACTCACTGGCCGGTTCCGTTGGCCGGTGCCATCGAATCCTCCTCCGTAGCCCCCTGCCCGCTGCCGGCGGAACGGGATTCGGAGTCGTTCTTACCGGCCGAACGGGCCGGCCGCACGGCCTTGTAACCGACATTGCGGACGGTACCGATCAGCGATTCGTATTCGCTGCCCAGCTTCGCGCGCAACCGCCGCACGTGCACATCGACCGTGCGGGTACCGCCGAAGAAGTCGTAACCCCAGACCTCCTGCAACAGCTGCGCGCGGGTGAACACCCGGCCGGCGTGCTGGGCGAGGTACTTCAGCAGTTCGAATTCCTTATAGGTGAGGTCGAGAGGACGGCCACGCAGCCGGGCCGTGTAGGTGCCCTCGTCGATCACGAGCTCCCCGAGAGTTATCTTGCCGGTGTTCTCCGGGCTGGCCGCGCCGCCGGTGCGCCCGAGCAGCAAGCGCAGCCGCGCGTCCAGCTCCGCGGGGCCGGTACCGGGCAGCAGGATATCGTCGAGACCCCAGTCGGCGTTCACCGCGACCAGCCCACCCTCGGTCAGCACGGCCACCACCGGAACCGACGATCCGGTGCTACCGAGCAGCCGGCACAGACCGCGGGCGGCGGCCAGATCGGTGCGCGCATCCACCAGCGCGATGTCCGCGGTACCCGCTTCCAGCAGCGACGCCACTTCGGTAGGCGCGGGCCGCACGGTGTGTGCGAGCAGCGACAACGAAGGCAGAACCGATTCGGGGTCGGGGTCGGAAGTCAGCAGGAGCAGCTCCACAAGCACTCCTCCCATCTCGTAGCTACGCGAAAGCCAGCCTCGTCGCCGTCGCCACGTTGCTCGTCCACAAGTAATCGCTGCAAGATTAGCGCGTCGAGCTGTATCTATTGCGGCGGCTGTGAGCGACGGTCGCCCCTTCGGCATGATCGGGGATGAATCGGCCTCCACGTGCTCGGTCGGCGCGCTCCTCGCTTCATCACGTCACGACCGTTGTTGCGCACAGACCCGGGAGGCGCCGGCGTATGTCCACTAGGGTGCATGTCATGCGGAAGCTGATCATCGGACTGCTGTGCCTGGCGGGTCTGGCAGTAGTCGTCGATTTCGGCGCGGCCGCATATTCGGAGTACCGGGTATCGCGATCGCTGCGGGTGGGCGCCGATCTCAGCGCCGATCCGGAGGTCACCTTCCACGGTTTTCCGTTCCTCCGCCAAGCCCTCGACGGTCGCTACGAGAACATCGAGATCGAAGCGGACAGCGTCCGGCCCGATATTCCCGGTGAAATCGCTCTCGAGGCCACTCTGCTGGGTATGCGGCTACCACTGGGGGATCTGGTCGACGGCGGCGTGCGCAGCGTTCCGGTGGAGCAGGTGGACGTCCGGATGCGTGTCGCCCCGACGGAGCTGGGCCGCCTGTTCGGCATCCCCGATCTGGAGGTGCATTCGCGTCCCGCGGACAAATCCGACGGCACCGGCGGTTCGGGTGGTTCGGGTATGACCACCGCGGGCGCGCTCGTGCTGACCGGCACGCTGCCCGCCGCGCCGAGTGGTCAGCAGGGCGCGAGTTTCACCGGCGAACGGGTGAGCGTGGCGGCCGATCTGCTGCTCGACGGCGATCAGGTGCGAATCGTGGCCAGCGGACTGTATTCCGAGGAGATCTCGCCGGTCCCCTCGAAGCCGGTGGTCGACGAGGTCGACATCCCGGCGGTACTGGCGATGTTCACCCGTACCATCGACACCAAGGAGCTCCCCTTCGGCATCCGGCCCACCGAGGTGACTGCCCTGGGCGGGCATATCGTGGTCGAAGGGCGGGGCGAAGATGTGACGATCGACCTGAACAGATTGCGGCGCCCATGATCGAGATCACCATTCTGGCGGTAATGCTGCTGGCCGGGCTGGCTGTCGGCCTGTATCTGCGGCATCGCGAAGGCACGGTCCGCACGGCACCGGTGACCCTGGACCGGGACACCGCCGAACGTGACGATCTGCTCGTCGCGGCCGGGGTCACCGGTTCGAGCCCGGCGGTACTGCACTTCTCCGCCGAGTGGTGCGGACCGTGCGCGGCGGTGCGCCGGGTGGTCGCCGATGCCACGCGGGACCTGGCGGATTCGCCCCGGCCGCCCCGGGATATCGAGATCGATATCGACGCCGATCCCGCGCTGGCCAAAGCGCTCAACGTGCTGTCGTTGCCCACCACATTCGTCTTCGACGCCGAGGGCCGGGAACGATTCCGGATCTCCGGGGTACCCAAGACCAGCGATCTGCGCAGCGCACTCGGCCCGCTGACCGCCGGATCGGCCCACTGATAAGCCCCCTGAACTGCTGCTCACCCCCTACCTGCCCGGCCGAAGCCACGATTGGGTAGACTGCCCGATGTGCAAAACCACCGCGAGCTGATGCTCACCCGTCGCCGCACAGTCGATCTGTGCCGCCTCGGTGGTTGTTGCTGCCTGTGCCGCTGAGCGGTCGGGTCTTTTCCTGACGCCGACCACGGTTCGTCCGCGCGAGCGATTTCATCCCCCGGCGAACCGGCCGAAATCCGCTGAACAGTTCGAGCGCAGGAGTTTCGTTCATGTCTTCTACCGTTACTTTCCCCACCGGAGTGGGTACGGCCCCCATCGAACGAGTCGACGTCCGGGGTCCCCGCTTCGTGGCCTGGGTGACCACCGCCGTTCTCGTGCTGGTGCTGTTGCTGGGCGCGGTCTCGGGCACCGCCGCTGCTGTATTGATCGGGGTACAGGCACTGGTATTCGCCCTCGGCGCGGCCCTGGGGCCCCGGCGACACCCGTACGGTCTGCTCTATGCTCGCGCGGTCGCGCCGCGCCTGGGCCCGGTCACCGAAACCGAACCCACCCCGCCACTGCGGTTCGCCCAGTTGCTGGGCTTCGTATTCGCCGCCGTGAGCCTGCTGGGGTTCGGGCTCGGCGCGTCCGCGGTAGGCGCGGTCTTCGCCGGCTTCGCCCTGTTCGCCGCGTTCTCGAACGCCGCGTTCGGCATCTGCTTCGGGTGCCGGCTGTACCCGCTGATCGCCCGGTTACGGCCGCGCACCCCGTCCGAACCCTCCGTATCGAACTGAACCGAATCCGCAAGTCACCACCGAAAGGAAGAAAATGGCTCGCTCCGATGTCCTGGTCTCCGTGGACTGGGCCGAAGAGAACCTCAAAACCCCCGGCGTCGTCTTCGTCGAGGTCGACGAGGACACCACCGCCTACGACGGCGGGCACATCGAGGGCGCCGTCCGGCTCGACTGGAAGAAGGACCTGCAGGATCCGGTCCGTCGTGATTTCGTGAACCAGGAGCAGTTCTCCGCGCTGCTCTCCGAGCGTGGAATCAGCAACGACGACGAGGTCGTCCTCTACGGCGGCAACAACAACTGGTTCGCCGCCTACGCCTACTGGTACTTCAAGCTGTACGGTCACAACAACGTCAAACTGCTCGACGGCGGGCGCAAGAAGTGGGAGCTCGACGGACGTCCGCTCTCGCGTGACGAGGTCTCCCGCCCCGCCACCCAGTACAAGGCCGCCGAACCGGACAACTCCATCCGGGCCTTCCGCGAAGAGGTCATCGCCGCCATCGGCACCAAGAACCTGGTCGATGTGCGCTCCCCCGACGAGTTCTCCGGCAAGATCCTGGCTCCCGCCCACCTGCCGCAGGAGCAGAGCCAGCGTCCCGGCCACATCCCCGGCGCGATCAACGTGCCGTGGAGCAAGGCCGCCAACGAAGACGGCACCTTCCGTTCGGACGAGGAACTCGCCGAGCTCTACGGCGCGGCCGGTCTGGACGGTAACAAGGAGACCATCGCCTACTGCCGTATCGGCGAGCGCTCCTCGCACACCTGGTTCGTGCTGCAGGAGCTGCTCGGCCACCAGAACGTCAAGAACTACGACGGCAGCTGGACCGAGTACGGTTCGCTGGTCGGCGCACCTATCGAGTTGGGAGAGTAATCACCATGTGCGCAGCACCTACCCAGGGTCAGGCCATTCCGGCCGGTGTCGATGTGGAGAAGGAAACGGTCATCACCGGCCGGGTCCTCGGCACCGACGGCGAGCCGGTGGGCGGCGCGTTCGTGCGCCTGCTCGACGGCAACGGTGATTTCACCGCCGAGGTCGTCGCTTCGGGAACCGGGGATTTCCGCTTCTTCGCGGCACCGGGCACGTGGACGCTGCGGGCGCTCTCGTCCGCGGGTAACGGTTCGGCCGAATTGCGGCCGGAGGGCCCCGGCATCCACAACCTGGACGTCACCGTCGCCAAGTAGGCACGACAGAACGGCCCGGGCCCACCTCCCCACGAGGTGAGCCCGGGCCGTTCCGCTGTCCTCCACCCGCTCCGGATTCCCGAGGTTCCCCGGACGGCCGGAACAAGTCGGAACCCCACCCCTTCCCTGGACAGTAGCCCTCCGTGGTCGGGGCCCGCCCCGGTTCTGCAGCGACAGAGCGAAGGAGCGCAGCGACTGAGCGCCGGAGTGAAGGAGCGCAGCGACTGAGCGCCGGAGTGAAGAACCGGGGTCCCGAGGGCCCCGACCCCGCGGCGCCGGAGGCGACGCCACAGACACAGCCCCCGACCCCGCGGCGCCGGAGGCGACGCCACAGACACAGCCCCCGACCCCGCGGCGCCGGAGGCGACGCCATAAACTTGGGGTGTGGTCCTCTTCTTCGAGATTCTGCTGATCGCCGTATCGATCCTCATCGGGTGGTTCGGCCTCTACGTCTTCTACCGGCTGTTCACCGAGTCATGAGCGGTCTCGCGAGCGAGGGTTCCGATCCGGCCGAGCGAGCGAGCGACAACACCAACGGAAAGCCCGCCGTCGACCCGGCCGGGGCGAACGGTCGCGGCGCGGACAGCCGGTCACCGGGCAGCGGTGACCGGGCGGTGGCCGATGCGGCCGAACGCGCCAAAGCGACCGGCGGCCGCAATATTCCGGTGCTCCCGGACCTTCCGCTTCCCGACGAGACGGCGAATCTGCGACTCGGGCCGGACCTGAATCCGGCCATGCTGGCGCTGCTGCCGATGGTCGGTGTCTGGCGCGGTGAGGGCGAGGGTAACAATCCCGAACGCGGTGATTATCGTTTCGGCCAGCAGATCGTGGTCTCCCACGACGGCGGAGATTATCTGAGCTGGGATTCGCGTTCCTGGTTCGTGGAGGAAGACGGCAGCTACGGTGGGCCGGACCTGCGTGAACGCGGTTTCTGGCGGGTCGGGGCCGACGGCGACGACGAGGTGCTGGAGCTGCTGCTCACGCACAGCACGGGGATCGTCGAACTGTTCTACGGCACCGCTTTGACCCAGGCGTCCTGGGAGTTGGCCACCGATGTGGTCATCCGTAGCCAGACCGGCGCGGTGGTCGGGGGCGCCAAACGCCTGTACGGCATCGTCGAGGGCGGCGATCTGGCCTATGTGGAAGAGCGCGTGGTGGCAGACGGCCCGCTGCAGCCGCGGCTCTCGGCCCGCCTGCACCGCTATATCGGCTGATCCGCTCGCGCTCGGGGGGAAAGCCTTCGAAAAGGGAACGACCCCCGAGCCGTATCGGTGCGGCCCACGGTGTGAGTACCGAAGGGGTCCGCGGCCGATCCCGGTCGGACACGACCGGGGACTCGGGGGCCGGGTGACTGTCTTGGATTCGCTTCACGCTCGCGGCGACGGAATCCGTGCACAGCCGGCTACAGCGTTCAGCTGACAGCCACCTCACGTGTCCTATGAATTTCCATTCGTCGGATCACCTCCTTCCTTGTGTACCGTCGAATCTAGCCACGACCGGCGGGAGTCGGCAACGGAATTTCATCGAGGGCGTAATCGGTCCGCGTTTCGCCGGGAAAAGACGCCCGCACCTGCCCGGATTCATCGACGGTGATGATCAGGTCCGCCCGGTGACCGGCGGGGAGTTGATGGGTGACGACCACCACATCACGGTCCGGTGCCACCAGCCCGCTGTCGATATCGAGGAGAGCCCGCAGCAGTTCCGCTCCGGCGGCGGCATCGAGGTGTTCGGTGGGTTCGTCGAGCAGCAGGGCGCGGGCGGGGGACACCAGTGCCCGGGCGAGCAGGATACGGCGGCGCTGGCCTCCCGAAACGGCGGCGGCACCGCCGACCAGCTCGGTGTGCACGCCGCGGGGAAGGGCGTCCAGCCAGTCCCCCAACCCGACTGTGCGCAGCGCCCGCGTGGCTTCTCCGGCGTCCAGATCGCCCCGGGCCACCCGTAGGTTCTCCAGCACGCTCGTACCGAACAGGTGCGCATCCTCGGCGAAGAACCGGATCTCCTCGTCCGGGGTGTCGAAGAGACCGGCCCAGGCCATCAGCAGCGTCGTCTTCCCGGCCCCGCTGGGTCCCACGACCACCACTCGCGCGGCCCGGGGTCGTTCGGGGATCTGCCATCGGCCGTCGCCCACCCAGCCGATCACCACACCGTCGGCACGACTGTCCGCGTAGGGGTACGGATGCGGGCGACCATCCGTACCGAACCGTTTCCGGGTGGCCGCCGGACCGGCCCGGTGCGCCGCGCCGGTCGGCCCGGCGCCCATCGCCGGCTCTCCCGTCCGGTAGGCCGGGGATACCGCGTGCAGCCGGTGCAGGGCCGCCCGCGCGACGGTGAGGGTTTGTGCCGCGGCCGGTAGCGCGGTGGTGGCCTCGAAGGACGAGAGGGGCAGCAGGACGAGCACGGTCAGCGCCATCGGGGTCATCGCTGTCGATGCCCCGCCGTCGGGCCCGTAGAGAACGATTCCGATCAACAGCGCCGCGAGCACGGTCACTCCGGTGGCCAGGGGTGTCGCGGCCGCCGCCCAGGCAGTGCGCCCGGCTGCCCGGTCCTCGGCGGCCAGTGCACGCCGGTCGGCCGAGGACGCCGTGGCCAGCGCGGTATCGAGTTTCCCGGCGACCCGCAGTTCGGCGGCGTGGTCGAGCACGGTCAGCGCGTGCGCGGTGAATTCCGCGCGGTCGGCACGGGCGGCCCGTTCGGCACCGGCCGCGGCGCGCGCCGACAGCCAGGGGGCGACGATTCCGGAGAAAACCAGCGCCGCGGCCAGTACGGCGGCGGCCGCGGGCGAGATGCAGGCCAGCAGTCCGATCGCGGCCAGGGCCAGTACCGCGGCCACCGCGATCGGCACGAAGGTGCGTACCACCACGGCACCGAGATCGTCGATATCGGTGCCGACTCGTACCAGCACATCGCCGCGCCGCAACCGGCCGGGCACACCGGGCCCGCCGGGCGCTGTGGGGGCTCCGGCAGCCGCACCGGGCAGATCCGCGTCGGCCCGCCGCGTCAGCCACAGCGGAGCACGGGCCAGCGCCCGGTACACGGAGGTACGCGCCGCCGCCATGGAACGCAGGGCGACGTCATGGGTGGCCAGGCGTTCGAGGTAGCGGCACAGACCGCGCGAAATACCCAACGCCCGCACCGCGACCACCGCGACCGTGAGATCCAGTACCGGCGGCATCTGCCAGGCGCGGGCGATCAACCAGGCGGCGAGCGCCGCGAGACCGAGACCGCTGCCCAGCGCCAGCACCCCCCAGCCGACCGCCACGGCCAGCCGTCGGCGGGGCACTTCCAGCATGCCCCACATCTGGCGGATATCGCGGAGCAGCAGTCGTATCCGGGCCGAGCGCCGGGCCACACGGGCCGGGCCGGCCCGGCTCGGGCGGCGGGAAGCGCCTGCGGTCGGGGGGTTCATAGCGAAATCTCGGGAGAGGTAGCGGATACCGTGATGATCTCATCGGCGGCGGCGAGCAGGGCCGGGCGGTGGGCGACCACCACCACGGTCGCACCGGTACGGGCCAGGGTGGTGAGCGCCGCCGCCACGGCGACCTCGCTGTCGGGGTCCAGATGGGCGGTCGGTTCGTCGAGTAACAGGATCGGGCGGTCGGCGGCCAGCACGCGGGTCAGCGCAAGGCGTTGCCGCTGCCCCAGGGACAAACCGATACCGCCGGTACCGACCACGGTATCCCATCCGGCCGGCAGGGTTTCGAGCACGGCGTCGAAACCGGTTACGGCACAGGCGGCGTCCAATTCGCTCAGTACGCGGGCCGCGCCGCGGCGGGATGATCCGGCCACGGTGGCGCCGAGCAGTTCCAGATTCTCCCGCAGGGTGCCCGGGACCAGGACCGGTCGTTGCGGAAGCCAGGCCAGGCGCCCCCACCACTGGTCCGGCGCGAGTTCCCGGATATCGACGCCGTCGGCGAGTACCGCTCCCCCGGTGGGCTCCACCAGCCCCAGGATCGCCTGCAGGGCCGTCGATTTCCCGCTGCCGTTGGGACCGGTGAGTGCGGTGACCCGGCCCGGCCGCAGGACCGCGGACAATCCCCCGGGCGCCGCGCCGTCCCGGGTTCCGACGCTCAGATCGCGTAATTCGACGGCACTCGCACCCGGCCGGCCACTGCGCACGACCACCGCCGTTGCGCCGGAGGCACCGCTCTGGGCCCGGCCGGCCACCCGCGCGACCCGAGACCGGGAGGTCTCCGGCTTTTCCGTCCGGTTCTCCCCGGCCGCCGCTATGCGACCGCCACCGGCCGGCGCCGGATCCGCCGAATTCTCCCCGGAACCGGCCTGTTCCAGGATCGCGAACGCCTTGTCCGCGGCGGCCGCGCCGTCCTGCGCGGCGTGGAAACGCTCCCCCACCGTACGCAGCGGCAGATAGACCTCCGGGGCGAGGATCAACGCGACGATCCCCGCGTACAGGTCCATATCGCCGTGCACCAATCGCATTCCGATCGCCACCGCGACCAGCGCCACCGACAGGGTGGCGAGCAGTTCCAGCACCATCGAGGAGAGGAAGGCGATCCGCAGCGCGCTCATGGTCCGGCGGTGCAGCGCGTCCCCCAGCTCCTGGACCCGGCCGCTCATGGTCCGCCCTGCGCTGTCGTCGCCGTGCGCGTTCTCCCGGCCGAGCGCACGCAGGGTCGGCATACCGGCGAAAAGGTCCAGTAGCTGATCGGACAGCCGGGTGGTGGCGTCCAGGGTGGCGCGGGCGCGCCCCTCGGTGAGCAGGCCGATGAGGATCATGAAGATCGGTATCAGCGGTAGCGTGATGATCACGATGATCGCCGAGGTGGGGTCGTGGGCGGCGATGACCACCAGCACGACCGGCGGAACCAGCACCGCCAGCAGCAGTGCGGGCACATAGCCGGTCAGGTAGGCACGCAGCCCGCTGAGCCCGCTGCTCACCACGACCGCGAGTTCGGTCCGCCGCGCTTCCAGCTCACGCGGTGGCAGACCGGCTCCCGTGGTGAGCACCGATTGTTCCAGTTCGGCGACGACCCGGGCACCCGCCCGGTGCGCTGTACGGGATTGCCACCAGGCCGCCAGCGCCCGGCCGGAGACAGCCAGTCCGAGCAACAGCAGCTCCGCGGTCCACGCCCCGGCCGTTCGCCGGCCGGGGTCGGTGATGACACCGGCCAGTACGCGCCCCAGCAGTACGGCGGCGCACACGATGGTCACCGTCGTCAGGAACGACAGGCCCACGCTCAGCGCCAGATAGCTCCGGGCCGATCGCGCGTACCGCCACAGGCGTGGGTCCACGGGCGGGCGTGCCATGAGGTCACTCCTCGGTTGCGACGCGGGGCGGGAGTCCGATTCCGGGTGGGATGTGTTCGACTCTGATCCGTTTGCGGAACACCCAGTACGTCCAGGCCTGGTACCCGAGGACCACCGGCGTGACCGCCAGCGCCGCCCAGCTCATCACCTTCAGCGTGTACGGCGTGGAGGAAGCGTTGTCGACGGTCAGGGCGAAGGCCGGGTCGATGGTGGACGGCAGGACATACGGGAACAGCGCGCCGAACAGCAGCGCGGAGACGGCGAGTACGGTGAGCGCGGTTCCCGCGAAGGACCAGCCGTCCCGCCCGGCGAACAGCGCGGCGGCGCCGCCGAGCAGGCCGATCACCGCTGCCGCCACCAGGATCCAGGTCCGATCGCTGCCGTAGGCGAGTTGCGTCCACAGGCCGAAACCACCGACCGCCGCGGCGGCGGGGGCCCACAGCAGCCGCGCGGCGCGCACCGCGTCGCCGCGGACCTCACCGCCGGTTTTGAGCGCCACGAACACCGCACCGTGCAGCGCGAAGAGCAGTCCGGTGGCGAGCGCGCCCAGCAGGGCGTAGGGGCTGAAGAAGGCGCCGGCCGAACCGGCGAACTGTTTATCGGCGTCCAGCGGCACACCACGCACGATATTGGCGAAGATCCAGCCCCAGGCGAGCGCGGGCACCCACGATCCGATACCGATACCGATATCGCAGCGGGCCCGCCAGCGCGGATCGTCGATCTTGCCGCGGTATTCGATGGCACAGATCCGCAGGATCAACGCCACGAGCAACAGGAGCAGTGGGAAATAGAAGCCGGAGAACATGCTCGCGTACCACTCCGGGAACGCGGCGAACAGCGCGCCGCCCGCGGTGATGAGCCAGACCTCGTTGCCGTCCCACACCGGTCCGATGGTGTTGAGCACCACCCGCCGCCGGGTGTCGGAGCCCTTGCCGAGGAGCGGCATCAGCATACCGACTCCGAAATCGAAGCCCTCCAGCACGAAGTACCCGGTGAAGAGCACTCCGATCAGCACGAACCAGAATTCCTGCAATTCCATCCCGGGCTCCTAGTAGGCGAACGAGAGTTGTTCGCTGACGGGTTCTTTCGCAGCGTCCCCGCCGTCCGGCCGGGTGCCGTGCGGCCGCTGCGGGCCCTCGAGCACATAGCGCCGCATCAGGTAGGTCCACACGACGGCGAGCAGACCGTAGACCACCGTGAACGTGATCAGCGAGATCCACACCGTCGCGGTCGCGTGGTCGGACACCCCTTCCTGAACAGTCAGTCGCAGGTTCGGATCGCCGGTGGGGTTGGGCACGACGACCCACGGCTGACGGCCCATCTCGGTGAACACCCAGCCGGCCGCGTTGGCCAGGAACGGGGTCGGTATGGCCAGCAGGCTCAGCCAGGAGAACCAGCGTTGCTCCGGTACCCGGCCGCGCCTGGTCATCCAGAACCCGGCGAACACCAGGAGCGCGGAACCGGCGGCCAGTCCGATCATGGCGCGGAACGACCAGTAGGTGACGAACAGGTTGGGCCGGTAGTCCCCGGGACCGAATTTCTCGTTGTAGGCCTGCTGGAGGTCGACGACGCCCTCCAGTTCCACCCCGGTGAACTCGCCTTCCGCCAGGTACGGCAGCGCGAACGGTACGTCGAGTACGTGGATCACGCTGTCGCAGTTGTTGTGGGTGCCCACCGTGAGGATCGAGAAATAGGGGTCGGTCGCGGTGTGGCACAGCGACTCCGCCGACGCCATCTTCATCGGTTGCTGATCGAACATGAGCTTGCCCTGGACGTCGCCGGTGTACACCAGGGCGATACCGGCGATCACCGCCACCAGCAGTGAGACCCGGGCTGCCGGGCGCCACACGGTGCGCGCCTCGGTGAGCTCGGCCGGGACACCGCTGCGCGCGTTGCGCACCATCCACCAGCCCGCGATCCCGGCCACGAACGTGGCGGCCGTGAGGAACGACCCCGCCACCACGTGCGGGAAGGCCGCCAGCGCGGTGTTGTTGGTGAGCAGTTCGACGATGCTGGTGAGTTCGGCACGCCCGGTTTCCGGGTTGTACCGCGCACCGACCGGGTGCTGCATGAAGGAATTGGCCGCGACGATGAAGTAGGCGGAGGCGTTGACGCCCAGGGCCACCATCCAGATCGTGCCCAGGTGCACCAGTTTCGGTAGCCGCTGCCAGCCGAAGATCCACAGCCCGATGAAGGTGGATTCCATGAAGAACGCCACCAGCCCCTCGAGGGCCAGGGGGGCGCCGAACACATCGCCGACGAACCGTGAGTATTCGCTCCAGTTCATTCCGAACTGGAATTCCTGCACGATCCCGGTGGCGACACCGAGCGCGAAGTTGATCAGGAACAGCTTCCCGAAGAATTTGGTGAGCCGGTACCAGTGCTCCTTACCGGTGATCACCCAGGCGGTCTGCATCCCGGCGACCAGCGGCGCCAGGCCGATCGTCAAGGGAACGAACAAGAAGTGGTAGACGGTCGTGATGCCGAATTGCCATCGCGAGACATCCAGGGCGTCCACACGATCCTCCTGTTACTACTACTGGTCGTAGTAACAGCCTACGCGGCGCGACCGCCGGATCAATGTGTCGGCAGACACCACATACCGCCCGGTACGCGAGGTTTCCGGCAACGAGTGCCGCGTCACCCACAACGACGGGACGGGCGGCGTGCGCCCGGTATCACCAGTCGGCGATCGTCCCGGTGCGTTCGATTCCGCGATCGACCATCTCGGCGATCTCCGCGGCCGACTCCGGAGCCGACATCCGCACGCCGTCCAGTGAATTCACCCGCGCGGCCAGGGTCACGCTGCTGAGCATCCAGATACTGTCACAGTCGAACAGGTCCGCGGTGAACAGCGGTTCGTAACCGCATTCGTACCCGTTGCGTTCCGCCTCGGCGTACAACGCCCGCTGGGTGATTCCCGGCAGCACACCGTTCTTCGCCGGCGGGGTGAGCAGCTTCTTGCCCCGCGCGATCACCACCGTCGACCGTGGGCCCTCCAGCACCCGGTGCTCGGTACTCGTGAAGATCACGTCATCGGCGCCCATACGAGCGGCGAAACGCAACGCCGCCATATTCGTCGCATAGGAGAGCGTCTTCGCGCCCAGCAGCTGCCACGGCGCGGCCTGGGCGAGATCGATCGAGATACCACGGGTGAGGGTGACCACCGCGACACCTTCCGCCCGCGCCGTGGCCACCCGTTCGGCCATCGGCGTGACCATGACGTAGGTCGAGGGCACCGGCACCGCCTCGGACAGCTCCCCGGACCGCAGCCCCGCCTTGGGGCTGCCGAGCGCGTTCTCCCGGCCGCGGGTCAGCACCAGACGCATAACGCCTTCGGCCTCGCTGCCCCATTTCTCGGCCGCCGTTTCCATCGCCGACCGCCAGCGGGCCAGATCGGGCTCGGGAAGATCGAGCGCCTGCGCGGAACGCCGCAGCCTGGCCAAATGGAAATCGAGCGCGCATACCGTGCCGCCGCGGACCAGCGCCGTCTCGAAAACTCCGTCACCGCGCAGGACGCCGAGATCATCGGCGTACAGCAACGGCTGGTCCGCGTCCCGGACCTCACCGTCGAGTGTTACAAGAACTCGCTCCACCATGCGCACGAGCGTAGGCCAACACCGGATGATATGACGGGCAGAAAACCAGGCTGTCCCGACAATGTCGGCCGAGCGCACTTCTGGCTCACCGGTGCGCCGCCGCCCGGCGGCGCACATTTCGACCGGCCCGGCTCCCGCTGGTTAAAGTCGGGCAATGGCACGACGGACGGATATCGACCCGGGAACGGTGCGTTCGGCGGTGGCAGCGGTCCGTGCGTGGCTGCTCGACGAAACCCACCCGGCGCCGGCCCGCGCCGAGCTGGCAGCCGCCGTACGCGGGACCGCTCGCGCCCTGGCCGCCGCGGCCCCCGGACATTCGGTGGAGGTGCGAGTGCCGCCGTTCGTCGCGGTGCAGTGCGTCGAAGGTCCCCGGCACACCCGGGGCACACCGCCCAATGTCGTGGAAACCGATCCGCGCACCTGGCTGCTACTGGCGACCGGCCTCCAGGATTTCGCGGCAGCCGTCGAGGCGGGCACCGTGGACGCCTCCGGTAGCCGTGCCCCGGAAATCGCCCGCTGGTTACCGCTGGTTCCGGTCCGCCCCGAACGGCAGTGATATCGCCCACGCCCGAGAACAGGACGAAACGCCTGGTCGATACCCCGCTGATGCGCACCACGCAAATCAGCTCCTAGAGTGGAGAAGGTGTCCGTGGTCACCGCACCCAGTCCTGTCCTCGCTGCACCGGGAGCCGTCGCCGCCGCGCCGGGCTCACCCGACGCCCCGGTCCCCTGGCACTACGGTGACCCGCTCGGTGAACAGCGCGCCGCGACCGAGCGCGTAGCGGTCGTCGACCGCTCCCACCGCTTCGTCCTCGGTATCACCGGCGCCGAACGACTCACCTGGCTGCACACCATCACCAGTCAGCACATCGCCGAACTCGGCGACGGCCGGTCGGCGGAAAACCTGGACCTGGACCTGAACGGCCGGGTACTGCACCATTTCGTGCTCACCGAGCTCGATACGAAGGTGTGGATCGATACCGAAGCCGAACGCGGCCCGGCGCTGCTGGACTTCCTCACCAAAATGGTTTTCTGGGCCGATGCCCGCCCGGCCCCGGAGCCGGACCACGCGGTCCTGAGCCTGCTCGGGCCGCGCACCGGAACACTCATCCCGGTACTGGGCACGGACCGGCTACCGGATGTCTACGAGGCCGTGGCGCTGCCGGGGGGTGGTTTTCTGCGCCGGATGCCCTGGCCGACCGCGGATTCCTTCGATCTGATCATCCCCCGAGATCAGCTGATGACCCGCTGGAACGAACTCACCGCCGCGGGCGCCGAACCGGCCGGGTCCTGGGCCTACGAGGCGTTACGGGTGGCCGCTGTCCGGCCGCGGATCGGCCTCGACACCGATGACCGCACCATCCCGCACGAGGTGAACTGGATCGGCGGGCCCGCCGAGTACGGCGCCGTACACCTGGACAAGGGCTGCTACCGCGGCCAGGAAACCGTGGCGCGCGTACACAATCTCGGCAAACCACCGCGCCGGCTGGTCCTGCTGCACCTGGACGGCTCCGCCGACGACCGCCCCGTCCCGGGCGACCCGGTCACCGCGGGTGGGCGGACGGTGGGTGTCCTGGGCACCTCGATCGATCACTACGAACTCGGGCCGATCGCGCTCGCCCTGATCAAACGCGCCGTCCCTCCCGATACGCAGCTCACGGTGGGCGCGATGGCCGCCGCCATAGACCCCGATTCGGTCGTCTCCGACGACGCACCACAGGCCGGGCGCCTGGCGATCGACCGGCTCCGCGGTCGCTGAACCGTGTGAGCCCGAGTACAACGAGCCGAGAGGAGCGACCGCCGATGCGGGTTGGGGACGCCGGTCGGGTACTGGCCGTCTGCGCGGTACACGCCGAACTACCGGTGCCGGGCCGTGTAGGGCGCACCGCCATCGACAAACGCCCGGTACCCGGGCGGGTGCGGGTCGGACGGCTCGGCCTGCACGGCGATCATGTGTGCAATACCCGCGACCACGGCGGCGTGCACCAGGCCGTCTACGGCTACGCCGAGGAAGATGCCACGAGCTGGTCCGCCGAACTCGGCCGGGAGCTACCGGCCGGCTGGTTCGGCGAGAACCTGAGGATCACCGGGCTGCCGCTCAGCGATGCCGTGCTCGGTGCCCGGTGCACCGTCGGCGAGGCTCTCCTCGAGGTGAGTGCGCCCCGCGTCCCGTGCGCCACCTTCGGGCACTGGTCGGGTGAATCCCGGTGGGTCCGCCGGTTCGCGCTCCGGGCGGACACCGGCTGCTACTTCCGGGTGCTGACCGAAGGCGATGTGGGTGCCGGTGACCGGGTCGAGGTAGTGCACGTACCCGAGCACGGCATCACCGTCCGTGATGTTTTCACCGGCGCCGATCCCGGACGACTCGAACATCTGCTCACCGCCGAGCCCACCATCTCCGACGATATCCGGGCGCAGATCACCCGCCACGCGCAACGGCGCGAATCCGTTCCCGCCGCCGTGAACGGGCCGGTTTCCGAAACGGAGGGAATCGGATGAGTGTCGACCTGGTGGAAGTGGTGCGCTCCGGTTTCCGGGAATGTGTGCACCGGGGGTCGGTGGTGATCACCGGGCCGGATGGCGAGGCCACTTTCGAAGCGGGTTCGGTGCACGTACCGATCTACCCGCGCTCCACCAACAAACCCATGCAGGCACTCACCCTGCTGAAACTCGGATTCGACCCGGTCGACGACGCCGAACTGGCCATCGCCACCGCCTCGCATACCGGTGAACCCGAGCACATCGACCTGGTCGAACGCCTACTGCACCGGTTCGGTTTCGGTGAGGACGACCTGGCCTGCCCGCCCGATCTGCCCTGGGACGAGCAGACCCGGGCGGGTGTACTGCACCGGGGCGAGAAACCCGCGAAACGGTATATGAACTGCTCCGGCAAACACGCCGCGATGCTGGCCACCTGCAAGGTGAACGGCTGGCCGACCGAGGGCTACACCGATACCACCCACCCTCTCCAGCAGGCCGTACTGGCCCAGGTGATGGACCTGACCGGAGAACCGGAGACGGATCTCGGTATCGACGGGTGCGGGCTGCCCATCGTGCCGGTATCGCTCATCAACCTGGCGCGGGCCTTCGCCGCCCTGGCCGGCGCCGCCGAAGGCACCCCCGAACATCGCGTCGCCGCGGCGCTGCGCGCCCACCCCCGGGTGATTTCCGGCACCAATGGGCCGGATCTGCTGACCATGCGCGCGGTGCCGGAATTGATCTGCAAGATCGGTGCCGACGGTGTGCACGCGGGCGCGCTGCCGGATGGCAGAGCCTTCGCCTACAAGATCGACGATGGTGCCGACCGCGCCCGTCTCCCGCTGACCATGGCAGTTCTGCAGCGTATGGGAGTCGCGTGGTCGGACGAGTTGGCGGCGCTGGCCGCGCCTCCGGTACTCGGCGGTGGGGCACGAGTGGGTGTGATTCGCGCCATACCCGGATCGGTCTCGTCTAGCAGCTGAGCGGCGAAACACCGGCAAACCGGTCGGCCGATCCGGCCGATAGACGCCTCGTGGAAGCGCAACCGCCGGACACGCGCTAAAGTGTCTGTCAGGAAGATATTAATTCGAACGGGGCCGCCACCAATCCCCAGGCCGCCCCGCTGTGACGCGAGGGGGTCAGCCATGGGCCGTGGCCGGGCTAAGGCAAAGCAGACCAAGGTCGCTCGTGAGCTGAAGTACAGCTCGCCGACGACTGACTTCGCGAGCCTTCAGCGCGAGCTTTCCGGTAGCGCCAACTCCCGGCGGAGTGGCGTCCTGTCGGATGAGCACGACGCGGACGACTCCTTGTCCAAATGGGACGAGGACGACTACGACGACTGGCGCCGCTGATCAGGTGACGAACGCTCGGGGGAGGCCCAACGGCCTCCCCTTTGGTCGTTGACGCCGGTTCGCGCCGTTTCCCGCCGGGGTTGCCAGCGGTGAACGACGCGAACCGGCGGATCGACCCGAGCGCACCTCCAGCGTCGGTTCCGGCAAACGCCCGAGCGGCGACCATCACGGTCACGTCTCGAGTGCCGGTCCGGGCTTTGCGCCCGGAAAATCGTCGATCCGCAGGCGCGGAAGCTCGCGAGTGAGGAATACACGCCGCGATCTCCGGGCGCACCGGTATTTCCCTACCGGGCGCCCGGTTCCGGCTCGCCGGGTGCTCCCGTTACGGTGAGCACCCGTCCGGACGGCGCGGTTCAGAACCGCGGGTGATCACCCAGCAGAACGGCACGCGGGGCGTCCACGTCCTTCGCCTTCTTCAGGCTCCCCAGCGTCCAGCACTCGATATGGCGTGCGGTGAGCACCGCCAGAGCGCGGTCGACATCCTCCGGGGCGACCACGGCGACCATACCGACGCCCATATTGAACGTCTTCTCCATCTCGGCCCGCTCCACCCGGCCGCGCTGAGCGATCATCTTGAACACCGGCGCCGGATTCCAGGTGCCGCGGTCCAATTCGGCCACCAGACCGGCCGGCAGCACCCGCGCCAGATTCGCGGCCAGCCCCCCGCCGGTGATATGCGCGAAAGTACGCACATCGGTTTCGGCGATCAACGCCAGACAATCCTTGGCATAGATCCGGGTGGGCTCCAGCAACTCCTCGCCGAGGGTGCGGCCGAACTCCTCCACATGCCCGGTCAGGGACATCCGATCGATCTCCAGCAGCACCTTACGAGCCAGGCTGTAACCATTGGAGTGCAGTCCGGACGAACCCATGGCGATGACCACGTCACCGGGACGTACACGATCGGGACCGAGCAGTTCGTCGGCCTCGACCACGCCGACGCCGGTGGCCGACAGATCGTAGTCCTGCGCGCCCATCAGGCCCGGATGTTCGGCCGTCTCACCACCCAACAGCGCGCAACCGGCACGCACACACCCCTCGGCGATCCCCGACACCAATTCGGCGACCCGCTCCGGAACAACCTTGCCGACCGCGATGTAATCCTGCAGGAACAGCGGCTCGGCGCCACACACCACCAGATCGTCGACCACCATGGCCACAAGATCCAAGCCCACGGTGTCGTGCTTGTCCAAAGCCTGCGCCACCGCGATCTTGGTTCCCACGCCGTCGGTGGAGGAAGCCAGTAGTGGCTCCCGATAGTTCTTCTTCAGCGCGAACAATCCGGCGAAGCCACCGAGCCCACCCTGGACCTCGGGACGAGTGGCCTTGCGCGCGAGTGGGGCGAACATCTCGACGGCCCGGTCACCGGCCTCGATATCCACGCCGGCTGCGGCATAGGAGGCACCGGCACCGGTGGCGTTCTGCTCAGTCATTGTCGGGGAAAGCTCCAAACCGAATCCGCGGATAAAAAACTGCCTGTTCAGAGTTTATGGCCCCACCTCCGGCGGGGCAGGGTTCGGGGGGTTGTGTTCCTCGGCGGCGCCTCGGCGCCGCGGGGTCGAGCCCCTTCGGCGTCGCCTTTCAACCCTCGGGACCCGCGGCTGCGCCGCATACGCTTCGAGCCGTCTCGGGTCCGAAGCGACCGAGCGAAGGAGCGCAGCGACCGAGCGGCGGAACGAAGACCCGAGACGCAAGGGGCCCCGAACCCGCCGCGCCGGAGGCGGGGCAAATGAACACGGCTCCGAACCCGCGCGCCAGCGCACAAATAGTTACGGTCGGCTCAGGGCGCTGGCGTTCGCGTTGTCGGTCATCATGCGGGCGGGGGAGAAATCTTCCAGCAGGTTCTTCCCGACCGTTGCCTCCGCGGGCAGGGGGATCGGGTAGTTGCCGTCGAAGCACGCACAGCACAACCGGGTGCGGGGTTGTTCGGTGGCGGCGACCATACCGTCGAGCGAGATGTAGCCGAGGGTGTCGGCGCCGATGGAACGGCGTACGCCCTCCACCATCTCGCGGACGGCCGCCGGATCGGCGGAGGCGCCCGCGGGGCCGTCGGGGTCGGTACCGGCGTTGTTGGCGACGAGTTCCGCGCGTGAGGCGAAATCGATTCCGTAGAAGCACGGCCATTTGACCGGCGGCGAAGCGATGCGCACATGGATTTCCAGCGCACCGGCCTCGCGCAGCATCCGGATGAGCGCGCGCTGAGTATTGCCCCGGACGATCGAATCGTCGACAACGATGAGCCGTTTCCCGCGGATCACCTCACGCAAGGGGTTGAGCTTCAATCGGATGCCCAGTTGGCGGATGGTCTGGCTGGGCTGAATGAAGGTACGGCCGACATAGGCGTTCTTCATCAGGCCTTGTCCGTAGGGCACCCCGGACCCCTGCGCGTAACCCACCGCGGCCGGAGTGCCGGATTCGGGGACGGGAATGACCAGATCGGCGCCCACGGGATGTTCGGCGGCGAGGCGGCGGCCGATCTCGACACGAGTGGCGTGCACCGAACGTCCGGATATGGTGCTGTCCGGACGGGCCAGATACACGTACTCGAAAACACAGCCCTTGGGTTCGGGGTTGGCGAAGCGCAGCGAGCGGACGCCGTCGGCGTCGATGGCGAGCAGTTCGCCCGGCTCGATCTCCCGGACGAACGAGGCGCCCACGATATCGAGAGCGGCGGTTTCGCTGGCAACCACCCATCCGCGCTCCAGCCGGCCCAGGACGAGCGGCCGCACCCCGTGCGGATCGCGGGCGGCGTACAGAGTGTGCTCGTCCATGAAGGTGAGACAGAAGGCGCCGCGCACGGTGGGCAGCAACGCCATGGCGGCCTGTTCGATGCTCGTATCGGCGGCGGCGTGCGCGAGCAGCGCCGTCATCACATCGGAGTCCGAGGTCGCCGACACCGTGCCGGGGCGGCCGGGGCCGCCGACGAGCCCGAGTTCGCGCGCCCGGTCCGCCAGTTCGGCGGTGTTGACCAGGTTGCCGTTGTGACCGAGCGCGAGGCCCGAACCGACCGCGGTGGTGCGGAAGATCGGCTGAGCGTTCTCCCAGGTCGTGGCGCCGGTGGTGGAGTACCGGCAGTGCCCGATCGCGACATGTCCGGGCATGGCGCCCAGAGTTTGCTCATCGAATACCTGGCTCACCAGGCCGAGATCCTTGAAGACCAATACCTGCGAGCCGTCGGAAACCGCGATCCCCGCGGCTTCCTGACCACGGTGTTGCAGCGCATAGAGGCCGTAATAGGTGAGTTTGGCCACGTCCTCCCCAGGCGCCCAGACTCCGAAAACTCCGCACTCCTCGCGGGGCGGGTTCTCCGTTTCGTCGGTTGCGGTGGGATTGCTGACAGCCGGGTGGTCGGCGTGGGTCACCGTCTGCTCCCTGGTAGGGCGGGTGTGGGGGCACTCGACATTCTACGGGTGGGCCCGGTCTCCGCGTCGGCGGATCAGCAGCCGGTGGGCAAGCGGAATCGAGCGGGACATCGGCCGGGAAAAGCGGGCCTCCGGCGCGCCGTCGCCGCGCCGTTCAGCAAATCGGCACGCTCAGTTAACGTGCCTTTCACCTGGGGAAATAGCGTACCGATGGGCGCCGGAGGCAGATATGAGCCCAGCACGGCGCCCGGCTCGGAGCCCGGTTCCGGCATCCATGCCATAAACCGGGCGCGATGCGAGTGCAACGTGGGCGATCTCACCCGATCCGGCACCCGGCACGCCATCACCGGCCGATGCTCACCGGGCGCGGGCGGGCGGGCGATACCCGTCCACCTCGGCACCGAACTCCTCGGCCGCCGGCGCGATCCCGGCCGGAGTGAGCCGGGCCGTGACGACGAACGGCCGGCCCGCGGTGACGCGCCGGTTCCACGGCGGCGAGAACTCCAGATCCAATCCGATCCCCAATTCGACTTCGCTGCCGTCGCGGGTCGCGGTGAAGCTCAGATGGGGTTCGGTGAAGTCCAGCCGGGCGGAGCCGCGTACCGTCTCGCTCGGCGGCTCCGCTTCGGCCGCGATACGGCGTAGCCAGTCGGCCAGTTCCATCGCGTCGTCGAGGGTCAACGCCTGCCAGCGGAAGGTCCAGGCTCCTTCGGGGCAGTTCGCGGTGCCCGCGATCACCAGCCAGCTGTAGCGGATTCGCGGATCGATGTGGTCCGGAAACCGGTATCCGGCAATGGAGAGCTCCACACCGTATCCGTCGCTGTCGATCAACCTCACGGGCGAAGTGTGTCACTCTCGGGACAGCCGCGCCCAGTTCTCCCCCGGTTGTTTCCGATTTCCGCGCGCGAGAGCCACCCGCGACAGCAGCGCCCCGCCCGCGTTGACGGCCCAGTGCAGCAGCGCGGGCGCGGTGGCGCTGTCGGTATGACGGCGCAGTGTTCCGAAGAGCAGACCGGCGGCGCCGGTGAAAACGAGTGTGCCGAATACGGTGTCGCCGGCCGCGCGGGCCGGGTGGATATGCCAGAGGCCGAAGGCCGCGGCTCCCGCGAACGCACCGGCCCGGGGGCCGAATTCCCGGTCCAGCAGCGGGTCCAGGGTGGCGCGGAAGATCAGTTCCTCGGAGTAGACGGTGCCGACGGGGATATGTACGGCGATCCATTCCGCCGTACGCACGTCCGCCGCGCGGTCCCGGGAGCCCGCGAACACCCGGCGCACCGCCGGAGTGAACAGCACCGCCGCATATCCGGCCGTTACGATCCCGGCACAGCCGAGGCCGTAACGGAGGCCGCGCCCGGAGCCCCAGTTCGGCCGGCCGCCGAAGACCAGGGCGTAGCCGCCGGCGGCGAGCGCATTGGCCGCGGTGCGGCCGCGGTGGCCGAGCGACAGCCGCGGCAGCAGTACGTTGTTCCACAGCAGCGGCGCTCCCACCGCCACGATCACCCGCGCTCTCATTTCACCTGCCGCTCATACGCTTCGTACGCCTCGATCTCCAACCTGACCTGTTCGGCCAGTTCGGGATTCCACCCCGGGGGGCGGGTGACCGCGGCCCAGCCGTCCATGACCAGGCTGCCGTAGCGGTGGCCGTGGCCGTCCCGCACGCCCTGGGCATTCGTGAGGTCGGCGGTGACCTGCCAGAAGGTGACCAGCGGCGCCCAGCGCATCCGGGGCGAGACATCCGCGCCGCGTGGTTCGTCCAGCCAATCCGGTTTCGAGAACACGAGATCCGGAGACCACCAGACGATCGGATCGGACGCGTGCTGCAGGTAGGCGATCCGCGGCGCACGCCATTCGGGTCCGGGCCGGGCGAGATCCTCCGCGGTCGCGGCGAAACGGACCACCAGACCGTCCGCGTAGACCGGTTTCGTCTCCGGCGATCCCGGATCCCGCCTGCTGACGAACTGCTTCCACAGCCGATTGGAATCGGGTGGACCCACCCACAGGGCACCGTCCACCTTAGCCCGCAGATCGGCGAGGCCGTCGAAGGCGGCTTCCGACCCCTGGGATCCGAGACTTTCCCCGTACACCAGCAGTTTCGGCCGTTCGCCGGCAGGCCGGGTGCGGACTCGCGCGTAGACGGCGTCGAACAGTTCCCGTCCCGCGGACGCCGCTTTGCCGCGGTCGGCCAGGAAGGACAGCGCGCTGGGGAGATACGAGTACTGGGTGGCCACGATGGCCGAATCACCGCCGTACATGTACTCGATCGCGTTGGCGGCCATGGAATTCACCCAGCCGGTGCCGGTGGTGGTGACCACGACCAGTACCGCGCGCTCGAAAGCACCGGTGCGCTCGAGTTCCGCCACCGCGAGTTCCGCCTGGGTGAGATGGCTTTTCCGGACCGATTCGAGGCCGACGTAGGCCCGGATCGGTTCCCGCGCGGGCCGGCCGGTGACCCAGGAGATGCGTTCGGCACCGGGCCCGTGCGATACGAACCAGCGACCCTCGAAACCCAGGGTGTCCCAGGCCGCCAGGGAGTCCGGGCTGCCCGACCGTTCGGGGAGTTCGGGGCGTACGGCGTAGGGGGAGGTGTGATCGTTGCGCACACTGAACGCCGAATTCGCCGCGGCGAAGAAAGCGCGGAGCGCGACCCCGTTGAACAGGGTCACCACCAGCAGCACCAGAACCAGGACACCCGCGGCGGGGGCCAGTTCGCGCGGTACCCGCACCCACCGGTTGAGCTGGCGGGCCAAGACGAGGACGAGTTCGCGGACGGTGCGGTAGCAGGCGACCACCAGCACACCGACCATGAGGCTCAGTCCGCCGGTGCGCAGATAGGCGGGAGTGGTGGTGCCTTCCATCCCCATCAGCGCGGTGATCTCGCGCTGCCAGTGTGCGGACTGCACGAGCATGTATCCGGCACTCGACGCCGCGGTGAGCAGGACCGCGGATTTCAGCGCGTAGCGGGCCCAGATGGGCGGGGCGGGAATCCGGGTGAGCCGGGGCCGGACCCACAACCGGAACAGCCATTCCAGGAGACAACCGACCCCGTACCCGATCGCCGCGTTGATACCACTGATCAGCCCCTGGAACATCCAGTCGCGTGGCAGGAGCGAAGGCGATACCGAGATGGCGAAGAACACCGTCGCCACCACCAGACCCACATAGTTCAGATCGATGACGCGCTCGGTCCGGTGGATCACCGCAACGCAGCGCAACCGCAATCTGGTCACGGTGTCGGCGGTTTCCAGCACCTCTCCAGTATGGCGGGCAGGACCGGCGCCGGAGGGTGGCCCGGGTCACCTCCGGCGCGGCCCGGCACCGGAATCAGGCGTGAGTGCCGAAAATAGCCGGCAGGGTGCCCTCGTGTGTGGCGCGTACCTCGGCCATCGTGACCGAGAACTGCCCCTGCACCTCGATCGAATCCGAGCCCTGGTCCACCACGCCGATCCGGACCCAGGGCAGCTCCCGGGCCGTGCACATGCGGGTGAACCGGGTTTCCTCCGAACGCGGAACCGCGACCAGCACCCGGCCCGCCGATTCGGAGAACAGGGTGACGAACGGGTCGGCGTCCTCGGGCAGCAGGATTCGGCAACCGGTTTCCCCGGCGAGGGCGGCTTCCACCACCGCCTGGGCCAGACCCCCTTCGGAGAGGTCGTGTGCGGCGCTGATCATGCCGTCGCGGGAACCGGCGGTGAGCACCTCGGCCAGCAATTTTTCGCGGGCGAAGTCGACCTGCGGCGGCAGCCCGCCCAGATGACCGTGCGCGACCTGCGCCCATACCGAACCACCGAACTCGTCGCGGGTCTCACCCAGCAGGATGAGCGTCTCGCCCGGTTCCAGGCCCAGCCCGGTGGGGATACGACGGTGGACGTCGTCGATCACGCCGAGCACCCCGACCACCGGAGTGGGCAGGATGGCGTTCTCTCCGGTCTGGTTGTAGAAGCTGACATTACCGCCGGTGACCGGGATCCCGAGCTCCACACAGCCGTCGGCGAGGCCACGCACGGCCTGCTGGAACTGCCACATCACCGCGGGGTCCTCCGGGGACCCGAAGTTCAGGCAGTTGGTGACGGCCTTGGGGGTGGCCCCCGTACTGGCGACGTTCCGGTACGCCTCGGCCAGGGCGAGGCGGGCACCGGTATACGGGTCGAGTTTGGTGTAGTGGCCGGAGGCGTCGGTGGCCAGTGCGATACCCCGCCCGGTCTCCTCGTCCACCCGGATCATGCCCGCGTCGGCGTATTCGGCGAGAACGGTGTTGCCGCGCACGTAGCGGTCGTACTGTTCGGTGATCCACTTGCGGCTGCACAGCTGCGGGCTGGCCACCATCTTCAGCAGGGTGTCGCGCAGTTCCTCGGCGGTCTTCGGCCGGGGCAGGGTATCGGGGGTGGCGGCGTTGAGGGCGTCCTGGTCGGCGGGACGCCGAACCGGGCGCTCGTACACCGGACCCTCATGGGCCACCGTGCGCGGCGGCACATCCACCACTGTTTCACCGTGCCAGGTGACCTCCAGCCGGTCACCGTCGGTGACCTCGCCGATCACGGTGGCCAGCACATCCCATTTCCGGCAGACCGCCAGGAAAGCGTCCACGTTCTCCGGGGTGACCACCGCGCACATCCGCTCCTGCGATTCACTCGACAGGATCTCGGCGGGGGTCATATCGGCCGCGCGCAGCGGGACCCGGTCCAATTCGATGCGCATACCGCCGTCACCGGCCGCGGCCAGTTCGGAGGTGGCGCAGGACAGTCCCGCGCCGCCCAGGTCCTGGATACCCACCACCAGGCCGGCGTGGTACAGCTCCAGGCAGCATTCGATGAGGACCTTCTCGGTGAACGGGTCACCGACCTGCACACTGGGCAGTTTCTTGCGTCCGGACCCGGACTCGTCGCCGGAGAAGGTGTCCGAGGCGAGCACCGAAACGCCGCCGATCCCGTCGAGGCCGGTACGCGCACCGAACAGGATGATCTTGTTACCTGCGCCGGAGGCGAAGGCGAGATGCAGATCCTCCACGCGCATGACACCCGCGCACAGCGCGTTGACCAGAGGATTGCCCTGGTAGGACGGATCGAAGACGGTTTCGCCGCCGATATTGGGCAGCCCGAGGGAATTGCCGTAACCGCCGATGCCGCGCACCACCCCGTCGAGCACCCGGCGGGTGTCGGGGGCATCCGCGGCTCCGAAACGTAGCTGATCCATCACCGCGATGGGACGCGCGCCCATGGCCATGATGTCGCGGACGATCCCGCCCACACCGGTCGCGGCGCCCTGGTACGGCTCCACGTACGAGGGATGGTTGTGACTTTCCACCTTGAAGGTGACCGCCCAGCCGTCGCCGATATCGACGACACCGGCGTTCTCGCCGATACCGGCGAGCATCGACGCCCGCATCTCGTCGGTGGTGGTCTCCCCGAAGTAGCGCAGATGCACCTTCGAAGACTTGTAGGAACAGTGCTCGCTCCACATCACCGAATACATGGCGAGCTCGGCATCGGTGGGCCGGCGCCCCAGAATGTCCCGGATCCGGGCGTATTCGTCGTCCTTGAGGCCGAGCTCGGCGTACGGCTGCGGCGTATCCGGAGTGGCGGCGGCGGTGGCGACCGTATCGACCTGCTCAGTCACGGGATTACCAGAATCCTTTCGTAGGTTGGCGCGCCGGCGCGCGCGGGCTCCGGTCTCCTCCTCGCGCATCCGCACACTCCACGACGTGCGCGTTCGGTACGAATACGCTGCGGGATAGCGGAACACGAGGTCGGGCCGGAACCGGGGCCTCGACGGCGGGGCCCCGACAGGATTGATCCAGCACGAATCTTACGTTCACCTGCGCGCGGCGCGACCCCGGCCCCGCGGCGGATACCACCGTCCGGGGGGCCGGACTCAGCTCTCCGGGGTGAGGAACGCCGCCAGAGCCGCCGCGTAGGCGGTGATATCGGCGGCACCCATCAGCTCACGGGCGGAATGCATGGCCAGCTGGGGGGCGCCGACATCGACCGTCGGCATACCAGTCCGGGCCGCCGTCATCGGTCCGATGGTCGAACCACAGGGCAGATCGGCGCGGTGCACGTAGCGCTGCAGCGGAACCCCGGCGCGGGCACAGGCCAGCGCGAACGCCCCCGCACCGGCCGCGTCCGTGGCATAGCGCAGATTCTGGTTGACCTTCAGCACCGGGCCACCGTTGATCTCGATCCCATGGGAGGGTTCGTGGCGCTCCGGATAGTTCGGATGAGTGGCGTGGGCCATATCACCGGACGCGCACACCGAACCCGCGACAGCGGCCAGGAACTCGGCCCGGCCCCCACCCCGGGCCAGCACGATCCGTTCCAGCACCGTGGGCAGCAACTCGGATTGGGCACCCCGATCGGACTGACTGCCCACCTCCTCGTGATCGAAGACCGCCAGCACCGGTACGGCCGCGCCCGGCTCCGCCACCGCGGCCCGGAAGGCGCACAAGCCCGCGTAGCAGGTGGCCTGGTTGTCCAGCCGCGGCGCGCTGATCAAATCCGCCGCGGCGCCGACCACCCGGCTCGGTGCCAGATCGTGGGTCATCAGCTCCCAGCCGAGTACCGCCGCCGGATCCACCCCCGCGGATTCGGCCACATGATCCAGGAACGACGCGGGCTCGTGCCCCACTCCCCAGATCGCGTTCACATGGCGCTGCGGGTCCAGGGTCACCCCGCGCCGATCCTCCGAAAGATGGATGGCCAGCTGCGGAACCCGCAGGATCGGCTCGTCGATCCGCACCAGCCGCTCGACCAGCCCGGAACCCTCCCGCACGCTCAAACGCCCGGAAATACCCAGCTCCCGATCCAGCCACGAGTTCAGCCAGGCACCCCCGTACGGTTCCAGCCGCACCAGCCGCCAGCCCGCCACCACCAGATCGGGATGTTGCTTCACCCGCAGATTCGGGCTGTCGGTATGTGCCCCCATCACCCGGAACGGCCCGGTCCGCGTGGGATCGGCCCAGGCCACCAGCGACCCGCCGCGCACCACGTAGTACCGCCCACCGGCCGTCGGCCACTGCTGGGTCTCGTCGAGCCGGACGAAGCCGTCCGCCTCCAGCTCCTCGGCAATGGTCCGACAGACGTGGAACGGAGAAGGAGACGCGTCGATGAAGCCGCACAGTCCGGCGGCGGAAGCGGAAACCGGCATGTTACGAGGCCACCAGGGCATCCAGCACCGACAGGAACAGCCCCAGCCCGTCATCACTGGGTCCCGTGAGCGCTTCGGTCGCGTGCTCCGGGTGCGGCATCAACCCCACGACCCGTTTGTTCGCCGAGGCGATACCCGCGATGGAGCGCTGTGACCCGTTGGGGTTGTCACCCGCGTAACGGAACACCACCCGGCCCTCGCCCTCGAGTTCGTCGAGGACCGAGCGGGAGGCCTGATACCGGCCCTCCCCCGACTTCAGCGGCACCAGGATCTGCGCACCGGGCTCGTAGCGGGAGGTCCACGCGGTGTCGGTGGCTTCGACCCGCAACCATTGGTCACGGCAGATGAAGTGCAGTCCTTCGTTGCGGGTGAGCGCGCCGGGCAGCAGTCCGGCCTCGCACAGCACCTGGAAACCGTTGCAGATGCCGAGTACCGGCATCCCCTTGCCGGCTGCTTCGATCACGGTGCCCATGACCGGGGCGAAGCGGGCGATCGCGCCGGCGCGCAGGTAGTCGCCGTAGGAGAATCCGCCGGGTACCACGACGGCGTCCACACCTTTGAGGTCGGCGTCGCCGTGCCAGAGATTCACCGCCTCGGCGCCGGCCAGGCGGGCGGCGCGGACCGCGTCCACATCGTCGAGAGTGCCGGGAAAGGTGATGACTCCGATCCGGGCGGTCATGAGACGCGCACCACCTTCCACTCCTCGATCACGGTGTTGGCCAGCAGCGATTCGGCGATCGAGGCGAGCTGGTCGTCGCTGACGTCGTCACCGACCTCGAGTTCGAATCGTTTGCCCTGCCGGACGTCGGTGACGCCCTGGAAGCCCAGGCGCGGTAGCGCGCCGACTATGGCCTGCCCCTGCGGATCCAGGATTTCGGCCTTCGGCATCACCTCGACCACGACACGTGCCACGGGTTGCTCCTCACGAAATGGGTGAGCCGCGCCCGGCGCCGACGCCGGAACGCTGATGGGGATTTACTTGACCAGCCTAATTGCCGGGTGGGTGTTCGGTCACGGCGGGTGAGGCCGATACGAGGCGGCCGGTACTAGCCTGGCCTACATGCATGTAGCCCACTTCGGTCATTCCTGCGTACTCGTAGAGCTGCACGGAACGAAGGTCCTCTTCGATCCCGGGGCGTTCTCGCACGGTTTCGAAGGTCTCACCGGGCTGGACGCGATCGCGGTCACCCACCAGCACGCCGACCATATCGACCCGAAGCGGATCGATGCGCTGGTCGAGGCCAATCCGGGTGCCCGCCTGCTCTCCGATCCGCAGACCGCGCAGTTGCAGGGCGGATCCTGGGAGGCCGTCCACGCGGGCAATATCGTCGAGCTCGGTGGTCTGCGGATCACCGGCGGCGGCGGCCGGCACGCGGTGATCCATCCCGACCTCCCGGTGATCGACAACACGGTGTTCCAGCTCGGCACCGCGGAGCACCCGACCCAGTTCGTGCATCCGGGCGATTCGCTCTGGGTCCCGTCCACCCCGGTCGATGTGCTCGCCGTACCGGCGGCCGCCCCCTGGATGAAGATCAGTGAATCGGTCGACTACCTGCGTTCGGTGGCGCCGCGGCTGGCCTTTCCGATCCATTACGGGATCATCGCCGAACAGGCATGGGGGGTGTATTTCAGCCGTCTGGACGAAATGCGCAAGGCGGAAACGGAGTTCAAGACGCTGCGGCCGGAGGAACACACCGAGTTGTGAGCCGGGACCGCCGCTGCGCCGGGTCCGGCCGGGCATTCCCCCGCGGGGCGGCCCGCGGAGACTACGCGGCGCGGACCGAGCTCCCCGCCTCCCAGCGGTACACCTCGCTGTGTGCCCCGTGATAGAGCGCGAGGTCGACGGCGTCCAGCATCGCCTGACGCGGCCCGGACCGGCCGAGCTGGGCGGCGGAAACCGCCAGCCGCAGCACCCCACCGCGACGTGCCGTGCGGGCGGCACCCAGCACGAGCGCCCGGCACCACCAGGGTTCGGCACGGAAGCCCGCACCCATACCGAGGACCCGGGCCTTGCGGATGCTGTCGCGCTCCAGATCGTGGATACCGGTCGAACCGAGGGACAGCCGGAATCCGAGTTCGGGTAGCGCCGCGATCGCCCCCGCCGAGGCGTCCCAGCGCGGGGCCGCGAACAACCGGGTCCGCAGGCCCACCTGCTCCATCGCCCGGTCCGCGGCCGTGAGCCGCAGCAGGGCCTCGTGCCGGGGCAGGGTGGCGAACTCCGCGCGGCGCCGTTCGGTGGCGGCCTGGTCGTAACCGTGGAGCACGATGGCATCGCCCCCGCTCCGGCGCCCGCGCAGCCAGTTCTGCGTGGTGGGGTCCTCGGCCAGGCGGTACCGGCCTTTCAGCCGCGGAGCCACCAGCAGCGACAACCGCACCCCACGCCGATCCATCTCCTCGGCGAAACCGATCGCCGCGTCCCGGGTGGTGTCCCGGACCCCGGAAACCGATACGAGCAGTTCAGCGTTCATATACCCACAGTGGCAGGCACAGATGTCCACCGTGTGCAGTCACGATGACCTGTGCGTGCAGTGCTGGTGACCGGACCGTGGAGTGGATCTTTCCCGGTGGGAAACTTCCGCACACGGTCCGGTGGCCGTCGGTCCGGCTACCGGTCTCCGGCGCCCACGGTGTCGAGTACCCAGGCGTACTCGAACGCGACTTCCCGCCATTTCTCGTAGCGTCCGCTGACCCCGCCGTGCCCGGCGCTCATCTCGGTTTTGAGCAGCACCGGCGAATCACCGGTTTTGGTGGCGCGCAGTTTCGCGACCCATTTGGCGGGCTCCACGTACAGCACGCGAGTGTCGTTGATACTGGTGATGGCGAGGATGGCCGGATAGTCCTGGGCGGTGACGTTCTCATAGGGAGAATACGACTTCATATAGTCGTAGACTTCCTTGTCCGCCAGAGGGTTTCCCCACTCGTCCCATTCGATCACGGTCAGCGGCAGCGACGGGTCGAGTATCGAGGTGAGGGGGTCGACGAACGGCACATTGGCCAGGACACCGGCGAAGAGTTCCGGTGCCGTATTGGTCACCGCGCCCATCAGCAGGCCTCCCGCGCTACCACCGTCGGCGACCATCCGATCCGCGGCGGTGACCCCACTGTCGACCAGATGTCGCGCGCAGGAGACGAAGTCGGTGAAGGTGTTCTTCTTGGTGAGTGTCTTGCCGTTCTCGTACCACAGGCGGCCCATTTCACCGCCGCCCCGCACATGCGCGACGGCGAAAACCATTCCCCGGTCGAGCAACGAGAGCCGGGACACCGAGAAACCGGGGTCGATACTCGCCTCGTAGGAGCCGTATCCGTAGAGCAGTAACGGTTTCGGCCCGGGCACCGCGTCGGTTTCACGCCGGGCGACGAGCGAGATCGGAATGCGGGTGCCGTCCTCGGCCACCGCCCAATCCCGGTGCTGCACATAATCGCCGGCGTCGTAGCCGCCGAGCACGGGCTGCTCTTTACGCAGCAGCAGCGCCCCGGTCTCCACCACGTAGTCGAAAACCTGGGTCGGGGTGATGAACGAGGTGAGTCCGATCCGCAGCGTGGGCTGATCCCATTCCGGGCAGGAACCGAGCCCGGCACTGTACAGCTCCAGGTCGAACTCCAGTTCGCGCAGCTCGCCGTAGCCGTCCGGACCGAGCGGCCATACCGCCACTCGCGGCAGCGCCTCGCGCCGGTAACCGAGCACCAGTTGGCCCGCGAACGCGTCGATATCCTCGAGGCGCACATCGTCGCGGTGCCCGATGAGGGTGCGCAGCCGGGACGGATCGTCGGCGGGCGCCTCCGCGAGCACGAAGTTCTCCGCTTTCATCCCGTCCACCACGTCGTTGTGCAGGATCAGGAACCGGTCCTCTCCCGCCACCACGGCGTGCTCCGCCGAGTACTCCACCCCTTCACGGCGCGGCAACAACACCCGGAACTCACCGGTGGGATCGTCCGATTCCAGCACCCAGCCCTCGGTGGTGATCTTGGATCCCACCCAGATCATCAGGTACTTCTCCGACCGGGTGGCACCGACACTCACCCAATACCGCTCGTCCGGCTCGTGGAAGACACGCACATCCTCCTCCCCGGCACCCAGCCGATGCCGCCATACGGTGTCGGGCCGCCAGGATTCGTCGACGGTCTGGTAGAAGACATGGCTGCCGTCCAGCGACCAGGTGGCGCCCGGCGCGGTGCGCGGGATCTCGTCACCCAGCAGTTCACCGGTGCGCAGATCCTTGAACCGCAGGGTGTAGCGCTCGTCGCCGGCCGTGTCCACCGAGAACGCCAGCAGATTTCCGTCGTAACTGATCGAGAAGGCACCCAGGGCGAAGAAATCGTGCCCCTCGGCCAGTTCGTTGCTGTCCAGCAGCACTTCTTCGCCGGGAATCTCGGTGTCGGCCTCCAGCTGCGGCGGGGTCCAGGCGTCGATCCCCACGGCGGCGGTATCGATCGGGCAGCGGCAGTGCACACCGTACTGTTTGCCCTCGTAGCTGCGCGAGTAGTACCAGTGCTCGCCGAGCCTGGTGGGCACCGACAGATCGGTCTCCTGGGTGCGGGATTTGATCTCGTCGAAGATCTTCTCCCGCAGCGGCGCGAGATGGGCGGTCCGCGCCTCGGTATAGGCGTTCTCGGCTTCGAGGTAGGCGATGACCTCCGGGTCGTCCTTGTCGCGCAGCCATTCGTATTCGTCGACGAACCGGTCGCCGTGATGCACCCGCTCCGACGGCACCTTTTTAGCAGTCGGTGCCATCACGGCGGCCCCGTCGCCGGTTATCGGACTACCACTGTCAGCCATGGCCCCCACCGTAGCGGCCCGGCCCTCGCACCCGCGAAGGACCGGACCGTGCGCGCGGCGGCCCTCAGGCGCCGATAGCACCACCGATGGTCGGCCAGGACGCCTGCAGATGGTCGTTCCAATACGGCCAGGAGTGCGTGCCCACGGGGCTGTAGTCGACGTGGACCGGCAGCCCCGCCGCCCGGGCCTGCCGTTCGAAGGCGATCACGCAATTGTCGACCGCGAATTCGATCGGCCCGCCGAGCACGATGTTCTCCGGCAGCTGCGGCTTCAATTCCAGTTCGTGCGGCCCTGGCAGGCCGGTGCCGGTGGACAGGAACAGGGTTTTGCCGCGCAGCCGGTCCAGCATGAGCGCCGGATCGTGCGCCGCCCATTCCGGGCTGCCGCCGGGCCCCCACATATTGTCGGGGTTACCGCCCCGGGTGAGGATCGAGAACTGCACGGCCCCGGTGGCCCTCCCGGTATCCGGGCAGGCGCTGTACCCGGCGACCGCGGTGTACAGCTCCGGATGCCGGGCGGCGAGGATATAGGCGGCGTGCCCGCCCATGGACAGCCCGCCGATGGCGTTCACCCCGTTGCCACCGAACTCGGCGTCGATGATCGGCGGCAGTTCCCGGGTGAGGAAGGTCTCCCATTTGTAGCGGCCGAACACCGGATCGTCGCGCTGCCAGTCGGTGAAGTAGCTGGCCTTGCCCCCGACCGGCAGCACAACGTTCACGTTCTTACCGAGAAAGAAGGCCTCGGCCTCGGTGGCATTGGTCCAGGTGCTCTGCCCGACCCCCGGATCCAGTCCGTCCAGCAGGTAGTAGCTCGGCCGGGAACCTCCCCCCGGCGGATGCAGCACCTGAACCTGGACGGTGCGGCCCATCGCGGGTGAGGCGATGAAAACCGCCGACCGGGTCGGGCCGAGCGCGTCGATACCGACGACCTCGGCGGCCCCGGCCGGTACGGGTCGGAGAACCGGGAGACCGGCGGTCAGGCCGATCACCCCCAGCGCGAGAACAGCCATCCGGAACAACCGCACGTCCGCACCTCCTGGCCCCACCCCGAATCGGCTACCGCCCCACCGCGCCGCCCGGCCCGCGACGACACCAGCGTCAGCATCCTCGTAGCAAACAAGACGACTATAGGCGAGAGACGATCCCCCGGGTCCGGATCGGAGCGATCCGTGATCCATTCGGAGCGTAGGAAACCCGCTGCGTACTAGCCGCGGTCCAGCGCCCCTCGGATGGAGGCGGCGAGATAGTCGAGGTCGGCCCGGGCCGGAGTCCGCGGACGCGCCCGCAACCCGAAGCCGTCACCCGGGGTGCGCGGGATGACGTGCAGATGCACATGGAAGACCTCCTGGCCCGCGGTCACGCCGTCGGCGAGGAAGAAGTTCACCCCGTCGGCGCCCACCTCGCTCCGGCGCAGCGCCGCCGCCAGCCGCTGCCCCACCTGGAACAGCTTCGCCCCGAGCGCCGGATCCAGTTCGGCGAGATCGCGCGCCGGAGTTTTCGGCACCACCAGCAGATGCCCGGGAGTCATCGGCCGGATATCCATGAAGGCGAGAACATCGTCATCCTCGTATACCCGGCTGGACGGGGCACGCCCGGCGATGATGTCGGCGAAAATGGTGTACGGATCCATAGGTGGCAAAATAATCCCTCAGAGGATGGGGGAGGGGGTGTAGCGCGCCGCGTCCGGGTAGTCGGCGGTCAGTTTGCCCACCTGGGCGATCACCTCGGCCACCTGCGCGTCCGCCGCGCCGATGAAGGCCGATTTCTCGGCCAGTGCCGCGTCCAGGGCGGCCCGGTCCAACGGCAGGCGGCCGTCCGCCGCGAGGCGGTCCAGCAGATCGGGTTCCCGGCCCTGTTCCCGCATGGCCAGCGCGACCGCCACCGCGTGTTCCTTGATCACCTCATGGGCCGCTTCCCGTCCGACACCGGCGCGTACAGCGGCCATCAGGATACGGGTGGTGGCCAGGAACGGCAGGTAGCGGTCCAGTTCCCGGGCGATCACCGCCGGGTAGGCGCCGAATTCGGTGAGTACGGTCAAAAAGGTCTCGATCATGCCGTCGAGCGCGAAGAACGCATCCGGTAGCGCGACCCGGCGCACCACCGAGCAGAACACATCGCCCTCGTTCCACTGCGCGCCCGCGAGTTCGGCGGCCATCGACCCGTATCCGCGCAGCACCACCTGCAACCCGTTCACCCGCTCGCAGGAGCGGGTGTTCATCTTGTGCGGCATGGCCGAGCTGCCCACCTGGCCGGGCTGGAATCCCTCGGTGACCAGCTCGTGCCCGGCCATCAACCGGATGGTGTGGGCAAGCGAGGATTGCGCGGCGCCGATCTGCACCAGCGCGGAGAGCACATCGTGGTCGAGTGAACGCGGATAGACCTGTCCGACGCTGGTGAACACACTGGTGAAGCCGAGGTGGCGGGCCACCTGCTGTTCCAGTACGGCCAGTTTCCCGGCGTCGCCGCCCAGCAGATCCAGCATGTCCTGCGCCGTGCCCATCGGGCCTTTGATCCCGCGCAGCGGGTAGCGGGCGATGAGTTCCCGCAGCCGGGTCAGGCCGATGAGTAGTTCGTCGGCGGCCGAGGCGAAACGTTTACCGAGCGTGGTCGCCTGTGCGGCCACATTGTGCGACCGTCCGGCCATCACCGACATCTGATATTCGGCGGCCCGTTCGGCCAGCCGGGCCGCCACCGCCACGCCGTGCGCGTGGATATGTTCCAGGGACAGCCGGATCTGCAGCTGTTCCACGTTCTCGGTGAGATCGCGGCTGGTCATGCCCTTGTGCACGTGTTCGTGCCCGGCCAGTGCGTTGAACTCCTCGATCCGGGCCTTCACATCGTGGCGGGTGACCCGTTCGCGTTCGGAGATGGATGCCAGATCGACCTGCTCGACCACGCGCTCGTAGTCCTCGACCACTCCGGCCGGCACCTCGACGCCGAGGTCGGCCTGGGCGCGCAGCACCTCCAGCCACAGCCGCCGTTCGAGCACGATCTTGTGCTCGGGAGACCACAGATGCACCAGCTGCGGGCTGGCGTAGCGGGTGGCGAGAACGTTGGGGATCAGGTCGGAGGTCACGTCCGGTCAGTCTAGTGACCGGTACCGGTCCCCCGGCTGGTGCGTCGCCGGTGCGACGATATCGATAACCTCCAGCAGGGCTCCGCGGGCCAGACGCCGGGGTTGCGGATCGGATTCGCTCAGAGCGGCGACCACCGCGCCGTCGACCACCGCGACCAGCCTGCGAAGTTGTTCGGGCCGCACGATCCGGTCGGATCGGCGCAGCACATCGGCGAGCAGCTCGTCGAGCTGCCCGCGTAGTCGCAGCTGGACTTCCCGTAGCTCCGGGTGCCGGGCCGACGCGACGGTGCGCTCGTAGCGAGCGATCAGCCGCCCCCGCGCGCCCTCGTCCACGCCCTCGGTACCGATCAGCAGATCCAGGACGAGGTCGACCGTGGCCTCCGCGCCGCGCCGGCGGTGGGTCACCTCGCCGATCCGCCCTCGCATGGCCTCGAGCTCGGCGTTACCACTGAACTCCACCGCCCGCGCGATCAGATCCTCGAGTGATTCGAAGTAGTACGTCGTGGAGGCCAGGGGCAGTTCCGCACGGGTAGCGACCGAGCGGTGCCGCACAGCGTCGAAACCACCTTCGAGCAGTAATTCGGCAGCGGCGGCCACCAGCGCCTGGCGACGCCGTTCACCTTTCGGAGTCGTCGCGGTTATCACCGTGCCATCGTGCCAGTCGTCATCAGTACATCCGTGCGAAATGAGGGAAAGGGGAAATCAGCCATCGATGTTTCTACCGCATCCGTGCCGCGATGTTGTCGTACTGTGCAAAGTTGTTGCCGTTCACCGTGTTTGTATCAAGCCCGTCGGCGCAGGTGATCGCGCAGGCGGACGAGTGCGGCCTCGATCTCCGCGGTCGCGCCGGCGAAGGAGATGCGAAGGGTCCGGTGGCCGTTCACCGTGTCGAAATCCAGGCCCGGGGCCAGCGCCACCCCGGTATGCGCCAGCACATCCGCACACCAGGCCATCGAATCATCGGTGAGGTGTCCGATATCGGCGTAGGCGTAGAACGCGCCGTCGGCGGGCGCGAGATCGGTGATCCCGAGCGACGACAGCCCCTCCAGCAGGATGGCTCGGTTGATCGCGTACCGGTGCACGTGGGCGTCCAGTTCGGTCCTGGCCTCCGCGCCGAAGGCGTGCACCGCGGCGTACTGCGAGATCGCCGGGGGGCATACGGTCATATTCGAGGCCAGCCGTTGCAGCGCCGGACGCAGATACGGCGGTGCCAGCATCCAGCCCAGCCGCCAGCCGGTCATCGAGAAGTATTTGGACACCGACCCGATCACCACCGCCGCGCGTGAGGTTTCCCAGGCGGACGCGGTGCGCTCGCCGCCGTAGGTGATGCCGTGGTAGATCTCGTCGGAGATCAGCAGGGTTGCGTGCGACTCGCACCAGCGGGCCACCGCGGCGAGTTCCGCCGGGTCGATCATGGTGCCGGTGGGATTGGCCGGGCTGGCCACGATGAGCCCGCGTGGCGGCTCCGGCAGGCTCTCGAGCATGGCGACGGTGGGCTGGAATCGTGTTTCGGCGCGACAGTCCAGTTCGATCACCCGGCAGCCCAGCGCCCGCAGCGTATTGCGGTAGGCCGGATAGCCCGGCCGCGCGACCACAACGGTATCGCCGGGATCGAAGGCCGCCAGGAAGATCAGCGTGAACGCGCCGGACGATCCGGTGGTGATCACGACATCGTCGGGATCCACCGGATATCCGTACATCCGATGATGGTGTTCGGCGATCGTGCGCCGCAGCGGGAGGATTCCGAACGTCTCGGTGTAGCCGAATAATTCGGCGTCGATGGCGGTTCTGGTGGCCCGCAGCACCGGCGCCGGGGCCGGGGTCGAAGGCTGTCCGGCCGCGAGGCTCAGCACATCGCCGTGCGTTCGGGCGCGTTCGGCGGCGGCTTTCCAGACATCCATCACGTAGAAAGGTGGAATGGTCGAGCGCCGGGATTCAGTGGACACCCGACCGACGGTAGAACACCGCTTCGGGCGGTTCGACAGCTATGGTCTGCTCTGATGCTCGACAAGGCCAGCCGGCCGGCCGCCGGCCCGCCACGATCCGACCCCGAGACCACCGCCGGACGTGGTCCAGGGTTGTTCCGCCGTCTCCGGAGCCGGGCGGAAAACCCGGCCCCAGCGGCAAGAGAAGGGGCCGGCGCCGCCCCGGATCCACGAGCACCGGACGGGGCCGCAGGCGGCCATACCGAGTTGTCCGGAATGCCCGGAACCCCGGTGTCTCCGACGAGCACGGAGACCTGTCCGGCCACCCGGTCGGCGGACACCCGGCGAGCCGTCCTGACTCGCGCGGCGGCAACCGGCGGGGGGCTGGTGATCGCGCCGGGCTGGCGGGAACGCGCAGCCCGGGCTTCGGCATCCCGCCGACCGGACGGCGACCGGATACCGGCGCTGTACCGCCGGTCCCGGTGCTACGTCACCGAACTCCGGCGGCGGCGCCCGACTCGGGCCGACCTCGTCGAATTCCTCGACCGGCGCCCGTCCGCGGCGGAACTGTCCGCCACCGCCGAGCGCCACCGCTACCTGCTCGGCGGGCTGGTACTCACTCTGTTCCTGGCAGCCGGCGACGCCACCGCCTCGCTCGTGGTCACCGAGCAGCCTCCCGCTCCCGGCGTGGCATACCGGGTCGCGGTGGCCTACCCGCTGCAACTCTCGGTGCCGGTGCCCTCGGTACGCCGCTACCTCGACGCCATCGACAACGGCGAACGCCTGCGGGAACGGGCCGTGGTCGCCGCCGCCGCCCGCGCCACCCTGGAACGGGCCAAGGCGGAGGCCGCGGCGGCGGTGGCCGGACAGGAACAGCCCTGGATCACCACCGCTCCCGGCGCGCCGGAAGCCGGAGTCGTCCCACCCGGTGCCATCCTGCCCGGCGCCAGCGGGTACGTACTACCCGCACCCGGAACCTTCACCTCCGGCTTCGGCAGCCGGTGGGGCAGCTTTCACCGCGGTATCGATATCGCCGGGCCGATCGGCACCCCCATCTACGCCGTCGCCGACGGCACCGTGATCGATGCCGGTCCCGCCGCCGGTTTCGGCCTGTGGGTACGCATCCGGCACGACGACGGCACCATCTCCGTCTACGGGCATATGTACGACTTCTTCGTCTCGGTCGGCGAACGCGTACCCGCCGGTATGCAGATCGCCCGAATGGGCAACCGCGGCGATTCCACCGGCCCGCATCTGCATTTCGAGATCATCATGGACGGCCGGCACGTCGACCCGCAGCGCTGGCTGGCCCTACACGGCCTCTCCTACGGCTGATCCGAGATCGGGGGCCACCCTGCCGCTCCGTAGCGCCGGTGCCGACACGCCGGACGATCAGATACCGATACGCCCCTCGACCGCACCCAGCCCGATATCCGAGCGATAGTGGCTGCCGGGCAATTTGATACCGGCCAGCCGGTCGTAGGCCGCCTCCCGGGCCGCCACCAGATCCGTGCCCGTGCCGACGATATTGAGCACCCGGCCGCCCGCCGACACCAGTGCCCCGTCCGCCCGCAATGTGGTCCCGGCATGCAGCACGATCGCCGCATCGTCGGTCGCCGCGTCCCCCGCACCGGTGATCACATCACCGGTGCGGGGACGCTGCGGATAGTTCTCGGCCGCCAGCACCACGGTCACCGCCGCGCCGCCACGCCAGCGCGGGGCGGGCGCTTGGGCCAGGGTCCCGGTCGCCGTCGCGTACAGCAATTCCCCCAGCGGGCTGTCCAGCAGCGCCAGCACCGCCTGCGTCTCCGGATCACCGAACCGGCAGTTGAACTCCACCACCGCGGGCCCGTCGGTACCGATCGCCAGCCCGGCGTACAGCAGACCGCTGAAGGGGTTACCGCGCCGGACCAACTCCGCCGCCACCGGAGCCACCACCTCGTCCACGATCCGGGCCACCATATCCTCGGGCAGCCACGGCAGCGGGGTGTAGGCGCCCATACCGCCGGTATTGGGGCCGGTATCACCGTCACCCACCCGCTTGTGATCCTGAGCGGGCAGCAGCGGAACCACCGTCTCCCCGTCGACCAGGCAGAACAGCGAAACCTCCGGCCCGTCCAGGAAGGACTCCAGCAATACCGGATGGCCTTGTTCGAGCAGTTCCGCGGCGTGGCCACGGGCCGCCGACCGGTCCGGCGTGACCACCACACCCTTACCCGCCGCGAGGCCGTCGTCCTTCACCACCCAGGTCGGGCCGAAACGGTCCAGCGCGGCATCGAGCTCGGCGGGAGTATCCACCACCTCGCTGTGCGCGGTACGTACCCCGGCCGCGGCCATGACGTCTTTGGCGAAAGCCTTCGAACCCTCGATCCGGGCCGCGGCGGCCGAGGGACCGAAACAGGGGATACCGGCCGCGCGCACGGCATCGGCCACACCCAGCACCAGCGGCACCTCGGGACCGATCACCACCAGATCGGCGGCCACCTCCCGGGCCAGCGCGACCACCGATTCGGCGGAACTCGCCTCGACCGGCCGCACCTGCGCGTGCTGCGCGATACCGGCGTTCCCCGGTGCCGCGACGACGGCACTCACCGCGGGATCGCGGCGCAGCGCAAGGACGAGGGCGTGTTCACGGGCTCCGGAACCGATGACGAGTACTCGCACCCGCACAGCTTATAGGTGCCCACTGGGCGCCCGGCGGACCAGGTTCGCCGCCGCCCGGCCGGGACCAGCGGATTCGCCCGGACCACGGCCGCATACCGCCGCGCTGTGGATGATGGTGTGAAACACCTGTAACGGGTGGACAACTCGGGAGGACGAACGTCATGGGTCTGATGGACGGAATCATGGGCAATGCCGGACAGGTCGATCCGGCGGCGGCCCAGCAGGAATACCAGCGGCTGCTGGGTAACGGAGAACAGATCTACTCGGCCTACATCCTGGTTCGCGATGCCATGCTGTTCACCAACCGCCGGTTGATCATGGTCGACAAACAGGGATTGTCCGGGCGGAAGGTCAGCTACCACAGCATCCCCTACCGTTCGATCACTCATTTCGCGGTGGAAACCGCCGGCACCTTCGACCTCGACGCCGAACTGGTGCTGTGGATCTCCGGAAGCGACACCCCCCTGCAGAAGAAATTCAATCGCCAGGTCGATATCTACGAGGTACAGGGAATCCTCTCTCATTTCGTGGGAGTCTGAACCGGATCCACCGGCGCGCGGGGCCGACTCGCGTCGCCACGGCCGGGGCCGAATGAACACCACCCCGCCGGAGACGGGCTATAAACACACCATGGCTTCTGTCTTCAGTGCGATCATTGCCGGTGACCTACCCGGGCGGTTCGTCTGGGAGGACGACGAATTCGTCGGTTTCCTCACCATCGCGCCGGTCACCCCGGGCCACACCCTGGTGGTACCCCGCAAAGAGATCGACCAGTGGCAGGATGTGGAGCCCGAGGTCTTCGCCCGCCTCAACGGCGTGGCCCAGAAGATCGGGCAGGCCGTGCGCGCGGCATGGGACGCGCCCCGCGCCGGGCTGCTCATCGCCGGGCTCGAGGTACCCCACCTGCACGTCCATGTTTTCCCGGCCTTCACCATGGGCGATTTCGATATCTCCGGCGCGGATCCGAACCCGGCGCCGGAGATGCTCGACGATGCCCGGTCCCGGATCAAGCAGGCCCTGCGCGATCTCGGCTACGGGGCGAACGTCCCCGACTGATCCCGCTCACGCGGTCCCGGCCGGGCGTTCCCGCGGTAACCGCACCGTGAAGACGGTGCCCCGGCCGGGTTCACTGTCCACCTCGACGGTACCGCCGTGCGCGATGACCAGCGCCTGCACGATCGACAGCCCGAGCCCGGCACCGCCGCTGCCCCGGCTACGGGAAACATCGGCGCGATAGAACCGTTCGAACACCCGCTCGGCCTGCTCCGGCGACATCCCCGGGCCGGTATCGGCCACCTCCAGCCGCACCTCGTCCCGGTCCGGGGTGAGCCGCACGGTCACCATCGCATCCGGCGGCGTATGCACCAGCGCGTTGTTCAGCAGATTCGCCAGCACCTGCCGCAGCCGGGCGGCGTCCCCCGGAATCTCCGTGGTGCCGCTACCGGGCCGCACCTCGAAACGAATCGTACGGTCCGGCTCGGTACGCCCCTGCGCGGCGGCCACCGCGCGCGCACTGTGCACGGCGTCGCTCGTCGACGCCAGCAGATCGACCGGCGCGTACTCCACCGGCCGCTCGGCGTCGAGCCGGGCCAGTATGAGCAGATCCTCCACCAGCAGACCCATCCGCTTCGACTCCCGCTCGATGCGGTCCAGCAGCATATCGGTATCACCGGTAGCGCCCTGCCGGTACAACTCGGCGAAACCCTGGATCGTGGTCAGCGGGGTACGCAGTTCGTGACTGGCGTCGGCGACGAACCGGCGCATCTTCTCCTCCGAACGCCGCGCGGCCTCCTCCGAGGCCGCGGTCGCGGCGAAGCCACGCTGAATCTGCGCGAGCATGGCGTTCAACGACCGCGCCAGCCGGTCGACCTCGGTGTTCGTTCCCCGCATCGGTACCCGGCGATGCAGATCCCCGGCCGCGATATCGGCCGCCGTCTCCTCGACCTGCGTCAACCGGCGCAGGCTGCGCCGGATCACGAAGTACGCGGCCACCGCCAGCGCCGCCAGGACCAGTGCCCCGATCCCGAACTGCAGAACCACCAGCCGTTCGACGATCGCCTCGGTCTCGTCCAATCGCAGCGCGACCACGCTGGTCCCGGCGGGATTCTCGGTGTACCGCACCCGCCACTGCCCGGACCCGCCGGCGGACGAGCCGGTGGTGAATGTCCCCGGGCGCGGATTCTCGGGCAGTGCGGGCCCCCCGGACCCCGGGGTATCGGCCTGCAGGAACAACCGGCCGGACGTGTCCTGCACCCGCACGTAGAACAGCACCGGCGGACGCTCCCGGCCGGGCTCCCCCGGCCACGGCAGCAACCGCGGCGCGCCGGGCCGGGCCCAGGTCCGCGCCGCCTCGTCGAGCTGCTGATCCACCCGGTCGATCAACGCCGTACGCAACGCGGAGGTCACCGCCACCCCCGACGCCAGCAGCCCCACCGCGGCGAGCGCTACCAAAGCCAGCACCAAGGTCACCCGCAGCGGAACCGCCGCGATCCACCCGGTCGGCCCCTTCCGCGACCGACCCGGCCCGGAAACGGCGACGGACGCGCGCTCGGGGGTCACGACCGGCCGGCAGGCGACTCGCGCATGACATAGCCGACACCACGCAAGGTATGGATCAGGGGCCGGGGCCCCGTATCGACCTTCTTCCGCAGATAGGACACATAGGTCTCCACCACCCCGACCTCCCCGCCGAAATCGTAGCGCCACACATGGTCCAGAATCCGCGGCTTACTGAGCACCGTCCCCGCGTTCACCATGAAATAACGCAGCAACGTGAACTCCGTCGGCGACAACGACACCGGCTCCCCCGCCTTGAACACCTCATGGGTGTCGTCGTCGAGCTCGATATCGGCGAACCGGATCCGCGACCGCTCCCGCGCCGGGGCGGCGGCCCCGGAGCGGCGCAGAATCACCCGCAACCGAGCCACCACCTCCTCCAAACTGAAGGGTTTGGTGACGTAATCGTCGGCGCCGAGAGTCAAACCGGTGACCTTGTCCTGCACATCGTCGCGCGCGGTCAGGAACAGCACCGGCGCGTCGATACCGTCGGCACGCAACCGGCGCAGCAACCCGAAACCGTCCATCCCGGGCATCATGACGTCGACGATCAACGCATCCGGCCGGAACCCGCGCGCGATATCCAACGCCTGCGCCCCGTCGGCGGCCGAGGCCACTTCGAACCCCTGGAACCGCAGACTCACGGTCAGCAACTCGACGATCATCGCCTCGTCGTCGACCACCAGCACCCGGGCCTCCGGTGCTGCATCCGGCACACCGCTCATACCCCCATCTTCACCCCCGCCGCTGGCACCCCGCTGCGCACTCGCTGTGAACACGCTGTGTTCGATGGCGGCGCCTCCGGCGCCGCGGGCGCCGCGGGCGCCGCCGAGAGACTCAGTACTCCTCGTCCCCGTTCCCGTCCGCCATCAGTGCCTTACCCGCTACCTGTCCTTGGGCGAGCGCGTCGAGGAAGGCCCGGGCCCACCGGTCCACGTCGTGGGCCAGGACCTGCCGGCGCAGGGCCCGCATCCGGCGGCGGCGGATTTCGCGGTCGTCGGTGAGTGCCGAGACGATGGCGTCCTTCACGCTGTCCAGGTCGTGCGGGTTGCACAGATAGGACTGGCGTAGTTCGGCGGCCGCGCCGGTGAACTCGCTGAGCACCAAGGTGCCGTTGAGGCCGCTGTGGCAGGCGACGTACTCCTTGGCGACGAGGTTCATACCGTCGCGCAGCGGTGTGACCAGCATGACGTCGGCGGCGACGAAGAACGAGATGAGTTCCTCGCGTGCGATCGGACGGTGCAGATAGTGCACCACGGGATATCCGACCCGGGCGAATTCGCCGTTGATCCGGCCCACCTGCCGTTCGATATCACCGCGCATCTGGATATAGCTCTCCACCCGCTCCCGGCTGGGGGTGGCCAGCTGCACCATCACGGTGTCCGCTGGGTCGATTCGGCCTTCCTCCAGCAGCTCTTCGAGCGCGTTGAGCCTGATATCTATGCCCTTGGTGTAGTCGAGCCGGTCGACGCCGAGCAGGATGTTCTTCGGGCTGCCCAGTTCCGCGCGGATGCGGGCGGCGCGCTCGCGCACGGAACGCCGCCGGGAATGTTCGTCGAGCCCGGCCGAATCGATGGAAATCGGGAAGGCACCCACCCGGACCGTCCGGAAGCCGACCTGCACCACGCCCATTTTCGACCGCACGCCCACGGTGCCCCGCGAAGTGGGTTGACCGGCGAGGCGGCGGGCCAGGTAGAGGAAGTTCTGGGCGCCGCCGGGGAGGTGGAAACCGATCAGGTCGGCACCGAGCAGCCCCTCCACGATCTCGGTGCGCCACGGCATCTGCATGAACAGTTCCACCGGTGGGAAGGGGATGTGCAGGAAGAAACCGATGGTCAGGTCGGGTCGCAGCATGCGCAGCATCTTCGGCACCAGCTGCAGCTGGTAATCCTGCACCCACACGGTGGCGCCCTCGGCCGCGACCTTGGCGGTTTCCTCGGCGAAACGCCGGTTCACCTGGACATACGCCGACCACCATGTCCGGTTGTACACGGGCCGCACGATCACATCGTGGTACAGCGGCCACAGGGTGGCGTTGGAGAACCCCTCGTAGTAGTCGGCGACCTCCTGGGACGACAGTGGTACGGGATGCAGTTCCAGCCCGTCTTCGACGATCGGGTCCACCTCGACGTCGGGAACGCCTGCCCAGCCCACCCATGCGCCCCGGTTGCTGCGCAGTACGGGCTCGAGGGCCGTCACCAGCCCACCCGGGCTGCGTTTCCACCGGGTGCTGCCGTCGGGCAGCTTCTCCAGGTCGACGGGCAGGCGGTTGGCCACCACCACGAAGCCGGAACCGGCGCCGCGTTCTCGCAGGGGCTCGGGGTCCACCGCTTCGGGCTCGGCCTCCGGGGGATCGATCGGGCCCGCTACCCGGCCCGGGTCGCTCTGTTTCCCGGGCCGGTTCTCGGACACGGCGGTTTCATCCTCAGGGGTGGAATCGCTGGACGGCTGATCGGTCATCTGGTCCACTCACGCATCCTTTGCGCGGCGCTGTACGCCATGTAGTTGTGTGGATCCGCCGACGTCGCCGTTGGCGTCGGCAGCCGCAGGACCGGTCAGCGCCCGGAGGCGGTAGCTTGCGTGACCGCGCCGGGGCGCCTGGTCATGCGGATACGAGCCCAGCTTATTCGGTGCGGGCGCCGGGGCCGATGCCCAGCATCGACAGGAGCATCCGGCATTCGTCGGCGTCGGCGGCGTAGGCGGCCACGACCCGCTGCGCCTGACGAGCGGTCTCGTCGGCGAGGGGTTCCAGTTCGTCGTCGGCGATACCGTTGGCGCTGCTCTTCGCGGCCATTTCGATCCTCCCTGTGGGTGCGCTGCTATCTGAGCTGCTATGTGAAATGTCAATGGTATCTGTCCCGGGATATCGACGCTCCCGCCGCAGTAACACGTCGGCGTCGGCCGGGGCTATACCGTGGGCAGCAAAACGATCAGGAAGGGGCCATCAGAATGCCGTTGGCCACGGTGAACGGAATATCGCTCAACTATCAGGTCAAAGGAGACCGTTCCAAGGGCACCGACGTCAAAGGCGGCGGGCCGCTGGTGGTGATGATCATGGGTACCGGCAGCCCCGGCCGGGTGTGGGAGCTGCATCAGGTCCCGGCGCTGCTCGCGGCGGGATACCGGGTGTGCACGTTCGACAACCGCGGTATCGCCCCCAGCTACGAGGCGGCCGAGGGGATGACCATCGCGGAGCTGGTCGCCGATACCGCCGGGCTGATCGAATTCCTGGACGAGGGGCCGGCGCTGGTGGTGGGCACCTCCATGGGGGCTCGGGTGGCCCAGGAACTCGCGCTGGCCCGGCCGGAACTGGTGCGCAAAGCCGTGTTCCTGGCCGGCCACGGCCGAATGGACGAGTTCCAGAAAACTCTCTCGCTGGGCGAGCACGAGCTGGACGAGAGCGGGGTGAAGCTACCGCCGAAGTACGAGGCCGCGCTGACCGCGGTGATGAATCTCTCCCCGGCCACCATGGCCGATCGGCACAGCGCCCGCGACTGGCTGGATCTGTTCGAGTTCACCGGGGGGCCGGTGACGCCGGGTATCCGCGCCCAGCGCCGGATGGACCACGAATTCGACCGGTTGCAGGCATATCGCGGGATCCGGGTGCCGTGCCTGGCCGTGGGCTTCGCGGACGACCGGATGATCCCGGCGTATCTGTCCAGGGAGGTCGCCGAAGCCATCCCCGGCGCGCGTTATCAGGAAGTTCCCGATGCCGGTCACTACGGCTATCTGGAGCGGCCCGAGACGGTGAACAAGATCTTGCTGGAATTCTTCGCCGCCTGAGGGGAGGGCCCACTGGTAACACAGTCCTTGCTAGGGTCGACACATCGTTGGGTTCGCGATGCGGCAGCCGGGAGTCAGACCGGTCGAGGCGTCCGGGCCCACGTCGAATCCGTATCCATCCGCGAGAGCACCCCAGTGAGGTGAAATGAGCACCAACCCGTTCGACGACGAGGACGGCCGCTTCTTCGTTCTGGTCAACGACGAGGAGCAGCACTCCCTGTGGCCGGCCTTCGCCGAGGTACCGGCCGGCTGGCGGGTGGTTTTCGGTGAGGAGAGCCGCGCCGCCTGTGTCGAGTACGTCGAGCAGAACTGGACCGATATGCGGCCCAAGAGCCTGCGCGACGCCATGGCCGCCGACGAGGCCGCCCGGCAGCAGTAGTCGAGCCCGGTGAGCAGGACTGCCGCTGCGCGACATCGGATTCCGGTGTCGCGCAGTGGGCAGGTCCGGTTATGATGGCTCCGCTTCACGCCTCCTTAGCTCAGTGGTAGAGCACTCGCCTTGTAAGCGAAAGGTCGTCAGTTCAATCCTGACAGGGGGCTCCGGAAAACCGCCGGTCGGCCCGCGTTTCCGCGGGCCGACCGGCGGTTTTCGTATCCGGATGTCAGCGCCGTGGGGCCATGACGCAGCACCTCTGCGGGCTTCGCCGAGCGATGACGCGCCACCGGACGGGTGGCCGGGGATGCTCAGATGGGGGTGACCGAGGCGACCAGCCACTGGTCGTCGGATTTGTCCAGGGTCACCCGGACGCGGCTGCCCGTGGTGGTGCCCTGCGGGCTCTCCTTGCTGGTGGTCACCTGGTTCAGGAACAGCAGCACCACGGCGTGCGCCCGGTCGGCGGAGACCACACCACCGGCCTGAGTGGTGGCCTTGACGGTCAGTTCCTTCTCCTTGGCCCCCGGCACGATCGCCTTGTCGATGAGCTCGAGGTAATCGGCCTTGAAATCGGGGGCCAGGCTGTCGGCCGCCTTGGGCAGTTCTCGTTCCACCGTCTGGTGTTCGTAACTGAACATGGCCGATACCGTGCGGGTGGCGGCGGCGACGGCGTCGGTGCGGGACTGTTCCGACTGCCGGTAGTCCCAGTACCGATAGCCCCCTATACCGGCCACTACCGCGGCGGCGATCACCACCAGCGCGGTGAGACCGAGCAGAATCCTGGTACGCACGCTCATACTGTGTCCTCTCGGCACGACCGGCCGGCCGTCATGCCACGAATTCGACGTCCGAGGCGGTCAACGTTCCGTCGTCCGCGCGCGATACGGTCACCCGGAAACGGTAGAAACGCTGCTGCTGTTCCTCCGATCCCGCGTTGGTGAGTGTCTGCTTGGCGGCGACCAGCACGACCGCGGAGTCCTCGTCGTCGCGTTCCACCGCGGCCTCGACCACCTCGCCGGTGGAGACGACCTTCGCCTGTTTGACGATTTCGGTGAACGGGTCGACGCGACCGTCGAACTCGGTTTTGAACTCGCCGGAGGCCAGGGTGAGGATGCGGTCGATATCCTCTTTGGCGGTATCGGCGCGAATGGTGGTGAGGTTCAGGATCGTCTGGCGCGCAGTGGCCACGTATTCGGACCGCCGTTCATCGCGCTGTTGAGTGGACTGCACGGCGAATACCGAGACCACGGCGGCACCGACCAACCCGATCACCAGCACCGCCGCGGCGGTGAGGGCGAGGATCCGTTTCCACGATCCGCCGGTGGCCGCCGCGGGCTCTGCCGCGGCTTCACCTTCCGCGGACTCATCGGTGGCCACGGCGGGTGCGCCGGAACCGGCCTGCTCGGATTCCTCCTTGTTCAGCCGTACGGTACCGGTCTTCTCGAGGCGGACGGTATCCGGCGCCGCGGCTTCGGTGCTCTCGGACGCGGCGCCGGCGGATTTCTCGCCGGCGCTCGCAGCGCCCGTATCGCCGCCGCCGGTTTCCCCTGCCGCGGCGACGGCTTCGCTGCCAGCTCCCGCTGCTGTTCCAGCGCCGGTCGCACTCCCGGGAGCGTCCGGGCCGGGTACCGCGGGCGTAGGCGGGGTCCCGGTGCCGGTCGCGCCGAGCGCCGGCTCGTTCGTCGCGCTCTCCGCCGGTGGCCCCGCGGTCCGGCTGGCTCGCCTGCGGTTGCGGCGCGGGTCCTTGGTATCGCTCATCGTTGCTGCTCCTCGAACATTGCCTGCCAATCCGCGGCGACGGTGCCCGAGCCGCCGGGGGCGATATCGCCCTGACGGTAGCTGCGCCCGTCGGTGCTGGTGTAGACCCCGGTGGCCGGATCGTAGGAGAGGGCGGCGGCGGGGGTGCTTGCGCCCGAGAAACTAGCAGGTACCGGGGGTACTCCCGCAACCCCCGGGCCCGGATCGGGCGCGGCGGCGGGGGCCACGCCGGGGGCCGGCGGTTCGGCCGGGGCCACCGGTTGCGGCGGTCCGAACGGGGGGTTCGTGCCCAGCGGAACGTAACCGGTGCGGCACAGTTCGGGCGTCGGGGCGCGCCGGCCGGGGAATTCCATACACGGCGTGTTGCGGATACCGCGCACCGCGGTCTTGTCGTCCTGCGGAACCTTGCAGTACAGCCCCTCGGGCGTGTCGATGGTGTCGAGTTCGCTGGGATCGCGGCGCTGATCGGGCGGCAGGAAACCGGTGGTGCACGGTGGTGGATCGTTGAGCACGGTCATGAAGTCGACCAGCGCGCCGTACTCCATGGGCCCGCGCACCGCCGTGAGCAATGCCGCGACCAGCGGTGGATAGACCACCAGGATCTGTTCCAGGCCGGCGTGGTAGGTCACTCCGACCTGCCCCACGCTCACCAGATTGTTCAGCAGCAAGGGCAGGGTGGGCCGCAGTTCGTCGAACTGCCTGGTCACCCGGTCCAGCGCGGAAGGACCGTTGGCGAGAATATTGCGCAGAGCCGGATCGTGGGCGCGCAACTGGTCGGTGACCGTGGCCAGATCGCGGGTCCACGAACGGATTGCGGCGTCGGAGTTCACCTGGGTGTCCAGTAGCGGGCCGATCTGTTCGATCAGCTGTTTCGTGGGGCCGACATTCTCGTTGGCCTCCTGCACCAGCAGCGCCGCGGAGTCGATGAACCGCTGCAGATCGGGCCCGGCACCGTTGAAGGCCCGGAACGCCTCGTCGATGACCTGCCGCAGGCGGGTATCGGCCACGCTTGCCAGCAGCCGGTCGGCCTGGTCGAGCAGAGCTCCGACGTCCTGCGGTAATTCGGTGCGGTCCACCGGGATCACGCTGCCGTCGTAGAGGTTCGCGTCGCCGGGGTTCTCCGGCGGCACCAGATCGACGTATTGTTCGCCGATCGCCGAGACGCTGCGGATCAGCGCGGTCGAATCGGCGGGGATCTTGTAATCGCTGTCCACCGACAATCGCGCTTCGACGCCTTCGCTGGTCAGCCGTACCTCGCGGACCACGCCGACATTCGTGCCGCGGTAGGCCACATTGGCGTTCTGGTAGATCCCACCGGTGGCGGCCAGTTCCAGCGTCACCTCGTAGCGGCCGATACCGAGCAGGGCGGGCACGCCGACGTAGGTGCCGCCCATGACCGTGAGCCCGACAACGGTGAGGATCGCGAAGATCGTCAGCTGGATCCGGACGAATCGGGTGAGTGTCACGGGCCCTCGCCCCCTTGCGGCTGCCCGGGCAGCGGCACCGTCAGCCCGGGAATGGCGGGCAGGCCGGGGATCGGCGGCAGCCCGGGAATTGTCGGTTGCGGTTGATCGCTGGGCGTGCCGGGCGGCGGCGCGAGCGGTGTGGCCAGCGGGTTGCCCTGTTCCCCGGCGGGTCCGGCCACTTGTCCCAGCGCGACCTCCACCCCGCCGAACATGCCGCCGAGACCGGTGCCGGTGAGGAAGTTCGAATCCAACCGCTTACCGGTGATGTCCACGGTCATGAACAAGTTCAGGTAATCGCCCTTGATGGCCCTGTCCAGATTTGTCAGCGGGAAGGGGAAGGAGGCGAGGATTTTCAGTGATTCGGTGAGATCGGTACCGGTATCGGCCAGCGTCTGCAGCACCGGGGCCAGGGCGGCCAGATTCGCCTTCAGATCGTCGCCACTGGCCGCGATCAGCCGGTTCACCACATCACTGAGCTCGCCCAGCCGGGTGATGGTGGTGGTGATGTTCTGCCGGCGGTCGGCCAGCACGGTCAGCGCGGGATGGATCTCCTCGACAGCGGCGGCCACCACATCGGTCTGCTCGACGAACTCACCGCTGAGGCGGTCCAATCCGCTCATGGCGGCGATGATGTCGTCGCGCTGGGTGTTCAGGTTGGTGATCAGTTCGTTCATCCGCGGGATCAGTTCCCGGATCTCGGTCTCGTTGCCGACCAGCGCCGCGTTGAGCTCACGGGTGATGTTCTCCAGCTGCGAGATACCACCACCGTTGAGCACCACCGACAGCGAGGACAGCACCTGCTCGGTGGTCGGGAAGACCCCGGCCCGATCCAGCGGGATCACCGCACCCGCGGTGAGCCGCCCCTCGGGCGGAACATCGGTCGGCGGTGCCAGTTCCACGTGGTTGCTACCGAGCAGACTGGTCTGGCCGATCTTGGCGGTCGCATTGGCCGGCAACACCACATCACGGTTCAGCGATACCGTCACCAGCGCGTGCCAGTCCTCGACCTCGATATCGGTCACCGCGCCGACCGCCACATCGTCCACCCGGACCGGCGAATTCCGGGTCAGAGTCGTGACATTCGGCATCTGGATACGTACCTCGTAGGAGCCTTCGCCGGTTCCTTCGGTGCCGGGCATGGGCAGCGAGTTGAGACCGTCGTACTGGCATCCCGTGGCGGACAGGGCCAGCACCACTCCGACCGTCAGGATCGCGGCCCGTCGCCGGGCACCCAGCATCAGCCGCCGCATCATCGTCCTCCTCCGGGCAAACCGGGAATCCGGGGCAGCTGCACACCCGGGATGGCCAGTCCGGCCACTCCGGCCGGAACGGTGACCGGCGCGGGTTCGGGCGCGGCCGGCGGCCCCACCTTCTGCGGATCGACTCGCCCGGCCAGATCCGGTGTCGTGTACTGCAGCTGATCCGGGAACGCGGTGACGCCCGTGGCGGGGTTGGTCATGATGGGCAGGTAGTTCATCGCCAGCGAGCTGAGCACCGGGGCCAGATACTCGACGCACAGATCTGCGCTGGTTTCGGACTCGTTCTGTTCCAGCGCCCGCACCGAACCGCACAGGAAGCTCGCCGGGTCGGCGAAGTTGTTCAGCGAGATCGCGCCGGTCAGCGTGCCCTGGGCGGGTTTGTAGAGCTGATAGAAGTTCACCAGGGCGGTCGGGCCGGAATGCAGGGCCTGCTCCAATTCCGGACGTTTGTCCACCAGGATCTGGGTGACCTCGGCCAGCCGCTGCACGCCCTCGGTGAGTTCGGTGCCGCTGCCCTCCAGGAATCGGTGCACATCGGTCAGCGCGAGATCCAGATTGTCCAGGCCCGCGCCGAGATCCTGCGATACTCCGGCCAGTACCGACGACACCGAGGCCAGCCGGCCGCCGAATTCCACGATCTGGTCGTTGCTCTTGGAGAGCACGTCCACGAATTTCTGCAGATTGCGAATGGTGCCGAACAGATCGGTGCGGCCGTCGGAGAGCGTGGTCAGGGTGGCCGAGAGTTCCCGCAGGGTGGTGCGGAAAGCTTCTCCGTTACCGTCCAGATTGGCCGCCGCGGTATCGACGAACCGGCCGAAGGAACCCTGGGGGTCGTCGCCGACGGGGCCGAGTGCCGTGGAGAGCTTGTTCAGTTCGTTTTTGATGTCGTCCCATTCCACCGGTACAGCGGTGCGCTCGATCGGTATCTGCGCGCCGTCGACCAGCTTGTCGCCACCGGTATAGGCGGGGGCGATCTGGATGAAACGCGCGGACACCAGCGAGGGCGCGATGATCACCGCCCGCGCGTCGGCGGGCAGATCGACACCGCTGTCGACCGTCATCGACACCTTCACCTGGTCTTTTCCGGGTTCGATGTGATCGATACGGCCGATCGGCACCCCCAGCACCCGTACATCGTCGCCTTCGTAGAGCCCGCTGGTGGAAGTGAAGTACGCCGTGATCTCGTGCTTGGTGAGCTTCTCGAACGCCGTGTAGCCGCCCACCGCGACCAGCGCGACCACCACCACGCCGGCAACGATCGCCACCCACTTCCGGGGAACGGCCCGGACCTTGTCCGTCAGAGTGCTCATCGGCTCCTCCTCGAAGCAGGTTCATACGATCCGCGGAGGCCGCAGCGAAGGCGGAGGTATCGCATCATCGGGGGGGCTCCTGGGCGGACGGGCCGAGCCTGGGGCCGGGTTCGAGCAGATAGGCGCGCAGCGATTCCGGTAGATGCTGCGGCCATACCAGCGCGTCCACCAGCGGATGCAGGGTTTCACTACTGGCGTTGACGACGTAGGCGTTGAAGTACGGACCGCTGCCGACCTGTTCGCCGAGCGCCGCGGCGAACGGGCCCAGACCATCGAGCGCCGCGGTGATGTTGTCGCGGTTGTTCTGCAGCAGTTCGAGCACCGAATTGAGTTTGTCCAGCGCCGGTTGCAGTTGTGCCTCGTTGTCGTGCACCAGCCCGGACAGTTGCTGGGCCAGCGAGTTCACGTAGACGATCATCTGGCTGATCGCGGTACGCCGCCGGTCCAGCTCGCCGAGCAGCTGATTACCGTCCACCAGTAGCGCGTTGATGGCATCGGCCCGGTCGGCCAGGATCTTGGTGACGTTCTGGGCCCGGGTGAGCAGATCCGAAAGCGCCTGATCGCGGGCATTGATGGTCCGTGAGAGCGCGGTCACCCCGTCCAGCGCCGAGCGCAGCGGCGCGGGGGTTTCGGCGAAGGCGGCCGACAGCTCGTCCAGGGTCCGGTTCACCTGCTGCAGATCCAGATCCCGGACCGTTCCGGCCAGATCGCCGAGCGCCTCGTTCAGCGAGTACGGCGATGTGGTGCGCGCGAGGGGGATCGTATCGGTGACCTTCAGCGCGCCGGTGCCGTCCGGATTCACCGCCAGAGCTTTCCGGCCGAGCACCGTATTGGTCTTGATGGCGGCGGAGGTCTTGTCGCCCAGCACGATCGATTCGTTCAAGCTGAACCGCACCAGCACCTGGGCGCCGTCCAAGCGCACATCCTCGACCCGGCCCGAGCGGACTCCCGCGACCTCCACATCGTCGCCGGGCACCAGCCCGCCGGCGTCGGCGAAATGCGCGGTGAACATCGCACCGCCGCGGATGAACGGCAGCCGCTCGAACTGCAGGGCCGACAGCGCCACGGCCACGGCCAGCACCAGCCCGACGACACCGATGGTCACCGCGCGCGATTGCTCTTTCATCTACTCGCTCACGCACCTTCCGGTCGTCTGCTCACCGGGTAGTTCGAGCAGCAGCGGTTTCCCGTCCGGACCGTCGACCAGGAAGTTCGTCCGGCACACGTACAGCTGCAGGAACGAGCCGTAGGAACCGATCCGGATCAGTTTCCGGTAGGCCCCGGGTAGTTCGTCCAGCACCCACTGCACGGTGTCCGAACCGTTGTCGAGATTGGTGGCCAGGCGGCCGGTCTGCGCGATCGTCGCCGCCAGATCGGGGCGCGCCTGGACCAGCAGGTCGTTGGTCGCGGCGGTGGCGTCGGCGATCCGGGGCAGGGCGGCGCCGATCGGGTCGCGGTCGGCGGCCAGCCCGCTCACCAGCCGGCGTAATTCATCGATCGTGGTGGCGAACTGGTCGCCGCGGTCGTCGATGGTCTTCAACACCGCGTTCAAATTGTTGATGACGCTGCCGATCAGGGCGTCGCGGTCGGCGAGAGTTCTGGTGAACGATCCGCCGCTGTTGAGCAGTTCGACGAGCGTTCCGCCCTGGCCCTGGAAAATTTGCAGCAGCGCATTGGTCAGATCGTTGACCTGAGCCGGATCCAGACCACGCAGCAGCGGTTTGAAACCGCCCAGCAGCATGTCCAGATCCAGGGCGGGGGAGGTTTTGTCCAGGCCGATGGTGCCGCCTTCACGCAGGGTGGTGGCCGCACCCGGGCCTTCCATCAGTTCCAGGTAGCGGTCGCCGACCAGATTCTCGTAGCGGATGGTGGCCCGGGTACTGGTGAGCAGGCGGTATTTGCTGTCGACATCGAATTCGACGTGGGCGTGGTAATCGTCGTCGACCTCTACCGAGGAGACCGATCCGACGGGCACCCCGGCGATACGCACTTTATCGCCGGGCAGCATCCCCGAGGCGCTGGTGAACACGGCGTGGTAGCCGGTCTCGGTGGAGAACCGAACCTGTGAGAAAACCACCGCCAGACCGGCGAAGACCAAGGTCATCACCACGGTGAAGATGGCGAGTTTGACGGTTGTCGCGGTGTTTTTCACGGCTGGCCCACCCCCGGGAGTCCGGCGAACAGTACCTGGAAAACGCTGGGCGCGTTCACCGCGACCCGCGTCGACGGTATGAAGGGGTGGCCTTCGGAGGTGTCGGTGACGACGTAGTCGGCATGGCTGCCCGGTACCCGGTCGAGCAGGCCGGCGCACCGGGGGCCACCGGTCGCGGCGACCTTCGGCAGGTCGTTGGGGTAGCTGTAGGCCGGGGCGCCGTACATGAAGCTCGCGTTCAGGGCCACCCCGTCCTGGGTGCCGCCGAATACCGCTTCGGCGAGAGGTACCGCCTTGGCGACACCGCCGACGAGGCAGAACAGCGCGTCCCGGTACTCGTGGAGCAGGCCGGTGGTCGGGCGGAGCAGGTCCAGGGCGGTGCCCAGCTGTGCTTCGTTATCGCGCAGCACCGAGCCCGTGGTGTCGGCGAGGCCGGTGATATCGGCCAGCAGCGCATCGATCTCCGAATCCGCCGCGGTGATCGTCCGGCTGGTGGTCGTGGCCCCGTCCAGGGTGCGCAGCAGATCGCCGGACACATCGGCGTAGAGGCCGGTCACCGTGGCGGTGGTGTTCAGGTCTCGCTGGAGGGTGGGCAGCATCGGGTTGATCTCCGCCAGGTAGGTGTTGCTGTGCACCAGCAACTCGCCCAGAGTCTGACCGCGGCCCTGTAGCGCGGTGCCCAGGGCGGTGAGGGTAGCGCTCAATTTTTCCGGATCCACCTCGGCCAAGATATCGCTGAGATGCTGGAACACGGTGTTGAATTCGACGGTTACCTGGTCGGCGGCCAGTAGCGCCCCCGGCTGCAGCGATCGCGTCGCCGGCTCGGGCGGGACGACGAAGTTGATGTACTTCGCGCCGAACACCGTGGTCGAGCGAATATCGACGGTGGCGTTCGCGGGAACCAGCCGCAGCAGCTCGGGGTCCAGTGCCAGCCGCAGGTTCGCGCCCTCGGTGGTGCGTTCGATCCCGGCGACGCGGCCGATCTGCACACCGCGCACCTTCACCTTGGCGTCCGGGTCCAGTACCAGGCCGCTGCGCGGCGCCGCCACGGTCACCGTGACCGTGGGGGTGAATCCCCCGAAGAACATGGTCAGCGAAACGACGACCGCGACCACCGCGGCCAGCACCATGGCGATTCCGGCCAGTTTGAGGCCGGCCTTCTCCCACAGTATGGCCCAGCGGCTGCCCCGCCGGTCGGGGGCCCAGGGATCGATGGCACCGCGGGACGACCCACCCGCGGTTCCGTTCGTCTCCGGCGCCCCGCCTGTCTGTTTACCGTCCGCTCGTATCAGTTCCGTCATGGCGCCTACCCGGAAAGGTTGAAGTTGCCGGAGGTGCCGTAGACGGCCAGCGAGATCAGCAGGGTTACCGTCACCACCGCGACCAGCGAGGTGCGGACCGCGTTGCCCACCGCGACGCCGACCCCGACCGGGCCGCCCGCCGCGTTGTAGCCGTAGTAGGTATGGATCATCATCACCGCCAACGCCATGAATATGGCCTGGGCGAACGACCACAGGATGTCGCTCGGGATAAGGAAGGTCGAGAAGTAGTGGTCGTAGACACCCGCCGACTGTCCGTAGATCACCACGGTCGCGAACCGGCTGGCGACGAACGAGGCGATCACCGCCAGCGCGTACAGCGGCACGATCGCGATCATTCCGGCCAGTACGCGAGTACCGACCAGGTACGGGATGGGACGGATGGCCATGGATTCCAGTGCGTCGATCTCCTCGGCCACCCGCATGGCACCCAGCTGGGCGGTCGAGCCGGCGCCGATGGTGGCGGCCAGCCCGATTCCGGAGATCACCGGTGCCGCGATACGGACATTGATGAAGGCGGCGAAGAAGCCGGTCAGGGCTTCGACGCCGATATTGCCGAGCGAGCTGTAGCCCTGGACGGCGATGGTTCCGCCGGAGAACAGGGTCAGGAAGCCGACGATCACCACGGTGCCGCCGATCACCGCGAGCGCGCCACTGCCCATGCTGATCTCGGCGATGAGGCGGATGGTCTCCGTGCGGTAGTGCGTGATCGCCCGCGGCATGGAGCCGATCGCTCTGCCGTAGAAAACGGCCTGCTTCCCGAGGTTGTCCAGAGAGGTGGAGAACCGGCGCACGCGCCGCGTGACCTTCGGGAAGCGGGACTGGATGATCATCGAGGCGGACATCGTGTCACCGGACCGCGAATTTGATACCGACCGCCGTGACCACGACGTTCACCACGAACAGCGCCATGAAGGCGAAAACCACTGTCTGGTTCACCGCATCACCGACACTTTTGGGACCACCTTTGACATTCAGACCCAGGTAACAGGCGACCAGCCCCGCGATGAGACCGAACAGACCGGCCTTGACTTCGGAGATGATCAGTTCGGGTAGATGGGTCAGCAGCGTGATGCCGTTGACGAACGCTCCCGGGTTCACGTCCTGCAGATAGACGGAGAACAGGAAGCCACCGACGATGCCGATCGTGCAGACCAGGCTGTTCAGCATCAGGGCGACGAACATCGAGGCGAGTACCCGGGGGACGACCAATCGGTGGATCGGGTCGATGCCGAGCACCTTCATGGCGTCGATTTCCTCGCGGATGGTGCGGGCGCCCAGATCCGCGCAGATGGCGGTGGCGCCGGCGCCGGCGACGATGAGCACGGTGACGATCGGCCCGACCTGGGTGACGGCGCCGAAGGCGGCACCGGCGCCGCTGAGGTCGGCGGCGCCGATCTCACGCAGCAGGATGTTCAGCGTGAAGCTCACCAGCACGGTGAACGGAATGGCCACCAGCAGCGTCGGCACGATGGACACCCGCGCCACGAACCACGACTGGTCGATGAACTCGCGCATCTGGAAGGGCCGCCGCAGGCTCGCCCGAGCAACCGATGCGGTGAGTTCGAAGAATCCACCGACGGCCCGTAATGGGACGGCAAGGACCTCGTTCACCCTGGATCCTCCTTGCCTGACTATCGGTCCCGCTGGCGACTGTGCGGGACACTCCCCGGCACACGCCCAGCTAAGTAGAACACGTTCATTTCCTGAATGGGGCCATTTCGAGGCTTGTGAACTGGAAACTTGTCGCAATCCCAGACAGCGGGATTGCAACAGGATTCATACGTCCTGCGCATCATTATGTGAGGCGGGGCACACCGCGCCCACTCTGTTTACCAATAACTGGACGGCTGTTCAACTATCTTGGGTAAAGTCGCGCCCGATCCCGATCCCGGCACCCGCCCGGCGGGATCACTCAGCCCAGGTCGTGCAGCGCTGTCGCAGAGAACGTACGACCCGCATCGCGTCCGGCGAAGTAACCGGTCAGCGTGGTGGCCAGATCGTCACCTGCCCATTGCGCGCCGGGCGCGTCGAAACGCTGCTCCACCTCCGGGGCGGCCATCAGCGCGACCATCGGTCCGTAGACCACGAACACCTGGCCGTTGACCCGGTCGGCGGCCGGCGACGACAAGTAGGCGACCAGGCGGGCGACATGGTCGGGAGAAAGCGGGTCCACCTCCCCTTCCGGGGCCGCGCTGAACACCTTTTCCGTCATCGCGGTACGCGCCCGCGGGCAGATGGCGTTCGCCCGCACCCCGAAACGATTCAGCGCCCGGGAAGCCGAAAGGGTGAGCGCGGTGATACCGGCCTTGGCGGCCGCGTAGTTGGCCTGCCCCTCCGGCCCGAGCAATCCGGCTTCGGAAGAGGTATTGACAATTCGTCCGTAGACCGGAGCACCGGCCTCTTTGGATTTCGACCGCCAGTAGGCTCCGGCATTGCGGGTCAGCAGGAAGTGCCCGCGCAGATGTACCGCGAGCACCGCGTCCCAGTCCTCGTCGGACATGTTGAACAGCATTTTGTCGCGGGTGATACCCGCGTTGTTGACCACGATGTCCAGACCCCCGAACGATTCGGTGGCGGTGGCCAGCACCGCGTCCGCGGTGGCCCGCTCGGCGATACTGCCGGCCACGAACTCGGCCTTCGCGCCGAGGGCCCGGATCCGCTCCAGCGTTTCGGCGACGGCATCGGAGTCGGCCAGATCGTTGACCACGATCGAGGCCCCGGCTCCGGCCAGGGCGAGCGCTTCGGCCCTGCCGAGGCCCGCACCCGCTCCGGTCACGATCGCAACTCGCCCGGCGAGGCCGGTATCTGTATCGCTCACCGGGCCGACTCTAGAACGTGTTCTTATTCACGGCAAGAGCTGATTCACAGCAATCGCAGCGCCGCTTTCGGGCATTGCGCCACGGCCTCGGCCACCTGCGTCTCCTGATCGGCGGGCACCTCCCCCTCGGCAACGTGCAGCATATCCTCGTCATCGAGTTCAAAGACGTCGGGAGCGATTCCCGCGCAGATTCCATTCGCTTCGCACTGATCGAAGTCAACGCTGACCTTCATCGGAACTCCTTATCCCAGGCGGCGGCCGAAGCCTAACAAGCACCGGCGGCCGATACGGGCTACATGGGCTGATTACCCTTCAATACTGGAACATGTTTCAGTGCATATGCAATGATCGGAGCCAGGTATCGGAGATCCATTCCGCGCTCCACGAGGGTGAGCGCGGCGCGATCCCACGTCCCGCCCCATCACCAACCCCGGAGAACGAAGGCTCGAGGTACCGCTATGCGTATCGCGTATACCCCGGAACAGGAAAAGCTACGCGCCGAACTGCGCGAATACTTCGCGCGCCTGATCACCCCCGAACGGCGGGAGGCCCTGAGCACCCAGACCGGGGAGTACGGCCACGGCAATGTCTACCGGGAGGTCGTCGCGGAGATGGGACGCGACGGCTGGCTGGCGCTGGGCTGGCCGGAGGAATACGGCGGCCAGAACCGCCCCATGCTGGACCAGCTGATCTTCACCGACGAGGCCGCCATCGCGGGTGCGCCGGTACCGTTCCTGACCATCAACTCGGTGGCGCCGACCATCATGCACTACGGCAGCGAAGAGCAGAAGAAGTTCTTCCTGCCCAAGATCGCCGCCGGGGAACTGCACTTCGCCATCGGTTATTCCGAACCCGGTGCCGGTACCGACCTGGCCGCACTGCGCACCACCGCGGTACGCGACGGCGACGACTACGTGATCAACGGCCAGAAGATGTGGACCAGCCTGATCGCCTACGCCGACTACGTCTGGCTCGCGGTACGCACCGATCCCGCGGCCAAGAAGCACAAGGGCATCAGCATGCTGATCGTGCCCACCACCGCCGAAGGTTTCTCCTGGACCCCCGTGCACACCATGGCCGGGCCGGATACCAGCGCCACTTATTACCAGGATGTCCGCGTGCCGGTGACCTCCCTGGTCGGTCCGGAGAACGGCGGCTGGCCGCTGGTCACCAATCAGCTCAACCACGAGCGAGTCGCCTTGACCTCCTCCGCCGCGCTCCAGCTGGCGCTGGCCCAGACGACCGCCTGGGCGAAGGAGACGAAGGCCGCGGACGGCTCCCCGATCTTCGACCGCGAATGGGTGCGGCTCAATTTGGCCCGGGTGCACGCCAAGGTCGAATACCTGAAGTTGATGAACTGGGAGATCGCCAGCCGGGTGGACGCGGGCGGGGACGCCGCGCCGCGCCCGTGGGACGCCTCGGCCTGCAAGGTCTACGGCACCGAACTGTCCACCGAGGCCTACCGGCTGCTCATGGAGGTGCTAGGGCCCCAGGCCTCGCTGCGCCAGGACTCCCCCGGTTCGGTCCTGCGCGGGCGGCTCGAGCGGATGCATCGCGCCGCCCTGATCCTCACCTTCGGCGGCGGCACCAACGAGGTGCAGCGCGACATCATCGCCATGACCGCCCTGAAGCAGCCCGCCTCCGGACGCTGACCGTCCGCCCGATTCAGGAGTTCCCCATGGATTTCACCCCCACCGAAGCCCAGTCGGATCTGGCCCGGCTCACCGGCGAGGTCTGCGACAAACTGGTCACCGCCGACCGGCTGCGCGAATTGGACGGCGGGACCGCGAAATTCGACGAACCGCTGTGGAAATCGCTCGCGGAGACCGGTGTGCTCGCCGCCGCCCTGCCCGAGGAAGTCGGCGGAAGCGGCTTCGGGCCGCTCGAACAGACCGCGATCCTGCGCGAACTCGGCAAAGCCGTCGCCGCGGTCCCCTATCTCTGGTCGGTCGTCCTGGGTGCGGGCGTCCTGGCCGAATTCGGGTCCGCCGAGCAGAAGCAGCTCGCCACCGCTGCCGGTGCGGGCACCGCGATCCTGACCGTGGCATTGGCCGAGGAACACAACTGGGAACCGACGCGCCCCACCACGACCGCCACCGGAACCGGCGGCGGCTGGCGCGTCACCGGCACCAAGACCACGGTTCCGGTCGCCGATCGGGCGGCACGTATCCTGGTCCCCGCGACGGTATCCGGAGTCACCGCGGTCTTCCTGGTCGACCCCTCCGCCGACTCCGTCACTGTGACCGCCCAGCAGGTGACCGACCGTAGTGCCGAATCGCTCGTCGAGTTCGCCGACGCGCCGGCCGAACTGCTCGGCACCGTCGCCGACGGCGCCCGGATCCTGGACTGGCTGCTCGACCGCGCCTGGCTCGGGTTGGCGGCACAGCAGCTGGGTACCCTCGAACGCTCCCTGGAATTGGTCGCCGGCTACGCCCGTGAACGCGAGCAGTTCGGCCGCGCCATCGGCAGCTTCCAGGCCGTGGCCCAGCGCCTGTCCGACAGCTATATCAGCGTTCAGGGCCTACGCCTGACGGTCACCCAGGCCGCCTGGCAGCTGGCGGAGGGCCTGGACGCCACCGGGGCCGTGCACACGGCGAAGTTCTGGGCCGCCGAGGCGGGCCATCAGGTCGCCCACACCCTGGTCCACGTACACGGCGGCGTCGGCATCGACCGCGACCATATCGCGCACAACTACTTCACCGCGGCCACCCGCAACGAGTTCGCCCTGGGCGGGGCCACCGACCACCTGCTGCCCCTGGCGCAGTTCGTCCCCGAATCCGCCTGATCCGCGCCACGCGCCTCTCCCACCCCGGTGCGTTCGACCGGCGCAGCGGGGTGGGAGAGTCTTGCACTCTCTCCCTGTCACAAACGACAGGAATATTTCTGTACGGAACACGACAATTTCCGTACGATCTTGCCATGACCGCACTGCCTGAATTCGACGCATGGGAACTACCGGTCAGTGAAGCGCGCGAAAAGCTCGCCGAGGTCGTCGCAGCTGCCGAAAGCGGCCGAATCGTCCACCTCACCCGGCACGGTCGCCGCGTTGCCGCGGTCGTCCCGGAAGCGATGGCCGAGACGGCGGACAGCCAGGTCCGCGAACTGTCGAAGCGATTCGCGGCCCGGCACAAGCCCCTCCTGGACCGGTTGGCCGAATGACGGGCGGCAGCGTCTACCACCTCACCGCGACCGATCTGCGAGCCATCGCCGATGAAGCCGCCGGGCGGTACATCGTCCGCGATCCCGGACTTCTCGAATCGGCCGCCGCGCGGCCGAGAGCCACCGTATTCGGTAGCGATGCGTACCCCTCGCTCTGGGAGAAGGCCGCTGCGCTACTGCACTCCCTGACCAGTAACCATCCGCTGATCGATGGCAACAAACGGCTGGCGATAACGGCGGCGGTGGTTTTCCTGGCACGTAACGGCGTCGATATCGACGACCTGGACGAGGACCTGGCTTACGACCTCATGATCGCCGTCGCGAGCGGCGAGCTGGAAGAAGTCGGAGACATCGCAGAACAATTGCAGAAGGCCCTCGGCGTCATCCCGGTGCGGCCACCCGCGTGATCACGCGCGTATGCGGGGCTGTCGCCCGTCAGGACCACAGCCCCGTGCCGCATCGATGCCCTACGAGGAACTACCCGCCTCGGCGTGCTCGTCGGCGTCGCGCTCCTCGGTCTGCGCCTTGGCCCATTTGTAGTCGGGCTTACCCGCCGGCGACCGTTTGATCTCGTCGACGAACCACAGGCTGCGGGGCAGCTTGTAGGAGGAGATCTCCTGGGTGAGCACCGGGCGCAGTTCCTCCAGGGTGGGGCGTTTATCGCCGCGACACTGCACCACGGCCGCCACCCGCTGACCCCAGCGCTCGTCCGGCACGCCCACCACCAGCGCGTCGAAGATCTCCGGGTGGCATTTCAGCGCCCCCTCGACCTCCTCCGGGTAGATCTTCTCGCCGCCGCTGTTGATGCTCACCGAACCCCGGCCGAGCATGGTGACGGTGCCGTCCTCTTCGACCCGGGCGTAGTCACCGGGGATGGAGTAGCGGACGCCGTTGAACTCTTTGAAGGTCGCGGCGGTTTTCACCGGGTCGTTGTAGTAACCGATCGGGATATGCCCCTTGCGCGCGAGAATGCCGACCTGACCGGACCCGGGGGTGACCGGATTGCCTTCCTCGTCCAGTACCGCGGTGGAGGCGTCGATCTTCACGCGCGGCCCGCCGGTGTGCGTCGACCCCTTGGCCGCGATGGAGATACCGCCGAAACCGGTCTCCGAGGAGCCGATGGAATCGGTGATCACCGTATTGGGCAGCAGGTCGATGAACTCGTCCTTGAGCGTCGGCGAGAACAGTGCGGCACTACTGGCCATGGCCCACAGGTTGGTGTGCTGATAGGGGGCGCCGGTTTCCGGGTTGCCCTCTTTGAGCGCGTCCATCATCGGACGGGCCATGGCATCGCCGGTTATGAAGATCATGTTGATGCCGTGCCGGTCCACCGCCTGCCAGACCCCGTGGCCGCTGAACTCCGGCACCATGATGGTCTTACCGCCGTCGAAGAGGCCGTGGAAGACCGCGGTCTGCGAACCGCCGTGGATCAGTGGCGGAATCGGGTAGCGCACCAGCTGCCCGCCGGCCGCGCCGGTTTTGGCCTGCTGCCATTCGTCTTGGACGTACTCGCCGGTCATGAAGTTGATACCGCCGCCGAGGACCCGCCACCAGTCCTCGTGCCGCCACATGACCCCCTTGGGCAGTCCGGTGGTGCCGCCGGTGTAGATCATGAAGATGTCGTCGGACGAGCGATCGCCGAAATCGCGTTCGCCGGACGATTCGGCCAGTGCCGCTTCGTACTCCACCGACCCTTCGGCGGTGAGAGCCTCGGTGCCGTCCTCGACCACCAGCACCGTTTTCAGGTGCGGCACCTTCGCCCGGACATTGGTCACCTTGTCGGTGTAGCGGCGCTCGTGGATGAGCGCGACCATGTCCGAGTTCTCGAAAATGTACTGTAACTCGTTCTCGACATAGCGGAAGTTGACGTTGACCATCACCGCGCGCGCCTTGAAGACCGCCACCATGGATTCGACGGCCTCGATGGTGTTGCGCGAGTAGATACCAACCTTGTCGCCCGGCTGGACGCCGTGTTCCAGCAGGTGGTGCGCCAGCCGGTTGGCCCTGTCCTCCAATTCGGCGAAGGTTACCGAGCGGTGGTCGTCAGCCAGCGCAACCCGGTCCGGCACAAGGTCGATGGTGTGTTCGACAAGGTCGGCTATGTTGTACGTCACAAGGTCAAAAATAGAACGTGTTACTGTTTCTGGCAAGGGTCCGAGAATCAGGAGAAATCACGATGCCGCACTGCCTCGTCGAGAAGCGCGATCACGTCCTCATCGTCACCATGAACCGCCCCGAGGCTCGTAACGCGCTCTCGGGCGAAATGATGGCGATCATGCGCGACGCCTGGGACCAGGTGGACAACGATCCGGATATCCGGGTCGCGATCCTCACCGGCGCGGGCGGAGCCTTCTGCGCGGGCGCCGATCTCAAGGCGATGACCTCGCAACATCCCGGTGATTCGTTCGCCGGCGGCGGCTGGGACCTGTCCAAGATCGAGGCGCTGCTCAAGGGTCGCCGGCTCACCAAACCCCTCATCGCCGCGGTCGAGGGCGCGGCCATCGCCGGGGGTACGGAGATCCTGCAGGGCACCGATATCCGGGTGGCCGGCGAAAGCGCCAAGTTCGGGGTCTCCGAAGCCCGCTGGGGGCTGTTCCCGCTGGGCGGCTCCGCGGTCCGGCTGGTTCGTCAGGTCCCCTACACGGTGGCGGCCGATATCCTGCTGACCGGCCGTCATCTCAGTGCCGCCGAGGCCAAGGAGATCGGTCTGGTCGGACATGTGGTGCCGGACGGCACTGCCCTGGACAAGGCTTTGGAACTGGCCGATCTGATCGCGGCCAACGGCCCGCTCGCGGTGCAGGCGATCCTGCGGACCATTCGCGAGACCGAATGCATGCCCGAGGAAGAGGCGTTCCAGATCGACGCCAAGCTGGGTATGGCCGTTTTCCAGTCGGCCGACGCCAAGGAAGGGCCGAAGGCCTTCAAGGAGAAGCGCAAGCCGAACTTCAGCGGCAAGTAGAAGCCTTTCCGGCGGCCGCGTCGCCGGTCGGAGCGCGCCCCGACGCCCGGATACGCCGGGGCACGCTCCCCGCCGGGAACACCGAACACCTACCGGGCAGCTGCGGCGGGCACCGAACCTGCCGCTCCAGCAGTGACGATCCCGATTCCCCGATCACTTACCAGCAGCGGTAATCAATGTCTCCGTACGCGCCTCTCCCGTGGTTGAATCACTCGCTCGTTCACCTCGCGCATCCGGTGACTCAACGCACAGCAGCAATCTCCCCGATGCGCGGATCACCGGATTCAGGAGTCATTCGTGGGACAGAAGCCCTCGGAACCGATGCGGCCCGCGCCCTACGGCGTGCCCGGAGCACCCTTCGCCGACGACAGCGGTATCCACATCACCAGGTATCGCGATCTGGTAGCGATAACCGACTACGAAAAGCAAGGTTTCTTCAGCCAAGCGCTGTCGGCCCATCGGCAGGCGATGGCCGCGGTGGGTGTCGACCTTCCCGGGGATGATGTTCATGTCTCATGGCATTTCCCGTGGGCATCGGCGCCTCGGGAGATCGACGGATCACCGGGAAGACATGCGGCCCTGCGCGGCGTTCTGGAGGGATACCTCTCCAATCGCTCCATCCGCGAACTCGGCCCGTGGATCGAGCGGACGGCGCTGGAGCTGCTGACCGGCCACGTCCTGGAACAACAGGAGAAACACGGCGCGCGGGGTACCGGGACCATGGACTTCGCCCAGTTCACCGACACACTGGCCTTCCACACCATGTCCGAGCTCGCCGGATTCCCCCACGGCCCCGAGGACGAGGCGTTCATCAAAGCCCACCTCGGCGAGATACGGACTCGTACGAGCTTCGCCGAGATGCTCCGGCCCGAGAGTCCGGAAGTCCGGCCGTACTTCGATCGCATCATCGCCGAGCATCGTGGCGCCGGTGGCGGTGGGCTGCTCGCGGAGATCGCCGCGGCCCATGACGCCGGGCTCATCTCGCGCGACGAGAAACACGGCCTCATCTTCGGTTGCTGGTCGGCGGGCCGTGACACCACGGCCACCCTGACCGCGTTGATGCTCGGCCTCATCGCCGAAGCCGGCCTGCAATCCGGCCTACTGAGCAATCTCGGCCCCGAGGGTGCCGCATGGCGGCACAATGTCATCAACGAATCATTGCGTTTCACCCCCTTCCCCGCCAACGTCGCGGTGTGTGTGAAGCCCGTCGAGTTGGATGGCCGCACGATCGAGGAGAACTCTCTGCTCACCCTGCATTGGGCAGCGGGCAATCGTGATCCGGAAGTCTTCGGCGAGGACGCCGACCGATTCGAGCCGGGCCGGCGGGCCAAAGCGCCCAATCTCGGATTCGGCCGGGGCCTGCACTACTGCGTAGGCGCTCCCCTCGCGCGATACGAAGCCGATGTCGTGCTGCGCACCGTGGGCAGCGTCCTGGGCCACTACGAACTCACCGACTGGGTCCGCGTCCCACGTGTGGTCGACGCGGTCGAGAAGGCCGAGGTCACCTTCGAGATCCGGACAGCGCTGGACAACCTACGGGAGCTCGGGGCGATCGCGTGATCGCACTGTCTCGGGTATCCGTCATCAGGGCTGGATGAACCAGCCGGACCGCACCCGGCCCGGCAGAGCGCCGGCCGGGTTGTTCGGCTGTAGCTCGAGCTACAGCCGGACAACCCGGCCGGCATTGCGGGGCCGCGGTATCCGGTGTCCTATTCGGCGCCGGGGTAGTTCATGTAGAACGGCTCCCACTGGTGACCGTCGGGGTCCAGGAAGGTCCGACCGTGCATCCCGACCTGCGCCTCCTGGGCCCGCTTGTCCGCGTTGACCTCCTCGGTACCCCCCGCGGCCACCGCGGCCTCGGTCAACCGGTCCACCTCCGCCGCGCTACCCAGCGACAGCGCGTAGGCGGCACCGGTGGCGGCGACGGTATCGGCGATGGGCCGGCGGCTGAAGTTCCGGAAGTGCTCGTGGGTGAGCAGCATCAGGCAGATATTGTCGTCGACCACGATGCAGGCGGCGTTGTCGTCGGTGAAATCGTCGTTGACCTTCCAGCCGAGCGCCTCGTAGAAGTTCTTCGAACGAGCCAGGTCGGTGACGGGGAGGTTCACGAAGATCATCTTGCTGCTCATGGTTACGGTCCTTCCGAAGATGTTGTCGGGGTGTTTCGCCGGCTGTACACATGGAGACGGGGACCGCCGCGGGAAATCATCGGCTCCCGCCGGACGAATTTCATCGGCCTCGGCCACCCGGCCCGCTACCGGCCGAAGCTTGCCGGGGCATGGTGCGGCATCGCGCCCCGGGACGGCGGCGACCACTCCGGATGGGACTGCCGCGCCTGCTGATACAGCCGAGACGAAAACTGGAAACTGGCCGTTTCATCCTCTGTCCTCATGTCGGTGCCCTGTGTCAGAGTGACACGCATGAGCGAGCAGACCGGCACGATCGATGCCGATGTCATGAGATCCTTCGAGGCACACAGACGGGAACTCTGTGCCTACGCCTACCGCATGCTGGGTTCGTCCTTCGAGGCCGAGGACGCGGTTCAGGATGCCTTCACCCGCGCCTGGAAGTCATACGACTCCTTCGAGGGCCGGGCGAGTCTGCGGTCCTGGCTGTACAAGATCACCACCAATATCTGCCTGGATATGCTCGACGGCCCGCAGCGCCGCGCCCGGCCGATGGATCTGTCGAGCCCGTCGACACCCGATCGGCCCCTGCCGCCCCCGCAGCCGGACTACGTCTGGGTCGAGCCCATCCCCAACTCGCTCGCCTTCGGCGCCGACCCCGCGGAGCACGCCACCACCAAGGACACGCTGCGCCTGGCGTTCGTCGCCGCCTGCCAGCATCTGCCCGCCACCCAACGCGCCATTCTGATCATGCGCGAGGTCCTGCGCTTCTCGGCCAACGAAACCGCCGAGGCGCTCGCCATGAGCACCGCCTCGGTGAACAGTGCCCTGCAGCGGGCACGCGCCACCATGAACAAGGTCAAACCGGCCGAGACCGACACCTACGACGAAACCGACGACGACCAGCGCGAACTCGTCGAGAACTTCGTGACGGCGTTCGAGTCCTACGATATGAACGCGCTCACCACCCTGTTGAAAAGCGATGTGGCACTGTCTATGCCGCCCTTCGATCTCTGGATCTCCGGGCCCGAGAACGTGGCCGAATTCATGCTCGGCACCGGTGCGGCCTGCCGGGATTCACGGCTGGTCCCGCTGGCCGGCGCCAACGGCCATCCCGCGTTCGGTCACTACAAGCCCAGCGGTGAGCCGGGCCGCTGGACACCATGGTCGATCACGGTGCTGGAGACGCGCGACGGCGTGATCACCGGCCTCAACTTCTTCCTCGATACCGAACGCCTGTTCCCGCTGTTCGGCCTGCCCCCGGAATGGACGGAAGAACGGGTGAACGAACCGGCCTGAAACCACCCGCTCCGGCTATCCGACCACTTCCATTCCGTCCCAATGACCAGCAAACCACCGTCCAAATGACCACCAACCATCCGTCCAAATGACCACATACACTGCGTCCAGATGGCTATCTGGACGCATAATGGCAGGATGAACGGGGCCCGCCAGGCCGGAAAGAGCACACTCACTCGCCTGGCCGGCAACAAACGGCCGGACACCGTCGTCCGGCTGTTGGACGACCCGGCTACCTTACGGGCCGCCCAAGACGATCCGGCCGGATTCGTCGATCGCGACGGCGGGCTGACCATCATCGACAAGATCCAGCTCACGCCCGAATTACTTCGCCCGATCAAGACGACGGTCGATCTGGACCCCACACCAGGGCGATTCCTGCTGACCGGCTCATCGCGCGTCCTTGCCCTGCGGACACTTCCGGACAGTCGGGCCTTTCCCGGACCACGGTGGTGCGCTATCTCTAGTTGCTGCAATCGGTTTTCCTGATCAAGAGTATTCCCGCATGGTCGCCCGGACCGACCTTCCGGGCGATCGGAACCCCCGAACTGGCGTTCGTCGATTCCGGGATCGCCGGCCATCTCCTCGGGCAGGACGCCGCGCATATGGACGAGCCCGGCGGCGCCGCCGGTCCGATGCTGGAAAACTTCGTGGCAATGGAGCTCGCGCGCCAACTGACTTGGGCGCAGCAGCGGGCACGCATGTATCACTATCGCACCAAAGACAAGGTGGAAGTCGACGTGGTGCTGGAGACTCCCGACGGTCGTATCGTCGGAGTGGAAGTAAAGGCCGGGGCAACGATACGGACCGAGGATCTCACCGGTCTGCGCAACCTCGCGCAGAAACTGGGCGACAGGTTCGTCGCGGGCTACGTGCTCTACACCGGCAAACAGACCCTGCCCTTCGGGCCGAAGCTGCGGGCGGTCCCGATGGACGCCCTCTGGCGACTCGCTCCATAACTACCTGCCACCGGCCCCGGATGCAGCCGGGGCCACCGGTTGAAGCTCGCGTTTGCGGCTACGCTCGGTCGAACCGACCGGAACGGGCGCTCGCGGTGAAGACTGCCCAAGCCGCGGGGGTGAAGGCCAAGGCAGGGCCGTCGCGATCCTTGGAATCACGCACACCCACCACATCGCCCTCGATGAACGCCACCTCGACACAGTCCCGGCTGCCGCCGCTGTAGCTGCTCTTGAACCAGCGGGTTTCGGATCGATCAACGCTCACCCGGAGACCTCCTTTGCCCTTTCCCCAAGCAGTTTCGAGCTACGGCCGGTCGAACCGGCCGAAGCGGGCATTCGCGGTGAAAGCGGCCCAGGCCGCGGAGGTGAAGGACAACGCCGGGCCACCGCGATCCTTGGAATCACGCACACCCACCACATCGCCCTCGATGAACGCCACCTCAACACAGTCCTGGCTGCCGCCGCTGTAACTGCTCTTGAACCAGCGGGTTTCGGATCGATCAACGCTCACCGTGCGAACTCCCTTGCCTTCTCGCGAAGCAGCTGCCTGCTTTCCTTCTCACCCAACGCTACCCGCCACAGGCCCACATGCGCGCCCCTATACCGCTCAATGAGTTCCAGATCGTCGAAGTACATAGCGCCGGTGTAACCCTCCGCATAGACCACGGATGGCTCGATGGGACCGGCACCCGCAGGATCATCGAAGTCCAAGATGGTGAATGGCCCGGTCAGGTCTCCCAAGGGCACACCGGCGCCGAACGGGAGGATTCGGATACCGATGTTCGCTCGGGTTCCTATATCCGCCAGGTACCGGAGCTGCGCTTCCATGATTCGGCGGCTCCCGATCACCCTGTGCAGCACCGATTCATCCAAGAGAACATCGAACGGAACAGGATCGTTTTTCTTCGTCAACATGATCTGGCGGCGCCCGCGTAGCTCGACTCGCCGAGCGATCTCGCTGTCCGGCTCCGACGGGTGCGCGAGCCGTGTCAGCGTCCGTGCGTAGTCCGGTGTCTGCAACAATCCGGGGACGAGCTCCTGAAACGACGTCAGTTTCCGCGCCCCCGCTTCCAGACCCATATACACATCGAAGTTCAGCGGGATCAGATCGCCGTACTGATGCCACCAGCTCTTGCTGTTGCCCTGCTGGGCAAGACCTTTCAGGGCGTCGATCGTCGTCTCGTCGGCGCCACATACGCGGCAGATCGCCTCGATATCCCAGAGCCGGATGCGTTCCGCCGCGCCGGTTTCCAGGCGTTGGACGGTGGTGGCGCCGCGTTCGATACGCCGTGCCAGTTCCGCGATCGTGAGCCCCGCGCCCTGCCGTAGGTCCCGCAGATATCGCCCCACTTGGCGACGCGGGAGGGTCGAGCCGATATCTGCCATGACAACCTACTTTCCCCTGGATCACACCCTCGAATTCGTTCCGGCCGGCCCGATCCGGCCATCCCCACGCGCCGTGCCGGTGTCGGTCGGCCGATACTCGCACCGGCCCGGCCGAAAAGACAACTGCGCTGCCGAGAAGCGTCCCATATGAGTACGACAGTTCCGCCCTGGCGCAGCTGGGCCGCCCGGACTACCGGGAATCCATCCATTCCGGAGGGAACAGATATCCACAACCGGCATCCGTTTTCTTTGGATGCGCCCGCTTCGATTCCTGGATGATCGCCGGACGAGCGCCGGATCGCATTCTCGGCTTTCGGATCAATTCGATCGGATTATCCGCCGCGCGGCTGGAATCGCCGGTGGCTCCGCTCTACTGGGACCCGGCAGAAGCACGGCCCAACGAGAATCGATCGACGATCGGAGGCAACCATGCCGGGGATCCACACCGAGCGGCCCGAGACGTGGGCACCCGCGCTACCGCGGCGAACGATGCCCAACCGCCGGACCGATGAGGCGGCGGCGCGACTCTGGCGGGCAGCCGAATGCTACGACCTCGGCGTGCTCGAACGAGTTGCCCGAAGCCTGCGCGACCTCGACACCGGGAGCGGATACCCACCTCGCACCCAGCACGAAGTCGATGGAGTCATCGCCCGGTACCGCGCAACCCATCCCGAGCCGCGGCATGACCGTTGACGTCTGTGAGCTGCACACCGAACCCTGGGTTCCGCTGGCCGCGCTCGCCATCGCCCGTCACGACGGGGACGAACTCGTCGTCCGGTGCCCCGAATCGCTGTACTGCCTGCGTGGCGCACTGGTCACCGGCGGGCGGATCGCACCGCACTTCCGCAATGTCGCCGGCCTGTGCCCGTGGATCGGGGTGGGGGTGCGCCGCACCGCTCCTCCGTGCGGTTGCGGGCCGTTCATCACCACGCGGCAACTGCGCATAGTGACCCACCACGGCAGAACACCCCGGGGGCCGATCGCTTCGATCGCCTGCCCCGGTGGATGCCGGGAATTCGTGGCGGTGCGGGCCGGCCGGATCGGCCCGCACGGCCGGCTTCCCTGCCCCTGGACCGGTATCCGGATCGTCGAGAAGGGCCTGTATCCGTCACTGCTCACCGTCGAGGATCACCGGTGATCCCGTTACGAGTAGGCGTCGTCCGCTTTTTCGCGGAGCATGCGTTCGGCCTGTTCGATCCACCCGGCGAACACGGCGCCGAAGCCCCGGGTACTCGCGGGACGCAGCTCGAGGTGGGTGCGGTTGCGTTGTTCGACATAGCGGCCGTCGCCGGTGACATCGAACCATCGCAGTGCGCGATGGCGGTTGTGAGCGGCGTGGAAATCACCGAGCCGGAGGATGGCTTGCCCACCGCCGTCGTCCACCGCGACCGGGTCCCGTGGCTGCGGCAGCACCGGGACCTGGGCATCCACGGAAACCGCCGGGTCCACATACGTGGTGGCCATATGCTGCTGGGCACGCTGCTCCGCCGCCGCCACTCCCCCGTCACCGTCGAACCAGTCCCCGGGTACCCACCAGCTCTGCGGATCGTCCACGACCTCCGGCATCCCGTTCTTCGTCGATAGAACAGCGGAAACCATATTGTCGACCCGGTAGGCCAGTCCCCACAGGGCGGGCGTCGAATTCATCGCGTCGGCAGCGTAATCAGCGATCGCCTGCCGTGCTGTCTCCACCGCCCCTCCCGCACCGCGCGGCAACGCCGCGGGTGCCACCCGATACCCGCCGGGCGCCTCCGGCGGGTATCGGAGGGAAGCATTTTCTGGAACAAGTTCACCGAGTACCGACCAGCGGCGCCAAACGCTTCAGTTGCTCCACATCGGGCACCGAGACCAGCAGCATGGTGACACCCGCGGCCTCCCAGACGCCGATCTGCTCGCGCACCTGGGCCTCGTTGCCGATCAGCGCGGTCTCCAGTATCAGCTCGTCCGGTACCGCGGCCGCGGCCTCGGCCTTCTTGCCCGCCCGGAACAGGGTGCCGATCTCCTCGACCTCTTTCTCGTAGCCCATCCGGCGGTAAACCTGGGCATGGAAGTTGAGCTCCGGCGCCCCCATACCGCCGATGTAGAGGGAGGTGATCCAGCGCAGCCGTTCGATCTCGGTGGCGGGGTCGTCGGTGATGATCACCTGGGCGGTGGCAGCGATCTCGAAGTCCTCCCGCGAACGCCGGGCACCCGGCCGCGCGAACCCCTCGTCGAGCCATTCGTCGTAGACGCCGGCCATGCGCGGCGTGTAGTAGATCGCGAGCCAGCCGTCGGCGATCTCCGCTGTGAGCGCCACGTTCTTCGGCCCTTCGGCACCCAGCCAGATCGGCAGGTCCGCACGTAACGGGTGGGTTATCGGCTTGAGCGGTTTACCCAGGCCGGTAGCTCCAGGACCGGTGTAGGGCAGCGGGTAGTTCGGCCCGTCGCTGACCACCGGCGCCTCGCGGGCCAGCACCTTGCGCACGATATCGACGTATTCGCGGGTTCGCTGCAATGGTTTGGCAAACGGTTGCCCGTACCAGCCCTCCACCACCTGCGGACCGGAGACGCCGAGGCCGAGAATCGCTCGGCCGCCGCTGAGATGATCCAGGGTCAGCGCATGCATGGCGGTCGCCGTGGGGGTCCGGGCGGACAGCTGCACCACCGAGGTACCCAACCGCACCCGCTCGGTCGCCGACCCCCACCAGGCCAGTGGAGTGAAGGCATCCGACCCCCACGATTCGGCGGCGAACACCGCGTCGAAACCCGCCTCCTCGGCCGCCACCACCACCTCGGCGGCATGCTCCGGCGGCGCCGCGCTCCAGTACCCGAGTTGCAATCCGAACTTCACAACCGACCCCTTTCCGGCCTACTGCTTGCCAGCAGAATAAGAACCTGTTCTACTCGATATCGTGACTCAGGGGAATACTGCACCCACGGTAATTACGCAGGAACGCCCGCCGGGACTGAAACCGAGCGATGTGCTCAGTGCGCCCCTGCGGATGCAGTTCGACTACACCCGCTCCGTGGGGCCCATCATCGGCAAGTTCCTTACCGGCCTCCGCGAGCGCCGCGTGTTCGGGATCCGCGGCTCCGACGGCCGGGTCCTGGTGCCCCCGGCCGAATACGACCCGGTGACCGCCGAACCGCTGACCGAATTCGTGGAGGTAGCCCCCACGGGCACCGTCGAATCGTGGAGCTGGGTCCGTGATCCGCTCCCGGGCCAGCCGTTCGACCGGCCGTTCGCCTACGCGCTCATCCGGCTCGACGGCGCCGATACGGCGCTGCTGCACGCGGTGGACGTGGAGGCCCCCGAGCAGATGAGCACGGGGATGCGCGTCACGGCGCGCTGGGCCGCGGAGACCACCGGCACCATCCACGACATCGCCTGCTTCGAGCCCGGTGACCAGCCGACGGCACCGAGCCTCCCGGCGTCGGACGCCGAACCGGTCACCATGATCACCACGCCGATCGCGATGGACTACAAGCACACCGCCTCCCCCGAGGAGAGCACTTTCCTGCGCGGCCTGAAAGAGGGCAAGCTCATCGGCGGGCGGGCGGACGCGAACAGCAAGGTGTACTTCCCGCCGCGCGGCGCCGACCCGGTCGACGGGCGCTCCACCGGGGATACGGTGGAACTGCCCGATACCGGGATCGTCACCACCTTCTGCATCGTGAACGTGCCGTTCCTCGGCCAGCGGATCAAGCCCCCGTACGTGGCGGCCTACATCCTGCTCGACGGCGCCGATATCCCCTTCCTGCACCTGGTGCTCGGCTGCGAGGCGAGCGAGGTGCGGATGGGTATGCGGGTCAAGGCGGTCTGGAAGCCCCGCGAGGAGTGGGACTACACCATGGCCAATATCGACCACTTCGCGCCGACCGGCGAGCCGGATGCCGACTACGACACCTACAAGCATCACCTGTGAGAGGGCTCCCCGCGTGACCATCACCGAGCGTTCCATCGACAACGCCACCGAGATCGCCGTCATCGGCTTCGCGCACGCCCCGCATGTGCCGGAGACCTACGGCACCACCAACGGGGTCGAGATGCTGGTGCCCTGTTTCCAGCAGCTCTACGACCAGCTGGGCATCAGCAAATCCGATATCGGCTTCTGGTGCTCCGGATCCTCCGACTACCTGGCCGGACGGTCCTTCTCCTTCATCTCCGCGATCGACTCGATCGGCGCCGTGCCCCCGATCAACGAATCCCACGTGGAAATGGACGCCGCCTGGGCGCTGTACGAGGCCTGGGTGAAACTGCGTTCCGGGCAGGCGAGCACCGCCCTGGTCTACGGTTTCGGGAAGTCCTCCGCGAGCACCCTGCGCCAGGTGCTGTCCACCCAGCTCGACCCCTACCTGGTCACTCCGCTCTGGCCCGATTCGCTGTCCATCGCCGGGCTGCAAGCACGTGCCGGACTGGACGCGGGCCGCTGGACCGAACGGGATATGGCCGCCGTCTCGGCCGCCCACACCGTCGACGGCACTCCGGTGGACGACCTGCTGGCCGCGCCGTATGTCGCGGACCCGCTGCGGGCCCACGATTGCGCGCCGATCACCGACGGCGCGGCGGCGATCGTACTGGCCACCGGTGACCGTGCCCGCGAACTGTGCGAACGTCCCGCGTGGATCACCGGGATGGCGCACCGGATCGATTCCGCTGTGCTGGGTGCCCGCGATCTGACCACCTCGCCCTCGGCCGCGGCCGCCGGGCAGGCGGTGACCAACGGCGATACCAGCGGTATCGATGTGGCCGAACTGCACGCGCCGTTCAGCCACCAGCAGCTCATCCTCGCCGAAGCTCTCGGCCTGAAACCGGAGACCTCGGTGAACCCGTCCGGCGGCGCGCTGGCCGGCAACCCCATGTTCGCCACCGGGTTGGAGCGCATCGGCTACGCCGCCCTGCCCATCATGGCGGGCACCGCCGACCGCACCCTGGCTCATGCCACCAGCGGCCCGGCCCTGCAGCAGAACCTTGTGACCGTACTGGATTCGGAGGCCCGCCGATGAGTTTCCCCGCCGCGGTGCTGGGCACCGGACAAACCCATCACGTAGCGAAGCGCAGCGATGTCTCGATGGCCGGGATGTGCCGCGAGGCCATCGACCGGGCCCTGGCCGATGCGGAACTGACGATGGCCGATATCGACGCCATAGTCATCGGCAAGGCCCCCGATATGTTCGAGGGCGTGATGATGCCGGAGCTGTACCTGGCCGATGCGCTGGGTGCCCCCGGAAAACCGCTGCTACGGGTGCACACCGCGGGCTCGGTGGGCGGATCGACCGCCTGCGTGGCCGCCAATATGGTGCAGGGCGGCGTGCACGAGCGGGTGCTCGCCATCGCCTGGGAGAAACAGTCGGAATCGAACGCCATGTGGGCCCTGTCGATCCCGGTGCCGTTCACCATGCCGGTCGGGGCGGGCGCGGGCGGCTATTTCGCACCCCATGTGCGCTCCTACATACGGCGATCGAACGCGCCCCTGCACGTGGGCGCCATGGTGGCGGCCAAGGACCGGCGCAACGGAGCCAAGAATCCGCACGCGCATCTCAAACAGGGCGATAAAACCGTCGAAGAGGTGCTGGCCTCCCAGATGCTGTGGGATCCGATCCGGTTCGACGAGACCTGCCCGTCTTCCGACGGCGCCTGCGCCGTGGTCATCGGCGGAGAGGAATCGGCGGCCGCGGCGGAAGCGTCCGGGAAGAAGGTGGGCTGGATCCACGCCACCGCCATGCGCACCGAGCCGCTCGCCTACGCCGGCCGTGACCAGGTGAATCCGCAGGCCGGGCAGGCAGCGGCAGCGGCCCTGTGGGCGCAGGCCGGGATCACCGACCCGCTCGCCGAGATCGACGCCGCCGAGATCTACGTGCCGTTCTCCTGGTTCGAGCCGATGTGGCTGGAGAACCTGGGCTTCGCCGCACCCGGTGACGGCTGGAAGCTCACCGACAAAGGCGAAACCGAGATCGGCGGCATGCTGCCGGTGAATCCCTCGGGCGGGGTGCTCTCCTCCAACCCGATCGGCGCCTCCGGCATGATCCGGTTCGCCGAGGCCGCCAAACAGGTGATGGGCCGGGCCGGCGACTACCAGGTCGAGAACGCGCGCAAAGCGCTGGGCCACGCCTACGGCGGTGGTTCGCAGTACTTTTCGATGTGGGTCGTGGGATCGGAACGCCGATGACACTGAAGTTCAGTCTGGGAATCGCGCTGAGCCCACTGGATCAGCTGCCCGAACTCGCCCGCACGGCCGAGGAGGTGGGATTCACCTCCATCGCGCTACCGGATTCGCTGTTCTACATGAAATCCCAGGCGGCGAAGTATCCCTACACCCCGGACGGCAGCCGGTTCTGGGGTCCGGAGACCCCGTGGGTGGATCCGCTCATCGCCGCCACCGCCATGGCGGCGGTCACCACCCGGCTGCGCTTCTACACCAATGTGCTCAAACTCGGCTCCCGCAATCCGCTGCTGCTGGCCCGGCAGGTGGGTTCGGTGGCCAATCTGAGCGGTAACCGGTTCGGGTTCGGTGTGGGAATCGGCTGGGCACCGGAGGAATTCGAATGGTGCGGGGTGCCGTATGCGCGCCGCGGCGCCCGGGTCGACGAGATGATCGAGGTCATCAAGCGGGTCCTGGCCGGCGGAATGGTCGAATACCACGGCGAGTTCTTCGATTTCGACGAACTGCAGATGAGCCCCGCGCCGAGCGAACCGGTCCCGTTCTATATCGGTGGTCATACCGATGTGGCGCTGCGGCGGGCGGCCAAGGTGGGCGACGGCTGGACCTCGGCCATGATGAAGTTCGCCGATCTGCAGACCACCATCGCGCGCCTGGGTGAACTGCGGGCGGAGTACGGGCGGGCCGATGCGCCGTTCGAGATCCAGGCGGTCTGTATCGACAAGTTCGGCCGGGACGGCTATCAGGAGCAGTACGACGCCGGTGTCACCGACGCGATCGTGGTGCCCTGGCTGGCCGCCGGTATCGGATTCGACGGCGAACTCGAGGCGAAGAAGGACGCGCTGCGTGCGTTCGCCGAGGAGAACATCCGCAACCCGATCACCTGAGCGTCCGGGCGCCGCCCTCCGCGCGGCGCCCGGCCCGTCGAGAGGAACCCATGAGCAGCGACGAACATCCCGCGCGTGCGGCCGGTCTGGCTTCCCAGGCCGCGGTCCGGGCCCGGGACAAAGCGGCCTGGCTCGCTTTGTTCGCGGCGGACGGCATCGTGGAGGACCCCATCGGCCCGTCCGGGTTCGACCCGGAGGGTAAAGGCCACCGCGGCCCGGAGGCCATCGCCGCGTTCTGGGACAAGGCCATCGCCGGCACCGAATCCATCGAATTCCGGTTCGGCGATTCCTTCGCCTGCGGTGCGGAGGTGGCCTTCACCGGCACGATCCGCAGCATCGTCGGGGGATACAGCATCGACGCCGAAGGTGTGTTCACCTACAAGGTCGACGAGGCCGGAAAGATCCTGGCGCTACGCGCGTTCTGGGAAGTGGACCGGGCCATGGCCACCGCCGGCCGTGTCGATGGCGACGCCTCCGGTGCCACGGGCCCCGCGTAGTTCCGGGTCTTCACTCCTGCGCTCAGTAGTGGTAGCGAGCCTGCGCTATGAGGATGCTGTCTCCCGAGACGGCATAGACCAGGCGATGTTCATCGTTGATCCGGCGCGACCAGTATCCGGACTTGTCGCCTTTCAGCGGCTCGGGCTTGCCCAGGCCGGTGAAAGGGTCACGGCCCGATATCGTTGATCAGGCGTACGATGCGCAATGCCGTCTTGCGATCGGTCGCAATCCAGTGGTCGAGGTCTTCGAACGCGACCTTTGCGAAGGTGACTTTCATTCGAGCTCGTCCGAAAGCTCCTCCATGCTCACCTCGACGGACTCACCGGCTTCGAGCTGAGCGATGCCCTGGGCGAGGCGTGCGGCATTGGCGGGGGAACGCATCAGGTAGAGGGTCTCGCGAAGGGAGTTGTACTCGTCTTCGGAGATCAGTACGGCATTGCCCTTGCGGCTGGTGATGTGGATGGCGACAGCGTCGTCATTGACCTGTTCGATGAGCGGGTACAAGCTGGCACGCGCTTCGCTGGCGGACATGCTGGTCATCGGCGGTTCCTCTCCTGCGTCGCCACCAAATGGTACCGCATTATGGTACGAGCGGCCGATCACCCGACCGCACCAGCACCGAGCCGTCGGGCAAACAGAATGTCCGCTATATCGGATCGGCAAGAAATCCCCCGAGGACCGCGCCGCGGCGCCGAGTCCAGCGAGGCCCCCGAAGGGTTGAGCCCGCGTCGTGCTTCAGCACTCGAAGCGCATGCGCCGTAGGCGCGAGTCTCGAGTGCTGAAGCACGACGCCGAGAGGGCTCGACCCCGCGGCGCCGCAGGCGCCGCCGAATAAACACAGCTCAGCTGGTGGTCTTACCGGTGACCGGGCAGGTCTTGTAGTCGACCTGGAATTCCTTGATGCCGTTCAGCCAGCCCGAGCGCAGGCGCTTGGGGTCGCCCAGCTTGGTGATATCGGGCATATGGTCGGCGATCGCGTTGAAGATCAGGTCGATCTCCAGTTTGGCCAGGTTGGCGCCGATGCAGTAGTGCGCACCGGTACCACCGAAGGCGACGTGCGGGTTGTTCTCGCGCATGATGTCGAACTTCATCGGATTCTCGAAGACGTCCTCGTCGAAGTTCGCCGACCGGTACAGCATCAGCACCCGCTGGCCCTTCTTGATCTGCACTCCACCGAGTTCGGTGTCCTCGAGCGCGGTGCGCTGGAAGGTGGTGATGGGGCTGGCCCACCGGATGATCTCGTCGGCCGCGGTCTTCGGGCGCTCCTTCTTGTAGAGCTCCCACTGGTCCGGGTTCTCCAGGAAGGCGATCATGCCGTGGGTGATGGCATTGCGGGTGGTCTCGTTACCCGCGACCGCCAGCAGCATCACGAAGAAACCGAATTCCTCGGGGCTGAGTTTGTCGCCGTCGATATCGGCTTCGACCAGGGTGGTGACGATATCGTCGGCCGGACAGGCCTTGCGGGCCTCGGCCATCATGTAGGCGTAACCGAGCAGCTCGGTGGACGCCTGCACCGGGTCCACATCGATTTCCGGATCGTCGTAACCGGTCATCTCGTTGGACCAGGTGAACACCTTCATCCGGTCTTCCTGCGGGACTCCGATCAGTTCGGCGATCGCCTGCAGGGGCAGTTCACAGGCGATCTGGGTGACGAAGTCGCCGGACCCGGCCTCGGCGGCGGCCTTGACGATGGCCTCGGTCCGCTTCGACAGCTCTTCCCGCAGGGAATTGATCGCACGGGGGGTGAACCCGCGCGAAATGATCTTGCGCATCCGGGTGTGCTCGGGCGGGTCCATGTTCAGCAGGATGAAACGCTGCAGTTCGATCTGCTCACGCTCGATATCGTCGTTGAAGCGCGGCAAGGCCGTGTTCTCGTAGGTCGAGAACACATCGCTGCGTCGCGAGACCTCCTTGACGTCGGCATGTTTGCTGACGACCCAGAAGCCGTCGTCGTGGAATCCCCCCACCTCCGGGGACTTCTTCTGCCACCAGATCGGTGCGGTGCGCCGCAGTTCGGCGAACTCCTCGACCGGCACCCGCTGCATGTACATATCGGGGTCTGTGACGTCGAACCCCTCCGGCAGGTTCGGCCGGGCCATGCGCGTATCCACCACCAGATGTCTCCTTCGACAAACTGAAACACGTTCTACAATCATTGAAGCACAGGCGGGAGAACGAGGAAAGAAACCGGATAGATACCCCCGTTTCCTGTGCGCGGAACACGTTACAGTTTTATGTCCGAAGCGAAAGGTTCATGATGGGCACTCCCGTTATCGTCGAGGCAGCTCGTACCCCCATCGGCAAACGCAACGGCTGGTTGTCCGGGCTACACGCCGCCGAGATCCTCGGTCTGGCCCAACGCGGACTCCTCGATCGCGCCCACCTCGACCCGGCCAAGGTCGAGCAGGTCATCGGCGGCTGCGTCACCCAGGCGGGCGCGCAGTCCAACAACGTCACCCGCACCGCATGGCTCAACGCGGGCCTGCCGTGGCAGGTGGGCGCCACCACGATCGACTGCCAGTGCGGTTCGGCCCAGCAGGCCAACCATCTGATCGCCGGCCTGATCGCCGGTGACGCCATCGATATCGGGATCGCGTGCGGCGTCGAGGCGATGAGCCAGGTACCGCTGGGCGCCAATGTCGGCGAGCACGCCGGCCCCCGCCGGCCCGCGGCCTGGGATATCGATATGCCCAATCAGTTCGAGGCCGCCGAACGGATCGCCAAGCGGCGCGGTATCACTCGCGAGGACGTGGATGCGCTCGGCGTGCGATCGCAGCGGCTCGCCGCGCAGGCCTGGGCCGAAGGGCGGTTCGACCGGGAGGTGCTCTCGATCACCGCGCCGGTGGTCGACAAAGAGGGCAACCCCACCGGCGAGAAGCAGGAGGTGAACCGGGATCAGGGCCTGCGCGAGACCTCGCTGGAGAATTTGGCGAAACTGAAGCCGGTACTGGAGGGGGGCATCCACACCGCCGGCACCTCTTCGCAGATCTCCGACGGCGCGGCCGCCGTACTGCTGATGGAGGAAAAAGCCGCCGCGCGTGAAGGTTTGCGGCCACGGGCCCGGGTGGTGACCCAGTGCCTGGTCGGCGCCGAGCCCGAGTTCCATCTCGACGGCCCGGTCCAGGCATGCACCCGGCTACTGGAGCGCTCGGGTATGAGCATCGGTGATATCGATCTGTTCGAAATCAACGAGGCCTTCGCATCGGTGGCGCTGTCCTGGGCGAGTGTGCACCGACCCGATATGGACCGAGTGAATGTCAACGGCGGCGCGATCGCGCTCGGCCATCCGGTCGGATCCACGGGATCGCGTCTCATCACCACCGCTCTGCACGAATTGGAGCGGTCCGACCGCAGCATCGCAATGGTGCTCATGTGCGCCGGTGGCGCACTCGCGACAGGAACGATCATCGAACGTCTGTAGCGTCGCGAATTCCGTATTCCGGAGATGCGCCGGATCGGCAGCGGTTGTGCAACGTCACGACACGGGCCGCCCGGCGCATCACCAATTCCACACTGTAAGTTGAAGGTTCATCTCAGATTTCAGGAGACGTGTCGTACGCCACACAATGGCAAGCACGGCCTCCTGGAAGGGATACCAGCTATCCGAAGGCTACTCGCCAACCGCCCGGGAAGACCCCCGGGACGGGCGGCTACCTGGGGGTATCAGGAGTACACAAGTTCCGTGCGGGCAACCCGCAAACGCGATACCGCGGTCCACTTCTCCTGATACACACCTAGAAGCTTCAAGGAAATCCTGATTCAGGCGTAGGTTTTCAGTTACTGAGCCGCTAATATCAATGATAGGTATCCGAGATAACGACTGTTAGTACAGTGAAGGGAATTGGGCGGCTCACAATGGCTGATTTCGCGGCGCGGCTGAACAAGCTGTTCGAAACCGTGCATCCCCCGGGGCGCAAGCCGCACACCAATGCAGAGGTAGCGGCCGCTTTGACGGCATCCGGTCATCCGATCTCCAAACCGTATCTATCGCAACTACGGTCGGGGCAGCGGACGAATCCTTCCGATGAGACGGTCGCCGCACTGGCGAAGTTCTTCAAGGTGAAGCCCGACTACTTCTTCAACGACATCTACGCCGCGAAGATCGATCACGATCTCGAACTCCTCTCGCAGCTGCAGGGTTACGGTCTTCGCAGGCTCTCCAGCCGGGCCTTCGACCTCTCCGAGGAGTCGCAGAATCTACTCACCTCCATGGCGGAGAAACTGCGCGCGAGCGAGGGACTGCCCGAAATCCCGCCGGACGGGACGGAATAGTCGTAGACAGCGGGCGCGGTGCGATCCCATGCGGGTCGCACCGCGCTCGCTCGCGCACGGAGGAAATAGCGACCCCCACTTCTGGCCGACGGTACGAATTCCTCCGGCGGCGCCACCGCCCCACCTGAACATCTGTGGTGAAACAAGAATACGGACCGACCGTCCGGCATGATTCACGGTCGGTCCAGGGCACAATCACAGTGACGTAACGGATTCACCGCATACCCTGGGCAACTAGCGAATCGCCGTCTCCGGTCGCTCAACAGGTTTCGACTGCGCCTCGAAAGCCCTAGCAATCGCCTGAACCCAACCGTGCGGACTGAGGCCCTCCGGCGGGGCGATCCACCGCGCATCCACCACCACCGGCCCGAGCGGATATCGGACCCATTCCGCCACCCGCCCGGCTCGCGCGGCGATACCGGCGGGTGGCTCCCCGGCCGCGGCGAGTTCGACCCCGCCACCCGACTGCAGGTACAGCGCGTCCATGATCTGCGCCACCCGGTCCGATGCCTCGAGCTGGGTCGATGTGCCGGTTTCCTCCTGTACGACTTCCGGGAAACGCCGCACCAGCACCTCGTGCAGGGTTCGCACCCGCCGCAGGAGCAATCGGGCACGCACCCACATCTCGACCACGATCCAGACCGCCCCGAACGAGATCAGCAGCGCCGCGAGCTGCCACCCCGGCCAGGCCCAGCCCGGCTGTCCCGGATCGGCCCGGGGCGCGCCGGTGAGCCCACGCCGGATATGACCGGTTGCCAAGAGCACCACCAGCGCGGTCCCCGTGATGTAGAGGGTGATCCCGCGGCCGAGCGCGGTCCAGCTCGAATTACGCAGACCGGTGACGACAACGAAGGTTCCGGCCACCGCCGTGACCGCCCATCCGATCGTGGCGGACCACATCAGCGCCCCGGCAACCGCCAGGAATCCGATTCCGTAGATCCCCCAGGCGATCCGGCGGAGGTTACGGCGCGACACCACCGGCCAGGCCGCCGAGGCGACCACCGAGGTGGCGGTGGCGAACAACAGCCACCCCGCGATCACCATTCCTTCCGACAGTCGGCCGGTCGGCAGCCCGCGCGGTAGAAGGTTGTCGACGGCCGATGCCACATCCGGGATCGCGACAGTGCACGCCAGCGCGACCGCCGCGACGGCGACCACGATCGCCACCCGGGCGGTGGTGGCGGGTTTGACGAGAACGCGCCCCACACGGGCGCCCGCGGCGATCCAGACCAGCAGTGCGGTCGGCCAGAACGTCATCCCAGAGCCTCATCGAATCGAAGGACCGAGACGCCCGCGCCCCGGCTGTCGAGTACGCGCAGGCGCGTCATCAGCATGGCCGCGAACGTTTCGGCTTCCCATTCGGCCTGCTCGTCCGCACCGTCCTCGAGGGCGGTGCGATGGGAGCGCATGCTCAACATGTAGGCGATGAGTTCGTCGCTCACCTCGAGCGTCACCTCGGTGGCGGGCGCCCCTTCGTGGTCGAAGACGATATGCCCCAGCTCGTGCGCCAGCGTATGGTCCCGGCTCGGCAGCGCGCCGGCCAGAACGATGATGTCCTTGGCCGGGTAGTAGCGCCGTTGCCCGCAGATACCCGGGCCGAGGTCGGCAGCGGCGATTTCGATCGGACGACCACGTTCGGCGGCCACCGCGTGCACCACTTCCTCCAGAGTGGCGGCATCGGCATCGGCGGCGATCGCGCAGACGGCGTCGACCGCGGCGGCGACCCGGCGATAGGCACGCGCGTTCCGGGTCCGGTTCCGGGGCATCGCGCTCACGCGCCCGTTCCGAAGAATTCGGCCCGCGCGGCATCGATCCGTGCCTGCGCCTGCGCGGCGCTCCGGTAACTCAGCACGGCCGACCCACCGCCGGCGATGGCCAGCGCGACGAGCCCGCCGAGCACCGACAGGAGTTTCGGCTCCGGCAGCAGACCCTCCGCGTTCACCGGGCGCACCGTGTGGCTCGGCGGTGCGGTGAGCACGGTGGGCGCGGCCCCGGCGGGAACAGGGGCGCCGGGAGGCGTGTCCGCCGCCACGGGCGCGGAGACACCGGCGGGGAACGCCCCGGAGCCCACGCCCCCGCCTGTGCCGGGCGCCGGGAACGCCAACGGTGGCCCGACCGGGGGTACCGGTACCGACGGCACCGGAAGCAGCAGCAGGAGAAGAGGTGCCGCCGAGCCCACCCCGGCGGAGCCGAGTGCGGCCGAACCCGTCGCGGCCGACCCTGTGGCAGCAGAACCTGTGGCAGCAGAACCTGTGGCAGCGGAACCGGCAGCCGCCGAGCCGGTACCCGACACGCCGAGACCGGCGGACCCCGTAACGGCCGAACCGGTACCGAGCGCGGCCGAACCGGTCACGCCGACTCCCACACCGGCCGAACCGGCCGCGGCCGAACCCGTACCCAGCACCGCCGAACCGGTACCGAGCGCGGCGGAACCGGTCACGCCGACTCCCACACCGGCCGAACCGGCCGCGGCCGAACCGGTACCGAGCGCGGCCGAACCGGTCACGGCCAAGGGGGCCGCGACAGCCGACCCCATCGCGGCCGAGCCCGTGGCGAGGACGGTGCCGAGGGCGGTGCCCAGGCCGAATGGTCCGGCCGGTTCGGCTACCTGAACCGGCGCCGGTGTAGCGGATTCCGTGGGGCCGGCCGATTCGACGGTGTGCGGTGCGCTTTCGCGCCCGGGAATGCTCAGGGGCTGCCACCGCGCCCCCGCACCGGGCCGCGGGCCGCTGCCGCCGGGACCGGTCGCCGTGGCGGCAAAGGGATCGCCGGCGGGGGCCGGGGCATTGTTTTCCGGCCGGGATCCGAGCCCGGCCTCCGGCTCGGCCGGAGTGTTCCGGCTCATGGCGCCCCCGGACCGCGGCCCGCTACCCGGTATGGCCAGCGGCCCGCCACCGGTGGGCGCGGACGAGTCGGGTCCGGGCGTCGCGATGCCGTAACCGGCGCTGCCGGTCGGGCCCTGTTCGGTGACCGGCCCCCACCCCGGATTCGCTCGCGCGAGCACGGGCCCTCCGGCCAATCCCAGGCATCCGGCCGCCCCGGCTACTGCGAGTGCTCGCTTGATGCGACTCACGGCCATGCGCCGGCCAACCTCTCGATCGATAGTGCGGATTCCCCCGCCGGTGACGGCCTCCGGACAGAACGAACAGACGGTTGCTCATGGTAAACCAGCGAACACTGCGGCGCATGACGAAATCGGGCCCGTACGACCGGGTCCGGGCTTATTCGCAGTCGGATGCGGGTGCCTCCACAAACCACACCCGGCTGATTATGGCGCGGGTCACAATGACCGGCAGGCCTGTCCGATAGCTGGAGCGTGTTTCCGACCCACTCCGGAAAGGCCGCCGGAACAGCGGCCGCCGTGGGCTATGCCCCGTACACCGGTTCCGGCGTCTGCCCCTTCGCTATCAATTCCGACACCACGGGCCCGAGTTCGGCCGGGTTCCAGCGGGCGCCCCGGTCCACCGGGACCCCGTGCCGCCATCCTTCGGCCAACGCGATACGCCCGCCTTCGACCTCGAACATCCGCCCGGTCACACCCGCCGATTCCGTACTGCCCAGCCACACCACGATCGGGGAGATGTTCTCCGGGGCCATCGCATCGAAGCCGTCTTCCGGTTTCGCCATCATGTCGGCGAACACGGTTTCGGTCATCCGGGTGCGCGCCGACGGCGCGATGGCATTCACCGTGACCCCGTAGCGGCCGAATTCGGCTGCGGCGGTGAGGGTGAGCCCGGCGATACCGGCCTTCGCGGCGCCGTAGTTGCCCTGCCCGACGCTGCCCTGCAAACCGGCGCCGGAACTGGTGTTGACGATCCGGGCATCGACGGGACGGCCCGCCTTCGACTCCGCCCGCCAATAGGCCGCGGCATGCCGCATGGTGGCGAAATGCCCCTTGAGATGGACCCGGACCACCGCGTCCCATTCGTCCTCACCGAGGTTCACCAGCATACGGTCGCGTACGAATCCGGCATTGTTGACCAGCACGTCCAGCCCGCCGAAGGTGTCCACCGCCTGCTGGATCAGCCGCTGAGCGCCCTCCCAGCTCGCCACATCGTCGCCGTTGACCACCGCTTCGCCGCCCGCGGCACGAATTTCCGCGACCACCTGCTCGGCCGGTGTTTCCCCGGTCGACTCGCCGCTCAGGGTGGAGCCGAGGTCGTTCACCACGACCTTCGCCCCTTCCGCGGCGAAGGCGAGCGCGTGCGCCCTGCCGATCCCCCGCCCGGCGCCGGTGATGATCACGATCCGTCCGGCGCAGATGCCCTCGGTTGCCATATCCGTTCCTATCGTCGGTGGTCGATATCTGGTCGAGCTAGGGTCGCGCGTTCGCCGGGCCGGTGGAATGGCCCGCGGTGGCGACCGAGAGAAAAGCCGGGGGCTCCCCGCCGCCGTGGACCTGCAGGGTCGCGCCGCTGATATAGGCGGCCAGTGGCGACAGCAGGAAGGCCACCGCGTTCCCGACATCCGCGGGCCGGGCCAGCCGGCCCATCGGAATGGTGCGCCCCACCGCGGCCACACCGTCGGCGTCGCCGTAGTGCAGAGCGCTCAACTCGGTTTCCACCGCGCCGACGACCAGGGAGTTGATCCGCACCCGGGGCGCCCATTCCGCCGCGAGGGAGACGGTGAGGGCGTCCACACCGGCCTTGGCCGCGCCGTAGGCAGCGGTTCCCGGCGAGGGGCGGTGGCCGCTCAGGCTGGAGATGTTGACGATCGACCCGCCGTCTTCCTGTGCGCTGATCACCGCGTGCGCCGCCTGCGCGACGTGCAGGGCCGACAGCAGGTTCAGCTCGATGATCTTGGTGTGGAATTTCGGGCTGGCTTCGGCGGCCAGCGCGTACGGGGCTCCGCCCGCGTTGTTGACCGCGTGGTCGAGCCGGCCGTGCCGCCGCACGATTTCCTCGATCAGAGCCGCGACCGCCGCGGGATCGCGGACATCGCAGGGCAGGAAGTCGATACCGCGCCCGTCCACCTCGACCGCAACGTCGGCGGGGCGGCGGGCGCAGGCCACCACGGTCGCTCCCGCGGCCAGCAGGACCCGGCTGATCCCGGCTCCGACTCCGCGGACGCCGCCGGTTACCAGAACGACGCGATCGGACAGGTCGATTTCTAGTGCCACCGTGCTAACCTACCAAGCAATTGCTTGCTTAGCCAAGATGCTGGAGATGGGATACGCGATGGGGATCAACCGCCATTCGGAATCCGCCGGGATCGCCGTGGTCACGGTCGACTACCCGCCGGTCAACGCCATACCGTCGGACGGCTGGTTCGCCCTCGCCGACGAGATCCGGGCCGCCGGGCGCGACCCGCAGACTCGGGTAGTGGTGCTGCGCGCGGAGAACCGCGGCTTCAACGCGGGCGTGGATATCAAGGAGATCCAGCGCAAACCGGGGCACCAGGCGCTGATCGATGCCAACCACGGCTGTTTCGAGGCGTTCGGCGCGGTGTACGACTGCCCGGTACCGGTTATCGCGGCAGTCCAGGGTTTCTGCCTGGGCGGCGGTATCGGCCTGGTCGGCAATTCCGACATCATCATCGCCTCCGACGACGCGACCTTCGGGCTGCCCGAGGTGGACCGCGGGGCGCTCGGCGCCGCCACCCACCTGGCCCGGCTGGTCCCACAGCACCTGATGCGAGCCCTCTTCTTCACCGCGAGCACGGCCACCGCCCAGCAGCTGCACCACTACGGCTCGGTCCTGAAGGTGGTCCCCCGCGCGGAGCTCGACGCCGCCGCGCTGGAGGTCGCGAAGGATATCGCGGCCAAGGACGGGCGTGTGATCCGCGCGGCCAAACGCGCGCTCAACGGAATCGATCTGCAGGACGTACACCGCAGCTACCGCTTCGAGCAGGGTTTCACCTTCGAGCTGAACCTGTCCGGAGCCTCCGACGAGATCCGGGAGCGCTTCGACGCCGACCTGGCGGCGCAGAAGGACAAGAACTGACATGGAACGGAAAACCATGCGAGACAAGCGGAAAACGCTGGACGAGATCGTCGGCGAACTGCGCAGCGGAATGACGATCGGTATCGGAGGCTGGGGTTCGCGACGCAAGCCCATGGCCCTGGTGCGCGCGCTGCTGCGCTCGGATATCACCGATCTCACGGTGGTCACCTACGGTGGCCCGGATCTGGGTCTGCTGTGCTCGGCCGGGAAGGTCCGCAAGGCCTACTACGGTTTCGTCTCCCTCGATTCGGCCCCGTTCTACGATCCCTGGTTCGCGAAGGCCCGCACCTCCGGGCAGATCATCGCCCGGGAAATGGACGAGGGCATGCTCAAATGCGGACTGGAGGCGGCCGCCGCCCGGCTGCCGTTCCTGCCGATCCGCGCGGGCCTCGGATCGGATGTGCCGAACTTCTGGGAGGGCGAACTGAAAACCGTCACCTCGCCGTACCCGGGCCCGGGCGGTGTGCCGGAAACCCTGATCGCCATGCCGGCCCTGAACCTCGACGCGGCACTGGTGCACCTGAACCTCGGCGACGTCCACGGTAATGCCGCGTACCAGGGCGTGGACCCCTATATGGACGACCTCTTCTGCATGGCGGCCGAAAAGCGCTACCTCACGGTCGAGCGTCTCGTGGACACCGAGGAACTGGTGAAATCCGTTCCGCCGCAGGCTCTGCTGCTCAATCGCATGATGGTCGACGCGGTGGCCGAGGCCCCGAACGGCGCACATTTCACCCTCGCCGGTGAAAGTTACGGCCGGGACGAGAAATTCCAGCGTCACTACGTGGAAGCCGCCGGCGCGCCGGAAACGTGGCAGACCTTCGTCGATACCTACCTCAGCGGCTCGGAAGACGACTACCAGGCTGCCGTCGCGCGATTCAAGGAGGAGCTGTGACCAGCACCGAAACCATCACCCGGGCCGAGGTGTGCGCGGTCGCCTGCGCCGAGATCTTCCGCGACGCCGGGGAGATCTTCGCCAGCCCTATGACCCCCATGGCACAGCTGGGTGCGCGCCTGGCGAAACTCACCTTCGCGCCCGACCTGCTGCTCTCCGACGGCGAGGCCCTCTTCCTCGCCGAAACCCCGCCGTTGGGCGGTAGAGCGCCCATCGAGGGCTGGATTCCCTTCCGCAAGGTTTTCGACGTCCTGGCTTCCGGTCGCCGCCATGTGGTCATGGGCGCCAACCAGATCGACCGCTTCGGCAATCAGAACCTGTCGGCCTTCGGACCACTGCAACAGCCGACCCGGCAGATGTTCGGGGTACGCGGCGCACCCGGTAACACCATCAACCACCCGACCAGCTACTGGGTGGGACGGCACAGCAAGCGGGTGTTCGGCGAGCAGGTCGATATCGTCGCCGGCGTCGGTTACGACAAGATCGACCCCGGCAATCCCGCCTTCCGCTTCCACCACATCCACCGAGTGGTCAGCAATCTGGGCGTCTTCGATTTCAACGGTCCTGGACACACCATGCGCGCGCTCGGCCTGCACCCGGGGGTGACCGCCGACGAGGTCGCGGAGAACACCTCGTTCGAGATCGCGGAGCTGGATACGGCCGGTACCACCCGGCTACCGACCGCGGAGGAACTGCGGCTGATCCGCGAAGTGCTGGACCCGAAGAAGATTCGCGAGAAGGAGGTACCGCGATGACCTCCCGGATACGGACCCCGCTGACCGAACTGGTCGGCATCGAGCACCCCATCGTGCAGACCGGGATGGGCTGGGTGGCCGGGCCGGGCCTGGTCTCCGCGACCTCGAACGCGGGCGGCCTGGGCATTCTGGCTTCGGCCACCATGACCTACGCCGAACTGGAAGCGGCCATTGCCAAGACCAAGGCGCAGACCGGCAAACCGTTCGGCGTGAACATCCGCGCCGACGCCTCCGACGCCTCGGAACGGATCGACCTGCTGATCCGCGAGAACGTGAAGGTCGCCTCGTTCGCGCTGGCACCGAAGAAAGAGCTCATCGCGAAACTCAAGGACGCGGGCGTCGTGGTCATCCCGTCGATCGGCGCGGCCAAGCACGCGGTGAAGGTCGCGTCCTGGGGCGCCGACGCGGTGGTGGTGCAGGGCGGGGAAGGCGGCGGGCACACCGGTCCGGTGGCGACCACCCTGCTGCTGCCCTCGGTGCTGGACGCGGTGGATATCCCGGTGGTGGCGGCGGGCGGTTTCTTCGACGGCCGCGGCCTGGCCGCCGCCCTGGCCTACGGCGCCGCCGGTATCGCCATGGGTACCCGTTTCCTGCTCACCCGGGAGAGCAGCGTCCCCGATTCGGTGAAACAGGAGTACCTGCGCCGGCAACTGGGCGAGACAGTGGTCTCCACCAAGGTCGACGGAATGCCGCACCGGGTGCTGAACACCGAATTGGTGCAGAAGTTGGAGAACTCCGGCCGGATCCGCGGACTCACCGCCGCCGTGGGTAATGCCGCCCGCTTCAAGAGTATGACCGGTATGAAATGGTCCACTCTGGTTCGCGACGGCCTCGCCATGCGCAAAACCAAGGATCTCACCTGGTCGCAGGTCGTCATGGCGGCCAACACCCCCATGCTGCTGCGTGCGGGCCTGGTCGAGGGGAATACCGAGGCCGGAGTATTGGCCGCCGGTCAGGTGACCGGCATCCTGGACGATCTGCCGAGCTGCCAGGAGCTGATCGACCGGATCGTCACGGATGCCCTGCATCGGATCGACACCCTCGCCGCGCTGCCCCGTACCGCCGAATCCGCGACCTGAACCGCCCGGCCGGGACCGGGTCGCGACACCGCGGCACCCGGGCTCGCGCCGGCTTTCAACCCTCGAAGCGGATACGGCGTGCCCACGGCTTTCGGGGGCTTCTCCAGGAGAGAAGCCCCCGGATGCGGCCTATCAGTCGCCGAAAGGGGTGCGTGGCCGCTCCTGCAGTTCTCCGTCGAGGTACAGATCGACCTTCTCGTTGTAGAAGCACGCCAGTCCGGCGATCTTCTGGCTCTCCGGTGTCGGATGGCGGTAGATCCACACCAGGTCGGGGTATTCCGTTTCACCGATCCGGACGTTCCAGTATTCCGCGTTCCCCTTGTAGGGGCATCGGGTGCGGGTCCGCGAAGGCCGCAACAGGTCCATCCGGATATCCGTGAGCGGCAGGTAGAAGCGGGCGGGCAGGCCCGTCTCGAACAGAATCCGCGGTGAGCGCGAATCCGCCAGGGTCACGCCGTCGAGTTCCACCCGTACGTGCCGGGAACTCGCCAGGATGTCGACCCGCGAGTACGGACTGCGCGGATGGACGTAGATCGGTTCGTCCTCCTCGAACCATTCGTCCATCGCGTCCCAGTCCAATCGCACCAGATCACGCAACGCCGGCTCCGGTGAGTCCGGATAGCGCAGAGCGGCACCCGGCGCCGTGACCCCGTCTACGACGACGTCGTAGCCGATTCCCTCGCCGCGCCGTTGCGAACGGCGGGTGCTGCCGTCGGCTTCGAGTTTCGCGCGCAGATCGGCCACCGGTATGTAGTAGGCCGGATAGTGGGGGTTTTCCCAGACCAGCACGGGCCGGACGGTATCGGCGACCAGCCGGCCACCGAAGTAGACCCGCACCCGCTTCTGAATCGTTTCGATCCGGACTCCGTCTCGCTGTGCTCCGGTCATATCCTCCGACCCTACGCCGGGAGGGCACGCCACGGCACGAAAAAGCACAGGCCCCGCCGGTGGGCGGGGCCTGTCGACGACCTCTCGTGGAGGTCAGTCACCGACCGTGACGGCCTGCGCTTCCTCGATACTGTGCGGGGCCGGGTCGTGGTCGTCGATATGGGCGAGAGCGCGGCGGCCGGCCAGTAGGACCACTACGGCCGCGGCGGTGCATCCCGCTCCCACCCAGAAGGGCAGCGCAACACTGGTTTCGCCGAGTTTGCCGGCCAGCCACGGCGCGGCGGCGCCACCGGCGAACCGGACGAAACTGTAGGCGGCGGACGCGGTGGAGCGTTCCACCGGCGCGGAGATCATCACGGCCTCGGTGATCAGGGTGTTGTTCACGCCGAGGAACAGGCCCGCGAGCACCACTCCGGCGATCAGCACCGGTTTGTGCTCGGCGAACAGCGCCATCACCGCCAGGTCCGCGGCGAACAGACCGACCGCCAGCGCGATCATCGGCAGGGTGCCGAACCACCGTTGCAGCCGCGGCGCGAGGAATACCGAGGCCACGGCGAGCAGGATGCCCCAGCCGCAGAAGATGAAGCCGATGGCGTAGGTGCCCATATCCAGCGGGAACGGGGTATAGGCGAGCAGAGTGAAGAAACCGAAGTTGTACAGCAGGGCGGTCACGCTCACTGTCAGGAGCCCACGGTGGCGCAGGGCTTTGAAGGGAGCGGTGAACGAGGTGGGTTTCGCGGCGCGCGGCCCTTCCGGAAGCAGCACGACGATGGCGACGAACGCGGCGGCCATCAGCACCGATACCCCGAAGAACGGCCCACGCCAGCTGATTCCGCCCAGCAGGCCGCCGAGCAGGGGGCCGGTGGCGATACCGATACCGAGCGCCGCTTCGTAGAGGATGATGGCGCGCGCGACACCGCCGCTGGCGGCGCCGACGATGGTGGCCAGCGCGGTCGCGATGAACAGCGCGTTGCCCAGACCCCAGCCCGCCCGGAAGCCGACGATCTGGCCGACGGTACCCGAGAGCCCGGCCAGCGCCGCGAACACGATGATCAGAGCCAGCCCGGCCAGCAGGGTGCGTTTGGCGCCGAAACGGCTGGAGACCACACCCGTGACCAGCATGGCCACGCCGGTGACGAGCATATAGCTGGTGAACAGCAGCGATACCTGTGCCGGTGTGGCGTTCAACTGTTCACCGATGGGTTTGAGAATCGGATCGACCAGGCCGATGCCCATGAACGCGATAACGCTGGCGAAGGCGACGGCCCAGACCGCCTTCGGCTGCCCGGTCGATGTGCTGGGCGGCGCGGCGGCCGCACTGGTCGTGATGCTCATCGGTGTTTCCTCGGTGACGGGTGGATCCCGGCCGATTGCCGTATCGCCGCCAATAGTTCCCGCAGATCGGTGGCGAGTCCGGCCAGACGTTCGGCGTCGAAACCGGGTAGCGGACCGGACAGCGCCTCGCGCATGGCCGCGCGGGATGCGGCGAGCCGGGCATGCCCGGCCGGGGTGAGTTGGACGACGACAGCGCGGGAATCGCCCGGATCACGGTGCCGGGAGGCGTAGCCCTCCCCCACCAGCCGGCCGATGAGCACGGTAGCCGTGGGTTGTGACGTGCGATCGATACGAGCGAATTCGCTGACGCGCAGCGAACCGTGTTCCTCGAGCACTGCCAGTGCGCGCACGGTGGCGCGCGGCAGGTCGTCGGCACTGAGCGTTCCCACCGCGCGTGTGAGCCGGCCCGCGATGACCAGCAGATCGACAACGGTGCCGTCCACATCGGTCATCGGGTCCGGCCGCACCCCCAATATAATTACATAGGCTAACTATCTATTCCAGGCCGCCGGGTGCGATACCCGCCACACACCCGAAGCACCACACAGCGGCTCGCGATCCCCTACCCCACCCACCCCCACACAGCGGCTCGCGATCCCTACCCCGCCCCCACACAGCGGCTCGCGATCCCTACCCCACCCCCACACAGCGCCGAGTTCAGCGAGGCCCACAAAGGGCCGAGCCCGCGTCGCCTTTCAGCCCCCGAAGCGCATGCGCCGCAGGCGCGAGTCTCGGGGGCTGAAAGGCGACGCCTCAGGGGCTCGACCCCGCGCGCGCCAGCGCGCCGATAAACACAGCAGGCGCGAGTCTCGGGGGCTGAAAGGCGACGCCAAGGGGGCTCGACCCCGCGGCGCCGCAGGCGCCGCAATCAGGCACAGCGTTCGATGATCGTCACGTTGGCCGTGCCGCCGCCCTCGCAGATGGTGAGCAGTCCGTAGCGGCCGTTGATCCGTTCCAGTTCGTTGAGCAGAGTCGCGAACAGTTTGGCCCCGGTCGCGCCGAGCGGATGGCCGAGCGCGATCGCGCCACCGTTGACGTTCACCTTCTCCGGGTCGGCGCCGGTCTCCTTCAACCAGGCCAGCACCACGGGGGCGAAGGCCTCGTTGATCTCGACCACGTCGATATCGTCGATGGTCAGGCCCGTCTTCTCCAGTGCCCATTTGGTCGCGGGGATGGGGGCGGTGAGCATGTACAGCGGGTCGGCGCCGCGGGCGCTGACGTGAACGATCCGGGCGCGCGGGGTCAGGCCGTATTCTTCGACCGCCCATTCCGAGGCGAGCAGGGTGGCGCTGGCACCGTCGGAGATCTGCGAGGCCACGGCGGCGGTGAGCGGGCTGCCTTCCTCGAGTGGGGGCAGGGAGGCCATCTTCTCCAGGCTGGTCTCCCGGGGGCCCTGGTCGATCCAGAAGTCACCGACCGGGACGATCTCTTTGTCGAAACGTCCCGCTCCGATGGCGGCCCGGGCGCGTTCATGGCTGCGCAGCGCCCAGCGCTCCATATCCTCCCGGGTGATCCCCCACTTCTCGGCGATCATCTGGGCACCCCGGAATTGGGAGACCTCAGCGGTGCCGTAGCGGTGATCCCACCCTTTCGCGCCCACGAACGGGGAGTCGAATCCGTACTCCTTACCGGCCAGCATGGCCGCGGAGATCGGGATGGCGCTCATGTTCTGCACACCGCCGGCCACGATCACCTCGGCCGTACCGCTCATGATGGCCTGGGCGCCGAAGTTGATGGCCTGCTGGCTCGAACCGCACTGCCGGTCGACGGTGACCCCGGGGACTTCTTCCGGGTATCCGGCGGCCAGCCAGGCGGTCCGGCCGATATTGCCCGCCTGCGGGCCGATATTGTCGACGCAGCCCACGATCACGTCGTCCACCTGGGCCGGATCGACGGAGTTGCGCCCCAGCAGGCCCCGCAGCGCGGCCGCGCCGAGATCCGCCGGGTGTACCTCGGCCAGCGCGCCGCCGCGCTTACCGACCGGGGTGCGCACCGCGTCGATCACATACGCCTCGCGCAGCGGCGTATAGGGGCGGCGGGCAGCTGTTGCCATGGGTGTCTCCTAATCGGTGTGGCCGGGCACGGTGAGCCCGTCGAGCACGATGGTGAGGTACTGCTTGGCGAGGGTGTCGACGGTGAGTGATCCGCCGCCGGGCCGGTACCAGCGAACGGCCACCCACACCGTGTCCCGGAGGAAGCGGTAGGCCAGGTCGATATCGAGTTCGGGCCGGAAACTTCCATCGGCGACTCCGTTGCTGAGCACGCGCCGCCACAGTTCCCGGAATTCGCGGTTGTAGTCGTCGATATAGGCGAAGCGCTCGGCGGACCGGAGGCGTTTGGCCTCGGACTGGTAGATGGCGACGGCGGCGTGGGAGCGGTCGAAGGCCTCATAGGAGGCTTGCACCAGAGCTTCCAGGGTCGCGCGCGAATTCAGTCCGGCGGCAACGATTTCGCGGTAACGCCCGAACAATTCGTCGAGGAAACCGCGCAGGATCTCGTCCACCATTCCCTCTTTGGAGGAGAAATGGTGGTAGAGACTGCCGGAGAGGATGCCGGCGGCATCGGCGATATCACGCACCGTGGTGGCGCGCACGCCCCGTTCGGCGAACAGTTCGGCCGCCAAGTCGAGCAGTTCGGTTCGCCGGGTCGGTTTCGCGGGGTCTGGTGCGGTCACCCCGCCATAATACAACCAAGCATTTGCTTGGTACAGCTCACCCGGAAACGACGCGGACCCGGCGGTTCCGGCTCCCCCCTCCACTCGGAGCCGGACCCGGCCGGGCCCGCGACACGGTGAAACGCCGGCTTCCAACGTTTCCCGCTCTTTTCGACGCGGGCGGACCCGGCCCGGTTCCGCGGAACGCGGAAATTCCGGCGGCCGGCGGATGACACGCACAGAACGCACCGGTCCGACTTCAGGCGCGCTGGCTGGAGATCGAAACCACTTCACCGGTGAGATAGGTGGTGTAATCGCTGGCCAGCATGGCGATGGTGGCCGCGACCTCCCACGGTTCGGCCGCCCGGCCGAACGCTTCCCGCTCGGAGAGCCGGTCGAGCAGTTCGGCGGAACTGGTCTTGTCCAGGAACGCGTGCCGGGCGATACTCGGCGACACCGCGTTGATCCGCACCCCCAGTTCGGCCGCCTCCACCGCACTGCACCTGGTCAGCGCCATCACCCCGGCCTTGGCCGCGGCATAGTGCGCCTGGCCGTACTGGGCCCGCCAGCCCAGCACACTGGCATTGTTGACGATCACACCGCCGTGCCCGGCGGCGCGGAAATAGTTCAGTGCCGCGCGAGTGCACCGGAACGTCCCGTTGAGGGTCACGTCCAGCACCCGATCCCACTGTTCGTCGGTCATATCGACCACCGGAGTCTCCCCGCCGAGACCGGCATTGTTGACGAAGATATCGATCCCGCCGAGGGTGGCCGCGGCCCCGCGCACCAATTCGTCCACCTGTTCGGTATTGCAGACGTCACAGGCGACGGCATGGACCTTGCGCTCGGCGAACTCGGCGGCCAGCTCGGCCCGGGTGGCCTCCAGGCGCCGCTCGTGCCAATCCGAGACCACCACATCGGCCCCCTCGGCCAGTAACCGCCGGGCCGTAGCGGAACCGATACCGGTACCGGCGGCCGCGGTCACCACGGCGCGGCGGCCGGTGAGCAACCCGTGGCCGGGGGTCTGCCGCGGCGCGACCGATAGCGACCCGCTCACTGCCGGGCCTCCCGCGGCAGGCCGAGCACCCGCTCGGAAATGATGTTGCGCTGCACTTCGTTCGAACCTCCGTAGATCGTGTCGGCGCGGGTGAACAGATACAGCCGCTGCCATTCGTCCAGGTCGCCGTCGGCGGCGACCAACCCGGCGGCGCCACGCACCGCCATGGCGAGTTCCCCGAGGCCCCGGTGCCAATTCGCCCAGAGCAGTTTGCCCACCGACGCCTGCCCACCGTCGTCGGCGGTTTCGGCCATGGTGCGCATGGCGTGGGCACGCAGCACGCGCAGCCCCACCCAGGCCTGGTCGATCCGGTCCGCCAGCAGCGGATCGTCGAGCGCGCCCGACTCGCGGGCCAGTTCCTCGATGGCGGCGAGTTCCCGGGCGAAACGGATCTGCTGGCCCAGGGTTGAGATTCCACGTTCCACGTTCAGCGTGCCCATGGCGACCCGCCAGCCGTCACCGGGTTCGCCGACGACCAGGCCGGCGTCGGTGTGGGCGTTGTCGAAGAACACCTCGTTGAATTCCGAGGTGCCGGTGAGCTGCACGATCGGCCGGACCTCGATACCGGGCTGATCCATCGGCACCAGCAGATACGAAAGACCTTTGTGACGTTTGGAACCCGGCTCGGTCCGGCATACCGCGAAACACCAGTCGGCCACATGCGCCAGGGAGGTCCAGATCTTCTGGCCGTTGATCGTCCACCGGTCCCCGTCCAGCCGGGCCGAGGTGGACACCGCGGCGAGGTCGGATCCGGCGCCCGGTTCCGAGTACCCCTGGCACCACAGTTCCGTCACCGTACGAATGCCCGGAAGGAAGCGCTCGCGCTGGGCGGCGGTGCCGAAGGCCAGCAGTGTCGGGCCGAGCAGTTCCTCGCCCACATGGGAGACCCGGGCCGGCGCGTTCGCCCTGGCGTATTCCTCGTGGAAGATGATCTGCTGGCGCACGCTCGCCTCGCGTCCGCCGTATTCGACCGGCCAGCCGAGGCAGGTCCAGCCCGCGGCCGCCAGGGCCCGGTCCCATTCCAGGCGTTCGTCGAAGGCCTCGTGTTCGCGACCCGGGCCGCCGAGGCCGCGCAATTGCCGGAACTCGCCGCTGAGCTGTTCGTCGAGCCAGTCCCGGACCCGCGCGGCGAATTCGCCGTCGGTCAGTGCGGCCACGCTGGTTCGTTCCGCGGTCACCCGCGCCCCGGCGGCCGGAACGGCCGATCGCCCGGCGCCGTCGCGGCCGGTACCGGATTCTGAGGTCTGGATAGCACCCACGCCGGTAGGATAACCTACCAAGCACTTGCTTTGTAGACCCGCGCACCGCACACGGCCGCACGAGATCGAGGACACCCGTGACATCCCCCGCGCACACACCGCCGCCGGACCGCACCACACCCCGGGCGCTGCACACTGCCGCCGCCACCTTCGGCACGGCGCCCGCGCTGGCCGACGGCCCCGTCCGGCTCGGCTGGGCCGAACTGCTCGAACAGGTACAGGACGTGGCCCGCGCGCTGCTCGCCCGCGGCATACGCACCGGCGACCGGGTGGCGATCTGGTCGCCCAACACCTTCCACTGGGTGATATCCGCGCTCGGCGCGCACTACGCCGGCGCCACACTGGTCCCGCTCAACACCCGCTATGTCGCCGACGAAGTGGTCGATGTGCTGCGGCGGGTGGACGCGAAGGCCCTGTTCGTCGCCGGAACCTTCCTGAAACGAGACCGGCTCGCCGAACTCCGCGCCGCCGCCCCGGATCTGCGCATCGACACCGTGGTCGTACTTCCGGTCGAGGGCGCGGAACAACCGGTGACCGAGGCACTGAACTGGTCGCAACTGGCGGAGATCGGCATGAGCGTCACCCGGGAACAGGCGCGCGAACGGGCCGAATCGGTGAGCCCCGACGACCTCTCCGACATCCTGTTCACCTCCGGCACCACCGGGCGCAGCAAAGGCGTACTGATCGCGCACCGGCAGTCGCTGTCGGCGGTCCGCGGGTGGACCGAATGCGCGACGCTGAACAGCGACGACAACTACCTGATCGTCAACCCGTTCTTCCACAGCTTCGGCTACAAGGCCGGAATCCTGGCCTGCGTACTCACCGGGGCGACCATGGTGCCGCAGATCGTTTTCGACGTGCCCACCACCATGCGGCTCATCGACCAGGAGAAGATCAGCGTCCTACCCGGGCCGCCCACCATCTACCGGTCCATCCTGGACTTCCCGGACCGCGGTGGATACGACCTGAGCACTCTGCGGGTCGCGGTGACCGGGGCGGCACCGGTACCGGTGGCCCTGGTCGAACGGATGCGGGCGGAACTGAATTTCGACGTGGTACTCACCGCCTACGGCCTCTCGGAATCCACCGGTTTCGGCACCATGTGCCGGGCCGACGATCCCGCCGAAATCATCTCCGCTACCAGCGGCCGCCCGATAGCCGGTTTCGAGCTGAAACTGAGCGAGGCCGGCGAGATACTGCTGCGCGGGCCCAATGTGATGCTCGGTTACCTCGACGACCCGGAGAGCACCGCGAAGACCATCGATGCCGACGGCTGGCTGCACACCGGTGATATCGGGGAGATCGACGACCGCGGATACCTGAAGATCACCGACCGGCTCAAGGACATGTACGTCAGCGGTGGTTTCAATGTCTACCCCGCCGAAGTGGAACAGGCCCTCGCCGGATTGGACGGCGTGGCCGTCTGCGCGGTGATCGGCGTGCCCGACGAACGGATGGGCGAGGTGGGCAAGGCCTATGTGGTCCGTAAACCGGGCGCCACACTCACGGAGGACCAGGTGTTCTCCCATGCCACCGAGGTGCTGGCCAATTTCAAGGTGCCGCGTTTCGTCGAGTTCCGCGACGAGCTGCCCTACAACGCCGCCGGCAAGGTGCTCAAACGCCAGCTACGTGAGGAGAATTCGTAATGTCGGACAACAGTGCCCCGAGTACCCCGGACGAGGGCGGAACCATCCCCTACGAACCGGATGTGGTGACCTACGAACGCCGGGGCGCGGTCGCGGTCGTCACCCTGAACCGGCCCGGCTACCGCAACGCGCAGAACTCGGTGATGACCTACGCGATCGACGCCGCGTTCGAGCGCGCGGTGGAGGATCCCGAGGTCAAGGTCATCGTGCTGGCCGGTAACGGCAAACATTTCAGCGCGGGCCACGATCTGGGCACCCCCGGCCGCGACCACCACGTGAAATACCCGAACAAGGCCGTGCTCTGGTGGGACCATGTGGGCCGGCCGGGCGGCGACCAGCGCTTCGCCCGCGAGATGGAGGTGTATCTCGGGATGTGCCGCCGCTGGCGGGAGATCCCCAAACCCACCATCGCCATGGTGCAAGGTGCGTGTATCGCGGGCGGGCTCATGCTGGCCTGGGTCTGTGATCTGATCATCGCCGCCGACGACGCGTTCTTCTCCGACCCCGTGGTGCGCATGGGTATTCCGGGCGTCGAATACTTCGCCCACCCCTGGGTGATGGGGCCGCGGGCCGCCAAGGAATTCCTGTTCACCGGCGACCGTTTCGACGCCGCCCAGGCCAAGGAATGGGGCATGGTGAACCGGGTCGTCCCGCGCGAGGAACTGGAAACCGAGACCATGGCGCTGGCGGAGAAGATCGCCGGGATGCCGCAGTTCGGGCTGGCACTCACCAAGAAGGCGGTCAACCAGGCCGAAGACCTCATGGGTATGCGCGCGGGTATGGATTCGGTTTTCGGCCTGCACCATTTCGCGCACGCGCACAACGCCGAGGTCGGCGCCGACTCCCTCGGCGGGATGAACGCCAAAACAATGAAGGCCCAGGCGAGCTCGGCCGCTACGACCAAGGACGGGAAAGCCTAGATGGATCTCGATCTCGACGACAACACCCGGGAATTCCAGCGGGAGGTCCGCGAATTCCTGGCCGACCGGGTGCCCGCCGAACCGCTGCCCTCGATGGACACCGCGGCGGGCTTCGAAGCCCATCGCGCCTGGGAACGCACCCTCGCCGACGCCCGGCTCTCGGCGGTCTCCTGGCCGGAGGAATACGGTGGCCGGGATGCCTCGCTGCTGGAATGGGTGCTGTTCGAGCAGGAGTACTACGCGGCGGGCGCGCCGGGCCGGGTGAGCCAGAACGGCATCTTCCTGCTGGCGCCCACACTTTTCGAACACGGCACCCCCGAGCAGCTGGAACGGATCATGCCGCGGATGGCGCGCGGCGACGATATCTGGGCTCAGGCATGGTCGGAGCCGGAGGCCGGTAGCGATCTGGCCGGTATCCGGTCCACCGCCCGGCGCACCGAGGGCGGCTGGGTCCTCAGCGGGCAGAAGACCTGGAGTTCCCGGGCGGCCTTCGCCGACTGGGCCTTCGGCCTGTTCCGCAGCGACCCGGAGGCCGAGCGGCACCGCGGCCTCACCTACCTGATGTTCCCGCTCACCGCCGAGGGCGTGACGGTACGGCCGATCCCGCAGCTCGACGGCGAGCCCGGGTTCGCGGAGATCTTCCTCGACGATGTCTTCGTCCCGGACAGTGATGTGATCGGCGCCCCGAACGAGGGCTGGCGGGTGGCCATGAGCACCTCCAGCAACGAACGCGGCCTTTCGCTGCGCAGTCCCGGCCGGTTCAGCGCGACCGCACAGCGCTTGATCGACCTGTGGACCGAATCCGGTGATACCGGTACCGCCGCCCGCGACGCCGTGGTGGACGCCTGGATCGGCAGCGAGGCCTACCGCCTGCACACCTTCGGCACCGTCACCCGGCTGAACGAGGGCGGCAAACTCGGTGCGGAATCGTCGATCACCAAGGTGTTCTGGTCCGAACTGGATATCGCCATGCACGAGACCGCGCTCGAACTGCTGGGGTCGCGCGCCGAGCAGGCGAGCCGGTGGACCGACGGCTATCTCTTCTCGCTCTCCGGCCCGATCTACGCCGGTACCAACGAAATCCAACGCAATATCATCGCCGAGCGACTCCTCGGCCTACCGAGAGGAGGCGGCCGGTGAAGTTCGCGCTCAGCCCGGAACATCTGGACTTCGGCGCCAGTATCCGCAAACTGTTCGAATCGGGGAAGACCCCCGCGGCGGTGCGGGCGTGGAGTGCCGGCGACCCGGCTCCCGGCCGCGCGCTGACCGAGCAGCTGGCCGCCGCCGGGGCGTTCGGTTTGACCATCGCCGAGGAGTACGGCGGCCTCGGCGCCGAACCCCTCGATCAGCTGGTGGCGTTCCTCGAAGTGGGCCGCGCCGCGGCGCCCGGCCCGCTGGTCGAATCGGCCGCCGCGGTGCCCGCCCTGCTCCAGGCCCTGGCCGGCACCGACCCCGCACCGGCCCAGCGCTGGTTGCCCGGTATCTCGGAGGGCACGCTCACCGTCACCCTCGCCTTCGGCGGAGATACCGGCCGGGCCCTGGCACCGGACGCCGACCGCGTCGACCTCGTACTGCTCGCCGACGGCGACCGCCTGTACACGGGCCACGCGGGCGAACCGGTGCGCTCGGTGGACCCGGCCCGGCGGCTGTTCGTGGTCGAGCCGGACGAACTCCTCGCCGAGGGGCCGGAGGTCGCCGCGGCGATCGCGGCCGGTTTCGATCACGGTGCGCTGGCCAATGCGGCCCAGCTGCTCGGCGCGGGTAAGGCGCTGCTCGAGGCGTCCACCGACTACGTCAAGCAGCGCAAACAGTTCGGCCGCCCCATCGGGGAGTTCCAGGCCGTCAAGCAGAAACTCGCCGATGTCCTCATCGCCGTCGACCTCGCCGAACCGCTGCTCTACCGGGCCGCGCTGACCACCGGCACCCCCCATCGGGCCCGCGATATCTCCGCGGCGGCCGTGGCCTGCGCCGACGCCGCCTACCGGGCGGCCCGCACGGCCCTGCAGGTCCACGGCGCCATCGGCTACACCGCGGAATACGACCTGTCCCTGTGGCTGACCCGGGTCACCGCCCTGCGCACCGCCTGGGGCACCCCGGATCTGCACCGCGGCCGGATCGCCGGCGCACTGCGCGCCGGACTCGCGGCGGACCCGTCCGGCGCGCTCACCTGACCGGAGAACCAGCGGCCGTCGCACGACCCGGCCGGACGCCCCGCCGGCGTATCCGTCCGGAAACCTACGGAGAAGATGATGATCAGCGAGGAACAGCAGGAGCTGGTGTCGGCGGTCCGCGGACTGCTGGCCAAACGGGATGCCCGCACGGGTATCCGCGCGGCCATGGACACCGACCTGGGATACGACACCCGGCTGTGGGCCCAGCTGTGTGAACAGGTCGGGGTGGCCGCACTGGCGATTCCCGAGGAGTACGGCGGTTTCGGCGCCGGGCTCGTGGAATCGCTGCTGGTGGTCGGTGAGCTCGGCCGCACACTGGCCGATGTGCCGATGCTCGGCTCCGCGGTCCTGGGCGCGCAGGCGGTGCTGCTGTCGGGTGACACCGATGCCTGCGCCCGGCTGCTGCCCGCGGTGGCCGAGGGCAGCAGCACCCTCGCGCTCTGCTGGGCCGCGGCGCGGGGCTGGGACGAGTTCGGTGTGCGGGCCGAGGGGGAAACGCTGCACGGCACGGCCCATTACGTACTCCACGGCACCAGCGCCGACGTCCTGATCGTGGTGACGGAGGCCGGGCTGTTCGAGGTGGATCCGTCCGCCGCCGGAGTCGAGCGCCGGCGGGCGGCGCCCATGGACCCCTCCCGCGCGCTTTCCGAGATCACCTTCGCCGCCACTCCGGCCCGGCGGCTCGGCGAGTCCGAACCCGGCCCGATCATCGAACGCCTGCGCCGGATCGCCTGGGCGGCGCTGGCGGCCGAACAGGTCGGCGCGGCCGAATACTGCCTGGAGGCAACGGTCGAGTACACCAAGTCGCGGGTGCAGTTCGGCCGGGTGATCGGCAGCTTCCAGGCGCTCAAGCACCGGATGGCCGATATGTACGTACTGGCCGAATCCGCTAAATCCGCGGCCTTGGTCGCGGCCTTCGCCGTGGCCGAGGAAGCTCCGTCTGCCGCCGAGGACGTCTGGGTCGCCCGCCACCAGTGCTCCGAGGCGTATTCGGCCATCGCCGCGGAAACCATTCAATTGCACGGCGGTATCGCCATCACCTGGGAACACGACGCGCACCTCTACTTCAAACGCGCCCACGGCGACGCCCAGCTCTTCGGCACCCCGAAGCGGCCGGCGCGTACCGCCTGAGGCTCCATACGAAAAAGGATTGCGCGCCACGGCGGCGGCGTGCCAGAGTTACCGGGCAACAGCGAGTCGTGAGGAGGTGGAGAACGTGACGGTCGAACGGATTGTCACCGCGCGGCAGACCGGATCGGTCGGTGCCGCCGCATCGTTCTCCCCCTCGAACTCACCTCGCTGAACCCGGTCGGGTTCGGCGCCCGACGAAGGATTCTTCCCACCATGGTCGATTTCGACCTGCTCGTCCCGTACGGCTGGACCGAAGCCGTAGCCGCGCACTACCTCCCGCTCCCGGATCCGGAATGGGTTCCGGCGCGTATCGTGCGGATGGATCGCGGCGAATGCGATGTCGTAACTCCCACCGGTCCCGCGCGGGCCGTCTGTCCGCGTTCGGATTCCGAGATCAGTGGCCTGTGCACCGGCGACTGGGTGTGCCTGGACAACCGGTCTCATGTCCGCGCCCTGCTGCCCCGCCGGTCGGCGGTCGCCCGGTCGGCGGCGTCGGGGCGTTCGGAAGGCCAGATCCTGGCCGCCAATGTCGATACGGTGCTGATCTGCGCCCCGGCCGACGGCGATGTGGACCTCGGACGGATCGAACGCCTGCTCGCCCTGGCCTGGGAGAGCGGCGCGCAGCCGGTCGTCGTCCTCACCAAGGCCGACGCCGCGCCGCAGCTGCCGCTGGAGGAGGTCCGCGCGGTCGCGCCCGGGGCCACCGTCCTGGCGGTGAGCGCCGAGACCGGGGCCGGTCTCGAGGTGCTCACCGCGGTGCTGGACGGCACCGTGGCGCTGCTCGGGCCGTCCGGCGCCGGCAAGTCCACCCTGGCGAACACGCTGCTGGGCGCGGATATCTTCGCCACGAACGCGGTACGCGCCACCGACCGGAAGGGCCGGCACACCACTGTGCACCGGGAGCTGCGACCGCTGCCCGGCGGCGGCACTCTCATCGATACCCCCGGGCTCCGGGGCGTCGGTGTCCGGGATGCCGCCGAGGGGATCGGCAAAACCTTCAGCGATATCGCGGAACTCGCGGCCCAGTGCCGTTTCGACGACTGCGCGCACGAAGCCGAGCCGGGCTGCGCTGTCCGCGAGGCGGTCGAGGCGGGTGTGATCACCGCACGCCGGCTGGACAACTATCGCAAACTCGCCCGGGAGAACGCCTGGATGGAGGCCCGGACGGACAAGCGGCTGCGCGCCGAACGCGAACGGGCGTGGCGCGGTATCCGCAAAGAACAGCGCCGGATGTACCGGGAACGCGGCTCCCGCCGCTGACGAAGGCTCAGCCGGAGCCCGCTGAAAGTGTTCGTGCGACGGCAGCCGTCGAGCTGCCGTCGCGCGAGCGGAGCAGGCTCATTCCGGTGTATCGAAGTCGACGGCAATCGCCGTATTCGTCTCTTCCGAATCCCAATCGGCTCCAAGGGTCGATGCACCGCGCAGGGAACCCCGCCCGCTACGTTCGGCGCGCCTGACCGATGGCACAACCTCGGCCACAGCATGCCCGGCCCGGCTGCTCACCGTTTCCTCGCCCCGCTCCACGCATTCGACGGTACGTGACAGGTTCGTCTTCGCTTCGGGTATATCGAACTGCTCCGCCGTGTCCCATTGCGAACGTCTGCTCAGTCGAGACGTCGGCCCACTCCCGGGACTGCGCCCGGAACCGGCCGCATTCATCCGCGAGGTCGGCGTCCGCCTACTTCGGCACGTCGAGAACGCCCTCGTCCACGGCCCATTTGATGGTCTTCTGCAACCGGTCGCAGGTATCCGGCCGGCCGGGTCCGTGCCCCTTGGCCTCGAGCTCGGCGAAGACCGGGCAGGCGGCGGCCGGGTTCTCGGTCCACTGCACCGAGGTCTGGCGCGCACTGCTCTTGCGCACCAGTACCTCGGTGTGGCAGGCCTGGCACCGCAGCGGTGTCAGGCCTTCCTCCAGATACCGTTCCCGGTCCACCGCCGTCTGGGCCCGCACCGCGTCCCGCCGCGCGGGCTGGTCGGCGAAGTCGGGTGCTTTCGCCCAGCTCGGCATATCAGACTCCCGCCTCCGCCTGGTCGGCGTCCGCCGCGGCGGCCTCTTCTTCGCGTTTACGCCGCAGGTTCTCCTCGACCTCGGCCTCCCATGCCTCGTTGGCCTTGGTCGTATCGACCTCGAACTCGAAGCGCTGGGTCATTTTCTCGGTCACCTCGGCGACGTCGACGTAGAACTGCTCGTACCAGCGCCGCAGCTGATAGACCGGGCCGTCCTCCTCGCACAGCAGCGGATTCTCGACCTTGGACTTGTGCTTCCAGATCTCCACGTCCTGCAGGAAACCGTCACCGAAGAAATCGGCCATGGTCCGGGCGAGGTTCTGGGCGGTCTCGTCGTCGAGCCCCTTGGGCTTTTCGACCGTCAGCCCCCACTGCAGCATGAACGAATCCTGCGTCACCGGGTAGTGGCAGTTGATCAGGTTGACCTTGATCTCGTAGCCGCCGTAGCTGTTGATCAGCGGGTTGATCATGTAGGAGGGGCCGAAATAGGATGCCTCCGATTTCAGCAGCTGCTCACCGGCGTATTTGGCGGCCATTCCCACATCGGGGCGGCCCTTCGTCTCCAGGAACTGGGTGGCCACATGGCCTTCGAAGACGTTCTTGAAGTAGGTGGGGAAGGCGTAGTGGATGTAGAAGAAGTGGGCCATGTCCACCACGTTGTCGATGATCTCGCGGCAGTTCGCGCCCTCGATCAACAGGTTGTTCCAGGTCCACTCGGTCCAGCCGCTGTCGAGTTCTTCCACCGGGTTGCCGTCGGTATCGGTGTAGGGGCCCTCGATATACGGGATGGTCACCTCGGGCGGCGGTTCGTTGCCCTCGTGGTCGTGCCAGACGAAGAACTGGCCGTTGCGTTCGAGCGTGGTCCAGCGGCGGGTCCGGGCCAGGGGCGGCACCCGCCGGGCGTAGGGGATGGATGTGCATTTGCCGTTCGCGCCCCAGCGCCAGTCGTGGAAGGGGCAGGCGATATCGTCGCCCTTGATCTCGCCCATGCTCAGGTCGCCGCCCATATGGCGGCAGTAGGCGTCGAGTACGTGCAACTCGCCGGCGCTGTCGGCCCAGATCACCAGTTTGGTGCCGAACGCCTGGACCGAATGCGGTTTGCCGTCCCGGAAGTTCTGCGCCAGACCCAGGCAATGCCATCCGCGCGCGTACCGGGTGGGGGTCGAACCGACGTCGAGCTCCCGCACCTTCGCACCTCCGCCTGCCGGGGATACTGCCATCGCGATTCCTCCTCATGCGTTACTAGAACACGTTACAAAACTGGCGCCCGGATCGCCAGCGAATCGCGCCACATCCAGCACATGTCCCATACGGGTGTCCTATGAGCACCGGTTCTCGACATGAACAAGAACGTGTTCTAGTCTCAGAAGTAAAATCTGCGTCGAGCAGATGACTACCGGTGACCAACAGACCAGGCAGGAGCAGGGCCGGAGATGACGCGAGAAGTGACGATGCGGGTCGAAGCGCTATTGCCCACGCTGCGCGCTCGCGCGCAGGAAGCCGAGGATCTTCGGCAGATTCCCGAGGAAACCATCAAGGACCTGCAGGAAGCCGGATTCTTCCGGCTGCTGCAGCCCGAGCAGTGGGGTGGGCACGCCGCCGATCCGGTCGTCTTCTACGACACCGTGCGCAAAATCGCCAGCGCCTGCGGTTCCACCGGCTGGGTGGCCGGCATCATCGGCGTGCACAACTGGCACCTGGCGCTGTTCGACCAGCAGGCCCAGGAAGAGGTGTGGGGCGAGAACACCGATGTACGGATCTCCTCCTCCTACGCCCCCATGGGCGCCGGCACCGTGGTCGAGGACGGCTACCGGGTGAGTGGTTCGTGGGCCTGGTCGTCCGGCTCCGGACACGCCGACTGGACCTTCGTCGGCGGGCCGGTGATCAAGAACGGCAAACCGGTGGATTTCGGCAGCTTCCTCATCCCGCGTTCGGAATACCGGATCGACGATGTCTGGAATGTGGTCGGCCTACGCGGGACCGGCTCGAACACGATCGTGGTCGAAGACGTTTTCGTGCCCCGGCACCGGTTCCTCAGCTACAAGACCATGAACGATCTGAAATCCCCCGGCCTCGAGCGCAATACCGCCCCGGTCTACAAGATGCCGTGGGGCACCATCCACCCCACCACCATCTCCGCGCCGATCGTCGGCATGGCCTACGGTGCCTACGAGGCCCACGTGGAGCACCAGGGCAAGCGGGTCCGCGCGGCCTACGCCGGCGAGAACACCAAGGACGATCCGTTCGCGAAGGTGCGGATCGCCGAGGCGGCCAGTGATATCGACGCCGCGTGGCGGCAGCTGTCGGGCAATGTCGCCGAGGAGTACGCGCTGCTGCTCGAAGGTAAGGAGATCCCGTTCGACCTGCGGGTGCGCGCCCGGCGCGACCAGGTGCGCGCGACCGGCCGCGCGATCGCCTCCATCGACAAACTGTTCGAGAGCTCCGGCGCCACCGCCCTCGCCAACGGCACCCCGCTGCAGCGTTTCTGGCGCGACGCCCACGCCGGCCGGGTACACGCCTCCAACGATCCCGAACGCGCCTACGTCATGTACGGCACCCACGAGTTCGGGCTGCCGGTCGCCGACGGGATGGTGTGAGATGACCTCCACCGCCGAACTCACCTACGAATCCACCTCCCGATTCGCGCAGGTACGCCCGGATCTGAAGCTGCACTACCACGAGGCCGGGGCCGGTAACGGCCCCGTCATCGTGCTGCTGCACGGCGGCGGGCCCGGCGCTTCCTCGTGGTCCAATTTCTCCCGCAATATCCCCGTCCTGGCTCGTGACTTCCATGTGATCGCCGTGGACCAGCCCGGGTACGGGCGGTCCGACAAGCCCACCGAGCACCCGCAGTACTTCGTGCACAGCGCTTCGGCACTGAAGGACCTGCTGGACACCCTCGAGATCACCGAGCGCGTCCATCTGCTCGGCAACTCGCTCGGTGGCGGCGCCGCGGTGCGTTTCGCGCTCGACTATCCCGACCGCGCCGGCAAACTGATCCTCATGGGCCCGGGCGGGCTCAGCACCAACCTGTTCGCACCCGACCCCACCGAGGGCGTCAAACTGCTCGGCAAGTTCAATGCCGAGCCCACCCGGGAGAATCTCGAGGCGTTTCTGCGGATCATGGTGTTCGACCAGTCCCTGGTCACCGCGGAGCTGATCGAGGAGCGCTTCGCCTCCGCGAGCACTCCCGAGGCGCTGGCCGCCACCCGCGCCATGGGCAAATCGTTCGCCAGCGCCGATTTCGAGAAGGGCATGCTCTGGCGCGACGCATACAAGCTGCGCCAGCCGGTACTGCTGATCTGGGGCCGGGAGGACAGGGTGAACCCGCTGGACGGCGCGCTGGTGGCGCTCAAGAACATTCCACGCGCGCAACTGCACGTGTTCGGCGGCTGCGGGCACTGGGCCCAGCTGGAGAAGTTCGCGGAGTTCAACCGGCTGGCCACCGACTTCCTGAACGGGGTGAAGTGATGGGTATCCGATCACTGGGCTATCTGCGTATCGAGGCCACCGATATGGCGGCCTGGCGGGAATACGGGCTGAAGGTCCTGGGCATGGTCGAGGGCAAGGGCTCCGTCCCGGACGCGCTCTATCTGCGGATGGACGAGTTCCCCGCCCGGTTGGTGATCGTTCCCGGAGAAAAGGACCGGCTCCAGGTCTCCGGCTGGGAAACCGCGAACGCGGCGGAACTCCAGGACATCCGGGACCGCTTGGACGCCGCCGGGGTCGCCTACAAGGAGGGCACGGCCGAACAGCTGGCCGACCGGCGCGTGTACGAGCTCATCACCTTCGAGGACCCGTCCGGCAATGTCCTCGAGGCGTTCCACGGGGTCGCGCTGGAACATCGGCGGGTGGTCAGCCCGTACGGGCATCGGTTCGTCACCGAGGAGCAGGGCCTGGGTCACGTGGTACTCACCACCGACGACGACAACGCCTCGCTCCGGTTCTACCGCGATGTGCTCGGCTTCCGCCTGCGTGACTCCATGAAGCTGCCGCCGCAGGCGGTCGGGCGGCCCGCCGACGGCGAACCGGCCTGGCTGCGGTTCTTCGGCTGCAACCCGCGCCACCACTCGCTGGCCTTCCTGCCGCTGCCCAACCCCACCGGCATCGTGCACCTGATGCTGGAGGTGGGCAACGCCGACGATGTGGGCCTGTGCCTGGACCGCGCGCTGCGCAAGAACGTGAAGATGTCGGCCACCCTGGGCCGGCACGTGAACGACAAGATGCTGTCGTTCTACATGAAGACCCCCGGCGGATTCGATGTCGAATTCGGTTGCGAGGGTTTGGAAGTCGACGACCACAGCTGGATCGCCCGGGAGTCCACGGCGGTGAGCCTGTGGGGGCACGATTTCAGCGTGGGTTTCAAGTGATCTCCGGCCGTGCCCGGTGCGATACTCGCGTCGGGCACGGCCGATACCGGTGATCCGGGCGGCGGGAGGGCGGTCCGGGCGGCTACCCGAGCAGACGAGGACGGTATGAACGTGACGGCATCAGCGGACCCGGCGGACGGCGCGGACGCGGCGGCTGAGCAGCCCGCCATCGACCCCCGGCAGTTCCGCAATATCCTCGGCCAGTTCTGCACCGGTATCACGATCATCACCACCTTCACCAGCGAGAACGACCCGATCGGTTTCGCGTGCCAATCCTTCGCCGCCCTCTCCCTGGACCCGCCGCTGGTGCTGTTCTGCCCGACGAAGGGCTCCCGCTCCTGGGCCGCCATCGAGGCCAACGGCCGCTTCTGCGTGAACGTCCTGGCCGAGGAGCAGCAGGCCGTGTGCGCGAAATTCGGTTCCCGGGAGCCGGACAAGTTCGCCGGAACGGATTGGCACACTTCCGAGCTCGGCCTGCCCCGGCTCGACAATTCGCTGGCCACCATCGAATGCGGGGTGGACAACGTGGTCGACGGCGGCGACCACTTCATCGTGATCGGCCGCGTCCAGGCCATGGCCGAAACCACCGCGACCGGAAACGGCCGCCCCCTGCTGTTCTACCGCGGCCAGTACACCGCCATCGAACCGGAGAAAACCACCCCGGCCCCCTGGCGCGCCGATCTGGACCACTTCCTCACCACCACGACCCTGGACACCTGGCTCTAGTCCTCCGCGAGCAGAGCGTTGAAAATCTCGATCTCCTTCTTACTCAGAGCCGATTCATCGAGCGTACGAACGTTCCCGGGCATCGGGCATTCGCTGAGGGGGTGCTCCTCCTCGTGTGGGCAGAGCATTTCGCTGATCGAGGCCGCCAGACCGTCGGCTTGCTCCTCGGTACCCCGGAAAGTCACCCGCACCTGCCAGATCGAGCGCTCGCTGCTCATCTATGTCCTCCTTACCACTTGGAAGTCTTGCGGTTCGTCACGTCGCGCTTGTACCGGTCCTTGGAATCTTCCCGTTCGCGTCCCCGACAGCGTCCGCTTCCGAGCTTCCCGTACCGGTCGAAAACAGACGCACAGCGTATTCATGACGAAGTGCGGGGATTCGACTGGTTCCCCACCCCCGATGAATGCTGGGACCGCGCCGCAGAGGTACAGAGCCTACTGGTGGAACGTGGCAATTGGCGCGCGCTCTCCGTTGCCGACTTGATCATCGCGGCCGTAGCCGAGCGCAACCATGCCACCGTTCTGCACTACGACGGCGACTACGACATGATCGCCGCGGTCACGGGACAGCCCACCAAGTGGGTCGTCCCCGCCGGAACCGCTGATTGAACGCGGACCCGGGCCCTATTTCCGGGAGCCCGCCAGCTCTTCCACGATCCGTTCCAGGCCCATGCCCGCCCGGCCGTCGGCGATCTGACGGTCGATGAGGTTCTTGATCGGGCCCACGATATCCAGGGCCACTCCCGCGTCGCGGCTGGCGCGGACGATCGCGTCGAAGGCCGGTTTGTGGAACTTCGCGGGCTGGGCGTCGTCGGTGTAGTCGCCGCTGTCGATCACCGCCGCGTAGGCCGGGAGCAGTTCCGCCATGGCGGTGACGTACGCCGCCGCCCGGGGCGCGAACTCGGTGGCGGTGACACCGGCCGAACGCACCATGGCGGCCCCGTGGAAGAAGCCGGTGAACATCGCGTACATACCGGCCAGCAGCGCGAAATCGTAGAGCGCGGCGGTGCCGGCGTCATCGCCGAAATAGTCCGCGGCGGCGAGTTTTTCCAGATCGGCCCGGAAGCGTTCGAAGACCGGTTCCGAACCGCTGTAGAGGATGGAGGCGCCCGGCCCCCCGATCATCGGCGGCACCGCCATGATGCCGCCGTCGAGGAAGTCGATACCGTGTCCGGCCGCCCACCGGGCGAGTTCCCGGGACTCCTCCGGGGCGGTGCTGGTGAGATTGATCAGCGCCTTACCGCGCAGCCGGCCGGCCACGGGATCGAGGACCTCGTGCACCGAGGCGTGATCGCCCAGCACCGCGATGGTCACCTCGGCGGCGTCGATCGCCGAGGCGGCGTCGGGGCTGCTCGTGGCTCCCAGGCCCACGACTTCGGTGTCCTTCCCCGGGGTCCGGTTCCACACGGTCGTGGGGTTGCCGCTTTTCACCAGTGCGGCGGCGATGGCCCGGCCCATCGGTCCGAGACCGAGCACGGTCACGGCTGTCTGCTCGTTCGCGGTCATATCTGCCGACTCCTTGCTGAGGCGAATGGTCATGTGCTCGGCGCGCCGTGACCAACGATGGCCACCAATGGACGTCGGGGCAAGTACCTACTATTCGGTGGGGTACCTACCAGCAGGTGTGTGAACAGGTGGTGAGGCCGAGATGGGTGCAAAAAGATTCGGGCCGTATTTCTGCGGGATCGACGCCGCCATGGATGTGATCAGCGGCAAATGGAAGGGACTGATCCTCTGGGAGCTGGACAACTACGGTGTGCGCCGGTTCGGCGAGCTGCGCCGTGGGCTGCCGGGCATCTCGGAGAAGATGCTGATCCAGCAGTTACGGGAGCTCGAGGAGGACGGCCTGATCGACCGGAAGTCCTACCCGGAGATCCCGCCCCGGGTGGAGTACCGCCTCACCGAGCTGGGCCGCACCCTCAATACCGCGCTCGAACCGCTCGGCGCGTGGGGGCGGGACCGCATCGAACGGATCGGCGCGGCACGGGTACAACCGGCGCCCGATACAGCGACAGCCGGAATCTCACTGGCGGACACCTTCACCATGACCGAGGACATCGACTTCGAGCCCGTACGGCCCACGGATTCGATCCGGGAAGTCGAGCTGTGAGGCTCCTGCTGGATCTCGAGCGCCGGGCCGGCCGGGCTCAGCCCCGCGTCGCCGCAAAGGGCGCTCCGGCCCGTTCGATCACCTCGTCGAGGACATCGCGGGAGCGCAGCAGGTCGGCGATCATCCGGTTGATGCGATCGCGCTCCACCTCCAGTTCGGCCACCAGGTCGGGGGTCGCCGATTCGGCGGCTCCTCCGTCGGTATCGCGCATGCACGGCAGTATCCGGGCGATCTTCTTGCTGCACAGTCCGGCGGCGAAAAGCTCTTGGATATGGATGACCCGGTCCACCGCCTGCTCCGGGTAGTCACGATGCCCACCCGGTGTGCGCTCGGCGGTCAGCAGCCGCTGCTCCTCGTAGTAGCGCAGCGATCGCTCACTGACCCCGGTCCGCCGCGCCAACTCCCCGATCCGCATTCCCACCTCGCAATTCCGCTCCGGACTTGAACCTCACATCGGTGTCAGGTCTTACCGTCCGGACATGACAACCACGACAACCGGTGATCTATTCGCTCCCGCCCGCATCGGCCGTCTCGACCTGCCGCATCGCCTGGTGATGGCGCCGCTGACGCGCAACCGCGCCGAAGCCGACGGCACGCCGTCGGAATTGATGGCGACCTACTATGCCCAACGAGCCGGGGCCGGGCTGATCATCGCCGAGGCGGCCACCCCGAATCAGGTGGGCCAGACCTACGCCCATATCCCCGGTATCCACCGCCCCGAGCACATCGCCGGCTGGCGCCGCGTCACCGAGGCGGTACGGGAGGCGGGAGGTCATATGTTCCTGCAGCTACAGCACGGTGGCCGGGTCGGTCATCCCGACAACAGTGGCCTGGTACCGGTGGCGCCGTCACCGATCCCGCTGCCCGATACCGTGCACACCCCTTCGGGACATCAGGAGGCCGTTGTCCCGCGCGAACTCACCGTCGACGAAATACGTTCCACTATCCAGGATTTCGTCGCCGCCGCCCGCAATGCCATGTCCGCCGGTTTCGCGGGGGTGGAGATCCACAGCGCCAACGGCTATCTACTGCACCAGTTCCTGGCCCGCAACACCAACCGCCGCACCGACGCCTACGGCGGCCCGGTCGAGCACCGCATCCGTTTCACAGTCGAGGTCGTCGAGGCGGTGGTAGCGGCGATCGGCGCCGAGCGGGTGGGTGTGCGCATCTCCCCCGCGAATACCGTCAACGGCATCGAGGAAGGTGATACCGCCGAGATCTATCCCGCGCTCGTCACCGCACTCGCCGCCCACGGCCCGGCTTATCTGCACATCGTTCGCGCCGATCCGGACGATCCGCTGTTCACCCGGATCCGGGATATCTGGCCCGGCACTCTCATCGCCAATCCCGCGACAGCGGGCGACGCCCGTACGGCCGACGCGGTGGAACGAGCGGCCCGGCGCCTGCTCGATGCCGGAGCCGACGTCATCGCCCTGGGCCGGGCCTTTCTCGCCAACCCGGACCTGGTGCACCGTCTGCGTATCGGCGCGCCCCTCAACGAGATACGTGACGCGCATCTGATGTATGTGGGCGGTCCGGAAGGCTACACCGACTACCCGACCCTCGCGGAGGCCACCACCTGATTCCCGGACCCGCCTACCGTGTTCCGGATGCGCTGCGGTGGATCCGGGACGCGCGTTCGCAATAAGCTATCGCTTCGTCCGCCCGTACAGGTCACCGAGGCCGATGAGCAGGACATCAGAATCTTGCGCGGCTCTCGCCCGGAGCGCGTCACTGAATCCGGTGCCGCTGAAACAGGCGAGGCGGCATCCGGAAACGTCGAGCCCCGCACCCGCCAGCAGTCGGCGCGCCCGGTCCAGTCGTTCCAGGTGGTTCATCCCCATGGTCACTCCCCATTTCGCTTCTCCGAGCAGCGATACCGCGGCCTTCCGTCCACCGGAACCCGGCTGGGTCACCACCACATCGATCTGGATCCGGCTGCGGTTGGCCGGATCCAGCACCGCTCCGGAGCCGATATCCCCGAGCGCGGCATCGGGGCCGAGCAGTTCGATGCCGTCGCCGAGCATGAATTGCCGGCAGATCGTCTCGAAATGAGGCCCGGCGACCTGCGCCGCGAATCGTTCTTTCGAACGTGCCCACACTTGCCGGGCCTGACCACTTTCCAGTCGTGCCCACGCCGGGCGCATGATGGCCTCGTAGAAGGTGATCAACGGCTCGGCGATGCGGTAGACCGATTTGCCGGCCCGGAAAACATCCGGCTCCCGGACCAGTAGGTGGCAATCTTCGAGCACGGTGAGCGGATGAGAGATATCCACGGATTTACGGCCGATATACCCTGCGATCCCACCGCGCGTATTGTTTCCCTGGGCCACGGCGGCCAGGACGGAATGGTAGAGCGCGGTGTCCCGGATCTCGGCCTCTTCCGCCAGCAGATAACGTGCTTCCCGGAACAGCGGACTGAGCGGAGACAGGACCGTCCGGCAGACCCACGGATCGAAGTCGTCCGGCGAGGCAGGGATATCGTCGGCCAGGAATTGCCGGCGATACGCGGGGGTTCCGCCCAAGACCGCGTGCAGCCGTACCGCCAGTGCCGGATCCTGCGCCACCTCCCAGAAGTCGGCGGCCTCCCGGTACCCGAACGGCCGGACCACCAATTCCAACTGCGCCCGCCCCCGCAGCGGTGCGTTGCTTGCGAGCAGCCCGCCCATCACCGACATCGCGGATCCGCAGAGCAGCATCCGCGCACCGCTGGGTTCGTGCTGGTAGCGGTCTATTTCCCGTTGGATCAGGGAGGCCAGTTCGGGCACCGCCTTGACGAGGTACGGAAACTCGTCGATCACCATCAGTGTCGGTTCCTCGGCACGACTGCCCGCGCCGAGCCCGAACAGATAGGTAACGGCGTGGTCCCAACTGCCGAACGCGATCGGCGCTTTCTCCCCGGTGAACTCCGAGAGCGCGGCACCGAACTGCCGCAGCGATTCGGCTCCGGTCGCGGTCGTAGCACCGAAGTAGAACCCGCCGAGACGCTCGACGAGCGCTCGCAGCAGATACGTTTTTCCCATTCGCCGCCGGCCGCTGACGATACCGAGCTGTCCGGTCCGGGCCGGCCGGGTCGCGAAGGCGACCAGCCCCTCCCACTCCGGCACCCGGCCGAACAGATGCTCCGGTTTGGTAACCATCGAACACCCCTGTTCACGACTTAGGAGTACATTCCTAAGGACTGTACTCCTAAGGAAAATCCTAGCCGATCCCAGGAGCAGGCGAGCGCTCGATGCGCACTCCGGGGAAGACCCGTGACCCGCGCTGCCCCCGGGTGGGCGTCTCCTCTTCCGAATCCGGCGCGGGTCGGCGGCCGGCTCGCCACAAGACCGTGCTACGGATCGTCGAGCGGCCGGTACAGCGCGACCGTGAAGCCGACGAGCCCGGCCACCAAGAGCATCAGCGTCACATCCGCCCACATCAGGCTCTCCCTCGTTCGGGGTCCGCGACGCGCCACCGGTACCCCCGGGGATAGATCTGCACCGGCGTGATGAGCGCGGCGTTCTCGGTGATGAGGTGGCGGAGGCCCTCGGCGTGCTCGAAGCTCGGTACCACGACCGCCTCGGCCCCGACCTCGGCCGCATGCCGGACCAGCGCGTGGATGACGAGCTGAGGGACGGTATCCGTTTCGACCGTGTACACCAACCGGTAGGCGTGCCTTTCGGCGAGCTCGTGCAGGTCGACATCGCGCGCCGGGAAGTTCAGCCGGATCAACGCGATCGCCGGTGGCGGGGGGAGGCGGTCAGGCACGGCGTTCCTCGGTTACCTCCGCCCACCGCCGCATAACCCTCAACAGGTGCTCCAACTGAACGAGGGTCGTCGGAGGCGTCCAGACTTCCCCGTGCGGGATATCGGTTTCGCCCCTGGCTCTGGTCGGCAGCGCTGTCACACACATGATTTCCGCTCCTGGCACTCGATTTCGGTGAGCACCCGGCGCGCGGTCCGATGAGGGACTATGGTGTCGGTGCGCCCTTTACTCAATTGATTCGGATCACCAGCTCTCGGCCACTTCTGGCGTCGAACTGGTGTCTCCCAGGTGGCTCTGGGAGTGGACTGCACCGGGTGCCTCCTCAGTAGAGCTCTGCGGCAAGGGAATCGAGAAGCCGTATGCCGGTGAATCCAGGGGGAAATCCTGGATTTCCTGCAAAGACATTGCGGCGATGCGCTTTCCAGAATCAGGGCTCCACAGTGAGGGCTTCCATATTTCACGCATCCGATAAGCAAAGGTAACTACATGGCACACGGATCCACGCTCCCCCGCCGCGCACTGGGCCGCCAGCTGCGAAAACTCCGCGAGAGAGCGGGTTTCACACAGTCGGCGGCGGCCCGGGTGGCCGAGATATCGCCGCAGTCCTACGGCCGTCTCGAGGACGGGCGGCTGACGAAGGTCATGGACCTCGGACTCAACGCCCTGGCGAACGCCTACGCGGCCACGGATGAGGAGCGGCGACTGCTCCTCGACCTCGCCCGCGAGATCAGGGAGGCAAAAGCCTCGGGTAGCGGATGGTGGAGGGCTTACGCGGACGCCATGGTCTCCGGGTTCGACCACTATCTCGCACTCGAGGAGGCAGCGAGCTGGGTGACCTCCTGGCAATCCACGGTGATTCCCGGTGTACTGCAAACCCGCGACTATCGGCAGGCCCTCACCTGGGCAACAAACCCGGATTGGTCGCCGGAGGAGGTCAATCGAACGCTGGACCTCGCACAGCGACGGCAAGAGTTGTTGGACCGGCCGGATTTCCGTTTCGAGGCACTACTGAGCGAGGCGGTACTTCGATACACCGTTGGCAGCCCGACCGTCATGGCCGAGCAGGTGAAACACCTACTGAAGTGGTGCGATGCACCGAGCGTCGAGGTCCGGATCGTGCCCAATACCGAGACCAGACCCGTTGGCTTGATGTCTCGCTCTTTCGTACTGTTCAGCTTTCCCTTGCTGCCTACTTCCAAGCTTCAGGAGCCCGCAGTGGCCTTCATGGAGGGTTTCACCGGCGACCTGTACATAGAGCGCGACCTCGAAGTCGCCAGATACGCTAGCGAGGCGGAGCGTATCCGGCACGTAGCGTTGTCCCCGTCGGCATCCCAGGATCTGATGCTGCGGATTACGAAGGAGTAGGTAATGACCGACCTGACTCGGGCCGAATGGTTCAAGAGCAGCCGTAGCCAAGGGGGGAGCGACTGTGTCGAGGCTGCCCACCTGGGTAACGGCCTCGTCGGTGTGCGGGACTCCAAGAACCCCACCGGCCCGGCCCTGATCTTCACTCCCGGCGAATGGGACGCCTTCCTGACCCGCGCCAAAGACGGCGGGTTCGATCGCCCCTGACCGCGAAAGGAACCCCGCTTCGTCTCCCGTGCGAAGGCGGGGTTCTTTTCCGCGCGGCTTCGTCGTCTCCGGCAGGCATGAGAGCCGTGTGACGCCGGAGTCCGCATCGAAGGCGGCCCGCGACTATGTCCGGGCGAAGGCATACCCGGCGGGCATGTGGCGGATTACAAGGGCACGGTGCCAATTAGGACGGTAACTGTCCTGATTCCGGGACACACTCGGATCATGAGCGAAACCGAATCGACTGCGGGGCAGCCGGGGCAGACCGATATCACCGACTACAACGATCCGAACGCACCGTGGAACCAGGATTGGGACCAGCAGGGCGGCATCGCCAACTGGAACGATGATGTGATCAAGGAGTTCCGGGAGAACTCGGGCAAGGTGGGCGGTGCCTACGCGGGCGGAGACCTCATCCTGCTCACCACCACGGGAGCCAAGAGCGGCAAGCGGCACACGACTCCGCTGGGGCCCCTGTACCGGGACGACATCATGTACGTGAGCTCGTTCATCGAGGACAAGTACCCGGCCTGGTGGTACAACATCAAGGCGAATCCGCAGGTCACTGTCGAACTCCGGGACAAAACCCACCAGGCGACCGGCAAGGTGCTCGAAGGCGTGGACTACGACGAGTTCGCGGCCTGGGTGCTGGCCCACAACCCCCTATTGGCGGACTTCCAGTCCAAGGTCGACCGGCCCATACCGCTGGTCGTGCTGACTCTCGACGGCGAGGGCTGAGCGCTCCCGGGGAACCTCCCGGCCACGGTGCGCCGAATGGTGGCATCGGGCCGCACAGCAGAACCGCAGCCGAGAGGGCCCGGTTTCGGTGCGATTGCCGCCGTTTCCGGGCCGCGCGAGCCGAAGGATGCTGCTACCGAGAAGTACCGGACACCCTGTCGGCGACGATCCGCCGGCCCGCTACGCTGCGGCCCGCGCGTCGGCCGGAGAAGATGCAGTCCGCCAGCGAAAGTCCGCTGACGTAGGAGTTCACGCAGAGACCGACGGCCGTCCGGCCCGCCGCGTAGAGACCCGGGATCTCGCCGCTGTCGGTGCTTTTCACCGCGCCGGTCTCCTCGTCGACCACCAGCCCGCCGACGGTGAACATGGGGCACGGGTTGGTGAGGCTGGGTTCGATCGAAACGTTCAGCAGCCAGTACGGGCCCGCCCCCACCGGGCGGACGTATTCGGCGGGTTTGCCCACCGGGTCGGGCGCACCCGTGGTGTAGGCACTGTTGTGCGCGGCCACCGTCTCCCGCAGCCCGCATGCGTCGATACCGGCCTTCGCGGCCACCTCGTCGAGGGTCCGCCCGCGTTTCGCCTTTCGGCGCATCACCTCGAACTGCATCCGCTGGAACCAGGCCGCCTGCGGGCCGATCTGGGAGATGGCGGTGCGCATCAGATCGTCGTCGGCCAGCAGCCAGCCGATACCGTCGTGCCGGTTGATCAGGGCGTCACCGACGGCGGCGCCGTAGCGGGTCTCGTCGATGACCCGCTGCCCTTTGCCGCCCACCAGCAGGGCTCCGGCGAGGGAGCTCGGTGGCAGCAGGAACCGCCATGCCGAGACATTGCCCATCCGGTCGGTGGCCGCGCCCACTTCGCGGCCCAGTTCAATACCGCTGCCGTCGTCGCCGGAGCTGCCCAGCGCCAGGCCGTTCTTGTAGGCCGGGGCGTAGGAGCGCAGCATCTCCCGGTTGGCGATGAAACCGCCCGCGGTCAGCACCACACCGCGCCGCGCGAGGACCCGGATCGTGGTGCCGTACCGGGCGTCGAGGCGGGCGAGCCGCTGCTCCAGGGCGCGGCGCAGCGGCGGATAGTAGATCCCGGGTTTCGCCGCGACCGCGGCCATGCGGGCATAGCGGGCCCGCACCCGGGAGGGGGCGGTACGCAGGGTGCGGCATTCGACGCCCACCACCGCGCCGGCGTCGTCGGTGATCAGAGCGGTGGCCGTGGTGAGCGTTTCCACCCGGACCCCTTTGCCGGCGGCCGAGCGGGCCAGCGGTTCGAACAGTTTCTTCCCGGAGGTGCCCCATCCCTTGACACGGTGGCCGCGCTGGGCGGGGGTGATATCGGCGAACGCGCCGGAGATCTCGCTACCGGAGTAGTAGAGGTAGTAGTCGTTGTTCGGGTAGGAGGTCTTGTACGGGCACAGCGATGCCTCGAACGGCACCCCGTGGCCGGTGAGCCAGTCGATCATGGCGGGGCTGCCGTCGACGAACCGGCGCAGGGTGGCCGGGGAGACCGCGTCGCCGACCTCACGCTCCAGATAGGCCAGCATCAGTTCGGGCGTGTCCTCGACCCCGCCTTCGCGCTGCACCCAGGTACCGCCGCCGGCGTAGATGATGCCGCCGGACAGGGCGGTCGCTCCACCGCCGGTGAAGCGATCCAGGACCAGTACCTGCGCTCCCTCCTCGGTGGCTTGCAGGGCCGCCGCCGCGCCCGCCGCTCCGTAACCGACGACGACCACGTCCGCGGTCAGGTCCCATTCCTGCGTCATACACCCAACTCCACCAGAAACTGAAACGAGTTTCGTTGCCCTGATCGGCACATATCAACTCTTCTGCCACACAACATAGACCAACGGCGGCATCATTCTATAACGTGTTCTACATGAACGATCGGGAATACGATGTGGTGGTGGTCGGCAGCGGCGCCGCCGGGATGACCGCCGCCCTCACCGCCGCGCACAACGGGCTGAGTGTGGTGATCCTCGAGAAGGCTCCGTACTACGGTGGATCGACCGCGCGCTCGGGTGGCGGGGTGTGGATCCCCGGTAACAAGGCACTGCGCGAATCGGGCGGCCCCGACGATCGCGAGGAAGCGCGCCGCTACCTGCACAGCATCATCGGCGACGTGGTGCCCGCCGAGCGAATCGACACCTATATCGACCGCGGCGCGGAGGCCCTCGATTTCGTCCTCGAGCACACCCCGTTGGAGATGACCTGGGTGAAGGGTTACTCCGACTACTACCCCGAAGCTCCCGGTGGCCGGGCCTCGGGCAGATCGTGTGAGCCGAAACCGTTCGACGCCATGACCCTGGGCGAGGAGCGGTTCAATATCCACCCGCCGTATTCCAAGGCGCCGCTGAACGTCGCCGTCACCCAGGCCGACTTCGTCCGGCTGAACCTGATCCGCCGCCATCCCAAAGGAATGCTGCGGGCCATGCGGGTGGGGGCGCGCACCTACTGGGCCAAGTTCACCCGCAAACACCTGATGGTGATGGGCCAGGCGGTGATCGCCGGCATGCGCAAGGGGCTGATGGACGCGAACGTCCCCCTGCTGCTGGACACCCCGATGACCAAACTCGTGCTGGAAGACGGCCGGGTCACCGGCGTCGAGGCCACGCACCAGGGCGAAACGGTCCGGTTCGTCGCCCGCCACGGCGTGGTGCTCGGCAGCGGCGGATTCGAGCACAATGCCGAGATGCGCGCCAAATATCAGCGCGAACCGATCACCACCGAATGGACCACCGGTGCCGCCACCAACACCGGTGACGGCATCGTCGCGGGGATGGACGCCGGTGCGGCCATCGGGTTCATGGAGGACGCCTGGTGGGGTCCGACCATCTTCAAAGGTGGCAAACCGTGGTTCGCCCTGTCCGAACGGAACCTGCCCGGCTCGATCATGATCAACCCGAAGGGTGAGCGGTTCGGTAACGAATCCGCCCCCTACGTGGAGGCCGTGCACACCATGTACGGCGGCGAGTACGGGCAGGGCGAGGGCCCCGGCGAGAACATCCCCACCTGGCTGGTGTTCGACCAGCGGTACCGGAACCGGTACATGTTCGCCAGCCTCCAGCCGGGCCTGAAATTCCCCGCCCGGTGGATGGAGAACGACCTGATCGTCAAGGCCCCCACCCTGGCGGAACTGGCCGAGAAGATCGGCGTGCCCGCCGATAACCTCGCCGCGACGGTAAAGCGGTTCAACTCGTTTGCCGAAACCGGCAAGGACGAGGACTACGGCCGCGGCGACAGCCGGTACGACCGGTACTACGGCGACCCCACCGTCAAACCCAATCCCTGCCTCGCCGCCCTCGTGCAGGGCCCGTTCTACGCGGCCAAGATGGTGCCCGGCGATCTCGGCACCAAGGGCGGGCTGGTAGCCGATACCGCCGCCCGGGTACTGCGCGAGGACGGCACACCGATCGAGGGCCTGTACGCCTCCGGCAACTGCTCCACCCCCGTGATGGGACACACCTACGCCGGCCCCGGCGCCACCATCGGCCCGGCCATCGCGTTCGGTTATCTCGCCGTCCACGACATCATCGACCGCAAGAAGGCCGGGTCCGCGGCGTCACCGGCCGAAGCCTGAGCCGATCGAGGAGACAGTATGCCCATCGATCCGAAAATCGCGCTGGGAGCCGAACTCCCGAGCAAGGAATTCTCCTGGACCGCCTCCGACGTCCAGCTCTACCACCTGGGCATCGGTGCGGGCGGCCGCTGGACCGACCCCGCCGAGTTGCGTTACCTCCACGACCGGGAACCGCAGGTACTGCCCACCTTCGCCACCGTGGCACACACCCTCCGCGATACCGACCCGCCGAAGGTGAAATTCCCCGGCGTCGATATCGACCTGGCCAAGGTGGTGCACGGTTCCCAGGAGATCCAGGTGCACCGCCCGCTGCCCGCCGCGGGCAAGGCGACCCGCACCGGCCGGATCAGCGAACTCTGGGACAAGGGCGCGAACGCGGTGATCGTGCAGGAATTCACCGTCACCGGATCCGACGGGGAACCGCTGTGGACCGAACGGTCCTCGATCTTCGCTCGCGGGGAAGGCGGTTTCGGCGGCGAACGCGGCCCCAGCGGCAAAGCCGGACTTCCCGACCGGGAACCGGATTTCGACGTCACCACGGCGACACTGCCGCAGCAGGCGCTGCTCTATCGCCTCTGCGGCGACCGCAATCCGCTGCACTCCGACCCGGAATTCGCCGCGGGCGCGGGATTCCCGGCGCCGATCCTGCACGGCCTGTGCACCTACGGGATCATCTGCAAGACCGCCACCGATACGGTGCTGGACTCGGCCGCCGCCCGGGTGACCGGATTCCGGGCACGATTCGCCGGAGTGCTGTTCCCCGGGGAGACGCTGCGGTCGCGGATCTGGCGGGAACCGGGGCAGCTGATCATCAGCGCCACCGCCGTCGAACGGGACGGAGCACCGGTACTGGGCGACGTGGTACTCACCTGCACCGACTGACCCGTCCGGTGCGGGGCCGCCGCTTCCATGGATGCGGCGGCCCCGCACCGGCCGAGCGATATCGCCTATCCGATCCGCAGCTCTCGGATCAACGGTGAACGTCGCCGGTTCCGACGTTCGGCCCGCAGGACCGGGCTTCGCGCATTACGTCCGCCGGTCAGAATGTGAACGAGTCTCCGTAGCCCGTCGTCTGCACGATACCGCCGGGCGAAGAAGCGTAGACGGTGATGAAGGGCATGGCGGACGCCGGTGAGAGGCACCCGTTGACATGCAGCGGGGTATTGCTGTGCGCGAAGGCGTACGGGAACGTCGATTGTTCGTCGAGCTCCGCCTCACCGATCGGCGCCGCCGTCACGGTGCCGGGCGCCAGCTCCACCACGAGCTCGCCCGTGAGCGCGCCTTCGACCCCGAAACCGCCGAATTCCGTCCCCTCTCCGGCACCGAGCGGCTCTTCCAGGGGCGGCACTTCTTCCAAAGGCGGTACTTCTTCCAAAGGCGGTACTTCCGGCACCTCCACGGGCGGTACTTCCGGCACTTCCACGGGCGGTATTTCTTCCAGGGGCGGCAACTCCACGGGCGGCAACTCCACAGGTGGCAGCTCCACGGGTGGCTTTTCCTTATCACCCCTCTTGCGACCGGGTGGCTCTTCCTTTTCGCCCCTCTTGGTAGTGGGTGGCTCTTCCTGACCGCCCCTCCTGCCTCCCGGCGGCACTTCCTCATCGCCCCTACCGGTACCGGGCGGCACTTCCTCATCGTCCCTCTTGATATCGGACAGCGCTCCCACACCGGACGGCGCTCCCGTCCCGACCCCGACACCGGGCGGTGCGGCGATGAACAAACCGGGATCGAGACCGAGGCCCTGGCCGAGCGAAGGCCCGAGCTCGGTGTTCAGACCGACGGTCGGCGCGATGGCGACCGCGATGCCGTTGGAAACATCGACAGCACAGCCGACCAGATACCCGGCGACGACTTTCCCGTTTCGTATCGGCGTGGCGGTCTCCAGGGTGACGGAAAAATCTCCGGAAGCCTTCGCCGCATGCGAAAACGGCACTCCGAGCGCTGTATCCTCGGCCGGCACGAAGTTACTGGAATTCACGGCCGCGATCATGCGCATCCCACCGGAGTTCACCTCCCCCGGCTCCGCGGTCGCAGGGTATACAGCACCGGTGGCCACCGATATCACCGTGGCAGTCGCGGCCAAAGCATAGGGAAGCTTGCGGTTCATAGTGCTCCAGTCGAGTCATCAACTAGCCCGGACTTCACAGACGAACTCACACACCGACCGCCGCCACGAATCGCGGGGCGGCCGAAAACCTATCGGCCGAAGCAATTCGGCAATACCGTTTCGTACCGCGCCGGCGGTACGCCGAGAAACCGGCGGGCACTACCCGCCGGTTATTAAACCACTTCGGCGGCCGTCCGGCGGGCGTCGTGTCGCCGCATGTCAGTCCGTGCACGCCGGGCGAATCGACTACCAATACCGCAATTCCACCCGTGAAGGTGAGCAGGGGGACCCACATCCCGTCGTCAAAATACTCACCATCGACCTCGGCAGTCATCGAAGGCTGTCGACAAGAAGATGGGGACTGCCCCCGGTTTGGTTGACTCCTGACCTGTGAGGATCGCTCCTCGCTGGAAGGATGTCCCTCATGCCGAAGCCATATCCCGAAGAGTTCCGCCGTGACATCGTCGCGGTCGCCCGTAAGGGCGAGATCTCGTTGACCCAGATCGCGAAGGACTTCGGAATATCGCAGAGCTGTGTGAAGAACTGGCTCAAGCAAGCCGATATCGACGACGGCCACCGGCCCGGCGCCACCCGTGACGAGTCGGCCGAGCTGCGCGAAGCGCGTAAACGGATCCGTCAGTTGGAACAAGAAGCCGAGGTCATGCGCCGCGCGGTCGCCTATTTCTCGCGTGACGTCAACCCAAAATGAGTTACCCGCTGGTCCTCGACCTGGCCGCTGACGGTATCCCCGTCGCGGTGACCTGCCGGGTACTCGGCTTCTCCACCCAAGCGTTCTATAAATGGAAACGATGCCCTGTCTCGCAACGCGATTGGGACGACGCCCATCTGATCAACGCCGCTCTCGACATCCATGCCGACGACCCGGCTTTCGGCTACCGATTCATCGCCGACGAGCTGCCTGCCCGCGGTATCCGTGCGGGCGAGAACAGGGTCCACCGGTTGTGTTCAGCCCAGCGGATCTGGAGTGTGTTCGCCAAGAAACGCGGCCTGAACCGCAAGGCCGGCCCGCCGGTCCACGACGACCTCGTCGGACGCCACTTCACTGCCGCCGTTCCGGACGCGGTGTGGTTGACAGACATCACCGAGCACTGCACCGGTGAAGGAAAACTGTATTTATGCGCTGTCAAGGACGTGTTCTCCAACCGGATCGTCGGGTATTCGATCGATTCGCGGATGAAGGCGTCGTTGGCGGTGTCGGCACTGAACCATGCCGTCACTCTCCGAGCGCCTACCGCGACGATCGTCCACTCCGACAGGGGCAGTCAATTTCGCTCTCGGAAGTTCGTGAACGCATTGTCGAGCAATGGATTACGAGGTTCGATGGGCAGAGTCGGGGCGTGTGGTGACAACGCTGCTATGGAGTCGTTCTTCGCGTTGCTGCAGAAGAATGTTCTCGACCGGGAGCGGTGGGCGACCCGCGACGAGCTCCGGATGGCGATCGTGGTCTGGATCGAGAAGACCTACCACCGCACCCGTCGGCAACGCCGACTCGGCCGCCTCACCCCGATCGAGTTTGAGACAATAAACCGGCCCGCACTCGCGGCCTGAAAGACCAAACCCGCGAGTCAACCAAACTCACAGCAGTCCCATGCGTCCGCCGCCGAGGGAAAACCTTGGCGGACAGTTGTTCTACGGTCAGGTCGTTCCCGTTTCCGTCGCGTCCACCGGGGACACTCGCGGCGGGCGGCGCCGGGTGGCGGTGATGCTGTAGGTGAGGATCGAGGAGAGCAGGATCACCAGCACCGGCGCCACCACCGGGACCCAGGGGAGTTCGATCGGTAACAGAGCCGCCCCGCCCGCCGCGGCGGTCCACAGGATCGCACCGGCAACCGAAGGCAGGGTGGTCGGGACCACACCGCGCGGCGCGGTGACGGTCGCGATGTTCAACAGGTAGGTGGTGGCGACCAGGCCCGCGGCCGCGGCCGCCACCAGGCCGGTGTCCGCCAGCGCCAGCACACCGATCACCAGCAGGACGGCGCCGCAGGCCGCGAGCCGCCACCACCAGCCGATCACCACCAGGACGATGGCGGCCGGGGCCGCCCACGGCTGGATCAGTGCCACGAGGAGTACCAGCAGGGTCCCGGAGAGGAGCGCGAGGAATTTGATCATCGGCGCACCCGGAGGGTCCGGCGATGCCGGGGCAGCAGACGCATCGTCTGGTCCAGGCGGGCGTCCTCGGTCCAGGCCACGATATCCACGCCGACCGTGCTCATATCCCGGTACATCGACATCCGCTCCAGCTGCCACATCCGCTCCATGATCGGATCCAGCTCACCGGCGAACGGACTGCCGCGCAGTACATCCACCGCCACCACCACATGCCCCCGTTTACGGAGATCGATCAGCGCGAGCGCGAACTGCGTATCCAGCAGAGTGCTGAAGGCGACGACGATGGCACCGAGCGGGACGGCGGCGTACGGGGCGAGGGTGCCGGTGGTGGGGATGTGCTCGTCGCCGACGTCCAGCACGGTATCGACGATCCGGTAGAACTGGCGCCGCCCGATATCGGGGCGCAGCCAGCGCGGCGACTGCCCGAGGCACACCACGGCGGTACGGTCGCCGGCCTGCAGGGTGGACTGCACCACCTGCGCGGCGCCGCGCACCGACAATTCGAGCGCGTCGGTGGCCGGGCCGGGAGCCTGCTGGGAGGTGTCCACCAGTACCACCACATCAGCGGACCGGTTGGTCAGGCGTTCGGTCACATACAGCCGGCCGCGGCGGGCGCTCACCGGCCAGTTCACGATGCGCAACTGGTCGCCGGGGGCGTAGGCGCGGATATCGGCGTACTCCACCCCGGGGCCGTGCCGCCGGGTGAGGTGCACGCCGAGGCGTTCGGGAAGTTCGGTGCGTGGCATAGGCATCCGCTGCGGGTCGGTGACCGGATAGACGAAGACCTCCCCGGCGGGCAGGGTCGCGGTGGCCAGCGCCATACCCGCCGGGCTCAGCGCTTTCACCCGTACGGAGATCGGGTAGCGACCCCACCGCTGCGCGGAAACAGTGAGCCGCAGCCCCGCGGGCGCCGAACCGGAATCCGATGTTTCCTCGACGGTGACCGTCATCCCCTCGGGAGCGACCGGTTTACAGCGCAGCAACGCATGCCCCTGCTCGACGAACGCGGCGATGGTCACGGTGACCTGCTCGCCTTCGAAACAGCGCTGGGTACCGCCGCCGTCCACCTGGATCCGGGTCCGGGTGACCTGCCAGGGCGCGCCGGCCAGCACCCCGAGCATGGGAGCCGCGAACACCACCAGCTGCCAGCTTCCCGCGACCACCGCCGCCAGCAACGCCACGGCGGAGGCGATGGCGAGCAGATAGGTGAGCGGGGCGGGGCGCCAGCGCAGTCGCGCCTCCACCGTGGCACTGGCGTCGCGGTGTCTCATGGCGTGGCGGCGCGCGGAACCGGAAGGCGGCGCAGCAGTTCACCGATCACGTCCTCACCGCGGATACGGCGTACCCACATCTCCGGCCGCAGCGTGATCCGGTGCGCCATGGCGGGGACGGCGAGGGCTTTCACGTCCTCGGGGACCACGTAGTCGCGGCCGTGCAGCAGGGCGCGGGCGCGCGCCATCTGCACCAGGTCCAGTTCGGAGCGGGGGCTGGCGCCGACCTCCACCTGCGCGTGGCCGCGGGTCGCGGCCGCCAGAGCGACCACGTAACCGACCACGTCGGGATGTACCGAGACGAACTCCACGGTGTGCCGCATCTCCAGCAGCCCTTTGGCGTCCACCACCTGGTTCACCCGCGGCGGCACCGCGCCCCGCTCCAGCCGCCGGCGGATCATCTGGGTTTCGTCCTGCTCGGAGAGGTAGCCGAGCCGCAACTGGATGGCGAAGCGATCGAGCTGCGCCTCCGGCAGCGGATAGGTGCCCTCGTATTCGATCGGGTTGTCGGTGGCGAGCACGATGAACGGCTGCGGCAGCGGGAAGGTTTCCCCGTCGATACTCACCTGCCCCTCGGCCATCGCCTCCAACAGGGCGGCCTGGGTTTTCGGCGGAGTGCGGTTCACCTCGTCGGCGAGCAGCATATGGGTGAACACCGGGCCGCGGCGGAAGGTGAAGCGACCGGTGGTCATATCGTAGATCGTCGAGCCGAGCAGATCGGCGGGCAACAGATCGGGGGTGAACTGCACCCGGGTGAAATCCAGGCCGAGCGCTGCCGCGAACGACCGGGCGATCAGTGTTTTGCCCAGTCCGGGCAGATCCTCGATGAGCACATGCCCGCCGGACAAGATCGCGATCATGATGAGCTGCAGCTCTTCGCGTTTACCGACCACCACCCGGGAAACCTCCCGGAGCACGGCCTCGGTGCGTTGGACGGTCGCGTCCAAGGGCATCGTCATGTCATCTCTCGCAATGTGTCGACCCGTTTCACATTCTCTGTAGGCGGCTCAGGATCTCGTCGAGAGCCGCGCGGCCCGGCGCCGGCGTGTCCTGGTCACGCAGCGCCGAATCGGCCGGATCCACCCAGCGCCACAATTCGGCGCCGAACAGGTGGATACCGGCGTTCTCCAGCGCCCGCCGGTTCTTGCTGACCCGCAGGCCGGCGGACAATTGGAATTCCTTGGCCAGCAGCGGTCGCAGATGCCGATCCCAATCGGCACGGCTGCCGTCGGCACGGTCGACGAGCATTTCGGCACGGGCATGCCAGTGGCGCAGCATTTCGGCGGGCCCGTTCTCCATATCGTCGGCCGGTTCCTTCTCCCTCTTCTCCGGGCGCAAGAGCACCCAGACGAAGCAACCCAGTGCGACAGCGACCGGAAAACCGGCCGCTACCAGCACGAAATCACGAGCCCGCAGAGAGGCGACGATTTCGAAGACCGCCACCGCGAGTACAGTGGCGGCGACTATCCAGGGCCGGCTCACCGCGGACCCCCGCTCGGGCCGAGCGGCGGATAGCCGGGGTCCAAGGTGCCGGTCACCGCCGTATCCGGAGCCGGTACGCCCTGGAGGTCGGCGAGCACCACCCGCAGCAGTTGTTCGGCCCGCATCCGCTGCCATGCGAGCATGGAATGCGGGCTGAACCGGGCCTCTTCGAAAAGTGCCACCAGTTCCCGGGCCGAGGCGTCGTGCAGGGCGCCGTGTTCGAACGCGCGGGCCAGTACTTCCATCGGGGTATCGGAGGCCAGTGGGGCGGCGCCGCGGGCGTAGCGCAGGCCGCGTTCCATCGCCACATAGCAGGCGATGATCGCGGTGCGCGGATCCTGGCCGGGCGCGTTCATCGCCGCCAGACCCATCTCCGCCGCCTTCATCAGGGATTCGGTATCGGTGGCCGCCGCCTCGTCCGCGGTGGCGGCCACCTCGCCGGTGTCCTCGGCGTGCTCACGCCGCTGCGTGTTGACCGTGACGACCGCCAAACCGGTCACCGCGACGGCGACGAGTGTGCCGGCGGCGGCTGTGGCGAGGATCAGACCGGTGCCGGTGAGCGCCGGTTCCTCTTCCGCCAGCCCGGGCGGGTCGGCGGGGCGGGTCTCGGAACGCGCACCGCCCTCCGGCGCCGGAACCGTTTCGGTGGTGCGCTGGAAACCGATGAAGTACACCGCGAAGGTGATGGCCACCAGTACGCCGGTTACCGCCAGGAGGAACAGGACGACCACACCGAAGCGGCCGAGGCGCCGGATGCGATCGGTTTCGCCGGTATCGACCTCGGGCATGGCCAGCGGTAACCGGTGCTGACTGGCGATGACCCCGGCCAGCAGCACCACGATCGAGACGGTGAGCAGTACCGGCATCAGGGCGACGGTGAGCGGCGACGGCGCCCCGTGCGCCGTGTCCTCGGCGGTCTCGGTGAGCCCCGGGATATGACCACGCAGCGCGACGACCGCGCAGAACAGCAGCGCGAACACCGCCACAATGCGCGCGATCAGCGCCCGCGACCCGGCCAACCCGTTACCTCGAACCTGCCTACTGCCAAGACCAGCCCACATATTTACATGCCGGACAGCCGGTCCGGTGGCGAATCGGCAATATGGAATGCGGAGTTTCTCATCTTTACCAACCCCTCGCCGGCAAACCTACCGACCATTGCGCAAACGACACTTATATCCTGTGCCGGACCGTGAATGGTCACAACCCGCGGCGGACCCCCGTGACCGATTCGAGTGCCCGGTCTCCGGCACTCTGCTCAGCGCAGGAACCACCGCGCCGCCGTGCCCGCGCGAGCCGCGCCCGGCGCGGTGATCGTCCATTCCCGTTGACAGCCGGATATCCGGCCGTTCCGGTCAGGCGGCCGGGTCGACGCTCAGGACCAGACCCGAGGTAGGCACCCCGGTACCCGCGGTGACCAGCACATTTTCCACACTTTCGACCTGGTTCACCGAGGTTCCGCGCAACTGGCGCACCCCTTCGGCGATTCCGTTCATACCGTGGATATACGCCTCACCCAATTGGCCTCCGTGCGTATTGACGGGTAATTTTCCACCGATTTCTATCGCCCCGTCGGCAATGAAATCCTTGGCCTCACCGCGGGGACAAAATCCGAGTTCCTCCAGTTGCATCAGCACGAACGGAGTGAAGTGATCGTAGAGAATTGCCGCCTGCATATCGCCGGGGCGTAAACCGCTCTGCGACCACAGCTGATCACCCACCAGTCCCATTTCCGGGAGGCCGGTCAGCGCATCGCGGTAGTAGCTGGTCATCACGTATTGATCCGCTCCGCTGCCCTGCGCCGCCGCCGTGATCACCGCCGGTGTGTTCGGCAGGTCCCGCGCCCGCTCGACGCTGGTCACCACGATCGCCACCCCACCGTCGGATTCCTGGCAGCAGTCCAGCAGATGCAGCGGTTCGGCGATCCAGCGCGAATTCTGATGGTCCTCCAGGGTTATCGGCTTGTTGTAGAAGAAGGCGTTCGGATTCACCGCGGCGTGTTTGCGATCCGCCACCGCGACCCGGCCGAAATCCGCGCTCGTCGCGCCGTAGACGTGCATGTACCGGCGTGCCACCATGGCCACCTGCGCGGCCGGGGTACCCAGACCGTGTGGATAGGACCAGCCGGCGTCGATTCCGGAGGAGGTGGGCGCCGCGGCCAGCGAAGTGGAGAACTGCCCGAACCGGGAGACCGACCGTTCGTTGAACGCCCGATAGGCCACCACCACATCGGCGATCCCGGTGGCCACCGCCATCGCGGCCTGCTGCACGGTGGCGCAGGCCGCGCCACCGCCGTACCCGATATGGCTGAAGAACTTCAACTGCGGTATCCCGACCGCGCGGGCCACCGCCACCTGCAGGTTGGTATCCATCGTGAAGGTGGTCAAGCCGTCGACGTCGGCCGGGGTGAGCCCGGCATCGGCGAGGGCGGCGGTCACCGCTTCCGCGGCCAGGCGCAGTTCACTGCGACCGGACTCCTTGGAGAAATCGGTGGCACCGATACCCGCGATGGCGGCCCGGCCGGACAGTGGGTGATCGGATGTAGTCATACGAACCTCGTTCCGCGGGCCACACCGGCCCTCGCTCCGCCTGCAGTGCTCACGCCCCGGCCCCCGGCTGCCCGACGGCGACGACGACCTTCGCGACGATGTGATCGCCCAAGCTGTCCTTCCCCACGACCTCGAGGTGGATGTCCTCCCCCTCCAGCGCGGTGACCTTCCCGGTGAGGGTCAGGGTGTCGTAGGCGTACAGCGGTACGCCCAGCCGCAACGCGATGGATTTCACCACGGTCGCCGGCCCCGACCAGTCGGTGACGAACCGCTGCACCAACCCGGTATCGGTCAGGATATTGACGAAGATGTCCTTGGAGCCACGCTCGACCGCCTTGTCGCGGTCGTGGTGCACATCCTGGAAATCCCGGGTGGCCAGCGCGGTGCTGATCACGAAGGTGGGGTCGGCGTGGATGGACAGCTCCGGAAGTTCGGTCCCCACGCGGACCGCCGAGCGGTCGAATACGGCGGTCATGCGCTCACCTTCCAGAACGGCAGTACCGTATCGTCGTCCAGCTTCTCGAATCCGGCTACGACCGGCAGTCCCACCTCGACCTCCTCGGGTTCGATACCGCGCAGCTCGCCCAGCATCCGCACTCCCTCCGCCAGTTCCACCAGCGCGACCACGAACGGCAGCTCCCGTCCGGGCACCTTCGGCGCGTGGTGCACGACGTAGCTGAACACCGTGCCTTCGCCCGAGGCCACCACATAGTCGACCGGTTCGGTCTTGTCCTGCCAGATGGCCGGGATCGGCGGGTGGCGCAGCGTGCCGTCGGGCAGTTTCTGGATCCGCAGCTCGCCGGCTTTCGTACCCTCCCAGAAGAACTCGGTGTCGTGGGACACCAGCGGGCGTACCCGGTCGGCCACGGAAGGTTTCGCCGGGGCGCCGGTACCAGGGGCGAATTTCAGGATACGGAAGAGCATTTCGGTGACGAGCTCATCGCCCACGTACCAGCTGGTGCGGTAGGTCAGGAAGAAGCCCTCGCCCAAGCCGGTGCGTTTGGGGCCGGCGATATCGTCGAGCGCGCTGGTGATGCTCACTTCTTCGCCGGGGCGCAGGTAGCGGTGGTAGATCTGCTCGCAGTTGGTACCCACCACCGAGGTGTAACCCGCGGAATCGAGCAGGGCGTTGGTAGCTTCCATCGGATCGTCGGCCGGGCGGCGCCCGCCCAGCCCGAGCATGGTCCATACCTGGGCCATGGCCGGGGGCGCGACGATCCCGCCGAACCCGGCGGCCTCGGCGGCCGCCTCGTCGACGTACACCGGGTTGGTATCGCCGATCGCCTCCACCCAGTTGTTGATCATCGGCTGGTTCACCGGATCACGACCGGGTCGGGGCGCGCTGGCACCGGCCGCCTTGATCTTCTCCGCCGCGGCGATGATCTCTTCCGGAGTCCCGATATCCGGCACGCGCTTCTCCTTACTGTGTTGACGACCCGCCGACATGCACGAAGGCGGAGGACCGCACGAGGCCCACACCAACCGCCCACCGACAACCGGACACCTCGCCTGTGAACGCGGACGCCGGAGCGAAGGCGAAGGACCGCACGAGGCCCACACCGACCGGCCACCGGTGAACGGACACCTCACCTGTGGACGCGGACGCCGGAGCGAAGGCGGAGGACCGCACTAACGCGGTACCCGCGGTAGCTTCAGGCCCGCGGAGGCGACGAGTTCGCGCATCACCTCGTTGACACCTCCACCGAAGGTCACCACCACGTTCTGTTTGGTCCGCCGGTCCAGCCAGGTCAGCAGTTCCGCGGTCGCCGGGTCGGCGGGGTCGCCGAAGCGTCCGACGATCTCTTCCGCCAGCCGGCCCGCCTCCTGCAGTGATTCGGTGGAGAAGATCTTGGTGGCCGAGGCGTCCGCGATGACCTGCGACTGATCGATATCCGGATCGTCCGCGGTGGCCGCCACCTGCCAGTTCAGCAGTTCGTTGAGCCGGGTCATGGCGAAGATGCGGCCCAGCGACTGCCGCGCGGCGGGTTCGTCGAGGACGCCCCGCGGGCGGGCCCATTCCCGGACCCGGTCGTAGAGCTGTTCGATCTTGCCGGAGGGACCCAGGCTCACCCGCTCGTGATTGAGCTGTGTGGTGATCAGCCGCCAGCCCTTGTTCTCCTCCCCGACCAGCATATTCGCCGGAACCCGGACACCGTCGAAGTAGGTGGCGTTGGTGTGGTGGGCGCCGTCGGCGGTGATGATGGGGGTCCACGAGTAACCCGGATCCCGGGTATCGGCGATCAGGATGGTGATTCCACGATGACGAGACTCCACCGAGCCGGTCCGGCACGCCAGCCAGATGTAGTCGGCTTCGTGCGCGCCGGTGGTGAAGATCTTCTGCCCGTTGACGATCCAGTCACCCGACTCGTCCTTGACCGCGCTGGTCCGCAGTGCGGCCAGGTCGGTGCCGGCTTCCGGCTCGGAATACCCGATGGCGAAGTGGATATCGCCGGCGAGGATTCCGGGCAGGAATTTCTCCTTCTGCTCACTCGTACCGAACCGCTGCAGTGTCGGGCCGACGGTCAACAGGGTGACCAGCGGCAGCGGGACGTCCGCGCGGGAGGCCTCGTTGTAGAAGATCTGCTGTTCGACCGGGCCGAAGCCCTGGCCCCCGTACTCCTTCGGCCAGCCGACGCCCAGCCAGCCGTCGCGGCCCATCCGGCGCACCACCGCCCGGTAGGCGTCGCCGTGCCGGTTGACCGCCATCTCGGCGGACTCCTCCGGGGTCACGAGGTCGGCGAAATAGGCGCGTAGGTCGTCGCGTAGTTCGCGTTGTTCGCTGGTCAGATCTATGAACACCCTGCCCCCAATCGTTCGAGCCGCAGCGCGGCGCCGCCCAGCCAGCGGGCGAGGTCCTTGGACTGTGAGTAGTAGCGGTGCATGGAGTGGGTGACATCTACTCCGATACCGCCGTGCAGGTGGTGACATTGCTGCATGGCACGCGGCAGTTCCGCGGCCACAGTGTAGGCGAGGACGTTCAGGTCCTCGTCGATTCGCCGCTGCCGTTCCGGGCTCGAATCATCCTGTCCGAGTGCCCAGCTCGCCGAGACGGCCGCGACGTGCAGGGTGCGCGACACCACGTAGAGATCGGCGATCTGCTGGGCCACCGCCTGGAATTCCGCGAGGGGCCGGTTGAACTGGTGTCGCGTACCCACGTGGGCGGCGGTGAGTTTCACCGCGCCGGAGAGCAGGCCGTCGGCCGCCGCCCCGATGGCGGCCAGCGCGAATCGGTGCAGCCGCGGACCAGCGTCCGGGAGCAGCCGGTCGGCGGGTACCGCCACCTCGTCCAGCGATACCGAGAATTCGGGTAGCTCACCCGACACCGGCGAGGGTGAGATCGTGAGACCCGCGGCGGAGGAATCCACCAGCACCACACCGGAGTCCGTGGAGACCAGTATCCACCGCGCCCGGTCGGCGCAGGGTACGGCCACCTTGTAGCCGGTGACCCGCACGGTGTCGCCGGAGACCTTCGCTGTGGTCGCGGGTTCGGTGGTGAGTGGAGCGCCGGTTTCGCTGATCGCGGCGGTGAGCACGGCACCCTCGGCCACGGCCGGGAAAACTTCCGCCGCCACCTCCTCGGGCAGCGCCCCCAGCAGCGGCAGTACCCCGAAGCCCAGGGTCGGCAGCGCGGGCGCGGCGACGGCATCGGTGGCCAGCTCGGTCAGCAGCACCGATACCGCGTCGATGCCCATATCGTCGCCGCCGAAGCGCTCCGGTAGCGCCACCGACAGCAGACCGGAAGCGACCAGTTTCGGCCACAGTCCGGCGTCGCGCGCCGACTCTCGCTCCAGTAGTCCGACGACGACCTCGGCCACCGCGTCCTGGGCCTCGTCTCGGGTGAAGTCCACGTTCTGTTCTCCAGTCGTCGCACGAACTAGCCGGCCGCGTCGCGGGGTAGTCCCAGAATCCGCTCGGCGGCCACGGTCAACAGGATCTGCTCGGTTCCGCCCGCGATCGACAGGCAGCGGGTGAGCAGGAATTCCGACGTTTCGGCGGTGGCCCGCGCACCAGCGGGACCGGCCACCTGCACGGCGAACTCGGCCACCGCCTGGCGATGCCGCACTCCCACGAGTTTGCGCACACTGCTCTGCGCGCCCGGATCGGCTCCGGCGAGGATGCGCACCGCCGCGCGCTGTTCCAGCAGCAGCCCGGCGATGGCCTCGGCGACGAAACCGCCCAGCCGATCGTTGATCAGTTCCGAGCCCCGGCCGGTCGCGGGCAGCTTGGCGATGAGTTCCTCGAGTGCCGGGCCGATCCCGTTGCCGCTCATGGCGACCCGTTCGGCCGACAGCGTGGAGCGGGCGATCTTCCAGCCGTTGCCCAGTTCGCCCACCACGCATTCGTCGGGTACGAAAACCCCGTCCAGGAAGACTTCGCTGAAGCGGGCCTCACCGGTGATCTGTACCAGCGGGCGGATATCGATTCCCGCGCTGCGCATATCGACCAGGAAATAACTGATGCCCTTGTGCTTCGGTGCGGCCGGGTCGGTGCGGGCCAGGCAGATGGCCCAGTTCGCCTCTTCGGCCAGCGAGGTCCACACCTTCTGGCCACGCAGGATCCAGCCACCGTCGGTACGTTCGGCCGTGGTGCGCAGCGCCGCCAGATCCGAGCCGGCTCCCGGTTCGCTGAACAGCTGGCACCACACCACCTCGCCGCGCAGCGTGGGCCAGGCGAAACGTTCGATCTGTTCGGGTGTGCCGTGCTGCAGCAGGGTCGGGACCGCCCAGCCGCCGATGGTGAGATCGGGCACGGACAGCCCGGCACGACGGAGTTCCTCCGAGATGACCAGGCCGGTCATCGGATCGGCGGCCCGGCCGTAGGGCTCGGGCCAGTGCGGCATGATCAGCCCGGCCTCGGCCAGCTCGATGCGCTGGTCCCCGGCCGGCAGCGCGGCGATCCGGGCCACCTCGGCGGCCAGTTCACCGGTCACCGCGCCGGTATCGGCCGCCGCGTCGGCGAGTATCCGGTCGGCCCCGGTGGTGCGGCGCCGGCCCGCTCGGGTCAGCTCGGTGACCCGAGCCCGCCAGTATCCGCCGCCACCGAGCAACCGGCTCAGGGCCACCGCCCGGCGCAGGTAGAGGTGGGCATCGTGTTCCCAGGTGAAACCGATACCGCCGAGTACCTGGATACAGTCCTTGGCGGTTTCCACCGCGGCGTCCAGGGCGATGGCCGCGGCGATCGCCGCCGCGATGGGAAGCTCGGTGCCGCCGGAATCCATGGCGGCCGCGGCATCGGCGGCCACGGAGCGCACCAGCTCGGTGCGGCACAGCATCCACGCGCAGATGTGTTTGACGGCCTGGAACGTTCCGATCTTGCGACCGAACTGCTCACGTACTTTGGCGTACTCGACGGCGGTGGACAGGCACCAGCCCGTCACCCCCGCGAGTTCGGCCACGGCCAGCGCCACCACCAGGTCTTCTACGGCGTAGCCGGGGGCGAACACCGCTTCCGGAGGCACGCGGACCCCGTCGCAGCGCACCCGGGCCAGGGGCGTGGTCAGGTCGAGCGGGTCCAGTGGTTCGAGGTGCAGTCCGGCGGCATCGGGTTCGAGCAGGCACCAGCGCCGGCCGCCGGCGGTGTCCACCGGCAGCAGCACCGATGTTCCGGGCGCGGCGCCGAGTACCGATTCCCAGCTGCCGCTCAGCAATCGGGTGCCGTCGCCGGGTTCCAGTATCGGAACGGCCGGTCCGGCGGCGGGTTCGTCACTCGGTGCGACGGTGTCCAGCGCGACCCCGCACGGCTGGTCCTCGGGTAGGGCACCCGCGGTCACCAGTGCGGCGACCGCGGTGCTCAGTACCGGGCCGCCCACCAGGTCGTGCGCCGCCTGTTCGATGAATACGGCCAGATCGGCGACCGATCCGCCCGCGCCGCCCGCTTCCTCGTCGACCGCGACGTGGAAGATTCCGAGCTCGGTCAGTGTTGCCCAATACGTCCGCCAGAAATCGGTGGCGTCGGCCCGCATTGTTGCAATCGGTTGCGCCGCTGCTGCCCATCCGCTCATCGACTGTTGAACGGCTTTATGCTCGTCAGTGGTGGCGATGGTCACAGTCCATACCGCCTTTCCGGCGTGACTCCCACACCTAGAACATGTTCTAATATCCACGGTGGGCGGAAGTCAAGACACGCGTCTACTCCACTACCGCACGCGCCGCGAAACGATCGATGTCACGGAAAGGACTCCACTCCATGGCCAGCCCCTCCCGTTCCCAGCCCGGCGATTCGGGCGCGGCGACCGCCGCCCCCGTCACCACGCTGCGGGAGGACGAGCTGAGCTCCGCCGCGCAGCGCGAGCGACGCAAGCGGATCCTGGATGCCACCCTGGCGCTGGCCTCCAAAGGCGGCTACGACGCGGTACAGATGCGGGCCGTCGCCGAACGCGCCGATGTCGCCGTGGGCACCCTCTACCGGTACTTCCCCTCGAAGGTTCATCTCCTGGTTTCCGCCCTCGCCCGGGAGTTCGAGCAATTCGAGAGCAAGCGCAAACCGCTGGCCGGTCAGTCACCGGAGGAGCGGATGCATACGCTGCTCGCCCAGATCACCCGGATGATGCAGCGCGACCCCTTGCTCACCGAGGCCATGACACGCGCGTTCATGTTCGCCGACGCCTCGGCCGCCGCCGAGGTGGACCGGGTCGGAAAAGTGATGGACCGGGTCTTCGCCCGGGCCATGAACGACGGCGAACCCACCGACCGGCAGCTCGCCATCGCCCGCGTCATCAGCGACGTCTGGTTGTCGAATCTGGTGGCCTGGCTCACTCGCCGCGCCTCCGCCACCGATGTGTCCGAACGGCTCGAACTGACCGTTGATCTACTACTCGGCAAACGCTCGGAGCAGTAGGTAACCGCACACACTCCCCGCCGAATCGGACAAGGGCTCTCGACACAGTATTGTCATGCGCGCCCCCTCTTAACGAAAACTCCGATCATTAGGTTGGATGTGTGAGCGCACAGGATCTGCCACTCGAACTCCGCCGAGCACTGTCGACGGTTGCGCGCGTGCCTCGGCTACTGGTCGCCTCGGACTACGACGGGACCATCGCGCCCATCGTCGCCGATCCGGCCAAGGCGTACCCGCACGGGGAATCCGTGCGGGCGCTACGCGCGCTTGCCGGACTTTCCGGCACCACCGCGGCCGTCATCTCCGGCCGCGCGCTGCGTGACCTGGCCGCGCTGTCGCGCCTCCCGGTCGAAGTACAGCTGATCGGCAGCCACGGTTCCGAATTCGATGTCGGCTTCGTACATGCCATCGACAACGACGCCAAGCAGCTGCTGCGCGAGGTGGTCACGGCGCTGAACGCGATCGCCGCGGAACATCCCGGGGTCACGGTGGAAACCAAACCCGCCAGCGTCGCACTGCATGTGCGCAACGCCTCCCCCGAAATCGGGCGCCGCGCGCTCCAGCAGGCCCGTCAGGGCCCGGCCTGCTGGGTGGGCGTCCAGGTCACCGAGGGCAAAGCCGTTATCGAGCTGGCCGTGGTACCCACGGACAAGGGATCGGCCCTCAGTACCGTCCGGCATCAGGAGAGCGCGTCGGCGGCGGTGTTCTTCGGCGACGACGTCACCGACGAGAAAGCGTTCCGGGTGCTGGCGGGCCCGGATATCGGGATCAAGGTCGGCGAGGGCGAATCCCTGGCCAAATACCGGGTGGACAGCACCGAGGCGGTATCCCACGCGCTGGCCTTCCTGCTCGAGGAGCGACGCACCTGGCTGGCCGGCGCCAGCGCTCCGCGGATCGAGCGGCTGACCATGCTCGCCAGCCCCCGCTCGGTGGCACTGGTCACCCCCGACGCCACCGTCACCTGGCTCTGCCACCCCGAACCGGATTCGGCCGCGATCTTCGCGCACCTCCTCGGCGGTCTGGGCGCCGGGCATTTCTCGATCTGCCCGCAACGTCCCGGCCTGCCGCTGTCACAGCGGTATGTCGACAGCACCATGACAGTCGAGACCCGATGGGCGAAACTGCAGGTCACCGACTACCTTCCGCATGATGTGGATCCCGACCGGACCGACCTCACCCGCGTGATCACCGGAAGCGCCCCCGCCGAGGTAACCTTCGCACCCCGGCCGGAATTCGGCCAGGTTCCGGTGTCCATCCAGGTGGAACGCGACGGATTGCGCGTCTGGGGCACCAACGACCCGGTGGTACTGCGCTCTCCCGGGGTCGAATGGCAGATCCACAGCGACGGGGTACACGATTCGGCCACCGCCGTGGTGGATCCCTCTCAGGGCCCCGTGGTGCTGGAATTGCGCTGCGGCACAAATGATCTGGCCCTCTCCGAAACCAGCGAGCCCGAACGCCGGCGAATCGCCGAACTGTACTGGCAGGAATGGGCGAAAACCCTGGACCTGCCCACGCTCAAACCGGATCTGATGAAACGGTCCGCGCTCACCCTGCGCGGGCTGGTGCACGCCCCCTCGGGGTCCATCCTGGCGGCGGCCACCACCTCGCTGCCGGAAGATATCGGCGGGGTGCGCAACTGGGATTACCGCTACTGCTGGCTGCGTGACGCCGCGCTCACCGCGAGCGCCCTGGTCTCGCTGGGCTCGCTCTTGGAGGCCGAACAGTATCTGGACTGGGTACACCGCGTCCTGGAGACCCTGCCCGGCCCCGAGCGGCTGCATCCGCTGTACACCATCTACGGCGAGACCCTGCCGCCGGAGGCGGTGATCGACCAGCTGCCCGGCTACGCCGGATCGCGTCCGGTCCGCGTGGGCAATGCCGCGAACATGCAGGTGCAGCTGGACGTTTTCGGCCCGATCGTGGATCTGATCACCAATCTGGCCCACGCGCGGGAGAAGCAGGGCATCACCGACCCGCGCAAGGTGCTCCCCGACGCCGACTGGGAGCTCGTGCACGCCATGGTCTCGGCGGTACAGCGGCGCTGGACCGAACCCGATCACGGTATCTGGGAGATCCGCGGCAACCCCCGTCACCACGTGTACTCGAAGGTGATGGGCTGGCTCACGGTGGACCGGGCCCTCACCCTGGCGGAGAAATTCGACCGGCCGATCGACACCGCCTGGGCGCCGCTGCGGGAGACCATCGCCGAAGAGGTCAAGACCAAGGGCTGGAACGAAGAGGTCCAGTCCTATACCGCCGCCTATGACGGCACCGATCTCGACGCGGCCACCCTGCACATCGGTCTCAGCGGGCTGATCGACCCCGCCGATCCGCGGTTCGCCGCCACGGTGGTGGCCACCGAAGCCGAGCTGCGCAGCGGGTCCACGGTGTACCGCTACCACCACGACGACGGCCTGCCCGGCGGTGAGGGTGGTTTCCATCTGTGCGCCGCCTGGCTGGTGGAGGCGTATCTGCTGATCGGTAAGCGCTCGGACGCCGAAGCGCTGTTCGCTCAGCTGGTGGATGTGGCGGGGCCGACGGGGCTGCTCAGCGAGGAATACGATCCGGTCGCCGAACGGTCGCTGGGCAACCATCCGCAGGCCTACAGTCACCTGGGCCTGCTGCGGTGTGCGCAGTTGCTCGGAGCGTGAGAGAAAGGGTGGGCCCGCTGGGAGAAGCGGAGTCCACCCTTTCTGTACCGGTCGGTTGGTCCAGAGGCGATGATTCGCCCTGCTAAAGTAAAACGGAAACGATTTCCATTAACTTTGGTAGGTTGGCCGTGTCATTGAAATCCGCCCGTAGCGCTCTGATCCTCGCCATAGGGGTGGCCACCGCCGCGGCTGCCACCGCCTGCGGCGGTGGCGGAACCGATTCCGGCAAGCCCTCGGTGATCGCCTCCACCAATGTATGGGCCGATATCGCCGCCACGATCGCCGGACCCGACGCCGAAGTTTCGGCGATCATCTCCGACCCGGCCGCGGACCCCCATTCGCACGAAACCTCGGCCGTGGAATCCGCACAGCTCAGCGATGCCGATCTGGTCGTGTACAACGGCGGCCACTACGACGAGTTCATCGCGAAGGCGATCGAGGGCCGGGACAAACGCACGGTCGAGGCGGTCACCGCGCGAGACCCGGAGATCGCCGGCGACAGCAATGAACACGTCTGGTACGACATGGAAACCGTGGCGGCGGTCGCCGAACGCATCGGCGCCGCACTCGCCGAGATCGATCCCGGGCACGCCGACGCATACACCGACCGGGCGGCCCGGTTCACCGACCGGATCGGTCAGGTGAGCGCACGTATCGACCGGATCGCCGCCGACCACCCCGGCGTACCGGTACTGCAAACCGAACCGCTGGCGTACTACCTGTTGCAAGACGCGGGTACCGTCGACCGGACGCCTCGCGACTACCAGGAGGCCATCGAGCAGGAGACCGATCCGGCGCCCGCGGCGGTGGCAGCCACGCGCGATCTGCTCACGAACAAGCAGGTACGCGTACTGATCTACAACGTCCAGACCGAGGACAAGGTCGGCCAAGGGCTGCGCGCCGCGGCCGAGGCGGCGGATATTCCAGTGGTCGAGGTGACCGAAACCTTGCCATCGGGGCTCGATTTCATAGCGTGGCAGACCCAGAACGCCGAGGCACTGGCAAAGGCCGTCGCCTGACGGTTGCCGACAGCGACGAACGGATGGATGCGATGAGCACAGCGACGACGGCGGGCAACGCACCGCTCCGGCCGGAGGGAGCGAATCGCCGATGACGAACGTGCGCGCCCATGACGCTCCCGCTCCGGCCGGCAACGACGCCCGCCCGGCATCCCCCATGGCGGAAAAGGATCGTGAACAGCAAGAACATCCGGATCCCGCACCCCGTACCGGCCCCTGCGACCCGATCGTGCAGCTCACCTCCGCGACCCTCGCCTTCGGCGATCGCACCCTCTGGCGGGAACTGGACCTGAGCGTGGGCCGCGGCGAATTCATCGCCGTTCTCGGCCCCAACGGTTCCGGAAAGACCTCGCTGCTGCGGGTACTGCTCGGCCAGCTCGGCCTGACCTCCGGCAGCGCTCGGATCGCTGGGGCGGCGCCGCGCGCCGGGCACCCGGATATCGGTTACATACCGCAGCAACGCACCATCGACGCCGGTGTGCAGTTACGCGGAACCGACCTCGTCGGTCTCGGTGTCGACGGACACCGCTGGGGGCTGGGCCTGCGCGGCCGGGCCGAACGGCGCCGGAAAGTCGCCGCCGCTGTCGCGGCGGTCGGCGCCCAGGCATTCGCGAACGCACCGCTGGAAAGTATGTCCGGCGGTGAGCAGCAGCGGTTACGGGTGGCACAGGCACTCGTCGGCGACCCCTCGGTACTGCTGTGCGACGAACCCCTGCTCAGCCTGGATCTGGCCAGCCAGCATCTGGTCTCCGGCCTCATCGACGCCCGCCGCCGCGAACACGGGACCGCGGTGCTGTTCGTCACCCACGAGATCAACCCGATCCTGCCGCTGGTGGACCGAGTGCTGTACCTGGTCAACGGCGAATTCCGGATCGGCACCCCGGACGAGGTGATGACCTCGGCGGTCCTGTCCGAGCTGTACCGGACCGAAGTCGATGTATTACGGGTGCGGGGCCGGCTGGTGGTGGTGGGCACCGGCGACACCATGGACGCGCTCGGCGCCGCGGGCGCCCACTGCCACGGGGAGCCCGGCACCCCGCACACTCCCACCCCGGCGGACCTCCCCCAGCGAACGGAACAGGCGCATAGCTGAATGGACAAGCTTTCCGATGTGCTGACCGAGATGTTCGATCTGCGGACCACCGTCGACCTGCTCGGGTACGACTTCGTCCAGCAGGCCGTACTCGCGGCGGCCCTGCTCGGCCTACTCGCCGGCGCGATCGGGCCCCTGATCATCAGCCGGCAGATGTCGTTCGCGGTGCACAGCACCAGTGAGCTCTCGTTGACCGGCGCCGCCGCCGCGCTGCTGGTGGGTGCCGGGGTCGGGCTCGGCGCCATCGCCGGATCGGTGGTCGCGGCCGTACTGTTCGGCGTACTCGGCACCCGGGCCAGGGAACGCGATTCGGTGATCGCGGTGGTGCTCTCGTTCGGCCTCGGTCTCTCGGTACTGTTCCTGTGGCTCGGGCCGGAGCGCGCCGGTTCGAAATTCTCGCTGCTCACCGGTCAGGTCGTCAGTGTGGGATTCGGGGGGCTCACCCTGCTGGCCACCTGCACGGCAGCGGTACTCGCGGTTCTCGCCGTCGTCTACCGCCCGCTGCTTTTCGCCAGTACCGACCCCGAAGTCGCGGTGGCCCGCGGGGTACCGGTGCGAGCCCTGTCGATCCTGTTCGCGGTGATGCTCGGTATCACCGCGGCGTTCGGCGTCCAGATCGTCGGCGCTCTGCTGGTACTCGCACTGCTGATCACTCCCGCCGCGGCCGCTGCGCAACTGACCGCCGACCCGGTACGCGGCACGGTGCTCGCGGTGGTATTCGCGGAGATATCTGCGGTGGGCGGAATCCTGCTGTCACTGGCTCCGGGTGCGCCGGTCTCCACCTTCGTCACCACGATCTCGTTCGTGATCTACCTGGTCTGCCGGGTGGTCGGCGCCCGGCAGCGGCAGTTCGCCCGGGTGCGGTAGTTCCGGCCCCGCCTCCCGGCGGTGCGGGTTCGGGGGTGACCCTACGGAGAGGTTTTGCGGGCAGGTGCCTTCAGTCTGTGGGGATGGGTTTCGTATGCTCATCGCGACGCTTCCGGAACGAAGGGCACCCCATGATCGACTTCACGATTCCCGCCGACCTGGCCGCCGAACGAGACCGCATCCGCCGCTTCGTCGCCGAGAAGATCGTGCCGTACGAGCGTGACCCCCGCCTCACCTCACACGGTCCCACCGACGAGCTCCGCCAGGAGCTCGTCGAACTCGCCCGTGCCGAAAAACTGCTCACCATCCAAGCCCCCGTCGAGCTCGGCGGCCGTGGCCTGACCCATATCGAACAGGCCGTCCTCTACGAGGCCGCCGGTTGGTCCACCCTGGGTCCGGTCGCCATGAACTGCGCCGCACCGGACGAGGGCAATATGTTCCTGCTCTCCAAGATCGCGAACCCGGAGCAGACCGAACGCTATCTGCGACCGGTGATCGACGGGCACCAGCGCTCGGTCTTCGCCATGACCGAACCCGACGGTGCCGGCTCCGACCCAGGCCAGCTCACCACCACCGCCACCTTCGACGGCGAGAACTTCACCATCCGAGGCCGCAAATGGCTGATCACCGGCGCAAACGGGGCCAAAACCTGGATCATCATGGCCCAGCTCGCCGAGAACCCGCACCTCCCGGCCGGTCCCACCCTGTTCCTCACCGACGGCGACCAGCCGGGCATCGTCATCGAACGCACCATGAACACCATGGACCGCAATTACGTGGCCGGGCACTGCGTGGTCCGCTTCGACGACCTCACCCTGCCCGCCTCCGCTCTACTCGGTGAAGCCGGCCAGGCCTTCCGTTACGCCCAGCTGCGCCTGGCCCCGGCCCGGCTCACCCACTGCATGCGCTGGCTCGGTGCGGCAGAACGCGCCCAGAGCATCGCCGTGGAACACGCCAAAACCCGCACCGCCTTCGGTAAACCCATCGGCGAACACCAGGGCGTCTCCTTCATGATCGCCGATAACGAGATCGCCCTGCACCAGTGCCGCCTCACGATCTGGCATGCCTGCTGGCTGATGGACCAGGGAGAAAAAGCCCGGCACGAGAGCTCGATGGCGAAATCGTTCGTCTCGGAGGAACTGTTCAAGGTCGCCGACCGCTGCGTCCAGATCCTCGGCGGGATCGGCGTCAGCGACGAGACGGTCGTGGAAATGATCTTCCGCGATATGCGCCCCTTCCGGCTCTACGACGGCCCCACTGAGGTACACAAGTACGCCATCAGCCGCAAAGTCCTGCGGTGATTCAGGCGCGCCGGTCATAGGTGGGCCGGCTCGCGAGGTGAGTGGGCGGACGGACCCCCTAATCCGTAGTTCGGTAGCTCCGGACTCGGAAACAAGGGGTCCGCATCCGAGGCAACCACACAGCGCCGAGTCTTACGAGGCTCACAAAGGGTCGAGCCCGCGTCGTGCTCGGGCACTCGAAGCGCATGCGCCGAAGGCGCGAGTCCCGAGTGCCCGAGCACGACTGCGAAAGGGCTCAACCCCGCGCCGCCGATGAACACAGCTACCATTCCTGGTCATGAGTCCGGAACTGCTCGTCGATGTCTCAGCGGGCATCGCCGTCCTCACCCTGAATCGCCCGGCCAAGCAGAACGCTTTCGATCCCGCGATGACCGAAGCCCTGAGTGCCGCGTTGAGGCGCTGCGATACCGAAGACGCGATCCGGGTCGTGGTGATCACCGGCACTCCGCCGGCGTTCTGCGCGGGCGCGGATCTGTCCGACCGGGTGGGGGAAGTCAGCGCGAGTATCGATCCGCCGCCGTTCCGGCTGCGTAAACCGGTTATCGCGGCGGTCAACGGGCATGCGGTGGGGGCCGGGCTGGCGCTCGCGTTGCAATGCGATCTGCGGTATATGGCCGATGACGCGGTGTATGCGTTGAGCCAGGTCCGCCGCGGCGTTCTCGCAGACGGCTATGTGCACTGGACGCTGCCGCGGCTGGCCGGGCTGGCCAACGCGGCCGATATCCTGCTCACCGGCCGCACGTTCGACGGCGACGAAGCCAAAGCGATGGGGCTGGCCAATGCCTGCCTGCCGGCCGCGGAAGTGCTGCCGACAGCGCTGGCGGTAGCGCACGATATCGCCAACGGGTCCGCTCCCCTGAGCGCCGCGCTCTCGAAGCGACTGCTCTGGGAGGGTATCGGCCTGGAGCCGGGTACGGTGCGGCAGTTGGAGACGGAACTGAACTCCCATATCGCCGACGGCCGTGACGCGGGTGAGGCGATGGCGGCTTTCCGGGAACGCCGTCAACCGAACTGGGCGGGTTCGATCAACGACGAATGGCCGAACTGGGCGCGGGCGAAATGGTCCGGGCAGCAGAGCCTGGGCTGAGCGGGCTCATCAGCCGCCGCTGAACCACACCAGGGTGAACAGCAGCGCCATCAGGATCATCAGGATGGTGCCGATGACGCCGAGGGTGTAGCCGACCACCACCTGGGTGCGGCCACCGTATCCGCCGCCGGCTTCCTCGATCTGATCGAGAGCGCGTTTACCCAGCGCCCAAGCCACCGGCCCGGCCAGCCCGCAACACAGCACACTGAGCGCGCCGAGAAAGAGCACCGCCGTCGCATGCGGGTGCTCGACCGGCTTACCGATGGGCACGTTGGGTATCACCACATGTCGAATTCTACGGTGTGGTGCCGGTTTTGCGGTCCGGCAGGAAAGGATTCACCGCCGAACCGGCCTCTGACCGTTGCCCGACACGCTGACCGGCTGCCGTCGCCCCCTGCCCTGTGTGGCGGCTCCGGCTTTTCGTGGTGTGGGTTGTGGGGACGTCTCAGCCGCGCCGTTGCCGCGCCGTCTCGGCCAGCACCACACCGGCCGCGACGGAGGCATTCAACGATTCGACGGGACCGGCCATGGGAATGTTCAGGATGGTATCGCAGGTTTCGCGGACCAGCCGCGACAGACCCTTGCCCTCCGACCCGACCACGATCACGGTCGGCCCGGTACCGTCGAAATCGTCCAGGGAGGTGTCGCCGCCGGCGTCCAGGCCTACCACCTGAACGCCTTTGGCAGCCCAATCCTTCAGGGTGCGGGTGAGATTCGTGGCCCGGGCGACCGGCAACCGGGCCGCCGCGCCCGCGCTCGTACGCCAGGCCACCGCCGTCACGCTGGCGCTGCGGCGCTGCGGGATGACCACACCGTGGCCGCCGAACGCGGCGACCGAGCGCACCACAGCACCCAGGTTGCGTGGATCGGAGATATTGTCCAGCGCGACCAGCAACGCCGGCGCCGCCGATTCCCGGGCCCGGGTGAGCAGATCGTCGGGGTGTGCGTACCGGTAGGGCGGTACCTGCAGTGCCAGCCCCTGGTGCAGACCGTTGTTGCTCATCCGGTCCAGATCGGTGCGCGGCACCTCGAGAATGGAGATCCCGGTATCGGCGGCCGTCCGCACGCTTTCGGTGAGCCGCTCGTCGTTCTCGGTGCCCACCGCGACGTAGAGCGCCGTCGCCGGAACCCCGGCACGCAGGCATTCCACCACGGGGTTACGACCCAATACCAGCTCGGGACCGTCGTCGGCGCGCCGTCCGGCCGGCCGGCCGCCACGGTTCGGCGAATTGCTCTGCGTGGCTTTGGCTTTCGCCGCGGCACGGCGCGCGGCCGGATGTTTCGTACGCATCTCCGCCGGTGGTGTGGGCCCGCGACCTTCCAGACCGCGCCGCCGCTGGCCGCCGGACCCGACGACCGCCCCCTTCTTCGTGCCGCCTTTACGGATCGCTCCGCGACGCTGTGAGTTGCCGGCCATCAGCCCGCCTTTCCAGGGGTAGGTGTGCCCAGCGACCATTCGGCGCCGTTGGGGGTATCGGTTACTTCTATCCCGGCCGCCTGCAGGCGATCGCGGACGGCGTCGGCGGTGGCCCAGTCCTTCGCGGCCCGGGCCTGCTGCCGGCGCTCCAGTTCGGCACCGACCAGGACATCCAACGCCGCGTCGGCCGCCGAATGATCGGTGGAGCGGCGCCAATGCGGATCGAGCGGGTCCACACCCAGCACGTCGAGCATGGCCCGGACCTGGCTCGCATGGGCGCGGGCGGTATCGAGTACGCCCGCGTCCAGGGCACGGTTGCCCTCGTGCACGCCGTGATGGATTTCGGCGAGCGCTTTCGGGACACCGAGGTCGTCGTCCAGCGCCGCGGCGAAGCCGTCGGTCCATTTGCCCATCGGGATATCTCCGCCGCGTTCGGCGACCCGGTGTACGAACGCCTCGATCCGCTGATAGGACTGCGCGGCATCCGCGAGCGCTTTATCGGAGTATTCCAGCATCGACCGGTAGTGGGCGCTGCCCAGATAGAAACGCAATTCGACCGGCCGCACGGATTTCAGCACATTCGGAATGGACAGCACATTGCCGAGCGATTTCGACATCTTCTCGCCGCCCATGGTCACCCAGCCGTTGTGCAGCCAGTACCGGGCGAAACCGTCACCGGCCGCCTTGGATTGAGCGATTTCGTTCTCGTGGTGCGGGAAAACCAGATCCATACCACCGCAATGGATATCGAATTCCGGGCCGAGATAGAACGCGGCCATGGCCGAGCATTCCAGATGCCAGCCCGGGCGGCCCGGCCCCCAGGGCGAGGGCCATGTGGGTTCACCCGGTTTCGCCGCCTTCCACAGCGTGAAATCGCGAGGGTCGCGTTTGCCGAGACCGGCACTCTCACCCTGGTGCACATCCTCCAGCCGGTGACCGGAAAGGTGTCCGTAGTCCGGATAGCTGCGCACATCGAAATACACATTGCCCGCGGAAGCATAGGCATGCCCCCGGTTGATCAGCCGCTGCATCAATTCGACCATCTGGGTGATATGCCCGGTGGCACGCGGTTCCGCCGACGGGGGCAGCACCCCGAGCTGCCGATAGGCTTCGTCGAAGGCGCGTTCGTGGGTCGCGGCCCATTCCCACCAGGGCCGTCCGGCGGCCGCCGCCTTGGCGAGGATCTTGTCCTCGATATCGGTGACATTGCGGATGAAGGCCACATCGAGCCCGTTGGCGGCGGTCAGCCAGCGCCGCAGGATATCGAAGGCGACTCCACTGCGGACATGACCGATATGCGGTAGACCCTGCACGGTGGCGCCACACAGGTACACCGAGGCATGGCCGGGTACCAGCGGCGTGAAATCACGCAGGGTCCTTTTCTCGGTGTCGAACAGGCGCAGCGTCACGGTAGTGGGGTCCTAGTTTCGTGTATGGGTCGCACTCGAGGGTGCGGTGGGGATATGGGCAGGGTAGCGGGAGTGCTCGTCGATCGAGCAGTCGGCTGTGGCAGCCGGCCTCCGGGAAACGCGGCCGAACCGAGCCCGTGGCGATCGGCTCCGTATTCGGCCACTGTACTGAAATAGGCGGCTCCGCCGGCCCTATGCGCCGGTCACGCTCCGCTACCGGCGGGGGGCTCTGCGCTCGGCCGCCCGGGACAGTGCAGCAGGGCGGTGGCCACCGCGGCGATACCCTCCCCGCGGCCGGTCAAGCCCAGTCCGTCGCTGGTGGTACCGGAAACCGACACCGGCGCGTCGAGGAGGTCACCGAGCACCCGCTGGGCCTCCGCCCGCCGCGGCCCTATCCGAGGCCGATTGCCGATGACCTGGACGGCGGCATTGACCACCGCGTATCCGGCCTCGTCCAGTAACCGGCGCACTTCTTTCAGCATGGCGGCCCCGGACACACCCGCCCATTCGGGACGTCCGGTGCCGAACACCGAGCCCACATCGCCGAGCCCGGCCGCGGACAGCAGCGCGTCGCAGAGCGCGTGCACGGCGACATCGCCGTCGGAATGTCCCGCGCAGCCGTCGTCGCCGTCGAACAGCAGACCGGCCATCCAGCAGGGACGCCCGGCTTCGATGGGATGCACATCGGTGCCTATCCCCACACGCGGGTTCAGCACGGGCTCACCACCGACCGCCCATCGAATACGGCTTCGGCGAGCCGCAGATCCAGCGGTGTCGTGATCTTGAAAGCGAGAGGATCACCGGCGACGGTGCGCACCGCGATACCGAGCCGCTCGACCAGGCCGGCATCATCGGTGGCGAGTTCCGGGCGCGTATAGGCCCGGCGCAGCACCTCCGCGGAGAAACCCTGCGGGGTCTGGACCGCGCGCAGTGCGGCCCGATCCGGTGTTCCCGTGACGGTTCCCGCGGCGTCGACCGCTTTGATCGTGTCGACCACCGGCAGCGCGGGCACCACGGCAGGGTGACCCGCCCGGAGCTCGGCCACTACGCGAGCTATGAGGGCCGGCGGGGTGAGCGCCCGCGCGGCATCGTGGACCAGGAAGTACGCGCAATCCCCGGCAGCGGCGAGCCCCGCACGGACCGAGTCGGTGCGTTCGGCACCGCCGGGCACCACGCGGACAGGCGCCGCGGGCGGTAGGAGAGCCGCGGTGTTCTCGACGAGTTCGGTGGGCACCATAACTATGACCTCGTCGACAACCCCGGAGGCGATCAATCCGCCGACCGCCAGCCCGAGCATGGGTGTGCCGCCGATCGGGACGAACGCCTTGGGCTCGGTTGCGCCCAGACGCACGCCACGACCGGCGGCAGGAACCAACGCGGTGACAGAACCGGCGGTACGGCCGGAACCGTCTGATTCGTGCACGGTCAGGACGCCGCGGCGAGAACCTCGTCGAGCAACGTCTCGGCCTTGCCGTCATCGGTGCCCTCGGCGAGCGCGAGCTCGCCGACGAGGATCTGCCGAGCCTTGGCCAGCATCCGCTTCTCACCCGCGGACAGGCCGCGATCCTGTTCCCGGCGCCACAGGTCGCGAACGACCTCGGCCACCTTGTTCACATCGCCGGAGGCGAGCTTCTCCAAGTTGGCCTTGTAACGACGGGACCAGTTGGTGGGCTCCTCCGTATGCGGTGCACGCAGCACCTGGAAGACCCGATCCAGACCTTCCTGGCCCACGACATCGCGCACGCCGACATATTCCGCGTTTTCCGCGGGAACCCGAACAGTGAGGTCACCCTGTGCGACCTTCAGGACCAGATACTCTTTCTGCTCACCCTTGATGGTGCGGGTCTCGATAGCTTCGATCAAAGCCGCCCCATGATGGGGATAAACGACGGTATCTCCGACCTTAAAAATCATGTGTCCCGTGCCCCTTTCGATGTTCACAGTTTAACACGCGACTCGATAACGGCGCGATCAACTGCGCAGGTCAGGGCCACAACGACCAGGTACTGGGTCTTGACAGGGAGAGTTTGGTGTGCATCATGTTGGCGCCGAACGGGTGTCGGAACGACACATCCCACCATCGCGGTAAAACCCCGTCCACACATGTGCGCGACCCACTCGGATACGCCGGATCGTTACCGGTCACGCGCGTCACCGGCGAATGTCGCGGCCCGGCTCCCGCGCCGCGTACGCGGCGAGAACACAAACCGGGAAAACGCGGCCGCATCCCGATCGCATCGTCCGCCGAGGTGCGAGAAATCACACAGCAACAGCATGCAATCCCCCCTGACACCTCCCGGTGCATCCGGCATTCCCGGCCAACTACTACAGTGCCTAGTTGGAGTGCGCCCACTCGGACATGGAGGACAACCCGTGACTGCCCTGACTGCTGTGACTGCCGCGAGCCCGGTCGCGCCGACTCGGCGGCGCCGCATGATGACGGTCGCCGCGCTCGCCGCCGGTGCGGCGCTCGCCCTGTCCGGCTGCAGCGCCGGTCAGATCTCGCAGACCGCCGACCAGGATGCCGCGATCAACGGCAGCGCCGCCGAGATCGGCACCATCGCGCTGCGCAATGTGCACATCGTCTACCCCGGCGACGAGAGCCCCCAGAACAACACCAAGGGCGGCCGAGCCGCGCTGGCCCTGTCGATCGTGAACACCGGCGAAACCGTCACCGACGAGCTCACCAGCGTCACCACCGACCTCGGCACCGTGAAGATCACCCCGGCAGAGGGGAGCAAACTCGAGATCTCCCCCGCCGAGACCGTCGTGGTATCCACCCCGGAGGCGGGCGCGGAAACGGGCACCACCGGCGAAACCATCGAAACCGACGCCGGCGAAACCACACCGGCGCGTATCGAGATCACCGGCCTCACCCAGGACATCATCCCGGGGCTGACCTACAACGTCTCCTTCAACTTCAAGGAGAACGGGGAGGTTTCGGTCCAGGTCCCGGTCGACGCGGGGCAGGACGCACCGCGGCACGAATCGGAACTCTCCAAGAGCACCACCGGTTCCGCGGGGCACTGAGTTTTCCGCGGCGCCTACGGCCCGCGGGGTCGAGCCCTCTGGGCGTCGCCTTTCCGCCCGCGAGACTCGCGCCCACGGTATTCGTCGGGCGCGTCGGCGCACGCGGAGTCGAACCCTTTCGGCGCCGCCTTTGCGCCCCTGGGACTCGCGCCAGCGGCGCATACGCTTCGAGGGCCGCGAGGCGACGCGGGCTCAACCCTTCGTAGGCCTCACCGAACTCGGTGCCGTAAGGCGCGGGGAGGCGGAAGTCCGGCCGGCATGGTGGAGCCTCGTGTGCCGGGTGGGCGAATATCGGCGCCTGCGGCTACGTCCACGGAGTCTCCGGGCCCGGGGCTCCGGTTCGGTGTCGCGCGGCGGGCCGGGGGCACGCCGGAGCTGTCTCGGGCCGGTGTCGGTGTGAATGCGTAGGGTGCGGCTGTGGCAGTGACCAAGAACAAGGCCGTCTACCGGTGTTCGGAGTGCGCGCACGAAGTCGCCAAATGGGTGGGTAAGTGCCCCGGATGCGGGGCCTGGGGCACGGTCGACGAAGCGCTGCCGGTGGCGGCCGCGGCAGCAGGGCCGGGGCGCAGGGCGATGCTGCCGAGTACCGCGGCCGCTCCGATATCGCGGATCGACTCACAGACCACAACGGCGCGGACGACGGGGGTCTCCGAACTCGATCGTGTCCTGGGCGGCGGGATCGTCGCGGGATCGGTGGTGTTGCTCTCCGGGGAACCCGGAGTGGGCAAATCGACGCTGCTGCTCGAGGTGGCGCATCAGTGGGCCCGGCAGCGAGAAGAACGGGCCCTCTATGTGACCGCGGAGGAATCCGCGGGGCAGGTACGGCTGCGGGCCGATCGCACCGGCGCGGTGCACGATCGGGTGTACCTGGCCGCCGAATCCGATCTCTCGGTGGTGCTCGGTCATGTCGATCAGGTGAAACCCACGCTGCTGGTGGTCGATTCGGTACAGACCATGCTCGCCGCCGATACCGACGGGGTCATCGGTGGTGTCACCCAGGTTCGCGCGGTTACCGCGGCACTGACCTCACTGGCGAAGGCCAGCGGTATCGCTGTACTGCTCGTCGGGCACGTCACCAAGGACGGTGCGGTGGCCGGACCCCGCACCCTGGAACATCTCGTCGATGTGGTGTTGCAGTTCGAGGGCGACAAGAACACCACGCTGCGCATGGTGCGCGGGATCAAGAACCGGTTCGGTAGCGCCGACGAAGTGGGCTGTTTCGAATTGCACGACGACGGAATCGCCTGCGTCACCGACCCCTCCGGGCTCTTCCTGCACCATCGCGCGGATTCGGTGCCGGGTACGGCGGTCACCGTCACCATGGACGGGAAACGGCCACTGGTGGGCGAGGTGCAGGGGCTCACCGTGGAAACCCAGGTGCCGGCACCCCGGCGGGCGGTCAGCGGGCTGGATTACAACCGGGTGGCGATGGTGCTGGCCGTCCTGCAGAGCCGTTGCGGGCTCTATGTCGGCAAACAAGATGTCTACGCGGCCACGGTCGGCGGTATGCGCTTGACCGAACCCGCCGCGGACCTGGCCATCGCGCTGGCCATCGCCAGCGCCGCGCGCGACCGGGCCCTGCCACCGGGGTGGGTGATCCTGGGCGAAGTGGGGCTGGCCGGAGAGGTCCGCCGCATCACCTCCACCACCCGCCGGCTCGCCGAAGCCGAACGTCTCGGTTTCACCACCGCGGTGGTACCGCCCGGCGTGGACACCGGTAGGACACCGCTGACGCTGCACGAGGCGCCCGACCTCCGCAGCGCCCTGCGCCTGGCCGGTCTCACGCGGAAATGAGCCGGGCCGCCGAGATCAGGCGATGTTGAAGGGTTCGGGCGCGCTGCGCACCGCGCCCAACTGAGCGACGACGTTGTACGCGCCCACGGGCACCTGCACCCGCTCCCCCGCGCATTCCGGCTGGGAAGTGGCGCCCGTCCAGGTCACCGTGAAGGCGGCCTGTTCGCCGCGATCCAGGGTCCGCACGTCGGGGTCACCGTCGGGGTAGCAGTCGGTACTGGCCCACAGCTGGCGGCCGCCGTCCAAGGTGTGCACGGATACCCGTTGCAGCCCCGATCCCATATCCCGGGTGCACGGCTCACCGGAGATGTTCGTGATCACGATCCCGAAAACCGGCTCGTCCCCCACCCGGTAGGTGGGCTGACCCACCGACACCTTGATCGCCAGTGACTGGTCGGTGCACTGGCCCGCCGCGGCGGGCGCGGCCGTCGAGCTCCGGGTGACCGAGGCGGTGGTGGACTCGCGGGTAGTGGACGCGGGCGCCGAAGCCGCGGCGGATTCCGCGGTTTCGGTGGCGGTCACCGCGGCCGCACCGGGAGAATTCCCGCCCCGTGATACGGCGACGACCAGCCAGATCACCACCGCGAGCGAGACGATCAGCGCCCCGATGGCAAACACGCGACGCCGCCAGTAGATCTCCGGCGGTAACGGTCCTGTCGGTTCCAACACGTGTCAACGGTAAGCGCACCGAGCGGCGAGACCCGCCAACGGCACACCCGAAGGCGAGACCGATCGACGGACTCGGCCGCCGCCGTGACGGGACATGCCGATATTCCGCCGGAGCTCAGACGGTCTCACCGATATTGCCGACTACGCGATGGAGCTGTACCCGGCCGTCCACCAGCTTGTAGGTGACACAGGCGATCGCGCATTCACCGGTCGCCACACGCTGGGACACGATCATGGACCGCTGCATGAGCAGGCGGCTGGTTTCCACCACATGGCGGGCTTCGAGTTCGTCCACCGAACGCAGCCCCTCGCTCCGGCCGATCAGCATGGAGGGGGCGACCTTCTCGACAACACTGCGGATGAAACCGCCGGGTACCTCGCCGCCGTCCAGCGCGTCCAGCGTCGCTTTCACCGCCCCGCAGCTGTCGTGGCCGAGCACCACGATCAGCGGTACTTTCAGCACGCCCACGCCGTATTCGATGGAGCCCAGCACCGAAGAGTCGACGACATGGCCGGCGGTGCGCACCACGAACATATCACCGAGGCCCTGATCGAAGATCAACTCTGCCGCGACCCGGGAATCCCCGCAGCCGAACAGCACCGCGGACGGGCTCTGGCCGGTGACGAGCTTGGCTCGGTCGGCGGCCCCCTGGCTAGGATGCAGCAGCGTGCCGTTCACGAAGCGCTCGTTTCCCTCGCGCAGCGACTTCCAGGCACTTACCGGGTTGGACTGAGGCATATGTCCATTCTGCACGGTTTCGTGTTGTCACTGCTTCAGTTCGGTTACGGCGTGGCGTCCGATCGCGCCCAACCGGTGGCACTGCACGGTGAGGCGAACGGAGCGGATCGGTGAACAGCGGTAGTGGTAGCGAACCGGACAGGAGTGAGCGTCGGAGCACCTCGCTCGAGCCCACCGCACTCGACTCCGACGCCCTCATCGACTGGTACACCCGCACCGCACGCGATCTGCCGTGGCGACGGGCCGGGGTGAATGCCTGGCAGATCCTGATGAGCGAGATCATGCTGCAGCAGACCCCGGTGGCGCGCGTCGAACCGATCTGGCGTGAATGGGTGGCCCGATGGCCCGTCCCCTCGGCCATGGCGGCGGCCGGAGCCGGTGATGTGCTGCGCGCCTGGGGCAAGCTCGGCTATCCGCGCCGGGCGCTGCGGTTGCACGAATGCGCGCGGGTCCTCGCCACCGAGCACGGCGATCAGGTGCCCGACGATGTCGAGGTACTGCTCGGGCTGCCGGGAATCGGAGCGTACACCGCCCGGGCGGTCGCCTGCTTCGCCTACGGGCAGCGTGTTCCGGTGGTCGACACCAATGTGCGGCGGGTGGTCGCCCGCGCCGTACACGGACGCGGTACGGCCGGAAACCCGGCGGCCCGGGATCTGCGGGAAACCGAAGCCCTGCTGCCCGCCCGGGTGGACCGTGCGGCCGTCTTCTCCGCGGCCCTGATGGAACTCGGCGCCACCGTGTGCACGGCCCGGACACCGGACTGCGCCCGCTGCCCGCTGCCCCGCTGCGCGTGGGTGGCGGCGGGCCGCCCGCTCACCGAATCGACACGCCGGACCCAGAAGTACGAGGGCACCGACCGGCAGGCCCGCGGCCGTTTGCTCGATGTACTACGCGCCGCGCACGGACCCGTGGAACGTGTCCGCCTCGACCTGGCCTGGACCCGCGACCCGGGACAGCGCGACCGCGCATTGGACTCGCTTCTGGTGGACGGCCTGATCGAGCAGACCGACGACGGGCTCTTCGCGCTGGCGGGCGAAGCCTGAGCCCACCGGCCGCGGTTTCCCCGCAAGCGCTCATCCGCCGGTGGCGGACTCCGGGGCCGGCCGCAGCAACCGGGTGAGGAAATCCGCCACCGCCGCCCGGTATCGGGCGGGCTGATCGTCGTGGACGAGATGTCCGGCACCGGGGATCACGATATGACGGGCGCACGGGTGCAGTTCGGCCATCCGGCGCATCTGGCCCGGCGCGGTGATGGTGTGCTCGCCCTCGATCAACAGGGTGGGTGCCGTGAGACGTTCCCATTCCGTCCAGAACGAGCGGGTGCCCCATTCCTCGGAGATATCGCGGAAGGTCGCGATATCTCCGTGCAGGCGGTAACCGTCGGATGTCCGGTCGAACGAGTTCCGGAAGTAACGCCCGGCGACCGGGCCGAAGAATTCCAGCAGGGCGTTCTCGTCGGCGAAGGGCTGCGGCCAGGCCTCGATCATCGCAGCCCAGTGCGCGGCCGTGCGCCCGGTGAAATCCGCCCCCATATCCTCCACCACCAGTCCGCGTACCCGTTCCGGATACCGGGCGGCGAATACCCACCCGTGCAGCCCACCCATCGAATGACCGATGAGCACCATGGGTTCGGTGACGGCGGCGGTGGCAGCGGCCAGATCGTCGACGAAGGCCTCGGTGGAGAGGTCGGCCGGAGCGGGACGCCCGTGCCCGGCCGCGTCGAAGGTGAACACCCGCCCGTATTCGCGCAACCACGGGACCTGGTCCTGCCAGGTCCGGGCACTGCCCATCAGCCCGTGCAGCAGCAGTATCGGAACCCCGGCCCCACCTTCGTCGTGCAACACCGGACCGAGTTTATTCCCCGGTCGCGCGAGCCGGCCGCACGCGACCACCGGAAACGACAGCCACCGAGCACCGGCAGCGCCACCGACCCACCCGAGCCGATCGAAGCGCACGACCCCGCACTTCCTCCTCCGGATGACCGGCATCCACAGGTCGGGGCCCGCCCCGGGTCTGCAGCGACCGAACACCGGAGCGAAGAGCCGGGGTCCGACCCACCCCGCCGGAGGCGGGCGATCCAACACACCCGGGGCCCCGGCCCGCGGCGCCGGAGGCGCTGCGATCGGAGACAGCCTTAAGCTCTGGGTATGGCTGTTGTGAAGATCAATGCGATCGAGGTTCCCGAGGGCGCGGGACCCGAATTGGAGAAGCGGTTCGCCCACCGCGCGCACGCTGTCGAGAACTCCCCCGGTTTCCTCGGCTTCCAGCTGCTGCGGCCGACCGCCGGGGAGAACCGGTACTTCGTCGTCACCCAGTGGGATTCCGAGGAGTCCTTCGCCGCGTGGCGCGACGGCCCGGCCAAGGAGGCGCACGCCGGGCAGCAGAACAAGCCGGTGGCCACCGGCGCCTCGCTGCTGGAATTCGAGGTCGTGCTCGATGTAGCGGGTAAAGCCGCGTCCTGAGCCGTCCGGCCCGGTGGTTCCGTGCCCGCCTAGCGCAAAGCACCGGGAACCGGCCGGTGGAACCCGGGCTCCCCGTACGAGGAGCCCGGGTTCGGGTCAGGATTCGAGGGCGGCGTCGAGAGTGATGTCGTCCACCCCGGCCAACGCCTTGCTCACGGGGCAGCCGGCCTTGGCGGCTTCCGCCGCCGCGGTGAATCCGGCGGCGTCCAGACCCGTCACCCGGCCGCGGACGGTCAGCGCGATGCGGCTGATCCGGAAACCACCGGCCGGGTCGGGGCCCAAGGTCACCGCCGCCGATACGTCCAGGCTCTGCGGGGTACCGCCGGCCTGAGCGATCTCGTTCGACAGGGCCATGGCGTAACAAGACGAATGCGCCCCGGCGATCAGCTCCTCCGGGCTGGTCGTACCGCCGGCCTCGTCGGCCGACCGCTTGGGGAAGGACACCTCGTATTTGCCTACCCCCGAGCTGACCAGCTCGACTTGACCAGAGCCGTCCTGCAGGCCACCGGTCCATGCGGTGCGTGCGGTACGTGTGGGCATCATGTTCCTTTCGAAGACGATTCGTTCGAGTCCGTCTCGAACCTACTCGCAGGTGTCAGCCCGCGGCAGCGGTACGCTCGTCGAGTCGCGCCAGTATCGCGGGCCATGCCTCCCGGTGCCGGTCTCGGGCCGCCTCATCGGCGAATCCGGTGTGCCGCAACCGCAGCCGGATCCCACGCGGTTGTTTGACGAACTCCACCCGCACCACGGTTTCCGCGCCGTCGGTACCGCCCGCGCCGGTGACCCAGGTCAGTTCGACCAGGCGGCCCGGCTCCAAGCGGAGGAAGCGGCCGTAGTGCGGCCGGCGATTTCCCTCGTGCCGGGTTTCGAAGTAGAACGGCTCGTTCACCTCGGGCCGCATCCGCACCGACACCGGATCCGCGAACCAGATATCGAAACCCTGGGTCCACGCCAGATAGAGGAGCTCCGGTGAAGCGCGCATGACCCGCTCCACCGTGAGCTCGTACGGCCGTGCTGACAGGTCCGGTACACGCACTTGCTGGTCGACCATCACTGGACCATACCCGTGCCGCCGTGGGTCGCGCCGCAGTTGCTCGGTTCGTCGGGCCGTCACCGGTTGTTTCACCGGAAAACGGGAAATCCGGCCCCGGAATATCATTGCGCCACCGACAATCCGGGTGTGCGACGACAACCGACCGCGACGGGCGAATAGGGTGATGCGGGTGGAGAGTGCGCGATGACGGGCTGGCAGATCGTCGGGTTGCTGGGCTGGCTGGCGCTGGCCGCCGCGCTGGCCGAGGTGGTGCGGCAGCGCCGCGTGCTGGCCGGGACCCGGCGTGAACTGGAAACCGAGCGTCACGCGGCCACGCAGCGGCAGCGTGAGCTCGAGGTGAGCACCGAACGCCTCCTGATCGCCCGGGAATTGCACGATGTGGTGGCACACAACCTGTCACTCATCAATGTGCAGTCCGGTATGGCGCTGCAACAGGTCGAGAACAAATCGGCGAAGGCGGCGGGAACCGTGGCCGAGATCAAGAACACCAGCCGCAACGCGCTCGAGGATGTGCAGGCTCTCCGGCACGCGATCCAGTCGGTGGAGGAGATGGCACCACCGCCCACACGAACCCCGGCCGACCGGCCCGCCGCCGCCCGGCCCGGTAATCGACGCGACCCCGGAAAACGCCCGCGGCGTGGGGGTTTCGTCCGGCGGGACCGCCCGGAGGGCCCCCAGCGTCCCACGGGCGGCGCCGCCCGGCCGGTGGCCTCCCCCGCACCGCCCCCGCCGCCCGAACCGGACCCCACCATGTCCGATCTCGACGAATTGCTGCGCAAACCCCGCTCGGCGGGCCTCACCGTCCATACCCGGGTGCTGGGTGAGCCCGGTTCGCTGCCCGCGGCCATCGATGACGCGGCGACTCAGATCGTGCAGGAATCCCTGGCCAATGTGATCCGCCACGCGCCGGGCGCCGAGGCCACGGTGACCGTGCGCTATACCAGCGATTCCGTGGACCTGACCGTCGACAACACCCGGCCTTCCGGTAAACCGGAACACACCGGTCCCACCCGCGGTATGGGCATCATCGCCATGCGCGAACGCACTCATGCGCTGGGCGGGGCGTTGACCGCCGGCCCGAAACCGAGTGGCGGCTATCGGGTCGCCGCCCGGCTGCCCAGCCGCCCCCTGCGGATCGCCATCGACCCGGACGCACGGTTGCGGACCGGGAAGGAGTCGGCCGGGAACGAGACGCGGGAACCCGCGCCGGTTCCGGCCGGCGGCTCCGAAACGTCGGGTACCGGGCCGGAAGAGACCGAATACAACTCTCGGACAACCGAATAGGCCGCCGTACCGTAGTTCCCCCCGAATTCCGGGCGGTTCGCCGGTAAGCGGGTATCAGATATCCCCGGGGTTCGCGCCCCGTCGCTCCTCCTCGGTGAATCCGGCGGTGCGGGCCGAACCCGCGGCCTCGGCGGGCGCCTGCAACCGGCGAGAATAAGCCCCGGCCGCCCGGAAGACACCGGCCACGCCGGCCGGAGCCGCACCATAGGTTATGGACTGCTGCGGTGCGAAACCCAGCCCGCTACCGATCTCCACGGCATCCATATTTGCGCCGAGGAAGAGGAAGTCCCAGTTGTACACGTTCTGCTGCTGCTCGATCAGCGAGCGCACCGCGGCATGGGTCCATTCCCGGCTCGCGTTCTCGTGACCGTCGGTGAGGATCACGACGATCACCGTACCGGGCCGCTCGTCCTCGGGACGCCCGGCGAGTTCACTGCCGATATCGGTGACCAGTTTGCCGATGGCGTCGTAGAGCGCCGTACGGCCGCGGGGACGCAGAACCGGAGGCGGAACCTCCTCGAGCGCGATATTCGAGTACACGCACTCGTACTCGGTATCGAACTGGGCCAGGGTGACCCGTACGGTCTTGTCGACTTCGCGTTGTTCGTCGAAGAACGCCGCCAGGCCGCCCTCCGTATCCGATTTGATGGTCTGCATGGAACCGGAACGGTCGAGCAGTACGGCGATCAGGGTCAGGTTCGCATCGGTCATCGGCACCCCCGGTTCGAATCGAATGAACGAAACCCACCTTACGCGCGGGCACCGACCCCACCCGGCGAACGGACGCCGCTCGGTCCGGAAACACCGAAGGACCTGCCCACCGATGATCGGTGGGCAGGTCCTTCGGTAACGCTGCTTCTACTCGCCCGAGGCGGCCTCGGCCGAGCCCTCGCCCGCGCCGGTCAGCACGACCTCGGGCTTCTTCTCACCGTCGTCCTTGGTGAGCTTGGCCTTCGGGGTGAAGGTGAACCGGGCGTCCTCGCCGGAGCCTTCGCCGTCCCAGCCCTCGACATCGACCTGGACGGTCTGGCCGGGGCCGATCTCGCCGAACAGGATCTTCTCCGAGAGCTGGTCCTCGATCTCGCGCTGAATGGTGCGGCGCAGCGGCCGGGCACCGAGCACGGGGTCGAAGCCACGCTTGGCCAGCAGGTTCTTGGCGTTGTCGGTGAGCGTCAGCGCCATGTCCTTGTTCTTCAGCTGCGTTTCCACGCGGGCGATCATCAGATCCACCATCTCCACGATCTGCTCGTTGGTGAGCTGGTGGAAGACGATCACATCGTCGATACGGTTGAGGAACTCCGGCCGGAAGTGCTTCTTCAGCTCGTCGTTGACCTTGAGCTTCATCCGCTCGTAGTTCGAGCCCTCGTTGTTGGACTGCGAGAAGCCCAAGCCCACGGCCTTCGAGATATCCGAGGTACCGAGGTTCGAGGTGAAGATCAGCACCGTGTTCTTGAAGTCCACGGTCCGGCCCTGGCCGTCGGTGAGGCGGCCGTCCTCGAGCACCTGCAACAGGGTGTTGTAGATCTCCTGGTGGGCCTTTTCGATCTCGTCGAACAGCACCACCGAGAACGGCTTGCGGCGCACCTTCTCGGTGAGCTGGCCGCCTTCCTCGTAGCCGACGTAGCCCGGAGGGGCACCGAACAGCCGCGAGGCGGTGAAGCGGTCGTGGAACTCGCCCATATCGATCTGGATGAGCGCGTCGTCGTCGCCGAAGAGGAAGTTCGCCAGCGCCTTGGACAGCTCGGTCTTACCGACACCGGACGGACCGGCGAAGATGAACGAACCGGACGGGCGCTTCGGATCCTTCAGACCGGCGCGGGTACGGCGGATGGCCTTCGACACGGCCTTGACCGCGTCCTCCTGGCCGATGATCCGCTTGTGCAGCTCGTCCTCCATACGGAGCAGCCGGGTGGTCTCCTCCTCGGTGAGCTTGAACACGGGGATACCGGTCCAGTTGGCCAGCACCTCGGCGATCTGCTCGTCGTCGACCTCGGCCACGACATCCAGGTCGCCGGAGCGCCACTGCTTCTCCCGCTCGGCCCGCTTGGCGACGAGCTGCTTCTCCTTGTCGCGCAACCGCGCGGCCTTCTCGAAGTCCTGGGCGTCGATCGCCGATTCCTTCTCCCGGCGCGCGTCGGCGATCTTGTCGTCGAACTCGCGCAGGTCCGGCGGGGCGGTCATCCGGCGGATACGCATCCGGGCGCCGGCCTCGTCGATCAGGTCGATCGCCTTGTCCGGCAGGAACCGGTCGTTGATGTAGCGATCGGCCAGGGTCGCGGCGGCCACCAGTGCGCCATCGGTGATGGAGACCCGATGGTGCGCCTCGTAGCGGTCGCGCAGACCCTTGAGGATATTGATGGTGTGCTCGACGGTCGGCTCGCCCACCTGCACCGGCTGGAAGCGGCGCTCGAGGGCCGCGTCCTTCTCGATGTACTTGCGGTACTCGTCGAGCGTGGTCGCACCGATGGTCTGCAGCTCGCCGCGAGCCAGCTTCGGCTTCAGGATCGAGGCCGCGTCGATCGCGCCCTCGGCGGCGCCGGCACCGACCAGGGTGTGCAACTCGTCGATGAACAGGATGATGTCGCCGCGGGTGTTGATCTCCTTGAGCACCTTCTTCAGACGCTCTTCGAAATCACCGCGGTAACGGCTGCCGGCGACCAGCGAACCCAGGTCGAGGGTATAGAGCTGCTTGTCCTTGAGCGTCTCCGGCACCTCACCGTTGACGATCGCCTGGGCGAGCCCCTCGACGACGGCGGTCTTACCCACGCCGGGCTCACCGATCAGCACCGGATTGTTCTTGGTGCGGCGGCTGAGCACCTGCATGACCCGCTCGATCTCCTTCGAGCGACCGATGACCGGGTCGAGTTTGCCCTCCAGGGCGGCCTGGGTGAGGTTGCGGCCGAACTGGTCGAGCACCAGCGAGGTGGACGGCGTCCCGGTTTCCCCGCGGGCACCGGATTCCACCGGTTCCTTGCCCTGGTAGCCGGACAACAGCTGGATGACCTGCTGACGGACCCGGTTGAGATCGGCACCCAGTTTCACCAGGACCTGCGCGGCGACACCCTCACCCTCGCGGATCAGGCCGAGCAGGATGTGCTCGGTGCCGATGTAGTTGTGGCCGAGCTGCAGCGCCTCGCGCAGACTCAGCTCGAGCACCTTCTTGGCGCGCGGGGTGAACGGAATATGGCCGGACGGGGCCTGCTGCCCCTGACCGATGATCTCCTCGACCTGACTGCGCACGCCCTCCAACGAGATACCGAGCGACTCCAGGGACTTGGCCGCGACACCCTCACCCTCGTGGATCAGCCCCAGCAGGATGTGCTCGGTGCCGATGTAGTTGTGGTTGAGCATCCGGGCCTCTTCCTGGGCCAGGACGACGACACGCCTCGCGCGGTCGGTGAACCTCTCGAACATCGCTCCCTCACTCTCCTGCTCCGGACTCTATGGCCGGCTGATGCCGTGGTGTGTCGTGGACAACCGTCGGCCTCAGCCTGCCATGAAGGCCAGGGGTTGCGGCCCCCGCCTCCCACTCTAGTTGGCAGGGGATTACGCCGCCGCCGGTCCACCCTAATGATGTGGGCTCGATGGCAGGGTTATTCACTCATAACGCCCTTACCCGCCGTTTGGTTTCCCATTCCGGTTTTGCCGAGAGCGAACAGCGGCGGCCCCCAGGACCGGGAACCCCATCCGGGCGGGACAGCGGGCACGGTTGCCCGGGATCACAGATCGCGATCGGTGATGAGACCGCTGCGCATGGCCAGTGCCGCGAGCCGGACCCGCTTCTGGTTCTGCGGCAGATCCTCGACCCCGAACTTGGTGAACAGAGCACGCAGATGGGTCTTGACGGCGTCCACACTGAGGAACAGTTCGTCCGCGATCTGCTGATTGGAGGCGGGTGCCGCGAATCCGGCATCGCCCTTGTACGGACGGCAGAGCGCGATCAGCACGCCCCGCTGCGATTCGGTCAGCGAACGGACGGTCGGGAGGCCGGCGCCGGATGCCCGGGTCTGATCGTCCACCACCCCGTTGAAATCGTGGAAGGAGACCAGGGAGGTACCGACGCGGATGCGGTCGCCGGGCATCAGCCGACGGCGGCCGTTGATCCGTTCACCGTTGACGAACGTACCGTTGCGGGACAGGCCGTCGTCCACGATGGTCCAGTGCGCGGCGAGATATTCCACCGCGGCATGCAGTCGTGACACCTCGGCGTCCCAGCGCAGCGAGAGGTCCGCGCCGGCCGAACGCCCGATGGTGATCCGCTGCCGGTCCGGACTCAGCATCACCTCGCACCTGCGGCCCTGCTCATCGGTGAATCGTAGGAACGAGCCGACGGATCCGGTCACTGCGCCGATACCTCACCTCTCCATACCGGCAGCAACTGCCGAACACTACGAACCCCGCACCACATCGAGCACCGGGTCCGATCGAACACTTCTATGGTGCCGGGCGATCATGCGCTCGAGCAAGATGGAAGCCGCTGGGCGCAGCGGCCCCGGCAACCGATGCCGGGGCCAGCGGTAATTCCGAATCGCTATCGAGAAAGATCGGTCACCGCCCGGAAAAACCGCAGGCAGGACGGTTGAAAGAAGAACTAACCCTTCGAAGCCTTGTTGTACGCGTCGGTGATATCCGCGGAGATACGGCCCCGCGCGGAAACCTTGTGACCATTCCGGCGCGCCCACTCACGAATTGCGGCACTTTGTTCCCGGTCCATGGTGGCGCGCGCCTTGGAGCCCCCGGCAGCCGCGACGGCGGACTTCACCCGGCGCCGGCCACTCACGCGACGCGCGCTGGAAACCCACTGCTCCAACTCGTCCCGAAGCTTCGCCGCATTCGATGACGACAGGTCGATCTCGTACGACACACCATCGATTGCAAACTCGATGGTCTCGTCCGCGATGGACTCACCGTCGACATCGTCGATCAGGCTAACGGTGACCTTCTTTGCCATGAGATGAACGTCCTCTCGAAATCGTGCGACCTGTAAAATCAGGCCTGATTACCCGAGGCAAGAATACCTCGAATTCGAAAAATTCCAAGACGAGCGGTCGGCTATGCAAACCGTTCGCTCAACGACCGGCCGGCCGCACTATTGGGAACAGTATCGTTTCGCGGATTCCCAATCCGGTGAGAGCCATCAACAACCGATCGATTCCCATACCTGTTCCGGTGGTGGGCGGCATACCGTGTTCCATCGCGGCGAGGAAGTCTTCGTCCAGCACCATTGCCTCGTCATCGCCGGCCGCGGCCAGTCGCGCCTGATCGATGAACCGTTCACGCTGGATCACCGGATCCACCAACTCCGAATAGCCGGTGGCCAACTCGAAGCCGCGGATATATAGATCCCACTTCTCGGTGACACCGGCCCGGGACCGGTGCTGCCGGGTGAGCGGAGAGGTCTCCACGGGGAAATCACGGACGAAAGTCGGCACGTACAGCTTGTCACCGTAGCTGTGCTCCCAGAGTTCCTCCACCAGTTTGCCGTGCCCGTAACCCTTGCCTTCGGGAATTTCCAGACCGACCCGGTCGGCTAGTGCCAGCAATTCCGGAACTGTTGTTTCCGGGGTGATCTCCACCCCCACCGACTCCGATAGCGAGGGATACATCTCGACCGTTGTCCACTCGCCGCGTAGGTCGTATTCGGAACCATCGGCCAGTGTCACGACCTGAGTGCCCAGCGCCTCCTGCGCGACTTCCTGGATCAATTCCCGGATCATCCGCGCGGAGTCGTCGTAGGTACCGTACGCCTGGTAAGTTTCGAGCATCGCGAACTCGGGCGAATGAGTGGAATCGGCACCTTCGTTCCGGAAGTTGCGATTGATCTCGAACACTCGCTCGAGCCCCCCGACCACACAGCGTTTGAGAAACAGTTCCGGAGCAATGCGCAGGTAGAGATCCATATCGAGCGCATTGGAGTGCGTCCGGAACGGTCGCGCGGCAGCGCCGCCGTGCAGGGTCTGCAGCATCGGCGTCTCGACCTCGAGGAAGCCGCGCCGCTCCAGAGCGTTACGCAGGGCACGCACCACCGCGACCCGCGTACGAGCCGTCTGCCGGGCCTCCGGACGCACGATCAGATCGACATAACGCTGCCGGACCCGCGCCTCCTCGCTCATCTCCTTATGGGCGACGGGCAGCGGCCGCAGCGCCTTGGCTGCCATCGACCAGGAATCGGCCATGACGCTCAGCTCGCCGGTGCGGGAGGAGATGACCTCGCCGTGCACGAACACGACGTCACCGAGGTCCACATCGGCCTTCCAGGCGGCCAGCGCGTCCGCTCCGACACCGTTCAGGCTGACCATGGCCTGCAGGGTGGTCCCGTCACCCTCCTGCAGTTGGGCGAAGCACAATTTCCCGGTATTACGCATGAAGATGACGCGGCCCGCGACACCGACGATCTCCCCGGTAGCGGTATCGGCCGCGAGATCCGGATAGGCGGCACGAATTTCGGCCAGGCTGTGGGTCCGGGGCACCTCCACCGGATAGGCCTCGCCACCCGCCGCGAGCAGCCGTTCCCGCTTCTCCCGGCGGATCCGCATCTGCTCGGGGAGGTCTTCGACTTCCACGGAGCGGCCAGATCGCCCCGCGGGGACCACTCCCGCGGAGCCGCCGGTTGACGAGGTATTCGGGTTGCTCACAGCGAACCACCCTAGCGTGCACCGCAAATCGATTCGCGAGGCGCCCGCCTACTTCCCCGCGACCGGAAATGACCGGTGAAGAGGCGCGGATGTCCGGACAGTCGAAAATAGACCATATGGTTGCTTCGATAATTCCCCGAGCAACCCGGCCCTCAGCAAATGTATTGCCGTCCGGTCGTATTCGCCGAACGGAGGTAATTCAGAGAACGGCGAGGGAACGGACTTCCCTGGTGAAGTGCGGCGCACCGGTCGCGACGGTTCGCATTCCGGCCGCCTCCAGCGCCCGATAACCGCCCACCAGATCGGTCGCCCGGTGCAGGCCCAATTGGCGCAGCGAGGCCGCGGCCAGACTCGAGGTATAGCCTTCCGAGCACACCACGATCCATTCCACGTCGTGGTCGGTGGCCAGCGCCAGCCGAGCCGAACTACTGGGATCCAGGCGCCACTCCAGCACATTCCGTTCGATGACCAGCGCACCCGGCAGAGTTCCCTCCCTGGTCCGCTGCGCTTCGGGACGGATATCCACCAGAATCGCACCCCGGGCGAGGGCCGCGGGCAGCTCGACGGGATGGATCCGGCGCAACTGCGCTCGGGCGTGGGCAAGCATCTGATCGATGGTCAATCGCGACATCAGAGATCACCTTCGGGCTGGTCGGTGAGGACGGTACGGGTGCGCCGGAGGCTGCCGTGCCCCGTCACCTCGTAATAGGACATGGCGGTGAGCGGCGGCGAATAGGCGTGCACACTCAGCGTCGGATCGAGGGGGCCGGTGGTAGCCGGCCCGGACAACGCCGGGCGGTCGGGGGCGCGGACGACATCGTGCACCCAGCCGATCGGGAAGGCGGCCTGGTCCCCGGCGCCGAGCACCCGGTGACGCAGCTCCGAACCATTCCATCGATACTCGGCGAGCGCTCCGCTGAGCACGGTGAGCGCACCCAGCGAACCGGCGTGATCGTGCAGCTGGGTGGACTTGTCCGGTGTCCAGCTGATCAGCCAGATATCGACCTCGTCGTCGGCTACCAGCCGGGTGGCCCAGCGTTCGACGGTCGGCCAGTCGCCGTTCACCGGAAGCAGATGGTCGTACCGGCCGGAGAGGACATCCTCACCGGTTTCGTCGGTCAGGCGGAGCAGATCCGCCGGCCGTAGCCGAGTGGGCAGGGCCGGGGCGATCGGACGATCGGGTATCGGGTTCGCCGCGGCAGCGGAGAGATCACGGGCGACGGGCCGGGCCAGAGACGAAAGAACAGGCGAACGCATGAGCGCTTCTCCAGGAAAGAGATGACGGTCGAGGACTTCGGGAACGCCTCGAACTGCCGAGGCGAATCAGCCTCGACAACACTCCTGGGTACGCACGCGCTTCAGCACAGGGCGAGCTTAGCAAGCCCGGGGCCCGGAGGCCACAGCCGGCGCAGCGGAATTCGTCACAACCCCCGTGAGCCCGGTTCAGCCGCGGTTACGCCGCTGGTTGCGTTCGTAGACCAGCCGCAAACCGGTCAGGGTGAGATGCGGTTGGTGATGTTCGATGGTTTCCGATTCCCCGATGATCAGCGGCGCCGCCGCCCCCGTCGCCACCACCGCGACCCCGTCCCCGGCGAAACCGTCGATATCGTCCCGGATCCGGTCGATCAGGCCGTCCACCAGGCCGGCGAAACCGAAAATGGCGCCGGCCTGAATGCACTCCACGCTGTTCTTGCCCACAACCGACCGTGGACGGGTCAACTCCACCCGCCGCAGCGCGGCCCGCTCGATCAGGGCCTCGGTCGCGGTCTCCACCCCGGGTGCGATCACCCCACCCAGAAACTCGCCCTTGGCCGATACGAGATCCACGCAGACGGATACACCGAAATCCACCACGATCGCGGCGCTGCCGTACTCGTGGTAAGCGGCGAGACTGTTCACTATCCGGTCCGCGCCGACCTCTTTCGGATTGTCCACCAGCAGCGGAATACCCGTTCGCACACCGGGTTCCACCAGCACATGCGGAACATGCTGCCAGTAGCGATCCAGCATCACCCGCAGTTCCCGCAGCATGGGCGGCATGGTGGACAGACCCGCCACACCGGTAACCTCGTCGAGCTCGGCCCCCACCAGCCCACGCAGATTCATGGCGAATTCGTCGGCGGTGTGCAGCGGATTGGTGTGGATCCGCCAGTGCCGCACCAGCTCAGCCCGCGAACCGGCACCGGCGATCAGCCCGATGACGGTACTGGTCGTACGGACATCGATGGTCAACAGCATATGGTCGCCGCCACGCTCAGACCAGAGAGAGGTTACGCGGGCTGATCAGATCCGAGCCCTCGGGCGCATGGGCCGGATCCGACCCCAGCTCCACCGGACGGTTGCGATCGTCGACGAAAACCACCTTCGGGTCGTAGTCGCGCAGCTCGGCCTCGTCCATCATGCCGTAGGCGATGAGAATGACCAGATCGCCGGGGTTCACCAGATGCGCCGCGGCCCCGTTGATACCGATCACGCCGGAACCGCGTTCACCCGCGATCACGTAGGTCTCGAGCCGGGCGCCGTTATCGATATCGACAATGCAGACCTGCTCACCCTCGAGCAGATCGGCGGCGTCGAGCAGATCCTGGTCCACGGTCACCGAACCGACATAGTGCAGATCGGCATGGGTCACGGTGGCCCGGTGGATCTTGGACTTCATCATGGTGCGCAACATCGCGGCCACCTCTCTGTGTTTATGGCCCCGCCTCCGGCGGGGCGGGTTCGGGGCCCCCTTGTGTCTCGGGTCTTCACTCCTACGCTCAGTCGCTGCGCTCCTTCGCTCCGTCGCTCCAGACCCGAGACGGGCCCCGAACCACGGATCAGGACCATTCGAAGGAGCCGGGAAATGTGCAGGCAGCCGGGGGAGAGATTCGCGGGGACAGGCGCGGGTGCTGCCCCGAGTGTGCGTGGTTCCGTTCCGTGGTGCGGATCGGAGGGGGCCGGCACGGCGGCGCGGCCGGGCGTTGCGGGGTTCCGGACAGTTCGGTGATCGCGGATGCGGGGCGCATCGCTCATCGCCGTACCGCTCGGGCGGGGAAGACCCGCGGCACGCGCCCTGGACCGGCGGGTACCGGGGCGGAATACCGGGCCCGGGCAACCCGTGGAAGACGAAGTGCTCATGGTCGTTCGGCTCCGGGTGAAGCCGACGCCGTATCGGCACGGGGGGTCCCCGCGAGTGCGGGGGCGGAGGTGTCGGCGTCGGGGTGACCGTCCAGGGGCGCGCCGAGCCGGACAGCGGCGTTGTCGATCAGCCGGGTGGTGCCGATCCGCGCGGCGATCAGCAGGCGGCCGTTACCGGATGCGGGAGCGGGACCCAGGTCCGAACCACGCAGTTCGAGATAGTCGAGGTCGATTTCCGGGGCAGCGGCCAGCACCGCGTGCGCGGCGTCCAGAACGGCTCGCGGGCCCGCGGCGCCGGCCCGCGCCCCGGCCAGCAGCGACGCGGACAGGGTGGTCGCCAGCTCACGCTGGGTGGGGTCGAGGTAGCGGTTGCGCGAGGATTTGGCCAGGCCGTCGGCCTCCCGCACGGTGGGCACCGCGACGATCTTCACATCGAAGTTCAGGTCCCGGACCATCTGCCGGATCAGCGCCAGCTGCTGGTAGTCCTTCTCCCCGAAGAACGCCTCGTGCGGGCGCACGATCTGCAGCAGTTTGGCCACCACGGTGAGCATCCCGGCGAAATGGGTCGGCCGGGACGCGCCTTCGAGATCGGCACCGATCGGGCCGGGCTGCACCGTGGTGCGCGGCCCGTCCGGGTACATATCCGCCGCGCTCGGCGCGAAGACCAGCTCGACCCCCTCGCCCCGCAGCAACGCGACATCGGCGTCGAGGGTACGGGGATAGCTGTCCAGATCCTCGTTCGCGCCGAACTGCAGCGGGTTCACGAAAATCGATACGACCACGATCTGGTTGGTGCGCTTGGCGCGGCGGACCAGTTCCAGATGGCCTTCGTGCAACGCACCCATGGTGGGCACGAATCCGATCGTGCGGCCGGCGCCGCGCAGCGCGCGAACGACCTTGCCGAGCACCACGGGATCGTGCTGCACGGTGAGCTCACCGGCGCGATACGCGCCACGCAGAGCGGGGTCGGTCATAGAGCCTCCTTCGAAACCGCTACCCGCGGCCCGCGAAGACCACAGCGAAGACAGAGGTACCGCATCACGAAACCTCCCCCGAAACCGCTACCCACGGTCCGCGGAGACCACAGCGAAGGCGGAGGTACCGCATCACGAAACCTCCCCCGAAACCGCTACCCACGGTCCGCGGAGACCACAGCGAAGACAGAGGTACCGCATCACGAAACCTCCCCCGAAACCGCTACCCACGGTCCGCGGAGACCACAGCGAAGACGGAGGTATCGCATCATCGGGGGTCCTCCAGCAGTTCCCGCAGTTCGGCGGGGGCCTGGGCCCGTTCGGCGGTGCGCCGCGACATCGCCCGGTATCCGGCGGCAAGCCGCGGGTCGGCCGCGGTGAGCGCCGCGAGATGGGCGGCCACCGCCGCGGTGTCGCCACGCGCGACGGGACCGGTGAGCGCGGCCTGGCCGCGACGCAGGGCATTGTCGAGAGCCGCCGAGGCGAGCGGGGCGAGCAACCGTTCCGGGAGACCGTTCGGCTGATCGTCGACGGTCTGCTGACCGAGCAGGCCCGGCCCCGCCAAAGCGGCACGCAGAGCCTCCACCGCGTCCAGAACCAGAGTGACCAGATGGTTGCTGCCGTGCGCGAGCGCCGCGTGATACAGCGGGCGCTGTTCCTCGGTCACCCGGACCGGCTCCCCACCCATTTCGATGACCAGCGACTGTGCGATGGCGTAGCCGATTTCGTCGGCGGCGGTGATCCCGAAACAGGCATTGGCCAGGCGGGAAAGATCCTCGTCGTGACCGGTGAAGGTCATGACGGGGTGGATGGCCAGCGGTAATGCGCCGGCTTCGCGCAGTGGAGCGAGCACGCCGATACCGTTGGCGCCGGAGGTATGCGCGACGATCGTGCCGGCCCGCACGGTGCCCGAACCCGCCAGCCCACGCACCAGGCCGGCCAGTTCCGCATCCGGGACGGCGAGAATCAGCAGTTCGCTGCGCGCGGCGACCTCTTCGACCGGAAGGATCCGCGATTCCGGCAGCCGGGTCCGCGCGCGGTGTACGGAGGCGTCGGAGATCGCGGCCACGCCGAACACCACATGTCCGGCGCGCTCGAGCGCGGCGCCGAGAGCCGATCCCACACGTCCCGCCGAGACGATTCCCACCGTCAGTCGTGCGGGCGCCGGATCACCACTCGCGGCCGGATTGCCAGGAGTTACGCGTGGCGAGGTCACCAGTGTCCTCTCGAAGTCGTTCCAGTCCCGCCGAGCGGGTACCGGACGTTACGAGTCGAGGATAGGGCCCGGATCGCCCGATACGCCATGGGCACCCCGGGTGATCTGCACCGCACTTCAGGAGCTGCGCTGCTCTTCTTCCTGGCGCAGATTGGCCATGATCTCGGCCACCGACAGGCGCCGGGCGCCACCGGTGTCGGTATGGACGCGGCGGCGCCGCGACGGTTTCCTCGGCAGTGCCGCCTGAATGCCGCCCGGATATTGCCGGGATTTCGCCGGGGCCGCCTCCGTCGTCCCGGTTCCCGGCTCCGGAGTCGCGGCGGTGGGCTCCGGCGCGGGCGGGCCGTGGAGCTGTTCCGGCGGACGCGGCGGTCCGGCGAGGAACTCCGCGGGATGCGGCGGACCGTACCGTTCGTCCCTGGCGGCGGAATCCGCCGGATCGTCGTGGACCTCGGTGAAGGCATCCGACCAGGTCGGGCCGGTGATATGCGGCGCGACCGGGGAGCGCGGCGGGTCGTCGTCCAGCCGGACGATCGCGGTTTCGGCGGTCACCGGGGCGTCGTCGGGGCTCGCGAACCGGGGACGGTTCGGATGGTCGGTCTCATAGATCGGTGTCACAGCGTTACGTTCCCCGCCGTCCGAGCCCGGCCGGGAGGCACCCGAGTCCGTATCCACCCAGCCGTCGGCGGCATGCGACCAGCCCGCTGCCGCGTTGGCCCAGGCGTCGACCGCCCCGCGGTCTCCCTCCTCCGGGACCGGCCACCCGGTGGCGAGACCGGGCCCTTCCTGCCCGCTCGGCAGTTCCTGGACCCGGAACGCGGAGGCACGCAGCGCGGGGCGCTCCTCCGGCAGTTCCCCGTCGAAGAGCCGCTCCAACTGGCGGCGCAGCGCTGCCAGTTCGGTCCGCAGGGCGGCCATCTCCGTGGCCTCTGCCCCGACCTCCGACCGCACCCGGGCCTCGACACCGAATTCGTGCTCGCGCCGGGCGTTGATCTCCCGCTCGAGCTCCGATTCGTACACCCGCCGCATATCGCGCACCTTCGCCTGATAGCGGTTCACCGCCCAGGCGCCGAGGACCGCCGCCCAGAGCGCGATGACCAGACCCACCCGGATGAACTGCAGGCTGTCACTGAGCACCAAGAAGACGCTGGCCACCACACCCAGTAGCACCGAGGCACCGAGGAAGAGCCTGCCCACGTCTTCCCGGCCGCGCGTGGAAGTGCTACTGCGGGACGGTGAAACCATGACCGCAAGGGTAGCCGCGATATCCGTACGCGCCCAGGTCAGGAAGGGCGGCCTCCATCACGGAGACCACCTACGGAATGGCCGGATCGTCGGTGGGGTCGTCGGGGGCACGGCAGCAGTATTCGAGCCACAGCGCGGCGACGGCGAGCGCGATACCGGCGCCACACCCGATGAGGGCGCCGGGATAGTCCGCGTCCGCCGCACGCAGATCGCCGCGTTGCGGGAATATCCACAGCAGAAATCCCAGCCAGACCCCGGCCACCAGCGACCCCACCTGAGCGGATGCCTTCGCCAGAGCGAGAGCCCGGGCAACGGTGATCGGATGTAGCTGACGCAGATCTGCGCCGATCTGCCGGTTGCTGACCCGCGACCGGATATAGAAACCGAGGGCGGCCTCCAGCGCCGCCACCGGATACAGGGAGGCCCCGGCGATAGTGGTGATCGGCGGGAAACTCCCGTAGGCCAGGCGGGTGGCCACCCAGGCGATCAAGGCGGCGATCAGCACATTGGCCAGGAGCTCGCGGATACGGGTGGGTTTGAGTTTCATCCCCCCGCCGCTGTCCCCGGGACCGCCGCCGGTGTTCTTGTCGCTGCCCCCGAAGGTCATGGCGCGTCTCCTGCGGCGGGGTCGAGGGTGAATCCGGTACGGCGCACGCCCGCGCGTTCGCCGGGGTCCAGCTCCGCCAGCAGGTCGGCGACCCGGTACCCGGTTCCGCCGACCTCCAGGCGCGCGTCGGGCTCCACATCCAGCCAGGGCACCAGTACGAAAGCCCGCTCGTGGGCCCGCGGATGTGGAAGAGTGAGTTGGGGATCGGTGGCCCGGCAGACACGCCAGCCCGCCTCGGTCGCTTCGGCGCAGGACACGATATCCACATCGAGCGTGCGGGCGCCCCAGCGCACCGTGCGTTCCCGGCCGGCGGCCTGTTCGAGTCGCCGACCGTGGCGCAACCAGTCGTAACAGTCGTAGGCGGGGTCCTCGGCCACCAACACGGCATTGAGGAAATCGTCCTGTTCCACCCCGCCCCAGGGCGCGGTGGTGTACACCGGCGATACCGCGCGGACGCGCGTACCGAGATTTGCGACGACACCCCGTAACAATTCCAGGCGGTCCCCCATGTTCGAACCGATGGAGAGGACAGCACGTGTCATGGCGCCGCCTGCTCGCGGCGGCCGCCGGTGACCACGCGCACATCGGCGAAGCTGTGCGGGATCGGCGCGGCCGGTTTGTGGAGCGTCACCTCGACATCGGCGACGCCGGGTACGGCACGCACCCGGTCGGCGATCTCGGCGGCCACTGTCTCGATGAGGTCGCGCGGCGGCCCCTGCACGATTCGCACGGCGAGATCGGCCAGCGCGCCGTAATCCACGGTACGAGCCAGGTCGTCGGTGGCCGCGGCGGCGGAGATATCCGTCCATACGGTCAGATCCACCACGAATTCCTGTCCGTCCCGGCGTTCGTGCTCGTAGACCCCGTGATAGCCGAAAACGCGCAGCCCGCGTAGTTCGATACGGTCCGGTCCGGCCGGGCGTGTGCTCACCGGGACGCTCCCATCCGTGCGGCTTCGCGCCAGGCATCGGTGACAGCGATGGCGTCCTGCGAACCCCGGACATCGTGCACCCGGACGCCCCAGGCACCGTGCCAGGCCGCCAGCGCGGACACGGTGGCGGTGGCGGTCTCCCGGCGGGCAGGCGGGCGTGGACCCTCGGTATCGGCCAGCAGCGATCCCAGGAAACGTTTGCGCGACGCCCCGATCAGCACCGGGAAACCGTCCGCGACGAACCGGTCGAGCGCGGCCAGCAGCGCCCAGTTGTGTTCCGCGCTCTTCGCGAACCCCAGACCCGGGTCGAGAATGAGCCGGGTGGGATCCACGCCCGCGTCGACGGCGTGCCGTACCTGCGCACCGAGCTCGGCGCGCACCTCGGCCACCACATCGTCGTAGTGTCCGGCCGGGCCGGTGTGCCGGTAATCCGCCGCGGCCCGCCAGTGCATGAGGATCCACGGGATATCCGCCGCGGCGACCACCTCGGCCATCGCGGGATCCGCGCGCCCGCCGGAGACGTCGTTGACCACCGAGACTCCGGCCGCTATGGCTGCCTCGGCCACGCCGGCCCGCATGGTGTCGACGCTGGTGGGCACCCCGGCCGCGACCAGCCCGCAGATCACCGGCACCACCCGCTGGATCTCTGTTTCCGGATCCACCCGGACGGCACCGGGACGGGTCGATTCGCCACCCACGTCGACGATGTCCGCACCCATCTCGTACAGCCGGACGCCGTGTTCGATCGCGCGGTCCGGGTCGAGATAGCGCCCGCCGTCGGAGAACGAATCACTGGTCACATTGACAATGCCCATCACCACACACGAGCGGCCCGGGCGCGGCTGGACACCCGGGCGGGGCAGCACGCCGGTCAGCGTGGGGACGGCGGCCGGTCGCTGCTCGCTCACTTGCGCAGGATCAGGTCGAGAGCTTCGGCACGGGAGGCCGAACTGGTCTGCAACAGACCCCGTACCGCCGAGGTGGTGGTACTGGCGCCGGGTTTACGGATGCCCCGCATCGCCATGCACAGGTGTTCGGCCTCGATCACCACGATGGCGCCGCGCGGATCGAGTTTCCGCATGACGGCATCGGCGATCTGGCTGGTGAGCCGCTCCTGCACCTGGGGTCGTTTGGCGTACAGATCGACCAGCCGTGCCAGTTTCGACAGCCCGGTCACCCGGCCGTGCGTACCGGGGATGTAACCGACGTGCGCGACACCGTGGAAGGACACCAGATGATGTTCGCAGGTGGAGTACATCGGGATATCCCGGACCAGCACCAATTCCTGGTGCTCCTCGTCGAAGGTGGTGTTCAGCACCGTATCCGGTTCCACGTACAGCCCGGCGAACATCTCCCGGTAGGCCCGGGCGACCCGGGCGGGCGTATCCAGCAACCCGGGGCGGTCGGGGTTCTCCCCGACCGCGATCAGCAGCTCCCGGACCGCCGCCTCGGCTCTCTTCTGGTCGAACGGTTCACCCGTGTGCAGGGCGATCAGTTCCGGTTCCCGAGGGCCGGTTTCTCCCAGCTCGGCGGGGATACCGGCTCCTTGGCCGTCGATCTGCTGATGGGCCGACATTCGAGGACACCTCCACATCTCGGGCACGGCAGTACGCACCGCGCGCCGATTCCGTCCGAGCGTAGTCCGGACCGGGTTACTGCCGGCCGTTCGGGCTGTCCCACGAGTGTGTGCCGCCGTGCCCCGGCTCTCCGCCGGTGCCCTGTTCGGGGTGAGGGGTCGGGGGCTGTTCCGTCCCGCCCGGGGTGTAGCCGGGATCGGGCGGTGACTGCGGCTCTTCCCGGGGCGGCCAGCCGGGGGCCGACCAGCCCGCGGGAGCGCCGTAATCGGGTCGCGAACCCTGCGTCGCGCCCCGCGGATAGGCGGGGGCGGGCTGCGGCGGGGATGCCGGGTACCCGGTGGGCTGCTGGTAACCGTGTTGCGGGAGGGCGGCGCCTGGGTATCCCGCGGGCTGCGGCAGGCCACCGGCCGGGTCGTGCGGTGCGGCGCCCACGGGTACCGCCGGTTGCGGCGGCCACGGCTCGCCTCGCTCGGCGGCGAGCTCACCCGGGGTCTTGACCGGGGGCTTATCCGAAGGGACCCGCTCCCCGAAGTCGTTGAAGGCGGTGATCCGGGGACGTTTGCGTACCGCGCCGAGAAGTGTTTCCAGATCCTTGCGGTGCAGGGTCTCCCGTTCCAGCAGGGCGGTGGCCAGCTCGTCGAGCACATCGCGGTACTCGCTGAGAATCGCCCAGGCTTCGGTGTGCGCGGCCTCGATGAGGTTGCGGACCTCCTCGTCGATGGCCCCGGCGACCTCGTGCGAATAGTCCGATGCCGTGCCCATGGACCGGCCGAGGAACGGATCGCCCTGTTCCTGGCCGTAGCGGACGGCACCGAGCCGGGCACTCATCCCGTACTCGGTGACCATGGCCCGGGCGATCTTGGTGGCCTGGTCGATATCGGAGGACGCGCCGGTGGTCGGCTCGTGGAAAACCAGTTCCTCGGCCGCCCGGCCGCCCATGGCCATGACCAGCCGGGCGATCATCTCCGAACGGGTCATCAGGCCTTTGTCGTCCTCGGGCACGGTCATGGCGTGTCCGCCGGTACGGCCGCGGGCCAGGATCGTCACCTTGTACACCGGTTCGATATCGGGCATCGCCCAGGCCGCCAGGGCGTGGCCGCCCTCGTGGTAAGCGGTGATCTTCTTCTCGTGCTCGCTGATGATCCGGCTCTTCCGGCGCGGACCGCCGATCACCCGGTCCACCGACTCCTCGAGCGCGTCGCCGGTGATGGTGGAGCCGTTTTCCCGGGCGGTGAGCAGGGCGGCCTCGTTGATCACGTTGGCCAGATCGGCGCCGGACATACCCACGGTGCGTTTGGCCAGACCGTCGAGGTCGGCTTCCGGGGAGATCGGCTTGCCCTGGGAGTGGACCCGCAGGATGGCGCGCCGACCGGCCAGGTCGGGGTTGCTCACCGGGATCTGGCGGTCGAAACGTCCCGGGCGCAGCAGCGCCGGATCGAGGATATCGGGGCGGTTGGTGGCGGCGATCAGGATGATGCCGGTGCGGTCACCGAAGCCGTCCATTTCCACCAGCAGCTGGTTGAGTGTCTGTTCGCGCTCGTCGTGGCCGCCGCCGAGACCGGCGCCACGCTGCCGGCCGACCGCGTCGATCTCGTCGACGAAGATGATGCACGGACTGTTCTGTTTGGCCTGCTCGAACAGATCGCGCACCCGGGACGCGCCGACACCGACGAACATCTCCACGAAATCCGAGCCGGAGATGGTGAAGAACGGAACACCCGCCTCGCCCGCTACGGCGCGCGCCAGCAACGTCTTACCGGTGCCGGGAGGACCGTAGAGGAGGACGCCCTTGGGGATCTTGGCGCCCAGCGCCTGGTAGCGCACGGGATTCTGCAGGAAATCCTTGATCTCGTACAGCTCTTCGACAGCTTCGTCGGCGCCGGCCACATCGGCGAAAGTGGTCTTGGGCATATCCTTCGACAGCTGTTTGGCCTTGGATTTACCGAAGCCCATCATGCCGCCGCGGCCGCCGCCCTGCATCCGCGACATCACGAAGATGAACAGCCCGAGCAGGATCACCATGGGCAGGACGAACAGCAGGATCTGGGTGAGCCAGCTCTCCTGTTTGACCACCGTGTTGTACGGCGCCCCGGAATTCTGTACGGCCTGGAAGACCTGCGCGGAGGTATCGCTGCCTCCGGGGTACTTCGCGATGATCTTGTTCTGGCCCTGGGTCGCTTCGTTGCCGCTCTTCAGCTCGATCCGCAACTGCTGTTCGCGATCATCGATCTGAACGTGGGTGACGTTCTCTTTGTCGCCGAGCTGGTTGAGGGCCACCGAAGTGTCGACGCTCTGCCAGCCGCGGGTGTCGTTGCCGAAGTAACTGAACAGATAGATCACGAGCAGAATGCCCGCGATTATCGCCAGGGTGCGAAACACTGTCTTGCGGTTCATAGAGCGTCGGCCGGGCGGCCAGTCCTTTCAGGCGTCTCCGCGTTCTTGCCTAGCGATGCGTCGCTCTCGGACGGCGCAACCCGCCTCCGGGAACCGCCTGATGGCGGATTCGGATGCGGACATGCCACGTTACCGCGTACCGTCTAACCGATACATCGCGCTTCCTGACTTATCGCAAGCAAGGAGTTCGGCGTGTGATGCAGTTCAACAGCTAAACGGCCGGAAATCCACGGTGGTTCCCGGGGTCGTGGTCTGTGGTATCTCGTAGTGATCACAATCATGGCACGCATGACCGATGATGATCGACGTACGACCCGAGCGCAGGGGGTATGGACATAGTCGAGTTACGGACACCCACAGCTATCGTGCGGCACGGTGAAGGACGGCTCGTGGTCCTTCGCCCGGAAGCCGACGGCGATGTCGACAGCGACGGCGAACGAGTCCTGGACGTCGCGGTGACCGATCTGCTGGAGGTACGGCTGAGCCGGCGTGCCGACGACGCGGTGGTCATCGAGATCTATCTGCGCTATCCCACTCCGGTGCTGGTCGGGGTACCCGCCGATCGCACCCCGCTGCCCGTGCTCATCGCCGAACACGATGTGCCCGCGGCCGCCGGGATCGTGGCGCGGATCAACGACCAGATCCTGGCGGCACAGCGGGTCGATATCGCGGCGCCGGATCTCACACCGCCCCTCACCGAGCCGACCGATCACGGGCCCGTCCGCGCGGATGTGGAGCGGGCGGTCCGCCGGATGTCGGCGAACGGACGCGGCGAACCCGCCGTGGCCGGCCTGCACGGATACGTCGGCGATGACGAGTACGTGCTGGAAACCGCGCGTGTCGTCGCACACCCGCCGGTCGGCGGCGACGATGTCTGCCTGCTCACGGTGACCACCGCGCGGGTGCTGCTGACCTCGCTGGGCGTCGACGAACCGTACGCCCACGAACTGCCGATCCCGGTGATCATGCACGCGCGCGCCACCGAGGAGGCGCTGTCGGTGGCCGAGGACGCGCGCGCCGCCGGCCGTCGCCCCCTGATCGAAGTGCACGACGGCAACACCACGATGCACTTCACCGCCCTGGACCGGGCCGACGCCGAGCGGGTGGCCTGCGCGATCAACTTCGCGGTCCGGCTGGTCGCGGTGGACGGTTCGACCGGACCGGCCGACCCCAGCGTCGCCCATCTGTACTCGGAATGGGAACTGCTGGTCGAGCGGCATTCCCTGGGCATGGTCGACGATACGCAGTTCCAGCGATACGGCCGCGGTATCCTGCGCTCCCTGCCGGGTATCTGAGCGTCGACGGCACCGTCGCCGGCTCGGCTACGACGCCCCGGTCGGGCGCTGCCGGGTACGAGGCGGGGCCCACTCCGGTAGGTCGGTGACCAGATCCACCAGGGCGATCGCGGCCGGGCTGCGGCGCCGGGCTTCGTGGGCTTCGGCCGTCTTCACCGCCAGGGCAGCGAGAACCGCCGAACGAGGAGGAAGCCATGAGCTTGCGTATCGCCGTCGCCGGAGCCACCGGAAATATCGGAGCTCTCACCGTCACCGCGCTCGAGGCGAACGGGCACGAGGTCGTACCCATCAGCCGCTCCCAGGGTGTGGACCTCGCGACCGGTGCGGGCCTGGATTCCGCGCTGACCGGTGCGGACGCCGTGATAGACGTGACGAATTACACCACCGCCGACCGCGCCGAATCCGTCGCCCACTTCGGCACCACCACACAGAACCTGCTCGAAGCCGAGCACAGGGCCGGTGTCCGCCACCACGTGCTGCTCTCCATCGCCGGGGTCGGCCGCGTCGAGGGCAATGCCCACTACGCGGGCAAACGGGAACAGGAACGCCGCGTGAGTCAGGGCCCGGTTCCGTGGACGATCGTCCCCGCCACACAGTTCCACGATTTCGCCGTCATGGTGACCCGCTGGACCGAGCAGGACGGCGTCGCCCCCATCGCGCCCCTGCTCGTTCAACCGATCGCACCCGCCGATGTGGCCGCGATCCTCGCCGAGATCGCGACCGGCGCACCTCGGGGCCGCTACCGCGATATCGCCGGGCCCGAAACCCAGGACCTGGTGGATATGGCCCGCCGCACCAACGACGTGCTCGGCCGGTCGATAAAGCTGGTGCCGACCTGGTCGTCACTGTTCGGTCCGGATATGGCCGGGAACGCACTGCTGCCCGACGCGAACGCGCGCATCGCACCGACCACCTTCGACCGATGGCTGGCCGGACAGCGCTAGGCGCGGTCGCCCCGTACCGGGCGGCGGATGCTTCCGGAGCTAGTGCAACTCGATACGCCGCCACGGACTGGTGGGGCGCAGCCAGAGCCGGAGCAGCTCCAGGCGGCGGTCCACCCCACCGTCCTTGAGTTCGGCCAGGTCCTCGCAGGCCTGCCAGTAGGTCCAGCCGGTGAGGTAGGCATCACCGAACTGGCGCCAGTTGCGGTATTTGCGCTGCGCCAGTGGCAGCGCCCGGGCCAGATAATCCCAGGCCACATCCGCCTCGATATAGCCGGCGGTGTAGGCCATACGCGCCACGGCGACCACCCGGGCCAGATCCCAGGCGTGGATATCGGCGGGCAGGGGGCGGGAGAGATGGTCGGTGAAACCGATCTTTATCGCTTGGGACCAGATGTCGTAGTCGCGAACAAGTGCCTCGGAGTTGTCGATACCGCGGAACGAGGCGACCTGCCGCAGGAAAGCGCGGTGCCGGTCGGCGCGCTCCCCGAAGCGGTCGCGTTCGCTGGCATTCAGGGAGGCGGTGACCAGCGGGTGCACCAGGGCGTACAGGGGCGCGTGCATACCTTCGAGAAGCTGTTCCATGGAGGCGCGGGCCTCGGTACCGTCGGTGATCCCCCAGGCGCCGGTGAGCGTATCGATGGCCAGTTCACGCCGGTCACCGAGCGGATGGTCCCGCTCGGGTCCGAGCAGCAGCGCGTCGTGGAAGGCGTCCCAGCGGGCCGAGTAGAAAGCGCCCAGCGACAATGCGCGCAGGCGGTCGTCGTCGATCTCCGCGCCGGACCAATGATCTTCCTCGCGCTTGTCCAGCTCCGGATAGGGGAAGGGGGTCGGGGTGGGCAATCCGACAGCAGCCATACCGTGAGTCTAGGACCCGGCCCCCGGGCTGGTCCGGTCAATGTGTTTTCACATTTGTTCCTTGGCCTGTCACAGGCCCTGTTCCGGGGCTAATGTGCATCCATGTGTAGAAACATCACCGTCTTGCGAGGTCTGGAACCCGCCGCTACCGAGCAGGAGATCTATGCCGCCGCCCTACAGTACGTGCGCAAGGTCGGTGGCCTGTCCGGGCTGAGTTCGGCCACCAAACCCGCCGTGGACAAGGCGGTCGCGGCGGTCGCCGCGGCGACCACCACCTTGCTCGCGGAACTGCCCGACCGCCGGATGCCCCCGGCTACCGAACCGCCTCTGCGCCGGCTGGCTCGCGAAAACGGATAACCGCAACCTCGGGTACCGCGGCCGGGCGCGGTGTCCGCCCAGTGTGTCACGATCGAACCCGTGAGCTGATTCACAACGATCAGCCGCAACCGGTTACGAGCACGCAGTGGGAGAACAGCAGTGACCAAAACCGAATCGGCACAGTCCGACGCCGCGGCCGAGCCCACGGGCGCGTCCCCGGACTCGGATATCCGTGTCCTGAACCCCGCCACCGGAGAGGTGGTCGGCTCGGTGGCCGATATGTCCGCCGAGCATGTTGTGGCCACTATCGCGGAACTGCGCGAACACCAGCGCGAATGGGTGGCCATCGGCCCCGACGGGCGTAAGGAATGGCTCCTGAGACTGCAGGACTGGATCATCGACAACACCGAGGTCCTGGCCGACGTCCTCCAGTCCGAGACCGGCAAACCCCGGGTCGACGCCCTTATCGACCCGATTTTCGGTAGCGATCTGATCGGCTATTACGCGCGGCGCGCCGGCAAGTTCCTGGCCGACGAGCACCCGTCGCCGCACAGCCCCCTGGCCCGGGTGAAACGGCTGACCACGATCTTCGAACCGTATCCGGTGGTCGGAGTGATCACCCCGTGGAACTTCCCGTTGGCCATGCCCATTCTGGATGTGATCCCGGCGCTGGCGGCCGGTGCCGCGGTGATCTTGAAGCCCTCCGAGGTCACCCCGCTTTCCGCCCTCGAACTCGCACGCGGCTGGACCGAGATCGGCGCCCCTCCGGTGTTCTCCGTCGTCACCGGAGCCGGCGCGACAGGCGCGGCCGTCGTCGACAATGCCGACTACATCCAGTTCACCGGCTCCACGGCCACCGGTCGCCGGATCGCCTCCGCCTGCGCGGCTCGGATGATCCCCTACAGCCTGGAACTCGGGGGTAAGGATCCGGCCATCGTGCTGGCCGATGCCGACCTCGACCGCGCCGCGCACGGAATCACGTTCGGCGGCATGTTCAACTCCGGGCAGGTCTGCATCTCGGTGGAGCGGGTCTATGTGGAGGCGCCGGTATACGACGAATTCGTCGCCAAATTGACCGCGAACGTCGAGGCGCTGCGCCAGGGTCGTGACGACCGCACCCCACGCAACGATGTCGGAGCGATGGCCAACGAAAGTCAGGTCGCCATCGTGGCACGGCATATCGACGAAGCGGTCGCCGCCGGGGCCAAGGTGCTCACCGGGGGTAAGCGCACCGGTGAGGGCACCTTCTTCGAGCCGACGGTGCTGGTCGATGTGGACCACAGCATGTCGTGTATGACCGAAGAGACCTTCGGGCCGACCCTGCCGGTGATGAAAGTGGCCGACGAAGCGGAAGCCATCCGGCTGGCCAACGATTCCGTGTTCGGGCTCTCGGCCTCGGTGTGGACCGAGGACAAGGCCCGTGGTGAACGGGTGGCCCGGGCCCTGAACGCGGGCGCGGTGAATATCAACGACGTCTTCGCCAACCTGTTCAATTTCGCGCTCCCGATGGGCGGCTGGGGTGATTCCGGGGTCGGGGCCCGCTGGGGCGGCCCCAATGGAGTGCGCAAATACTGCAAGGCCAAGGCCGTCACCACGCCGATGCTGCCGACGCAGGAACGGGAACTCACCTGGATGCCCTACGACCTCAACAAGATCCTGATCGGCCTCGGCGCCATGCGCGCGGCCGGTGCGCGCGGTATGCGCCGGATCAATGTTCCCGCCCTGCTCCGTCTCAAGGGAGAAAAACAATGAGGGGCGATACCTCCACCGAGGGCAGAGGCAACGGCGGAGAAGGACGCCCGAGGCGATACCTCCGCCTTTACCCCGGTCGCCGCGGACCGTCCGAAACCGCTCGAAAGGAACAATGGTGAGCAAGACCGAATCCATTCGTGGCAAGGTTGTCGTGATCACCGGGGGTGCCCGTGGTATCGGCCTGGCCACCGCACTCGCCCTCGCGAAATTGGGAGCCCGGATCGCGATCGGCGATATCGACGAGAAGACCGTCAAGGAATCGGGTACCGATCACGATTTCGCGTACTACGGCCGGCTGGACGTCACCGATATCCAGTCGTTCACCACTTTCCTCGACGATGTGGAACGCGAGCTCGGTCCGGTCGACGTGCTGATCAACAATGCCGGGATCATGCCGACCGGGCGGCTGGTCGAAGAATCCGATCAGATCACTCGCCGGATTCTGGATATCAATGTCTACGGCGTGATCCTCGGCTCGAAGATCGCGCTGGCCCGGATGCTCGAACGCGGGTCCGGGCACATCATCAATATCGCTTCCCTGGCCGGGGAGACCCATATCCCCGGCTTGGCCACCTATAACGCGTCCAAACACGCGGTGCTCGGTTTCACCGACACTCTGCGCGAGGAGTACCGGGGTACCGGCGTCGCGTTCTCCTCGGTACTGCCCACTCTCACCAATACCGATCTCGGATCGGGGGTCGCCGCACCGAAGGGGCTGCCGGCCGCCGAACCGGCGGATATCGCCGCCGCGGTGGTCCGGTTGATCGCCAAGCCCCGGGCCAAGGCTCGGGTCACGCGCGCGGCCGGCGCCATGTCGGTTTTCGTGAACCTGTTGCCGCAGGCGGTGGGTGACGCGTTGGGGCGGTCGATGGGCTCGGCACGGACCTTCCTCGACGATGTGGACGCCGAGAAGCGCCGTGCCTATGAGGAACGCATCCGGCAGGACTGAACCGAAGCATATGGACGACGCCACGGTCCGTTTCCGACGGGCCGTGGCGTCGCGTTCGCGCCGAAAAGACGGCCCCGAAACCCCAATGTGACCAATATCACCAACGGGCGAAACGGGGGTGGACACAGCACATACGAGGCCCGGGCACCGGCCACCCGCCCGGGCCCGCCCACATCAGCCGAGGTGGAGTGCCCATACTCGCCGAAAAAGCCCTACCACGGGAAATGCGCATCCTCCCGCTCCGCGTCGCCCGGCCGAGCGGCGCGGACCGCCGAGCGGAGAACCAATGATGCACATCACGGTGACACCCCATAAGCTGTCACTAACAAACCTGCCGACTGTTTCGAACCGGGTATGCGGACCTTCCGAACATATTAGGGCTGGAAATTCGGCAACGATTCTGATAGCAAGGTGCTATGGACCCGCATTTGCGCGATCTGCGGTATTTCGTCGCCGTCGCCGAGGAACTGCACTTCACCAACGCCGCCCAACGGCTGCACATCGCTCAACCGACCCTGTCGCGTCAAATCCGACAGCTGGAACGTCAGCTCGATGTGGTCCTGTTCGATCGCAACCAGCGCAGTGTCGCGCTCACGGTCGCCGGCAAGGAACTGCTCAACGGCGCCCGGAAGATCTTGGAACTCTGGGAGACCACCAACAGCTCGCTCCAGGAAGCAGGCGAAGTGCTGCGGGTCGGCCTGCAGTCGACGTTGGGTCGTGGCCTGCTACACGATCTGGAAAGTGCCAGCGGCCACCGGCTCGCCCTGCATCAGGCCGCCTGGACCGACCCCTCCAGCGGACTCGCCGGCCGGCAAGCCGATCTGGCCCTGGTCTGGTTACCCCTGCCCGACTCCAATCGCTACCGCTGGCAGGTACTGCGCAGCGAACGCCGCTGGGTGCTGCTCCCGGAGAACCACCCGCGCGCGCACCAGGAAATGATCGATTTCGCCGATATCGCGGACGAGCCGTTCATCGCGCTCCCCGCCGAGGCCGGCGCCGTCCGTGACTTCTGGCTCGGCAACGATGCACGCAACGGTCGTCCCGCCACCATCGGTGCCGAAGCAGCCACCCCGGAGGATCGGCTGGAGGCCGTAGGGCTCGGACTCGGGCTCTGCCTGCTCGCCGAGAACAATGTCCCGATGTATCGGTGGCCGGGCCTGACCGCCCGTCCGGTGACCGGCCTGCCGCCGTGCGAACTCGCGGTCGCCTGGCGCGCCGATGATTCCCGCCCGACCATCCTCGAATTCGGGCAGCGCGCCCTCGCGGGCGGCTTCGCGGCGCCGCCCGCCATCTCCGCCTGACCCCCGCCACCGCCGGTCGTGGGTAGCCGGGCCACCGCCCGCCTACCCACCGCCGGTTCAGGCCGGCTCGCCGCCGTAAACCCGCGGATGCAGCGTGCCGATATACGGCAGATCGCGGTAGCGTTCGGCGTAATCGAGGCCGTAGCCCACGACGAATTCGTTCGGGATATCGAAACCGACGTTCGCGACCTCGACCTGCGTGCGCAACGCATCGGGTTTGCGCAGCAGGGTCACCACCTCCAGCGAAGCCGGGTTGCGGGTGGAGAGATTACGCATCAACCACGACAGCGTCAGCCCCGAGTCGATGATGTCCTCGACGATCAGCACATTGCGGCCCGCGATGTCCTTGTCCAGGTCCTTCATGATGCGCACCACACCGGACGAGGACGTCGAGGATCCGTAGGACGAGACGGCCATGAACTCCATCTGCGTCGGGATGGGCAGGGCCTTGGCCAGATCCGTCATGAAGAAAATGGCGCCCTTGAGCACGCCGACCAACAGCAGATCCCCTTCCGGGGCGTCGGCCGGGTATCGCTTGGCGATCACCTCGGCCAGTTCACTGGTCTTGGCCGCGATTTCTTCTTCGGTGATCAGAACCGAAGCGATATCGTCCCCGTACACGTCAACTGGTTTCCCTTCGGTCTCGAGTCTCCCGGGCGGTGTGGGCAAGTGTCAGCCTGCCATGCTCGCGGACGACGACCAACCTCGTCCCCCGCCCGGCGCCGCCCACCGCGACCCCGCCCTGGCCGCGCCAGGCCACCACCAGCTCGTCGATACTCCGCAGATGCGAACCGGTCACCGACCGCACCCCGCACGCCAGCAGCCAGGCCCTTACGGCCCGGCGGCGCACCGCCGGGGCCGCGCCGGCCAGCACGGCGCATGCCAGCGTAGGAGACCCCTCTCCCGCCCGGATCACCAGGTGCTCGGCGAGCTCGTCCAATACGGCGTTGTCCTCGCGCAACTGTTCGGCGGTACGCGCCAGGGCGAGGGCGGCGGTCCCACCGAGCACATCCTCGAGCAGGGGCAGGACCTCGGTGCGCAGCCGGACCCGGGTGAATTCCGGGGAACTGTTGTGCGGGTCCTCGTAGGGAGTCAGGCCGAGGTCGGCGCAGAACCGGCGGGTGGTCTCCCGCCGTATCCCCAGTAACGGGCGGCCCCAGGGTTCGTCATAAGGCGCCATACCCTGGATCGAGCGCGCGCCCGATCCGCGGCCGAGGCCGAGCAGCACGGTTTCGGCTTGATCGTCGAGCGTATGGCCGAGCAGTACCGGCAGGCCGCCGCGAGCGGCTTCCAGCGCCGTATAGCGCGCGGTGCGGGCGGCCGCCTCCATCCCGCCCGGGCCGGTCACCTCGACCGGCAGCACCCGCGCGGAACGGCAACCCAACGAGCGGGCGGTAGCCGCGGCGCGCGCCGCGACCTCGTCCGACCCGCGCTGTAACCGGTGGTCCACCACCAGCGCGTCGACCACCGCGCATTCGGCGAGCGCCGCACCGGTGAGGGCGAGCGAATCCGCGCCGCCGGAAAGGGCGACCGCCACCCCCGGCTCCGCCGTCCCGAAACGGGACAACCAATCGCGGACGGCATGCCGCAGGGCCAGCACCGCGGGCGTTTCCGGCAGCCGGACCCCCCGCCGCTCCGCTGGTGGCACGGACTCAGCCCAGGACGCGGGCGATCCAGCGCCGCGGCTCGTCGATCTCGTCGGTACGCGGCAGGGTCTGCGCATCGGTCCACACCATGTTGAACCGCTCCATACCGACCGTACCCACCACTTCGTCCACGAAGGCCTTACCGCGCACGTACTGGGCCACTTTGGCGTCGATTCCGAGCAGGGCGCGCAGCAGCCGCTGGATGGGATTGGTGGGGCGGGTGCGACGTTTGTCGAACGCCGTCCGGATCTGTTCGACGGTGGGCACCACGCTGGGACCCACCGCGTCCATGACATGGTCGGCATGCCCCTCCAGCAGGGTGCCGAGCAGCAGCAACCGGTCCAGTGCCGCCCGCTGGGCGGGTGGCTGGGTGGCGCGCAGCAGACCCACCACACCGCGAGTGGCCGGATCATCGGGAACCTTCCCGCTGCGGCGCAGTTTGACCTCGGTGATCAGCCGGGACAACATCTCCGAAACGGCCTCGTCACCGATATCGCCCAGTATCTCGACATTCTCCCGCATGTACCCCGCCAACCACGGCGACGCGGAGAACTGGACCCGATGACAGACCTCGTGCAGACAGACCCAGAGGCGGAAATCGGCCGGGGAAACCCCCAGCGCTCGCTCCACACCCACGATATTCGGCGCCACCAGCAGCAGGGTGCCGTCGGGGCCGGTGAACGGATCGTATTGGCCGAGGATCGCGGTGGACAGGAACGCCAGCATGGCACCCACCTGGACCCCGGCCGGTTTACCGGCCAGCGGGCCACCACGCTCCTCGCTCCCGGTACCGGTGAGCTGCGCCATGGAATCCGCGGCCGCACCGATCCAGCCGGGCCGGTCGACTATCCAGGCGGCGGGCACCGGCTGGTCGTCGAGCAGACCGGTGACCGAGCGCACCGGCTCCTCGGCACGCACCGACGCCTCGGCGAGTTCGGCGACCGCCTGCTCGGCGGTGAACCGAGAGGTGCGGGGGCCGGCGGGGACGAGGGCGGCACCGGTACGGGCGGCCCAGCGCCAATCCACCGAACCGGAGAACGTGCGCCGTCGGTTGTCGCGTTCGTCGTCCGCCGCCGGGGCTGCGGGGCCGCCGGGCTCTTCTCGAATCGTCATGCGCCCTCCAGCCGCTCAGGAACATCCACAGTTGCGCAGCGCGGTCGCGACGGCGTCCAGAGCGGGCCGGCTGACCTCCGGCGGCCGGTCGCTCGACATCAGCGTGAAGGTGAGGACTCGACCGTCGCGATCCAGCACATACCCGGCCAACGTACTGGCCACCGACAGAGTTCCGGTCTTGGCGCGCACCCATCCGGCACCGTCCTGGTTCTGGGTGACATACCGGCTGCTCAGCGAACCGGTACCGCCGGCGACCGGAAGGTAGTCCAGGAGCGGAACCAGGGTGTCGGGCAGGGACGCGCTCGTATCGGTGGTCTCGGCCTGCCGGCCCGCGCCGGCACCGAGCGGCGGGGCCAGCGGCGGCGGAACCGTGACCGTCGGCTCGGTATCGCTGCCCGGACCCGCGGCGGTCGCCAGGATCTTGTCGAGCAGCCGTGCGGGCACCCGGTCGTCCACCGAGAGCCCGCTGGTATCGAACATGGTGGCACCGGTCGTATCGAAACCGTGCTCGGCCAGCACCGCCGCCACGGCCGCGGCCGCACCCTCGAACGACATCGGCCGGCCGGTGGCCTGCGCGACCTCCCGGCCGATGGTCTCGGCCAGCACATTGTCCGAATACACCATCATGTCGCGCAGCCGGTCCCGCAACGGCGCCGAAGCCACCTCGGCCAGTCGCTTGGTCCCCTGCGGCGCGGTACCGATCCGCACCCTGGCCGGGTCGAGGCCCAGCTCCACCGCCAGCCGCCGGCCCACATCCAGGGCGGGGGTACTCGAACGAGGCGAATACTCGGCCAGCGGATCGAGCCGCCCACCGTCGAGCATCACCGGTTCGATCGGTGCGATGGAACCACCGGGGATATCGATGGGGTCCCAGCCGCGGGCCATGGCCGGGCCGGAATAACTGGACACATCGACCAGAACGGTGTCCGCACGAACCTCGGCGTCCCGCAACTGCCCGGCCAGATCGCTCAACCGGGCGGCGCCCGGGTAATACCCCTCGCCGCCCGGTTGCGCGGTGAGCGTGGGGTCACCGGCGGCCACCAGCACGATTTCGTTCGGCGCCGCACCCGCCACCACCCTGGTCCGCACCCGCTGATCACCGGGCAGCGTGAGCAGCGCGGCCGCGGTGGTCATGATCTTGGCGGTGGACGAGGGGATCCGCGGTTCGTCGGCGCGGGCGGTCCACAGCACGGTGCCACTATCGGCATCGGTGACCGACCCCGCGAAACCCCCCAGATCGGGGTTGGCGGCAACCGGAGCGAGCGCCGCCGAGATGCCCGCCGGGCTCGGCGAGACAGCGGCGTCCGGTGCCGGCGCGACCTCGGGCAGGACCCGCACCGGCGCCGGCGGATCGGCGATCGTGAGCCCGCCGTGCCGGAATTCCGGGGTCCACGGCCGGAGCACCGCGGCGAGTACCGCCGCCGCCCCGGCCAGTGCCACCACCACGGTGATCACCCATGCGCGTATCCCGCGGCGCCGGCGTGTGGCCGAACCTTCCATACCGCTGCCGCCCTGCCAAACCACGTTGTCCGTCGTCTCCTCGTGCCCGACCATCACACCGGCCCCGCTGAACCCATGTGCCACCGACAACCCTATCGGTGTTCCGCTACCGTTCTCGGCGGACAACCGGGTGCGTCGGCCGTCGCCGACCGCCATGGCGCATTGTGAGAGCAGCGGAAGGAGCTGGCGTGGAGTTCGACGTCACCATCGAGATCCCCAAGGGTTCACGCAACAAGTACGAGGTCGACCACGAGACGGGACGGGTCCGGCTCGACCGGTTCCTGTTCACCTCGATGGCCTATCCGGCCGATTACGGGTACATCGAGGACACCCTCGGTGAGGACGGCGACCCGCTGGACGCCCTCGTCCTGCTGCCGGATTCGGTTTTCCCCGGCGTGATCGTGGAGGCCCGGCCCGTCGCCATGTACAAGATGACCGACGAGGCGGGCGGCGACGACAAGATCCTGTGCGTCCCCGCCGGTGATCCGCGGTGGGACCACATCCAGGACCTCGGCGACGTCCCGGAATTCGAACTGGCCGCGATCAAGCACTTCTTCGAGCGCTACAAGGATCTGGAGCCCGGCAAGTACGTCAAGGGTTCCGAATGGGTGGGCCGCGCCGAGGCCGAGGCCGAGATCGAGGCCTCCTTCCAGCGTCTGAAGGACAAAGGGGGGCACTGAGTTTCCGGCGACGCCTGCGGCGCCGTGGGCTCGAGCCGAGTTCTCGGCGGCGCATGCGGCATCGGGGGCCGAGCCCTTCCGGCGTCGTGTTCCAGCGCTCGGGACCCGCGTCTGCGGCGCATGCGCTTCGAGTGCGGAAGCACGACGCGGGCTCGGCCCTTTGCGGGCCGCGTAAGGCTCGGCGCCGCGTGGGTGCGTTGCCTCGTGAGGGCCGTTGCGGGTCGGGGTGTTGCCACACAGGACCTGCCGCTGGGTAAGGATGTTCCGGCACGCGGCGGAGGGGTTCTGTCGTGAGACCCGGTGCGGGGCGTCGTGCCGCGGTTGCTTACCGGCCTTTGTACTCGGGGGCTCGCTTTTCGAATACGGCCTGGATGGCCTCGGTCAGATCTTCGGAGGGCAGGAAGGCGGCGTTCCAGGCCGAGACGTAACGCAAACCCTCTGTGACAGCTGCCGCGTCCCGCTGTCCCAGAACGTCTTTCACGCCCTGTATCACCAGCGGCGGGTTCGCGGCGATTTCGCGGGCGGTGGCATGGGCGGCGGCGAGGCAGGCTTCCTGGTCGGCCAGGACGTCGTTGACCAGGCCGATCTTCTCCGCCCGTGCGGCGTCGATATCCTTGGCCGTGAAGGCCAGTTCGCGCAGATGCCCTTCCCCGATGATCGCGGGCAGCCGCTGCAGCGAACCCACATCCGCCACGATCGCGACCTTCGCCTCGCGCAGACTGAATTTCGCGTCCGCGCTCGCATAGCGGATATCGGCGGCGGAGATCAAATCGAGGCCACCGCCGATGCACCAGCCGGAGACGGCGGCGATCACCGGTTTACGGCATTCGGCCACCGCCGTGATCGAAGCCTGCAGCCGGCGGATCTCGCCGAGGAAGTCGGTACGCGGCGCAGCCAGCGCACGGTCGGCCATCAGCGGACCGAAGGTGCCGCTCATCGCGGGCAGATCCAGACCGTAGGAGAAATTTTTGCCCGAGCCGGTGAGCACAACGGCCCGGATATCGGGATCCGCGTCCAGACCACGGAAGATTTCCGGCAGCTCCCGCCAGAAATCCGGGCCCATCGCATTGCCCTTGCCCGGACCGGTGAGAGTCACCCGCGCGACGTGATCGTCGGTTTCGACGCTGAAAGCCTGCCAATCTGTCATTCGGCCAGCCTAGTGGTCGCCTCCGGCCGCCGGGCCGCCGATCTCCGCGGAGTCCGTCGGCGGGGATCGTCCGCTTTTCGGGGACACGACGGCGCACAGCGCTCTACCCTGTGCCCATGCGCAGGTCGCTTCCACCGATAACCTGCCGGGTCTCAGACACTTTGATCGCCCGCGGTCACCACGGGTTGATCATCACCGCGCCGGAATCGGCCACCACTGCCGCGGCCACCGCCGAGGTGATGGAGACCGACCTCGGGGCGCTCGTACAGGCGGAGGTTTTTCTGCTCGGTGACGAACCGATCCTGCTGCTGGTCTCCGCCGCCCACCGGGTGGATACGGCGCGCACCGGCGCCCGGCTCGACGGCGCGCTGATTCCCGCGCCGCCCCATCTGGTGGTCCGCTACACCGGACAACTGCCGGGCAGTATCGCCCCGGTCGGCCATCCGGTGAATCTGCCCACCTGGGTGGATTCCGCGCTGAGCGAGTTCCGCGAACTCTGGGCCGCGGGTGGTTCGCCGGGCACGGTGTTCCGCACGTCGTATCCGGAATTGCTGCGGATCACCGCCGGTCTTTCCCTCGACGTGGACTGAGCGGGTTTTCCGGACACCGGACCGGACAATTGCCGGGTTCCGGGCGTAGCGTCGGCTGGGTGACCGAAGCACCACGGCCCGAGACCGGAATCCGGATCCCCGACGATCTCAGCGGTATCACCGCGGAGGAATACCGCGCTTCCATGCGGCACTATCCGTCCGGCGTCACCATCGTGACGCTGAATTCGGCCACCGGCCCGGTCGGTTTCACCGCGACCTCGTTCGCCTCGCTCTCCCTGGATCCGCCGCTCATCTCGTTCAACATCAGCGATACCTCGTCCAGTCTCACCGCCCTGACCGCCGCCGATTCGGTGGTCATCCATTTCCTCGGCGAGCACCAGCGCCATCTGGCCCAGCGGTTCGCCCGATCCGCGGCGCAACGGTTCAGTGACCGGGCACTGTGGTCGACGCTGGACACCGGCGAGCCGGTCCTGCACGGCACGCCGCTGTGGCTGCGCACCACCATCGAGCGGCTCATCCCGATCGGCGATCACACCTTCGTGGTCGGCCGGGTGGTCCGGGTGCACGACGACACCGAGGAAGAGCCGTCCACCGTTCCCCTGCTCTACTACAACGGCAGGTACTACCGTCCGACCCCGCTCACCGACGATATGGACTAGCCGCCGGCGGACCGGCCACGATACCGCCGCCGCCGTATCGATCACCCCCTTCACCAGGTGTGATGACGATCCCAGCCGTCAGCTGGAGGTCCGGGGAGCCGGGTACTCTGTTCCCCCGGTCGACCGCTGTTCGCCGGGCGGTAACCCTGGTATGAGAGAACGAGTCCGTCGGCTGGGCGATGGAAGGTGGGCCGGGTAGATGCAGTCGCAGCTGCAAGCGGAAGGCGGACTCCGGTGTGCCGCGGCGGCGCCGCCCGCGCGTACGCTCGTCGACGTCCTCGCCGCCACGGCCGCCGCTCATCCCGACGCACCGGCGCTGGCAACCGCGGAACGAACCCTGTCCTATACGGAACTGCTCGCGGAAATCGATAACTCGGTAAAGGCTCTCGCCGCCGCCGGTGTCCGTTCCGGCGATCGTGTCGGGGTGCGGATGCCGTCCGGCACCTGGGAGCTGTACCTCACCATTCTCGCGGTACTGCACGCGGGCGCCGCGTATGTCCCGGTGGACGCCGACGATCCCAAGGAGCGGGCCCGGCTGGTCTTCACCGAGGCAGGGGTCACGGCCGTCGCCACGGCAACCGGTATCCATCCGGTACCCCACCCCCGAGGCGGATCGGCTCCGGCAACCGCCGGGCGATCACCCCGGTATCCCGCACTCGACGACGACGCCTGGATCATCTTCACCTCCGGGTCCACCGGTACACCGAAAGGTGTCGCGGTGACCCATCGCAATGCCGCCGCCTTCGTCGACGCCGAGGCCCGGCTCTTCCTGCGGGACGAGCCACTGGGCCCCGGTGACCGCGTGCTGGCGGGCCTGTCGGTGGCCTTCGACGCCTCCTGTGAGGAGATGTGGCTGGCCTGGCGGCACGGCGCCTGCCTGGTCCCGGCGCCCCGGGCCCTGGTCCGTACCGGTGCGGATCTGGGTCCGTGGCTGGTTCGCCAGGGCATCACCGTGGTGTCCACCGTCCCCACTCTGGCCGCCACCTGGCCCGCCGAAGCTCTGGAATCGGTGCGGTTGCTGATCTTCGGCGGCGAAGCGGTGCCACCGGAACTGGCCGAACGTCTCGCCGACGCCGACCGGGAAGTATGGAACACCTACGGCCCCACCGAAGCGACCGTGGTCGCCTGCGCGGCGCGACTGGACGGCACCGGCCCGGTGCGGATCGGGCTGCCGCTGGACGGCTGGGACCTGGTCGTGGTCGACGCCGACGGCACGCCGGTGGGCGAAGGGGAAGCCGGGGAACTGGTGATCGGTGGGGTCGGACTGGCCCGCTACCTCGACCCGGCCAAGGACGCCGAGAAGTACGCGCCGCTGGAAACGCTCGGCTGGGACCGCGCCTACCGCAGCGGTGACCTGGTGCGCAACGACAGCGCCGGGCTGATCTTCCTGGGCCGCGCGGACGATCAGGTGAAGATCGGCGGGCGCCGCATCGAACTCGGCGAGATAGACAACGCGCTCCAGCATCTACCAGGTGTGAGCGGGGCAGCCGCCGCGGTGCGTACCACGGCGACCGGCGCACCGCTGCTGATCGGCTACCTGACCGGCGTCGCACCCGATTACGATCTCACCGCGGCCCGGTCCACGCTGGCCGGGCAGCTTCCCGCCCCACTCATCCCACGCCTGGCGGTGGTGCCCGAACTGCCCACCCGAACCTCGGGCAAGGTCGACCGCAACGCCCTGCCGTGGCCGCTACCCGGTGCCGATACCGGCGCCGACCACGGTCTCACCGGCACCGCCGCCTGGGTCGCCGGACTCTGGACCGATGTACTCGGCGCCGAGATCACCGGCGCCGACGCCGATTTCTTCGCCCTCGGCGGCGGCTCGCTGTCGGCCGCCCAGCTCGTCACCGCCCTGCGGGCACGCTATCCCCGGGTGACGGTTGCCGATATCTACGACCGGCCGCGGCTCGGAGCGCTGGTCGAACTCCTCGAGCAGAGCGCCCCGGCCACCACCACCGCCACCCGGCGGGTCGAGCCGACACCATCGGCCGCCCAGGGGATCCAGGTCCTCGCCACGATCGCCTTGACCACGCTCACCGGTATGCAATGGGTGACCTGGCTCGCCGTCGTCTCCGGTATCGCGGGCGGGTCCGGTCTGCTGCCGTGGCTGCCGCGCCTGTCCTGGGGGTGGACCGTACTACTCTTCCTCGTCTTCATCACTCCGCTCGGCCGGATGGCGATCTGCGTTCTCGGCGCCCGGACACTGCTGGCCGGGGTACGGCCGGGCAGCTATCCGCGTGGCGGTTCGGTACATGTACGTCTGTGGGCCGCGGTCCGGCTGGCCGAGGCCAGCGGGGCGGAGAACCTCTCGGGAGCGCCCTGGATGGTCCCGTTCGCCCGCGCGCTCGGCGCGACAGTCGGCAAGGGGGTCGATCTGCACACGCTGCCTCCGGTCACCGGCATGCTGGAACTGCGCGACGGCTGCAGCGTGGAGCCCGAGGTCGATCTGTCGGGATACTGGATCGACGGCGATACCGTGCACATCGGGCCCATCCTGGTGGGTAAGGGTGCGGTGGTCGGCGCTCGCTCGGTACTGCTACCCGGGACGAAGATCGGTCGCGACGCCGAGATCGCGGCCGGTTCGGCCGTGGCGGGGAAGGTGAAGGCGGGTCAGGAATGGGCGGGGTCCCCCGCGGTGAAGATCGGCCGGGCGCAGCATCGCTGGCCGGCGCGGACCCCGGAGCGCGCGGTGCGCTGGGTGGTCGCTTTCGGGATCGGTTCGCTGGCGCTGGGGGCGTTGCCGCTGCTCGGGCTGGCGGCGGGTCTGCTGGTGATCGGGTGGGGCGTGCGCGACAGCGAAACCTTCGGTGCGGCCGTACTACCCGCGTTCCTGCTCTTGCCGGTCGCCACGCTGGTCAGCCTGGCCGGCTACGCGGCGGCCACGGTGCTGGCCGTACGGCTGCTGAGCATCGGCCTGCGCGAGGGCTACCATCCGGTGCGCAGCCGCGTCGGCTGGCAGGTCTGGGCGACCGAACGCCTGCTGGACTCGGCCCGCACCTTCCTGTTCCCGCTGTACGCCTCCCTGCTCACCCCGATCTGGCTGCGCCTGCTCGGGGCGAAGGTCGGCAAACGGGTCGAGGCTTCGACAGTGCTGTTGCTGCCCAAGTTCACCACCGTCGCCGACGGCGCCTTCCTGGCCGACGACACCATGATCGCGAGTTACGAACTCGGCGGTGGCTGGCTGCGCATCGGGGCGGCCAAGGTGGGCAAACGCGCGTTCCTGGGTAATTCCGGAATGGCCGCGCCGGGTCGCCGGGTGCCGAAGAACGGCCTGGTCGCCGTACTGTCGGCGGCACCGACCAAGGCCAAGGCGGGATCGTCCTGGCTGGGTAGCCCGCCGGTGCGGTTGCGCCGGTCGGCCGGCACGACCGATACCGACCGCACCTTCGACCCGCCGCTGCGCCTGCGGATTTTCCGGGCGGTGTTCGAAACCTGCCGGCTCGCCGCGGTAGTGGTGACTTTCGCCATCGGCCTCGGAGTCCTGCTGACCCTGGCCGGTCTGGCCGGGCGGTTCGGATATCTCACGGCCGCGCTGCTGTCCGGTGTGGTGTTGATGGTCGCGGGCGCGCTCGCCTGCGCGAGCGCTGTCACCGCGAAGTGGATTCTGGTGGGCCGTATCCGGGCCGAGGAGCATCCGCTGTGGAGTTCGTTCGTATGGCGCAACGAGGTATCGGACGCCTTCGTGGAAACTGTCGCCGCACCCTGGTTCGCCCGCGCGGCCACCGGTACACCGGTACTGAACCTCTGGTTGCGCGCGCTCGGCGCGAAGATCGGCCGCGGGGTATGGTGCGAGTCCTACTGGCTTCCGGAGGCAGACCTGGTGACACTCGGTGACGGTGCGACCGTGGAACGCGGCTGCGTGGTGCAGACCCATCTGTTCCACGACCGGATCATGGCCATGGACACCGTGACCCTGGAAGCCGGCGCCACCCTCGGGCCGCACTGCGTCGCGCTGCCCGCCGCCACCGTCGGCGCGGGCGCGACCGTGGGCCCGGCCTCACTGGTGATGCGCGGCGATACCGTCCCACCCTCCACGAGATGGTGGGGTAACCCCATCGCGCCCTGGTCCGGCCCGGCGGCCGCACCGGCGGAAGAGGAGACGGAGCGCTGATGGGGAGCCGGTTCTACGACGCCCCCATCGATGACTACCTCCCGCAGAACGGCAACCGGGGCTACCGGGTATCGCGGTACGAGCTGGAGCTGAACTACAAGGTCCCCAGCAACCGGCTCGCCGGCCGCGCCGTGATCACCGCGGTGACCACGGCCGAACGCCCGCGGTTCTCGCTCGATCTCTCGCAGGCGCTCGCGGTGTCGAAGGTACTGGTCAACGGCGGGAAAGCCGGTAAGTACGTCCACCAGCGGGGCAAGCTGACCATCACCCCCCGGGAACGGATACCGGCCGGCGGTGTCCTGCACGTGGTGGTGCAGTACGCCGGAGCGCCGAAACCGGTGCGCGGCCCCTGGGGCGAGGTGGGCTGGGAGGAACTCACCGAAGGGTCCCTGGTGGCCAGCCAGCCCAACGGCGCCGCGTCCTGGTTCCCCTGCGACGACCATCCCAGCTCCAAAGCCAGCTATCGCATCTCCATCACCACCGATACCCCGTACTACACGCTCGCCAACGGCACCCTCGTCGGCAAGCAGACCAAGGCGGGGCACACCACCTGGGTCTACGAGCAGACCGAGCCGATGGCCAGTTATCTGGCCACGGTGCAGATCGGCCGCTACCGCAAGCACCGGTTGAGCGACCGGCACACCGCGGTTCCCATGTACGCGGTGATCCCGGCGGCTCTGCGGACCGCGTTCGACCACGATTTCGCGCGTCAGCCCGAGATGATGGCGGTGTTCGGCGACCTGTTCGGGCCCTACCCTTTCCCGAGCTATTCCGTGGTGGTCACCGAGGACGACCTGGAGATCCCCATCGAGGCGCAGGGCATCTCGATCTTCGGCGCCAACCACTGCGACGGCCGGCGCGGTGCCGAACGTCTGGTGGCACACGAACTGGCGCATCAGTGGTTCGGCAACAGCCTCACCCTCCAGCACTGGTGTGATATCTGGCTGCACGAGGGATTCGCCTGTTACGCGGAGTGGCTCTGGTCCGAGGCGGGCGGCGGCCCGAGTGCCGATCGGATGGCCCGCGCCGCCTGGCACACGCTGGACCGCCGGCCACAGAACATCGTGGTCGGCGATCCCGGGCCCACGCTGATGTTCGACGACCGCGTGTACAAACGCGGCGCGCTCACTTTGCACGCGCTCCGGCTGGAACTGGGTGATACCGCCTTCTTCCGGCTGATCCGCGATTGGACCGCCCGGCACCGCCACGCCTCGGTTTCCACCGAGGAATTCACCGATCTCGCGGGCCACTACAGCACGGCGCCGTTACAGCCGCTGTGGCAGGAATGGCTCTATTCCGAAACGCTGCCCCCGTTGCCGCCGCTGGGCGGCTCCGCGGGGAGCACGGGTCAGAACACCAGGTAACGGCCCGCCAGCTGTTCGATCAGCGGATCGTCCTCGGCGACGCTGTCCAGCGCGTCGAGGTCGGCGACCACCGAGATCAGTCGCGGATCCTCTGATCCGGTTTCTCGCGGGCCGTCCTCGGCGAGCTGCCGGACCAGTTTCTCGCGTACCCGGTTCTTCAGTGTGTCGCGCATATCCCGCCTCGTCTGTCAGACCGGCGTCAGCCAAGTGCCCCACGGTGTGTTGCGCAGGATCGTGTATCCGGCGATCGAGCCGAGCAGCATCCACATGGTGGCACTGCTGATCCCGGGCAGCCGTGGCCCGGCGCCGCGCCACGCCCGGACGGCCCAATCGGCGACCCACAGCGCGAACAGCACCAGCATCGGCAACGCCAGCAGATTGCTGTGCAAGGAATCGATGACGTGTCCGTCTGTCAGGTTGTGTACTGCCCGCATACCCCCACATCCGGGGCAGTACACACCGAACAGCGCGTAGACGGGGCACAGCCCGTACGAACCCTCGATATGCGGGTCGCGCACATGCAGCAGTACCAGTGCCGCCGCTCCCGCACCCGCCGCCGCCAGTGGTAACGCGAGTCCGCCCCAGCGGGCCGGCCATGAGGTCTGCCCCGCGGGTCCCGGCCCGTCCGTTGTGGACGATCCCGGTTCGTCCGCGACGGGAAATCCGGGGCTCACCAGATCTCGTGGTTGTGTCCCGTCCGAGTCCTTCACAGTGCTCACGGTAGTCGCGGCACCCAGGTTGACGCCACAACCATCGGAGGTGCTTGCTCCGTTTCCACTGTTCCGGCATAAAAACTCACCGGATTGGGCATTCCTCCGCTAACAGTGCCCACAGCTGTACCGACATTCGGGATGAGAACACCATTCCGGGCGAAAGTATCCGCCAAGGCGCTTGCTCTTGTAAGCACATAGCTTGCAGAGTTACCGTGTCAGCAGACACAAAGGAGTGTTCTGATGCTGGTGAAGTCGATCACGGCGCTGTCGCAGGCGCACCACGGCGCGCTGACCGCCCCGTACCGAGCGGCGTTGCGTACGCGCCGATCCCGTACCGCGTGCTTCAACGCGCCCGTCGATATGCCGGAGGTCATACCCGTCACCACGGCCGACGGTGCCCGCCTGCGTGTTCACTCCTACGGCCCGCCCGACGGCGAGCCTATCGTGCTCGTCCACGGCTGGAGCTGCTGTATCGAATACTGGCACCCGCAGATCAACGCTTTCGCCGACCGCTACCGTGTGATCTCCTACGATCAGCGCGGTCACGGGGACAGCACGCTCGGTCGCGCCCCCCTGAGCGACCGCACGCTCGCCGACGATCTGGCCGCCGTCCTCGAGGCCACCCTGCCCACCGGGCAGCAAGCCCTGCTGGTGGGCCACAGTATGGGTGGTATAACCCTGCAGGCGTGGGCCGCCCATCATCCGGAGCAGGTCGCACACCGCGCCCGTGGGGTCGTCCTCGCCAACACCACCTCGGGCAATATCCGCTACGACACCGATCTGTTGCCGCTGCTGAACAAACCGCTCACGCTGGCGAATCAGCCGCTCACGCTGCTCGGCACGCCGGTCCGGCTACCGATGATCGTGGCGGAATCGCTGCTCACGACTCCGCTGCCGCTGCCCGGCGGCTGGGCGGTCCGCGAAATACTGAAAGAACGCATCATGGCGCGCGGCGCCACCGACGAGGCGGCCGATTTCGCACTCAATATCGTGCGCTCCTGCCGCCCGCTGGCCCGCGGCCGGCACGCCGCGATCCTGGCCGATCTGCAATTGGGCGCCGCCGCCGCCCACCTCACGGTCCCCACCACGATCATCGCCGGAAGCTACGACAAACTGCTGCCCGAACGGATGTCCCGCATCATCGCCGAGACCATGCGCGCCGCGGGCCATCAGTTCGACTATCAGGTCTGGCCCACCGGCCATCTCAGCAATATCGAGGATATGGACCGTTTCAACGCCGAGCTCACCTCCATCCTGAACCGCACCGGCCCCCGGTCAGCTGCCGCGGGCTGAGCGGAAGTCCCCGAGTCCGGTCAACGGAGCCCGGCTCGGTGGACCCCTTCGTACGCACCGCGCGGAAACCGGAATATCGGCCCCGGCGCGTCGCTGCACCCAGGCGACGACCCCAACCGATAGGACTGATGCATGCGCGCAGCGACCTATGACCGGTACACCACCGACGACAGCGATGTGCGGGTTCGCGATCTGCCCACGCCGAAGGTTTTTCCCGGATCGGTTCTGATCGAAGTTCGCGCGGCCGGGGTGAACCCGGTCGACTGGAAGGCGATGTCGGGCGGGCTGGACGGCCTGATCGATGCTGTGTTCCCGGTGATCCCGGGCTGGGATGTCGCCGGGATCGTCGTCGAGACCGGGATCGACACCCCCGAATTCGCGGTGGGCGACGAGGTGATGGCCTACGCCCGCAAGGATGTACTGCACGCCGGCACCTTCGCCGAACTCGTCGCCGTAGAAGCCGCGCACGTTGCCCGGAAACCGGCGAATCTACCGTGGGAGCAGGCCGGATCGCTGCCGCTGGCGGGCGGCACCGCACTGCGTACCCTCGATATTCTCGATATCACCGCGGCGGATACCGTGCTGATCCACGCCGCCGCCGGTGGGGTCGGCAGTCTCGGTGTGCAGATCGCCAAGGCCCGCGGCGCCCGCGTACTGGGCACCGCGTCCCCGCGTAATCACGATCATCTGCGCGAGCTCGGCGCCGAACCGCTCGACTACGGGGCGGGCCTCATCGATCGTGTCCGCGAACTCGCCCCCGACGGTGTGCAGGCCGTCGCCGATTTCGTAGGCGGTCAGCTCGACACCACCCGCGCGGTCCTGGCGCCCGACGGCCGGCACGCCTCGATCGCCGACACTTCGGTCACCGAATACGGCGGGCACGCCATCTGGGTACGCCCCGACGGAACCCAGACCCAGCGGCTGGCCGATCTGGCCGCCAAGGGTGATCTGACGGTCCCGGTCGCGGCCACCTTCTCGCTGGAAGAGGTCGCCGACGCATTCGCCGCGAGCCGGACCGGGCATACCCGCGGAAAGAATGTGATCGTTCTCTGAGCACCGGCCGGCAGGAACGTCGTGCCGGTGAGCGGGTGAAGCGACGGCTGCACCCGCTCACCCCGTGTGGCCGGCCTACTCAGGCCGTGGCGAGGGTGGCCGTCAGCGCGATCAGCGCGAGTGTCTGCAACGCGACCCTCGAGTAGAGGATGCTGTCCCACCGGTTCTGCAACGCCCGCGCGTCCGGCGGGGTGATCCCGGCCCGGGCGGCGGCCTTCTGAGCCGTGTTGATCGGCTTGGCCACCCGCGCGTAGAGGACGAGCCAGGCGATCAGAGCGGCCACCGCGAGCCCGGCACACAGCGCCGGCACCGGCAATCCGCCGAAGGCGGCGAGGATAGCGGCGGCCAGCGCGCTCACCAGCCCGGTGATGCCGATGGGCGGCATCCGGAGGTCGCCGTAGTAGTGGCCCCATCCCGCGCTGAGCGTCATGGTGGCATCGTCCAGACGCGCATACACCGAGCGCGTGATCAGCGCTACGGAGATATCGGTTCCGTAGACGACGGCGTTGGTGAGTACGGCCAGAGCGGCGAGAAGCTGAATCGGCAAAGACATGATGGACTCCTGGTGAGGTCGGGTTCGCGGTGCCCCTTCGGGCGACCGCTAGGGGATGAACCGCGATCAGCGTGTGACCCGACCGGATTCGCGGAGGAGCAGCAGGCCGGTACAGGCGACCCACACCGCGGTGAGTCCGTGGATCCCGAATGCCGCTGCGGTGGAGCCGTCGTAGAGCAGAACGGTGAGCATGTCCCCCACGGGAATGAGCGCCAGGGTGAGCGTGGTGACGCCGAGCGCGAACCGCTGTCCGGTCGCCAGCAGTATCAGGACGACGATTCCGGCAACGGTGTCGCGAATTCCTTTGAGGTTCAGGAACGCGACGGCATCGCCCGTGGGGCGGGAGGGTAGTCCGAATCCGGTCGCGATGCTCTCGGGGACGACCAGATAGCTGATCCCGATGTAGAGGATGAAGGCCGCCCCGAGCAGAGACATCCCGGTGGCGATACGACGTGAGTTCATCATGACGCTCCGATATCTAGCAGTGCTATATGTTGGAGCAACACTATACTAGTGACGATAGGCTGTCTAGCAATGCTAGAATTTCAGTCATGGGTATCCAGAACAGACGAGAGCGGGAGCGCGCCGAACGGCACCGGCTCATCATCGATACCGCGCGCGAGCTGGCCGAGAACGAGGGCTGGGACGCGGTCACGATCCGCCGCCTCGCCGACCGGATCGAATACAGCCAGCCCGTGCTCTACAGCCATTTCGCGAACAAGAAAGCCATCGTCACCGCCGTCGCCGAGGAAGGTATCGCCGAACTGACCGCGGCCCTACGCCTCGCCCGGACCTCCGCCGGGGAACCATCCGACGCCTTCGCCGCCGTGGCCCGCGCCTACAGCGAATTCGCCGTCGAGAAACCAGCTCTCTACGACGCGATGTTCGCAATGGCCACCGAACTCTCCTTCGGCCCCGAAGCTCCCCAACTGCTGCGCGACGCCTTCGCCGAATTGGTTGCCGTATTCGAGCCGTTCGCGGGCACCACCGATGTGGAAACCCTCACCGAGACCGCGTGGAGCGCGCTGCACGGCCTGGCAACTCTGGAACGCGGGGGGCGCCTGCGTCCCGGGTATCGCGAAGAGCGACTGGAGATCCTGCGGTACTGGCTGGAACGGGCCCGGTAAGCGAACCGGTAACACCGGCGGGGCGTCCGACGGTTAAGTTCGGTAACTAATGACCGGATCGTTGCGCGCCTGCGTGTTTCGAGCACGGCAGCGGGCAGCAGAAGGAGAGACCGTGCGGATCATGCGAATATCGGGGAGGGGGTGCCGATGGCGCGCCGGCACAGGGCTGATGCTGGGCATCGTGGCGCCGGCACTCATCATGACCGCGTGCACAGCTGACACGCAGGATTCCGACACGACGCGCTCCGTCACCACGACAGCCCCCGCGATCAGTTCCTCGTCGACCCCACCCACCACTGCGGCATCGGGACACCACAGTGAGGCCGAAGGCAATTCGGACAGTGGAGCAGACTCGGGGCAGCCGGTCGAACAGCCGGGCGGCACCGACACCTGCGGCGCAACTCCCTGCGGAGACACCGGAAACCCCGCCCCCGCACCAGGCACCGACACCTGCGGCGCAACCCCTTGCGGAGACACCGGAAACCCCGCCCCCGCACCAGGCACCGACACCTGCGGCGCAACCCCTTGCGGAGACACCGGAAACCCCGCCCCCGCACCAGGCACCGACACCTGCGGCGCAACCCCTTGCGGAGACACCGGAAACCCCACCCCCGCAGCCACTGTTACAACGCCGACAGCTAGGCAGTAGAAGGGCAGGTATCGCTCGGCCCCGATATCGCACGATGCCTCGATTGCCGGTCGACGCCGGATAATCCGGGTCACTGCCGCCGAACCCTCTATCTGTGTGGCCGATGAACTGGCTGGGGTCGACCACACTCCGGCCGACACGCCTCACCCCTCGCCGCGGCGAGGGGTGAGGGAGTACAGACCATAGAGTTCGGACTTCTGGTCAGCCTGCCTCCAGGGTCCCGTGGTCCCTGCTGAACCCAACATCTTCCGATTCATCAGCTGAGGGCACGCGATCCAGCGCTGGGCCGGCCCGGCCGTTGGGTGAAATCTGGGGCTGTCTGCCGTCGGCGGGAACAGAATCGTTGCTTGTGTTCGAGTTTCATTCCGAGTTGATCCCGATCGACGAGCACGACCGGCTGATCGATGCGACTGCTGGGCCCAACGGGGCGATGATCACATTGTGGGCTACCGCAGAGGGTGCGGATGTGCTCACTGCGCGATACAAGAATTCGGGCGGGGCGTCGTTCGCGCGCAGTCGCGCCACGCGGCCGGTTTCGGCGCGGGTGGTGACCTATGCCCCGGACGTGGGTGCCGTCGTCCCGATCGCGGAGCTGACGTCTACATTCCCGACGGTTCAGACCTTTCCGGACGGTGCAGTGCTGGTGGTCGGGAGGCGGTGTCGTTGGTCGCCGGAGGGCCCGGAGCACAACGCGGCCATATACGGGCCGGAAGGGGCGCTGATACGGACCGGTGTTCTCGGCGACGGTATCGAGCACGTCGCAGTGTCGAGCTCCGGTGATATCTGGGTCGGTTACTTCGATGAAGGCGTATTCGGTAACTACGGGTGGGGTGGCCCGGGACCTGAGCCGATCGGCAGTGCGGGACTGGTGCGTTTCGACCGGTCGCTGCGGCCGGTCTGGTGGCTCGATGACGGCCGATTCCACGTCCAGCAGGAGGACAAGCTGGCCTTTCCCCGCCTTAAGCGGCATCACACCGGTCTACACGGTAGAGGCGACACCCTGCACCTGATCGCCGATCAGCGTTGGTACCGGGCCCGCCCGCTCGGGTGAACGTTGCGGTTCACTGACATTTGGCGTTGTTGCCGAGTGGACCACGTCATGCGTGTCTTCGAGAATGCGCCGCTGTCCGGAACTCTCCACCCGAAACTACTTTTGAAACACGACCTGAGCTTGAGTTTTACCCTCTGAGCTGCTGTTTTGCGACCCCGGGTGATCATGAGTGAAACCCTTGGTTGATCATGTCTTCTTGCGACAGAAAGACTTTCAACAACCAAGGGCTTCAATGAACAGTGTGCACGACACCGGCTCCGCTCCCACGGTCGGGGACCTCTCGGCGTTCCGGCGGGAGTTGTATCGGTGCCTGCCCCGGCGAGCGGATGCGATGTTCGAACTGGTGGACGCAGTGTTGTGCGCGGACGAGCCGGTGCGGTCACTGCCGGAGCTGTCGTTGATCGATGAGCATCGCCGAGGGCACGGCAGTGTCTATGCGGGCCTGGACCGCGGACGGATCGATATCGCCCGCCTGCGGCGGGCGCTGGTGTCGGTGCCGCTACCGCGCGCCGCGGATGGCCGGTTGGTGCTGGCGGTGGATATCACCTCCTGGTTGCGGCCCGAAGCCCATACCTGCCCGCAGCGGATCTTGTGTCACACCTACGGGCGGGCGAAGAACACCGCGCAGATGATTCCGGGCTGGCCGTATTCGGTGGTCGCCGCCCTGGAATCGGGGCGGAGTTCCTCCGACCGCGCCTTTGGATGCAGTGCGGTTGGCGCCCGGTGACGATGCTGCCACCGTCACCGCCGGGCAGTAGCGGACGGTGATCGGCAACCTGATCGAGGCCGGGCACTGGCGCCCCGGCGACCCGGAGATCTGGATCATCGCCGACGCCGGCTACGACGCACCCCGGCTGGCGTTCGGGCTGGCCGATCTGCCCGTTGCCGTGCTGGGCCGGATGCGGTCGGACCGGGTCCTGCGCCGCCGAGCACCCGCATGGCACCCCGGGACCACCGGCCGACCACCACGTCACGGAGGCGAGTTCGCCTTCGGTGATCCAGAGACCTGGGGTGAACCCGACACCGCCGTCACGACCGACACCCGCCTCTACGGCCCTGCCACAGCACGGTCGTGGAATCGTCTGCACCCCAGGCTCACGCATCGGTCATCGTGGGTCGCCCAAGCCGGGAAACTGCCGGTGATCGAAGGCACGGTGATCCGGCTCGACGTCGACCGGCTCCCCAGCGGCGCGATCCCGAAACCGGTGTGGCTTTGGCATTCGGTCGTCGACCTCGACGCCGGCGAGGTCGAGGTGTTGTGGCAGGCGTTTCTGCGTCGGTTCGATATCGAGCACACCTTCCGCATGCTCAAACAAACCCTCGGCTGGAACGTTCCCAAATTCCGCGACCCCACCACCGCAGACCGATGGACGTGGCTGCTTCTTACCGCTTACACCCAACTACGCCTTGCTCGTGAACTCACCCTCGATATCCGGCGCCCCTGGGAGAAACCGTCAGCCCCGCAACGGCTTACACCCGCCCGTGTCCGTCGAGGGTTTCGGCACCTCCGCCGGAAGACGGCATGTCCGGCCAGAGCGCCGAAACCCTCGCACCCCGGACCGGGCCGACCAGCCGGGCACCGCAACCAGCAGCCGGCACCACGGTACGACGTGCACATCAAGACCGCCAGCAACAAGAAACCTTCCCGAACAGCCGGACCGCGACCCCGCAGAAAGTCCACAAAACAGCAGCTCAGAGGTTAAAACTCAAGCTGAGAGGTCGCCCAGACCGGCCGAACCCCCGGCGATCCCGTCGTTGCCGGTCGCCTGCGTATCGGTCACCTGCGCTTGATCAGCTGGAGTTCGACGCCTTGGGGTTCGATCGGTGCCCGAGCCTGCGCGGGAACGAAGGACATCAGCCTCGTAAGGGTTTCTTTCCGGCTCGGGAATCGCCGCGTGGTCCGCTTCCCGAACCGATCATGATTACCTGCCGTTTTTCCCACGCATCGAATAAAACTCGTCCCAGCGGCCCTCTACAGCGCATCCGAGGGGCCGAGGCACGCTGATCGGGCGTTCACGGCTCCTGCCGACGGGGCCTACCCTCGTTTCACGAGGCACCACTACATCGGGCTATTCGAGACCGATCCGGCCGCAGCGACGGAACAGTTCGACGCCGCCGGAACTGCCGGTGTCCAGCGGTGCGATCCGCTTATGCGGACCATATACGGGCTGAAACGGTAACGACCCTACCGAATTACCCGGAAGGCCCGCTGACCGGCAGAGCCGCCTGGGGGAATCGCCCCCGACAGAGGGAGTGGCCGGCCGAGAGTTCACCGCCGCGGGTTCCCGGGAGGAGCCGTGCACGATTTCCGGTTGCTCCACGCTCCACGCCTGTAGTGCAACCCTATGTGGCTGCGCCGGCATTCAGTCGATGTCGGCGTGCTGCTGCTCGGCGGCTGCTTCCACTGGTGTCATATGCCTCGTCGATATCGACAGCGTCATCAGGATCACCCCGATCGCACACACCCCGACGGCGACCCACAGCAGATTCGTGAGTCCCAGAGCCTCACTGATGAAGCCGGCCGCCACGGCTCCGGCAATACCGGCGAGCGCAGTCAGATTGCGGATATTCATCGAAACGCGGCCGAGGGCCGCGGAATCCGTTTGTTCGGTCACCGATGTCGTCAGACCGACGTTCCACACCGATCCGGCAAAGGCCAGGACCGCGAGTCCGGCCACAGCGCAGGTCAGCCCGGGAACCGATCCCCATGTGGCGCCGGTGGCAATACCCGCCGTACCGAGCACGATCCCGACGAGCCCACAGCGGTTCATCATCGGAACGCCCAAGCGTGCGCCGAGGTGTGTCGATGCCGAAGCGCCGGCGATCGCGGCTGCACTCGATGCGATGAAGACGAGACCGTAATAGAAGTGGGGAAGGTTCAGATTCCTGAGCAACAGGATCGGAAGCATCGCCATGACCATCGCCTCTGCCACCGAGATGAACAGGCCGAAGGTGGAGAAAGCCCGAAGCAGGGGGATACGGGCCAGCAGCCGGAAACCATCTGCAATGTCCTGCCGGACAGTCGATCGAGCTCGTTGCTCCCGAGCATCGTCGGGGCTCTTGATCAACGCCAGGCACAGAGCGTTGACAGCGAACGTCAGCAGGTCGACTACCAGTGGTAGGACATACCCGCCGAGCCAGACGAGGACACCGGACAACCCGCTGCCTGTCGACGACCCCGTCCGTTCGCTGACGATCAACCGGGACCGTGCCTGCAAAATCGTCCGGTTACCGATCACTGTCTGCAGATGCGCGAAATAGAGCGCTTCGACAACGAGCGCCAGCAATCCGAACAGCAGGGTGACAGACAGGATCCAATAGAAGCCGGCCACATCGAAGACGATTCCCATACAAAGTGCGCCGAGGGCGACGATCGATACAGAATCCGCCACGATCAACCACAGTCGTTTCCGACGCCGCCTGTCCGACCACACGCCGACCAGAAAACCGAGCAGAACCACCGGCACCGCGGACGAGGCGTGCAGCAGGCCGATCTGCCACTCGTCGGCCCGGAACTTCTCCACGGCGATAACCGGGAGCACTACCGCAGTCAGGGCTGAGCCGAAAGCACTGGAAGCCTGCCCGGACATGAACAGGGCGAAGTCTTTTCGATTCCGGTGGGCGAATTGCGTCACGCTCTCAATTTCCTGGTTGGCTCGGCCGAGGAGGTGGTGGACGGCAGCTCATGACAAACTTGTCCGGAGCGCAATGGTTGCGCTCCGGACAAGTGCATCGACTACAGGCAGGTCTGCCAGCTACCGGAACTGTAGTGGTGTGTGCCGTCGAAATCTTCCCGCTCGCGCGCGGGAAGCTCCTGAAGCTCGAGAACATTCTCCATTGTGTTTCACCTCCTTCGTACTGCGTTCGGGTAAGCGTCGGCCCAGGGCACCAGCAGCCCGCCACGCAGCAGCGGGAGATACTGGTACTCGGGCCCGTGGACCACGGCGTCGAGGGCTCGGATGATTCCTGCCGAGCCACTCCACACATCCGCCGAGTACCGGGTTCCGCCGTCACCCAGGACCAGGTAGTCGTCCCCACTCGGAATGAGGTACTTCTCGAGCGCGCGCCCTGTGGCGGCAGTTCGGTCCGGGGACGACCCCGGCTGCGACCGGAGTTCGTTCTGGTAGTAGACCAATCCCGCCAACCCGCTGTACAGACCGGCGTTGTAGGTGAACAGCTTGTAGGCGTCACGTCCGAAACCGTGGACGGTTTCCATCAAATGTTTTTCCGCCGGTGAACTCCGGCTGTAGCGAAGAGCTACGGTTCCGACGCCGGCGGATCCTGCACTGAGGTAGGGCATGGCCCGGTGACCGTTCACCTTGTCCGAAATCGAGATCGAACCGTCGTCCATCGGGAACCGGAGATCTAGGTCGCGTTGCAGTAGTGCCCGACCGGCATCCAGATAGCACTTGTCCTGCGTGACCGCCCAGATCCCATGGAGGAACAACGCTACTCCTGCATGCCCGTAGAGCAGGCCGAGCCGAGTGCTGTCATGTAAGACGTCGGTACCGTCACGGACAGCTCTGGTGAGCATTGCGGCCACTGCCTCGGCGTGCGCGACCCACTTCGGATCTCCGGTACGGCAGTAGAGATCGAGGTGCACCAGGCCGCGGCCGGTGCGGCCGGTTGCCAGCGATCCCGGAAGAGTGTCCGTTTCGTCGGACTCGGGCCCGAGTATCTGGACGGCTTCCTCGAGTCGGTCCAAACCGGCGAGGGTGGCGGCGATCCCGGCCGACCCGAAGTACAGGCTGCTGTCGTACTGCCCGGCCAGGCGTTCGCAATCCTGGACAAGCGAATCGATCAGGGCATCGGGCACGTGTCGTCCCTGGAGTGCCAGGGTGGCGAGAACTCCCGCTGTGCCGTAGGCGAAGCACAGTGTGTTCGACCGTATCCCCTGGTAGGACGGGGGATAAAGCCAGTGCGGACATCCTGGGTCCGCAGCGGCGAGTATTCCCTTTGCGAGTTTCTCGGCCCACAAACGAGCCTCGACAGCGAAGTCGTTGCCGGATCCCTCGGCGTCCGGATCGCCGGCTTGCTCGGATACCGAGCAGCTCTCTGGGGCAGAGTATTTTCTCGCTGCCCGCCAGATATCGTCCGGGATGGAGGTCACGCGCGCGGCGTCGCGTCGAGCTGCCGACCAGAAGCCGGCATTCCGCTGCATCAGATCGAAGGCGGGGAAGATCATGAATCGGGCGACTGCCGACAACGCGTACTCGTCGGTGTCGACTCCCTCGTCGGATCGACGGCCAGTAGGAACGTAGCCGGGTGTTCCCATTCCGGCCGGATCCTCGTCCAGGTCCGTCGCCGCCTCGAAGTCGATCAATCGCGCTACGCCGCTCGTATCGAGCATGACGTTCTTGGGGTTCAGGTCACCGAACCGCATGCCGGCAACTCTCATCCGCTGGATACAGCGGGATAGTTGCGCCAGGATGTCTCGGCATTTTGCATAGTAGGCGGCGGAGTGATCGGGGTCTGGATCGAATCGGATGAGGGGCATGTTGTCCATAACCCATCGATGCAACGTATCGCCCTCTATCCATTCCGTAACGAGGTATTCGTGTTCCCATTCGGAGAAATAATCCAACGGCCGGGGCGAGAGACCTGGAAATTCGGCGCTCAAGCGCTTCAGGGTCAGGAACTCTCTACGCAATCGGTCCTTTGCGGTCAGCCTGTCCCATGTCAGACCTGTGTATGCGCGGGCTTCCTTTATGAAAACCCGAATACCGGTCCTACGATCTACCGCGCTGTATGCGCCACCACCATTGCTGTGACGAATCGCCTCCTCGAACGAATAGATATCGAATAGCCGCGAGGGACGTTCCGGTGCCATGTCTCGGTCCGGCTGATGGAAGGGGTCCACGATACCGGAGGGAAGAATGAATCTCGGTTTCCGTTCATCCACCTTCAGAGCGCCGCCTCCGTCCCGGAACATCCTGATCTTCTCCCCTGTAGCGGGATCGAAGCGCACGATTTCTCGGTGGGCGCCATAGCGGTAATGAATCGCCCGCGAGGCCCGGTACCTGCGGTCCGACAAGATATGCGGTGCCGGCTCATCTGCCAGCCGGGAATACAGCCGGTCCATCAGCTCGCCTGCCGCAGTCGCGTCCGGCGGGTACGCCGTTGCGAACTTACCGCTCTGCGCGCGAGGGCCGTACTTGTGGTGCAGCCACAGAAAGCAGAACTCGTCATATGTGTGCTTGAACGGGATCGCGAGGTCTACGCAGACGCTTGCGACAATTTCCAGCGTCTTGTGCGAATTATCGAAAGTGCTGGAAATGTGGACTTTCCATCCGGAGTCGATCGATCCGGCCGGATTCGGTGGCCGCCAGCCGAGCCAGATATCATGCCGTGAAGCGGTCCAGCCCGGCATGATCCGGCTGGGGTTATATCGCGTTGCGTTTCGACCGGCTTCCGTCAACGGCAAATAATAGTCGGCGCTGGCCAAACCGTAAGCAACGTCGTCAGGAAACTGTTCCAATTAATTCCCCCGATGATAGATGCACTCCCCATGCAACTTGTAATTTCAAGTTATACACTGAATCATCCAGCGTCAATGTGACGCATATCACCGAAATTTGCGTTGGCCGAGTCGGTCCGACCGTAGCCCGAGTGGGCGCCGGAGGGGTCGATACCATGCGTTCGGGGGTTCGAACGTGAGCGGGTGGCTTCAGCGGTTTCGGATGCGGTTCGAGGCGGGCACGCCAGTCGCCGGTGCAGGCAGGAGAAAGTGCGCAGCGGAGACAACTTGCGCGGGTGAGGTTATGGCCGGGAGTTCACCGCCGCGGTTCCCTGGACCACCGCTGCAGATCTCCGGTTGGTCCACGATCCGCACGCCTGTAGCGCGTCCCCGCCCGGGACATGGACACGAGGCGCGCCCGGGTTTCGCCATGAGCGCTGGGACGGCTGCCTCCGCCGTTTGCCCCAACAGCGAGTGCGTGCGGCGGATTGCTCAGGCCGGTCGATGTCGTGCAGCAGCAGGACGGCCGCCCCAGCGCCGCCGGCCTGGCGAGCTTCCTAGGTGCGCCGGGCCGCGCGCCGCGCGGTCGCTTCCTGTTCGACCTCGGCCGCGACTATCGCCGTGGTGCCGACGCCGGCCGACGATGCATGGTTGTTTCCACTGACCGGCGACAGCTTGATCACGAGTACCCACATGGAGGTCACCGAACGGGTACAGCGGAAAACCGTCGCCGGTATGGACGGCCTGTCTGGTGATACCGATGTGCGACCGGTGTCGAAAACCGGTGCCGACCGCGGTATTCGGATGGAAGAAGTGTGGAGCCGCCTGGGGGAATCGAACCCCCGACCTTTTCATTACGAGTGAAGCGCTCTACCGACTGAGCTAAGGCGGCGTGCCGTTCGGCGTGGCGAGTCTATCGTCTTCCGCCCGGGAACGCGAAAACAGGTGGTCACGACGTTTGCGCGATGAGAGTGGCGGCCATGGCGGCGAGGGCGAAGCGAGGTTTGACGTTTCGGTCCAAGGCTTCGCGGCAGGCGAGGATGGCATCGATGGAGCGGAGCAGCCCTTCCGGACGGATCCGGGTGGCCAGGTCACGGGCGCGATCGGCCATATCGGGATGGGTCATCGTGAGGCCGGACGGGTCGCCGAAGCTCACGGCCAGGGCATCGCGATAGAGCCCGGCGATATCGAGGAGGGCTCGGTCCAGGGCATCGCGACCGGTACGGGTGGCGCGGGATTTCTGGCGGCGTTCCAAATCCTTGAGCACACCGGCCGAGCCGCGAGTAGCGGTGGCCGCGCCCTTACCGGTGCCGCCGGCACCGAGGGCGGTGGCGAGCTCCTCACGTTCGCGTTCGTCGCGTTCGGCGCTGAGCTGCTTGGCCTCGTCGTCGGCGGCTTTCACCAGGTCGTCGGCCGCCAGGTAGGCGGTGCCGCGGGTGACCGCCGCCACCAGGTCCAGGGCGCGGCGGCGACGTGCGCGGGCCTCGTCGTCGGTGGCCAGTCGGCGGGCGCGGGTGATATCGCCGCCGCCCACCGATGCCGCCCAGTCGGCGGTTTCCGGATCCAAACCGTCGTGTTCGCGGAGAACGCGGGCGATAGCGGGGGCGGAGGGGGTGGTGAGGTGGATATGCCGGCAGCGGGAGCGCAGGGTGACGGAGATGTCCTCCGGATCGACCGAGGGCGCGCAGAGCAAGAAGACGGTGCGCTCGGGTGGTTCCTCGACAACCTTCAGCAGAACGTTGCCGGCGGCTTCGGTGAGCCGGTCGGCGTCCTCGATCACCACCACCTGCCAGCGGCCGGTACTGGGACGGCGGGCGGCGATCTGCACGATTGCGCGCATCTCTTTGGTGGAGATGCTCAACCCCTCGGGGATCACCCGCCGGACATCACCGTGGGTGCCGGCCATAGTGGTGGTGCAGGCATGGCAGTGACCGCACCCGGGCCGGTCGGGGTCGGTGCACTGGAGGGCGGCGGCGAAGCACAGGGCCGCGACCGAACGACCGGACCCGGGTGGGCCGGTGAACAGCCACGAATGGGTCATCGCACCTTCGGCAACGCCGGAGCGCCCGGCGACCGCGGCACCGGTCAACTCGGCCGACGCCGCGTCCTGACCCACCAGACGATCGAAAACTCCCGCCACGTCCACACCCTATACACGCGCCGGGACGGAGCCCATCGGCAACCCGCGCCCAGCGACGACAGGGCGGGCGCGCACGACGACGGCGATCACGGGCAGCGGAGAACGGGCGGCACTCATCCGGCGCGCTGCGCGGTGGTGTTCGCGCCGTCCAGTTCCTCGCGGATGATATCGGCATGCCCACTGTGGTGGGCGATCTCACGCAGGATGTGCAGGACCAGGAAACGCGCCGACCACCACACCCGGCCGGGCACCCAGGGATTGGTGGGGGTCGGGATCGGGGCGTCCAGGGTGTCGACGGTGCGGATCAACTCGGCGGTATGCGCGGCGACCCGCTCCCACTCCGCGAGCAACCCGGCGACGGTTTCCTCATCGCCGAAGTCGTACTCCCCCGCGTAGTCCTCGATCGTCTTCGCCGCGGTCTCGTCGCGCTCCACGAGCACCTTGGTCCATTCCCGTTCGCACCTGATCAGATGGTGCAGCAACCCGCCCAGCGTGAGTGCGCTGGCGGTGGTGCGCCGACGCGCCTGCTCCTCGCTGATGCCGCGCAGCGTTATCCGGAACATCTCGCGCTGCTCGTCGAGCAGCTGTACGAGATCCTCGCGTTCCCGGCTGCCGGTCATCGACGCTCCTTCTCACTCGACAGTGTTCGGGCGCGATGCTAGGGCCGGGGTACGACAGGTTCGATTATTTGCCGCTGTCGGCAACCGATTTCGCCGGCGTCTTCTTCGCGGCGGGGGCCTTCTTCGCCGCAGTCTTCTTCGCCACCGTCTTGGTGGCGGTCTTCTTCGCGGTCGTGGTCTTCTTCGCCGTCGTCTTCTTCGCCGCGGCTTTCTTGGCGGGCGCCTTCTTGGCGGTCTTCTTCGCCGCCTTCTTCACCGGACCCCGGGCCCGCCGGTCGGCGAGCAGTTCCGAGGCGCGCTCGTCGGTGATCGTCTCCACCTCGTCGCCCTTGCGCAGACTGGCGTTGGTTTCGCCGTCGGTGACATAGGGGCCGAACCGGCCGTCCTTGATCACCATCGGCTTGCCGGTGGCGGCATCGTTGCCGAGTTCTCGCAGCGGCGCGGCGGCCGCGGCCTGTCTACCTCGGCGTTTGGGTTCCGCATATAACTTCAGGGCCTCGTCGAGGGTGACAGTGAAAATCTGGTCCTCGGTGGCCAGCGAACGGGAATCGGTGCCCTTTTTCAGGTAGGGGCCGTAGCGGCCGTTCTGGGCGGTGATCTCCTCACCGGACGCCGGGTCCGTACCCACCACGCGGGGCAGGGAAAGCAGTTTCAGCGCGTCCGCGAGGGTAACCGTTGCCGGGTCCATGGATTTGAACAGCGACCCGGTGCGCGGCTTGGGACCGTTCTTCTTGGCGGTCTTCTTCGCCGCCTGATCCTCCTCGGTTTCCGGCAGGATCTCGGTGACATAGGGGCCGAAACGCCCCTCCTTGACCACGATTTCATGACCGTTCGCGGGATCGACGCCCAGCGCACGGCCTTCCTGCGGGGTCGCGAAAAGCTTCTCCGCCACCTCCGGCGTCAGCTCGTCCGGGGGCAGATCGTCGGGCAGGTTGGCACGCTGCGAAGTCGGCTCGGCCTCCGGATCGTCCGGGTCGGCGACCATCCGCTCCAGATACGGCCCGTACCGGCCGACGCGCACCAGCACATCGCGGCCCGCGTCGTCGGTGAAGAGCTTGATCGAGTTGATCTCCCGGGCATCGATATCGTCGAGCCGCTCACCGACCATCTTCTTCAACCCGCCGGACCGCGCGACCGACCCCTCGGCCCCGTCGTCGCCGCCGAAATAGAAACTGGACAGCCAATGGCCGCGCCGGGCCCGTCCGCCCGCGATGGCATCCAGATCATCTTCCATGGCAGCGGTGAAATCGAAATCGACCAGCCGGCCGAAATGCTCCTCCAGCAGCCCGGTCACCGAGAAAGCGACCCAGGACGGCACCAGCGCGCTACCGCGTTTGTAGATATAGCCACGATCCAGGATGGTTTTGATGATCGAGGAGTAGGTGGACGGACGCCCGATACCGAGCTCCTCGAGGGTTTTGACCAGCGACGCCTCGGTATAGCGGGCAGGCGGGTTGGTGCTGTGGCCGTCGGGGTTCAATTCCACCGCGGTAACGCCCTCGCCCTCGGCGAGCTGCGGCAGCCGGGTCTCCGCGTCGTCGGATTGGCCGCCGGCCTCCTCGTCGACGCTTTCCACATAGGCCTTCAGGAAACCCGGGAAGGTGATGGTGCGGCCGGAGGCGGAGAACACGCATTCCTCGCCGGTACCGGCGGTGCCGGTGATCCGCAGCGTCAGCGTGGTGCCTCTGGCGTCGGCCATCTGCGAGGCCACGGTGCGCTGCCAGATGAGCTCGTAGAGGCGGAACTCGTCGTTGTCCAGCCGTGAGTGCAGCTGCCCGGGAGTGGCGAAGGTGTCCCCCGCCGGACGGATCGCCTCGTGCGCTTCCTGGGCGTTCTTCACCTTGCGGGTGTACTGCCGGGCGGTCGGATGCACATATTCGGCGCCGTAGAGCTGGGTCGCCTGGGCGCGCGCGGCGTTGATCGCGGACTCCGACAACGTGGTCGAGTCCGTACGCATATAGGTGATGTAGCCGTTCTCGTACAGCCGCTGCGCGGTGCGCATGGTGCGCTCGGAGGTGAAACGCAGTTTGCGCCCGGCCTCCTGTTGCAGGGTGGAAGTCATGAACGGCGCATACGGTTTGCGGCTGTAGGGCTTGGACTCGGCGGAGGTGACCACCAGATCCACGCCGTGTAGCGCCTCGGCGAGCCGGCGCGCCCGGGCCTCGTCCAGCACCAGGGCACGGGAATCGGCCTTGAGCCGTCCGTCGGAGCCGAAATCACGGCCGGAGGCCACCCGGGCACCGTCGACGTCGACCAGGCGGGCGGAGAAGATCCGCGGATTGTCGGTATCGGCGTCCCCACCGGCATCCAGTTTCGCCGCGATATCCCAGTACTCGGCCGAACGGAATGCCATCCGCTCGCGTTCACGCTGCACGATCACCCGTGTCGCCACGGACTGCACCCGGCCCGCCGACAATCGCGGCATGACCTTCTTCCACAGCACCGGGCTGACCTCGTAGCCGTACAAACGGTCCAGGATGCGCCGGGTTTCCTGGGCGTCGACCAGGTCGTTGTCCAGATCGCGGGTATCGGCGGCGGCCGCCCGGATCGCGGGCTCGGTGATCTCGTGGAACACCATCCGACGGACCGGGACCTTGGGCTTCAGGGTTTCCAGCAGATGCCAGGCGATGGCCTCGCCCTCCCGGTCGGGGTCGGTGGCCAGATACAGCTCGTCGGCATCGGCGAGCAACCCCTTCAGCTCGGTGACCTTGCCCTTCTTGTCCGGGCTCACCACATAGATGGGTTCGAAATCGTTGTTGACGTCCACGCCCAGGCGCGCCCAATCCTGGCCCTTGTACTTGGCCGGTACGTCGGCCGCACCACGGGGCAGATCGCGGATATGGCCGACCGATGCCTCGACCGTATAGTTCCGCCCCAGATAGGGAGCGATTTTCCGGGCCTTGGTCGGGGATTCGACGATCACGAGACGACGCACGGGACGACCCGCCTCGGCTGCGCTACGGTCTCGTGTTGCCACGGGTGAATCCCTTCCCTTCTCGACCCGTTGAACGCTGCTCGGTGCGCAGGACGGGCTGGATGAACACATGGTGACGGCGTACTTCACCACCAGACACGTTTATACCTCGGCGCTGCGCGTGGTCGGGATGTTGCGACCATCGGGCGGTGGCGCGCCGACGCCGTTCAGTATGCAGTGCCACGAACCGGGACGGCACCCATGGTGGGACCCGAACCCGCGCACTGCGGCTGTGACCGGTGCGGGTGGACGGCAATCCACCGTCGGCCCGCGCGTGGCGGAACGCATACCGTACCCTCCGGTTCGACCGTCGGACCGGGCGGGCCGGGGAAGCGGATCGCGGATACGACCGCACCGCGTATACCGGCCCTCGGCCGGACCGCCCCGGAAAGCACGCACCGGCCGCCCCACCGCCACCGTACCGCCCGATCTGCGGCCCGTTCACCGCCGAGCTCGATTCGGGATCGCGCATCACCGAGGCCCGAGCGCGGCGGAGCGGGCGGGCGATGCGGCTGTGAAGTCTTCCGGGGTGCGCATGTCCGGAGCACCCGGGAAGCGCGTCGACCGAATGGTCCGGGCGGACCGTTCGGATCCCACGGCCGGATCGAACCCGGAGACCCGCCGAGCGGATACGGCAGCGGCAGTTACGAGTGCCGGCGGGAAGGCGGCGGCCGCGGTGGTGCGCAGGCAACGCATGAGTGGAGCGAACGCATATGTCCGTGAAGAACGCGCGTCCGCGGCGGGCCGGGCTCCCCGCAGGGAGCGGACATCCGCCGCGAACGCGGCGGAGATGGGCAGGAAGCGCACGGCCGGAGCGAACGCGGAGGTACGCACAGAGCGCACGGCCGGAGCGAACGCGGAGGTACGCACAGAGCGCACGGCCGGAGCGAACGCGGAGGTACGCACAGAGCGCACGGCCGGAGCGAACGCGGAGGTACGCACAGAGCGCACGGCCGGAGCGAACGCGGAGGTACGCACAGAGCGCACGGCCGGAGCGAATGCGGAGGTACGCACAGAGCGCACGGCCGGAGCGAATGCGGAGGTACGCATACTCCACATATAGTTCGTCCCTCGCTCCCGTTACGGGATGCGAGGGACGAACTGGGGGTGAACTCGCTCAGCTGAGCGCGCGCACTCCGGTGGCCTGCGGACCCTTGGTGCCCTGGCCAACCTCGAACTCGACCTTCTGGTTTTCCTCGAGGGTACGGAAACCCGAACCCTGGATCTCGGAATAGTGGACGAAGACATCCGCAGAGCCGTCTTCGGGCGCGATGAAACCGAAGCCCTTCTCCGCGTTGAACCACTTCACAGTTCCCTGTGCCATTCTGTTCCTTCTCTTTTCTTACTCGGAACGGCGGACAACTGTTTCGTCCACCGGGCCCGTTCCGACCGGCGGTACCCTGACTCCCATGGGGGCCAACGTATGCCGTTCGCAACATCGATCCTGCTGACGGTTTGGACTTTGCATCCGTCCCTCGAACACAGAAGCTTGCGACCGAGACCCAGTGAACCATGTCTTTGGGAAATTCAACAGCGGAGTTACCGACAATTTGCAAAAAAAATGATCTCGCGAATGCGGGAGTAAGGGATAGCTCGACGGAATCTGAACCTCCGGTATGTTTGCCTTCCGATAACCAGCTCCCGGACCGAGTACCCGGCTGTGACCCAGATCGCTATTGGGTATCGAAATCGCAGGTGAGAAGGAGCCGCCGGCGAGGTTTCATACTTGTCTGTGACGCGGAAGGTGCGGCGGAATGACCCCGGAGATCCAGCCGGAGACGAGCTATGGGCGATCGTTGCTGAATCGTGTCCTGTCCGGCGCTGCGGATACGGATTCGCGACTGACGCATATCGCCGAGATGCCCGCCCGAACCGCGGTCACCACGGAGTGGCCGCCGTGGGTGGCTCCGGCGGTCGTCGACGCACTGCGCGCGATGGGGGTGGCGGCCCCGTGGAGCCACCAGGCCGCGACAGCCGGACTCGCCGCGGCCGGGCAGCACGTGGTCGTGGCGACCGGGACAGCTTCCGGGAAATCCCTGGGCTACCAGCTCCCGATCCTCACCGCCCTGCACGAGGACCCCGCCGCCACAGCCTTGTACCTCGCCCCGACCAAGGCGCTGGGCGCCGACCAGCTCAGGATGGTCGGCGAGCTGACCCGGCACGACCCGCTGCGCCGGATCGTCGCGGCGGCCTACGACGGTGACACACCGACGGAGATCCGGCAGTGGGTCCGCAGGGAGGCGCGCTGGGTGTTCACGAATCCGGACATGCTGCATCTGAGCCTGTTGCGCTCGCATCGACGCTGGTCGCGATTCTTCCGCCGGTTGCGCTACGTGGTTGTCGACGAATGCCACGCCTACCGGGGCGTATTCGGTTCCCAGGTGGCGCTGGTGCTGCGCAGGCTACGCAGGCTGGCCGCGCACTACGGCACGGACCCGGTTTTCGTGCTCTGCTCCGCGACGGCCGCCGACCCGGCGGCGGCCGCCTCCCGGCTGATCGGCACGGACTGCGCCGCGGTGACCGAGGACGGTTCCCCGCGTGGACCACGCACCGTGGCGTTCTGGGAACCGCCCCTGCTCACCGCGGTGACCGGCGAGAACGGGGCACCGGTACGGCTGGGCGCCACCACAGAGGCAGCGCGGCTCACTGCCGAACTGGTGGCCGAGGGTGCCCGAACCCTGACCTTCGCGCGGTCGCGCCGGGCCGCGGAACTGATAGCCGTGCACACCCGGGAACGGTTGACGGAGCTCGATCCCGAGTTGGCGACCCGCGTCGCGGCGTATCGCGGCGGGTATCTGCCGGAGGATCGGCGAGCTCTCGAGGCAGGACTCTCGGACGGTTCACTGCTGGCCGCGGCGACCACGAACGCTCTCGAACTCGGGGTGGATATCGCCGGTCTGGACGCTGTCGTCCTGGCCGGGTTTCCCGGTACGGTCGCCTCGTTCCGGCAGCAGATCGGCCGGGCCGGACGACGCACTCAGGGCGCGTTGGCCCTGCTGGTGGCACGCGACGACCCGCTAGATACCTTTCTGGTGCATCATCCGGGCGCTTTGCTGGAGCGCCCGGTGGAAACCACCATCATCGATCCGTCCAACCCGTATGTCCTCGGGCCACAGCTGTTGTGCGCGGCCATGGAGTTGCCGATCACCGAATCCGAAGCAGACCGGCTCGAGGCGCACGGGGTGCTCACCGAGCTGGCCGTTCGAGGTCTGGTCCGGCAGCGGAAGGCGAACGGCGGATCCCGGTGGTTCTATACCGGTGCCGAACCACCGCACGATTCCGTCGACGTCCGTGGCGGTATCGGCGCCCAAATCGCGATCGTGGTCGGCGGGACCGGCCGCCTACTGGGCACCGCCGATGCCGGGCGGGCTCTCGCCACCCTGCACGAAGGCGCGGTTCACCTGCACCAGGGCGAGAGCTATGTGGTGGAGGAACTGGACCTGGAGACGGGTGTCGCGTTCGTACGCGCCGAGAGCCCGGGCTGGACCACCAGTGCCCGCGTGATCACCTCCCTGAGCATCGAGTCGATCCGCGAAAGCAAGGTATCGGGCCAGGTCACGGCGGCATTGGCCACGGTGACCGTCCGAAGCCGGGTCGTCGGGTACCTGCGCACCCTGATGACCGGCGAAGTCCTGGATATGGTCGAACTCGATCTGCCACCGCAGACCTTGCCCACCACAGCGGTGCTCTACACCGTGACACCACGCCTGCTGGATGACGCCGGTATGGCCCCCGCTGATGTCCCGGGAGCGCTGCACGCCGCCGAGCATGCGGCGATCGGGCTGTTGCCGCTGGTCGCCACGTGCGATCGCTGGGATATCGGCGGCGTGTCCACCGCCCAGCATCCCGACACCGGCCTGCCTACGGTGTTCGTCTACGACGGGCAGGCGGGTGGCGCCGGGTTCGCCGAGCGGGGGTATTCGCTGCTACATCGGTGGCTCACCGCCACTCGTGCCGCCATCGAATCGTGCGGCTGCCCGGCGGGATGTCCCTCGTGCGTCCAGTCACCCAAATGCGGCAACGGCAACGATCCGCTGGATAAGAAGGGTGCGATCCGGTTGTTGACCGCAATTCTGTCCGACCTCACCGAGCAGGGCTCCGATACGACCTCGCTCCGTGAGAACACGGTGGGCGAGGCACGGGCCTGCGAGGAATCCAGGGGGCCGGCAGAAATCTGGACAAGTGATTTAAAAGGATCGCAATCATATTAACTGAATTGTTGCCGTAGGACGCGCGAGTAACAACCGGAGTGGCGCCGAAAGCCATTCCGAAACAGCCTACGAATTCGATTAACGAGTTGTTAATTGCCGTTTCCCGGGCGGAGACCGAATTCGTCGTTAACAAGTTCCGGCGAATCGCGATCACGGCCCTTCTTCCATCGGTCCGGCTCGGGCAACCGCTCGTATACTCCGACCCCCGAACGGACCCGCTGGTACTTTTCCCTCGACCCAGATCACCACATCCCATCCCTCGACTTCACATCGAGCGATCCGCGCTTTCATTCGCAGTCCGAGGTCCTCGGCAGCGGTACATCCCGCCTCCACCCCGCGCCGCAGTTCACCCGCGGCAGCCAATGCCGCGAGATCAGCCACCGCCTGCAAGCGGTGGCGTGCTACCACCACGGCGCCGAACTGGATGACGAGCACGGTTGCCATGAGCAGTGCCGCCAGCGCCAGGCACGCCGCAATGCTCACCGAACCCTCGTCCCGCACCGCGCCGGCCGAGCCTTTCCGGCCCTCGCATCTCACTCCGTCACCCCCGGCTCCCGTACGGCCACCGCCTCGGCCCGCAGTTCGAGTACCGGAAGCAGCGGCGTCTCCGAAGACACGACGGCGATCACCCGATCGTCCTCGTAGCGCAGTGAGATCTCCGCTGCCGATGGAGCCACCCGGCGGGCCGCGGATACCGCGCCGTCTCCGTCACCGCGGGCCGCGAGCCGAGCCGCCTCGCGCGCGGCATCGACACACCGCACCTGGGTGACCATCGCGAGCACCGCCCCCACGCACAGGACGGCAGCGGCGGCGAGCGCACCGAGTGCGATCGCCGCCTCGACCGTTACGGACCCCGTGTCGCCGCCGGACGGGAAGGACCAGCCGAATCGCCGAGCCGAGCCGTCGGCGTGGGCGCGGCCGAGACGGCCCGCCCGCATCGAACCTCGTGGCCCCGCTACACGCTCGTGTTGAGCGCTTTGTCGATGATTCCGGTCAGCGCGTCGGGAATACTCTCTCCGGTCACCACGGTGTACAGCACCGCACCGAACGCCGCCGCGGCAATGGTCCCGATCGCGTATTCGACCGTGCTCATCCCGTCCTCGGCCACCGCCGCACGCAGCAGACGGGTGTTCAGCTCCTCTCGCGCCGCCCGCATATGCTCCAGCGCGGAGCGCGCAGCTCCTTCGATCAGCATTCGATTCCCCTCTCTTCTCCGCCCGCGCCGCTGTAGCGCGCGAGCACATCTCGGTGGTGGTCCGCCTGCCCTTCACAGCAGCGCTCCGCCGAGCACCCGGCCGGCCAGGCCGATGATCACCGGAACGATGCCCAGGCAGACGAACGCCGGAAGGAAGCACAGACCTAATGGGCCGCCGATCAGCACTCCGGCCCGTTCGGCCCGGGCGGTCACCGCCTCTTCCACCCGGGCACGATGCGCCGCGGCCAGTTCACCCACCGCTGCCGCCAGCGATGCTCCCGAACGCGCCGAGCGCCGGGCCAGCCGGGCGAGCGCTTCGAACTCCGGAGGTGTCCCGGCGGATCCCGCATGCGGCCGGGCCCACGCGGTGGCCGGATCCGCGCCCAACGCGAGCAGGTCGGCGGCCTGCCGCAACAGCTCCCCCAACGAGACCGGCGCGACGGGCACCACCGCCCGCACAGCCGCCGCCGTGGGAAGCCCGGCACGCAGGCACGCCGCAAGAAGATCGAACAGGGTGGCAACCGCCACCGGATCGGCCTTACCCGGTACCTGCCGCCCCGCCGGGGGCCAGGGCACCGGGGCTCCGCGCAAGCGTCCCAACACCGGTCGGCGGGGCGGCACCATCATCACTGCCGCCAGCAGCAGAAGCCACGACCACACCGCATGGGTCGTCATCACACTCTCCTCGCACGGGTTCCGGAAGCGACCCACCACGGCAGCGGATATCGCCCGGTACGGCACGCCTGCGCCGCTCCGCTACCGGCCACGATGGCGATCCGGGCGCTCACGCCGGTACCACCCGGCGGGTGATCTCGTCGGCCCAGAGCAATCCCGCGCAGGCCAGACCGGTACCGAGCGGCAGCAGATAGGTACCGGCGGAGGAGAACAGCAGCACTTCGAGGGGGTCCGCACCCATCAGCTGTCCCAGGCCGATGCCGAGCACCGGTAGGACCGCCAATATCGCGGCGGTGGCCCGGGCGCCGGCGAGGGTCGCGTCGGTGCGGCTCCGGAACTCCAGCCGGGCCGCCAGATCGGCACGGGTGGCCGCTAGGAGTTCGGCCAGCGCCAGACCGTATCGTTCGGCCACCTGCCAGGCATCCGCGACGCGCCCGAGCTCCGCTTCGATCACCGTGCCGGGACGAAGCAGGCCGCCCGCACCGGAACCGCCCAGGCGGCTGCGCGCCGCACCGACCGCGAACGCGGCCGCCGCGATACCGGCCGTCTCCCGGGCAGCGACCGCGGCGGCGGCACTCGGATGCGCACCTACCCGCAGCTCGGCGATGATCGCCTCCAGACCGTCGAGCAGATACCCGCTTTCGGTGCGGTGCCGGCGGGCCCGCCGGGTCCGGCGCACGCGCACCGTGACCGTCCCCGCGACGAGCAGCGCGGCCGGCAGGCTGCCGTTACCGAGGGCCAATGCCAGCACACACCCGCTACCCGCTGCGTACGGGACCACCCAGCGCCCCCGGAAGCGGCGCGCGGCGCGGATGCCGAAGACGACACCGAAGCGCCGCCTTCCCGTCGGCGCGGGCACCAAGAGCAGCGTGAGGGCCACCGCTGCGAGCATCGGTACGGCGATCATCGCCCCGACCGTTCCGCGAGTAACGCCTCGAGCATCTCCGCTGCGGGGGCATCGCCGTCGGCTCGCCAAGCGGGCCGGATCCGCACCCACCCGCTCGTCTCACGCTGTACCACACCGATTTCCCGCAGACGCCGCGCTCCGTTCGCACACCGCTGCACATGCAGCACCACCTGCACGGCCGCGGCCAGCAGACTGTGCAGGGCGCCCCGGTCCATACCGCCCGAACCGGCCAGGGCCTCGAGCCGGGCGGGTACTTCGCGTGGGGAGTTGGCGTGCACCGTACCCGCGCCGCCGTCGTGGCCGGTGTTGAGCGCGGTCAGCAGATCCACCACTTCCGCGCCGCGCACCTCGCCGACCACTATGCGGTCGGGACGCATCCGCAGTGCTTGGCGCACCAGAGCGCGCAGGGTGATCTCGCCCGCGCCCTCGATATTCGGGGGACGCGCCACCAGCCGGACCACGTGCGGATGCGGCGGCGCGAGCTCCGCGGCATCTTCCACACAGATGATGCGCTCCGCTCGGTCGACCTCGGCGAGCAACGCGGACAACAAGGTGGTCTTCCCGGCGCCTGTTCCGCCCACCACCAGGAAAGCCAGCCGAGCGCGGATCATCCGGCGCAGCAGGGCATCCGCGTCGGGCGGTACCGTCCCGGCCCGGACGAGCGCGTCGAGATCCTGGGTCGCCGGTCGCAGTACCCGCAACGAAAGGCAGGTGCCCCCGCGGGCGATCGGGGCCAGCACGGCGTGCAGGCGGACCCCGAAGTTCTCCCCGAGCACCATCTCGCGGCCGGACAGCTGCCCGTCCACCCAGGGCTGCGCGTCATCGAGACGCCGACCGGCCGAAAGAGCCAGGCGCTGTGCCAGCCGCCGCACCGCGGCCTCGTCGGGAAAGGTGACCGAGGTCCTGCTGACCCCGCGGCCGCGGTCCACCCATACCGCATCGGGTGCGGTGACCAGAACATCGGCGACGGAGGGATCGTGCAACAGGGGTTCGAGCACACCGGCTCCGGTGAGTTCGGTCTGTAGTAACCGCAGGGCCCGCAGCAGATCGGTATCGCCGAGCATCCCGCCCGCTTCGGCGCGGATGGCCGCGGCCACCCGCGCCGGTTCCGGCTCCGCGGATTCTCCGGCCAGCCGACGGCGCACCCGCTCGAGCAGCTCCGCGGTGACCACGCCCGACTCATGGGGTACCGGGTTCATCCGGCCCTCCGCTGCTCCGCCGGGCCGAGGACCGCGAGCACCGCGTCACAGGCGTCCCGGAGCGGCCCACGCCGCAGTCGCAGCCCACCGCGTTCGAGCCGTGCCGCCAACCCCGGTTGCGCGCGGACGGCGGCCAGCAGGGGCAGCTTCAGGACCGCGGCGATATCTCTGCCGCGTAGGCTCCCGGGGGCGGGCCCCCGCACGATCAACCCTTGATTCGGATTGTGCCGGGCTATCCATTCGGTGACCGCCTGAGCTGCCGCCACAGCGCGGAGCCGGGCGGGTACGACGAGCACCACCAGATCGGCGGCCTCCAGCATTCGCTCGATATGGGGCCCGTGTTCGCCGGAGAGATCACAGACGACGAGATCGCCCGCGTTCCGGGAGGCTTCGATCACCGCATGCGCCGCTGCCGCGCCGATGGGTCCCGTACGGCCGGGGCCGCGGCCGCAGGACAGGACCGACAGTCCGGTCCCGGCTCCGGGTAGTGCGCTGTGGAGTTCCGCGGCGGCGACCCGGCCGTCGTCGACCACCAGATCCGGCCAACGCAATCCGGGTACGTCTTCGATACCGAGCAGCAGATCCAGTCCGCCGCCGTAGGGCGCACCGTCCACCAGCACGGTATGCGGCCGGAAATCGGTGGTGGCGGAACGCAGGGCCGTCGCGGCGGCCAGGGTCGAGGCACCGGCGCCGCCGCCCGTTCCGGCGAGCGCCACGACCACTCCTCCGTCCGCGTGTGGTTCGGCGTATTCGGCGAACTTCTCGATGAGCCCGACCGCCGCACCGGGCAGTGCCACCACCCGCTCCGCCCCGACCGTCGCCGCCGCCCGCCAGTCGGCGAGTCCGGGTTCACCCGCCGTGACGGTGACCACTCCGCCACGGCGCGGGGGCCCGCTCACCGCACATGCCGTGGCGGCCGTGGTATCGAGCACGATGAGCGGCGCCACCGCCCAGGTATGACGCCCGACCGGGGGTTCGCCTTCCTCGATCCGCCGACCGGCCGCGGCGGCGACCCGGCGGACCTCCTCGCGCAGGCGGTCGTCCTCGATGAGCACCAGAACGGCCGGCGTCTCGGGAACCGTGGTGGTCTCGTCGTGATCCATGTATGCCAGCGTCGCCGGGAAATCCGGCGCGGAATACACGCCCGCGGCGATTGTGGACAACTCGCGGCCTGTGGAGAACTTCCGAAGCGGGCGGGACGCTCGAAAGGGCCTGCCCGTAAATAGAGGACGGCCCCAGCCGGGGGGGGAGGAGGCTGGGGCCGTCGGGTTCAGCCCCGGGGGGTCGGGCTGAACGCGCCTGGAACATGTCCAGGTGCCAGCAATACTACACCCAAGGGCGGACCGATACGCAAGCCTCACGGGAAAGAAGTTCCGTAGCTCACGCGCGGCGGCTTTTCGAGAGGAAAACCGCAGTTCAGAGCTTTCCGGGTGAATCCGCGAACACGACACGCCCGGTGCGGATGCCTATCCTGAAGCGGTGACGGGCTCCGGCAATACGACACCCCCTCCCGGCGATCGGAATCGCGAGAACACCCGTATCGCCGCCTTCTTCGACCTGGACAAAACGGTGATCGCCAGATCGAGCACTTTCGTGTTCAGCAAACCGTTCTTCGCCCAAGGGCTCATCAACCGGCGAGCGGCGCTGGAGAGCGGCTACGCGCATTTCATGTTCCTGCTGTCGGGCGCGGATCACGATCAGATGGAGCGGATGCGCGCCCACTTGGCCGGTATGTGCGCCGGCTGGGACGTGGCACAGGTCCGTTCCATTGTGGCCGAGACCCTGCAGGAGCTGGTGGAACCGCTGATCTACGCGGAAGCCGTGGATCTGATCGCCGATCACCGGATCCGCGGCCACGACGTGGTCATCGTCTCCGCGTCCGGGGAGGAGGTGGTGACTCCGATCGCCGAGGCACTGGGAGCGACGCATACCGCGGCGACCCGGATGGAGGTCGTGGACGGCAAGTACACCGGCGGGATCGATTTCTACTGCTACGGCGAAGGTAAGGTCACGGCGATCGAAAAACTGGCCGCCACACAGGGTTACGACCTCTCACGGTGCTATGCCTATTCCGATTCGATCACCGATATACCGATGCTCACCGCTGTCGGCCACCCCACCGCGGTGAACCCCGACCGAGCCCTGCGCCGGGAGGCCACGACCCGGGAATGGCCCATCCTGCAGTTCTCCAATCCGGTTTCGCTGTGGTCACGTTTTCCGGCGCCTTCGAGGACCGTAGCCACCGGAATAGCGGTCGCCCTGAGCGCGCTCGCGGCCGGCGCGGTAACCTACCGGCTCTTCCGGGGACGCTGATTATACCTCCTCTACCAGGACTTATGGCATATCGCTCCGCCCAGCGACCGGGCATCCGAATTGTTCAGCGATGTTCCGCGAACACTTGATGTGAATGCGGTCACAGTGGTAAAAATGGAGGCACGGAAGGACGGAAGGCCAAGGCGGCGCCGGAAGAGAAGACGCAGTCTCCCAACCCTTCCTTCCCAGCACGGACGCCGGGTACCCACGCGGAGCTCGCCGCGATAGGGCATAAGCGTTGTGGGCCTGCGAAATCCGGTCCGTCGCCAGCGATGGCCTCGCATAGCTGCGGGGATGAGCTGCTGCGGGCACGGAGGAACGCCGAGGCCGGAGAACACAACCCAATTCAGCACGCTTGGTAACCCGGTAGTCCGTGCTCGCGGGCGGTGAGGTCGACGACCCCGCCGCCCGTATTGACGTGTACACCCGCTACCGGCGGTCAGCCCCCGGCGGCGTCCGCGATCGACTTCGCCTCCCGGGCCCCGTCTTCGAAAGCTCCGCAGCAGAAGACCACCCATCCGCCGACACCGGCAGCGGTACCGGAACCGAAAGCCGCGGCGGCGTCCAGATACGCCTGCCGGCGCCGCAACCAGAAGACTTCCGGTACGCCGAGCGCCCGGGGATCCAGTCCGCTGGATACGGTGACGAGCCGGGAAGCCGCCCGCGCGACCAGTCCGTCTGCCGAACCGAACGGTTTCAGCGTCAGCAGTTCGCCGTGCACCACCGCCGCTGTCACCGGGGCCGGGGCCGATGTCGTGAGCAGAGTCTGCGCGAGTACATCCAACCGCTCGGCCACCCCGCCGTCGGGCCGGGGGCGGCCCAGGGCACTTTCGTCCGGCACCAGGTCCGCGGCGGCCAGCAGATGCAACCGCGCCAGGGCTTGCAGCGGAGCCCGTTCCCAGATACCGACCAGATTCCGTAGGGCGTCTCCGTCGAGGGCCTGTCCCACCCGTAACGCCCCAGCGAGGACCGGGTCCGTGATCGCACCGTCGGCGGGTAACTCCGTACTGCCGCCCTCGAGTGCGGCCGACGAACGAGCGGCGCGCACCGAGGCCTCGGCCGCGGTGGTCGGCCATCCCCGGCGGTTCGCTTTGTGCCGATGCACCTCGGCCAGCGCGTCACGGGCCTTGTCGGCGGCGGCACGGACACCGGGCAGATCGGTGAGGGGCGCGAGGGGATCGGTCACGGATCAGCAGGCTACTGCTGCCCGCGACGGGTATCGGACCCGGGCGTCCACGGCCGGCCGCGGACCGTCATCCGACGGGGAGACCCCGCCCCGGGATCGCGGCGAGCAGCCGGCGCGTGTACTCCTGTCGCGGGGATTCGAAGATCTCCCCGGTGGGCGCCGCCTCGACGATCCGGCCGTGCTGCATGACCAGCACGTCGTCCGCTATCTGCCGCACCACGGCGAGATCGTGGGTGATGAACAGATAGGTGAGGCCCAATTCGTCCTGCAGGCGGTTGAGCAGATCGAGGATGTTCGCCTGCACCAGTACGTCGAGCGCGGATACCGCCTCGTCGCAGACCAGCAGCTCCGGTTCCAGGGCCAGCGCCCGAGCGATCGCGACCCGCTGCCGCTGTCCGCCGGACAGTTCGTTCGGGTAGCGGTCCAGCACATCGGCGGGCAGCGCGACATGATCCAGTAGTTCCCGGACCCGGGCCTCGCGTTCGGCACGACTGCCGATCCCATGGGTGCGCAGGGGTTCGGCGATGCACCGATGGATCGTGTACAGCGGGTCCAGCGAAGCGTAGGGATTCTGGAACACCGGCTGCACACGACGGCGGAACTCCCGCTGTTCCCGCCGGCCCAGCCGGGAGATATCGGATCCGTCGAAGATCACCGATCCCGAGGTCGGTTCGAGCAGGCCCAGTACCAGTTGCGCGACGGTGGATTTTCCCGATCCCGACTCGCCGACCAGCGCGGTGGTACCGCCACGCCGCAGAGCGAAGGAGACATCCGCGGCCGCCGTGCGCTCCTGGGAGCGCCACGGCGCCGAGCCGCGCACCCGATAGCGTTTGGTGAGCCCCGTAGCCACCAGGATCTCCTCCTCGCGACCGGACTTACGGACACGCCCGGGTCGTCGGCTCGCCGCGAGCGACGGCGCCGATTCGACGAGTTTGCGGGTGTACTCGTGGCGGGGATCGCGCAGCAGTTCCAGGGCCGGGCCGGATTCCACCACCCGCCCCCGGTACATCACCACCAGATGTTCGGCGCGTTCGGCGGCCAAGGCGAGATCGTGGGTTATCAGCAACATCGCCGTACCGAATTCCCCGGTGAGGTCGGCGATATGATCGAGAATCCGGCGCTGCACCGTGACATCCAGTGCCGAAGTCGGCTCATCGGCGATGAGCAGCGCCGGGCGGCCGGACAATGCCATGGCGATGAGGGCGCGCTGCCGCAACCCACCGGACAGTTCGTGCGGGTACTGATCGGCCCGCTGCTCGGGGTCGGGGATCCCGGCGGCGCGCAGCAGTTCGACCGCCTTTTCCCGGGCCTCCCGCCCGCGGGCGATACCGTTGGCGGTCAGCGTTTCCCGGATCTGATACCCGATCTTGTAGACCGGGTCGAGATTGGACATCGGATCCTGCGGTACGAAACCGATGCCGGTGCCGCGCAGGGCGACCAGCCGCGATTCGGCGATTCCGGCGAGTTCGGTTCCGTCGAAACGAATACTGCCACCGAGGATCCGGCCGCCGCCCGGCAGCAGTCCGACGATCGCGTGCGCGGTGGTCGATTTGCCCGAACCGCTCTCCCCGACGATCGCCACCGTCTCACCCCGGTAGACGGTGAGATCGACGCCACGCACGGCCTCCACGTGGTCACCGCCCGTTCCGAAAGCGATACGCAGATCCCGGATCTCCAGCAGCGGTCGCTCGGCTGCGGTATCGGCACTCATGGTCGCTTCCTGTCTCGAATCCGCGAGCTGCACTCGCGCGGTGCGCTGGTCACCTCGTGCGGCCGGTGGCACCGGCTACCGCGCATTCCGGGTCTTGGGGTCGATGGCGTCGCCCAGCGCATCGCCGAGCATGATGAAACTGAGCACGGTGAGCGCGAGCGCGGTGGCCGGATAGAACAGGATCAGCGAGCCGCCCCGCAACTGCTGCTGTCCGGTCGCGATATCCGCACCCCAGGACACCTCGGTGGGTGGCAGGCCGACACCCAGGAACGACAATGTCGCCTCGGTGACGATGAAGACGCCCAGCCAGATGGCGGTCACCACGATCACCGGCCCCAGGGAGTTGGGCAGCACATGCCGCACCAGGATGCCGAAGCGGGAAACACCCAACGCCCGCGCGGCCAGTACGTATTCACTGTGCTTCGCCGCGATCACGGCGCCGCGGGCGATACGCGCCGCCTGAGGCCAGGTGAATGCCGCCAGGGTGACGATCACCAGCCCGATGGTGCGTTCCTCGGACAGCTGCATGAGCACGATGGCGGCGAGCATGAGTGGAACGGCGTAGACGATCTCCGCGAGCCGGGAGATCACCGAATCGAGCAGACCGCCGTAGTAGCCGGCCACCGCGCCCAGGCTCGCCCCGATGAGCACGAACAGCAGCGCCGCACCGACCCCGGTGAGCACCGACGCGCGCGCCCCGTAGATGGTGCGGGCGTAGATATCGCAGCCCTGCAGGTCGAAGCCGAACCAGTGCGCCGAGCTCGGCGGCAGCAGACTGTTGTCCACCACGCAGTAGCGGGGATCCTGATCGGTGAACAGAGCGGGGAAGGCCGCCACCACCAGCACCAGGGCTATCAGCGTCACCGCGATCAGGAATATCGGATTACGCCGCAGCGCGTGCCAGGCCTGGCCCCAGAATCCGCGCGGCGCGCCCGAGATCCGCACCCGATCGGCGGCCTCCACGGTCACCGCGTCCGGCGGGGCCACCCAGCGCTGCCGGCCCGCTCTGCTCGGGCCGGCCGGGAACTCATCGGACATGACCGCACTCCTGTTCAGGCATAGCGAATCCGGGGGTCGAGTACCGCGTACAGCAGGTCCACCAGGAGGTTGGCGAGCAAGAAGACCACGATCAGCACCGTGACGAAGGAAACCACCGTCGGCGCCTCGCCCCGCACCACGGCCTGATACAGGGTGCCGCCGACACCGGGGATGTTGAAGATGCCCTCCGTGACGATCGCCCCGCCCATGAGCGCTCCCAGGTCGGCACCGAGGAAGGTGACCACGGGAATCAGCGAATTCCGCAGGATATGTGCCGTCACCACGCGGTGCCGGGGCAGACCCTTGGCCGTCGCGGTGCGCACATAGTCGGCGTCCCGGTTCTCCGCCACGGCGTTGCGGGTCAGCCGTAGCACGTAGGCGAACGACAGCGCGCCCAGTACCAGCGCCGGAACGATCAACCGGCTCCAGCTCGCGTCGGCACCGACGGTGACCGGCGCGATCCCCCATCGGACGCCCAGCAGGAACTGAGCCAGGAAGCCGAGGACGAAAACCGGTACCGCGATCACCACCAGGCTCAGTACCAGCATGGTCGAATCGAACAGTTTGCCCTTGCGCAAGCCGGCCAGCACACCGAACAACACCCCCAGTACCGCTTCGAACAGCAACGCCAGGAAGGCCAGCCGGAAGGTGATCGGGAAGGCGCGGCCGAGTTCGTCTTTCACCGAACGGCCCGAGAAGGTGGTTCCGAGGTCGAAGGTGAAGATGCCCTTCAAATAGTAGAAGTACTGCACCAGGAAGGAACGGTCCAGGTGGTAGCGCGCCCGCAGCTGCGCCTCCAGCGCCGGCGTGAGGGCGCGGTCACCGGCCAGCGCGGCCACCGAGCCGCCGGAGATCTTGTAGATCAGGAAGTAGACGAGCAGGGTCGCGCCGAAGAAAACCGGGACCATCTGCAGTAGTCGCCGCACTACGTACCACGCCATGGGCACTCCTCGGGTTCGGGCGGAAACTCGTGGGCGGCGGTCATATCAACTCGATGTTCTCGAAGTCCGCGAGACCGTTCCAGCCGAAAGTGACATTGCGGACCCGTTCGGAGTACCCGGCCGAGTTCACGTAGTCGAAGACGGGGATGGTCGGCATATCGTGCAGCAGTACGGTTTGCGCCCGGCCCACCAGCACCCAGGATTCGGCCTCGGTCGGCGCCGCTTCGGCCGCCGCGATCAGCGCGTCGAATTCGGGGTTGTGATAGTCGAAGTCGTTGGTGTCGGAGTTGCCCAGGAAACTGGGTTCGAGGAACTGCAGCATGGTCGGGTAGTCACCCTGCCAACCGGAGCGGAAGGCCTTCCCGACACTGCGCGTGGTGATCTGGTCGCGCAGCTGTTTGAAGGTCGGGTAGGCGGCCCCGACGGCTTCGATACCGAGGGTGTTCTTGATGCTGTTGGCCACCGCGTCCACCCATGCCTGATGGTCGCCGTCGGCGTTGTAGGCGATCTCGAAACGACCGCTCCACGGGGAGATCTCGTTCGCCTTCGCCCACAGGCGGCGCGCCTCGCCGGGGTTGTACTCGAGCGTCTGCGCACCGGGCAGGTCACCGTCGAACCCGGGCAGCACCCGGGAGGTGTAGTCCCGGGCGGGCGCCCGCGTACCACGAAAGATCTTGTCCGCGATCGCCTGCCGGTGGATCGCCATCGATATCGCGTGGCGGCGCAACCGGCCCTCCTCGCCACCGAAATGCGGGAGCCCCGGCTGGGTGCCGATCCATTGGCTCTGCGCGGTGGGCGCGGCGACCGCCCGCTCCCCCAGATCGGCGTGTACCACGGTCAGGGCGCTGGACGGGATCGTATCGAGCACATCCAGGTTGCCCGCCAGCAGATCGGCGTAGGCGGCATCGAAACTGGAGTAGAACACGAAGGTCAGACCCTTGTTACGAGCCGGGCGGCCACCGCGGTAGCGCTCGTTGGGCACCAGGTCCAGTTTCACATCGTGCTGCCAGGCGTCGCCGTCGGCGAATCGATACGGCCCGTTTCCGATCGGATGCCGCCCGAACGCCTCCATATCCGCGAAGGCCACCTCGGGGAGCGGATAGAAGGGGGCGTAGGCGAGACGGGTCCGGAAGTCGATGGTGGGGGCCTTCAGGGTGACGGTGAAGGTGAGATCGTCGAGGACCCGCAGCCCCGACATGGTCCGCGCCCGCGGCGGGTCGGCCTGGACATCGTCGAACCCGGCGATCGGCGCGTAGGCGTAGCTCTGCAACTGCGCGTTGGTGACCAGGGCCCCGTAGTTCCAGGCGTCGACGAACGAGTGCGCGGTGACCGGCGAGCCGTCACTGAAGGTCCAGCCGGGTTCCAGCCTGATCCGGTAGTGCTGCTGATCGTCGGTCTCGATGGCGGCGGCCATCTCGTCGTGCAGACTGCCGTCCCCGCCGATCCGGCGCAGACCCGCGAACAGCCGATCGACGATCCGGCCACCGCCGTTCTCGTTGGTGTTCGACGGCACCAGCGGGTTCTGCGGTTCGGTCCCGTTGACCGCGATCGATTCGCCGAGCGCCGGAGTCACCGTGCAGGCGGGCAGCACGGTCGCGCCGGCGAGGATCAACACCAGACCGATCGCGCGTAACGCCCATGACGTTCCCCTCACACCACTCCCCGCTCCCTGGCCTTCGTCCCCATCCGGTACCCCGCAAAGTCGTCTGCAGACTATAGGCCCGGCGAAGAGATCCGGCCGGGTTCGTGAACACCGGCCACCCGCGACCGACCGTTCACCGACGCCCAGCGGCCGTTCGTCCGCCGCCGACGGCCATTCGTCCGGGGATCACCCAGCGGCGTTCGGCGAGCGATTAGTGTCACAGGTGGCCCCTTATGGTGCAGGCAACGCGAAGGAAGTGACACAGATGACCGAAACCGCCGATCACTCGGACGCCTACCCGCCGAGTGCGGAGTTCGCTGCCGCGGCGAATGTGGATGCGGGTATCTATGAGCGTGCCGCGCAGGACCGCGAGGGATTCTGGGCCGAGCAGGCCGAGCGGCTGCACTGGCATCAGCGCTGGTCCCAGGTATTGGATTGGACCGGCGCCCCGGTGGCGAAATGGTTCGTCGGGGGCCGGCTGAACGTGGCCTACAACTGTGTGGACCGCCATGTGCTGGAAGGCCGCGGCGACAAGGTCGCGCTGCACTGGGAGGGCGAGCCGGGCGATTCCCGCACGATCACCTACGCGGATCTGCTCGCCGAGGTGAGCCGGGCCGCCAACTATCTGACCGGGCTCGGGCTGACGGCCGGTGACCGGGTCGCCATCTATATGCCGATGATCCCGGAGACGATCGTGGCGATGCTGGCCTGCGCCCGGCTGGGCCTGCCGCACTCCCTGGTCTTCGCCGGCTTCTCACCGACCGCGCTGCGGCAGCGGATCGACGATGCGCAGGCGCGGCTGGTGATCACCACCGACGGCCAGTGGCGCCGCGGTAACGCCGCACCCCTGAAGGAGGCCGTCGACGAGGCATTGTTCGCGCACGGCGATGTGCCCTCGAGCGCGGAGCACGTGCTGGTCGTACGCCGCACCGGGACCGAGGTGCCCTGGACCGAGGGCCGCGATCTGTGGTGGCACGAAACGGTCGCGACGGCGGATCCGGTCCACGAGGCCGAAGCCTTCGACTCCGAGCACCCGCTGTTCATCCTCTACACCTCGGGCACCACCGGTAAGCCCAAGGGCATCCTGCACACCAGCGGCGGCTACCTCACCCAGACCAGTTACACGCACCGGGTGGTCTTCGATCACAAACCGGAAACCGATGTCTACTGGTGCACCGCCGATGTCGGCTGGGTGACCGGGCACAGCTATATCGTCTACGGTCCGCTGGCCAACGGCGCCACCCAGGTGCTGTACGAGGGCACCCCCAACTTCCCCGACGAGCACCGGCACTGGCAGATCATCGAGAAGTACGGTGTCACGATCTACTACACCGCGCCCACGCTGGTCCGCACCTTCATGAAATGGGGACGGCAGATCCCCGATGCGCACGACCTGTCGAGTATCCGGGTGCTCGGCTCGGTCGGCGAACCGATCAATCCCGAGGCCTGGCGCTGGTACCGGGAGGTGATCGGTGCGGGCACCGCGCCCATCGTCGACACCTGGTGGCAGACCGAGACCGGCGCCATCATGATCTCCCCGCTGCCCGGTGTCACCAGTACGAAACCGGGTGCCGCCATGACTCCCGTGCCGGGTATCTCGGCCGCTGTGGTGGACGAAGAGGGCAACCCGGTGCGCCGCGGGGAGACCGAGGCCAATGGTTACCTCGTACTGGATCAGCCCTGGCCGGCGATGCTGCGTGGTATCTGGGGCGATATGGAACGCTACCGGGCCACCTATTGGGAGCGTTTCGCCGAACAGGGCTGGTACTTCGCCGGTGACGGGGCGAAGCTCGACGTCAACGGCGATCTGTGGGTACTGGGCCGGGTGGACGATGTGATGAACGTGTCCGGGCATCGTATTTCCACCGCCGAGGTGGAATCGGCGCTGGTCGGGCATTCCGGTGTAGCCGAGGCGGCGGTGGTCGGTGCCAGCGACGAGACCACCGGCCAGGGGATCGTGGCATTCGTCATCCTGGCCGCCGGGACGAACGACACCGGCGCGGACCTGGTGAAGGAGCTCGAGGCGGAAGTGGCCCGGGAGATCAGCCCGATCGCCCGGCCGCGGGAGATCCATGTGGTACCGGAACTGCCCAAGACCCGCAGCGGAAAGATCATGCGCCGCCTGCTGCGCGATGTGGCGGAGGGCCGGGAACTCGGCGATACCTCCACCCTGGTGGACCCGCAGGTCTTCGAGGCCATTCGCGCCGGCCGTTCGGACTGAGCGGAACCGGCTCCGCGGCCGGGACCTGCCCGGGGCGGAGCGGCCGGGCCGTACCGGACGGCTCACGACGCGGGCCGGAATCGCCGAACATTCCGCGCACCTCGACTATCGCGATATGTTCGCCCTGTCGGTGCTCGGCGCGATCGGGTTCACCGTTAGCCTGCTCATGGCGGAACCGGCGCGCGAGAACCATCCCGCTTCCGCCCAACCGGCCGGGGCCGCGGTTCCGGTGACCTCCACGGCCGCATCGCCGGCCGGTTCGGCGCTACTGTTGCGGCGTGGGCGTGTCCACCGAGCACGGCGTGACGCGGATGCGCTAGAACCAGAACAGCAAGACCGAGCAGCATCGGGACAGGGAGAGGGTCGACCACGTGAGTGTCACACAGGGCGGTAACGGAGACGGTGCGCGAGGCGGCATGGTCACCTCGATTCCACTGTCCGAGATCGACCCGCACGCATCGGCCAGTTTCGGCAGTCTGGTCCGCGACGCCACCGAACAGGTCTCGACTCTGGTCCGCGCCGAAGTCGCCCTGGCCAAAGCCGAAGTAACCGGTGAGATCAAGAAGGGGCTGCAGGGCAGCGTTTTCTTCATCGGCGCGCTGACGGTACTGCTGTTCAGCAGTTTCTTCTTCTTTTTCGCCGTCGCCGAAACCCTGGACGTCTGGCTCACCCGGTGGGCCGCGTTCTGGATCGTCTTCGCGTTCATGATTCTGGTGACCGCGCTGCTGGCGTTCCTGGGCTACCGCAAAGTGAAGCGTCTGCGCGCCCCCGAGAAGACCATCGATTCGCTCAAGCAGACCCGTACGGTCCTGCCGTCCGGGTTCGGCAACCACGACGACCCGAGCGCGCTGGAGAAGACCACGCACCGGTAGACGGGTCCGGCACACCACGCCGCCCCGGTGTTCACTACGCTCGGACGGCGTGGCGTCGAACTTTCCACCGGACCCGTCCAGCGTGCGCTACGGCGGTTCCTGGGTTCACCGCGATGTGCACGCCAACGGAATACGCCTGCATGTGGCGAGCGCCGGACCCGGCGACCCGGCGGCGCCGCTGGTGGTACTGCTGCACGGGTTCGCGGATTTCTGGTGGTCGTGGCGGCATCAGCTCACGGCGCTGGCCGAACTCGGATACCACGCGGTCGCGGTGGATCTGCGCGGCTACGGCGACAGCGACAAACCGCCGCGCGGCTACGACGGCTGGACTCTGGCCGGGGATATCGCCGGACTGATCCGCGCGCTCGGCCACAGTAGTGCCACGCTGGTCGGGCATGCCGACGGCGGCCTGGCCTGCTGGGCGACCGCGGTCCTGCATCCGCGGCTGGTGCGGTCCATCGCGGTGATCGCCTCACCACATCCCACCGCGTTGAAGAGTTCGATACTGCGCGACAGCGCCCAGCGCCGGGTCTGGCTGCCGAATTTCCTGCGCGCCCAATTACCTCGCTACCCCGAGTATCTGCTCACCCGCGAGGACGGTTCCGGCGCAAGCGAACTATTGCGGCAGCGTAGTTCGCCTTCCTGGGTGGACACGACCGAATTCGCCGAAACCGCACACCGGATGCGCTCGGCCATCCGGATTCCCGGAGCGGCCCACTGCGGTCTCGAATACCAGCGCTGGGCGTTCCGCAGTCAGTGGCGCCCGGACGGCCGCCGTTTCATCGCGGTGATGCGTAAACCCCTCGATATTCCGGTGGTTTCGATGCGCGGTGAATTCGACCGCTACATCCTGCCCGCCACGGTGCATCGCGCCCCGTATCTCGCGCCGCACCGCCGCGTGGTCACCATCCGGAACGCGGGACATTTCGCGCATCAGGAGAACCCGGACGCGGTCACCGCCGAAATAGCGAAACTCCTGTCCGGGCAGGACCGCCGGAACCAGGACCGCTACGCCTGACCGGATCCGGAACCGTCCTCAGCTCAACACGCAGGGACCGGTACCGACCGGCACGGCGGACGAGGCAGCGGCGTCGATCCGTTCCCGGACCTCGTTCAGCGTGAGCACATAACCGGTGTCGTCGTCGGTCACCGCGGCACCGAACACCACACCGAGGACCTGGCCTTCGGTGTCGACCAGCGGACCGCCCGAATTGCCCGCGCGGACCTGGCCGCGCACCGTGTACACCTCACGTTCGACCGTCCCGTCCCGGTAGATGGTGGGACCGGTCAGATCCAAGGTCTCCCGGACCCGGGCCGCGCTCGCGGTGTACCGGCCGCCGCCGGGATAGCCGAGCACGATGGCGCTTTCACCCGAGGTGGCCGCTTCCGGCGCCTGCGGGATCACCGGCGCCGTGAGACCCGGTACGGCCAGCACCGCGATATCCATCGACGGATCGAATTCGACCACCGTGGCATCCAGCGGCCCGAACGCCGAATCCACCGTCACACTGGTGGTTCCGGCCACCACATGCGCGTTGGTCATCACCCGTTCCGGTGCGATCACGAACCCGGACCCTTCCAGCGCCCGCTGGCAGCTCGGCGCCACCCCGCGGATACGCAGCACACTCTGCTGGAGCGATCCGGCGACCGGACTGGCCAGCACACCGGGATCCGGCGGTTCCACCGCGGCGATGGGCGCGCGCCCGAACGGCCCGATGACATCCGGCAACCCGGAAGTGTTGAGCAGTCTGGAGAATTCGTTGGGTAGTTTGCGCAACCAGTCCGGGGCCACGCGGTTGACATCGGCGAGCACCCGCGACCCGTTGATCGCGGCCGCGATCGCGGGCTGGGTGGAGGTCGCCAGCGGGAGCGCCAGCAGCCAGGCCGTCACCAGTACCGCGCCGGCCTGCAACACCGCGCCCACCGCACTGTCGGCACCGCGCGCGAACGGATGCCGCATTCCGCTGCGGGCCGCGCGGCCGAGCACCATACCGGCCACCTCGCCGACGATGACCAGCAGCACGATGAGCAACACCCCGGCCAGAACCCGGCTACGTCCCTCGTCGATATGGACCAGGATGTGCGGGGCGATCAAGATTCCGGCCACCGCGCCCAGTACCACTCCGAGGAAGGCCAGCGCGGACGCGACCGCTCCCTGCCGCCACCCGGAGGAGGCGGCCAGGAGCGCCAATATGACAACCGCGATATCCAGCCACGTCGAGGAACTCACAACACCATCCCCACAGCGGCCAGCGCCTGTTCCAGATCACGCACGTCGGTTCGGTCCCATTCCGATTCCCAGCCCAGCGAAGTCACGAGCCCGGCCAGTATGCCGCCGGTGAGCCCCCAGACCAACATTCCGTCCACTTGGAAGGCCGGGCTCTGGTATCCGAGAGCGCTGCGCACCAGGAAACGATTGGCCGGATCCAGCAGCTCCGACATCGGCACCCGCACCACGCGGTCGGTCTCCGCGCGGTCCATCACCCGTACCTCCCCGGGTTCGCGCCAGTAGGCGACCACCGGCGTCACATCGAAGCGCGAGGGGGGCACGAACACGGTGGGCAGTGTCGCGATCGGCTGCACCCCGGTGTGGTCCAGTCCGGTCTCTTCCCACGCTTCCCGCAGCGCGGTATCGATCGGGCCCGCGTCGCCGGGGTCCACCGCGCCGCCGGGGAAGGCCACCTGTCCGCGATGCTGGCGCATGGTGGAGGCGCGCTGGGTCAGCAGCACCTCCGCGTCCGCGGGGAGCCCGCCCGGGGCGGTCGGATCGCCGTCCGGATCGCCACCGAACAGCACCAGCACAGCCGCCTGCCGCACTTCTCCGGCCAGGGTGCGGCGCAGCGCCCGGGCCCGGCCCAGGGTGTCGGAGAAATCGGGGCGGCCGGGCCCGGCCGCCCCGCTCAGCCAGGGCGGCACCCGATCCTCGCTCATAGAGCCTCCCTCGGAGGGATTACGCACAGCCCGCGGAGACCGGAGCGAAGGCGAAGGTACCGCCTCATACGGGGACTCCCAGCGCGTCGGCCACGTCGGCGGCGATCTCATCGGCATCGTGGAACGGACGGGCGACATAGTCGGCGATGGAACCGTCCGCACGCACCAGCACGGTGATCGGCAGGGCGGCCGGCGCGTTCGCGGCCGCGCGGACGCGGGCGTCGGAGTCCTGTAGCCCGGGCAGCCGCAGTTGCGGGCGTTGCCGGGCGCGCAGATCGTCGTTCAGCGCCGCCAGCAACGAGAGCGCCTTCGCCTCGTCGGGGTCGCTGTGCACGGTGAGCACCCGGACCGCCGATCCGGCGCGGTCGGCATATTCCTGGAACAGCGGCAGCTCGGTCCGGCAGGGTTCACACCAGTACGCCCACAGGTTCAGCACCGTGGGCCGCCCGGTCCGGCCGGGTGCCGCGGGTGCGCCGTTCGACAGGCAGGTCAGTACCAGGTCCGCCAGCGGACCGGCGGACGCGGCGGTCCCGGCCGGGCAATCCGCCGCACCCGAGGCCGCGCGCAGAGCGGGAGCGATCTCCCGGGCCGGTGGCGCGCCCCCGGGGCCGGCGGTATCGGAACCGCCGCGCGGCCAGAGAGCGACAGCGGCCGCCAAGGCCACGATCACCGCCGTCAACGCCCATTTCCAAGAATTCGGTATTCGGCTCACCGGCCCACCAGTTCGAGCAGATGCGCCGCCTCGGGGCCCTTCACCAGTGCGGCGGCCGTATCCGGATCGACGGGTCCGGCGCCGAACGACGGGCAGTCCTTGGCCAGTACGCACACCCCGCACGCCGGTTTCCGGGCATGACAGACCCGGCGACCGTGGAAGATCACCCGGTGGGACAGCATGGTCCACTCCTTGCGCTCGATAAGCGCACCGATTGCGTGCTCGACTTTTACCGGATCCTCCTCGGTGGTCCATCCCCACCGACGCACCAACCGGCCGAAATGGGTATCGACGGTGATACCCGGAATTCCGAACGCGTTACCCAAAATGACATTCGCGGTCTTGCGGCCGATCCCGGGCAAACGGACCAACTCGGCCATTGTGTGAGGTAATTCACCGTCGTATTCCTCGAGAAGTGCCCGCCCGAGGCCGATGAGGGAATTCGCCTTGTTGCGGTAGAACCCCGTGGGACGGATGAGTTCTTCCAGCTCCGCACGGTTGGCCTCGGCGTACGCGCGGGCGTCCGGATAGGCGGCGAACAACGCGGGAGTGGTCATATTCACTCGCACATCCGTGCACTGCGCGGAGAGGATCGTGGCCACCGCGAGTTCCAGCGGATTACCGAAATCCAACTCGCAATGCGCGTCGGGAAATGCCTTCGCCAGAATCCGGTTCATCCGGCGGGCGCGCCGCACCAGACCCAAACGAGTTTCCGCCGGTCGGGAACCGGTTTTCCGCTTACGGGCCCCACCCGTCACCGGGCGCTCGGGAGCTGCCTCGGCGGGGCCGGAAAGATCGCTTCCGGCGGTTTCGGAGGGGGAGATACGCACCCGTCCACCATACGGAACCGTTCGACAACGTTGCCTTGTCAGTTCTACTCCCGTATTCCATCTGAGACCTCGACCGTGTTTACTACCCGGCATGCAAGGACTCGCTGTGGTGCTCTTCCCAGTGGTGTTGATGCTGTTCGCCCTCGGCATGGAGCGAGTGGAGAACCGGCTTCGCAAACTTCTCGAGCCCGACGAGGAAGTCCAGGCCTACCTGGACAAGGCAAGCAACGCCGAGGTCAACGAGCTGACCAAGCTCGGCCTACCGGCGGCGGTCGCGCGTATGCGCCGACGGCGCAATCGCAGCGAGGAGGCCGGGGAGTCCCTCGATATCGCTCGTGCGAGCTGAGGTGCGCGGCCGCTCCGCCGCACCGGGCCACGCCCGGTTAACCTTCGTTACGTGGTGTCTGTCACTGCGTGCCGTCGAGGCCGCGTAGACTGCACTGTCGGCCGAACCGCTTCGGTCCGCCGACGACTACAGCCGTTTCCCTAAGGAGCACATTCGTGGACGAGGCCCTCGCCAGAGCAGGCATCTTCCAAGGCGTTGAGCCCACCGCGGTGGCTGCGCTCGCCAAACAGCTGCAGCCCGTGGATTTCCCTCGCGGCCACGTCATCTTCAACGAGGGCGAACCGGGTGATCGGCTGTACATCATCACGTCCGGGAAGGTGAAGCTGGGACGGCGCTCCCCGGACGGCCGGGAGAACCTGCTGACCATCATGGGTCCGTCGGATATGTTCGGTGAGCTCTCCATCTTCGATCCGGGCCCGCGTACCTCCACCGCCACCACGGTGACCGAGGTCCGCGCCGTCACCATGGACCGGGACGCGCTCAAATCCTGGATCGACCAGCGGCCGGAGATCGCCGAGCAGCTGCTGCGGGTTCTGGCCCGCCGGCTGCGGCGCACCAACAACAACCTGGCGGACCTCATCTTCACCGATGTTCCGGGCCGGGTCGCCAAGGCACTGCTGCAGCTCGCCCAGCGTTTCGGTACGCAGGAGGCCGGTGCGCTGCGGGTCACCCACGATCTCACCCAGGAGGAGATCGCCCAGCTGGTCGGCGCCTCCCGGGAAACGGTCAACAAGGCGCTCGCCGATTTCGCCCATCGCGGCTGGCTGCGTCTCGAGGGCAAGAGCGTGCTGATCTCCGACTCCGAGCGGCTGGCCCGCCGCGCCCGCTGACAACCCGGCCGTGAGCCGGCGGACACCGCGGCGGCGACGCCGTCGGTGCCCACCGGCCCCGGAGAACGGCGGCCGGGTAGGAGTCCGGCTCAGTCCCGCGCGTTCCGCTCCGACCGCAGGTACGTGAGCTGTGATTCCACCGAACTGCGCGCCGCCGGCCACAGGCTCTCGTCCACGTCCGCGTAGACCTTGCGGACCACCGCCATGGCATCGGCGTCCGTGCCGAGTTCCTCCAGCGCGGCCCGTACCTGCGCGAGCCGCTCGTGCCGGTGCGCGATGTAGTAACGGACCACCGGCTCCACGTCCGGGTGATCCGGCCCGTGCGCCGGTAGCAGGGCGCGACCGGCGCCCGCGTCCAGCAGTCGCTCCAGCGAACGTAGGTAATCGCACAGCGTGCCGTCCCGGTCCAGTACGGTGGTCCCCCGCCCGAGGACGGTATCGCCGCTCAGCAGCGCGTCCGCGAGCAGGAAACTCACCGAGTCGGCGGTATGCCCCGGAGTGTGCAACACCGTGATCCGCAGCCCGGCGGCCTCGATGATCTCGCCGTCGGTCAACGGGGTCACCTCGCCGCGCAGGAACTCCGGATCCATGCTCCGGACCGGCGTCCCGGTCAGGCGAACCAACTCGTCGATACCGCCGGTGTGATCGGGATGCCGGTGCGTGACGAGTGTGAGCGCCACCGCCCCGTCGGCCGCTTCGGCGATCGCGGCGATATGTTCCGGTTCATCCGGTCCGGGGTCGACGACGATACAGTCGGTGCTGCCGGGCGCCCGCAGGATCCAGGTGTTCGTGCCGTCCAGTGTCATCGGCCCGGGGTTGTTCGCGAGCAGAACCGCCGCCGAGGGGGTCACGGCACGCAGTTTTCCGTAGGCCGGGTGGGTGAGTGTCACCACAACACCTCCAATTCGAAAGTGGCACATCTGAATCTACGGGCCGCGCGGCAGCCGCGCCGACCGCCCGGCTCAGCGGATCTCGGCGATCAGTTCGACTTCGACAGGGGTGTTCTTCGGCAGTTCGAAGACACCGACCGCGGAACGCGCGTGCGCTCCGGCCGGACCGAACACCTCGCCCAGCAATTCGGACGCACCGTTGACCACCAGCGGCTGATCGGTGAAACCGGGCGCCGACGCCACGAAACCGACCACCTTCACGATCCGGACCACCTCGTCCAGACCGACCAGGTCGTGCACGGCCGCCAGTGCGTTCAGCGCGCACCACCGCGCCGCGACCGCCGCATCCGCCAGGGAGACCTCGGCGCCGACCTTGCCGACCGCCGACAGTTCGCCGGACACGAAGGGCAGCTGACCGGAGGTGTAGACGTAGGTACCGGTCCGCACCGCCGGAACATAGGCGGCCACCGGGGCCACCACGGGGGGCAGTGTCAGTCCCAGCCGCTCGAGGTTCGCCCGCCATTCGGTGGCGGGGTTCACGTTGGTTTCCCCCATGACGGTTACTGCTTCGGACGCTTCAGGTAGGCGACATGCTGCTCGCCGGTCGGTCCGGGCAGCACGGTCACCAATTCCCATCCATCGGCGCCCCACTGGTCCAGGATCTGTTTGGTCGCATGGGTCAGCAGCGGCACGGTCGCGTATTCCCACTGGGTCATATCGCTCATGCGCACGGAGCCTACTGGGTACCGCCGGAACGCCGGCGGCGCATACACCGGCCCGGTCGTCCCGCGTGGTCCCGCCGCGGTGTCTGGTACACCACATCGGTACATACCGGAGTATGCGGGCGTATGCCCGATATGCGCTATAGGCTCGCGACCGTGGCAGAACCAACGACGATGTCGGAATCGGCCGAACCCGCTCCGCGAACGGGATGGCCCGAGCGCGCGGTGAACGCCCGACTGCACTACGTGTCCGGTAAGGGTGGGACCGGCAAGTCCACGGTCGCCGGGGCGCTGGCGCTGGCGCTGGCGGCCGGTGGGCGGCGGGTGCTGCTCGTCGAAGTGGAGAACCGGCAGTCCATCGCCCAGCTGTTCGATCTGCCGCCCCTGCCGCCCACCGAAACGAAGATCGCCACCGCCGACGGCGGCGGGGAGGTGGTGGCGCTGGCGCTCGATATCGAACACGCGTTTCTCGAGTACCTCGATATGTTCTACAACCTGGGCTTCGCCGGCCGGGCCATGCGACGTATGGGGGCCATCGATTTCGTCACCACCATCGCGCCGGGACTACGGGATGTCATCCTGACCGGCAAGATCAAAGAATGTGTCGTCCGGGTCGACAGTAAGGGCGCTCCCGTCTACGACGAGGTCGTGGTCGACGCCCCGCCGACCGGCCGGATCGCCAGTTTCCTGGACGTCACCCAGGCCATGGCCGAACTCGCCAAGGGCGGCCCGATCGCCGCGCAGGCCGAGGGTGTCTCCACACTGCTGCATTCCGATCAGACGATGATCCACCTGGTCACCCTGCTCGAAGCGCTGCCCGTACAGGAAACCCTGGACGCGATCACCGAACTGACCGCGGAAGATCTGCGGATCGGCAGCGTGATCGTCAACCGCGCCGCCCGCAGCCCGCTCAGCGCCGAGGTCCGCGCGGCCGCCGCCGCGGGTGAACTCGATACCGAGACGGTGCGCGCGGGCCTGGAGAAAGCCGGTATCGACTTGTCCGCGGCCGATTTCGCAGGGCTGCTGACCGAGACCGTGGAGCATGCGGCCACCCTGAGCGCGCAGGACGAGAGCGCGGCCGAACTGCTGGACCTGGAGGTCGCGCGACTGGAGTTGCCCGCCCTCCCCGACGGAATGGACCTCGGCGGCCTCTACGAGCTGGCCGCTTATCTGAGCGAGCAGGGAGTCCGATGAGCACTCGACCGGCCGGACCCGCGCCCCTGGATATCTCCGCCATCATCGCCGACCGCTCCGCCCGGGTGGTGGTGTGTTGCGGCTCCGGTGGGGTGGGGAAGACCACCACCGCGGCGGCGATCGCCCTGCGCGCGGCCGAACAGGGACGCAAGGTGGTGGTCCTCACCATCGACCCCGCCCGCCGGCTGGCCCAGTCGCTGGGGGTGGCGGATCTGGACAACAGTCCGCAGCGGGTGGCTCTGGGGCCCGAGGCCGAGGGCGAACTGCACGCCATGATGCTGAACATGCGGCGCACCTTCGACGAGATGGTGCTCACGCACACCGCACCCGAGAAGGCCGAGCAGATCTTCGCGAACCCCTTCTATCAGGCGGTGGCATCGTCCTTCGGCGGCACGCAGGAATACATGGCGATGGAGAAGCTGGGGCAGCTCGCGGCCCGCCGGGAGTGGGATCTCATCGTCGTGGACACCCCGCCGTCGCGGAACGCGCTGGATTTCCTCGACGCGCCCAAACGGCTCGGCACCTTCTTGGAAGGCCGGATGATCCGGGTCATCATGGCGCCCGGGCGAGGGGTGGGCCGGTTCGTGACCGGAGCGATGAGCCTGGCCGTGCGCGGTGTATCGACGATCGTGGGCGGCCAGATGCTCAAGGACGCCTCGAATTTCCTGCAGTCCCTGGAATCCCTCTTCGGGGGCTTCCAGGAGCGCGCCGACCGCACGTTCGCGATGCTGGCCGAACCCGGAACGCATTTCCTGGTCGTCGCCGCACCGGAACCCGACGCATTGCGGGAGGCATCGTTCTTCGTGGATCGGTTGTCCACCGAACGGATGCCGCTGGCCGGGCTGATACTCAACCGGACGCATCCGGTGCTGTGCTCGCTGCCCGCCGACCACGCCCTCGCCGCCGCCGACCGACTCGCCGACTCCGATCCGGTGACGACCGGGGTACTGCGGGTGCACGCCCATCGGGTGGCACTCGCCCGGCGGGAACAGCATCTGCTGCACCGGTTCACCGGTGCTCATCCGCGGGTTCCGCTGACCTCGGTGACCGCGCTGCCGTTCGAGGTGAGCGATCTGACAGCGTTGCGGGCAGTGGGCGCGCAGTTGGCGGGCTCGGATACCACCACGGCCGGCTGATCACCCGGACCGACTATTCGACCGCCGGGCACTCGATTCTCGAGTGCCCGGCGGTCGGTCGTCCAATCGGTTTGTTCGCTACATCGCTACCTGGTGCTGGCGTTGGGCGTGGAAGAAATCCGCCCAGGAGGTCACCTCCGGATGCTGCTTGAGCAGCGCACGCCGTTGACGTTCGGTCATACCACCCCACACCCCGAATTCGACCCGGTTGTCCAGGGCGTCCGCCCCGCACTCCATCAGAACCGGGCAGTGCCGGCAGATCGTCGCCGCCTTACGCTGCGCCGCCCCCCGCACGAACAGTTGATCGGGATCCACTTCCTTGCATCGAGCCCGGGAAACCCAGGCAATCCTTGCTTCGGCCTGCTCTACGTTCAATCGAGCGACGGGGGTTGTCATGTGCATTTGGTGTGCCCCTTTGCCAGTCCGAACACCGGGTCACGGCGCTCCGGAATCGCGTGACACCTCGCAGCAACCCGAACCCCGCCGCGAAGCGCACCACATTCCACATTGAGTGTTAGCTCTATCACACTGAGCTCTCAATCTAGGTAAAGGTATGCCGGAAGCGCAAGACCGGATGATGACTTTTTGGTACGTCCGTGCCTGCACCCGTGCGCGAGTTCCCCGCCCCCACGCCCGAATACGCACGTCAGGGCCCATGGGCGGAGTTCCCTACGAATACGCCGGATTCATGAGCACAACGCCCGGAGTCCACACTTCACGAGGACCGAACCGCCACCCTCTACGCTGGTGCTGTGCCGATCACACGTGCGCTCCTCAAGCTGGCAGGCAGCTGCGTACTCGCCTCCGTGCTCGTTGCCGGACTGTTGTTCCCCGTAGCCGGAGGTTTCGGATTCGTCTCGAACCGCGCCGCCGACGCCGTCGACAACGTATCCGCGGAACTGGTCGAGGGGACCGTGCCCGCCGTATCCACCATGGTCGATGCCGCCGGCAATCCGATCGCCTGGTTGTACGAGCAGCGCAGGTTCGAGGTGCCCAGCGACCAGATCTCCAACGAGATGAAGCTGGCCATCGTCTCCGTCGAAGACAAGCGCTTCGCCGACCACCACGGCGTCGACTGGCAGGGCACCATCCGCGCCTTCCTGACCAATACCAGCAGCGGTGAGGTCCAGCAGGGCGCCTCGACCATCGACCAGCAGTACGTGAAGAACTTCAACCTGCTGGTCGTCGCCAAGACCGACGCCGAGCGCCGGGCCGCCATCGAGACCACCCCCGCGCGCAAGATCCGGGAGATCCGGATGGCGCTCACCCTGGACAAGGAACTCAGCAAGGACGAGATCCTCACCCGCTACCTGAACCTGGTTCCGTTCGGCAACTCTTCCTACGGCATCCAGGACGCCGCCCAGACCTACTTCGGTATCGACGCCAAGGATCTGAACGTCGCCCAGTCGGCGATGCTGGCCGGCATGGTGCAGAGCAGTTCGAAACTGAACCCCTACACCAATCCCGAGGGGGTCACCGCCCGGCGCAACACCGTGCTGGACACCATGATCCAGAACATCCCGAGCCGGGCCGAGGAACTGCGGGCCGCCAAATCCCAGCCGCTGGGAGTGCTGCCCGAACCGAAGGGCCTGCCCCGAGGCTGTATCGCCGCCGGCGATCGCGGGTTCTTCTGCGATTACGCCCTGCAATATCTGGCCAACGCCGGCCTGAGCAAAGAACAGATCGAAAAGGGCGGCTACCTGATCCGCACCACCCTCGACCCGGCCGTCCAGGACTCGGTGAAACGAGCGGTGACCCAGAACGCCGATCCGCATCTGCCGAATATCGCCGAGGTCATGTCGCTGATCGGCCCCGGTAAGGACAAACATCCGCTGCTGGCGATGGCGAGCAGCCGCACCTACGGCCTGAACCGGGAGGCCCACGAAACCCTGCTGGCCCAGCCGTACTCGATGGTCGGCGACGGCGCCGGTTCGGTGTTCAAACTCTTCACCACGGCCGCGGCGATGGAGAAGGGGATGGGTATCAGCGCCCAGCTGGACGTGCCCGGCCGGTTCGATGCCCGCGGGATGGGTAACGGCGGCGCGCCCGGCTGCCCGCCCGATACCTACTGCGTGGAGAACGCCGGTAACTACCGTTCGCCGATGTCGGTCACCGAGGCGCTGGCCACCTCGCCGAACACCGCCTTCGTGAAGCTCATCCAGGCCGTCGGCGTGACCCCCACCGTCGATATGGCCGTCCGACTGGGTCTGCGCTCCTACACCGAGCCCGGCTCGTCCGGTTTGGAGAACAACCAGAGCCTGGCCGATATGATCAAGGGCCAGAATCTCGGTTCGTTCACCCTCGGCCCGGTGGCGATCAATCCGCTGGAGCTCTCGAACGTGGCGGCCACCCTGGCCTCCGGCGGGACCTGGTGTCCGCCCTCCCCCATCGCGGAGGTCATCGACCGCCACGGCAAACCCGTACCCCTCACCGAACAGGCCTGTGAGCAGGTGGTCGAACCGGGGCTGGCCAACACTCTCGCCAATGCCATGGGCAAGGACCACAGCGCCGGCGGTACCGCGTCCGCGGCAGCCGCCGCCACCGGCTGGAACATGCCGGTAGCGGCGAAGACGGGAACCACCGAAAGTCACCGGTCCTCGGCCTTCCTCGGCTTCACCAACTCGCTCGCGGGCGCCGTCTACGTCTACGGGGACAGCCCGACTCCCGGGGAGATCTGCTCCTTCCCGCTGCGCAACTGCCCGGCCAGCGACGCCAACGGCCTCTTCGGCGGTAACGAGCCCGCGCGAACCTGGTTCGGTGCCGTCAAAGCCGTGGCGAACGAATTCCCGCCACCGGCGCTGCCGCCGGTCGACGAGAAATATGTACGTGGCGCGGAGAACGCCCAGGTGCCGGATGTGGTAGGGATGACGGCGGGTGAGGCGACCGCCGCGCTCACCGGCGCCGGATTCAAGGTCACCTCGGTGAACGCACCCGGTTCGGCACCGAAAGGAACCGTCACCGGCTCGACACCGAACGGGTCGGCGATCCCCGGCTCGCAGGTGACGATCTACCTCAGCGACGGCACCATCCGGGAACCACCGCGTCCCGGACGGCCCGCCGCCACGACGCCGGCCGTCCCGGGACTGCCGCTGCCGCCGTTCCTACCGCCCATCCCCATTCCGGTGCCGATCCCCCGCTGATCCGCGGCGGTGCGGGCGCGGCGGATCAGAGCCGCGCCTTCACCGCCGCCGAGATCCGGGAACCGTCGGCCTTACCGGCGGCCAGCCCGGTGGCGACCTTCATGACCTGCCCCATCTGCCGCATACCCGGCCGCTCCCCCAACTCCTCGGCTACCTGAGCGATCGCGGTATCGGCGAGATCGGCCACCTCGGCGTCGGTCAGCTGAGTGGGCAGGTACTCGTCGATGATGCGGGCCTCGGCGTGCTCGTTGGCCGCCAGCTCACCGCGCCCCGCCTGGGTGTAGACCTCGGCGGCCTCGTTGCGCTTCTTCGCTTCCTTCGTCAGCACCCCGACGACCTCGGCGTCGGTGAGCTCCCTGGCTTCCTTCCCGGCGACCTCGGCCGTCTGGACGGCGGCCAGCAACATCCGCAGGGTGTTCAGTCGCAGCGAATCCTTCGCCTTCATCGCGGCGGTCATATCGGCACGTAGCCTCGATTTCAGTTCCGACATGCGCAGAACGGTAGCCGGTACGGTCCGCCACGCCCACCCGATAACCTTTTACCCCGGGCGTGTTCCTCGCTCCGGCCATCGAGTCGTTTTCCGAGGCCACGGGCCCCCGACCGGCCGTCGCGCCGGGTGATCCGCCCGCCATATCGCCGTAACTGTGGCTCAACACGCTGCGCACACCGCGTCCTGGTCACCTATGCTGGGCAAATGCCCGTGATCTCGACGTCCGCCCTGCGCCGGACCGCACTCGGCGCCGCCGGAGCCGCGGCGGCCGGAGTCGGCTACGCCTCATTGATCGAACGCAATGCCTTCGTCCTGCGCGAAGCCACCATGCCGGTGTTGCGGCCGGGGTCGGCCCCGCTGCGGGTGCTGCACATCAGCGATCTGCACATGATGCCCGGGCAGAAACTCAAACAGCAGTGGTTGCGTGAACTCGACCGGCTGGAACCGGACCTGGTGATCAACACCGGCGACAATCTGTCCCACCAGAAGGCCGTACCCGCCGTGGTGCAGTCGCTGGGCGGTCTGCTGTCGCGTCCCGGCCTGTTCGTCTTCGGCAGCAACGACTACTTCGCTCCGGTGCCGAAGAACCCGCTCAAGTACTTCGACAAGAACCACAAGCGGGTGCACGGCGCTCCGCTGCCGTGGAAGGATCTTCGCGCTGCGTTCACCGAACGCGGCTGGCTCGACCTGACCCACATCCGCCGCGATATCGAAGTGGGTGGGATCCGCATCGCCAGCGCGGGCGTCGATGATCCGCACCTACAGCGCGACCGCTACGACACCATCGCCGGCGCCCCCAACCCGCTGGCCGACCTGCGTCTCGGGCTGACCCATTCGCCGGAGCCGCGGGTGCTGGATCGCTTCGCCGAGGACGGCTACGATCTCGTCCTCGCCGGTCATACCCACGGCGGGCAGCTCTGTCTGCCGGGCTACGGCGCCCTGGTCACCAACTGCGATATCGACCGCTCCCGGGTGAAGGGTCCGTCCAAGTGGGGCGCCCACACCCGGCTGCACGTCTCGGCCGGTATCGGCACCTCCCCCTGGGCCCCGTACCGTTTCTGCTGCCGCCCCGAAGCCACCCTGCTCACACTGGTGGCGGTACCGCCCAAACGACCGGCCGCCGATTCCGGTCATGGTGTCTCGACCTCGCAGGCGGTGGCGCGGTAACCGGCACAGAGGGTCCGGGAAACCGGCCCTGAACAGGCGGTTTCATTTACGGACCGGACCTGATGTAAGCTACCTCAGGTCCGCTTCACGGGGTGTGGCGCAGCTTGGTAGCGCGCTTCGTTCGGGACGAAGAGGTCGTGGGTTCAAATCCCGCCACCCCGACTCGTGTGGTCGAGACACGATCAGACGCCCGGCTGTTTCAACAGCCGGGCGTCTTTCTCGTTGTATCCCGGCGCACCCCGAGCAGCCCGCCGGGCCGAGTTTCTCCACACCCATCCACAGCGGGACGCGCGGGCGGCCGGTACCCGCCGAACTCTTCGGCGGCAACGGGGCCGTGGCCGAGATCGAGATCACCCGCGGTGACCTGAACCAGGTGCTGCTCGATGCCGTAGCCGGAGAAAGCGCGCGGTCCGGCGGACCGGGTGCCGACTACCGGTACGGGGAGTACATCCGCGACCTGCGCGAACACCGTAACGGCGTCTCGGTGACACTCGCCTCCGGACGCACCGAGGAATACGACCTGGTGATCGGCGCCGACGGTCTGCATTCGGCAACCCGGCTACTGGCGTTCGGGCCGGAGGAACAGTTCAGCACCGGCTGGACCACCGGACGGATCGCGCTCGTCGGCGACGCGGGCTACTGCGGTTCCCCACTCAGTGGTCAAGGCACCGCGATGGCGCTGGTGGGGGCCTACATCCTGGTCGGTGAGATCGCCAGGACCCCGGACCGGCCGGCAGAAGCGCTCAGCCGCTATACGCGCCTCCTGCGCCCCTTCGTGGAAACCGCTCAGCAATTACCGCCCGGCGGGGTGAAGGGCATCACCCCGCGTACCCGGCCCGGGATCGTCGCCGCCCGAGCCCTACTGCGGGTCGCGACCTCACGCATGGCGCAACCACTCATGACCCGGATGGTTTCGCAGACCGAGAACTACGTTCTGCCCGACTATCCGGCCGGCCATACCGCGGCCACCAGATGAGCACCTCGGCCGCGGATGCGGATCCTTCATCGGAGAATCCGGCGGCCGGCCGGGTGAGGAACCCTGTTCCGCCCGGCCGCCGCGGATATCGACGCCGCCATCGCCGAGCCTCGAGCGGTTACCTTTCGCGGCTGCGGACGGTCACGTGAACTCACGCACTGTGCCGATTCCGCTGCTGAGCATCCGGAAGAGCCGATCTGTCGTTCGATGGCCGTGTGGTGGACCGGTCACCCCGCGAGACCGGTCCACCACACCGCGCCGCTGCCCATGAGCCGGTCTGTCACCCCGCGAGACAGACCGACCCACCCGGTCGCCGGCGCCGGCCCCTCCTCCCCGTAGTGATGCCGGCATCCTCCCCAGGTACCGGCATCACCGCCCCCCACCAGCGGGCCGTCGTGCCCGGCCCACCGGCCCTCCCCTACTTCGGTACGCCGGCCGGCATCCTCCCCAGGTACCGGCCGACGTCCTCCTCCCCCTTCGCCCCCCTTCGACGTGGTTCGATCACCGGCAGTGATCGAACACGCGCCGAGCTCGGTGCGACCTTCCCCGATCAGGAGACCGGTCGCGTACGGTTCCGCTCGTCACCGGGTTCTCCCCCTCCGGCGCCGGCCACTGCTTTCCCCGGACCATCGGGTAAGCGTCGGGATCCGTGCGCAGAACATCCGTTCGGTGGCGCCCGGCCCATCGGTAGCCACGGCGGGCCCGGCGGCGAACACCACGGTGGTGGTGCCGGCCGGGGCCGGGGTGGCGGTCGGCTCACTGATCATCTACGGATTCCTGTTCGCAGTGTTTCGTTCCGGTGTTCCCCGGCGTCGAAAACCACGATGCCGCCCCGTACTTGGCGCGCACTTAACGTGAACTTATAACGCTGCGAGCACGATCCGTCACGGTGCGGACAAGGTCACAGCACAGCTCGGCCGACCGTGTCCGGACCCGGGTATCTCGGGCATCATGGAGTCATCCGCTACGACAGAAGTGGGAGTGTCGATGGATACGTTGGTCCGCTGGGCTCTGGCCTGTGCGTTCTATTGGTTCGGCCTGCTGTAACCGGCACCCGGGCCGTTGCCACGCCGGCACCACCTCGGAGCCGGTGATGATCCGCCCCTGACCCGATCCGGCATCGGGCAGGGGCTTCGTGTTCACGGACTCGACTCTCGGACGGCCGAATTCCGCTCCCCCGGCGAAGCGAGCACTAAGGTGAGCGCATGGCGCGTTCGGGTGGGCTCCTGGCGGGGGTCGCGGCGATAACACTGATGGCGGGATACGTATTCGCGGCGCATGCGCACGCCGCGCCCACCGCACCGGCAGCCGAATGCCAGGTGTCCTCGGGGCGGGACCCGGCCCGGGCGACACCGGAACAGGCAGGTTTCGACCCGGATCGCCTCGCCGACGCCCTGGCCTTCGCGGCGGGACGGAACCGGCTCAACATCAAAGTTTTCCGGAGCAACTGCCTCGTCGGCGAAGGCCCGCACAACCACCTCACCGATCATGTCGCCTGGAATGTGTGGAGTGTGACCAAGAGCGTGGTCTCGCTGCTCACCGGAATCGCGGCGGATCGCGGCCTGGTGGATATCGCGGCCCCGATCGACCGGTACCTTCCGCCGGGCCTGGGTGACGGACAGCGGCGGGCCATCACGGTCGAGAACCTGCTCACCGAGACTTCCGGTATGCGCACCGGCGTGGTCACCGAGGGGCTCACCGGAGCCGTCCCCATCGACCCCAACAGCGCGGTCCAGGCCTTGGGTGTACCGCTGGATCACGACCCCGGCACCGTGTTCACCTACAGCCAGCGTGCGGTGGACCTGCTCTCCTACGTCCTCGAGCTGGCCGTGGGGGAACCGCTGCAGCAATTCGCCCAGCGAGAGCTCTTCACACCGCTGGGTATCGAGCGCGGCGACTGGTACTGGGCGCGGGACCGTTCCGGCCACACCTACGGGTACGCGCATCTGCTGATCCCGCCGGACGATCTGGCCAAACTGGGTCTGCTGTTGGCCGAGGAAGGCGAGTGGGACGGCCGGCGGATCGTCTCCGCGGGTTACCTGTCCCGCGCGACCACTCCCACCCCCACCAATCCCTGCTACGGGTACCTGTTCTGGACCGGGCCCGGCTGCGCCGAGAACGCCTCGTTCCTACCGCCGGACACCTACGCGATGGCCGGTGTGGGTCTGCAGAACGTCTTCGTCGTTCCCAGCCTGGACCTCGTGGTGGTATGGACCGGAGCCTTCGGGAATGTGAGCAGGTACGGCCCGGCGGGCGTCATCGCGCACCCCGGCGAACTGCCGCACGAATTCTTCCGCCGGCTCATGGCCGCTTTCCGCGAACCCCCGATCCCCGATCCGGGACCCTATGTGGAACCGCCGCTGGAAGTGGACCCGAACGCCTATATCGATACCGATATCCTGCTGGCGGTCTTCGGGCTCGGCGATTCGGCCTACCCCGGCTGTACCGTCTTCGCCTGCCTCGGCGAACCCCTGGCGGCGCCGTTCGCCGATGCCCCGCCCGGGTGCGCGCTCCTGGTCTGCCTGGGACCGGATCCGCGCACACCGGGCATCCGCTGAATCGTCAGCGGTCGGCGAGCAGCACCTCCGCGATCTGAATGGTGTTCAGGGCGGCGCCCTTACGGAGGTTGTCGCCGGAGATGAACAGCGCCAGTCCGCGGCCGTCGGGCACACCCGGATCCTGCCGGATCCGCCCGACCAGGGACTCGTCCTTACCGGCCGCCGCGAGCGGGGTCGGCACATCGACCAGCTCCACCCCGGGCGCCTTCGCCAGGATTTCCCGGGCACGCTGCACCGAGAGCGGATCGGCGAATTCGGCGTTCACCGACAGCGAGTGGCCGGTGAACACCGGTACCCGGACGCAGGTACCACTGACCAGCAGGTCCGGCAGGCCGAGGATCTTACGGCTCTCGTTGCGCAGCTTCTGGTCCTCGTCGGTCTCACCGGAACCGTCGTCGACCAGCGACCCCGCCAATGCCAGGACATTGAAGGCGATCGGGGCCACGTATTTGTTCGGGGCCGGGAAGTCCACGGCGCCGCCGTCGTGGGTGAGTTTCTCGGCATCGCCGATCACCGCACGGGTCTGTGAGGCGAGTTCCTCGACCCCGGCCAGACCACTGCCGGAAACCGCCTGATAGCTGGATACGATGAGCCGCCGCAACCCGGCGGCGTCGTGCAGCGGTTTGAGCACCGGCATGGCGGCCATGGTCGTGCAATTGGGATTGGCGATGATGCCTTTGACCAGGTTGCGCGTCTGTTCCGGGTTGACCTCGCTGACCACCAGCGGAACTTCCGGATCCTTGCGCCACGCGGAGGAATTGTCGATCACCGTGACCCCGGCGGCGGCGAACCGCGGCGCCTGCACCCGCGACATGGTGGCGCCTGCGGAGAACAGCGCGATATCCAGTCCGGTGGGGTCCGCTGTTTCGGTGTCCTCCACCACGACCTCGCCGCCGCGCCACGGCAGCTTCTTACCGGCCGAACGCGCCGAGGCGAAGAACCGCACCTCGTCGGCCGGGAAATCGCGTTCTTCGAGGAGTTTGCGCATCACGGCGCCCACCTGACCGGTAGCGCCGACCACACCTACCCGTACACCCATGGTTATCGCCCCGTTCCGGCGTGGACGACGGCGACCTCGTCACCGCCGAGATCGAAGGCACGGTGCAGGACCTGCACGGCGTCGTCGAGTTCGGTGTCCTTGACCAGTACCGAGATACGGATCTCGGAGGTGGAGATGAGGTCGATATTGATACCGGCCTCGGCCAACGCCTCACAGAAGGTGGCGGTGACGCCCGGATGGCTCTTCATACCGGCGCCGACCAGCGATACCTTGCCGATGTGGTCGTCGTAGAGCACCTGGGAGAAGCCGATATCGCCCTGGTGCTTGGTCAGCAGCTCCACCGCCCGCGTGCCATCCGATTTGGGGAGGGTGAAGGTGATATCGGTCTTACCGGTCTCCACCTTGGAGATGTTCTGCAGGACCATATCGATGTTGATCTCGGCCTCGGCCACGTAACGGAACACCTTGGCCGCGTATCCCGGTTCGTCCGGTAGCCCGACCACGGTCACCTTGGCCTCGCTGCGGTCGTGCGCGACGCCCGTGAGGATTGCTTGTTCCAAGGGGATGTCCTCCATCGATCCGTATACGTAGGTGCCCTGCTTGTCGGTATAGGACGAACGCACGTGCACGGGCACGTTGTAGCGGCGTGCGTATTCGACGCAGCGCAGCATCAGCACTTTGGACCCGCAGGCCGCCATCTCCAGCATCTCCTCGTAGGAGACCTGTTCGAGCTTCTGCGCGTCGCTCACGATGCGCGGATCGGCGGTGAACACTCCGTCCACGTCGGTGTAGATCTCGCAGACATCGGCATCCAGCGCGGCGGCCAGGGCGACGGCGGTGGTATCGGAACCACCACGTCCCAGCGTGGTCACGTCCTTGCTGTCCTGGCTGACGCCCTGGAAGCCGGCGACGAGCACGATGGTGCCTTCGTCCAGGGCTTCCCGCAGCCGGCCCGGCGTCACATCGATGATCTTGGCCTTACCGTGCACGGAGGTCGTGATCACACCGGCCTGGGAGCCGGTGAAGGACCGCGCCTCGGCGCCGAGGGTGTGGATGGCCATGGCCACCAGCGCGTTGGAGATACGTTCACCGGAGGTGAGCAGCATATCCATCTCCCGGGCCGGCGGCGCGGGAGAGACCTGTTCGGCCAGGTCGAGCAGTTCATCGGTGGTGTCGCCCATGGCCGAGCAGACCACGACCACATCGTGGCCCTGCTTCTTCGTCTCGACGATCCGTTCGGCGACGCGCCGGATCCGGTCGGCCGAAGCGACCGAGGATCCTCCATACTTCTGGACAACGAGTGCCACGAGGGGTCCTCCAATGTCGGCGAACAGGCGATCAGTGCACTAGCGTACCGATGCCGGCGCGCCGGTTCCGGCAGTATCCGCCCTGGCTGTGGAATAAACCACAGCCGCGTGACATCACGTTTACTCTGCCGCGTACCCACTCGTCGCGCCCGGGGTGCGACGAGCGGGTACACCGGGCTCAGGCACGGTCGAACCAGGTGACCTGCGCCCCGTTACCGAACTCCCGCCGTTGCACCGGAGCGAAGGAGGTGGGCCGGAACGCGCCGTTGAACACCGGCACGCCGGTACCGGCCGATACCGGATAGCTCTTGATGATCAGCTGGTCGATTTCATCGATCAGCGCACCCGCGAGCTTGCCGCCGCCGCAGAGCCAGATGTCCTTGCCCTCCTCCTGCCCGAGCCGCCGCACCAGTTCGACCGGATCGGTGCGGACCAGCTCCACCGCGGGGTCGCCGGTCTTTTCCAGCGTGGTCGAGACCACGTACTGCTTCAGGTGGGGGTACGGATTCGCAACCCCTGCCCGGAGGCCCGATTCGTAGGTGCCGCGGCCCATCAGCACGGTGTCCCAGTGCTGGTTGGGAGTGTCGAGCGGAAGGCCGACGAGCTCGCGTATATGAGTCGGCACGGATTCGGGGTAGCGGGCGTTGATCCACTCCACCATGTCCTCGGTCACCGGATAGAAGTCGGCTTCCCCATCCGGACCGGCGATGTAGCCGTCGAGGGATACGGCCACGTAGTAGACGAGCTTTCGCACGAGGTACCACCTTGTTCGTAGTACTATATTTAGAGTGGTTTGAATGTAGTACTACAGATGGAGTGGTGTCAATATGAGGACGAATCCCGAGCGCCGCAATGCGCTGACCGATGCCGCGATCGAGGTGCTGGCCTCCGACGGCGCGCGCGGCCTCACCTTCCGAGCGGTGGACAAGGCGGCGGGCGTACCCCCCGGCACCGCGTCGAACTATTTCGACTCCCGTGACGACCTGCTCGTCCAGGTGGGCAGCCGGTTCTACGAACGACTGGAACCCAGCGCGGCCACCATGGCACAGGTTCACGAGGGCCCCCGGACCAAAGAGAACATCACCGGGCTGATGACCGACGTCGTGGCCCGGATCGGGGCATTCCGCACCGGCTACCTCGCCATGCTCGAACTGCGACTGGAGGCGACCCGCCGGCCGGAACTGCGAGCCCTGCTCACCGAGCGGGTCCGCGCAGATATCGAGTTCAATGTCCGCAACCACCTCGACTCGGGAATGCCGGGCGACGAGGAGTCGGTACTACTGCTGTACCTCGCCCTGAATTGGCTCGTTGTGGAACAACTCACACTGCCGGATATTTTCACCCCCGAGCGGCAGCAGGAATTGATCCGGGTGGCCGTGGATCGAGTAATAGCGCAGCCGCAAGGGTTGTGATATCTGACACCGCCGCCGAATAATGGGAACCATGATGGCGAATGTCGGAGATCGGTTGCACGTGCACGGGCACACCGTCGGCCAGAGCGATCACGAAGGGGAGATCGTCGAAGTACGGGGGCCGGATGGCACACCGCCGTACATCGTGCGTTTCGACGACGGTCACGAATCCCTGGTCTTCCCCGGACCGGACGCGACGGTCGAACGCCCGAGCTGAGCCCGTCCGCACGGCTCGGCCGTGCGGACGCACGGCGCACACCCGCCGGCTCCGATCGCGGGTGGCGCACCCACCCACCGCCGGGTCGCCCGGCCCTTCAGCGTGTTGACGATCACGTAACCCTCTAGGACAATTGTGTCCTATTCGTAATAACCGGGGGCCGTGAGGAATCAATGCGTACGAAGACCGATATCAGATTCGACGTCGAGGCCGACCCCTCCCAGGTTATGGACGCGTTACTGGCGGTCGAGATGTTCTCCGAATGGTCGCCCGACTTCGCGGACACGCGGGTGGCCACCCGAGACGAGGAAGGCCGTCCGCGCCGGGTCTTCATCCAGGTCTCCGTCACCAACACTCCCGATATGCAGGTGTGGGAGTTCGACTGGTCGGACAGCCGGATGTCCTGGGAGGTCTCCGACAGCACCCGCGGTATCCGGGGCGGTGGCTCCTTCGAGGTCACCGCGACCGAGAACGGAAGCGAAGTACTCCTCCACGTCGAGCAGTACATGCCGCTGCCGATACCGGGGTTCCTGCTGAAAAAAGCGATACGCAGGTCCTACGAGACGATGGCACAGAACTTCGTCGCCTACGCCGAGCAGTTCCCGGAGTCGGAAACCTACGACCTGGTCTGAGCCCCCTACGCTACGGCCCGGGGTTCGCGCCGCCGGGCAGCGGCCAGAGCTCCGCTCTCAGACATCCCGCTTCCGGGCGAGATGGCGCGCCGTGCTGTGATGCGGTGTGGGACCGTAGGCCGAAGGCGCCACCTTCACCCCGGAGCGGACCGATTCGCGGATCTGATCCACGTTCTCCCGGATCATGTCCGAAACGAGCTCGTCGGTGCGCGGGTCGGCCAGCACCTGGAACAAGATGCGGAAAACGGTATCGGCCACCAGGCGGATGATCTCGTCGTGGAAAGGGATGTAGCGGACCCGGCCGGTCTGGGGGTCGTTCTTGATCATCTCGAGGATCATCTCGTCGAGCTCGGCCCGATTCTCGTCCAGCGCCGCCGCGATATTGCGGGTGTAATGGCCGGTACGCAGTACCGCGGTGACCTCCTCCATGATCGCGATGGTCATCGGCCGCTTGATGACCTCCACGATCGTGCCCACGGAATGATTGACGACCGCCGCGGTGACGCGATCACCGAAGACCCGATCGGCCACTCGGGCCAACCGCACCAGGATCACGACGATACGCAGTAGCCGGAAGGCCCGGAAGAACGGACTGGTCACCGGAATCATGCCGAGGACCTCGTACCAGTAGACGAACGGATAGGTCCACGGCCAGCCCGCCCGACGCCAACGCCACAGGAACTCGGCCGCGAAAACCGCGCAGATCGCGTAGTCGGCGATGACGATATAGCGGTAGGTATCCGGTGCGACATCGAAGAAAGTGACCCAGCAGACCAGCACCACCGAGCCCACCGCGAGGGCCAGCATCACGAAGTCGGTCCACAGAGCAGGGGGTTTCCTGGGGAACTCCTCCGGTTCATCGGTACCGGGTGCCGGAGGCATGCCGAGCTCCGTGGACGGCGGTGTTGACACCTGCATTCCCTTCGACGCCGAAAGATCGCGCTCCAGTATTACTCGCCGTCCCCCGTCCGGCCTCCCGGATACGCGGGCACGCGGGGCCACGGGCCACCGCCGGCGAGATCCGGCCACACGGGCTAACGGCCCGCGCGGAGGATCGCTTCGATATTGCGCTCGGCCAGTGCCGTGATGGTGAGCGACGGGTTGACCGTGGCCGTGCTGCCGGGGATCGCCGCGCCATCCATGACATAGAGGCCACGATGCCCGTGCACCCGGCCGTAGGCGTCTGTCGCCTTCCCCAGGACCGCGCCACCCAGGGGATGCGCGGTGAACAGCGCGTTGGCGTCGTAGCCCAGGGCGCCGTACTCGGCCAGCGCGCCGGCCCGTTCCGCGATACGCCGATCGACCGCACGAGCCGCCGCCATCACCTCGTCCTGCGCCTTCCGCGGCCAGGCGATACCCACCCCGCCCGTGGCGGGGTCGTAGCCGAACCGGGCACGGGTGGGATCGAGGACCATGGCGAGGGAGGCCAGTGCGCCCGTCTCGAACGGAATACCCGGGATGTACCAGTTCTCCAGGGTGAGCGCCGCACCGCTGTCGTCGAAGATCCGGCTGGCACTCGGCACGCCCTGACCGTTGCCGGCGATCGAGCTCGCCCCGCGGGCCAGCACCACATCACCGTTGGTGCCCCAGCCGTCGCCGATATGCTCGTTCAGGTTCGGCAGCGCGCCGGTCTCCCGGGCCCGTACCAGCAGTTCGGAGGTTCCGATCGACCCGGCACCGAGGAACAACTTGTCGCAGGTGAGGGTGCGGGTGCCGAGTACCGCACCGGTGGGGTGCAGTTTGCTCACCCGCACCACGAAGCGGCCGTCGGATTCCTGGGCGATGGAGTCGACCCGATGGCCTGGGAAGATCGCCGCCTTACCGGTGGCCGTGGCCTCTTTCAGATAATTCTGGTTGAGGTCGAATTTCGCGCCGTTGGAGTTGCCGAGATTGCTGCGGCCCACCGTCGCCGAAGGCCGGGTGGTACCGGCGAGTTCGCCGCGCACCACATCCCAGGTGAAGATGGAATCGTTCGGCACCGGTTGGTAGCCGGCCTTGCGTACCTGCTCGTCCCAGGCCCGGGAATGGGTGAACGGCGCGGAGTGGTAGATATCGGCGGGCATCGGGTCCAGCCGCAGCATGGCGCGCACCCGGGGGTAGTAGATCCGCTCCAGTTCCCCGTAGTCGACCACTCCGCCGAAGACGTGATCGAAGAGCCGCCGCTCCGGCGCGATCATCGCCCCGGTGAAGATCACTGAACCACCACCCACCGCGGCGGCGCGCCAGACATCGATACCCGGGTATCTCGTGCAGTCCAGCACTCCGCCGAAATCGGCGAACTGCATAGGCACCTTGGTGACCCCGGTGAAGCTCGTGGCATGCCAGAAACCGCGCCCGTCGGGCAGATCGTCGCCGGTGAAGATCTCGCGCCACGGATCGGTGGGCCATCGGGAACCGCGCTCGAGCACCGTGGTGGCGACCCCCGCCCGCGCCAGCCGCAGCGCCGTCACCGACGCGCCGAAACCGGATCCCACGACGATGGCCTCGGTGTGTTCCGGGGCATCGGGAACTTCGGCGAAGATCTCCGGGACCCATTGGGCGAACAATTCGTGCCAGAGCGGTTGGGCCGTGGCGCGCGGGGCCAGAAGTTTCGGTGCGGGTACCGCCGCCCCTATCGCTCCGACGAGAGCAGCCGCCCCCGCGGCCTTGAAAAGGGCACGCCTATCCACCCGGGACACCTCTCTTGAATGCATACTGCGCAGGGGATGGTACCGGCGTCCGGCGTCTTCGGCCACTTCTGGTCTCGGTGAACGAAGCTGTCACGCAGGCTTTCCGAATGGTCAGCCGAAGAGCAGCCGGATCACCGCGAGAGTGCCGACGACCACGATCACGGCCCGCAGAGCCGTGGGCGGCAGCCGCCGGCCGACCTTGGCGCCCAGCTGCCCCCCGATGATCGCGCCGGCCGCGATCAACGCGACCACCGTCCAGTGCACCTCGGCGATCACGATGAAGATGACCGCGGACAAACCGTTGGTCAGTAGCGCGAGCACATTCTTGACCGCGTTGAGGCGCTGGAGTTCGTCGTGCACGAAAACGCCGAGCAGGGCCAGCAGCAGCACACCCTGGGCGGCGCCGAAATAGCCGCCGTAGATACCGGTGCCGAAAATGGTGGCCAGCAGGAGCGGGCCGCCGTGCGCTGGAACGCTGTCCGATTCACGCTGCCGCCGCCGGACCCACGCCGACAACCGAGGTTGGGCCACCACCAGTACGAGGGCGGCGATGATGAGCACCGGGACGATGGCCGTGAACGCTCCCTCGGGCAGGGTCAGCAGCAGGACCGCGCCGACCGCCGCACCCAGCAGCGAAGCCGAGCTGTACCGCAGCACCCTGGCCCGCTGTCCGGCCAGTTCCCGGCGGTACCCGATGGCCCCGCTCAGCGACCCCGGGACCAGGCCGATCGTATTCGACACATTCGCCGTGACCGGCGGCAACCCGATGGCCAGCAGCACCGGGAAGGTGATGAGCGTCCCGGACCCGACGACGGTGTTGATCCCGCCCGCGGCGATACCCGCTCCGAAAACGGCCAGCATCTCCAGCCAAGTCATGCTCGAACCCTCGACCTTTCCGGACCGGCGTCCGGTCACTCGCAATCCTGACCAGGGACGCTAGCGCCCGGTCCCCCGGCGGTCGCGACGGGCCCGGAGGGGGTAGCGCAGCGTGACACCCGCAGGGACCCGCGAGCGCCACGAACAACACAGCGACCGCGACGGGACTGCGCGACGGACCTGGGCGGGTAGCGCAGCATCACCGCACAGGGACCCACGACCGGCTCGCGCCGGGGCCGGGGCCGGGGCCGGGGCCGGGGCCGGGGCCGGGGCCGGGGCCGGGAATATCTTCGTGACCAGCGTTGATAAGTGCAAGAGACCTCCTCATACGAGGTCCCGCCCGTGCCCTCCGAAACCGGAACGGGGAACACGCCCGCTCCCGACCGCCTTGGCAGCGCCCCGAACGGAGGAGGTAGACTCACTCAGGTCATGCAGCGGGCACTTCTTCTCAGCCGCCGCGACGGGGTCTGATCGGACCGGCTCCCGTCGCGGGGTTCCGCCGCGCCGGTCGACCCAACTCGGGAAAAACCTCACTCACGGAGAAATCGCATGTCACCCGCTGACGCCTTCGTATCCGGCACGCGCACCATCACCGCGCCTGCCAAGCCCGCGCCCGCCGACCAGCCCGCGTGGAACAAGCAGAAGAACTCGTCCCTGCCGGTCTTCCGTTACCAGCCGTTCGCGGAAGAAATCGAACCCGTCACGCTCCCCGATCGCACCTGGCCCGACAAGGTCATCGATCGCGCCCCCGGCTGGTGCGCTGTCGACCTGCGCGACGGGAACCAGGCGCTGATCGATCCGATGAGCCCCGCCCGGAAACGACGCATGTTCGATCTGCTGGTGCGGATGGGCTACAAGGAGATCGAGGTCGGTTTCCCCTCGGCCAGCCAGACCGATTACGACTTCGTCCGGGAGATCATCGAGGACGGGGCCATCCCCGACGATGTCACCATTCAGGTACTCACCCAGTGCCGTCCCGAACTGATCGAGCGCACCTTCGAGGCCTGCTCGGGTGCCGCGAACGTGATCGTGCACTTCTACAACTCGACTTCCATCCTGCAGCGGCAGGTCGTGTTCCGGGCCGATCGCGCGGCGGTCCGCAAGATCGCCACCGACGCGGCCCGGCTGTGCCTGGAGATCGAGCAGCGCTATCCGGAGACGAATTGGCGTTACGAGTACAGCCCGGAGTCCTATACCGGCACCGAGCTGGAATATGCCAAAGAGGTGTGCGACGCGGTCTCCGAGATCATCGCGCCGACGCCGGAGAAACCACTGATCATCAACCTGCCCGCGACGGTGGAGATGGCGACGCCGAACGTCTACGCGGATTCCATCGAATGGATGCACCGCAACCTCGCCCGGCGTGATTCGATCGTCCTGTCGCTGCACCCGCACAACGACCGTGGTACGGCGGTGGCCGCCGCGGAGCTCGGATATCAGGCCGGTGCCGACCGGATCGAGGGCTGCCTGTTCGGCAACGGCGAACGGACCGGCAACGTATGCCTGGTGACGCTGGGAATGAACCTGTTCTCCCAGGGCGTGGACCCGCAGATCAACTTCTCCGATATCGACGAGATCCGCCGCACCGTGGAGTACTGCAACCAGCTGCCGGTGCACGAACGGCACCCCTACGGCGGCGATCTGGTGTACACCGCGTTCTCCGGCAGCCATCAGGACGCGATCAACAAGGGCTTGGACGCGATGAAGGCGAAGGCCGACGCGACCGGCGCCGATGTGGACGATATCTCCTGGGAGGTGCCCTACCTGCCGATCGACCCGAAGGATGTCGGCCGGACCTACGAGGCCGTTATCCGGGTCAACTCGCAGTCCGGTAAGGGCGGCGTGGCCTACATCATGAAAACCGATCACGGGCTGGTGCTGCCGCGCCGGTTGCAGATCGAGTTCTCGCAGGTCGTCCAGCAGATCACCGACGGCGAGGGCGGCGAGGTGACGCCCAAAGAGATGTGGGATGTTTTCGCCGACGAATACCTGAACCCCCTCCTGCCGCTGGAGCGGATGCGCCAGAAGGTGACCGCGGCCGAAACCGACGGCGGCACCGACTCCATCACCGCGGTGGTCAAGGTGAACGGGGTCGAGCAGGAGGTCACCGGTAGCGGTAACGGTCCGCTCGCGGCGTTCGTCGATGCCATCGCGGCGGTCGGCTACCAGGTGGAGGTGCTCGACTATTCCGAGCACGCGCTGTCCGCCGGTGACGATGCCCAGGCCGCGGCCTATGTGGAATGCGCGATCGGGGACCGCATCGTCTGGGGTGTCGGTATCGCCACCTCGATCACCACGGCTTCGCTGCGCGCGGTTGTCTCGGCGGTGAACCGGGCCGCGAAGCGGTAGCCGCTCCGGTTCATCGCATTCGGCCGCCGTACCCGTGTGGGTACGGCGGCCGAATGCGGTAAACCGCCCGACATGCGATACCTCCCGCACCTGCTAGCGTTGGTCTGGACTCCACGCCGCCGAGCTCTCTGCTCGAAAAACCCGAGCAGATGGGGGAACTGTGACAACTGACGAACACGACCCGACTTCCAAGCCCTGGCCCCCGGGTCAACCGGCGGATACCGCCAGCGGTGGCGGCGAAACGGAAGTCGCGCAACCCGCGGACGCGGTGAGCGCCGATCCCGAGCCGGTCGGCGGACCCGATTCCGCCGGTGACGCCGATCCCGCGCCCGGTGCGAACGAGCTTCCGGTCGCCGATTCGGAAAAAGGCGACACCGCGGGTCCGCAGGCATCCGTTCCCGGCGATATCGCCGGCCCGGCAGCGGGCAACGACGCACCGGAAGAGCAGCAGCCGGCCGCTGCCGCCGAACCGGCCCCATGGGACGGGCAGAACGGGTTCGCGCCACCGCCGGAGGCACAGGTCCCGGCGGGCAACGGCCCCCTGTACGGCGACGCACCGGTCGGTGGCTTCGCGCCACCGGCGCCGGTCGGGCAGTTCAGCGCACCCGCCGCGCCGGAGCAGTTCCCGGCGCACGGCAGCGGCCAGTTCCAGCAGCCGGACCCCGGCCGATTCCAGGCGCAGAACACCGGTTACGGCAGCGGCCAGTACCCACAGCCGGACTCCGGCGCCGGATACCCCGGTAGCCAGTTCCAGCAGCCGGACCCGAACCAGGCCCAGGCCGCGAACACCGGCTACGGCAGCGGGCAATACCCTCAGCCGGATCCGAATCAGTTCCAGGCCGCCGCGCCGGGACCGGCCCAGTTCGATCAGCCCGACCCCTTCGCGCTGCCGCAGGCGGCGAACGGCGGGCAAGCCGCGGTTGCGGGTGCGAATCCTTATCCGGCCCAAGTTGATCCACAACAACAGTTCTTCGCCCCGCCCGGCCCCGGTGGCCCGGGCCCGGAAGGCGCCGGCCAGTTCACTCCGCCCCCCGGCACCGATCAGCAGCCCGGTGGTTACGCACCACCCGGCGCGCCCGATGCCGGGCAGGGAGCCGCACCGGCAGGTGAACCGTCCGGCGGTCCGATCTACAGCTGGGCGCCGCCGCCGATACCGGCCGCGCCGCCCGTGCAGCAACCGCCGTATCAGCAGGCCGCGCCGGCGCACAATCCGCCGACCGGGCAGTTCCAGCAACCGAACTGGGGCGCGGGCGCCGATCAGCAGCCACCCGCGCAACCGCCCCAGCAGGTCGCGCAGCCGGGGCAGCAGCAGTTCCAGCCGCAGCATATGCCCGAACCCGGACAGCTCGGGCATTCGGTCAACGATCTGAATCTGCTCAAGCGGGCGCGCAAAGCGCCGCGCGGCGGTTGGCGGCGGGCGGTACACAAGGTGTCGCGCGGGGTCATCAACCCCGGCGAGTCGGCCGCCGATGTGGTGCACCGCGATCTGGTGAGCCGAGTGAACGCCCCGGTCTACGGTGATTTCCGGATCGCCATCCTCTCGCTCAAGGGTGGGGTCGGCAAAACCACCACCACGGTCGGCCTGGGCGCCACCTTCGCCTCCCTGCGCGGCGACCGGGTCATCGCGATCGACGCCAATCCGGACCTGGGTACCCTGGCCCACCGGGTGCCCAGGCAGACCCGCTCCACGGTCCGTAATCTGCTGGAAGACCAGAACATCACGCGCTATTCGGATGTGCGGGCCCATACCTCGCAATCGCCGAGCCGGCTGGAAGTACTGGCCAGCGAACAGGATCCGGCGGTTTCGGAGGCGTTCAGCGAGGCGGATTATCGCCGGGCCATCGGGATCCTGCAGTCGTTCTACAACATCATCCTCACCGATTGCGGTACCGGCCTGATGCATTCGGCCATGGCCGGGGTGCTCGATATGGCGAGTTCGCTGGTGCTGGTGACCTCACCCGCCATCGACGGTGCACGCAGCGCCTCGGCCACCCTGGATTGGCTGGACTATCACGGTTATTCACATCTGGTGAAGCAGACCGTGGTGGTGGTGAACGCTTCGCGGCGTGGCTCCACCTCGGTGAACCTGGATCACCTGCGCCGGCTGTTCCTGGATCGCACCCGCGCCGTGCAGGTGGTTCCCTTCGACGATCATCTCGCCGAGGGCGCGGAGATCGATCTGGAGCTGGTGAGCAAGCCGACCCGGCAGGCGCTGCTGGAATTGGCCGCCATGGTCGCCGACGATTTCGCCAATGTCGAGGGCTACCCGTACGGCAACCGCTACTGATCCGGGGGCGGTTCGGCGGTGACGCGCCGGGCCGCCGCCGCGAACGATTCCAGTACCGCGGCGATGGCGGGCCGGCTGTGGGCGCGCGGCCTGGTGACCAGGTCGTAGAGCCGGGCCGCGCGGACCCCGGACAGCCTCAGCTGGCACAGTCCGGGGTGGGTGACCACATAGCGCGGCATCAGCGCCACCCCGTACCCGGCGGCCACCAGTGTTTCGATCATCCGGAAATCGTTGAGGCGCTGTACGATACGCGGCTCCACACCGGTGATCGTGGCGATCGAGCGCAGTACGTCGTCGACCGGGAAGCCGCCGCGCACACTCAGCCAGGCCTCTTCGGCGAGTTCCTCGGCCGATACGGTGGGCTTTCCGGCCAGTGGATGGTCCGGGGCCACCAGCACATCGATGGGTTCTCGCATGAGCACCCGTGAGCTCACTCGCGGACCGGCGACCGGCGCCGCGCGTTCGTCGCGATGGGTCAGGACGATATCGTAGTCGGCGAGCAGCCGGGGTGTCTCGTGCGGCGGTACGTCCTCGTCCCCGGCCACGATCTCCACCCCGCTACCCGCCATCGCGGGCAGGACATGGGGTAGTAGCAGCGCACCACCGGAGGGGAACACCCCGACCCGGACCTGTCCGTGCGGGGAGCCGCGATAGTGCGCCATCTCGGCGACCGCGCGGTCGAGCGCGGCGAGTACCTCGTCGGCCCGGACCACCAGCGCCTGCCCGGCGTCGGTGAGCCGTATACGGCGGCCGCTGGGTTCGAGGAGTGTGACGCCCGCCTCCCTGGCCAGCACCTTCAACTGTTGTGATACCGCCGACGGCGTCAGGGACAGTGCCGCGGCGACCGCGCCGACCGTACCGCGGTCGGCGAATTCCCGCAGGATACGCAGCCGTTCCACGGACAGTGACGTAATGCCGCTCATGATCAAGCAATACTAAATCGTCCGTACACAACAATTCGATTGTCCTCACAGTTCGCCCCCACCCACGATGGGTCGGTGACCTCCCGTGACCGTCTGCTCGCCTCGACCGTCGTCCTCCTGTGGGGCCTGAATTTCCTGGCTATCCGCGTGGGGCTCGACCACCTGCCGCCGTTCTTCTTCGCGGCGGCGAGGTTCGCGGTGATCGCGGTACCGGTGCTGCTGTTCGTTCCGCGACCGGCGGTCCGTACGCGCTGGATCCTGCTCTACGGGGCCGGATTCGGCATTCTGCAGTTCGCTTTCCTGTTCACCGCCATGCATGTGGGTATGCCGACGGGGCTGGCCTCGCTGGTGCTGCAGTCCTCGGCGCCGTTCACGGTGCTGCTCGGCGCTGTCCTGCTGCGAGAACGATTGCGGCCGAAGCAGTTCGCCGGGCTCGGCGTGGCGGTCGCGGGAATGGCACTGATCGGCTGGAACCAGTTCGCCCACGCGGCACTGCTACCGGTACTGCTCACCCTGGCGGCCGGATTCGGCTGGGCCCTGGGGAATATCGGTGCCCGCCAAGCGACCGTCGAGGCACCGGGGAGCAACCCGCTGCACCTGACCCTGTGGATCACGGCTGTACCGGTACTTCCGTTGTTCGGGCTTTCGCTGGTTCTGGAGGGCCCGGCGACCGGCGCACGGGCACTGGCGGACACGTTCACCGCCGACGGTTGGCCGGCCCTGGTGGCGCTGGCCTACACCGTCGTGCTCGCGACGGTGGTCGGATCCGGGCTGTGGACCTACCTGATGAGCCGGTACCCCGCGGGCAGCGTGGCGCCGCTGTCGCTACTCGTCCCGGTGGTCGGCTTCACCTCGGCGTGGCTCTTCCTGGGCGAAACACCCGCGCCGCTCAGCTTGGCCGGCGGGGTGGTGGTGATCGTCGGCGCGTTCGTGGCCACGAGCACCCCGCGACAGGGCGGCGCACCCACCTCGGAACCGGCCGGCGCGCACCACCCGGCTTCGCTACCGGTCGTGGCACGCTGAGCGGCCGGGCCGCGGCGGGCGATGCACCGGGAAGCGCAGCGCCCGTTTAGAGTATGGCCCGAGCGACACAGCTGATCCGGGTTAGGCAGTAGTAGACATATGGCACAAGATCGGCAGCCCGCGCCGTCATCCGATCGGCGAGCCGGCGTGGGGGGCGGAGCCCTTTCCCGGCGCACCGTATTGCGGGCCACCGCGGCCGCGGGCATCGGGGCACTGGCCGCCGGGACACTACCGGGACGTACGGCCCACGCCACCCCGCGGGCCCGGGTCGCCGTGCTGGGTGGTGGGGTGGCCGGGCTCACCGCGGCCCACGAACTCGCCGAACGCGGTTTCGCCGTCACCGTCTACGAGCGCCGGGCGCTCGGCGGCAAAGCACGCAGTATGCCGGTGCCCGGTAGCGGGACCGACGGCCGCCCCGACCTGCCCGGCGAGCACGGGTTCCGCTTCTTTCCCGGCTTCTACCAGCACATCCCCGATACCATGCGGCGAATCCCGTTCGGGGAAAACCCCAATGGGGTCTGGGACAATCTGGCCTCGGTCCCCGACGCCCGGTTCTCCCGGGCCGGCGGGGAGGATATCCGGACACCACTGGGCTTCACCCATATGGCCGCCGCGACTCCGGAGGGGATGCGCGAAAGCCTCGCCTCCATGATCTCCACCACCCTGAAGATGCCGGCCACCGAGGGCCTGTTCTTCGCGAACCGGCTGCTGGTGTTCAACACCAGTTGCGACGCCCGCCGCTTCGGGCAGTGGGAGCACACTTCCTGGGCGGAGTTCGTGGGCGCCCACCAGCGGTCGCACGAGTTCCGTGCCCTGGTGTCGCGAACGCTCACCAGCCTGCTGGTCGCGGCGAAAGACGAATTGGCCAGTGTGCGAACCATCGGGACCATGGGCGAGCAGTTCCTCGGGAACCCGCTGCAGATAGGCAACGACGGCGATCTCGACCGAGTACTCGACGGGCCGACCAATACCGCCTGGATCGATCCCTGGGTCGCGCGGCTGCGTGAACTCGGGGTCCGGTTCGAGGTGGGTGCGGAGGTGCGGGGGCTGGAGGTCCGGGACCGGCGGATCACCGGCGCGCGGGTCGTCACCGGCGCCGGGGAACAGACCGTGACAGCGGATCATTTCGTGGTGGCACTGCCCGCCGAACGTGCCCGTGACCTGTGGAACGCCGATATCCTCGACGCCTGGCCGGAACTGGCCGCGATGAGCACGCTGTACACGGACTGGATGAGCGGGATCCAGTTCTATCTGCGCCGCCGGCCGGAGCTCGGGGGCGGTCATACCGCCTATATCGACTCACCCTGGTCACTCACCTCCATCGCGCAGAACACCCTGTGGGCGCGCAAACTGCCCGAATACGGGGACGGCACCGTCCTGGACTGCCTATCGGTGGACATCTCGGATTGGAACACCCCCGGCATCCTGTTCGGCAAAACCGCCAAGGAATGCACCCATGAGGAGATCGCCCGCGAGACCTGGGCACAGATCCTCGCGCATCTCAACGACAGCACCGAAATACTGCGCGAGGCGGACCTGCACTCGTGGTTCCTCGACCCCGGTATCCGCTGGGACAGCGCCCGCGGGGAGAACACCAACGCCGATCCACTGCTGATCAATACCGCCGGCTCGTGGGAGGCCCGGCCGCAACCGCACGGTGGTGTGGAGAATCTCTACTTGGCCGGTGACTACGTACGGACCAATATCGACCTCGCCACAATGGAAGGCGCCAACGAATCCGCCAGAGCGGCGGTGAACGCCCTGCTGGACGTCACCGGATCGGATGCGCCGCGCTGCCGGACATACACCCTCTACCGCGCTCCCGAACTCGAACCGTTGCGCCGCGCCGACGCGGACCACTACGCCGCCGGGCGGCCGAACATGTTCGATATCCCGTTCTGAACCGTTCCCCGCGGACGGTCCACATGCTGCCGGTGGCGGTCGTCCCGGAGCCCGGATATCACCGGGGTGTGAACTGTCGCGCGTGCCGTCAGCGCGGTGGCGGCCGATCACTAGACTGCGCGGCGTGGCAGATATATCGGTGCGAGGGCGAATAGCTCTCGGAGTGGCCGGAGCGGCGGCGTGGGCCTCACGCCGGGCCGGCCGGGGCAACGGATCGATGATCGGCGGCTTACTGGCGCTGCGCATCGATCCCCAGATCATGAACCGGCTGGGACGGGGGCGGCGCACTGTGCTGATCACCGGGACCAACGGCAAATCCACCACCACCCGGATGACCACCGCCGCGTTGAGCACCCTCGGGGAGGTGGCCACCCAGGCCGACGGCGCGAATATGGACGCGGGCATCGTCTCCGCGCTCAACGTGCACCGGAACGCGCCGCTGGCCGCGATCGAGGTGGACGAACTACATCTGCCGCATGTCACCGATTCGCTGAAACCCGAAGCCGTGGTGCTGCTGAACCTGAGCCGCGACCAGCTGGACCGGGTCGGCGAGATCAATATGATCGAGCGCCGGCTGCGCTCGGGCCTGGCCCGGCATCCCGATACGGTCGTCATCGCCAACTGCGACGACGTCCTGGTCACCTCCATCGCCTACGACCACCCGAACGTCGTGTGGGTGGCGGCGGGCAGCGGCTGGGCGATGGATGCCACCAGCTGCCCACGCAGTGGCGAACCGATCCTCTGGGAGGGTGCGCACTGGCGCAGCACCGGCGCCGATTTCTCCCGCCCGAAGCCGGACTGGTGGCTCGACGGTGACAAACTCTGCGGCCCGGAGGGGTTCCGCGTGCCGCTGCGGCTGGCACTGCCCGGCCGGGCCAACCGCGGTAACGCCGCGCAGGCCGTGGCCGCCGCGGTGGCCCTGGGCGCGGACGCGGAGCAGGCCTGCGCCGCCACGGGCACCGTGCAGGAGATCGCGGGCCGGTACCGGACCGTGGAGGTCGGCGAACACGCCGCCCGGCTGCTACTGGCCAAGAACCCGGCCGGCTGGCAGGAAGCGCTGTCCATGATCGACCACTCGGCCGCCGGCCTGGTGATCGCGGTGAACGGGCAGGTCCCCGACGGTGAGGACCTGTCCTGGCTGTGGGATGTGCGGTTCGAGCATTTCGAGGACGTGCAGGTGGTGGCGTCCGGCGAACGTGCCACCGATCTCGCGGTACGGCTGACCTACGCCGGGGTCGCCCATACGACGGTGCCGGACCCGGTGCAGGCCATCGCCTCCTGCCCGGCCGGCCGGGTCGAGGTGCTGGCCAACTACACGGCCTTCCGTGATCTCAACCGGGACCTTCAGGAGCGGGCGAAATGAGTGAATCGACGGTCCGGATCGGACTGGTCCTGCCCGATGTGATGGGCACCTACGGTGACGGCGGTAACGCGCTGGTGTTGCGCCAGCGGCTGCGCCTGCGCGATATCGACGCCGAGATCGTGGAAATCACCCTGCCCGACCCGGTGCCGGACTCACTGGACGTCTACACCCTCGGCGGCGCCGAGGATTCGGCGCAGCGGCTGGCCACCCGTCACCTGCTGCGCTATCCGGGTTTGCAGACCGCGGCCGGACGCGGTGCCCCGGTGCTGGCGATCTGCGCGGCCATCCAGGTTCTGGGCCGCTGGTACGAAACCTCCAGCGGCGAACGTGTGGAGGGTGTCGGGCTGCTGGACGCCACCACTTCCCCGCGGCAGTGCCGCGCCATCGGCGAGGTGACCACCACACCGCTGATCGACGGCCTGTCCGCCCCACTCACCGGTTTCGAGAACCACCGCGGCGGTACCAGCCTCGGCCCGGATGCCACGGGCCTGGCCAAGGTGACCCGAGGTATCGGCAACGGTGTCGGGGACGGGCTGGAAGGAGTGGTACAGGGCTCGGTCCTGGGCACCTACATGCACGGTCCCGCCCTGGCCCGCAACCCGGAGCTGGCCGACCACCTGCTGTGCCGTGCCCTGGGCGTGGACTCGCTCCCACCCCTGGACCTCCCCGAAGTGGCCCAACTCCGCCGCGAACGCCTCCGCGCCTGAGCTCACCCCACCTCCCCCAGACGATCCCCCCATGGTCGGGGCCCGCCCCGGGTCTGGAGCGACCAGAGGGAGGGAGCGCAGCGACCGACCGGCGGGAGTGAAGACCCGGGGCCGCGAGGGCCCCGACCCGCGGCGCCGCAGGCGCCGCAATCAACACAGTCGGGGCCCGCCCCGGGTCTGGAGCGACCAGAGGGAGGGAGCGCAGCGACCGACCGGCGGGAGTGAAGACCCGGGGTCCCGAGGGCCCCGACCCGCGGCGCCGCAGGCGCCGCAATCAACACAGCCTAGGCTGGTCGGGTGAGTTACGACCACGTGCTGCTGCCGTCCGGTGTCGCCTCCACCCCCGCCGAGGTCGACGCGTATCTCGCGACCCAGCAGGGGCGGCCCGTGACCGCCGACGTCGCGGCGCTGGCGGCGGAGTTGAACGACCGCAACGCCGAACTCCCGGAGGCCGATACCTTCCTGAGTGTGTCGCCGCTGGGTGAGGCGCCGACCGGAACCGTCCTCCAGGTGCCCAGCCCTTATGACGCTATCGGTTTCGTCCGGGAGTTGCTGTTCCAGGTGGCGACACCGCGGGACTACGCGGTCTACGATCCGCAGCTCACCTGGTTGATCGATCCCGCCGGCCATATCCCCGTCACGGTGACCCACGGTGGTGCGGGCGAATTCCCTTATCTGACCGAAGCGTTGGCCGGTATCTGGGTGCGGGAACTGACCGCACCGAATCCGTATCTGATCGTGGAACGGGCCCCGGAGGTCTATATCCAGACCTACCGGGAATCCGACGACATCTTCACCGTGGAATACCGCGACGGTGGCCCCGACCGGCATTTCGCGGCACAGGTACACGGCCCGGATACCGTGGCCGGTCTCTTCTGGGATTGGGCACGTGAGGACCGCACCCGGTTGGACGCGCTGGCATGGCAGCGCCTGGAGCTGTGACCGGTTGTCGTACCGGCGCGCCGGGGGGCGCGTGGTGATCAGAGCGCGCGACGCCCGGAGAATGCCCGGCCGAGGGTCAGTTCGTCGGCGAATTCCAGGTCGCCGCCCATCGGCAGGCCCGAGGCGAGGCGGGTGACGGTGAGGCCGGGGAAATCGCGCAGCATCCGCACCAGGTAGGTCGCGGTCGCCTCGCCCTCGGTGTTCGGATCGGTCGCGATGATCACTTCGGTGACATCGACACCGTCGTCCTGATTACCGATCCGGGTCAGTAGTTCCCGGATCCGCAGTTGTTCCGGCCCCACCCCGCTCAGCGGGTCCAGCGCTCCCCCCAGGACGTGGTAGCGGCCGTTGAACTCGCGGGTGCGTTCGATCGCCTGCACGTCCTTGGGCTCCTCCACCACACAGATCATGCTGCGGTCGCGTCGCGGGTCGGCGCAGATACGGCACAGTTCGCCGTCGGCGACCGTGCCGCACTGCGCGCAGAACCGCACACCGTCGCGGATCTTCTGCAGCACCGCCTGGAGCCGGTCGATCTCCGGCGGTTCCACCTGCAGCAGGTGGAACGCGATCCGCTGGGCGCTCTTGGGGCCGACGCCGGGGAGTTTCCCCAGTTCGTCGATGAGATCCTGGACCGGGCCCTCGTACACCGCGCTACTCCGGGTCGCCTCAGAAACCGGGCAGGCCGGGAGCCCCGCCGGCCAGCGGGCCCAGCCGTTCGGCTGCCAGCTGCTGCGCGTTGGCCATCGCGTCGTTGATCGCGCCGATCACCAGGTCCTGCAGGGTTTCCACATCTTCCGGGTCCACGGCCTGGGGGTCGATGGTCAGCGAAAGCACCTCCCCGGTGGCCTTGATGGTCACCTGTACCAGACCGTTGCCGGCCTGTCCCTCCACCTCGGCAGCGGCGATCTCGGCCTGCGCCGCCATCACCTGCTGCTGCATCTGCTGGGCCTGCTGGAGCAACTGCTGCATATCGAACTGACCATCGGGCTGCACGGCATTCCTTCCTACGGACGGGTCGAGTTTCAGCCTAGACCGCCCGGCTCCCGAATTCCGTCCGCGCCCGCTTCCACTTAGGATCGCCGCTACCGGTGTTTCGGGCTGTGACGCGAAACACCAACCCTCCCTGGAGAAAACGGTGTTCAAGGTATACCTGTTAGGCGCGCTGCTCCTTGCTTGCGGCGCATTTCCCGCCACGGCGGCGCACGCCGACCCCCGCACGGTGACCGATTCCGGCGCGACGACCGATTCCAGCGCGGCGACCGATTACGGCAAGGGCTGTGTGATCGATCCCGCCTCCCGTGCGGTGACCATCGATTCCCTGCGCCGGCGGTGCACCGTCGAGCAGGGCAAGGTCATCTACACCACGGCCCGCGCCGGCTCGGTGCCCTCCGGAGCGAAGAACGGCTGGGTCACCGAGTCGTCGGCCATCCAGCCGGTCACACCGCCGTTCTGGATCGGCAAAACGTTCGATACCGGACCGGACGGCGGCAGGCTGCTGAACCGGGTGACCCGCGCGGATATCCCCGGCTGGCCGGCGTACGTGTACCGGGGTCCGTCCCGGATCGACGGGGAGCCCACCTGGGTTCTCGACTACACACCGGCGGTCACGCCCCAGGTCTACGACGAGATCCGCGAGGTCGTTCCGGGGGTGTGGTTCGGCTATTCCTGGTGGCGTGGCGAGCAGCAGACCCCACTGCTGCTGTCGTTCGTTCTCGCCTAGGCGAACTTGTCGGTGGGCGGCTGGAGAATGCCGCGGCACCCACTCGCCCGAGGACAGGAGCACACACCATGGCCCCGACCATCGCCTGTACCACCTTCGACTGCGCGGACGCCGCCGCGCTGGCCGATTTCTACGCGCGGCTGCTCGACCATCCGGTGGACGCCGGCGGGAGCGAATTCTTCGCTTCCGTGGGCCGGGAATCCGGGATGACCCCGCCGCTGATGTTCCTGAAGGTTCCCCAGCGCACGCCGGGCAAGAATTCGATCCACCTGGACCTGACGGCGGCGGATCGGATCGCGGAGGTGGAGCGGGCCGTATCACTGGGGGCGAAGTACATCGGCGATTTCAGCGAGTCCGGGTTCACGTGGACCACGCTCGCCGATCCGGAGGGCAATCTCTTCGATATCGCCGACCAACCCTGATCGGGCGGATCGGCGTACCCGGTCGGCCGAGGCGGTCCGACCGGGTACGCCGGTGGTCCGGCCCGCCGCCCGGTATCAGGCGAGTTCGCGCTTCAGGTTCTCCAGCACCTCGGCCTGGATCTTGCGCAGTCCCAGCGGCGCGAAAATGCCCTCGAAGATGCCCTTGACTCCTCCGGCGCCCTGCCACGTGGTTTCCAGGGTGACCGTGGAGCCGGAGCCTGCCGGGGTCACGGTCCAGGTGTTGACGAGTGAGGAATTGGCGTCCTTCTCGGTGACCACGGTATCGGCGACCGAAACCTGGGCGCGGATATTGCGGATGCGCTTCTCGGTGGCCTGCAGGGTCCATTCGGCGACGGTGCCGTCACCTCGGCCGCCTTCCACCACCTTGTAGTTGCTGTAGTGCGCGGAGTGGATTTTCGGGCGCACCTCCGTGTAGTCGGTGATCGCCGCCAGTGTGCGTTGCGGGTCTGCCGCGACCTGGATCGAACTGCCGGCTTTGACCTGTCCCACGGTTTACTCCTTATCCGGATGGTTTGTGACAGCCCTATCCTGCCCTGTGTCGTCCGTCGTCGCCGCCGCGGGCACGGGCGGAAAACACCGCAATCCTCGGATAACGGGCGGCGGACCCGAACGCGGTGCAACGGATATGTGACATTTGACCACCGACGTTGCCGCCATGCTGGCCGATCAAGACCAAGTAGGACTAGCGTCGAGGCGTGGCAATGAGTCTGTTGGGGAAGGCCGGCCACGCTCCGGCCGCATACGAATCCGGGTTCGCCGCGTATCGGGCAGGTGTCGAGCGTCTGCTCGCGAGCTACCGTGCCATCCCGGCGGACGCCGATGTGCGATTGGCGAAGAAGACCTCGAATCTTTTCCGCGCCCGCGCGAAGAATACGGCGCCGGGGCTGGATGTCTCGGGATTGACGCGGGTGATCGAGGTCGATCCCGAATCCAGGACCGCCGAGGTGGCCGGAATGACCACCTACGAGGATCTGGTCGCGGCGACCCTCCCGTACGGTCTGGCTCCACTGGTGGTGCCGCAGCTCAAGACGATCACCCTGGGCGGCGCGGTCACCGGCCTCGGGATCGAGTCGACCTCGTTCCGCAACGGTCTCCCCCACGAATCGGTGCTGGAGATGGAGGTGCTCACCGGGGCGGGCGAACTCGTCACCATCACCCCGGACGGAGAAGCGGCAGATCTGTTCCGCGGCTTCCCGAACTCCTACGGCACCCTCGGTTACACCACCCGGCTGAAGATCGAACTGGAAACCGTGCGGCCCTTTGTGGCACTTCGGCATCTGCGTTTCCACGATCTCCGTGAGCTCGAAGCCGCCCTGGATCGGATCGTGCGGGAACGCAGTCACGACGGCGAAACCGTCGACTATCTCGACGGTGTCGTTTTCAGCGCTGAAGAAAGCTATCTGACGCTGGGCCGGCAAACCGACGAACCCGGCCCGGTCAGCGATTACACCGGAATGGAGATCTACTACCGCTCCATCCAGCACGATGGTCCCGAGCCCAAACGCGACCGCCTCACCATCCACGACTACCTGTGGCGGTGGGATACCGACTGGTTCTGGTGCTCGCGGGCTTTCGGCACCCAGAATCCCAGGATCCGCCGTTTCTGGCCGAAACGCTACCGCCGCAGCAGTTTCTACTGGAAACTGGTCGCGCTCGACCATCGCTACAACATCGGCGACAAACTCGAGGCGCGCAAGGGCAATCCACCGCGTGAGCGCGTCGTGCAGGATATCGAGGTCCCGGTGGAACGCACGGCGGATTTCGTGGAATGGTTCCTGCGCGAAATCCCCATCGAACCCGTCTGGCTGTGCCCGTTACGCCTACGCGAGAACGGCCCGGCCGACTCCAGGCCGTGGCCGCTGTACCCACTGCGGCCCGGCCACACCTATGTGAACATCGGCTTCTGGTCGGCGGTTCCGAAATCGCCCGGCCAGGTAGAGGGTGCGGCGAATCGCGCCATCGAGAAAACCGTCACCGAATTCGACGGACACAAATCCCTGTACTCGGATTCCTTCTACGAGCCCGAGGAATTTTCCGCCCTCTACGGCGGTGACAGTTACAAAGAGTTGAAACAACGCTACGATCCCGGCCAGCGCCTGCTGGATCTGTATTCGAAGGCGGTGCAACGTAGATGACGACATTCAAGGACAGAACCGATGCTTTCGCGGATCTGGGCACCCGGCTCAGTATCGCCGAAGTGGTCGAAAACTTGGTCGACGGCGATGTCCCCATCAAGCTGACCGCTTACGACGGCAGCACCACCGGCCCGGTGGATTCCGAGTTCGCACTCGATATCCGGAACCCGCGCGGGATCAACTATCTCGCCAACGCCCCCGGCGATCTCGGGCTGGCCCGGGCCTACATCTCCGGCGATATGGATGCCACCGGTGTCCACCCCGGCGACCCGTACGAGATCCTGAAGGCGATGACGGACCTCAAATTCAAACGTCCGTCGGCGCTTTCGCTGGTGGCGATCGCCCGATCCCTCGGCTGGGAACGGTTGCGCCCGGTGCCGCCACCGCCACAGGAAACCCTGCCGCGCTGGCGCCGGATCGCCATGGAGGGGTTGCGCCATTCCAAAACGCGCGACGCCGAGGTCATCCACCATCACTACGACGTCTCCAATACCTTCTACGAGCATGTACTCGGCCCGTCCATGACCTACACCTGCGCCTGCTACGGCGAACGGGACTGGACGCTCGAGCAGGCCCAGGAGAACAAGTACCGGCTGGTCTTCGAGAAATTGCGGCTCTCGGAGGGCGATCGGCTGCTGGATATCGGCTGCGGCTGGGGCGGCATGGCGCGGTATGCCGCGAAACGGGGTGTCCAGGTCATCGGCGCCACCCTGTCGGCCGAGCAGGCCGCCTGGGCGCAGAAGAAAATCGCCGAGGAGGGGCTCGGCGACCGCGCCGAGGTACGGCATTCGGACTACCGCGATATCCCCGAAAGCGGATTCGACGCGGTGTCCTCGATCGGTCTGACCGAACATATCGGTGTCCACAACTACCCGTTCTACTTCCGGTTCATCCAGAGCAAACTCCGCGACGGTGGACTGTTCCTCAACCACTGCATCACCCGCCCGGACAACACCCGCACCGCCAAGGCCGGCGATTTCATCGACCGCTACGTGTTCCCGGATGGTGAACTCACCGGCTCCGGGCGCATCATCAGCGAGATCCAGAACGTCGGGCTCGAGGTGCTGCACGAGGAGAATCTGCGCGAGCACTACGCCCTGACCCTCGCCGAATGGTGCAAGAACCTGGTCGCCAACTGGGATGCCTGTGTGGCCGAGGCCGGTGAGGGCACCGCCAAGGTGTGGGGTCTGTACATGGCCGGGAGCCGATTGGGTTTCGAACGCAATGTCGTGCAACTGCATCAGGTACTCGGGGTGAAGCCGGGCCCCTCGGGGCTGCCGGAGGTTCCACTGCGACCCTGGTGGCAGCCCTAGCCGCTCAGCCGAGCAGCTCGTCGAGAAAACGGATGGAGACGCGGCTCTCCCCCAGGGGGCGAACCGCGTCCTTCCCGTCGGGCGCGATCGTCGGTAGGTCGTCGCGGACCACCCGCAGGATCTCGCGGACCGCCGGGCCGGCGTCCAGCAGCGGGCGGGACCAGCCGGCTTCGGCGCAGGCCGACACGATCGGCCCCAGCAGAGCAGCCGCTTCGCCCACCCAGCCCGCGGCCGCCAGGCATTCGGCGAGCAGTAGCGACATATCGAGCTGAGCTCGTGGTCGCCGCTGTTCGCCTGTGCGACCGTACAGTGCGCGGGCATGCCGGGCGGCTCGTTCGTGCGCGGAGCGGTCGTCCCCGGCTAATAGTTCCCGGATGACGGCGATCTCACCGGCCTCCGAAACCAGGGCGGTGGGTGGTACGGCGGCCCCGTTCGTTCCGCTGCTCCACACCGCACTGCCGGTGTGCTCCGGAGGGACGCCCCGGCCGGGCGGCACGAGCCCGAGCCGGATCTGTTCGGCGCGGATCTGCGCGTCCAGCCTGGTGAGTTGATGGTCGGCGGCGATCCGCGCGCCCTCGGACAACCGGACCGCGGCCGCCGGCAGATCACCACGCAGTGCCTTGACCCGGGCCCCGGTCACGATGGTGGCGATCAGCGATTCGATCGGACCGACTCGGGCCACCAGCTGATAGCTCTCGTCCAGCAGCTCCTCGGCGGCGGATAGATCACCGCGCCGGTACTCGAGTTCTCCCAGCAGCCCGGCGGCGGCCCGGACCCCGTGCGAACGCGGCCCCGCCCGCGTCCGTGCCACCTCGTAGGCCCGCTGATAGGCCCGCATCGCGGCCGCCACATCGAGTTGCTCGTAGGCGAGGAGTCCGCGGCCACACCAGGCGAAGATCTCCGCGAGGGGCTCCCGGGACCGCTCCTGATAGGGGCGCGCCCACTCCAGCTTCTCGGTCGCCGCCGCGAAATCGAATTCGCAGAGACGTACGTAGGCATGGATATTCGCGGCGGTCGCCACGGTCCAGGCGGGAAGTTCGTCCGGGTGACGCAGCGATTCGGCCACCAGATCCTGCACTCCGGTCCAGCGATCGTGCGCGATTTCGTCCGCGGCGGCGAGCACATCGGCCTGGCACCGCTGTTTACGCACCTCACTGTCGTCTTCGGAGCTTCGCGACAGCACATTGGACAATCGGCTCAGCGCCGAACGCGCCGCTGTGGACTGCTGCAGATTCACATTGGCACGGGCCACGGCCATCAGCAGTTTCGAACGCGAAGCCACCTGCTGTACCGGGAGTTTCGAGACCGACCCGAGCAGCGTCGCCACGCGGGAAGCGTCGATCAGATCCATTCCACCGCTCTCCAGCAGGTCGAGCGCGGCTTTGAAATCGGTACCGGCCAGCGAATGGTCCACCGATTTGCGCAGCAGTTGATGCTCGGCGTACCAGCGCGCGGCACGCCGGTGCAGTGTTCTCACCCGGCCCGGCCGGGTCCGTTCCAAACGGGCCCGCAGATATTCGGCGAACAGCGGTTGCATCCGGAACCATTCGGGGTCCTCATCGGTACGCCGGAGGAACAGTTCGCGCCGCTCGGCCTCTTCGAGCAGCCGCGGGGCCTCGGTCTTGCCGGTGAGTGCGATGGCCAGCGACCCGTTCACCTTTTCGGCCACCGCGATAGCGGACAGGAAACCGAGCATTTCCGGTTCGAGTGTGTCCAGCACGTTCTCGGCCAGGTATTCCTGGATACCGTGCCCACCCTCGGAAAGCCGGTCCAGCAGCCGGCCGGAAGCGGGATCGTCTCGCAGGGCCAGGCTGATCAGCTGTATCGCGGCCGGCCACCCGTCGGTGGCCTCGTGAATACGGTCCAACTGCTCGGAATTCAGGTCGAACCCGTTGCGCCGCACCAGGATCTCCCCGGTCTCGGCGCGGGTGAGCCGCAGCTGCGCGGAATCGATCTGCGCCAGTTCGTCGTTCACCCGCATCCGGCCGATCGGAAGGTCGGAGAGGTCTCGGCTGGTCACCACGAACCGGAGATGATGGCAGCCGCTGTCCAGGAGAGCGGACAGCACCCTCAGCGCTCCCGGATCGCTGAGCCGATGCCAGTCGTCGATGATCACCACCACCGGGTCGCCGCTGGTGTGCAGTTCGTCGATCAGGCTGGATACGGCGTAGGAGACCGTATCCGCGGGCCGTTCCTCGAGCATCTGCCCCAGCCCCGAACCGATATCCGGGCGCACCCGATTGATCGCCTCGATCAGATGGGCCAGGAACCAGACCTCGTGATCGTCGCCGCTGTCGATCCCTATCCAGGCGACGGGTAGGTCCAGCAGGGCCAGCTCATCGCGCCATTGCGCGGCCAGCACGCTTTTACCGAAACCGGCCGGGGCATGGATCACCGTGAGCCGGCGCTCGACGCCCGCGCGCAGAATATCGAGCAGCCGGGGGCGGCGCACCGGTTCCCGGGGCGGGGTCGGCGGGCGGAACTTGGTCGCCGGGCTGGGCGGCAGCGTCGCCGGGGCGGGCTTGTCGGATGGTTCGACCCCGGATGGACGCGCCCGTGTGGTGTGCCGGCCCCGCCCCGTCCCTGGCGAAAGGTTGTGCGCGCCACCTGTGACGCTGCCCCGGCCCCCACCCTGCGGCCCCGAACCGGTATCGATACCGGCGTCCGGGGAAACAGCACCGGACGAGCCGGAGGCGGGGCCGGGCTCTGCGGAACCGTGCCCGGCCGACAGCGCCGGCGGCAGCAGCGGCCAGCTGCGGCGGGCGGTCACCGCCGGCGCGGGCCGGTCGTGCACCGGGGGGAGCGCGTCCACCGCGGTGACCTCGGGGTCCAGTAATGCCATCTCGTCCGGGAGCTGCCCGTGCGCGGCCTGCACCGCGCGCAGCATTTCGCCGAACTCGTACGCGGAGGACGGCCGGTCCCGTGGGTCCTGCGCCATCGCCTTCTCGATGGCTTCGGCCACATCCGCGGGAATATCCTGCTCCCGCAGGTCGGGTACCGGTTGCGTGGTGATCCGCAGGAACTGGGCCACCACTTTCTCCCCTGCTTGCCTCTCGAAAGCGGCGTGCCCGGTGAGCAGCGCGAACAATGTAGCGCCCAGCCCGTACACATCCGAGCGCACCGTGGGCTCGGCGCCCTTGAGCACCTCGGGAGCGGTGAAGGCCGGTGAGCCGGTGATCTGGCTGCTCGAGGTCTGGAACCCCCCGGGCATCCGGGCGATCCCGAAATCGGTGAGCTGCGGCTCACCGTAGGAGCTGAGCAGCACATTCGCCGGCTTCACATCGCGGTGCAGGATCCGGGCGCGATGGGCGCTCTCGATGGCACCGGCGAGTTTCACTCCCGCCCGCAGGGTATCCGCCCAATGGAGAGGGCCGACCTCTCGTACCAGCCGCTCCAGTGACCCGTGGGTGGCGAACGGCATCACGATGAACGGCAGACCGCTGGCGGTCACATCGACCTGCAGGATATCGACGATATTCGGATGCCCGGACAGTCTGCCCATGGCATGTTCTTCGCGGAGGAACCGTTCCCGGCTCTCGGTATCCAGATCGGAGGGCAGCACCTTCACCGCGACCACCCGGTCCAGGGCCCGCTGCACACAGCGGTAGACCACGCCGAACCCGCCGCGCCCGATCTCCTGTGCCTCGCTCAACCCGAGAGCGGCGAGTTCCTCGACGATCCCCTCCTCCGGTTCGCCGGCGGCCAGCGCTTCCGGCCTTTCGACCGCCATGGTGGGCTCCGGCCCGGCGTCACCCGGCTCGCCGGAATCCTCGACGACGTAGGCGTGATCCGATTCGCGGCCCTGGGGGCCCGAACGCGTTCGTGGAGTCATCTCACCACCTCGCACTCGTAACGAATCGGCCGCGGTGCCGCACACCGCCGCGTCGCCGTTCCGGTCTTCACCTCCAACGTAGCGCGCCGGATACTCCGATGGGCGGTTTGGCTTTGTTCGCGTGTCCCCGCCGTTCGCCGCGGCAAGGGAGCACCCCGGCAGCCGCGATCGACGCTGGAGGGCCGGACCCGAGTAGCCGCCGCATCCGTCCCGGTTCCGGAACGATTCCGCAACGAGGAGCACATGATGCTCGCCCCCTGGCAGCACATACGGAGGACTTCCCCCGGCCGGAGACCCTCCGTGATCGTGCTTTTCCGTAGTCGTACCGTTCCGGAGGGTGTCCCCGCTGGTTCGGGGCCCGTCTCGGGTCTGGAGCGACCAGAGGGAGGGAGCGCAGCGACCGACCGGCGGGAGTGAAGACCCGAGACACAAGGGGGCCCCGAACCCGCCCCGCCGCAGGCGGGGCAAATGAACACAGCCCGCCCCACACGGTGGGGCGGGCTGTGCGCGGTGTTCGGTCCGGGCGGGACTCGACCCGCCCGGATCGCTACCTACTTACGCAGCGAGGCCGGGACCTCGAAGCGCTTGCCGTACTTCTCCGCCAGCTCGTCGGCCCGGGCTACGAAGCCTTCCTGGCCGCCGGGGTAGCCGACGATGAACTGGTGCACACCACCGGTCCAGGCCGGGAACCCGATACCGAAGATCGAGCCGATGTTCGCATCCGCGGTGGACTCGAGCACGCCCTCGTCGAAGCACTTCTGGGTCTCGATCGCTTCGGCGAACAGCATGCGGTCGATCAGATCCTGCAGCGGCACGTTGAAATCGCGAACGGTCTTGAAGTGCTCGCGCAGCTGTGGCCAGAGGTTGAGACGTTTGCCGTTTTCGTCGTACTCGTAGAAACCGGCCTTCTCCAGCCGGCCCGGACGTCCCTGCTCGATCATGTAGTCGATCACGTCGAGAGCGGGGTGCCGGTCGGTGCCCATGGCGGCGTCACCGGCCTTGAGGGCTTCCTCGGTCTCCTTGGCGATCTTCTGCATGAGCTTCATGTTCAGCTCGTCGGTGAGCTGCAGCGGCGGCGCCGGGTAGCCCGCCTGCGAACCGGCCTGCTCGATGGTGGCGGGCTCGATGCCCTCACCGAGCATGGCGATCGCCTCGTTGACGAAGGTGCCGATGACGCGCGAGGTGAAGAAGCCGCGGCTGTCGTTGACGACGATCGGGGTCTTCTTGATGGCGAGGGTGTAGTCGAACACCCGGGCCAGGGCCTCGTCGGAGGTCCGCTCGCCCTTGATGATCTCCACCAGCGGCATCTTGTCGACCGGCGAGAAGAAGTGGATGCCGATGAAATCTTCCTGACGCTTCACACCCTTGGCCAGGCCGGTGATCGGCAGGGTGGAGGTGTTGGAGCCCAGCAGCGCATCCGGGGTGACGATGTCCTCGATCTCCTGGAACACCTTGTGCTTGAGCTCGGTGCTCTCGAAGACCGCCTCGATCACGAAGTCGACACCGTCGAAATCGGCCACATCGGCGGTCGGCTTGATCCGGTCGAGCAGCGCCTTGGACTTCTCCTCGGTGGTCTTGCCCCGGGACAGCGCCTTGGCCTCGATCTTCTCCGAGTAGCCCTTGCCGCGTTCGGCCGCCTCGATGGTGACGTCCTTGAGCACGACCTCGTAGCCGGCCTTGGCCGACACATAGGCGATACCGGCGCCCATCATGCCCGCGCCGAGCACGCCGACCTTCTTGATCTCCTTCTTCGGCACGTCCTTGGGACGCGAACCACCGTTGTTGATGGTCTGCAGGTCGAAGAAGAACGCCTGGATCATGTTCTTCGCGACCGGCCCGGTGAGCAGGTGCACGAAGTAGCGGGATTCGATCAGCGAGGCATCGTCGATGCCGACCTGCGAACCCTCGACCGCCGCGGCCATGATGGCGCGCGGTGCGGGCATATTGGCGCCCTTGATCTGCTTGCGCAGGTTGGCCGGGAACGCGGGCAGGGTCGCCGCGAAGGAGGGGCTGGCGGGGGTACCGCCGGGGATCTTGAAGCCCTTCTTGTCCCACGGCTGGACGCCGCCCTCGGGGTTGGCCTTGATCCACGCCTTGGCGGCGGGGACCAGTTCCTCCACCGAGCCGACCAGCTCGTCGACCAGACCGATTTCCTTGGCCTTGGCCGGCTTGTTGCGCTGACCCTGCAGCAGCACGCTCATGAGCGCGGTCTGCAGGCCGAGCATGCGCACGGTGCGGATGATGCCGCCACCGGCGGGCAACAGGCCCAGGGTGGCCTCGGGAAGGCCGATCTGGGAGCCGGGGACATCGGCAGCGATACGGTGGTGGGTGGCCAGGGCGATCTCCAGGCCACCACCGAGGGCGGCGCCGTTGATGGCGGCCACGACCGGCTTGCCGAGGGTTTCCAGGCGGCGCAGCGCGGATTTGATCTCGGTCAGTTCCGCCATCAGGGCGGGGCCGTCGTCCGGGCCGACCTGCATCATGTTCTTGAGGTCACCACCGGCGAAGAAGGTCTTCTTCGCCGACGTCAGCACGACACCGGTGATGTCGTCCTTCTCGGCCTCGAGCCGCTCGACCGTCGCGGTCATCGACTTCTTGTAGAGGTCGTTCATCGTGTTGGCGCCCTGGTTCGGGTCGTCCATCGTCAGTACGACGATGCCGTCCGAATCCTTCTCCCAACCGATCATGTTGGCTTCGCTCACGGTTTTTCTATCTCCTGGTGAATGGAAAGTCCGAATTCGGTCGGGTCAGACGCGCTCGATGATGGTGGCCACACCCATACCGCCACCGATGCACAGGGTGATCAGGGCGTACCGGGCGTTACGACGCTCCAGTTCGTCGACCATGGTGCCGGTGATCATGGCACCGGTCGCACCCAGCGGGTGACCCATGGCGATGGCGCCACCGTTGACGTTGAGCTTCTCGTCCGGGATCTGCAGATCCTTCTGGAACTTCAGCACGACGGAGGCGAAGGCCTCGTTGATCTCGAACAGGTCGATATCGTCGACGGTCAGACCGGCCTTGGCCAGCACCTTCCGCGAGGCCGGGGTGGGGCCGGTGAGCATGATGGTGCTGTCGGCACCGCTGGTGGCAGTGGCGACGATCCGGGCGCGCGGGGTCAGGCCGGAGGCCTTACCGGCCTCTTCGGTGCCCACCAGCACCAGCGCGGCGCCGTCGACGATGCCGGAGCTGTTGCCGCCGTGGTGGACGTGCTCGATCTTCTCCACGAAGTGGTACTTCTGCAGCGCCACCGCGTCGAAGCCGCCCATCTCACCGATTCCGGCGAAGGACGGGTTCAGCTTGGCCAGGTCTTCCAGGGTGGTGCCGGGCCGCATGTGCTCGTCACGATCGAGCACGGTCAGGCCGTTGATGTCCTTGACCGGCACGATGGACTTGGCGAAGTAACCGCCGGTGGTCGCCTTGGCGGCCAGTTCCTGCGAACGCACGGCGTAGGCGTCGACGTCCTCGCGGGAGAAGCCTTCGATGCTGGCGATCAGGTCGGCGCTGATGCCCTGGGGTACGACGTAGGTGTCGTAGTTGGTGGCCGGGTCGAGCATCCAGGCACCGCCGTCGGAGCCCATGGGCACCCGGGACATGGATTCGACGCCGCCGGCGAGCACCAGGTCCTCGAATCCGGAGCGCACCTTCTGGGCCGCCATGTTCACGGCTTCGAGGCCGGAGGCGCAGAAGCGGTTGATCTGCACGCCGCCGACGGTTTCCGGCAGGCCGGAGGTCAGCACGGTGGTGCGGGCGATATCGGAGCCCTGGTCACCGACCGGGGAGACCACACCGAGGATCAGGTCCGAGATCCGGTCCTCGTCCAGGTTGGGGAAGCGGTTGCGCAGCTCCTGAACCAGCCCGGTGGTCAGATCGATCGGCTTGACCGAGTGCAGCGAACCCTTTTTGTTGCGGCCGCGCGGGGTGCGGATGGCCTCGTAAATGTAGGCCTCTGTGGTCATATCGGAGTGTCCCTTCCTAGGAATACGCCCGCCCGCACCTGGCGGAACAGACGCGAGTTACCTCGCCGACCGGCCGTTCGACCGACCGTCCGTATTCAATTGAGCAGCGCCGGCGAGCCGGTCGCCCGCGCGGGCATACGCTGTACAAACCGCGGCACGAACCGACAGACGGTGTCCGATGGCCCGCGTGTCACGGCCAACCATAGAACCTCGCCCTACCGGAGTCCGCAGCCACCCGCCCATAGTACCGCCGGATGCGAACTCCGGTTAACTTAACGTTGCCGAACCGGTGGTTGTCAACCGTTCAACGGGGTGGCGCCGAGCTCACTGGCCAGCAATTCCAGAGCGACCTCGTCCGGATCGCGACGATCACCGGGAGCAACCGGCCGCGCCGACTCGGCGAGCATCTCCTGTTCTTCCTCCGGCGTGGAGGGTGGGACCGCGCCCGCACCGTAACCGTAATCCGCCGGACCGGGATCGTCGGGGAGATCCGGATAGTCCGGCGGCGGAATATCGTCGTAGGGGTTCTCGGCAGGCGTGGCACCACCGGTCCGGGCCCGGCTCGGCCGGGAATACTTCGGTGGCCCCGACGTGTTCCGCCGCCCGGATGCGCGATTCGGCTCGGCGTCACCGCCGCCACCCGGCCGGCTCGTGGAGGCCCGGCCGGCATCGCCCTCGCGGGCCAGGGGGGCGCTCTCCGCCGCCCCGGTCGCGCTGTCGCCGTGGACCGGCTCGTCCGGCGCGTCACCCGGCCGGCCCGCCCCGGCGCGTCGCGGTGCGCCTCGACGACCCCCGTCCGCATCACCGGATTCGGTATCACCGGGCCGTCGGCCACCGCGTTCCCGTCCCCCGGGACCACGCGAGACCTGCTGCCCCGTCACCACCCACCGCACCGGATGCTCCCGTCCGAGCACCGCGGTGACCGCGGCCCGCACCGCCGACAAGGACTGTGGTTGCGACAGGCGCTGCACCAGCGCCGCGTGATGGGCGAGCACGATCACCCCGTCCTCGACCCCGGCCACCGTCGCCCCCGAGGTGAACATCGCGCCGATCGTCGGCCCGAATTCCCGGACCTTCACCTTGATCTCCGGCCAGGCGGCCTCCACCGCGGCCAGCAGTTCCGGTCCGGTGGGCGCCGGATCCTCCTCGGCCGGATCGTAAACACCGCCGGTGGCCGCCGGGCCCCCTTCGGGCGGATCGAGTGGACGGTCGGCGCCCGTATCGCGCGGTATCTCCGCCGGGTCCGCCGCGGGGAGCGCGTTCGCACGATGCGCCGTATCCGCGCCGGCGGATCGCGATCGTCCCGGCTCCGGCTCCGCCCCGGCCGCGGGGGCCCTGTCCGCTTCCCCACGGGGTTCGGGCTCCGGTTGTCGCCCGGCGGCCGGACTCCGATCCGCCGCCCCGGCGGCCGTGTGATCAACCGAAACAGACGGTAGAGCCGAGGATTCCGCATCGGGCCCGCCCGCCCCGGCGGCCGGTCGTACCGGGCCGGGCGCATCCGGTGCTACGGCATCAGCGCCGGACTGCGCCGAAGCCCGCGACGATTTGGATTCCCGCAGCGCGGCCAGGGCCTCGGCACCGCGGCGGCGCGCCGGATCCGCCGGACGGTCCGGAGCCCGGACGGGCGCCGGACCGTCCGGGCCGGGCGCGGGCGTAGCGCCCTCACCCGGCGCCGTCGCTCCGGCCGCCACCCGGCGTTCCAACTGTTCGAGCCGCTGCAGCGTCGCGGCCGCGGAATCGTCGGCGGCGGGTAGCAGCATGCGGGAGCAGACCACCTCCAGCAGCAACCGGGGCGCGGTGGCGCCGCGCATCTCCCCCAGCCCCGCGTGCAAGAGCTCGGCGTAGCGGGTGAGGGTCGCGGGACCGATACGCGCGGCCTGTTCCCGCAGCCGCTCCAGCAGATCCGCGGGGGCGGCGACCAAACCGCGTTCGGTGGCGTCGGGAACCGCCTGCACCAGAATGAGATCCCGCAGCCGTTCGAGCAGGTCCACGGCGAACCGCCGGGGATCGTGGCCGGCCTCCATCACCCGGTCGACGGTGCCGAACAACGCCGCGCCGTCGTGGTCGGCCAGCGCGTGCACCGCGTCGTCGATCAGCGCCACATCGGTCACCCCCAGCAGCGCGACGGCGCGCGCATAGGTCACGCCTTCGGTTCCCGCTCCCGCGAGCAACTGGTCCAGCACGCTCAGGCTGTCTCGTGGCGAACCGCCGCCCGCCCTGATGACCAGCGGGTACACCGATTCCTCGACGGGCACCCGCTCCTGCTCACAGATATCGCCCAGCAGTCCTCGCATGGTGGCCGGGGGGAGCAGCCGGAACGGATAATGGTGGGTCCGCGAACGAATGGTGGGCAGCACCTTCTCCGGTTCGGTGGTGGCGAACACGAAGATCAGATGCGCCGGCGGTTCCTCGACGATTTTCAGCAGCGCGTTGAATCCCGCGGTGGTGACCATATGCGCTTCGTCGACGATGAAGACCCGGTAGCGGGATTCGGCGGGAGCGTAGAAGGCCCGGTCGCGGAGTTCGCGGGTATCGTCCACCCCACCGTGACTGGCGGCGTCCAGCTCGATCACGTCGAGGTTGCCACCACCACCGGGCCCCAGCGATACGCAGGAGGCACAGGTACCGCACGGCGTGGAGGTGGGCCCCTGTACGCAGTTCAGCGAACGGGCGAGAATCCGGGCCGAGGAGGTCTTACCGCAGCCACGCGGGCCGGAGAACAGATACGCATGACTGATCCGGCCGGTGTCGAGCGCGGTGCACAGCGGGTCGGTGACATGCTCCTGGCCCACCACGTCAGCGAACGTTGCCGGTCGGTACTTCCGGTACAGAGCCACGGCCAGAGACTACCGGCGAACCCCGACAGCGCGGGGCCCGGTCTCGGCTCACGGCCGATTTCCGCGCACCCCTTCCCGCATTGAGTTAACAGCGTTACGCTAACGCCATTAACTTACCGGCCGGGGGTTCTCGATGCTGATCCGAATCGCACAGTTCGTCACCCGATTCCCGCGCGCGATACTCGCCGGCGCGCTGGTCGTCGCACTGCTGTGCGGTATCTTCGGCGCCACCGCCGCGGGCGGGCTGAAATCCGGTGGTTTCGTCTCCTGGGACGCCGAATCCACCCGGGCCACCGAACTACTGGCGGACAACTTCGACGGCGCCGTACCCAACTACATCCTGCTGGTCGAATCACCCGACGGTGTCGACGCGGCCCCGGTACGGGCGCGGGCCCAGCACATCGCCGACACCATCCGCGCTCATGAGAACACCGCCGATATCCAGTCGTACTGGTCCGCCCCGTCGCCCGCGGTGGCCAGCGTTCTGCGCAGTACCGACGGCCGAGCCGGCCTGATCGCGGTGCACCTGGACGGCGACGAAACACAGATCCAGCAGAGCGCGGGAACGCTCAGCGCCAAACTGACCGGTACGGCCGACGGGGTCACCGTGCGGGCAGGCGGCGCGGCCGCCACCTTCCACGAGGTGAACGAGCAGATCACCCATGATCTCGCCGTGGCCGAAGCCGCCGCCATCCCGCTCACCCTAGTGGTGCTCGTCCTGGTGTTCGGCAGTCTGATCGCGGCCTCGCTACCGCTGCTGGTCGGCCTCTTCGCCATTGCCGCCACCCTGGCGATCCTGCGGTTGTTCACACTCTTCACCGATGTGTCGATCTACGCGATGAACCTCACCACCGCACTCGGGCTGGCCCTGGCCATCGACTACAGCCTGTTCATCGTGAGCCGGTTCCGCGAGGAACTCGCCAACGGCCTCGACCCGCGTGCGGCCACCGTGCGCGCCCTGCAGACCGCCGGCCGCACCGTGCTGTTCTCCGCGCTCACCGTGGCCCTGTCGCTGTCGGCGATGCTCGTCTTCGATCTGTACTTCCTGCGCTCGTTCGCCTACTCCGGAGTGGCGGTCGTCACCGCCGCTGCGGCGGCCTCACTCGTGGTACTGCCCGCGGCCCTGGTACTGCTCGGACACCGGATCGACGCCCTGGATCTGCGCGCACCGCTACTGCGGTTGTTCGGCCGCGAACCCAGCCCGCTGGGTATCCTGGCGCCCGAGCAGAGCCACTGGTACCGGCTGGTGCTGCGGGTCATGCGCTACGCGGTCCCGGTCTCGGTGGTGATCGTGGCGCTGCTGCTGGCCCTGGGCTCACCGTTCCTCTCCGTGAAGTTCGGCTACCCCGACGAAAGAGTGCTGCCGAGCTCGGCCGCCAGCCGCCAGGTGGGCGACGAGATCCGCGCCGAGTTCCCCCGCGCCGACCCCGGCGGCAACACCACGATCGTGCTCGACGGCTTCCACGACGAAAGCGCCGTGGGCGCGTACGCGGCCCGGTTGTCCGAGGTCGACGAGGTCACCGCCGTACTGTCCGGCGCGGGCGTCTACGTCTCCGGGAACCGGCTCGCGTCCACCCCACCGGGTATGACGAACAGCACCGGCACCTACCTGTCCGTCACCAGTTCCCTCGACCCGTTCTCACCGGCCGGTGGGGACCAGTTGGCGGCTCTGCGGGCGGTGCCCGCGCCCGCGCCCGCGCTGTTCGGCGGCGCCGCCGCAATGAACGACGATTCGCTCGACGCGCTGGCCGAACGCCTTCCGCTCGCCGCGCTTCTCATCGTCGTGACCACGTTCGTGGTGCTGTTCCTGTTCACCGGCAGCGTGTTCCTGCCGCTGAAAGCCCTGCTGCTGAACACCCTCTCACTGACCGCGGCGTTCGGCGCCATGGTGTGGATATTCCAGGAGGGCCACCTCGAGGGAGTGCTCGGGTTCACCGCTGTCGGCTATCTGGTGCCGACCATGCCGATCCTGATGTTCTGCCTGGCCTTCGGCCTTTCCATGGACTACGAGGTCTTCCTGCTGTCCCGTATCCGGGAGGAATGGCTGCGGCGCCGGGCCGGTCGCGCCGGCGACGAATACGCGGCCGAGGACAATACGCAGTCCGTCGCGATCGGCGTGGCCCGGACCGGCCGGATCTTCACGGCCGCGGCGGTGCTCATGGCCATCGTGATCGGCGCCCTGACCACCTCCGCGGTCTCGTTCATCCAGCTGATGGGCCTGGGCTTGACGTTGACCGTTCTCGCCGACGCCACCATCATCCGGGCGCTGCTGGTCCCCGCGCTGATGCGGTTGCTGGGCCCGCTCAACTGGTGGGCGCCGAAACCGCTGGCCCGGTTGCACACCCGGATCGGCTTCACCGAGGAACCGGTCGATACGCCCGCCGCCGCACCCCCGGTTCGCGTATGACCGGGCGCCCACGTTCCCCGCGCGGATCCGGCGCCCGGTTACGCGAGGAGATCCTCTCCGCCACCAGGGAACTGCTCGAACGCACCGGTGATGTCGGCGCGGTATCGATCCGGGCGGTCGCGAACCGCGTCGGCGTCAGCGCGCCCTCGATCTACCGGCATTTCGCCGATAAGGACGCACTGATCGAAGCCGCCGTCGCCGAAGTGTTCGAAGCCCTGAACACCGCGATGCGGGCCGCGGTGGACCCGCACGACCCACCGGCGCTGCGGCTGCGCCGGCTCGGTCTCGCCTATATCCGTTTCGCCCTCGACCACCCGGAGCAGTACCGGCTGGCCACTATCCCGACACCGGCTCGCGGGGCGGTAGATCTCGTTCTCACCAGCGGCGCTTTCCGATACTTCGCCGCCACCGTGGAAGAAGCCATGGCCGAGGGGCTGATCGACCGCGGCGATCCCACCCCACTGGTGCTGGAATTGTGGGCGGCAGCGCACGGTATCGCCTCCCTGCTGCTGGCCAAACCGTTTCTGCCGTGGGGTGATCCGATGGCCGTGGCCCAGCGGGTGCTCGACGCGGCCTGCGCCGGTCATGTGGTCACCGAACTGATCGGCCCCGGGGCGTCCCCGGCGGAGACCACCCAGTGGCTGATGGCGCTGCGCGCACGGGTGCGCGGCTCCGGAACCGGCTGATTCAGCCGACCGCTTCGGCCGGGGCGGTGAAGGTATTGCATTCGGCGGTCAGATTGTGTTCGACTCCCAGCCCGAACCACCGCCCGCCGTTCTCCGGGGTACCGTGGTCGCGCATATCGCCGTGCTGATCACCGCGGTGATCGGCATCGGTACGCGCATCGGTCATCTGCCGCTGGGTCAGCGCACCGCCGTCGGCCGAGGAAACCAGATACATGCCGTCGAAGCAGTTGGCCTGCAACTCGACCCGCCGCGACAACTCCAGACCTTCCGGGCTCTGAGCACCCACATCGACCCGCTGGCTGTTGGCGGCGAGCAGAATACCGGACAGGTTCTGGATGTGATGTCCGTATTCGTGCGCGAAAACCGATAGATAGACCACCCAGTTGTCCTTGTAGTAGTCGGTTTGCAACTGGCTGATCGGCATGTAGACGGTACGGTTGGCAGGACAGTAGAAGGCGGCGAAATCACTGGTGGAGCCGGTGCAGGGAGTCGAAATCCCCTCGGTGGTCGCCGAGACACGCACCGTGGGCGGTTCGAACGGCAATCCCGCGTCCACCAGTACCGGACGCCAGGCCGCTTCCAGACACCGCTCGGCGCTTTCGAAGAAGGCACGGGCCGCGTCCTCGTCGGTCGACCACTGCGCGTATTCGCAATTCGCCGGAAGCAGTGTGGCATCCGGATCGATGAGCAGCGGGTTGCGCCCGGTTTCGGCGGGGCCGGTGGCACCGGTGTCGTAACTGTGATCCGGCTGCGGCCCGAGCACCCGCAGTCCGCCCGAGTCCAGAGCGCCGCGCACCAGCGCGATGAGCACGACGAAGATCGCGACCAGTATCAGCGTCAACGATCGGCCGCTACTGCGGCGGGAACGCGGCCGGGGCGCGTTCGGCACCCGATAGGCCACGGGCGGCGGCATGGGCGGCGCGACGATCGGCCGATAGCCGGGCAGCGGGCCGTACTGTGGCGGAGCCGGCCGGGGTGGTGGGCCGGGCGGTCGAGGGGAATATCCGGGCGCGGGCGGATACCCCGGACGCGGACCCTGTTGCGGCGGACGCCCCACCGGCCGCCCCGGCGGACCGTACGGCGGCCGGCCACCGGCCGGGTTCGGCTGTCTTCCGGGAGGAACCGGTCCACGGCCGTAGGGTGGTTGTGTCACTCCCCCGGACCCCCTCGCATTCTCGCATCACCAACAGCCGCTGACGCAGAATAGCAAGCTGTCTAAGGTAACGAGTCATGCTCACAATTCGGGGGGGCGCCGTAGCGCTACTGCTCGCACTGACCGGAATTCTCGCGCTGCTGGGCCCGAGCACGCCGGCCGCCCGGGCCCAGGAACCCGCCGGATCCGTTCTCCATCTGGATATGACGTTGAACCGCGAAGGCGTACTGGAGGTGACCGAGCGGGTGACGGTACCGCCCGGATCCCGGTTCACCATGTCACTACCACTACGGGTGCGGATCAGCGAGGACTCCGAACGCCGGTTCGCGGTCACCGATATCGAAACCACCGGTCCGGGTACCGCGCAGATCGCCGACGATCTGTTCACCGTCGACGCCGGACCCGGCGAAACCGTCTTCCGCTATTCGGTCCGCAATACCGTCAGCGATGCCGAGGGCAGCCAGGTGTTCCGCTGGTTCGGCGTGCTCAACGTCGATATCGCCGAGATCCACGCCTCGTTGATCAGCCCGAGCTTCGAGCTGGGCATCGTGGAATGCCTGCTGGGGCCGATCGGCAGAACCCGGCCGTGCGCGCAGGTGCGGGTCGAACCGGACGGCGTGCTGTATCTCGATCAGACGGACCTGCGCAAGGGTGAATCGATCGACCTGACCCTGCAGGTACCGCCCGGCACCGTGCCTCCGAATGCCGATATCTCCGGCCCCGGTGATTCACCGTTCGCCGTCACCGGGCCCGTTGTCATCGCCTTCGTGCTCCTGGTCCTGGCCCTGGCCGGCGGGGCCGGTTACGTTTTCTGGGCGCGCCGCCAGTCCGTGCCCGCCGATCCGATCGAGCCGCTGGTACACCACGCCGGCCGGACGGAATTCAGCTCACCGGCGGGTATCCTGCCGGGCGAGGCGGGCGTACTGCTGGACGGCTACGCCGACCCGACCGATATCGCCGCCACCGTAGTGGATCTGGCGGTACGCAACTACCTGTGGATCGGGCGGATCGGTGAGGCCCAGTGGCGCGTGGTCCGGGTGAATCCCGCCGACGATCAGCTCCGCCCCTACGAGCGAGTGGTCTACGAGACACTGCTGCCCATCGGCAGTAACGAGGTGACGCTGGCCGAGTTGAGCGCGCCGGGGCGGCTGCCGGTCGAGCCGCTGCGCCGGGCCATGGAAGCCGATGCCGTCGAGCGCGGCGCGTTCATCGCCCCGGTCCGCCGCCGGATACCGCTGTGGCTGGGCGGTGCGCTCGTGGCGCTCGGTATCACGGTAACCGTGCTCGCGGCCCTGCTGTCCGGGCACGCGCTGGTCGGAGTCGCCATCGCCATGGCCGGCGGCGCTCTCCTGGCAGCACCGAAGTTCCTACCGGTACGTACGGCGTTCGGGCGGACGCTCACCAGTCAGGTCCGGGGGTTGCAGCGCGGCCTGGAACAGGTGAGCAGCGGGCGGATTCCGGACGCGGACCGCGAACTCGTGTTCTCCCGCGGTCTGCCCTACATGGTGGTCTGGAGCCGGGCGGACAACTGGGTCCGCGCTTTCCGGGATATCGATCCGTCGGCCGACGATCAGCCCGGCCTGTACTGGTTCGGTGGTTTCGAACGCGACCGCGACCTGCACCGGTTCGCCGGTCATTTCCCCTACTTCATCACCGCGGTCGAATCGTTGTTCCCCGCGAAATGAGAACGGCCCCGCGCGGTTACGGCCGCGCGGGGCATCGAGAGATTCGGATCACGCCGTAACGCGCCGCAATGCGGCGAGCGGATCGGCGTACAGGGCGCTCAACGAGGTGACCACCGCCGCGAACTCCTGCACCTTAGAGGCATAACCGGTGACCCGGATATCGGTGGGCGGCAGGACGGTGGCCTCGTTGAACGCGCGCGCCACATGCGCGAGGCCGGGCCGGTAGGTGGTGAAGGCCTGGCCACCGAGCACCACCCGGTCGGGGTTGAGCATATCCCGCACCAGGGCCACGGTCCGGCCGAGTACCGCGGCCCGTTCCGCGAGCAGTTCCCGGGCCGGCTCCGAGCCGCGCACCGCGGCCCGGTAGAGGTCGCCGATATTCGAACTGGCTTTCCCGTTGTGCGCGGGAATGATTCCGAGCCCGACGGCCCGTGCGTGCAGTCCGCGATCACCCACGGTGGCCTCCAGGCAGCCGCGCCGGCCGCACGAGCATTCGACCGTGGAACCGGTGGGCAGATGCGCGATCGAGCCCGGGCCGTTGCTCGGAGTGTGCACCCGGCCGTCCAGCGTGACCGAGATACCCGCGGTCTCCCGGACATAGAAATAGAGGCTGCTACCGGGCGAAGCGCCCGCACGACCGAGGTCGTCCGCGGAATTCCGGCTCACGGCGGGCAACATCAGTTCCGCGGCGGCCATGGCCTCCACGTGCGGAGCGACCGAAACCGGCAATCCGATCACCTCGCTGAACACCGCGCCCACCGGGGCACCCTGCCAACCCAGCTTCGGATGCTCGACGATCCCGGTACTCGGATCCACCCGGCCGCCGATCGCCACCCCTACCCACAGCGGAGTGCGCTTGTACCACCGCTGCAGAAAGGATTTCGCACTGTGTGCCACGGTTTTGACGGCGAACTCCTGACCCGTCCGAGGAGTGGCGATGGTCAGACCGCCGAGGATGCGGCCGCGCAGATCGGAGACGACGATCCGGGTGGTGGCGGCGCCGATATGAACACCGAGCGTACCGAAATCGTCGTGGTCCACCTCGAACGGAACCCGGGGCCGGCCGACCGCGCCGGAGGCGGTGAGATCGGCGCGTTCCCGGAGCAGACCGGCGGTGAGCAGCGACGACACCTGACGGTTGACCGTGGCGATACTCAATCCGGTAGCGCGGGCGGTCTTGTCGCGGAACACCGGTCCGGTGGTGGCCGCCCGCAGCACCGCTGCGGCCGGATTATCCGAAAGACGCAGGTCGGGGGCTACGACCGGGCGGGGCACACGGGTGCGAACAGGGGAAACCGGCGACACGGCGCGTTCGGCGGTGCGGACTACCATATGTTTTCCTCGATTGATTTTCCCGAATACGGGAGCGCCTTATAGATACTGCTGTGAGGCGGTGAGGAGATCGGAATCGCTCAACCGCGGCGTCGGCGACGACACAGTTCGCGGGTGAGGGGCAACCGCAGACCCAGCGCGGCGGTCACATAGGTGACCGGCTTCGGGTCGACGGTGCTGGTAGGCATAACAAATAAATTAACATCCGCCGGGGTCACGCACCAAGGGTTCCGCGAACCTCACACCCCTTCTCAGGAGTCCTCCCAGCTGGGAGCGCTTTTTTCGGCTCGTCTCAGCGGCCACCGACGGGCTCAACCACCATTCCGGCCGCCCCCTCGCGCGCCTGCGCGTATCGAATTCGGCACGACGCGAATTGCCGCTCTCCGCCACCGGACAGGAATACAGGAGCCGAGCCGCATATTCTCCGCACGTATCCGGAAAATATTTACCGCCCGGCACCGGAGAATATTCTCCGGACGCGGAGGGAAAATGGTGAACCCATCCGCCTCCCGGCGATCACCGAACCGGGAAAAAGCGGATCCCGTTCGGCGCACGCGACACCGCGGCTCGCCGATTTCCGCGAACACCCCTGGTACACGGCTTTTTCCGCTGCTATGCTCCGATCGCGAGCTGGGGAGTTCGAAGGGGGAGGACGATGCCGGTACCGGATCTGGGGCAGCAGGCCGCAATCTCGCTGTACGAAGCCGCGCGGGCCGGGGAGTTCCATATGACCGAGGAAGCCGCGCGCCACCTGGCCACCTCGTGCGACCGGCTGATCGAGCGGGTACGGCTGGTCCGCACGGGCGCCGTGGTTCTCACCGAGGTTCGCGGTTTTCCGGAGCTACCTTCCGGCCGGGCACTGACCAGCGGATTCGCCGCGAAGGGGCAGGAGTATCTCGATATCCTGCTCGCTTTCGAGCAGACCGCGCTCCGGCACAAGGCCGCCTATCTGGCGGCCGCGGCTCTTTTCGAAGAGGCCGACGCGGCCGCGCGTGCGGCCCTGTCCGGTGCGGTGGCGGATACCCCCTGAGCTACGGCAGTATGTTCGAAATACGCAGGGGTGCATAAATATCGAAACCAGACGGTCCGCTGCCTCGGCACAGGCGCACGCGGTACCGAACGATTGAGGGGGCCCACCGTGGCACAGCAGGGGCAGACCGATCCGGGCACCGGCACAGATCCGGCGTATGTGCCCGACCGTGAGGTTTTCGACGCCTATACCCACCAGCAGATCTGGGATCTGGTCCACGAGAAGCTGGCCCCGGCCGAGCTCGCCGATCTGGCCGGGGCGTGGGGCCGCTCCGCGAACGCGCTGGAGGCGGCATTCGACGATTTCGCTCGTGAGCTCACCCGGCACTCCGGTGACTGGTCCGGGCTGGCGGCCGCCACCGCCGCCCGGGCGGCCGCGGCACTGGTGCGGGCCGGTGACGATTCGGTGGCCGTGTGCCGGGTCGTCGAACAGCTCGTGGTCGCCGATTCCCGCGCCGCCGAGGCCGTTCGCGCCGCCATTCCACCACCGCTCCCGCCGTATCTGCCGGACCCGGACCCGGCTGTGGAAGCCGCCACCGGCGCCGGACGCCGCACGACCTACAACACCACCGCCGCCACTCTCGCCGCCGACGCCCGGGACGCCATGACCTTCCGCTACAACCCGGCCATTCCGGTGAGCGGAGACAACGTGCCCCGGTTCCCCACGGCGGCATCCCTGGAGGCCACCGGAACTTCGGCTGTAACAGATCTTCCGAAGAAGCCGGACGGTCCCGGCGCACCGGACCGGGACGAGCGGCAGCCGCCACCCGGACAACCCGGAGCTACGGCGCCCGATGCCGCGGAAGCCGCCCCGGGCGACGACGTACCGGGCCGGGCGAACACCGAACCCGAGGTGCGGGGCGCCGATTCGCAGCCGCTGTCCGGACCGGCCGCACAGCCCGCCGGCCATCACCTCGGACCGGACGGCGCGGACCCCTCCGACGCTTCGCCGTCTCCGCACCCCGCGGGATTCCCGGCGTCGGCCACACCGGAAACACCACGCGCCCCCGAGATCGCGGGGAGCGTGGAACCGGGCCGGACCGGCACGTCCTCCCCGAGCGCGGCCACCGGCACCGCCGCCACCGGAGCGCACGCCGCCGATCCACCGGCCACGACACCCGCGACCGGTGGATCGGCCACGGCCACCCCCGCTTCCGCGTCCGTCCCGGAACGTTGCGGCCCGGTTCCCGGTGCTTCGATACCGCGCCCCGCCCCGGGTGTGGCCCTCGGGCCCTCCGGAGCCGCGACCGGGTACCCAGCGGTCGCGCCGCAACCGGTATCCGCCGCGAGTCCACCCGCGGTAACACGAACCGACGCGGAACCCGCCGTTTCTCGCGTCCCGGGAAACAGCCCCGGCACCGCCCGGGCGCTACCTGCCCCGGCCTCCGGAGCACCACACGAACAGCTCGCGGTCGCCGGTACCGTGCCGGAGGCATCCAGCGAACTGCTCGGCTCCGCGGGCACCGTCGGGGGCCACCCGGTTCCCGCCCCACCGCGAGAACTGTCCGGCACCGCCGGAACCGTCCCCCCGGAGGCGGCAGCACCCGCCGAGCAGCCCGCACCACGACCGCCGCGGCTGCTGCCGGCGGGTGTACCGCTGGCCGCCTCGTCCGGCGCACCGGCCGCACGCGATCCCGGCCGTGAACGATCGAGCCCGGATTACCTGCACGCCCCGAACCACGACCTCACCGAGATCCCTTCCCACGCCCCGCCGGTGCTCGGCGAGTATCCGGATGCGGAACAACGGGACGCTACCGAGCCGGGTGGTGAAAAGGCTTGATGGAGTGGGTGTTCACCCCGGACGAGTTCGGCCACGTCTGGCAGGTCGAGACCGGACTCGACCGGCGCCCCCACCCGATCGACCTCGCCCCGGCCGGTACCGCCGCCACCGAGAGCGCCCGCAGCGCCCTCGATCTGGAGCGGCGGTTGCCTGCCAACGGCGATCCCGATCTCACCGGCACGCTGCGTTTCCTGGCCCGTACCGATGTCACGCGCATCACCGTATTCGGTGACGAGTTCGACGGGGAACAGCGGCGCCCGGACCCGATTCTCGCGGTCGGGGTGGCTTTCGGGAACTGGGGGGCGGTGATCCGCGCGCATTCGCGCGAGATCATCGTGGCTGCCTGCCACGCCCGTGGCGTCGGGAAACACCTCGTCCGCGCGCTGGGGTCCGTGCGCCCCGGCACACTGCCCGCCATGCGGGAACCGCGGGCGGCCGTGCTGTGCCCGGATCCGGGTCCGTGGGAGACCGGAGACGCCGCCGGCCGGGCCGAGCGGCTGCGCAAGATCCTGCACCGGCCGATCGACGCCCGCGGTTTCCTCACCGTCGCCATCGCCCCCGAAGACCCGATGTCACCACCCCCGATACATCGCACCTGGCTGGATTTCACCGATGACGGCCGCTATCTGCTGACCGCCGGAAGTCACCTCTCGCTCACCCCGATCGATGGGGCCGGCCTGGCCACCGAACTCACCCGTATCGCGCGTATCCGCTGACCGTAGGACCTGTCGAGCGGCGGCACCGCCGGCTCACTTCTGCTTCGCGGCCGCCTTCAGCTGCTTTTTGAACGCCCGGACCTCGAGCAGGGTCGCACCGTCCACGATATCGGCCGCCGAGCGCCGCGAACCCGGTTCGGCGTAGTCCCCGGCGGCAGCCTCCCATCCCGGCGGGCACACCCCGAGTTGTTTACCGAGCAGGGCCAGGAAGATCCGCGCCTTCTGGTCGCCGTAACCGGGCAGCGCCTTCAGCCGCTTCAACACCTCTTTCCCGTCGGGGTCGCCGGCAGTCCAGATCGCCGCCACATCACCGTCGTAGTGCTCGATCACATAGCGGGCCAGTTCCTGGATCCGCCGGGCCATGGACCGCCCGTACCGATGGATGGCGGGTGGTGTCGCGGCCATTTCCTCGAACTCCGCCGGCTCCGCCGAAGCGATGGCCCGAATATCCAGGCCGCCCATCCGGTCGAAGATCTTCTTCGGACCGCGAAAGGCGTGTTCGAGCGGATACTGCTGATCCAGGAGCATCCCGATCAGCAATGCCAGCGGATTCTCCGAGAGCAACGCGTCCGCCGCGGGTTCCTGCGCCAGACACAACTCCGCCATACCCTGCTCCTCACTCTGGACTACCAGCGATGATCCCATGGCGGCGCGGCACCTCTCCGCTAGGCTCGCCCCCATGCCAGACACGGCGATCTACCCACCCACCACACTGGATGGATACGGACCCATGAACAGTTTCGGGTTACGCCCCGACCGTTTCGATGCCGCGGGCCAGGACCAGCTGGTCGATATCCGCGATCTACAAGCCACCCTTCCCGGACTCGACAGACTGCGGGACTGGGCGCATCAGGCGCTGGCACTGCGACCGGGCGAAAGTGCCGTCGATATCGGTTCCGGCACCGGTTCGGAAGTGATCACCTTCGCCGAGGCGGTGGGCCCCACCGGACTCGCGGCCGGGGTGGAGCCCGATCCGCATCTGCTGGCCGCCGCCGAGCACCGTGCCGCGGAGGCGCATTCGTCGGCCACCTTCCATTCCGGTGACGCCTACGGCGTGCCCTTCGGCGACGCGACTTTCGACGCCGTGCTGTGCGAACGTGTTTTCCAGCATCTCACCGCCCCGATGCGGGCCGCGCGGGAGATCGCCCGGGTGCTGCGCCCCGGCGGCCGGACCGTGGTGATGGACGCCGATTGGGGTTCGGCGATCGTGCACCCCGGGGATCACCGGGTCGTCCGCGAGGTGATCGACACCCTCATCTCGGCGACGACCAACCCCTACTCCGGCCGGCGGTTGCAGGGCCTGCTGACCAAAGCCGGATTGGAGGTGGTGAGCACGGGCTCCCACGCGCTGGTCCAGGACCGGTCGGTGGGCGCGGGCGCGCTGGTCAGCCGGATCTCCGCCATGGCGGTGGCCCGCCGGGCGATCACCGAGGCCGAGCGCGAGGCGCTCCTGGCCGAACTGGCGGCGGGCGCGGCGGCCGGGGATATCCACCTCTCGGTCACCATGTTCGCCGTCCACGCCCGCAAACCGGCCTGATACCTACTTCAGCAGTTTCTCGGTCGCTGCCAGCAGGACGCAGGTGGCCAGACCGTCCATCGCCTGCTCCAGCTCGGGCAGCGCCGGGAAACTGGGCGCGATCCGGATGTTCTTGTCCTCCGGGTCGCGTTTGTACGGGAAAGCCGATCCGGCGGCGGTCAGGGCGATACCGGCGTTCTTCGCCAGTTCGATCACCCGGGTCGCCGTACCCTCGAGGACATCGAGGCTGACGAAATAGCCACCCTTCGGCTCGGTCCAGGACGCGACCTTCGACGGGCCCAGCCGCTCCTCGAGTACCCGCAGCACCAACGCGAATTTCGGTTCCAGGATCGCGCGATGCTTCTGCATATGCGCCCGTACCCCGGCGGCATCGGTGAAAAACCGCAGATGACGCAGCTGGTTGATCTTGTCCGGTCCGATGCTCTTCTTCCCGGCATGGCCCAGATACCAGTCGAGGTTCTCGGTCGACGCGCCGAGAAAGCTCACACCTGCTCCCGCGAAGGTGATCTTCGAGGTGGAGGCGAAAACCAAGGGCCGGTGCGGATTCCCCGCCTCGGCGGCGAGCGACAGCACATCCAGCACGGGAGCCGCGGTATCGGTCAGCGGATGTACCGCATAGGCGTTGTCCCAGAACAAGCGGAAGTCGGGTGCGGCGGCGGGCAGTGAAACCAGTTCGCGCACGACCTCTTCGGAGAAGACCACCCCGGTCGGATTGGAATAGTTGGGCACCGCCCACAGACCCTTGATCTGGGGATCGTCGGCGAGCAGTTCGGCGATGATCCGGGTATCCGGTCCGTTCTGCCGCATCGGAACCGGGATCATCTCGAAGCCCAGCGATTCGGTGATGGCGAAATGCCGGTCGTATCCGGGGCTGGGACACAGGAACTTCACCGTGGGCTCATCGGCCCACCGCCGCGGCGAATCGGGGAAACCGTGCAGGGTGGCGAAGACGATGCTGTCGTGCATCAGTTCCAGGCTGGCGTTGTTGCCGGCGATCAGGTTCTCCGCATCGATGCCGAGGAGTTCGCCGAAGATGGCGCGCAACTCCGGAAGGCCGCGCAGCCCACCGTAATTGCGGCAGTCGGTGCCGGTGCCGTCGCGGAAATCGCCGTCGCCGGGCAGGGAGAGCAGAGCCGAGGAGAGGGCGAGTTGTTCCGGCGCCGGCTTACCGCGGGTCAGATCGAGAGCGAGCCCGGCAGCCTGCAGTGCCGCGTAGTTCGCGGACTGGAGCTCGTGCTCAGTGGCGAGTTCCGCGGAACTCATCAAACCGATCTGCGTTTGCCGGGGCATCCTGAACAGCCTTTCCAACTACCTGGTGAGGTGGATTCGATTACGGGCAGCTGTTTGCCTCCAGCCGCCCCGGGCCACGTTACCCGCGTGATGGTCACGACCGGGAGGTGTTGGGATTCTCGGCCGTCGTGCCGATACGGGTGGTTCGCTCGCTATCGCGCCGGGCTCGGTACGCCGGAATCGGCGGAAGGGGTATAGGGGACCCCGCGCACCCGGCAGAGCCCGTTGACCCTTGCTGCCTTCCGGCCCTGGGGGAGTTCACAGGATGCGCGCCGCGCGGGATCCGTCGGCCAGTGTAGCCGTTACCCGCCGCTGTTCGCCGCGGGGGGCGGCATTGTTCCCGTCGGGGCGTACATCACCGGGCCCGGTGATCGCTAACATTCTCTCCAGCGGGAGGGGAGACACCCTCACCACACGAGGGGACGGCGAGGATGACGAACGCGAATCCGCCCGAGAACAATCGCGGGGAATACACGAAGTGGTGGGAGACGCCGAGCGCCGCCGACCCGGTCGCGGCGCCTACCGGGCCGCCCCCCGGCGACCCGACCATGGTGAACCCGAACGCCGCGGTACCCACGTTCCCGAGCGATCAGCACCAACATCCGACCGCGGTGCAGCACCCGAGCGGTCAGCAGCAGTATCCGAGCAGTGGGCAGCAGTATCCGAGCGGTCTGCAGTATCCGGGCACCGGCGGGCCCACCCCGGCCCCCACGCCACAGGGTGGACACCCCTGGCCGCCGGGACCGCAGGGACCGCCTCCGGCTTTCCCCGCCGCTCCCGGGTACCCCGGGGCCCGCTCGTCCAAGAGCACCACGGCGTTGATCATCGTGGGCGTCGTCCTGCTCGTGGTGGTTCTGCTCTGCGGCGCCGGCGGGATCGTCCTGCTGAACTCCGGCGGGGAAACCGACGAGCCGAAGGAGTGGGAGGGTGAGTACAGCATGGAATCGGTCATCAATGCCTGTGATCTGATCGACGCCACCGTGCTCGATCAGTGGGCGGCCAAGCTCGACGAGAAGACCCACCGGGAGAGCCCTCCCACCAGCAGCCTCGGCGGGGGAACGCTCAATTGCCGGATCAACAACAAGGGCATCGATACCGGCAGTGCCACCCTCACCCTGGACGTGGGTTTCACGGGCAAGTACACCACGTACGGCTATGACGACTGGAAGAAGTCCGATACCGCCACCACCGGTACGGGCTACGACTCGGGCGTGCTCACCGGTTTGGGCGAGGAGGCCTATTACGCCTCCCGGTTCACCGACTACTCCTCGTTCGACACCCTCGACTACAAGGTGGCGGCCAAGGACAGCAATGTGTCGGTCAAGGTGGCGCTCTACATCAATTCCGACAGCCCCATCAACCGGTCGGCCGTGGATCGGATCTGCCGCGATCAGGCCCGGAAAGTACTCGACCAGCTCCGCCGGTAGCCGGCCGAAAAAAGACTCCGCTGGTAGAACCAGCTCTACCAGCGGAGTCGACGGCGGAGGATGCGGGATTCGAACCCGCGAGGGCTGTTAACCCAACCCGCGTTCCAGGCGAGCGCCATAGGCCACTAGGCGAATCCTCCGCCGAGCAGCATACCTGCCACCCGTCGCATCGTGAAAACGCCCGCTCATATACCCCTCGGACCCGCCCCTCGTTCCACGGCGGGGGCGCACCGACGCGCAGATGACACCGAGACTCCCACCTCGCGATATTTCCTCTGCCGCACCGCACCGACCACCGAATTGTGACGGCCGTCGCGCCCGGACGCGCCGACGGTGCCATGATGGGCGCCGTGGATCCCCAGGTGATCGAGATCGTTCAGAGTTCCCCGGCCTGGTGGCAGTCGTGGCTGCCGCTGATCGGTTCGCTCGCGCTCGGTGGTGCGGCGGTCATCGCCGTATTGGTCAACAATCGGACGAACCGGGACGCGATCGCCGCCGCGGACGAGCGGGCCCAGCGCGCCCTGTCCGTCGCCTCCCAGCAGCAGACCGACAGCGCCCAGCGCCAGGCCGACACCACCCGGCTGCAGATCGACGCGGCCCACCATCAGGTGGAGTCCGCGCATGCCGTCGCACTTCTCCAGGTGGGCGAGCACTGGCGTCGCAACACCGTCGCCGCGGCGGTGGCCGATACCCTGGGTATGTCCAGCCGGATCTGCCAGGCGCTGCGCCGTGATCAGGATTGGACCGATGAACTCATCGGCGACCTGATCCACGAACTGGAGGCGGGGTCGGACCGGGCCAACGTCCTACGGCTTACCGGCTCGGACCCGCACTACAAGCAGTGGCGGCAGCTGGCCGATACCCTGTCCGATCTCCTGCTCTCGGCTCTCACCCTGCAACGCAAGAAGCTGCAGGACGCCCCGCCCGAGGAGATCCGGGCGGCCCGCGACCACAAGACCCAGCTGCTGGGCGAGGTGCGGGTCGCCGAGCGCGATCTCATCGTGGCCACCCGTGAGGAATTGCGGATCGATCCGAACTGATCTCCCCGCGAGATCAGTTCAGGCAGCGGGCGGTCGCGTGCAGGGCCTCCCGCAGCCGCTCGGCGTAATCGTCGATATCCGGCACGGTTGCGGGGTCGGCGTGCACCGAAAGAGTTACGGTGTCGCCCAGCCCGTGGAGCCCGTGCGTGAGATGCATCACCGCACCGAGCGCGGGAAAGCCCGCCGTGAAGCGCACCGGCGCACCGCCGAAGGTGAGGTCGGCCGCGCCACGGCGCACGCTGGAGACCACGGTGTGGCCGGTGATCTCCGCCGGAATCGTGTCCAGCGGGTAGTTGCGCACATCGCGCCGCAGCAGCAGCGGAGGCAGTACCGCGGTCACCGCGTCCTGCGCGCCGGTCAGCGGATGCGCGGCCCGTTCCCGCCGGGCCGCCAGTTCCGCCGCGATCGCCTCGGCGCGTTGCCGTAGCTCGCTTTTCCCGATGTTCAGATCCACTCCCGCGCTGCGGTAGTTGTTCCGCACGCCGGGTCGTTCCGGTATCGCTATCGGCACCTGCGCGCCCAGCCGGGTGACCTCGGTACCGCGCTTCCGCAGGTATCGTTCCAGCGCCACCGAAACCGCTGTCAGACCCACGACCGTCACGCTGAACCCGGGCGCCGCGAACTCCCCGGCCGGCAACACCAGCATGCGGACGTCATGGCCGGTAACGGTCGCCGGACGGTTGAGCGGCCCCGGTGGGTATCCGGGTCCCGGCGGTGGTACCCGCCCGGCCGCGGTCAGTTCCGCGAGCCGAGTGCGCGCCCGCCCGGCCTCCATCCCGCGCCGCACGGTGCGGGCCATGGCGACGGGCAGGGTCAGCGCCGCCGAGACCGAACGCCGCGCGACCGGCCACACCGTCCGGCGCGGGATCGCGCCGGACGTGGCCGGTGATGCGCCGGCGGGTGCGTCGGGTTCGGTGAACAGCGCTCGGGCCACACGGGACGCGCCCCGGCCGTCGACCAGTGCGTGCGAGATCTGCAGGACCACGATGGTCACCCGTGGATCGGGCGCCGGGCTCTCCCGGATGCCGCGGAAGATGTGCAGGCGCCATGGGTACTTCGTCGCGTCGACCCCCGTCTCGGTCAGGCGTCCGACGGCCTGCTGTAGCTCCGGCCAGTAGGGCCGGTCCAGTTCGTGCTCGACGAACTGGGCGGGATCGGGCTCACTCGGGATCCAGGCCGGGCCGGCAAGCCCGGTGGCGTCCTCACGCAGGCGTAACCGCAGGTCGGGGACGGCCGCGCAGCGGCGCAGGACGGCGGCACGCAATTCCGCGCCGGTGCGGGTGGATTCCGCGAAACAGTAGAGCAGGAATTGGTCGTTACGGGTGCGCCGCGACAGCCAATACATGGTCGCGTCCTGAGGAGCCAGCGAGATCACCGGCCGACCCTAGCGCCGAGCAGGGCGGGTGGACACATGCAAAAGCCCCGGGCCCACCGACCCGGGGCACCTTGCCCGATATCGGTACAACCGTCAGGCGCCGCGGAAGCCTTCCGCCGAAATTCCGGACAGGAACTCGGCCCACTTTCCGGGCGCGAAGGCCAGCACCGGCCCGTTACCGTGATCCTTGGTATCACGGACCGCTACGTTGCCGTCTCCGAGAAATGCCACCTCCACGCAGTTCCCGTCCGGGCCGCTGTATGTACTCTTTCGCCACACAGCACCCGTCACATCCACCTTCACGGCACTGCACTCCTTCGCTGCGTCGATAATGATATTCGATTCCTGCATGATTCCTGACTAGCTGGTATCCGGCGGATCACACCGAATACTCAGACGCACCGCAGATAGCGAGCAAATATCCGGATTGCCAGGATCGGACTCGCACTTCCGCGAAGACATCTGACGCGGTGGCGAAAAACCCAAGTGATCATGCCCCGCATCCCGAACAGTATCAGGTCCATCCGCGGTTTGCCGCCCTCTTGCCAACTGCGCCAATGCTTTTGCCAATCCCGCCAAGATCTCCTATTGCTGTACAATTGCGGACTTATAAGGAAGATTATGCTCGAAAATCCGAGTAGGCCCACTAATGGCAGACGTGATTGTTATGTGATCGGCCGCCCTTTCGTCAATCCCCCCTGTCACACAGCCGACGGTACCGGGCGGGATGATGGCGATATGCCCGAACGCGATCGCGATGAGCAGGGCCGCGCCACCAACGCCCGGCCCCGGGACCGGCTGGGTCGCCCGCTACCCCCCGGAAGCCCCGGCGTACCACGAATCCCCGACGACCTGGAGCTCGCACCCCGGCAAGCTCTCGTCTACGCCCAACAGCTCCTCGACCAAGGGCTGGCCTTCAACGCGCACGAAGTGCTGGAATCCGTGTGGAAGAACGGCCCCGTAGCCGAGCGCATGCTGTGGCAAGGCCTGGCGCAGTATGCCGTCGGACTCACCCATATCCAGCGCGGCAACCGCAAAGGCGCCCGCACACTGCTCCAACGGGCGACGGAGCGGCTCCGCGCATTCGATCCCGCCGCCGCCGGTCACCCCGCCGGCGCACTCCCCTACGATCTCGACGGCCCCGGCCTGCTCGCGCATGCCGAGACCCTGCTGCGGGAACTCGCGGAAACGGAAGCCGCCACGGATCCCGGCCCCGGTTCCCCGCTGCTCGAGCGCCCCGGGCTGATGCCGCGACTGGTCCGCCACCTACCATGAGCCAGATGCCGACCGATACCCCGAACGCCCTGTTCCCGGCCGGCCGGTACGCTCCGAGCCCTTCGGGCGACCTCCACCTGGGCAATCTGCGCACCGCGCTACTGGCCTGGCTGTTCGCCCGCTATACCGGTCGGCGGTTCGTGCTGCGGGTGGACGATCTGGACCGGGTCCGCCCCGGTGCCGAACAGCGCCAGCTCACCGATCTGGCCGCCCTCGGCATCGACTGGGACGGCTCGGTCCTCCACCAGTCCGACCGGCTCGCGCACTACGACGCCGCCATCGAGCGGCTCATCGCCGCCGGATGTACCTACGAATGCTTCTGCACCAGAAAAGAGATTCAGCAGGCGGCAACCGCGCCGCACGGCCCCTCGGGCGCCTACCCCGGAACCTGCCGCGATCTCACCCCGGCCGAACGTGATCGCCGCCGGGCCGCGGGCCGGCCCGCGGCGCTACGGCTGCGCAGCACCCGCGCCGACTACGAGATAACCGATCGACGGCACGGCCGCTACCGCGGCCCGGTGGACGACCTGGTACTCCGTCGCGGCGACGGTATCCCGGCCTACAACCTGACGGTCGTGGTCGACGACGCCGAGCAGGGGGTGGACCAGGTGGTGCGCGGTGACGACCTGCTGCCTTCCACACCGCGTCAGGCCTATCTCGCGTCCCTGCTCGAGTTACCGGTCCCGGAGTACGTCCATGTTCCGCTGGTGCTGAACACGGCGGGCAAACGGCTGGCCAAACGCGACGGTGCGGTCACCCTGGCCGATCGGCTCGCCCACGGCGATACCGTGGAGCAGGTGATCGCACAGCTGGGTGCCTCCTTCGGCTGCTCCGGCCGCACCGCGAAGGAACTGCTCGCCGAATTCGATCCGGACCGGATCCCGCACGAGCCGTGGGTCCTGGACCCCGGCAGCTTGGTGTCCGCGGGCCGCTGTCCGTAATCTGGCCTGCGACCGGGTCTTACGTTTCGGAGTTCAGGCAGGGCGAGATGACCAGTGGCGGGTACGACCCCAGCAACCACCCCCAGGCGGGGCAGCCGTACCGGCAGCCACCGCAGTACAACCAGCCCGGGCAATACGCCCCGCCACCGGAGCCGTACGCGCCCCCACCCGGGCAGTATCCGCCCGCCCAGCCGGGACCGTACGAAGCACAGCCCGGACAGTACCCACCGCCGGCACAGCCGTACGGTCACCAGCCTCCACCCGCGCCCACCGCGCCGGCACAGCCGTACGGTCACCAGCCTCCACCCGCGCCCACCGCGCCGGAACAACCGTACGGTCACCAGCCCCCACCCGCCCCCGCCGCGCCGGAACAGCCGCCCTATCAGCAGACGATCCATCCACAACCGCAGTACGGGGGGCAGCAGTACGGGCACCACCAGCCCGCGTTCGGCGTCCCCGGCAAGCTGTGGCCACGCTTCGCGGCCAGGGTGATCGACACCCTGATCATCGTGCTCCCGCTGGGTATTCTGCTGAACTTCGTACTGGTACCGAACTGGGCGGGGTTCGGCGGGGTCGCGCTCAGCTACGCGCTGATCTTCGCGGCCACCCTGGGGTACTACGTGCTGATGGAGATGAAAACCGGCGCCACCCTGGGCAAGAAGATTCTCGGGCTCAAGGTCGTGGCCCCGAACGGCGCACCCACCGTTCCCCCGCTCGCCGCGCTGAAGCGCAATATCTATCTGGCCGTATCGATCATCCCGTGCCTGGGCTGGGTCGCCGGTGTGGCACTGACGATCTACATGGGCGCCACGCTGGACAAGGACCCCAACAAGCAGGGCTGGCACGACAAGCTCGCCGGGGGCACCCACGTTCTCGTGGCGTAGGTTTCCGCGGTCGGACAGTCGGCGCTAGGACGCACTCGCGATGCCGGCGCCGATGAGCACCACGAGGTACAGGACGAGCAGCACCACCAGGCCGACCCCGACCCAGATTCCGCCGAGCGCGAGACCTCGGCCCTCCTGGCCGGTGCTACGGATCTGGTTGAGCGCCACCACCCCGAGGATTATCCCCACGATCGAGGTGAACCCGCAGGTCGCGAATCCCGCCAGGGAGGTCACCAACGAGGCGATCGCCAGGCCGTTGGTGCCCCGGTTGGCGGGATAGCCGTAGGGCTGATAGCCCGCGGGGTAACCGGGTGTGGAGCCGTACGGGGCGGCCGGGTAGGGCGCGGCCGGAGGCTGCGCGGAGTACGACGGAGTCGCGGGCGGCACCGGAGATGCGGCCGGGGTGGAAGGGTACTGAGGTGCCGACGGATAGCTGGAAGGTTCGGCGGGCGGCGGCTGCGCGGCCGATGCCCCGGGGTCCGACGAGATGCCCGACCCCCCGTACTGCTTCCACCACTCGTCGGATTCGCCGGGGTTCGTCATGACTACAGCCTATTCGACAGTTTGATTTGATAGCCGGGTGGAAGATTCGAACAAATCCCCCGTCCCGGACAAGTCTGGTCGCCCCGCGCCCGTTCACGCGGCGTACGCCCAGGTGGCGCGGGGGTACTACACACCGCTCGTCGTCCTGTTCACCGCTACGCTCATCATCTCCAATATCTGCGCGACCAAAGGGGTGCAGTTCTTCTCCGGCAGTTCGCTGACTCTCGGCCCGCTGGAGATCCTGCCCATCACCACCGACGCCGCGTTCTTCCTGTTCCCGCTCGCCTACGTCATCGGTGATGTGCTGAGCGAGGTCTACGGATTCCGCGCCACCCGGCGCGCGGTGTTCTACGGTTTCGCCGCGCTGCTGCTCACCGTGCTCTGCTTCGCCGTCGCGATCCAGTTGCCGCCGGCGGTTTTCTACGAGAACCAGGAAGCGTTCCGCACCGTCATCGGCACCACACCCCAGCTGGTGGCGGCCGGGCTGGGCGGCTATATGGTGGGGCAACTGCTCAACTCCGCCACCCTGGTGCTGATCAAGGAGCGGACACGGGAAAAACACCTGTGGGCCCGGCTCATCGGATCTACGGTGGTGGGCGAGCTCGCCGATACCCTGATCTTCTGCGCGATCGCGGCGACAGCCATCGGTATCGACAGCTGGGGCCAGTTCGTGAACTACGTGATCGTCGGGTTCCTGTGGAAAACCCTGTGCGAGGTGGTGTTGCTGCCGGTGACCTACCGCGTGATAGCGCTGCTCAAGAAACACGAACCGACGTACGCGCCCAGCGAGAGCGCGCCGCTGCGCTCCTGATCCCGAGATCCGTTGTTCCCGGCGGCGGTGAGGCCGACCGGGAACAACGGGCCGTGGCGCCACCGCTCAGGGGGCGGTGATCCGTCCCTGCCAGCGGCCGAGCGTTTCCGCCCGGAACTCGTCGAAATATCCGCCGTCGATACTGGCCCGGATCCGGTCCACCAGCCGGATGGTGAACCGCTCGTTGTGCACAGTGCACAGCGTCGCGGCCAGCATTTCCTTCGCTTTGAACAGGTGGTGGATATAGGCGCGGGTGTAGTGCGCGCAGGTGTAGCAGTCGCAGGTTTCGTCGATCGGGGTGAAATCCCGTTTGAAGCGCAGGGTGTCGATATTGAACCGGCCCGCATCGACATAGATCCCACCGTTGCGCCCCACCCGGGACGGGTTGACGCAGTCGAAGGTGTCCGCGCCGGCCTCGATCGCCGCGAACATATCCTCCGGTTCGCTGATCCCCAGCATATGGCGGGGTTTGTCCTCCGGGAGCTCGTCACAGCACCAGCCGACGATGGTGCCGAGATTGTGTTTCTCCAGGGCACCGCCGATCCCGTAGCCGTCGAACTCGGTACCGGCCGCGCCGCGGATACCGGTCAGCTCCCGGGATGCCTTGCGCCGCAGGTCTTCGTACTGCGCTCCCTGCACCACCGCGAAAAGCGCCTGGTACGGCCGGTGGGCGCGGGCCGCGGTGAGCCGTTCGTGTTCGTCGATGCACCGCTGCGCCCACCGATGAGTGCGCAACACCGACTGTTCCTGGTAGCCGCGGGTGTTCATCAGGGTGGTGAGTTCGTCGAACGCGAACATGATGTCCGCGCCCAGCTGGTGCTGGATACCCATCGATACCTCGGGGGTGAAGCGGTGCTTCGACCCGTTCAGATGCGATCGGAAGGTCACCCCGTCGTCGTCGACCGTGGCCAGCCGTTCCTTGCCCTTGGCGATCACGTCGTCGCTGCGCACATCGACGGTCTCCATGGCCAGCACCTTCTTGAACCCGACGCCCAGCGACATCACCTGGAAACCGCCGCTGTCGGTGAAGGTGGGCCCCGGCCAGTTCATGAAGGCGGCCAGGCCGCCGGCTTCGTCGACGATATCCGGACCGGGCTGCAGATACAGGTGGTAGGCGTTCGCGAGCAGCGCCTGCGCGCCGAGCGCGCCCATCGTCTCGGGTAGTACCGCTTTCACCGTCGCCTTGGTACCCACCGGAATGAACGCGGGGGTGGCTATCGCACCGTGCGGGGTGTGGATGACCCCCGTCCGGCCGTGCCGCCCCTCGAGGCGAGTACCGATACTGAACGAGAACCCATCGCCATCGGACACGCCCGACATCCTTGCAGGCCGTGTTCATCGGCCTGAGCAAGGGCCCTGCGTGGTCGCGTTCCGCTGCCGTCTCGGGCCCGGCTCGCGCGGGCCGGACTCAGGCTTCGACCGCGGCCGCCGCGAACTGCGCGCTGTAGAGCCGGTAGTACGCTCCGCGCCGCGCCAGCAGCTCCTCGTGGGTGCCGTGCTCCACGATCTGCCCGGCCTCCATCACCACGATCAGGTCCGCGTCGCGGATGGTGGAGAGCCGGTGGGCGATCACGAAACTGGTCCGGTCGCGGCGCAGTTCCGCGGTGGCCTGCTGCACCAGCAGTTCGGTGCGGGTGTCCACCGAACTCGTGGCCTCGTCCAGCACCAGGATGGCCGGTTTGGCCAGGAACGCCCGGGCGATGGTGATCAGCTGTTTCTCCCCGGCGCTCACCCCGGAGCCCTCTTCATCGATCACCGTGTCGTAGCCCTCGGGCAGCGCGTGCACGAAACGGTCCACATAGGCCGCCCGGGCGGCGGCCAGGATCTCGTCCTCGCTCGCCCGCGGGTTGCCGTAGGCGATGTTCTCCCGGATGGTGCCCTTGAACAACCAGGTGTCCTGCAGCACCATTCCGATCCGGGAGCGCAACTGGTCCCGGCTCATGGCGGTGATGTCGACACCGTCGACGGTGATCGCGCCGGAGTCCAGTTCGTAGAACCGCAGCAGCAGGTTCACCAGGGTGGTCTTGCCCGCCCCGGTCGGGCCCACGATCGCCACGACGTGCCCGGGTTCGGCCACCAGGGACAACCGCTCGATCACCGGTTCACCGGGCTGGTATCCGAAGGATACGGAGTCGAACTCGACCCGGCCGCGTTCGGGCGGGCGGGCAATCGGATGCTCCGGGTCGGGGCTCTGCTCGGGCGCGTCCAGGATTTCGAAGATCCGTTCCGCCGAGGCCACCCCTGATTGCAGCAGGTTGGCCATGGCGCCGATCTGGGTCAGCGGCTGGCTGAACTGGCGCGAATACTGGATGAACGCCTGCACTTCCCCCAGCGACAGCTGCCCGGAGGCCACCCGCAACCCGCCGATCAGAGCCACCAGCACGAAATTGATGTTCCCGAGGAACATCGTCGAAGGCATGATCAGCCCCGAAATGAACTGGGCCTTGAAACTGGACTGGTACAGGTGGTCGTTGCGCTCGTCGAACTCGGCGCCGACCTGGCGGCTGCGGCCGAACGCGGTGACCACCTCGTGCCCGGTATAGGCCTCTTCCACCTGCGCGTTCACCAGGCCGGTGTATTTCCACTGGTCCACAAAATGCGGTTTGGAGCGTTTGGCGATCTGCGCGGTCACCACGATCACCGCGGGCACCGTGAGCAGGGATACCAGGGCCAGGATCCAGGAGATCCAGAACATCATTCCCAGGATGCCGAGCACGCTGAGCACCGAGATCAGCAGCTGACTCATGGTCTGCTGCAGGCTCTGCGAGATATTGTCCACATCGTTGGTGACCCGGCTGAGTACGTCTCCGCGCGGCGCCGAATCGAAATAGCTCAGCGGCAGCCGGTGGATCTTGTCCTCCACATCGGCACGTAACCGTTTGATGGTGCGGTTGATCACGTCGTTGAGCAGATACGCCTGTAACCAGCCGAACAGCGCGGCGCCCGTGTACAGCGCGAGTACGACGATCAGCACCCGGCCGACGGCGTCGAAGTCGATCCCGGCCCCCGGCACGACGGCCATACCCGACAGCATGTCGGCGAAGGTGTCCTGCCCCTGGGCCCGCAGGCCGGCGATGGCCTCGTCCTTGCTGACCCCGGCGGGTAGCTGCCGCCCGACGACACCGTCGAAGATCAGGTTCGTCGCCCGGCCCAGCAGATACGGACCGGCGATGTTCAATACCACCGAGACGACACCCAGGCCCACGATGATCGCGACCAGTGTCCGTTCCGGGGCGAGCCGCCGTACCAGCCGCTTCAGCGAGGGCTTGAACGATTTCGCTTTGGTACCGGGAGCCCCCGGCCCCGGCGCCCCGGGCCTCATCGGGCCGCTCCGCCCGGGGTGGCTCCGGTGCCGGCGAGCGCCGTAGGGCCGTCACTCATCGAGCTTCCTCCACACTCAACTGGGATTCGACGATCTCCTGGTACTCCGGGCAATCGTGTACCAACTGCTCGTGGGTTCCGATACCCGCCATCTCGCCGTCTTCGAGCACCACGATCTGATCGGCATCGCGGATGGTGGCGACGCGCTGGGCCACGATGATCACCGCGGCGTCGGCGGTCTCCGGTCGCAAGGCCGCACGCAGGCGGACATCGGTGGCCACGTCCAGGGCGGAGAACGAATCGTCGAACAGATACACCCGCGGTTTACGCACCAGCGCCCGTGCGATCGCCAACCGCTGCCGTTGACCGCCCGATACCGTCGTCCCGCCCTGGGCGACCGGGGTGTCCAGGCCCTGCGGCATGGCGCGGACGAAATCGGCGGCCTGGGCGATCTCCAGGCAGCGCCACAATTCCTCGTCGCTCGCTTCCGGATCGCCGTAGCGCAGATTGCTTGCCACGGTGCCGGAGAACAGGTACGCCCGCTGGGGCACGAGTCCGATCCGCGAGCGCAGCTCGTCCAGCTCCAGCTCGCGCACATCGGTGCCGCCGAGCAGTACCGCGCCCTCGGTGACATCCATGAGACGCGGAATCAGGTTCAGCAGTGTGGTCTTACCCGCGCCCGTGGACCCCACGATCGCGGTGGTCTGCCCGGGCTCCACCCGGAAATCGATCCGGGACAGCACCGGTTTGTCGGCGCCGGGGAAACTGAAGGCGGCCCCGCGTAACCGCACCTCGGCCGGGTCGCCGCGGAAGGGCAGGGGCCGCGCGGGCGAACGTACCGAGGGTTCGGTATCGAGTACCTCGGCGATCCGGTCGGCCGAAACCGCCGCGCGTGGGGCCATCATGGCCAGGAACGACGCCATCATGACCGCCATCAGGATCTGCATGATGTAGGAGAGCAGCGCGGTCAGCGAACCGATCTGCATATCTCCGGTATCGATGGCCCGGCCGCCGAACCAGATCACGGCCACCGACGTCACGTTGCTGATCAGCATGACCGTGGGGAACATCAGCGCCATCAACCGGCCCACCCGCAGCGCGGTCGCCGTGAGATCGGCGTTGGCCACCTCGAACCGCCATACTTCGAGCCGCTCCCGGACGAAGGCGCGCACCACCCGGATCCCGGTGATCTGCTCACGCAGCACCCGGTTCACCTCGTCGAGGCGGGTCTGCATCTCGCGGAAGGCGGGCACCATCCGGGCGATGATGAAGGCCATGCTCAGGGCCAGTACCGGGACCGCGATCAACAGAATCCAGGACAGGCCCAGGTTTTCCCGCAGCGCCATGATGATGCCGCCGACGCACATGATCGGCGCCATCACCGCCACGGTCGAAGCCATCACGATGAGCAACTGCACCTGCTGCACATCGTTGGTGTTCCGGGTGATCAGCGACGGCGCGCCGAATACGCCGACCTCGCGCGCGGAGAAGGTGTTCACCCGGTGCAGTAGCGCACCGCGCAGGTCCCGGCCCGCGCTCATGGCGGCTCGCGCGGCCAGCAGCACCGAGGCCGCGGAGGCGACGATCTGCACTCCGGACACCGCCAGCATGCGCAGTCCGGCGGTCCAGATGTAGCCGATATCGCCCTTCGTCACGCCTTCGTCGATCAGGTCGGCGTTCAGGCTGGGCAGGTAGAGCATGGCGATCACCGAGATCAGCTGCAGCACCACGATCCCCGCCAGCTGTTTCCGGTACGGGCCGAGGAAGGTCCGGAGCAGTCTGATCAGCATGATGACCGCACGCTACCGTCTGCTCCCTCGGCGCGCCCCATGATTTCCGTCGCCCCGGTGGGCTCGGGGGACGGGCTCGCGGTGCCTGGTGCCCGGCGCACCCAGGCGCCGGGATCGGCGGTCAGGGCAGCGACGAACTCCGGCAGTCCGTTCGTGGCGATATCGGCCAGGGATACGTTTTCCAATACCGCCCGGATGTTCACCCGTAGCGCGATCCACACCCGCTGCAGCGGTTCGGCCGGGCCCTCGTAACGCACGTCCTCGGGACGTAGCCCGCGCACCGAGGCCAGCGGGCCCTCGACGGCGCGGATGATATCGGCGATCGAGATCCCGGCGGCGGGACGCGCCAGCCGGTAACCGCCGTCCGGACCACGCCGGCTCGTCACCAGACCGGCGCGCCGCAGGTCCGCGAGCACGCTCTCGAGCACCTTGGGCGCTATTCGCTGGGCCACGGCGATGGCTTCCGCTTTCACCGCGACGGTCTGATCGGAGGCCGCGATCTCGAGCAGCGTCCGCACGGCGTGATCCACCTTCGCGGTGATGTGCACAACAAACCTGACCTTTCCGCTGCGCCGGGGGGCGATAGGGCGACGAATCTAGTCCGTATCGGGTTGCAGCGCCGCGATCGCCGCCTCCAGCAGCGTCGACTCCACCACATCATCCCCCGTGTCCGGTACGACGTCGTTCGAAATCAGGGCGACAGTGAGAATCTCCATGGCCGCGCAGGCCCGCAGCATGCGCGCCGGGGTGGGGTCGGGTCCGGCGAGCCAGTCACGCAGGGTTCTGTTGGCGTCGACTATTACCGGGTACTGGTCGGCCACGGCGCCGATGATCGCGACGGCGTTGCGCACCATCATCTCTCCGGCGTCCCGGTGCCGGATCATGGCGCGGATGTACCTGCCCAGTATCGTCCGGCGCCCCTGCGCGTCGGGTGTCATTCCCTCTATCTCTTCGGCGAGGGCGCGCAGATCGTCGAGGAGAGGATTGATGATCGCGAGCAGGAGCTCGAGCTTCGAGGCGTAGTGATAGTAGAGCGACGGCTTTGTGATTCCGACCGCATCGGCGATCTCGCGCAGGCTGGTCTGCTCGAATCCCTTGGCCACGAACAGGCTCACCGCGGCGTCCCGGATGGCCCGCTTGGTGTTGCGACCTGCGATAACGTGCTCGTCAGCTTTCTGCTCAGCCATGCTCGGTCCTCTCGTTCCCCCGGAATCGCATCCGGCCGACACCGGAAGTCGAGCTTGTTCCTCCACTTAACCTGCCGGTAGCCTACCTACCGTACGGTAGATACATGGCGTCCCCCGTGTAGGCAGGGTCCATACAGCTCCGGGCACCGAGAACTATCCCGCCCGCGCAGCCGGGCCCGCAAAGCGACGTCGGCCGTCAGCTCGTCACAGCACATACGACCCCGCCGTCCCGGCCTCGCTAGGAGAAATCCCTCGTGTCCGTATTCCTGTACAGATGGGGAAAGTTCGCTTTCCGCCGGAAATGGATAGTGCTGCCCGTCTGGGCGCTGATACTGGTCCTGCTCGGCGGGGCCGCCGCGACACTTTCCAAACCCTTCCAGGACAGCTTCGAGATGCCGGGCCTACCGTCGGAACGGGCCACCGCCATCCTCGAGGAACATATGCCGCAGATGGCCTCGATGTTCAGTATCGATGCCATCACCGGCCAGTACGTGGTCGCCGCGAAGAACGGCACCCTGGCGGACGAGCCCAATACGACCGCGCTCGACGCGCTGGTCCAGCGGCTCAACGAGCTCGACATCATCGATCACACGGAACAGGTCGTCAATCCCGTCACCGCCACCGCCATGATGCCGGCGAGCCAGGAGGCCGCCCGGGAACAGGCCCGGGCCATGGCCGCCCTGCGACCCGGTGAGGCACCCCCCATGCCGGAGCCGAACTGCCTCGACGGGCAGGGCTCGCCGGAGTTCAAGGGACTGTGCGGCGGCGCACCGCTCAATGTGCTGAACGAAGAACGGCCGAAGACCGTCGCCGTACTCGATGTGAAGTTCACGATGCCGACGTTCTCGGATATCACCCCCGAGCACCGGGCGGCGGCCGAGGCGATCGCGCAGGAAGGCCGTAACGCGGGCCTGACCGTCGAACTCACCGGCGCCATCGCCCAGACCCAGCCCGAATCCGGGCAGGCCGAGATGATCGGTATCGGAGTAGCGCTGGTCGTCATGATCGTCGCCTTCGGCGCGATCGTCGCCGCGTTCGTCCCCATCGTCACCGGGATCGTCGGCGTGGCCTGCGCCGGTGCGCTCATCCTGACCGGCACCTCGCTGACCGAGGTGCCGACCTTCACCCCCATTCTGGCGTCGATGATCGGCCTGGCGCTGTCCATCGACTACGCACTGTTCATCGTCTCCCGGTACAAGCACGAACTGGTGGTACAGGATTCGCCGGAGGAGGCCGCCGGTATCGCGGTGGGCACCGCCGGTTCGGCCGTGGTGTTCGCGGGCCTCACGGTGGTGATCGCGCTGCTCGGTCTTTCCGTGGTGGGTATCGACTTCCTCACCCTCATGGGTATCGGTGGCGCCATCGCCGCCGGATTCGCGGTACTCGCCGCCATCACCCTGATGCCCGCGCTGCTCGGCGCGCTCGGCAAATACCTGTTCAAACCCAAATTGCCGCTGGTGGCCCGGCACGATCCCGAGGACGACGCTTCGGTCACCAACGGAATGCGTTTCGCCCGGATCATCGCCCGGGTACCGGTACTGACGTTGATCGCCAGCGCCGTCGTACTGGGCGCGCTCGCCGCCCCCGCCACCCAGCTGAACCTGGGACTGCCCGGCGGCGACAGCATGCCCGAGGACTCCTCGGTCCGTAAGGCCTACGAACTGCAGACCGAGGGCTTCGGCGAGGGCCGTAACGGCACGCTGGTGGTGGCGGTGGATCTCTCCGATACCCCGCAGGAGCAGCGCGACGCGGCCCTGACCGCACTGCGCGACCAACTGGCCGGTTACGAAGGTGTGGACTACCTGAGCGTCGCGCAGCCCAGCGAGGACGGGCAGGCCGCGCTGTTCCAGGTGGTACCCGATTCCGGCCCGAACAGCGCCGAAACCCAGGATCTGGTCGCACAGGCCCGGGATGCCGAGGCCGCGCTGCAGGACCGTTTCGGTATGGAGTACGGCATCACCGGCCAGACCGCCATCTACGCGGATGTGAACGGCGTGCTGCTGACCAGCATCATCCCGTACCTGGCCATCGTGGCGGTGGCCGCGTTCGTGCTGCTGCTGCTGGTGTTCCGGTCGATCCTGGTACCGCTGACCGCCGCGCTCGGCTTCCTGCTGTCGATGGCCGCGACCTTCGGCGTCACCGTACTGATCTTCCAGGAGGGCGCCTTCGGCCTGGTCGACGACACCCACCCGATCATCAGCTTCCTGCCCATCATGCTCATCGGGCTGGTCTTCGGCCTCGCCATGGACTACCAGGTGTTCCTGGTGACCCGGATGCGCGAGGAATACGTGCACGGCAAGGAGCCGAAGCAGGCGATGGTCGACGGCTACCACCACGGCGCGCGCGTGGTGGCCGCGGCGGCGATCATCATGATCTCGGTGTTCGGCGGTTTCATGCTCTCGCCCGATATCACTTCGAAGTCCATGGGCTTCGCGCTGGCCGCCGGAGTGTTCTTCGACGCCTTCCTGGTGCGCATGGTGCTGATTCCGTCGCTGCTGGTGCTGCTGGGTAAATGGGCCTGGTGGATGCCGGCCTGGCTGGACCGCATCCTGCCGGATATCGACGTCGAGGGCACCAAACTGCGGACTCCGCAGCAGCGGGAGGAATCCGTGGCCGCCGAGTCGGCGACCGTCGGCGTCTGATCGATCCGCGATCCCGAACCGGCCGGCGTCCCCATACGGGACGCCGGCCGGTTCGCTTTCCGGGCCCGGCGGTCAGCGCCAGGCCGGGAGTTCCGGCAGCGACGCCGGCAGGGATTCGTCCGCGCCGCGGCCGAGCAGCCATGCCAGCAGCGCCGCGGCCGGTGCCTCGATCACCCGATCTGGTTCCCCCGGCCCGAGCACGGCGGTGAAACCGGTATCCGCGGCGCGGATTTCGAAGGAACCCGCCTTCTGCCGACGCCCCAGGTCCGCGGCGGCCTCACCGAGCAGTTCCGCTACGAAACCGGCGGGCCACCGGGCCGGGGTGTAGCCGGCGGCGAGATCGACATGATGGATCAGCACCTCCTGCAACCGCATCCACGGGATCCGGTTCGCCTCGATCGGCGTCCCCTGCCTGGTCCGGACCTCCACCTGCCACTGCTCGGCGGAGAGCACCCCGGCCATCCCGGTGAGCCGGTTCGCGGATTCCGCGAGGTCGGCACGCTGCTCGGCGAGCGGTCGCGGCGCACCCGATTCGATATCGGAATCCCGCAACGCCGCACTGGCGTACTGCGGGGTCTCCACCCCGGTATGCGCCCAGAGCAGCAAATTCACCAGGCTGTCGGCATTACGGCACAGATGCGTCAGAACATGGCCGCGGGTCCAGCCCGGCAGCGCGGACGGCGCGGCGAGTGCCGCATCGTCGAGGGTTTCCACGGTGGCGAGCAGTTCGGTGGTCGCGTCGGTGACGGCTCGCATCCGCACATTGAGCAGTTCGATGAGTTCGCTGGACACGGACCGACCCTACTTCCGCGAACCGGCGCTCCCCCAGCGGTTCCGGGCACAGTGGCCGGGGCCCGGATCAGCGGTTCAGCGCGGCCTGCACCCGGTCGGCGGCCGCTACCGGATCCTCGTGCTCCCAGATCCGGATGACCTGCCAGCCCGCGGCGATCAGCGTGGCGTCGGTCGCGCGGTCCCGAGCGACATTGCCCGCCAGTTTCTCCGCCCACCATCCGGCGTTGTTCTTCGGGTCGGTGGCATGCTCGGGACAGCGATGCCAGAAGCAGCCGTCGACGTATACCGCGATCCGGCGGCGCGGGAACACCAGATCCGCGCGCCTGCGCTGCCCGCGGATCGGTGCCCGGTCCACGAAGTACCGCAGGCCGCGCCGGTGCAGTTCCCGGCGCAGGGCCAGCTCCGGCGCGGTATGCGCCCGCCGCTGCCGCGACATCCGCGCACTGGTCGCGGGGTCGGTGGACGGGCGGCGGCCGCTCATGCCGCCCAGCCGCCCATCCGGTCCAGATGTGCCTGCACATCGTCGAGGAAACCGGCCGGGAACCGGAGTCTGCCCATCTCCGTGCGGCGCAGAAAACCCGCCGTGGCACGGGCCGAGAGCAAACGGGTGTCGGTGAGGAAGAAACGCAGATCCTCGTACGGGTGGTGAACGGGCCAGGGCGAGAGCGGAACTTCGAACACCTGACCGGCGGCCCCCCAGGCCGCACCCGGCCAAGGACTGCCGGGCGGCAACGAGATATGCCCCGGTATCGGCTCGGCCGGGTTACGGAGCCGGGATCCCACCCAGGACGCCATCCGCACGCTCACGGCGTTGCCGACGAGTTTCCAGCGCTGCCCGGCCCGGAAACCGGGTGCGGTGAGCGCGGGTTCGGTCCAGCCCGGGGTGAAACCCTGCAGCCGCTCGCCATCGGTGATCCCGGGGGTGACGATCTCCCCGGAGGGCAACCGCACCGCCGGAGGGCTGGCGATCCCCACTCCGGACCCGCCTTTGAGCGTGGGCACGGCATTCACCACCCAGCCCAGGCCCCGCACCCCCTCGGTCCAGTAGAAACCGCAGGGGTCGTCGTCGGGGGAACCCAGCAGCCGGGGGCCGGCGTCGTCGGCGAACAGCACCGTACGCGGATCTTCGGTGCGCGAGGCCAGCATGAGGACCCGGTTGCGCCGCTGCGGCAGACCGAAAGCGCGGGCGTCCACCACCCGGTAGGCCCAGGTGTAGCCGAGTTCCTCCAGCGCCGCGGTGATATGCCGCATGGCCGCCCCGCGCCCCAGCTGCAACATGAAGGGAACGTTCTCGATCAGCAGCCAGCGCGGGCCCCGTTTACGCCGGACGAGCCGGAACACGTGATCGACCAGGCCCGACCGGCTTCCGGTGATCCCGGCGGTACGTCCCGCCTGCGAGAGGTCCTGGCAGGGGAAACCCGCGGCGACCAGTTCGGTATCCGGTGGGAGCGCACGCAGCCGGGTGATATCGGCGTGCAGTTCGGCTTCGGGGAAATGCGCCGCCAGCACCGCCTGCGCACCGGGATCTATCTCGCACAGCAGCGATGTGCACCAGCCGTGTTCCGACAGTCCGAGCTCCAGCCCACCGATTCCGGCGAAAAGCCCAACCATCCGCGCGCGCGTCACGAGGTCCTCTCTCATCCGGTCCGGCTCCGGAGAAGGAGGTTACCCCGCGTGTTTCCCGGGCCGACGAGGTCGGCGCCACCTCCGGCCACCCGGCATTCCCACCGTAGCCGGTCCCGCGCCCCGGCAAGTGACCGGTACCACAACGTAGCGATGGGGAGCACCGAACTCGGCGATCCGATACCCGCTCGGCGCCGGCCCTATCGAGCAGCGGGTCAAAGCTTTTCTCCCAGCCAGTTTTCGGCTGTCGGGGCAAACCTGCCGGTCTGGCAATATGGGCGCCATGAGATATCGCGTCGGCCTGGCCACGGTGATCTCGGGCGCCGTCGTCCTATCCGGTGCCGCCCTACCCCTCGTCGCCGAGGCGGCGCCGGGGAAATGGCATACCGCGCCCGCCCGGCCCGATACCGGTTCTGCCGAGGATCCCGGCCCCGTCGAACAAGCCGAACCGGTTCCGGCGCCGCGGGCCGCGATCGTCGGCGTCGAGCCGGTCGACGACCGGCTGCTCCGGGTCTTCGTCGATTCTCCCGCCATGCACCGCACCGTTCAGGTGCTGGTACTGCTGCCCGCGGACCGCAGCGCACCCCGGCCCACCATCTACATGCTCGACGGGCGCAGTACCCAGCCCGACAGCAACAACTGGCTGGATCGCGGCCGCGCCGCCGAGTTCTACGCCGACAAACCGGTGAACGTGGTGTTCACCGTCGGTGGCCCCGCCAGTTTCTACACCGACTGGCAGCGCCCCGACCCGGTCCTCGGCGTCAACAAATGGGAAACCTTCCTCACCGAGGAACTGCCGCCGCTACTGGATGCCCGCTTCGACGGTAACGGCCGCAACGCCGTGGTCGGCACCTCCATGGGCGCCGAAGCGGCCATGATGCTGGCGATCCGCAAACCTCACCTCTATTCGGCCGTGGGCGCGCACAGCGGCTGCTTCTCCACCGGAACCGATCTCGGCCAGGCCCAGGCACGGGTGGTCGTCTCCACCTACAAAGGCGATCCGGAGAACATGTTCGGCCCGCCCGACGATCCGGCCTGGCTCGCCCACGACGTGACCCTGCACGCGGCGGCGCTGCGCGGTAAGGCGCTGTACCTCTCGGTGGGTAGCGGGCATCCCGGCGTCCACGATGTACTGAGCGACCCCGAAACCCCGACGAGCGTCGTCGTCGGCGGCCCGCTGGAGGCCGCCACCGACTTCTGCACCCGACGCCTGACCCAGCGGCTGGACACCCTCGGTATCCCCTACACCGCCCACTTCCGCCCCACCGGCACCCATTCGTGGCCGTACTGGGCCGACGAACTGGTGGCCTCCTGGCCCACCATCGCCGGTGGGCTCGGGATCGGCTGAACCCGTTTCACGACCCGGCGAAGCGACGCGCGGTTTCCGCAGCGGTGGCGAATTCCAGGAACAGATCGTTCTCGTGCGGGTCACCGGCGGTGACCCGCACCCCTTCACCCGCGAACGGCCGGATCAGCACGCCCGCCTCCGCGCTCGCCTCCGCGAATTCGGTGGTGACCGGGCCGAGAGCTATCCACAGGAAGTTCGCTTCGCTCGGCGGCACCCGGTACCCGGCGGCCAGCAGCGCGGAGCGCATCCGTTCACGTTCGGCGATCACCGTCTCGGTGCGATCCAGCAATTCGTCCCGCGCTTCCAGCGAGGCGAGCGCCGCGGCCTGCGCCACCCGGCTGACGCTGAACGGGATGTGCACCTTGAGCAGCGCCGCGATCACCTCGGGCGCGCCCACCGCGTACCCCACCCGCAGCCCGGCCAGTCCGTAGGCCTTCGAGAACGTCCGCAGAACGACGACGTTCGGCCGGGAACGGGCCAGCTCCACCCCGTCCGGCCGATCCTCGGGCGTCAGCCGCAGATACTCGTAGTACGCCTCGTCCAATGCGACCAGGACATCGCCGGGCATCCGGTCCAGGAAACGTTCCAGCTCCGCCCGGCCGACCGCGGTACCGGTCGGATTGTTCGGGTTGCAGACGAACACCAACCGGGTCCGCTCGGTGATCGCGGCGGCGAGCGCGTCCAGATCGTGCACATGATCGGTCAGCGGCACGGTCACCGCGGTCGCGTTACCGACCTGGGTGATGATCGGGTACGCCTCGAAGGACCGCCATGCGAAGAGCACCTCGTCGGTAGGGGCGGAGCAGGTGATCTGCACCAGCTCCTGACACAGCGCCACGCTCCCGCAGCCGACGGCGATACGGTCCGGGGTCACCCCGAGGAACTCCGCGAGGGCCGCTCGTAGTTCGCCGGAGCCGTTGTCGGGGTAGCGGCTGGCGAGTTCCACCTCCTCGGCGATGGCCTTGCTCGCGGCCGGCAACGGACCGAAGGTGGTCTCGTTGCTCGCCAGCTTGACCGCGCCGGGACGGCTGCGGCCGGGAACGTACGCCGGAATGGAATCGAGGTCCGGCCGGATGTGCGCGGTCACGCATCGAGCTTAGTTCCGATCTCGATCCCGCCACGTTCGGGCTGTTCACCTGCAGGTTCTTCCGGCTCCGCGAATATCGCCCTACGCTGGGAACATGCCGGGCACTTATGACGATAAGGCGCTCCTGAGGCGTCACGACACGGAAGCGAACGGACCCGAGCAGCCCCCGGCGGGAGCTGTCACCAGCCCGGAAGCCACCGACCATGTGCCCATAACGGTGGTCGAGCCGGACGGCTACGCGCGCGGCGGGATCGTGCTGCTGCACGAGTCCCGCGAGTTCACCGGATCGTTGCTGAAACTGATGCACGCGCTCGCGGGCGAGGGCTGGCTGGTGGTGGCGCCCTACCTCTTCCACCGGGCCACCGCATCCTCGATGGGAGTGTTCGGCGACGAACTCTTCGAGGATTTCGACGCCTGCTTCGACTGGCTCATCCGCCGCGGCGTGTTCCCGGACTGTATCGGCGTGCTCGGTTTCGACACCGCCGGCACCGCGGCCTTCCTGGTGGCCACCGATCGGCCGGTCGGCGCCGCGGTGAGCGTATCCGCCACCGGGATCGCCGCTCCCCTCACCGAACAGGCCGAGGCGCTGGTCTCGGCCGCCCCACGCCTACAGGCCCCTTGGCTGGGCCTGTTCGGCGCCGAACCCGGCATCTCCCTCGACGAGATCGACCAACTCCGCGACGCCGCCGCCCGGGCGGCCACCGCGAGCCTCGTCGTGACCTACCCCGGTCTGCTGCACCGCGCCGACCATCCGGGCGCCGAAGACGACGAAGCGGAGGAGTTCATCGACTCACAAACCCGGATATTCGACTGGTTCGACAGCCATCTACGCTGATTGACCAGCCGTTTTGCAGTTCTACCCCAACCTCCGGTAGCCTTTCTGCTCGGCGGTTCGAAAGGACCGGTGCCTCGACCAGAAGGCTCCAGGAGGCGTGCCAGAGCGGCCGAATGGGACTCACTGCTAATGAGTTGTCCCTTCACGGGGACCGGAGGTTCAAATCCTCTCGCCTCCGCCACGCCCGGTTCACCGGGCGACAACTGAATAGCTACGCGCCCGTAGCTCAACGGATAGAGCATCTGACTACGGATCAGAAGGTTAGGGGTTCGAATCCCTTCGGGCGCACATTCTCGGGCCCTACCGGCTGCAGCCGGTAGGGCCCGAAGTTTGTTCGAGACGGCAAGGGCGTCCGATGCCGCCACCGGCCGAAAGCCCGCCGCGCGAGAAGAGCGACCGGCGACAGGACATTCCGTCCGGGCAAGAACGCCCTCCACAGGGCCGGACCTATGCGCTTCAAACTGCCACGCGCGTGATGTCGAAACGCGCTCATCGTGGGCTCTGCGGGTCGGCCGCTCGGCGCAACTCGTTGACGACCAGATCCGCCATGCTCAGAAACTCGAAGGCTTCGTCGGAAGTAACCGATCGCTGATGAACTGCGATGTTCCTGAGCTCACGAAGACTCTTGAGCATCAACGGCGTCCATTCCGCGAGCTTCTTGCCGGCGATCGCCGATTCGAGCGAGATCCTCCGTCGAACAGACCGTCGTTCGTCCGAAAGCGATTCCGCTGTCCACTCAGCGGCGAACTTGTCCACCTCCGAGTCGACTATCATCCACGCCTCAGCGATGGCGCCGGCCGGCGCAAGACGTGCCGCCGCACGTAGGCGTAACGGCAACGCCGCAGGAGGAGGGCTTTCCGGAAAATTGTTCGCCCGGCCCTCGGCATCGCTTTCCACTCGCGCAGGTGCGGTCTCTTCCGAGCCGTCGAGCGTTTCGAGCGCCTCGTCGACCGCCGTATCCCATATCACCCGTCCGCCGACAGGCCCCGCATTCAGCTCCAGTTCCGACGGCGGACGCTGAAATATCCGTGAAACCGGCCCCCTGAAGGCGAATACAGCCACCAACGCAACGGTCGGCCACATGGCGGCCGCAACCAACTCCATCCAGTTCACGGTGGGAATGTACGTCGAACCATATCCCCGGGAAGACGTTTCGAATCGCCTTCGGGGCGCATGTTCCCGGGCCCCTACCGGCTGCAGCCGGTAGGGGCCCGGAGCTCGTGCGGGATGGCAGCCGCTGCCTGAGCGGACTGCCGGGGGTCAGTCTTCGTCCCGCTCGACCGACAACACCGTGGCGGTGCTCATATCGACCGTCACCTCGTACTCGGCACCGTCGCGGCTGCGGACATCCACTTCCAGTTCGGGCGTGCCGTTCGAGGTGTCGACCTCGAAGGACTGCACGGTGGCTCCCAGCAGGACCCGCCGCGCCGCCTCCAGTGACTCCTCATCGCTGGGCGCCGGCTGGGCGAGCGCCGAGGCACCGCCGCCGCCGACCAGGATCGCCGCCAGTGCCGTACCCGCCGCCAGGCGGCGCAGCGCGCCGCCGGATCGACCGATAGTGAGCGCCATAGAAAGCCTCCTCCGTGTCAGGTGCTCGGTCCCACGCCTGTCGGAGCCCGCGGGAATCCGATATCGGTGCTGTTCAGGGCTTACTTCGACGAGTAACTACCCCCTTCGCCGACCGGTATGCACTCTTCTTCGCGCCGGCACCGACCTGCATCTGACGTAGGGAAAAATCTGCATCGGTGACTGTAGACATTCCCATTTGAGTGTTATATATTTCTGCTGAACAGAGTAAAAGTCCTGGTAGCCGGGTAGAAGAGGAACTTCCCGGAAGAACGAGGCAGTGATGACCACCCCTTCGGGCGCGGCAAGTACGGCGCCCGAAGGGGGCGACAAAATGGGTAACCGGCGGCGCCCGGCATCGACGCGGCTCGTAGGCGTCGGGGTCGCTGCCACCGGATTCACAGGAGGTGATCGACAGTCACGCTGAAGGAATCCTCGCGCCCTGCTCTATCCGAGGCGCGAAAGCATGGAGCCGATCATCGGATACGGCTTGTGAAGTAGACCCTTTCGGGCCCCCGGTGCACAGCACCGGGGGCCGACTCACGTTTCCCGGACAAGGTGTACATGGAACAGGCTCGACCCGAATCGGCAGACAATTCCCCCGGCCATACCGGCAATCTCGATGACGAGCATTACCCCGCCTACAGCATGGGTAGCGCCGCGGCGGCGCTCGGCGTCACCCAGGCCTTTCTGCGCACCCTCGACGCGGCCGAGTTGCTGAGCCCGCAACGCTCCGCCGGTGGGCACCGGCGCTATTCGCGACACCAACTACGTATCGCGGCCCGGGTCCGGGAACTGGTCGATCAGGGCACGGCCCTGGACGCCGCGTGCCGCATCATCACCCTCGAAGACCAACTCACCGAAGCCCAGCAGCTCAACACGGAACTGCGCCGGGCCCACGAGGCCCCTCCCGCCGAGGCCGGCCACAACCCGGCGGGATGATTCCGACTACTCCACCCCGGCACGTTCGGCCAGGGCTCGTAACGCGCTGTGCCGGCGTTCCTTCTCACGTAGGTCCCTGACAACCTGCTTCAGCAGTGTTTGGTATCGCACCCAATCGCGGCCGCCGATCCGCTCGGCGGTGAGCAGCAGGTCCAGGGCACGCTGATGCTGCCCTACACGGGTGAGCGCGGCTGCCTGATCGAGCAGATGGCGGGCTTGGCTCACCCGCGTAAGGCCTGCCCCGCCACCTGGCATTGCCTTCGCCGCTTCGATCGCCTCGGGGTATCGCTCCGAGGAGACGTTCACATCGACGGATTGCATCACCACTTGGGACGGTCCGAAATTGCACTCGTAATGCTTCGTATCGCCGGGCAACCGAGACGCCACTTCTTGCGCGGCGGCGGCGATGTCCAGCGCGTCCCGAGCCCGCTGCTGCCGACCGGCGGCGGTCGCGCCCTGCAGTACGAGCGACCCGTACACGGCCAAGTGCTCCTCCGATACGTTGCCCACCGGCTCCACCGATGCCGCCGCCTTCAGCGCCACTTTGTGTGACTCTTCGTAGCGTCCCTGAACCAGCAGTTGCCATGCCACCGAGCCACGTAATGTCGCGGAGAGAAGCGGATCGTTGCCGCGCTCGGCCGCAGTCAACGCGGATCGAATCGCCGTGAATGCCGGATCGGCCTGCCCGAGATGCACCAGTGTGCAGCCGGTAACCCAATACATGCGGGCCAGCAGTTCATGGGCGGGAGCGATATCAGCGCTGCTCGCAGTATGTGCGGTGGCTCGCAGTTGTGCCAGCCCCGGCGGAAGTACCGTGGTCAGCGTCTCGTACCGGCCGTTCCAGTAGGCGCCCCACGCGTAGTCCACCGCCCGCTGCGCCTCGTGCAGAGTGACCGGTGCTCGTTCGGGGCCGTCCTCCATCAGGTCGTCCACCGAGTTCAATGCCCGGCGGATCGCGACAACACCGGCATCCGGATCTTCGGATGGGATGCCGTACCGCTTACCCACCAGATCGGCTATATCGACATCGAGCGCCTTGGCGATCTTGTGCAGGCTCGCGATACTGGCGCCCTGCCGCTTGCCCTGCTCGAGCTGCCGGATCAGGGAAGGGTGCACTTCGGCCGAATCGGCCAGCTGGGTTTGGGTCATTGATTTGCCGCGAAAGTGCTTGATTCGCGCGCCGATGCTCGTGTCCATAGCTCCGACATCCTCTGCTGTGCCCCTGCTCATTCGAGACTACCGAGAATTCTGCAAACAAGTAACACAAGGCGTGTTACCTCAACCTTGTTGGAAGGACTTACTTTTCGAAACGCACCTGATTCCGGCATCCCTTGCGGCGGCATCGGGTGGCACGTCGAAGCAACCGAATCGCCTATGAGACATCGAGGTAACCCATGCATGAGGAGCGACCACCACTCCCCGTCAGAGGGTCGATCCACAACCAGGCCATCGCGTTGGCCAGGGACCTCTGGCAGGACGACCACCAAGCCACCGATATCTCGTTCCTGAAACGGGTGGCCGCAGGAATACGTGCGATACCCGATTATCCCACACCTCATTGCCGTTCCCGGGACCCCCTCCGCGGATACGCGCACGCGCATCAGGTGATGGCCGTGCATGCCCCGCATCGCTGCCCGCGCTACGAGATGGCGGCGGAATACGCGGCGGGGGTGCGGCCGTGACCGCATCGCCGCCGGGCAGGCGGGCGATCGTCATACACCGCAGCGGTGGGCGCGGTTCGGATTTCGAGCATCTGGTAGAGGCCCACAGGCTCGTGGTCGTGTACACCGTCGTCACCGACTCGACCGGGAAGCTCGGGGCGCTGATCGCGGTCCAGCATGTGCTCGAGCACGATGCCGATGTGGTGGTGCTCCCCCGGATGACGTGTCAGGAGGTGCGTGACGACCGGTCCTGGTACGCGGTTACCGCGCTCGCCGAGCTGGTGACCTCGACCGGCATTGTCGAACGCATCCCGTTCCCTACGTTCCCGAGCGGGGGCCCGTGATCAGCCGGTGATGATCGGAACCACGTAGGTGCGGGCGAATTCGTCGAGTTGTTCGTCGGAGTCCAGGGGGATCAGGCCCGAGGGGCAGAGGATGTAGGAGTGCAGCAGCCGGCACGCCACTTCGGCGCGGGTCAAAAGGTCGGCGGGTTCGGCCAGGAGTCCGGCGTCGGCGGCGCGGCACAGGGCGGTGTGGGCGGCCGCGACCGACATGGCGAAGACCGGGCCGCCCTCCACGGTGAGCTTTTCCAGGATCCGTTCCGGTTCCACCATGAGCATGCGTTTCACGAGGATGTGATCCCGCCATCGTGTGATCACGGTCACGAAAATGTCGGCGATCAGGTCGGCGAGGTTGTCGTGGCGGGTGGAGATGGCATCGACCTCGGTGAGGACGGCGGCGACCTCCCGGCTCACCACCGCCTGCACCACGTCGTCGCGGGAGCCGACGCGGCGGTAGACGGTGACTCGGTCGACCCCGGCCTGCCTGGCGATGTCTTCGATGGTCGTTTTCTTGACGCCGAACTCGCTGAATCTGATCAACGCCGCGTCCAGAATGCGAGCCTCGATACCATCCTGCAGTCCGGGTGACGATGGGTACGCGGCGGACATGAGTCAACGCTAGCAAGTACCGCTTCGGCACAAACACCTATCGGGCACTCACGCCGGACACACCGTCGGACAGTTGAGCGAATACAAAGCGGCACTCGCAATATTGCAACATTGCTATTAATAATGTTGCCGTGTAGATTCGCCGAATGGTGCAGACCAGCCAAGCAGCCGCTTGTTACTTTCTGGTGTGTCGTCCGGCCCGGCTATGGGGAAACAGCTGATGGGCACCCAGGTACCGGTACGCGGTTTGCAAATGATCGGCGCGGCGGTGGATGCCTGCCGGTCGATATTCGTCGCCCACCGTCCGCCCGCTTTCGTGCCGCGCCCGAAAACGATGTGGCCCAGCGGTTTCAATCGCAGCCTCGTGGTCGCCGCCATTCAGCGGGAAGCCGACGGCGTGGTCTCGGTGGTACTGGTGGATCCCGACGGGGACCCGTTACCGGCTTGGCTCCCGGGTGCTCACCTGGATATCTTCCTGCCGTCGGGGCGGCAGCGGCAGTACTCGCTGTGCGGGGAGCCGCGGGACCGGTCCGCCTACCGGATCGCCGTCCGGCTCATGCCGCACGGCAACGGAGGCTCGATCGAAATCCACGAAAACCTGCGCAGCGGTGACGTATTGCGGGTCCACGGCCCCCGGCACACCTTCCCGTTCGTCGACGCGCCGGAATACCTGTTCATCGCGGGCGGAATGGGCATCACCTCCCTCCTGCCCATGGCGCAGGCGGCGGGGCGGCGCGGCACCCTCGTCTACACCGGCCGCTGCCGCGATTCCATGCCGTTCCTCGACCGCGTCCCCGACGCCTGGATCCGGCCCGACGACGAGTTCGGCACACCGGATATGGAAGAGCTCATCGGATATTCGAATCCCGGTGCCGCCGTGTACGTATGCGGTCCCCGGCCGATGCAGGACGCCGCGATACAGGCGATGCCGAAAGCCAACCCGACGGGTTCGCTGTACATGGAGCGCTTCCAACCGGCGCGAACCGCCGCTGCTCATCCGAGACCGAACGCCTCGCTGCGGTCGGCATCCTGATCTTCTCCGGCCCCCGCCGCCCGGTACCGGCGAGTTGTCCCCATTCGTCTCCGGCGGTCACGGGAAGAACCGGTCGTACCGGATCGAACCACCCCTGACAGGAAAAAGCCCTTCACCCGATATCAGGTGAAGGGCGGAAGCGGTGGCGGAGGGATTTGAACCCTCGGAGGGGGGTTACCCCTCACACGCTTTCGAGGCGTGCTCCTTAGGCCGCTCGGACACGCCACCGCCCGCAACAATACCGGACCGAACGCGTATCCCTAAATCGGGGCCCGGACCTGCGATTTTCCGGCCAACGCCGCCGTGGCGGCCGAACCGCGACCCGGATCTCGCCCATCCACGGAACGGAGAGACGGCCCACCGGCGGCTCATACGCTCAGCGCTGGGAACGGAAGAAATCGTCCAGCACCGCCGCGCACTCCGCCTCCAGGATTCCCCCGCGCACCTGCGGCCGATGGTTGAGCCGGCGGTCCCGGACCACATCCCAGAGCGAACCCACCGCCCCCGTTTTGGGCTCCCACGCACCGAACAGCAACCGCTCCACCCGCGCCGCGACCAGGGCACCCGCGCACATCGTGCACGGTTCCAAGGTCACCGCGAGGGTGGTGCCGGTGAGCCGCCAGCCGTCGCCGTGCACTTCCGCGGCCCGTCGCAGGGCCAGGACCTCGGCGTGGGCCGTGGGGTCGCCGGTGGCCTCACGGGCATTGGCGGCGCGAGCCAGCTCCCGGCCCGCGCCGTCGAAGACCACCGCCCCGACCGGCACATCCCGCGGATCGGCCAGACCCGCCGCGGCGAGGGCCGCGCGCACCATATCGGTATCGGAGAGCGTGCCGCTCACTTGGGCAGTTTGTCGAGTACCGCTGAGAACTCGGTGGCGAAACCGAGCCGCTGAGCGATCATCGTGAGCTGCTCGTCCGGGTAGAGGTCGGTTTCCGCGAGGATCACGCTGAGCACGGGTTCCGGTAGGCCCAGATCGGCCAGGATACCGAGATCGCCCTCTTCCCACGGCTCGATATCGTCGAGCTCGTCGGGGTCGATATCGGGGATCTCGACGTGCAGTTCCTCCAGGACATCGGCGGCGATGTCGTAATCGATCGCGGCGGTGGCGTCCGATACCAGCAGCCGGGTGCCGCTGGGCGCGGGCCGCACCACGATGAAGAACTCGTCGTCGACGTCCAGGAGCCCGAAAACCGCACCCGAGGAGCGGAGAGCCCTGAGTTCGTTCTCCGCCGCGGACAGAGTGGTGAGCGCGGCCGCGGTCAGCGGGCTGCACCGCCAGGTACCGTCTTCTCGTACAACGGCCACCGCGAACCCCTCGACGTCGTCGTAATCATCCGACGCCGCCCTGTTCGTGCCCGAGCGCTGTGCTGCCATGGGCGCAACGGTAGTCGGCTCGAGGCGGTTAGATGAAGTCGTATGCGAATCTGTTCCGGTGACTGCTGACGACCATAAGGCGCTCTGTGTTCTCGGGACGGGTTTGATCGGCGGATCACTGCTGCGTGCGGTGACCGCGGCCGGTTACCCCGCATGGGGATACAACCGCTCGGCGCCGGGCGTGGCGGCGGCCCGGACCGCGGGTTTCGATGTCACCGGCGACCTCCCGGCCGCGCTGGGCCGCGCGGCCGACACCGATGCGCTGATCGTGGTGGCCGTGCCGATGCCCGCGGTCGACCCGATGCTGGACGCCGTTGCCGCCCACGCCCCGTTGTGCCCCCTTACCGACGTGGTGAGCGTCAAAGCACCTGTCGCGGCGGCCGTACGGCGCTACGGCCTGCAAGAACGCTATGTAGGTGGTCACCCGATGGCGGGAACCGCCGAATCGGGATGGCAGGCAACCGATCCCGGCCTGTTCCGGGGAGCCGCCTGGGCGGTCGGCGTGGAAACCGGCACCGATCCGCGTACCTGGACACGGGTCGCGCGGCTGGCCGTGGACTGCGGCGCGGTGGTGGTGCCGGTGATCGCCTCGGAACACGACCGCGCCGTGGCCCGCATCTCGCATCTGCCGCATGTACTCGCCGAGGCGCTGGCGGTGGCCGGGGCGCGAGGCGGGGATCTCGCGCTCGGCCTGGCGGCCGGCTCCTTCCGGGACGGCACCCGGGTCGCCGCGACCGCACCCGACCTGGTGCGCGCGATCTGTGAACCGAACTCCGAGGCACTGCTGGCGGTGCTGGACGAAACGCTCACCGCGTTGACCGAGGCGCGCACCGCACTGGCCACCGAGACCTCACTCGCCGGGCTGACCACGGCCGGGCACAACGCTCGCCGACGCTACGAAGCGGCTACACGCTGGGAGATCACCGATATCGAACCGGGCGCGGCGGGCTGGCTGGAGAAACTGCAGGAGGCCGGACGGGCGGGCGGAGTGATCACCCGCCTGTGACCGCGGGCACCGCCCGGTCTCAGACCCGCTGCGCCAGGCCCGGGTAGTCGAGTACGAAACCGTCGGGATCCACGGTCAGCGTGGCGCTGGAGACCGGGGAGAGCACGCTGATCCCGTCGCCGGCGCTGCTGTAGGTGAGTTCGGCCTCCTGCACGGTCAGATCGGGCAGGCCGACGTAGATCACCGGTACCTGCACATCCTCCATGGCGTGCTGCAGGCCGAACCGGCGGATCGGCAGGGTGTTGAAGAACGGGCTGAGCACCACATCCGCGTCCAGCGCGCCCCCGAAGGTGGACCTGATATGAGCACCGGTGGCATCGACCAGCCAGTAGTTCTCCTCGTCGCGGGCGAGCGAGGCGTGCCGTTCCCCCGCGGCGGTGGTGGTGCTCAGCGACAACCGCCTGGTGGCCCCGTTCTCGTCGGTGACCAGATCGTAGGAGGCGCTGAAGGCCGGATGTTCACCACAGCCGCAGCCGATGATGCGGCCGCTGGCGCGGATCCGGTCGCCGTTGAGCGTTACGCGAACCGATTCCATCCGCGAGCCGTCGTGCGCGCGCCAGGTGAGGACAGCGGGCCACCGCCCGGCTGCCGGCGTCGCCCCCGGTCCGGAGGTCACGTCGCTCGATTGCGTCACGTGTCCACCGTACGCAACACCGGCGCCGGGGGCGCTGATACAGGCGGTCGCGCCGCGCGGTCCGGCGGTGTGGTTCCCCGTGCTCCGGGCCGGGAAGGAGCGGAGACGGAGGGATTTGAACCCCCGGTCGCTCTCACGACTCTCGCTTTCAAGGCGAGTGCATTCGGCCGCTCTGCCACGTCTCCAGGGCCTCGATGGTAACCGATGCCCCTACCGGCGCCGGAAATCCGGCCGCGGCGGCGGAGCCGGGGTCAGCGCGGCACGGCGAGCAGATCACGGTTCACCCCCGCGAGATCGGCACACCCGGAAAGACCCATAGCGGAATCGAAATCGGCGAGCAGCAGGCGCAGCGCGTGGCGCACCCCCGCACCACCGGCGATCCCGAGCCCGTAGGCCCACGGGCGGCCGTAGCACACCGCTTTGGCGCCGAGGGCCAGCGCCACCAGGACATCGGAGCCGGTGCGGATACCGGAATCGAACAGCACGTCGGCCCGGTCGCCGACCGCCGAGACGATCGGACCCAGCGCGTCGAGAGCGGCTACGGAATTATCGAGCTGGCGGCCGCCGTGATTGCTCACCAGCACACCGTCCGCCCCGGCGTCGACCACCAGCCGGGCGTCGTCGGGATGCAGGATCCCTTTGACCGCGATCGGCAGATCGGTCCATTCGCGCAGTTTGGCCAGGTCGGCGGGGCGCAGAGTGTGGTTGCCGAACAGGCCCACCCAGGTGAGGATCGCCATCCGCATCGCTTCCTCGCTCTCCTCCGGCGCGGCGGAGAGCTTGGCCCGGAAGACCGGGTCGGAGAGGTAGTTGGCGATACCCTTGCCCAGCAGGAACGGCAGATGGCCGAGTTCGAGATCACGCGGACGCCACCCCAGGGACGGCGTGTCGACGGTGACCACGATCGCTTTCGCGCCGGCCCGCTGCGCCCGCTGCACGAACGACTGCGCGAGTTCGTCGTCGGCGGGCCAGTACAGCTGATACCACCAGTCTCCGGCCGCCTCGCCCACCTCTTCGATGGTGGACGACGAGGCGGTGGACAGTACGGTGCCCACCCCGAGTTCCCGGGCCACCCGGGCCACCACGACCTCACCCTTCTCGTGCAGCAACTCCAGCACGCCGATGGGCGCCGTCAGCACGGGCGCGGCGAATGTGGTGCCGAGGACCTCCACCGTGGTATCGCGCCCACCGGGCCCGCTGGTGCCGCAGAGCATGCGGGGCACGATCCGGTAGCGGTCGAACGCGGACCGGTTGGCCACGGCGGTCCGCTCGCTGGACGCGCTGCCCGCGACGTAGGCGAACGCGCGGGCGTCGAGCAACTCTCCGGCACGCTCCTCGAGACCGTCCGCTGTCATCGGCAGTTCGGGTACCACACCTCCGATTCCCTGGAGGTAGATCTCGTTCTGGAAGTCTATGAAGCTGCTCACAGTCGCTCACGCTAGCCCTGTCCGGCGCCGGGGACACCCTCCTCGGCGATTTCGAGGGACCGCGGCCCCTCCCGTGGCAGGGCCGACCGCTCCGGTCGCGTCAGTCGCGGTCCAGGGACCTGTGGTAATCGGTCTCGCCCCAGGCGTTCCACAGGATCGGATGCGCGCCGGGCCCGCATTCCTCGGCCCATCGGATCGTGGATTCCCCACGCATTCGCTCGGCGTGCCGATACAGGACACGCAGGTTGGTGCACAACCCGGCCATACCGGCGGTAGCCGCACCCACATCGGTGTTGGTGCATTCCACCTCTACGCGGCTGTCGACCGGTACCGCCGAACAGTGCACGAACCCGGGCGGTGCCGCATGCGCCGCGCCGGCCCCGGTCACCGATACGCCCGTGACCGCGAGGGCGGCCACCACCGCCCCCACAAGAGAAACGCGCTGCTTGCGCCCACTCACGTTCACCATCGAAACTCCTTCCGCGCTGGGCACCGGACCTTTCGAAAGGACTCTAAATAAATCGGGCAAACCTCCCATCGAGGGGAAGCCGGGACCGGACCACGGCCGAATCGGCGAGATCTCTCCGGTCACGCCGCCGAGGCGCCTCGTGGTGCACTATGGGTCGGTGCGCGCGATCAACTTGAAGGCATTCGGCGGCCCCGAAGTCATGGAGTTCTCCGATGCGCCCGACCCCGTGCCGGGGCGCGGTGAGGTGCTGATCGAGGTGGCGGCGGCCGGGGTGAACCGGGCCGATCTGCTGCAGCGGCGGGGCTACTACGCTCCGCCCCCGGGCACCACCCCCATTCCCGGCCTCGAATGCTCCGGGGTGATCGCCGCCGTCGGCGAAGGGGTGCGCGAGTGGTTGGTGGGCGACCGGGTGTGTGCCCTGCTTTCCGGCGGTGGCTACGCCGAGAAGGTGGTGGCGCCCGCCGGACAGCTGCTGCCGGTACCGGAGGGCCTGGACCTGGCCGCCGCGGCCGGTCTTCCCGAGGTAGCCGCGACGGTGTGGTCGAACCTGGTGATGACCGCCGGTCTGCACTCCGGCCAGCTGCTGCTCGTCCACGGCGGCGGCAGCGGTATCGGTACCCACGCCATCCAGGTGGCCAAGCAACTGGGCGCCCGCGTCGCGGTGACAGCGGGGTCGGCGGCGAAACTGGCGCGCTGCGCCGAACTCGGGGCCGATGTGCTGATCAACTACCGGGAACACGATTTCGTGGACCTGGTCCGCGCCGAACAGGGCCTGGGCGGCCCCGGCGCGGACATCATCCTCGACAACATGGGCGCGGCCTACCTCGGGCGTAATGTGGCGGCGCTGGCGCTGGACGGTCAGATACTGGTGATCGGGATGCAGGGCGGGGTGAACGCCGAACTGGACCTGGCCGCGCTCATGGCCAAACGGGGAACGGTGCGCGCCATCAAACTGCGGGACCGCCCGGCCACCGGGCGCGGTAGCAAGGCCGACATCATCGCCGCGGTCCGCGCTGACGTGTGGCCGCTGCTGGAGACCGGCGCGATCGTTCCGGTGATCCACGCCGAGGTACCGGTGAGCGAGGCCGGGCGCGCCCACGAGATGCTGGACGAACACGAGACCTTCGGCAAGGTGATCCTGCGGGTCGGCGAATACTGACCCGGCCGGTGCGATGCCCCGGCCGGCGCTAGCTCAGCGCGGTGAGCGCCCGGCCGAGCAGGTCGATCTCGCGCCGGGTGGTGTACGGCGCGAGACCGATCGTCACCGCGCCGCCCTCGTCGTTGACGCCCAGCGCGTCCAGCAAGCGGCTGCCACCGTGGGTCCCGGCCAGCACGTTGATCCGCTTATCGGCCAACTGGGCGGCGATCTTCTCCGCCTGCATACCCTCGATCGTGAAACTGACCGTCGGAATACGGGTGGACGCCCGGCCGATCACGGTGAGCCCGGTGATCTTGTCCAGGGTGGACATCAAATGTTCGAACAACTGGTCGTGATAGTCCTGCAGCGAGGTGATCGAGATCTCCAACCGCTCCCGCCGCGTCCCCTCGGCCCGTTCGTCGAGACCGGCCAGATAGTCGATCGAGTTGGTGAGGCCGGCCAGCAGCGCGTACTGGTGCCCGCCCACCTCCAGCCGCTCGGGCCCCTTCGCATACGGGTTGAGCGCCATGGACGGGATCCGGTCCAGGAAGGCCGGATCGCGGAACACCAGGGCGCCGATCTGCGGGCCGCCCCAGCTGGGGCCGCTGAGCGCCACCACATCGGCCTTCAGGTCCTCGATATCGACCAGCGCGTAGGGCGCGGCACCGACCGCGTCGGCGACCAGCAGCCCGCCGACCTCGTGGACCCGTTCCGCCGCTACGCGCACCGCGGGCGCCGACCCCACGATGGGGGACGCCGCGGTCAGTGCCACCAGGCGCGCGGTGGGACCGATGAGTTCCTCGAATTGCCAGGAGGGCATCTCGCAGGTCTCGATCTCCACCTCGGCCCAGCGCACATGCGCGCCGTACCGGTTCGCGATACGCAACCAGGGCGCCACATTCGCTTCGTCGTCCAGCCGGGAGAGCACGATCCCGGTGCCCAGCCCCAGCCGCGAACTCAACGATTCGGCGAGCCAGGCCAGCAGTACGGCACGGTCGGGCCCCAGGACGACCCCGCTGGGGTCCGCGCCCACGAGATCCGCGACGGCCACCCGGGCCTCCTGCAGGATCTCGGCACTGCGTTTGGCCGCGCCGTGACGGCCCAGATGGGAGGAGGACGACGAGCGGAAACCGATCGACACCGCGCGCGAAACCGAATCCGGAACAAGCATGCCCGCCTGCGGAGCCAGGTTGATCCAGCCGTCGGCCAGGGAGGGGATGAGTCCCCGGACCCGCGCGACGTCGTAAGTCATGCAGGTCACTCTAAGCCAGAGGCCGCGAGCCGGTAACCCTGGTCCAGCCCATTGCGCGGTCGGTAACCCGTATCACCACCACCAGCTTTAGCGCGTTCGGCGCGGACACGACATGATGGTGACCATGACGCAATCGGATGACGCATCGGATCCCGTTGTCGTGATCGGTCCCGAGGGCCGCCCCCTGGTGCTCCCCCCGGGCGCGTCGGGCGCGTCGTACCCGGGTCGCGAGGAATCCGAACCGGACGCACCGGAGCGCGACAACTCCGAATCGCTGGCCGATATGGTCGAACAGCCGGCCAAGGTCATGCGGATCGGAACCATGATCAAACAGCTGCTGGAGGAGGTGCGGGCGGCACCGCTCGACGATGCCAGCCGCACCCGCCTGGCCGAGATCCACAAATCCTCCGTACGGGAACTGGAACAGGGGCTGGCACCGGAGCTGCGGGAGGAGCTGGAACGCCTGGCCCTGCCGTTCAGCGAGGAAGCCGTTCCCTCCGACGCGGAGCTGCGTATCGCGCAGGCCCAGCTGGTGGGCTGGCTGGAGGGGCTGTTCCACGGTATCCAGACCGCGCTGTTCGCCCAGCAGATGGCCGCACGGGCCCAGCTCGAGCAGATGCGCCAGGGCGCCCTGCCGCCCGCGCTCCACACGGCCGAGACCCGCGGCGGCCAGCACGGACAGTCGATCGGGGGCACCGGACAATACCTCTGAACGCGGTGGTGTATATGGCCAGGCGGTACCGGGACTCCCCCTCGGGGTAGTGTCGTGCACCGTGCCTGCAGCTTCCGCTCGCTCTGACCTGGTAACAACCGAAACCGCGGAGAGCACCGACGAGAGCTCGGTGCGTCCCGACGACACTTCCGCCGCAGATGAGAAGCCCGTGAGTTCCGAGCAGACCCCGGTAGCCGATACCGATATCACCACGGTGACCGACCCGGCTCCGATCGAGTCCGATTCGCAGTCCTGGGCCCGCGCTTGGCGCGATATCCGCGCGGGCTTCCGACAGCGCGAACTATGGCTTTCGCTCGGCTGGCAGGACATCAAGCAGCGCTACCGGCGTTCGGTGCTGGGTCCGTTCTGGATCACCATCGCCACCGGCGTACAGGCCACCGCCATCGGCATCCTGTACGCGGCGCTGCTCGGCCAGCCGCTGACCGAGTACCTGCCCTATGTCGCGGTCGGCCTGATCGTGTGGAACGTCATCAACGCCTCGATCCTGGAGGGCGCGGATGTGTTCATCGCCAACGAGGGGCTGATCAAACAGCTACCGTCGGCGCTGAGCGTGCACGTGTACCGGCTGATCTGGCGGCAGATGCTGTTCTTCGCCCACAACCTGCTGATCTACGTGGTGGTACTGGCGCTGTTCGGCGTCTGGCGCGATCTGCACTGGACCGCGATCTTCGCGCTGCCCGCGCTGGCCCTGCTGTTCCTGAACGCCATGTGGGTCTCGGTACTGTTCGGCATCTTCAGCACCCGCTACCGGGATATCGCACCGATCCTCGGCAGTATGACGCTGATGCTGTTCGTGCTCACGCCGGTGATGTGGAACACCAAGAGCCTGCAGGACCAGGGCGGCGAGGTCGCCGAACGGGCCCGGCTGGCCGAGGTGGTGCCCACCTACCACTACCTGGAGATCGTGCGCGCGCCGCTGCTCGGTGACGACCAGAAGCTGTACCACTGGGCGATCGTCGGCGGTATCACCGTGGTGGGCTGGATCGCCGCGGCGATCGCCATGAAGAAGTTCCGTTCGCGCGTGCCCTACTGGGTCTAGGAGACAGCCGGTCATGACCGATCAGGTGAGTATCGAAACCCGCGACGCGTGGGTGGAATTCCCGATTTTCGACGCGAAATCGCGATCGCTGAAAAAGGCGTTCCTCGGCAAGGCGGGGGGCTCGATCGGGCGCAACCAGTCCGATGTGGTGGTCGTGGAGGCGCTGCGCGACATCACCCTGTCGCTGAAAGAGGGCGACCGGGTGGGGCTGGTCGGCCACAACGGTGCCGGTAAATCCACGCTGCTGCGCCTGCTGTCGGGGATCTACGAACCCTCCCGTGGTAGCGCACGGATCCGCGGCCGGGTGGCGCCGGTGTTCGACCTGGGCGTCGGGATGGACCCGGAGATCTCCGGGTACGAGAACATCATCATTCGCGGGCTGTTCCTCGGACAGACCCGTAAGCAGATGCTGGCCAAGATCGACGAGATCGCCGATTTCACCGAACTCGGCGAATACCTGTCGATGCCGCTGCGTACCTATTCGACCGGGATGCGGGTGCGGCTGGCGATGGGTGTGGTCACCTCCATCGATCCGGAGATCCTGCTGCTGGACGAGGGAATCGGCGCCGTCGACGCGGAATTCATGAAGAAGGCCCGGGTCCGGTTGCAGGAGTTGGTGGCCCGTTCGGGCATCCTGGTATTCGCCAGTCATTCCAACGAGTTCCTGGCGCAGCTCTGCGATACGGCCCTGTGGATCGATCACGGCCGGATCCGGTCGCACGGTGGGATCGAAGAGGTGGTACGGGCCTACGAGGGCCCCGACGCGGGTAATCACGTGGCGACGATATTGCGGGAGCTGGAGGCCGAAAAGGCCGGGAACCGCCCGGATACGACCGGCGAACCGGCGGAGCAGCCGGCCGGCGAACGAGAACTGGAGAGAAATCAGGTATGAGCGGACCCGGGCACCCGGCTGCGAACCCTTCCCCGGAACACGACGCGGCCGCCGCGGTGCTACCGGAAGCGAAGTACGACGCGGACGCCACCATCGTCGCCGTCGTGGTGACGCACAAGCGGCGTGATCTGCTCGCCGAATCGCTGAAAGCCGTGGCCACCCAGTCACGCCCGGTCGATCACCTCATCGTGGTGGACAACGGCAACGAAACCGAGGTGGCCGAACTGGTCGCCGACCAGCCGCTGCAGACGACCTACCTCGGTTCCGCGCACAATCTCGGTGGGGCCGGTGGTTTCGCCCTGGGGATACTGCACGCGCTGAGCCTCGGGGCCGACTGGGTGTGGCTGGCCGACGACGACGGCCGGCCCGAGGGCCCGGACGTGCTGTCGACGCTGTTCGAATGCGCCCGCAGGCACGAACTGGTGGAGGTCTCACCGGTTGTCTGCGATATCGACGAACCGGACCGGCTGGCGTTCCCACTGCGCCGCGGCGTGGTGTGGCGGCGGCTGCGATCCGAACTCGGCAGCGACGATTTCCTGCCCGGAATCGCTTCCCTGTTCAACGGCGCGTTGATCTCGGCGCAGGCGGTGGATGTGATCGGCGTACCGGATCTGCGATTGTTCGTCCGCGGCGACGAGGTCGAGGTGCACCGCCGGCTCGTACGCTCGGGCCTGCCCTTCGGGACCTGCCTGCAGACGGCGTATCTGCACCCCAACGGCGCGGCCGAGTTCAAGCCGATCCTGGGTGGGCGGATGCACACCCAATACCCCGACGATCCGGTGAAGCGGTACTTCACCTATCGCAACCGCGGCTACCTCATGTCCCAGCCGGGTATGCGAAAATTGCTGCCGCAGGAATGGATCCGTTTCTCCTGGTTCTTCCTGGTGACCCGGCGCGATCCGGCCGGCCTGCGCGAATGGTTCCATCTGCGCAGCCTCGGCCGCAACGAGCAGTTCCAGAAGCCGGAGTAACGCGGCGCCCGGATTGCCCGGATCGGTTACCGGCGAGGCAACCAGGGTTGACGGCGAATGCGAGCGATCGCTTCCCTGCGGGTAAGTTCGGCTGGCAAACTGCATGATTCTGGGAGGAAATCGATGAGTTACCCCGGCGGTCAACCGCCACAGGGCCAGCCCGCACCCGGCCAGTACCCGGCACCGCAGCCGCAGTTCGCGCCGCCGCCGGGTTACGGGCAGCCGCAGTATCCAGGGGGACCGCAGGGGGGACAGCCGGGCTACGGCATGCCACCGCAGGGACAGCCGCCGCAGGGCGGATTCGGCCCGCCCGGTGGTCAGCCGCAGTACGCGAGCGGACCGTACGCCCAGCCGCCGGCGCAGTACGGACAGCCGGGCCCCGGCGGTCAGCCGGGTCAGCCGGCGCCGAACGACCCGCCGGGTCTCACGGTCCACTGTTCCTACACCCCGATGGCTTTCCTGCTCGCCATCACCAAACCGAAGATCCTGGTGAACGGCCAGCAGGTGCCGAACACCCGCTGGGGCGTAAACCATGTCCCGGTCGGGGCGGGTAACTACCAGGTCCGGGTGACCACGCCGTGGCTGTTCGATATGGGTCCGGCGGAGGTCCCGGTTCAGGTTCAACCGGGCCAGGCGGTGCGCTACTACTACCGCACACCCGCGCTCATCTTCCTCAACGGCGCCATCGGCCCGGTGCCGCAGAAGACGCCGGGCATGGTCGTGATGTACGTGATCTGGGCGTTCGTCGCCCTCATCTTCCTGCTGAACATCATCCTCATGCTCGTCGCGGTGGCCTGAGAAGGGGCGCTCGGTGAGGGCCGCCCGGCCCCCGTCGAGCGCACCGAGGGCAGGTCACCGGTGGGCACAGCGGACTCACGGACACCGCCCGGCGTCTCTGGGCAACTCGCGGTCCGTTGCCTACTCTCGAATCGGCACGCGCCGGGCGTGGGCTCGCGCCCGGCGGTCGCGACGACAGGAGGGCAGGGCCATGACAGCCACCGGAGACAAACCGCTGAGCGGCCGGACGATGATCATGTCCGGCGGCAGCCGCGGAATCGGCCTGGAGATCGCCAAACGAGCCGCGGCGGACGGCGCGAACATCACCCTGATCGCCAAAACCGATCAACCGCATCCCAAACTTCCCGGCACCATCCACACAGCGGCCGCCGAAATCGAGGCCGCCGGCGGCACGGCGCTGCCCTTCGTCGGCGATATCCGGATCGATGAATCGGTGGCCGAAGCGGTCCGGCAGACCACCGAGCGGTTCGGTGGGATCGATATCGTGGTCAACAACGCTTCCGCCATCGACCTCTCGCCCACCGACGCACTGCCGATGAAGAAGTACGACCTGATGCAGGACATCAACTGCCGCGGCAGTTTCCTGCTGTCGAAGCTGAGCCTGCCGGCCCTGCGCGAATCCGCGGCGGCCGGTCGTAACCCGCATATCCTCACGCTTTCGCCGCCGCTGAATCTCGATCCCAAATGGGCGGGTGCGTCGCTGGGCTACACCATCGCCAAATACGGGATGTCACTGACCACACTGGGGCTGGCCGAGGAACTGAAATCCGACGGTATCGGCGTGAATTCGCTGTGGCCGCGCACCACCATCGCCACCGCGGCGGTGCGCAACCTGCTGGGCGGCGAGGAGATGGTCCGTACCTCGCGCACCCCGGATATCTACGCCGACGCGGCCTATCTGGTGCTCACCGCACCGGCCACCGAGACCACCGGCAACTTCTTCATCGACGACGAGGTACTGGCCGCGCACGGCATCACCGACCTGGACAGATACCGGGTCACCCCGGGCGACGAGCCGCTCACCACGGATCTGTTCCTGTAGGGACGGGGCGGTGACGCCGGACCGGCCGGCGCCACCGCGTCCGCTCAGCCCTGCTTCGGATCGATACCGTACAGCCGCTCCCAGTTCTCCCGGCTGGTGAGTTCGGCATGGGCGGCGCGGTAGCGCTGCTGGAGCGTGGGCAGCTCCTTGTACAGGCGGCGCAGCACACGCACCGTGCGCAGCAGCAGGGCCCGCGCCCTCGCCTTGTCCCGCTTGCGCACCCGGACGCCGGACTGGGAGGCATCGGTGACGACCACATGGTCGAACAGCGACACATGCCACCAGTGCGCGTCTTCGCGGGTGATACCGACCAGACCGTGCTGGACCCGGCCGGTCCACTGCTGGATCGCCCGTTTGATCAGCACCGCCAGCAGCCGGCTCGGTTCACCGCCGGCGCGACGCACCCGGATATCGGCGGATTCCACCGGCGGGGTCGCCGCGGGGTGCTTGACGGTTTCCGGATAGTCGGCGCGGCTGGTCCGCGCGCGGCGCAGTACTTCGGTGCCACCATCGTGCAGGATCGACGGACCCTCCAGGAAGTCCTCGATGCCCTGCAGCGTGGTGTGGGCGAGACCGTACTGCATTCCGACCAGGTACTCGGCGATATTCCGGAAGAGCTGCCGGGTCACGGTGCTCGGATCCAGATCGGCGTGCAGGGAACTGACGATCAGAGAGTTACGGGTACTGAAGTACCGCGCCCAGTCGTCGAAGTCCTTCCAGTAGAAGTCCGCGTGCCAGACCGCCGCGTTGGGCAGGGTGACCGTGACGAACCCGTGTTCGCGGGCGCGCAGCCCGTATTCCACATCGTCCCACTGGAAGAAGATCGGTAGCGGCAGCCCGATCTTCTTCACGACCTCGGCCGGGATGAGGCAGGTCCACCAGGCGTTGTAGCCGGCGTCGACCCGGCGCTCCTGGTTCTTCTTCAGCATGCTGGTGTTGCGCAGCGCCTTGGGCACCTTCTGTCCGTGCATCAGTTTGTGCAGGTGCACATCCTCGGCGCCGACGTTCAGGTAGTCGGGGTTGAGCAGGAACAGCATCTGGGCGCCGACCAGCGTCGGTTCCACGGTGAGGTTGGCGAAGGCCCGCAGGCGCAGCACCGTCTCCGGTTCGCAGAGGATATCGTCGTCCATGAGGATGACATCGGCGTGCTCGTTGGCCGCCGACACCTCGTACAGCCCCCGGGTGAAGCCGCCCGCCCCGCCCAGATTGGGCTGGCGGATATAGCGGAGCTTATCGCCGAGGCCGGGCCGGATCTGCTGGAACAGAGGGCGATTCTCCACCAGGTCGGTGCCCTGGTCCACCACGTACACGGCATCGATAGCGCCGAGCACGGTCTGGTCGGAGGCCAGCGCCGCGACGGTCTCGGCACAGTCCTGGGCGCGGTTGAAGGTGCAGATGGCGATGGCGACCGGGCGCACCGTCTCGGGCGCTTCCGCCGTCCAGGTCAGCTCGGAGACGGCGAGGTCGCCGCCGACAGCGTCGAACTCCAGCCACAGGGCACCGCCGTCGACGAACTGGTCCAGCGGCGCGGTGAGGGTCAGCGGGCCACTGGCGGTGACGTGGGCGGTGCCGACGATACGGCGGTGTCCGGCGATATCGGAGGCCACGATCCGGACTCTCGCCTTCTTACCGACGTGCAGGGTCATCGTCGCCTGCACTTCGGTGACCACGGTCCAGCGCTGCCAGTAGCTGGCGGCGAAACGACCGAAGTAGGTATTGGTGTGTGCGCTGGAGCCCTTTTCCAGACGCAGGCTCAGTCTGTCGCGAGTGGAGCGGCCCTTGACCACCGCGTACAACTCGTCGCTGATCTTCGCCGAGGGCCCGGTGAAAATGCCCCGCGCGAGCACCAGGCGGTCCGGCGCCAGATGGTGTTCGGCGCGCAGCGACTCCGGTGCGACGGCGAAGTGTTCGTTCGTCTCGGTAACGGCCTGCATTGCCGACTGGTCCATGAAGTCCTCGAAATCCTCAATGTCTTGTGCATGAGCGAGCCCCGCGATCGGTCCGCATACCGATGCGCAGACCGAAGCGCAGGTGAAGGTACCGCACTACCACCTCCGGGCCTGTCTCGCTCATACTGGTGCCGACGGGACAGACATGTCCCTGAATACGGTTCGCGGCGCGGCCGAGGATATCAATCGGGCACGCCGGACGCCCGTTCGGATTCGCCCGTGAATACGAACTTGTCGTAGGCCCAATACCGGAACACCACGGCAACCATCTGGCCGATCAACGTTCCGGATATGTTGTCCGCAAGAGGGGTGGACAGGTCCAGGATGTACCGGGAGAAACCCAGGCAGCCCAACTGCAACCCGATCGCGATCACATTGATCACCGCGTACAGCAGATACTCGCGGGCCGGGCTACCGGACTGCTTGTGGGAGAAGGTCCACCACTTGTTACCGAAGTAGGTGACCACGGTGGCCACCGCTATGGCGATGATCTTGGCCGGCAGTGGTACGTCGTACAGCACGCCCTTGCCGTCCCCGACACCCAGGTCGAACACCAGCAGGTTGTAGGTACCGGCGTCGACCAGGAAACCGAGCACCCCGACCACCAGGAAGGCCGCACTCTGCCGCAGCCCGGACCGTACCCGTTCGGACAGCGAACGAGGGGCCGGTGCGTCCGAGTCGACCACGGCCGATGACTCACCAGATGACACCCGCCGACGGTACCGCAGTGACCTGAGCCGCCCGTCCCGGCACGGACCCGGTACTGTGCCGGTGTTCCCCATACCCGCCGATTTCGAGGATTGACCAGGTGGACTCCACCGATCTCCGAATTGCCGCAGTGGTCCCGTGCCACAACGAAGAAGCCTCGGTCGCCAAGGTCGTCACCGACCTCAAAGCCGCGGTGCCCGGAATTGTCGTGTATGTCTACGACAACCTCAGCACCGACGCCACCGCCGAGAAGGCCCGCGCCGCCGGGGCGATCGTCCGTCAGGAACTGGCCAAAGGCAAAGGCAATGTAGTGCGCCGCGCCTTCGCCGATATCGAGGCCGATGTGTACCTCATGATCGACGGCGACGACACCTATGAGGCTTCCGCGGCGCCGGAGATGATCGAAACCCTGCTCTGCGGGCCGTACGACCATGTGCTCGGAGTACGGAAACAGGATGCGGGCGGATCGGCCTACCGGGCCGGTCACGAGACCGGGAACAAAGTGCTGAACGGGGTGGTCGGCAAAGTTTTCGGCGAAAACGTCGAGGATATGCTGAGCGGATTCCGGGTGTTCTCCCGCCGATTCGTGAAAAGTTTTCCCGCCGTCTCCCGGGAATTCGAGATCGAAACCGAACTCACCGTGCATTCGCTGCATCTGCGCGTCCCGCAGACCGCGGTTCCCGTCGGTTTCCGGGACCGTCCGGCGGGCAGTGAGAGCAAACTGCGCACCTATCACGACGGTTTCAAGATCCTGGCCCTGATCATCGGTCTGGCCCGGCACGAACGACCGGTCGCGTTCTACGGACTGTTCGGGACGCTGAGCTGGCTCGTCTCGGTGGTGCTGACCATCCCGATCGTGATCGAGTACTACGACTCCCATACGGTGCCGCGCTTCCCGACCCTGTTCCTGGCGTGCACCCTGCTGCTCGTGGGCTTCCTCGCCTGGACCGCCGGGCTGATCCTGGACGGTATCCGGCGCGGCCGGCACGAGGCCTCCCGCCTCATCTATCTGCGCTACGAGGCACCCGGCGCCGCGGCACTGCCCGAACGCTGGTCCGGGGAAGCCCGGCCCGACCCGGTGACCGGGGATATCCGTTGACCACCGGCACCGAAACCCGCCCTGCTGGATCCGAGCAGGCGGCGGGTGGTTCCGGCAGGTCCCGGCCCGTACGCGCCGCACGCGCCGTAACCCGCCGTTTCGGATCGGCGACCATCGCGTTCGTCCTGCTGGCCGGGATCTTCGGCCTGGTGTTCGCGGTGATGAGCCCCCCGTTCTGGGGCCACGACGAGATCACCCAGTTCGGTCGCGCCTATCAGGTGGCCCACGGCGGCTTCGCCCCCACCGAGATCGAGGACGACCGCGGGGTCGCCTACGGCGGTGAGGTGCCGGCGTCGGTCGAGGCACTCATGGCGCACGCGCTCGACGACTACACCCACAACCCGGGCGAACCGCATCCGATGGTCGCCGAGCCCGGCACCTACGAACGGCTGAGCGACGCCCCGGTCACCGATGAACGCGAAACGGTGTGGTTCACCAATACCGCGGCGTACTCGGCGGTGCCGTATGTGCCCAACGCCCTCGGTATCCGGTTCGCCGAACTGATCGACGCCGATACGGGCGCCCTGCTCCGGATCACCCGTCTCTCCGGGCTGGCCGCCTACCTGCTGGTGGTGGGTTCCGCGCTGTGGACGCTGCGTGCGCACCGGGTGCAGTGGCTGGCCTTCACAGTGGCCGTCCTGCCGATCGCGGTATTCCAGGCGGGCACCGTCACCGCCGATACGCTCACCAACGCGCTGGCCATCCTGGTCTCCGCGCTCCTGGTGAAGGGCCTGTTCCTCGGCGACCGGCTCGGCCGGGCCGAGACCGCGGCGACCCTGGCCACCGCCGTCCTGCTGCCGCTGTGCAAACCGACCTACGTGCTGCTGGCCATGCTGGTGGTGCTGATCCCGGCGGAGCGGATGGGCCTGACCGGCCCGCGGCGGTGGCTCCCGTGGGCCTGTGCCGCGCTGGGCGCCGCCGGATTCGCGGTATGGATGAGGATCGCCGCACCGACCGGCGAGGGCACCAGCCTGATGCGGCCCCCGCACCAGTGGTACACCGTCGACACCGGTGAGCAGCTGATCGGTATCCTGACCGATCCGTTCGGTTTCCTGCGGACGTTCTGGGAGAGCATCCTGCGTCGCGACCAGGAATGGTTCCCCGAGTTCTTCGGCGAACTCGGCTTCGCCTACATCAACGTACCCACCACCGCCATCGTGGCCTGCCTGCTCGCGTTGGCGGTGAGCGTGGGCACCACGGAGCGCTTCGAGCGACCGGATTTCCGGCGCACCCTGGTCGTCGCGCTGACCATGGCCGCGAGCGTCGCGATGATCTACGTGACGCTCTACATGTCGTTCACCCCGGTCGGCTACTACATCATCGACGGCGTCCAGGGCCGCTATTTCGTTCCGCTGGCGATCGTGGCCTTCGCGGTACTGCTGCGCTGGATGCCGCTGCGGCTGCGTGGGCCCGGCGACCGCGCGCCGGGCCGGGGCGCCGAGATGACGATCGTGATCGCGGTGACCATCGCGTTGATCAGCGCGGTGGCGAAGTACCACATCTACGTCTGGGCGTGAGCGGCCGGCCGCGGCCGCTCACGGAACGGAGATGGTGCGCTCTCCCGCCTCGGCGTAGGCACGCTCGGTGGCGGCCTTGACCGGCCGCCACCAGGACTCGTGCTCGCGGTACCAGGCGACGGTGGCGGCCAGACCGGCGCGGAAGTCCGCGTAGCGCGGACTCCAGCCGAGTTCGGTGCGCAGTGGGGTCGCGTCGATCGCATAGCGCTGGTCGTGACCGGCACGATCGGTGACGTGGTCGAAATCACCGGGGTCGCGGCCGAATTCGGCGAGCAGTAATTCGACCACCGTGCGGTTGTCGAGTTCGCCGTCCGCCCCGATCAGATACGTCCGCCCCATCCGGCCCCGCTCCAGCACCGCCCAGACGGCGCGGTTGTGGTCCTCGACGTGGATCCAGTCGCGAATCTGGTGCCCGGCCCCGTACAACCGGGGCCGCGCCCCGTCGATCAGGTTGGTGATCTGGCGCGGAATGAACTTTTCGACGTGCTGGTACGGACCGTAGTTGTTGGAGCAGTTCGACAGCGTGGCACGGATACCGAAGGATCGGACCCAGGCACGGACCAGCATGTCGCTGGCAGCCTTGGTCGCCGAATACGGGCTGGACGGGTTGTAGGGGGTGCTCTCGGTGAACGCGGGGGCCTCCGGTGTCAGATCGCCGTAGACCTCGTCGGTGGAGACGTGGTGATAGCGCACGTCGTGCCGCCGCACCGCCTGCAGCAGCGAATAGGTGCCCACGATATTCGTCTGCACGAACGGCCACGGCTCGGCGAGCGAATTGTCGTTGTGTGATTCGGCGGCGAAATGAACCACCGCGTCGACCCCGCTGACCAGTTCGTCCACCAGGTCCATATCGGCGATATCGCCGTGGACGAAGTCGATCCGGTCGGCCACGGGTTCCAGCGAGGCACGGTTACCCGCGTAGGTGAGGGCGTCCAGCACGGTGACCGTCACCTCCGGGCGTTCGGCGACGGTGTGCTGGACGAAGTTGGCTCCGATGAACCCGGCTCCGCCGGTCACGAGTAGACGCACTGTTCAACTCTACGTCGGGCCCGGATCGCGCCGCGGGTGTCCCACGGACCCGGCCCGCGGTGTCGCGGTGCGCGACCTCGGTGTCCGGCGAGCGCGCCCCACCGGCGACGCCGGCCACAGGTGCCGGCGAGAGGACAAGGGCCAGAGTATTTTCCAGGCCCCACGGCGGCCTGCTCCGAACGGTAAAGATACAGTAAACGCTCGGATTCGGTCGCTGCACCACTGGTCGGGCCGGATGCCATTCGATTCGTTGCGATCTTTTCCCGCACTCCCCACATGAGGTGATCCCACATGCTCGTCCGGAGTTTGACCGCGACCTCGGCGCTGCTCATCGCCGCGCTCGGTATCGCATCCGGTAGTGCCCACGCGGCACCCACGGCCCAGCCGGCGCCGGTCGGCTTCACCGCGGAAGTCGTCGGTAATCAGTCCGTCATCACCACCGATTCCGGGTCGATGGTGGTCGAAGACGGTGTATTCAAGATCGAGTCGCCGGAGGGCACCGTGCTCGCCGGCGCACCGCTGACGTTCCGGGTCGACGATTTCGAGTTCCCGATCGCCGCCGAGATCTCCGGACACACCGCCACTCTCACCCCGCAGCTCGATCCCGCCCAGGCGGTGTACAAGCCGGTCGCCCTGCCCCATCAGGACACGGCCCCCTGGAAAACCCCGTACGACCGCGAGGTCGCCGCCTTCACCCGGCTCAAGGACACCATCGCCACCGGGGCGGCCCTGGGCACCCTGGTCGGTGGCTTGGGCGGCGCCGGGCTCGGCTGTGTACTCGGCGGTATCGCCGGCGCGACCGTGGCCGCGGCGACCATCGTGGGCCTGTTCGGACCGTTCGTACCCGCCGCCGTCATCGGCTGCCTCGGCGGCATCGTCGCCGTCGGCGCGCTCGGTACCGTGGCCGGGCAGCTCCTGGTCACCGCCCCGGTGGCCATCGGCGCGATCATCCAGTACGTCACCACGATCAACGAGCCGTTCCCGGTCAAGTGAACCGCCGGCGGGAACGGTGCACTCGGGTCGGCGCACCGTTCTCGCCTGGTTTTCCGGTCACCGGACGGATGTGGGCCCCGTTCGTGTGCGCGGCGGGGTGGGGCGGCGAATACCGGTGAACGGTGCGAGGTTCGGTCCTGGCATGAAGATCGGAATCAACACCTTCCCCGCGCACCCGGGGCGCGCTGCTGGACGAGCAACTGGAAGCGATCACCCGGATCTGGGCCGAGGAACTGGCCGAATACCACGGCCGCCGAGGCCACCGCCCAGCTCGCGGAGTTCTCCGGCAACGGCCTGCCGGTCACCGTCACTCCGGCACCCGCCGACCCGGAGGTCCTCGACGCCTACGCCGAAGCCGGGGCGGACGGGTGACACTGCGTCCGGACACCCTGCCCGAAGCGGAAACCCTGCGCACCCTGGACGAATTGGTGAAGGTAGCCGACCGGTACCTGAGCTGAGCCGGTCGCCTACGAGGGGCAGGCCCGGCGCATCTACCACGCCGGGCACGAGCACTCGAACCGCTGCCGCACGCAGGCTTCGGAACGGGGGCTGGCACACTGACCGAACATGCGCGGAATCATTCTGGCGGGCGGCACCGGTTCGCGTTTGCATCCGATCACGCGCGGGGTGAGCAAACAGCTGGTCCCGGTCTACGACAAGCCGATGGTCTACTACCCGCTGTCCACCCTCATGCTGGCCGGTATCCGGGACATCCTGGTCATCACCACCCCGGAGGACGCCGAATCGTTCACCCGCCTGCTCGGCGACGGCTCCCAGTTCGGGATCGCCCTCAGCTATGTGGTGCAACCGGTCCCCGACGGCCTGGCCCAGGCCTTCGTCCTCGGCGCCGAGCATATCGGCGGCGATTCCGCCGCGCTGGTGCTGGGCGACAATATCTTCCACGGCCCGGGACTGGGCACCAGTCTGAACCGTTTCACCGATATCGACGGCGGCGCGATCTTCGCCTACCGGGTTTCGGATCCGAGCGCCTACGGTGTGGTCGAATTCACCTCCGAGGGCAAAGCGATCTCCATCGAGGAGAAACCGAAAGCCCCCCGGTCGAACTATGTGGTGCCGGGCCTGTACTTCTACGACAACGATGTGCTGGAAATCGCCCGCCATCTCACTCCGTCCGCTCGCGGCGAATACGAGATCAGCGATATCAACCGCGCCTATCTGGAAGCGGGCAAACTCACTGTCGACGTACTGGCCCGCGGTACCGCCTGGCTGGACACCGGCACTTTCGATTCCCTGCTGGACGCCGCCAACTATGTCCGCACCGTCGAAGAGCGTCAGGGCCTGAAGATCGGTGCCCCGGAGGAGGTCGCGTGGCGGATGGGCTATATCGACGACGAACAGCTGCGCCTGCTCGCCGATCCCCTCCTCCGCTCCGGTTACGGTAGGTACCTGCTCGATCTGCTCGAGCACGGACGAAGTTGGTGAGTGGACAGATGCGGATCAGTGAGATGTCGGTTCCCGGGGCCTGGGTGTTCACCCCGGTGATCCGAGGCGACGACCGGGGCGCCTTCGCCGAAACATTCCGGGCCTCGGAATTCGAGAAGGCCACCGGACGCCCCTTCGATCTGCTGCAGGTGAACACCTCGGTCTCCGCGGCGGGAGTACTGCGCGGTATCCACTACACCGACGATCCGCCGGGGCAGGCGAAATACGTGACCTGCGTGCGCGGGGCCTTCCTGGACGTGGTGGTCGATCTGCGCCCCGGCTCACCCACCTTCGGCCACTGGGACAGCGTGATCCTCGACGATCGCGACAGGCGCTCGGTTTTTCTCGCCGAAGGGCTCGGGCACGCGGTGCTCTCCCTCGAAGACGATTCCACTCTCACCTATCTGTGTTCGCTCGAGTACAGCCCCGAATACGACCACGATCTGGACGCCTTCGATCCGGATCTGGCCATCGACTGGCCGGTTACCGGCCGGGACGGCCGGCGGCTCACTTATCTGCGCTCGCCCAAAGACGCGGCGGCGCCGCGATTGCGGGACCGCTGAGCGGTACCGCCCGCGAGTACGGCGTCCTTTGGATTCGCCGCCCGAGCGATTCGGCAGTATCGTCCCCCTTCGGTGGTCGCGTTCCGGCATTTCCGGCCGGAGGCGGGGGGACCGCCGACCCAGGTGCCCGGCACCAGCCGAACCAGGTTCGCGGGGAATCATCCGCTGACGCACCGGCCATATCGAAATCTTTCCCGGATTTCGCCCCGGAAAGCCGACCGCGGGTCCGCTGTGCGACCTGTACCACTGGCCGACGACTGCGGCCGGAAATGAGAGGAAGCCGACAGTCGAAAAAATTCGCCGTAACGGCGTAACGCTACGGGTACCGGGCACCGATACGACCCATGAAAGCCGGACCTTATCTATACCGGGGAATGGAGATGACAGTGCGTACGACGTTTCCGACTTCCGTCTCGGCGGGCGAGATGACCGCGGCGGCGCGGGACTACGCCCAGCGTGGCTGGAGGGTCGCCGAAACGGCCAACGGCCTGTGCCTGATCACGGATGAGGACCTGTCCGCCGTCGAGGTCACCGGGGAGTTGGCCGCGTCGGTCCGCCGCTACCTGCGCGCGAACAACCTGACCGGCCCGATCATCGAGATCCCGGGCGCCGAGCGCCGGGAGATCCACCTGGTCACCGGCATGCGCAAGGCCGCGCGGGCCGTGGAAGCCCTCCGGCAGGCCGGAGCCGTCGTGTACACCGACGGCGCGGGCGTGCCGCTGCCACCCACCCATCTGTCCGCCGGCTCGGCCACCTGGGGAGTTTCCCCGGACGAGGCCCGCTGGGTGCCGGCGGTGGTGGCGCTCGGCGCCGCGGTACGCGCCTCCCTGGCGCGGCGGCCGCGGCGGCTCACCAGCGTCGCCTGAGAACGTAGCCGAACAGCGCGGAGCCCCGGTCGTCACCGACGACCGGGGCTCCGCGCTGTGGGTTAGCGGATACGGAAGATGACCAGGCGCTGCACCACGAAGTTGATAACGGTGGCCGTACCCTGCGCGATCACGAAGGCCAGGGGGACCCGCCACCACAGGCCCTCGTCGAACGCCTGGTAGCAGACCCAGTTGATCCCGACCTGCACCGTGAACGTCAGCGCGTACAGCACGACCACAGCGATGAAGCGGGCCCGGCTGGGCGGTGCGTTGAAGGTCCAGCGCCGGTTGATCAGATAGGCGGTGGTGGTACCGGCGATGAAACCGATCGCCTTGGCGGGATTCACCGGCAGGCCGGCGACCTCGAGCAGCAGCCAGTACAGCCCGAAATCGACCACCGCCGACAGGGCCCCGGTGGCCACGAATCGCACCAGCTGTGTTCCGAGACCGATCGGGGTGTTCTCCTGTCCAGGATTTTCGATCGCGGACCCATCGGCTGCCGTTTCCCCGGACGGAGGAGAGAATTCCCCGGTGCCGCCCGGCGCTACCCGGGGGCTCCGGCTTACTGCGTTGCTTTCAGGGGGCACCGACGGAAATGTACTTGCCCGGTCCGGGCCGCGGGGGCGGGGGTGGCCGGCGGCGCACCGGCCGCCTTCGGGGGTAACGAAATGAACCGAATTCCGGCGATACCTGTAGCCTCTATGCCGATGTCCACGAAAGCTCCGACCTCGACCCAGGCGTCCGGTACCGACACCCCGCCGGCCGGTGAACGCGATACTGCCGGTGGAGGGTTAACGCTACCCACTCGCACCAAAACGCTCACCGGATGGGCTCGCACCGCGGCTACCTCCGCGGAGGTGCTCTCGACGAGCGACCCCGAACTCATCGCCGCCGCGGTGGCCGCGGTCGCCGAGGACAACGACAGCAAACCGGCGCATCTGCGGCGCGGTGTGATCGCCCGCGGACTCGGCCGTTCCTACGGTGACAACGCGCAGAACGCGGGCGGCCTGGTCATCGATATGACCGCGCTGAACAAGATCCACCGCATCGACCAGGACACCCGGATGGTGGACGTCGACGCGGGCGTGAACCTCGACCAGCTGATGAAGGCCGCGCTGCCGTTCGGCCTGTGGGTACCGGTACTGCCGGGCACCCGCCAGGTCACCGTGGGCGGGGCCATCGGGTCCGATATCCACGGGAAGAACCATCACAGCGCGGGCAGCTTCGGCAACCACGTGCGTTCGATGCAACTGCTCACCGCCGACGGCCAGGTGCAGACCATCAGCCCCAAGAAGAACGCCAAACTGTTCTGGGCCACCATCGGCGGCTGCGGACTGACCGGCATCATCCTGCGGGCGACCATCGAGATGACGCCGACCGAAACCGCGTATTTCATCGCCGACGGCGATGTGACCTCGGGGCTCGATGAAACCATCGCCTTCCACAGCGACGGCTCCGAGGACAACTACGAGTACAGCTCGGCCTGGTTCGACGCGCTGAGCCCGATGCCCAAACTGGGCCGCGCGGTGATCTCCCGGGGCTCGCTGGCCAAACTGGACCAGTTGCCGAGGAAACTGCGCAAGAATCCGCTCGGGTTCACCGGGAAAACCTTCCTGACCTTCCCCGATATCTTCCCGAACGGCCTGCTGAACAACAAGACGTTCACTCTGGCCACCGAGGTCTGGTACCGCAAGGGCGCCACCTACCGGCAGAAGCCGCAGAATCTCACGGCCTTCTATCATCCGCTCGATATGCTGGGTGAATGGAACCGCGCCTACGGTTCTCGCGGTTTCCTGCAGTACCAGTTCGTGGTGCCGCCGGAGGCGGTCGGGGAGTTCCGGCAGATCCTCATCGATATCCAGGCCAGTGGGCACTATTCGTTCCTCAACGTGTTCAAATACTTCGGCGAGGGCAATCAGGCTCCGTTGAGTTTCCCGATGCCGGGTTGGAACGTCTGCCTGGACTTCCCGATCGCACCCGGCCTCAACGAGTTCGTCACCGACCTGGACAAACGCATCCTGGAATTCGGTGGGCGGCTCTACACCGGTAAGGATTCGCGCACCACCGCCGAAACCTTCCATCAGATGTATCCCCGGATCGACGAGTGGATCAAGGTACGCCGCAGCGTCGATCCGACAGGCGTATTCATGTCCGATATGGCGAGAAGGCTGGAGCTTCAGTGATCAACGCGGTAGGCAATCCGCAGTCCATTCTGCTTTTCGGCGGGACCTCGGAAATCGGCCTCGCGATCTGTGCGGAGTACCTGAAGAAGGGCCCGGCCCGGGTGATCCTGGCCACCCTGCCGGGCGACCCGCTACGCGATACCGCCGTCGCGCAGATGAAGGCTTCCGGTGCGAGCGAGGTCGAGGTGATCGATTTCGACGCGCTCGATACCGACAGCCACCCGAAGGTGGTCGAGCAGGCCTGGGCCGAGGGCGATATCGATGTCGCGATCGTGGCGTTCGGGCTGCTGGGCAATGCCGAGGAACTCTGGCAGGACCAGCGCAAAGCGGTACAGATCACGCAGATCAACTACACCGCCGCGGTTTCGGTGGGTGTGCTGATCGGTGAGAAGATGAAGGCTCAGGGTTTCGGCCGGATCATCGCCATGTCGTCCGCGGCGGGTGAGCGGGTGCGGCGCTCCAATTTCGTCTACGGCTCCACCAAGGCCGGTCTGGACGGTTTCTACCTCGGCCTCGGCGAAGCGCTGCGACCGTTCGGGCCGCGGGTGCTGGTGATCCGGCCGGGCCAGGTGCGCACCACGACCACCATCGAACACTGGAAGGCCACCGGCACCAAGGAAGCCCCCTTCACGGTGGACAAGGAAGAGGTGGCCGCGCTGGCCGTGGACGCCTCGGAGAAGGGCAAGGAGCTCATCTGGGCGCCGGGAGCGTTCCGGTACGTGATGATGATCCTGCGCCATATTCCGCGCCCGATCTTCCGCAAGCTTCCCGTCTGATACGAGCGGGCCCGTCCCCCGTGCGTGCACGGGCCCGCGAGAACCCGAAGGGCCGTCGCTACCGGATTCCGCTCCGGTATACGACGGCCCTTCTCGTATTCGGTCCGGCCGACGGGCCGCAATAGCCCGCGGTCGCTGTCACACGCGTGTCATCCGCTGGCCCAGTTCCCGGCGCAGCACCTCCTGAGACGGCAGGCGCCCGAGGACGCGCATCACCGTTGGTCGTAGTTCTCGCTGCTCCTCTTCGGTGAGCAAGCCGACGAGATCGCGCAGTTCCATATCATCGAAGGCCGAGGTCATGCGACCCAGGGTACGGCGCACGACGGCATTCGTCATCCATTCGGGGATTCCCTCACCTGGCAATAAACGTGTATGTGAGGGAGCGCACATGATAGACGAGTTTCGATGTAGGACAGTTCCGTTCAGCTCACCTTGATGGGATCGTCGCCCGCCGTACCGCCGCGAACCTGCTCGGTGATCCGCAACTCCGCCGGTCGCGCGTCGGGACGATGGGGGGTGTAGCGCTCCAGCGAACCCCAGTCCCGCGCCCAATCATCGGCGAGGTAGGTCGCCACCGACTCCGCGTCGAGCAGGAGCTCGGTCCAGCCCAGCGGGCCACCACCGATATGGTCCTGCCACGCGTTCGAGGCATCGGAACCCACCCGGTCGGGCAGAATCCGCCAGCGCGGAACCTCCGCCACCCCGTGGCGGTGATCGAAGGCCCGCTGACAACCGAAGGCCAGGCCCACATGCCAGTCCAGCAACACCGGGTCGGTATGTCCTACAACGGAATCGAGCGTCGCCAGCCGGGGCAGCCGCGGTGGGGTGACGGCCAGCCACTGCCGGCTGGTGATGTCGTTGTCCACGGCGACCAACCGGACCGCGTTCACCTCGCGGGGCAATTGGTCCAGCGGGACCCGCAGATTGCGCCACGACGGGTTGGGGCCGATATCCAGCGGCAGCACCGACCCGAGCACCTGTGTCGTACCGTCCGCGGCGCGGATGCCGTATTCCAGGGTGAGTTCCTGGCCGTAGGTGAGCACGCCGTCGGCGTCCACCGATTTGATCCGCCCGGCGGCGGTGAGCGCCAGCACCCGGTAGGCCGGATCCGCGCGCATCTCGTCGGTGAGGTCCAGCCGGTACCACTGCGAGGTGAGTTTCGCCTGCTCCTGATCGCCGGTTCGGTAACTGCCGAGTACCGGTGTGCGCGCCGGGTCGAGACCGAAGGGCAGGGCCACACTGGAGCCGTTGATCCCGGGCTGAACCGTCGTACCGCCCCCGGTGCCCGCACCGGTGGTGTCGGTGGTCTTGTTCTCGGTATCGGACTCGACGGAATTCGCACCGCCGGAAACGGTTTCCTCGGCATCGGCGGTCAGATCGCCGGCGACACCGTCGGGGGTGAAACCGGTGGTCTCCGTATCGGGTTCGGTGGAGACGAGGCCGTCGGCGGGATCACCGTCGTAGGGCAGCAGCAAGGAATCAGCGGTATCGGTCTCCACCAGCACATCGTCGGCCAGCCCGCACGGTTGCCCCGCCACGGCGCGAATATTGGACTTCGCGATCGAATACGCCGGGTACTGGCCGACGGCGGCCTTGGTCAGCGAGGCGATCTCGAACAGAACCAGCAGTGCCGCGGCGACGGTGAGCGGCGCCGAGGCCCAGCGGCTGTAATACGGCGCGGCCTTCGGCGTCGCGGGCCCGAGGTCCCCTTGGTCTCGGTCCTTCACTCCCCCGCTCGGTCGCTCCGGAATCGAGACCGGCCCCGAACCACGGATGTAGGGGGCGCGGTAGTGCAGCCACAGCGCGGTGAGAAGGGCGAGCACGCTCAGCCCGAGGAACAACGTGGACAAACCCTTGCCCGCGATGAGGGGCGCCTTGTCCCACCACGGGACACCATAGCTGGAGACGTACCACCAACCGTTCGAACCGGTGAAGGTGATCGCCAGCAGGAACAGGACGGCGGCGGTGAACAGCGCCCGGTTGCGCGGGGCCCGGATACCGTTGCTACCCGCCGCGACGGCGGCCAGCGCGGCCAGCGACCCGGCCAGGCCGGCGTAGACGCCGAAGTGGTGCGTCCACTTGGTGGGCGTGAACATCATCAGCAGCAGCGAGGCGAACACGATGCCGAGAATGCGCACCGACGGGCCGCGTGAGGTGCCCGGAATCCGGCCCTTGCTCAGCACCTGCAGAACACAGACCAGCAGGCAGAGCAGCATGAGCAGCACACCGAAACGGCGGGCCAGCGAACCGTCCGGCGACAACATGAGCAACGAATCCCAGCGGGTGCGCTCGTCGAACCACGCCACATTCGGACCCACGGCGGTACGGACCCGGGTGGCCTCCAGCACCGTCGACAGCGTCTGATCCGCGAAGATCACCACCAGAACGAGAGCGCCCGCCGCCAGACCGGGCGCGAGCAGGCTCCCGTAGCGGAAGACCGCACCGGCGCCCGAGGCCCCACGGGCCCTCTTGATGATGATCCGCAGGACGGGCCCGGAACCGGCGATGAGGGCAGCGATGCAGATCAGGCCGGTGGGACCGGCGGCCAGCGAGAACGCCGCGATGAGTACCGCGACCGCGGCCGGGAGCAGCCGGGCGGTGGCGATGGCGCGTTCGATCGAACACCAGGTGAGCAGCGCGCCCGCGGCGATCAGCGGTTCCGGACGCAGACCGTTGTCGTAGGGCAGCCAGAACGCCAGGAACACCAACCCCGCGGTCCACAGCGCGACCCGGTTCCCGCGCACCCGGGCGCCCAGCCGGGGCAGTACCTCCCGGCTGATCACCAGCCAGCAGACGATACCGGCGAACAGCGTGGGCAAGCGCATCCACGGGCTCGATCCCGAGATGTTCGCCATCCACGCCAGCACCTCGTAGGACCAGCCGAACGGCGCCTCCGGCACACCGAACCACCGGTAGTAGTTCGCCAGATACCCGGCCTTCTCCGAGGCCCGGGCCATCGTGAGGATATAGCCGTCGTCGGAGGTGTTGGCCCCGATGATGTGCCAGCCGGCGAGAACGCCCAGCACCGCGCCGTCCGCGAGCCGGAACCGCCACCAGTGCGCGGGCAGGAACCGGCGCGCGCGGCGGCCGTCGGCGGTATCGAGCAGGTGCAGGGCGAACAGGGCGACAGCGGTGAACACGACCGCCGCGACGATCACCGCGAGTTTGAGCGGCGTCGGCGAGGAGCTGAACCGGGAATCGATATCGGCGTGCAACCGGATTCCGTCGAGCCGCGCCTCGTCCAGATCGGTGAACACACCGACCATCTGCGGGCGGATATCCCGATCCACCTGCGCGCGCAACGGCGTTCCGTCCGCGCGGGCGGCGCCGGTGAGCTCGGCGGTGGTCGCGGTGGCAGTCGAGGTGAGCGTCAACGCCTCGCATCCACCCAGTTCGGCGCGGTCGGCTGCCAGCAGCGGCACATCGCGCAACATCACCGACAGCATGTCGCCGGTCACGGTGACGCGCAGCCCGCGCGCCGACGCCTGATCCGATTCGTCCGGAACCGTCGTCACCACGGTGCCCTCGGCCGGGCCCAGCACCGGGCACGGCACCGTGAGATCCAGCCGCAACGGCTGGTAACTCACCAGTGGCGCCTCCACACTCACGGCCCCGGCCTGCGGCCACTCCAGGACGGTGCGCTCCTGGCGCACCGGCAGCAGCGGCGCCAGAATCGCCAGGACGAACCCGAGTAACCCGGATACGAGGGCCAGTAGGCGGATACGGTTCAACACTCGAGGAGATCGGTCCGGTCGCACGGGGCTCGACTCTAGCCAGCCCGCCGCCGACGGGTTTCGGCGCAGCGGGCGAAATCGCTCAGCGCTGCACCACGACCAGCGTGAACGGCCCGATATCGGTGATGGTGAAGCGCGCGTCATCGAACAGCGCCGCGGGGAAGGACACGGTGTCCCGGCGGACGTTGGGGTCGTTCGGGTAGACGTCTGCCGCCAACCTCAGTGTGTAATCGTCGCCGCTGCGGCGGAACAGGAAAGCGTCCGGGGCCCGCCAGGGCGCGGCGGCCAGCGCCTCGAGGAGTTCGTCGGGTGTGCTCAGCTCACTCCAGCGCTCGATCGCCGCGGAGCGGTCGGCGTATTCGGCGAGCGGGTTCGCGTAATGCGAGGTCATGCCCTGGAAACCGAAGTACGGGTAGTAGGCGAGGAAGGTGGTGTCACCGGTGAGCAGCACCGTCTCCGACGGTGGGCGGCCGGTCTGTGCCCGCAGGGCGTCGTCGATATGCCGGTAGTGCCGGACGGCCGAGGGATCACGCCGGTCGGCGCGTACTCCGTCGCCGTCGGTATCGGTGTAGGCCGTGGTGATCTCGGGGGCCAGTACCTGCGGGATGTCCTGGCAGTAGGCCAGGGCGCCCACCGTCGCGAGGGCGATGGCCACCCAGCGGAACCGCGCCGGTTCGTTGAGTGCCTGATAGACGGCGCGCGCTCCCTCCACGAAACCGAACCCGCCCGCCGCGGCCAGCAGTACCAGCAGCACCGGCTCCAGCCGGAACGACAGCAGGGTGGTACCCGCCACGGTGGCCAGCATCGACAGCAGTGACCACAGGTAGACCGCGACCACCCCCAGCCCCAGCGACTGCGCCCGCCGCGAGGAACTCGCCCGCATCACCAACCAGATGGTGCCCACCAGGCACAGGGCACCGAGCAGCGAGAAATGCGCCATCGGCAGCGGTAGCTCGGACCCCGCTTCGGGCAGATAGTGGAACGCGCCGCCGGACGGGAACGCCGGACGGTCCAGCATGCGCAGCAGGAACGGCACGAAAACCGGTAGCGCCACCACCGCCGCGACCACACCCATCACGATCAGGCGTATCAGCGGCGCGACCACGGCCTGTCGCACACCGGTCACCGATTGCGGGCCACCGGTATGCGCCGCGAGCCGGCGGGGGGCCCGGGCGGCGTACCGTGCCCGCACCCCCAGCCCGGCCGCGACCAGCGCCATGAGCACCACGGTGAACACCGCGAAGGCGAAATACAGGGTGTAGCAGGCGGCGGCGACACCGAGGAACAACCCCGTGCCCAGGACCGCTCCCCAGCCCCCGGCCGTAACGCCGCGTTCGGCGACCGCGCCCGGTGCGGCGGCATCCGGGTCGCCCGCCGCCTGCCCACCGGCCGGCGTATCCGCCCGGGTTCCGGCGCGGACGAGCTCGGCGGGCCGGTACAGCGCCCCCCAGGCCATGACGAACACCGGCGGGAGCAGGATGGCGATCACCGCGCCATACGCCTCCGGCGCGGCATAGGTCACCGCCACGGCGGTGACCGCGCTGGTCACCCCCACCGCCCAGTCCGCGCGGATCAACTGCGTCCACAGCACCAGCGCCACCACCGCCGCCACCGCGATGGTTCCGATCGCGTACGGCTTGAAAACCTCCCAGCCGTCCATACCGAGCACATTCGCGACACGCCCGCCCACCCAGAACCAGCCGGCCGGGTAGAAGGGCGGTAGGTCCGCGTAGGTCATATCGCGCAGCGCGGCGCTGTCGGTGAGCCGGGTCAGGTATTCGGTGCGGAACTCCTGATCCACCGAAACGCCGAAGAGATACAGCTTGGTCGCCGCCAGCGGCATCCCCAGGGTGACCGTGACGAACGCCGAGATACCCGTCCAGGAAAGAGCTTTCGCGAGCCACCGGGACCGCCGCAGGCGCAGCAGTGCGATCGAGGCCGCCACCAGCGCCGCCGCGGCCACCTGCCCCACCGTGGTGAGCGCCCGCACCACATTCGACGAGTTGAACGCGGGCCAGTCGACCAGCGAGAAAGCGGTCAGCCCGATGGCGACCACCGCCACGGCGACCACCGTGGCGAGTACCGCCTCACCGATTCCGGCCCCGACCTGACGCACAAACCGCGCGCCGCGACTCGTCGTCATCGGCGTCCATACCTCCGGCTTCGATCCACCTACTGGGCGTCGGTCAGCCTAGTGCAGGCGGCATCCGGCGGCCGCGCGCGACGACAAGGTCCCGGCGGAGCGGCGGTCGCGCCGGTGTTCGTCAGCCGCCGAGCTCGATGGGGCCCTCGTATACGTTGATCTGCTCGACTTCTACCGAGAGCCTGGAAGCGGTCACGAAATCGGAGTCGTCGTGCACGATGACGAGACCGTGATGCACTGCGGTCGCGCATACTTGGAGATCCACTGCGGATAAGCAACGTTGATTGCCCAGTTCGGCGGCGTGGTACTGGATCTTGCCGATCCACTGGCCGGCCCACTTGGGAACCGCCACGTCTCGGTAGAGGGTGTCGAACATTCGGCAGTAATCCGAGTACTCCTTCAAATTTCGTGCCGATGCCAGGAATTCGCTGCGCTGCGGATAGCACGAACAGAAGCCACCATCTGCCAGAGTTTCCCGCCAGCGGTCCAGTACCGCCCGGTCCCGCAGGATGCGCCACAGGGCCGAAGAGTCGACCAGGTACCCGGTCACTGTTCGTAGGCTCTTTTCTCTGCCTGATGCGCGGCCTCGGCACCCTCTATATCCCAGCTGCGCGCGAGCTCGAAGTAGTAGTCGACCGCGGCGGCGCGGTCCAGGCGCTGATTGTACTGACGCAAGGCTTCGGCGACGGCGGCTGTCTTCGTCTTGTGCCCACCGAGCTTCTTGGCTTTCTCCAGTTCCTCGTCGTCGATATCGATATGGGTGAGCGACACAGCGGACCTCCTGTACATTATCACCCGATCAGGTGAGTGAAATTGTACATCGGGTCCGCCGGTGCCGCTCATTTCCGGCCTGTTCAGAACACTCGCAGCATCCCCGGATCCCACAGACCCGACCTGGTGGCGGTCCCGGTCCGCAACTGGGCCGGAACCGCGTCGTAGTACTGGTCGTAGCGTTCCAGCGTGCCCCAGTCCCGGGCCCAGTCGTCGCGCAGGTAGGTCGGGATGGTGGTGGATTTCGCCAGCATCTGGGAGAAGCCGAGCGGGCCGCCGAACTCCTGAGCCTGCCAGGTGTTGGTGGAGCTCACCGCCAGCGGGCGGTCCGGCAGGACACGGAACTTCGGCACCTCCGCCACACCGTTGCGATGCCGGAACGGGCGCTGGCACGGGAACTGCAGGCCGACCGCCCAGTCGAGCAGGATCGGCTGCTCCGAACCCAGATACTCGTTGGCCGTCTCCAGCCGCGGCACCCGCGGCGGGGTGAAGGCCAGCCACTGGTCGCCGATGAGGATCGGGTCGTTGGCGACGATCCGGACCGCGTCGGCCTGCGGGTCGATCTCGTCCAGCGGCACCCGCAGGTTACGCCAGGACGGGAACGGGCCGATATCGCGCGGCAGGTAGGTGCCGAGAGGAGTGACGGACCCGTCCGGCTGCCGCTTGCCGTAGTCGACGGTGAGCGACTGGCCGTACTGCATGGCGCCCGTGTCGTCGTAGGAGAGGATGCGGCCCGCGGCGGTGATCACCACCAACGGATGGTCCGGGGAACGCTCCGGCAGCTCGTACCAGCTCGACGCGACATACGCGGGCTGCTGCACCCCCTCCTGATAGCTGCCCAGGATGGGGGTGGTGGCCGGATCCAGACCGAAGGGCAGCGCCACGGTGCTGCCGTTCACGCCCAGGGCGCCCTGGCCGCCGCCGGTACCGGCGTTCTGTCCCTCGGCGAAGGCCGCGCCCACCGACTGGTTCGAGGTATTGCCGGTACCCGGTTTCACCTCGACCGCGTCGGCCGACAGATCATCCGGCACACCGTTGGGGTCGAAGCCCACCGGATCCACACCCGCCAGCGGATCGTTCGGGTCGGTGGGCGGATTCGCCGGATCGATGATCGGATTCAGCCGGCCCGCGTTGGCGTTCGCCTCGACCAGCACGTCGTTGGCCAGCCCGCAGGTGTTCCCGGCCAGCGCGTCGAGATTGCCGCGGGCCAGCGAATACCCCGGATACTGCGCGTACGCGCCCTTGGCCAGGGACAGCACCTCGAACAGCACCATGGCCGCGGCCACCACCGTGAGCGGGAAAGCGGCGAATTTACGGAGCCGCCGGCCCCGGGCCGTACGCGGCGAGTTCGGTGGTGCGGCATAGCCCTCACGCAGCGCGTGCCAGCCCACCAGCAGCAGCGCCAGACCGAACAGGATCAGCATCGCGGTGTTGGAGGGGAAACCGGCCAGTACCACCCGCTTGTCGAACCACGGCACGCCGTAGCTGGACACGTACCAGTAACCGTTGATCCCGGAGAAGGCCAGCGCCAGGGTGAACATCAGTCCGGCCAGGAAGATCGCCCGGTTCTTGCGGGCACGCAGCGCCGAAGCCGACACCGCGACCGCGGTCACCGCCGCCAGCGAACCCGCGATACCGGCGTACGCGCCGAAGTGGTGGGTCCACTTGGTGGGGTTGAACATCATGAAGAAGATCGTTCCGAACACCACGCCCATCAACCGCCAGGTCGGGGCGGCCGCGATACCGGGCACCCGGCGCCGGCGCAGCAGTACCAGCATGGTGGTGAACAGGCACAGCAGCATCGCCAGGAACGCGAACCGGCGCGACAGCGAACCGTCGACCGTCTCCACGAACAGGTAGTAGTAGCGCAGGTAGTCCTCGTACCAGGCCAGGTTCGGGCCGGTCAGCTGCCGGACCCGGTTCGCCTCCATGATCCCGGCGAAGGTCTGGTCGCTGAAAACCACCGTGAGCACCAGGAACCCGGCGGCCGCCAGCGGAGCCAGCAGCGCCACCGTCCCGTGTTCGCGATGCCGTTTCACGATGATGCGGGTGACGGGCCGGATACCGGCGAGCAGCGCGGCCACGCACATCAGCCCGGTCGGGGCCGCGGCCAGTGTGAACGCCGCGACCACCACCGCCACCGCGGCGGGCAGCAGCCGCGCGGTCGCGATGGCCCGTTCGATGGAAACCCAGGTCAGCAGCGCACCGAGCGCGACGATGGGCTCCGACCGCAGACCGTTGTCGTAGGGCAGCCAGAACGCCAGGAACACCAGACCGCCGGTCCACAGCGGCACACTGCCGAACCAGGCGCGCCCCCGCGCCCCCCGCAGGCCGTTACCCAGCCGGGGCACCACCTCACGGCTGATCACCATCCAGCACAGGATCGCGCAGGCCAGCGCCGGCAACCGCACCCACGGGCTGGCGGTGGAGACCTCCGCGAACAGCTGGATCACGTAGTAGTACCAGCCGAAAGGCGCCTCGGGCACGCCGTACCAGCGGAAATAGTTGGCCATGTACCCGGCGTCCGGAGCCACCCGCACCATGCTCAGGATGTAGCCGTCGTCGGAGGTGTTGGCACCCAGGAAATGCCAGACGAGCAAGGTGCCGATCACGCCGCCGTCGGCCATGGTCGGTTTCCGCCAGTTCGCGGGCAGGAACCGGCGGTGACCGCGGCCGTCACTGGTGTCCAGGCGGGCCAGCGCGACCAGCGACAGCAGGGTGCACACCACGGCCGCGATCATCGCGATCAGCTTGATCCAGGTGGGACTGGAACTGAATCGGGTGTCGATCGTCGATTCCACGCTCAGACCCGCCGGGACGCCACCGACCATATCGGTGAACACCCCGACCACCTGTGGACGCAGATCGCCGACGAGCTGCCCGGTGTTCGGCGTCCCGTCCTCGGTGGTGAGGCCCACGAAGGCGGCGCTGGTGCGTTCGCTGTCGGAGCTAATGGTGATGGCCGAGCAGTTCGCCATCTGCGCGCGGTCCGCGGTGGCCACCACCGCATTGCGGTCCACCACGTCGACCGAGGTCTCCGATACCCGGACGAACAGTGCCTCGAGCGCCGCCCGGTCGCCCTGCGGGGGCGCGGTGGACAGCAGCATGCCACCCTGCGGTGGCAACTGGTTCACCGCCGCGCACGGAATGTTCGCGGTGAAGTCGATGGGCACCTGCGACATCAACGGCGCCTGCACATTGGCCAGACTGTCGTTCTGCGGCCAGTTCAGCACCGCCGTGGTCTGGGTGACCGGAAGAAACGGGGTGGCGATCGCGAATACCGCACCCAGTACGCCGGTGATGATCGCGACGAGGCGCGCGCGGCGGTAATCCTTCGGCGCGACCTCCGGTTGCGGCTCCGGCGGCGTCTTCGTCAGTACTGCGGTGGCGACTTCTGGCACGCTGGCATGCTACTTGGGTGCGGCCGGTAGGGCCCGGTGGTGCCCCGGCGAGTACCCACGTGAATGCGGATCAATCCACCGGAACATGCATAGGAACCGTGCGAAAGGGGTACAGACGGGCGGCTGGCACAATCGGCCGGAAAACACCCCCTTATGCGTGGGGTATCGCGGCGGTAATGGAAAGGTAGGGGCATGACCAAGGTGAATCTCGAGACGAACTACGGAACCATCGGCCTCCAGCTGGACGAGGCGAAAGCGCCGGACACCGTCCGCAACTTCGTCGAATACGTCAAGTCCGGACACTACAACGGCACGATCTTCCATCGCGTGATCCCGGGCTTCATGATCCAGGGCGGCGGCTTCGACGGCCAGATGCAGCAGAAGCCGACCCAGGCGCCCATCCAGAACGAGGCCGCCAACGGCCTCAAGAACGACAAGTACACGGTCGCCATGGCGCGCACCAACGACCCGCATTCGGCGACCGCGCAGTTCTTCATCAATGTCGCCGACAACGACTTCCTCAACCACACCCAGCCGGCGGGACAGGGCTGGGGCTACGCCGTATTCGGTACCGTCACCGACGGTACCGAGGTGGTCGACAAGATCGCGGCTGTCTCCACTTCGTCGCAGGGCATGCACCAGGACGTGCCGGTGGAGAACGTCGTGATCGAATCCGCGTCGATCGCCGGCTGAGCGGAGACGGTCCGGCCGGTCCGGGTCGCCGCGGGGCAGAGCCATCGCGGCGACCCGGACCTCGATACGACTAGAGCGGCAGCAGGTGGTGCTTGCGCGGGTTGCGAATCACCGTTTTGTCCCGCAACAGATGCAGCGCCCGGCGCACCTCGAGCCGGGTGTGGGCCGGTTCGATGACCGCGTCGATGAACCCGCGTTCGGCCGCCACCCAGGGGGTGGCCATGGTCGCGTTGTAGAAATCGATCATCTGCTGGCGCACGGCCGCTTTCTGATCCTCGGGCGCGGCCGCGATCTGCGCCGCACCGATCAGGCTCACCGCGCTCTCCGCACCCATCACCGCGATGCGGGCGGTGGGCCAGGCCAGATTGATATCGGCGCCCAGCTGCTTGGAACCCATCACCGCGTAGCCGCCACCGTAGGATTTGCGGACCACCACGGTGACCTTCGGTACGGTGGCCTCCACATAAGCGAACAAGAACCGCCCGCCCCGCTTGATGACGCCGACCTTCTCCTGCTCCACACCCGGTAGGAACCCCGGGGTGTCGACCACGAAGACCAGCGGTATCTCGTAGGCGTCGCAGAGCCGGACGAAATGCGAGGCCTTGTCCGAGGCGCGAGCATCCAGTGCCCCGGCGTACACCATGGGTTGATTGGCCACCACACCCACACTGCGACCGTCCACCCGGGCGAAACCGGTGATGATGTTGCGACCGGCCTCGGCGCCGTATTCGTGGAAGGCGCCGTCGTCGAAGATCCGCAGCAGCACCTCGTGCATATCGTAACCGGCGTTATCGGAATCCGGGATGATCGAATTCAGCTCCCGGTCCGAATCGGTGATCTCCGGCTCCAACCCGGGATTCACGATCGGCGGCTGTTCCTGGCAGCTCGTCGGCATATAGGACAGGTACTCGCGCACCCACGCGAAGGCGGCCGGCTCGTCCTCGGCCACATGATGGATATTGCCGTACTGGGCCTGGCTGTGGGCGCCGCCGAGTTCTTCGAGGCTGACGTCCTCGCCGGTGACCTCACGAATGACCTTGGGGCCGGTGACGAACATGTACGCCGCCTCGGTCGCCACCACCACATCGGTGTTGATCGGCGAGTACACCGCGCCGCCCGCGCACTTCCCGAGGATCAGCGAAACCGTCGGCACCATCCCGGAGAGCAGTTCCTGCCGGGTGGCCAGTTCGGCGTACCAGGCCAGCGAGGACACCGCCTCCTGCACCCGGGCGCCGCCGGAATCGTTGATACCGACCAGCGGACAGCCCACCTTCGCGGCGTACTCCATCACCGCTGCCACCTTGCGGCCGAACATCTCCCCGACCGAGCCGCCGTACACGGTCTGATCGTGGGAGAACACGGCGACCGGCCGGCCGTCGACCAAACCGTGCCCGGTCACCACACCGTCGCCGTACAGCGCGTCCGGATCGCCGGGCCGGCGCACCAGGGCCCCGAGTTCCACGAAGGTCCCCGGGTCGAGCAGCATCTTGATCCGATCACGGGCGCTGGGAATACCCTTACGCGCCCGTTTCGCGACACCGGATTCCCCCGCCGGCTCCTGCGCCAGTTCCAGGCGCTTGCGCAGGTCGGCGAGTTTCTCGGCTGTCGTGCTCACTTGCTCCCTTTCCCGGCCGAACTCGAGCTGATCTGCGTGAGTTTAGCGGTCAGGTCGGCGCCGATCCGGCCGATCCGCGGCTCATCGATGATCTGGAGATGGTCGCCGGGGATGTGGACGATCTCCAGGTCGGGCAGGTATTCGTCCCAGCCGCCGTTGGGCAGCCGATCGGCGAAGCGCGGTTCCAGCTCGATGATGCCGTCGTGATAGCGGTCGGCCAGATAGAGGACGACCTCGCCGTCGTAGTGGCTCGGCCGCACCTGCTGCAAGGCGCGGCCCTCGATCCAGGAGGTCCGCTGATGTTCGAGGACACCACCAGGGATCTTGGCGCCGGTCATCTTGATCAGGTCGGAGACCATCTTGAACTGCTCTTCCGGCGAGGCATCCGCCAGTTCACGCAATTGGTCGGCATCCAGCTCGCCGTCCACGCCGTAGGTCTTCTGCGCGAAAGCCTGATAGCGCTCCATCCGCCGCACGCGTTCGGCCGGGCTGTTGTCCTCGGGCTCGCTGGGGATGGCGAGATCGATCAAACCGAGCAGACGCACATCGGCGCCCTCGGCCCGCAGTTGCTGCGCCACGGCCATCGCCAGTACCGCGCCGAGCGACCAGCCGTACAGCACGTACGGCCCGTCTCCCTGTATCTTGCGCAGCTCGGGAAGATACTGCCGGGCGCGCTCCTCGATCGAGCCCTCGACCCGTTCGAAACCGTACATCGGCGTATCGGCGGGCAGCCGCTTCAACAGCGGTTCGTACACCAGGGTATTGCCCCCGGAGGGGTGGAAAACGAAAACCGGCAGCTCGTTCGAGCCCTCTGCCCGGGCCCGGAGCGGACGCACGAATCCGTCCACGTCGGCACCGCTGTCCTGCAGGGTACGAACGATATCGGCGAGCTGCTCGATGGTTTCGCAATCCAGCACATCGTCGACGGTGACCTCCGCGCCCACCCGTTCGGTGAGCCGGGCCGCCAGTTTCTCCGCCGTGTCCTCGTCCAGGATCGGGAGGGTGTTGAAGATACCCCCGGGCGATTCCCCGGTGACCGTTGCCCACGCGGCATAGGTCAGGCGTTCGGCGGCGTCACGCGGCGGGACGTTGTCGTCGGACGCGGCGGCTTCCGCGCCGCCGAAGAGCGCGGCACCGGCCGCCGCGGGCTGCGCCGCGCCGGTTTCCTTCTCCGCGGACGCGGTTTCCGAGGGGCCCGAACCCTGGTCGAGAGCGGCAACCGGATCCGCGCCCGTGGCCATGGCCGCCTTGGCGGCGTTCACGAAGTCGTCGTCCACGCTCAGGGCACCGGATTCCCCGCTGGCCTGCTTATCGGCCATTTCCTGAACCTGGTCGCGGTGTTCGATCGCGTAGCGCAGCACCTTGCCGACCTCGTGCAGGCTGGCATCACGCACCGCCGACACCTGCAGCTGCGGAATATCGAATTCGTACTCGACCCGGTTCTTGATACGCATGGCCATCAGCGAATCCAGACCCAGCTCCATGAGCGGGATCTCCATGGGCAGGTCCTCGACCGCGTAACCCATGGATTCGGCGACGATCAACGCCAGCCGCTCCTCCACGGTCTGGCCGCTGTCCGGATCCCACCGATCGCCGAATCCCGCCGTATCGATCGCCGGCTCGGCTTCGGACACGGCGATCTCGGCGGCGGCCGCGGGCTGCTCCGACGGAACGGGCAGCGCCGCACCGGAGGTGACGACGGCGTCGAACAGCAGACGGAACTGCGTTCCCTCGCGGGCGTGCACCTGTACCGAAGCCCCACCCGGATGCGGGGTGAGGGTGGTGGTCAGCGTGCCGGTCGCCGGCAGGGGGGCGTGCGCGATACTCGCGCCGAGAGCCACATCGGTCAGTACCTGAGCCGCGGCCTCACGTACCAGCGCGGGCAGCTCGGCGACCGCGGCAGCCTGTACCTCCCAGACGTGCCGGCCGTCCGGCAGGGCGACCGAGGCGCCCGGAACCCGGGTGTTGCCCCGGCCGGAGAAAGCACTCACCTTGGGCCAGTACGGTTTACGCACGAACGCGGTGCGCGGGATATCGGCATAGGGCCCGGCCGGCAGCAGCGAGGACAGGTCCACGGTATGCCCGTGCACGTACAGCTGCGCCAGCGCCGCGATCACTCCCGCCGATTCGTCTTCCTTACGCTTGAGCGTCGGGATCAGCTGGGCATCGTGCAACCCGGCGGCGAAGGTGGTGCCCAGCACCTGCATCAGCGCCACCGAATTCGGGGCCAGTTCCAGGAACGTTGTCACCCCGGACTCGACCGCGAGTTTCACCGCGTTGGTGAAGTACACGCTGTGGCGCATGTTCTTCACCCAGTAGCTCTCGGTGTGCACCGGGTCGTGGCCGGGCGGGTAGTACTGGTCCTTGTCGACCGTGGAGTACAGGCCGACCTTCAATTTCGCCGGTTCGATACCGGCCAGCTCCGCGGCCAGCTCGCCGAGCAGCGGATCCATCTGGGAGGTGTGACCGGCGCCCTTGGTCTGCAGGACCCGGGCGAACTTACCGGCGGCCTCGACCCGGCCCACGATCGCGGCGACCTGATCCACCGGGCCGCCGATCACGGTATTGGTCGGCGCGGCATACACCGCGACCTCCACATCGGGGAATTCCGGCAGCAGCGCGGCGACATCCTCGGCGCTCATCTCGACCAGCGCCATATTCCGCACGTCGGCATCGGAGAGCATCTGTTCGCCCTCACCCATCAGACGCGAACGCGCGCAGATGGTGCGCACCGCGTCCTCCAGCGGGAGCCCGCCGGAGATGTAGGCGCCCGCGACCTCGCCCATGGAGTGGCCCACCACCGCCGCGGGTTCCGCGCCGTGCGCCCGCAGCAACGCCGCGAGACCGAGCTGGATGGTGAAGATACCGACCTGGGAGGTGCCCACGTCGTAGTCCTGCGCGTCGTCCAGGATCATCTCGCGCACCGAGTACCCGGCCTCGTCCTGGACGAGTTCGTCGACCTCGTCGACGGCCCGCCGGAAGATCGCGTTCTCCTGGTAGAGCTGTTTGCCCATTTTGCGGTGCTGGGCGCCGAACCCGGCCATCACCCACATGGGCCCGTGGGCGGCCGGCGCGTCGGCGGTGAACACACCCGCACCGGGCTTACCCGCCGCGATCGCCCGCAACCCGGCCACGGCCTCGGCGTGGTCCTTGGCCAGCACCACACCGCGCGAACGCCAATGGCTGCGCTTGGCCAGCGCTCGGGCCACATCGGCGAGCGGAGTCGCCTGCCCCGCTTCGGTTTCCAGCCAGTCGGCCAGATCCGCGGCGGCGCGGCGACGACGCGAGGGCAGATAGGCGGAGACGGCCAGGATCACCGGCAGCGGTTCGGCGCGGTCGGCCGACCACTCCGGTTCCGGCGCGGCCTCCGCGGTGACGGCTTCGGCCTCGGCGACGATATCGGTGCTCGCCACGTCCGGGAGCGGGGCGGTCTCGGCGCCGGGTTGTCCGGCCGGTACCGCCGCGGTGGCCGACGCCGGCGGTACGTACTCCTGGACCACCAGGTGCGCGTTGGTGCCACCGAAACCGAACCCGGAGATACCCACGGTCGCCGTACCGCTGTAGCGCGGGAACGGGGTCGGCTCGTCGACGACCTTCAGCCGGGCCTGCTCGAAGGGGATATACGGGTTCGGACCGGCGTAATTGATGTTCGGCGGCAGCACATCGTGCTGGAACGCCAGGATCACCTTGGCCAGGCCGGCGGCGCCGGCCCCGGATTCCAGATGCCCGAAATTGGTCTTCGCCGAACCCAGCAGCGCCGGCGCGTCGGCTGCCCGGCCCGCGCCGACCACCCGGCCCAGCGCGTCCGCCTCGATCGGGTCACCGATCAGGGTGCCGGTGCCGTGTGCCTCGATGTAATCCACGGTGGACGGGACGATCCCGGCGTCGCGGTAGGCGCGGCGCAGCACATCGGCCTGGGCATCGGGGTTGGGGGCGATCAGGCCGTTGGACCGGCCGTCGCTGTTCACCGCCGAACCCTTGATCACCGCGAGGATCCGGTCGCCGTCGCGTTCGGCGTCGGCGAGCCGTTTGAGCACCACCAGGCCGGCCCCCTCGGAACGGACCATCCCGTCGGCGTCGGCGGAGAACGCCTTGATCCGGCCGTCCTTGGACACCGCGCCGTTCTTGTCGAAACCGAGCGTGGTCATCGGGATGAGCAGCATGTTCACCCCGCCGGCCAGGGCGACGTCGGCATCACCGGCACGCAGCGCCTGGACCGCCTGGTGCACGGCCACCAGCGTCGAGGAGCAGGCGGTGTCCACCGCGACCGAGGGACCGCGGAAATCGTAGAAGTACGAGACGCGGTTGGCGATGATGCTGCTGGAGCTGCCCATGATCTTGTAGGCCTCGGCCGAAGCCGGCACATTGGGGTCGGTCTCGCCCAGCCCCATCGCGGCGATCAGCTGGAAATCGTTGGTCGAGGTGCCGATGTAGACACCGACCGATTCCCCGCGCAGATCACTGGCCGGGATACGGGCGTGCTCGAGCGCCTCCCAGGTCAGTTCCATCATCAGCCGCTGCTGCGGGTCGATCCGCTCGACCTCGATCGGCGACATGGCGAAGAATTCCGCGTCGAAATCGGTGACGACATGCTGGTCCAGGTAGCCACCGCGGGTATTACCCTCGGCCACCGCCGCCGCCAGCTCCGGTTCGGAGAGGAATTCCGCCCAGCGCCCCTCGGGCAGATCCCGGATGGCATCACCGCGGTTGATCAGGAATTCCCAGGTCGATTCCGGGGTGTCACCGGCGCCGGGCAGCCGTGTCGAAAGCCCGACGATGGCGATATCGTGCGCTTCGCCGGGCGCGAACCCGGCAGTGTAGAACTGGTCGTCGGGCGCCTCGGCGGTGAGCTCCGGCGGGCCGTTGACGATGACATCGGCCAGCGAGGCGATGGTCGGATGCTGGTAGACGACGGTGGCGTTCAACACCACGCCGGTGAGTTCCTCGATCTCACCGCCGAGTGCCAGCGCGTCCCGCGAAGCCAGCCCGAACTCCTCCATGGGCCGATCGACGGTGATCTGTTCGATCGGCTGCCCGGTGGCATCGGCGACCCAGCGCCGCAACCACTCTCGTAGTTCCGCGACCGACATCTCCCCGGCCGCGCCGGTCCCGGCGGCGCGCTCCTCCGTAGTGGGAAGGTTGTCGGTCGTCTCCGGCGACGTGCCCTCGTTATCAGCCATCAGTCCTCAAGCTACCTGTCTCTGTGCGATGCGGGGCGACAGCCCGCGCACCGCAGGGATGTGGATGGGCGGCTTCGCGGTACCTCGGTGGGCGCCGCGCCTCCGTGGTCACGCCGCGCTACCTCCTCCGGCGCTGTGCTCAGCCGCCTATCTTCCCGTATCCCCGATCGGGCTCGTGAACCGGCTGGTGGCCGGTCTACTCCTGGGGGGCGTCCGGGAACGCCTGCTGGGTGTAACCGCCGCGCAGGGTGCCCTCGATATAGGCGGCCTTGCACGCGCGGCGTGCGATTTTGCCACTGGAGGTGCGCGGGATGGACCCCGCGGGTACCAGCAGCAGATCCCGCACCGTCACACCATGACGCTGCGAGATCGCGGCCCGCACCGCGTCGGCGATGGGGAGCGGATCGGCCTTACCGGCACCCGGGCCGCGCTCGGCCACCACGACCAGCTGCTCGGAGGCGTCGTCGGCGTCGAACTTCAGACCCGAATGGCTGCCCTGGGCGAACACCTCGGCCGGCAACTGGTTGGCGGGCACCGAGAACGCCGCGACGAATCCGGGACGCAGCGCGTTGCTGGCCTCCTGCGCCGAGAACTCGAGATCCTGCGGGTAGTGGTTGCGGCCGTCCACGATCACCAGGTCCTTCACCCGGCCGGTGATGTAGAGCTCGCCGTCGAAGTACACACCGTAATCGCCGGTGCGCATCCAGTTGGCGTCCGCGGCGGCACCCTCGGCGTGGCTGCCCTCCGGGAGCCGTTCGACGATCTTGTTGCGGAAGGTCGCCCGGGTCTCTTCCTCACGGCCCCAGTAACCGATGCCCATATTGTTGCCGTGCAGCCAGATCTCGCCGACGTGCCCATCGGGCTGTTCCCGCGGCGCACCGTCGATCGATTCGGGATCCACGATCACCGCCCACTGCGAGCGGGCCACATAACCACAGCTCACCTGGGCGACCGCGTTCTCGGCACCCGGATCGACCCGCACCATCCGCCCGGCGTTGAGCTCCTTGCGGTCGACATAGGTGACCTTGGCCTCGTCCTCCGATTTCGTCGCCGAGACGAACAGGGTCGCCTCCGCCATGCCGTAGCACGGCTTGATGGCCGTCTTCGGCAGGCCGTAGGGCGCGAAGGCCTCGTTGAACTTCTTCATCGACGAGGTGGTCACCGGCTCGCTGCCGTTGATCAGGCCGATGACATTGGACAGGTCCAGCGATTCACCGTTCTTCGGCAACCCGCGCACCGCGGCGTGCTCGAACGCGAAGTTCGGGGCAGCGGCGAAAGTACCGGCACCGTCGGAGGCGGCGGCCAGCTCCTTGATCCACCGGTACGGGCGGCGTACGAACGAAGCAGGCGACATGATGGTGATGAACTTGCCGCCCACCGCGGGCAGGATCACCGTCAACAGGCCCATATCGTGGAACAGCGGCAGCCAGGTGACACCGCGGGAGTTCCAGTCGAGGTTGATGGCGTCGACCATCTGCAGCAGATTGGTGCCGACACCGCGGTGGGTGATCTCCACACCGGCGGGTGTCCGCGTGGATCCGGAGGTGTACTGCAGGTAGGCGATATCGTCCACCGCGATATCCGGGCGTACCCAGCTCTCGCCGACACTGTCGGGAATGGCGTCCACGGCGATGATGCGCGGCCGCTGCGCCGCGGGCAGCCCACGGAAGAACTGACGCACCCCGGCCGCCGACGAGGTGGCGGTGAGGATGGCCGAGGGCTTGCAGTCGCCGAGCACGGCGTGCAGGCGATCGGTGTGACCGGGCTCGTCGGGATCGAACAGCGGCACCGCGATGGTGCCCGCGTAGATGGCGGCGAAGAACGAGATCACATAGTCGAGGCCCTGCGGCGCGAGCACCGCTACGCGGTCACCGGGTTGGGTGACCTGCTGGAGTCGGGCGGCCACCGCGCGCAGCCGGACCCCGAATTGCTGCCACGTCAGCTCGTGTACCTCACCATCGAGCTCGCGCGAATAGTCGATGTAGCGGTACGCGAGAGTGTTCGCGTCGTTACGGGTGTGCATCTCGACGTGGTCGACCAGGGTGCGATCATCGGGAATCGTGATGTTCCCGTTCTCGTCCAGGTAGTCGTCGAAAGTCTCGTCCATTCCTTCTCCTCCGAGGCGCACGCGGCAACGGCACGATATCCGTTATTACTGTGTGGCCCCGACTCGCTTTCGCCGCGGGTGCTCTCCATTCGGGAATCGACCCTGCGGGTTTTGGGGTGCGGTCTGCGCGGTGACCGCTATAGGCTAGATGTTCTCAAACCAGAGACATGTTACAGAGACGAGCTTCTCACTCCTCCCGGAGCAAGGGGATCACCGGCGCGAAGGCGTCCATCTGCGTGGGGAAGATTCCGACGTAGGACATACCGGTGAGCCGGCGTACCTGCCGCATCTGATCGGCGATCTCCTCGAACGTGCCGATCGCCACGTACGGCGAATTCAGGATCTCCTCGACGGAGAGTTTCACGTCCACTTCGAGGTCGGGGTGCAGTCCACGGTCGATGGCCGACAGCGCCATCTCCGCGGTCTTCTCCCGGTCGTCGGTGATGACGATGGCGGTGATCGCCCAGTTCAGCTCGATCTGTTCGAACCGGTCCCCGGCGGCCTCCCGGATCAGGTTCACCTTCTCGAGCGTCTTCTCGAGGGTGATCCCGGAGAGCAGGCCCTTACCGTTGGGGGTGGTGACCGGCACGATCGAGATGATGTCGGCGTGTTTGGCCGCCAGCTTCAGCATCCTCGGCCCACCGCCGCCGGTACACAGCGGCGGCCGCGGACCCTGCCGGGGCCGTGGGGTCCCCTTGACACCGTGCACCTGGTAGTACTTGCCCTCGAACGTGCACTCCTGCCCGCGCAGCAGCACATCGAGGATGGTGAGCGTTTCGTCGAGCTTGGCCAGGCGCACACCGGGCCGGTCGTAGTCGATCCCGGCCGCCTCGAATTCGTCGGATTTCCAGCCGGCGCCGATACCGACCTCGAGCCGGCCCCGCGACAGCACATCGATGGTGGCCAGATCCTTGGCCAGCACCACCGGGTGCCGGAATCCGTTGGCCAGCACCGAGGTACCGAGCCGAATCTTCTCGGTGGCCTGGGTCAGGGCACCGAGGGCGGCGATCGGACCGATCTGGTCACCGAGATGGTCCGGCACCACGAAGGTGTCGTAGCCGTATTCCTCGGCCTGCTGCGCCGTCTGGATGAACTTGCGGGCGCCACCCTCCTGCTTGTTCCCTTCACCGGCGGCGGCGAAGCGGAACTTGCGCAGCGGCGTGCCCAGCGCGCTCAACTCATCCACCGGTGCGGCGGCTTCTGTCATGAACTCATGCTCCTGATATCGGAAGTCATTGCGCGCCCCTGTCGGGCGACAGGGCCCGGGAGGCGCGATCACCAGCGCACTTTACAGCCTGCCGTGCCCTCGCGAATACGCTGAGTGCGGTGATTTGTCACAAGACCGCCCCGACCCGGCCACACCGGGCCGGTCACGAATGCGGTGGCTCCGGCGCACTGTCGACCAGGCCGATCGCCCAGTTCGCCGCCCACTGGGTGGCGGTGGTTCCCGCGGAATCGACCACGTACCCGTGATACAGGCTGTGCACCGGGTTGCCCACGGCTTGGACGAGGGTACCGAGACTGCCGAGGATATTGGCCGGGCTCAGGGCGTTGCGCGGAGCGTCGCAGATCAGGTCGCCGGGGGCACAGATCGTGTACACCCGGTCGGCGATCTCCCCGAAACCGTTTTCCCGCGGGCCGGTCATGGTGATCCCCGGGACGTTCAGCCCACCCAGCGCCACCTCCGCGCCGATACCGGGGGGCGGGGTGCCGACCTGGATCGGCTGACCGGGCCCGGTCTCGCCGGAGCGCCGGCCGTCGGCGATCAGCGCGACCCCGAGTACCCGATCGGCGGGCACCGGGCCGTTGCCCTTGCCGATCTGCTCGGCGATATCCCCGGCGATCACCGCGCCCTGCGAGAACCCGGCCAGGACATAGGTGGTGAGCGGGCATCCCTCATGACGCTCGGCCAGGAAATCGTAGGTCCGCCGCAGGCCTTCGCTACGGCTGACGTTGTAGGACACCTGGCCGTCCGGCGGGATCGCTATCGGATTGGAGAACTGCGCGACGTAGGGGACGGTGTAGACATCCACCCGCGCGTCCGGAAACTGCTCCCGAACAGGGTTGCTCACGTTCAGCATGAGCGAAGCCGGATTGGCCGTCGGGTTGTAGGGATCGTCGGTGCTGCTGGACTCCCAGGTTCCCGGCACCGAGATCATCTGCACATCCGGGCAGCTCGCGGGCTGGCTGCGGGGCGGCTCCGGCCCCGGTTCGGGCCCCGGCGGACCTTCCGGCTCCCGCAGGCAACCGGCCAGCAGATACCAGAGCAGCACCACGAGGACGACGCCGAAGATCGCCGCCACCAGTAATTTCAGGCAGCCCGCCGGTTTGACCCGGCGGGAGCCGGTAGGTCCCCTACTCACCGTCGATCGCTAGCAGTAGGACGATTTGGCGGTGTTCAGGTAGATCTGCCCCGCCTGTTCGACCGGCATCTTCGCCGGGTCGAACGACGGGTCCGAACCCGCCATCGCGTTCACGAAGGTGATCATGCCCGCATCCGGGGTACCGGCCGCGACACCCTGGCAGACGTAGTTGCCGATGCTCAGCGCGATATCCGGGCTGGAGGGTGTGACGCCCTGTTTGCCCAGTTCGTCCAGGAACGTCTGCTCCTTGTCACTGAGCGCGGTGGTATCGGTTTCCTGCGGCGGAACCGGAGCGGGACGCTCCGGCTCCTCGGCCGGGGCCTCGGGCGCCGGTGCTTCCTCGGGGGCCGGTGCCTCGCCCTCGGCCTCGGGGGCCGGCGCCGGAGCATCGCCCTCGGGTGCGGGGGCCGCTGCCGGACTGGTGGACGACACCGCGGCCGGAGTCGACAGCGTGGGGGTGCTGGTCGCGGTCGATTCGTCGTCGCCGCAGCCGGCGAGGAGACCGGCGGCCGCAACCGCCGCCGCCACTCCGAGCAACGTGCCTCGGGTCCGATACATATATTCCATCCTGTGCTCCGGCGCGCGGTGCGCGCGGGTTCCCGGCCGCTCGAATCGGGGCCGCCGAACCGCTGGGTTGGCCATCGGGTTGTGTCCCGGCCGGGCTGGTTCGCCCGGCCCGCGACCACCGAGGGTAATACCAGACCCCCGGCCGTCGCCGATTCCCCCATACCCCGCTCCTCCGCTTTCCCTCCGGAGCATGATCGTCCGGTATGCCGGGCCCGGATCGCCCGCGTAACCCACCCTGCGGCGCAAAGCAGCCATCCAGGGCGGTTGACCGGGGCTTCTTCCCCTGCCGCAGGTCGCGGGAAGATCGTTTCCGCTGCTCGTCCACCTTCACGACGGCACCGCCCGGCCGCTCATGAGCGATCTCACGGCCGCCGGCCACCTACACGCCGTGCACCTCGGCTCGATTGTCCCGGACAGTGATGTAGCCGTGCTGGAAATTCTGCTGCACCCCGCCCGGCACCGCGAATTCGTCGCTGAGCGGAAAACCGAGAGATCCGTTCTCGTAACCGGCATCCCGCCAGGCATCCATAATGGGCCCGTCACGCACCGCCCAGGCACCGGAAAGGGGACTCCAGTAGATGCTGCCGCCCTCGAAGCGGCTGAATCGTCCGAGGTCTCGCAGCGGAAGTTCGGCGGCCACCGGGAAACCGAGGAGGCTGTTCTCGAAGCCGAGCTCCGCGTATTTGCCCAGGATCATGCCCCCGACCCGGTGCGCCCCCGTGGCAGGACCGAAGTAGAACGGCCCACCTTCGAAAGCTTGGACCGCGCCGTCCCGGTTCGGGGTCCGCACCTCCGGGCCCACCGGATAACCCGCCGGTCCGCCCTCGTACCCCTGACGACCCCATTCGTCCAGGATCGCCCCGCGCACCAGCTGCGCTCCGGTTTCCGGGGTCCAGTAGATCGACCCGTGCCGGAACGGCTGAAAGCGCCCACGTCCATCCGGTAGGACCAGTTCACCCCCGACCGGCAGCCCCAATCCGCTGCTCGGGCCGGCCGCGGCCTGATAGCCTCCGCCGATCCGCCCGGCGACCGGGTGCGCACCGCTCTCCGGGGAGTACAGCACACGTCCGTGCCGGAAATCCTGGGCCAGCCCGCCGGGAATTTCGTATTCGCCGGTGAGGCAGTCCCCGAGCCAGCCGTTCGCTCCGGCGGCCGCGCCGATCTCCCCGCCCACCCGGCATTCGGGTTTCGCGGCGGGTACACCGAGCGCCTCGGCGGCCTGGGCCCAGGACTGGCGCATCTCGAAGTCCCAATAGGGCCACGTGTGCGTGCCCGACGCCCGGTAGTGCACTGTGGCCGGAATACCGAGTTCGTCGAGTTTGCTCACGAAGTTCTGCGCGGTCACCAGCGCCAGCGTCTCGAGGCCCATCCCGAACATATTCGTGCTCACCCCGGGTATTTCGGTGCCCTCGTCGTGTTTGCCGGAAGCCCCCGTTCCGCTGGATATATAGAGGGATTTACCTTTCAGGCGTTCGGCGAGTAACAGCGGATCGTGTTCCTCCCACTGTGGGCTACCGGGCGGGCCCCACATGGCGCCCGAATCGAAGCCGCCTGCGTCCGCCATGGCGAGTCGGATGGCTTGTGGCATACCCGTGCTCGTAGTGGTGAGAAAGCCCGAATACGAGGCGGCGTACTTCACGAACTCCGGATTACGCGCGGCCAGGAACATTGCCGCCGTACCGCCCATGGACAATCCGGCGATACCGCGGGTCGAGGTGGCACGCCACTGGCTCTCCAGCAGCGGGGGCAGTTCCTTGGTGAGAAAGGTCTCCCATTTGTAGTTCTTACCGTTATCGGGTTCGAGCCAATCGGAGTAGAAACTCGATTGGCCGCCGACCGGCAACACCGTGATGACATTCTTGTCGGCAAAGAAATCCACAGCGCCGGCTTCTTTGATCCAGCCGCTCTCGTCGTCGGGAGCTCGTAAACCGTCCAGCATGTAGAGGACGGGAAACTTCGCGTCGGGCTGAGCGTTCCAGTCCCGGGCCAGCAGCAGCCGCACCTGAATCGGTGTACCCATGGCGGGTGAGTCGACCCACACCGCGACATGGCGATCGGAGTGCCAGACCACATTGCGGATCACGGCGGAAGCCGCGGCGGTAGTGGCGGGCTGGGCCGGCGCCGAGATCTGGGCAGCGGCGAACGGCAATATCAGAGCGGCCGTCAACACCGCCAGCCTTCGCCGGGCACGGCTACGGAACCTGCCGGTTCTCCGGCCACTTGCGTATGTGTTCCCTGCCACACATTGTTTGTACCGCTGGGAGGATGGGATGCCCGGGAGGACGCGCGGGGCAGCAAACCACTTGTTCACCAGCGGGTCCGGAAAAGCAAACGGCGCCACCTGCTTCGATGAGAAGCAGATGGCGCCGTTCGCGATGACTATCGGCTCAGCGGCAACCGATCGGCGTGCCGTCGATCACCAGCCGCCGGTGGAGTCCAGGAACATCTTGCGCGAGGCGAAGAGCTGGCTCTCCCAGTACTTCCACGAGTGGGTGCCCACGTTCGGGAAGTCGAAGTGGGCAGGGATGCCCAGGGTGCGCAACCGCGCCTGGAAGGCCCGGGTGTTCACCAGCGAAAGCGCTTCCAGCGCCATGGCGTTGGAGGTGTTGAACAGGCCGATCGCGGAGTTCGGGTTGTCGTGCGGGCCCGGCAGGCCGCTGGCGGCCGAAATGTACATCGGCAGGCCACGCAGCTGCGGAGCGAACACGAACGGGTCCATCCGCAGCCACTGCGGGCTCCACGGCGCGGCCATGGAGTCGACGTTGAACTTACCCGCGTCCAGCATGGCGATCCGGATGGCTTCGCGCATACCCGGCGCGGAGATGTTCAGGTAGCCGGAGTAGGAGGCGGCCGATTTGAACTGGTCGCGGTGGTAGGCGGCCAGGGCCAGGGCAGCGCTGCCACCCATGGACAGCCCGGCGATCGCGTTGTTGGTACGCGAGACACCGTGGCCCTCGAGGAAGGCGGGCAGTTCCTGGGTGAGGAAGGTCTCCCACTTGTAGGTGAACTTCTGCCCGTTGGTGTTGCTGGGGGAGTACCAGTCGGTGTAGAAGCTGGACTGGCCGCCGACCGGCATGATCAGCGAGATGTTGTCGTTGGCGAACTGCTGCATCGCGTTGGTCTCGAACGACCAGGCGTTGCGGTCCTCGCGCGCGCGCAGACCGTCGAGCAGATAGAGCCCGGCGTTACCACCGCGCGCCGCCCACTGCACCTGGACCTTGATGGGGCCCATGCTGGAGGGAACCATCAGTTCCTCGTAGGCGCCACGCTTCACCGGCCCGGTGGGCGAGGCCACAGCGGCGGTCGGGGCCGCGATACCCGCAGCGACCGGTAGCGCGAGCACTGCCGCGCCGACAGCCAGAATCCGGTTACGCCAACCGCGAGGTGCCCGAGACCGCCCGGCACTTCTCTTCGGGCCGGCTGCCCTGCCGAAACGCATGAATTCCGCTCTCTTTCTGCTGTTGTGTGTTGTTCGCTACCGCTGCGCGGACAACACCCCGTTTCTCCTCGGCGGCGCCGGCGACCCGGTCCCGACCAACCTTCGGCCGACAGCGCTACAACGATCTGGTCACAGATGTGCTCGCTGGACCTTATTCGACCTCATCGAGCCTAGGCAAGGCCGTGGTGATCGGATGGCCGAAATCCGCCGCGAGAACGCTGTGATCGCCCCGTGACGATACCTTGCCGGCGCGTTGATGTCTCGGCGGGCCGGGATATTCCCCCGTTAGTGAAAGTGATCTCCCACCGGCCGTTGCGTAACGGAATACCCATCCGGAACGAATTCCTGTCGACAGCGGTGTGCCCACCCGGCCGCTTCGGCCGGGTGGGCACACCGCTGCGGTTGCGCGGGGCGATCCGGGCCCCGCGAACCACCGTTATCCGATATTCGCCGACAAATCCGGAAGCATCCGGTGCACTTCGGCTTCCCAGTAGGTCCAGGCGTGAATACCTACCTCCGGGAACGAGTAAGTGACATTGTTCGCGCCCAGCGACATCATCCGCACCTGGAACGCCCGGGTATTCACCAGGGCCAGGGCTTCGAGCGCCATACCGGTGACGGTGTTGCCGCTGAAGCCGTCGACCGGGGCGGGCAGTGCGCTACCGGCGGATATCCACAGCCGGGTGTTGTTGTCACGGAGCCGCGGCGCGAAGACGAACGGGTCCATCCGCAGCCACTGCGGCCCCCACGGCGGCGCCATGGAATCCACGTTGTAGCCACCGGCGTCGATCATCGCGGCCCGTAGCGCCTCCCGCATACCCGGTGCGGAGATGTTCAGGTAACCGGAGTAGGAACCCGCGAAACTGAACTGGTCGGGATGATAGGCGGCCATGGTGAGGGCCCCGCTGCCGCCCATGGACAGGCCGAATACGCCGTTGCGATACGGGTTGAATCCGAGCCGCTCGTGCAGCGCCCAGCGCAGATGCTGGGTGATGAACGTTTCCCAGGCGTACCGGTAGCTCTTGCCGGGCCCCTCGGAGATGACGTTGAGCGCACCCGAGCCGGAGGACGACCCGGTGGGCGGCAGGCCGAAGAACGAACTCGGCGCATTCCAGTCGGCATAGAAACTGGACATTCCACCGACAGGCATGACGACGTTGATGTTCCAGCTGGTCAGCGCATCCGCGACATTGGTGTCGAACTCCCAGCCGCTGTGCGTCTCGGGGGCACGCATACCGTCCAGCGCGTAGACCACCCGGTTGGTGTTGCCGTCCTTCGCACGGAAGATCCGGGACCGTATCGGGCCCATCTCCGGCGAGTCGACCACGAAATCGAATCCCGCTGGGTTGGGCGCCGCCCGCACCGGGGCGCCCGCATCGGACAATGCCACCGCAAGGGAGGCCAGCAGCGCGACCGCAAGCCCCGCCGCCGCATGCCGGACCCACCCGAGGGGTCGCACCGATCCGGGCCTTCGCTCACTTCGCATTCGACTAGACCTTTCGCCTGGGCAGCCGGACAGCAAACCACGAGCTACGTTACCGGCCCCATATCGGATACATAGACCACAGCACCCGCTCGCAACGGGAGCCGTTATCTCCATACCCCTTCCTGCTACATCCATCGGGCACCCGCGAGTTCATGTTGCCAGATAGTGCGTCAGGTCACAGTGATCCCAGGGCCAGTGGTGCGAATTCGTTGCCGAGCGCCCCGGCGGCCGTTTCCCGGCTACGTTCCCGCAAAGCGTGATTGCTCGGTTGCCCGCCCTACGGCGGGGCGGGTGCGACGAGTGGGGTGAGCGTGCCCGGGCTTCGGTGCCGGGACCAGGTGCTTTGTCAGGTGGGCCGGGCCGGATCGTCCTGCCTGCGGCCCGGCCACAGAGGTGGACCGGGCCGGGGTGGACAGGGAAGGTTCCGGCTGTCTCAGCCGATATTGGCGGAGAGGTCGGGGATCATGCGATAGACCTCGGTGGCCCAGTAGCGCCAGTTGTGGACGCCGACCGCGGGGAAGTCGTAGGTGACATTGTTCGCGCCCAGGCTCGCCATCCGCACCTGGAATGCCCGGGTATTGGCCAGCGCGAGCGCCTCGAGAGCCATGGCGTTGAAGGTGGTCCCGTCCAGGCCGTCGGCGGCCTCGGGAAGCCCGCTACCGGCCGAAACCCACAGCCGGGTGTTGTGGGCGCGCAGCAGGGGCGCGAAGACGAACGGATCCATCCGCAACCACTGGGGGCTCCACGGCGCGGCCATGGCGTCGATGTTGAAACCACCGGCGTCCAGCATGGCCACCCGCAGCGCCTCCCGCATACCGGGCGCGGAAACGTTCAGATACCCGGAGTAGGAGGCGGCGTAGCGGAACTGATCGGGGTGATACGCGGCCAGGGCCAGCGCGGCGCTGCCACCCATGGACAATCCGAACACACCGTTGCCGTTCGGGTTGAAACCGAGCCGGTCCCGCAGCGCCCAGCGCAGATCACGGGTGAGGAACGTTTCCCATTTGTACGTGGTCGACCGCCCGGGCCCGGCTCCCGAACCCGAAGCCAGCCCCGAACCCGAATCAGCCGCCGATCCGGTGAGCTCTCCCGAGCTCCCGGAACTGCCCAGCCCGAAGAAATTGCTGGGGGCGTTCCAATCCCGGTAGAAGCTCGACCGCCCACCGACCGGCATGACCACGTTGATATTCCATGTGGTCAGTTCCCGGGCGACATCGGTATCGATCTCCCAGCCGTTCAGGTCGTCGCGAGCGCGCATACCGTCCAGCGCGTACACGACCCGGGCGGTGTTGCCGTCGGCGGCACGGAAGACGCGGGACTTGATCGGGCCCATTTCCGAATCGACCCAGAAATCGATGCCACGGGGGTCGAACGCCGCCGACGCCGGAGCATCCGGCCCGGCGACCGAGACGCCGACCGGTAGCAGAACAGCCATGGACAGCAGTGCCGTCCGCTTCATCCAGCCGCGCAGCCGCGGCTGCCGATGCCCGGTACCCCGGCCGATAACGCCTCGCATTACTTCCCGCCCTCCGTCGTGCGACCCAGCGGCCGCGAATTACGACTACCCACACCGGATCCGGAATTTCTCCGGATCCGGACGCCAGCACAATAACCCGGCGTGGTGACGCCCGGGCGCCGGGCGACTACCCGGACAGGCCGCTCAGCGCACCGGCGGTATGGGATCCACCAGTCCACAGCGCTGGATCTCGTATTTCGGCACCCGATCGATGCGATACGAGGCGAAATCGAGAGCGTGCAGCAGATTGTGCGCGAACCGCTCGAAAGTCAGCGGGTCCTTATAGGACAGCATGAGCGCGTGGGTGTCCGGGCACGACATGGCGACATGCGCCTGGGCGACCCATTTCTCGTCCATGTACCAGGGCAGCCACGGTTTGCGGTCCACCATGCCGGTTTCCACGATCACCCAGTCGGGGTACAGGCTCTTGTCGTGACCGATACGGCCGTCGGTGAGCCGGTCGGTATGCGCCGCCAGCGGGAAGGCCAGGCCCATCGGATCGATGACCCGGACATCCAACGGGACGTTCATACTGGTCATCCCGAGATTGAGGAAGTAGACCGTATGCCCGGCGCCACCCGGCGGGATGGGCTGCGGCGGCGGGGCGACGTACCAGAACATGAACGACGGAGAGTTCAGCAGCAGGCCGCCGTTCGGGGAGTTCTCGATGGCCTCCACCATGGGCCGCATCCGCGCGTAGTCGAGATAGTCCTCGGCGCGAATGGGATGGTCGTGACCGGTATTGAGGACGTAGTAGATCCGCTCGTCCACGATCCCGGACTCGTTGATCTTCGTTCCGGTCTTGATGGCGGTGGTCCCGGAAGCCAGCAGGGCCCACACCACAGTGGCGACGAGCGCCACGATCGGGAGCGCGGAGGTCACCGCTTCCCGGCGCGCCAGTGCGCCGAAACCACGCGCCGGCAGCCGTACCGGAATCACCGCGACCGGCAGCAGGAACAGGAACAGCTGTGGCAGCAGCATCCGGCCGTGCATGAAATCGCCACCGACCCGCAGGGCGTAGACGGTGAGGATCACCGCGGCACCCAGCACCAGGCCGACCACGGCGGCGGGCGTACGCAACCGTTCACGCACCCGCCGCAGCCGGCTCACGTCCGGATCCGTCACCCGGTCCGCGACCACCGCGTGGAGGCGGTGAGCGCGCGCCGCCGCCAGGCCGGCGACCAGCAGCACGGCCAGCGGCACATACAGGTGGTACGGCCCGGCCAGATCCCAGAGATAGGTGAAGCCCTGGCCCCATTTGGCCCCACCGGCGTCCTTGGCCACCGCGGTGTTCGGATACGGCAGACCGTAGTAGCCCATCCGCCACACCTGGTAAACCAGTGGTACGAACCCGGCGACCGCCACCACGAAACCGCGCAGCAGCCACGGCCGCAGCCGGGATTCGGGCATCGGGGCCAGGAAGATCAGTAGCAGGGCCAGCCCGCCGACCACCGTCATCTCGGGCCGGATCAGCGGGGCCAGACCGGCCAGGAAGGCCAGCCCGAGCAACCCGCGCACCCGTGGACGTTGTGTCTTGCTCCAGCGTACGAGAAGCAGCCACAGCAGCCCCAGCCAGCAGATGACCAGGCAGTTCTCCAGTCCGGAGGTCACGTAGTCGCGGGCGGGCGGCACCGCGATATAGGCGAGCGCCCCGGCGGGCAGCAGCAGCGAAGACGACGCCGGACCCCACAGCTTGCCGGTGCCCAGCATGGCGAATGTCACCGCGAGCAGCGACAGGGTGAGCGCCACACCCAAGACGACGTATTCCAGCCGGGCCTGGGTGAGCCAGCTGAAGAACCAGACGATGTAGGTCCACGCCGTACTGGTGTTGGTTTCCACCCGTTCGCCCGCGTTGAAGACCGGTCCGTTGCCGGCCAGCAGGTTGCGGACGGTGCGCAGCACGATCAGCCCGTCATCGGCGATCCAGCGCCGCTCCCAGCCACCGAACGCCAGCAACGCGACGGTGACGACGATGCCACCGGCGAACACCCCACGCGAGATCCGGGCGGAACGCACCGACGAGCGGGGCTGCCCGGAGGCAGCCCGCTCGTCGGTGTATTCGGTTTCCGCTACCGCGATCTCGTCAGAAGAGATAGACAGCGACACCTACCGCTCCGATCCACGCTATGGCGAGCAACTGCAGGACGCGGTCCTTGAACGCGATCTCTTCCGGTTCTCCCGCCTCCCCACCGTCGACGTCCACGGCGTAGCGCAGGATCGCGATGGTGAACGGGACCATCGAAAGAGCGAACCACTCGGTGTCCTTGGCCGCGCCCTGTTCGAATGCCCACAGTCCGTAGAAGACCACGACCGCGGTGGCGGCCAGGCTCCAGGCGAATCGTAGATAGGTCGGGGTGTAGTACTCCAGGGATTTGCGAATTTTGGCTCCGGTGGCCATGGCCAATTGCATTTCGGCGTACCGCTTCCCGGCCGCCATGAACAGCGAACCGAACGCCATGATCAGCAGGAACCACTGGGACAGCGGGATCCCCGCGGCCACTCCACCGGCGATCGCGCGGAGCAGGAAGCCCGAGGAGACGATGCAGATGTCCAGGACCACCTGGTGCTTGAGCCCGAAGCAGTACGCCAGCTGTACACCGATGTACACCGCCATCGTCGCGGCCAGCTGCCAGGCCGCCACGAACGACAGCGCCAGCGAGCCGATCAGCAGCGCCGCCGCCAGGGCGAAGGCCAGATTCACCGGCACCACACCGGCGGCGATGGGGCGGAAACGCTTGGTCGGATGGGCGCGGTCCGCTTCCACATCCATCGCGTCGTTGACCAGGTAGATCCCCGAGGCCGCCATACAGAACACCACGAAGGCGATACCGACGCTACTGAGCACATCGAGATCGGTCACCGAACCCGCGGCCATGGGGGCCGCGAGCACGAGAACGTTCTTCACCCACTGCCGCGGACGGACTGCCTTGACCAGGCCACCGACCAGCGTTTTGGGAGGCCCTTTCACCTCGGCTTCGGCCAGATCAGCGCCGGTGGGCTCTTCACTCATATCAGGCAGCGCCTTTTCGTCTTGTGCGGTCACTGTCGAGTCTCTTTTCGGCGGCGAGCAGGGCGGCGGCGGACGCGGCGCCGAGCGCGGAACCGGCGAGCACATCGGAGGGGTAGTGAACCCCGAGAACGACCCTGGACAGCAACATCGGCGGTACGAGCACCGCAGGCAAGGGTAGTCCGGTCAATTTTCCGAGCAGCACCGCCGCCGCGGTTGTGGAGGTCGCGTGCGAGGAGGGAAAGCTCAGTTTGCTCGGTGTACCTACGTTGACCTGCACAGATGGCGCATGGGGGCGCGGCCGGCGGACGATCCGCTTGATCACGATGGACGCCGCGTGCGCACCGACGGCGCCGACGGCGACCCCGGCCCACTGCCGACGGCGCGGTTTGTCGGCGAGAGCACCGATTGCCGCGACGGCCATCCAGCCGAGCGCGTGCTCACCGAAATGCGACATACCCCGCGCCGCGGCGATCACCGGTGGGGTCGCGATAGCGCCCTGGACCGCCTCGATGATCTTGACCTCGGCCGGTGCGCGTTCGGCGCCCGGATCCCGCAGGCTCGGGTTCATCGCGTTCACCGCTGCTCCTCGCTGCTGTCGATACCGAAGACCTTCTCCCATGCGGCGGTGCCGGTGAGTTCCGCGTGCGCGGCCCGGTACCGCTGCCGCATCTCCGGCAGCCGCTCGGCGAGCTCCTTGCGCAGGCGCAGAGCCTCACGCAGCAGGCCGTACGCCTGGCGCGGGTCGCGTTTGCGGTACACCACGCCGCGTCCATCGGCGGTGGTGACGGTGACCCCGTCCACCTGGGACAGCAGGAACCAGCGCGCGTCCAGCGTGGGGACGTTCAACTGGGGCCGCTCATGGTGTTCCTCATGGGCCGGGCGCAGATTGTGCAGCAGGCCCTTGCCCAGCCGCACGATCTTGGCCAGCGGGTTGGCCGGCTCCCCCACCGCACCCACACCGATCCCGCTGGCCAGCGGAAGTTCGGTCGAGGACGGCAGGATCACCGCGTCCGGATACTGTTTGCGCAGTTCGTGTACCGCGCCCAGGGCGCTCGGCAGCAGTTCGAAAAGCCGCTGTGGGCCGGCCAGGAAATCGCGGATGGCGAGATTCTGGATCGCGACCGTCGAATATTCCAGGCAGAGCAGATGCTTGAGGGTGGCCTTGACCGTATTGGCGATCATGGCGCGCCCGTTGCCCGGCTGGTGCAGCGCGGCCACCACGAGCCGGTTGCGCAGATGGAAGTACGCCTGCCAGTCGATGGCGTCGTCTTTATCGCTCCACGCCATATGCCAGACCGCGGCGCCGGGCAGGGTGACCGTGGGATAACCGGCCTCCCGGGCCCGCAGCCCGTATTCCGCGTCGTCCCATTTCAGGAACAGCGGCAACGGCTGGCCGAGCTGTTCGGCGACCTGCCGCGGGATCACACACGTCCACCAGCCGTTGAAATCGACATCGATGCGGCGGTGCAGAAGTTTCGAATTGTCCCGGTCGCGCAGCGGGTACTTGGCGAAATCGTGGTCGTATTCCACGTTCGGCGCCGCCGACCACATGAAGATATTGCGGTCCACGACCTCGCCCATCACATGCAGATGGGAGCGTTCCTGCAGGTTGAGCATCTGCCCGCCCACCAGTACCGGTGATTTCGCGAAACGGGCGAAGGCCAGCGCGCGCAGGATCGAATCGGGTTCGATCTCGATATCGTCGTCCATGTAGACGATGAAATCGGCGCTGGTGGTCTTCAACGCCTCGTACATGACCCGGCTGTAACCGCCGGATCCGCCGAGATTCGGCTGGTCGTGGATGGCGAGCCGGTCCCCGAGCACCGCGGCGGCCTCGTCGAAACCGGGTTCGTCGACCACCTTGCGGGTGCCCTGGTCGGGAATGATCACGGCATCGATCTGCCGCAGGACCAGCGGATCGGCCCCGAGGGCCCGCAGCGTCTTCACCGCGTCGGTGGGGCGGTTGAAGGTCGGCATACCGACCGCGATCCGCCCCTGCCCGGGCGCTTCGACCGGCGCGTACCAGCCGCCGGAGACCAGCGTGACCGCGGTATCGGTGGTGATGTCGAACCACAACCAGCCGCCGTCCTCGAACGGAGCGAAATCGGCCTCCATCTCGACCGAAACCGATTCGGCCCCGGGCGCCACCGCGAACTCCCGGCCCTGTACATGGATCCGCGAGCCGTCGGCCTTGGACCGGTACAGGTCCACCCGGCCGTGCCCGGCCAGTTCCAGCCGCAGCACCACCGAGTCGAGCACGCTCCAGCGGCGCCAGTAGCTGGCCGGCAGCGCGTTGAAATAGGTGCAGAACGACACCTCGGATTCCGCGCCCACCGAGAGCGAGGTCCGGGTGGTGGCATGCGCGCGCCGCGCGTTGGTCGCCGATTCCTCCAGGTAGAGGGTCCGCACATCGAGTGGCTCACCCGGGCGGGGCAGGATCACCCGTTGCAGCAGTGATTTCGCGCGGGTAGCCGACACATTGTGCGCCAGTGATGCAGAGGTCATACGTCGTTGTTCTCCTCGGCCAGCGGCGCACCCGTCTCCAGATGCGGGCGCAGCACATTGTCGAACATGTTCAGCGCGCTCGCGATGGCCATGTGCATGTCCAGGTACTGGTAGGTGCCGAGGCGGCCGCCGAACAGGACCTTCGCCGTGGCGGTCTCCTGTTTGGCCAGCGCGCGATAGGCGGTCAGCTTCGCTCGGTCCTCGGGGGTGTTGATCGGATAGTACGGTTCGTCGCCGGTCTTGGCGAAACGCGAGTACTCGCGCATGATGACCGTCTTGTCCGCCGGGTAGTCCCGCTCCGGATGGAAATGGCGGGGTTCGATGATCCGGGTGTAGGGCGGGTCGGCGTCGTTGTAGTTCATCACCGAGGTGCCCTGGTAATCGCCGATGGGCAGTACCTCGGTCTCGAAGTCGATGGTGCGCCAGCCCAGCTCACCCTCGGCGTAGTCGAAGTAGCGGTCCAGCGGGCCGGTGTAGACGACCGGGGCATCGGGGTTCCGCGCGCGGAGCTCGTCGCGGACGTCGAACCAGTCGGTGTTCACCCGGACCTCGATCAGGTCACTGGCGGCCATGTTCTCCAGCCACTTCGTGTACCCCTCCTTGGGCAGCCCCTCGTAGGTGTCGTTGAAGTAGCGGTTGTCGAAGGTGTAGCGGACCGGGAGCCGGGTGATATTGCCGGCGGGCAGTTCCTTGGGGTCGGTCTGCCACTGCTTGGCGGTGTAATCGCGGACGAATGCCTCGTACAGCGGCCGGCCGATCAGCGAGATGGCTTTTTCTTCGAGGTTCTGCGCATCGGAGGTTTCGATCTCCGAGGCCTGCTCGGCGATCAGTGCACGCGCCTCGTCCGGGGTGAAATAACGTCCGAAGAATTGCGAGACCAGGCCCAGCCCCATCGGGAACTGATAGGCCTGACCTTTGTGCATGGCGAAAACGCGATGCTGGTATCCGGTGAACTCGGTGAACTGTGTGACATAGTCCCACACCCGCTTGTTCGAGGTGTGGAACAGATGCGCACCGTATTTGTGCACCTCGATACCGGTTTCCGGTTCGGGCTCCGAATAGGCGTTACCGCCGATATGCGGGCGGCGATCCAATACGAGGACTCTTTTGCCCAATAGATTGGCGCTGCGCTCGGCGACGGTCAGCCCGAAGAAGCCGGAGCCGACGACGATCAGGTCGAACTGTTCGTTGTTGTCTGAGTTACCCGGAGACGATGCGGCGGTCACGGGTGCCCAGCGTATCGGAAGCGTTTCCCGGCGCCAGTCGGAGTCGGGGAGTGGGCGATATCACCTGGTGAGGCGGCCCCCGCTCCGAACCTGCCGTGGATATGCGTTCGCCGGGGCGGGGAGGATCCCCGGCCCCGGCGAACGGGAGAATATCGAGTACCTGCCGTGGGGTCAGCGGTATCCGTAGGGGGCGGCCCCGTAACCACCGGCCACCGCGGGCATACGCGCCGCGTCTATCCACTGCTTCGTCGATCCGATCGCGGCCAGCACCAGAGTCAAGATGGCGAAGGCGCCACCGAGGAACATGCTGCCGCCGAGCGCGAAAATCGAGACGAGCACGAACGCGGTACAGCCGACGATCACCAGGATCCGCCCGGTATTGCTGCGCCGCAGCAGCATGATCCCACCCGTCAGCAGCATCAGCGACAGAACGGCGTAGACGATACCCCAGACGATGCCGATTCCTTCCATGCCGAAGTCGATATCGATATCGGTACCGCTACCACTACTGCTGGAGCTGCTGCTGCGCCGCCGGGCGCCGGTGGCGAGAGCGGCACCGCTGGTCAGCGCGCTCTCGGAGGTCGCCGCCGCGAGGAAGAACATCGACACGGCCAGGCCCGCGCTGGAGACGGCACCGAGCAACGCGAGAATTCCGGCGGTGATTCCGGTACCACCACCGGGCGCGGCCTGATATCCGTACCCACCGGGCGCCGGGTGGCCCGCGGCGGGATACGCCGGGCCGGGAGCGGGATAGCCGGGGCCCGGGTACGGAGCAGGCGCCGGGTAACCCGGCTGCTGCGGTGGCTGACCATACGGATAACTCACGGGACCTCCCCCTGTATCGTCATTTTCGGAAACCCTACCGCGCTCCGGACCGCACGTCGTGCCCCGCGCACTTCCACCCCCTGTGAAACACGAACGTCCGCATACTCGTTCGTGTGCGGACGCCGGATCACCGATCGGTATTCATTCGAGGTTGTGTTCGGCGTAGTACTTCATTGCATCCCGGACCAACTCCGCTGTGCCCGCACCGTGCCGATCGTAGTTGACCGCGAAACGTTCGTCGGCGACATACATTTCGCCGATCCCCGCGAATTCCTTCGCGCCCGGCCGCCGGCCCTGCCACCCGCCGGACATCCATTCGTAGTGCCGTGCGGTGATCTCCTGCACCTCCCGGCTCCCGGGAGTCAGCCTCGCCGCACGAGCACGACCGAAATCCGCGGCGATATCGGCCTGGGTCTGCTGGAATTCCTGCTTCTGCGCGGGGGTCAGCGAGCTCCACCATCGGTCGCCGCGCTCGTAGGCTTCCGTGCCCCAGCGTTCGATCACCTCGTCCTTGTACTGCGTGTGGTCGAATTCTTCGAAAACTTCCGCCGCCACGAGTCGTTCACCTCTTTCCAACTTGTCCAAAGTGGTGTGTACCGAGGCGATGCGGCGGTGGATCCGGTCCTGTTCCTGTCGCAGCAGTTCCAGCTGTGCGCGCAGCGCGGTGATCGCATCGCGTTCGCCTGCCAGGATCTGGCCGATCACCGGCAGGCCCACGCCGAGTTCGCGCAGCAGCAGAATCCGCTGCAGGCGGACCAGCGAGTGTTCGTCGTAATAGCGGTACCCGTTGGCCCCGATCCGGCTCGGCGGCAACAGCCCCAGCTGCCCGTAGTGGCGCAGCGTACGACTGGTGGTGCCGGCCGCCTTCGCCAGATCCTGGATGGACCATTCACCGTTGCGGGTTCCCGCGCCCACGACCTCCACCTCTTCCGTATCGCGTCGGTACCACCAGCGTGCAAGTTGACGCTACGTAAAGGTCAAGGCGTGCGCGGCGGATCACTACCCGGCCGGGGCCAGGTCGACCACCTCCACCCTCATGGGAATCTTGGGGGCACCGGGCGCGGCGGCCGGGTGGTCGGCGTTCCGTATCCGCGGCCCGCCCGACGGCACGGCTCGTCCCGCGTCCATCCGCCCCGGGATCGGAGCGGGGGTCCCGGCAGCACCGGCCCCGTCCGTGCTGCCCGGTTCGGCAGGCCCGACGCCGTCCGCCTTCATACCGGGGTCCACATTGCCCGGCGCGGATTCGTCGAGACCCGGCACCATCTGCATGAGCGTGGTGAAATCCACCACTTGGGTGCCCAGCTCCGGGGTGTAGACGATGACACCGTTCTCGTACAACCGGTAACTTCCGGCGTCCTCCGGCAGCGGCATCTCCGGCGTGACCGGCAGACCCACCACACTGCGCGCTCCGCCCATCTCCGCATAAGCGGTGTCGATGGGCGAGGGGGTCTCCCCCGGGGCGACGCCGGGAACCGGGAGGCTGCCCTCCGGGGTGCGCGGTACCGATCCGCCGAATCCGGGTACGGCACCTTCCGGCGCGCGGGATTTCGACCCCTCCGGAGAAAGCGGGATGCCAGGGGAGGACGGGGCCGGCGTGGTTTCCGGCAGCCCGGTCGTGATATCCGGGTGCGGTGGCGGCACGCCCGGTCCGGGCGTGACCACCGTGAGTTCGGCGAGCGTCGGCCCTACGTCGAAGGCCTGGATATCGGCCGGACTGCCGCCGTCGGGCGCCGCGGAGTATTCGGCCCGCAGGATGCGGCCCTCACGTAACAGCACTCGGCCCGCCGTAGCCTCGACCGCCGCGGTGGTGCGCGGATCCTCCTTCTCGGTGCCGTTGTAGACCTGGCAATCGGTGGTATCGCAGGTCTGGGCGTAGGGCCAGCGGGCCTCGGCCAGGGCATAGGAGCGGGAGGCGACGGCCTGCGCCTCGAGCGCCGCGGCCGACCAGCCGGCCGGCATCTCCGCCGGGACCACTCCGAGCAGATAGTCCTGGATATCCACCCGGTTGACCGTGCGCGCTTCCCCGTTCTCGGCCGCCACCCCCAGCGAACCGCGATACGCGCCCCCGTCACAGAGGGTGAGATGCTGATCGGCCGGGCGGGCCGGGTTGGGGTCGAGGGGATAGACCCACGGGTCGGCGACGGAGGTCTCCCAGAGCACCGCGCCGTCACAGCCTTCGGTGACCACGACATGCGCGCCACCGTCCGCCAGCGGTGTCAACCGGGCCGCTTCACCGGGCTGCAGTACCCGGCCGGCCACCCGCGCCCCGCTCTCGGCGTAAACAGCCAGGTCGGCACCGTCACGAGCCTGTAGACGAACCGAGACCGAGGCCGGGCCGACGGTGCCCCTCTCGGCGCCGGGGTAGTAGTACTCGAGGATCTGGTCGGCATTCTGACCGTTGCGCGCGTTGTGCAGGGCGCCGTGCTGGCTCAGGCCCCGACCGTGGCCCGGTCCGGCCTCGGCAACCATCCGGTATACCTCACCGGCAGGGGGCGCGAGCAGTCCCGCGCCGATGAGCAGAGCGGTCGCCCCGCAGGCCATCACCGGACCGGGTCTTGTTCTTCGCGCCCCCACGGAGGGCGGAAGAACTCGCTTTACCAGCGGGTTCCTCAGTCGCAGTGGAACTCTCGAACGAGTGGCGGTGTTTCGGTACGGCATCCAGACACTCCCATCGTTTGCCCGGAAGTTGTTGACTCGGCACGACGTCGGCATGTCGTTTCGACCGGCCACGCTCCGGGAGTTACATTCGAGCGATCAGGTAAGCCTCAACCTCAGGTTTAGATTGTGCCGAATGTGGCTAGTGTGATCCGTGAGACTCGAGTACGCAAGTGTGACTTGCTCACCGATCACTGGTTGCAACCCTGATTGGAGAAGCTCGTGCCCTACCGCAAACCGAAGCGTTCCTACGTCCTGCCGGTTGTCGCGATCGTTGCGGTAGCGGGTCCGATCCTCGCGCCGAGAATTTCGGTTCCGGACAAGTCGGCCGAGCAAGTGGAACTCACCGCCGTACCGCCCCAGCTCACCGAGCTGGCCCTGCGGAACGCCCCGGACACCCTGCTGCCACTGGGCGAACTCACCGGACTCGACCTCCCCGACCTGCGGCTGTCCGATCTACGCGCCCTGGGTCTGCCCGACCTCCCGACCGCCCCGGGACTCATCGCCGGCGGCGGCGGCGCGACACCGTCCGCGGATACACCCGCCCTCACCCCCGGCGTGATCCCCCCGGAATTCATCGACGCGGTCGGCGCCCAGGTCAAGGAACTGAGCCGGGAACAGCCGTTCAGCATGGTCGCGCTGACCGCTCCCGATCTGGCCGGCACCACGGTGATGGTCCGCGCCAAACAGTCCGACGGCAGCTGGGGTCGATGGTACGAAGCCAGCCCGATCGACGGCGCCGACGGGGTGGCGCCCGGCAACCCCGCGGGAACCGACCCGATCTACGTCGGCAACACCACCGCCGTGCAGGTACTGGTCACCCGGGAGCCGCGGCGCAACCCCGGCGGAGGCCCGGAAACCACTCCGGCCGCGGCAGGCGGCGAACAGCCACCTCCCGACCTCACCGCCATCCTGATCGACCCGGGCCGCGGCGCGGTCGACGACCAGCTCGAGAACATCGCCGCCGCCCTGCCCGGAGGCGGACCCCGGGTCATCACCCGTAACCAGTGGGGCGCCGACGAATCGATCCGCTGTCAGGAGCCGACCTACGACAACGGCCTGGGCGGCATAACCATCCACCACACCGCGGGCCGCAACGACTACAGCAGGGCGGAATCGGCCGGTATCGTCCGCGCCATCTACGCCTACCATTCGCAAACCCTCGGCTGGTGCGATATGGGCTACAACGCGCTGGTCGACAAGTACGGGCAGATCTTCGAAGGCCGCTACGGCGGCCTCGATCAGCCGGTTCAGGGCGCCCACGCGGGCGGTTTCAACGAGAACACCTCCGGTGTCGCGATCATGGGCGACTACCAGGTCGAACGGCCCACCGACGCCTCGATCGAGGCCACCGGCCGATTCGTGGGCTGGCGTGCGCGGATCGCCGGCCTCGATCCGCTCGGCTACACCACCATGTATTCCGAAGGCACCGAATACACGCCCTACGCGCTGGGTGAGGAGGTGCACCTGCCGATCGTCTTCGCCCACCGCGACGTCGGTAACACCAGCTGCCCGGGCGACGCGGCATACGCGCAGATGGACCGGATCCGCACCATCGCCTCGGGTGAAGTGAGCGGTGCCCCGTCCCCGCGCAGCCAGGCGAGCCGCTCGGATCTGGCGGCACTGGCCGATCTCACCTCGAAACTGCTGAGCATGGTCAACGAGAATCTGATCGCCAAATACTGGGTGTCCAAAGGTGGACCCGACGGCCCCCTCGGCCAAGCCGCCTCGGAACCGCTGCCGGCGACACAGGGCCAGCAGTACGCGAAATTCGTGAACGGTTACGTCTACACCGCACCGGACGGCCGGGCCTACGAGGTGGTCGGCAAGATCCTGGACCGGTTCCTGCAACTCGGCGGCGACGCGGGCGCGCTCGGTCTGCCGCTGAGCAACCCGTATCCGGTGGAGGAGGGAATGCGCGCCGATTTCCAGAACGGTTCGCTGGTCCTGAACCAGACCACCGATATCGTCACGACGTTCTGGAAAACCTATAACGACACTCATCAGGAACAGCTCGAGAGCGGTGCGGCACCGGGCAAAGCGGCTTCGAATCCGCTGCCCGGAGCGGCTCCGGCACCCGCGCCGGGACCCGCGGAGGCGATGTCGGCCGCACCGGAGAACGCTCCGAACCCGGCTCCCGACACAGCTCCCCCACCGGGACCCGGTATCGCGGAATCGACCCCTCCTCCGGCGGCACCCGGACCCGATCGAGCAGCCTCGGACGCCCCGCACTCCGTACCAGACGGCTTCCCCCCGGCACCGGACGCATCCCCTCCGATACCGGAGGCATCACCGGCGGTACCGGGCGCGGCACCGGACCCATCTCCGGAGATCCCCGCACCTTCCCCGCCCGGACCGGCGATCTCCTATTCCGCACCGCACCCACCCCTATCCGTACCGCACCCGCCCCCATCCGCACCGAACTCCGCGCCTCCGCCTCCGGCCCCTGAGCCACCGCCGGCCGCCGGCCCCGCCCGGTCGCCCGTACCCGGAGCAGCCGCCGCCTCGCCACCGGTTCCGGCTGCCTGATACGACACCGCGAACGCCCCGCTCCACATCGCTCACCGCGACAAGGAGCGGGGCGTCCGTGTATCCGGACCCGCACACCGACCCGTACCGCCGCACAGCCGCAGGCGAACCGGCCTCGCGGCGGCCGTACTACCGAGAGCCGCTCCGCTCCTGCGGCCACCAGCGTTCCAGCACCTGCGCCACCCCGTCCTCGGAATTCGTCCCGGTGATCTCGTCGGCCGCGGCCAGGGCCTCCGGGTGGGCGTGGGCCATGGCCACCCCGTGCCCCACCATGCGCAGCATCGGAATGTCGTTGGGCATATCACCGAAGGCGATCATCTCGGCCGGATCGATCCCGAGCCGGACACCGATGGTGCGCAACCCCAGCGCCTTGGTGACACCGGGGGCGGAGATCTCCACCAGGCCGTGATCGGTGGACCAGGTGATATCCGCTCGGTCACCGATATGGGCCGCCAGCGTGGCCGCCATATCGCCACTGCGCGCGCCCGGTAGCCGGATCAGCATTTTGATCGCCGGGGAATCGATGACCTCGTCGCGGGCCACCGCGGTGTCATCGGGGTTCAGCCAGGCGTGCTCGTACTGGGGCGAGCTGACGAATTGCGGGGTCGCCGCGTCGTGGGCGGTGGCGCCGACCCGCTCCGCGGCCAGTCCGCACCCCGGAAGCGCCTTCTCCGCTATATCGGCGAGCCAGCCCAGCGTCGCCACATCCAGCGCATGGGTGCCGAGCACCTGATCGGTGTCGGCGTCGTAGAGCACGGCGCCGTTCCCGCAGACACACAGCGGCGCGAAACCCAGGCCGGCGACCACCGGCGCGATCCAGCGCGGCGGGCGACCGGTGGCCAGTACGAACGGCACGCCGTCGGCGACCAGCGCCCCGACCACGGCCTTGGTGCGCTCCGTGACCCGCTCGTAGGGGTCGATCAGGGTGCCGTCCACATCGGAGGCCACCAGCTTGGGTCGGGTCTGCAGCGTTGCGGTCACCCGTTCCATTCTGCTGGGTGGCCTCACGCCCGCCGGGGGCGTCCCCGTCGTCGGGCGAACACGCAGCGAGCCGTCCATCGCGCATGCCCGGGCAACGCTCCCTATGATCAGGGGCTACACCTGATCGCGAGGGGAACGATGGCCGGCTTTCTGCTACGACGCGCACTCAACTACGTCGTGCTGTTGCTGCTGGCATCCTTCCTGACCTTCACCGTCGCCTCGCTGACCTTCCGCCCACTGGACAGCCTCGAACAGCGCAACCCGCGACCCCCGCAGGCGGTTATCGATGCGAAGGCCGAACAACTCCATCTCGACGATCCGATTCCGCAACGCTATCTGATCTGGATGTCGGGCGTCGTACGCGGCGATTTCGGCACCACCCTGGCCGGCCAGCCGGTGAGCGAGGAGCTCCCGCGGCGGGTGGCGGTGAGCCTGCGACTGCTGATTCTCGGCTCGGTGGTGGGCACTGTCCTGGGTGTTCTCATCGGCGCGGCGGGCGCGATCAGGCAATACAGATTCAGCGATTACTTCACAACCGTGATCTCGTTGCTGGTTCTGTCCACCCCGGTCTTCCTGCTCGCGACCCTGCTGAAATACGGCGCACTCGAGATCAACGCGATGGCCGGGCAGCAGGTGCTGCTGTATACCGGCGAAACCTCGGCCGGGCATATCGAAGGCCTCGGCGCGCAGCTGGTCGACCGGCTACAGCATCTCGTGCTCCCGACGCTGACACTGGCTCTCGGCGGAATGGCGGGATACAGCCGCTACCAGCGCAATGCCATGCTCGATGTGCTGCAGAGCGATTTCATCCGAACCGCCCGCGCGAAAGGGCTGACCCGGAGCCGGGCCCTGTACAAACATGGTCTGCGCACCGCCCTCATCCCCATGGCGACGCTGTTCGCCTACAGCCTGGGTGGACTGATCACCGGCGCGACATTCACCGAGAAGATCTTCGGCTGGCACGGGATCGGGGAATGGCTGGTGGATTCCATCAACGCGCAGGATGTGTATGTCGTGGTGACGATCACCGTCTTCGCGGGCCTGGTGGTACTGATCTCGGGATTGCTCTCCGACATCGTCTACGCACTTCTCGATCCTCGGGTTCGTGTGGGATGAGATTCGATCCGACCCGCCCGCACCCGGCCGGGCGCACAGATACCGATAGGGGGGCGCGATGACCGAAGCCGAGATAATCGTTCAGGGCGCACCGGAGGTCGCGGCATCGGGGCGGCGCAAACTCGTCTGGAAACGTTTTCTGCGCAACAAGCCGGCAGTGATCGGCGCGGCACTGCTGATCCTGCTCTTCGTCGCCGGTTTCGCGCTACCGCCCCTGCTGCCCTACGACTATCAGGACCTCGACTACACGGCGCTGCTGCAGCCGCCCAGCCCGCAGCATCCGTTCGGTACCACCCAGATCGGTCAGGATGTTCTCGCGCAAACGCTGCGTGGACTGCAGAAATCACTGATCATCGGCTTCTGCGTGGCCATCATCTCGACCACTATCGCCGCATTGGTCGGGGCGGTCGCGGGGCTGCTGGGCGGCTGGACCGACCGCGCCCTCATGTGGCTGGTCGACCTGCTGCTGGTGGTTCCGAGCTTCATCATCATCGCGCTGTTCGCGCCCCGCACCAAAGGCAGCGGCTCGATCCTGCTCCTGATAATCCTGCTCGCGGTATTCGGGTGGATGATCAGTGCGCGGATCGTACGTGGCCTGACCCTGAGCCTGCGCGACCGCGAATTCGTCCGGGCGGCCCGGTACATGGGTGCCTCGACACCGACCGTGATCCTCCAGCACATCGTGCCGAATATCGCCTCGATTCTCATCATCGACACCACCCTCACCGTCGGCGCCTCCATCATGGCCGAGACCGGTTTGAGCTTCCTGGGGTTCGGCGTACAACCGCCGGATGTCTCGCTGGGTTCGCTGATCGCCGCCGGCACCGATACCGCACTCACCTATCCGTGGACCTTCCTCTTCTCCGGCGGGCTGCTGATAACCACGGTGCTGTGCGCGAATCTGGTGGGTGACGGATTACGCGACGCCTTCGATCCGGGAGCCGCGCGCGCACGGTCGCGGCCCTCCCGGAAGGCCCGGCGGGCACAGCGGGCACAGCTCGGTGCACCCGCGGCGGGCCGGCGGAAATGACGGGAGACACGACGATGGCCCAGCCGGTCACGAACAGTCCGGATTCCAGCGTGTCCGGCCCGGACGCGCCCCTGCTCGAGGTCTCCGATCTGCGCGTGTCCTTCCCCAGCGAGGAAGGGCGCGTCGAAGCTGTACGCGGGGTGGACTATTCGGTTTCCGACGGTGAGGTCCTGGCGATCGTCGGGGAATCCGGCTCCGGTAAGTCGGTTTCCTCGCTGGCCGTCATGGGGTTGCTACCGGATCAGGCGCGGGTCACCGGATCGATCCGGTTACGCGGGCGGGAACTGCTCGGGCTCGACGACCGGCAGCTGTCCGCACTCCGGGGCAGCTCGGTGAGCATGGTGTTCCAGGACCCGCTGTCCGCGCTGACACCGGTGTACCGGGTCGGCGATCAGATAGCCGAAGCTCTGCTGGCGCACGGCGGTATGAGCAAGGCCGAAGCCGGAAAACGCGCGGTCGAACTACTCGACCTCGTGGGTATCGCCGACCCCGAGCTGCGGGCGAAGGCTTTTCCGCACGAATTCTCCGGCGGGATGCGGCAGCGGGTGGTGATCGCGATGGCGATCGCCAACGATCCGGCGCTGATCATCTGCGACGAACCCACCACCGCACTCGATGTGACGGTGCAGAAACAGATCTTGAACCTGTTGCGCAAGGCGCGCGATATCACCGGCGCGGGGGTCATCATGATCACCCACGACATGGGTATCGCCGCCACCCTCGCCGACCGGGTCGCGGTGATGTACGCGGGCCGGATCGTGGAGACCGCGGCCACCAGGGAACTCTTCACCACACCCCGGATGCCCTATACCGTCGGTCTGCTCGGGTCCATACCCCGGATGGACGGCCCCGCCCGGACACCGCTGATCCCCATCGTCGGAGCGCCGCCCGCCATGCACGCGCTGCCGCCGGGTTGTTCCTTCGCTCCCCGCTGCCCCGTCTCCGTCGAACTGTGCCGCCGGTCCGAACCACCACTCACCGAAACCACGGCCGGCCATCGCGCCGCCTGCCTCCGTACCGGCGAAGTGGGTACCGCGGAGCTGTTCGAGGCCTACCGTCGCGATATCTCCGAGCCCGACCACGCAGCGGCCCCGGATACCGAACCCGATGTGGTGCTGAAGGTATCGGACCTGGTCAAAACCTTCCCCATCACCTCCGGAGTGGTGTTCCGTCGCCGTAAGGGCGAGGTCAGGGCCGTCGACGGGATAAGTTTCGAGGTCCGTGCGGGACGTACCCTGGCCTTGGTCGGTGAATCCGGGTCCGGTAAATCCACCACGCTGGAACAGATCCTGGGCCTGGAGCGACCACAGGCGGGCACGATCGAGATCTTCGGTCGTGAGACCGGCGGGCTGACCAAAGCGCAGAAGCGTGAGCTACGGCGCAGGATGCAGATAGTTTTCCAGGATCCGACGGCTTCGTTGGACCCCCGGCTGCCGGTATTCGATGCCATTGCCGAGCCACTGCGCATCGACGGCCGCTCCAGAGCCGATATCGCCCGCCGGGTGCCGGAACTGCTGACCCAGGTCGGCCTGCGACCCGAACACGCCGACCGCTATCCCGCCGATTTCTCCGGGGGCCAGAAACAGCGCATCAGCATCGCCCGGGCGCTGGCGCTGGACCCCGAACTGCTGGTCCTGGACGAACCGGTCTCCTCACTGGATGTTTCCATTCAGGCCGGTGTGCTGAACCTGCTACGGGACCTCCAGGCGGACCGTGGCCTGTCGTACCTGTTCGTCTCCCACGATCTGTCGGTGGTACGCAATCTCGCCCACGATATCGCGGTCATGTACCGAGGCCGGATCGTCGAATGCGGTCCGGCGGAGCAGATCTTCGACGCGCCCCGGCATGCTTACACCAGGTCGCTGATCGAAGCGGTACCGGTTCCGGTCGTGGAGCGTGGTAAGGGTTCGGTGGCGAACTCCAGCAGGAAGGAAGTCTCATGAGGATTCGATCGGTCGGTATCCGCCTCGCGGTGCCGCTCGCCGCGGTCGGCTTACTGCTGAGCGGGTGCAGCGCGAACAGTACCGATGCCGGAGACGTGGCCATCGGCACCGAGAACCAGATCAATCCACGCGACCCGAGCGAACTCCGCGATGGCGGCAACCTGCGGTTGACGATCTCCTCGATGCCCGAAACCTTCAACCCCCTGCACGTAGACAGCGATCTGGACACCTCCGAGGTCGTGTCCTGGACCCTGCCCAGCCCGTTCCGGTCCGATGCCAAGGGTGAGTTGTCCGTCGATACAACATTCTTCACCGACATCCAGCTGACCGAGACCAATCCGCAGGTCGTCACCTACACCATCAATCCGGCGGCCGTCTGGTCCGACGGGACACCGATCACCTGGGAAGACCTCGCCTCGCAGGCACGCGCGCAGAGCGGGAAGGACCCCAACTTCCAGATCGCGTCCACCTCCGGTTTCGACCGGGTGGAAAAAGTGGAGCGGGGCGTGGACGACCGGCAGGCCGTGGTCACGTTCGACAAACACTATGCCGAATGGCAGGGCATGTTCGGCCTGCTGCTGCCGAAGGTCGCCACCGCCACGCCGCAGGCGTTCGACGATTTCTACCGCAGCGGTATGCCGCTGAGCGCGGGTCCCTTCCTGATCACGAATATCGACCGGGCGCAGAACCGGATCACTCTCGGCCGTAACCCGCGGTGGTGGGGAGATACGCCCAAACTCGACACCGTCACCTACAGCGCACTCGATATTCCGGCGCGTATCGCCGCCGTGCAGAACAACGAACTCGACTCCTCGGATATCTCCGGAATCGCCGAAGTGACCACCGCCCGGAACACCCCCGGGGTCCAGGTACTGCGGACACCGCTGCCGCGCTTCTCCCATTTCACCTTCAACGGTGCCCCGGGGTCCATCCTCGAGGATCCGGCGCTGCGGCGCGCGATCGCCAAGGGGATCGATCGCCAGGCCATCGCCTCGGCCACCCAGCTCGGTGTCGTAGCGGAGCCGAAACCGCTGAACAACCACATCTACATGGAGGGCCAGAAGGGGTATCAGGACAACGCCGGTGTCGTCGCCTACAACCCCGAACAGGCCGCCCGGGAACTCGATGAACTCGGCTGGAAGCTGAACGGAGACGTCCGGATGAAGGACGGGCGCCCGCTGGTTCTGCGCGACGTCATGTTCCAGCAGGATCTCTGGGTGCAGACCGCCAAGATCGCGCAGCAGAACCTGGCCGCGATCGGGGTCAAGCTCGAAATCGAAACCTACCCCGGCCAAGGACTCTTCACCGACATCATCGATCCGGGCAATTTCGATATCGCCCAGTTCAGCTGGCAGGGTAGCGTGCTCCCGCTCAGCGCCCTGCCGCAGATCTACGCGTACAACCCCGAGATGCCGCTGTCGAACAAGGGCCGCATCGGTTCGCCGGAACTCAACGCCCTGATCGAGCAGACCATCTCGGAACTCGATCCGCAGAAGGCGATCGAACTCGCCAACCAGGCCGACCGGATGATCTTCGAAGAGGTGCATTCTCTCCCCCTCACCCAGTCGCCGGGCACGGTGGCGCAGCGCGACGAGGTCGCCAACTGGGGCGCCTTCGGTCTGGCCTCGCCCGACTACACGAAAGTCGGCTTCCTGAAGTGATCTCCGGATCGGGCCATCCCCTGGCCTATCCGCTCGCAGTGACGACCGGCGCCCTCGCGATAACCTTCGCGTGGGCGCCGTTCGCCGATCCGGACCAGCTCAGCGCGCTGATCGTCGTGGGGGTGGCGATCGTGGTCTACACCGGTTACCAGCTCGCGGTGGCGTTCGGAACCGTTGCGTACGAGCTCCCCGCCGGCCGCCCGGTAGCGGTGCGGCGTGTACGCCAGGAACATCGGCTGCGGAGCAGGTCCTGGCTGGAACTGCGAGACGGCGGTAGGACGCACTGGTTACCGGTCTTCTTCACCCCCGAACTGGTCGGATTCATCGGGGGTACGGCCGAATTCGGCCGCCGAGGTATAACGGTCCGCGAGTCCCGCCCCGCAGCGGAAGACGCCGCGGCGGGTTCACCGCCGCGTTCTCCCGGCTCGGCAGTCGGCGAACCGGCGGATGCGGGCCGCGAGCTGCGGCTTCTCCCCGCGGGCCGGCTGTGCGGCGACGAGCCGCCCGGGCGGCTGCTCGACAACTCCTCGCGCCCGGATCCCGGCGCCGGCGCACGGGCGAGGACGGCGGCGAGAATCCGGCGCCGCCTGCTCCTCGACGCTCAGCCGGCGGTGGCCGCACCGTTCACCGGGTTGCTGTGGGTGTACGTGATGGGCGGCGGACTGCCCGCTTTCACCGGATGCTGTTGCGTCACGGCGGCGGTAGCGGTGTGGCTGTCGGCGATCCGCGGGTCGGACCCGAGCTGACCGCATATCCGAAGGGACGGTACGCGGTTCCACGCATATTTCGGCCCGATGGAACCGCACCGTGACCGTTGGCGTCGAAGTCAGCGGAAGTGGTCACCGCGCTCGCGGTGCCGACATCGGCCGAGTATCGGGGGTAGGGATGCGGCACGACCATCGCGAGACGACGACCACCGAGGGCGGCGGCACCTCCGCCCGGACGTTCGCCGCGCTCTGGGGCGGGCAATTGCTGTCACTGGCCGGTTCGAGCGCCGGATCGTTCGCGTTGGCCATGACCACGTATTCGGCGACGAAGAGCACGTCGGCCCTGGCCGCGACCACGGCTGCCGCCGCAATGAGCGGTATCTACCTGGCCCCGCTGGCGGGAGCGATTTCGGACCGTTTTCCGCGGCGCGGGGTACTGCTCGTGGGCAATATCGCCGCCGCGGGCACCGCCGCATCGCTGGCCTGGGCCACCGTCGCCTGGCAGGGGGCCGCGGCCTGGCTGCCGTTGGTACTCGCCCTCGTCGCTCTCTCCGGTTTCATCAACGCCGTTCTGTCGGTGACCATGGCGGCAACGGTTCGCCTGATGCGGCCGGAAGCGGACCTGACCCGAGTCAACGGTACGACCTCCCTCATCGAAAGTCTGCCCACCATCACCGGCCCGGCATTGGGAGCACTCGTCTACACCTCGGCCTCACCGGCGGCGGTGGTTGATCTGCGGGGCCGTCCTGCTCGGCACGCTGGCCGGCCGGATAACGCTGGTGCTGGTATCCATTCCGTGGTTGTGGATGCTGTGCGCTGTGGCGCGCAACGCTTCGGTGCAGCTGACGAACGCCCCGCTGACCGCGATATGGCAGGAACGCACACCCCGGGAATTCCAGGCCACCGTTTATCGAACCGTCTCCCGTGGGAGATCTCAGCGATTCTCAGTGCGGGATGGAGTCGATGAGCGCGCGGGCACCCTGACGCAGCAGATCGGAGCCGACGAAGAACCCCAGCGCCTGCGGATCCTCCGGCACACCCCAGTGGTGGGCGTCCAGCCAGCGGGTGCCGTCGAGGTCGAAAACCTTGCCGCGCAGCGAGAGCCGACCGGTGGGTTCGGTCACGCATACCCCGGCGATCGGCGAATTGCAGTGACCCTGGAGGGCGTGCAGCATGGCGCGTTCGGCGTCGGCCACCCGGCGGGTCTCGGCATGGTCGAGGCGCCCGGCCAGTTCGCGGACCTCGTCGTCGGTGGCGCGGCAGGCGAGCGTGAGAACACCGGCGCCGATCGGCGGGCACATCACCTCGATCGGCAGGATCTCGGTGATCCGGTCTTCGGAACCGATCCGGTGCATCCCGGCTACCGCCGCGATCAGCACATCGCAGTACCCGTCTTCGAGGCGTTGCAGCCGGGTGTTCATATTCCCGCGCAGCGGTTTCATCACCAGCCCCGGATAGTGCAGACGCAGCTGCGCGGCCCGGCGCACCGAACTGGTACCGACCACGGTCCCGGGTGGCTGTTCGGCCAGTGGCCGGCCGTCCTTGGTGATGATCGCGTCGCGCACATCGTCGCGGGCGGGGAAGCCCGCGAAGGCGATACCCTCGGGAATCGGGATATCTCCAGGGATGTCCTTCAGGCAGTGCACCGCCAGATCGGCTCGATCCTCGAGCAGCGCGTCATCGATCTCTTTGACGAACGCCCCTTTACCCCCGAGCTTCGCCAGATCCCCCATCCAGCGGTCACCGGCAGCGGTTACCTTGACCAGTTCGGTTTCCGCTCCGAACCGGGCCAGACCGTCCGCTACCCGTTCGGCCTGAGCTACTGCCATGGGGCTGGCCCGGGTCACGACCCGGATGATGCGCGAAGCCATGCGCCGACTCTACCGCCGCCGAATATCGCACTCGGCGGCGCGGTGGTTTCCGGATCAGCTCGCGGGTTCGTCGATCTTCCGGGAGCGCAGTTCGTGCCCCTTGGAGGTTTTGCACCGGCCCGATTCGAGATCCCACTGCCAGCCGTGCAGATTGCAGGTCAGCGTGTTGCCTTCCACCACACCGAATTTCGACAGGTCGGCCTTCAGGTGCGGGCACCGCCGCTGGATCTCCCAGCCGGCCACCTCTACCGAGGCCGAATCATCGTGCGCCTCGGAGAACCAGCCGTCGGCGTAGGCGATGCGCTCGTCGGTGAGGCATTTGAAGAAGGTGTAGAGGTATTCGTTGTAGCCGCCGATCCGCCATGCTTGGAAACGGGTGGACAGGAAAATGGTGTTCACCCAGTCCGGTTCCCGGTCGCGCAGTACGGTGCGCACCAGTTCCGGCGCGATCCGGAAACCGTAGCGGTACCGGCCCTCACCCGCGAGCGGGGCACGCACCGACCGCTTCGGGAAGTCCAGGACCACGGTCTCCTCCCCGATGACCAGACCCACCGGGTAGCCGATCCCGTCGCAGATCAGATCGCTCTGCGCCATGATCGGTTCGAAGAGCTCACGCAGCGGTTCGAGCAGCGGCTCCCCTTCGGCGGGCGCCCAGGTCTTCTTCTCCGCCACCAGTACCGGTGCCAGGCGCTGCGCCATCTTCTCGATATAGGCGGCCTTGTCGCTCCAGATGGTGGCCGGATCGTAGGGGTGGCTGAGCTCGAGTTCGGCGCCGCGTACATCGGCCACCGACCCCGGCACCATCAGCAGGCCGCGGTCGTGACCGTGCTCACGCATCTGTTCGAGGAAGACCATCTGGTCGGGGAAGATATTGCCCTCGTCACCGCGATCGTCGTTGAGGTAGCGCAGTTCGTCGTCGAGGAAAACCGGCGGGCCGGCCGAGGGAACAACCCAGGTGGCGCCCACCTGATCGATATAACTGCGCGCCCGGTCCATTCCGCGCTGCCGCTTCTGTTTGCCGAAATTCGATTTCGTGCGCGCCGGGATGTCATAGACCATCGGGTACCAGATGGCACCCGAATACTGCAGCAGATGGATATCGATCTTGCCGAAGGCCTCGTGCAGCACATCCATATCGACGGGCCGGGCGTCGTTCATATTGAAGCAGGTGGTTTCGCCGTCGGAGACCACCAGTCCGGAATCGCCGATGGGCCCGTCCGCGGGAGCACGCAACGCGACGATCATGATCTCCAGTTCGGCCGCGGGATCGCCGCCGCCGGTGCCCATGGCGCCGGTCACCGTGTGTTTGACCGAATCCTCGGTTTCGAAGAATTTGTGGAAACCGAGTTTCTCCAGCTCACGCCGCAGATCCGGCACCGGGTAGTCGGGCAGCAGGACGGTGGCGTCCTTGTTCACGTACTCGGCCAGATGCGCGGCGTCGAAATGATCGCGGTGCAGGTGGGAAACGTAGAGGAAATCGCAGTTGCCCAGTTCCTCCCAGTCGAGCTGGGTGTTGTCCGGGAAAGGAAACCAGGATCCGAAGTACGCGGGGTTCACCCAGGGATCGCAAAGAATGGTCCCGGCCGCGGTCCGGATATGGAATCCCGCATGTCCGACGCTGGTGATCTGCACGAGCTCGCTCCTCCTGACCGTTTACGGCCCTCCAGGGTAGTGGGTCAGGCCGAAATATCCCCGATGCAGTAGCCCTCGTCACCTTCGAAAAGGAGGAATGTCCGGTTCTGTGTGACCCCGGAGGCATTCGTCACCGGTACGTCCACGGCCATATAACCGACCGTGAGCTGCTCGGAACTGATCTGCTGATCGGTGAATCCGATGATTCCGGTGAGCGTACCCGGATCGTTCGCCAGCGGCGCGGAAACGGGCGCGCCGCTGCCCTCCGGATCCCAGGTGGCCGGCTCGGCCGGGCAGATCAGCGGATGATCGGCTTCCTGATCGGCGGGGTCGAGAGGCCGGCCGGTGAGGCGGGCGAGGTAGCGGCGCACGGTGTGGCGAGCGTCGGCGGCGTCGTAGCCGGGTTCCACACCCGCGGAGTACACGCGGCCACAGGCGTATCCGGAGGACACCTGGTGTTCCTCGACGGTGACAGTGGTCACCCCGTCCGTCCAGGTGAGCATCCCGTCCGAGGCCGCTCCCGGCTCGGCGAGAGCGCTCAGGACGGCATCGGGGTCGGCGTACATGTTCTGCACGGTGAGCGGTGGGATGGTCCAGCACTTCTGCTGCAGAACGGTGAGATCACCGGTACTCAGGTCGGCGGCGAAACGTTGCAGCGCGGGTACGGCCGCGGGCACCCCCGGTACCGCGCCGACCGGCGGCGCGTCCGCGGGCACCGGCGGCAGCGCGGGCTCGGGCGGGCTCACGGGGGTGGCGATATCCGTGGTGGTCCCGGGCTCCGGCGCCGAGCGCGCCGGCCCCGGATCGTCACCCGGAATCCCGGACACCGAATCGCACCCCGCGCTCAGCAGCATCCCGGCCGCCGCCAGCCCGGCGGCGACCGACCGGACCCGGCCCCGCCGCCCGGTCCGGGCGTTGCCCGGCACGTTCGCGGAAACCTCACGCCTCCGCCGCGATGCGGCAGCGCTGCCGGTTCGGCGCAACGGGACGGAGCGGGCGCGTTCCACTTCGACGATCACCTTTCCTGCGGTACATGCCTGTTCGACACCGGCCGGGCGAACCCCGTCCCGGAGACCGGGCGCACGGCGGGCCGGGCGCTGCCGATCATCATGGCAGCGACTACGCTAGCGGAATTGTGGAACCCGTCTACCGGACGATCATCGGCCTGGCCCGGACCGTCTTCTTCCTCCAAGGCCTGAAATTCACCGTCACCGGCGACGAGAACATCCCCCCCACCGGTGGTGCGGTCCTGGCGGTCAATCACACCGGGTACATGGACTTCACCTACGCGGGCCTGCCGGCGCGTACACCCAAGCGCTACATCCGGTTCATGGCCAAACACGACGTCTTCGAGAACAAGATCTCGGGCCCGATCATGCGGGCGCTCAAGCATATTCCGGTCGACCGCGCCGCCGGCGCCGACTCCTACCAGGCAGCGGTCGACTATCTACGCCGCGGTGAACTCGTGGGCGTCTACCCCGAGGCGACCATCAGCCGGAGTTTCGAGATCAAGGAGTTGAAATCCGGTGCCGCCCGGATGGCCCTCGAAGCCGGGGTACCAATCGTTCCGATCGTCATCTGGGGCGCGCAGCGCGTATGGACCAAGGGGCACCCGAAACGGCTGGGCCGGACCGGCACCCCGATATCCATCGCCGTCGGCGAACCGATCCAGCCGTACGAGCCCGCCGCCGATCTGACCGCCGAGCTGAAGGCGACCATGGAGCGGCTGCTGCACGGGTTGCAGGAGAACTACGTACACGAGCCCGGCGCTTACTGGGTTCCCGCCCGCCTCGGCGGTAGTGCCCCTACTCTGGAAGAAGCCGATGCCATGGACGCCGCCGAGGCGGCGCAGCGAGCCGCGGGAAGACGGTCCGACCCCGGTGACGACATCGGCGTGTAGCGCACGATCCACCGCGGGCGGGGAAGGTATCGGGAGCGGGTAGCGAGCAGGAGTCGCGATGGCGCGGGAACCGGTTTTCGACATACTGTCCGGGCTGGTGCGCGCGGTGCTCTTCGTCCAGGGTGTGCGGTTGGATATCCGCGGTCAGGAGTATGTCCCGCGCACCGGTGGCGCCGTTCTCGCCGTGAACCACACCTCGTATCTGGATTTCATGGAGGTCGGGGTGGTGGGTCGCCGATCCGGCCGGAACGTGCGATACATGATGAAGGCCGAACTCGAACACGGCATCGTCGGTTTCTTGATGAGACACTGCCGGGCCATCGGTGTCGATCGGGCATCGGGCGCGGAATCGTTCGGCCGGGCGGTGGCGGCGCTGCGGGCGGGTGAACTGGTCGTCGTCTATCCGGAGGCCACCATCAGCCGCAGCTTCGAATTGAAGGAATTCAAATCGGGAGCGGCCCGGATGGCGCTGGAAGCGGGTGTTCCGATCGTTGCGATGACCATTTGGGGAGCCCACCGCATCTGGACCAAGGGATTTCCGAAACAGTTGGGCCGCCACAACTTCCCGGTGCATATCCGGATCGGCGAGCCGCTGGTCACCACGGGTTCGGCGGAGGAGGTGACCGCCGCGCTGCGCGAGCGGATGGCCGGACTGCTGACCGCGGCCCAGGAGGGGTACCCGATGCCCGCGGGCCGGCCCTGGGTACCGGCCCGGCTGGGCGGCTCCGCTCCCACCCCGGAGCAGGCGGCGGTCCTGGAAGCCGAGGAATACGCGCGCCGGCGGATGCGGCGGCCCTGATCGACGGCCGTCCCGGTCCGGCGGTAACCCGCCCGGACGGCCCACCGGTGTGGTCTCACCACTTCGCGTGCCGGAGTCCGATACGGCCGCGGTCACGACCGAGCGGCGGGGGTCGGCCGGCTCGGGACGACGGCGCGGGTGTAGCCGACGAGATCGCCACGGCGGGCGGCCGAGATCCCCGGCAAAGGTGTGCGCCGGGGGTGACCGTTCCGTGCCGCGAGGCAGTCGATGTATAGCCATCTACCCATATCCACCAGCGCTGTTGACAGCTTACCCTAGGGGGGTATGGTAACTACCGAGAGTGGCGGTGCGGATACCGCCGCGACTCGATGGAATGGAGCATCGAATGAGTACGTCGACGAAGTTCGCCGGGTTCGCACTGGGACTCGTCGCGCTGTTCGGAGTCGCCCTCGGCGTAGGGGCGCTGGTCGGCACCTCCGACGGCGAGCCCGCACCACCCGACACCGCGGCCGGCGAACCCGAGCGGAAAACGGAGCCGACCGGCCTCACCGAGACCGCGGGTGGCTACCGGCTGGCTCTGGCCGAACCGATCACCACCGCCGCCCCCGACGCCACCCTGCGCTTCCGCATCGAGGACGCCGCGGGACAGGCGGTGACGCGGTACACGACCAGCCACGAAAAAGACCTGCACCTGATACTGGTGCGCCGCGATACCGCCGCCTACCAGCATCTGCATCCCACGCTCGGCGCGGACGGCACCTGGAGCACACCGGCCGGCCTCGAGCGCGCCGGCGACTACCGGGTCTTCGCCGACTTCGTCACCGCCGACGGACAGCCCTATACCCTCGGTACCGACCTGCGGGTGGCCGGCCGGTACGCCCCGAAGCCGCTGCCCGAACCCGCCACCACAGCGCGCGCAGGCGCCTACACCGTAGAACTGAACGGCACACTCGGCCGCTCGGACGAGCTCACGTTCACCGTTTCCCGCGCGGGCGAGCCGGTCACCGATCTGCAGCCGTATCTGGGGGCGTACGGTCATCTCGTGGCCCTGCGTGCCGCCGACCTCGGCTATCTACACGTCCACCCGGCCGGCCACCCCGGCGACGGAACCACCCCGGCCGGGCCGGGCGTCGCCTTCGCGGTGACCGCACCCGGCAGCGGCGACTACCGGCTGTTCTTCGAATTCCGGCACGACGGGGCGGTGCACCGGGCCGAATTCACCGTGCCGGTGCGCGCGATCGCCGCACCCGCGCAAACCCCCACCGAGTCCACCGAACACGGCCACTGAGAACCAGCCGACGGAGCGAAACCATGACCACCCGGACACCGCGCGATACCGCGCAGACCGAGACCCCGGCACAGACCGAACAGGTCGAACTGGTGATCGGCGGGATGACCTGCGCTTCCTGCGCGAACCGCATCGAGAGGAAACTCAACCGGCTGGACGGCGTCACCGCGACGGTCAACTACGCGACCGAGAAGGCGCGGGTCCACTATCCCGCCACGCTCACCCCGGCCGACCTGGTGACCGTGGTCGAACAGACCGGGTACACCGCCGTGCTACCGCAACCGCCCGCCGCGGAACCGGAGGAGGCCGAACCGCCGGACCCCGCCGCGGCGCTGCGCACCCGGCTGCTGATCTCGCTGGTGCTGACCGTGCCGGTGATCGCCATGGCGATGATCCCGGCGCTGCAGTTCACCAATTGGCAGTGGCTGTCGCTCACACTGGCAGCCCCGGTCGTGGTGTGGGGGGCGCTGCCCTTCCACCGGGCCGCGTGGACGAATCTGCGGCACGCCACGGCCACCATGGACACATTGGTCTCACTCGGCACGCTCGCCGCGTTCGGCTGGTCGCTGTACGCGCTCTTCTGGGGTACGGCCGGAACCCCGGGGATGACCCACCCGTTCGAGTTCACCATCGCCCGGATGGACGGCACCGGCAGCATCTACCTCGAAGCCGCGGCCGGGGTGACCACCTTCATCCTGGCCGGCCGGTATTTCGAGGCGCGTTCCAAGCGCCGCGCGGGGGCGGCGTTGCGCGCGCTTCTCGAACTCGGTGCGAAGGAGGTGTCGGTACTGCGCCGGACCGGCGGCGGGGACGACTGGACCGAGCAGCGGATACCGGTCGAGCAGCTCGCCGTCGGTGACCGTTTCGTGGTGCGGCCCGGTGAGAAGATCGCCACCGACGGCGTCGTACTCGACGGTGTGTCGGCGGTGGACGTCTCCATGCTGACCGGCGAATCGGTACCGGTGGAGGTGGGACCGGACGATACGGTCACCGGCGCCACCGTCAATGTGGGTGGCCGGCTCACCGTCCGCGCCACCCGAGTGGGCGGCGACACCCAGCTCGCCCGGATGGCCCAGCTGGTGGAAGACGCGCAAACGGGTAAGGCCCGGGTTCAGCGGCTGGCCGACCGGATCTCCGGAGTTTTCGTACCGATCGTGATCGCCCTCGCGGTGGCCACCCTCGGTTTCTGGCTCGGCACCGGAGGTTCGGTGGCCGCGGCGTTCACGGCCGCGGTGGCGGTGCTGATCATCGCCTGCCCGTGTGCGCTCGGCCTGGCGACCCCGACGGCGCTGATGGTCGGTACGGGCCGCGGCGCCCAGCTCGGAATCCTCATCAAGGGCCCCGAGGTATTGGAATCGACCCGGCAGGTGGACACCGTGGTGCTGGACAAGACCGGCACCGTGACCACCGGCAAGATGGCGCTGCTCGACGTGGTCACCGCGCCCGGCGAGACCGCCGAGGAGGTGCTGCGGCTGGCCGGCTCCCTGGAGGACTCCTCGGAACATCCGATCGCCGCGGCCGTCGCCGCGGGGGCGCGGGAGCGCCTCGGCGCACTGCTGCCGGTCGAAAGTTTCCGCAACCACGCCGGCCTCGGGGTGGAAGGCATCGTCGACGGGCACGCCGTGATCGTCGGCCGGACGGGGCTGCTCGCCGACTACGCACTGCACCCGGATCCCGAGCTGCTCGCGGCGATGCGCGCCGCGGAAGCCGAGGGCCGGACAGCGGTGGCGGTCGGCTGGGACGGCCGGGTACGCGGTGTCCTGGTGGTCGCGGACACCGTGAAGCCGACCTCCGCCGAAGCCGTTGCGCGGCTGCGCGACCTCGGCCTCACTCCGATCATGCTCACCGGCGACAACACCGCCGCGGCAACCGCGATCGCCCGGCAGGTGGGGATCGACGAGGTGATCGCCGAGGTGCTCCCGCAGGACAAGGTCGCGGTGATCGAACGGCTACAACGCGAGGGCGCGACTGTGGCCATGGTCGGTGACGGCGTCAACGATGCCGCCGCCCTGGCACGGGCCGATCTGGGCCTGGCCATCGGCACCGGTACCGATATCGCCATCGAGGCCGCCGACCTCACCCTGGTCCGGGGCGATCTCACCGCCGCACCCGATGCCATCCGCCTCGCCCGGCGCACCCTGGGCACCATCAAGGGCAACCTGTTCTGGGCCTTCGGCTACAACGTGGCGATGATCCCACTGGCCATGGCCGGTCTGCTCAACCCGATGCTGGCCGGTGCCGCCATGGCGTTCTCCTCGGTTTTCGTGGTGGGCAACAGTCTGCGACTCCGTGGTTTCGAACCCACGCGCTGAGGGGTCGCTCCGCACCTTCCGGGCGCCGGATCCCACCGATCCGGCGCCCGGATTCGCGAGCACCCGGACCCGCGGGGCTACTTCTGGGCCGCCCGGCGTCCCACCGGTGTCGATCGTGCCGCGATCACCACCGCGGCCAGTGTGAGCACACACCCCACCACCTTGACCACGGAGAGCTCCGCACCGGTGGGCAGCAGCCGGTCCAGGAGCAGCGAGGCCGCCAACTGGCCCGCCACCGTGCTCAGCCCCATCAGCAGCACACCCACCCAACGGACCACCAATACCCCCGCCGCGATGAACAAGACCCCGATCGCGCCACCGAGGTAGAGCCAGGGTTCGCGCGGGAACTCGGCGGGCGGGCCGACCCGCGCCAGCACCAGCGCCTCCACGATCACCAACCCCACCAGGCCGACCGCGAAGTTGATCACCGTAGCGGCGAACGGGGTACCGACCGCACCGATCCTGCCGTTCCATGCCTGCTGCCAGGCCAGTCCGATACCGGCCAGGGCCGGTAGCACCACCAGCGCCGACGCGGCGGCACCGGTGAGCCAACTCGACGTATTCGCCGCGTCCGGCGCCGCTCCCCCGGACCCCGCCAGCAATACCGCCACCACCGCCAGGAGCGCGCCTCCGGTCCGGGCGGCGGTGATCGGGCTGCGGCCGCCGGGGCCGATCCCGAGCCGGTCCACGAGCAGACTGCTCAGCAGCTGGCCGGCTACCACGGCAACCGTGAACGCGGTGACCCCGAGAGTCGCCACGGTCAGCGATTGACTCGCCACGAACAGCGCCCCGCACAGCCCGCCCAGCAGTTGCCGGCGGCGCAGGGTGCCCACCGCCAGCGCCGCGCGGACATCCCGCAGGCCGTCGCGCAGCCGGGAACTCAGCAGCACCGCGATGAGCAGCAGCAGGAACCCGCTGCCGAAACTGACCACCGCCGCGGCGACACCGTCCTGCAGGCGCGCACCCAGCTCCCCGTTGATCCGCCCCTGCACGGCGACCCCGGCTCCGATCATCAGTCCGAAGCACAGGCCCCACCGCCGCAACACCATGATCGGGACCCTACCGACCCTGCCGCTGTCCGCCCTTTCGGCCGGGCCGCGCAGCGATACGGGCAGGACGCCACGAGCTCGCCGCTCCGGCCGGAACGGTTACGCGCTCTCGGCCGCCCGCTGGTCGTCGCGTTCCGGCTCGGGCGGGTCCGGACCCGGCCGCGGCGGAAGCCAGGACGGCGTGCACAGGGCCAGGGCGACAATGCCGAAACCCAGCAGTGCGACGGTCGAGGATATCGAGAGCCACAGCGTCACCAGGGCGACGAACCCGAAAACCGCCAGCGAGACCAGTTCCTCCCCGACGCCCACCACCGACATCACAGTGGCCCGGGCAGGCCCGGTGATGGCGTCCTGCAATCGCGCCTCGGCGACTATCCCGGCGTTGTAGACGATGCCGTAGGACACGGCGATCGCGGTGAATCCCAGCCCGGTCGCCACGTACACCGCGCCCGGCCAGCGCGCGGCGAGACCGGCGACCACCACGCCCACACCGAACAGGAAACCGGCCACACCCAGGGCACGGGCCATGGTGCGCGCCGAGACCGTCTCCGTACGTCCGGCCAGCAGGGCGCCGAGTAGCGAGCCGAGCACGGTCACCCCCACCAGCACGGGTACGACCGAGGTGGCAGCTCCCGCTTCCCCGGCCACCAGCCCGAAGTATTCGTCGAACGCCGTGATGCCGTACAGCAGCGCACCGAGCACCACGCCGCGCCGGACCACCCGGACCCGGACCGCCTCGGCGACCCCGATGCGCAGCATCCGCAGATACCCGCGGAACGCACCGGATCCGGTATCGTCCCGCTTTCCCGGTTCGACCGGCGTCCCGACCTCCGGCGGCCGCGGCCGGGGCGCGACGACAGTGGATGTGGCCGGTCCTCCGGGATCGTCCTCCAGATCGGCGACCGCGGCGGCCGAAACCGATCTGGGTGCCGCGGGCAGGCTCCAGGCCAGCACGGCGTGCAGGGCCGCGCACCCGACGCTGACCCAGCCGACGAGCTCGTATCCACCCCAGACGTACAGCGGAGTCGCGGCCACTATGGCGATCACCGCGCTGAGTTCGCTCGCCGACCGGGTGTAACCCAGGATGCGGGCGTAGGCGCGCGCCTCCCCCCGGGCGGCGAGCTCGTCGTAGAGCAAGGCCTCGAACGTCCCCGAGCGCAGCGAACTCGCCACACCCCACAGCACGAAACCGAGAGCGAAGCCGGCGTAGGAGGGGGCGGCGGTCCAGGCCACGAAACCGGCGCCCATCAGCACACCGTTCAGGATCAGCAGACCGCGGCGCGATACGGTATCGGCCCACGCGCCCGAGGGCACCTCACAGACGAACGCCGTGATCGACCAGAGCGCGAGCAGAAGCGAAATCTGCCCCGGCCCGAAGCCGTGATCGGCGAAGAACAACGCGTACAGCGCGTAGTACGGAATCAGGTCACCGGTGGCGGCGAAAAGTATCGCGCGCAGGGCGAGCGCGCGCATTCCCACCTCCCGGCCGGTACCCGTTCGCTCAACTCAACGGTGGTAGAGAACCAATCGCACAGCGCTCAGCATCCGCCGCCGGGCGGGCCGGGTCAAGGTTTTTTCCCGTTACGGGATATGCCGTCCCGGATCCGCGCACCTCAAAGGGGAACCCAGCCGTTCTCGTCGGCCGAAGCGTCACCCAGCGCCCGGGTACCGGAGGAGCCGAGCCGCCCCCGGTTCATATCGTTGATGAGGTCGGCCACCGAGTGCGAATCGCTGTAGTGATAGCCCTGGGCCAGCGCGAAACCGAGTTCGGTGAGCACGGCGGCCTGGTGCTCGGTTTCCACCCCCTCGGCGATGACCTGCAGATCCAGCGATTTACTCAGCGCAGCTATCACCCCGAGCAACGGCGGGGCCGGCGAATCGGAACGAATGGCGGCCACGAAGGACTGGTCGACCTTGATGATGTCGCTGGGCAGGGTGGCCAGCCGGCTGAGCGAGGAGTAACCGGTACCGAAATCGTCGATGGCGATCCGTACACCACGGTCACGCAGGGTGTGCAGATTCGCGATGGCGGTATCCGACTCGGCCGCGAGTTCGGTTTCGGTCACCTCGAGCACCAGCTGCTCCGCCGGCCAGCCCGTACTCTCCAGAATCCCCGCGACCTTGTCCGCGTATCCCGCTTCGGCCAGCTCCAGTCCACTGACGTTCACATTCAGCGTCAGCTCCAGAGCCGCGAAGGTCTCCTGCAGCTTGGCCGCGTCGGCGCAGGCCCGGCGCAACACCAATTCGTCCAGATCGGCGATGAGGTCGTATTCCTCGGCGACCCGGATCAACCCCTCGGTGGTGACGTCGGGCTGTGCGCTGGAGGACCAGCGCACCAGCGCCTCCACGCCGACCGCCTTGTCACCACCGTCGCCGAGGCTGACGATCGGCTGATAGTGCACGTCCAAACTGCCGTTGTCGATGGCTTCCCGCAGTTCCACCGCCAGCGGGGTGCGATGACCCGATTCCAGCACCGTCCGGTTGCGACCGGCCTGTTTGGCCCGGTACAGACCCACATCGGCCCGGCTGACCAGCAGCGACGCCGATTCACCCGGCTGCCAGGAGGTGACGCCCGCCGAACAGCCGGTACTCACCGCCGCCCGCAATTGCTCGGTGAGCAGGATGGCGGCCTGTTCGGTGGTCCCCGGCAGCAACGCCGCGAACACATCTCCGCCGTAGCGGGCCAGACGCTGCCCCGGACCGAGCAGCCCGGCCCAGGTATCGGCGACCTTCTGCAGTACCGCGTCCCCGGCCCGATGGCCGAGATGATCGTTGACCTTCTGGAAACGGTCCAGATCCACCAGCACCAGCGCGAGTGCCTGGCCGGAACGGTCGGCCTGTTCGATGGCGGTATTGAGAGCCCGGTCGAAACCCCGCCGGTTCAACAGTCCGGTGAGGGTGTCGATATCGGCCTCCGATGCCATCCGGGTGAGGATGCCGACCACCACGCCCACCCCGAAGGTGATTCCGGCGGGAATGAGCCCGGACCACCACGGCAACCCGGCCCGGCTGGGCAGCACCCACAGGCACAACGCCATACACAGGGCGATATGGGCGGCGGCCTGCGTCCACGCGAAGAACAACGCGGCATCGCAGGCGATGAAGACGTAGAACGAGGCCAGGGTGATCGCCGCGACGGTATTGGGGAAGGAATGGACGGCGACGGTCACCAGGAGGGTCGCCGTAGCGACATACCCGTGGTGGAGCCAATGCGGCATCCGGGGGCCCCAGCCGAGCAGGCTTATCCCCAGTAACAGGGCCACCGCGGCGGCCGAACCGACCAGCAACCGGTTGCCCTCGTCGCCCGGGTGCAGCACCCGGGTGGGTGCGATAGCGGTCACCAGCAGGCCCAGCACACCGCCCATGACGTAGAAGGCCCCGGTGGTCCGGGACATGACCCTGGCCGTGGCCACACCAGACGCGGCCCGTACCCGCGTTCGGGTATCGCCGCGAGACCCGCTTCCTCGCACGGTGAACAGCCTAAACAACGCGGTCGCTCACCGCCGACCCAACCTGGGGATCGAGACCCGATTCGGGCGAGGCCGACCTCGTATCAGCTCACGGGACGGAGCACTTCGGTACCGACGAAGGGCACCAGGGCGGCGGGAACCCGGACCGAGCCGTCGGCCTGCTGATGGTTCTCCAACAGCGCGACCAGCCACCGGGTGGTCGCCAGCGTTCCGTTGAGAGTCGCCGCGATCTGCGGTTTACCGTTCTCGTCGCGATAACGAACCGATAGCCGGCGGGCCTGGAAGGTGGTGCAGTTGGAGGTCGAGGTGAGTTCCCGGTAAGTACCCTGGCTGGGTACCCACGCCTCGCAGTCGAATTTGCGAGCCGCCGAGCTGCCCAGATCGCCCGCGGCCACATCGATGATCCGGTAGGGGACGTCGAGGGCGGCGAGCATATCGCGCTCCCAGGCCAGCAGGCGTCGATGTTCGGCGTCGGCGTCTTCCGGGCGGCAGTAGACGAACATCTCGACCTTGTCGAACTGATGCACCCGGATGATGCCGCGGGTGTCCTTGCCGTAGCTGCCGGCCTCTCGCCGGAAACACGACGACCAGCCCGCGTACCGTTTGGGCCCGGCCTCCAGATCCAGGATCTCGTCGGCGTGGTAGCCCGCCAGCGGCACCTCCGAGGTACCGACCAGGTACAGATCGTCCTCCTCCAGGTGGTACACCTCGGCCGAATGCTGCCCGAGGAATCCCGTACCGGCCATGATCTCGGGCCGAACCAGAACCGGCGGAATCATCATGGTGAAACCGTTGGCCGTCGCCCGCTGGGCCGCCAGCTGCAGCAGGCCCAGTTGCAGCAGCGCTCCGTAACCGGTGAGGAAGTAGAACCGCGAGCCCGATACCTTGGCTCCGCGTTCCATATCGATCAGGCCCAGCGCTTCACCGAGCTCCAGGTGGTCACGCGGGGTGAAATCGAATTCGGGCACGGTACCGACGGTCTCCAGCAGGACGAAATCGTCCTCGCCCCCCGCCGGCGCGCCCTCCTGCACGATATTCGAGATGGACCGGTGCGCCTCCTGCAATTCCGCCTCGGCGGCGTGCTGGGCGGCCTCGGCCTCCTTGACCCGGACCGACATCTCCTGCGCCTGCGCCAGCAGAGCGGGCCGCTCCTCTTTGCTCGCCTTGCCGACCTGCTTGCCCATGGCCTTGTGCTCGGCCCGCAACTTGTCCGCGGTCGCGATCGCGGACCGGCGCGCACTGTCCGCGGTGAGCAGCGCGTCGACGAGTGCCGGGTCCTCGCCCCGGGCTCGCTGCGAAGCGCGGACCAGCTCGGGATCATCGCGCAGGAGTCGGAGGTCGATCATGGCTGATCAGCGTAATGGTCGCGGATTCTCGCGCTCAACCGAGTATCACCGCACCCTGCCTCGGCAGCCCTTTTCCACCGGCACGCCATACCGATCGACCGGGTTCGTGGCATATTCGGGTACCGCGCTGCCATGATGGATCGCGATGTCCACCCAAAATGAGCACACCAACCGGCCCGGCTCCCGTGGCGGCCAGACGTTGCGCTCGCGTACCGCCCGCCTGGGCCGCGGTCGCCGGACCGATTCCCCGCGCGCACGGTCCGCCGGTCCGGCATCGTCGGCGGCACACGGTCCGGCCGCCCGGCCCGGCAAACGCCGCGGTCCCGGCCCGGGCGAGGGCCGGGCCGCCCGCCTCGGTAAGGCCGTCCCCGAGCGCGTCACGGCGCCGACCCTGCGGTGGGCACTGCTCGCGGTGGCCGCGGGCGCGATCGTGGCGGCGTTGCTCACCATGGCGCTCAGCGGTTTCGAGAACGACTCGAATCTGCAGGCGCGCAGCCCGGCCGGCGCGGTGGCCGGGGCGGACAAGGTTTTCGCCTCCGTGGCCACCGGCGACTGCCTCACCTGGACCGCGCCCGATCATTCCGATCTGGTGGAGCTCGACTGCGCCGAGGAGCATCTGTTCGAGGTCACCGATACGGTCGATCTGAGCGAATACCCGGGGTCGGAGTTCGGGCCGAACGCCCCCTGGCCCGATTCGCTGCGGCTCACCGAACTCCGCGAGGAGCACTGTGTACCCGCCACCCAGCGGTATCTGAACGGACGGTTCGATCCACGCGGCAAGTACGCGGTCGGGCTGATGTACCCCAGTAACGACGGCTGGACCAACTCCAACGACCGCATTCTGCGCTGCGGGCTCCAGATTCCCGGGCTCAGCGGTAATCCGATGCCCAAGACCGGCCGGGTGGCCGAGGGCGATCAGTCCAAGGTCTACGACGCCGGCGTCTGCCTGGGAATCAGTCAGAATCTGCCGACCGATCCGATCGACTGCTCTCAGGAGCACGCGGTCGAAATCGCCTCCACCGTGGACCTGTCCGCCCGGTTCCCCGGTGGTCCTCCCGCGAAGGACGATCAGGACCAGTTCCTGGAGGAGGAATGCGGCCGCACCACCAACGAGTACCTCGGCGGCCCGCATGTCCTGCGGGACAAGACCCTCACGGTGTTCTTCGACTACATCGACGCGCGCAGCTGGCTGGCCGGTAGCCGGAAACTCAACTGCATGGTCGGAAAAGGCGCCGACCAGGAAGGTTTCGCACCACTCGTGGGTCCCGCCCGTGGCCGGCTGCTGATCAACGGCCAGGAGCCGGTGCCGCCGCCGAACTCGGGCCGCTCCACCCCTGCCCCGCTGCCCGGCGCGGCGCCGCTGCCCCCGCAGCCGGAACCGCGTCCCGCGCCACGGTAATCGGGCTCGGCGATGCCGGTTTCCATGTCCGAGGCCAGATTCGAGGAGTTGGTCGGTGACGCGCTGGACCTCATCCCGCCGGAGCTGACCCGGGCCATCGACAACGTGGTCGTGCTGATCGAACCACGCAACCCCGACGAGCCCCATCTGCTGGGGCTGTACCACGGCATAGCGCTGACCGAACGCGACAGTCACTACGGCGGCTCACTTCCCGACACCATCACCGTCTACCGCGATGCCCTGTTGGAGGTGTGCGAGGACGAGGACCAGGTCGTGGAGGAAGTGCGGATCACCGTGATCCACGAAATAGCGCACTATTTCGGGATTGACGAAGAGCGGCTCCATCAGTTGGGATGGGGTTAAGCTTGGCCTGGTCCACGCAACGCGCCGGCAGGGGATGCACGGGCGCGTAGCCGGACCGAGCCGAAAAGAAGTTCGGATTCGATGGAACCGCTCGCGCGGGGTATCGCGTCCAATCTACTCGCAGGGGGAATTCTCGTGGTTCCGCCCAAGAGCCGCCGGAAGAAGGAGTCGAGGACATGATTGGCAACGTCGGCGTCACACCAGAACTCATTCTCGCCGCCGCCGTCGAGCTGGATCTGCTGGCCGACCGGCTGGCCGGGGTGGCCGCCGCCACCGTACCCACCACCTATGTCGCGCCTTCGGGCGCCGACGAGGCCTCGTTGCACGGCGCGATGCATATGAACAAGGCCGCCGCCACCCACCAGACCTCGCTGGCCCAGGCCGTTCTCGAACTGCACCACACCGCCGCGATCCTGCGCACCCAGCTCGCCCAGTACCTGGCCCAGGACGTGGCCTCGGCGGGTGTGCTCACGCTCACCGGCGCACCGTTCGGTTCGATCGCCGTCTAGCGCATGGCACCGGGAAGAGCGGTCGGGCGCCGGCGCACGATGAACACGCCGCCCCGGTCCGACCGCCGATCCACCACAGATAGTTAGTTCACAAGGGGAGAAACAAGCATGACCGCAGGTATCACCGGGGTGTTCTGGCTGCCCAGACTCGCCGAGGGGAATTCGATTGCGCTGAACGCGGGTTCGCACGCCATCCCGATGTCCGCGGCGGCCACCTCCTGGGGCGTGCTCACCGGCGCGTGGGTGGATGCCACCGCTACCGCGGTCCGGATCATGGCAGAGCTCGGGGTGGGTATGCAGAGCATCAACGGTATCGGGGCGCTGGCGCGGCTCGTCGGTTTCACCGGCTGGGCCGAACAGCAGAGCACCATGGCCGCGACCCTCGGCACCAAGGCCGCGTCCCAGGCCACCGCCTACACGGTGGCGTCCATCGCGATGCCGAGCCTGCCGGAGATCGCGGCGGTGAACGCGGCGCGGGTGGCGGCCCATTCCACGGGCGGTGTACTGAACGGCACCTCCGAGGCGGCGGAGGCCGCGAAGGCGGCCTTGGACCTGCGGGCCGCACTCACCATGGAGACCTACGAGGCAGCCATCACGGCCACTGTGCTCACCCCGGGTGAGTTCTTCAACCCGCCGCCGATCGCCAACGGCGCCGGACAGGTGGATCCGTCCTCGGCCGAAGAGGCCATGAAGGAAGCGAACGGCGATCCGGTGAAGATGCTGGCCGCGGCCGGGACCGCGCTCGCACAGAACCCGGGCATCGCCAGCGCCGCGACCCAGGCGGCCAATGTCGCCGGCACGGTAGCGAGCACCGGTGTCACCACCGTCGGCAATCTGGGCGCCAACGCGCTCGCCGCGGCCGCCACCTCGTCCGCGCCGGCTTCCGTGGCTCCGCTGGCACCCGCGGCGGTAACCGGGGCGATCGCGGCGACAACCGCCGCGGCGGCTCGCGTCGGCGGTGCGCCCGGTACGGCGGCACCGGGGCTGAGCAACGGCGGCCTCAAGGTTCCCGAGGGCTGGGGTGCGCCCCCCGCCGCGGCGGCACCCGCCTCCGAAACCGTCGCGATGAGCCGCGGCGAGACCGCGCCGGTACGTCCGGTCGGAAGCGGTACCTCGTCCACTCCGCTGATGGGTAACTCGCGGGGCGCGAACGGCGAGGACGATCAGGAACACGACGCGACCGACTATCTGCGCGGCGACCACTTCACCGACGGCCGTTACCTGGCCGACGGCGTGATCGGCGGCGAACCGCCACGGGCAGGCAAGTGACGGTGCTGGGCGCGGGCCGCGGGCCCTCCATGCTCGCGGCGGTGGTGTTGTCGCTCGACGAAATGCAGTTTCTCCTGGAGAAGCTGGAAATCGACGAGGTACCCGTCGTACTGAACGCGATGGGTCGCTACGACAATCAGGTCGATCACGACGCGGCGATGGAGGTGGCCGCTCGGTCACTCACGGAGCGGGACCTGCTGGACGGCGAGCAGGTCCACCCCGAACTGGAGGACCGCCTGCGCGGTCTGTACCGGCCGCACTGGGTGGTGGCGCTCCGGCTGATAGTGGCGGGTCAGGTCAGCCGGATGTGCCTGGCGAAGGGCGACGAACTGGTCACCGTGGCCCTGCGCGGGCCGGATTCCTATGTGATCGACGAGGCCACCGATGATCTGCCCGGGCCGATCATCGCGGCGCTCGGCCCTGCCGAGGCCCTGGAACTCACCGGGATGAACGCGCCGACCGAACAGTTGGTGCCGATCTTCGACGACGCCGCGGACCCGGCCGCCACGACGGCCCGGCTCGCCGAGGTCGGTAATCCCGCCCGGGACGCCCAGGTCATCGCCTCGGCCATGGCGCACTGCGAATCACATGCGGAAATCGTCGGCGTGGTCTACAACGATGCCAGCCGAGATATCGCGGAGAACCATATCGCCGTGTTCAATACACGAGCAGGCCGGTTCATCGCCACCGCCAGCGTGGCGGACGACGGCACCAAATGGTCTTCGCTGAGCAGCGGCACCAATGCCCGGCTACGGACAGCGTTGCAGGATCTGATCAATTCGCTGCCCATGCGTTCCGAATTCCCGCGTAATCCACGCCTCGCCTGAGAGGGGGCGCGGAATACCGTTCAGCCCATCGGATCGTCGGCGCCGGATTCGGCCTTTCCGCCGAACGGCGGCATGAAACGACCCCAACGCACGCATTCCCATCCACCGTCCGGCAGCGGAACCAGTTCGATGGTTTCGGTATTGTCCAGGTGGTTGTTCGTGGTGAACGGGGGCGCCACTCCCGCCAGGACCCTACCCACCAGACGCATGGCGGCACCATGGGTGACCAGCAGAACATCTCCGTCGGCAGAGCCGTCGAGGTATTCGCTGCGTAGCCCGGTGAGGGCGGGAAGGAAACGATCCAGGACATCCTGCCCGGATTCGCCTCCGGGGATGGGCTCGGCCAGCCGGCCCTCGTGCCACCAGCGGTATGTGGTCAGAAACCGTTCGTGGGCCTCCGCGCTGCTCGAACCGTCGAGATCACCGAGTTGCACCTCGTGGACGCCATCGAGCGCCGTGGCACGAACTCCGGTGGCGGCCTCGATGTAGCCGGCCGTCTGCCGAGCCCGCAGTGCCCGGGAATGGAACAGCATCCGAGGCGGGGTCACCAGCCCGGAGCCGAAGGTTTTCGCTTGGGCGACACCGCGTTCGGTGAGTGGAAGCCCGGGCAGTTTGGTGTCGAGGATCTTGGCGACATTGCCTTCGGTTTCCCCGTGTCGCACCAGAACGAGTTTCGCGGTCACAGATCGGCCACCCCTTTGCGTAGCTGGGTCAACCACAGCGCGGCTTGTTCATCCGACGGCGGCGGAGTGCCGGTCGCGGAGGTGGCCGGCCAAGAGCCGAGGAAACGTATCCGAGCCGTGCGGTGCAGTGCCTTGAGTGCCTCGGCCACGGCGGCATCCTCGATATGGCCGACACAGTCGAGGTAGAAGCGGTAGGTGCCCATACCGGTACGAGTGGGCCGGGATTCGATTCTGGTGAGGTCGATACCGCGGGTCGAGAATTCGGCGAACGCGCGCATCAACGAACCCGGCGCATTCGGGAGTTCGAGGACGATGGAGGTACGGTCCGCCCCTGTGGGCGCGGGCGCCACTCGCGGCACGGTGACCAGCACGAACCGGGTCACCGCCTGTTCGTGGTCGGCCACGCCGGAGGCCAGTACGCTCAACCCGAGCCGTTCCCCGGCGAGGGCGGTGGATACCGCGGCATCCGCGACGCCGTCCCGCACATCCTCCGCGGCGGCCGCGTTCGAATCGGAGGTGTGGATCTTGATTCCGGGCCAGGTGCGTTCCACCCACTGCCGTACCTGTGCGAGCGCGACCGGGTAGGCCGCCAGCGATTTCACGTCGGCGATACCGGTTCCCGCCCGAGCCAGGATGGTGAAAGTCACTTCCAGTTCGGTCTCGGCGATGATCTGCAGCCGCGATCCGATCGCCAGCGAATCCAGCGTCGCCGAGATCGAGCCCTCCACCGAGCTCTCGATGGGTACCACGGCCGCGACCACCTCTCCCGCCCGGACCATATCCAAAGCTGCGGCCTGGCTGGGCGCGGCGACCCGCTCGACCGGCCCGTCGAAGGACCCCGAGTTCTCGAATTCGGCGAGGGCCATCTCGGTGAAGGTTCCGGACGGACCGAAATACGCGATACGCGGCACAGGTACGAGACTACTGGTGCATCCTCCGGAAGGGCTTGCAGCGTCGTATACCTGGCTCGGGACCGATTCGGCGCCGCCGGGATGCGCTTGCGCTGCTACCCGCCGCCGAGGGCAGTTCGCAGCGCCTGCTCCACTTCCCGGGGCCGCTCGCTTTCGATACCCAGCAGGACTTCCCGCACGGCGGCCACGGCAGCGCTGGACAGACCCGCCAAGAACGCGGTGTCGGGGCTGCGCAACGCGCTGCGGATATCGTCCCCGCACAGAGCCGCGGCGGTGGCGGCCAGAATCGCGAGAGCACGATCGCCGTCGCCGGTACGCGCCACGAAACCATCCGGCTCGTGCGCGACCCGGGCCAGGACATCGGCGATCCGGTCATCGGGGAGAGAAAGATCTACCAGGCGTTTTCCGGTGAACCGCCCGATCGGCACCACCAGCTCGTCCACCGGACCGCGTTCGACCGCACGTTTCGGCACGGTCAGTTCGACCATTACCGGCTCGGATTCACCAGCGACCACGTCCTGATCGTAGGCCTCCAGCTGCGGACCTCGGGCCGCCGGGGCAAGCACCGGACCCGACGGCAGCGGAGCGCTCGCCACCGGAAATCGGCTGTTCTACCTGCTGTTTCACCGAACCAACGCTGGTCCCCTTGCTTTGTCTTCGAGTTTAACTTAGCTTAGGTTAACCTAAGTCACCGCTTGTGAAGTCGGGCACGCCCGCAATGGAGGTACCGATGGCGCCGACCGCCCCCGCCCCGTCCACCGCCGAACGGGTCCGCAATGCCTGCGCACACGCCGAACAAGCCGTCCTCGCCCTGCCCGGCAATGACCCGACCCCCGTTGCAGTGCACTACCTGCGGCAATGCGGAGACGTGGTGATCGCGGTGCCCGACGACAGCGCAGCGGCCCACGCGGCCGGTACGGCGATCGCGGGCGCGCCCGCCGTACTGGAACTCACCGACAACGCCCCGCTACCCCTGCGCGAACCGGTCCGGGCCCTGGTCTGGCTCCGCGGCTGGGTGCGCGGAGTACCGGCCCGGGCACAACGAACCCTGGCAGCGACGGTTGCCGAGCAGCATCCCCACCCCGCACTGCTCGATATCGGCCACACGACGACCCTGCTGCGACTGGTACTCGACTCGGCCGTGGTGGCCGACTCCTCCGGCGCCGAATCCGTCTGCGTCGACGAACTCCGCCTGGCGACTCCCGACCCGTTCTGCGGCATGGAATCGGCCTGGCTACAGCATCTCGACGCCGACCACGCGGATGTGGTCGCACAACTGGCTCGTCATCTCCCGGCCCATCTCCGGCACGGCCGTATCCACCCTTTGGCGATCGACCGCTACGGGCTCACGTTACGCATCGAAAGTATCGACGGCGACCACGACTTCCGACTCCCGTTCGCCACCCCCGCCGAAAACGTAGAAGCCCTCAGCCGGGCAGTCAGAACTCTGGCCGGATGCCCGTTCCTCAACGGGCTACGCCGCAACTGAGCTGTGTTCATTTGCCCCGCCTCCGGCGGGGCGGGGTCCGGGGACACCCTCCGCGAAAACACCACCACGAAGACACCCTCACCAGAAAAGTCACCCGCATACGCCCCCACCCGGTGATCTCTCTCCGATCTGGTGTCCAGCAGCTCCCATCTCGCCAAACCGGTGATCCGCATCCGACACAACCCCAGCACCGAGCCTTACGAGGCCACGAAGGGTTGAGCCCGCGGCGCCTTCAGCCCTCGGAGCGCATGCGGCGCAGCCGCGAGTCTCTAGGGCGGAAAGGTGCCACCAAAGGGGCTCCGACGCCGAATAACCCAGCTCATTCGCCGGTCAGTTCGGCGGGGATCGGATCGCCGTTGGCGAGGGCTTCGAAGAAACGGCTCGCGTCGGGTTTCGCCCAGAGGAGCACGTTGCCGCTGGCCGTATCGGTGAAACCACCCACCGGGACAGAGGTGGCCAGGGTATCGCCACGCAGGGCCCAGGCCAGGCGCGCGAGGTCCCAGAGGTGGTCGCCGGAATCGACGGTGAGGGAGCCCGCTGTGTTCCGGGCCATCGGCCACAGGGCGAACGGGTTGATCAGAGTGGCGGGGCTGGTCGCCTTCTCCAGTAGGGCCGACAGGAACAGCCGCTGGTTGTTCATCCGGTCGATATCGGCGAGGGCGGTGGCCCGGCTGCGTACGAAACCCAGGGCCTGCGGGCCGTCCAGTTCCTGGCAGCCCGCGGGGATATCGAGGCCGGCGAGCGGGTCGTCGATGGCTTGCGGTACGCAGACATCGATCCCACCCAGCGCGTCCACCACGCTCGCGAAACCGGAGAAACCGATTTCGGCGTAGTGGTCGATACGGAGTCCGGTGGCGATCTCCACAGTCTGGGTCAGCAGCGGGGCGCCGCCGAAGGCGAAAGACGCGTTCAGCTTGTCCTGACCGTATCCGGGGATGCTGACGTAGGAGTCACGCGGCAGGCTCACCAGTGTCGTACGGCCGGAGGGCGGGATGTGCACGAGCATGATCGTGTCGGTGCGCGCGTCACCCACCTCGCCGCCGGTGGCCAGGCCCTGCTCCTGTTCCTCGGAGAGGCCCGCCCGGCTGTCGGAACCCACGAGCAGCCAATTCGTGCCCGCGGTGTTCCCCACCCGGTCCTCGTAATCGCCGAGGGCATCGATCCGGGTGAGCGAGCCGTCGAGTTTCACGACCGCGTAGACGAGCGCCACCAGCAGTACCAGCAGCAACGCCAGGATCCACCGGCCGATGTGGCGTGGACGGCGTCGGCGCGGCGGGGGCGCCGCCGCACGCCCGCGCGGGGGTTGCCCGCCCGGGGGCGGGCGCCGGCGGTCGTCCCGATACGGAACGGGGCGCTGGGTGGGGGCGTGAGCAGATCCACGGTAGGGCACCGGCCGCTGCGTCGGAGCGTGGGTTCGAGGGTCCGGCCTGCCACGGTCCGGCGCGGGTCGGCGGACCGGGGGCATTTCCCGGCCTTCGGGAGTCCGGGACCACGCACGCGGCGGTTCGTAGCGTTCGGTGGGGCGGCCACGCTGCGCGGGGCCGGCATTACGGCGAATGACCTGTGGGGGTTCGACCGGCGGGCGACCGCCTTGCGGCGGCGGGGGGCGGCGCGCGCCTGCTCCGCCGGGTCCCCCGCTGCGCGGCGGCACCCGGCGCATACGAGGGTCGTCGCCGTTCATCATCATCAAACTCTACTTATCCATCGCGGCTGTTTTCGTTAGCGGCAAAATTCTGGTTTCCCGCGGCAGGTGAGCCGCTTGCGACGGTACAGCCGGCCCACCGGCACCCTGTTCAGGGCAGCCATGACACCCGTCCTCGCAATACCCCGTAACCGATGTAGGCCACGGCGTCGATCACGGCATGCGCGATCACCAGCGGCCACAAACGCCCCGTACGCTGCCAATACCGGCCGAAGATCACCCCCATGACCACGTTGCCCAGTCCACCACCGAGCCCCTGGTAGAGGTGGTAACTGCCGCGCAGCAGGGCCGAGGCGGCGAGAGCGGAATTCTCCGACCATCCGAGCGCCCGCAGCCGGGTGAGCAGGTACGCCACCACCACGATCTCCTCGGCGGCGGAGTTGGCGCAGGCCGAAAGTACCAGGACCGGCAGCCGCCACCAGTGTTCGGCCAGCGCGTCGGGCACGATGGTCGCGTTCACACCCAATGATCGAGCGACGAGATACAGCAGCAGTCCCGGGAGCCCGATGATCGCGGCCAGGGCGAGGCCGTGCCACCCGTCGGGCCGGAGCCTGACGCGAGCCAGACCGATCATCCGCGGTGCGATACCGCTACGCCAGAGCAGGTAAAGAGCCAGACTCGCCCACGCGGCCAGACGTAGCACACCGAGGAGCTGGAAGAGCAGGTCGAGCAGGGATCGGGTCGTCCGCGAAGAATTCAACGCTACGGTCTGCTCGCCGACCCCGCCCGGGGCGAGCGCACTCTCCAGCAATGACAACGCCGCGTTGAGTCCACTGAGTCCGAACGTGACGCCCAGAACGACGAGGATCTCCCATCTGATCATCCGCTGTTCCCGCATCCGCTCCTCGACCACATAGCTCTCGCCCATGAGGGGATTATTGGCTGTGTTCATCGGCGCGCCTGCGGCGCGCGGGTTCGGGGCCTCCTTGTGTCTCGGGCTGTGTTCATTTGCCCCGCCTCCGGCGGGGCGGGGTTCGGGGCCCCCTTGTGTCTCGGGCTGTGTTCATTTGCCCCGCCTCCGGCGGGGCGGGGTTCGGGGCCCCCTTGTGTCTCGGGTCTTCACTCCTGCGCTCAGTCGCTGCGCTCCTTCGCTTCGTCGCTCCAGACCCGAGACGGGCCCCGAACCACCGAGGACACCCTCCGCGAAAACACCCTCACCAGAAAAGTCACCCGCATACGCCCCCGCCCGGTGATCTCTCTCCGATCTGGTGTCCAGCAGCTCCCATCTCGCCAAACCGGTGATCCGCATCCGACACAACCCCAGCACCGAGGCTTACGAGGCCACGAAGGGTTGAGCCCGCAGCGCCGCAGGCGCCGCCAATAAACACAGCGTCGTCCTTCACGGACCGGTACACCTGTCACCTTCACGGCCCGGCCCCCATCACCTTCACCGGCCGACCCACCTACTCGCCCTCGTAAGTGAGTTCCCCTCCCGCCTCCTCAACCGGCTCATCTCCTTCATGAGCCGGCTCATCCGGCGGCGCCGCAGAGACGGTGAACACAACTTTCGCTATTCACCTATTGAACGTGCCGTTGTTTAGCGGTACGGTAGTCAGTGTTCCGATAGGCGCTCGAAGCAGTGCGACCACCCCGCCCACCCCGGGTGCGTGACCGAGTGAGGACCCACGATGAACCGAAACCCCCAGCAGCGCACCCGCCGCCTCGCCGCCCGGATCGCCGCGATCACCGTCCTCGCCCTCGCGCCACTCACCCTCACCGCCGGCACCGCCCTCGCCGACGCTTCCGGCCACAGCTTCGGCGATAGCAGCAGCTGGAACGACGGCGAGGGCCACGCCTGGAACGACGGCGGCTTCGGCTGGGACGACAACGGCCACTACGGCTACCGCGACCACCACCGCCAGGACTACGACGGCTGGAACGACCACCTCAACAGCGGCCACAACCAGTACCCCGACCGCCACGACCGGGGCCGCGGCCGCGACTACGACGCCCCCGCGCACTGGAACCACGACCGCCCCGCCCCCCGCGGCGGACTGCCCGCCTTCCCCGTCCCCAACCCCCACATCCCCGCCGCCCAGCCCGGCCTGCTGCCACCCCTGCCGCACCTGCCCCTGCCCGGCCTCCCGGGCCTGCTGCCGGGCACCGGCAGCGCCGGCTGATCACCACACAAAGCGCCGTTACATAGCGGTCCATATTGTGACGAGTCGATATCGATGGTAGAGCGGCCGGCCCGGCCCGCTCGCCCTACCTCCGCGCACGGGGCACGACCTCCCCACCACCAGCGACCGTCATGAGTACCGCATCCGCAGCGCCCGGCGGACCGCCACTCCAACCTCCCGGCCGGCCCCACGTCCGCTCGCGCGATCACCACGCCCTCGCTGCGTCGAGCCCAGCGAGGCCGTCGAAAGACCGAGCCCGCGTCGCCTTCCGGCACTCGGAGCGCATGCACCGCAGGCGCGAGTCCCGAGTGCCGAAAGGCGACGCCGGAAGGGCTCGACCCCGCGTGCCACGGGCGCGCCGATGGACGCGGCCATAAACTCATTACATGAAAGACGACGACCTGGCCCAGCCTTTTATCGCCCTCTTGCGCGCCCAGGTTCGACACGGACTCACTGCTTCGCAGCAGTACTTGGCTGCCGCGGTGTATTTCGATATCCAGCGGTTACCGCAATTGGCGGGATATTGTTATCTCACTTCCGAACAGCATCGCGGTCACGCGTTGCGCATTGTGCAATATCTGATCGACCGCGAGTTGGAGATAACGATCGGCGGCCTGGGAGAGGTCAGGCAGACCTTCGAATCACCGCATACCGCAGTTGCTTTTCTGCTCGCGCGCGAGCAGAGGATCACCGAGCAGGTCACCGAGCTTGTCCGAATGGCCCGGGAATGGTCGGATTTCCTCGGTGAGCAATTCATGAGCTGGTTACTCGAATGCCAGCAGCGGAATGTTGCCGACATGTCTACACTGCTGAGTGTGGCGGATCGCTCGGGTGGCGACTGGTTCGATGTCGAGCAGTTCGTGGCCCGGGAACTGCATCCAGAACCTCCGCAGACGAACAGCTCGGTGCCGAGAACAGCCGGTTCAGGGCGAACCCGATAAGGTAATACTATCCTTAATCGAATAAGGCAATACTAGCCTCAATAAGGCTGCACTTGGATGACAGAAGGCGTTTCCGACATTAATCTCGAGATATGTCCAATCATCCGGAAAGCCCCCGCAGCAAATTCCATGCGCTGTTGCAGGATCAGATTCGGCACGAGTTCAATGCCGAGCACCAGTACATCGCCATCGCGGTCTGGTACGACAACGCCGACCTGCCGCAGCTCGCGAAGCGCTTCTACGCGCAGGCGGTCGAGGAGCGCAATCACGCGATGATGATCGTCCAGTACTTCCTGGACCGGGATATCAGCGTCGATATCGCCGGGGTCGACGCGGCGAAATCACGTTTCGAGAACGCGCGCGAGCCGATCACCATGGCGCTCGAGCAGGAGAAGACGGTTACCGATCAGATGGTTCAGTTGGCCAGTACCGCCCGCGAGGAGGGCGATTACCTGGGCGAGCAGTTCATGCAGTGGTTCTTGAAGGAACAGGTGGAGGAGGTCGCGAAGATGACCACCCTCCTGACCGTGGCCGACCGGGCCGGGTCGAACCTGTTCGATCTGGAAGAGTTCATCGCGCGCGAGATGAGCGATGATCCGGCATATGCGGCCGGTGCGCCTTCCGCGGCGGGTGGCCATATCCGATAGCGGTTTCGGGTCGCCGTCGCCGGACCTCGGTCCAGGGCCGGGCGGATGGGGTGACCCCCGGGTGATCATGGGAGCATCGGCCGTCCCGGCCTACTGCGCCGAGGTCGGGCGGCCGATGCTCCGGTACGTCAGCCGGCGCCGGGTCGTTGTGTCGGCTGACGTGATGTCGCCGGGGGGTTCCAGAAGCGGCGACATCAATGAACCTAGCCCAGATCGGCGTCGGAAAAAAGAGTTTCGCGGAAAATATTCCGGCTTATTCAGCGCAGCGTGACCTGCCTGGACCGGAGCCCGTCCCGGGAGCGCCGCTGTTCCGGGGTCAACGGTGTGTCCACCGCCAGCGCCTCACGCAGACGCTCACCGAATTCCACTGCGGGCGAACTCCATTCACTCGCATGCCGTTCCGGATCGAGATCGAAGACAGGCACCAGCAGGCCATGGGTGCGGAACGACCCCGCGAAGCGCGAACCTTCGCCGAGATGCAGTCCACCGGAGGCGTGCAACCGGGCCAGCGCCAGCATCAGCTCGTCCTCGGGTTCCGGTCGCACCCAGCGCAGATGCGCTTTTTCACCGGCATCGACCCACCAGGCGGCACCGATCGCCTCGGGCCCCGGATCGAGCCGCTCCGATGGCATGATGGCCTGTTTGGCCTGCTCGATGGTGGCCGCTATCTGCGGATCCGGCTGCACCCCTTCGGGCACCCACCAGTCGAAATCCCGGTGCACGGTCAACTCCAGCGCGCTATCCGCCACCAGGACGTCCGATAGCTCAGGACCGCCCGGCGCGGCATGCGCGGCGGCCAGCGAGTCCCCCGGTTCGGCCGACTGTGTCCACAGGATGGAGGCCGCCAGATCGGCGGCCGGGTCCGAACTGGGCGCCTGTACCTGCATTCCGACGTATCCGGTGGGTGTCTCGCCGGCACGCACCAGCGCGGAAACGGCTCCCGGAAGTACGGTGGCCAGCACCACCGCGCGCTCGGCGGCGATATCCCCGGCCAGCTTCAGTTCAGCGGTGGCCGACGGCACGAACTCCCGCAGCGCGACCAGATCGCATTCGGCGGCCAGTCCCTGAAAGGGCCGGGCGACAGCTTGCTCGGCCTCCTGCAACGCCGCTCGCCGTTCGGCCAGACGCTGGGCCCGGTTGCCACCGGGTTTCGGACTATTGCGTTTGCTCTTACCCACGGCAGGTCAAACTACACGGCATACGGCGATATCAGCCGCAGGCCACATATTTCAGCAATTGGCGAGTACGGCCTTCGCCCGGCCCGGATGATTCGTCGCCACCCAGCTCACGCCGAGATCCGCGCACAGCTGCATATCATCGGGCTCGTCGACGGTCCAGCAGTACGTGGCCCGCCCCGCGGCGGCGGCCTTGTCCACCAGATCCGGGTGATCGCGCAAGGTTTTCACCGAGGGGCCGACGGCTGTCGCTCCGACGGTCGTCGCCGCGCTTCCCCCCAGATAACGAGAAGACTCACCCAGCAGCACCGTCGGCAGCAGGGGGGCGGCACGGCGGATCCGCCATACCGCGGTGGCCGCGAACGACATCACCACGGCACGGGAATGCGCCGCCGAGGCCGGCGTAGCGATACCGAACCGCTGCAGTTCGGCCAGTACCTTGCTTTCCACCAGCGACCCGTACCGCACCGGATGCTTGGTTTCGATGAAGAGTTTGGTCGGGCGGCTGCGCCAGTCCAGAACCAGTTCGATCAGTTCGCTCAGGGTGAGCACGCCGGCCGGGGTGCCGTCGCCGAAATCCAGCTCCTTCAGCTCGGCCAGGGTGAGCTCGCTGACCAGACCGGTGCCCGTGGACGTGCGGTCCACGGTGCGATCGTGCACGCAGACCAGATGGCCGTCCCGTGTGAGCCGGACATCGCATTCCACGCCGTCGGCGCCTTCTTCGAGCGCCAGCTCGTAGGCCGCCAGGGTGTGCTCCGGACGCGCTGCGGAGGCGCCCCGGTGCGCGACCACGAACGGCGCGCGACCGGCCCGGACCGACTGGTCACTGCCCTCGCTCACTTGGCCCCAACCTCCTGTGGTGCTCGATCGGCCCCACCTCGGGCCGGCTCGGTCTCCGCCGTGGTATGCCCCGCGGCGGCCGGTCCCGGATGCACCGGTTCGATCAACGGGGTCGCCGGGTCGACGGCGATCACCCAACGGCGGGCCAGGCGTTCGCGGCCGCGCAGATCCCGCCCCTCGACGGTCCGTATCACCCAGAGAGTGAGTACGGCCACACCGGCCGCGACAGCGTCGGTCACCGCGGCGAACAGTACGCCGTCCGCTTTGGCCTGCAGCGAATCGGCGGTCCGCCAGAACAGCGCCGCCACCGCCAAGAGCCCGCCGAAAACCCAGACCGCCCACCAGATACGCACCGCGTGCAGCGGCCGGGGATCGGCACGGCCGGATACGACCTCGGTGAGGAAAACCCCGGGCCAGACCAGGTTGACCACCGGGATCAAGCACCCGAGGGCGAGCAGACGTGGCGATCGGGGATCGCGGCGGCCCGCGGCGGCGAACGTCACCCGGCGCGCCTCGATGAGCCAGCCCAGCGCGGCCACCGCCGATACGAGCGCCATGATCAGTGCGAACAGCGCGGCCGTGTTGACCAGCGCGTCGGAGAACCACAGCAGCGGCGGTTCGATGAGCCGGGTGCGGTTACGCAGCAGGATCAGATAGCGGCCGAGTTCGGCCACGGCGGCCAGGGCGAACAGCGCGGCCGTCGCGAGGAGCGCGGCGTGGACCCACCGCGTCAGCGTGCTCAACGGCCGCGGATGCTCGGCTTCCCGGGCGGATACGGGCCGATCCCGCAGGCCCCAGCGGGGGATTTCGGCGTAGTGCGGGGTGGCGGTAACGCGGGAGCCGCTGCCGACGGCACCCCCGGTCCCGCTCGGCCGACCCGGGCGGCGCGCGACCCAGCGATAGTTACGCCGCTCCGGCGGAGCATCGATCGGCCCGGGGGAAAGCAGGACGCCGCGGCAACGCGGGCACCAGTGCATCGGTGAACCCTGCACCGCCCAGCGCGTACCGCAGCGGGCACAGGGCTGCACCACAGTACTCACCGCGCACCTCGCTCTTCGTCAGTAGATCTTCGCGGGCTCGTCACCCTCGGCGGTCAGCGGACGACCCCGTTGCTGCCAGGCCACCATCCCGCCCACCACGTTCACCGCTTCATAACCCAGGTTCACGAGATACTTCACGGCCTCGAGCGAGCGACCGCCCTGGCGGCAGATCACGTACAGGTCGGCATCGGGGTCGAGCTCGCCGTAGCGCGCCGGTACATCGGAGAGCGGTATGTGTACAGCCCCGGGCGCGTGGCCGAGCTGCCATTCGTCGTCTTCACGTACATCGAGCAGGACGGCACCGGCCGCCTCCCCGGGCGGCTGGTCGAATTCAGCGGGTACGGCCTCGACCGATACCGACGGGACTCCGAAGCTCGTCACGTCTCTGATCCTGCCATAACCACCGGGGTGGCTGCCCGGCTCCGGCGGGAGACCGGACGGCGGAGGCCGCTCGGCGGAGCGGGCCGGGCCGCGGGATAGGACCGGCGCCGACACGCCGGACGCTGCGATGAATTCACCGGCTTTCCCGACGAGCCGGGCCACCTGGAACCCCAGCGCGCGACCGGACGCACATTTCATGAGTTATGCACATAACACACAATGAAATATGTTGATACCAGCTATCATTCAGCGCACGAATATTCCAGATAGCCGGCAGTAGGTGGGATGACCTGCGATAACAGTGAACCCGGACGGCCGATCCGGTACTCCCCTCCAAAAAGTCCCGGAGCGGCCGTCCGGCCACCGGTTCGGACCCGCGTCGGCGCGACGCCCGATATCCAATTGGACGCGGGGATTCCACGATCGGTTCCACGCGAGTCGAAAACGGTAAAACCAGCCTGATCCGGGCCCTTATCTCGGTAACCTGGCGCCCATGACATCGACCAGGGGGTTACTCGACGAATTGAACGCGGCCGGCCTCGACAAGGCACTGTCGGAGGCCGGCTGCCTCGGAGTGAATGTGGACAGCGAAGCCAAGCGGCTCGAACTGGACCTCGAGGTACTCAGCCTAGCGGAGCAAACTTCCAGCACGTCACCCATCGACGTGGTGCCGAGTGTCGCCGCCCACCGCGTACGTCTCGTCTTCCACGGTGTAACGCGAGTTGCCGCGTCCTTGCGGATGCAGCGATGGGACGACCTCGAGCCGCGGATCCTGCCGCTGGAGCTGTCGGAGCTGAGCGCCGCGGTCACCAGTTTCGGCGGTAGCCGGCTACACGGCTGGGAGTTCATCGACCCCGACGACAGCAGCTGGGTTTTGTGGAGCGAGCTGCTGAGCTTCGACACCGCCATCGACAACCGGATCGCCCGGCATGTGCTGGAGTTCTCCCAGGAGGAAGGCGTGGATCCCCGGGAGCTCGATATCCGGGTCTGGTTCGATACGGTCACCGCCCATCGCCCCAGCGGAGTCCCGATTCCGCTGCCCGAGCTGGTCTCCGGCTCGGAACGGTGGTGGGCGGCCCACGCCAAAGGCGACCCACGCGCCAGCCATCCGAGTATCGCCCCGCCGCTCTAGCCGGCCCCGGCCGGTGGAGACGAACCACCGGCCCCACCGGCGGCCGCGGCCGGCAGCGCGCGGCCGCACCAGGATGGCCCGGTTCCCACGAATGTGGAATGGTGGGGCATCGGGGCGAGTTGGACCGATCGGGTGTACGAATGGTCGGGGGCATCCCGCACAGGACGCGCTCGACCCGACAAGGAAGGGACATTCGTGGCTGAGTACACGCTGCCAGATCTGGATTACGACTACGGCGCCCTGGAGCCGCATATCTCCGGGCAGATCAACGAGATTCACCACTCGAAGCATCACGCCGCCTACGTGGCCGGGGTGAACACCGCCCTGGAGAAGCTCGAGGCCGCGCGCGAAGCCGGTGATCACGGCGCCATCTTCTTGCACGAGAAGAACCTCGCCTTCCACCTCGGTGGCCACGTCAACCACTCCATCTGGTGGAAGAACCTCTCCCCCAACGGTGGCGACAAGCCCACCGGGGAGCTGGCCGCCGCCATCGACGACCAGTTCGGCTCCTTCGACAAGTTCCGGGCGCAGTTCACCGCCGCGGCCAACGGCCTGCAGGGCTCGGGCTGGGCGGTGCTCGGCTACGACACCCTGGGCCAGAAGCTGCTGACCTTCCAGCTGTACGACCAGCAGGCCAACGTTCCGCTGGGCATCATCCCGCTGCTGCAGGTCGATATGTGGGAGCATGCCTTCTACCTGCAGTACAAGAACGTCAAGGCCGACTATGTGAAGGCCTTCTGGAACGTGGTCAACTGGGCCGACGTCCAGGATCGTTTCGCCAAGGCGACCAGCCAGGCCAAGGGCCTCATCTTCGGCTGAGCCCCGGCACCCTCATGAGACCCGCGGGCCCGGCGCCCGCGGGTCTCATGCGTTTCGTCCGAGTTGGCACTCACTGGTACTTGTGTGCCAGATGCTTTCTGCGCGATCCTCGTCTTCCACGAAAGTTCGAGGACGGGCAAGGCCGCCCCCGGTACCTCACGGGAGGCATCATGCGCAGCAACAGTCCGATCGGTGTCACGCCGTTCCACGCCAGTGGTGCGCTGCGCGGCTTCGTCATCTCCGGTCGCTGGCCCGATACGACCAAGGAATGGTCACAACTACTGGTACTCGCCGTGCGCGTCGCTTCCATGCCCGGCCTGTTGGCCACCTCGACCGTCTTCGGGGTGCGCGAAGAACTGCCCGATGATCCGGAGCCGGATACCGTGGGCCTGGTGATCGCCGAGGGACCCGTACTCGGCGAAGACGGAGTCCGGCCGGGGCGTTTCGCCGAGCACACCCCGCCGGCGCTGTTCATGCTGCATCCGCCCGCGGAGACCAACCCCTCCCTGCCCGAGTGCACCGGCGCCGCGTCCGGGTGTGTACTCCTGCCGGGACTACCCCACCTGGGACTCGAGCACCGCGCGGCCTGGGCGGAGGCCGAAGCGGACGGTACCGTCACCTCCCTGGTGAGCCGGGTCGGCCTGGACCCGATCAGCGATCCGGATACCGCCGTGCTGGCCATGCTGCTGACAGCAGCGTGACACCGGCGTACCGGCACCGGACAGCGCTATCGATACGGTCGAGCCCGCCGGGTGACCACCGCCGCCGCGGAGAGTCCGGCGCCTCTTCGCGGCGTGACAACGGCTGACCGCAGCTCCGCATCCCGCCGCCCCGGCCGGAAGGTGGGCCGCCTCGGAACGGTGGCCGGCCATCGCTCGGCCACCGGAGAAACCTGCTCTCTGCAGGCGTCTTCCCACCCCCGCACTGTTTGCCGCAGTGATGCCAAAAGTTACTTCAGGGCCACCAACCCCCATCTCGAGGGTAACCCAACTTTCGGGGTAGATACGCCAAACTTATTGTGCCGAAAGGCATTTCGATCTTCGATTCTTGCTCCTTCCCATATGCTGCGGTAGGGTTGCCAGCAGCGAAGGGGAGTAGCCCCCAATCACACGATCGACATACTGATCCGTCCAGCGGACGGGTCCGGTCGGGTGAACCGGAACACGCGGTGGGCGAGACCTTCGGCAGACAGCAATTTCGTTGTCGGCCGGAGGCGACCCCGAATCCGGCCGGCGAACCGGAGGATCGGGAGCTCTTCAGTGATCGCCACCATCGGACTCGCCATCGGCATAGTTTTCCTTGCCGAACTGGGCGATAAGTCCCAGCTCATGGCCCTGACGTTCGCCCTGCGCTATCGCTGGTGGGTAGTTCTCGGCGGTATCGCCGCCGCGACCGCCTCGGTACATGTCCTCTCGGTCGCGATCGGTCATTTCCTCGGCGCCGCGCTCCCCACCACGGCTATCGCCGCGGTGGCCGCGATCACCTTCGTGGCAGTAGGCCTGTGGACCCTGCGTGAGCTCGTCACCGATGATCGCGACGACGCACCGGCGGCGCCCCGCTTCGCCACCGCGGCGCCCTTCCTCGTCGTCCTCTCGGCTTTCCTCCTGGCCGAACTCGGTGACCGCACCATGTTCGCCACCGCCGCGCTGGCCACCGACAACGATTGGGCGGCGGTCTGGCTGGGCTCCACCATCGGCATGGTGGCCGCCGACGCGCTCGCCATCGCCGTGGGCATCCTGGTGGGCAAACATGTACCCGAACGCGCCATCGGATTCGGGTCCGGACTGCTGTTCCTCTTCATCGGCACCCTCACCGGTATCGATACGGTCGTCCCCGGGCTCGGCCTGCTCCCGGCGAGCGGTCTCGCCCTGCTCGCGCCCACCGCGGCCGCGGTGGCCCTGTGGTGGCTGCACGTACGCCGGATGGCCCGCGAAGCAGCTGTGACCTGGGCGCCTCCCGTCGTGGCCCGGGACCAGCGGGCCGACGGACAACACTGAGTATTCGAACACCGAAAAGCGCAAGGGGACCGTCCACGCTCTCGGCGCACCCAGGGGTTAGGGTGCAATTGACGTTAGGCCAACTGGCTTGTCACGAACGAGAGGACCATCGTGGAGATTTCGGGTTCCGCCGCCATCGTCACCGGGGGCGCGTCCGGTCTGGGCGCCGCCACCGCCAAGCGTTTCGCCGAACTGGGCGCCACCGTCTTCGGGCTCGACGTACCGCAGTCCATCGAGCGCGCCGGCGATAATGTGCCCGACGGGGTCACCCTGCTCGCCGCCGATGTCACCAGCCACGAGGAAGTCGGTGCCGCCGTCGCCAAGGTGGTCGAATCGGGTACGCCGCTGCGTATCGTCGTCAACTGCGCCGGGGTCGGCTGGGCCGGGCGCATCCTGTCCAAGAACGGACCGCACGATCTCGAGCTGTTCCGCACGGTCATCACCGTGAACCTGCTCGGCACCTTCAATGTGATGCGCCTGGCCGCCGACGCCATCGCCAAAACCGACACCGTGGACGAGGCCGGACAGCGCGGTGTCGTCATCAACACCGCGTCGGTGGCGGCATTCGAGGGCCAGATCGGCCAGATCGCATACTCGGCGTCCAAGGGCGGCGTGCACGGTATGACGGTGCCGGCCGCGCGTGACCTCGCGCAGTTCGGTATCCGGGTCAACACCATCGCCCCCGGCATCATCGACACCCCGATGTTGGCCGGCGTCACCGAGGAATACCGGCAGGGCCTCGAGGCCGGTGTGCCGTTCCCGTCCCGGTTGGGCCGGCCGGACGAGTATGCACAGCTCTCGCAGTACATCGTCGAGCACGACTACCTCAACGGCGAGACCATTCGCATGGACGGCGCGCTGCGCATGGCGCCGCGGTAGTCTTCGGTCCGTACAAGGACGCCCGCCGCCCCGGAAATCCGGGCGGCGGGCGTTCGTGTCCCCGGGCGCGGCGTATCGAATCCGGGTCAGCCGGCGCTGCCGGTCGGCAGGCGCTGCTGGTCGGCCAGACGCGCCCGCCACGCATCGCAGACCGCACGGTCTGCCGACTCCCGGTCGTTGCCGTCGACACGGCAGCCCGAACGAGTATATCCCTCACGATCGAAACCCCGGCGGTCATAACCCCACAGGTCGTAGCCGTGGCGGTCGTACCCGGCCCGGTCGCGCCCGTAGCGGTCGAGCCCGTCCTTGTCGTAGCCGTGGCGGTCGCGACCGAACACGTCGTAGCCGTCTTTGTCGTAGCCGTGGCGGTCGCGACCGAACACGTCGTAGCCGTCTTTGTCGTAGTCGTCGGAGACGGGAGCGAAATGTGTCGTGGTCGGGCCGGCCCCCGGTACCGCCGATGCCGGTACAACCACCAGCGCGGGTGCGGCGATCAGCGCGCCGAACAACACGAATCGAAGCGAGGTGCGGCGCAATCCACGGCGCGCCGCACGGCTGGTCGACATGATCGATCTCCTCCTATCCGGAACACGATTCGCGTATCCCGGATGATGCATCATCTACACCCCTCGACGTGTTACAAACCGCAGGTCGGCACGCCTTTGCGAAACCGATTGCGCCCGAGGCGTTCCGGATGACCACCTGACCGACCCGAACCGCACGCCCCCGAACTTCGCGATATGCCGTGGTGGTCAGCGGACTTCCCGGCCGGTAATGCTCGGTCAGGTAGGAGCGCATGGCTTCGATGCGTTCGGCCTTCGCCCGGTCGCCGATACCGCGCCGCATCCAGTGGGAGAGCAACTCCTGTCCGTCACCGACCCGCGCCACCACATTGCCCGCACCGGCCGCTGTCACGGCGCGCTCGATCTCACGAATCCACGGCGGCGAGTGGGTTTTCGAGCACGGTCGTATCCGATCTCGTCGATACCTCAGCCCGTACGGCCGGGCGCCCGCCATCCGTGCTCGCCTACTGCCGTAGACGCTCTGCGGACGAAAGAAGCCCGGCCGCACCCCTCAGAGGGTACGCGTCAACCGGTCGGCGAGGATCTGCGCGAATTTGGCCGGATCCTTCAGTTCCCCGCCTTCGGCCAGGACAGCCGTGCCGTACAGGAGTTCGGCGGTCTCGGTGAGCTCGGGAACCTTACCCGCGTCGGCATCGTCCTTGCGGGTGTCGTAGGCGTCCCGCAGACCGGTCACCAGCGGATGGGTGGGATTGAGTTCCAGGATCCGCTTGAACTGGGGCAGCTCCTGGCCCGACGCCCGGTACATCCGTTCCAGCATCGGGGTCATATCGAACACATCACCCACCAGGCAGACCGGTGAGCTGGTCAGCCGTGAACTGAGCCGGACCTCCTTGACGTGGTCCTCGAGCGTTTTCCCGAGCCAGGTGAGCACCTCGGCGAAATCCTTGTCCTGCTGTTCGCGCAGAGCCTCGGATTCCTTCTTCTCCTCCTCGGTCTCCAGATCGACCTCGCCCTTGGCGATCGACTGGAAGGGCTTACCGTCGAATTCCGGTACCGAACCGACCCACATCTCGTCCACCGGATCGGTGAGGATCAGCACCTCGCGGTCCTTGGCGAGGAACGCCTCCAGATGCGGCGACTTCTCCACCTGCTCCCGGGATTCACCGGTCATGTAGTAGATGGCGTCCTGCCCCTCGGGCATCCGTTCCACGTACTGCGCCAGCGTGGTCGCTTCGGTATCGGAGTGCGTGGAGGCGAAGGACGACACCTCCAGGATGGTTTCCCGGTTGTCGAAGTCGGCGAGCAAACCCTCCTTGAGCACTCGTCCGAATTCCTGCCAGAAAGTGCGGTATTTCGTCTGGTCCTCGGCGCCCTGCAGATCCTTGACGCTGCTCAGCACCTTCTTGACCAGGCGTTTGCGAATCATCTGGATCTGCCGGTCCTGCTGCAGGATCTCCCGGGAGACGTTGAGCGAGAGATCTTGCGCGTCCACGACGCCCTTGACGAAGCGCAGGTACTCGGGCATCAACTCTTCACAGTTGTCCATGATGAACACGCGCTTCACATAGAGCTGCACACCGCGTTTGTGCTCGCGGGTGAACAGGTCGAACGGCGCCTGCGAGGGCAGGAACAGCAGCGCCTGATACTCGAATGTCCCCTCGGCCTTGAGCGGGATGATCTCGAGCGGTTCGTCCCAGGCGTGGCTGACGTGCCGATAGAACTCCTGGTATTCCTCGTCGGACACCTCGCTGCGCGGGCGGGTCCAGAGTGCCTTCATCGAGTTGAGCGTCTGCTCCTCGACGACGGTTTTCTCCTCCTTCTCCTCACCCTCGCCCTCGGTGACCGTGCGCTCGACCTGTGTCCGGATCGGCCAGGCGATGAAATCGGAGTACTTCTTGACGATCTCGCGGAGTTTGTGTTCCTGGGTGTAGTCGAAGAGATGGTCGTCGGGGTCGGCCGGCTTCAGGTGCAGGGTGACGGCGGTCCCCTGCGGAGCCTCTTCGAGGGTTTCGATGGTGTAGGTGCTGGAGCCGGCGGTCGATTCCCAGCGGGTGCCGGTGGTCTCCCCCGCGCGGCGGGTCGTGAGCACCACTTTGTCGGCGACCATGAAGGTCGAGTAGAAGCCGATACCGAACTGGCCGATCAGTTCCCCGGCCGCGGCCTCGGATTTCGCCTCGTTCAATTTCCGGCGCACTTCGGCGGTGCCGGACTTGGCGAGGGTGCCGATCAGATCCACCACCTCGGCACGGGACATACCGATGCCGTTGTCCCGGACGGTGAGGATCCGCTGATCCTTGTCGACCTCCAGCTCGATGTGCAGGTCATCGGTATCGACGTGCAGATCTTTGTCCCGATAGGACTCCAGCCGCAGCTTGTCCAGCGCGTCGGAAGCGTTCGAGATCAGCTCCCGCAGGAACGTGTCTTTGTTGGAGTAGACCGAGTGGATCATCAGCTCGAGCAGCTGATGAGTTTCGGCCTGGAACTCGAGTTGTTCGACGTGCTCAGTCACGCTCACACATGGTAATCAAGCTTGCGCCGCGCTCGTGCGCAGGTCGGGCGGTGTGCCCGGGTCGTATGCGAAATCGCTGAGCGCGGGAACCTCGCGTTCGGCGCAGTGCTCGCCGGGCACCCGGGGATTCATCCATTCCCGCAGGACCGCGGTGGCGCGCACATCGTCCTCGTTGTACTCGAGCAGCCGGGTGCGCTGGGTGAGGTCGGGCGGCGCGTCATAGCCGACCGCGCGGCGATACCAGCTCATCGAGGCCTCGCCACCGGCCTCCGGATCGCGCCAGGAGAAACCGGCGACGGGCGCGATCTTCTTCAGGCCTTTCCCGCTGGGGCAGATGAACTGATCGGTGACGGCTTGGAACATATCCACCCACTGCGGGGAGTCCACGAACGCGGTGATCTGCGCCTCGGTCGGGACACCCGGGCGACCGGCGAACCGGCGCGCCGACTCGTAGAGCCATTTGTCCTCCGCGGACCGCGAATAACAGTAGGCGGCAAAGGTCTTACCGGCGGCCAGCGCCCGCGCCCGCACCTCCATCAGCCAGGTCCAGAACTCGGCGAAAGACCTGCCCTCGTCCTCGGTCGGCAGTGGATCCCAGGTGACGAAGGCCCGATAGCGCCCGTCGAGCAAGGTGCCCCAGAGGTAGGCGCCGTCCTCCTGATAACTCTCCAGGTCGACATCCACCTCGATATCGGCCCGATGCACCCGGACCTGGTCGAACCGGCGCACCAGCGGAGCGTCCACCAGCCAGGCCCGCGCGGTGACCACCGCTTCCTCGAACGGGCCGTGCTGCCAGTCCTCGGGTTCGGGGCCGGTCCACGCGGCCAGCTCGTCGATGGTCCGCACCCCGTGCCCGCGCAGCACCTCGGCCCGGGAGCCCGGCGCCACCACGCTCACATCACGATGTTCGTCGAGCCAGGTCTGGCAGCCGCCGTCGGCGCCCCGGTTCCACCAGATGCACTGACGGCATTCGGGAACCTTCGAGGGCACGGTGGCCACCTGCCCGCGGACCACGGCGATCCGGTCGGCGAAACGACGGTCGTAGTCGGCGAGCACGGCGCTCAGATCGTGGACCAGGATCCGGTCGAAGTGGAAACCGATGACCCCCCCGATCGAGGTGGACGGCGCCAGACCCCGCCGCTCCAGCATCCGGTACACATGGGCCAGGCGCTGCTGATCGCGCGGTTGCTGGCGAAGTTTGCGGGCACGGTCGAGTTCGGGTCGCCAGTGGTAGAGATCCGAGGTCAGCGGATGGAATTCGGCCGGATCGGGTCTGCGGGGGTCGGTTACCTTGTGATTCACCACGATCACCGGGATATAACCGCCCCGTTCGTCACGCAGCAGGATCTCGGCTCCACCGCGGCGGCCGGTATCGGATTCCTGCGGCAGCAGCCCACCCCAGATCCGGGCGACGCCCGCTTCGCAGGCGCGTAGGGTGGCGGCGGCGCGCTCACCGGCCGGTAGCGCCGGATCGATGACCACCCAGGCGGTGGGGTCGGCCGCGACGAGGGTGTCGCGCACCCGTTCGCGATGTGCCTGCGCGGCGGCCCGCCGCTGCTGCACCCCCGCGTCCTCACGTACTTCGGCGAGCAGCTCCGGGTAGGCGGCGTCCAGTCCGAGCCGGTGCCGGCAACCGATCAGGCTTCGGGCGTCCAGATACGCCGGCCGGGCGCCTTCGGTGGTGGTCCGGCCGTTGAGCACGGGAAATACCCGCCGCCCGGGATCGGCGCCGGAGGGTTCGTCGTGGTCGTCGCTATCCGGTTGCACCCATGCAGTATGGTCCCTGCCCCTGACAGGCCACCGAACCGATCACCCGGTGAGAGATACACCGCATCGACGCGACCAGCGGTCGGGGTGGAGTCTGTCGCCGGTTCCGCCCGGAAAACGATAGGGTGTCGGCGGACCGTGTGACACGGGTGGACGATGCGGTTTTCCGTGTCGTATCGCCGTAGCGAACCAGCATTACGGAGGGCCTTCGATGGGGTTGTTCACCAAGCGCAAGCGGCGGCCGAGTCGGCGGGCCGAGGCCAAGGCTCTCAAGCACAAGGCCGCCCTGGAGGCCAAGCTCGGGGCGAAGAACGAACGCAAACGGCAACGCGCGGAAGTCCGTTCGCAGCGCAAGGTCGCCAAGGCGCAGATCGCCGCCCTGCAGGCCGAGGAGAAGGCCGCGCTCGAGACGGCCGCCCGCGCCGCACGGGACCCGTTCGGCCCGGGGCAGATCAAGAAGTACATCGGGGTGGCCCGGGTGCTGGTGCCGGTGCTCGCCCCGCTGGCCTATCGTGGCGCGACCTACCTGCGCGGGGAACTCGACAGCCGGCGCGCCCGGCAGCTCGGTGTGGGGGTGGACCGCCTCGGCGACTATGCCGGGCACGGCGGCAAACTGCAGGCACGGATCGCCAATACCGAAGCGGCCCTGGACAAGATCGCGAATGGGAACGCCGGCGCGCAAAAGGACACGCAGCAGTTCGTCGCGAGCGCGCACAGCCGGCTCGACGCCCTCGCGTCGGCCGTACGCACGGCCGACCAGATGCCCGCCTCCCGGCGGCGTTCGGTACACGCCTCCATCGGCACCGAACTGTCCCGCATCGAGGCGGACGTGCTCGCCCGCCTCGGGGTCGCCTGAAGCCGGGCCCACCCCGGTACGGGGGCCGGGCGCGCGGAGTCCGGACGGGTCGGCGACCATGGACAGTGCCCGGCCCGCTCTCCGACCGCGTCACCGAAAGCACACGATGCCTGCCAGCCCGTCCACCGCGACCGCACCCCTGCGAGGTTGTGTGGCCGGTGCGACGTCCGCCGCGCTGGCCGTGGCCGCGCACGGCGCGACCGGCGGTGGATATCCCTCCTCCGCCGGAGCGGCTCTTCTGCTGCTCGCCGCGGCCGTCACGGGGTTCGTATCCGGCCCGTTCCTCGGTGGAAACGGGCACGGGCGGGTACGGCCCCTGCTGTTCTCCCTCGCGGGCGGTCAGATCGCGGGGCACTGGGCCCTGAGTGGTCTCACCGGCCATCACACCACCGGCGCCGCGGCTCTTGCCGATCCCGCCGCCGGGCGACCGGCGATGCTCGCCATGTTCGCCGCCCATCTGCTCGCCGTCGTACTCTGCGCACTGGCGATCAGCGGCGCCGAACGACTGTACCGGGTGGCGTCGGCGGCCCTGCGGGCACTGCTCACGCCGCCGGAACCCTTACCCGGCGCGTACCGGGCGAATGCCGCCGCAACCGATACGCGGCCGCGATACGGGGCTCCGAAGACAACGCGCGGACCGCGCGCACCACCGGTGCGCGGCGGTATCGACGCCCTGGTTTCCTTCGGAGAGAAAGTCTTCAGCCCATGTCACACGGGTTTCCCCCGGCCCTGCGCCGAGGTCTGACCGCCACGGTCGCCACCGGCTTCGTCCTGGCCGGAGCCGGTACGGCCGCCGCGCACGTCACCGTTTCCGCCCCGGACCCCACCCCCGGCCGATCCACCGTCGCCACCTTCAGCGTGCCCACCGAATCGGATACCGCCGCCACCACCGCTGTGCGGATCGCCGTACCGGAGATCGCGACGGCGCGCACCGAACCGGTTCCCGGCTGGACCACGAAGATCGAGCGGAACGCCGAGGACGAGGTCACCTCCATCACCTGGACCGCCGACCCGGGGACCCCGGGTATCCGGCCGGGTGAATTCCAGCGTTTCGTCGTTTCGCTCGGTCCGCTGCCCGAAACGGAGACGATCGGTTTCCCGGCCGAGCAGACCTACAGCGACAAAACCGTCGTGCGCTGGGATCAGACCGGCGATCACGATTCCGTCGATCATCCCGCCCCGGTGCTGGAACTGACGGGAGACGGTGACGGCGACAGTTCACACCACCACTCCGGCCACGGCGACGATTCGGTGGCGGCCGAGGACGATGCCGCTTCGGGTGGCGATACGACGGCACGCCTGCTCGGTGGTATCGGTGTGGCACTGGGCGCACTCGCCCTCGGCGCCGCGGCCGGCGTGGTGCTCCGGAGCCGGCGATGAACCGCCCGGCGACCCGGCCGATACGCCTCTTCGCGCTGGTCACCGCCCTGTTCTGTCTCGTACTCGGTCTCGCGGCCGGCCCGGCCGCGGCCCATTCCGCGGTGGTGAGCAGCGATCCGGCCGACGGCGCCACCATCGATACCGGACCGGCGCGCGCCACCATCACCTTCAACGAACCGCTGCAGCCGAATTTCCCCGCCATGACCGTGGTGGGGCCCGACGGCAATCTGTGGTCCAAGGGAGAGCCGCTCGTCGAGGGCCGGAACCTGAGTATCGAGGTGGGGGAACTCGGGCCCGCCGGCGTGTACCGGATGGCCTACCGGGTCACCTCGGCGGACGGCCATGTCGTGGACGGTGAGCGCACCTTCACGTTGAGCACGCCGGGCAACGGCATACCGGGACCGGCGGCGAACGCGCAGGGTTCGGGTAACGGATCGGGCGGTATCCCGGTGTGGGTGTACATCGTCGGCGCGATCGTGTTGTTCGGCGGCGGTCTCGCGTTCGCGCTGTTCGGTTCCGGCCTGGGCAAGGGGAAGAACCAGCGGTGAAGGGCCGTGCCCCGAGCCGATCCGACGGACGGATCGCGCTCGGCCTGGTGATACCGGCGGGTCTGCTCGGGGTCCTGGTCGCATGGACGCTGAGCGATATCCCGGCATCGGCGGCGGTCCGGTCCGCCGCCGATATCGCGGGTGCGACCGTGCTGGGACTGGCCGCCCTGCCGCGGCTGAGTGAGCGCGTCGAGGTGCCCTGGCGCATGCTGGCGATAACGGCGGGGCTGTGGGGTTGCCTGGAATTCGGTGTGCTCGTTTTCGCCGCGGGAGAGGTGGCGGGTTCGGGGGTTCTCACTTTGGGCCCCGCTGATTTCGGCACCTATCTGCTGCGTATCAGCGGCGGTCAGATCGGGTTGGCGATCCTGTTGGGTATCGCCGCTGTCACGGGGTACGCCGCGCTCGCCTTCCGGCGGCCGGAGCAGCGCACACCGGATCTGGTGCTCGTCTTCGCGGCGGTCGCCGTGACGCTACGCCCGATCACCGGGCATATGTCCCAGCAACCGTTCGGATCGGCGCTGGCCGGTATCCACGCCTTGGCCGCGGCGGCCTGGCTGGGCCTGCTGCTCGCTTTGGCGCTGGTGGTACGCGGCCGGAGCGGCTGGGCCGCCGCGCTACCGAAGTACTCGGCGGTGGCTTTGCCGATGGTCGCCGCGGTGGCGACGACCGGACTGCTCAACGGTCTGGTGCGGCTGGGTGGGATCACCCCGTTCTTCACCACCGGGTACGGCCGGATCATGGTGGCGAAATCGGTGCTGCTGGCGGTATTGCTGGCGCTGGGCTGGTGGTGGCGCAGGAGCTGGGTCGCGGCGGCAGCCGGGCACCGGATGCCGGCGGAGGCGTCGCTGCGGCGCGCGGTCGTGGAGGTCGCGACGATGGCGGTGGTGTTCGGGCTGGCGGCATCGCTGTCCGTATCGGTCTAGCCCGGCAGCTGCCCGCCACAAACCAGCCCTGGTGATGCATATCACACAGGCATAGCCTGGAGCTATGGAAAAGCCGACTTTCAAGCAACGGATCGCCTACGATCTGGGCCGCGAACTACCCGCGGAGCTACACGAATGGGTCCTGCGAGACCTCGTCGGCCATGGGGCGATGGAACGCTACCTGATCCGCTTCATCGGGCCGATCATCCCGTTCTTCGCGCTGATCCTGCTGTTCCCGGGCCCCACGACCCTCAAACTCGCCCTGATCCTCATGATGGTCGTTCCGCTGATCATCTTCACGATCGCGTTGAGCTACGTGTGGCGGCGGTACCGTCTCGTGCAGCACGGACTGAACCCGGATCTCGTCGACCGGCAGAAATGCTCCGAACACGATCGAGAGCTGTACAACCTGCGTTATCGCCACCAGTGATACTCGCGGGTAACCACAACGGGGGGTGGGTGCTCGCTGCCGCGATCCACCCGGCACAATCGGAGCAATGACCGATTCAGCGCAGCAGGTGGCCACCGCGGATCTCGCCGACGAGATCGGTCCCGATATCCGCAGTTGCGACACCCAGTTCATCCAGTTCGGCGGCCGCTCGGTGTTCTCCGGCCGGATCACCACGATCCGCTGCTTCCAGGACAACCTGCTGGTCAAACAGACACTCGGCGAGCCCGGCGCGGGCAGGGTGCTGGTGGTCGACGGCGGCGCCAGTGTGCATACCGCCCTGGTGGGCGATATCATCGCCGGCCGCGGCGTCGAGAACGGCTGGGCGGGAGTCGTGGTGAACGGCGCGGTCCGGGATTCGGCCATCCTGCGGACTCTCGATATCGGGCTCAAGGCTCTGGGTACCAATCCGCGGAAAAGCACGCAAACGGGTTCGGGCGAAAAGGACGTCGCGGTCGAATTCGGCGGGGTGACGTTCACTCCCGGCGATATGCTCTACAGCGACCACGACGGCATCGTGGTCCGTTCCGAGGCCTGACCCGCCCCGCCCGGGTGGGCACCGCCGGAACTCAGGACGGCGCGGCGCTCACCCTGGCGAGGTGACCGGCGAGCGCCACCACATCCCCCACCTGGAGTTGCCGCCCGCGGCGCAACTCGACCTCGTCGTTCACCCGCACCAGTCCCGCGGCGATCACGGTTTTGGCCTCCGACCCCGATTCGATCAGGTTGGCCAGTTTCAGGAACTGGCCGAGCCGTATGGCGGCATCGTCGATCGGCACATCGATTGGATCCGGCATGGTTTCATGCTTACTCCCCCGGCCGGCGCGTATTCCGACCGGCCCGGGAAAAACCCGGTTGCCACCCTCGGCCGGCCGGACAATGAAACACCTATCCGGCGTCTCGCCGTCACATACGTGCCACTCCGGGTGGCGATTTCCCATATCGGCCAACCGGGCCCACGCGCAGAGCAATACGTGCGGACCTCGGGCGAACAACCCGACTAACACGCCGGGACACAGCAGAGTGTCGATGAAATCGAGCGGCAAACTGGAACGGTGATATCCACGCAGGAACCGCGAGCGTCCGAAACATCCGGTGGGCGGGACGAGCCCGGCCGATTCGCGGCCGTACCTCGTTTCGCCGCACTGATTTCGGGTCTGCTCGCCGCGGCCTGTCTGGTCTGGAGTTTCGTACCGGCACTGTCCACGGCGCTGGCCGGGCCGCGAAATCATCTCGACGAGTACTACCTGAACGCGCCCGGCACCAGCCTGCTGTGGGCGGCGCTGATGGGAATGCTGGCTCTGGGACTGGCCCGGCGTAAACGATCGGCGCGGTGGGCGCTGATGCTCTACCTGGCCGGCTGGATACCGGTGAACCTGGTCACCGCCGTGCGCGAACAGGATCGGCATGCCGCCGTGGCCCTGATCGTTCACCTGTCCCTGTTCGGGCTCCTCGTCATGAGCCGGGCGCAGTTGCGCGCCCGCATCCGCCCGGCCACGCTACGGCCCGCGCTCACCACTCTCGCCGGCGGACTCCTCCTCGCGGGAGCGGCCGGTTGTGCCGTAGTACAGGCGCTCCCCGGCTCGTTACCCGAAGGCCCCCGCCGAGTCCTGTGGGTCGCCGGCCGGCTCGGCGCCGGCCTCTTTCTCGATACTCCCGACCCGGGCGAGGCACCGCCGTTCCTCACCCAGTTCCTGGTCGGTCTCTTCGGCGTGCTCGTGGTCGCGGCGACCGTACTCGTCCTGCTCCGTACCCAGCGCGCCGAGAACGCGCTCACCGAGTCCGACGGCCGCGCGCTGCGGCGTCTGCTGGACGGCCCGGACCCGGCCGGGTCGATCGATTACCTCACGACCCGGCGTGATCGCTCGGTCGTCTTCGCACCCAATGGGCGGGCAGCCGTGAGCTACCGCGTGGAGCACGGCATCTGCCTGGCCCTCGGCGACCCTGTCGGCGCACGTGATTCCTGGCCGCAGGCGGTGACCGCATGGCAACAGCACGCCCGCCGCTTCGGCTGGACCGTCGCGGTGATCGGAGCCGGTGAGGCCGGCGCCCCGGTGTACCGGCGAGCCGGGCTCACCGCCCGGCCGGCGGGCGCGGAAGCCGTACTCGATCCCCGGACCTTCTCCCTGGCCGCGCCCGAGCTCGCAACTGTCCGGCAGGCGGTCGCCCGGCTCCGCAAACAGGGTGTGACAGTCCGTATCCGTCGGCACCGCGAGCTCGGCACCGCCGAATTGGCACAGCTCGCCGTCTGGGCCGAACAGTGGCGGCCCGCCGAGACGGAACGCGGTTATCCCCTCCCCCTGGGACGGCTGGGCGACCGGGAGGACGGCGACTGCCTGCTCGCCGAGGCGGTCGACGCGCAGGGACGGGTACGGGCTCTGCTCTCGCTGGTTCCGTGGGGACGGAACGGAGCGACACTGGAGATGATCCGACGGGAGCCCGCCACTGCCGAAGAGATCACCGACCTGCTCGTGACCGAGTTCGTCCTGCACGCCGAACAGCTGGGCATCCACCGGGTTTCGCTGAATTTCACCATGTTCCGCTCCGTCTTCGAAGCCGCCGGCCGGTATGCGGGCCCGCCCGCGGGAGCGGGCATCCTCCGCGCCGTACCGGGCGCGACGACCGCCCTAGTCGCGGGGGTGCGCACCGCACCGCTGGCTTTTTCGCGGTGGTGGCAGCTCGACCAGCTGCACCGCACGAACGCGCGGTACCAGCCACAGTGGGCGCCGAGGTTCGTCCTGTGCGAATCCCCGCGCGACCTCCCACGTATCGCCGCGGCCGCCGCCCGGGCCGAAGGCCTGCTCCCCGGCTCCGGGACGGCCGTCTCGGCTTTCGCCTACACCGGGCGTCATCGCCGCGCACCCGAGCCACCCGCTATCGGGGAGCCCGGAGCGGAGGTGACCCCGGAGACCGATCCGGCACCCACGCACCGCCCCGAGCAGGTACGGGTACGTACCGAGAAACTGGACCGGCTCACCGCCGCGAACATCGACCCCTACCCTCTGCCCTTCCCACCGACCCATACCGTAGCGGCGGCCCGCAGGGTCCCACGTGGCACCACGGTGCGGGTTTCGGGCCGCCTGCTCCGCTTACGGGATTGCGGCGGAGTGGTATTCGCCGTGATCCGGGACTGGAGCGGCGAAATCCAGCTCCTGCTCGATCGGGACCGCCTCGGCACACGACGCTGTGCCGAATTCACCGAACTCATCGACCTCGGCGATCTGCTCTCGGTCAGCGGCCGGCTCGGCTTCAGCCGGCGCGGCGAACTCTCCCTACTGGTGGCCGATTGGCGGATGCTCGGAAAATGCCTGCATCCGCTGCCCGATAAATGGCACGGTCTCAGCGATCCCGGCCTCCGGACGCGGCGCAGCTATCTGGACCTGATAACCGATCGCAACGCCCGCGAACTACTGACCCGGCGCAGCGCGGTCCTGCGTTCCCTGCGCGATGTCCTGCACGACTTCGGTTTCCTGGAGGTCACCACACCGGTACTCCAGCACACCGCCGGAGGGGCGGACGGCCGCGGGCTGCGGACCCATCTCGATGCCGCGAATACCGAACTCTATCTGCGATCCGCACCGGAACTGTCACTGAAACGGTTGTGCGTAGGTGGTGTGGAGAAAGTGTTCGAACTCGGCCCCGGCTTCCGCAACACCCGGGTCGACGCCCGGTACCTGCCGGAATTCACACTGTTGCAGGCCTACGAAGCACACAGTGATCACCGGCGGATGATGACACTGTGCCGGCAGCTCGTCCAGCAGGCGGCCCTGGCCGCCAATGGTTCCATGGTCGCCATGCGGCCGACCCCGGACGGCTCACTCGAGACGGTCGATATTTCCGGTCAGTGGCGGGTGCGATCGATGTACGAGGCTCTCGCCGCGGAGACCGGTACCGAGGTCACATCCCGCACCGAGCTTTCCGAGCTGCGGAAACTGTGCGAAAAGGCCGATATCGTCTACCAGCACGGTTGGGATCGCGGCCGCACCGCCTACGCGTTGTACGAGCGGCTGGTCGCCGAAACCACCCAGGAGCCCACGTTCTACCTCGACCTCCCCGCCTCGGTGTCGCCGCTGGCTCGCCCGCACCGCCGCGATCCGGAGCTGGCGGAACGCTGGAAACTGGTGGCCTGGGGCATCGAACTGGGTACCGGGTGCAGCGAACTCACCGATCCCGTGGAACAGCGGCGCCGCCTCGCCACGCAAACCCGGATCGCGGCAGGTGGTGGTCCGGCAGCGAAAGAACTCGACGAGGACTTCCTCCGTGCGCTGGAGCACGCCATGCCGCCCACGGGTGGGCTGGGGCTGGGGGTGGACCGGGTGATCATGCTGCTGACCGGGCGTACGATCCGGGAGACCCAGCCGTTCCCGTTGGTCAAACCACGGTGATCTCCGGTGTCGGCGGATCCGCTCGTCGCACCGCCGGGTTCGTGCGACCGGCGCCGTCCGGGGAAAGGTTTCGCACCCGGTGCGTGGGGAAGTACGGTGTAGTGACTTTCGGCCCCGGGAGGAGGGGCCTTTCTCTCGGAACGGGGTTTGACTTTGAGTTACGTGGACCTGTTGGCGCACGCGAGCACAGTGGATTTGTCCGCGTGGACCGATACCGATGTGCTGGCGTCCGTGGCCGATTTGGAAGCTCGCCGCAAAAGTAAAGGCAAGGGTGGTGGTTTCGGCGTCGTAGGCGCGATCTGTTGTGTCATCGTCGTTGTCATCATCGTCGCGGTCATTCTGCTCGCGCGGAAGAAGAGCAGTAACAACAATTCGCCGGGTCAGTTCCCCCAGCCGGGTCAACCACCCCAGGGCGGCTACCCGCAGCAAGGTGGCTACCCCCAGCAAGGCGGCTACCCCCAGCAAGGCGGCTACCCCCAGCAAGGCGGCTACCCCCAGCAAGGGGGCTACCCACAGCAAGGCGGTTACCCGTCCGACCCGAATTACCCGAACCCGCCGCAGGGTGGTCAGCCACCGTACCCGCCCACCGGAAACTGATCGCGTGACATCGGCCCGGCCCGCCCCCACGGCGGGCCGGGCCGTTTCGTATTCCGGGCCCGGACGGTGCACCGCCCGTCCACCTCGGCTACCGGGTACCGGGACCGATGCGGCAGAGTGGACCCGTGCAATTGATACTCGTTCGCCATGCTCAGCCGCTCCGGGTAGAGAACGCGGAACAAGCCGCGGACCCCGGACTCGCGCCGGTCGGCATACGGCAGGCCGAACGGGTACCGGCGGCGCTGGAGCCGCACCGGATCAGCCGGGTGATCAGCAGCCCCCAGCGCCGGGCCCGGGAAACCGCCGCCCCCACGGCGGCGAAACTGGGCCTGGAGGTCGACATCATGAACGACCTGGCCGAATACGATCGTGAACTACCGTCCTATATTCCGATCGAAGATGCCAAAACCGAATTCCGCGACGCCTACGACCGGATCAAAGCCGGCCATCTTCCGCAGCAGGTCGATGCCGACGCGTTCCGGCAGCGGGTACACGATGCGATAACCGAAATCGCTTCGACCACCGCCGCACCGGATACGGTGGTGGTTTTCGCGCACGGCGGTGTGATCAATGTGACGCTCCAGGACATCCTGGGTTTGGCGCGCCCATTGACCTTCCCGATCGATTACTGCTCGATCACTCGGATCCTGTTCTCGCGCACCGGCCGCCGGACGGCGGCCACGGTGAACGAGAACGGACACGTCTGGGAGTTGCTCCCGCGTAATGTCTCCGGCTGATCAGGCCATGCCCGCGATCCAGTTGTGCATCCAGGACAGCGCGGTCTGACCACCGCCGACGTTGTAGCTGCCGTAGGAATGGTGCGACTCGGAGCGGTAGAACGTCTCGAGATCCTTGACCCGCTGCTCGTTCGCTCCCTCGGAGAGCTGCGCCTGCAGGGTGGGCAGGCCACCGTGTGACATCAGATCGCCGACGATCGCCGCGACCTCCAGCTGGTACCGCCAGATGTTCGCGGGATTGGCATCGGAGCTCTGAGCGAGGAAACCGGCGAAACGAGTGATGAAATCGTCCTGCGCGGTGGCGCAGTAGAGATCGTCGGGAATGCAGATGGTGCGGGTGCGATCGCTGACCCAGCCGAACCCACCGACCCGGGGTCCACCGGCGCCCGCGCCGGGTGCCGGCGGGCCGACCTGGATATCGCTGGGCGAACGGCGCGGGTCGGAGATCAATCCGACACCCGCGATACGGTCCGGAGCGATCGGGCCGAGGCCGGTGCCGATCTCGGCCGCGAGGTCACCTGCGGCGTCGGCGCCCTGGCTGTAACCGACGAGGGCGACCCGGGTGCCGCCGCAGCGCTCGAGCATATTCGTGATCATGCCGCGCGCGTTGGTGACGGCCTCGTGCTTGGAGGCGCCGTAGACATCACCCTCCCAGGGGAAGGCGGTGGCCGCGTAGGTGACGTAATCGACCTTCGCCGAGGACGGCAGGTTGTTGGTCACCCGGGCCAGCATGCCCGGCTGGGGCTTCTTCTCGTGCCCGGTTTCCCAGGTCCCCGGGATCGCCACCACATAGAGGCTCGGGCATCCGGGTGCCGCTTGGGCCGCCGAGCCGCCGAAAACCAATCCGGATGCGACCGCCGCGCAAGCACCGAACGCCGCGGCAACCCTCTTGAACTGCATACTGCTCCAGTCAGCCCTGGCCCTGATGGGCGCTCTCGTTGATGTAGTTGCCAAGATGCTGAACCCGGCCGATGACACCGATATGTGTAACAGGTGAACAACAACCCCGCGTCACAATTACACGATCGGATCACGATCTCGTACCGAGACACACCGGAGATAACAATAGAGCCGCAACGGAGTCACCGCCAGCCGGCTTTTCAGAATTCGGAAACGGTGAAGTCCCGCCGGAAAGATGGGGTGTGATCGGCCGCGGCCGCGCCCGATTCCGCCGTACCCCGGCTGTCCCGGGTCGATGGGAGCGGGGGAATCCGTTTCGCCGCGACTCTCTTCCAGAACCGGGGGGAAAACATATCGCCCCGCATTCGGTAACCGGAAAAACAGCAGCGGCGCGGTGTTCCCGTGGAATCGGGAGACACCGCGCCGCTGGTTCGTTCTGTTCCGTACCGGAATCACATTCGGTGCCGGATCACGGACCCGCACCGGCCGGAACCGGTGCGACGATCAGCGCTGGGCGACCGCCGTCGGCGGGATCGGCGCAGGCAGCGCCGTCTCACCCTCCAGGTACCTGTCCACCGACGACGCGGCGGCCCGACCCTCGGCGATGGCCCAGACGATCAGGGACTGACCGCGCCCCATATCGCCGGCGACGAAAACACCGGGGATATTGGTGGCCCAGTTCTTGTCCCGCTGGACATTACCGCGCTGGTCGTAGCCGACACCGAGATCGGTGAGCAACCCCGGCTTGTCCGGGCCGACGAAGCCCATGGCCAGCAGTACCAGATCGGCCTCGAGGGTGAAATCGGTGCCCTCGACCTTCTCGAACCGGCCGTTGACCATCTTGACCTCGTGCGCCTCCAGACCGGTGACGCGACCGTCCGTACCGACGAACCGCTCGGTGTTGACCGAGAACACCCGCTCGCCACCTTCCTCATGTGCCGAGGAGACCCGGTACATGAGCGGGTAGGTCGGCCACGGAGTGGAGCCGGCGCGTTCCTCCGGCGGCCGCGGCATGATCTCGAACTGGTGCACGCTGGCCGCGCCCTGCCGGTGCGAGGTGCCCAGGCAGTCGGCGCCGGTATCACCACCGCCGATGATGACGACCTTCTTACCGTGCGCGTGGATCGGCGGCAGGCCGTTCTCGTCGGTCACCGGATCGCCGTGCTGCACCCGGTTGGCCCAGGGCAGGAATTCCATGGCCTGATGGATACCGTCCAGCTCACGGCCCGGAATCGGCAGGTCGCGCGCCTGGGTGGCGCCACCGGCGAGGACCACCGCGTCGAACTGCTCCCGCAGTTCCTCGGCGGTGATGTCGACACCGACGTCGACCCCGGTCTTGAAGATGGTGCCCTCGGCCTCCATCTGGGCCAGCCGGCGGTCGATGAACCGCTTCTCCATCTTGAATTCCGGGATGCCGTAGCGCAGGAGACCACCGATGCGGTCGGCACGCTCGAAGACGGTCACGGTGTGGCCGGCCCGGGTGAGCTGTTGCGCGGCCGCCAGGCCCGCGGGCCCGGAACCGACGACGGCCACCTTCTTGCCGGTGAGCCGGGTCGGATAGACCGGGGTGACCCAGCCCTCGTCGAAAGCGTTCTCGATGATCTCGACCTCGACCTGTTTGATGGTCACCGGGTCCTGGTTGATCCCGAGGACACAGGACGCCTCACACGGCGCCGGGCACAACCGCCCGGTGAACTCCGGGAAGTTGTTCGTGGCGTGCAGCCGGTCGATGCCTTCGCGCCAGCGGTCCTTGTACACCAGGTCGTTCCACTCGGGAATCAGGTTTCCCAGTGGGCAGCCGTTGTGGCAGAACGGGATACCGCAATCCATACACCGGCTGGCCTGGCGCTGCAGGGTCTCGTGCGGGAAACCCTGTTCGTACACCTCTTTCCAGTCCATCAGGCGCAGCGGCACCGGACGGCGCGCGGGCAACTCCCGGGAAGTGTGTTTCAGAAATCCTTGGGCGTCACCCACGTGCGGCCTCCATAATCGCCTCGTCGACGTCCTTACCGCTCTTCTCGGCCTCGGAGATGGCGAGCAGCACCTTCTTGTACTCGCGCGGCATGACCTTCACAAAGTGGTTCACCTGCTGCGACCAGTCGCTCAGGATCCGTTCGGCCACCGCGGAACCGGTCTGGTCCCGGTGCTGGCCGATGATGTCACGCAGCCAGGTGAAATCGTCACCTGACAGCGGTTCGATGGCATCCGCCTGCTCGGGGTTGAGCCGGCCGGCGAAAGTGTTGTCGGGGTCGTAGACGAACGCCAGACCACCGGACATCCCGGCGCCGAAGTTACGTCCCGTCTCACCGAGAATGACGACCCGGCCGCCGGTCATGTACTCGCAGCCGTGATCACCGACGCCTTCGACCACCGCGGTGGCGCCGGAGTTGCGCACCGCGAACCGTTCACCGACCACACCGTTGATGAACACCTGGCCGCTGGTCGCGCCGAACAGGATGACGTTGCCCGCGATGATGTTCTCCTCGGCCCGGAAATCGGCCGAGGCATTGGGCGCCGGGCGCACCACCAGGTGTCCGCCCGAAAGACCCTTGCCCACGTAATCGTTCGCGTCGCCCTGCACCCGCAGAGTGATACCGGCCGGGACGAACGCGCCGAAACTGTTACCGGCCGAACCGGTGAGGGTGATGTCGATGGTGTCGTCGGGCAGACCGGCGCCACCGTAGAGCTTGGTCACCTCATGGCCGAGCATGGTGCCGACCGTCCGGTTCACGTTCGTGATCTTGGTTTCGATCTTCACCGGCTTACCGAACTCGAGCGCGTCGCGACTCTGTGCGATGAGCTCGTTGTCCAGCGCCCGGTCCAGGCCGTGGTCCTGTTCCTTGGTCCGGCGCCGGTCCTGGAACATGAACGCCGTCTCGACATCGTCGAGGATGGGCGACAGATCCAGCTTGCTCGCCTTCCAATGCTGTTTGGCCTTGGCGGTATCGAGCAGGTCGACCCGGCCGATGGCCTCGTCCAGGGTCCGGAAACCGAGCTCGGCCAGCAGTTCCCGGACCTCTTCGGCAATGAAGAGGAAGAAGTTCTCCACGAACTCGGGCTTACCGGTGAAGCGATCACGCAGCACCGGATTCTGGGTGGCCACACCCACCGGGCAGGTGTCCAGATGGCAGACGCGCATCATGATGCAGCCGGACACCACCAGCGGAGCGGTGGCGAAACCGTACTCCTCGGCGCCGAGCAGCGCGGCGATCATCACGTCACGGCCGGTCTTCATCTGGCCGTCGACCTGCACCACGATCCGGTCGCGCAGGCCGTTGAGCAGCAAGGTCTGCTGGGTTTCGGCCAGGCCGAGTTCCCAGGGACCGCCGGCGTGCTTGAGCGAGGTCAGCGGCGAGGCACCGGTACCGCCGTCGTGCCCGGAGATGAGCACCACATCGGCGTGGGCCTTGGATACGCCCGCCGCGACCGTGCCGACGCCGGGTTCGGCGACCAGCTTCACGTGGATCCGCGCCTGCGGATTCGCGTTCTTCAGATCGTGGATGAGCTGCGCCAGGTCCTCGATCGAATAGATGTCGTGGTGCGGGGGAGGTGAGATCAGCCCGACGCCCGGGGTGGAGTGCCGCACCTCGGCGACCCACGGGTACACCTTGTGCGCGGGCAGCTGACCGCCTTCACCGGGCTTGGCGCCCTGAGCCATCTTGATCTGGATATCGGTGCAGTTGGTCAGATAGTGCGCGGTGACCCCGAACCGGCCCGAGGCGACCTGCTTGATCGCGCTGCGCCGCCAGTCGCCGTTGTCCTCCGGCTCGAACCGGGCCGGCGATTCGCCGCCCTCGCCCGAGTTGGAGCGCCCGCCCAGCCGGTTCATCGCGATGGCGAGGGTTTCGTGTGCCTCGGCCGAGATCGAGCCGTAACTCATCGCACCGGTGGAGAAGCGTTTGACGATCTCGGTGGCGGGCTCGACCTCCTCGATCGGGATCGGGGAGCGGGCACCCTTCTTGAACTTGAACAGGCCACGCAGCGATGCCAGCCGCTCGGACTGGTCGTCGACCAGTTTGGTGTACTCCTTGAAGATCGAGTACTGGCCGCTGCGGGTGGAATGCTGCAGTTTGAATACCGTGTCCGGGTTGAACAGGTGGTATTCGCCCTCCCGCCGCCACTGGTATTCCCCACCGACCTCGAGTTCGCGGTGGGCGCGCTCGTTGCGGTTCTCCAGGAAGGCGACCGAATGCCGGGCCGCCACATCGGTGGCGATCTCGTCCAGGCCGATACCACCCAGGTGAGAGCGCAGACCGGTGAAGTACTCGTCCACCAGTTCCTGCCCCAGGCCGATCACCTGGAACAGCTGGGCGCCGTTGTAGGAGGCCACCGTGGAGATGCCCATCTTGGACATCACCTTCAGCACGCCCTTGCTCGCGGCCTTGTTGTAGTTCGCGACCGCCTTGCGGTAATCGGCCGCCAGATCACCGGTGCTGCCGGGAATGGACAGCGCACCGCGCTCGAGCATGTCCTCGATCGATTCGAACGCCATGTACGGGTTGATCGCGGCGGCACCGAAACCGACCAGGGTCGCCATATGGTGCACTTCGCGGGCGTCACCCGCCTCGACGACCAGGCCGACCATGGTGCGGGTGCGCTCCCGGACGAGATGGTGATGCACCGACGCGGTGAGCAGCAGCGACGGAATCGGCGCGAGCTTCTCGTTGGATTCGCGGTCGGACAGCACGATGATCCGGGCCCCACCGTCGATGGCGGCCGAGACCTGGGTGTTGATGGCATCCAGCGCCCGGCGCAGGCCCTCGCCGCCCGCGGCGACCTCGTACAGCCCGCGCACGACCACCGATCGCAGACCGGGCTGGCTGCCGTCGTCGTTGATATGAACCAGCTTGGCCAGTTCGTCGTTGTCGATGATCGGCTGCTGGAGCACGATCTGCCGGCACGACTCCGGGCTCGGGTTCAGCAGATCGGATTCCGGGCCGATATGACGGCGCAGACTGGTGACGACCTCTTCCCGGATGGCGTCCAGCGGCGGGTTGGTGACCTGCGCGAACTGCTGGGAGAAGTAGTCGAACAGCAGTCGCGGCCGCGCCGAGAGCACAGCGATCGGGGTATCGGTACCCATCGAGCCCAGCGCCTCGGCGCCGGTTTTCGCCATCGGCGAGATGAGCAGGTTCAGTTCCTCGGTGGTGTACCCGAAGATCTGCTGGCGGATCAGCACCCGGTCGTGCGACATGTGCACATGCGGACGGTCGGGCAGATCGGACAGGTGCTTGATACCGGCCTCGAGCCATTCCCGGTACGGGTGCTCGGCGGCCAGCTGCGATTTGATCTCCTCGTCGCCGACGATCCGGCCCTGCGCGGTGTCGACCAGGAACATCCGGCCCGGTTGCAGCCGGATCTTGCGGACCACCTTGGACTGATCTATATCCAGTACACCGACCTCGGAGGCCATGACCACGAGGCCGTCCTCGGTGACCCAGATCCGGCTGGGGCGCAGGCCGTTGCGGTCCAGGACGGCGCCGATGACCGTACCGTCGGTGAAGCAGACCGAGGCGGGCCCGTCCCAGGGCTCCATCAGCATGGAGTGGTACTCGTAGAACGCCCGGCGCTGCGGGTCCATGTTCTCGTTGCGTTCCCAGGCTTCGGGAATCATCATCAGCACCGCGTGCGGCAGGCTGCGGCCGCCCAGATGCAGCAGTTCCAGCACCTCGTCGAAGCGCGCGGTATCACTGGCACCCGGAGTACAGACCGGGAAGATCTTCTCCAGGCGGTTCTTACCGGCCGAATCCTTGCCGAAGATATTCGAACGCAGCAGCGCCTCGCGGGCCCGCATCCAGTTCTCGTTACCGGCGACGGTATTGATCTCACCGTTGTGCGCGACCCGCCGGAACGGGTGCGCCAGCGGCCAGGACGGGAAAGTGTTGGTGGAGAACCTGGAGTGCACGATTCCCAGGGCGCTCTCCACCCGGTCGTCCTGCAGGTCCAGGTAGAAGGCACGCAGCTGTGGCGTGGTGAACATGCCCTTGTAGACGAAGGTCTGCCCGGACAAGCTGGGGAAGTAGACGGACTCCCGGCCGACCGCACCCTCGCCGGCGCCGGACCGGCCGAGTTCGTGCTCGACCCGTTTACGGATCACATAGGCGCGCCGCTCCAGGTCCATACCGGAGAGCTGCTCGGCCGAATCGGCCGGCGATCCGATGAAGACCTGCCGGAACAGCGGCATGGCGTCGCGCGAGAGCGCGCCGAGCGATGATTCGTCGATCGGTACCTCGCGCCAGCCGAGTACCGTCAGGCCCTCTTCCTTGACGATCTTCTCGACGCCGTAGCAGGCGCGGGCGGCTTCCCGCCGCGCCTGGGGAAGAAAGGCGATACCCGTGGCGTAGGAGCCTTCCGGTGGCAGCTCGAAATCGACCACTTCCCGGAAGAAGCGGTCGGGGACCTGAATGAGGATGCCCGCGCCGTCGCCGGAGTTCGGCTCGGCGCCCGCTGCGCCGCGGTGCTCCAGATTCAACAGAGCCGTAATGGCCTTGTCGACGATGTCACGGCTGCGGCGGCCGTGCATATCACCGACGAACGCGACACCGCAGGCGTCGTGTTCGTTCGCCGGGTCGTAGAGCCCGATGGGTCCGGGGGACCTGTGGCCAGGTAGTTGCGTCATGCCTCTGCCTTCGAGAAAGTCGACCTCGACGCGGTGCGGCCTTTGCGAGAACGCCCTGTCGAACGCCGGTACTGTCGAACGCTCCCTGCTAGGACTGCGTCCGTACGTTCGCCGAAACCAGCCGCGCTGATGGTGTTCGGCGTGCAGTCACGTCTGAAGTTGTCCACCCGCGGTTGTGCGCAGGTACCCGCTGGTAACGAAACGCTTACGCGCTCGGAACCCGGAGCGTGGTTTTCGCCCACTAGGCTGGCTTGTATCGGTCTCGCCCGAACGTGCCCTCGGCCGGACATCGGTATGTGCGGCGTAAGAGCAAACGATAAGCCAGGCCCGAGACCCAACCAACCAAGGCTGCCCTAAGAATCGGATCTAGCTGGGCTTCTTCATTCGTTCCTCCACATATGCGCGTTTTCTAGTGTAAAGCAGCGTCCGAGGGTGAATCGATGCCGGACCAGCCCTCCGAACAGCGGCGATCTACCGGTTGCAGCCTTTTCCCGATGTCGCGCCCCATCCGCCGAACCCGCGCTCACCTGCATCGAAGATGAATTCCCGCCTACGGCAACAGGCAAACCCACGCATTTTCGGCTAACTGTGATAGGGGCCGGTGAGATGTTCGTGATAGGGGCGTGACAAGCACAGAACATGATCCGACCGTCCGGACTGTTTTTATATTCACAGCCTTCAGCACACGATCAGCAAACCTACTTCAGAGTGGTTTACGACACATTTTCAAGCCTCCTGGCGTATGCCGGATCTCCTGCGGCGGCGTGGATTTCGGACCCGAGCGGACGTAGAGCGGCCCCGCCCCACGGGGCAGCGGGGGGCGTCTGTGAAGATGCCCACACCCGCTCGCCGAAGCTCGATGCCCGGCGGGCGGCCTGTCACGCTGAGACAACGGAGAGACGACGGCTGTAGAGGATATGGGCCCCATGAGCGTCACCGGCATGTTCATCCGGCTCGGCGGCGGACAGCCTCCGGAAACCGCCGACGGTTACGAGCGCACCGGCTATGCGATGACCGGTGTGGGCGTAGCGCTGTTCGCCGTGGTCACGGCCGCAGTTACGGCGGTCGCATCGAAAGCCGCCGACTGGCCGCTCGCGGCAGTGGTACCCACCGCGCTCGTGGCCGGTCTGCTCGCCGGCCTGCTCGGCCGGGCGCTCGCCGGGGCCGAACCCACCGCACGGCTCGATCTGCCCGCTGGGAAGGTGAACATACGGGCCGTCGCCGCCCGCATCGGTGTGGCCGTGCTCGCCGGGCTGGTGGTGGCCGAACTCGCCACCACGGTGCTTTTCGACGGCACCGTGGACCGAATTCTCGACGAGCGCGCGGCGGCCGCCGCCGCGACGGCACCCGCCGTACGCACCGCACAGGACGAACTCGATCGCGCCGGCGCCGACCGCGCGGCCCTGGGCCGGGCCATCGCCGCGGCGGCCGCCGATATGGACAGTGCCCTGATCGTGGCCCGTTGCGAATTCAACCCGACCCCGGAATGCCCCCAGACCAAGATCACCGGGGTTCCCGGTCGCGGTCCGGAAGCACAGACCGCGAACCAACTGCTCGAGGACGCGCGCGCCGCGCTCACCGCCGCCCAGGAGCGGGTCGCCCCGCTCGACCAGCGGGTCGCCGATGCCCGGACCGCCCTGGGGGTCGCCCGGTCCACCGCCACCGCCGAGGGCGATCGTGGTTTCGGCGCCCGGTGGTCGGCCGCACACGACCACACCCTCGCCCAGCCGGGCGCGCTCGCACTACGGCTGCTCACCTGGACGGTCTTCGCCTTCCTGGCGCTACTACCGCTCATCCTGCGGTGGTGGCGCGGGGAGACCACACAGGAACGGCGGCGGGCCGCCGCGGCGGTTCAGGACCGGGCCGCGCTGGCCGCCGAGACCGCCATCGCCCGGAAAGAGGCCGAAATCCGGGTCGATACCGCGGCCGTACAGGCGGAGCAGCAGCTGACAATCGCCCGCTCGACCGCCGAAGCCGATACCGCCATCGAAAGGGAACGACAGCGCACCAGGGTGATCGCCGCACTCGGCGGGCTCGAGATCGAGGTCACCGGTTCCCCCGAACCCAACGCTCTCCCTGAAGCAGCAGAGCCGGCGGACGCTCTCCCGGTCCCGCTCGACAAGAACCCTTCGGCCCGCCCGTCCGCGGGGTTGGAGCTCCCCCTGATCGGGACCGTCCCCTTCACCGATACCGCGGCCCGGTTGATCCGGCCGCTGGTCCCGGGATTCGTCACGGCGGCCATCGACAACGCCGTCGATACCGCCAGCAGGCCCCTGCGTATCGCCCGCCACGTACTCACCGAGGCCGAGGAGATCACCTTCACCCTCCGCCGCGCGCGCAAGGTCACGGTGGACAGCCGCGACGGGAACACACCCCCGGTTCGTGCCGGTTCTCGGAGAGAAGGCCCGGCCGGGGCCGCCGAGCTCACGCTCGACGCCGATGCGATCGTTTCGGCCACCACACGTCTGGAGCCGGCGGAGCCCGCCGTGCTCTCCGGCCCCGACGCGGCGGCGCTACCGGACGGGCACCACCCGCGAGAACTGCCCCCGGGCAGCTGACCGCCACGGACGCCACAGAGTTCTTCGTGGCGCGATCTCCCGGACTACGAACGGTCGCCGGGCAGGCGCCCCCGGTCGGGCTCGGCCGCCCCGTACCGGGCCGGCGCACAGTTCGTTCACGGGCCGGTGCGGGTCGTATTCGTTAGACTCGGCCACGTGCAGCCTGCCGCCGATACGGCCGGTTCCGTCGGGGCGGGAGTAGATCCGGAACACCGAGCCCGGGAAGCGACGGTGCCGCTCCGCCCGCTGAGTTTCCGGGAATTGCTCGACCTGCCTTTCGCACTGATCCAGGCCGATATCCGCGCCTTGGCGGGCGCCGCCGGGCTGCTGGTGCTCACCGGTGCATCGGCGGTGGCGGCTTTCGTCGGGCTCGTATCCCATCTCACCGATGGCTCCGACACGGGAACCGCGCTCGCCGCGCTGTCGGCGGCACTCCTCTGCGCCTGGCTGATCCGGCTCCTCTTACGTGGTGTCACGGTGACCATCGGACTGGCCCGCACCGAGTGCGCCCCCATCGGCCTGCGCGCGGCCGCCCGGCGCGCCGGTACCCGGCTGGCGCCTCTGGTGCTGACGCAGCTGTGGTTCACCGCGATCGGAACCGGCGTGCTGTTCCTCAGCGGCATACTGTTCCCGTGGGATTTCGCGGGCGGCCTGGCCTGGTTCCTGCTCTCCTATCCCTTCTGCCTGCTCTGGCTGGCGTGGTTACGGGCCCGCCGGTCGGCGGCCGTGCCGGTACTGTTCGCCGAGGGGACGGGGGCCCGGGCGGCACTGGCCCGATCCGGCCTGCTGACCGGGGACCTGCGGTGGCGGCGGGCCGGCCTCTGGATCTGCCGGCAGCTGCTCTTCGCGCTTCTGGTAGCCCCCCTGGTGGGTTCGGTGTTGTTCCTGAGTGATATCACCGGCACCCACCGCTGGGCGACCCTCGTACTCCTCACCACCACCGCCCTGCTCCTCGGGGCCTTCGTCGAGATCGTGGAGTCCGCTGCCCGAGTGGTCGGCTATCTCGACCTGCGCTGCCGGCGCGAAGGGGCGGATATCCGGATACCGGCGGGAGGTCCCCGGTGACCGAGCCGCGTCGAGCCGCGCCGGACCCCCCGCGGCTCGACGCCGCGGCCGTCCATCGCGCCGCCGCCGAAAAGGCGGCCGCGCAGGGTGATTTCGATACCGCACTACGGGAACGTTTCCGCGCGGTACTACGCGGTCTGGAACAGCACCGGGTGCTGGAGGTCCGCCGATCCCGCACCGCCCGCGAAACCTCCCATGAGGCCGCCGCGGCTCTGCCGGCCGGACTCTCCGAGGAGCTCCCGCCCGCCGCCGATGCTTTCGACGAGGTCGTCTACGGCGGACGCCGTGCCGCCGAGGCGGAATACCGCCGCCTGACCCTGGCCGATCAGTTCTCCGCCGCGGCGCCACCGCCGGAGACCGAACCGGTCGATATCGAGGCCGAGCGGCGCGGGGACCGCACACGAGGCACGGCATGGCGATGGCCGGCGCTGATACGCGACCCACGGTTCTGGACCGCCCTGGCCGCCCTGGCCGTCGTCCTGCTGGTGCTGTACGGAATGCTGCAGGGCTGTGCGGGGCCCTCGGCACCGCCGCACCCGGACCACCCGGATATCGATCCGCCCCCGAGCGACCGGCCGGACGGTGAGTACGATCCCGACCTTCCCCGGCCCACCGGGGACGATTCCTTCTTCGATCGCACCCCGGCCCGGCTGGCTTTCGGCAGTGTGCAGTTCCTCATCGCCGGGGCCCTGCTGGTCTGGTGGCGCGCACGGCGGCGCGGAACGGTGGTCGCAGAGCCGCGGCCGGTGGAGGTGGCGGCCGGTGAACTACTGGCCGGGCAGGCCGGGCTCTACCGGCGTTCCCGGGATCACGCCCATGTAGCGGGTGTCCTGCGCGCGGCCACGCTGCGCCGGCTGCGGCAGGTACCGGGTCCGGGCGCCGGCGATTCGCCGGAGGCACTGGTGACAGCGGTCGCCATCCGCATCGGGGCCGCCCCGGAGACGATCGGCGCCGCGCTCTACGGTCCGGTACCGGACGCAGCGACATTGGAACTAGTTGCCGCGCAACTCGAATGGATCGAAGCGGAGGTCGGATGACCAGCATTGACATCGGTAAGGCCGGTCCCGGTGGGGCGGCCGCTCCTCCACCGGCCGAGGCCGCCGCCGCGTTCGCCGCGCTGCGCACCGAGATCGGAAAAGCGGTGGTGGGCAACGACAACGCGATCATGTATCTCGTACTCGCCCTGCTGTGCCGCGGTCACGTCCTGCTGGAAGGCGTCCCGGGCGTGGCGAAGACACTGCTGGTGCGGGCTCTGGCCACCGCGCTCGACCTGGAGTACAGCCGGGTCCAGTTCACTCCCGATCTGATGCCGGGCGATGTCACCGGATCACAGATCTACGATCCGCGTTCGGCCGAGTTCACCTTCCGCGACGGCCCCGTCTTCACCAACCTCCTGCTCGCCGACGAGATCAACCGCACCCCGCCCAAGACCCAGTCGGCGCTGCTGGAATCGATGGAGGAGCGGCAGGTCTCGGTGGACGGGAGCGCGCGGCCGCTGCCCGATCCGTTCGTCGTGGTCGCCACCCAGAACCCGATCGAACAGGAGGGCACCTATCCGCTGCCCGAGGCACAACTGGACCGGTTCCTTTTCAAAGTGGATATCCACCTGCCCGAACGAGACGACGAGTTCCGTATCCTGCAGCGGCACGCCGGCGGTTTCGACCCACGCGATCTGGCCGGAGCCGGGTTGCGGCCGGTGGCCGGGGCCGCCCATATCGCGGCCGCCCGTTCCGCTGTCGCCGGAGTCACCGTCCGCCCGGAGATACTCGCCTATATCGTCGATCTGTGCCGGGCCACCCGCGCGGCGGCGGCAGTCCAGCACGGGGCGTCCACCCGCGGCGCCACCGCCCTCCTGTCCGCGGCCCGCACCCTGGCCTGGCTCAACGGGCGCGGTTTCGTCACTCCCGACGATGTGAAAACCGTTGCGGTGGCCGTGCTACGGCACCGGCTGCAGTTGCGGCCCGAAGCGGAGCTGGACGGGGTCACCGCGGAACAGGTGATGGCATCGCTGCTGCTGTCCGTCCCGGTCCCGGTGTAAGCCGTGGTGGTGACCGGTCGGCTGGTGACCGTCGCCTTCGTGGCGGCGACAACGGTCACAGCGCTGTTCCCTTCCTGGTCCGGAGTCGGTGCCGCCACCGCGCTCATCTGCGTGCTGGCCGGAGCCGACCGCTTCCTCGCCGCCCGAGGTGAGGATGTGTCGATGGAGCGTCCGGAGCTGGCGGTGGTGCGGCTGGGTACCGGCACCGAGATAGAACTGACGGTGACCAATACCGGCCCGCGGGCCCTGCGCGGCTACCTCTGGGACGACTGGCCCGACAGTGCCGGGGTGGCCGACCGAGAGCACCGGATCGCGCTAGCGCCGGGAAGCCGGGTCCGGCTGCGCACCACTCTCGTGCCCGCGCGGCGCGGCGACCGTATCGCCGGCCCGGTGACCCTGCGCCTATTCGGTCCGCTGGGTTTGGCGGGCCATCAGTTCCGCCGCGCGGTACCCGCCCGAGTGCGCGCGCTACCCCCGTTCCGGAGCGAACGCCTCCTCGCCTCGAAGGTGAAGCGACTGCACCATCTGGAGGGGCGCAATGTGGCCGAACTACGCGGACAGGGCACCGAGTTCGACTCGTTTCGCGAATACGTACCCGGTGACGACGTCCGCACGATCGACTGGCGCGCCACGGCCCGCGCCACCGAGGTGCTGGTTCGCACCTGGAGGCCGGAACGCAATCGGCAGGTGCTGATGCTGTTGGACACCGGCCGGATCAGTGCGGCCCGGGTGGGCGAGGGCACCCGCCTCGATATAGCGATCGAAGCGGCGCTGCTACTGGGCGGTCTCGCCGCGGCGGGAGGCGATACGGTCGGTCTGCTCGCTTACGACCGGCGCGTGCGCGCCGAGGTGCGCAGCGCGAGCGGGCGCGCTCTGCAGCCGAAACTTATGCACGCACTGGCCGGGGTCACACCGGCATTGGTGGACACCGATGCCGACGGTTTCGTCCGCGCCGCGATCCAGCGGGCCCGGCGGCGGAGCCTGATCGTCTGGTTCACCGGTCCAGACGGTGCCGCGGTGACCGAGAACCTGCTACCGGTGCTGCCGGTACTGGCGCAGCGGCATCGGGTGCTGATCGTCTCGGTCACCGATCCGGATATCGCTGCCGCGGCCGCCGAGCGCGGTGATCGGGAATCCCTCTATCGCGCAGCGGCCGCCGAGTCACGCATAGCGGAGCAGGCGGTGCTCCAGGAGTCGCTGCGGCGGCAGGGAGTCGCGGTGATCGCGGCTGCCGGTGCCGAACTCCCGGGCGCGCTGGCCGACGAATACCTGGAACTCAAGCGGGCCGGCGCCCTGTGATCGGAAGTTTCCGGCACATTCGGGTCCGAACGATCCGGTACCGGATTCAGGCCGGACGTACGGCGGGCGCCGCCGGCAGGACGAGACCGGGCGGCGGCAGCGGGGGCGCGGGCAGCGCACGACGCTGGCGTTCGGCGATCACACTGCCCAGGATCTGAACCGGCGGATAGCCCGCGGGGGCGGCGACCCGGAGCCGAGCGCATACCGCCGCGACGAGGGCATGGCCGAGTTCGTACTGTGCGGCCGGGGTGAGCGAGCCGACGCGGGTCAGATACCGGCGCACCGCGAGCGCCAGATCCTCCGGTAGCGCCGCCAGATCGAGCTCCGCCGACCAGCCGGTGAGCCATACCGGGGGTACGGCCAGCGCGGGAACCGACAACCGCTGCTGGATGTGCACCACGACGGTGCCCGCCAGCACATCACCCACCCGCCGGGCGTTCGGCGAGCACATCGACGTCACCACGGCGATCGTCCCGGCGAGCCCCAGCATCCAGAAATCGACGATGGCGCCGGCCAGCCCGCGGGTGAGCGCGTGCCGGAAATCCACCGGCCCACCGTCGGCGCGGACCACCCGCAGCCCCAGCGCCAGTTTGCCCGGGGTGGCGCCGCGCAGCAGGGTCTCCCAGGCGACCGGATACCCGACGAGCACGGTGACCAGCGAAACCAAGCTGAGGGTGGTGAACCACGGACTACCGACATCTCCCCGGACCACCAGCAGGACCGCGATGAGCAGACCGCCCCCGAGCACGGCCTGCAGGATCAGGTCGAGCACGAATGCCGCGGCGCGGGTCGGGATCCGGGCGACGGGCAGCTCGAGAGCCACTGCTTCGCCCGTCGTGAATTCAGCCATATCGCTTAGCATTCTTCCATGGCGGCCGGGCTCGGGTCCGGAGTCGACGGCGCGGGCAGGCCGCTGTGATCGGCTCACCGGGTACAGGTATGCGGTAGCCCGTCGACCGGTACCACGGATATACCGGCGGCGCGGTGCCCGAACAGGCGGAGCGGGAGACAAGCCCATGGACGTGGACGCATACAGCGCGAGGCACCGGCAATCCTGGACTCGGTTGAATGTTCTGTCCCGGCAGCGCAAACTCACCGGCGCCGAGGCGGATGAGCTGGTTCTGCTGTACCGGCGCACCTCACAGCAGCTGGCCCGGTTGCAGACGCACAGTCCGGAACCGGAACTGGTGGCGGGTCTCAGCGCGACCCTGGCTCGGGCCCGTGGCCGGATCGTGGGTAGTTCTACCAACACCTGGACCGAGGTCGGCCGGTTCTTCACCCATGCCTTTCCCGCGGCGGTCTACCGGGCGTCCGGGTGGTGGCTGGCCGTGGCAGTGCTCTTCCTCGGCATGGCCGCGGGGTTGACCGTCTGGGTCTCGGCCGATGATTCCGCTCGGGAAATTCTCGGACTGCAGGAGAACACCAGCGCGTTGACCGCGCCGGGCGGTACCTTCGAGACCTACTACACCGAGCATCCGAACGACGCGTTCGCCGCATTGGTATGGACCAATAATGCCTGGGTATCCGCACTGGCCCTGTTCCTCGGCGTGCTCATCCTGCCGGTGCTCTACCTCTTGTTCATGAATGCCCTGAATATCGGCGTAACCGCCGGTTTGATGGCCGATGCCGGACGCCTCGACGCGTTCTTCGGATTCATTCTGCCGCACGGAATGCTGGAGCTGACAGCCATTTTCATCGCGGGCGGCGCAGGGCTGAAACTCGGCTGGACCCTGGTCGATCCGGGCAGGCGCAGCCGCGCCGAGGCCGTGGCCCACCAGGGTCGGGCCACGGCCGTGATCGCACTGGGCCTGGTACCGACTCTGCTGGTAGCGGGGCTGCTGGAAGGGTTCGTCACACCGAGCGCTCTACCTACTCCGGTGCGAATTCTCGGCGGCCTGCTCGCGGTGACAGCCTTCCTCGGCTACATCTTCACTGCCGGCCGCCGGGCTGCGGACGAGCGCGCCACCGCGACCGTGACCGGAGAGCGGACGAGGATCCCATCGAACCGGTAGACAACGCCGAGCACACAGTGATCGACCTCGCCGTGCGAGGCGGTAGCAACGTGGATTCGGTGACCTGCGAGATTCCCCCGATTGGAGTTCCGCTGGCCGCAGCGAGTCGCCGCTCTAGCTGCGGCCAGCGTTACCGTCGACTCTACACAATCGTTACCCGTACGCAACCCTCCGCGGACGAGGTCACAGGTATAACCAGATACCCGGCAAACTTTCGGATATCGCCTATCGAACGGTTTTCCAGCTAACTTTCAGCAGGCTCACGCAGCCTTGCAGCGGTGCTTTCATTTGCAAGTACATTTGGTTTTTACTGGTCATGGCCATATCCGTAATCATGGTTACGCGCAAATCGGAACGCGCTCACTCGAGCCCGTACCCGAATCGCTGTGAACTCCACCTCGGCAGCATTGACCAGTACATTTGCGAGCCATCAGCAAGGTTACGGAACGGCTCCAAGAGCAAAAGAGACCCCGAGTTTGTTTATCGACTCCAAACAGGGACATCCCCCCGAATGCCCCGCAGGGTGGTACCCGGAGACAGTTAACCAAACACATACCGAGGCGTGAAACAGGTCACCCCGGCCACCTACTGAGGTAACCCTCAGCAGCACAGCCGCAACCGAAAATCAGTGGTGTGACCTTGGTCTCATTCAGGCATACAGAGTGCATTCCGCATGGTTTACGCGCCGCACACACACGAACGCCCCGGTCCACCGTCCACGCCAGGCCGGGGACATGACAAAGGCCGGAGAACCGGTCGCACCGCGACCACCACTCCGGCCCTACCGCAACCGGAGGTCACATGAGCGCGCCGCCGTCGACGCGGATCTCCGTACCGGTGATGTAGCGGCCGTCCTCGGAAGCCACCATCGCCACCACCCCGGCGATATCCTCCGGAGACCCCAGCGCGCCCCCGTCGAGCCAGCCGGTCAGCCGGGCGAACAGGCTGCCGTCGGCCCCCTCGGGCTGCTCCATGATGGATTCGGTGGTGATACCGCTGGTGATACCCGCCGGCACGATATTGACCGCGCGCAATCCCTGCTTCGCGTATTCCAGTCCGATCGCATGGGTGAACGACGCCACGCCGCCCTTCGAGGCGGCGTACGCCGCGAGATAGGGAGCGGCCTGGAAAGCCGACGTCGAGGAGAGGTTCACCACTACTCCGCGACCGGATTCGAGCAGCGCCGGCAGTACCGCCTGGGTCATCAGGAAGGTGCCGGTGAGATTGACCGTGATGATGCGGTTCCAGGCGTCCAGAGGCATTTCGTGGGTGCGGGCGGGTTTCAGGATGCCCGCACAGTTGACGAGCACATCCAGCCCGCCCAGATTTCCCACCGCGGCCGCCGCGGCCGCGCGCACGGATTCGATATCGGCGATGTCCACCCGCACCGTATCGAGCCGGCCCTCGACATCGCCGGCTTTCTCCACCGTGCCGGCCAGGCCTGCCTCGTTGATATCGGCGGCGACGAGCCGGGCACCTTCGTCCAGCAGCCGCAGGGCCACGCCCTGGCCGATACCCGAACCCGCACCTGTCACCAGCACTCGACGGCCTTCATATCTGCGCATGGCAAGAATTAGAACAGGTTCGCATCAGGAGTCAACGGGTTCCAGCGATTTTCGACCCACTTACTGAAACACGTTCTACTAACAGGATGGTAGAAGTGCTCCAGAAATAGAAGAAGCCGTGGATCGAATACGATCCACGGCTTCTCCACAGTGGGCGAAGGGGGACTTGAACCCCCACGTCCCGAAGGACACTGGCACCTGAAGCCAGCGCGTCTGCCATTCCGCCACTCGCCCGAGCGACGGAAAAGACAGTAGCACGGACACGACCGAGAGGCGAAATCGTATGGTCGCGGCTCTACCGGGCGCCCGCTGACCGGGACTCGCCGCCCCGTCCGGCCTTCACGGGAACTCCGGCATCGTTTCGGTAGTTACAGGTGTAGCCGATCGTGGATATCATGCAGAGAACGTGCTCGTAGAGCGACACGCCGTACTGGCGTGTCGTCGTAAAGAATGAGGAGAGACTCACCGAAGGGAGGGCCCGGGATGGGGTTCGTCTCGAGATTCGAACGCCGCCTACAGGGCGCCGTCGGTGACGTCTTCGCCAGAGCCTTCGGCGGGAACGTCGTTCCACAGGAGGTCGAGGCAGCGCTGCAGCGTGAGGCCGCCGACAGGGTCCAGGACCTCGGCGGTGGGCATCTGCTCGCGCCCAACAGCTATGTGATCACGATCAACTCGTCGGACCACCGGCAGCTCGACGCCGATCACGACCTCACGACCCGCGCCTTCGCCAAACATCTGCAGGATTACATCCGTGAGCAAGGGTGGCAGACGTACGGCGAAGTACACGTGGTCTTCGAGGCATCACCTACGCTGCACACCGGAATGTTCAGGACGAGCGGCCGTGTCGATCCCGACGCGGGCCGTGGAGCCACCCCGGCTCATCGTCCCGAACCGCTACAACGACCCGCTAACCCGCAACCAGGAGCTGGCCCCATGACGCAGAACTCTGGCTACGACCCGAGCCGTGAGCACGCGGAGTCCGATCCACGTAATCGCGGGTACGCTCCCGGACCCGTGGGACGCGGGCCGCAGAACGGCGCGTACCCCGAGGACTACGGTCCCGGCGCGCCCTACGGCGGCGGCCAGGACTACCAGAACGGCTACGACTACCAGCAGGGCGGCGCCAGCTACGACCAGCAGGGCTACGGCGGGCAGCAGGGCTACGCCCAGCAGGGCGGCTACGACCAGGGTTACGCCCAGCCCGGCTACGACCAGGGCTACGACCAGCAGGGCTACGCCCAACCCGGATACGACCAGGGCTACCAGGGACAGCAGGGCGGCTACGACCAGGGTTACGCCCAGCCCGGCTACGACCAGGGCTACGACCAGCAGGGCTACGCCCAACCCGGATACGACCAGGGCTACGCCCAGCCCGGCTACGACCAGGGTTATGACCAGCAGGGCGGCTACGACCAGCAGGGCTATGCCCAGCAGGGGGGACAGGGGCAGGCCTATCCGCAGGGCCAGCCGCAGCAAGCCGGCTACGGGGCACAGGGCGGCTACGGTCCGGCCGGGTACGCACCCGCCGGCGGTCCCGGCTTCTCCGCGACCCTCGCCCTCGACGACGGCAGCGGCCGGACCTACCAGCTGCGGGAAGGCAGCAATATCATCGGCCGCGGCCAGGATGCGCATTTCCGGCTGCCCGATACCGGTGTCTCCCGACGCCATATCGAGGTGCGCTGGGACGGGCAGACCGCGATGCTCTCCGATCTCGGCTCCACCAACGGGACCCTCGTGAACGGCTCTCCGGTGCAGGATTGGCAGCTTGCCGACGGTGACGTGATTCGTGCCGGGCACTCCGAGATCCTCATCCGTATCGTCTGATGCCGTAGGCTCGCCGTGCGGATCACGAGGCGGCTCTCGCATAATGGGGCGGTCTTATCGTGATCGGTCTCGTCCGACGGTCCTATGATGTGCCAACACACGGGCGGTACCGCACCACGGGCCGCCGCGACGAGCACTGCAGTGGGGTGGGTCGCACCACACCTACGGCACCGACACACGGTCGAAGAGGAGGTGGAGCACCGTGCAGGGACTGATTCTGCAATTGACCCGTGCCGGGTTCCTCCTGCTGCTGTGGTTGTTCGTGTGGGCAATCCTGCGAACACTGCGCAGTGATATCTACGCGGCCTCCGGCATACGGCTGCAGAACCGCGGACCGGGTGGTTCCACGGTGCTGCCGTCCATACGCCGGGGCCAGAAGGGCGCCAAATATCTTGTGGTGACTCAAGGTTCTCTCGCCGGTACCCGCATAACGCTCGGTACCCAACCGGTGCTGATCGGCCGTGCGGACGATTCCACGCTGGTGCTCACCGATGATTACGCCTCCACTCGGCATGCCCGGCTGTCCCTACGCGGTGACGACTGGTACGTCGAAGACCTCGGCTCGACGAACGGTACCTACCTCGATCGCGCCAAAGTCACCACCGCAGTCCGCGTCCCGCTCGGCACACCGGTCCGGGTCGGCAAGACAGTGATCGAGCTCCGATCGTGACACTTGTTCTCCGCTACGCAGCGCGCAGCGACCGCGGCCTCGTCCGCGCCAACAACGAAGATTCCGTCTACGCGGGCGCACGCCTGCTGGCCCTTGCCGACGGCATGGGCGGGCACGCCGCCGGTGAAGTGGCATCACAGCTGATGATCGCCGCTCTGGCGCATCTCGACGACGACGAGCCCGGCGAAGATCTGCTGGGCAAGCTGAACCGCGCCACCCACGCCGGCAACTCCGCGATCGCCGAACAGGTCGAGGAAGAGCCCGAGCTGGACGGTATGGGCACCACGCTCACCGCCATCCTGTTCGCGGGCAAGAAGCTCGGCATGGTCCATATCGGCGATTCCCGTGCCTACCTCCTGCGGGACGGCGAACTGACGCAGATCACCCGGGACGACACATTCGTCCAATCCCTGGTGGACGAGGGCCGGATCACACCGGAGCAGGCACACAGCCACCCGCAGCGGTCGCTGATCATGCGCGCGCTCACCGGTAACGAGATCGAGCCGACCCTGGTCATGCGCGAGGCCCGCGCCGGTGACCGGTACCTGCTGTGCTCGGACGGTCTTTCCGATGTGGTGAGCGACGAGACCATCGCGAACACCATGCGTGAGGGTAGCACCGACGAATGCGCCGACCGGCTCATCGAGCTGGCCCTGCGCAGCGGTGGCCCGGACAATGTCACCGTCGTCGTCGCCGATGTGATCGACCTCGATTACGGCCAGAGCCATCCGATCGTCGCGGGTGCCGCCTCCGGCGAAGCCGAGGACAACCCGCCACCGAATACCGCGGCGGGCCGCGCCGCCGCCATGCGCCCGCCGGCCGCGGCCCCCCGCCGCGCGGCGGGGGAACCCGAGCCGCCGCCGAAGAAATCCCACAAGCTGCGCTGGGTCCTGCTCGCCGTGGCGCTGGTGCTGGCGACGGGGATCGGTTTGGTCGTCGGCTACAAGATGATCCGTTCCAACTACTACGTGGGCGCGGACAACGACAGCGTCGTGATCATGCAGGGATTGCCCGGATCCGTCCTCGGCTACTCCATCCACGAGGTGAACCGGGTCGGCTGCGTAACCGTCAAGGGTGAGCTCAGCCTGGTCGACAGTGGTGCGGCTCTGCCGGTCGGCTGCCGGGAACTGAAGGTCAGCGACCTCGAGCAGACCGGACGTGACCAGGTCGAGCGCGGTCTGCCACCCGGCACCCTCGCCAAGGCCGAGGAGCAGATGGCCGTACTGGCCGACCGCGAGCTGCTGCCGGTGTGCAAGAAGAACGCTTCCGCGGCTCAGCCGGGTGTGGTCACCACCACCCCCGCACCGGTGCCGCCGCCCGCACCGGCCGATGCGCCGCCCGCGCCGGCCGATCAGGCCCCCGCCCCGGCGCCGGCGCCGAACGGGGACACCCCTGCCCCGCCCGCGCCGACGACCACCGCTCCCGCGCCGACCACCCCCGCCGCGCCCCAGATCGCTGGGGAGAACTGCCGGGTGACGGACTGATGTCCGCACCGGCACCACCGTCCGCCGGGGCTTTTCCCAGCCCCCCGGGCGGTTTCGCTGCGGCGCCGCCGCCCACGACGCGGCGCAATACCGAGCTACTGCTGCTGGGGTTCGCCGCTTTCATCACCACGGCAGCGCTCTTCCTGGTGGAAGCGAGCCAAGAACAATCGCTGACCTGGGATATCGCGAAGTACGGTCTGGCATACCTGGGTCTGTTCGCCGTAGCGCACCTGGCGGTGCGGCGGTTCGCGCCCTATACCGACCCGCTGTTGCTGCCCATCGTGGCCCTGCTCAACGGGATCGGCCTGGTGCTCATCCACCGCCTCGATCTCGCCGATCAGGAGACCGCGGCCTACAACTCCTGGGAGATCCCCTCCCCCGACGCCAACTCGCAGATCCTGTGGACGGCGTTCGGTATCGTGCTGTTCGTCACCATCCTGCTGGTGCTGCGCGACTACCGCACACTGGCCCGATACGCCTACACACTCGGCCTGGTCGGTTTGGTCGCCCTGGCGATACCGGCCCTGTTGCCCAGCGCGTTCTCCGAGGTCAACGGCGCCAAGATCTGGATTCGGTTGCCGGGTTTCAGCCTGCAGCCCGGTGAGTTCGCCAAAATCCTGCTGATCATCTTCTTCGCCTCGGTGCTGGTGTCCAAGCGGGAGCTGTTCACCGCGGCCGGGCGGCATGTCCTCGGCATGGAATTCCCCCGCGCGCGGGACCTGGGCCCGATCCTCGCGGTGTGGATCGTATGCATCGGTGTGCTGGTCTTCGAGAAGGATCTCGGTACCTCGCTGCTGATCTTCGGCACCGTGCTGGTCATGCTCTACATAGCCACCGAACGGGTGGGCTGGCTGCTCATCGGCGGTGGGTTGCTGGCGCTCGGCTTCGTATTCGCCTACCAGTTGTTCGGGCATGTCCGGGTACGGGTCGAGACCTGGCTGCATCCCTTCGACGACTACAACAACACCGGCTACCAGATCGTGCAGTCGCTGTTCGGCCTCGCCACCGGGGGCCTGGCGGGCACCGGCCTGGGCAGCGGCCGGCCCTCGCAGGTACCGTTCGCCAAAACCGACTTCATCGTCACCACCATCGGCGAAGAACTCGGCCTGATCGGGCTGACCGCGATCCTGATCCTGTTCCTGATGCTGATCCTGCGCGGGATGCGTACCGCGCTGGCCATTCGCGACAGTTTCGGCAAACTGCTCGCGGCCGGATTGTCGTTCACCATCGCCATCCAGATCTTCGTGGTGGTCGGCGGCGTCACCAAACTGATCCCGCTCACCGGCCTGACCACGCCCTTCGTCTCCTACGGCGGCTCCTCGCTGTTGGCGAACTACGCCCTGCTCGCCCTGCTGATCAAAATTTCCGACGCGGCCCGGGAGCCGGCCCCGGCCCGGCGCCGCGAACCGGCACCGGCGCCGTTGGCGGAGGCACAGACAGTGATGGTGTCGCGACGGCAAGGGGGTCAGCGATGAACACACCGCTGCGCCGGGTGGCCATGGCGGTCATGGTGATGATCGTGGCCCTGCTGCTCAACGCCACCTATATCCAGGTCATCAAGGCCGACGACTACCGCGCCGACCCGCGCAACTCGCGGGTGCTGCTCGACGAATACTCCCGTCAGCGCGGTCAGATCTCCGCCGGTGGTGCCGTGCTGGCCAGTTCGATCACCACCGACGACCGCTACAAGTACCTGCGGGTCTACCCGACCGACCCGGCCGCCTATGCGCCGGTCACCGGCTTCTACTCGATGCAGTACGGCAGCACCGGACTCGAACGTGCCGAGGACCCGGTGCTCAACGGTTCCGACAGCCAACTGTTCGGCAGCCGGCTGGTGGACCTGATCTCCGGTCGCGACCCGCGCGGCGGCAATGTCGTCACCACCATCGACCCGGTTATGCAACAGGTCGCCTACGAGCAGCTCACGAGCAAGGGATACACCGGCTCGGTGGTGGCCCTCGAACCCAGTACCGGCAAGATCCTCACCATGGTCTCCACGCCCAGTTACGACCCGAACCTGCTGTCCGGGCACGACGGCGCCCAGGGCACCGAGGCCTGGGAGAACCTGAGCAGCGACGAGAGCCAGCCGATGCTCAACCGGGCGATTTCGCAGACCTACCCACCGGGCTCCACCTTCAAGGTCGTCGTCACGGCTGCGGCCCTGTCCAACGGCGTCGCCACCCCGCAGACCCAGTTCACCGCGGCACCGAACATCACGCTGCCGGGCACCAGTACGACGCTGGAGAACTACAACGGCTCCAACTGTGGCTCCGGCCCCACCGCTACTCTGCACGAGGCGTTCCGGCGATCCTGCAACACCGCCTTCGTCGAGCTCGGCGTGGATGTGGGTGCGGCGGCGCTGGAAGACGAGGCGGCCGCCTTCGGGATCGGGCCGCACCGGGATATCCCCCTGCCGGTCGCCGAGAGCACAGTGGGCAATATCCCGGACGACGCCGCACTCGCCCAGAGCAGTATCGGCCAGCGTGATGTGGCGCTCACTCCGCTCGACAACGCGGTGATAGCCGCGACCGTGGCCAACGGTGGAGTACGGATGGAACCGTATCTGGTCGACCAACTGCAGAGCCCGGATCTGAGCGAGTTGTCCACCACCGAACCGGTCTCGGTCGGGCAGGCCGTGAGCGCCGAGGTAGCGTCTACGCTGACCGACCTGATGATCGCCTCCGAGGAGAACACCGCGGGCAGCAACGGATCGTCCTATCGGATCGCTTCCAAGACCGGTACGGCCGAGCACGGTACCGATCCGCGCAATACGCCACCGCACGCCTGGTACATCGCGTTCGCTCCCGCGGAGAACCCGAAGATCGCTATCGCGGTCATCGTGGAAAACGGCGGTGACCGGGCACTGGCGGCAACGGGCGGCTCGGTCGCCGCGCCGGTCGCCCGGGCGGTACTGGACGCAGGTCTGCGAGGTCGCTGAACGAGATGGATGTGCGAGTGAATCTGCGGGGAACCCGATGCTGAACAACGGCGCGATGATCGCGGACCGGTACCGGCTGCAGCGACTTATCGCCACCGGTGGGATGGGCCAGGTCTGGGAAGCCCTGGACACGCGGCTGGACCGGCGGGTCGCGGTCAAGGTACTCAAATCCGAGTTCTCGGCGGATCCGACGTTCCGGCACCGGTTCCGCACCGAGGCCAAGACCACCGCGCAACTGAACCACTCCGGTATCGCGGGTATCTACGACTACGGCGAAACCTATGACCCGCAGGGCGGCGAGACGGCCTACCTGGTGATGGAACTGGTCCAGGGCGAACCGCTCAACACGGTGCTGAACCGGCTCGGGCGGCTGTCCGTGGCCCAGGGCCTGGACCTGCTGGAGCAGACCGGCCGGGCATTGCAGGTCGCCCATGTGGCGGGTGTGGTGCATCGGGACGTGAAACCGGGAAACATCCTGGTCACCCCCACCGGGCAGGTGAAGATCACCGACTTCGGTATCGCCAAGGCGGTCGATGCCTCCCCCGTCACCAAAACCGGCATGGTCATGGGCACCGCGCAGTACATCGCGCCGGAGCAGGCGGTCGGCGAGGACGCCACTTCGGCCAGTGATGTCTACTCGCTCGGTGTGGTGGGCTACGAGGCCCTCGCCGGCCAGCGGCCGTTCACCGGTGACGGCGCCCTCACCGTGGCGATGAAGCATGTGCGTGAGGTCCCGCCGCCGATGCCGGCGGACCTTCCGCCCAACGTCCGTGAACTGGTTGAGATCACCCTGGCCAAGGATCCGTCGCAGCGCTACGCGGACGGCGGCGAGTTCGCCGACGCGGTCGCCGCGGTGCGCTCCGGTCGCCGGCCACCGCCCCCGCGCAACCTGGCGGCGGCCGGGCCCACCAGCGTGATCCCGGCCCCGCAACCGGGCTTCGACGAGGGCGCGACCATGCGGTACAACACCCCGCCCGCGGCGATGGCCGGACCGGCCACCGCCATGGACCGCGGTGTGCGCGAACCCGAGCCGGCCGATTACCCCGACGAGACCGGCGGTGGTATCAACAAGAACCAGAAATGGATGATCGGTCTGGGTGTCGGCGCGCTGGTGCTCGGTGGGGCGGTGCTCTGGCTGTTGTTCGGCGGCGACACCAACCCGGAAGGGACCACCCCCGTGGTCTCCTCGACCGTGCAGACCACGCGCCCGGCCCCGGCCCCGGTCACCACCACCTACGAGGTGACCGAACCTCCGGTCTGGACGACCACCGAGCAGTACACCACCACCCAGCCACCGGCCCCCACCACGACCACCCAGCCGCCCTCCGCCACGACGACGACGCCATCGCCGACCACGACGCCGGAATCCACCACGCAGCCGAGCACCACCGAATCGAGTGCCAGTGAGGAGACGACGACCACCGGCCGTAGGATTCCGTCGGTCGAATTCCCCGAGTTGCCCGAGATCCCCAGCGTCGGCACCCGTCCTCCCTTCGGCGGGCCGGACGACGATTCGCAAGGACAGCGATGACGACCCCGAAGAATCTCTCCTCTCGCTACGAGCTGGGCGAGATCATCGGGTTCGGCGGAATGTCGGAGGTCCACAAGGCACGTGACCTCCGGCTGAACCGCGATGTGGCGATCAAGGTGCTGCGCGCCGATCTGGCCCGCGACCCCACCTTCTACCTGCGCTTCAAACGAGAAGCGCAGAACGCGGCGGCGCTGAACCATCCCGCGATCGTCGCGGTGTACGACACCGGTGAAGCCCAGGTCGATGGCGGACCGCTGCCCTTCATCGTGATGGAGTACGTGGACGGCGATACGCTGCGCGATATCGTGCGCAACGAGGGGCCGCTGCCACCGCGCCGGGCGATGGAGGTCGTCGCCGATGTCTGCGCGGCACTCGATTTCAGTCACAAGGCCGGAATCGTGCACCGCGATATGAAGCCCGCCAACATCATGATCAACCGAGCGGGCGCGGTGAAGGTGATGGATTTCGGTATCGCGCGTGCGATCGCCGATGCCGCCAACCCGATGACCGCGACCGCGGCCGTTATCGGTACGGCCCAGTATCTGTCGCCCGAGCAGGCCCGTGGCGAGACAGTGGACGCGCGCTCGGATGTCTACTCCGTCGGCTGTGTCCTGTTCGAGATCCTCACCGGGGAGCCACCGTTCACCGGCGACTCTCCGGTCGCGGTGGCCTATCAGCACGTCCGGGAGGATCCGCGGCTTCCCTCGCTCGTCCACGAAGGAGTCCCGCGGGAGCTGGATTCGGTCGTGCTGGAGGCGATGGCCAAGAATCCCGCCAACCGCTATCAGAGCGCGGCGGAGATGCGCGCGGATCTCATCCGGGTACTGGGCGGGCAGAAACCCGGCGCGCCGATGGTGATGACCGACGAGGACCGGACCACCATGCTCGGCCCGGCCCAGGGCTCTGCCCAGGGTTATCACCGGATGGACGACGACGAAGATCTCGACGACTACGGCCACGGCTCCGGCGGCTCCCGCCGGCTCGCCTATATCTCGGCGGCCGTGGTCGCGGTGGTCGCCGTGGCCTTCGGCCTGTTCTGGTGGCTCGGCCCGGGTAGCAGGCCGGATCAGGTCGCCGTGCCGGACCTGTCGGACGTCTCCGCCGGCGAGGCGGAGCAGCAACTCGATTCCCTCGGTTTCGATGTGGCCATCCAGGAGAAGCCCGACGGCAAGGTAGCGGCCGGCAATGTCATCGCCACCCAGCCGCTCGGTGGTTCCCGTGCCGACGAGGGCAGCACCATCACGCTGCAGGTATCCACCGGACCGCAGCAGGTACCGATCCCTCGGCTCACCGGTATGAGTCAGCAGGAGGCCGCGCAGAAGCTCAGCGATGTGGGTCTGCAACTGAATCCGGAGGTCAAACGGGAACCGTCCAGCACTCAGGACAAGGACAAGGTGATCGGTCAGGACCCCTCGCCCGGTATCAAGATGGACGCGGGCAGCCAGATCACGCTCACCCTCGGTTCGGGTCCGGAGCAGGTGCGGGTACTGGACGTGGTGGGTCAGTCGATCGACGTGGCGCAGCCGAACCTGGAGGGCGCCGGGTTCAAGATCGTGATCGAACAGGTGCAGTCGGCTCGGCCGCGCGGCGAGGTGCTCGCCACCGACCCGCCCGGCGGCTCCATGGCCGACAAGGGCTCCACCATCACGGTCCAGGTCGCGCAGAGCGATCGGATGGCCATGCCGAACCTGGTGGGTCTCACCCCGGGGGAGGTCGTGGACAAACTGCGCGAAAGCGGCTGGCAGGGCAGCGTCAATCAGGTCCGCCAGATCACTCAGATCACGCTGAACTCCGATCAGGCCGGCAAGGTGCTCAGCCAGCAGCCCTCCGCGGGAACAACGGTTCCTTCCTCCACCATGGTGACCATCAACACCGGCGTGCTGCCCTTGGGGCCGCCCTGAGGTGCTGCCGGGCCCGGCCCGGCAGCACCGTCACTGCAGCGTCAAGGCGGCGACTTCCGCCTCCAGCATCTCCACCAGCCCCTCCGCGGGCCGTTCCCCACAAATTTCCAGCCAGTTCGCCAGCATCCGGTGGCCGCCCTGGGTGAGTACGGATTCGGGGTGGAACTGCACGCCGTGAATCGGGAGTTCATGATGGCGCAGGGCCATGACGATCCCGCTCTCGGTGCGGCCGATGACGTCGAACTCCGGCGGCAGCGTGGTTTCCAGCACGGTGAGCGAGTGGTACCGGGTGGCCGTGAACGGATCGGGTAGCCCGGCCAGGACCCCGGCCCCGATATGGAATACCGAGCTGGTCTTGCCGTGCAGAAGTTCGGGAGCCCGGGTGACCGTCGCGCCGAACGCGGCGCCGATGGCCTGATGCCCGAGGCATACGCCCAGTAGCGGGGTGGTGCGGTCGGCACACGCCCGGACGAGGTCGATACTGGCGCCCGCGCGGTCCGGCGTACCGGGCCCGGGGCTGATGAGGATGCCGTCGAACTCACCGGCCACAGCCGCCGGATCGGCCAGTTGTGGATCGTCGTTGCGCCAGACGACGGCCTCGACGCCCAGCTGGCCCAGATACTGGACCAGGTTGAACACGAAGCTGTCGTAGTTGTCGACGACCAGAACACGCATGCACAAAGATTACGTGCTCGGCGGCCGTACCGTCGTGTCCGGTCCGCGGTTCGGCCGCTGGGCATCGAAACGATTACCTGGTGGGATAGCCTGGGAATACGACCTGCACGCTGAACACGAGGACACCATGCCCAAGTCGAAGGTCCGGAAGAAGACCGACTACACGATCAATCCCGCCAGCAGGACACCGGTGAAGGTGAAGGCAGCCGGTCCCTCACCGGTGTGGTACGTCACCATCATGCTGGGCTTCATGCTGGCCGGGCTGGTATGGCTGCTGGTCTACTACCTCGCGGCCGATCAGATCAGCTGGATGAGTGAGCTCAACGCCTGGAACTTCCTCATCGGGTTCGGGCTGATGGTTGTGGGTCTGATCATGACGATGCGGTGGCGCTAGCTCCGCTGGTCCGAGGCTTACATGGGTGTAATTAATGCACACCTGTGGATAAACCTGTGGATAACCTTTGGACAGAGGGGGACGACACAGCGTGCCGCACGAAAGCACGGAACCACGCCTGACCTGGACAACCCCGTTGCCCGCGCTGATCGCGGTCGGTATCGGCGGGGTGGTACTCGCGGCCGCCGCCGTAGCGACCACCGAGGCACCCGGGAAATTCCTGCTCGCGGTGGCGGCGGTGGTGCTGCTCGGACTGGCCGCACTGGGCGTCCGGCAGCGACCCAGGCTCGCGGTGATACCCGGTGACGAGCCGCTGCTGGTACTACGCACGCTCACCGGTGTCACCGAGTACAGCCGGAGCCGGATACTGCGCGTGCGAGTGGTCGGCTACCGGCGGCTGGGACGTAAATCGCCGATGTTGGAGATCGATGTGGATCACCTCGGCAACGAACGACTGTTCATCTTCGGCCGCTGGGATCTCGGCACCAGCCCGGAAGAGGTCTACGAAACCCTGCGCAAGGAACTGCGCCTGCGCGGCGAGGCCGCTCGCTGAGCGCTTCCTCAGCGCAGCGATACCGCCGCCAGCGCTGTGAGCACCACTATCACCACGGCCAGAGCCGCGAGCGCGACCACACCCACCAGCCGCGCCTTTTCCGGCGTACGGACCCGGGCCCAGGCCGGTAGGAACAGGATGCCGAGGGTGGCCAGGGTTCCGGCGGCGAGCCCGCCGAGATGCCCCCAGAGTGAGATACCGGGCAACGAGAAGCTGATGAAGACGTTGATACCGATCAGGATCAACATGCTGTTCGGATTCTGCCGCAACCGGATGAGGATCACCGTGATGGCGCCGAACAACCCGTACACCGCGCCCGATGCCCCGGCGGTGAGGCTGTTCTGGGCCAGTAGCATCACCGCCGCCGATCCACCGAGCAGCGAGATCAGGTAAACGGCCAAGTAGCGGGCCCGGCCGAGGACCAGTTCGATATCCCGGCCCACGATGTAGAGCGCGAACATGTTCAGCAGCAGATGGATCAGCCCGTAGTGCAGGAATCCCGATCCGAGTATCCGCCACCACTCACCGGCGGCGACCGCCGGCGGATACATCACCCAGTCGACGAACAACGCGGAAGCGCGCTCGTTTTCCATCACACTGCCCGACTGCGCCGCGGTGATGGCGTAGACCAGCACATTGAGGACGATCAAGGTGTAGGTGACGACCGGGACGGAGCTTCGGCCCGCCACCGATCCCGACACCGTCCGCACCTTCGGGGTATCGCGCTGGCCGGCACGCAAGCAGTCGACGCAGTGCTGGCCGACCGAGGCCGGACGCAGACATTCCGGGCAGGCCGGTCGGCCACACCGGGTGCAGGAGAGACCGGTGGGACGGTCGGTGTGCCGAACACATACCGGGGCCGGCGGCGAAGGTTGCTGCGGGTTCATCGCATGGCCCGTGTGGTCGGTGGTCGGACGAGCTCACGGCGCGCTGCCTGCCGGGTACGGCGTGTCGTACTCACCAGCCCATCGTGCCACGAGCGACGCGCGGCCGTGACGCGCCGGTGACCCACTCCACGCCCGGAAGAACGCGCTGAGCTGGCGATCTGCGTTATCCGGCGCGCTGTGCCAGAGTTGAACCATGAGCTCGAGGCCACCGCGTCAATCCGGTCGTTCCCGCTATCGCTTGCTGGCCGTCGCCGGGGTGGCGGCGGCGGGCGGTGCGGCGTGGCTGGCGCGTAGTAAGCGTCCGCAACCTCCCGAGCCGGCCGCCGCGCCGCCCCGGATCGGGTATTCCCGGAACAGCAGCGCGGCACCGGAGACCGGCACCCCCGCCGACGCCGAGGGCTGAGCGGTCTCAGCGGCTGACGGTCCTGCGGTACTGGCGCAGCGCCAGCGGTACGAAGGCGGCCAGGATCAACACCACCCAGATCAAGGTGGCCGCCACCGGGTGCTGCATCGACCAGGCCGTCGAACCGTCGGCGATCGGCGCGGTGTTGCCGAACAGTTCGCGAGTGGCCTGGGTGAGTGCGGATACCGGGTTCCATTCGGCGAACACCCGCAGCGGGGTGGGCAGGTCGTCCATCGGCACGAAGGTGTTGGCCAGGAAGGTGAGCGGGAAGATCACCATGAAACTGGCATTGTTGAACACCTCCGGGGTGCGCACGATCAGGCCGACCACCGCCATGATCCAGGAGATCGCGTAGGCGAACAGCAACAGCAGGGCATAGGCGAGCATCGCGTCGAACAACGACCCCCGGATACGCCAGCCGACCACCAACCCGGTCAGTGACATGACCACCAGGCTGACCACATTGATCACCACGTCGCTGACCGTGCGCCCGACGAGTACCGAGGACGGGGCCATCGGCAGGGACCGGAACCGGTCGATGATGCCCTTCTGCATATCCTCGGCGAGGCTGAGACCGGTGAATGTGGAGCCGAACACCACGGTCTGTACGAAGATGCCCGCGACGATGAACTCGCGGTAACCGCCTTCGAGCCCCGGTATGTCGATCGCGGTCCCGAAGACATAAGCGAACAAGAGCACGAACATGATCGGCGAGAGCGTGCTGAAGATCAGTACATCGGGCACCCGCTTGATCTTGATGACATTGCGCTTGGTAACGGTCAGGCTATCGCTGACCACCATGGAAATTCGTTCGGCCAAGGCGATGTTCTCCCGCATGTCCTCGGCCGCTGCCACCGCGGTCATCGGTCTCTTCCTTCCATTGCCTCGAGTTCTTCCGTCTTTCGCACCCCATCGGGCCCGGGGTGGTCCGCCGGCTCCGGCGCCCCGGTGGGATCCCGTGTCGAGTCGGGATCCCGGCTCTCCGGTTCCGTCGCACCGTTCACCGGGATCTCGGCCTCGTGGCCGGTCAGAGTGAGGAAGACGTCGTCGAGGGAGGGACGCCGCAACCCGATATCGTTGATCTTCACGCCGTGGTCGGTCAGTCGGCCGATGGCGGTTACCAATGCCTGGGAGCCGTCCCGTACCGGTACCACCATCCGGCGCAATCCGGGTTCCAGATGGATATCGCCGTCCGCGAGTACGGCCAGGGCCTGCTGTGCCACCGCGAGATTGTCGGCGTGATCCACGGTCAGTTCGATCCGGTCACCGCCGACGAGGGTTTTCAGTTCGTCCGCGGTCCCCCGAGCGATCACCTGCCCCCGGTCGATCACGGCGATCGCATCCGCCAGTCGGTCGGCCTCTTCCATGTATTGGGTGGTGAGCAACAGGGTGGTCCCCCCGGCGACCAACTCCTCGATAACGTCCCAGAGGTCCAGTCGGGCGCGTGGGTCCAGGCCGGTGGTGGGTTCGTCCAGGAACAGCACGGGAGGATCGGCCACGAGCGCTCCGGCCAGGTCGAGCCGACGACGCATACCGCCGGAGTAGCCCCGGACGGGGCGATCGGCGGCATCGCTGAGCCGGAAGCGCTCCAGCAGCTCCCGTGCGCGCTCTTTACTGCGTCGCGTGCCCATGTGGTAGAGCCGGCCGACCATCTCGAGATTCTCGAAGCCGGTGAGGTATTCGTCGACCGCCGCGTACTGGCCCGAGGCGCCGATCCGGGAACGAAGAGCGCGAGGGTGGGCGAGCACATCGATACCGGCGACGGTCGCCCGGCCCGAATCGGGGACCAGCAGGGTGGTCAGCACCCGCACGGTGGTGGTCTTACCGGCCCCGTTGGGACCGAGCAGGGCCGTCACGGTGCCCTCAGGCACCGTGAGATCCAGTCCGTCGAGGGCACGTACGTTTCGGCCGTAGTTCTTGACGAGACCCTCGGCGACTATTGCGTCGGGCATGATTCTCCTGATTCGGGGAGCGGTCGGGACGAGTTCGTATTCGCCGGCGGTCTCATGCCACCGACCCGGAGCGCTTTCGGCAACCGGCCGATATCGAGTCAGTATCGTCTCGGCGACCGAGGTTTTCATCCGATTTATCCGGTTCCCCGAAGACCGCCCGCGATGAGAAAGGCCGTTGCCCGACGTGACCGCGCCCCGGGGAGCCGGTACACGGGGCCACCGATCCGGAACTCGCTCCGGCGGCCCATGTAGCCGCGCGCGGCGGAGCACTCGACTCGGCGGACGCCGATACGCGGATCGGCGGGCCCGAGGGCAGGTACCGGTACTCATGGCCGCGGCGCATAGCGGCATGATGGCAGCACGGTCCGACAGGTTCGCCGGTCGCGACTCTCGCAGGTGTTGCACCGGCCCCGGACCATGCGGTACCGACAGCTCTTCGAAGGCATAAAACAATGGACGGCAAGGGTTTCGAGCGTCCAGCAGGGCCGCTCCGAAGCATCCGCACGAGCCGGAGACGGCACCACGAAAGCATGCTCACAAGCCTGTGACCTGCGCCAGAAAAAGTTCGAAACTCTCGAGCCCCTTGTGCACGCAAACCACGGATATCGCGTAGGATCGAACGCGTCGGCCCCTCCCCCCCGGGCCGACCTTACGCGGGCCTCGGCTAACTCCCCCCCTTCGCCGAGGCCCGCTCTCATATCCGGGCCCAGGTCACCATCGGCCGTACCGTCGCACAGGTCACTCGGATTCGATCGACTTCACCAGCTCGCGCCCGCGGAACGCACGGCGCCCGCATACCAGCGCAATGGTGAGATATTTGGAGTATCATCGTCTCAACAGATCAACGCAGTAGATCAAGGGAGATCCGCATGACCGCGTCCGTCGACGTCGCAGCCAGCGACACCCCAGCTCCGGCCGAGCGACGCCCGTTCGGCCCCGGCACCCGGACCTGGGACGAAACCGGCCTGATCACTTTCTCCCTCACCGCGGGCTCGGCATTCCTGTTGCAGACCATGGAGCCCACCATCTCCGCGGTGGTGGATGCCCACTCCACCTTCCGCACCGACCCTGTCGGTCGCGCGGTACGCAGCCTGTCCGCCGTGATGATGTGGACCTACGGGGGCGAGGAATCGCTCGGTGAGACCGAGCGGTTGCGCAAGATGCATGCCACCCTCAACACCACCGACGCCAAGGGCGTACGCCATACCGCCCTCTCCAGCGGGCCCTGGGCCTGGGTACTGCACACCGGCACCTTCGCCTTCGCCGAGAACGCGAAATACTTCGCCAAGCGGCCGCTCACCGAGGTCGAGAAAGAGGAGTACTACAGCGAGGCCCTGCAGCTGATGCGGAACTTCTCGGTACCGCCCAAGGAACTCCCCGCCACCTACGCCGACTTCGAGAAGTTCTTCGCCGAGCAGGTGGAGAACCATCTGGAGGCCACCCAGACCGCGCAGGACTACCTGAAGGTCATCCGGACCATCGCGCCGCCGACCCAGTTGCCGCGAATCCTTCATCCGCTGTGGCGGACGGTAACCGGCCCGGTGGGCCGGATGCAGTACTTCGTCACCGTAGGCACCACCCCGGAGGCGGCACGGCGGAAACTGGGTCTCACCTGGAGCGATTCCGACGAGCGCAAGCTGCGGATCCTCGGCTGGTTCATCGCCCGGCTGCTGCCGCTGCTGCCGGAACGGTTGCGCTACTTCCCGATCGCCTACGAAGCCCGCAAGCTCGAACGCGATAAAGCGCGGCTGCGCAAGGTCATCGACGCCCGGCCACTCTGATCTCTCCGGATACCGCTTTCACACTTCTCGCCGGCCCCGGGTCCTGTGGATCCGGGGCCGGCGACGTATCGTCGCGCGACGTGCGAACACGAATGCTCCCGGCGCAAGCCGTGATTCCACGGCCGAGGAGCCGGGAAGCACTTCCGTGACGGTTACAGCGGGTCGATACCGACAGCGATATCGTGCGGTCCGCCCGCCTTGTCGGGCCGCACCGTCACCGCCTCGTGGCCGCGCGGCCGGACGGTGCTGACGAACAGCACCGGCTGACCCGCGTGCAGAGTCCGATAGCCGTCGGTTTCGATGCACCGGTATTCCACGAAGACCTGTTCGGTTCCGTCATCGGGTTTGATGTAGCCGAACCCTTTTTCCGAGTCGAACCAGAAAACCCTCCCCCGTCTCCAATCCGATCCGTCGCTCCCGGGCACGGCGTTGGCAGCGGGCATTACAGGTTCTCCACTCGTTCCAACAGGGTCGACATCCTCAAACCTACGCTTCGGCGCCGCTCCCGTCACGGGCGACTCCGATGTGCACGCGAATGCCGTCGAGGTTCGCGGCGAACCTCGGATCTCCGGCGACCCGCCGGACCCACAGACGGCTTCCGACGCACCCCGCCCGAGGTGAGCCATGGCCTGTTGTCTATCGAAATAATAGTTGATTACATCATTTTGATAGACAACAACTTGATCGAATCGACCGTCCCCGAGCGCCCACAGCACCGGAGATGCCTCTATCGAAACGATTCTTGACTCCATCATTTCGATAGATAACCCTGGTCAGGTGGTGATCAAGAAGAACCCTTTGGGCCCTACCGGGGATACCGTGCGCGAAAATGTCCTTCGATACCGCACTCGGCTGAACCTCGGCTACGCCGATCTGGCCCGGCGCCTGGAGGAGTTGGGCCGGCCCATTCCGGTTCTCGGATTGTCGCGGATCGAGCGCGGGGAGCGCCGGGTCGACGTGGATGATCTGATGGCTCTCGCGGTCGCACTCGGCGTCTCTCCCACCAGCCTGCTCCTACCGGACACCACCGACTCCGGCGATCCCGTTACGGCCACGGGTATAGCGGGTACGGCCGCCGATCTCCTGGGTTGGCTGCGGCTCTACACACCGTCGGCACATATCGGAAAACCGTTCGCGGAACGCTTCGTTCGCGATGCCATCCGTTTCATCGCCGACGCTCGTCCGCGCTGGGATATCGAAAGCCTGACCCTCGAACAACTTCCCGGCGTGGATCATCAGGAATACGCCGCGACGATCACCGAGAAAACGCGCCAGGCCGGTACCCGCGGGGACAGCGGCGGCACGCGCGTATAACCCCCTGCCGGTCCCGGGGCGAATCAGAAAACGGGACCGCAGGGGGCGCCCCGGCTTTCGACCGAGCCGGATCACCGGACCCAGCTCCGGCAACCTCCGGCAGCTGTGCCGCGCGCTGAAAAACGCCATGAGCGAAGGTATCGCGGTCCGCGGGCGGGCCCGGGCAGAACGACCCGGGCCCGCACACCATCTTCTCGGAGCTCAGGCAGCAGCCGACCGCAGCAGCTCGAAGATCGGCACCGGCCGCCCGGCCGCTTCGGATGCCGACAGCGCCCGCCGCCACAAACCCTGCGCGGTCCGGGAGAGGGTGGCATCGACACCGGCTTCCTCGCTCGCGTCGATGACGTGCTGCGCACCCGCGTCCATCATCCGGAAGGAGGCGAGATCCCCCCATCCCCCGCTCTCGGCGGCCTCCGCGTACTGGGTCATGAAGGCGGGGAACGCCTCGCTGAAACGCAGTGCGTACGGGAGGAACCGGCCGATCTCGTTACCCGAGCCGGCGATCACGGCCAGCGCCTGGTCGTACGCGAGCATCCAGGGATGGAACACGGTCAGCAGCGCCTGGTAGAAGACCTGCGCCAGGCCGTCGTCCGCGCCCAGGTACTCCTGCGGGCTCAACGGCCGGAGTAGTTCGGCACAGGCATCGAAAACCTCTCGCGGCCCGCTGTAGAAGATGTAGGACGCCGGGTGGGTGATGTCATCACCCACCGACATGAAACCGCCGGAAAGGAACCGGGCCCCGTGGGAACGCGCCCAGGCCGCCGCCTTTCGGGCATTCTCGGGCGAATCGGAGGAGAGGTTGGCGATCACCTTCCCCGTCAGCCGGTCGGTGGCTCGGCCGAGGACGTCGTACATCGCGGCATAGTGGGTCAGGCTCAGCACGATCACCTCGTTGGCGTCGAGCGCTTCGGCGACGGTGGGGGCCCGTTTCGCACCCTCGCGCACCATGGCCTCCGCTTTCGCGGCGCTGCGATTCCACACGGTGACCTCGACGCCGGCCGCGAGGAAAGCGCGGACCATCGCCTGGCCCATGGGCCCCAAACCGATAACGCTGACCGACCGGGTGTTCTGGTGAGACATCGGGGTGTCCTTTTCCGTTTCCGTAGTGGTTCAGAAGGTTCGGCGCCGATATCAATGCTGGTACGCGCAGGTAGAGTCGAACAAGAACGCACTTTCGGGTGGGGTTGCTTACCGCGAGGTCCGTAACGAGGTGAGGAGGACACGGTGACCGTTGCCCGTGACGCGGATCACGATATTTGCGGTATGTCGCTGGCCATCGATGTGGTCGGCGGCAAATGGAAAATGCATCTCATGTGGGTGCTCGGCGAGGACCCACAGCGGTTCGGGCAGATCCGGCGCACGCTCGACGGGGTGAGCGAGAAGGTACTCACCGAGAACCTGCGGCAGCTGGAGGCCAGCGGGGTGGTGCGCCGGGAGGTGTACCCCGAGGTCCCGCCTCGGGTCGAATATTCGCTTACGCCGCTCGGCCGGGACCTGGCCCGAGCATTGCGGCCATTGGAAGAGTGGGGCGATCGCCACCGCGACCACCTGTTGAACGCGATCTGCCGCCCCCAGCAGATCGGAAGTGGAGCCTAGGGGAATCGAACCCCTAACCCCTGCCTTGCAAAGGCAGTGCTCTGCCAATTGAGCTAAGGCCCCGAGCGGATATGCGGACCGGCCCGCAAGTCGCCTGCGAAACAGTAGCGTTCCGGCACGTACACCGTCAAACAAGGGTACCCGCCGACCGCGACCGCACTCACCGCCGCAGTGCGCCGACCGCCTGGAACTCGGCCTCCCGGCCCTGCATCTGTTCCCGGTACCAGTTCTCCCGGTGCCACAGCATGAGCTGTTCGTGGACACGGCCGAGCGGCGGGATGCGGCGCAGTAGCTCCAGGAGAGCGACCAGCGGGATCCGGGCGATCGGTAGCAGAATCCAGGGAAAAGCGGCCGGCATCCGGTAGTTGCGGCGGGTGGTGGGCAGCATGTACAGAGCCGGATAGGCGGAATTGATCCGATAGTTGTAGTGCGCCCGCAAGCGGGCGAGACCGCGGTGCTCCGGCCGGGGCGCGAAGGCGGCGGGATACGACTCGATCAACTCCGCGCCCTGCGCGCCGGAGTCGTGGGCCCGGGCCACCATGGTCATCGCCATGACCCGCAGAGTGTCGGCCACCGTTTCCGGATGCCAGGTCAGGCGTACGCCCAGCAGGTACCCCATGTACTTCTGGAAATGCAGCAGCGCCCGGAACTCACCGGGGGTGGTCTGGTAGCCGAGGGCCCACAGGCCGAGCCCCGGGATGGTGCTTCCCGCGATCAGGGTCAGCAGTTGGTAGGTCTGGCTGATCGGCAGGCCCCACCGCTCGATATCCCATTCCGGATGCCGCATCACCCCCGACCGCACCGAAACGTGCATGATCCGGACCTTCAATGCTGTGGCCCGCCCCGCCGACCCCGGCGTCAGCAATGCGCCGGGCCGGGAGACGTCCATCCAGAAGCGGCAGGTTTCCAGGAAGCGGCGCAACGCGCTGTCGCCGGCATAGCCACCCGCCAGCGACAGCGGGGTAGCGACCGCGGCCTCGGTGTACATCTCCAGGGTTTCCGCACCGGCGAAATTGAAGAGCATGGTGCCCCAGCGGCGCCAGACGGCGGCGCCCCGCTCGACGAGTTCGGGCTGGACCCAGTCGGGAACAGTGTCGAATTCCGCGAACAGCGCCCGCATGGCCTCCGGGGGCTCGGGGATACTCTCGATACCGTCACGCAGGGCGGTTTCGAGCAGTTGCCGTCCATCCTCGCGGCCGGGCCCGCTACGCATCACCTCGGCGACGAACCGTTCGGCCACGGGGTCTCCCGAGAACATATCCGCACACAGCGCCCGCGCCTGTTCGTCTGTGGGAAAGAGTTCGGATCCGGTGAGCAGGCGCACGAGTCGTTCGGCACGCCGCACCCGCGGGTTCTCGCGGGCACTCCAGTAACCGAAGGCGGTCGGGCAGCCCCTCGTCGCGCGTTCCGTGTTCTCGTCCGGGTCCACCGTTGGTACCGACATCATTTCTCCTCGCCGGTCCCCGCCCGGACAACCAGGTCGGCGACTGCTGCCATATGCCGGCGGCGCGGCACCCTGCCGCGACCACTCGCCATACCGAAAAGTATGGACCATACAGTACTGCTAAGTATGGAAAATGGGAGCGAAACGCGACTCCCGTTTCGGGACAGTGCCGGAATCCGTTCCGCACCGGCTCCTCGAACACCGAATACACCAAGGCCGCGAGCCGTCTCCCCTACCATCGGGGTATGAGACCCAGCTCTGATCCATTGGACCGATGACGGCGGATTCGACCTCTTCGCTCCCCGGCCCGCCCACCGAGCGTCCCACCAGGCCCAGATCGAAGAAGGCCCAGGCGCAGCAGCGTCGCCGCCGATCCTCCACCCGGCTGTCCTACGACGATTGGGTGGACGGTGCGCTGGGCCTCCTCGCCCGCGAGGGTGTCGGATCGATCCGCATTCCGCGGTTGTGCCAGGAACTCGGTGTCACCAAGGGCAGCTTCTACTGGCATTTCGACGATATCGACCAGCTCACGGCGGCGATGGCGGACCGCTGGAGCGCGATACAGAGCGAAGCGGTGCGGGAATTGGGCGCCTTCGCGGCGATTCCGCTGGAGGAACGTATCGAGAAGATGGCGGCGATGCTGGTCGATCACCGTCATTGGATGGTGGAAACGACGGTACGTGAATGGTCGCGGAACAATCCCAAGGTGGCGGCCGCGGTACGCACCCTCGATCAGCGGGTCTTCGAAACCCTGCGCAACACCATGCTCGATCTCGGTTTCGACGAGAACCAGGCCGCCCTGCGAGCCGGTGCCATGGTGTACATCGGGCTCGGCCTGATCCACGGCCGGGACAATCTACCGACGCCCACCACCGAGCAGGTGTACTCGGTGGTGGAACTGCTGGCCCGGCCGTGAATCACACAGCTACCCGGCTCCTACCGGGCATTCCGGTAATGATGTCGGACGTCGACCGCGGCGAGATCAGCGCGTGGTGACCTCGTGCCAGAGATCGGCATCGTCACGCCGGCGCAGTTTGTTGATCCCGATGAGAACCGCAGCGACAATTCCGATGGTGAGAACGTATTTCATGGATAAAGCCTAACTCCGGACGGTCCCGTGACCCGCACCGGACAGCGAATCGGCAAATGCTACGAAATACGCTGGAAAAACAACTCGACCCTCGAACCATATCGGCTCGAGGGTCGTTGCGATATATCGAGAATGTGGGTCTAGGAGGACTTGAACCTCCGACCTCTTCGTTATCAGCGAAGCGCTCTAACCGCCTGAGCTATAGACCCGCGGGTTCGTATCCGAACCGCGATAGAGATTACCCGACCAGATCGCCTAGAACCAAAACCGCTGGTCAGGGGACTGTAAGTCCACCGAAAACACCGGCGGCCGGCACCCGCACCGGGCACCGGCCGCCGCGTGGAGCGGGTGATTCAGTCCGGGTCGGCCAGAGTGACCTGGATACCGCCGACCATATCGCAGCACTGGTTGTAGATGAACGTGCCGACGGTCGCCAGCGCGGTGAACAGCACGACATTGATCAAACCGATCACCCCGGCATAGCCGAATACCGTACCGGCGTCGATGAGGCCCACCGACCCGCTGTCCGGCGACACCATATCGGTGAAGGTGCTGTTGAGCCGTTCCCAGACGCCCATGCCCGCCAGCACCATGTACAGCAGCGCGACCGCGATCATCCACACGAAGAACATGGCGACGCTGATCACCAGGGTGATCTTCAGCGTGGACCACGGGTCGATCCGGCGAACCTGCACGGTCGCCCGCAGCGGTTCACCGCCGAGAATCGCCTGCGGCAGGCTTCGGGCGGCCGGCTTCGGAACCGGCGCCACGGGCGGCGGATTATGCGGAGCGTGCGGTACGTGCGGAGGCTGCTCGGTGGGCAGCGGATGCCGGATATCGGACAGATCCGGCATATCCTTCACCAGTTCGGGCCGGGCGATACTGCGGGTGGGCCCGTCCAGGCCAACGGATTTGGCCATGGCCGCTTCTTTACGCGCCGCCTTGGCCGCCAGATCACTGGTCGTGCGGGCGTTGGTGACCCCGCCGCTCAACCCCACTCGCTGCTGTCCCCCGCTGACAGGCATATGCCCCGGGCGGGACAGATTCGACTGAGGCTCCCGCTGCGGCAGATTCGACTGAGGCTCCCGCTGCGGCAGATTCGACTGAGGCTCCCGCTGCGGCAGATTCGACTGAGGCTCCCGCTGCGGCAGATTCGACTGGGGTTCCCGCTGCGGTAGCTGGGACCAGCCCTCCTGGAAGCGGCCCCCTTCCGCGCCGCCACCGTTACCGCCCTGCTGGTCGCCGGTACCACCACCCTGCGGCCCGCCACCGGGCGGGCCGCTGGGCTGCGCAGGATTGCGATCCCCCTGCGCATTGGGTGACTCGGCCGTGAATTCGCCTTGCTGCTCCTGTTTTTCGGGCTGCAGACCACCGGCGGGCGCCCCGCCCGGCTGGCCGCCACCGGCCTGCTCGTTGTCCGCGGCATCACCCGGCCGCTGGATCGGGCGCGGCGGGATCGGTGACGGGGTGACCCGCTCGGTCACACCGTTCGTCTGCTGCCGCTCGTCGCTCGGCTGTTTCGGAGTGGTCAATGGGAATCCTCGGATCCGTTCTTTGCCGCCGATATGGGTTTACTGGTCGGGAGAACCGCCGCCGTCGATCTGCTCGGGTTCGTCGGCGTTACGTGCGATCGCAAGCAAGGTATCGCCCTCGGCGAGGTTCATCAATCGCACGCCTTTGGTTTGCCTACCGGCCTTACGGACCTGCCGGGCGGCGGTGCGAATAACCCCTCCACTGGAGGTGATCGCGTACAGTTCGTCGTCGTCGTCGACGATGAGCGCACCCACCAGGGTGCCACGCCGGGTGTCGTACTGGATCGTCAATACACCTTTTCCGCCGCGCCCCTGGGCGGTGTATTCCTCGATGGCAGTCCGCTTGGCATATCCGCCCGAGGTGGCTACCAGCAGATATGTCCCATCGCGGACCACATTCAGCGACAGCAGGGCATCGTCGGCATTGAACCGCATGCCCTGCACACCGGAGGTGGCGCGACCCATCGGGCGCAGCGCCTCGTCGGTGGCGGAGAAGCGGATCGACTGACCCTGCGCCGATACCAGCAGCAGATCGTCATCGGCGGAACACAGTACGGCGCCGACCAATTCGTCGTTGTCGCGCAGGTTCACCGCGACGATGCCACCGCTGCGATTGGAATCGAAGTCGACGAGGCGCGACTTCTTGACCAGGCCCTTCCGGGTAGCCAGAACGAGGTAGGAGGCATCCTCGTACGACTTGATCCGAATGATCTGGGCGATCTTCTCATCCGGTTGGAAGGCCAGGAGATTCGCCACGTGCTGACCGCGCGCGGTGCGGTTGGCCTCGGGCAATTCGTATGCCTTGGCACGGTAGACACGACCCTTGTTGGTGAAGAACAACAACCAGTCGTGGGTCGAGGTCACGAAGAAGTGCTTGACGATATCGTCCTGCTTCAACCCGGCACCCTGCACACCCTTACCACCGCGTTTCTGGCTGCGGTAGAGATCGGTCTTGGTGCGCTTGGCATAACCGGTCTCGGTAATCGTGACCACCACGTCCTCGCGGGCGATCAGATCCTCGTCGGCGACATCACCGTCGGCGGAGACGATCTGGGTACGGCGGTCGTCCCCGTAGCGCTCCACGATCTCGGCCAGCTCGTCCTTGACGATCGCGCGCTGGCGTTCCGGCTTCTCCAGAATGTCCTTCAGATCGGCGATTTCGGCTTCGAGCTTGGCCAGTTCGTCGACGATCTTCTGCCGCTCCAGCGCGGACAGGCGCCGCAACTGCATATCCAGGATAGCGGTCGCCTGGATTTCGTCGATATCGAGTAGATCCATCAGACCGGTGCGCGCGGTATCGGTATTGGCCGAGCGGCGGATCAGCGAGATGACCTCGTCGAGCATATCCAGCGCCTTGACCAGGCCGCGCAGGATATGGGCCCGCTCTTCCGCCTTACGCAGCAGGTAGCGGGTGCGCCGGATGATGACTTCCAACTGATGGTTCACATACAGCCGGATCATCTGATCCAGCCGCAGGGTACGCGGCACACCCTCGACGATGGAGAGCATATTCGCGCCGAAACTGGTCTGCAGCTGGGTGTGCTTGTAGAGGTTGTTCAGCACGACCTTCGCGATCGCGTCCCGTTTGACGGTGACCACGATGCGCAGGCCCACCCGGTCCGACGATTCGTCGTGGATATCGGCCACACCGGCGATCCGACCGTCCTTGACCTGCTCGGCGATCGCGTTGATGAAGTTGTCGGTGTTGACCTGGTAGGGCAGCTCGGTGATGACGATGGTGGTGCGGCCGCGGCTGTCCTCCTCGATCTCCACCACACCGCGCATCCGGATGGAACCGCGTCCGGTGGTGTAGGCGTCGTGGATACCCTGGGTGCCGACGATCAGGCCGGCGGTGGGGAAGTCCGGTCCTTTGACCCGCTCCATACAGGCGGCCAGAGTGGTTTCCTCGTCGGCGTCGTGGTTGTCCAGCGCCCAGTAGATGGCCTCGGCCAGCTCGTTGAGGTTGTGCGGCGGAATATTGGTCGCCATACCGACCGCGATACCGTTGCTGCCGTTCATCAGCATATTCGGCACACGGCTGGGCAGGACCACCGGTTCCTGGGTCTTGCCGTCGTAGTTCGGGATGAAATCGACGGTCTCGTGGTCGATTTCGCGGAGCAGCTCCATGGCCAGCGGGGTGAGCCGGCATTCGGTGTAGCGCATGGCGGCGGCACCGTCGTTACCGCGACTACCGAAGTTGCCCTGGCCGTCGACCAGCGGGTACCGCATCGCCCAGGGCTGGGCCATCCGGACCAGGGTGTCGTAGATGGCCGAGTCGCCGTGCGGGTGGTAGTTACCCATGGTGTCGGAGACCGGACGCGCGGACTTCACGTAGCTGCGGTCGGGCCGGTACCCGTTGTCGTGCATCGCGTACAGGATGCGGCGGTGCACCGGTTTGAGGCCGTCCCGGACCTCGGGCAGCGCGCGGCCCACGATCACGCTCATCGCGTAATCGATGTAGCTGTTCTGCATTTCCTGCTGGATATCGACCGGTTCGATCCGGTCACCCGCGCTCTCGGGCGGCAGAGTTGTATCGGTCATGCGAATCTCCTAGGTACTGATGGATACGGTGGATCACCGCGCGCCGGTGCGCTGCGGGCGAACCACCGCTCCTACACGTCGAGGAAGCGGACGTCCTTGGCGTTACGGGTGATGAAACTGCGACGCGCCGCGACATCCTCGCCCATCAGGACGCTGAACAGTTCATCCGCTGCGGCGGCGTCGTCCAGCGTCACTTGCCGAAGTACGCGGACCGAGGGGTCCATGGTGGTCTCCCACAGTTCCTTCGGATTCATCTCACCCAGGCCTTTGTAGCGCTGGATACCGTCGTCCTTGTTGATCTTCTTCCCGGCCGCCAGACCGGCCTCGAGCAGCCCGTCCCGCTCCCGGTCGGAATAGGCGAACTCGGCCTCGGTGCGCTGCCACTTCAGCTTGTACAGCGGTGGCTGGGCCAGGAACACGTGGCCGTGCTCGATCAGCGGGCGCATGAACCGGAACAGCAGGGTCAGCAGCAGGGTGGAAATATGCTGGCCGTCCACGTCGGCATCGGCCATCAGGACGATCTTGTGGTAGCGCAGTTTGCTGAGGTCGAACTCGTCGTGGATACCGGTGCCGAACGCGGTGATGATCGACTGGACCTCGGCGTTCTTGAGGACCTTGTCGATCCGGGCCTTCTCCACGTTGATGATCTTGCCGCGCAACGGCAGGATCGCCTGGTACATCGAATCCCGGCCGGACTTGGCCGAACCACCGGCGGAGTCGCCCTCGACGATGTAGATCTCGGATTTGCTCGGATCCTTGGACCGGCAGTCGGCCAGCTTGCCGGGCAGACCACCGATATCGGTCGCGCTCTTGCGCCGGACCAGCTCGCGCGCCTTACGGGCGGCGACCCGGGCCTGCGCCGAGGACACCGCCTTGTTGACGATGGTCTTGGCATCGGCCGGGTTGGCCTCGAACCAGTGCGCCAGATGTTCGTTACAGGTGCGCTGCACGAACGATTTCACCTCGGTATTGCCGAGTTTGGTCTTGGTCTGCCCCTCGAACTGGGGCTCGCTCACCTTCACGCTCACGATGGCGGCCAAGCCCTCGCGGATATCGTCGCCGGTGAGGTTGCCGTCCTTGTCCTTGAGAAGCTTCTTGTCCTTCGCGTACCGGTTGACCACGGTGGTCAGCGCCGCACGGAAACCCTCTTCGTGCGTACCGCCCTCGTGGGTGTTGATGGTGTTGGCGAAGGTGTGCACCGACTCGGAGTATCCGGAGTTCCACTGCATGGCGACCTCGAGCTCGTGCCCGGTGCCCTTACCGCTGAACGAGACCACCGAATTGTGGATCGGCTGCTTGGTGCGGTTGATATGCCGGACGAAATCCTCCAGCCCACCCGGATAGTGATAGGTGCGGGTCTTCACCTTGTGCTCGGTGGCGGTGGATTCGCCCTCGCCGTGTTTGGGCGCCTCGGCGGTATCGCTGACCACCTCGTCGGTGACCTCGGTATCGCTGACCCGCTCGTCGGTGAGGACGATGGTGAGGCCCTTGTTCAGGAAGGCCATCTCCTGCAACCGGCGCGAAACCGTCTCGAAGTTGTAGGTGGTGGTTTCGAAAACCGCCGGATCCGCCCAGAACCGGATGGTGGTGCCGGTGGCTTTTGTCGGTTCACCTTGGATCAGCTGCCCCGGAACCGCGTCCTTGTAGGTCTGGGTCCAGTGGTAGCCGGCATGGTCGACCTCGGCCTCGAGCCGGCTGGACAGCGCGTTGACCACGGAGATACCGACTCCGTGCAGGCCTCCGGAGACCGCGTACGAATCGGAGTCGAACTTACCGCCGGCGTGCAGCTGGGTCATGACGACCTCGATGGTCGGAATGCCCTGGGCGTGCATACCCGTGGGGATACCACGACCGTCGTCGACGACCTGCACGCCACCATCGGCGAGGAGGGTGACCTCGACCTTGGTGGCATGGCCGGCCATCGCCTCGTCGACCGAGTTGTCCACGACCTCCCAGATCAGATGGTGCAGACCGCGCTCACCGGTGGAGCCGATGTACATGCCCGGGCGCATCCGTACCGCCTCGAGGCCTTCCAGGACCTTGATGGAGGAGGCACCGTAGTCCTGCTTTTCCGATGCGTTCGAACCTGGTGCTTTGGAGTCTTTGGCAGCCACTGGTCGGTAGCTCTCCTTACTTGCTGATCCCCGGGACGGCGGTGGGCCAGCGCACGTGGGCCCGGGTTGGATCAGAGGGCTGCACACAACGCGCCGAGGGTATCGCCGCTGACTTACGTTTCCATCCTACTTCGCGGCCCAACTTACAGTGCACCTGCGACACCCCTGACGGCAACGAGGACGGGGGAAATCGGACCGGCACGGGTCCCCTCGCGATGCGCGCGTTTCAGACCATCAGATTCGGCCTGAGAGTTTCCGTGGGCCGGTGCCCGCGAACGCGGGCGCGTTCCACGTGAAACCACGTGTTATCCGTAGGTGTCCCGCGGCCCGCGACCTCGGATATGCCGCTCGCCCTTGCGCCAGCTCGGCGCGGTGGGTCCCGTGATACGCAACGAGCGAACCACCCCGGGCCCGACCGCCGCGCCGATCTTCGCCAGCAGCTGCGCCTGTAACAGCCGTAACTGGGTGGCCCAGGCCGTGGACTCGGCGGCGACGCTCAGCACACCGTTCTCGAGTTTCACCGGCTTGGCGTGGTCGGCGATATCCTCGCCGACCACCCCGGCCCAGTGGCCGAAGACCGTGCCCTCCGCGACCTTGGTGGACCAACCGCGACTGCGGGCGATCGACGTGGCGAGTTTGGACAGCTGCTGCGGATCACGGTCGTCGGGGCGCGGACCGGACCATCCGGTGCGGCGACGGGCTCCGGTTCTGCCGCTACGGCGCGGCGACGAACGACCCTGGCCGATGGATTTGCCGCTTGCCCGCGCCGCCGCGCGGGCCTCTTCCAATGCTCGGCGAGCCAGATCGATTCCACGGAGCTCCGGCTCCGCCGGGGAGGGTGCGCCACCTGGCGTCGTGGGCTGGTCGGTCATCGCGGCTCCACTCACCGGTGTGAGTTATCCCCAGCCCCCACCGGTTTTTCTCTGGTTGTGCACATCCGACGACATCACCTCGGCACCGAAGCTCCCGAAACGGACAACCAACCACCCCAGTGAGCGTCTTTCCAGCTAGAGGCCGTTTTCCGATTGTCTGCGCGGGTTGCTGCCGAACGAAACCGGTCGCTACCCGGGGTGCGGGCCGACGACCTGGTGGAACAAGTTATCCACAGGCTGTGGATAACTTTGTATCGCACGTCGGATGGGATATCGGGCCGACGTACCGGCTCACTCTACGAACGCCCCGGCCCTCACGCAAGATGGGAATCGGTGCGTGGCCGTCGGGCCGGTGATTCGCCGCACAACGGCTCCGGTGGCGTGTCCGCGGGATGCGGTGTGGTCCCGGAGGGGCCCGGTTCGAGACGGGAGCAACGATGCTCGGGGTCCCCGGTCGTGGTCACTCGTAACACGGCTCCGGTCAGCTCCGCGGGTACGTCCTCGGGCACGGCGGCGGTGACCAGGACCTGCTCCGCCTCACCGGCCACCCGCGCCAGCGCGGTGCGGCGACGGCGATCGAGTTCGGCGAAGACATCATCGAGCAGCAGGACCGGTTCGGTACCACCGGCCCGCAGCAGCTCGAAGGCCGCCAGCCGCAGCGCGAGCGCGAACGACCAGGACTCCCCGTGGCTGGCGAAACCCTTGGCAGGTGTTTCACCGAGCATCAGTTCCAGATCGTCCCGGTGCGGCCCCACCAGGCAGACACCACGCTCGAGTTCCTTGGTTCGTGTGGCGGCGACCGCCCGGAGCAGCGTTTCCTCCAGTACCGCGGTATCGCCGGGCTCGGGCGGGCGCTGCGGATCGAGGAGCTCGCCGGGTAGTGCCGCGCTGCGGTAGCCGATGGTGGCCGGGCGGGACTCCGGAGCGAGCGCGGCATAGGCGCGGTTCAGATACGGATGCAGGTCGTACACCAAGCGCAGGCGCTCCGCGAGCAGCACCGCGGCGTGACCGGCCAGATGCCCGTCCCACACATCGAGTGTGCCGAGCTCCGCGCGGCCGGAGCGGCCGGCGGTTTTCAACAGGGCCGCCCGCTGCCGCAGGACCCGGTCGTAATCGGCACGTACCCCGGCCAGGCCGGGCCGGCGGGCAGTACACAAGTCGTCCAGGAAGCGGCGCCGCTCCCCTGGATCGCCGCGCACCAGGGCAAGATCCTCCGGCGCGAACAACACCGTGTGCAGGATGCCCAGGATCTCACGCGGCCGGCGCACGGGCGACCGGTTGATCTGCGCCCGATTGGCCCCGCCTCGGTTCAGCTCCACATCGATACGCAGTTCCCGGCCCAGGTGCACCACATTCGCGCCGATCCGGCCCCGGTCGGCCCCGGTGCGGATCAGCGGAGCATCGGCGGCGACTCGATGCGAGCCGAGGGTGGACAGATAGCCGAGCGCCTCGAGCAGATTGGTCTTGCCGTTACCGTTCGCCCCCAGAAAAACGCTGGGACCTGTGGATAACTCGATCTCAGCGTGCTCCCAAGATCGGAAATCGCGCAAGGTCAGAGCCCTGATATGCACTGCTTCACACCGTTCGCAAGACGACCACCGAGTTATCCACAGCTGTGGATAACTCGGTGCGGCCCAGGTCGGAGCGGCGGTTTGCGGAAGTATCGCCACCGCACGCGAGCGGGTTCACGGTCGAGACCAGGAGCCCGGTAAGCCGTACGGGTTCCCTGTGGATGGTCGCTTCCGAAACCACGCCCGCTCAGCCCGGCAGTCGGACCGGCATCAACAGGTAGATGTAATCGCTCTCCAGCGCGGGGTAGGCGCCGGATTCGAGCGGCTCCGGTTCCTCCTCGCGGGCCGGCAGCAGCACCGCCGGACGGCTCGGCGTGGTGAAGCCGAAGGTGACGCGATCGGAACGCAGTGCGGACAGCCCGTCGATGAGGTATCCGGGATTGAAGGCGATGGTGAGCGGCTCACCGCGGAAATCGGCGTTCAGCCATTCCTCGGCCCGGCCTGCGTCGTCACCTCCCGCCGACAGCAGCAGGCCCTCTCCGGAGAATTCCAGCCGTACCTGCGCCCCGCGCTCGGCGACGAGAGCCACACGTTTGATCGCCTCGGTGAGCATCGCGACCTCGAGCGTCGCGATAGAGGTGTGTTCCTTGGGCAGTAGCTGGCGGAACTTGGGGAATTCGGCGTCCAGCAACCGTGTGGTGGTCCGGCGGCCACCGTTGACGATCCCCAGCAGCCCATCGGCACCGGCTCCGGTGCCGAGCGACAGCTGCACCGGACGGTCGGCCGCACCGAGCGTCTTCGCGGCCTCGGACAGGGTACGGGCGGGGATGAGAACCGCGGTCTCGATATCGGTCCGCGCCGGCTGCCACTGGATATGCCGTACCGCGAGCCGGAACCGGTCGGTGGCCGCGAGAACCACCTGCGGGCCCTCGATCTCGACCCGGATACCGGTGAGCATGGGCAGCGTATCGTCGCGGCCGGCCGCGACGGCCACCTGACCGACCGCCTCACCGAACACCTCCACCGGCAACTCGCCGCTGGACTGTGGCACCTCGGGCAGTTGGGGATAATCCTCGACCGGCATGGTCGGCAGCGAGAACTTCGCACTGCCGCACTGGATCAGCACGCGGCTGCCGTCCACCGAGACGTCCACCGGTTTGTTCGACAACGCCTTGGTGATATCGGCCAACAACTTGCCCGACACCAGTACCCGGCCGGACCCGGCGACCTCCGCGGCGACCCGCATCTGAGCGGACACCTCGTAGTCGAATCCGGAAACGGTCAACCCGTCCTCGTCCGCGACCAGCAGGACTCCGCCCAGAACCGGGACCGGGGGGCGGGACGGCAGACTGCGCGCCACCCAGGCGACCGATTCCGCGAAATCCTCACGCGCGACCCGAAACTTCATGCCTGCAAGGTCCATCGCCCGAGGTGTCCTCTCCCGTTCAGTGTGGATCGGCGGCCGTACTGCCCCCGTGTATCCCGCCGCGCCGACTCCGCCGTCCGGGGGCGCGGCGATCGCTGTGGCTGCCGGAGCTCCGGCCGGCCACGGAGGTCTGGCACAGGCGACCGACATTAGACCGTACCGCGTTTCGCGCTACCGCTTCGGCTGCCCCTCCGTGTGCAGGATAGTCCTTCCGCCCTCGGCACCGACAGTCCGGCCACAACTGTCCGTCCTCGTGATCCCACCACCGCGGAAGAGTTCGGCGAGGCGTGGGAACAGCTGTGGATGGTGACGAAGGAACCGCCGGTCCCCTGTCCACAGTCGTCCCCTCGTATCGCTGTGGACAACCGAGTACGGCGGTGTCCGGCCGGCCGGAGTGAAGAGGGATACGGACCGGGCAGGAGTGCGCGAGAGCTCCATCGGTAGAGCTCCTCCGAAACGACGATCCCCGAACCACGCGGCGTGGCGGTGTCGTCCCGGCGTCGGCTCTCGGCTTCGATGACGTTCCTGTCGCTCTTCTCCTTGTCTCTGTCCGGCCCCGGATCGGTCCGGCGGTTCCTCGAGACTTGTCCACACATCCTGCTTTTAAGAGAAATTTTCTAGATGAAGAACAGGGGTAGTAATAGGTCCTGTGGAAACTGTGGATTTCCCCTGTTTTCCCAGTTCGTAGGGCGTGTCCGCCTGGGGATGAGTCGGGGATAACTCGAGGATGAATCGGCGACGGCTGTGGACAGTTTTCGTTGTCCACACCGCATACACAGCTCGTCCCCAGATTCCTCCCCAGATTCGGGCCGGTTGTGCACATTGTGTACGGATCGGTGGACAACCTGTGGATTCCTCGAGGAATCCTCGAGGAATCCACAGGTTGTCCCCAGGCCTCTGACCGGATCGCCCCAGCTCAGCGGATGTGGATGAATCAGCCTGTGGATACTGTGGATAAACAGCGTGTGGACAACTCGCTCCGAGACCGGCTCGTGGCCTGGGGACAAAGCGGTGGACAACCTGGGGAATCCACAGCTCCGGTTATCACAAAAGTCCAGCTCGAGGCGTTTCACCCTGTTAGCGACACACCTGTGGATGCTTCCGACACGCCGAGAGCGCATACCTGTGCGTTTCACACGCTTCTACGACGTGGTGGCCGGTCCGACGCGGCGGTGATGAGATACGGGGCTGCCCGGGGGACGGGGACGATTCCCGGGAAGACTCAGGCGACCCGCTCGGCGATCCCCGGATAGCTCAGGACGAGGCCGGATACGTCATAGACCAACCGGCACGAGAAGCCGAACTCCGGTGCGCTGTAGTCGTAGCACCGGTGTGCGTTTTCATCGGGTGCCCGCAGGTATGCCTGTTCGAGCCGTCCGACGGAAAGGCCGGCGGCACGAACATAGGCCGCGGGCACAACGGCCCGTCCGGCCACCGTTCGGCAGCTGACCTCGGCGCGGCGGTGGCTCCTGCCGCGTCCAGTGTGATGCCGTACTCGACGACCCAGGAGAGGCCGTCCTCGACCGCGGTGGTGCAGCCGTCGATCCGGTAGCCGCTGTCAGCGGGCCGGAAATAGGCCACTTCGAAACCCACCCGCGCGCCGCGATGGCACCAGGCCGCGCTATCCGGCAGTGCCGCGAACGGCATCACACCCCCTCACGATGCGGTCCGCGGCTTTGCGCAGCGGACCGCACGATCACCGGGAGCGCTGTTTGATCCGGGCGGTGAGTTCCTGGACCTGGTCGTACACCCGGCGGCGCTCCGACATCTCCTTGCGGACCTTCTTCTCCGCGTACATGACGGTCGTATGGTCGCGGCCGAATGCCTGTCCGATCTTGGGCAGCGACAGGTCGGTGAGCTCGCGGCACAGGTACATGGCGATCTGCCGGGCCTGGGCGAGCGGTCGCGCCTTACCCGGGCCCGTCAGCTCCTCCATGGAGGTATTGAAGTACTCGGCGGTGACACCCATGATCGTGGACGCGGTGATCTCCACATCCTGGGATTCCGGCATCAGGTCGCGCAGTACCACTTCGGCCACCGACTGGTCCAGGGGCTGGCCGTTCAGCGATGCGAAGGCCGTCACCCGGATCAGCGCGCCTTCCAGTTCGCGGATATTGCGTTCGACCCGGCTGGCGATGAGTTCCAGTACGTCGTGCGGGACGTCGAGGCGGTCCATACGCGCCTTCTTGCGCAGGATCGCGATCCGCGTTTCCAGTTCGGGGGGCTGTACGTCGGTGATCAAACCCCATTCGAACCGGGTGCGCAGGCGTTCTTCGAGGGTGGCCAGCTGCTTCGGCGGGCGGTCCGAGGAGACCACGATCTGCTTGTTCGCGTTGTGCAGGGTGTTGAAGGTATGGAAGAACTCCTCCTGGATACCTTCTTTGCCCTCGATGAACTGGATATCGTCGACGAGCAGGATGTCGGTCTCCCGGTAGCGGCGTTTGAAGGCCACCTTCCGGTCGTCGCGGAGGCTGTTGATGAAGTCGTTGGTGAATTCCTCGGTGGAGACGTACTTGACCCGCATCCCCGGGAACAGCCGCTGGGCGTAGTGACCGGCCGCGTGCAGCAGATGAGTTTTACCGAGCCCGGAAGCGCCCCAGACGAAGAGCGGGTTGTAGGCCCGTGCCGGAGCCTCCGCGATGGCAACCGCCGCGGCATGCGCGAACCGGTTGGACGCCCCGATGACGAAGGTTTCGAAGGTGTACTTGGCGTTCAGGCTCGCCGAGGATTTGGCGGTTTCACCGCTCTCCGGTGTTTTCGCGAAGAACGTGGGCCAGGAGTCCCGGACGTTCACTACTTTCTCGTCCTCGAGCTGACCGTCCGGTGCCGGATCCACCCCCGGGTCGCGCACGCTTTCGCGCAGGCTGTCACGGTCGGTATCGCGGATCGGATCCCGGTTCGGCGTATCGGCCGGAGGGAGGTCGGGGGCGAAAAGTGTTTCCTGGGCGGCGCGGGCGGGACGGCGCGGTGGGAGGAGCGGAGCCGGTTCGGGGCCCGGGTCCCGTGGTGCGGGGGCGCCGCGTTCGCGCCCATTGGTGACCGGGTCGCCGATATCGGCCCGGCTCGGGCCGTAACTGTCGGCGTAGTCGGATGGCGGGTATTCCCGTTCACGTTCGTAACCGGGGCCTCGCGCGTACTCGGCAGCGGGCACGTAATCCCGAGGATAGGGCCGCGGGTAGGTATCCAGGGGTGGCCCCTCGGCATCCCTGGCGATCCCGGTCTCGCGGACGAAATCGGCACTCTGCGGTAGTTCGGGCAGGGTCGGACGTCGTCCTGGATCGGCGGCCACCGACTCGGGGCCCCGCGGCAGGGCCGGGTTGAGCGGCAGCTCGCCGGTCAGCGGCAATTCGGCTTCGTGTGAGAACTCCGTGTGGGAAAACCGGGGCTCGACCGGAGCTTCCGGCACTCGCGGATAGCCGGCCTCGCGCGGATAACCACGTGCCGGATATTCGTCACCGTCGGATTCCCGGATACCGTCGGCGCGCCAGACCGATTCCGCCTGCACCGCCTGGGGGTAGGAGGCGGCCTGCGGCACCGGGCGTCCCGCGCCGAATCCTTCCGGCCGAGTGGTCGCCGGCTCCGGCCGGCTGGTCATCCGGGGGTTCCGGGCGGTTGCGTTCTCACCACCGGCGGGTAGCGGGGCCGCGATCCGGACCCCGAGGCCCTCCACCTGCGGTCCGAGCCGTCGGCCCAGCGACCGGAGGATGGGTTCGCGCAGATCGCGCTCGATTGCTTCCTGGGCGAGCGAGGAGGGTACGGAGAGCAGTGCGAAGCCCTGCACCACCATCAACGGTTTGACCAGCTTGAGCCAGGCCTGCTGAGCTCGGGTCACCGCGCCGATGGCGCCGTCGGGCGAACCGGTGGTCAACTCCGCGACCACCTCCGGCCATACTCTGGCCAGTACGTTCTGCTCGTCGTCCATCCAGTGTCCTCCCCGGGAGTCGGTTGCTCGGCGCAGACGTCCGGGGCTCGCGGTGCGTCTACTGTACTGGTTCGTCCCAGTGACACCGCATACGTCCGCCACCACCGGAGCCGACCCCATCCGATGGATACGGCACCCGGGGGACGCTGCCCGGAATCCCCGATTTCCCGGCCGCGGCGTGGCACGTAGGCCCTACGAATATGCCATTCACAGGGTATTTGCACACAATTATCCACAGATGTGGACAGTCTCCGCGGATCACCGTTCTGGTCGCGCGGTGGTCCGCGGAGCAACGTAACCGCCCGACCTGCGATCCTCGGGACGCGAACGGGAGTACGGTGATGATCGCCACCGCGTTTCCCGGCCGGGTGGCGTCCCGCACCGTTGTACCGGGGGCGAGTTTGACCCGGTAGAACTGGGTAAGTACCCTCGTACAGTCACCCCTCGGCGCGGTGACCGTTCTGTGCTGACCGTGTCCCAGGACCTCGGCGCCGAGCCGACATCATCAGATCACCGAAAGCTTCGGGTGCCGCCGGGTGCCCACCAATTCGAGGAGTGTTGACCGTGGCCAAGGGCAAGCGGACGTTCCAGCCGAACAACCGTCGTCGGGCGCGGGTCCACGGTTTCCGTCTCCGGATGCGGACCCGTGCGGGTCGCGCCATCGTCTCCGCGCGGCGCCGTAAGGGCCGCAACTCCCTCACCGCCTGATATCTCGTCGAATTCGGTGTCCGATGCCCGGCCCGCCGAACCCCGTGGCCCGCGCCTCCGGTAACCGAGCCGGATACGCGGCTCGGACGACTCCCGGGTGCCCGGATGCTTCCTGAGCCGTACCGGCTACACCGGCGTGCCGATTTCTCCCGGACGGTACGCCGTGGTCGGCGCACCGGAAAACGAGATCTGGTCGTGCACGCTTTGGTGGACCTCCCGGACGCCGCGGCGCGTGATGTCCCGGTGCGGCACGGCGGTCCGCGTTTCGGTTTGATCGTCAGCAAGGCGGTAGGCCCCGCAGTCGTTCGGCACCGCGTGGCCCGCCGCCTGCGTCATATCTGCGCTGGGTTGACCGGGGATCTCTCCCCCGAGGTGGATATCGTGATTCGCGCACTTCCCGGCGCCGCCACCGCCGACAGCGACGAGCTGCGCCGCCAACTGCACAGCGGCCTGCGTAAGCTCGGCATCCGGTCGGCCGCAGCGGCCGACCCTCGGAGCGTCTCGCAATGAACGCCCTCGTTTCGCGTGCCGCGGCAGTCCGGCGCTGGCCCGCGAATTCACTGATCTTCCTGATCGAGCTCTACCGGACCTACGTCTCTCCCACTCGGATGCCGGTCTGTCGGTTCACTCCGACCTGCAGCGAGTACGCGGTGACCGCCCTACGCACCCGCGGCCTGGTGGTCGGTTCCGGCCTGACCCTCGTGCGCTTGGCGAAATGTGCTCCCTGGCACCCTGGTGGATGGGATCCCGTGCCGGAGCGGCGGCCGAGCGTCGGCCACGACGATCCGCGGACCGAAGCTTGTAAGGGATCACCGCACGCGGTGATCGGTGACACTACCGACGGGAGTGCATAGAGCCGTGCTCGATTTCATCTACTATCCGGTGTCCTGGATCCTCTGGTTCTGGCACCGGGTCTTCGGCTTCGCCTTCGGAGCGGACAACGGTGTGTCCTGGGCGCTGTCCGTGGTGTTCCTCGTCTTCACGCTGCGTTTGGTGCTCTACCGGCCGTTTGTGAGACAGGTCCGCACCACCAAGCAGATGCAGGAGCTGCAGCCGCAGATCAAGGAGCTGCAGAAGAAGTACAAGAACGACCGCCAGAAGATGGCGCTGGAGATGCAGAAGCTCCAGAAGGACCACGGCTTCAACCCGCTCATGGGCTGCCTGCCGATCCTGGCTCAGGTGCCGGTCTTCCTCGGTCTGTTCCACGTGCTGCGGTCGTTCAACCGGACCGGTCACGGCTTCGGCCAGCTCGGCATGGATCCCTACACCAATGCGCATACGCCGAACTACGTCTTCAACGTCGACGATGTGCAGTCGTTCCTCAGCGCGCGTATCTTCGGCGCCCCGATATCGGCGTTCATCACCGCTCCCGCCGACGAGCTGCTCGCCTTCGCCGATTACGGTGGCGTCCCGAGCCGGGTCAGTATCGCCGTGGTCGCGATCCCGCTCATGATCATCGCCGCGGTTGCCACCCACTTCAACGCGCGTGCCTCCGTCTCCCGGCAGAGCCCGGAGGCGGCGGCCAACCCACAGGCCGCGCTGATGAACAAACTGGCGCTGTGGGTCTTCCCCTTCGGTGTGCTCATCGGTGGCCCGTTCCTGCCTATCGCCGTCCTGCTCTACTGGGTTTCCAACAACATCTGGACCTACGGGCAGCAGCATCTCGTTTTCGGTCGTATGGCCAAGGAAGAAGAAGCCAAGCGCCAGGCCAAACTGGAGAAGCAGGCGCAGAACGCGCCGAAGCCCGGTGCGAAGCCGGTCGACACCAAGAAGAAGCCGGCCCCTTCGCGCACCGAACCGGCTGCCGTCGAGGCAGGCGCCGATGATACGGCGGGCGCCAACGGCACGTCTCCGGCCAAGACGAACGGCAAGTCCGGCGGTAAACAGTCGGGCCAGCGGCGGTCGAGTGGTCAGAAACGGCCCGGCAACCGCGGGCGGGCCAACCAGAAGCGCCGCCGCTGAGACACCCCAGATCCCCATGTGATCGTGATCCCGGCCGCGGACCGGCTGGAGTCCCGACGAACGGATAAAGGAAATATATGACTCTCGAGACCGAAGGCGGCGACGCCACCGTATCCACGACCGTGGTGGAAGAAGCCTCTGACGACACGGTGACCGACGCCGAGGAAGCGCTCATCGAAGAGGGCGAGATCGCCGGTGACTATCTCGAACAGCTTCTGGATGTGCTCGACTTCGACGGCGATATCGATCTCGATGTGGAGGGCGACCGTGCGGTGGTCAGCATCGACGGCGGTAAGGATCTGACGAAGCTCGTCGGCCACAGCGGTGAGGTGCTCGACGCGCTGCAGGAACTCACCAGGCTGGCGGTACAGCAGGCGACGGGTGTTCGTAGCCGGCTCATGCTGGATGTGGCCGGCTGGCGCGCGAAGCGCCGGGCGGATCTGAGCGCTCTCGGCGCGGCCGCGGCTCAGCGTGTGCTGGACACCGGTGCACCCGAGCAGCTGGCTCCGATGACCCCCTTCGAGCGGAAGATCGTGCACGACGCGGTCGCGGCGATCGATGGGGTCGCCAGTGAGAGCGAAGGTGTGGAACCGAACCGCCGGGTGGTCGTCGTACCGGAGTGAGTGGCCGCCCACCGCGTGCGGTGGGCGGGTGGTCAGTGGTTGGATAGGGCCCGGGTCTCCTAGACCCCGGGCCCTTTCTTCATCCGGGCCGGGCGCGATCGGACTGCCGCGTTGGCTACGGCGAACCGCGAAGAGAAGACTTGGACGCTTATTTCCACGACCTCATAGAAGGGTGTTTCACGTGAAACCAGATCTCGGCGATTCGGGGGCGGCGGCGCCGGAGTCGCTGCCGCCGGCGGCAGCGGAGGTCGTTTTCGGTGAGCGCGTGAACTTGGCGCGTGATTACTGGACCGCACTGGCGACCGCGGGGGTGGAGCGTGGGCTCATCGGTCCGCGCGAAGTGCCGCGACTCTGGGAGCGGCACATCCTGAACTGCGCGGTCGTCGGTGAACTGATCGGCGAGGGTGCCTCGGTGGTCGATATCGGTAGCGGTGCGGGATTACCCGGCATCCCTCTCGCGCTCGCCCGCCCGGATCTCCGGATCGTTCTCGTCGAGCCGTTGCTGCGTCGAACGGTTTTCCTCAAGGAGTTCATCGATGCCGCCGGACTGGAGGTCACGGTGGTGCGCGGCCGGGCGGAGCAGCCGGGCGTGATCCAGGAAGCCGGCGGTGCGGATGTGGTGACCTCGCGGGCTGTCGCCCCGTTGGCGAGGCTCGCCGAATGGTCGGTTCCGCTCCTCCATGATCACGGTCATATGCTCGCTCTCAAGGGTGCGAGTGTGGCCGAGGAATTGGAGCGCGATCGCGCGGACGTCGAACTGGCGGGCGCCGGTAACTTTGCGGTGCTGGAATGCGGAGTCGATGTGATCGAAACTCCGACCGTGGTGCTCTCGGCCGAACGTTTACGCCGTTCGGAACGCGCACCGAAGAAGATGAAGAAACGCGTCGCGCGGGTGGGTCGCCGCGCCGTGCACAAATAGACGTGAGCACCCTGCGCGTGCACACGCGCAGGGTGTGAGTCGATGTTTCCCGTGAAACATCGACTCGCACCAAGGTGGTCGCCGATCATCCTCCCGGAAGCCCGGAAGCCCGGAAGCCCGGAAGCCCGGAAGCCCGGAAGCCCGGAAGCCCGGAAGCCCGGAAGCCCGGAAGCCCGGAAGCCCGGAAGCCCGGAAGCCCGGAAGCCCGGAAGCCCGGAAGCCCGGAAGCCCGAAAGCCGTTCGAGGTGAACGGTCGAGCGCCCTCCTGCGGCGCCGAGGTGAGCCGGCCGCGGACTTGCGAGATTCGATGACTCCAAGCGGCGCCCGCGGCGTCGAATCCTCGGTTGCCCGGCTTCGGCGACGTGCGGGGACCCGACGGGCGGCCCGGCCGAAGTGGGCGGCGGAGGTCCGGTCTGCGTGAAGCGAGCTGTGATGCGCCGGGCTGCGGGATTCCCTCGAGGTGATCAGTGGGCTGCGGGACGTGTCTCTCGGTGGTGAAGAATCACGCGAACCGGTCGTTCTCGGCCGATGCGATGTTTCACGGGAAACATCGACCCTCGATGTTTCCCGTGAAACATCGACTCTCCGTGCAACTGCAGTGCTGCGAGCAGGTCGCATTGTCGAGAAAATTCGGACAACTACGCGTGTCGCGGGCGCGTCACAGCGATTCGGCTTTCTTATCGCGCTCGCGACTGGCAAGCTAAGGAACGTCGAGCGTGAGCGTCGGTGCGCCGGGCGAATCCTGGTGTGGCAGCGGTGGAGCTCCGCTCGGTCGACTGGCGGCTGAGCGTCAGCGTCGGAGGAGGTAGCTTCGCGTGACCACGCATAGCGAAGCACCTGTCTGCCCGGACGCCGCGGTCCCGGTCGTGGATCATGATTCGATCCAGCACGGATTGTTTCGACGACACGACGCCGGCGTCTGTCGAGCCACGTGATCTTGCAGTTCTCTCGTTAGGAGCGGTCTATGTCGAGCGGTTCAGCGAATGTTTCACGGGAAACATCACGCGTACCGGGAATGCTGGATGGCAGCAATATCGGCCCGGAAGCATTCGGTAGCACGCCCTACGGGCATATCTCCCCTACCGAAACGCCGATCGCCGCCGAGGCGCACCGTGCGAGCCAGATTATGCATCCAGGAAGGGTGGCAGTGCCGAAACCTCGTGAGCAACGCATCATCACCGTGGCCAACCAGAAGGGTGGAGTCGGTAAGACCACCACTACGGTGAATCTGGCTGCGGCCCTGGCGCACCAGGGGATGAAGGTGCTCGTGATCGATTTGGATCCCCAGGGAAATGCCAGCACCGCGCTGGGCGTCGAACACCACTCCGGTGTTCCGTCGACCTACGAGCTGTTGATCGGCGAGATCAAGGTCCAGGACGCGATCCAGCAGAGCCCGCACAGCGATAACCTGCTCTGCATCCCGGCAACTATCGATCTCGCCGGAGCCGAGATCGAACTGGTTTCCATGGTGGCCCGGGAGGCTCGGCTCAAAGGCGCGATCCAAGACGCCAATATCGCCGGTTACAACATTGATTACGTCCTGATCGACTGTCCGCCCTCTCTCGGTCTGCTCACCATCAATGCGATGGTGGCAGCGCGCGAGGTGCTCATCCCCATCCAGTGTGAGTACTACGCCCTCGAGGGCGTGGGGCAGCTGATCCGGAATATCGGGCTGGTGCAATCGCATCTCAATCCGGAGTTGCACGTATCGACGGTGGTTCTCACCATGTACGACGGCCGTACCAAGCTGGCCGATCAGGTCGCCGAAGAGGTCCGCAGCCACTTCGGCGATGTCGTTCTGCGGTCGGTGATCCCCCGCAGCGTGAAAGTTTCCGAGGCACCCGGCTACGGGATGACGGTGCTGGATTACGATCCGGGTTCCCGCGGCGCCATGAGCTACTTGGACGCAGGGCGGGAACTCGCCGCTCGCGGTGCGGCACGTTACGCGACCGCGGCGGACGGCGCGGAGTGAATGGATCGGGTGTGAGCGTACGTGGTCGTAGATGCGGGCAAGGGAAAGGGTAGGCCGGTGAGTCAGGCGAAAAAGGGTGGACTAGGACGCGGTCTGGCGGCATTGATCCCGACGGGGCCGGCGCCTGTCGCGGCCGGTCTGGGGACCGATGCGGCCGATGCGGTGATCGGTCTGGATCCCGGCCCGCGGCCCGCGGCCCCGTACCTGCACCGCGTACCCGAACCCGAGGAAGTCGCGGCGGAGCTGACTCCGGCAGGTGATGCTGTCTATCGGGAGATCGCGCCGGACAAGATCGAGCCCAATCCGAAGCAGCCGCGTCAGTACTTCGACGACGAGGCGTTGTCCGAACTCGTCCATTCGATCCGCGAGTTCGGTTTGATGCAGCCGATCGTGGTCCGTGAACTGGAACCGGGTGGCGACCGCTATCAGCTCATCATGGGTGAGCGCCGCTGGCGAGCCTGTCAGGAAGCGGGGCTCGAGACCATACCGGCCATCGTCCGGGAGACCAATGATGATGCGCTGCTCCGGGATGCGCTCCTCGAGAATATTCACCGCGTACAGCTCAACCCGCTCGAAGAAGCGGCCGCCTATCAGCAGCTGCTGGAAGAATTCGGGGTGACCCAGGAGGAGCTTGCGGCTCGTCTCGGGCGTTCCCGGCCCGTGGTGACCAATATGATCCGGTTGCTCAAGCTGCCGATCCCGGTGCAGCGACGGGTGGCGGCCGGTGTGCTGTCCGCGGGGCACGCGCGGGCGCTGCTCGGTCTGGAAGGTGGGGCCGACGCTCAAGAAGTCCTGGCCGCGCGCATCGTCGCCGAGGGGCTTTCGGTGCGTTCGACAGAGGAAGCGGTCAAGCTTGCGAATCTCGAACAGGAGCCGGCCAAGCCACCGGTTCCCAAACGACCGTCGATCCAATCCCCCGGGTTACAGGATGTCGCCGATCGCTTGTCGTCATCTTTCGATACTCAGGTTTCGGTGAGTCTCGGAAAGCGAAAGGGCAAAATTGTAGTCGAGTTCGGGTCGGTGGATGATCTGGAACGGATCGTCGATTTGATGCTGCAGACCTCGCTCAACAATTGAAATTTCGCCTTGTCGACTGCGCAACCTTCTCCCTGGAGATGAAACGTCACCGTGACAGTAGTTCACCGATGGCTTTGCGTGGCGTCGGGCCTGGACCGAAGACCATGGTGACGCGAAATGAGGCGGATTCGCTTGATCGCATATTCTTGCTGGCAAGAAGAGCTCGATGCGGCGTGAGCGTAGACGAATCGGATAGCTGGAGGCTGAGCAGAGCGGTGTCGACCAGCGTCACAGGACTAACCCTGGAGGGCATCAGCCGACTACCGGCGCATGCCCGCCGCTGCGTTTTCTGGGAGATCGATCCCGCGGTGGCCGCGGACTCCTGTGAGTTCACCGATCCGGTGTTCGAGAAGGAAGCCTGGATTTCGACGGTCATGCTCGAATGGGGCTCATGCGGGCAGCTCGCCACCATCGAGGACAAAACCGTTGGATGCGCGTTGTACGCGCCTCCACGGGTGGTACCACGTGCCGGCCTCTTCCCCACTTCACCGGTGAGTCCCGATGCGGTGCTGCTCACCACCCTCGGCACCGAATATCCCGACATGGACGGCGATATCGCCTACCGGCTCGTGCAGGCCGTGGTCACCGATCTGGTCCGGCGCGGTGTCCGCGCGCTGGAGGCCTTCGGCATGCGAGGGGCCCCGGCGAGTATCGCCCTTTCCGATCGGCCGTCCGGCACCATGCGGTTGATGGAACGGATAGGCACACCCGAGCGGGGGCCGCGGCGCTCGAGTCTGGGTTGCAGCCCGGAGAACTGCATGATCGACGCCGACTTCCTGGAAGAAGTCGGATTCGAAGTGGTGGCACCGCATCATCGTTTTCCGCGGCTGCGGCTGGAACTCGACTCCGACCACGGCTGGAAAGAAGATGTCGAACATGCTCTCGATCAGCTGCTCGCCGCCGCGTCCCTGACCGTACCGACCCGGGTCCTCACCTTCTGAAGTGCGGGACCCGAGTCGCGCGGGCGAGGGAACGCGCTATCCGCTGTCGGCGGCGGCGAGTTCCTCGGCCAGCAGTTCGGCGAAAGTGTATGTCCCGGTGGGCTGATCGTCCTGGCCGAGTAGATACAGCCGTTTCACCGAGATGAGGATCGCCTCGGCGATCACATCGCGCATACGCGGATCGGCCAGGACCGAGGCGTCGTACTTGTTGGTGACGTACCCGATGTCCACCTGCACGGTCGGCATTTTGGTGAGGCGCAGCAGATCCCAGGTACGCGGATGGGTACGGCAGTCCTGCAGCGATGTCCGCGCGACCACTTCCCGCTGGATGAAGCCGGCCAGTACCTGGCCGATCATGGACACCGAACCATGCGAGTTGCCGAAATAGAATCCGGCGACCCCGTTGGCCATCGGGCTGGAATTGGATGCGCAGCGCAGCGAGATCATCAGATCCGCGTCGAAGGCATTGGAGGTCTCCGCCCGCTCGGCGTCGGTGGGATTGCTCCCCCACGGGCGGGACAGGAACGTTTCCATACCGGTGGCCGCCATCCGGCCCTCCAGCCGGCTGGCCAGATCCCAGAGGATCTCCGATTCGTATACTTCGCCGAATTCGGTCGGTACGGCGCGTCCCCGGTCGGGTCCGCCCAGGCCGGGGTCGATGACGATGCGTTTCCCGGTGAGCTGCGGTCCGGCCCGGTGCACGACCTCTTCCTCGGCGATCCGGTGCGGATTACCGCCGGTGACCCGGGCGCCGAGCAGTTCCAGGGAACGCAGGGTGTCCGGGCCACAGATACCGTCGGCGGACAATCCGATCTCGCGCTGGAACGAGGTCAGACCTTCGTGGGTGTGCGGGCCGAAGAAACCGTCCACCCGGTGCACATAGAAGCCGAGGTCTTGGAGACGGCGCTGGAGCGTGGCCACATCGTCGCCGTAGAGCGGGGCCGAGAGCTGGTAGATGAGCGTACGGGCGCCCAAACGGTACGACGCCTCTTTGAGCGCCCGGTAGGTGGCCGGACCGACCTCTCCGTCGACCAGCAGGCCGCGGTGCTGCTGGAAGGCGCGCACCGCGGAATCGAGCTGATAATCGAAAGTAGCTTCGGTATCTTTCCAGTACTCGCCCGCACCCTCGGTGTCCACACCGTTGTGCGCGTGTAGGAACCCCAGACTTGCCAGGGTGCTCCGAACCTCTGCTACGGCTGGACCGGTGTCGCCGTGACGAAGTCGGTGCATGCGTGAGGGCCCTTCCTTCCGTCAATCCCGGGTACCCACTCATGCGATGGCCTACACCCTCGCACGACGGAGCGTGGTCGATTCTGTCAGACCCGGACCGGAATTCGACAATCTTGGTCAGGGCATAGTACGGCGCGTCGTCGCGTGACGGCGGCTCGATGGCCTATTCGAGACGTCAGATAACGTCCTCGAGCTCTCGCAGGAGAGCGGCCTTACCCTTGGCTCCGACGATCTGTTTCACCGGCTTGCCGCCGGCAAACAGGATCATAGTCGGCACGCTCATCACCTGGTAATCGCGGGCGGTATCGGGATTGGCGTCGATATCCAGCTTGGCCACGGTGAGCTTCTCACCGTGAGATCCGGCGATTTCTTCCAGTACCGGGGCGACCATCTTGCACGGCCCGCACCAGGTGGCCCAGAAATCGACCAGGACCGGCTTCTCGCTCTGCAGTACCGCGTCTGCGAAGGAGGAATCGGTGACGGTGACCGTGTTGGTGGTCTTGGACATGGTTGTTCTCCTTGATCTCCGGGCTCGGCCTGCCGGGGTCAGTTCGCCGCCGGAACGGCGACCGGCTGGTCGGCATTCGGCAGCGTATTGCTGGTGATATCGCCTCTCTCGGCGAGCCAGCGTTCGGCGTCGATCGCGGCGCGGCAGCCGGTGCCGGCGGCGGTGACGGCCTGCATGTAGGTGTGGTCGACCAGGTCACCGGCGGCGAAAACGCCTTCGACGGTGGTCTGGGTACCAGGTTCACGCACCACGACATAACCTTCGGCGTCCAGTTCGACCTGGCCGCGTACGAGTTCGCTGCGCGGATCGTGGCCGATGGCCACGAACAGGCCGGTGGCGGCGAGTTCGGAGGTCTCCCCCGTCCGGGTATCGCGCAGGGTCAAGGAGGTGACGGAGTTCTCGCCGTGCACCTCGACGACCTCGGCGTTGGTGTGGAACCGGATCTTCTCGTTGGCCTTGGCGCGTTCGAGCATGATCCGCGAGGCACGGAACTCGTCACGGCGGTGCACCACGGTGACGCTCGCCGCGAACTTGGTGAGGAAGATCGCTTCCTCCATGGCCGAATCGCCACCGCCGACCACCACGATGTCCTGGCCCTTGAAGAAGAAGCCGTCGCAGGTGGCGCAGGCGCTCACCCCGCGGCCGAGCAGAGCCTGCTCGCCGGGAACGTTCAAGTATCGGGCGGCCGATCCCATGGCGAGGATCACGGCGTGCGCTTCGTAGACATCCTCGCCCACGGTGACCTTCTTCACCGGTGCGCTCAGATCGATCGCGTCCACGTCCTCGGTCCGGATATCGGCGCCGAATCGTTTGGCCTGTTCGCGCATCTGTTCCATGAGGTCGGGCCCCATGATGCCGTCACGGAAACCCGGGAAGTTCTCCACTTCGGTGGTCGTCATCAGCGCACCCCCGAATTGGGTGCCCTCGAACACCAAGGGCTGGAGCTCGGCACGGGCGGCGTACACGGCGGCGGTGTAGCCGGCCGGTCCGGAGCCGACGATGATCAGGTCACGAACTGGCGTGCTCATGGGGCCCTTCCGGAATGCTTGCGGGACGTTTCGGTCAACAACAGGGTAGACGTGCTTTGTTCCCGCTCGTGCCGCCACCGCGCTAGCCGATATCGGTGGTGGCCAGTACCTCCGGTCTGCCCGGCGCGCAGCCGGCGCCCACCACCAGCGCGGTGATCTGGGCACCGTTACGTCCGCCGACCAGGATGAGCACAGCGTCGTCGCCGCGGAATCGCATATCGGCGGACCCGAGTACGGGGCGGTCGATCCCGGCGGCCCGTACACAGGCGGTGAGCGCGGCCGGGTCGGCGAGACGGCCGCGTACATCGTTGCGGCCGAGCGCGCGCAGCGCCACCGCGGAATCGAGTTCGGCGCCCGGTTCGGCGCTCTCGGTGAGGGGCGGGGCGGCGGTGGGCGCGGTCTGCACCTCGTTCGATTCGCTGACGAAGAGCGCGGCACCGGCCGCGATCATCAACGCCGCCGCCGCGGTGAGGCCGGCGGCTGTCCGTTTACGCCGGCGGTACGTGTCCAGCGATACCGGTGGTGGTGTGCCGGTGGCCTCCCCGGACGCGGTTTCGCCCGATAGGCTCCGCTGCTGCGCGGGCGCGCCGAGTGATTCGGCGAACGCGTCGAGCCGGGCGGCGATATCGCCGGGTATGGGGCGGGTCGTATGCTCCGCGGTCGCCAGACCGGCCAGAGACGAGCGCAATTCGTCCAGCGAGTCCAGGTAACGCCGCGCTTCCGGATCCCGCTGTACCGCGGGCCACAGCTGTGTGCTCGTCGTGGGGTCGATATTTCCGGCGTGCAGATCCGCGAGCAGTTCCGGGGGGAAAGGAGGTTGCGGGACGGGGCTCATGACCTTCGCACCTCCAATGCTGCGTCCATCTGATTCGGGTACCGATTCCTGCGGCCGGGTGGTTTCTCTCCGCCTTCTCGGATATATAGGCTTCGAGAAGGAAAATGTGTCATTGGATACTGACGCGGGACAGCTACATCTGGTTCCCCTCCGTGTACACGGAGTCCAGTTCGGCTTTCAAACGCTGGCGGGCGCGTGCGCAACGGCTCTTGACGGTACCTACCGGAACGCCGAGCATTTCCGCTGCGTCGGCAACGCTGTACCCCTCCACATCCACGGCGACCACCGCCGCCCGCTGTTCCGGTGGGAGCACGAACAAGGCGCGTTCGAGCACGATCGAAATATCGATGCGGCTGTATTCGTCGGAGTTGTCCGATATCTCGGGCCACACCTCCGGCGGCAGGGTGACGGCTCGCTGGGCCCGGTTGCGCCGGATCCTGTCCAGGCAGGCGTTCACCACTATGCGGTGCAGCCAGGTGCGCACCCCGGATTCGGCGCGGAAGGAGCCTGCGTTGCGATGTGCGGACAGCAGCGCGTCCTGGAGGGCATCCGCGGCGTCTTCCTGGGTGTAGGAGACCCGTACCGCGGTCTGCCAGAGGTGGTTGTTGTGTCGGCGGACGAGTGCGGCGAAGGCGTGTGGAACGCCGCTGGCGTGGGCCCGCAGCAGTTCTGTATCGCTGATCGAATCGAATTCGGATGGTTTCGTCATCGCAGCGCCGGTCGGCGCTGCCCCGCCGTGGACCCCCGCATTCGATTCGAACGACAATAGCCAACCCCTTGGACAGCGCTCCACAACCGCAGCGACTATCGGTAGCGGTTACCGATGATCACCGCGAATCGGCAGCGTTCGAGATGAAACCCCTGAGCCCGCCGGGCCCCCTATCGAGAGCGCGGATCGCGATCATATCCCGGCGATCGATTCTGCGGCAACCGATCTCGTTCCGCTCCCGTGCCCTGACACCGGGCCGGACCGGTTCGTCAGGGCTTCGCCTCGAAGGCGAGCTCGGCGACCGAGCTCTGGAACTGCGCGCCGGAATTGCCCAGGCCGGTGACCCACACGAGAACGTAACGGGCCGCCTGATCGGTTCGAATCGGCACCTCGGTGACCCCGTCACCCAGCACCGCCGTACCGACCAGCTGGGTTTGATCCAGGGTGGGGGTTTCGGTGGGTGAGGTGCGGATCTCGACCGAGGTCCCCGGGGTGGACGACGTGATCGATATCTTGGTGAGCGTCGCGGGACTGGGCAGTGTGGCGAGTAGCCCCACGCCCTTCTTCAATGCGGGAAACTGCTGGAAATAGCTGTCGGTACTCCATGCGGTGGCCGGGTCACCGTCCATGGCCGCGGCCGCGCCGGAGGGGTCGTCCGGGGTGCCTTCCGGGGAGAAAACGGTCATTCCGGTAACAGGCACCGGCACCCCGTCGGCCGCCGCGGCGGTTGTGGATGCTTCCGAAGCCGGAGTCTCGGATGTATCGGGTGCACGGCTGGTCGTGAGACCGATGACCCGCTGCTCGTTCAGCGGTTCACTGGAACTGCCCGGTGCGAACACACTCACCAGCCACCAGATGACGATGCCGACGACCAGTGCGGTGAGAATGCCCAGCGCCACCATGATCCACATCATGCGCTGCGATTTCTCGCGTTCGGCGGCGAGCAGCTCCGGATCGGCCAGCGATTCGTCGGCCGGAGCCGGGGCGCGCTGGCCCAAACGCAGGACCGGGATGAAATCGGTCTTCTGATCGACCACGGACGCCTGTTCCAGCACGTGCTGGATGGTCGCGGCCGTGCGGACACCTTTGTTCGGTTCCAGCGCGCGCACCGCGACAGCCGAGATCTCGAACGGGACCTCGGGCCTGATCTGCCGTGGCTCGACAGGTGTGCCGTCGGGGCCGAAATCGGCCAGGTGCAGGCCGCCGACCGTGGTGTTACCGCCTGATCCGCCTGCCCGCAGTGGCCAGCGTGCCGTCATCAGGGCGTACAGCATCGCGCCCAGACCGCGCACATCGCCCTGCGGGTCGGCATCGCCCAGAGTGCCGGGGAAGGCCAGTACCGCGTCGCCGGAGGCGCTGATCCGGATCCGATCGGGGTGGTCGATGGACAGCGCCCCGCCGCTGCGGTGCGCCATCTCGGTAGCGGAGGCGAGTACCCGGATGGCACGAGCCGCGCCGATCGGAGACGGCACCGTCTCGGCCATCTCGCGCAGCGAACGACCGGGGGTCCATTCGGCGACCACGATGCCGCCGGAACTGCCACGCACTACATCCAGCACCCGCGCCAGACCCGGGGAGTTGATCCGCCCCAGCCGCAGGGTGCGCGACAGGATGGCCTGCGGGCCGTCCTGGCCGGAGTTGCCGGCCGCCTTCTGATCGGCGTCGACGAAGGTCAACGCCACTTCGCGATCGAGTTTGATATCGAGCGCCTGCCAGAATTTCAGCCCCCGCGACCCGCCGTGATCGGCCAGCAGCCGGTAGCGGCCACCCGCCACCGACGCCCCGGGAATGAGTTTGGGACCGCGCTGTGCCCGGCTCGGCTGGACCACCGGCGGTACCGGGATCATGCCGGTGTCGTAGACCGGATCGCCGGTCTGCTGGTGATGTTCCTCCGGTACGTAGTCGTCCGGTTCCTCCGGCGGCGCCTCCCGGGAGCCGGCCTCCGGATCATCCGGCTGCGGTCCGGTGCCCGGCGGATAGGCCGAATCGGGCGCGGACGGTCCCCTGTCCCCACGCTGGATGCGCGGGTTGCCCGGCTCCGACTGCTCCGGGGGAACATCGGTGGACAGGCGGCCGCTCGCCGGATTCACGGAAGAATCGGCGGCTGGGACGTCGCCCACCGCGTCGTCGCTCACCCTCGGACCTCCTTCGCCCTGGTATGCCGCAACTTCGGCGGATCTGCCACTTGTGCTGGTCTGCCGAACAGGGTACGGGAAGTGACCGGCACCGGTGCGCTCAACCGAGTCCGGGCGGATGACCGGCAGCACCATTGTGCTCTGCGCGTCCATGGTCGAGTCGAAGCCCGAGTACGCCAGGTACGGATCGTGGCGGCGCAGGACCTTGGTGGCGTATTCGTCCTCGGCGGGAACATCCAGGTCGACCGGCGGCGCCGGCGGGGTGATGCCGAGCCGGCGGGAGATGGCGACGGTTATCGCCACTACCTCGGGGATACCGGCCAGACGCATCAGCCCGAACGCCACCGCGAACATGACGATGGCGGTGATCCCGACCCGGATGAAGGAGCCGGCCCCACCGAGCGATTCGGTCAGCCGGTCCAGACCCATGACCCGGTCGGCGATGAGCATGACGGCGCCTCCGGCCAGCGAGGCCAACAGCACCCGGCTGACGGTGCGCCCGACATTGGCCATCCGCAGATCACCCAGGCTGCGGTGCAGCAGGTAGCCGCCGATCACCGCGCCGGTGGTGAAGCCGAGGCCGGTCGCCACCCCGAGCACGATGACGACCTGTTCACTGCTGTCGGCGATGAACGGCGCCAGCGCCGAGAAAAGCACCTTCACCGCGGTGATACCGAGGATGATCCAGGTGGGTGTCCAGGCCTGTTCCCGCGCGTAGAACACCCGCAGGTGGATCAGTACCAGAGAGTACGGAATCAGGGTGAACGCCGAGAAGCTGACCGCGGTGCCGAGCCGAGAGGCGTCCTCGGCGAACCGGGCGTACCCGAACAGCGCATCGCCGACCTGCGGACCCGCCAGCGTCAGGAAGGTGACGATGGGGAGCAGAGCGATCATGGTCAGCCTGGTGGCGGCGGACAGATCGTCGACCACCGCGGGGGTGTCGTCGTTGGCCGCGTTACGGCTCAGCCGGGGCATGATCGCGGTGAGCAGGGTGACCCCGATGACGCCGTACGGCAACTGGAGCAGCAGCCAGGCGTTCTGGTAGATCGCGGGACCGGCTTCGTCGGCGTGCGAGGAGATATTGTTCGCGAAGATTCCGCCGGCCTGGCTGATCAGCACGTACAGGATGATGGCGGCGGCCATGGTGCCGAACTGTTTGAGCCGGCTGTCCAGCCCCCACAGGGGGCGCAGATCGATGCCCTGACGCCGGATGGCGGGCAGCAGACTCACGGCCTGCACGATCACACCGAGGGTTACGCCGCAGCCCAGGACGAGCAGTTTCGGATCGCTCATCCGCACGGGGTCCAGGGTGATCTCCCCGGGAGTGAGCGCGTAGAGGGCGAGGACGGCCAGGACCACCAGATTGTTGAGCACCGGCGCCCAGGCGCCCGGTTTGAACGCGCCTCTGGTGTTGAGTATGGCGGTGAACAGCGCCGAGAGCCCGTAGAAGAGGACGGCGGGAACCAGCAGGAAGGTCAGGGCCGTGGTGAGCGCGGTATCGACCTTGCCGTCGGAGGAGACGAATACGTGTGTCGCCAGGATCGGCGCGGCCGCGGTCGCCAAGAGCGCGGTGGTACCCAGGACCACGGAGGCCGCGGTGACCAGGCGTCGGATGAACGCCGCTCCGCCGTCCGGATCCTCCTGCTCCGCGCGGACCAGAGTGGGGACGACGATGGCGGTGAGCACCGCACCGAGGACGAGCTCGGCGATGTAGTTCGGGATGAGGCTGGCCGAGGTGAACGAACTGGCGATCGCCGGACCGAGAACGGCGAGCAGCAGCAGTTGCTTACCGAACCCGGTCACCCTGCTGATCAGAGTGGCGATCGCGATCGAACCCGAGTCCTTGAGCAGCTTGGCTTGGCCACCGGTGGATTCGCCCTCCCGCTGCGGTTCGGCGGGTTTCTCCGCGACCGTCACCGCGGCGGCGGGTATCCGTTCGGGTGCCGCCGGTGTGCCGCCACGGGGCGGTGCGGGCCGCTGAGGCGCGTGGCCCACCGGTACCTGCCGTAGCGGTTGCGAGGGCGGCGCCTGCCGGTTCGGCCGGGCCGGTGCGGGCGCGTGCGGTTGCTCGGCCGGCCGGTCGGGCCGGACCCGAGGCTGGGACTGTGCCGGATGCGGGGCCCGGTCGATGCCGGGGGGCGGGCCGCCACGATCCATCGGACGGCCGGCCGCGGGTGGCTGCGCCGGGCGCATTCGCTGCGCCGGAAAAGGCTCGGATCCGGGCCCTGCCGGGGGTAGGTCGTTCACCGGCCGCGGCCGCTGCGGCGGGGTGGCCCCGGCCGGGCCGGGCGCCGGGGGGCGGCCGGGCGGTACAGGCCGGCCCCCGGGGTGTGGCCGGCCGGGAACCGGCGGCGGGTTACCAGCGGACGGCGGTGGAACCGCCGGCTGCGGCCGGGAGGGCGGCGCGGAGCGCCCGGGCGGTGGCACTGCCGGGCGTGCCCCGGACGGGGGGTTGGCGGGGTGTGCGCCGTTCGGGTTGCGGGGGATCCGCGGGTCGGGCTGCCGCTGCCGGTCCGGAGGAACCGCTGGGCGCGCGCCCGACGGCGGGTTCGCGGGCCGTACGCCCGGTGGGTTACCGGGCGCCTGCGGGCCCGGCTGCCGGTCCGCGGCGTAGCGGTCTTCGCCCGGATGCGGCCCCGGCCGGAATGCCGGGCGCTGATTCGGCGGAAGAGGCCGCCCCGGTGGGCCGCCGGGCCGCTCGGGCCGGCGCAGCTGCGGTGGCGGTTCCCGGTACGGTTCGCGACCCCGGTCCATGTTGCCGGAGTTAGCGCTCATTTCCGTCTCCGGCTCGGAAGCGGGGAACATCCGCTCCCAGGGCGCGCTGGGGGCCCGCCGGTCTCGTGGACCGTCGGGCTGTCGACCGGGCTGCTGTTGCCGATGAGCGGAGGATTCATCGTCGCTCATCATGCCTCCTGTATCGCCCGGACCCCCGCTTGCCGGTAGTCCCCTGTGTCGAGTCGAACACTCTCGGTGCCGTCCGGACCGGACGAGGAACTGTTCGCTCCGCTTTCCGTGCCGCTCCCGACCACGCACCGGCCCCCGGACGGATCCGGATGGCCGGTGCGCGCACTTCTCTATCTTCCACGGGACACGGGCACGGGTCACTCTCCCCTGGTCACCGGGTGGCGTCCGCGGCAGCCGGACCGGGGACGCTAGACCTGTTCCCGCCGCCGGGCCGCCGGGCGGGTGGTCGCCGCCGCATCGCTCACCTGGGACGTGGTAGCAGCCGTCTCCCGGCGCCGGGCCCGGCCCAGCCGGATGACCCGTCGCCGCATTCCCGGATCGATACCTTTGTCGGCGGGGTCGCGTTTGCCGTGGAACCGGCGCCACAACCGTCGCCCGGCCAGCAGGAACAGCAGGGTCGCCGCGCAAGCGGTGATTATCGCCAGGATCTGTCCGTAGGCGTTCGAACGCACCGAGATCGAGGTCGCGTGGCCGAGCGGAACACCGTCGGGGGTGGACAGCGAAATGGGCACCACGAGTTTGCGGCTGTCACTGACCTCGGTGGGGATCTGGAACGAGCGGGTGCCCCGGGGCGGAAGCAGCTGCTCGCCGATATCGGTGATCTTGGTTTCCGGCGGTGCGTCGATCCGGAACCTGATACGAACCGAAACGGGTAGATCGTTACGGGCCACCAGCAGCAGCGGACTCGACTCCGAAGCCAGTGTGTACACCCCACCCGGCGGCAGCACCGTCACCGAACGGTAGATCTCGTCCACCGCCGCGGTGACCTTCTCGATCCGGCGCGCAGCGAAGACCTCGGCCTGGGCCGTGGGCCCCCCGCGCCGGTCCGACAGCGACAGCGCGCGCACCAGATCGTCACGTAACGGGTCCAGGAAGGCGCGCGGTGTCGGCCGGTTCTCGGGCACCTCCACCATCGCCCGGAGCAACTGGGTCATTCGATATGACTGGTCCCGCGCGGGCACCGCGAAATGCGGCGGTACCGCTTCGAGGGACGCTCCGGCGACCGGCGCCAACTGATACGGCGCGGGATCGGGTTCCTGTCCGATCAGCTCGGCGAACGGCCGCGGCCGCACCAGATCGTTCTTCACCAGCAACTCGAACTGTCGCAGCAACGCGGCGGCCTCGTTCCGGTTGGCCCCCCACTGCTGCGGCGGCATGATCAGCTGTGAGCGCGGCCGGGACGGATCAGCCTGCAGCGCCCGCCAGGACACGGCACCGAGCGCGTCCTGCAGACGCGCGCTACGCGAATCGTTGGTTACCGGGTACCGGGCCTGTTCGGGCACATAGGCGGGAGTGGGAGGGTTGGAACCGACCCCGGCCAGCGCCGCGGCGGGCCAGATATCGAAGGTCGCCACCCGCAGCGCGGGATCGGCGGAGGAATCGCCGCTGCCCGCCCCCACCGGCGCGGCGGGGCCTGCGCCGGTGGCGGTCCCGCCCTCGGGGGAGACCTCGGTATCGGTGACCGCGTCCGGAGACTCCCCGCCGGCCCGCGGCGCCGGTGCGGCGACCGCATCCGTGATACCGGGCAACCGCACCAGATCGGGAACCGTGGCATACGGATCACCGGCCCCGCCCTCCGGGGCGACCGCGTTACCGGCGAGCACCGCGGTGCCGAAACCATGGGTGCGCAGTAGTTGCGCCGCGGCGGGATCCAGGCTGCTGGCGTCCGGCAGGCTCACACCGCGAACCGACCGGGTATCGAGGATCGAGTCGACGATGGCGGCCGGTGCCTCCAGCGCGCGGGCGGTCAACGCGGGATCATCGGCCACCGCCAGGGCCGAGATATCGACCTGGGCGAAGGGCAGTGCCACCGTGCACATCGAGGAGGTGAGGGTGCGCAGCCGGTCCAGCCAGAGTTTGGCGGATTCGGTGCCGGTACCCGGGCGGGTGGCGCCGTCCGGATCGGACGGGCTCGCCAACACCCGGTAATCGCCGGTCATCGCCTGCACGGTCAGCAGCAGATCGGGGTCCACGGCCAGACATACCGCCGAGGACGCTCCCGCGGCGGCCCGCTCGTCGCCGAACACCGACTCCAGGGCCCCGACCAACTCGTCCAGCCGCCCACCCTTACCGAGTGAGGCCGCCAGCTCGTCATCGGTGAGTTCGACCGTCCGATCCAGTTCACCGGTCTGCCCGGCCACCATCCGGGGCCGGTCGGCCAGCGGCCACAGCAGCGTCGTCTCCACCGGCGGATGGGCGGGCACGGGTAGCGGCGGCCCGCTCCCGTCGGCGGCGGCCGGCAGCCCCAGCACCGGCAGCAGGAACCGGGCATCGTCCAACCGTGCCTGACCGCCGTAATCCGGGGTCCCGTTGACATTCAGCAGCAGGGGATACACACCCGGTTCGGTGATGTTCAGCGATCTCCCCGAGTTGTCGCGCAGCGGCACGGCCAGGGTGAACTGCTGGCGCTGCCCCGGTTCCAGGCGGACCGCTATGTCCTGGAACGGTGTGGGGAAATCGTAATTCGCCTGATCGAGCGTCAAGGTCGTACGCAGTTCACTGGGATCGGCCACCGCGCGGGCGCGCTGCACCCGGACCGTCACCTCGTCCACCCCACGGTCACCGATATTGGTGACCGTGCCCGTAACGGTCAGGACCGGCTCGCTCTCGGTGGTCACCGTCCCCGGGGTCACCGAATCCAGCGACAACTTCAGGAACTGCGGGGCCGAGCTGTCCTCGGCCGATTCCGAGGGCTGGGCGTGAGCGGGGGATGCGAGCAGCGCGGGCAGCGCCGTCACCGAGCCGAGGATGGTCAAGATCACGAGCATGATCCGACCCAGTCCACGCGTCATCGTTTACCGGTCTCCATCCGGTCGATCAGGCGGTTCGCCACCTCGGCCAACCTGCGCTCGTCGGCGTAGGCGAGCCTGGAGTTCAATTCGCGCAGCGGCACCCAGGCGACCTGGGTGACCTCTACATCCGCGTCCGAAAGTTCACCACCGACCGAGCGCAGCAGAAAATGGTGCACGGTTTTGTGTACCCGCCGCCCTTCGGTGACGAACCAGTAATCGATACTGCCCAATTCGGCGACCACCACGCCCTGAATACCGGTTTCCTCGGCGACCTCCCGGATAGCTGTCTGCTCCGAGGTCTCGCCCTCTTCGATATGTCCTTTGGGCAGCGACCATAGCAGCCGTCCGCGGCGGTCGGTACGGCCGATCAGTGCCGCGCACCGCTTGTCGGGTGGGCCGTCCAAACCGTCGACGACCAACCCACCGGCGGAGGTTTCCCGCACCGTACGCATACGTGGTTTCGCCGCAGCGCCGGCCGAACCACGGCGCCGGGGCTGGCGGCGTCGACTGTTCGCGCGATCGGCCGGAGACACTACGCAATACTAGAGGAGTGTCCCTCGGCGGCGCCGGGGGTGTTTATCCGCCCGCCTCCGGCCGGGGCGGGCTGTGTTCATTTGCCCCGCCTTCGGCGGGGCGGGTCCGGGGCCCCTTGTGTCTCGGGTCGGTTGATCCGCATCCGACGCGACCACACAGCGCCGAGGCTTGCGAGGTCCACGAAGGGTTGAGCCCGCGGCGCCTCTCGGCCCGCGAAGCGCATGCGGCGCAGCCGCGAGTCCCGAGGGCCGAAAGGCGACGTCGAAGGGGCTCGAACCCGCGGCGCCGCAGGCGCCGCCATGAGCACAGTATGGTTTTGCTGTGGTTTCGACCGAGTCCGACGACGCAGTGCTGGATCGCCGTACCCGTTTGCTCGCGGCGGCCGCGATCACGCTGGGCCGGCTTTCCGATGTTCTGACTCCCCTGGGAGAAATGTTCGCCGCTCGTGGTCACCAGTTGTATCTGGTGGGGGGCAGTGTGCGAGATGCTGTGCTGGGGCGGCTCGGTACCGATTTGGATTTCACCACCGACGCGCGTCCGGAGCAGGTGCAGGAGTTGTTGCGTGGCTGGGCGGATCAGTTGTGGGACACCGGAGGGCTGGCGTTCGGGACGGTGAGCGCGGCCAAGGACGGCCAGCAGTTGGAGATCACCACGTTCCGCAGCGACACCTATGACCGGGTTTCGCGGAATCCGCAGGTCAGCTTCGGTGACACCCTGGAAGACGATCTCGTGCGCCGGGATTTCACGGTGAACGCCATGGCGGTGAAGATCGCGGCGGACGGCGCGCTGGAATTCGTGGACCCGCTGGACGGTATGGCGGCGTTGCTGGCCGGGGTGTTGGACACCCCGGCCGCTCCCGAGGACTCGTTCGACGACGACCCGCTGCGGATGTTGCGGGCGGCTCGTTTCGTTTCCCAACTCGGTTTCGAGGCGCACCCGCGGGTGCGGGCCGCCATCACCCGGATGGCGCCGGAAATCGACCGGATCACCGCGGAGCGGGTCCGGGTGGAGTTGGACAAACTCATCGGCGGGGCCTATCCGATCGACGGTATCGACATGATGTGTGAAACGGGTTTGGCTCAGCGGGTGCTGCCGGAGGTACCGGCGATGAAACTGGAAATCGACGAGCATCACCAGCACAAGGATGTCTATTGGCATTCGCTGACAGTGCTGGAACAGGCCATCGACCAGGAAGAGGGCGACCCGGACCTGGTGTTGCGGTGGGCGGCGCTGCTGCACGATATCGGGAAACCGGATACCAAGCGCAACGAGCCGGGTGGTGGGGTCAGTTTCCATCATCACGAGGTGGTGGGCGCGAAGATGGTGCGCAAACGGATGCGGGCGCTCAAATATCCCAAACAGTTCACCGAGGATGTGGCCCGTCTGGTGTTCCTGCACCTGCGGTTCCACGGTTACGGCCGCGGCCAGTGGACCGATTCCGCGGTTCGCCGTTACGTCACCGATGCCGGTGAACTGCTGCCGCGTCTGCACAAACTGGTGCGCGCCGATTGCACCACCCGGAACAAGCGCCGGGCCGCCGCGTTGCGTGCGACCTACGACGATCTGGAGGCGCGGATCGCGCGGTTGCAGGAGCAGGAGGATCTGGCCCGGGTGCGCCCCGACCTGGACGGTAACGCGATCATGGAACTGCTGGGCCTACGGCCCGGCCCCGATGTCGGCCGTGCGTGGCGCTATCTGAAGGAATTGCGCCTGGATCGCGGGCCGCTCACCCGGGACGAGGCCGAGGCGGCGTTGAAGGAATGGTGGCAGACGCAGCGGTGACGTGGTCAGAACACGATCAGGGTGGTGCCGGCGACAATCGCCGAGCGGATCTGGTTCAGATCGAACGCCCCGCTGACCGGCCCTACCTCGATCCGGAACCGCACCAGTTCGCCGTCGCGGACCGCGCTGCGGATCCGCGCACCGTGGGGTAGTCCCGTTATCGGGATGGGGTTCATCGTGCGCCGGCGCCGGGGCACCGGTAGCCCGAACCAGGTGGCACGGTGGATATGCAGGTGGAGGGTGCCGTCGGTGACGGTCGCGTCCAGTTCGGCGGTGATCCCTTTGCGCCGGTGGACCGCGCGGACGAGTCCTCGGCCGGCGACCGAGAGTTCCCATTCGCGCTGCCGGGTGCCGAGCCAGCCCACTACGGCGTCGAGGCCGACCACGCCTTCGATATCCACCCGGCCCGCGCGGACTCGGGTCGGTACGCCGGGTACGAGCCGGACCTCATGCGAGATCACCGTGAGCTCGTGGATGTGCCGTTGATCCCAGCGCAGCTCCCGCAGTACCGCTTTCGTCTGGAAGTGGGCGCCCCGGCGGCGCGCTTTCAGGGTGTCCAGGGTGCCGGTCAGCTGATGCCCGAGCAGGGTGGCGCTTATTTCCTGCCCGCCGAATCTGCTCAGTATCCCTTCGCTGAGCAGTGTGATCAGGGTGTCCGGCAGGAGCGCGGTGACGGTTCCGGCGCCGAGATCGGCCATCGGTTCCATCCAGGCGGTGGTATAGCTGATCCACTGTTCCAGCCAGGGCTGCTCGAACAGTCGTTTCCCGAGACCGACCGCCCGCAGGGGGAACCGGGAAGCCGATCGTGGATCGAAGTACGCGGCCATGATCTCTCCTGAGAGTACTGCGCCGGGCCCTGCGCGGACTATCCGGAGTTGTCCGGGCGTGGCCAGGAGCGGGGTGCCCACGGGCGGGCTCGCCGCATCCGAGACGCGGCCCGGCCGGTAATCCCCGGTGCGGCCCTCTCATTCGGGTAGGTTCATCGCTGCGACAGCATTCGACAGGAGACTGTGAACTGCGGTGAGTCAGGAGCGAGGATTGCGGCCGAGGCGCTGCGGGGCCGTGTTCCTCGGGTTGGTGTTCACCGGTTGTACGGCGGTGCCGGTGCCCGCGTCGGCCGCGCCGCATCCGTGGGCGCCGCCACCGGTCAACAGCTGTGGCGAGGTCGGGTTCGATCCGCTCGAACGTGCCCTGGATCCCTCGGCGCCCCCGCTGCCGCAGGCGCCGGTTCCACCGCAGATCGATATCCCGATCCCGGTTCCGCAGTTGACGCCGGTGCCCGTTCCGGACCCGCCGCACGACAACACCCGGATAGTGCCGGAGCCGCTGCCCGCCGACCCGTGCCGTAACCCGTGCCCCGATATCCGCGATACGCCCGTGCCGGAAGTCCCGGATCCGGCCGGTCCGACGCCCGGTACGGCCGGACCCCCGGCCGCACCGGACAGCGGTTCGGCGAGTGGGAGCGGTTCGGGTTCCGGCTCGAACGAACAGCCGCGACTGCCCCGCATCCAGCTGAGGCCGGAGATAGAGCCCATTCCGATTCCGGTGCCCGGCGGTGACGGTGCGGAACCGCAACCTGCGCCGCCACATGTGGCGCGCCCGGTCGAACCCGGTCCGGTGGTCGCGCCGGTCGCCCCGCCGCGGGTGGAATCGGTGCGGTTGGTCGAACAGGTCACCGGGCACGGTTCGCCGAACCGGACCGATATGCGCTGGCAGGTCGACGGCACCGATCTCGGTCTGATGTGGGAGACGAGGCCGGGCGAGGTCGCCGTGGCTTTCGGTGACACCTTCGGTGTGGGCTGGAGGCCCGGCGGGGCCGGTGGTGCGGATCAGGATTGGCGCAGCAATGTGCTCGCCTACAGTACCGACCGGGATCTGTCCGATGGCCTACGGCTGGACACGATGGTGCAGGACAGCCGCTGCCATGCCGCCGAGCTGCTGGGCAGCCGCAAGATCAAGAACTGGGAGACCACCACCATCCCGACCTCCGGTTTCGCGCTGGGTGGCCGGCAGTACCTGAGCTATATGTCGGTGAACCGGTGGAGTCGCGTCCCCGGGATGTGGTGGACGAACTACGGCGGTATCGCCTACTCCGACGACAACGGCAGCACCTGGGTCAAGGATCAGCACGCCCGCTGGGAGAATTTTTTCGGGTTGGGGCGGTTCCAGGTGGCGACGATGGTGCCGCACGGCGACTACGTGTACATGTTCGGCACACCCAACGGCCGGATCGGGGCCATCGGTCTGGCCCGTGTACCGGCGGACGAGGTGCTGAACGAGTCCGCGTACCAGTATTGGGTGGGTGGCTGGTGGGCGCCGGCGGCCGAGAATCTGGCGACGCCTCTCGTCACGGGTATGGCCAGTGAACTCTCGGTGCGTGTCGATCCCGGCACAGGGCAGTGGCAGATGGCCTATCTGGATCCCGCGCGTGGTGAGATCGTGCTGCGCACGGCTGCCGAACCGCAGGGTGCCTGGAGTGATCCGGTGCGGCTGGTGTCGACCAGCGACTATCCCGAGTCCTACGGCGGGTTCATCCATCCGTGGTCGACGTCGCGGGATCTGTATTTCACGCTCTCGGAGTGGGATTCCTACAACGTGTACCTCATGCACGCCCGTCTGATTCCGCCGGCCTGAGGTGTTCGATGCGCTGCGCGGCCCGGTATCCGACCGGCTCGCCGGCCCGGTCGTGGAGTTCGTCCGCGAGCATGCCGTGGATACGGTCTGCCTGTCCGTCCGGAAGGGTTCCCGCCACGGGCCGGCGGAGGAAGATGTGACGGAGGCCCCGCGACCGATCGCCCGCGTCCGGTAACAGCCGGCACCAGAAAACTGATAATAAAGAGACTGGTTGGTTCTTTGTTGGACGGTTTCGGTGGATGTACGGCTGAACGGCGTGATCGCGGCTTTCCGGCGGGCTGCCGACGATCTGACGCGGGTAGCTCTTCACGGTGAGACGCCTGCCGTGGCCGGCGTGATGCGGCAGGCCGGAGAAGATCTGCGCAGGGCAATGGACGTACTGGACGACCAGGCCCGGTGCGGTGGCGACCGTATAGCGGCTGCGGCACGCGCCCGGCCGACCGGCCCCCCTTCCCTCCAGGACGCCGGGGATTTCTCCTGGCTCCGGCCCCGAGGGCAGTCGGCCGACCGGGTCAACCGGGAGATCGACGCGGCCCTGACCGCGGTCAACCCGAATTTCGACCCGAGTGATCCGCGGCGCCGCAACAACTGTGTGGCCGTGGCGACCGCCTACGAGCTGCGCCGCCGCGGCTACGACGTATCCGCCCAGGGGACACCGTTGCCTTTCCCGTTCGAAGAGGGTTTCCCACACAGCCTCACCGAAGTCGCCTGGGGGCGCCGCTTCACAACCGTGCTCCAGCGCAGCCAACTCCGGGAGGCTTTCCGGGAGCCTGGTTCGCGGGGCATCGTCATCGCGGACTGGCGGCCCGGGGCCGCGCGGCTGGACCGCGGCGATTCACATGTCTTCAATATCGAGCACGTGCCCGGAACCGGGATACGTATCGTCGACGGACAGCCGGACCCGCCACTGGTCGACGCCACGGCTCATATCAGGCAGGCGGCGGCGCTGCGGTATCTACGGGTGGACGGCCTCCCGGATCCCGCGCCGGGCATCGTCGAGTATCTCGGAATACGAACCGTTGGTCCGGAGGCTCTGACGAACGTGTCCTAGCTCATCTCGTACCGCGGAGGCCGAGCGCGCGACCGTCGCGAATTCAATTCCCGGATACCCGGTGGAACCTGATCCGCTGACCGGGTCTCGCCTGAGCCATGAGGTCGATATCGGCGTCCACGACCACCGCGACGACCGGGTAACCACCGGTTATCGGATGGTCGGCGAGGAAGATCACCGGTTGACCGCTGGGCGGTACCTGCACCGAACCGAGCGCCATGCCCTCGGTGGGGAGTTCGGCGGACGAAACCCGCCGCAGCGGCGGCCCGTCCACACGATCCAGCCGGGCGCCGACCCGGTCGGTATCGGAGCTCACCGTCCAATGGCCCGTGAACAACGCGGCCGGGTCGGTGAACCAGTCGTCCCGCGGTCCGAGCAGGGCGCGGACCCGCACTATCGGGGGCGGTTCGGCCTGCGGTGCCTGCGCTACGTTCGGCCAGCCGCTCGGCGGGGGACCGATGGGAACGATATCGCCGTCCCGCAGTGGCGGCGGGCCGAGGCCGGAAAGTGTGTCGTAACTGCGGGATCCGAGGACCGGGGTCACCTCGATACCGCCGCGCACTCCGACGTAGCTGCGTAAACCCGTGCCCGCGAGCCCCAATCGCAGTATCTGCCCGGGTTCGAGATGCAGTACGCTCGCGTGGCCCACCGGAGTGCCGTCCACGGTGGCGGGTGCGGGAGCGCCGGTCACCGCGACCAGCAGTGGACTCTCCACGCGCAGTACCAACCCGCCGAGCAGGACTTCGATGGCCGCGAATCCTTCCGGGTTGCCGACCAGCCGGTTCGCCAGCCGCAGTGCTCCCCGGTCGGCGGCACCCGCCGGCCCGACTCCCGAGTCGAACCAGCCCGGACGGCCCAGATCCTGGACGGTCGCCAGCGGGCCGGCCCGTTCGATCACGATCATGTCCGGCTCTCCGCGTCGACGAACCGGACCCCGACACCGGCCCGGACGAGGGCGGGCGGATCCCGCTCCGCGTCCCACATATCCAGTTCGGTGCGGCCGATGAGCTGCCAGCCGCCGGGTGTCTCCCGCGGATAGACCGCCGAATACCCGCCCGCGAGTCCGACGGATCCGGCGGGGATCCGGGTGCGCGCGGCGGCGCGGCGCGGCACCGTCAGCCGCCGGTCCGGCGAGACCAAGTAGCCGAAGCCGGGCGCGAATCCGACGAAGGCACAGTGCCATACGACTCCGGTGTGCGCGGCGACGACCTCTTCCGGGCGTAGGCCGAGTTCCGCGGCCACCGCCTCGAGATCGGGCCCGTCGTAGTGCACCGGAATGCGCACGGGATCGGTTGTCTCCGGCAATGTTGCACGGGAAACATCGCCGGAGACCGCCGCGTCGACCTCGGTGACGATCCGCTCCAGCTCCCGCTGAACCCGAGGCGCCGAGGCCCGGGGTTCCAGCGTCACCAGAACCGTTTCCGCCGCGGGGAGTGTGTCGGCGACACCGGCCGGGCGGCCGACGGTCAACGCCGTCGCCAAGTGGGTGACCCGATCCGGGCTCGCCGGGATGAGCAGAAAAGCCCGGTCTCCGGCGGCACGCACCCGCCGCGCGGAGGGCTCCGGATCTCGTGGCGTCCGCGCCAAATCATCTCACCCCGTTCCGGCTCGCTCAGGTGAACGACGCTACCGCGATACCGGCGTCTTCGAGCGCGGCGCGTATTCGCCGAGCCATATGCACCGCCGCCGGGGTATCACCGTGCACACAGAGGCTGTCCAGGGCCACCGAAACGGTGCCGCCGCCGCCCGCGATCCGCGCCGTACCGGTTTCCGCCAATGTCACCGCCTGGGCGAGTGCCTGCTGGGGATCGAGAACCGCGCCGGGCGTATTCCGGGGTGCCAGCCCGCCCGTCGCGGTGTAGGCGCGATCGGCGAAACCCTCGCTCACGAACGGGGTGCCCGCGGTGATCGCGCTCTTCTCCAGATACGTCCCGGCGGGTCCGAGCAGGGCGAGCGCGGGGTCGTACTCGCGCATGGCCGTGACCACCGCCTCCGCGAGCGCGGCATCGCCCGCGGCGGCGTGATAGAGCGCCCCGTGCGGTTTCACATATCGCACCCGGTCGCCCGCGGCGCGGGCGAAACCGTCCAGGGCGCCGATCTGATACAGGGTTTCGTCCCGCAGTTCGCCGGGGGCGAGGGCCATCGCCCGCCGGCCGAACCCGGCCAGATCCCGGTATCCGATATGCGCTCCGATCCGCACCCCTTTCGCCACCGCCAGCGCGCAGGTGTGCCGCATGATGGACGGATCACCGGCATGGAACCCGCAGGCGATATTCGCGCTGGTCACGATATCGAGCATGGTGGCATCCTCCCCCATGCTCCACGCTCCGAACCCTTCCCCGAGGTCACTGTTCAGGTCCAGCCCCATGGCAGCCTCCTTCCGTCCTGCCTCCATTGTTCCCGAGCCGGGCGATTCGGCGGGTGCCACCCGGCGCCCGTCACCGCTGTCGTACCGGGGCGTTCGGGAACCCGGCGCGGGAGCATCCGCCCGTCCTGTCACGGAACGCGGAATATTCGTTCGAAAGCGGAACAGCGTGCGGACAAATCAATTTATCCGACCCTCCGAGAAGTAAAATAAATTCGACGCCACGGGTCATCGAACGCACTTTCTTTCGCCGATTCCGAATATGTGGAATATCGCTTTCCTCCGGTAAATGCGCGAAGAGCGAAAGATTCGATCCCGGATCGGCCCGGTAGTTGTCGACCCGCCCGAGCCGGGAAATCAACTGTCCGGATCCGGTGTACGTACCGCTGTTCGGAAACCGCATCGATCCGGGCCGGAGATAACGGGGATTCACTGGAAACGGTGGTTGCGCTGGAAATACGAACCGGCTGGATCAGCCGGCCGCGGCGGAAGGGCCGCCCACCCGGCGGTTGTTCCACAACAGGGCGATGATCCCCGCCCCGTAGCATCCGGCTCCGGCCAGCACTACCACAGGCGACCGCCCGTCCGCCGGGACGAGCAGCGCGGCCACCGCGACGGCCAGGACGAACGCGATATTGAAGACCGTGTCCTGGAGGGCGAACACCTGGCCCCGCCGGTCGTCGGTGATATCGATCTGCATGGCGGCATCGCCGGTGAGCTTGATCGTCTGCCCGGCGAGGCCGAACAGGAAGGCACCCGCCAGAAGCAGCCGGTGGGCATGGTGGACGGCCTCGGGGGAGTGGGCCAGCGCGGTGGGCAGCACCAGTGTGAGCTGGACCGCTATCGCGCAGGCGAGCCCGAGCAGGACGGTCCGGGGGCGGCCGAGACGGGGAATGAGGAGCGGGGCGAGCAGAGCGGCCACCAGCATCCCGGCCGCCGTGGCGCTGATCGCGACACCGAAGCCGATCAAACCGCTGTCCACCATCGCGCCGCCGGTGGGCGACTCGCGCAGGACCAGCACCATCACGAGCGTGTTCGCGCCGAAAACGATGCGGTGGGTGCCGATACCGATCATGGCGGTGGAGACGTCGACCGAGCGCCGTACCGCTCGAGCGCCCACCAGCAATCCGGTGAGTACGGCGCGGACCGCGCTCACCGCCTCGCCGTTCCCGGTTTCCGGCCCCAGGGCCCGAGGCCGGAAACCGGCGGCCAGCACCACTGCGGCCACCGAGCCCGCCACGCTCACAGCCACCGCGACAGCCGAGCCGGTATCGCCGGCGCCGACCGCGCCGATCACCGCAACCGCCGTGGCCGCACCGGCCGCCGCGCAGGCCGAACCGGCGGTGGCCAGCACCGAGTTGGCCGGTACCAGCAGGTGTTGGGCCAGCACCCGGGGCAGCGCCGCCGATACGCCGGCGGCCGTGAAACGGCTGATTCCCACCACCGCCAGCGCCAGCAGCAACAGCGAACTCGCGCCGGCGCCGGCGAGCAGGCCGAGTGATACGGCGACGATCAGCAGGCCGCGCATCATATTGGCCACCAACAGCACCTGCCGCCGGTCCCAGCGGTCCAGCAGGGCACCGGCATACGGTCCGATCACCGAGTAGGGCAGCAGCAGCACCGCGAAACCCGCTGCGACGGCCACCGGATCGGTTTCCCGTTCCGGGTTGAAGAGAATGGCGCCGGAGAGCGCGGCCTGGAACATACCGTCACCGAACTGGCCGGTGAAACGCAGCAGTGTCAGCCGGACAGCACCGGGGCTCTCCTGTACCGCGGCCCGCAGTGCGGACCAGCGACGCCTGTGCCCGGCTGCACCGGGTGTCCGGTCCGTGGCGGATGGTTCGGGCGCAGAGCTGGGCACCGGCGCGAGGCTACCCGGCCTCCGTACCGGGGTGTATGCCGGCCGGTCCGCGCTCTTCCTCGGTGATCAGCAGGTCGACCGCTTCGCGCATATCGGGGGCCATCGGCAGCCCGCCCAGACCGGCGGCGTCTATCCAGGCGTAATCATCGTGTTCGGCGGGCTCCAGGGTTACCTCCCCGGGTTCGGCTTCGGCCAGAAAACTGAACTTCCGCACCTTCGCCTTGGTGCGGGTGGCGTAATCGAACCAGCCGAGGAAATCGGTGATACCCCGCGCGACCAGGCCGGTTTCCTCGAAGAGTTCTCGAACCACGCTCTGGGTCAGCGATTCTCCGGGCTCCACCCCGCCGCCCGGGAGTTCGTACATTCCACCGAGGTAGTCGCCCGGTACCCGGCGCACGACCAGCAGTTTTCCCTCACGGAACACCGCGACGCCGACCACGAGGTCGGTGACGCCGTCGCGCCGGGCACCGGCCCGTAGCCGTTGCTCGATTCGCGCGAGTGCTTCGGGGCGCATCTTCCACCTCCCGGTCGGTACATCCATTTTCGACGAATGCGCGTCGTCTCGCTATTACCGCCTGCCGCTGCTCACCGGCCGTTCATCCCGGAGTCGCTCGCGTAAAATGCGCGAGACGGACAATCGACGAGGTCGGGGGATCACCGAGGTGCTCCCGGGCGGGAAAGGTGACCGTGCCCGAGCCGGAAAGGAGGCGTGCCATGGCCGCACTGCCGACACCGCATATCGATGTCCATCGTGCGGGGGACCGTATGAAAACACGGATATCCTGGCTCGATTCCAAGCATTCGTTCTCCTTCGGCGAACACTACGATCCCGAGAACACCCATCACGGCCTGCTGTTGGTGAACAACGACGATATCGTTCTGCCGGGTCAGGGCTTCGACACACATCCGCATCGCGATATGGAGATCGTCACCTGGGTGCTGGAGGGCTCCCTGGTGCATCAGGACTCGCTCGGCCACAGCGGGGTGATCTACCCGGGTCTCGCACAGCGGATGAGCGCCGGCACCGGAATCCGGCATTCGGAGAAGAACGACTCCTGGCGTATCGATTCCGGCCGGTCCGAACACGACGAGCCGGTGCGCTTCGTACAGATGTGGGTGCTGCCCGACGAGCCCGGGATCGAACCCGGTTATCAACAACTGGAGATCGATGATCAACTGGTCGCGGGTGGCCTGGTGACCGTCGCGTCCGGAATGTCGCGAGATCGAGATCGCACCGCGATCGCCATCCACAGCAGCCATTCGGCGTTGCACGTGGCGAAGCTGGCACCGGATGCGGTATCCGTCGCGGAGCTGCCCGACGCCCCCTACATCCATGTCTTCGTCGCGCGGGGTGCGGTCGATATGGAGGGGGTGGGCCCGCTGTACGAGGGTGACGCGGTACGCCTGACCTTCACCGGTGGTCAGCGGCTCACGGCGCGGGAACCGGCGGAAGTGCTGATCTGGGAGATGCACGCCCGCCTCGGGGCCGGCTAGGTGCGCTGAGTCGACCGTGACGGGGGGAACATCGACAATGGAGAGCGGGCGCCGCGACCGGGACGGTCGTGACCGGCCCAGCTGAGGAGGAACGTATGTCCTATCCCCCACCCCCGGGTGGTTACCCCCCGCCCGACCCGTATCCCGGCGCCGCGGGCGGCCCGCCGCAGTACTGGCAGGAATCGCCGAAGCGTAAGGGTATGGCCATCGCCGCCCTGGTCCTGGGCATCCTCGCGGTTTTCACCTTCTGGACGATCGTCGGCGGGATCCTCTTCGGTCTCTTGGCCGTGATCCTGGGTGTGATCGCGCTGGTGAAAGCGAGCCGCGGCACCGGTGGCGGCGGGATCATGGCGGTGATCGGGCTGGTCCTGGGCATCCTCGCCATCATCGGCGTGATCGTCATGGGGGTGATCGGCTGGGGCGTCTGGCAGGATTCGGGCGGTCAGGATTTCGTCGATTGTGTCAGCCGGGCGGCCGGCGACCAGGCGGAGATCTCCCGCTGCCAGGATGAGTTCGACCAGCGGCTCGAGGATCAGTACGGAGTCACCATCGCCCCGCCGGCACCCACCAACTGACCGGTCCGGCCGGCCGTGGATCGGGCGGCGGTGCCGCGGGCACCGGCATACTGGTCTCTGTGACTTCCGACCTGACCAGCTCCTCCGGTATCGATCTGACCCATCTCGACCCGGCTGTCCGGGTGCAGGACGATCTGTTCACGCATGTCAACGGCGCATGGTTGGCCGAGTACGAGATACCGGCCGACCGTGCGGTGGACGGTGCCTTCCGCAAGCTCTACGACCGGGCCGAACTCGATGTGCAGGAGATCATCCGCACTGCCGAGGGTGAACCCGACAGCGATGCCCGCAAGATCGCCGACCTCTACGCCTCGTTCATGGACACCGCGGCGGTGGAGGCGGCGGGTCTGGCCCCGATCGCCGAGGAACTGGCAGCCGTGGCCGGAGTCGGCGACCGGGGCGAGTTCGCGGGCCTGATCGGCCGGTTGCAGCGCACGGGCGTATCCGGTGCGGTGGCGGTGTACGTCGACACCGACGACAAGAACTCCCAGCGGTACCTGGTCTACGCGACCCAGTCCGGGATCGGTCTGCCCGATGAGTCCTATTACCGCTCCGACGAGTACGCCGAGGTGCGGGAGCGCTATATCGCGCATATCGATCGTATTTTCGCGCTGGCCGCCGCGGACCCCAGGGTGGCGGAATCACTGCCCGAGCAGCCGGTGGGCAACCGGATCTTCGAACTGGAACGCAAACTCGCCGCGGGACATTGGGATGTGGTACGCCGCCGCGACGCCGAACTCGGCTACAACCTCACCACTTTCACCGGTTTGGCCCAGGAGAACCCGGAATTCGATTGGTCGGCGTGGGCCGACGGCCTGGCCGAGGGGGTTACGGCGGGTGGCGCCGAACTGCTGGCGGAACTGGTGGTCCGGCAACCCGATTACCTGCGTACCTTCGCTCAGGCCTGGGCATCCGAATCCTTGGCGGATTGGCGCCTGTGGGCGCAGTGGCGCATTCTGCGGGCCCGCGCTCCCTATCTCACCGAGGCTTTGGTCGAGGAGAGCTTCGATTTCTACGGGCGTACCCTCACCGGCGCCCAAGAGAACCGGGAGCGCTGGAAGCGCGGGGTTTCGCTGGTACAGGATCTGCTCGGCGAGGCAGTCGGCAAACTCTATGTGGCCGAACACTTCCCGCCCGAAGCCAAGGCCGCGATGGTGCGCTTGGTGGAGAATCTGCGCGAGGCCTACCGCCGCAATATCACCGAGCTGGAGTGGATGAGCCCGGCGACCCGGCAGGCCGCGCTGGCGAAGCTGGACAAGTTCACTCCCAAGATCGGCTATCCCGACCGCTGGCGCGACTATTCCGCGGTCACGGTGGACCCGGCCGATCTGGTCGGCAACTACCGGCACGGTTACGCGGCCGAACACGATCGTGATCTGAACAAAATCGGCGGTCCGGTGGATCGTGACGAATGGTTCATGACCCCGCAGACGGTGAACGCCTACTACAACCCGGGGATGAACGAGATCGTCTTCCCCGCCGCCATCCTGCAACCGCCGTTCTTCGATATGAATGCCGACGACGCCGCCAACTACGGCGGTATCGGGGCCGTGATCGGTCATGAGATCGGGCACGGTTTCGACGATCAGGGCGCGAAGTACGACGGTGACGGCAATATGGTCGACTGGTGGACCGATGCGGACCGGGCCGAGTTCGGTAAGCGCACCCGGGCGCTGATCGACCAGTACGATCTGCTCTCTCCCGCCGATCTTCCGGACGAGCACACCGTGAACGGCGAGTTCACCATCGGTGAGAACATCGGTGATCTCGGTGGTCTCTCCATCGCCCTCGAGGCGTACCGGATCTCGCTCGACGGGCAGGAGCCGCCGGTGCTCGACGGGCTGACCGGCCTGCAACGGGTCTTCTTCGGTTGGGCGCAGGTCTGGCGGACGAAGGTGCGCCCCGAGGAAGCGGTGCGCCGGCTGGCGGTGGACCCGCATTCACCGCCGGAGTTCCGCTGCAACGCGGTGGTCCGCAATATCGACGCGTTCCACGAAGCCTTCGAGCTCACTCCCGAGGACGCCCTCTACCTGGAGCCGGAAAAACGCGTCAAGATCTGGTGACCGACCGGTGCGGACGAGGGCTTCGCCCACCCGAAGATTCCGGTGGGCAAAGCCCTCGTACCGCGCCCCGCCGGAGGCGGGGCCGATCAACACAGCTCAGTTCCAGTCGCCCAGGCCGTCCGCGCTGTTGAGGACGCCACCCTCGGTGTTCTGCACGATGACCGCGTCGCCCTTCTTCACGTTCTCGTAGAACCATTTGGCGTCTTCGGTGCTCACGTTCAGGCAGCCGTGGCTGGTGTTCGACACACCCTGCGCACCGACCGACCAGGGCGCCGCGTGCACGAAGATACCGCTGTAGGAGATACGGCTCGCGTACTCCACATCCAGTTTGTAGCCCTCGGGGTCGTCGATCGGGACCCCGTAGGTCGAGGAGTCCATCACCATTTCCCGGCGCTGTTCGCCCACGATGTAGGTGCCGTTGGGGGTTTCGTGCCCGGGCTTGCCCATCGAGGTCGGCATGGTGCGGACGACTTCACCGTTGCGGGTGACCGTGATGGTCTTGGTGTTGTCGTCGGCGGTGGCGATCACCGCGTCGCCGATATGGAAGGCGCTGCGGCTGCCGCCGGCCTCCACCACCACGTCGGTTCGGCCGGGCCAGAACTCGTCGGGCCGCCAGCGCACCTGCTTGTCACCACGCCAGTAGAAGTGGCCGGGAACCGCGGTCGAGGAGGTGATCTTGATGGCGCGCTCGGCGGCGGCCCGGTCCTGTACCGGCTCCTTGAAGTCGATGATGATCGGCTGCGCGATGCCGACCTCCTCGCCTTCGGACGGGTTGATCGCCGGAGGCGCGAAGTTCGCCTGCGGCGGGGCGGGCTCGACGGCGCCGGCCGCCGAACCCGAGGGCAGGGCCGGCAGCTCCGGCAGGCCCGGTAGCGCGTAGGCGGGCGCGATGGCCACCGTGGTGGCAGCGGCGATTGCGGCCGTCAACAGGACACCCTGCCGGAGCCGGTTCATACCCCGGCGGCCGGTCGGCAGCGACCCGGTGTTCGTGGTGACATGCATAAAAGTGTTCGTCCGTCCATTCGACTCTGGACGCGCGGAGCCTGTGGCCACCGGTACGTCCCTTCGGAGCACCCCGGCGAGTGTTCGCGGAGTTTGTCGAGCGCCTCCACGGCCGCGTGGGCTCGCGAGCTCGAAAGATCGTCGGAGCGACGTCGATCGTGGAGTTGTGGAGCGGTCCCGACGGGTCGTGGCGCCTGTGCAGGTTCGTGCCCGATCCACGCCGGCTGCGCCTCCGCTCCGAGTTCCTTCCTACTGCGTTGATGTCTTTGTGACCAACCCCCATTTTTGTTACATAGCTGTTATGCATCAATAGTGTGTCGCGCCACTGCGGCGTGGTGTACGCCCCGATCGGCCGTTCGACGCGGGATTCGCCGGGATGTGCTGCTCCGCCGAGTCCGGTGTCGAATAAAAGGGGCATTTCCCCGTCAAACCCGTTGATGAGATATGTCACTTTCCTCTCGTGCTGTGGCCACCGGCGACGTGCGTACCCACCGCGACCGTTCCCCGTCGCGGTGGTACCGAGTCGACGCTCGCGCCGCCATGGTGTATTCATGGCGTGATATCGGTGGCAAAGCTGTGGTTCGGGTTCGATGCGGGGGCAGGGTTCGGCGTCACGGCGGGAGGACTGTGTGTGTCTGGATGGGCTTCATCTCGAGTGACCGTGGCGGTTGCCGGAATCGCGGCAGTGGCCGCGCTGGCGGTGACCGGCTGTAGTTCCACGATCGAGGGCCGGGCGCAACCCGTGATGGAGACCGGGACCGTGGACGCCGTGGACGTGACCGGTACCCCCGGTCCCGGCGACAGCACGCGGACATCGACGTCGAGCGCGCCTACCACCACCGAGGCCGATGAGGGCGGTATCAGCTTCGACGCCGAGATCGGCGATTGCGTAACCCTCGGCGGGACCACTACCGACGCCAGCATCGAGGCGGCATCCTGTGGCAGCAACGAGTCGAACTACAAGGTGATCGGCAAGGCGGCGCAGAGCACGCAATGCGTCAGCGATGCCGACAACTACTACGCCGAGAGCCGCAACGGTATCGAGATGGGGGCCCTGTGCCTCGATATCGACTGGGTGGTCGGGGGTTGTATGGACGTGGGCGGCGGTATCACCGGCCCCGAGCGGATCGCATGTACCGAGACCGGTGCCGTGGACGGGGTGAAAGTGGTCGCCATCGAGGAGAACGCCGACGATGTGAGCTCCTGCGGTGCGGGTAGTAGCGGGTACGTCTACTCCGAACGCCGCTTCGTGGTGTGCGTCGAGGAACTCTGAGTTCCCGGCTTCGGGACGAAACGAGAAGAGCGGGCGCAGCGCGCCCGCTCTTCCGCTGTCCGGGGGTCGGATCAGATGGGCCGGAAGCCCGAACCGATACCGCCCCGACCGTTGACGTCGCCCATGATGGTCGACATGTTGGTTCCCACCTCGGGCCCGAAGCAGGCGATGGCCAGGTAGGCGTTCACCATGCCGACCAGCGTCGATCCGACGACTACCGGCGCGCCGGAGTCGCCTTCCATCACACACATCTGCGACCAGGTCTCGATATTGCTCGCGAAGACGTCGCCGTAGGCGATACCACAGGTGTTACCTGTGGTGCGGCCTTCCTTGCAGACGATGGCGGGGAACTGTGCCGGGCCCCCGAGACCGGTGATGCTGACATTGCCGATTCGGTTGACCGGGGTGACCCGGCCGGGCTCGAATTGGAGAACCGCGTAGTCGAGCTCCTGGTTGGAGTAGACGAAGCGACCGAGGACGCCGGCGCCGGGATCCTGTTCCGAATACACCTCGTGCCCAGGGGTTCCGCAGTGGCCCGCGGTGAGCCCCACCAGTCTGCCCGCGCCGTCGTGGCCGATCGTGGTGAGCGTGCACTGAATCGCCATCTCGGACATATGGCCGGACTCCGAGGAGATGATGAGCCCCGACCCGCCGCCGAGTACAGGGCGGCCGGGGTCGGCGGCGGCCGTCCCGGAACCGAGTAGCGCCGCACCCAGCGCCACGGCGAAGACGGCATTGGCCGCCTGGGCGAGTTTCCTGAACATATCCCTCCAGACCTTGAAGCCGCACGATATCAATGTGTGGCACCTCATCGTGGCAGCAATGGCCGCGACGCGCGCCCCGAGTTGCCTTCAACTGTGAGTTCTGTTGTGCCAGTGGTGAATAGGGCCTCTCGGTCGTGCATGCGGCCGGGGCGGCGCGTACTGCGGACACCGCGCGAACTCCGGCCACGATAACCCACGGAAGAATAGCCGAATGCTATAAATTGAGTCGGATTTCCCGGCGCGGGTCGAGTAACAGTCGAATCTCCGGACTGCGGCGAAAGGGTCAATTTCGAGGAAAAGTTTCCTGTATTCAAGTAAACCCCGATTCACCCCCCTTCCCCAATTTTTCGACCCCATTAACCCCCGGTCAGATGTATGTTCTTCCAGAATCGCGGAAGTCTCGTTGGGATACACACCAAGGCACGTGTGATAACTCGATGGTCACGCCACGGAGTGATGAACATCTATGACCGCACTCACGCGGCTATGGTGTGTTCCGCACTACTACGTAGTAAGGTGCCTCAAGCAAACCAGCCGTCGGGGTAGGTAACCGACGTCGAGAGGGGTTAGTCAGTGCAGTCGACCAAGAGTCCACCAACAAGTTCTCGGGTGAGCGGAGCGGTCGAGTGGACGCGGGACTACTGGCGCGATCACCCCAGGCGTTCGTTGGAAACCCTCGGTCGGCAGATGACGATGGGTGTCGAGGCCGTCACCGAACTCGTGGTCAGCATCTTTCGCGGCCGGTTCCCCCTGAACGAGTTCATCCGCCAGTGTGCCTTCATGGCCAGTGTCGCCGCCGCCCCCACTCTGCTGGTGGCCATCCCCATCGGCGTCATCGTATCCATCCAGGTCGGAGCCGTCGCGCAGCAGGTCGGCGCCACCTCGTTCATCGGCGCCGCCAACGGTCTCGGCATCATCCAGCAGGGCGCCCCACTGGTCACCGTGCTGATGATCGCGGGCGCCGTCGGTTCGGCGATCTGCGCCGATCTCGGCTCCCGGACCATCCGCGAGGAAATCGACGCCATGAAGGTCATGGGAGTCGACCCGCTGCGCCGGCTCGTGGCACCGCGGCTCGGTGCGGCGATGCTCGTCAGCGTGCTGCTCTGCGGATTCGTGGTCTTCGTCGGATTCCTGACCGGCTACATTTTCAATATTTTCGCCCAGGGCGGTACCCCGGGCTCCTATATCTCGACCTTCGCCTCGTTCGCGATAACCCTCGACCTGCTCGTGGCGCTGGTGAAATCGCTGTTGTTCGGTCTGCTCGCGGCAATCATCGCCTGCGATACCGGATTGAACACCCGCGGTGGTCCGGGCGGTGTCGCCAACTCGGTGAATACCGCCGTTGTCATGTCCGCGGTGATGTTGTTCGGAGTGAACGTGATCTTCACCCAGGTGTACAACACTTTGTTCCCCCCACAGGTGGTGTGAGCCGGTGTCCGCAACTTATGTGCCCCCGCTGCTCAAACCACTGCAGCAACTGCGCAGAGCAGCCGGCGCGCCGGTCGATCTCCTGGCCCGCCTCGGGCATCAGGTGTTCTTCTTCCTGCGCTCGGTCGGCTCCATGCCGCTGGCCTTCAAGCAGTACCCCAAAGAGGTCTGGCGGCTGCTGTCCGACGTCACCTGGGGTAACGGCAACCTCGTCGTAGGCGGCGGGACCATCGGCGTCGTGCTCATCCTGAGCGCCTTCGGTGGGATGACGGTGGGCATCCAGGGGCATACCTCGCTGGACCTGCTCGGCCTGAGCCCGATCACCGGTGCCATCTCGGCCTTCGCGACAACCCGCGAACTCGGTCCGCTGCTCGCCGCCCTGGCCTTCGCCGCCCAAGCCGGGTGCCGGTTCACCGCCCAGCTCGGCGCCATGCGCATCTCCGAGGAGATCGACGCACTGGAGTCGGTGGCGATCCGTCCGCTGCCCTACCTGGTGAGCACCCGGATGATCGCCGCGATGATCACGATTCTGCCGCTGTACTGCCTGGGCCTGGCCATGGCCTATATCTCCTGCTCCGTCACGGTGCAGTTGCTCGGCGGCACCGCCAGCGGTACCTACCAGCACTACTTCTACCAGTTCCTGGTCCCCACGGATGTGCTGTATTCGCTGCTCAAGGCAATCGTCTTCGTCGCCATCACCACATTCATCCAGTGCTACTACGGCTTCTTCGCATCCGGTGGACCGGAAGGCGTGGGCGTCGCGGCCGGCCGCGCGATCAAGATGTGCATCATCGTGGTCGTCTTCGCGGACCTCTTCATGACCTTGGCCATCTGGGGTGTCAACCCCGGCATCCGGATCTCGGGGTAGGCAATGATCATCGATCCGAGTGGGCGCGGGCCCACGATGAAACAGTTGCTCATAGCGGGCGTGTGCGGCCTTGCCGTCTTCGCGGTGGTACTCGCGTTCCTGATGGCCCGCTACCAGGGTTATTTCGTGGAGAAGGTGAAGGTCACGGCGAATCTGACCACCACCGGCGACGGTCTCCCGCAAGAAGCCGACGTGAAGTTCCGCGGCGTGCTGGTGGGTGCGGTCAAAGAGGTCTCGGTGGCCGCCCGCGGTGAGCTCCAGCAGGTGAACATCGAGCTGAAGCCCGAATTCGCCGAAGGTATTCCGGGCAATGTCACCGCTCGCGTGGTGCCGAGCAACCTCTTCGCCGTCACCTCGGTGGAGTTGGTCTACAACGGGCCCAGCCAGGACCATCTCACCGAGGGGGCGGTGATCGAGGAGGACCGCAGCCTCGGCACCATCGCCCTGCAGGACACCCTGACCACGGTGCAGAACATTCTCGATGCCATCGACCCGATCCAGTTCGGCCGGGTCCTGGGCACACTGTCCTACGCGCTCGACGGGAGCGGGCGGGCGCCCGGCTCCACCGTCGAACGGGTCGACCGGTGGCTGACCGCGGTGGACGAGTCGATCCCGGATCTCGGGGTCTTCCTCGACGATTTCTCCCATTCGGTGGCCGCGCTCAACCAGTCGGCGCCCGAACTGATGGATGTCCTGGCCTCCTCGGTGCAGACCGCGAGCACGATCGCCGATCGCCGTGAGCAGCTGATCGACCTGATCAGCGGTGCCAGCGGCACGGTCGACGAGGTGAACGACCTGTTCGCCCGGAACCCGAACCTCGGCAAAGAACTGACCGTCGGTATGAACCAGACCTTCGGCGCACTGGCCGCGAATCCGTCGTCGATCACCAACGCCATCAGCAACCTGAACACATCGTCGCGCAAGCTGAACACCGTGTTCACCTGGGGGCCGCAGCGGCAGATGGTATGGAACGCGGGTCTCACCTTCACCCCCTTCAACCCCAACACCGTCGCCGACTGCCCGCGCTACGGCGATCTGGCCGGCCCCAGCTGCTTCACCGCGCCCGCGGTGGCCGATCCGGGGTATCTGCCCGAACAGCTGAAGCCGGGCCGGCTCGCCGCGGCCGACGGCCTGCCGGTGATGCCGCCGATCCCCGGCCTGCCGGAGATTCCGGGCGTCACCACCCAGGTCGGCGCTCCCGCACCGGCCGCGCCGCAGGCGAACAACCCGTTCGCCGGTACGCCGCTCGAGGGCCTGTTCCCGCAGGGACTGCCACAGCTTCCGGGTCTGCCCGGAGCCCCGGCTCCGGCGGCTCGGCCCGCGGAACCCGGCGCCCCGGCACCGGCGGCGGACGGTGGTAACGGTGTCGCACCCGCGGCCCGGCCGATCACCTACGAGGGCGACGCGGCGGTCACGGCACTGCTCGGCCGGCAGCCGACCTCGGTGGAGTACCTGATGTTGAGTTCCATCATGGAAGGCGGAACCTTGCGAGTGACCGAGGAGGCCGCCGCGTGAAGGGGGTCCGGAAACCGCTGATCGGGTTCGGCCTGTTCGCGGTGGTATCGGTGCTGGTCACCGTGCTGGTGTGGAATACGCTGGCTCGTACGGTCGACGGCGGCACCAAATCGTATTCCGCGGTATTCACCGATGTGCTCGGGTTGCGTGAGGGCGACGACGTCCGGATGGCGGGTGTGCGCGTCGGCAAGGTCGAGAAGATCGAACTGACCGACGACTCCAATGCCGAGGTCACCTTCATCGTCCAGGACGATCAGACCCTGTTCGGCAACACCAAGGCGCTGGTGCGCTACCAGAACCTGATCGGTCAGCGCTATGTGGCGCTGGCGCCGGGCTCCGGTGGGGATACGTCCCCGTTGCCGGAGGACAGCACCATCCCCGTCGACCGCACCGAGCCCTCCTTCGATATCTCGGCGCTGCTCAACGGATTCCAGCCGCTGTTCCAGGTGCTCGAACCCGAGCAGGTGAACCGGCTCTCGGAGACCTTCATCCTCGCGCTGCAGGGTGACCGGGTCTCGCTGAGCTCGTTCATCACCCAGGCCGCCACCATGGCGACCGATTTCCAGCGACGTGACGCCATTCTCAGCGACGTGATCACCAACCTCAGCGGGGTGATGGCCGGTCTCGCCAAACGAGGGGACGAATTGGAGACGCTGATAACCCAGACGAGGGCGCTGATCGGCGGCCTCTACGAGCAGGGGCAGTCGCTGCTCGGCTCGACCGAGCAGATCGCGAACGCGACCACCGCGCTCGTCGGCATGGTGGGCAATATCCAGCCCAAGCTGGAAGCGGTACAGAATTCGACACGTGACGCTCTGACCCTGTTCCTGGCCAATGGCGCCAAACTGGATCAGGCCGCGGTCGATCTGCCCGCGATCCTCGCCGGCGCCGGCCGGTTCACCTCGGAAGGCGCGTACGCCAACGCCTATATCTGCCGCTTGGACGTATCGCTCTACGGAGTCCTCTTCCCGCGCGGCCTGTTCTCTCAGATCGGTGGAAACTCGCAATCGGCGGTGTGCCGGCCATGATGACCAAACTCAAAACCTGGTTCGACAACAATCGTTATTTCGGTCTCGGCCTCATCGGTGTCGCCCTGGTGGGCGTGCTGGTGCTGGCGTCGAGCGGATTCCGCAACCTCGGTATCGGCGAACAGTCGATCAAGGCCGAGTTCGTCCAAGCGGCGGGGATCACCGTCGGTGACAAGGTCGATGTCGCGGGGGTGCCGGTCGGCCGGGTATCGGCCACCGAACTCGAGGGCGATCACGTCCTGGTGACCCTGCAGGTCAGCAATGACGTGAAGCTCGGCCCGGACGCTCGGGCCGCCATCAAGATGGCCACCCTGCTGGGCGCTCGTTACGTCGATCTGGAACCGGGTGACGGCTCCGGCCTGCCGGACGATCGCATCCCGAAGAACAACACCGCGGTTCCCTACGACCTCGCCGATGTGATCTCGAAGGGCACCCCGGAGTTCCAGGAACTCGAGCCCGGCAAACTGGCCGAATCGCTGAACCTGTTCAACGAACAGCTGCAGGGCTCCCCCGAACTGGTGGCCCAGTCGCTGGACAGCATCGGTGCCCTGGCCAAGGTGATCGACAACCGCAAGGACGATGTCGCGCAGCTGCTCAAGGATCTCGATCGGGTGACCACCATCCTGGCCGACAACCGCAACAGCGCACTGCTGATCATCACCCAGGGTGAAGCCATCGCCGCGCGGGTCGTGGAGCGACAGCAGCTGCTGCGGACCCTGCTCGACAACGTGGCCACACTGACCGCCCAGCTGCAGGCGATCGGCGCGCAGAACAACAATCAGTTCGGCACCACGCTCGACCAGCTGAACACCATGGCCACCGGCCTGCAGAAGAACAAGGACAACCTGGACCGGCTGCTGTCGATCATGCCGCCCTCGGTGCGTTACCTGGCCAACGCCTGGGGTAACGGTAACTACGCCGAGGTCGGTATCCCCTGGCTCTTCCCGGACAACTGGTTGTGCTTCGCCCAAGTCGCCGAAGGGTGCCAGGGATGAATCCGAAGAAGATGGGCCTCGTGAAGAAGGCCGCACAGGCTCTTGTCATCGGAGCGTCGGTACTCGCGCTCGGCAGCTGCTCGACGGTGAACAGCATGGTCGGTGGCGATATGAAGATCACCGCCGATTTCGAGAACATCGCCGGCATGTTCGAGGGCAATACGATCACCGTGCTCGGCCTCCCGGTCGGCAAGGTCGACAAGATCGTGCCGCACGGCGATCTCGTGGAAGTCCATATGACCATCGACGGTGATGTGGAGATACCCGAGAACGCCATGGCCGTGGTGGTCTCCCCCTCGATCGTCACCGACCGGCATATCGAGCTCACCCCCCGCTACGTCGAAGGGGAAACGCTGGAGGATGGTGACCACCTGCCGCTGGAGCGCACCGATGTCCCGGTCGAACTGGACACGATGCTCAAGACCATCGACAGGTTCGCCGAGGCGCTCGAACCCCAAGAAGGCCAGGAGGGGATCGGTCCCCTGTCGGGCCGGGTGCTGTACCCGATGCTCAACGGGCAGGGGGAGAAGCTGCGCGATACGCTCAACGCGCTCTCCGGCGCGCTGAAGGTCGGTGTCGACAACAAGGACGCCATCTCCAACATCATCATCAAGCTCAACGAACTGACCACGATGCTGGCCGAGAACGACCAGGCGGTTCGTGATTTCAGCAACTACGCCACGCAGATGACCACGCTGCTGGCCGAGCAGGCCCCGGGTCTGCAGGGCACGCTGCAGCAGCTCTACGACTTCCTGAACAACACCAGTTCGGTCTTCGCCGAGCATCAGGATCAGCTGGCCGACACGCTGACCAGGATGAATACGGTGATCGACCAGTTGCGGCAGAACTCGCACGGTGTCACCGAGGTGGTCGACGTCGCGCCGATGCTGTTGCAGAACATCCACCGTTCGATGAACTACGAGCAGGGTTACGTCCGGCTGCACGCCCTGATCGGAACCAATCTCGCCGGCGGCGAGCTCATCAGCTTGTTCTGTGAACGGATACAGATGAAGTCCGATGGGTGCCGCACCGGCCGGCCCGAAGACTTCGGACCGGATTTCGGACTCACCGCCGCACTGCTGGGACTGACGAAATGATGCGAACGATCCGACGAGCCCGCCGCACCGTGACCGCACTGGTGGCGGCCGGCACGGTGGTGCTGGCTTCCGGATGCGGGCTGAATGTGGAGGACATTCCGCTGCCGAAGCCCGGCACCGGTGGCGATACCTTCACCCTGCAGGCGGTGTTCGAGAACGCGCTGAACCTGCCCGATCAGGCCAAGGTGAAGGTCGGTGGTTCCGATGTCGGTGTGGTCACCAGGATCGAGACCAAGAACTTCCAGGCCATCGTCGATATGGAGATCCGCAAGGATATCGAGTTGCCGGTCGGCACCACGGCCGAACTACGCCAGGCGACCCCGCTCGGTGATGTGTTCGTCGCGGTCTCCAAACCGCCCACGGAGCCGGGCACGGCGCTGCTCGAAGACGGTGACAAGCTGACCATCGAGCAGACCTCGGCCGGTGCCACGGTGGAAGAACTGCTGCTGTCGGTTTCGCTGCTGTTCAACGGTGGCGGTATTGCTCACCTCACCCGGCTGGGTACCGAACTGGATTCCATCGTCGGTGGTCGCAGCGATCAGTTGGTACACCTGATCAACGAGATCACCGGTGTGGTCGCCAGTATCAACGCCAACTCGGCGCGGGTGGACAGTGTGCTCGGCGAGTTCAGCGTGCTGGCCGATACGCTCGACAACCGGCGGGCCGAACTCGGCCAGGTCGCCGATACCCTCCCGGATATGATCGGCGCGATCGCCGAGAACAACCGGGCGCTCGGCGATCTGCTCGGCAAGATCTCCACCACCAGCGCGGCGCTCGGTGACTACGCCGCCACCACCGGCGGTGATCTGGCCGGTACGCTCGACAACCTCGGCAATCTGATGGCCGCGCTGGCGGCGACCGGCGACAACTTCGGCGCCCTGCTGGACATCCTGCACGAACTGCGGGGCCCGGTGGAGGCCACCTTCCGCGGTAGCAGCCTGGCCGCCCAGGTCAACGTCACCAACCTCGATATCGCGCTGCTGACCGCTCCGGGGACCAGCCACTTCTACGATCCGCGCGATTTGCAGGACTTCGCGGGCAGCCTGATCCAGATCCTCCAGGTCGTGCAGCACCGCGTGGGAGGCCAGTGATGCACAAGCACAAGATCGCGCTCTCCAATATCGGACTCGTGCTGGCCCTCCTGATCGGCGGGACCTATCTGCTGGTCAACGTCATGCGCGTCAACCCGCTGCGCAACACCTACACCGTTATCGTGAACCTGGACCGCTCCGGTGGCCTGCAACCCGGCAACGATGTCACGTTGCGCGGCTACCGGGTGGGTGAGGTGAGCAACCTCGAACTGGTCGACGGCGGCGCGGGTATCCAGGCCGAGGCCGAGATCGATTCCCGTTTCGACATCCCGGTCGATACCAAGGTCGCGGTGCAGGCGCTGTCCGGGGCGGGTGAGCAGTACATCGACTTCCGGCCGGCCGGCAACGACGGGCCGTACCTGACCGACGGTTCGGAGATCACCTTCGATCCGGAACAGGTGAGCACTCCGGTTCCCGTATCGGCGGTGCTGGAGAATTCCAGTGATCTCATCGCACAGGTGAACCCGGATCATTTCTCGGTGATCCTGAACGAACTCGATACCGCGCTCAGCGGTGGGCCCGATCAGCTGCGTTCGCTCATAGAAGGCGTCAGCCTGGTCACGGCGGGTATGGATTCGCTGCTGCCGCAGACCACGAATCTCATCGCCAACCTGCGCACCATCGCTTCCACGACCTCCCAGGCCCAGCCGGACCTGGGTACGCTGACCGCGAATTCGCGGGTGCTGTTCGATCAGTTCAACAAGGCCAACGCCGAACTGATCAAGGTGCTCGATCAGGCCCCGGGCCAGTTCGACAGCGTGACCTCGACGCTGGACACCACCAGCGATCCGATCACCGCGCTGGCCAACAACTTCGTCGCGGTGACCAGGGCAGCGCAGTTGCGTACGCCCGCGCTGGCGGCGCTGTTCCCGGCTCTCGAACTGGGTGGCGGGGCGCTCGGAGTGCCGGCGCACGACAACGAGTTCCACACCATCTTGGACATCTGGTTCCGGCCTTACTGCCAGTACCAGTCGACCCCGGTGAAAACCCAGGTCATCCAGGACGGCACGTTGCCGAGGTGGAACTACTGCGATAACCCCGGACCCGGCCAGCAGATCCGCGGCGCCGCCAACGCGCCGCGACCGAACATCCCGAACAACGGGGCGACCATGCCGCCGGGGGTGGATCCGAACGAACGTACGCTGCCGCCTGTGCGGTAGGAGGACCGGTCGTCCGGCGCCGGGTGCGACGGTGCATACTCTCGCAGAGATGCCCGCCACACCCGGCGGTCTCTTTTGACCGGCAGATTACGGCGCAGGCCAGCTGTGCCGGGAAGGTGTGATCAGTACTGATGTCCACAGAAAAACCCGTCTCCGACCCCCTGGAGCCGGAAGGCACTGGTGTGCCAGCGGACGCCGCGGCTGAACACACCGCCTCCGGGACGGACGATAAATCCGCAGCGGCGAGCAGCGGAAAGACCGAGCCCATCGCCGCCGCGGCGGCCGGGCCCGCGGACGAGGAGTCCACGGCGTCCGCCGAGGGCGAATCCGCCGAGTCGGCGGGGGCCCCGGAATCCGCGGACGACGATGCCACGGTGAAGGTCGGGAAAGCGGCAGCGGAGCAGTCGGCGCCGGCCGGGGATACGGATACAGCCGCGGAGGCGGCGGACGATCCGACTGTCCGGATCGGCAAATCCGGCGCGGAGGGCTCCGGGAAAGACGCGGACGCGGGCGAGAAGGGTGACGGGGAGACCGTCCGGTTGGGCAAGTCCGGCGCGGAGGACTCCGGGAAAGACGCGGAAGCCGGCGAGAAGGGTGACGGAGAGACCGTCCGGTTGGGCAAATCCGCTTCGGCGGACGCGGCCGGAGCGGAGGAATCCGGAAAAGACGTGGGGCCGAAGCGGAAGTCGTCGCTTTTCCCGCTTCCCGTGTCGATCGGCGCCGCTGTGCTGCTGATCGTGGCGCTGGCCGCGGTGGGGGTGTTCTTCTTCCTCGCCGGGGACCGCCAGGAGGAACTGGACCGGCGTGCCGCGGCCACCAAGGCCGCCTGCGATTTCGGCAACAGTTTCGCCACCTACACCGGTGCCGAGGCCGACGAGTACCTGCAGCGGCTGGATCGGTCGGCGACCGGCGAGTGGAAGAAACTGGTGGCCGAAATCGGCCCCGATCTGAAGACGCGGTTCGCCGAAACCCAGGTCAGCTCGACCGCCACCGAAGTCCAGTGCGGTTACGAATCCGGATCCGGGGACAACGCGCGGGTGGTGCTGGTCATCGACCAGCAGTTCACCACGGCCGATACCCCGCAGCAGCAGGGTCCGGGACAGGTGAAGGTCGCGGCCAATGTCGATATGCAGAAGGTCGACGGCACCTGGTTGGTCGCGAATTTCGATACGCCCATGATGCAGCAGTAATCCCGGCCGCGAGACGAACAGAAGTTAGGACTCGAAGCTATGGCGAAGAACGAGACCGCCGCGGCGCCCGGCACCGACGGCAAATCCGGTCTGCTGCCGGTGGTGGCCGCCTTCGTGGCGGGTGTGCTGCTGGTGGCGCTGGTGGCCGCGGGAACGGTGTATTTCCGTGCGTTCCAACAGAATCGAGGCGAACTCTCCGCGCAGGATCAGTCCGCCAGGGCGGCATGTGATTTCGCCCGGTCGACCAATACCTACGACTATCAGGGCGATCTGGACGGTTTCCTGCGCGCCATGAAGGACGGCGCCACCGATGACGTGGTGTCCTCCCTGGAGCAGAACTGGGAGGTCCTGCGCCAGTTGCTCACCGAATCGAAGGTGAAGTCCTGGGTAGACGAGGCGAGTTGTGGTTTCCAGTCCGGTGACGAGAAGAGCGCGAAGGTTCTGGTCAATATCGGCCTGATGAAGACGAACGCCGTCACTCCCGAACCGAAGCGGCAGGACATCGCGGTGATCGCGGGCCTGGAGAAGGACGGCGATCGCTGGATCGTGAACAAGTGGGATCTGGCCATGTTGGCCGGTGTGGGCGCCGAAGCGGGTGCGCCGGCGCCTGCCGCTCCCACACCGCCGGCTCCGGAAGAGGGGCAGCCCCCCGCGCCGACTCCCGGCAACTGACCCCGGGCGCCTCCGGCGGCGGGTCGAGCCACCGCCGCCGGAGGCTATTCGGGCGGTATCGGAAATTCCGGTGATTACGACGACAACAGCGCGGGCGCTCGTATTCCGGCCGGGCCGGAATCAGAACAGATGGAGTGCCTGCGCTGTTGTCGCGTAGTCGGCGGCCGCTACGGCCGTCGGTTCCGCAGCCTTCCTCGGTGCTGCGGGAGTTCGGGGGGATGTCGTGTACGTGGTCGCGGCCCGGGAGGCTCCGCCGGCCGCGGCTTTACGGGCGGCGGCGCCGGCCAGGGCGTCCGCTTGTTCGTTGAAATAGTTGCCGACATGGCCGCGCACCCAGCGGAACCGAACCGGCCCGGGGCGGGCCGCGATGGCATGGTCGATTTCGCGGATGAGCTCGACATTCTTCACCGCGGCGCCGGCGGAGGTCCGCCAGCCGTTGTTGCGCCAGTTGGGCAGCCATTCGGACGCGCATTTGATCGCGTACAGCGAGTCGCTTTCGATCAGCAGCGGGTCGGAACCGGGATGGGCCCGGACGGCCTCGAGGACAGCGCGCAATTCGGCGATCTGGTTGGTACCCGAGGCCGCGCCGCCACTTTCGGCGCCACCCGCGTGATCGACCCATGCCCAGCCGATCGCTCCGCCGGGATTACGCAGGCACGATCCGTCGGTACTCACGATGATCATGGCAGTACCTTACGCAAGTCGGCCGACAAGATCGGTACCGTGGAATTTCTCGATGGCCCTGCGCAAGCGGGACGCACTGTGCCGTAGCGCGGTGCGCAGTACGGTTTCGCGTGGCCGCTCGCGCAGGACAGCGGCGAAACCCCGGGAATCGGGGTAGTCGAGTTCGCAGGTGAGCACCGAACTGCCGCGACCGAGTGGATCGAAGCGCAGGGTCAGCTGGGCGGAGAGCAAACCGCTGAGGGTGTAGCCGAGTACCGCGTCCTGACGGTGTTCGGTGATTTCACAATGCACTACGGGCCGCCAGGGGCCTAGCGCGCAGGTGATCCCGTATCGGGCGCCGAGCCCGCGTTCCAGATCGCCCTCCCGGACGATCTCGTCGGCTCCGGCCATCCAACCCGGGATGGTGAGCGGATCGTCGGCATAGGCGAAGGCAACGGTGATCGGCGCCGTCACATCGCTTGCGTTTCTGATGAAGCCCACGGGCCCTCCCTCCACGGCTGCTCGCAAAAATACTATAGTTTTCCGCTTTATTTAAGGCCGGTGGAGATTTCGATAGCCGTTGCACACCGCATGTGACGTGATGCCGGAACGTGCCGTGAGAGTATCAGGGCAGGTGGAGGCCGAATGGCCGGTTGGCACCCGCCTTTACGGGAGATGTCTGTCACAACTGGACCGCCCGTAGAGCCATCGGGGCAGAGCCGCGGAGGTTTCGGCGGCGGCCTCGAGGGTATCTATCATCCGCCGGCGAGCGCCGTGCCCCGACTGCCGTGAGTAGCGCCCGGCCAACGACGTCCGGCTTGTCGCGGGAACCCGGTGTGACGCTCGCCGGCCCGGATTCAGCCGAATTGCCCGGGCTCGCGGCCGTTGCCCGGCGGTCCCGCGAATGCCTGTGCGATGGTGAGCCATTCGGTGGCGCGATCGCCGACCGCCTGTAGCGCCAGATCTTTTCGGTGGCGCCGCTGCGTGACGAGCAGGCAGAAATCTACCGCCGGCCCGGTGACCCGCTGTGACGCTTCCACCGGCCCCCAGGACCAGATTCCGCCGGACGGGGCGGTGAGTTCCACCCGGAACTCCTCACCGGGGGTCGGCAGACCGCGCACGGTGTAGGCGAAATCCCTGGTTCGCACGCCGATATGGGCTATGGAGCGCAATCTGTCGGTCGGTGCGCGACGGACACCGAGCGCATCGGCGATATCCTGGCCGTGCGCCCAGGTCTCCATGAGCCGCGCGGTGGCCATCGACCCCGGGCGCATCGGTGGGCCGAACCACGGCAGCTTGGCATCGGGGGGAACGGTGCGCAGAGCCTCGGCGAGTGTGGCGCGTCCGCGCCGCCACCGTGTCAGGAGTTCCGGTACCGGTGTGCCGACGGCTTCGGCCGCGGCGTCGTCGACGAAGGTGGCGACCCGGTCCGCGGCCTCGGCGAGCAGTCCGGCGAACTCGGTTCCGCCGGTACGCGCGTCGGCTGCCGCGCGGGCGGCGATCTCGTCGGTCCAGGCGAGGTGACCGATCTGGTGGGCGATGGTCCAGCCGGGTGCCGGCGTGGGGCGCGCCCAATCCCCGGAGGGGAGATCGGCGACCATATCTTCCAGATCGGTGCTCTCCGCGGCTAGATCGCGTAGTAGCGCCTCCAGATCGGCCATCGGTTCCTCATCTCCGTTACGCACTCCGGCAGTGCGTTGTCAGCATCCCAGCGAATCCGGAGAAATACAAGCATGTGTGCTTGTTTATCGGCGGCTACCAGCCGAAGAGCAGCAGGTGAGTGGCGCCGACCAGGAGCCCGAGCGCCGCCCCGTGGAGATAGAGCAGCCAGGCGTCCTGTTCGACCGATGCGTAGAACATCTCCATGAACTCACCGGGGGTCAGCTGCCGCAGTTTGCGGGCCGCGAACTCGTCGATCTTCTCCGCCTGCTCCCGGATGAAATCGGCATCTCCGACCAGGGAGGGCGCCAGCCCGACGGCCGCCCCCGCCGCGCCGATCTTCAAGTTGTCGAACCGCTGCCGTCCGAAGGCCGCCCGCACCACGGATGTGGTCCGCCCGAGCTGACGATGGATCTCATCGGAGATGAGTTGTTCGAGCAGCCGCCGGGTCTTGTCGCCGTTCGGCCCGTTCAGTAGTTCGTCGGAGAGATTGGGCAGTGTGAGCACCTGATAGGCCAGGATATGCGCCAGATCGGTCGCCGCCTGTGGCTGCCGCTTCGCGAGGAGAGCCTGCCGCCACAGGTACTTGTACCGCGGTTGTGGATCACCGGGAGTGAACACCACCCGGATGGCGATGATGTTGACGACCACACCGATGATCGCCGATACCAGCAGCACGATCACCCAGGCCGGTACCCAGCCCCATACCGGGATGTCGTGATGAATACGCAGGTAGAGGGCCAGCAGCAGGCCGAACGGGGCGCCGAGCAGGCCGACCCGCACCATGAACTTCAGCTCCGGGGCCGCGACGGTGGTGGTGAGGTCTTTCAGGATATGTGGATTGCCCTGCAGATACCGGATGACGAAACCCTTGATATCGATGAGCTGATCCACATTGTCACCGAGTGAGGTGAACGCCCTGGTGGTGAGCTCGGGCAGCTCCCGCTCCACCCGCTGGTAGATGAGCTGGCGCATGGGTCGCGGCAGGTTCTGCCACAGGTCGGGATTCTCCCGGTTCATCACCTCGTCCACGATGCTCTTCACCTGTTTGCCGGCGAGAGCGGCGACATGGTCGGCGATACCCGCCAGATCCAGTTCGTCGATGAAGTTCTTGGGACTGCCGATACGCATCAGCGCCTTGTCCACGCAGATACTGGCCATCTTCTCGGCCCGAGCCGGGATGAACCCCTGGAAGCCGAGGCGGGAACCGTCTTCGGAGAAGGTCGGCAGTACCTGTACGCGGCGGGGGAGATAGGGATACAGCACATCGAGACCGGGGATGCGGATCCCACGGAACAACAGCGGCCAGAACAACATGAGCACGCCGGTCCAGTTCGTGAGCCAACCGGCCGCGGCACTGAAAACCGGGAAACTGATCAGGTCGACCACGAATCCGGTCCGGCCGGTGAGCTCTTCCCAATTGATCAACACTCCGGACGAGAGTGTGATCATCGCGCGCCCCCCTTGGACCGGAACGGATTCGAAGTGATCACATTGTCACCGGGCCGTCCCGGGTGTCAATCAAGAGCCGAATCCGTGATCCGGGCAGGTACCGCGCCGTACGGTCGAGTTCGTCGGGCAACCGGTCGCGCGGGCTTCCTCCTCGAATTCGGCGTAGACGAGTGACACATCTTCCCGATGCAGCGGTTCGTCGTTCTGGGCATCGGCAGTGAACTCGAACAGCGTGACAGCGATGAACGGGCTCTTGGCCACCGATTTCTTCTGATCGCATGGCGTGTAGATTCTCGGTTAACTTGTCCCAATCCGCCTGCGCATTCTCAGAATCCTGTCGGCAGGATTTTCTCACCAACTTGGCGCGGCTTAGATCTCGCGGGCTGCCGACTCCGACGCTCAACACTAGGGCGGATCGGGCAGTTCATCGCAGACTCCCCCGGGGCAGTTGCAGAGTTCTGGCCTGGATGCCCGCCACCATCTCTGCATAGCCCTCACGCGCCTCGCCGAGGTGGACCCAGGCGTGGTGGCGCATCTCCGCATCCGTCGAGTGCAACACTGTCCACCAGGCCTCGGCGTAGGACCGGGCGATATGGCTTATGACGTCGCCCAACGAGTGCGTGTTCTTCCGGGCTCCGCGCGCGCGAGGGACATTGTGTACAGCCCATAGATCGATTTCGGCAATGACGCAATCGATGCGAGCACGAACCTGTTCGCCATCGAACTGCGGCGGCATAGTGGTTGCGGCTTCCCGGAACCGTACCAGCCCGGCATGAAGATCACTCAGTTCTCGTGCCCATGTGACCAGCGGTACCGTACCGATGAAACGCCCTGAGATGGCTCGGAACAATTCTGCAGGCGCAGGAAGTGGCGGCGCGGCCCCGGATACAGGGGAATAGCCGATTGGCTGCGCAATCGAGAGAACATCTGCGTTGAAGCTCATGTCGCGTCCTATCGGTAGGCCGAGAGGCGTCGCCCGCGCTAGCTCCGCGCACTGGATTCCAGTGGCCGGATCGGGTTGGTGAAGTGGCGGCAGAACCGCAGCCGCGGTGGTCTTTCCAAGGGCACTATTCGTGCGCCCAGCGGTTTATCTGTCCGTGCATGCCCATATATTTTGGCGGTATCACATTCCACTAGACCAGCGGCAGTTTCGCTGGGCGGACCGGGCAACCGTATCGGCGGCATCACGGGTTCGGTGAACGGAACAGGCTCTTTATCCCGCTATCGACTAGGGGGCATGATCTTGCGGTCGCGGCACCAGCGGAAGTGTTGTGTTTGCAGGATCGGTCTCATACCGCGATCCAGCCCGTGTGATTCCCCACGTCAATCAGTGAGGGCGCCGGCAGGTTCGATTTGAAAAGGACATACTATGGACTCCGATAATTCGGCCTCCCGGTCCCGACGGGAGAAGCAGGGCAATTGCGGATACGCAGATCGCCGGAAACGGCGGAGTGGGCCTCCGAGGGACTTGGAGTGTTCTGAAATGACGACCGCTGACTGGGTGGCCGTAGCGGGTTGGTTAGACCCGCGTAACAATCCTCTTCAGGGGCAGATCGGCGCGGAATAGCGTCCGGGTTACCCCCATCGTGGTCAGGCCGCATACCGTCTCCGGGTCGGCCGGAGCCCAGTACTCCAGCACCACTTCGCTATGTTGTTCGGAGCATGCGGTTTCGTGGTTGCGGACGAGGACCTGGCGGCGTGGGCGGCAGGGTTGGATCGGGCGGCGTCGATCGGGCATCTCGAAGTGGTGGGTAGTTGGGGATCGCCGCGGTGCGGCGATCCCCAACTCATGTGGTGAGAAGCATTGCCTGCGTTGGTGTATCGGTGACCTGATGCAAGCGAGGTCTCCGGCAAATAGTTCAGCGACAGAGAAGAACCTGGATACGGGAGACCTCGTGACCAGCGTAGCGGTGATGGGGCGCGTGGACCTGCCCGATGCCCAATGGGCACGGTTGGCGCCTTTGCTGCCCCCGACCCAAGCAGCCAGGCAGTCCATCGATGTGGACGAAACGACAGCTCATCGACGGGATCCGGCGGCGGATACGGGTCGGGTCGGGTCGCCCTGGCGCGACATGCCACCGCAGTACGGACCCTGGCAGGCGATCTATTTCCTGTTCCGGCGCTGGCAATGCGCCGGAACACGGGGCTTCATCCTGAAAATGCCGGCAGGCATTCGCCGAGGCGAGCGGCGGCATCGATTGGCAGGTTGAGTGTGGATTCGACGATCATGGGTGCCCACCAGCATGCCGCTGGAGAGCCGCGGCCCCGCCGCATCCTGAACCTCGGCGACTATCGAACCGCCCGCTCAGCAAACCCGACGTATGCTTCCTCGAACTCACAGACTCCCCTGTCCTCAAGAGATGAAGTCTCCAAACGCACCGGGGCGATTCAGCATCGACTACCAGGAATAATAAGTGCCCGACGCGTGTAGATCATGAACTGGACTCGGTTCGTTGGGGTGGATTCGTGATTGGCGTGTTCTGGGCCCCGGCGAGCCACCATCCCCCATCCCTTTCGACCAATACATACATGGCGATCTCGGAGAATCCGCCCGCTTCGGCGGCGAGCCGGCGGATCTGGGTCAGCACGACTCCTGGCGCGGGCGAAGTCGCGCCGACAACTTCGAAGTGTGACGGTGGCGCGACCCGGGCTTTCATCAAGCGGTGGTGGATGGCGTTCAATTCGGAGTAGCCGGTTATCGACGCACCATATGGACTGCCCCACATCACATCTGCCGCGAAAGCAGCGTCGTAGCCGTCCGCGTCGCCTGCTGCGACTGACTGTTGCAGCCCTTCGGCGAACCGCGAGGCTATCTGGTGAGCCGTGGTAGCGCGCGATGGATCAGCGAGAGTGGGTCGGGTTTGCATTCTGCTTTGCTCCAATCCTTCAATTATTCGTCACCAAATAGGAAAGAGATCGGGAAGTCGGTGGAGACGATGTCCCGGCAGGCGGCCACGATTTGGGTGGCGAAACGGGTACGGGCCTTGATATCGCCACGTAGGTGTCTGTGCGCCGGTTGCGTGGGCCCGCATGAACTGGTCGGTCAGATAACCGTGGGACCCGTGGAGGCCGACGCTACTGAAGCGTAGCGCCTCGGTAGTCGCCGCTGCCGTGGCATATGAGGCGAGCACATTGTCCATATCCGCCTGGGTAATTTCTCGGCCGGAGTTCTTGCCGTCCAGGGCGATGCCGGAGAGGCCGAAACGCGCGGTCTCGGGGACCGGCGGATCAACGACGGTGCAACCCATTCCGACGTGCCACAACTGCAGCATGAACCGACCTTACCGAAGGTGTGATGACGAATCTCGAGTTTCGCCCTTGTCGCAGAGCTCAGCCCACGCTAAAGGCACCTTTCGCGCATCTCTGCGCCCCAGCAGACTCCGCGCAATAACGGCCGCGGCGCTCTGCAATGGGATCAACAGGCGCGGAACATCCAGACGACCATTGGGGACAGTAGCCGATACAGCCGCAATGGCATTCCCGTCCGCACCGGTCACTGGTACGGCGATACTCGCCGAACGTGCCCTCGTCTCCTCGATCTCGACAGCGAATCCGCGCCGACGCACCTCGGCGAGTTGTTCGCGCAGGGCAGCGACCGATGAGACCGACCGTGAGGTGAATCGCACGAGGTCCGCATCGACGAGCTGCTGGCTGGTCACCGCACCTTCCGCCGTGACCGCGAGAAGCGCCTTTCCGGTCGCAGTACATGTTGCCGGTAACCTGCCGCCCACATAACTGTGGTCGTCGAGATTGCCCTGGCCTGCGATCTTCTCCAGATAGAGGACGTGGCCGCCATCGAGCACCGCGAGGTGGATACTCGCACGCGTGGCGATGAACAAGTCGAGCAGGCAGGGGCGCGCCACCGCCCGCAAGGTGGCAGCCGCGGGAACTCGCTGACCCAGCTCGAACAGGCGCATACCCAGCTGATAGGTGTCGCCGCGCCGTTCCAATAAACCCCACTGCACGAGCTCCTGGGCCAACCGATAGGCAGAAGCTTTCGGTACTCCCGCCCGGCGGCTGAGATCGGTCAGTTTCAGCCGATAGCCACCCGACTCGAAGGCGCTGAGCAGCAACTGCACTTTCCCGAGCACCGAGTTCGGATATTCGCCGCTGTCGGTGTGGGTCACCAAGCGCGTGTCGGTAACTGTCGCTGTCATCAACCCTCCTTCGACTGCACAACCTACCGTCTATTATCCATGTGGATAATCCAAAGTCCAGCGCTCGAACAATCCGGAATCCCTTCCGTGTCGACGTCCCGAACGGAGCCCTTCTCTGTCGCGACGCCAGTGGCCGGTCGGGACCTGCCCGGGATCGCACCTCGAGCCGGGGCCGCCCTTCGGTACCGAGTGGCGCACTCCTCCGTTCCGGAACCCGGCAAGTCCCACCGGCCACATATTGAACTATGGTACAAATAGTACGTAAGTTCAAGTATGCATGGAAGGGTGATGACCATGGAGCAGTCAGCGCGGGCTGGATGGCGCGAGTGGGGCGGGCTCGGTCTGTTGGCGCTGCCGACGATGCTGCTGGGGCTCGATGTAACGGCTCTCTATCTGGTGGTTCCGAACCTGTCTGCCGATTTGAACCCGTCCGCCACGCAGTCGTTGTGGATCATGGACGCCTACGGCTTCTTCATCGCGGGATTTCTGATCACGATGGGGACATTGGGCGATCGGGTCGGTCGCCGGCGGCTGCTGATGATCGGGATGGCGGCATTCGGTGCAGCTTCGGTCTTTGCGGCGTTCGCTCCCAGCGCCGGATGGCTGATCGTGGCGCGGGCGCTGCTCGGGGTGGCGAGTGCGACGCTGATGCCGTCGACGCTGTCGCTGATCAGCAATATGTTCACCAATGCCGCGCAGCGAGCGTTGGCGATCGGCGTCTGGGCGACGATGTTCGCTCTAGGGATGGCCGCCGGCCCGATCGCGGGTGGAGCGCTGGCCGCCGGCTTCTGGTGGGGGGCGGTCTTCCTCATTGCTGTGCCGATTGCCGTGCTGGTGCTGGTGGGCGCCCCGGCGCTGTTACCGGAGTATCGGTCGCCGGCCGGTCGGCTCGACCTGCTGAGCGTCGGGTTGTCGCTCACCGCGATGTTGCCGATCATCTACGCGATCAAGCATGCCGCCGCCCATGGCATCGACATCCAGGTATTGGCGACTGCCTTGGTGGGTTGTAGCGCGGCCATCGCGTTCGTCCGCCGTCAGCTGCGACTGAGCGAGCCGCTGCTGGACATGAAACTTTTTACGAGCCGGGCGTTCTCCGCGGCGTTGGCGGTCCTGTTGGTCGGGCTGGTGGGGTTTGGCGGGGTGATGTTCCTCGTGACCCAGTACCTGCAGCTCGTCGCGGGCCTGTCTCCGACGACGGCGGGGTTGTGGATGGGGCCGCCTGCGCTGGCCATGCTCATCGGCGCCATCGGCGCACCACTGGTGGCCGCTCGCGTGTCACCCGGTGTCGTCATGTCGGGCGTGCTGGCGCTGTCGCTGACCGGGTACGCCCTGCTCGCATCGGCCGGGACCGATAGCACGCTGAGCGTGGTCACCGGCTTCGCATTCGTCTACCTCGGACTCGGCGTCATCGCCGCTCTCGGCACCGACATCGTCGTGGGCGCGGCACCACCGCAGAAGTCCGGATCCGCGGCCGCACTATCCGAGACCGTTCAAGAACTCGGTATCGCGCTCGGGGTGGCCTTCCTGGGAAGTCTCACCACCGTGATCTACCGAACCAGTGTCGAGGTCCCGCCTGGGCTTTCCCCATCCGCGGCCGAAGCCTACGGCGACAGTCTGTCGGCGGCCACTTCCCTTGCGCACCGGCTGTCGGCTGGGGCCCTCGATCACGCACACGCCGCGTTCACCAGCGGACTCAATACCGCCGCCATCGTCGCAGGCATCGCGATCGCGGCGGCATCACTGGTCTGCCTGACGACACTGCGACACCTTCAACCGCTCGGCGACGCCGAACCCGAGGCGCGAGAGTATAGCCTCGACAACCGGGAGCGGTGATGAGTGCGGAACAGATAACGGCGACAGAACACGACCGCGAGACGGCCGGCGTCGATGGCCGCAAACTACGCGGTCAACGACGTCGAGCCCAGATCATCGAGGCGACTCTTGCCATCGTCCACCGCGATGGTGCCAGCGGAGTCACACACCGCACCGTCGCCAAAGAGGCAGGTATAACCACCAGCCTGACCCTCTACTACTTCGCGACCTTGGACGACCTTTTGGTCGCAGCCCTCACCAGCATCACCGACCAATACACCCGCCGCATCCGTCAGCTGATCGACTCCGACGACCCCGTCGACGGCCTCACCCGGCTCATCGCCGAATCGGCCGGCCCGGGACGGGAACGCGCCCTCGCCGAACGGGAGCTGTCGACACTGGCGGCTCGCCGACCCGCGCTACGGCCGATCGCGCGAGGCTGGCGCGAGAACGTCGCCGAACTCGCCCGAACGCAAACCGACGACCCCGACGCGGTCGAAGCTTTCGTCGCCCTTGCCGACGGGCTGTGCGCGGCCATCCTCCTCAACGACGACAAGCCCGACCCCGACCACATACGCGCAGTCCTCCGCAAGGCACTACTTGCACCGCACCGGTAGCTTGCGATGCAGCCGCGATCGCATCCCGCGTGCCACTTACATCCCGCCCCCAACAACTAGACGCGCGGGCCTCGGCGTTACCTATGTGGAGACCGCGCCACGGCGACGGTGTATGTGCTGGTGCGGGCAGTCGTAGGGATCGAGTAGATCACGACACCAGCGCAGATATCGAGCAATTCATAGTGCAAACGACACCGACTCGCACTACGGGCCACACCCACCTCGACAGTGCGGAGAAGAAACGCATCCTGGGCGACGGCCTGGCAGCCGACCTCGTCCGCCGGCAACTCGCCGCAGCGAGTCCGGATCTGCTGCGGCAGATGCTCGCCTCGTTCGTGCACACGATGATGAGTGCGGAGGCCGACGCGATATGCGGTGCCGACTACGGCGAGCGCAGCCCGGAACGGGTCAATAGTCGTAACGGTTACCGCCACCGTGACTTCGACACTCGTCTCGGCACGATCGATGTCGCGGTGCCGAAACTCCGTTCGGGATCGTACTTCCCTGATTGGCTGCTCGAGCGCCGCAAACGCGCCGAGCGGGCCCTGACCTCGGTGGTGGCGACCTGTTATCTGCTCGGGGTCTCGACGCGGCGGATGGAGAAACTCGTCGAGTCCTTGGGCATCACCAGCCTGTCGAAATCGCAGGTATCGATGATGGCCCGCGACCTCGACGCCCAGGTCGAAGCGTTCCGCACCCGCCCGCTCGACCAAGGCCCCTACACGTTCGTTGCTGCCGATGCCCTGGTGTTGAAGGTTCGGGAGAACGGACGCGTGGTCAACGTCCACACCCTGGTGGCGACCGGGGTAAACGCCGATGGCTACCGCGAGATCCTCGGCGTTCAGGTCACCTCGGGTGAGGACGGCGCCGGCTGGCTAGCGTTCTTCCGCGATCTGGTCGCCCGCGGCCTGACCGGGGTGTCTCTGGTCGCCAGCGACGCCCATGCCGGGCTGGTCGCGGCGATCGTTGCCACGCTGCCGGGCGCGAGCTGGCAGCGCTGCCGCACCCACTACACCGTTAACCTCATGAGCATCTGCCCGAAAACCTCGTGGCCGTGGGTGCGGACACTGCTGCATTCGGTGTTCGACCAAGCCGACCCCGAATCCGTTCACACACAATATGATCGGATGCTCGACGCCCTGGGTGAGAAACTCCCGAAGGTCGTTGAACACCTCGACACCGCACGCGCGGACCTGCTGGCCTTCACCACGTTCCCCAAACAGATTTGGCGCCAGATCTGGTCCAACAACCCCCAAGAACGGTTGAACAAAGAAATCCGGCGCCGCACCGACGTCGTCGGGATCTTCCCCGACCGCGGCTCGATCATCCGCCTCGTCGGTGCCGTGCTCGCCGAACAACACGACGAATGGATCGAGGGCAAACGCTACCTCGGCCTGGAAGTCCTGGCCCGAGCCCGCGCAGCCACCAGCGGACCCGACGAACAGGAGGACACCACCCCCGCAGAACTCACCGCCTGACCGAGCAAACCGATCACGCGGTGACCACCTCTTTTACACCACCCCACGGGACTTGACCAGCATCGTTGCAGGGTCGACCGACACTGTCGTTCGGACAGATTGGATGACCACTGTCCTGAGAATCTGTCCGGCCCGCAACGCCGAAGACCCTTATGGTGGCAGTTCGGAGCATAGTTCAGTGGAGCCGTTCCATGATGCCAGAGGCCACCACGCCGACGGTCTCTGCCGAGAGCCTTGCCCGGGAGAATCGTGATCGCGGCTCTGATGCCGGCACAGACGCTGCGCCGTCTGCGCTCTGGTCTTCGGGTACAAGCGTCGTAGCCGGTGATTCCGGCGCGACGTTTGGCCTGTCAAATGCCCAGCACGACCGGAATCCGCCTGTTGTAGCCCCTGGATGTTCAAACTCCTAGTGCACCAACGGATTCGGAAGAGAAAGATTCGCCAACAGTTGTTGGCCATCAAGTGTTGATCTACACTCTCGGCATGCACATCGCTCGGAGGGGACCTGTTGACCGAGCTGGTGGCGATCGAATCGCCAGTGGCACCGTCGGTGCAACGGTCGCTTATCAGCAAGCAACGACGGCATGACCTCGGACGCAGGAAGCGGGGGTCCACAGGGCGCGATCGAGAGGGAACCCAGCGGGAATCGCGTCCCGTGCCCGGGGTGATCGCTTTGTCGACCAGCCAACTGGATCTCAAAGAGGATGTCTGCTCGCCTAAGACATTCGAGTTCCGGGCGGTGGGGAGCCAATTCGCCCGGACGGCAAACTCGAACTTTGAAGGGGATTCGCAAACATGGCCAATGCTGGCGCGAGCGTTAGCGGAAATCCCGCGGCTGAATTGTTCTGTCGCGCAACGGCCCGGTTGGTCGCCACTGCTCGTGGCTCCGCCACGGTGTACCGGGACAGGACCACGGAATTGGTATCTGCTATCAACCTCTACGTACGTCGCGTCCAAAACGAAGACGCAAGGTGTGGACGAATGGTCGACGCCGAATCTCAGGAGGCACTGTGGCTGCCTGCCCATACCTGGACGAGACCGTTCCAGCCGGTTTGGTTCGACTCGAGAGCTGCTAGATACAGCATTTTGAAGGACAGCCGAGACCGCGATATCGGGTTGTCGTTCGACTCTACGCCGGAAGACGCGGTCAGACGTGGTACGTGGGCACGGGCACACGACCTGCGAGGCGCTCGGGAATACGATGTAGCGGGCCAGGGGGACATCAAGAAGTACGGCGACAAGCCGTGGATGCAATGGGTCGACCGCAGCAAAGTCAAGACCGTCCCCGCTGGCTGGCATGACTCCGAGTTGGAAGCTCGCGGAGGAGGCCCGGTACTGCTGGGCGGCCATGCCAACCCAGATATTTTCATCGTGGATGTAGCTGTCGCAAGAAGCCCAACCGGAGCGCCAGTGCAGCAAAAGGTCGCCATAGACGGCCGATCACTTGGCCACCTCCTGGCCGCGATTCCCGATTTCTGGCGTATCGCCGACGAACGCGGTGGCCACCTGGTTATGCACGCCGCATGTAAACCCGCACATCCAGACGGCACGCTCTTCGGGGATCTGTCGGAAGCTCTCCACGAGAATGGCCTGGATCGACCCACATGGGGCGCTACTGGCACCATTTACGCATACCCGCACCATCCCGACGGACGGAACGATCGCGTGGCGCCGGATTCACCTGACGAAACCGAGATGCCAGATTTCGTCGCCAACCCGGCCATCTCCTCTATCGCGGTGATCGATGCGGCTGATCGCAACGGAGACCTCGTACCCGGTCGGTTCATCAGAAGCGATCCGCCCGAAAATACACTGGACAGCCCGCCTCACTCAGGCACGCCACATGAACCGAGCCGAGCGGGTACCGGCACATACCCCGCTCCAGATCGGGCGGACGAGTCGCCGACCACTGCCCAGAACAAGCCATCGACTCCATGGAGCCCGCAGCCCTTGCCTGCGGAAGCCGCGTCCACAGAGTAGAGCACCGGCCCGCGGTCGACCCCATGAACTTCCCCCACCTCGATCGAAACTTCGACGACATAAAGGCCACCGATCTCGAGGAAACCGCCACGCAGGATGCATACTCCCCACAGGAGGCACAGTCACGGTGAAAGCACCTCTGAGTGCTCGGTCATCACCGGCTGACCCATCGACAAGCTCGGCACCTGGCCGCCCTCGGGATTATCAGTCGATCAGCAGGATTCGTTTCCGGAGCAGGTCGGGTTTCGCGCGTCCGAACATCTGGCGTTTGATCATTTTAAAAGTTACGTGGAATCTGGCCCGGGCGGTGATCATGTCGTCCGGGTGACCACGGACTGGGAGATGGGCTTGGGCGTCGCGGTGGCGTTGACAGAGAAGTGGCCGGTGTTGGGCCGGCACGAGCAAGCGGCGGTGTGGCTGGGCATCTGGGTTGATCTCGGGCGGGCGCCGCGCACGATCGACGCTTATGGGCGTGGGCTGGCAGAGTATCTGCTGCTGTGCGAGCGCGAACAGGTCGATCCGGTGACCGCGACCCGTGCCGATGTCGCAGTGTTTGTGCGGGAGTGGACTTCTCGTCCACACCGCCACGGCGGGAACGTGGTGTCGCTCGATTCCGGTTCGGGTTTGGCGAACGCGACGATCCAGCAGCGGTTGGTGCCGGTCCGGTTGTTCTACGACTATCTGATGGAAGAGGGCCTGCGGCAGTCGAATCCGGTAGGCCGGGGCCAGTACACGCCGGGTCGGCGGGCCGGCGGCATGGCGCGGGGCCTGGTGCCTCGGCTGACGAAGCTGCCGTGGATTCCCGACGAGCAGCAGTGGATGCAGGTCCTGGACGTGGCGCGGCGTGAGCCCATCCGCAACCGGCTGATGTTGGCGCTGGCCTACGACGCGGCGTTGCGGCGGGAGGAGCTGTGTTCGTTGCGCACCGACGACCTCGATCCTGCTCATCGGACGTTGCGGGTGCGGGCGGAGACGACGAAGAACCGGCTCGAGCGTGTGGTGCCGTATTCAGCGTCCACCGGGGTGTTGCTGTCGCAGTATCTGGTCCACCGGTCAGCGATCAGCCGTGCCCGCGGACCGTTGTTTCTGTCCGAGTCACGTCGTAATCGTGGTGAGCCGCTGAGTTTGTGGACGTGGTCGAAGGTGGTTCGGCGCATCGCAATCACCGCCGGGGTCTCGCAATTCTCGACACATTCGACCCGCCATCTGTGTTTGACGGACTTGGCGCGGATGGGGTGGGAAGTGCATGCGATCGCCGCCTTCGCCGGACACCGGCACACCGACTCCACGCTCAGATATATCCACCTGTCCGGCCGGGATCTGGCCGACAAACTCGCCCGCGGCATGGACCACATCCATGCCTCGCGGATCGAGGCCCTGACCGGCACCGACCTGGTGGCGGCGCGGTGAGCGCCGTCCCTGCCGCGGTTTCGGCCGGTGACGACCTGCGCTGGCGGTCACCAATCGATCCCGGCCGCTACGACGTCACACCTGCGCTGCGGGTGGCGGAGAAGGATGCGACCACCGAGCTCGGTGTCGACAACCTGCGACGCTTGGCCCGCCACGACCCCAAGGCTCGAGGGTGGACGAAGATCCGTCGACTGCTGCTGGCATTGGACGACTCCACCGCTGCAGTCCAGGCACCGCGGACGCCGCACCGGCGGCGAGCGATGCTGGACGCGACCGCGGTGGTGTTGTTGCACTGCGCGCAGACCGGCACGTCGTTCTGGTCATGGACAGACGAGCAGTGGGCTGCGCTGATCGGCGCAGACCTGCACGAGTTCCGGGCCACGACCCCGGGGTGGGCCGACGATGCGGTGCGTCCTTATCTGGCCACGCACGCGTTTCTGCTCGGCGGGTTCACCGCGTTCTATCGGCTCGGCAGCTTCAGCCGTGTGACGCTGGCCGAGAACATCTTCGGCCATGACCTGGTCGAGGGTGAGATCGGCCGGATCCGGTTGGTGCTGGCCGGGTGGGGCTATCAGCTGGGCCGCGGCGATGATCGACTGCTGCCCGGGGTCGCTTGCCAGGTGCTGCTGCTCAACCGCAGCCCGCACCTCGACGAGCTGAACACCGAACTGTTCGAGTGGATCCGTCGTGAACGGCTGCTACCTGCGGCTCGCGGCAACACACTGCACGCGATGCAACGGGCGGTCGCCGCGCTGGGCTACTGCGATCCGCCGCAGCAACTCACCGGGCGGCGCTCACCCCGCACTACCGGCGGCGCACCCGAATGGGCCGAATGGGTCGATCGCTGGCATGACACCTCGACACTGACTCCCCGGGTCCGCGGCGGATTCCGCTCCACCCTGCTGCGGGTCGGGCGCTGGCTGGAGGCCGAACATCCCAAGGCTGCCGATCCGGCCGACTGGACGCGACAGACCTGCGCGGCCTGGATCGCGGCGCTGGACCGGATGAAGGTCGGTGATTACGTCCAACGCACCACCGGACTCAGCGACCGCCTCGGCAAACCGTTGCAAGCCTCTACGAAGGCGGGACAAATCGCTGCGGCCCGCCGATTCTTCCGGGACTGTCAGGAATGGGAGTGGCTGCCACGGCGCTTCGACCCGAACCGGGCGTTGTCCACCCCACGCAGCATCGCCGCCCTACTCGGCCCCGATCCCCGCATCATCGCCGACGATGTCTGGGCGAAACTGATCTGGGCCGGGTTGAACCTGGCTCCTGATGACCTGCCCCAGTCCCAGGCCGGGAACTTCTATCCGATCGAGCTGGTTCGGGCGGTCACCCTGACCTGGCTGTTCTCCGGGCAACGCAGTGACGAGATCGCGCGATTGCGCATCGGCTGCATCCGCTGGCAGCACAACGGGACGCCTATTCCCGGTGACTCCCAACAGATCCTGGCCCGTGACGCGGTCTGCCTGCTCGACGTCCCGACCCACAAGACCGGCACCGCATTCACCAAACCGGTCGACCCAATCCTGGGCCAGGCCATCGACACCTGGCAGGCGAACCGGCCCGAGCAGCCGCCGTTCTTCGACCGCCGCACCGGACAACACGTCGATCTGCTGTTCGCAGTCCGCGCCCGCCGCATATCCTCGGCCTACATCAACAACACCGTGATCCCGATGCTCTGTCGCAAAGCCGGAGTCCCGGCCGCCGACGTCCGCGGCAGTATCACCAGCCACCGGGCCCGATCGACCATCGCGAGCCAGCTCTACAACGCCAAAGACCCGATGACCCTGTTCGAGCTGCAGGCATGGCTCGGCCACCGCTCGCCGCAGTCGACCCAGTTCTACGCCAAGATCAGCCCGAACACCCTCACCAAGGCATACGACGACGCCGGCTACTTCGCCCGCAACATACGCACCATCGAAGTCCTCGTCGACCGCGACGCCGTCACCAGCGGCGCCGCAGCGGCCGGGGAGCCCTGGCAGCATTACGACCTCGGCCACGGATTCTGCACCTACACCTTCTTCGAGCAATGCCCGCACCGGATGGCCTGCGCCCGCTGCGACTTCTACAGCCCCAAAGAATCCAGCAAAAGCCAACTTTTGCAGGCAAAATCGAACCTGCAACGCATGGCCGTCAGCATCCCACTCACCGACGACGAGCAAGCCGCCGTCGAAGACGGCCAGACCGCAGTCAACAAACTACTGACGCGCCTGGCCGACGTTCCCACTCCGGCGGGCCCCACGCCTCGCGAGGTCGGCCCGGCAGGCGCAATCCAACTGCCGATCGTCGGCGTCCGCCATGGAAAACCCTCATAAACTTGACATTTCAGATTCCACAGAATGATGCGGTTGACGTGGCCCTCGACCGGGCCACTGCTCCAGGGCAACGTCAGACCGGCAGTGACAGCGTCCAGGTCCCGGCGCAATCCGCGCACGAACGAGTGCAGTGCGGGCAGATCGTCGGCATCGACGGCGGCCATCCAGCGTTCCAGCTCACGGCCCCGACGGCCGACCATCATCTCCGCGAAGGCTCGGACATGACCGGCCAGCGCGGTGAGCTCGGTGCTCGTGCCCAGGATGGCATCGAGACGCTGCTGGTTGCCAGGATCGAGGCGTGCGGGATCGCTCATCATCCAGCTCACCACCCGACGAACCGACGGCGGTTTGCGCGCCGGGCGGGGAATACGGCCGGTGCTGCGGAAGGGGTGCAGGTAGTTGAGCACGACCTTCTTGCTTCCGCGATAGCCGAGCTCGGAAATCTCACCGAACAGTTGGGTGGCGTTGGTGCAGCCTTCATTCCATCTCAGGTGCAGGTAGGGCTTGAACTCGTCGAGCAGACCAGGACGGCGACCGGTGCCGTTGTTGACCAGTAGTTCTTCCGCGCTGGTGGCACGGGCGAAACGGCGAACGGTCCCTCGGGCCAGATCAAGCCGGACCCCGATGGCACGCAGGCTCTCGCCGTCGCCGAGCAGTGTGTGGACCGCCGCGTAGCGTTCCCTGGTCCGGACGGCCCACTTGTCGGTCCTGTCCGGTGGGGATTCGCTCACTTCGGAACTCTGCGACGGTTGTGGCAGGTCGATAATCGCTGGTGCGGCATCGCTGTCGATATCGGCGGCGGCACTCAAGCAGGTGCGGTGGCGGGCGACCACTCGTTCGACGGCTTCGCCGAGGTTGTGCCAGATATGCCATCGGTCCGCGACCTGCAGCGCATCCGGCGCCCGGTGGCCACGCCTTCGGCGTAGGCGCCGGCCCGGTCCCGGCATACGATCTCGACTCCGGGGTGAGCGCGCAACCAGCCGGCCAGGGTTTCGGCGGTGCGGTCGGCGAGCACATCGACCGGCCGGCGGGTTTCGATATCGATCAGGATCGTGCCGTAATGGTGCCCACGCCGCAGGGCGAAGTCATCGACACCCAGCACGCGAGGTGAGACCTTGTCGGGATCGGGAAGTGCCCGGACCTGCCGCAACAGCGTCATCCGGCTGACCGCCGCCGCCAGATGAAGAGACATCCGAGCACCCGGTCGGCCGCCCAGGGCCAGCGCGACCGCACACAGCACACGCTGCAGAATCCTCGTGCGCCGGGCATACCGCCCTGCCAGCCCGCACGGTTGCTCGGCGAACGTTCTTCTTCCGCACTCGTGGTTGTCGCAGAACAGCCGCCGCACCTGCAGCCGGATCAATACCTCCCGACCGCCGATCGCGGTATCGGACAATCGCCGCTGGTAGCGGCTGTGGACCCGCCATGACGACGTCCCACAGCCCGGGCAGGACACCGTCTCGCCGCAGGTACTCACATCGAGGTTCACCCGCGACCGGGTCAAGGTCACCGCCTCGATCCGGAACCCGTCCAGGTGAGGAAACAAGACAGCCGTCGGTCCGAGATCAGAACACCGGCGACATGATCGATCATCAAGCCCCCGTACGCGATCCGGGGCGGGTCAATCACGCAAACCGTGCCAGATCCAAGATTCGCCTGTCGTTGACAAATCTGTGCATCCGCTAATGTTGGGCGTCGAACGCACGGACGCGCTCGTTGTCGGCCCCCTCCTGGTGGCGCAATACCGCGCCGAATGCAGTCGCTTCGACGACGCCACTACGGCGCCGAAGATCCTCGCACACCCGTTCGATTCGTTCGAGCAAACGGCCGGCGCCTTCGCGCAGGCGAGCGCGATCGCCCCGCGCCCACCTGCCTACTTCAGCGGCCAGGAGTCGTTGTCGGTGGGCGAGTCGAGATCTGTGTTACTGGTCAGGTGGTCATTCACGCTTGCATAGCAAGAGCCTCTGCTGATTGAGGACAAGGAATGTTCCGCGCGGTCGTGCCGCGATCGGTTGAGTTCGACCGACTGTGACTTGGCGGGAACGTCTGGCCCGGTAGAGTGAGATGTCAGTTCGGCTTTCGTAGTATGTGCTGCGCTGCAGTTCGGAAGTCGGTGAACATCTCGGCCACAGCACTTCTGACCGCATCAGGCGCGGCTGCAGGAGAGCCTGCCCCGAATGGCGGTTGCGGCGCGTACTCGGCCATCAGTTGAACCGTCTCGGCATAACGTCGGTCGCGCAGCATCGAGATCACCAGCAAACCAAGGTCCAGTCCGGCGCTTACGCCTGCTCCGGTTACCCGATTCCGATCGATTACGACACGGCTATCCACCGGAATTGCGCCGGCGTGCGTGAGCAGATCCGAGGCCGCCCAGTGGCAGGTTGCCCGATACCCTTCCAGTAACCCGGCCGCCGCCAGGAGCAGCGACCCGGTGCACACGCTGGTGACCAATCGCGCCCTTGCGCCCCGGTCCGTGACGAACTCGATCGTCGCGGGGTCGCGCATCGCAGCCAGTGTCCCGTTCGTCCCGCCCGGTACGAACAAGACATCGACCTCGCGCGGGCACTCGGCGAAGGTCGAGGTGGGAGTCAGTATTACGCCTGTATCGGTGACAATCGGGGCTGTTGTGGCCGCGACCTGATGGACTGTCGCGCCGGCCAGGCAACCGAATGCATATTGCGGTCCGACGAAATCCAATGCAGTGCAGTCGGGATACAACACCATGGCGATCTGTTCGCTTCCCGAAAGGAGAGGTTCTTCTACCTCGTTGTCGCGTACGATCGGCCCGGGTGACGAGGCACATCCCGATGGGAGCACAGACAACCCTGCGAGCAACGGAGTTACGCTCCGGAAGAACTCTCTACGACCAACTTCCATTTTCACCTTTTTCCGGTGACGATGCCCGATGCAGCGTCATTGTTCGAGTATGTCCGCGTTCGGCCCCTCTGCACGGCACAGGGCAGGCGGCGGAAGAACCGCAGTCGCACCTACTCGGCAGAGTCTCTTCCACGAGCGGCGCCGCCGGCGCCGGCGGCGTTCCGCATCGACGAGCCAACCGAAACCCCGTGACCTCGTTGTCGACCACTCATCCGCCGACGACGACGTTGGCGCCGGACCGGGGAGCGCCTTCACCAGACGGGCTGGATCAGGAAGGCAACTGCTCGTATCCCGATTACACGCTTTCTCCGCGGCCCAGGCCACCATCCGGTTCGCTCAGCGGAATACGCGTTCGATTACCTTCGAAGGCGACCGGCTCGACAGCTCGCCCGGTCCGCACACCCCTCGATGCAGCCCCACTGTGTTGTCCGGCGAGGCCCACCCAGATATGGTCGCCAGCAGCCGGGCGGTCGCCGCGTCGTGTTCGGATATCCCGCGCACCGCGAACCTCGTCCTCTGCCGGATACACCCGGCCGAGAACGAGAGGTTGCCAGACGGCCGAGCCGCCGAGTCACAGTGGTACCCGGGGGGCTCTGCCGAGCACGCACGCGGCTGCTCCCCGAGCTCCCTTGAAGACTCGCCCGGTTTATTGGCCGATTGCCGGCCGTGACAGGATTGATCCTGCCCACGGAATCTCCGCACGCCCAAGCACGCTGTGGCAATTCGGGTGAATGTCGACCACCCGTCCCCTATCCGATGCGGTGGCAACATGGGTCCCTCAGACGTCGGCCGGTCAAGCCCATGCTGTACGTTTCACGGCGTCTTCGGCCGTGGAATCGAACGATAGGCCGACAGGACTGACGGCCACGGTCAGGCGTTCACTCGTTCGAGGTTCTCGTTTTCCGGGTTGTTTGTTGCCCGGTGGCGGATACCGCCGTAGGCATTGAGAGCTATACCGATGACCATCCAGGTGAGCAGTACAGCCCAGGCGCGCCCGGCGCCGTTGCCGTCGAAGAACGCGATAGAACGGAGGAGGTGACCGGCGGAGCCGATCGGCAGATACTGGCCGATCTCGCCCCAGGGCTTGGGAAGCCACCACCAGCCGGTGGCCAGTCCGGACAGGGGGTTGGAGACGAAGATTGTGAAGATTGCGCCGATCCCGATAGCGCGCAGACCGATCAGCGCTCCCAGGCCGGTCACCAGCAGCGATGTGGCAGCAATACCAGCGGCGATGGCGATGGCGGCGGCGAAGTAGTCGGTATCCATCGAACGGTAGCCGTACTGCAGAATCGCGGCCACAACGAATCCGGCGGCAATGCTGATCGCCAGCGCGCCGGTCAGTGTATGCCACGGGCGGCCCGCGAACAGGAGTATCAGGATCGCAGCCGAGGCCATTCCTCCGAAGGCGAGTGGAAGGCCGAGTGCGGCCAGGCCGGCCCCGGTAGGATCATCCTCGGTCAGTGGGGCGAGGTCGATGATCTCGACATCCTGGCCCTGTGCCTTCATGCCGGCGGCAATGTTGTGCAGGAGAGCCGCGTAAGGCGTTCCGTTGCCTGCGGCAGTGTAGATGGTTGTCGTGCGGTCGGCGGGGTCGATTGCGATGCCGCCGACCGCCTCCCGATCGCGCACTGCGGCCTGGACGGCCCCGCCGTTGTCGAGCGCGCGTATCTCGAAGGCATCGGGAGATCGGTCCTCGATGCTCTGCGTCAGCTTCGGCACTGCGTTTTCTGGACCGGAGATGGCGAGCGGTAGGTCTTTCGGGCCGGATCCGAAGCTCGGGGCCAGGAACGCGAAAAGCATCAGCGCAATGACAATCGGTAGTCCGATGGTGAGCGCAAAGATCCCAGGCCAGCTGCCGGCAGGCCGGGTTGATTGATCGGGGAAGGCTTCGAACACGGGACACTCCTCTGGATAATTGGAACAGGATGCTCCACTTAAGTGGAGTGTAATATTCCATATAGACTGATGCAACCAAGAAGGGACGGTGCTGTGCGGGCCGACGCGAGAGCCAACCGGGACGACATCCTCGAAGCGGCAAAGGAGCTATTCCAGGAGCAAGGAGTCACTGTCGCCTTCCGGACCGTCGCCGCGCGGGCGGGAGTCGGAGTGGCCACCCTTCATCGGCATTTTCCGGACCGGGAAGCGTTGATCAACGCAGTGGCCGACCGCCTTCATGACAGAGCAGCGGCAATCATCGACAGCTACGACGCGGTATGGGATCGCGATTCGTGGGCAGCGTGGACCGGTATAGTGCATGGGCTCGCGGCACTCGGAGTTGCGCCGCTGGCAGTGAGTGCCTCCAACTTCGCCGTCGCGCAGGACCAAGTCGATGACTTCGTTCAGGTGGCACGAGGGCGCGATATGCAACGTGTGCAGGACACACTCGCCAAAGCTGCCGCATGCGGCTTCGCACCCGAAGATCTGGATCCCCGGCGCTTCGTAGCAGGAATTGTCATCGTCTCCCGTCCGCTGCCCGATGTCACTGCACAATTGGTCCCCGGTCAGCTGGAGTGGCTGGTCGATGTCTACATCGACGGGCTCCGGGCTCGAGCTGGGGAAGCCGGGTACCGACGACGCCCCCGGCCCCAGACGGAAAATGTAGGCAGTTCCGTTCTATCGGCCGCTCGATCGGCGGTCGGTGACCCGGTTTCACGAGGACTGGACGAGCACGTCGCTCCCTGAGATCGGCGTGGGCCTTTCGGACTGTGGCGCCGCCGGCGCCGGCGGCATTCCGCATCGACGAGCCGACCGAAACCCCGCGACCTCGTTGTCGACAGCTCATCCGCCGACGACAACGTTGGCGTCGGACCAAGGACCGCCTCCGCCAGGTGGGCTGGATCGGAAGGTAACCGCTCGTATCAATATGCAGCGAACCGCGAATCCGCTCGGGGCCGCGCACGCTCTCGGTGGGAAGTTTGATGACCGCGCCCGCGAACGACTACGGACTCGACACCGTCCGATTCAACAAGGTGTGGGACCACAAGAACATCTGAAGACTCGACTGGGCTCCCCGAGCACAGGCACCGCGATCAGTGTTCGCGGCCACCCTTCGGGGCACGCCCCACGGTTCTCGCGGTCGGCGTGACCCGGTTGAGTATTCCTGGTGCGGGCCGAGCGCAGAGCCCCGACCCGGTCTTCGCGAGTGGTCCGCGAGCCCATGGCGCCGATACAGCGCGGTCGGACCTCGTAGGGCAGAGGGAGCTGATAACGAAGGCGCGGGTGGTGAGAGCTCTATGGTGGAGGTCGGCTCCGCCGACCGTCGGGTGGTTTCAACGGTGGATCGAGGAAGTACCCGAGCTGAGACGTTCTCCGGTACCGCCCCAGCGGTCGGCGATGATCTCGGCGCCAATCGATATCGCTGTTTCCTCCGGCGTCCGCGCACCCAGGTCCAGACCTACCGGGCTGCGCAGAAGGGCGAGTTGTGATGGGGTTACGCCGGCCGAGCGCAGAGCCCCGACCCGGTCTTCATGCGTGGTCCGCGAGCCCATGGCGCCGATATAGCGCGGTCGGACTTCGTCGGGAAGAGTGAGCAGATACCGAAGGACTGGAATATCGAATTTCGGATCGTGGGTCAGCACGCAGACAACGGTGCGTGGATCGATTCGGTCGTGTTCGACCTCCGTCGAGACATACCCGCTCGGCCACCCGACGACCACCGCATCGGCGCTTGGGAAGCGGGCAGCAGTGGCGAACACCCCACGTGCATCACATACCGTCACGTGGTATCCGAGGAAGGAGCCGACCTCTGCGACCGCCGCGGCGAAGTCGATAGCTCCGACGATGATCATGCGTGGCCGCGGAACCGACGATTCCACGAACACCGCGATATCGGAGCCGGTTCGTCGTCCACCCACTCCGTAGGTGAGAACGCGGTTGGTCCCGGTCGAAAGGATACCGCGGCCGTCGTGAGCTACTGCGGCGAGTAGTTTCCGGTCGGAGAACGTGCCCGACGTCTTTGTCTCCTCGAGGAGGATATGCTGCCCGACAACGTCGAAATCCGGGTGTTCGACGATAGTTGCCAACGCAACGGCCCGATCGTTGCGGAGGGTGGTCTCGAGCCTTCGCCAATGCGGGAAGTGATCGACTTCTACGAACGGCTGGATGAAAATATCGATGATGCCGCCACACGTCAGCCCGATCCCGAAGGCTGCTTCGTCGCTGACGCCGAAGCGTTGCCGGGACGGGGTGCCCGTGGCCAGCGAATCGACCGCTGACTCGTACACCGCCCCTTCCACGCATCCACCCGATACCGAGCCGAAAGCGGTCCCGGCCGAGGTGACAACCATGGACGCGCCAGGTAGACGGGGTGCCGAGCCGAAAGTACTCACGACCCGCGCCACCGCGAAGGGCTCTCTCTTGTGGAGCAGTTCCGCTATGACCTCGAATTGATCGAGCATCGGTTGACCTTGCTTCCAACTACGCCGGCCGAGCTTCCGGACGCGACAGTCTCGTCCGCCGTACCGTTCATGGATAATTTATCGGCCCGGGTGCTCGGTGCGGTGGACCGTCACCCCGAGCTCAGCTTGCATGGGAGCCGAGGAGTTGATCGGCGGTGAGAACGTCGGCGTACTTTGCGTTCATTTCGAACAAATTGACCCCGTGGCTCAGTCTGGAGCGATCGAATACTGCATCTTCGACGACGAAGGTCGGATATCCGCGCGAATGTGAGTCGATCACTGTCGCCCGGACACATCCCGAGGTGGTCGCACCGACGACGATGACAGAGTCAACTCCACGCCGGATCAGGAACGACAGCAGTGCGGTATCGAAGAACGCGCTCGCCTTCGGCTTCGCGAAGACCAGCGCTTTGTCCGAGGGCGCTATGTCGACGGGTATCTCCTGGGCGCGCGGGAGGTCCATCGGGGATCCCAAGCCCGACGACTCGCTCTTGACCGTCCCGCCGTATGCCGACGCTCCTCCGGGAAGCGCAGTCGTGTAGACGGTGGGCCAACCGCTGCGTTCGGCGTGATCGATCACCCGTTTCAGGTTGGGCATCGCTTCCCAGGCGCTGGGACCACAGGCCGTCGGGAACGCCGCTACCGCTTCGTCGACCGTCTGCCCCTTGTCTCCGGTGAAGGAGCGCACGACATCGATCACCAGTACCGCCGGGCACTTCCCCAGGGTGTTCTTCGCCGACCAGTGCCGCTGGTGGTAGCCGGTGTCGTCGAAGTCCTCGAACAGCTGCACCCACCAGGGTGTCGACGTGAAATCGTCGGCCATGTTGTCCCTTTCGACTGTTCTCATCGTGAGTCCTGCTCACCGAGCACTCGCTGTAGCAGATCGTCGCCGCCACGTACTCGGCGCAGACCGCGAACACCCAGGCCCCCGTCGGACTCGATGACGGTCCCTGTCATCACCGGCCCCTGCGATCGAGAGCCGGCGAGTACATAGGCGGCCGTGTGATCCTCGGGCTCGGCGAAGACCCGCAGCGGAGCAGTTCCGGCGATGGCTTCCGCACGGTCACCGAGGTCACCATCGTCATCGAACTGCGGGCCGGAGACGGGTTCGCCGAAGGCGGCCGGGCTGGTGATACCGGTCCGGGTAGCACCGGGCGCGACCGCGTTCACCCGGACGTAGGGCGCGAACTCGTGCGCCAGCTGGCGCAGGCACCCGAGTGCCGCGTGCTTGCTCGCTATGTACATCACGCCGCCGCCGTCGGGCCAGAACGACGAGTTCGACAGCGTGATGACCAGGCAGCCGCGAGTCGCGAGCAGCGCAGGCAACGCCGCTTTCGCACCGTGGATGATGCCCTTGACGTTGACATCGAAGATCTGGGCGAATCCCTCGTCGATCCGGTCGGGAGCGAGATCGGCCAGTTCGGTGAATTTGTCACCCAGGCCCGCGTTCGCGACGAAGATGTCCAGTTTTCCGAAGGTGTTCAACGCCAGCGAGACCGCGGCAGCGTTCTGTGCGTGGTCACGCACATCTGTGGTGATCGTCGCGACCTTGTCACCGAATCGCCGGCTCACGGCCTCGAGGCGTTCGGCGCTGAGGTCGGCCACCACCACTCGCGCGCCCTCGGCGATGTATCGCTCGACGACCGCGAGACCGATTCCGGAGCCGCCTCCGGTGACGATCGCCACTTGCTTTTCCAACCAGCCCACAGCTTCTCCTGTCATAGTCATCTCAGGCCACCGAAACCGGCAGTTCGACACCGGTCGCGGCCAACTCGACCCGTACGGAGGCGAGTGGTCGTGCCAACCCGTAGGAGACCCCGCCTACCAGAACGTCGTCGAGGTACGCGCGAGCGCAGAATCGCTCGTCCGGATCGCCGGCAACGATCTCGAATCTGTTCGCGAGCCGCGGTAGACCCACACTCTGCAAACGGAGATCGAAGTGGTCCGACCAGAAACTGGGTATGGATCCGAACCCGTCCGCAGCGTCGCCGGTCAGCAGCGTCCGTGCTGCGGCCTGACCTTGCTCGACCGCGTTGCTCCAGTGTTCGACACGCATGAGGCGCCCACCGAATGCCTGATTCGGCCATCGGACGACATCGCCCGCCGCGACAATGTTCGTCGAGCCCGCAACGCGCAACGACTTGTCACACAGCACCCCGTCTGAGGTATCGAGCACTGCCCCGGCGAGCCACTCGGTATTCGGATGCGCCCCGACGGCGACAACTATATGATCTGCCGCTATCCGCGACCCGTTCGACAGACTCACGTGATGGATATTGTCGACGACCTCCACGGAATCCACCGTGTGTCCGATATGCAGGAGGACACCGGCGTCGGACAGCAACTGGGTCGCACGAGCACTCGCCAGGGGCCCGGCCGGCGACACCGGCGGGTCGATGCCGCACACAGTCACTTCGACTCCCCTGGACCTCGCCGACGATGCGACCTCGATCCCGATGAACCCACATCCGACGATCAACAGCCGAGTCGAGGAACGCAGTGCCGCCGCGAGCCGGTGGGCGGCCGCGAGCGTGCGAACATAGTGGACGTTGGGAGAATCGGTTTCGAAGACGGGGAGTGTCCGCGCCCTGCTCCCGGTCGCGATCACCAGGCCGTCGTAGGAAACTCGCTCGCCGTCCGCGGTGAGGACATGCTGTGCGGTCGTGTCGAGCTCGGAGGCCGGGCTGCCGAGCTTCCAGACCGCCCCTAGACCCTCGTCGACGGGTAGTACGACATTTTCGGTGTCGAACTCGCCGCGGAGGATCTCCTTCGACAGTGGTGGACGGTCATAGGGCATTTCCGGCTCGTCGCCGATTATCGTGAGAGATCCGGTAAAACCTTCACGGCGCAAGGCTTCTGCGGCGCGGACACCCGCGAGTGAGGCGCCGACCACGACGATGTTCTGCATTGGGCTCACCGGCTCTCCTTCAGGTACCAGGAGGCGACCTCGTCGGCAGTGGTGAACCACACGTCGTCGTGGGACAGCATATGCTCGAGCGCCTCGGCGAAATAGCGTGTGCGATAGGGTTGGCCGGACAGGAACGGATGGAGGCCGAATCCCATGACCCTGCTCCGTTGTGTGCCTTCCCGGTACATCTGATCGAACTGGTCGATCAACGCCTGCTTGAACTGCGGGCCGGTCTGTCCGTGTAGCACGTAACCCGGGATGTCGTTCACTTCGGTGCTGTAGGGAACGGACAGCAACTGTCCGGAGCCGACTTCGAGGTGGAACGGCTCATCATCGACTCCCCAGTCGAGGGTGTAAGTGAAGCCCAGCTCGGCGAGCAGTTCATTGGTCGCCGCCGAAGCCGTGAGGGCGGGCCCGAGCCACCCGCGCGGCCGCTTCCCCGTAGCGCGGGCCAGTACTTCTGCGACCTCGGTGATGTAGGTCCGCTCGGCTTCGACATCCATTCCGTTCTGCAGAGTGGAGTTGTTCTTTCCATGGGCCACCCAGGTCCAGCCACGTTCGACACCGGCGGCGATGATCGCCGGATGGTGCAGCGCGACATCGCTGTTGACTATGGCGGTGGGCGTAATTCCGAGCTCATCGAAGACCGCGAGCATGCGCCAGATACCCACCCGTGGGCCGTAGTCCCGCCAGCCTGCGTTGAGTGGATCCGGCGTGAGCCCCGCGGTGAAAGGCGCTAGGCTCAAGGCCGGTTGACCGTACTCGTAGTACTCGACATTCAGACCCACCCATACCGCGATCCGTTTTCCGTCGGGCAGTGCTCGGGTCGGTCGGTCGACGATGGCCGAGTACGGGAAGAATGGATTGTGCATGTCAGTTACTCCGTGGTTCGGTGGTCGTCAGCCGAGCAGACGGTTCAGGGATGCCTTCGCGTCCCCGAGCCGCGTGTGAACGACTTTGTGCTCGAGGTAGGTCGACAATTCGTCCTTCGACTCCTCCCGTCCGAGTGCACTGTTCTTCGATCCGCCGAACGGGGTCCCGAAATAGTGGCGGGTGGAGTCGTTGATCCACACGTATCCTGCCTCCAGTGCATCCGCTGTCTTATGCGCGACGGCGAGGTCGTTGGTCCAGACGCTGGCGGTCAGTCCGAGATCGAGCCCGTTCGCCTCGGCGAGCATGGCGTCGTAGTCACTCCATTCGAACACCGAGATCACGGGGCCGAAGATCTCTTCGCGACCGATACGCATCTGGCCGGTGACATCGGCGAACAGGGCTGGCTCGATGAAGTTGCCACCGTCGGGCAGTCCGGGCGGCCGGCCGCCTCCGCACACCAGCGACGCGCCTTCCCGCACGCCCGATTCGATGTACTCGGTCACCCTTTCCTTGTGCGCTCTGCTCACGACCGGTCCGATATCGGTCGTCTCGTCGTATGCGATACCGACGCGGTAGTCCCCCAGCCGGGATTGCATTCGGGCAACGAACTCGTCGTAGATTGATGTGTGAACGATGACGCGGGAGTTCGATCCGCAGGACTGCCCCTGACAGACGTCGAGGTTCATCCCGTAGATCGCCCCCTCTACGGCGAGATCGATATCCACATCGGGGAATACGACCATTGCGTTCTTGCCGCCGAGCTCCAGACTCACATGCTTCACATGGCCGCTTTCTGCCGCGCGGCGTTGGATCAGCAGGCCGGTCGGCACCGAGCCGGTGAAGGCCAGGCGTTTCACGCTCCGGTGCGTAACGATGGCGTCGCCGGCCTCGGCTCCTCCGGACACGATGTTGACGACCCCGGGAGGGAACGCTTCGGCGAACAGTTCCGCCAGGGCCAGCGTCGACAGCGATGTCTCGTCGGACGGTTTCATCACCAGGGTATTTCCGGTGATCAGCGAGGGCAGTGGTCGCGTGATCGCGAACATGACGGGATGATTGAAGGCGGTGATCCGCCCCACCACGCCGTACGGACGATGCGCGGTGTAGTGCAGATTGCCCGCGCTGGCCGGAAAAACTTCTCCGGTCAAGGATTTCGCGAAGGCCGGCCAGCCGTCCAGGTACGCGTCGCAGAGATCGACATCCAACCGCATCGCTTTCACCGGATTGCCACAGTCGATCGCGTCGAGCATGGCCAGACGCTCACGATTCTCACGAACCAATCGCCCGAACTGCTCGAAGCACGCCGCCCGCCCACGTACGCCGAGAGCTTCCCATGCGGGCCGGGCGGCCCGTGCACTGTCGACGGCGGCGTACACATCGACGGACGAGGCTCTGGGTATCTCGGTGAGCCGGGCACCGGTCGATGGATCGAAGACCGCCTGTGTCGCACCATCCGAGGCCTCGACAAAGCGACCGTCGATCAGCATTTTGAAGCTTCCTGAAGTCACGTATTCGTCGACGGGATTCGTGGTCTGAGTTGTTGACATGAGAAAGTCCTTCCACTTCAGAATCCGGGCGTGCGGACGTCGATGAGCGCCGGCTTACCGCTGCCCACTACCGACATCGCTTCCCCGAGGGTCTCGGCCAGCAGATCGGCGCGGTCTATCGGGCCGGATGCCCAGACACCGAAAGAGCGGGCCATGGCGGCCAGATCCACCGCCGGGTCCGCGAGTCCCGCTCCGACATAGCGGAGGCGGTCGTCGTGCCCGCGCTGCTCGGCGATCTGGATCGCGTGTTCGACGGTGTTCCCGTACTGGCGGTTGTTGTTGACGACGATCAGTACCGGAAGCGAGCGGTGGGCCGCGGTCCACAGCGCCGACGGGAGGAACAGCAGATCCCCGTCGGCCTGGATATCGATGGTGATCGTCCCGGGTGGTTGCGCGAGAGCGACACCCAAGGCGCCACCGACACCGTAGCCGAGTCCACCGCCGGCGGCCCATCCTGTGTATTGCCTGGCCCTATCGAGGTCGAACAGCGTGTGCTCCAGGCGGGCGTTGGTGCCGCCGCCGAGAACGAAGTCGGTACCGGTCACCGCGTCGGCGATTTCGTAGAGGACACGCTCGAGCGGTATGACACCGTCACCGGTCGCAGCGCTGGCCGCGAGTTTCCAGTGGCGCCTGGCCTGGGAGGTCCGCGCTGCGATCGCAGCGCTTCTGTTCCCGACACGTTCCGGTGAGAGGGGAGCCGACCGTACACGGTCGAGCAGGGCGGCCACCGCGTGATCGGCGGTCGCCGTGATGTACCGTCCCGGAACCATGGACTGGTAGTCGTGCGCCCACGATCGCAGCTTCAGATTCGCCACCGACACGTTCAGGATCGTCAGGTCGTGCCGGCTCGAACGCTTGCGCAGATGGGTATGGATATCCTCGACATCCAGAGCGAGCAGGACGTCCGCCTCGTCCAGGAACTCGGGAATGTGCATACCCGCCAACGGATGATTGGTGGGAAAAGCGTGTCGGACCCCAGTGTCGACCACCGGCGCACCCAGCGCTTCGGCGAGCTCCACCAGCGCCGCGAACGACTCCGGAGTCGACCCCGCGTAACCCGCCAGAACGACAGGCCGGCGGGCCTCGCGTAGCCGGGCGAACATCCAGTCGACGTCCTCGGCTGCCGGCGCCGGATCGCGGGGCACCGTGTATTCCGAGATACCGACGGGGGCGAATTCGGGGGGCAGCGGCTCCTCTTGGAGGTCGACGTCGTAGCAGAGGTACACCGGGCCGTGTGGCGCGCTGGCAGCTGCGCCCAGCGCCCTGGCGAACGATTCCTCGACCCCGCCCACATCGTGCGGCTCGTCGTCCCATTTGACGAAGTCGCGCACGATGTTCGCCTGGACCGACGCAGTATGGATCCAGTCGATCCAGGGTCGGCGATGTTGAGTGGCTTTGGGCCCGGTGCCACCCATCAATATCATCGGCGTTCTGTCGCACCACGCGTTGTAGATCGACATGCTAGCGTTCTGCAGGCCCACCACATTGTGCAGCAGCGCAGCCATCGGTTTACCTGCTGCCTTCGCGTACCCCTGCGCCATGCTGACCGCGACAGATTCATGCATGCACAACGTGATCTCCGGCGCTCCCGGACGATGCACCAGCGAATCGTGGATGCCACGGAAACTGGCGCCGGGATTGAAGGCGACATGCTCGATACCGGCCTCGATCAGCAGGTCGACGATGACGTCCGAGCCGAATCGTGGTGGTGGAACTGCGAGGGTCACGAGATCTTCTCCTGGTTCTTCGGGAATGTGTCGGTCAGCTCGGCGACAGGCCGGAGCGGTCGGCGTCGTCCCCGCGCATCCGGCGCCCGGCCTCGAGAACAGCCGCACAGGAGTGGAGAACATGCTGTTCAGCAGCTGCCCTCGCCCCTGCAGCGTCGCCCGCCGCCATGAACTGCAGGATCTCCTCGTGCTCCTCGGTCGAGGCAATGGGACGGTGCACTCCGTTGCTCCTGGACCACAACCGGGCATACCGCTCGGAACGCTGCCGCAACGGCCTCAGGACATCGAGCCCGGTACGGGTACCGGCCGGCGCCATGATCGCGTCGTGGAATTCGGTATTCAGGGCCAGCCAGGCGGGGTGGTCGCTCTCTTCGCGCAATCGCTGGTTGATCCCCGCTGCTCGCGCCAGGCTGCCCGCATCGACAACCGGCACCGCGCGTTCGATGATCCAACCCTCGATCACGCCGCGTAACGAGAACACTTCCATGAGCTGCTCGGGGTCGGTACCGCGCACAGACGAGAATCTGTGCGCTCGGGAGTCGATGAGCCCTTCCGCTTGCAACTGGCGCAGCGCCTCGCGGACCGGCACCCGGGAAACTCCGAAGTGAGCGGCGAGTTCGACCTGGTTGAGCGGGGCTCCGTCCCCGAGGTCGCCCGCGTTGATGGCGTTTCGTAACGACTCCGCGATGTAGTCGGCCGTGATGCGGCGGCCGGTGAGCCGCGCGTCGACTCCCACGATCGACAGGTCGAGCCCACCGCCTACAGTGGCAGAATCCATGGAACCCTCCTCCGGAGGAGCTTGTCGACGATCGGGGCCGACCGGGCCCGGGTACTGGCTCATCGCGTCACTCGAGAAAGGACTGCGGCGGCAACGGTCCCCACGCGTTCAAAGTTGTGGACAGGCGGTCTCCCGGCTCCCACCCGATCGGCGCAGCGTCAGGATCGGCGATATGCGCCATATCGGCGAACAGCTCGATACGAAGCCCGGACGACGGGTCACACACGTAGGTGAACAGACTCCGGCCCGGACGATGGCGGCCGGGTCCGTACTCGATTTTGTATCCCTGGGCATCCAGGTTGTCCAAAATGGGCTGGTAGCCGTGCCATCCGGCGACCTCCAGACCGACGTGATGCACGCTCGGTCGTGATCCCGGGCGCAATGCGACGTTGTGGTGCTCGGTATCGGTGCGCATCCAGTACAGCGTTTCGCCGATGTACTCCGACAGCCGCAACCTCAGGACGTCGGTGAAGAATGCCGCGGAAGCGGCGGGTGCCGGAGATTTGAGATTGATGTGGCCCATCCGCCGAGGCCGGATCGTCGAGGACGGAGGAAGCGGTACCCGCAGTGAGTCACGTGTCTCGAGGGTGACCGTGATGCCTCCGGGCTCGGTCAGCGTCAAGGCCGAGTCGGTGACCTCGCTGCCCTCGAGCATCGATCCGAGCTCGCGTAGCTCAGCGTCGCGGGGAAGACCGAATACCACTTTCTCCACCGCGAGTTCGGGTCCCGCCACCAGCTCGATGGCCCCCTGCCCCGCGTCACGCCCGTACTCTCCGTGGCAGACCGCCAGCAACCCGCTCTCGCTCGGTTCGATCCGCAGATCGAAGCCGGTGGACAGGAATGTCGCTGTTGCCTCGGGATCGGGAACTCGCACCACCAGGCGCTCGAGCTGACCGATATCCCCGTACTCAAGCGTCGATCGCGACATACTGGAGGTCGAGATAGTCATTGATTCCCTCCCTTCCGCCTTCACGTCCAAGACCTGACTGCTTGATACCGCCGAAAGGTGCGGCAGCATTGGACACCAGTGGGCGATTGATCGCCACCATCCCGAAATCGAGCCGTTCGGTGAGCCGCAGAGCATTCTCGACGTCGCGGGTGTACAGATAGGCGACGAGTCCGTACTCGGTGGCGTTCGCGAGCCGAATTGCCTCGTCCATATCTTCGAAAGCCGTTATTCCGATCACCGGGCCGAAGATCTCCTCGGTGAACATCTGCGCCTCGACCGGCACATCGCCCAGAACTGTGGGCTCGAAGAATGTGCCCGGTCCGTCGACCGGATTCCCGCCGGTCAGGAGCTGTGCCCCTCTGCCGACCGCGTCCGCGATCAGTGTGGCGAGGGTGTGCCGAGCGCGCTCGCCGATGACCGGGCCCACCTGAGTCGATGGATCGAGTCCGTGCCCGAGGACCAAGTCCGTCATCCGGGCGGTCACCGATTCGGCGAACTCGGCGGCGATATCGCGGTGCACGAGGAAACGGTTGGCCGCGGTGCATGCTTCGCCCATGTTCCGCATCTTGGCGATGAGCGCGCCCTCGACCGCACGGTCGATATCGGCGTCGGCCGCCACGATGAACGGGGCGTTGCCGCCCAGTTCCATCGACGGCCTGACCACTTTCGGTCCACATTGTGCGATGAGCCGACGGCCGACCTCGGTAGAGCCGGTGAAGGAAAGTTTCCTGATTTGTCCCGAATCCAGGAGCGCACCGCACACCCCTGCGGAGTCGCGGGTGGTGACGACATCGAGGACTCCGGGGGGTAACCCCGCTTCGACGAACAGTCGAGCGAATTCTATTGTTGTCAGCGGGGTCTCGGCCGCCGGTTTGATGATCGCGGTGCAACCGGCTGCCAGTGCCGGCGCGATCTTGCGGGTGGCCATTGCCAGGGGGAAGTTCCACGGCGTGATGAGCAGGCAGGGTCCGACCGGGCGCCGGGACACGAGCATGCGCGACCCTCCGTCGGGAGCCCGGTGGTAAGCGCCCTCTGGTCGCACTGCCTCCTCGGAATACCATCTGAGGAATTCGGCCCCGTAGTCGACTTCCGCCCGCGCCTCGGCCAGTGGCTTACCCATCTCGGCGACGATCAGGCGAGCAAATTCTTCGCGGCGGCCGATGAGCGCATCGTAGGCACGCCGAAGAAGTTCGGCGCGGACACGGCTGGGCGTCGCGGCCCAGTCCGGCGCGGCGGCCACTATCGACTCCAGGGCGAGCAATCCCTCGTCGACAGTCGCATCGGCCACTGTCGCGAGTTCCTGACCGGTCGCCGGGTCACATACCGGGAAGGTCGCCCCGGTTGTCGACCACCTGCCGTCGATCAACAACCCACTGGGCACGTCCCGGGCTGTCGCGATCGCTTCTGCTGCTGCGGTCATACTCGTTCCTTGTTCGATGTCGGTGCGGTTTTGAGTTCGCTGATATCCCCGATGTCACGGCCGAGCCGGCGCCGGACAGCGCTGTCGAAGATCGCCGCGCCCAGCGCGAGATCCTGAAGCGCGGTACCCACCGATTTGAACAACAGCAGGTCCCGGCCTTCGCTCTCAACGGTGCAACCGGCGTCCCAATCGGACATGTTCACCAGAGACCGCCCCGAGATGGCGAGGTTGTCCACCGCGCTGGCCACGTCCCCGGACTCCTGGAGAACCTGGCGCACGTCGTCGACCAGGACCGCCCTGGCGCGGGAGAACGTCGTATCGTCGAGTTCGCGCAGATCCGGCCGCGTGGATCCGATGGATAGCACCGTCGCACCGGTGGCGAAAGCCGTTCCGTCGACCACCGGCTTGGGCGATTTGGTGCACAACACCGTGACCGAGCAGGCGGCTACCACCTCGGAGATATCCTGGACCGGCTCGATCTCGACACCGGTTTCCGCGCTCAAGCGGGCGGCGAAGGCGCCCCGCCTTCGCGCGTCGCGGCCGAAGACCCGTACCTTCCGCAGTGGCCACAGCCGCGCGAAGGCACGCAGGTGACCCTCCGCCTCGAATCCGGTGCCCACCAAACCAAGCACATCGGTGCCGTCCGGGCACAACAAACTACCCGCGACGGCAGTCGTGGCCGCGGTCCGTAGCTTGGTCACTTCCGAGGCGTCCAGAGTTGCCAGCAGCTCGCCGGTTTCCTGACGGTAGAGCAGCAACAAGTAGCGATTGCCCACGCCCCGGGCCGATGTCATGAGCTTTGTGCCCATCACGTCTCCGAGGGCGGCGGGCATCGACCGGAAGAATCCGCTCGGCAGGTCCACGTCGATGCGCGGAGGTAGCGCGAAGCGGCCCTGCCGCTGGCCTTCCAGCGCGATCTGCGCGGCCTCGTAGGCGACCTCCTCGGTACACAGGGACCTGATCGTGTGACTATCGAGATGAACGGTCACCGTGCACGACCCGCGTAGAATTCGTCGTCGTCGGCGGGGAGGTCGAACCCCGACGCGGCCAGCCCGGCGCGCAACGCCTTCATCTGTCCAGGGGCCAGCCTCATCTGCGGCATCCGAAGCAGCCCGCCGTTGAACCCGTTCAACCAGCCCAGGTACTTCCAGCCGTTGCGGTGGATCAGGTTCGCCCCGGCGAAGGTGGCGTGGAAGGCGCTCTTGGCCTCGCGGCCGGCGTTATAACTCCAGAAGATCTGCATCGCCGTGTCGTAATTGCCGGCGTTGAGTTCGCGCATCATGGCCGGAACTCTGTCGCCGAAGGAGTCGTATCCGCTGGTCCCCCACCACCGCACATCGAACAGGCGCGACAGTGCCGGTGCGTGCTGCTCCATCGGGTTCTGCACGATCAGATGCGACGCGCACTTGTCGTGGACCTCGACGAACGACGACAGGAACGCTCCGCCGCCACCTTCGTACTTCAGCGCCGCGGCGGTTTCCAGCTTGCTCATCTCCTCGAGCGCTTCGAGCGGGAATCCGTTCGGCGCCAGTGGTTTGAACCCCCAGGTCGACGCCGCGAACAGGATCATCGCCAGGTCGGTACGGTCGGTTACGTACCGGGTGTGCTCGACGATCTCTGCGGCGCTGCGGGGTCGGAAACTCTGCGGATAGGACAGGAGTCCCGCCTCGGCACCGAGATCGGTGGCGAGCCGGGCGACCTCCAACGACTGCTCCACTGTGTCGAAACTGAGGTGGGCGACGATCTTGAAACCGGCAGGGGCCGCCTCGACCGCCACCTCGAGAAAACGCTTGTACTCGTCGAAATCGGTGCCGCTCTCGGAAGCCACCAGCGTCCCCCAGAACCCGAGGCGGGCGGCGTGCACCACATCGTGCCGGATCCCGGCTTCGTTCAGACCGGAGAAGTCTTCGGTAAAGGAGGGAAGGGTGACCGCGCAACCGCCTTCCCATTCGTTCTTCGCGCGGTCCTTGATATCTCCACGGCTGTACGGCAGTGCCATTATCGATTGCCTTTCGAAACAGATCGGGTGATCGAGATCGGGTCGTAGACCCAGCGCCCGCTGGTGAACCAGGGCCGCGATGCCAGCTCGGCCCGCCTCGGGGTATCGCGGGCGGCTTTTCGCTCCGGCGCCGCCAGCGCGTCGTGTCCGGTGATCTCGTGTAGTGCCAGGTGCGTCCACTCGGGCCCCGCAGAGCCCGGGCGAACGCGATACCGGCGCACCCGCAGCCAGCCGGGCACCTTCATGAGCAGCGGTACGTGTTCGTCCTCGTACCAGCCCTCGAAATCGCCCTCTTCCTCAGCCGGAACATTGAACGCGACGGCGAACAGCACGTGGTCACCACCGGTTTCGTCGCTGGGGGTGCCGTCGGGAGCGGTGTCGGAGATCTGATCGGCGATATACCTTGTGAAGTGGCTGACGTTCGCGAGCATTCGCGCGGTCCGGTCGGGCGGGTCGGACTTGAGTGTCTCGTAGGCCGGCGTTTTCAACGCGGCCATGTCGTCTAGGAAATAGCACGCCAGGTGCCACGGGTCCCCTTGCTGCCGGTAGCGCAGTGCGTGGGAGAAACCATCGATCACCAGTCGGGCGGGGATATGCTCGTTCTCGTACCAGTCGTCGAAGTCCTCTTCCCAGCCGGGCGGCGGGGACATCTGGGAGAACAGGATTCCTTCGGTCACCGCAGGCCGTCTCCGATCGCGTCCTCGACAGCGAGCCCGCCGACCCGGTGATGTACACGTCCGCGGGTTGCCATGGCCGCGATGACGGCGATCTCATCGGGCCGGGGGCCGGTTGGGATCGACACGGTGATCGCGTCGTAGAACTCACGGACGAACAGTGCCTTTTTGTAGGCCAGCGGGATATCGATACTGGTGCCCGCGGTTCCCAGCTTGGTGGCCGAGGTCACCCACCCGGTGCCGCCGATTCCGTCGCGCATCGCGTCGCCGAACGGAGTCGTCAAGCATGCGACACCGTGCTCCTGCTCGCCCGCCAATCCGACGATCGCGCCTTTTCCGCAGCTCTGGGCTTCCGCGCCTCCGAGCGCCCGCAGACAACGAGCGACCAGTTCCTCGGCGAGCTCCCCGCTCGGTGCGATCAGATCGTCGAGATTCTCGCTGTAGGTACCGGCGTAGGGGTTCTCGACGACCGCTGCCACCGCAGCCTTCACCAGTGGTGTCTCGACCGGTGTTCCACCGTCGATGTGGATCTCTTCCACCGTCGTCTGCCAGGCTCGGATCCTGAGCTCACTCATCGTTGGTCCTCTTTCACATCAATCGGTGATCAGTAGTTCTCTCGGTCGAATGCGGCGGGCCCCGACAGCCGCACGGAACGGCGGGCCGCCGGCGTATTCCGGCTCTTGGTGAAGCGCAGAACGCCATCGGTGACCACTGCGCACACGCCGGGCACGTCACCCACTTCGAGTGCGTCCGCCCACGTCTTCCCCATCGATCCCAGCGGCGCGTCCAGGACCACGAGATCGGCCGGACGCCCGACCTCCAACCGGCCCGCGTCGAGCCCGTAGACCGCACCCACCTGCCCGGTCATGCTCGCAACGGCCTGCTGCCAGGTCAGGCCGCCGAGCGAGACGAGCTCGGCAGTGAGGTGCCACAACGCCAGAGGCACCACACCGGTGCCCGTCGGCGTATCGCTGGCGATCAGGATGCGGTGCTCCTGCCCGTGGTTGCGTGCCACACGACAGATATCCAGTGAGGATCGCAGATTGCCCGCCATCACGAGTTGAAGTGCCATGGTGCTCTCTCGCACCACTCGTTCGTTGTCCCGCACCGACATGGCGGTGGGCCCGCCGTTGACGTGGAAGGAGATATCCGGATCGATCTCCAGCAGCGCGTCGGCATCCATCCGTTCCAGAGTTCCCGGAATCGAGCCGCCGCCCGTGTGCACTGTGGTGACGATTCCGGCAGCACGTGCGTCAGCAACGAGCTGCACATAATCCAGTGGCGAGGACACCGCGCCGAATCCGCCCTTCGCCAGGCGTACGCCCTGGGCCCGCAGGTAGTCGAAATCTTGTCTCGTCAGCCCGGGCTCCAGGATGACGGACCCGCCATGGACGGTCATTCCGCCGGGCCGGAAATTCCGGAAGGCCCGCTGAGCCGCGACCGCAAGGGCCTTGACTCCCTCGACATCGCTAGGGCGGCCCGGGACATGGACCTCGCTGGCGCTGAGCGCCCTCGTCACACCGCCGTGGACATAGCTCTCCAGAAACCCGACAGTTTTCTGTCGGGGGGTGTAGTCGCCGAAAGTCGTGTGCACGTGCGAATCGATCAGACCGGGTACGACTCCCGCGCCCTGGGCATCGATCACCAGTTCATGGTCGGCTGCCGATACCTCACTCGACGATCCGATCCAGGTGATCATGCCGCCGTCGCAGATGATCGCGTCACCGGCCAAGGGAGTACCGGCCGAATCACCGGTGTGGCTGAGGCCGATGGAGACGACTGCGGTACTCACCGGACCACCTTCCTGCTGCCGGTCGAGCGCGGCGCTTGGTCCATGTACTCAATGTGGCCGGAGGCACCGGCGCGGATGCCGCTCACTCGCGCTCCCCTTCGTGCAGGGTGATCGCGGCCACCGGGCACATCGGGACGGCGGCCCGCACCTGCTCTATCTCTTCGGGTGAGACAGCGTGGGCCTTCCGCAGTACGGCCTGGCCCGCGTCGTCGATATCGAAATAGTCAGGGGCGGCGGACACACAGTTGCCGTAGCCCTGGCACAGTGAGAGGTCGATGGCTACCAGCATCAGAGGAACACTCCCAAGTTCTTTGTGGACATGGAGGATTGGTCGATGATGATCCGGCGGCGTGCGATCAGCAGGGTCGTTTTCTCCCGTCGCAGCCGGTCCTGCCGTTCTCCGACGATCAGGTCGTGAGCACCCAAATCGCCCCTGCTGCGGTACAGCAGGAAATTGGTTCGGACGTCCAGCCGGCCAGGCTCGTCAGCAGCACTGACCCGGAGGTTGGTGATCAAGCGGCGAGTATGTGAGGGTGGGTCCTCGCTCCAGGCAACATCGGTCCGGAGCCGGCGCACCCGAAGCGTGAGCGAAGGCAGCGTGTCGTCGAAATGCCCTAGAGCATCGATGATGTCAGATGCGGGACTCTTCCGGGTCACCCGGATCGGTGCCGTGTACTCCACCTCGGGTGCGAAGAGTTCCAGCCATTGTTCCCACTGCCGGTTGTCGAGTAGCTCGGCCTCTCGTGAGTAGAAGTCCTCGACCTCCACTCGCGTGGACAGATCGACGGCTCGGATTGTGCGGGTCATCGGTTCACCTCCAGCAGATGCTCGCGCCACACCCGGTAGTACGACCGTGCGGCGGATTCACTGAATTTGCCGTCGAATACCTGACCGGGGCCGGGGAATTCGGCACGGTCGAGCGGCGTCATCCCCAAACCCATTCCGTAATGGAGATCGAAATCGACGGGGCGATACAGGGCAGCGTCGGACGATCTGGTCTGAGATTCCCAGTTCTCGGTGTCGTCCTGGTCGAACATTCCGGATGAACTGAAGGTCTGGGTGTACATGCGCCGGCCGAGCTTCTTCCACCAGGCCGGGGCGTCGCGCTCCACCAGATGCCACGACCAGACCTGTGTGCGTCCCGGTCCGGCGGGTTGCCATACCCGCAGCATCGCTCCGCTGACGCGGCGGCCTTCGATCTCGATGAAGTTCGGGATGAGAAAGGTGAAGTTCGGAAACACGTTGCCGTGCATATTCTTCAGCCGCGACAGCGTCGTCAATTGGTCGGAATCGAGGTGGCGTTTGTACTCGTGGCGGAGTTCGTCGGGAAAGTAGGATTGCTCGTCGAAGTGCACCCCGACGCCGAGCCCGTGGCCGCCGCCGGGGTCGACATGGTAGCCGTCCCTACCGAAGTCGACTCCCTTCACCATGTTCAGGCGTGCCAAGAACGAATGAGCCGTTGCCGTGTGATAGGCATCGGAGGCGAAGTTTTCCGACGGTAGGCGCCAATTGGTCGGGACCACCCATTTCTCGGGGACCCCCACAACCTCCATTTCGGCACGGCCGACGATGAGATCCAGATACCACCGGATATCGCCGAGGAAGTCCTCCAGTGACGGGCCTGCTGCCGTCCATGTCGCGAAGATCAGGCCCTGATAGACCTCACAACGCGCCTCGACCAGATGTAGCGCGCCCCGGTCCAGTCCTTCCGGGTAGGCGACCCGTTCGAAAGGCGCTCCCATGAAAGTACCGAGGAAGTCCCCCTTGGAGCCGTAGGTGAAACCGTGGTAGGGGCAACGCCACATGTTCACCTCCCCGAAATCCTCGCAGGCCAGACGCATTCCGCGATGCCGGCAAGCGTTCAGGAACACCCGGATGACGCTGTCGTCTCCACGGCCCACGATGACCGATTCCTCACCCATCGTGCGAACGACGAACGAGCCGGGATTCGGCACTTCGGAGATATGGCCGAGAAACAGCCAGGTTCGTCCGAACAGGCGCTCCAGTTCCAGTTCGTAGACACCGGGGTCGGTGTAGACGAACATCGGGATCTTTCCCTGTTCCGGAACAACGGATCGACGAATCCGATCCTCGAGCTCTTGTTTTGCGTGGACGTCATAGCGCATCATGGCCACGTTTCACCTTTTCGTTGGACCAGTTGCATCTCTAGAAGAAGAAACTGAGGTTGAAAGACTTCAATACGCTCTGGTCGAGCAGAACGCGCCGCTTCTTCAGAAGTAACGCACCACTTTCGTCACGGACCAGTACGTCCTCGCGTACACCGGAGAAGAGGTCCGGCGACTGATCGGCACGTGCCCGTGTGACGAAGAACTGACTTCGAACGTCGTATGTCTGGACGCCGGTGAGTTCGACCGACAGGTTGGTCACGAGGTGGCGGGTACGCGAACCCGGCTGTTCTGCCCACGCCATCTCCGTCTTCAGGCGGTTGATCCGCATTCGTATCGATGCGTGGTCGTCCATGAAATAGTCCATGTCATCACGGAAGCCCGGCCCGTCCTTCGGCATCAGGCTGAGCCGCAGAGGCATCGAATAGGTGATATCGGGATGCAGTGTCGCGTACCACTCTTCCAGCAGCCCGTCATCGAGTAGATGGACCTCGCGGGTGGTCCAGTCGCTGATTTCGTCGTGGATTGCGGTACCGTGGCCGAGCGAAGCGCGACGGTGTGTTCGTTCGGTCATCCCAACGGCTCCCTTCGGGCCGCGATGGGGTCGTGCTCGGTCAGCCAGCGTAGCCATTCGCCATAGAATGCGAGCTGGGTTCGTTCACCGTAGGAGCCCGGGTACGCTTGTCCCGGCCCGGGAAATGTGGGGTCGGGCTGGAGGTCGAGACCCATACCGTGATGCAAGTTGTATCGCTGCGCGATTTTGCCGCTGTTGACCAGCGTGCAATCCTCCCAGTTCTCGGTATCGTCCTGTTCGAAGGTTCCCGAGGGGCCGAAAGTACGGACATATGCTTCGGCGGTCTCCCGCTTGAATTGCTCGGGGGCCGACTTGTCGACCACCAGATAGGAGTGGATGCGCGTCCGGTTGTGCGCGATCGGCTCCCAGAACCGGAACGAGAGAAACGGACAGGGTAGCGCCCCCTCCGCCTTCGCGACGAGCACGTGGAGATAGGAGAAGTTGGGGAAAACTGTTCCCACACTGAACGAGATGTTCTCCATGACCTGTTGCTGCGGAATGCTCAGATGCTGCTTGAACTCCGGCACCATTTCACGCGGCATTCCGAGATAGTTGAATTCCGGGGGCCCGGGCACCACGTGGAGAACATGGCCGCCCTCCGCGGTGATCAGATGCCCACCGGAGAGGGCCATGGGGTCCGGCGGCAACAGGCCGAGTTCGACCATACTGCCGTGCGCGGTATACAGGTGGAAGTTGTCCCCGGTGAAATTATCCGTGGCGAATTTCCAGTTGGTTGCGGCCTCCCACACGTGCGGGACCCCGATTACCTCGGAACCTTCCGCGGAGCGATTCGCGATGAGGTCGAAGTAGAAACGCATGTTGCCCAGGTAGTCGGCCAGCGTGGGTGCCTCCGGATTCCACGTTCCGAAGATGAATCCCGCATAGGAATCGACCTGCGTCACGGGAATCAGGCCCAGCTCTTCCTTGCGCAGCCGTTTTGCGTCGTAGAGTTGCTCGGCGAAGACACCGGCGAGCGATCCGTCCCGGTTGTACGCCCATCCGTGATAGACGCAGCGCATGAACTTCAAGTTGTCCCGGTCCGCACGGCACACTCGCATTCCGCGATGCCGGCACGAATTGAGAAACGCCCTGATCTGGCGGTCGTCTCCCATGACGAGGACGATCGGCTCCCCGGCCAGTGTGCGGGTGATTGTGTCTCCCGGGCGGGCGAACTCGGACTCGTGGGCGAGGAAGTTCCATGTCCGCCGGAAGATTCGCTCCTGCTCGAGCTCGAATATCTCGGCGTCACCGTAGATCCGCCGGGAGACGTGCCCCTCCTTCTCGTCGACCAGGTCGGTGAGTCTGGTACCGTCGGCCAGCCGGCCCGCTGGCCGTTGCGTTTCGATTGTCATATCGCGACTCCGTGAGGTCGTAGTAGATAGGACGTTTCAGTTGCGGGGCGCCCCCCACGAACCGAAACTCGAGGTTCGGGGAGCGGGTGCGTTCTCGGTGTCGGTATGCAGGGTGATCGCGATGGCTCCATTCGAATCGACTTCGACCTCGTACACCGGCAGGGATTTGCAGAACGGCCCGAGCTGAAGAGAACCGTCGGCACTGTCGAACACCGCGCCGTGCAGGGGGCATTCGACCAAGCCGTCCTCGGCGACCGGCTGGTCGCCCATGAGGGTGCGAAGATGCGTGCACCAAGCCGAGACCGCCCGGATCTCGTCGCCGAGCCGAATCAACATGACCTTCGCACCATCGATTTCGGTGACCGTTGCGTAACCGTCACGCAGTTCGTCACGTGACACACCGGTTTGCCTGCCCGCGGTCATGGCACGCTTCGGTGGTAGGAAATGATCGGAGGACCGCTCAGGATCGACCTCACTCGCTCGAGAAAGTCGACACCGGCCGACGATGCCAGTGCGCGTTCCGGCGCGCCGGGGTCGGCCCAGTCGATGAGCAACACGACTTCGTCGTTTTCCCCAGCAGTAAGTATCCGATAGGTCGCAATATCGGTCTGCGCGAAATAGGAATGCGTCTGCAGTAGGGTCAACAACTCTTGCCGCCGATCGCCGATCACTGGCAATCGTACGATTTCCACAGGGGCGAACTCGTCATCCACGCCTCGAATGTATTCAGTAGCCAATGAACGACAAGGGCATGGCCCGTATCACAGCGCATACCGGATAGAGACGCGCGTCACGCGGATAGTGAGCCGTGCTCGGGTCGGGAGATAGTGACGAAGTGAATACAGTAAACGGTGGCCTGCGGGCGGCTCGATGAAGCCCGCGCCGTTTGTCTACGAGCGTGCGGTATCTCTCGAGGGCGCTATCGCTTCGCTGGCTGCTCACGGCAACGAAACAAAAGTACTGGCCGGTGGGCAGAGCTTGATTCCGCTGATGAATCAGAGACTCGAAAAGCCCACTCGCCTTGTGGATATCATGCACGTGGAGGGTCTGGACACTCTCGGCGTTTCCGAGGGCTACGTCGAGATCGGCGCGGCGGTCCGGCAGCGTGTTGTAGAACAGAACACGGAGATCGGGCCCGCAGTGCCTATGCTGATCGAGGCCCTCGGATTCGTCGCCTACCCTGAGGTACGCAATGCCGGCACCGTCTGCGGCAGCCTCGCGCACGGCGACGCGTTCGCTGAGATGCCCTCGGTCGCACTTGCTCTCGACGCGGAACTGGTGACGATGTCTTCGAGAGGACGTCGGACGATTCCTGCCACCGAGTTCTTCCTGGACGCCACAACGACCGCGTTGGCGCCGGACGAGCTGCTGGTGGCGGTCCGGGTCCCGATTCTCGGCACCGCCTCGGGAACGGCCTTCCATGAGGTCGCTCCCCGCAACGGTGGCTACGCGCTCGCGGGTGTCGCCGCCCGCGTCGATATGGCGGACGGGGTGATCGTCCACGCCGCGCTGAGCGTACTCGGCGCCCCACCGGTACCTGTACGCGCCCGGACAGCGGAGACCACGCTGATCGGAAATGCTCCCGGCGCAACGCTCTTCGCCGAAGCCGCGAATGTGCTGGCGCGTGCGATCGAAGCGCGCGACGACATCCACGCGACAGCCACATACCGGAAGCAACTCGTCGAAGTTCTGGCGCGTCGTGCTCTCGCGACGGCCGTGCACCGCATCAAGGAGGAACTGTGACCCGAGTCGAACTAATCGTCAACGGCATCGAGCGCTCGGCGGAGATACCGGACCGGAAGCTTCTCGTCGATGCTGTCCGAGAGGACTTCGGCCTCACCGGTACGAAGGTGGGATGCTCACACGGGTCATGTGGCACCTGCACCCTGCACGTCGACGGGGTGCCTGTGCGCAGTTGCCTCGTCTTCGCAGTCCAAGTCAGCGGCCAGGAGATCCGTACCGTCGAGGGCCTTGCAGAAGATGGCACGCTGAGCCCGTTACAGGCGGCCTTCCGTAGATTCCACGGTTTGCAATGCGGCTTCTGCACGCCGGGGTTCCTGATGACCGCGACAGCCCTGCTGGACTCGGATGTGGAGATCGACGCCGAAACCGCCCGCAAGCACCTCACCGGCAACCTCTGTCGTTGTACCGGTTACGAGGGCATCGTCGACGCGGTCGTCGCCACCGCCGAGTCCCGGGACACGAACTCTTCCGACGAGGTCCGGCCGTGAGCACCGACACCGCATCGTTCGCCGACCGGCGCTGGGTGGGTCGACCTCTCGAACGCTTCGAGGACCCGAAGATGCTCACCGGAGCCGCTCGCTACGTCGGCGATCTCACCCCTCCCGGCACCGTCGAGGCCGCATTCGTCCGCGCCGCGTTCGCTCACGCCCGCATCCTGCAGATCGACGTGGCGGCCGCACGGCAACTGCCGGGTGTCCTCGCTGTCTATACCGCCGTGGACATGGTGTCTACCACGCCGTTGACGCATCTGGTCGAGGTCCCCGACGTCTTACCGACCCCGCGTGGTGCGCTGGCGCGAGACAAGGTTCGCTTCGTCGGGGAACCGGTCGCCGTCGTGATCGCGGTCGACCGCTACGTCGCCGAGGACGCGGCCGATCTGGTCGAGGTCCGGTATGAGCCCTTGGCGCCCGTCAGCTCGATCGAGAGTGCTCTCGCACCCGACGCCCCCCTGATCCACGAGAATGTACCCGGCAACTGTTACCACCGCGCCGAACGAGACTCGGGCACCGCGGCGGCGTTCCGCGACGCCGCCCACATCGTGCGCCGCCGGATGCACCTGGGGCGGGCGATGTCGTCTGCGATGGAGGCCAGGGGCATCGTGGCGGCATTGGACCCGGCCACCGAGGAACTCACCTGCTGGATCTCGAGTCAAGCTCCGCACCAGCAGCGATTCTTCCTCGCGACGGCCCTGGGCCTACCCGAGAATCGTATTCGCGTCGTGGCGCCTGCGGTCGGTGGGGCGTTCGGCCCGAAGGATTTCATTTTTCCCGAAGACATCTGCGTCGCCTGGGCGGCCATGCAGCTTCGCCGGCCCGTCAAATGGATCGAGGATCGCACCGAGAACTTCACCGCCGCGCCGCAGGCGAAAGAACAGCAACTCGAACTCGAGATAGCCGCCGACGCCGACGGGCACCTTCTGGCCGCGCGGGGACGATTCGTCGGGGATACCGGGGCGTACTCGTACTCCGCGCCGGGCGGGCTGATCGACTACGCGATGACCGCACAGGCCGTTCCCGGCCCCTACCGTTTCGGAGCCTATGCATTCGACATCGCGGGCGTCCTCACCAACAAAGCACCCATCGCGCCTTATCGGGGAGTGGGGTTCACCGGAGCACAGCTCATTCGTGAGCTGCTCCTCGACGATCTCGCGCGCGCCACGGGCACCGATCCGGTGGAACTGCGCCGGCGCAACCTGCTCAACGGCCGACCGCACCGGTCGCTGACCGGCATGAACTACGACGGCGGCAGCTACGCGGCCAGTCTGGACAAGGCCCTGTCACAGGTCGACTACCCTAACTTCCGGATACACCAGGCCGCGGCGCGGGCGAAGGGCCGACTGCTCGGAATCGGCATTTCCCCGTTCATCGAGATGACCGCGATGGGGACACGTTCGGAACTCACCAGCGGGGTCAATATCTTCAGTCACGACCGAGCACGGGTGACGATTGACCTTACCGGCAAGCTCACCGTCGCAGTCGGGACATGTTCACACGGGCAGGGCCATCACACAGTGTTCGCTCAGGTGACGGCAGATGCTTTCGGCATCGCCCCGGCTGATGTCGTCATCGTGGACGGCGATACAGGCCGAACCCCATGGGGAATGGGATCGTTCGCCAGCCGAAGCACCGTCTTCGGAACCGGAACGATCCTCGCGGCCGCGGGACGGCTACGGGAGAAACTTCTGCACGTCGCGTCGCTGCTCCTGGATACGCCCGAGGAAGCACTCGAGTGCCGCGACGGCTTCGTCGGCATAAAGGGCGTCGCCGAGGCTCGAATTTCATTCGCCGAACTCGCGCAGGCTGCGCACTTCGATCTGCGCATACGTTCGGTGCTCGACGATCCATCGATGACTGCCGAGGCTTTCTTCGACTCCGATCCGACCTTTTCGAACGGTGTCGTAATCGCCGTGGTCGAGGTGGATCCGGAAACCGGCCGCGTTTCGGTCCAGCGGCTCGTCGCGGTCGAGGACTGCGGGACGATGCTCAACCCCGCACTGGTAGAAGGGCAGATCCGCGGGGGGGTGGCACAGGGCGTGGGCCTCGCCCTCATGGAGGAGCAGGTGTACGACGACTCGGGGCAGCCCCTTGCGACGGGCTACCACGGATATGTGCTCCCGCGGGCGAACGACCTACCCGAGATATCGATCGACCATCTGACGACACCCTCACCGCATACGCCGGAGGGCGTCAAGGGGATGGGCGAAGGGTCCTCGATCGCCACACCGGCCGCGATCGCGTGCGCTGTGAACGATGCTATCGGTGGGCCCGCCGCAGCGAACATAGTGTCCCTGCCCCTGACGCCGCCGGTCGTGCTCGCGGCGCTCGAGGCGTCCGCGAAACGGTGAACCGTTATCCGCGGCCCCGGCTCCTCCGCGCGCCGGGGCCACCGGTTCGGCCCGCCGATGCCCGTCACCCTTGCTGCATGCCGCTCCTGCAGGCGAGCACCGATACAACTCGGTACAGCCCGAGCGAGCACCCGGCCGGAGGCGGCCACGGCTCAGGCCGGGAAACAGTGGCGTCCGGGCGTATTCGGCGAGCAGTTCGAGGGTCCGGCCGTCGGGTGTGCCGCCCCTGAGGGCGTCGGTTACGACACAGCGTGCACATCCGGATTTATCCACACGCGCGGGGATCTCTCACAGGTCGCCACTCTCGGCCATCCAGCCGCGACCACGCAATAGGTACGACTTCCTTCGCGCAACGCACCGACGTCCACGGCGATCCGCTCGTCGTGCCCGGCGCCAGCACAGGCGCACCATGGGGGCTTCTCCAGCGCTGCCGTGCAGGGTTCACACCGGCACAGCCCGTGGCGCGGCGGTCAACGACGCGTCATCGCGGATGCCGCCTGTCAGCTCGACTTTCACAAAGCGCGGCGTTCACAGCTCGCGCAGGGTTCGAGACGGTAGTTCGCCATATCGCGCCCGGTAAACCTGCGACAGGCGTCCGAGGTGCGAAAATCCCCACCGTTGAGCTACCTCCGACACACTGACCCCTTCGACGGGACTGGCTTTGCTCAGTTCCTGATGAATTCGCTCCAAGCGCTGATTCCGGATGAACTCGGTCGGGGTGCAGCCCAGGTCCCGGATGAACCCCGCCTGCAGCGCGCGGATACTGACATTGTGCTGAGTGGCCAACGCGCCGATCTGCAACGGTTCGTCCAGATGTTGCAGGATGTAGTCCACGACCTGTCGAATGTGCGGCGCACGCGCGGGGGCGGCGGCCGCCGTCAGCAGATCGGTGTAGTTGTGTGGATGCCACAACAGCAGTGCATTTACCACCAGATCGTTGATTGCAGCAGCGCTTGCACCGCCCGTAGGCCCGCCGTGCAGTTCCAGCGAATCGCGCATGACGATCTCCGCGGTGACCAGTTCCAACACCGATTTCCAGCGAACTCCGGTAACCCCGGAGAGATCGATACCCAAGGGCATCCGGATCGGCCCTCTGCGCAACGGTCGGCCGAGTAGTTCTCTGAGGCCCTCATCGATCGCACTGCGCTCCACGCGTAAGATCATCTGAGCCGTATCCGGGGCCCACATCATCCGCAGCGAGTCCTCGGGAGTGGTAAGCGCCGCCCGTGCCGCCGACGCGACAATTCTCTGATCGCCACTCTCCACCCGCGCTTTTCCGCGCACCGGCAGGTGTAGGCAGTAACAGTTGGAGACATCGGGTGCAGTGATCTCGACTTCGGTCCCCCAGTCCAGATAGGCCAGGGTGACGGTGCTGATCTGGGCGGCGAACAGCCGGACGCGCGCTTGATCCCGCGGACCGATGACTCTGACACCGTGCGGGTCCACGACGCGACTCGTAGTCGCCCTCGCGCGGTCGATATCGCGGCCGACAAAGGCGGGATGTGCACTCAGCGCGGAGGGAACATCGCTTTTCGCAAACATCACTCCACACTCCTGACTGTGTCGTGGCTTTCCGACGGCCGATTCCGCTGCTCGCCGCCCCTCATGTCATTATCCACATGGATAACTGCAGAAGTCCAGTAAAAATGTCCAGCTAGTACGGATGACCGCGAGCAGAGCAGGATGGTCGCAGCAACGTGGGGAAATCCACCTCTGCGTGGGCTCGAACTCGTCGATGACTTCGCGGTCAGAGCCTGCATTCACGGGGCGGCAGCGCGGTTGCGGTATTCGGCAAGAGGGCCGGAGAACCCAACACGGGCGGCGTCAACAGCGGCTACTCCTCCCCGCGTCGGCGTGCCACGCGGCCAGGACCGAGAAGCCGATATGGCCCGCTATCAGCGTATTAATGGCAGCGGGCTCCACGTAAAGCACCCCAATACACGTAAAGCACCCCCAATATACGAAGCGGGTGTCTTACGTGGGGAGTTTCTTGCAGCAGGCGAGAGCTGCCGGAGTTGGAGAATGCCGCGAAGAGCTGGCCATAGCGTTCGTAGTGGATCGTCAGCCGTCGATATTCGGTCAGCCACGCAATGGTCCATTCGATCTTCCAGCGGTGCTTGCCGAGACTAGTGGGGTCCTCGGTCCCTCGACGGGCGATCCGAGGCAGGATTCCGCGAGCACGCAGCCACCGGCGATGGACATCGAGGTTGTAGCCCTTGCCCGCCGCGCAGATTGGCAGGCTTGCCGCGGCGCGGATATCGCCTCGAGCGCACGGGCGGAGCTGAGGCGACACTTGGCGTCGGCATCACCGAATCGTGGGTGTTCCCGACAGAAACGCCGGCGGCCATCGGTATTCCGTTCGCATCCGAGATGATGTGGATCTTGGATTCTGTTTCGCGGTCGACCGGCTGCGGCCGGTCAGTGAACCCCTTTTCCGCGCGCACGCTCGCCGCATCCAGGGGCGCTGCGCTCCTATCGAAATCATCGGCGGCGCCCAGCTGGTCGAGGATCTCTCGATGCACTGATCACCGGGCGCTGTGCCGAGCCACTCCCGAGAGCGGCTTCGGCGCTCGCTCAAGCTTTCGGCCAGAGGGCATCTTGTCCTCTGATCACAACTTCGCATCGAGAATCTGGACCGACGATCGCCCAGAGTCTCCGGCAGTCAGCGGACTGTGCTGCCTCGTAGAACGAATGCCTTCTCAACAGGGCTGGAGCCTGGATGGGCGGAGCCGAGCAGGGCCGCTATACCATCGACGGATGAATTCCGGAAGAATTGTCATCGCAGGCGCCCTCTCATTGGCCGCCGCGTGCATCGCGGCGCCATCCGCGTCGTCGTTCCCGACCGGATCTGCCGGTTTCGGCGATGGACGGGAAGTCGTGATCGTCGACAACGAGCTCGAGCTGAGTGATCTGAACGCGTGCTGGGCCAGTGGGTTTGCGCGCGATATCCATTTTGAGAACCGCAGCACGCGGGACTTCCTGGTCTACGCTAACAACGATTGCACGGGTGCGCCCAGCGCGGTCGTGGCGCCAGGGACCTCAGCGACCTTCTACGGCTGGTCGGCGCGGGCGGCCGCCTAGCCTCGATTTTTCGTGATTTGTGCTGATGGGTCCGGTCGGGGCCTGAGGTGGTTGTTTCGCTGTTCGGGCAGCGGTAGCTGCCCGAACAGCGGGTTGGCTGCCGGGTTCCACGGGCCCGGAGAGTGTGTCCTTCTGTGTTGAGGGGCGGGTTTATGCTGGTCAGGGGACTGCTAGGTGGGTGAAGGCCGTGAGCGTGAGAGGGGTCCAAGGGTTGTGTGCCGGCAGGCGCAGGTGAAGTCGGCGGGCGTGGCGGGCCAGCCGGGCCGGGATCGAGAACAGCCGTAGCCGTAGTGTTTTCGCCTCCCAGCGGCGTGCGGGATCGCCGGTGAAGGCCAGTGTCTGCATCCAGGCTGTCAGGTCCAGGGCGAGTGCGACGATCTCGACCCAGATCCGGTTCGCGGCGAAGGAGTGGAACGGGAGGTTGCGTGCGCCGGTGTCTTTCGCAGCGCGGATGCGGTCCTCGCAGCGGGCGCGGCGGCGGTGCCGCAACTCCAGCTCGGGCAGCGACCCTGATCGCGTGTTGGTGACGAACGCGGTCAACCGCAGTCCGTCGTGGTCGGTGAACCGCAACTGCGCACCGGGGTGCGGGCGTTCCTTGCGCACCACCAGTCGCATTCCCGGCGGCCAGCCCGACAGATCGACCAGGTCGGTGACCTCGGTGACCCAGGCGCCGAGGCGGGTTTTCCTGTCGCCGTCGCAGGCGGGGAGCCAGTCGTGGTCGCCGAGTTCGTCGAGGACGGCGACGATATCGCCGGTCAGGACGAACCCGGCCGAGTACTGCAACCGGCGGCGGTGGCAGTAGTCGAGGAACTCGTGGGTCCAGCCTCCGGAATCGGCGCGGACCAGCACTTTCCGCCCGACACGCCAACTCCGGGCGCCCGGCAGTTGCGCCAGGGCATCAGCCAGGAGTTGCTTGTGGTCATGCGCGGTGTTCGAGCCGGCGTTCCCCGGCCGCAACCGCACTGCGACTGCCTCGCCGGTGCCGGTCTGGCCGTGGTCGATGAACGCCCACAGCGGGTGAAACCGTATCCCCGCTTGAACGTCGGTGCCGCCTGCTGTTTCTCCGAATGCGCGTCGATCAGGGTCGCATCGAGATCGATGATCAACGGTGACACCGGGTCGATCCCGTGGTCGGGGGCACTGGATTGCGCGAGCTTCCACGCCTGGGCTCGCGCTTGCGCGCGAGCAGAGGCGATGGCCGCCAGTGCTTTGCGCTCATCACGGGCCAGGGCAGTGATCAACCGTGACACCGTCGGATCCGAGGCCACCGCACCGAATACGCCCGGTTCGGCTCGCAGCACCGCCAGATCCGAGGCACAGTCGCCGCCGAGTGCGAGCATCACCGCGAGATCGGCCACGACCTTGCCCGGATCATGCACCGCACCCGACCGACGCCACGGCGCCAATCCCTCGGACAACCTCCTGCTCAACCCGGTTTTCTCCACCGTCCGTAGCAGCAATCCCGCCCCGGCCTGCGACACGACCGGCGACCCGTCGACCGAGATCTTCAGCGATGGATACCACGACATAGACTCACTCACCGAAAGGGTGCTCCCACGATCTCGATTTCGGTCTTCAGCAAATCGAATTATCGCAGGTCAGAGCACCTTTTCGCCAATTCCGGCACTTCGTGCCGGAATTGCCATGAACAGGGGAGGCTAGTGTCCCGCGTCTGAAATACGTTGGATATATCGGGCGAGGGAGTCGAGGATTTCCTCGGCGGTCTTGCGCCAGGCGAACGGTCGACGACCGCGACCAATGCGTGGCATCACGCGGAGGCTGCTCCAGGGGGCAACGCCAGCCCTGTTCCACCCGGTCCAGCAGGATCGACGGCGGCCGGATCGGCCGAGGCTCATCGGCCCGGGCAGACCATGTTCGATGAAGCGTTTACGCCACTTCGCCACGGTCATCGACGCGCGGCGGCGGAGTTCGAATGCGGATCTGCCGGGGCCGGTCTTTCCGCAGGAATGCGCGCACCGACCGAGTGACATCGGAATGTCGACGAATTAGCAACGAAAGGTAGACGCGGGCAGGAGGAATCGTAGTTCGGCCATCTCCGAAATCAGTGTCTCCCAACGTGGAAGCAACCGCCGGCAATCATCGGACGACCAGGTGCCATCTGCACCCATGAGGCGCGAGATCTGTCGCCGGGACGCGGACCTCAGCCGCGGTATTTCGCTGAGCGAACCGGCAACGCCGTGATCCGGGCCGCGTCACCCTAACCGCTACGCTTGGTAAGGCCAGGCATGCGGACGCAACGGAGAGGGTTGTGGTGGATACGCCCGAAACGGCGCGCGACAATGTAGAGAAGCCCGCCAGAGAGCGGCTGCTCGACGCGGTGATCGAGATCATCGGCCGGGAAGGCCAGCAGAAGGTGACCTACCGATCGGTCTCGGGCCGCGCGTCGGTCGCACACGGCTTGGTCCGACATTATTTCGGGACACGCGAAGCGATGCTCGCCGAAGCGATGCGCGCCACAGTCCAACGCGACAGAGCCGCTGCTCCGCTGAACGTGAAGACGGCCGACGACTTCGGTCGCGGTTTCGTCGAGGTTCTCGACGCGGAGCAGGATCGTCAGATCGTGTACTTCGACCTTGCGCTGACGGCCATCCGCGGTTCTAGCGAGAAGAGCGCGGTAGTCGCTGGTTATGAGCATTATATCGCCGATATCTCTCAGACTCTGCAGACGCTCGGCATCCACGACTCGACGGAAGAATGGGCGGCGTTACTGCTCGCCGCTCTCGAAGGGTTGATCCTGCAGCATTACCTCTACGGTTCGCTGCAGCGAACAGAAGGCGTCCTGGACCGTATGAGAGAACTACTCGTTCTGCTCGCAGAGCGCGAGCAAACCCGCGCGGACTCCTCGGTCCCTCCCGAGGCCCCGACAGGTTCCGAGAATTAGAGGGTGTCTTACCTGGGGAGTTTCTCGTAGCAGGTGAGAGCGGCAGCGAGTTGTAGAAATGCCGCGAAGAGATGGCCGTGGCGTTCGTAGCGGATCGTCAATCGCCGATATCCGGTCAACCCGGCGATGGTGCTCTCGATGCCTCAGCGCGGGGGCCGAGACGACACCGGCCCTGGTGTCAACAGCGGGCCGGGACTATGTATGCGGAGACTGCGAAACAACCCGATGACAAGGCCGCGCGACCTCGGACTACGAGGCGGCCGACGAGCCCGAGTTACGTTGGAGGTTCGGCGAGGGCCGCAGCCCAGGATTCCGACCAGGCGGACAGCGGTTGGAGATGAGCCACCAGCCGATGCCCCTGACCGGTCAGCGCGTAACCCGATTTCGTTCGCTCGACAAGGCCGGATTCGCCGAGCTCGTGCAGCCGACGAGTAAGAAGGCTCGAGGACATGTCATCGCATTGCTGACGCAGCTCCCGGAAAGTAACTGGCTGCTCGACCGCATGAAGTTCCCACAGTATGCGCAACGCCCACCGTCGACCCACGAGATCGAGCAGTGCCATGATCGGGCGCCCTGTTGCGGAACCGCGTACCGGCTTTCCGGATCGAGGAGTCGGAGACACGAACGCGAGGGTATCGCCTCAAGCGGGTAGTGGCGAGCGCTCGAGCAGCACCTGCATCGAGCGGATCGCCCTCCGCAGCACTTCCAACGGCCGCAGGAACAATGTGACACGAATCAGTTGCCCTTCCCGGTTCCTTTCTTCGTGCAGAACCCCCTCCAGTTCGTCACCCAGGACCTGGCCGACGAAACGCGAGCACACATTATTCTCGTCGACCCACACATTCGTGGCATCCAGGTCTTCGATGACCGAAGCGATCAGCCCAAGCATGTGCAGGACGACATCACGCCCGCGATACTCGGCCACCGGGCTCAAGAACACGACATCCTCGGCAACGACAGTAGACAGGGCCGCCACGCTTCCACTGCGCCACGCTGCCAGTACTGATGACTCCACCATGCCTCTATATTAGAGGCATGGTGGAGCAGCGTAAATAGTCGGGTGCTGGGCATGGAAACCCGGAGCTCTGAGAACCTGCCGACACACAGCTAGTGCCTTGTCAGGCAACGTTGGGTAGGTAATCCGGGCGGCGGATTGGCGAGTTGACTGCGAAGTCTCGTTTGGGTCGGGCGTGTTGGTTGTGCCAGCGGATGTAGGCGCCGATCGCAGCGTCTTGCTCGGTGTGGCTGCGGTGGTCGGTGCCGTTGAGAGCGAAGTACCGCAACGCGGCGAACTCCGATTCGATCCAGTTCAGCCACGACGAATAGGTCGGTAGGAACACCAGCTCCACATTGTTGGCCGCAGCCCAGGCCCTGACCTCGACGCGTTTGTGCGGGGAGAAGTTGTCGACGATGACGTAGAGCTTCTCGCCGGGCCAACGAGCCCGCAGGGTCTTCAAAAACGCCAGGAACTCGATCCATCGTTTCCGGTCCCGGATCCGGTAGTGAATACGGCCGGTGACCAGGTCCAACGCACCGAGTAGGTGCCGCACCCCGTGGTCGCGATGGTAGGTCGCCCGCAACCGTCTGGGTTTGCGGGCCGGGAACCAGCCACGTCCCGGGCGGGGTTGCAGGTTCAACGGACCGAACTCGTCGACACAGACCACTCGCCCATCGGCGGGCGGGTGATCGTAGAGGTCGAGGATGCGGTTCATCTTGGCGGTGAAGTCGGGGTCGGTGCCGCCCTTCCAGGTCTTGGTGGCCTGCCAAGACACCCCCTGGGTCCGCAGGATCGTGCGCAGTGTTTCGCGGCTGATATCAGCGATCTTGCTGGTGGCAAGCATGTCTCGGAGTTTCGACAGGCTCCACGTCGAGAACGGCCGGCCGAGGTCGCGGGGGCAGCACCGGGCGATGCGGGCGATGCGTTCACGCGTCGCCCGATTTACCTTGCTCGGCCTGCCCCCGCTCCATTTTGGGTCCAATGCCTCGAACCCCCGTTCGTTGAAATCGTGGATTACCTGGCGCACATAGGCTTCCGACACCTGCATCAACCGCGCTATCGCCGGCACCGGTTGATGCTGCGCCGAGGCCATCACCACGATCGCGCGGCGAGTCCTGATCGGTTGTCGGCTTGTCTTGGTGATCTTCTGCAATTTGCGTCCCTCTTCCGGGGACACCTCCCGCACGAACACTTCCGGTTTCCGGGCCATCGATGCCACCTCCAACAGCAGCATCACCGACGACAAGCAGCAGCTCAAACCGACACCCGGATTACCAGCGCAACCTATCTGGACGGGGCACTAGCTCGGTCGCCGCACCCGCCCTTCGGCCCATCGATAAGCGGCTGGCGCCGTTCTGCCGCGCCGAATGGCTCATCCCTGTGGCCGCAGCTGCCCCGCAACCCCGCCGGCCTGCGCGCCCTCGGCATCGACGTCGCGGTAATGTCCAACGGCACCCGGCCGGAGCTCTGGTGGGCCAGCACGCTCCCGCCTTCGACCAAATACTGCCTCAGCTACCACCACGAACGCGCCGAACCCGGCCACTTCCGTGCCGTCGTCGACACCGTCGTCGCGACGACGAGCGTCGATGCGAACGTGGTGATCGACCCCGCCACCTTCGACACCACCATGAACCCCGTCGTGACCATCCAGGCCGCCGGAGTGACACCGATCCAACGCAAGGTCATGTTCCTCGACGGCTGGGCGACGGCACGTCCGGCAGCCGCAGTGGAGTGCAGACGATTTCAAACTCGCATACTTCTTGACTCTCGCTATCCTGTCACGAATTACGGATTCGCCGATCGCTGGTCCTTGCGCCACATGGCGGCTCCGAGCATGCCATCATCGCACGAGCTTCTAAAATAACCTTGGTCGCCTTGTCGCCCACTGTGCGCCGCGCACGCTAAACAGATCCTGGCGAACTGGTCAAATAACGCTGGACCGTCGGACCGATCCACGTGATCAGTTCCTCACTGGTCATTGCTGCCAGCGGTGGAAAAGCCAGAACGAACCGGCATAACGCCATCCCGAGAATCTGCGATGCGGCAAGCCCGGCCCGCACAGGAACTTCGTGGGGGTCGTCCACCACGCGCGCGATCACGGGACCGAGTTGCTCGGCGAAGATCGCTCTCATCCGTTCCGCGATGGCTGGATTGGTGACGCCGACGCGAAGTAGGATTTGTAACGCCTCGTCGCGCTCCCACCGCTCGAGAAAATGTACAACCACGGTCATTCCAATTTGCTCTTGCGGTACTGAAGACAGGTCCGGCAGTTCGAGGTCGAACTCGACCGCTGCAGCGAACAGCCGCTCCTTGTTTCCGAAGTACCTCATGACCATCGCGGGGTCGATAGCGGCATCCGCCGCAATAGCCCGGATGGTAGTTCTGTCGTACCCGTCGGCCGCAAAGCGCTCACGAGCAGCAGCGAGAATTTCGGCTTTTGTCTTGTCTGAGGACCTTCTCATTCCATCGAGTATAGTCAACTAGCGTTGACTACGCATTACCCTCACATGAGCAGTATCGTGATCAGTCGAGCGCACTTCCGTACGGGGCTACCCCGGTGTTACGCGCGCGGCGCGGGTGGTCGACGCCTTGACCAATCTCCCGATCAACGGCCAACCGGTTTCAGAATCGGTTTGTTGCATCGGTGTTCAGTTGATGCCGCAGCCCACCGCGTGACGGGTGTATGTGCAGGCCGCAGCGTGCTCGGCAGGGTGCGTAGCCCAGGCCAGAGTGCCGGTGGGCGTGGTTGTGTTCGACTTTGAAACCGGCGATCACCACTCCCGGTCTTCGGGTGGGGAAATCCAATGATTGCGGCTCAGGCATTCCATGCGCAGGCTCCGTTGAACGATTCCAAGTAGCCGTTGTTATGTGGTGTCCGGCGGGATATAGGATATCCCGAGCCGATCAGCACAAAAGTATGCCGTGCAGCTGAATCATTTCCGGCCGTTGTCCAGCCGCAGCACTTTCGGTATCCCGCGGGCAGCGAAAGTGCCCGCACCGGCAGACCCTCCTCGTGTCAGAGCCGATGCGCCCGTTTGCCATCCACCCGATATCCATGTCGAACCGCAGCGTGGCCCGGATCCTACGGAATCCGTGACACGTATTCTTGCCGACGTAGCCGCGCAACCGGTTCTTCGCCCGGTATGGGGGTTCGGCCGGTGTCTGCTCGGCCGGTGTCTGCGAGGCCGGCACCCGTGATAGGTGGAGTGAGCCCGACTAGCTTGCACGCGAACCTCCCGGACACAGTCCGCATATCCCGGAGCACGTCGATGGCCCCCGGCTGGCCGCCATGCCTAGAATTTTCCCTTGCTGATCTCCCGCAGCGAGTCTTTCTCCAACTCTGCGTCAGCCATCGGCTTTTCAGTCGGGCGTTCTGCTCCCGCAGTTCCTTGAGTTCGCGGGCGGCGTCGGCGTCCATGTCGCTGTACTGGCGGCGCCAGTTATAGCGCGTCGCAGCCGATACTTCCAGGTCGGCGGCGATTTGCTCGCCGGTCAAGCCCTCCGCGGCCTGTCTCGTCCTTTCTGGCCCTGGTCAGGGCCAGAAAGGACCCTAATTCCGGATGGGCGGGTTCACCGGGTGCAGTCACTTGTGTGCGGCTGCTCACGACGAGACGCTCAGCGGACGCGACGGTAGATGATCGGCTGGGCCGCTATGTCATTGCGTTCGAAGTTCGCTAGGACGAAGGACCGGAAATGAGGGTGGAATAGGAGGCTCGGCAGGAATGTGCGCAGCGTGGGCCAGCTGGCATGGTTGATGATGCTGTAATCATGCGGTTCGCCTTGAAGGGGTTGCATAGGAACGGAGTCAGGGAGCTTGGTATTACGCTGAAACCATCCAGCAGTGTATTCCCATGCGTCATAATTGACAGCAACGTCTTTGCAATGGAAGTAGTTGAAGAGGAACCAGCTGTCCGGATCATGGTCAACGTCGGCGATGCGAGCGGGGCTGAAGGTAGCAGTGGTGAAAGTGTGCCTCGACTGCGTTTCGACAAGGGAAACTATCTCACGCCATGTTTCGTCGGCTCGCACAGCCGCGATTTGATCGGTGTCGGTAGTTCGGACTAGCACGGCTACGTCATAGCGTGCGGGTGCAACACCCGCACGTCGAAGGAGTTCCTCGCCCTCGCCGGGGGGGCGCAAAGCTGCCCGGAACGTGGTGGCCTCGACCACATCGTGACGGTGGCAGAGTCGTTCGCACAGGTGCCGGAGCTGCCGGACCAGCTCGCGCCGAGACTTGGACGGTCGAGCGATCGGCCCCAGCCATCCTCCGATCTCTGCAGCCATGAGTAGGAATCCGCTGTCTGTCGGAGTGCTGAGCTTCGCCTTGATGGCAAGGTGATCGTTAACAATTTGCATGAGAGTTCCTTTCCGGGGGGGGGTACTTACGATGGATTTCTCACCGTCGCTCGAGGCCGGACAGTCGCCAAGCAATGCGTTGTTGCACGGCGGGGACCTTGCCTGCAATTCGCATGCCTGCGTTTCTGACGGGGCGTACTCGCGCTGAGGCTGTTGCCATATCGGTCAGCCGCCGCGCGATCGCGACGACTTCCTCCGCGGCCTCGCGGCGACCTGTTGCGTGCTCGTCGAGCAGCACGTCGGGTGCGCCATTGAGGATCTTTGACAATGTCTCTGCAGTGGTAACGGCATCCTCGATGCCAAGGTTCATGCCTTGTCCGCCGGCTGGCGAGTGAATGTGGCCGGCGTCGCCTGCCAGGAGAATCCGGCCCGACCGGAAGCTGTCAGCGACTCGGTGGTGGACGCGGAAACGGGAGCCCCACACGACGCGTTCTACCTTGGCCGGAAAGGCTTGCGGACCCCGTTCATCGAGAAGACGCTGTACGAACGTGACATTCGGATCATGCGGCGCCTCGTCGACGGTCGCGACAATTCGGTACATATCGTCAGGCAACGGTGCGACCACCACCAGGCCAGCGGGGGAGAAATATAGGATTACTTCGCCCTGCGGCACTCCGCCCGACAGGCGCACGTCAGCGAGAGTGAACGATTCTGCGTATGTCTCGCCAGAGAACGTGATTCCAGCTTGTGTCCGGACGGTGCTATGCATTCCATCCGCTCCGAGCAGGTAGCGTGCCCGGATCTGTGCGTTGTCGTCGAAGGTGGCGGTGACGGCGTCTTCATCTTGCGATATCTCGGAAACGACAGCTGGCCTGACGACCTTGCCGCCGAGTTCGGAAAGCCGTTCCACCAGGAACTTCTCGGTATCGGCCTGCGAGATCATCAATGTGTAGGGGTACCGGGTGGGGAGCGTGTCGAACGGCACCCGTACCAGTAGTTGATCACGGTCACGAATGGTGAAGGTGGGGGTGTGTACGCCCCGATCCACCAAGGCGTGGGTGACGCCGTATGGCTCGAGTAACTCGAGAGTTCGTGGGTGGACGACAGCCGCGCGAGAGGTATTTGCGCCTTCACGCTGATCGTCGACGATCACCACACCGTGACCGAGCTGCTCGAGCACAACTGCGGCTGTGAGGCCGACAGGCCCGGCTCCGACGATCAGAACGTCCGCCGTAGGTTTTGGCATAATAGCTCCTCCTGTATAAGCCAACGCCTGTTGACATCAGATTAGCGGAGGGTCGCCGCGTATGTCAACGGCCGTTGGCCTACGTGTGTTGACATGTGGAAGTGATCAGGAAGTTGTGCTGGGCTTACCGGCGAAAACGGCCGCGCTGGAAGGTCTCGGGGGATGTGCGCAGTCGGCAGACGGGGAGGTGCTCTGGGGCGCGGCGGGCTCACGTACCGGTGAACGGCTCATCTCACTGAATGGGCTATCGGACCGTCGCGGAGGTGCTCGGTCAGCGATACCATCCTGTTCATGATCCAGGTTGACCGGACGATAGACGCCGATTGCGCCACGGTTTGGGGGGTCCTTGCGGATCTGGATTCCTGGCATCGCATGTTGCCTACGATCGAGGAGATTTCACGGATCGAACCGTGCGATCGAACCGCTGTGGGTGCCCGATTTCGTGTGCGTCAACCAGGCTTGATGGCTGCGGTGTACACGGTGACAGAATGGCGCCCGGTGGCGGGGTTCACATGGAAGACGAAGGTGGCCGGTGTAGTTGTTTCGGCGTCTCATTCTCTCGAGGCAGCCGACGAGATGGTTACCCGCCTCACCCTTGGGGTTGAGTGGTTGGGTCGAGGTGCGTGGCTTGCGCGGGCCGCCTTCTCTCGGAAGACGCGGATCTTTCTGGAACGAGAAGCCGAGGCATTTGCGCAGATCGCCGAGGGGTAAGGGAGTCCTGATTAGTACGGCGGAATGCTTATACCGCGACGCTTGCTGGACTCAATGCCTTACGTTTTCAGAACCGGTTTCTCCACGAGGTCTCGTCGCTGGCCGACAGGCCGGACATGATTCTGTCTCAGCTTGCCGAGGGTGATACAAGGTGGAAATCAGCGCCGATGCAAAACTTTACTGACCGAGGTCAGTGAAAAGTTATCGATTGTTTGCCTATTGATTAGAAATGCATTGCTGCTGCAAACTCCCGCGATTCCCTCGATATGAAATTACGCACACAGAGTGCCCGAATTTCTAAATCGTTTGTGTTGCTATACCTCCGCGGTGACCTGCGATGTCGGCCGCTCCACCAGCTCACGTTCCGGCGAATCCCGCTCGCTGCCCTTGACTGCGCGGGGGTGTTGTTCCCATTCGGGGTATTCCGGAGATGCTGGCCGGCGTGGGGAATTGTGTTCGGCGCCACCGGTCGCGCGGTGTGGTGCACCGCGGAGTGATCGGCGAGTATTCCGTTCGGGAACGTCATCGTGAGATGCCTGAATATCTAGAATATCGCCGCAGATCGATTGCTATGGAATGGCATTCCAGGGCGGTTGCCGTATTCAAAGCGAATGAACGGTAACCACACATTTGCTATGACGCATGAATTTTGGCGTGGCACATAGACTCTTGACCAGTATGGTTTAACGTGGTGACTATCCGGCTTCAATCCAGGTGCCGGCCAACACAACCCCGAAACGGGCGCTGCCCCCAGCCTGGTGACGCAGGCAAAGGGGACAACCGTTCGTCCAATGATCCCGAGCGCCAACTCAGAAACACGGAGCAGTTATGAGCGTAACGCCTACCGGCGCAAATTCCGACCCTGACCGCCCGAGTCGCCCAACGATCATCCGTTGCTGGCCCTGGCGGCAGCGGTCTCGCTGGCCACCGCAGTCGGCGTCCTCGTCGGCTGGGAAGCCGCGGTCAGCGTCCTAGTCGCCGTCTTGGGCATGTTTGTCGCCTACCGCGACGCCAAGACCGAGTAGGTTTCCCGGCCAGCAGTCCGGTGTGCCCGGCCGAAATCACTACCGGTGTGGCTGCGCAGTATGTCACCCGCCGGAGATCGGGCCTGTTGTTACGGCATTTGCTCGATGGCGCGGATCTCAGTGAGGAGGTCTTGGGCCAGGATTGTGATGGCGTTCGAGACCTGATCGGGGCCTTCTCCAGTGTCGGTGGCTCGGCGAGGGATTGTCGATCGTCCAGGGACGCCTCCAGGTCGTCGGCTATCTGCTCAAGGGCGCGTTCTCATGAACCGGCCATATTCCGATGTCTGCGGATAGCTCTGAACTGCGGAAATCTGTGGTTCGCGGGGCGGGCATGTTGACGAGACCGGCTGCCCGCGTTTCGTCGAACTCGACCATCCCTGGAGGGCGCAGGTATGAAGAATGTTCGGGAAATTCGTCTGTTCCGTTCGCAACGGAACAGACGAATTTCCCGAACATAGGTCGGGACTGCCCCCGGTTTGGTTGACTCCTGACCTGTGAGGATCGCTCCTCGCTGGAAGGATGTCCCTCATGCCGAAGCCATATCCCGAAGAGTTCCGCCGTGACATCGTCGCGGTCGCCCGTAAGGGCGAGATCTCGTTGACCCAGATCGCGAAGGACTTCGGAATATCGCAGAGCTGTGTGAAGAACTGGCTCAAGCAAGCCGATATCGACGACGGCCACCGGCCCGGCGCCACCCGTGACGAGTCGGCCGAGCTGCGCGAAGCGCGTAAACGGATCCGTCAGTTGGAACAAGAAGCCGAGGTCATGCGCCGCGCGGTCGCCTATTTCTCGCGTGACGTCAACCCAAAATGAGTTACCCGCTGGTCCTCGACCTGGCCGCTGACGGTATCCCCGTCGCGGTGACCTGCCGGGTACTCGGCTTCTCCACCCAAGCGTTCTATAAATGGAAACGATGCCCTGTCTCGCAACGCGATTGGGACGACGCCCATCTGATCAACGCCGCTCTCGACATCCATGCCGACGACCCGGCTTTCGGCTACCGATTCATCGCCGACGAGCTGCCTGCCCGCGGTATCCGTGCGGGCGAGAACAGGGTCCACCGGTTGTGTTCAGCCCAGCGGATCTGGAGTGTGTTCGCCAAGAAACGCGGCCTGAACCGCAAGGCCGGCCCGCCGGTCCACGACGACCTCGTCGGACGCCACTTCACTGCCGCCGTTCCGGACGCGGTGTGGTTGACAGACATCACCGAGCACTGCACCGGTGAAGGAAAACTGTATTTATGCGCTGTCAAGGACGTGTTCTCCAACCGGATCGTCGGGTATTCGATCGATTCGCGGATGAAGGCGTCGTTGGCGGTGTCGGCACTGAACCATGCCGTCACTCTCCGAGCGCCTACCGCGACGATCGTCCACTCCGACAGGGGCAGTCAATTTCGCTCTCGGAAGTTCGTGAACGCATTGTCGAGCAATGGATTACGAGGTTCGATGGGCAGAGTCGGGGCGTGTGGTGACAACGCTGCTATGGAGTCGTTCTTCGCGTTGCTGCAGAAGAATGTTCTCGACCGGGAGCGGTGGGCGACCCGCGACGAGCTCCGGATGGCGATCGTGGTCTGGATCGAGAAGACCTACCACCGCACCCGTCGGCAACGCCGACTCGGCCGCCTCACCCCGATCGAGTTTGAGACAATAAACCGGCCCGCACTCGCGGCCTGAAAGACCAAACCCGCGAGTCAACCAAACTCACAGCAGTCCCGCTCCTGTTGAAACCTCGCGGGCTTGACATCGACCACAACGAACGAGCCCGAATCCAGCTTCAACAGCAGATCGGGCACATGCCGACGAACAGCAGTACCATCGCGACCCCACAACCAGAACGGCTGCGCGGCCAACCACACGACATGCGGATCGAAATCAGCAAGCCACAGCCGGCCCAACTCCAGGCGGCTCTCGTAGTGGTGCTGAGTCTCTGTGGTCGAGGACCAGAAGACGCCGGTGTAGTGCTTCTTCCCCGCCTCGGTATGGACCCGCCGCACCGGCAGACCGTGCACGAGCAGCTCTGCGTCCGCTGAACGCACGTCCGTGTCCGCCCGGCCGAGCTCCTCGGTCGCGTAACTCAGTCCCACCTCCAGCACGGAGGGGATCCGCGCGGACACCCCTCCATGGTCTCACCTGCGACAAGAGATGAGAAGGGGCGACAAGTTACCGACAGAAACATGAGAGAACGACACCGCGAATGAGAATCTACATGGCGTCTAGATTCTCGGTTAACTTGTCGCGCACCATCTGCGCATTATCAGGATCCTGTCTCCAGGGCTTTCTCGCTAACTTGTCACGGATCAGATGTATCTCGCGGTGGTGCTCTATACCGCGAGAAAGTACAGGTCATGGTCCTGTGCTTGCGCTTCGGGAGCCTATTGTGCGTTCTTTGCTCTGTGTGGGGCTCTCCCGTATCCTAGATTGTCAGTGATCTGACAATCTAGGAGGTTGGGGATGCTCGGCGAAAGCCTGCGAGTCGTCTCGCCGGAAGCGGTCGCGCAGGCTTTGATGGCTGGTGACCACTGTGCCCAGGCGCATGGGATCGAGTGCCGGACGGTCGGCGAGGGCTATTCGGTCATGGCGTTGACGGTGCGGCCCGATATGACGAACACTCTCGGCATCTGCCACGGTGGGATCATTTTTCTGCTCGCCGACACTGCACTCGCTTATGCCGCGAGTGCCACGAACCACGCCAACGTCACCACCAGTGCCAGCGTCTCGTATGTCGCGGCCGCCAAGTTGGGTGATGTGTTGGTCGCCGAGTGTCGTGTGGTCAGTCAGTCGGGGAAGGCCGGGGTCTACGACGTGTCTGTTCGTGGCGCGGACGAGCAACTCGTGGCGGTGGCGCGAGGCCAGCTGTTGCGTACCGGAGCGAGTATCGTGCCTGCTCTTCGATGAGCCGGCGTCCTCTCGTTACGGAGCGGTGCGCTTGGACTGGGTGATGCGCATGGCGATGCGGTCGAGAAGCTTCTTGAGCAAGTCGCGTTCGTCGCGTGTCAGGCCACCGAACCACTCGGTTTCCAGCGCATTCTGCTGTGTGAAGGCGGAATCGATCGCTTCGAGGCCTTTGGGGGTCAGCGTGACCGTGATCAGACGTTTGTCGGTGCTCGAGCTGCGTTCGCGGTGCACGAACCCATTGTTTTCGAGGTTGGCGAGGACGGTAGAAGCTGTTTGTCTCGTGACCGCGGCCAGTCTCGCGATATCGCGTGCTTCGATCTCGCCGAACAGCCAGATCATGTACATGATGTGGAAACCGCTCCAGCTCCAGCCCTGAGGTCGGTGGATCAGCTTCTCTGATTGCTGCATGTGCACCGTCGAGGTGCGGATGAGTGCCAGCCCGAGTGCCACCGCTTGGTCGTCGAGGCCGGGGTGACGTTCGCGTGTCAGCTGGGCGGCGATTTCACCGAACTCCGACCCGCTGACCGAAGACGGTGACACGCTGGGCTTTTCCGTTGACTTCATCGGTTCTTGCCCTGCCCTTTTCATGGTCTGATGATATTGCTTAGACATCGGGATGCTCGCCGCCGGACGTGCTCGGTGTCGCAGCACTGCCCGGCGGCGGCGCGCTAAACCCCGGCGTTCTGGGCGATGGAAGGTTGCGTGGACAGCGATTCGCGCAGGTGATACTTCACGATTTTTCCGCTGGGATTGCGGGGAAGCTCGGCGGCGATCTGCAGCCGTGTCGGTAGTTTGTAGCGGGCGAGGGTGGCGCCGGCGAACGCGCGGAGCTGCTCCAGCGTCATCGGCTCACTGCCCGGCTTACAGACCACGACCGCGGTGACCGCTTCCCCCCAGCGTTGGTCGGGTAGGCCGATCACGGCGACTTCAGCGATGTCGGGGTGGGCGAACAGGACGTTCTCCACCTCCGCGGGGTAGACGTTCTCCCCACCGGAGATGATCATGTCCTTGATCCGGTCCACGACGAACAGGAAGCCGTCTTCGTCCCGGTATCCGACGTCACCGGTGTGGAACCGACCGTGCCGATCGATCGCGCGGGCTGTCTCGTCCGGCCGATTCCAGTACCCGGTGGTCACATTGGGTCCGGTGACGCAGATTTCGCCTCGCCGATGTGGTTCGTCGATGATTTTGCCTTCGGGATCGAGGAGGTTGACCTCGGTGAGCAGCGGTGAGGTGCCGGCCGACCCGAGTTTGGTCAGGGCGTGTTCGGCGGTGAGGAAGCTGGCGCTGGGCGCGGTTTCGGTGAGCCCGTAGCCCTGCAGCATCTGGATACCGCGGTCGATATAGGTCCGGAGTAGCTGTTCGGGGACCGGGGCGCCGCCACAGATCGCCATGCGGAGGCTGCTGAGGTCGGCGGCCTCGAAGCTTGCGTGTTGGCTCATGAAGGAGAAGATCGCCGGGACACCGAACATGGTGGTGACACGGTGCCCGGCGATTGCGTCGAGGCAGGCGCCGGCGTCGAAGTTGCGCTGGAGAAGGACTTCGCCGCCTTTGAACCAGGTGGTGAAGGTGGTGACGTTGAGACCGGCGATGTGGAAGAGAGGGGCGGCGACGAGGGTTACGTCATCGGCCAGGACATCGAACTGCGACAGCAGGTTGATGTTGCTCCACCACAGGTTGGCGTGGCTGAGGATGACACCTTTGGGTTGGCCGGTGGTGCCGGAGGTGTACATGAGAATCGCGGTGTCCTCCGGCGCGACGTCCTCGGGCGTCGGAAGCGGCTCGTATCCGCTGATCAGGGAGTCGTACGTTTCCCAGCCGGACGCGGTGGTGCCGACGACGATGTGACTGAGAGTGGACAACTCCGGTCGGAGTGCGGTGAGCGTCGCCTGGTGTTCGGCGTCGGTGACGAGTGTGTGAGCTCCGGCGTCGGTGAGGATGAACGCCAGTTCCGGTGGGGCGAGCCGGAAGTTCAAGGGAACGAATATCGCGCCGATGCGGGCGGCGGCGAGCAAGGTTTCCAGGAATGCCGGCTGATTCGCCCCGAGAAATGCGACGCGGTCCCCACGGCCGAGGCCGCGCGCATGCAGCGCCGCAGCGAGGCGATCGATTCGATCGAGCAGTTCACCGTAGGTCACGGTTCTGCCTTCGAAGGTCAGGGCCGGTCGCTGTGCTGAACGGGTGGCGCGCGCCGCGAACCAGTGCCCGAGAGCGATATTCGGTGTGGTCATACGGACTCGATCCTTACTTGTTCGCGTTCTGACCGGTTAGCCGTGGAAACAGCCGTTCGGCGTTGCCGCGGTCGACTGCCGTGTGATCGATCTCGGGGTAGGCGTCCAGCGACCGGGTGAAGAAGGTGGCCCGTTCGGCCGGCGCGTAAGGCCAGTCGCTGCCGAAGGTGATGCGGGTCGGGTCGGCGAATGCCAGCAGACTCGGCAGCGCATAGCGCGACCCGGACAGTGCGGTGTCGAAATAGAACTTGCGCAGGATGCGCAGTCCATCCTCGTCCGAACCGTCCGGTGAGGCGACACCGGCGGTGCGTTGTACCGCGTAGGGCAGGAACCCTCCGGCGTGGGAGAGGATCACCTTCAGATTCGGGTACCGATCCATGGTGCCGCTGCGGGCCAGGTTGACCGCGGCCCGGGTTGTATCGAGCAGGAAGTCCACGGCATAGGGCGGGATGCCTGGAACCGGCTCGGCCGGTAGGTGGGACGGGTGGACGAATACCACGGCACCTCGTCGATCGAGTTCGGCGAACAGTGGGTCGAACTCCTTGTCGCCGAGGTAGATGCCCTTCGAGTTCGCCAGTAGAACGACGCCGTCTGCACCCAGCTCGTCGAAGGCGTATTCGGCTTCGGTGAGAGCGCCGTCGACATCGGGCAAGGTCAGGGTGGCGAAGAAACCGAAGCGCCCCGGGTGGTCGGCGACGACTGCGGCGGTGAACTCGTTGAGTTCGCGAGCCAGTGCCCGGCCCTCGGACAGGGTTTCTGCCGGTTCCACGCCGGGGGTGGATACCGAGACGATCGCGGTGTCGATGGCGTTGTTGTCCATCAGTTCGATCGCTGCGGGCGCGGACCATTCGGGGACGGCTCGCCCTCCGGCGGTGAGTCCCTTGTCCAGAAGCCAGGAGCGATACCGCGGCGGGACGATGTGCTGGTGGGTGTCGATGCGGCCGGGCATGATGCCTCCGTTCGGTGGGTGGGGGATCTATCGGCTGGGCTGGACTTCGGTAAGGGGTTCGCGTGGCTCGCCGGGGGTGTTCATGATGCGTTTGGGCACCATCGCCACGACCCCGGCACCGATCAGAGCCGGTATTGCCAGGGCGTAGAACTTCGCGTCGAACCCGAGGCCCATAGAAACGAGGATTCCGAGGTAGGTCGGTCCGAGAATGCCGCCGATCCTGCCGATGGACAGGTTCAGCCCGAGTCCGGTAGCGCGGACCTCGGTGGGATAGTAGCCGCCGACGAAGGCGTTGATCAGGGTCTGCAGGCCTGTCGTGCCCAGACCGACAACCGCGACCAGAAGGTAGGCGAGGACAACCGGTGGCGTTGTCGCCAAAAGCGTCAAGGCCACGCTGGAGGCCAGGAAGGTACAGGCGACAACCAGTTTCTCTCCGAACCGGTCGGCCAGATGCGCCGCGGTCAGCACACCGACCACCGCGCCACCTTTGAGAGCGATGAGGAAGCCGAGCGAGGCCGAGACCCCGTAGCCGGCCGACCGCATCAGATCGGGCAGCCAGGTGCTCACCCCGAAGGTCAGCAGCAGGCAGAAGAAGGTCGCGACCCAGAACAAGACGGTGCTGAGCGCACGCCCGTCGCGGAACACGGCCATGAAGCGGTCGGCGGTCTTGCCAGTGTGGACCACCGGCGGTGCGGTGGTCTCAGCGGCCGCCAAAGCGACACCGTGCCGCCGGGCGAGCGCTTGGGCGTCGTCGATGCGGCCCATCGCCCGCAGGATCGTGATCGACTCGGGCAGGAAACGGAACAGGAACGGCACCACGAACAGCAACGGCAGCGCGCCCACGACACACATGGCCCGGAATCCGAACGCGGGTACCAGCCATATCGCCAGCGCTCCGGCCAGCATGCCGCCCGCGCCGACGCCGATGAATCCCAACGCCATATTGCGGTTGCGGCGCCCCTCGGGCGCGAATTCGAGCAGCGTGGCGGTCACGGTGGGCATGACCGCGCCCGCACCGAGACCGACGAAGAAACGCAGAATCAGGAAAATCTCGGGGTTGGGTGCGAACGCAGCCAGCGCCATCGCGGTCGAAAAGGTGACCACGGCGGCGATGATGACCGGTCGCCGGCCGATGCGATCGGCGAGCGCCGCGGCGCTCAACGCCCCGCACAGCATGCCGACGACCGAGGCCGAACCCATGTAGCCGATCATCGACGCGGTCAGCGACCATGCCTCGTATTCGCGCAGCGAGGGCACTATGCTGCCGAACATCGCCAGGTCATAGCCCTCGCAGATCAGAATGGCGAAGCAGACGGCGATCACCGACCAGCCGCCGGACACAGCTCTCTTGTCGTTCGTTGTCATCAGGTAACTCCCGGAACAGCCCTGTTCGGGCAGGTATGAGAAACACGCGGTGCGCCTACGAGGGCCGTCGAACACGCGTCGCGACCACAGAGTGACACCAGTCACCAGAGTCTGTCAATGCTCTGACAGTCAGGCATATGCATTCACGCGGGGCGCGACCGGGCGCGACCCCATGCTCGACATACAGTGAACTGTGGCTTCCCCCGACAGCGTTCCGGCGACCCGCGCCACCGGCGCACAGACCCTTGCGCGAGGCCTTCGCGCAGTTGAACTCATCGCCCATACTCCGACCGGCATGACGATCCAGGACGTCGCAGACGAGTTGGGTGTCCACCGCAGCATCGCCGCCCGGCTCCTGACCACGATCTCGGAATTCCGCTGGATAAGCCGCGGCCCCGACGGCCGCTACCGGGCCGGTGGCGGCCTGGCCGCCCTGGCCCGCGAGGTCTATGCGGCCCTGCGCGATCAGGCGACGCCGGCCATGCGCAGCCTCGCCAACAAGCTCGGTGCCAGCGTGGCGCTGTTCGTGGCAGAAGGTGAGGAAGCCGTAGCCGTGGCCGTGGTCGAACCGTCCGACAGTCCGGTGCGCGTGGCGTTCAGGCAGGGCGGGCGCCACCCACTAGGCCGCGGAGCGGCCGGATACGCCCTTCTGTCGGCGCTCCCGGCGCGCCCCGGCGAGGACGCGAAGGTGGCCGAAGGTCGCCGGCTCGGCTACGTCATCACCCACGGCGAGGTCGCGCCCGGCTTCTGGGGCCTTGGCGTGCCCCTGACCCGGCCGAACGGCGAACAGGCGGCCTGCCTCACCTTGATCAGCCCGTCCCGGGAATTGATCGAGGACGCCACCTCACTCACGGTCCGAGTCGCCGCAGAACTCAGCGTTTAGTTCCCGGTCGACTCCAGGACCGCTCCCGGATTCACCTCGGGTTTTGAGGTCTATCGCGATCTGAAATTTGTCAGGGCATTGACAATTTTGAGCTCTGGTGTTCATATAGAGACTGTTCATGTGCAAATAACGCGCGAGGTTGGACGCTCCGGGCCGGGAGCGCCGCCATCGCCGGCACGTAACCGATCTTGTGCGCGCGCATCGGGATGCGCAGTCGCAGGCAGGGAGTCATGGCTATCACCCACGACAGTGAAGTCGTCATCGTCGGCGCGGGCCCCGCGGGATTGATGCTCGCCAATATCCTCGGCATGTACGGCCGTACGGTCACCGTTGTCGAAGCGCGCGATCGGCTCATCGACTACCCACGCGGTGTCGGGCTCGACGACGAATCGTTCCGCACCATCCAGACCGTCGGCTTGGTCGAGAAGGTCCGCCCCCACACCAACCCGCACCACATCATGCGACTGGTCAACGGGGCGGGAAAAGTCGTTTTGGTCAACGATCCGCAAACCGACGAATTCGGATGGGCACGCAAACACGGGTTCATCCAGCCCGAGGTCGACCGGGCGCTCTACGAGGGACTGCTCCGCTTTCCGCACGTCCAGGTGCACTTCGGGCATCTGGTCGAGGACGTTGTCGAAGATCCTGACTCGGTGACCGCACATGCCGTGGTCACCGGCGAGGACGGTGCTCCCCGGCAGTCTGCGTTCCGCGGCCGATTCCTCATCGGCTGCGAAGGCGGTAAATCGCCGACGCGCAAACGGCTGGGTATCGGTTTCGAGGGCGAGTCCCCGTCGACGCGGTGGCTGGTTGTCGATGTCGCCAATGACCCGCTGGGAACGCCGAACGTCTTCCTCGGTGCCGATCCGAAACGACCGTATGTGTCCATCGGGCTGCCGCATGCCGTGCGGCGCTGGGAATTTATGCTTTACGACGGCGAAAGCGATGAACAGGCCACCGATCCCGCGTTCATCAATACCCTTCTCACAAGCCATGTTCCCGACCCGGCAGGCCTGGAATTCATTCGCTGCCGTGTGTTCACCCATCATGGGCGGGTCGCGTCGAATTTCCGCCGTGGAAGGCAACTGATCGCCGGGGACGCTGCCCACCTCATGCCGGTGTGGATGGGGCAGGGCTGGAACTCCGGGATGCGTGATGCCACCAATCTGGGCTGGAAGCTCGCTGCCGTGCTCGGCGGGCAAGCCGGTGAAGACCTACTCGACACCTACACCACCGAACGCCGCGATCACGCGCGCGCCATGGTCGATCTATCACTGACCTTCGGGAAGTTCATCAAGATCACCAACCCGGTCGCTGCTACCGCGAGAGATGCCGTGGCCTCGGCGCTGAACTTTTTCCCGCAGGTCAAGAGCTATTTCGCCGATATGCGATTCAAGCCGATGCCGAGGTACACCCAGGGCGTGCTGGCCGACCCGAGCACCCGGGAGTCCGGCAGGGCGCGAGCGCGCATCACTAGCAGCCTCATGCCGGTCCGCACAGCCAATACCCGGGTTTCGCCGGTCGGCGTGCAGTTCCCGCAACCCCGGGTCAACACGCGCACGGCTTCCGATGTCCTGTTCGACGACGCGATCGGAAACTGGTGGGCGGTCCTCGCCTGGGGCAACAGTCCGAAAGATCTACTGCCGCAACGTTCGCTCGATCAGCTCGCGGCGCTCGGTGCGCGCCTGGTGGCGGCAGTCCCGGAATCTCAGCGGAGCTGGGCAGAGAAGTATATGGACGACGATGTGCTCGTCGTGGGCGATCACACCGGCCGGTTGAAGCGGTGGTTCGACGACCGGCCCACACCGATGGTGTTCCTGCGCCCGGACCGATTCGTGGCCGGCGCCTGCCTTGCCCAGCACGGTCCCGCCACGCTCGATGCGGTCTTACAGGCCATGTCGTTCACCGGACAACTCCTCGAAGCCTCGCAGGCACGATCGCACGAACTCACGGCACGTTCTGCACCGGCACCCGTCACACCGGAAGGGACCCGCATTCGATGACGCTCGACATCCCCGCCTACACCACCGACCCGTTCTTCGGCCTCTCCGACCAATGGCTGGAAACCGCGCCCGGGGAACTGACCCACTACCACGAGCTGGGCGAAGGAACCCCGATACTGTTCCTGCACGGATCCGGCACCGGAGTCACCGCCGCCGCGAACTGGTGGCTCAACCTGCCCGCACTCAGCGAACACGGCCGCTGCATCGCCATCGACTCGATCGGCTACGGACAAACCCTGGTTCCCGAAGGTACGGAATACGGGATTCGGGAATGGGTCCGGCACGCGGTGCGTGTGCTCGACGCACTTGGGATCGAGAAAACCTGGATCGTCGGTAACTCGCTGGGCGGGTGGCTGGCCTTCCAGTTCGCCATCGACTTCCCCGAGAGGCTGTTGGGCATCGTCTCGATGGGCACCGGCGGAGCGAAAATGACCGGTGCACTTGCCTCGCACGCCAACCCGAACCTCACCGAAGAAGGCATCCGCAAGACCCTGGAACTGTTCGTGGTCGATAAATCGCTGGTCACCGACGAGCTGGTCGCCCTGCGCTACCAGTCCGCGCTCAACGACACCGCCTCGGATCGGCTCGCGCGCGTGGTGGCCGCCAGAGATCGCGACCGCGACCGCCTGCCGTTGGATTTCGACGCGCTCGGCCGGCTCGAACTCCCGGTCCTTCTCATCCACGGCGCCCAAGATGTCGTGATCCCGGTGTCACGAACGTGGGACCTGCTCACGGTGATCCCGCACGCCGACACCCACATCTTCAGTCAATGCGGACACTGGTCCCAGGTGGAACGAGCCACAGACTTCAACATGATCGTCGGCCAGTACCTCGCCTCCCACGAAGCCGCCGACGGGTCGGCCGCGTGACCCGGCAGGCGCTGCTGTGCATGTCCCACAGCCCGCTGCTCGACCACGCCCACCCGGCAGAGGAGACGAAGGCTGCCGTCGCCGCAGCGTTCGCCCACGCCCGCGCCTTCGTCCACGATTTCGACCCCGACATCATCGTCAACTTCGGCCCCGACCACTACAACGGCTTCTTCTACGACCTCATGCCGCCGTTCTGTATCGGCTATCACGCCCGCGGCGCCGGAGACTACGACTCCTACAGCGGAACACTCGACGTCCCTACCGGGCTCGCAGAACAACTCACCCAGCACTTGCTCGATCACGACCTCGACGCCGCGATCTCCCGGCAGATGGTGGTCGATCACGGCGCCGTCCAGCCGCTGGAAATCGTCTTCGACGGCAATCCAGCGGCCAAGCCGGTCATACCCGTGTTCGTCAATTCCGTCGCGCGCCCGTTCGTGAAGATGGCTCGTGTCCGCAGGTTCGGACAGGCGATCGGCTCCTTCTTCCGAAACACCGATCACCGCGTGTTGTTCCTGGGATCCGGTGGGTTGTCCCATGACCCACCCGTGCCCCAGATCGCGACTGCCACCGACCGCCAACGTGCCCTACTCGTCGACGGTCGCAATCCGACTCCCGAAGCGCGCGCGGCCCGGCAGGCCAACACAATCGACACCGCCCGGAGATTCGCGGCCGGCACAGCCGACATCATGGACCTCAATCCAGCCTGGGATAAGGCGTTCCTGGATGTGTGCCGCAGCGGCCGGATCGAAGAGTTCGACGGCTACGACGCCGACGAGATGGACGCTGTCGCCGGGCATTCCTCCCATGAGGTCCGCACCTGGGTCGCCGCCTACTCAGCACTGCGCAGCTGCGGTGAATATGTGCTCGACTACCAGTTCTACCAACCGATCCGCGAGTACATCGCGGGATTCGCTGTCACCACCGCGACCCTGCGCGACTGACCGATCCGGAACAGGCACGCTACTGCCCTCGGTACCAGCGCTGTTCCGCGAAAGTCAGATGACCACGAGCGTTCCGTCGCGGCCCAGCGTGATCTCACCGTCGAAGTAGTCGTCCATACCGGCGACGAACATTCGCCGTGCAAAGAAATTGTTCGGATAAGGCGTCAAATGGGTGAGGACCAGGTGTTTCACGCCTGCCTGCTGCGCCTGCTTCGCCAGCGCGATGGTGTCGGCGTGGTAGTCGATCGTCCGCTCCGCGACATCGGCGTCGTGGGTCTGGCCTAGTTCACGCATCACCGGTAGCGCACGGCGGACCAGGTGGGTCGCGTAAGCCTCGTGGACGACGACGTCGGCGTCGCGCATGGCCGGCAGGTTCTGCCGTGCAACGAGGGTATCGCCGCTGATGAAGACCTTCTTGCCGCGATAGGTGAGGACGTAGCCGTACGCCGGCTCGACCGGGTCGTGAACGACGCGCACCGCATCGATCGTGACACCGCCTTCGTCGTACACGCGGGTGGAGTCCTGGCCGCGGGGGAGGTCGATCTGGAGAGGGACCGCTTGCGCTGCGGCATGCGCGGTGGCGAGATCGTCCATGTGTTCGGTGCGGTAGCCGGTGTCGAGGCTGTACATCGTGTTGCGTGCGTCGATGAGTTCGCGGATTCCGGGCGGGCCCGCGACCTCGACCGGTGTGGTCCGACCCCAGATCCAGCTCTCGTTGACCAAGGTGCCGAGGCCGTTGAAATGGTCGGAATGGAAGTGAGTGAGAAACACGTGGTCGATGCGGGTGATGTCGATGTTCTCCTGGGACAGCGATTTGGTCGCACCCTCGCCTGCATCGAACAGAAACATCTTTCCGCCGGCCGCGACGAGGGTGCAGGCCTGGGCGCGGGCACTGCTGATCTCGGGGGATCCGGTCCCGCAGAGCAGCACTCGCACGTGCTCGGTGTCGTCGAGATAGGAGTTGTCCGGCTGCGCCGAGAGTTGGTTGCGGATCGCCCGGTCGATGATCAGGTCGCGGCCCAGGTAGGTCAGTGCCGCAGCGGCGAGGAGAACGACCGCCCCGGCCCCGAGCAAGATACGGCCGACCCGGCGCCGGGCAGGCGCCCGCGTCGCGGGCGCCGTGTCGGGCAGTGGTGCGGAGGAGTCGGTCATGACGCCAGCCTGCCACTATTGCAGTGTCACTGCAATAGTGGTTCGGTGCCGAGTGCGCTCAACATTCCGCGTCGCACAATTGCTGATGCCTCCGGCTGCGTCCGTCCTGTTCGCGCTACGAGGAAGTGCCGGAACGACCAGTCCGACATCGCCTCTAACAGGTCCAGAGCCTGGTCCGGCGCAGGCTGCGTGCCCAGTTCTGGTGCAAACGCCTCGGCGAGCTGGTCGCGGAACATACTCCGGCGTTTGCCGACCAGGTCGGTCAATTCCTGGGACAGTGGCGCGAACGCCGATTCGGCGGTCCGGATGCCGACCTGGTGGGCGTATAACCGCTCGCCCTGCTCGATGAGCGCGTCGAGCCGGGCAGGTAGCGGATCCCGGGGGGAAATTGTCGCCATCAGGCCGGCCATCCTGCGGGCCTGCTCATGTGCGGCAGCCACCTTGATTTCGTCGAGATCGCGGAAATGCGTGAACACGCTCCGTTCGGACACGCCGGCGCGCGCGGCGATCCGCTTGGCCGTCGGTGCCACGTCTCCGTCGTCGAGCGACGCGAGTGCTGCTTCGACGATCACTCGCCGCGTCCGCTCCGGATCCCGGATCCGTCGTCGGCTCTGCGGGGGCTGCGGTGCGCTCATACGGCCATCCCATCACGCGCCCATCGGTATCTACCGACGCGCGTGATGGGATGGCCGATGGTCAGCGTTTATTGATTGCTCGAGCGATGCCTCGGAAGGCCCGTTGCCGGACGTTCCTGCGCACCCTGTCTCGCAGCGGAATCGCCGGGGGCTGTGGCGCGGACCCGAAACGGGGGAACAAGGCGGCCGCGTTGGTTCGCTCGATGGCTCTGCGGTCGGCGTCGGCGAGGGAGTACTCGTCGAGTCCGGCGTTGAAATACAGCACCGCGGGATCGGGAGCGAAGGGCCAGTCACTGCCGTAGAGCACGTGGCCGGGGCGGGCGAATGCCAGCAAGGTCGGCAATGCGGCGGCGCTGGCCGACAGGGCGGTATCGAAGTAGAAGCCGGCGAAGTCGTCGAGGAGGTCGAGCGGGCTGGTTCCGGTCTGGGTGAAGATTCCCAGCGCCATCCGGTGCGCGGCGTACGGGAGGAACCCGCCCCCGTGGCTGAGCACGAAGCGGATGTTCGGGTATCGCCTGCGGATTCCGTTTCGCACCAGCAGGTACGCCGCGCGGGTGGTGTCGAGCAGGAAATCGGCGGCGAACGGCAGTACCTCCGGTACGGGATCGGACGGTAGATCGGCAGGATGGACGAACACCACCGCCGACCGGTCATTCAGCACACCGAACAACTCGTCCTGCCCCTCGGCGCCGAGGTAGCTGCCGCGGGCATTGCCGAGTAGGACCACTCCGTCGGCGCCGAGCACATCCAGCGCCCGGCGCGCTTCGGCCGCGGCGGCAGGGACATCGGGCATCGGCAGCGTGGCGAAGAACCCGAACTGCTCCGGATGGGCTGTGGCCAGCTCCGCCGCGTAGTCGTTCAGTGCACGGGCCAGCGCCGCCGCCTCGCCGGAATCCGATAGGAACGTTGTGCCGGGTGTGGATACCGACAGCACGGCAGAGGCGATTCCCGCGGTGTTCATCAGCTGCAGTGCGGAGTCGACGCTCCACTCGGGGACCTCCCGGCCGCCGGCCGTCGCTACTCCGTGTTTGCGCAGCGCATCCCGATACACCGGTGGGACGAGATGTTGGTGCACGTCGATACGGTTGTGGGGCATGGTGCTCATCCTCCGACGGCCTCGGCGAGACGGGGAAGCTGACGTAGCGGGTTGTGGCGCTCGATTTCCAGGCGCTGATTCGTGTCGAAGACTTCGCTCAGTCGCGGTGCGGGGTCGTTGTCTCCGGTCTGGGGCAGGGTGGTGGCGCTGAAGGGCCAGTCGGAGCCGAAGACTATGTGGTCGTGGCCGGTGACGGCGAGGGTGGCGGCCATGGCGGCAGGTGAGGCGCTCAGGGCGGTGTCGTAGTAGAAGCGCGAGATCTGGCGCTCGGTATCCAGGAGCGAAGGTTTGGGCAGCTCGGCAGGCCAGGTTTCTCCGGCGGCGGTGTGTGAGGCGACGCCGATCCGGTGGGACAAGAAGGGCAGGGTGCCACCGGCGTGGGCGAGCTGGAAACGGATGTCGGGATACCGTTGAGTCATGCCGGTGGCGATCATCAGAGTTGCCGCGCGGGTGGTGTCGAAGGTGAATTCTTCCAGGAAGTCCGGCAGCGGCAGTTCGGGTTTCGCGTCTGCGGGGATCGCGGCGGGGTGCACGAATACATAGGCTTTGCGTTGGTTCAGCGCGACCATCAGTGGTTCGAACCGCGGGTCGCCCAGGTAGACGCCGTCGTAGGCGGACAGCAGCACCACCCCGTCGAGACGAAGGGTATCCAGAGCGAAGATTGCCTCGTCGATGGCGGCGGGGATATCCGGCATCGGTAGCACGGCGAACGCGCCGAAACGCGTGGGAAACTTCTTGAACAGGTCGGCGGCGTAGGTGTTGCAGTAGCGTGCCATGTCGTTGGCTTCCCGGCCCCGCAGGTAGGACACTCCGGGATCGGAGACCGAGAGGGCTTGGGCCTGGATGCCGTAGTAGTCCATGAACCCGATCGCTTCCTCCGGCGACCAGTTCGGGGTCGGGTAGCCGCCGATGGTGAGATGCCCGTGCTCGATCAGCGACGCGCGGTAGTCCGGCGGCAGGAAGTGAGCATGCAGGTCGATCCGGTAGGAGCCGGTCGGCGGCGGGGACTGTCGACGTAGGTGGGCCTGCGCTTTCGGGGCGCCGAGGCTCGATGCGGCCAGTGCGGCGATGCCCACGGTTCCGGCGGCCGCGCCGCCGAGTAGACGCCGCCGGCTCGTCGAACCAGCGGAGCGAGGGTTGCTCATCAAGGCTAACTTTCTGGTGTCGGACAACAAGTCACAATCGAGGCCAGCGGGTTCAGTCGGAGACCGCAGCAATATCGGAGTGTTCTGCGGGTAGCTGCGCGACCGACGGGACCGACCGCGGAGAGAGACCCAGTTGGTGGCGCAACTGCGCGATCAGTGGCGCGGTGTCCGCACTCGCCGCGGTGCCGAAGACGAACCGGTCCGGACGCAAGAGGACCAGGCCGCCGGGGCCGATCCGCGCTTTGCGGAACCATCCGGTCAACGTACCGGTGTGGTCTTCGACATCGACGATATCGTCGCGTCCATCCCCCGGCTTTCCTTGTGGCCGGCCGCCGAGAGGGTAGACCGTGACGAAGGTGGCCTCCAGGGCGCGCAGCGTGGCGAGGTCAGCGGCGGACAGCGCACGTCGCGGGTCGGCGCCGTAGCCGAGGACTGCGAATCCGATACCCAGGGCATCGTCGAGTCGCTGGTGGCGGCCGTTGTAGGTGCGGACCTCCGGTTGAGGGGCCAGCGTGCCCTCGACACCGCGCAGGATCGGGCGAGGAAGCCCGAGGTAGGCGTCGCGGCGGAAGCGCGGGCGGGGTTTCATCTTCGCGCCCTTGATCCAGCCGCCGAGGCCCGGCACCCGGATCGCAGTCATCAGCCCGATATCGCGCGCTTTCGCCAGGACAGGTTTGTCGAGCGAGACGATGTTCTTGTTGAACACCGACAAGTCGATCATGGCCTTCGCGTGCGGTCGGCGTTCGGTTTCGTAGCTGTCCAGGATCACCGGATCGGCGCTGTGTCGCAGAATCGCGGTGAGCTTCCAGGACAGGTTGTCGGCGTCGCGCACCCCGGAGTTCATACCCTGACCGATGAACTGCGGGGTCATGTGCGCGGCGTCGCCAGCGATCAGGATGCGGCCGTCACGCCAGCGGTCGGCGACCACGGCATTGAACGTGTAGACGAGCTTTCGCAGCACCTCGACCTCGTCCGGGTCGACGTAGCGGGAAATGTGGCGCCGCACGGTCTCCGGGTCCTCCATCTCCTCTTTGGACTGTTCGGCGCGCAGCATGAACTCGAAACGATGATGTCCGCCCGGCTGCGGGCACGACACGATCGGCAGCTCGGGCTCACAGACGAAGTCGAAGTACGGCAGATGCCGGAATGCGTCGATACCGTCGCGGGCTTTCAGATCGACGACGAGCCAACGTTCGGGGAAGCTGGTGCCCGACATCTCGATGCCCAGCCGGGTCCGCACGACGCTGCGGCCGCCATCGCAGCCAATGAGGAATCTCGCGCGTACCCGTTCGGCGGTGCGGGGGTCGGTTGTGGCTTCCCGTTTGCCGTAGCCGGTGCCGGGGCATTCGGCGTGCTCGACGCTGACCAGTTCGCTGTCCTGGTCGAAGTCGGTGACCGCCCGGCCGCGGCGCACCGTGACGTGCGGGTAGCGTGCCAGCGCGCGTTCCAGGGAGGTCTCCAGATAGGGCTGGTAGAGGAAGTTCGATACCGGCCAGCTCAACGGTCGTTCGGTCTCGTTGAACTGGGCGAGGACCTTCCCGTTGCCGCGGACCCACTGCACGGTCGAGTCGACGTTCATATCGGCGGCGAGTTCGTCGGCGAGTTCGGCGGTCTGGAAGATGCGCAGGCATTCGTCGTCGGTGTAGACCGCGCGTGCCAGCCCGTAGTACACCGGTTCGCGTTCGAGGACCAGCACCCGGACTCCGCGGCGCCCGAGCAGGTTGGCCAGGGTCAGGCCGGTGGGGCCGAGACCGACGATGACCACCTCGTAGTCGATTTCGTTCATCGGGGCAGGCTTTCTGTCAGTGCCGGGATCGTGATCTCCGGGGTACGGAGCCGGCGGGCGCCGGTCCGGGCTTGCGCGAGTTTGTCCAGCACGGTCTCCGACACGGTGTGATGGCCCCAGATGCTGATGCCCTGATGGGTCACCGGCTTCCACGCGGCTTCGACGTCGGGGGTGAGCACGAGTGGGTTCCAGCCGACTTCGAGTTCGAACCCCGAGGGGGTGACGCAGTAGAAGGAGAGTTCGCGGTCGTTGGTGTGCTGGCCGACCGACCACGCCATCCGGAAGCCGAGGTCGGTGACCCGCCCGTACGCGGCGAGCATATCGTCGAGCGTCGCGGATTGGATGTTGACGTGCTGTACCCGGGTACGGATCGGGTCGATCTTGATGCCGCGGATATTGGCGACGGCGATCGAGTGGTGTCGTTCGTTGACGCGCAGAAAGCGGATCTTCATCTTCAGTCCGGAGACGTTCTCGTCGATGAAGTCCGACAGGCGTGAATCGAACAGGGTGCGGTAGTAGCCGTGCATCGACTCCGGCTCCCGGGACACGATCGCCACATGCCCCATTCCGGCCTCGCCGGTCACCCAGCCGGAACTGAGCATCCGCAACGGTTCGCTGGTGGTGACCGCGGTCGTGAAGATCTCGGTGGCGATCCCCTTCGGGCCGGGGAACCGCCACAACCGCTCCACCCCACGCAGTGCCGCCTGCACCGCGGTGCCCTCCTCGATCGGCACTCCGCGGTCGCTGACCCGGGCAAGAATACGGTCGAAGGTGTCGTGGTCGTCGACGTGCCAGCCCAAAGCGGTCACATCCTCGGCCGGGCCACGCTGGATCAAGAAACGGCACGCGCGATCGTCGAGCCGGAACCGCAGCGTGTCGGCGTCGAGCTCATCGACGTGCAAGCCGATCGCCAGTGCCCCGAACCGGTGCCATTCGGTGAGCCTGCGCGACTGCACCGCCAGATAACCCAGGTGCACAGCGCCGAACACGGAGGCGTCGCTGTTCGGGCGCAGGAAATCGGTCACGGTGTGGCCTCTAGGAAGGCTGCCGCGAGTGAGTTGAACAGCTCCGCGCGTTCCCACTGGACCCAGTGCCCGGTCTTCGCGGGCAGGTAGATATCGCAGTTCGGCATTCGCTCGGCGAGCAGCTGCGCTCCGGCCGGGCGGTTCACCTTGTCCTCTGCGCCCCAGAGCACCAGCGTCGGATGGGTGACCTTCGCCAGCCGCGGATCCCTGGTCAGGTCCATCCGCCACATCGTCTTCGGCGCGGACGGGCCCGAGGGCCGCCGAAGCGGCGGGTTCGCGATCACCTCGGGGTCGAGACTGGCCTGATACCGGGTGTCGATCATCTCTTCGGTTACCGCGCTTGCGTCGTAGACCAGGTATTCGCGGATGAATTCGGCCAGCTTGACTCGGCTGGGCCCACTTCCGCCGTAGTAGGACAACAGCGACTGCAAACCCTTCGTCGGCAGCGCCCGGGTGGTCCCGATGCCGCCGGGACCCATCAAAATCAGCCGCCCGACCTTTTCCGGGCGATCCATGGCCAGCCGCAGCGCCGCGGCACCGCCGTAGGAATTGCCGATCAGATGCGCGGACTCGATATCGAGGGCATCGAGCAAACCGCCGACCGCGGCAGCCAGGTCGCCGAACGGATCGGTCTGATCGATCCGCTTGGTAGACCGGCCATAGCCGGGCATATCCGGCACGATCACCCGGAACCGGCCGGCGAGCGCCTCGATATTGCGGGAATAGTTCGACAGGCCCGAGGCGCCGGGACCCCCGCCGTGCAGCAGCACGACAGCAGGCCCGGAGCCCGATTCGGTGAAGAAGATCTCGCGGTCGCCGACCCGGACCGTCTGCCCGGCCTCGACGCCATTGTCTGTGCTTGTCACGGCCACCTCCACTGAGTTAATGATGAAATCATCAGTCCAGAGCGAATCCCTTGTCAAGAAGAAATGATGAAATAATCAAAAAGCATGGCTTCCCGCCGTCAGCGGTCGCCGGATCATCCTTGGTGGCGGAATCGTGTCTGATGTTTTCGTCAGTTACGATTGTGGTGACGATCCGAGGTGGAGGGCCCGATGACTGCCGAACCCGAGGTGCGCACTCGCACCGATCGGCGCCGCGAGCGCACCCGCAATGCTCTGTTGGGCGCCGCGCGCATGTTCCTGTCCGAAGGCCGTTCCGCGGTGAGCATCCAGGAGATCACCGACGCCGCCGACGTCGGCTTCGGCTCGTTCTACAACCACTTCGAGTCGAAAGATCAGCTGTTCGACGAGGCCGTTCGATCCGCACTCCAGGCCTACAGCGAGATGCGCGATGTGATCGTGGCCCTCTATGAGGACCCGGCCGAAGTGTTCGCCGTCAGTTTTCGCATGACCGGCCGCCTGCAGCGCCAGATCCCGGAGATGGTCCGCGTCGTACTCAACTCCGGAATGTCGATCATGCTTCGCGACGAAGGCCTGGCCCCGCGAGCGCGCCGCGATATCCTCGCCGCCCAAGAATCCGGGCGGTTCGAGCCGATGAATCCGGATATGGCCGTCATGGCGGCCGGCGGCGCTCTACTCGGCCTGCTCCAGTTGCTCGACGCCCACCCCGAGGCCGACGCCGACGCCCTCTCCGATGAGATGACCTACCGCGCGCTGCGAATGTTCGGGATGAACAAGCGCACCGCACAACGGCTGATCTCCCAACCTCTACCGGAACTGCCCCAGGTCGCCTAACTGCCGAAACGGGCCTCATCGACCTCTCGGGCGACATCCGCAACGGTGTAGCCCCGGTGCCGTTCGGCTGCCCGGCCGTGGGTGGTCCCCGGGCAAGGCGGAGGCGATGACCGGGGACCGGCCCCATTCGAATCGGCCGAAGACCTGCTGCACTGCCCTCGAACGGCCTGCTAACGGTGGTGTGCCGCCCTGTGGTGCGAGCGCTCGGCTGCTGTGCGCGGACCTGGAAGGGCCGCGCTCGTGCACGCGGCTGTCGATGAGCATCGTCACCGGGGCGGCCCTGTGCCTCGGACGATTGCTGCATGACAACCCCGAACGGCGGCGCCCCGAGTGGGACAAATGCTTCGACCACCTACGCCGCGGCGACCCCACCCGGAAGGTTCCTGTTCCACGTCATCGCCGCCATGGACGAGATGACCGCCGACCTCATCAGCGAGGGGACCCTCGAAGGCCTCGAATCAGCCCGCGCCCGCGGCCGCATCGGCCGACGGCCGCCCGCGCTGACCGAACAGTCTCACGGCCAGCACGATCCTCCTGTGGCGCAACCACAAAGCAGGAACCGCCTGAACCGCCGACACACGCTGTCCTCGCAGCATCGCTGCGAGGACCCACCACCCCCCCCTGACCGACCCAGCCCGATAGCCGCGCCACTCACACAGCCTGCGAACGGAACCCCAGGTCAACACGCCGCCCGGAACCCCGCCGAGCACTGACATCCCGTGTCGTCCGCTGCTGACATTGCTGTCGTATCCGCAGGTCAGATCACTGACATTCTGGTGTCGCCTCTCAGGATGGCGATTCACATGAGAAAACGACACGTCAAATGAGAATCGACATGTCGTCGTCGTTCATCGTTGTTGTCTACCCAAGGCGACAACATCACCGCATGGGACTTGGAAATCGCCGCATTCAACCAGGTGCCGTCCCCGTTCATACAGCTCGAAATACTTCCGGGAATGAGCCATCTGAGCCTGTACTCCGACCGCAACGACACCAACGTGGCCGCCGCATTGATCCGCGACTGGTATGGGCAAAGCTTTGCGTCATGACCCGCCGGCCGTCGGCTATCACCACTGAGGTCGGCGCTCAGGATCGTCGGCGATCTCTAAGCGCCCGTTCCCCTGCATCGGCCATACTCCGATGGTCGTACCGGAGGCTCTGAACTGCGGGAATGTACGGTTTGCTCAGCGGGCGGTCGAGATCGGTCCACGCCGTGCCGCCAGTTCGACCCTGTCCTGAGGGCACCGGTACGGCCAGCGTTCGGGAAATTCGACTGTTCCGTTGCATACGGAACAGTCGAATTTCCCGAACACGGGCAGGTCAGGGCGGCAGTGCCCACCTGACCGTCTCGGGATCCGCGTCCGCCTCGGATCGCTCGATGCGGCTGGCCGGCACCTCATCGTCGGCTCCGCGGGCAGGGTTCATCACTCGAATCACCGTCCGCCGGTACCACGCCAACAGCGTCTACCGACTGCGGCCAACGGTAGCGCCGATCACATGGACCCCGTCATCGCCCGCGGCCTCCCACGAGAACTCTCCCTGGCAATATGCGTCCTCGAAATCTCTGATGACTTCGAGGACGCTTTGCCCTGTGTCGCTGGCCCATTGCGCAATGCAGGTCGTCACCTCGGCACCGTCGGTTCTGCGCAGCCGAATAGGCGTATAGGTCAACATTTCGAGACACAATTCGCCGGACATTGATGTAGCGTCCGGATCGGTCCGACCTTCCGCCAGACTGCCAGCGATCTCGAAAGCGCGCAGAGGGAACTGCCAGACCGGGACACCTGCCGGTTTCTCGCTCAGCGCCGCGGTCCACTCTTTGATGTTACGTAGCACCAGCCGATGCATGTCCGGGTCGTCGGGATACGCCTGATCCTGCATGTGAACTCCTCAGACTCGATGTCGACTTCCAGTCCCACCACCGCGTCCGAGAGCGGGAGCGGTCAGTCGACCCTGGCGGCCCCCTCTCCCCGAGGGCACTCTGCTCTCTGTAGCGGCGAACAGCCACGCATTGTGCACATTGGTGAGGCAATTGTTCAGCGCGGCTGCTCTTCGTAGAGCGGCGCGCCGACGGGTATCGAATCTGGTCGCGTTGGCCCTGTGGGCCGGCTCTGCCGCGTAGTGCCTCGGATTCGATCGCGCAGGCAGAGCTGCGGCGACAGCACTCGGTGCCGGGGACGGGCTGCTCGTGCCGCCGCCTACCGCTCTGAGCTGTGGTCAAACCCCTGTGACCGCAGCATTTGACCTGTTGGCGATTTCGCATCGACGGTGGGCATCGGTACAGCCGGAATGTCTAATCCGGGTGATACCGCTCGCGTTCGAAGCCTGACTTGACCCGCTCGGAGGAGGAATTACAGGTGTTTGCCGCGGTCGACCTCAAAAGCGGTCCGCAGGTCCTGCTCGATCAGGCGGCGAATATACGCCGACCGGCTCAGCCGCAGGTCGCTCGCCCGTAGTTGGCATCGCAGGTCCAGATCATCGGACATCGCCACCGGTCGCGGCCGCATTTCCGGTCCAAGGTCGGCATCTGTGTCGGGAGCCAATTCGAACTCGACCGGTTCACCGGTGAAAACCAGTCGATCGGTTAGAGCCCGGAGCTGCTCGGGGGTCATCGCCTCCATTTCGGCGCGAACCTCCGCGGCTCTGTCGGCCCGGTCGCTGAAATCGCTGGTCACAGGGTTGACTGTACGCCTGAACGACAAGAGGCACCTTGCCGTGCGGATACGGAATCGTAGATCATTTCCCCCAGGCGTGGTCCAGATCAGCCTCCGCCGACCTGAGGCCTCGTTGTCGACGCGTCCATCTCGTTGCCGAGATATCTGAAGCGCTGCATGCGGTGCGACAGGCACGCAGGCAACCGGGATATTCAGCGCCGCTCGTCGGGCTCGCCGTCGCGGCTACGAGTCCCGCGACCATGCCGCCGCCACACTCCCAGAATGTCCCGCGCTGTATCTCACCAGAGCACTTCGCATCGTCCGATCACGTCGGCGTATGCCCGGACCAGGCCGAAATCTGCAGCGTGGAACATCTCGGTCTCCTCGCTGACCCGGCCGTCGCCGCGGGCGTAGAACAGACGCGACCCGTCCGCGAGGCGCCTGGCGTAGGCCTTCACACGAGCTTCGGCGTAGGCCAGCTCGGCCGCTGGAATGGGCACGGTTTTCCAAACCTGCTCGATGCTGAGCGTGTGCCTCTGGCGGAACTGCCCCCTCAGAGAGCTCTGACGCGCCGCCCACTTGCCGGTGCGCCCTACCTTGATCCAGTCATCACTCAAGCCGAGGACGTAGAGATAGCCGAACGAACCATCCTCGGGGTACGCACAAAGACCGGTTGCATCGAAGTCCAGCAGCCAGCTCTCGAACCTCCACTCCTTGTACTCCGGGACCCATTCGACCTTCACGTCCGCGAGCCGGTCGAGAGCCGACCGGCGATATTGCCTGCTCATACCCATGAATATGTCGAAAACGTTCGTCTCATTATCAAGATTTCGAGGCGGCATCGGGCACGCCCGGCCTCCGCGGCCAGTCGCAGGTAGGCCAGTCGGAAAATCGGTATCGATACGTTCAACCGTTGAGAAGCGATGGTCTCGATGTGAAAGATGGCAACCCTGGCGGCAGCGGGCGGTCTCACCGCAATGCGGCCCGCGCCAGCCGGTCTACGAGGTGATGCGGTGTCTGTCCCGGAGAAGCACCATTACGTGCCGCAATTCCTGCTCAGGCGGTTCGCTGACAGCAACAAGAAGCTCCTCGTATACAGCGCGGACAAGGATGAGCGTCCACGCTGGGCGCCCGTGCGAAAGGTCGCGCAAACCCTTCGCGGGCACACCCTGTACTGGCCCGGGCGCGAACCCGACCACACCATCCTCGAAGCAAGCATGGGCTCAATAGAAACGGCTACGGGCAAGGTGCTCGCGTCATTGCTCAGCAGCTACGTCCGAACGCTGTCGGATGAAGCTCGTGAAGTGCTCGGATTCTTCATCGCCTTGCAGTGGTATCGATCCCGCTTCATGATCGAGATTCTCGAGCGTAGCGTTCTGGATCCCGGCGCCTCAATCGATGAACTCGCCTTATCGTTAGGTATCCGACAGATTCAGACGGGCGTGCTCTGGCCTTGGCAAGCTCGGCTCGCAGGGGAGTTCGACCCGAAAGAGCGTCACTGCTACATAGCTGATTGGCTCCAGTACGGTCCGTGGTCATGGCACCTCTATCGGCCGACTGGCCCGAAACTCGTTGTAGGCGACACCACCGTGTGCATGTGGGGAGTGGCCGCAGGCGCGACCAGCGAGCTGCCTGAACGCTGGACGCATCATGGTATGGGTGTCGGGTTCAGTAACTGCGCGCGGATTACTGTGCCGCTGGCTCCAAATCTCGGTCTGATCATCGTCCGGAACGACCGGCCGGACCTGCGGAAAGTTGATGCCGCGGCGTTCAACCGCGCCACAATCTTCAATTCGCGGGAGTTCGTTGCACACCATACCGGCGGCCTACCGGATCCTGCATTGCACCGGAGTCTGCTTGAGGATCTGTGCCTTCAGCGTCAAATCCTGCCGGTCGTCCGCGACGCCGCACGCAGCGGAGCAGATATGGAACGCGAAGCTTCGCTCAGAGCTGACCACTTGGGTGGATTCTTGGGGTCGAGGAACGAATCCAACCCATTCCAGCCCTACAGATCCGCAGGTAGTGGCCTGAAACCGGCATTTACTCCACCTTCCTCGGTGCAGCCCCCTTCGCCTTCATAATGTCTCAGTTCGGGTGCGCCGCCGGTCTCGGTAGCCACGCTGTCGACATGCGTTACTGCAGTAGGGGTTGGGTGTCATTACACAGTGAGGCCCGGGACGGCGACTGGTGTCGCTGTCCCGGGCCAAGCGATCTGGCAATCCGAATTCGATTACGCGGGTGTGAGTTCGATGTTCAATTGCACTTCCAGCGCGCTCGCGAGTCGGTCGAGGGTCTGGATCGTGGGCACGCCATCGCCTGCCTCGAATCGGCTGATGGCGTTCTGCTTCATCCCTGCCCGCTTCGCCAGTTCGCTCTGAGTCCATCCTCGCGCCTCCCGCGCATGCCGGACCTGCTCGCCGAGCCGGTAGGCAATCTCAGCTGCACGGTAGGCGGCCTGGTACTCCGGGGTTGCGCGAGCTTCTGCGCTGCGGCGGGTGAATTCCTCCTGGCTGATCTTTCGTTCTGTGGTGGTCATGGTTTATCTGCCCTTTGTAGGTTGGTGCCTCTCCCTCGGCCCCGTTGCAGCGGGACCGAGGGAGGTTCGTACGCCTTGCCTTCTGCCTTGCCTCCTAGGCAGAGGGACTGAAGATCTCTCATGCCGGCGTTGTTCACACGGCTCCGAGCTCTTCGCTGGGGTTGGTCGTCGTAGTCCTACCGCCCTGGAGGTGGGTGCCGTCTCGACTGGCAAAGTGGTATTGGCGGACTTGCAACGGTGTAGGTCATCGGTCTCGTGCCTCCCTATTTCCAGGGGTGTGGGTCGATCTTCTGGATGTGATGCTGTGTGCTGTTCTGTCCGAAATCGTCACCGGGCGGCAAGTCGAGGGAGTGGGTGGCTTTCGCGGTTCCTGCCGCGGCCCGCGAAAGCCCACCACCAGGTGGATCAGGTCTCGAACACGTTGTGATACGTCCGGTCGTGTTTTTTCTCGCACACCTTCTTCGCCCGCACGGCACGGTCGACCTCATTGGCCTCGTGCTGTGCCGACTTCGTGAAGACAGTCAGGAGAATGATCTTGCGGTCCCCGGGAAACCAGTAGGTGATCCGGACGTTCCGGTTCCTGGAGATCTCGAAGCGGAGCTCACGGACACCATCCTTGAGATGGCGGCAGTGAGGCTCGGTCAGTTCTGGGCCCTTCTCGGCAAGGAGGCCCGCCCTGAAGTCCGCGCGGGCGCGATCTCCAGGACCCAAGTCCAGCAGAAAGTCCACGACTTCCTGCTCGGCAATAATCTCGAACAACACCGGTCCAGGTTATCACGTAGATGTGATACTACCTGATCAGACCCTTTTCCTCTAGTCCATGATGAAGCCGTCAGTTCACACCCGCGGTATGGCGATCAGGCACTTAAGGACCGGGAACGGTGGTCCACCCGCATCAAGGATCCGCCGACCGCCGGCCGATCATGCGTGCGCCAGTCGGTGGCTTCAGCGCGCAACAGGGCTGGCGCGGTCCGCCTGATAGAACCGCCGGCGCGCAACCGGGCGCCGGGGAACCCAAAGGACGGAAAGCCAGTAATGGACTGGGAACACAACCTCCGTACCGCCAGACCGGGCGGTACTGAGGATCGCGCAGAGCGAGTGGGATGAATGCCGGACCGAGTTCGCGCCTGAAACGGTGCGGTGGGCCGATGCTCTGCGGATCGCCGCGTTCGGCGGCGCCGAGGGTGGCGCGGAGTGTGGGCACGACGCCACATTCCTGCTGCCGGCGGAACTGCTGCATGAGATGCCGGGCCCGCTGGCGGCCGCGCTGGCCGGCGTACCGCTGGAACCGCCGGAAGGCCCGTGGCCGAACTGGGCCCGTACCGATCACCCGATCACCCGATCGACTGGCCTGCGCTGATCGCCGAAGATCCGGGGCTGACTTGGGACCAGGGGATGTTGGAGGCGAACATGGGCGCCAGCGGCGTTGCCGCCGCATACCGGCCTTTTGGACGATCACGGCCTCGATCCGTACATGGACGTATGCCTGTGGTTCAGAGTTCGATGGTCGGTTCGCGATCGAACCACCGCCATGTGGTCAGAAACCGGCGACCTCGCGGTGAGCCGTCAGGTCGACGGCGTCCTGGTGAACAGCGGACGACCGCGGGACCGGCTGCGGGACGAAGGGGCATGCTGGTTCTGGATGCTCGACGCCTGAGATCCCCGAACAAGACGAGAACCGGCCAGCTCACATCTGGCCGGTTCTCGCGTTCCAGGGTCGCACACAGGCCCATGGGTCACTGGCCGCGTAGCTGCTGGATCTCGGTCTCGAGTGCCTTTACCGCCTCATACAGCGCGTGAACAACGGCCTGTGATGCCTGCCCACCGCTTCTGTTCCAGTGTTCGTAGATCGCCGCCGAGAGGGGAAGCCCCTCAGGCTTGCCACCAGGAAACGCGTAGCCCGGCGGCCGGGTGGGATCAGGGCCAATGTATCCGTGTTCCACCGATATATCCGTCATGGCTGCCGAAGCCTACGCCTGACCGCCGTCAAATAACGGATCGCGGAATCGCCTGGTCGCGGTAGACAATCATTGCGTGCTGACCGAGCCGTGGCCCATGGATTACGACCCGACCCTTCCGCCGCGCTGGAACCGGGAAGCTTCCCCCGCGCCTCTTGTGGTTTATCTGGACCAATGGTGCTACGCCCATCTCGCCCACGACCGCGCAGGAAACCCCCAAATTCCTGACGAGGCGGGCTGCTTCGACCACTTCCGGCAGCTCGCCCTCGACGCGAAGGTCGTGTTCGCGCTCTCCCCGGTCAACTACTACGAGAACTCGACGCGCGAGCATGAGGACGGCCGCTGGGACACCGCGGTCACGATGGCCGAGCTGACCGGCTTCAACACAATGAATCTGTCCGGGCTCAATCTCTGGGATGCCCTGGTCGGTACTGCCACCTACCTCGGGATGAACAGCGCAATACCTCGTCCGGAAGTTTTCGGGTGGGGGAGGGCCCACTGCTTCACCGGCCGAGAGGTACGGGCCGAGGTCGTTGATACGCTCACCGGCCAACGCCTCACTGGGGATGGTCTGCCCGAGGGAACCGAGCAACGGATGGCGGACCGGGTCGAGCTCGCTGCCCTGGCGCGACGTGACCCTCGGCTCGAGCCCGGCATGCCGGCGTTTGCCGCGGTACCGGATGATGGCAAGGGCGATCGGCTTGTTCAGAACGAACACAGTATTCGGGCCATGATCGACGAGAAGGACCGCACCCCGTCAAGGGTTCGAGGCCTCGTCGAGGGCCTGTGCTACGCCGATCCGACCACCATGACGCATATCATCGAGGCATGTCTGGTGTTGGGTTTAGCTCCAGATGCCATCGCCACCGATATCGGCAAGTATCTGGACGACCAGGAGTACACGGCGGCGGTGTCGGCGTTTCTCGCCTGCATGCCGATCCAAGGACGCTTCTCCGAGCTGCGAGTTCAAGCTCATCTGCAGCCCAACCGGACTTTGAAGTCCAGCGACGCGCGTGACTACCTCGCCATCGCAGCGATTTCACCATTCGTCGACTACCTGGTTACAGACAAGGGAATGTTCTCGTTGGCCATGGCCGGTCGTCTCAACGAAAGGAAAGGCGCCACCGTCATGCGCCGGCTCGCGGGACTTCGACAGAGTCTGGACCTCGAACTGGCCGCACGCCAGTAACCGACGATCAGATAGTGCTCACCGCGCGGCCTCACCCCCAGCTGCCTGTGCGGTCGGTGCACCGTTGGAGGCTGCAGATGTCCGTCTGCCACCGGGTCTTGCCGGCCGCGTCGGTGAACAGCTCGAGCTTGCCCTCCATGCCTACCTCCCGCTCGGGTGAAGCTGGATCAAGCCTGGTCACCCTGCACGCTACGAGCCACCCGGCCACCCGCCCGGACGGACACGCAGACACCACCGGGTCGGGGTTGCTCGCGTCACAGAACCTGCTCGGAACAGCTCCACTGGTGCTGCCGTTGAACACCGGTGTTGGCACCCGCACAGCCCCGGGGTTCACCCCATTCGTAGACGGGCGCAACTACCCGCTCGTCCAGCATAACCGCAGGTGGCCGTGATTGGAGGAGTCGAATGAGCGCACGCCGCCGCACGGCCCTCTGCGGAGGCGCTTACCTGAGCTCGTTGCTGTGCCGAGAGGTTCAGCACGCCGCCATGGCCTGCGTGAGCGTGTCGTCTCGGTCTGCTGGAGGGTGAGCCATCATGCCGGTTTTACCGTGACCCGGGCTTGGGCGTAGTGCAAAGGCCGCGGACAAGCGGTCCTATTCTTCCCATGCGCAGCGGTACCGTGTGGGACGGCTAAGCGGACCGACTGGCGTCACAGGGGAAGCCTGTCGACCGCGTTGCGGCGGTATCGGGGCTCTCGGACGTAGTAGCGGTCGACTGACTCGGTCTTCCTGTGGCCGCTCTGCAGTTTGATGTCTTCGCTCGAGATGCCTTCGGCGTGGGCCTGGGTGATGAAACCGGATCGGAGGGAGCCTCCGCTGATTCGGGCGATCTGCGCTGGCTGAAAACCTGCTTCTCGGCACCGCTTCTTGAGCACATAAGCAATGGTCTGGTCTGTGATCGGTTGACCGGTGTCGACGGGTAGATACTGCGTGGACTTTGCCAGCGGGCGCCAGACCGGCGCGGTGGCGCGGGGCGGTGCTGGCAGCTCTCGGCCACAGTGGTGGTATTGGGGGTTGTGGTCGATGTTGTCCAGAACTCTGATCACTGTTCGGCGGGCCGCCCACGACTGCTGGTTTCTGGTCTCACGACGGTCTTTTATGCTGCCGATTGTCCTGTCGTATCGTGCCACCAGGACGAGCCAGTCCAGCAGCCGGCACCAAGGGCAGTAACGAGGGTCGCGGCTACGCGGAAGTCGGGCGTAATCCGCAGTGGTACGGGAGGTATTCGATCCGCGGATCCGCATCATGATCCATTGCCGCCCAGAATCGTCGTCGTCAGTGGCAATGATCAGATCGCCGAGCCGAATCGCAGCGATTTCTGAGCGTTGACGCGCCGAATAGAATCCCATCACGATCAGCGCGGTATCGCGACACGCGGTAATCCGGGACTTCCAATCTCCCTCGGCCGCCCGAGCGCTGATCGAGTCGATCAACGTACACAGGTCTGCGGCTACGAGCGGGTAGACCCTTTCCGGGGTCCGCCCGGCATCGGTCCGGCGCCTTGCCATCGAGACAAGCACAGATCGCACGACCGGGGTCGAGCTGGGATCCGGAAGTCCGGCATCGAGATGGTCGCGGCGGATTGCGGCAGCCCACACCCTCAGCGTCGAGGCCGAGAACCGGTAGGCGGCCCCCTCTCCTTCGGCGTCGGCCGCAGCAAGGAAGGCGGCGACTACCTCAGGGTCGGCTGGCCTCGAGCTATACCCCCGCGCGGCGCACCACGCCTTGAACCGCTGTACCGGAGCCCGATAGACGAGCGCGGTCTTCTTCGAGACCGTCGATTGGAGTCCGTTGGGCCGACAGCTGGTTACTGCCTCATCGGCGTCGTCCGTCCCACCTCCGACCTCGCGATCGGTGAGTTGCATGCCATGGCGTCCGATCGCCGATACTGCGTCCTGGTCTATCACGGTGGCGGTCCCTCCGTGAAAGTTTGTCCCTGCGTCGCTTCGGGGCCTCGGCGGCTGAGCAGGAGCTTTCAAGCCTGCTCTGCTACTGCTCCGCAGGTCTGCCGTCGCATCACCGAGGCTTCTCGAATCTCATCGCTGGTGGCTTTGTGTTTGGTCGGCTGTGCACTTACTGAGGTCCTGGTACAGATCAGCGCTCTGCGGTTGAACTGCCGATGCTCTTGCCGGCCAGCCGGGGCCGTACCGAGGGCGGCGCTTGCTTCGAAGTGCTGTACTCACTCCCGGGAGATACGTCGCATCATCCGCCTGCTACCTGCGGAGACGACGCCATCCCTCAGTCAATCTCCGCCACCTCAGCGGCTATGTCAAGGTACTGAAGCGCTGGCTCGGTGAAGTGGGAGCGACTCGGGTCCGCCGGACAGCGACTTCTGTCTACGCTCATGACCGGGGCCGGTCGAGGCGGTGGTTCACCTTGGCCACGCGGCCTTTCGGAGCCTGGCCCGTGATGTTCACGATCCGGTTTTGGTTGTCCGCGCGGATTGTGTGCTTACACGAGCGCGGGGCGATGGGCGCCCGGTGGGAAGTCCAGCACCGCGGGGACCGGGAGTGCCTCGATCCGGTCGAGGATGTCGTCGAGCTCGTGCAGGAGAGGTTGGGCGCGGTGCCGGGCGGCGATACCGCGCTGGTAGTAGTTCGGGTCGAGCGCCGTGGCAGCGGTAGCCGCCGGGCACGGGCGTACTGCGGCGAGGGTGATTGTTGCGATGGTTTCGGCTGGTAGGGGGTCGAGTTCGCCGATGTAGCCGTGGGCGATGCCGCAGGCATCGAATTCAGTGAGATAGGGCTGTCCGGAGAACGCTTCGAGTAGCTCCGGATCGTCGCCTTCGGCACCGGTGAGGATCCGCTCCGCAATGAGATGACCGCGGGGTTCGGGTGCGTGAGCCAGGATGGCCTGCCAGCGTCGGAACACCGCGACCGGGCAGGTCTCGGGTTCACCGGTAGCGGGCAGCTCGACCAGCGGTTGGGCTCCCACAGTGACTGCGGCGTGGGTGACTCGGATCTGGTTCTGGGTGAGGTTGGCGATCTGGGCCCAGCGCAGGCCGGCAGTGCCCAGCAACAGGATCACCGCGTCACGGCGACCCCACAGGCCTTCGGGCCAGCTGGTGGTGGGCAGCCGGCGGAGTGTCGGGTCGGCTTGGGCCCTCATATCGCTCAGCCGGGCGGCCCGTTCGGGGTTTAGAGCGCGGCGCACCGGTTCGGCGTCCCCGGGGGCCGGCCAGCCCATGAGGTGGTGGGCGGCGTTCAGGGCGGTGACGCGGTTGCGCCGCATGCCCGATGTTCCGGAGTTTTCCTCGAGATAGGAAAGCGTGACGGCAGCCGAATACCCACCACCGGGCAACGCCGGCTGATCGGTGGCCCGCGCCCAGCGTACGAACTGCCGCCACTCGCGGGCCTTTTCGCCGGTGAGGCCAGGGAGGGCGGTGGTGACAGACCTGTCGCTGTGGAGTCCGGTCATCGTTCGTCCTGCGCGGGTGGATTGTGCCTCGGGGCATCACAGGCCGAGATCGACACGAGTGCTGCGGGGTACATGGCTGCTGTCGTAGCGCAGCGCTGTGGCCGAGTTCTTCCACCGTCCCAGTGCCTGCACCTCTTCGACGGTGGCGCCGCGGTCGAATGCCTCGGCGGCGGTGCCGGCGCGGAGGCTGTGAGCGCGCATCACCTCGACGCCAGCAGCGCGGGAACGCTTTTCGAGGATGTGACCGACCGAGCGATCCGACAACGGAGCCGGGCGAGGGGCACCGCCGTGGTCGACCGGTCGGAACAGCGGGGCTGCAGTATCAACGGCATCCGGCCACGCACCGTCGCAGCGATGGCTGTGCGCGGCGGCGGTGTCGGTACGTGCGAACCGCTGCACCGACACGGCCACGGCATCCTCGACCGCAGGCGGGTCCATGATCGAGGCCTGTTGCTGGCGGCGGCGCTCGACGGCGGCCGCGCCGTCGCAGACCGCGACAATATCGAGCCATCGCGCCACTGCACACCACGGGCAGCGCAGCCCATCATTTCGGCCCCGGGGGATATAGGCATAGGCGTTCTCGGCCCGCGCTCGTTCGTGCCTGCGGATTCGCAGCCGCAGCAGCGGCTCGCCAGCGAGGCCGGCCTCGACGACGAGATCACCGACGACCAGCGCAGCGATCTCGCTGCGGCGCAGCGCCGCCGCGAAGCCCAGACACAGCAGCGCGATATCGCGGCGTGCGGCGACCTGTTCTTTCCACGTCAGCGCCGTGGTTTGGGCGGTCTCAACCATCCGGGCCACAACCCGCAGCGTCGCGGCAGGTGTCTGTTGTGGGACGTGTACAGCACGGAGTTCTGCCATCACGGCCCGGACAGCGGGATCTGCGGTGGGGTCGGCCAGCCCGCTGTCCTGGTGGGCGCGTGCGATGGCCGCGCAGAGGACGCCGATGGAATTGGCGGCCAAGCCGTCGCGGTCGGCGGACAGAGCCAGGAACCGCTCGACGGTGCGTGGGCTCGCGGGCAGCGCCGTTTGCCCGGTCTCGGTGCACCAAGCCAAGAACCGGCGCTGGGCCCAACCGTAGGTGCGCTCGGTGGACTCCGGGCGGGCAGTCCGGTCGAGGTAGTGGCCAGCGGTTACCGGTCCATAGGGCAGTCCGCCGCCGTGCGCGTTCGGCGGACCCCCGGATGAGTGTTCGGTGGCCCCCTTGCCGATTTCCGTCATGGTGACGGTCCCTTCGGTGGTGCGGGTTTCGCTCACGGGGTGAAGCTGTGCCCCCCGGGGCGGGCAGGATGTTCACGTGTCGGTGTGTCCAGGCGCGGGTCTCGATGCGGACCGGCCATAGCTCTTCACCCGGTACCGGCGCTGGTGTACACATAGCAGCGACCACTCCCGACCTCGCGCGCGAGCCCGGCCAGCGCTCGTATCTGCCGGTTTGCCGTAGCCGCCACAAATTCAACGTGCGCTGCTCCGGCGTGGATGTCAAGACTTAGGGTGCCCGGGCCGATCGCGATGCTTTGGGACCGGCCGAATGCGCATCGATCCCGCAGGAGGCCCGTCGAGGTGTTAGCCGAGGACCCAACCGTGGCGTAGCACTGACGTTGCCGCGGGCGCCGTGGTTCAGAGGGTCTCAGCGGTCCCGTGGGAGTCGGCGGCCGGGCCGGCCTCGAGTGCGATGCTCAACTGTGCCAGCGCCGTCCAGGCTCGGTTGCCCCGGTCGAGTCTGTGATACAGCGGTGCCCGCGGCCCAGTGCGGGGCAGCTCATCCAGGAAGCCGGCATCGACCAGACGTTTCACAACTTGCTTGACCAGTCCATCGGGAACCTGTGTATGCGGGGCCGCTGTCGCCCGAGCGATCATCCTGACGGTGAGGGCGTCGTTGTCGGCGCTGAGGCGAGTGATGGCCGAGACGACATCGACCATATAGCGGTTGCCGAAGACCGCTGCCGAAAGATCGCGGATCACCTCCCGCCGCTGCACTGACACGCTTACAATGTAACGCGTTACGCGTTTCACGTAACGCAATAGGAGGTATCGACGGTGGTGCTGACGACGGCCGGTGCCGGGCAGTGCGAGCTCGATCTGGAGGTCCCCGCGCTGGTGTCGGAGCCGGGCGCGGGCACACTGTCATCGATGGCAGGTACAGAGGTGACGATCGCTGGGCGGAGGCTACGACCGACGCCGGTGTTCGACACCTACTGGCGTTTCGCTGCTCGCCGTCAAGAAATCTATGAGGCACGTCTGGCGGGGCGGGCGGGGCCGTGGACTGCCGACCCTGTGCTGCTGCGGCATCGCTTCACCAACTGCTATCGCGCGGCCGACCGGGTCAGCCAATACCTGATCCGAGAGGTGAGCTATCGCGGTGATCAGGACCTCGACGAGGTGCTGTTCAGGACCTTGCTGTTCAAGTTGTTCAACAAGGTCTCGACCTGGCAATTGCTGAACGAGGTCTTCGGCCCGGTGAGTTGGCGTAAGTTCGACCTGAACGCTTTCAACGAGGTTCTCACTACGGAGTTCGCGCAGGGCCGCAAACTGTATTCCGCCGCCTATGTGGTGCCTCCGCCGCGCCTCGGTGCCGACCGCAAACACACCAACCACCTGCGGTTGCTGCAGCACATGATGGCCACCGGCCTACCCGAGCAGCTCGCCGCGGCCACCTCGTTACAGGAGGTCTTCCACGCGCTGGTGGCCTATCCCGCCATGGGGGACTTCCTGGCGTTCCAGTTCGCGATCGATTTGAACTACTCGACCGCTCTGAACTTCGATGAGATGGAGTTCGTCGTCCCAGGCCCGGGCGCGCGCGACGGGATTCGCAAATGCTTCGGCCCCGCCGCCAATGGCATCGAAGCCGATGTGATCCGCTATATGGCCGAGCATCAGCACGACCACTTCCAGCGGCTCGGCCTGGTCTTCACCGGTCTGGGCGGCCGGCGCCCCTTGCAACTGATCGACTGCCAGAATTTGTTCTGCGAAGTCGACAAATACGCGCGGGTCATGCACCCGGAGGTCGCCGGCCACAGCGGCAGGACCCGGATCAAACAGCTGTTCGCGCCCGTTCCTGATCGGGTGACCGCGTGGTTCCCCCCGAAATGGGGACTGAACTAACCGACCGCGTTACACCGTGATGTCTGGCCGAACCTCGGACCCTCCGTCCCCGCTCTTCTCGGCGATCGTGCGTTCGCAGACCCGAGCGTGGTGCCCACGCTCGGCGTCGGTGAGAGGCCGAGCGGTCAGGGTCCGGGCATCGAGGTCGCACAACACCGCCGCCGCGCCCAGCTCGTGCACCGCCCGCCAGACGCGGAAGCCCTCAAGGATGGCCCTCTCCCATTCCATCTCGGTGCACACGCCGACTTCGAGATTGGTGGTCATCCGGCGGCACAGGCGCAGGATCTCGCTGTCCACCACCGTTGCCCCGGCGAAATAGCTTGCGCGACCGGCGGCTTCGAACACGAATGCCGACAGACCTTCCTCGATCGCGATAGCGCGCCCCCCGTCCTCGACATCATCGATCCGCGGGCTGGACTTGCGCTTGCGTTTCAACAGCGCCCGCACCACCGGGCTCCATCCGAGAATCGCGAGATGAGCGAGGTGAAAGACGTCGTGATAGCGGTAGCCGTCCTCGTAATAGGCATTGTCACCCAACGGATCTCCGCACGCCCTATCGCCGCTCACCGGCATCACCAGCGGCGGCAGACCCTCGACCGTGCGCGGGGACGGCGCGATAAGAACCTCTAGCCGGCGGGGCAACCGCTGGGTATCGGGCGCGTCGAGGCGGTCGAATACTCGCGCGGGACCAATGCGCTCCACCGGCGCCGTCGCCACTCTCGCCGGTGATTGCGGCTGGTCAGAGGGAAGCGGTGAGCCCTGCCGCGGCCAGCGCGACGCGATCTTGGACAGGTTCGCACCGGCCACTTCGTCGAGCCTGACGCCCAGCCAGGTCGCAGTGTCGGCGACGTACCACAGGATGTCGCCGAGATCCTCCACCGCGACCGCATGGTGGTCCCGGTGTATGGCGCCATCGCGCACGATTTTCTTCTGATTGGCCTGCAAGGTCCCCACTTCACCTCCGAGCCCGAGCAGGGCGATCGTCAATGCCCGCTCGGGATCGCCCTGATGCTGGTCGTAGGCCCACGCCTCACTCTGGTAACCGTCGAAATCCATCATCCACCCCATCTATGATTGATTATCAATCACGCTCACATTATTGTGGTTGGAAGTCAAGCGTCGAGGAGGTAGCGATGGTCGACGAAGACGTTCTGCGCGATGCGTTGGTTGCCGGGATCGCCGAATTCAACGTCGTGACCCCCGACGAGGTCGAAGATGCGATCACCGCGGTGGGTGGTGACTACGCCTTCGAGCTGGAAAGCAGGTTGGCCGAATGGGTGGTCGCACACGTTGAGCACATTCTGGGCCTGACCTGGCATCTGCCGAAACCGGCGGATCTACGCCGCGATCAGTTCGCCACCGTGGGGGCGTTGCAGACCGCGATCACCGCCGCGATGGGCGGTCGACGATGATGAGACCCATGGCCACCTCCATCCACGCAGGTGATATCGGCGACGCATGGCTGCAAGCTGCGCAGGCACTGGCCCGGGCTCGGGGCCGGACCCTGGTCAATCTGGCTGTCAGCATCGCCGATCCCCTGCGTGAGGATCTGGGGATACGCCGGGTGCTCGAAGAGTCGCTGGCCGATCTGGCTCGCGGTAACGGTGTGAAGAGGCCACCGACCCTGCACAGTGTCCACACCGTGGCGAACACGATCTTCCCCATCTCGATGTACAACCCGGGTCATCCCGGCGCTGCCGCCGAGTTCTTCGACAGAGCCCAGCGTGTAGGCGACCTGCACGAGCGGCGCCGAAACGAGTGGGGCACCTACTTCGGACGCCTGGTCTCCTATCCGCGTGCCGATGGGTCGAAGGTCAACCAGCTCGAAAAATTCCTCGACGTGCTCGCCGAGGGCAAGACATGGTCGGACCGCTACGAGGCGCCGCTGACCTTCCCAGGTGAGTCGACCGAGCTCGTCGGCGACGCTCTCACGGCCGATGCGCTGGTCATCGGCCCGCAGGACCGGCGTATCCGGGGCAATCCGTGTCTGGCGCATCTGAGTTTCACCGTGCTCGATGGTGCGATACATCTGACCGCGCTCTACCGCCGCCATCACTACATCGCCCGCGCGTACGGGAACTTCCTCGGCCTGGCACGGTTGCTGAATTTTCTGGCACGCGAGAGCGGCCGAGAGGTCGGCGCCATGATGATCGTCGGTACCCACGCCGACCTCGAGATGGGCACGACCGCGCACAACCGTGACCTGCTCGCCCGTGCCGCCGAGGCACAAGGCGAGGTCGGTCCGATCGAGGTGTCCAACCGCGGGCTCGGCGCATCCTGGAGCGACCTGGAACTACCGTCACCGGCACGGGTTGCCACGTCATGACCGCCTCGACCTGGCGAGGCCCGGATCCGCAGGATCAGGCCGGATTCGCAGACTCCGACCGTGCGCGACGTGCGCGTGACCTGCTCGCCGGCTGCGTGGTCGGGCCGCAGGGGCTGAACGTGCGGATCGGTGTGGATGCCTGCGACCTCACCCTCCTGACGCGGCAGTTGCAATCTGCCACCGCATCGCGGTTTTTGAGTAATACCTTTACCGAGGACGAACTGCGATACTGCCAGGGCCGCGCCGACCGGCTCGGCGGGCGATGGGCGGCCAAGGAGGCCGTGGCGAAAGCAGTAGGCAGCGGATTCCGCGGGCTGAGTCCGCAACAGATCGAAATCCGAAGCGAAGCAAACGGCAGGCCGTGGGTATACCCGATCGCCGGGCTGCCCTGGCCCGAGGACGCTCACCTGTGGGAATGGTCGGTCTCGCTCGGTCACGAGACCGACCTCGCGATCGCCGCAGCGATCGCGGTCCTACCCACCCGGTCCGGCCGACCACCATGGAAAGAGAGGAGCCCACGATGACCGCCCACGACGGTGGACGCGACGACATCCGTGTCGACGACGAGGGGCGGCGTCTGGCCGAGAGAATCCGTGGCGAACGCGAATACCTGAACCTCAAACAGGAGCAGGTCGCCGAAGTTCTCAAGACCTCACGCGCCGCGGTCAGCGCCATCGAGACCGGCCGCCGCAAAGTCAGCGGACAAGAACTCAAACGATTGGCCGAGCTGTTCGGCACCAGCGTCGATCGCCTTCTGGGAGCCGCGGTCGAGGAGGACGAAACTACAACAGCCCTGTTCCGCACGGCCAAAACCCTGTCCGATCGCGACCGAATGCAGGTACTGCGTTTCGCAGAGTTCCTACGCAACGCCGGGCCCGCGCCCCAACTGGACGACGAGGCCGGCCAGCCACGACCGAGATAGGTCGGTGCCACGATGAGCCCTTTCACGCGCCGCAACGCGCTCGCGGAGGCCCGCATGCGCGCTACGCGCCTGCATCAACGCATGAGCACACCCATGGACCGGCCGGTGGACGTTTTCGCGCTCACCCAACGTCTCGGGGTATGGCTGGCCGCCCAACCGATGGACAGCACCTACGGGTTCTATCTCCACGACAACGCGGCCGCGGGCATCGTCGTCAACAGCCGCCACCCCGAAGTGCTGCAGCGCTACACCTGCGCCCACGAACTCGGACACCATCTGCTCGGTCATGGCAGCCACACCGACGACCAGGACACCGTCGAAGCCGGCGCCGAGGTGGCCGTCCGCGAACACCAGGCACAAGCCTTTGCGGCCGCACTACTGATGCCCGGCCCCCTGGTCAACCACACCCTGCGCCGACTCGGGGCCGCTGCCGACCCCACCGCCGGCGATATCTACCTCGCTAGCCGTGACCTCGCTGTCAGCTACACGGCCATGGTGTGGGGGCTGGCCGATCTGAACAAACTCGATCGCCGGGCCGCCGCCACGCTTTCCCAAACCGGTGTGCGCCGAGCCAAAGACGCGCTACGCGGTGGCCCCGCCATCGCCGACGCACGCGCGGACCTGTGGACGCTGAACCTGGCCCTCGAGCTCGGCACCGAGGTCACACGATCGCTCACCTGCCGTGTGGGCGACGAGATCCACATCCGTGTCCCCGAAGACCTTGGCACCGGCTATACCTGGAGCCTCGGTGACCCACCCGCACGACCGGCGCGAGATTCGGTCGCGTCGGCACCCAGGCTGCGGTGGGATGGAGGCTCCCAAATCGACGTCGCACCTGCCACTGCAGCGCCGACCGGTCCTGGCCTTCCACCGGCCGGGCTCGACCTGCTCGCCGAATTCCATTCTCACCAGGAACACTTCACCGAACCTGCGCAGGATGATGAACACGACGGGCAATTCGGCCTCTTCGCCGACCAAGACCAGGATCTAGTCCTGCCAGGGCCCGGCACCAGAATCTTCGTTGTCTCGCCCGGGACCAGCGGGAGACACACGCTCCAGCTGCGGTTGCGGCGGGAGTGGGAGCCGACAGTGGCGCCGATGGCGATGTGCCGGGTCACGGTGAGCGCGGCGCCGCGACGCACGCTGCCCGACCAGGGATTGGCACCAGAGCAGAACGGGCGTCGAGTCCAGGAGTTGGCGGCAGCGTGAACCTCACCTGGCTCGCCGACCGTCGTGCACATACCGACGCGGTCGGCGATCAAGGCATCCGGCGGACCTGTCTGGCGTGGGCGGCCACCGCCGCTCACGAACACCACCGACTAGGCCCGCTCAGTATCGAGTACCTGCACTGGGCGTGCGGACCACGAGGCCACGGCACCCTGTTCGGCCTGCGTCGGGCCTTGCGGGATTCCGGTCAACCTCCGCGGGACCAGTGGCCCTACGACCCGAGACACAGCGACACCGCTGCCTACCATCCCCCGGCCGCGGTCACCGGCCCGTTCCACACCGCCGCGCCTCGACGGGTTCCCCACACACCCACACGACTGGCCGACCAGCTCGATGCCGAACTACTACCAGTAGCTGTGATCCGGATCCCCACAGCGTTCCGTAATCCCTCCCATGGCATCGTCGACGGTACCGAGCGAGGCAGCGACGGCCACGCGATCACCGTCGTCGGCATCGCCCGGCTCGACAACTCCTTAGACGACCTTCCGGCCGGCCACCATCTGGTGTGCGTGCGCAACAGTTGGGGGCCGGCCTGGGGCCTCGACGGACATGCGCTGATCACCGAACGGGCCTGGAACTCCTGTGCGCTGTGGGCCGCGGTCATCGAACCGACCCGGTAAGACGACCGGCCCCGACCGGCTCGGTCGCCCCTCCCACGATCGAATAAGGCCGACAGCGTCGCTTGGCTGGCGTGGCCCGCCGCACGACGAACCGTGCCTGATCCGGGCAGGGGCCGCATCGGCTCGTTCTCGAGGGCAGAGCGGTCCGGACGGCGCCTGCCTCGTCATCGAGGAAATCGCTGTCCCGGCAACGGATCCGAGATGTCGGCTACCGCTGAGCGTGATGGATCTCCGAGGCGAAGTAGGCGCTGGCCGAACGCAACAGCGAGTTGGTCTTCTCCAGGTCTGCGATCCGTTTCCTGAGCTCCCGGTTCTTGGCTATCAGATCCCCTGACGCTTTACCCTCACGGTCTCCCGGATCGGTATCTGCTTGCCGGATCCAGGAACGTAGTGCTTCATGATTCACGCCGATATCGCGTGCGTGCTGGCGAATGGATGGCTGGGGGTCTGCATCACGAAAGGAACGCACCGCGTGGGCCTTCAACTCGTCGGTGTATTTCCTCACTTCTGCCGCCCGGAGGAACTCGCCGAATGGCCCAGATTGAGCACCGGACCGATGACGAACGGGCCCGGTCGCCTTTCTCCTGGGAGATTCGTGCCGGTGACGATCAATATCGACAATGCTTTCTCCTAACATCGCTTACGGGTTCGAACACCTCACTGCTGTCACCGACCGACAGCGCGCTGAGCCGAAGGACACGGCGCGGCCGGTGACCTGGTTCCATGGACGCCAAAACACCTCGACGCCCTGCCAAATGTATCGCGTGCGATACCATACGTCATGACTATGGCACGACAACTGCTGCGGTGCGGTGACAAGAACGGATAGCGCGGTGGCGCGAGGCGCGGCCTGTATACGCCTGGATCGCCGCGCGATGAGGCAATGAATTCCCCTGTTGGCGTGAGTTAACGAGTCCGGCCCGCGCCTGATGTCGGCGTCCATGTCAGTGGCCCTTCGATCGATACGGGACTGATCTCGCGGAAAATGTCGAAGAGCGTGAGCCAGGGGGGATCCTCACCGATTCCTGGGTAGCGGTCGCCGACACACGGTGATGCCGGGCCGGTCGGATCGTAGGCGGCGTAGCCTCCGGTGAGCAGCTCCCAGAAGCGGGCGCGGACGGCAGGTGAGGTTTCCGTGATCGCTTCTGCGTCGACTGCCTCCCGTAACGCCTGGTCTATCAGACCTGGTAGCGCGCCAGCCTTGCGTCGGGCCTGATAGTCGATCGGGGGTGGCTCATGTCGTAGGGTCTCGAACACCTGCTCCAATGCCGCGGGCATCCCATTCCAGGCGCCTGTTCTGCGCAGGTCGGTCAATTCGGTCCGGACAGTGACGCGGACAGTGCGGGGCAGGTGGAGCCAGCTCGCAATCGTCGCCCATCCCGCAGTGCGGCCCAGCTTCAGCAGGCACATCGCCAGCACCACGGCGCGACCGGGCGTGGGCTCGCCCAGGGCCTCATGGCGCCACAGGCGTTGTGGTACCCATTCGAGCGGAACGATCAGGGGGTCCGTGCGGTGCTCGGGAAGAAGCAGAGCCGGCTCGTACTGCTGGGGCAGCCAGTCGATCGGATAGGCCGGCCGGCGGCGCCCGGTGCGGTACTGCAATTGGGTGGCCGGCGCGAAGTTCGTGCCCTGTGCGGCCAAGCAGGCGGCGGTGACGATCGGACTGTGCCGGCGACGGAGGACGATCCGGCCTGAACCCAGCGGACTGATCACCCTACGCTGTCGGGGAACCGCGCCGTCGATACGTGACGTGGAATCGAACGCGGTGAACTGCCGTGCGGTATTCGCCAGTGCGGTCGCCAAACCGGGCCGGCCGTTCTCGTCGCCGACTGCCAGATTCTCGGTGAGCAACTCGGTGAAGACATGCAGCCGCATGGCCGGTGTCACCGTGACGCCGTGGCATCGCCTGGAACCGCAGGATTCGGTAGCGGCCTCGTCGAGCAGACGGGTCAGCAGGTCCTGGGCTAGCAGTTCGTCAGCCGAGAGCCCAATAGTCGGGCCCAGGCATAAATCGGCGCCACAGATCGGACGGACTCTGCGCCGTCCGCCCACCGAGCCGACCGGCAGGCGATTGAGGCACTGGTGGGGTATCGCGGGCATCGACTGCCAGGCGTGGTCGGACCAGGGCCGCCTGCCGCACGAAGGGCAGGCCTGCGAGAGCCGAATCATGTGCCGGGGGCATCCCAGAATCCACACGCGTAGCCACGACCGCTGCCAGTACCCGCTTTCGGCGAGGCAACGTCGGCAATACCGGCCCGGGGACGGCCTCCGCAGATCGATCGGACTCCACGAGGTATACGGCCAGTCGCTGTCGCAATCAGCGGCCGGAAACAACTCGCGGGTGATGCCCAGCGCAGCGCACCAGCGGGCGGGAGCCGAATCGATCAGAAGCGCCGGCGCACGCCGCGACCCGTCGTCGAGGCGCAGGTCCCAGACCAGATCCCGCAGCCCGACACCGTAGCGCTGTGACACTCGTGCCAGCCAGCTACTACGCAACTCACCCGGATGCGGAGCCACCCGAATCGGCCACCTCCGGCCACCGCAATCCGCCGTCGGCGGTAGTGCAGGCTCCGATCGCAGCGCCGTAGGAAAAGGAGTCGAGAGTCGATGCGGAACAGAGTCAACCACCGCCGCGGTGTGCAGCGGGCAGGCCCACTGAACATCGCCGCCGCTGTCGAATGCGTACGCTCGCGGGCCGCCACGGAATCGGCGCCGAGAAGCGGATCGGCCTCCGGATCCACGGCAGAAGCGTGGTCATCGCTGGTGGTGGCGGGCGAGTTCACGTTCCGCGTCGGCGAGCAGCGCGGAGGGCGTGGTGGACATCGCCTCGGCCAGTTCGAAGAGCCGATCGAGTTGCACGCCGCTGGTGCCCAACTCGATTCGGGCGATCGACGGCCGTGACAAACCGGAGGCCTCGGCCAGTTCATCTTGAGTCATATCGGCCGATTCACGCGCACGTCGAATAGCGGCGCCGACTGCGTCGCGCCTCATCTTGCGCTCCCTCCTCTGCTGCGGAGTCAGCGAGGCTTCCGGCACCGGCATGGCGGCATCATCGCACGCCGCAGTCACCCCGATGCCGCGCTGATAGGTCTACACAGAAATCGCATCGACCCACCTATTGTATCGCACGCGATACAAACGGCATGTAGAGATCTGCTTTTACGGCTGATGGTGGAGGCTGTTTTCGGTAGTCTTTGATCATGGCTGCTGTGTGGGGTGCTGCTACCGAGAAGCTGCAAAGCATCCCGGTGGGCAGTTTCGTTCACGCCAGCCGCTTGCCGGGCTCGGCTGCTGCCTCCTCATCAGCGCTCAAACGTGCGCGTGAACGTGGCGAGCTGGTCCGGGTGGCCAAGGGCGTGTACTGGAAGGGCAAGCGCACCCGCTACGGTATGGCCCTTCCGGCATCCACCGATATCGCCTTCGCGGTGCTGGGTACTCGAGGTGTCGGTCCAGCAGGATTTACTGCTGCCCGCTGGTTCGGTCTGACCACACAGGTGCCGTCGAGGCCGACATTGGCAGTGACCGGTAGTTCCCCCCGGAGACTGCCGGTCGCGGTGACCAGCCGAGCGAACATGCAACGCACGTCGCTGACTCCGGGCGAGATCGCGGCACTCGAACTGCTGCGGGGCGGCTGGGAGACGACCGTCGACGGCGGGTGGCCTGCACTATCGCGTGCGCTGGCGCAGGCCGTCACCAGCGGAAAGCTGCGCTGGGCGAAGTTGGTGAAAGTCGCCGAAGGTGAGCGTTCTCCGGCATTGCGGGCAAATCTGAATCGGCTCAGCGACGAGTGGGCTGCCTCGGGCATTCACGATTGAGGTAACCCACTGCTGTGGCCGGGATGAGGGTATACAAGGTTCGAGCGGCTGCGTGGGCATGAAGCAGCTCGCACGGATGGACGTCTCGGAGCGCTGCGACTATGTGTCGGAAACTGAGACTTCGCGTCGTCGAGCGGGCAGCGGCACGGCGCCTCGGGGCTGCGACGAAGGACTCGGCCGCTACTACGCCCAGACCATCCACAACCGCGACGACAGCGGCACCGAGCTCCGGATCTGTCGATCATGCCGCCGAGATACATGGCGTGGACGATCGACGACTCGCCCAAGTCACCGCTGACGTTCTCGCTGCGCACGAGCTGATCCGCACCCGCCCGGCATCATCGTGATAGGCATGACCAAGCCGCCCACCTCGCGCTGATTCGCGGGCCGTCGGCAAAGTCGGCGCAGCTACGACAGACCGCTGGACCGCGCTCGAAAGGGTTGGGCAAGTTCGAAAATCGGTATTCGAATTGCGCCACGGCCATGTAATGATCGTTGTACTCGGTAATCAGAGGGAGGCGATGGGGTATGAACAGCCCTGTGAATCCCTTCGAGGCATCGGCGTCAGCGCTCGGCTACCTCTACCAGCTGCGCGTGGCTCTCCAGCGATGTGTGGAGCTCTCGAGGGGCGGGATCGAGTGGAGCGTGGCGATTGAGGCAACGGACGACGTCCAGGCCCTCATAGGGTCACGCACCGAGCTCACCCAGCTGAAGAAGCGGGCAGACAACGTGAAACTGACGGACCTGTCGTCGGACCTATGGAAGACACTCAGGGTCTGGTCGCAGGCGGTCACCGAGAAGCGCATCGACCTTGCCGAGACAAGCCTCTACCTGATTACCACCGCAGAGCTGCCTGAGCGCAGCGCGGGATACTTTCTGCAGCCCAAGGATACTGGGCACCGCGACGAGCAGGCCGCCGCCGACTGCCTCGTCAAGGCTCGCCGCTCGTCGAAGAGCGAGACTCTCGCCAAGGCATTCGACGCATTCGACGCGCTCGACCAGCGATCCCGGGCCGAACTCGTCAGCCGCATCGAAGTCATCGGTTGTGCACCGGGTATGGATGAGATCAGGAATGACCTGTTGGGCTACGCGAATCTGGCCGTCGAGCGACGCTACGCCGAGGCCTTTCTTCAGCGCCTGGAGGGCTGGTTTTTCGAACGGGCGTCCGTCCAGATGAGTTACCCGGGATCGGAGCCCGTGACCGGCGCCGAGTTCGACGAGCTGTTCAACGATCTACGGAACCAGATCGGTGAACACAACCTGCCCATCGACCCCGACATCTTCGCGCTGACTGCTGAGTCCCCGGCCGCCGTCGATGCCGCCGACAAGATCTTCGTCCATCAACTCCGGCTGATCGGCGTAGGCACCGAACGAATTGGTTACGCGGTGCGAGATTGGGTGCGGGCCTTCGCCCAACGATCCCGTTGGGCCGACGAGAATCTGGTGCGTACCGGGGAGCTCGGCGCCTACGAGGGCAGACTCGTGCAGGAGTGGGAGTCGCGCTTCGCGGAGATGCGCGAGGAACTCGGCGAGGAAGCCACCGAAGAAGAGATGAAGCGTCAGGCCAAGCTGATCTATCGGTGGGTCGACCACGACGCCCGGATGCGCATCCGCCCCGGGTGCGACGAGGTATTCGTCACCAAGGGCTCCTACCAGATGCTCGCGGACGAGCTGCAGGTCGGGTGGCACCCGGACTTCACCGCCCGCCTGGCTGCCCTGCTCGAGCCAGCCGGAGCCGCTGATGGCCGATCTTGACCTCAGTCGGGAGGAGCGCGCCCTGTTCAACCCGGCTTTCACCGCACTCGTGTGCGTCCGGGCCGTGCAGGGCTACGAGAAGAAGTACCGCTCGGCGTGCCCGTTTCCGGTCGCCGTGACCGCCGCGGTCATGGCCCTCCAGCCGTCCATCCGAGCGGTGCTGCCGGCCACCACCCGAACAGGGCTGATGGGCTGGCTCGACGCAAACGAGGCCGTGCGCGTAGCGATGGGCCTGAACGCTACCGCCCTCGCCACCGTCGTGCGGCCGGGGCTGCTGTTCGCTCTGCAGAGCGATGTGCTCAGGTTGCAAGGCCCCGGGCTGACCCTGACACCGCGGGCTGTGAAGGCCGTCAACGACGGCCCCGGGCAGCACACCGCGATTCAGCAGGCTGCCCAGCTACTCGGGCGCTGGCTGCCCAGCACCGGCAGTATCAGCACCGTCCTGACCCTCCTGGGAGTACAAGCGTGACCTTTCAGGTCCAGGCGGTCACCGTCTACGGCAAGCAGCCCGGGCAGGCCCGCACGGTCCCCTTCCGCACCGGCACCCTCAATATCGTCACGGGCGACTCCCGGCGCGGGAAAAGCGCGCTACTGACGATCATCGACTACTGCCTGGCCAGCTCCGACCACCCCGTCAAGGCCGGCAAAGTCCGCAAATATGTGGGCGCCTACGCCGTCACCCTGGTCAAACCGGGCCAGCAGCTCTTCGTCGCTCGACGTGCCCCCGAGCGCGGAGCCGCCGTCAGCACGGTGCTGTGCATCCTCTCCCAGGCTGCTGGCACCCCAACTCCCTCGTTGGAGGAGCTGTCCTTCACGACACCGCTGGACGTCGCCAAGGACCTCCTCAGCGACTTCTCCGGGATCGACCGGACTGTCAAGGTTCCCGCGTTTGCCCGCGCCCAGACCATCGCTCCCTCGATCCGTCACGCGCTGTTTTTCTGCTTCCAGGCACAGAACGAGGTCGCCAACCCCGATCTGCTGTTCCACTCCCAAGGCGAGGAGTGGCGCCCGAACACCATCCGCGGCGTGATCCCGTACTTCCTCGGCGCTGTCGATCCCGAACAGGCTGCGCGACGCAACCGGTTGCGATTGCTGCGCCGGGACCTCTCCGATCTCGAGGCCAAACTCGCCCAGAGCCGCGACCTCGGCCCAGCCTCGGGCCAGGCCCGAGCCCTGCTGACCGAAGCGCTCGAGGCAGGGCTGCTTTCACAGCGCGACAGCGAGCCGACCGCCGAGGAAGTCTCCGGCCTGCTCCGCTTCGCCCTCGAAGGCGATATCCAGCTCGCGCCCGCGGCTGAGAACCACCGCGACAGCGACGGCGATCCGCTGGCCGCCGCCACTGACCGGCGTACTCAACTACGCCGTGCAGTCGGACAGTCTCGGGCTCGCATCGCCGACCTCAAACGCGCGCTCGAGGAGAATGACGACTTCGCCGGACAAGCACGCGAGCAGCGCACCCGCCTCGCGTCCCTCGGGCTGATGCGGGTGAACCAGGGCGCCTCCCAGGCCGCTCACTGCCCGGTGTGCGAGAGCCCGATCGCCTCGGCCAACAGCACGGTGACCGCCATCATGCGCGACCTAGAGCGACTCGATGGCGACCTGCAGGTCATTGGCAGCGACACGCCTGCGCTGCAACGGCAACTGGCCCGGGAAGAGGAGCAACTGCAGCAGTTGCGCGCAGCTCTCACCCGCAACCAGGACGAAATCAACGAGATCAGCGCCGGGCTGCGCGCGCTGCAGCAGGAGCCGGACGACGCGCAGCGCGCCGCCCATGTGCGTGGCCGCATCAGTCTCTACCTCGACACCACCGCCCAACACGTCAGTGGCCCACAGGTCGAGGATCGCCGCGAGGACCTACAACGGCAGATCGCTGAACTGGAGGATCTCCTCAGCGACGACACCCAGAACGACCGGCTCACCAGCTACCTATCGCTGATCAGCCAGAACATCCGCACCAAAGCAGCAGCGCTCGTACTCGACCACTCAGACGCGCCCGTCCGTCTCGACGTCAACCGGCTGACCGTCGTCGCCGACACCAATGACGGCCCCGTCCGACTCGCCGACATGGGCAGCGCCGAAAACCACCTCGGCTACCACATCGCCACGCTGCTGAGCCTGCACGAGTGGTTCAGCGAACACCGCGCACCCGTCCCGCGGACGCTGATCCTCGACCAGCCGTCCCAGGTGTACTTCCCCGCCGACTACGGTGAGCCCACCCGCGACCTCAGCCACCTGCTGAACGTCTACCAGACCATCGTCAACACCACCCGGGCCCTCGACGGTGCCCTTCAGGTCATAGTCGTCGAACACGCCGATCTGACCGCCCCGCTCTTCCGTGATCACGTCGTCGAACGCTGGCGTTACAGCAACAACCAGGCGCTCGTACCTCCGGAGTGGATCACTGAACCTATCGAGGACGAGAACGCGTAGCCTAACCCTCGACGTTCAGACCCCGCCTGTCCAGTGCGCCGCCGGCCGGTCCACTCCGTTCGAGGCGATGCCCTGATGTGAGACTCTGCTACGAAAGCACTGCTCCAGCGGCACCGCAGGTCAGGCCGAGCGAAGAGTTGGGCGCTGACCGGAGGTAGGGCCAGCGCAGTTCGCAGGCGAGACGGGTGATGTGCCGATTGTCTCGGCAAGTTCGAAACCCTGTTCGAGGGAGCGGTAGATGAGGAATTTGAATGGCACGCCACTGGTGGCTCAGTCGCTCGAGGACTTGGCGGTCCACGTTCGGGGGCTGGCTGTGGAGGAGCCGGTACGGGTGAGGGACTCTGCAGGCGTCGGCCCGGTGTTCCTGGGAGCAGGGTGCGTTGCACTTTCAGTCTTGGCGGTGAGGCCATCGGTGTAGGTGCGGTAGGAGGAATTGCAGCAGTGGTGCATCCGGTGTGCCGCATGTGCGTGCGACCATTGCGCCGAGGTGTTCCTCTCCTGGGTACGGGGTCGATCGCAGCGAGCCGCGGTTGCCGTGAAGCAGTTGGGGGACCGCGTCGAAGAAGCGGTAGCGATCGGATGTCGGCACCGGTGAGTGGGATATGTTTTCGGTTGCTTCCCAGTCGGGTACCAGGGCCGTCAGTACCGTGTAGGCGAGCAGAGGCCGGGGGTCGGTGGCTTGGTCGTCGAAGAGTTGCTGGTAGGGGAAGCGTTGCCAGGCCCCGGCGGTGACGCGACCTGTTCCGGCGAGCCATGGTGGTGTCCAGTCCAGCGGCCCGATCACGGGCAGGGTGCTGATCGTTCGTAGGGTATCCAGGCCAGAGCGAAATGTGTGGTCCCAGTGGATGTCGCATGCCAGACGGGTTCGGGTGTAGCGGGTGTAGGCGGTGCCGCGGAAGTACTGAGCCAGTACGGGGGGAGCCCAGGCGATGTCGCTGCCGGTAAACCGTTCCCAGAAACGTGCTCTCACCTCGGGGGTGAGCTGCTCGGACTCCCTGTGGTTTCGGTGGTTGGCGGTGTCGAGGGCGGTGTCGAGGAGTTCGGGTTGGGTGCCGAGAATGCGGCGCGCACGGTAGTCGATGGGTGGTGGCGCGTGGTGCAGCTTCGAGGCGAGGTCTTCGATGTCGTGCAGCCGCTGCATCCAGTGGCGGTGACCGAAGATTCGGGCGATCTCGGCGTCGATGCGGCGGGCCGACTGCCACGGGTGGCCCAACTCCAATGCCATTGCCCCGGTGGGTATGTCCCGACCGAGACGCAACAGGCAGATGGCGACCGCACTGCGTGTGGTGGGCTTATCGCCGATACCGTCGATCGCTTCCGGCCATAGTTGCTGTGGGACCCAGGTCGCGGGCACGGTGAGCGGAACGGTGCGGTGGTCGGGCAGCAGGTCGCTAGGTGCGACCTGCTGTTGCCGGGCGGTGTCCAGCTGGGCCGGTGGCAGCGCCGGGTGGGTCCGTCCACATCGGAACAGCAGGTGATCAGCCGGTTTCATCAGGTGCTCGCGTCGGCGCAGCGCCGCGGCCGTGAGCAGTGGGTTCGGTGTCGGTGTGATTGTGCCCCGACCGGTGCTTAGCGGATCCAACGGGCCGGACGGTGCCAGAAGGAGGTCGAGTGCGTGGTTGGTTCGGTCGGCGACCAAGTCCTCGAACAGGGCAAACGTATCGGCGAGGGCCCGCACGAGCCGATGGGAGTCGTCGGGGCGGTTGCCGTTCCGGTCGGCGAGGGCCGCGGCCAGGCAGCACAGAGCGTGCAGGCCCATCGTGCGTGGAACGGTGAATTCGCCGAGGGTGACATGTTCTTGTGGTGCCTCGAAGGCGCAATCGAGCAGATCTGCGAACAGCAGCTGCGCGTGGAGCAGGGCCGGGTCGACCGTTTTGGCGGGAGCGAGTGTCAGGTCGGCTCCGCAGAAGTCGGACCGGTGTGAGCCGGGCATCTTCTCCGGGCACCGGTCGACCGGGCCGGCCCGGTAAACCCACGACCGAGAGGACCACGGCTTCTTGGCGCAGCTCGGGCACTGGGACACCAGTTCGACTCGATGCTCGGGACAGGCCAATGCCCACCATTCCAGCCACTGCTCCCGCCAATACCCCGATGCCGCGAGGCAAGCAGGACACCAACGGTCGAGGGTAATCGGCTGCACAGCTCTCAGTGGGTCTACAGCGTTTCCGACGGCGATAGCGGCCTGATCGGGCTCCGCGGGTCCGTCGGTCTGGTTGTGCGGGAGCCCCAACGTTCGCGCGAACTGTGCGAAGTCCAGCATGACTGCCATGACGGCGCCGGTTTTGCTGTCTTCCGACATCGAGGGCAGCGCCATCGTCTTGACGATCTGGCTCAGCGATACACCGTAACGGTGGCTGACTCGGCCCAGCCACCGTTCGAACTGCTCATCGTGATACCGCGGAACGGCCAGGGGCCAGGCATCGATGTCGCGGCCGGGGCACACCGGCGTCAGCAGCCAGCGTGCAGGATCTTGAGGATCAGGCGGGGGCCCGGAGGCGGGATTGGGCAGCGCCATCGGCGATTGCTCGCTCGACGATATTGGCGTCGATTGTCTCTGCGCCGGTGTTGATCGCGAGCGAGCACATGCGATCGAACAGGTCGGTCAGGGACCCGATACGGCCCTTCGAGCGTCGGAATAGCTCGCGTGCGTGGTCTGCGAGCATGTCGCGATGGGCATCGGCGAGGATCGTGTGTGCCTCGAAGGCGTGTAGCAGGTCGGTCCAGGCGCGTAGGCCGGCCGCGGTGTCGATGGCGAAGGGAACGACAGGACACGGTGTGGTTCGCGCCGCGGTTTGGGCGTATTCGGCTTCCTCACCCAGCAGACCTTCGTCGAAATAGTGTTTGTGCGCCAGCCTGACCCCCGTATAGATGAACGTGACCGGCATCTCGTTGGCCAGCCATTTCAGGTGGTTCGACACATCGACGCCGTTGCGATGCCGGAAGTTGATGAAGTGCAGGTCGTCGATCACGATGAGCCTGGTATCGCAGCTGAGGACGCAGTCGACAGCCAATGATCCCAGCGTTGACTTCGTTTTGGCCCGCGCGGCTGGATGGCCGTAGAACTGCAGCATCTTGATGTTGAGGTCCTTGAGTGTCATCCCCGCCGCCAGCGAGAGAAACGCCACCGGTAGGCGCTGGTTTCCCTCTGCTGTCACCGGTCCGTAGCGGCGGATCTGTTCGAGATGGAACTGCTTGGCGTACCGCGCGGCGATGGTCGTTTTGCCCAATCGTGGTTTGGCATCGATGACCACCGCGCCCTTGACTCGGTCGCTGTCGCGGTGGTTCTCACACATCACCTGATCGATTAGCGCGAACGCGGCGCTGAGCTGCTGGGTCTTGACCACCGGTGGATTGGCATGCCATACGTAGCGAGCCAGGTTGTAATCGGCGACTTCTTCCTCGCTCAGCTGCGACATCTGTTCACGGGTCAAGGTGTCGAACCGCGGACGCGGCGGCGTGTTCGCGAAGGCATCCCAGCCCTGTTTGCGGGATAGCGGGAATCGGCGCGTGTCATGCTCGGCCAGCCAGGCGGCCCACGGATTACTCATCAGTCGAGTACCTCCAAGCCGTCACTGTCGGGATGCTCGATGTAGTACTGGGCGAATACGTCCAGGTCGTCGGCCGCTTCGACCTGCGCGGCGCGCGCGTCGCGTTCGGCGAGCAGGTCGGCCACACCCGGAGCAGAGGCGCGTTCCCGCCGCTCCTGGGACCCACCAGTATCTTCCGGTGCAGTGACGTAGGTGGCTCGCTGGGCGCTGAGACGGCGAGCCAAGCTGCGGTCTCGGCGGGTTTCGACTTGGCCGCGGCTCCACTGTTCGAGTAGCTCCCTCACGGCTTGGCGAGGCTCGACAAACCGGTTTTCGCGCAGCGATACTCGCTTGACGTATTCAGCGGCGTCCTTACTGAACGGCTGGTGTAAAGCCGCCGCGTGCTCCCATGTCAGCGTATGCCAGAGTGGTTTCGCCGACTGTGAAAGCCCCGGATCGGGATCTCGGAAGTACACCTGCCGTATGTCGTGGACATCGACGAATATCGGCCACTTCCCCGCGTAATTTCCCTTGTATGGGGAGAGGGTGTCGCGGTAGTCACCAATACCGGGACCATCATAGAGACGATTGTCGATCGACACACCCTCGTGAGTGATGTGGCGCCACTGCACGTCGAGGAATTCGTAGGCCAGGTCGGGGCTCGTCGGTAGCGTCACCCCGCCCGCCGCGGCGACGCCGATCTCGAAAGCCTCACTTGGCGACAACTTCACGCCTGCGCACTCCGGGACACACAACCCGGAGTGCCGCGAGCGGTGATACACCGATCCCACCCATTCGCGGATGATCTGTTCCAACTCGCTCACGTAATAGAAGGCTTCGCCCTCCACATCCGCGCCGCGGGAAGCGATATCAGGGCCCTTGTAGGCCGGTAGGTGCTGGAGCAGGCCTTGTCGCAGGGTCAGGAAGAATCTCTCCAAGGCTGCTTTGTCGGTGGGCTTGTATGGGATTGCCGGCTGGACGTTGATACCGAAGCGTTGGCAGGCGCCCAGGACATGCGCAGCCATGTACTGGGGCCCCCTGTCATAGACCACCGTCTCCGGCATACACGCCAGCAGGTCACCCGTATGCCACACCTTCACCGGCGAGATGTCTTCATGCCCGACCAGCACCGTGCCCGGAACGCCGTGGAAAGGCCAGATGCCGCCCTCAGCGGCAGTCTGCGGCGATACACATTGGAACAGCACATTGGTGACGTCAACCGACTTCGTCGAGATCGGCGACAGCCGCAAGCCGAGAATACAACGGCTGTACAGATCCATCGCCACGGTCAAATTGACCCGAACCCACCGCAACGTGACCGGCTCCATCGCGAAGACATCCAGGTCATTGGTATCGAGCACCACATACTCGCCGGGACGTGTGGCGCGCAGCCTTCCGTAGGGCGTGCCGGGCCGGTTCGCGACAGACCTACGAGCCTTGGCGCTTCCGAAGGAATACTTGCCTTTGGACAGTTCTGCCACTCGCCGGTACGCAGTAGCCTGCGACGGTAGCCGGATCGCTCCAGGACCATGTTCGTTTTCGAGCCGGATCGCGGTGGAATCGATGATGGAGCCCTTGGACGGAGTCGACCGGTTCGTGTACTGCCGCAATTCCGCCAGACACGCCTCGTCCCACAGCGGATGCACACCGCGACGAGTTCTCCCCAGAATCCGCGAATCGACCAGACCAGCGATGCCTGCCGTCTCATACGCGGCCAGCCAACGCTGCACAGTCCGTACAGACACTCCTAACTTCGCGGCCGTCTTCTGGCAGGCCGGAGCACGCTCCGACGCTGGCACCGCCCCGAGTTCTCGAAGGTACGCCGCCCGCTTCTCCAGTTTCCGCAGTTTCCTCGGCTTCAGACTGGTCAGCATGATCCCGACCGGGACAGCGCTCGCGGGATCCGACCCCGGATCGGATTCCATCAGCCTGGCGATGCGCGCCAACTCACCAATCTGGACCCGCATGACCTCGTCAGCGGAAATAAGAACAACGGTCCCACCGTCGAATGACTGCACCGTCCAGCTACGCCCGGCGATCCACACCGTCACGCCGATCCCGAGCTGCATTGTCGATGTCACGACCACGCCTCCCCGGTGCGCAACACCGATGAGCTGTCGAGAGGCCGGGCCAGATCAGCAACCCAGCGTCCCTGCCACAACATCGCCGAAATACACAGGTCAGGAATACTGACTTGGGCACGGACGAGCTCGGCCCGGATCTCACGCCACGGCCGACCGGCAGGATCGCAGTGCGCGGTCAAGTCCATGTCGCGCTTCGGGCGAAGAAATTGCCGCCGTGCGCGGCCGAGATACCGGATATTGGCCAATTCGATCTTGTCGCCCCCGCCCCACACTTCGTAACGCCACTGCTTGGCGGCGCACACACCCGCGGTCCACCGCAAGACCTCCGCCGCTCTCGGCTCCAGCTGGAACGTCGCTGGTTTGACATCGACCACAACGAATGAACCCGAACCCAGCTTCAACAGCAGGTCAGGCACATGCCGACGAACGACCGTGCCGTCACGTCCCCACAGCCAGAACGGCTGCGCAGCCATCCACGCCACGGACGGATCGAAGTCGGCAAGCCACAGCCGGTCCAGCTCCAAGCGGCTCTCGTAGTAGTGCTGAGTCCGTGTGGTCGACGACCAAAAGGCGCCGGTGTAGTGCCTCTTGCCCGCCGCAGTGTGAACTCGCCGGACTGGCAGGCCCCGAACCAGCAACTCCGCGTCCGCGGAACGCACGTCCGTGTCCACCCGGCCGAGCTCCTCGGTCGCGTAACTCAGCCCCACCTTCAATGCGGAGCGGATCCGCGCGGACACCTCTCTATGGTCTCACCTGCGACAACAGATGAGAAGGGCGACAAGTTACCGACAGAAATATGAGAAGACGACACATCAAATGAGAATCGACATGGCGGCTTCGCCGTGGGCGAACACCGGTGTGGAACAAAGGCCACCCCGGTGAAGTTGAGTGGGTGTAGCTCAAGTTTTGGAGGTTGTGTTCGTGACTACACCACTGAATCTTCCGGTGCTGTTCCTGACCGATCCCATCGTGCTGCCGGGAATGGTCGTGCCGATCGAACTGGACGAATCCGCCCAGGCGGCGATCGATGCCGCGCAGGCCGCGAAGACCGGAACCGTTCTACTGGCCCCACGCCTGACCGAGGGTTACGCCGCCTACGGTGTGGTCGCCACCATCGAACAGATCGGCCGGATGCGCGGCGGAACGCCCGCCGCCGTACTCAAGGCGGAACGGCGCGCGAAGATCGGGCACGGTGTCACCGGGCCGGGTGCCGCGCTGTGGGTGGAGGCCGAACCGGTCGAAACGCCCGCCCCGGACGGCCGCACCCGGGAACTGGCCGCCGAATACAAGAAGCTGGTCGTCTCGGTGCTGCAGCGGCGCGAGGCGTGGCAGATGGTCGACGCGTTCAACCAGCTCACCGACCCGTCGGCCATCGCCGATACCGCCGGCTATGCCGCCTACCTCACCAACGAGCAGAAACGTGAACTGCTCGAAACCCCCGACGTCACCGAGCGCCTGAACCGCCTCGTCGAATGGACCCGGGCCCATATCGCCGAAGCCGAGGTCACCGAGAAAATCGGTGACGAGGTCCGCGAGAACATGGAGAAGAGCCAGCGGGAATTCCTGCTGCGCCAGCAGCTCAACGCCATTCGCAAGGAACTCGGCGAGGACGAGCCGGACGGTGCCGAGGACTACCGCACCCGCGTCGAACAGGCCGATCTTCCCGACAGCGTGCGCGAAGCCGCGCTGCGCGAAGTGGGCCGATTGGAGCGGTCCAGCGATCAGAGCCCCGAATCGGGCTGGATTCGGACCTGGCTGGACACCGTGCTGGAACTGCCGTGGCGGGTGAAGACCGAGGATTCCACCGATGTGGCGGCGGCCCGGGCCGTACTCGACGCCGACCACCACGGCCTGGACGAAGTCAAGGACCGGATGGTGGAGTACCTGGCGGTCCGGGCGCGGCGCGCGCAACGTGGCCTGGAGGTCGTGGGTGGGCGCGGTTCCGGCGCGGTGCTGGTGCTCGCCGGCCCGCCCGGGGTCGGGAAGACCTCGCTCGGCGAATCCGTCGCCCGCGCTCTGGGCCGCAAGTTCGTGCGGGTCGCGCTGGGTGGGGTCCGGGACGAGGCGGAAATCCGCGGTCACCGGCGGACCTATGTCGGCGCGATGCCCGGCCGGATCGTCCGGGCGATCAAGGAAGCCGGTTCCATGAACCCGGTGGTCCTGCTCGACGAAGTCGACAAGATCGGCTCGGATTACCGCGGCGACCCCGCGGCCGCACTGCTGGAAGTGCTGGACCCGGCGCAGAACCACACCTTCCGCGACCACTACCTGGATATGGACCTCGATCTCTCCGATGTCCTGTTCCTGGCCACCGCCAATGTCATGGAAACCATTCCCGGCCCGCTGCTGGACCGGATGGAAGTGATCACGGTGGACGGGTACACCGAGGACGACAAGGTGGCCATCGCCCGCGACTTCCTGCTGCCCCGCCAGCTGGAACGCAATGCTCTGACCGCCGAGGAGGTGCGGGTCACCGAGCCGGCGCTGCGTGAGATCGCGGCGAACTACACCCGGGAGGCGGGTGTCCGTCAGATGGAACGGCTGATCGCCAAGGCGCTGCGCAAAGCGGCGACCCGCTTGTCCGAAGCCGGGAGCCCCGCCCAGGAACCGGGCGGCGATCCCGCGCCCGGTGCGGTGGGCACGGAGGCCGTGGCCACCGATGGCGGGGCGCAACCGCTGACCATCGATATCGCCGATCTGAAGGACTACCTCGGGCGCCCGCGGTTCACACCGGATTCGGCGGAACGCACCGCTGTGCCGGGCGTGGCGACCGGCTTGGCGGTCACCGGACTCGGTGGGGACGTTCTCTATATAGAGGCCAACACCGCCGAGGGTGAACGCGCGCTGACCTTGACCGGCCAGCTGGGCGAGGTGATGAAGGAATCGGCGCAGATCGCGCTCACCTATGTGCGGTCGCATCTGGGCGAGATCGGTATCGAGTCCTCGGTCCTGGACCGCAACCTGCACGTGCACGTCCCTGCGGGCGCGGTACCCAAGGACGGTCCGTCGGCCGGGGTCACCATGGTCACCGCGCTGGTCTCGCTGGCGCTGGGCCGTCCGGTGCGCTCGGATATCGGGATGACCGGTGAGGTGACGCTGAACGGCAGGGTGCTGCCGATCGGTGGGGTGAAGCAGAAACTGCTCGCCGCTCAGCGTGCCGGGCTGAAGACGGTGTTCATCCCCGCGCGTAACGAGCCGGATCTGGACGATGTCCCGGCCGATGTACTGGCCGATCTCGAAGTGCGTCCCGTGGGCGATGTCGCCGAGATCCTGGCCTACGCCATCGAACCGGTCCGCGAGCCGGCTCTGGACGGGCGGCCTTTGGCGGCCAGCGCCTGATCCTCCGGCCCCACGGGCCGCGGCGGTTCTCTTCGGGAACCGCCGCGGCCCGTTCCGCCTTCGGTACGCCGCTCCGGGTACCGGGCGGTGTCCGGCGCGTCGAGGCGCGCTGCCACCGCGTTCTTCCCCTTCCCGGTCCGGGGTGACACCATCCGAACAGGGCCGTACAACCGATCCCGGATCCCTCCGGGGCACGGCCCGGCGGAGGAACGAGGGCGCTGATGCGGGAGACGACGAACCCGGCCGGGGCCGTGGAACGGCCGCCGGCTCGTGCGACCGCGCGCGGTATCGCCGCGGCCGTCCTGTCCGGCCTGGCGGCCGCCGCTGTGGTTCTCGGGGTGGGAGAACTGTTCGCCGGCCTGATCGACCCGGATGCCGCGCCCTTCCCGGCGCTCGGCGCCGTGGTCGTCGACCACACACCGCAGGCATTACGCGAGTTCGCCATCGAACGGTTCGGAACCGCCGACAAGCTGGTGCTCTTCCTGTGCATGGGGGTGGTGACGGCGGTGCTGGGCGGTGTGATCGGCCTGCTGGAGCGGCGGCGGCCCTACGGCAGCGCCCTGCTCGTGGCGTTGGGCGTGCTCGTCTGCTTCGCGGTTCTGCACCGGCCGTACGCGACCGCGGTATCCGCGGTACCGACCTTGCTCGCCGTGGCGGCCGGTGTGGTGACGCTGCGAACGCTGACCGCCCGGATATCGCACCGCGAACCGGCACCGGTATCCGCCGGTGACCAGGGCACCGAGCCGTCCAGGCGCCGTTTCCTGCTGCTCGCCGCCGGTGTCGCGGCGTTCGCGGCCGGAAGCGCGGCGGCCGGACGACGGCTCGGCGAGCGGATGCGGGCCGTCACCGCCGACCAGGGACGTTTCGTGGTTCCACGCCCGGTGGCCGCCGCCGCGCCACCACCGCCCGGTACCGATCCGCCGGTGCCCGGCCTGACCGTCTTCGAAACCCCGAACGATGCCTTCTACCGGATCGACACCGCCCTGCGGGTCCCCGCGGTCGCCAGTACGGACTGGCGGCTGCGCATCCACGGCATGGTGGAGCGGGATATCGAATTCGGTATGGCGGATCTGCTCCGGCGGCCCGCGGTGGAGAAGACGATCACCCTCACCTGCGTCTCCAACGAGGTCGGTGGTGATCTGGTCGGGAACGCGCGCTGGATCGGGTATCCACTCGCCGAGCTGCTCGCCGAGGCCGGTATCCGTCCCGACGCGGATATGGTGCTGTCCACCAGCGCCGATGGATTCACCGCGGGTACGCCGGTGGCGGCGATGACCGATGGTCGCGACGCGCTGCTGGCGGTGGGGATGAACGGTGCTCCGCTCCCGATCGAGCACGGTTATCCCGCGCGTCTGGTGGTGCCCGGCCTCTACGGCTATGTCAGTGCCACCAAATGGGTGGTCGATCTCGAACTGACCAGATTCGATCTCGCTCAGGCGTATTGGACACAGCGGGGCTGGTCCGAGCGTGGGCCGATCAAAACCACCGCCCGCATCGATGTACCCGCTTCCTCCGCCACTGTCCCGCCGGGGCCGACTGTCGTCGCGGGCGTGGCCTGGGCTCAGCACCGCGGTATCGCCGCCGTCGAGGTCCAGGTCGACGACGGACCGTGGGAGCGGGCCGAATTGGCGCCGGAGTACTCGCTGGACACCTGGCGTCAGTGGACTTGGCGCTGGAATGCGCCACCCGGCCGGCACACCCTGCGGGTGCGTGCCACGGACGGGACGGGCCGGGTGCAGACCGCGCAGCGGGCCCGTCCGGTGCCGGACGGGGCGACAGGCCTGCATTCGCGGTCGGTCACCGTGGAGTGACCGACCGCGGTGCGGTCAGGCCGCGGCCGGTGCCGTATCGTCCGCGAACTGGGTCCGGTACAGCTGCGCGTAGCGGCCATCCGCGGCGAGCAGTTCGGTGTGCGAGCCGCGTTCCACGATCCGCCCGGCCTCCACCACCAGGATCTGGTCGGCGGCGCGAATGGTGGAGAGACGGTGCGCGATCACCAGGGCGGTGCGTCCCTGTAGCGCCTCGGTCAGCGCTGCCTGAACCGCTGCCTCGGAGGTCGAATCCAAGGAGGCGGTGGCTTCGTCGAGTACCACCACTCGTGGCTGTTTGAGCAGGAGCCGGGCGATGGTCAGCCGCTGGCGTTCGCCACCGGAGAGCCGGTAGCCGCGTTCGCCGACCACGGTGTCCAGGCCGTCGGGCAGGGAGCCGACCAGTTCGGCCAGCCGCGCCCGGCCCAGCGCGTCCCACAGCTGCTCCTCGGTCGCCGCCGGATCGGCGAGCAGCAGATTGGCCCGGATGGTGTCGTGGAACAGGTGGCCGTCCTGGGTGACCAGGCCGACCGTCTCCTGGATGGATCCGGTGGTCAGCTCCCGCACATCGGTGCCGTTGAGCCGCACAGTGCCCGCGTCGACGTCGTAGAGCCGGGAAACCAGCTGGGCGATCGTCGATTTACCCGCACCGGAGGAGCCCACCAGGGCGATCAGCTGTCCGGGTTCGGCCCGCAGCGAGACCCCGTGCAGTACCTCCTCGCCGCCGCGGGTGTCGAGGGTGGCCACCTCCTCCAGCGAAGCCAGCGAGACCTTGTCCGCGGACGGGTATCCGAAGCGCACCTCGTCGAGTTCCACCGCGACGGGACCGGCGGGTACCGGCCGGGCGTCCGGGGCGTCTTCGATCAGCGGCCGCAGATCGAGCACCTCGAAAACGCGCTCGAAACTGACCAGCGCCGACATGATCTCCATTCGGGCGCTGGCGAGCGCGGTGAGCGGTGAGTACAGGCGAGTGAGCAGCAGGGACAGCGCGACGACCGCGCCCGCGTCCAGCTGGCCACGCAGCGCGTACCAGCCGCCCAAGCCGTACACCAGGGCCACGGCCAGCGCCGAGACCAGGGTCAGCGCGGTGACGAAAACGGTTTGCAGCATGGCGGTGCGTACGCCGATATCGCGGACGCGCCGCGCGCGCAGCGCGAACTCGGCGGATTCCTCGTGCGGCCGCCCGAAGAGTTTCACCAGGGTGGCGCCCGGCGCGGAGAAGCGCTCGGTCATCTGAGTGCTCATGGCGGCGTTCAATCCGGCCGCTTCGCGCTGGATATCGGCCAGTCGATTGCCCATTCGCCGGGCCGGGATCACGAAAACCGGCAGTAGCAACAGGGCGAGCAGAGTGATCTGCCAGGACAACCGGAGCATCACCGCCAGGGTGAGCGCCACCGTCACCAGATTGGCGACCACGCCGGAGAGCGTATCGCTGAAGGCCCGCTGGGCCCCGATGACATCATTGTTCAACCGGCTGACCAGGGCACCGGTGCGGGTCCGGGTGAAGAAGGCGATCGGCATCCGCTGTACATGGTCGAATACCGCGGTCCGCAGATCGAGGATCAGGCCTTCGCCGATACGGGCCGACAGCCAGCGGATCACCAGGCCCAGTCCGGCATCGAATACGGCGAGGCAGGCGATGGCCAGTGCCAGCAGGATCACCGTGCGCGGGGTGGAGCCACCGACGATCTCGTCGACCACGCGCCCGGCCAGTAGCGGGGTCGCGACGGCGAGTACCGCGGCAACCACGCTGAGCACCAGGAACGTGGTCAGCCGTCGTCGGTGCGGACGGGCGAAATCCACGATGCGCCGCGCCGTGGCGAAACTGAAGGGCCGTTGTTCCTCGGGCGCGTGCATGCGCCGATACATCTGGTCCCAGGCCACTGATTCCATGCTCATCCGACATGTCCTTCCGCTCCGGAGCCGGATTGAACTCCAGCGCACCGACACTAAAAGCTCAACTATCCTCGAGGTCAAGTGCCGGGTTCTCGAGGGGAGCGAGTTCGAGGCGGACACCGAGCAGACGGACCGGCCGGTCCAGCGGAAAACGCTCCAGCACCCGGAGCGCGGTATCGGTGATGGCCGCGACATCCGCGGTGGGGTTCGGTAACTTGCTCTGTTTACTGCGGGTGTAGAAGGTGGCGGTGCGAACCGTGACCGCGACACGGACAGCGGTCCGTCCCGTCGCGGCGATCTCCTCGGTGACCTCCCCGGCCAGCCGGACCACTTCGGCGCGGATCTCGGCGTGGTCGAACAGATCGCGCGGGAACGTCCGCGATCTGCTGTGCCCCACCACGGGCGGGGGTGTGGTCACCACCTCCGTATCGCCCGCGCCGCGACCCAGCACCCAGAGGTAGGGACCGTTGGCCGGCCCGAACTCCGCCGCCAGTCGTGCCCGGTCGGCCGCCATCAGATCGCCGACCGTATGGATGCCCAGCTCGGCGAGCCGGGCCGCGATCCGGTTGCCGATCCCCCACAGCGCGTTCGTCGGCCGGTGCGCCATGATCTCCGCCCAGTTGGCGGCGGTGAGCCGGAACATACCTTCCGGCGCCCCCGGACGGTCGTCGGAGGTATCGGCGCCTTTACCGGCCGATTTGGCGAAACCGGTGGCCAGTTTGGCGGTCAACTTGTTGTCGCCGATGCCGATCGCGCAGGTCAGGCCCAGTTCTTCGACGGCGGCCCGGATGGTGCCATCGGGCCATGTCCGCAGTCATACCCCACCGAGGTGACAAGGCGGGGGATAGCACGCGCGGTGGAGGGCCCGGCCGAACTCGCCCGCGAGGAGCCGTCGTGTCCTCGGCGGCGTAGCGCAGTGCCCGGAAAGAAGCGGTCACGGAGCCTAGTCTTGATGTGTGACCGACCGGGACAGGCGACGGGATGCTCTGGCACGACAATTGCGCGCCCGGATCGGTGCGGATGCGGTCGACACGTCGCGGCGCCGCCGGGTGGAGTACTCGTCGGACGCGTCGAACTACCGTGTGCTGCCCGAGGTAGTGGTCTTCCCTCGTACGGAGGGAGACGTGGCGGCCGCGCTGGAGGTCGCGCGCGCCGAAGGCGTGGCGCTGACCCCGCGTGGTGGCGGTACTTCGGTGGCGGGTAATGCGGTGGGCCCGGGTATCGTGCTCGATTTCAGCAGGTACATGACCGGAATCGTCGATATCGATCCGGACCGCCGGACCGCGCGGGTGCAGCCCGGCGTGGTGCTGTCGCAACTGCAACACCGCGCGCGGGCACACGGTTTGCGGTTCGGGCCCGACCCGTCCACCCAGAATCGCTGCACGCTGGGCGGCATGATCGGCAACAATGCCTGTGGTCCGCATGCCATCGCCTGGGGACGCACCTCCGATCGGGTGCGTGAATTGCGGATACTGGACGGCACCGGAACTCCTCGCCGGCTCGCGAACTCGTTGGACGCGATTCCCGGTCTGCCCGAGTTCACCACCGGCGCGCTGGCCGTACTGCGGACCGACCTGGGCCGGTTCGACCGGCAGGCTTCCGGCTACGGCCTCGAATACCTGCTCCCCGAGCGCGGTACCTCGGTGGCCGGTGCGTTCGTCGGGACCGAAGGCACCTGCGGGGTGCTGCTCGAAGCCGAGGTGGAGCTGGTGGAGATCCCCGCCGCCACCATCCTCGTCGTCCTCGGCTACCCGGACCTGGCGACCGCGGCCGACGATATAGCCGCGGTCGTCTCGGTGACGCCGGTCGCGGTGGAGGGGATCGACGCGCGGCTGGTGGAGATGGTGCGCGCGCACGGCCGCCGGGTACCCGATCTGCCTCGGGGCGACGGCTGGCTGTTCGTCGAACTGGCGGCGGAGGACGCGGCGGCGGCTCGTACCGCCGCCGACCGGCTGTGCCGTACCGTGCACGCCATCGACACACGGGTCATCACCGATCCCGGCGCCGCGGCCGCGCTCTGGCGCATCCGTGCGGACGGAGCCGGTCTGGCGGGGCGTACCCGCGACGGCGCTCCGGCCTGGCCCGGCTGGGAGGATGCCGCGGTGCCACCTGCCCGGCTCGGCTCCTACCTGCGTGATTTCGACGAGCTGATGCGCGAGCACAAGGTCGACGGATTGCTCTACGGACATATCGGCGACGGCTGTATGCATGTGCGACTGGATCTGCCCATCGCCGACGCCACCGATCGGTTCCGCGCCTTCCTGACCGACGCGGCGCAGCTGGTGGTCGGGTACGGCGGTTCGCTGAGCGGGGAGCACGGCGACGGCAGGGCCCGGTCGGAGCTGCTGAAGATCATGTACTCGCCCGCGGTCCTGGATGTTTTCGCGGGTTACAAGGCGCTGTTCGACCCGGCGGGCGTCCTCAATCCGGGCGTACTGGTGGACCCCCGTCCCCTCGACGCCGATCTGCGGCTGCGTGGTCTGGGCCCGATACCGCGGGCCGGCGGTTTCGCGCTGGCCGGTGATGCCGGGGATCTGGCCACCGCGGTGCACCGGTGTGTAGGAGTGGGAAAATGCCGGGCGGATACGCGGGCCACCGGTGGTTTCATGTGCCCGTCCTATTCGGCGACCACGGATGAGAAGGACACCACCCGTGGCCGGGCCCGGGTCCTGCAGGAGGTGGTGCGCGGTGAGCTCGACTGGGCCGCTCCCGAAGTCGCCGAATCGCTGGACCTGTGCCTTTCCTGTCGCGCCTGTAGCACGGACTGCCCGGCAGGTGTCGATATGGCGACCTACAAATCCGAAACGCTCTACCGCCGCTACCGCGGGCGTCCGCGGCCCCGGGACCACTACTCGCTGGGCCGTCTCCCGCTGTGGCTGGCCGGTGCCACACGGGTGCCGCGGCTGGTCAACACGCTCGCCGGAATCGGGCCGCTGCGCCGGCTGGGGATGTGGGCGGCCGGTGTCGACTCGCGCCGGAGTATGCCCGAACTGGCCGAACGCTCTTTCCGCAGGCTCCGGCGGTACATCGACCAGCCGGTAACGGATCCGGACGCTCCCACCGTACTGCTCTGGGTGGATACTTTCACCGATGCGTTCGATCCGCAGATCGCGCTGGCAGCCATCCGGCTACTCAACTCGCTCGGTTACCGGGTCGAAGTGCCCGGGCGGCAGGTGTGCTGCGGTCTCACCTGGATCACCACCGGACAATTGGACGGTGCCCGCGCCCGGCTGCGCGCCACGCTCGACGAACTCCATACCCATGTCCGTGCGGGGCGACCGGTCATCGGCCTCGAACCCTCGTGTACCGCGGCATTGCGTACCGATCTACCGGAACTGCTGCCCGACGATCCGCGCTCCCGCCCGGTCGCGGCCGCGGTGCGCACCCTCGCCGAGTTCCTCACCGCGCATACGGACTGGCACCCGCCGCGTCACCCCGGACGATCGGTCGTGGTCCAACCGCATTGTCACCATTATTCGGTCCTGGGCTTCGAATCGGATCGCCGGATATTTGCCCAGATGGGTATAAATGTGACCGAAGTCGCAGGCTGTTGTGGTCTGGCCGGTAATTTCGGAATGCAGAAAGGACATTACGAGATATCGGTCGCCGTGGCCGGACACGGAATACTCGCGGCTCTCCGTGACGCCCCGGAAGACGCCGTCGTACTGGCCGATGGATTCTCCTGCCGCACACAGACCGCGCAGCTCGTCGGCCGTCGTACACGCCATCTCGCACAAATTCTCTTGGGCGAATGGTGATTCGGTGGGCGCTGCGAGGTAAGCGGTATCGGGGAGCCGCCGATTTCCGAAGCCGGCCGCCGTACCGAGGCGTCAGCTCCCGAACGGGAGGGTTCCCGGTGGAATCTCGTATCCGGAGCTACCGGCGAAAACCGAACCCCACAGATCGAGTAGCCAATTGAGCGCCTCGGTAATCATATGAACCTCCAGTCATGGCAGCAGCCATATATTTGCTCAGCTCCGACTTCATCGTCCCCCGACGACGTACTGTTACCGCCGAGGCGCACGGAGAGCCGGGTGGCGCACAATAGCGAAGTGCCTATTCGATCAGCGGGAACTCCGGCGAAGTGGAACCACGTCACCCGGACGCTGACCGCCGACTCGATCGACCTCGCGCATACGCTGGCGCCGCTGCGACGCGGTCCCGGCGATCCGTGCCACCGGATCACATCCGACGGCGCGCACTGGCGGGTGTCGCGCATGCCGACCGGACCGGTCACCTACCGCCTCGTCCAATCCGGTCCGGGCACCGTAACCGCCGATGCCTGGGGTGCGGGCGCTCAGGAGTTCTCGGACCAGCTCGATCACATGCTGTGCCTGGACGAGAAGGTGGACGATTTCATCCCCATCCATCCCGTGGTCGCCGCCGCGCACCAGCGCCACCCCGGACTGCGGATGCTGCGCACCGGCCGGGTCTTCGAGGCGCTGGTACCCGCGATCCTGGAACAGAAGGTCACCATCGTCTCCGCGCACGCGGCGTGGCGCTGCCTGGTACACCGGTTCGGCGATACACCGCCCGGACCGGCGCCGAACGGTATGCGGGTACCGCCGGCTCCGGAAACATGGGGCAGCATTCCGTCGTGGAGCTACCACCGCGCCAACGTGGGACCCCAGCGTTGGCAGGCCATCGTCCGGGCAGCAGAAGTCGCCGACTCGCTCGAACGTACCACCGTATTACCGCCGGCCGAGGCCACTCGCCGGTTGCGCACCCTCCGGGGTGTCGGCGAATGGACCGCCGCGGAAACCGCCCAGCGCGCGTTCGGTGACGCGGACGCGCTCTCCGTAGGCGACTTCCATCTGGCTTCGGTGGTCGGCTGGACCCTGCTCGGGCGCGCTATCGACGATGCCGAGATGGTCGAATACCTCGAACCCGTGCGCCCGCATCGGTACCGGACCGTTCGGCTGCTGGAAATCAGTGGCCGGGCCCGCAAACCGCGGTTCGGCCCGCGCGCGCCCAGCACGGACCACCGCTGGCACTGAAGCGGTGTTCGGGGCCTCCGAGAGGAGGCCTCCGGTAGCGTTCCCCGGCCACCGGAGGCCTGTATCTCGTAGCGAGTGCAATCTACGCCGGAGCGCGCCGCCCTACTGCAGGGCGCGATTGTCCAATACGCACCGGCCCATCTCCACCAGCGTCGCCCGGGCACGCCGGCGGACCCGGCATTCGTCGACGGTGCAGTCCAGATGCAACTGCATGGCGGAATGGGCCTGTTCGGGGGTCATCACCCCCGGATCGCCACTGCAATAGAGAATGGTGGGGATCGGAACGTCCAGATTCAACCGCATCACACGACCTCCTTCTGAACCCGCGGCCGACTCGTGTTGTCCGCGGTGGGTTTCCGGGTGTGTACATACGACAACAGCTCACCATAGGCCGAGAAGGGCGCAGATCGGGTGAGATTCGCAGATTTCGGCCACGGCGAGTTTCCGGTGGGTATGCATTCGAAGTGGTCCGCGAGGTGGGTAGCATCGCGCACAATGCTTGTGGCGCAGTGCGCCGGAAATCTCGACAGACCCACACGCGGCGACTTCGTCGGCCCGTGAAGGAGGATGCGAATGAGTGTCAACGACGGCACGAAAGTGGATTTGACCGGCGCCCAGTGGCTCAACGGAGGTGTCGGTGAGCCGGGTACGCACAGTGTGGAGATCGCGATGCTCGCCGATGGGCATGTCGGTATGCGCGACGGCAAGAATCCGGACGGACCGGTGCTGGTGTTCACTCCAGGCGAATGGGCGGCCTTCACCGCCGGGGTACGCGACGGCGAGTTCGATCGCCCGTAACGCCCGGCCGGTCAGCAGGGGTTTCGGGCCGCTCTGTAACGGGTACACAACAATCCGTGGACCGAGGGATCAAGAGTTCCCATCCTCGGCTCCGCAGATTGGGTCCCCGCCACGGTGTCGAGTGGCTGATCGTGGGCCTGCTCTTTGCGGCGTCCGCGGTGGGCATGTTCGTACTGACCGGCTCCGTTCTATCGGCGTTGTTCGTCGGAGCGCTCGTCGGGCTCGTGGCGACCGGTGTGGTCGGAATGCTGTAGCAGCGACCGGCGGCCTCAGCGCCGGAAGAGTTTGTTACCGAGCCAGACGAGTGGGTCGTATTTGCGGTCGGCGACCCGCTCCTTCATCGGGATCAGCGCGTTATCGGTGATCTTGATGTGCTCCGGGCAGACCTCTGTGCAGCATTTGGTGATGTTGCAATAACCGAGCCCGTGTTCCTCCTGCGCCGCGTCGCGGCGATCGGCGATATCCAGCGGGTGCATCTCCAGTTCCGCGATCCGCATCAGATACCGGGGGCCGGCGAAGGCCTCCTTGTTCTCGTCGTGGTCGCGAACGACATGACAGGTGTTCTGGCAGAGAAAGCATTCGATGCACTTGCGGAACTCCTGCGACCGCTGCACATCTACCTGCCGCATCCGGTATTCGCCGGGTTTCAGATCCGGTGGTGGCGTGAAAGACGGTATCTCCCGAGCTTTTTCATAGTTGTAGGAGACATCGGTGACCAGGTCGCGGATCACCGGGAAGGTGCGCAGCGGCGTCACTGTGACGATATCTTCGGGGGTGAAGGTAGACATTCGGGTCATGCACAGCAGTCGCGGCCGGCCGTTCACCTCGGCCGAGCACGAACCGCATTTCCCGGCCTTGCAATTCCATCGCACCGCGAGGTCGGGGGCCTGCGTCGCCTGTAAACGGTGAATGATGTCGAGAACCACCTCGCCCTCGTTCACCGGCACCGTGAAGTCCCGCAGTTCCCCACCTTCGATATCGCCGCGCCATACACGGAATCGAGCGTCGTAACTCATCGGCTCACGCCTCCTCGGTGTCCGATTCGCGGCTGCCGGTCCCCGGCACCGCCGCGCCGTTCGCCGCTGGATGGCCGGCGAGCTCGGCTGGGGTGTAATACTTTTCCAACTCGCCGAGGTCGAACAGGGCGAGGAGTTCGGGTCGCATCGGCGGCTGGTCCTGCACCGTCACCGAGATATCGGGTACGCCGGAGGCGGAATGCTCGCCGGCGGTCGTGCAGACGAGTAGCTTGTTCCGCCACTGCGGATCCATTCCCGGGTGGTCATCGCGAGTATGCCCGCCACGACTCTCGGTGCGCTGCAGCGCGGCCTGGGCCACACACTGGCTGACCAGCAGCATATTGCGCATATCGAGGGCCAGATGCCAGCCCGGATTGAACTGGCGGTGACCCTCGATGGTGACCTGCGTGAATCGTTCGCGCAGCGCCTGGAGGCGGGTGATCGCCTCGCGCACCTCGTGTTCCTTACGAATGATTCCGACCAGATCGTTCATGGTCTGCTGCAGATCGGTGTGCAGAGTATAGGGGTTCTCTCCCGAACCGCCTTCCGCGGGATCGAACGGCGCGAGCGCAGTCTCGGCAGCCGCGGCGATATCGGTATCGGCGACCACCGGCCGGTCGGTCAGGCCTTGGACGTACTCGGCCGCGCCGAGTCCGGCACGCCGGCCGAAAACGAGCAGATCGGACAGGGAATTTCCGCCGAGCCGGTTGGACCCGTGCATACCGCCGGAACATTCCCCGGCGGCGAAGAGCCCGGGTACGTGCGCGGCGCCGGTATCGGGGTCCACCTCGATACCGCCCATGACGTAGTGGCAGGTGGGGCCGACTTCCATCGGTTCCCGGGTGATATCCACATCGGCGAGTTCTTTGAACTGGTGATGCATGGACGGCAGCCGCCGCACGATCTCCTCCGGGGTGAGCCGGGAGGCGATATCGAGATAGACGCCGCCGTGCTCGGTGCCCCGGCCGGCCTTGACCTCTTCGTTGATGGCACGGGCGACTTCGTCACGGGGGAGCAGGTCAGGAGTGCGGCGTGCCGAATCGTTGTCGCGCAGCCACTGGTCGGCCTCCTCCTCGCTTTCGGCGTACTGGCCCTTGAAGACGGGCGGAATGTAATCGAACATGAACCGCTTGCCCTCGGTGTTCTTCAGGACACCGCCGTCACCACGGACCCCCTCGGTGACCAGGATTCCCTTCACGCTCGGGGGCCAGACCATACCGGTGGGATGGAACTGCAGGAACTCCATATTGATCAACCGCGCACCGGCGCGCAGCGCGAGAGCGTGGCCGTCACCGGTGTACTCCCAGGAGTTCGAGGTCACCTTGTACGACTTGCCGATACCTCCGGTCGCCAGGACGACGGCCGGAGTTTCGAAGAGGACGAAACGCCCGGATTCGCGCCAGTAGCCGAATGCCCCGCTGATCCGGCCGCCATCCTTGAGCAGGTCGGTGATCGTGCATTCCGCGAAAACCTTGATCCGTGATTCGTAGTCACCGGTTTGCGCGTAGTCCTCCTGCTGCAGCGAAACGATCTTCTGCTGCATGGTGCGGATCAGCTCGAGGCCGGTGCGGTCGCCCACATGGGCCAGCCGCGGGTAGGTGTGGCCACCGAAATTGCGCTGGCTGATCCTGCCGTCGGGTGTCCGATCGAACAGTGCGCCATAGGTTTCCAGCTCCCACACCCGGTCCGGGGCTTCCCGCGCGTGCAGTTCCGCCATCCGCCAGTTGTTCAGGAATTTCCCGCCGCGCATGGTGTCGCGGAAATGGGTCTGCCAGGTGTCCTTTTCGTTGGCATTGCCCATGGCCGCCGCGCAGCCGCCCTCGGCCATGACGGTATGAGCCTTTCCGAAAAGGGATTTGCACACCACCGCCACCGATAGGCCGTGCTCCCGCGCTTCGATCACCGCGCGCAATCCGGCGCCGCCGGCACCGATCACCACGACATCGTAGGTGTGCCGCTCCACTTCGGGCATAGCCGTGCAAACTCCTCAGTCGATGATGCGAAGATCCGAAATCGTGCCGCTGGCAACCAACATCACGTAGAAGTCGGTGAGTACGAGGGTGCCGAGCGTTGTCCAGGCCAGGGCCATATGCCTGGTGTTGAGTTTGGAGATCTGGGTCCAGAACCAGTACCGCACCGGATGGGCGGAGAAATGTTTCAGTCGACCGCCCGCGATATGCCGGCAGGAATGGCAGGACAGGGTGTAGGCCCAGAGCAGGATCACGTTCCCCGTCAGGATCAGGCTGCCCAGGCCCATCCCGAACCCACCGGACTTACCGTGGAAGGCACCGATGGCGTCGTAGGTGTTGATCACCGAGATGATCACCGCGATGTAGAAGAAGTAGCGGTGCGCGTTCTGGATGATCAGCGGAAGCCGGGTTTCGCCGGTGTACTTCGTATGGGGTTCGGCGACCGCGCAGGCCGGCGGCGAGAACCATACGGAGCGGTAGTACGCCTTCCGGTAGTAGTAGCAGGTGAGGCGGAAGCCGAGCAGGAACGGCAGCACCAGGAAGCCGAGCGGTAGGAAGACCGGCAGGTCGCCGAACGGGGTGCCGAAATGGCTCGATCCCTCGACACACGAGGTGCTCAGGCACGGGGAATAGAACGGTGTCAGATAGTGGTAGTCGGCCGCCCAGTAGGCGGTGCGGACGAACGATCTGATCGTCGCGTACACCACGAACGCCGCCAGACCGATCACCGTGATCAGGGGAGGTAGCCACCATCGGTCCGTGCGTAGGGTGCGGGCGGTGATCCGGGCCCGGGTCTTGCTGAAAACGCCTGTTCCGGTTTCGGGAACGGTAGTCGTCGGTGCGGCACTCACTGGTCGATGCCTCGCTGATCGGCGGTGCGAGAGGTGGGAATACCCCCCGCGATCGAATGTGATGCTGAGCACCATACGCCAGGTCTGCTATCGAAGGAGCAGGGTCCGGGCAATCTTGCCGGGGTGAGCCAATGGTGATTTGCGCCACATTTACTGACGATCTGCCTGGGTGAATATGCCGCAAACGGAAGCGGCCGGTCGCCTGTCCGGCGACCGGCCGCCCCGGAACCGCCGGATGGGGCCGGGGTTCCGGTGGTCAGTTATTCGATGGTGAATCGGGATCGCTACAGGGTGCGCGGGCGTGAATGGAAGCCGAGCCCCTCGTCCTGGGCGCCCATCCAAGCCGATTCGTCGGACTTGCTGTCCGGGACGTAGATGGGCTCCTGACTGCGCCCGGCCAGCTGCGGGGGCGGGCTCTGCTCGAATTCGTCGGCGTCGATGCAGAGGCGCTCCAGATCGTTCTCCAGCCGGCGTACGGTGCCCGCGTCCCCGTAGTGGGCGCGCAGTACCCCGATGGACCTGCGGAGTTGGTTTACGGCGTACTGGAGTTCCGCGAAGTCGCTGCGTGTCATGGATACCTCCTGAGTTGCTCACCGGTCGCGGTGCGAACGCCGCTCGGGCTGCGCTGGCCATCCGGCGTATCTTGTGACCGACCACACAAGGTGATCTACAACACAGTACGGCAAAATGTCGATTCCGGCTCGTCCGGAGATCAAGATCGGGTTTCGGTTGGGGGAGATTCCGTACCGTCGCGGCAGTGGGCTTCGTGGAAGGAGTGGGAGCGCATAGCTCTATACTCAAATCTAGTAGAAAATCTAGATGCATGTAGATCTTACTCGACGGCGTCTCGCTGGGTATATCCGCCACTACTGCAATCGGTAGAGGTGGCTAGATTTCCCTATCGGCCGGATGCGGTGCGCGCGGGTCGAGACCTGAGGCGCTCCGTACCGGTTCCCGGCCGAGGTCGGTAGCGGCTACGTAGTGGCACCACGCAGGTAGCGGCCGAAATGTGGGACCGTGAAGCCGATGGTGCCCCGTTCGGCCGAGTAGATCAGTCCCTTCTTGATCAATCCGTCGCGAGCCGGGGACAGCGAAGCGGGTTTCCGTCCCAGCTCCGCGGCCACGGCCGAGGTGGCCACGGGGCCGTCGTCGCCGGACAGATCGGCCATCGCGCGCATGTACTCGCGTTCGGCCGGAGTGGCCCGTTCGTAACGGGAGCCGAAGAACCCGACCGCCAATTCCTCCTCGGCGGCCGGCGCGGCGAGGGCGACATCCTCCGCGGTGATCGGGCTGCCGGGCGCCTGGTCCCATGTCGCCTTTCCGTATGCCTGGACGAAGTAGGGATAGCCGTCGGCCTTGCGGTAGAGCGCGGCGAGCGCCTCGTCGGAGAATTTCACGTCCTCGCGCTCCGCCGGTGCGATGAGCGCCCGGTCCGCGGAATCGCGGTCGAGCCGGTCTATCCGGTGATAACCGAACAGTCGTTCCGAATAGCTCTTCGACGCCGAGAGCACCGCGGGCAGATGTGGCAGTCCCGCGCCCACCACGATCAGCGGCGCGGTGTCCTGACTCAGTTCGTGGCAGGCACCGCAGATCGCCGAGATATCCGCCGCGCCCAGATCCTGCATCTCATCGATGAAGACGGCGATGCCCACTCCTGTATCGGCGGCCAACGCCGCGGCCTCCACGAAGAGCTCGACCAGGTCGATTTCGATATCTCCGGAATCGGCGCGGCCGGTTACCGCGGGTACGTCGATACCCGGCTGCCACCGTTCCCGCATTCCCTTGTCCGCGGTCGCGCGCAGGGCGAAGGCCTTGAGGATGCCGAGAAAATCGTCCACACGCTCCGGGCTGTGGTGCGTTTTGGCAATGGCCCGGGCGGCCATGTGCAGTGCCGACGACAGCGGCCGGCGCAGTTCCTGATCCGGGCGGGCTTCGATCTTGCCGGTACCCCAGCCGCGTGATACGGCAGCGGACCGTAACTGATTGAGCAGGACCGTCTTTCCCACACCACGCAGGCCCGTGAGCACGACGCTGCGTTCCGGCCGGCCCCCGGCGATACGTTCGAGGACGATATCGAAGGCGGCGAGTTGCCTGTCCCGTCCGGCCAGTTCCGGTGGACGCTGGCCTGCGCCGGGGGCATACGGGTTCCGCACGGGGTCCATACCCTCACACCGTAGCGCGGGGGCGCGGAAATATCGTCCGATCTACGCCGTTTTCTAGACGGTGTTATCGAAAGGTGGGCGCGGACCGCGGTTCCCCGAGCGCGCCGCGGCGGTGGCCCGCCACGCTCGACCGAGACCATCCCGTGATCTGTTGTCGCGACAAAAAACGCTTCTCGCGCAGCGTTTTACACCTGTACTCCCAGCTCGCGAGAAAAACCGGCGCGTTCGGCTGGACAACACCGGCCGGGCATCGTAACCTCTTTGTGACTTAGTGGAGTCGAGTCGTTTCGGAAGTGAGGCGGCGCCACTGGTCGCCGCCGCCGCCGACCGCCGCGATATGTGTAGGACGCGCGATCGGAGCGACGGGAGAGCACGAAGATCGGAGACGGAGCTCGGTGGGTAAGCATAGCTTGCAGCGAGAATCCAAGCTGCCAAATTCTGTCAAGGGCGCACTGGTCATGGGCACCCTGGCCGCCACCACGGGCACTATGCCCGCCATCGCCTCGGCCGCGACCACCACAATCGACGTTCCCGGCATCGGGAAATTCGATGTCGAGGTGCCGGACGAGTACGCCGCGCCGGTGGAACAGCTCAACCAGCAGCTGAACCAGGTGCTGGAGCAGGCTCCGCACGCTATGCCGGCGGCCCCCGCGCTGCCCGACTTCGCGCCTCCCGCGCAGCAGACCGCGGGCGATATCGCCCTCGACGCCGCCAAGACCAAGGTCGGCGCCATGTACTCCTGGGGTGCCGCGGGCCCGTACAACTTCGACTGCTCCGGGCTCGTGCAATGGGCCTACAAACAGGCCGGCATCAAACTGCCGCGCACCAGCTTCGAACAGTCCCACGTCGGTGCGCCGGTGGCCTTCCAGAACCTCAAGCCCGGCGATATCGTCATCACCAACGGTGGCGGTCACGTCGGCATGTACGCCGGTGACGGCCTGCTGCTCAACGCGGTGCAGTCCGGCGAGCCGGTGTCCTACACCCACCTTTCGCCCGACGATGTGGTCACCGCCCGTCGTATCGTCTAAAGGGTGAGCGCAGCCGCCTCCGCGCCGGGCAACGGCCCGGCCCAGGCCCGGGTCGACTCCTGGGTTTGGGCAGTGCGGCTGTTCAAAACCAGATCGGCCGCCGCGGCTGCCTGCCGCGGCGGGCATGTACGGGTCAACGGTGCAACCGCCAAACCCGCTCAGCCCGTGCGTCCCGGTGACGAGGTCCGTATCCGCGGCGGCGGTAGCGAGCGGATCGTCATCGTGGAGCGTGTGATCACCAAGCGGGTCGGCGCTCCGATAGCCGCCCAATGCCTGATCGATCGCAGTCCGCCCCCACCGCCTCGGGAAATACTCGCGAGCCTTCCGAAACGGGATCGCGGGTCCGGTCGTCCTACCAAGCGGGAGCGCCGGGAAACCGACCGGCTCCTGGGCCGCACCGATCACTGATACCGGTTCTGCGGGAATCCCCGATCGCCCACGTGACCCACCGTGCTCGGGTCACGTGTCCCGGCGATCGCGGTATCAACCGGGGGCGGCGGGGTACATCCACGTATCGTCGGCCGCCGACCGGTCGTGGCGGTATGGTCCGGTGAAATCGATCGGCGTCGAGAACACGGCGACGAATGCCACCGGATCGGCAGCGGTGAGCTCGATGAGGTTGGCCGCCGATACCGAGATCCGTGAGAACCGCCGGGCGAGCCGGCCCGCGTCGAGAGCCGGTTCCTCCGTGCCGGGGCCGCGTGGCTCCGCACCGCCGAGGCCGGGAGGCCGGTTCCCGGGGCCTATCACGTGCTCGGCCGAGACCGCCGCGCCGACCACCGTATCCTCGAAAACCTGCGCGGCATGAACCACGCCGCGAATGGTGCAACCGGATTCACGGATATCGCGGAGCGCATTGTCGAGGTCGAGCCGGTCGGCAGTATCGCAGCGCACCACCACGACACGATCCTCGAACCCTTCGAGCAACGGCGGAACCGGCCGCGGGGACCGTGTCGGGACCACGACATCGCGGGCGCCGGCCGCGAGCAGCCGGCGTACCATCACCGAGCCGAGCGCGCCGAGGCCGCCGCTCACCACATATGTTCCGGCCCGGTCGATCTCCATCGGCGGCTCGACCGCCACCCGGCCGGACATGAACCGGATAGCCCTATTGGCATCGACCACCCGGGTCCATGCGATGATATCGGTGGGCGGGGGGTCATCGGCGAGTCGTATCGAAGCCAGCGTTCCGGCACCCGTGACCTCCGCCCGTATCGTCTCGTCACGGAATGCCCGCGCCCGGCCGAGTCCTTCCGGAAAGCCGGACGCGGGTTCGCCGCGCGATCCACTCGGCCGTCGAAGCGCTTCCTCCTCCCCGGTCGCAGGCGCGGAAACCGGTGCCGCGTCGCCTCTCTCAGCGGAGACGTGGTGCCCGGGCCGGTGGATCTCTGTGCTCGGCCCGGCTTGCCGAGCGTCGGGAGCCGGGACCGTGGCCGGGCGGCGTAGCTCTTCCTCCCGGGCGCCCGGCCGGGGCTTCGCCGGCACCGAGTCCAGGGCACGCGCGGCGTGGAACTGGGCGAGACAGGTGAGGAAAGCTGTGCCCTCGTCCTCGTGATCGGCGGTCGGATAGGTGGTGTGGGTGAACGGCGGGATCGCGCGCACCGCGGCTGCGAGCACCGGGGCGGGACACACTTCGAGGACCACGGTCATACCGTCCACCGCCACCCGGCGCAGGGTCGTATCGAGATCCACACGGCGAGTGATGTTCTCGCCCCAATATTCCGCGCTCGCGGCGGTGGTCGCATCGACGACCGTGCCCGGCCGCGTGCTGGAGTAGAACCGGGTGTGCGCAGCGCACCGGCCCAGCCGTCCCAGCCCGGTCAGGAACTCCGGCACCGCATCGATCACCCGGTGGCTGTGCGCGGGATAGTCCGATGCCGAGTGCGCGGTGGCGATACCGCGACGTTCGGCCCGGCGCACGACTGTTTCCACATCGCGCGGGCTGCCGGAGATCAGTACCGATCGCGGGCCGTTGACCGCGGCTATCGCGACCTTCTCGTACAAAGGTTCCACCAGCCGGGCCACTTCGGCCGCCGAGGCCAATAGTTCGACCACGGCGCCGGTGCCCGAGATCCGGCCCAGCGCGCGCCCGCGCGCGGTCGCCACCCGGGCGGCATCGGTCAAGGAGAGCGCCCCGGCGGTCACCGCCGCCGCGGCTTCTCCGATACCGTGCCCGATCACCGCGTCCGGCCGCACCCCCCAGGAGAGCAGTAGTCGCGCGGTGGCCACCTGGTAGGCGAACAGGGCCGGTTGGACGAACGCCGGGTCCGGGCGGATGCCGGCAGGCTCGCTTGCCGCCGTTGCCGGATCGCGGAACCCGTGGCGAGGCGTCCATACCCGCGGACCTCCTGCCGCGGTGATCGCATCGCCCGCCGCCGTCACGGCGTCCGCGAATACCGAGTACCGGCCCGCCAGCATCCGCCCCATCCGGTCGTGCTCCCCACCTTCACCGGAGAAGAGGAACACCACCCCGCCAGAAGAATCGTTCATCCCGGGTAAGGGGCGGAGACAGGCTCCACCGGATGCGGAGGCAGGCCGATGCCGGTAGCGTATGCCCCGGGAGAAACGACGTATGGATGCGCGTCGACCCGGTAGGTCGGCCGGCGCGCAACAATGGGGTCCCCGGGTTCCGCGGTGGGGGAAGGCGAACGCCCAGCGGCTCTCGGAGTGCCGGCAATCCAACACAGCAGCTGCGTGTCTGGCCTCACAACTCGATTATGCCGGAGAACTACGGTGGCGGGATTTCCGATCCCGCCGACAGACTCACGACGAGGTCCGGCATCGGGATCGGCCGCGAGTTGTCGCGGAGCGACCGCGCGCCCACGGTGCCGACCAGGGAGGCCGCAACCGCCTGCCGGACGGGTATCAGCGGTGGGACGCCGTACTCGACGCTGGCGCGGAAACCCTGGAGTATCCGGACGGTGCCTTCCGCCTTCGGTTCGACGACCGTGCCGTCGAGCGATAACGATGGCGGAGCGTGTTCCTCGTCCCGTACGGCTGCCTCGGGGACGGACCAGGGCTCTTTACGGACGCGGACCGACCACGCCCGGTCGCCGGGGGCACGCACCGATTCCGCCAGGCCCGCACTGCCGCGTACCGAGATCCAGCTCCAGTGACTGTCGGGTTCGCCCTGCAGGAAGCCGTGCCGGGTGATGGCCAGCGCACCGCCGGTGAGCCGGATCAGCATCACCACCGCCGCGCGGGGATCCGTGGTATCCACCGGTAGGGCTGTCACCTCGGTCGGCATCTGGCCGGTGAGGGCCAGCACCGGGGCGAGAGTATGGGTGCAGTACGCCGTCGGCTCGATACGGCCACGCCAGTGGCCCGGGTCGCGGATCAGCGCAGAGACGTCATCCGGTGACATACCGTGCAGGTAATCCGCCTCGATCAATGTGATCCGGCCGATCTCCCCGGCCGCCACCGTGCGATGGATGAGCTGGACATGGGGATGGAAAACGTAGTTCTCGGCGAACGAGTAACTGGCTCGGGAACGCCGCTCGGCCTCGAGGAGCGCCCGGGCCTCGTCTTCGCGCACACAGGCCGCGGCCTCGGACAGCACATGGATATCGTGGTCGAGAAACGTGACCGCCGGGGCCGCGTGCTCGTCGAAATCGTTGGCGAGGATCACGGCATCCAGGTCCGCGTCCAGGAGTTCGTCCCACTCCTCGACCAGGATCGTGCCCGGTAGCTGCCCGGCGGCAGCCGCCCGGCGGGCGGGATCCCGATCGCACCCCATCACCACGTCCATCCCCAACCGGCGACACCAGCCCGCCAGATACAGGCCCATACCCAGCCCGACCACACCCACACGCATGGGTCGCATGGTAGGCCCGAGGGTGCTCTCATCCGTACCTCTTTACGGAGCTGGGCCGGTACCGTGGGCCGGGTGGCCGATTCCGTTGACGGGCGTACCCGCACGCTGCCCACCGTGCTGCGCTGCTGTGCGGCGCTGGCCGCGACTCCGGCGCGGTTGCTGCGCCCCCGGCAGCCCGATACCGGGCTGTTGTCCCGGCTCGATCCGGTGTCACCGCCTCCGGCACGGACGACGGTCGGGCTGACCGTTCTCCTGCAGGGGCGGATGTCGGCACCGACGACCATCGTGGCGGAGGGGGTTCGCAGTTTCGGTCATCTGCCGATGGCCATGGGCGCCTATCTCGTCGAGCATCCGCGGGCACGTTTCCTCGTCGACCCCGCACTCTGCGCTCATGTGCACCGCCGGGTGCTCCCGGCGTTACCCTTCCCGATCCCGCTGCTGGTGGCCCCGGACAAGCCGGTTCTCGGGCTGGCCGACGCGCTGGCCGCCCGCGATATCGACCCTGGCGCACTGGATTTCGTATTGCCCACCCACCTGCACTGGGATCATGTCTCCGGGGTGCTCGAACTGCCCGGTTCGGTGCCGGTGCGGTTACCCTCGGCCGAATTGCGCTGGGCGCTGGAGGGGCCGCACGCCCCGGCGGGGGTGGTGCGAGCGCCGCTGCGGGACCGCACGCTGGACCCCTTGGAGCTGGACGGCCCGCCGGTTCTCACCTTCGAGCGCAGCCTGGATCTGTTCGGGGACGGGGCGGTGCTGCTGGTGGACCTGGCCGGGCATACGCCGGGCAGTATCGGCGTACTGCTGGCCGTATCCGATGGCCGCCGGGTGTTGCTGGCCGGTGACGCGGTGTGGAATCGGTTGCAGGTCGAGACCATCCGGGAGAAAGCGCCAATGCCGGGCCGGCTGTTCGACGCCGACCGGGGGAAAGCGTTCGAGACCATCCATCGCCTCCACGCGCTACCGGCCGGGATCGAGGTGGTCGCCGCGCACGACTACGACGCCGTCGCCGCCCTGGCGGCGCACTGAACCGGGCCGGGCCGGAAGGCCCGGAGTGCGGGAAGCCGACTTCCCGTACGGCTTCCCGCCTCCCTGCGCCGGATGTATCGCCATGTTCCGGCGGCGGGCGCAGGGCCGACGACGTGCGGTGTCGTCAGGCGGAGACCACGTACCGGGCCAGCCGGGCGTTGATCAGTTCCTCGGCTTCGGTGACCATCCGGTCGATGAGTTCGGCACAGGTCGGGATGTCCTCGATCAGCCCCTGGCACAGGCCCACCGACCAGATACCGGCGTCGAGGTCGCCCTCTTCGAACACTCGCCGGCCGCGTGCACCGGAAACCAGTTCGCGGACGTCTTCGAACTTGCCGCCGGCTTTCTCGATCTCGACCACCTTACGGCTGATCTCGTTGTCGGCGACCCGCGCGGTATTGCGCATCGTGCGGAAGATGAGCTGGGTGTCGCGTTCGGTGTTCGCGACGATCTGCTCCTTGACCTGCTGGTCGATGGAGGACTCCTGGGTACACAGGAACCGGGTCCCCATGTTCACGCCGTCGGCGCCCAAGGCCAGGGCCGCGACCAGACCGCGGGCATCGGCGATCCCGCCCGAGGCGATGATCGGGATGGTGAGCGCCCGCGCGGCGGCCGGGATCAGTACCAGGCCCGGTACATCGTCCTCGCCGGGGTGGCCGGCGCATTCGAAACCGTCGATGCTGACCGCGTCCACGCCGATCTTCTGCGCCTTGAGCGCATGCCGGACGCTGGTGCATTTGTGCACCACCTTGATACCGGCTTCCCGGTAGGTGGGCAGGAAGGGTTCGGGGTTGCTACCAGCGGTCTCCACGATCTTCACGCCGCTGTCCACGATGGCCCGCACGTACTCTTCGTACGGGGGCGGGTTGATCGACGGCAGGATGGTCAGGTTCACCCCGAACGGCTTATCGGTGAGTTCGCGCGTGCGTTCGATCTCGCGGCGCAGATCATCGGGGGTGGGCTGCGTGAGTGCGGTGATGAAACCGAGCCCCCCGGCGTTGGCCACGGCCGCGACGAGTTCGGCCCGGCCGACCCACATCATCCCGCCCTGCACGATCGGATGTTCGATACCGAAGGTCTCGGTGAACCTGGTCCGCAGCATCGGTGCTCTCCTCTACTTTCCGCGGATAGTCCGCGTCTGCTGCATGGTGCCACGGAGGCCGAGATGGGATCAACCCTGGAAGTGAGTCATGATTCGCATATGTGATGGGCTCTGGCTTAGCTGGGTGCCGTTCCGAAGGTGGCATATCACCGCAAATACGCGCTACGACGCGGGCAGACTTGTTCCGCTACCGGGTTCCTCGGAATTAACCGCTATTCGGCACCGATTTCCTTGCCGGTGCTGATGTGAATTGTTATTCTGCCGTCACGTTCACACCGCGTGTGGCGCCGGACACTCCGGTGGGTCGCGCGGTACCGAGAGGAGTACGTGGGATGTCCACCGGTGCGCAGGCCCTCGACGAGCCGATCCGCTCGCGTCGTAACCACTGGGTCAACCAGATCGCGACCCACGCGATCATGCGGCCCGACGAGGTGGCGTTTCGTTTCCGCGGCGCCGATACCACTTGGCGCGGGCTCTACGAACGGTCGCAGAAGTTCGCCGACGCGCTGGCCCGCCGCGGCGTCGGGTTCGGCGACCGTGTGCTCATTCTGGCCCTGAACTATCCCGAGTACCTCGAGGCGGTTTTCGGTATCAATACGCTCGGTGCCATCGCCGTACCGGTCAACTTCCGGCTCACCCCGCCTGAAGTCGCCTATATCGTGGGCGACAGCGGCGCCAAGGCCGTGGTCACCGATACCGTGTTGCAGCCGCTGGCCACCGCGGTGCAGGCGCAGGCCGACGGGCTCGAGCACTGCTTCGTCATCGGCGGGAGCAGCGGCGACGGGGTCGTCGGCTTCGAGGACGCGCTCGCCGAAACGGGGGAGCCGCACACTCCGCTGGACATCCCCGAGGACACCCCCTGCCTGATCATGTACACCTCGGGCACCACCGGCAGCCCCAAGGGAGCCGTCCTCTCCTACGGCAATATGAACGCCCAGGCACTCACCTGCATCCGGGCGATGGCGCTGGATCAGGATTCGATCGGTTTCTGCACCTCACCGCTGTTCCATATCGCCGGGCTCGGCAGCCTGGCTCCCTCTTTCATGCTCGGGACGAAGACGGTGCTGCACCCGCTGGGTGCTTTCGACGCCACCGAATTCCTGGACGCGGTCGAGGCCGAACAGGCCACCACCGCCTTCTGTGTCCCCGCTCAATGGCAGTTGATCTGCGATGAGCCGACCGTGAAGCAGCGCAAACTCGCCCTGAAGGCACTGAGCTGGGGGGCTGCCCCCGCCTCCGATACCGTACTGAAGGCGATGGCGGATTCCTTCCCGGACGCGTTCAACGTGGCGGTGTTCGGGCAGACCGAGATGTCACCGATCACCTGTGTGCTCGAAGGCAAGGACGCCATCCGCAAACTCGGCTCCGTCGGCAAGGTCATCCCGACGATCCAGGCGCGGATCGTCGACGACGAGATGAACGATGTCGCTCCGGGTGAGGTCGGCGAAATCGTCTACCGCGGCCCCACCATGATGTCGGGGTACTGGAACAAGCCGGAGGCGACGGCGGATGCCTTCGCCGGCGGGTGGTTCCACTCCGGTGACCTGGTCCGTCAGGACGAAGAAGGCTTCATCTACGTGGTGGACCGCAAAAAGGACATGATCATCTCCGGCGGTGAGAACATCTACTGCGCGGAGGTGGAGAACGTTCTGTTCGCCCACCCGAAGATCCGCGAGGCCGCGGTGATCGGCCGGGCGCACGAGAAGTGGGGCGAGGTGCCGGTCGCGGTCGTCGCGCTCAACGATCCGGACGGCGGGCTCACCCTCGAAGAACTCGAACCGTTCCTGAACGAGAACCTGGCTCGCTACAAGCACCCCAAGGATTTGGTGATCGTCGCGGAACTGCCGCGTAACGCCAGCGGCAAGGTCGTGAAAGTGGAGTTGCGCAAGGGCAACTCGTAATCACACGTTTCACGTGAAGCATTCGCCGGATCGGCGGGACCGAGGGGCCCGCCGATCCGGCGGCGGAGGTTCGGCGCGCCCGGTGACCAGGTCTTTTGCCCGGGATCGGTGCGCCCGTATCGCCGATGGTCGAATATCTACGCCATGTCGCATCAACATGCTGCTGTTCTCGCCCTGCACTGGCAGGTGAATGTCATACGGCCGGAAGGGTTCTTCGGGCCCATGCTGGCCGAGCCGGTGGCCGCCAGTGGAGTGGTGTACCGGGCCGCGGAGTTCCACAAACGCGCGGCGGATCTGGGGCTACCGATCATCTGCACCCGGTTCACCGTCCCCGAAGGCGAGGGACGGCTGGTCCGCAACACCGGATTCATGCAGTCGGTCGGGGCGGCGCAGCAGGACTTCCGGCCCGACGCACCGGGCAGCCGCCTGATCGACGAGATCGCCGACCAGGCGGACCGTATCGTCGACAACCAGAAACTGTCGGGGCTGGCCGGTAACGACCTGCCGCGCTGGCTGGTCGAGAACGATATCGACACCCTGTTCCTCACCGGCGTCGCCACCAACCTCACCGTCGAGCAAACCGCCCGCCACGGCACCGATCTCGGGTTCACCGTCTACACCGTCGCCGACTGCGTGGCCGCCGCCGACCCGCAGGTACACACTGCCTCGCTGGCGAATATCGCGCTGGTGAGCGCGGGTCTGCGTACCTCCGGCGACGCCCTGGGCCTCCCGGACGAGCCCGAGATGTGAACCCGGATCAGATCATGTGCTTATCGGTCATCCAGCGCATCACCTGCCAGCCGCAGAAGACCGGGATCCAGCAGGTGAGTACCCGGTAGAGCAGTACCGAGGGCACCGCGACCGCCGCGGGTAGTCCGAACGCGGCCAAACCACCGATCAACGCGGCCTCCACCGCGCCGACACCACCGGGGGTCGGCGCGGCCGAGGCGAGGGTGCCGCCGATCATGGTCACGATCGTGACGGTGACGAAAGTCGTCCCGCCACCGAACGCCTGGACGCTCGCCCACAGCGCCAGCGCCTGTCCGAGCGTGAGCGCCGCGCAACCGAGCACGATGACCGCGCAGCGTTTCGGGTCGCGGGCCAGGATGGCCAGTTCCCCCACGACCTCCTGGACCTGCGGCAGCACCGAATTGTTCAGCCAGCGCCGCAGCTTCGGCACGAACATGAAGGTGCCGATGATCCCGACCCCGACCCCGCCGATCAGGTACAGCACCGTAGGCGATGGTACGAAATGCGATAGGTCGGCCGAGGTCCCGGCGGCCACGCTGAACAGCACCAGCAGTCCGATATGTGTGCACACCTGCACGGCCTGCTGCAGGGCCACCGCGGCGGTGGCGCGGACCGCTCCCACCCCGCCCTTCTGCAGGAATCGCACGCTCAACGCCAGCCCGCCCACGCGCGCCGGGGTGGTGGTGGCGGCGAAGGTGTTCGCGATCTGCATGAGCACCAGCGGCCAGTACTTCACCAGCCCGGAGGCACACGCCCACAGCGCGGCCGCCGTACCGATATAGGTGAGTGAGGAGAGCGCCAGGCCGGCCAGCGCCCACCACCAGTTGGCCTCCCTGAGCTGTGTGAAAAAGGTGGGGACCGCGCTGATGAACGGATAGGCCACATAGACCAGGGCGATCAGCAGCACCAGCTGGATGATGCTGTTACGACTGAACCGGGTGATCTGCTCGGCCTCGATCCGGTCTTGCCCGGTCTGGGTGCGCACCTGGTCGCGGGCCGCGCTCACCGCCGCCTTCCACCTCGGCACGGAGGTGCGGATCCCGCGTGGCATGGCGAACTTGGTGAGCCGGCGTGACGCGGTGAGAACGGTCTGCTCACCGAGTACCGCGATCGCCGACCGTACCGCGGCCTCCGCACCGAAAACCGCTGTCATCGAGACCAGCAGCTGGGCGATATCCGATTGGAGCTGGGCATCGGAGGCACACAACTCGGCCGCGGTGAACCCGCCGAACAGCGCGCCTTCGGCGCCTATCCGGATCTCCGCGGGCCGCAGTTCACCGTGCGCGATACCGTGCTCCCGCAGCACCGTGAGGGCCCGCCACACCGCGTCCAGCGCCTCGGTGTCCTCGGGGTTCTGTTCGATCGAGCGTCCGGCCGGCAGAGTGTGCGCGTACAGCATCCAGCCGCGGGGCAGTACCGCCACCGTGACCGGGCGGTGCGCGGCCACACCCAGATCGCCCAGCGCGACCGCCATGAGAGCCCGGTGCTCCACGGCCCGATGCATGGAACCGTGCAGCGGAGCGGTTTCGCTGGAGCGGAAGGTCAACCAGCGCCACAGTTGCCGTACCGCGCTCGACGAGCGCTGATTCTTGCCGTACAGCTCGACCACCAGCGCAGGCTCCGGCTCGGCCACCGTGGCCGACAACATGAGCGCACCCGGCCCGGCCGGGCGGACGACGGTCAGCCGGGTGACGGTGTATCCGCGCCGGGCGAGCTGGCGTACCGCGGCGTCCAGCGGCACCTCCAGCGCCGGGGTCCCCACCAGCAGCACGATCACCGCGCCGACCAGCCAGCCGACCACCAGGCCGAACATGGCTCGCGCCGGAACAACGGTGCTGACCACCAGATGCATCGGCGCGAAGGCCAGCAGCAGTACCCACAGCCAGCGACGCGGCCGTACCGGCAGCCACGGGCTGGAGACGGTGAGCACCGCCGCCAGCATGGCGATCCAGCGTGGATCGTCGAGGAACTGCTGGAGAAAGGTCTTGTCGGCGAAATTCTCCGGGACCTGCAGATGCCACTGCGGTGCGGACAACCCGCTGGGAGTGATGGACAGCAGCAGTCCCGCCACCAGCCCGGCGGTCGCATAGCCGGCCAGTAGTTTCCACTGTCGCCCGAGCACCAGTTCGACCAGGATCGCGAACGGCAGGATCAGGATGGCGATGCCGTACAGCAGATAGACCAGGTTCGATTGGTCGGGATTGAGAAATCCGACGATATTGGAAACGGAACGTTCCAGTGCCAGCCATTCGGGACGGGTGATCAGCGAACCGGCGATCACCACCGCCACGCCGACAGCCGCGAAGACGACACGCAGGATATCGCTGGTCCGCCGGGTGAGCGGTTGTAGCAGGCTGCCCGTGACCGGGATCTCCCGCCCATCGACTCGCATGTCGTATCGGTACTTTCGGATCGAGGTGAAGCTATAGGGCCGCCCGCGCTCACTAGCTGGTGAGTATGCAGGAGGCCGAGCCGGACGATACACACCAACACGCTGCCAGAATCGGGGGGTGAACGGTGATCGGCGTATCTGTTTCGTGGGGGATTCCTTCGTCGCCGGAGTGGGCGATCGGCATGCCCTGGGCTGGGTCGGCAGGCTGACGGCGCACGCGCTGGCCGCGGGAGCGGAGTTGACGGTCTACAACCTCGGGGTACGCGGGCATACCTCCACCGATATCGCGGCCCGGTGGCCGGCGGAATGCCGTGTCCGGCTGCCCGCCGGTAGCGACGCACGGGTGGTGTTCTCGTTCGGGGTCAACGATACGGTGCTCGTCGGTGACCGGCCGCGGGTGGACGTGGAGGATTCGGTGGCGAATCTCTCCGCGGCGCTCGCCGCCGCCCGGGAACGAGGATGGCGGGTGCTGATGGTCGGACCCCCACCCGTCGGTGACCCGGCGCACACCGAGCGGATCGCGGAATTGGACCGGCGTTTCGCGCAGGTCTGTGCCGGCTTCGGGGTCGAGTACGCGGGGAGCTGCGCTCTGCTGCTCCGGGACGAGGTCTGGATGGACCAGGTACGGGCAGGCGACGGGGCGCATCCCGGCGCGGCGGGTTACGCCGCGTTCGCCGGGCTGCTGCTGCCCGCCTGGCGTGCCTGGCTGGGATACTGACCGCGGAGTTGGATAAGCAGGATAGAATTTCCGTAAACTAGGGGCCTTTACCGGAAAATGTCCCAGACGGTGCGGGTTTCCGGAGCGGCTCAGCCTGCCGGGATCCGCTGTGCCGGGTCGCGCTTCATGGCGGCGAAGACTGCCGCCAGCTCCGGCACCGACCGCACGAGCTCCGCGCCGTAATCGCATTCGCACTCCAGCTGGCTCAGTGTGCCGACCAAGGTGAGTGCGGCGCGGGCGAACGGCGTGCACTCCGGCGGTAAGGTCAGCTCTCGTATCACATTGTCCAACCGTGGACTCGTGGTGCGCAGCACCTGTTTGCGCAGCCAGGACGTGGTGACCCGGAATCGTGGATGCCGTACCGGTTCCCCGTACGCCCACAGCGCGGAATCCAGGGCGTCGGCGTCGAACTCGCGCCCGGGTAGCGCGAAGCCGTGGGTGCGTACCGCCGCCGCCAGCGCGGCCGGGCCGCCGTTGAAGATCGCATCACATATCTCGACCGTCAGTTCGGTGAACCCCGGATGTGGCCACGGCGCGCACGCCCCGAAATCCGCCACCCCGAGCCGTCCGTCCGGCAGCAGCCACAAATTCCCCGGATGCGGGTCGCAGTAGAGCAGTCCGTGCCGGTCCCAGCCGGTGAGCACGAACCGCATCATCAACTCGCCGAGCCGGTCCCGCTGCGCGGAAGTACCCGTACCGATCACCCGCGTGGCCGGAATCCCGGCGACCCATTCCGAGACCAGCACATCACCGTGCTGCTCCAGCACCTCCGGTACGCAGAACTCGTCACTGCCCGCGTATGCCGCCGCGAAAGCGCGCTGGTTGTCGGCCTCGGCCGCGTAGTCCAGTTCCGCGCGTACCCCCGCGCACAGCGCCTCGGTCAACGACTTCACATCCGCACCGGGCAGGAAAACCGAGGCCAGTGTCGAAACACGGCGCAACTGCCGCAGATCCGATTCCACCGCCGCCCGGGCGCCGGGATACATCACCTTCACCGCTACGACACGGCCGTCGTGCCAGATCCCGCGGTGCACCTGGCCGATGGAAGCGGCGGCCGCGCGCCGGTCGTCGAACTCCCGGAAGAGCTTGCGCCACTCCGGCCCCAGGTTCTCGGCCAGGACCGCGTGCACGGTGCCGGGCAGCATCACCGGCGCCGAATCCTGTAGCCGCGTCAGCGCCACCTGATACGGGCCCGCGAGATCGCGCGGTAGCGCGAGCTGATAGATCGCCAGGAGCTGGCCGAGCTTGGCGGCGCACCCCTTCAGCTCGCCGAGTACCGCGAACATGTGTTCGGCCGTCCGGGCCTGGATATCCCGGTCCACCTCCCGCGCGGACCGGCCGAACGCCCGGCGGCCCGCGCCCGCGGCCTGCCGCCCCGCGTACGCGACCGGAAGCGCCATGAGCTTGGCGCTGCGCAGGGCCCGCCGCGTCGGCGGAACGCCGGGATCCCGTCGAATGCTCATACCTCATCCCCAGAAAGCGATTCGCCTGTTCTCCTGTGCAGTCTGGCATATTTGCGCATAGACTGTCTGGGACGTAACAGCTGCCGAAAGAGGTGCATCCATGGGGTCCCGCACGGTGGTCGCCGACGTGGCCGATGAGCTGGCCCGGCGGGTCGCCGCGGGGGAATACCAGCCGGGTGATCTGATGCCCTCGGTGCGCCAGGTAGCCGAAGAATTCGATATGAACCGGGCCACCGCTCAACTCACCCTCGGCCGGCTGGAGTCCTACGGATTGGTGGAGGCCCGTCGCGGTAAAGGTTTCACCATCCGTGAGGTGCGTGCGGCCGGCGGGCTGGACGTGTACCGGCATCTCTTCCGTTTCTCCACCCCCATGCCGGAAGTCGCGGTCGAGATGTTCCGCGATATCGTCGAAGTCGAGCGCGGAATCGTCATGGATACGCTGCTCACCTACACCGGCCTGGTGCACGACGAGACCCCCGGTATCGACCTCGCCGAACTGAAGGCCGAAATCGATACCCTGGAAAAACTTGCCCGCCTGGACGTTCCGGATCATCGCCGGATCCTCGCCATCGAGATCGGCCTGGTACGAAGGCTGCTCGTCGTACTCGAATCGAGTATGCAGCGGGCCATCCTGAATTCGATCGGCGAGATGGTACTCGAGGTGCCCGAGGCCGTCGAAGCGTACTTCGCGGGCGCCGCCGATCTGCACGTCCTGGTGTGGCGGGCGCTGATCGCGGTATGGGAATCGGAATCCGGCCCGTCACCGGCGCAGCTCGCGCTCTTCGAAGACCTGTTCGGTATGTACCACGACAAGGTGATCGCCCGCTTCGAGGAGCTGCTGGGGATCCAGGACAAGCCCGAGGAAGTCCACGCCGCCACGGCTTGAGAGTCGCCCCGGCGCTCCGAAAGAGCGATCGCAGTGCCCACGCCGGCCGGGGATCGAGCGCGGACCCCGTGCTGTCATCACGAAATCCTGTGCGGTGCGGTACTTTCCTTCACATCCTCCACCGATACGAGTCCGAAGTCCTGTAACGCCGCGCGACCCTTCGTTGATCAACCGTCCAGGAGCGATCGTCGCCCCTGGAACAGCTGGAGGTGAAGGGATTTGCTCATTTCTGGTAGAGGGAAGTCGCGGGTCGTCATGGCGGTAGCCATCGGCGCGGCGGCGCTCATCGCGGGATGCGACAGCGACTCCGGTTCCGATCGATCGGCTCCGGGCAATCCGAAGACAGCGGCGACCGCGACGGCTACCGACTCGTCCGGTGGCGAATTCGCTCCCGAGGAAGGGAGTGAGAACGCCGGAACCGAAGGTGGGAGCCCCTCCGCGGAGGGGGACGACCCGGCCACCGAGGACGCGAACCCACCGGCGGCGTCGGTGCCGGACGGACAGCCCGCTCCGGGAGCGGCGACCGAACTCCGGGACCCCTGTGCGCTGCCGGAAACCGAGATCAGCAAGCTCGGGTTCCGGCCGGACAGCAAGGAAACGCTCACCGGAACCGACGGTTCGGATGACAAGATATGCCGCTGGCCCTCCCTCATGGGTAAATCCGAGGTGACCATCGTGTCCAGCCGGAAGTCGATCCAGGACGTGATGGACAGCGGAAGTTACGTGGAGTTCGAGCCGGTGACCGCGGGCGAGCGCGCGGGCCAGCAGTATCGTGCCGCTCAGGACACGAACAGAATCGGGTGCTACGTCAGTCTTCCGGTGCCGGACGCCCTCGTCACCGTCATCACGCGGCGGTTGCAGCCCGAGGCGCCGGAAGAACCCTGTGACCAGGCCCGGCGGATAGCCGCCACCGTATCCCAGTACCTGCCCTGAAAACCTGGGTGATATCCCGGCCGGTCCGTGGCTACGCCGCGGACCGGTACCGAGGCGCGGCGGTATCTCGCGAAGCAGTCCTACGGGCACGAGGCGCCCGGCCCGTCGGCGCGGAATCCGGTTCGTCCGGTCGGACTCCGCGCCGGTGGGAGTACACCCGGATTACAGCGATCCGTTGAGTTTGTTCAGCCGTTCGCACGCATTGACGTATTCCTCGATGAGCCGGTTGACCACATCGGCGGAGCGTTCCATCTTGGTCATCATGCCGACCACCTGACCGACCGGGTTGAAGTTGACGTCCTTGGCCGCCTCCGGATAGCGGTGGCCGCGTTTCACGCCGTCCAGCGCCACCATCATCTGCAGCGGCATGGGCAGCGGGTCCGGGGTGTCGGCCGCTTCCCAGGCGTCGGTCCAGTCGTTGCGCAGCATACGGGCCGGCTTTCCGGTCCAGGCCCGGGAGCGGATGGTGTCGTGGCTGGTGGCATCGATATAGGTCTTCATCTGTGCGGGAGGCACATTCGCCTCTTCCACCGTCAGCCAGATGGAGCCCGTCCAGGCACCCGCGGCGCCCATCGCCATGGCCGCCGCGACCTGGCGTCCGTCGCCGATACCGCCGGCCGCGAGCACCGGCAGATCACCCACGGCGTCGATCACCTGCGGCCACAGCACCAGCGAGGAGACCTCACCGCAGTGGCCGCCGCCCTCGGTGCCCTGGCATACGACGAAGTCCAGTCCGGCGTCCTTGTGGTTCAGGGCGTGTTTGACCGATCCGCAGAGGGCGCCGATGAGCCGGCCCGACTCCTGGATCTGGGAGACGAATTCCGGCGGCGGGGTGCCGAGGGCGTTCGCGACCAGCTTGGCTTTCGGGTGATTCAGGATCACCTCGACCTGCGGCGCGGCCGTGGTCGCGGTCCAGCCGAGCAGCTGCGGGTGTACCTCTTCCTCGGGCAGCTTCGGTACGCCGTGGTCGGCGAGGATCTTTTCGGCGAAATCACGGTGCCCCTGCGGCACGTGTTTGGCGAGTTCGGCTTCGAGCTGTTCGGGGGAGAGCCCGTCGATGCCTTTGCCCTCGTACTTGGACGGGATCACCAGGTCGACACCGTAGGGGTTGTCGCCGACGTGTTCGTCCAGCCAGGCCAGTTCGACCTCCAGCTGTTCGGCGGTGAAGCCGACCGCGCCGAGGACGCCGAGACCGCCGGCGTTGCTGACCGCTGCCGCCACGTCGCGGCAGTGGGTGAAGGCGAAGATGGGGAACTCGATCCCCAGCCGGTCACAGATATCGGTACGCATGGCGGTGCTGGTCTCCCTATGCCTGGAACAAGTTACATAATTGCCGCGCGGCGGCTGATCCGGCCGCTGGCGCCGAGTCGACCCGAATACGCCGCGTACCGCAGGTGGGAGCGGGTAGGCGCATGAACCCGACAGGTGCCATACCTTGAATGTAACACGTTCTAGTTTTGTTGGAGAGGGTTCATTTGAGCGGGGCGGTCCCGGCCGTGTCGACGCCCGGTACCGCGGTCCGTTCGACCGGGCGGTGCGGGAGCCGCACCGGAACTTTCAGGAATATCGTGAACAGCAGCACCAGCAGCGTGGCTCGACCCCATACGCCGAACCGCACCACCGCCTCCATCAGTTCCACCGCATGCCCGCTGCCCATGGCGTAGAAGTAGCGGAACACCCCGACTCCGATCGCGATATCGGCGACGAGATAGCTCCAGATCACCGGCCACGGCACCGCCAGCAGGGCGAGGAACGGAACGAGCCACAGCGTGTACTGCGGTGAGTGCACCTTGTGGAAGAGCAGGAAGCCGCACAGCATCGCCCCGCTGACCCCGAGCCACGGGAACACCCCCGACTCCGTATACCGGCGCCAGCCGATCCCCAGCGCCACCACGAACGCGGCGACGATGAGCGCCGGCGAAGCGATCGATACGGTATCGGCGAACGCGGCGTTGCCCACCGCATCGGTGCCGAAGAGGGGCCGCAGGCCCCAGAACCAGATCGAATTGGTGGTGATATCGGCCTGCCGCTGCTGCTGGAATTCGATCGATGCCCGCCAGCCGTCGAATCCGGCGATCGCGAAGGGCAGATTCACCGCCAGTACCGTGCCCAGCGCCGCGGCACCCGTCTGCAGGGCACCCCGCACATCCAGCCGGGTCCGGATCTCCGCTCCGGACCGCTCTCCGCCGGTCAGCACATAGAGCATCAGCGGCATGACGAAGATCGCCGGATAGATCTTGAAACAGAAACCGAGCCCGAGCAGGGCGGCCGCCAGCATGCCGCGCGTGCGCAGTGGCCGGCGAGCCGAGGCCATCACCGCCGCGGCCGCCACCGTCGTGAACACCACCGGCAGTTCCCAGTTGTGGAATGCGTACAGCACCAGCGGCGGGCCCGCCGCCCACAGCAGAGCCGCCCGGCCCGCCAGCCGGGCCAGCAACCAGGCGGTCAGCAGCGCGAAAGGGGTCAGCAGCAGGGCCGATTGCAACAGGAACATCGCGTCGTTGTGCGCCCCCAGCGCCCCCAGCCACATGAGCAGACCACTCAGTACCGGGTATTCGACGGCACCGCCGATCAGGGTGCCGTCCGGGGTGATCCCGCCGTGCACGTAAGGAAAAATATGCTGATCGATATCCCGCCCCAGCCAGAGGAACTGGATATCGGAGTAGCAGACGTGAGCGTCCTTGACCTGATCGAAGGCGACACTGCGCCCGTCCGAACGAAATGGGGCCCCGGCGCATCTCGCCTTGTTGAGGAACGCCACCGCCAGGGTCGTACCGCACAGCAGAACAACCGACGCAGCGGCCGTGGCCCGCGGAACGCGACCGCCCGCGAACGCGCTCGCCGCCGGTCCGATCGACATACCGATACCTTAGTGTCCGTCGTCGCGTCAGGCTTACCTGTGGTATGCCGCCGAGCGGCCGAAAGATCGCGGAATCGGCAGGTGGGCGCGGTCGCGTGCATTTCGGAAATTCGATGTCCGCCGAAGTGGGAAATTCCCCGGGGTATGCCCGATCCGGTGTAGAAGATCGATTTCGCCGATACCCACCCGCTCAGGTACTCTTGCCCGGTTGCTGACGCGACGACCTCCTGCCACGGACCGTCCGTGGCCGACCCCAGACCACAGGAGGTGATTGGTTCGTGCGTCATTACGAAGTGATGGTCATCCTCGATCCGAGCATGGACGAGCGCACCGTCGGGCCGTCTCTGGAAAATATGCTCGGTGTCGTCCGCACCGAAGGCGGCAAGATCGACAAGGTCGATATCTGGGGCCGTAAGCGCCTCGCCTACGAAATTCGCAAACAGGCCGAAGGCATCTACGCGGTGATCGATCTGACCGCCGAGCCCGCCACGGTGAGCGAACTCGACCGCCAGCTGGGCCTCAACGAGCAGGTGCTGCGCACCAAGGTTCTGCGCAACGACAAGTAGTTCCGGCGGTACCGCCGTTTCGTCGGAGTCTGTCTCTAGGCTCTAGCGCAACAGGCGAGTGCACCCGGACTGCACACCGAGCAGGAGGAACCCCCATGGCAGCAGGCGATACGGTTATCACGGTCATCGGCAATCTGACGGCCGATCCCGAGCTTCGATTCACGCCCGCGGGCGCCGCGGTGGCGAATTTCACCGTGGCCTCCACCCCGCGCATTTTCGACCGTAATACCAACGAGTGGAAAGACGGCGAGGCGCTGTTCCTGCGCTGCAATATCTGGCGCGAGGCCGCGGAGAATGTTGCCGAAAGCCTGACCAGGGGATCCCGAGTGATCGTCAGTGGACGGCTCAAGCAGCGCTCCTATGAAACCCGCGAGGGTGAGAAGCGTACGGTCGTCGAGCTGGAGGTCGACGAGGTCGGTCCCTCGCTGCGTTACGCGACGGCCAAGGTCAACAAGACCAGCCGGGGTGGTGGCGGCGGATTCGGTTCCAATGGCGGCGGTGGTGGAAACTACAACGCCGGTAACAGCGGCGGTGGACGTTCCAATCAGGGCGCTGCGGATGATCCGTGGGGTAGCGCGCCCGCGGCCGGCTCCTTCGGGGGCGGCCGGATGGACGATGAACCGCCGTTCTGAGACGGCCCGCATCGGCCCGCGTCGGCGGGCCACCAAGAATACGGAGTGAACGAAAATGGCCAAGGCACCGGCGCGCGAAAAGGTGCTCAAGAAGAAGGCTTGCACCTTCTGCAAGGAAAGCAAGTCCGGACCCGTCCAGATCGACTACAAGGACGCTCCGCTGTTGCGTAAGTACGTCAGTGAGCGGGGCAAGATCCGGGCCCGCCGGGTCACCGGCAACTGCGTGCAGCACCAGCGCGATATCGCCATCGCGGTGAAGAACTCGCGTGAGATGGCGCTGCTGCCCTACGTTTCGACGGCTCGCTGAGAAAGGTCGGTCAAGCAAATGAAGCTCATCCTGACTGCCGATGTGGACAACCTCGGCGCTCCCGGCGACACCGTTGAGGTCAAGGACGGCTACGGTCGTAACTACCTGCTGCCCCGTGGGCTGGCGATCGTCGCCACCCGTGGTGCGCAGAAGCAGGTCGAGGGCATCCGACGGGCGCAGGAAGCGCGGCGTGTGCGCGATCTCGGCCACGCCAACGAACTGAAGCAGGCCATCGAGGGCCTCGAAGGTGTGTCGCTGTCGGTCAAGACCGCGGGCTCCGGGAAACTGTTCGGTTCGGTCACCCAGTCCGATATCGCGGCCGCGATCAAGTCGGCCGGGGGCCCGGTGGTGGACAAGCGCAGCATCGAGCTGCCGAAGGCGCATATCAAGGCCACGGGTAAGCACCAGGTCACCGTGCACCTGCACCCGGATGTCGCCGCGAAGCTGGCCCTGGAGGTCGTTGCCGCCGGCTGATAGCCGGTGGTGATACTCCTCCGCCCCGGGGAGCACGAGCGTCCACACGACCGTGCTCCCCGGGATGTGAGGCCTATCTACCCGAGTTAGCCAGATATTAGCTGGCTTCGAGTCGAAGTCGCTCGGCGGCCTATGTGCCGCGAGCGTGTGTTCCGCTGTGTGTGCCCTGTTCGCAAAGGGTGGACCCTGTGGATTATTCACAAAACCAACCGGACGTATTGTGACGTAGCTCATATCCGTTCGCCTGTTCGTCAACCCAACACGCCCGGATGTTCAACAACGCCGACACGCCGATACTTTGTTTATCCACACTGTGTTGATGGGGGAAACCACGATCTAGCTGGGGATTTTCTGGCTCTGACCTGCATTTTCCCCAAGTTGTCCACAAGTTGTGCACAACCAGGGGTGAACTATCCCCAGGTTATCCACAGGTCTGTGCACAGCTCTGTTTGGCATGTGGATAGAACCTCGCCTAGGTTCATCGCAGCACCTTCGGCGATACCCTGCCGTCCACGGCGAATCGGGCCTGTCCAGGCGATAGCTGGGATGTCCGGCCTCAGGTCACCGGCGCTCCCCTGCCGTGGGCGAACCTGTCGGACCCCTGGGGTAGACCGGTCGTCGAAGGATGCGTCCGGTCGCTGAGGAGAGGACGGTCGATTCGGATGGCAGTCGTCGATGACCGCGGGCATACGGATTTCCCACCGGAACCGCCCGGCGAGGACTTCGGGCGGCAGCCGCCACACGATATGGCGGCCGAACAGTCGGTGCTCGGCGGCATGCTGCTCAGCAAGGATGCCATCGCCGATGTCGTCGAAGTGCTGCGCTCCGGCGATTTCTACCGCCCCGCGCACCAGGCCATCTACGATGCGATCCTCGATCTGTACGGCCGGGGCGAACCCGCCGATCCGGTCACGGTTGCCGCCGGCCTCGACCGCAGCGGTGAACTGAAGCGCATCGGTGGTGCCCCCTACCTGGTCACCCTCACTCAGACGGTCCCCACCGCCGCCAACGCCGGTTACTACGCCGAGATCGTCGCCGAGAAAGCGATTCTGCGCAGGCTGGTGGAAGCCGGCACCCGCATCGTCCAGTACGGCTACGCCGGCGCCGACGGTCAGGACGTCGCCGAGGTGGTCGACCGGGCCCAGGCCGAGGTCTACGAGGTCACCGAACGCCGGACCTCCGAGGATTTCCTCCCGCTGGAAGATCTCCTCCAGCCCACGATGGACGAGATCGACTCCATCGCTTCCCGCGGCGGAATCTCGCTCGGGGTACCGACCGGATTCTCCGAACTCGACGAACTCACCAACGGCCTGCATCCCGGTCAGATGATCATCGTCGCCGCCCGGCCGGGTGTCGGTAAGGCGCTGGCCCTGGATACTCCGCTCCCCACGCCGGACGGTTGGACCACTATGGGCGAGGTGCGGGTCGGGGACCGTCTCATCGGTGCCGACGGCTTGCCCACCAGGATCGTGGCGGCAACCGGCGTGCTGATGGGCCGCCCGTGTTACGAGGTCGAATTCTGCGACGGCACCGTCGTCGTCGCCGACGAACAGCATCAGTGGCTCACCGAGACCGGGGCTTCGCGGCGGTCCGCGCAACACGACACCACCGGAGACAACCGCTACCGCGGCCGGAAGGCTTCCGCCGCCATCCGCACCACCGGGGAGATAGCGGCCACCTTGCGCCGCGCCCCCACCGATCGCCGGGTCGACCACTCGGTGGCGAACACCCGGCCCCTGGAACTGCCCGCACGTGCTCTGCTCGTCCCGCCCTACACGCTCGGTGCCTGGCTGGGGGGCGGGGACGCCGCGGCCGCTCGGATGACCACGGCCGATCCCGAGATCATCGCCCGTATCGAAGGCGAGGGCATCGTCGCTGTTGCCTCCCCTTCGGCGAAGTCGCGCCATCACCTGCGGTTGCCGGACGACGGGTCCGGCGGCGTAGCGGCGCGGCTACGCACTATCGGCGTGCTCGGGAACAAACATATTCCCGTCGAATACCTGCGCGCTTCGGAAGCGCAGCGCCGGGCACTGCTCGCCGGGTTGCTCGATACCGACGGCACCGTGGCCGCCGACGGGTCCGTTCGGTTCTCCGTGACCGACGAGCGCCTCTTCGCGGATGTTCGCGAACTCGTCGCCGGTCTGGGGTACCGCTGTGGTGTCTCGACCGAAGCCGTACCCGGACGTACGCGGGAACGATCGGTCGCCTGCACGCTCACCTTCGCCACGGATGACGAGGTGTTCGGTTCGTACCGGAAGGCGCTTCTGCACAAGGAGCGCCGGACGGCCCGCGGCACCAGTGGGGCCGGTTCCCGGTTCATCGTCGACGTCCGCCGGATCGAATCCGTTCCCGTCCGGTGCGTCGAGGTCGACAACAGTGCCCATATGTATCTGGCCGGCCGTTCGATGATCCCGACCCATAACTCCACGCTCGGAATGGATTTCATGCGCAGTGCCTCGATTCGGCACGGGCTGGCCAGCGTTATCTTCTCGCTGGAGATGAGCCGGACCGAGATCGTGATGCGCCTGCTCTCGGCCGAGGCGAAGATCAAACTCGGTGATATGCGGTCCGGGCGGATGAGCGACGACGACTGGACGAAACTGGCACGGCGGATGAGCGAGATCAGCGAAGCACCGCTGTTCGTGGACGATTCGCCGAACCTCACCATGATGGAGATCCGCGCCAAGGCGCGGCGGCTGAAACAGCGTCACGATCTGAAATTGGTTGTGGTGGATTACCTCCAGCTGATGACCTCCGGTAAGAAGGTCGAATCACGTCAGCAGGAGGTGTCGGATTTCTCGCGAAATCTGAAGCTGCTGGCCAAGGAACTGGAAGTTCCCGTGGTCGCCATCAGTCAGCTCAACCGTGGCCCGGAGCAACGCACCGATAAGCGGCCGCAAGTCTCCGACCTGCGCGAATCGGGTTCGCTCGAACAGGACGCGGATATGGTCATCCTGCTGCACCGGCCGGATGCTTTCGAACGCGACGACCCGCGCGGTGGTGAAGCGGACCTCATCGTCGGCAAGCACCGTAACGGGCCCACGGCGACCATCACGGTGGCCCACCAGCTCCATCTGTCGCGCTTCGTCGATATGGCTCGTGGCTGAGATCGCGCAGTCCGAGCCGGCGAACAGGCGTACCCGGCACGCGCGGTGATCGAAACAGTGCTGCCGCGCGCTCGGTCCGGCCCCCGTCGAATGAGGTGAACGAGTTGTGAAAACGCCGATAGCAGGACGTCTGTGGGACGTGATAGGGACCCAGCTCGGACGACCGGACGGTATGGTCGGACGTCTCGTCGGCCGGATACTCAACCGCGGCAACCGCGCTCTCGTGGCAGCGGCCGTCGCCGCCGCGGACCCGGCCCGAGGCGCCACGGCCGTCGATATCGGCTTCGGGGGTGGAGTAGGCCTGGGCCTGCTGTTGGACCGGGTCGGCGCAACCGGCACCGTCCACGGCGTGGAGATCTCCCCCACCATGATCCACCAGGCACACCGCCGCTACCGCCACGAGATCGGCAACGACCGGCTGCGACTGCACAACGCCGCCATGCACGACCTGCCCCTCACCGCGGCGACGGTGGATGCGGTGATCAGTACCAACACCGTGTACTTCATCGAGGACCTCACCGCGGCATTCACCGAAGTCGCCCGGGTACTGCGGCCCTCTGGTCGTCTGGTCCTCGGCATCGGTGACCCGGCGGCGATGGCGCGAATGCCCTTCACCGAGAACCGCTTCCTGCTCCGCCCGATCGCGGAAATCACCGGCCACCTCGCGGCGGCAGGTTTGACGGTGGTCGATGAGGAACGGCTCACCGGCGAAGGCGCGGTCACATCTCATGTATTGACCTGCGAGAAGAAGTGATCACACCCGACCTCGCGGCACTCGGGGCCCGGGTAGCGGGCGCTGCACGCCGTATGTGAAAGGCTGCGCCGCTCCGCGGTACGGCACAACCGCGCGCCGGCCGTCCGCGCCGGCGCAGGCGGTGGCGGCCGGCTGTAGGGGCGCAGAACTCGTGACGGAATCCCGGAATGTTCGGCGGTGATAGGAGGGAAGCGCCCCGATTCCGAGGTTCCGCGCTCCATCGAGCGGATATCAACCGGCGTATTTCGCGACCGCCTGCGTGGTGACCGGGGTGAAGAGGTTGACCGGATTGCCGTCCGGGTCGCGGAACAGCAGGGACCGGTTTCCCCACGGCATCGTGGTGGGCTGGTTGATGAAATCCTCGACCGTGTCCCGTAACCGCCGATAGTCGGCATCGACGTCGGGGACGAGGAATTCGATGATCGCGGTGTGGTTGTCGGCCGGTCGGGCGCTACCGGCCGCGAACAGCGCCACGGTGCGGGTGCTTCCGAGGGCCAGCGTGCCTGCCGGTGTGACGATTTCGGCGAAATCCGGGGTGGCCCAGGCCGCCTCGACACCGGTTACGTGCTGGTAGAAGTCGACCATCCGTTGGATGTCGTCGGTGATCAGACGGGTCGAGACGAGTTTCATGGTGTGCTCCTGGTCCTGTCGATGAGGTGGTGGCTACGCCGCCACCGGCGACCCTAGATCTGATACCGGACAGTTTCCGCCCGGTATCGATGCGAGAATTTCGGAGATGACGCGCCCCACTGCCCGAGTGCTGGCACTGCTCGAACTGTTGCAGGCCGGCGGCACCCATACCGTCGGCGAACTCGCCGGACGGCTCGGCGTCGATGAGCGCACCATCAGGCGCTACGTCGCTCATCTCATCGACCTGGATATCCCGGTCCGGTCGGTGCGGGGCCGCTACGGGGGGTACCGGCTCGCGCCCGGGTACCGGATGCCGCCGCTGATGCTGACCGAGGACGAGGCGGTGGCCGTGGCATTCGGGCTCCTCACCAGCCGCGGCGCCGGCTGGTCGACGGCGGCTGTCCATGCCGCCGACAGCGCGGCAGCCAAACTCCGCCGTGTTCTGCCCGCGCGCCTCGCGGCCCGGCTCGCCGCGCTGATCGATACGGCCGAATTCACTGCCGACGCGCGTTCCGACGCCCCCGTCGAGACCGCCGTCCTCCTCCGGATCGCCGATGCCACCCGCGAGCACCGCCCGGTAACCATCGACTACACCGACCGCACCGGGCGCCACAGCGAACGGACTGTGCACCCGTACGGACTCGTCGCCCACTCCGGCCGGTGGTACCTGACAGGGCTGGACAGCCGCAGTGACGAGATACGCCGGTTCCGGTTGGACCGCATCACCGCGGTGACCACCCGGCCCGCGACGTTCACCCCGCCCGCCGGGTTCGAGCCCGCCGCTCACCTGCTGTCCGCATTCGCCACGGCGTCCTACCGGCACAACGTGTCGATCCGAGTCCAGGGCACCCCCGCCCAGATCCGTTCGCTGGTCCCCGCCACGATCGCGACCGTGCACGAGATCGACTCACCACCGCTGGACTCCGGTCCGTGGGTTCGAGTCCGTATCCGGGCCGAAGAACTCGATTGGATTCCTCCGGTCCTCGCCGGCCTGAATCGACCGTTCGTCGTCGAGTATCCCGACATACTCAACGATGCCGTGCGCGCCCTGGCCGACCGGCTCACCGCGGCTGCCGACGGCCGGTACCGAAGCGGCGAATAGTTCAGCCCAGCATGTTCTCGATCAGGTCCGCGGCCCGTGCGGTGCCGCCCTCGGCTCGTGCCTCGGCGCGTAGCCGTGCCGATCGCCGAGCGACCCCGGTATCGGTGACGAGGTCGGTGAGAGCCGCCCGCAGTGTCTCGGCCGTGGTGCCACAGCCTGTCCCACCGGACAATCGAATATCCGGCGGCGAGATCTCCCCACCGGATGGCGGCGCGGCCCTCAGTCGAGCACAGCGTATGCCTCGACTTCGACGAGCACATCGGGTTCGAACAGGTAGTCGACGCCTATCGCCGACAGCGGCGGTAACGGTCGCGGTATCCCGAGTTCTTCCGCGACGCGCTCGATACCCGCGAGGAAATCGTCGTATTTGTCGGGGGTCCAGTGTGTGACGAAGAACCGCAGGCGTACGACATCGGCGAAGCTCGCTCCGGCGCCGGCCAGGCCGCGGGCCGTATTGCGCAGCGCATGCGCGACCTGTCCGGCGAGGTCGCCGGGGGCGACGGGCTTCCCCTCGGCGTCCCGTGCGATCTGGCCGGCCACGTGTACCTGGCGAGTGCCCGTGCTGATCGAGACGTGATGGTACGGAACCGGAGCGAACATGCCTTCCGGGGTCAGCAGCTGCACTGTCATGGATGTCCCTTTCACCGGGAGAGTAGGTATCCGATGTCTACCTGGTACTCCGAGGGAACTTCAACGAGACTAGGTGTCATGCAGGAAACCGCCGCACCTGGTTCGGATAGCCCTCAGCTCACGGAGAAGCACCGTGAGCTGCTCGACCAAGTACTCGACAAGTGGTCGCTGCAAATCCTCGACTCACTGTGTGAAGGGCCGCTGCGCTTCAACGAACTCCGCCGGGCGATCCCGGTCGTGACGCAGAAGTCGCTCACGGCCGCACTTCGGCGCCTGGAACGCAACGGGATGGTCGAGCGCATCGTCACGAGTACGCGACCTGTATCCGTCGAGTACCGGATCACGCCGCTGGGAAGATCGCTGCAGGATCTCATCGACGCACTCCTGCGCTGGGCCACCACCACTCTGCCCGCCGTCGAATATGCCCGGGCCCGCTTCGACGAGGAGTTCTGATCGGCGCGAGCGCCGTTCCGGGACCGGCGCCGACGGCGATGAAGGGCCGGGAGCCCGGACGGAGTCGCCGTCCGCGCAGACGAATAAGCCGCGGGACGGACCCGATGGTCCGTCCCGCGGCTTGTCCGGCGAAACTCCGTGGTCAGCCCACCGGGGTGGGTTCCGAGGTGGCGGGGGTCTGCGGGTCGCTCTCCTTGCGGTTGCGCCGGATGCTGGAGAGCACCGCGGCGCCGATGAACGCGATACCGATGAGACCGGTGACGAGTTCGGGAACGTGGATATCGCCGACCGTGATCAACAGGATCAGGGCCAGGGCGCCGATCGCCCAGTGGGCGCCGTGCTCGAGAAACACGTATTCGTTCAATGTGCCCTTGCGCACCAGGTAGACGGTGATCGACCGGACGAACATGGCGCCGATCAGGCCCAGGCCCAGCGCGATGATGATCGGGTCCGCGGTGATGGCGAACGCGCCGATCACGCCGTCGAAGGAGAACGAGGCGTCCAGGACTTCGAGGTAGAGGAACAGGAAGAACCCGGCCTTACCGGTGGCCTTGGCCAGCTCGGACGGACCGGTCGCGTTTTCGGCGACTTCCTCGGCGTGGAACATCGAACCCAGACCGTCGACGGCGATGTAGATGATCATGCCGAGCAGGCCGGCCAGCAGCACGGTGGAGCGGTCGTCCTCGTGGGCGAGGAACTCCGCGGCCAGCACCAGGCCGAGCCCGGCCACGACCACCGACATCATGTCCAGCTTGCCGGCCTTGGCCAGCGGCCGTTCCACCCAGGACAGCCAGGTGATCTCCCGATCCTCGAGGACGAAGTTCAGGAACAGCATCGCCAGGAACATGCCGCCGAACGCCGCGATCTGCGGGTGGGCGTCGGTGAGCAGGGTCTCGTAGCTGGGGCTACCGTCGGGGAAGTGGGCCGCGTTGTTCGCCGGCGGGTTGAGGGCCAGGTCGAAGGCTTCGACGGGGTTGAGTCCCGCGGTGATCCATACGATGGCCAGCGGGAAGACCAGCCGCATACCGAACACCGCGATCAGGATGCCGATGGTGAGGAAGATCTTCTGCCAGAACTCGCTCATCTTTTCCAAGATGGTGGCGTTGATGACAGCGTTGTCGAACGACAGCGACACCTCGAGGATGCCGAGGATGAGGCACAGTGCCAGGGCCGTCGGGCCGCCGTAGAGGAACGCCACCCCCAGCGACAGCACCGTGACGACTAAGGAGAAACCGAATATGCGCAGGACCACGCTGGGACCTTTCGTGTGCGGTGGCCGGACTGCGGTCGGTATCCCGGCCTGAACGAGAACCTGGTCGGCGGCATCGGCGACCGGTCGTCACCAGCGTTGCCGTCGGCTGCCTATTTGTCCAATTTGTCCCCTCGCACCTCGCGGGAAGGTCGTAAATGAGGGGGCCCGTTGCCGGACCCCCTCACGCTACCCGCAGGGGCGGCTCAGACGTTGACGCCGTAGTCGCGAGCGATACCGGCCAGGCCGGACGCGTAGCCCTGGCCGATGGCGCGGAACTTCCACTCGGCACCGTTGCGGTACAGCTCACCGAAGACCATGGCGGTTTCGGTGGAGGCGTCCTCGGACAGGTCGTAACGGGCCAGCTCCTCGCCGTTGGCGCGGTTCACCACGCGGATGTAGGCGTTGCGCACCTGACCGAACGACTGCTGCCGGCTGTCGGCCTCGTAGATCGAGACCGGGAAGAAGATGCTCTCGATGGTCGGCGGGGTGTTCGCCAGATCGACGTTGATGACCTCGTCGTCGCCCTCGCCCTCACCGGTGGTGTTGTCACCGACGTGTTCGATGGTGCCCTCGGGGGACTTGAGGTTGTTGAAGAACACGAAGTGCTGGTCGGAGACGACTTTCTTATCGGCTCCGGTGGCGATCGCGCTGGCGTCCAGGTCGAAATCGGTGCCCGTGGTGGTACGCACGTCCCAGCCGAGGCCGACCGCGACCGAGGTGAGGCCCGGAGCCGCCTTGCTCAGCGAGACGTTGCCGCCCTTGGACAAACTGACACCCATGCGGGATTCCCTTTCGTAGTCGTCTGTGATTCCCAGCATGTCCGTAATCGCCGGGTACGGAATACGACAGTAGTGCGTTTCGGTGAACTTGCGTAGAAACTCGGACAACCTCGAGGTTCGTCCGGGCGGTCCGGCGGGCCGGTTCGCCTGCCGCGCCACGTATTCGGCCGCAGCCGTAGGGCCGTCCACCGGCTCGGGGCCGGCCGGTCTCACCGCCGCCTCCGGGCATGGAGTAGCGCGGATCTCATACCATCGGGTCTGTGGCAGGCCGCAGGCGTGGATGGTTCCGGTCGGGGGAGGATCCGTGGTTCGAACAAGCACGGTCGGCATTGACGACTGCGTTCCTGGACATGGACCGGCGGCAGTCGGCCGCCGACGCGGCGACCATCGCCTCCGAGGAGATCTTCCCGGAACGCGGGCTGGGACGCCGGTGGGTGCCGGTGCGTGACGCCTGCTATGCCGCCGCGGAGCGGTATCTCGCGCTGACCGCTGAAATCGATCGGGCGGAGCAGACCGGGGTACGTACCCGGGACCGGCAGCAGTATGTGGACGCGGCGGTCCGGCAGCTGGCGGCGGCCGCCCAGGAGGTCGACCGGTTCTATCACGGGAACCGGGTCGCGCTCGAAGAGGCGATCGCGCTGCGCCGGGCCGTACCCGAACTGGTCGCGCACGTCACCGCCGAGGCGGCGCGGGTGCGCGGACAGGCGGCCGAATCCGAGTACGCCGGATATCCCTCCGTGCGCCGCTCCGCTGCCGCTGTGGATGAGGCAATCGTCACACTGGAGGCGGTGCCCGCGGATGAGCGGGGACGGGTCCGCACGGCGGCGAACCACTTGGCCGCCGTTACGGCCGATTTGTCGGAATCGTTGGCTCAGGCGCCATCTCGCGCGGGCGATGCGCGTAAGGCCATCGCCTCGGTCACCACCCGTATCGCGGCAGTCCGTACCCGGGCCGAGCGGACAGGCCCGGCGTATTCGGCTCTCCTCCGCGAGTTCAATGCTGCGAGTTCGGCGGATCTGGCCGACAATGAGCGCACAAGCGAGCGTCATATCGCCGCCGCGGACGAGGCCCTGGCCGGGGCGCGGGCCGCGGCGGCCGAGCACAACCCGGAGCTGGCCCTTGACCTGACCACCACCGCGCGCGGCCATCTCGCCGACGCCGAACAACTGGTCGACGCTGTCACCAAACGGCTGACCGAGTTACGGGCGGTCCGCGACGATCCGCGTGAACGAGCCGAGGCCGTACGATTCCGGCTCCGGGACGCGCAGCTGCTCGCCGTCACCCGCGGGCTGGTTCCGGAATGGGGTTCGGTACTGGACGCTCAGGTCGAACGCCTCGACAGGATCACCGCATCTCTTTCCGGGCGCCATCCCGACTATTGGGCGTATGTGAAGGAACTGGACACCATCGCCGATTTCATCGCCGGTGTGGTGGAGCGGATGCGCAGACAATCGGGACAACGACGAGGACGAGACGGGGGTTAGATGACCGCAGGCATGGCCGTCCGGCAGGAGATATCCCTGCACAAGCGGGTACCGCGCCGGCATTTCCGGCAGTTGCAGGGACCGGACGCCAGAGCACTTTTCCACCGGCAACCGGAGCCGTTCGACGACCACGCCGATCGCGAGACACTGGCGGTGGCACTGGGCGCCACCCTCTACGTACCGGCCACCCGGACCGATCTGACGGCCACCATCGTCCGCCGGGCCGACAAGGGAGTCTGCTCGATGGTCATCGATCTCGAGGATGCGGTGGCCGATCACGAGGTGGCGGCAGCGAAGCGGCAGGCGGTGCGTACCCTCGACGAGCTGGCGGCCCGCCCGGACCCGAACCCGATGCTGTTCGTCCGTGTCCGCGATGCCGATACCGTTCCCGAACTGCTGGACCAGCTCGGCGCGGGCATCCGGGCACTGACCGGTTTCGTCTTCCCCAAATTCGACAGCGCCTCGGCACCGAAATACCTGGCCGCGCTGGCCACCGCCGCCACAGGCGCGAGCCGTCCGCTCTACGGGATGCCGGTACTGGAGTCGGCGGCGCTGGTGCACCGGCAGACCCGGGATTCCGAACTCGCCCAGATCGCCGCGCTGCTGGCCGAGCACCGGGAACGCATCCTGGCGGTACGGATCGGCGCGACCGATATGTGCGCCACCTTCGGTATCCGCCGCGACCGCGACCTGACCATCTACGATGTGCGGGTCATCGCCGATGTGATCGCCGATATCGTCAACTACCTGGGCCGCGCCGACGGTACGGGTTTCGTGATCACCGGCCCGGTCTGGGAGTACTTCGCCGATCACGAGCGGATGTTCCGGCCGCTGCTGCGCACCGCGCCGTTCGAGGAATCGGACGCCGTACCGTTCCGCAGCTATCTGGTGAGCCGGGACCTCGACGGCCTGCTGCGGGAGATCACCCTGGACCGTGCCAACGGTATCCAGGGCAAAACGGTGATCCACCCGTCCCATGTGGCGGCGGTACACGCCCTGTCGGTGGTGACGCACGAGGAATACTGCGATGCCCTCGACATATTGCAGGTCGAGGTCGGCGGGGTGGCCGCGTCGGGTTACCGGAACAAGATGAACGAGATGCGGCCGCACCGCAGCTGGGCCCGGCACATACTCGCCCGGGCCCGCGTCTTCGGGGTGGCGAAGAAAGGGGTGTCCTTCGTGGATCTGCTATCGGCGCTGGTCACGGTATGAGTTCGGCTAGCGGCGGACAGTCCTGCCGGGCGACCCGCACCCTCGGTATCGAACTGCTGCACCACACAACCTTCCGGCACGGAAACACGCCCGATTCGCTGCCGGACGAACCGGCGATCACCGATCTGCTGCAGCCCGGCCTGCGGAAGAATCCGCGTCGCGCGCATCTGCTGGTGTCCACCGTGCTGGGTAAACACCTACCGACCGACCCGCTGGTGGTCCGTGATGCCGGCGATCGGCTGGGCGATCTGGTACGTGCCGTACTCGGCGAACAAGACGCGGTGGTACTGGGTTTCGCCGAGACCGCGACAGGGCTGGGGCACTGTGTGGCGACGCGGATCGATGCCGCCTGCTATCTGCACTCCACCCGCCGGGCGGTACCGGCAGCCGTGACACTGACCGGTTTCGAGGAGGGGCATTCGCACGCCACTTCGCATCTGCTGCAGCCGATGCCCGGTGATGTCTTCATCCCCGGACTGCCACTGGTGCTGGTGGACGACGAGATCTCCACGGGCGATACGGCTCTCGACGCGGTCAGGGCCCTGCACGAATTCGAGCCGCGCGATCACTACGTTCTGGCCGCTCTGGTCGATATGCGCACCGATACCGACCGGAACCGGTTCGCCGCGGCGGCCGCCGAATTGGGCGCGCGTATCGATACCGTCTGCCTGGCCACGGGTAGTACGGTCCTGCCCGAGGGGCTGACCGAGGCGGTACTCGAGCTTCCGGAGGCCGGGCTCAACCCGGTCGCGGGCCGCCGCGGCTCGGCGCTACGGCTGGATCTGCCCTGGCCGGAGGATGTGCCCGAAGGTGGACGGCACGGGTTCCTGCGTGCCGACCGGGCAGGCTTCGAACAGGCCACGGGCGCCGCGGCGAAGGTGCTGCGGGATCAGCTGGCCACCGAGTTCCCCGGCCGGCCGGTGATCGTAGTGGCCCACGAAGAACTGATGTATCTGCCGCTGTGCCTGGCGGTGGCACTGGCCGAGGCCGATATCCCGGTCCGCTACCAGACCACCACCCGGTCCCCGGCGTATGTACTGGACGAACCCGGCTACCCGCTGCGGCGTGGTTTCCGTTTCGTGGCACCCGAACCGGGTGAAGAGCAGCCGCGTTACCTCTACAACGCCGCCTGGCCCGGTGCGGACGAACAGCTCGACCCGGTACTGGTGTTCGTGGCCGACGGCCCGGCCGACAGCACGGAGCTGTACGCCCCCGGTGGCCTCGTGGACGTGCTCACCGCCGCCGGTTCCGATGTGCTGGTGACGATGTTCGCGGAAGCGGACCCGCGGACCCTGGCCGCTGTCCGTGCGGCCGCGCCCGTCGAGCCGCGACCCCTGTACGGTCCCGGATTCGGTTCCTACGCCCCGGAGGACGTGGCCTGGCTGCTGAAGGACCTGTCCGAGGTGGAACTCGAGGCCGATATCACCCTCCGCGAGCAGCGGATCCAGGCCGGTATCGCGCATTACGCCGAATCGCTGCCGATCGAATACCAGCCCGATATCGCGTATCGGGAGCTGTTCGAACAGGTACTGGCCGAAAGCGCGCAGCGCTTGGCGCTGGCGGTGGGGACCGTGGCCGAGCTGGTGGTCGCCGAACGCGGTACCGATATCGTGCTGGCTTCGCTGGCCCGCGCCGGTACTCCCATCGGTATCCTGATCCGCCGCTGGCTCGCCACCGCGCACGGCTCGCGCCCGGGGCTGGCCGTTCCGCACTACGCGGTATCGATCGTGCGCGACCGCGGGATCGACACGGTGGCCTTGGATTATCTGTCCCGCCGGCACGATCCCGGTTCGGTTGTGTTCGTGGACGGCTGGACCGGTAAGGGCGCCATCACCCGGGAACTGACCGCGGCGCTGGACGCCTATTACGCGGCCGGTGGCGCACGGTTCCACGACGACCTCGCCGTGCTCGCCGATCCCGGGCAGTGCGTCCGCACCTACGGCACCCGCGACGATTTCCTGATCGCCTCGGCCTGCCTCAATTCCACGGTGTCCGGTCTGGTCTCGCGGACGGTACTCAACCGGGAACTGATCGGGCCGAACGATTTCCACGGTGCCAAGTTCTATGCCGAACTCGCCGCCGACGATGTCTCCGCCCGGCTCATCGATACCGTCACCGCGGCCTTCGACACCGTGCGCTCCCGGGTGAGCGCTCAGGTGGCGGCACTACAGGCCGCCGACCGCACCCCCACCTGGGCCGGATGGGCCTCGGTGGAACGAGTGCGGGCCGAGTACGGGATCGCCGGCGTGAACTTCGTGAAACCCGGGGTGGGGGAAACCACCCGGGTGTTGTTGCGACGGGTTCCGTGGCGGGTGCTGGTCCGGGAGAGCGACGCCCGCGAGCACGCGCACATCCGGTTGCTGGCGCAGGCCCGCGGGGTGCCCGTGGAGGTCGTGCCGGACCTTGCCTATTCGTGTATGGGCCTGATCAAAGAGGTGACGCGCTAGATGTCCGCCCCGAGACCGTTACTGGTGGCCACGGATCTGGATCGCACCATGATCTACTCCCGTAACGCCGTAGACGCCGCCGCGGCCACGGCCGCGGACACCCACGACATCGCGGCGACCGTGGGCCCGGGGATCGCCGATACGGTCGGACACGGTCCGGCCGCCGAGGCCACACTATGCGTCGAGTATCTCGACGGGGCACCGCTGTCCTATATGACCGTCGCGGCAGCCGAGCGGATGCGGGAACTCACAGCAGCGGCGGCTGTCCTGCCCACCACTACGCGCACCATCGAACAGTTCGGGCGGATCCGGTTGCCGGGTGCCCCGTGGCCGTACGCGGTGACCAGCAACGGCGGCAATATCCTGGTGGACGGGGTACCCGACGCGAACTGGCGCCGGGCCATCGACGCGGCGGTCCGGGCGGGCGGCGCCACCCTCGCGGAGGTCTCCGCCGCTCTGCGTGGCCGGATCGACGAATCCTGGGTGCTCAAATTCCGCTCCGCGGACGATATCTTCTGCTATCTCGTGGTGGACCTCGCCGCGACCCCACCGGACTTCCTCGCCGAATGGGACAGCTGGTGCCGCGCCCGCGGCTGGTCCGTCTCCCGCCAGGGGCGCAAGATCTACACCATGCCCGCGGCGGTCTGCAAGAGCCGGGCGGTGGCCGAGGTCCGTGACCGGCTCGTCGCGGCCGACCGGCTGGAACCGGAGGCACCCGTACTCGCCGCCGGAGACGGTGCCCTGGACGGGGAAATGCTGAGCGCGGCCGATCGCGCCATCCGGCCGCGCCACGGTGAACTCGAAGAACTCGGCTGGCGCCGGCCGAACCTGACGGTCACCGTGGCCGAGGGGATTCGCGCGGGCGAGGAGATACTCGACTGGTTCATGGCCGCGTTACCGGAATCGGTGGCCGCCGGGCCGGCGGATTAGAGCATGCGACGCCGGACCCGTGGCGCTCTGCGGGCTCGGCGCAGCGAAACCCGCGACCACACCGCGTCCTGCAGCGCGAGGGTCGCCCAGCCCGCCAGCGCCATCCCCGCCAGGTTCACCACCAGCTGCAGTGCGCTGCCCCGGACCGCGCTACTCACGCCGAAAGCCAGCCCCAGGGCGATATTGCCGGCAGCGGGCACGGTGGTGACCGAAATGAACACACCCACCAGCGCCCCCGCTTTCGACGAGGTCAGCGAGAGCACCCCGGCCGCCGCCGCGATCAGCGCGACGATGAACGACCATCTGTCCGGGGTGTAGACGAAGGCCGTTTCGGGGCGGTCGCCGGTTATCGCGTCCACGGTGATCCAGCCCAGCAGCCGACCCGCCAGCGCCAGTGCGAAGGCGATCGTGATGGCGGCCAGGAAACCCAGTGCCAGGGTGAGCACCGCCCGCCCCAGCAGCGCGAACCTGCGCCGCACCAGCGCTACTCCCAGCGCGGCGATCGCCCCGAACTCCGGGCCCAGCACCATCGCGCCGATGATCAGGATCTGGGAATCCACCACGATCGCGATACCCGCGAGCACCGTCGCCAGCGTCATGAAACTCAGGTAGGTCCAGTTGAGTTCGGTGTCCTCGTAGGACCGTTGGGTGACATCGGCCCAGATCACCGAATCGGCACTGTATCCAGGGGTGCGTAGTTCGGCGTGATATCCGGCCAGCGATATCCACGTGGGCACCGGTTGCACCTCGATACTTCCGCGATGGTGCAGCCCGGTCGCGCGCAATCGCTCCAGGACATCGTTGGCCGCCTCCCGGGCCAGGTCGGCCAGCACCATATCGCCCACGGGCCGCACCGCGCTGCCGCGCAGCACCGCCAGCCCGCTGACGGCCCGGTCGGATTCCAGGATCCCCACCACGTCGGCGGTCAGCTCGGCGGGCGACATTATCCGCAGATGCAGCATGGGCCAAGTCTGCCTGTGCGCGGCGAGATTCCCGGTGTGGTGCCGCACAGCCGCCGGACCGTGCCGGACGGCCGCGGCTCAGTACCCCTGCTGACCCGCCAGCTGCTGGGCGATGACACCCTGCAGCCGTTGCAGGCCGGGCACGGTGATCCCGCTCTGCAACTGACCCTCGATGGTGCGGATCAGCGCGGTGTCGCTGAGCACCTTTTCACTGGACTGGATGAGCACGGTTCCGGCACCGGTGAAATCGAACTGTCGTTCCTCACCGGAGTTCACACCGAACGCAGCCGCACCCGCGGCCAGGAAATTCGAGACCCAGCCCTGGTCGTAGTGATGACTGGGCGACGGGCAGTCGGCCCAGCCCACCAGGGATTCCGGGTCCACTCGCAGCGGGGGCTCCGCGAAGATCACCGGACCGTTCGAGGAGGCCAGGAATTTCCCGGTGCCGAGCAGAGTGAGGAAGCCGGGCACAATGGACTGGTTCAGCGACAGACCCGGCTCGAACGCGAGCAGATTCGCCGCGCGGATGGTGAGGTTGCCGTCGTCGAGGTCGTAGGAGTTGATATCGTAGCCGCGGTCGCCGATCAGCAGTTTGCCGTGGCCCTCGGCCACCACGTAGTCACCGGTGAACAGCGGCGCCGAGAACTGCTGCGAGACCATATGCAGCAGTTGCCCCTGTAAACCATGGGTCAGGGCCTGGAAGCGCATCTGCCCGTAATAGGCGATCATCGCGCCTTTACGCATGAACCACGGCTTGGTGAGATCGATGCAGTAGGCGTAGCTGTTGCCGGGGATATTGTCGCTTTCCCCGAGATTCATCGGGCTGAGGATCTCGTTCACAGTTTCTCCTCCGACGCCTGCACGTAGATCACGCCTTGGCCCCCGCACTGCAACTGCATGGCCTCACCGGAGCCACGACCGACGGCGTCGCGCCAGCTCACCGCGGCTTTCAGTTCGGTATGCACGTTTCCGTAGGAGGCGATGAACGCCTGCGGGTCCACCACGACGGGATGGGGTCCACCCACCTGTAGTTCGAAGAAACCCCCGTGTGCCAGCAGCACCGCGCTGCCGTGCCCGGAAAGCTGGGTGGTGAACATGCCCTGCCCGGTCAGTGCCCCGGACGCCGCGCCGCGCAGCGCGCCCATGAGGCCCCCACCTCCCCCGCCGCCGGAACTCGCGACCGAGACCACCGAGGTCTGCAATCCGGCGGTGTAGGCGAGCAACCGGGATGCCTCCACCTGCAGCACCGCGCCCGGTTGCACCGGAACCACCTGCACTTCCAGGCCGGCGAACCCGTAGTGCACCTGGCCGGTGCCCTGCGCGAGCATGGTGCGCTGGTGTTCGCCGGCCATCATCCGGCCCGCCATCCGCACCAGACCACCACCGCCCATGCCCGCCCCGCCCGGTATCTCGTGCGGGGCGAAGAACACCTCGCCGGTGTAGAAGAGCATGCCGCCGGCCCGGGCGACCACGCCGCCCGCCGCGCCGATATCGACCTTGACGACCTTGGAATTGATCTGCTCGAACATGTCCTACCGTTCTGCCGGCTGGATCGAGACCACGCCCTGCCCGTCCCAGCGCAGCGAGAACGCCTCGCCGCCGTCCTGGCCCAGCACCGAGCGCCAGGACACATCGGTGACGAACGACTGGCTGAGGTTGCCCCGGGCGGCGACGAACGCGTCCGGGTCCACCACCAGCGGGTACTGCGGTGAGACCTCGAGATGGATGAGCGGGCCGCCCGCCGAGAGCAGCGCCACCTGACCCTGCCCGCTCACCGTCGTGGTGAACAGGCCTTGTCCGCTGGAGGCGCCGCGTACCCCGGCGAAGCGGACATCGGTGCGCAGATTCCCGGCGAAGGCCAGCAGTTGCTGCGATTCGACCTGCAGTGTCTCGTTGTTCAGATTCACCACGGAGACGTACTGGCCGTTGACCGCCAAGAAGACCCGCCCGTTGCCGCCGCATTCCATCAGCGACAGCTTTTCACCGGTGGCGCGGCGTTTCATCCCGGCGAGCACACCCTCACCGCCGCCGAAACCGGCGGATTTGAACTGTACGGCGCCCTCGTAGGCGACCATGGAACCGGAAATCGCGCGAATACTGGTGTTCGCGAGGTGAGCCTCGACTACCTTCTTCGACTGTTCGAAGAGTTGTGCCATAGAGAATCGCCTGTCGTCGCCGCCCCGAGCCCGGCCGGTACCGGTGCCCATCCGTCGCCGTCACCTTAACGGCACGCTGTGCGCCGGTCCACACGCTGTGGTTACTCTGTCCTGTTCGCCACCTGGTGGCAACGAGATTCGTGGGGAGCGCGTTTCTCGTACAGTGGCATGCATACGCACCGACAAGCGAAGGGTCTGACTTGTCCGCAACACTCGCCAAGGGCCAGAACGGTCCACTGGCCACGAACGATGTGGTGATTTCGATTCAACTGGCGGCTCCGGCCGACCTGTCCGCGCTATTGGTCACCGAGCAGGGCAAAGTCCGTTCCGACGCGGATTTCGTGTTCTACAACCAGCCCAGCGGGCCCGGTGTGAACCTGCGTCCGGGCCCGGCCGGTCAGCCCGCGGCGCTGGTGGTGAACCTCGCAGCGGTGCCGGCCGATATCGCACAGGTGCGGGCGGTGATCACCCTCGACGACCCGAACACCACCTTCGGGCAGTCCGCGCCGCCGATCGCCTATGTTTCCGACCAGTCCGGAACACCGCTGTTCGAGTACCGGATCGAAGGGCTCGATACCGAGTCGATCGTCATCGCGCTCGAACTCTACCGGCGGCAGGACGCCTGGAAGGTGCGTGCGGTCGGGCAGGGATACGCGGGTGGTTTCGCCGCGCTGGTCACCGACCACGGTGTCACCGTGGACGATTCACCGGCCGAGCAGCAGGCCGCGCCCACACAGGCCGCCCCGCCGCCACCGCCGCCCCAGCAGCCGGCGCCGCCTGCCCCGCCCACCCAACCGGCCTATCCCGCTCAGCAGCCGCCCGCGGCGCCGTACCCGCCACAGGGTGGGGGGTATCCTCCGCCGCCGGGTCCGGGTGGGTACCCGCCGCCCGGTCAGCCCGCGCCCGCCCCGCAGCAGCAGCCGGGGGAGATCAGCCTGAGCAAGACCGGCCCGGTGAGCCTGCAGAAGGGGCAGCGCGTCAGCCTGCGCAAGGACGACGGCGCGGCGCTCACCTTCGTGAAGATGGGCCTGGGCTGGGACCCGGTACAGCAGCGCGGCCTGTTCGGCAGCCGGACCGTGGATATCGACCTGGACGCCTCGGTGGTGATGTTCGCCGATATGAACCCGGTGGACGTCGCCTACTACGGGCAGCTCACCTCCAAGGACGGATCGATCCGTCATCAGGGCGACAACCTCACCGGCGAGGGCGCGGGCGACGACGAGGTGATCCTGGTCGACCTGATGCGCGTGCCGGCGCATGTCAACAACCTGATCTTCATCGTGACCTCGTACAAGGGCCATACGTTCGGCCAGGTGCAGAACGCCTTCTGCCGATTGATCGACGGCGCCAACAACGCGGAGATGGCGCGGTACTCGCTCACCGGCGGTACCCCGACCACCGCGATGGCCATGGCGAAGCTGTTCCGGGCCGGCGGCGACTGGAAGATGCAGGCCATCGGCGAAGGGTTCAACGCCAAGCATCCCGGTGAGGCCATTCCGCAGCTGGGCCGGTTCCTGGCGGTATGAGCGGTACCGGGGGACGGGAGATGAAGCATCTGCAGGCCGGCCAGAACATACCCCTGGCCGGGGGTGTGGCCCGGTTCCAGGTGAGCGCGGCGGTGCCGCTGTCGGTTTCGGCGCTGGTGGTCGCGGCCGACCTACGGGTGAGGTCGGCCGCGGACGTGCTGGTGACCGAGCGACCGGCGGGCCCCGGAGTGCGGATCGAGGAAGGGGCGGTGGTCGTCACCCCCGCGGAGGTGCGCGCCGACGCCCAGGCCGTGCTCCTGGTTGTCGCGGCACAGAGCGGAACCGGAGTGGTGACCGCGGCGCTGGTCGAGAACGATACCCCGGTGGCGGATTTCGTGATCGCGCCGCAGGCCGGGGAAACCGCGCTGATCTGCTTCGAACTGTACCGGCGGGGGGAGGGCTGGAAACTGCGCGCGTTGGGCCAGGGTTACGCGGGCGGTATGGGAGAACTGCTGCGTGCCCACGGTGCGGCGGATCATGTTCCTTCGCCCGCCGCCGCGCCCACGGTCGTGGAGAGCGTGGCCCCCGGGCCGCCCACCACCGCACCGGCCGGGACCGAGGCCGCGCCGGCGGTCCGGGCCGAGATTCCGCCGATGGAGGTCGGGCACGGGCTGGAACGGCTGTGGATGATCTTCGAGGACGCGGCCCGGTCCGCGGCCGCACTCGAATCGGCACGCGGTTACGCCGCCGAACGTCTCGATCAGGAACTCTCGGCCGCGGTATCGGATCCGGCCACCCGTAACACCCCGGCCGCGGACGCGGCGCGCACGACGGCCCAGCGGCGGCACGACGAACTCACCGCCACCGCCGAGGACAACCACCGGCGCGACAGTGTGCAACTGCAGCGGGAACTGGCCGAGGCCGATGCCGTACTTCCCGCCGCGCTGGCCTCCTGGAACTCGCCGGCCTGGGATCGTCCCCCTGCTCCGGCCGACGGTATCCGGCTCGGGGAGCTCTACGCACTCGACCGGGGCCCACTGCGGGTTCCGTACTGTGTGCCGGTGCCGTTGAACCGGCCGCTGTGGGTCGATACCGAATCCTCCGCGGCGGTCGCTCCGGTGATCGGCGCGCTGCTGGCGCGCCTGGTACGCGCCGCGCCGGACCGGCGGACGGTGGTCGACATCATCGATCTGACCGGTGCTTTCGCCGGTTTCACCGATACGTTGGCACCGGTACTTGCCGGTCCACCGATCACCGAGCACTCCGATATCTCGCCGCGGTTGCGGCAACTCGTGGACAGCGCGGAACTCGCGGAGATGGCCTACAAATCCGGGCAGGGCACGCCACCCGCCGAGCACCGTATCCTGCTGGCCGCCGATTTTCCGCACGGTTATCAATCCGCGGACGCGCAGCGGCTGGTGGCACTGCTGGCGCGGGGCGATCTGATCGGGCTGTCGATGGTGATCGTCGGCGGCAACGAATCCGATTCGGGCGACAGCACCGTGGCGATACTGTCGCGGGCGTGCCGGCATCTGCCGACCGTCACCGGAACGCCGCTGTTCGACCCGTGGACCGGTAATGCCTGGCAGCTGGACCTGGACCTGCTTCCCCAGGAACCGGAACAGCGGGCGCGCATTCTCCGGGCCACCTGACCCGCGACGCGGATCCGGGATCCGCGTCGCGGGCCGGGTTCCGGATCAGCCCGAACGCGCCGGAGGGGTGGCATCGAGCGGCACTCGCGTCCCCTCCACCGGAGCGGGGGCGCCGGTGCTTCGTCGTGCCCCGGCGGTCGCACCGGTCCAGTGGGTGTCCAGCGACAACCGGGGGCGCAGCAATTCCGGTAACCACGGCAGCAGCGGATCGGGAGTGCGATCGACCACTCCGCCGGCCGGGTCGTCCAGACAGTCCCGGCGCACCAGATCCTCGTCGGGCCGGTAGATCTGCCGGATAATCAGCGCGCACAAACCGAGTACCGCCAGATCACGCACCAGCACGGTGCCGGTGAACCACTGTTCCGGTAGGCCCTTGCGGTCGGTGCCGAGGTAGTAGAACATACGCGGCACCCAGACCAGTGCGTCGATGGTCATCCAGGCCAGCAGCAGCCGGCGATGCGGCAGCGCGAGTACGGCGAGCGGTACCAGCCACAGCGAATACTGCGGACTCCACACCTTGTTCGTCAGCAGGAACGCGGCGATCACCAGGAAACACAGCTGGGCCAGCCGGGGCCGGCGCGGTGCGGTGAGCCCGATATAGGCGATACCGAGGCAGGCCGTGACGAACAGGACCAGGGAGATCGAGTTGAGCAGGGCCGGTACTTCGCCGTGCCGCAGCGGCCCGTCGAAACCGGTCCAGTCGGTGAACGACATCACCACGTTGTAGAGCGAATCGGGGTCCGCGTGCCGGGTGGTGTTGAGCCGGAAGAATTCCCGCCAGCCGTCCGGATACAGCAGTGCGATCGGCAGATTCACCAGGCCCCAGGTCGCCAGGGCGCCGCCGGCGGTGAGACCGGCCGCGCCGAGCGGCCGGGTAGCCAGCAGCCGGGTCCGCACCGGTAGTTCGCCCAGCCAGACGCCCAGTGCGGCGAGGCTGTCGATATCGCGTAACCGTATCGCCAGCCGGCCGCGTGGCGTGCGATGCATCGGATCGGCCCGCAGGCAGAGCACCAGAATCGGGCCCAGCAACAGGAGCGGATACAGTTTCGCCGCGCCACCGAGCCCCAGCAGAACCCCGGCCAGGAGCGGGCGGCGCCGGGCCCAGGCCAGCAGCCCCAGCGCGGCGAAAGCCGTGGCGAGGAAATCGAAATTGGTGAATGCGTGCACGATGACCAGCGGAGAACACGCTGCCAGCGCCGCGTCCCAGATCCGGCGCCCCGAGAGCAGCGCGGTGGCCCAGATGGTGGCCAGCCAGGCCACCGCGAGCCCTAGGGCGACCACGTTGAAGTACAAGACCACCTGTAACGCACCCGGGAGAGGGCTCGCATCCCAGCTCTTGGCCACCAGCATGGAGATGTACTGGTAGAGGCCGGACAACACCGGATATTCCATATGCCGGACTTCGGTATCGCCGTTCGGGGTCTCCTCGACCCAGGACTTCTTGTACGGGAAAGCGCCCTCGTTGAGTCGTTCGGCGCCGTAGAGCGGCACGGTGTCGGAGTAGCACATGGCGGTGTACTGCCGACCGTTGTTCCAGTCGAGGGTGAGTGCGCCGCTGGTCGTCGTGGTCTGCTGGATACAACCCGCCTTGGCGAACCAGCCGAGGGCGAGGAAGAGCACCGTGCAGGCCAGCAGTACCCGCATCGGGGTCCAGAATCGGGTGCGTCCGATCAGTGCGTGATCGCCGACCGGCCCGCCGATGACCGTGCACAGCTGGGCGGTCATGGAATCGTTGCGACTCGGTTTGTCCCGCGCATCGGCCGAGCGCAGATCGGGAGCGAGCGGTGCGGGCGAATCGTATCCGAGAGCGGCGGCGAGTCGGTTCCGCTCGTTTCCGGGCACGTCTCCGTCGTCCGGCCCGCCCACCAGTCGCTGCTCGCTCACGGCACCCGAGGTTACCTGTTACCGGGGGCCCGGCCGGGACCGAGCCGGACCCCCGGTAACGGATGCGGGGTCTACTCCTCGCTGTCTTCGCCGCTGTCGCCGCCGCCTTCGTCACCGGAATCGGTGCCGCTACCGTCGGTGTCCGGACCGGCGCTCGGCGTCTGGGCGACGGTGGGTGCCGTACCCTCTGGGCCGGCAGTCGGCTGCCCCGGTAGCGGCCCCTCGCCGTTACCGCCCTGCGGCTGGCCCTGTGGTTGATTCTGGCTCCGCGGATTCGGCTGCACTCCGGGCACCGGAATGGTGATACCGGGCAGGATCTCCACCTGGCTCGGCTGGATCACCACCGGCGGCTCGAACGTCGGCATCGTCGTGGAGGGCGCGGTGTAGGGGGCGGTCCACTTCGGTACACCCGCCTGCCCCTTGATCGGCGCGGGTTTGGGGAATTTCTCGTTGGGCGTGCCCTCGAGGGCGCCGTCCATCGTGTCCTTCCAGATATCGGAAGGCAGGCTCGAACCGTAGATCATCGCGCCGCCGTAGTTGCGCAGCGGTGAGTTGTCGGTGGTGCCGACCCATACCGCCGTGGACAGCGACGGGGTGTACCCCACCATCCAGGCGTCCTTGTTCTCGCCGGTGTCGCCCAGCTGGGCGGTACCGGTCTTGGAGGCCGACGCGCGGCCCCCGGCCAAGCCGTGATTGCGGGAATACGCGGCGATGGGTTCCATGGCCGCGGTGACGTTGTCGGCTACCGCCGCGGAGACCCGGCGCTCCCCGGCCGGATCACCGCGGTCCAGCAGCACCTGACCGTCCGCCGTGACGACCTTGGTCACGAAATGCGGTTTGTAGTACATACCGGAGGCCGCCAGTGTGGCGTAGGCCGAGGCCATGTCCAGCGGCCGGGCCTGATACTGGCCCAGCACGATACCGTTGTTCGGTCCGGCGCCGCCCGGTTCGGTCAGCGTGGGCCCCAGTCCCGGGAGCTCTTTCGGGATACCGAGTTTGTGGCCCATATCGGCGATCTTCTGCGGGCCGTTCGGCATATCCAGCTGCATCCGGTAGAAGCTGGTGTTCAGCGACCGTTTCAGGGCCTCGGCGATAGTGCACATACCGCACTGTTCGCCTTCGACATTGGTGATCTCGATACCGTTGACCGTGATCGGCGAGCTGTCGTACATCTGCGACAGCGGAATACCCATCTCCAGGTTCTGGGCCAGGCCGATCACCTTGAAGGAGGATCCGGTCTGCAGGGCGGCATTGGCGAAGTCGTAGCCGTAGCCGTCTTCACCACCGTAGTAGGCGCGTACCGCACCCGATTTGGGGTCGATGGAGACCACCGCGGTCCGCAGTTTGTCCGGTTCGCCCTCCATATTCGTGTGCACTGCGTCCAGCGCCGCCTGCTGTGCCTTGGCGTCGATGGTCGTGGTGATCTGCAGGCCCGAGGTGTTGAGCTGCTGTTCGCTGATACCGGCTTCGGACAGTTCGCGCAGTACCTGGGATTTGATATGCCCTTCGGGGCCGGTGGAATCGGTCTGCTGACCGGTGGTCGCCGACGACACCACCTGCGGGTAGGTCAGGCTCGCGCGTTCGGCCGCGTCGAGATTCCCGCCGGCGACCATACCGTCGAGGACGTAGTTCCAGCGCGTTTCGGCGCCTTCCGGATTCGATTCCGGGTCCAGCAGCGAGGGGAGCTGGATGGTGGCGGCGAGGACGGCGCCCTCGGCGACGCTCAACTCCTGCACCGGTTTACCGAAATAGGCCTTGGCGGCCGCGTCGATACCGTATGCGCCGCGCCCGAAGTAAATGGTGTTCAGGTAGGCGGTGAGGATCTCGTCCTTGCTCCACTGCCGGGCCATCTTCGCCGAGATCACCAGCTCGTGGAGTTTACGGGTATAGCTGCGCTCGTCACCGACCAGCGCGTTCTTCACGTACTGCTGGGTGATCGTGGAACCACCACCGGCGCTTTCCTTGCCGAGCAGGTTGTCGCGGGCGGCGCGGGCGAAACCGGAGATCGAGAAACCGGGGTTGCTGTAGAAATCGCGGTCCTCGGCGGCGATCACCGCATTGCGCACATGCGGCGGGATCTGATCGATGGTCACGTCGGTGCGGTTGCCCTGCGGGGGTACCACGCGGGTGATCTCGGTTTCCCCGTCGGCCGCGAGAATCGTTGCAACCTGGTTGGTTTTGAGATCACCGGGTTCGGGTACCGACACCGTGGAGTATGCGATCAGGAAGGCTGTGCTCGGCACCACGATGGCCAGCGCCACGAGAACATACGCCACCCGTCGCGCGATCTTCCAGCGGTTCTTGCGTTTCTGCGCCGGGCTCCGGCCATCCGGTCCACCCGGGCCGCCCGTCCGGCCGCCACCGGGCCGGCGCGGTGGCGCGCCGCCGCCGGGACCGGGACCGGAGCGGGCCTGGGCCCGGCGTTCCCCGGTATTCGCGCCGGGATGTCCGGTCGCCGGGCGGTCCCGGCGCGGTGCCTCGGCGGGTGCACCGGGAGCCGCCATCCTGGCGGTGCCCTGTTCGCCCGGTCGCCCCATCCGCTGGGTGGACTGATTCGGCTGCGGTGGGCGCCCCGGCGGGGGGCCCGGCCGCTGCGGCGGCTGCTGTCCGCGGGGCGTACCCGGGGGCATACCGCCGGCCGGGCCCGGCCGGCGGCCGTCGGGGCCCGGCCGTGGGCCGGGGACGGCGGGCCGGGCACCGGTGCTCCCGGGGCGCGGACCGCCCGGCGCGGGCCGGGGGCCGTTCACGGCCGGTCGGGGACCGCTCGCCGGCCCCGGTCGCGGCCCACCCGGACCGGGCCGCGGTCCGGGTGGGCCCGGGGGACGTCCGCCCGGCCCGGGGCGCGGGATGTTCGCATTCGGAGCGGGGCCGCGGTTCGGTGCGCCCGGACGCTGCTGGGGATCCCGGCCCGGAAGTGGCCCGCGCTGGGTGCGACCACCGCGCGGGTCATCGCCGGGTGGGGTCTCGTAGGGCGAAGTCACTGACAAGGTCTCCAAAGCTCGTATCGGTCTGCTGGGCTCGCGCACCGCCGCCCCGGGGGATGCGGCGCGAGCTCCGGCATCGGGCCGGACGGTGTCATTCCGCGGCGGTGCGCCGGTTCACCCGGGTACCTGAGCGCCGGCGCTCCGGTGGTTTCCCGAGCACATAGGACTGCACCAGATGATTCCAGCTGCACGTCCGGCACACCTCGACGACGTGGACCGAGAATTCCTCCCTGGACTCGGCCAGGCGTGCCAGCTCTTCCGGGCTGCGCGCGGAACCCGCGATCGGCCCCAGGCCGTCGCCATAGACCCAGGATACGAGGGTGAGCTGTTCCTTCCGGCAGATGGGGCATGTGACCTCACTACCCCGGCCGTGGAATTTGGCCGCACGCAGCAGGTAGGGGTTGGCGTCACATACCTCGGCGACATCGACACGGCCCGCATAGACGTCAGCCAGCAGCGACCTGCGCCGAAGCGCGTAGTCCACCACTTGCCGCTGAATTCGCACGCTCCCAGAGTAGCCGTGATGTAATGACGCCGCCCATGGCCGCATTGGATTCCTTCCGGAGCCACGAGCCTTCGCTGCTCCGGCCCGCTCGCGGCCGCAACCCTCCACCTCCGTGGATTCCCGGGTGCGCACCGGGGCACGGGGGTCGTACCGAGTTGCGCGACGGCGGATTCGGTGACGCCTGGTGGCGCATATGCGACATATCGTCTTGCCCGTGCTGTTCGGGTCACCGCCGATCGAAGTGTGCTGGTGCCCACCATAACGACGCCTGTCGCCGTACGATTCGGGAGTGTCCACAGTGATGCCCGGCCGTATGCGCGCACGTGATATCGATCGCGCCGAAACCGCGACCGTGCTCGACGCCGCGTACGCGGAAGGGCAGCTCGGCGCGGACGAATACCACGATCGCCTCGCGCGGGCCCGGGCGGCGCGAACGCTCGGCGAGCTGGCCGAGCTGGTCGCGGACCTGCAGGCGCCGGCGGGCGGGAGCGACCGCGGTCCCCGCGTCGCCGCCACGCCGCGCCCGGCGGTGTCCGGATATCGGCCCGATACCCGCGCCCGGGACGCGGACCGCGACGCCGCCGGCGAGGTACTGACCCGCGCCTTCGGGGAAGGTCAGCTCGCGGAGGACGAGTACGCCGCCCGCGCCGAACTGCTCGCCGAAGCGGTCACCCTGGGTGATGTGGCCGAACTGACCACCGATCTGCAGGGCGCGCGTCCCGGCCCGGTGGTGCCCCGGCCCGTGCGCTCACGCGGCCGGGGGCGGTACTTCGCCGTGCTGGGCGCCGCCGCGCTCGCGGTGGCCTTCGGTACTTTCACGCTCGCCCATCGCGAAGCCGAGCCCGCGGCCGCCGCCCCACCGCCGCCGCCCGAGGCCGCGCAGCCGGCGCCCTACGCCGCTCCGGATACGGTGGAACCGCTGGTGATCGCCACCCCGAACCTGGTAACCGGCGCGGGAGTGGCCCATTTCATCGCGACCTACCGCGCCACGTTCGGGGATACCATCGCCGATGAGGTCACGCTCTATTCCGACCACGCCAGCGTGGTGCGGGCGCTGCCGGGACAGCCGAACCGCAAGGTGAGCTACACCTATCGCGGCGGTTTCCGTCAGGACCGCGAGGTGACCACCCGTGCGTCCGATACCCCCACCATCGATCTGGCGGCGGTGGACAGCGCCGCCATCGGCGCGGCCGCCGACAGCGCCGCGGCCGTCGCCCGGGTGCCCGACGGCATGGTTTCGATGATCGAAGTGGAGATCTCCTCCATCGACCCGGCTCCGAATCGGCCCGTCGTCGGCATCCATGTGAAGAACTCCTTCGACGAATCCGGCTGGTTCATGCTCACCCCGGCCGGTGCGGTGCTGAGGGTCTGGCCGTTCGACGGATAGGAGCAGCGACCGTGGCGAGAAACCAGCAGATCAGAGCACGCGACAGCGATCGGGTCGAGGTATGCGCGCTGCTCGATGCGGCGCGAGCGGACGGCCAGCTCTCCGAGGCGGAGCACACCGCCCGCACCCGTTCGGCGATGCAGGCGAAATACGCCACCGGCCTGGACGCACTCATCGCGGACCTGCAGATCCCCGGCGAGCTCGCCGATGCCGCGGTCCTGCACCGCGACCGGCCGGCCCGCCCCTGGTGGATGGCTGTAGCCGTGCTGGGATCGGCCGCGATCCTCGGCGCCGTGGTGGGGCTCGGGACCTCCGGTGACCCCGCGAGCGCGGAGGGCGCCCGGGTCGAGGCCGTGGAGACCGGGGAGGCCGCGGCGGTGAACCTGGTCAGCGGACGCGGGCTGGCCCTTCTCGTCGACAGCTACCGCCGCGAGTTCGGTGACACGATCATCGATATGGCGACGGTCCACCCCGGAAGGGCTCTCGTCCAGCGCGTGGAGCGGGGCGAGACGAAACTCTACGAATTCGACGGCGAGGATTTCACCGGCCGCAGCCTCACGCTGCCGAGCTATTCGAAGGGGCGCCCGATCGATCTGGCGACCATCGATCTACCGGCGGTGGCCGCGGTCCTCGCGGGTGCGCCCGCCACCGTACGGCTGCCGGACGGCGAGGTCGCCCACTTCGGTATCGGCTTCGAACTCATCGCTCCCGCCGACGCCGGTCCGGTGATCGATATCTACGTCGGTACCGGGGCCGACCACACCGGTACGGTGCAGGTCTCGCTCGACGGGACTCCCCGGGAAGTCCACCCGGTCGGCTGACGAACCGGGGCCGGTCCCCCGTACGGTGTGTCCCCACCTGCGCCAACTGGTGCCGTACCTGACTGAACTATGCGTGGTTATATCGCTCCGATATAGTGGGTAATCGCATCCATTGGTTAGGTCTGTACGGAAGTCAGGGGGTGACGCCCGATGCTCGAACTGGCAATCCTCGGGCTGCTCCTGGAATCGCCCATGCACGGCTACGAGTTGAAAAAACGGCTCACCGGCCTGCTGGGGGCGTTTCGGGCTTTCTCCTACGGATCGCTGTATCCGACCCTCAAGCGCATGCGGGCGGATGGGTTGATCGCGGAGGAAGTACCCGACGGACTCGCGACAACACGCCGGGCGCGCCGGGTCTACCAGCTGACCCCGGCGGGCCGGGAGCGTTTCAACGAGCTCCTGGCGGACACCGGTCCGCAGAACTACACCGATGACGGCTTCGGCGTACACCTCGCCTTCTTCAGTCGCACCCCCGCGGAAGCGCGGATGCGGATCCTGGAGGGCAGGCGGCGTCAGGTCGAGGAGCGCCGAGAGGGGCTGCGGGAAGCGATCAAGAAGGCGAGCGGATCGCTGGATCGCTATACCCGTCAGCTCCATCAACTCGGACTCGAATCAAGCGAGCGCGAAGTGCGCTGGCTCAACGAGTTGATTGCGGCGGAGCAATCGACGAAGGCGGCACCACAGAAAGAGGGAAATACCGGTCATGAGTAGTGGAGACACCAACAAGTCCAGTGTTCGCGTCGCCATCGTAGGTGTGGGCAACTGCGCCTCTTCGCTCGTCCAGGGTGTGCAGTACTACCGGGATGCCGACGATTCCACGACGGTGCCCGGACTGATGCATGTGCGGTTCGGCGATTACCACGTCCGCGACGTGGAATTCGTGGCCGCCTTCGACGTGGACGCCAAGAAGGTCGGCTTCGACCTCTCCGAAGCCATCTTCGCCAGCGAGAACAACACCATCAAGATCTCCGATGTACCGCCGCTGGATGTCGCGGTACAGCGCGGACCGACCCTGGACGGTATCGGTAAGTACTACGCGCAGACCATCGAACTGTCCGAGGCCGAACCGGTCGACGTCGTCCAGGCGCTGAAGGATGCCCGGGTGGACGTACTGGTGTCCTACCTGCCGGTCGGCTCCGAGGAAGCGGACAAGTTCTACGCTCAGTGCGCGATCGATGCCGGCGTCGCCTTCGTCAACGCGCTGCCGGTGTTCATCGCCTCGGACCCGGAGTGGGCCGAGAAGTTCCGTGCCGCGGGCGTACCCATCGTCGGTGACGACATCAAGAGCCAGGTCGGCGCGACCATCACCCACCGGGTCATGGCGAAACTGTTCGAGGACCGCGGCGTACAGCTCGACCGCACGATGCAGCTGAACGTCGGCGGCAATATGGACTTCAAGAACATGCTCGAACGGGAGCGGTTGGAGTCCAAGAAGATTTCCAAGACCCAGGCCGTCACCAGCAACCTCCAGAAGGAGATGGGCGCCAACGATGTGCATATCGGCCCCTCCGACCACGTCGGCTGGCTCGACGACCGCAAATGGGCCTACGTCCGGCTGGAAGGTCGCGCGTTCGGTGATGTGCCGCTGAACCTGGAATACAAGCTCGAGGTATGGGACTCGCCGAACTCGGCGGGCATCATCATCGACGCCGTCCGTGCCGCCAAGATCGCCAAGGATCGCGGTATCGGCGGACCGGTCATCCCGGCGTCGGCCTACCTGATGAAGTCCCCGCCGCAGCAGCTGCCCGACGATATCGCCCGGGCGCAGCTGGAAGCGTTCATCATCGACGCTTGATCGGATGTGCGGGGGGACACGAGGCGTTTCCCGGCGGCTCGTAACGAGTCGCCGGGAGCGGTGTACGGTGCGGACCGGTTGGGGAGGGCGGTGGTTACTGCCCTCCCGTACCACTTTTCGCGATTTGTCACGTTCTCCGGGGGCGTACGGCCTCGGTGGTCGGAAACCTCGGAAATACATTCGTACTCGAGGATCGGCGGAGGCGGGCAGTTCCGCCGCTGTCCCGTCGGCGATGATCTGTCCTTTTTCCATGATCACCACGCGGTCGGCGAAGCCGGTGGTGGTGAGCAGGGGGAGGTCGTGGGTGATGACGAGCAGGGCGGCGCCGGCGTCCGCGTATTCGCGGAGTGATCTCCACACGCCGAAGGCGGTGCCCTGATCCAGGGAGGCGGTCGGGCCGTCCGCCACGAGGATATCGGGGGCGGTGAGCAGGGCGGCGGCAACGGCGGCGCGCTGGATCTGGCCCGCGGAGTTCTGCCGCGGAAGAAGATTCACAGCATCGGGCGGATAGTAAGCCGCGGCGCAGGCTTGCCGAACGGTCCAGGAGCCGTGCCGCTGCTCCAGCCGGCGGAGTTGTGCGGCGACGGTGCGCTCGGGTGCGAAGGCATCGATACCGTCCTGGGGGATGTAGCCCACGCTGCCGTCGACCAGGACCTCCCCGGTGGTCCGGGCCGATTCGGGCAGGCGGCCGGTCAGGGCACGGGCGATCATCGTCTTCCCGGCGCCGGGACCGCCGAGTAGAGCGGTGATCTGCCCGGCCGGTACGTTCAGATCCACCTTCGTGAGTACTGTCTCCCGCCAGCGGCCGGTATCGATGTCGACAGTGAGAGAACGCAGTTCGGCTGCCATGGCTCCAGTGTCGTCACATGATCGGAGCGAAGTACCCGCTTACGGAACACCGGCCCGGCAGCGCGCACTTCTCAGTCCAGCGAAACGTAGACCTCCACCGATGTCGGCCCGATGTAGCGTTCTACTTCGGCCCGGTGCGAGCGGGTTATCGTGCCCGCCTTTTCCGCCTCCCGGACCCGTGCCCAGGCCGTGCGGAGCAGATCGTACGGTTTCTCGGTGACCACGAACTTCGCGTAGCGGCCGGTCGGTACCCGGGTGAGGACATCGCCGGAGTCCAGCTCGGCCAGACCGGTGACCTCGTAACCCAGTACCGCTACGGCGTGATCGTCCTGGCCTATGTAGGCGGCGACGCGGGGGACGTTCTTCTCCCGGCTCAGATAGCGGTCCCAGGTGAAGTTGACCAGGTCCAGATCGCGGGCACTCACTTCGCGACCGGCCAGCGGCACGGTGAGACCGGCGACCATGCTTTCGCCGAGAGTGACTATTTCGAAGTCCACAGCTGTTCCTACCTGCTCGCCGAATCGTCGTCTGCCATCGCCACGAAGACTTCCACCGTGTGCTCGTCCGGGTAGCGTTCGTAATCCCCGGTGTAGGAGCGCACCAATCGACCGGCGGCTTCGGCGTCCCAGATGGCACGCCACAGTGTGACGATGGTTTCGCCCAGATCATCGCCGCTGAGGGTGAACCGGGCGTAGCGACCGGCGGGGATACGGGCCAGGACATCACCGGGTAGCAGGTCGTCGAGGGTACGGCAGCGGTAGCCGATGATATGGGTCAGATACGAGTTGATCTCGGGGGCGTGGTCGACGAAGGCGCTGGCCGGATGGCCGGGTAACTGGCGGGCCAGATTTCGTTTCCAGGCTGCCTCCACCCTGGCCCGGCGCGGTCCTTCCACGGCGAGTGCCGGGCTGCGAAGCACCGTACCCGCCACCAGCGTTTCCGGGCGGTCAACGACATTGAATTCCACCGGCGTAGCCCCTATGTCTCGTCATACGTCGTCGCTCCAGCGCATATCCTCCCGCACGCCCGTCCCGGCACGGGCGTCGGCCCGTGCCGGTCGGTCGGATGGGCGACATCTACTCTGGCCAACGATGCTGCCATGCCGACCGTTCCTTCGGTGGGATCACGAACGGAAATCCGTGGATCACGGTATGGGTACGGGGACCCCGGGCAGGATTTCGACGACGCGGGGCGGTGGCGGGAGAGGCGGGATCGGCGGTACCACCTGCGGGAGCGGTCCGATGGGTAGCTGAGGTTCGGTTTCCGGCACCGGCTCGGGCGTATAGGGCTCGGAGGCCGGGGGGATCACGATGAAAGGTTGCTCCTGCGGTTCCGTCCGGGGCGGGGGGCTGAGGATGTCGTAGGGGTTGCGCGAGGGCTGCTGCGGTGCCGGCGCGGCGGGGATGAGCGGTGCCGACGCGGTGGCGGGCGTGCCGATCTGTTCGGCGGGCGTGCCGGCGAGCGCGCCGTCCATGGTTCGTTTCCAGATATCCGAAGGGAAGCCGGAACCGTAGATACGGCCGCCGCCGGCCGTCACTATCGGCAGATTCTGTTCGGTGCCGACCCAGACCGCGGTCGACAACGACGGGGTGAACCCGACCATCCAGGCGTCCTTGTTCTGCCCGGTATCGCCCAGCTGGGTGGTGCCGGTTTTGGCGGCAGAGGGACGGCCGTTCAGTTCGTGGCCGTTGGAGTAACCCGCGATCGGGAGCATGGCGGCGGCGGTCCGGGCCGCCATATCCGGTGCGATGCGCTGCTCACCCGGCGGCAGTTGGGCGCCGACGCGCTGTTGCGGATCGCCGCCGCGATCCAGCAGGACCCGGCCGTCGCCGCGAACCACCCGCTGCACGAAATACGGCCGGTGGTACCGGCCCTCGCCCGCGATGGTGGCGTAGGCGGAAGCCATGTCCAACGGCCGGACCAGATAGGTGCCGAGCACGATGGACGGCATGGGCGGGGCGCCCGCTTCGGTCAGCGACCGTCCCGGCACGCCGGGGATCTCATGCGGTATCCCGGCCTGGTGGGCGGCATTCGCTATGGCCTGAGGTCCGTTGTCCATCGCCAGGGTGAGCCGGTAGAAGCTGGTGTTGAGCGACCGTTTGAAGGCTTCGCTCAACGGGCAGACACCGCACGATTCGTCCTCGACATTGCGTACGAGCACACCGTTGACGTCCACGGGCGCGCTGTCGAACGCGCGGGACAGCGGGATGCCCTGCTGCAGCGCCGCGAGTACCGCGAAGGTTTTGAATGCCGACCCCGTCTGTACCGGGGCCTGGGCGAAATCGAAGCCGATCCCGTCGGCGCCTCCGTAGTAGGCGCGTACGGCACCGGAGCGGGGATCCACGGACACCACCGCGGCCCGCAGTTCCGGGGGCTGGCCGTCCAAGGTGCCGGCGGCGGCTTCCTGCGCGGCCTGCTGCGCTTTCACATCGATGGTGGTGGTGATCCGTAAGGCGCCGGTGTTCACTTCCTGTTCGGTGATCCCGGCTTCCGCCAGTTCACGCAGCACCTGGGTTCTGATATGCCCCTCCGGGCCGCGGGTGGCGCGGGTATCGTCCGGCGGGGGCGGGGCGACAGTGGGTGGGAAAGTCGCCGCGCCGCGGTCGGCGGGGGCCAGGACTTTCATCTCCACCATGCCGTTGAGCACGTAGTTCCAGCGTTGCAGCAGCTGGGGGAGCCGAGTTTCGGGGTCCGAGGCGGAAGGGGAACGGATGAGGGCGGCCAGTACCGCGCCTTCGGCGAGGGTGAGATCGCGGACCGGTTTTCCGAAATAGGCCTCGGCGGCGGCCGCTATCCCGTAGGCGCCCCGCCCGAAGTAGATGGTGTTGAGATAGGCGGTGAGAATGTCGTTTTTGCTCCACTCCTGCGCCATCTTCGCCGAGATGATCAGTTCGTGTACTTTGCGGCTCACCGTGCGCTCCGAGCCGAGGAACGCGTTTTTCACGTACTGCTGGGTGATGGTGGAACCGCCACCGGCGTTCGCCCGGCCCAGTACGTTGTCCCGGAGGGCGCGCAGCAGCCCGGTCGGCGAGAAACCGGGATTGGTGTAGAAGTTGCGGTCTTCCGCGGAAAGGACGGCGTTGCGCACATGGACCGGAACCTCGGACAGCGGTACCGGGGTGCGATTGCCCTCGGGTGGCACCACCCTGGCCAGTTCGGTCGTACCGTCGGATGCCGTGATGGTGGCGGTCTGCGCGACCGGTACCGTGCCCGCAGCCGGAATCTCCGAACCCCAGTAGACCAGCGATACCAGCAGCGCCGGTATCGCGACCAGAATGGTGAACAGCCAGATCAGCAGATGCCTGATGCGCTGCGCGCGGCTGCGCCGCGGCCGCCGGAAGACCGGCGGCCGGGGTAGTCGGGGCGGCCGCGGCGGGCGGCCGCCCTCGGGGTCGAGCTGTCTCCACCCCGCGATGGAGGCATACTGTGGCGGTTTCGAAGTATTGCGGTCATGCTGGGAACGGAACGAGCTCACGATCATCTCCTCCCGGAGCGTCGGAAAAACTCAGGCGCACCACCGCCGGCTCCCAGGATACCCAGTGATCAGCTCTTGACCCCTCCAGCGGTGAGTCCCGAAATAATGCGTCGCTGGAAAATCAGCACCAGGATCACCAGCGGAACGGTCACCAGCGTGCCCGCGGCCATGATCGCGGCATACGGCTCCACCAGGGGATTGTTACCGGAGAAACGGGCGATGGCCACGGTCACCGGCTCGGTGTCGCTGCCGGAGAGCACCCGGGCCAGCAGATACTCGTTGACCGCCGCGATGAACGCCAGGATCGCGGTGGTGAACACGGCGGGTGCCGCCAGTGGCAGCATCACCAGCCGGAAGGCCTGGAATTTGGTGGCGCCGTCCATCCGCGCCGCCTCCTCCAGCTCCCAGGGCAGTTCCGCGAAGAACGCGGCCAGGATGTAGACGGTCAGGGGCAGTACGAACGAGATGTTCGGCAGGATCAGTGCCTGGTATCTGCCGATCCAGCCGATATCGGTGAACAGCTGGAACAGCGGGGTCACCAGCACGACCACCGGGAACATCGACGCGCTCAGGATCAGCCCGGAGACCAGATAGCGCCCTCGGAAGGTGAGCCGCGCCAGCGCGTATGCCGCCATGATCCCGATGACCAGGGCGATGGCGGTACTGGCCGCGCCGATCAGCACGCTGTTGAGCAGGGCTCTGCCGAAATCGTTACCGCGGCTGGTGTCGAAAGCGTCGCGGAAGTTGTCCAGGGTGATGTGCGTGGGCCACGGTACGGGATCGAAGGTGTGGGCGGGGTCGCGGAACGCGGTCACCGCCATCCAATAGAAAGGGCCCAGGCCCCAGAACAGGACGATCAGCGCGCCGATATAGACGCGCACCGAGCCCAGCCGGCGCCGCCAGGTCCGCTGGGCGACGGGTGCCGGGGTACCGGTTTGCTGTGTTGTCACCGCGGCCATCATGCCTTCCGCTGCTCTTCCTGCGTCCGCACCGCGTTCGCGCCCAATATCTTCACCAGTACGAAGGCCGCCGCGAAAATCAACAGGAAGGTGATCGTCGACAGTGCGGCCGCGCTGTTGGGGCCCTGCCGGGTTTGTTCGACCACCAGCACCGAGAGAGTGCGGGTGGCCGGCAGGTTGTCGGTCATGATGGCGGGCAGGTCGTACATGCGCAGCGCGTCCATGGCGCGGAACAGCACCGCCACCAGCAGCGCGGGCTTCAACAGCGGCAGCGTGATGCGGGTGAACCGCTGCCAGGCCGAGGCACCGTCCACCCGGGCCGCCTCGTACACATCGTTCGGGATCACCTGCAGACCGGCCAGCAGCAGCAGGGCGACGAACGGCGCCGTTTTCCACACATCGGCGGTGATCACCGCGAACCGGGCGGGCCAGGCGTCGGAGGTCCACAGGATCTCCGTGCCGAACACGGTGTTGACCAAACCGTCGTACTGGAACATGAACTCCCAGAGCCGGGCGGTGACCGCGGTGGGAATGGCCCACGGGATCAGCACCGCCGCTCGCAGCAGTGCCCTGCCCTTGAAGGTCTTGCCCATCACGATCGCCATACCGAGGCCGATGGCGACCTCGAGTGCCACGGTGATCACGGCGAAGAACAGGGTCACCCCGACGGCGCCCCAGAATTCCGCGCCCAGGTTACCGGTGGGGCATTCGGTGGTGCCCCCGGTTATCACCCGGCATTCACCGGCCAGCCAGTGCAGGTAGTTGTAGAAGGTGCTCTCGCCGTTGTCGACGAATCGGCCGGTGACCTCGTCGAGCTGGGCGTCGAAGTGGAACGACATCCACAGGGCCCGGATCACCGGATAGCCGATGACCACGGCGAGCGCTATCAGAACCGGCGCGACGAACAGCCACGCCCTGCCCGACGCACGCGCCTCGTCGCGCAGCCTGGTGGCCGTCCCGCGGCTACGCGCTGCGTTCGCGGGCTTTTCTGTACGGACCGACGCCTGCGCGTCTGTTCCGGAAGGATCCGACACCGTTCTCTCTCCTACGGGCTCGCCGGGTCCGGTTGAACCTTGACTACGATCCGACTGTTTCGATGCCCTTCTGCATGCCGATGATCGCGTCGTTCACGGACTTTGTTCCGGTCAGGGCAGCATAAGCGTTGTCCTGAATGGCTTTGGACACCGCCGGATAGAACGGGGTGACCGGTCGGGGCACCGCGCTGGCGATGGAATCCTTCAAGGCGGGCAGGTACGGCATCTTGGCGATCAGGGCGGGATCGTCGTAGATCGACGCCCGCACCGACGGCAGAGCGCCGGAGGCGATGATGTGCTGGGCTTCCTCGCTGATCAGGAACTTCAAGAAATCCAGTGCCGTGGCCTTGTTCTTGGAATACGCGCTGATGGCGGCGTTGTAACCGCCGAGCGTCGAAGCACCGATACCGGTGTCGCCGGGCAGCGGCGCGACCCCGAACTTGTCCTTCACCGCGGACGCCTCCGAGGAGGCGTCCCCGTAGGTGGACGGCCAGCTGCGCAGGAACATCAGCTTGCCCTGGGTGAACGCGGCCCCGCTCTCCGGTTCCTGGAAGGTGACGGCTTCGCGAGGGATATCGCCGCTGCGGTAGGCGTCCACCAGTTGCTGCAGGCCGGCCCGGGATTCGGGGCTGTTGACCGTGGGAGTGCGGCCGTCGGTACCGACGAAGGTGCCGCCGAACGCGTTGATCACCTCCGCGGCGTTCACCGTCAGGCCTTCGTACGGGGCGAACTGTCCGGCATAGCAGCCCATCTGGTTCTCCCGGGCCAGCGGGCAGCTCGCCAGCATCTCCGACCAGGTGCGGGGAGCCTGGGGCACCAGGTCCTTACGGTAGAACAGCAGCCCACCGTTGGTGTTGCGGGGCGCGGCGTAGAGGGTGCCGTTGTAGGTGGCGCTGGCTACCGGCGGAGACAACAGCGGAGAGGTGTCGATGGCGAACCGGCCCTCGAGGGGCTGGATCCAGCCCTTGGCCGCGAACTCCGCGGTCCACGGGACGTCCAGTGCCACCACGTCGTAGTCCGCCGATTTCGCCCGCATGTGTTCGACCAGGTCGTCGTATTGGGCCGAGGCGTCGTTGGATTGTTCTTTGTAGGTGACCTGTTCGTCCGGATGGGTGGCGTTCCAGCGGTCGATCAGCTGTTTCACCGCCCCCGTCTCGGTGGTGTCCTTACCTTCGACGTAGGTGATCGGGCCGCGTCCGTCCTGGTTCCTGCTGAGCTGTTCGTCGGTGTCGGTGGAGGTGCATGCGGTGGCGAAGGTAACGGTCAGCAGCGCGATCGGCCATAGCACGAGCGCGGCACGTAGAGACGGCACCTTCTTCAAAGCCATCGCGGAACTCCAAGGTAGACACGTGAGCGGCAGCACAAGGCAACATACATGGTGTGCACGTTGCGTGCCCGGTTCTCGGATATCGGACCCGGACCGGCAGACCCGGCACCGATACCCGGCGGCACCGCGGCCACGTATGCGGGCGGGTGTACCGAGACTAGGCTGAGCCCGGTGTCCACCCCGAACGCGGTATCCGATCGCCTGCTCACCAGGATCGGCGGATTGCTGCGCAAGGCCGAGTCCACCGACAACGAACACGAGGCCGAGGCCTTTCTGGCCGCCGCGCAGCGGCTGGCGACCCGCTCGTCGATAGATCTGGCGGTGGCGCGGGCGCACACCCGGGACAGGGCGCGGCCCGCGGTGCCGATCCAGCGGATCATCCCGATCGGTGAACCCGGCCGCAAAGGGCTGCGCACCTATGTGCAACTCTTCGTCGCCATCGCCGACGCCAACGATGTGCGCTGCGATGTCGCGCGCACCTCCACCCAGGTGTACGCCTACGGTTTCGCCGCCGATATCTCGGTCTGCGAGGCTCTGTACTCCAGTCTGCTGGTGCAGATGGTGCGGGCCTCGGGCCGCTACCTCGAATCCGGTGCCCACCGGTCGTCGACGATGGAGAAGGTGGTCGTCGAACGGCGCGGCGGGCGGCGGGTGCGCCGGGTGGTCCGGGTTCCGGTGGCGGGAGTGACCGCACGGCTGAATTTCCAGATGGCCTTCGCGGCACGGATCGGTGCCCGCCTCGCGGAAGCCGAGGCGGAGGTGCGGCGGGCCGCCACCACGCGGGACGGGGCCGCCGGCGCATCCGTCTCCAGAGAAGAAGCCGAGAGCGCGGCACTGGCGCTACGGGGCAAGGAGCTCGAGCTGGCCGATTTCTACGCCCGTACTTCCGTGGCGCGGGGTAACTGGCGGGGACCGCATACCTCCACCGGCTACGCTCCGGACGCCCGCCGGGCGGGGGACCTGGCCGGCCGGAAGGCCAGGCTGGGTATCGCTCCGGAACTGGGCGCGGCGCGGGGGCAGCTCACCGACGGTGCGGAGTAGTCGTGCCGGGGGCGTGGTGCGGCCCGACCGCGGGTACCGGCCGGTCCCGCAGGCGCGCGACAGCGGGTGGTGCCCGCGCGGGCGCGCGGCGGTGACGACCGTGCGGGATACCCAGCGCGGCAGGGTGTACGACGCCGAACAGCTGGTACGCGCGGTATTCGACCGTGCGGACGAGTTCGGGCGGCGCACCGTCGAGATGCACGGCTCTACCCTGACCCTGCCGGTGGAACGGAAATTCGCCTCGGTGGACTCGGTGCAGCGGTACTGCGACCGGGTGCTGGCGCTGAGCTGGGTCGCGGCGAAGTGGTCGCGGGCGGGCGTAGCGATCCGGGTGCGGTCTCGTGCCGGGACGGTGGCCGCGCACTACGAAGCCGAGGGGGCGGTGCTGGCGGTGCCCGTGCGTGCCGGCGCCGCATGGGCGTTACGGGAACTCGTGGTGCTGCACGAACTGGCCCATCATCTGGAGCCCGCTCCGGACGCGGTGGCGGCACACGGTCCGCGATTCTGCGGCCGGTACCTCGAACTGGTCGACGGGGTGGTCGGCCCGGAGGCCGGGCTCCTGCTGCGTACAACTCTGCACGACTGTGGTGCCCGGATAGGTTGATCCCGTGCCGGTGGCGGCTACGCGGGCCATCGGAGCCGGTAGGGGATCCGCCGGTTCCCGCATCGCCGCAGGACCTGTGGCTCCTGCCCGCGAAGCCGGTGCCGTTACTCGGCGCGGAGCCGGGTGAGTACGCGGTGGAAGCGCTCGGTCCACCAAGTGGTGCGCTCCGGGTCCGGGTGACGGTACTTCTCCAGCAGCTCGGGATCCGGATGGGGGGCGGTGCGGAGAACCGGGAGGAAGCCGTCCGCCGGACGCAGCGATTCGCCGACGAGATCGCCCTCGAACAGCGTCACGGTGCCGAGACCACAGGCGTGGGTGAGTTCCGGTAGCGCACCGGCCAAGGCGAGCTGTGCGGAGAGTCCGATACTGGTTTCCAGCGCCGAGGAGACCACGCACGGCAGGCCGGCCGCTTCGGCTACCTCCAGTGCGCGCCGGACGCCGCCGAGTGGGGTGCATTTGATCACCGCGATATCCGCGGCGCCGGCCACCGCCACCCGCAGCGGGTCCTCGGCCCGGCGGATCGATTCGTCGGCCGCGATCGGCACCTCGACTCGGCGCCGTACCGCGGCGAGCTCGCCGATGGTGCGGCACGGCTGCTCGACGTATTCGAGGCCGCCCGCGGCGCGGTCCATCTCCCGGATACCGCGTACCGCGGTGTCCACGTCCCATACCGCGTTGGCGTCGACCCGGATCGCCCCGTCCGGGCCCAATGCCGACCGGACGGCTTCCAGCCGGGTCAGATCCTCGGGTAGTGCATCGGGATGGTCGGCGACTTTCACCTTGGCGGTCCGGCACCCCGAACCGGCGACCAGATCGTATGCCCGTTCCGGGGGTACCGCGGGAACCGTGCAGTTGACCGGGATCCGGTCGCGTAACGGCTCGGGCCAGCCCGCGGTCACCTGTTCGACAGCGGTGGCCAGCCAGTGTGCCGCCTCACGATCGTCGTATTCCGGGAACGGGCAGAACTCGCCCCAGCCGCGGGGCCCGCGGAACACCACACCCTCACGCACGGTGATTCCGCGGAACCTCGCTCGCATCGGGATCGCGTAGACGTGGACCGCGTCGATCTCCGGTAGCTCGCTCACCGGCACCACCCTAGGCGCCGGTGAGCGACGGCGGCTCAGAGACGTTCCAGAATCGTGGCGTTGGCCAATCCGCCCGCTTCGCACATCGTCTGCAGGCCGTAACGCGCGCCGCGGTCGCGCATGGCGTGGACCAGGGTGGTCATCAGCCGGGCCCCGGACGCGCCGAGCGGATGCCCCAGCGCGATGGCGCCGCCGTTGACGTTCACGCGCCGCGGGTCGGCACCGGTCTCGTGTGCCCAGGCCGCCACCACGGAGGCGAAGGCCTCGTTGATCTCGACGAGATCGATATCGGCGAGGGTGAGCCCGGCCCGGTGCAGCACTTTGCGGGTGGCCGGGATGACGGCGGTGAGCATGAGCAGCGGATCGTCACCGGCCACCGCGAAGCTGTGCAACCGGGCCAGCGGGCGCAGCCCCAGTTCGCGGGCCCGCTCGCTGGTGGTGATCAGCACGGCGGCGCTGCCGTCGCTGATCTGGCTGGCGGTCGCCGCGGTGATGTGCCAGCCGATTTCCGGGAAACGCTGTGCCGTGCCCGGGTCGTAGTAGGCGGGTTTCAGCCCGGCGAGGGTATCGAGGGTGGAGCCGGTGCGGATGCCCTCGTCGGTTTCCAGCCCGGCCAGGGGGACGAGCTCCGCGGCGAACCGGCCGTCCTTGGTGGCCCGGGCGGCTTTCTCATGACTGGCGAGGGCGAATTCGTCCAGTTGCCCGCGGGACAGTCCCCATTTCGCGGCGATCAGTTCGGCACTGATCCCCTGTGGTACCAGCCCCTCCGGGTATCGCCGCGTGAACCCTTCGCCGGAGATGTCCCCGGCGTCCCCACCGGATATGTGGGCGCTCGCGCCTGCGGGCATACGGGCGCTCGCGCCCATGGGTACCCGGCTCATGGATTCCACGCCGGTCGCCACCACCACGTCGTATGCCCCGGCGATGACTCCTTGTGCGGCGAAATGGACGGCCTGCTGGCTGCTGCCGCACTGACGGTCGACGGTGGTGGCCGGTACCGATTCCGGGAACCCGGCGGCCAGCGCGGCGCGCCGGGTCATATTCACGCCCTGTTCGCCGACCTGGCCGACGACACCGCCGATCACATCGTCTATCAGGGCGGGGTCGATGCCGGTGCGGGCGATGAGTTCGCGCAGGCTGTGCGCCATGAGGTCCACCGGGTGGATCGAGTGCAGGGCGCCGTCGGGTTTGCCCCGGCCGATCGGGGTCCGTACCGCGTCGACGATGACCGCGTCTCGCATGTTGATTCCTTTCATCGCCAGATCGCATCTGGCTCCAGTTATCTATAGCTAGGGTAGGTGCTGGCAATAGTGAACGCAAGTCAGAGTCGCTTACAATTGCCCCGTGGCAGCCGTGATGGAAGGACCCCTGGCCGATCTCGATTCATGGAAACCCGACCACTGCTCGATCGCCATGGCGCTCGACGTGGTCGGCACCCGTTCGGCGATCCTGATCCTGCGCGAGGCGTACTACGGGACCACTCGATTCGACGGTTTCGCATCCCGGCTGGGTCTCACCGACGCCGCCGTGGCCGCCCAGCTGCGCAAGCTCACCGCCGCGGGGCTGTTCACCAAGAGGCCCTACCAGGAGGAGGGCAAACGCACCCGCCACGAATACGTGCTCACCGAAAAGGGGCGAGACCTGCTACCGGTGGTCCTCGCCCTGATGCAGTGGGGCAATGCGCACCTGCAGCCCGGTCCGCCGCCGCTGGATCTCGTGGAGGCCGCGACCGGCGCCCCGGTGCGGGTACAGGTGCGCAGTGAATCCGGCCGGGAGCTCGGTGTCGACGAGCTCGGGATACGCCTCAACGAGGAATGGCGCACCTCGCTCCGCCGCCGATAGCGCACCGGGCGTATCCCGGCGGCCGGTCCGTCGCCGCGCTCAGTTCAGGCGCCGGCCGTCGTCCACGCCGAAGAAATAGATCTGATCGGGACCCGGAGCCAAGTGCACCCGGCTGCCCTTGGTCGGCGGGTTGCGCCAGTCGGTGCGGGCGACAATGCTCTCCACCCCCGGGGTGTGGTCGGCGGGACGACCGTAGATGAAGGCGTCGGAACCGAGTTCCTCCACCACGTCCACCTCGATCTCGATCCCCGACTCGCCGGTGTCCAGATGCTCGGGGCGGATACCCACCGTCACCGAATCGCCCGCCGCGTCCGCCACCGCCCGCGGCAGCGGTAGCGAGAATCCGCCGATCCGGACCGCGCCCTCCGTCACCGGCAGGGTGAACAGATTCATCGCCGGCGACCCCATGAACCCGGCGACGAAAACGTTCGCCGGATCGCGGTAGAGATCGCGCGGAGCCGCACACTGCTGCAGGATGCCGTCCCGCATCACCGCCACCCGGTCGCCCATGGTCATGGCCTCGACCTGATCGTGGGTCACATACACGGTGGTCGTCGACAGCCGGCGCTGCAACTGCGCGATCTGGGTGCGGGTCTGCACCCGCAGTTTCGCGTCCAGGTTGGACAGCGGCTCGTCCATCAGGAAGACCTGCGGGTCGCGTACGATCGCCCGCCCCATGGCGACCCGCTGCCGCTGGCCACCGGACAGCGCCTTGGGCAGCCGGTCCAGCAGCGGCTCCAGATCGAGCAGACGAGCCGCCTCCAGCACCCGCCGTTTCTGCTCGTCCTTGCCGATCTTGGCCAGTTTGAGCGCGAAACCCATGTTCTCGGCCACCGTCATATGCGGGTACAGGGCATAGTTCTGGAAGACCATCGCGATATCGCGGTCCTTGGGATCGGTATGGGTGACATCGCGATCACCGATCAGGATCCGCCCCCCGGTGACCTCCTCGAGCCCGGCCAGCATCCGCAGCGAGGTCGACTTTCCGCAACCGGACGGCCCCACCAGAACCAGGAACTCCCCGTCGGCGATCTCGAGCTGCAACTGATCGACGGCGGGCGTCCCGGCCCCCGGATACTGCCGGGTAGCGCGATCGAAGGTCACCGTGGCCACGGCTGTTCACTTCCCTTCACCGGTTGGAACACGCGAAGTGGAGCGAATTCGCAACATGTGCGTGGCCATGGCGTCGAAGGCTACCGCTGGTGTTCTCGAGCTTCGCATGATCTGTACTTTTCCGCTGCGTATCGTGCCAGCGAACGGATCGACTGTCCACCCGGTGCCGGGCCGGACCCGTGGGCCGGAGCGCGCACCCGCGCTCTCCCGCCGGGTAGGTGAAGAATTCCGCGACCTCCCCCAGGGTCTCCGCCCGGGGCCGCGCAGGGGCCCGCCGGGCGGAGACACCCGCCCGCGTGGCGGCTACCGGCGCTGTGCCAGGTCCTGCCCTGCACTTGTGGCACCGCTCGACTCGGTCCCCTGGTCCTCGTCGACGGCGCCGGGGTTGGTCTGTTGGTCGGTGTTGCCGGGGTTGGTCTGTTGGTCGGTGTTGCCGGGGTTGGTCTGTTGGTCGGTGTTGCCGGGGTTGGTCTGTTGGTCGGTGTTGCCGGGGTTGGTCTGTTGGTCGGTGTTGCCGGGGTTGGTCTGTTGGTCGGTGTTGCCGGGGTTGGTCTGTTGGTCGGTGTTGCCGGGGTTGGTCTGCTCGTCGGTGTCGACGTCGTCCTGCCGGCTGCCGCCGAATCCCCACGGCAGGCCGCGGAACCAGCGGGTCACGTCCTGCTCGGCTTCGTCCTGCGGCGCCAGCCGGGTGTGGTCCCCCAGGGGTGACCGGTAGCTCGCGTCGGCGTCCGGCCCGAAGCCGGGTGCCGCGAACGCGGTCGCGGCGGCCGGTCCGGTCACCGCCGCGGCCGCCAAGACGGCCATCACCACGGCGCGCATGCTGTTTGCCACTGTCCAACCTCCCGTGTTCGTTCGGTTTGAAGCGGTACAGCGAAACGGTATGCAAGTCGCCCGGAGCGCCCGGTATATCCGTTCGGCCCGGCGTTTTCGCCGGTGGTCGGCAAAAACGCCACGGCGGCGAGCGCCGCCCTGCCGGGATCGAAGCCCCGGCCGGGCGGCGGACGTTCAGATCATCACTCGGTGTATGCCCTGCGGTTCGCCGCCCGACTGGGTCAGCGCCGAGACGTGGAAAATCGAATCGGGGGTGTGGATGGCATGGGAGAGCCCGGCGTGGGCGTCGCGCCGGAAACGCTGCAGCGGCGTGTCCAATTGCAGGGCGCCACTCCCATGGGCGCGTAGGGCGAAGCCATCCAGGTGTCCGGGTCCTGCCCCAGACCTCCTCCTGGGCTTTCGGATCGAAGAATGCCAGCTCCCACGAGTGCACTCCGACGATTCCGGCCACCCACTGCTCCCGGACAAGGGCCGGCCAGGAAACACGGAAGCACCGCGTAACCCCCTCATCGAGTTACGCGGTGCTCACCTGATTCGCCCGGTGTGAACACCGGCGGTCGTTATTTCGCGGTGGTGAGTTCCCCCTCGGGCTCCTCCGGCAGCGGTCCGGCCGGCTCCCGCTCGGGTTCCTCGGTGAACAGCAGCATGGCCGTCGCGCCGATCAGGCACAGAGCGGTCATGACGATGAAACCACCGTTGTAGGTGCCGGTGCGGCCCACGATGAAGCCCATTACCGACGGGGCGATGATGCCGGACAGGGCGAAGCAGGCGTCCGCGAATCCGGCTGCCGTACCGGGCTGTGCCGGGGCGGCGTCAATGGAGGCGACCCACCAGATCCCGCCGGTGACGAAGCCGAAGCCGACACCCGCCGAAATACAGATCAGCGCGACCGTGAGATTGCCGGGCACGAACAGAATGGGCACGATCGAGGCGCCGGCCAGCAGCAGCGCGACACCGATGATCACGAACCGTGAGCGGATGCTCCGGGTGCGTTTGTAGACGCGGTCCACCAGGATGCCGCCGAGCAGAGCGCCCACCACACCGGCCGCCCACGGTGCCACGGAGAAACCGCCGACCGCCTTGATGGACAGACCGAACTCGTGCTCCAGGTACTGCGGGAGCCAGTACATGAATGCCCAGAACATGAATCCCCAGGCGAAGTACCCGAGGCCTACGAGCCACAGGTTGCGGTTGCGCAGGATCTCACCCCAGTCGACCTTCTCCTGGTGGCCGCTGTCCTCGCCGTCGGTCTGGCCCGCCCGGATGTAGCGCAGTTCCTCCTCGGAGACGAACGAGGCCTCGTTCGGCGAGTTCTTCAGGAACGGGTAGGCCACGACGACCCAGACGATCCCGGCGACGGCGAGCACCCAGAACATGCCCTTCCAGCCGGTCGACGCGATCAGCTGGGTGAGGATCGGACCGCCTACCAGCAGGCTGCCGGAGACGGCGACACCGCCGATGAGGGCGAGCGCCTTACCCCGTTCGTGGGCGGGCAGCCACCGGCTCGCCAGCCGGGTCGCGGCCGGGAAGCAGGGGGCCTCACCGGCTCCGAGCAGGATACGCAGCAGGATGAGACCGATGAACCCGCCGGCGAACGGAGTCAGCGCCGTGGCCGCGGCCCAGATGAACATGCCCACGATGAGGACGCGGCGTGAGCCGTAGCGGTCGACCAGCGGCCCGGAGAGCAGGGCGAAAAGCATATAGCCGATCGAGAATGCGGAACTGATGATGCCGTACTGGCCGGGGGTGATCCCGAATTCGGCCCGCAGATCACCGGCCGCGAACGAGATGGCGCTGCGATCGACGTAATTCACCACCACCAGGCCCAGAATGATGGCGATCGTCCACCAACGCGATTTCATAGCGAACTCCTCGGATGAAGCTGTCGCGGGATCAGATGACCCCGCGTGCCCGCAGGTTGTCGATTTCCTCGGGAGTGCGCCCGAGGTGGGTGAGGACCTTGTCGGTGTCGGCACCGGCGGGTCGCCCGGTATGACGGATCGCACCGGGGGTCTGCGTCATGCGCCACATGACGTTTTGCATACGCATCGGACCGAGTTCGCTGTCCTCGACGGTGGTGACCATGTCGGTGGCGACGACCTGCGGATCGGTGAGCAGGTCGCTCGGCCGGTAGACCGGCGCGACTGCCGCGCCGGCTTCTTCGAAGGCGCTCGTGACCTCGTCACGAGTTCGTTCGGCGATCCAGCCGCCGACGTAGGTGTCCAGCAGGTCCGCGTGCTGGGCGCGGGTACGCCCGGTGGCGAACCACTCCTCCTCGATCACTTCGGGATGCCCCACCAGGCGCATCACCCGTTCGGCTATCGCGTGAGCGCTGGTGGAGATCGCGACCCAGTGGTCGTCCTTGGTGCGATAGAGGTTGCGGGGGGCGTTGTTCTGCGACCGGTTACCGGTGCGCTGCTGATCGATACCGAGCTGGTCGGCGTAGATCACGCCGGGGCCTACCGCGGTCATGATCGGAGTGAGCAGATCGAGGTCGATCTCCTGGCCGGTGCCGCCGTTGCGTTCGCGTTCCAGCAGTGCCATCGAGATCGCCGAGGAGCCGGCGATTCCGGCGATGGAGTCGGCGAGACCGAAGGCGGGCAGGGTCGGCGGGCCGTCGGGCTGGCCGGTGAGATAAGCGAAGCCGCTCATGGATTCGACCAGGGTGCCGAACGCCGGCCGCTTCGAGTAGGGGCCGTGCTGTCCGAATCCGGTGACCCGGAGCATCACCAGGCCCGGATTGCGGGCGGACAGTTCCGCGTAGGACAGGCCCCAGCGTTCGAAGGTGCCCGGGCGGAAGTTCTCCACCACGACGTCCGCCTCGGCGGCCAGCTCGCGGAAGATCGCCTGTCCGTCTTCGGTTCCCAGGTTCAAGGTGATGGTCTGTTTGTTGCGGCTGACCATCTTCCACCACAGCGGGACACCGTCTTTCTCGAGGCCGTGGCCGCGCATTCCGTCCGGCTTCCGCGGGTGTTCGATCTTGATGACTTCGGCGCCGAAATCCCCCAGGATCTGTGCGGTCAGCGGCCCGGCCAGGATGGTGGAGGCATCCAGGACCTTCATCCCCCGCAGTGGCCCGGTCGGCTGTTCAGCTGTCGCGTCGTTCACCACCGGTCTCCTCAGTACGGACGCGAGAGGTAGCGGCCCGCGGGCTCGCCGGTGACGGCGCCGTCGGCCAGTACCCGGTTACCGCGCACGAAGGTGTCGGTGACGGCGGCAGTCAGCTCGAAGCCTTCGAACGGCGTGTATTCCTGGGTGGATTCGGAGTCCGCGGCGCGTACGGTCCAGGTGCGATCCGGGTCGACGATGGCGATATCGGCGTCGAGGCCCTCGGCGAGGCGGCCCTTACCGGGCAGACCGTAGCGGTCGGCGGGGTTCGAGGCGGTGAGCTGGGCGATACGGCGCAGCGACAGACCGCGCTTACGGCCCTCGGTGATCAGGCCGGGCAGCAGGTATTCGGTGCCGCCGAAACCGGACTTCGCGGCGAACACATCCGTGCGGTCCGCACCGAACTTCACCTCGTCCTTGCAGCAGGCGTGGTCGGAGACCACCCAGTCGATATTTCCGGCGAGCAGATGCTCCCACAGCGCCTCGACGTCCTCGCGTGGGCGGATGGGCGGGTTCACCTTGGCGCCCAAGCCGTTCGCGTTGTCGATATCGGTGAGCAGATGCCCGATGGTGACCTCGCGCCGGAAGTTCACATGGGGGAAGGCCTCGGCCATCTTCATGGCGGCCTTCAGCGCCTTCGCCGAACTCAGGTGCAGCAGGTTGATATTCGGCAGGCCGGTCTCGTCGGCCAGGAAGGACGCGATGGTCACGGCCAGGCCCTCGGAGTGCTGCGGCCGGGAGGCGCTGTAGGCGGCGAGCCCGCTGAGCTTGCCTTCCTGCTCGACGATCTTGGTGTAGGCGCTCATGATCTCGGCGGTTTCGCAGTGCAGCGAGAGCGAGATGTGCGGCGCCAGCTCGGGAAGTTGTTCGCGGGCCTGCTGGATACCGCGCATGACGAACTCGAAGTGCGCGATATCGTAGCGCTCGTCCTCCGGGATCATCAGGAAGTCGCTCTGCGAGGTGGAGCGGCCGTGCAGTCCGTGGCTGCCGTAGAACATGAAGATCTTGAACGAGGTGACGCCCTGGTCCGCGGCCAGCGCGGGGATCTCCCCGATATGTTGCTTGGACATGGGCGCCAGATGGAAGGCGTAGTCGATATAGCTGCGGCCCGCCGAGGCGTCGAGCACCTCCGGGAAGAAATCGGCGTAGGCACCGCCCTTGTTGAGGTAGTACTGTCCGGTCCGCATATAGGTCAGCGCGGTGGTGACACCGCCTTGCGCGCTCGCGCGGGATTCGGTGTGGGTGTCCTCGGCCAGCGGGTTGTAGATACCCCAGTGCTGATGTGCGTCCACCACGCCCGGAAAGACCAGTTTGCCGGTCGCGTCGACGATCTCTGCCCCCTCGGCACTCAGATCGGGCCCGATGGCCGCGATCTTGCCGTCGACGACGAGGACATCCGCGGTCTCACCCTCTTCGGGGGCCGTGTTGTCGGTGCGTACGACGGTGCCGTTCTTGATCAGATAATTGGTCACTTCTTCTCCTGGCGAATATCTGGACAGAGATCGTTGGTCACGCGGTGACGGCGCTGTTCACGTGCTCGGCGGCGAGGAAGGCCAGCCCGAGCGCGGTGATGAGGCCGTTGCCGGCGAGGTAGCCGCCGGCGCCGTGGCCGGAGATGCCGATGGCCGCGCCGCCCGAGGCGTACAGACCGGGAATCGGTGTTCCGCCGGCGAGCACCCGGGCGTGTTCGTCGACGACGAGACCTCCCTGGGTGTGGAAAAGGGCGGGGGTGACGGCGATCGCGATATAGGGCGCGGTCAGCGGATGGCGGGTATCGGTACGACCCTGCCGGTCCGGTTCCGCTCCGGTGGCGGCGCGCCGGGCGGCGGCGAGTTCGTCGTCGAGTGTTTCCACCGGGACTCCGATCCGCTCGGCCAGTTCGGTGGCGGTGGCGGCCCGGACCAGCGATCCGCTCTCGGCTACGGCGCGGAAATCGTCGAAAACCGAGCACAGCTGCTCGATGTGCTCGTCGATGACGATCCAGCCGGTGCCGCCGGGCTGCGCGGCGAGGATGGCGGCGAATTCCGAGTAGCCGGTGGTTTCCGGCGCGAAGCGGCGGCCTTCGGTGTTCACGATCAGGCCGCCGTGCACGACCGTGGCCCAGCCGATGAGCGTCTGGCTGCGCGCGGACAGCGCGGCGTGGCCTTGGTAGGCGTCGAGATAGGCGCTGTCCGCGCCCAGCGCGCGGCCGATGCGCAGGGCATCGCCCCGGCTGAACTGTCCGCCGTGGTAGTGGGCGTCGGCGATCTCGGGAATCCAGCGGCGGACCAGTTCGCGGTCGGCGCCGAACCCATTGGTCGCCAGTAGTACCGCGGGGGTGGTGAGGTGTTCGGTGTTCCCGTCCGGGGTGGCGATCTCCACCCCGGACACCCGTCCTTCGTGCGTGTGCACCGCGCGCAGGCTCATCGGCGCGATGAGTTCGATCCGGGGGTGTACCCGGGCGCGGTGCACCAGGTGGCGCAGCAGGCGGGAGCCGTGGCGGCCGGGGATGCTGTGGCAGCGGTCGGCGGTATGGCCGGGGTAGCGGAAATCGGTGACCAGTTCGAGGTCGAGTTCCTGGGCGTCGGCCAGCCAGGTGACCAGCGGCGCGCTCGCTTCGGCCAGGGCACGAGCTACTCGACGATCGGCGGTGCCGCCGGTTTTGCGGTCGATATCGGCGAGGAATCGGTCCGGGCTGTCGGATACGCCGGCGATTTCCTGCCAGCGAGTACCGGCGGCGGGAATCATCGCGGTGCACATCGAGGTGTTGTTGCCGCGCTGGAAATGTTCGTCGGCATCGATCACCAGCACGTTCGAACCGAGTTCGGCGGCGCGTAGCGCGGCGACCAGTCCGCCGCCGGCGCCGGCGACGACGAGATCGAAATCCGGACCGTCCACGCTTCCTCCTATCTTGTTCCGCTAAGCGGAACGCAAGAATGTGGTCCTCTGCACTATGCACGTTCGGCCATCTGTGCACAAGTGCCTGTAGCTTGGATTTACTCCACGGAAACGTCAACCAGTGCGCCGAGGGTCACTGGACAATCGTTTCGCTAAGCGGTACAACTTGTTCAGCTTTAGGGTGGTGCTTCGGCGTATTCCGCCGACCGAACCACGAATCGACCCGCAGAACGGAGCCACGATGGAGCCCTCCAGTGGAGGCACCACGTCTGCCGCGCGGGCAGCGGAGGTGCTGCTCGAGTTCGGCCGCCGGTCGAGCGCGCTGGGCGTCTCGGAGATCGCCCGCTCGACCGGGATGTCCAAGGCCGTCGCCCACCGCATCCTCACGACCTTCGTCGAATGCGGACTGCTGCTGTACGAGCCCTCGACCCGGCGGTACCTGCTCGGGCCGGCGGCCGCGACGCTCGGCGCCCGCGCCCTGGACGTGTCTCCGCTGCGGCGGATGGCACGGGAGGCCCTGGTGGACCTGCAACGGGCCACGGGCGAAACGGCGACGGTGAGCGGACGCCTGCCCGGTGGCCGCGTGTACCTCGATCAGGTCGAGAGTACCCAGGAAATAAAAATGACCGTCGAGCTGGGCAGGCGTTTCGAACTGCACAGCGGGTCCTCGGGCCGGGTCATCCTGGCCCATCTCTCCGAGGAGGAGCAGGAGGATCTGCTGTCCCGGCCGCTGCCACGGCTGACCGCCGGTACGATCGTCGACCCCGATGCCCTGCGCGCCGCCCTGCGCCGGACACGTGAGCGGGGAGTGTGCCGGTCCAGCGGGGAACGGCAGGAAGGCGCGGGATCGATCGCCGCCCCGGTCTTCGGCGCCGACGGATCGGTGGTCGGTTCGGTCTCGGTCTGCGGTCCCGCCTATCGGATGACCGCCGAGGCGTGTGAGCGGCACGAGAGCGCGCTGCGCGAGGCCGCCCAGCGGGTATCGCGCGCCCTCGGGTACCGCCCGGCCACCACGGCGGTGAAGTCACAGTGACGCCACGCACCTGGCTCTATGTTCCCGGCCATCGCGACGACCGCATCGGCAAAGCCCTCGACAGCGCCGCCGACGCGGTGGTCATCGATCTCGAGGACGCGGTCCCGGTCGGGGCCAAGGAACGCGCCCTGCTCAACGCGCTGGAGGCGCTGCGGACCGCGCCCCCGGAGCGAAAGGTCTGGTTGCGCCTCAACGCCATCGGGTCCGAATGGCTCGAGAACGAAACGGCCGCCCTGGCCGGGGCCGCCGTAGCGCCCGCCGGGGTCCGGTTGCCGAAAGCCGAGGACCCCGCCACGGTGGCGGCGACAGCGGAGCGGCTCACCTGTGCGGTACACGCCATCATCGAATCCGCGGCGGGCCTGCTGGCGGCGCCACGTATCGCGCGATGCCATCCGCGGGTGACCGGTATCGCGCTCGGTGAAGCGGACCTGGCGGCCGATATGCGCACCGAGGCGGACGGGTTGGCGTGGGCGCGCGGCTGGATCGTCACCGCCGCGCGGGCCGCCGGGCTGTCCTCGCCGGTACAGAGTGTCTGGACCGCCGTCGACGATCCGGCGGGACTGGCGAGTACTTCACGCGCCGGGCGCGCCCAAGGGTTCTTCGGCCGCTCCGTTATCCACCCGAAGCAGATAGACATCGTCAATCAGGCCTATACGCCGGCGCCGGAAGAACAGGAACGGGCCCGGCGGATCGTGGACCGCGCGGCCGCCTCCACGGCGGCGGGGGAATCCGCGGTCCTCGACGACGACGGCAGATTCATCGATCCCGCCGTCGTCGCGAACGCCCGGGTGGTTCTCGAACGGGCTCGGGCCACCGCAGTACGAGGAGTGAGAGCATGACCGAACAGACCGTTACCACAGGCCCGGACGCCCTGCTGAACGCCGTGGTGGGCAACCGGCTGGATATCGTCGAGCTGGGGCATCCGCATACGACGGGGATGCCGTGTTCCCCCAACCATCCGGGCTTCCGGATGACCCTCATCCGCCGGCACGGCGATATGGTCCGCCCGGACGGCGGATCGGCCTCCAACGAGATCATCGTGACCGGCGGCCACGTCGGCACACATGTCGATGCCCTTTCGCATGTGAGTCACGAGGGCAAGCTGCACGGCGGTATCGATGCCGACGAGGCCCAGCGCGGTGGCCGGTTCACGCAGCTGGGCGCGGAAACCATCCCGTTCGTGCTGTGCCGGGGCCTGCTCCTGGATGTGGCGCGGGTGCGCGGGGTCGATTCGCTCGAGGCGGGTCGCGCGATCACCGAGCAGGATCTGCGTGACGCCGCCGACGCCGCCGGAGTGAGCCCGCGCCGCGGCGACGTCGTGCTCATCCGCACCGGCTGGGCCCGGCATTTCGAGGACGCGCAGCGTTACCTCGGGCAGCAGGACGGGGTACCGGGCGCGGATGTGAGCGCGGCACAGTGGCTGGCCGCCGCGGGAATCGTGGCCGCCGGCGCGGATACCACCGCCTTCGAGCACATCCCGCCGGGCAAGGGGCACAGTGTATTGCCGGTGCACCGGGTTCTCTTGGTGGAGAACGGAATCCATATCATCGAACATCTGAACCTCGAGGATGCCAGTGCCCGCGGACTCACCGAGTTCACCTTCGTCATGGCGCCGTTGCGGATCACCGGCGGTACCGGATCGCCGGTGCGTCCTGTCGCGGTGGTGACCTCATGAGCACCGCTACCCGTCACGATCTGCAGGGTACCGTCGTGGGTCGCCTCGCTGCCCTGGCGCAGCGGATCCGCGTCGACGGACTGCCCGCGGAACTGCGCAAGGATGTGGCCCGCCGCGTGCTCGATGTCCTCGGCAACTCACTCGCCGCGCAGGGGCAGCCGTCCGCTCGTGCCGTCACCGCGGTAGCGCGCGGCTGGGCCGGCGCCCCCGCCGCCACCGGTATCGGCACCGGGGAGCGTTTTCCGGCGGCGACCGCCGCTCTGGTGAACGGCACGCTCGCGCATTCGATGGATTCCGACGACACACATCTGCCGTCCGTCCTGCATCCGTCCGCGTCGGTGGTCCCCGCCGCGCTCGCCGTCGGCGAGGCCACCGGCGCGCCGGGCGCGGCCGTACTGGACGCGGCGGGTGTGGGCATCGAGATCGCGGTGCGCCTGGGTATGGGTGGTTACGACGAAGAACTCGGTAATTCCGAATTCTTCGAACGCGGTCAGCACGCTACGTCGATCTGTGGTGCCGTGGGCTCGGCCGCCGCCGCGGCGATGCTGTACGGCCTGGACGCCGAAGGTATCGCCGATGCCATGGGTATCGCCGCCAGTTTCGGCGCGGGTCTGCTCGAAGCCAACCGGACCGGCGGCACGGTCAAACGCGCGCATTGCGGCTGGGCGGCGCATTCGGGCGTGACGGCGGCGGAATTCGCCCGGCACGGGCTCACCGGCCCGCCGACGGTGATCGAGGGCCGGTTCGGTTTCCTGTACGCGTTCTGCGGGGAGCGGGCCGATGCCGCGAAAGTGGTCGAGAAGCTGGGTGAGCACTGGGAACTGCCCGGAATCTTCTTCAAGCCCTATCCGTGCAACCACTTCACCCATGCCGGGATCGATGCCGCCCGCGCGCTCCGCGGCAACGGGCTCGACCCGGCGGAGATCGAGGAAATCGTGCTCGGTGTGCCGGGGCCGGTGTTGCGCACCATCGCCGAACCGCCCGCGGCCAAGGCGGCTCCGGAATCCGGGTATCACGCCGCGTTCTCGGGACCGTTCACCGTGGCGCGCGCCCTGCTCGGTGGCTCCGGCCTGGGCGTGGGCCACGCCGATTTCACCGACGAGGCGGCCCGGGACCCACGCACGCTGGAACTGGCGGCCCGCGTGGTGAGCCGCCGGGACGATCGGTGCGACGAGATCTACCCGCACCAGTTTCCCGCTGTACTCCGGGTACGCACCCGCGACGGTGCCTGGCACGAGGCCCGGGTGGACCACAATCGCGGTGGTCCGGCCAACCCGCTCTCCGACGCCGAACTCACCCTGAAGTTCGATCTCAACGTCGACGGGCGATTGGCCACGCAGACCGCGGGCGCGGTCGCCGAGCAGGCCCTCGCACTGCCTTCGGCCGATTCGCTCGAACCGCTCATGTCGCTCGTGCGTGGTTGACGAGCCGCGACCTTTCCGCCGCGTTCCCGGCGCTGTGGGCCGGACCGTGTTCCCGTGGAGTGGCCACGGAACGCGGTCCGCTGCCCGCTCAGCGGTCGAGGAATTCCAGTAGGTCGTCGTCGAAGCGCTCCTTGTCCCCGGGAACGAGCGCGATACCGTGCGAACTACCCTCGTATACCTTCAGCGTGGCCTCGGGGATGAGCTGTGCGGCTTTGCGGCCCGTGGCCTCGAGAGGGACCACCTGATCGTCGTCGCCGTGCACGATCAGCGTGGGGACATCGAATTTCCGCAGATCCTCGGTGAAATCCGTATAGGCGAACGCGTCGACGCATTTCACGCCCGCCTCGATACTCTCGTGCATCGCCATGAACCAGAACGCGTCGCGATTTCCCGGAGTTACCCTGTTGCCCGGCCGGTTCGCGCCGAAGAAAACCTCCGAGGTGTCCTTCCAGAATTGCGACCGCTCATTGAGAATTCCGGTCCTGATTTCCTCGAAAACCTTTTCCGGGACGCCTTCGGGATTGTTTTCCTTCTGGATCATCAGGGGTGGAATCGCCGAGAGCAGCACCGCCGAGTGCACTCGCCCGGTGCCGTGCCGGCCGATGTAGCGGGCGAGCTCACCGCCGCCCATACTATGCGCCACCAGCGTTACGTCGCGCAGATCGAGGCCGGTGATCAGGTCGTTCAGATCGTCGGCGAAAGTATCGAAATCGTAGCCGCGCCACGGCTGGTCCGATCGCCCGTGTCCGCGGCGGTCGTGTGCGATACCCCGGTACCCGCGATCGGCCACGAATTTCATCTGCTCGTCCCAGGCGTCCGCGTCGAGCGGCCAGCCGTGGAGGAACACCACCGGGCGGCCGTGGCCCCAATCCTTGTAATAGATTTTCACATCGTCGCGAGTCGTGCACACAGGCATGAGCGGGGTTCTCCTTCTGTGCGTGATCGCCGACCTGCCCCAGGTCGTGACAACGAGCTGCTGACGAAATGCTACCGACGAAAAACTCGCCGCGAAGGAATGTATTCATCCGTTACGCAATCCATGCGCTAACGGAATTTCGGAAAGAAACCGGGCGTGGACTCCTCGGCCGGTGCGAGGTCGGGTGCCGTTTCCACCGCACCCGGGGGAGTTCGCGCCGGTAGCCTCGGATCCGGGAGATCAAGCCGACGACGAGGAGTCGAGAGAATGAGCCGACCGGTTCGGATCGGAGTCCAACTTCAGCCCCAGCACGCCCCCGACTACGGACTCATCCGCGACGCGGTTTTGCGGGCCGAGGACGCCGGGGTGGACATCGTGTTCAACTGGGATCATTTCTACCCGCTGTACGGGAACCCCGACGGCGCCCACTACGAATGCTGGACCATGCTCGGCGCGTTCGCCGAGCAGACCGAACGGGTCGAGATCGGTGCGCTGGTGACCGGCGGCGGCTACCGCAATCCCGATCTGCTGGCGGATATGGCCCGCACCGTCGACCGGATCAGCGGCGGCCGGCTGATCCTGGGTATCGGGTCGGGCTGGTTCGAGCGCGACTACGAGGAGTACGGCTACGAGTTCGGCACCGCCGGGAGCCGGCTGGATCTGCTGAAGGAGTACCTGCCGCGGATCACCGGCCGGCTGACGAAGCTGAACCCGCAGCCCGTCCGGGAGATCCCGATCCTCATCGGGGGCGGCGGGGAGAAGAAGACGTTGCGACTGGTGGCCGAATACGCCGATATCTGGCACAGCTTCGGCGAGCTGGAGGTGTTCACCCACAAGAGCCAGGTGCTCGACGAGCACTGTGCTCGGGTGGGCACCGCCCCCCAGAAGATCGAGCGGTCGGTCGCCTGGCCCGGCACGGAGGCCGCCCCCGCCTATCTGGACGCGGGCGCGACCCTGTTCACCGTGGGGATCACCGGCCCGGACTACGACCTCAGCCAGGTGCGGGAGGCGCTGGCCTGGCGGGACCGGACGAATCCGGAACCGGTCACCGGTATCGCCTGAGCGTTCTTCCGTCCGGCCGGGCACCGAAGGAACAGTGTCCGGCCGTGCTGCCCGACCCCTCGAACGGGCACACCCGTAGGCGTGGAAGTTTCTCCGCGGCAATGTTTCCGGGTCCTACGAGGTGTCGCCCCGATGAGCCGGCGTGCGCGTGAGGTGCCGCCCGCACGCCGGCTCGGTGGACCGGTTACCGCGGGCTTGCGTTCTCCGGGGCCCGCGGTGCGATACCGAAACGATCAGCGGCCCTGCTGATTCGCCGCCCACTGAGTGGTCCCGGGGGCGGCGACCAGGGTGTTGATCAGGTCGATACCGGCGATGATCAGCGTCGGACCCCCGACCACCAGGGTGCCGATGATGCCACCGATGGTGGCTCCCGCGATCACACTGGCGACCACGGTCGGGCCGCCGACTATGCCCGTGAGGCCGACGAGGGCGCCGATGGCCGTGCCGATGAAACCGCCGACGGCGGAGGCGAGTCCGAATTGCGAGGCAAAGTTCACCTGGGCGGCATAGTTCTCCTGCGGTGAGGCCACCGGTTCGGCGGCCGGCCGGGCCGCGGCGACGTCCTTGACCGCCGTCAGTTCGAGCACCCGGCCGTCTTCTCGGATCGCGTGGGGCAGTGGGTATTCGGTGCCGCCCTCCCGTACGGCCAGGGGTAGCGACATCACGGTGGCGCCGGATTCGTCGAGGATATCGACGTTTTCGCCGGCCGATTCGAAGGTGCCGTGGGTGAGCGTGGTGACCACGGTGCTGCCGACCAACTCGGTGCGGTAACCGATATCCGGTGTGGGGGGCTCTGCGTGCACGACCGCAGCACCGACGGTGGTGGTGGCCAGCAGCGGCACAACGGCCGCAACGATCTTGCGGATCATCATGGGTAGGTATGTCCGATCTTCATCACGGTATTGCCAGAGGTTTCCGGCCAGAACAAACGCGTCATCTGATGCCGCCGGACCCGAAGCTGTTCGGGGGGCGGTGGTTTCGAACGACACGGACGTTACGCGCCCGGAACTGGAACGACACGGGAATGAAGTAATTTATTCCCGGAAATGTTTAATGATGGGATGTTTCGGGTACTCTGCTGCGCCGCGGTTGCTCGGGGAGATGCGCCGGAGAAGGCTCGCGCATGATCGCGCGGGAATGCGCGGCGATCCTGCCCGGCGGGAACCCCGGCCGGGGAACAAGCTGCCGGGGCGAGGTATCACGGCCCTCGGCGCGTCGTCCCCACTGTACCGGGGGTCGTATCCCATCGACGTTACGGTGACCTCGGTGAATTCATAGCTATCTGCATTGATGCGCACTTGGTAATGTGAGGGAGTGCGTAGTTCCCGCTGACCCGCTCCGAGGAAAGAAGGAACACCGATGGCAACGGCACACGCTCAGCACACCGATCACACCCATGTGCACGGCCCCGACTGCGGGCATGTCGCGGTCCCGCACGGCGACCACGTCGACTACGTCCACGACGGTCACCTGCATCGCGAGCACGCGGACCACTACGACGAATGCGAAGCCGCGGAGCATCACGAGCACGGTGGGACCCACGAACACGTGCACGGTGAGGGCTGCGGGCATGTCGCGGTCCCGCACGGCGACCACGTCGACTACATCCACGACGGCCACCGGCACGCCCCCCACGACGGCCACTACGACGAACACTGACCGATGCCCGGTGCCGGACGCGCCGGGCACACCGTCAGCGAGGCCGGAGCACGATCTCGGTCGGATGCCCGTCGCGGGGCGTATCGATCGCCGTACGCACCGCGCGGGCGACAGTCTCGGGTCGCAGGAAATGATCCGGTTCGTAAGGGCGTCCCTCACCGGCGACGATCGCGCGCTGCATATCGGTGTCGATACGGCCCGGATGGACCGAGGTCACCCGGATCGAGGGTTCCTCCAGCCGCAACGCGTCCCCGAAAGCGCGCAATCCGAACTTACTGGCCGCATAGCTCGCCCATCCCGCGTTGGCGCGTAACCCCGCCCCCGAATTGATCAACACCACATGTCCGTTCGCCGCCCGTAACGCCGGTAACAGCACCCGGGTGAGCTCGGCTACGGCGATCAGATTGGCCTCGAGGGTCTCGCGCCACTGCCGCACCGTGGACTCGGCGATCGTCCCCAGATCGGCGATACCCGCATTGTGCACCAGTACCTCGAGCCGTTCGATGGGTTGCGCGGCCGCGGCGACCGCCGGATAGTCCGTGAGGTCCACCGGCCAGCCGGTGGCATCCGGCAGTTCGGACAGGATGGGTTCCAAACCCGCGGCCGTCCGCCCGCCCAGTAACAAGGCGTGATCCGGGGCCAGCTCACGGGCGATCGCGGCGCCCAGGCCCCGGCCACCGCCGGTGATCAATGCCAGGGGCCGGTCCGCCCCTCGCGGCGCGCTGTCCCGCATATCGCCACTCCTCCTTCTCACCCGGGTCCGCGGAACGAATACCGCACCTCCGCTGATATGGCCTACCACACCCGCGTCTGCATCGGCCGCCGGACGCGAGGCCCACCCGATGTCGTAGCGCGGCGGAAATACCGGGCACATCACGCCGAAACCGGAAACCGGTAGATATGGCGATCATCCGCACCGAACGGACGTGGTACCACCCCAACCAGCAAGATATAGCCATGGCACACCCGGGTTTCACCCCTACGCAGCTCGCCGCCCGCGCGGCCTATCTGCTGCGTGGCAACGATTTGGGGACCATGACCAGCGCCGCACCCCGGCTGTATCCGCATATGTGGAGCTGGGACGCGGCATTCGTGGCGGTGGGCTTGGCACCGCTGAGCGTCGAACGCGCGGTGATCGAACTCGACACCCTGCTCTCGGCGCAATGGAAGAACGGGATGATCCCGCATATCGTCTTCGCCAACGGGGTCGACGGCTACTTCCCCGGCCCGGCCCGCTGGGAATGCCGGCTGCTCGCGGCCAACGCCCCGGACGGACCGGACACCTCCGGTATCACCCAGCCGCCGGTACATGCCATCGCCGTCCAGCGGATCCTCGACCATGCGCGACGGCACGGCCGCACCACCCGCGCGGTCGCCGAAGAATTCCTCAACCGCCGCTGGCCCGATCTGGTGCGCTGGCACCGCTGGCTCGCCCACGCCCGCGACCCCCGGGGTAGCGGCCGGATCACCCTCTACCACGGGTGGGAATCGGGTATGGACAATTCGCCGCGCTGGGACCGGGCCTACGAGCACGTCGTACCCGGTGATCTGCCGCCCTACCGGCGGGAGGACGTGCTCGTCGTCTCCGACCCGACCCAGCGGCCCACCGACCGGGAATACGACCGGTACCTGTGGCTGGTGGAACAGATGCGGCGGTCCCGCTACGACGACGACACATTGAGTTCGGTGATGAGTTTCGCGGTCGAGGACGTGTTCGTCACCGCGATCTTCTCCCTGGCCTGCGAAGTGCTGGGACAGATCGGTGAGGAGTATCACCAGCCCAAAGCCGATACCCGCGAACTGTTCGGCTGGGCCGAGCGGTTCCGCGCCGGGGTCGTGGCCACCACGGACGCGCGCACCGGGGCGGCCCGCGATTACGACACGCGCCTGAACCGCTGGATCACCACCGAGACCCTCGCCATGTTCGCGCCGCTCATCAGCGGTGGCCTGCCCCGAGCCACCGAACGCAACCTGCTGCGCCTGTTCGAGGGCCCGCGTTTCTGCGGCCACCCGGACCTGCGCTACGCGCTGCCACCGTCCACTTCCCCGGTCTCGAAGGATTTCCGGCCGCGCGAATACTGGCGCGGGCCGGTCTGGCCCGTGATGAGCTGGCTGTTCTCCTGGGTATTCGCCCACCGCGGATGGGCCGAACGCGCCTTCATGCTGCGTGCCGAAGCTCTGCGGCAAGCCAGCGACGGAAGCTTCGCCGAGTACTACGAACCGTTCACCGGGGAACCACTGGGGAGTATGCAGCAGTCGTGGACGGCAGCCTCGGTCCTGGACTGGCTGGGCTGAGCGGCCGTCAGGCCGGCTGCGAATTCGCGGCCGGTTCGCAGGTGTTCTTCAGCGAACAACCCCCGCAGGAGCCACCGCAGCCACCGGTCTCCACCGGCGGGGCCACGGCCTCGGCGGCGCGAGCGCCCGCGGTGGCCCCGGCACCGAGGGTGAACAGCGCGATCACCAACACACCCACGGCCACCAGCACAGCGGTGAGCCCGCCCGATGCCAGCACGACCAGCGCGCCCGCGGCCAGCAACGCACCGGCGGTGATCGAGGTAGGGGCGGCCACCCGGTTGGCGGTACGGAACGCGGTCTCGTCGCGCAGCGCGGCCTCGGTGTGCACCCCGATATAGCGATTACCGGGAAGACGACCGAGGAGGCCCAGCACGCCCGTCGCCAGGGCTACCACGGCCAAGACGAAGAGCAGTATCGCGACAACAAACACCAGGTCAGCCTAGCAGTGTTTATTTGCGGCGCCTGCGGCGCCGCGGGTTCGGGGCCCCCTTGTGTCTCGGGTCTTCACTCCTTCGCTCAGTCGCTGCGCTCCTTCGCTCCAGACCCGAGACGGGCCCCGAACCACGTAGGCGGACCATCGGAAAAACGGAAACCATGAGACGAGCGCACCCGCGCCGCGATCCCCTGTACCCACACCCCCTTGTGATCGAGCCGACTCTCTTTCCTTCCGGGCCCCTCACCTGCCCACGCCCCCACCTTTTGGGCTAGTCAGGGGCTACGTCTTACGCTGTTCGACGACGGATTTCTCCCCCCATCGGCAGCTAGAGAAGGCAGGACCGTGCAGGACACCCGCGCAACCGAGACCGCCGGGCAGAGCTCGGTAGACAACGGCGCCACCCAGGGCCGGGCCGCCGATACACCTGCCCACCGGTATACCGCCGCACTCGCGGGGGAGATCGAACGACGCTGGCAGCAGCGCTGGAACGAGCGCGGCACCTTCCACGCGCCCAACCCGGTCGGTCCGCTCGCCGGCGAGGTTCCCGCGGACAAACTGTTCGTCCAGGACATGTTCCCCTACCCGTCGGGCGCCGGGCTGCATGTCGGTCATCCGCTGGGCTATATCGCCACCGACGTGTTCGCCCGCTATCACCGGATGCGCGGCCGCAATGTGCTGCACGCGCTGGGCTACGACGCCTTCGGTCTGCCCGCCGAGCAGTACGCCGTGCAGACCGGCGCGCATCCGCGGGATACCACCGAATCCAATATCGCCACCATGCGGCGGCAGCTGGATCGGCTGGGCCTGGGGCACGACCGGCGGCGCTCGTTCGCCACCACCGACCCCGAGTACTACCGGTGGACACAGTGGATCTTCCTGCGTATCTACAACGCTTGGTACGACCAGGAGGCCGATCGCGCGCGGCCGATCGCGGAGCTGGAGCGGCAGTTCGCCACGGGCGCCCGCCCGGCCCCGGACGGCAAGGATTGGGCGAGTATGACCGCTGCCGAACGCGGTGCCGTGCTCGACTCGTATCGGCTGGTGTACCAGACCGATTCGGTGGTGAACTGGTGCCCGGGTCTGGGGACGGTGCTGTCGAACGAAGAGGTCACCGCCGACGGCCGTAGTGAACGCGGCAATTTCCCAGTGTTCCGGAAGCGGTTGTGGCAGTGGATGATGCGGATCACCGCCTATGCGGACCGGCTGATCGACGATCTCGAGTACGTGGACTGGCCGGAGAACGTGAAGGCCATGCAGCGCAACTGGATCGGGCGTTCGCGTGGTGCCCGGGTGGAGTTCGCCACCGATGCGGGGGATGTCGAGGTTTTCACCACACGTCCCGACACCCTGTTCGGCGCCACCTATATGGTGCTGGCTCCCGAGCACGAGATGGTCGACCGGTTGACCGCGGCGGCCTGGCCGGAGGACACCGACCCCCGCTGGACCGCCGGCGCCGCGACACCGGCGGCCGCGGTCGCGGCGTACCGGAAGGCCGTTGCCGCCAAATCGGACCTGGAACGGCAGGAGAACAGGGAGAAGACCGGCGTTTTCCTGGGCACCCATGCCACCAACCCGGTCAACGGCGCCCGAATCCCGGTTTTCATCGCCGACTATGTGCTGAGTGGTTACGGTACCGGCGCGATCATGGCGGTACCGGGTCAGGATCAGCGCGACTGGGATTTCGCAACCGCCTTCGGCCTGCCGATCATCCGCACCGTGCAGCCGCCCGCCGGGTTCGACGGTGCGGCCTACACCGGCGACGGCCCGGCCATCAACTCCGACTATCTGGACGGTCTGTCCATCGCGGATGCCAAGGCCGCGGTGATCGCCCGGCTGGAAGCCGACGGACGCGGCGCGGGCACGGTGCAGTACAAGTTGCGCGACTGGCTGTTCGCCCGTCAGCGGTACTGGGGTGAACCGTTCCCGATCGTCTACGACGAATCCGGCGCCCCGCATGCGCTGCCGGAGTCGATGCTGCCGGTCCAGCTGCCCGAAATGGACGATTTCGCTCCGGTCACCTTCGATCCGGACGACGCGGATTCCGAGCCCTCGCCGCCTCTGGCCAAGGCCACCGACTGGGTCGAGGTGGAGCTGGATCTGGGCGACGGTCCGCGGCGCTACCGGCGCGATACCAATGTGATGCCCAACTGGGCGGGTAGCTCCTGGTATCAGCTGCGCTACGCCGACCCCACCAATGGTGAAGCGTTCTGCGCGAAGGAGAACGAGAACTACTGGCTGGGGCCGCGCCCCGCGGAGCACGGCGCCGCCGATCCAGGTGGTGTGGATCTGTACGTGGGTGGTGTGGAGCATGCGGTGCTGCACCTGCTGTACGCCCGGTTCTGGCAGAAGGTGCTGTTCGACCTGGGTGAGGTGAGCGGCAGCGAACCGTATCGCCGCCTGTTCAATCAGGGCTACATCCAGGCCTACGCCTACACCGATGCGCGGGGGGCCTATGTCCCGGCCGCCGAGGTGACCGAACGCGACGGCAGGTTCTACTGGACGGACGCCTCGGGTACCGAGGTGGAGGTGAACCAGGAGTACGGCAAGATCGGCAAATCGCTGAAGAATGCCATCGCCCCGGATGAGATCTGCGATCTGTACGGTGCCGATACCTTCCGTTTCTACGAGATGTCGATGGGCCCGCTGGACACCTCGCGGCCGTGGGCGACCAAGGATGTCATCGGCGCGCATCGTTTCCTGCAGCGCGTCTGGCGGCTGGTGGTGGACGAGGAGACCGGTGCGGTCCGGGTCACCGAGGACAATCCCACCGATGAGACGCTGCGGCTGCTGCACCGCACCATCGCCGGTGTGGACGAGGATCTGGCGGCCATGCGTGACAATACGGCCGGCGCGAAACTGATCGAGCTCACCAACCATTTGACCAAGGCGTATCCCCAGGGAGCCCCGCGTTCCGCGGTGGAGCCGGTGGTGCTGATGCTGGCCCCGCTGGCTCCGCATATGACCGAGGAACTGTGGGAACGCCTGGGCCACACCCATTCGCTGGCGCACGGTCCGTTCCCGGTCGCCGACCCCGCGCTGCTGACCGCGGAGACCGTGGAATATCCGATCCAGGTGAACGGGAAGGTCCGCAGCAGGATCCAGGTGGATCCGGAGGCCGATCAGGCGGCGATCGAGGCGGCGGCGCTGGCTGACGAGAAGATCACGGCTTTGCTGAACGGCAAGGCGCCGCGCAAGCTGATCGTGGTGCCGGGCCGGCTGGTGAACATCGTGGCGTGAACCGGCGCCGGTGATCCGGTTGCCGGGCAATCCCTGGGCAACCTGTTGGCCGGTAGTTAATCCGGTGGACTCCTGGGTCTTGCCTGCGTCGGTTAGCGTGCGTGCGTTCAGACCGGAACAGGAGTCCACTGTGAAACCTCTAGCGCTCTTCGTCGCCGGCGAGCCGGCCGGTTCCCGCTCGCGCGTGACCTGCCGGTACAAATGCGGCAACGCCTGCTTCCACGGTGTGCCCAATACCTCGCCGAATACGTATTTCGGTGAGATCGTGGCCGGGATCTCGCGGCGCCGCCTGTTGCGGGGCGGGGCCGCCGCGGTGGTCGCCATCGGTGCGGCGGGGGCGTTGGCCGCCTGCGGCGACGGCGCCGAGGCCGGGACGGCCGCGGACACGGAGAATATGGGAACAGGGTTCCCGCCGGTCGCGCCGAACACCGAGGACGCTCTGGTCGTGCCGGAGGGTTACGAGCAGGACGTGGTGATCCGCTGGGGTGATCCGCTGTTCGAAGACGCCCCCGAATTCGATTTCTTCCGGCAGACCTCCGGCGCCCAGGCCAGGCAGTTCGGTTACAACAACGATTTCGCCGGACTGCTGCCGATCGAGGGACAGCCGGGCAGGTATCTGCTGGTGGTGAATCACGAGTACACCACCGAACAATTCATGTTTCCCGGATACCGCCCCGAGGCGATCACCCGGGAACAGGTCGATATCGCGATGGCCGCGCACGGGCTTTCCGTGGTCGAGGTGCGTGGTGAGCCCGGTACCGGCCGGCTCACGCCCGTTTTCGGGAAGTACAACCGGCGTATCACCGCCACCACCGAGTTCCGCCTGACCGGCCCGGCCGCCGGTAGTGCCCTGGTGCGGACCTCCGCCGACCCCACCGGGACCAAGGTGCTGGGCACGATCAGCAACTGCTCCGGCGGCGTCACCCCGTGGGGCACAGTGCTCTCGGGCGAAGAGAACTTCAACGCCTACTTCGTGGGCGAAGCGGCCGATCCCGTGACCGCCGCGCGGCTGGAACGGTACGGCATCGGTGAATCCGATGCCCCGCATCACTGGGAGAAGTTCGACCGGCGCTTCGATATCACCGCCGAACCCAACGAATCCAACCGTTTCGGCTGGGTGGTGGAGATCGACCCGTGGGATCCCTCTTCCACCCCCGTCAAACACACGGCGCTCGGCCGGTTCAAGCACGAGGCCGCGAATATCCACGTGACCGCTGACGGCACCGTGGTCGCTTACAGCGGTGACGACGAACGCTTCGACTACATGTACAAGTTCGTTTCCTCGCGCAAGATGGAGCCCGGTACCGGTGCGGCCGCCCGCCGCCACAATCTGACCATCCTGGATGCCGGCACCCTCTACGTGGCGAAACTGTCCGGTGATCACCCCGACCGGATCGACGGCTCGGGTGCCGTGCCGTCGGACCGGGGCTTCACCGGTACCGGGCAGTGGATCCCCATTCTGCGTACCGGTGCGGACGGTCGCGGTGAATCGCTGGTGGACGGGATGACAGCCGAGGAGGTCGCGGTGTTCACCCGGCTGGCCGGCGACAGGGTCGGCGCCACCAAGATGGACCGGCCCGAGGATTTCGAGGCCAACCCGAAAACCGGCAAGGTGTATGTGGCGCTGACCAACAACACCCGGCGCGGTACCGACGGCGCGGCCCCCGCGGACGAGGCCAATCCGCGCAACGAGAACAAGAACGGTCAGGTGCTCGAGATCACCGACGACCACGCCGGCACCGACTTCACCTGGTCGCTGCTGCTGGTGTGCGGTGACCCGGCAGCCGCCGACACTTATTTCGCCGGGTACGACAAAACCGGGGTGAGCCCGATCTCCTGCCCGGACAATCTGGCGTTCGATCCCTACGGCAATCTGTGGATCAGCACCGACGGCAATGCCCTGGACGCCAACGACGGGCTGTTCGCGGTGGTCCTCGACGGCGATCGCCGGGGCGAAACCAAACAGTTCCTGTCGGTGCCGATCGGTGCCGAAACCTGCGGCCCGGTGATCACCGAGGAACGGGTCGTGGTGTGTGTGCAGCATCCGGGCGAAACCGACGACGCCTCGGTGGAGCGGCCCGCCTCACACTGGCCGGACGGTGGCACCGCCCAGCCGCGGCCCGCTGTGGTGGCGGTCTGGAAGTCCGGCGGCGGCCGGATCGGGGTGTAGGCGCGGGGAGGTGCGCCGCCGGCCGTGTCCTCAGCCGGCGCCGCGCCGGATCGGAGCCGTCAGCCGCTGCCACTGCCGGTGAGCCCGTTCATCCGGGCGAATCGGGCGAAATCTCCCTGTGCTCCGCTGTAGACGTTCACATCGGTGTTGCCGTGGATGCCGGGAATCGATCCCGAATCGGTTTGCTGCCAGAAAGTCCAGGCCGGCCAGCCGCCGGGCACCTCGGGCGCGGGCCGGCCGCGGTAATCGGCGATCCACAGCGGGTATCGGTGGAACCGGTGGCTGTCGGCCATGGCCGTGCGCCAGAAATGCGGATAGGTGTAGATGATCGGTACCCGGCCGGTCAGCGCCTCCACCGTATCGAGGTAGCGGTGTGTCCAAGCGATCAGCGCATCCGGCGGCAGCCCTCCGGAATGTTCCAGGTCCAGAACCGGTGGCAGGTCCAGCGGGCCGTTCTGACCGAGGACCACTGCCGCGTACAGGGCGGCCTGCGGTTCGGGTGGCAGATCGGGGTGCGCGTAATGGTAAGTGCCCCGCGCTATTCCGGCGAGCCGCATCTGCAGGCTGTCCTGGATGAAGTACGGGTTGATATAGCTCAGTCCCTCGGTCGCCTTGACCACGGCGAAACGGTGCCCGGCGGCACGTACCGCGAACCAGTCGATCGGCCGTCCGCCCCCGTGCTGCCAGGACGATACGTCGGGGCCGGTGGGTTCGGCTCCCGCCGGGATGGGAGAAAAACCCAGCCCCGCGGCGATCGCGACCGCCGCCAGCCTGGCGGCCGGCCGCCTACGGGCAGGTCCGCGTAGGCGGCACGCGGCACGTACCCGGGCCGGAACGGAAAAGCTTCTGCCGAGTTCGGACGCGGACGGAAAACCAAAGAGCACTCTCATCGCTGTGTGCCTCCAGGGCAGGTCACGGGGTACGGGTGGTGCGCTTCTCCGGATGATTGGTTTTCGTGGTGCCAGGCTCGTCCCGGATCCGGACCGACGGCTCTTCTGCGGCGCGGTTCAGTGGCCGGGAGGCCTTCGAGCACTGACAGTGTGGCCGCCCCGGCCTGCGGATCGGAGTTTTCCGCGCGCGCGTGTCGGTGTTTGTTTCGCGGCTGTGTTCATCGGCGGCGCCGTCAATAAACTCCCTCGTGACATGGTGACTCTTCTGTTTGCGATGGCCGGGTTCGCGTTCCTGGATTCCCTCGATGTGCTGCTGATAGGGGTTACCACTGCGGTGATCGTCGACAGCCGGATGGCGCGCCGCTCACCGCTACCGAGCGGGCTGGCGTTCATCGGCGGAGTGTTCCTCGTCACCACGGCTTTCGGAATCGCCACGGTGCTCGGGCTGACCTGGCTGACCGAATTACTGGATTTCCGTGTCACTCCCAGGATCCGCTTCTGGGGTGAACTGGCGGGCGGCGGCATTCTGCTCGCGTTGGCGGGTATTCGCGCCACCGGTCCCACCACCCCGCCGGCCTGGGCCACCGCGCTGCGCCGGCGTAAGTCGATGCTCGCGCTGGCGGGTGCGGTGATCGGGTTGGCGCAGGCCCCTACCGCCATTCCGTATCTCACGGCGCTGGCCATGCTCTCCTCCCACCGGCCCCTACCCGCGGGCTGGCTCCTGATAGTGCTGGCCTACTGTGCGCTGGCGCTACTGCCTCCGCTGCTGGTGCTCGCGCTGTCGCTGCGGCGTACGCGCCGGGCGCAACGGACCTATCGGCGGGTGGTGCGCGTATTCGCCCGTTACGGACCCCTCGCGGTCCGGATCCTGTTCGCCGTACTGGGTGCGGCCCTGATCTTCGACGCCTTCGTCAACGCGCGGCCGTAACCGCCTCGTGGTCCGGCCGGCCCGAGCGGTGTCGATCGTGCTCGTCGTTCGGTGGGAAACCCGCACCCGCACATGTTTCGAGCGCTCTCCGGGGTTGTCAGGGGCCGGTCGGCTCGTACCCGGCGGCTTCGAGGGCCGTACGGACCTCGGCGGGGTCGAGATCGCCGGTACTCGTCACCGTGACGGAGGCGGACAGGACGCGGGCGAATTCGACAGCCGGCTTCCCACCGGCTGGCTGCTCGTCGTCGCCATCCATCTCGCCCATGCCGCGAGCGAGGAGCGCGGTAGCGGCCGGCTGGCAGGCGCGGACGCCGATCGCGCGTTCACCACCAGCCTGCTGCGCATCCTGGCCCGGCGGGCCCACGCGCCGGGATACCGGAACCTACGGAGCGGGAAACCCCGCCGGTCCGAAGGTCTCCACGGCTGTCCGGCCCCGCCGCCCTAGTTGCGTTCCACTTCGATCGGGTGGGTCGCCAGCAGGGAAAGCGGCAACGGCTGACGACGCAGCACCTGAGCCCACATATCGGTGCGCCGGCCGGCGATCGGATCGTTGGGCAGGGCGGAGACCACGATCCAGTCGTCGTTGGCCAGTTCGCTGTCCAGCTGGCCGAAGGTCCAGCCGGCGTATCCGGCGAAGATCCGCACACCCTCGACCAGCGGGCCGATGCGCTCCGGGTCGGCGTCCAGATCCACCAGCACCACGCGGCCGTCCACCCGGCGCAGTCCCGGTACCTCGTCGATGGAGCACCCGACCCGTACCGTTCCCAGGCAGAGGGCGGCATCGCGTTTGACCGGCCCGCCGACGAACAGGGTGCGCGGCTGAGCGGATATCTCTGTCCACTGCGGCAGCACGTCCTGCACCGCGGTATCGCTCGGGCGGTTCAGCACCACTCCCAGCGTTCCGGCGTCGTTGTGCTCGATGATGTACACGACGGTGCGGCGGAACGTGGGCTCGGCCAGTTCGGTGGAGGAGACGAGCAGGGTACCGGCCCGTACCACCTGCTCACCCTGCCGGTTGCCGCGACGACCCGGCCCGGGATCGTTCCCGTCACCGCGGCCGCCCCGGGTCTTGCGATCATCGGGGTCATCTGCCTGCGCCACCAGGCCATCATCGCAGCTATCCGCCGATTACGCCGCTCCGATCGTCTCTTCGGTTCCCGCGGAGTTCACGCGGTCGACGGTTCCCGGCTGCCTGGACACGGCGGAAGAGCCTCGTAGAGTCATCCGTATGCGATCCCCTGAGGTGCTCCTCGGCAACAGCGACGACGTCTACGACTTCTACCGTGCGCACCGGCAGAACCGGATCCAGGCCATGGGGGCCTACGCCCTACTGGGGCGGCGTTACCGGCCGCGGATCAGCTACGCCGCCGGTGCCCGGGCCGCGATCGCCGAGCTGGTCCGGGCCCGTACCCCGCTGCTCATCGCGGTCAACCACCTCTCCCGGTTGGATCCCTACACCCTCGCCGCGGCGGCTTGGCGTAGCGAACTGCGCCCCCTCATCGGGCGGACCCGGGTACTGGCCAAGGACGAGTTGTTCGAAGAGGAGAAACTGCGCCGCCGTATCGACATGATGGGCGGTATCCCGGTGTTCCGCGGCAGTGATCACGGTGTGCGGGCGGTGAACGCGGCCGGGCAGCGGATGATGGATATCTGCGCCGAGCGGCTGGCCGATGGCGACAGCCTGGCCATATTCCCCGAGGGAACCTGCAACGACGTGGACCCGGCCCAGGTGCAGCCGATCGGTACGGGTATCGGGCATATCGCGTTCCGGACCGCCAAACTCGGCGTCCGGCCCGTGCTGCTCGCTCTGGGCCTGAGCTACGGGCGCCGGCCCGACCCGGCGGTCGAGCCGACGAAGGACGAGGCGAAGGGGGCGAGTTTCCACTTCGGTATGCCGCGCACGGAGCTACCGGCCCGTCCGGCGGAGATCGCCCGTATGGTGCGCCTCGAGCTGCAGCAGGCGCTGGACGGAGCGGTCGCCGCCTATTGAGGCCGGCCGGCTACTGCGGCAGCCCGAGCCTGTCACGCGCCCAGTGCGGCACCATCGACAGGTACTGGGGCCGGGTCTCGATGAAGTGCTGGACCACCCGGCACATGGGCAGCGCGCCGAAGCCGTCGGCGCGTGTGGCCTCCAGCGCGGCCTCGACCAAGGTGCGGGCATAGCCCTGCCCGTCGAAGCGCGGGTCGATTTCGGTGTGTACGAACGCGCGCTCACCGACGGTCTCCTGGTACTCGGTGTAGCCCGCGACCTCGCCGTCGACCGTGATCTCGAAGCGTTCCAATGCGGTGTTGTTGCGGACCTCCGTCGGCATGGCTCGACGTTACTCGGTCGGCCCCGATTTTTCGCATCCATCCGCCCGGCCCGGCCCGGCGAGTCGGATTCCGTAGCGATTTCAAGACATTTCGATGATCGCGCGGCCCACGATCTCGCCGCGCGCCAGCGCTCCGTACGCCTCGTCGACCCGGTCGAGGGGGTAACGGCGGGTGATCACATCCTGCGGTCGTACCGTATCCGCCGCGACCATGCGGAGCAGGGCGGGCATATCGGTGCGGGCCTTCGCGCCGTAGGAGCCGCGGATCTCCAGTTTGCGGCGGACCAGGCGGGCGAGGTCGATCGCCCCGGTGGAACCCGCGGGGGCGATACCCACCACCACGGCTCGTCCGCCGTCGTCGAGGATGTCCAGCGCGGTCGCGAAGGTGGCCGGGCTGCCGAGTGCCTCGAAGGCCACGTTCACACCGTGTCCACCGGTGAGTTCGCGGACCCGGGTCGCGACGTCCTCGGTCCGGGAGTTGATCGTATGGGTGGCGCCGAGCCCGGCGACGGCGGACAGTTTCTCGTCGCTGATATCGATGGCGATGATCTGCGCGACCCCGGTCGCCGCCGCGAACTGCACGATCGAGGATCCCACACCGCCCGCCGCGACCACCGCGATCCGGTCGCCGAGGGCGAGTTCGGCGGTGCGTACCGCGCCGAGGGCGGTGAACGAACTGCAGCCCAGGATCGATACCGCTTCCAGGCCGACGCCGTCGGGCACCACGAAGACATCGGAGGCCGGCACCACGCAGTATTCGGCGAGCCCGCCCATCGAGTACATGGCCAGCGGGGTTCCGTCGGCGCGCGCCAGCCGGGTGGTCCCGTCGTACAGGGTGCCGTTCAACCGGTTGTGCGCGAAGAACTTCTCGCACAGGTCTTCCGCGCCGCGTACGCAGTGGCGGCAGCTCCCGCACGGCATGATGAAGCTGCACACCACGCTGTCGCCTACGGCGATATCGTCGACTCCGTCGCCGAGTCGTTCGACGATTCCGGAGACCTCGTGACCCAGTACCGCGGGTGCTGGGAACTTCACTTCCGATCTGAGTACGTGCAGGTCGGTGTGGCATACCCCGCAGGCGGTGACCCGCAGGAGCACCTCCCCGCGCCGCGGGACGGGCACCGGGATGTCCTCGACGACGAGCCGGGGTTCGTTTCCGTCGAAAATCGCGGCCAGCATGCGTTCTCCTTCGCCGTTGCGGTCACCGGTTTCCGGTGCGCCCGACCACCGTCTCAGAAATTCCCGTCTCCGTTCGGTGGTTCCGCCGGCGGATCGTGAATCGGACCCCAAGAAGAGAGAGCACTGCTCTTGACAAGCGTGGGGAAGGGTGCGATCGTTGTTCACAGTAGAGAGCACTGCTCACAAAGGAGTAAGAAGATGTCCGCCACCACTCGCTACCTCGCTCCCGCCGGCTTCGATTCGGTTTTCGGCCGGTTCATGACGGCGCTGTCCCGCCTCGGTATCAGCGTCGCCGGATCCCGGTTGCTGGCGGTACGCGGCCGCAAATCCGGAGAATGGCGGACCGTCCCGGTGAACGTGATGACCGCGGCGGACGGGCAGCGCTATCTCGTGGCCCCGCGTGGGCACACCCAGTGGGTGCGCAACCTGCGAGCGGCCGGAGCGGGCGAGCTGCGGCTCGGTCGCCGGGCCGAAGCCTTCACCGCCGCGGAGGTCGCCGATGCCGACAAGGTGCCGCTGCTGCGCCTCTACCTGAAACGCTGGGGCTGGGAGGTCGGTCGTTTCTTCGAAGGAATCACCGCGAACGCCTCCGACGCGCAGCTCGCCGAGGCGGCCCCCGGCTTTCCGGTCTTCCGTATCGAACGCGCGAACTGACGGCGCTCAGGCGGGTGCCAACGTCCGGGTGAGTAGGAACTCGATGGCGGCCGCATAGCCGTAGCTGCCCATTCCGGCGATCACCGCCTCGGCGATGGGGGAAATATAGGAGCGGTGCCGGAACTCCTCGCGGGCATGCACATTGCTGATGTGCACCTCGACGATCGGCACCTCCGGAATGACCAGCGCGTCACGGAGCGCGACCGAGGTGTGGGTGAGTCCGCCGGGGTTCACGACGATCGCCGAAACCGCACCGCGCGCCTCGTGCACACGGTCGATGAGCGCGCCCTCGGAGTTCGACTGGAAATGGGTGATCTTCCGGCCGTGGGCGGCCGCGGTCATACGGCACAATTCGATTACATCGTCGAGGGTTTCCGACCCGTAGACTTCGGGCTGCCGAGTGCCGAGCATATTCAGATTCGGCCCGTTCAGAACCAGAATCGGGCTGCTCGAGGTTTGCGGGACGGCGGCATCTGACATGGCAGCAACCCTACCGACACCTCCCGCACGGCCGAAGGGTTCTGGGTTACCGTTACGGGGTATTTCTTCATCGAATGCGGACTTCCGGGGTAACGGCGCACCGGTTCGGATCGATCGGTAGCGTAGCGACGCCGGGTGTCCGCGGACGCCCCGACGAACGATCACGGCCCGCCTCGCGGTGAGTTGGGTACGGACACAACTGCACACGGTGGTGCCGGGTATGGTTTCGGGTTTGCGATCAGTCGCAAGCAGGCTTTTTTCAGGTACGGTGGTCTTGTTACTGGAGTGGCAAGAGTGAAGAGTGGGCGACATGGATGTGTGGGGATCCCGCCGCTTTCGCTTCCGGGGCGCATTGGCCCTTACGGGGGTGGCGGCTCTGGTGATCGCGATGGGAGCGTGCGGGTCCGGTACCGAGACGGCCGGCCCCGAAAAGGTCGTCGACCAATTCACCGAACTGCTCGACGAACATGATCACGCGGGTGCGGCCGAACTCACCTCCTACCCCTCCGCGGCCTCGGCAACGCTCGAGCAAATGTTCAGTGGACTCGAGTCCGGCACGGTCGACTACGAGAAAACGCAATTCATCGAACTCGATGCCGAATCGGGAATCTTCAGTCTCGATGTGGAATGGAGTTTCGGCGAGCGGAAGACCTGGTCGTACGGACTGGAGGGTTCCGTACGCAAACTCGCCAACGGCTGGCGGATCTCCTGGGACCCCGCGGTGGTGATGCCGCAACTCGCGCAGAACCGCTCGGTTCAGCTGGTGCGCACCACCCCCGACCCGGCCCCGCGAGTGGTGGACAATATCGGCAAACCGTTGATGACCCAGCAGATCATCAACGTCATCAAACTCGATCCGGCGCGTATGCCCGATCAAGTGGCCTCCACCGACGCTCTCGCCCGGGCGATCGAACCGGTGGCCCCGCTGATCACCGGGGAAACGCTGCGCGAGGATCTGGCGGAAGCCGGTGGGAAGCCGATCACGGCGGTCAGCCTGCGGGAGGGCGATTTCGCGATCCTGGAACCGGAGATGGCGCCCATCCCGGGCGTGGTGATGGAGAAGGAACCGCGGCTCATCGTTTCCGATCGCCGGATCTTCTCACCCATGCTGGACGCCCTGCGTAATGTCTGGGAGGAGAGCCAGGACAAGCATTCCGGTTGGGCCGTACAACTGTTCGAGGACGGGCGCTTCGTCAAACAGCTGGCCGGCCATCAGGGCCCGGCCGGCCCCGATATCGCCGGCACCATGGACCAACGGCTGCAACGCGCCGCCGAGGAGGCGGTCGTCAGCGTGGGGACACCGGCCTCGATCGTGGTGACCCAACCGTCCACGGGGGCCGTGGTGGCCGCCGCGCAGAACAACTACTCCACCGCCCAGGGGCCGGTCGCCTTCACCGGGCTGTACCCCGTGGGCGGCGCCATCGACCTCTTCCGCAAGGCGGCAGCGGCGGCCAAAGGCAAAGCGCCCCAGGACGTCACCGATCAGGAGGTCGTGGAGGCGGCGGCCGCGCTCGGGGTCGGTGTGGACTTCCGGGTACCCGGCCTCGAGGAGGTGACCGGCCGCCCCGTGGGCGCGGGCAGTGCCGAACCGGTCCGTCAGGGCGGTGCCTCGGATGCCCTGCTGGTCAGCCCCTTCGGTATGGCCATCGCGGCGGCGGCCATCACCGACGGTGCCCTGCGCCCCCCGATGCTCGAACGGGGCCGGCCCGCGGAAACGGACGCGCCCGTGGGTCCGCTACCGGCACCGGTAACCGATGCCCTGCGCGCGGTATTGCGCGAGGGGATGAAGGCGCCGCATATGGCGCGGTTGCGCGGGTTCCGTGATGTCACCGGCTTCTCGGCCAGGGCAGGGGACGACGGCTGGCTCATCGCGAACATGGGCGATCTGTCCTTCGCGATCCATATAGCCGATGTCGACAGCGGCGATATGGTCGTCCGGATGGGTGAACGGATGCTGCAGACTCTCGCGAAACCGGACGAATGAGCGACGGAGAGGTTTCACCCGAACACCCGGGCGGCCCCCCGCCAGCCCAGCAGGAACAATGCCAGCACCAGGCCCGCCACCACGATGAAGCTGATCGCCGTGCCCTGCCCCGCGACCACCCGCAGCAGCATGCCCACGACCAGGGTGCTCGCCCAGATCAGCACTCCGGCCGGCAGGAGCCGGGTTCCGTCGAAAGGCTCATCACCGGGCCGGCGGCGATCCAGCAGAACGGCGGCGGTCCACCCGACCGCCAGCCCGGCCGCGAACGGCCACACCGTATGCAGCAGGCCGGTGAACACCGCCTCCTCATGACTGCGCCGTCCGATAACGCAGAACAGCACCACCAGCAGCACATCGACGGCGATCGGCCCGAACCTTCTCACCCGTCGCAGCCTAGTATCCGGGGCCGGCGGAGCTCCGGTCCCGGCGGTTCCACCGGCGTGGGCTCACCCGTTGCGCTGAGAGAACTCCCGCTCGTATTCGTCGTCCTCGGCGTTACGGGTGCGGAACAGGAAGGCGAAGACGATCCAGCCGATGATCGCGATCAGGACGAAGCTCACCAGCCGATAGACGAAGGCGGCGGCGACGGCCTGGGCCGCGGGCAGCCCGGCGGCCGCGGTCAGCCCGTAGATCAGCGTCGCGTCCACGTAGACGATGCCGCCCGGAGCGAACGGAATCGAACCCACCGCCTTACCCGCGGCGAAGGCGATCAGCAGCCCCGCCCAGCGTGGATCGCCGCCGATCGCGTAGCAGGCCGCCCCCAGGCAGGCGATATCGGCCAACCGGTGGATCACCGCCCACCATGTCACCCAGGCGCCGTCCCGGGAACTCAGATCCACCGATTCGACCTGGTCCAGCATTTCCCGCAGTTTGTCCGCTCCGGTGGCCGCCGGACGTTTGCGTACCCGGTTGACCAGGGCCAGGCCCCGGCGCAACGTACCTTCGAGGGTGCCCGGATGCCGCGACGCGTAGTTGCCCGCCCACACCAGCGCGACCACCGCGGCGACCGATACGACGAGATTGACCGGACCGACCCGGCCACCCGCCAGCACGGTGCCCAGCACACCGACCAGTGCCAGGCCAACCGCGGAAACCACGCCGGAGAACACGAGCTGCCACGAGGCGACCACCGGGCTGGCGCCCCAGCGCCGGGTCTGCCGGTAGGTGAAGGCCGTGGAGAACACCTGCCCGGCGGGCAGGGTCACCGACATGGCGGTGGCGCCGTAGACGACGGCCACCGATCTACGCTGTTCCACTCGGACACCGCCCGCGTGCAGCAGCTGTTTCTGGACCCGGCCGAAACCCGCCATCGACAGCATCTGCAAGGCGATACAGGCCGCGACCCAACCCCAGTGGATCTCGGTGAGCTTGCGCCACGATTCGTGTAATCGTGGCCACAGATAGACGGCTTCACCGATCAGGAGGAGCAGCACGATCGAAACGGCCAGCCATTTGATCCAGCGGAATTTCCGGCGGCGGCCGATGCGGCGTGCCGCTTCCCCGGCCGGGCGCGCAGCAGAAGTCTCCGCTGGATCACCGTTGGCCGTCACGGGCTCAGCCTAATGGACGTGGGGGTCCGCGGTCCGTCACCTGCTCGGCCGCGGCCACCCCCGCTCGCGCTCGCCACCGGCGAAGTGGGTGGTCTCAGGCCTGATCAGTGGAGTCACGCGGCCAGGACAGCCGGGTTTTGCGGCGTCGCCCCCGAAGCTCCACCTCGTCACCGGAGGTCCAGTGACGTTGCTCGCTCTCCTCGGCGAAATACAGTGCCGAACCCGAGGCCAGCACCCGGCCCGGATGATCCTTGGCGAGTTCGGTGAGCCGGGATGCCTCGTTCACCGGGTCGCCGATAACCGTGTATTCGAAACGATTCGCCGCCCCGATATTGCCCGCGACCGCCAACCCGGCGGAAACCCCGATACCGATATCGAGACCGGAAATCGGCCGCAGTGCCTCGCGGAGCTCCCGGGCGGCGGCCAGCGCGGCGGTCGGCGCGTCGGGCCGATCCAGCGGGGCGCCGAATATCGCGAGGGCGGCATCACCGACGAATTTGTTCACGAATCCGTGGTGGTGGTCGATGACATCGACCACCACCCGGAAGAATTCGTTCAGCAGGCTCACCACCTCGGTCGGCGGATGCTCCGCCGCGGTAGCCGTGGAACCGACCATGTCCACGAAGAGCACCGCCACGAACCGGGTCTCCCCACCGAGCTCGGTGCCGTAGTCGAGCGCGCGCTGGGCCACCTCGGCCCCGACGTGCTGACCGAACAGCTCCTGTAACCGCTGCCGGGTGGCGGCCTCCTCCATCATCCGGTTGAAACCGACCTGCAGGAGCCCGATCTCACTACCGTCGAACACCTCGACCTGCACATCGCGCGCACCGTTCTGCACCTGATCGATGGCCTGGCTGAGCTGGCGCACCGGATCGGAGATACTCGAGGCGGTGAGCATGGACAGTGCCAGTGCCTGCATGATCACGACCCCGCAGAGCAACAGGATCGATACCGCCAGCGATTGCGCGGAGAATTTGACCTCCGACGAGATCTGGGTGACGCACAGCAGCACGATCGCGATGGTGGGGGCGAAGGTGCCCATACCCCAGGTCATGGCCATACGGGTACCGACACCGGGGGTCAGGGTGTGGTCGAACCGGCCGGCGGTGAGCGCCTCTGCCGCCACCGGGCGCAGAATCCGCTCGCCGAGCATGTAGGTGAAACCGAACACGATGGTGGCGGCCATACATTCGGTGATGATCACCGTACCGGCCAGGGCCGGTGTTTCGGAGATGATGGCCGTGGCCAGCACACCGCCGCCGAGGATCCACAGGGCCAGATGCAGAATCGCCTGCCGCAGCGGGGCGTGCAGAGCGGCCATCTGCTCCTGGCGGCTCGGCGGTCCGCCGCGCATCTGCCAGCGCATCACCGGTCGCAGCATCAGCGCCGAGGCGAGCACACTGAGGACCCCGCCGGTGAGGAACACCACGGCGGGAACGAGCAACCCGATCCGGCGGGTCCCCGGCTCTTCGCCTTCGGGTACCGGCAGACCGTATTGGATGAACGCCCAGACGAGGACCGCGCCGAACGCGTTCGTGAGCAGCATCGAGGTCAGGTACAGGGGCCAGCGCGTATGCATGGTCTGTTTGACCGCTTCCAATGGCGCTGACACGGGTACCAATCTAGCGTCCGGCACCGGTGCACCGGCGTGCCCGGGTTGGGGGCCGCCGAGTATCCGCGCCTCCGTTCCGGCCGTGCGTGGCCTGGGTATGGGTTTTGCCCGGCCGCGCTCAGTAGGCTCGGCCGGGTGACCGAGCCGAAACCATCCGCCGCAGACGCCGTTCACCCCATCGTCCGGCAAGCAGCGGAATGGGCCTGGCGGCTGTTGGTGATCTTCGCCCTGGTGGCGGTCGTCGCGGCGGCGGTCCGGCGGCTCGATACCGTGGTGATACCCCTGGCCATCGCTCTGCTGGCGGCGGCGCTCCTGGGCCCGCTGGTGGATTGGACGCAGCGCCGCGGAGTGCCGCGCGGGATCGGCGTCTTCGTCGCGCTGGTCGGTTCGCTCGGGTTGGTCGCGGGTGTGGTGACCTTCGTGGTGGAACAGTTCGTGGTGGGTGTCCCCCAGCTGTCCGACGAATTCACCAACAGTATCCACAAGGTGCAGGACTGGCTCATCAACGGCCCGCTGCACCTGAGTGACGAGCAGATCCGCACCGCCGGTGACGCCGCGATCCGCGCCATCCAGTCCAACCAGGACACGCTCACCAGTGGCGCGCTCACCACCGCCACCATGATCGGTCACATCCTGACCGGAACCTTTCTCACCCTGTTCATCCTGATCTTCTTCCTCTACAGCGGGTACCAGATCTGGGAGTTCGTCACGCGCATCGTGCCTCGTGCCCACCGTGAACGGGTACGTACCGCCGGGGAACTGGGCTTCGGTTCCCTCGTCGGTTTCGTGCGCGCGACGGTGGCGGTGGCGGCGGTGGACGCCATCGGTATCGGCGCGGGGCTGCTGCTGCTCGGGGTGCCCTTGGCGCTGCCGCTGGCCTCGCTGGTGTTCATCAGCGCGTTCATCCCGATCATCGGTGCGTTCCTGGCCGGGTTCGTCGCCGTGTTCATCGCCTTGGTGACCAAGGGTTTCGTGACCGCGCTGATCGTGCTGGGAATCATCGTCGCGGTGATGCAGCTGGAGGGGCACGTCCTGCAGCCGCTGTTGCTCGGGCGCGCCGTGCGTATCCATCCGCTGGCAGTGGTACTGGCGATCGCCGCGGGAGTGGTCCTGGGCGGGATCGCGGGCGGGCTGCTCGCGGTGCCGCTGGTCGCGGTGCTGAACACCGCGATTCGCTCACTGCTCGCGGAAGATCCGGAGGAGTTGCGCGGCGAGCTGACCCCGGACCGTAAAGGGATCTATGTGGCCGAGCCGGATTCGCCCGAACCAGAGGGGGCCCTGATCGCCGCCGCCGGAGCCTCGGGCCGGTTCGATATCGTGGCCCTGCTCGCCGAGGCGCAACGGCGGCTGCCGCTCGCCCGTCCGGGCGGCGCCGATACGCGGCCGGAAACCGGTGCCCCCGACCCCGGACCACCCGCCGGTCCCGGTACCGACCCCGGCGGGTGGTCCGGGGTCGGCCGGCCGGGGTGAAGTGGGCGTTCGACCCGGCCGACCGACCGGATGCGACCCCCGTATCGGGGAATGCCCTGATGCGGGATGTTATCGGCGCTGGGTAATCTCGGATCTATGGACGGCCCCGATCCGGTATTCGACGGTGTGGGTCCCGGCGGCCAGGTGGGCAACCGGGACCTGCGTGTTTCCGATGCGGAACGGGAACACGTCGGGGAATTGCTGCAGCGCGCGGTCGGACTGGGCATGTTGTCGCTGGGGGAGTTCACCGAGCGGATGGATACCGCGCTGGCCTCCAAGACCCGCGGGGAACTGAATTCGGTGCTGATCGACCTACCGGGGGTACGACTGATCGGCGAACCCGCCACCCGGCCCGGACAGCACGGAAAGCCGTTGCCGTTACCGGGGGATACGTCGAACTCACAGCTGTCCGCGATGGTGCAGGGCGGTACCATCCGCCCGCGTATGTCCGGGGTGAACCGCCGCGGTGTGTGGCAGGTGGCGCCGGTACTGCGCACCAACAGCTGGCTTTCCGGGGTGACCCTGGATTTCACCCAGGCCGTCATGACCACCCAGGTGGTGGAGATCCAGGTCGACGACTACGCCAGTTCGCTCACCCTGGTGGTACCGCAGGAGGCGACGGTCGATCTGGACGGCCTCGAACTGATCGGATCCAGCGTCAACAACAAGGTACGCAGCGGACCCCCGATCGGACCCCTGCATCTGCTGGTGCACGGCCGGGTCCGGTTCGGATCGGTTACCGCCAAACAGCCTTTCATGGCGCACTGGCGCCGGTTGCTGGGGCACTGACCCGCGCGTCGTCGTTCCTTCCGCGCGGGCCGGTGCCGTGGTGCTAGTCCTGTTCGCGGCGGCGGAGTAGTTCGTTCACACTCACCGAGCGACCCTCGCCGTGCTGGTGGCGCCCGGTGTCCTCGGCCGGCATACCGGCCTGCTGGCGCCGCGCCGAGCGCAGCCCGGCCATCCACGATTCGATGCTGTTGCGCTCCCGGGTATCCGGGTTCTGCCCGCCCCCGGCGGCGGCAGCGGACTGCTGGGCGAGACTGTCGGGTCGCCGGTCGTTCGGCGCGGGGCGCTCCGCGGGCCGGGTGGGGGGTTCCGGCGGCCGCGCCGGGGCCTCCGGTGTGCGGAACCGGCCGGGATCGGGTGCGCGATACTGCCCCGGCAGTTCCATGGGCTGCTGTGCGCCGGGGACGCGCCGCGGCAGTTCGGGCAGGCCGCGGCCGGGATCGGCCGGACCGCCCGGAGTTCCGGTTCCCGGATTGCCGGTTCGCGGCATCGGCCGTGGCTGGGAGCCCTGGTCCTGCGGTGACCGCGGATCCGCCGGTCCCGGATTCGGGCCGGGCCGCCGGGGCGGTGCTGGGGGACGACCGGGCCCCTGCTCGCCCCGCGGGCCGCCGGGCTGCGGCACCGGTGCCGGGCGGCCGGGCGGCCTGCCGTCACCGGCCGGGGGCCGGGGCGGTGCCGGCGGGCGGGCGGGCCCCGCCGGACGGGCCGGTGCGCCGGGGATGCGCAGTGAGCTCTCCGGCCGGGGCGCCGGCGCGCCGTCGAGTGTCCGGTTCTGCTGCGGACCGGGGGGCGCGAGTGGTGCGTCGGCCGGGGTCGGCAGAACGGTACGCCCCGCCGCGTTCTGGCCCTCGGCGTCCTCGGTCGGTTCGGAGGCGAACAGACCACGCAGGGTGGGGGTGGCGAAGCCGGGCCGACCCGCCGGGGATCCGGCGGGGGGTCGCTGGCCGCCCGCCGGATCCCCGGGCCGGGGCACCGGCCCGCCGGGCGTTCGCCCGGGGGGAGCCTGTCGCAGATCACCACGCGGCCCCCCGGGGGTGCGCCCGTGTTCGGGTGCGGCCGGTCCGGGTGATCCGGCGGACGGCTGCGGAGCGCGGGGGGACGGACCCGGCCCCGGTACGGGTGGTTGCCCGGTACGACCCGGTACAGCGGATTCGTCGGGCGCACGGCCGGATTCGCCGGAACCCTCGGGCTGCGGTGTGGGGCGCGGCCGGGTGGGGTCCGCAGGGGTGGGCATCGGTTGTTTGGCGGCGGTGCCGGCCGCGGCCTGCTGGTCCGCCTGTTTGCGGTCGGCCTTGCGCGGCCTCTTGGGCACCGCGTTCAGATGCGCGGTGGGCGCGGCGGCCTCGATTTCCTCGCGGGTGCGTTTGAGAACCGGTGTCTTGCGCTGCTTCTCGGTGGCCAGGGCCGGCATCTGCATGGTGACCGGATCGGTGACCGGGGTGGTTTTGACCAGGTCGACCACATCGCCGCCGCCGGGGCGCTCGTCGTCCAGAATCGGTTCGCCCAGTCCGACCTGCTGCTGGATGCGCTTCATCCAGGCCGGGGCCCACCAGCAATCGTCGCCGAGCAATTTCATGGTGGCCGGGACGAGCAGCATACGCAGGATGGTGGCGTCGATGATGAGCGCCGCGATCATGCCGTAGGCGATGTACTGCATCATCACCAGATCGGAGAACGCGAACGCGCCGGTCACCACCAGCAGGATCAGGGCGGCCGCGGTGATGATGCGCCCGGTGTGCGCCGTACCGATCCGGACCGCCTCGGTGGTGGAGGCACCCATCGCGCGGGCCTCCACCATGCGCGACAGCAGGAAGACCTCGTAATCGGTGGACAGGCCGTAGATGATCGCGATGATCAGGACCAGCACCGGCGACATGATCGGCTGCGGAGTGAAATTGAGTAGATCCGCGCCGTTCCCGTCGATGAATATCCAGGTCAGGATGCCGAGGGTCGAGCCGAGTCCGAGCACGCTCATCAGGGCCGCCTTGATGGGCAGCACCAGTGACCCGAAGGTGAGGAACATCAGGACCGTGGTGACCAGCAGCACCACAGCGATCATCAGGGGGATCCGGTCCACCAGGGCGTCGATACTGTCGCCCTGGAGCGTCGGTTGCCCGCCGACCAGCATCGTCACATCGTCGGGTACGTCTATCGCCCGGAGGTATTCCACGGTCGGCCGGTAGTCGTCGGAGTCGAGGAGCGTGGCACTGGTGCGGAACACGTTCGGCTGAGTCGGGGATTCCGACGGTACGGCGAAACCGGCGGCATCGGCCAGACCGGGCGCCTTGTCGGCCTCCTTCAGCACCTTCGCGATGGAGGAGGTGTTCTCACCGAGGAAGATCAGCTGAATCGGGTCGGATTGGCGCAGTGGGAAGGTCTGGTCGAACTCCTCTTGCGCGATCCGTACGGCATTGTCCGGCGGGAGGTACTTCTCGCTCATACCGCCGAAGGCCAGGTTCTTCACCGGGATGATCAACAGCAGCAGCCCGATGCAGATCGGGATGGCGATCTTGAGGGGGTGGCGCATGACCCAGGTGGTGATGCGGCCCCACAGGCTGGCCTCGACCTCCTCCGCGGATTTGGTCTTGCGCATCTTCTTGAAGCTCAGCATGTCCACCCGCCGTCCCAGCACGCTCAGCATGGCGGGGAGCAGGGTGATCGAGGCGAGAGCGGCCACGGCGACGGTGGCGATGGTGCCGTAGGCCATGGACTTCAAGAAGCCCTGCGGGAACAGCAGCAGGCCGCCGAGGCTGGCGATGATCATGGTCGCGGAGAACACGACGGTTCGTCCGGCGGTCATCACCGAGCGCCGGACGGCCGCCCGGGTGTCGTAGCCCTCGGCGAGTTCCTCCCTGAACCTGCTGACGATGAACAACCCGTAATCGATGGCCAGACCCAGGCCGATCATCGAAACCACACCGGTGACGAAGGTGTTCACCTCGGTGAACTTCGTCACCATCATCAGGATGCCGTTCGCGGCGATGATGGTGAGACCACCGACGATCAGGGGGAGCCCGGCGGCCACCACACCGCCGAAGATGAAGAACAGCAGCACACCGACCGCCGGAATGGCAAGGAGTTCCATCCGCTTCGTATCGTGCGCCATGGTGTCGTTGAGCGTGCCCGCCACCGGCTGCAGACCCGCCACCTGCACATCGACCCCGTCGATGAAGAAGGCATCCTTCACGGCGCGGTAGTTGCGGACCATCTCGTCGTCGTTGTTACCGACGATCGCGACGGAGGCGAAGGTCTTGGTTTTGTCCTTGGAACCGAACACCGCGGGTGAGGCCTCGCCCGTCTCGGTCTTCCAGTAGGCGCCTTTCACATAGGCGATCTGGTCCGGATATTCCTTGGGCAGCCGGTTCAAGCTGTCCACGATCTTGTCCCGGAACGCCGGATCGGACTCGATCGTCTGCCCCTCCGGCGCCGTGTAGAGCACCAGCACATCGGCATCGTGGTTGCGGCCGAACGCCTCGTCGGAGATTTCGGCGGCCTTCACCGACTCCGAGTTCGGATCGAACAAACCGCTGGAGCTGAGATGATCCGCCAGCCCCAGGCCGCAGGCACCCAGGCCCAGCATTCCCGCGACAACGACTCCGATGACAGCGAAACGCAGCCGGTAGACCAGATCGCCCCAGCGGGTGAACACTTTAAGCGACTCCTTGTGCGGGGCGAGAGGTGAGCAGCGCCGACAGCGGCCGGAACGGCTGCAGCCAGGCACCCTCGTCGGGCAGCGAGTCGAGGCTCACCCGTGGGAGGGGTTCACGGAACACTCCCGGGATGTCCTCGAGGTCGACGAATTCGAGAGTATCGGATGTTACTGCCCAACTCGCATGCTCGCGGAAGCCGAGCACCTGAACCGGGATACCGTCGGCGGCGAGCTGCTCCAACGGCTCGCGGAAGGCCTGCCCGTCCGCGGAGGCCACGATGATTCCGGCCAGGCCCGCCCCGCGCGTGCGTAGTGCTATATGACTCAGCATGTCCGAGTCGACATCGGAATCTTCGTCGATCTTGGGTTTGGCGAAGACGGCGTACCCGACATTGCGCAGTGCCTCGACCCACGGCCGGACCACGTCCGCGGTGCCGGGGGCGATATTGGTGAACACGGTCGCCTCCGGTTCCACCCGCTGTTTCTCGCCGACGGAGAGTTCGGCGGTACGGGCGAGCAGCCACCGGCCCAGCGCGTCGAAGCGGGGGCGGTAAGCGGCGGTGGGCCGGCCGCCGAGGATGGCGCCGAGGCCCATATCCAGGTTCGGAGCATCCCAGACCAGCAGAACCCGCCGGAGACGGTCCGCCTCGGGCCCGGCGGGCTCGTCGCCGGGGTCGTGCAGACTTCCGGCAACCTCGTCGCCGGTCGGGGCCATCTCACTGACGCTCATCATTCGATCTTGCCCCATATGAACTCGTTGATCGCACTACCGGCCCGATGTGCCTTGCTCTCGAATTTGGTGATCGGGCGTTCGAATCCGATCGGTGCCGATTCCCGGTACGCGGTCTCCGTGCCTCCAGCGGCCTCGTTCAAGCCGATGAGCAGCGGTTCCGCGGCACCGACCGCGGCGATGTGCTCGGCGTAGTCGGCGTGGTCGGTGGCCACATGCAGAATTCCGCCCGGCCGCAGCCGGTCGGCGATGAGCGCCACGGTGGCCGGTTGCAGCAGCCGGCGCTTGTGGTGGCGGGCCTTGGGCCACGGATCCGGGAAGAACACCCGCACGCCGGTCAGCGATCCGGGAGCAATCATGTTCTCCAGCACATCGACGGCATCGCCGCGCAGCAGCCGGATATTACGGATCTCTTCGCGCTCGATGTGCTGCACGAGTTGGGCGAGGCCCGGTTGATAGACCTCGATACCGATCAGATTCAGATGCGGTTCGGCCTGGGCCATGGCGGCGGTCGCGGTACCGGTGCCGCAGCCGATCTCGACGACGACAGGGGCCCGGCGGCCGAACCATGCGGTGGTATCCAGCGGTTCGTCGGCCACTTCCCGGCCGATCGCGCGCCAATTCCTGTCCCAGGCTGCCTGCTGGTTGGGAGTGAGCATGCCGCGCCGCGACCGGAAACTGGTTACTCGGGGGTAGAGGCGCGATCCCGCGTGCGGCCGCCTCCGGGATCCGCCGTCATCCGCTGCGGATGGTACGGACGAACCTGACTCGTAAGGGCGGACTGCGTCGTTCACGTTCCCTATTGTCCAGCATGGGCCCGGTTTACCGTGAACCGGACCCACGCCGCGTTACCCGTAGGTAGTGCGGCATGCGTTGTTGCCCGCGGAATACCCCGAATCGGCCCTTTTTCAGTGTATCGGCGGCCGAATGCGTGCCGATGATGCCGGCGGTGGAAATTCGGAACGAAAATGGGTATGTCTCGGCATTCTCGTATCATCGCGATTCGTGCAACGCTCATCCGCTCGTTCCCACCCGGTTGTCGAATCATTGCCGAAGGTGCCGATAAAAGCTCTACCTGTCATCATCGGATGGATATCACTCGAGGTTGTGCGCACGAAGATGATTCGATACCCCGAGTTATTCGTTCCTTGCCCGGCGGGGGTGGAAATCGACTGACGAAACGGTGGGGTTCTCGATCTGCGAAACGTCGCCCATCCGCTGGCGGCACCCGATGACTCCGGTGACCCGGGCGCTGCTCGGAGTCGCTGGAGGGCGAACTACGAGCAGCGCCCGCGGGTTCCGGGTCGCGGCCCGCGATCCTCCTACAGAGTGTCGAAGACGTAGCTGTCTTTCTTCGGATCGTAATAGCATGGGTCCACCTTTTCGCCCACGTTTATGGCCCAATCCCGCATACTCGGGCAGGTTGCCATCGTCCCTCTCGGTTTTTCGGGTGATGCCGCGGCGGAGCCGACCCCGATTCCGCCGGCCACGGTTATTGCGGCGATACCTGCCGCCAGGATGAAACGAGCGATCATCTTCGACCTCCCCATCGAACTCCCCGATCGATCTGTTGCCGATTGATTTCGACGGTGACAGCCCAGGGTGCCGGCGGAAGAGCGGGCAAGTTTTTTCGGGCACCGGGAAGGGCCGGGATGATCCGGGACGGGAATTCGCCGAGTGCCGGCCGACCGTATGAACGAGTGAAAATAGACTGGATGGTCCTGTCCGTATCGGGTCCGGCTGCTCGGCGCGGCGCAGGGCGTCTTCTGACAGAATGCGCACCGTAAGACGAGGGCGCACCGGTGGCCGCGACAGAGGGATCGGACTGGATATATGCGTGAGGCGGGGGCGGCGGATCCGCTGGACCGAATGATCTCGGCGCTCCGGATGGGCGATGGTTCGGATGCCGGGATCGCGAACGGTATCGAGGCGGCGGTGCAGCGCTGGCGCACGCTACCGCGGGCGCAGGTCGCCGGGCGCACCCGGTCGGGGCGGACCACCGTGGCCGAGGCGCTGGGGCTGGGACCGGGGGTGGAGACCGCGCCGGTCGACGAACCCGGATTCCCGGACCCGGTGCTCGACGCCGATGTCGTCGTCTATGTCCTGGCCAGCACCCCGTCCTCCGGGGACCGGAGAATGCTGGCTTCGCTGCCGCCGGAACGCGCCCTGCTGGTATTGAACAAAGCCGATGCGATCGGCACCGGCTGGGCCGACGCGGTGAACGCCGCGGTCCGGTACGGCAGGGAATTCGGGTTGCCGGCCTTCCCGCTGGTCGGGCCACTGGCGGTCCGGACGGTCACGGGCGTTCTGAGCGAAACCGATATGGCGCTGTTGCGCCGGCATGCCCGCGCGGGCGCCGCGGCGGCGGTTTCCGCCGAGGCCTTCCTCTCTCCGGCCGCCGGGCCGGATACCGCGGAGCGGGCCGAACTACTGGAGCGCTGGGACCTGTACGGGCTGTCCTGCGTTCTGGCCGCGCTCGAACGGGAACCCGAACTGACCCCGCAGACCGTACTGCAGATCCTGCACACGGTCAGCGGTATCGACCCCGTGGCCCGCATGCTGGGGCAGCGGTACCAGCAGGCCACAGCGCGGCGCGCGGGCGCGCTCATCGATGAACTGACCCGGCTGGCGGTACGGGCTCTGCCCCACGGGCAGAGCCGGGCACGGGCGCTGATCACCGAGTACTTGGACACCGACGAGGCTCGGTGGCTGGCCCTGTGCGGCGGTCTGGCGGATCCCGCGGTGGCCCATCTGGCCGCCGGATACCCGCGGCCCGAACCCGAGGACGCCGACGACGCGCTGGCGCGTGCCGTCCGCTGGCGGGCGGTGGTCGCCGGCCAGATGTCCCCGGCCGCGCGCCGGGCCGCGGTGCGGGTGCACAACGGTTATGTACGGATGTGGGAACGGATGAGCAGTGTCGGACTCTGACCGGGGTCCCCTGGCCGGCCGGCGCCCGGCGCCGTCCACGGCCGCTACGCCGGTCCGGCACGGGGATCCCGGCCCGGCCGAGGTCCTACCGGAAGCGGTCGCGGAGGTGGTGAGCCGCTGGAATCCGCAGGGTATGGCGCTGCTGCGCACGATGAACGTGACCGGGACGGCCGCGGCGGTCCAGCTCATCGCCCCGGACGACACCAACACCACCCTGCTGCGTACCGAACTCACCCGGTTCGAACCGCGGATCGAGCTGAACGCGCCGGCGCCGGATCCGGAGGCGCCCGCCGCGCCGGGCTCGGTGGTGTTGCTGGTGCTGGACGCCGGAGTGGTGATCGGGGCGGCGGAACTCGACCTGGCCCGCCGGCTCTGCGCCGGGGGCGCCCGGGTGCTGCTGGTGCTCAACGGCACGCACGCGCACAAGGACTGGCAGGTGGTCCGCGATCGCACCGCCGAACTGGTCGCCGCCGCCGGCCTCACCTGTGAGATCGTGCCGGTTTCCGCACGGCTGGCGCTGGCCGCCCGCACCTCGGCCGATTCGGCGCTGCTCGACCGTTCGGGCCTGGCGGTGCTGCACGGCCGCCTCGCCGCGCTCACCACCGATAGCGCCACCGCGGCCGCTCGTCGCGTCGCGGCGGCGGCGCGGGTGGTGGCCGAGACCCGGGAGCGGATCGAACAGGAGGAAACGACGCTGCGCTCGGGTGCGGAATCGGAGCTGCTGCGGGCCGAGCGGGCTCGCCTGCTCGCCGAACGCGACGGCGGGCGCACCGTCGCGGTATCCACCTTGCGAGCCCAGCTCAACCTCGCCCGGGTGGATCTGCTGACCCAGGTGGGCTCCCGGGTGCGGACGCTGCACGCGCAGGCGCGCGCCGAGCTCGATCGTTCGGACGCCGCGGGGCGCGGTGACTTCCCGGAACGGCTGCGGTCGGCGGTCAATCAGCTCACCGGTGTGATCGATGCGGATATCGCGGCCCGGCTCACCGAACTGCGGATCCGCGCGTCGGCGGCGCCTGAATTGGGGACCGCGCCACCGGATGAGACAGCCGGATTCCGGTACGAACCGGCACCCACACTCGGTCCGGATCCGCAACCCCGGGGCCGGGGTGTCGAAGATCACCTTATGATCGTGCTGGGCGCATCGGCCGGGGTGGGTCTGGGCCGGCTGCTCGTCTCCCCGCTGGCCCTGGTGCCCGCTCTGGACGTGGCCACGATTCCGGCGACGCTACTGCTCGGCGCGGGCGCGGCCGCCTGGGTGGTGCGGACCCGGCGGCAACTCGCCGACCGAGATCACCTGCGGCAGTGGGTCGCAGATGCGATCGCCAATGTAAAGGCCCAGCTCGAGCAGCGGGCGATCACCGCCTTGGTCGAGGCCGAGGCCGAACTCTCCGACGAGATGGTCCGGGTGGCCGCCGCCCGGATGGTGGAAGTGGACCGCCGGGTCGCCGACCTGGAGGCCGCCCTGCGCCGCGCCACCACCGGACAGCCCGGCCGACTCGGCGCGTGCGCCCGTGACCGGCAGATACTCGACGGATGGACCCCGGATACCGGAAAATAGTTTGTTCACCCCTATTGATCGGCAACCCGATTCCATAGGAGGCGCAATACCGCGTTAACCTCTTAAGCAGGAACCTGGGCGTCCGGTTCGCCCCCAGTGCACCCCGCGATCGGGCGGCGCGCACCATGGGCCGTAGCGGGCGCCTCACCCGCCAATGGTGGCGCTAGGTGTTTTCGCGCTGGTCACGGGCCCGAGGGCCAGGGCGGAGGCATTCTGGAGCCGCCCATTTCAGGAGAATTTTCATGACCTCAGCGACCATTCCCGGTCTTCGTGGATCCGACGGCACCGCGCCGACCGAACACAGCGAACTGCTCGCCTGGGTTCAGGAGGTCGCCGAACTGACCCAACCGGATCGAGTCGTATGGGCGGACGGTTCCGATGCCGAATGGGATCGGCTCACCACCCAGCTCGTGGAGGCGGGCACGTTCAAGAAGCTGGACGAGAAGAAGAAGCCGAACTCGTTCCTCGCCTTATCCGACCCGTCCGACGTGGCGCGGGTCGAATCGCGCACTTTCATCTGTTCCGAATCCGAGGCCGACGCCGGCCCGACCAACAACTGGGTCGATCCCACCGAGATGCGCGCGACCATGACCGAGCTCTACCGGGGCTCGATGAAGGGCCGCACCATGTACGTGGTGCCGTTCTGCATGGGCCCGCTCGGCGCGGAGGACCCCAAGCTGGGCGTCGAGATCACCGATTCGGAATACGTCGTGGTCTCCATGCGGGTGATGACCCGGATGGGCCGGGCGGCCCTCGAGACGCTGGGTACGGATCGTCCGTTCGTGAAGGCGCTGCACTCGGTGGGTGCGCCGCTGGCCGAGGGGCAGGCCGATGTCCCGTGGCCGTGCAGCGAGACCAAATACATCACCCATTTCCCCGAGGCCCGGGAGATCTGGAGCTACGGGTCCGGTTACGGCGGTAACGCGCTGCTCGGTAAGAAGTGCTACTCGCTGCGGATCGCGTCGGCGATGGCCCATGACGAGGGCTGGCTGGCCGAGCACATGCTGATCCTCAAGCTGATCTCGCCGGAGGACAAGGCGTACTACATCGCCGCCGCCTTCCCGAGCGCCTGCGGTAAGACCAACCTCGCCATGATCCAGCCGACCGTGCCGGGCTGGCGGGCGGAGACCCTGGGCGACGATATCGCCTGGATGCGTTTCGGTAAGGACGGCCGGCTCTACGCGGTGAATCCGGAATTCGGGTTCTTCGGTGTCGCGCCGGGCACCAACCACTCCTCCAACCCCAATGCCATGGCCACCCTGGAGGCCGGTAACACCGTCTACACCAATGTCGCGCTCACCGATGACAACGATGTGTGGTGGGAGGGCCTGGAGGGGGAGCCCGAACATCTGATCGATTGGAAGGGCAACGACTGGGTCCGGCGGGAGACCGAGACGCTGGCCGCGCACCCCAACTCGCGGTACTGCACCCCGATGTCGCAGTGCCCGATCCTGGCACCCGAATGGGACGATCCGCAGGGTGTGCCGATTTCGGCGATCCTGTTCGGCGGCCGTCGCAAGACCACGGTGCCGCTGGTCACCGAGTCCTTCGATTGGCAGCACGGTGTGTTCATGGGTGCCACCCTGTCGTCCGAGCAGACCGCGGCGGCCGAGGGCAAGGTCGGCACCGTGCGCCGCGATCCGATGGCCATGCTGCCGTTCCTCGGGTACCACGTCGGTGACTACCTGGGACACTGGATCGAGCTGGGTAAGAACGCGGACGCGGCCAAACTGCCCAAGATCTTCTATGTGAACTGGTTCCGCCGCGGCGACGACGGCCGGTTCCTGTGGCCCGGCTTCGGGGAGAACTCCCGCGTGCTCGAGTGGATCATCGGCCGGATCGAGGGTTCCGCCGACGCCGAGAGCACCGCCATCGGCAATGTGCCCACCGCCGCCCAGCTGGACCTGGCCGGATTGGACGTGGAAGCGGCCGACGTGGACGAGGCCCTCGCGGTGGATCTCGACGAATGGCGGGCGGAGATCCCGCTCATCGAGGAGTGGTTCGAATTCGTCGGCGACAAACTTCCCTCCGGTATCCGGGACGAGTTCGAGGCGCTCAAGCAGCGCATCAAGTGACGGACATCGATAACGACGTTCGTTCGATGAGCCCGCCGCCGCCCGCGGCACGATAGGGGCCGGCGCACCGCGACCGCGTGGTGCGCGGCAGCACGACACAGTCCGTGGCGAAGCCGATTCGCCGCGGACTGTGGCGTATCCCGGGCCGGTGGCGCCGGGGTAGTGGACCGATGGATCACCGCCGCGGATACGGGCCCGGGACCGGTTCGTGCCTTATTCTGAAAGTGTCTCGGATTTCACGACACGCAATTCCGATTGCCGGACTGTCCTGCTTCCCCCGATCGGCCCGACCGTCGCGATCCGTGGCCGAGCCGATCACCCCGCGAGAGGTGGTTGGAACATGGCCGATGGGTTTGTCACCCCGGAATCACCCCACGATTTTCCGGTGAGCACGCCGTTGCACCGCGCCGCCGGGCGATTGCGGTCCGCGCTGCCGGACGGCTGGCGGGTCGAGGTGGTGGACGCGCCCGACGCGCAGCCGGATGGTCGGCCGATACTGCGAGCGCTGCTGGTCACCGATTAGTTCGTCCCCGGTAGTGGTTGGCCGGCCTGCCGTCCAGGGTTCTCGCCGCGTTCGTTCTTTCGCGATCCGGTGTTTCGCCGGATCGAAAAGTGTTTTCCGCGCATGGGTTTCGTGCTGTGCGTTGCCGACTTGTGTACCAGGCGAATTCGTGGACCTTTGTGTCGGCTCCGGAATGAGCGGAGGAGGCGGGCGGGTCTCCGATGTGGCGGCCGAGCCACGAAATCCGACCTGCCGGTTCGTATTTCATCGAACGCACTATTGCGTTTTGTTGCTGAAAGGCGCATGCTGTTAGCCAGATATCAGCTCGCTCCATTCATCGAACCGAGAACCCGCGATTGGGAGAGGCGTTCATGGCGGTGCAAGTGATCGGTCAGGCGTTGATGACCAGCGACCAGACCGACCATCAGGCGAAAAGTGTCGGCAGCGGCGGCTGGGTCGTCTCGTTCCTACCGGGACGCACCCTGACCACCGCCCAGGCGATGGCCGCCATGCAGGCGGCCGAGGCCGTAGCGATGGTCGGCGGACTGGCCGATCAGGTCGGTCTCACCACCCTGGAAACTGTCGGGCTGGCCATTCAGGAATCACCCTGGGTCAAGTCCGAACCGGTGGTCCGCAGCGGCTGGCGGGACCGGTTCGTGCGGAGCCGGCCCCAGATGGCGCTGTAGCGGTCAGCCGGGTTTACCGGCCACCACCACCAGATTGCTGACGAGTAGCTCCCGGATTGCCGGTATCCGAACCAGCCACCACGCCCAGCGCGGGTGATAACGCGGGAACACCGCATACACCGACGCGGGCGTGCGCTCGGACCAGCGCACCCCGTCCGAGGCGCGCACCGCGAACAGCGACACCCCGAAACGGTTCTTCGGCTCCCGTCCGTACCGGCGCCGATATCGCCGGGCGGCGTACTCACCGCCGAAATAGTGCCAGGGTCCGGTTTCGTGACCGCCGAAAGGTCCCAGCCACACCGTGTAGGAGAGCACGATCATGCCGCCGGGCCGGGTCACCCGCACCATTTCGTCGGCCATTCGCCACGGGTCCGGTACATGCTCGGCCACATTCGAAGAGAAACAGATGTCCACGGCGTCGTCGCGGAAAGGCAGTGCCATTCCCGAACCCCGGACGGCGGCAGGCACCGAGATACCCGCGGCGTGCATTTCCGAGGGATCGGGTTCGACCGGGATATAACGGGCGCCCGCCCGGGCGAACTCGTCGGCGAAATAGCCCGGACCGCCCCCTACGTCGAGCACCGTGGCACCGGTGAGCTCGCGACCGGTCAGGTCGGCGTAGAAATCGCCGAGCAGCCGGACACTGTCGGTGGCGATACCGCCGTAGAACCGCGCGGGATCGGTCTGTTCGAAACGGAAGCTGTACAGCAGTCGTAGTGAACGGCGCACCGTGGCCCGCCGGGCGAAGCGGAAACCTTTCGACCGCCCGGGGGCGCCGGTGGGCACCGTTTCCGCCGCGCTATCGGAAAGGGCGGCGGCGCTGGGCGCTGTTCTCGCCGCGCCGGGCGATATCCGGGGCGCAGTCGATTCCTCGGAGTCGAGCACGACCGCGAGTCTTCCATATCGTGGCCGGTGACGAATTCGGCGTATCGGGGAAACTCGGATGCGGCCGATCCGATATCGGACGGACACACAGGTGCGCGACTTTCCGGCCGGAGATGAGCGTTAAGGTGTACCGCGATGCCCATGTCCCCCCGTGGGGCCCGAACCGACCGGAGAAGCCTCCCGTGCGCGAAGTACTGCTGCTCTGTTGGCGTGATACCGGGCATCCGCAAGGTGGCGGTAGCGAACGGTATCTGGAACAGGTCGGTACGCAGCTCGCGGCCCGCGGGGTGAAGGTCACCCTGCGGACCGCCCGATACCGCGGCGCGGCGAAGCGGGAACACGTCGACGGTATCGATATCAGCCGCGGTGGCGGCCGATTCTCGGTCTACCCGCGGGCCCTGGCCGCGATCGCACTGGGCCGGCTCGGCCTCGGTCCGCTGCGGAACGTGCGGCCCGACGCGGTGATCGATACCCAGAACGGCATACCGTTCTTCGCCCGGCTGGTATCGGGGGCGCCCTCGGTGGTGCTGGTGCACCACGGGCACCGGGAACAGTGGCCGGTGGCGGGCCGGCTGGTGGGCCGGATCGGGTGGTGGATCGAATCGCGGCTTTCCCCCCGGGTGCATCGTGACGACCAATACCTCACGGTGTCGCTGCCCTCGGCCGAGGAGTTGGCGACGCTCGGTGTCGACCGTTCCCGCATCGCCGTCGTCCGCAACGGGGCCGAACCCGTGCCCGTGCAGGCACTGACCGGCGCCGCCGCCGTCCGGTCGCCCGAACCGCGCGTGGTCGTGCTCTCCCGCCTGGTGCCGCACAAACAGATCGAGGACGCCCTCACCGCGGTGGCGCGCCTACGGGGGCGGATCCCGCAGCTGCGTCTCGATGTGATCGGTGACGGCTGGTGGGCCGGCAAGCTGAAGGATCAGGCCGCGGCGCTGGGCATCGCGGAGGCGGTGACCTTCCACGGGCACGTGGGCGAATGCCGTAAACACGAACTTCTCGCCCGAGCCTGGGTACATGTGCTGCCCTCCCGGAAGGAGGGCTGGGGACTGGCGGTGATCGAAGCGGCCCAGCACGGGGTCCCCACGGTGGGTTACCGCTCCTCCCTCGGGCTCACCGATTCCATTATCGACGGGGTCACGGGTGTGCTCGCCGATGACGCCGATCAGCTCGCGGCGATCGTGGGAGATCTGCTCGACGACGCGGCCGCCCGCACGATCATGGGTGAGAAGGCCCGGGCCCGGGCCCGAGAGTTCTCCTGGGAACACACCGCCTCCGGTGTCCACCGGGTGCTCGCGGCCGCCGCGGCAGGCCGGCGGGTCAGTGGACTGATCTCGCCGGGAGAAGACGCGGCGCGCGCCGGTCTCCCGACCGGAGCCTGAGCGGTACCGGGCCGGTCGGCACGGGAACGGACTTGCGGGCCCGGTCTACCGGATTCGCGGTCCGGGGACCGCGCCCCCCGGCGAGAGCCTGCGCGACACCCAGCGGTGAGCAGCGGCGAGCAGCGGTGTGAACAGCAGGAACGCCCAGAGGATATGTGCCGCGATCACCAACTCCCGATACCGGGGTTCGGGACGGGGCAATACGTCGGGTACCTGGTACAGGGCGAGTTCGGCCGTGGTGTGCACCGGACGCAACTGGGCGAGGGTGATCGCGGAATCGCCGCGCGGCCCGGGGGTATCGCGTTCGACCAGGACCCACCCCACGCCGAGCCGGGCCAGTTCGTTCGCCTGCCCACCGGCCAGCAGCAGGTTCTCCACGCGCCGGGCGCGGGCGCCCTCACCGGCCACCGTCCGGCCGTGTACCGGTAGTTCACCCGTTTGCAGGACGTCGCGCGGCAGCATACGCGGCGCCGGGTCCAGGACCGGGGCGTCACCGCTGTAGGGGAAACGGCGGAACATGCCGCCGGGAAGGACCGCGATATCGCCGGGACCCTCGATTCGTTCGGCAACCTCGCGCCAGGAATCCGGATACCGGACCGCCCGTATCTGCCCGCCGGCGCCCCAGCCGAGATCGAGCAGCGGAAGGATCAGCGCGCCGATGAAGAGGACGGCGAACCCGGTGGCCCGCGCGCCGGACGCGGGCGTGCCGGCCGGCGCCCAGCGCCCAGCGGCGGTGGCCCAGGCGGCCGCCGCGCACAGCGCGTAGCCGGGTACCGCCAGCGCCACGAACTTCTGGGTGTCCCGCAGCAGTCCGGCGCCGGGGACATGGACCACCAGCCACTCCATGACGGTGAGGCCGGCCGGTGTGGCGGCCAGTGCGGGCAGCGCCACCGCGGCCGCGGCCAGGACGAGCAGTACACGGCGGGCCCGGGTGCGCTCGGGATCGTCGTCCGCGGCCGCCGCCCGACGCAACCCCAGCAGCACGATCACCAGCAGCAGGAGCGTGGCGAACGTCGCCAGCGGGGTGGTCCGGGAGGTGGGGACGGCCTCGGCGTTCCAGATACCACCCAACCCGGCGAGGCTGCCCACGGTGGCGAGCCAGGGCTCCGCGCGAGCGGCGAAGGCCGCGACCCCCGCGGGATCCGACGGTTCGGCCGCCACCCCCGAGACCGCGGTGGCCAGCAGCCACGGCGCGCACGCCATGACCGCCAGGGCGAGCACCCCGAGAAAGCGCCGCGTACCGGCCAGCGCTACGGCCACGACCGCGGCGAGCAGCGCACCGGTGGGGGTGAGTCCGGCGGCGGCCAGACAACCGGCCAGGGCGGCCCAGTTGCCGAGGGGCGCGGAATTCGTACCGGCCGGTCCGGTATCCGCGCCGGGCGTTCCGGAAACGTGCGCGCGTGACGGCTCCGGAGCGGGCCCCACCGCGCCGGAGCCGCCCGTCGTGCCATCCGCTCGGCGGGACGGCCGCACGGTGGTGGTGCGCAATCGCAGGACGGCGAGGGCCGTCCACGGGAGCGCGGCGTACCCGGTGAGCAGACTCCAGTGGCCCTGGAGCAGGCGTTCGGCGATGTAGGGGTTCCAGACGGCCAGGGTTGTCGCGATCAGTTGCGCGGCGAGCGGGGCCCGGAGCAGTTCCCGGACCAGGACCGCGGCGCCGTACCCGGCCGCCCACAACGCCGCCAGGAGTACGGCCTTCACGAGCAGACCGCCGTCGACCAGCGGCGAGAGCGCGGCCAGGAAACCGTCCTGAGGGACAGCCCGGGGTGCGGCGTCGCTCAGGCCGAGCGCGGCATCGGTCGGGTAGGAGCGGGGGGTGCTGACGGCGTCACGCAGCAGGAGATGGCCGGGGCCGAGCAGCGGCGCCGTCACCAGGAGGGTGAGCAGCAGGCTGTAACCGGCCGGGAGCCAGAGCGTCCACCGGCCTGTTCGTTGCGCACCCACGGCCAGTCACCCTACGTACGCGCCGCGCAGCGGGGTGGACCGGTATACGACCGGGCCGGGTGGGACACTTGCCCACGTGCAGTTCGTTCGCCGTCTCCCCGCCGTGGCGGACATGACCTTGGTGACCGCGGGGGCGATGACCGCCAATATCGCGAGCTATCTGCTGCAACTGCTGGCCGGACGCTGGCTCGGGGTGGCCGGGTACAGCGAATTCGCGAGTCTGCTCGCCGTGCAGCTGCTGTGCGCGGTACCGGCACTGGCGTTGCAGAACGTGGTGGCGCGCGAACTCGTGCACGGAGCCGATACCGCCGGCCTGCGGGCGCTGCGCTGGCGGTGTGCGCTGTTGGTGGCCTCCGCGGTGGTGGTGCTCGTTCCGGTGGTGAGCGTGGTGCTGGAGGTGGATATCGCGGCCGCGGCGGCGGCATTGGGGTCGGCGCCCGCGCTCGTGGTGCTGGCCGGTGAGCAAGGGGTGCTCCAGGGCCGTGGCCGGTTCCGGGATCTGGCGCTGGTGCTCGGGATCACCGGTATCGCGAAGGTGCTCCCGGCGCTGGTGGTGCTGGCCTGCGGTGGGGGCGCCACTCCGGCGCTGTGGGCGGCCGCCGCCGGTATCGGCGCGGCGGCGGTGTACGCGCGGCTGGTGGCCGGCGCGGCGCGCGGTATCGGCCCGGCCGGATCGCTCGGCGATACGATGCCTGTCCTGTCCGCCGATGCCGGCCTCCCGAACCGGGAACCGGCGGGCCGCGGCCTCGCGGGGGTGCTCGCGGTGTTGCAGGCGGCGCAGGTGCAGGCGGCACTGATGGCCTTGTCCTCCGCCGATCTGATCGTGGTGCGGATCGTGCTGGACGAGCCCGACGCCAGCAGGTACGCGCTGGGCACCATCGCCACCAAGATCGCGTTCTGGTTGCCGCAGGCGGTGGGAGTGGTCCTGTATCCGCGGATGGCGCGGCCGGCGTCCTCGGCAGCGGCGGTGCGTTCGGCACTCGCGGTGCTCTCGGGGGTGGGAGTGTGCGCGGTGCTGGGCGCCGCGGTGGCCGCGCCGCTGGCCCCCCTGTTCGCGGGCCGCGACTATGCCCCGATCGAAGGCCTGCTGTGGTTGTTCGCGCTGCACGGGGCCGTCCTGGCGGTACTCCAGGGCGCGCTGCTGTCGGCTATCGCGGTGAACCGTACGGCGTTCGCCGCGCTCGCGTGGGCCGGTCTGGCCCTCGAAGTGGTGCTCGTGCTCACCCTGGCGAGCACCGTCACCGCGCTCATCTCGACCGCGGCAGCTGTCGCCGCGGTGACCACCGCCGTGGTGGCGGTGCTGGTCATCCGGGCGGCGGTGCGTCGCCCGGCGGTCGTGGCCGCCTGACCGGCGGTAGCGCGGCCAGACCCACCGCGATCACCGCCACCAGCGCGGGGATCTGTACCCACAGGGAATCGCCCATATAACCGCCGGGCATCCGCCACGGCCCGGTCGAGAGCGCGGCCGCGGAGAGGGCGGTGCCGATTCCGGCGACGGCCGCCGGTCCGCGCCGTGGAATACCGGGTACGAAGCGCAGTGCGGCCAGACCGGCGAGAGTGAGCACCGTGCCCGCCGGGCCGGCGATCAGGGTCGCGGCGGCCACCAGTGCCAGGGCGCTCGGGAGCCGCGACGAACGAACCGCCGGTGCCGGTGCGGCGGCGGGTACCCGCGGCCCGCGCGGAAACGCAAGGGCGAGAAGGGGAATCAACAGCAGGAGACCGCCGAATATCGCCAGCCGGTACCAGCGGTCGATCGGGAAGGAAACCGTGACCGGACCCGCGGCTCCGGCCGGTAGCAGCCAACCCTGCTGCCAACCGTCTACCACGACCGGTTCGAGTTCACGGCCGTCGGCAGTATGCGCGGACCAGCCGATATTGGTGCTGAGCGGCAGGGTGAGCAGTTGGGTTCCGTTATCGGCGACAGCGGGCGCGTGCTGCGTGTTCACCAACCGCAGCCGATCGACGAAGAACAGTTCCGTCGGGGCCACCAGCACGTCGACCTCGCCGGTCGGCAGGGAAAGCGGCTGTGGGGCGGGAAGCCCGGTCGTCGGCGGCTGCGGTCCCATCGGCGAGTCGGGGCAGAGCTGCACGGGAACCGGTGCGCCGGAACTCAGCTGGCCGGCGGTGGCGGTCACGCTGGTTCGTATCAACCGCCCCCCGGCCGCTATGGTCGGGCCGGTATCGCAGCCGACGGTCACCAGCCGGTCCGCCGGTGCCGGTGCCGGATACCGCGGTCCCAGCACGTTCACCTCGGCCAGCCCGGGAGGTTGCGGCTGGTGGTAGCCCAGGGCGGTCCGGTCCAGGACCGATTCCCAGCTCCGGATACTCAGTTCGATGCGGTCGGTCACCGTGGGGTGCAGGTCGATCCGGGAGGTCTCGCCGGGCTCCGCGATCTCGCGCAGCTGGGGGCCGCCGCCGAGGTTCACCGCGACGGAGGTGGGTGCCGCGGGTAGGCCACCCAGGGACGGGGTCAGCTCCAGTCCGGTCACCAGCGCCGGTTCGGGAAGTTCGATCGTCAGGTTCGGTTTCGGGCCGAGGGTGTCGCGGACCGTGTCCTCCGGGGCGGTCCAGCTGGTGCGGGGATCACCGTCGGTCGCCGCGAACGCGGAACCGCGCAGGTCGCCCACATCGGATGCGCCGCGGGCGACCGGGCGGGCGGGATCGGTCAGCAGAGCCTCCAGCGCGGGGCCCTGCCGGGGGCGGACCATCAATCGGGGTTCGACCGAAACCGGCTCCGGCACCGACAGGGTACGGCTGAACGTGCCCAGTTCTTCCGGAGCCAGCGCCAGGCCTTTCCCGCAGCGCACCCGGTCGGGGGATTCGAAACAGGCACTGCGGCCGGGGAATTCCTGTCCCAGATCCCAGGCGGTGACGAACGCGCCCGGTGGGGTGTCCGGAAGGACGGTGCGGTGCCGGATCTCGACCGGGACCGGTGCCTCGCGCACGGTGTAGTCGTCGACACTCAGCTCGCTGATACCGAATTGGCCGCCGGTGCTCCCCCGTTCGGTGCGGATGGCGGTGATCCGGATCCATTCGGTGGAACCCACCGGGAGGGCCACCGAAACGGGTTCGCCCGGTTTACCGATCCGGGCGGAGACACTGCCGTTGTTGGTGCGTACCTCCACCCATTTCACCGGATCGCCGATGGCGGCCGGGGTGGTGGTGAACCGCAGCAGTCCGGAACGGAACGGGGTATCGAGGTCGAGCCGCAGCCATTGGCCCAGTGCGTATTCGGCGGCATTGCTGATCCAGGCGGTGGCCGGATCGCCGTCCACGGCCGCGGCGGTCGAGTTGCCGGGGGCGGCCCCGCCGATCTGGGTGGCGTCGGCCGCCGAGCTGGAGGCGGTGAGGGTGGCGCCCGTCCAACCGCCCTGGACGCGGTCGGCGCCGGGCACATCGTAGTCGGGTACCAGATTATGTGTGCGGCGGGCGTCGCCCGGCGCCCGCAGGGCGGAGTTGTGGTTGTCGACCTTGCCGAAATCGGTTTCCCGGTTCATCGGGGTGTCGGTTACCGTCACCGGGCCCACGGGCAGGCCCGCGGCCGCGGCGTCGGCGGCCAGCAGAGTGGGTTCGTGCGAGGTCGCCGGGTCGCGGTGGAGCCGTTCCAGAACTTCCGGTGCTCCCTGCACCACCGGGACCGAGGCGAGCGGGACGGTGTAGGCGCCGGGGAATTCCGCGGGCGCTCCGGTGCCGCCGCGTAATTCGATCGGGGTACCCGTATCCGGGGCGTCGACCCGGTAGATCTCCACGGCGGGGTATGCGGGTCGCAGATCCGCGTCGACCACGAAACCATCTGTCCCGGAATCGTTTTCTATCTGCTTGCCGAATTCGGCTACCTTGCGCAATCCAGGTGAGCCCTCCACCGCACTGTGTGCCAGTAGCGGCCGCGTGGACCGGGAGGTATCCGGGTCCAGATCGTTGCGCAGGACCAGCACCCCGATTCCCTGCCCGCGCAACGCGGGCGCCAGGCCGGCCGAGGGCCGCCCGTCGGCGATGAGACGCTGCACCGAATCCATCGCCCGGATCGTGCCGGGCGGGTTCAACGGCACCGCGTCCCGGACCGCCCACTGCGTGGCGGCCAGGGCCTGGAGGGGCTCGTCCCGGGTCAGTCCCCACACCTGGCTGCCGAACGGTGCTCCCGGCACCACCAGCGCACGGGTGTCGGCGGCATTGGCGCGTAACCAGTCCGCGGTCTGCTGCCAGTACGCCGGTACCCGGTCGTAGGCGCCGCGCGGGGCGAGTTTGCCGGTCCAGGCCAGTGAGGTCGACAGCGCGATGGCCGCGAGGATCAGCATGGTGACCGCGACCCGCCGGTCCCGGTGCGGATGCGCGAAGGCGGTGCTCCAGGCCGTCCGCGGCACCGAACCGGGCAGCGGCACCCGGGCCAGCAGCTGCGCCAGGCCCAGAACCAGCGGTAGCCGGATGAGCGGCTCGAGTTTGTGCACATTGCGCAGAGGCGCGCCACCGGAGTCGAGGAAGATACGGATCGATTCGGCGAAAGGACCGCCCAGCTGCCCCACGTAGCCCGCGCAGATGCCGGTGAGGCCGACGCAGAGGATCAGCACGAGCCGGCCACGCGCCGGCGTCGATCGCAGAGCCAGGCCCGCCATCCCCGCCGCGGCGATCAATCCGGTGGCCAGCACCGCGGCCGGCTGGGTGACCAGGACCGCGCCCGCGATACGTTCCGGGGAGACGAACGGGGTCCAGCTGTCGGTGCCGCGCAGTACCTCGCCGAGCGACGCCCACTGGGTGGTCACCCCGGAGGATTCGATGTAGTCGAGGAACGGCGGGCTCACCCGGCCGAGGAGCAGCAGCGGTACCGCCCACCAGGCCACCGCCGCCACCAGCAGCGGAACCCAGGCGAGCGTGAACCGCCACCAGGCCCGGCCGGGCCGGAAAGTCGCCCACCAGAGCAGCGCGGGCAGGAAAGCGGCCACCGTGGCCACCGCGTTCACCGCGCCCATCAGGGCCAGGGCCAGGGCGCTGCCAGCCGGTGACCGCGCACCGCCCCGGCGGTGCCGCCGGTATGCCGTTCCCAGCGCCGCGGGGGCCAGCAGCACCCAGGGCGCCAGCATCATGGGCAGGGTTTCCGAGGAGATCGAGCCCAGTGTGGTCAGCACCCGGGGCGAGAGCGCGTAGGCCGCGGCCGCGACGACCCGGGAACCGGGACGGCCGATTCCGAGCGTTTCACAGAGTTTGACCACGCCCCAGAAGCCGGCGAGCAGCAGCAGCGCCCACCAGATCCGCTGGGTCACCCAGCCCGGAACGTGCAGGAAATCGCCCAACGCGAAGAAGGCGCCGTGCGGGAAGAAATAACCGTAGGCCTGGTTCTGTACCTGGCCCATCGGGGCCTGACTGCTCCACAGGTGCGCGGCCCGGGACAGGAATCCGAGAGGATTCTCCGCCAGGTCGTACTTGGTATCGGCGACGGTGAGCCCGGGGGCCTGCAGGAAGCTCAGCAGGAAAGCGACGAGCGCCGAGCCCAGCAGCCAGCGGCGGCCCAGCTCATCGGTGGGCGCCTGGTCCGGTGTCGGTCGGGCGGCCGCCGCGGCGGGCTCGGCGGGATCGGACTGAGCTGGCACCGTGGGTCAGGCGTTCGGCGTCCCCGCCGGACAGTGCCGGCGGGGACGGTACGAAGTCGGGTGGGGTCTCAGCGCTTGCCGTATTCGACGCTGTTCAGCAGCGAGCTGTCGGCGTTTCCGCTGCGATCGACCTCCGGCCGGGTGTTCTGCTGCAGGGCGGCGGTGATGGCGAAGACCGCGACAGCGCCGATCAGGGCGCCGCCGACCGCGCTCGCGGCACCGGGGACAGCAAACTTCATCGCAGCACTCCAAACTCGAAGCAGGCAGATATCTGGCCCAACCTAGCAGCCCCGGCCGGGGCCGGGCACGCACCGCCCGGAGTTTCCTCCCGCCGGCTGCTGTCGGAGGTGAGCCGCCCACGGGGTGTACGGGGCCGGAGCCGGGAGGCGGATACGCCTGCTTCCTCACTCCGGACCGGGGGGAACTGCGCAGTTCAGCGCGTCCAGCAGAGTATGCAGTTTGGCGGTGGTCTCCGCGACCTCGGCGTCCGGATCCGAGGCCGCGACGATCCCCCCGCCCGCATGGGCGCGCAGTGACCGTCCGCCGGGGGCGAGTTCCGCGCCGCGGATCGCCACCACCCACGTACCGTCGCCGCTGCTGTCGCACCAGCCGGCCGCCCCGCCGTAGAACCCGCGGTCCTCCTCGAACGTGGTGATGTATTCGAGAGCGGCCGCGGTCGGGGTACCGCAGACGGCGGGGGTCGGGTGCAGCAGCAGAGCCAGTTCCAGGGCGTTGGGTTCCGGTTCCCGCAGCACTCCGTGGACGGGAGTGCCCAGATGCCAGACATCGGCGGTGCGCACCAGTCGCGGGCGCGCGGGAACGGTGAGGGAGGCGCATACCGGGGCCAGCCGTTCGGCGATCCAGTCGACGACGAAATCGTGTTCCGCCCGGTCCTTGACGCTGGCCGCCAGCCGCTCGCCCGCCGCGGTGTCGGCTCGGGGGTCGGGCAGCCGCGGTGACGTACCGGCCAGCGGGAAAACCTCGACCACCGGCCCGCGCCGATCCACCAGTATCTCCGGACTCGCGCCCACCAGGGTCGCCCCTTCCCGGCCGGCGGGGGTGAGATCCACGGTGAAAACGTTCGCCCGCGGATGCCGGACCAGCAGGTGGGCGGCGACCACCTCGGGGTCCAGTGCCGCCTCGGCTTCGGCGAGCACGGAACGCGCCGCCACCACCTTCCGCAGCCGCTGGGTGGGATCGTCGAGGAGCTCGATTATTCGCGCCACCCGCGCGCGGTGTTCGGCCGGGCTCGGTAGTTCGTTCACCACATGCACCCGGGGCAGCTCCGGGAGCGCGGCCGGGCGGCGGGGTCCGGCCGTGTACCGCAGTTCGGCCGGTTCGACCAGTGCGGCCGGTCGGCGTGGATCGAACGGCAGGGCCCCGGTCACGGCCGTGGCCGTGCCGTCGCGGAGGGCCTCGACCGCCTGCCACGGGTCGCGGTACCCGGCGCGGATCCCGTCGGCGCACAGCACGCCGTCGGGCCGGGCGAGTAGGAATCCGGTCATGAGCCGACCGTGGTGTGCCGCCCGCGGGCGCTACTTCGCCGCGTGATCGTTACGTCCGTCCGTCCGGGCGCCGGCCCGCTGGATCGGCGGCACCAGGAAGACCGGGCGATGGCAGTGCTTGAGCACGGCATCGGCCACACTGCTGTGCACCAGGGCCCGCAGCCCGGTGGCGCCCCGGGTGCCCGCGACGATGATGTCCACGTCGAGATCGTCGGCCGCCTCCACGATCGCGTGCCAGGCGCTACCGGCGAACTCCTGAGTACGCGCTTCCGCGTTCAGGCCGGCCAACCCGGCCAGGTGTACGCCTTCGGCGTTGATCTCCCGCGCGGTGGTGTACGCGATATCCTCGAGTTCCTCGTCGGGCACCCATTCCGGCTGCACCATTCCGGAGATCCCCGAGATACGCGCGGCCTGCCGCACCATCGGCTCCCAGGCGGTGAGCACCACGGCACGGTCGGCGGTGAGGAAGCGGCCGGCGTATTCGATCGCTCGCTTGGCGTGTTCGGAACCGTCGTAGGCGATGAGCATCAGATCGCAGGGCATGGCGACCTCCAGAGCGGGTTCCTGACCGGTGTCTACAGGTTACTCCGCGGTGTCGGTCGAGCCGAGGTTCCGCGACCGCGGCGTGGGGGCTACCGTTTTGGCATGCGGAAGATTCCGTTCGTCCTGTTCGCGGTGCTCGCCGTGTTCGCCGCCGGGTGCTCCGGTGGTGACAGTGCCGGTGGTGGCGCAACCACCACACCGGTCGGTGGCAGCCCCGAGACCACGGCCGGCGCCGTACCCGAGCCGACCACCACCGAAGGTGATTGCGCCGCCACCTACCTGGGGCAGTTCACCACCCGGGAGAAGCTCGGGCAGCTGCTCACCGTCGGGGTCACCGGCACCGAGGACGCGCTGGCGGTGGTGCGTGACCATGGGGTCGGCGGTATCTTCGTGGGCAGCTGGACCGATCAGTCCATTCTGACCGATGGCGGGCTCGAACAGGTGAAGGCCGCGGCGAAGGTGCCGCTCATGGTGACCACCGATGAGGAGGGTGGCCGGGTATCGCGGCTCGGCAACCTCATCGGGACCGCCCCCTCAGCCCGCGTCACCGCCCAGACCATGACGCCCGACGAGTTCTACACCGCCACGCTGGAGCGCGCCCGTGCCATGCGCGACCTGGGTATCACCGTCGATTTCGCCCCCGATATCGATGTCAGTTCCCAATCCGACGATTCGGTGATCGGCGACCGTTCCTTCTCCGACGATCCGGCGGTCGTCACCGAGTACGCGGACGCCTATATCCGGGCCATGCACGAGGTGGGCGTGGGTACCGTGCTCAAGCATTTCCCCGGTCACGGGTCGAGTACCGGTGATTCCCATCTGGGCGCGGTCCAGGTTCCGCCGCTGTCGGAATTGAGTACCCGCGATCTGGTGCCGTTCCGTGAGCTCATCGATTCGGGGTCCGCCGTGATGGTCGGCCATCTGGATGTGCCCGGCCTGACCACTCCGGGCGTGCCCGCCAGTATCAGCCCCGAGGTCATGACCCTGCTGCGCCAGGGTTCCGGTTACGGTGCGGCCCCGTTCGAGGGTGTCGTCTTCACCGACGATCTCAGCGGTATGGCCGCCATCACCGATCGGATGTCCATCGAGGAGGCGGTCGAGGCCACGCTCGTGGCCGGTGCCGACAATGCTCTGTGGATCAGTACCGAGGCCGTCGGACGGGTGCTGGACCGCCTGGAGGACGCGGTGGCGACCGGACGCCTGCCGATGGAGCGGGTGGATGCCTCGGTACTGCGTATGGCGGACTACAAGCAGGTCGCGCGCGTCTGCTGATTCGCGGTCGCGGCTGTGCGGTCGTGGCCGGTGCCTTGCGGGTGCGCCGGATATTCCGGAAATCCATCGACGCGGATGGTCCGCCGGTGTTCCGGTCCCGCGGAACTTACTTTGGAGTAATATGAAGGGCTCGATGCGGTAGGAGACGTGATGGCGGGCGGTACGAAGAGACTTCCGAGGGCGGTGCGTGAGCAGCAGATGCTCGACGCCGCGGTCGAAGTCTTCTCGCGCAAGGGCTTCCACGAAACCTCCATGGACGCCATCGCGGCCGAAGCCGAGATATCCAAGCCGATGCTGTATCTCTACTACGGCTCCAAGGACGAACTCTTCCGCGCGTGTATCCAGCGTGAGGGGCTGCGCTTCCTCGAATCCGTCGCTCCGGCCGGTAACCCGCTGCTCAGCCCGCACGAACAATTGCGCACCGCCCTGGAGGGGTTCCTCGGGTTCGTCGACACCCACCGCAACTCGTGGCAGGTCCTCTACCGGCAGGCACTCGGCCAGCAGGCTTTCGCCTCCGAAATCGAGAACGCCCGCGAGCGGGTCATCGAGCTCACCGCCAAACTCCTGGAGTCCAGCGCCAAGCACGCCGAACCGGGCACCAATTTCGATATCGTCGCCGTCGCGGTGATCGGTGCCGGTGAGGCGATCGCCGATACCGTGGCCAGCGGCCGTATCGATGTGGCCGAGGCCGTGGACCTGCTCGACGCGCTGGCCTGGCGGGGGCTGTCCGGCCGTAAGCCCGGCCCCGTGGAGAGCGCCGAAATGCCCGAATAGTCCGGAACCGCATCCCGCGCAACCGCTTCCGCGGTTGCGCGGGCCGTCCGGGCTCCGTAGTTTCGATTCCCGCGCGGGTGCCGTGGTCCGGGCCCGTTCGGGAGGGTAAGTGTTCGGAATGTTGCGGCCGTGCCGGCACGGCGCCGCCAGATACGGGATCGACCCCGGGCTCTGGCAGTCACATATGTGCGGGTTGTGCCTGGGGCTGCGCGACGGGAACGGGCAGCTCGCTCGTGGTGCCACCAATACCGATGCCGTCGTCCTGGGAATACTCACCGAAGCGCAGGCCGCGGATCCCGCGCCGCGGCGTACCGCCGGCCCGTGCCCTCTGCGCGGTATGCGCACCGCGCGGGTACCGGTGGGTGCTTCGGCTCCCGTCCAGCTGGCCGCCACCGCCGCCCTGCTGCTCGGATCCGCCAAGGTCGGTGACCATATCGACGACGGGGATACCCGCCCCCGGCTGCACCGGCCCATGCGCCGGGTCGCCACCGGCTGGGCGGCGGGAGCGCATACCCGGGCCGCCGCCATCGGTCTCGATATCCGGCCGCTGGTCGCGGCCGTCGAGGCGCAGGCGGCCACCGAACGCCGGATCGCCGCCGCTCCCCGCGATACCGCCGCGCTCGACGAACTGACCGTCGCGAGCCGCCGCTGTGCCGCCGAGTTCTTCGCGCATACAGCCGTACTGGCCGGTCACCCCGGCAATGCCGAGCCCCTGCGCACGGCGGGCGCGGAGTTCGGGCGGATAGCACATCTCGCCGACGCACTCACCGATTACACCGCCGATACCGCCGCGGGCCGTTTCAATCCGCTCGCCGCCACCGGAACGACGCCGGCGCGTGCCTACGACCTGGTCCGCGATTCTCATCGGGCGCTGCGCGCGACGCTGCGCACAGCCGAACTCACCCACGTCCCCGCATTGCGCTGGGCCCTGCTGGACCCGCTGGCCACGGCGGTGCGCCGCCTCGGCCGTAGCGTCGCGCCGCCGCCGGCCGCGGCGAGCGGTGCCGCGGTGAACCTGCTCACCGGTCGTTCCGGTGATGTGGGGGCCCCTCCGGGGCAGAACCGGCGGCCCGGCGTGGGAGAGTCGATCCAGCTGATCCTCACCCAGTACTGCACCGGTTACGCCTGCTGCGCCGAACACACCCGGCCGTGCAGCGGTGAACGGCGGCAATCCTGGATCGACCAGGGTTGCGGCTGCGACACCTGCAGTAGCTGCTGTGACTGCGCCAGTTGCTGCTCGAACTGCGGAAGCTGCTGCGAATGCGACGGCTGCTGTTGCGACTGCTCCTGTTGAGCGCGGGGCCGGTCAGGTGCGCTCGGCCCGCGGCCGGTCGTATCGCCGCGCCCACTGCCGGCAGGGCTCCTCCACCAGGGCATGGCTCGCCGCGGCGATCGGCAGCGTGAAGGCCACGGTCAGTGCCAGTACGACGAAGAAGTTCCCGTGGAAGGGCAGGATCCCGAAAACGGGGAAGATCACCGAGAGCACGGCCAGATGCCAGATGAAGATGCCGTAGGACCAGCGCCCCGCCATCGCGGCCGGGGCCGAGGTCAGCCAACGGTGGGTTCTCTCCGCCGGGCCGAGGACCAGCGGTGCCAGCAGCGCGAACCCGATCACCGCCCCCAGCCCCATCTTCGCCGCGTACTGCCACGGCTCGGCCCGGGTGAGCCCGGCGACCCCGCCCAGGTCGGTCGCGGAGGCCACGAACGCCGTGCCCGCGACCGCCCACATCCACCGTTGCTTGCCCAGGATCCGCCGCCAGGAGGCCCGCCGCTCATCGCACAGCAGTTCGGCCAGCAACATGCCTCCCGCGAACCACGGTAGGTAAGCGGGCAGCCAGTTGTCGGCGTGGATCGCGTTCGGGGTCGGTACCGGGATGAAGTTCCAGCTCAGGCTGATCAGCCCCAGCGCCAGCACCGCCGGTACCCGCGCCCGGGCGGCGCGCCCGCGTAACCGGTGCAGCAGCCATGCCAGCAGCGGCAGTACGAGGTAGAAGGCCACCTCCACCGACAGGCTCCACATCTGGGTGAGGCCGTCGGTCAGCGTGAGGGGCACGAAGACCTGGAGCAACAGCAGGTTGGAGAGCCATACCTGCAGGCCGGCGGTATCGGCGGCGGCCGGTACCAACAGCAGCACCGCGCACACCACCACCCAGTAGGCGGGCACGATGCGGGCGACCCGGTGCCGCAGGTAGTACCCGAGGGTGGGCGCTTGTACCTGTCCGCGGGCGGCCAGGGCGTGCGGCCGCCACAGCAGGAAGCCGGAAAGGGCGAAGAACACCGCCACCGCCATATCGAAGCGTTCCAGCAGGCGGCCGAGCAGCGGAATCGAGGTGGCACCGGTCTGGAAGGCCACATGGGTGAGCAGCACCCCGAGTGCCGCCAAGCCGCGCATACCCTCCAGGGCCGGTAGAAAGGCCCGCTGGCGCGCCGCGGGTGGCGGTGCCGCGGGCGTGATCGTCGCCGGACCGGGGGCCGTGGCGGTGACCGGAACCGATTCGGTGGTGGGCTGAGCTCCGGGTCCGGTGATCGGAGTGGTCGTCATCGGGCTCCAGTCTGCCGGGCCGGCCGGTTCCCGGGGAAACCGGTATTTCACAATGGGCGTGGAAGCCTCTTTGTTTTCGGTCCTAATCCGGCCTCGCCAGCGCCGGGGTACCCCTCAGGCTGTTAGTGTCAGGGCTCACGAGTGCCGCGGCGCCCCGCTGTACCCGCGGAACGACCTGTGTTCTACGACGAGGAGACTTTGCATGGCACTGAGTGCCGGAACCAGAAGGACGGTTGCCTGCGTGCTCGTGGGTCTCGGCGCGTTGCTGATCGTTGCCGCGCTGATGATTCCTACCTACACCGTCGGCAAGATGGCCAAGACTCCTCTCGATCTCGAGATCACCACGGTCGCGGTCAACCAGCAAGACGAGGAGAGTCTGGTACTGGACTCCACCTCGCTGACCCAGGAAGGGCGTTCGGCCGAGGTCGACGAGAACGTTCCGCTGGTTTCCCAGCGGTTCCTGACCGTCGAGGATCCCTCCAACGCCGAGGAGATGACCGTCCAGGGTGGTAACACGCTGCGCCGGATCGACAAGGCGGGTGATACCGGCGTGCTGACGGCCTACGTCGACCGGGTCACCATCGACCGCAAGACCGGTGAGCCCGTCTCCACCGACCCCAACGGCTCGATCGCGATGACCACCAATACCAAGGGCGAGAGCATCGCCGATCCGGTGCACCGCGCCGGGTTGCAGTACCGGTTCCCGATCGGCACCGAGAAGAAGAACTACCCGTACTTCGACGTCCTCGCCCGGACCACCACCGATATGGTGTTCCAGGAGGAGACCGAGATCAACGGGACCACGGTCTACCACTTCCAGCAGCAGGTGCCGGTGACCAACCTCGCGGAGGTCTACAAGGCCCCGACGAACAAGCTGAGCCTGCCCGCGGCCAAATGGGGCGTCGAGGGCGGCGAGGAACCGGTCACCATGTACCGCTTCTACAGCAATACCCGCGATGTGTGGGTCGAGCCGCAGACCGGCACCATCGTCAAGGGTGGTGAACAGCTGAACATCTTCTACGGCCGCAGCGCCGACAAGCAGGAGGTGACGGCTCTCAAGGCGCATATGGTCTTCGATGCCGACACCGTCGAATCGCAGCTCGCCATCGCCAAGGACAGCATGGACCAGCTCTCGCTGTTCGGCCGTATCCTGCCGATCGTCCTCGGTGTCCTCGGTGTCATCGCCCTGATCGCGGGCATCGTGCTCGGCGTCAAGGGCGGCGGATCCGGTGAGCCGGCTCGCGCCACGGGCCCCTCGGGCCGGCGGCCGAGCGGATCGGCGCCGACCGGTGTCGACGCGGACGCGCCGACCACCACCCTCCCGCGCGCCGACGCCGATGCCCCGACGGAGACCATAGAACTCCCGAAGAAGCTGTAGCGCCGACGTACCGCGAAGGCTCCCCGGACGGCAGGTCCGGGGAGCCTTCGTCTATGGGTGAGGGTTCGTACCGGATCCTCCGGTAGGCAAAGGCCCGTACGGGCCGGAGACGGGAAACCCCGCCCCGGAAAGCCCGGGGCGGGGTTTCCCGCTCGATGGGGTCTCGGTCAGCGCAACGTGGCCGTGAGGTGCGGGTATCCCTTCTTCGGATGCCGCAGGGCCAGCTCCCAGCCGCCATCGGCCGGATCCGCGTACACGTTCACGGTCGCCGGCAGCAGGACCGGCTTACCGAATTTCACCGCATAGGAGACGCGGCCGGGGATACGTCCTTCCAGGCTGCCCAGAATCGCCGCCGCCGACCACATTCCGTGGGCGATCGCGCGGGGGAATCCGAAGGCCTTGGCGCCCAGGGCCGAGGTGTGGATCGGATTCTGATCGCCGGAGGCGTTCGCGTACCGGGTGATCGTCTGCTGATCCACCTTCAGGGTCCGCAGCGGGGGCGGAGGCACCTCTTCCGGTTTCGGCTCCGGTTTCGGACCGCCCGACAGCGAAGTCTTCTGCTGGTGCAGGAAGGTGGTGACCTGCCGCCACACCAGTTCCCGGCCCACCCGGATCTCGCTGATCGCGTCCACCAGCAGACCCTTGGGGTGCTCGCGGAGATTCTCGATACGCGCGGTGATGTCCAGCGGTTCGCTCACCGAGATCTCCCGGCCGCGTTCGATCAGGTTCTCCGCGTGGACGGCACCGACCGCGACGAACGGGAAATCACGCTGCACCACCAGTTTCATCACCATCGGGAAGGTGATGACGAACGGGTAGGTCAGCGGCAGCGTATCCCCGAAGCGCAGGCCGGTGGCCCGGCAATAGGCGGCCAGATGCTCCGGATCCACCCGGAAACCGTCGAGCCGGACCTCCCGGTCCGGGATGGCGTCCTTGCGGCCGGACACGAACGGAACCGGGACCGCGCCCAGTGCCGCCTTCACGTACAGGCTGCCGTTCTTGGGCGGTGCGTCGAGGGTGATGATCTCGGTCATCACGCGCCGATCATGCTCTGGCCGCAGACCCGGACGATATTGCCGTTCACCGCGTTCGACGCCGGGCTGGCGAAGTAGGCGATGGTCTCGGCGACGTCCACGGTCTGGCCGCCCTGGTTCAGGGAAGCCATCAACCGGCCGCCTTCGCGCGTGGCCAGCGGGATGGCCGCGGTCATGGCGGTTTCGATGAAACCGGGTGCCACGGCATTGATGGTGATGTTCTTCTCGGCCAGGGCGGGCGCCTCGGCATTCACCATGCCGATCACACCGGCTTTGGACGCGCCGTAGTTGGTCTGGCCCCGGTTGCCGGCGATACCCGCGATGGAGGATACGTCGATCACCCGGCCGCCCTCCTTCAGGGCGCCCGAGGCAACCAGGCCCTGGGTGATCCGGTGCGGAGCGGCGAGGTTCACGTTCAGCACGGCGTTCCACCGGCCCGCGTCCATGTTCGCCAGCAGTTTGTCCCGGGTGATACCGGCGTTGTGCACGATGATGTCGATCCCGCCGAACCGTTCGGTGGCGAATTCGGCGAGCCGTTCGGCGGCGTCCGGTGCGGTGACATCCAATGCCAGCGCGGTACCGCCCACCTTGTTGGCGGTCTCGGCCAGCGCCTCACCGGCGGCCGGGATATCGGCCACGATGACCTGGGCGCCGTCGCGGGCGAAGACCTCGGCGATGGTGGCGCCGATACCGCGCGCCGCTCCGGTGACCACGGCGACCTTCCCGTCCAGCGGACGGTTCCAGTCGGCCGGGGCGACGGCGTCGTCCTTGCCGACCCGGATCACCTGACCGTCCACGAACGCCGATTTGGCCGAGAGTACGAACCGCAGCGTCGAGGCGAGCCCGGTGGCCGCCGGGGCGGCTTCCGGATGCAGGTACACCAGTTGCGAGGTGGCGCCGCGCAGCAGTTCCTTGCCCACCGACCGGGTGAAGCCCTCGAGCGCCCGCTGTGCGATCTGGCCGTCCACGGTCCCGGCCAGTTCCGGGGTGGTGCCGATGACCAGCACCCGGCCGGACGGGGCGATGCTGCGCATGGCGGGCTGGAAGAACTCGAACAGCTGGGACAGGTCTTCGATGCTGCCGATCCCCGTGGCGTCGAAGACCAGCGCGCCGTACTTGGTGCCGGCGGCCGGCGAATCGGCGAAGGTGTAGTCGTCGGCCAGGAGCGCGCGCAGCGGTTCGGCGACCCGGCCCTTGCCGCCCAGCAGTACCGGGCCCGGAAGCGGCGGCTCACCGGGTACGTAGCGGCGCAACTTCTCCGGCTTCGGCAGGCCCAGCTTGTTCGCGAGGAACCCGCCCGGCGCGGAATTGACGAACGATCCGTAGAGGTTGGGTGCACCCTTGCTCTTGGCTGCCACTGTTCCCACCTTTTCCTGTTGCTCGTTGTGGTGTCGGTACCGGTGTCGACATTGAACTTACTCCGGAGTAAGTTTATCGTAAACCGATCGCGGGCGGGCGTCGGCGCCGCGGCTGGGTACCGCGGCCCGGGGCCGGAGCACCCGACCATCTCGCCACCTCGACAACCTGGGAGACCCGAGTGACCACCACACCCCGTTCGACACGTCCGGTCGCCATCCTCGGCGGTAACCGCATCCCCTTCGCGCGTTCCGACAAGGCGTACGCGCAGGCCTCCAACCAGGACATGTTCACCGCGACCCTGGACGGCTTGGTGAGCCGTTTCAATCTGCAGGGCGAACGGCTGGGCATGGTGGCCGGCGGCGCGGTCCTCAAGCGGGTCGGCGAGCACGGCATGATCCGGGAGAGCGTGCTGGGTAGCCGGCTCAGCCCCTACACCCCGGCCCATGATCTGCAGCTGGCCTGCGGTACCGGTCTGCAGGCGATCGTCACCGTGGGCGACGCCATCGCGGCCGGCCGGATCGAGGCGGGAATCGGCGGCGGTACCGACACCACCTCCGACGCGCCGATCGGCGTCAGCGAGCGGATGCGCGAATGGATGCTGAAGATCAATCGTGCCCGTACCAACGCCGAACGTCTCAAACTGGTGGGCCAGCTGCGGCCGGGCATGATCGGTATCGAGATCCCGCGCAACGCCGAACCGCGCACCGGGCTGTCGATGGGGGAGCACGCGGCCGTCACGGCCAAGGAGTTCGGTATCGCCCGCGAGGCGCAGGACGAGCTCGCCTACCTGTCGCACAAGAACATGGCCGCCGCCTACGAACGTGGTTTCTTCGATGATCTGGTCACCCCCTTCCTCGGGCTGACCCGCGACGACAATCTGCGGCCGGATTCCTCCCTGGAGAAGCTCGCCACCCTGAAACCGGTCTTCGGTGTGAAGCTGGGCGATGCCACCATGACCGCGGGTAACTCCACCCCCCTCACCGACGGCGCCTCGGCCGTGCTGCTGTCCAGTGAGGAATGGGCCGCCGAGCGCAGCCTTCCGGTGCTGGCTCGGCTGGTGGACAGCGAAGTCGCCGCCGTCGATTACATCCACGGGCCCGACGGGCTGCTCATGGCTCCCACCTACGCGGTACCTCGGTTGCTGGCCCGCAACGGGCTCACCCTGCAGGATTTCGACTACTACGAGATCCACGAGGCCTTCGCGTCGGTGGTGCTGGCCACCCTGCAGGCCTGGGAATCGGATCAGTACTGCAAGGAGCGGCTGGGGCTGGACGGGGCTCTCGGTTCCATCGACCGCACCAAACTCAACGTGAACGGCTCCTCGCTGGCCGCCGGGCACCCCTTCGCGGCCACCGGCGGCCGGATCGTCGCCCAGACCGCGAAGCTCCTGGCGGAGAAGGGCTCCGGCCGGGCGCTCATCTCCATCTGCGCCGCCGGTGGACAGGGCGTGGTCGCGATCCTGGAGCGCTGACCCCACCGGGTCCCGCGGCCCCTCGGAAGAGGGGCCGCGCGTGCCCGGCGTGTCGGCGCGGCCGGTCGCGGCGCCCCGGTCGAGGGGTCGGGGGCTCCGCGCGCCGATTCGTCGGCGGTCGTGGTGCGCCGGCGTCCGCGTGGCCGGCGGGGTATCCCGACGGCCGCGTCCGCCGGGGGGACACCCGCCGTGTGCCGGTACTGCCATAGGCTGATCGGCCCGTTCCGTGTGGTGTGGAGAAAGCGGTCTACTCCGTCTCGGGCAGCTCATGATGCCCACCGAACGCCTCGCGCATCGCCGACAGGGTTTTGTCGGCGTACTCCGATGCGCCGCGCGAGCCGAAGCGCTGGAACAGCGCCGCGGCGAGTACCGGCGCCGGTACGCCGATATCGACCGCCGCGTCCAGGGTCCAGCGACCCTCGCCGGAGTCGGAGACCCGTCCGCCGAAGGAGTCCAGACCGGGGTCGGCGCGTAGTTGGGCCGCGGTCAGATCCAGCAGCCACGAGGCCACCACCGAGCCACGTCGCCACACCTCGGCTACCTCGGCGATATCGATGTCGTAGCGGTAGTACTCGGGATGCTCGAGCGGTGTCTCCTCCGCCGAGTAGGCGCCGGTCGCCCGGTCGCCGTGGTCGGCCTTGTGTAGAATGTTGAATCCTTCCGCATATGCCGCCATGACGCCGTATTCGATGCCGTTGTGCACCATTTTCACGAAGTGGCCGGCCCCGGCCGGACCGCAGTGCAGGTAGCCCTGCTCGGCCGGAGTGGGTTCCCCGGTTCTCCCCGGGGTCCGCGGGGCGGCCGAGACGCCGGGCGCGATGGCCCGCAGCAACGGTTCGATATGCCGGAACGGCTCCACCGCACCGCCGACCATGAGACAGAAACCACGTTCCCTGCCGAACACCCCGCCCGAGGTTCCGATATCGAGATAGTGGATACCGAGCGGGTCCAGCTTCGCCGCGCGGGCGATATCGTCGTGGTAGCGGCTGTTCCCACCATCGATGACGATATCGCCGGGCGCGAGCAGATCCGCCAGTTGCTCGATGACGCCTCCGGTGAGGCCGGCGGGGATCATCACCCACACCACCCGGGGGGTGTCGAGGGCGGCGACGAATTCGGCGAGGTCGGTGCTGCCCCGGAAGCCACCGCCCAATTCGGCCGCGAGGTCGTCGATGACGTCGGCGCGGCGTTCGCACCCCACCGCGGTGTGGCCGTTCGCGACGATCCGGCGCACGATATTCGCGCCCATCCGGCCGAGGCCGATCATGCCCAACTGCATCGCGCGTCTCCTTCGCGTGGGTAGGAGCCCGGAACGCATGTGATACCGATTGTGCCCGCCGGTGGACGATCTTCCGATGAGCCCGGTGTAACACTCCGGCTGTGCCGCCGATATACCGGTCGGCCCCGTGTATTCGCCTGACCCCCGACCCGGCGACTGCACGGGGCCGCTCTGCTGTCCGAGGCCCGAGCACTCGCTGGCTCAAATGTGACGCCGATCGCGACCAGATGGCGTAGCTGTGATCGATCCGGCACTGGAGATTACAGTTCGGACAACTATCGTTGGCGAAGGCTCGCATCCCCGCGGGTTCCGAAAGACATTTCGATTGGGGAGGACGGTTCGTGAGCGGCGAATCGCACACCGACCGAGGCGACGGACACGGCCTCGGCCACCCGCGGCCTACCGCCGGCGGCCCACACCAGCCGCTCGGCACCGGCCGTGCGCACCCGCCGTCCGCACCCGCGGATCCCGCGGAGACCGTCGTACCCGGTTGGCGAGGCGGTAGTTCCTGGCTGCATCCGGTCAAGGCCGCCGGTGAGCAGCCGCCCTCCGGGCCGAATGGGCCGGAGCCCTCTCCTGACTCTGTTTCCAGTGTCACCCCGCCGCAAACCTCCGCTTCGGCGCCCATGGGCTCTTCCGGCCCCCGGCCCGGTGCGGAGCAGGCTCCCCACGGCCACCCCCTCCCGGAGCCACCCGGCCCCGTACCCGATTCCGCCGACCCGACCGGGCCCGATTTCGTCACCCAGCAGTTCCCCCGCCCCGCTGTCGCGCCGCCGTCCGCGGGCCCCGAGGTCGCGTTGCCGTCCGCGGGCCCGGCTGCCTCGGACGAGCCCGGTTCGCTGGATCCGGACGCACCGACCGAGGTTTTCGATTCGACCGCCCTCACCCGTCGCCTGGCCGACGGCGGGCCGTCCTCGTGGCCCGGACACCCCGATAATCCCACCACCCGGGACGTGATGGCGCAGGGTTCGTCCGGCTCATCCGCGGCTGCGCCGCGTGGTCCGCTCGCCCGCGGGGGCTCCCGTGGTTCCGGCGACCGGGCGGGCCGGTTGCATGCCGTTCGGGCCCGGCTGCGTGATTCCGCGTCCGCCCGGCGGGTGCTGGTGGTGGCCGCGGTCGTGTTCGGTATCGCGCTGGTCGGCTATATCGCCGATCTGGTGCTGACCTCCGGCAAGGTGCCGCGTGGGGTCGAGGTCGCGGGGATCGCCATCGGCGGAATGGATCGCGAGGAAGCCCACGCGAAACTGCAGACCGCGCTCGACGCCCGGGCAGGCGAAGTGGTGCCGGTGAAGATCGCCGATATACAGACCCAGGTGGTGCCTGCCGCCGCCGGTCTGGGCGTGGATTGGGACGCCACCTGGGAACGGGTGGGCGGTCAGCCGCTCAACCCGGCCGCCCGGCTGCTGTCCCTCGTGGCCGACCGAGAGGTTCCGGTGGCCACCGCTGTCGACGAGGCCGAGCTGAGCGATACCTTCGCCGAATTGAGCGTCTACGATCAGCCGCCAGTGGAGGGCAGTGTCGAGTTCCAGGGAATCCAGCCGGTCGCGGTGAACCCCGTGCCCGGCCGGATGCTGGACCAGCCCGCCGCGCGGACCGTACTCACCGAACAGTGGGCTACCGCGAGCACCCTGGACCTGCCGGTGGCGACCGCTCCGCCCGCGGTGCGGCGGGACGCGATCCAGCAGGCCCTGCACCAGATCGCCGAACCCGCCGTGAGCGGTCCGGTGGTGTACACGGGCAAAGGTGGCACCGAGGCCACCCTGGAGCCCGAGCAGATCGCCGCGATCGTCGATTTCGTGCCCGACGGCAACGGTGGTCTGCGGGTCGAGTTCGACCACCGGGTCGCCACCGACCTGCTCGCTCCGCAGCTGGCCGATACCGAGGTGGAACCCGAGGACGCGACCTTCACGTTCTCGGGTACGCCCACCGTCGTTCCCTCGGTCGTCGGCGACAAGATCAACTGGGAGCGCACGCTGGAACAGCTGCCCGCCATGCTCGCCGCCGCCGGCCCCCAGCGGTCCACCCCCGCGATCTACGAGCGGATCGAACCCGCGCTCACCACCCAGGCCGCGGAGGCCCTCGGTATCACCGAGGTGATGGGCGAGTTCACCACCAGCGGTTTCAGCGGGCCCTCCGGGGTGAACATCCGTACGGTCGCCCAGGAGGTGAACGGAGCCGTCGTCAAACCTGGTGACACCTTCTCACTGAACGGGCATACCGGCCCGCGCGGCGCGGCCGAGGGCTATGTGGAATCCGGCATCATCGACCACGGGCGTCCCAGTAAAGCCGTCGGCGGTGGGATCAGCCAGTTCGCCACCACGCTCTACAACGCCGCGTACTTCGCCGGGCTGGAGGACGCGGGCCATACCGAGCACAGCTATTACATCTCCCGGTACCCGGCGGCCCGGGAAGCGACCGTTTTCGACGGCGCGATCGATCTGCAGTTCCGCAACAACACCCCGCACGGCCTGTACATCCAGGCGTTCGCGGACAGCTACCAGGTGACGGTGCGTATCTGGGGCACCAAGACGGTGAACGTGGAATCGATCACCGGTGAGAAAACCAAGCCGACCGAACCGGAAACCATCACCCTGCCCGAGGGCGACGACTGTATCCCGTCGCAGGGCGCGCCGGGCTTCACCATTTCCGATACTCGCGTGATCACCGATATCAATACGGGCGGGGAGATCTCCCGGACCACCCGCACGGTGAAATACGACCCGGTACCGGAGGTGAAATGCGAGGCGCCCGACGAGAAGAAGGAATCGGACGAGCCGACGTCCGCGCCGAGCGGTGGCGAGGACAGCGGTCGCTGACCGGCGACGCCCTCTCCGCGAACGATTCGTGCGGGGCCGCGGTTACAGGGGGGTACGCATCAGCAGCACGTTGTATTGCCGGTGCACCGTGAGCAGGAAATACAGATCGCTGCCGGTCTGATAGGGGAAGATCATCGGCGCGTAGGCGGTGGGCAGGTCGGCGGCCTCCACCAGCACGCGGGGAGCGCTCCACGGCCCCTGCGGTGCGTCGGCGGTGCGCAGGACGACCGAGTTGCCCGGATCCGTCGTCAGCATGACGAATTGCCCCAGGTGCTCGTTCCACTGCACCGAGAGTTCCGCTACGCCCTCGACCACCGGCACCGAAGCCTCGGGATCGTTCGGTTTCCATTCCCGGCCGTCCCAGTACTCGTAGGCGTCGATATCCGCGATCGCGGCTTCACGGACGCGGGACACATATCCCGGGTGATCGCGGCCCGCCGGTGTGCCGTACCGGTAGACGTACCCCGCGTCTTTCACGAAGGCGTTCTGCTGAAAACGTTCGTGGCCGTCCACATTGGCCCGGCGTGTGGTCGGTAGCTGGGCCCAGCTGCGGCCGCCGTCGGCGGAAGCGGCGAGAGTGGAGAAATTGGTGATCCACCGGCCGTGGTCGCCCCATTCCTTCACCGACATCAGGCTCAGATATTGCACCCCGCCCACCGCGATACCGGCGGTGGGGATGAGGCTGATCTCGATACCCGGGATCTTCGGACTCGGGAGCGGATTCGGCACCGCGCCGTCGAAAACGATTCCCTGCGAGGGGTCCTTGGTACGGCTGTGGAAGATCACATTGCTGGTCCACGCCCATACGCTGCCGGCCAGCATATTCGGTATGCCCAACCCCGCGGAATCACCGAACGCGGTGAGCAGGGTACCGGCTCCGTCGTCCCACATGATGCCCAGATCGGTGCCGAGCACATTCACCTGCTGGGTCCGGTTGGGGCTGTCCATCCCGGTCACCTGGAAAACGGCCTGGGTCTCGCCCGGCAGGGCCGGCAGTCCCCGCGGCTCGCCGTTGATACCGGGAATCGGGTTCACATTGTTGGGATCCGCCCCGGCCGAACCGGTCAGCACGAGAGCGGCGGTGGCACCGACGATCCCGGCGCGTACGAGTACGGACAGCGGGCGGCGGCTCATTGTCGGTGTCCTCCTACGGAACTCGCGGCAATTCTGCGGGCCATCTTGCCATTGATCACGCAGCGCAGGGCGGGATCGAGGTTCGGATGTCGAGCTGGACGAAAATGCCCCGTGCCACCACGTTTCGATCCGATCCGCCCAAACGACCGCGGCGGCCCGGAGAACCTCCGGGCCGCCGCGGCGGAAAAGGAACGGATCAGAAAGCCGCTTCGTCCAGCTCCATGATGTCGTTGTCGAGGTTGGACAGGACGGTCCGGGTGGCGGTCAGCTCCGGCAGGATATTGCGTGCGAAGAACTGCGCGACCGCGACCTTGCCCTGGTAGAAGGACTTGTCCGCGCCCTCGGCGCCGGCATCGAGGGCCGCACCGGCGATCTCGGCCTGACGCAGCAGCTGCCAGCCGATCAGCAGGTCGCCGACCGAGAGCAGGAACCGCACCGAGCCCAAGCCGACCTTGTACAGCTCATCGCTCTGCTCCTGCGCACCCATCAGATGCCCGGTGAGGGTGGCGGCCATGGCCTGTACGTCCTCGAGAGCGGTGGCCAGCAGTTTGCGTTCGGACTTGAGCCGGCCGTTGCCCGCCTCGGAGTCGATGAACTTCTGGATCTGGCCGGCCACATGCCCCAGCGCCACACCCCGGTCACGGGCGATCTTGCGGAAGAAGAAGTCCTGCGCCTGGATGGCGGTGGTGCCCTCGTACAGCGAGTCGATCTTGGCGTCGCGGATGTACTGCTCGATCGGGTAGTCCTGCAGGAAGCCGGAACCGCCCAGGGTCTGCAGGGATTCGGTCAGGTACTGGTAGGCCCGTTCCGAACCCACACCCTTGACGATCGGCAGCAGCAGATCGTTGACCCGGGCCGCGGTATCGGCGTCGGCACCGGAGACGGCGGCGGCGATATCGGCGTCCTGGTGGGCGGCGGTGTAGAGGTACACCGCGCGCAGGCCTTCGGCGTACGCCTTCTGGGTGGCCAGGCTGCGCCGGACATCCGGGTGGTGGGTGATGGAGACCCGCGGCGCCGTCTTGTCGGCCATCTTGGTCAGGTCGGCGCCCTGGATACGCTGCTTGGCGTAGTCGAGCGCGTTCAGGTAGCCGGTGGACAGGGTGGCGATGGCCTTGGTGCCGACCATCATGCGCGCATGCTCGATGACCTCGAACATCTGCGCGATACCGTTGTGCACCTCGCCCACGAGCCAGCCCTTGGCCGGGACGCCGTGGCCGCCGAAGGTCACCTCACAGGTGGCCGAAACCTTCAGGCCCATCTTGTGCTCGACATTGGTCACGAAAACGCCGTTGCGCTCGCCGAGTTCGCCGGTTTCGGGGTCGAAGTGGAACTTCGGCACGAAGAACAGCGACAGGCCCTTGGTGCCCGGTCCCGCACCCTCGGGGCGGGCGAGTACCAGGTGCATGATGTTCGGGAAGAGGTCGTCGGAGTCGGCCGAGGTGATGAACCGCTTCACACCCTCGATATGCCAGGAGCCGTCCTCCTGCTGTACGGCCTTGGTGCGGCCGGCGCCCACATCGGATCCGGCGTCGGGCTCGGTGAGCACCATGGTGGCGCCCCAGCCCTGTTCGACCGCGATCTTGGCCCATTTCTTCTGCTCGTCGGTCGCGTTGTTGTAGAAGATGTTCGCGAAACCGGGGCCGGCGGCGTACATGAAGGCCGCGGGCTGGGCGCCGAGGATCAGTTCCGCGATGGCCCAGTAGGCGGCGCGGGGGAATTCGATTCCGCCCAGTTCGGGGGTGACGGAGTAGGAATCCCAGCCACCCTCCTGGAGGGTGCGGTAGCTCTTCTTGAACGACTCGGGGAGGGAGACGCTGTGGGTTTCGGGGTCGAAGACCGGCGGGTTGCGGTCGGCGTCGGCGAAGGATTCGCCCAGCGGGCCCTCGGCCAGCCGGCGGACCTCGTTGAGCATTTCCTTGACGGTATCGGCGTCCAGGTCGCCGTAGGCGCCGGATTCCAGGATGCTCCCGAGGCCGAGTACCTCGAAGAGGTTGAACTCCAGGTCGCGGACGTTGCTCTTGTAATGACCCATTGTGATACTCACTCTCCGTTGAGTCGGGTGCGGTCGGTATCCGTGCCGTTCCCGCCCGTTGTCGCCATCGGGTAGCTACCGGAACGCGGCAGTCTACTCGCGGGTAACTTAAAGAGTATATTACCGACGGGTAAGGCGGGGGGCAACGCGGTCCCGCGGCATTGTGATGTGACGAACACGGGCGCTCCGGATATGCCGGGGACCACCCCGTTCGGCGGCTGGTTAGGGTGAATCGTGCGGATCGAAACGAGCGCCGGGCCCGCGGAAGCCGAGATCGACGGTGCGGGCGACCCCGCGTTCCTCTTGGTTTTCACCCATGGTGCGGGTGGCGGAGTGGAGAGCCGGGACATCCGCACGGTGCGGGATACCGCGCTGGCCGCGGGTGGGATGGTGGCGCGTGTGCTGCAGCCCTACCGGGTCGCCGGGCGTCGCGCGCCGGGCAGACCCGAACCGCAGGACAGGGCCTGGGCCGAAGTGGTGGCCGGGTTGCGTGCGGAATTCGGCGCCGAGCTGCCCTTGGTCCAGGGCGGTCGCAGCAACGGGGCGCGGGTAGCGTGCCGGACCGCCACCGAACTCGGCGTACGGGGAATCGTGGCGCTGTCGTTTCCGCTGCATCCGCCGGGAAAACCGGAGCAGACGCGCCGTGCCGAACTACTGGCGGCGGGGACGGCCGAGGTGGTGGTGATCAACGGCGGCAGCGATCCGTTCGGTGTCCCCGAGGCCGCCGACGCCGCGGAGGTCCGGGTGATCCCGGGGCAACCGCATTCCTTCCGTAGCGGGTTCGAGGAGATCGCGGAGACGCTGGCGCCCTGGTTCGAGCGCTGGCGGGCCTGACCGCGGCGCTACGGGGCCGGAAGAGGTTTGGTCGCGACCACCAGTGCGTCGATCGCGTCCCTGCCCTCGGTCGGCCGGAACACCTCCCGGGCGGTATCGATTTCCAGTCCGGAATCCGTGCCCAGATCGGCGACGATGTCCTCGGGAGTGAACAGGATCTCCGGGTCCTGCGGGCCGCCGTGCCCCCGGGCCGGGTTCGCGCTGTGGTGACCGAGCACCAACAGCATGCCGCCGGGGGTGAGCAACCCCGCCGCTCGGCGGAGCAGATCGCGGCGCTGTGTGCCGGGAAGATGCAGGAAGACCATCAGCACCAGTTCGTAGGGCCCGCCGAGATCGACCGCCGGGTCCGTGAGATCGGCGCACTGCCAGCTGATCCGCTCCCGGATCGAGCGGGCCAGCCGGGTTGCCACGGTCCGGCCCTTATCGATGCCCACCTGCGAGAAATCCACTCCGTGCACCAACCAGCCGTGGGTGCCCAGCCACAGGGCGTTGCGGCCCTCTCCGCAGGCCAGGTCGAGAACGCGCGGCAGTTCGGGAACCTGCCCATCGGGGCCGGGTAGCCGGGGGATCCGGCGTTCCAGGCCGTGTACGAACTCCACCACCGTGTTGTTGGGCGGTGCGCCCCAGACGAGTTCGCTCTGCACATACCGCGCATCCCAGTCGGCCGCCTCCATGCTGCCAGTGTATGGAGGCGGTGGCATATCGGGCGACGCCGGCGGTTACAACCGAGTGCGCATCAATACCACGTTGTACTGATTGTGCACAGTGGTGAGGAAGTAGAGTTCGTCGCCGGTTTGATACGGGAAAATCGACGGGGCATAGGCTGTGGGAAGTTCGCGTGTATCGATCAGAACGCGCGGTTCACTCCACGGACCCGCCGGGGCCGGAGCGGTGCGCATCACCACCGAGTTGAACGGATCGGTGGTGAGCGAAACGAATTGCCCCAGATAGTCGTTCCACATAACCGACAGTTCCCCGACGCCGTGCATTATGGGCCGGGCGGCGTTCACGTCGTCGCGTTTCCAGGTGGTGCCGTCCCAGTATTCGTAGGCGGCCAGATCCTGTATATCCGCCTCGCGGACCCGGGACACGTATGCGGCGTTGTCGCGCCCTGACGCGGTTCCGTATACATAGACGAATCCAGCGTTCTTCAGGAAGGCGTTCATCTGGAAATTGCGGTTCGCGCCTTCATTGGGCCGGCGAGTGAAGGCGAGATCGGCCCACGTTTCCCCGTTATCCGCCGAAGCGGCCAGACCGGAATAATTCGTGGTCCATTCCCCCGGGGTGTCCCAGCTCTTCACCGACATCAGACTCATGTATTGGACACCGTTCACGGATATACCGGCGGTGGGAATGCGGCTGATCTCGAGGAAGGGGATCTTCGGGCTGGGTACGAGGTCCCTGGCCTGGCCGAAGACATCGCGGACCACGCTGTCGAAGTAGATCCCGTTCCGGGGATCGCGGGTGTGGCTGCGTAGCAATACATTGCTACGCCATGCCCACATGCTCCCGGCGAGCAGGTTGGGAAAGCCGAGGCCGGCGGTATCACCGAAAGCGGTCAGCATTTCGCCCCGGCCGTTGTCCCACATGATCCCGAGATCGGTGCCGAGCATGTTGTAGTTGTGGGTGTTGTTCGGGCTCGCCATTCCGGTCACCTGGAAAACGGCCCGGGTGGCACCGTGCAACTGGGGGAGGCCGTTGGTGCCGTTCAATACCGGAATGGGGTTGATCGCGTTGGGATTCGCGGTGGCCGATGGGATGGCCGCCGATAACGCGACCGATGCGCCCACCAGCAGCGATATCACAATGGATCCCGTTCTCTTCAAGGTCGTCGGACCTCCGGGTCGGGTCGAAAACCGCCGCGGCCATATGTGAGGCACCTGTATGTGATACACGGCACATTTCGACTGGCTGGTAGATCGCGGATATGTTAGCAGTGAGTTTGCCCTGATCAGAGGTATTGCCCATGGTTTTGCGGAGGTGTCACGAGACGCGTGCCGGAAACTTCGATACGGCGCCGGTCAGAGAGCGAATTCCTCCGGTCCGCAGAGCGACGTAGATCACTCCATGGTCTAATCGAGAAGTTAACCGCGAATTTCAGCGGCTCACTTCAGCGAAGAAGCGGAGGACGTATGCTGCCAGCCGGAATGGACCCGCGCACACCAGTGCTCGTCGGCGTAGGCCAGATCGTGCACCGGCCGGGTGAACCGGGACTGCCGGGCCCTGTCGAGTTGGCAGCCGAATCGCTGCGCCGCGCGGGTGCAGACAGCGGGACCGGGGACGCGCTGTTGCGCTCGGCCGATGTGATCGCCTCCGTTGCGCCGGTGAGCCGCACCTACCCTGACTTGGGCGTATTGATAGCCGGAGAACTGGGCGCGACCCCGAAGCGCACCATCCAGTCGGCGCCCGCCGGCGGTGACGCGCCGCAACGACTGCTCAATCTGCTGGGCCGGGAGATCACCGAGGGCAAGACGGATATCGCCCTGCTCTGCGGGGCCGAGTCGGTGGCGTCGTGGACCGCCGCCAAACGGGCCGGCACCGAACCGGACTGGCCCGAACAGGACGAACACGCCCGCCCCGATCAGGTGGTGGGGGCCCTCGACGGACCCAACAGCGATATGGAGACCGCGGCCGGGCTGTGGGGCCCCATCTATATGTACGCGCTGATGGAATCGGCCATGCGCAACCGGCTGGGGCTGGACATCGAAACGCATCGGGCCCGGATCGGCGAACTCTGGTCCCGATTCTCCGAGGTCGCGGCTCGCAATCCGTATGCCTGGCTGCCGCGGGAGCGTGAGGTCGCCGAATTGATCACGCCCGGGCCCGGCAACCGCATGGTCTCCAGTCCGTATCCGAAGCTGCTCGTGGCCAACCTCACCGTCGACCAGGGTGCCGGCCTCATCCTGTGCAGCGCCGCCGCTGCGGACTCGGCCGGAGTGCCCCGGGATCGGTGGATCTTCCCGCACGGTGGCGCGACCGGCACCGATACGTGGTACGTCTCCGAGCGCACGGATATGGCCGCGTCCCCGGCGATCGCCGCGGCCGGCCGGGCGGCCCTGGCCGGGGCGGGAATCGGAATCGACGATATCGCGCATATCGACCTGTACTCGTGTTTTCCGGTGGCCGTCCAGGTCGGCGCGGCGGCCCTGGGGCTGCCGATCGACGATCCGTCCCGGCCGCTGACGGTGACCGGCGGACTGACCTTCGGCGGCGGCCCGGGGAACAACTACAGCACGCACGGGATCGCCACCATGGCCGAGATCCTGCGGCGCAACCCGGACGACTACGGCTTGACCACCGCTCTCGGCTGGTACATCACCAAACACGGCGTAGGGATCTATTCGGCGAAACCGCCCGCCGAGCTCTTCCGGCCGGTGGAGGCCGAGGTCCCGGTGGCGCGGCGGGAAACCGCGCCCGGTTACACCGGGCCCGCGGTGATCGAGGCATACACGGTGCCGTATCGCAAGGGCAGCGCCGGTGACGAGCCCGAGGCCGTGGTGGTCAGCGCCTTGAATCCGGCGGGGGCCCGCATACTGGTCCGGGCGACGGACAGCGAAACCATCGCGCTCTGCACCACCGGCGACCGCTTGGGCGCGGCCATCGATATCACCGCCGCCGACCGTTTCATCCTGCGCAGTGAGAGGACAGCCTGATGACCGAGACCGTGCTCCTGGACCGGTGTGACGCGATAACCGTACTCACGGTGAACCGGCCCGCGGCGCGTAACGCCATCGACCTGGCCACCGCGAAGGCACTGGAAGCCGCGATCGACGCGTTCGAAGCCGACGATTCGGCCCGGGTGCTGGTGCTGACCGGTGCGGAGGGCACCTTCAGCGCCGGGATGGACCTGGTCGCCATGTCGCGCGGGGAGGTGCCGATGACCGAGCGCCGCGGCCCGCTCGGGATCGCGGCGAAACCGCCGGTGAAGCCGATGATCTCAGCGGTCGAGGGTTTCGCGCTGGCCGGTGGTTTCGAACTGGCGCTCTCCGGCGATCTGATCGTCGCCGCGCGTGATGCGGTATTCGGCATTCCCGAGGTGAAACGCGGCCTGGTGGCCGCTGCCGGTGGTGTGATGCGCCTGACCCAGCGGCTGCCCCGCAGTATCGCGGCCGAATTGGCGCTGACCGGCGGCCGGATCAGTGCCGAGCGGCTCTATCAGCTGGGCCTGGTCAACCGGGTCACCGAGCCGGGTGAGGCGCTGGAGGTGGCGTTGGAGCTGGCCGGGGAGATCGCGGCCGCCGCCCCACTGGCGGTGGCCGCCAGTAAACGGATCATCGACGAAACCCCCGGCTGGAGTGCGGCGGAGGGATTCGCGAAGCAGGGGGAGATCGCGCTGCCCGCGCTGGTGTCCAAGGACGCCGCGGAGGGGGCGCTGGCTTTCGCCGAGAAGCGTGAGCCGGTCTGGCGGGGCCGCTGAGGCCGGCCCGGCCCGGCATACCGTGCGGTCGGTCGTGGGCTCGCTCCGGGCGCCGAAACGGTCGCGGAGAGGAGCCGGGCCGGTACCCGCAGCGAAGGCCGTGGGCTTCGCTTCGGGTACCGGCCGGTAACAAATCTGTGACGAGGCCGAATACGGTGCGAGGATGGGTGTCGTGGACGACGTTGTGAGCAGAAATCACGTGGTGGTGTCGGGGCGAGCCGATGCGCCGGTACTGGTACTCGCGCATGGGTTCGGTTGTGATCAAGGCCTGTGGCGCCTCGTCGTACCGCTGCTGGAAGAGCAATTCACCGTGGTGCGCTTCGACCATGTGGGCTCGGGCCGGTCGAACCTGTCGGCGTGGAGTCCGCAGCGGTATTCCACCATGGCGGGCTACGCCGAGGACGTACGACAGGTGTGCCGGGAGATCGGGCTCGGGCCGGTGGTGCTGGTCGGCCATTCGGTGGCCGCGATGATGGGCGTACTGGCCGTCACGGCGGAACCGGACCTCTTCCAGGGGCTGGTGTTGCTGGCGCCGAGCCCGTGTTTCCTCGACGATCCCGTCACCGGGTACCGGGGCGGGTTCAGCGCCGCCGATATCGAGGAATTGCTCGAATCGCTGGATGCCAACTATCTGGGCTGGTCGGGAGCGATGGCGCCGGTGATCATGGGCAACCCGGAGCGCCCCGAGCTGGCGGAGGAACTGGAGAACAGCTTCTGCCGTACCGACCCCGAGATCGCGCGCGTTTTCGCCCGGGTGACCTTCCTGTCCGACAATCGCGAGGATCTGGCGGCGGTGAAGGTGCCGACCCTGGTGGCCCAATGTTCGAACGACGCGATCGCCCCGCGGGAGGTGGGTGAATTCGTGCACTCCCGCATCGCCGGCAGCCGGTTGGTGACCCTGTCCGCGACCGGGCACTGCCCGCAGCTGGCCGCCCCCGAGGAGACCGCCACCGCGATCACCGACTTCGTGCGTAGCTTGTAGTGATGATGGGCCGCGCGGATGGTCCGGATCGTGATCGATGCGGGTTCGAGCCGGAGGACCCGGACCAGCGCGCGGAATTCACCGCCCTGTTGGAGGACGACGTCGAAGATCTGTACGAGAACGCACCGTGCGGATACCTCTCGACTCTGCTGGACGGGCGTATCGCGAAGGTGAACGCCACCCTGCTGGGCTGGCTGGGTTACCGCCGGGGTGATCTGGTGGGCCGACGTCACTTCAGCGATCTGCTCACCGTCGGCGGGCGCCTCTATCACGAGACGCATTTCGCGCCGCTGCTGCGGATGCAGGGCCAGGTCAGCGGTATCGCCCTCGAATTGCGCGCCGCCGACGGTTCCCGGTTGCCGGTGCTGGTGACGTCCACGGTGAAGACCGGGGTGGACGGGGAGCCGCTGCTGATCCGCAGCACCGTGTTCGATGCCCGGGAGCGCCGTTCCTATGAAACGGAGCTGCTGCGCGCCCGCCGGGAGGCCGAACGGGAGCGCGAGCGGCTGCAGCGACTGAACGCGACCCTGCAGCGCACGCTGCTACCGGCGGCGCTCGAGCCGGTGGCGGGTATGGATATCGCCGCGCACTACCACGTGGCCTCCGCGGACGAGGTCGGCGGAGATTTCTACGATATGTTTCCCATCTCGCCGGACACCTGGGGTTTCTTTCTCGGGGACGTATGCGGCAAGGGGGCCCTCGCCGCGACGATCACATCCCTGGTCCGCTACACACTGCGTGGGGCCGCCGTCCACGACTCCGATCCCAGCGCGGTCCTCACCCATCTCAACACCGTCATGGTGCGCGCTGCCCAGCCGGGCACCGCGCGCTTCTGCACCGTGCTCTTCGGCCGGCTCACCCTGCACCGCGACCATCCCGCCGGACCGCACGCCACCGTCACCCTGGCCGCCGGCGGTCATCCGCCGACGCTGCTGTTACGCGCCGACGGCACCGTCGACTATCTGGAAACCCCCGGTGGCCAATTGATCGGCGTACTCCCCCACGCCACCATCGCCACCGTGGACGTCTCGCTGTGGCCCGGTGACACGCTGCTGCTCTACACCGACGGCCTCACCGAGGCTCGTACCGCCGACGGTTTCTACGGGGAGGACGCCCTGCTCGACTTCGCCCGCGGGCTGGCTCCCGTTTCGGCCACCGACGCGATAGCCGCGGTGGCGGGCCTGCTCGAGGCACTGGGTCCGGGAGTCACCGACGATACCGCGGTTCTGGCCCTGCACCTCTCGGGCATCCCGGAAACCGCGGTTCAGGCCGGCAGCTGATCCAGGATCACCCGGGCACAGGCCGCGGGGTCGTCGTAGAACGGGGTGTGCCCGCTGCCGCGCAGGGTGATGTGGCGGGCGTGTGGGAGCACGGACCGGGCCCGTTTGCTCTGCGTCGCGTAGGTGAGCAGGATGTCGCGATTGCCCCAGGCGATCGTCACCGGGAGTTCGGCCAGGGCCGCGGGATCGTGCAGTCGCGCCGTGGTGAACGAGTCCAGGGCGGGGGAGAATCCCAGGGAATCGATGGCGCCCCGCGCGGTGTCCAGCGCGACCCGGCTGTCGACCGCCCACGGCTTGCCGAAGACCAGCCCCAGGAACATGGTGCGCCCGGCCGGGGTATCGAGCACCTTCGGCATGGCCGGGCCGAGAATCCGGCCGAGTTTCTTGGATTGCCCCAGCGATTGCTGGCACCAGATCCGGCCCGGTGTGTCCCAGAAGAAAATGGGCGAGAAGGCGGTCACCGAGCGGGCCAGCCCGCGCGCGCCGAGGTTCAGCGATATACCGCCGCCCATGGAGTTGCCGGCCAGATGGGGGCGGTCCAGGCCTTGGGTGGCGAGGAAGTCCGCGAGGGCGTCGGTCAGCGTGTCCACCGTGGTACGTGGAAGGGGGGCGGACCCGCCGAATCCGGGCAGGTCCACCGCGATCACCTCGAAGCGCTCGGCGAGTGTCCCGATGATCGGTTCCCACACCTGCCATCGGCTGCCGACCCCGTGGACCAGCACGAGGGGCTCACCACGGCCTGCACGATGGTGCTCGAGGGTCGTCATATTCCGGTTCTCCGATCGGGACGCGATACCGGGGTCACCCTAACAGCAGGCACCGGACCTCAGTTTCGTTCAGCTGTTTCCCGGTGTGAATCCTGCCGGATTTCGCGGCCCCGGGTTGCACGTCTGCTGTGACTACGACTACACACATGCGTGGACGTCTCACGGACGGCCGCGGGTATCCCTCCCGGCCGGCGTGCGTCCAGTTGATGATCTCCAGAGAGGAATCCGGTGCGGAAGACCCTGATTGCCGCGTCCCTTGTCGTTCTGCCGCTGCTGGCGGCCTGCGGTAGCGATGCCGAATCCGCGCCCGCGCTGACCGAGGCCGACCTGTCGGCATCGTTGCAGGAGAAGGGACTCCAGGATCCGGCGTTCGCCGACTGCGCCGCGAAGGTCTACATCGCGGAGGGTATTTCGCAGGAGGGTCTGCGGACCATGGTCAGCGACGAGTTCGACACTCGTATGGCCGATCCGGAGACCCTCGGAATGAGCGAGGAAGACGCCGACAAGGCGCGCGCCGCGACCAACAAGATCGTCAGCGAGTGTCTCGGTAAAGGTCAGTAGCCGGAATACGGGCGGACGCCGGAGCGATCCGCCCGTTCGGCTGTCCGGGTGCTCCCGGACGACAGCCGGTGCGCCACGGCCGTACGCGGGAATCCGGAAATGATTCTCGCTGAGCGCAATACTGCGTGCCGGACAATCTCCGGTGCAGCATGCGGACATGACAGCACAGAAACCGCTCCCCGCCGCAATGCGTACGGCGGCGGTGATCGGGGCGGATCCGGCCGGCCTCACCGCGGCGCTGGGGTTGCTCGATGCCGGATTCGACGTCGCGCTCTACAGCGACCGGGACCGCAAGGCGCTGTGCACCGAGCCGCGCACCCATATGGCAGCTGTATCCGGCGCGCTCCGGCGGCCCACCGCCCCGGCTGGAGGAAGCCGCCGCCCGAGGCGGCCGGCCCGGCCGGGCACCGGGATAACCTTCGACGGGTATGTCGGGGTCACGGTCGCCGCGTCGTTCGAAGCCGGTGATCGGATCACCACCTTCCTGGAACGGGGCGGGGCTCTGCTCGTGGAGACGGTGACGCCGGAATCGCTGGGCGCGATCGCCGCCACCACCGATCTGACGCTCGTCGCTCCCGGCCGCGGTGTGCCGGCCGGTTACTTCCCGCCCGATCGTGATCGCCCGGTGCACCGGGGGCCGGCCGAAGCGCTGCAGGGTGTCTATGTGGTGACCCGGGTAGCCGGTTCCGATCGCATCGAGCCGAAACCTCGTGCCACCGGGTGACTCGATGCTGAACTGAGCGGACAGCACGAGTCGAGCCCGGCGCCGGCCGGGGACAGGAGGCTCCGGCGTGACCGTGACGGTTGTGGTCGGTAACCCGAAACCCGCGTCCCGCACCTTGTCCGCGGGCGTAGCGCTGGCCACGGCGCTACGCCCGGATACCGAGCCGACGGTCATCGACCTGGTCGAGCTCGGGCCCGGTCTGCTCGGTTGGGGTGATCCCGCGGTCGGCGCGGCCGCGCGCACCGTCGCCGATTCGGAACTGGTGATCTTCGCCAGCCCCACCTTCAAGGCCACCTACACCGGCCTGCTGAAACTCTTCCTCGAGCAGTTCGACGGCGGCACCGGCCTGGCCGGTGTGCTGGCCGTCCCGCTCATGCTGGGCGCCGGCCCCACGCACGCGCTCGCACCGGATCTGCTGCTCAAACCGGTTCTGGGGGAGCTGGGCGCGACCACGGCGCTGCCCGGCCTGTACCTCTCCGACCGAACCTTCGGCGAGGACGGGGTGCTCACCGCCTACGCCGAACGCTGGCGGCCGATCGCATCCGCGTTATCGGCCACGGTTTCCCGATCGAAGTGAAGGGTTGATCATGAGCGATCTCTTCGAAACTCCCGCCGATGGCACCGGCCTGCGCCGCGCTTTCGCCAACTTCCCCAGCGGGGTGGTCGCGGTGTGCGCCCGGATCGACGGGAAGCCGGACGGCTTGGCCGTCAGCACCTTCGTACCCGTTTCGCTGGATCCGCCGCTGGTCTCGTTCTGCATCCAGAACACCTCGGCCACCTGGACCCGTCTGGTCGACGCGGGGCATCTGGGCCTGAGCTTGCTGGGCACCGATCAGCAGGAGGCGGCTCGCTCGCTCAGCTCACGCACCGGCGACCGTTTCCGTGGACTGAGCCTGCACGACGGCACCGGCGAAGCGGTGTTCATCCAGGGTGCCTCGGTCTGGATCGAGGGCACGCCCGAGGCGCATGTGCCGGCGGGCGACCACACCGTGGTGATCCTGCGGATAAACCGTTTGGCCATCCATCCCGGTCGCGACCCGCTGGTCTTCCACGGTTCCCGTTTCCGGCTGCTGCGCGCCGGCTGACCCGGTGGCGGGTCCTCGCCGGTGATCCATCCGGCGAGAACCGCGCCACCCTGTGGGAGGTCTCCTACCGCAGCACGGGTGCCAGGGCCGGGCAAACCACGTCCACCATCGTGCCCAGGGTCCAGCCTTCCCGGAACCCGGCCTCGACCCCGGCCTCGAGCAGATACGTCCTGGCGGCGAGCTTGCCGGCGGGCGTCGGATCGCCTTCCAGGATGGCGCATACCCGCTCGCCGAGTACGACGGCGTCGCCGCGGTCGGCGCCCGCGATCGCCAGACGAGCGTGCAGCGCGAGTTCGGTGGGGCTCCCGGGGGCGGGGGCGGCGTGGACATCGGCGGCGAGGGCAGCGCCGGTGACGGTCAGCGCGAGCCCGGTCAGCACGGCGGCGGACAGATATTTGAACAAGGCGCCTCCTCGGTTCGTAGAGCACGGACCGGCCCGCGGAATCGGGCCGTTACGAATACGGCACGGACAGGCCATTCGGCCGGCCTCGTGTTCTCCGTGCCCCATGCTTCTCTTGCGAGGACACCCGCCGAGCGCATTGCCCGGTAATGACTCCTATGTGTCGATTTAGTGGCGTAAATGGGCATCTACCAGCGCGTTCGCCTTGGCTGCGCTCGAACCACCGAGGCATCAGCACAAACGCCGGGCACGGAACGGGATTACGCGGCGGGCCGGTCTATTGGATTGGTACCGAACCGACTGGACAGGGCCACAGTGCGTTCGAGGTCGGCGAAGGCGCCCTGGGGGTGACGGCGCGTTTCCTCGAGGAAGCTGTCGCGCATCCGCGAGACGAAGTCGAGGCGAGGATAGAGGCCGAGAATCCCGGAAAGATCGTCCCGCGAGATTTCTTCATGACCGAGTCCCGCTACATCGACGGCTGCGCCTGCCTGAACCACCCGGTACAGGGGAACTTGCTCGGCGACGAGGTTGGTGTGCCGCAGAATCGCCTGCTCGACCAAGTGGATTCGATCGGTATCCCATCCACGTGTCTGCAGGAAGCGGCAGGCCAGGTCTGCTCCTACCCGGCCGAATTCATCGGCACCGCGGTGGGTGTCGGTGAGCCCGAGGTCGTGGATCATCGCGGCGACGAAGGCTGCTTCGTCGTCGATGTCCCGGTCGGTGACGATACAACGACCGAACAGGTAGGTGCGGTAGCTGTGATTGAACAGGTATGTGGGTGCGGCCTCGGCGGCGAGGTCGGCTGCCGCCCGGGCGGTCGGCGAATCGGGAATCGCGGGGATCATCGAGAACTCCTGGAGTACGGGGAAATGAACGATCACGATCGTCAACCCGCCCCGTAGATGGCCGCAAGGACATTGTTATGTCAGATCCAGCCATTTCCTCTCGTCCGAATCTGACATGTTCCCGTCATTGCGGACCTGGCCACGATCCAGAAGGCTGTGCTGGTGACGCCGCATCTTGTCGTGATCGCCGCTTTCGACGGAGTAGAGCTTCTCGACGTCGCTGGGCCGATCCAAGTGTTCACAACGGCAAGCCGCCTGGTCCACGCGGCTGCTCCCGGCTATCGGACGCTGGTCGCGGGACCGGATAAGGGTGTCGTCCGATGTGCTGGAGGCACATGCGTCGTCGCTGAGGCATCCTGGGACGAAGTAGCCCGGCAGATCGACACCCTGATCGTGCCCGGTGGTCTGTCGGTGGACGGGACCGCACCGGAGGCGCTGGTGGACGAGGCGCTCATCGACTGGCTGGCAGTGCAGGCCCGCTGGACGCCACGAATCGCATCGGTCTGCGCGGGAGCCCATACCTTGGCAGCGGCGGGTCTCCTCGATGGGCGACGCGCGACGACGCACTGGTCGACTACGTCCCAGTTGGTCGCCGAGCATCCCGGCGTTCTGGTCGAACCCGACTCCATTTTCGTCCGGGACGAACACGTCTGGACATCGGCGGGGGTATCCGCGGGGATAGACCTGGCTCTCGCGTTGGTCGCCGCCGACCACGATGCCGAGTTGGCACGCCGCACCGCACGTTGGCTGGTGATGTATCTGCGGCGGCCGGGTGGCCAGAGCCAGTTCAGTGAATTCTTGGCACGCTCCACGGCCACCGACGCCCAGATCGCGCGTCTGCAGGCTTGGATACCGGACAATCTCACCGAGAACCTTTCCAACTCCGCGCTGGCACGCCGCGCCGGTCTCAGCGTTCGTCATTTCGCACGAGTGTTCCGCGAACAGGTGGGGGTCGCACCGGCGCACTATGTGGAGTCGATCCGAGTCGATGCGGCAGCACGCCGGCTCGTGCACACCAGTGACGGACTTCGTTCTATCGCACAGTCTGTCGGCTTCGGCTCCATCGAGACATTGCACCGAGTCTTCAAACAGCACTTCGGGGTGGCCCCTGCGGCCTACCGTGACCGCTTCTCCTGCTGACTGCCACAACACCGCTACTCGGAAGACTCAGTGACAGATGCTCGATCCGCCGCGTACGGGCTCACGAGCAGACCGCCACGGACCGGAGGCCGCGGACATAACCTGTGCCCTCCGACCGAACACAGCGAACGCTCGTGGGGCACCTACGGCGTTCTCCTGGAGGCCGCCGGCTACAAGGTCGAGACGATCACCGTGAAGCCGGGGCAACGGCTCAGTTACCAGAGGCATCAGTACAGGGCCGAGTATCGGTTCATCGTGTCGGGGGAGCGCATCGCGACTCTCGACGGCTACAGGCCGGCGACGCAATGGATGTAATGCTCCGGATGGCACACCGGGCCAGCAATACCGGTACGGCCGATCCGGGGTTGGCCGAGGGCGATATCGAGCGCCTCTCCGATGATCACGGACGCCCGTGAACTCCTACAGCGCAACCCAGCGCCGCCAATTCGGTATCGGCAACAAGCCAACCCGGCAAGCTACGTACGCGCGTTCATTACGTAACGTATCAACGCACAACGCCCCGGCGTCGACCAACCGGATCAGCTGAGCACTGGCTTTGATCACGAATTCTGGTGACACCTGGTCGCGAATTCCGACACCACTGCAACTCGCCCTCGGTCGCGAATTCCGGCACCACAGAGTTGATGGGACAGGCACCAGCCGTACCCGGCTTACCTCCCGCGGCCGGTCAGCGAACCACTGGTACCGGAGCGGTCGACTGGTCGTGGTGACACCGGGATTCACGACCGAGAACATCCGCCAGGTGCCGAGATCGCGACAAAGCGATGTCCGAAACCGCGACCCGAGCCACCCGAGAAACAGCAGCGAACCAGGGAGCCAGGCGCCGCTGTCGAGTCGGGGACTCTCACTCGACCACCAGACGGTCGGCGAGGTCGGCCGGAGTATCCGGCGGCAGCGCCACGTTCTCGAGCAGCCACCGCAGCGTAGGCACGTCCTGCCGATCGACAGGCACCGCGTCGTTGACCAATGCGCTGACGAGATCGACGGAGGCGAGCGAGAGCTCACCCACCACCACCGTCTCGCGCAGAGAGTCCACCTTCCCCGCGGGCAGCGCAGGCGCGTACTTCCGCAGCTGCTCCATTAGCGTGGAACGGTAACCGTTCTGCATTCTGTTCCTCGTTCTCCCGGGCGGGACTGCCCACCACCCGGCGATGTCGAAATTCGCGAACATACGCATCCTCCCCGAACAGGCGGTGCCGAATTTCACGACCAACCGGTGTCCAGTATCGCGATCAGAACCAGTGTGGACATGATGCCCCTGTTGGGATGAATCGATGTTCACCGGATCGGCGGCGGCCGGCCGGTGCTACCAGCGGCCCGGTAGGACCAGCGCGCCGACGAACACCCCGAGGCCGAGCAGCACGAGCACGAGCAACGGCGTACTCATGGCCGGCCCTCGGCGATCGCGTCGGCGCCCTCGGCGCGGTCGTATCGCAACACACCATCGATGGTTACGAGCTCGGCGACAGCTGCCACCGCTTGCCATGGCGGCGCCGCGCATGCTTCGGATCGGGTGAGATGTGGCACGACAACGGTCTCGGCGTCGTGCTGTAGCACGTGTTGGATGGCGACCGCCGCGGCGAGTTTCGATACCGAGTCGATTACCGCCGTGAACACGACCTCGAGGCCGTACCGCTGCAACAGCGGTTCGCCGTCGCGGCTATCGGCCTCGCGCCGGCGCAGCAGGATTGCGTGCTTCACCGGGCCGACCCGATTCCGGTATCGAGTGCGCGAAGTCCCTCGGCGATCCGGGCCAACAGCAACGTATCGGTGCAGAGCGCGAATCGGCGCCGGTACGGCGGGACCGGTGCCGGTATGCGTTGCGGCAACGGCGGTCGCGGCGCGGCGGTTTTGGTGCTCGTGTGCTGCATTTCGTCGCTCCCCGAGCGAGGCGATCAATTGGCAAGCACCCGGCGCCGGGGTTTTCATCGTGCCGGCGGTATGCGGTTCTGCGGCAAAGGGAAATCGACCCGGCGCCGGGGCTGGGCACAGACTGTCAACTTGAAAGCACTGTGTCTGTGTCCGATCCGAGCCGGGGCGACCCAAGGGACACAAGCAACCGGTTGGTATCTAGTATTCGAGGCGGATTGCGTCGGCGAGCTCGCGCATATCAGCGGACAGCGTCCGGCGGTCGGCGACGATGTTGCTGAGAATGTCGCGGGCGTAACGCTGCTGCACCAGCCATTCCGGCGCCACGGCGCGCAACTCCGTTATCACACCGACCGCTGCCGTGCCCTGGCCGAGCTGGGCGTGCGCATTGGCGATATCGAGCTGGTGGCGCAACCGTCCGGCCCCGGTCGGCTGAAGGGTCGGCCTCGGCGTGGCCTCGGCGATGGCGAGCGCCTTGTCGGGCCGTCCGGTGAGCACATAGGTTTCGGCCGTGTTGTGCGCCACCGTCACCGGACCATAGGCGCGCACGGTGTGCGTGTCCGACAGAACCTCACGGCCGATCCGGTGCGCGGCTGCGCGCGCCAGGGCGAGCGCGTCGTCGGCGCGGCTCTCGACGTTGTCCCGGATCGAGGCGTTCGCGGCGTAGAGCCACAGCCGCCCCCAGCAGGCGAGCTCGCCTGTGGTGGCCCGGCTGAAGCGGGGCTCGACGCGGTCGGCCCATTGCACGGCGTAGGCCTCGGCCTCGGCGACCCGGCCCTGGCGCAGCATCGCCCACGTCATGGTGTTCGCCACCGCGGCGGCCTCGCGCTGATCGGTCGCGTCGTCGATCGCGCGCTGTAGCGTCTGCTCGGCAATGTCGAATTGCCGATTCTGCACGAGTAGGAATCCGACCATGCCGAGCAGCCGGGCGCGGATGCTGCGTCCGTCCTCGCCGTCGAGGGCATCGGCATCGCGCATGATCCCGGGTAGCCGGTGCGCGATGGTCCGGTATCGGTGAGTGCTGAGCAGTGGCCGGATCTCCTCGACCGCGGCCTGGACGCCGGCGGCGGTCACCGGCTCGTCACCCGGGGCGGGCTCGGCGGCGCCGGCCAGCGCTCGGTGCACGGGTGCCCAGAGATCCTCGGTCTGAGTGTCGGCCCACTCGGCGTCTCGCTGATCACCCTGCAGTGTGGAGGTTCGGACACGTAACCCCACTGCCAGTTTCCGGAGCGTCTCGAGGCGCACAGTGCCGCGCTCCGCCTGCTCGATCTTCTTGATCAGCGAGAGAGACACCCCGCTCAGATCAGCCAGTTCTCGTTGCGTCAGCCCACGCCGTTTGCGCACGGACGCGACGCGGTCCCCAAGATCCGCAGCCATACCGTCGAGCGTACGGGCTGCGAGTATTTCACGTATACGCCCGGCCGAAAGGAAAATTGGGCACTCGGATACAGCTTGGGCTACAGCGGCAGTCGGCAAAGAAAACCTCGCTCGGCTTTCGCCTGGTCCGGGGTGGTTTTCTATTGAGCCGGTGACGGGAATCGAACCCGCGCCGTCTGCTTGGGAAGCAGAAGTTCTGCCATTGAACTACACCGGCGGTACGCCCGTAGGCGTGAAGGGGAGCTTAGCAGAGCCCGCCCCGAGGCCGAAATCTTTCCCGGTCCAGCCTCGGGTGGGGGCGCGGAGGTATCAACTCTCCGCCCAGACACCGAGCTCGTTGCCGCTCGGGTCGGCGAAGTGGAAGCGGCGGCCGCCGGGGAAGTCGAAGGGGCCTTCGGTCACGGTGCCGCCCGCGGCCGATACGGCGCGGAGGGTGGTGTCGAGGTCTTCGGAGTAGAGCAGGACCCGCGGCCCGCCGGGGCGGACCTCGGCGCCGAGGGCCAGTCCGCCCGCTTCGCCCTCGCTGCCGTCGAAGCGGCGGATGCCCGCGTAGCCGGGGCCGTAGTCGGTGAACTGCCAGCCGAAGGCCGATCGGTAGAAACGCTGGGCGCTCTCCATATCGGTGACGGTGAGCTCGATGTAGTCGATGCCGTGGTGGGTGTGTGCGCTCGTATCGGCCATGGCCGGATCATGCCACCGGGGTGCGACAACGGGGGAAGCCGCGGACCGGCCCCGCTCGCCCCGGCGGTGGTCGCTACGCTCGTGGCGTGCTGCTTTCCGATCGTGATATCCGGGCGGAGTTCGCCGCCGGACGGCTCGGGCTCGAACCCTTCGAGGAAACCCTTGTCCAGCCGTCCAGTATCGACGTGCGGCTGGACCGGATGTTCCGGGTGTTCAACAACACCCGCTACACCCATATCGACCCGGCGCAGCGTCAGGACGAGCTGACCAGCCTGGTGGAGCCCGCCGAGGGCGAGCCGTTCGTGCTGCATCCGGGAGAGTTCGTGCTCGGTTCCACGCTGGAGGTGTGCAGCCTGCCCGATGATCTCGCGGGGCGGTTGGAGGGCAAATCCAGTCTGGGGCGGCTGGGGCTGCTCACCCATTCGACGGCCGGATTCATCGACCCGGGGTTCAGCGGGCACATCACCCTGGAATTGTCGAATGTGGCGAATCTGCCGATCACGCTGTGGCCGGGTATGAAGATCGGCCAGCTGTGCCTGTTCCGGCTGACCAGCCCGGCGGAGAACCCGTACGGCAGCGCGGGGGCCGGGTCGAAGTACCAGGGACAGCGGGGGCCGACACCGTCTCGGGCGTATCTGAACTTCCCGGCGTCGCGCTAGGAGGAGTGCTCGGCGCGGTCGGGGCACGTCCGCGCCGAGCACGATATCGGCGGCCGGGGCCATAGCCCCGACGCGGTCCGTGCGGCCGGGGGCGGGCTACGACCGGCGCGCCTCGTGAGCGGCCGGCCGCAGCCCCATCCCCGGTCATTCCTCGGTGCTCCCGGCCAAGAGTGCGGCATTGATCACCGAGGACAGCGGTGGGAGCAGGCCGTCGCGTTCCGGCGGCACCACCCAGTTGCAGCCCTCCCGGTTCCACCGGCCCATACCGGTCGGCAGCATCACCGCGCTACCCACACCCGGGATATCGATATCGATCCGCCGCAGCATTTCGACCACCTGTGGATCCGGACGGCGATCCGGGTAGGCCAGGAAACTCCAGCGGATCTGCCGGGCCAGCATGGGGACGCGGATATCGCGGGAGTCGAGCAGATCGCGTACGGCTTCCGCGCGCCGGGTGGGTAGATGAATGACGCAGGCCCGGCTCGTGATCGGCAACATGACGAATCCGCCACGTTCGGTGGCCGGTAACCCGAATTCGTGGCGATAGTATGCGGCCCAGTCGTCGACCGTTCTGAGCTTTTCCACGTTCACGGTGAATCCCCTTGCCTCCCGGGCGCTCCGAGTTCCTGGTGTCCCGAACCACGACTGGTGGCGGTCTGGCAGACCTTTCATATCCAGGATCCCGGCACGGTCGGCGCGTGGGAACCGTCTACACGCCCGCGTTCCACTGCCCTTGCGCTGCCCTTGTCCACGACAGTGGAATTCCTTGTGGTCGCAGTCACATACGGCTCGTACTCTGGGTGAGGGAATCGTTCGGAAAGGGTGACAAAGTGGTCGGCCAGTGGTCTGGAAGGGAGGCCCGGGCGCTTCGCGAGGCCAAGCGGATGAGCATCCGGGAGTTCGCGGCACATCTGGGAGTGCACGAACGACTGGTATCCAAATGGGAGGCCGGGGGCGACCGGGTGCATCCACGTCCGGTCAACCAGGCCGCCCTCGATACTTGTCTGGCCAGGTCCGACGATATCGAGCGGTCCCGGTTCGCGGCGCTGACCGCTCCCGCGTCCGTTTCCGGCTCACGCGCGGCCCCCGGTCCTTCCCCGGTGCGCGGAAGCTATTCCACTGACGCCGAACTCTTGGCACTCATCGATAGCGGTGCGGTCCGCGGGGAGGAGCCGGCGGCGATTTCGGAGAGGGATCTGATCATGGCGGCAGCACATGAGGCGAGCGAGCACGCGAGCCGGGCCGGGGGCAGCAACCTCGGCCCCGGCACATTGGAGCAGCTCGACGCCGATGTCACCCGGATCGCCAACGACTATGTGCACACCCCGCCGATGCCGATGATGGTGGAGATGCTGCGGGTGCGGCGGCGGGTGTACCGGCTGCTGGAGGGGCAGCAGCGGCCCTCCGATACCGGGCACCTGTATCTGCTCGCCGGATCGCTGTCGGGATTGCTGGCCAATGCGAGTACCGATCTGGGATACCTGGACGCCGCCGCCGAACAGATCCGGGCGGCCTGGGCATACGGGGAGATCAGCGGCCACAACGGTTTACGGGCCTGGGCCCGCGGCATGCACGCGCTGATCGAGTACTGGTCCGAACGCCCGCACCGCGCATTGCAGCTGGCGCAGAGCGGGCAGCAGTACGCCGATTCGGCCACGGCGGCGGTGCGGCTGCACAATATCGAGGCCCGTATCTGGTCGAAGATCGGCAGTGCCACCGAGACCGAGCGGTGTATCCGCGCCGCCACCGCCGCGGCCGAGGGCTCCGGAACGGACGATCTGCACGATGAAGTGGGTGGCGTGTTCGGTTTCTCCGACGCCAAGGCCAGCTACTACTCGGGCGCGACCTATATCCATCTGGGCCTCGCCGAACCCGCGCTGGCGGCCACCGAGCGCACGATCGAGCTCTACCGCACCGGCCCGGCCCGGCAGCGCTCCTACGGGGCGGAAGCGCTGGCCAGGGTGGATTCGGCGGCCGCGCATCTGATCAACGGCAGTATCGACGGCGCGGCCGAGGCGCTGCTACCCGTTCTGGAACTCGACGAGGACAAACGCATCGCGCAGCTGGAGGAACGCCTCACCGGTGTACGCCGGCGTATCTGTGCCCCCGCGTTCCGCGGTGTCGCCGAGGCCCGGGCGCTGGACGAGCGGATCGAGGAGTTCTGCGGGGCGACGGCGACACGTGTCCTGCCGCCCGGTGGGTAGGCGGGGCTAGGGGCCGCCGGGCGAGCCCGGCGGCGGTACAGCGGGTACGAATGGGGCGACCGTTGCGCCGGAGGTGTTCTGTATGTGCTGCGCGCTGGGGAGGAATACCAGATCGTGCACTGCGCCTTTCATGCGATACACGAATCCGCCGGCGAGTTCCCGGGCCTTGTGCAGGCGTTCGACCACCGGCGTCCGGACCGTATCGACGACCATCGCACCGGTACCGCATATCGCGAAGACGACGGTCAGTGCCGTGACCAGGGCGAGCGTGCGGCGGCGTCGCCGCCCGCCACCTCTTCCGCGGCGGCGCGGGGCCGGCGACCGCATGGTCGTCGCCGGCGCTCCGGTCCCGGACAGGGCGGCCGCCGCGGCCTCCCGGCGGAAGCGGGCCACCACCTCCGGGTCGCCCGTGCGGTCCCGGCCGAGCAGTTTCAGGGCCACGAATCGGGGCAGGTCACGGTCGGTGGCCAGGAAGACCTCACCCATACCTCCGGCGCCCAGTAGGCGCTCGATCCGATACCCCGCGAAAACCTGGCCGCTCGCCGGCGACTGCCCCACCGGGCTCTCCTCTGCCTCTGTTCAGCGGTAACGGTACTGCACGTGGCGGGGTCGGACCCGATATCCGCTTGCCCCGGGTGGCACCATGGATCGGGTGAGTACAGGCCATTCGCACCCCGCGCCCCGGATTCTGGAGCAGTCGAAGAAGCTGCAGAATGTCGTCTACGAGATTCGTGGACCGGTACACGCGCATGCGGCACGGCTCGAGGCCGAAGGGCATCGGATCCTGAAACTCAATATCGGTAATCCGGCCCCGTTCGGTTTCGAGGCGCCCGATGTGATCATGCGGGATATGATCGCCGCGCTGCCGCATGCGCAGGGATACTCCGAGTCCAAGGGGATACTGTCCGCGCGGCGGGCCATCGTGACCCGGTACGAACTGGTGCCCGGTTTCCCGGAGCTGGATGTGGACGATGTCTACCTGGGTAACGGTGTCTCCGAGCTGATCACCATCACCATGCAGGCGTTGCTGGACAACGGCGACGAGGTGCTGATCCCGACGCCGGACTATCCGCTCTGGACGGCGATGACCAGTCTGGCCGGGGGGACCCCCGTGCACTATCTGTGCGACGAGACCGCCGGCTGGCAGCCCGATCTCGCCGATATCGAATCGAAGATCACCGAGCGCACCAAGGCGCTGCTGATCATCAACCCCAACAATCCGACCGGTGCGGTGTATTCGGCGGAGGTTCTGCAGCAGGTGGTCGATCTGGCCCGTAAGCACCGGCTGCTACTGCTCGCGGACGAGATCTACGACAAGATCCTCTACGACGACGCGAAGCATATATCCCTGGCGACGCTGGCCCCTGACCTGCTGTGTCTCACGTTCAACGGTCTGTCGAAGGCGTACCGGGTGGCCGGCTACCGCTCCGGGTGGCTGGCCATCACCGGACCGAAGGAGCACGCGGCCGGTTTCCTCGAAGGTATAGACCTGCTCGCCTCGTCGCGGCTGTGCCCGAACGTGCCCGCGCAGCATGCCATCCAGGTGGCCCTCGGTGGGTACCAGAGCATCGAGGATCTGATCCTGCCCGGCGGGCGGTTGCTGGAACAGCGGGATGTGGCGTGGGAGCGGCTGAACTCGATTCCCGGTGTGTCCTGCGTGAAACCCAAAGGGGCGCTGTACGCGTTCCCTAGACTGGATCCCGAAGTACACGAAATCCATGATGACGAGAAACTGGTCCAGGACCTGCTGCTCCAGGAAAAGATCCTGATGGTGCAGGGGACGGGATTCAATTGGCCCAATCATGATCATCTGCGCATCGTGACCCTGCCCTGGGCTCGGGACCTGGCTGTTGCCATCGAGCGGTTCGGCAACTTCCTGTCCGGTTACCGACAGTAGCGGGGCGGCCAACGGTGGGTTAAAACCAACTCCTCATCCGGATTACACGCAATTTTCTGAACCCACTGGCACGAAACAGGATCGTATGTGTACAGTGGTCTCGGCACCTCAAAGTGCCCGGCCAGGTTGTCTACCCCCCCTGGGCAACCTGGTCCTCGGGTTAGGCCGCCTACCCCCCCTGGGCGCCTGCCCGCGGGCGGCGGAGACATCCCCCTGCTCTCCGCCGCCCCTTCCCGAGATCCTCCCGAATTCCGCGAATCCCCAGCGTAGGCGCTATCGCCGGTACGGTGGGCGTACGGCGAATCCTCTAGGCTCACCTGGGTGAGCGACCACCATCACCATCACGACCACTCCCGGCCGATCGCCATCAGCGCTCCCGCGGCCCGGGTCGTGGTCGGCTTGCTGGTTGCCATCGGCATCATCGTGGTCATCGCCACCATCGCCCTCTGGCCGGCTCGTCAGCAGGTCGAAATCCCGCTGCCGCTGCAGAACGCGGACGGCACAGCGGTGGTCACGGAAGCCGGAACGGTGATCCGCCAGGATGTCGGCCCGTGCGGCAGCCCCTCCATCGGCCGGGTCTTCGACGGCGAGCCCCAACAACCCACCCTGCGAGCCTACGAATGCCAGCGCAGCGTGATCGCCATCGAATCCGGCCCGCATGCCGGGAAGAACACCCTGCTGGAAATCGCGCCCGGCCCCGGCCAGCCCGATCTCGCCGCGGGCGACGAACTGCGCATCGTTCGGCAGACCGGCCCGGACGGCACCCCGCTGTACTCGTTCGACGATTATTCCCGCGGACTGCCGCTGAGTCTGATCGTGCTGGCCTTCGTGGTGGTGATCGTGGCGATCGCCCGCTGGCGCGGCGTGCGGGCCCTGATCGGACTGGTGTTCGCGTTCGGGGTGCTGGTGATCTTCCTGCTCCCGGCGCTGCTGGACGGCAAACCCGCGATACCGGTTGCGCTGGTTGCCGGTTCCCTCATTCTCTACGCGGTGCTGTACCTCGCGCACGGGGTGAACCTGCGCACCAGTTCCGCGCTGCTGGGCACCCTCACGTCGATGGTCATCGCCGCGGTACTGTCCTGGATCGCCATCGAGGCCACCACGCTCACGGGGCTGTCCGAAGAACAGAACACCAATGTCGCCACCTACATCGAACACGTCAGCATCACCGGTCTGCTGCTGGCCGGTTTCATCATCGGTTCGCTCGGTGTGCTCAACGATGTGACCATCACCCAGGCCTCGGCCGCTTTCGAACTCGCGGAACTGGACAAGAAAGCCTCCCGGCGCGAGGTCTTCGCGGCGGCGATGCGGGTGGGCCGCGACCATATCGCCAGCACGGTGTACACACTGGTGCTCGCCTATGCCGGTGGTGCGCTGCCGCTGCTGCTGCTCTTCAGCGTGGCGGGGCGGCCCATCAGCGATGTCCTGGTGGGCGACGCGGTGGCGATCGAGATCGCGCGCTCGGCGGTCGGCGGTATCTGCCTGGCGTTGTCGGTACCGTTGACCACCGGTATCGCGGTGCTGCTCGCCCGGCCGTTCGGGTCGGGTAATCCCGGAGTATCGGCGCCCGCACGCCGTGGCCGGGCGGGACGCCACTCCGATACCGGCACCGCCGACCGGGACGAGAAGGCGGCAGCCAGGGGCGGCCGCGCGGGACAACAGCGGAATCGAGCGGGCCGCGCCCGGGAACCGTGGCCGACCACCGGAGAACAGCCCCGCCTGCCGCGGGCCGGGGCCGGCGAACCGCGACCGCGGCGCACCGGTGCGCCACCCCAGCGGCAGACTCCGCCCCGCCCGCCGCAGCCGGGACCTCAGAACCCGGAAACACCCCGGCCATGGAGCGGTGAGCAGCAACAACTGCGCCCACCCGGACCGTACCGGGGGCGCCCGCGACCCGGTTACGGGCAGAGCTGAACCCGCGACGTCTTCCTGCCGGTCCACCCACCGCACCGGATCCGGTCGAGGTCTTCGATCCCCCGGATCAGGGGCGTAGCCCGGGGACTACGAGGTCAGCGCCTCGGCGGTGGTGTCTGCGGCGATGGGAAGAGCGGCGGGAGAGTCGGAACGACGATCGGCGGCAATCCCGGTACCTGGAAGGTGTTCGGGCCGTTGGTGGTCGTCGGCGCCTGTGTCGGTCGTGGGGCGGCGACCGGCGGCGGTTCGGCCAGCGAGGCGTGTTCGGACGGGGTGGTGACCGTGGCTCCCGCCATACCGGGCGCGGGAGAGGGTTCGCTCGACGTAGTGGCCGGTGCCCGGGTGGTGCCCTCGATGGTGGTGGATTCCTGACGGAACATGTGCTGGCCGTAGCCGAGACCGATCCCGATCGAGGCCACCACCACCAGCACACTCACGGCCACCACGGCGGCGTTGATCTCCCGGTTCCGCCGCGGCGGCGTATCGAACGAACGTTGCGGCACCAGCTTGGCCGGGATACGCAGGGCGACCGTGGGCGGATCCTCTGCTTCCGAGAGCCGCGGTGCCGGTGGGCCGGGCTCGGCGGCCGGAGCCTGCGATGTACCGCCGTCGCTCGCGACGTCGGTGGTACTCGGCGGGGCGGCGGCGATATGCGGGTGCGGGGGCGGTAATTCGGCGGCCGTGCCCGCCGGCGGGCCGAAAATACCCGGCTGCGGTTCCGGTGGGGCGGGCCGAGCGGGCGCCGGACCCGGCGGACCGGCCCGCCCCGCGGTCGGCACCGTGCGTTCGTCGGGGTCCGGCGCGGGAACGGGCGCGTCCGGACGGGTTCCGGTGGCGGTGGGCTGCCCGGGGGGAGGAGCCGAACCGTCCGCCGTCACGGTAGGAACGGCGTCGGGTTCGCGGGCCGGGCGGGCGGCCGGTGGTCTGCGGGCCAGCAGGGCGGCACCGCGCGCTGTCGCGGCTTCCGGTTCCGGTGGTACCAGCACCGGCATTTCCAGGATCTCCCGCAATGTCTGGCTGACCAGCGGGATACGCACCCCGCCGCCGACCGCGAGCACCGCCTGTACCGCGCGGCCCGGACGCCGGATTATCTCGCGGGTGGCCAGCACCGACGTTTCGATCGCGCGGGCGATCAGCGCGCTGAAGTTCTCCTGGGTGAGCAGCACCGGCCCGTACTCGCTGGGCAGGGCCACCGCGGTATTGGACGAGAGCCGCTCTTTGGCGGCGCGGCACAGCGCGTCCAGCTGGGCCAGACCCGCCGGGTCGGGTGGGTGGGCGATCCGGCCCGAATTGATCTGCTGCTCCCGGATGAGCGAATCGAAATACTCGCCACTGATATCGCCGGTACGTTCGGTGTGCAGGACGGTGCGGCTCGCCACCTCCACCACCGTCACCGAGAGTCCGGAGGCCCCCAGGTCGTAGACGCCGAGGGTGGTCACCCCCTGCAGCGCCCCCGAGATCACGGCGAATTCCAGGATGGCCTCGATATCGGGCACGATGTCGTAGGCGGTGAGCTTCTGCTCCGCCATGGCCGCGTGCAGCGCCCGGGCCTGCTGTTCGTCCCGGCACGCCAGAACCGTCCCGGTGATATCGGGATTCGAGTTCAGTGCGGCGGCCACCGAGAGCGCGGCTCGCTCCGCGCTCGGTGTTTCGGGCGGGACCACGAAGGTTCGTTGCTCGAACGATTCGGGGCCGGTTCCGAGTGCTTCGTCCGCGGGTGGGCGCGCCAAGCGGATCGCGCCGGCCCCCACCGACACTCCCAGTACCGAACTCATCAGCAGCCCATCCGTACTTCCCGCTTCACGATATGCGAGCGTCAACCGGTCGACGGTGACGGCTCGTCCCCCGGACCAGGTGACTACTCCGACAGTACCGCCCGGTCCCGTCGTCGCGGGTGGCAGGAACAGATGCCGTGGGGCGGTGCCCCTCGACTCTACGGTGTGCCCAGTCCCGCGTACACCCATCCGGCCGAGCGCCAGGCGGCTCGATCGAGACAGTTGCGTCCGTCGATGATCGAACGGGTCCGCACCACCGTGTCCAGATCCGTCGGCCGCAGCCGCGCGAACTCGCTCCATTCGGTGAGCACCAGTACTACATCGGCGCGTTCGCAGGCCTCGGTCACCGAGGTCGCGTAGTTCAAGGTGGGGAAGACACGACGCGAGTTCTCCAGGGCTTTCGGGTCGTACACCGTGACCACCGCGCCGTGGAGCTGGATCATGCCGGCCACATTCAGCGCGGGTGAATCCCGGACATCGTCGGATTCCGGTTTGAAGGCGGCGCCGAGCACCGCCACATTCGCGCCCAGTAGTGAACCGCCACAGGCGCGGGCCGCCATATCCACCATTTTGGTGCGGCGACGCATATTGATGTTGTCGACCTCGCGCAGGAATGCCAGCGCGTGGTCGGCGCCGAGTTCTCCCGCCCGCGCCATGAAGGCGCGGATGTCCTTCGGTAGGCAGCCGCCCCCGAAACCCAGTCCGGCATCCAGGAAACGGCGGCCGATGCGAGCGTCGTATCCGAGCGCGTCGGCGAGTACGGTGACATCCGCGCCGATCGCCTCGCAGACCTCGGATACGGCGTTGATGAACGATATCTTCGTGGCCAGAAAAGCGTTCGCGGAGGCCTTGACCAGTTCCGCGGTGGCGAGATCGGTGACCAGGAAGGGCACCCCGGCGGTGAGCAGATCCGCGTACAGTTCCTCGACGACCGCCCGGACCCACGGTGCCCGCTGCCGGTCGTGGTCCATCCCGAGGACCAGCCGGTCCGGGCGCAGGGTGTCGCGCACCGCGAAACCTTCGCGCAGGAACTCCGGGTTCCACGCCACCTCCACCTCCACCGCGGCCACCGCGCGGGCCCGATCGCCCAGGGCGGCGGCCGTGCCCACCGGCACCGTGGATTTACCGATGAGCACCGAGGGGCGAGTGAGCAGCGGAACGAGGGTGTCCACGACCGCGTGCACGAATTTCAGGTCTGCCGCGTATTCACCTTTTTTCTGCGGGGTACCCACCCCGAGGAAATGGACGTCGGCGTGGTCGGCTGCCTCGGTGTAGGAGGTGGTGAACCGCAGCCGCCCGGCATCGAGGTTACGGCGCAGCACCGCCTCGAGGCCGGGTTCGTAGAACGGAGTGACACCGTCGGAGAGTTTCGCCACCTTACCGGGATCGATATCGACTCCGAGCACATCGTGCCCGAGCTCGGCCATACACGCTGCGTGCGTGGCCCCCAGGTACCCGGTTCCGAAGACTGTGCATCGCATGATCGATTGGTAATCCCCGCCGGTGGCCGCACCAGAAAACCGAGACGAGGCGCCGGGCAACAGCAGGTGTACACCGGACGACGAGGCCGCCGCCGGCCCGGGGGCCGCCGCGTATTCGTCCTCGCCGTGGTGACGGCCGTTCTCGTGACGCTGGTGGCCGCGTTGTGGCCGGTCTATGTGTCTCCGCAGCGTGAGGAGCCCGCGCCGGTCGATGCGATTCTGGTGCTCGGCGGCGCGCACGACGGGCGGGAGGCGCTGGGGCTAGGTCTGGCCCGGGAGGGGTACGCGCCGCGGGTGCTGATCTCGAACCCCTACGAGGACAGCCCGCTGATCAATCGGATCTGCCACGGTGGATACAGCTTCGAGGTGGTGTGTTTCGATCCTTCGCCCCGGACCACCCGGGGGGAGGGGCGCTACCTGGCGACGCAGGCCAGGGCGCACGGCTGGCGGCGGGTGCTTGTCGTCACCTTCACTCCGCATATCTCCCGGGCCCGCCATGTTCTCGGGAAGTGCTGGGGCGGGGAGTTGCTGTTCGTGGACACGCGACCGACGTTGTCGGTGGCGCGCTGGGCCTACGACTATGTGTACCAATCCGCCGGGTATGTGAAGGCGGTGTTCGAGGATTGCTGACGAATGGAGCGTGGAGTTCGCACCGGGCCCGCGGTCGCGGTTCCGGTCCTGCTCGGCACCCATCGCCGCTCTTGTGAGGGCATGCGCCTTCAGTTTGACGTCATGAGAGAGGCCTCGCTACATTCTCTCTAGTGCCGGTAGCCGCCGGACCTGCTGCGACAACGCCTCAAGCCTTCGGGAGCGTGTATGGATTACGACTGGTCGGAGGCCGACAAGGCCTTCCGAGACGAGGTACGAGCGTTCCTGGCCGAAAAGCTCACCCCCGAGCTGAGCACCGCGGGCCGGTTGATGACCAGTGTCTACTCCGACCACGAAGCCAGTATGGAATGGCAGCGCATCCTGCACGAACGGGGCTGGGCCGCGCCGCACTGGCCGGTCGAGTACGGCGGCTGCGACTGGTCGCTCACCCAGCACTACATCTTCAGCCGGGAACTCACCCTGGCCGGTGCGCCCGCGCTTTCCCCGATGGGTATCCGGATGGTCGCCCCGGCGCTGATCGCCTTCGGCACCGAGGAACAGAAGAACTACTTCCTGCCCCGGATCCTCACCGGCGAGGTTTTCTTCTGCCAGGGCTACTCCGAGCCCGAAGCCGGTTCCGATCTGGCCGCGCTGAGCATGTCCGCGGTATCCGACGGCGACGATTTCCTGTGCTCCGGCAGCAAGATCTGGACCACCCACGCCACCGAGGCGAACTGGATCTTCTGCCTGGTCCGCACCTCCCGCGAGGGGAAGAAACAGCAGGGCATCACCTTCCTGCTGATGGATATGACCGCACCCGGTATCGAGATCCGGCCCCTGGTGATGAGTTCCGGCGAACAGGTACAGAACCAGATCTTCTTCGACAACGTGCGGGTCCCGAAGAGCAATGTGCTCGGGCGTATCGACGACGGCTGGACCGTCGCCAAATACCTGCTGGTCCACGAGCGCGGCGGTGGCGCCATGGCGCCCGCCCTCCAGGCGATGGCGCAGAACATCGCCACCGCCGCCGCCGGACAGCCCGGACCGGACGGCGCACCGCTCAGCGACGACCCGTTGTTCGCGGCCCGGCTCGCCGACGCCCGGATCCGCACCGAGGTACTGGAAGTGCTGGAATTCCGCACCCTGGCCGCCATGGCCCAGGGCAAGGACCTGGGCACCTCCTCGTCCATGCTGAAAATCCTGTCCACCGAGCTCAGCCAGCGGCTCACCGAACTCGCACTCACCGCCGCCGGTCCGCGCGGCCGGGTCTACCAGCCGCACGCCACCGCGCCCGGCGGTCCGATCGCCGAGTACACCCCGCCGGCCGACGGCTACCTCAGTGGCGCCGATTGGCAGGCGGTCGCGCCGCTGCGCTATTTCAACGATCGCGCCGGCTCGATCTACGCGGGCAGTAACGAAATCCAGCGAAACATTCTCGCCAAGGCAGCATTGGGGCTCTGATGGACTTCACCTTCACCGACGAGCAGCAGATGCTGCGCGACGCGGTCTCCGGATTTCTCGCCGCCCGCTACGACCTGGCCAAGAGCCGTAGCGCGGTGAAAACCGGCGCCGGCTGGCAGCCCGAGATCTGGCGCGGTCTGGCCGAACTGGACGTACTCGGCCTCACCCTGCCGGAGGAGGCAGGCGGCTCCGGCGGTGGTCCGATCGAGGGCATGATCATCGCGGAGGAACTGGGCCGGGCCCTGGTGGTCGAGCCCTATGTGGACACCGTGGTCGTCGGCGGCGGCCTGCTGCGCCGGTCCGGCGGCGACCGGGCCCGGGAACTGTTGTCGAGCATCGCCGGCGGAGAGGCGCGCATCGCTTTCGCCGCATTGGAGCCGGAATCCGGCGAAGTACGCCACGACGTATCGGTCACCGCCCGCCGCGACGGCGACGAATGGGTACTCGACGGCGCCAAGATCGTGGTCACCGGTGTGCCCGTCGCCACCCATCTGATCATCTCCGCCCGCACGGCCGGGCAGCGCCGCGATCGGGATGGAATCTCGTTGTTCCTGGTGGAATTCGACCCGGCCGCCCCACCCGCCGGTGTCGAGGTGCACCAGTACCGCACCATCGACGACCGCGTCGCCGCCGATCTGGCGTTCACCGATTTCCGTATCCCCGCCGCCGCGCTGCTCGGCGACGAAGGCGCGGCCTGGCCCGTGATCGACGCGACGATCGACGAGGCCATCGCCGCGGTCGCCTCCGAGGCCGTCGGCCTGATGCGCAAGGTGCTCGACGACACCGTCGAATACACCAGACAACGACAGCAGTTCGGGGTGCCCATCAGTAGTTTCCAGGCGCTGCAGCACCGCATGGTCGATATGCTGATCGAACTGGAGCAGAGCGTCGCCGCCGCGTATCTGGCCGCCTACGCCGTGAATGCCGAACCGGCCGAACGCGCTCGGGCGATTTCGGCGGCCAAGGTGACGATCGGCCGGGCGACGAGGTTCATCGGCCAGAATTCGGTGCAGTTGCACGGCGCGATGGGTATGACCGAGGAATTGGCCATCGGCCACTATTTCAAACGGCTCACCGCCATCGAATACGAATTCGGTTCCAGCTCCGATCATCTCGCCCGCTATATCGCGCTGACGAAATCCTGATCGGACCGCACCGCGCTCACCCGTGCGTCCGAGCGCGGTGCGGAAGCACACCACCGAGCCGCGCGACGCTTCTCGAGAGGGGGATCATCGCGCGGCTCGATGGGGTGGTGCTCGCCGGACCGCGGACGCTCACCCGGCCAGGGCGGCGCGAATCGCGGTTTCGACCGGTGTGAACGGGCCGTCGCCGGCGATGCGCAACGGTTGCGCCGGGCTCAGGTTGGGCTGAGCCAGGAAGCGGGGGACCGTACCGCGATGGGACTGCCCGGAGTGGACGAGGAACGGATGGCACAGGTAGACGTCGCCGGCACATCCGGTGGCGAAGGCCGTAGGGCGGTGGGCAGTCACCGGCTCGGCCCGGGCGGCGAGTTCGCGCGCGGTCAGCCCGGCCTCACCCGCCGGTTCGAGGATCCGGGCGACGTCCAGATGTGAGCCGATACGCAGGCGGGTGGGTGCGTCGCTTTCGCCGGTATCGGAGAACAGGAACAGCATCAGCAGTGCCCGGTCCCGGGATCGGATATTGATCCGCCAGTTCAGGTAGTCGTTGGGCGCCGAGTCGGCGCCCGGAAAGCTCGCGTCCACGTGCCAGCCGTCGAGGACGGCCGATCCGGTGCTCGGGAAGCGGATCACGAAGCCGCCGAGGCTTTTCCGCGGCAGCCAGCGGCCGGGACCGGCCAGAGCGTCGTAGGCGGCGCGTAACCGTGGGGTCGCGGCGGCGGCCACGAACGGGGCCGTGGTGTAGTCGGGCCTGGTGGCGACCGGGGTGGGCCAGGTGCCGGGGTCTTGTGGGGACGCACCCAGATCGCGCCAGATGATCTCGCGGCACTCCGCGGCGAGCGCTCGTGGGAACGCTGCGGGGATGTGGACGTAGCCGTTGTCGATGAACGAGGCCAGCTGTGCGTCGTCGAGCATGTGCCCCATTCGAACCGCGGTGGGTGTCCGGGCGCCAGTGATTTTCCGGTGAGCGGGTTCATGAGCCGCGGAATACCCCGCCGCCCGGCCCGCTTGGAAACGGATATGACGAGTACGCAGTTCGACCCGCGCACCCTGCTCGGCGAGAGCCGGCTCGGCGTCCTGGCCACGATCAAGGCCGACGGATTGCCGCAGCTGTCGCCGGTGACGCCGTACTACGACCGCGCCGCCGGAATCATCTATGTCTCGATGACCGAGGGACGGGCCAAGACCGTGAACCTGCGCCGTGACCCCCGCGCGGCACTGGAGGTCACCCGCGCGGACGGCTGGGCCTGGGCCACCGCGGAGGGCACGGTCACCCTCATCGGGCCGGGTACCGATCCGCACGGCCCCGAGGTCGAGGCACTGGTGGACTACTACCGCAAGGCGGCCGGGGAGCACCCCGACTGGGACGAGTACCGGGCGGTCATGGTCGCCGACCGGCGGGTGCTCATGCGGTTGTCCGTGGAACACGTGTACGGCGCCGCGCTGCGCTGATCGTGGCCGGAACGCACGAGGCGGGGTCCGGCGTTTCCACCAGACCCCGCCTCGTTGTCGGCCGGGTACTACCCGTCAGCTCTTACGTCCGGGTGCTTTCGCGCCGGATTTGAAGCCGAGGCCGCCGGGTTTGGCCTGCGGCGGTTTCACGCCCGAGCCGTTGCCCGCGGTGCCGTTGCCGTTGTCGGCGGCTCCGGACGCTGTTTCGGCTGCCGTGCCCTCGGCGGGTGCGGAGGTCGTATCCGTGGTGGCCGCGGCGGATGCGTCCGCGGTCGCCGCGGTGGTCGCTCCGCCCGAGATTCCGGCCGCCGGGGTTTCCGGTGCGGAGTCCGCTGCCGTGGTCCCGGCCCCCGCAGCCTTCGTTCCCGGACGCTTGAACCCGGACTTCATCGCCAGGCCCTTCGCCGGTTTCGAGGGCTTGCTCTCGGCGGGCGCCGATGCCGCGCCGCCCGGCGCGGACGTGGCCGGAGCGGCGGATTCGGTGGAGGCCGATTCCGCGGGGGCCGTGGCCTGCGCCGCGCCGGTATCGGCCGCGGCGGCCGGTTTCGCGCCCGGTGCCTTGGCGCCGGGGCGTTTGAACCCGGACTTCATCGCCAGGCCTTTGGGCGCGACCGTGGGCTTGGTTTCGGCGGGTCCGGCATCCGCCGCCGGTTCGGCGGCCGATCCGGTCTCGGGCGCGGGTTGCGGTGCGCTGCCGCCGGGAGCCTTGGCGCCGGGGGCCTTCGCGCCGCCCTTCATGGCGAGACCCTTGCCCGGAGCTTTCGCCCCGCCCTTCATGCCCAGGCCCTTCACCGGCGGAGCCGCCGGGGTTTCGGCGGGTGCGGTGCCGGCCTCGGCGGCGGGCGCGGTTTCGGCCTTGGCTCCGGGCGCCTTGGCGGCCCCCTTCATCGCCAGACCCTTACCCGGCGCCTTGGCGCCGCCCTTCATACCGAGCCCCTTCGCGGCGGGTGCCCCGTCACCGGTAGCGCTCTCGGCCGCGGGAGCCTTCGCGCCGGGTGCCTTGGCGGCGCCCTTCATGCCGAGACCCTTGCCGGGTGTCTTCGCGGGGCCCTTCATGGCCAGACCGCCGCCCTTGGGCGCCGTTTTCTCGGCCGCCGGTGCGGCCGCTTCGGCCACCGGCTCGGGTTCGGGCTCCGGTTCCGGTTCCGGTTCGGCCTTGGGCTCCTGGACGACCGTGAGGTTCGCCGTCAGCTGTTCCGGTTCCCGGCGTTCGATCGATTCGAGCATCAGTTGCGCCACGTCCACGACTTCGACGCCCTCGCCCTGACCCGACTCCTGGCGCGCGGTGACGCCGTCGGTGAGCATGACGCGGCAGAACGGGCAGCCGGTGGCGATCTTGGCCGGTGAGGTGGTCAGTGCCTCGTCCACGCGGTCGATATTGATCCGCTTGCCCAGCTGCTCTTCCATCCACATCCGGGCACCGCCGGCGCCGCAGCACATGGAGCGCTCGCCGTGCCGGGGCATTTCCACCAGCGTGGATCCGGAAGCGGCCATCAGTTCACGTGGGGCGTTGTAGACCTTGTTGTGCCGGCCCAGGTAGCACGGGTCGTGGTAGGTGACGTTCTGCGAAACCGGGGCCACCGGAACGAGCTGTTTCGCGCGTACCAGCCGGTTCAGTAGCTGGGTGTGGTGCACCACCTCGTAGGTGCCGCCGACCTGGGGGTACTCGTTGTTGAGCGCGTTGAAGCAGTGGGCGCAGGTGACGACGATCTTCTTCTTTTTCTGCTCGACGCCCTCGAATACCGAATTCAGCACTTCGATGTTCTGCATCGCCAGCTGCTGGAACAGGAATTCGTTACCCGCTCGCCGGGCCGAATCACCGGTGCAGGTCTCCTCCTGACCCAGCACCATGAATTTCACGCCCGCGGTCGCCAGCAGTTCGGCCACGGCCTTGGTGGTCTTCTTGGCGCGGTCCTCATAAGCGCCGGCGCAGCCCACCCAGAACAGGTATTCGTAGCCGTCGAAGCTGTCGGCGTCCTTGCCGAACACCGGGATGTCGAAGTCCAGTTCGTTGATCCAGTTGAGCCGGTCCTTGGCGTTCTGGCCCCACGGATTGCCCTTGTTCTCCAGATTCTTGAACAGGCCCGCGAGCTCGGAGGGGAACTCCGATTCGATCAGCACCTGGTAGCGGCGCATATCGATGATGTGGTCGACGTGTTCGATATCGACCGGGCACTGCTCGACGCAGGCACCGCAGGTGGTGCAGCTCCACAGCACTTCGGGGTCGATGATGCCGTTCACCTCGTGGTCACCGACGAGCGGGCGCTCGGCCTCGGCGCGTGCGGCCTCGGAGACGCGGGCCAGCTTCGCCTCGTCCGGCTTACCTTCGCCGTCGACCAGACCGACCTCGTCGCCGCCCATATCCTTGCTGCCGCCGGCCAGCAGATACGGTGCCTTGGCGCGGCCGTGGTCCCGCAGCGACATGATAAGTAGCTTGGGCGACAGCGGTTTACCGGTGTTCCAGGCCGGGCACTGCGACTGGCAACGCCCGCATTCGGTGCAGGTGGTGAAATCCAGCCAGCCCTTCCACGAGAAATCCTCGATCCGGCCGGCGCCGAGGGTGTCGGTATCGGGATCGACGTTCTCCATGTCCAGGGGGCGGCCCTTGGACATCATCGGCTTCGCCGCGCCGAGGGCGACACCACCGTCGTCCTCACGTTTGAAGTAGATGTTCGGGAAGGCCGAGAACCGGTGCCAGGCCACACCCCAGGTGATGTTGCGGCCGACGAAGTAGAGGAAGGCCATACCGGACATCAGCTTGATGAAGGCGAAGATCGACACCATGGTCGGGCTGGCGGGTAGTAGTTCGGCCACCCGCATGGTGAAGAAGTCGGTCGCGCCGTTGGCGTGGCCGTAGGTCGCGATCTTGCCGGCCTTCACGAAGACCATACCCAGGCCCTCGAGGAGGACGATCGCCTCGATCACATACGCGGGTCCGAACGCGGAACCGCTGAAGCGGGAGAGCCGCTCCGGTACGCGCGGATGGTTCAGCTGCCGGATGACGATCAGTGTCATGATGCCGACGACCGTGCCGATGCCGAGGATCTCGTCCCACAGGTGATAGAGCGCCGTGTTGCCGATGATCGGCCAGTGGAAGGCCGGGTCGAAAGTCTGCCCGTACGCTTCGAACCAGAGGATGGCACCGCCCAGGAAGCCGATCATCACGAGCCAGTGGGCCCAGCCGACCGTCCGGAACTTGTTCATCCGGGTGTGCGCCAGGAACTCCACCAGCATCTGTTTGAAACGCGGGAAGAACGGCCGCCAGCGGTCCGGGGCCGGCTGGCCCAGCATGATGGCGCGGACGATATCCCGGACGCCGCCGAAGAACGACGCCCAACACAGCAGGCTGAGCGCCGCTCCCAAGGTGCCCAGCGTCACTGTCAGGGCATTCATGTCGCGACCTTTCTTTCGAAGCAACACGAGGTCTGGAGAACCGAGCAGTACCCCGTCGGCTCGTATCGTAACCGCCAGTAAGTTACCCACCGGTAACTAGTGGTGTCCACTATACGATCGCCGCTGCGCCGCAGTCGGTCTGCCTGGGCTTTCCCCGGGCGACTGAGACGTGAGGAATATCACTCTTTTCAGTTTTGCGCCCAGAAGCAACAGGGCTGGTTAACACCGTAAAGGGCGCGCCGGGAGGGGTGGCGCTAAGGCCAGGCTTACCCACGTGATTCTTACCCTTGGGAAACGAAATGTGGCCTTTTGTCAGTGAATTCGATTACGCTCACCCCGATCTATCAGGAAGCGTGACATCTCATAACGCTCGGGTGAGGATTTCGGGCCGCGTCCCCTTGCGGGCCCCTCGCGTGCGGATGTGACGTCGACACCCCGATTGGAACTGAATGAAACTCGCGAGACCCACCGCGATTGCGGCAACGGTCATCGGCTCGCTCGCCTTGAGCTGGGGCACCGCGCACGCCCAACCGGCGGCTCCGGCGCCGAAGGAGCCGGTCAACTATGCCGTGCAACTCGTCGAGAAGACGGTTGTCGCCACCTTGGGCGGCGGAACCTTCTCCATCGTCGAGAAAGAGCAGGAGCCCGCGGCGACAGAACCGGGGACCCCGGAAGCCGCTCCGATCGCGGAAGCCGAGAAGACCAAGGTTCTCGAGATCAAGGACAAGGCCGGCGATCTGATCGCCGCGATGCCCTTGGAGTTCACCGTCAACGGAGTCGAAATTCCGGTGGCGTCCGAGGTCAAGAACGACGGCACGGTGGTCGAGATCACCCCGACGAAGCCGGAAGGGCTCGATACGGCCGGTGCGACGCTCCAGCCGGTTGCCAAACCCATCGCCTCGCCTGCGGAAAACCAGAATGCGGTGAACGAGTTCTCGAGTCACTTCGGCATCGCGACTGCGATCGGTGGCTTTGTCGGCACCGCTATAGGTGCCGTTATCGGTTGCGTTGTCACGATCGTGGCCGGCTGCTTCCCCGGGCTGCTCACCGGCGCGGGTGTCGGTGGAGTCCTGGGCACCATCGCTGTCGGCGGTCCGACTCTGGTCGCTGCCGGAATCGAGCTGATCAACGCTTTGCAGGCGCCGGAAGGCACCACCAAGTGGGCCAATGGCGGCAAGCCCGTCACCCAGGAGGAGCCTGCTCCCGCCGCTCCCGCGGAGAAGTAGCCTCCGCTTACCTGAACAGCCGAACGGGGCCGACAGCTGGTAGCTGTCGGCCCCGTTCGGCTGTTCACGGAAGGTATTCGCGGCCGGGAGGCCTGCTGCTGCCATTGTGGGGAGGGGAACGGACGGTGTGCCGGGGCGGGGTCCGGCGGCTCCGCCACGCTGTCACCCGAGCCCGGGACAGGACACCGTCGTATCCGGGCGGTTCGTGCCGGTACGGCGTGTTGTGCCGCCCGCTCGGGCCGAATCGAAGATCTGGGAAGAGCTGCGCCGTGGAGCGGCGGGCGCGTATGAGCGGCAGGCCGCGTATGAGGGTAGCGCCGCAGCCGAGAAGTCCCGATAAGCGAGAGGGTCGGCAGCATTACGCTGCCGACCCTCTCGTGTGCTCGATGCCCGATGCGAATCGCGCCCACGGGTGCGGTACCGAAATCCCGCTCTCCGCTCCGGGCGCGGCCGACGCGCGGAGCGGAGAGCGGGACGGTCTCTAGTTCGTGCGGATGCGCAGGCCCGGGTTGTCGGAGAGCACGACGCTCACCGGCTGTGCGAACAACTGCGGGGCGTTACCGGTGAGCACGCCCAGAAGGTTGGGGATCTCGCAGATGGGGTAATCGGCGACCGAGGAAGCGCTCGAGATGCCCAGGGCCTGGCGCCCGGTCAGGATCGGCCCGCCGCTGTCGCCGGGGAGGGCGCAGATATTGGCGGAGAAGCTCTGGGTGAGCTGGCGGTCACCCACCTGAACGGTCTGATCGACGGCGTTCACCACACCGCAGCTGAAACCGGTCCGCGAACCGGATTTGCAGACGGGGGCACCGACCACCGGGGTGGCCACCCCTTCGATCGGCACCGGTGCGGCGCCGGGCACCGTGACCAGATTGTTCTCGAAGCGGCCGGCGGCGCCGTCCTCGATGTCCAGGATCGAATAGTCCTGGTTGCCGAGGACCGACTTCTGGAAGGTGGCGATCTTCGGACCCACCTGGTTGCCACCGAGCGATTCGTGCACGGTGGCGGCACCGACATTGTCCAGATCGGGATTGCAGTGGCCCGCGGTGATGTTCACGACGTTACCGCCGGGGCCGACACCGTTGAAGCCGAAGGAGCAGCGCAGCGAGGTATCGCCGGCGATCGAGGCGAAACCGGAACCGCCGCCCACCGCGGCGGTACCCGCCTCGGCCACGGCCGTGGCCTGCGGCAGGGTTTCCGCGGCCACCGGCGGGGCCATCACGATGACGTGTGCCGGGTCGATGAAGTTCGGCATCGGCAGCCCGGGCTTGTCCACCCGCACCGCGATGCTGTTGTTCACCGTATCGATCACGACGCCGCGAACCAGTGCGGATACGGCCTCGGGCTGACCGTCGAGCCAGCGCTCGAAGGCGCTCTTCTCGCCGCGCAGGGTGGATTCGCTCTTGGCGACATTACGCACCACGAAACCGGTCGATTCGGCCGCGCCGCGGGCCTCCTCGGCACCGGGGCCGGGGGCCAGGGCGATCACGCCCTTGCCCTGTTCGTCGAGCCAGGCGCCCGCGAACACCTGCGGGTACTGCCGCTGGGCGGTGGTCGCGAACGCGGCCACCTGCTGCGCCGTATCGGCGCGCTGCAGGTACTCCTCGGGGGAGAGGTGCAGATCGCGGTTCAGAGCCGCGACGAGGTCGGCGGGGAGCCCGAGACCGGGGTCGGGGGCCGCCGAGGACACCGCGGTGGGACCGAACAGCAGCACGGCCGCCGAAGCGGCGACAGCAGCACGGTACGCCCGGTTCCTGGACCGGGCCGCCCGTCGTTTACCTATGCGTGGCATGAGCATGCAGAGACTATATCGGGCTCACCCGGCATTCGGCCTGGTTCGTACCGTGATGCCGCTGCCGACGCCGCCACCGGAGGTCGCGTCGATGCGAGCCAGGATGGTGCGGATGGGAATGCCCAGCGTGGCGGTACCGCCGAACTGGGCCAGGGCGATATTCGCCTTACCGCAATCGGGCGCGTCCGCGGCATTGGAACCGCTGGTGATCCCCAGTGCCAGGGTGCCGGAGATGATGGCGCCGCCGCTGTCGCCGCCGAGGGTGCAGGCGGTGCTGGCGAAGCCGCGGATGATCTTGGACTCGCCCTCGGTGGTGAACAGCTGGGTTTCCACCCGGTCGGCCACCACGAAACCACAGGTGAACGTCGAGGACTGCCCGGACTTGCAGACCGGCGCGCCGACCACCGGATCGGCGGTGCCGGTGATGGTCAGGGTGGTGCCGTTGGCCCCGCGTACCGACGGCTGGTCCATTCCGGCGCCGACCGCCCGCTCGTTCAGCTGGATAACCGAATAATCGAGTGCGCTGTCGCCGCCCAGTTCCGACCGCACGAATGTGCCGAGCTGCGGACTGGCCGGGATGTTGCGGACATTGGGCCCGTAGACGGCGGCCCGTTCATCGCCTTTGCCGAGGTTCGGGTTGCAATGCCCCGCACTGATATTCAGTGCGTTCCCCGCGGAATCGACACTGTTGAAACCGAACGAGCAGACATCGACGGTGCGCAATTCGGCGGCGTCGAGCGGACCCGGTGCGCTGATATAGGTGTCTCCGCCCATCGGCCGGCGTTCGACCGGCCCGCCGCCGTCCGGTTCGAGGACCACTTTGATATTGGCGATGAGGGTCGGCAGATTGAGCACATGAGCCAGCGGCGTATTGGCGACATTCACGACCAGCTGGCTGTTGAGGAAATCGATGGCGATCGAATTGATGATCTGCGAGATATCCCGCGGCTGTCCGGCCACCCATTGGTTCAGCTGCGTCAGCGAGGTTTCCAGGGCGGCGGCCGAGACCGGCGCCAGCCGGGTCTGGTACCCGTCGGCGCTGGCCACCTGGGCAGCGTCCGGCGAGGTCACCGCCACAACAGGTTTGCCCTCCTGGTTGATCCAGGCGCCGGCGAAGACATCGGGACGTTCGGCCCGGAACTCCGCGGCGTAGGTCTGCAACTGCTGGGCACGCGCGGAACGGTCGAGATATTCCGTCGGCGTCATGTTCAGATCGCGGGACAGCGCTTCGACGAGCTCGGCCGGAAGATCCTCGGCACCGAGTTGTTCCGGGGCGGGTGCGGCCGAACCGGAAGTCGCACAGAACAGGGGAGCCAGGAGAACGGTCGAGCCGATAACGGCAGCCTTGACCGCGGCGCGACGCGCCACCGACTTGCGCATGAAGTCCCTTCGTCGGCACTGGGTGCCAGATAATCCATGGCCACGGGATTGGATCCGTTGGCGCACAGGTTTGCTCGAGCTACAACCGGGCTGCCGGGGTGGCCGGAATAACACCGGTCAGCGCAACACTCTAAGGCACAGATCGCTATCTGGCTTCTTCTTGACGACCTTCCTTCGATCCGGTGTCTGGAAGGTCCGGATCCTCGGTGCGGAAAGGCATCGGAAACGGGAAGAACTCGAAACCCGGCGGCCGTCGCGTGGTGGTCCGGGGCTCGGTGGTCGATTCGGTCGAGCTCGGCTCGCTCAGGGTCGGGCCGGAGGGCAGACCGGTGGCCGGCGGCTCCGTGGTCGTAGCCGGTGGCTCGGTCGTGGTGGTGATGGTGACCGGAGGTTCGGGGGGCGCCGGTGGCTCTTCCGGATAGGTCGGTTCCGGCTCGTATGTCGGTTCGGGAATATAGGTCGGTTCGGTGGGCGGTGGCGCGACCGGTTCCGGCGGTACCGGCGGCAGCTCGGGGGTGGGGGTTTCGGTCACCGCGGGCGGCGGGGGGCCGGGTTCGGCGGCGCCGGTGCGCAGGAACGCGGCGACTCCCGCCCCGCCCAGTACCAACCCCACCACGGTGGCGGCGGCCACCAGCAGAGCGGTGCGGTGCCGGGCCGCGACCGCCGGTCTCCGGGCGGGGGCGCCCGGTTTCTTCGCGGTGGCCGCCGGAGCGGACGACGGTGCGTCCGCCGGGACCGCCGCGACCGTACCCGAGGCAGCGGGGGAATCGCCGGCCGTACCCAGTCCGGCGGCGAGTACGCCGAGGCTCGGTCCACCGTAGGTGGCCTCCGGGTCCACGGCGGGGACCACCGCGGAGTACGCCTTGGCCGGGGTGTCGCCGTCGCGCAGCTTGGGCATGATGACCGTGTCGAGGAAGGAGTTCTCCGCCGTGGTGGGGTCGGGCGGGGTGGCACCGGCGGGGGTGTCGAGTACGACGGCCAGGGCGGCCCGGCCCGCGCCCTCGGCGAAGTACCTGCCGGTTTCGGTGGGGGTGAGGCCGGCGGGCGGGCCGGGGAACTCGTCCTCGCCGATCAGGGCCACCGATTTCAGGCCGAGATAGTCGAGCGCGCCGCGCAAGGCGAGTACCTGCTCGCCGCCCCAGTCACCGGGGTGGGTGGCGTAGAACTCCGCGGGGCCCGCGAGGTATTCGGAGGCCAGGTCGATCAGGCAGAACATGGCGGTGGCGAGCAGATCCTCGCCCCGGTAGGCCTCACCCTCGTCCACCGCAACGCCGGCCGGATCACCGACGGCGGATACGAAATCGGTGATCGTATGGGTGTGTCCGGGTGGTGGCACCGCGCCGCCGAGTACCGCGTCCCCTTCCTCGGACATGTGCAGGATCGGCTCGCGGAGAACGAAGTGCGGATCCCGGCCATCGCTCACGACCGCCGCGGTGCACGCGTGTTCGGCGATGTGCAGGCCCACCCCAGTGGCCATCCTCGGATCCTCGCTTCGACTTCCTGGTCCAGCAACCACGACACGGGTTCGCCCATGCTCGGCCCGGCGCGAGGCACCGGGTCATCATGGGCGGAGCATTGACAATAACTCCGATACCCGGCCGGTGGGGATCCGGGCATTACGGTCCGCGGGGGCGCCGCGAGCGGTACCGCCGGGCCATGATCCCCTGTCGAGCGGGTTTGCCGTGGTAGGTGTGGGTCGGGTGGTGTGGGCGCCCTTTCGTGTGGGGCGGGAATAGATCCGTAGGACTCCGGGTTGAGCCGATCGACAATATTGAGTGAAGTGGGCTCAAGTTTGACTTGACGACCCGACTCCGGCCGGGGCAGGATTGAGTCGACCACGCTCAGTATTGCTGGGACCGTGCTCTATGCCGTGCCTGGGGCTGGTCCGAGCGCCGCGCCCTCCGGGCCGCGGCGTGATGGGTGTACAGCCCACAGAGACACAAGCAGTCGAAAATGAGGAGGAAACAAATGGCTCGTGCGGTCGGAATCGACCTCGGGACCACGAACTCGGTCGTCGCCGTTCTCGAAGGTGGTGAGCCGGTCGTCGTGGCCAACTCCGAGGGTTCGCGCACTACGCCCTCTGTCGTCGCGTTCGCGAAGAACGGGGAGGTTCTGGTCGGGCAGCCGGCCAAGAACCAGGCCGTGACCAACGTCGACCGTACGATCCGCTCGGTCAAACGCCATATCGGCACCGACTGGACCGTGGAGATCGACGCCAAGAAGTACACCTCGCAGGAGATCAGCGCTCGTACGCTGATGAAGCTGAAGCGGGATGCGGAGGCCTACCTCGGCGAGGAGATCACCGACGCGGTCATCACCGTCCCCGCCTACTTCGAGGACGCCCAGCGCCAGGCCACCAAGGAGGCCGGGCAGATCGCGGGCCTGAACGTGCTGCGCATCGTCAACGAGCCCACCGCGGCCGCCCTGGCCTACGGCCTGGACAAGGGCGACAAGGAACAGACCATCCTGGTCTTCGACCTCGGTGGCGGCACCTTCGACGTCTCGCTGCTGGAAATCGGCGAGGGTGTCGTCGAGGTCCGCGCCACCTCCGGTGACAACCACCTCGGTGGTGACGACTGGGATCAGCGGGTCGTGGACTGGCTGGTGGAGAAGTTCAAGAACAGCTCGGGCATCGACCTGACCAAGGACAAGATGGCCATGCAGCGGCTGCGTGAAGCCGCGGAGAAGGCCAAGATCGAGCTGAGCTCCTCGCAGAGCACCTCGATCAACCTGCCCTACATCACCGTCGACGCCGACAAGAACCCGCTCTTCCTCGACGAGCAGCTCTCCCGCGCCGAATTCCAGAAGATCACCTCGGACCTGCTGGACCGCACCCGTGCGCCGTTCCAGTCCGTGGTCAAGGATGCCGGTATCAAGGTCTCCGATATCGACCACGTCGTGCTGGTGGGTGGTTCCACCCGTATGCCCGCGGTAACCGATCTGGTCCGCGAACTCACCGGTGGTAAGGAACCCAACAAGGGCGTCAACCCGGACGAGGTCGTCGCCGTCGGCGCCGCGCTGCAGGCGGGCGTGCTCAAGGGTGAGGTCAAGGACGTCCTGCTGCTCGATGTGACCCCGCTGTCGCTGGGTATCGAGACCAAGGGTGGCGTGATGACCAACCTCATCGAGCGCAACACCACCATCCCGACCAAGCGCTCGGAGACCTTCACCACGGCCAACGATAACCAGCCGTCGGTGCAGATCCAGGTCTTCCAGGGTGAGCGGGAGATCGCCGCGCACAACAAACTGCTCGGTTCCTTCGAGCTGACCGGTATCCCGCCGGCCCCGCGCGGTGTGCCGCAGATCGAGGTCACCTTCGATATCGACGCCAACGGCATCGTGCACGTGACGGCGAAGGACAAGGGCACCGGTAAGGAGAACACGATCAAGATCCAGGACGGCTCGGGCCTGTCCAAGGAAGAGATCGACCGGATGATCAAGGATGCCGAGGCGCACGCCGCCGAAGACAAGGCACGTCGCGAGGAGGCGGAGACCCGCAACCAGGCCGAATCGCTGGTGCACCAGACCGAGAAGTTCATCGCGGACAACGAGGACAAGGTGCCGGCGGACGTGAAGTCCAAGGTCGAGGCCGCCGTGGCCGAGGCCAAGGAGGCGCTGAAGGGCACCGATATCGCCGCGGTGAAGGCCGCCGTGGAGAAGCTGGCCACCGAGTCGCAGGCGCTGGGCCAGGCAATCTACGAGTCCCAGGCGGCGGACGGCGCGGCCTCCGGTAACGGAGCCGCGGGTGCGGCCGCCGGCGACGACCAGGTGGTCGATGCCGAAGTCGTGGACGAGCCGGTCGACACGGAGAAGAAGTGACAAACGCGGACAACGCAGGTAATCACGAGGAACCGATCAGCTTCGTAGACAAGCGCAAGATCGATCCGGAGACCGGTGAGGTCCGGGAGCAGGGCGGGGCGGCCGACGGCGCCGCCCCGGCCGAGCCCGGTGCGGGCGAACCCATCGCCCCGCAGGCGCCACAGGCGGGTCAGGACGGGGACGGTGCCGATGCGGCGCCGGCCGGAGTCCAGGCCGAACCGGTGGACGAACTCGCCGAACGTACCGCCGATCTGCAGCGCCTGACGGCCGAGTACACCAACTACCGGCGTCGCGTCGAACGCGACCGCAAGGCCGCGATCGACACCGCCAAGGCGTCGGTGGTCACCGAGCTCCTGGGTGTGCTCGACGATCTGGACCGCGCCAAGGCGCACGGCGATCTGGAATCCGGGCCGTTGCGCTCGGTAGCCGACAAGCTGATCGGGGCCCTACGGAAACAGGGTCTCGAAGAGTTCGGGGCCGAGGGCGAAGCCTTCGATCCGAATCTGCACGAGGCGGTTCAGCACGAAGGTTCCGGGCACGACCCGGTGATCGGCGTGGTGATGCGTAAGGGGTACCGCTTCGGCGAGCGGGTGCTGCGGCATGCGCTGGTCGGAGTCACCGACGGCGTGGGTGGTCTCGCGGCGGACGCCGCGGCGAACCCGGAAACCGCCGCCGCGGAACCCGCGGGAGCGGAGGCATCGGATGCTGATGCCGGCTCGGACGATTAGCGTTTTCGCGTATGCGAGGGAGGCGGTGGTGCGGGGCGACCGCGGAAACACCCGGGCGCGCCGCATGACGATATCGAAAGGAGGAGATGCCCGGTGAGCCAGCGGGAGTGGATCGAAAAGGACTTCTACAAGGAGCTGGGTGTCTCCTCCAACGCCTCCACGGAGGAGATCAAAAAGGCGTACCGCAAACTCGCCCGCGATCTCCATCCGGACGCCAACCCGGGTGACCCCAAGGCCGAAGAACGGTTCAAGGCGGTCAGCGAGGCCCATACGGTGCTCTCGGACCCGGCCAAACGGGCCGAATACGACGAGACCCGCCGCCTGTTCGCAGGCGGCGGGTACGGTCGGCCCGGCGGTTTCACACCCGGCGCCGGTGGTGGGTTCTCGCAGAGTTTCGACCTGGGCGATATCTTCGGCCAGGCCGGTACCGCCGACGGTGGTCTGGGTGATCTGCTCGGCGGCCTGTTCAACCGTGGCGGTGGCCGCACCACCAGCCGGCCCCGCCGGGGGTCGGATGTGGAGGCGGAGACCACCCTCGGGTTCCGTGAGGCGGCCAAGGGCGTCACCGTGCCCCTGCACCTGACGAGCCCGTCGCCGTGCACCACCTGCCACGGCAGCGGCGCCAAACCGGGTACCAGCCCGCGGGTGTGCCCGGTCTGCAACGGCAGTGGAGCGGTGAGCCGGAATCAGGGCGCGTTCGGTTTCAGCGAACCGTGCGACGACTGCCGGGGCACCGGGTCGATCATCGACGATCCGTGCGTGGACTGCCGCGGTAGCGGTATCCAGAACCGCACTCGCACCATCAATGTGCGGATCCCGCCCGGAATCGCCGACGGGCAGCGTATCCGGCTGGCCGGTCAAGGGGAGGCCGGGCTGCGGGGAGCCCCCTCGGGCGACCTGTTCGTGACGGTGCACGTGAGCCAGGACAAGGTCTTCGGCCGGACCGGCGACGACCTGACCCTGGTACTACCGGTCAGTTACAGTGAATTGGTGCTCGGCACGACCGTATCGGTGCCCACTCTGCAGGGCCGGGTCGGCGTGAAAGTGCCGCCGGGTACCGCGGACGGCCGCATCCTGCGGGTGCGTGGCCGCGGAGTGCCCAAACGTGGTGGCGGAGCCGGTGATCTGCTGGTCACCGTGAAGGTCGCCGTGCCACCGAAGCTGGACGACGATGCCGTCGCGGCGGTGCGCGCGCTGCAGGAGGCGGAGAAGGCCAGCGGGTTCGATCCGAGAGCTGGATGGGCAGGTGCGTGATGTCCACTGATCCGAAACGAACACCCGAGGGTGGTTCGGCGCGCCGTGCGTCGAGTACCGAGTACTTCGTGATCTCGGTAGCCGCCCAGCTGGCCGGTATGCACGCGCAGACATTGCGCACCTACGACCGGCTGGGCCTGGTTACGCCGCAGCGTACTTCGGGCGGCGGCCGGCGCTATTCGGTACGGGATGTCGAGCTGCTGCGCGAGGTGCAGCGGCTGTCCCAGGACGAGGGCGTCAACCTGGCCGGCATCAAACGGATCATCGAACTCACCAACCAGGTCACCGAACTCCAGCAGCGGGTGGTGGAACTGACCGCGGAACTCGAGCGGGAACGGGCCCGTCCGGATTACCGGCCGGAACTCATTCCACCCCAGCGCAATACCGCGCTGGTGGTCTGGCAGCCACGTAACCGGCGTCGCTAGGGCCCCGAGTCACGGCCTGCCGCGGGCCGGCCCATCGGGGCATCCGCCGCCGCGATCCGGCGTCGGGCCGGTGGATCCCCACCGGACGAGGCCGCGCAGCCGGTCCGGGTGGGAGGTCTTCGCCTTGCCGCCCTCCGCTGTCGCGGTCATGTTCGACACGACTGGGCGGTGGACCCGTCGGGCCAGGCCGGTAATCGCCCGTTCGTGTCGATCAGCGACCTCACCAACCGGGTCGCCGAGTGCTCATCGCGTGCCAGAGCACTCCAGCCCCGGGCCAGCGGACCGGTCGGCCGCAGACCGGTCCAGGAGCCGATCATGTGCGAACCATCAGGGTGAAGGGCGAAGTAGAGCGTCCCTATGTGGCGAATATTCCCACCCGAGGTCCGGTACCACCCCAGCAGGACGTCGCCGTCCCATAGTCGTAGTTCTCCGCGCCACGCGTACAACCCGTCGGCGACCGGATGGGCGCGGTCTCCATCCGCTAGTTGGAGCAGTTCCTTGTCCTGCGCTATGGCCATCGGATGAGTGCTCACGTCGTCGTCGCTGTGCCCTGTCTGCCATGCCGTCCACCACTCGCCCGACAAGTCGGTACCGGCTGCCTCCGCGCCGGCCAGTTCGGCCAAGGAAACCTGTAACGCGGCGGCCAGCCGGACGCTGACCGCGAGGCTGGGAGACTGCCCGCCGGACTCGTAGCGACCGATCTGGCGTGGAGTGACGCCCACGAGCTCGGCGAGCCGGTCCTGTGACAGCCGGAGTTGGCTTCGCCGCACACGGATCACGTCAGAGGTCTTGCTCATATCTCATCTTCTCCATGCCCGAAGAGAACGCCAAGTGGACTCAATAGTCCTATCATTGGGCAAGTTTCGTGCTCGATCAGGACTAGTTGGTCCTTCTTTATGGGGAAGGTCATGGAAAAAGCACCTGCCATCGCCTATTTGCGCACCGACTTGTCAGGAGCCCGGCAACACTGGGACGAACGCCGTATGCGCTGCCTGGCCGAACGACTCGGTTACTTCCTGTGCGGAACCCTCGTACTATCTGCCGCCACACACAGCCGGATAGATCGTCTGCTCGGGCAGATCGCGCTCGAACGCGCGGAGGCGGTCTTCGTACCGCATCTGGACCATCTGGACGGCGAACATATGCGCGTAGTAGCCCGAGCCGACGTAATAGTGGACACCCATGAGGTCTATGCCCGTTGGCCTTCGATCACATCCTGGAACAACATGATGTGCCGGCCTCCGGAAGAGGGCGGCGATCACTGCCCGGCGGTCCTTCGCTCCGGCGGCCGAAGACCTGCCGGCGCCACATGCCGATCCTCCGCCGGCCGGCCGCGGCGGAATCCGTGACGGGTTCCCGGCCGATAACCATACCCGCGGTGTCGAGCTGTGCCGGCCCGGCATCGCAGGTGTCCCGGAGGCTCAGGCGCCCTCGAACTGGATTCGTTCGGCCGGAGTGCCCGCATCGAGCAGCCGTTCCACCGTCGAGCGGGTCATCGCGGGGGAACCGCAGACCAGCACCTGGTGCCGGTCGAACGATCCATAGGAGCCGACCACCTCGGCGAGCGTGCCCTGGATCAGATCGTCCTCGTCGAAACCTATGTCCACCCGGTGGCTTTCGTGCCATTGATCGGGCCAGGACGGATCCTCGAGCCGCTCCACGACCGGTACCACCGTGAGCCACGGCAGGTCGGCGGCCAGCAGGACGAGCATATCGGCGGCGTAGAGATCACGCGGCGAGAAACCGCCGAAGAAGAGATAGGTGGTCGGGGGGTTCTCCCGCCGGGCCAGTTCGAGTATCTGGCTGCGCAACGGGGCGAGGCCGGTACCGCCGGCGATCATCACCACCTCCTCCCCTTCGGGGTCGACGGTGAACGTGCCCAAGGGCTCGGCGAGTTTCCATTGATCACCGATTCTGGTGTCGGCGACGATTCCGCCGCTGCACCAGCCGCCCGCCACCGTGCGCACATGGAATTCGAGTTTCCCGTCCAGCGAGGGCGGTAGGGCCGGTGAGAACCGGCGGCGGATACCGGGGAACTGCGGAACCTCGACCTCGAGGGACTGCCCCGCCGTGAACGGTACGTATTCGCCGATGAGCCGGATCACCGCCAGATCGTGGCGTAGCCGGTGATGTTCGACGACATTCGCCAGCCAGTGCGACTGCTGGGGTGAACGGCCGGGGGGTACGCGCGGGTCGTTGGTCATAGCTCTCCCACTGACAGGCCGGGCCGGGCGGTTGCCGCCCGGTGCCCGATACGGTGCGGACGTCCGATCACACCGGATCGGTGCTGATGATTCCCTCCGGGGTACCGACCGCCAGCAGCGCGCGCCGGGTATCGGCGATCATCTTCGCCGAGCCGGCGATCTGGATCTGCCGATCCTCCCATGCGCCGAAGCTGGCGACGACGGCGCCGAGGTTACCGACGAGACGCCGGTGCATGCCGTAGGGGGCGTCCTCGGTGGGGTGCGGGTACCACCACGGGTTGGTCTTGTGCTCGCAGACCGGCACGACGGTGAGCCAGGGATTGCTCTGCGAGAGCTGCCACATGTTCTCCACGTCGTACAGGTCGCAGGGGTAGACACCGCCGATGAAGAAGTGCACCCGCGGGTTGATTCCGCGCCGGCCCATTTCGATGAGTTGAGCGCGTAACGGCGCCACCCCGGTGCCGGAGCCGATCATGAGCACATCGCGGCCGCTGTCCTGGTCCACCTGCAGGCCGCCCAGGGGGCCGCCGATGAGCCAGCGGTCGCCGACCTTCGTCTCGTTGACGATCGAGGGACTCACCCAGCCGCCGCGCACCTTGCGTACGTGGAATTCGATCTCCCCGTAAGGGTTCGACGGGATGGCGGGCGAGAGATAGCGCCACATACGTGGTCGCTGCGGGACCGATACGGGCACGTACTGGCCGGCCAGGTAGGGAATGGGGTCGTCGGATTGCAACCGGACGATGGCGAGGTCGTCGAGGACGTGCCGGTGCCCGACCACGGTGGCCTCCCAGTAGGGCGGCGAATCGTCGGAGTTGGCGCCTATCGCCATGGCCGCGGAAATGAGCAGGCACACATCACGCCATCCTTCGGCGAGTTCCCGGGTCCAGTACGGGCCGTTGTAGGTCTGGAAGGCGGCATAGAGGGCGGGCCCGGCCTGATCGTAGTGTGCGGCTTCCACACCGTATTTACGGTGATCCCGCGCCAGCTGTTCGAGGAACTTCTGGGCACGGTCCCAGTCCTCGAGGTGATCGAGCATGTACTGGATCGCGGTGACCAGCCGTTTGGCCTGCATATCCATGGCCGGCGGGAACAGTTCCCGCAGCCGTGGGTTCTCCGCGAACAGATGACCATAGAAGGCGCTGATCAACCGCTCGGGTCCACTCGGTGCGTCGAGCACCGACTGGAAATTGGCGCGGACCAGCGCTGCCGAACGCGCATCCACGGCGTGGAGCTTCCTTTCCCTGAAATCTGCCCTGAAGGGACGTAACCGTTACCGGCCGTCCTGCCCTGGACCAGTATCCCCGAAAATTGTGAGGATGGTGTGTGTGAGATACGTGCGAGAGGGTTTAACTGATCTTGTCAGGGGGTATCGCCGCCTCGCTGCGCCCTGCGGCCCAGCGCTTTTGTGGCAATCGGGACGGAGCCGAGGTTCGGCAAAATTCTCAAACTTGAGCGGAACAGACTCAACCTTTGAAACGTTGAACCGGTCAGAACGGCACGAGTCATCGATCGGTGCGGCTGCCGGAGGATATATCGACTAGCAGGAAGGTGCTTCGTGGACTCGTTCAACCCCACCACCAAGACCCAGGCCGCGCTGACCGCCGCGTTGCAATCCGCCTCGGCCGCCGGTAATCCCGAGATCCGCCCGGCCCATCTGCTGGTGGCGCTGCTGGATCAGACCGACGGTATCGCCGGGCCGCTTCTGAAGGCGGTGGGCACCGATCCGGCTACTGTCCGGCGCGAGGCGCAGGATCTCGTGGACCGGCTTCCGCGGGCCACCGGCGCCACCACCGCCCCGCAACTCGGTCGCGAAGCGCTCGCCGCGATCACCGCGGCCCAGCATCTGGCCACCGAACTCGGCGACGAATACGTATCCACCGAGCATGTGATGGCCGGTCTGGCGGCCGGGGACAGCGATGTGACCATGCTGCTGGAGAAGTACGGCGCCACCGCCGCCGCCCTACGGGAGGCGTTCACCGCCGTGCGCGGTAACGCCAGGGTCAGCAGCCCGGACCCCGAGGGCAGCTATCAGGCGCTGGAGAAGTACTCCACCGATCTCACCGACGCGGCGCGCGCCGGCGAACTGGACCCGGTGATCGGCCGCGATACCGAGATCCGCCGGGTGGTGCAGGTGCTGTCGCGGCGCACCAAGAACAATCCGGTACTCATCGGCGAGCCCGGCGTCGGCAAGACCGCGATCGTGGAAGGTCTGGCACAGCGCATCGTCGCGGGCGACGTCCCGGAATCGCTGCGCGGTAAATCCGTCATCTCGCTCGATCTGGGCGCCATGGTCGCCGGGGCGAAGTACCGCGGCGAATTCGAGGAGCGGCTCAAGGCCGTGCTCGAGGAGATCAAATCCAGTGCCGGGCAGATCATCACCTTCATCGACGAACTGCACACCATCGTGGGCGCCGGCGCGACCGGCGAATCGGCGATGGATGCCGGAAACATGATCAAACCGATGCTGGCACGCGGCGAACTGCGGCTCGTCGGCGCGACCACACTGGAGGAGTACCGGCAGCACATCGAGAAGGACGCGGCCCTGGAGCGCCGCTTCCAGCAGGTCCTGGTCGGTGAGCCCTCGGTGGAGGATACGGTGGGCATCCTGCGCGGGATCAAGGAGCGCTACGAGGTACACCACGGCGTGCGGATCACCGACTCCGCGCTGGTCGCGGCGGCCGCGCTGTCCGACCGCTACATCACCTCCCGTTTCCTACCGGACAAGGCCATCGACCTGGTCGACGAATCCGCCTCGCGACTGCGGATGGAGATCGACTCGCGGCCGGTGGAGATCGACGAGGTCGAACGCGCGGTGCGCCGGCTCGAGATCGAGGAGGTCGCACTCACCAAGGAGACCGACGAAGCGTCCAAACAGCGGCTGGAGAAACTGCGCGCCGAACTCGCCGACGGCCGGGAGAAGCTCAATCAGCTCACCACCCGCTGGCAGAACGAGAAAACCGCCATCGACCAGGTCCGGGTGCTCAAGGAGCAACTCGAGGCGCTGCGCGGAGAGTCCGAACGCGCCGAACGCGACGGCGATCTGGGCAAGGCCGCCGAACTGCGCTACGGGCGGATCCCGGCTCTGGAGAAGCAGCTCGCGGAGGCCGAGAAGGCGTCCGGCGCGGCGTCCGACGGCGAGGTCATGCTCAAGGAAGAGGTCGGGCCCGACGATATCGCCGAGGTGGTCTCGGCGTGGACGGGTATCCCGGTGGGCCGGCTGCTCGAAGGGGAGACCGAGAAACTGCTGCGGATGGAATCGGAACTGGGCCGCCGGGTGGTCGGACAACACGCCGCGGTGCAGGCGGTATCGGATGCGGTACGCCGCGCCCGGGCCGGTGTCGCCGACCCGAACCGGCCCACCGGGTCGTTCCTGTTCGTCGGCCCCACCGGTGTGGGTAAGACCGAGCTCGCCAAGGCGCTGGCGGATTTCCTGTTCGACGACGAGCGGGCGATGGTCCGTATCGATATGAGCGAATACAGCGAGAAGCACGCGGTGGCCCGCCTGGTCGGCGCCCCGCCCGGATATATCGGCTACGACCAGGGCGGACAGCTCACCGAGGCCGTGCGCCGCCGGCCCTATACGGTCGTGCTCTTCGACGAGATCGAAAAGGCGCATCCCGACGTCTTCGACATCCTGCTCGCGGTGCTCGACGAAGGCCGGCTCACCGACGGCCAGGGCCGGACGGTGGACTTCCGCAACACCATCCTCATCCTCACCTCGAACCTGGGCGCCGGCGGTGATCCGGAGTTCGTGATGAACGCGGTGCGCGCGGCGTTCAAACCGGAGTTCCTGAACCGGCTCGACGATGTGGTCATGTTCGACGCCCTCGACGAGGACCAGCTCGCGCACGTGGTGGATATCCAGCTCGACCAGCTGCAGCGGCGGCTCGCGCAACGGCGCCTCACCCTCGAGGTGAGCGATTCGGCCCGGTTCTGGCTGGCGGTACGCGGCTACGACCCGGTGTACGGCGCCCGGCCGCTGCGCCGCCTCATCCAGCAGTCGATCGGGGACAGGCTCGCCAAGGAGCTGCTGGCCGGGCGGGTCACCGATGGGGACACAGTCGAGGTGGGTGTCACTCCGGACGGTGACCGGCTGACCGTGGGCCGCCGGGAAGTCGGCGCGACCCCCGTCGCCGCGGGCGGCCGGGGACTGCCGGACTGACCGGCCCGGCCGACTCGGTCGCGGGCGCTGTCCGTGTCCCACCATCGCGGTGCTGACCTCGTCTTTACCGCCGAGCTGCGCGACGGTCCCGGGTGAGGTCACCTCACCCGGGACCTCTTCGGCCTAGTCTGGGTGGCATGACCAACCCGAACGATCCCTGGGCGAGGCGGCCGGACGACGATCCGACGCAGCACCTGGGTCAGCCGGGCGAATCGCCGACCGAGAAGCTGACCGGCGGCTACGGTCCGGCGGGGTACCCGGAGCAGACGACGGCTTATCCGGGTAACGATCCCTACGGTGGCTGGGGTCCCGGGCCCTACCCCACCCGCGAGATGCCGGCCTACGACAGCCGATGGGGCGGTTACGGGCAGTACGGCCCGCCGGGCGGTCCGCCACCGGGGGGCCCACCGCCCGAACCGCCGCGGCCGCCACGGCCGACCGGTATGTGGGTGGGGGTCGCCGTGGCCGCGATCGTCCTGATCGGCCTGGCGGGGGTCGCGGTGGGGTTGTTCTCCGGAGGCGGTTCCGAGCCCTCGGCGAGCGATACCACCACCAGCCGGACCTTCGGCCGGGAAATCCCGGCGGATCCGGAGGAATCGGGCCCGGCGCTGCCCAGCCTGCCCGGCCTCCCCGATATGCCCGACTCCGGTGACGCGGAGGCGGACGGCACCGCCATGGGCACCATCAGCTCGAACTCCGGTGGGACGCTGGTATTGAGTACGCTCGGGGGAAGCGAGGTGACCGTGCACACCACCCCGGATACGCAGGTGATCTCGCTGGCCGGGACCACGGTGGACGATCTGCCCGCCGGGGATCTGGTTATCGTGCAGGGACAGAAGAGCCCGGACGGCTCCATCCAGGCCGATGTCATTATCAGTACCGCCCTCGAAGGGGGCGGGCGATGAGAAAAGTGCGGCGCGCAGTGTGGGTGCCCGGCATTACGCCGGGCGGGTCGATAGGCTAGGCGACGATGACGGCAATGTGGTTCGGGCTGGCGGCGATCACCCTCGCGGGTGCCATCGTGCTGCTGTACTTCGACCGGCGCCAGCGACAGCGGACCGGTCATGCGCGCCAGGTGTGGGCCAAGGCCCAGGGATACACCTACGTGTCGGTGGAGCCGGCGCTCGCTTCGACTTGGCGGCGCGGCGCGCTGGCCAAGCTCGGGTACCTGACCGCGGTCGATGTGGTGACCGGTATCCGCAAGGGCGAGAAGTTCGTCCTGCTGGATCTCGAGGATTCCGCGACCCTGGTGGCGGTGCGCCGCCAGATCGGCTCGGATATCGACGTCGATATGCGGCTCAAGACCATGAATCCGCCGAAGGACGCCGATCTGGAACTCCTCGGCGCGATCGGTGACCGCGTCGTTTTCGCGACCAACCCCGAAATCGCACGCCACGCGGTGGATCAGCGGATGGTCGCTTTCATCGAATCGCTGGCCGATACGGTGCAGATGCTGTGGAGCGAGGGTAATTGGACCCTGGGCATGCTCCCCGTCGGTACCGCCGCCAAGGACTGGGAGACCGGTATCGACGCCGTGCTGCGGCTGTCGGGTCTGCTGCACGTCCTGCCGCCGGTCACCGAGCCCCGGCCCGAGGAGCACGAGGGTCCGGTCCGGTCGCGGCCCCGGGGCCGCCCGGCGGATTACGACGAGGACGACGCCGACCCCGACTACGACGATTACGACGAAGATCCGGATGAACCGTACGACCGGCCGGGCCCCCATGTCCGCTATCGGCAGGGTGATCCAAAAGACCGCGGCGAACCGGACGATCGGGTAGCCGGGCCCGGCGACGGTATCCCGCCGCGCCGTCCGAGCCTGGCCGTGGTCCCCGACACCCGGTCGGGGAGCCGTCCCGGTGCGCCGGAGCGGCCGGGTGGCCCGCCGCGTCGTGACACCGCGGACGACGAGAATTCCCCGCGTCCGCCCGGTGGGCCCTTCCATCCGGGGTTCCGGCCCTACCAGGGGCCGGTGCCGCAGTAGTTCGGGATCGACTCCGCCCTACCTGCGACAACTCCTCGTGGCGTGCCCCCGTATTCTGCTCGCAGGGCGCCGCCGAGTGCGCCGGGACAATACTGCCGCGAACTCGCCCACGCAGGCGGAAGGACATCGATGATCGAGCAGGCAACGACCGACCGGGACGTGCTGGCCGGGCTGGTGCGTGACCTAGCCGTCGTGCACGGCAAGGTGACACTGTCCTCGGGCAAGGAGGCCGACTACTACGTCGATCTGCGCCGCGCCACCCTGCACCATCGGGCCGGCCCGCTGATCGGCACGCTGCTGCGGGAGCTGGTCGCCGATTGGGATTTCGACGCGGTAGGCGGGTTGACCATGGGTGCCGATCCCGTCGCCTTGGCGGTGATGCACGCCCCGGGCCGCCCGATCGATGCGTTCGTGGTGCGCAAGGCCGCGAAAACGCACGGTATGCAGCGTCAGATCGAGGGGCCCGAAGTGGCGGGCAGACGAGTACTGGTCGTCGAGGACACCACCACGACCGGCAATTCCCCGCTGACCGCGGTACGCGCCCTGCGGGAGGCGGGCGCGGCGGTGGTCGGGGTGGCCACCGTGGTGGACCGGGAGACCGGCGCGGACCGCGTGATCGCGAGCGAGGGGCTGGAGTACCGCTCCATACTCAATTTGAAGGATCTGGCGCTGGGCTGAGCGTGATGGGCTGTTCTCCCTGCCACGCTGCTCCGTTAGCCTGGGATCGGTCAGTACTGTGAACGAAGGGTCGTGAATACCGTGGTGAGCATTGCCGGCAGGAAAGGGCACGAGAACGTCGCAATGCTCGGCATCGGTGCCTACCGGCCGCGTCGCGTGGTCAGCAACGACGAGGTGTGTCAGGTCCTGGATTCCACCGATGAATGGATCTACGAGCGCAGCGGTATCCGCAATCGACGCTGGATCAGCGGGGACGAGTCGCTGCGGTCGATCTCGGTGGCCGCGGGCCGGCGTGCGCTGCGCAACAGCGGTGTGGACCCCGCTCGGATCGGTGCCCTGATCCTGGCCACTTCCAGCTGGCCCATGCTGACCCCGCACGGCGCCCCGATCGTCGCCAGCGATCTCGGTATGAACGGTATCCCCGCCTTCGACCTGACCTCCGGGTGTGGTGGTTTCGGTTACGGGCTCGGCGTCGCCGCGGATATGATCCGCGCCGGCTCCGCCGAATACGTACTGCTCATCGGGGCCGAGACCATGACCATCGGGATCGACCCCACCGACCGCGGTACCGCGTTCATCTTCGGCGACGGGGCCGGCGCGGTGGTGGTCGGACCCAGTGAGGACAACGGTATCTCGCCGACCGTCTGGGGTAGTGACGGCGAGAACGCCGAGGCGATCCGGCAGGACATCGACTTCGTCGACTACATGCGGCGTGCGCAGGAACTGCAGGGCACCGATCCGGAGGTGGAGCCGGTGGGGCGGATGTCCCTGCGTATGGAGGGCCCGCGGGTGTTCCGCTGGGCGGCGGTCACCCTGCCCCGGGCGCTGTCCACCGCGCTGGACGTGGCGGGGGTGTCCAAGGAGGACATCGAGGTCTTCATCCCGCATCAGGCCAATGCGCGGATCAACGAACTGATGAAGAAGAACCTGGGCCTGGCCGACGAGGTCCCGATGGCCAACGATATCGAGAACACCGGCAACACCTCCGCGGCGTCGATCCCGCTGGCGATGGAGGAAATGCTGGCCACCGACAAGGCGAAGGGCGGTCAGTTGGCGCTGCTGCTCGGTTTCGGGGCCGGACTCAGTTACGCCGGGCAGGTGGTCACGTTGCCGCCCGCGCCCGAGGAACCGAGTTTCTGACGATGCGTCCGCTGCGCGCCGGATATCTGGCCGCCACGGCGGTGACCGTGCTGGGAGCACTCACCGGCCGCGAGCGGCTGCAGTGGGCGGCCAAACCGTTGATGATGCCGTTGCTGGCCGCCGATATCGCCACCGGCCGGGCCGATCCGGCCCCGGCCGACCGGGCCCTGCTGCTGGGTTCGCTGGGCGCGGCCACCGTCGGTGACGTCCTGCTCATCGATCCCGACGACGACCGTCGGCTGGTCGCGGGTGCCTCGTCTTTCGCGGTGATGCAGATGGGGTACGCGGCGCTGTGGTGGCGCCGGGGTGCGCGTCCCCGCCCCGTCGTCGCGGCGCCGAGGGTGCTGGCCTGGGTGGGAGCGGGCGCGCTGTTGCGGAGCCGGGCGCCGGCGCTCGCCGCGCCGCTGAGCGCCTACGGCGCGACCCTGGGTACCGCCGCCGTACTGGCCTCCGATCCGGCGCTCGCGCCGGGGGCGAAAACGATTGCCGGACTGAACGTTCCGGATGCCGATCCGCGTAGTCGCCTCGGGCTGGGTGCCCTGCTGTTCACCGTTTCGGACGGTCTCATCGTGGTACGCCGCTTGTTCGCGCGCGGAGAGCGGTCGCGCCGGGTGCTGGAGGGCGTCATCCTGGCGACTTACGGTGCCGCGCAGTTCCTGCTCGCCGACCCCGAGGCGCATACCCGGCGTTGAGCCGGCCCGAATTCTCGTTTCTCCGCTTCGGTTCCGGCCGCTACGATCCCACCATGAGTTACCCGCCACCCGCGTACGGACACCCGGGCTACGGTCCACCACCGGAGCATCCTCGGGCCACCCTGGTGCTCGTCCTCGGCATCGTCGGGATGATGTTCTGCCAGTTCTGCGCGCCGTTCGCGTGGGTGATGGGCCGCCGGACGCTCCACGAGATCGACGCCTCGGGCGGCAGTATCGGTGGTCGCAGCAATGTGATGGTGGGTTATGTACTCGGTATCATCGGCTCGGTCCTGCTGATCCTGGCGGTATTGGCGATCGTCGTCTACTTCGTCGTTCTCGTCATCGTCCTCGGCGCGGCTTCCACGACCTGACCGGCCGGGCGACGTATACGGCGCGGATGCTCACCACGCGGTGGTCAGATCCGCGTGCTGACGGATCCAGGTGTGCATGGCGATACCCGCCGCCACGCCCGCGTTGATACTGCGGGTGGAGCCGAATTGGGCGATGGACACCGTGAGTACGGCCGCTTCCCGGGCGCTTTCGGTGACGCCCGGGCCCTCCTGGCCGAAGAGCAGCAGGCAGCGGCGCGGTAGACGTACTGTTTCCAGTGGTACCGAGCCCGGCACATTGTCGACCGCCACCACGCTGAGATCTTCGGCGCGCGCGAATTCCAGCAGCGTTTCGATATCGGGGTGGTGGGTGATGTGCTGATAGCGGTCGGTCACCATGGCGCCGCGGCGATTCCAGCGGCGGCGGCCGACGATATGGACCGCACCGGCGGCGAAGGCGTTGGCCGTGCGCACGACGGTGCCGATATTCGCGTCGTGCCCGAAATTCTCGATGGCGACGTGGAAAGGATGGCGGCGGCGGTCGATATCGGCGACGATCGCCTCCCGGGTCCAGTAGCGATAGGCGTCGACCACATTGCGGCGATCCCCTTCCGCCAGCAGAACCGGGTCGAGCCGGTCGTCTTCCGGCGGGAGCTCGTTGTGTTCATCGGCCCACGGACCGACCCCGTATGGGTGTTCACCCCATTCGGTGGGACCGGCCGCGGATTCGTCGTCGCCCACCGCGGGTGGCTCGTTTCCCGGCGCCGCGGTCGCGCCTGCCCCGGGGGTTGCCGGTGGGAGCCGGGCGGGGTCGGTATCGGCCGTTGACGCTGGGTTTGTCACGGCATGATCGTAGTGCGCGAGCCGCGGCGGCTCGCGGCTCGGTCCGCTCGGTCCGAAATATATTGTGGTACCCCGTTTTGCCGATACGGGCGGCGGCTGTCGCACGGAGCGGCTCGGATCGTGCCCGGTGGGCCGTGGCATGTCAACCCGGGTTAACAATGCGGTCGGGGACGGTCGGCCCGCTGCGCGGGAGCAACCCGGCACGTCCGGACGGAATCGGGCGGAAGCCGAACGGTTCCGCGTCGACTCGGTAACAATTGAGCGGCGGGAATTCCGGCCCTCCTGGCAATATGGACTCATGACCTCGCCCAGCGATGATCTCGATGTTCCCCGGCGTCCGGCCGGGCAGCACCGCAGATCGCCGGGTGGCTCCGTGACCCGCTGGTCCGAGCGCGCCGATATGGCCGAGGCGTCCGTTCTCTCGCGGCACCTGAGGCCCCTCTGGTGCCTGCCCGGCACAGCGCTCGGCGTGGTGGGCTGGCCCGCGACCCGGCGCGAACGTTTCTTCCTGACCTGGCACTACTGGTGGCAGGCCCATCTCATCGACTGCGCCGTCGATGCCGTCGACCGGGCCCCGACCATCGAACGCCGGAAGCGGATCGGCGCGCTGGTGCGGTCGCATCGGCTGCGCAATATCTCCGGTTGGACCAACCGGTACTACGACGATATGGCCTGGCTGGCCCTCGCCCTGGAACGGGCCTCGCGCGTCCAGCACAACGGGGCGGCCCGTGGCGGGCTGGGTCCGCTGGAGCAGAAGCTGTTCACCGCATGGGACCCGGAGGTGGGCGGCGGTATCCCGTGGCGGGTGGGTGCCGATTTCTACAACGCCCCCGCCAACGGCCCCGCCGGTATCGCGCTCGCGCGGCTCGGCCGGTACGAACGGGCGGCCGAGATCGCGGACTGGATCGATACCACCCTGCGCGATCCGGAGACGGGCTTGATCTTCGACGGTATCCATCTGCCGTCCGGGGTGGTCGAACGCCCGATCTACAGCTACTGCCAGGGCGTGGTGCTCGGGCTGGAAACCGAACTCGCCGTCCGTACCGGCGACTCCGTCCATCTCGACCGCGTCCATCGTCTCCTCGACGCGGTCGAGGACAATCTGACCACCGGCGGTGTGGTGCGCGGCGGTAGCGGTGGCGACGGCGGCCTGTTCAACGGGATCCTCGTCCGCTACCTCGCGCTGGTGGCGCTCATGCTCCCCGGCGAGGAGCACGAGCAGATCGCCGATCGCCGGACCGCGGCCCGGATCGTCCGGGAGTCGGCGGCCGCGGCATGGTCGAACCGGCTCGATGTCGAGGGCGAGCCGCTGTTCGGGCACGACTGGACCGTTTCCGCTCAGCTGCCGGGCGGCAGCTCGGGAGCCGGCGGGCTCACGTCGAACGGCGCGGTGACCTCGTCGCGGGTGCCCGAGCGCGACCTATCGGTACAGCTGTCGGGTTGGCTGCTCATGGAAGCCGCCCACCGGGTCACCGCGGCCGGACTGTAGTTCATACGGGAGGTTGCCGGCATACCGTTGCGGTTCGCGGACCGTGCCGCCGAGGTCGGGCAGCGGCATGGTGTCGGCGTCGGCCGCCGCGGAATCGAGATCGAAATCCTCGGCCGGTTGCGCCATCTCCTGCCGGTACTGCCGGATACCGATGATCGTGCCCACGATCAGGAAGAACACCAGCGAACCGATCACGATGGGCATCAGCCAGGAGATCTGCTGGATGAAACCGCCCGCGTAGTAGCCGAGCAACAGCAGCACGGGGGCCCAGATGATCGCGCCGATGGTGCTGGCCACGGTATAGCGGCGATGATCCATCTCGGCGGCGCCCGCCACCATCGGGCAAAGGGTGCGTACCCAGGGGATCCAGCGCGCGATCAGCACCGCCACGAAACCGTGCCGGCGCAGCAGATCGGCCACCCGGGTGAGGTTGTGGGTGTTGATATAACGCCCGTTCTTACGGGCGACGAGCCGGTGTCCGGTGCGCCGCCCGACCACGTAGCCGACCTGGTTCCCGGCGATCGCCGCGACCATCGCGCCCACCGACAGCAGCCATACCTGGGTTTCTCCCGCGGAGTGGGAAGCCATAACGATCCCGGCGGTGAGCAGCATGGAATCGCCGGGCAGGAACAGGCCGAGAATGAACGCGCACTCCAGGAAGACGAAGGTCAGCACCACCGTCCAGACGAGCGCCGGGCCGGCGGAGATGAGTGGTTCGAAACTGCCCATCGCATGGGGCACGGCCGGGGCGGACACCACTTACCGTACTGGGGTCTCGTTCGCGCCGACCATACGGCCGCCCGGCACGACCGGCAGCGGCATGGTGGTGTCGACCATGTCCGGCAGTTCGACGGCGGGCAGTTCCGCGGTGGAGACGAGGGCGGGTGCCGCATCCGAGGCCACCTTCCCGCGGTTCAGCAACTTCTTGGCCACCGCGCTGATTCCCGGGAGAATGGAAACGAACACGATGAGCAGGAAAATCGCCTCGATATGGTCGCGGATGAACGCGACATTGCCCAGGAAGTAGCCCAGGACCGTCACTCCGCCGCCCCAGGCTATGGCGCCGACGATATCGAAGGCCACATAGCGCTGGTAATTCATTTTCGATACGCCGGCCAGCACCGGCATGAAAGTCCGGACGATCGGGACGAAACGGGCGATGATGATCGTTTTCGGGCCGTGCTTCTCGAAGAACGCATGTGTTTCGGTGACGTAGCTCTTCTTGAAGAAGCGGGTGTCCTCCTTGTGGAACAGCGCCGGACCGATGGCCCGGCCGATCCAATAACCGCACTGGTCACCGGCGAACGCGATGAACGTGACAGCCGGCACCAGCACCCAGATCGACACCGGCGGGTTGGGCTGCGCGGCCAGCAGACCCCCGGTGAACAACAGCGAATCACCGGGCAGCAGCGGGAACAGCAGGCCGGTCTCGATGAAGACGATCACCAGGATCGCCGGGAGCACCGCGCTCTTCAGCCAGGTCTCGGTCAACAGGTGCATCGGGTCGAGCAGTTCGGTAAGAGCCAGATTGCTCGTCACCGCGTCGGTAGCCGCCAGCGCAATCACCCGGCCCACAGTACCGGGTACCTCGCGGCTCGCAGGGCACAGCGGCGCAAACAATCCCCTTATACCGGATGAATCCCGCCTGGCTTAGGGTATGTGCAGAAACAGACAATCCCGTCTGCCGCACTACACGGAGGTCTTCACAGTGCCGATCGCGACTCCGGAGGTCTACGCCGAGATGCTCGGTCAGGCCAAGGCGAACTCTTTTGCCTTCCCGGCCATCAACTGCACATCGTCGGAGACGATCAACGCGGCGATCAAAGGTTTCGCCGAGGCGGGCAGTGACGGGATCATCCAGTTCTCCACCGGGGGCGCGGAATTCGGTTCCGGGCAGGGTGTGAAGGATATGGTCACCGGCGCTGTCGCGCTCGCCGAATTCGCCCATGTGGTGGCGGCGAAATACGACATCACCATCGCGCTGCACACCGACCACTGCCCCAAGGACAAACTCGACGGGTTCGTCCGCCCGCTGCTGGCCATCTCGCAGGAACGGGTGAACGCGGGGCGCAACCCGCTGTTCCAGTCGCATATGTGGGACGGTTCGGCGGTGCCGATCGACGAGAACCTCTCGATCGCCCAGGAGTTGCTGTCCGCGGCCACCGCCGCCAAGATCATCCTCGAGGTCGAGATCGGCGTCGTCGGTGGTGAAGAGGACGGTGTCGAGGCCGAGATCAACGAGAAGCTCTACACCTCGCCGGCGGATTTCGAGAAGACCATCGACGCGCTGGGCGCCGGGGAAAAGGGTAAATACCTGCTCGCCGCCACCTTCGGCAATGTGCACGGCGTCTACAAGCCCGGGAACGTGGTGCTCAAGCCCGAGGTGCTGGCCGAGGGCCAGCGGGTGGCCGCGGCGAAACTGGGCCTGGCCAACGATGCCCAGCCGTTCGATTTCGTGTTCCACGGCGGCTCCGGTTCGCTGAAGTCGGAAATCGATGATTCGCTGCGCTACGGCGTGGTGAAGATGAACGTCGACACCGATACCCAGTACGCCTTCACCCGCCCGGTCGCGGCCCATATGTTCAGCAACTACGACGGTGTGCTCAAGATCGACGGCGAGGTCGGCAACAAGAAGACCTACGACCCGCGCAGCTACCTCAAGAAGGCCGAACTGTCGATGGCCCAGCGGGTGGTGCAGGCCTGTGAGGACCTGAAGTCCGCAGGGCGCTCCATCAGTGCCTGACCGCCTCCTACCGCCCGCAGCCAGATGACTCTGGATCTTCGTGTGCTGGGGCCCGTACGGCTGTTCGTCGGCGGTGAGCCGGTGCCGATCGGCGGGCCCAAACCCCGGGCGCTGCTGGCCGCGCTCGCGGTGAACCGGCGGCGGGCCGTGGCCTCGACCACCCTGGCCGATATGGTCTGGAACGAGGAGCCGCCGGACGCCTACGCGGCGAGCCTGCAGGTCTTCGTCTCGAACATCCGCAAGGCACTGCGGAATTCGGGCATCGATCCGGCCGCGGTACTGCGTACGGAATCCTCGGGCTACCGGCTCGAGATCACCGACGACGCATGCGACCTCGGCCGGTTCGAAGCCGCCCGTGACGCCGGTATCCGAGCCTCCGGCGCCGGGGATCACGTGGCCGCGTCCCGGCTGTTCGCCACCGCCCTGCGCGAATGGAACGGCCGGGCGTTGTCGGATCTCGCCGGCCTGGGGTTCGCGGACGGCTTCGCCACCGCGATGGAGGAGGAGCGGCTGCTGGCGGTCTCGGCGCGTTTCGACGCGGAGATCGCCTGCGGCCGATCCGCCGCGGTGGTCGGGGAACTGGTCGCGCTGACCAACGAACATCCGCTGCGGGAGCCGCTGTGGGGTCAGCTCATCACCGCCCTCTACCTTTCCGAACGGCATGCCGACGCGCTGGAGGCCTGCCGCCGGGTGCGGGCGGTCCTGGCCGAGGAACTCGGGATCGACCCCGGTCCCGCCTTGCTGGAACTGGAGCGACGAGTACTCCGCCAGGAGCCGCTGAGCACGGTCGAGTTCAAAAGTGTCGAACGGATGGCCGCGGCCATGACCGATACGGTCACCGAGGTGCCGCGCACCGTACGCAGCGGACAACTGCGGCTACCCGACGGACGCCTGGTTATGGTGGCCCACGGCGGCTTCCGGATCGGCCGGATGACCGATAACGATCTGGTTCTCGACGATCCGAAGGCCAGCCGATACCACGCCCAGATCAAACTGGGCCGGGCCGGGCTGTTGATCGAGGACCTGGATTCGGCCAACGGGGTCTACGTCAACGACCAGCCGATCGATTCCGCGCTGCTGGCCGACGGGGACGCGATCCGTATCGGCGCCACCGTCCTGGCCTTCCAGGCCCTTCGCTGAACCGCACGGGGTGCCCACCCCGGCTCGCCGGACGAGACGGCCGCCGGGGCGGCGCCGGACCGAACCCGTCGTGGATCAGAGGATGTCGTGGCGGACGATGGTCTGATCCCGCCCCGGGCCGACACCGATACAGGAGATCCGGGCACCCGACAGCTCCTCCAGCCGGTGCACGTAGGCCTGCGCGTTGGCGGGGAGATCCGCGAAGCTGCGGGCCCCGGAAATATCCTCCCACCAGCCCGGCATCTCCTCGTAGATCGGCTTGGCGTGATGGAAACCGGTTTGAGTGGTCGGCATCTGCTCGACTCGCTCGCCGTCCACCTCGTAGGCCACACAGATCGGCACCCGATCCAGACTGGACAGCACATCCAGTTTGGTCAGGAAGTAATCGGTGATGCCGTTGACGCGGGTGGCGTAGCGGGCGATCACCGCGTCGAACCAGCCGCAGCGCCGGGCGCGACCCGTGGTCACCCCGACCTCGCCGCCCGTTTTGGCGAGATAGGCGCCCGATTCGTCGAACAGTTCGGTCGGGAACGGACCGGAACCGACCCGAGTGGTGTAGCACTTGAGGATACCCAGCACGGTACCGATCCGATTGGGGCCGATACCCGCCCCCACCGCGGCACCACCGGCGGTGGGGTTGGACGAGGTGACGTAGGGGTAGGTGCCGTGATCGACATCGAGGAGAGTGCCCTGCGAGCCCTCCAGCAGCACGGTTTCCCCCCGTTCGAGAGCCTGGTTCAGCTCCAGCCGGGTATCGCTGATGCGATGCGCGAACTTCTCCGCTTTCGCCAGCACCTCCTCCACCACCTGCTGCGGGTCGAGGGCCCGCCGGTTGTAGATCTTGACCAGCACCTGGTTCTTGAACTCGAGCGCGGCCTCCACCTTCTGGGTGAGGATCTTCTCGTCGAGCACATCGGCGACCCGCACCCCCACCCGCGCGACCTTGTCCTGGTAGCAGGGCCCGATCCCGCGTCCGGTGGTGCCGATCTTGTTGTTACCGAGGAAACGTTCGGTGACCTTATCGATGGCCACGTGATAGGGCATGATCAGATGCGCGTCCGCGGAGAGCAGCAAACCGGAGGTATCGACCTCACGCTCCTCCAACCCGGCGAGTTCGTCGAGCAGCACGCCGGGATCCACCACGACGCCGTTACCGATGACGTTCTTGACACCCGGGGTGAGAATGCCCGAGGGAATGAGATGCAGCGCGAAGTTGTCCCCGTTGGGCAGCACCACGGTATGACCGGCGTTGTTGCCACCCTGATACCGCACCACCCATTGCACGCGGCCGCCGAGTAGATCGGTGGCTTTGCCCTTGCCCTCGTCACCCCACTGGGCGCCGATGAGGACGATTGCCGGCATGGTCGTGTCTCCTACGGTTCGACGCGCAGCACGCAGCCCGTGCTGCAGCTACCTGCCGTAATAGGGAGGAAGCCGGGAGCACAGTCTACTCGAGCCCACACGGCACACGGGGAACGGCCGCCGTACCAGGCCCGTGGCGCAACCCGCCACAGGGCACCCTCTACACTCATGGGTGACCGGTCCGAGGGAGGGTGTTGGGCGTTTGAGTACCCAGGTTCTCCGCTGTGCCGACGCGCCGGTGCCCATCGCCCTCGCCGCACAGCCCACCGCGCAAGCCGGCACCGTTCCGGCACCCGCGCTGATCGACGAGCTGCTGCCGGTGCTGGCAGCGGACAGCCGGCCGCGGCTCATCGTGCTGGGCGGTGACGCGGCGCTGGCGGCCGTGCTCACCCACCTGATGCGCACCGAACGGCTCCATGTGGAGGTGGGCTACGTTCCGCTGGAACGTACCTACGCGGCCCAGGCCTACGACCTCGCCACCGGAAACACGGCCGCCAAACGAGCCCTGACCGGCACCGCCGGGAAGGTGCCGCTGGTGCGCGACGATACGGGTACGGTGCTGGTGGGACGAGCCAAGATCACCGGGCCCGACGGTGGCCGGTTGACCGGCGAGGCCTACGTCGACGACACCCGATTGTTCTCGGGCGCGGTCAAAGCGATGTTCGTGACCCCCACCCGGGAACTGCCCGGCGTCCGGGCGAGCGTACCGCGCAGATTCCGCCGCCGCCGCTGGACAGCGGGCCGGGCCGCGCAACTCGGCACCCCCGCAGCGGTGATCAACCGGGACGGTGTGCAGAGCGAACGGACGGTACCGCGCGCGAGCTTCTACCGGCACCACGAAGACTGGCTCCTGGTGCATTGATGCGGTCCTCCGCATTCGCTCCGGCGTCCGCGTCCGTATGTGGCGGGTCCGGCCACACATTGCCGACCGTGATGGGCCTCGTGCGGTCCTCGCGTTCGCTTCGGGGTTCGTGTGGGGTGGGTTCGGGCGTGTATTGCTGGTCGTGATGGGTCTCGTGTGGTTCTCGCGTTCGCTTCGGGGTTCGTGTGGGGTGGGTTCGGGCGTGTATTGCTGGTCGTGATGGGTCTCGTGTGGTCCTCGCGTTCGCTTCGGGGTTCGTGTGGGGTGGGTTCGGGCGTGTATTGCTGGTCGTGATGGGTCTCGTGTGGTTCTCGCGTTCGCTTCGGGGTTCGTGGTGGGATGGGGGCGTGTTGCTGGTTGGGGTGGGTTTCGTGTCGTTCCGGGGTTCACGGGCTTATGTCGGTGGGGCCGGTTGTCGGTTGTCGGGCGTGGGGGCTCGCGTGGGGCCTTCGGCGGGCCGGTTCCTGTGCCGGTGGGACGGTGAGGGTATGCGGATTTTCGTGAAGGGGCAGCGGTGACCGCGGGGTTTCCGGGGCTGCGGCGCGGTGCGGTGCGGCCGAGTCCGGTCTTTTTGCTCATGGTCGCCCTCGCGGTGGGCGGTGGGGTCGTGGCGTGGGAGGCGGAACTGGGGTCGTGGCAGGCGCGGGCCGGGGTTTTCGTGCTGGTGGTGTTCGGCTGGGTGGTGAGTTTGTGCTTGCACGAATTCATGCATGCCTATATCGCCTGGCGCGCCGGTGACCGGGAAGTGGAGCTGCGCGGGTATCTGACCCTCAACCCGCTGAAGTACAGCCATCCGCTGTTGTCGATCGTGCTGCCGATGGTTTTCATCGCACTCGGCGGGATCGGTTTGCCGGGCGGGGCGGTGTACGTGCACGCGCACCGGGTGTCGCCGCGAATACAGCGGTTGATCAGCGTGTCCGGGCCGGCGGTGAACGCGGTGTGGGCGGTGGTACTGCTGCTGGTGGTGCGGCTCTTCGGTAGCTCGCAGGAGAACCCGGCGTTCTGGTTCGGGCTGAGCTTCCTGGCGTTTCTCCAGGTGACGGCGACGCTGCTCAATCTGCTGCCGATACCCGGTCTGGACGGCTACGGGGTGCTGGAACCCTCGCTGAGCTATGCCACCCGGCGCGGGCTGGAACAGTTCAAACCGTTCGGCATGCTGATCCTGTTCGCGCTGCTTTTCACACCGACGATCAACCAGGTGTTCTTCGATGCCGTGTACGCGCTGTACGACCTGTCCGGAGTCTCGGCGCAGTGGTCGCGCTACGGCGGATACCTGACGAGATTCTGGGCGTAGTCGCGCTCGTGCCTGCGTCGCGGCTGCCCGTTCGCACGGCGCCGGAGCTACTTCCGTGGTGTCACATAGGGATTGGGCACCGTGGGAGGCAGCAGGGCGAGGGCGGATACCCGCTGCACCCCGCACACCTGCATGAGATCCACCAGGGTGGACCGGATCTGGGCGAAGACCACATGCGCCGACAGACCGGCTCCCGTCACCAGCTCCGGCCGCGCCTCCGCCGCTACGGAACGCAGTACCCGCGTGGCCTCGGCCCGGTCGGGTTGTTCATCCGGGTCGGTGAGCACCATGCGCCGCACCACCTCCACCGCCGCGGCCAAACGCTCCACCTCGTCGATCAGTCCCGGATTGAGGATTTCGTCGTCCCGTACCAGCGTCAACGAGCGACGCAGCAGCACGCGGGTGTTGCGCACCGCGTTGTCCAGCGGATCGGCGGCCTCCCGCAATCTCTTCAACCGGCCGCGGGAGTTCCAGTAGAGCGGGGATATGCGGCTCACCTCCCGCCCGCCCTCGAGCGTTTTGCGCAGCGAATCCAACTGCTGCTGGGTGGCGCGGACCGCGGTGAGGGCGGTGTGGATCTTCGCGGGATCCTGTTCCAGCAGCCCGGCGGCGCCATCGGTGAGCGATTTGCTCATAACCCCCAGAATCGCCGCCGCCTGCTCCCGGGCCCGGCGTACCGGATGCAACGGCACCGCGGCCACGACCACCACACCCACCAGCCCGCCGATGAGCGCATCGATCATCCGGGAGAGACCGCCACCGGTTTCCGGCGGCATCAGCGTGGCCACCAGCACGGCCGAACCGGACGCCTGCATACCGATGACCGGGCCGCCGTCCAGGAATACGGCCAGCGCCATCGCCACCGCCACCACCAGGGCGATCTGCCAGGCCCCGGTGCCCACCTGCGAGATGAACAGATCACCGACACCGATCCCGACGGCCACCCCGACCACCAGTTCGAGGGACCGGCGCAAGCGTGCCCCGAACGCGGTACCGATCGATACCACCGCCGCGGTCGGCGCGAAGAAGGGCAGCGCGTGGCCGACGACATCCTTGGCCAGGAACCAGGCCAGGGCCGCGGCGAGCGAACACTGGAGAATCGGGAGGGCCGAGAGACGCAGGCGCTTCCAGGACCGCCGCATCCGGGCGGCACTTCTGGATCCGGCCCTGCCCATTCGTGAATTCGGGTCGATCAAAGCAACGGAAACGTTCAGCCCAGACCGAGTTCTCCGGCCGCTCGCGGATCGCAGTCCTCGAGCAGATCCAGGCAGCGGGCGTATTCGTCGGACTCGCCGATCGCCTGGGCGGCGCGGGCCAGGGCCGCGACGCTGCGCAGGAATCCGCGGTTCGGCTCATGCTCCCAGGGCACCGGACCGAAGCCTTTCCAGCCGTTGCGGCGGAGCAGATCCAACCCGCGGTGGTAGCCGGTGCGGGCGAACCCGTAGGCGGCGACCACATCGTGGTTGACCGGTTCCGCCGCGTCCGCGGCGCGCTGCAGCGCGGCCTCGGCCAGCGCCGCCCAAGCGATCGAGGCGGCGGGATTCTCGGCCGCCACCCGCACCGGATCGGTGCCGGCGTCGATCGCGTCTTCCGCCGCGTGTAGTTCAGGAAGCAGTACCGGTTGCGGGCCGAGCAGATCACCGAACGAGGTCATGTGCTTCATTGTGCACGGCCCGGGTGAATGCTCGATAGGCTGGCCTTCTACGTCACGATCTGTTCGCCAGCAACAAGGGGTATAGGTGTCGCACCCGACCGACGACAAGAAACCGATGCGCTCCGAATCGGACTCCGGCTCGACCGCCGGAAAAGACCCGCGCGCGGACTCTGCCGCCGAGGGGTCGCCCGGGACGGAATCCCCGGCCACCACCTCGCGGCCGGATCGTGCTGCCGATGCCGGCACCACCACACCGGACGAACCGGCCCCGGGGGAGAACAACGCGCCGACCGTCGCGCTGCCGCGGGCCTCGGCGACCGGGGATGATACGGCGGCCGGGTCCACGGCCTCCGCCGCGGGATCGACCGGTGACGCGGAAACCGAGGCGATCCCCACCGGGGCCGGTGATTCACGTACTGCCGGGGACGTACCGGACGAGTCCGTGGAACCGGTAACGTCCGCGCGAACGGACACGGCGGGTGTCGCCGCGGGCTCTCCGGCCGCGACAGCGGATCCCGCCGACTCGGCACCGGCGGACGGCGCGGCCGATACCGGTGCGGCGGAGGAAACGGCGGAAACGGGAACCGGGGCGGAACGAGCGGCCGTGACGGACGGCGGTGCCGCCGGTGCCGAGCGACGGCCGCAGCCGGAAGACGATTCGCCCGAAGCGGGGTCTCCTGGCGGCGAGCCGGCGGCCGGCGCGTCCGCGACCGGGGCCGACGGGCCCGGAGGAGCTTCTGCGGACGAGGCGGAGAATGCCGTCCCGGAGGAAGATGCCGTGCGGGTGAGCCCTGAACCAGGTGAGCCGGATGCGGATACGGGTGGAAGCGATGCGGAGGGAACCGGTGACGCCGATATCCGTCCCGAGGCATCGGCTGGGTCGACGGCGGCGGACTCCACCGGTGTGGACGGTTCGGCGGAGGCCGGTGATGCGGGCGGTTCGGCGGACTCCACCGGTGGGGGCGGTGCGGCGGAGGCCGGCGATGCGGATGATTCGGCGGCGGCCGACGGTGTGACGAAAGATGTTCCCGAGGCGGCGGATTCGATCGGCGAACCGGGCACCGGCAGCGAATCGGCGCCCACCGAGCCGATACCCGGTGCCGGTGAGGAGCCCGAGGCCGGCCTGGTGGCGGAGCGGGCGGACGGCGTGACCGCGGACCCGGCCGACGCCGGTGAGCCGGCGATCGCCGACCGGGCAGCGGGTACCGGCGAGGTAGCCGACGAAGCGGGTACCGATGCCGCTGCGGCGGCCGACCGTGGGCCCGGTGATGACGCCGCTTCGGATACCGGACGAGCCGCCGCCGGGGCGGACGCGGCCGGGCCCCGGGGCGAGCCCACTGCCGCGGACAGTGCCGATACGGACGATCCCGGCCGGACTCCCGGTACCTCCGCTGTGGTCGCGGCGGGAGGCGAAGCCGGTCCGGCCGCGGTATCCGGAGCCCCGGAGCCCCGGAGCGCCGGGGTAGGCGGTGTGGGAAGCCCCGACGCCGAGGACGCGGGTACGGATACCGCGCACAGCGATACCGGAGAGGGTGAGCAGGCGGGCGGGTCCTCGGGCCCCGAGGCCGCCGACACCGAGGAGACCGCGGCGGTGACGGGCGCGGCCGGAGAAGGCGGAGCGGCGGAGAGTTCGGACGCGAAGACGGTCGTGATCCCGCGGCCGCAGCGGCCCGACGAGGCACGGACCGTGAGCCTGCCCGCCCACCAGCCCGATCCCGATGCCACCGAACGTATCGATATGAACCAGGTACGGCAGGCGGGACGCCCGGGAGCGAAGACCGGTGGCCCGCAGGGTCCGGCGCGCACCGACCGGGTGGGTCCGGGTGTGCCGCTGTCGAAACCACCGAGCACCCCGCGTCCGCAATCGGGGCCGAAACGACCCGGCCCGCAGGCTCCCGGCCGACCGGAACAGCCCGCTGCGCAGCGTCCCGGTGGGCCTCCGCCCGGGGGACGTCCGAGCGGGCGACCCCAGGCCGGCCCGTCCCGGCCCGGTGCCCAGCGCCAGGGTGGTGCGCCGTCGCCGGCCGACAGCAAACCCACCGTGGCCGAACAACGTATCGCCCAGCCCTCCGGCTATACCGCGTCCGCGCCGATCGCCCAGCCGCAGCGGGTGGAACCGGCTGCCACTTCCGCCGAATCCGGCGGGAACAAGAAGTGGCTGCTGGCGGCCGGGGCCGCCGCGGTGCTGGTGGTGGCGCTGATCGCGATCCTGGTATCCGTCGGATCCGAAGACGATTCCCCGCAGGCCCGGATCCGGGCGGCGATCGGCGCCTATACCGGCGCACTGGAAAGCGGTGACCTGGCCGGGCTGCGTACCGCCACCTGCGGTGCGCTGCACGAGTACTACCAGGGCCTGTCCGAGGAACAGTTCGCCGGTGTGCACCAGCAGGCCGTCGACGAGGGCAGTATTCCCGAGGTCACCAGCGTCGATGCCGTGCAGATCACCGATCGTACGGCGCTGGCGCAGGTCTCCGTACACACCGAGGCGGACCCGGAGCAGACGGCCCGGACCTTCGACCTTCAGCAGACCGCGGACGGTTGGAAGGTGTGTGATCCGCCGGCCGCCACTCCGTAAACCGCGCCCGCGGATATGTTCTCGCGAGTGCGCTGGTCCGCTGGCGGAAGGCCCTGCTCCCCGAGGGGGAGCGGGGCCTTCCCGTTTCGGGGGACCGGACCGGATCGAGGATTCTCATCCGGTCCGGTATCGGTTACGCTGGCCGCGCGCCGAACACCCCGGGATCTGGAGGTGCGCATGGTGACGAGGTCTGTCGTCCGTTTCGCCGGCAGTGTTGCCCTGTGCGTCGGAGCAGCCCTGCTCGGCGCGTGTGCGGAGAACAGTGGAAGCGCTGTTCCGGCTTCCGGTCCGGTCGCCGCGCCGTCTCCGGTCGAGACCCCGCAGGAGCGCAATCTCCGGATCCGCGACCAGCTCGTCCGGTTGGGGTGCGATACCAATTCCTGTATCCAGACTTATTTCGCCTGTGCGGACGGCCTGCTCGCGGGTGAGGCGTGCGAGTTCTATCGCGCGCACCCACTGAACTGACACCAAACCAGTCCAGTTGGACAACTGGACTGGTAGGTATTTCCCGTCATGCGCGGTGGTGCCGGGTCAGATCCGTTCCAGGGTGCGGCGGGAACCGGCAGCGCTCAGGTTCCGGTAGTCGCGTTCGAGGTCGTAGCGGCTGGCGGAGTCGTCCTGGACAGAACCGATCGGGCGGTACTTTTCCAGGAGTTCCGGTAGCCGCGACTCGTTCACGACGTAGTGATAGGCGAAAAAGCCGAAGGTTCCCACTCCCACGAGTGCCACAAAGAGTGTCATGCCTCCAGCATGCAATAACTGGACTTGCTTCGAAAGAGCCAGTGGCTCAATACTGGACCTCATGGCAACACGAGTGATCGGCGCGTCGGGTCTGGCGCGCGACCTGGGGCACTGGCGAAGTGCGGATTCGGCGACGGCCGACGGTGCTCGTAAACCGGCTCGCCCCGCATACCTGGCCCTGGCCGAGGGCATCAGGCTGCTCATCCACGACGGTCGCGCGCCGCTGGGAGTGGCCCTGCCCAGTGAACGCGATCTGGCCGCCACACTCGGTGTCAGCCGTACCACCGTGACCTCCACCTACTCCCTGTTGCGGGATCACGGCTACCTCATCACCCGGCAGGGCTCCCGGAGCACGGTGGCGTTACCGCCCGCCGTCGCGCACGACGGCACCCGCGCCGCCCGCGGCATCCTGGCCACCATGTCCACCGACGCTCAACCCGCCGTGGATCTGACCTATGCCGCCATGACCGCGCCACCCGAAATGGCCGAAGCGTATTCCGTCGCCCTACAAGGCATTCCGTCGTATCTGAGTACACACGGCATGGATCCGGTGGGTATCCTGCCGCTGCGAGAGGCACTCGCCCGCCGCTACACCGAACGCGGCCTGCCGACCAGCTCGGACCAGATCCTGGTCACCCTCGGCGCCCAGCACGGGCTCCGGCTGCTGCTGAACGTGCTGGCGTCCCCGGCCGCCCGGGTACTCATCGACCATCCCACCTACCCCAATGCCATCGAAGCCATCCGCGATGTCGGTGCGCGTCCGGTGCCGGTCCCCTTGCGGCTCGAGGATCCCGGCGCCGCATGGGATCTCGACGGGCTGCGCAGCGCTGCCCGGCAGACCGCCGCCGCACTGGCCTACCTGGTGCCCGACCACAACAACCCCACCGGATTCCGGATGGACGAGGCGACCCGCGCCGAACTGGTCGCCATCGCCCGGGAAACCCGGATGACCCTGATAATCGACGAATCCATGGCCGACCTCACCCTCGACGACGCCGCGCCGGTCGCGCCGGTCGCCGCTTTCGCGAAGGGATCCGAGGTGATCACCATCGGTTCGGCGTCCAAATCGTTCTGGGGCGGGCTGCGGCTGGGCTGGATCCGGACCTCGGAATCGTTGATCACCCGGCTGCTGGGCATCCGCGCCACCGTCGACCTCGGCACACCGGTGATGGACCAGCTGGCGGGGGTACACCTGCTCGAAGCGGGTGAACCCATTCTCGCCCGGCGCCGCGCACAGTTGCGCGATCAACGTGCGGCACTGCTCGAGGCCATGGCCGAGGAATTGCCCGACTGGTACGTATTCCCCGGCGTCGGCGGTATGTCGGTCTGGACGCAGCTACCCGCGCCGGTATCCACCGCGCTGGCCGCCACCGCACCCAACCACGGCGTACTCCTGGCGGCGGGACCCCGGTTCGGCGTGCAGGGCGCGTTCGAACGATTCCTGCGCCTGCCCTACACCAATCCCGAACCGGAGCTGCGCCGGGCCGTCACCGCCATCGCCGCGGCCTACTCGTCGCTGGGTCCCCAGGCCGGGGACACTCTCGCGCCCCTCACCTGCTACTGAGGTGCCGGTAGCCGCACCGGACCGGTAACTACCGCTGCGGCTACCGGGTGCGGGAATCCGGTGCCGGATCGAGCTGTCGCGTCACCGCCACCGCCGCGCGCGCGATGGCGAGTTCCTCGTTGGTGGGGATCACCAGCACATCGACCGCGGCACCCGGCGGCGAGATCCGGCGTTCACCACCCCCGCCCGCGGTGTTGCGGGCCGCGTCCACCGTGATCCCGAACCGCTCCAGACCAGCCAGCGCGTCGGCGCGGACATCCGCGCTGTTCTCGCCCACACCGGCCGTGAACGTGATCGCGTCGACCCCGCCCAACTCGAGCAGATAGGCGCCGAGATAGTGGCGGAGGCGGTGCACATAGACGTCGTATGCCGTTTTCGCGGTGGCGTCTCCGGTTTCGATGAGCCGGCGCAGTTCCCGGAAATCGTTGACACCGGCCAGCCCCCGCAAACCGGAGCCACGGTTGAGCAACCGGTCGATATCGTCGATGTTCAGATGTGCCGCCCGCGCGAGATGCAGAATGATCCCCGGATCGAGATCTCCCGGCCGAGTGCCCATGACCAGCCCCTCCAGCGGGGTCAGGCCCATACTCGTATCCACCGGGCGCCCGCCGCGCAGCGCCGACACCGAGGCGCCGTTGCCCAGATGGAAGACGATCTGATTCAGCGATTCCGCCGGGCGGCCCAGGAATTCGGCGGCCCGGCAGGATACGTACTCGTGCGAGGTGCCGTGGAACCCGTAGCGGCGGATACCGTGCGCTGCGGCGATCCGCGCGTCGATCGCGTAGGTTCGTGCCGCGGCGGGCAGACCGTGGAAGAACGCGGTATCGAAAACCGCGACTTGTGCGACATCCGGCAGAAGGGTGCGCACCGATTCGATACCGCGGATATTCGCCGGATTGTGCAGTGGCGCCAGCGTGCACAGCTCACGGACGGTGCTCAGCACGCGCTCGTCGACGAGGGTCGGGCGGTAGAAGACCTCCCCGCCGTGCACCACCCGATGCCCGACCGCGCTCACCCCCACTCGGGTGAGATCCTGCCCGGTCTCGGTGAATTTCTCGAAAGCCAGGCGCAACCCCGCGGTATGGTCGGGTATCGGCCCCTGCTCGGAAAGGGTCCGGCCACCGGCGGTGTGCTCGAGCGCGCCGCTGTCCTCCCCGATCCGCTCCACCAGCCCCGCGGCCACCACTTCACCCGAGTCGGGTTCCATGAGTTGATATTTGATCGAGGACGAGCCGGAGTTCACCACCAGTACGAGATCGCCGTCCACCGTCGTCTCCTGTTCGTGGCGCCGCGGCGCCGTCACTGCTCCTGCGCCTGAATGGCGGTGATGGCCACCGTGTTCACGATATCGGTGACCAGCGCGCCGCGGGACAGGTCGTTCACCGGTTTACGCAATCCCTGCAACACCGGTCCGATCGCGACGGCTCCCGCGCTGCGCTGCACCGCTTTATAGGTGTTGTTGCCGGTGTTGAGGTCCGGGAAGACGAAAACCGTGGCCCGGCCCGCGACCTCCGAATCCGGGAGTTTGGCGTCGGCGACGGTCGGTTCGATGGCGGCGTCGTATTGGATCGGCCCCTCCACGAGCAGTTCCGGCGCCCGTTCGCGCACCAGGTGGGTGGCCACCCGCACCTTGTCCACATCGGCGCCGCTACCGGACTCCCCGGTGGAGTAGGAGAGCATGGCGACCCGGGCGTCGATTCCGAAGCGGACCGCGGTCGCCGCCGAGGAGACGGCGATATCGGCGAGTTGTTCGGCGGTCGGATCCGGGACCACGGCGCAATCGCCGTAGGCCAGCACTCGATCGGCCAGGCACATGAGGAACACACTGGAGACGGTCGAGACACCGGGCACCGTTTTGATGATCTCGAACGAGGGGCGGATGGTGTGCGCCGTGGTGTGCGCCGCGCCGGAGACCATACCGTCGGCGATCCCGCGATGCACCATCATGGTGCCGAAATAGGAGATATCGGCGACCGTTTCACGCGCCCGCTCCAGTGTCATCCCCTTGTGCGCGCGCAACTCGGTGTATTCCCGGGCGAAATCGTCGAGATACTCCGACGTCCGAGGGTCGAGAACGCGGGCATCGGCGATATCCACTCCCAATTCCGCGGCGCGTGCCCGGATCCCGGTCTCGTCACCGAGAATGATCAGATCGGCGATCTTGCGTTGCAGAACCCGCCCGGCGGCACGCAGCACCCGATCGTCGTCACCCTCGGGCAATACGATCGTCTTCCGGTCGGCGCGGGCCCGCTCGATGAGCTGGTACTCGAACATCTGCGGAGTCACCACGCTGGTCATCGGCACCTCCAGCCGGTGCAGGAAAGCGGCGGCTTCGACATGGGTTTCCATCAGTGCCAGCGCCGTTTCGACCTTGCGCGGATTATCCACCGACATCCGGCCCCGGGTGCGGTGCGCGACACCGGCGGTCTCGTAGGTGCCCAGCTGTGTGGTGAGGATGGGTAATCGCGGTTTCAGCCCGCTGATGAGACGGGCGATCGCCGGATGTGGAAGCAATCCGCCGTTCATGATGATGCCGGACAGCGAAGGAAAACTTTCCGCTTCGTGCGCGTTCACCACGCTCAGCAGTACATCGGAACGGTCGCCGGGCGCGATCACCACCGTACCGTCGCGCAGCCGCTCCAGAACGTGCTCGGCCGTCATCCCTCCGACCATCACGCCCAGAGCCTCCCTATGCAGTAGTTCGGGGTCGCCGCTGTAGATCTCGCCGTCCAGCGCCGCACACAATTCCGCCATGGTGGGGGCGATGAGAAGGGGTACCTCGGGCAGGGTCCACGACGGTACGGCGAAAGGATCGAGGGCCGCCCGGACCGCGTCGAGCTCCCCGGGCGCACACCGGTTGGCGATGATCGCGGCGAGCTGCGCGTGTTCGGAGGCCAACTCGCTCGCACACAACTCCACCAACTGTTCGACCTCGCCGGGGGACCGCCCAGCCCCCCGGACCACCAACAGCACCGGAGCCCCCAGGTTCACCGCGATACGCGCGTTGAACCGCAGTTCGCTGGGGCCGGCGACGTCGGTGTAATCGCTGCCCACGATGACCACGGCGTCACATGCGGACGCGACTTCGTGGTACCGCATGACGATCTCGGAAATGGCGGCGTCGGGGTCGGCGTGTACCTGCTCGTAACTCACTCCCGCCGCCTGCTGATATTCGATATCGACGGTGGAATGCTCGAGCAGCAGTTCGAGGATGTAATCCGCTTCGGTCGTCGACCGGACGATCGGCCGGAACACTCCGACGCGCGCGGTGGTCGCGCACAGCATCTGCAGTACGCCGAGCGCCACGGTCGACTTACCGGTATCGCCCTCGGGCGACGCGATGTACACACTGGACGCAGCAACCTCGGCCATGCCCAAAAGCGTAGCTGCGTTCATGGCGGCGCCTGCGGCGCCGGCGGGGTCGAGCCCCCTTGGCGTCGTGCTTCAGCCCGCGAGACTCGCGCCTGCGGCGCATGCGCTTCGCGGGCTGAAGCACGACGCGGGCTCAATCCTTTGTGGGCCTCGTAAGACTCGGCGCTGTGTGTTGCGCCGGATGCGGACCTTCTGTTTCCGAGCTCTGAGCGGCCGGACTACGGATTGCGGGGTGAGTCCGTGTGCGGAGCGCATACGGGTGGGTTCCCTGGCGGGGAGTGTCTCGGTGGTGGTGTTTTCGCGGAGGGTGTCTTCGGTGGTTCGGGGCCCGTCTCGGGTCTGGAGCGACGGAGCGTGGGAGCGCAGCGACCGAGCGCAGGAGTGAAGACCCGAGACACGAGGGCCCCGAACCCGCGGCGCCGCAGGCGCCGCGAAATAACAACTCAGCCCAGTTTGCGCAGGCGGGGGGCCAGGTCGCGCTGGAAGAGGTCCAGGAAACGGCGCTGGTCGTGGCCGGGGGCGTGGAACACCAGGTGGTTCAGGCCGGCGTCGATATACGGTTCGATCAGTTCCACCGCCTGGTCGGGGTCGCTGGCGACGATCCAGCGTTTGGCGATCTGTTCGATCGGCAGCGCGTCGGCCGCCTCCTCCATCTCGATCGGGTCGGTGATGCTGTGCTTCTGTTCCGGCGTGAGCGAAAGCGGGGCCCAGAATCGGGTGTTCTCCAGTGCCAGCTCGGGGTCGGTGTCGTAGGAGATCTTGATTTCGATCATCCGGTCGATCGTGCCGACCTCGCGGTCCACCTTGGCCGCGCCTTCGGCGAGGGCGGGCATCAGCTTCTCCGTGTAGAGATCCATCCCCTTGCCGGAGGTGCAGATGAAACCGTCCCCCGCGCGGCCCGCGTACCGGGCCACCACCGGGCCCCCGGCGGCGATGTAGACGGGGATGCCGCCCTCGGGGACGTCGTAGATGGAGGCGCCCACCGTCTTGTAGTAGGTGCCGTCGAAATCGGTCCGCGCGCCGGTCCACAGAGCGCGCATGAGATCCACCGATTCCCGCAGGCGCGCGAATCGCTCCTTGAACTCCGGCCACTCGCCGGCGTATCCGGTGGCGATCTCGTTCAGTGCCTCACCGGTGCCCACGCCGAGCATCACCCGTCCGGGGTACAGGCAGCCCATGGTCGCGAACGCCTGCGCGATGACGGCGGGGTTGTACCGGAAGGTGGGGGTGAGTACCGAGGTGCCGAGCATGATCCGTTCGGTGCGTTCACCCGCCGCCGCCAGCCAGGCCAGCGAGAACGGCGCGTGGCCGCCCTTGTGCCGCCAGGGCTGGAAATGATCGCTGACCGTCGCGCTGTCGAGGCCGTGTTCCTCCACCAGCACCGCCAGCTCCACCAGTTCACGGGGTCCGAACTGTTCCGCCGACGCCTTGTACCCGAGCTTGAGCTCACCCATATGCGCCACTCCTGTCGCGTTGTGTCGGACCGTTTCCGGTCCGGGTTCGACCATAGCCAGCCCGGTGGACGCTCGCGCCCGGTGGTCTCGCTCACGTCCGCGTGGACTCGCGGGCGCGGCATACCCACCGGCGGCCCGGTGAAGCGCAGAATCGGCGGGGTGAGCACAGATGACCGGATTTTGTCCTACCTCACCGATATGGACGGGGTCCTCGTTTCCGAAGACCATCTGGTGCCCGGCGCCGATGAGTTCCTCGCCGAGTTGCGCTCGGAGCAGATCCCGTTCCTGGTGCTGACCAACAACTCCATCCGCACCCCGCGTGATCTGCAGGCGCGGCTGCGGCAGAGCGGGCTGGACATCCCGGAACATTCGATCTGGACCTCGGCGCTGGCCACGGCCAGTTTCCTGAACGAGCAGCGGCCGGGCGGTACCGCGTATGTGGTCGGCGAATCCGGGCTGACCACCGCGCTGCACGAGATCGGCTATGTGCTGACCGAGGTGGACCCCGACTATGTGGTCCTGGGGGAGACCCGCACGTATTCGTTCGAGGCGATCACCACCGCGATCCGGTTGGTCGAGCGCGGTGCCCGGTTCATCGCCACCAACCCCGACCCCACCGGCCCGTCCCGGGAGGGGGTCCTGCCCGCCACGGGCTCGGTGGCCGCGCTGATCACCCGCGCCACCGGCCGCGAGCCGTACTACATCGGCAAACCGAATCCGTTGATGATGCGGTCGGCCCTGCGTCGTATCGGCGCGCATTCGGAGACCAGTGTGATGATCGGCGACCGGATGGACACCGATGTGATCTCCGGAATGGAGGCCGGTATCCGCACCATTCTGGTGACCTCGGGAATTTCGAGCCGCCTCTCGGTGGAGCAGTACCCCTACCGCCCCACCATGGTCCTGAACTCCGTCGCCGACCTGGTGGGTCGAGTGAAAACGCCCTTCACCGCCCCACCGGACTGATCCCGCTCCCGAGACCCCGCGGACTATCGACTCCGAGGGTGGGCGCACCCCGGCTCCGAAGCGCGTGCAGCGGCTCTCCATGGAGGAGACCTTCGGGCTCCGACAGCTGCCGTGAACCCCCGCGGGGTGTGCGAAGGCGCCGGACGTGCCGCCCTCCGCTCAGCTCAGCGCCTGGTCCAGATCTCCCAGCAGATCCTCGATATCCTCCAGGCCCACCGATATCCGGACCACCCCGTCCGAGAGCCCGATACCGGCCCGCCCCTCCGGCCCCATCGCGCGATGCGTGGTGGTGGCGGGGTGGGTGATGAGGGATTTCGAATCGCCCAGATTGTTGGAGATATCGATGATCCGCAGCCGGTTGAGCACCTCGAAGGCTCGTTTCTTGGCCGTGTCCGCGGCGGCTTTCAGCTCGAAGGTGACCACGGTGCCGCCGCCGCTCATCTGCGCGGTCGCCAAGTCGTACTGCGGATGGGAGTCCAGGAACGGGTACCGGACCCAGCTCACCGCAGGGTGTTCGTCCAGGTAGCGTGCGATCCGCAGGGCGGATTCGGTGGATTGCCGTACACGCAGCGGCATGGTTTCCAGGCCCTTGAGCAGGGTCCAGGCGTTGAACGGGCTCAGTGCCGGACCGGTGTGCCGCATCAGCGTCTTGACCGGGCCCTCGATGTATTCCTCGGTCCCGAGGATCGCGCCCCCCAGCACCCGGCCCTGGCCGTCGATATGTTTCGTGGCCGAGTACACCACCACGTCGGCGCCGAGGTCGAAACCGCGTTGCAGCAGCGGGGTGGCGAAGACATTGTCCAGTACCACCTTCGCGCCCGCGGCATGGGCGAGTTCGCAGACCTTGCGCACGTCCACCAGCGTCTGCATCGGGTTGGCCGGGGTTTCGAAGAACACCGCCGCCGTGGGCTGCGACAGTGCCGCCTCCCACTGGTCGAGGTCCTCACCGTCGACGAAAACCGTTTCTACACCCCAGCGCGGCAGAATCTCGTTGCACACCACGAAGCACGAGCCGAACAGGCTGCGCGCGGCGACCAGCCGGTCGCCCGCGCCGAGGAGCGCACCGAGCGCGACGAACACCGCGGCCATTCCACTGGCGGTGGCGAAACACGCCTCGGCGCCGTCGAGCAGGCGCATCCGTTCCTGGAAGGCGGCCACGGTCGGGTTGCCGTAGCGGGAGTACACGAAATGGGGGACTTCACCGGTGAAGGCGGCCTCGGCCGCTTCGGCGCTCTCGTAGACGAAGCCGGAGTTCAGGTACAGCGCTTCGGAGGTCTCCTCGAACCCGGATCGGTTCAAGCCCCCGCGTACGCCCAGCGTGGCCGGTCCGACCCCATCCGGCAGTTTCCGTTCGAACGCACCGCCGCTGATCACGACTGCCGCCACGGGAGTCCGTCCGCCCGCCAGCCGGCGCCGCCGCGGTGACCGGTTTCGTCGAGGGGGCCCTCGAAACCATCGGAGATGTTGTAGGAAGGTGCGATGCCCGCCGCTGTGGCGGTGGCGGCGGCATGGGCCGAGCGCTGGCCGGAGCGGCAGAGGAAGAGCACGGGTGCGTCGGCCGGACGTTCACCCAGCAGTTTGCGCAGTTGGTCGAGGAAATCGGTATTGCGCGCGCCCGAACCGTCGACCCATTCCACCAAGAGCGTGGGCCGGTCGAGGGAACTGGTGTCGGGTACTCCGACGAACTTCCATTCGGCCTCGGTCCGCACGTCCACCAGGACGGCGTCGGGATTATCGGTCAAGATCTCCCAGGCCTGCTGCGGGGCGATATCCCCTGCGTAACTCATGCGTGGCACCTCCTGCGAATCCGCACTTGCCGCATCGGTTCGATGCGCGCCAGGTCGTCACCCGGAGCACCCCACCGCGGAGGAGGGTTGCCGACCAGCGAGCCGGGGCTTGGCGCTGATGCTCATGACCCAGCTCCTGAGATTGCCGGGCGGGTGGGGCTCTGTCAAACGCGGGTTGACGACGCCGGACGGCTTCAGCCGACCGGCTGGTTGCACACCAGCCAGCCGTCCGCGGAGCGGGTCAGATGCCAGGTGGCGGTCTCCGTGGTGTCCTCGACCCGGCTGGTGACGACGACGGTCGCGGCCTCGCCGGTCACCCGGATATCGCCGAAAGTTTCGATTTCGACGTCGGATCCGGTCTCGCCGGGTTCGAGCCGGCCCGCCAGCGGGGACCGGGACGGGTCGAAGCCGCGGCAGACCGCCGGCTCCGGCGGCTGGAGCCCGTAGCGGCCGCTGGCGTCGGCGAACTCGCGTACGGCGCCCGCGATCCGGTCGGAATCTGTGACATTTTTCTCAACGGGCTTCAGTAGCCCGGCCAGGAGTACACCGCCGAGAACGAGGGCCGCGAGTGCCGCGGCCACGACGAACGGCGTAATCGTGCGCGGTGGCTCGGTGCCTTCCGGTTCGCTGGCTGCCTGTTCGTCGGCGGGTCCGGCATCGCTCATACTGTCGATCATCCCTGGTCCCCGCATCGGCGATACGCCCGCGTCCCGATAGAATCGCGGGGGACCGCGCGTGGCCGCACGACGGTTACCGCGGAAGACGTGGGAAGACGTACGGCGAACAGCTGCCCGCCGACGGCGCGATGACGGCGCATACAGCCACGCTTCAACTTAGCCTAAGCTAACAACAACGCCAGTTATTCTTTCGACCGACAAGGGTGCGCGTAACAGATGACCGAGCAGAAGGAAGCGAACCGCCCGCTTCGGATCGCGATCGTGGGAGCCGGTCCGGCCGGGATCTACGCCGCCGACGCGTTGATGAAGTCGGACGCCGAGGTCTCGATCGATCTGTTCGAGCGGATGCCCGCGCCGTTCGGACTGATCCGCTACGGCGTGGCGCCCGACCATCCGCGGATCAAGGGTATCGTCACCGCCCTGCACAAGGTGCTGGACAAGGAGCAGGTGCGCCTGCTCGGCAATATCGACTACGGCACCGATATCACCCTCGGCGATCTGCGCCGCTTCTACGATGCGGTGATCTTCTCCACCGGTGCCAATGCCGACCGCGCGCTGCCCATCCCGGGTATCGACCTGGACGGTTCCTACGGTGCCGCCGATTTCGTGTCCTGGTACGACGGCCACCCGGATGTGCCGCGCACCTGGCCGCTGGACGCGGAGAAGGTCGCGGTGCTGGGGGTCGGCAATGTCGCCCTCGACGTGGCGCGGGTCCTGGCCAAGACCGGTGACGAACTGCTGCCCACCGAGATCCCGCCGAACGTGTACACCGGCCTCAAGGCGAACAAAGCCGTCGAGGTGCACGTATTCGGTCGCCGTGGGCCCGCGCAGGCCAAGTTCACTCCGCTGGAGCTGCGCGAACTCGACCATTCGCCGACGATCGAGGTGATCGTCGACCCGGAGGACATCGACTACGACGAGGGCTCCGAGGCCGCGCGCCGTCATTCCAAGCAGGTCGATATGGTGGCCAACACTCTGGAGCAGTGGGCCATCCGGGACCAGGGTGACCGGCCACACAAGCTGTTCCTGCACTTCTTCGAATCCCCCGCCGAGATCCTGGGTGAGGACGGCAAGGTCGTGGGGCTGCGTACCGAGCGCACTCAGCTCGACGGCACCGGCAACGTCAAGGGCACCGGGACGTTCAAGGACTGGGATGTGCAGGCGGTCTACCGTGCCGTCGGCTACCTCTCCCAGAACATTTCCGAACTGCCGTTCGACGACCAGGCCGGGGTCATCCCGAACGAGGCGGGCCGTGTGCTGGTCGACGAGGATGCCGACGGTGCCGCCCGCTACATGCCCGGCACCTACGTGACGGGTTGGATCAAACGTGGTCCGGTCGGCCTCATCGGTCACACCAAGGGTGACGCGAACGAGACGGTCGCCTGCCTCCTCGACGACAGCAAGAATTTCACCGCCGCCGAGAACCCCGAGCCCGAGGCGGTGCTCGAGTTCCTGGAGGGCCGCGGTATCCCGTTCACCACCTGGGCCGGTTGGTACCGCCTGGACGCGCACGAACGCGCGCTCGGCGAGCCCGAGGGCCGGGAACGGGTCAAGGTCGTGGAGCGCGAGGATATGCTGCGCGCCAGCGAACCGCACAAGGTCTGAGCGTGCGGCCCGCTCCTGCCGGTGCTGGGAGGAGCGGGCGGCGCCTCGATATATCAGGCATTCTGTATCCGTGTTCGACGCCCATGTGCACATCATCGATCCGCGTTTTCCGCTGATCGAGAACGAGGGCTACCTGCCGAAGCCCTATACCATCGCCGACTACCGGCGGCGGATGGCCCGGTTCCCCCTTTCCGGCGGCGCGGTGGTCAGCGCGTCCTTCCAGGGCAACGACCAGAGCTACCTGCGGGCCGCGCTGGCCGAACTCGGCCCCGGCTGGGTGGGGGTGACCCGGTTGGACCTGGACGCCTCCGATGCCGAGATCCTCGATCTACACGCGGCCGGGGTGCGGGCGGTGCGGTTCAATCTCAAGCGCGCCGCCGCCGATATCGCGAGCATGACCCGCCAGGCGTTGCGCGCGTACGAACTGGCCGGCTGGCATGTGGAGATCTACGTGGACGGCCAGATGCTGGCCTCGCTGCAACCGGTGATCCTGAAATTGCCCAAGGTGTCGATCGATCATCTCGGGATGTCCGAAGAAGGTGTGTCCTACCTGCTGGACCTGGTCGATCGGGGGGCCCGGGTGAAGGCGACGGGTTTCGGCCGGGTCGATATGGATATCGCCACCACGCTGCGCCGGATCCACGCGGTGAACCCGGAGGCGCTGATGTTCGGCAGTGATCTGCCGGGCACTCGCGCCGGGCGCCCCTTCCGTGAGTCGGATGTGGAATTGATCTGTGATGTGGTGGGCACGGATATGCATGCCGTGCTCGAGGACAACGCCCGCGCCTTCTACGGCCTACCCGCCATCGACCGGGCTCCCGAGGACCCCACCCCCACGCTGCCGCTGTTCCGGCCGCCGCCGGACCCCGAGCGGAAACCGTCCACGGACGGCACCACGCGCCCGCTGCCGATCATCGAGAAGCGCCTGCGGTAACCCGGTACCCGCCGTTCCGGTGCCGCCGAACGGTATATCCGCCGGCTCAGGCAGCGATCGCGCCGAGGACCCACACACCGCTCGCCAGTAACGCGCCCAGCAATTCCACCAGGATCGACAGGCCCACACCCTTGACGGCGTGTTTGCTCGATCGCCAGGCCTGCTGGTTGTCGGGCATCCGCTGCAGCTCCGCGAGATACACGCCCACGACGAAGCCGACGAAGAGCCCGACCACGGGGATCACGAAGAACCCGGCGATACCGGCGATTCCGCCGAGTAGCAGGGTCCGGTTCGGTACGCCCGCTTCTTTCAGGTTGCGGCCGGGCCAGGTGTATTTCACCACCCCGGAAACGATCAGCAGCACGGCGCTGATCGCCAGTACCACCCACGCGGTGGTGCCCCCGGTGAGGAAGGCCCATACCGCGATGGCGGCGAAGATCAGGATCACCCCGGGCAGAATCGGCACGACGATACCGACCAGGCCGACGAGAATCACCAGGCCGACAACGATCTCACCCCATACGCTCACCTCACCACGCTATCCGAATACGGCGCCCGACCGGTCTCATCCCAGAAGTGCGTGCATACCGGACCAACCCACCACGGCCGCGGTCACTCCCGTGACGACACTGCCCACGGCGTAGCCGATGGCGGTCGAGTAGGCGCGCTGTTCGGTGAGGCGCACGGTTTCGTAACCGAAGGTGCTGTACGTGGTGAACGCACCGCAGAAACCTGTACCGGCCAATGTCGTCCACAGCGCCGGTAAACCGGCACCGGTGAGCCCACCGAGAAGTAGACAGCCGGATACGTTGACCACGAACGTGCCCCATGGGAACCGGCCGGTATGACGGGTCTGGACGGCCCGGTCCAGTAGATAGCGCAGCGGTGCGCCCACGGCGGCGCCCGCGATCACCAGGAGCACGGTCACCGGGGCACCGCCGTGGCTCCGGGCCGGCCGGCTGTTCGGGCGAGCCCGATTCCCGCCACGGTCGCCGATATCGCCGCGATGAGCGTGGCGGCGAGATAGGCGATGCCGACCGGGGCCGTGGCCGGCCCGAGCAGGGTCCGGATGTCCTCGGCGTAGGTGGAGAAGGTGGTGAAGCCGCCCAGTACTCCGACGCCGAGGAAAGGACGCAGCAGCGGATGAGCGGGCCGGAGTTCGGTGATCACGACCATCAGCACGCCCAGCAGGAAACTACCGCTCACATTGATCACGAACACCGCCCAGGGAAACCCCCCGGCGGGGGTGGGCCACCACACGGTGAGCCCGTGTCGGGTCATCGCGCCCAGCGCGCCGCCGGCGGCGATGACGGCCAGGACCGCCCCGTGGGTGCGGGTGAGTTCGCGGCGCTGCCGGGGATCGCGCATATCGATATCGGCGTCGACGGGCGGCGGCGAATCGGGGGACTGCTGCGGGTCGGTGGGCACAGGTGTCTCCTACTCCATAACCGTCCGGGACGGGGTGATGGCGTAGGGACTGTCGGCGGCAGACCTTGTCCGCGGTTGTTCCGGAGCCGGTGTCCGAAGCGGCGAGCCCCACCGCCGCGTATCGCAGTCTAGTGCAGCGGGTGCCGGGAGCTGCCTCCGTCTTCTTGCCTCCGGTGTGGCGCCGTCCCGCCCCGCGCCCGCCCGGTTCCCCTGTAGGCCGGATCACATCCAGCGGGTGGAATAGGGCCCGCGACCTCACGGTTGAAGAAGCTGTCGACGTTCGAGCAGCCCCGGGCCTCACCCTTTGTCGCTGCGAGCGACCACTCGCCGAGAGGCGCTTGCCGGACGTCGGCTCTCCGGTCCGTGCGGCCGGGAGACTCGCGCCGCCAGGTGAATCACCTGGCGGCGTTTTCCGTTCCGGGGCGCGGTACGCGACGGCGGATCGGTGCGAGCCGATGATCGCGCAGGTGTGTGTCGTACCCGGGCGGAATGTGATCCAGCGGTTACTGTGGGCCCGGCTTGCGCGGATATCTCCTGCTCGCCCGCGCGGGCCGTGGGCGCCACAGTTGTAATGTCTCGTCTCCAGAAGTGGTGTCGTGCCGCCGAATCGGGTCCGAAATCAGGAGAACGCCGATGACCACTCGTTGCGTACGTGCCGGGGCCGGTGTATTCATAGCTGCCGCAGCATTGTCCGTTTTCGCGCCGCTCGGCTTCGCTCGATATCAACCGGAATCTTCGCGGTGGGCCTATACCTGCGAAAGCGTTCACTTCGACACCGACGAGATGGCGGCGCGGGCGCTCAGTTGTACTGCTCCCGAGACCGCGCCGGTAGAGGGCCTCGTGGACGAGCGGTTCAGGATCGTGCGCACCCCGGCGGGCACCGGGCCGGCGGCTCTCGAGTGCCGGTACGCCACTGCCGCACTGCCGAGTTATGTGGATGCCCGGAAGTGCTTTCCCCTGTCGAGCGGTAACGAGCCGTAGCACGATCCGGTGGCCGCGGGAAACGAATGGACTCGGATGTTCCCCGGGTTCCACTCGGCGATGCCGGCCGTGGAATGGAGCCCATCCATTTGTCCGCCCGTACCGAATATCAAGTGGTATGTCTCATAGCCGCAAGCCATAACTGCTGATCGTGTAGTGCGGCCGACGTGCCGATCGGCTATTGCGGGCTTGGGTGAGAGCGCAACCGTGTAAGGGTCCGGGCGGGCGCCCGGACGGACAACGAAACCAGTGAAACGAGGTAGGAAATGCAGGGTTTGCTCGGAGGTCTGGTGGAACTCGTGGGTGGTGTCGTCGCCGGTCTCGGCGGAGTGGTCACCGGTCTCGTTGGTGTGCTGTTCTGAATCGTTGTCCCACAAAGGAAGTGCTCGGCAACACTGCACCTGACGAGCTCTTCCGTTAGGGCGATACGAATTCACCCGTCCCGGTCGATCGCCGTGCGGCAACGACCGGGGCGGGCCTTTGGATATCACAACCGTTTCGCCCGCGGAACGCGGCCACGTATCCGCATTCGGTTCGAGGAGAGACCAGTTGCTTCTGAGTGTGGTCGGTCGGCTTGTCGGCATGGTGCTGGATCTCGTTATCGGGCTCGTAGTGCCCTAGCGATCGTCCATGAGCCCGACCGCGACTCGGCGTCGTCCGTAGCCGCGCCGTTTTCGAGGAATCCGGAGGTCTGGATGAGGTGCGCTCGTACGGTGGCCGAGCGCGCGGTATGCGCATTGGCCGGTGCGGTGACGGTAGGGCTCGCCCTCTTGGCGGTCGGTCCACCCGCGATCGCCACGGCCCAGGACGGGAGCGCCATCCCGCAGGACGGGAGCGCTGCCCCCCAGGACGGTATCGAGGGGGCGCTGGCGGAGGCCGGCGGGTGTCCCGGTCTTTTCGTTCTCGGTGTGCAAGGGACCGGACAGTCCTCCCCGGATTCTCCGGTGGTGGCGGATACCGGCATGCTGGCGATGGTGCTGGGACCGCTGACGGAGCCGGGCCGCCGACCCGCTGTCGGTCGCGCCTATGTTCCCTACCAGGCCACATTCGGTAGTGCGCTGCCCGGTGCCACGGCCACCCCGTACTCGACGTCGGCGAGCGGAGGGCTGGACCGGCTGCGCGAGATGGCGGCCGAGGTCGTCGACCGCTGCCCCCGTACCCAGTTGGCGATGATCGGGTATTCGCAGGGGGCGCATGTTGTTTCGATGTTCGCGCGCGAGATAGGCGCGGGGACGGGGGCAGTGCCGGCGGATCGTGTCGCGGCGGTCGCCCTGCTGGCCGACCCCACACGTGCTCCGGGCGCGGCGACATTCCCGGGCCGGCCGGGGCAGAGCCGCCCGGACCCCGCCCCGGGTACGACGGGCGCGGAACTGGCGGCGCTGCCGGAATTCCCCCGCGCCCCCGCCACGGGCGGTGGGATAGGACCCCTGCGCGATATCGCCCCGGACTTCGGTGCTCTCACCGGCCGCGTCGCCTCGCTGTGTCAGTCGGGCGATCTAGCCTGCGACGCCCCCGCCGACGCCCCGCTACTGCACATGGCCGCCAATATTCTCGGTCAAGCCGAACTCATTCCGACGGATCCGGTCGGGGCGCTGTCCTCCATCGCGGACGGGTTCACCGCGACGCTCGGCCGGACGGCGACCGCTGTCGTGACCCACGACCTGCACGGCTACTCCCTGGGCACACTGCGGCTGACTCCCGAGGAACCGCTCGGCGTACGGCTGGCCGAAGCCGCCGACCCGCGCTCGGCCAGTGCTCCTCAGGAACGCGCGGCGCTGTTCAAACTGGGCACCACCGTACTCAACACCCTGCTGGCCATCGTCGGTATCGCGCTGGAGCCCGCCGAGGTCGCCGCGATAGCCACTGCCCCCGACCCGCTCACCGGACTCGAACGCACCGCCACCGCGATCACGGCCGCCTCCCAGCGCCCCCTGCCGCATCGCACTGTGTTCAACCTGGTGAGCACGATGTTCGATACCCTCGGCCAGTTGAGTGCCGATAATGCCGAACTGCTCGATCCCCTGCTGTGGTTGCGCTACACCGATACGATCCGCAAACACGGTGATTACTTCCACGTCGCCTACACTCCGGACGGCCGGCCCGTCGCCGGGCTCATCCTGCAATGGTTCGCCGCTCTCGCCGCGGACCTCGCCTTCCACCGGCTCCCGGAACCGGCTCCTCCGCAGTGGATCCCCGCGGGCCCGCTGCTGATCGAGCCGGACGCCACACCGGTGCCACCGTCACAGCGGCTGCTCCCGGGCCCCGAGGTCCGCCATATCGTGTCCGGAACCGTGCCCCGGGCCTTCGCCGTCACCGAGACCGGCCGGCGTTCGCCGCACGGACTCGGTGTCTATCTGCTGGGGCTGGTGTTCCTGGCCCTCGTATCGGCATGCGCTTGCGGGGCGATCCGGGTGGCGCGCCGGGGGTATGGCAGGCGAGGGCCGAACCGGGGCCGCATCCCCGTCGCGTTGTGGCGGGTTGTTCCGCGTCTTCCGGGGTGGCCCACTCGGCGAAGTGCCGTACCCGGCGGTCACCGGCGTCGTCCACTGCCAGTGGCGCCCGGTGGCCCGGCGGCGCCTCGCGCCCGGTATCGGGCCGGCGGCCGTCGGCTACGGCTGCCGCGATAGCGGCGTGGCCCGGGAAGCAGCACTGGAGGTAGCGGTCGGCGTTCAGCGCGCGGTGGTGGCTGTCGATCCAGTCGTAGCAGAGGGTGGCCCGTACATCGCCACCAGATCCGCACCGAGCGCGGCGAGTTCGGCCCGCACCGATTCCGGTCCGGTCACCTCTATATCGGTGCCCCAACCCGCGAGTTGCTGAGCGAGCGTTCTCGGCGTGGGGGCGGTGATCCGGGCCCGGATCCGGCCGTCGGGGGCGGGGCCCTCCACCGTGCAGTGCCTGCCCTGCTGATCGCGCAGGATCGGCAGCAATCGTGGGCTGATCGAGACGGTGGCCGCGGTGGTCGCGCGGTGCTGTTCCATCTCCTCGACGACCTCCGCCCAGAGGGCCCGTAGGTCGAGGTCGGCGGGCCGGTGGGCGATCCGGTCGGTGAGTTCGGCGTGCAGGATCCGGTCGATGCGGAAGGTGCGGCGACCGCGTTCGGTTCCGGCCACGAGATACCAGATGGCGTCTTTGTCGATCAGGCCCCACGGGTCGACCAGCCGATCGGTCGGGTCACCGGAGCGACCCCGATAGCGCAACGCGACCTTGCGGCGCCGCACCACCGCCTCCTGCAAGCGCTGGACGATTTCGGGTGGTTCGCGTTCGGTACGGCCCCAGCCCGCCGGATCGATCACTACCGCGTCGGCGGCGGCCTCGGCATCCCCGCGGAAGGTTTCCGGTAGGGCGCGCAACAGCTTGCGCAAGGCCGAGCGTGCCTCCGGCACCGCGCCCGCGGAGGGGCCGGTGAGCAGGAACAGCGCTCGCGCCTCTCCCGCGGTGAGCCCGCTCAGATCGGTGCGTGCGCCGCCCACCAGTTGCCAGCCGCCGCCGCGGCCGGGTTGCGGATAGACCGGCACTCCGGCCGTCGACAGCGCTTCCAGATCGCGGCGGGCGGTAGCCACCGACACCTCCAGTTCAGCGGCGACCTCGGCGGCCGTGACGCGGCCGCGGGTCTGCATCAACAACAGGGTGGCCACCAATCGGTCCGCTCGCATATTCGTCATTCTGCCCGGAAAAGTGCTCATAAGGTGAGCACTTCTATCGCGAGGATGGTTTCCATCAGCTCGAACCACTACCGAGGAGAACAACGATGCTGCGCGGAATGACGACCGTGACGTTCTATGCCGACGATCTGGCTGCCGCCAAGGACTGGTACGCCGAATTCCTCGGAAGGCAGCCGTATTTCGGTGTTCCCGGCTACTACGAGTTCCGGATCGGTGACTACGAGCACGAATTCGGGCTGGTCGATCGGGCTCACCAGCCGGAAAAGGCCGGATCCGGGCCGGGCGGTGCGATCTCGTACTGGCATGTCGACGATCTGCGGGCCACATTCGACCGACTGCTCGAACTGGGCGCCACCGAATACGAACCCATCACCACTCGTGGGGAAGGTTTCGTCACCGCCTCGGTGGTGGATCCGTTCGGCAACGTGCTCGGCATCATGAGCAATATCCACTACCTGGAGATTCTCGACCGCAAGTGAGGCAGGCGGCCGATCGTCGCGATCAGAACAAGGTGGGTTCGCCGAAACCGGCGGTGCGTTCGATCGCCAGGAGCCGCCGTTTGGTTTCGATTCCGCCCGGCGCCGAGAAACCGTGCAGGGCGTGATCGGCAGCCAGTACCCGGTGGCAGGGGACGATGAGCGGGATCGGGTTGCGTCCCAGCACCCGGCCCACCGCCTGGGCCGCGCCCACCGCACCGCAGCGTTCGGCGACCTCGCCGTAGCTGAGGGTGCGCCCGGGGTCGATGGCCCGGGTCACGGTGTAGACCCGCCGATGGAATTCGGGTAGGCCGGCGAGGTCCAGCGGAATCCAGCGGAGATCGTCGAGGTCGCCGTCGAGGTGGGCCCGGATACCGGCGATCGCCGCGGCGCGTGCGCCGTCGGTGGGTTCGGGGAGCCGGCGGGCCTCGTGACCTCGGAAACGGACGGAGGTCGCCGGTGTCTCACCGGGTAGCCGGAAGCCGACCACGGTCTCCTCGTGCCAGGCGATGGCGCAGCGGCCGATGGCGGTGTCGAAATCTGTCGCGTCGAGGGGTGCGACCGCGCTGTCCGGCATGCCACCAGTCTGCTCGCGCCCACCGACACCTGAGGGAAGGGGACCCGATCACCCCGGGGCAGTGACGGGGCGCGCCTGTTGTCATATTGTCAATATGACCCGCGGGTGGCCGCGGGCGGACAATGGATCGACGACGAACCGAGGTAAGGCGTGAGCACACCATCCACCGCCACCAAGCAGGGCCCACTCGCGGGTATTCGCGTGATCGAACTGGCCGGGATCGGCCCGGGGCCGCATGCCGCGCTGCTGCTCGCCGATCTCGGCGCCGATGTGGTGCGGATCCAGCGGGCCGGCCAGTTGCCGGGCGGAGCCGACCGGCCTCAGCTGCGTGGCCGCACCGTCGTCGAAGCCAACCTCAAGGATCCGGCGGATATCGAGAAGGTGCTCGGTCTGGTTGACAAGGCGGACGTTTTCATCGAAGGCTTCCGTCCCGGGGTCACCGAACGGATGGGCCTGGGGCCCGACGCGCTGCTCGAACGCAATCCGCGCCTGGTGTACGGCCGGATGACCGGCTGGGGCCAGAACGGCCCGCTGGCCGACCGCGCGGGGCACGACATCAACTACATCAGTCTCACCGGTGTTCTGCACGCCATCGGCCGTAAGGGCGAACGGCCGGTGCCGCCGCTGAACATGGTCGGTGATTTCGGCGGCGGCTCCATGTTCCTCGTGTTCGGCATCCTGGCCGCGCTGGTGGAACGCCAGAACTCCGGTCAGGGGCAGGTCATCGACGCCGCGATGGTGGACGGCACCCTGGCGCTGTCCAATATGATCTGGGCCTTCCGTGGCACCGGCGCCTGGTCCTCGGAGCGGGGCACCAACCTGCTCGACACCGGAATGTCCTTCTACGACACCTACGAGACCTCCGACGGCAAGTACATGGCGGTCGGCGCGATCGAACCGCAGTTCTACGCCCAGCTGCTGGCCGGCCTGGAGATCGACCCCGAGGGTCTGCCCTTCCAGATGGACCCCGCCGGGCAGGACACGCTCAAGAAACTGTTCACCGAGAAGTTCCGCAGCAAGACCAGGGACGAGTGGACCGCGATCTTCGCGGGCACCGATGCCTGTGTCAGCCCGGTCCTCACCTTCGACGAGGCGGGCGGTAACGAGCACATCGCCGCCCGCGGCTCGCTGATCGAACTGGACGGGGTCACCCAGCACGCCCCGGCGCCGCGCTTCTCCCGCACCCCCAACGGCGTTCCCACCCCGCCGCCCACCGAGGCCACTCCGATCGAATCGGTCTGGACGGACTGATCCTCGCGACGGCCGGCCGCCCCGGTGTGCGGCCGGCCGCACGGGTCGTGGTGTCGACCGACCCCGACAGCCGGTGATATATTATTTTCGTAATGTATATCAAGGGGAGGTCGCGGGCGTGTCCAGAACAGTGATCGACATAGACGACGAGGCGCTCGCCGAAGCGGCTCGGCACCTCGGTACCTCCACGAAGAAAGACACCGTGAACGCCGCGCTACGCGAGATCGGCGACCGGCGGCGCCGAGCTGCCGCTGTCGCCCGTATGCGTGAGTTGGTGGCCGAAGGCGAACTCGACTTCGGAACACCGGAGGGAAATGCCGCTGATAGCGGCCGTGTCGCGTGACGGAACTGTTTCTGGCCGATACCAGTGCCCTTGTTCGCTTTTTCCGCCGCCAGAGCGATGCCGAATGGGATGAGGTGGTCGCGGCGGGACGGGTGGGGATATGTGAGCCGGTCCGCCAGGAATACTTGCGTGCGGCCGGGGCACGTCACGCCTACTACGAAGCCGACAGTCTGTTACGCGAGACCTTCCCTCATTACGTCACACGCGAAAGCCTTTGGGACGACACCGCCGAACTGCAGCATCGTCTGGCCGAGAAATCTTGGCACCAATCGGTGAGTCCGGTGGACCTGGTGGTGGCGATCACGGCCGTGCACCACAAGCTGACACTGCTGCACGCGGACGCGGATTTCGAAACCATCGCTCGCCTCACGCGCCAGCCGGTTCGCCGGATCGTCTGATGGCCTCGCCCGAGGCCGGTCCCGACCTCCCTGTGGTTCGCGGGGGTGCCCGACGACCGGACCGGCAGGATCAGAACCATGTGGTCGGACGGATGTAGTTGGCCAGGTCCACCAGGGCGTAACGGTGGCGGCGGTCGGGGGCCAGGCGGGCCAGGGTGCGCAGGTCCTTTTCGGTGCCGTCGCGCAGCGCGTGTTCGGTGAACGGCACCCCCAGCAGCGGTGCCGCGGGTCCGCGGGCGGTATTACCGGCCTGCAACCAGGCCAGAGCACTACCGAGGACCATGATCCGCAACTGCATCACCCGGCGTTCCCCTTGCGGCAGTGCCGCTACGCGGCCCGCGGCCTCCCGCAGGGTGCGTTCGGGGAGGTCGGCGACCGGTGCGCTGGTGAGCAGCAACAGCACGGCGGTCATCCGGGCGGTGGTGAAATACCGCGACGAGGCGGGCACTTCGTCGAGGGCCGCGATCGCCTCCGCGTAGCGGCCGGTGACGGTGAGCAACCGGGCCAGGCCGAATGCCGCGCTCACCAGACCGTGGTCGGTGCGCCAGGCGGTGGTGTAGAAGTTCTCGGCGTAATCGCGCCAGGCCCGGCTCTCGTCCGGCTGCCAGTGCTGCAGGACGAGTTCGGCGGTGGCGGCCAGGGCGAGTTTGGGCGCCGGTTCGCCCGGCAGCACCCGCAGCACCTCGTCGAAGGCGGAATATGCCTTCTCGTAGTCCTGTTCGCGCAGCCCCGCCAGGCCGGTGTACCAGTCGATACGCCAATCCCGGCGGCCGGTTCCGGGTATCGCGGCGAGCAGTTCGGTGGCGGCCTCCGCCCGGTCGAGATCCAGCAGGATCCGGGCCTCGGCCAGCCGTAATTCGTATTCGAGGTTCTCCGGCGCCGCCGCGGGATCCCGCGCGAGCTGCTCCCGCGCCTCGTGCAGGGCGACCATCGCCTGTTCCGGATCGGACCGGAAGGTACCGGCCAGCCGGTCGGCGGACGGATCGGACGGGGGCAGCAGCGGAATCGGCAGGGCGGCGGCGATATCGGCCGCGGACAGCAGGGCGTCGCGCCCGATCCCGTCGGCGTAGGCGTCGGTCTGGCCGATGAGCGCCTCGGTACCGAAAGCATTGCGCTGTTTACCGAATACCGTGGACCGGTGCGGGCGTTCGATACCGGTCTCGAGAGCCAGTATCTCCCGCAGCACGCCGGCGAGCTGGCCGGCCATCACCCCGGCCGAGGCGAATCTGCGTTCCGGGTCGGGGTCGGTCGCGCACAGCAGCAGGCGGTGGAAGGATTCGTATTCCGCCAGGATCGGCTCGTCCTCCGGTGTGGGCAGCCCTTCGGAGTAGGCGCCGTGCTCGGTCGGCATGTTCAGCGTGAGCACGGCGAGAGTGCGGCCCACCGTGTAGATATCGGAGGCCACGGTCGGGCCGGTGCGGGCGATCTCGGGAGCCTGGAAACCACGCGTGCCGTACAGGTTGCCGTAGGCGTCGATCGGTGCCACGGCACCCAGGTCGAGCAGTTTGACCTGGTCCTCGGTCACCATGATGTTGTCCGGTTTGAGGTCGTTGTAAGTGAGTCCGGTGGCGTGCAGGTAGTCCAGCGCGGGCAGGACCTCCAGAATGTAGGCGATCGCCTGGGCCACCGGGATACGCTCCGGGCGGGGGTGGTCGTCGAGCATGCTCCGCAGCGAACGGCCACCCACGTACTCCATGACGATGAAACCGATCGGATCGCCCCCGGACGGCCGGTGCTCTACGAAGTTGTGGATCTTCACGATGCCCGGATGCGCCACCTCGGCGAGGAATTCGCGTTCGGCGACGGCCACCGCCTGCGCCTCGATATCGTCGGCGTGCAGCAGCCCTTTGAGTACCACCCAGCGGTCGCTCACGTTCCGGTCGATCGCCAGGTAGATCCAGCCCAGGCCACCGTGCGCGAGACACCCCTGGATCTCGTACTGCCCGGCCACCATATCGCCGGGCCGCAGCGCGGGCCGGAAATCGTAGTGCGCGCCGCAGCTCGGGCAGGCGCCGCGGGTGGTGGCCGGTCCGCCCGCGCTCGCGCGCCCCACCGGCTCACCACACTGCCAGCAGAACCGTTTTCCCTCCGCGACCACCGGATCGGGCAGTACGGCGCGGGCCGGGTCGGCGGGTTCGACGGGCGGGATCTCCACCAGCCCGGCGACGAGTGTGCGCACTGTCGGCCGGGAGCGCACGGTGCGGTTGCTGCGCCCCGTACGCATCTGCGAACCGCTTCCGCGCCCGGTATCCATCGAGCCCGATCCGGGACCGGTGATGTCCACGGCGGCGGTACCCGGGATGGCGGCGGTGCCCGGAAACGCGGCCGTATCGGGGGATTCGGAACTCGCGTCCGCCGCGCGGGGTCCACGTCGAGTCGGCATACCACCGGATTCCGGGGAATCGTGCCCGGACCGCCGGGATCGATAGTGGGTGGCGTCGACCGCGTGGGTTTCCGGCGGCTCCGGGGTCTTTCCGGAGCCGAGCCGGTAGCCGGATTCGTCGGTCGCCACGACGATCAGTCCCGGTAGGTCGCAGGTGGAGGTCCGGGGGAGGGCCCGAGGGCGGAAAGCCAATGGTTGTAGAGGCGATCCCAGGTGCCGTCCGCGCGAATACGATCGAGCGTACCGTTGACGAACCGCACCAGATCCTGGTCTTCCCGGGGGATCCCGATACCGTACGGCTCCTGGCTGATACTGGGGCCCACCAGTTCGGTATGCGGATCCTGGGCGGCGAGCCCGGCCAGGATCGAATCATCGGTGCTCACCGCGTCGACCTGCCGCTGCTGCAGCACCACCAGGCAGTCGGCCCAGGTGGGAACGGTCAGGATGGACGCTTTCGGCTGGAGACGCCTGATGTGTTCGAGCGAGGTGGTCCCCCGGATCGTGCAGACCCGTTTGTTCGCGAGATCCTGCAGGCTCTCGATCCCCGAACCCCGCACCGCCAGCACGCGCTGATGCGCCTGCAGGTAGACGGTGGAGAACGCCACCCGCTCCAACCGGGCGCAAGTGATGGTCATCGTTTTGATGACCATATCGACCCGGCGGTCGATCAGCGCCGCTTCACGCTCTTCGGAACCGAGACTGCGGTACTCGATGCGATCCGGATCGCCGAACAGATCCCGGGCCACCTCACGGGCGATATCGGCGTCGAAGCCGACGATCACACCGCTGTTCGGATCGCGGAAGCTGAACAGGTTGCTACCCGTGTCCAAGCCGACCACCAGGCGGCCCCGGGCCCGGATCCGGTTCAGTGTGGGCCCGGTCGGTGCCGGTACGGGACGGAGGCTGGCCGTCGGATCACCACAGGCTGGGTCGCGGGGCACGGCTACGGGGCTGTCGGCGGGGATCGCGGTCGCCTGGGCGGGCAGCGGAGGTTCCGCGTAGTCGCCGTGCGCGTTCTCGCTGTAGGGGTCCGGGCCGGTGGCGCAGCCGCTGAGCAGCAGCGCGGCACACACCATTCCGGCACGCAGCTGCCGGGACCGCCGGAGCATTCCGGCCCGGGGCCGATCGGTTCGTGGCTGCCGGGAGGTCACCGGCCGGAGCGGGTTGCGCGCAGGTCTCATCGATACTCCCGCAGTCTGGGCCAGAGGCCGATCGCGATATAGGCCGCGGCGGCGATTCCGAGGATCAGCGCGCCGGGCGCCAGATAATCGAGTACCCGGGCGCTGTGGAAAATATTGCTGCGTAGCGTGTCCCGGGTCTCCGCTATCCCCGCGCCCAAGGCCTTGTCCAGGGCGTCCACGTGCACCGTGGCGTTCTCGGTGCCCGGCGCGGTGGCGATGGTCGCGGCCCGGCCGAACTCGCCGCGGTTCAACGCCTCGTTCATCCGCTGATGCGCGGCCAGCCACTGCAGCAGCGCGGCGCGCGCATCGGTGGTGGCGCGATCGTCGTGTCCGGCGAGTAGTTCGTCGAGCCGGGCGATATTCGCGTCGAAGACATGGTCGTAATCGCCGGTGGCATCGCGGCGCACCAGCTTCAGGGTCTCCGCGGAACGTGCCTGCTGCGCCAGGATGCGGCTTTCGGTGAGCCGGGCGGCGGGCACCGTCCCGTCGGAGCGTCCACTCGACATCGCCACCGCCGAAACCGAGCCGGCCACCACGGTCCACAGCAGCAGGATCAGTACCGCCCCCGAGGCGAGCAGCAGTCCCGGATTGAAGGTCCGGCGCCAGCGCCGGGCCAGCAGCCGCTGCGCCCAGAACAGCGCCGCCACCGCGATCAGCAGCAGCACGATCGCCGACCACGGCGGCCGGACGTGCCCGTCTTGGGCGGTCTCGACCACGGCCGCGCGCCGCACGTACAGCTGTTCGGCGGTCGGCAGCAAGACGTTCTGCATCTGATTCGAGGCCTCACTCAGATAGGCCGCGCCCACCGGATGCCCTTCGCGGTTGTTCGCCCGCGCGGTCTCCACCAATCCCGCGTACACCGGCAGCCCGGAACCGATACGCATTCGCTGTTCGATATCGTCGCCGCCGTCGCCGGTCAGCGTCACCAGTTCGGCGCCGGCCTCGCCCAGTGCCTGGCTGTACCGGTCACGCACCTGCTGCGGTTCCAGACCCCCGGAGATGAAGGCGGTCGATGCCGCGGCGTCGGCGACCGAGAGCGAAGTGTAGAGCCGGTGTGCCGCATGGGCGTCGGGCTCGGTGTCGGCGAGTAGGACGTCCAGGTCCCGCTGGCGGTCGTGCACGGTCCCGGCGGTGACCAGACCCGCGCCCAGACACAGGACGACCAGCAGTAATCCGATCCCGATCAGCCGCCCGGGGGAGGATTGCGCGAACATCCGTAACCGCGCCGGATCCAGCCACTTCCAGGCCAGCCGCATCCGGGGACGAACGATGCGTGCCCGCGCGGGCGGAGGCGCGGGTGCCGGTTCCGGGTGGGCCGGGTCGGGCTCGGCTGCCACCCGATCCTCCGCCAACCGCGTCATGTCCACCCTCCCACTTCGGGCGCCGTGTGCGCTGTATCGCTCCCTGGCATGAACGGGTTATCGGTCACACCGCTTGTAAGAGCGTATTCGGTATTCTCCACGTCCGCGCTCCGACGTCCACAACGACCATTCCCCTGGCGGGGTACGGCAGGATGGAGAGGGACGGTCGACGAGGACGGTGCGAGATGCGCGGAGATGGTGACGGATGGGCTGTGAGCCCGGGCGGTGTACGCCACTGGGGCCGATTCGGTGCGGCCGGATTGCTGCTGCGTGCCCCGCTCGGTACCGGTGGGGCGGCCGTGTTGTTGCAGCTCCGGGCGGCATGGAGCCATGAGGGTGGGACGTGGGCGTTGCCCGGCGGTGCCCGCGACAGCGATGAGACGGCGGTGCACGCGGCGGTCCGGGAGGCCGACGAGGAGGCGGGGATCAAGGCCGCGGATATCCAGGTACGCGCGCAACGGGTGACGGCTGTGGCCCCCAGCGGCTGGACCTACACCACCGTGATCGCCGACGCCGGCAAACCGCTGCCGGTCCGGCCCAATATGGAGAGTGTGGAACTGGCCTGGGTGCCGGAGGACGAGGTGGACCAGCGCCCACTGCACGCCGGGTTCGCGACCGCCTGGCCCGCGCTGCGGGCCACCGCGGCCCGGATGGACCCGGGTGAATGCGCGGAAGCCGACGCGATGGAGCTGGCCACGGCATTACCGCGCACGGTCGACCTGGGTGAGGAGTTCATCTGGTTGCACGCGGAGCCCGCTGGGCCCGGCGAACGGGCCGTGCTGCTGAACCCGCCCTACCCGGCCGAGAGCGCGGACACCGGCGACTCCGCAGGTGCGGCACCGCCCCCCGCCGGTGACCCGGAGGCCGGACTGGGCGGCTCGGTGCCGGAAGAGGCCCGGGTGCTGGGCATTCCGCGGGAACGGGTGCTGGGACCGGAGGCCTGATATGCGCGGGTCCGTGGAGGCCGGGGGGTGACCCGACCGTATGTGCTGCTGTCGGTGGCGACGAGTGTCGACGGCTATATCGACGACACCACCGACGAGCGGCTGCTGCTCTCCGGCGCCGCCGATTTCGACCGGGTGGACGGTATCCGTGCCTGGTCGGACGCGATCCTGGTGGGCGCCGAGACATTGCGCCGGGACGATCCGCGGCTGATCGTGAAGGACGACGGCCGCCGCGCGGAGCGTCTCGCCGCGGGCAGACCGGCGTATCCGCGCAAGGTGACGGTGACCGCGCGCGGTGAGCTGAGCCCGGACGCCCGCTTCTGGCGGTGCGGAACGGCGGAGCATCCACCGCTGGTCTACACGACAGGTTCGGGTGCGCGCCGGTTGCGTGATCGGCTGACCGCCCCGGCCGAGATCGTCGACCTGGGCACGGAACTCGATTTCGGCGCGTTGCTCGACGATCTGGGTGGGCGGGGTATCGGGCGGCTGATGGTGGAGGGCGGGGGCCGGATCCATACCGCGTTCCTCGCCGGTGGTCTCGCCGATGAACTCCTGCTGGCCGTCGGCCCGGTCCTCGTCGGCGATTCGGCCGCGCCCCGATTCCTGTATCCCGCCGAATATCCCGGCGGCCCCACCCACCGGATGCGGCTGCTCGAGGTCACACAGGTGGGGGATGTGGCAGTGTTGCGGTATCGACCCTAGGAGGCGCGGTGCCCGAATCGGACCACCACCACTGGATGAACCGGGCGATAGAGCTGGCGCGGCGTAGCCCGCCGGTGGCGGGTGCTTTCTCGGTGGGTGCGGTGCTGGTCGCCGACGGTGCCGCGTTCGCCACCGGCTATTCGCGGGAGACCGGCCCGAAGGCGCATGCGGAAGAATCCGCGCTGAACAAACTCGACCCGCAGGATCCGCGGCTGCGGCGGGCCACCCTCTACAGCACCCTGGAACCCTGTTCGGAGCGGGCCAGCAAGGACCGGGTGCCCTGTACCGACCGCGTCCTGGCGGCGGGGATCCCGGAGGTCGTGATCGCCTGGCGCGAGCCCGGTACCTTCGTCGAGAACTGTGTGGGAGTGGAGAAGCTGCGACAGCACGGAGTGCGGGTGCTGGAATTGCCCGAACTGGCCGAGGCGGCCATGGCGATGAACCGGCATCTCGACCTGTCCTGACCACCACCGTTCAGCGTGGGCGGTGCCGGTCCGTGACGGCTCGTATGGTTGTGGTTCCGGCTATATATGAGCAGGTGAAACGCGATTGACCGAACAATCTACGCGAATCTCGCGACAACCACCGGATGTATCGGGAGCTGGGGTGGCCGATCTGGATCTGGCGACGGTACGCGCGTTCGTCGCCGTGGCCGATCAGGGCCGATTCGGGCTGGCGGCCGGGGTGCTGGGAATCAGTCAGCAGGCGGTGTCCAAGCGGATCGCGCGGTTGGAGAGCCGGCTGGGGGTCGGTCTGTTCGAGCGGATACCCACCGGCGCGCGGCCGACCGCCGCCGTGCGGTTCCTGCCGCATGCCCGCTCGCTGCTGGCACTCGCCGACGAGGCGGCCGCCACCGTGGGCCGCCGGGCGGGGCCGTTGCGGGTCGCGCTCCTGGGGGAGCGGCAGGGTGAGATGCGGGCCATGCGTTTCCACCTGGCCCGCCACCCCGAGGCCGATATCGAGATCGTGCTGGCCAACGCGCGCGTGACCTCCCGGGACGCCCTGCTGAGTGGTCGCGCGGATGCCGCTCTCGCGCGGGCACACGGCGGGCCACGGCCCCTGCCCGCGCATATCGCGGCCGTCCCGGCCTACCTGGAGGTACTGCATCTGCTCGTCGGCAAGGAACATCCGCTCGCGGGGCGATCCGCTGTGACCCTCGCCGAACTGGCGGGTCGTTCCGTATGGGTGCCCGGGGCGGCCGTGCCGTCGGAATGGGCCGACTATTACCACTGTCTCAGCCGTTTCAGTGGTGTCACCGTCGACAGCACGCCCCGGTCCGTACTTTTCCCGGACGCCGCCACCCCACGCGGCACGGCCCCGGTCGAAGCCATGGTGGGGCATATCGCCGCGTCGGACACACTTGCGACGTTCAACGGTGAAGGATTCGAAATACCCTGGCATCCACATATCCGCCGGGTTCCCGTCGTCGATCCCGCCCCGGCATACCCGCATGCGCTGCTGTGGGACAGTACCGACCCGCATCCGGGTCTCGCGGCCCTGATCGAACACTTCCGGGACAGCTACAACCGGGATGCGGTGGCCAACTGCTGGATACCCGACAGCGACCGCGCGCTGTTCACGCGGTGAAGACGCGCGACTACTCCGGCGCGACCCGGTAGATGCGCAGATCCTCGGGAACCCCGCTGAGCGGCGCGGCGAAGAAACTGCGCCGGTAGGGGCGGACGGTGTGCCCCAGTTCCGCCAAGGTCTCGGGTTCCAGGGCGGCCAGCGTGGTCTGGGAGATCATCATCCGGCCGTTACCGGCCGCCTCCATCACGCGCGCCGCGATGGTGACGTCCACCCCGAGCCAATCGCCGCCGATTTCGCGGGGCGAGCCGGTGTGCAGGCCGATCCGCATCCGCGGCCGGTAGCTGCCCACGGAGATACGGGCCAGATTGCGCCGTGCCACGACCGCGGCCTGCACGGCGCGGTCGGGGGAAGGGAAGACCGCCATCACGCCGTCGCCCATGCGTTTCACCACCTGCCCGCCCCGTTCGGCGATCGGCGGTTCGATGGCCTTGGCGACCTTGCGCAGCAGGTCCAGTGTGGCCTCGTCACCGGCGGTGAGCGACCAGGAGGAGAACGATACGAGATCGGTGAACATCACGGTCACCTCCTCGGCCCCTTTACCGCGGCCGAGGCGTTCCAGCATCGCCTGCCAGACCTGCAGTGCGCCGAAACCGATTTCCCGGGCGGCGCTGGGACTGTCGCCGACCAGCCGGTCCGCGGCGCGTGCGACCGCGCGGGCGCCACCGGGGCCGCTCACCGACAGCGGGTCGCCGAACGCGGGGTCGCCGGGGAGCTGCTGCCGGGCGCGACGCAGCACCTCGATCACATCCGGGCGCTGGTTGGCCGCGTTCACCAGGGCGGACAGCGGATGCGCCCGGGGGCGCACGCTCGATGTGCCGGTGTCGTTTTCGCCGGTGGGGGTCGGTTCGATTCGGGTGCTGTCGACCTCCGGCTCCGGTACGGCGCTGCCGGAGGGAATCTCGTTCACGACCCGAGGGTATCTCAGGGGGTCGGACGCGGGGGGAACGCTGAGAATCGTCACCTTTCGCCTCTCGATCGGAGGAATGCGGCACGCCGTTGGGTCCGCCGATGGAAAACGTGATGGTGCTCGACTCGATAGTAGCCACGCATACGGGTCGGGAGGTGAACGCGCGGTTACCGATGGAGGCGGCGAACAACGGTGTGCGGTAACGACCGCCGGCCCGATGCGTATCGCACCGGGCCGGTGGTAACCGCACCCGGCGGCCGGGCAGTGGCCGCCGGAGTGCGAGGCGACGCAGTCCTTCCGACGAGGAAGCGTCACCACTACCCGAGCGGCGAGGGAAGCGGCTCGGGTGGTCCGAGGTCAGGCGTCGCGCCGGTCCAGGACGACCAGGGCGGCACCGCTCACAATCAGTACGAACGCGATGAAGTAGAAAAGGCTTCCCCAGGCACCCCAGTGCCAGTTTCCCGCCGCCATCGACTCGTCCATCAGCGCGAAGCGGCTCGCGTTCTGGAACGGCAGGAACGCGCTGATCTCCCTGCCCCACTTACCGAGTGCTCCCACCAGCGGTTCGATGATCAACTGCCAGAGAACGATGAGGGAGATGGCCGCCGCCGATTGCCGTACCAGCACCCCGATCGCGATGGCGAGCACCACGTTGAGGAAGGCCAGGATCGGGATCGCGTACAGCGCGCGCCAGTTGCCGTCGAGTACGAGTGTCGTGCCGGCGTCCCCCGCCACCGCCTTGGCCACCGCGTACGCGGCGAAGGCCAGCACAGTGGTCAGCGCCGCCGCGTAGGCACCGACCAGCCCGGCCTTGGCGCCGATCACCAGCATCCGGTTGGGTACGGCCTGGAAGGTGGTGCGGATGATGCCGAACCGGTATTCGCTGGTCACGGTGAGGGTGGCCATGATGGCCAGCACCATGATGCCGAATCCGCTGATCCCGAGAAAAGCGGTATCGACCGTCAGGGCGGGTGCGCCCCCCGCCTGCGGTTCGTCCGCGGCGATCCGGCCGATCAGGCCGAAGAGCGCGGCGAAGCCCACGGCGAGTGCCACCACGACGGCCGAGCACCACCACGGTGAGCGGGTGGAGGTGAGCTTGATACGTTCCGCGGCGATCACGCCCATTACTTCGCACCTCCGAGAACCTCGGTCCGGGCTGCCGGTGTCGCGCCGTCCGGGAGCGCGGCGACATCGCCCGGGGAGCCGACCTCGCCGTGGTATTGGACATCGCCGCCGGTCATCCGCATGAACGCTTCCTCCAGCGAGCCGCGCTGCGGGGCGAGCTCGTAGAGGGTGATGCCGTGCTCGCCGGCCAGGGCGCCGACCGCGTCACTGGTCACCCCGGAGACCACCAGGGCCGCGCCGTCGGCGTTGCGCTCGTTCTCCTTGACCGTCATACCCCGGGAGGTGAGCAGACTGCGCAACTCTTCGAGCTGCGGGCTGCGCACCCGCACCGAGGATTCGGAGGCGCGTTCGATGAACGCGGCGGTGGGGGAATCGGAGATGAGCCGGCCGCGGCCGATCACCACCAGGTGGTCGGCGGTTTGTGACATCTCCGAGAGCAGATGGCTGGAGACCAGTACGGTACGTCCCTCGGCGGCCAGCCGCTGCATGAACCGGCGGATCCACAGGATGCCCTCCGGGTCCAGCCCGTTGACCGGTTCGTCGAACAACAGCACCTTGGGGTCGCCCAGCAGTGCGCCCGCCAACCCCAGCCGCTGGGACATGCCGAGGGAGAAGCCGCCCGCCGATTTCCCGGCCACCTCGGACAGCCCCACCAGCCGCAGTACTTCCTCGACCCGCGATTTCGGCAGGTCGTTGGAGGCGGCCATCCATTCCAGATGGGCGCGCGCCGACCGGTTCGGATGCACCCATTTCGCGTCGAGCAGGGCCCCGACCTCACGGAGGGGGTGCCGCAGCGCGGCGTAGGGTTTGCCGTCGATCAGGGCGGTGCCGGCGGTGGGCCGGTCCAGTCCCAGGATCATGCGCATGGTCGTGGACTTACCGGCGCCGTTGGGTCCGAGGAACCCGGTGACCTGCCCCGGTCGTACGGTGAAGGTCAGGTCCTGGACCGCCACGGTCTGCCCGTAGTGCTTCGTCAAGCCCCGGACTTCGATCATGTCTCACAGCATGCCTTATCGGCCGGGTGCTCGCGTCGACCTGTGGTCGCGTCCCGCGGTCATCCTGGAGGATGACCCTTCCCCGGGTACCCACCCACTCGCGGAGGCCCGGCTCGGGGTGTCACAGTCCGGGTGAGGACGCCTGCGCCCAGAAACGCTTCGGGATCCGGCCCGCCTCGCGTGCCCGGTGACCGGCCCGCACGGCATCGGCCATGGCGGCGGCCATCAACGCCGGCTGCCGGGCCCGGGTGACCGCGGTGGCGAGCAGTACCGCCGAACAACCCAGTTCCATGGCCAGCGCGGCATCGCTGGCCGTGCCGATCCCGGCATCGAGGATGACCGGCACCTGCGCGCGGTCGACGATCATCTCGATATTGTGCGGATTCCCGATTCCCAGGCCGGTGCCGATCGGCGCGCCCAGCGGCATCACCGCGGCGCAGCCGGCGTCCTCGAGCCGCCGCGCCAGCACCGGGTCGTCGTTCGTGTAGGGCAGTACGGTGAAATCGGCGTCGACCAGCTGTTCGGCCGCGTCCAGTAGTTCGACCGGGTCGGGTAGCAGTGTGCGTTCGTCGGCGATCACCTCGAGTTTGACCCAGGTGGTGTCCAGTGCTTCGGCGGCCAGCCGGGCCGTGAGTACCGCCTCGGCGGCGGTCCGGCAGCCCGCGGTATTGGGCAGTGGAGCGATATCGAGCCGTTTCAGCAGGTCGAGCACACCGGTGCCACCGGCGGCGTCGACCCGGCGCATGGCCACCGTGGTGAGTTCGGTACCGGAGGCGAGCAGGGCCTCCTCCAGTACCGCCAGGCTCTCCGCCCCACCGGTACCCATGATCAGCCGCGACTCGAAGGTGCGGTCGGCGATGCGCAGCGGGTCGTCAGCCACCCTGGACCGCCGTCACCACATCGATCTCCCAGCCGCGGCCCACCGGTTCGTCCCAGCGCGATTTGGGGAAGACGGTGCCGTCGACCGCCAGTGCCACGCCCTGACACGGCAATTCCAGCCGTTCCAGTAGTTGCCGCACCGTCAGCGGTTCGGCGAACTCGTGGTCGGTCCCGTTCACGGTGACCCCGATGGGCGCGGACGAGCCCGGTGCTGATGCCCCTGGTGACGATACGGTCATCGACTTCCTCCTGAAGGTGTTGCCGTGAACCGGCGTGGATCGGCCGAAGCGGCCTCGGACAGCGGTTGCCCGGCGAGTTCGGCCAGTACCGCGTCGGCGGTGAACGCACTGGTCAGCATGCCGTTGCGGCCGTGCCCGGTGGCCGCGATCACGCGCTCGGACAGCCGGCCGAGCAACGGAAGGTTGTCCGGGGTTCCCGGCCGGGATCCGGCGCTCGCCTCGGCCAGTTCGTATTCGCCGACCCCGGGCAGCACGGTTTCCGCGTCGGCGATGAGATCGCGGACCCCGGCCACGGTGACGGCCGTATCGAAACCGGCTTCGTACTGGGTGGCGCCTACCACCAGGCCGTCGGGGCGGGGGACGAAGTACACCGGACGGCCGTGGACGCGGGCACGGATCACCCGGGTGGGCGGGGTCTGCGCGCCGGGGCGGTGGCGCAGGCGCAGGATCTCGCCCTTCACCGGCCGGACCGGCAGGCCCGGCCAGAGCCGTGCCGAGGCGGCACCGGCGGCCAGGACGATCCGGTGCTGGTCGAGTTCGGCGAGGTCGCGCACCTCGGCCGCGCGTACGGTCACCCCGGCCTCGGTGGCGGCCTTGCGCAGGGCCTCGACCAGTCGCCGGTTGTCGACGGCCGGTTCGGTGGCGGCGAGCAGTCCGGCTCGTACGGTGCGGGCCAGTGCGGGTTCCAGGGCTCGTACCCCGGCGCGATCCAGTATTCGCAGCTCGTGGCCGTGTTCGCCCACCCAGTCGGCGACGGTCCGCAGGTCGGCGGCATCGGCGGTGTCCTGCGCGACGGTCAGGGTTTCGGTGGCCACGAAGACATCCACGCCGGTGACGGCTTCGAGCCGGGCGGCGAATCCCGGCCACCGGGCCAGGGCGGCGGCTCCGAAGGCGAGTACCTCGTCCTCGCCGGGCCAGCCCTCCGAGAGGGGGGCGAGCATCCCGCCGGCCACCCAGGAGGCGCCGCTGCCCACCGCGGGGTCGAAGAGGGTGACCGTCCATCCGGCCTCGGCGGCGCGCCAGGCCACGGCGAGACCGATCACCCCGCCGCCGACCACGGCGAGGGTCGGCTCGGGGGCGCCATCGGGCATGCTCATCCGCGCCACCTCCTCCGGGCACTGCGCTCGTATCGGATCGGATCAGGGGAGACGCCGGGGCCGCGGGTTTCCCGGATCGGTGCGCGGCGACACGGCGCGGTATCGCCCCGGCCCGTCGCCCGCGCGCTGAGCGCGGATGTTCGCACTACGTCTACCTCCTGCAACGTCTCCACGTTAGCGCGGCTACCGTGGCAACTGTGCAACCGTCCTCCGCTCGCCGACCCCTTCCACCGCGGGACCGCCTCGCGACGGCCCGGCTGTACCTGTGCACCGATGCCCGGCGCGAGAAGGGGGATCTGGCCGATTTCGCCGATGCCGCCCTGGCCGGCGGTGTCGATATCATCCAGCTGCGTGACAAAGGTTCGCCGGGGGAGCAGCGGTTCGGTCCGCTGGAGGCGAAGGGTGAACTCGCGGTGCTGGCGGAGCTGAAGGCCGCTGCCCGGCGTCACGGCGCGCTGCTTGCGGTGAACGATCGCGCGGATATCGCGCTGGCGGCCGGGGCCGATGTGCTGCATCTGGGGCAGCAGGACCTGCCGCCCTGGTACGCCCGCCGGATTCTGGGGCCGGATGTGGTGATCGGGCGTTCGACGCACGATCGGGAACAGGCCCGGCTCGCCGCCGCGGACGAGCAACTCGATTACTTCTGCACGGGGCCGGTGTGGGCGACGCCCACCAAACCGGGGCGTACGCCCGCCGGGTTGGAGCTGGTGCGGCAGACCGCCGCGGCCGCGCCCACCCGGCCGTGGTTCGCCATCGGCGGTATCGACGGCGCGACGCTGCCCGAGGTGCTGGCGGCCGGCGCCGAGCGGGTGGTGGTGGTGCGGGCGATCACCGCGGCCGACGATCCGGAGGCCGCGGCCCGGGAACTGAGAGCCGCGCTGCTGGCGGCCGGCTGATCGGTGTGAGGGGGCGCGCCGGCCCTGCCCGGCGCAGGTGGGCAGGGCCGGCGCCTATCAATCTGGTTCGGGCGGGCAGCCGGTTGTCTGTGGGGTGGTGATGAGTGTTCGCCCCCGGTTCGGGAACCGCTGCCGTTGACCGAGAGTTGACCGAACGGGCTCGCGCGAAACCTGTTCACAGCAACCAGAGCACCGCTCCCGCCACGGCCAGGGCCGCGCAGACGCCCAGGGCGATCGATAGCGGCCGGGTGTTCTTCCAGGTGGTGTAGGCGCCGCCGAGGAGGAAACCGGCGAGGGTGAACAGCAGGACTACGGCGACATCGGTGGACACGGCCTCTCATTTTGCCTGGTCGTATCGGGTGTGGAGGGCGGGGGCGGGATATCGTCATTTAACAAGCACGCATGCTTGCTTTTTTCTCGGTGGCCTGTGATGCTGATTTCGTACAGCCCTGGGCGTTCACCGGCGACCGCCCGCATGCCACGGTAGGAGGCGCAACCGCTGATGAGTGGTCTGGCGGCCGATCCGGACGTGATCCGGATCGGGAACTGTTCCGGGTTCTACGGCGATCGGCACAGTGCCATGCGCGAAATGCTCGAGGGCGGGCGGCTCGATGTGCTCACCGGCGACTATCTCGCCGAACTCACCATGTTGATCCTGGGCCGCGACCGGATGAAAGATCCGGGCCTCGGCTACGCCAAAACCTTCCTGCGCCAGCTCGAGGAGTGCCTCGGCCTCGCCCTGGAGCGCAATGTCCGAATCGTCACCAACGCCGGCGGCCTGAATCCGTCCGCGCTCGCGGACAAGGTGCGGGAGCTGGCGCGGCGGCTCGGTCTCGACGTGCGGGTCGGGCACGTCGAAGGTGACGATCTCACCGGCCGTGCCGCCGAACTCGGGTTCGGCGCGCCGCTGACCGCCAACGCCTACCTGGGGGCATGGGGCATCGTCGAATGCCTCGACGCGGGCGCCGACGTGGTGGTCACCGGCCGGGTCACCGATGCCTCGGTGGTGGTGGGCCCGGCCGCCGCGCACTTCGGCTGGGGTCGTACCGACTACGACCGGCTCGCGGGCGCGGTGGTGGCCGGTCATGTCGTCGAATGCGGCACTCAGGCCACGGGCGGGAACTTCGCCTTCTTCACCGAACTCGCCGATCTGAACCGTCCCGGTTTCCCGATCGCCGAGATCCGCGCGGACGGCAGCAGCGTGATCACCAAACACGCGGGTACCGGCGGCGCGGTCACCGTCGATACGGTGGCGGCGCAGCTGATGTACGAGATCCAGGGCGCGCGCTACGCCGGACCCGATGTCACCACCCGGCTCGACACCGTGGAACTGGTGGCCGAGGGCCCGGACCGGGTACTGATCCGGGGCGCCGAAGGGGAACCGCCACCACCCCGGCTCAAGGTTTCGCTGAACACCCTCGGCGGTTTCCGCAACGAAATGGAATTCGTCCTCACCGGCCTCGATATCGAAGCCAAGGCCGATCTCGCGCGCCGCCAGCTGGAATCCTGGCTGCCGCAACGTCCCGCCGAACTGGACTGGACCCTGGCCCGGCTGGACCGCCCCGACGCCGATACCGAAGAGCAGGCCAGCGCCCTGCTGCGCTGCGTGGTCCGCGATACCGACCCGGAGAAGGTGGGCCGCGCCTTCTCCGGTGTCGCCGTCGAACTCGCCCTGGCCAGCTATCCCGGCTGTAGTTTCACCACCCCACCCGGTAACGGCTCCCCCTACGGTGTGTACCGGCCGGGATACGTGGACGCCGCGGAGGTTGCGCATACCGCGGTGTTCCCGGACGGCCGCCGGGTTCCGGTGGAAGCGCCCGCGCATACCCAGGAACTGGCCGAGGTTCCCGAACCGGAGCTCCCCGCGCCGCTGCCGCCGTCCGCCACGAAGCGCGCGCCACTCGGCACGATCGCCCTGGCCCGCAGTGGTGACAAGGGCGGGGACGCCAATATCGGCGTCTGGGTGCGCACCGAGGAGCAATGGCGCTGGCTGGTACATACGCTCACCGCCGGCCGGTTGCGTGAACTCCTGCCCGAGACCGCGCCGCTGGAGATCACCCGGCACGTCCTGCCGAATCTGCGCGCCGTCAATTTCCTGATCTCCGGTCTGCTCGGCGCGGGCGTGGCCTACCGGGCCCGCTTCGACCCGCAGGCCAAGGGACTCGGTGAATGGCTGCGGTCCCGCCATCTCGACATACCGTTGGAGCTGCTGCCGTGAGCAATGTCTGGAACACTCCCGAACGCCGCGAACTACGGGCCACCGTGCGCGCTTTCGCCGAACGCGAGATCCTGCCGTACCTGGACGACTGGGAACGCGAGGGGGAGATCCCCCGGGAACTGCACAAGAAGGCCGGTGAACTCGGCCTGCTGGGTATCCAGTTCCCCGAACACGTGGGTGGCTCCGGGGGCGACGGTATCGATGCCGCGATCGTCTGCGAGGAACTGCACTACGCGGGGGTTTCCGGGGGACTGTTCGCCTCGCTGTTCACCTGCGGTATCGCGGTACCGCACCTGGTCGCCGCCGGTACCCCCGAGCAGATCGAGCGCTGGGTGAAACCGACGCTGGCCGGTGCGAAGATCGGTTCGCTGGCCATCACCGAGCCCGGCGGCGGCTCCGATGTCGGCCATCTGACCACCACCGCCCGCCGCGACGGCGATCACTACATCGTCAACGGGTCGAAGACCTACATCACCTCGGCCTGCCGGGCCGATTTCGTGGTGACCGCCGTACGCACCGGCGGCCCCGGTTCGTCCGGCGTCTCCCTGCTGGTGGTGGAGAAGGACACTCCCGGCTTCACGGTCAGCCGCAAACTCGACAAGATGGGCTGGCGGGCTTCCGATACCGCGGAACTGTCGTACGAGGATGTGCGGGTTCCGGTGGCGAACCTGGTGGGCCCGGAGAACTCCGGATTCCTGCTGATCGCGTCGGCTTTCGTCAGCGAGCGGGCGGGGCTGGCGGTGCAGGCGTACGCCAGCGCGCAGCGCTGCCTGGACCTCACCCTCGACTGGGTGCGCAACCGGGAGACCTTCGGCCGCCCGCTCATCAGCCGTCAGGCCGTGCAGAACACGGTCACCGAAATGGCCCGCAAGGTCGATATCGCCCGCGTCTACACCCGGGATGTGCTCACCCGTTCCGCCGCGGGGGAACACGATCTGATCGCCGAGGTCTGCTTCGCCAAGAACACCGCCGTGGAATCCGGCGAATGGGTCGCGAATCAGGCCGTGCAGTTGTTCGGTGGGTTGGGGTATATGCGGGAATCGGAGGTGGAACGCCAGTACCGGGATATGCGGATCCTGGGTATCGGCGGCGGTACCACCGAAATCCTCACCGGCTTGGCCGCGAAACGGTTGGGTTATCAAGCATGACGGTATTACGCAGTGTTCTGGATACCACCACCGCCGAATACACCGCCGCCGCCGCGGCGATGACCGCCAAACTCGCCGAGGTCGAGGCGGAATTCGCGAAGGTCGTCGCGGGCGGCGGTCCGGAGAAACTGGCCCGGCACCGTAAACGCGGCAAACTCACCGCCCGGGAGCGGATCGAACTGCTCATCGACGAGGATTCGCCGTTCCTCGAGCTCTGCCCGCTCGCGGCCTGGGGCAGCGAATTCCAGGTGGGCGCGAGCACCGTGACCGGTATCGGTGTGGTGGAGGGGGTGGAATGCATGATCGTCGCCCCGGACCCCACCGTGCGCGGCGGTACCTCCAACCCCTGGACACTGCGTAAAACCCTGCGGGCCAACGACATCATCCGGGAGAACCGGCTGCCGGTGATCTCGCTGGTGGAATCCGGTGGGGCCGATCTGCCCACGCAGAAAGAGGTGTTCGTCCCCGGCGGCCGGATGTTCCGCGATCTCACCCAGGCATCGGCGGCCGGCATCCCTACCATCGCGCTGGTTTTCGGCAACTCCACCGCGGGCGGCGCCTATATCCCGGGCATGTCCGACCACGTGGTGATGATCAAGGAACGCTCCAAGGTATTCCTGGGTGGCCCGCCGCTGGTGAAGATGGCCACCGGTGAGGAATCCGACGACGAATCCCTGGGCGGCGCCGATATGCACGCCCGGGTCTCCGGTCTGGCCGACTACTACGCGCTCGACGAACAGGACGCCATCCGGATCGGCCGGCGTATCGTCAAACGGCTGAACTGGAAGAAGCAGGGGCCCGCGCCGCGGGCGTCGGTGCTCGAACCGCGCTACGACCCCGAAGAGCTGCTCGGGATCGTCCCACCCGATCTCAAGATTCCGTTCGACCCGCGCGAGGTGATCGCCCGGATCGTCGACGGCTCCGATTTCGACGAGTTCAAACCGCTCTACGGTTCCAGTCTGGTCACCGGCTGGGCCGAATTGCACGGGTATCCGGTGGGGATCCTCGCCAACGCCCGCGGTGTGCTGTTCTCCGAGGAGTCACAGAAGGCCACCCAGTTCATCCAGCTGGCCGACAAGACGAGCACCCCGCTGCTGTTCCTGCACAACACCACCGGCTACATGGTCGGCAAGGAGTACGAGCAGAAGGGCATCATCAAGCACGGTGCCCAGATGATCAACGCGGTGTCCAACTCGAAGGTCCCGCATATCTCGGTGCTCATGGGCTCCTCCTACGGTGCCGGGCACTACGGGATGTGCGGCCGCGCCTACGATCCGCGGTTCGTCTTCGCCTGGCCCAGCGCGAAATCCGCGGTGATGGGTGGTGCGCAACTGGCGGGGGTCATCTCGATCGTCGGCCGGGCCGCGGCCGAGGCACGCGGGCAGGTATTCGACGAAGAGGCCGACGCGGGTATGCGCGCCATGGTGGAGGCACAGATCGAGGCGGAATCGCTGGCCATGTTCATGTCCGGGCGTCTCTACGACGACGGGGTCATCGACCCGCGCGATACCCGTACGGTGCTCGGTATGGCGTTGTCGGCCATCCACACCGCTCCTGTCCAGGGCGCCGAGTCCTTCGGCGTCTTCCGAATGTGAGGCCGGTCGTGTCGAACCCGCAGCAACACATCACCCGCGTGCTGGTCGCCAATCGCGGTGAAATCGCCCGGCGGATCTTCGCCACCTGCCGCCGGATGGGCCTGAGTACGGTCGCCGTGTACTCCGACCCCGATGCCGGATCACCCCATGTGGCCGAGGCCGATGTGGCGGTCCGGCTGCCCGGCAGCACCCCGGCGCAAACCTACCTGCGTGCCGACCTGATCGTTACCGCCGCGCAGGCCGCGGGAGCCGACGCGGTGCACCCCGGCTACGGGTTCCTTTCGGAGAACGCGGAGTTCGCGCGCGCCGTCGAAGCGGCCGGACTGGTCTGGATCGGCCCGTCCGCCCCCGCCATCGAGGAGATGGGTTCCAAGGTCGCGGCCAAGAAGATGATGGACACCGCCGGTGTTCCGGTACTGGCCGAACTCGATCCGGACGAGGTGACCGAAGACCGGTTGCCCGTACTGATCAAGGCTTCCGCCGGGGGTGGTGGCCGCGGTATGCGCGTGGTGCGTACCCTGGCCGAACTATCCGCGCAGCTCGAGGGCGCGCGGCGGGAAGCGGAATCGGCGTTCGGTGATCCGACCGTTTTCTGTGAGCGCTACCTGGAAACCGGCCGCCATATCGAGGTCCAGGTGCTGGCCGATACCCACGGCACCATCTGGGCTGTCGGCGAACGGGAGTGCTCGATCCAGCGCCGCCACCAGAAGGTTGTCGAGGAAGCCCCCTCACCATTGGTGGAGCGGATCGACGCCGGCCACGATGGCGCGGCCGGCCCGGGGATGCGGGACCGGCTGTTCGCCGCGGCCCGGCAGGCCGCCGCCGCCATCGGTTACACCGGCGCGGGGACGGTCGAGTTCCTCGCCGACGAGACCGGCGAGTTCTACTTCCTGGAGATGAACACCCGGCTGCAGGTGGAGCATCCGGTCACCGAATGCACCACCGGGCTGGACCTCGTCGCGCTCCAGCTCGAAATCGCCCAGGGCGCCCGGCTCGCGGCCGAGCCTCCCGCGATGCGCGGTCATTCCATCGAGGTACGCCTCTACGCCGAGGATCCGGGGCACGATTGGCAGCCGCAGAGCGGAATCGTGCACCATATCGAAATACCTTCGGTGACAACAGAATTCGATATTCTCACCAAGCCCGGTGTGCGCCTGGACTCCGGCGTGACGGACGGTTACGTGGTGGGGGCGCACTACGATCCCATGCTCGCCAAGGTCGTTTCCTATGGCCGCACCCGCGACGAGGCGGCCCGCCTGCTGGCCGGAGCGCTGCACCGCGCCCATATCCACGGTGTGGTCACCAATCGCGACCTGCTGGTCCGGGTGCTGCGCCATCCCGCCTTCCTCGCCGGCGATACCGATACGGCGTTCTTCACCACCCACGGCCTGGACACGCTGGCGGCACCGCTGGTCGGCGCGGCGGACGAGAAGCTGTCGATCGTCGCGGCCGCACTGGCCGAGGCGGCCGCCAACCGGGCCCGGGCCGGCGTGGTCGCGGGGGTGCCCAGCGGCTGGCGGAACCTGCCCTCGCAGTTCCAACGCAAGTCCTATGAGAGCCGCGCCACCGGTAGCCACGATATCGACTACCGGTTCACCCGGACAGGGGTGGAGGTCGCCGATTTCGCGGGACTGGAACTGATCACGGCCACCCCTGAACAGGTGGTGCTGGCGGCACCCGGCGCATACGGGCCGGTGCGGCGGCAGTTCACCGTCGCCCGCTACGGCGATCTCGTCTGCGTGGATTCGGCGGTGGGCCCGGTGACGGTGCGCCGCCTGCCCCGTTTCACCGACCCCGCCGATCAGGTCGCCTCCGGATCCCTGCTGGCCCCCATGCCGGGCAGTGTGATCCGGCTGGGCGCCGAGGTCGGCAGTACGGTCACCGCCGGGCAGCCGATCCTGTGGCTGGAAGCCATGAAGATGGAGCACACCGTCGCCGCTCCGGCGGACGGGGTGCTCAGTGCCCTCAATGTCGAGGTCGGCCAGCAGGTCGAGGTCGGCACCGTTCTCGCAGTGGTGGACCCCGCCGCCGAAAATCAGGAGTGAGCAATGAGCTTCATCGAATCCGACGAACGCAAGGAGTTGCGTGCCGCTGTCGCCGCGCTGGCAGCCAAGTACAACTACCGCGACTACGTCCTGCCGAAAGCACGGAACAACGAGCCCCTCGACGAATTGTGGAGCGAAGCGGGCAAGCTCGGCTTCCTGGGCGTGAACCTGCCGGAGGAATACGGTGGCGGCGGCGCCGGGATGTACGAGCTGGCGCTGGTGATGGAGGAGTTGTCCGCGCAGGGCGCGGGTCTGCTGCTGATGGTGGTGTCCCCGGCCATCTGCGGCACCATCATCACCAAGTACGGCACCGACGAGCAGAGGGCCGAATGGCTGCCCAAACTGTCCGACGGTTCGGCCAAGATGGTGTTCGGCATCACCGAACCCGACGCCGGTTCCAATTCGCACCAGATCACCACCACCGCCCGCCGCGACGGTGACGACTGGCTGCTCAGCGGCCGCAAGATCTTCATCTCCGGGGTGGACCAGGCCGAGGCGGTGCTGATCGTGGCCCGCACCGAAGACCATAAGACGGGCAAGCTCAAGCCCGCCCTGTTCATCGTCCCCACCGATGCGCCCGGGTTCGAGAAGACCCCCCAGGAAATGGACATCATCGAACCGGATCACCAGTTCACGCTGTTCCTGGACGATGTCCGGCTTCCGTCGAGTGCCCTGGTCGGCAAGGAAGACGCCGCGCTGATGCAGTTGTTCGCGGGCCTGAACCCCGAGCGCATCATGGGCGCGGCCATGGCCGTCGGCGTCGGCCGCTACGCCATCGACCGCGCGGTGGAATACGCCAAGGAGCGCACCGTCTGGAAGACCCCCATCGGCGCGCATCAGGGTATCGCCCATCCCCTGGCGCAGGTGAAGATCGAACTCGAACTGGCTCGGCTGATGATGCTCAAGGCCGCCACCCTCTACGACGCCGGCGACGAGATGGGGGCCGCCGAGGCCGCCAATATGGCCAAGTACGCGGCCGCGGAGGCCAGTATCAAGGCTCTCGATCAGGCCATCCAGACCCACGGTGGTTCCGGGTTGACCTCGGAGTACGGTTTGGCCGCCATGCTCGGCGCCGCCCGGATCGCCCGGATCGCTCCGGTGAGCCGGGAGATGATCCTCAACTTCGTCGCCCAGCATTCGCTGGGTCTGCCGAAGTCCTACTGAGCATCGGGACGGGCCGGGGCCGCTCGCCCCGGCCCCTCCAGAAAGGCAGGATCACCGTGACCGGAACCGAGACCGGCCGGGTTGTCGGGTACGCCGTCGAGGACGGGTTCGCCACCCTCACCCTCGACTCCCCGCACAACCGCAATGCCATCTCCTCTCGTTTGGTGACCGAACTGCTGGCGGGCCTGGAGCGCGCCGCGGCCGATCCGGACGTGCGCGGTGTGGTCCTCACCCACACCGGCAATACTTTCTGCGCGGGCGCGGATCTCAAGGAAGCGGTGGCCGCCGATCCAGCGGCCGCGGCCGATATCCGCACCCAGTGGATGGTGCGGTTGCTGCGGACCGTCCTGGAACTCCCCAAACCCGTGATCGCGCGGGTGGACGGGAATGTGCGCGCCGGCGGGATGGGCTTGCTCGCCGCCTGCGATATCGCCGTCGCGGGACTGTCGAGCAGTTTCGCGCTCACCGAGGCCCGCCTCGGCCTGGCCCCGTTCGTCATCTCGCTCACCCTGCTGCCCCGGATGGCGCCCCGCGCCGCCGACCGGTACTTCCTGACCGGCGAGACGTTCGACTCCGACACCGCCGAACGCATCGGCCTGATCACGCTCTCGACGGACGACCCCGCCGCCCGGGTCGCCGAACTACTGGACGAACTGCGCAAGGGCTCCCCGCAGGGGCTCGCGGAGAGCAAACGCCTCACCACCGCCCCGATACTCGCCGAATTCGACCGCCGCGCCGGCGAATTGGCCAATCGTTCGGGCAGCTTCTTCGGCACCGAGGAAGTGATCGAAGGGATGACCGCTTTCCTGCAGCGCCGCCCACCCCGCTGGGCCGTCCCGTCCACCGATACCCCCTCGGCAGAATAGGCCGCTATGGCGACACCCCACGAACCCAAACAGGACCGCAGCCGGGCCACCCGGCAGCGGCTCCTCGAGGCGACCATCGACTGCCTGGCCGAAAAGGGCTGGGCAGCGGCCACCGTAGCGGTGGTGGCCGAACGCGCCGGGGTGTCGCGGGGCGCGGCCCAGCACCATTTCCCCACCCGCGAAGATCTGATCACCGCCGCCCTGACGTATATGTTCGATACCCGCACCGACCAGGCGGTGTCCACGGAGATCACCGAACCCGGCCTGGCCCGCACCGAGGCGGTGGTCGCCGGTCTGGTCGAGTCCTACACCAGCCCACTTTTCAAAGCGGCCCTGCAGGTCTGGACCCACGCCGCCGCCGACCCCGCCCTGCGCGAACGTATCGTCCCGTTGGAGGCCCGATTCGGCCGTGGGGCCCACCACCGCGCCGTCGAGGCGCTGGGGGTCGACGACACCGATCCCGTCGCCCACCACCTGGTTCAGGCCACCCTGGACCTGGCGCGTGGACTGGGGCTGGCCGATGTCCTCACCGACGATTCGGTCCGCCGCAAACAGATCGTGCACCAGTGGTCGGTCACCCTGCACGAAGCTCTGGAAGCCAGGTCGGCCGGTGACAAATGAATCGGGACTCGATTCGAAGTGGTGGTGTTCAGCGTCGCCCGTGGCCGTCTTCACCGGCTGCTCAGAACACCATCGGTGCATCCGGGATCAGTCGGCCAGCGTGTATGCCGCGATGCGGTCATGCACGAGATCCATTTGATCCCAGGCTTTCTCGCAGATGATGCGGAGTTCTCGCAGCCGGGCCTCCGGTAGCCGGGCCAGATAGTCCTGCCCCAGGGCGGCGTGATCGTCGTCGGCCTCGGCATGCACCTCGAAATAAGACCCGTTACGTAATCCGAGCTCCGGATGAAATATCGACTTGGTGGCCTCACCGAAAACGTGACCGCTGGCCTCGACCACCATGTGCACGATGACGATCTTCTCGTCCTCGGCGCGCCCGTACATCTGGGCGACGAACCAGTTCGACGCCGCATCCAGCACTGCGTCATAGGCCGGTTCCTCGACGCCGAATCCGGTACGCAGTAGTTCGTCGTGACCCAGCTCTTCGGCCAGATGGCCGGCGTATTCCCGCCGTAGCGCATCGTCGGTGGCCAGCGCCTGCCGGGCCAGCACCATGCGCTGGAAGCCGCACGAGAAGGTGTAGAGAGCTGAGAAGAACCGTTCTCGCAGTTTCTGGTCACTCTCCAGTTTCCTGGAAGCCAATAGCTCGAAAAGAGCCCGTTGCTGATGCTTTTCGCATCTTCGGTCACAGAGGGCACGGAGTTCGGCGAGAGCCGGGGAGACCCCCTCCTGCTTCGGCGAGCCTGTTGCCGGAGTATCGCTCGCAGTGGTTCGGGGAATATCCTGAAAATTCACACGAGCTTCCTCTGGCGATTCGTACAAACCATTACCTTCGAATTGTACCGATAATCCATCGAATGCCCCGCCGGCGGAAGTGCGGAAACCATGCACGCACCCGGGAGGAACGCAGACGATATCGCCCTCCTCCACAAGCTGGTGGGTATCGCCGGTTAAATACACGGATCCGGCGCATATGATGATCATCGATGCCGTGGGGTGTGTATGGTTACCGAGCACTTGTCCATCCTGGAGCCGCACCCAGGCCAATGAGGTGCGGCCGTACTCGGGCAGAAAATCTCGCAGTCGATCGTTTCGCCGGAAGTCACGCTGCTCACCCAGTTCGTGTATAATTCCGTCGATTTCGACCGAACTGATCGCATGTACCTCTGCCCGGCGGATGACGAAAGGGAGATTTGAATTCGTCATTCGGTCATTCCTTTATCTGTACCTGCTTGTCGTGTGCGCTCGATAATGCGTTTATGACCCGGGTATTGTTTTCATCGGTGCCGATCGACAATCGAATATTGTCCGCACCGGACGAAACGGCTATTCCGGCCGACCGCAACCGGGCCAGGACGCGGGGCCGATCGATCACCTGAATACTCACGAAGCCGGCATCGGCGTGTACTCGTAGAACCTCCGGTATGCGCGACAGCTCTTCTGCGAACCGGTCCCGGGTGCTGATCAGCCGCCGCAGTCGTTCGGCGATCAACGGACCGTCCAGTGCCGCCACCGCGGCGTCCACTACTGGCGTAGGCAGCATGAACGGCAACGTATCCCGGCGCAGCGCCATGATCCGGTGTGGTGCGGTGATAATGGCACCCAGCCGCAGCGAGGCCATTCCGAACGCTTTCGACAGCGAACGGATGACGATCAGATGGTCGTATTCCGGTACCGCGTATGCCAGCGATGCACCGGGACAGAATTCGACATATGTCTCGTCGACGACAACATAGCCCGAATACACCGCGAGCAACTCCCGAAGGTCCGCTGCGGAAATTTCGACACCGGTAGGATTTCCGGGGTTGCACAGGACTACGCAGTCCGCCCCGCTGCGCACGATTCCGTCTATATCGAGACGACTGCGATCGGCGCCATCCAGCGGAACCCGAGTGATCGATATCCTGTTGAGTTCGGCGATCCGTTCGAATTCCCAGAAGGTGGGCGGGCAGATCACTGCCGATGCTATCCGTGGTCGTATGGCCCGAAATACCTGATCCAATGCATCGTTTGCCCCGCGCGACAGGAATGCATGAGCCACCGATAGTCGCGAATCGGGATATTCATCGACAACTCTCATTGCTTCCATGTAGCGAAGCAGAAGTATTTCCGAACGGTTGTCGGGATATCGGCCCAGGGGGCCGGCGAACGGATTCTCATTAAAAGCCAGATTCAGCTCGCCGCGATCCTCGGGTCTGCTGTCGAAAATGCGCGAATCGGGTCCATCGCTCCGCTCGCTCGCAACGGCGTTATCGTGTTCGGCGCCCAAAGTGGCCCTCGGAAGCATGGCGGGAACTATACGTACCGGTTGCATTGCAGATGTGCATTGAAGAGGGAAAATGTGGCGTAAGTCATATTTTGTCGCATGGAAGGCGTCCGGACGGCAGCCCTGAACCTTCGACAGGTTGGGGGCGAGTGGCATAGTGGCAGGCGCTGATTCAGATCACCAGCGCGCGTTGGCTCTGGGGCACAAGAGAAAACGATCAGTACAACTGTGGCGGTTGCACTCCCACGACCTGTGCGCGCATCCGGTCGAGTGTGTGGCAGGCCGGTGGTGGGCCGTCGGCCGAGACCGTTGCGTGGGCGAATTCGCCTGGGAATGGTGCACAGATGGGTGACATCGTCACCCGACCGTGCCTCGGCCCCGGGTCTATTGACACGACTCCACGCGCCGGTACTGTCGGATCAGTTGTGTTGCGATCATCGAGGGGGGCGTGTTGGCCGATCCAGCGAATTCCGCGCCGGCCATACAGGTCGTACCCGACCATGTGCTCGACGCCGGTAAGTTCGTCCAGCTCACCGCCGATCAGCTCGTGAACGCGCTGCGCGACCTCGATAACGATATCGACGCGGTACTCGAGGTGTGGAAAGGTAACTCCGCCACCGCGTACCGGGCAGGCTGGGACGAAACCAAACAGGGCGCGATCCAGGTGCTGGAGGCTCTCGCGACCATCGCCGAGTTGCTGGGCGTCACCACCCGGACGTTCGTGGAACAGGACGACAACAACTCGCAGAGCTATCCGTCGTTGAATTTGTGAACCACCGAGGGGGATCACCGTGCCCGCACCATCCGAGGCTTTCCAGGTAGATCTGGACGAGCTCGACAACCTCACCGCCCGCGCCGCGAACTTCATCGGCTTCCTGAACGACAGTCTCACCGGTCTCGAACAACGGATGGCGGCACTGCACCAGACCTGGTCCGGTGATGCGGCGATCGCACAGGCCGATGCCTACCGGCAGTGGTCGGCGGGGGCCACCGATGTCGCCGAGGGGGTCGATGCGATGCGCCGGGCCGCGGTCGATGCCCACGCCCGCTACACCAGCGCCATCCAGACCGTGCAGCGAATGTTCGGTCCCCGGTAGCCCGAGCCCGAGGCATGAACTTCATCAATGTGGACCCGGCCGTCTACTACGAGGCGTCCACCATCGTGAATCGCGCCGCGAGCGCCTTCTTCACCGCCTACGACCGGCATATGCAGGCGATGAGCGGTACCGGGGCCATGGCCGGCAGCGCCGGGCCCGGTAAGGAATGGGCGACCTCCTACAACCAGCAGGTGCGCGACACCAACGATCTCGTCACCCAGATGATGCTCGTGCTGGACAAATACGCCCGCGTCCTGAACCAGGCCGGCTACGTCTACGCGAGCAGCGACCACGACCCCGGGTCCGGAACCCCGGCACCGGAGAAGCCCCCCGACCCGCCGCTGGCCTACGCCAGCTGCGCGATACCGCCACCCTCCGCCGGTGGGCCGGGCAGCGGCTTGTTCGACGACGGTCTCGAACTCGCGCACAAGATCGGTATCGACCTTCCGGTTCCCGACGGCGACACCGACAAGCTGAATACCGCCGCTACCGTCTGGAACGCCCTGGCCCACGCCCAGGGTGCCACCGGCCTGCCCGCGGAGCTGGAGCGGGCGGCGGCGATGTTCCAGCAGGTGACGGCCCCCGAAGTAGCGTCGATCGACGAAGACCTGCGCGCGATAAAGGCCGCGGCCGAGGATCTGCTGGCGACTTTCGCCGATCTCGCCGCCGCGTGCGCGGCCCAGAAAACCGCGCACGACAACATGAAAGGCAAACTGAAGGAAGAGCTCGACAAGTTCGCGATAGAACTCGGCAAACAAGTCCTCGTCACCGCGGCCTTGACCGTCGCCGCCTCCTGCATCACCTTCGGTGTGGGTGGTACGGCGGTCGCCGCCGTCCGCGCCGGCAAAGCGGTCGACCTCGTCAACGACTTCATCAAAGTCCTCCGCGGCATAGTGGTCTCGGCCGGGCTGCGAACCGTTGTCACCATCACGCGCAACACGGGAGACACTCGTACAAAGATCGAGCGTATCCATGACCTCATCGAAACCCTCGAAGACGTCGTCGAGACGACGGCAAAAAACGAGGATGTAACGTTTGAGGACCCGAAGCGACCTCAGCTGGGTAGTGACGGGAAATACCACGTCGAGGAGGGGGACAAAGACGTGGTAATCGACGAACCGGGAAACCTCAGTCGTACCATCACTGATATTGATTCGGTGGAGGACGGGGTCTTGTGGGAGGAGAAAACTGCAACGAATGCGGGTAATGTGCCGAAGTGGGTTGAAAAGCATGTGACCAAGAAGCTGGAATCGTACCTGGAAGCCCAGCAGTATGTTGCAGGTCATGAGTCGTCGCCGATCGGTTTGAGGTTCACCGAGGCGGGCGCCGATCCGCAGTTCAAGGCGGCTGTGGAGAAAGCGGTCGACGACTTGAGGGCGAAGCATCCGAACGCCGAAATCTACTTGGAGTGGGCATAATGAGCTATATATTCGATATCAAAGATGTGACTGTGTGGAGTCCTTCTCTGCGGGTAGGTAAGCTGTATGTGAGTATGGCCCGGGACGTGGCTGATGTGCTCGAAGTATCGACTGGAATGAATGCCATGGCCTCGGACTACTGGGAAATAGAACTAGATGAATTCGATTCATTTGTTCACATGATGCGGGAAAAATGCTTTTCCGGCGACCATCCGGTACTCGAGGTTTTGATAGGCGCGGTTCTGGCGCCTTCTGTCATCATGCTGGAGCGTGGCGGAAAACCAATTGTCCCTCGCTCCGAGGAAGAGCGATCTTTCTTCGATCGTGCTCATCGGCTGTCCATGCCGCAATGATTCATCGATCTCCTATCGAATAGTATCCTCACGAATCCAGCTGGGAACCGACACCTCGGGGAATTTGCGAACCATCTCGAGCTGTGGCCGGAAGTTCGGTGTCGGCCCACGTGGATTCGAAGGCGGCTGAGGCCGAGCTGAATCGAAAACTCGATCGGTCACACTCACAGGGTTCCGGACGGCGCTTTCCGCTGGTGCGGTCGGCGGCTGGTATCGGGGACGACGCAGCCGTAGGCGACCAGGGTGGCGAACGCGACCTGTTTGCGGGGGCAGTCGTGGTCGCGGTGGTGACGTGCGGCGTTGTGAGCGTCTTCGGGGCTCAGAGGTATGCCGGGCAGGGCGCAGGTCCAATCCGTGGGGCCGGGGACAGGGGGAGTGCGGTGGTGCCCGGGATGCGGGCGGGGCGTGTGGCGGGTCTGCGGCGGTGGGTCGGTGGGCCATATACAACCGAGGGCGATCACCGCTATACCGCATATCGCGAGGGTGAGGGCGGCGGTGTACAGCAGGTGCCAGACAGTCATACGGTCGCACCATCCGCACCGGGCATCGGCAGGCTGGGCGCCCATACGGTGTGCGGGCATACGGTTTCCAGCCGGTATCCGAGGTCGCAGATCAGCGTCGGCCGGTCGTCGACCTGGCCGAGATCGAAAGCGATGATCACCTCGGCCCCGAGTTCGGTGGCGAGGGCGCGCACGTAGGTGAGCGGATCCGGCTCGCCGGCGGGTGGGCGCACGGTGTAGAGGTAGCGATAGCCGGCTTCGCGGGCGTGCCGCCGGATCTCGTCGGCGTGGCGTGGGGCGTGCGGCCCGGAGATCTCGGTGCGCACGAACCCGAGGGCGACGGGTCTGTGCTGTGCCGTGGATATGTGGACGTGCGTATACGACATGGGTCCTCCCGGAACCGAGGGCGAATGGGCGGGCGTGTGGGTGCGACCGACCGGGCGGATCACACTCGGTGCGCGGTGGTCGCGAGTCGGAATCGGTGCGGGTCGAAATGTTCGGGTTCGGGGCGCGAGATCGTGGTCACCCGAACGCCTGAACAAGCACACCACGGGATATACGCTGGTCCAAGCCGAATCGGCCGGTCCGGACCATACTGATGCGCTGTCCCAGAACAAGATTCGAATCCGGTTCGGTGATGATTCGATTTCGGGGTGCTCGATGATTCGTTTTTTCGAACGGAGGTAGAAGCATGGTCAGTGACGAGGGGGCGGAACCGTCGACCCTGCCGCGCCGGCAGCTGGGCCGGTTCCTGCGCGAACGCCGGGAGGCCGTCGGATTGAGCCTGGCCAGAGCCGCTGCCCTGGTGGAGCTGAGTCAGGCGGCGCTCCAGCGCATCGAGGCCGCCAAGACGAAGAAGGTGCGCACGGTGGACGTACGAGCCCTGTGCGAGCTGTACGAGGTGGCGCGCGAGGAAACGGTGCGGGCGCTGGACCTGGCCGAACAGGCGAAGGTGACGTCGTGGTACACGGCGTTCGCGGGGCTCTACAGTGACCCGACGTTCAACATGTATGTGGAACTCGAAGCCTCGGTTCGGAAATTGACGATCTACAACGAGATCGTGCCGGGCCTCCTACAGACACCGGAGTACGCACGTGAGTTGATAGGTGATTTCTATGCGGACAGTAGTCCGGAAGATATCGAACGGCGTGTGGAACTTCGCTCGCGACGGCAAACCGTCGTTACCCGGAAGACATCTCCGATCGAGCTCGATGTGCTGCTTCACGAATCGGCGCTTCGTCGTGTGGTGGGCACATCGCGAGTCATGGGAGCGCAGCTCCGTCATCTGGCGGAGCTCGGCAAGCGGCCGAACATTACGATTCGAATCCACCCTTTCACCGGGGGATGCGCCAATGGGCTGTTGCACGGGCCGTTCATGATCCTCGACTTCGGGACGGATACACGAGGGAAAACCATCGAGCCGCCCCTGGTCTACTTCGAAGGTGCCGGGAAACCCGATCTCTATCTCGAGAGCACCGACGACGTGCGACGCTACGATGAGCTTGCTTCGGCGATACGGAGTGCGGCACATGATGAAGTGCGATCGCGAGAACTGCTGAGGCACATTGCAAGGGAGTACGAGGCGTGAAGACGGATCTATCCGGAGCGAAGTGGTTCAAGAGCAGCCACAGCAGTGGGCAGACGGAGTGCGTCGAGGTAGCGTGGCTTCCGAGTGGGCGCGTCGGGGTGCGGGATTCGAAGGACGCATCAGGCCCCGCTCTTCTCTTCGACTCCAGGACGTGGGATTCCTTCGCGAACGGGATCCGAGCAGGCGGGTTCGACTCGCGGCCTTGACGTGTCGCCGGAGAAGCGATCGACAACGGTTCTCATGAGCCATCGCTAACGGACCACGACTCGGTAAGGCGCGCATGGTTGTCCTCGTGTGCCCCGCGTTTTCCGACAGGGTTCCGAACGACTGCCCGCCCTACGCCGGAGCGGCCGGTTTCGGGACGAGTTCGGAGCAGCGTGCCTGCCGGAGCACCGGGCTCGACTCGCGCTCGCCGAGCCGGCGCGAGCCCGGCGGAGAAGCCCCGAGCTTGACCTTGACACTGTGACAAGGACTCGAATGGTCGGCGAAGGAGGTGGTTGTCGTGAACACAACCCACCATGGCGAGCTGGACGCTCGCCTCGTCGACGCTCTTGCCGGTGCCGACTCGTCCACCCGGCTGCGGGCCGCGCTCTCGGCCGGCACGCTGGGTGATCCACGGCTCGCGGAGGTCCTCGTCGCCCGGTGCGCCGTCGAACCGGATTTCTTCGTCCGGGACATGCTCACCTGGGCGCTGTGCCGGTTGCCCGCCGAGCTCACGGTGCCGAGATTGCTCGCCGAACTCGGGTCCGAGACGATCCAGGCCCGCAGCCAGGCGCTGCACACCCTGTCCAAGATCGGTGACCGGAGTGCCTGGCCGGCGGTTCCGCCGCTGCTGCACGACGGCAACGACGAGGTCGCGCTCAGCGCGTGGCGGGCCGCCGTGGTTCTCGTTCCACCCGGCGAGGAGGGCGCGCTCGCCGCCGATCTGGCGAAGGCGCTGGGCCGCGGCGGCCATCCGGTACAACTGGGTTTGAGCCGGGCACTGGTGGCACTCGGCGAGCCCGTCGTACCGGTGCTGGCGGCCGCCGTGACGAGCCCCGATCCGCGCGTCCGCGCCCATGCCGAGGCCACCGAGCGGCTCCGGGAGGATCCCGACAGTGGGTTCGTCCTCTCCTCCGAGATGGCCAAGCGCGTCGCCGCGACCGGTATGGACGCTTGAGTGGGAGGCGATGCGATGTTGATCGGTGAGGTCTCGCGGCGGTCCGGCGTCAGCACCCGCATGCTGCGCCACTACGACCGCCTGGGTCTGGTGGAACCATCGGTCCGTACGGCCGCGGGGTACCGCGAATACTGCGCCGACGATATCCGTCGCCTCTTCCACGTCGAATGCCTCAGAAGCCTGGGGCTTTCGCTGCACGACGTCAAACGGGCGCTGGACGAACCCGGTTTCGCACCGGGGGACCTGGTGGGAGAACTCATCCGGCACACTCGCGCCCGGATCACCGCGGAGGAGGAACTGCTCCGGAAGCTGGAGCGCGTCGACGCCGCCGCGCCGGCGCGGTGGGGCGAGGTCATGAGCGTCGTCGCACTGCTGCGCGCGCTCGACTCGGAGTTCGGAGCCCACCGGCAGCAAGCGGTGCTGGCACAGCACGAGAACGCGGCGTTGCCCGTCGAAGCGCTGGTGGCGGCGGCCCTTTCGGAGGACGACCCGAATGTCGCCGGGGCGCTGCGATGGTCGCTGGCGCGGGCAGCCGGTGCGGGATTGACGGAGCTGGCCGCGGGTCTGGACTCACCGGAGGTCGCGGTCCGGCGCCGGGCGACCGCCGCGATAGCGGCGGTGCCCACCGAACAGGCCACCGCGCTGCTGCGGCGGGCCTTCGACGACAGCGACGTAACGGTGCGAGACCACGCGGCCCTGGCGCTCGGCGCCCGGCGGGCCACCACGGCGATACCCGCGCTCCTCGAGATGGTGGTCGAGGGCCGATCCGATGTCGAGGCCGGTGAAACGCTGGGATCGCTGGCGGAAACCACGGATTCCGCCGCCGATATCGTGCGCGCCTTGCGGGCCGAACTCCGCGCCACGGACGCCACCGCGGTGCGTTCACGGATCACGCAGGCGCTCGCCGAGATTCCGGGCCCGGCGACCCGGCGAGCTCTCGCCGAACTGACCGGCGACCACGACCGCGCGATAGCGGCGACGGCGTCCGCGATCCTGCACACCCGGAACCACCGGGAATGATCCGCCGCCCCCGTATACCGGGTGCCGGTCGATACGTTGCCGGTCGCTTCCGGCCCGACGATCCGAGACGAAGTCGATGCCGCCCACGCGACGCGCGCCGGAGGCCGGGTCACCATGTGGTGCGGTGTGGTCCGAACCGGCAGCGGCGAATCCGTAACGCTCCGGGCCGGAGCGGAGAAGAATCACGCGGGAGGCCGGGAATTCGCGATACCGGGCGGAACGTACCGCGGCGGGTCGTGGTGTCCGGCCACCCTGTTCGTGGACCGGTCGCTCGGAGGTGAGCGGTCCGGCTCCGAAAAAGCTGTACTCCGATAGGCATACGAAATACGGGGCCCCGTGCTGACGCCGCGGCCCTGTCGGGCGAAAGGGGTAGGCAATGGGGGATACACGTCGCGTCCGGCGTCCGGGCGCAACCGGCACCGTGTTCACACGGATAGGCGGGCGGCTGTCCGAGGGACTGTTACGCAGCGAACTTCTGGTGGCGGCGGTTGTCCTGTCGTCGTTCACCCTCGTCATAGGTCTGACCTCGGACAGCGCCGCGTGGAAGGTCGGGTATTGCGTGGCAGGGGGTTCGGGGATCGCGGCATCGTTCGCCGTGATGCGCCGGGAACAGCGGTGGCAGTGGCTGGAATCGGTGGGAATCGCCGTGGGCAACGTGGTTCTGCTGGCCATCTACGGCAGGTTGTCCGGGGACGTCTGACCCGCGAGTCCCGCGGCCGGTCGGATTCCGCTGGGCGGGCGCACCCCCACCTGCCCGGCCGGTAGCAGATCACCAGGTATTCCTGCCCGGTGGCTCCTCGCTGCCCCACCGTGCGCTGGGGTCGTCGTCGCCTCGTCGAGCGATGCCGTGCTCGACGGAATCGGCGACGGCCCCTACCTCGGATCACGATGAACAACCGATGGTTGTGGCTCGTCGATAGACGGTTGTTTGATCTCGGACTTGTACGACCGGTGTGATGTAGGGGTTCATCCATCGGTTGTCGCGGAGGAGTCGGGTGCGCGTGGGATCGAGGTCCGATTTCGGCCGGTTGTGGTCGGCCTATGCCGTGAGCACATACGGCACGTGGCTCGCTTTCGGCGCGTTCCCGCTCATCGCGGTACAGGTGCTGCATTCGTCGGCGTTCGCGGTTTCGCTGCTGGAGGCGGCCGGGCTTGCCGTCGCGGCGATCATCGCCGTCCCGCTCGGTCCCTGGATGGATCACCGGCCCAAACGCCCGGTGATGATCGCGATGGACCTCGTCCGATTCCTCGCGATGGCGAGTGTGCCGGTGACGTACTTCCTCGGCGTGCTGTCCTACGGCCAGTTGCTACTGGTCTCGGTCGTCGCCGGAACCGCGAACATCGCCTTCACCGCCGCGTCCGGTGCCTATTTGAAATACCTCGTTCGCGGTGAGCGTCTTCTCGTCGCGAACGGGAGGTTCGAAGGTACGAACTGGGTGGCGACCGCGGCCGGACCACCTCTGGGTGGTGCGCTCGTGGGGCTGCTCGGCCCGGTCGTCACCATCCTGGCCGACGCATTCAGCTACCTGATCTCCGCGTTCGCGGTCCTCCGTATCCGCGGTGGTGATGTCGCGGCGGTGCGCGACCCCGGTACCGAGCTGCGCGGGGCCGACCTTCTCACCGGTCAGCGGTTCATCCGCCACGATCCCGTACTACGCCGCCTGTACCTCAACTCTGTTCTGGTCGGCGGCCTGATCATGGCCACCGCGCCGCTCCTGGCGGTCCTCATGTTGGGCGAATACCACTTTCCCGCTTGGCAGTACGGGCTCGCCTTCGGTATCCCGGCGCTCGGCGGCTTCGTGGGCGCGCGGCTCTCCGCCCGCCTCGTGCGGCGTTACGGCCGGTACCGGGTCCTGACCGTCTCCGGCTGGTTGCGCTCGTTGTTCCCGCTCGGCCTGGCATTCCTCCAGCCCGGCCTGCCCGGACTCCTCACCGTGATCGTCGTCGAGGGTCTGCTGATCACCTGTATGGGTATCTTCAATCCGATCTCGGCCACCGAACGCCTGCAACGGATTCCCCCGGACCATGCCGCCCGCGTCCTCACCACCTGGAGCGTCGGCAACAAGCTCGCGCAGGCTAGCCTCATGGTGCTCTGGGGTGTTCTCGCCACGTTCACCGGCCCCCTCCTCGCGATCACCCTCGCCGGTGTCCTGCTGCTCGCTACCCCGCTCCTGCTGCCCGGCCGGACGCAATTGTGCGCTTCCGAACCCGCTCGGCCGGTAGCTGCCATCGCAAAAGAAGAACACATCGCGCGGCACGGGACGTAGTCTCTGGAGGGCGTCGCGGACCGCGAGTTACGCCGGGGCGTTCAGCTGTTCGAGGATGCGGTCGGCGATCGAGGCCAGGGTGTCCACCTCGTCCGCGGTGAGCGGGTCGAACACCAGCTCGCGTACGGTTTCCACATGGGTGGGTGCGGCTTGTTCGATCGCGGTGCGGCCCTGTTCGGTGAGCACGATATAGGCACCTCGGGCATCGTCCGGACAGTCCTCGCGAAGCACCAGCCCGCGGCGTTGCATGCGGGCGAGGTGATGTGAGAGCCGGCTCTTCTCCCACTGGAGGGCCTGCCCCAGCTCGCCCACCCGCATTCGCGGCTCGGGCTGGTCGGTGAGCTGGACCAGGACATCGAAGTCGGCCAGTGACAAACCCGAGTCGTTCTGCAATTGCCGATGCAGCCGGGCCATCAGCTGGGCGTGCATCCGCAGATATCCGCGCCAGGCGTGCCGCTCGCGCTCATCGAGCCATCGTGTCTCGGTCACCGCCCCAGTTTAACGAAGTAGTTGACATGTCACCAATATGCCCGCACTATAAATATGACACATCAACAACTTGGAGGTGCAGGATGACGACCGCGACGAATGTGAAGGAACTGAGCGGGACGTACGTACTCGACCCGGCGCATACCCGGATCGGCTTCGTGACCAGGCACGCCATGGTCACCAGGGTGCGCGGCGCGTTCAACGACTTCAGCGGTCACGCCTACTTCGACAGCGAGCACCCGGAGCGCACCTACGGCGAGGTGACCATCCGGGTCGCCAGCATCGATACCCGCAATGCCCCGCGCGACGAGCATCTGCGCGGTATGGATTTCCTGGAACTGGACGAATACCCCGAGATCACGTTCCGGTCCACCGCGATCACCCCGACCGGTCCGGGTACCTTCGACGTCACCGGTGATCTCACGATCAAGGGCATCACCCGGCCGGTGACGGTCCCGTTCACTTTCGAAGGTCAGGCCACCGACCCGTTCGGCAATGTCCGCGTCGGTTTCGAAGGTTCGACCACGATCAACCGCAAGGACTTCGGCGTCACCTGGAACGCGATGCTGGAAAGCGGCGGCGTCCTGGTCGCCGAGAAGGTAGGCCTGGAGTTCGAGGTCTCGGCCATCAAACAGGACCCCGAAGCCCAGAACTGACGATAACCTTCGACGCCACATGACAGCAGGCGACAAAGATCATCGTGAAAACGAGCGCCATCATCAGTGGACGCACACCTGCCCCGTTCTCGTCGGCCATCCGCGCATGTGGAACCGGGTACCCGAGTTTCCTCACTCGGGTGCGGAAACCGCCCGAGGCTGGTCTACCGCGTGCTGTGGCGTGTCCGGGGCCTGCTGCTGATGGTCGTTCGTGGGCCGGGGGGCCGGTGCGGTGCCGAGTCCGCGCAGGCTGCCGTACGCCGTGGATACGGGGGTTTCGGTGGTGGCCGCCGCGGTGGGGTGCGTCGGAGCCGGGTTCGGGACCGGTGTGCCGGTATCCGGTCCCACGGCCGCCGTTCCCGTATCCGCTGCTTCCGAGTCGGTGCCCTCCGCCGCCGCGGAGTCGCCCGCCTGCGAGTTCTGGCCTTCCTCCTGCGTCGTATCGCCGGTTTCCCCAGCGGTATCCGAACTCTCGGATGAGCTGTCTTCCGCGGCCGGATCCTGCGTGGCAGCCGTTTCTTCGGACGGGTCGGTGACCTCGGTTCCGGGGCCGGGAGCACTGGGCTGGTTGTCGGCGGCGTCGATAACTGTCGCCACGGCGTCGCCGGTGGCGGTGATGACCTCGTCCATCTGACCGGCGAGACTTCCCACCGCGGTGATCAGATCCGGGATGGTGCCGGTGATCTGGCTTACCGCGGTCACCATGTTGGTGATATCGGTAGGCGTCCAGGCCCCGGGAGTACTCGCCGCCGGCTCCGGAGTGGTGCCCGACGAGTCGTCCGCCTCCGAGGCGCCGGGGGTGGTCGAGGTCTCGGTGGTGGACCCGGGGGGTTGCGTCCCCGCCGGGGCGGAGGTGGTCGAGGTCTCGGTGGTGCTCCCGGGGGTGTTCGTTCCCGTCGGGGCCGCCGTGGCCGGATCGGTACCCGGATCCACGGTTTCACCGGTCTCCGTGGCTGCCGGTGTGCTGGTCAGGGCAAGGCTCGAGGGTGCGTCCGGACTCTCCGTATCTCCCGGTGTGGTCTGCGTGGGATTCCCACCGGGTGCCGGGTTGTCGCTCTCCGGTTCGGTGGTCGCCTGCGGCGCGCCGGCCGCGATCACGTAGCTGGGTCCGCCGGGGGCGGAGGTGAGGTCCGTATCCGCCGAGGGCGTGCCGCCGGGCGAGACGAACGCCGAAGGCTCGACCGCTTCGAGCGCGGTGAGCAGTTGTTCGTAGGCTCCGCTGACGGTGGTATGGGTATCGGAGCACAGGGTCGTGAACCGGGTGACCGCGGCCTCGATCTCGCCGGCGAAGACCCGATCGAGCCAACCGCGGCACGTCGCCGCCGGATCCGCGCCGTCGGCGTGGTGCTCGGGCAGCTCGGTACGCAGCCTGTTCCGCACCGCTTCACCGGTGCCGACCGTCCCCTGGGCGACGTCGATGAGCCAGTCGATCTGCTGCGCGGACTTACCCGCCGCCGTAGCGGCGTCGAAACCGTTCTTCACCGTATCCGCCTTGTGGCGTACGGCGTCTTCGATCCGGGTGAGCGCGGTGGTGGCAGCGGTGTGCACGGCACGCAGAGCGTCGACGGTCGTACCGATTCCGGTGCCGGCGAGAGCGAGGAACTGCCGGGCGTTGTCGGCGGCGGGGGAGCCGTTCCAATGGTTGGGCAGATCCGCGAAACGGGCGTTCTGGGCAGCGGCCTGATCACCGAGCCGGCCTTCCAGCTCTTCACCCAAAGCGGTGGCGATACCCCGCAGGGCTTCCAGATCCGTGCCGCGCTGCTGGTCGTAATGGGCGGCCAGGGCGAAGTAGCCACCGCCCGCGGGCTCGTGCCCGGTCCATTCGCGATAGCGCGGCAGGAAGACTTCGAAGTACCGAAGGCCCACGGCGCCGGCATCCAAGATGGCGTCGACGCCCTCGGAGGCGGTGGACCTCATACGAGTGCTCCCGGCACCGCACCGAGATCGACGGCGGTCGACTGGTCGGTTTCGGTGTAACCGTCCGCCCCGGCCCGCAGCGCTGTACCGCAGTCGTGCACGCAATTCGCCCAGGCGAACAAGGAGCGGCGCAGCTCGTCCAGCCCGGTGACCAGGCGTTCGCCGGCCGACTGGTAGGTGCGGCCCGCATCGGCTGTTTCGAACCCGCGCACCGCGTCCGCGATACGCAGCGCGGCATTGTTGACCGTTCCCGCCGAATCCCGTAGGTCGTCGGCGATGCCCTGCACCGCCGTTACATCCATCAGCATGTCAGCCCTCCCGTGGTGGCGGTCGTGATACCACCGTTTCGCCGACCCGGCGAACCCCGATACTCGAGCGGCTACTCGCCCGAGTTGATTTGTTTTACAGGGTTTGACGGTACCTCGGCGCGATCGGTTCCCGCTTCCGAGATTTTTTGCCGCCGTTACCGATTCATCGTGGCATTCGACCGCAGGGCGACCGCCGGCGTACGCATCGCTCGTCCGGCCCGGCGTAGGAATCAGCGGCGCTCGATCCGCTCCGGGGGCGGCTGTAGCGGCCCCCGGTCCCGCAGATACGTTTCCAGGGCGTCGAGGTCGGTGGGGCCGATCGCGGTATCGGTGCCACGGGTGAAGACCGTGAACCCGTCCCCGCCGGAGGCGAGGAAATTGTTGGTGCTCACCCGGTACCCGGCCACTTCGTTCAGGGGCTGCCCGCCGATGCGTACCGACCCGTCGACCACTTTGTTGCCGGCAGGCGCGGTGGCGTCGTAGGCGTAGGCGAGACCGGCCACCGCGAGGAGCGCGGGTTCGCTCTCGTTGTCCCACTGCTGTTCCAGCAGATCGAGGATCTGGCGTCCGGTGAGGGTCAGGGTGACCACCTGGTTACCGAAAGGCTGGGTCTCGTAGATGTTTCCGTAGGTGATGGGGCCCGCCTCGATATCGGCCCGTACTCCGCCGGGATTCATGAAGGCCGCCACCGCCCCCGCCGATTCGTCCGTCACGTCCAGCATGGCGTCGGCGATCACCGCACCCAGCGGGGATTCGCCGCCGGCACCCCCACGGGTCAGCGGGGCCGTGGCGGTGCCGACCACCCGCCCGGCGCGCGGCGCGGCCTGCGCGGTGAAGAAATCGATCAGGGCGGTGACCGCGGGATCAGGGGCGATATCACGGGTGACCACCCGGTTCACCGCGGCCGCGGAGACCTCACCGTCATCGTGGAAACGCAGGGTGACATCGGTGATCAGGCGGCCGTACGAGGAGCCCTGCGTCACCACCTTGCCGTCGAATTCACAGACGTAGGGCTGATGACTGTGCGCGGTGAACAGAACCCGGACGGCCGGGTCGGTGCGGGCGGCGAGCTCGCCGATATCCGGGTCGATATCGGCGCAACCGTTGTAATCGGTGGATTCCGGCGGGGTGCCCTGGGCGCCGCCGTCGTGCACGAGGGCGATCACGGTTTCCGCACCGGCCCGTTTCATGGCGGGTACATACCTGTTGACGGCTTCGGCTTGATCGCCGAAGGTATAGCCGCGGATACCCTCCGGGAAAACGAGGTTCACGGTATCGGGGGTGACCGTGCCCACCACGCCGATCTTGTGACCCCCGACCTCCAGCATGGTCCATGCCCGCACCTCGGGCGGCAGTTCGCCGGAGGCGTCGGTGAGGTTGGCGGCGAGGAAATCGAATACCGCACCGGTGAACGGTTCCCCGGGCGAACAGCCCTCGGGTGCGCAGCCGCCCCTGCTCAGCCGCGCGAGCTCCCGTACCCCGTGATCCAGTTCGTGGTTGCCCACCGCGGACGCCGCCACCCCGAGCCCGTTCAGGAAAGTGACGGTCGGTTCGTCGTGGAACAGTGACGACACCAGCGGTGCGGCGCCGATATTGTCACCGGCCGAGAGCACCGCGCTGTCCGGGTAGGCCGAACGCAGCCGGTCGAGGTGAGCGGACAGATAGGCCGCTCCGCCCGCGGAGTACGCGCCGATCAGGCCGTTGCGGGCCTTCGGTGGTTCCAGATGACCGTGCAGATCGTTGAACCCGAACAGGTGGACCTCCCCCGGCCGCGCCGCGGGCAGATCGTGCGTCGAGACCAAGGGGATGGCGCCCGCCCCGGCCGGGGTCTGCTCCGGCGCCGGTGCGCAACCGGCGGGCAGGACGAGACCGAGCACAGCGGCGCAACCGGCGGCCGCCCGACGCACAACACCCATACCGTCCGACTTTGACAGGCCGGCGCTGCCATCAGGCGACGATCGGGTGAATTCCTGCTTCCCCGCGCGCATACGGGGGCCGGGCAGGCGCCATATGCTCGTCCGGGCGGCCCGTTCCCGGGAACGTTATCGCTGCTGTTGCGTTCCCACTGCGCTTATGGCTCGATTAGCGGGCGCCCTCGTTCGATTGCGCACGCTTTACCGTCCGGCGCCCCTTTCGGGTGGGCCGCCGACACCTAGGAGCACGACCATGACAGTCGGATACGTCTGGAACACCGTCTTCGGATGGGTCGACACCGGCTCGGGGAGCCTGTTCCCCGCCGATGCCACCACGGGCCTGCAGCCGATAGGTCACCATCTCGCCCACCCCGATACCAAGCGCCGTTTCCACGAACTGGTCGCGGTATCGGGCCTGCTGGACCGATTGCACCCGGTCCGTGCCGTACCGGCGAGTGAGGAAGACATCCTGCGCGTCCACACCCCGGAGCATCTGGCCAGGATCAAGGAGGAGAGTCTGCTGCCGAAAGGCGGTGACGCGGGAGACGGATGCTCGCCCTTCGGGCGAGGGGGTTACGAGATCGCGGCCCTGTCGGCCGGTGGGGCGATCCAACTCGTCGCGCAGGTCGTGGCGGGCACGATCGATACCGGCTACGCGCTGGTCAATCCGCCCGGACATCACGCCACCCGAGCCTCCGGTATGGGGTTCTGCATTTTCAACAACGTCTCCATCGCCGCCGCCTACGCCAGAGAAGTCCTCGGCCTGGAGCGAATCGCCATCGTGGACTGGGACGTCCACCACGGCAACGGTACCCAGGAGATCTGGTACAGCGATCCTTCGGTGCTGACCGTCTCGATCCACCAGCATCTCTGCTTCCCGCCGAATTCGGGTTTCCGTGCGGAACGCGGTACCGGAGCGGGGGAGGGATACTCGCTCAACATCCCGCTTCCGCCGGGCAGCGGCGACGCCGCCTACTCGTACGCACTCGACGAAGTGGTGATCCCGGCGCTGCGCGCGTTCCGGCCCGAACTCGTCATCGTGGCAAGTGGTTTCGACGCGAGCATCCTCGACCCGCTGGCTCGGCAGATGGTTACCAGCGCCGGTTTCGCACAGCTCACGCGCCGGATGCTCGATACCGCGGCCGAAGTCTGCTCAGGACGTATCGCCTTCGTGCAGGAGGGTGGCTACAGCCCGTACTACGTGCCGTTCTGTGGTGTGGCGGTGCTGCGGGAGCTGCTCGGGGATACGTTCGAACCCGACCCCTACACCCCGATCGTGTCCACGCAGGGCGGCGATGTGCTGCTGGACCACGAGGGCGCGGCCGTCCGGGCGGCTGTTCCGGCGCCGGTGGCGCCGTAGCCCGCGCTACCGGAATCAGCGGGTACCGTCGGCCGGGTCTCGGCCTCCCGGTCTCCGGACCGGGAGCCTTCCTTGCCGCGAGCGAAAGTTCCGGTCCCGGGGGCGGGATGCGTGAACTTCCACTACTGTGGGCACGCATCGCGAAAACCGTTCCCTACCTGGGAAACTCAGCAAGGAGAAATTATGTCGGCCGTCCGGCAAATGGTGGAGGACTACTACGAGCACATCGACGAGGGCCGGCTGGCCGAGGCCGCCCAGCTGATGACCGACGACGTGAAGCTGACCTTCGCCAATGCCGAGCCCGTGACCGGCCGGGACGCGGCCACCGCGTCGATCCAGTACGTGCTCGACCAGTGCACCGCGATCGAGCACACGGTGGTGCACTGGATCGAACCGCATCCGGCGACCAACGGGATCACGGAGGTCCTGTTCGAGATCCGGATCCACTACAACCTGAAGAACGGTAAAGAGGTCGATATCCCCGGCGCGGTGTACGCGGCGATCGATTCGGATCTGAAGTTCACCGAACAGCGGCTCTACGGCGACCTCACCGAGGTTTTCGCCGCCTGATTCCTTCTGCGCGCCGGGTGGGGCGCGCGGAGTTGCCGACGGCTCGGACCGGTGGTGGTCCGAGCCGTCGGCGTTGTGCGGCAGGGAATCAGTTCGGTGCGGTCAGGTCGTAGACCGTCACCCCGTCCACCTCGTTCGCGGGGAAGTTCTCCCGCACCCACCGGGTGATCTCGGAACTCGTACCCGCGCGTCCGCCGGGTCCGCTGCTGCTACCGTCGAGGAAGTAGTGGATCTGCCCGGCCGCGACATACCGCTGGAACCGGTCGAGGGTGGGTGCGGGATCGCTGCCGTTGAAGCCACCGATCGGCATGATCGGCAGTTCGGTGGCCAGCTGGTATCCCGCGGCGCTGGTAGCGGATACCGTGGCGGCCGCCCAGGTGTGGGCGTCGCCGTTCTCCTCGAGCAGCGCGACGAGAGCGTCGCCGGGTTCGGCGGCGCGCATTACGCCGCCACCCGGCCCGCCGCCCATCGCACCGGGTCCGCCACCGTCCGGCCGTGCGCCCACGGGTGGAGCGCCGGCCGCGCCATCACCCGGAGCCGTACCGCCCGCTCCGGGCATACCTGCCGGGCCGCCGGGCATATCGGGCGCCGCGCCGGGCATACCGGGCCCACCGTCGGGGCCGCCGCGCATACCCGGTGGCCGCATACCGCCGAACATCCCGGTACTCGGCCCGGCGGTCGGAATCGAACCGGTATGCGCCGAATTCACGGTGTCTACCGTGTAGGAGACCGGGCCGGCGAGACCGGCGAACCCCGCGAGCAGTGCCGCGACCACGGCCGTCCGGCGCGGCAGCGGGACCAGGAGCGCGACGGTCGCGACAACGCCGGTGACCAGGATCGTCCAGCGCAGCCAGGGCAGGAAATCCGCGCTGCGCGAAAGCAGCATCCAGGCGGTGGCGGTGGTCGCCGCCACCGCGACGGCGGCCAGGGCGCGCACCCACCACCGGGACCGGTTGCGCCAGTGGAGCACCGCGCCGATACCCACCAGCGCCGCGACGGCGGGCGCCAGCGCCACCGTGTAGTACTGGTGGAAGATCCCGGCCATATAACTGAATACCAGCCCGGTGACCAGCAGCCAGCCGCCCCAGAGCAGTATCTGGGCGCGTGGGCCGTCGGTGCGGGCGGCCCGGCCGCGCAACAACAGGCCCGCGACCAGCGCCACCAGCGCGGCCGGGATCAGCCAGGCGATCTGCCCGCCCTGCATCTGGTCGAACATGCGGGTGAGCCCGGTTCGTCCCCACATCCCGTTTCCGCCCGGCGGGAGTTCTCCACCCGGGCCGACACTGCCGGGCTCGTTACCGTTCAACCGGCCGAACCCGTTGTAGCCGAGAGTGAGTTCGATGATCGAATTGCTCTGCGAACCACCGATATACGGCCGGGAATCGGCGGGCCAGAGCTCCACGGTGAGCAGCCACCAGCCGGCGGCCACCACCATGGCGGCGCCCGCGGCGAACAACTGCGCGATCCGTTTCCCGAGTCGCGGCGGGCCGGCCAGCAGGTAGACCAGCGCGAGAGCCGGTACCACCAGCACGACCTGCAACTGTTTGGCCAGGAAACCGAAACCGACGCAGGTTCCGGTGAGTACCAGCCAGCGCCAGCGGCCGTCGGCGAGGGCGCGCGTCATGGCCCACACCGCGGCCACCATCAGGAGAACCAGCAGCGCATCGGGATTGTTGAAGCGGAACATGAGGGCGAAGACCGGAGTCAGCGCCATCGCCGCCCCGGCGATGAGCCCGGCGGCGGGACCGAACGAACGGCGCACGGTCGACCGGAGCAGCGCTACGGTGGCCACGCCCAGCAGGACCTGTGGAACGAGCATGCTCCAGCTGTTCAGACCGAACAGACGCACCGACAATTCCATGATCCACAGCGCGGCCGGCGCCTTGTCCACGGTGATGGAGTTCGCGGCGTCGGAGGAACCGAAGAAGAACGCCTTCCACGATTCCGAACCGGCTTGGACGGCAGCGGCATAGAAGGAGTTGGCCCAGCCGTTGGCGCTCAGGTTGTAGAGATAGGAGAGTCCGGTAGCGAGCAGCAGGACTGCCGAGGCGGGATGCTCCCAGCGGTTGGCCCGGGTCGGTGCGGACACCGGTGCGACGGCGAACGACGCGGTGGCGCCGGTGGGGGTGACGGTCATCGGGCGGCCTCTTCGATACCGGGAAGCGCGCGTCCGGCCGTACGGAACACCCAGCGCAACCCTACGAAGCGGAGCAGGGTCGCGATCAGATTCGCCACCACCAGGATGAACAGTTCCAGCTGCACGGGGGCACCCGGGGCCCAGCGGTGCAGAACGAACAGCGAACCACCGGTGACCAGCAGCCCGAAGCCGAAGATCAACAGTCCTTGGAACTGGTGGGTCACCATCCCGGTCCGGCCGCGCACACCGAAGGTGAAGGCCCGGTTCGCGGCGGTATTGGCGACGGCGGTGAGCAGTAGCGCGCCGAAATTCGCCGCCTGCGCCCCGGCCGAGGGTTGCAGCAGCAGATACAGCAGCATATAGGCGAAGGTGGAAGCCGTCCCCACCAGCGCGAACCGGATCACCTGGCCCACCATGCCGAGCGGCACTCCCGGCACCAGCGGCTCGCGGCCGACCGCATGCCGCAGTCGCGGCAACGGCAGCGAGCCGGTGGCCAGGGCGCGGCCCAGCCGCCAGATACCGCGCAGGTCCTTGCGGGCGGTATCGACGATATCGACACGACTGTCCGGATCGTCGATCCAGTCCACCGGCACCTCGTGGATACGCAGGCCCGCCCGTTCGGCGAGTACCAGCAGTTCGGTGTCGAAGAACCATTCCCCGTCCTGCACCAGCGGCAGCAGCTCCCGTGCGACCTCGGTGCGGACGGCCTTGAAACCGCATTGGGCATCGGAGAAACGGGCCCGTAGCGACGCCTTCAACAGCAGGTTGTAGCAGCGGGAGATGAATTCGCGCTTCGGTCCGCGTACCACCCGGGAACCGGAACCCAGCCGGGTACCGACGGCGAGATCGGAATGCCCGGAAACCAGCGGAGCGACGAGGGGGAGCAGCGCGTTGAGGTCGGTGGACAGATCCACGTCCATATAGGCGAGCACCTGCGCATCGGACTGCAGCCAGACGGTGCGCAATGCCCGGCCGCGGCCCTTGGCGTCGAGATGCACCACCCGGACGTTGCCCAGTTCGCCCGCGAGCGACTCCGCCACCGCCAGCGTGGAATCGGTGCTGGCGTTATCGGCGACGGTGATCCGCGCCGGGAAGGGGAAGCCTTTCTCCAGATGCTCGTGCAGTCGGCGCACACAGACGCCGAGGTCGGTTTCTTCGTTGTACACGGGTACGACCACGTCCAGCACGGGCGGCATCGAAAGGTCGACCACATGTTCCGCCGGTCCGGCGACGGCCACGGTCTCGGTCATACCGAACAGATTCGGACCGCGGGCTGGGGCCGGGCTCCAGGCAACCTGGGAGGTTGCTGGGAGTAGCCGGCCGTGACCCGCGGGCCGACGTCGACGCTCCCCGGTTCGGTTGTCCCGGCCCCCGGTGCTGCTGCGGCAGGCATCGGACCGGATGGCTACGTTCCACAGCGAACCCCGTTGTTCTCGTCCCCACGCCGTTGTGGGCGGCGGTGGTGCGTAACGCCCTCAGTATGCGCCCGGCCACCGACAGATACGGGTTACGCCAGGCGCCACAGCGGGGAGACCGGGCCGTGGCCCGCGCCGAGGTCGTAGGCGGCTTCGAGGCAGCGGCGGGTCCACTCCTTGGCGAATTCGAACGCGTCCGGCACCGAGTATCCGTGTGCCAGCGCGCACGCGATCGCGGCGGCCAGCGTATCGCCGCCGCCGTGGTCGTTACCGGTATCGATACGTGGCGCGGTGAACTCGAGGAAACGTTCCCCGTCGAACAGGAGATCGGTGCTGTTCGCCGACGACCGCAGATGACCGCCCTTCACCACCACCCAGCGCGGCCCGAGCGCGTGCAGTGCCTCGGCGGCGGTTCGCGCGGATGCCGCGTCGGTGACCCGTACTCCGGTCAGCAACCGCACCTCGTCCAGGTTCGGCGTCACGATCGTGGCCAAGGGGAACAGCGTGTACCGCACGGCATCGAGCGCTTCGGTGTGCAGCAGCGGGTCGCCGTGCATGGAGGCCGCGACCGGGTCCACCACCAGCGGTGTCGCGCCGTCGCGCCCGATCCCGGTCTCCCGGCACACCTCCGCCACGGCCTCGATGATGCGGCTGGAGGCGAGCATGCCGGTTTTGGCCGCGCCGACCCCGATATCGCCGGCCACCGAGCGCACCTGATCCGCGACCACCTCCGGCGGGATTTCGTGGAAACCGCTCACCCCCACCGAGTTCTGCACCGTCACCGCGGCCACCGCTACGAGGGCGTGTACCCCGCACAGGGCCATGGTCCGGGTATCGGCTTGAATTCCGGCGCCGCCGCCCGAATCGGTTCCGGCGATGGTGAGCACCCGGACCGGGGTCTGCCCCGGGGGCGTCAACGGCAACAATCTCACGCGCTCACCCTACGTGGACGGGTCCGCCCGTCGGCCGGGGTGGCGGGGTGGCACCCCGGCCGGTCCGGCGGCGGAACGCGCCGGCCGGCGGGTGCGGGCGCTACGTGCGACGAGCATCGAATACCGGGCGGGGACGCCGCGGCGGGTACGGAGTGGACGATCAGCGGATGTTCTGGTCGATGAGCCGCCGTGCCGCGCGGTCGGCGCGGTCGGTGTCGCCGGTGAGGATGCGGTCCTGCAGGACGCCGCGGAGCCCGGAAACCAGCAGTGTGGCGACCACCTCTGGCTCCTCGGTGCCGAGCCGGCGCAGCGCGTTGGCGAGGGTGGTCACGAAGACGGCGATGGCCTCGTCCGCGTAGCCCGTGTAGGGGCCGTGGGGCGCGCAGGCCGCGCCGAGTACCTGCAACATCACCTTGACGCTCACGGCACCCGGGCCGCTGGTGTTCTCCTGCCAGAACTCCCACATCCGCTGCCGGAGGGCGGCGGCGTCGGGGAGATCGGCGAAGACGGCGGTCAGATCGGGGCGGTGCGTGGCCAGCGCCTGTACCAGCAGTTCCTCTTTGGTGCCGAAGTAGTAGATCAGCATGCGCGAGCTGGTGCCCAGTGCGGCGGCCAGCGGGCGCAGCGAGAGACCGGCGAGGCCGTGCTCGGCGATATAGCGCACGACCGCGTCGAGGAGTTCGGCGCGTTTGGCGTGGTCGAGTGGGCGTGCCATGAGTTGACTGTAGCGAACGCTACAGGTATTCATGACCTGTGACTGTATCGATCGCTACAGAAACTCGTCCCGGCCGGCCGGTGGTGCTGACCGCCTATGCGGCCGCCACCGCGCTCGCCGACGATATGGACGAAACCTGGTCCCGGCTGCTGCGCGGCGACAGCGGTATCGCCGCGCTGGACGACGAGTTCGTCACCGAGTACGACCTCCCTGTACGTATCGGCGGCAAACTGAAATCCCATCCCGGCGCCCACCTCACCCGCGTCGAACAACGCAGGCATTCCTATGTGGAGCAGCTCGCGCTGGTACTGGGGCGGCGGGTCTGGCGGGAGGCCGGGCAGCCGGAGGTGGCGGGCGAGCGGCTCGCGGTATCCATCGGCACCGGTCTGGGCGGTGGTGACGCGCTCATCGACGCCGTCGACGCGATGCGCGCGGGCGGGTACCGCAAGGTGTCCCCGATGTCGGTGCCGATGGTCATGCCCAACGGTCCCGCGGCGGCGGTGAGCCTCGAAATCGGGGCGAAGGCGGGTGTTTTCGCACCGGTCTCGGCATGCTCATCCGGAACCGAGGCCATCGCCCACGCGTGGCGGCTGATCGCCACCGGAGAGGCGGATGTGGTGGTGGCCGGCGGGGTGGAGGGACATATCCACGCGGTGCCGATCGCGAGTTTCGCCATGATGCGCGCCATGAGCACGCGCAACTCCGAACCCGAAGCGGCCTCCCGGCCGTTCGACCGCGACCGGGACGGTTTCGTCTTCGGCGAGGCGGGTGCGCTGGTCGTCCTGGAATCGGAGCGGCACGCCCGGGCGCGAGGCGCTCGCATCCACGCCCGGATACTGGGCGCGGGCATCACCTCCGACGCGTATCACATCGTCGCTTCCGATCCGGCCGGTGACGGCGCGGCCCGGGCCATGCGCAAGGCGATCGCCACGGCGGGCCTGGAACCGGCCGATATCCAGCACGTCGACGCGCACGCCACGGCCACCTCGGTAGGCGATGCCTCCGAGGCGGCCGCGATCCGGGCCGTCACACCCGATGCCTCGGTGTACGCGCCGAAATCCGCGCTCGGGCATTCCATCGGGGCGGTCGGGGCGCTGGAAACCGTCCTCACCGCGCTCACACTGCGTGAACAGGTGGTGCCGCCCACCCTCAACCTGGAGAATCCGGACGCCGATCTCGATATCGTCCGCGGCGCCGCCCGGCCGCAGCGTATCGACTACGCATTGACGAACTCCTTCGGTTTCGGCGGCCACAACGTCACTCTCGCGCTGGGCCGCGCCTGATCGCGACCGCCCGTGCGGCGGACTCCGGAACCGGAACCCATCGCGCCGCTGTCCTGCCGGAACAGCGGTATATCGATGCCCGCCCGCGGCATCCGAAATACCGGGGTCCGTCCCGGACCGGGCGCCCGCATACCGAAACCGGTTGTGCCGGTAGTGCACTCGCCGCCGGCCCGGCCGGGACCGGTGGCACTCGGCGAGGTTCAGCCCGGCACTTTGTCCAAGAACCCCAGCACGGTGTCGATCCGGCCCTGCTCGTCGGTGACCAGTACATCGAAACCGATCACCACCGGTTCGGCGCCGGCCGGACCCAGTCCCCACTGGAACCGGACCTGCCGGTGGTGTGCATCCGGTTCCCCGACCGGGGTGAAGACGAAGCCGGGGAACTGTTCGTGCACCGCGCCGATGGTGGCGCCGATCGCCTCGCGCCCGGCCGCCTCGGCGAGCGGGTCGGTGTAGGTCGCCGCCGGTGCCCAGTGGCGGGCGAGTAGCTCCGTCCGTGCCCCGGCGTCGGTGGTGTTCCAGGTCTGCAGGTAGGCGGTGACGACGTCGTTCATATCGGTGATCCTTTCGAGTGCTTCCCGGTGCCGACGACCAGGTGCCTTCAGCATTGCCGCGACCGGGCGCGGGGGCGATTACCTCAGAGGTAATGGGATCGGCTACCGGAACGGTTAGCATCCGAGAGATGGTCACAACGGAACCCTCGGTGGGTGGTCTGCTCCGCTCGTGGCGCGAGCGGCGGCGGATGAGTCAGTTGCAGCTCGCGACGCGGGCGGAGATCTCCACCAGGCACCTCAGCTTCGTGGAAACCGGGCGTTCGCGGCCCACCCGCGAGATGGTCGAACATCTCGCCGCCCATCTGGACGTTCCGCTGCGGGAACGCAACGAACTCCTGCTCACCGCCGGTTACGCTCCCGGATACGGCCAGCGCGAGGTGTCCGCGCCGGAACTACACGCTGTCATGGACGCATTCCGCGTCCTGCTCGACGCGCACCTACCGCATCCGGCCCTGGTGCTGGACCGGTGGTGGGATGTGGTGGACCGTAATCCGGCCACCGATGTGCTCCTCGAGGGTTGTGCCCCGGATCTGCTGGAACCGCCGGTCAACGCCGTTCGCATCTCCCTGCACCCGCGGGGCCTGGCGCCGCGTATCCGCAACCTCGGCCAGTGGCGCGGGCATCTGCTGAGCCAGGTCCGCGGCCGGCTGGACGCCACCGGCGATCCCCGCTTGAAAGAGCTGCTCGACGAGGTATCCGGCTATCCGTGCCGTGATCCGGGCGTCACCGCGCGCGCCGATGTGGTGATTCCGCTCCGGCTGCGGGTGGGTGAGGCCGATTTCTCTTTCTTCAGCATCACGGCGTCGGCGATGTCGGCTACCGACGTCACCATCGACGAACTGCATATCGAGGCCTTCTACCCGGCCGACGAGGCGACCGTCCGGGCCTTTCGCCAGGGCTGAACCACCATAGACGCTCGCTTATGCCATCGAGCGTTCGAGCTATGTTCCGTCTCGTTTCCGCTTGTTGTACTGGTTCCAGTCAGCACACAACAATTTTCGGGAAACAGGAGGCGACCATGCGAATCGCGGTTTTCGGAGCCACCGGTACGGTCGGGCGGCATATCGTCGAGCAGGCGCTCGAGCGCGGATACGAGGTCACCGCACTCACCCGCGACGCGAGCCGGATCACCCGCTCGCACGAGCGGTTGCGCGTCGTGGAGGGCGATGTGCTCGATCCGGCCGCGGTCGAACGGGCCGTCCTCGGTCAGGACGCGGTGCTGGTGGCCCTGGGGAACGGCCGCAAGGGGGTGGTGCGGGCCGAGGGCACCCGTACGGTCATCGAGGCGATGAACCGTGCCGGGGTGAAGCGGCTGATCTGCCAATCCACCCTGGGGGCCGGGGACAGCCGCGCCAACCTGAACTTCCTCTGGAAATACATCATGTTCGGCCTCCTGCTCCGTCCCGCCTACGCCGATCACGAACAGCAGGAGAGCTACGTACGCGCCAGCGATCTCGACTGGACCATCGTGCGCCCCAGCGCTTTCACCGACGGACCCCGTACCGGCACCTATCGTCGCGGTTTCTCCGGTGCGGAGCGCGGGCTCACCTTGAAGATCGCCCGCGCGGATATCGCCGAGTTCCTGCTGGACCAGGTCACCGACCGCACCTATGTACACAGGGCGCCGGGGATCTCCAACTGAGGCCCCGCCCGGCTCGGTACCGGTGTCGAGCAACGAGCCGGGCCTCCCGCTTCTCCGGTCAGGTGGGTGGTGAGAAAGTCGATCTGGTCGGCGACGATCCGGTCGACGACCGGCGGGTGGTAGACGGTGAAATGGTCGGCGTCGTAGTGCTTCCGGACCGCCCGCGGGGCGGTGGCGGCGACTCGTCCGGCGATGGCGGGATCGATGAGATTTTCCCGGTCGCAGGCGCATACCAGTAGTGGGCAGCGGGCGCGAGGTGCGGCGGACGTGGCGTTGCGGAACAGCATGCCGAGCCCGGACGCCGCGGTGATCCTGTTGTCGAATCGATAACCGGGCGGGGTCACCGACTGCCAGCCGGCGAGAGCGCCGGGCTGGTTCACGAAGGCCGCTTCGCCGGGTTCGCCGCATCGGGCAGCTACCCGCCGAGCGGTTCCCCGGGCTCCTCGAGATCGCTCGTGTGGCCGCCGCCGGTGACCCGGAAGCCGAATTCCGCGCCGGGCTGAGAATCGTCCTGGCCGGCCTGCGAGCGGACCACTGACAACCGTTCGCTCTGTCCTTCCCGAAGTGCCGACACGATGAACGCTCGATAACCGCTGAACAGCAGGCGTCGGCCCGCGATCCGCCCGGCGCCTGCCCGGTGGAGGGACTCCCTAGGGTCGGGGTGTGGATCGATCGAGGATGGTGCCGGGAAGCTCGCCGGTGACCGGGTGGTGGGTGGAGGGGGCGTGGTCGGGGGCGGTGGTCGCGGGGTCGGTACTGAGCGCGGCCGATGGGTGGTGGATTCCCGTGGTCGTGGTGTGCGGGTTGTTCGCGGGCTCCCGTGCGCGTTCGGTACGGCCCGCGGCAGTGGTGCTGGTGGCCGTGGCGGCGTCGGTCGTGGGCGTGGTCTCCGTATGGCCCTCGTCGACATCTGCCGCCGGGGTCTTCTCGGCGGTGTTTGTGGCTGCCGGGATGGTGCCGTGGTTTTTCGGTCGGCTCTGGTACTTGTCGCGTGCGCTGACCCGGGCTGGTTGGGAGCTCGCCGCGCAGGTGCAGAGGGAGAAAACATTGCTGACCGAACAGGTCCGGTTGCGGGAACGCCTCCTGATCGCCCAGGACATGCACGACGGGCTGGGCCACCAGCTGAGCTTGATAGCGCTGTCGGCCGGGGCCCTGCACATGGCCGAAGGCCTGTCCGCGGAGCACCGGGATTCGGCTCGCCGGATCAGGACGCAAGCCGCCGAGGCGGTGGATCATCTCGGTGAAGTGGTCGGCGTCCTGCGGTCTTCCCCTGGTGGGCCGGTCTCACCGGATATCACCGGCCTGATCGAACGCGCCCGCGCCGGGGGCCTGCGGGTCGAGTCCGATATCGACGCAGCGCGCTCGGGGGTCTCGCCTATGGTCGAGCATGCCGTGTTCCGCGTGGTACAGGAGGGCCTGACCAACGTGGCCAAGCATGCTCCGGCTTCGTCGGCGCGTGTGATGATCGGTTACCGCGAAAGCGGAACCGAGGTGTCGGTGACCAATGCGCCGATCTCGTTGTCTGCGCGGGCCGTGGGCGGGACGGGCTCCGGTCTTGTGGGTTTGGCGGAAAGGGCTCGGCTGGCCGGTGGGACGCTGTCGCACGGCCGCCGCGGCGACGAGTTCGTTGTGCGTGCGTGGTTTCCCGATCGCCCCGACGGCACCGGCGGGGACGATGAATTCATTGCGGAAACCGGATTCGCCGACATCCGAATCATCGAGCAGCAGCACCGCGACCGTGCCCGTCTCCGGCGCGTGGCGGTGGCCGCGGTCGTGGTTCCATTGGTCACAGGCGTTCTGCTGACCGGTGGGTTGTGGATATGGGAGGCGATGACCTTGCGGACCTCGGTCCTGCATCGGACGGACTTCGACCGGCTTCGGGTCGGACAGCACCGCAGTGAAGTATCGGGCTACCTTCCTGCGCGACAACTCGACGCCCCTCCCGGTGAGCGGCCCGCTCCGGATAGGACTTGCGAGTACTACGCGATCACCGCGAACCCCTTCGAAGACCGCTCAGGTGATGTCTACCGCCTGTGTTTCCGGCCAGTCGAGGACACCTTGGTGAGCATCGACGTGATCGCCGAGAGCCAGAGTTGGTGACACGGGTTCTGATCGCCGACGACGAGCCGCTGGTCCGCGCCGGTGTGCGCGCCGTATTGAGTACCGATCCGCAGATCACTGTCGTGGCCGAAGCCGCCGACGGCCGGGAAGCGGTCGATGCTGTGCGGCGGCACCGCCCGGATATCGCTGTGCTCGATATCCGCATGCCCGGACTGGACGGCATCACCGCAGCAGCGCAGATCCAGCGGATCGCGCCCGGTACCGGCCTGATCGTGCTCACGACTTTCGGGGAAGACGACTACATCCTGCGCGCACTGAGCGGCGGAGTCACCGGATTTCTCATCAAATCGGGTGATCCGGAAGAACTCATCGCCGGTGTCCACGCGGTGGCCGGCGGTGCCGCCTACCTCTCACCGAAAGTCACCGCGCGAGTGGTCGCCCACCTGGCGAACTCCCGGCCGTGGGCGGCCACCGACAGCCGGCCGAGCGCCCGCGCCCGCGTCGAAACGCTCACCGTGCGGGAACGGCAGGTTCTGGCCCTGCTCGGTACCGGTCTGACCAACGGACAGATCGCGCGCCGGTTGAACGTGGTGGAGGGGACGGTCAAGGCCCATGTGAGTTCGATCCTGGCCACGCTCGGCGTCGACAATCGAGCGGCCGCCGCGGTCGTCGCCTATGAGGCCGGTCTCGGCACCCCGGATACGACCGCGCACGACCGGTTCCGCTGACCGCACCACGGCCAGCACCGCACCCACTGCGCAGGCACCGAGTACGCTGCCCGCGACCACATCGTGCGGATAGTGAACCCCCGCCGCCACCCGCGACACCACCACCACGAACGCCGACACCACCACCGGAGCGGTCATCCCGCGCCGCCCGAGTACCAGTCCCGTAGCCAACCCCGCCGCGAGGACAGCGTGATTGCTGGGGAAGGACCAATCGCCGGCCTCCGGGCAGAAGCCGGGATCGACCGCCGACCCCACGGCGCGGCACGGTCGTTCCTCGTCCACCACGAGTTTCACCCCCTCGCTGACCACATACGCCCCGACCGTGCCCAGTGCTGTCGCCGCACTCGTCACCACCGACGGCCATTCGCGGACCCGCAGCGCCGACCAACCCGACCACGCCCACAGCGCGCCCAGAATCAGCAGGCACCCCTCCCCGAACAACTCCACGGCCCGCACCGACCACAAGGAGAAATCGAAGACACCCGCCACCACTCGATACATCGACGCCGAAGGCCCCTCGGTGACTTCGATCGGTCCCGGTTGCCCCAGGCCTCCCGGGGACAGCCACCACACGACCACCCCACCGGCCAGCACCGCCATCGCCGCCACACATGCCCACCGGGCCATTTCGGCCCACACTCTGGTTCGCATGACGAACGACGTTAAGGGTGGCGACCACACACCACATCGGCCGAACGGCCACCCATCCGATATGACCATCGACAGGGTTGACAGCTGAAAGCCGCGAACCGCACACGAGTCGACAGACATCCCCACCCTGGGTGGCGTCGCAACGGGCTCGGCGCCCTCCGCCCTCCGATCAGGTGGTGAGCGGCAGGTACACCCGTTTACCGGTCGCGGCGAATTCGGCGGACTTCTCCGCCATTCCGGCCTCGATGGCCGCCGCGTCGGTCAGGTTGTTGCGCTCGGCGTATTCGCGGACATCCGCCGAGATCCGCATGGAACAGAATTTCGGTCCGCACATCGAGCAGAAATGCGCTGTCTTCGCCGGTTCCGCGGGCATCGTCTCGTCGTGGTACTCCCGCGCCGTGTCGGGGTCCAGCGATAGCGCGAACTGATCGCGCCAGCGGAACTCGAACCGGGCCTTGGACAGCGCGTCGTCACGCTGCTGCGCGTGCGGATGGCCCTTGGCCAGATCGGCGGCGTGGGCGGCGATCTTGTAGGTGATGACGCCCGTTTTCACATCATCGCGGTTCGGCAGCCCGAGGTGCTCCTTCGGCGTGACATAGCACAGCATGGCGGTGCCGGCCTGCGCGATGACCGCCGCGCCGATGGCCGAGGTGATGTGGTCGTAGGCGGGCGCGATATCGGTGGCCAGCGGGCCGAGAGTGTAGAAGGGGGCCTCCTCGCACAGCTCCTCCTCCAACCGCACGTTCTCCACGATCTTGTGCATCGGCACATGGCCCGGGCCCTCGATCATCACCTGCACACCGTGCGATTTCGCGATCCGGGTCAACTCGCCCAGCGTGCGGAGCTCGGCGAACTGCGCTTCGTCGTTGGCATCGGCGATCGACCCGGGCCGCAGGCCGTCGCCGAGGGAGAACGTCACGTCGTAGCGGGCCAGGATCTCGCACAGTTCCTCGAAATGGGTGTAGAGGAACGATTCCCGGTGATGGGCCAGACACCACGCGGCCATGATCGATCCACCGCGCGAGACGATGCCGGTGACCCGCTTCGCGGTCAGCGGCACATAGCGCAGCAGTACCCCGGCGTGCACCGTCATATAGTCGACGCCCTGCTCGCACTGCTCTATCACCGTGTCCCGGTAGATCTCCCAGGTGAGCGCGGCCGGATCGCCGTTGCATTTCTCCAGCGCCTGATAGATCGGCACGGTGCCCACCGGGACGGGGGAATTGCGCAGTATCCACTCGCGGGTTTCGTGGATGTTCTTGCCGGTGGACAGATCCATGATGGTGTCGGCACCCCAGCGGGTGGCCCACACCATCTTCTCGACCTCCTCGGCGATCGAGGAGGAAACCGCCGAGTTACCGATATTGGCGTTGATCTTCACCAGGAACTTCTTGCCGATGATGGTCGGTTCGAGCTCGGGATGCCGGTGATTAGCGGGAATCACCGCGCGCCCGGCGGCGACCTCCGCGCGCACCGACTCCGGCGAAACACCCTCCCGGGCGGCAACGAAACGCATCTCCGCGGTGACGATCCCGGCCCGCGCCCAGGCCAGCTGAGTCCGGGGACCCGCGATATCGGGTTTGTCCCAGCTGTCCCGGAGTGCGGGAAGACCCGCCTGCAGATCGATCGTGGCGTTCTCGTCGGTGTACGGCCCGGAGGTGTCGTACACATCGAAATGCTCGCCGTTGGTCAGATTGATCCGGCGCACCGGAATGCGCAGACCGTCCACGTCCCGATAGTGCTTGACGCTGCCCTCGATCGGACCGGTGGTCACGGAATCGACAGGTGCGGTCGTCATTGTTCCTCCCTACGCCGGCATTATCCGGTCAGGTTCATACGGTCGACAGCCCTGAGCGCCCCGGATGGGGCTAGCCGTCCTCTCAGCCCGCTGGTGCGAGCCCCCGTTGGCATATGAATTTTTCCGCCGCCGACCATACCCGCCCGAGCCCGCCGCGATCCGGAGACCGCGGATATCGCCGGTGCGGCCGTGACGTTCCGACGGCCCGGCCGGGTGTTCGGTACGGTTCCGGCCGGCCGTGGCGATAGGGTCTAACGGTGACCCTCTCGCATGGATCGCTGATGACCGTCGACGAGTTCGAGGAACTCGATCGGTCGGCCCAGCGTATTTCCGAAGGGCTGCGGCTCGAATACCTGAACGGCCTGCTGGCCGCGAAAGCGCGACCCGACGCGAACCACGCCCGGGTCGTCCAGTGGCTCGCTCGTTTCCTGGTACCGCGCCGGTCGGAACTCTGGCTCTTCGCCGACCGTGGTCTGCGCGCGGGCCGCGGCGGGGGCAGCCGGGTGCGCCCGGACGCCATTCTCGCGCCCGCCTCGGCATTCGCCGGGGAAGGCGAATGGTCGGATCCACAGCCGGTGTTCATGACCATCGAGATCACCTCCCGGGCACAGCACACCGAACTCCGGGACCGGCTCGACAAACCGTTCCTGTACGCGGCGACCGGTATCCCGCTCTACCTCATGATCGACCGTGGCGCCGGCGAGGTGAACGTGTTCAGCGAGCCCGAGGACGGGCGCTACGGCACAAAGGAAACGGTACCGTTCGGCACGGACCTGGAAATCCCGGAGCCGCTGGGCGTCATCCTGGCCACCGACTCGCTCGCGGAGTGGATGTAGGCCGGGCTCAGCCGGTGAATTCGGCGATCACCGGGGCGTGATCGCTGGCGCCCTTGCCCTTGCGTTCCTCCCGGTCGACACCGGCGTCGACGATGGTGGCGGCCAGAGCGGGGGAGGCGAGGACGAAGTCGATCCGCATCCCTTCCTTACGTGGAAAGCGCAGCTGGGTGTAGTCCCAATAGGTGTAGACGCCGGGGCCGGGGGCGAAGGGTCGCATCACATCGGTGAACCCGGTATCGGTGATCGCGGTGAAGGCGTCCCGTTCCGGCTGCGAGATATGCGTTTTCCCGGCGAAGAACTCCGGGGACCACACATCGTCGTCGGTGGGGGCGATATTCCAGTCTCCGACGAGCGCGGTCCGGCTCGCGGGATCCGCGGCGAGCCAGCGGGCCGCGTTATCGCGCAGCGCGGCCAGCCACTCCAGCTTGTAGGTGTAGTGCGGATCGGTCAGGCTGCGGCCGTTGGGCACGTACAGGCTCCATACACGGACTCCGCCGCAGGTCGCGCCCACCGCGCGCGCCTCCACGGTCGGCGAGGCGATGAGCGTATCGGCGGCATCGCGATCGAATCCGGGCTGACCCGGGAAGCCGATCTCCACATCCTCCAGGCCGACCCGCGAGACGATCGCCACACCGTTCCACTGGTTCAACCCCACATGGGCGACCTCGTAGCCGGCCTCGGTGAACCGTTCGAAGGGGAACTGGTCGTCGCGGCATTTGGTCTCCTGTATCGCCAGGACGTCGATATCCCGGCGATCCAGCCAGGCCAGCACCCGGTCCTGCCGGGAGCGGATCGAATTGACATTCCACGTGGCCAGACGCAAGGGACTTCCTATGGGTGCCGAGGTGTCAGTGGGTCGCGGAACCGCCGGGGACGGCATAGCGGTAACTGTGATGATCCAGGAAACCGAGTTCGCCGAAGAGTTCCAGTGCCTCCACGTTACCGGCCTCGACCTGGACATAGGCATGGGTGGCACCGCGGTCGCGACCCCAGCGCAGCAATTCACCGCAGACCAGGGCGGCCAGGCCGTGCCGGCGGTGAGCGGCCAGAACCGCGACACAGGTCAGCCCGACCCAGCGCCGCCCGTCCGGTGCGCTGGTGAGCGCGCCCCGGGCGATGGCGATCGGATCCGGCAGACCGAGCGACGCGAAACCCAGTTGCCCCTCGTGTACCGCGGAAAGCACCTCGGGCAGCGGTACGGTCGCGGTGTGGCCGCTGGGTTCCTCACCGCGGTAGCGGTGGATCTCCAGCCAGGCGATATCGGGTTCGGGGGCGATACGCACCATGGAGGGGCCCGGCGGGAGCACGAAATTGTCGATATCGATACCGAGCACCCGGGTCTCGCCCCAGCTGTTCCATCCCGGCGGTACGGTGGCGAGCCGGTCCGGCAGGGCGAGCTGCAACGGTAGCCCGTGGGCCGTGTACCAGGCTCCGATCCGCTGCAGGGTATCCGCGGTGACGCGGGCCGGCCCGCTCGAATCACCTACCGGGACCGCGGAATTGGCGCGGCGGGTGTACCCGTGCCCCGCGCGCAGCAGCCAACCGTCGATCCAGGCGTACTCCGTACCGGGCCAGCCGAAGGCCGCCGCGGTTTCCAATGCGCGGATCTCCGAGGTGCGGATCGGCCTGGGGGTGAGCGATTTCAGGGCGACCACCCGGCTCTGCGGGATCATCACCGGATGACCATCGGCGGCCAGGACGGTCAGCGGGTTCGTCTCCACCACCTCGCCGATCACATCGGTGAGCGGCGGTTCGCTGCCCTCGGGCAGCCGGTAACGCACCACCACCCGCTCGCCCGGCGTGACAGGCGTTGCCGCGGCGTCTTTTCCGGTTTCCGGGGGTTCAGTCGTCATGGCCGAAGGGGTCCGGGACGCTGCCGGGAAGCCAGCTCAGGCCCGGCGCTCCCCAGCCGTTACGTTTGACGGCCTTCTTCGCCGCCCGGGCGTGGCGGCCGATCAGCACGTCGATATAGAGGTGCCCGTCCAGGTGGCCGACCTCGTGCTGCAGCATGCGCGCGAAGAAACCGGTGCCTTCTATGGTGACCGGCTCGCCGTGCTCATCGGTGCCGGTGACCTTCGCCCAGTCGGCGCGGCCGGTGGGGAACTGTTCACCGGGCACCGAGAGGCAGCCCTCGTCGTCGTCATCGGGATCCGGCATGGTTTCCGGTATCCGCGAGGTCTCCAGGACCGGATTGATCACGGCTCCGCGCCGGCGTACCACCGTGCCGTCGGCCGCCTGATCCGGGCAGTCGTAGACGAAGAGCCGTTTGGACACTCCGACCTGGTTGGCGGCCAATCCGACACCGCGGGCGGCGTCCAGCGTCTGGTACATATCCGTGATCAGCCCGGCCAGTTCCGCCGGTGATTCCGTGACCGGCTCGGTGGGGCGGTGCAGTACGGGATCGCCGACGATCACGATGGGCAGGATTGACATGCGTACGAGCTTATTGGGGGGCTGCCGGGGGCGTGAAAAGGGTCTGGTGTGCGGGCCGGCGCGCCGTCTTCCGGGCAGGTGGTGCGGGATCCGCGGCATTTTCTGGTACTTGCGTACCGGACACGCCGGGCGGACGCCGCAGCGGTTGTCCCTACGGCGTGGTTGAATATCGCAAGGCAGTAACACGGTGGCGGACCGGGTCGGCGATACGGCGGTCGCGTCCAGTGGTAACTCGGCGAGGAGCAAGATGGACGGCGCAGCAGCGCGGGATCTTTCCGCAACTCAGGGCGGTCCTCCGGCCAATACAGCGAACACGGACCCCGAATCGGCCTACGATCCGGACAGCGGTCTCAGTCGCCGCGAACACGAGATCCTGGCCTTCGAGCGGCAGTGGTGGAAATACGCGGGCGCCAAAGAAGAGGCCATCCGCGAACTGTTCGCCCTGTCACCGACGCGCTACTACCAGGTGCTCAATACACTCATCGACCGGCCGGAAGCGCTGGCCGCGGATCCCATGCTGGTGAAACGCCTGCGCAGACTGCGGGCCAGCCGGCAGAAATCACGCGCCGCCCGCCGCCTCGGCTTCCAGGTATAACCAGGTCTCGATGGGCCCGGTGGGCCCTCCGCGCCGCGGCACATCCATCTCCACCTACCGGCCTACGTGGTCGAGGCCGCCCCGACCCGGGGTCCCGAGGGCCCCGACCCGCGGCGCCGCAGGCGCCGCGAAACGAACACAGCCGCGGCGCCAATGAACACAGCGGGACAGTTCAGGCGCTAGGCTCGGGCGGGTGAGCAATTCCAACCCTGGCTCCGGTGGACTGCCGCTGCGTGCGACGGCAATGGTTCTGATCGCCCTGTCGATCGTTTTCGCCGGTCTGGGCGCGATGTCGCTGTCGAGTGCGGATTCCGGGTCTTCCGATAACGCCGAGGGGGCCGGGAACACCACCACCGCCGCCACGACCACCGTGCTCGCCGCCCCGCGCGCCGGTACCAGTGCGGCGGCGCCCACCAGCGCGGCGGCGCAATCCACGAGCGCCGCCACGTCGACCGCCCCCACCACGGCAGCGGCCGACGGTGAGGTCGACCGGTCGGCGCCGATCCGGGTGCTCAACAACAGTATGGTCGCCGGCCTGGCGGCCACGACCGCGAGCGAACTCGTCGCCCGCGGCTGGACCAATACCTCCACCGGTAACTACGCCGCCAGCACGCTGGCGGCCACCACCGTGTACTACGGCGATGCCCCGGGCGATCAGGAGACGGCCGCCGCGGTGGCCGCCGATATCGGCGCCACCACCGCGCCCATGATTCCCGGTCTGGGTAGCGGGTCCGGGGTCGTGGTAGTGGTGACCGGCCGGTGAACCGGGGTTGCCGGAGGTCGGGGGTGTCCCGGAGCGATGCGGCGGGCGTGGCATCATCGTGTGCGTCGAATGATCGTTGACGAAACGCTCTATCCGTAAACTCGGTACTCGTAAAGGAGTTCCCTGATGGCACCGTCCACCTCTCGTCGTCCGTCTTGGCGGACCGTGACACCGGTGCTGGCTGTCGCGGCTTTCGGCCTCGTTGCCTGCACGAACAGCCAGGAGTCCAGCGACGTGACGGGGACGACGCCGCCGGTGTGGACCTCCTCGCCGGCACCGGCCGGTGGTGGGGAGGAGCACGGCGGGCACGGTACGGAGCAGGACACTCCCGCCGGTTCCGGTACCCGGGTCGAGTTGAAGTCGCCGAGCGGCGCCACCGTCGGCACCGCTGATTTCGCCGAGGAGGGTAACCATCTGCGCGTCACCGTCGACGCCACCGGCCTGACCCCCGGCTTCCACGGCCTGCATATCCATCAGGAGGGGAAGTGCGAGGCGAATTCGACCGCGCCCAACGGTGGGGCGCCCGGTGATTTCCTGTCCGCGGGCGGGCATCTGCAGGTCGGCGGCGCGACGGGTCATCCGGCCAGTGGCGACCTGACCTCGTTGCAGGTGCGTGAGGACGGCCACGGCTATCTGGTGACCACCACCGACAAGGTGAGTATGAGCGATATCGAGGGCAAGGCGCTGATCATTCACGCGGGCTCCGACAACTTCGCCAACATCCCCGGTCGTTACAGCCGCGAAGGTGGTACCGGTCCGGATCAGACGACGATGAGCACCGGGGACGCGGGTGGCCGCGTCGCCTGCGGCCTCATCGGCTAGTTATCGAAGCACTACGGAGGCGATATGGGTGGGGCGCGGATCGAGCCGGTGTCGTTCCGTGGGTCACCCCGGCCGACCATCGGCATCGAATGGGAGATCGCGCTCGTCGACAAGACGAGCCGCGATCTGTCCAATACCGCGGCCGCCGTCTTCGATGCCGTCGGTGAGTTGCGCGCTCACGACGGCACCCCGCAGGTGACCAAGGAACTGCTGCGCAATACCGTGGAATTGGTCACGGGGGTGCACGAAACCGTCGCGGACGCGGTGGCGGATCTGTCCGGCACCATGAACACATTGCGGCGGGCCGCCGACGGACTCGGGGTGGACCTGTTCTGTGCGGGCACTCATCCGTTCGCGCAGTGGTCCACACAACAGCTCACCCGCTCCGAGCATTACGACGAACTGATCGAACGCACCCAGTGGTGGGGTCGGCAGATGCTGATCTGGGGTGTGCACGTGCATGTCGGTGTTTCCCATCGGGAGAAGGTTTTCCCGATCCTGAACGCCATGCTGCTGTCCTACCCGCATCTGCTGGCGCTGTCCGCGTCTTCGCCGATGTGGTCGGGTTCGGATACCGGTTATGCCAGCAATCGCGCACTGATGTTCCAGCAGTTGCCCACCGCGGGGCTGCCGTTCCAGTTCGAGAACTGGGGTCAGTTCGAGCGTTATGTGCACGACGAGATGAAAACCGGTGTGTTCGAACAGCTCGGCGGAATGCACTGGGATATCCGGCCGGCCCCCAAATGGGGCACCATCGAGGTCCGCATCTGTGACGGGATCTCCAACCGCGCCGAATTGGCCGCGCTGGCCGCTTTCATCCACAGCCTCGTCGTACATCTGGACGAGCGGGTGGAACGTGGCGAGGACCTGCCCACCCTGCCGCCCTGGCATGTGCAGGAGAACAAATGGCGGGCAGCGCGTTACGGTCTGGACGCGATCGTGATCGTGGACTCGGACAACCGGGAACGCCTGGTGACCGAGGATCTCGATGATCTGCTCACCCGGCTCGAACCGACGGCGCGGCGGCTGGGTTGCGCCGACGAGCTCGCTCAGGTGGCCGAAATTCCCCGGCGCGGCGCGAATTATCAGCGGCAGCGGCAGGTGGCCGCGGCCGCCCAGGGGGATCTGGTGGCCGTGGTGGACGCGCTGGTACACGAGCTGAAGCAGTAACCGAGCCGGTTCCTCGCTGTTCAACAGGCCACAGCCCTGGCGTTCACGCCCCGTTTACGATAGGCGGGTGCTAGTCGAAAACCCGAATATGGGAGCTGGAGCCGTGGCGCGTGAACTCGTGCCGCAACGGGGGATTCGGGTGCTCGCTGTGGCCGCGGTTCCGGTATTGCTGCTGGTGTTGCAGGGTGTGGCGCTGTGGCGGGGCTACGAAGGTCCGCTGGAGAGCCTGTACCGCGATTATCTCGGCACGCCCAAGTCCATGACGGTGCCCTGGGCCGGCCTGGTGCTGGCGCTGGTCGGTATCTCCGCCCGCCGCCGAGTGATCGCGGTGGGGGCAGCGGTACTCCTCGATATCGGCTACGCGAGTGCGCGTCTGCTGCTGGGGGAGCCGTTCACCGTCGGTAACGGGCCGGTGCTCGTGCTTACCGCATTGGCGCTGATCGCCTGGTTCCGGTGGGAGGGCGTCGAACGCGTCGACGCGCTCCGGGCCGCCGCGCTGGGTGCGCTGCTGATCCTGGCGACCAAGGTCGGCGATGTCTGGCTGCACATCACCGTCGATACGCAACCCGAGGTGCTCGACCAGTACGTGATGCTGGCGGACCACGCGCTCGGGGATCCGTCCTGGGTGATGGGCCGGGTGCTGGAAACACTCGGGCCGGTGCCCGACGCGATTCTGCACTGGGTCTACATCGAGCTGCCCGCGGCCGCGATCGTGGTGGCCGTCTGGCAGTTGCGAGGGGTCGTGGGCGGCGGTCACTGGCCCGGCCACTATCTGGTGCGGACCTTCCTCGTGCTCGGCTTGGTGGGCCCGCTGGTGTATCTGCTGTTCCCGGTGGTCGGTCCGATGTTCGTCTACGGCGTCGACGGGACCGGGTTCCAGTTGGGCAACTACTGGCCCGGGGTGGTACCACCTCTGGATCGCAGCCCCGAGGCGCTGCCGTTCGGTTCGGTGGCGCCGCGCAACTGTATGCCGTCCATGCATACCGCGTGGGCGCTGGCCCTGTTCCTGCACACCCGCCGTAATGCCGACGGTTCGCTGGCCCCGAGCTGGTTGCGCTGGGGCGGGATGTTCTGGCTGCTGGGGACCTTGGCCGCGACCCTGGGGTTCGGCTACCACTACGGCGTGGACCTGGTGGCCGGCGCGGTGCTCTGCCTCACCGTGGAATCCGCGCTGCGGGAACCGGAACGTGGGTGGGGCTGGTTCCGGGTGCGGCTGGTCGGTGGCGGCGCACTGGTGTTCGGCACGCTGCTACTGGGCTACCGGTACCTGGCGGTGTACATGGCCGACTATCCGGTGGCGGCGGGGTCGATCGTCCTGGCGCTGCTGGCCGCGGTGGCGGCGGGTTTTCACGCCACCTGGTTCGCCCGGCGCCGGGCCGGGACGTCGATAGGGGTCGCCACCGTCCCCGCGGGCGTACTACCCGGTCCGGACGCGATCGCCGGCACGTCCGCGGACAGCTCCGGCGGAGTCGCGCTCGAACGCTGATCCGGGATCAGCGCGACCGATCGTCGAGTTCGTCGCCGAGCTCGTTGATCACCAGCAGATCGTCGCGGTGGAGGTGTTCCCGATAGGCGGTACGGCCGATCAGATGCGCGATGACGGGGGCGGTGAGCACGGTGAACAATCCCACCAGCACCAGCATCCAAACGTTCGGGTCGTCGTAGACCCGCAGGCAGGTACCGGCCAGCACCATGTTCAGTCCGATCACCTGCGGTTTGGTGGCGGAGTGCATACGCAGCAGCGGATCCGGGAAACGGACGATGCCCACGGCCGCGGTGAACGCGAACAGGGAGCCCAGGATGATCAGGGTGCCCGACACCCAGTTCAGTACGGTGTTCATCGGTCGTCCCGAACCCGGAATCGAGTCACGGCGGCCGAACCCAGGAAACCCACCAGCGCCAGTGCGACGATGGCCGGCACCACGCTGGTGTCGCGACTGTAGGCCGCCCACACCGACAAGCCGCAGATGGCCATCGCGACAATGGAGTCGATCCCGACGACCCGGTCCAAGGTGTCCGGGCCGGTGAGTATGCGATATCCGGTGATCAATGCGGCCGCGCCGAGCAGGACCGCGGCCACTACGGCCACGACACTCATGAAGGCACCTCCTCGGTGGGGGGAAGCGGGGTGGCGCGGCGCTGGAATGTCTCGATCAGCAGCCGCTCCAGCTTCCGGCTGGTCCGGTAGAACTTGGCCACGGCCTCCTCGCCGCTGATATCGACGACGTGCACGTAGACCTCGCACTGTTCGCGATCGATTTCCAGCACCATCGTGCCGGGGAACAGGTTCAGCAGATTGGTGTACAGCACCAGCACCAGATCGGAGCGGAAACCGAGATGCACCAGTAGCACAGCGGATACGGGGGGCGGTCCCGGCCGCAGCGCGAGCCATGCGAGCTGAATACTGGATTCGAGGCCGTAGTAGACACTGACCACGGCCAGTTTCAGTAGCGGCAGCAACCGCAACCGGCCGCGGACCGGTATCCAGGGCAGCGGAAGGGTCACCATGATCACCAGACCCACCACGAGCCCCGCCAGCACATTGGCGGTGCTGACCTGCCCCCACAGCGCCACCCACACGACCGCCAACCAGACCAGGACACCGACGCGCAGTACGTTGTCCCGGCTCACCACCGTGCGTAGCCGACTCATCGCGGCCCCCCGCCGAGAACGGCGCTGATGTACACGCCGCGGTCCTGGAGTTCTGCCGCGGCCCGGTCGGCGATACCCAGGATCGGTCCGGCCCAGACGGTCAACGCCACGCCCACCGCGACCAGTGCGGCCGTCGGCAGCACCATCATGGCCGGTAGGCGCCCGGGATCGCTGCGGTCGTCGTAGAGCATGTCGGTGTGGTCCTCCACGAGCGTGGGGAGGGCCGCGGCCACCAGATGGCCCTCCGGTGCCTGCTCCCGAGGCCGCCAGAACGCCTTGCTCCAGACCCGCGCCATCACGTACAGGGTGAGCAGGCTCGTCACCACCGAACCCGCCACCAGGATCCAGGCCAGCACACTTCCGTCCTGGGTACCGGCCTGGAGTAGGGCCACCTTCCCGATGAAACCGGAGAAGGGCGGGATCCCGCCGAGGTTCAGCGCGGGTATCAGGAACAACCCGCCCAGCAGCGGGCTCGCCGCGGCCAGCCCGCCGACCCGGCGCAGTGAGGTCGAGCCCGCCTGTCGCTCGATCAATCCGGCCACGAGGAACAACGTGGTCTGCACCAGGATGTGGTGCGCGATGTAGTACACCGCGCCCGCCAGCCCGATCAGGCTGGCCACCCCCACCCCGAACAGCATGTATCCGATATGGCTGACCAGGGTGAACGAGAGCAGACGGCGAATATCGTTCTGCGGGATGGCACCGAATATGCCGATGAGCATGGTCAGCAGTCCGGCGATCAGCAGGAGGTTGCCGAAACCGCCCTCCGGGAAGAGCAGGGTCTGGGTGCGGACGATGGCGTACACACCTACCTTGGTGAGCAGACCGGCGAACACCGCGGTCACCGGCGCGGGTGCGGTGGGATAGGAATCGGGCAGCCAGTTCGACAGCGGGAAGACCGCGGCCTTGATCCCGAAGGCAACCAGCAGCACGGCGTATCCCGCTTGCCGGATACCGTCCGGGATCGCCTCCATACGCAGCGCCAGCTGGGCGAAGTTCAGTGTTCCGGTGGCACCGTAGAGCAGCGCCACGCCGATCAGGAAGATCAGCGAGGACACCATCGAGACCATCACATAGGACACGCCGGCCCGGATACGTTCGGCGGTGGCTCCCAGGGTGAGCAGGACGAACGAGGCGACCAGCAGGATCTCGAAGCCGACGAACAGGTTGAACAGGTCACCGGCCAGGAACGCCATCGATACGCCCGCGTCGAGGACCAGGTAGGTGGGCCAGAAGATCGAGGTGGGCTGTTTGACAGTGCTGTCGTTGATGTTCTGGCCCGCGCCGTACACGGCCACCGCGAGCAGCACGATCGCCGAAACCACCAGCATGGCCGCGGACAGCCGGTCCACCACGATGGTGATACCGATCGGTGCCTCCCAGCCGCCGACCTGGACGGCGACCGTACTGCCGTGGTCGGCCAGGTAGAGCAGCACACCGCATACCGCCACCACGGTGGTGAGCACGACCATCACCACTACCCGCTGTATCCGCGGGTAGCGGCCCATGATCAAGGTCACCGCGGCCGCCAGCAGCGGCAGGAGGACCGGGAGCGGGGCGAGGGCGGGGATCAGGTCGGGGGACAGGGTCATTGCTCGGGTTCCTCCCGCTCGCGCGCGGCGATCCCGACATCCTCCGGGTCGTTCTCGACTTTTTCACTCGTGGTCAACATGTAGGAGCGGTAGGCCAGGGCGAGCACGAAGGCCGAAACACCCATGGTGATGACGATGGCGGTGAGCACCAGGGCCTGCGCCAGCGGATCGGCCATGGTGTCGCGTACGGTATCGGCCGCGCCCTGGATGGGCGGCGCCCCGTCCGGTCCGCCCATGGTGAGGATGAGGAGATTGACCGCGTTTCCGAACAGCAGGATGCCGAGCAGCATCTTCGAGACGGTGCGCTCGAGCAGCAGGTACACCCCGCACGCCACCAGCACCCCGACGACTACCAGGAGGGTGAGGTTCGCGCTCATGACTGCACCAACTCGTCGTCCAGGCGCGCCCCGAGGCTGCGCAATACGTCCAGCACCAGGCCGAGCACGATCAGGTAGACCCCGAGGTCGAAGAACAGGGAGGTCACCAGCTTGATGTGGCCGAGCAGGGGCAGAGTGATCTCCAGGATCGCCGAGGACAGCGGCGGCGCGCCGAGCAGCAGGGATACGGTGGCGGTCCCGGCCGCCAGTACCAGCCCGGCGCCGAGCAGATGCCCCGCGTCGACGGGTAGCGCTTCACCCAGCTCGTACTGCCCGCCCGCGAGGTAGCGCAGCACCAGGGCCAGACCGGCGAGCAACCCGCCGGCGAAACCGCCGCCGGGAGCATTGTGACCCGAGAAGAAGAAGTACACCGACAGCACCATGATGGTGGGGAAGACCAGGCGGGTCGCGATCTGCAGCACCATCGAGCGTTCGCGCCGGTCCACCAGTCGTCCCGCGGGCAGCCAGCCCACCTTGCCCGGACGGTAGTTCGGGGCGTCGGCGGCGCGCGGCGGCAATCCGAAGCGCCGACTGCGGAAGACCAGGGAGGCCACCCCGGTGGCGGCCACGACCAGCACCGATATCTCGCCGAGGGTGTCCCAGGCGCGTAGATCGACCAGCAGCACGTTCACCGCGTTCTTACCGCCGCCGAACTCGTAGGCCGCCGCGGGGATACGTTCCCAGATCGGTTCGGTGTTGCGTGCCGCGCTCGCGAACGCCGCCAGCACCGGCACCGTGATACCGGCGGCGATGGCGACGGCGGCCCGGCCGAGCGGGAACCCGGCCTGCTGCTCCGGGCGGATCTCGGCCGGGAACGCCCGCAGCACCAGTACGAAGATCACCAGGGTCAGCGTCTCCACCAGGAATTGGGTGAGCGCCAGGTCGGGGGCGCCGTGCAGGGCGAAGATCACCCCGCAGCCGTAACCGGTGAGTCCGACCACCAGAACGCTGGCCAGGCGGTTGCGCAGCACGGTGGCCCCCAACGCCATGGCGATCATGATCGCGCCGATCACCAGTTGCAGCGGTGAGTCCCACAGGCGTAGTTCCACGCCGGTCCGGGTGCCGAGCGCCAGTACGACCGCGGGCAGGATGACCAGGGTACCCAGGATGATGGCCTGGTTCAGCGGCAGTGACCCACGTTGCACCGCGGTGGTCATCCGCAGCGAGAGCCGGTCCATGGCGCGCAGGGCCGCGTCGTAGCCGCGGTCGGCGTTACCGAGCAGCTTCGCCGATTCGCCGAACCGGTCGCGTACCGCGAACAGCCCGATACCGCCGGCGATGATCACCACGGTGAGCAGCACCGGCCAGGTGAACCCGTGCCAGAGCTGCAGATGCGCGGTCAGCTCCCCGGGCAGTGTCTTCGCATACGGGGTCAGCAGCCCGTCCACCCAGGGTGCGGCGATCCCGGCGCCCAGCGACCCCAGCGCCAGCAGAACCGGTGCGGAGATCAGCGCGACTCCCGGTGCGTGCCAGTCGCGGATCGGGACACCGGGTTTGTCCGCGAAGGCGCCCCAGAGGAAGCGCGCGCTGTAGGCGACGGTCAATATCGAACCCAGGACCAGCCCGGCGATGAGTAGCAGCCGGCCCATCGGGCTGAACGGCTGGGCCTCCAGTTCGGCGGCCAGCGCGGCCTCCTTGGCCACGAAACCCCACAGTGGTGGGATACCGGCCATGCTCAGCGCGGCCAGGGCCGCGGAGCCGAAGAGTATCGGCGCGCGGCGGCCGAGGCCGGACAGTTCCCCGAGATCGCGTGTGCCCGCCCCGTGGTCGATGATGCCGACCACCAGGAACAGGCAGGCTTTGAACAGCGCGTGCGCGACGAGCAGGCCGATACCGGCGAGCGCGGCGTCGGGGGTGCCGGTGCCCACCAGCACCACCAGGAAGCCCAGCTGGCTCACCGTGCCGAAGGCCAGGACCAGTTTGAGGTCGGTGACCTGCATGGCGCGTAAACCGGCCAGCAGCATCGAGGCGAGTCCGAGCGTGAGCACGAGTGGTCGCCAGACCGGTTCGCCGGCGAACGCGGGCGCCAGGCGGGCGATCAGATAGACACCTGCCTTGACCATGGCAGCGGCATGCAGGTACGCGCTCACGGGAGTGGGCGCGGCCATGGCGCCGGGCAGCCAGAAGTGCAGCGGCACGATGGCGGATTTGCTGAGCGCACCCACCAGTACCAGCGCCACGCCGGCCTGCACCGCGATCCCGCCCGGGGGATTGTCGGCGGTGAGCAGGTCGGAAAGCAGGTAGCTGCCGTAGGCCTCCCCGAGTATCACGATTCCGGCGAGCATGGCCAGCCCGCCCGCCCCGGTGACCAGGAGTGCCTGCAGGGCGGCCCGGCGCCCGGCGGTACTGGTGGAATCGTGCCCCACCAGCAGGAACGACAGTACGGTCGTTATCTCCCAGAAGGTGAACAACAACAGCATGTTGTCGCTGGTCACCAGGCCGAACATGGCGCCGGCGAAGGCGACCAGATAGGCGGCGAAGGCACCGAGCTCGGGTTCTTCGTCGGTGAAGTAGCGGGCGCAGTAGGCCAGGACCAGGGCTCCGATGCCGAGGACGAGCGCGCTCATCACCGTCGCGAGCGGGTCGAACCGCAGATCGAAGTACAGGTCGATGGTCGGCGCCCACTTCAGCCGGACCTGCTCGGTGTCGTTCCATCGTGCGCTCACCCAGGCGAGTGAGCCGAGCGGGACCAGCGCCAGCGGGTAGAACGCGTTTCGCCCCATTACTCGCACGGCGGGCGGCGCGATGAGCGCGGCCAAGGCGTGTGCGAGCAGGATGGCGAGCAAGCGTTACCTCCGTCGGAATCGGGGCGGCGGGGTACAGCGCGCTCATCATATGCGAGCACGAACTGGCACAATCGTACAGATCGGTCGGCGGCGTCCTTTACCCGGCTACCGGAAAACAGCCGTCTTTGCAGGTCAGTGGCGGTGGGGAGAATGAGTGCTCGTTCAGCCCCGGGCCTGCGCGTACCGGCGCAGCGATTCGATCTGAGCCGGGTCCAGCGACGGGCGCACCACCCGGCGCGCGGCAGCGATATCGTCGGCCGTCACATCCGCGGCATCCACGTCACGGCGCATCGCCGCCAGCGCGGCTTCGCGCAACAGCGCGGCGCAGTCGGCGGCGGAGTAACCGTCCAGTTCGGCGGCGAGCCGGGTGAGGTTCACCGAATCGGCCAGGGGAACCGAGCGGCCCGCCGTACGCAGGATGGCCGCCCGGGCATCGGCGTCGGGCGGCGGGACGAACACCAGACGTTCCAGCCGGCCCGGCCGCAGCAGCGCCGGATCGATCAGCTCGGGTCGGTTGGTGGCGCCCACGACCACCACATCCCGCAGTGGTTCCACCCCGTCCAGCTCGGTGAGCAGCGCGGCGACCACGCGGTCGCCCACCCCGGAATCGGAACTCTGGCCGCGCCGAGGCGCCAAGGCATCGACCTCGTCCAAGAAGATCAGCGACGGCGCCGAATCCCGGGCCCGCTGGAACAGTTCCCGCACCGCCCGCTCGGAGGAACCGACCCATTTGTCCATCAGCTCGGCGCCCTTGACCGTGTGCACGCTGAGCTGACCGCTGCCCGCCAGTGCCCGTACCAGGAAGGTCTTACCGCAGCCCGGTGGCCCGTAGAGCAGCACTCCGCGCGGCGGCTCGATGCCCAGCCGGGCGAACGAATCGGGATGGCGCAGCGGCCAGAGCACTGTCTCGGTCAGTGCCTGCTTCGTTTCGGCCATATCGCCGACATCATCCAGCCCGAGGCTGCCGATCTCCGGTTCCTCGGTGCCCGACCGCGACAGCGGCCGGATCACTTCCAGCGCACCCCGTAGATCCTCGTGTTCGAGCCGGGGCTCGGCGTTCTCCCGGCTCGCCCGCGCCGCCGCCCGCAGCGCCGCCTCCCGGCACAGGGCGGCCAGATCGGCGACCACGAAACCCGGTGCGGACGAAGCTATCTCCTCGAGCCGCAGCTCCCCGGTGGGCACTTTGCGCAGCAGCTGCTCCAGCAGTGCCTTCCGCACCGCCGCGGTGGGTAGGGCCAGTGCGAGCTCCCGGTCACAGAGTTCGGGGGTGCGCAACCGGGAATCGACGGCCGCCGGATGTGCGGTGGTGGCCAGTAGCGCCACACTCGGCGCCGCCACCGCCGCCCGCAACTGGTCCAGGATGAGCGTGGCCACCGGTTCGGCGGGTTCGGGCAGCAGCGCGTCGATATCGGTGATCAGCAGCACCCCGCCCTTACCGGATCCGGCCGCTCCCACGGCGGCGGCGACCTTGCGCAGACGAGCGCCGCTTTCCGCGGCGCCCACCGAGGGGCCGTCCAATTCGATGATCCGGCGCGGTGCCGCCACCGCCCGGGCCAGGGTGGCCTTGCCGACCCCGGCGGGCCCGGTGATCAGCACACCGAGGTGCGGGGTGGCGCCCAGCGCCTTCAACAGTTCGGGCTCGTCCAGCGCCAGACTCAACCATTCGGCGAGCTTGGCGGCCTGCTGCTGGGAGCCGGCCAGATCCTCCATCCGCACGTCGGTGGCCGGGGTGCCCGAAACCGGTACCGAGGCGACCGGATCGGTTTCGGCCACGGTATCGAGATGGCTCGGCACCATGGATCGATCGGGGCCGGTGTGCCCGTTCACCCGCACCGGCTCCGGCTCGCCGTACGCCACGGCGCTGGCGGTCCATTCGACTGCCGAATTCGGCTGCACACTGACCGGTCCACCGGCCGGGTCGGTCGCGACCACCGTGAGCAGTTCGGAGGTCCAGGCGATACCGAAGGCCCGCGACAGCGCCTGACTGGCCGCCGAGGACGGAATATCCGGCCCCAGTTCCCGCGGCAGCAACGAAACGGTATCTCCGACGGTCACCACCTTGCCCAGCAGTGCCTGCCGCAGGGTCGCCGCCGGAATGGACTGGGTCGCGTGCCGTGAGCCACTCACGGAGATGTACCGGGCTCCGTGCACGAGAGCCGGGGAGAGCACCACGGTGGCGTTCTCGCGTAAGCCGGCGTTGGACAGCGTCACATCGTCGAGCAGGGCTGTTCCGGCCGGTGTGCCCGCCGGGGCACGCCCCACCACGGCGGCCGTCCGCCGCGACCCGACAAGGGTTATCCCGTCCCACTCGCGTAGCCCCAGCGCGGTGAGCGCTTCGGGATGAAGCCGGATCACCCCGCGCCGGGCATCGGCAGCGGACGGGTTCAATCGGACGGTCAACGCCAATTCAGCCACCGCATCAATAGTATTCGGCGTACCTCCGGTGCGTGGGCACACGCTCTTCGGCGTCGCTTTCAGCCCTGCGGACCGGCGGGCCGCAGGGCGGTGCCCCGCGATCCGGAGTCCCCGCGCACCGGTGCACCGGCGAGCCCGATCACCCGTTGATGACTATTCCCGAGACCACCGCGACCTTCTGCTCGGCCACCTTGCTGGAGTTGCAGACCAGCTTCGCCGTGCCGAGGGCCGCGTTGGGGTTGTCGGCGAACGCGCTGTCCGGGTTCTCGGCGAGGATCCGGCCGACCAGGGCCTGCTGATCCGGTTCGTCGAGTGCCTTGAACTGGGCGCAGGTGGTGTCGGAGGCGCGGTCCGGCAGGGGCGCGTCTTCGGGCGCGGTTTCGGATTCGGCGGGGGACGCGGGTTCTTCCGCGGCCTCGGAGTCTTCGCCGGGTGCGGCGGGCTCGTCCGTGGTGTCGGTTCCGGTCTCGGGGCTTTTTTGTGCCGTGGCGGTGTTCTTGCGCAGGCCGGACGCTTCGGCCGGTTCCTCTTCCGATGAGCAACCCGACAGCACCAGAGCCGCGGTGGCGGCAGCGGCGACGAGGGCAGTTGAGATTCGCTTCATAACACATTCCCCGGTGTTCGGTCACGCCGGAGCCTCCGGCGCGTCCAGCAGCGTACCGGGTGGTGCGGGAGGGGTCTTCCGGTAGCCGGGGTAACGCTGTACGGGCGAATCAGACGCGGTGCCGGAGCACCATATCGAGTTCGGTGGGGGTGAGCAGACGTTCCAGTCGTTCGTCTATGCGGTCGTTCGGGGTGGTGTCGTCCGGTTCGATGACCGGGAGCTGAGGTAGACCCGGGGAGTTCTGGCGGCGTAGAAGCGAGCGAAGGTTCACGGCCCATCACCTCGAGGTAGCTGAATGTTCGCTGGGTGTGTCCTGCTTGCAGTGCCGGATAGGGCGACCGATCTCGTGCTGTATCAATTCTGCTTTCATCACCGCGGAATCGATACGCGCCGCGAGAAAACGTGACCGAGCCGTCGCCGATCGCTACTCTTTCTGATACTTGGAGTCTCAGCTACCCGGAGGCAATGTTGCCGAAGAATTTGGAAGCCAGCATCGATATCGCCGCGTCGCCGGAGCGGGTGTGGGAGGTGATCTCCGATCCGAGCCGGATGCCGGAGTTCAGTCCCCAGTGTGTCCGCATGATCCCCATCGGCAAGCCCAAGGCGGGCACCCTGACGATCAATGTCAATCGCGACGGGTGGAAGTTCTGGCCGACGACCTCTCGGATCCTGCGCTACGAGAAGAACAGTGCCCTGGCCTTCCGGGTCAGCCAGAACCGTACTGTCTGGACCTACACCCTCGAACCCACCGAGGAGGGCACCCGGCTGGTCGAACGCCGGGACGTTCCCAACGGCACCACCTGGGTCTCCCGCACACTGATCAACGCTGTCCTCGGTGGTGAACCGGCTTTCGAGGAGAACCTGGTGCGTGGGATGAACGAATCGCTGGCGAAGATCAGGACAGCGGCCGAGACGAGCTGAACGGCGGCAGCTTCACGACCTGCGCGGCATAGGAGAGGCCGGCGCCGAAGGCGATCAGCAGCGCGGTATCGCCCGGTTGCGACTGTCCGGTGCGCAGCATCGTTTCCATTGCCAGCGGTATCGAGGCCGCCGAAGTGTTACCGGTTTCCTCGATATCGTTGGCCAGCGCGCAGCGCTCGGGGAGTTTCAGCACCCGGGCCATGATCTCGATGATCCGCCCGTTGGCCTGGTGCGGGATCATGGCGTCGAGGTCGTCGGTGGAGAGTCCGGCCCGGTCCACGGCATCGCGGCAGACCTTCTCCAGCGAATGCGCCGCCCAGCGGAACACCGCGGTGCCCTCCATCGCGAGATAGGGGCGAACGGCGTCGGTGCCCTTCTCCTCGATTTCGGCGAAGAATTCGACCCAGTCCTTGTCCTGGCGAATGGCCCGGTGCTGAGTGCCGTCCGAGCCCCAGACGGTCGGGCCGATACCCGTCTCGGTGGCGGGGCCGACCACCACCGCGCCCGCGCCGTCGGCGAACAGGAAGGCGGTGCCCCGGTCGGCGGGGTTCACCGTATCGCTGAGCTTCTCCACCCCGATCACCAGCACATGCGAGGCGGTGCCCGCGCGGATCAGATCCGAGGCCATGGCCAGGCCGTGACAGAACCCGGCGCAACCGGCCGAGATATCGAACGCGGCGGCGCCGCCGGTACCCAGTTCGGTGGCGATGCGCGGCGCGGCGGCCGGGGTCAGCAGCAGATGGGTGGAAGTTGCCACGATAACGCAATCGACCTGGTCACCGGCGATTCCCGCGGCTTCCAGGGCGCCGCGGGAGGCGGCCACACTCATCGAATGGATGGTTTCGGATTCATCGGCGAACCGCCGGGTGCGGATCCCCGACCGGGTACGGATCCACTCGTCGCTGGAGTCGATCGGGCCGGCTACTTCCTCGTTGGTGACTATGCGCGCCGGACGGTAGACGCCCAGCCCCAGGATCGCGGTGTACTGCGCCCCGGTGGTCTGGGCGAGCTGAGCAGCCATGGTGCTTCTCCTATGTACCTGCGGCGGCGCCGCCGTGAGAGTGGACCCGCATTCGAGTTGGATTCCTCGCCCGGTCGCCGTCAGCGACAGCTTCCGGGTATTCCAAAGACATGAGGCATCCTCATATTAGCTCCATGTTCGCACAGGAGCGTCGCTTCGCCGACATTTCACCGGGGTTATCGAGGGTCCGCCCGGGTATTGCGTCGGTACGCGCCCGCTGCCGCGGCGTGACACCGACAAGAGAAGCGAGGAACAACTCATGCTCGGTCTCGGCATCATCGGCTGGATCATCATCGGCGGTATTGCCGGATGGATTGCCAGTAAGATCATGAAAACCGATGCTCAACAGGGCATTCTGCTCAATATTGTGGTCGGTGTCATAGGCGGTCTCCTCGGTGGTTTCCTGCTCTCCGCCTTCGGGGTCGATGTGGAGAGCGGCGGCTGGTGGTTCAGTTTCTTCACCTGTCTGGCCGGCGCCGTGATCCTTTTGTTCCTGGTCAGGCTGGTCCTTCGCCGGTAGATCTCGGTTCGGCACCCGGTGCCACGAGCCTGTTCGGCGTAAGGTGAACGCTTGCGCCGGACGGGTTCGGCCGGGATGCCGCGGGTGTCCGGCCGCCACCGGAGGTCCGCGCGAAACGAACCGAGTACGAAAGAGGAATAAGTGGCACGCCGTCCCACTCCGCCCGGCACTCCGGAACGCTCCGGTCCGGGCCATCTGGCCGACCTGGTGCGGAAGTCGATTCCGCCCCTACATCCGGCCGGCCTGCCTTTCGTGGCCGCTCCCCTGGCCGTCGCGGTCCTGAGCCGCAAACGCCGTTGGCTGCGCCGGGCCGGTTTCGTGGCGGCCGCGGCGAGCGCGACGTTCTTCCGCCACCCGCATCGGGTGCCGCCCAACCGTCCCGGCGTGGTGGTCGCGCCCGCCGACGGCGAAGTGGCGCTCGTCGATACGGCCGCCCCACCCGCCGAGCTGGGGCTCGGCGACAAACCGCTGCCGCGGGTGAGTATCTTCCTCTCCGTTTTGGATGTGCACGTCCAGCGGACCCCGGTCTCGGGCGTGGTACGCGAGGTGCGCTACCAGCGCGGCCGCTTCAAATCCGCCGACCTGCCGGAGGCCAGCGCGGTCAACGAACGCAACAGTATGGTGATCGACACCCCCGCCGGCGAGCAGGTCGTGGTCGTGCAGATCGCCGGTCTGCTGGCCCGGCGGATCGTCTGTGACGCCGCCGCCGGTGATCGGGTCACCATCGGCGACACCTACGGTCTGATCCGGTTCGGCTCGCGCGTCGATACGTACTTCCCGGCCGGTACCGAACTGCTCGTGAACGTGGGGCAGCGGACCATCGGGGGGGAGACGGTGCTGGCGGTCCTGCCGCCGACCGGTGCGTGATGGAGCAGATCATCGAAGGCAGGCGGCGCCGCTCGATCCGGCTGCTGCCCAGTATCGTCACGATTCTGGCGTTGTGCTCCGGTCTGTCGGCGGTGAAGTTCGGCCTGGAGGGCGAGCTGGAGATCGCTCTCGCCATGATCGGTGCCGCCGCGGTACTGGACACCCTGGACGGCCGCCTGGCCCGGTTGCTGTCGGCGACGACCCGCATCGGTGCGGAGCTGGATTCGCTTTCCGATGCCATCTCCTTCGGGGTGGCACCGGCGCTGGTGCTCTACGTGGCGTTGTTCGACGGGGAGAGCAGCGGGTCGGGCTGGATCATCGCGCTGTTGTTCGCGGTGAGTATCGTGCTGCGCCTGGCGCGTTTCAACACCCTGATGGACGACGACACGCGGCCGGACTGGGCTCGGGAGTACTTCGTCGGGGTGCCGGCTCCGGCGGGTGCGCTCATCGCCATGGCGCCGATCGCGGTGTATGTGCAGTTCGGTGACGGCTGGTGGATCAGTTTTCCCGTGGTCGCGGCCTGGACGGTCTTCGCCGCCGCGCTGTGTGTGAGCACCATCCCCACCTTGGCGTTGAAGTCGGTATCGGTGGCACCGCAGGCCGCGGCCGGTCTGCTCGTCCTGGTGGCGCTGGCCGGTGCGGCGCTCATCACCTACCCGATCGTGCTGCTGCTGGTGCTGATCGTGCTGTATCTGGGTCATATTCCGTTCGCCTGGTATTCGCGGCGCTGGGTGGCCGCCCGTCCGGAGACCTGGCAGTACAAACCGGCGGAGCGCCGGGCTCAGCGCCGGGCGGATCGCCGCCTGCCGGTGCTGCGCCGGCCGGAGATCCGCCGGCCGGTGATCCGGAGTGATTCGCGGTTGCGTCTGCGTCGTCCGGGTGGCCGTACCTGACGGTGGATGATCGTCAACTTTTGGTTGACGACGAGTCATGCGTCAACCTATAGTTGACGCATGACTTCGCCAGTACGTTTGGACGACCTCATCGAGGTCATCAAAAAAGCCCGGCCCGACAATGTGCTGGAACAACTCACCGACGCGGTCGTCGCGGCCGGTCATCTCGGGGAAGTGGCCGACCATCTGATCGGCCACTTCGTCGATCAGGCGCGCCGCTCCGGTGCCTCGTGGACCGAGATCGGCGCGAGTATGGGTGTCAGCAAACAGGCGGCGCAGAAGCGATTCGTGCCCAAATCGCCGGGTGACCCCTCGGCGGAGATGGATCCCAACGCCGGCTTCGCGAAATTCACCCCGCGGGCCCGCGCGGTGGTGGTGGCCGCCCAGGAGGCCGCGAGCATCGCCGGTGGTGAGCAGATCTCCCTGCCTCATCTGGTGCTCGGGCTGCTCAGTGAGGCCGACGGTCTGGCCGGCCAGTTGATCGTGAACCAGGGGGTGGCCCTGGCGGACCTGGGGAACGCCGCCGCGGCGGCCGCCGGGGCCGGCTCGGCCGCGGAGATTTCCCCGGAGGCGCTGAAGGCGGCCACCGCGGCCGGCAAGATGAGCGGGCTGGTGCCGTTCGACGGGGAGTCCAAGAAGGCGCTGGAGCTGACGTTCCGTGAAGCGCTACGGCTGGGGCACAACTACATCGGTACCGAACACATTCTGCTGGCGCTGCTGGAACAGGAGAACGGTTCCGGGATCCTCAGCGACGCGGGCCTGCGCAAGGATGCCATCGAGACCCGGTTGGTCGAAATTCTCCAGCAGATCGTCGCCGGCGAGCGGTAGGCCGGACGGGCGGCGTGGAAGCGCCCGGATCGAGCACCGGGACACCCGACGAGGCAGGTGTCCCGGTAATCTATAGCAATGGCGGATGAAACGGACTCCGACCTGGTGGCCGGTGAGCCCCGGGACGATCTGCTGCGCGCGCTGTCCTACGTCTCCACCGAGTCCCTGTCGGATGGGAGCTATATCGTCAACGGCGATCTGCCGCCCGAGGTCGCGCCGCCGTTCATTCGCGCCATCATGCGGGTCGAAGCCGAGCTGCTGCTCCACGATGCCGAATTCGTCACCGTCGACGAAGGGGAGCCCCGCACTCCCGAGGAGCGCCGGGCCGATGCCTTCCTGGCTCTCGCCCTGCGGGTGACCGACGGCCTCTGACGAGATGGTCCGCCGCTCCCGGTGGTGCGAGGTGGCCGGGATTCCCGAGGGACCCGCCCCCTCGACCTTGCACTCTCCATCGACGAGTGCTAAAAATGGCATTGGCACTCTCGACCGGTGAGTGCCAGGTCGGGACGGTGAGATCGGGTACACGACACCCCTGGTCGTCCGTCGCGGGCACCGAGCCTGGCCACAGCGTAGCTAAGGGTGACCCGACAAGGCGGTCATCCTGTGTGTCAGCCTCATTACTTGGAGGATCTCACCGCAATGGCCAAGACAATTGCGTACGACGAAGAGGCCCGTCGCGGCCTCGAGCGGGGTCTGAACAGCCTCGCCGACGCGGTCAAGGTGACGCTGGGGCCGAAGGGCCGCAACGTCGTGCTCGAGAAGAAGTGGGGCGCCCCCACGATCACCAACGATGGTGTATCCATCGCCAAGGAGATCGAGCTGGAGGACCCGTACGAGAAGATCGGCGCCGAGCTGGTCAAGGAAGTCGCCAAGAAGACCGACGACGTCGCGGGTGACGGCACCACCACTGCCACCGTGCTCGCCCAGGCGCTGGTGCGCGAGGGCCTGCGCAATGTCGCGGCCGGCGCGAACCCGCTGGGCCTGAAGCGTGGTATCGAGAAGGCCGTCGAGGCCGTCACCGCCAAGCTGCTCGACACCGCCAAGGAGGTCGAGACCAAGGAGCAGATCGCCGCCACCGCCGGGATCTCCGCGGGCGACCCGTCCATCGGTGAGCTGATCGCCGAGGCCATGGACAAGGTCGGCAAAGAAGGCGTCATCACCGTCGAGGAGAGCAACACCTTCGGCCTCCAGCTGGAGCTGACCGAGGGTATGCGCTTCGACAAGGGCTACATCTCGGGCTACTTCGTCACCGACCCCGAGCGTCAGGAAGCGGTCCTCGAGGATCCGTACCTGCTGCTGGTCGGCTCGAAGGTTTCCACCGTCAAGGATCTGCTGCCGCTGCTGGAGAAGGTCATCCAGGCCGGTAAGCCGCTGCTGATCATCGCCGAGGACGTCGAGGGCGAGGCCCTGTCGACCCTGGTCGTCAACAAGATCCGTGGCACCTTCAAGTCCGTGGCCGTCAAGGCTCCGGGCTTCGGTGACCGCCGCAAGGCCCAGCTCGCCGATATCGCCATCCTCACCGGTGGCGAGGTCATCAGCGAAGAGGTCGGCCTCTCCCTGGAGACCGCCGGTATCGAGCTGCTCGGTCAGGCGCGCAAGGTCGTCGTCACCAAGGACGAGACCACCATCGTCGAGGGCGCCGGCGACGCGGAGGCCATCAAGGGCCGGGTGGCGCAGATCCGCACCGAGATCGAGAACTCGGATTCGGACTACGACCGCGAGAAGCTGCAGGAGCGGCTGGCCAAGCTGGCCGGCGGTGTCGCGGTGATCAAGGCCGGTGCCGCCACCGAGGTCGAGCTCAAGGAGCGCAAGCACCGTATCGAGGACGCCGTCCGCAACGCGAAGGCCGCCGTCGAGGAGGGCATCGTCGCCGGTGGTGGCGTGGCCCTGCTGCAGGCCGTCCCCGCGCTGGACGATCTGAAGCTCGAGGGTGACGAGGCGACCGGCGCGAACATCGTGAAGGTGGCGCTGTCGGCTCCGCTGAAGCAGATCGCCTTCAACGCCGGCCTCGAGCCCGGCGTGGTCGCGGAGAAGGTTGCCAACCTGCCCGCCGGTCAGGGTCTCAACGCCCAGACCAACGAGTACGAGGACCTGCTGGCCGCCGGTGTCGCCGACCCGGTCAAGGTCACCCGTTCGGCCCTGCAGAACGCGGCCTCCATCGCGGCCCTGTTCCTGACCACCGAGGCCGTTGTCGCCGACAAGCCGGAGAAGGCGGCCGCCGCGCCGGCCGATCCGACCGGCGGCATGGGTGGTATGGACTTCTGAGTCCCGCCGCTCGGCGAACCTTTCGAACCGTGGGCCGGTCCACCGTCGGGTGGGCCGGCCCACGGCCGTTTGTCGTCTGCGTCGCCGCGAGCTCACGCGGTGTCCTGGACGTCTGTGTCTGATATAGGGGATATCCAAGGAAGGTGGGTGGCCATGGGATCTTCCAAGACGCCGATCGAGATCGATGACGAAGCGCTGGCGATCGCGGCGGAGGTCCTGGGTACCAAGACCAAGAAGGACACGGTCAATGCCGCCCTTCGCGAGGTCGGCCAACGATTGGTACGGATGCGCGCCCTTGCGCGCCTCGGTGAAATGGCGGACCAGGGCGACTTCGACGAATTTCTCGACAACAAGGCGTCCTACCGCCGGTGACCCCCGCCATCTACCTCCTCGATACTTCCGGGCTGTTCCGAATTCTCCAGGAGCCCTACCGGAAGGCGTGGGCCGATCAACTGGCCGCGGGAGTGATCGCCACCTGTCCGATCGTGGAACTCGAATTCCTGTACTCGGCTCGATCATTGGCCGACCGGCTCGAGAAGCGGCGGTTGCTACATGATCTGTTCGGCCGGGCCCCGATGTCGGCTCGGGCCTACGAGCGTGCCGAAGAGGTTCAGCAGCTGATGACGGAGCAGGGGACCCACCGCTCGGCCGGTCCGGTGAACCTCCTCATCGCGGCAACCGCCGAACACAGCCGGCTCACCATCTTGTGCGATGACACCGATTTCGCGACTGTTGCCCGGATCACCGGGCAGCGGGTGGTCTTCGTAACCGGTACATCCGGCTGACGGCCGGAGAGACCGGTCGCGTCTCGGCGGTTGCCGGTCGGGTGGCATGGAGATCTGGAACCGGCCATCCGCAACGCGACCACCTGAGCTGGTCGCCTTCACGGGGAGCGGGTCACCTGTGTGTCAGTGGTTCGGCGGCCTCGAGTAGCTTGTAGGTCAACTCTTTTGCCTCGGTTCGTAGGCGAGGCGCCCAACGTGTTCAGATACCCGAAACCGAGAGGACGCGGAACGGAGTATCCGGTGTACCGGGCCCCAGTGGACCGCCTCTGTCGAATTGGGAGGCCACCACCAGGTTGTATCCGGGCATGCGGGCCAGTGTGGTGGGCGTCCCCAATGCGTCGTCACGGTGGACGGCGGTCCGGGTAGCGGTCGTGCCGTCGGCGGATACCGTCCACCGGGTCACGGTGTTGTCGGTGTTGTGTGCCGCCCACAGCGTGGTGCCGTCGAGAACGAGTCCGTCGCCGAGGGCGAGGTCACCCCCGTCGAGCGTCACTCTGCGGACCCGCCCGGTCTCCGAGGTGAGGTCGATGCGGTAGAGGCCACCGCCGGTGGAGTCGACGGTGAGCAGGTACGAGCCCGTGGCGTCGGCGACGATGCCGTTGAGGGTGTATGTCTCCGGATCGTACGGTTCCAGCGCCGCCCGCAGATCGAAGGACCGGTCCAGGGTGCCGTGGCCGCCGGTCTCGATCGCGCGGACCAGGGCGTCCGGTGTGATGTGGTAGACCACCGCGCGGCGGCTGTCGGTGAGATACGCCGAACCGTCCGGACCGAGGGCGATGTCGTTGACGAAGCGCGGGGCGTCGCCGGTTGCCTCGAACCGGGCGAGCAGGGCGCGCGAGCCGGTGTCGTAGACGGCCACCCCGGTGGTGGAGTCGATCACCCAGAGCCGGCCGTGCCGGTCCACTCGTAGTCCGTTCGCGGTCCGGCGGCCGTCGGTTCCGGCGGGCAGGTAGGTCTCGGCGCGGTGGGCTCCGGGGCCGGCGCGGTAGATCGTGCCGTCGGCGAAGGAGCCGACGTAGACGTCGCCGGTGGTTTCGTCGACCGCTATTCCCTCCGGGTAGACGCGCTCGCCGGGGAGTTCGAAGGCCGTATCGATACGGCTCGGCTGTGGAGGCGCCGCGGCGTGGCCGCATCCGGTGAGAGCGAGCGCGGCGGCGATCGAGAAAAAGGCTGTGGAGCAGCGCGGATACCTGGAGTGGGGCATGTTTCGGCCTTCCTGTGGACCAATCGAGACGGATACCTGACGAGTGCGTACCCTAAATTAGATTAGAGGTCTAATGTCAGTCAAGGCTCTAATGCTAGGGAGGCTGGATACCATGCCTGCATGACGTCCATGCCCGCCGAAGAACGCATCGGTTCGTATGTCAAACGTGCCGAGCAAGCGCGTACCGCGGCCAAGTCCGCCGTGCTGAAACCGGCGGGCGTCACCGAGGCGCAATACGCCGCACTGCTGTTCCTCACCGACAATCCGGGAATCTCCGCGGCGGCACTGGCCCGGTTGTGCGGGGTGACCCCGCCGACAATGAACACCGTGCTGACCAACCTCGTCGACCGTGGCCTGATCGAGCGCACCCCCCATCCGTGGCACAAGAACATGCTGGAAACCCGGCTGACCGACAAGGGCGAAGCGGTGATGCGCGACGCCGACGCCCGCGCGATCGCCGTGGAACGTTCGGTCTCCGACGGATTCACCGAGGCGGAACGGGAAACACTGTGCCGGCTGCTCACCCGCTGCGCCGAACTGTTCGACACCGCCAGGAACGAGATACCGCCCACCTTCGCCGCGGAGAAGACGCGGGGGCGCGAGTAGTGCCGGTGGTGGCCGCGGTGTGGTTCCGCTGGGTCACAATGGTCGGATGAGTGGTGGTGTACAGGACAGCGAGGCCGATCCCTATCTCTGGCTCGAAGAGGTCACCGGCGAACGGGCCCTGGATTTCGCCCGGGCACACAACGAGGTCGTGCTGGAACGGTTCGCCGCCGCCGACCGGTTCGATACGCTGCAGCGGCGGATCCTGGACATGCTCGACACCGACGCCAAGATCGCCTTTCCGGGACGGCGCGGGCAGTGGCTGTACAACTTCTGGCGGGACGCGCGGCATCCACGGGGGCTGTGGCGGCGCACCACCTTCGCGGAGTATGTGAAAGCCGAGCCGGACTGGGATGTCCTCATCGACCTCGACGCACTCGCCGCGGAGGAAGGGGAGAACTGGGTGTGGGGCGGGGCGGGCGTGCTCCGCCCCGAACAGTCCCGGGCGCTGATCAGCCTCTCCCGCGGTGGCGCGGACGCCAAGGTGGTGCGTGAATTCGACCTCGGGACACGGGCGTTCGTCGCACCCGCGGACGGCGGATTCTTCCTCCCGGAGGCGAAATCCCGGATCAGCTGGATCGATATCGATACGGTGTATGTCGGAACGGATTTCGGCCCCGGTTCCCTCACCGATTCCGGTTACCCGCGACTCGCGAAACGCTGGCGGCGCGGCACACCGCTGGAGGCCGCCGAAACCGTTTTCGAGGGCGCCGTGAGCGATGTCGCCGTCTCGGCCGGCTACGACCGGACGCCGGGCTACGAACGGCACTACATCGGCCGGGCCACCGACTTCTTCAACGAAGACGTGTTCCTCCTCGGGCCGGACGGTTCCCTGACCCAGCTGGAAACCCCCTCCGACGCCGACGAGTCGTGGTACAAGGACTGGCTGCTGGTGCGGCTGAAGTCCGCCTGGGCGGTAGGCGGACGCACCTATCCCGCCGGTGCGCTGCTCGCCACGAACTTCCCCGCATTCCTGGACGGGGAGAGACGATTCGAGGTTCTGTTCGAACCGGACGCGCACACCTCGCTGCACAGTTACGGCTGGACCGAGAATCATCTGCTGCTGGTGACCCTCGAGGATGTGCAGACCAAGCTGTACGTGCTCACCCCCGGGGAGGAAGGCTGGCGCACCGAACCGCTGGCCGATGCCCCGGCCATGGCCACCACCAACGTCATGAATCTCGACCCGCTCGAGGGCGGTGACGATTTCATGTTGATGACCAGCGGTTTCACCACACCCACCACACTGCTGGCGGGTTCGGTGGGCGCGGCGGTCACCGAATGGAAGCAGGAGCCGGCCTTCTTCGACGCATCCGGTATCGAGACCGAACAGTTCTTCGCCCGCTCCGACGACGGGACGATGATTCCGTACTTCGTGATCCGGCACCGGGACCACCGGGAGGGGCCGGCACCTACCGTCATGTCCGGGTACGGCGGTTTCGAGGTGTCGCGGACTCCCGCCTACAGCGGTGCTTCCGGGATGGGGTGGCTGGAGCGGGGCGGCACCTGGGTGATGGCCAATATCCGCGGCGGCGGAGAGTACGGGCCGCAATGGCATACCTCGGTCCAGAAAGCCAACCGGCACAAGGTGTACGAGGATTTCTCCTCGATTGCCCGTGATCTCGTGGCACGCGGGATAACCACCGCGCCGCAACTCGGCGCGGTCGGCGGCAGTAACGGCGGATTGCTGATGGGAGTGATGCTCACTCGCTATCCGGAGTTGTTCGGGGCGATCGTCTGCCAGGTACCGCTACTGGATATGCGGCGGTATCATCTGCTGCTGGCCGGGGCATCCTGGGTCGCGGAATACGGTGATCCCGATGTGCCCGAAGAATGGGCTTACATCAGCAGGTATTCGCCCTACCAGAAAGCGATGGAAACCGGGGCGAGCGCCGCGTATCCCCCTATTCTGCTCACGACCTCGACGCGGGACGACCGCGTGCATCCCGGGCACGCCCGCAAGATGGCCGCGTTGCTCGAGACGCAGGGGCATCGGGTCTGGTACCACGAGAACATCGAGGGCGGGCACGGCGGTGCCGCCGACAACAAACAGTCGGCGTTCCAGGCGGCCCTCATCTACGAATTCTTCACCCAGATGCTCGTCGAAGGCCGGACTTCGGTATGACCGTGTACCGGTCACCTGTCGCGTAACCACGTTTCGATCCGGTCGGCGACACTGCTCGGCTCCTGGATCCAGCCGTTGTGCCCGAGCCGCCGCGGCTCGTGCCAGGTGGTCTTGTCCGCCGCGGGCAGCTTGTCGAGGAGATGCCGGGCCGAGGCCCGGGGGGCGAGTTCGTCGCCGGTCATGGTGATGGAGAGTACGGGCAGTGTGAGGCGGGAGATCCGCTCCTCGTAGTCGATATCGGCACCGGCCGGGGCGAACCGGCCGGTGCGGGCCAGCCGGGCCCAGTCGGAGATCAGTACCTTCGACTGCCGGCCGAAACCGTTGGGGCCCAGTTTGTCGCCCGGCCAGACCCCGGCGAGATTGGCGGTGAGCGATACCGCGGCGGTGCCGACCAACACGCCCGGACCGAACAAGCCGCGGAAACCGCGGTAGTAGGGGGTGCCGGAGGCCACGAGAACCAGGCCGCCGAGCCGGCCACGTACCCGGGCCGCGTAGAGCACCGCCAGATGCCCGCCCATACTGTGGCCCAGCAGGTAGGGGGTACCGCCCGGAAAGCGATCCCGTACCACCTCGAAGATCGCCGGGAAATCCACCGCGGCGAGTTCGTGATAACCGTAGGAGCTGGCCGCGCTCGGTTTCGGCAGGCTGTCGCCGTTACCGCGCAGTTCGCCGATCGCGACATCCATACCGCGGCGGGCGAGTTCCCGGGCGAAGTACAGATAGAACTCGCCGGGTACCCCGAGTCCGGGAATCACGACCAGCACCGGACGCGGGGTGTCCGGAGCCACCGGGTGCCGGTGCGGGCCCGCGGCGGGGACCAGCCGCACCGGCACGGTGCTGCCGTCCGGCATCTGGATGGGAACGGTTTCCATCGCCTCGAGGCTAGCCGCAATACGGGGCGACCGGAAGCCGCCGCGTTCAGGCCCGGACGGCGCCGGCGATGATCCGGCTCAGTACGTGAATGACCTCGTCGAGCGGTTTTCTGGGCGCACTGCCGCTCCATTCCTCCACCACATAGTTGACCGCGCCGATGATCGCGAGCATGCGCATGTCGTAGTCGCCGGTCGGGATCTCGCCGTGCAGCGCCGCGTCCTCGGCGGCCTGGGCCAGCACCGCGCTCCAGGCGCGGCGCGATTCCGTGCGCATCTTCTCCATTTTGTTTCCGGCGCCGACGACTTCGACGAGCACGACCCGAGCCCGCCGCATATCGGTGCCGATGGACTGCACATAGGCCCGGATCGCGGCATCGATCCGGTTCAGCGAACTATCTTCGGCGCTGTGCTGCAGTGAGGCCAGCACGGCGTCTCGGGATTCCCGGTCGATCAGGGCGAAGAGTTCCAGAAGTAAGGATTCACGGCCGGTGAACTCCTCGTAGAACTGGCGCGAGGACAACCCCGCGTCTTTACAAATCGCGCCGACCGAACTATTGGCATACCCGTCGCGGGCGAAAACCGTCAGGCCGGATTCGAGAAAACGCGCGCGTCGCTCGCGTTGCCGATCTTCTACGGGCTGGCCGGCGTACCTTCGTCCCGAATTCGCTTCCTGTGACATCGCGCCAGACAATACCGAAAATCCGGCCCCTCTCATCATCGATGGGCTCTTTCGTAGCGCACCGGTAGCACGCTGGGCGTTTGCCGAGAGTTGGCTACTCGCAGGTCCGGTCACGGAGGGGGCAGTCGAATCGGACAAATATCCGAACCGCCCGCGCGGCTTTATTTTAGAGGGAAATTCTAGAATAATTTCTTTCGGTCCGGCACGAGCTTCGCAATAACCCCATAACACATAGTGTTCACCTTATGGGAACCGCACTGCTGTATGGGCTCGGTACGGCAATTCCATTGGTGATCGGTGCGGCCATCGGCCTGCGCACCACATTGCCCGCCCCATTGCTCGCCTCGCTCATGGCCTTCGGGGCGGGCGCCATGATCGCCGCGGTCACCAACGAATTGTTCGAACCCGCCTTCGTACAGGCCGGAGCGGTGACGGCGGGTCTGGCCCTCGTGATCGGCGCTGCCGTGTACGTCGGCGCCGACCGGCTGCTCGAGCGGCGCGAGGGTGCGACCGCGGTGGGGTGGGCGCTCATGCTGGGCACGGTTCTCGACGGTGTCCCGGAGAACACGGCACTCGGTGTCTCCTCGGGTTCCGGTGGTGGTCTGGCTCTCCTCGTCGCCATCGCCGCGGGAAATGTGCCCGAGGCGATCGGCGGATCGGCCATCCTGCACCGGCAGCGCGATATCGCCCGCGGCAGAGTGTTCCTGCTGTGGGTCCTGACCGGCGCGGCACTGGTCGTGGTGACCGTCGCCGGACACGGGCTCTCCGATCACCTCACCACCACCCCCATCAGTGCCATCCAGGCCTTCGCCGGCGGCGCCACCGTCGCCGTCCTCGCCGATTCGCTCATGCCGGAGGCGTATCGGGAGGGCGGCTGGTGGGTGGGTATCGCGACGTCGACCGGGTTCCTCGTAGCCTTCCTGCTCGGTTGAGGCCGGGTATCCGGTACCCGGCCGGGCGAACGCTGTTCGCGGGATCCGGGCCTTCCGGTGTGCTCACCACCGGGAGGCGGGCGGGTGGCCCTGCCCGAAGTGAAGAGAGTTAGGCTCGACATCGTGACTTCCCACTACGATGTCGTCGTTCTCGGTGCTGGTCCCGGCGGTTACGTCGCCGCGATCCGCGCCGCTCAACTCGGCCTGCGAACAGCGATCGTCGAGCAGAAATACTGGGGTGGCGTATGCCTGAACGTGGGCTGCATCCCCTCCAAGGCGCTGCTGCGCAATGCGGAGCTCGCTCATATCTTCACCAAGGAAGCCAAAACCTTCGGCATCACCGGGGAGGCGTCGTTCGATTTCGGGGCGGCCTACGACCGGAGCCGTAAGGTCGCGGACGGCCGGGTCAAGGGCGTCCACTTCCTGATGAAGAAGAACAAGATCACCGAATACGACGGCAAGGGGTCGTTCACCGGACCCAACGAGCTTTCGGTCGAACTCGGCAAGGGCGGGACCGAGTCGATCACCTTCGACAACGTCATCATCGCCACCGGCACCGTCACCAAACTGCTGCCGGGCACCTCGCTGAGCAAGAACGTGGTCACCTACGAGGAGCAGATCCTCACCCGCGACCTGCCCGGTTCGATCCTCATCGTGGGCGCCGGCGCGATCGGGATGGAGTTCGGGTACGTCCTGCGCAACTACGGCGTGGACGTGCGGATCGTCGAATTCCTCGACCGGGCGCTGCCCAACGAGGACGCCGATGTCTCCAAGGAGATCACCAAGGCGTACAAGAAGCTCGGCATCACCATCACCACCGGAGCCGCGGTCCAGTCCATCGACGACGACGGCGCCAAGGTCACCGTCGCGATCAAGGACAACAAGTCCGGCTCGGTCGAGACCGTCACGGTCGACAAGGTGCTGCAGGCCGTCGGCTTCGCGCCCCGGGTGGAGGGCTACGGGCTGGAGAACACCGGCGTCGAGCTCACCGACCGCGGCGCCATCGCCATCGACGACAATATGCGCACCAATGTGCCGCATATCTACGCCATCGGCGATGTCACAGCGAAACTGCAGCTCGCGCACGTCGCGGAAGCGCAGGGCGTGGTGGCGGCCGAAACCATCGGCGGCGCGGAAACCCTGACCCTCGGCGACTACCGGATGATGCCGCGCGCCACCTTCTGCCAGCCGCAGGTGGCCAGCTTCGGGCTCACCGAGCAGCAGGCGCGGGACGAGGGCTACGACGTGAAGGTCGCGACCTTCCCCTTCACCGCCAACGGCAAGGCGCACGGTCTCGGCGATGCCACCGGTTTCGTCAAGCTGATCTCGGACAACAAGTACGGGGAGCTGATCGGTGGACACCTGATCGGCCCGGATGTCTCGGAACTGCTGCCGGAGCTCACCTTGGCGCAGAAGTGGGACCTCACGGTCAACGAACTGGCCCGCAATGTGCACACGCACCCCACTTTGAGCGAAGCCCTACAGGAGGCCATCCACGGACTGGCCGGGCATATGATCAACTTCTGATCCATTACGCGGGGCGCGTGAATACCCGCGAGCCGGCCCGGCGCGGTGATACCGCGCCGGGCCGTGCGCTTTCCGGGGACCCGGCGACCACGGGTTGCCGGGTGGCCATCGCACCGGCGGCTCGCCCACCGTTGCCCGGTCCGGTAACGGGTTTCGCGATGCCAGGAGTTTGCGGAGGTTTTCCGGGCCGCCGCTTCCGGACAGGCGGTACCGAGCTCTTCTCCGCGGCGAGAAGCCGAGTAGGGCAGCGTCACCGAGCGGTTCATACCCCGACGCCCGCCCCGAGGAGAACCTCGGCGGCGATATCCGCCATCGCCGCGTTCGCTGTAGTACGGTTCACGCTTCGATCCGCCATTCGATCCCGGCGCGGCGATTCGCCGCCACCATCGGCAAGGCTCCGCTGACCTACGCGACCCGCTGGCGAATGATCCTCGCCGTACCGCTCGCGTCGCCTCGCGCCGTGCCGCGGGATATATTCCGGCTGTGTCTCCTGATTCGCCGGCTCGCCCGCCGCGAGCGGCGGTCGTCATCGCCTCGCTGCTGCTTCTCCTGATCGCCGTGACCGCGATCTTCGCCGATACCCAGCTCGTCCGTTCCGAGCGGGTGCGTATCGAAACGCAGCCGCGGACCATCGAATACGACGGGTCGCTCTACCATGTGGGGCTGGTGCGGCGCGAGAGCTGGCTGTTGCGCCGCCGTCTCGCCGACGAGGTCATGGTCGGTCGCGACCCCGGCCTCGGGTACGGGCATCCGGTGTATTTCGAGATCCTCGGTGACCGCGACCCGGAATTGGCGGCAGTGCACTGGCGCGCGGAGGGGGTTTCGGTCCGGTTCGATTCCGGGCACGAGATATTCCTTCCGGCGGCTTCGTTCACCGGTGGCCGTTAGCGGGTCCGGCCGGACGCCCTGGCCGGAACTCGTCGCGCCGGATGCGCAGGGTGGTGATGGTGGATGCCAGACCCTCGTATTGATTGACCAGCAGCACGATTTCGATCAACCGGCGATCGTCGTAAAAGTTGGACAACCGATCCCAGGTGTCGTCGTCGATATCGCGCTGCAGAACCAGCTGGTCGACCGCGGTGAGCAGGGCCCGGTGTTCATCCGTCCAGCCCTCGGCCTCGGCTCCGACGCGGATCCGCTCCAGGATTTCCGCGGTGATACCCGCCCGGCGGCCCAGACGGATGTGGTGATCGGTCTCGTAGCCGCATTCACGCAGATGGGCGACCCGAAGGATCACGAGTTCGCTATCGAAACGGCGCAACCGCCCGGCGGGCATGAGCATTCCGGAGAAATGCAGCCAGCCGCGGAACAGCCGTCCGGTACGACCGAGCGTGCTGAACAACTGCGCGTCCGCGGTACCGGAAGCGCGGGAGAGCACCTGCCAGAGCACCCAGTTGACCGGCCCCAGCTCACGCAGCCGGCCGGGCGTTATCCGTGGTCGCGACGGCGAAACCATACGTGCACCTCTCGAGTGGGATCGGTCTTCCCGCGCCGATCGCGGATATCGCTCGCGGCGCCGTTTCGAACCTACTCGCCGGGGGTTCGTCTCGCCCATCGCCGGTCGCGGCGTTTCACGACCGTGGTGCGCCGGTTCACGCGAACAGTTCGGAGACGGTGACGAAGCGGTATCCGTCGGCGCGCAGTTTCGCGACGATCGGCCCGATGGCGGCACGGGACGCCCCACTTCCGTACATGGTGTGCAGGAGGATTATCGAACCGGGGCGGACTGCCTCGACCGTGGCGGCCACGATGTCGTCGGTGGAGCTGTTCTCGGTCTCCGGTTCCACATCCCAGGTCACCGTGGTGCGGCCGTGATGGGCCAGATAGTTCGGTAGTGTCCACAGCTTCTTGCCGTACGGCGGGCGAAAGGTGATCTCGCCCTGATACCCGGTCCTGCGGATCTCGGCATCGGTTCGCTCCACCTCGTCGGCGACGGTTTCCGGCGAAACCAGCACCATGCGCCGGTGCGAATAGGTGTGGTTGCCGATCTCGTGGCCGGCCGCGGCGATGGCGCGCCCCAGTTCCGGCCGGGCGGCGAGATCGCGGCCGTTCAGATAGAAGGTGGCCGGGATATCGGCGGCCGCCAGGATATCGAGTACCTCGCCGGCGCGGTCGCTCGGTCCGTCGTCCAGCGTGAGGGCCACGATCTTCTCGTCGGTGTCCACCCGGTCGACCAGCTGACCGGTCAGTTGCCAGGTTCGCGAGTTCATCGCCAGATAGCCGCCGAGCATCAGGACCAGTACCAGAACGAGGCCGGTCGCCGCCCCGGCCATCCATCGCCGCATCCCAGCTGTATAGCAGGAGCCGGATACGGTCGCCACTTACGCAGGCCGGTGCTCCGCGCACCGGTTCCAGGGTCCTCGGCGGTGGGGTCGAGCCGGATTTCCGGGCGGGAAACCATAGGCCCGAAATGGCGTTCCGGGAATTCGCGAAAAAAGGAAACCACTTCTGGGGCAGGCGAATCCTGGCTAGGATCGGCGCAAAGTCGGAGAAGTCCTACGATGGCGCACCGAAGGAGCCGTGCATGTACGAACCGGTGCCCCCCGCGGATCCGCGCGGTTCGGGAGCCGCGGCAGACCTCGATCCCCGGTCACCCGGCCGCGTGCGCGCACTGTCCGTATGTCCCGCCCCGCTGTTTCCGGGTGGTGGCGCAATACAGGGCGTCCGCGGGTGACCACGGATCAGGGGTCGGGAATCGGTCGTAAGATCGCCTACTATCGCTCACGAAAAGGCCTGTCGCAGCGAGATTTCGCGCCGCTGATCAAACGCTCCGAAGCCTGGGTGTCCCAGGTGGAGCGCGGTGTCCGGCCGGTGAAGGCCCTCGATGTGCTGGAACGGATCGCCGAAGTCCTCGATATGCCGGTCGCGGAGCTGGTGCCGAGCGCTCCCGTCGCCCGCGCCGCGCGCATCCCGCAGGAGGCCGTCGGGCTGCGCCGGTTGCTCACCGCCGATCACCCGCTGCGAGCGATGATCACCGATGGTCCGGTGGATTTCGATGCGCAGCGTCTCGCCGAAGCCGTGGAGAGCGTCTGGGCCCGTACCCGGCAGGCCCGCTACGGTGATCTGCTGCGCCTGCTCGAACAGCTGGTTCCGGAACTGGAATCGGCGGCTGCCCGCGACGGTGCGTCCCGGGCAGCCGAATTGCTGGCCGAGGCCTATGCGGCGTTGGGTATCGCGCTGGCCGACCTGCAGCAGTTCGATGCCGCCTGGGTGGCCGCCGAGCGTGCGATGGCGAAGGCGCAGCGCAGCGCCGACCCGGTGCTGGTGGCCGCGGGTGCCTACCACCTCACGTTGATCTTCCAGCGTGCCCAGCAGCTCGCCGAGGCGGAACATATCGCGTCCACCGCATGCGCGGCACTGGCGGAACCGGCCGGGCCGGCCGACCCGCGTGCTCTCTGTGTGTACGGCGCGCTCACCCTGCAACTGGCCGTCATCGCGGCGAAGACCGAAGACGCCGACCGGGCTCATGAACTGCTCCACCGGGCCCGGGAGCTCGCCGCGGAGCTCGGAACGGACCGCCGCGACCATCACACGGTATTCGGGCCCACCACCGTCGACCTGTGCGAAGTCGGCGCCGCGGTGGAACTCGGCGATGCCGGAACCGCGATCAGGCTGGCCGGCAAGGTCGACACCGACCGGCTTCCGGAGACCGACCATGCCCGGCTTCTCCTGTACGTGGCCCGGGCCTGGGCCCAGCGGCGTAGCCCGGATCGCGCTCTCACTCTGCTGTTGCGGGCCGAAGAGCTCGCACCGGACCAGGTGCACAACTATCGTTCGGTCCGGTCGACGACCACGGACCTGCTCAGCATGGATCCGGGTACCCCGGGTCTCGCCGAATTCGCCCAGCGGATCGGTATCGACGCTGCGTTGATCCAGCCGGCCGGCCGCGCCGGGAATCCTCGCGGCGGCCTGCGGGCCGCGCGCGGCCCCCGGGCGATCTGAGCGCGGGTTCGTCCCGGCGGCTAGGCGGACGGTCCGGCCGGCCAGACATCCTTCAGTTCGGCGGCCGCCGGCCCGGCCTGGCGGAGCCCCGATTCGTAAGCGGGGCCCAGGGCGGCGCTGGCGAACAGGTCGGGGCCGAATGCCGCGACGGCGATGTCGTCGGGGCCCACGGAGATCTCCCGGGCCGGGCCCAGGTCGCGGTCGGCGCGGGTGCGGGGATACACATGTGCCAGCGGTTCCATGATGACGATCACGTCGTAACCCACGGCGAGATCGGCGTTGATGGTGGAGCGCACGCCGCCGTCGATGTAGTGCCGGCCCGCGATTTCGATCGGGGGGAAGACACCGGGGACCGCGGTGCTGGCGGCCAGTGCCTCGACCAGGGTCGCGGCGCCGCCGCGGGTCCAGGCGGTGAGCGTGCCCGTACCGATGTCCACGGCCGTGACCAGCAGTTCGCGTTCGGGCCAGTCGGCGAATCCGACCAGGGAGCCGATGCGGTCCAGATGAATCGCCGGATCGCCGGTATCGGCGCCCATGGCCAGTTCGCCCACCCGCTGTAGTACCAGCTCCCGGTCCTGATCGATATGGCGCAGGAGTGAGGAGATCTCGAGCAGTGGGGTGTAGTCGCGGCGGACCGGTTCCGTCGGTTCGGCGGGTTGCGCCCGGGGCGCCAGCAGGGTGGACAGATCCGCGTCGGCCGCGATGACCGAGCCCACTATCGCGCCGGCCGAGGTGCCGATGATCCGGTCGGCCAGTGAGAGTTCGATTCCGGCGTCCCGTAGCCCGGTGGCGAGTCCGGCGAGCCAGGCGATGCCGACGGGACCGCCGCCGCCGAGTACCAGTGCGATCGTGGGTTTTTCGGGCGCCAGAGCGTCAGACATGGCTGCAGGTTAGCCAATGCGGACGGTGTGCGCTCGCAACCTCCGGCCGGAGTTCCGTAATCCGGGTGTGCGCACTGTGACGTATGTCATGAGGTGCGGCGAGCTCGGATCGGGTAAAACTACGTACAGCATACGGTGTTTTTTCCTACGGAGGTCGCATGCGCATCACCGAAACAGCTATCTCTCTCAACGTCGCGGATCCCGCCGCTTCGGCGGCGTTCGTTACCGAACACCTCGGATTCACCGAGCGCATGTCGGCCGACGGATTCATATCCCTGGGGCATCCCGAGGCGAAGGTGAACCTCATCTACCTGCGCACCGGCCTGTCCACGTTCAAACCGGCGCGTATCGCCGGACCGGCGGGCGACGGTCTGCTCGTCGTATTCGTGGTGGACGATATCGATACCGAATACGCGCGGCTGTGCGCGGCGGGCGTTCCGATCGTCACCCCGATCGAAACCGAGGAATGGGGTGAACGCTACTTCCAGACAACCGATCCGAACGGCATCGTCTATCAGCTCGTGCAATGGGTGTGAATCCCCCTCGGCGCGCCGTACGGGCCTCAGGGGGCGGGACACGACCCGGCGATTCCGAATTCACCTGAGACGCCGGCCGAATGAATGGTACGAAAGGGGCTGGCGGGTCGTGACCGACACGGGGGTCGGTCACGACATGGGGCGTTACGACACACGGCAGAGGTAGAGCACGATGCTGGTGAAGGTCGACGATCGGGCGGAACTATCCGCGGCCGAACAGGAATTCGTGGAAAGCCTGCGGCATCTGCCCACTACCGGGCTCGCCATCGTCGACCTTCGTATCGGCACCCAGCGCGGAACCCGGCAGATCGGTGCGGTGGTCTGGACACCACAGGGTGTGCTGGTCATCGAGGTGGTCGGCTTCCGGAGCCGGCAGAGCGGAATGCTGATGGTCTCCCCGGACGGGCCGTGGCGGGTGGGTGACGCCCCGGCCGATCTCGACCTGGAATTCGGCGGCGATCCGGTGCGGCGGCTGGAAAGTGCCGTGCGGGAGGTGCGGCTGACCTTCGAACGCGCCGATTACGACCCCGGACAGTTGTGCGGTGCGGTGGCATTGATCCCCATGCGGGGCGCGGTGTTGCGGCCGGGCCGGGAAACGTTGCGGCCCGGGGTCGATGTGGTGGTGGGAAATGCGGTAGAGGTGACCGAACTGCGTATTTTCCTGGAGAACTTCGCTCCCGGACCGCCGCGCTGGACAGTAGGGCGGGTCTGCGCCGCGACCCGGGCGCTCACCGGCTGGGCGCCGGACCGCGCGGAACTGATCGCCGCCGGGTTCACCGACAAACTGCCCGAGGCGCCGAAACCGCCGCGGGAACGACCGAGCTGGCGTCGCCCGGATTCGGGGCGTACCGAGGACCTCCTCGGCTGGGTGGTACTGGCCGTCGCGGTGGTGGGCGGGCTCGTCGTACTCACCGCGATCATCGGGTCGCTGCTCGCGGACGGACCTTCCGCCGAGCCGGCCGCGCCCACCACCACCGTGGAGCCGGCCGTGCCGGGTCCGGCCGGCCCGGTGGAGTGCTGGCCGTTGCAACCCGGCTGTTGAGCGTTCCCGGCCGGGTCGGGTGGCCGCGGCGCGGAAGCCCCCGGCCCCGACCGCCGGGGGAGACTGCAGTTGCGTATCCGGTGCCGAGTCGGGCACGCTGCTGTTCGTACGATGTCAAAAAAGCCTGTATCAGCGCGGTCGCCGGGCCGCCACGGCACAGACCAGGAGGACAACCGTGGGTCACTACCAGGCGAATCTGCGCGATATCGAGTTCAATCTGTTCGAGGTTCACGAGCTCGGCAAACTGCTCGACGCAGGCGCCTACGGCGATCTCGACACCGATACCGCGCGCGAGATCCTCGCCGAGGTGAAACGCTTGGCCGAGGGGCCGGTGGCGGAATCCTTCGCGGCCGCCGACCGCGAGCCGGTGGAATTCCGGCCGGAGACGCATTCGGTTGTCGTCCCGGAACCCTTGACCAAGACGGTGCTCGCCATCCGCGAGGCCGGATGGAATCGTCTGGGCAAGCCCGAGGGGATGGGCGGTATGCCCGCTCCGGCGGCGCTGACCTGGGCGGTCAACGAGATGATCACCTGTGCCAACCCGGCGGCGGTGTTCTTCGATATGGGCGCCGCGATGGCCCAGGTGCTCTACGAGATCGGCAACGAGCAGCAGAAGCACTGGGCCGCGGCCGGTTTCGAACGGCACTGGCAGGGCACCATGGTGCTCACCGAACCGGATGCGGGCTCCGATGTCGGCGCGGGCCGCACCAAGGCGGTGGAGCAGCCCGACGGTACCTGGCATATCGAGGGCGTGAAACGGTTCATCTCCGGCGCCGACGTCGGTGATACCGCGGAGAACGTCTTCCACCTGGTGCTGGCGCGGCCCGAGGGCGCGGGACCCGGTACCAAGGGGCTGTCGCTGTTCTACGTACCCAAATACCTGTTCGACCCGCAGACGCTGGAACCGGGTGAGCGCAACGGGGTGTATGTCACCAATGTCGAGCACAAGATGGGCCTGAAATCCTCGCCCACCTGTGAGCTGACCTTCGGTGGCGACAAGCCCGCCGTCGGCTGGCTCGTCGGCGACACCCACAACGGTATCGCCCAGATGTTCAAGGTGATCGAGAACGCCCGCATGATGGTGGGGGTCAAGTCGAGCGGCACCCTCTCGGCCGGATACCTGACCGCCCTCTCCTACGCGAAGGAGCGGGTACAGGGCGCCGATCTGACCCGGATGGCGGACAAGACGGCGCCGCGGGTGCCCATTACCCACCATCCCGACGTCCGGCGCAGCCTGGCCACCCAGAAGGCGTACGCCGAAGGCCTGCGCGCGGTGTACCTCTACACCGCGATGCACCAGGACGCCGATGTCGCGGAACTGGTCTCCGGCGCGGATGCCGAGACGGCCCACCGGGTGGACGATTTCCTGCTGCCGATCGTCAAGGGCGTCGGTTCCGAGCGGGCCTACCAGTACCTGAACGAATCTCTGCAGACCCTGGGCGGTTCCGGATATCTGCAGGACTATCCGATCGAGCAGTACCTCCGCGACGCCAAGATCGACTCGCTGTACGAGGGCACCACCGCCATCCAGGCCCAGGACTTCTTCTTCCGCAAGATCATCCGGGACAAGGGCGTCGCTGCCGCGCATATCTTCGGCAAGATCTCGGAGTTCCTGGACACCCCGACCGGACGGCTGGAAGCCGAGCGGGCACTGTTGCGGACCGCGCTGGGCGATGTGCAGGCCATGGCGGGATCGCTGAGCGGATACGCCATGGCGGCCCAGTCGGAGCCCGCCGAGCTGTACAAGGTGGGTCTCGGTTCGGTGCGTTTCCTGCTCGCGGTCGGTGATCTCCTGATCGGCTGGTTGCTGCTGGCGCAGGCCGAGGTGGCGGCGGCGGCCCTGGCCGCGGAAGCCCCGGAGAAGGACCGGCCGTTCTACACGGGCAAGGTCGGGGTGGCGAGCTTCTTCGCGAAGAACATCCTGCCCACACTCACCGCGACGAAGGACGTTATCGCCGCGCTCGATACCGACATCATGGAACTGCCGGAGGAAGCGTTCTGAGCGCGGTGGCCGGCTGAGCCGGTCCGGGCGCCCGGACCGGTATCGCCCGCGGACCCTACGGGCGCCGGTTCGCGCGAGGGGCGGCGGGTTCGCCGCCGAGAGCCGCGGCGAGTGCGCGTAGCGCCCCGGTCGCGGCGACCAGGGTCTCGCGGTCGGCCGGGTCCATCCCGGCCAGCGCGTCCAGTACCAGGGCGGTGCGGACGGCTTCCACTTCGCGGGTGTGCGCTGCGGCTTCGGCGGTGGGCCGGATCCGGCTGCACCGGCGATCGGCGGGGTCACGTTCTCGCTCGATGAGCCCGTATTCGGCCAGCTGCCGCAGGGTGACGCTCATATTGCTCGGTTGCATACCGGTCAGCGCGGCCAGTTCGCCCGGCGCGGCGCCCGGGTTGTGCACGATGAACCGCAGGGCCTCGAACTGGGTATCGGTGAGCGGCCGGGTGCCGGTGAGGCGCGGCGTTGCCCGGCGAACCGCCCGAGCGACCCCGCGCAGGGCGTTGTCCAGCTCACGGAGGTCCGAGTTATCGCTCACGGGTCCGATGATAACTTATGTATTCATAAATAATCATCTGGGAGGAGGTGCCGGAATGCCGATCGAGAAGCGGCCCGGAGTATCGGGAGCACTACTGGTGGTGCTGGCGCTGTTGTCGGCCGCCGCGCCGTTCGCGGTGGATATGTACCTTCCGGCCTTCACCGATCTCGCCACCGATCTGAACACCACCGCGACCAGCGTGCAGCTCACGCTGACCACGTTCCTGGTGGGGCTGGCGGCGGGGCAATTGCTCATCGGACCGCTCTCCGACCGGTTCGGCCGGCGCAAACCGCTGGTGCTGGCCACGGCGATCACCGTCGCCGTCACCGTCGTCTGCGCGGTGGCGCCCACCATCTGGCTTCTCGTGGCCATGCGCTTCGTCCAGGGGCTGACGGCGGCGTCCGGCCTCGTGATCGGCCGGGCGGTCGGTGCCGACCGCACCGAAGGCGCGGCCACCGCCAGGATCTTCACCCTGTTCTCGGCCATCGGCGGGATCGCTCCGGTGGTAGCGCCGCTACTCGGCGGCGTCCTGGTATCCGCCGGTTGGCGTGCCGAATTCTGGGCGCTGAGCGGAATCTTCCTGCTGATGTTCCTGGGCGCGCTCTTCGTGGTGCCGGAATCACTGCCCCCGCAGCGGCGGCACACCGAGGGCTTCACCGGCACCCTGCGCGGGATCGGGCGCATCGGATCGGACCGCGGCTACCTCGGCTACATCTTCACGTTCGCCCTGGGCTTCGCGGGAATGATGGCCTACATCTCGGCCTCCCCCTTCGTGATCGAGAACGTGCTCGGGATGTCCAACCGGGCGTACACGATCGTATTCGCCACCAATGCGGCCGGTATGGTGCTGACCGGGGTGGTCGTCTCCCGGCTGGTGGGGCGTTTCGGGCCCGGGCCGATCCTGCGCACCGGGCAGGCGGTGATCCTCGTGGCCGGGACCGCGCTGCTCGTCGTGCTGATGGCCGGGGTACCCGCGGCGTTCGTCCTACCGGTGCTGTTCGTGCTGGTGGCCGCCACGCCGACGGTCATGGGCACCGCGAGCGCCCTGGCGATCGGCCGGGCGCGCCACGCCGCCGGTACCGCCTCGGCGCTGATGGGGGCGCTGCAGTTCGCATTGGGCGCGGTGGTCTCGCCGCTGGTCGGCCTGGGCGGCTCCGGAACCGGCCTGCCGATGGGTGCGGTGATCGTGGTCTGCGCATGCCTGGGCATGATCGCGCGCCGGGTGGCGGTGGCCGCCGGCGAGCCGGTCCGGCCGGAGCGGCAGCCGGTCGATGCCTGACTCGCCCGTATCCGGTCCACGAGGCATGTTGCCGGGAGGCTACACAGGTGAACGGCATATTTCCCGGCCGTGTGGGCCCGGGCGCCGGGAAGACGGCCCTCATGGCGGAGAATGCAAGACGTGACAGGTGAGCTGCTGATTCTGCTGGTTGTCATCGTCACGGCATTGGCCTTCGATTTCACCAACGGGTTCCACGACACCGCCAATGCCATGGCAACCTCCATCGCCACCGGGGCGCTGCGTCCCAGAATCGCCGTCGCACTGTCCGCGATCCTGAACCTGGTGGGCGCCTTTCTCTCGGTAGCGGTGGCGGCGACCGTCGCCGAGGGAATCGTGCGGCTCGACGAGGTCTCCGGGCACGCGCTGCTCATCATCGTCTACGCCGGTCTGGTCGGCGGCATCCTGTGGAACCTGCTCACCTGGCTGTTCGGTCTGCCGTCGAGTTCCTCGCACGCACTGTTCGGTGGCCTGATCGGCGCCGCGCTGGCCGCGCTCGGATGGAACGGTGTGGTGTGGGCCTCCGGCGACAGCGGTGTGCTCAACAAGATCGTGGTTCCGGCCCTGCTCGCTCCGGTCGTCGCCGGGATGGTCTCCACCATCGGCACCTGGGCGGTCTACCGGATCACCCGGGGGGCCGATCCGGCCAAGATCACCACGGGCTTCCGCTGGGGGCAGGTCGGCTCCGCCTCGCTGGTATCGCTGGCGCACGGCACCAACGACGCGCAGAAGACGATGGGTGTCATCTTCCTGGCACTGGTCGCCTACGGCGAGCTCACCCCGGACGCGGCCATCCCCATCTGGGTGATCGCCGCCTGCGCGGTGGCCATCGCGGCGGGTACCTACCTGGGCGGCTGGCGGATCATCCGCACTCTCGGTAAACGCCTGGTCGATATCGAATCACCGCAGGGGTTGTCCGCGGAGTCGGCTTCGGGGGCGATCATTCTGACCTCGGCGCATTTCGGCTTGCCGCTGTCGACCACACAGACGGTTACCGGTGCGATTCTCGGCGCCGGCCTCGGTAAGGGCGCGGAGGTGCGCTGGGCTGTCATGGGCCGGATGGCGGTGGCCTGGCTGCTGACTCTGCCCGCCGCGGGTCTTGCCGGGGCCGTCTGCTGGGCGCTGGCGCACTACCTCGGTGGCCTCACCGGAGTGCTGCTGGTCTTCGCGCTACTGATCGGGCTGGCGCTGCTCATGTATCTGCGTTCGCTGCGGGACAAGGTGTCCAGCGAGAATGTCAACGATCCGTCCGGCGTCGCCCCTACGCCGGCCCGGCCGGAGTCGGTCGGGCGGTCCGCTTCGGAGGAGACATGATGTCCACTGTTCTGGCGAATCTGAGATCTCTCGGGGAAGTGATGCTGGCGGCTCTGGTGCTCGGCGCGGGACTGCCCATGGTGTTCGCCGTGGGGGTGCGGTTGTGGTCGACCGCGGAAACCGTGGTCCCCGGTCGTGCGGCACCGCGCCGGATGGCCGCGCGGGCAGGGGCCTACCTCTGTCTGTGCACCGTGGTGGCGGTGGTGGCGGCGGGGGTCCTGTTCGTCGCCAAGGCGTTTCTCGCGCATCGGCTCGGTCTCCACCTGTTCGGGCAGGCCTGAGATGAGCGCCGGGAACACATTGCCGCCGGAGCGATCCGGTTTGCTGGCCCGGATTCTCTCGTGGCTGCGTGCCGGATATCCGAAGGGGGTGCCGCGATCGGATTACGTCGCATTGTTCGCGGTACTGCATCGGGACCTGACCGATTACGAGGTCGTGCTCGTGGCCGAAGAACTCGTCCGGGACCGGGGCGACGAGGAGATCACCCACGCCGAGATCGAAGCGGCCGTGGCTCGGACGGCCCGCGAACAGGCCGGCCCGGACGATATCGCCCGGGTCGCCTCGCACCTGGCCGCCGGGGGCTGGCCGCTGGCCTCGCCGCTGGCCGAAACGGAGCCACCGGACCGGGACCGATGACGGCGCCGCGGGTACGGGCCGGTATCGTCGTCCGGCTACGGCGCGAGTAGCCGGACGCGGACCGGCTACCGGTGGTGATGCGTCGCGCGGCGCACGCTCCTGCAATTCTTGCTAACCCGCTCTATCGCAGCGTGCGAACTCGCCCTAAACTGGACGTATGGCCAAGACCTACGTCGGCGCCCGGCTCCGGCAACTACGGACCGAACGTGGATTGAGCCAGGTGTCGCTGGCTCAGCAGCTGGAAATATCGGCCAGTTATCTCAACCAGATCGAACACGATGTGCGGCCCCTCACCGTGCCGGTACTCCTGCGGATCAGCGAGGTTTTCGGGGTCGAAGCGACCTTCTTCTCCCCGCAGGACGACACCCGGCTGATCGCCGAACTCCAAGAAGTGGTCATGGACCAGGAGCTGGGCATCGAGGCCGACGCCCGGGAGATCGCCGAGATGGTCTCCGCCCATCCGAGCATGGCCCGCGCCCTGGTCAATATGCACAACCGCTACCGCAATACGAGCGCCCAGCTCGCCGCGGCGACCGAGGACCGATTCGCCGACGGCTCCGGCAGCGCCACGATCAGCAAACCGCACGAAGAAGTGCGCGACTACTTCTATCAACGACAGAACTACATCCACCAACTCGATACCGCCGCCGAGGAACTCGCAAACAGGATCCGCTTCCACAACGGTGATCCGCACAGCGAGATACCGAAGGTGCTGCGCGGCTACGGGGTGCGCATCATGGAGCGGATCGACCTCGGCGAGGGCGTGCTGCACCGCTACGATCCGGAGAACCAGGTACTCGAGATCGCGCCGCATCTGTCCGGTGGGCAGCGGCTGTTCAAACTGGCCGCCGAACTGGCCTACTTCGAATGCGGGCAGCTGCTGGAGAAGCTCGTCGACGAAGGAAACTTCTCCGGGCCGGACGCACGCAAACTGGCCATGCTCGGGCTCGCGAATTATTTCGCCGCCGCCACCGTGCTGCCCTACACCTACTTCCACGAAGTGGCCGAGGGCTTCCGCTACGATATCGAGCGCTTATCGGCGTTCTTCGCCCAGAGCTACGAGACCATCTGCCATCGGCTGTCCACTCTGCAGCGACCCGAGCTACGCGGGGTGCCGTTCTCCTTCGTGCGGGTCGACCGGGCCGGGAACATGTCGAAGCGGCAGAGCGCCACCGGTTTCCACTTCTCCTCCAGCGGCGGTACCTGCCCCCTGTGGAACGTCTACGAGACCTTCGCCTATCCGGGCAAGATCATGACGCAGATCGCGCAGATGCCGGACGGCCGGAAATATCTCTGGGTGGCCCGCACCGTCGAACGTCGCGCCACGCGATACGGGCAGCCGAGCAAAACCTTCGCCATCGGACTGGGCTGCGAGCTCCGGCATGCGGCGCGGGTGGTGTACGCCGAAGGTATCGACCTGCGGGAGGCCAACGCGACACCGATCGGCGCGGGGTGCCGGGTATGCGACCGGGCCAATTGCCCGCAGCGCGCATTCCCGCCGCTGGGCAAAACCCTGGACATCAGCGAACATCGGAGTTCGGTCTCCCCGTATGTGCTGAAATGAGCACGGCGCGCGGCCGGCTCAGGTGTCGCCGGCTCCGCGCGCCGGTGCCCCGATCTCCGAGACGAGCACCGTGGGCGCCAGATGCCCGCGCAGCCGCCGGTCGATCTCGCCGGCCACCGGGATGACCACCGACGCGGCCGATGTGGCGACCGCGTCCACCAGAATGGCCGGCCAATCCGGAGCATCCGCGCCGGCCAGCGCCGCGATCACCGCGGCGGTGACGGGATCGCCTGCCCCGGTGGGGTTACCGGTCAGCGATTCGGGCAGCCGGGCCTCCCACGCGCCGTCCGGGGTCACCGCCACCATGCCCCGCGACCCGCGGGTGATGATCACCGCGCCCACCCCCCGGGCCACCAGCGGCCGCGCCGCGGTGACCAGTGCCTCCGGGGTTTCGGGCCGGCACCTGGTGAGAGATTCGAACTCGTCGAGGCTGGGCAGCAGAACGACTCCCGGAACCCGGGCCGCCATCCGCAGCGCCGGTCCGTCGAGATCACACACCGTGGGCACTCCCGCCTCCAACGCGGTCTCGGCGATACGCGCGGGCAGTCCCGGATCGATGCCCTCCGGTAGCGATCCGGCGATCACCAATCCCGCGATATCCGGCAGCATGCCGGACACCCGGACCTCGAGCTGTTCGGAAGCATGCGGGTTCGACACCCGTGCTCCGGGTTCCCGCAGCGCGGTCGCGGTGCCGGTATCGGATTCACTGATCACCACCGTGCGCCGGACCCACGGCAGCGCGTGCACGAAATCCACCGGCATCTCCGCCTCCGCGGCGGCGGCGAACGCGTGATCGGCGAATCCGGTGGCCCGGGCGTACCGCCCCAGCTGGTTGAGCACCCGGGTCACATTGATGCCCTTGCCGCCGAGCCGCTGCTCCACCGATCGCACCCGGTGTGCCTGCCCGCAGGCGAAGTTCTCGACGCGGTAGGTCACGTCGTAGGCGGGATTCATTGTCACGGTGAGGATCACGAGAACAACTGTCCACGAGAGCCGGTTCGGCGCAAGGCCCACCGGCTGGGTTGCGAAGGTGATTTCGGTCGCGGATACGGGCGGCCGGATATCGAGCGGGTGCGCTCAGATCGCCGCCTCCGCCGGAAAAGGCACGGTGATCCGGCCGAGCCTGCCGTTACGCGCGGCCACCATCTCCGCCGCCACCGCGAGCGCGATCTCGGTGGCGGTGGCGGCGCCGATATCCATACCGGCCGGTGAGTGCAGACGAGCCAGCTGTGTCTCGTCGAAGCCCCCCGCACGCAGGTCCTCGAGACGGCGCGCACTGGTGACGGCCGAACCGACCGCACCGATATAGCCCACCTCGGACAGGCGCAAAGCCACTGTGAGCAACGGGATCTCGAACTGCGGATCATGGTGGGCCAGCACGATGCCGGTGGAGGAATCGATCTCCCCGTCGGCCACCAGGATGTTCAGGTAGCGATGTGGCCAATCGCAGACCACCTCGGCGCCGGGGAAGGACTCCGGAACGGCGAAGGCGGCCCGCGGATCGCAGATCGCTACCCGGTAGCCGAGCAGCTGCGCCTGAGCCGACAGTGCCGCGGCCACGGTGTTGGCACCGAAGACGACCAGCAGCGGAGGCGGGGCGAAGGACGCGACGAAGATATCGGATTGTGGTAGCGAGACCAGTTCTGTCGCGTGCCGTTTATCGGTGATCAGATGCTGACCGATCATTCCGGGTTCCGGGTTCCAGACAACGGTGAAAACTGTCACCCGGCGGTGTTCGGCGATTTCGGTGGCAATTGTCGGGAATTCCGGAAAATGCCCACGAGAGAACGGTTCGGTGAACACGTCGATAATGCCGCCCTCACCGCCGGCGTCGGCGCGGGGCACGGTGAGCCGGTGCAGTGCGCGCTGACCGGTGCGAGCCGAACGCAGGGTGGCCTCGTAGACGGCATCCTCGATGCCGGTGGACGCCATCGACCCGTAGATCATGCCGTCGGGGTCGACGAGCAGGGCAGTTCCCACCGGGACGTCCACCAGACCACCGGTGCGCACGATGGTGGCCAATCCGCCGGTCCGGCCCGAACGCCATACCTGCAGCAGGTCGTCGACGATGTCCCGCATCAACAGCTCCGATCCCATCGTGCGACGGAGGGCGGGCGCTCACCATCGGCACCCGTCACCGCTGACCGCGCACGTGACGGACACCCTAGCGTTGTTGGGTGCGAATTTGGCGCACCTGCGAAAAACTCGTCGGACGAGTATGGGAATGGCCGGCCGAGTGTTGTGTGCCGGCACAGCGCCTTTCTGGGCATATTGTGAAATTTTGCTGATCGGGGACAGGTCGGACTCCCCTACCACGGGAAGTTTTGTTGTGTTTATCGGCGCGCTCTCCCGCGAGGCAGGGCTGGAACTCCGAGGTCGGCGTGCGGATGGTCCGGAGCGACGGAGCGACCGAGCGCAGGAGTGAAGACCCGGGACGCGAGGGCCCGAACCCGCGCGCCGGAGGCGCGCCGATGAACACAGCACCTCTGCGGGGTGGCTCGCTTCTCGCTTCGCGGGAGAAGTCCACCTCCCGTAATTGATCTGATGGCGGTCGCCTTCAGTTATGAATGTGCTCACAGCGGTGGGCCGCGGTGGCGGTTGTGGAGGCGGGCGGGTGCGCGGCTAAACAGTACAAGCGTTACGCTAAAACCCCATGTCAGAGCTACTGGTCAGTAGAATTGATGGTGGCAATGTGCTGGCAAACTTCGCAGAGTTGGCAAATGCGCGGGCGATCCTAGCTTGGATTCACAGAAGCAACAGGTAGACGCGCTTTTGATGGTGTGCCATGGTGTGAAAGTACACCCAGTGGGCATTGCAAGCCTGCGAATCGTCGTTCCAGCAGTGCGGAGCGGAAACGCGCCGTCGACGCGGGCCGACAGACCGACCGAACAAGGAAGTGGAGTCGCAGAATGTCGACCACCGGCACCCCGAAGACCCCCGAGGAAATCCAGAAGGATTGGGATACCAACCCCCGCTGGAAGGGCGTCACCCGCAACTACACCGCCGAGCAGGTGTCGAAGCTGCAGGGCACCGTCGTCGAAGAGCACACCCTCGCGCGGCGTGGCTCGGAAATCCTGTGGGACCTGGTGAACAACGAGGACTACATCAACTCGCTGGGCGCCCTCACCGGCAATATGGCGGTCCAGCAGGTCCGCGCCGGTCTCAAGGCCATCTACCTGTCGGGCTGGCAGGTCGCCGGTGACGCGAACCTCTCCGGTCACACCTACCCCGACCAGAGCCTCTACCCGGCCAACTCGGTGCCGGCCGTGGTCCGTCGCATCAACAACGCGCTGCTGCGCGCCGACGAGATCGCCAAGGTCGAAGGCGACACCTCCGTCGAGAACTGGCTGGCCCCGATCGTCGCCGACGCCGAAGCCGGCTTCGGCGGCGCGCTCAACGCCTACGAACTGCAGAAGGCCATGATCGCCGCCGGTGCCGCCGGTGTGCACTGGGAAGACCAGCTGGCCTCCGAGAAGAAGTGCGGCCACCTGGGCGGCAAGGTGCTGATCCCGACCCAGCAGCACATCCGCACCCTGACCTCCGCCCGGCTCGCGGCCGACGTCGCCGGTGTGCCGTCGGTGATCATCGCCCGCACCGATGCCGAGGCGGCCACCCTCATCACCTCCGATGTCGACGAGCGCGACCAGCAGTTCCTGGACGGCACCCGTACCTCCGAGGGCTTCTACGGCGTCAAGAACGGTATCGAGCCCTGCATCGCCCGCGCCAAGGCCTACGCGCCGTACGCGGACCTGATCTGGATGGAAACCGGCACCCCGGACCTCGAGCTGGCCCGTAAGTTCTCCGAAGCGGTACGCAGCGAGTTCCCGGACCAGCTGCTGGCCTACAACTGCTCGCCGTCCTTCAACTGGAAGAAGCACCTGGACGACGCCACCATCGCGAAGTTCCAGCGCGAACTCGGCGCCATGGGCTTCAAGTTCCAGTTCATCACCCTGGCGGGCTTCCACTCGCTCAACTACGGCATGTTCGACCTGGCCCACGGCTACGCCCGCGAGGGTATGACGGCCTACGTCGACCTGCAGGAGCGCGAGTTCGCGGCCGAGGCGCGTGGCTACACCGCCACCAAGCACCAGCGTGAGGTGGGCGCGGGCTACTTCGACCTCATCGCGACCACGGTCGACCCGAACACCTCGACGGCGGCGCTGAAGGGCTCCACCGAAGAGGGCCAGTTCCACTAGGCCGCGAGAGGTCCGGGTGGGCTCGACCGGGCACTGGTCCGGGGGCCCGCCAGGACCCGAGCCGACCGGCTCGACGGGTCCGTGCCGGACCGATCGGCTCGGCAGTCCGGATGGGACTCGACCGCGGCGAGTGGTCCGTGAAGGGCGGCTGCGTCCATCGGCGGCGCCTGCGGCGCCGCGGGCTCGCCCCTTTATGGGCCTCGTAGAACTCGGCGCTCGGTGGTGGTCCGGTTGATGGGTACGGGTTCGGTCCGGGTGAGGTTCTTGGACCGGGCGCGCCTTTACCGGACTCTTCGCCGGGCGTTGGGGCTCGGCCCCGGCTCGGGATCACGGTTTCCGAGCAAGAGGACCCGGGAGCGGCCCGTCTCCGGGGTCGCCGGGGCCGGGCATGGTATCCGTGTCGGATACCGGCAACCACTACCTCGGTAGGGGTGTACCGCCCCCTCGCACACAGCCCGGCGAGGGGGCTTCGGTCCTTCTACCGTGGAGCAGAACAACTCCACTGTCACGAACTTCAATGTCGAAGGATCCGCTCACACCAGAGCAACACCTTCGTTCCACCGACCACCAAACCGATCAGGAGCGGGACGTGAGCAGCGAAAAGATTCAGCGCGTCGGTGTCATCGGCGCCGGACAGATGGGCGCCGGCATCGCGGAGGTGTGTGCTCGCGCGCATATCGATGTGCTGGTGTACGAGCAGACCCGGGAACTCGCCGCGGCCGGCCGGTCGCGCATTCTGCGCTCCTTGGACCGAGGTGTGAGCAGCGGGAAGATCACCGAACGGGAGCGGGAACAGGCGGCCTGGCGGTTGCGGTTCACCTGCGACCTCGGTGATTTCGCCGACCGCCAGCTGGTGGTCGAGGCGGTGCTGGAGGACGAGAAGGTCAAGACCTCCATCTTCGCCGAACTCGACAAGGTGGTCACCGACCCCAACGCGGTGCTGGCCTCCAACACCTCCTCCATTCCGATCATGAAGATCGCGGTGGCGACCAATACCCCCGAGCGGGTGGTCGGCATGCACTTCTTCAACCCGGTGCCGGTACTTCCGCTGGTCGAACTGGTGACCACCCTCAAGACCAGTGCCGCGGTCTCGGAGCGGGCCGAGAAATTCGCGGCCGACATCCTGGGCAAAGAGGTCGTGCGTTCTTCCGACCGGTCCGGGTTCGTGGTGAACGCGCTGCTGGTTCCTTACCTGCTCTCGGCCATCCGGATGGTCGAATCCGGTTTCGCCACCAAGGAAGACGTCGACAAGGCGATGGTGCTCGGCTGCGCCCATCCGATGGGCCCGCTGGCGCTCACCGACCTCGTGGGCCTGGATACGGTGAAATCCATCGCCGACTCGATGTACGCCGAATTCAAAGAGCCGCTCTACTCGGCTCCGCCACTGCTGATGCGCATGGTGGAGGCCGGTCTGCTGGGTAAGAAGACCGGCGCGGGCTTCTACCAGTACAACAAGAGCTGAGCACAGACCGATAGGGAGCGCGGTACCCGGCCCGCTCCCCGGGCGGCGGAAGGACTCACCCGCTACGAGCTCGCGAACGGACCCCCGTCGTTCACGCCCGGCGTAGTGTCCCTCTGATCGGCCGGCACCCGTGGGCGGGGCCGCCCCGGGACGGGAGCGGGGAGCGAAGACCCGGGGCGGCAGGGCTCCGCCCCACGCCGCCGGAGGCGGCGCCATGAACACGGAGGTTCGTATGGTCAACGTCAGCGAGGGGTTCGGGTCGAGTGTGCTCGGATATCCGCGGATCGGCCCGCACCGGGAGCTCAAACGGGCCCTGGAGGCGTACTGGCGGAAGGCGATCACGCGCGAGGAACTGCGCGCGGTCGGGCGCGATATCCAGGAGCAGCAGTTCCACGAGCTCGCGGCTACCGGACTCACCCAGGTACCGGGTAACACCTTCTCCTTCTACGACCATGTGCTCGACAACGCGCTGCTGTTCGGTGCGGCCCCGTCCAGGTTCGAGCAGTACCGGGCGGATATGGACCCGCTGGACTTCTACTTCCTGATGGCCCGTGGCCGGCCCGATCTCCCGCCCTTGGAACTGGTGCGTTTCTTCGGCACCAACTACCACTACCGGCAGCCGGAACTCGACGCCGATACCGAATTCTCCCTGCACCCCGAGGCGTTGCTCGACGAATGGGACCGCGCCATGGCCGCGGGTATCGAACTGCGGCCGGTGGTGCTGGGACCGGTTTCGCTGTTGCTGCTGTCCAAGGCGGGCAGTGTGCCCGGTGAATCGGCCGGCTTCGACACCATCGAATTACTGGACCGGCTGATCCCGGTGTACGAGGAACTGTTCGAGATCCTGGCGCGCCGGGGATCCACCTGTGTCCAGCTGGACGAGCCCTGCTTCACCGCCGAACGAACCGATGCGGAGCTCGCCGCGTTCGAACGTGCCTACGACCGCTTGTCGAAGGCCCCGCTGCGGCCTCGGCTGCTGGTCACCGGACAGTACGGTGATTTCGGAGAGGCACTGCGCATCCTGGCGGGCACCCATGTGGAGGCCATCGGGCTCGACCTGGCGTCCTACCGCATCCGTCCGGACGAGCTGGCCCAGATTCCGGGTATCAGACGGAAGCGGCTCTACGCGGGCGTCATCAGCGGTATGAACGTGTGGCGTGCCGACCGCTACGTCACCCTGGAGTATCTGAACGAGCTGGCGAAGGTGTGCCCGGACCTCGTCGTCTCGACCGGTACGACGCTGCTGCACGTGCCCTACGACGTACTCGCCGAATACGATATCGAGGGTAATGTCGCCGACCGTCTCGCCTTCGCGAAACAGAAGGTGGGCGAGGTGGTCTCACTGGCCAGAGCGCTCACCGAGGGGCCCTCGGACAAATGGCGCAAACGCCCCGGTGAGGTGCATTTCAAACAGAAGCACGCGGTGCGTCAGCGGGTCTACGCGATCACTCCCCGGATGCGGGAACGCGAGCCCTATTCGGTCCGGCGGGCCGCGCAGCAGGAGAAACTGAACCTTCCGCTGGTTCCGGCCACCACTCTCGGTTCGTACCCGCAGAGCAGCGCGGCGCGGCAGGCCCGTCATCAGCTGGGCGAGGGCCGGTTGTCCTACGACGAGTACCGCAAGAAAATCGAGGCCGAGATCGCCGCGACCATCGCGCTGCAGGAGGATATCGGCCTGGACGTGCTGGTCCACGGCGAGCACGAGCGCAACGATATGGTCCAGTATTTCGCCGAACTGCTGGACGGTTTCGCGACCACGCATTTCGGCTGGGTGCAGGTCTACGGTTCGCGCTGTGTGCGGCCGCCGATCATCTACGGCGACGTCTCGCGTCCGGCGCCCATGACGGTGGACTGGATCACCTATGCGCAGTCGCTCACGGACAAACCGGTGAAAGGTATGGTCACCGGCCCCGTCACCATGATCGCGCGCTCGTTCGTCCGGCAGGACCAGCCCCTCTACGAGACCGCCGATCAGGTGGCCTTGGCCATCCGCGACGAAGTGGTCGATCTGGAGCGCGCCGGAATCGGCATCATCCAGGTCGACGAGCCCGCTCTGCGGGAGCTGTGGCCCGCCCGCCCGGTGGGACGGGCCGAATACCTGCGCTGGGCGATCGGCGCGTTCCGGCTGGCGACCTCGGGCGTGGGCCCCGGCACACAGATCCACACCCATATCCCGTACTCGGGCCGCACCGAGATCGTGCAGGCCATCGAACAGCTCGACGCCGACGTCACCGCTATCGTGGCCACCCGGTCCATCGAATGGGTGCTCAAGGCCCTGGAGGAGGATTACGCTTCCGGTCACGGCCTCAGCCACGGGGTGGGTCCGGGTGTGTACGAGAGCCGCTCGGCTCGTATCCCGGATATCGACGAGCTGGACGAACTCCTCACCGCCGCCGCGGCGGCGGTCGGCCCCGAGCGCCTGTGGGCGAACCCGGACGGCGGGCTCAAAACCCGTCATCACTGGCAACTCGACCCCGCGCTGCGCAATATGGTTGCCGCCGCTCGCCGGGTCCGGCGCCGTCTCGAAGCCGCGAAGGAGCAAGCCCCGGCCTCCGAAACCCCGGCCTGACCCGTCTCCGTGCGCTATCTCACTCCTATTGGCTAATCCAGCTATGCGCCGGTAGGCATGGGTGCATGAGTACTGCTGCCGCCTACGCCATGGCCGGCCCGGACGCCGCATTCGAGAAGGTCACCATCGAGCGCCGTGAACTCGGCCCGCACGATGTGCTGATCGATATCGCCTACGCCGGGATCTGCCATTCCGATATCCATACCGCGCGCAACGAGTGGGGCGGTGCCGCGTACCCGTGTGTACCCGGGCACGAGATAGCCGGCACCGTGGCGGCCGTCGGTTCGGCCGTGACCCGGCACAGCGTCGGTGATCGGGTGGGCGTGGGTTGTATGGTCGATTCCTGCGGAAAGTGTGAGGCGTGCTCGGCCGGGGAGGAGCAGTACTGCCTCCGGGGCGCCGTGATGACCTACAACTCGCGAGTGGCCGAGGAAATGCAGGCCGGTGGTCACACGCTGGGTGGGTATTCCACGCAGATCGTGGTGACCGAGAACTTCGTGCTCGGCATTCCCGAAGGTATCGATCTGTCGGTGGCCGCGCCGCTGTTGTGCGCGGGGATAACCCTGTACTCGCCGCTACGTCACTGGGGAGCGGGACCCGGTAAACGGGTCGCGATCATCGGAATGGGCGGTCTGGGGCATATCGGGGTGAAAATAGCCGCCGCGCTGGGCGCCGAAGTGACGGTGCTCAGCCATTCGCTGAGCAAACAGGAGGACGGGAAACGTTTCGGAGCCCACCACTACTACGCAACGAGCGATAAGCAGGTTTTCCGCGAGCTGCGCGGCCGATTCGACCTGATCATCAATACGGTTTCGGCGGATCTGCCGATCAACGACTATATGAAGCTGCTGCGCCTGGACGGGACCCTTGTCGTGCTCGGCCTGCCCGAACAGCCGCTCGCGGTGCAGCCGGTGGTGCTGGCCGGGCGGCGCCGGGCGCTGGCGGGGTCGATGATCGGCGGTATCGAGCAGACGCAGGAAATGTTGAATTTCTGCGCCGAACACGGAATCGGAGCGGAAATCGAACTGATTTCCGCCGATGAGATCGACGGTGCGTACGAGCGGGTGGTGGCCAGTGACGTGCGGTATCGGTTCGTGATCGATACCGCAACCATCTGACGCGCGATCCGCGTGCCGGAGTGGCGGTCGATCCCGGCGGTTTACCGCGTACATCGGTTAGGGTCCGGACAATGCCCGTTGTTGCGTACCACTTCGTTTCTCCACATATGTGGAGAACTCTGTGGAAAACGTGCGAGCCGGGCTGTGGATGAACTCGGGAAGCTGTGGATAGATTTCCGGCCGGCCGGCCATCCGTTCCGGAAATCTATTGTCTCGGTTTCCGGCGGGTAACGGAACGGGTATTTATCCGTCGTCGCGGTCCGGCGAATTCTCCCCGCGAACTCCACCGCCGCGGCCGGTTCCGGGACTTTCCACCGGAGCCCTGTTCTCCTACCGTGACGCGGATGTGACCGGAACGGCTCGGGGCAACGATTCGCCGGGCACCGGCCGCATTCTCCCCAAGGCCCGGGCACGCCTGTGGATAACCGGCGAAAACTGTGGACAACCCGGTTCATCGACTGGGAAACTCGATGTTCGGGGACAGAACCGGCGACAATGGGAAGCGTTCGGCTGCGGCAGCGGGAGGCTCCTTGGACAACCAATGGCAGGGCACCGGGCCCGGCCGGCCCACCGGCGGGGCCCGGGTGCTCGTAACGGTCTTCGCCGCGGTGCTGGCTCTGGGTGCGTTGTTCGGCTACCGCGGTGAACTACACGGGTTGTTCCAGCCGGGCAGCGCCGCGGTCGCGGCGCCGTCCGCTCCCGCGCCGCGCCCACCACTGAACGCCGGGGCGGTCATCCGCGGGGTATCGCCGGTGCTGGTGAACATCACCGCCGCCGCCCGGCCGTACGGCGCGGCGGCAGCCGGTTCCGGAATCGTGCTCACCGGGGACGGACAGGTGCTGACCAGCCACCACGTCGTGAAAGGAGCCAGAACGGTCCGGGTGAGCCGGGTCGCCGACGGTGCGGTGTACACCGCCGAAGTCCTCGGCTACGACGCCCGCGCCGATATCGCGCTGCTCTCGCTGGCCGGCGCCACCGGGCTGGCCACGGCACGGATCGGTAGTTCCGCGGGCCTGCGGCTGCGTGACGAGGTGCTGGCTATCGGGAACGCGGGCGGTAGCGGCGCCGCCACCGCGGTAGCCGGGCGTATCAGCGATCTGGACAGCACCATCATGGCTTTCAACGAACAGGATCTCTCCCGGCAGGCGCTCACCGGCATGCTCGAGATCGAGGCGGCGGTGAGTTCCGGGCAGTCGGGCGGAGCACTCACCGACCACAGCGGAGCCGTGGTCGGGGTGATCGCCGCGGCCTCGGGCGACCGGGATCCGCCGCCCGGTGCCGCCACCGATCCACCGAACGGGTACGCGGTGCCGATAGACGCGGCCATGCGGATCGTGCGGCAGATCCGCTCCGGTACCCCCACCGATTCCGTGCATATCGGTCCCACCGCCACCCTCGGCGTGCTGATCTCGGACGCGAGCCCGCGCGGCGCCCGTATCGATATGGCCATCCGGGGCCTGCCCGCGCAGATCGCGGGACTGGTGGCCGGGGATATCGTCACCTCGGTCGACGGCCGGGCCGTCACCAGCGCCCGGGCCCTGCGCGCCGCGATCGATACCCGTAAACCGGCCGAGACCGTGCGCCTGGGGATACTGGCGCCGGACGGGAGCGAACGCTTCGTTCCGGTGCGCTTGACGGCCGGTACCCCGAGCTGATCCGGGATGCCGGGCGCCGGTCCGGTCAGAACAGGGACAGCCAGTAGTCCTGGAAACGCAGGAACACCAGTACCAGCACCACGGCGTAGAACACCGCGACGAAGGTCCAGCGCCATTCCGCCACCACGCGCAGCGCGCCCCGGTCGTTACCCCACAGTTGCCCGGTGAGCACCGCGAGCAGCGGTGTGATGATCGCCCACACCACCATGCAGTACGGGCACAGAGCGTTGATGCGATAGAGGCTCTGGAAGATCAACCAGCAGATGAACAGCGTGCCGGCTGCCGTACCCAGCCACAGACCGGTCCAGATCCAGCGCGGCAGGCCGACTCCCGCCACCGACAACACGGCGAGCGTCACCACCACCGAGAATCCGATCACACCCATGATCGGATTCGGGAAACCCAGCACCTGCGCCTGATCGGTGGCCATCACCGAACCGCAGGACAGCACCGGGTTCAGGCTGCACGACGGTACGTACCCGGGCTCGCTCAGCAGTTTGAAATCTTCGACCAACAGGGCGAGCGAGGCGATCCAGCCTGCCAGACCACCCAGGAGCAGGACCCAGGCGGTCCGTGGCGAGGTCCGGATCACCGGCCCGCGGCCGCCTGGATGGCGGCGGTCAAGGGAGCGGGATCGAAACCGGTTCTGGCCGCGTTCAGCGTGAGCTCCACCTGCTCGCCGTTGACGAAGACCGTCGGGGTGCCGTCGATACCCTCGGCGAGCGAATCCTCGGATACGGCACCGACGTACTCCTTGTAGGTGCCGTCGGTGATGCAGTCGGCGATACCGGGATCGGTGTATCCGGCCGCGCGTGCGATATCGATCAGCTTTTCGTCGGACAGGCCGGGCCCGCCTTCGGGCGGCTGCTCGGCGAACATCCGCTCCAGCCAGTCCTGGTACCGGTCGGTCCCGGTATCGGCGACACAGTAGGAGGCGTTGGCCGCCCGGGTGGAGTATTCGGTACTGGACATCTTGTCCAGGTAACCCACGATGTTGTATTCGATGGCCGCGGTGCCGTCCGCCACCGCCTGCCGCAGCAGTTCGCGGTGATCGGCTTCGAACTGCTTGCAGATCGGGCACAACATATCGGCGACGATCCGCACGGTCGCGGGCGCGTTCTCCTCGCCGATCCGGATGGCGCCGTTATCGGTGGCCACCGCCGGGACCGCTCCTGCGGCGTCGGAGCCGGAGTTGCGCACGGCCAAGCCGATGCCGATCGCCGCGACCAGCGCCACCAGAACCGCGGTCACGCCCACCTGTATCGCGATCCTGCGATTGCGATCCGCGCGTGCGGCGGTCGCCAGTGGATTCGGGCGCCCGGGATTTCTACTCACCGTGCGTTCACCACGCCTTTCCCTCACCTGGGTGTCCCGGGAACGGGAGGTTCGCCGGGGCCGCCGGGGGTACCCGGCGCACCGCCCATCATTGCCCGGCTTGCTGAGAGTTTCCACAATCGGGGGCGCGCGGGCCGGTCAGGTGTTGTCGAGCCGGCGCAGTTCGGTGGCCGGATCGAAGGCGGCGGGCGGCCAGTCCAGAGCCAGGGCCTGTAGTGCCTCGATGAGCAGTTCGGTGACGGCCAGCCGCGAGAACCATTTCGCGTCGGCGGGTAATACGTACCAGGGCGCGTACTCGGTAGAGGTGCGATCCAGCATGTCCTGGTAGGCCTGCTGATAGGCGGGCCAGTAACCCCGTTCGTCGATATCGGCCGGGCTGTACTTCCAGTACTTGTCGGGACGTTCCAAACGCTGCCGCAGCCGCTTCTTCTGTTCGTCGAGAGATATGAAAAGGACCACCTTCACCAGCGATGTCCCGGCCGCGACGAGTTCCTCTTCGAAATCGTTGATCACGGTGTAGCGCCGCCGCCAGACCTGTTGCGGAACCAGTCCGTGTACGCGGGCCACCAACACGTCCTCGTAATGGGAACGATCGAATACGCCGAGCTGCCCGCCGCGTGGCAGTGCTCTGCGGATCCGCCACAGGAAATCATGCCGTTTCTCTTCTTCGGTGGGTACGCCGAAAGCGGCATGGTCGACGCCCTGTGGGTCCACAGACCCGATGACATGGCGCACGATACCGCCCTTACCCGCGGTATCCATCCCCTGCAGCACCAGCAGTACGCTGCGCCGGTCGCCGGAGCGGCCGTTGGCGTACAGCTTTTCCTGCAGGTCGGCCAGGATATGACTCCGTTCGGCCAGCAGACGTCGCCCATCCGCCTTTCCACCGTTGAAACCGGGACGTGCGGAGGTGTCGAGGTCGGCGACGCGCAGGCCGTCGGCGCGCAGCGCCCGGCTCGCGGGGACGTTCCAGTGAGCGGCCATCGGACAGACCTATCACAATCCGGGCGCGCTGCCCCGTACCCGGGCCAGACGTAGCAGCCGGTCGGCGAATTCGGTATCGCCGACCGGATCCAGCACCAGGACATCGGAGGTGGTGAGCAGGTAGCGGCCGTCGCCGCGGATATCCAGCCAGCTGCGATGCCTGGTGGGCGGCGACATCGGGTCCTCCGGAGCAACTGTGACGGTGATGAAGCCACGGGAGTCGACGGGCTCGCGCAGGGTGCTCCGGAATCGGGCGGCGTCGCCGGGTCCGGTGGTCAGGGGCGCGTCGGTGAGGACCGCTTCCTGCGGTTCGCGGAGCGGGCCGTACGCTCCGGGCGCGGCCGAGCCGATCAGCTGGACCAGCCGGGCCCCGAGATCGTGCGCATGGCACATATGGACCATGACCTTGTCGCAGGTGGCGTGCAGAACGGCGGCGTGATGATCGATGACGGCGGCGAAGCCGAGAATCTGCTCGATATCCGGCTGGTGGCCGTTGCGGGCAGGGGTGCAGCGTTCCCCGGAGATGGTGACTGCGGTGGCGTCCGGGCGGGCGCAGAGCATGAGCGCGGCTGCCAGATCCGGGTCGGCCTGTCTGGCGAACCGCTGCGGTAATCGCAGGGCGGCCAATTCGGATTCGGTCCGGACGGTACTGGCCGGGGCCAGGTTCACCGGATACGGTCGCCGCTCCAGGCTCGTCTCATTGGCCCAGACGTAACTGAACTCGTCCGGGGTGAGGATCCATTTCACCGGCGTGGGCTCCCCGCGCCGGAGCCGGTGGTCGCTACGGGGAACCGCGGGACCCGATCCCCCGAAGCGGGCAGCGTCGGGGTGTAGATGGTGGTCATCACGTCTTGGGCGTCGGCGGCGGCGGCCGCGGCGGCGATATCGTGATCCATCCGGCGCCGGCCGCCGTGTACGGCTTCCGCGGCCGGATCCTCCAGCGGCCGGTACGGTTGCGGCTCGGTGATGGCGGAGCGAAGCGTCCGCGCCGCCTCCGCGTTACCCTCCATGATTCGCTGCAGCGCGCGGCACACCTCGCGGGTTTCGGTGCCGCGGCGCACGAAATCCCGGGTGGCCTGCTGGGCCGTGGCCGCCGTATGCCCGGACCAGCGGTCGAATTCACCGCGGGTGGTGTCGGCGAACGCGGTGAAGGCCTCGTGTACCGCGTCCGCGTTGGACTTCCAGGCCGCGGCGGCCGTTTCCAGCGCACCGGGGTCGAGCACCTCGTGGACGAGGTCCCAGATCTCCTGATGGGTGTAGCTGGCGAAACATTCGCGCTCGGGTGCGTACGGTAGGTCGGTATCGGCAGACTCAGCCATGATCGTCTTCTTCCGCGCGGTCGGCCCCGGGGCCCGGTGAGGACGCCGCCATTGCGAGGGCGGCGCGATTGGCGAGGTCGGCTTCGGTGAACCGGCCGGCCGCCGCCAGATAGGCCGCCTTGAACCAGAGGGCGGTTTCCTGGAGCGCGGTGAGGGTGTCCAGGTATTCGACGGCCTTCCCGCCGAACCCTGCGGCGAGCGCGCGGCCGGTGGGCAGATCGGGGAATCCCGCGGTTCCCCGGGCCTCGGCCAGCAATCGGCCGCCGGTGCGCGCGCCCTCCAGATCGGCGACGAGGGTGTCGCAGGCGGTCGCCAAGCGCAGCGCGACATCCTCGGCGAGGGTGAAGGAGTCCGGTCCGCCGGCCGTGGCAGAGGCGTACAGCTGCTGGGCCGTGGACTGCCCCAGATCAGGTACCGCCATCTGGAATCCCCCTTCCGGCGCACGGGTACGTCTCGTGACTCTACCGGCGAGTAGTTCCCGTGGTGGCGGGAACACCGGCAGGTTCGGGGGTGCGGTTTGTGACATGACGCACGCGAAGGGGCGTATGTGCCGGACGGGTGACACCGGTGTGGACAGGCCGTGCATCTGTATCGAGCGTTCCGTCAGACACCGCGCTCGGAGCCGGGCGACCGGCCCGTCCGTCGTTCGGTGGCACCGGTATCCGGCCGGGTGGCGGTGAGGTACTGGAAGAACCGGTGTATCTGCTGCTCGATATCGACCAGGCCCGCCGCCGCGAACAGTTCGGGAAAGGTGGTTCCGCCGAACATGCGCAGGCCGCTCACCGCGGCCGCCAGCCGGGTCAGCTCGCCGAAGGGATTATCCGGCCGGTAGCTGGTGGTGATGGCGATCCGGCCGCCCGGTGCCAGTACCCGGATCATTTCGCGGGCCGCGACCAGGGGGTCGGGAATCAGATACAGCGCACCGAAACAGCAGACGGCATCGAAGGTGCCGGCGGGGAACGGTAGGTATCGGGCGTCGCCACGCACGTATCCCGCGCGCGGGCCGGAATTGTCCGCGAGCGCCCGCTCCAGCATCGGCGGCGAGTAATCGATCCCGGTGACGTAGCCGCCGCCCGGTACCCGCTCACTCAGATAGTGCGTGAAATTACCCGGCCCGCAGGCGATGTCCAGCACCCGGCGGGCCCGGTGCAGGCGTAGCGATTCCACCGCGAACCGCCGGTCGGCGGCGGTGGTGCGCCCGGTGGCGAGATAGAACGCCGTGGGCCGCCACATCCGCTCGTAGACGGCCGCCACGGCGGGGGCGTTCATGGTGCGCCGGGCCAGATTCATCCCAGCCGCTCGACATCGATCGTCATACCGGCCGCGCGCAGCCGCTCGGTCAGTACATCGCCCATGGCGGCGGCCGGCGTCAGCACGCCGGCCAGTTCCGGTTTCGGGTCGAAGGCCAGGGCCAGTCCGCTCTCGCCGAGCATCACCGCGGTGGCCTTGTACCCGGGATCGCCCTGACCGGCGAAGGTGGCCAGGTAACGCGCCCCGGAGGACGTGCGGGTGTAGGTGCGCATACGGAACCAGCCGCTCTCCCGGGTGGCCTCGCTCGGTCCGGTACCCGGCGCGGGCAGGATACGGTCGAGAAGCGCGCGCCCGGCCCGGGAGCGCGACAGCAGCCCACCGGCCGCCATTCCGGCGACCACCCCACCGGAGATACCGGCCGCGACGAGAGGTGCCAGCGGGGAGTTTCCCGCGCTCATCGTCTCGCGGTAGCGGAAATTCTTGCCGTACACCCAGCCCAGCAGGCCGTTGCTGCGGCGCACGATCTTGGTGTTGTGGGAAGCCATGACGAAAGTGCTCACCCAGCCGTCCAGGCTCGCATCGATCTCGCGGGCCCGCTGCCATGTGAGGTCGGATTGACGGCCCACATCGGGGTCCATGGTTTTGTCGGGGCTCAGCGAATACGGGTGGCTCAGCACCGCGCCCTTGGATCGGTCGGCGGCGACCGCCTCCATCATCGCGCGGCCGGAATCGATGGTGCCTCCGCTCACGCCGCCCCGCAGCGTGGCGATCAGGGTGGTATCGCCCAATTCGCCGGTACCGTCCGCGACGCTCCTGCGGTAGAGCTGGTACACGCTCAGATCCGACGGAACAGAGTCGTAACCGCAGGAATTCACGATCTTCGCGCCGGTGCGCGCGGCCTCGTCGTGGTAGGCGTCGATGGCATCCCGGATGAACAACGGCTCGCCGGTGAGATCCGCGTAGTGGGTGCCGGCCTTCGCGCAGGCGGCGACCATCGGCATGCCGTAGCGCAGATAAGGGCCGACCGTGGTGATCACCGCGGTGGTGCGGGCGGCGAGCGCGTCCAGTGAGCCCTGATCGGTGGAGTCGGCCACCACCAGATCCCAGTCCGCGGCACCGATCGCGGTGCGCACGGCGGCCAGTTTGTCCGCCGACCGGCCCGCCAGCGCGATCCGGGCTCCGGCGGGAGCGGCGCCGAGGAGATACCGGGCGGTGAGCTCGCCGACATAACCCGTCGCGCCGAACACGATCAGATCGAATTCACGTGTATCCGTCATGGAGTGAACCCCTTGGTGTGTGGTCTGGTGCGTACCGTCAACCCGTACGGCGGTTACCGCGCTTACCGGGCCGGCGCCGCGCCAGCCACTGATGATGGATCCGGCCCAGTTCGGTGGCCGGTTCTTCGCCGTACAGCCATTCGCGGGCGATCCGATGCCAATTGGCCGTGGCCTCGAGCTGCCCCAGCATGCCGAAGGTCAGGAAATCGGCCCGCCGGGAGAACAGGTGCTCCGGTGGCAGATTCTGCTGTTTCATCCCGGAGAATTCGCTGGATCGCGGGTCCACGGCGAGCAGGAAGGCACCGCTGGCCAATTCCGGGGTGATGGTCAGTTCCTGATCCACCAGGCACCATTCCGAAGCCGAGAGCACATACTCCAGGCACTCCTGGACGCCGATCTCCTCGGTCGAGTCGATGATCCCGCGCTCGATCATCAGCTCGCGCAGATCCTCGCCGCGGTCTTCCGCCGCCGCGCACAGGCAGACCGCCTCGAACCGTACGTGCTTCGGATCCATCCGGTTGAACAACCCGAAATCCAGGAACCCGACCCGGCCGTCCGCGGCGAGCAGAACGTTGCCCGGGTGCGGATCGCCGCAGAACTCGTTGAAATCGAACAACGAACCCACGTAGAACCGGTAGATGATCTCGCCGATCCGGTCGCGTTCGGGCCGCGGCATCCGGCGGATCTCCTCGAACGGCCTCCCGGGCAGGTACTCGGTGACCAGCACTCGCCGGGTGCTGTGCTCGAGCACCGGATGCGGCACCACGATGAACGGGTGGTCCGCGTAGAGGGTCGCGATATCGTGCTGGGTGCGGGCCTCGACGTGATAGTCGAGTTCGGCCTCCATGTTCAACCGCAGTTCGTCGAGGACCGCGGGGGTCACCCAGGGCATCGCCGTCTGCAGTACCCGGCGGAACATGGACAGATTCTTGAGGTCGGCGCGGACGGCGGCGTCGATTCCCGGGTACTGGACCTTCACCGCCACCTGCCGGCCGTTGTGCAACCGGGCGAGGTACACCTGTCCGATGGACGCGGCGGCGATGGCCTCGGGTTCGAATTCGGCGAATACCGCGTCCAGCGGCTGTCCGTAGTCCTCCTCGATCACCGCTCGCATGTCCTCGAACGGCACCGAGGGAGCGGCGTCGCGCAGTACCGCGAGCCGTTTCCGGAAGCGTTCGCGGTGTTCGGGAGGGACGAGGTCGAGGTCGAGAACCGACATCATCTGGCCGAGTTTCATGGCCACGCCCTTCATGGTGCCCAGCACCATGACGAGTTGTTCGGTGCTGCGCAGTATCGATTCCTCGGCCATCCGGGCCCGGACCGCTTCCGAACGACCGCGCATGGACAGCCGGGCGCGTTGTCTACGCATCATCGAACCGGCCGCGACAGCACCCAGTGCGGTGCCGCGGGCCAGCCGTGAAGTCGGCACTTGCTTCGCCATCGAGGTACCTCCGTTGGTGCCGACGCGCGCCCTACGGTGGCGGAAGAACACAGCCGGTTCCGTACCGCCGCCCGGCACTCAGACTAGCCGCACGGACGGGGTTGTCGAACCCGGCGAGACCGCGGCTCAGGCGGACGGGTCCTCGGAGGCGATCGGTGGGAGCACATGCTCCTGTTCGGCGAACTTGGTCCGTGAACCACCGGCGCGGGCCATACCCTCGATGGCGCTCCACACCATCATGGTGAGGTAGTCGATCACCTCTTCGCGCGGCAGCGTCTTGTTGGTGGTCCACCAGTGCGTGGCGAGCTGGATTCCGCCGACCAGCACGTAGGACCACAGCATGACGCCTTCGGTCTCGATCCCGCGTTCGCTGCCGCGTTCGGTGATGGCGGCCGCCACGACCTCGGCGAACAGCCGTTCGAAATCGGCCAGCGAGGAGGGGTCGCCGGAACCGGTGCCCATGATGAACCGGTAGACCTCCGGGTCTTCGTCGACCGCGCCGACGTACTCGGCCAGCGCCGACCGGACGAGCTGGTACTCGTCGGCGTCCAGGCTGATCGCACCGTAGACCCTGGGCATGAGGGTTGTCTCGATGAACCGCTGCATGGCGGCGTTGACGAGATCGTTCTTATCGGAGAAGTAGCGGTAGAGGACGGTTTTCGACACACCGATCTCGGCGGCGATCTCGTCCATCCCGGCATTGCCGCCGCGGGTGCGCACCGCGGCCAGCGTGCCGTCGACGAGTTCCTCGCGCCGGTCGATCTTGTGCTGCCGCCAGCGGCGTTTACGGCCGTCGGTCCGGGGGGTACGCACCGGCGCCGAACGCTCGGCGGATTCCCCGATATCGAGCAGGTCTTCGGTGGACAGCGTGGGCTCCTCGGTCCGTTCGGTTCGCGTGCGTTCCACTTTAGGCCCCACCCGGTCGCGGGTGGTTCGTTTGGTGCCCGCGCAGCCGGAACCACAGCTTTCCATGAGCCGCCGGATCCCCTTCACCACGAACGCCGCCGGGCTTCCCGCCCCGGCACCTGCGGCCGTACCTCCCTTTTCTCCGAGGTGCGCGAAAACACATCTCCTCTCACCGGCCCGCTACCCCGCCGCCTTCGCGCACCGACCGAGCGTAGGAGTGAAGACCCGGGGTTCTGAGGGTCTCGACCCGCGGCGCCGGAGGCGCCGCCATCAGACACAGCAGAATGGTGGGTATGCAGAAAGCGACCGGCAGCAGTGCGGTGCTCGATTCCGCCCCCGGGGAGACCGTCGCCGGTGGCGCGGCGAAACCTCCGGGCGTCTTCGCGACCCTCACCGACGACGCGGCCAAACGACGTGATCTGCGGCGGATGAAAGTCGTCGCCACCGGCTTGCTGGCCCTGGCCACCGCCATCTATCTGGTGTGCCGGTGGCTGGAATCGCGTGGGGACGCCGGTGAGTGGGTCGGCTACGTGCGCGCGGCCTCCGAGGCGGGCATGGTGGGCGCTCTGGCGGATTGGTTCGCCGTGACGGCGCTGTTCCGGCATCCGCTCGGCCTGCCTATCCCGCATACCGCGATCATCCGCCGGAAGAAGGACCAGCTGGGCGCCAGCCTGGGCAGTTTCGTGGGCACCAACTTCCTCTCCCCCGAGGTGGTGACGGCGAAGGTGAACTCCGCCCGGATCCCGTGGCGGGTCGGGCGCTGGATGGCGGGTCCGGGGAATGCCGCGCGGGTGGCCGAGGAGAGTTCCACCATTCTGCGTGCCGTAGTGGGTGTGTTGCGCGACGAGGATGTCGAGCAGGTCATCGACAACACGATCGTGAAGCGGATCGCCGAACCGCAGTGGGGCCCGCCCATCGGCCGGGTGCTCGCCGAACTCCTGGCCGACAACCGGCAGCTGCCCCTGTTGGATCTGCTCGCCGAACGCGCCCATCAGTGGGCGTTGGGTAGTCAGGAGACCATCGACCGGATCGTCATGGGCGAGGCGCCGCAGTGGGCTCCGAAGTTCGTGAACGTGCTGTTGGCGGAGAAGGTGTACCGGGAGCTGGTCGAATTCACTTGGAAGGTGCGCTCGACCCCGGACCACGAAGTGCGGCTGGCCGCCAACCGGTTCCTGGAGGAATTCGCCCACGATCTGCAATACGACGAGGCGATGATCGCCAAGGCCGAACGGATCAAGACCGAGATCATGGGCCGCGAGGAGATCACGGGGCTGGCCGAGGCCACCTGGCGCGCCGCCAAACGACTGATCCTGGAATCGGCCGACGACCCGAACAGCACACTGCGCCGGAAGGTGGCGGAGAACGTGCAGCAGCTCGGCGAGCGCCTCCGCGACGATACCGCCGCCCGCGCGAAAGTCGACGGCTGGATCGAGCGCGGTGCGCGCTATCTGGCCGCCAACTACGCCGATGAGATCGCGACGATAGTCAGCGATACCGTGGCCCGCTGGGATGCCGAGGAAGCGAGCAAGAAGATCGAGGTGCAGGTGGGGCGCGACCTGCAGTTCATCCGGATCAACGGCACGGTGGTCGGCAGTTTGGCGGGGTTGGTGATCTATACGGTCTCGCACCTGATGTTCGGTGGATAGAACCGGCCGGGAATACAGATGGTCCCCGCGGCGCGCGGGAGCGGCCGGACAACACTGCTAGCATTGGTGCTTGCAATTGTAAGCACTCTGATCTACCGTGGCTTACGTACAACGCCAGAAGGTGAGTGATGGCCCACCATCCCGAGGTTTCCGCCCAGCGTACCGACGGTCCGGCAGTGCCTGCCGGGTCCGGCGACAAGGCCGCCCGCGTGGTCAACGCGGCGCAGGACATCGGGAGTTTCATCCGGGCACAGCGGGAGGCCGCTCAGGTCTCCTTGCGTCAGCTCGCCCAGCTCGCGGGGGTGAGCAACCCGTATCTCAGCCAGATCGAGCGCGGTTTGCGTAATCCCTCTGCCGAGGTCCTCACGCAGATCGCCAAGGCGCTGCGGGTGTCTTCGGAGGTGTTGTACGTGCGCGCCGGCTATCTCGAGCAGCGGCCGCACAGTCCCGTCCGGGACGCCGTGCTCGCGGATTCCGCGATCAGCGAGCGGCAGAAGCAGGTGCTCCTGGATATCTACGAATCGTTCCGCCGGGAGAACGGACCGGAGGAAACGATCCCCCGGGACAGTGTTGTTCCACAACCGACCACCGATGCTCCGCCACGCCAGGAGAACGATAAATGACCGAGAAGTACACCAGCGCGAAACCTCTGTTCGCCACCGTCGGCGCCACCGATGCCGTCTACACCGCGGTGCTGGACGCGGTAACCCAGGTGCGCGAACGGGCGACCGACGTCAACGGCCGGGTCGATACGGCTCGTGAACGGTTCGCCGGCCTGCCCGCCGATGTGCAGACCCAGTTCGAGCAGATCCGGGCCCGGCTGGCCGAGCTGCCGTCGGAGCTGCCGGAGGACCTGGCCGAGTTGCGGGAGAAGTTCACCGCGGACGAGCTGCGCAGGCTCGCCGAGCAGTACTACCGCCAGATGCGTGAGCTCTATTCGGATCTGGCCGTACGCGGCGAGGAAACCGTGGAACGGTTGCGCGCGAATCATCTGGTCGAGGAGCGGGTCGGCCGGGTGGAGTCGTTGTACAAGGACGCGAGTGGCCGGGCCGAGGAGGTTCTGGACCGGGTGAACGGCCTGATCGGCCGTTCGGGTAAGGCCGAGGCCGCGGCGGCCGCCCCGGTGGTGGCGGAGCGGCCCGCCGCGCCCGAGGTGGTGGAGGCCGAGGTGGTGGAGATCGCTCCCGAACCCGCCCCGGCCCCGGTTCCGGAGACCGCGTCGGCCCCGGTTCCGGCGCCGGAGCCCACGCCCGCGAAGAAAGCCGCGCCCGCGAAGAAGGCCCCGGCCGCCAAGAAGGCTCCGGCCGCGAAAAAAGCCGCGCCGAAGAAGGCCTGACCTGCCGATTCGAGCGGATCGCCCCCGTGTGCCCGTGGTGCGCGGGGGCGCTGCTCTTATCATGGTGGCGTGGAACAGGTGTATGGCTTGACCGGGTGGATCATGGCCGCGCTGTGGCTGCTGGCGACCAGCGCGACCGTTTTCGCGCTGGTGCACGCCGTGCGCCAGCGCTCGGATGCGTTCACGGCGGTGGACAAACTGACCAAACCCATCTGGCTGGGCATCCTCGGGGTGGCGGTCCTGCTGCTGCTGGTGGATTTCCTGGGTCTGGGTCTGTTGGCGTTCATCGCGATCATCGCGACCGGTGTCTATCTCGCCGATGTCCGGCCCAAGGTGGACGAGGTCCAGCGCGGCCCGCGCTGGTAGGGCTCGTACGCGGAGAACCCGCGGTGCTTGCACTGGCAAGCACCGATTCCAGGCGTTACTGTGTCAATCAGTAACACAAAGGAGTGGGTTGATGCGTGCGACGATGCCGAAGGCCCTGACCGCCTTGGCCGGACAGATCGAAGGGCTGTCGGAGGTGCACCGCGCGGGATTGCGCACCCGCGCGGGTTATCGCAACGCCGCGCTGAACCCGCCGGCCGCCCCGGCCCGGGTGACAGACGTCCGTACCGCCGACGGTGCCCGGCTGCGCGTGCACTCCTACGGCCCGGAGGATGCCCTGCCCGTCGTATTGATCCACGGCTGGACCTGCTGCCTGGAGTACTGGAACCCGCAGATCAACGCGTTCGCCGGAAAACACCGGATCATCGCCTTCGACCTGCGCGGGCACGGGGAGAGCGAATTCGGCGAACCGGAACGACTGGATTGTCATCTGCTCGCCGACGACCTGTGCGCCGTGCTCGATACCGTGCTGCGCCCGGGGCAGCGCGCGGTGCTGGTGGGGCACAGCCTCGGTGCCATGACCCTGCAGGCCTGGGCGGGTAAGTATCCGCAGCGGGTGGCCGAGCAGGCCGCCGCCGTTCTGCTGGCCAATACCGGCCCGCACAATCTGGTGGCCGAAACCACCGTGGTGCCGTTCTTCAACCGGCGGTTGCCGCTGCTGAACCGGGTGGTGCCGCTACCGATGTGGCTCGGCCGTAACGGCCTGAGCGCCCGGATCGTCTTCCCCCCGATAGCCGCGGTCCGCTGGCTGTTCGCCCGGCAGATCATGAGCCTGGACGCGGAGCGGGAAACGGTCGATTTCGGGATGAACATCGTGCGATCCTGTCGCTCCCGGATACGGTCGCGGTTCGGGCGGCTGCTGGCGGAGATGGACCTGGGCGACGCCGCCCGGCACCTGGTGGTGCCCACCACGGTGGTGGCCGGTACGGCCGACGATATGACCCCGGCGGTACACGCCGAGCAGATCGCCGCCTGGCTGCGCGAAACGGGCAGCCTCATGCGGTTCGTGCTGCTGCCCACCGGCCATCTCGGCAATGTGGAAGCGATCGAGCAGTTCAACGAAATCCTCGGCGAGGTGCTCGGTTCGGTGCGCGAACCGGCCGAAGCCGCGGGCTGAGGAGTTCAGGAGAACACGACGGTGCGGCGCCCGTGCACCAGCACCCGGCTCTCCAGATGCCAGCGCAGACCGCGGGCCAGCACCACCCGTTCGATATCGCGGCCCTGGCGGACCATATCGCTGACATTGTCGGCGTGATCGATCCGGATGACGTCCTGTTCGATGATCGGCCCCGCGTCCAGCTCCGGGGTCACGTAGTGGCAGGTCGCCCCGATGAGCTTGACACCGCGAGCGAAGGCCTGGTGGTACGGGCGGGCGCCGACGAAGGACGGCAGGAAGCTGTGGTGGATATTGATGGCCCGCCCGGCCCAGTGCTCGCACAGTTGCTGCGGTAGCACCTGCATGAACCGGGCCAGCACCACCGCGTCCGGATCGTGTTTGTCCACCAGCTCCCGGACCTGCTCGAACGCCGGTCCGCGCTCGGCGGGGTCTTTCGGAAACGGTACGTGGTGGAACGGGATACCGTGTGCCTCGGTGATCGAGGCCAGGTCGAGGTGGTTGCCGATCACCGCCTCGATGGTGGCCGGCAGCTCTCCGGAGACCGCGCGACCCAGCAGATCGTGCAGACAGTGCCCCTCGCGGCTGACCAGTACCACCGCCCGGCGGCGGACACCCGAATCGTGTACATGCCATTCGCTGTCCGGACCGAGTTCGGCGGCGATTCGCTGGAAGCGGTTGCGCAGTTCGTCCACGCCGAACGGAACGGTCGACGCCTTGATCGACTGTCTGGTGAAGAACCAGCCGGTCTCCGCATCGGAGTGGTAACCGGCCTCCAGGATGGAGCCCCCGAAGTCGGCGATGAAGGTCGTGATGGCGGCGATGATGCCGGGACGGTCGGGACAACCGAGGGTGAGCACGTATCGGCGGTCGTCGGCGACGGGCGCTGCGGAAACCATGGAATCATCCTGACAGGGCGGCCGTATGCCCGTGAGCGCGCCTCCGGACTGTCCGCGTCCGCGCGCGGACCGCCCGGCGGTCACAAGTCGTAGAAAGGCGCGGCATAACGGAATTCGCCCAGGATCCGGGAGTCGTAGGCGGTCAGCGGGCGAGCCTGGAAATGACTCACCCATTCGGCGCGGTCCGGGGCGATGCCCAGCCGCTCGGCGAGCTGGAACCCGAACCGCGGGTAGTAGTCGAGACTGCCGAGCAGTCCGATGAGCGGTTCGTCCAGTGCGTCGGCGGCTCCCACCACGGCGTGCATCAGCGCCGACCCCACCCCGCGGTGCTGCTCGCCGGGGAGCACACCGATCGGGCCGAGCGCCAGCACCGGGAAAGGCCCGACCGTCGCGCGGGTCACACAGACGTGACCCACCACCGTTTCCCGTTCCACCGCGACCATGGACAGCGTCGGGATCCACGCCGGATCGCTGCGCAGGCGGGCCAGCAGCGCGACCTCCGGCGGCGCGGCGGCGAGCGCGCTGCCGGTGGCCGGGCCGCCGGAGGCGTAGTGCGGTGCGAACGCGGCGCGGTGCACGAGGTCGACGACTCCGGCATCGACCTCACGTTCGCGGCGGATCAGCAACGGCGTACTCCCTTCGACGGCCGGTACGAGTGTGCGCGAGGAGATCGAGGTGCGCAACGGAATTCACCACGGGTGTGCCAGACTCTGGTCCTATGGCCGATTCCAAGTCGCTGACCAGGTCCGAGGTGGCCGCCATGATCGACCACACGCTGCTCGCCCCGGAGGCCACCGGCGCGGATGTCACCGCCCTGGTGGCCGAGGCGCGGGAACTCGGGGTGTACGCGATCTGCGTTTCGCCGGCCGTACTGCCGGTACGGGCGCCGGGGGTCGTGGTGGCGACGGTGGCGGGTTTTCCCTCCGGGAAACATCATTCGCTGGTGAAGGGGGCCGAGGCCCGGCTCGCGGTCGACCAGGGCGCGGCGGAGGTCGATATGGTGATCGATATCGGGGCCGCGGTCGCGGGGGATTTCGCGGCGGTACTCGCCGATATCGTCGTGGTACGCGAGGCGATTTCCGATCGCGCGGTACTGAAGGTGATCATCGAATCCGCGGCGCTGTCCGACGAGGCCATCGTCGAGGTGTGCCGGACAGCCGAGCGGGCCGGTGCCGACTTCGTGAAGACCTCCACCGGTTTCCATCCCGCGGGTGGTGCCAGCGCGCACGCGGTCCGGTTGATGGCCGATACGGTGGGGGGCCGGCTCGGGATCAAGGCGAGCGGCGGTATCCGCACCGCGGAAGCCGCGGCGGAGCTGATCGCCGCGGGTGCGACCCGGCTGGGGCTCTCTCGCTCCCGGGCGGTGCTCGACGGTTTCCCGGCCTGAGGGCAGCCGGGCCGGTTCAGCAGGAGGCATTGCCCTCGGCGGGCGGCAGTTCGGTGCGGCCACCGTGCAGATCGACCTCGATCCCGCTGTCGGTGACCCGCAGAGCGGTCGGTTCCAGCCCGAGCGGGTAGGTCTGCAGGCTCTGCGTCATCAGATCCACCACGCCCTCGGCGAGTTCGTCCGGGACGCCGAAACCGAGGAACTGCGCGCCGGCCACCTGCATCCGAACCCTCCCGTCCTGGATTCCGGGAGTCACCCGTAGCTCACCGAACCCGCCCAGCACCTTCATGGTGAGTTGTCCGGTGGCGGGGTCGGAGACGACCTCGCTGACGAGACCCTGGAGGGTGCCGGCGATACCGGTGTTGCTCCAGCTGACATCGGCTTCGGAGCTGCCGATCGTGCTGCCGCTGCCGCCGCTCTTCGGCATCTCGATATCGTGCAGCCGCGCATGGACCTGCATATCGACGGCCGGGCCGAACTCGGCACCTTCGCTGTCGACGTCCACCCGGGAGACCTTGCCGTCGATCCAGGTGACGAGCAGGGGCTTCGCCCCGAAACCGACATTGATCTTGGAGCCCATCTCCTTCTCGAACTGCGAACTGATACAGCTCGCGATATGGTGCCGCGCGTAGGCTTCACCACCGACCAGCGCGGCCGCCACCAGCACGAGTGCGGTGACCACGACGATCACGATGGTCCGGCGACTGACCTTCGGGACAGACTGGGACTTGGTGGGCATGGGTGAGATTCTTCCCGATGATTCTGTGCCTGCTATGAGGTCGGGTTGTGAGCCCCCGGTGAGGTCAGGATGTCAGCGGAGGTCGGGGCGGAAATCCATGATATGCGACACACCGGTGTTTCGGCCGTTCACGCGGGTGCGACCGCCGTCCAGGGAACCTCGAGAACGCTGTCCCGGAGCCGGCGGCGGAAATCGCGGACCGGGATACCCCGTTCCCGCATCAGATCGGCCGCACCGCGCCAGCGCACCCGTGGGCCGAAGGCGGCCAGCGGGGCGGTATGCGCCCACGCCCGGTCGGCCGCGCCGAGCAGCTCGTGAATCCGTTCCCCGGGGATATTCCGGTGGATCAGCGCTTTCGGAAGCCGTTCGGCGAGATCCGACGGCCGCTCGACCGTGAAAGGGTCCCAGGCCAGGGTGAGCGTGCGGGGCCCGGTGCGGTCGAGAACCACCCAGGCGCACCGGCGGCCCAGCTCGTCGCAGGTCCCCTCCACCAGGAGACCGCCCGGTGCCAGCCCGGCGAGCACGGTGGACCACGCCTCGGCGACCGACTGCTCCGGGTACTGGCGCAGCACATTGAACGCGCGCACCAGTACCGGCCGCAGGCCGGCCAGTTCGAACCCACCTCGGGCGAAACGCACCCCGTCACGATCCGGCACCACCCGGGCCGGATCGATCTCCAATCCGACCACCCGCACATCCGGCCGGACCGTGCGCAGCCGCGCCGCCAACTCCAGCGTGGTCCACGGTTGCGCGCCGTAACCGAGATCCACGACCAGCGGGTCGGCGGCGCGGTGCAGCAGCCCGGTGATCCGCCGATCGTGGACCAGCCGGCGGTCGCTGCGGCGGAGCCGGTTGATACCGGTGGTACCGCGGGTGACGGTGCCGAGTGGGGCGCTCAGTTGCTGGGCTGGTGCTCGTCCAGCCACTGCTGAGTTACTTCGGCCTCGGCGCGGAACAGATCCACCAGGTTCACCAACATGAGTTGTTCGAGCCGCGGACCCACCATCGGAATGAACACCTTCGCCTCCGAGGAGAGGCGCATGGTGCAGCCGGTATCGGTGGGGAACAGCCGCGTCGTGCCGGTGAGGCTGCCCGGACCGGCCGGGATGGACGCCGAATACCTGCCCTCGACCTCCGGGCCGAGCGGCCCGTAGCTCTCCTTACGGGTGATGACCATATCCTTGCGGATCACCGACTGGGCGATCTCGGGCAGGACATCGCGCGGCAGGATGTGGTGCAGCACCACCTCGATCCCGGTGTCGCTCGCATCGATGGAGATCACCTCGTTGGGTGAATACTTCCGCATCTCCACCATCCGGGCCTCCCAGTAATCCCGGTTCGTCAGCGCCGCGTACAACTCCTCGATGGTGTGCAGCGGGTAGCGGGCGGAATAGTCCAGTCGGCGAGCCATGCGCGGTAGGTTACCGTCCGGCCGGGTGGGGCCGTCCGGAGGCCGGGCGGCACCCGTGGGCCGGAAGCCGCGGAGCGCGGCCGGCTACCCCTGCCGCTCGGCGATCCAGGTGTTGGTGAACTCGGTCTCCTCGGTCAGCAGTTCGGTCAGCCGTTCGCCGATGGCCTCCTCGATCTTGCGGCCGAACAGCGGGACCTTCACCTCGATGGTGCCGGAGACCTCGGCGACCGCCCCGGCCGGTTCGTCGGTGGCGGTGATGGTGCCGCGGACTTCCGCGGGCGCGCCTTTCACCCGTGCTTCGAAACTACCGGTGGTGCCCGACCACAGCTCGGTACGCGGAATGATCAGATCGCCCGGGTGCACGGCGGTGACGGCCGGGGGGAGCAAATCGGAGGGGATGGACTGCACGACCTCGACCCGCACCTGATCGCCGTCCGCGGACAGCGATACGAATTGCGCGTTCGGGCCGCCCACGGCGGCGATACGGTCTTTCCAATACTGCTCGGTACGCAACGCCTCGCGGACCGCGGCGACCGGATGAGAGTAGCGAGCCGTATACGCCAGCGCTGTAGCCATGACCGGACACGCTACCGTCTGGGCGTGCGAACTTCTCGGGTTGTCCCGGCCGGCGAACTGCCGACCCTGCTCGCCGGCACGGGCGCGGTGGTCCGGCCGGCGGTACCACTGGCGGAGCTGACCACCCTGCGCGTCGGGGGTCCGGCCACGGTGGCCGAATGCGCCACCACCGATGCGCTGGTGGCCACGGTCCGCGCGCTGGACGCCGCCGAGGTACCGGTGCTCCTGCTGGCAGGCGGTTCGAACCTGCTGGTCGCCGACGCCGAGGTGCCCGCGGTGGTGGTCCGGATCACCACCGGCGACGTGGAGCTCGGGAGCGACGGGGTCATCGCGGAAGCGGGTGCGAACTGGGACGCGGTGGTCGCGAAAACGGTGGCGGCCGGGTTCGGCGGCCTGGAATGCCTCTCCGGTATCCCCGGCTCGGCCGGGGCCACCCCCGTGCAGAACGTCGGGGCCTACGGCGTGGAGGTCGCCGAAGTGCTGCGGCGGGTCCGGCTGCTGGACCGGGCCACCGGGCAGACGTACTGGGTCGGCCCGGAGGACCTCGACCTGGGCTACCGCACCAGCCGGCTCAAACACCGCGACGACGCGGTGGTGCTGGCGGTCGAGTTCGCGCTGGACCCCACGGGGGACAGCGCCCCGCTGCGTTTCGGGGAACTCACCGCGAAGCTCGGCGTCACCGCGGGGCAGTCCCGTCCGGCGGCGAGTGTCCGGACCACGGTGCTGGAACTGCGCGCCGGGAAGGCGATGGTGCTCGACCCCGCCGACCACGACACCTGGAGCGCGGGCTCGTTCTTCACCAACCCGGTGGTCACCGAGGACGAGGCGGACCGGGTCCGCGCGGCGATCCGGGAACATCTGGGCGACGTACCGGTCCCGGCCTATCCGGCTCCCGGCGGCGTGAAGTTCTCCGCGGGCTGGCTCATCGAACGCGCCGGCTTCGCCAAAGGGTTCCCCGGCCCCCAGGCCCCCGCCCGATTGTCGACCAAACACACCCTGGCGCTCACCAACCGGGGGACCGCCCGCGCCACCGACCTCGTCGAACTGGCGCGACGGGTACGCGACGGGGTGGCGGAGCGGTTCGGGGTCGTGCTGGTTCCCGAACCGGTCACCGTCGGGGTGGACCTGTAGCGCGGACTCGCGGCCGAGATCTCAGCCGCGGCGGGCGAACCGGCCCGGATCGGCCTGGTCGCGCGGTTTGACGATGATCTGGTCCAGGTTCACATGCGGCGGCCGGTCGGCGACGAAGGCCACGATCTCGGCGATGTCCTGGGCGACCAGCGGGTCGATACCCCGATAGACCGCGGCCGCTCGGTCGGCGTCCCCGTCGAAGCGGACCAGCGAGAATTCGGTCTCCACCGCGCCGGGCGCGATCTCGGTGAGCCGCACCGGCTGCCCCAGCAACTCCCCGCGCAACGTCCGGTGCAACACCGCCTGGGCGTGTTTGGCCGAGGTGTAGCCGGAACCGTTGTCGTAGGCGTGGAACGCGGCGACCGAGGTGATGGTGACGATCAAGCCGTCCCCGGAATCGATCAGTTTCGGCAGCAACGCCTTGGTCATCCGCAAGGTGCCCAGCACATTGGTTTCCCACATCCAACGCCAATCGTCCAGATCGGCCTCGGCGACCGTGGCGAGCCCCTTGGCGCCACCGGCATTGTTGACCAGGACGTTCACCCCGTCGACAGCCTCGGTGAAAGCCCGCACCGACTCGTCGGAAGTGACATCGAGCTCGAGCGCGGTCCCCCCGATTTCCTCGGCCAGCGCACGGAGCCGGTCCACCCGGCGGGCCCCCACGTACACGTGGAACCCCTGTTTCGCGAGTTCCCGGGCGGTGGCCTCGCCGATACCCGAACTGGCTCCCGTGACAACAGCCGTGCGTCTACCCATGGATCCGATCCTACTTTTTGTGGTTTTCCCACCGCCCCATCGCGCAGCATGTACCTCATGATCAGAGAAACGCGGAGTGTGGACGGTACCGGCATCGTTTATCGGGTGGCCGGGCCCGCCGATGGGCGTCCGCTGGTTCTGGTGCACGGATGGTCCGCCGATCTGCGCTGCTGGGGGCGGGTGTTCGACGATTTCGCCGTCGATTTCCGGGTGATCGCCCTCGATCTGCGTGGGCACGGGTACTCGGGGGCGCCGGCTTCGGGGTACGACGATCCGAAGAATTGGGCGGCCGATATCGCGGCGGTGCTGGCGGCCGAATCGGTGGAATCGGGCGCGGTATTGCTCGGATGGTCGTACGGCGGGATCGTGATCAGCGACTATCTGGCCGAGTACGGTAGCGGTGCGGTGGCCGGGGTCGTCTATACCGGGGCTATGGCCTGTATCGGTAAGGGGGTACCGGGCGCGGAGGTCGGAGAGGCCATGCAGCAGGCGATTCCCGGGGTGTTCGAGGAGAGGCCGGGGCAGGCGATGCGTGGATTCTCGGCTTTCGGTAACGCCAATACCGGGCCGGGGCAGGACAAAGGGCCCGACGCGCAGCGGCTGTTCGGGGCGAGCCTGGCCACGCCGCCGTTCGTGCGGAAGGCTCTGTTCTACCGGTCGGTGGACAATACCGAGACCCTGCGTGGGCTCGATATCCCCGTGCTGGTGCTGCACGGGGAGGCGGATCCGGTGGTGCCGGTGGCCGACGGCCGCTATATCGCCGAAACAGCACCGCGGGGCCGCGCCTCGATCTGGACCGGGGCCCAGCACGGGCTGTTCATCGAGGATCCGGCCCGTTTCGTGGCCGAGGTGCGGGAGTTCTGCGCGGAGTGCGCCCAACCCTTGCGGAGCGCACCGCCCCGGGTGTGACGACTTTCACGGCGAGGGAAGGACCCTCCGAGCCGGGGTGTTGCACCGTGCAGTATGTACAACGTGAGTCAACGCCCCGACCGACGGCCGAACCGGATCGCCGTACTGACGGTGCACACCTCACCGCTGGCCCAGCCCGGTATCGGTGACGCGGGCGGGATGAACGTCTATGTGCTCGAAACCGCCGTGCAGCTGGCACGGCGGGGTATCGAGGTGGAGATCTTCACCCGGGCCACCTCGTCGAATCTGCCGCCGGTACAGGAAGCGGCCCCCGGCGTACTCGTTCGCAATGTGGTCGCGGGCCCGTTCGAGGGGCTGGACAAGCACGATCTGCCCACTCAGCTGTGTCCTTTCACCGCCGAGGTGCTGCGGCAGGAGGCCCGGCAGCTGCCCGGTCACTACGACCTGGTGCATTCGCACTACTGGCTGTCGGGTCAGGTCGGCTGGCTGGCCCGCGACCGCTGGCGGGTGCCGCTGGTACATACCGCGCACACCCTGGCCGCGGTGAAGAACGCGGCGCTGGCCGAAGGAGATGCGCCGGAACCGGCTACCCGGGAGATCGGCGAGAAGCAGGTGATCGCCGAGGCGGACCGGCTCACCGCCAACACCGCGCAGGAAGCCCGCCAGCTGGCCGAACTGTACGGCGCGGTACCCGAGCGGATCGATATCGTGCCGCCGGGCGCCGATCTCGCCCGCTACTGTCCGGGCGATCGGGCGGCCGCTCGCGCCGAGCTGGGGCTCGCGGCGAACGAGGAGATCGTGGCCTTCGTCGGCCGGATCCAGCCGTTGAAGGCGCCCGATGTGCTGGTGCGCGCGGTCGCGGAGGTATTACGGCGGCGGCCCGGCCGCGCGTTGCGGGCCCTGATCGTCGGGGGCCCGTCCGGTACGGGTATGCAGCGTCCCGACGCGCTGATCGAGCTGGCCGCCGATCTGGGGATCGCCGAGCACGTCACCTTCCTGCCGCCGCAGCCGCCCGACCGGCTGGTGCAGGTGTACCGGGCCGCCGATCTGGTCGCCGTACCCAGCTACAACGAATCGTTCGGTCTCGTCGCGCTGGAGGCCCAGGCCAGCGGCACACCGGTGGTGGCGGCCGCGGTCGGTGGGCTGGGCACCGCGGTCCGGCACGAGCACAGCGGTCTGCTGGTGGCCGGTCACCGCACCCCCGACTGGGCCGGGGCGCTGGAGTACCTGCTCGACGATCCCGCTCGATTGCGCCGGATGGGTGAGCGGGCGATCGGGCACGCGGCGGAATTCTCGTGGGCGCATACCGCCGAGAAACTGCTCGCCAGCTATACCGCGGCGTTGGCCGGGTACGGCCGTGTTCCCACTATCCTCGGCGAAGGTCAGGCCAGATCGCGGGCGCTGTGGCGGCGCCGGACGGGAGTGCGCAGATGAGCGGGGCACCGGCCACCGCGCAGGTTGTCGAGGACACGCTGCGGGACCGTGAAATCGAATTCACCCGCCCCGGCGAGGGCGTGTTCGTCGCGGTGCTGCCGGGTGAGCGCAAGCTGAAGACCAGCGTGATGCTGACCGTGGGCGCTCACGGGGTGCGGTTCGAATCGTTCGTCTGCCGCAAACCCGACGAGAACTTCGAAGGTGTCTACAAATATCTGCTCCGGCGCAACCGCCGGCTCTACGGGGTGGCCTACACCCTGGACAAACTCGGCGATATCTACCTGGTCGGCCGGGCCGCCTCGTATGCGGTGACCGCCGAGGAACTGGATCGGATCCTGGGTCAGATCCTGGAGGCGGTGGACGGGGATTTCAACACCCTGCTCGAACTCGGTTTCGCCGAATCCATTCGCCGGGAGTGGAAATGGCGGGTGTCGCGCGGGGAATCCCTGCAGAATCTGCGTGCCTTCGAGCATCTGGTGGATACCACCGAATCCGACTGATTCCGGATTCTCCCGCGATTCAGGGCCGCGGTACGGGGTGGTCCGGGTTCCCGAGCAGATCGAGCAGTTCCGCGCGCTGGTGCCGGAGATCGTCGAGTTTGCCTTCCAAAGTGGACAATTCGGCGCGCAATATGGGTTCCATACAGGGCTCGATCCCGTCGCCTCCGCCCCATTCGCAGCCGAGTACTTCGGTGATGACCCGGGTGGGTAGCCCGGCGGCGAGCAGGCGCCGGATGCGGATGACATCGCGGACCGCCCTTTCTGGATATCGGCGGTAGCCGTTCGTGGTGCGTACAGGGGTGAGCAGCCCACGTTCCTCGTAGTAGCGCAGTAGGCGCCGGCTGGTGCCGGTGGCCGCCGCGAGTTCGCCGATACGCACAGATATCTCCTCCTCATGCGCCGGGAACAACCCGGCGGCGGACCGGATCATTCCGGCATTTGACCTTGCCACTATGTGAATGTGGAGGGTGGTGATCGTCCGAATCGTTGCCGGGAACCCGGTATTTCGTGGAGAGGTCACCATGACAGTCCATCTCGCACAGCTCGACGGCCACGATGCCACCGCCGCGGATCTGGCTCCGCTGGCCTTCGCCGGCTACGCCCATTTCACCGCCGCCCAAGTACGCGACGGTGGTCTGCGGGGCCTGGATCTACATCTGGAACGGCTGCGGAAGGCCTCCGAGCGGATGTTCGGTCGCGCGCTGCCCGACGACCGGGTGCGGGCGTATCTGCGTGCGGCACTGGCCGCGAGCCCCGCCGAGGTCTCGCTCACGGCGAGCGTGTTCGCGCGGCCCGGTGAGTTCACCGCCGACCCCGGTACGGCGGACCCGCATCTCCTGGTGCGCACCGGTCCGCCGGCGTCCGGCCCCGCGGGGCCGTTGGCGCTGGCGACGGTCGAGTACGAACGCGAACTCGCGGAGATCAAACATGTCGGCGAGGTGGCGAAGACACACTATCTGCGGCAGGCCGTGCGGCAGGGCTTCGACGACGCCGCGTTCGTCGACCGCCGGGGCCGGTTGAGCGAGGCGACCATCTGGAACCTTGCCTTCTGGGACGGTGCGGCGGTGGTGTGGCCGCAGGCCGATATGCTGCCGGGCACCACGATGGGCATCGTCCGGCGGCGGTTGCCCGAGCTCGGTGTTCCGCAGCGGGACCAGGAGGTCACCGTCGACGATCTCCCTGGTTTCGCGGGCGCTGTGGTGATGAACTCGTGGACTCCGGCCGTTCCGGTGCACCGCATCGGGGTGGTCGAACTTCCACCGGCTGATGCGTTCGTCGAGCTGCTGCACCGGGCATACCGGGCCGAACCACTCGAAGCGCCCTGAACGGTCTCGGCACCGGGGAATGAACGGTCGCGGCGGGTCGTAGAAGAACGTATGAGACTCGACGATTCCGCTCGTGCGTTCATCGGCGCCGGTGCCGACGCCACTCTGGTGACGCTCGATCCCGATGGCAGTCCGCAGGTCAGCGTGGTGTGGGTGGCGCTGCAATCCGGTCCGGAAGGTGACGAACTGGTGGCCGCGCATCTGAGCGAATACCGGAAGGTACGCAATGTGCGCCGCGATCCCCGGGTCGCGGTGACAATTCTTTCGCCCGAGAAAGGGGAGGTCATGCGGCCTTTCCTGGCGATCCGCGGGACCGCGCGCATCGTCGAGGGCGGGGCGCCGGAGCTGCTGGCCGAACTGGCGCGGACCCTGGCGAGCCCGGGAGCCGCGTTCCCGCCGCCGGATGCGCCACCGGGTTTTCTCACTCGTATCCGGATCGACAAGGTGGGTGGAATCGGTCCCTGGTCTTCCTGACGGGTGTCGCCGTGCGCGGGCGGTATCCGGGCGCCGCGGCCCGCGCGGTGGCTCCTCCGCGCCGGGCGCGCTACGAATCCGGGTCTCCCGCGCGGGCGCCGGCGCTCATGGGTGACAATCGGCGCATCGGATCCTCGGGAGGCGCGGGTGGCGGTTCTGGCACTTGATATCGGGGCGACCAAGTTCGCCGCGGGTGTGGTGGACGCCGCGGGGCGGGTGAGCGTGGTGCGCCGGGCCCCGGTGCCGGCCCGCGGGGTGTGGGAGGTGTGCCGGGGCCTGCTGCTCGAGGTCGCGGATGGTGCCGCGGTGACGGCGGTCGGTATCGGTTCCGCGGGGCCGGTGGATGTTCCGGCGGGGGTGACGGGACCGCTCAATATCCCGGAGTGGCGGGCGGGTTTCGGAATCGTCGCCGCGGTCGGTGAGCTGTTCCCCGGCGCGGCGGTGCGTTTCGCGATCGACGGAGCCTGTCTCGCTCTCGCGGAGCAGGATTCGGGCGCGCTACGCGGCATCCGCGACGGGCTGGCGATGACCGTGTCCTCGGGGATCGGCGGTGGCCTCCTGGTCGACGGCCGGGTGGCCCTGGGACGCACCGGTAATGCCGGCCATATCGGGCATATCGTCGTTCCGGGCGAGGCTGTGCCGTGCGCATGTGGTGGCGTGGGGTGTGTCGAGGCCGTGGCGAGCGGTATGTCCTCGGCGCGCTGGGCGCGGGAACAGGGGTGGAAGGGAGAAACCGGGGCCGAGCTGGCGCGGGCGGCCCGCGACGGTGATGCGATCGCGCTGGCCGCCCTGAAACGTGCCGGTACCGCTCTCGGTCAGGTGATCAGCTCGGCGGCCGCGCTACTGGACGTCGGCACGGTGGTGATCGGCGGCGGCTTCGCCCACTCCGGCGAACCGCTGTGGGGGCCGTTGCGCACCGCTGTGGCCCACCATGCGAAATTGAATTTCATCCGGGAGCTACGGGTCGAACTGTCCCGGCTGGACGAGGGCGCCACTCTCGTGGGTGCGGCCCTGCTCGCCCGTTCCGGGTCCGCCGCCCTCGCGCGATAGCGCCGGGAAGCGGCCCGCCCGCGGGCCGGGCCCCGACGCGGGCCCGCGCATGACCGGCAGGGGGTCATGGCAGGATGGCCCGCATGACGTACACCCTCGTTTTGCTGCGCCACGGCGAGAGCGAATGGAATGCCCTGAACCTGTTCACCGGCTGGGTGGACGTACATCTCACGGATAAGGGCGCCGCCGAGGGGAAGCGGGCCGGTGAACTGCTGGCCGAACACGGCATCCTGCCCGATATCGCCTACACCTCGCTGCTGCGCAGGGCCATCTCCACGGCGAATATCGCCTTGGACGCCGCCGATCGGCACTGGATTCCGGTGGTGCGGGACTGGCGGCTCAACGAACGGCACTACGGCGCGCTGCAGGGCAAGAACAAAGCCCAGATCCGCGACGAGTACGGCGAGGAGCAGTTCATGCTGTGGCGCCGCAGTTACGACACCCCGCCGCCGCCGATCGAACTCGACGACGAATACAGCCAGGCGGGCGACGCGCGGTACGCCGATATCGAGGTTCCGCGCACGGAATGCCTGCTCGATGTGGTGAATCGGATGGTGCCGTACTGGGAATCGACCATTTCCCGCGAGCTGCTCACCGGTAAGACCGTACTGGTGGCCGCGCACGGTAATTCGCTGCGCGCGCTGGTCAAGCATCTCGACCGGATCTCCGATGACGATATCGCCGGCCTGAACATCCCCACCGGTATCCCGCTGCGTTACGAACTGGACGAAAACCTGCGTCCGGTGCGGCCGCGGGAGTACCTGGACCCGGAGGCCGCGGCGGCCGGTGCCGCCGCCGTCGCGAGCCAGGGCGGCCGGTAATTTCCCGTTCGAGCGCCGCGATCCGTTACGGACCGCGGCGTTCGGCGTATCGGGATGCGGGCGATATCGCGCGATTGTGATTCCGCACAGGACGCGGGGCCGGTAATTGTGCGACGACCTCGAAATTCTTTCCGGAACAAGGCGGGCCGAATTCCGCACGGACCGATTTTCATTACCCACCGGTAAGGCTGTGTAAGCTCTCGAGCATCCGACCAGTTCGAGAGATGGATCACGACCGATGAAGTTTGTGATACGAGCCATCGTGGCCCTGACCGCCGCGGTGCTGCTGGTGCCCTCGCTCGGCGGCGGCGCCGCTGCGGCGCCGGTGGCCACCGGCCCCGATGGGGGAGCGGCGGGCGCGCAGTGGGCGGCTACCCACGACGGACCGCAGCAGTACCCCAATATCCACATCACCTGGGATGTGCCGATCACCATGAGCGACGGCACGGTGCTGAAGGCGAATGTGTACCGGCCGGCCGATGCCGCGTCCCGGCCCGTCGATACCCGCACGCCGGTGCTGGTCAATATGACGCCCTACACCAAGCTGGCATCCAATCTGGTCGATCACATGGGCTCGGTCCCGGGGTTGTCCGATACCGTCTCCCAGCTCGCTCGCGATATCGATATGACCGGAACCCCGCTGTCGGGGCTGACCGATCTCACCAAGGCGCTCGGCGGCGGCGCGCTGCGCAATTTCGCCGTCGACCGGCAGCTGGTGAAGAGCGGGTACGTACAGGTCGTGGTAGACGTCCGCGGTACCGGCTTCTCCCAAGGGGTCTGGGATATGCTGCGCGGGCGCGAACAGCTCGACACCGTGGAGGTGATCGATTGGGCATCGCGCCAGCCGTGGTCCGACGGGCAGGTCGGGATGACCGGTATGTCGTACTCGGGGATCAACCAGTTGCAGGCCGCCGAGAAGCGTCCGCCCGCGTTGAAGGCGCTGTTCCCGGTGGTTCCCGGTAGTGACCTGACCCAGGACGTGCTCATGCCCGGCGGTGGCTTCGGCTTCAACTTCATTCCGCTGTGGATGTCGCTGATCAATGCCACCAAATGGATGCCCGACGTCGCATCGATGGTGACGGGGACGTTCGACCAGCAGTGGCTGCACGACCGGCTGTCCTCGCCCTTCACCTATCTGGACGTCTTCCTGAACGCCTATACGACGCCCCGCGTCGAGGATCTCGACCCGCGTCTGCAGGAGATGATCCGGGGAGACAGCGCCGACCGGCAGGCATGGCTCGGTGATCCCACCCGGATCGAGGTGCCGACCTTCGTGACCGGCGGCTGGCACGATCTGTTCACCTACTCCGAATCCCAGATCTACAACCAGATGCCGTTGCCGCCGGGGCGCAAGCAGCTGCTCATGGGCGATACCTATCACATCAACTCCGGTAGCGAATCGGGTAAACCGGGTCTGCCGCCGCGACTCGACGTGCTGCAGCGCGCCTGGTTCGACAAATGGCTGAAAGGTATCGATAACGGGATCGACGGGTACGGTCCGGTCACCCTGCGCCAGCAGGGCGGCGGGTGGGTCACCCGCGAGGGTTTCGGGGAGAGCGCGCCGACGGAAGAACAGGCCGAATACCGGCGGATGTATCTTTCCGCGGCACCCAGCGGGACCGGCGGCCACAGTGTGCACGACGGTTCGCTCGGCACCGTCGCCGACAGCGCCGCCCGTTTGACCGTCGCCCCGGGACTCACCGGATTGTGCTCCAACGACGCCGCTCAGGCGACCGCCGGCGTGATCGCGATCATCAATGCCTGCGGAGCGGATTCCCGGATCCAGGAATCCAACGGTCTCACCTTCACCAGCGCCCCGGTCACCGAAGCCGTCGAGATCTCCGGGCCGATCGCGGTACATCTGCAGACCGTCCAGGACGCGGCCGACGGCTACTGGTCGGTGACGGTCAACGATGTGGCCCCCGACGGGCAGTCCCGAGTGCTGTCGTCGGGGCAACTCATGGCCTCGCTGCGGGAGATCGACGATTCCCTGAGCAGTCGTTCGGCCAACGGCGACTACACCGATCCCCGGCCGTTCACCTCTCTCGAGAAGCGGAAGCTCACGATGCCCGGTGAGGTCACCACGCTCGATATCGCGGTCCCCGCGATCGAGGCGAGGCTGGAGCCGGGGCACCGGTTGCGCGTGGACGTGTACGCGGGCAATCCGCCGAAGGGGGTACCGCCCCTGCCGATGCTCATCGATACCGGTTTGAAACCGCAGCACCTGCAGCTCGACCCCAACCGGCCGAGTTTCGTGAACCTGCCGGTGCGCGGCGAGCCGGGGTGGTGAACAAACCCTCCGCCAGCCCGAACCTCGTTGCGTCCCAGACGTAACGGGGTTCGTCGTCGTTCCAGCGGGAACACGCCCGTGTCGAAACGAAACCTCTCACCCGTCGAACAACGAGTTAACGCCTGGCGAACGCCGTCATAATCGGCCGTGACCTGCGCGAAACTTCCACGACCCAGGGTTTGTTCGGGCGTCGTCGACCGTACGATTCTTGATGTGAGCGTTCCCCAGGCCGTACTGCTGGCAGTCCTGGCGGCTGTCGTCGGACTGGCCGTCGGTGGATTGGTCATCCCGTATGTGAACGCCCGCCATGCCCAGCGCAGGCAGGCCGACTCCGGGCTGACGATGTCGCAGGTCCTCGATCTGATCGTCTTGGCCTCGGAGAGCGGTATCGCGGTGGTGGACGAATATCGCGATGTCGTCCTGGTGAACCCGCGCGCCGAGGAACTCGGCCTGGTCCGCAATCGTCTGCTGGACGAACGGGCGTGGACGGCGGTGGAGAAGGCACTGGCCACCGGCGAATCGGCGGAATTCGATCTCACCGCCGAGAAGCCCGCCCCCGGTCGTGGGCGGATCGCGGTCCGCGGCCTGGCACGCCCGCTTTCCCCCGAAGAGACGAGCTTCACCGTGCTGTTCGCCGACGACGATTCCGAACAGGCCCGGATGGAGGCGACCCGCCGTGATTTCGTGGCCAATGTGAGTCACGAGCTGAAGACCCCGGTCGGGGCGATGAGCCTACTGGCCGAGGCGCTGCTGGAATCGGCGGACGACCCGGAAGCCGTGCGGCATTTCGGTAAGCGCGTCCTGGCGGAATCCAGCCGGCTCGGCAAGATGGTCACCGAATTGATCGCGCTGTCGCGGCTCCAGGGGGCGGAGAAACTCCCCGAACTCGAAGTCGTCGATGTGGACAGCGTGGTCAACCAGGCGGTGGATCGTTCCCGCACGGCCGCCGAAGCCGCGGGAATCACGGTCACCACCGACCGGCCCAGCGGCCTCGAGGTACTCGGCGACGAAACCCTGCTCATCACCGCCCTGTCGAACCTGGTGGAGAACGCCATCGCCTATTCACCCCGCGGCTCGCACGTCTCGGTGAGCCGCTCGGTGCGCGGGCCCTATGTGGCGATGGCCGTCACCGACCGGGGGATCGGTATCGCCAAAGAAGACCAGGAGCGGGTGTTCGAACGTTTCTTCCGTTCCGACAAGGCGCGTTCGCGCGCCACCGGCGGTACGGGACTCGGACTGGCCATCGTGAAACATGTGGCCGCCAACCACAACGGTGAGATCACCCTGTGGAGCAAACTCGGCACCGGTTCGACATTCACCCTGCGCATACCCGCGCACCAGGAAACCGACGGCACCGCCGCCGGTGCGCCCGTGCTGACGAAAAGAGAAACCAGCCCGCGCCCTTCGGGTCCGGGCCGAACGAATGGTGTGGAGGCACGCAGATGACGAGTGTGTTGATCGTCGAGGATGAGGAGTCGCTGGCCGATCCGCTCGCCTTCTTGCTGCGCAAGGAAGGTTTCGAGGTCACGGTCGTCGGCGACGGTCCCTCGGCGCTGGCCGAGTTCGACCGGTCCGGCGCCGATATCGTGCTGCTCGACCTGATGCTGCCCGGGATGAGCGGAACCGATGTCTGCAAACAGCTGCGCACCCGTAGCGGGGTACCGGTGATCATGGTGACCGCACGCGACAGCGAGATCGACAAGGTGGTCGGTCTGGAACTCGGTGCCGACGACTACGTCACCAAACCCTATTCGGCGCGGGAACTGATCGCCCGGATCCGGGCGGTGCTGCGCCGCGGCGCCGGTGACGAACTCGACGCCGGCAGCGAGAACGGCGTACTGGAAGCGGGACCGGTGCGGATGGACGTGGACCGCCACACGGTGCTGGTGAACGGGAAGCCGGTGACGCTACCGCTGAAGGAATTCGATCTGCTCGAATACCTGCTCCGGAATTCGGGGCGGGTGCTCACCCGGGGCCAGCTCATCGATCGGGTCTGGGGTGCGGATTACGTCGGCGACACCAAGACCCTCGATGTGCATGTGAAGCGGCTGCGGTCCAAGATCGAGGCGGATCCGGCGCGGCCGGAGCATCTGGTGACCGTGCGCGGCCTGGGATACAAGCTGGAGGCCTGACCGCCGCGGCGGTCAGGGCAAGTAGACCCAGACCTCACCGGCCGGTGTTTCGGAGAGACGCAGCGGAGCCCAGCCCACCAGACCGTCCTCCTGGGCGCAGTCGTACAGCGGTACCGTGTGGCCGTCACCGCGGCAGACGATCCTGTGCCGCGTCCCGTGTGGGCTGAGTACGAGGTGCTTCCCCGAATCCCGGGCGGCCATGGCGTCCGGGCGTTCCATCGGAACGAACTCGGCGGTCCTGTCCGAGTACTGGTGCGGATCGGTGGCGGGTTCGGCGCCGGCGATAGCGGCGGTGGGTCCGAGGCCGAGGATCAGGGCCGCCGCGATACCGGCCGACCCCCCTACCCAGGGGTTGTACGTCATGCTCTGTTCCTGTTGTCGCAGTTGGGGCCCTGTGTTCCTATTCGAGCGTTCCGGCGGGCCGGCGCGGGCGCGCCGCGGCCTTGCGTCGCGCTTTCGTCGTCGCCGGATGTTCGGCGCAGCTGCCGAGCCCTTTCCGGCGGCGCAGCTGCCGTTCCAGCTCTCGGTAGGCGGGCTCGCCCAGCAGTTCGACGAGTTCGGCGCGATAGGCCTGCCAGACCGGTCGCTCCCCGATATGCGCGTCGGGTGAACCCGAGCAGTACCAGTCGAGGTCCACTCCGCCCGGCCCCCAGCCGCGGCGATCGTATTCGGTGATGACGGTCCGCAGGATCTGAACCCCGTCCGGCCTGGTCACGTATTCCTGGGTGCGGCGGATCGGTAGCTGCCAGCACACGTCGGGTTTGACGGTATGCGGTTCCAGGCCGCGGCGCATCGCCATGATGTGCAGCGCGCAGCCGGCGCCGCCCGGGAAATCCGGCCGGTTGAGGAATACGCAGGCGTCGTTGTACCGGCGGGTGCGCTCGGCGGGTTCGCCGTCGAGCTCATCGGTTTCCAGATATTTCCTGCGCTTGACCTTGCCGTGCTCGTCGCGCGCCACATCGATGAGCTGCCAATCCTCGGCGGTGAGCATTTTCACAGCTTTGCGCAACCGTTTGCGGTCGTCGGCGTCGGAGAGGAAAGCGCCGTGCGTACAGCAGCCCGCGTCCGGTTGCTCGGCCAGGATGCCCTGGCATGCGGGAGTGCCGAAAACGCAGGTCCAGTGGGAGAGCAGCCAGGTGAGATCGGCGGCTATCAGGTGCTCGTCGTCGGCCGGGTCCACGAACTCGAGCCATTCGCGGGGGAAGTCGAGGGGCACCTCCTGGCTCGGCCGCATCTTCGGCATCGGAAGATCGGTCGGAGCAGGGGTCGAGCCGTTCGAGGCCACGCCTGACGTCACAACCCTCAACGCTAACACCACAACCGGGTCGCCCGGCGTTCAGGTTCACCAAGTACCGTGTTCGTGTGCGTCTAGGTGTCCTCGATGTCGGTAGCAACACCGTTCACCTGCTGGTGGTGGACGCGCATCGGGGTGGTCATCCAATGCCGATGAGCTCCACGAAGGAGTCGCTGCGGCTGTCGGAGAACATGGACGACGCGGGCCGGATCACCGAGAAGGGGGCCCAGAAACTCGTCGATACGGTGGCCGATTTCTCCGGTCTGGCCATCACCTCCGGCTGTGCGGAGTTGATGGCCTTCGCGACCTCGGCCGTACGCGAGGCGACCAACTCCGACGAGGTCCTGGCCCGGATACGTGGGGAGACCGGGGTCGATCTGCGGGTGCTGGCCGGGGTGGACGAAGCCCGGTTGACCTTCCTGGCCGTACGCCGCTGGTACGGCTGGAGTGCCGGCCGTATCGTCAATCTGGATATCGGCGGCGGCTCGCTGGAGGTGAGCAGCGGTGTCGACGAGGAACCCGATGTCGCGCTGTCGCTGCAGCTGGGTGCGGGCCGGCTCACCCGGAAGTGGTTACCCGAGGACCCCCCGAGCAAGCGGCGTATCGGCATTCTGCGGGACTGGCTCACCGCTGAACTGGTGGATCCGGCCAAACAACTGGGTGAGGTCGGTAAACCGGATCTGGCGGTCGGTACCTCCAAAACCTTCCGGTCGCTGGCCCGGCTGACCGGCGCGGCGCCCTCGGGCGCCGGCCCCCGGGTGCGGCGGACGCTCACCAGTAGCGGATTGCGCCAGTTGATCGCCTTCATCTCCCGCATGACCGCCGCCGATCGTGCGGAACTGGAGGGCGTGAGCGCGGATCGTTCGCAGCAATTGGTGGCCGGTGCCCTGGTCGCGGAGGCGGCAATGCGTGCGTTTTCCCTGGAGACGCTCGAAATTTGTCCATGGGCGCTGCGCGAAGGGCTGATCCTGCGCAAACTGGATACCGATATGAATGGTGGACCACTGACAACGAGCACACCGAACACGGCGGCCGGCAACGGCTCGGCGTCCCGTGAGGGTGTGCCGGCGGGACCGATCGAAACGGTGCCTACATGAGCAGGAACTCCAATCAGCTGTCGGTGGCCGAGCTGCTCGCCCGCAACGGACAGCAGCCGACGACAGGGGGCGGTGGCCGACGGCGGCGCGGCGGGGGTGGTATCTCGGTCGACGAACTGAGCGGTGATCTACCGGCCGTCGACAGCGGCGGTTCGGCGCACGCGGCGCCGGATACCGCGGACTCCGCGACGGAGTCCGGCGTATCCGACGGTGCGGCCGATTCCGGGTATGCGGCGCAATCCTATGCGGGCGCCCATGTTCCGGATGCGGAAAACTCGCCGATGTCCGGGCCCATCACCGTGTACAACCCTCTCGAGCCATCCTGGGAGGGCCCGGCCCGCCTGGGTGAGCCGGGCGCCGCCGCGCACGGATCACCGTTCACACCCGAGGACGACACGCCACGCCGCAGCGGGCGCCGACGGCGCGCGGAGCCCGACGATGCCGAGAGCTACGGGGCCGACGATGTGCAGACCCCCCAGCCCTGGGACGTGGGGCCACCGCCGCCGAGCGGTGGCCGAGCGGCGCGTAGGCGGGCCGCCGAAGCCGCGGAGGCAGCCGAGGCGGCGACGCAGGTCGCGCACGGACCCGCATCGGAAAGCCCCTCGGGGTACGGCTGGGCGCCGCCGGCCGATGATTTCGGCCGGTTTCCCGCCCCGTCCGCGGAATTCGGCACCCCCGATATCGGCACCCTGCCCGGCCCGGACACCGGACCGCCCCGGCTGGCGCCGCCCGACGCCGCCCCACCGACCGAGGTGTGGTCGCCGCCGGGCCCCACGCCCGCCGACGACCCCCGGCCCAAACTGGAACGCCGCCGTCGCGGTGCGCGCCCGCTACCCGAACCGGCTCCTTGGCCCGAGGAACCCGCCTTCGACGGTGACTCGGCCACGACCGTGTGGCCGTTGGCCGAACAGGGTCACCGGCCGCATCCCCCGGCCCAGCCGCTGGAAGCCGGGCCGGAGGATATGCCGTACCGAGGCGGTCGCGGAGCCCCGGGTCTACGCCACGGTCCGGCCGGGCCCGTAGCGCCTCCTCCGGCTCCCGGTTTCGCGGAGCCGATCCCGGCGCCGGAATTCGATTCCGAGACCGGTTTCGGCGATATCGACAGCTACGCCACCGATGTGTACGGACCCATGCGCCCGGCACCGGGCCCGCTGCCGAGGGAGGAACGGTCCGAAACCGGTGAATTCGAACCGGTTTTCGATCCGGAGTCCGACGCCTATCCCGATCCGGACGATTCGCCCTCCGGCGGAAGCCGGCTGGACCGCGGCCGGGCGGCGCTGAAGGGGAAACTCGGTGCGGCAGGCGGGAAATTCGCCGCCACCAGATCCCGGTTCGCCGGCGTCGCCCGCGAACCGGATGACGAGGCCGCGGATCCGCGTAAACAGTGGATGGTGCTCGGCGCCCAGAGTGTGGGCGCCGCGCTCGCGGGAATGCTGCTGTTCAAAGGTTTCGAGCAGCTGTGGGAGAGACAACCGTTGCCGGCGCTCGCGCTCGCGGTGGTGGTGATCCTCGGGCTCGTCGCACTGGTACGCATCCTGCGCCGCACCGACGATATTTTCAGTACCGTGATCGCGGTGGTCGTCGGAGTGTTCGTCACCCTGGGGCCACTGGCATTTCTACTCAGTACGGGCTGAGCGAGGCAGCGATGGCAGGCAACTCTCCCACGGCCGACGTGCGGGACGACAGGCAGGCCCGCGGGATAAAGGTGGGCCTGTCCACCGCGTCGGTCTATCCGCAGAACACCGAGGCGGCGTTCCGGTATGCGGCCGAACTGGGTTACGACGGTGTGGAATTGATGGTGTGGGCCGAACCGGCCAGCCAGAGCCTCACCACGGTGGGCGGTTATTCGCGCAAGTATTCGGTGCCGGTGCTCGCGGTGCACGCGCCGTGCCTGCTCATCTCGCAGCGGGTCTGGGGCGCCGATCCGGTGGCGAAACTGGAACGCAGTGTCCGGGCCGCGGAGACGCTCGGCGCGGATACCGTGGTGGTCCATCCGCCGTTCCGCTGGCAGCGGCGGTATGCGGAAGGATTCGTGGATCAGGTGGCGGAATTGGAGAACGACAGCTCGGTGGTCGTGGCGGTCGAGAACATGTTCCCCATGCGCGCCGATCGTTTGTTTGCCCGTCGCGCCCGCGATATCCAGCGTCTGGAACGCCGTGGTGGCCCGGGCCTTTCGCTGACCGCGTTCAGTCCCGGTCACGACCCCACCGACACCGGCTTCCGGCACTACACGCTCGACCTCTCGCATACCGCGACGGCCGGCACCGACGCGCTGGCGCTGACCGAACGGATGGGTTCGGGACTGGCACATCTGCATCTGGCCGACGGTCGCGGTGCCGCGCACGACGAACACCTGATTCCCGGCGAGGGCACCCAACCGTGTGCCCAGGTCTGTGCCGCTCTGGTGCGTAACGGTTTCGCCGGGCACGCGGTCGCCGAGATCAACACCCAGGAGGCGCGTACCACCGTGGCCCGATCGGCCATGCTGGACCGCACCCTCGCTTTTGCCCGGACCCACCTGAATCCGGCGGTCACTTCGCGGCCCGACCCGAGCCCGATCGAAACCTGTTGACGCGCTGCCGAGCGCGCGCCGGGATGTTCCCGGGAGGGACACCACCGGGTCCGCACGAGCCTGTGGCGCGCGACTGTACCAAGATTGACCGGGCAGTATGAACCCGCGGTAACGGGAACCGGCCGAGGAGAAGGAGTACTGATGACGACGGAGACGGAGCTGAGCGCCGATTTCGACGCGGTGCGCGCGGACGCACCGTTCAGTCGGGTGTGCGCCCTGACCGAGCTCGCCGCCGACGAACCGGACGCAGGCCGCTACCGCGGCGTCATCGACGAGATCTGGACCATCGGTCCCAAAGTGCACGGCGGCACCATGGTCGCCGGTTCCGCCGCCGCCGCGTCCCGCTGGTTGCGTACCGTGGAACCGGATCGGGCGAGTATGGCGCCGTTGTCCGGCAGCACCGATTTCCTCGGTGCCCCCGAACCGGGTGAGGTGCTCTACGAGGTGACCCTGCGCAAGGTCGGCCGGCAGATCTGCCTGGTGGATGTGACCCTGGTACAGCGCGGGCGCCCGCTGGTACGTACCGCGTTCACCTTCGGTCATCTCGACAGCCCCGAGCGGACGCCGCTGTACGCCCCCCTGCACACCGACCTGCCGGTCGAACCGGCCGCCGACGCCATCGGCTACGAGCCGGGGTCGTCGATGGGCCGGATCGTGCACGTGGCGCGCGGTATGGAGGCCTTCCTCGACCGGGAATGGGCGACGTTCATCCGTAACGCCCACGGGGAGCCCCGGCTACGAATGTGGCTGCGCCCGCGACCGGCCGATCAGGCCGATCCGGAGATCGCGTCCTACATCGCCATGATGGCCGCCGACATGTGCCCGCCGGTGCCCACCAACCTCGGCTATTTCGGCTGGTCGCCGACGGTCCAGATGACGACCTATCTCCGCCGCCGCCCCGCCCCGGGCTGGTTGCGCATCATCGCCACCGCGCATGAGGTCGGTGGGGGAATATTCGACTCGGACCAGATCGTGGTGGATTCCACCGGCGCATTGGTCGCCCAGAGCCGTCAGCTCGCCCTGCTCCCGTCCACCAAGCGCTGATCTCGGCACCGTGGGCGTGCCTCCCGCGCTCGGGAGGTGACGACCGCGGGGCTCAACCCCGCGCGCCGGAGGCGTGCCGAAAACACTAGCCTTACCCCTCATGACACGTATTGCGGTGATCGGCGGTGGCCGGATCGGTGAAGCTTTGATTGCCGGCCTGCTGGAGGCCGGGCGGGCGGTCAAGGACCTGGTGGTGGTGGAGACACATGCCGACCGGGCCGCATTGCTCGCGGATCGGTTCGGGGTGCGGGTGACCGATGCGGTCGACGACGCCGCTGTGGGGGCGGATCTGCTGGTGGTGGCGGTCAAGCCGGGCGATATCGATGCCGTCCTGACCGAGTTGGGCAAAACCGATCTGGGGGGTGACCGGGATCAGATCCTGGTTTCGCTGGCGGCGGGGGTGCCGACGAGCCGGTTGGAGGCCAAATTGCCGGCGGGTTTCCCCGTGGTGCGGGTCATGCCCAATACGCCGATGCTGGTCGGCGAGGGGATGAGCGTGCTGGCGGCGGGGCGCTACGCCAAGCGGGAGCAGTTGGAGCTGGTGACCGAGGTGCTGAGCTCGGTCGGTCAGGTGTGTGTGGTCGCGGAATCGCAGATGGATGCGGTGACCGCGGTATCGGGGTCGGGGCCGGCGTATTTCTTCCTGGTCGTGGAGGCGATGGTGGAAGCCGGGGTCGGACTGGGGCTGACCAGGAACGTCGCCACGCAGCTGGTTACCCAGACGATGATCGGGTCGGCGGCCATGCTGGCGGAGTCGGGGCAGAGCGCGGTCGATCTGCGGGCGGCGGTGACCTCACCGGCGGGTACGACCGCGGCGGCGGTGCGCGAGCTGGAACGGGCGGGGTTGCGGTCGGCTTTTCTGGAGGCGCTGCACGCCGCGAAAAAGCGTTCCGCCGAACAGGGCGCGCCGAGTGAATGACGGCCCCCCTCCAGCGTAGGAACCTGATTTCTCACTCCCGTCGCAGTAATCCCACTGGTCCCGCTAAGCTTCAAGGAGCACGTGCGTGTCTGTTCCGCCGGTGGGGAAGCCGGCGGCGCGGACGTGCCGGAGGTCAGTGGTGCGATGATGTCTTCGAACAAGATGTCCGCTAACAGCGGCGGTGGTTCGTCGCCAGGACAATCAATACTCGGCGGGGGTACGCAATTCCTCACCGTCGCCGAGGTGGCTGATTTGATGCGAGTATCAAAGATGACGGTGTATCGGCTGGTGCACTCCGGTGAGTTGCCGGCCGTCCGGGTCGGTAGATCGTTCCGGGTGCATGCGAAGGCGGTGCACGACTATCTGGAAACGTCCTACTTCGATGCCGGGTGAAGGCGGTTACCGGCACCGCGGAGCGGGCCGGTAACATCAACCCTCGCTGTGTTGGATCGGTGGCCCGCTGCCTCCCTTTCGTGGTCGCGCGGGGCCGCCGCCTCCAGGGCTGAGGTTCAGCCGCGAGCAACCGGGCATACGACCGGAAAGTTGACGTAAGCGAGCGCGTGACGCGCCGAGGAGAGAACGCGAGGACACCCTATGGGTTCTGTGATCAAGAAGCGCCGCAAGCGCATGTCGAAGAAGAAGCACCGTAAGCTGCTTCGTCGGACCCGCGTGCAGCGGCGCAAACTCGGCAAGTAAGCGCGACCGCGCCTCGTATCCTCGAAAACCCGCTACCATTCGGTAGCGGGTTTTCTGTTGCGTTTCGGTCAGCTGAAGTTGGGGTTAGGTCCCTGTTAAGGCGTCGGGGATCACGGCTACGGCCGTTAGTCTGGTACATGGAAACGTTGAGCGGGGGTTCGATGCTCGAGGTGGGACGGTCCGGTGCAGGTGGACGCTGAGGAAAACGGTCGGTACAGGCCCAAGGTGGTGCTGGTGACCGGCGCCAGCCGATACTTCGGCGGCAATGTCGTGTGCCGGCTCGTATCCGATACCGATATCGAGCGCGTGATAGCGGTCGATGTACTCACCCCCAGCCCGCCGCTGCGGCGCCGAATGGGCCGTGCGGAATTCGTCCGCGCCGATATTCGGAACCCGTTGATACGCAAAGTCTTCGAGCGGTATCAGGTGGATACCGTGGTGCACACCGCGGTGCTGTCGCAGCCACCGTCGGGCGGCGGCCGGCCCGCGATGAAAGATATGAACGTTCTCGGCGCGATGCAATTGTTCGCCGTCTGTCAAAAAGTGCCGAGCGTGCGCCGAGTGGTGTTGCGTTCGAGTTCGGGGGTATACGGCGGCAGTGCCAAGGATCCCGCGAAGTTCACCGAGGAAATGAGCGCACGCACCCCACCGGGTGGCTGGTTCGCGCGGGACATGATCGAGATCGAGGGCTTCGCGCGCGGGCTGGCCCGCCGTCGGCCGGACATCACGACCATAACCCTGCGGCTGGCACCCATCATCGGGCCGGGGCTCGGTGGCCGGGCCGCGGAACTGCTGCGCTCACCCATCACGCCCACGGTGCTGGGGCGGGACGCGCGGATGCAGTTCCTCCACGAGGAGGACGCGGTGGCGGCTCTGGTCCATGCCACCCGTTCCGGGCCGGGCGGAACATACAATGTCGCCGGCGACGGTGCTCTCTCGTTGTCGCAGGCGGTGCGCCGGGCCGGCCGGATCGCGATGCCGGTACCGTGGCCTGTGTTCCGTACGGTCGGCCGGACCCTGATGGGTCCGGTGATGCGTGATTTCAGTTCCGAACAGCTCGACTATTTCCTCTTCGGTTGTGGTCTGGACACGACGCGAATGCGCGCCGAACTCGGGTTCGAGCCGCGTTGGACGACTGTCCAGGCGTTCGATGACTTCACCGGGGGCGCAGCGTTGCGGCCCGTAGTCGATCCAGCGTGGATCGACGCCGCAGAAAACAAACTGCTCGGCCTGCTCAGGGTCGGTACGGGAGCACATACATGAACGACGTCGCCAAGATCATCCGGCTGCAAGATCCGGCTACCACGCCGCGCCCGCGGCCCGCGACCCGGAAGTGGCCGGGCCCCGCGGGCCGGTCGGTCACCTCGCTGACCGACCGCCTCACCCCGCCCGCACCGCCGGCGCAGCGCTCGCTGGGCGATCTCGTGCGCACCGCCGTCGGCCGGCAGATCGGTCGCACCGCCGAGTTCGCGCGGCGCCGGCTCACGGGCGACTACCAGATCGATGAATTCGGCTTCGACGAGCACCTGCTGGAATCGGTACTGCTGCCGGCCCTGCGACCGCTCGCCGACAACTGGTTCCGGGTCCAGGTGAACGGGATGGAGAACATTCCCGAAGCCGGTGGCGCGCTGATCGTGGTCAACCACGCGGGTACCGTTCCGCTGGACGGGCTCATGCTCCAGCTCGCGGTGCACGACCACCACCCCAAACAGCGGGCACTGCGTCTGCTGGCCGCCGACCTGGTCTTCGAAGTGCCCATGCTGGGCGCGCTCGCCCGCAAAGCCGGGCACACCCTGGCCTGCCGTCCCGACGCGGAACGCCTCCTGCGATCCGGGGAACTCACCGGCGTTTTCCCCGAGGGCTTCAAAGGCGTAGGCAAACAGTACGCGGACCGCTACAAACTGCAGCGCTTCGGCCGCGGCGGTTTCGTGGCCGCGGCGGTACGCACCGGCGTGCCGATCATCCCGTGCTCCATCGTCGGCTCGGAGGAGATCTATCCCAAGCTCGCCGACCTCAAACCGCTGGCCCGGCTGCTCGGCCTACCCTACTTCCCGGTGACCCCCACATTCCCGCATCTGGGCCCACTGGGCGCGATCCCGCTCCCCTCGAAGTGGTACATCGAATTCGGCACTCCGATCAGCACCGCCGATTACCAGACCGAGGACGCGGACGACCCGATGCTCATGTTCGAGGTAACCGACCAGGTCCGCGAAACGATCCAGCAGACCCTCTACAAACTCCTCATCAAACGCCGTAACACCTTCATGGGTTGAGTTCTGTGCTCTGCTACGGCCCCTAGCGGCCCCGCATTACTGCGCGCGGCGGCGGGTGACCGCCGCCGCTACCGCGCCGCCCGCCGCGCCCAGGGCCAGGGCGGTGGGGACGCCGATTTTCGCGGCCTTGCGTCCGGTGCGGAAATCGCGGATCTCCCAGCCGCGGGCCTTGGCGACTTCGCGGAGGTCGGAGTCGGGGTTGATGGCGACAGCGGTGCCGGTGAGCGAGAGCATGGGGACATCGTTGTGGCTGTCGGAGTAGGCGGTACAACGTTTGAGGTTGAGACCTTCGCGGATCGCCAGGGCGCGGACCGCGTGTGCTTTTCCGAGGCCGTGCAGAATATCGCCCACCAGGCGGCCGGTGAATTTCCCGTCGACACTCTCGGCGACGGTGCCCAGCGCGCCGGTCAGGCCGAGGCGTTTCGCGATCACCTGGGCCAGTTCGACCGGGGTCGCGGTGACCAGCCACACCTGCTGGCCGGCATCGAGATGCATCTGCGCGAGGGCGCGGGTGCCCGGCCAGATCTTGTCCGCGATGACCTCGTCGAAAATTTCCTCGCCGAGGGCGGCGAGTTCGGCCGTGGAACGTCCGGCGATGAATTCCAGCGCCTTCTCTTTTCCCGTGGCCATATCGGTGCTGTTCTCTTTACCGGTGACCCGGAACTTCACCTGTTTCCACACGATGTCGATCAGGTCGGTGCTGCGGAAGTATTTACGCGCCGCCAGGCCCCGGGCGAAATGCACGATCGAAGCGCCCTGCACCATCGTGTTGTCCACGTCGAAGAACGCCGCCGCGGTGAGGTCGCGGGGGGCCTCGGGCACGCCGATATCGACTCCGACCGCCCGCTCGGCGTCCTGGATGGCCAGGGCGGCGTCGGCGCTGGCCTCACCGGCGACATTGGCGCGCACTTCCTCTTCGCTGGGTCCGAACGGACTGCGCGATATACGCGCCAGCTGCTCGGACAGGCCCTGCCCGAGCGGTCCCAGATTCCATCGGACCGGAAGTTCCCCGAACCGCCCCGCGATGAACCCTGGTTTCCCCACCTTCGATCGTTCCGGCACCAGTACCTCCGCCTGTTCGCGCGAATCACGTCCACACTAACCGGAGGCACGCCCCGGAAGGCACTACAGTCGCACGACCACACCGGCGAGGCGGGTTGAATAGCGTTATGAGCAATCCCACGACCCATGAGGTGACGCTGCTGACCCGGGTCGGCTGCGGTATGTGTGAGCGGGCGCTGGAGCAGCTGCGAGCTATCTGCGCGGAATTCGACACCCCGGTCGGCGCGTTGGATGTGGACGAGGCGGCGGCCACCGACCCCGGTTTGCGCGCGGAATACGGCGACCGGCTTCCGGTGGTCCTGCTCGACGGCCGGGAGCACAGCTATTTCGATGTGGACGAGGCGCGATTGCGGGCCGATCTGAGTCGTTGACAGTGTCCGAATCGAGGGTGGGGATCGTACAAGGTGAGGCCGCGACACAAAATGAGGCGAATTTCACCGACTTTGTGCAGGGCTTCACAAGCAGTTACGGTGGTGGCACGCGAACCGCAGGCCGGGGCGAGTATCCGGCCGCCGGTAGCAGGTGAATCAACCCGATATCCGACCCCCGGCGCATGGACCATCACGGCGGAGGTCGCCGAGCACCCGGCCGTTTCCGGTCCGGACGAGGAGCCGAGGACGTGACAGAGCACCATGAGACGCGCGGCGTCTCCGACGATGCTCCCAACGTCACCACCCGGACCCCGCAGAAGGACATCCCCCAGGCTACGGTGACCCGGCTCGCCACCTACCTCCGGGTGCTCGCCCTGTTGAGCGACGACGGTGTGGCCATCGTATCCAGTGAGGAACTGGCTGTCGCGGCGGGTGTCAATTCGGCCAAACTCCGCAAGGATCTGTCGTTCCTGGGGCCGAACGGGGTGCGCGGCGTGGGCTACGACGTGGCCCGGCTGCGGGCCCGGATCGAGGACGTTCTCGGGCTCGCCGACGGGCACCGGGTGGTGCTGGTCGGCGCCGGCAATCTGGGCCGTGCGCTGGTGGGATACCGCGGGTTCCGCCGGCGGGGGTTCGCGGTGGTCGGTGTTTTCGACAACGACCCCGAGGTGATCGGCCGGGATGTCGAGGGCCTGCGGGTGCGTGACGCCGCCGGCCTGGCCGAGGGGATAGCCGTATTGCGGCCGACCATCGCGGTCATCGCGGTTCCCGACGACGCCGCCCAGCAGGTGTGTGACGAACTGATCGCCGCCGGGGTGCAGTCCATCCTCAGTTTCGCGCTGTGCCCGCTCACCGCTCCGCCGGGCGTGGAGCTGCGGCGGGTGGATCTCGCGGTGGAGATGCAGATGCTGTCGTTCGAACGGGTCCGCAACGCGGATGCCGAGGAGTCCGCCGCGGCCGCGGCGACCACCGAAGATGTGGCGGAGAACGCCGTCGGACCGGCGAATGATTCCGCGGCGGGCGGTGTTGTACCGGGCAGTGCCGTATCGGCCGCCCACCCCTTGAACGGCTCCGGCCGGATCGCTCGCCGAATGCCCGCGCATTCGCCGCCGGGCGCCGCCGGGCTCTCCCATTGCGCGGCTCAGGCCGCCCAGACGGCCTCGCATACGGCAACGGAGCCAACCAGCAAGGGATCGGTGGTCACCCCATGAGCGTTCTTCTCGTCGGAATCTCGCACCGCAGCGCCCCCGTGGCGATGTTGGAGAAGGTGGCGATCACCGATACGGACCGGCCCAAACTGATCGACCGAATGCTGGCATCCGACCATATTTCCGAAGCCATGATCGTCTCCACCTGCAACCGGGTGGAGATCTACGCGGTGGTCGACGCCTTCCACGGTGGTCTGGCCGATGTGGGGGAACTGCTCACCCGCCATTCGGGACTGCCGATGCCCGAGCTCACCCGCCATGCCTACGTGCGCTACAGCGAGGCCGCGGCCGAACATCTGTTCGCGGTGGCCAGCGGGCTGGATTCGATGGTGGTCGGCGAGCAGCAGGTGCTCAGCCAGATCCGCAGCGCCTACACCACCGCCGACGCCCAGCAGGCCGTCGGCCGCACATTGCACGAACTGTCCCAGCAGGCGTTGCGGGTCGGTAAACGAGTGCATTCGGAAACCGGTATCGACCGGGCCGGCGCCTCGGTGGTTTCGGTGGCTCTGGATCGGGCGACCGCGGTGCTCGGGCCGCTTGCCGGACGCACCGCGGCGGTGGTCGGCGCCGGCGCGATGGGCGGGCTCGCGGTCGCGCATCTGTCCCGGGCCGGCATCGAGCGGATCCTGGTGGTCAACCGCACCATCGAACGCGCCGAACGGCTGGCCGCGACCGCGGAAACCCATGGGGTGACCGCTCGGGCCCTGGAACTGTCCCGGCTCACCGAGGCCCTGTCCGCGGCCGATGTGGTGATCAGCTGCACCGGGGCGGTGGGATCGGTGGTGACCCTGGCCGACGCGCACAACGCGCTGTCGGACCGGGAACGCCGTGCCGCCGGGCAGCCCCTGGTGTTCTGTGATCTCGGTCTGCCCCGGGATGTCGACCACACGGTGGCCGGCCTGCCCGGTATCACCGTGATCGATATCGAGACCCTGCAGCGCGACCCCGCCGCGGGCGCGGCCGCCGGGGATACCGCCGCCGCTCGCGCGATCGTCGCCGAGGAACTCGCCAAGTACCTGGCCGGTCAGCGGATGGCCGAGGTCACCCCGACCGTCGCGGCGCTGCGGCAGCGCGCCGCGGAAGTCGTGGAGGCCGAACTCCTGCGCCTGGATTCCCGCCTCCCCGGGTTGGCCGATCCCGAACGCGACGAGGTCGCGCGGACGGTTCGGCGGGTGGTGGACAAACTTCTGCACGCCCCGACCGTCCGGGTGAAGCAGCTGGCCACCACGCCGGGAGGCGACAGTTACGCCGAGGCGTTGCGGGAACTGTTCGAGCTCAAGCCCGGGGCGGCCCAGGCGGTGGCGGCGCCCATGGAGATCCGTGGCGCCGAACACAACGGGGCCGGCTGGATGGGCCTGGACGGCGAAGTCGCCCTGGCCGACGATTTCACCCCCGCCGGCCATGACGAAGAACAGGAGCAGTCGACATGACCATCCTGCAGGGTGAAGGCTCGGCGTCGGCCGCGAGCCCGGGCGGGCGGCCGCCGTGGCGGATCGGTACCCGCGCCAGTCTGCTGGCGCGGACCCAGGCCGGTGATGTGCGCGACGCGCTCATCGCGGCCGGACAGCCGGCGGAACTCGTGCTGATCGAAACACCGGGAGACCTGTCCACCGGCCCGGTCGAGGATATCGGCGTCGGGGTTTTCACCAGCGCGCTGCGCGCGGAACTCGCCGCCGGAACCATCGATATCGCGGTGCACTCCTACAAGGATCTGCCCACCGCCCCCGACGAGCGTTTCGTCCTCGCCGCCGTGCCCACCCGCCAGGACCCCCGAGACGCGCTCGTCGCCCGGGACGGTCTGGTTCTCGGCGAACTGCCGCCGGGCGCGGTGATCGGTACCTCCGCACCGCGCCGTATCGCGCAACTGCGCGCACTCGGCCTCGGACTCGATATCCAGCCGTTGCGCGGCAACCTCGACACCCGCCTGCGCAAGGTCGCCGAGGGGGAACTGGACGCGATCGTGGTCGCTCGCGCCGGATTGGCCCGTATCGGCCGGCTGGATGCGATCACCGAGGCACTGGAACCGGTGCAGATGCTGCCGGCGCCCGCGCAGGGCGCGCTCGCGGTGGAATGCCGTGCCGGTGACACCGATCTGATCGAGCTGCTCGGCACCCTCGACGACACCGCCACCAGAACGGCCGTGACCGCGGAAAGAGCGCTGCTCGCCGAACTCGAGGCGGGCTGCACCGCGCCCGTCGGAGCGATAGCCGAAGTCGTCGAATCATTGGACGACGACGGACGCATCGTCGAGGAACTCTCGTTGCGCGGCTGCGCTGCCGCGCTCGACGGTTCCGATGTGATACGGGCCTCGACGGTGGGTGCACCGGCCGAGGCCGCCGAACTCGGCCGCGCACTGGCCCACGAACTGCTGGAGTTGGGCGCGCGTGAACTGATCGCCGCCGAACCCGGCACCGCGGATACGGGCAACGCGACAGCCGGGAACCACACCACCCCGGTGGGAACGAGCACCGCCGCAGCGGAATCGAGCGCCGCTACCGCGGGAACGAGCACCGCCACGGACTTCACCGAACCCAGTCCCATGGAGAACAACCGATGAGTCGAGCCAGCAAGAAGCATCCGGGGCGGATCCTGTTCGTCGGGTCGGGCCCGGGGGACCCGGCATTGCTGACCACCCGCTCCCGCGAAGTGCTGAGCCGGGCCACCCTCGCGTTCACCGATCCCGATGTGGACGCCGGCGTCCTCGCCCTGATCGGGATCGAGGTGGAACCGGACGCGGAGGGGCAGCGTCCGGTGGATGTGCGGCCCGCCCTCGGCGAACCCGCGGAGGTCGCCAAAACGCTGATCGCCGAGGCCAAGGCCGGTCACGATGTGGTCCGGGTGGTTTCCGGTGATCCGCTCACCACCGACGCGGTGATCGCCGAGGTCACCACCGTCACCCGCTCGCATATCGTCTTCGAGGTGCTGCCCGGGCTGCCGTCCGGCTCGGCGGTGCCCAGCTACGCGGGTATCGCTCTGGGCTCCGGGCACACCGAAGCCGATGTGCGGGGTGAGGTGGACTGGCAGGCCCTGGCCGCCGCGCCCGGTCCGCTGGTGCTGCACGCCACCTCCGGTCATCTCGCCGAAACCGCGAGCGCGCTGGTCGAACACGGTATGGCCCCGCAGACCCCCGTCGCGGTGACCGTACGCGGTACCACCCGCCAGCAGCGCACCATCGAAGCCACCCTGGCCACTTTGAACAGTGCCGCCTCCGAACTGGTCGGCCCGCTGGTGGTGACCATCGGTAAAGCGGTGGCGCAACGTTCCAAGATGTCGTGGTGGGAGTCGCGAGCGCTGTACGGGTGGACCGTACTGGTGCCGCGTACCAAGGATCAGGCCGCGGAGATGAGTGAACGCCTGGTCACCCACGGCGCCATCCCGAAGGAAGTCCCCACCATCGCCGTGGAGCCGCCGCGCAGTCCCGCGCAGATGGAACGCGCGGTCAAGGGACTGGTCGACGGTCGTTATCAGTGGGTGGTCTTCACCTCCACCAATGCCGTGCGCGCGGTATGGGAGAAGTTCGGCGAGTTCGGTCTCGATGCCCGGGCGTTCTCCGGTGTGAAGATCGCCTGTGTCGGCGAGGCCACCGCCGAAAAAGTGCGCTCGTTCGGGATCAACCCGGAACTGCTGCCCAGCGGGGAACAGTCTTCTCTCGGGCTGCTGGCGGACTTCCCGCCCTACGACGACGTCTTCGATCCGGTGAACCGGGTACTGCTGCCCCGCGCCGATATCGCCACCGAAACGCTGGCCGAGGGGTTGCGCGAACGCGGCTGGGAAATCGATGATGTCACCGCTTATCGCACCGTGCGCGCCTCCCCGCCGCCGGCCGAGACCCGCGAGATGATCAAAACCGGCGGTTTCGACGCGGTGCTGTTCACCTCGAGCTCTACCGTCCGCAATCTCGTCGGGATCGCGGGTAAACCGCACGCACGCACGATTGTGGCCTGTATCGGGCCCAAGACGGCGGAAACCGCGGTCGAATTCGGGCTGCGGGTCGATGTGCAACCGGAGGTCGCTCAGGTGGGCCCGCTGGTGGAAGCCCTCGCCGAACACGCGGCCCGGCTCCGGGCCGAGGGGCTGCTGCCCCCGCCTCGGAAGAAGAGCCGCCGCAGCAGGTGAGGGGAACGGGCCTAGACTCGACGTCCATGAGTGGTATCGAGCGTCCGCGGCGGTTGCGGCGCACACCGGCGTTGCGGCGGCTGGTGGCGGAGACCAGCGTGGAGCCGCGGCACCTCGTATTGCCGATGTTCGTCGTGGACGGGTTGTCCGAGCCCCGGGAGATCGGTTCGATGCCGGGAGTCCACCAGCATTCCCTGGACTCGTTGCGCGCGGCCGCGACGGAGGCGGTGGCGGCCGGTGTCGGCGGGTTGATGTTGTTCGGAGTGCCCAAGCCCGAGGACAAGGACCCGGTCGGCAGCCGGGCCGCCGACCCGGAGGGCATTCTCAACCGGGGGTTGCGGGCACTGGCCACCGAGGTGGGTGACGCGACCGTGGTGATGGCCGATACCTGTCTGGACGAGTTCACCGATCACGGCCATTGCGGTGTGCTGGACGACGCCGGTGCGGTGGACAACGATGCCACCCTGGTGCGCTACGTGGAGATGGCGCTGGCCCAGGCCGAAGCCGGGGCCGATCTGCTCGGGACGAGCGGGATGATGGACGGGCAGGTCGGCGCGATCCGCGAGGCGCTGGACGAAGCGGGCCGTACCGATACCGCCATCCTCGCCTACGCGGCGAAATACGCCTCTGCCTTCTACGGGCCGTTCCGGGAGGCAGTGTCGTCGTCGTTGCAGGGGGACCGGCGTACCTATCAGCAGGATGCGGCCAATCGTCGCGAATCCATCCGGGAGCTGGAACTGGACCTGGAGCAGGGCGCGGATATCGTCATGGTCAAACCGGCGATGTCCTATCTCGATATTCTGCGGGAGGTCGCGGATCGCTCGCCGGTTCCGGTCGCGGCGTATCAGATCTCCGGTGAGTATTCGATGATCACCGCGGCCGCCGAACGCGGCTGGATCGATCGTCGCGCGGCGGTGCTCGAATCGCTGACCGGTATCCGCCGGGCCGGCGCCGATATCGTGCTCACCTACTGGGCGACGGAGGCAGCGCGCTGGCTATCGTGAACCCGCCCGCGGATATCGTCACCGCGCGGCAACTGTGGTGGGGCGTCATAGGCCTGGGTATCGGCCGGTTGTTCGTATCGCTGGCCGATACGCTGGCGAACCGAGAGCGGTTCACCGCCGAGTTCCAGGAACGTATGCGGGCCGCGGATCCGCAGATCACTCCGGCGACCGTTGATCTTCTGGTAACCGTCGGTGCGGTGCTGGGGCTCGTATTCGGCCTGGCGATCGCCGCGCTGGGCGTACTCGTGGTGCATCAACTCACCAAGGGGAAGGTATGGGCTCGCACGCTGCTGACCTTCGCCGGGGTCTGGTTGGTGATCACGGGTGTCACCACCCTCTTCTCCATCGGTGTGGTGGAGGGCGTCGCGCCGTTGATCGCCGGTGCGGCATCGATCGTGCAGGCGGTTCTGGCCGGCGGAGCGGTTTATCTGTGCCAGCGGCCGGAGGCGGCGAAGTGGTTTCTCCCCCGGCGGCCCGGCGGCCCCGGCAATTCGTGAGAATTCCCCACCGAGGCCGTGACCTGTGCTTTGCCGCCGGCCCGGAGAGCCGTGCCATTCAGATAACGAACGCGAAGTTTGTTTCCGATATTCCGCCATGTATGGTGAGGGCTGTCACAGACGACATTGGGAACCGGTGGTTGCGGGTACCCGTCCGGTAGGACGGAAACCCGGAAGTTCCGGGGATCGGAGGCAACGATGCGAGTGGTGATCCAGCAGCCGCAGAGTATTCGGCGGGATATGCTCGTGCTGAGCCTGCTGATTCTGTTCGGTGTTCTCACCGTGGCGGTTCTGCTGATTCCCGGCGTCGTCGGCTGAGCGGGGTGGTTTCCGCTTCGGCCGGATATGCCTGATCTATCCGGTACCGCCGCCGAGTCCGCGGTGGTTCTGTTCCATGAGCCGGGAGCGCGCTGGCGGGCCGTCGCCTACGGGCCGTTGATCTGTTTTCTCCTGTTGGGCGCGGAACTCGTCGCCGGTGCCACACCGCACTGGTTCGCGCTGTTGTTCTGCGCCGCGCTGATCGCCGGTTTCGCGGTTCTGCAGATCTACGCCGCGCGCACCCATGTGAGCGTCGAACTCACCGAGGAGACACTGCGTAACGGCGCGGAGATCACTCCGGTGCGCTGTATCGCCGCGGTACTACCGCCGGATGCCGACGAACCCTGGGAAGACGGCCGGGCGCTCGGTGAACTCACCGGGGTGCCACGCCGCCGCACCGCGATCGGCTTGCGCCGCACCGATGGTGAGTTGGTCCGTACCTGGGCCAGAGACCACCGGGCGCTGCGCACCGCACTGGAACTGGCACTCACCCGAGCAACTGGGGAACCGGGGCCGGATACCGGCCGCGACGATTGATAATCCGATCCGGCGCGGGCAGCATCGGGGAGCGCCTCATCTCGAGATGCCCGCCGACCCAAGGAGAACCGTGAACCGCTCGATCCTCCCGGCTGCCGATATCGTGCTGGCGGTTCTCGCGATCGGACTGGCCGTGCTCTGCTGGAACCAGGGGTTGCACAACACCTGGTTCCCGGCGTCCGGCGACGTACCGGCGTATACCGCGACCCGCTATGTGGGGCCGTGGTTGTTCCTGGCGGTCCTGCTGGCCGCCGGGGCGGGGGTCGCCCTGCTCGACGCGGGCGTGCGGATCATCCGGCCGGTTCGGCGGAACTGAGCCGGAGCGTCAGTCCCACCGCTGGTAGATATCGAGCAGCCGGCCGTGCCGGGCCCCCGGAACGTGGAAGAACACGATCACGGAGCCGCGGTTGTCCACCGATTCGAGCATCACCTGACGGAGCGAGGCATGCACGCTGCCCTGTTCGTCCCGGTAGAGCCGGGTGTCGCTGTGCAGCCCGGCACCGATCCGGCTCGGCGGGATCACCTTGTCCACCAGAGCGGGGACGGGGCCGCCCGCCAGCGCCGCGGTCTCGTCGTAGGTCAGCGCGAACCCGGCCCGTACGTTCTCGGGGTCGAACACGGGGTCCGCCGCCGCGGCCGTGCCCGCGCCCAGGACGCCGAACGCGACCGAGGCCAGAGATACGGCCGCCCCACTGATGGCAATTCGCAAAACGACCTCCCGGCCGATGATCCACGCGGTTGACTAGACGAGAAGAGACATTACGCACTCGTGCCGCAGGCCCGGCGTATTTGAGTTCGTATGTGTCGTACAGCGGTATGTATCACGTATGCCGCACCCTCTCGTCGGCGCCCCGGGGCAGGCTGCCAAACTGGAGGCCGTGAGTTCTCTGCGCGTGGCCGGTGCGGCGGTGCCGGCCTCCAGTCAGCTTTTCCAGCGAGCCGAAGCGGTTGTTCCCGGCGGAGTCAATTCTCCGGTGCGGGCCTTCGGTTCGGTGGGGGGCACGCCGAGGTTCATCACATCTGCCCGCGGCTGCCATCTCACCGATGCCGACGGTAACGATTACATCGATCTGGTGTGCTCATGGGGCCCGATGATCCTGGGCCATGCCCACCCCGCGGTGGTGGAGGCGGTCCGCGAGGTCGCGGTGCACGGCCTGTCCTTCGGCGCGCCCACGGCGGCCGAGGTCGAGCTCGCCGAACTCATCGTGGATCGTGTGGCGCCGGTGGAGAAGGTGCGCCTGGTGAACTCCGGTACCGAGGCCACGATGAGCGCGGTCCGGCTGGCACGCGGTTACACCGGGCGCACCAAGATCATCAAATTCGCCGGGTGCTACCACGGTCACGTCGACGCGCTGCTGGCCGAGGCCGGCTCGGGGGTCGCCACCTTCGCCCTGCCGACATCGCCCGGGGTCACCGGAGCCCAGGCCGCCGATACCCTGGTGCTGCCGTACAACGATCTGGACGCGGTACGCGCGGCGTTCGAAGCGCACCCGGGCGAGATCGCGGCCGTGATCACCGAGGCCGCCGCCGGGAACATGGGTGCCGTCGCGCCGCTCCCCGATTTCAACGCCGGATTGCGCCGGATCACCTCCGATCACGGCGCCCTGCTCATCCTGGACGAGGTGATGACCGGGTTCCGGGTGAGCAGCGCGGGCTGGTACGGCCTCGATCCCGTCGCCGCGGACCTCTACACCTACGGCAAGGTGATGAGCGGCGGACTCCCCGCCGCGGCTTTCGGCGGCCGCGCCGAGGTGATGGACCGGCTGGCCCCACTGGGCCCCGTCTACCAGGCGGGCACCCTCTCCGGTAACCCTGTCGCGGTAGCGGCCGGCCTGGCGACGTTACGAGCGGCGGACGCCGAGGTGTACGCGACCCTGGACCGCAACAGCGAACGTCTCGGAATACTGCTCACCGATGCGCTCACCGGCGCGGGGGTGGCGCACCGGGTCCAATTCGCGGGCAATATGGTGAGCGTGTTCTTCGCCGATACTCCGATACTCGACTACGCCGCGGTCAAGGCGAGTCAGATATGGCGTTACCCGGCCTTCTTCCACGCGCTGCTCGACGGCGGGGTCTACGCGCCGCCGAGCGCGTTCGAGGCATGGTTCGTTTCCGCGGCGCTCGACGAGGACGCATTCGACCGTATCGCCGCAGCCCTGCCCGCCGCCGCCGAAGCGGCCGCGAGCGCCACACCCGAAGGAACTCGCGCGTGAGCCCCTCCGACCCCGAGCGCGTATCCGCCGAACCGGCGGACTCTGCCGACCGCCCCGCGTCCCCGGCGGCTGCCGGAGGCGAGCCCGATACCGACGGCGCGGTGGCCCCCGCCCCGCCCGCCTCCGGCGAATCGGATGCCGAATCGATCGAGACCATCGTGCACGTGCTGCGGCACGGTGAGGTGCACAATCCGCGCGGTATCCTCTACGGCCGCCTGCCGGGATTCGGGTTGTCGGTGACCGGCCGTGCCCAGGCCGGCGCGGTGGCCCGGGCGCTGGCCGATCACGATATCGCCCTGGTCATCGCCTCGCCGCTGCAGCGTGCGCAGGAAACCGCGGAGCCGATCGCCGCCCGGCACGGCCTGTCCGTGCGTATCGACGAGAACCTCATCGAAGCGGGTAACACCTTCGAGGGTCTGCGCGTTTCGGTGGGTGACGGCGCACTGCGCAAACCCCGGCACTGGTGGAAACTGCGCGATCCGTTCACCCCGTCCTGGGGAGAGCCGTATCTGCAGATCGCGCACCGGATGCTGGCCGCGGTGAACAAGGCACGGGTGGAGTCGGCCGGCCGGGAGGCGGTCCTGGTCTCCCATCAACTCCCGGTGTGGACGCTGCGCCGCTTCCTGCAGGGGCAGCGGCTCTGGCACGATCCGCGGAGCCGGCAGTGTGGCCTGGCCTCGCTCACCTCGCTGGTGTACCGGGGCGACACCCTGGTCGATATCGTCTACTCCGAGCCCGCGGGCGGCTCGGACCCCACGGTCCACGGCGCATGAGCGGGCAGGGCGTATGAGCGCACGTGCCGCCGCATTCGGGGCCCGGCTGGTGCCGGCGCTCGCGGCGCTGCTGTGCCTGACGGTGCTGCCCGCCTGTTCCACCGGCACCGACGCGGTGGCCACGGGCGGCACCTTCGAATTCGTTTCGCCCGGCGGGCAGACCGATATCTTCTACGATCCGCCGTCCGAGCGGGGCACCATAGGAAAGCTGTCCGGTCCGGATCTGATGTCCGACGACGGCGGAACCATCTCGGTAGCCGATTTCCCGGGCCAGGTGGTAGTCGTCAATCTGTGGGCGCAGTGGTGCGGCCCCTGCCGCGGCGAAGCGCCGGCGCTGGAGCAGGTGTACGAACGGACGAAGGATCTCGGGGTCGCGTTCCTCGGGATCAACGTCAAGGATTTCCAGCAGGACAAAGCTCGCGATTTCGTTATCGATAACCACGTCGGTTATCCGTCGATCTACGACCCGTCGATGCGCACGCTGCTGGCGCTCGGTGGAAATTTCCCGACCAGTGTCATTCCCACCACGCTGGTGCTGGATCGGGACCACCGGGTGGCGGCGGTGTTTCTGCGCGCCCTACTCGCTGAGGATCTTATGCCGGTGGTGCAGCGCATCGCCGCGGAGGGAGCATCATGAGAAGTCTTCGGTCCCGAGGTGTACGCCGGTACGGGGCGACCCGCCCGCCGCGTGGAGTACGCGCCGAGGTGCTGGTGAAATCGACGCTCGGTGCGTGGGAGCTACAGCCCGCGGCCGCGCCCGGCAGTGATCGGCGGGTGTCGAGTTCGCGCCCGTCGGGCTCGCGGGGGTCCACCGCGCCCGGTGGTCGCGGCGACGAACGGCGCGTGAGCGGCGAAGCGGAAGCGGAGCGTAGTTCACGTTGACGGTTCTGGCAGGAGTGGGGGAATCGTTCCAGCAGACAGCGGCCTCGGGCCCGCTGCTGCTGGCCCTCGGCGCCTGCCTGCTGGCCGGTCTGGTGTCGTTCGCTTCACCGTGCGTGGTGCCGTTGGTACCGGGGTATCTGTCGTATCTGGCCGGCCTGGTGGGTGCGCAGGCGCCACCGGTGACCGTCGAGCAGGCCCGCCGCGACCGGGCCGCCGCGGCTTCCGGCGGTAGGACCGCCGTGCTCACCGGTACCACGGCGGGTACGGCTCCGGCCGCCGATTCCGGGCGGCTGCGGGTCGCGGGTGCGGCCGGACTGTTCGTGGCGGGTTTCACCGTGGTGTTCGTGCTGGCCACGGCCACCGTTTTCGGTTTGATCCAGACCCTCAACGTCAACCGGGAGCTGCTGCAGCGGTTGGGCGGTGTGGTCACCATCGTGATGGGCCTGGCATTCCTCGGCTTGATCCCGGTATTGCAGCGCGATACCCGTATGGAGCCCCGGCGGCTGGCCGGGCTCGCCGGGGCGCCGCTGCTGGGCGCGGTGTTCGCGCTGGGCTGGACGCCGTGCCTCGGCCCTACGCTGTCGGGAGTGATGGCGGTGGCCGCCGGTACCGAGGGCACCACCGCGGCCCGCGGGGTGGCCCTGATCGTGGCCTACTGCCTCGGGCTCGGGCTGCCGTTCGTCGTTCTGGCCTTCGGTTCGGCGAGCGCGCTGCGCGGGGTCGGGTGGTTGCGCCGTAACTCGCGCACCATTCAGGTGATCGGCGGGATTCTGCTGGTGGCGGTCGGTATCGCACTGGTCACCGGCGCCTGGGATCAGTTCGTCGGCTGGGTACGTGACGGATTCGTCGCCGAGGTGACACTGCCGATATGACCGTGACCGACCACCCCGGGGCGCCCTCCGTCCGACCGCCTCGGCAATCTCCGCTGGGCCGTGCGTGGGCCGTCGTCCGTAACGGCTGGCGCGGGCTCACCAGTATGCGGACCGCGCTGGTCCTGCTGTTCCTGCTCGCGCTCGCCGCCATCCCGGGTGCCCTGCTGCCACAGCGGAGCCTGAACGAACAGAAGGTCGCGGAGTACATCGCCGATCGCCCGGTGCTCGGTGAATGGATGGACCGGTTCGAGCTGTTCGACGTGTTCTCCAGCTTCTGGTTCACCGCGGTCTACGCGCTGCTGTTCATCTCCTTGGTGGGCTGCATCCTGCCGCGCGCGGTGGATCATTACCGAGCGCTGCGAACCCCGCCGGTGCGGGTGCCGCGTAATCTCGCCCGCCTGCCACACCATCATCGTGTGGAGCTCGTCGGCACGCCGGAGGATATCGCCGAACAGGCGCGGGCCCGGCTGCGCGGCTGGCGTACCGAGGTGCGGCCGGGGGAGCGCGAGGGCGAGGTGACCCTCTCCGCGGAGAAGGGCTACACCCGTGAACTGGGCAATCTGGTCTTCCATCTCGCGCTGGTCGGTTTGCTGGTGGCCATCGCGATCGGGCGGTTGTTCGGCTACGAGGGCAGTGTGATCGTCGTCGCGAACAACGGGCCCGGGTTCTGTACCACCTCGCCCGCGGTCTTCGATTCCTTCCGCGCCGGGAACGTGAACGATGGCACCGGAATGACGCCGATGTGCGTCAAGGTGAAAAATTTCCGGGCCGACTATCTGGAAAACGGTCAAGCCGAGATGTTCACCTCCGATATCTCCTATCAGGCCGGTGACGATTTGACCACCGGTTCCTGGCGGGAGACGACCCTGCGGGTGAACCATCCGCTCCGGGTCGGTGGGGATCGCGTCTACCTGCAGGGCCACGGTTACGCGCCCACGTTCACCGTGACCTTCCCCAACGGGGAGGTCCGTACCGAGACCGTGCAGTGGCAGCCCAACGATATGACGACCTTCCTCTCCAGCGGTGTGCTGCGTATCGACCCACCGGGCGGTATGTACGCGACCGATACGGAACGGCGGCAGAATCAGATCGCTGTCGAGGGGTTGTTCGCGCCGACCGCGAGCTTTCACGGCAGCCTGCTCACCTCGGTGTATCCGGAGATGACCGATCCGGCGGTGGCGGTGGATATCTATCGGGGCGATACCGGTCTGGATACCGGGCGCCCGCAGTCGATCTTCGCGCTGGATCAGGAGATGGTGCGGCAGGGCCGGTTGACCAAGGAGGCCCGGGTGAATCTGCGGCCGGGTGAGTCGGCCACATTGCCCAACGGCACCGAGGTCCGGTTCGACGGGGCCGAGGAATTCGTGAACCTGCAGGTTTCGCATGATCCGGCGCAGCAGTGGGTGCTGGTGAGCGCGCTGGTCATGATGGGCGGGCTGCTGGTATCGCTACTGGTTGCGCGGAGGCGGGTCTGGTTGCGGGTGACGCCGGAGGGTACCGTGGAGCAACGACGCATCGTAGTAGAGATGGGTGGGCTCGCTCGCACCGATCAGGCCGGTTGGGGCGGTGAGTTCGACGGTCTGCGCCGGCGTCTGCTGGACGGGCCCGGAAGTTGAGCGCCCGGCTCGGGACGACAGCGTGCCCGCCACGCACGGGTGGTGACCCTACCGGCCACCGCGGTATGAACACGGGAGATGAATGATGCCGATCGACGACGCTCTCGCCGGCTACAGTGACCTCGCCTTCAAGACGGCGATCGTCGTGTACGCGCTGGTGCTGGTGCTACTGATCGTGCAGTACGCTTCCGCCCGCACGCGGCAGGTGAGCGAACGGGAACTGGTGACCGCCGGCGGGGTGGCCCCCGGTAGCGATACCCCCGGCAAGATCACCGAGACGCCCCGCACCCCCCTTTCCGAGCGACTGGGCAATATCGCTTTCTCGGTACTGTTCGTGGCGGTGGCGCTGCATATCGGTTCGATCGTGCTGCGTGGTTTCGCGACGGGCCGCTTCCCGCTCGGGAACATGTACGAGTTCGTCTCCATGGCGACCGCGGCGGCGGCGGTGGTCGGCCTCGTCTTCATGCGTGACGAACGCTACCGCGCCATGTGGGCGTTCCTGCTGACGCCGATGCTGATCCTGATGTTCCTCGCGGGCACGGTGCTCTACTCCGACGCCGCCCCGGTGGTGCCCGCGCTGCGTTCTTTCTGGCTGCCGCTGCATGTGACGATCGTGAGTATCGGTAGCGGTGTCTTCCTGGTGTCCGGCGTGGCGAGTCTGCTCTTCCTGTATCGGTTGCGTCAGGTCGAGGGGGCGGAATCGGCCGGTGTGTTCGGTGCCATCGCGCGTCGGCTCCCGGACGCGCGCACACTGGACCGGCTGGCGTATCGCACCACGATCATCGGGTTCCCGCTTTTCGGTGCGGGCGTGATCCTCGGCGCGATCTGGGCCGAGGCCGCGTGGGGACGCTTCTGGGGCTGGGACCCGAAGGAAACCTGCTCCTTCATCGCTTGGGTGCTCTACGCCGCCTATCTGCACGCCCGCGCGACATCGGGCTGGCGGGACACGAAAGCCGCGTGGATCAATGTGGCCGGATTCGTGGCCATGCTCTTCAACCTGTTCATCATCAATCTGGTCGTCTCCGGCCTGCACAGCTACTCCGGTCTGACCTGATCGCGGCGCGCCCATTTTCCGCGCCGCTGTGATCGTTACTCCGCCGCAATGCGGGCTTGCTATTGTTCGGTCTCGTAATAGCGGGGCTATATATATAGTCCGCGGTTCCGGTGATTTATCGGATGTGATCCCTCATTTCCCCACCACAGTGCGGCTGTGCCGCGGCGAACAGTGAGGAGAGCGGCAGTGGATTCGGAGCTTTTCGGTTCGGATATCGACGGAGATGCGCAGAGTTGCGCCTCGGAGACCGCGGATAACGCGGTGATCTGCGGATTGGAGCCGGACTCCCTGGTCAGACTGGTACGCACCGCCGTGGGACTGCCGGCCGAGGCGCTGGATCGCCTGGCCGGAGTCGCCGATAAATTACGGGCGGTGGAAGGACTGCCTCAGCTGGACAGCACGGCCGAATAGCCTCGAATTCGCTTCCTGCACCGCCGGTGCACGGAATACCTCGCTCGTCATAAGGGGCGAGGCGCTCAGGGCTCGGTCGATTCCGAATCGCCGTCCCGGTGTTTCTGCTGACGCGAAAGGCGCCAGAGGAATTCGGGATCGTCGTCCGGCCCGAGAACGCGTCTGGGGGCCGGTCCCGGAGCGGATGTCGTATGCCCGGGGCCGAACGCCTTCCAGCACAGCACCGCGACCACCACGATCGCGACGAGTGCCAACAGGTACATCACGTGGTTCACCTCCTCTATCGAGGTTAGCTCCCGCGGCGGTCGGCCGGTGTTCGCGCCGATGGCTCGACTGCTCCGGGGCCGGTGAAACCACCGGCCGACCCGTTCGAGCGGTTCGGTGATGGTGGTCGCGCGACGGCCGAGGGGGCCGCGCGGGCCCCGTCGCGCCGGTGCTCGGGTACCGGCGTCAGCTGCGCACGGTCGCTTCGGTGGTGAGCGATTCGAGTAGCCGCATCACCTCGGATTCACGGAACCGGCGATGGCCGCCCGGAGTGCGCAGGGAACCGAGCCGTCCCGCATGTGCCCAGCGAGTGACTGTTTTCGGGTCTACGTGGAACAGGGCGGCAACCTGGCCGGGGGTCAGCAGGTTCTCCTGGGCCCCGACGGCAATCGCGGTCATGGCAAACCTTTCTGTTTCGTCACGTTTCTCATCGGATGCCGACATAGTGGCACCGAGACCCCCGGGTGTTCGAACCACCTACTGTTGGTAAAGCGGAGGTAATGGACAAAACGGATACCCGTGTGATGGCTTCCGGCGGTTCGCTTACGCTGGTCAGGTGAGTGACGCGAACACCCCCGAGGAACCGACCGCCCCCCGGCCGGCGTCGCCGGGCCGCCGTCTGGCGCGCAACCTGGCGCTCTACACCCTGGCACGGCTGGTGCTGGTGGCGATACTCACCGCCGTGATCGTGGCCGGAGCCCGGGTGATCTCGGTGCAGATACCGCTGGTGGTGGCCATCCTCTTCGCGATCGTCATCGCCATGCCGCTCTCGCTCACGCTGTTCAAGGGCCTGCGCGGTCAGGTGAACTCCGATATCGCGGCGGTGGACGAACGCCGCCGCCGGGACAAAGCGCAGCTGCGGGCGCGCCTGCGCGGCGAAGCGGTGACCGGAACCGAGGAATCCACGGACCCGCCGTCCGGCGGCCCGGGGCCGGAGAAGGGCGACGCGCCGGGTGGTGACTCCGGTGGCCCGGCGTGAAATCCTGCGACCGTAGCGACCCACGTGGATGGGCCGATAACGCGGTACGGCTCATCGATGCCGACGCGCAACGCAGTGCCGACACCCATCTGCTGCGCTACCCGCTACCGGCCGACTGGAACATCCAGCTCTACCTCAAGGACGAATCCACCCATATCACCGGCAGCCTGAAACACCGGCTGGCCCGCTCACTGTTCCTCTACGGGCTGTGCAACGGCTGGATCACCGAGGGAACCACCATCGTGGAAGCCTCCTCGGGGTCGACGGCGGTCAGCGAAGCGTACTTCGCCGCGCTGCTCGGGCTGGATTTCGTGGCCGTGGTGCCCGCCAACACCTCGCCGCAGAAGATCGCGTTGATCGAAGCGCAGGGCGGTCGCTGCCACTATGTGCGGCGTCCGCCGGATATGTACACCGAGGCCGCGCGGCTGGCGGCCGAATGCGGCGGCCACTACCTGGACCAGTTCACGAATGCCGAACGCGCCACGGATTGGCGCGGGAACAACAATATCGCCGAATCCATTTTCCAGCAGCTGGCCTTGGAGACCCACCCCGTACCGGAGTGGATCGTCGTCGGCGCCGGTACCGGCGGCACCAGCGCCACGATCGGCCGGTACCTGCGCTACCGGCGGCATCCGACCCGGCTGGCAGTGGTGGATCCCGACAATTCGGCCTTCTACGGCGCCTACGAGACGGGTGCGCGCGACTACACCACCGGTATGCCGTCGCGGATCGAGGGTATCGGCAGGCCGCGGATGGAACCGTCGTTCGTACCGGAAGTGGTCGACCGGATGATCCATGTCCCCGATCCGGCCTCCATCGCGGCGGCCAGGTTCGCGAGCCGGACTCTCGGGCGGCGGGTCGGCGGCTCCACCGGGACCAACTTCTGGGGCGCGTGCGCTGTGATAGCGGAGATGCTGGCGGACGGGCGCAGCGGCAGTGTGGTCACCCTGCTGTGCGACGGGGGAGAGCGATACGCCGGAACCTACTACGACGACGACTGGATCGCGGCCCAGGGCTGGGACCTCGCCGAGCCGGCCGCCGTGCTCACCGATTTCTTCGCCACCGGGCGCTGGAACGCCTGACGAACCGGCCGGGCGGTAGAGGACGGGCTCGCCGGGCCGGTCGACGCACAGGGCGACTCCGAATACGGTTCTCGATTCCGAGTACGCCGTAGACGGTGCCTCGGGGCACCGCCGGGCTCACCCCATCCACGGCTTGCTGGGTGCCGAACTCCTGGGCCGGGTCGTTCGCCTCGATGGCGAGCGCGTCCAGTGATACGTGATTCGTCCTACCGTTCACGGTTCCCGCTCTGTCTCGCGTGGCTCTCGCGTGGCGATTATGTGCGCTGTCGTCAATTTTTGTTGACATATGTACGGATCGTCAATCAAAATTGACGCATGACGGAAGCAACCACTCTGGCCGCCGCGGCGGGCAGCCCCGACCCCGCGGTGGGACTGCGGGCGGTCCTGGCGCTGCGCCGGCTGCTCGAACGCCTGGAGGCGATCCAGGTACACAACGCCCGGGGCCAGGGCTGGTCCTGGCAGGCCATCGCCGACGCGCTCGAGGTCAGCAAACAAGCGGTCCATCAGAAACACAACCGAAAGGGCAAGGGTCGATAAATGTTCGAGAGATTCGCCGAAAGTGCCAGGCGGGCGGTTGTCACGGCGCAGGAGGAGGCCCGCGAACTACGCTCTCCCGATATCCGGGTCGAGCATCTTCTGCTGGGACTACTGGGCCGGGCCGAACCGGACCTGCGGGGACTGCTGGAACAGAACGGCGTCACCCGGGAAGGGGTGGTGCGCGATCTCGCCCGGGTCGGAAAGGGAGAACCGCTGGGTGCGGAGGACGCCGCGGCGCTGCGATCCATCGGCATAGACCTGGAGGCCGTACGCGAGAGCCTGGAGGCCTCTTTCGGCGCGGACGCGCTCGACCGAGCGGCGCCACCGGAAGAACGCCGCAGCCGCTTCGGTCGCGGGCTCGGTGCCCGGTTCGGGCATATCCCGTTCACACCGGGCGCCAAGAAAGTGCTGGAACTCTCGCTGCGAGAAGCGCTGGCGCGCAAGGAGAAAAGCATCGAATCGGGGCATATCCTGCTCGGCATCCTGCGTGCGCCCAACCCGGTGACCGCCGATGTCCTCGGCGGGAGCGCCGAACTCGCCCGGCTGCGAGATCAGGTGCACGCGTTGCTCGACCGGGCCGCGTGAACGCACGCACTCTCGCTACGCCGGCCGAAACGGGCCGGCGTACCCGGGCGGGTTCGCCGGCCCGGCATCGCTATAGGCCGGAGCCAGCGCCCGGAAGCAGGAAACAGTGCTGTATCCGAGATACGGCCCCGCGATATGCCTAGCATGGCTGTATGCAGCTTGTGCTCCGGTTGATAGGCACCGCGTTCGCCATCTGGCTGGCCGCGCTCTGGGTGGACAAAATCGAGATCGTCTCGCCGCCGGATCAGGGCAACGGTGCCAAAATCGTTGTCCTGCTCGCGGTGGCGGTGGTGTTCACGCTGGTGAACGCATTCGTCAAACCGTTCGTGAAACTCCTGTCCCTACCGCTGGTGATCCTCACCCTGGGCCTGTTCCTGCTGGTGATCAACGCATTGATGCTGTGGCTCACGGCCTGGATCACCGAAGCCACCGATTACGGCCTGCGGATCGACGGTTTCTGGGCCGCGTTGCTGGGCGCCATCATCATCACGGTGGTGAACTGGGCGATCGGGATCATCCTGCCCGACAAGGACTGAGTTGTCCTGCGACGCGGGCTCGCCCCTTCGTGGGCCTCGTAAGGCTCGGCGCTGTGTGGTTGCGCCGGGATGCGGATCACCGGTTGCCGAGGTGGGTTTCCGGCAGGTACCGCAGAAGCTCGAAGGGGTCAGGGGGCGAGCCAGAGGGTGGTGGCGGTGAGGATCGACCAGGCCAGCATGGCCAGGCCCGTGTCGCGTAGGGCGGGGATCAGCTCCAGGCCTCGCCGGTTCGCTCGGACGGGGGCGTTCGCGCGGACGGCCAGGGGGAGGGCCAGGAGGCCGGCCAGCGCCCACGGGGTGCGGGCGAGGAGTGTCAGGGTCAGCAGGAACGGGAGCGCTATCAGCGCCAGATGCAGGGTGCGGGTGCGGGTATCGCCCAGTTTCACCGCCAAGGTCGTCTTACCGGATTCGGTATCGGTGGGGATATCCCGCAGATTGTTGGCCACCAGGACCGCGCTGGAGAAGGCGCCGACAGCGATGGCGAGCACCGCTCCTACCCAGTCGATCCGGTCGGCCTGGACGAACTCGGTGCCCAGGACCGCGACGAGACCGAAGAAAACGAAAACGGCCACCTCGCCGAAGCCGCTGTAACCGTACGGTTTGCTGCCGCCGGTGTAGAACCACGCTCCCGCCAGGCACACCGCACCGATCAGTGCCAGCCACCACGCCGAAAGCAGCGCGAGTATCAGGCCCAGTACGGCACCGACGGTGAGGCCGGCGATCGCGGCCCCGCGCACCGCGGCGGGGGAGGCCAGCCCGGAACCGACCAGCCGCAGCGGGCCGACCCGCTCGTTGTCGGTGCCCCGGATCCCGTCGGAGTAGTCGTTGGCGTAGTTCACGCCGACGATGAGCGCCAAGGAGACCCCCAGCGCGAGCAGCGCTTTCCACCAGACCGCGCTGTCGATGGATGCCGCGGCACCGGTACCGGCCAGGACGGGGGCGATCGCGTTCGGCAGTGTCCGGGGCCGTGCGCCCTCGATCCATTGTGCTGCGGTAGCCATTCCCGCAGCCTAGCCAACGCGGCGGGCCGGGGCCGGAGAGCGGATGCCGCCGTGACACGGGCAACGGCTACTTGCCTGATCCGCGAGGCGGGGGCATTCTCGACAGCGTTGGACTGATCTTCCTCTCGCCGGGTAGTCGCCCGGCGAGGCATATACGGAGGAGAGGAGCCCATCATGGCCCAGCACAAGCCGCCCCGGACGGTCGAACCCGCTACCTTCGACGCGGTCCCCGAAGCCGACCGTGTGGAACAGGACGTTCCGGCCTATCCCGACGATGCCCCCTACACCGATATCGACCCCCGTTCGGTTCCGGAGGATATGCCGGTACCCGAGGAGCTCCTGCCGGTGCCGGGCGCCCGGGACGACTGGCACGCCGATCCGGCCGACCTCGCCGAACAGGCCATCCCGGTTCCGCTGGGCGACGATTACGACGGTGCGTACGCCGACGAGGAGCCCTGAGCCGAACCCGAACCTGGGAACGGGGTCCGTGCCGGAACGGCGCGGACCCCTGTTTCAGGAAGCCGATCCGCTGCGCAGATGTCTGCGCAGCTCGGCGCGGTCGGGTTTGCCCGGACCCAGCAGGGGGAGGTCGTCGACCAGAATGAGCTCACGGGGCGCGGCCACCGTATCGAGTTCGCCGAGTACATGCGCCCGCAACTCGTCGAGAGTGGGTGCGGCGCCGGGGGCGGGTACCACCGCGACCACGACCCGCTGCCCCAGCCGATCGTCCGGGAGGCCGAGTACCACGCATTCGGATACCGCCGGATGCGTGCTCAACACCGCCTCCACCACCTGCGGGATCACCAGCAGGCCGCCGGTGCTGATGGCCTCGTCCAGCCGCCCCTGCACACGCAGTACACCGTCCTGGAAGACACCGGCGTCGTCGGTGCGGAACCAGCCGGGTTCGGCGAAGGCGGGATGCTCGGGCATATTGCGGTAACCGGTCGCCAGCATCGCGCCGCCGAGCAGGATCCGTCCGTTCTCGATGCGCACCTTCGTACCGGTCAGCGGCACCCCGTCGTAAACGCACCCACCGCAGGTCTCGCTCATTCCGTAGGTGCGCACCACATTGATCCCCGCCTCGCGGGCCCGCTCGTATACCGGGGCCGGGGTGGCGGCCCCGCCGATCAGCACCGCGTCCAACTCGGCCAGCGCCGCGCTCGCGGCGGGCTCTTCCAGAACCTTGATCAGCTGTGTCGGCACCAGAGAGGTGTAGCGGCGTTCGCCGCGCATCCCCGCGATCGCCCCGGCCAGGGCTTCGGGCAGGAAACCACCCGAGACGTCCACCACGGTCGGCTCGGTGCCGGCCAGCAGCGAGCGCAGGATCACCTGCAATCCGGCGATGTGATGGGTCGGCAGGGCCAGCAGCCAGCTACCCGGGCCGCCGAGACGTTCATGGGTGGCGGCGCCGCTGGCCCGCAGCGCGGCCGCGGTGAGCATGGCGCCCTTCGGGACCCCGGTCGTGCCCGAGGTGGTCACCACCAGCGCGATATCGTCGGCGATCGGTTCGCCGGGGGCGAGCGCATCGCCCAGCCGGCGGGTTTCGCGGCGGTCGCTGCTCGGTACCGGCAACCAGGCCGCCGAGCCGCTGCCGTCGAGAACCTGGCGTAGATGCGGCAGGACATCGCTGACCCCGCTACCGGTGGGCATGGGCAGAGTGCGCAGGGTTCTGGTCACGGCCACGCCTTGTCCCCGGCCGGCCGGAATGCCGTGGTTCGCTCGCTGCGCTGCCTCACGGCAGCGATGGTGTCATGGGCGACCGGACGCGGACAGCAGGGGTCGATGCTGCCGGAACAGGGCGCCGGCGCCGGGTGATCGGATTGGGCTGTGCCAGGCATGATGCTGCGATTCACTCGTCGGACGGTACGAAAGTGGTCGCACCGGGCGTCGGTGATCGGGCGGCCATCCGATCGTATCGTCGCCCGGACGCCCGGGGGTTGGCAACCCGGTAGAAAACCGGAACACATGCCCTTGTCAGCGGGTGTCCCGCCGCAGCGGATGGGCTTCCGGCACCTCCACCAGCACGATCGGTACCCCGTCCGGATCCTTCAGCCACATCTCCACCAGGCCCCACGGCTCGGTGACCGGTGCCCGGTCGATCGCCACTCCCCGCAGCGCCAGCTCCACGGCGGCGGCGCCCACATCCCGAACCTGTAGCCAGATCGCCCCCGCGAACCCGCGCGGATCGTCGTCGGCCCCGCCGTGTCCCGCCACCTCGATCAGCGATTGTCCGGCGAACAACACCGTCCCACCGGCGTACTCCCGGTAAACCGCCAGGCCGAGAGAATCCCGGTAGAACGCCAACGTGGTCGCGTAGTCGCGCGGGCGCAGAATTATCCGACTACTGAGGATGTCCATCGACGGAAAGTCTAGGCCCCCGGCGCCGCTTCTGGGCGATGTTCGCCGCGTGGACCGAAGCCCGGCGCCTCGGGCTTCGATACCGCGCGCCGAGAGTTCAGAAGTACCAGGGGTAAGGGCTCCAGTCCGGTGCCCGCTTCTCCAGGAACGAATCGCGCCCCTCGATCGCCTCGTCGGTCATGTACGCCATCCGGGTCGCTTCCCCCGCGAACAGCTGCTGCCCCACCAGGCCGTCGTCGGCGAGGTTGAACGCGTATTTGAGCATTCGCTGCGCCTGCGGGGATTTGCCGTTGATCGCCTTCGTCCACTCCAGCGCCACGTTTTCCAGTTCCGCGTGGTCGACCACCGCGTTGACCGCACCCATGGCGTGCATCTCCTCGGCCGTGTAGGGGCGGCCGAGGAAGAAGATCTCCCGGGCGAATTTCTGGCCCACCAGTTTCGCGAGGTAGGCGCTGCCATAGCCGCCGTCGAAACTGCCCACATCGGCATCGGTCTGTTTGAAGCGGGCGTGTTCGCGGCTGGCCAGCGTCAGATCGCACACCACGTGCAGGCTGTGCCCGCCACCCGCGGCCCAGCCGTTCACCAGCGCGATCACCACTTTCGGCATGAAGCGGATGAGGCGCTGGACCTCGAGGATGTGCAGCCGGCCCGCGCGGGCCTTGTCGACCGTGTCGGCGGTGTCGCCGCTGGCGTACTGGTAGCCGCTGCGGCCGCGGATGCGCTGGTCTCCGCCGGAGCAGAAGGCCCAGCCGCCGTCCTTGGGACTGGGGCCGTTGCCGGTGAGCAGGACGGCGCCGATATCGGGGGTGGTCCGGGCATGGTCGAGGACCGTATACAGTTCGTCGACCGTATGCGGCCGGAAGGCGTTGCGCACCTCGGGACGGTCGAAGGCGATCCGGACGGTGCCCTGTTCGATATGCCGGTGGTAGGTGATATCGGTCAGGTTCTCGAACCCGGGCACTTCGCGCCACAGCGTCGGATTGAACGTCATGGGGTGATTACATCAGGCGTCGCGCCGCCGGTGGCCGGCCGTTGACTTCGCCACATATTCGCCCGGGGGTTTGGACGCCGTAAAATCCAGAGTTACGGTGCTTGTATGAGTGAGCAGACCCAGCCGACGATCGACGACAGCGCTGTCGACGAGGATCGGTACGAGCGGCACGGAGGGTTCCCCAAGTACACCCCGGCCCGGGTCGGCCCGGAATTCGGCGAATTCGTCGAGGCCATGCGCACACTGCAGGATCTCGCCGTCTCGGTGGACGCCCCCGACGATGTCTACCGCGCCGCCCGCGACCAGGTGAACGAGCTGATCGAACTGCTCGGGCCCTACCGGGCCCCGGAACAGCAGGGGCCCGCGGGCCGCGCCATCGACCTGCCGGGGCGCGGCAGCCTGCTGTTGCTGCCCTGGCGCACGGTTTCCGCCGGTCCGGACGGCATCGTGATGAAAGGCGTGTTCCGTCGCTACCACCTCGGCGGGAACGCCGCCGCCCACGGTGGTGTGCTGCCACTGCTGTTCGACGACCTCTTCGGCATGACCGTGCACTACGCCGGTCGCCCGATCAGCCGGACCGCCTTCCTGCATGTGAACTATCGCAAGGTGACTCCGCTCGAGACCCCGCTGACGGTGCGCGGGCGGGTCGAACGCATCGAGGGCCGCAAAACCTTCATCAGCGCCGAACTGACCGATGAAGACGGCACGGTGCTCGCCGACAGTGAAGGTCTGATGGTGCAGCTGCTGCCCTGGCAGCCCTGAGTTTCTTTCCCTCGCCGGGGCTGCGGTCGTACCGGAGATGCCTTCCCCGGCTCGGGTCCACGGATGCGGGGCGCAATACCCTCCTCCGGGCAGTGCGTATAGTTGCGTTGCCCGTCCATACGAGTACTGATCCGGAGGATCCTTAAATTGGTTGCAGCACTGTCTGAATCACTGCTTGACGAGGCCACGCGCCCGGCCTTCCTCGCCGACGCCGTCCAGGTCCTGGACGCCGAGGTCTCCGATAAGGGTGGTGCGTCGGGTCTGGCCGTGAAGGGTGGGTACGCGGCGGTGAAGAAGATCAGCCCGTCCATCGTGCCCGACGCCCTGGAATCGCTGGCCCCCAAGCTGCTCGAGCAGCTCCAGCCGTACTGGAGTGAATACAAGGCCGGTGCCGCCGGCAGCTTCGGCGAACTGCTCACCGCCAAGGGTGACGAGGTTGCCGAGGCCCTGCTGAGCGTCACCGACGCGCGGGCCGCGTCCTCCAGCCGGCCGGCCATCCAGAAGGTGTACAACTCGATGCGTTCCTCGGCCAAGAAGAACGTCATCGAGGCGCTGCCCCGGGTCGGCGACCTGGTGCAGAAGCACGCCGGCTAACCCCTGCAGGGTGATTCGACCGCGCGTACGCGCGGTACGAGGGGGCCTCGACGACGAGGTCCCCAACGGGGGATTTCGACGGGGGACCGCCGTGCACCGGTTCCGGCCGTTCGCCGCCACAGCGTGGGTCCGCTCCTCGGCGCGCGGGTGTGAGCAGGCCGACGCAGACGTAGCGGCCGGGGTCTGACAGGCTGGAAGCGTGAATCCGTCAACAGCGCAAGCGCGGGTGGTCGTCGACGAACTCGCGCGCGGTGGGGTACGGGAGGTCGTTCTGTGCCCCGGCTCGCGTAACGCCCCGCTGGCGTTCGCACTGCAGGCCGCCGACGCGGCCGGAACTCTCCGGTTGCATATGCGCGTCGACGAGCGCACTGCCGGATTCCTCGCGATAGGCCTGGCAATCGCTTCGGGCGCTCCGGTTCCGGTCGTGATGACCTCGGGTACCGCCGTCGCGAACCTGGGACCGGCCGTGCTGGAAGCGAATTACGCCCGGGTCCCGCTGATCGTGCTCAGCGCGAACCGGCCGTACGAGATGCTGGGCACCGGCGCGAATCAGACCGTGGAACAGCTCGGCCTGTTCGGTAGCCAGGTTCGCGCGACCATCAGTCTGGGCCTGGCCGAGGTCGAATCCGCCGCCGACTACCCGCGGCAGAACAGTGTCTGGCGTTCCTCGGTGTGCCGGGTACTGGCCGCCGCTCGCGGTACCCGGTCGGGCAACGCCGGCCCGGTACATTTCGACATCCCGCTGCGCGAACCGCTGGTGCCCGATTCGCAGTCGGAGGAAACCACCCCGGGGGGAAGAGAATCCGGCCGGCCCTGGACGCATACCCAGTACGCCACTCTCGACGTTCCGCTCGAGATCGACCTCGGCCCCGATACCGTGGTGATCTCGGGGCACGGCGCCGGCCTGCGCAACGAGCTGGCGGCGCTGCCCACGGTCGCCGAACCCACCGCTCCCGTGCACGGCCCCGCCCTGCATCCGCTGGCGCTCCCGTTGCTGCGTCCCCGGCAGGCCATCATCACCGGGCGTCCCACCCTGCACCGGCAGGTGTCCAAGGTACTGGCCGATCCCGATGTCACGGTGTACGCGCTGACCACCGGGCCGCGCTGGCCGGACGTATCCGGCAATGTGGTCGGTACCGGCACCCGCGCGGTCACCACCGGTGCCCCCAGCGCAGAGTGGCTGGCCCGCTGCCGCGATCTCGACCAGCGTGCCCGCGCCGTCGTACGCGAAGAACTGGGACGCCACCCGAAGCCCACCGGCCTGCACGTGGCCGCGGTGGTGATGGACGCGCTCCGCGAGGGCGATCAGCTCTTACTCGGCGCGTCGAACCCGGTCCGCGACGCCGCCTTGGTCGCGGTACCGCGCCCCGGTGTACGGGTCCTGTCCAACCGGGGCGTCGCGGGTATCGACGGGACGGTCTCCTCCGCTGTCGGCGCCGCTCTTCACCATCCGGGCCGCACGATCGCGCTCATCGGCGATCTGACCTTCCTGCACGATGCGTCCGGTCTGCTCATCGGACGCGGTGAACCCCGCCCCGACGATCTGACCATCGTGGTCGCCAATGACGACGGCGGGGGCATCTTCGAACTCCTCGAACAGGGAGATCCGCAGTACGCCGGTGTTTTCGAGCGGGTTTTCGGCACTCCGCACGGTATGGATCTGTCGGCGCTGTGCGCGGCGTACCGGATCCCGCACCGGCAGGTCGGAGCGGAGGAGCTGGCGACCGAACTGGCCGGTTCCGCGAACGGATTCCGGGTGCTGGAGGTCATCACCGATCGAGCCGGTCTACGGGAGTTGCACGCGGCGGTCCGGGCCAATCTCGGCCGCTAGCCACGGGCCGGTGGCCGTGCCCGGGGAATCGGTGGTTCCGAGGCCGGGGGAGCCCGGCCGGCGCCGGCTCAGCCCATCGACAGACAGCCCTGCCAGGTCTGGAAATCCCCGGCGAATCCGGGCCCGCCGGTGCAGGTCGGTGTGGAGGTTCCGGTGACGGACACCTCCGCGCCGGGGCCGGCGATACCGATGGACAGACCCGGGCGTACACCCGTGACATTCGCCCGCGCGCCGGGGCCCACCGCGATCGCCGCCGGGCCGGACAGGTGTTCCGCGGCCGAACCGGCGCTTCCCCCGTTGGCGGCGATGGCCAGCGACAAGCTCGTGGGTGCCGCGTCGGCTGCGGCGCTCCCGTCGAGTCCGTAGGCGGCCGCAGCGCCGCCTTCCTCGCTTTTCGCGGTGCAGGACGCGCCTTCGTCACCGGTTTGCACGGAGGCCGCCCCCGGTGCCGGACAGGACGCCGGGGGCGCGGCCACCGCCGTGGGACCTGCGGCCAGCGCTGCCGCGGCCACCGCGCCCGCACCCGCGAACAATCCCAGCGAACGCGCGATGGTGAAGTGGAACATGACGGTCTCCTCGTTCTCGATCGTGGTGCCGGTCTCCCCTTTTTCGAGGGTCGGTCGAGCTGAATACCGCCTGGCGATCCTCACGGTACGCCGCTGAACGGCCCCGACAGGGCTACCGGCACCGGATGCCGGTAGCGGCGCGTGTCGGGCCGGCCGCCGCGAAGACCTCGCGGTATGGGTGGGCGGCGAGCGGTGATTTTCGCGGCCCGGGATCGTCGGCATGGGTGAACCCCGTAGACGAGGAGCCCTCATGCGCCCGGAATTCGACCTCTCACCCGCTGCCGACGCACTGACGCAGGTGGTGGTCGCCATCGATGATGATCGACTCGACTCGTCCACGCCCGCGGCTATGCCGGTCCGCGCCCTGCTCGAACATATCGACGGTCTGGCCGAGGCCTTCCGCGCTGCCGCGAGCAAGGAGACGATCGGTGGATCCGCGGCGCCGGAGTCCGGCTCCGGCGTACGGCCCGGTTGGCGTGTGCGTATACCTCAGCGGCTTGCCGCACTCGCCCGCGCCTGGTGTGACCCGGCGGCCTGGGACGGGGAAACGGAGGCGGGCGGGGTGGCCATGCCGGCGGCGGTGACGGCGCGCGTCGCGCTCGACGAACTGGTGGTCCACTGCTGGGATCTGGGGCAGGCCACCGGCCGGGAAATGGTGGTGCGCCGGGCGGACCTGGAAATCCTGCTGTCCTTTCTGCGGGACACCCCCGAGGAGGGCACGCCCGGTCTTTTCGGTCCCGTGGTGCCGGTCTCGGAGCGGGCCCCGCTGCTGCATCGAGTTCTCGGGTTGACCGGGCGAGACGCGTTCTGGATGCCGCACAGGATGTGACGGCCGGGCGGGACCGCGCGTGCCGGCCTTCCGGTCGGGGAACGCGACGCCGGTCATCCGAGGTCGGTGCGGACGAAGACACCGGCCGCGGCGGCGGTGGCCGCGGCCGCGGCCGCGGAGCGCGCAGCGTACTCGCCGAGTGGGTCGCCGCTGGCCAGCAGCCGGTAGTACAGCGGACCGGAGACGGCGGTGAGGACGGCGCGTGGGTCGGTTCCGCCGGGTATCTCGCCCCGGGTGATCGCGTCGGTGATGCAGCAGGCCCACTCGCCGAGGCGTACATCGTAGAACTTGCGCAGGGCGGCGCCGGCGGTGTCGTCGCAGGTGGCCGCGGCTATGACCGCCCGGAAGAGGCGGCCTTGCCGAGGATCGGCCAGAGTTTCGGCGACCAGCCGGGCGTTGGCCGTGAGGTCACCGAGCAGGGAGCCGGTATCCGCCCGGGGCAGTGATTGTTCGGCCATATCCACCAAGAGGTCGGCGATCAGGCCGGTGGGGGTGCGCCAGCGTCGGTAGACCGTTGTCTTGCCGACTTCCGCCCGCCCGGCGACCTCTGCGAGATCGAGGTGGGCGAAGCCCTTTTCGGCCAGGAGATCACCGGCGGCCCGCAGGACCGCCGCGCGTACCCGGGCGGTGCGCCCGCCGGGTCGGACCGAGCCGGGAACGGACACCTCTGAGGTCATAATGGAACTCCAGTTTCATTTGTAGCGAATTTGCGGTACGGTTTCGGTGTTAATGAAACACTAGACCCTTTAGGAGTCGAGATGGAGTACCGGCGGCTGGGTGCCTCGGGTCTGCTCGTGCCCGCGCTGAGTTTCGGCACCGGCACGTTCGGCGGGCGAGGTGAACTGTTCGGCGCCTGGGGTGATACCGATGTCGCCGAGGCGCGACGGCTGGTCGATATCGCCCTCGATGCCGGTATGACGATGTTCGATACGGCGGATGTCTATTCCGACGGCGCCTCCGAGGAAGTCCTCGGCGCGGCGATCCGGGGCCGGCGGGACCGGGTGCTGTTGTCCACCAAGGCCGGTTTGCCCGTCGGCCCGGGGCCGGCCGACGCGGGTTCGGGCCGGTCCCGGTTGATCACCGCGGTGGAAGACGCACTGCGGCGGCTGGGGGTCGAGCATATCGACCTGTTCCAGTTGCACGCTTTCGATGCGCACACGCCGGTCGAAGAAGTCCTGCGCGCGCTCGACGACCTGGTGCGCGCGGGCAAGATCCGCTATCTGGGCGCATCCAATTTCGCCGGCTGGCAGCTGATGAAATCGCTGGCTGCCACCGATCGGTACGGACTGTCCCGCTATACCGCTCACCAGGTCTACTACTCGCTGGTCGGCCGCGACTACGAATGGGAACTGATGCCCCTGGGCCTGGCGGAAGGGGTGGGCGCGATGGTGTGGAGTCCGCTCGGCTGGGGTCGGCTCACCGGCAAGATCCGCCGCGGGCAACCCCTGCCCGCGGGCAGCCGGCTGCACCGTACAGCCGAAGCAGGCCCCCCGGTGGACCAGGAACATCTCTACACCGTGATCGACGCGCTGGACGAGATCGCCGCCGAGACGGGGCGTTCCGTGCCGCAGATCGCGCTGAACTGGTTGCTCTCCCGCCCGACGGTGGCCACCGTTATCGTCGGCGCCCGCAACGAGGAACAGTTGCGCCAGAACCTCGGTGCCCTCGGCTGGGAACTCACCCCGGACCATATCGCCCGGCTCGACAAGGCCAGTGCGCTCACCCCGCCGTACCCCTACTACCCGTACTACCGCCTGCCGGATTTCACCCGGGTGAATCCACCCGCGGTCTGAGGGCTCGCGCTCGACCGCTACGACCCGCCCGCGGGAGTGGCCGCGGCGCATCCCGATCCCGGCCACCCGCTCGGCCGGGCTCGGGGGACGGAATTCCGTCCGCTGTCAGTAGACGTCCCGGACGTAGCGTTTCTCGGCGACGAGTTGCTTCTTGAACGCGAGGGCGCCGTCCTCGTCGAGTTTGCCGTGGATCCGGGCGATGCGCAGCAGGGCGTCATCGACATCCTTCGCCATTCGCGCGGCGTCACCACAGACGTAGAAGTGGGCCCCGTCGCGCAGCCACGACCACAATTCGGCGCCGTGCTCGATCATGCGGTGCTGCACATAGACCCGTTCCCGCTGATCGCGGGAGAACGCCAGGTCCAGCCGAGACAGATGGCCCGAGCGGAACATATCCTCGAGCTCGGTCCGGTAGTAGAAATTCTGCGCCGCGTGCTGATCGCCGAAGAACAGCCAATTACCTCCGGTGGCACCCCGCGCGCGGCGTTCGTGCAGGAAACCACGAAACGGTGCGATACCGGTACCCGGACCCACCATGATCATCGGCACACTCGGGTCCAGCGGCGGCCGGAAATGCGGTGCGCGCTGCAGGAATACGGGCACCTCGACGGCGCGATCGGCCAGGAAGGTGGAACAGACACCACCGCGTCGTGCCGCGGAACCCGCCGCCGCGGGGTCACCGTATCGGACGATACCCACGGTCAGCTCCACCTGATCGGGATCCACCAATGGGCTGGAGGAGATCGAATACTGCCGCGGCTGTAGTTTTTTCAGAACTCCGAGCCATTCCACCAGATCGGCGCGCACCGGGAAATCCCGTAGGACGTCCACGGCCTGGCGATCCCACAGATAACCGGCCAGTTCATTGTGGTTATCGCGGCGCAACAGTTTGGCGAGCCGGTTGCTGGAGTTGCGTTCGGCCACGAATTCCAGCAGGTCCCGGGAGATCTTGGTGATGTCGTAGTGGCTGCTCAGAGCCTGCTCCAGCGTTGTCTCGGCCCCGTCCACCTCGATACCGCGACGCCCGTCCAGACCGGCCGCATCGAGCCATTCCCCGACCAGTGACGGACAGTTCTCCGGCCGGACCCCGAGCGAATCGCCCACCTCGTAACGGGCATCGGTATCACGAAGGTCGAAGGTGATGCGCCGGACCTCCTTCGCCGCGCCGGGAGCGGTCAGTATCTCGTTGCCGACCAGCGGCACGGTGAGCGGGGCGGCGCGGGTGAACGCGGCGGGCGCGGCGGGGCGCGTCCGCGGCGCGGCGGGCGCCGCGCGTTCCAGGACGCCGGTTACGGCACCCCCACCGCCGCCGGAGGGGAATCCGGCGATATCGCGGGGGCCCCCACCGCCGTCACCGGACTCTGCGCCAGGACCGGTCAGCGCGGCGATCACCGCGTCCAGCCAGGCAGCGCCCGGTTCGGCGAAATCCGGTTCGCAGTCCTGCCGAGGCAACAGCCGGCAAGCACCGCGTTCGGCGAATACAGCGTCCAGTTTCCGGCCGTGCCCGCAGAAGTCGTCATAGGAGGAATCCCCCAGCGCGAAGACCGCGTAGCGCATACCGGTGAGACGGGCGGTACTCGCCTCGAGCCGCGACCAGAAATCGGCGCCGTTGTCCGGCGGACCGCCGTCACCGAACGTACTGCTGATCACCAGAACATCACCGGTCAGCGCCGCCGGATCGCAGGAATCCATCTCGATCAGGTGGGGCAGGAAACCGGAATCGGTCAACCGCTGGGCGACGGTGGCCGCGAAATCCTCGGCATTACCGGTCTGCGAGGCCCACAGTACGGTTACCGGCAAGGCGTTCGGAAGGCCCGGTTCCGCCGCCGCTTCCGGCGCCACCGCGCGGGAATACATACCGGCGAGCAGTCCGTCCACCCATGTTCGAGCATGTTCGGAAAGCGGCGCCGAAACGGGCAGCACCGGCTGTCCGGAGACCGGCAGCGATTGCAAGGCGGCCAGATATCCGCCGAGATAGATACGTTCGGTTTCGCTCAACGTCGGGGTGCTCGCCGAATCCAAGCCGAGCACGGTCGCCAGCGGGTGGGTGCCGGCCGCGGTGGGGTCGGACGGGGGCCGATCCCCCGGTGCCGCCGGGGTCCGCTCCGGCACCACCGGCGCGACCCGCCGCAGGGCCACCGCGCACGCCTTGAACTCCGGCTGCAGGGACTCGGGATCCACGGCATCGTTGGTCACCGCGTTGATGGTCAGGTATTCACCTTGTTCGTCGTTCCAGTGGAAGGGCGCGAAACAGCAGCCCGGCCGCATCCGGTCGCTGATGCGGGCCGGTAGTACCGCCCGGCCGCGCCGCGAGGTGATCTCGAGCTGGTCGCCGGGCGCCAGGCCGAGCGCCCGGGCGTCCTCGGGATGAACCTCGACGAACGGTTCCCCGTTCAATCTGCCGAGTTTTTCGACGCGGCCGGTCTTCGTCATCGAATGCCACTGATGCTGCAGGCGACCGGTATCGAGCAGGAAGGGGTAGTCGTCGCCGGGCATCTCCTCGGGCAGCATATGCGGACGTGGCCAGAACACCGCCCGCCCGCTCGCGGTGGGAAAAGCCAGCCGCGGGCGGCGCCCCTCCGCGTCGACGAACAGCGGCCGGTTCACGCCGTCGTTGCGGTAGCGGATCGGGTTGCGGCGGCGTGCGGCATCGGAGCAGGGCCACTGGGCGGGACCCTCGCGCAACATATCGTGGCTCATCGCGCTCAGGTCGTAGCCGGTGGCCGGATTGGCGAACCGCCGCAGTTCGTCGAATACCTCGGCGGCGGAGGCGAAATCGAAGCCGGGGAAACCCATCGCGGTCGCCACCTGCGCGATCAACTGCCAATCCGGGCGGGCGGCACCGGCCGGTTCCACCGAGCGCGGCAGCAGGGTCACCGTACGTTCGGAATTCACCATCGTCGCATCGGCCTCCGCCCACAGGGCGGCGGGCAGCAGCAGGTCGGCGTAGGTGTTGGTGGCGGTTTCGGTATAGGCGTCCTGGGCGATCACCAGTTCGGCGGCTTCCAGGCCCGCGATGACGGTTTTGCGATTGGCCACGGTGGCCACCGGATTCGTGCAGATGATCCAGGCCGCTCTGATGGTGCCCGCGGCGAGTCCGCGGAACATCTCGATCGTGCCGGGACCGGATTCGGCACGCAGGGTGCCCGGCGGTAGTGCCCACGCGGTTTCCACGAAGGCGCGGTCGGCGGCGGACAGGGCCGTGCGCTGTCCGGGCAGACCCGCACCCATGTAGCCCATCTCCCTACCGCCCATGGCGTTCGGCTGGCCCGTCAGCGAGAACGGCCCGCTGCCCGGGCGGCAGATGGCGCCGGTCGCCAGATGTAAATTGCACAGCGCGTTGGTGTTCCAGGTGCCGTGAGTGGACTGGTTCAGTCCCATGGTCCACAGGCTCATCCATTCGCCCGCCTCGCCGATCCATCGGGCGGCGGTGCGGATATCGTCCTCGGCGAGACCGGTGAGGGCGGCCACCCGGCCGGGCGGATAGTCGGCGAGGAACTCCGGCATCGTGGCCCAGCCCTCGGTGTGCTCGGCGATGAACTCGGTATCGATATCGCCCGCCTCGACCAGCAGGTACAGCAGGCCGTTGAGCAGAGCGAGATCGGTACCGGGCGCGATCTGCAGGAACAGGTCCGCACGGGCGGCGGTTTCGGTGCGCCGCGGATCGACCACGATCAACTTGGCGCCCGTCTTCAACCGGTCGGCCATGCGCAGGAAGAGGACGGGGTGGCAATCGGCCATATTCGCGCCGATGACGAAGAAGAGGTCGGCGTGCTCGAAATCGTCGTAGGACCCCGGTGGCCCGTCGGCGCCGAGTGACTGTTTGTAGCCGGTGGCGGCACTGGCCATACACAAGCGTGAGTTGGCCTCCATGTGCACGGTCCGTAGATGACCCTTGGCCAATTTGGTGGCCAGATACTGGGCTTCCAGCGACATCTGTCCCGAGACGTACAGGGCGATCGCGTCGGGGCCGTGCTCGTCCAGGATCCGGCGCAGCCGGTCCGCGGCTTCGGCGACGGCCTCGTCCACGCCCACGGGTTGTGGTTCGACACCGCGGGCCGGCCGGCGGTAGGCGGTGGTCATCCGCCCCGGTGCCCGCGTCAGTTCCAGGTGTGTGGCGCCCTTGGTGCACAACCGTCCGGCATTCGCCGGGTGCAGTTTGTCACCGCCGACCTTGGTGATCACCGGCGCACCGGTGGCGTCCGCGGCGGTGGTGACTTCGATTCCGCAGCCGACACCGCAGTACGAGCACGCCGTCCTGGTCGTGCCCGGCCGCTGGTCTCCGCATCCCTCGGACATGCCTCCGATCGTCCCCGCGACCGGTTTCCTCGGCTTTTCCCGATGTTATCGTCGGGTGACATTCCACTTCACCGGCGAAAATCACAGCGGTGAGGTAGATGAACGGCTTTCTCGGGCCGTCAGCCGCCCAGCTTGTATCCCCGGTGCAGCGCCACCACTCCGCCGGTCAGGTTCCGCCATTTCACACCGGACCAGCCGGCGTCGGCCACCCGGCGCCCGAGTTGCCGCTGGTTCGGCCAGGCCCGGATGGATTCGGCGAGGTAGACGTAGGCGTCCGGGTTGCTGCTCACCGCCCGCGCGACCCGGGGGAGCGCCTTCATCAGGTATTCCATGTAGAGCGTCTTGAACCCGGGGATCACCGGTGTGGAGAACTCACAGATCACCAACCGGCCGCCGGGTTTGGTGACCCGCAGCATCTCGCGCATGGCCAGATCGATATCGGCCACATTGCGCAGCCCGAAGGATATGGTGACCGCGTCGAAGGAATTATCGGCGAACGGTAGCGCCATAGCATCCCCGGCGACCATCGGCACCTGCCGGAATCGTCCCGCGGCCAGCATTCCCTGCGAGAAATCGGCGGCCACGCACCAGGCACCCGACTTGCCCAGTTCCACCGTGGACACGCCCGTCCCAGCGGCCAGATCGAGCACGCGCTCACCGGGGCGCGGGCCGATCGCCTTACGGGTCATCCAGCGCCAATAACGGTCCTGACCGGCCGAGATAACGGTATTGGTCAGGTCGTATCGTCGCGCCACCCCGTCGAACATCGACGCGACCTCATGGGGTTGCTTGTCCAGCGAGGCCCGGACCGATTGTGTTTTCACCACGGCTCGACCCTAATGGGCGCGACCCGGCGGCAGCGGGTAACCCCGAAGCGGCGGAGCCGGCTGCCGCTCCTGCCTGCTGCCGCGTTCACGCCGACCGCGGCAGCCGGGAGACGGTCCCGCCGACCTCCGCGTAATGGGTCATGAGCTCGGCACAGACGGCCGGCCAGGTGCGGTGCAGCACCGATCCGCGGGCCGCGGCGCCGAAACGGGCACGGAGGCCGGCGTCCTGGAGGGTGGAGACGGTGCCGGGCAGTAGATCGGTGAAATCATCGACCGGAAGCAGGTAGCCGTTGCGGCAGTGCGCGATCAGGTCGCGGGGGCCGCCGGCGGCGGGCCCCACCACCGGAACGCCCGAAGCCAGCGCTTCCTGGACGCCCTGGCAGAACGTTTCGTGCTCACCCGGATGCACCATCACATCCAAACTGGCGTACGCGCGGGCGAGTTCGGCGCCCCGGAGTTCGCCGGTGAAAACCGCGCCCGGCAGCAGCCGGGTGAGTTCCGCCCGTTCCGGCCCGTCCCCGACGATCACCAGTTGTACCGCCGGATCGCGGGCCAGCACCGCCAGCCGCTCCACATGCTTCTCCGGGGCGAGCCGCCCCACGAACCCCACCAGCAGCCGCTCGCCGCCGCCGAGCCACCGCTCCCGTAATCCGGCATCCCGCGCCTGCGGAGTGAACCGCGCGGTATCGACCCCGCGACCCCACCGGTGCACCCGTGGAATACCGTGCCGGGCCAAATCCTCGGCCGCCGCGCTCGACGGCGCCAGCGTACGGGCCGCGCCCTCGTGGATCCGCCGGGTCCATCCCCATGCGGCCCGCGCGGCCAAACCGAGTCCGTAGCTCGCGGCGAAACCGGCCACATCGGTCTGATAGACCGCCACCGTGGGCAGATCCAGCCGCAGTGCCGCCGCCAGCCCGCCCGCTCCCAGCAGGAACGGCGAGGCCAGGTGCACCACGTCCGGATCGAAATCGCCCAGAGCCCCGACCATGCCCGGCTGTGGTAGACCCACCGGCAGCGAACTGATCCTCGGCACCATCACCGCGGGTACCCGGTACACGGGGAATCCGCCGTGGTGCCGGGGCGCGGGTGGCCGGCCGCGCAAGGTGTCGGGTGCGATGACGAGCGCCTCGTGCCCGTGTCGATACAGATGATCCAGTACCCGCAGTACCGAGTTCACGACGCCGTTCATATTCGGGAGGAACGACTCCGCAACGATGGCTACGCGCACCTCGTCAGTCTGCGAGGCCGGAGTCCCCCGCCGGGCGTCGCCGATATGACACCGGATCGAAGATCCGGCGAACACTCATCGAACCGGTTTCCGCACGGCTCAGCAGCCACAGCAGGGGCAGGGTCACCGCCCAGATCGTGATCAGCACCGACAGCGCCGGCGGAATAGCCACCCGTACATCGCGCCCGGCCACGCGGACCAGGTCGGGATCGGCGCGGTTGTATTCGACGTTGATCCGTTCCCCTGCGGTCAGATTGGTGGGATACAGGACCCCGACCTTCGGATTGTGCGTCACCCCATCGGGGGTGACGTACATCACCGCGGAGCGCAGCCGGCCGGCGGAGAGGACCTCGCCGGTGGTTTCCCCTTTGTCCGATTCGATCAGATAGTCGTTGCGCCACGCCGCGAGCACCAGCAGCACCACCAGCATGCTCACCGATACGGCGGCGATCACCACCCCCACCCGCACCCGGCGCAGCCGCTCGGCGCGGGCCGGACGTCCGCCGCTTTCCTTCCGTTCGGGCTCGGGGCGAACCGGCGGGGCCACGTCCAGTTCCGGAGCCGGCCCGGGCGGCTCGGCCACCCCTGCCTGGTCGGGCACGCTACCTCCTCCGGAATCGCTGCGTGGTCGCCGTATCGGTCTCGGCCGGCCCCGCGCACGCCACCGCGTACCGAGCGCCGTCGGCGCGACCGATTTCCAGCACCGCAACAGGCTAGCCGGGTCCGCTAGGGTGGGCGCTCATGGCCCGAAAATTCGGCTTCACCCTGTCCTATCCGATCCCGGTGGCAGACCTCCACGCGGCGCTCACCGGAGAAGAAATGTGGCGTGACCGATTCGCCGACGCGGAAACGGCCACTCTCGAGATGTCCCATCCCGACGGACCGGGCACCATCCGCCTGTCGATGAGCGAGAAGGCCCGGCAGGAGAAGGTTCCCGCCGTCGTCCGCAAAGTGCTCAAGGGTGAGCTCGTGGTCACCCGGGTGGACAACTGGCAGCGGCTCGACGGTTCCACCGCCGAGGGCACCTTCGAAGGCACCTCCTCGGGTATTCCGGTGGAGATGACCGGCACCTACCGGCTACGTCCCTCCACCGAGGGCTCGGAACTGGTGGTCACCGGAAAGGTGAAGGTCAAGATCCCGCTGATCGGTGGCACCATAGAACCGCTCGCCGAACAGTTGCAGCGGCGGGTCGTCGAGGGCGAACGCAAATTCATCCTCGACTGGTTCGCCGGACGATCCGACACCTAGCAGCCGCGGAACCCGGGGCCGTTGCGCGCGGATCCGGGTTCCGGCCTAGCCGAAGGGGACCAGTTCGTCGAAACGCATGGATGCCCGACCGGCGGCGCGCCAGGCGCGGGCGGTGAGGTCCACGTCCTCGTCGGTGACCAGATTTCCCATGACCCGCACCGCGGTGCGTTGCAAGAACTTCGATCGCATCACCGGCGGCCCGCCCAGCGGCACCATCCGGGGATGGGTGGCCAGCCCCGCGATCCGCCGCGCCACCGAATACGTGCGGCCGTACCTGGTACGCAGCCGATCCGGCCACAGCCGGGTCAGATCGGGCTCGTCCAGCAGATCGGCGAGCATATGCCCGCCCTCCAGCCCGTAGTCGATACCCTCGCCGTTCAAGGGGTTCACGCAACCCGCCGCGTCACCCACCAGGGCCCAGTTCACGCCCGCGATACCGGACACGGCACCGCCCATCGGCAGCAACGCCGACGACACCGCTCGCAGCGAACCCGTCAGCTCCCATTCCTCCCGGCGTAGAGCGGTGTAGTGCTCCAGCAGCGGTTTCAACGCGATATGCGAAGGACGCCGCTCGGTGGCCAGCGAACCGACCCCGATGTTCACCTCACCGTTGGCCAGCGGAAAAACCCAGCCGTACCCGGGCACCAGCTCATCGTCGGCGTTACGCAGTTCCAGATGCGAGGTGATCCACTGATCGTCGCTGCGGGCCGAAGAGATATAGGCGCGGGCCGCGACCCCGTAGGCGTAGCGGCGATGCCAGGTGCGGCCGAGGAGCTTGCCGACCGGAGAACGGACTCCGTCGGCCACGATCAAGCTCGCGCAGCGGATCTCGTGTTCGATACCGCCGGTGCGTACGGTCACGCCGGTCACCCGGGCGCCGTCGCGTGAGACACCCACCACCTTCGTACCGTCGAACATCCGCGCCCCGGACTTCACCGCGGTCTCGCGCAATGTGTCGTCCAATTCGGTGCGCGGGATCGCGCTGCCGTAGGTCGGGAACGAACCACCCGGCCAGGGCAGCAGCGCCTCACGGCCGAAACCGGTCATCCGCAGGCCGTGATTCACGGTGTGTGCGCGCACCCATTCGCCCAGGCCCAGATGCTCCAGTTCCGCGGTGGCACGCGGGGTCAGGCCGTCACCGCAGGTTTTGTCCCGGGGGAATACCGCGGAATCCAGCAGCAGCACATCGCGACCCGCGCGCGCCGCCCAGGCCGCGGCCGCCGAACCCGCCGGGCCCGCGCCCACCACCAGCACCTGCACGTGGGTCGGCAACGCGTTCCGGTCGTCGCTGGCCGGTGTGACTTCGGGTGCACCCATGCGGTCAATAGTTACAGGCCGTGGAGAGTGATGTCGATGGCGGTACGGTGCACAGTGACGGTGTTCATGGGCGCTAGGACGTGAACACGCTAGGTTCATCACCGTGGGGTCGGACGCGTCCTTGGGAGAAGGTATGAGCACATCTGCTGTGAGCGAAGCCGGCACGGTGGTGGCGGGGGTGGACCTCGGAGACGCCGCCCTCGCCGCGACAGTGCGCCACGGCCTCGAGGAAGTGGAGAAACTTCTCGTCGAGGAGCTGTCCGACGGCGCCTCGTTCCTGCAGGAAGCGGCGCTGCACCTGGCCAAAGCGGGGGGTAAACGCTTCCGGCCGCTGTTCACCGTCCTCACCGGTCAGCTCGGCCCCCGCCCGGACAGCCCCGATCTGATCACCGCCGGCACCGTGGTGGAACTCGTCCACCTGGCGACCCTCTACCACGACGACGTCATGGACGAAGCCACCATGCGGCGCGGCGCGGCGAGCGTGAACTCGCGCTGGGGTAACAGCGTCGCCATCCTGGCCGGCGACTACCTCTTCGCCCACGCTTCCCGGCTGACCTCCACCCTCGGCCCCGAGGCCGTGCGCATCATCGCCGAAACCTTCGCCGAACTGGTCACCGGCCAGATGCGCGAAACCATGGGCGCCCGCGAATCCACCGACCCGGTCGCGCACTACCTGCGGGTGGTCTGGGAGAAGACCGGTTCGCTCATCGCCGCCTCCGGCCGTTTCGGCGGCAAGTTCTCCGGCGCCGGCGCCGACCACGTGGAACGCCTCGCCCGCCTCGGCGACGCGGTCGGCACCGCGTTCCAGATCTCCGACGACATCATCGATATCTCGTCGGTCTCCGCCCAGTCGGGCAAAACCCCCGGCACCGACCTGCGTGAAGGTGTACACACTCTGCCGGTGCTCTACGCCCTCCGTGACGAGGGCCCCGACGGCGACCGGCTGCGCGCGCTGCTGGACCACCCCCTCGAATCCGATGCGGAGGTCGACGAAGCGCTCGAACTGCTCGGCCGCTCACCGGGCATGGCCCAGGCGAAGGCGAAACTACGGGAATACGCCGATATCGCTCACGCGGAGCTGAACGCGCTGCCGAAAGGTCCGGCGAACGACGCCTTGGTCCAGTTGGTCCAGTACACGATCGAACGCGTCGGCTGAGGGGTTTGTGTTTATCGGCGGCGCCTGCGGCGTCGGGGGGGTCGAGCCTTACTCGGTGGCGGCGTGCGGATGGTCCGGGGCGGGCTGGGGCCGTGAAGGTGACAGGTGTAGTTGTCCGTGAAGGACGACGCTGTGTTTATTTTGCGGCGCCTGCGGCGCCGCGGGGTTGAGCCCTTTTGGCGTCGTGCTTCAGCCCGCGAGACTCGCGCCTGCGGCGCATGCGCTTCGCGGGCTGAAGCACGACGCGGGCTCAACCCTTTGTGGGCCTCGTAAGACTCGGCGCTGGTGGTTGCGCCAGATGCGGAGCACCGGTTTCCGAGGTCGGGGCTGCCGGACTCCGGACTGCGGGGGTCCCGTGGGGGAGTGCATACGGGTGACTTCCCGGGCTGGGGGTGTCTCGGTGGTTGTGTTTTCGCGGAGGGTCCACGCTCCTGGTTCGGGCTCGTCTCGGGCCTGGAGCGACGGAGCGAAGGAGCGCAGCGACTGAGCGGAGGAGTGAAGACCCGAGACACAAGGGGGCCCCGAACCCGCGGCGCCGCAGGCGCCGCAAATAAACACAGGAACTCGGGTGGGAGGGTGGACGTTGTCCTGCAGTAGCGGTTCTGGCCGAGATCCGCGCCTGCCGGCGCCACGTATACAGGAGTGCTATGCACGGGCATGGGTTTGCCAATGGGGTGAAAACGTTCGGGCTCATGGTCGGTCTTTCCGCGCTGATAGTCCTGGCCGGAGCGGCGTTCCGGAATACCACCGTTCTCGTCATTGCGGTCGTCCTGGCCGTGGCGATGAATGGTTACGCGTATTTCAACAGCGATAAACTCGCTCTGCGGGCGATGCGTGCGCAGCCGGTCAGCGAGATCGAGGCGCCCGTGATCTACAAAATCGTGCGGGAGCTCGCCACCCTGGCCCGGCAGCCGATGCCTCGGCTCTACATCAGTCCCACGAATGCGCCGAATGCCTTCGCGACCGGGCGTGATCCGCGCCATGCCGCGGTGTGCTGTACCAGCGGTATTCTGCAGATTCTCGATGAACGGGAGCTACGTGCGGTGCTGGGGCACGAGCTTTCCCATGTCTACAACCGGGATATTCTGATCTCGTCGGTGGCGGGGGCGATGGCGGCGGTGATCTCCGGCCTCGCGAATTTCGCGTATTTCGCGGCCGCGTTCGGCGGTAACCGAGGCGGTTCGGGCCCGAATTTGATCGGGGTGCTCCTGGTATCCCTGCTCGGGCCCATAGCGGCCGGTTTGATCAAGCTCGCGGTTTCGCGCTCGAGGGAGTATCAGGCGGACGAGTCGGGCGCCGAACTCACCGGCGACCCGCTCGCCCTCGCTTCGGCGTTGCGCAAGCTGGAGCGCGGGGTTCAGGCGGCGCCGTTGCCGCCCGAACCCCGGCTCACCGCGCAATCGCATCTGATGATCGCCAACCCGTTCCGTTCCGGGGAGCGGATGGCCCGCCTGTTCTCGACCCATCCGCCGATGGCCGATCGGATCGCCCGGCTCGAACAGCTGGCCGGCGGGCCGCGGAACCGTTAGCGCCCGGCTAACGGTAGTTCACGAATTGCAGCGCGATCCCGAAATCCTCGCCCTTGAGCAGCGCGATCACGGCCTGTAGGTCGTCTCGTTTCTTGCTGCTGACCCGTAGTTCGTCGCCTTGGATCTGCGCTTTGACGCCTTTGGGGCCTTCGTCACGGATCTTCTTGGAGATCTTCTTGGCATGTTCGGAGTCGATCCCCTGCACCAGCGACCCGGTGATCTTGTAGGTCTTGCCGGAGGCCACGGGCTCGCCGGCGTCGAAGGCCTTGAGCGAGATATCGCGGCGGATCAGTTTCTCCTTGAACACCTCGAGCGCGGCCTTGACCCGTTCCTCGGATTCGGCGGTGAGCACCACTTTGTCCTCGCCGGACCATTCGATCCCCGCGCCCGTGCCGCGGAAGTCGTAACGCGTGTTCAGTTCCTTCTCGGCCTGGTGCAGAGCGTTGTCGACCTCCTGCCGTTCGACCTTGCTGACGATATCGAATGATGAATCGGCCACACTGCGCTCCTGTTCGCTGTTGAATCACCCTGCGTGCTGAGAAAAGCTACCCCGTCGGCGCGGAAGCGCGGCGCCACCGTGTCCGCCGGGACATGATGGGGTGTTCGTTCACACCGTCTGGCCAGCGGGTTTGCATTCGGGGTGCGGGTTCGTTGTATTCTGCCTCAGCGCACTCGAAACGGATCGAGGAGATCCAGGGTGTGCGGCACGAGGCAGGTTGCCCGAGCGGCCAATGGGAGCAGACTGTAAATCTGTCGGTGAAAGCCTACGTAGGTTCGAATCCTACACCTGCCACCATGAGCCCCCGCCGGTGAAGAACGGCGGGGGCTTTTTCGTCCCCCCGTTCTGTCGGCAGGCCGGTTGGGTGGTTCGTTTATCGGCAGAAAACAGCCTTTGACCTCCCGGTTTGGAGCTCTTGGCGGTGAGTGTGTACTCTCGTTCAAGTCTTCGAGGCAACGGGTTCGAGTTGATCGCTTCCCGCTGCGGAGAGGTCGCGCCCCCTTAGCTCAGTCGGCAGAGCGTTTCCATGGTAAGGAAAAGGTCAACGGTTCGATTCCGTTAGGGGGCTCGCCGGATTGCCGGTGGTGTCCGACTCGGCACTCCAAGCCGCGACGTCGCCGTCGCAGATGGCGTATAAGGCGGTGTAGCTCAGGCGGTAGAGCAAACGACTCATAATCGTTGTGTCGCCGGTTCGAGTCCGGCCATCGCTACCCATACTGATTGACCCTCTGGTTGACCGGAAAGAAGGCATATCGTGGCCGCGAAGTCCACCGATGTCCGGCCAAAGATCACCTTGGCCTGCGAGCAGTGCAAGCATCGCAACTACATCACCAAGAAGAACCGGCGCAACGACCCGGACCGGCTGGAGCTGAAGAAGTTCTGCCCGAACTGCGGTACCCACCGGGCGCACCGGGAATCGCGCTGATTCATCAGTGACGTCGCCGCCGTGTCCGCGGCGGTGGGGTGGAATTCCCCGAGCGGTTCGAGCCGCTGCGGGGAATTCGTCGCGTAAACCCGTAGATACGGGTTCGTCCCGAGTGGCGTCACAGCTTCGATGACCGCGCGAGCCATCGAATCTTCCGGCTGCCTCGGCAGCCGTTGTCCTGAACCGGCGGCGGTACGGCCCTTCTGCTCACGCCACCATCATCTCCAGGGTTGACTCAGCCGCCATGCAGACTCCGTGCTGCGGGGTCAGATAGGTACAGTCCTCCCGTGACAATCAACACCGGAACAGACGAAGCGGTCGCGACGAAGACGGAGTTCGATGCCGCCGCTCACGCGGCCGCGATGGTCGGGCACCATTATCGCGTGGACGACTACTACGAGGTCGGCCGCGAGAAAGTGCGCGAATACGCGCGCGCCGTCCAGGACGCTCATCCGGTGCACTGGGATGAGGACGCCGCCCTGGAGTACGGCTACGACGGTCTGGTCGCCCCGCTCACCTTCATTTCGCTCGTCGGCATTCTGGCCCAGCGCAAACTCTTCGAAACGGTCGTCACCGGCTACGACCTGAGTCAGATCATGCAGACCGACCAGATCCTGGAGTTCCACCGGCCGATCCTGGTCGGTGACCACCTGATCTGTGATGTGTACCTGCATTCGTTCCGGCAGGCCTTCGGCGGCGACATCATCGTCACCAAGAACATCGTCACCAACCAGAACGACGAGGTGGTGCTCACCACCTATACGACGCTCGTCGGCCGCAGCGGCGGCGATATCGATCCCAACTTGAACGAGGCCGTCGGCAAGGTGCTCATGCACGGGATGGATTCCGCCGCGCCGCAGTACACCCCCCGCTCGCGTGCGGTCGCCCCGACGCTGCCCGCGCGCGAGCTGGAGCGCAGTCGCTTCGCGCGTTCCTTCGACGAGGTCTCGGTGGGGGACGAGCTGCCGCCGCGGATCGTTCAGCTCACCCGCGGCGACCTGGTGAATTACGCCGGCGTCTCCGGCGACGCCAACCCCATCCACTGGAGCGAGGAGGTGGCCAAGCTCGTGGGTCTGGAGAACTGCGTCGGGCACGGCATGCTCTCCATGGGGCTGGGTGGCGGTTTCATCACCTCCTGGCTCGGCGATCCGGGGGCGGTGAAGGAGTACAGCGTACGGTTCACCAGCCCCGTGTTCGTGAGCGCCACCGAACCCGCCGAGGTGGAGTTCACCGGCAAGATCAAATCGGTCGATCCGCAGACCAGGACAGCCGCGATCGCCATCGTGGCGAAGTCGGGGGGTCGCAAGATTTTCGGCCGGGCCACCGCTACCGTCCAGTTGTCCTGACCTGGACCGGCGGCCCTGATTGGCTTCTGTCACCGGCCGTGCCGTACACTCGGGTTTCTGGGGTCACCAGCCGATGCGCGCTGCTCTGCGAGGCTGGTTCCAGGCGGGGTTCTCGAGCGTCGGCCACACCGGCTGTAGGCTCGGGGATGAACCGGTGCGAACCGGCCCGCCGACGGGGCCGGCACGTGCCGAGGCAGCGCGCGTGTTGTGTGACACCACGCCGATAATTGAATAGTGCAGTGTGGCTGGTACCTCGCGGAAGTGTTGTTCCAGCCGAAGGGGCGTAGCTCAAATGGTAGAGCACCGGTCTCCAAAACCGGCGGTTGCAGGTTCGAGTCCTGTCGCCCCTGCCTTCGATGCCGGCAATGAGAGAGGATCGACGTGACCGACGAGCGGGACACTCGCCGCGGCGGATACGGCGCCGACGACGGCGATGACTCCGCCGCCGTGCAGCGGCCGAGCGGAAAGCGCTCCGCTCGCCGGAGCCGGTCCGCCTCGTCGGGCGCGTCCGATACCGGTTCTCTCGCGACCATCGATCGGCCTGTACGCAAGGCCGAATCGAAGGTCGGCCGGGCCGAACGCGAACGGTCACGGAATCCGTTCAAGCGTTTGATCAAGTTCCTGCGTGAGGTGATCGCGGAACTGCGGAAGGTTATCTGGCCCAACCGGAAGCAGATGATCACCTATACGACCGTTGTTCTGGTGTTCGTGGTCTTCATGGTCGCGTTCATCAGCGGGTTGGATCTGGCGTTCATCAAGGGTGTCGACTGGTTGTTCGGTTAGCCGGGCGACACCGGAGGCCGGTACCGACCCGCGCCGCGGGCCGGAGACCAGACCGAACGCCGCGCCCGAACCCGGCACGCAGAGGATGCACGTGACGACACAGGAAGCGAGTGCCCAGTGAGCACCCCGGAGAACGACCCCACCGACGAGTTCCCGGTCGACGATCAGACGGCCGAGGAAGCCGGCGCGTTCGTCGAGGAGCCGGCGTCCGACGCCGCGCCCGTGGCTGCCGACGAGGCCGCACCCGCATCCGCCGAGGCGGAAGAGCCGGACCCGGTCGAGCAGATGAAAGCCGCTCTGCGGCGTGCTCCCGGCGACTGGTATGTCATCCACTCCTACGCCGGCTACGAGAACAAGGTGAAGACCAATCTCGAGACCCGTGTGCAGAACCTGGATCTGGAGGATTACATCTTCCAGGTGGAGGTGCCCACCGAAGAGGTCACCGAGATCAAGAACGGCCAGCGCAAGAACGTCAACCGTAAGGTTCTGCCCGGCTACATCCTGGTGCGGATGGAATTGAACGACGAGTCCTGGGGTGCGGTGCGTAACACCCCGGGCGTCACCGGGTTCGTGGGCGCGACCTCGCGCCCGTCGCCGCTGACCATCAACGAGGTGGTGAAATTCCTCGTTCCGGCGTCGCAGCAGAAGAAGGCGCCGGCGCCCGCCGCCGCGGCCACCCCGGAAACCGTCGGTGAGGTCGCCGCCAAGCCCGCCATCGAGGTCGATTTCGAGGTCGGCGAATCGGTGACGGTGATGGACGGCCCGTTCGCGACGCTTCCCGCGACCATTTCCGAGGTCAATGCCGAACAGCAGAAGCTCAAGGTGCTGGTTTCGATCTTCGGTCGCGAAACCCCGGTCGAGCTGGAATTCACCAAGGTCGCCAAGATCTAGCGGCGGCGCCTGTGCCTCCCGGGATGGTGCGTCCCGGGCCGGAACTTGCAGAGAGCAAGGAACTTCACACAACTAGGAAAGAAAGATGCCCCCCAAGAAGAAGAAGCTCGCCGGGATCATCAAGCTTCAGATCCAGGCCGGCGCCGCGAACCCGGCTCCTCCGGTCGGTCCGGCGCTCGGTCAGCACGGCGTCAACATCATGGAGTTCTGCAAGGCGTACAACGCCGCGACCGAATCGCAGCGCGGTAACGTCATCCCGGTCGAGATCTCGGTATACGAGGACCGGTCCTTCAGCTTCAAGCTGAAGACCCCGCCGGCCGCGAAGCTGCTGTTGAAGGCCGCCGGTGTGCAGAAGGGCTCGGCCGAGCCGCATCGCAACAAGGTCGCCACCGTGACCATGGACCAGGTGCGTGAGATCGCCAAGACCAAGCAGGAAGATCTGAACGCCAACGATATCGATCAGGCGGCCAAGATCATCGCCGGGACCGCGCGTTCGATGGGTATCACCGTCGAAGGCTGAGAGGCGATACCTCCGCCTTCGCTACGGCCTCCGCCGTTCGTAGGCGATACCTCCGCCTTCCTGCGGGCTTCGCCTCCATCAGGTAACAGGCCGAAGTAGCGCAGTCAATCGCGATCCCGCTTTCGGTGGGAGGGCCGGCCAGGCCCGGTAACCACAGCTGAACCACGACTTTTGCGGCGTGAGCGCCGGGCGCGTGGGTGGCTGCTCGAGTAGCCACGGAACGCCCGGGAACGTCGCCGACAGGAACAGGACAGAGAAACATGGCAAAACGAAGCAAGGCGTATCTCGCCGCGGCCGAGAAGGTCGATCGCAGCAAGCTCTACTCCCCGCTGGCCGCCGCGCGGCTGGCCAAGGAGACCGCCACCACCAAGACGGACGCGACCGTCGAGGTCGCCATCCGGCTCGGTGTCGATCCCCGTAAGGCCGACCAGATGGTCCGCGGCACCGTGAACCTGCCGCACGGCACCGGTAAGACCGCCCGTGTGATCGTGTTCGCGGCCGGTGAGAAAGCCGCCGAGGCCGAGGCCGCCGGTGCGGACGCGGTGGGCGCCGAGGATCTGATCGAGCGGATCCAGGGCGGCTGGCTGGATTTCGACGCCGCGATCGCCACCCCGGACCAGATGGCCAAGGTCGGCCGGATCGCGCGTGTGCTGGGCCCGCGCGGTCTGATGCCGAACCCGAAGACCGGCACGGTCACCACCGATGTGACCAAAGCGGTCGCCGACATCAAGGGCGGCAAGATCAACTTCCGCGTCGACAAGCAGGCCAACCTGCACTTCGTCATCGGTAAGGCGTCGTTCGACGACAACAAGCTGGTGGAGAACTACGGTGCGGCGCTGGACGAGATCCTGCGGGCCAAGCCGTCGACCGCCAAGGGGCGTTACGTCAAGAAGGTGACGGTTTCGACGAACACCGGACCGGGCATCCCGGTGGACCCGAACCGCACCCGCAACCTCCTCGACGAGGACGCGACCGCCTGAGGCGTTCGCTGAACGACAGTGTGGCCGGTCCGGGACTCTCCGGACCGGCCATCGTCGTCTCCGGGCCGGCGTGGCGGTCGCTTCCCGCGGCGGCGGACGTGCGGCCGGATGACCGGGCCGGAGACCACAGCCGGGATGAGAAGACCCCCGTTTTGCCGGATGAACCGGTACCCGGGTATGCTCGGCAAGGTTGTCGACAGTTTCGACACCACCCAATCCGTTCTACCGAAGACCGTTGGTCGCCGATTCCGTAGGAATCGGTCGAAGGTCCGGCGAGAGTGCCGGCGGCCCACGCAGGGAGAGCCGAGGCTGGGAACGCAGCACGGGCAATGGCCCGGTGCCTGTTTTCTTGTGCGCCCCGGAACGCTCTGCGTCCGGGGCGCTTGTTCTTTCGCCGGCCCCTGATTCGGTAGGGCATATCCATACCGACATCAGAGAGGAGGCGAAGTATGGCGAAACCCGAAAAGGTTGCCGCGGTCGCGGAGATCGCCGAGCAGTTCAAGGGCTCGACGGCCGCAGTCGTCACGGAATACCGTGGTCTGTCCGTCGGTGCGCTCACCGAACTGCGTCGTGCGCTCGGTGCCGATGCCACGTACTCCGTCGCCAAGAACACCCTGGTGAAGCGCGCCGCGGCCGAGGCCGGCGTGGAGGGTCTGGACGATCTGTTCGTCGGACCCACCGCGATCGCGTTCATCTCCGGTGAGCCGGTCGACGCGGCCAAGGCGCTGAAGACCTTCGCCAAGGATCACAAGGCGCTGGTCATCAAGGGCGGCTACATGGATGGCGCCCCGCTGTCCGTGTCCGAGGTCGAGCGGATCGCCGATCTGGAGTCCCGCGAGGTACTGCTGGCCAAGCTGGCCGGTGCCATGAAGGGCAATCTGGCCAAGGCCGCCGGTCTGTTCAACGCTCCCGCCTCGCAGGTGGCCCGCCTGGCCGCCGCGCTGCAGGAGAAGAAGCAGGCCGAGGGCGGCGAAGCCGCCGCGGAATAACACCGCGGCGCAGCCACCGCGGCGTAACCGCCGTATCCCTTTTCGCGGAACGGTCGATACCGGCTCGCCCGCACAGACATTCACTATCGAAAGGAAACAACAATGGCCAACGTTGACGAGCTGCTCGAAACCTTCGGCAACATGACCCTGCTCGAGCTCTCCGACTTCGTGAAGAAGTTCGAAGAGAAGTTCGAGGTCACCGCCGCCGCTCCGGTCGCCGTCGCGGCCGCCGGTGCCGCCCCGGCCGCCGCCGAGGCCGCCGAGGAGCAGGACGAGTTCGACGTCATCCTCGAGGGTGCCGGCGACAAGAAGATCCAGGTCATCAAGGTGGTCCGTGAGATCGTCTCCGGCCTGGGCCTGAAGGAGGCCAAGGACCTCGTCGAGGGTGCGCCGAAGCCCATCCTGGAGAAGGTCGCCAAGGAAGCCGCCGACGCCGCCAAGGAGAAGCTGGAAGGCGCGGGCGCCAAGGTCACGGTCAAGTAGTAGCGACCGGCACAGCCGAAACGGGCGGTCCCTCTCCGGGGCCGCCCGTTTTCTCGTCCCGGTCAGCGGCTTCTCCCGCGCTGGTTAACGGTGATTCCGCGCTCCGGGGAGCGGCAACCCTGGTTACTCTTCGGTCAGGTCGGGTGTGCTGAGCGGACACCATGCGATACAGTGACCGGACCCACTGTGACGTGACGCACCGCTGCCGGGTCCGTGGTGCCGAGTGGGTGGCTCGCTGAGAAATGTGGAGGTTGGCGTGGGCGTCGAGGTCAGGACCGAGGGTGTAACCAAGTCGTTCGGTTCACAGCGGATTTGGCAGGACGTTTCGATCACCCTGCCTGCCGGGGAGGTCAGCGCGCTGCTGGGCCCGTCGGGTACCGGTAAATCCGTATTCCTGAAATCGCTGATCGGCCTGTTGCGGCCGGAGCGCGGCTCCATCTTCATCGGTGGTACCGATATCACCACCTGCTCCAACAAGGAGCTCTACGAGATCCGGAAACTGTTCGGTGTGCTGTTCCAGGACGGGGCACTGTTCGGTTCGATGAATCTCTACGACAATGTCGCCTTCCCGCTGCGTGAGCACACCAAGAAATCCGAGTCCGATATCCGCAAGATCGTGATGGAGAAACTCGAGCTCACCGGTCTGCTCGGCGCCGAGGGAAAGTTGCCCGGTGAGATTTCCGGCGGTATGCGCAAACGCGCCGGTCTGGCTCGCGCGCTCGTTCTCGATCCGCAGATCATCCTGGTCGACGAGCCGGACTCCGGCCTGGATCCGGTGCGTACCTCGTATCTCAGCCAGCTGCTCATCGATATCAATGCGCAGATCGACGCCACGATTCTGATCGTGACCCACAACATCAACCTGGCCCGTACCGTACCGGACAATATCGGCATGCTGTTCCGGCGGCAGCTGGTGATGTTCGGCCCCCGGGAGGTGCTGCTCACCAGCGAGGAGCCGGTGGTCAAGCAGTTCCTCAACGGCCGCATGATCGGCCCGATCGGGATGAGCGAGGAGAAGGACGAGGCGCAGATGGCCCGCGAGCAGGCGCTCGTCGATGCCGGTCACCATCACGGTGGTGCCGAAGAGGTGGAGGGCATCATCCCGCAGATGCGCGCCACTCCGGGTATGCCGGTGCGCCAGGCGGTGCAGCGGCGTAAGGACCGCGTCCGTGAGATCATGCACACACTGCCGCATGCCGCGCAGGTGGCCATCCGTGATTCGCTCGACCAGAACGACGAGACCATGGTGATGTCCTACAACTCCGGCCAGCAGGCGAGCGGCGCTGCGGCGGGCACCGATTTCCCGGGGTCGGACTTCGACACCATGCAGTACCCCAAGCTGTAAAAAGCTTGTTCCGAGAGCAGCGCGTCGGGTTTCGCACCCGGCGCGCTGTTTTGTCGTCCAGGGTCCTCGAGGGAAGGCGGGTGCAGGGGTCTTCTGCCCGTCCGGGACCGGTCGTATCCGCCCACCGGGACCGGTTGCCGATGATCTTGTAACGCGCCGGGCGGGCCGGCACAGCGGCAGGTCGGCACGGCCACTTGACGAGTTTCGCCGGACCAGTCACGCTATTGGTGGCGGCATCAGCCGTCGGCGATAGTGGACGATCGCCAGCGCCGAATCCGTTATCGGCGGAGGTGCCCGGAGCCCGGAACGCGGCCAGCGAAACCGGCCCGGCGCGTCAGCCGCGCAACGGCTCGCCGGGGTGGTACTTTGACACCTCCGTATAGGTAGGTGTAGGTTTGGACGTTGCGCTGGCTGCCTCCTGTCCATTACCTTGATCGCACTACGAAAGTCCCACCCTTCCGGTGTTGCTTCCGTTGTTTGCTGTTCGAGTCTCGTTCGGGTTGTGACCAGCGAGAATCCAAAAACGTAGCAGACAAGCGACGGTCGCGGACCACCACGCGACGCGCGTGAGGTGCTGGAAGGACGCATCTTGGCAGTCTCCACCCAGACAAGCGCCAATACGAAGCTGGGAGTTGCCGGGGGTATTCCCGGGGCTCCGTTGCGGGTGTCTTTCGCGAAGCTCCGGGAGCCGCTGGAGGTGCCCGGACTTCTCGATCTACAAACGGAATCCTTCGCCTGGCTCGTCGGCACGCCGGAATGGCGTGAACGGGCCGCCGCTCGCGGTGACGTCGGGCTGGCCGGCGGGCTCGAGGAGGTCCTCGAGGAACTTTCCCCGATCGAGGACTTCTCCGGGGCGATGTCCCTGTCCTTCTCCGATCCGCGCTTCGAAGAGGTCAAGGCCTCTATCGAAGAGTGCAAGGACAAGGATATGACCTACGCGGCGCCGTTGTTCGTCACCGCGGAGTTCATCAACAACAACACCGGTGAGATCAAGAGCCAGACGGTGTTCATGGGTGATTTCCCCATGATGACCGATAAGGGCACCTTCATCATCAACGGCACCGAGCGCGTCGTGGTCTCTCAGCTGGTGCGTTCGCCGGGTGTGTACTTCGACCATTCGGTGGACAAGAGCACCGAAAAGGATCTGCACAGTGTGCGCGTGATTCCGAGCCGCGGCGCGTGGCTGGAATTCGATGTCGACAAGCGCGACACCGTCGGTGTGCGGATCGACCGCAAGCGCCGTCAGCCGGTGACCGTTCTGCTCAAGGCCCTCGGCTGGAGCAACGAGGAGATCGCCGAGCGATTCGGTTTCTCCGAGATCATGATGTCCACCCTGGAGAAGGACAATACGGCCGGCCAGGACGAGGCGCTGCTCGATATCTACCGCAAACTGCGTCCGGGCGAACCGCCCACCAAGGAAGCCGCGCAGACCCTGCTGGAGAACCTGTTCTTCAAGGAGAAGCGCTACGACCTCGCGCGCGTGGGTCGCTACAAGATCAACAAGAAGCTGGGTATCAACCCCGGCGTACCCGTCCAGGGTTCGGTACTGACCAAGGACGACATCGTCGCCATCATCGAGTACCTGGTGCGTCTGCACCAGGGCGATCGCCTGATGACCGGCCCCGGCGGGGTCGAGGTACCGGTGGAGGTCGACGATATCGACCACTTCGGCAACCGTCGTATCCGCACGGTCGGTGAACTGATCCAGAACCAGATCCGCGTCGGCCTCTCGCGTATGGAACGTGTCGTGCGTGAGCGCATGACCACCCAGGACGTCGAGGCGATCACCCCGCAGACCCTGATCAACATCCGCCCCGTCGTGGCGGCGATCAAGGAGTTCTTCGGCACCTCGCAGCTGTCGCAGTTCATGGACCAGAACAACCCGCTGTCGGGCCTGACCCACAAGCGCCGTCTGAACGCGCTGGGCCCCGGTGGTCTGTCCCGTGAGCGGGCCGGTCTGGAAGTGCGCGACGTGCACCCGTCGCACTACGGCCGGATGTGCCCGATCGAAACCCCGGAAGGCCCGAACATCGGCCTGATCGGTTCGCTGGCGGTGTACGCCCGGATCAATCCGTTCGGCTTCATCGAGACGCCGTACCGCAAGGTCGTCGACGGCCGGGTGACCGACGAGGTCGTCTACCTCACCGCCGACGAAGAGGATCGGCACATCCGCGCCCAGGCGAATTCGCCGATCGACGCGGAGGGTCGTTTCCTCGACGAGCGGGTACTGGCCCGCCGCGGCAACGAGGAAATGGAGTTCGTCGCCCCGGCCGAGGTCGACTACATGGACGTCTCGCCGCGCCAGATGGTGTCGGTGGCCACGGCCATGATTCCGTTCCTCGAGCACGACGACGCCAACCGTGCCCTGATGGGCGCGAACATGCAGCGTCAGGCCGTGCCGCTGATCCGTTCCGAGGCGCCGCTGGTCGGTACCGGTATGGAACTGCGTGCCGCCGTCGACGCCGGCGATGTGGTGGTGAACGAGAAGTCCGGTGTGGTGGAGGAGGTCTCCGCCGACTACGTCACGGTCATGGCCGACGACGGCACCCGCAAGAGCTATCGGATGCGCAAGTTCGCCCGCTCCAACCAGGGCACCTGCGCGAACCAGCGGCCCATCGTGGACGAGGGCCAGCGTGTCGAGGCCGGTCAGGTACTGGCCGACGGCCCGTGCACCGAGAACGGTGAGATGGCGCTCGGCAAGAACCTGCTCGTGGCGATCATGCCGTGGGAGGGTCACAACTACGAGGACGCGATCATCCTGTCGCAGCGCCTCGTGGAGGACGACGTTCTCACCTCGATCCATATCGAAGAGCACGAGATCGACGCTCGCGACACCAAGCTGGGCGCCGAGGAGATCACCCGGGACATCCCGAACGTCTCCGACGAGGTGCTGGCCGATCTGGACGAGCGGGGCATCGTGCGTATCGGCGCGGAGGTCCGCGACGGCGATATCCTGGTCGGCAAGGTGACCCCGAAGGGTGAGACCGAGCTGACCCCGGAGGAGCGGCTGCTGCGCGCGATCTTCGGTGAGAAGGCCCGCGAGGTGCGCGATACCTCGCTGAAGGTGCCGCACGGTGAATCCGGCAAGGTCATCGGTATCCGGGTGTTCTCCCGGGACGACGACGACGATCTGCCTCCGGGCGTGAACGAGCTGGTCCGGGTGTACGTGGCGCAGAAGCGCAAGATCCAGGACGGCGACAAGCTGGCCGGCCGCCACGGCAACAAGGGTGTCATCGGCAAGATCCTGCCGACCGAGGATATGCCGTTCCTGCCGGACGGCACCCCGGTCGACATCATCCTGAACACCCACGGTGTGCCGCGTCGTATGAACATCGGCCAGATCCTGGAGACCCATCTGGGCTGGATCGGCAAGGCAGGCTGGAAGGTCGATGTCGCCACCGACGGCGCCCGGCCCGACTGGGCCCAGGCGCTGCCGGAAGAGATGCTGGCCGCACCCGCGGACTCCAATATCGCCACGCCCGTCTTCGACGGTGCGCGCGAGGAAGAGCTGGCCGGTCTGCTCGGCTCGACCCTGCCCAACCGCGACGGCGAGCGCATGGTCGGTGACGACGGTAAGGCGACACTGTTCGACGGGCGTTCCGGCGAACCGTTCCCCTACCCGGTGGCGGTCGGCTACATGTACATCCTGAAGCTGCACCACCTCGTCGACGACAAGATCCACGCCCGCTCGACCGGTCCGTACTCGATGATCACCCAGCAGCCGCTCGGTGGTAAGGCGCAGTTCGGTGGTCAGCGTTTCGGCGAAATGGAATGCTGGGCCATGCAGGCCTACGGCGCCGCCTACACCCTGCAGGAACTGCTGACCATCAAGTCCGATGACGTGGTGGGCCGGGTCAAGGTCTACGAGGCCATCGTCAAGGGCGAGAACATTCCGGAGCCGGGCATTCCGGAATCGTTCAAGGTTCTGCTGAAGGAACTCCAGTCGCTGTGCCTCAATGTGGAGGTGCTGTCCTCCGACGGCGCCGCCATCGAGATGCGCGACGGCGACGACGAGGACCTGGAGCGGGCGGCGGCCAACCTGGGCATCAACCTGTCCCGCAACGAAGCGGCCACCGTCGACGATCTGGCGAACTAGGGCTCTCGCCGGATGCCGATCCCGAAACGGTTCGGCATCCGGCGGATGCGTACGAACCAATAGAGAACTTTTGCTCGTATTCGACCCGCACAGGGGAAAGGAAGTTACGTGCTAGACGTCAACTTCTTCGATGAACTCCGGATCGGCCTGGCCACCGCCGACGACATCCGCCAGTGGTCCTACGGCGAGGTGAAGAAACCGGAGACCATCAACTACCGCACGCTCAAGCCGGAGAAGGACGGCCTGTTCTGCGAGAAGATCTTCGGCCCCACCCGGGACTGGGAGTGCTACTGCGGTAAGTACAAGCGCGTCCGCTTCAAGGGCATCATCTGTGAACGCTGCGGCGTCGAGGTGACCCGCGCGAAGGTGCGCCGCGAGCGGATGGGCCATATCGAGCTGGCCGCCCCGGTCACCCACATCTGGTACTTCAAGGGTGTGCCGAGCCGTCTCGGCTACCTGCTCGACCTGGCGCCGAAGGATCTGGAAAAGATCATCTACTTCGCCGCCTACGTCATCACCAGCGTCGACGAGGAGATGCGGCACAACGAGCTGTCCACCCTCGAGGCGGAGATGGAGGTCGAGAAGAAGACCGTCGTCGATCAGCGTGACGCCGACCTCGAGGCCCGGGCGCAGAAGCTCGAGGCCGACCTCGCCGAGCTCGAGGCCGAGGGTGCCAAGTCCGATGTCCGCCGCAAGGTCAAAGACGGCGGCGAGCGCGAGATGAAGCAGCTCCGCGATCGGGCCCAGCGCGAGCTGGACCGGCTCGAGGAGATCTGGAACACCTTCACCAAGCTGGCCCCCAAGCAGCTGATCGTGGACGAGGCGCTCTACCGCGAGCTCACCGACCGCTACGGCGAGTACTTCACCGGCGCGATGGGCGCGGAGTCCATCCAGAAGCTGATGGAGAACTTCGATATCGAGGCCGAGGCCGAATCGCTGCGCGAGACCATCCGCAGCGGTAAGGGCCAGAAGAAGCTGCGTGCGCTCAAGCGGCTCAAGGTCGTGGCGGCCTTCCAGGCGAACAACAATTCGCCCATGGGCATGGTGCTCGACGCCGTACCGGTGATCCCGCCGGAGCTGCGGCCGATGGTCCAGCTCGACGGTGGCCGTTTCGCCACCTCCGACCTGAACGATCTCTACCGCCGGGTCATCAACCGCAACAACCGCCTCAAGCGACTGATCGACCTCGGTGCGCCCGAGATCATCGTCAACAACGAGAAGCGGATGCTGCAGGAGTCGGTGGACGCGCTGTTCGACAACGGCCGCCGCGGCCGGCCGGTCACCGGCCCGGGCAACCGCCCGCTGAAGTCGCTGTCCGACCTGCTCAAGGGTAAGCAGGGCCGGTTCCGGCAGAACCTGCTCGGTAAGCGTGTCGACTACTCCGGCCGTTCGGTCATCGTCGTCGGCCCGCAGCTGAAACTGCATCAGTGTGGTCTGCCCAAGCTGATGGCGCTGGAGCTGTTCAAGCCCTTCGTGATGAAGCGGCTGGTGGACCTGAACCACGCGCAGAACATCAAATCCGCCAAGCGGATGGTGGAGCGGCAGCGGCCGCAGGTGTGGGACGTCCTCGAAGAGGTCATCGCCGAGCACCCGGTGCTGCTCAACCGTGCGCCCACCCTGCACCGGCTGGGTATCCAGGCCTTCGAGCCGCAGCTGGTGGAGGGCAAGGCCATCCAGTTGCACCCGCTGGTCTGTGAGGCGTTCAACGCCGACTTCGACGGTGACCAGATGGCGGTGCACCTGCCGCTGTCGGCGGAGGCACAGGCCGAGGCCCGCATCCTCATGCTGTCCTCGAACAACATCCTGTCCCCGGCGTCGGGTCGCCCGCTGGCCATGCCGCGTCTGGACATGGTGACCGGCCTGTACTACCTGACCCGCCACGAAGAGGGCGCCAAGGGCGAGTACCAGCCGGCGACCGCCGAGGGCCCGGAGCAGGGCGTGTACTCCTCGCCGGCCGAGGCGCAGATGGCGGTCGATCGCGGTGAGCTCACCGTGCGTTCGATGATCAAGGTGCGGCTGACCGATCAGCGTCCGCCGAAGGACGTCGAAGCGGAGCTGTTCCCCGAGGGCTGGCGGCGCGGTGACGCCTGGACCACGCAGACCACGCTGGGCCGGGTGCTGTTCAACGAACTGCTGCCCGCGGACTACGCGTTCATCAACGAGCAGATGCCGAAGAAGCGGCAGGCGACGATCATCAACGATCTCGCCGAGCGCTACCCGATGATCGTGGTCGCGCAGACCGTCGACAAGCTCAAGGACGCCGGTTTCCACTGGGCCACCCGTTCGGGTGTCACGGTCTCCATGTCCGACGTGCTGGTGCCGCCGGAGAAGACCGAGATCATGGAGCGCTACGAGGCGCAGTCCGACCAGATCGAGAAGAAGTACCAGCGTGGTGCTCTCGATCACCAGGAGCGCAACAACGCCCTGGTGAAGATCTGGCAGGAAGCCACCGAAGAGGTGGGTAAGGCGCTGCGCGCGCACTACCCGGCCGATAACCCGATCATCACGATCGTCGATTCGGGCGCCACGGGTAACTTCACCCAGACCCGTACCCTCGCCGGTATGAAGGGCCTGGTGACGAACCCGAAGGGTGAGTTCATCCCGCGGCCGATCAAGTCCTCGTTCCGTGAGGGCCTGACGGTTCTGGAGTACTTCATCAACACCCACGGCGCGCGTAAGGGTCTGGCCGATACCGCGTTGCGTACCGCCGACTCGGGTTACCTGACCCGTCGTCTGGTGGACGTGTCGCAGGACGTGATCGTGCGGGAGACCGACTGCGGTACCGAGCGCGGCATCGTCGTGCACATCGCGGAGAAGCTCGCCGACGGCACGATGATCCGCGACGCGCATGTGGAGACCTCCGCCTACGCTCGTACGCTCGCCTCCGACGCGCTCGACGCCGCCGGCAACGTGGTGGTGACCAAGGGCGCCGACCTGGGCGATCCGGCCATCGAGGCGCTGCTCGACGCCGGGATCACCGAGGTCAAGGTCCGCTCCGTGCTGACCTGCGGCACCGGTACCGGGGTCTGCGCGGTGTGCTACGGACGTTCGATGGCGACCGGCAAACTGGTCGATATCGGCGAGGCCGTGGGTATCGTCGCCGCCCAGTCCATCGGTGAGCCGGGTACCCAGCTGACCATGCGTACGTTCCACCAGGGTGGTGTCGCCGGTGACGACATCACCGGTGGTCTGCCGCGTGTGCAGGAGCTCTTCGAGGCCCGCGTGCCCAAGGGCAAGGCGCCGATCGCCGAGGTGTCGGGCCGGGTGCGCCTGGAGGACGACGACCGCTTCTACAAGATCACCATCATCCCCGATGACGGTGGCGACGAAGTGGTCTACGACAAGCTCTCCAAGCGTCAGCGCCTGCGGGTGTTCAAGCACGACGACGGCACCGAGCGTCTGCTGTCCGACGGCGACCACGTCGAGGTCGGCCAGCAGTTGCTGGAGGGCGCGGCGGACCCGCACGAGGTGCTGCGCGTGATGGGCCCCCGGCAGGTACAGATCCACCTGGTCCACGAGGTCCAGGAGGTCTACCGGAGCCAGGGTGTGTCCATCCACGACAAGCACATCGAGGTCATCGTCCGCCAGATGCTGCGCCGGGTGACGATCATCGATTCGGGTGCCACCGAGTTCCTGCCCGGTTCGCTCACCGAGCGCGCCGAGTTCGAGGCGGCGAACCGGCGGGTCGTGGCCGAGGGCGGCGAGCCCGCGGCCGGCCGTCCGGTGCTGATGGGTATCACCAAGGCGTCGCTGGCCACCGATTCGTGGCTGTCGGCGGCGTCCTTCCAGGAGACCACCCGAGTCCTGACGGACGCGGCCATCAACTGCCGCTCCGACCGGCTCATCGGCCTCAAGGAGAACGTGATCATCGGTAAGCTGATCCCGGCCGGTACCGGTATCAACCGGTACCGCAACATCCAGGTTCAGCCGACCGAGGAGGCCCGGGCCGCGGCGTACGCGGTGCCGTCCTACGACGACACCTACTACAGCCCGGAGGGCTTCGGCACCACCACCGGTGCCGCGGTACCGCTGGACGACTACGGATTCAGCGACTACCGGTAATCGGTTCTCGACGAACATTCGGCCCCCGCTCTTTCCGGAGCGGGGGCCGAATGCGTATACGGGGTGCGCCGGCCATCGGGCCCGGCCGGGGGCGCAGGGTTAACCCGGTATTTCGATCACATTGCGCAGATATGTCGTGTGTCCGAACAGCGCTGAATACCGTTGCTGCGCACTGCTCGCCGGAGTTGTCGGCAGTTTCCGCTGCGTCGACCCCGGAGGATCCATGGCACTCCGAATCCCACTGCCCGCCCGCTTCGATCGTATGCGCGCGGCCTACGACGCCGCGAAGCCGGCGGTGGTGGATCGCCGGCGACGTTGGGTGCGCCGGCTGGCGGTGATCGGGACGGTGCTGTTCGTCCTCCCGGCCGTGCTCGGTGCGAGCGCGCTGGCCGCCGGGGACGCCACCTCGGTCGCCAATGCCGGTTTCCCGGCATTGAATTGGATGAATGTCCGGGATTCGCGGGGCGTGGCGCTCACCGACTATCAGTTCGTCACCTTCGACGGCAGTCTGTTCGAACCTTTGGAGACGGCTGTCGCGGTAGTGCTCGGTCTCGAATTCGCCGGGTATATCGTCATCGTCACCAGTGCGGTCTGGGTGATCGGCTATACGATGAGTTTTCACTGGCTCGACCCGTTCGGTGCGGCGCTCTCGGGGGTCGCCGACAGCCTCACCGGGCAACTCGGTATTCCGGTGCTGCTGATCGTCGCCGCATCGATCGGCGCGTTCATCGTCGCCTGGTTCGTGGTGCGCGGTTTCCACGCCCGGGCGGCCACCCAGGCGGTGACGATGGTGGCGGTGGCCGTGATCGGCCCGACATTCCTGGCCGCACCGCTGGAGGATGTGCTGTCGTCCCATGGACTGCTTTCCCAGGGTCGCGATCTCGGTATCGCGGTTGCCGCCGGGTTGAACGGGAATTCCACTCCCGATACCGCGGGTCTCGTGGCCACCATGCAGAACACTCTGGCGGACAATTTCGCGCGCCGGCCGCTGCAGGTGTGGAATTTCGGGCATACGATCGACGACTATCCGGCGTGCGAGGCCGGTTGGTCGGCGGGTATGCGGTCGGGTTCGGAATCGGCCGTCGTATCCGGGCTGCGTTCCTGCGGCGCCACGGCGGCCTACCACGCGACCCGGAATCCCACTATGGGACAGGTGGGTTCGGGTCTGCTCATGCTGCTCTGTGCCGCGATCCTGCTCGCCTTCGGGGTGTATCTCTCGGTGAAGATCATCTGGTCGGCACTCGATTCCATATTCCACGGTTTCGCGGCGATCTTCGGTTTCGCGGCCGGCGGTTTCGTCTACGGCCCCACCCAGACCTTTCTCGTACGCAATCTCGTGGACAGTTTCTACGGTGCCGCGATGATGGCGGTCTATGTGATCTACCTGGGCCTGTATGTGTTGTTCCTGGGTAATCTTTTCGATCAGGCGCGTGGGCAGACCATGGCGGTGCTGATTCTCGGGGCGGTGGTGGAAGTCGTGGGCATCCTGCAGTTCCGGCGGTTGGCCGCCGCGTTGCACCAGGGCAACGAATGGATCGTGAACCGGTTTTCGCTTGCGCTGCAACAGGGGCCGGGCGGCGGGTCCGGTGGCGGCGCGCCGGCGGCACTGGGTACGGGTGCGAGCGGTCCGGGCGATACCGGGATACCCGGCCTCGGGTTGATCGCCGGGGCAGCCGCGCTGAGCACGCTCAACTCCAGTCCGGCATCGGCGTGGCTGTTCAATCGGGTCCGGCCGTTGGAACCGTATTCGGTGAGCCGCCAGCGGGCGCAGGTCGACCAGTGGGGCGCGTGGAACGCCCGCTGGAACGGTGCGAAAATCGGTGGGCCCGACGGATTGTTCACCCACGCCTACCTGGACCGTCTGCATTTCTCGCATGCCGCCCGCGATGCTGTCGCGCTGTCGGCGGAGGCAGGGCGCGGCGGGGTGGATACCGCGCGTGGCGCGGCGGCCGCGGTCGACGGCGTGCTCGTCGGCGGTGGGGCCTTCCTCGGCCAGGTCGCGGCCTCGCTGCGCGGTGCGGGTTTCACCGACGAGGATATGATCCAGCGGGCCGTGGAAGCGCGTGGGTATGTGGCCAAACATGCCGGGGATGTCTCGCTGACCGATAAGAATCTGGCCGAGGTCGTCGCGGCATCGACCTACGCCTCCGCGATGGATTCGTCCGCGGCGCGTGCGGAACTGGAACGTGCCGCGCTCGGCTACGCATTGGGTCGTGACGGCATCGAATTACAGGGCGCGGCGCGGCGGGCCGGCGAGGACTACCTTGCCGCGCCCACCCGGGCGAAGCTGAACTACCTGCAGAAGGTCGCGGCTGGTGAGGAAACGGCCGGCTACTCCGAGGCCGAGGCCGGGCAGGTGTTGCGCTGGATCGGTGATCAACACGCGCAACACGTTTCCCGAGCCGCCTCCGCATATGTCGAAGATCCGGCCGATGCCGAGAAGCGCCGTCGGTTCTATGCCGCGCAGAACGCGGCGATCGATACCGACTACTGGGCTTCGGAGACGACCCGTACGCCAGCATCGGTCCTGACGGCCCTCGGGTGAGCGGATGGTGGCCCACCGCAAGACCCGCGTCGGCCGCTGTCGCCGGCTCGGGCGGTGAGTCCTCACCTCCGCGGGGGAGTTCCCCGGTTATCGGTGGTGAGGTGGGGGAGTTCGTCGGCCAGTCGCTGTAGGTAGCCGGCGAATCGGCGGCGATCGGCGGGGGACCAGTGGCCGGTCAACCGGTCGAAGACTTCGCGTTGCCAATCGTGGGCGTCGGCCAGCAGGCGCCGGCCCGCAGGGGTCAGCCCGAGCGCGGTGCGCCGGCGGTCTACTTCGGATTCGCGGCGTGCCAGGTAACCGGCGGCGGTGGCGTCGCGCACCATCCGGCTCGCGCCCGAGTGATCGAGGCCGAGTTGATGGGCGACCGCGGTGATGGTGGCTTCGTCCGGGGAATCGGCCGCCCCGGCCACCGCTTCCACGACCTGGATGTGTTGCGCGTGCCGGAGATCCGGTGCGGCATCGGTGGCGCCGCGCTGGATCCAGCGCCGGGACCAGAATCGAACCACCCGGAACAGGGCGGGCCCGCCGTCTGCGGGATTGGCGCTGCCGCTCATCCACCCAATCTATCGCGCCCGGAAATATGCATGCGTTTCACAGATATAATATGTGCGAATCACACGTAAAAAGGAGTTGCTGTGCAGTATGGGGAAATGGCCGCGGGGCGACCCCGCGTGGTGCTGGACCACCTGATCGTGCCGGTGCGGGTCAATGCCGAGCTCACCTTCGATTTCGACGAACGCGGCCGCGTCGCGCCCGGCCACTACGGGTTCCGCGTCGGCGACAGCACCTTCGATGCCGTGCTCGACGAGTTGGCGCGACGTCCCGAAGTGCCGTTCGGCTCCGGTCCGGAGGGTGGCTGGGATCGGGGGATCAACCACCTCGGTGGCGGGCGAGGCGTGTACGTCCGCTCCCCTGAGGGGCACAGCTACGAGATGTTCACCGTGTCCTGTTGACAGGTTCGCCACGCTCCTCAATACTGAACTAGATGGTTCAGTATGACTTCTTGGATGCCTCCTTCGGGGCGCTCGCGGACCCCACCCGACGGGGCATCCTCGAGCGGCTCGGTCGTGGTCCCGCGACCGTCAGCGAGCTGGCGGACGACTTCTCGATGACCCTCACCGGCATCAAGAAGCACATCCGGCTGCTCGAAGACGCGGGCATGGTGAGCACGGAGAAAAAAGGCCGGGTCCGGTACTGCCGCATCGAGCCCGATGTCTTCCACCGGGAGGTGGCCTGGCTGCAGGGCTACCGGCAGATGCTGGAAGCACGTATGGACCGTCTCGGCGAATTCCTGCAACGAACGGAGCACGAACAATGAGTACTGCCACCGAACAAGCCGTCGTCACTCCCGAAGCCGACCGCGAGATCCGGATCGAACGAATCTTCAATGCCTCCCGCGAGCGCGTCTGGGCCGCCTACAGCCGGGTCGAGCAGCTGGCCCAGTGGTGGGGGCGGGGCAACCGGCTCGATATCGAGCGCTGGGAATTCCGCCCCGGCGGGCACTGGCGTTTCGTCGAGCACTCCGAGGGCGAAACCCACGGTTTCGAAGGCCGATTCCGGGAGATCGTGCCGCAGGAGCGGATCGTGCAATCCTTCGAATGGGACGGAATGCCCGCGCACGTCGCCATCGATGCGGCGACCTTCGAAGACCTGGGGGACGGGCGGACGAAGGTCGTCACCGTGAGTCAGTTCCACACCCCGGAGGAACGCGACGGCATGCTGCGGTCCGGTATGGCGGAAGGGTTGGAGGCCAGCTATCGGGCGCTGGACGCGCTGCTGGCATAGGCGTCCGGCCGGCGAGCCCCGCCCCGGTCCGGAAAGGGGATCGGGGCGGGACCGGTACCCCGCGGGTACGTATCTGTTCAGCGTTCGCTGTCGAGCACAGCCATCTGCGCTTCCGCGTAGCGGCTGCCCGTCACCGCACCCGCCGGGACTGCGGCTTCGATGGTGGCGAGATCATCCGGAGTGAGTGCGACGGTGAGCGCCGCCAGCGCTTCCGACCAGCGGGAGCGGGTGCGTGCTCCGATCACCGGAACGATATCGTCGCCGCGGCCGAGCACCCAGGCGATTGCCAGTTGGGCGGTGGAGACACCCTTTTCTCCGGCGATACCGGCCAAGGCGTCGACGAGTTCCAGGTTGGCGGTGAGGTTCGCGTCCTGGAAACGCGGGCTGTGAGCGCGGAAATCCGACCGCGCGAAACCGGTGCGGGTGCGCATCGAATCGCTGAGCAGACCCCGGGAGAGCACACCGTAGGCGGTGATCCCGATACCGAGTTCCCGGCACACGGGCAGGATCTCGGCCTCGATACCACGAGAGAACAGCGAGTACTCGATCTGCAGATCGGCTATCGGGTGGACCGCGGCCGCCCGGCGCAGTGTTTCGGCCCCGACCTCGGACAGGCCGATATGCCGCACGTACCCGGCTTCGACCAGTTCGGCGATCGCGCCCACGGTGTCCTCGATCGGGACTGTGGGATCCAGCCGCGCCGGGCGGTAGATATCGACGTAGTCCACCCCGAGCCGGCGCAAACTGTAGGCCAGGGAACTCTTCACCGCTGCCGGGCGGGCATCGAAACCCTGCCAGCTGATGTCCGGGCCCAGCAGGGCGCCGAATTTGACGCTGAGAACCGTCTCCTCGCGCGGCCGTTCGGCGATGGCCCGGCCGATCAGCATCTCGTTGTGGCCCATACCGTAGAAATCGCCGGTATCGATGAGACGGACACCGGAACCGAGGGCGGCCCGTACGGTCGCCACCGACTCGGTGTCGTCGGCGGGGCCGTAGGCACCCGACATGCCCATCGCGCCGAGCCCGATACGCTCGACGACCGGTCCGTTGCTGCCCAGCCGGGCACTCTGTGTCTGCGTGTTCGTCATACCTCTCAGCGTGATGAAACATTCGTGGGCGAGGCAGAGACCCTTTATCGGGGGAGCGATGATCCCTGGCTACCCGGGCCGGGGCGGGAGAAGGTGAACGTATGGATCGCAGCGAACTCGCCGATTTCCTCCGCCGCCGCCGCGAACAGTTGACCCCCGCGGCGGTGGGGCTGCCGCCCGGCGTGCGCCGCCGGACACCGGGGCTGCGCCGCGACGAGGTGGCGCAACTCGCCGGTATCTCCACCGACTACTACACCCGTCTGGAACAGGCCCGGGGCCCGCGCCCCTCCACCCAGGTACTCGCTGCCCTGACGCGGGCGCTGCGATTCACCACCGACGAACGCGATCACGTCTATCTGCTGTGCGATCAGGCTCCGCCGGGCGTCGACCGGCCGGACAAGCATGTGGGGCCGGGAACGATGCATGTCCTGGCGAAACTGGACGACACAGCGGCCGCCGTGATCACCGATCTCGGGGAAACGCTCGCACAGAACCGGATGCACGTGCTCCTCCTCGGGGAACTGACGGGTCGGCGCGGATGGGAACGCTTCCACGCCTGGCGCTGGTTCACCGAGCCGGCCGTACGGCAACGTTTCCCGGCGGCGGATGTGGCGGGGATGTCGCGCCGGCAGGTCGCCGATCTGCGCGCCACCGCCGCCCGGCGGGCGAAGGACCCCGACGTGCTGGAGTTCATCGGAGCGTTGCGGTCGGCCAGCGCGGAATTCGACCGGTTGTGGAACGAGCACGAAGTCGCGGTGCGGCTCTCCGACGTCAAGAGCATCGTGCATCCGGAGGTCGGCGTGATCGATCTCGCCTGCGAAACCTTGCTCACCCCCAGCGCCACCCAGCGGCTGCTCGTCTATTGGCCGCTACCGGGCACCGATGCCGCGCAGAAGATGGAACTGTTACGTGTTATCGGTACCCAGCGGCTGGGCCGGCCGGATCAGGAAGCGCCCGCCTCACGGCCCGCCGAGGTGAAGGACATATCCGCGTAGCGGGCCCGTAGAACTCACTCGTACCCATCCGATCGGGTCCCTGGACGCCGGCCCGGATTCCTCGGTGCTCACCGTGATGGTGTGAGGTGGGGTCCCTTCACGATGCGGCGTTATCGGAGGACCGGGCGGTCTCACGCGCGGTGTGCTGCTCGTAGATCGCGATCTTGTGATCCAGCACCGTCACGGTCTGCTGTAGTTCGGCGATCCGGTCGAGGACCTCGGCGCGGGTCGCGCGGAACATGGCCAGCCGTTCGGGCACCGTGTTCTCCCCTGCCCGCACCAGCTCCGCGTAGCGGATCATATCGGCCACCGACATACCGGTGGCGCGCAACCGGGTGATCAGGGTCAGCCAATCCAGATCCCGATCGCTGAACCGGCGCTTGCCCGTGTGGTCGCGACCGATATGGGACAGCAGGCCGATACGTTCGTACCAGCGCAGCGTGTCCCGGCTCAGGCCGCAGTGCCGGGCCGCGGCGCCGATCGAATAGCGCGGTATCTCCCGGCCGGGATCATCGCGTTCCGGTTCGGAAAACATTCCCGCCGCCTTCCTCATCGAATTCTCGCCGGATCCGTTGCGCCGCATCGCGTCGAGACGGTGCGCGGATTCTCGCGCCGAACATGACAACGCTATCCACCTGGAGTGGACTCCAAGCAAGGGGAAACACGTATTCTCAGCCGGGTATCCGGCGGCGGCGCGGTTTCAGCTGCCCTCCCGGCAACGGCGGCGCGGGAATCCGCTGCTCGGGGGTATGACCGGCGATATCCCCGAAACGGGCGGTGTGGTGACTTTCCCAGTCCGTCCGCGCCGCGGCGATCTCCGCGTGGTCACGGGCGACGAAGTTCCACCACATCACCAGCTCCTCGGTCAGCGGTTCCCCGCCGATCAGCGCGAAGCGGCCGCCCGAATCGGTGGACAGTTCGAGATCCGCACGACCGGTACCCAGATACAGCAGCGGGCCCGGTGCCGACTCGGTCCCGGCGACGGTCACCGAGCCCTCGATCACCAGCACGGCGTATTCGAACTCCCGGTTCAATGGCAGGGTGACCGTGGCGGCCGGATCGATCTCGATATCGGCGCCCACCAGGGGGGTGTAGACCAGCGCCGGTGAGCTCACCCCGGCCAGCGAGCCCAGCAGCACGGTGGCACGCAGGCCCGGCGCGCGATAGACGGGCAGACCACGGTGCTGTTCGAAATGCGGCGCGATATCGCGGTGGGCCTCCGGCAAAGCGATCCACAATTGCAGTCCGCGCCCCGCGGGCGCGTCGGGCACGGTGTATTCCGAATGGGCGATCCCGTGGCCCGAGGTCATCAGGTTCAGCTGACCGGGCTCGATGAGCACGTCCGAACGTACCGAATCCCGGTGCCGGATCATCCCTTCCAACGGCCAGGTGACGGTTTGCAGCCCGATATGCGGATGCGGGTCGATATCGGGCGGCAGGCCCGTGGTGGTGACGGTGGGGGCGCCGAAATAGTCGAGAAAACACCAGGCGCCGACAGTGGGGAGATCACGCTGTGGCAGTGTCCGCTCGACATAGGTACCACGGACACCGCCCAGTGGCACCTCCCGCGCCGGATACAGGTGTACCACCGGCCCTGGTCCACGGGCCGGTTCGCACAGTGTCTCGGCGGGGTGGGGGTCGAGGTCACTCACCGCCGAGACCGTCGCGTACCACGTGCGCCTCGTACTGCGGGTGCTTCTCCAGATAGCCGCGGATGAAGGCGCATTCCGGCCGGATCCTGCGGTCGCGCCCGATGGTGTCGGAGATGGCGAACTCCGCCAGCTTGCTGCCCAATCCCTTACCACCGAACGCCGGATCGACCTCGGTATGCGTGAAAACGGTTTCGCCGCCGCGTTCGGTGTATTCGGCGAACCCGGCCAGCTCGGTGCCGTACCACACCTCGTAGCGGTCCTTCTCCGCGTTGCGTAGCGTCTTGCTCTGCTCGGCCGTTCCGGTCATACCGCACTTCCTCTCCACGCCCGGGTTCCGCTGCTCACGGCGGTACGAATCGCGCGGCACCGCCGAACGCCAGCGTACTCAGCGCGACCCGGCCACGGCGCCGCGCGCGGTGTCCAGGCGGCATGACATATGGGATCGCGCGGGCGCCAGCGCATCCGGAACAGGGCACGTAGCCTGGGAATATGGCAAAGGAAATAGATCGGGTCCGGGCCCGCTCGGCGTGGGCCACGGTAAAGGAGAGCCCGGTGATCACCGTGATCGCGGTGGCCCCGATCGCCGTGGTGTTCGGGTTGGTCTGGTGGTTGATCGGCGGCTGGGCGGCCTTCCTGCTGCTGGTGCTGCTCGGTGCCGGGGCGGTGTTCGGCGGCAAACTGCTGCGCTGACCGGTGCGCTCACCGGGGTACGTGGAAGGCGACCAGCTCGCCCGTCGCGGGCCGCACATCCTCCCACTCCCCCGGGAAGCGCAGGACCGCCAGCGCGGAGGTGGGGAACTTCCGGCTGATCCGCAAGGCGTCCTCGGTGGTGCGGTCGGCGGCCAGGTCCCACGCGGTCCACGGCATTCCCGGCGCGTGTCCGAGCACCAGCAGGGTCGAGACGGCCGGATCGGTGAGCTGTACCAGTTCGATCAGGTACTCGGGGCCCGCCTCGTAGATCCCGGATTCGAATACCACCGGAGCGTCGACGCCGGTGGCGGTGAGCGTTTCCCGGGTGCGGGTGGCCGTCGAACAACGCACCGCCTCGACGGGTTCCAGGGTCGCGCGCAGCCATTCTCCGGCCAGGGCGGCCTCCCGGCGCCCCCGCGCGGCCAGTGGGCGTTCGTGATCGGCCACCCCGGGCGGGTACGCCGATTTCCCGTGCCGCATCAAGATCAGAGACCGCGTCATGAGAACACCGTAGGCACCCTCGGTGCGGAGACGCACAACACACTCGAGGCAAACTGAAAGCGGCGTCACAATGGAGGTGGCCCGGTGATCCCGGCCCGAGCTCGATCGTCACGCCCTGCCCGCCGCGACCCGGACGGCACCAGCCCGCATATGAGTTTCGAGGATCTGCACAAATATGGCCTACGTAATCACGCAGCGTTGTTGTAACGATGCCAGCTGCGTTTCCGAGTGCCCGGTCGACTGCATCCGCCCCACTCCGGACCAGCCGGAATTCGCCACGACCGAAATGCTCTATATCGACCCCGACACCTGTATCGACTGCGGTGCCTGTGTGGATGCGTGCCCGGTGGAGGCCATCTTCTCCGAAGACGATCTGTCCGCCTCGCTGGCCCGTTTCCGCGATATCAATGCCGCCTGGTTCGAGCGGCATCCGCTGGAGTCCAATCTGGACCCCATCGCGACCCCGGTTCGTCCGTCCAAGGATCTGGGGACCCTGCGGGTCGCCATCGTCGGCGCCGGTCCGGCAGCGGCCTACGCGGCCGACGAACTGTTGCGTCGCTGTGATGTCCAGGTGGAGATGTTCGACCGGCTACCCACGCCGTGGGGCCTGGTCCGGGCGGGCGTGGCCCCCGACCATCCCGGCACCAAAACGGTGGCGGCCATGTTCGAATCGGCGTTCCGTCGCGACACCCTGCAGTACTACCTGAACGTCGAGGTGGGTACTCATGTGACGCACGAGGAACTGCTCGCCCACCATCACGCGGTCCTCTACGCGGTGGGTGCCTCGTCGGACCGGAAGATGGGGGTGCCGGGGGAAGAACTGCCGGGCAGTCATTCGGCGACCGAGTTCGTGGCCTGGTACAACGGGCATCCCGATTACGCCGAGCACACCTTCGACCTGTCCGGGGAGCGGGCGATCATCGTCGGCAACGGGAATGTCGCCCTCGATGTGGCCCGGGTGCTGACGGTGGATCCGGACGAACTGGCCAGAACCGATATCGCCGACCACGCCCTGGCCGCCCTGCGCGGCAGCAATATTCGCGAAGTGGTGGTCCTGGGCCGGCGTGGTCCGCTGCAGGCGGCCTACACTTCGCCGGAATTCCTGGCTCTTGCCCACCTCTCCGGGGTCGACGTGGTGATCGACCCGGCCGAACTGGAACTCGACCCGGCCTCGCAGGCTCTGCTCGACGATCCCGAGGTCGAGCCGTCGCTGCGCTTGAAGTACACCCTCGCCGAGGAATTCGCCGCGAAACCGCCGACGGAGGGCAACAAACGTATCGTCTTCAAGTATCTGGCCTCCCCGACCGCGGTGACCGGTACCGACAAGGTCGAAGGGCTCGAATACGCGCACAACGAGTTGGTCGCCGTGGACGGTGTCCTCAACGCCCGGGCCACCGACCGGACCGGGAACTACCCGGCCTCGCTGGTCCTGCGCTCGATCGGCTACCGCGGCCGGCCGGTCCGCGATCTGCCGTTCGACGAGAAACGGGCGGTGGTCCCCAACGAGCACGGGCGGGTGATCGGCCCCGACGGCACACCGCTGCCCGGTGTGTATGTGAGCGGCTGGATCAAACGGGGACCGCGCGGGGTCATCGGCTCCAACCGGATCGACTCCGAGGAAACCGTCGAAGCGTTGATCGCCGATTTCGTCGCGGGCAAGCTCACCGCCCCCACCGGTGACCGCGACGCCCTCCGCGCACTGATCCGGGAGCGCCAGCCCGATCTGGTGGACCGGGCCGGCTGGAAAGCCATCGACCAGGCCGAACGTGGCGCCGGAAAGGAATCGGGCCGTCCCCGGGTCAAGTTCACCACGCGCCCCGATCTTCTCCAGGCGGCCAAAGGAACCGTGTAACGAGCAAGCCGGACCCCGGCAGACCCGGTGGCCTCTCTCATCCCGGCGCCGCGGGATGTGATCCCGGGTCTGCTTCCGGCCCGTCCGGGGCGATCGCCTCGGCTTCGTACGCGAACGAGGCCCCGGTCCTCTCGCGAGATGTGCCGTGACTACAGCGGCGCGATGCGTACGACCGTCGTGGTGACCCCGTCCACCACGAACCAGAGCCGAAGCGTGGGCCGGCCCGTCGTCCGGTCGCCCGATTCGTACCGGCTGCGCACACTGATGTGCTGGCGGGCCAGTACCGGGGCGATGTATTCGATCACCGCCCGGTGCGGACCGCTCACCAGTTTCGGATAGTCGACCAGATACTGTTCCACCGCCTGCCAATAGCAGGTGTTGTTCACATGGTTGTACTGATCGATATCGGTGGCCCGCAGCGGGAACGGCAGATCGGTATCGGATTCGGGCGGCGTCGTATCGGTGAGCCAGGGCCGCCAGCGCAGCCGGCGTTCGGTGGTCGTCTGGGCGAGGTATGCCAGGCCCGCGTCGCTGATCCGGGACGGCATGTTGTTCGACTCGTTGATATTGATCCAGAAGCCCTCGGTTTCGATCAGGCCGCCGCGATCGCTGGTTATCCGGACCCGCATATTGGCCCAGCGGGTGGACATGCTCGAGCACCAGCGCAGCAGATGTACCTGGTCGGGCCACAGGACCGGCCGGATCACATCCACAACGGTGCGCCGGATGATCCAGGTGGGGTCGGTCTGTTCCAGGATGGACTGCTGGAGGTGTTCCCAGGCGATGTCCTGGAGGTAGCGGGCGATCCCGTCGAGGCGTACGCGGTTGTACGGGTCCACGTCGCCGGCTCGCACCGGCCATGTCGAAACGAACCCCCTGCCCTCCTGGGGAAGCGGGGCGAGTGGCTGATCGAGTGACACTTGTGCTCCTCGCGCGGCGGGCCGGCCGCGGTACTTCTTCGTATTGCCTGTGAGACGACTTTACGATGCCTGTGTCACCGCACCGCGCCGAGTCGCCGGTTCCTGCGTCGCAGTGGTCAGTATCCGACGTACCCGGTGCCGTTCGATACCCCTGCGACACCCGGCGCATTGCTCGGCGAGCCGTAGCGGTTCCGGGCAGGCGCCGGTGGCGAGTTCCGGTGCGGTGTGGGCATGCGTGGGGATGGACTTCCGCCGGCCACGGCCGTTAGGTTGATGGGGACGGGTGGATTGGTACATATAAACCGGTGCGTCTCTATGCTCGCCGGTGGACGAAAAGAGAGGTCGCATATGCGCGCAGCTCAGGTCAGCAAACTCGACGGGCCGGAAGCGATCGAGATCGTCGATATTCCGGAACCCGCCCCGCTGCCCGGTGGCGTCGTGATCGATGTGCACGCGGCCGGAGTCGCCTTCCCCGATGTGTTGATGACCCGGGGCCTGTACCAGATGAAGCCCGAGATGCCGTACGTGGTCGGCGGTGAAGTGGCGGGCGTGGTCCGGGAGGCACCCGAAGGCGCGCGGGTGCGGCCCGGCGACCGGGTCTGCGCCTTGACGCTGCTGGGCAATGCCATGGCCGAGGTGGCGACGACCCCCACCGAGATGGTCTTCGCGCTCCCGGACAACATCTCCTTCGAAGAGGGCGCGGGCATCCTGTTCAACGACCTCACCGTGCACTTCTGCCTGCGCAACCGCGGGCGCCTGGCCGAAGGCGAATCCGTACTCGTGCACGGCGCCGCCGGCGGTATCGGAACCTCCACCCTGCGAATGGCCCGCGCGCTGGGCGCCGGCCGGGTGATCGCGGTGGTGAGTACGGAGGCGAAAGCCGAGGTCGCCCGCGCACACGGCGCCACCGATGTGGTGCTCACCGACGGCTGGCTGGACGGGGTCCGGGAACTCACCGGCAACCGTGGGGTGGATATCGTGCTCGACCCGGTGGGCGGGGATCGGTTCACCGACAGCATCCGCTCACTGGCACGGGGCGGGCGACTGCTCGTGGTCGGCTTCACCGGGGGCGATATCCCGACCGTGAAGGTCAACCGGCTGCTGCTGAAGAACGTCGAGGTGGTCGGCGCGGGCTGGGGGGAATGGATGCTGTCGCATCCGGGCTATCTGGCCGAACAGTGGGACGAGGTGGGCCCGCTGTTCGCGGCCGGAAAGATCGCCCCGCCGCAGCCCGTGCTCTTCCCGCTGGAGCGGGCCGCGGAAGCGGTGGCGTCTCTGGAGAACCGGGCCGCCACGGGCAAGGTCGTGGTCACGCTTCGCTGAGCCCTTCGTGGCGACGCGGGCGGAGCACCGGCCACCTGCGTCGCCGCCGGGTGACCGGCTTCGTCGGTATTGTTCACGGCATGCGGATCAGATCGGCGATAGTCCTCGGGTTGGCCGCCGTGTTCGCTCTGACGGGATGCGGTTCCGGTAACGGTTCGGAGGAAACCGACGGACCGCGGGGTCCGGCCCCGAAGGTCGCCGCGCTCGGTCCGTTCGTGGGGGAATGCGGGCATGTCACCGATGACGAGGTGCGTGAGGTCGGGGGGCTGGGCCGGATCGTGCAGTCGTACAAGAACGCGGTCGGATGTAACTGGCAGGGCGGTGGACTGACCGGAGCCTCGATCACCTTCGCCTCGTACCGGGGCAGTCCGCTGGAACGGGAGAAGGCGTGGGTCACCACGCACGGCCGGCCGCCGGAACCGATCGAGGTGGGCGGGCGCAACGGTTTCGCCGCGCTCGATCCCACCGGTCGCATCTGCGATCTGGCGGTCCAACTCGACGACGATTTCTTCGAATGGTCCACCTCGTTCGGAAGTTTCAGCAATACGAGCGGAAACCCCTGCGACCGCAGCCGGGCGCTCGCCGAACTGACCATCGAACGGCTGGAGTGAGGCGATGACTCTCGGGGCAACGATCGGTAGGACAACCGCGCGCGGTCGCCGTCTCGTGGCGGTGCTGGGCGCACTGCTGGTGGCGGTGGTATCGGTCGCCGGATGCGGCAGCACCGTCGAGGGCACGGCCCTACCGGTCGGCGGAGGCGAATCGGTGGACACCGCGCAGATCGACAAACTGCTCCGCGAATGCGATGTGGTCACCGAGGATCAGATCATCGACGCGCTCGGGGGCAACACCTACATCAGCGATTCGTTCTTCGGGGCGGTGTGCATGTGGGATATCGGCGGCGGCTCCGGAATGATCACCCTGAACTGGTACGAGAACGGGTCCCTGCGCAACGAGCAGGCCACCAACGACAAGCTCGGTTACACCAGCACCAAGACCACGGTGCAGGGCACCATCGCGCTGGAGGTGCGTCGCCCCAACGACCCGAACTCCTGCGGTATGACGGCCAGCGCCGCCGACGCCGGTGTGATCGGGTGGTGGGTGAACTCCGCGCCGGGAGCTACGGCCGACCCGTGCGCGGCGGCGAAGAAGCTGCTGGAACTGACGCTCAATATCGCCCGCTGAGTTGTACTCGCCGGCGCGTCGGCTCGGGCCCCCGTACCGCTCGGGGCCGGGTGTCCGCGTCGTTGTGTTGTCCGAGGTGTGCGCTGGTGGTTCGGGGCCCGTCTCGGGTCCGGAGCGACCAGAGGGAGGGGGCGCAGCGGCCGACCGGCGGGAGCGAAGACCCGAGACACGAAGAGGGCCCTGAGCCCACCCCACCGCAGGTGGGGCCGAATATACAGCCCCCCTGTTTTGACCCTGTTCCCTGCGTCCGAGTACAGTGGACGGCTGTGCCCGGAAGGATACGGGCAAGTTCGAGCGCAGACGTAGGCCAGCGAGAGCGGCTGACGATTCCAGCGTGCCCGTAAATCGGGCCCTGAACTGCGTGCGACACGCCCGACCTCGGGACGCGAGAAACGTGGTTGGACGTGCGGGTGAAAGCTCGATGAACAGACCTGACACCGCCATAACCGATTAAAGGAAAGCCGGTCTATGCCAACCATCAACCAGCTGGTCCGTAAGGGTCGCCGAGACAAGGTCGCCAAGACCAAGACCGCGGCCCTCAAGGGGAGCCCGCAGCGTCGGGGTGTGTGCACCCGCGTGTACACCACCACCCCGAAGAAGCCGAACTCCGCGCTGCGGAAGGTCGCGCGTGTGAAGCTGACCAGCGCGGTCGAGGTCACGGCCTACATCCCCGGTGAAGGGCACAACCTGCAGGAGCACTCCATGGTGCTCGTTCGCGGCGGTCGTGTGAAAGACCTCCCCGGTGTGCGTTACAAGATCATTCGTGGCTCCCTCGACACCCAGGGTGTGAAGAACCGCAAGCAGGCCCGCAGCCGTTACGGCGCCAAGAAGGAGAAGAGCTGATATGCCGCGCAAGGGCCCCGCACCCAAGCGTCCGCTGATCAACGACCCGGTCTACGGGTCGCCGCTGGTGACGCAGCTGGTCAACAAGATCCTGCTCGACGGCAAGAAGTCCACCGCCGAGCGCATCGTCTACGGTGCGCTGGAGCAGGCGCGTGAGAAGACCGGCACCGACCCGGTGGTCACCCTCAAGCGCGCGCTCGACAACGTCAAGCCGTCGCTCGAGGTCAAACCGCGCCGCGTCGGTGGCGCCACCTACCAGGTGCCGGTCGAGGTCCGTCCCGGCCGCGCCAACACCCTGGCTCTGCGCTGGCTGGTGAACTTCTCCCGGGCCCGCCGGGAGAAGACCATGGTCGAGCGCCTGGCCAACGAACTGCTCGATGCCAGCAACGGTCTGGGCGCCTCGGTGAAGCGGCGTGAGGACACGCACAAGATGGCCGAATCCAACCGGGCCTTCGCGCACTACCGCTGGTGATGTCTGCCCGGCCCATCGCTCCGGGGTCGGGAGGCTTACGGAAGCTCTGCTTCCGGCTTTGACTACAGATGGCGGCCGTGAGGTCGCCGGCGAATCCCAACTAGCTACGAGCGGGGAAGATTTCCGTGGCACAGGACGTGCTCACCGACCTGAACAAGGTCCGCAACATCGGCATCATGGCCCACATCGATGCGGGCAAGACCACTACGACCGAACGCATCCTCTTCTACACCGGTGTGAACTACAAGATCGGCGAAACCCATGACGGGGCGTCGACCACCGACTGGATGGAGCAGGAGCAGGAGCGCGGTATCACCATCACCTCCGCCGCGGTGACCTGCTTCTGGAACCAGAACCAGATCAACATCATCGACACCCCCGGCCACGTCGACTTCACTGTCGAGGTGGAGCGCAGCCTGCGGGTGCTCGACGGCGCGGTGGCCGTGTTCGACGGTAAAGAGGGCGTGGAGCCGCAGTCCGAGCAGGTGTGGCGGCAGGCCGACAAGTACGACGTGCCGCGGATCTGCTTCGTCAACAAGATGGACAAGCTCGGTGCGGATTTCTACTTCACCGTGCAGACCATCAAGGACCGTCTCGGGGCCAAGCCGCTGGTCATCCAGCTGCCGATCGGCGCCGAGGACACCTTCGAGGGTGTCGTCGACCTGGTCGAGATGAAGGCCAAGGTCTGGACGGGCGAGACCAAGCTGGGCGAGAAGTACGAGGTCCAGGACATCCCGGCCGATCTGGTCGAGAAGGCCGAGCAGTACCGGCAGGAACTGCTCGAGACCGTCGCCGAGTCCGACGAGGCGCTGCTGGACAAGTTCTTCGGCGGTGAAGAGCTCACGGTCTCCGAGATCAAGGGCGCCATCCGCAAGATGACGGTCAACTCCGAGCTCTACCCGGTGCTGTGCGGTTCGGCGTTCAAGAACAAGGGCGTGCAGCCCATGCTCGACGCCGTGATCGACTACCTGCCCTCGCCGCTGGACGTCGAGTCCGTGCAGGGTCATGTGCCGGGTAAGGAGGACGAGGTCCTCACCCGTAAGCCGAGCGCCGACGAGCCGTTCGCCGCGCTGGCGTTCAAGATCGCGGTGCACCCGTTCTTCGGCAAGCTGACCTACGTCCGCGTCTACTCCGGCAAGGTCGATTCCGGGGCCCAGGTCATCAACGCGACCAAGGGCAAGAAGGAGCGGCTGGGCAAGCTGTTCCAGATGCACTCCAACAAGGAGAACCCGGTACCGCAGGTCAGCGCCGGCCACATCTACGCGGTCATCGGCCTGAAGGACACCACCACCGGCGACACCCTGTGCGATCCGAACAACCAGATCGTGCTGGAGTCCATGACCTTCCCGGACCCGGTCATCGAGGTCTCCATCGAGCCCAAGACCAAGTCCGACCAGGAGAAGCTGGGCACCGCGATCCAGAAGCTCGCCGAGGAGGACCCCACCTTCACGGTGAAGCTGGATCAGGAGACCGGCCAGACCGTCATCGGCGGTATGGGCGAGCTGCACCTGGACATCCTGGTCGACCGCATGAAGCGTGAATTCAAGGTCGAGGCGAATGTCGGCAAGCCGCAGGTGGCCTACCGCGAGACCATCACCAAGCCGGTGGAGAAGCTCGAGTTCACCCACAAGAAGCAGACGGGTGGTTCGGGCCAGTTCGCGAAGGTCATCATCGGCCTGGAGCCGTTCGTGGGCGAAGACGGCGCCCACTACGAGTTCGAGAACAAGGTCACCGGCGGCCGCGTGCCGAAGGAGTACATCCCTTCGGTCGACGCGGGTGCTCAGGACGCCATGCAGTACGGTGTGCTCGCCGGTTACCCGCTGGTCAACCTGAAGGTGACCCTGCTCGACGGTGCGTACCACGACGTCGACTCCTCGGAGATGGCGTTCAAGATCGCCGGCGCGCAGGCCCTGAAGGAAGCGGCCCGTAAGGCCGGTCCGGTGATCCTCGAACCGCTGATGGCGGTCGAGGTCACCACGCCCGAGGACTACATGGGCGATGTGATCGGCGACCTGAACTCCCGCCGTGGCCAGATCCAGGCCATGGAGGAACGCAGTGGTGCCCGTGTCGTCAAGGCGCTGGTTCCGCTCTCGGAGATGTTCGGTTACATCGGTGACCTGCGGTCGAAGACCCAGGGCCGGGCGAACTACTCCATGGTGTTCGATTCGTACGCGGAGGTTCCGGCCAACGTGTCGAAGGAGATCATCGCCAAGGCGACCGGCGAGTAATATCGCTCGGTCGTCTGCACGACCCCCTTGTAAATCAATCCGCACTGCTGCAACTGCAAGCAACAACAAGTCCAGGAGGACACCACAGTGGCGAAGGCGAAGTTCGAGCGGACGAAGCCGCACGTCAACATCGGCACCATCGGTCACGTCGACCACGGCAAGACCACGCTGACCGCGGCGATCACCAAGGTGCTGGCGGAGAAGTATCCGGATCTGAACGAGAGCTTTGCCTTCGATCAGATCGACAAGGCGCCGGAGGAAAAGGCTCGTGGTATCACGATCAACATCTCCCACGTCGAGTACCAGACCGAGAAGCGCCACTACGCTCACGTAGACGCCCCCGGTCACGCCGACTACATCAAGAACATGATCACCGGTGCGGCCCAGATGGACGGCGCCATCCTGGTGGTCGCCGCCACCGACGGCCCGATGCCGCAGACCCGTGAGCACGTGCTGCTCGCCCGTCAGGTCGGCGTGCCCTACATCCTGGTCGCGCTGAACAAGTCGGACATGGTCGACGACGAGGAAATCCTCGAGCTCGTCGAGATGGAGGTCCGCGAGCTGCTGGCTTCGCAGGAGTTCGACGAGGACGCCCCCGTCGTGCGTGTCTCCGGCCTGAAGGCTCTCGAGGGCGACGCCAAGTGGAGCGAGTCCATCATCGAGCTGATGAACGCTGTCGACGAGTCCATCCCGGACCCGGTGCGTGAGACCGACAAGCCGTTCCTGATGCCGATCGAGGACGTCTTCACCATCACCGGTCGTGGCACCGTGGTCACCGGTCGTGTCGAGCGTGGTGTGGTCAACCTCAACGAGGAAGTCGAGATCGTCGGCATCCGTCCGGAGAAGACCAAGACCACCATCACCGGTATCGAGATGTTCCGCAAGATGCTGGACACCGCGCAGGCCGGCGACAACGCGGGTCTGCTGATCCGTGGTATCAAGCGCGAGGACGTGGAGCGCGGCCAGGTCGTCATCAAGCCGGGCACCACCACCCCGCACACCGAGTTCGAGGGTCAGGCCTACATCCTGTCGAAGGACGAGGGTGGCCGCCACACCCCGTTCTTCAACAACTACCGTCCGCAGTTCTACTTCCGTACCACTGACGTGACGGGCGTTGTGACCCTGCCCGAGGGCACCGAAATGGTTATGCCCGGCGACAACACCGAGATGTCGGTGAAGCTGATCCAGCCGGTCGCCATGGACGAGGGTCTGCGCTTCGCGATCCGCGAGGGTGGCCGCACCGTCGGCGCCGGTCGCGTCACGAAGATCATCAAGTGATTCGCTGAATCGCTGGAAACGGCGCCGCTCCTTCGGGGCGGCGCCGTTTTCGTTTCGGTCGTGACCGAGGATGAGGACTTCACGCAACGCTGATAGGGTCCCCGCATGCGTGACAAGACCGTCGGTGTCCTGCTGATCACGTACCAAAGCGCGGAGGATCTCCCTACTTTCCTGGAGTCGATCGAAACTGCGGTGCAGTCGCTGGAGCTGGATATCGTCTGCGTCGACAACACGTCCACCGATGACGGTCCCGAGCTGGTCGAGGAATTCGGCGGCCGCGTTACTCGTAACCGTCGCAACGTGGGTTTGGCTGCGGCGATCAATCAGGCAGCGGCACAGACTGACGCGGAGTGGCTGTTGGTGGCCAATCCGGATACGAAACCGGCTCCCGGTTCGATATCGGCGCTTGTGGAAACAGCCCGTTCCGACGAGCGGATCGGAATGATAGGACCGCGTATCGCCCGGCTGGACGGGACTCCGTACCCTTCCGGTCGCGCGTTTCCGTCACTGCTGGTTGGTATCGCACACGCGCTCCTGGGTGGGGTATGGCCGGGTAACCCGGCCACCCGGCGGTACTTCGGCCGGCAGGTCACCGAAGTCAGTGACGTGGACTGGATTTCGGGATGCTGCATGCTGTTCCGCCGTGAAGCATTCGATGCCGTAGACGGATTCGACGAGCGATACTTCCTCTACTTCGAAGAAACGAAAATGGCTCTCGATATGCACCGTAACGGCTGGCGGGTTGTGCTGGATCCGAGTGTGGAGATCCGTCATCGTGAGGGCGGCAGCATGCGGTCGGCGCCGCTGCGCAAGGTGCGCACCCACCACCGCAGCGCCCTCCGTTTCTACTGCGACTACCATCGGGGAACACCCTGGATGCTGTTTGCGCCGCTGGTCGCCGCCGGGCTGGTGGTGCGTGGTGTTCTTGCCGCCGTCCGCACGGCGATCACGGGCCGGCTGGCGCACAACTGACCGCTCGGGTGGGCGTTCAACAGTTTCCAGGCGCGCTGAATATTTTCTGCGGGAAATCCAATTGGCACAGCGTGTTCCGTTCCGGTGACCGGCCCGCCGAGCCCGATCGTGTCGCGATGACAGGTCGAAGCTGGGCCCGAGCGTGCTCAGTCGGCCGTCGCTCCGTCCCAGAACGCCTCGAGTTCGGTGCGGTACCCAGCCCAGCGTTCGCCCTCGGCTTCGAATTCCTTTGCCAGGGCATGCCGCGCCGCGGCCCAGTCTGTCTTTCCGGCGCTGATGTCCCGGTACAGCCGATCCGAGGAATTCTCGAAGTAGTTCGCAACCGCCGGCCCTTGATTCGCCACGATCTCTGCGCGCAACCGGGAACCGAATAACTCGGCATCGGCTTCGTCGAGGTACCGCTCGAACATCTCGCCTTTGATCCACTGTTCCTTGTCTGCACCGGGTTCGGGAACCGACAGTTCGGGCTGGAAGCCATCGGGTCGCGCGTGCCCCAGTTCGTGGGCCAAGATCTGCAGGGCAGTCTCCGGATCATCCTCGAGGGACGGATCGAGGGTCACGATCTTGGTAGCGTGCCGTACGAATCCAGCGTCTTCGCCCTGGACATGGCCGTACCCGATGGTCCATCCCGACGAACGAAGCGTCTTCACCAGTGCGGCCATGGTCGGGGAGAACTGCAGATACTCGTCGATGTCGGGTCCCAGGCCGGTCGCTCCGGGCCTGACCTCCAGATCGTTGTTGTCCAGTGCCTCGGGAGTCGTCTGCTCTTGATAGAGCCGCCATTCGTTGATCAGGCCGTTTCCGATAGTGACAACCGGGACAGCGACACCTGTTCCGATCAACAGACCCTTTGCCCGCTTGTCGTGGAGCGCGAATTTACCCGCGGCCTGACCCACCCTCGCGGCGTTCCTGGTGGCCGATGATGCCGCCCCAGCGCCATCGCGCAGGGTCCCGGCCAGTCTGGCGCTTATCTTTTTGAAAATCCCCCGCATACGCATGAGTGGATCCTCGGATCATGGTCGATACTCACTGTATGTCACCGGCCCCTCAGCCGGCTCACCGTATGAGTAAGCGCGGTCCGCCGCTGGCGTTCGGTGCGTAGCGTAGCGAGGAAACTCACTCCGCTGGGGTACAGCGTATTCGAAGGTGCGCCGGGAGAGTCGCGTTCACACGAGAACCACCGACTCCAGACCCGAAAGCCAGGCGATGCCGACAAGGAATCGTCGTTACGCTCGCCGGAGTAGCCGAGTTCGAGCCGATTTCCGTGTCGCAAACCCTCATTCGGTGGTGTCGACACCGTCGTGCACGGTAACCGAGACCAGCCGGCCCTGCACTCTCTCGAAGCGCAGGAAGGCATTTCGGGCGCCGAACCGTTGCTCGTAGGTGATCCCCGACCCCCCGTGGTAATCGAGCCGCACGCTCGGGTTGCGGAGGGGTAGCGCGTTCATCATGTCGCGTTCGGTGACAGCGGTAACCGGCTCGGGGGTGAGTATCACCAATCCGCTCGCTGTGTGGTCCGGATGGTTGGTAGCGCGGTAGGTGACGGTGGTATCGGGCAGTCCCACCGGACGGCCGGTGTATGTAGTCACCCATTCGTCGCTGGGCGCGGCCCGGGTGAGTGGGGCGGAGCACGCGCGAGATATCCCGGACAGCGTGAAAACTCCTGGTATGTCGAGTATTCCGCGCACCAGGTGTGCAATGGCGACAGCCGGCTCTCGGTCCATGATCACTCCTTCACCGCGGCGGTCTGGATGACGAGTGGCTCTTTGCGTGTAGATGTTCCGGCGGCCACAACCAGGCGGTCATCACCCACGATGTGTCTCCTGCAGTCCGACGACCCGACCACCATAGGCCGGTTTCGGACGCATCGATATCGATTCGCCGAGCCGGTCTCCGATTCGAGTGAGCCTTGACCTTGTCGGCCGCGGTACGGACCGGCTGACGGTTCCCACTACTTTGCCGTCCCCGGCGTCGATGTTGCCCTGCCAGATCGTTGCCTGGCGCAGGCGCGCAAACTGGCGGGATTGACTCAAAGGCAGTTGGCGGACCGTGAAAATGTCTCCATCGGGCTCGTCCGCTCGGTCGAGTAGAAGCGAGCGCCCGCGAGTCAGGCGTTCATCGGCACGGTAGCGAAGGCATTGCGCGTCAGCGTCTCCGAATTGCCCGGGCAACCGTTCGCGCCCGGTCCGGATACCGAAGTGCACGCCGCAATCGCAGGCCTGCGAACCGAGCTGGCGGCATACGACATCGACAACGCGGCCGTCACCGATGTACGGCCTCTACCCCAGCTCGCGTCGGCTGTGGAGAAGATATGTACATACCGCCGCAATGCCTCGTTCCATCGATTGGGCGAGGCTGTGTGATATCGAACTGGTCGCCTATCTGGTACCTGCCGATAGGGGCTCTGTTCCGGATGCCGCGGAACTTCGCCGCTTCGCTGCCCGATCACTACCCGACTATCTGGTACCGACGCGCTTTTTCCTCCTGCCGCGGTTGCCCGTCACCGCGAACGGCAAGGTCGACCGGGCCGCCCTACCCGAACCGGAGGCGGCCGAGACCCTGTCGGTATCGCGGTCCGCGGCGCCGGAAACGGAGCTGGAGCGACGACTCGCCACCATCTGGCAGGATCTGCTCGCTGTCGATCGAGTGGGTCTCGACGACAGCTTCTTCGACCTGGGCGGCCATTCCATCCTGCTGGCCCGGCTCCAGCAGCGGCTCAGCGGTGAATTGGGCTGGGAGGTGCCTCTTATCGTCGTGCTCACCCACCACACCATTCGTGATCTGGCCGGGTACCTCGCAGCGGTGAGTCGGCCGGGGCACTGCTGAGGGGGCCGTTCCCGACGGGAACGGCCCTCTCCTTTCCGATCGGTGGCCGTGCCAGGGCAGGGTCAGCGTCTGCCCGCGAGCCGGTTGGCGGCGGCGAGCACGGGGGTCGCGGCCGCGGTGGCGACCGACCCGGCCGGGGTTGCGGTGGCTCGTAACAAGCGGACGGTTCTCATGGCCGCGGTCAGGACTTCGCTGCCGCGCAGGCGCATCTCCGCCTCGAACCGGCTGACGGCTACGGTGAGGTCGGTTGTGCCGGCAGCGACTTCGCGCAGGCGCGTGACCAGGCTCGCGGCGTCGCGGAGAGCGGCGCCGGCACCCATACCGGCGGTGGGTGGGGTCGCGTGGACGGCGTCGCCGAGCGCGGTGACGCGGCCGGCGGGCCACGGGGCGAGGTCCCGCGCCCGCGTCGAAGCGGCATGGAAACGGAAACCGCCGATGCTGTGGGGGTCGGCTCGGGTGATGACTTCGAGTGCGGGTTCGCTCCATCCGCGGCGGCGGAAGGCGGCGTGCAGCGCCGACCCCAGTGCGGCGCCGCGGAGGTCGCGCATCGAGTCGGTTTCAGCGGATTCGCCGAACATGGCGCCCCAGATGTAGGTGGGGCCGGACGTGATCGACTCCCGGGGGCCGGTGGCGTCGAGTACGGCGTTGCCCACCGGGTCGAGGTAGCCGATGTAGAGTGCCGTGCCGCCCGGACCGATCGCCGTCCCCGAGCGTGGCCCGAGCCGGCGGCGTTCGGAGGCTTCGAGGTCGCCTGCCGCGGTCCGGCCGGAGAAACCGATGATGCCGGTGGGTTCGCTGGTGGGACCGCCGGCGAGATGACGGGCGACCAGCGAGTGGGTGCCGTCGGCGCCGATCAGGAGATCGCAGGAGTGCGAGGAGCCATCGGTGAACACGGCCGTCGGCGTTGCGTTCTCTGCCCGCCCGATCGCGGTGACGGTGCGCCCCAGGTGCAGGTCGGGGCCCACCGCGTCGGCCAGCACGGTACGCAGGGTGATGCGGTCGATATCCACGCTGGGGCTGTCACCGAGGTCCGGTCCGTAGCCCAGCAGACGACCGCGCCGGTCCCAGAACGCGTCCGAGGCGCGCAGGCGCAGCGCCGAGGCCGACCTCAACAGCCGTTCGAAGATCTCCGGGGCGACGAGTTCCCGCAGGGCCGCCTGTGCCGGGCCGTCGAGCGTGATGTGGTACCCCCCGGTCTCGGCTGGGTCGACATCCCGCTCGAACACCTGTACGTCGAACTCGTGCCGCCGCAGACCGGCAGCCAGTGCCAGGCCCCCGATACCGCCGCCGATGATGATGATGCGCAATGTCTTCCTTTTCCTCGGGTTCGTGCCGGACAACTTCCCGAAGACGACAATGGCATCAGTGGTGGACATCGAGCGTCCACTATTATGCGCAAAATGGCCGACACCTCCCGGCGGGCGCTGCGGTTGCTTTCGCTGCTCGCCACGCGGCGACGCTGGACACTCGGAGAACTCGCCGCCCGGCTCGGGGTCGGGGAGCGCACCGTGCGGCGGGATATCGAGACCCTGCGCCTGCTCGACTATCCGATCGTGACGCTGCACGGGCCGGGCGGCGGATATCAGCTCGGGCCTGGGTATGTCCTGCCGCCGCTGTTGTTCGACGAGGACCAGGCTCTCGCGGTCGCGGTGGCCCTGCAGACCGCCCCGACCACCGTCTTCGGCCTGGACGAGGACGCCGCGCGGGCGCTGGACACCCTCGAGCAGGTGATGCCCACCGGGCTGCGCGCGGCGGTGAAATCCCTGCGGGTCACCAGTTTGCGGAATTATTGGGAGTTTCCGGCGCCGCCCATCGAGCCGGAGGTGTTGAAGGCCGCCGGCAGCGCGATACGGCACCGCCAGGTGCTCGTCGTCGATACGCTTCGCGCCGACGGCACCCGGGCCGCTCCAGGCGATACCGGGTTCGCACCGGCGCGCCGGATCGAGCCGCACCATATGGTGGTCTGGGCCGGCCGGTGGTACCTGGTCGGTTTCGATCTCGAGGACAGTACGTGGCGGGTGCACCGCCTCGACGGCCTCCACCTCCACCCACCGACCGGTATCCCGTTCACACCACGGGATCTCCCGGGCGGTGATGTCGCCCGCTTCGTCACGACCACTCACGATCGGGGGGATACTCCCGCCGCGTGGCAGTACACCGGAAGCGCTCGCCTGAACCTCGCGGCCGAGATCGTCGCGCGTTGGGCGCCGGGCGGATCGGTGGTCGAGCACCTCGATCCGGGGCACTGCCGTATCACTCTCGGAGCCTGGTCGTGGGCCGGTATCGCGGGACTCCTCGCCACCTTCGACGCCGATATCACCGAGGTGGAGCCCCCTGAACTGGTCCGGGCCTGCCGACGGCTCGCGCAACGGTGGACGGCGGTGACGAGCGCCGGTGCGGAAACGGAACCGCCGGTCGAGTCCGGGCAGGGGCCCGCCGCCGGGTAGCTTCGCATCGCCGGCCACCGGCCGGTCCCGCGCGGGCCGCGACCACCGGGGCCGGCCGGTGGGAAAGCGCGACCGGGTCCCGGGGGTGGCGGTGTCGTATCAGGATTCGCGCGCGGCCTGCAGCAGGGCGTTGGCGAATTTGACCATCTGAGCCGGTCCGCCGTACCAGGCGGAGACCGCCGCGAGTACGGCCGCGCGGGCCTCCCGTGCGGCGCGGGCCACCTCGGCGGCCGAGACCTCACCCGTCTCGGCCTGACCAGCGAGGACTTCCAGATCATCGCTTGCGGTGAGCAAACGCATGATGAGATGGATATCGATATCGGCGCCCTCCTCGTTGCGGCCGTGCCGGGACGCGGTATCGCTCGCGCGGGTCGCGGCCGGCTCCGGTTCGGTGCTCGCCGCAGGCGCCGTGAGCGACGGCTCCGGCTGTCCGGTCAGTGGGGCAGCGGCTTCGGCGGCCTCTCGGGCACGCCGGGAACGCCGGGTTTCGAGCGGCGGCCGGATTTCGCTCTGCGCGGTGCGTGCCTGCGTGGCATCGGCTTCCTCGTCGGGTACCAGGGTCAGCGCCGCGGCCGCCGGACCGCGCTGCGCCGCCGGGCCCTCCTCATCCGGTGAATCGGTGGGTTCCGCGTGCCGCGACCCCCCGTTCTCCTGCTCGGATTCCAGGATCCGAGTGAGTATCTCGGCCACCGGGGCCGCGGACTCGTCACCGGGATCGATACCGCGCGCGGGTTCCTGCTCGAGTAACCGGTCGAGTATCGGGACGCTGTCCGGTGGCGGAGCCAGGCGCGGTGGCGCGGTGGCCGCGGCCGGTTCGTCGTCGGGTGGTGCGGTGTCCTCGTCGCCGGACGTGACGATCCGCAACGGAGTGGCGGAATCCGGCTCCGGTTCGCCGGAACGATCGTCTTGCCGTTCGGGGGTGTAGCGCGCGGCGGAGCGGGGCAGCCGGCGTGGAACCGCCGGTTCCCGGGCGGTGCCGGCGTCGGACCCCTCGGGATCCGCCGGGGTTTCGAGTGGACGCGGCGTTTCCGGTTCCGCGACGGAATCGGCGTTCGGGAGGTTTTCCGATACCGGCTCCGGCTCTCGGGCGGGCGCATGCCGGGCCGCGGAACGGGGCAGCCGCCGAGCGGGCAGGGCCTCCGGTGCGGTATCGCTGCCGGCGGCGGAGGCGGGGTACGCCGACGGCGTCCGGGTGGGCAGGGCGAACGACGGCTGTTTCGGGCGGTCGGCCGAGGCGGATTCGGCGGGGTCGGATTCCGCGGGCGTACCCGGCAGATCGCGTGGATCGGCGGTATCGGCGGACGGTGCGCCGGAATGCTGATCCGCGAAGGGGTTGAACGGCTCGGCGGGCTCGTCCGGTTCGAGCTTGCGGCGTCGGCCCCCGGACTCCACGGGCTGGGGCGCCGGTTCCTCACCGATCGAACTGAGCCAGCTCGGCAGTGAGCCGGGATCGGTGGAGGATTCGGTGAACGTGCCCGGATCGCTGTCCGCCGGGCGGTAGTTCTCCTCGCCCGGATACGGCGCCGGGCCGGTCGATGGCTCCGCGGGATCGGTGGCGGGCCGCGGCGTGCTCGTCACGCCGGACAACTGAGGCCGTCGTTCCGGCAGCCCGGTCGAGGCCGGGACCGTCGGGTCGGTGGAGTCCGTGGGATGTGCGCCGGGCATCGGGATACGAGAGGAGGAGGAAAGGGCCGCGGTCGGGGCGCCGGTTTGCGGAATACGTGGCATATCCGTGGTGTCGGCGTGGGTATGCGCGCCCCCGGCCGGGGAGCGGGTGGGCAGGGCCGCGGTTTCGGGTCCGTCGGGATCGCGAGGGTTGTCGGGGGGTGCGGGCAACGGTGGACCGTCCTGGGCCGGCGTGGCGAAGCGCGGGTCCAGATCCTGCCCACCGGAAGTCATGAGCCCGGGAGCCGGCGCGTCACCGATGACGCCCGGGGTGTTCCAGGTGGCGAACGGGTCCAGCGCCACCGAACCACCGGTGTTCTGCTGGTTCTGCGGGGTCGACGGTGGTGCGGGAGTCCACGTGTAACCGTGGTCGGGAACGGAATCGGAGTGGTTCGTGGCGCCGTTCGAACCATTCGCCGGATCGAATCCGTTCGATCCGAAGCCGGCGAAGCCCCTCGACTCGGAGTTCCGCTGTGCGCGCCCGTACTCCTCCGGGCGAGCACGACGTTCGTCTCCGAGGCTGGCATTTTCGGCATCCATGAGCCCATTCTTACCCGCCGGGGTGGATTTCGTTCTAGTGTGCGAAGCCGGTCGCCACCGCCTCGGCTGCCCCGGGTGGCCAGGATTACATTTCCGTCAGGAGTCACCCGCCCACCGCCGATCCCGGAGCCGTGGATCGCTGACGTGCCAGGAAGCCGGGCCGTGCGGTGCCGGGTAGCCGCGGAAGCTCCGATGACGGCGCCCGGGGTCCGATGTCTGTTCCGGGGGAAAATTTCCGAGACCGCAATGGCGCAAATGCGCCCACCCGCCGGACGGCCCGGCGGGTGACGGTGCGGGCGCTGTCAGTGGTGTGGTGCCGCCCGGTGCATGCGCCCGGCGATCGCGGGCAGCGCGGCGACCGCGAGGACGACGGTGACGAGTCCGACGATCCATGAGGTCCACGAGGCGCCGTTGTACGCGGTGTAGTCCATGACCCACGGAGCGAGGAACAGCAGCGCACCGAACAAAGCCATGGCGTAGTCGGCCGGTGCCAGCGCCGGTCGGTACATCTGGGCGAGCCCGGTCAGCGCGATCAGTGTGCCGAGCACGATCATCGTCCAGGTCGCCCGCTCGTTGGTATCCACCCAGAGCGGTGAGAGAGCGGTGAAGGCGCCGAGCACGACGGCCAGGAAATCCTGGGTCCGGCTTTCGGTGAACATAGTGGCCTCCTGAAACTGGAAACAGGTCCGTGAACAGGGCCTGACCTCGGTATAGCGTTCCCGGGGTGAAGGGTTGATATCGCCACGGACACGATTGCGCGGCGAAATGGTGCGTATCGGAGGCGCTTCCGCGGCATCGTCGCGCGAGTTAGGGTGGGCTACACGTATTTCTATAACGTGTTACAGGCGCGGCAGTGGCCGCGGGAGGGAGTTCGGTATGTCCGCGCCGATCGTGATCGCCGGTGCCGGCCTGGCCGGGCTGCGCACCGCCGAGGAACTGCGCCGCGCCGGATACAGCGGTGGCCTGGTACTTCTCGGGGACGAGGCGTATGCGCCCTATGATCGCCCGCCGCTGTCCAAACAGTTCGTTCGCGGTGAAATCGAATCGACACCGCTGCGCCCGGCTGACTTCTACGCCGAGAAGGAGATCGACCTCCGGCTGGGTTCGCCGGCGGTCGGTGTCGATACCGCCGCCCGGCAGGTGCGTCTCGCCGACGGCACGGCGGTGACCTACGCCCACCTCGTCATCGCCACCGGACTGCGGCCGCGGCCGCTTCCCGGCTCCGAGGACCTCAGCGGGGTACATGTGCTGCGCAGCCACGACGACGCGGTCGCACTCCGCGACGGAGCGCGCGGTGCCGAGCGTGCGCTGGTGATAGGCGCCGGTTTCATCGGCTGCGAGGTGGCCGCGAGCCTGCGCGCCGAGAACGTGCCCGTAATGCTCGTGGAACCGCAGCCCACACCGCTGGCCTCCGTCCTGGGCGCCGAGGTGGGCGAGTTGGTGGCCCGCCTGCATCGGGGCGCCGGTGTCGACCTGCGTTGCGGGGTCGGCGTCGGCGAGCTGCTGGCGCATCCCGATGGTCGCGTGCGGGGGGCGGTACTCGCCGACGGGTCCGAGGTTTCCGCGGATCTGGTGGTCGCCGGGATCGGCTCACGTCCGGTGACCGACTGGCTGGTGGGATCGGGGATCGAACTGGCCGGCCCCGCCGCGGGCGGCGGAGTCTTCGCCGACGAATGCGGCCGTACCACCGTGCCCGGCGTCTGGGCGGTCGGCGATGTGGCCGCCTGGCGCACCCCGACCGGTGAACATCGCCGGACCGAGCACTGGACCAATGCGGGTGAACAGGCCAAATTGCTGACCTGCGCGCTTCTGGGCGTGCCGGCGCCGAGCGCACCACAGGTGCCGTATTTCTGGAGCGACCAGTACGACCTGAAGATCCAGGCGCTCGGTACGCCGCGGGCGTCGGACGAGGTCCACATACTGGCCGACGACGGCCGCAAGTTCCTGGCCTACTACTTCCGTGCGGGCCGATTGGCCGGTGTGGTCGGTGCCGGTATGACCGGCCGAGTGATGAAGATGCGCGCCGGGATCGCCGCGGCCGCCCCGGTGGAGGAACTGCTCGGCGCGACTCAATAACCTGTGGGTGTGATCGTCGCGCTCATCGATTCGGGTTTCGGTTTGCTGCCCACCGCGGCGTGGCTGCGCAAGCTGCGCCCGGATGTGGATCTGCTGCTGCAGTTGGATCCCGAGGGCGCGCCGTGGGGTCCGAAACCGCAGGAGTGGGTGGTCGACCGGGTGGTTTCCGCCGCCCGCACCGCGCGCGACCTGGGCGCCGAGGTGGTGGTGCTGCCCTGTAACACGGCCAGTGTGACCGCGCTGGAACACGTCCGTGCCGATCTGGGTGCCGATGTGCCGGTGGTGGGGACGGTACCGGCGATCAAACCGGCCGCGGCCGTATGCGCTTCGGTGGCCGTATGGGCGACCGCCGCCACCACGGCCAGTCCCTATCAGGCGGATCTGATCGCCCGTTTCGGCGGTGACGCCGAGATCACCGGGGTGGCCTGTCACGGATTGGCCGAAGCGGTGGACCGCGGCGATATGGCCGCGGTGCGGGCCGCGGTGGCCGACGCGGCCGCGCGTACGCCCGCCGATGTCGAGGCAGTGGTGCTGGGCTGCACGCACTATCCGTTGATCGTGGACACCATTGTCGCCGCGCTCCCCGAGGGGGTGCGCCTGTTCGACAGTGCGCAGGCCGTCGCGGCGCAGACCATCCGGCGGATGGAGGCATTGGGCCGGCCGACCACCGGCGAGGGGACCGTCCGGGTGTACCTGAGCGGCCGGCCGGGGGAGTTGCCGCCGGGTGCGGCGGCCTACGAGCCCGGCCGGCTCCTCGGCGCGGGATAGCCGGCCGGCCGGTCAGAACTGGATGCGCAGGTGGTCGGTCACCGGGTGTGCCTGGCAGCCGAGGATGTAGCCGTTCTCGATATCCTCCGGGTCGAGGATCTCGGCATTGTCCATCTCGACCTTGCCCTCCAGCACCGTGCAGGCGCAGGAGCCGCATTCGCCTTCCTGGCAGGAGTAGGGCACATCGATGCCCTTGTCCAGCATGATGTCGACCAGGGTCTGTTTACGGGGCCAGCTCAGATTGTGTACCTCGCCGTCCAGTTCCACCTCCACGGTGGCCGCGTCCGCGGCTTCCTCGGCGGAGATCTCGACCGGTGCGCTCTCGGCGAAGGGGTCGCCGGCGAGGGAGTTGAAGATCTCGGCATGGGTGCGGTTGCGCGGGACCCCCACCTGGGCGAGCGCCTCGTGTACCCCATCCATGAACGGCCGCGGGCCGCACATGAAGGCGGCGTATTCGGGGTAGGGGCGGAACAGTTCGGCCAGCGCGGTGACGGTCGGCAGCCCCTGTAGCGTTTCCAGCCAGTGCACGACGACGAGCCGCCGCGGGTGCCGCTCGGCCAGTTCACGCAGTTCGGCGGCGAAGATCACCGATTCGGCGTCCCGGTTGGCGTAGAACAGCGTGATCCGGCCGGTACCGCGTTCCAGTGCGGATTTGAGGATGGACATCACCGGGGTGATACCGCTGCCCGCCGCGCACAGCAGCAGGTTGTCGTCCAGGTTCTCGGGGGTGAACACGCCGGAGGGCGGTAGCACCTCCAGTTGGTCTCCTGGTTTGATGTTGTCGCAGAGCCAGTTGGACCCGTAACCGTCTTTGGTCCGTTTCACCGTGACCTTGGGCCGGTCGTCGGTGAACGGCGAACTGGCCAGCGAATAGCAGCGGGCCACCGAGCCGGTGCGGTCGCTGGGGATGCGCAGGGTGAGGAACTGGCCGGGCCGGTATGCGAACTTGTCACGCGCCTGCTCGGGGACCTCGAAGACCAGCGAGCTCGCGTCGGTGGTTTCCGCGATGACCTCGGCGACCCGTAAGACGACGGATCGCGAGCCATGGGGCACTTCGACGGTGGTCATCTCGTCCTCTCGACACTGGTGGCCGTCGGCACCGAGCCTACGGCAAAACTAGAACGTGTTTCAATTTTAGCCTATGCCGGCGGCATGCTGACGCCCCAGTTGCCCCTCGAGTCCGGCGACCAGCACGCCGATCCCGAAATCGTAGGAATACCGGCCGCGTAGATCCGGCAGATGCTCCATGGCGCGGGCCACCCGCTCGGGCATCACGACATCGGGCGGGGTGTCCAGATTGCGGGGGTTCACCCGGCGGCGGCCGAAGAGGTAGGTGTGGATGGTCGCATAGCCGGCCAGGACATTGCGGTCGCTGAAACCGGCCTCGTACAGGATCTCCATGATGCCGGCGATCAGGTCGAGTTGTTTGCCCAGCATCTGCTCGATGAGTACATCGCCCAGACCCGGATGCCGGCGGAGGCGTTCATCGATCTGGGCGAGCAGATCGACCAGGCGATCCTGCCAGGGGCCCGATTCGGGTGGCGGTTTACGGACCCCGGCCAGCGCGGCGGTGGCCACCAGGTCCAGAAGCTCCCGTTTGTCCGCGACGTAGTAGTAGGGCGCCATGGGCGAGACGCCCAGTTCGCGGGAGAGCCGTCGCATGGACAGCTTCTCCACCCCGTCGGCGCGCACCACGCGCAGCGCCGCCTCGACGATCTCGGTCTCCGAGAGGGTACTGCCGTTTCCTCCCCCGCCCCCGCTCGTCTGCATCCGCACGACTCCCATTGCCACCTCTACCACGTCGAGCGACGTCCGCCCGTCACGTTCTCTTCAGCTGCTTTGTCCTCGCAGTCTATGACCACACGTGATGGTGCTGTGATCGGAACGGGTGATGTGGGCGCGCACGGCCGGGGCGGAGACGGGAGTGTGACGGATAATCGCAAACTGTTCCATTTTGTCAGTGGATGACGTTATGGTGTGACGGCGATCGCATCCCGCGATCGCGGCGCCGGCACTGTGCCACGGCTCACCGGCGGTACCGCGCCGGGTGCCGCTACGGCGGAGACACGCGACCATCCGGCCGGCGCAGGCACCAATCTGTGGAGGTAGCCATGGCGGACAACCGTTCCTTCGGACCGGCCGAAACCGATCACCGCGGACCGGTCGGCACCGTCGGGAGTCACGCGGCCGAAGACGCTCCCGTCGTCGAGGAAAGCCTGATCGAAGAGGTGTCCATCGACGGTATGTGCGGCGTCTACTGATCGGCGGAGCCGGATATGCTCGATCTGGAAACCCGCTGGCAGTTGCATCCCAGAGTGGCCCTGCGCCCGGAACCGTTCGGCGCGCTGCTGTACCACTTCGGCACCCGCAAACTGTCCTTCCTGAAAAATCCCCGGATCGTCGAGATCGTGCGCTCCCTGCCCGGGCATACCTCTGCCCGCGCGGCCATCCGGGCCGCCGGGATCGGGGACTCGGCCGCGGAACCGTACGTGAAAGCGCTGGCCGGCCTTGCCGAATCGGAGATGATCCAGCAGGCGCCGGAAACGGCGGTGCTCACCGAGCCCGCGCCGTTCACCGGTGTGGGGCCGGCCGATCCGGCCGTCCGGCTGGTGGATCGCTTCGAATCCGGGCTGGCGGCTCCGATCTGCCTCACCTGGGAACTCACCTATGCGTGCAATCTCTCGTGCGTACATTGCCTGTCCTCGTCCGGCAGGCGAGATCCGCGGGAACTCGATACCGAACAGTGCAAGGCGCTGATCGACGAATTCCAGCGGATGCAGGTGTTCTATGTGAACATCGGCGGTGGTGAACCCACGGTGCGTCCCGACTTCTGGGAATTGGTCGATTACGCGACCGCGCACCAGGTGGGGGTCAAGTTCTCCACCAACGGGGTGCGGATCACTCCCGAGGTCGCACAGCGTCTCGCCGCGAGCGATTATGTCGACGTCCAGATCTCGCTGGACGGTGCCGATGCCGCCGTGAACGACGCGGTACGCGGGCCCGGATCCTACGATATGGCGATCCGGGCACTGGAGAACCTGGCGGCGGCCGGTTTCCGGGACGCGAAACTCTCGGTGGTGGCCACCCGCCACAACATCGAGCAGCTCGACCAGTTCCGGGAGATCGCCGATCGTTACGGTGCCACCCTGCGGCTCACCCGGCTGCGTCCGTCCGGTCGTGGCGCGGATGTCTGGGATGAACTGCATCCGCTACCGGAGCAGCAGCGCACCCTGTACGACTGGCTGCTGCGCAACGGGGAGGGCGTGCTCACCGGGGATTCCTTCTTCCACCTTTCCGCGTACGGCCAGGCCCTGCCCGGCCTGAACATGTGCGGGGCCGGGCGGGTGGTCTGCCTGGTCGATCCGGTGGGCGATGTCTACGCCTGCCCGTTCGCGATCCACGACCGGTTCCATGCCGGGAACGTGGTCACCGACGGGGGTTTTGCCACCGTGTGGCGGGAATCGGAACTGTTCACCGAACTGCGCGAGCCCAGCGGCGGTGGGGCCTGTGCCTCGTGCGCGCACTACGACTCCTGCCGCGGCGGGTGTATGGCGGCGAAGTTCTTCACCGGACTCCCCGCCGACGGACCGGATCCGGAATGCGTCCAGGGCTACGGCGAAGCCGCGCTGGCCGATACCGGACGTGTCATCCCGCGTCCGGCGGTGGACCATTCCCGTAAGAGCGCACCGCGCCGGTCCCGTTCCGCCGGGCCGGTCCCGTTGACGCTGCTGCCGCCGGCGAAACGACCGGCACGTGCGTGTGACGAGAGTCCACTCATGTGATGAGAGTTCGCTTGTGTGATCAGAGTCCACTGGTGTGAGAGCCGTCGGAACCGCCCGGAATCGCGATAGCCAGATCGTTGCTCCGGGCGGTTTCTCATGCCGGTGCTATCGGTCGGGTGACCTGTTTCATGCTCATATCAACCGTGCTCACAGGTTTTTCTCCGGGCCGGAGCACTTTTTCCCGGACTGCTGATGTCTTCCATCGAATCGGCAGTTACCATCCGTGGAATGCGCCATGATCGCCTGCCCGACGGATTCGGGGTGCGTATCGACCCACGGGTACGCGCATACTCGGGGGGACGCATCCTTATCGGTGGCTCACCTGCCCGATTGCTGCGCCTGGCCCCCGAGGCCGCGGAGATGATCGGCGACGGCTACCTCGAAGTGAACGGTCCGCAATCGGCCGTGGTTGCCAGACGGCTACTGGACTCCGGTGTGGCCAATCCCCGGCCCCGGCTGCTGCCGTCCCCGCAGGACGTCACCATCATCGTGCCGCTGCACAACAATCCCGACGGTCTGGCCCGGCTCCTGGCCGCGCTGCGCGGGCATACGGTGATCGTCGTCGACGACGGTTCCGACGAACCGGTCCGGGTCGACGAGCAGCACACCAACCGGTGCCGGGTAACCGTGCTGCGGCACGAACGCAGCCGCGGCCCGGCCGCCGCCCGCAATACCGGGCTGCGTGCCGCGACCACCCAGTTCGTGGCCTTCCTCGATTCGGATGTGGTACCGCGCAGCGGCTGGCTCGAGGTCATGCTCGGACATTTCAGCGATCCGCAGGTGGCGTTGGTCGCGCCGCGGATCGTGGCCCTGGACCCGGAATCCAATACGCTGGCCCGCTACGAACACACCCGTTCCTCGCTGGACCTGGGCCGCCGTGAATCCGCCGTGCAGTCGCGGGGCGTGGTGTCGTATGTACCCAGTGCCGCGCTGCTGGTGCGGCGCTCGGTGCTGGAGGCCGAGGGCGGTTTCGACGAGACCATGCAGGTCGCCGAGGATGTGGACCTGTGCTGGCGGCTCGAACGCGCGGGCTGGCGGGCGCGATACGAACCGGCCGCCCATGTGGCCCACGATCACCGGGTGTCCTTCCGTGACTGGTTCCGGCGCAAGATGTTCTACGGCACCGGCGCCGCTCCGCTGAGCGAACGGCACGCCGGTATGGTCTCGCCGCTCCAGGTGCCGAAGTGGACGGCGGTGGCCGCGCTCCTCCTGGGGACCCGTACCAGGTGGGGCCTGCTGGGGGCGTTGCTCACCCTGCTGGTGCCGTTGCGGCGATTGCGGCGCGCGTTCGCCGGTGTCGACAACCCCACCGGCGTCGCGGCGATCTATGTGGCCCGCGGTTTCTTCGCGGGCCTGTGGCGGATCTCCTCTGCCATGTGCCGGCACTACTGGCCGATAACCCTGGCCGCCATGCTCTTCTCCCGCCGCATCCGGCGGATCGCGCTGACGCTGGCGGTGGCCGAGGGCATGGTCGACTGGTACACCCATCGGGAAGCCGGTGGACTGGACCCGCTGCGTTATATCGCCTTCCGGCGGGTCGACGATATCGGTTACGGCACCGGCCTATGGCTGGGTGTGGTCCGGGCGGGCAGCCCCGCCGCATTGAAACCCACCGCCCCACCGCAGTAGCCGGGGCCGGACGTGGTGGACACACTGATCATCGGTGGCGGTACCGCCGGTTGTGTACTGGCCGCGCGGCTGAGCGAGGACCCCGGGCATACGGTGCGGCTCGTAGAGGCGGGGCCTCGCTGGGCGTCCGCCGCGGATTTCCCGCCGCCGCTGCGCGACAGCGCCGCCCTGCCGCACGAGGAGCGGGCGCCCTGGCTGTGGCGGTACCCGGTGGCCCTCAGCCGGAATCGGCCGGGGCGGATCGTACGTGGTCGCGGTATCGGTGGTTCCGGTTCGGTGAACGGCTGCTACTTCATCCGGGCGGTGGCCCACGATTTCGCTGCCTGGAGCGGTGAGGTCGGCACTTCCGCCTGGGATTTCGAAGCAGTACTGCCGTACCTGCGGGCCCTGGAGAACGATCACGACTACGGGGATCACCCCGGCCACGGGCGTGCGGGCCCGGTACCGGTACGCCGCGTCACCCGGCCCACCCCGCTACTCGAGGAGTTCGGTGCGGCCTGCCTGGACCTCGGTTTCGGCGAGGTGGCGGACTGGAACGCGCTACCGGGCGGCGCCGAATCCGGGGTCGGCCCGGTCCCGTGTACCGTCGGCCCACCCGACGAGATGGGCCGCCACCATCGGATCGGGCCCGCCCAGGCCTATCTGCTGCCCGCGCTCTCCCGGCCCAATCTCACCGTACTCGGCGATACCCTGATCACCCGGCTGCGCTTCGACGGCACCCGGGTGGTGGGTGTGGATCGTCTGTCCGGCGGGAAACTCGAAACCATCTGGGCGGATCGGGTGGTGTTGTGCGCCGGTGCCATCGAATCGGCGGCACTGCTGCTGCGGTCCGGGATCGGGCCTGCCGATCAGCTCGCCGCCCTGGATATCCCGCTGGTGGCCGAGGTGCCGGTCGGGCAGTGGGCCACCGATCATCCGGAGATCGAGATCGACTACCGGCATCCGGCCGCTTCCGGCCGTGCGGTCCCGCTGGAGTACGTGCTGGAATTCGACGATATCGAAATCCGGCCCTACGCGGTCCCGTTCGCCTCCGGTGTCCACCGGATGGGTGTGACATTGATGCGGCCCCACGGGGTCGGCAGTGTCCGGCTGGCCACCGCCGACCCGTTGACCCCGCCCCGCATCGAGCTCAACTACCTGACGACCGTTTCCGATCGGGCCCGCCTCCGGGCCGCGGTGGAACTCACCGGGAAGGTGCTGGAGGCGATGTCGGCCGAATGGATCGGCGCGGGCGATATCACGGACAGGTGGTTGGGGGAGCGGCTCGGTACCTCGCAGCATCTCGCGGGCACCTGCCGGATGGGCCGCGCGGACGATCCGCGGGCGGTCGTCGACGAGCGGTACCGGGTACACGGGGTGCAGGGGTTGTCGGTGGTCGACCTGTCGGTGGTTCCGGTGCCGCTGAGCCGGGGTCCGCAGGCCACCGTCGTGCTGCTCGCCGAACGTGCCACCGCGGATCTGCGCTGAGCGCCGCCCCCGGTATGCCGCTTCCGGTCCGCGCATGTAGTCGATACACGAAATAACCGATGTAGCGCTAACGGATGGCGAACCGCCGAATTCACCCCGGGTACGCGCTCCGCGATCCGGTTGTCGCGGTCGCGGAGCCCTGCGGTATTTTCCTCGGGTGCGGTTCGCCGCGCCGGCCACCTCGGTCGCCGGTGCGACGTTTCCGCACCGCCGCCGACCGGAAGCGAACCGTCACCCGGAGGTGTGACCGTCTGCTGTCGGCATACCCCGACCGACCGCGCCGGAACAACCGGTGTGGCAGGTGAGCTGTATCGGTCGGGGATACAGCTCACCGATGCGGTCGGCGAAATACCAAGCGGCGCCGTGCAATATTGCGTCTCCATTTTCGACACCCCGAGTCGACCTCCCGGTTATCGCGCCGGGAGCGCGTACTCTGGTCCCTCGGGTGGCCTGCTGCGGCAACGGGTTACGGCCACCCGGGATCCGCATCCGGCGCCGGACACGGGGAAGGTACGGCGCCGGTGCGGAACCCCAGCGAATCTTCCGCGACCTCGCAATTCGCGAATTCCCCGAGCGTGGAGATCACCGGCCGGAAGACGTCACCGATATCGACAAGCGATGCTCGATGCCCTCCCGGGAAATCGGCTCGACCACGGTTTCGTTCTGGTCGACAGTGATCAGGTAACGCCCGGCGGCGGGCCGGTCGTCCCGGATATCGACCCAGCTGAGATAGGTGGTCGTATCCCGGTTCCCCACGTGGGGTTCGAGTTTCAGATAACCTTCGGCGGCCCGCGGCGCACGCAGGAAAGCCCGGATCTGCTCCTCGACCGGTGCGCGGCCGGCGCCGTCGCGGAACCAGGTGACCGGCTGTTCTTCACCTCGGACGCGGGGCGTGTACCCCACCATCTTCGGCACCGGCCCCGGTGTATTGACCGGCATCGCCGCGGCGATATGCCGGCTCAGACCGGCCCGGGAGGTGGCCGCCACCTGCACATCCCCGCCCACTTCCGCGGTCGGTCCCGATCGCTGGAACAGTACCGCGCCCGCCTCGCCGACGGCGGCGGCCAGCACCCGAAGACGCCTTTCGGGAAAACGATGGGAATACCCGGTACAGGTGATCCGCAGTTCGGGATCGGCGAGAATTCGAAGAACAGCAAGTAGATCGGGTGCGCTACCGCGTGGGTAGCGTGTGCTGATCTCCTTCACGAGCAGCTGGTATTCGTACTCCGTGGTGGCGGATTCGACGATGCTGACCGGGTCGGGGTAGACATCACGGCCCGTTTCGCCCCAGACCCAGGCGAACTCATCCGGGTCGAACGTCCATTTTCGCTGTCCGTGGTGGGTCATCGTGGTGGGGCGCCGCCCGGATTCTCGATATCCATGATGGGCCCGCTGCCCGTGACGGTGAAGATTTCCGGCTCGGGTGCGGGGGAATTCCCGGCCGCGGACTCGTCCATGATCGGCCCGCTGCCCGTAGCGGTGAAGACGACCGTGTCGGTGGTCGGACTCGGTTCGCTCCGGCCTTCGGCCGGAATCGCGGGAGGCGGGGAGGGGGAAATGTTCCGTACGGGTGGTTCCTGGCCGGCCGGGCCGCTGCCGGACATCTGCTCGTCGGGAGCGTGGTGGGCGGGGCTGGTGCTGGGAGCGTGGTGGGCGGGGCTGGTGCTGGGAGCGTGGTGGGCGGGGCTGGTGCTGGGAGCGTGGTGGGCCGGGCTGGTGCCGGGGGCCCAGCCGACCGGACCGCTGCGAGGGGCTCGACCGGGTGCACCGCTGCTCGGAGCCCGGGTGGACGGGTTGGTACCGGGAAGAGCCGGTTCGGGGGATCCGGTCCGGTTCGGCAGCGGCGTGCCGGTGGTTCCCGCGGACCCATGGGCCGCAGGGGACGTCGGTTCATTCCCGAACTCGCTCCCGAAACCGTCGTACAGCTCTGAACGCGGTACGGAGGCCCGGCTCGCGGGCAACGTTTCGTCCGCTGGGTCCGCGCCGATCACACCGACGGGACTACCCAGACCCTCGGTCCAATCGTCGTGTACGCGCCGCAGATAATCGGGAGCCGAATGCTCGTCGTCGTTCTCCCCGCGCCGGCCGGCGCCGGCCGCGCCCGGCATGGCCGGCATCATCGATCCACGACCGGGGGAAGCTCCGCCGCGAGGCCCTGCGGCGGCCGCGGCCGCGGGCGGGACAGCCGCGGTCCCCGGCCCACCCGGGCCGTTGACCGTCCGGCCGGGTGGTTCCGGACTGCTCGGCCCAGGTGACTGGGTGCCCGGGCCCGGCGCGCCCGGTCCACCCGGTGTGGCCGTGGAACTCGGAGTCACCCCGGCCGGTGTGGTCGCGGCCGGGTCTCCGCCCGGCACTTCACCGGTATCGGGCAGGAGACCTTCGAGCGCGCCCAGTTGCTCCGGATCGAGCGCGAGCGGGTTTTCCCCGCCGGGCGCTACCGGATTCTGCTGGGGTGGCGTTCCGTCGTCGGGCGTCACCGGGGCGGCGCCGGGTGAACCCGGAGGGCTCGGTGACGTCCCTGCGGGAGTGCCGGGCGTATCGCCGCCGATCTGCGGCACCATCACATAGGTGGGTACTCCGGAGCCCGCCGGGGGGTAGGTCGGTTTGTAGATGTTGTTGAGCGCTCGTACCGCTTCCTGCCGGGCCACTTCCTGGGCGGCGCGCGCCTGGTCTGCGTATTCGGGACTCATCAGGCCCGGGAGGACGGATTGCGTGGGATCGTCGGGGTCGATCTGCACCACCGCCGTATTCGGCGGTGGTTGCACGGCCGCACGCAGCGCTTCCGCCGCCCACGCCAGCGCGTCCAACCTGTTGGCCACAGATCCGAAGACTCGCCCGATCTGATTGGCCACCGCCGAATACCGTTCGGCCGCCGCTTGTGCCGCGTCCGCGCTGTCACCGGTCCAGAGTCCTTCTCCGAAGATCCGGTTCATACCCAGCAGATTGAAGGTCGAAAGATTCACCAGATCCGAGTAGTTCTCCCGCCACACCCGCTGCAGGGTGCGGAGGCCGGCCGCGTCCATTCCGCCCGCGCCGTGCACCGCCTCGTACATGGCCTGGTGCGTCCAGCCTTCGAAATGCTCGAGGGTGGTGACGAATTCGGGATCGGTGCCGGCACCGAGGGCCGCGAGTTCCGAATCGCCGGTGGCCACCCGGTTCTGTGCGGCCGTGGACCGCTGCTGCGCGGTTTGTGCTCGTCCGGCGGCGACATAGTCGCCGATTCCCGGCTGGAGTATTTCCGGAATCGCTGGTGTTTCCTGTTCGCTCACGAACAGCCCCCTTCGCCCCATCGGCGCCGGCAGTGGATGCCGTACAGCGCGCCTCAGTATACGTTGCCTTCGCTAACCTTCCGTTCGCCGGTTTCCGGCCGCTCGGATAGGGTCGCACCGCACTGTTGTTCACGGCAACCGGATGATGGCGCCGCGAGTGGGAGGGGGTACCGGTTCGTGCTCGAAGCCGATATGGACCAGTTGAAGAAGCTGGCCGATACGTTGGACAGCGTCGCGGGGGAGATCGACAAAATAGACGTACGCACCACCGGCGACCAGATCGGTGCCGCGCTACCGGGTTGCAACCTGGGCGCGATCTGCGCGCAGACCGGTGAGTTCACCGAAGGCGCGTGGTTGCGGATCGCGCTGCGTATCCAAGCGCTGTCCGGGATCGTCAGGCAGTGCGCCGACGATATGAACACCACGGATCAGCAGTTCGAGGACGAGCTGAACACGATGGATTTCCGACTCCCCGGAGGCGCCGGTCATGCCAACCCGTAAAGAGGTCGAGGCCTGGGACACGGGGAAGCTCTCGGAGTGGGCGACCGAACTCGAAACCGACACCCAGCAGTACGAAACCGAACTCGGCCGCATACTCCAGCACTTCAGCGGCACCAGCTGGTCCGGGCTGGCGCACGATGCGGCGGCCGACCGGTTCACCGAGGAACACGACCAGGGCCGTAAGCTCTCCCAGGAGATCCGCGATGTGGCCGCGGCCTTACGGACGGCGGACCAGCGGCTGGGCAACGAACGCCGGCTCCTGCTGGACAAGGTGGGGGCCGCCGAGAACGATCCCACGTGCCCGGTCCCGCTCCAGGTGGCCGACAACTGGGCGGTATCGGGCACGGGTACGGGGTTGTCCCAAGAGGACCAGCAGACAGTGACCGACAAGGTCCACGCGCACCAGGCCGCCATCAACAACGCCTACTACAGCCTCGCCAACGCGATCAGCGAAATGGGCGTGGGGATCACGACGGCGACCCAGGAGATCAGGGTGCGGGGTGATCTGATCGGTGACGGTGTCGCGGTGACGACACTATCTCCCAACGATTCGGGTGAGCTGGGCAAAGAAGACGGTGAAGCACTCGCTGCCTGGGCGAACGGTTCTCTTCCGGACAAAGAGAACACCGAGACGCTCGAGGAAATCGCCGGTCGGCTACCACAGGGCGGGCTTACGGAGGAGCAGCTGCGCGTCCTTGCCGAGGGCGGTGAGGTCGACTCCCTCCCGGCGGATGTCCAGGAGTACTACCGCAGCCTCTATCAAGCAGCAGGTAAAGACGGAATCCTGGCACTGAGCGAGCATCTGCGTGCCGAAGAGGCGGCGGGAAGCACCGAGGCCGCGGCCCAGCTGGATTCTTTGGCGAACGGCCTGATGATCGTCAGCAACGAGGACATCGGTACCGGCCGCAATCCCGACGGCACCCTGACGAACCCCGGCAGCTACCAGCAACTTCCCGAAAGTGTGCGGCAGCTTCTGGAAGCCCGCCGTACCGATCCCGATCCGCTGGAACCCGATGTTCCAGGGGGTCCGCTGGTGGGCCTGCAGAAGCAGTGGAACGACACCAACGCTCTCGCGGCTCTCCTCGGCGAGGCGAACCCGGGCCACGAGCCGGGCACCGAGTTGGGCACCCAACTCGTCCTGAAATCCTCGGATCTGGTGCAGGACCAGTACACCTGGCCGGGGCGTGACGATGCCGCGGCCCAATTCCTCGATATCGCCGGGCGCAATGCCGACTCCAGCCATCAGATCTGGACGGGCGAAGGGATGCCGGAGGGGTACAAGCCGGAAGAGACCGTGCGCAGTCTCCTCGGCCACGACTGGTCGGATTCCGACAACGGCGCCGCGGCTTCCACCATGATCGACCGAATCACGCAGGAAGCAGGTTTGCCTGCTGACGACCCTAGAAGCGCCAGAGGACGAGAAGCGCTCGCGAGTCTGGGCGCGATGCTCGCACCGGTGGATGACGACGCAGCGTGGGAGAAGACCAAGCAGGGCATTGCCAATAGCCCAGAGCTCTCGTCAGCGGTCAGTAGGGCCGTTGCATCCAATTTGGACGCGGTAAGCGCCCCTCATCAGGCTACGGGTTACGAGGACAGCGTGGTGCATCCCGACGGGAGAGTGCAGTGGAACGGTGAGGAAGCGAACCGCTTACTGCAGCTCGGCGGCTACTCGGAAGAGGGCCGTACCACTCTGACAACAGCTATCGAGCACTACCGGATCACCGAATTGGCACGCGCCATGACCGAAAACCCCCAGAATCCTGCGGCTGTGCTCGCAGCCAGTGATGTAGGTGCCCTTGCCGGGCGTGCCGACAATGCTATCTGGGATGCTTTGATACATCAGGACCAGATGAAGGGTGATGAGGCCCTCAACCCCGACGATGCCATGTACAAAGCAAAGATGATCGGGGCGCAACTTGCCGGGGGGTATCACCGACCAGGCGATTGGAATCTACAAACCCGCGGAAACCGCCCTCGGTATCGCTGGGGTGGAGCCGGGCAGCGTAGTACAAGATCTTGTGATGGAAGCTCTGGGAAAGCCCGAGTATCAATTCCTCGAACGGCCCTCGGAACAGCCGCTCGCTGCTCAAGCCACGAGCAACGCCCACCAAGCAATCTTGACGGCGGCTTTCTCGGCAGGAGTTCTTCCGCCCGAGTTGCAATCGTCCACCGGGCCCATGTCCATCGAGGCTGTTCGTGCTGATGGCCGAACCTCGGCGCTGTTCAACCAATTTTTGGTGGATCAAGGTTTGGCGCAGTTCGTTCAAGACTACGGGCAGTCATATCAGATAAACCTGGGAACCCAAGGCGGCTCGTGACCCGGTCGATAACGTCTGTTCGGCAATTGTATCGGAAAGTTCGATCGGCCATTCGATCGACAGTTTGGTTTCCTTGATAAAAGTGCGGATTCGGCATTAGGGGGAATCGTGGGTGTGTGTATCAAATGGTGACAGTGCTGTCGGTTCCTGGAATTTCAGTCGGGAAGTGCGCCCGCAATGGCGGCGACAATTTCCGTCATGTTATCGCAGGCCCCCTCTCGAGTTTGATTGCGTACGACGGATTTGCTTATTATGAGCGCGCCGTATGGCTTGTCGATCGCGATGCTGCAGACTTTGTCGCTCGCGGTTGTATAGCTCACCGCGTCTCGGTCACCGACTTTGAGGTCGGTAGTGTTTTCGGTTCTTTCCCATACCTCGGAGATTTTTATGTCAGTGGAGCTGATGCTGAGATATCTTTCGGCCACCGTCGAAGGTGACGGTTGTATAGGCAGCCGCCTATCTTCGAAATTGCATCCAACGAAAATAAAATCTCTCGGCAGGTCTTCGCTTCGTTCCCGTGTCAGTGGATCGAATCCGAATTGTTCCACTATGTCGTCGCCCAGCTCCAAGCAGGGGTCGGGCGCCGAAAAAGCCGACTCCTCGGGGGTCTGGTGCTGGATCGGAGGAACCTGTACCGCGATCTTCGGAGGTATTGGCGAGGTGGGCGTTACCGGGGTTATTTGCTCCTGTGCTCCAGAACATGCGGCGGAAAATACAATAGTGAGTACTGCGGCATTCAGTATCGGTAAATTTCTCATTCCATTCCAGCTCTCGCTTGTGTTGTGCGTATTGGGGTTTTGTGTCGTGCCCGATGCCGTGAAGAGAACGCGGGGACCGCATCGATATGCCCTCATGGGCCGATAGAGCTTTGCCGGATAACCGTTCCGGCGGAATCGAGGTCAATCCGGCATGGCCGAATGGATTGTCGCAGCGATCTCTTGCATATGGTCGCAGGGCTTCTCTGCCGTAAGCGCGCTTGCAACGCTTTTTCCTACGCTGAGAGTGCCGTATGACGTCTCGACAACGATATAGCAGGCACCGGCTACCTGGCTGGTGTAGCTAATCGCTTCACTGCCGTTCACTCGGGTCGCCGTGGAATTCGAGCCCTCCCTGGCTCGGAACTCTTCGAGTGTAACGTTCGTAGAGTTTACGAAAAGAGTTCGAGTAGGTGCCATTTGCTGAAATTTGTCCTGCTCCATATGTTTGAACTGGCACCCGACGAAGGAGTAGGTGTCGAATATTCGGTCGATTCTCTCCCTGGTATGGGGATCGAATCCGGCCTCCGTGACATCATCATCCCCCAACTCGCTGCAGGGGTCGTGGGTCACTGGAGCCCGTCCTTTGTTTACTTGGCTCGATGTAGGCGGAACGGAAACTGCGATACTCGGCGCTGTTATGACTGGTGAAGGAGCCGCCGATGAGGTCGCTTCGTCCGTCTGGCCGACGCATGAGCTGACCAGGGCAACGGCTAATACCGCCGGAAAAAGCGTCCCTCTGATTCTCATTGCTGTTCCCCGAGTCCGCCGTTCTCGGCCACAAAACGTGTTATCGCGGCATTGCACTGATCCGCCTCGGCGAGGAGGTTACCGGAGCGGAAGTATGCTTCTTGGAGCCGCATCGCTCCTTCGATCAGTTGTTTGAGGACATTCAAGCCATCGACTGCCTTTCGGCCGAAGCCCTGCTGCAACTGCGTCGCTGATTCGAAGCCCCCGAAACCTTGCGGGTCTGCCGCCGTTTGCAGTCTGTCCCATATTTCCTGGAGTCCGACGATCATCTTCTGATACTCGGCTGCGGCCTGGCGCGCGACATCCGGTTCGTATTTGATGATTCCCGAAGCGGCTGCGTTGCTGAATGCCGCGATCTGCGCCTGGCCGTAGTCGATATCGGTCTGGTTCATCTGTGGGACCCCCTCAGCAGCTCCGTGGATCAGGCTAACAGAAGGGGGAGGTTGGAGCGGGTCCGTAGCGCTAGGCGGGCTGGGTATCGCAACTGCCGCCTTACTGGTTCGGGGCCCGTGTCGGCCGGAAACCGGATACATCGATGAGTCAGGTTTCTCGGTAGAGGCGTTCGCAGGGGAGGCGGGGGAGGCCGCGGGGTGGGCCGGGGAGGACGGCGGCCGAATGGGTTCCGTGATGGGCTCTCCACTCCTGGAGAAAAACGTGGGCGACGGCGGGGTGGGCTCGGTAGTCCATGCGTAGACCGTGCAGGTACACGGTGAGGTGCACGTCGTCCTCGTCGGACAGCGGGTCGGGGCGGTGGGGCATGGTTATGCCTGGTCGAGGCCGGTGAGTAGGCGGTGGAGGATATCGAGCGGTGGGGATGTGCGGGAAATGGTGGGCTCGGCGGCCGGGTAGGGGATCCCACGGGCGGCGGCTCGTTGACGGGGACTGCGGGTGGCGGGGACCAGTTTGCCGGCCTCGGCCAGCCGGGTGAACGCGGCGGCCTTGCGTGGGCAGTCGAGTGGGTTACATGCCCGGTGCACCTGCATGGTCCGGTGCGCTTCGGCCAGCTGCAAGCGGTCGTCGGGCGCGCTGTGCCAATCTTCCGGCAGCCAAATGGGTTCGGGGGTGCTGTCTCCGGCGTCGGAGTGGGCCTTCATCCAGAGCTGCTCGGGGCAGACAGTGATGAGGTCGCAGACCTCGCATACGGGGCCGGGTAGATCGTCGATGTGGGCGAGGTCGGGCACGATGAGTGTGGTCGCGCCTATTCCACGGACGATATCGAGTGCGCTGGACGTCGGATCAGGCGCCGAATCGTGCTGGAGTCGCACGACATAGACCAGGGTTTGACCCTGGCGCCGCGCGAGCTGCCGGATGGCATCGGTGTGCCGGATATGGTGGTGCCCGGAGAGATCGGTCCGGAGGTAGCCGATCGCTCGGGGACGGTGGGGATCACATATTGCGGACGCCGGGTATCTCGTCATGGATCGTTCCCTTCGAGTCGGTGACGGACCCGACGGCCGGGGCTCAGTGGCCACCGCTGGGCTCGCATCGGTGCGATCCCGGCAGTGTCTCGGATGCTGCATGCACTGGAATGCTCTGCGCTATGGGCGTATCCGAGGCTTCCCGACCATCGGGGCGGATTCAGTAGACACCGAAAACCAGCCACTGGACGGTCCATTCAGGACTATCCTTCGGATTGGCTGGACGTCCAGCCTAGGTAGTTCCAGTAAGGGCAGGCCCAGTAAGGACCACCTGGAAAAGCGAGGGCGGGAAATGGCTATTGGTTCGACTCTTCCGCGGCGTGCGCTCGGTCGGCGTCTCCGGGAGTTGCGGCTCGAGAAAAAGAAGAGCCAGTTGGCGGCGGGGCTGGCGATCGAGGTTTCCAAGCAGGGCATCGGCAGACTGGAGGAGGGACAGCCGGTCCGCATCAGCACGGCGCAGTTCCGCGATCTATTGGACTTCTACGGAGCCGATGATGAGGCAAAGGCCGAGGTTTTGGGGCTGCTCCAGGAAGTCAAGGCGGCCAAAGGTGACCCGTCCCGAGGGTGGTGGCGTGCATACGCCGATGTGGTGAATCCGCACTTCGACCACTTCATGAGCCTGGAACAGGCGTGTTCGGGCATGACGACATTTCAGCTCACTCTGTTGCCCGGGCTGCTGCAAACTCCTGACTACCGCAGGTGGATTGTGAAGACGACAGACCCCGGAATGTCTGCTGTGGATGTAGAACGGCGGTTGGAGCTGACCGAACGGCGGCAACGCCGAATAGCCGAGGACCCCGAGTTTTCTTTGAGCGTCATACTTTCGGAATCGGCCTTGCGTCATCAGGTGGGCGGGCGCGAAGTCATGAGGGGGCAGCTACAACACCTTTTGGCGGTTGCGTCTCGATCGAATGTTTCTCTGCGGGCAATACCGTTCGGCGTCGGCGGCCACTTCGGGCTGGTGGTCCAGTCCTTCACGTTGTTCGAGTTCCCGCCTCTCCACGTTGGTCGATCGCCTGAGCCTCCCGTCGTATTCGTCGAGGGGTTCACCGGAGCGTTGTTCCTCGAGGAGCGCGATGTGATCGAGCGGCACAGAGAAGCGGTGACGAATCTTCGCCAGGTAGCGTTGAACGAGGACGACACCCGGCGTCTGATGCAGGAAATCGCAGAGGAGTATGCGACGTGACCAGGGATCTATCCGACGCGCACTGGTTCAAGAGCAGTTACAGCCAAGCGGGCGGAGATTGCGTCGAGGTCGCGCACATGACCGATGCCGTCGGTGTCCGTGATTCGAAGAACCCCACCGGTCCGGTGCTCTCCTTCGATCCGGATGTCTGGGCCGAGTTCATCGGGACTATTTCGGCCGGTCGGTAAGGCGCCCCGCCGGTTCCGAGGCGATGTCCCGCAACCGGCGGTGCGTTCAGCCGGTCCAAGCGGACAACACATCTTCGGGACCCCACACGAGATCGGCTCCGGAGCCCTGTACCCCGGACCTGGTAGCGACGATCAGACCTGTCTCTCCGGGCTCGTAGCCGGGAATCTGCGCGGCCGCCTTGTGCAGTGCGGCCAGGTCGTGGTCGTCGAACGGCGTATCCAGCCATTTGATGGATCCCGCGAAATACACGTGCTGCGCTATCGGGGCGCGGTCGGCGCCGACCAGGTCGACTTCGGGATCGAAGCGGCGGTTCCACCAACCACCCACTGTCTCCGCTTCCGGCCAGGGCAGGTCACCGGCGAGGGCGGCGAGTTCCAGCGCCTCCCGGATCAGCGGCTCGATCGCTCGGCCGCGCCAGGTGGACCACCGCCGCTGAATCAATCGGAAGGCGCTCATGTACCGTCCCCGGCGGGAAAGTTCCTGCGCGGAGCGCAGAATCGCCAGGTAGAGCCGGAGGTTGCTGTCTGCCACCCGGTACAGCGCGGGTTTGCCCGGTCGGGTGGACAGGGGTTGGTCCATCGCCAGAACTCGTTTGTCCTGGGTGAGTCGCCGCAGGATCGGTGACAGACTTCCCGAGGCGATCGCTCCGGCGCGGCCCCCCGCGGTGGCAGCGATATTCGCGTGGGTGCGGTCGCCGCCGCCGACCGCTTCGAGTACGCGCCGGGTTTGATCAGGGGCGGGGAATTCGGCCAGTAGTGCGGATTCGGGGACGCTGAACAGCGGTGCCGCCGGGTCCACGGATTCCCGCGCCAGGAAGTCCATGGGTGGGGTTCCGCGCGGCCAGCTGCGCAAAATGCCCGGCAGGCCCCCGGTGATGAGATGCGCGTCCAGGGCGTCCGCCGCGTCGAGTCCGGTAGCGGCGGCGATCTCGGCGGGATCGAGTGGCCCCAGGGTGAGATTGTCGGCGCGGCCGAAAAAGGGCTGGTCGTATGCGGTGAGGCGCTCCATCATATGCAGATCGCTGCCCAGGAGCAGCAGGAGAACCGGCCGCCGGGACAGCAGCCGATCCCAGGCCGTTTGCAAGACGCCGTCGAAGCTCGCGTCCTGCTCCGCCAACCAGGGCAACTCGTCGATCACCACTATCGCCGGGCCAGAGGGTAACGCCCCCGCCAGTATCCGGAAGGCGTCGGCCCACGATCCCGCCGATTCCGGGATGGCCGCGGGATCGGTGACCAGCGATGACTCCCGTAGCTCGAGCAGGAAGGCGGCCAGCGATTCGGCTGGGCCGGCGCCTTTGGTAGCCGTGAAATAGACGTACGGCCGGGCTGCGCGGTCACAGAATTCCTGGACGAGTCGAGACTTGCCCACCTGGCGGCGGCCCCGAATGGCCACCGAAATACCGGCGGCGGATTCGGTGACCCGGCGCAACCGGATGTCGAGCGTGTGGAGTTCGTTCTGTCTGCCGACGAATCCGGACACAGGCACCCCTTCCAGCCATCCTTTATGTAGATAGTATCTACGTAGATTGTTTCTACATAGATTGCGGCGTGGGATCGGCGCACTGCCGGAGCGCAGGAGGTTCGATCCAACGATGCCTACGGTCGCTGCCTGGGTACCGGGACCGAGCGTCTTCGCTGGGCCACGTGTATCACCCGGAGATGGAAAGCTTCTGCTCAGAGCACGGTAAGCGGTGGATTTCGAGCACGGGAGTTCGCATACGGCCGAGCGGAGAAGCGGCCGAGACGCTGGAGCGTCTGTTGTTCAGGCGAAGACTTCCTCGAGGGTGGTGGCGGTGAGGATGCGGTGGAGCCAGATGCGGAACTGTTCGGGGCTGCCCGTGCGGATGGTGTGGAGGGTTGTTTCGGGTACCGCGCCGAACTTGGCGGTGAGTTGAGCGACCAGGATTTCCGCTCGGGTTTCTGCGCGGCCTTCTGCGCGGAGCCGTTCGGCGGTGGTCATCAGTGCCTCCTTGGCTCGGGGACCGAGTTGTTCGATCAGGGGGTCGAGGTCGTTTTCGGTGGTATCGCCGACTATCAGTATGTAGGAAAGAACGGCCTGCAGCTCCGCTGTTCCGTGTGGGCCGGACGCCAGGACGCGCAGGTCGTCGATCAGGTCCAGCATATCGGTGCCGAGGTCGGGATTGTCCGGTGCGATTTTGTGCAGCGCCAGCATGACGCGGGTGGCGGGGGTGACGTAGCGGGCGTGAAGCGCGGGCAGGTCGATGGCGGCGATATCGTCGAGCACGAACCGGAGGCGACGGGTTGGCGGGCACGGCTGCGAAGCTACGCAACCGGGCGGGCCCGGCTCAAATGAGATTCTTCTGTTTCCTGATGCGGCGGCGGACGTCTGCCATCAGGGCGTAGCTGCCGCCGTGGCGGAGGAAGCGGGGGATGAAGCGGTTCACGAAACCGACGAAGAGGAAAAGGTTTTCGAAGCGGCGCTGGTCGGCGGCGGACCATTCGACCCGCATCTGTTCGCGGAAATAGGGGCTCAGGAAACCGATGGTGAGGAACCGGAGCAGGCCGCGGAAGGGGATGCGCAGGTACCAGTGGATCATGCGCAGGTTCAGGAGGTCGTCGAGGTAGGAGCGCACATAGTCGTCGAGTACCGCCTGCTCGCAAGCCTTGTTCCAGTATTCGTCGAATTCGGCCCGGGTGGCCGGCCACATCTCCTCGGTGACCTGCAGGGTGGTGCCGAGTGAGGACGAGGAACGGTAGAACGCCTCGTTCTGCTCGGGGCTCATCCGGCCCGCGAGCAGCTGGTAGGTGTCCTCGAAACCGATGTACAGGCAGGCGGCGACCCAGAGTTGGAGGTCGCGGTCGAAAGCGTTGTACTTCACCGCGGCGCCGGGTTCGGACCGCACCTGGCGGTGGGCCACGTTCACCGCCTCCCGGAACGCCTTTTTCTCCTCGTCGTCGCCGAGGATGGCCACGGCCAGGTACTGGGTGGTGGTACGGGCCCGTTTCCACGGGCGTTTCATCAGCGATCCCGATTCCACCTTGCTCTCCGCGACGCCGTAACCGACGCCGGGGCGCGCCATCTGCATGATGACGTTGGCGGCCGCCCCGGCGAACTGCCAGAAGTCGAGCGCGTCGGTGAGCTGGAGGGGGCGCTTGGTGAAGGGCCGGTGTGTGGTGCCGATATGGATCCGGGTCTGCTCCGTGGTCAGCGCGGGGGCGGGGGCGGGGGTGCGCGAACCGGGTGTTTGCGGGGGGTGTGCTGCGGCGGTCATGGGTGTCCTTCCCCGGGGAACTGGTGTGGTTTAAGTTACTCCAGATTCTGCCCGCAGTCATCATCATTTGTGGAACATTCGCTAACTTTTGTCCCGCTTTGTCCGTCCGGATATGCGCCTGGAACAGGGAGCTTCATCGGGTTCGCGCGAGACGATCTTGCCGAAAACCTTCCACGTGGACAGGAATCGTGCGTAACATACGGCTCCGACCCCAACCGTCTCAGACGTTCCCCGGCGGGGAGGGTGCGCAGCGGTCGGTCAAGGAAGGAGCACGACATGCTCAAACGGCTGGATCGCATATTCAGCTACGAGATGAAGGTGTCCGAGTTCGTGGGCACCTTCGTCATCCTCGGCATCCCGTACGGGCTCATCGGTCTGGTCTGGAGTCTGACGCATACCTCGCATCTGCGTGAGATGCACGGACTGGATGTGATCATCTCGTTTCTCGGTTCGATCGTGTGCTGGCCCGTGCTCACCTTCTCGAATGTGTACATGACCTGATGATGGCTCTGGTGTGGCTCATCGACATCTTGGTCGTCATCGTCAAGATCCTCGGTGGGCGGATGAAAGTGAACCCGGTTCTGCGATTCGGTCTCTGGCTCGCCCTGCTGTGCGTACTCGCCGCCGGGACAGCGGTCCTCGGGGCCGGGCTGGTACTGCTCCAGCAGTACCTCACCGGTGGTCTCGATACGACCGGATCGGAACTGCCATGGTGACCACCGGGCCGGCCGCGTCCGGCGAACGCGCGGACCGCACCGACCTCGAGCAGGCGGTCGACGATCTGAAGGGCCTGTGGAAACGACATCCGCAGCGCTCCCTGGAAACCCTGGGGCGGCAGGTCACACTGGGTCGTGAGGCAGTGGCCAAAACCTTCAAGTCCGTTGTCGCGCGCCGATTCCCCTTCGAAGAGTTCGCCAAGCAGTGCGCGTTCATGGCCAATGTCTCCGCCGCGCCGACGATTTTCGTCGCCATGCCGATCGCGGTCGTGGTGTCGATCCAGATCGGTGCGCTGGTGAACCAGGTCGGCGCGACCACGTTCATCGGTGCGGTGGCGGGCCTGGGCATCATCAGACAGGGCGCGCCGCTGGTGACCTCGCTGATGATCGCGGGCGCGGTCGGCTCGGCCATCTGCGCGGATCTCGGCTCCCGGACCATCCGGGAGGAAATCGACGCCATGATGGTGATGGGGGTGAACCCCGTCCGGCGGCTGGTCGCGCCCAGGCTGGCGGCAGCCGTGCTGGTGAGCATGCTGCTGTGCGGATTCATCGTGTTCGTCGGATTCGCGACGGCCTATATGTTCAACGTGTACGCCCAATCGGGCACCCCGGGGTCGTTCATCGGCTCCTTCGCCTCGTTCGCCGTCGCCAACGATATGGCGGTGGCGCTGGTGAAATCGGCCGTCTTCGGGGTGCTGACCGCGATCATCGCCTGCGATATCGGCCTACACGCCCAGGGCGGCCCCGGCGGCGTGGCCAACGCCGTGAACTCGGCGGTGGTGTCCTCGGCGCTGATGCTGTTCGCGACGAACATCATCATCACGCAGATCTACAACACCGTCTTCCCGGCGAAGGTGATCTGACGTGGGCGCCCCGTACACTCCGCCCGCGCTGAAACCCGTCCGGATGGTCGCCGCCGCGGCGGCCGTACCACGGGCGGCCAACCGCCGGCTCGGCCACCAGGCCATCACCTTCGTCCAAGCGCTGATCGCGACCCCCTTCGTGCTGAAGCACTATCGCAAGGAAGTGCTCCGGCTGACCGCCGACGTGGGCTGGGGAAACGGCTCGCTGATCGTGGGCGGCGGCACCGTCGGCGTGGTGATCATCCTGTGCGGTTTCGGCGGTATCACGGTGGGGATGGAGGCGTTCAGCGCGCTGAACCTGCTGACCATGGGCCCGCTCACCGGCGCCATCTCCGGCTTCGCGACCACCCGTGAGTTAGCGCCGATTCTGGCGACCCTGGCCTTCGCGATCCAAGCGGGCTGCCGGTTCACCGCGCAGCTGGGTTCCATGCGGATCGCCGAGGAGATCGACGCGCTCGAATCCATTGCCATCCGGCCACTGCCGTATCTGGTGACCACCCGGATGATCGCCGCCACACTCACCATCATCCCGCTGTACAGCGTCGGCCTGGCCGTGGCCTACCTGGCGACGAAACTCTCGGTGCTGCTACTGGGCGGAACCTCCGCCGGCACCTACGACCATTATTTCTTCCAGTTCCTCATTGGAGGCGACCTGTTCTTCTCGCTGCTCAAGGTCGTGGTTTTCGTCATGCTGGCCACCTTCATCCAGTGCTACTACGGCTATTTCGCCACCGGCGGCCCGGAAGGCGTAGGGGTGGCGGCAGGGCAGGCGATCAAGATGGTGATCGTCGTCATGGTGTTCGCGAATCTGTTCTTGACACTGGCGATCTGGGGGATCGACCCCGGATTCCGGATTTCGGGGTGAGGCGTCGATGATCATCGATCACAGCGGCCGGGGGCCGCGACCGTGGCATATGACGGCGGCGGGGTTGGCGATGCTCACCCTGCTGGCCGTGCTGCTGAGCCTGCTGGGGCTGCGGTACACGGGCCGTTTCGAGGACCGGGTGCCGGTCCGGGCGGTGCTCACCAGCACCGGAGACGGTCTGCCCGAGCGGGCGGACGTGAAGTTTCGCGGCATGGTGGTGGGAGCGGTGACCGCCGTGGATGTGGTGGCCGCCGGGAAACGGCAGCAGGTGCGCATCGACCTCGATCCCCGTATCGCGCCGACCATTCCGGACAACGTGACCGCCCGCGTGATACCGAACAACCTTTTCGGTGTGACGGCTATCGAACTGGTCGACAACGGTGCCACCGCCGGACGACTCGCCGAAGGGGCGGAGATCGCCGAGGACACCAGCACGGAAACCGTGCAGTTGCAGACCACTTTGACCGTACTGCGCGATGTCCTGCAGAACATCCAGCCGGAGAAGCTCGGCCGCGTGCTGGCGACCTTCGCCGAGGCGCTCGATCCGGGCGCCCGCGCACCCGGATCCACGGTGGAGCGGCTGGACAAATGGGTCACCGAGGTGCGGCATATCGAGGGGGTGGGAGACCTGCTCGGTGATCTGGGCCGGGCCACCACCGCACTGAGCGCCTCGGCGCCGGAACTGGTGAGCGTGCTCTCGGAATCGGTGACCACCGCGCGCACACTCACCGAGCGCCGGGAGAACCTGATCACCATGCTCGCCACCGCGAGCGGTGCCGTGGATTCGGTGAACGGCCTGTTCGCCCGCAGCCCCGACGCCGCCAAGGAACTGGTGCCCGGCCTGGACAGCCTGTTCGGAGCACTGTCCCAGGATCCGGAGGCCATCCCGACCGCGGTGGCCGACCTCAATGCCGCACTGGCGAAACTGGCACCCTCGTTCAGCTGGGGCGCACAAGGACAGATGCGGTGGAACATGGACGTTTCGTTCACCCCGTTCCAGCAGTACACCGCGCAGGACTGCCCGCGCTACGGAGATATGGCCGGACCCCGCTGCGGTGGGCCCTCGGTTCCGCGGACCGCGCCCCCGCAGGAATATCCACCGTCCCTGTTGCCGGGCCGGCTCGACAGCGCGGGCCCCGAACCGCAGGCGCCGGCGGCACCGGCCGCCGTCCCCGCCGTACCGCTGCTCCCCGATATCACCGGAGTGCCAGGGCTACCCGGTCTACCCGCGATACCCGGCATCACGGTCCCGTTGTTCCCGGGGACCCAGGATGCCCACGTTCCCGGATCGCCGCCCGTACCCGCTGCCCCCGCCCCGGCCGGTGGCGCTCCCGCCGGGCAACCCGCCCCCGCCGCGCCGGTGCCCTCGGGCGCGCCGATCGCACAGCTGCGCGGGCATGCCGCCGTGACCGCGCTGCTCGGCCGGCAGCCCAGCACCGCCGAACTGCTGTTGCTCACCTCGGTGCTGGCGGGCGGCCGGATCGACGTCTACCCCGAGGGAGCCGCCTGATGCGTCTGGCGAAGACAATCACCGGATTCAGTCTCTTCGCGGTCATCGCGATCGTGCTCACCTACACCATCTGGTCCACCCTGCAGCGTTCGGTGCCCGGCGAGACCGAAACGTATTCGGCCACGTTCACCGACGTGATGGGTGTGCGGGTCGGCGACGATGTGCGCATGGCCGGGGTCCGGGTGGGGCGGGTGGATTCGATCGAATTCGAACCGGACTACAAGGTCCGGCTCGTACTGCGGATCGAGGAACGGCAGCGGCTCACCGACACCACCAAAGCGCTGGTGCGGTACCAGAATCTGATCGGCCAGCGCTATATCGCGTTGCTCCCCGGTGAGCAGCGGGGCACCGAGATTCCGCCCGGCTCGCATATCCCGGTGCAACGGACCGAACCGTCGTTCGACGTCTCGGCCCTGCTCTCCGGTTTCGAACCGCTGTTCAGCGTGCTGCAACCGGACCAGGTGAATTCGCTTTCGGACACCCTCATCCAGGCCCTCCAGGGTGACGGGGTCTCCCTGAGCGCCCTCATCACCCAGGCCGCCGAACTGGCGAACACCTTCGGACAGCGCGACGAAATCCTGGGCGCGGTGATCACCAACCTGAGCAGCGTGATCGCCGGGCTGGCCAATCGCAGTGCGGAACTGGAAACCCTGATAACCCAGACCAGAGGGTTGATGGACGCGCTGTACGCGGAAGGGGAAACCTTGAAGAGCTCGGTGGATCAGGTGGCGTATTCCACCGATTCGCTCACCAACCTCATCGCCGCCGTCAAACCGGATGTGGTTCTCGCCCAGAACGAGGCCACCACCGCGGTGGAGCTCCTGCTGCTCAACGGCGCCTCGCTGGACCAGGCGGCGATCGAGCTGCCGAACGTGTTCAACGGCCTGGCCCGGTTCACCGGTTACGGCGCCTACGGCAACGCCTACATATGCAGCCTGGACGTTTCCCTGTGGGGGGTGCTCCTACCGCCGGGCCTGTTCTCCCGGGTCGGTGGCGATTCGCATTCGGAGGTGTGCCGCTGATGCCCCGGCTCCCGCGCTACACCGAGAACAGATTCCTCTGGCAGGGGCTGATCGCGGCGGCGGCCGTCGCGGCCCTCGTACTCGGATCCAGTGTGCTCTCCCAGATGCGGCTCACCGACAAAACGGTGACCGCGGAATTCGCGCAGGCCGCCGGTATGCGGCCGGGTGCGACGGTGGACGTGTCCGGTATCGAGGTCGGCGAGGTGCGCGCGGTCCGGCTGGCCGGTGACAAGGTCGAGGTGGTGATGAAGATCAGCCGGGACATCCGGCTGGCCACCGACGCCCGGGCCGCCATCAAGATGTCCACCATCCTCGGCCGGCTGCATATCGAACTGATTCCCGGCTCCGGAGCGGAATCCGCGGACGACCGGATTCCGCTGGCCAATACCACCGTGCCGTACAACCTGGCCAAAGTGATCCAGGACCCGATGTACACATCCTCGTTCGAACGTATCGAGCGGATCGACCCGGACAAACTACGGCAGGCACTGGACGTGTTCTCCCGGCAGATGGGGGAGTCGCCGGAACTGGCGGTGACCGCGCTGGATTCGATCGGCTCACTGGCGAAGGTGATCAACGACCGGCGCGACGAGGTCGAAACCCTGCTGCGGAGCATGGACCAGGTATCGCAACTGGTCGCCGACAACCAGAACAGCGTGCTGATGCTGCTGACCCGCGGTGAGGCGATCGGCAACGCCGTCGCCCTACGCCAGGATCTGCTGCGCCGGCTGCTGGACAACGTGGCGGCGCTGTCGGGACTGCTGCGGGATATGGGTGTGGAGAACAACGGTCAGCTGGGGCCGCTGATCCAGAACCTGAACACGATGACCGAGGGCCTGGAGAAGAACAAGGACAACCTGGACCGGTTGTACGAGATCATGCCGGTGAGTCTGCGGCAGTTCAACAACGTCATCGGTAACGGGCCCTACGCCGATGTGTGGGCGCCCTGGATCCTCCCGGACAACTGGCTCTGCTTCGCGCAGGTAGTGGAGGGGTGTGGCATATGAGCCCGCGCAAAATACTGCGGATACTGGCGGCCGGGATCGCCGGGCTGTGCGCGGCCGGCTGTTCGGTACTGCCGGACAGCATCGCCGGACTACCGGAACAGTATCTCGGCGAACACATCCGGATCAGCGCCGATTTCGAGAACGTGGCCGGACTGTACGCGGGAAACGAGGTCGCGGTGCTCGGGGTGCCGGTGGGACGGGTCGAAACGGTCACCCCGCGCGGCAGTTACGTCGAGGTCACCATGGCGCTGGACGAAGACGTCCGGGTTCCGGCGGATGCCATGGCCGCACTGATCTCGCCGCAGCTCATCACCAACCGGCATGTCGAACTCGCCCCCGCCTACAGCGGTACCGGGCCGACCCTGACCGACGGGACGCATATCCCGCTGGAACGCACCCGGGTGCCCGTGGAACTCGATCGCATCCTGGAGAACTTCGACCAGCTCGGTGCGGCACTCAAAGGTGACAACGAGGCGGGTCCGCTGGCCAGCCGGGTGCTGTTCCCGCTGTTGGAAGGCAACGGCGACAGGCTGCGCGAAACACTCGACGATCTCTCCGCCGCGTTCGAGGTGACCTTCGCGAACAAAGACCAGATAGCCAACACCATCATCAAGCTGAACGAGATCACGCAGGTGGTCGCGCAGAACGACCGGACGGTGCGCGATTTCAGCGCCCGGCTCACCGAACTGGTGCAATTGATGGGCGAACAATCACCCGGTCTGCACGCGGTGCTCATCCAGCTCAACGATTTCGTGAACAACACCTCCACCCTGGTGGGGCAGAACCGCGACCAGCTGGCCGGCGCATTGGCCAGGTTCGTGGATATCACCGGGCAGATGCGAATGAACGCGCGCGGCCTCACCGAACTGGTGGACGTCGGCCCGCTGTTCTTCGAGAACCTCGCCAATACGGTGAGCCACGAACACCAGGCCTTCCGCGTGCACGCGCTGCTGGACAAAGCACTGCTCGACAACGAGATGCTGTCCACGTTCTGCGAACGGATCCAGCTGCGTTCGGACGGTTGCCGTACCGGCCGGATCCAGGATTTCGGGCCCGATTTCGGGCTCACCGCCGCACTGCTGGGTTTGACGCGATGAGGATCGGGAGCCGGATGTATCGGAAATTCCTGGTGACGGCGGTATCGGCCGCGGTACTCGCGACCTCGGGCTGCGGGGCGGTGACGGTGCAGAATGTGCCGATGCCGGAGCCGGGTATCGGCGGGCCCGGGTACACGGTCCGCGCCCGCTTCGAAGACGCGCTCAACCTGCCGGACCGAGCGCACGTGAAGATCGGCGGCACCGATATCGGGGTGGTCACCGGCATATCCACCACCGATTTCGTCGCGGATGTGGATCTGCTGATCCGCGAGGACATCCGATTGCCCCGCGGGACCACCGCCGAACTACGGCAGGCCACCCCGCTGGGCGATATCTTCATCGCCATGACCCTCCCCCGGGAGGATCCGAACGCGCCGATCCTCGGCGAGGGAGATGTCATCGATACCGACCACACCGGCGCCGGTGCGTCGGTGGAGGAACTCATGGTCTCGGTATCGCTGCTGCTCAACGGTGGCGGGCTGAACCAGGCGGCGCGGATCACCGCGGAAATGGATTCGATGTTCTCCGGCCGCGCGCCCCAACTGGCGCATCTGATCACCGAGATGACCCAGGTGTTGAGCGCACTGAACGCGCGGACCGCCGATATCGACAGTGTGCTGCACGGCGTCAATCTGCTGACCGGTGAACTCGCGGCACGTAAACAAGAACTGGGCTTGGCCGCGGACACCTTCCCCGACCTGCTGGGACTGGTGGCGGAGAACAACCGCGACATCACGGCACTGATCCAGAAGATCTCGGTGACGATGGCGGCCCTCGGTGACTTCACCGATACCACCGGCCCCGAATTCCTCAGCCTGTTCGACAGCATCCGCCGCCTCATGGGCGGATTCACGGCAATGGGAGACAATCTGCGGCAGACCCTCGAAGGGCTGCACACGCTGTACCCGTCACTGGAACAATCGTTCGAAGGCCCCACCCTGGCGGTCGCCGCACGGATCTCCTACCTGAGTGTCGGCGCTCTGACCGACCCGAACGGCAGCCGGCTGCCCGAAGGGTCGGACGTTCCGGCATTCATCGGCAGCCTGGCCCAGGTGCTGCAGAAGATCCAGGGCCGGTTGACCAGCCCGCCGCAGCAGCCGCAACCGGCGCCGCAGGGAGGTACCCGATGAATATTCCGCTCTGGAACTGGCTGGTCCGGCACCGGATCGGGGTGGCGAATATCGGCCTGGTCGTCGTACTGGTCGTGGGGTGCGGATACCTCGGTTCCGAGGTGCTGCGGGTCGATTTCGTACCGAACAGCACCTACCGGGTGACGGTGGAGCTGACCGGGTCGGGTGGACTGCTGGCCGATAACGACGTCAACTTCCGCGGGACCCGGGTGGGGCGGGTCGCCGAAGTCCGGGTATCGGACACGGGAATCGAAGCGGTGGCCGAAATAGATTCGGGGGTGCGGATCCCGGTGGGCGGCACCGTGGTGGTGGGGCGTCTGTCCGCGGTGGGCGAACAGTACCTGGATTTCCGGCCCGACGCGGACACCGGGCCGTACCTGCGCGACGGGGACCGGGTGGCGGTCGAACGCACTCGTATACCGGTGACCGTGCAGTCCCTGCTGGCGAATATGAGTGCCATGATCAACGGCCTGAACCCGGAACGGCTCACCGTGATCGTGGACGAACTGGACAAGGCGCTGGCGGGTGGACCGGACCGGTTGCGCAATATGATCTCCGGGATCAGCCGGGCGATGGCGGGACTGGAGAACCTGTTGCCCCAGACCCGGCAACTCATCGAGAATCTGACCGTGATCGCGGAAACCACCCAGTACGCGCAGCCCGATCTCAGCACGCTGACCGGTTCCGCGAGCGCCCTGTTCCAGCAGTTGACCGCCGCCGATCAAGAGGTCCGCCGGTTGTTGGACCTGGCTCCCGGCCAGCTGGCCACGCTGAGCGGTTTCGTCGCCGAAACCCAGGACCCCATCACCAACCTGGTGACCAACTTCGTGGCCATCACCCGCGCGGCGAAACTACGGCAACCCGCCATCGCGGCACTGTTCCCCGCCCTGCGGGCCGGTACCGCGGCGCTGAACGTTCCGGTGAAGGACGGGGTGTTCAACACTCTGGTGGATATCTGGCCCCGGCCCACCTGCGAATACAACACCATTCCCGTGGTCCCCACCGAACGCACCGCCGATACTCGCGTCCGGTTGTACAACTACTGCGTCACCAACGACCCGGCGCTGCAGGTGCGTGGTTCGGCCAACGCTCCCCGCCCGAACGTGCCCGACAACACGGCCGGTCCGCCGCCGGGAGTCAGCGGTGACGAACTGTCCCGGCCCATCCCGGGTCGTTAGGAGTAAGACGGAGATGAGTGACGAACCGCCGGAATCGGCGACCACGGACCCGGGGGCCGGCGAACCGGCCGGTGAACCCGCGCAGACGAGCGACCGGACGACGGCCGCTCCCGCCGGAACGGACAGCACCGCAACGGAACCCGCCGGCCCGGACGAGCAGGCCGACGGATCGCCGGGTGCCCCGCGCCGCCCGCTGGTATTCGCCGGCCTCGCCGCGGGTCTGGCGCTGCTCCTCGGCGCGCTCGGGTTCGCCGGGTACCTGTTCGTCCGGGAACAGAACACAGCGGAGCTGCTCGCCGCACACGAAGAGGTACGGCAGGCCGCCTGCCGATACGCGCCGGTACTGGCCAACTACGACGCCGAGAACCTGGACCCCTACTTCTCGGCGGTTCTGGCCGGGGCCACCGGGGATTGGAAGAAGGAATTCGAAACCACCACCACGGAACTCCGTGAGGCCCTGACGGCGGGACAGGTGGTGTCGACGGCCGACGATATCCAATGTGCCGTGAAATCCGCCGATGCCACGACCGCGGAGGCGGTGGTGGTGATCGAGCAGACCATCACCAGCCTCGGCACCAAGGGACAACCCGCACCCGGACAGCTGGCCATGGTGATGCGAATGGAGAAAACCGACGGACGCTGGCTGGTCAATCAGATGAACACGGTGCTGTAGTTCCGGCGGCGCCTGCGGCGCCGCGGCTAGGGGGACTCGGCGCCGTAGAGAACGGTGCGCATGAGCAGGGCCACCCGTTGCTGGGAGGCGATCGGTACGGTGCCGAAGGCGCGTCCCAGGTCGACCACCAGGGCGAAGGCGGCGTGCACCAGGAAGCGGGTCTGCGGGCCGGAGAGATCGGTGCGGATCTGCCGGACCAACCGTGCCCACTCCTCCACGCTCAGCCGTTGCACATTACGCAGGGCGGCGCGTTCCTCGGAGGGAACGTGCTGGAATTCCGTGTAATAGACGAAGGTCAGTTCCCGCTCCTCGAAGGAACCCGCGACGTACTGGTCGACGAGCGAATCGAGTGCCTCACGTGGCCCGGGTGCGGCGGCCACCGCGGGGCCGATGGCGCTGGACACCCGCTCGGCCGCGCGGCGGAAAGCAGCGGTGAGCAGATCGCTTTTGCCCCGATAGAACCGGTACACCGCGGAAGCGGCGGAAAGCCCCGCGGCGGTGGCGATATCCTCCACGCTCACATTCGGGTATCCGCGGGCGTGGAAGAGTTCGACACCTTTGCGGAGCAACAGCTCGTGTTTGAACGAATCCGGAATCTCCACCGGCGGTGCGAGTTCGATCTCCGACGGCGGCGGGAGGGTCACCTCGACGAGTCGCATACCGGTGTCGACCAGCAGGTTGACCAGAGATTTCGGGGGAAGCGCGGCGTGATGGTCGGCGATACTGGTGATGATGGACAGCAGAGCGACCACGAGCACGCTCCGATCACCCGTGCGGAGAGCGGGGGCGTACGCGGCGAGCCGGTCGTCCAGCACGTCCAGGACCGCGGCCTGCTGCTCGGCCCGGATCGCCCGATCGGCGGGCTCCAGGTAGCGCCCCTCCCAGCGCACCAGCGCCACACTGGCCCGGTTGGCGACCGTCACCGTGCTGAGTGCTTCCAGTACCTGCCGCAGGCTCTCCCGCGGGGTACGGTCCGCGGTCTCCTCCGGCAGCCGCACCGATTCGGCCATGGCCGCGCCCACCCGCAGTGATTCCTCCTGGAACAGCGCGTACTTGCTCGGATAGTGCCGGTACAGCGCGGCCGAGCTGATGCCCAGACCACCGGCGATATCCTCCATGCTCACACTGTGGTAGCCGAGCGAACCGAACGCCTGGGCGGCCGCCGCCGCGATCTGCGCGCGGCGGTTCTTGGGCCGGCGCCGCACCGGGCGGGGCGCCTCCTCGGGTTTCCGAGCGTCGGCCGTGCCCGCGACCAGCTCGTCGTCCCGCCCCCTCGCATGCGCCGATGGCGAGGACGGCCGGGCCCGGCGATTGTCGACGCTCATCCCGTAATCCTAACTTCGGCTCACCAGCCGAGATGCCACGCACCCCGCTCAGCGGCCCATTTCCCGGTATCGGAGACGCGCCCGGCCCCGGGGAGGGCAATACTTCCGAGCGAACGAGGTACCGCCGGGTCACGATTTCGGCGGCGCTCCATCGCTGGGGAGCGTTTACCGTGATCTACGTAATTGGCGAGCATTCGTTCCCGGAGCTGCCGGGCAGCAGAGGTATGCGATATGGACGACTGGGAGAGCGCGGGATTACGTTCGGCCAACTACGGGATGCGTCGCCAACTGGACACCGTGCTGGATACGTTGAACGAACAGCAGCGGCTCCTGGGCGAAGTCCGGGCGGAGCTCGCGGCGGCCCGGGTCGTGGGCCGATCGCCGGACGGGGCCGTGCAGGTGACCGTCGACGCATCGGGTGTGCTGCAGGACGTGCGGTTCAGCGCCGAAGCGCTGCGCGGTACACCCGAAGAGCTGAGCAGATCGGTGCAGGAGGCCAATGCCGAGGCCGTCCGGTGCGCCCGGGAACAGACCCGGGCACTGCTGGCACCCATCACGGAGGCCGCCGGGATATCGCCGGACCTTCCCGATCTCGTGCCCGGGGCGCCCAGCCTGCGGGAACCGGATCCGGAGGGGGAGATCGGCCGCTGATGCCGGAAGGAAACCGGTGCGGGCCGAGTGCGATTTCGAGTGAGCGAAATATGTTGCCGGACAATGGTGGGAGCGGCCGCGCATGTCGTGCGCGGGGTTCGAGTGGCCCGGTTCGGCCGAGGCGGAACTGATGGCTGGATCGCTGCATATCGACCACACCCAGACGCAGGCCCTCATCGACGAACTCCACGCCCTCGCCGAGAGCGCGCAGCAGGGGCTCACCCAACTGCGGACGACTCTTCGGGAGGAAGGCGCGTGCTGGGGTGACGACGAGCCGGGGCGGATGATCGGGGAGGTCTACGAACCCGAGGCGGAACGAGGGCTGGACGGGTACGAGACCCTGATCGAGAACCTGCGTGGGCTCGGCCGCGGTCTCGCCCGGGCCACCGAGACCTTCGACGCCGTCGACGACGCCGGGGCCCGGGAAGTCGCGGCGGTACCGCTCGGCGAGCCCGCGCCGCACCTTCGGGACCAGCAGATGCGGTCTCCCGCGGTAGCCGAGGAGCCGGCCGGGGTGGTCCGGCAGCGGGAACCGGAAGGTGATCCGGCGCCCGCCGGTGCCGCGTCGAGAACCGCCGCTCCTTCCCGCGACGGCAGTGCGGCGTCTCGGAATCCGTTCACCGCGGGTAGCGCTTCGGATCCCGAGGGCACGAGCATCGCAGCGGATCCATCCGGGCGGAGCAATATTCCCCCGGATACCCCGATGGCGCGGGACGGGGCGGCCGCGCCGGAGGTCCCGGCGGGTCCGGAGACCGGTATGCCGACCGGCGCCGGCCGGCCGTTCGCGGATGGCTCGCCGTTCGGGGGCACCGTGGCACCGGCCTCGCAGTCCGGGACGCCGGTTCGTGGTCCGGTGGCCCCCGCGAGCGGGATTCCACCGGGGCGCTCCCCGGCGGACCCGGTCGTTGTTCCGGCCGGACGCCGCGCCGTGGACCCGCCCTGGGCGCGGCAGACAGGCATCGCACCTGGTCCCAGGAGCTCGCCTTGGGCGCCGGCGAGATCGGCCCCACCGCCCGCGAGCGTGCTGCCGCCCGTCCGCGGCGACCGCCCGCCGCGCCGGGATCCCGAATCGCCGCCGCGGCGAGAAAAGGGCAAGAAGAAACGCCGGGCCACCGCGCGGCCGGAGCCGGTGGTCGATATCGCGGCCGTAACAGCCGTGCGGGAAATGGCCGCACGGCACGGCCTGATCGTCACCGGCTTCGATGCCCACCCTGCGGCGCCGGACACCGTGCGACAGCTCGTTGCCGCCGTCGACGACATCCTGGGAAGACATCCGTTCCTGCGGCTCACCGGTATCGAGATCACCGAACTGGCCGGCGGATCGGCGACCCGCCCGGCGTGGGAGCGGACCGGTGCGGAAGGCGCCCCCACCGCCGCCTGGATCCTGCTCGACCGGGACGCCCTCGCCGACCCCGCGGTGCTGGCCGAACGGGTACCGAAGGCACCGGCGGAGCCCCTGTATTCCGCTGTGGTCACCGACCTCGGCCGGATCGTGCTCGCTGCGGCCGGGCCCGCGCCGTGCCGGCTCGCCCAGCGCTCGCTCATCGACGAGTACCGGCGGATCAGCGGCCCCTGGAACGGCGACACACTCGCCGCGGTGGTGGCCGGTTACCGGCGGTGGCGGGAGCTCCTGGGCGAGACCGGCGGCCCCTTCCAACCGGAGGGTGCCCTGGTCTCCGCATTCGCCGAGGTCGAGGTGCGTGGTGACGCGGCGTGCGGTCCGGCCCGGGTACTACATCGGTTGCTGGTGGAATTCGCGAGGCAGCGGTCCCTGGGCTGATGACGTCCTACGACCCCGCTGGGTTTCCGCAGTGGTTGCAGCTCATGATCACCGGGCCCATGCCCAACGGCGCACCGGAGGCGATACGCCGCTGCGCGGACGCGTGGGCGGAATCGGCGCGCCGGCTCGAGGAGACGGCGGTGCGGCTGGAGCAGCTGAAAGCCGGTGCGGCGGCGCAGTCGATCAGCGGCGCTACCGGAGATGCGATCCGTGCCCAGTTGGACTCGCAACTCGAGGACACCCGCACACAGGTGGAGTTCCACGATCAAGTCGCGAAATTCCTGTACGAAGCGGCCAACCAGATAGAACTGGCGCAATACCTCGTCTACGGCACCGCCGTGGCGCTGCTCATCCAATTGGCGGTGGACGTGGCCATGGCCAACGCGCCCAAAGCCGCCTACGACCGGATGCAGGCGAAGATCGCCATGCAGCTCACCGCCCGCGATCTGCTCCGTAACCTCTGGCAACTGCTGCGGCACTTCGCCTTGGGGCAGTCGAGGCTGGCGCTGGCGGTCCGGAGCACGTTCCTGGGCGCATCGATCAACGGAGCGACCTATCTGGCCGCCCAGTACAAGCAGTTCCGGGAGGGGAACCGGGCGGAAATCGACTGGCAGGGGGTGGGTATCGCGACGGCTGCCGGAGCGGCCGGCGGTCTGGCGGGTGCGGAAGTGGCCCGAGTGGTGGCGCCGGCGGTGAGCCGGGCGGCCGCCGGTGCGGCGTCGGCGCAGGCCCGCATCACCCGCCATATCGCGGGTGTGGTGGTCGCGGGCGGGGCGGCCGGGGCGGTCGGTGGTCTGGCGGGTGGACTGGTGGCCTGGCAATTGAGCGACGGGCCGCTGCGCAAGAGCGATCTGATGACCATGGTGCTCACCGGTGTGGGCGCGGGGATCGTAGGTGCCGCCGGGGGGACATTGCGGGTGGTACGCGCGCTGCGGGACGTGCCGCCGGTTACCGCGGCGATGGGTTCGGTCCCGCGCCGGCAGACTCCGCTGCCTCGAATGGGCGACGGGCATGCGCCGGTTCCGGCGGGCTACCGGAACGGGCGAGACGCCACGCCCGGACCGGGCGGAGGAGGGCATCGCAGGGTCGGTCCGCTGCGCAGAACGGATATCGGCGAGCTGCAGCGGATGGCCGATGCCCAGAACCTCGGTGTGCTGCGCGGGAGGTCCGACGGAATCGGCGTGCCTCCGGGACGCGGCGGTGACTCCGCACCGAGCGGCACAACGCGCCATTCCGTCTCCCCACCCGCACGACCTGCCGGTGTCATCCCAGACGGGGCGGCACCACCGGTCCGGGGCGGCGACCAGCCGACCCACCGCGGGGTGTCCGCGGTAGGCGAGACCGGTCGCCCCGCGTCCCGCGTCCCGGAAACGGTGGCGCCGACCGCGGTGGCCGAGAACACCCCGCGAGGGCACACCGGGACGCCTCCCGGGCCGGCTCGGTCCGGTGGTGAACCGGCACCGGTCACCACGACCGGACCCGCCGGTGAATCCGGGGCCGCACCCTCGGTGGTCCGGCCCGGTGAGCACACGCCGGCCGGCCCCGGAGACGGCGGCCCGGCCGCGGGGGAGCGCGGGAGTCCGGGGCAGGCCACCGACCCCGGTGGCTCGGAGTCCGGCGCTCGCACCGACGGTGTGAGCGAAGGGCCCGTCCCGTCTCGGAACGCCGACTCCCCGGCAGCGGATCCGCCCGGACCGGCGGACGGGGGCTCCCGCACGCCGTTGCCCGGTGCATCCCTACCGGCCGAGGGAGACGACGGCGGTATCTTCCTGTCCGCCATCGATATGGCCGACGGGCAGCGCGTCTGCGCCTACGAGGCCGTGAACCGGATGGCGAAGCTGAATCCCGAAGGTGGTATAGATCCGGCCCGGCTCGGACCGAGAACAGTTGGCGCACAAGGCTTATCGGGCACCAGATACGCCGAGGCGCTGGGTGCCCACTGGCGGCGCGGCGGTTTCGCTTCCCCCGAATCCCTGCTGGCATACGTGCAGCGGCACGGCGGCAGCGTCGCCGGGGCCGTACAGTTCCGGGACGCCGGGGCCCACGCGTTCGTCGTCTACAAGAGCGCCGACGGGCAACTGCACCTCCACGAACAGGTCGGCAACAAGGTCCGGCTGATTTCTCCGGACGGCGTCCGGGAATGGACCGTCGATCCGGACGGGCGTCCGCGCGGTTCCGCCCGGGCCCGGCCCGACCCGCATGCGCTCGGGAAGTGGCTTCGCGAGGTCTCCCCGTACGCTGAGGGAACGTACGGCATCGTCTTCGGCGCCGACGGCCGGGCCGAATCACCACTCGCGGGCTCTGCGCCCAGCGCCGATCCCCGCGCCGCCCCGGCCGCGCTGCTCGGTCACCGCGAGGCCGGTGGTACGGCGCTGCTGGAGAGACCGACGACACCCGGCCCGGAGCCCGGCGCCACTTCCGACCTCGAAGCGGGGTTCTACCGAGACCTCGCTCGGCTCGGTATCGGCGACCCGGACGCTCCCGCCGTGACTCCGGTGGGAGCCGAGGAGCCGGGGCCCGCACGTACGGGCGCGGTTTCCGCTTCTTCCCGCGCGCAACCTCCGGGCCGCTCCGCGGAAGACGCAGCCGCGGTGTCCGCCCCGCGCGAGCAGGCCGTCGCCGCCCCGGACACGGGCACCGCTGCGCCCGAACGAGCCGGCGTGTCAACCGAAGCCGGTTCACGTGAGCAGGCCGGAGAACCGGTATCCGGCGCGCAGCCGGTCACCGATCCCTGGCGGCCCGCAGCGGGTGGGCTCGCGCTTTCGGGCGGCGCCCTCGCGCCGCGCCCGGACCCGGTGGATTCGGCCGGTTCCCTACAGCCGAAGATGCGGCCGGGCGACGCGGCGCAACCGGCGGACCCCGCCGTCCAGCGGGCCCGGCTCCAGCCGAGCCCGGCGCCGACCCCGGAGGTCCGGCCCGGCGAGGAATCGCCCGCCGGAAGGACGGCCTCGCCGCCGGACCGCCACGGCGCCCTGCCACAACTCCCGGAGAACGCTGCCCCGCAGGCCGAGCCGAGCCGGCGGCCGGCGGAACGGGCGGCAACCCCGGAACCCCCGGAATTCGTACCGCCGCACCCCGCTGTCTTCCCGACCGCGTTCCCCGGGCTCATCCCCGACCCCACCCGCCTGCCGGTGCCCGAATACCCGGAGGAGCGACCGGAGGAGTACCGGATTCCACAGGGCGATCACCTGGCGATACCGGGGATCGCGGTCGACGAGGACACAGTGCCGCCCGACGCGACCCCCGTACTGCCGCGGCTGCCCGCCGACCCACCCGCCGAACCGGTCGCCGACCCGCCGCGGTACCGGCCGCCGGTCCCCGATCTGCCGGGCGCGGACGAATCCGGGCAGCAGGAGCGATCCACCGACACCCCGCCCCCCGACGTGGAGGCGCTGCCGCCCCGGTATCCGGCGTCCGCTCCCACCCATCTTCCCGCGACACCGGCACGTCCGGGCACGGACGCGGCGCTGCCTTCGCGCTATGCCACCGATCCGAACCCGGCCACCCCGGGCGCACCGCAGGATCCGGCTGCCCGCCCCGTCTTTCACCCGGACAGCCTCGGCTATCTGCCCGACTACGGGGTCCCCGACCAGGAACGAGTACCCGGCCGGCAGCTCGCCGCGCCCCTGGAGCCGGTGGTACCGAGCCGGCCCGTCGCGGAGGCCGGACCGGAAAACGGCTCCGGCGAACCCGGCCGCCGCGGGAAGCGGCGGGCACCGCGTCCCGCACCGCCCCCGGAGCCGGACACGGAACCGCGGGGGATGGGTGAACAGGAGAGCCCGCCCGCGCAGCCGACGCGGAAAGCGCCCGACGAGGATGGACGAGCCGCCGGGCTGCCGGCAGCGGCGAGCGGGAACCCGGTGGTCCACGGTGACGCGCAATCGAGTGCGCGGCCTGGAGAACCGCCGGCGCCCCCGCAGAATCAGGGCCTCCTGGTCCCCTCGCGGAATCAGGAACTCCTGGTCCCTTCCCGGAACCGAGAACTCGTGGTTCCCTCGCAAAACGGGAAGCTGCTGGTGCCCCCGATGAGTGCCGACGAGGCACGCACGCGGTTGCTGCGGTTCGGATTCGACTACGTCGAGAATTGGCCGGAGCCGCCGCCGGGTGTGCCACGTGGCCGCGACTACTACGCTCGGCGCACCACGCTGCCCGAGGAATTGCGCGCGCTGCAGCTCAGCGAACGGCGGGTATGGGAAATCGCCCGTGTTTTCCAGCGGTCACCGCTCTACCTGCTGGTGGGGCTGCTCACCTCGGCCGGTATGAAGGCCGAACTGCTGCTGCACGGGTTCGACGGCACAGAGGCTCCGCTGTTCTTCGGGCAGCAGCGGCTCGGCTCGGCCGAGCAGCCGCTGTCCACGCTGAAAGTCCGCACCCTCTTTCCCACCGCTTCGGCGGAGGAGTCGAGCAGCCCGGAGATCAACGAGATGGCCGGGCTGGTCGGGAGACTGGCCCGCGTGCTGTCCGCCGACGAGATCCTGCAGATCGCGTCGGTGCTCTGGGGTCATATGTCATACGTGGGGCCGCGGCCCCTGCTGCAGCTCGATATCGACCGGACCATTACGGAATCCGGTCTACCCGCCCATCAGACGGGCTACTGGGCCACCATTCCCCGTTACGGCATCATGACTCCGCACTTCCCGGGGTGCCGGTTCGTCGACCGCACATCGCCGGACTACCTCCGGACCCGGGTGTGGTCCGACCTGCTCTACGACCTCATCGCCTGGTCCGGGCTGGATCAGTACCACCTGAAGATGGTGGTCAACCCGTACCTGCGGCGCACCGGCGCCCAGGAGCTCGCCAAGGTGCTGCAGGAGGTATCGGAAGAGCTCACCGGCCGCCGCGCCCGGTTACCTTTCCTCGACAAGAGCTCCGCGGTGACCGAAACGCCGGCGGCCGCACCGGCGCGGCCCGTCCGCCCGCCCCGGGAATCGGTGCGCCTCTCGGCTTCCGGGAAACCGGGGGATGAGGAAAAGGGCAGCCGTCCCGCGCATCTGGGACCCGCGCTTCCGACGGACTCACCGGTCACCGACGCCGAGATCGCGCTCGCGAATCGTGCCGCCGCCGCACTGCCCGAGTACCTGGGTCCGGGCGCGACCCTGTCCACCCTGGTCGCCAGAGTCGAGCCGGAGACGGTGGTGGACGGCGCCCGCACCCGGGCAAAGGCGAACGCGCGGTGGTGGCATTCGCTCACTCCGGAGGAGCGCGAAGGTTTCCTACGGTTGCACCCGCATCTGACCGGCAATATCGACGGCATCCCCTACACGGCGCGCGACCGGGCGAACCGGCTCTTCGTGACCCGTGATCTGGAACGCCTGCTGCGCCGGAAACCACCGGCAGGGTGGCGCAGTCACGAACTCACCACGACCGAGCGGATCCACCTGCGCAATCTGCTCGAGACCCGGAACCAGCTGGCGGCCATCGAACGTGACGCCCGGGCGGCCGGTGTGGACACGGTGCAGCTGATCGCCTTCGATCACCGCGCCTACGGCGGCAACGGCAGAATCGCGATATCGCTCGGCGACGCCGATACAGCGCAGCTGGTCACCCGGCATATCGGTGGTGTTGGAACCCGCCTGCGCTCGGCGCACTACCGGTCGACTCTCGTGCTGGCCCAGCTGGAGACGGCGATGCGGCTGGCGCCCGGTGTGCCGATGGCCGCGATCAACGATATCGGTTACCGGCACCCGACCACCGCGCCGGAAGTTCCCGATGCGACGCTCGCGGAGGTCGGGGGGTACGTGGTGGCCCGGGACCTCGTCTCCTACAACGCGACCCGGGAAGCGCTCGCGGAACTACCCGACGGGGCACCGACTCCCGTCCTGCACACGTTGACCGGGCACAGCTTCGGCTCGACCACCGTGGGTTACGCGGGCCGCGACGGCCGCCTCGCGGACGAAATCCACCAGATCATCCTGTCCCTGTCCGGTTCCCCCGGCGCGGGCCCGATCACCCACGCGGAGCAGTTCGGTATCGGCGCGGAGAACGTCTACGTCATGGCCGCGTACCGGGACCTGATCACCTGGCTCGGCGCGGAGCGCAGCGGTGGGATGGGGCGGCTGTTCAACCGCGGCCTCGGCGGCGACCCTTCGATGGCGAGCTGGGGCGGTAGACGGGTCACCGTGCTGCCACCGGACCTGCCGGAATTCCGTGGACTGCGCAGTCTCAAAGCAGTCCACCAGGGCTACAACGCGTATGCCGATCCGGAAGCCCGGATTCCGACCGAATCGCTGCTCAACTCCGGATTGATCACCGTCGGCCGTGGCGCCGAGGCCACGGTGGCCGAACACCGCACCGGTACCCCCGCCCGCTGGCGGCGGATCGCCGCCCTCCCGATCGACCCGGAACGCCGCCGGGCCGCGGGCGGGGCGCGACCGGACGAATCGACGCCCGGCGACCCGGCGGCATTCCCCGCGTTCGATATCCGCGAGGCCGCCGATCTACCCGCCCGCCGCCGCACCCGGCGTCCTTTCACCGCCGGCCCGGGATATACCGGGCCGGAACTGGGGTTCCACCATCCACCGGACCGGCCCGACCCGGAATCCTGGGGTACCGGGGAGCCTGCGGTTTCGCGCGATTCCGGCGCCACCCAGCCCGCGTCGACAGCCGGGGCCCGGCACGCCGGCGCCGCCGAGGCGGACCCAGGAGCCGCGGCCGACGCGCCTACCGCCGAGAGCATCCAGGAACATCCACGCCGCACCGGGGCTCATGCGGATCCGGAGGAGACACCGCCACCGGAGGCTGTCGCCGATGACCCGGCGATTGCCTTTCCGCTCGACCTGGAAATCGCCGATGCGGCTGCTCTGCGGCAGGCGATGGCGGACGGGCGGACTTCCTCGGTGGAGTTGGTCCGCGAATATCAGCGGCGGATCGAGGCCCTGGATAAATCCGGGCCCCGTTTGAACGCGGTCCGGGCGCTGAATCCGAACGCGTTGCGGGAGGCCGCCGAGTTGGACGCCGAGCGTGCGCGTGGACACGTCCGGGGTCCGCTGCACGGTATTCCGGTACTGGTCAAGGACAATATCGATGTCGCGGGAATACCGACGACGGCAGGTGCGCTGGCGTTGCGTGATTCTTACCCGGCCGAGGATGCGTTCCTGATCAGCCGGTTGCGTGCGGCGGGGGCGGTGATCCTCGGGAAGACCAACCTCACGGAGTTCGCGAATTTCGCGGCGGAGGGGATGCCGCCCGGGTACAGCGCCCTGGGTGGGCAGGTGCTCAATCCCTACAACCCCGAGGTGAGCCCGTTGGGGTCGAGCTCCGGATCGGGTGTGGCCGCTGCCGCGGGTCTCGCGGCGATCACTGTGGGCACCGAAACCTCCGGCTCCATCGTCAGTCCGGCGGTATTCAACTCGCTGGTCGGCGTGAAACCCACCGTGGGCCTGGTGAGCCGCAGCGGTATCCTGCCGGTTTCGGTAACCCAGGACAGCGCGGGGCCCCTGGCGCGCACGGTATCGGATGCGGCCCTCCTGCTCACCGCGCTCACAGGTGTGGACCCCGACGATCCCGTCACCGCCACGGGGGCCACGGTCGCCGGTACCGACTATTCGGCGGCGCTGTCCACGGAAGCATTGCGCGGCAAACGCATAGGGGTTGTCGCCATGACCGAGGACGATCTTTTCAAGGTCGAGTCGGTAGCCGAGCCGCTGTCCCTCTTCACGGACGCCCAAGCCGTTCTCCGGGCTCAGGGCGCGACTCTCGTACCGGTCACCCTCGACATCCCCGATATGGCGGGAGTAATTCCGAGCGAGTTCAAGAAAGCCCTCGAGGATTATTTCGCCCGGCTTCCCGATACCGCGCCGATACGGACGCTCGGCGAGGTGATCCGGTTCAATGCGGAGCATGTCGAGGAGGGCGCGATCCCGTTCGGCCAGTCGCAGCTCATCGACTTCGACAAGACCGACCTCGCCGAGCCGGAGGTTCATGCGAAGTATGTCGCTCAGCGCGAGAACCTGGTGACCGCCTACCGTTCCGTGATCGACTCCGCACTCGCGGGCGAGCAGCTGGACGCCCTGCTGTTCATCCAGGCCGAGTCGTGGCGCGTGGCGCCCAGAGCCCAGTATCCGTCCGTAGCCGTACCGATCGGATACGACCCCACCAGTGGTCAGCCGTACGGGATGAGCCTGGTCGGCACCGCCTTCTCCGAGGCCCCGCTGCTGGCGATGGCCTATGCCTACGAACAGGCGGCGCAGGTGCGCCGACCGCCGTCGGAGCTGAACCCGGCCCTGGCGCTGCCGCCCCGGCTACCGGAGATCGCGTCCGCTCCGGATGATTCGGCCGCTGCGGGCTCGAGCCACCGCCGTAACGAGGATCCGGGTAGCCGGGATTCGGATACCGCGGCCCCGGGTGGGGCTCCATCAGCCGCAACGACCGACAAGCATCCGGCGAGCTCCGCGCCCCCCGTCCGTGGCTCCGGCCGCACCGATCCCGTGTCGGCGACGCCTTGGGCCCACCCGGCCGGCCGGCAGCTCGACGAGACCGAAGTCGGCCGGGGACCTGATTCCGCGCCGGGCACCGCCGACGACATCGAGGAACCGCTGTTCGTCGTCGGCACTCCGGAGGCGGCGGCGACACCGGTGAAATCTACGAGCGCAGAGATCGACCTGGAGGCGGCTCTCTATGTGTCCGCCCCCGAGGAGGTACCGGCGGCGCCGGGCGCCCATGTTCCACCGAACGCCGTCGGTCCACAGGAGGGCATAGCCGCTGTCGCGGAAGACGATGCCGACGAACCCATCTACTACGTCACGCCGAAAGGTCTGCTCCGCGCGGATCCGCTCTTGGCCGATCTCCGCCCGGCCACGGAATATCGGGTCCGGGGCACCGAAACCGGTATCGTGTTGCCCCCCGAACAGGCTCGGGCACTGCGTGATTTCGCAAAAGCGTACGGGGAGAAGCTGAGTGGTAACAACAACCGCGTCTACCTGATCGACGATTATGTGGTGCGTGAACCGCTGGATGATTCCGGCGCCGCCGAATCCGTACACGTGGATTTCCTGCTCTGGCCCGAGGAGTACCGTACCGTTCAGGCATTGACCGAGACCGCGGTCCGTATCGGCCGTCCCGAACTCATTTCCCGGCTGCCGCAGATCCTGCATGTGGAAAAGAACGGCGACGGTAATGTTGTATTCGAAATCCACCGGCGTATATACGGAGCGCCGGTCGCTTCGATTTTCGAGGAGCCCGTACAAAATCTGATCCTGGAGACTCGGGAATTGTTCTTCGAGGTCATGGTGCCGCAGGATCTTCTGCCCTTGCCCGTCGGATATCCCGAATCCGGTGATTCCGCGGGATTCTTCCACATGCTGGTCGAGCATATAGACAGTAGCTTGCAGGAAGCTCTGCGCCACCCGCGGTACGGCCCTGTTGTCGACGCACTCATCCCGCAAAGGGTCATCACCCGTCTGGCCGAACATGCCGATTTGTTACGTTCGCAACCTTTCCGGGTGCTGCACGGCGATATCACCAGTACCAACGTGCTGCTGACCGAAGAGAACGAGCATGTGCTCGTCGACTTCGGACTCGCCCTGTACGGTCCCGAAGATTACGAGTACGCGGTCGAGCTACAGCGCAGCCCAGGGCTTCTTTTGCGTGACACCCAGTGGCTCTCGACTTTCGTACTACCCTATGTCTTGCTCCTCGATGTGCAGCGGGTCTTGAACGATCTGATCCGCGTGCTGGATCAGGCGGCGCTCCCGCAGCGGGATCTTGCTCGCATACAGACCCTCGCAACCTATCTGAGGCCGGCACTCCCCGTAGTCGGGGGTTTGAGGGACGGGGCTTCCAACGTTCGTGCGATGCGGGAATTCGTCGAAACGGTTAGTGCCCTGCTGGACCACATCACCGCGCGAATAGTGTCGGGGGAGCCGTTCTATGTGGCGGGTCTCCCCGGAACCGGTGCACGACCGGAAGGCGCGAGTCCGGCCACGGAATCCCGCAAAGCGGTAGCACCACCGGCAGGCGACCGGGCAGTCGAATCCGGTCCAGGTAGGCGGCCGAAGGGCGTGATGGTCCCCGACCTCGCGGATGCCGTCGATGCGGGCCGGGGCCGGCCGGACACCGACGTCGGAGTATCCGCGACCGGGACCCGCGGCCTTCCGCCCTGGGCAGTGGAACGGCAGCTGGGCGTACCTCCACCGGTGGACGACGCCACCCCGAAGCCGGCGTCACCGCCGAACACCCCGTGGGCGGCCCGGCGCACCGCCGAGCCGGAGGCCGGGGCCCGACCCCCACGACCGAAGCGGAACGTGACCGCCGAGGGGCAGCCCCGCGGCTACCCGTACGACGGCAGGCCGATGGACGGCACGGTCGCGCACACCGAGGACGAGCAGCGCGCGCTCCTCGACCGCCCGGTGCGCCGCACCCGGCGTCGCCTCAACATGGGTGGGCCGGGATTCGCCCGGCTCGGCAGGGCGGTGGCCTTCCAGCACGACCCGGCCGATCCGGACGCCACCCCCGGGAAGCGGCTGCCCCCACCCGCTGGGGATGCCGTTCGCGAGCGGGAATCCCGGGGCGGGCGGGAGACGCACGGCAGAGCGGACACCGAGAGCAGCCAGGAGACCCACGCCGCGCGTGCGATCCAGGGCGAGCGGGATACCGATCGTGCCCCGGCGGTGGAAAACAAGGCGGAAACCGCCCCCCGAGACCGTTCCGGTGGAATCGCCGGAAGACGGCGCGCCGTCTTCCGGCCGCGACCGGTGAGGTCGTGCCCGCCGCCTTGGTGCGGGAACTGCTGCGGGAGAACCGGCTCTACCGGACGGTGTTCCTGTCCAATCTGATCACCCGGACCGGGGACGGGATCATGGAGGCCGCGCTACCCGTCCTGGTGCTGACCACCACCGGCTCGCCGGTCCAGGCCGGGTGGATGTTCGTGGCGGTCAAGGGCCCCACTCTCCTCTTCGGTATCCCGGCCGGCTATGTCGCCGATTTCTTCGACCCGCGGCGCACGATGCCGGCCGGGCAGGTGATCGGATTGGTGGCCACGGTGGTGGGCGGGGTTCTGGTGGTCGCCGGCGCACCCGCTCTCGGCGCGATCCTGACGACCGTGGCCCTGATTCGAAGGAACCGCGTCCACGTTCTACCTCGCCGCGACGGAACGGGTGACGAGGCGCGATTCCGTCGACGAGTGGCAGCAGACCGCGGCACACCGGCTGATCGAATCGGAGAAGTACATCGCCGGTATCGGCGGCCGCGTGCTGGGACCGATCCTGGTGGGCCTGTCCCACGGCCTGCCCTACGCGGCGAACGCCGCGTCTTTCGTGGTGAATATCGTGACACTGCGCGATATGCGCAAGAATCTGCAGGTCAACCGAGCCGAGCAAGCCCCGACACTGCGCGGGCGCCTCGCCGACCGGGTGAAGCGCCGGTTCCGGCGGAGCTGACCCCCATCAGGGCACGATCACCGCCCGCCCACGCAGGGTTCCGGCGGCGAGCCGGCGATACGCCTCCGGGGCTTCGTCGAGGGAGAACCGCTCCACCGCGATATCGAAAACCCCGGCATGGGCGAGTTCGACGAGTTCGATCAGCTCCGCCCGCGTCCCCCAGTACGGGGCGGTCACCGCCGCTTCGTACGGGCTGATCCCGAACCCGACCCGCGCCGCGGCCTTACCGTCACCCAGACCCACGATGGTCACATCGGAATCCACCCCCGCCACCGCCATCGCGGTATCGACGGTCGGCTGGAAACCGACGAAATCGAGCACCAGGCTCGCGCCCGCCGGGCCGGTGATCGCGCGGACATTACCGGCGGCGTGCTCGTCGGAGAGCACCGTCTCGTGCGCCCCGACCGACCGGGCGAGTTCGAGTTTGTCGTCGCTCACATCCAGCGCGATCACCCGGGCGGGCGACAGATGCCGCAGCAGCTGGATCGCCACATGGCCGAGCCCGCCGCTGCCGATCACCACCGCCGAGGAACCCGGGCGGAGTTTGGCCAGGGAGCGTTTGATCGCGTGGTAGGGGGTCAGCCCGGCGTCGGTCAGCGGGACCGTGGCCACCGGGTCGAGATCACCGATCGGGACCAGATGGCGCGGTGAGTCGACGATCAGGTACTCGGCGATGGCGCCCGGCGCGCCGAGGCCGGGCGGGAAGATGCCCAGTTCGGCAGCCCGGGAACAGTAATTCTCCTGGCCCTGGGAGCAGAACCAGCAGGTGCCGCAGCCCCACGGACCGTAGACCACCACATTCGTACCGAGCTCCACGCCGTGGACGCCGGCGCCCACGGCCGCGACCCGGCCGGCGCCCTCGTGCCCCAGGGTCAACGGGAGCCGGAACCCGAACATCTCCGCGGGCATCGACATGACGAAATCGTCGGAATGACATACCCCGGCCGCGGTCACCTCGAGCAACACCTGCCCGGGGCCGGGTTCGGGGGTGGGAACCTCGCGAACCTCCGGTTCCGCACCGACGGTCACGTATTGCAGAGCCTTCATAGCGCCTGTCCTCCCTGGCCGAGCTACGGGGTGCGTGCTGGTGGGGCAGCGAACGTGCTGATGCAACGGCAAGGAACAGGCTAGTTCGGGCCGCGCCCGGCCGGGCGGATTTACGCGCCGCGCCGGACACCGGGGACGCGCGGAGCTCAGCGTTCGCCGGGTGGCCGGACGTTCGTGTACCAGTCGAGCAGGTCCGGGTTGTCGACGGCGCTGCGCTCCACCACACGGGCCGGATCGGCGCCCTGGAACAGCCGTTTGATCGGCACCTCGAGCTTCTTACCCGTCCGAGTGTGCGGTACGGCCGGCGCGGCGAGGATCTCGTCGGGCACGTGCCGGGGCGAAACCTCCGTGCGGATCACCTCCTTGATGCGGGCACGGAGTTCGTCGGTGAGTTCGGCCCCCGGCGTCAGAACGACGAACAACGGCATCCAGTAGCCGCCGTCCGGTTGCTCCGCCCCGATGACCAGGGCTTCGGCCACCTCGGGCAGCCGTTCCACCGCCTGATAGATATCGGCGCTGCCCATCCGGATGCCGTGGCGATTGAGGGTGGAATCGGAGCGGCCGTGCACCACCACACTGCCCCGGCCGGTGAGGGTGATCCAATCGCCGTGGCGCCACACACCGGGATAGGTGTCGAAATAGGCGTCGTGGTAGCGATTTCCGTCAGGGTCGTGCCAGAAGGACACCGGCATGGACGGCATGGGCGCCGTGATCACCAATTCGCCGACCTCACCGCGCACCGATTGGCCCACCTCGTCGAAGGCATCCAGCGCGACACCCAGATAGGGCGCGGACAGTTCCCCGGGCCATACCGGCACCGTGCGCACCCCACCGACGAACGCCGACACCACATCCGTGCCGCCGCTGATGGAGGCGACCGGAACGCCACCGGCATTGTCGTGCAGCCACAGCGCGGAGGCGGGCGGCAGCGAAGAACCGGTGATACCGATGAGCCGCAGCGCCGCCAGGTCGTGATCCGCGGCGGGCACCGATCCCACCTTCATACAACCGAGCACATAGCCGGGGCTGGTGCCGAGCACGGTGGTGCCGGTGCGAGCGGCGATCTCCCACAGCGTATCCGGCCGCGGGTGGGCCGGGCTTCCGTCGTAGCAGACGATGGTCGCGCCGGCCAGCAGCCCGGCGATCTGGAAGTTCCACATCATCCAGCTGGGGCTGGTGTACCAGAAGAAGGTGTCGTCGGGGCCTATATCGGATTGCAGGGCAACGGCTTTGAGATGTTCGAGCACGACTCCGCCGTGCCCGTGCACGATACCCTTGGGCAGGCCCGTGGTACCGGAGGAGAACACGATCCACAGCGGATGCGCGAAATCGAGGGCCTCGGTGCGCGGCAGCGGATCACCGGACGGTTCCGCGGCGGCCGGCCACGGGACGGAGCCGGGCACCTCGCCGCCCAGCCGGGACACCACGATCGTGGCGCGCAATGTGCTCAGTCCGGCGCGTAGTGCGGCGATATCCTCGCTCTTGTCGTGGGCCTTCCCGCCGTACCGGTAGCCGTCCGCGGTGACGAGCACCACCGGATCCAGCTGTCCCAAACGGTCGAGCGCGGCCTTGGCCGAATAATCCTGCCCGCAAGCGCTCCAGACCGCGCCGATCGCGGCTGTGCCGAGAAAAGCGACAACCGCCTCGGTGATATTCGGCAGATAACCGATCACCCGGTCGCCGGGGCCGACCCCGAGCTCCCGCAGGGTGCGGGCGAAGGCGGCCACCCGGGCCAGCAACTCGGCCCAGGACGTCTCGCCGACCTCCGCGGACCCCTCGGTGACCTGCAGTACGGCGGGCCGGTCGGTGCGCGCCTGCGCGACCACCCGATCCACATAGTTGAGCCGGGTACCGGGAAACCAGCGGGTGCCGGGCATCTCAGGACACGGCAGTACTTCGCCGGCGATGGGGCCGAGCTCGAAGTACTCCCATACGGCCAGCCAGAACTCGGCCAGGTTGTCCACCGACCACCGCCACAGAGCGGAATAATCGGCGACTTCCGCACCGGAGCGCGCGGCGACGAAGCGGGCGAAATCGGTGATCCGGGCTTCGGCGATATCCCGCTCGCTGGGCACCCACTGCGGTTCCACCGGTACTCCTCCTGTATCTATGGCGCTGTGTCTATGGCGCCGCCTCCGGCGGCGCGGGTCGGGGCCCTATTAACCCCGGGTCTTCACTCCGCCGCTCGGTCGCTGCGCTCCCTCACTCTGTCGCTCCAGACCCGGGGCGGGCCCCGACTGTGTTGGATTGCCCCGCCTGCGGCGGGGCGGGTCGGGGCCCTATTAACCCCGGGTCTTCACTCCGCCGCTCGGTCGCTGCGCTCCCTCACTCTGTCGCTCCAGACCCGGGGCGGGCCCCGACCCTGGGTGTGGGGCGTCAGGGGAGGGGCGCCGGGGTTGTGCTGGGTTGGTCGGTTCTGTTGGTTGGGTCCTCTCAGCTTCACATGCCGGAGCGGGGTGCGCTGGGTGTTCTATTTTCCGGCCCGCTGGAGGATTTGTTCGGCGTGGCGGAGGAGGGGGGCGTCCACCATTCTGCCCTCGTGGGCGAAAACGCCGCGGTGGCCGGGGGCTGCGGCGAGAACCTCTCGGGCCCAGGTTATTTCGTCCTCGGTGGGGGCGTAGGCGGCTCGGATGACCGGGATCTGGGTGGGGTGGACGGCCACCTTGACGTCGAAGCCCACCGCCACCGCGTCTTCGGCTTCGCTGCGTAAACCGTCCAGGTCGCCGATGTTCAGGTACACCATGTCCAGGGCGAGTCGCCGGTGCGCCTTGGCGGCGAGGAGGCCGGTGCTGCGCAGATGTAACGCCACATCCCGGTAGCTGCCGTCGGGTCGCCGGGTGCCGGTACCGCCCATGGCGGCGACGAGATCCTCCACGCCGCACATCACGCCCCGGGTATTGGGAGCGGCAGCGATGTCCTGGATCGCCAGCGCACCCGAGGGCGATTCGATCAAGGCGAACACCTGGTACTCGGCGAGCCCGGTGACCTGCCGGGCGGATTCGGTTTTCGGCAGCATGACCAGCCGGTAGGCGGTGCGGCGCAGGGCCGCGAGATCCAGTTCGTGCTCGGGAGTGCCCGCCGGGTTCACCCGCACCACGGTGGTCTCGGGATCCAGTGGGGTATCGACGAGGGCCGTCCGCGCGGCGGGTTTATCGGCCGCCGCGACACCGTCCTCCAGATCCAGGATCACCACATCGGCGGTATCGGCCGCCTTGCGGTAGCGCTCGGGCCGGTCGGCGGGGCAGAACAGCCAGGCCGGGCCCGCGGGCTGCCAGTCGGGGCCGGGGATCGTCATACCGCCTCCACCGGCCGCAAACGGATCATGGCGTGCCGTACCGCGACCGCCACCACGGTGCCGTGCTGGTTGCGGGCCACATGCCGGAAGGTGACGATCCCCTCGCCCGGCCGGCTCTTCGATTCACGTTTCTTCAGCACCACGGTTTCGGCGTACACGGTGTCGCCGTGGAACAGTGGTGCGGGGAACTTCACTTCCTCGAATCCGAGGTTGGCGACCGTGGTGCCCTGCGTCAGGTGGGCCACGGCCAGCCCGACCATGGTGCCCAGGGTGAACAGCGAGTTCACCAGTCGCTCGTGGAAAGGCTCCTGGGCGTCACTGTAGGCCTTGTCGATGTGCAGGCCCTGCGGGTTCATGGTGAGCGTGCTGAACAGCACATTGTCGGTTTCGGTCATGGTGCGGCCGGGACGGTGCTCGTAGAGCACACCCGTTTCCAGCTCCTCGAACCACAGCCCGGTCTGCACCACGCGCTTCAGGCCGGTGGTGTCGTACCCGGCCGCCTCGGTGCCCTGCTGCTCGCCGCTCACAGTCCCAGCTCCCGCCCGATCAGCATGAGTTGTACCTCCGTGGTGCCTTCGCCGATTTCGAGGATCTTGCTGTCCCGGTAGTGGCGGGCCACCGGGTATTCGTTCATGAAACCGTAGCCGCCGAAGATCTGGGTGGCGTCGCGGGCGTTGTCCATCGCCGCCTCGCTGGCCACCAGCTTGGCGATCGAGGCCTGTTTCTTGAACGGTTTCCCGGCCAGCATCAGTGCGGCGGCGTCGTAGTAGGCGGTGCGGGCGGTATGCGCCCGGGCCTCCATCCGGGCGATCTTGAACGCGATCGCCTGGTTGCTGCCGATCGTTTTCCCGAAGGCCTCCCGTTCCCCGGCGTAGCGCACACATTCGTCCACACACCCCTGGGCTGCTCCCACCGACAGGGCGGCGATGGCGATCCGCCCCTCGTCCAGGATGCGCAGGAAGTTGGCGTATCCGCGCCCGCGTTCCCCGAGCAGGTTCTCCTTGGGAACCCGCACGTCGGTGAAGGTGAGCGGATGGGTGTCCGAGGCGTTCCAGCCGACCTTGTCGTAGGCGGGTTCGGCGGTGAAGCCGGGGGTGTCGGCGGGCACCAGGATGGTGGAGATCTCCTTTTTGTCCCCGGTCTGCCCGGTAACCGCCGTCACCGTCACCAGGGCGGTGATATCGGTACCGGAATTGGTGATGAACTGTTTGCTGCCGTTGATGATCCAGCTGTCGCCGTCCTCGACGGCGGTGGTGCGGGTGCCGCCGGCATCGCTGCCGGCACCGGGTTCGGTGAGCCCGAACGCACCCAGGCTCGTACCGGCGGCGAGCCGGGGCAGCCATTCCTGTTTCTGTTTCTCGTCGCCGAACCGGTAGATCGGCATCGCGCCGAGGGACACCCCGGCCTCCAGGGTGATGGCGACGCTCTGATCGATCTTTCCCAGTTCCTCCAATGCCAGACAGAGGGCGAAGTAGTCGCCGCCCATCCCGCCGTACTCCTCCGGGAACGGGAGCCCGAACAGGCCCATCCGCGCCATTCCGGCGACGACTTCGTACGGGAAACTGTGCTCGGCATCGTGTTTCGCCGCCACGGGGGCGACCACCTGGTTCGCGAAGTCCCGGACAGTGAGCGCCAGGTCGCGGTAGTGATCCGGCAGTGTGCCGGTGGACAGGAAATCGGTCACCTGTGCCTCATCTCGTGCTAGGGGGGATATGGTTCGCCGGTCGTGCGGACGGCTACGGCCGGCTGGGGGCGGGTTCGGCCGTGGGCTCACTGCCCGCCGGTTCACCGCCGGGCGAGCCTGTACCGGGGGCCGGCTCCGTGTGTACCCGCGCGAGGACCTGATCCAGGCGCACCGAATCACCGGGCGCCACCAGGATCTCGACGGTGCCCGCCGCCGGTGCGGTGAGCGAATGTTCCATCTTCATGGCCTCGACCACCAGGATCGGTGTGCCCGCGGCCACCGTGGCACCGGATTCGGCGGCCACGGCGAGCACCGTTCCCGGCATGGGGCTGCGGATCTCGGCATCGTGTGCGGTGGCGTCGGCGGCGCGGACCGATTCCTCGGCGAGTTCCCGCAGCACCGCGACCCCGGACGCCCCCGCCACCCAGATCTGCTCGCCGGACTCCGCGATCCGGTACCGGCCGCGGACGCCGTCCAGCGTGAGGGTCACCGTGTGGGCCGCGGCCTCGGCGGGAAGGTCCGCATGCGCGACAGCGGCGCCGAGTTCGGCCGAAACGGCGAGGGGCGCGGCATCCTCGACATGTAGCCGGGCCGATTCCGGTGTACCGGTGAGATCGACATGGACGATCCGGTCTCCGCCCGCCAACCGGATCCGGGTGGGCGCGGGCGAACCGACCCGCCATCCGGTCGGGTGGTCCCACGGATCCGCCGGACCCACCGGCCAGCGGCGCGCCCACCGGTAGACGGCGGCGGCCGCGAAAACATCGTCGGCGACCGGGGCGGGCCGGAAACCGGCGGCACGCCGATCCAACAGCGCGGTATCCAGCCGTCCGGCGGCCACCTCGGGGTCGGCCAGCAGGAAACGCAGGAAATCGATATTCGTCACCACGCCGAGCACCACGGTGCCGGCGAGGGCCCGGTCGAGGGCGGCGAGCGCGCCGGCCCGGTCGGGGCCGTGCGCGACGACCTTCGCGAGCATCGGGTCGTAATCGCTGCCGACCACGGTGCCCACGGCGAGCCCGGAATCCACCCGGATGCCCACGCCGGCGGGTTCGGCCAGGTCGAGCACGGTGCCGCCGGTCGGCAGGAAATCGCGGGCAGGGTCCTCGGCGTACACCCGTGCCTCGACAGCGTGGCCGTGCAGCCGGATATCGTCCTGAGCCGGTCGGATCCGCTGGCCGGCGGCGATCCGGACCTGGCATTCCACCAGGTCGAATCCGGTGACCAGTTCGGTAACCGGGTGCTCGACCTGTAGACGGGTGTTCATCTCCATGAAGAAGAACTCGTCCGGACGGTCGGCGGAGACGATGAACTCCACCGTTCCCGCGCCCACGTAGTCCACACTGCGCGCGGTGGCGCAGGCCGCCGCGCCGATCCGGGCCCGGGTTTCGGCGTCCAGCAGCGGTGAAGGCGCTTCCTCGATCACCTTCTGATGCCGGCGCTGCAGGCTGCATTCCCGTTCGCCCAGGTGCAGGACGGTGCCGTGGGTATCGGCCAGGATCTGCACCTCGATATGCCGGGGCCGGGTGACGAAACGCTCCAGGAACAGGGTGTCGTCACCGAAGGCCGCGGCTGCCTCTCGCCGCGCGCTGACCAGTGCGGCGGGCAGGTCGGCGGGATCGTCGACCCGGCGCATACCCTTACCGCCACCGCCGGCGGAGGGCTTGACCAGCACCGGGAAGCCGATATCGGCGGCCGCCGCGAGAAGTTCGGCGTCACCGAGCCCGGGTTCCGCGATCCCCGGCACCACCGGTACACCCGAGGCGGCCACCGTGTTCTTGGCGGTGATCTTGTCGCCCATGATCTCGATCGCCGCTGCGGGCGGGCCCAGGAAAACGATCCCCGCCGCCTCCAGCGCCGCGGCGAAGGCGGCGTTCTCGGAGAGGAAACCGTAACCCGGATGCACGGCCTGCGCGCCGGTGCGGCGGGCGGCCTCGATGATCCTGTCGATATTCAGGTAGCTCTCGCGCGCCGCGGCCGGGCCCAGCCGGACCGCGGTATCCGCGGCACGCACATGCGGGGCGTGTGCGTCGGCATCGCTGTACACCGCGACCGAACGCAGTCCCATGGTGCGCAGTGTGCGCAGTACCCGGACCGCGATCTCGCCGCGGTTGGCCACCAGCACGGTGTCGAACGGGAGGGGATGATTCGAGTTCAGCATGGTGATCACATCCGGAAGACGCCGTAGGAGACCGGTGCCAGGGGCGCTTGCGCGCACACCGAGAGCGCCAGCCCCAGTACGGTGCGGGTATCGGCGGGATCGATGACACCGTCGTCCCAGAGCCGGGCCGTCGAATAGTAGGGATTGCCCTGTTCCTCGTACCGGCGGCGGATCGGTTCCTTGAAGGCCTCCTGGTCGGCTTCGCTCCAGGGCCGGCCGTTGCCGTCGAGTTGATCGCCGCGCACGGTCGCCAGGACCGAGGCCGCCTGTTCGCCGCCCATCACCGAGATCCGGGCATTGGGCCACATCCACAGGAACCGGGGCGAGTAGGCCCGCCCGCACATCGAGTAGTTGCCGGCGCCGTAGGAGCCGCCGATCACCACGGTGAGCTTGGGCACCCGCGCGCAGGCCACGGCGGTCACCATCTTCGCGCCGTGTTTGGCGATACCCCCGGCCTCGTAGTCGCGTCCGACCATGAACCCGGTGATGTTCTGCAGGAACAGCAGCGGTATGGCGCGTTTATCGCAGAGTTCGATGAAGTGCGCGCCCTTCATGGCCGATTCGCTGAACAGCACGCCGTTGTTGGCGACGATGCCCACCGGATGCCCGTGGATATGAGCGAAGCCGGTGACCAGCGTGGTGCCGTATTCGGCTTTGAACTCGTGGAACCCACCGGTTTCGGGGTCGGCGTCCACGATCCGCCGGATCACTGCGCGCACATCGTAGGGGGTGCGTAGATCCGCGGGCACGATGTCGTACAACTCGTCTGCCGGGGCGGCGGGTTCCCGGCTGGGCCGCACCTCCCAGGCGGGGTGCGGGCGTGGGCCCAGGGTGGCGACGATCCGGCGTACGATCCGCAGCGCGTCGCGGTCGTCCTCGGCCAGATGATCGGTCACCCCGGAGGTGCGGGAATGCAGGGCGCCGCCCCCCAGCTCCTCGGCGGTGACCACTTCGCCGGTGGCGGCCTTCACCAGCGGCGGGCCACCGAGGAAGATCGTGCCCTGATCGCGCACGATGACCGCTTCGTCGCTCATCGCCGGGACGTAGGCCCCGCCCGCGGTGCACGAGCCCAGGACGGCGGCGATCTGCGCGATTCCGCGGGCGCTCATGGTGGCCTGGTTGTAGAAGATCCGGCCGAAATGTTCCCGGTCGGGGAAAACCTCGTCTTGTTCGGGCAGGTAGGCGCCGCCGGAATCGACGAGGTAGAGGCAGGGGAGGTTGTTGTGCAACGCCACTTCCTGGGCGCGCAGATGTTTCTTCACCGTGATCGGGTAGTAGGTACCGCCCTTAACCGTGGCGTCGTTGGCCACGATCACGCATTCGCGCCCGGAGACCCGTCCGATCCCGGTGATGATGCCGGCTCCGGGAGATTCCCCGCCGTACATGCCGTGGGCGGCCAGGGGAGAGAGTTCCAGGAACGGGCTACCGGGGTCGAGGAGCTGATCCACTCGCTCACGGGGCAGCAGTTTGCCGCGGGCGATATGCCGTTGCCGTGCCTTCTCCGGGCCGCCACGTGCGGTTTCGGCGAGGTGGTGGCGTAGCTGATCGACCAGGGCCAGATTCGCGGTGCGGTTGCCGGCTCGGGTGGCGGGCGCTGGGCTCGCGGTGCGGGTCATCGCGTCGTCCTGACATCTGAGTTAATCTCCGATAACTGGAATTGAGGTTAATCTTGACTAACCGAGTTGTCTACCAGCGGAAGAAGGAGTGCGGGTGACCAGCGCCGATTCTGCCACCCCGACGCGCCGTGAAGTGCTGAAACAGCAGCGCCGCGACCAACTGCTCGCAGCCGGTGCCCGCCTCATCGCCGAACGTGGCTACCTGGGGATGCGCCTGGACGATCTGGGCGCCGCGGTCGGGATCAGTGGTCCGGCGGTGTACCGGCACTTCCCCAACAAGGAGGCGCTGCTGGTGGAACTACTGGTCGGGGTGAGCCGCCGGTTGTTCGAGGGGGGCACTGCCGTGGCCGCGGGAGCGCAGGACTCGCGGCAGGCATTGGCCGCGCTGGTGGAATTCCACTTGGACTTCGCCCTCGGTGAACCCGAGCTCATCCGCGTCCAGGACCGCGATCTCGATAATGTCCCGCTTCCGGCACGCCGGGAGATCCGGCGCACCCAGCGTCGCTACGTGGAGATCTGGGTGGGCGTGCTGCGCGAGCTGAACACTGGTTTGGCCGAAGAAACCGCGCGGGTCCAGGCCCACGCGGTCTTCGGACTGCTCAACTCCACCCCGCACAGTGCCGGACCGGTCCCCGGCCGCACCCGATCGGTGCTACGCGCCATGGCATGGGCCGCGTTGACCGGCCCCGTTCCGGACTGAGATTCAGCGCCCGGCCGCCGCGTCGCGGGCCGCGTCGGCGCGGTCGATATCGGCCAGATCGAATCCTCTGGTCTCCCGGGCCACCAGTACCGCCACCGCGGTGACCGCGGCCGCCGCCGCGAGATACAGCGCGATCGGCACCGGCGAATCGAACACGTCCAGCAGTTTCACGGCGATCACCGGAGCCAGCGAGCCCGCCACGATAGAGGTGACCTGGTATCCCAGGGAAACTCCGGAATAACGCATCCGGGTGGGGAACATCTCCGCCATGATCGCCGGTTGCGGCGCATACATGAGGGCGTGCGCGAGCAGCCCCAGCATGATCGCCGCGGTGATCAGCCAGCCGTTACCGGTATCCATCAGCGGGAAGGCGAGGAACCCCCACCCGCCGGCCGCGACGGTACCGACGAGGTAGACGGGCCGCCGGCCCACCCGGTCGGCCGCGGTGCCGGCCAGCGGAATCGCCACGAAATGCACCGCGTGTGCGGCCAGGAGCCACCACAGGATGTCATCGGTCGCCATATCGTGCCGCACCTTCAGATAGGTGATCGTGAAGGTGACGACCAGGTAGTACATGATGTTCTCGCCGAAACGCAGCCCCATGGCGGTGAACACACCCCGCGGATACCGCTTCAGCACCTCCACCGCGCTGAACGCGGAGGACCGTTCCGCTTCCGCCGCCCGCTGCGCGGCCGTGAAGATCGGTGCGTCGCTCACCTTGGTACGTACGTAGTAACCGATCAGCACCACCACGGCCGACAGCCAGAACGCGATCCGCCATCCCCACGACAGGAAGGCATCGTCGGAGAGCGTCGCGGTGAGCGCCAGCAGCACGAGGGTGGCGAGCAGATTGCCACCCGGCACCCCCGCTTGCGGCCAGCTCGCCCAGAAACCGCGACTCCGGTCCGGGCTGTGCTCGGCCACCAGCAGCACCGCACCGCCCCATTCGCCACCGACCGCGAAGCCCTGCAGGAATCGCAGCAGCACCAGCAATACAGGAGCCGCGTAACCGATCTGCCCGTAGGTGGGCAGGCAGCCCATCAAGAAGGTCGCCGACCCCACCAGCAGCAGGCTGAACTGCAGCAGTCGCTTACGACCGTAGCGATCGCCGAAGTGGCCGAATACGAGGCCGCCGAGCGGCCGGGCAGCGAAGCCCACCGCATAGGTGAGGAAGGCCTTGAGGATGGCGTCGAGTTCGCTGTCGGACTCCGGGAAGAAGATCTTGCTGAAGACCAGCGTCGCCGCGGTGCCGTAGAGGAAGAACTCGTACCACTCGACCACGGTGCCCGCCATGGACGCGGCGACCACCCGCCGAAGTCCGCCGCGGTCCGTGGGCGGGGGTCCGTCGATCTTTTCCGGCCCGTTCACCACGCTCATCGCCAACTCCTCACGCACTCGGCCCCGACCGGCAGCGGGGCCACACGGAGTATCACCCGCGAAACCCCGCCGTATCGCCGATTCCGCCGGGTTGGTTCGTACGCTGTCCGATCAGCGGGAGTCAGCGGCCCGCGCCGGCCGGGGGATACCCGATCGCCGGGTGCCCGGTACGGTCGTCCGGGCATCTCGTGGACGCTCGGTGAGCGGGTGCCACCACAGGAGCCCGGCCTGCTCACGGCCCCGGCGCCGACGCGCCGGGGAATTCCCCTTACCGGAACCCGCCCGTCCTACGCTGGGCGCTATGGCCTCACTTTCCGACCCCAAGGTGCGCGAATTCCTCAGCTACGGAACCCGAACCGCCAAGGTGGCCTTCACCGCGAGCGACGGGCGTCCGGTGGTCACGCCGGTATGGTTCCTGCTCGACGGCGACGAGATCGTGTTCAACACGGGTAAGAACACCGCGAAAGGGAAGGCACTGCAGCGGGACCCCCGGATCGCGATGGTGGTGGACCTCGAGGAACCGCCCTACGCGGCGGTACAGATCCAGGGTACGGTCACCCTCTCCGAAGACCCGGCCGAACTACTGCGCTCCGCGACCGCGATCGGCGGCCGCTATATGGGTACGGCCCGCGCCGACGAGTTCGGCCGCCGTAACGGTGTCCCCGGTGAACTCCTGGTCCGGGTACAGCCGACCAAAGTGATCGCTTTCTTCGACGCCGTCGGCTGAGCCCGGCGGGCGCGGCATCGCAGCCGAGTGCCGGCCCACCGGCGGCCCGGCCGTACCGCGGGTGGTCGAGCGTCGGCTCGGCTGTCGCCGATGCCTACACTCGACCTCATGACGGTGCACTTCATCGGGGCCGGGCCCGGCGCCGCCGATCTGCTGACCGTGCGCGCGGTGGAACTCTTGCGCCGGTGTTCGGTGTGCCTGTACCCGGGGACCTATCTCGATCCAGCGGTTCTCGCCCACTGCGCCCCGGCCACCGAACTCATCGATACCCAACGGCTCGATCTGGACGAGATCACCGCTCACCTGGTCCGCGCGGCAGCGGGCGGCCGGGAGGTCGCGCGGCTGTGCTCCGGTGATCCGTCTCTCTATTCGGCGCTCACCGAACAGACGCGCCGGCTCGACGCGGCCGGGGTGCCGTGGGATATCACCCCGGGTGTCCCCGCCTACGCCGCCGCGGCGGCGCTACTGGGTACGGAACTGACCGTCCCCGAAATCGCGCAGTCGGTGGTGTTGACCCGTACCCGGGCCCGGTCGACCGCGATGCCGGAGTCCGAGGACCTGGCCGCTTTCGCGCGTACCCGGGCCACGCTGGCACTGCATCTGGCGATCACTCGTATCCGGCCGCTGGCGGCGGAACTGGTCGAACACTACGGGCCGGCCTGCCCGGTCGCCGTGGTCTACCGCGCCAGCCAGCCGGATCAGATGGTGCTGCGCGGCACCCTGGCCGATATCGCCGACCGAGTGGAGGCGGCCGGACTGCGGCAGGCGGCGGTGATCCTGGTGGGCCGGGCCCTCGAGCCCGGTACCGAGTGCGCGCAATCACATCTCTACGACCCGGCGCGCGATCGCGCGCATCTGAACGGATAGGCGCCGGGCATGGCCCGCTGGGCGGCATCGGCCGCCGGTCACACCGTTGTAGAGGCCGGTTGGTGCACCGGCGGCGCGACGGTAGATTGGATCAGTGGTCAGGAGTCGGCGCCCAGGTGCGGGGGACGGTGTCGTACGGCACAGGATACGCCTGGTGGAACGGGTCGTCCGGTGTAACATCCTCGGCCCCATGAACGGATAACTCCGATGGATATTTTTGCCTGATCGAGACATGAAGTGTGGCCTGGAACCACGGACGCTGTGCTATCGGCGGCGTCCGTATCCGGGTGTTGACGGGAAGCGCACGTGTGCGTTCCGGAAGCGAGGTTACGGTTGGACCGGCTGGACAACGGCGGGAACGGTACTGACAGTGGTATGGCAGCCACCGACGGGAAACTGTTCCCCCTGTCGCCCGCGCAGCTGGGCATCTGGTACGCGCAGCACCTGGACCCACAGGTACCGGTCAATATCGCGCAGTACGTCGAATTGCACGGCGAACTCGATATCGAGACCCTCACCCGGGCCACTCTGGCGGCTTCCCGCGAGCTGGGCTCCTACTTCCTGCGCATCGTCGAACGGGACGGGGAACCGCTGCAGTGGGTCGACCACTCGATCGCCGAGTACGACGGGGTCCGTTATCTCGATCTGCGCGACGCCGACGATCCGGTGGTGGCGGCCCAGGAATGGATGCGCGCCGAGTACAGCCGCCCTCTGGAGCTGACCGAGGATCGCCTGCTCGTCACCTTCGCCCTGCAACTGGCCGACGATCACTGGTACTGGTACTCCCGCGCCCACCACATCGTGCTCGACGGCTACGGCGCGATGAACTTCATGAACCGGATCGCGGAGCTGTATACGGCCTACCGCACCGGCACCGAACCGACGCCGTCCAAGGCCGCGGAGCTGCGCACCCTGTACGAGCAGGAGATCGCCTACCGCGACAGCGCCCGCTTCGAAGCGGACAAACAGTACTGGGCCGAACGCATCGCCGGCCTGGAGGAGGGCACCAGCCTGGCCGGCCGCTCGGCCGCGCCCGCCGCGCGCAAGGGAGTATCACGCGCCGCGCTCAGCGATGAGCGCAACGCTCTTCTCGCGGAATCCGTACAGCGCAACGACTCCTCGGCCGCCCAGGAACTGCTGGCCGCGTTCGCCGCCTATCTGGCCAGGTGGAACGGCGTTTCCGAGGTGATCCTGAGCCTGCCGGTGACCGCGCGTACCACCGCGGCCATGCGCCGCTCCGGCGGTGTGGCGTCGAACATCGTTCCGCTGCGATTGTCCGTGGGCGCCGACACCACCGTGGCCGACCTGCGTAAACAGGTGCAGCTGGAGGTAGCGGGTGCGCTACGGCACCAGCGTTACCGGCATGAGGACATCCGCCGTGACGCCGCCGGCGGCAGGGCGGTGACCACGGAGTTCTTCGGCCCGTGGGTCAATATCATGCTGTTCCAGGACGAGCTCCGGCTCGCCGAGATGGTCGGCGGTATCCAGATCCTGTCCACCGGCAGTGTCGAGGACTTGGCCGTCAACTTCTATCAATCGGTCGGCGGCACCCGGTCGCATATCGATCTCGAGACCAACCCGAACCTGTACTCCGACGACGAGGCACGGGCGCATCACGGCCGATTCCTGGACTTCTTCGACCGTTTCCTCGCCGCCGACCCCGGTGAACTCCTGAGCCGGATGGATATCGCGACGGCGACCGAGGTCGAGCAGACCACCCGGGAATGGAACGACACGGCCCATGAGGTGCCGGTCACGACCCTGCCCGCACTACTGGACGAGCAGCAGGCGCGCACCCCGGACCGTACCGCCGTCGAGTTCGAAGGCGCGAGTCTGTCCTACGCGGAGTTCGGCGCCCGCGTGAACCGATTGGCGCGGAAGCTGATCGCCGACGGGGTGGGCCCGGAAACGCTGGTCGCCCTGGGGATCCGCCGCTCACTCGATCTGGTGGTGGCCATGCACGCGGTGCTGCGTGCCGGCGGCGCCTACGTTCCGATCGACCCCGACCATCCCGCCGAACGCACCGCCTATGTGCTGGAGAGCTCGGCACCGGTCTGTGTGCTGACCGTCACCGCGGATGAACTGGAACTTCCCTCCTCGGTGCGGGTGGTCGCGATCGATACGCTCGATACCACCGGGTACTCCTCGGCCCCGGTCACGGACGCCGAACGACGTGCCCCGCTGCGCCCGGACAACACCGCCTACGTTCTGTACACCTCGGGCTCCACCGGCCGCCCCAAGGGCGTCGCGGTCACCCACCGGGCGATCGTCAATCAGCAGCTGTTCATGCTGAACGAATACGGTTTCACCGCTGACGACGTCTATCTGCAGAAAACCGCCACAACCTTCGACGTATCGCTGTGGGGTTACTTCCTGCCGCTGCTGTCCGGCGGCACATTGGTCCTCGCCACCCCGGACGGTCATCGCGATCCGCTCTACATCGCCGACACCATTGCCCGCTGCGGCGTGACCGTCACCGATTTCGTGCCGTCCATGCTGGCGGTTTTCGCCACCTACGCCACCCCCGCGCAGGTGGAATCGCTGCGCCTGCTGTTCGTGGCCGGCGAAGCCTTGCCGGGTGAGACCGTCGCCGCCATGGCGGCGATCTCCTCGGCCCGCCTGCACAATCTGTACGGTCCCACCGAGGCCGCGATCACCGTCACCCGCTGGGACGCCACCGGTGCCGAAACAGGCTCGGTGCCGATGGGTGTCCCGGAATGGAATGTCCGGGTCCATGTGCTGGATTCCCGCCTGCGCCCCGCCGCCATCGGAGCCCCGGGTGAGCTGTATCTGTCGGGCTGTCAGCTGGCCCGGGGATACCTGGGCCGCCCGGATCTGAGCGCCGACCGTTTCGTCGCCGGCCCGTTCGGTGCACCCGGGGAGCGGATGTATCGCACCGGCGATCTGGTGCGCTGGCGTGCCGACGGGGTCCTCGAATACCTCGGCCGCACCGATTTCCAGGTGAAGTTCCGGGGCCAGCGCATCGAGCTCGGCGAGATCGAAACCGACCTGCTGGCCCATCCCACGGTCGGCCAGGCGGTGGTGCTGGTGGTCGAGACCGACAGCGGCCAGCATCTGGTCGGGTACGTGGTCCCGGCGCCGGGGCGTGCTGCCGAGTCCGCCGAGCTCTCCCGGTTCCTCGCCGAGAAGCTGCCCGCCTACATGGTGCCGTCCGCGTTCGTGGTGCTGGACGAATTCCCGCTGAATGCCAGCGGAAAGCTGGACCGTAAGGCATTGCCGGAGCCGGTCTTCGAGATCCGGGAGTTCCGGGCACCCGCGACCCCGCTCGAGGAGCTCGTCGCGGCCACCTTCGCGGAGGTGCTCGGTATCGAGCGTGTCGGCGCGGACGACGACTTCTTCACCCTGGGTGGTAACTCGCTGAACGCCACCCAGGTCGCCGCCCGGCTGGGCAGCGCGGTGGATACCCGCCTACCGGTCCGGATGCTGTTCGAGGCCTCGACTGTTTCCGCTCTGGCGGCCCGGATACAGGAACAGGTCGGGTCCGGTGGCCGTGCCGCCCTGGTCCCCCAGCCGCGCCCGACCCGGGTACTGCCCTCGGGTGAGGTCGTCGAATCGGTGCCGCTGTCGTCGGCACAGCAGCGCATGTGGTTCCTCAACCGCTTCGATCAGCAGTCGGCGGCCTACAACATCCCGCTGGTGATCCGGTTGACCGGTGAACTGGATGTGGACGCGCTGCACATGGCCATCGGCGATGTGGTGGCGCGGCACGAGGTGCTGCGTACGGTGTATCCGGAGACCGAGTCCGGTCCGGTGCAGGTGGTGCTGCCCGCCGGGGAGGCGATGCCGGAACTGCGGCGGCGATCGGTGGCCGGGGCCGAGGTGGTTTCCGCGGTATCGGAACTGGTGTCCGCCGGTTTCGATGTGACGGCCGGGGTGCCGCTGCGGGTGGCGCTGTTCGAGATATCCGATGCCGCGGATGAATTCGTGCTGGCGATGGTGGTGCACCATATCGCGGCCGACGGCTCGTCGGCGGGTCCGTTGACCCGGGATGTGATGACCGCTTACGCGGCGCGTATCGCCGGTGAGGTGCCGGGGTGGGCGCCGTTGCCGGTGCAGTACGCCGACTACAGCATCTGGCAGCGCGAACTGCTCGGCGACGAGGACGATCCGGAATCGCTGGCGGCGAAGCAGATCGGGTATTGGCGGTCGGCGCTGGCGGGTGTGCCGGATCAGCTGGAGTTGCCGACGGACCGGCCGCGTCCGGCGGTGCAGTCCTTCGCCGGGGGCCGGGTCGAGGTCGCGATCGACGCCGACACCCATGCCGGGTTGCTGCGGGTGGCCCAGGCACAGAACGCCACTCTGTTCATGGTGGTGCATTCGGCGTTGGCGGTGTTGCTGTCGCGGTTGTCCGGTAGCGATGACATCACCATCGGTACCCCGGTGGCCGGGCGTGGGGAGGCCGCGCTCGACGATCTGATCGGTATGTTCGTCAACACGCTGGTGTTCCGCACCCAGCTGGATCGGGGTGAGGCGTTCACCGGGCTGCTGAGCCGGCAGCGTGAGGTGGATATCGCGGCGTTCGCGCACGCGGATGTGCCGTTCGAGCGGCTGGTCGAGGTGTTGAACCCGGCCCGGTCGCAGGCACGGCACCCGCTGTTCCAGGTGGGGTTGACCTTCCAGAACCTGGCCGCCTCCGTACTGGAGTTGCCGGGGTTGACGGTCTCGGGTGTCGATATCGATACCGAGATCTCGCAGTTCGATCTGAACCTGATCCTCGGCGACACCTACGACGAATCCGGGGCCCCGCAGGGCGCGGCCGGGTACCTGACCTATTCGCGTGCTCTGTTCGATCACGCGACCGTGCAGGGGTTCGTGGACCGGTTCCTGCGCGTGCTGGCCGAGGTGGTGGCGAACCCGTCGGTTCCGGTGGGTGATGTGGAGGTGCTGGCCCCGGCCGAACGCAGCCGGGTCTTGGCGGAGTGGAATGCCACCGAGCATCCGCTGCCGGCGGGGCTGCTGCTCGACGGGTTCGAGGCGATGGCCGCGGCATACCCGGACCGAGTCGCGGTCAGCTTCGAGGGGACACGTCTGTCCTACGGGCAGTTCGCTGACCGGGTGCACCGGGTGGCGCGGTATCTCATCGCCCAGGGGGTGGGACCGGAGTCGCTGGTCGGGTTGATGATGTCGCGGTCGGTGGAGCTGGTGGTGGGCATGTACGGTGTCCTGGCCGCTGGTGGCGCCTATGTGCCGTTGGATCCGGCGCATCCGGGTGAACGGATCGGTTACATCCTCGAGACCGCGAACCCGGTATGCGTGCTGACCACCACCCACGATGCCGACGCCGTACCCACGGGGGTGGGTGTGCCGGTGGTCGTGCTCGACGACCTCGATACCGGTGGGTATGCCGGTACGCCGGTTACCGATGCGGAGCGGGTGGCGCCGTTGCGGCCGGGTAATACCGCGTATGTGCTGTTCACGTCCGGGTCGACGGGGCGGCCCAAGGGGGTGGCGGTCACCCACGCCGCGATCGTCAACCAGGTGGCGTGGATGCTGGCCCAGTACCCGCTGGGTAGCGAGGATGTGTACCTGCAGAAGACCGCGACCACCTTCGATGTGTCGCTGTGGGGGTATTTCCTGCCGTTGGCCGCCGGGGCGCGGCTGGTGGTGGCCACCCCGGACGGGCATCGGGATCCGGCTTATCTGGCGGAGGTGATCGCCGAGCAGCGGGTCACGGTGACCGATTTCGTGCCGTCGATGCTGAGCGTGTTCGCCGCCCACACTCCGGCGGGGTCGATCCCGTCGTTGCGTGAGGTGTTCGTGATCGGTGAAGCGTTGCCGCCGGAGACGGTGGCCGCGGTCCGGGCGGTGACGTCGGCGGCGGTGCACAATTTGTACGGTCCGACCGAGGCGGCGGTGTCGATCACCTACTGGCCGGCGACCGGTACCGAGGCCGGTAGCGTGCCGATCGGGGTGCCGCAGTGGAACTCGCGGGTGTATGTGCTCGACGCCCGGCTGCGGCCGGTACCGGTGGGGGTGACCGGTGAGTTGTATCTGGCCGGTGAGCAGCTCGCGCGGGGGTATGTCACCCGCCCGGACCTGTCGGCGGACCGGTTCGTGGCCAACCCCTACACCCCCGGGCAGCGCATGTACCGCACCGGGGACCTGGTGCGGTGGCGGTACGCCGACGGACAGCCGGTGCTGGAGTATCTGGGGCGCACCGATTTCCAGGTGAAGTTCCGGGGTCAGCGCATCGAACTCGGCGAGATCGAGTCCGCGTTGCTGGCCCGGCCGCAGGTCAGCCAGGCCGTGGTCACGGTCGCCGCGTCGCAGCTGGGTGAACAGCTGGTCGGCTATGTCGTGCCGGCCCCGGGGCAGCAGATCGTGGCGGCCGAGTTGCTCGACGCGGTGCGACAGGTGCTGCCGGCCTACATGGTGCCCGCGGCGGTGATGGTGTTGGAGGCGTTGCCGCTCAACACGTCCGGCAAGCTGGACCGCAAAGCACTGCCGGAGCCGGAGTTCCAGGCGCGGGAGTTCCGGGCGGCCTCGACCCCGATCGAGGAGATCGTGGCCGGGATCTTCGCCGAAATCCTCGCTCTCCCACGCGTCGGCGCCGACGACGACTTCTTCGCCCTGGGCGGTAACTCGCTGATCGCGACGCAGGTCGCGGCCCGGCTGGGTGCCGCGCTGGATACCCAGGTCCCGGTCCGGACCCTGTTCGAAACCTCCACCGTCGCAGCCCTGGCCGCCCGGATCCAGGAACAGGCCGGGTCCGGCGGGCGGGCGGCGCTGGTGCCGCAGCCACGGCCGACGCGGGTGCTGGCCTCCGGTGAGGTCGTGGAAGCGGTGCCGTTGTCGCTGGCGCAGCAGCGGATGTGGTTCCTCAACCGCTTCGATCAGCAGTCGGCGGCCTACAACCTGCCGTTGGCGATCCGGTTGTCGGGTGTGCTGGATGTGGATGCGTTGCGGGCGGCGGTCGCCGATGTGGTGGGCCGGCACGAGGTGCTGCGCACGGTGTACCCGGAGACCGAGTCCGGTCCGGTGCAGGTGGTGCTGCCCGCCGGGGACGCGGTACCCGAGCTGACGGTGCGGTCGGTGGCCGCCACCGAGGTGGTCGCGGCGGTCACGGAAATGGCATCGACCGGTTTCGATGTCACCGAACAGGTACCCCTACGGGTCGCGCTACTCCAGACCAAAGACGCAGCGGATGAATTCGTGCTGGTGACGGTGGTGCACCACATCGCCGGTGACGGCTCCTCGGTGGGCCCGCTGATGCAGGATGTGATGACCGCTTACGCGGCACGGATCGCCGGTGAGGTGCCGGGGTGGGCGCCGTTGCCGGTGCAGTACGCCGACTACAGCATCTGGCAGCGCGAACTGCTCGGCGACGAGGACGATCCGGAATCGCTGGCGGCGAAGCAGATCGGGTATTGGCGGTCGGCGCTGGCGGGTGTGCCGGATCAGCTGGAGTTGCCGACGGACCGGCCGCGTCCGGCGGTGCAGTCCTTCGCCGGGGGCCGGGTCGAGGTCGCGATCGACGCCGACACCCATGCGGGGCTGCTGCGGGTGGCTCAGGAGCAGAACGCCACCTTGTTCATGGTGGTGCATTCGGCGTTGGCGGTGTTGCTGTCGCGGCTGTCCGGTAGCGACGACATCACCATCGGTACCCCGGTGGCCGGGCGTGGGGAGGCCGCGCTCGACGATCTGATCGGTATGTTCGTCAACACGCTGGTCTTCCGCACCCAGCTGGATCGGGGTGAGGCGTTCACCGGCCTGCTGAGCCGGCAGCGTGAGGTGGATATCGCGGCGTTCGCGCACGCGGATGTGCCGTTCGAGCGGCTGGTCGAGGTACTGAACCCGGCCCGGTCGCAGGCACGGCACCCGCTGTTCCAGGTGGGGTTGACCTTCCAGAACCTGGCCGCCTCGACCCTCGAGCTGCCGGGGTTGACGGTCTCGGGTGTCGATATCGATACCGAACTCTCCCAGTTCGATCTGAACCTGATCCTCGGCGACAACTACGACGCCAGTGGTGCGCCGCAGGGTGTGGCGGGGTACTTCACCTATGCCACCGCGTTGTTCGACCACGCCACCGTGCAAGGGTTCGTGGACCGGTTCGTCCGGGTGCTGGCCGAGGTGGTGGCGAACCCGTCGGTTCCGGTCGGTGATGTGGAGGTGCTGGCCCCGGCCGAACGCACCCGGGTCTTGAGCGAGTGGAATGCCACCGAGCATCCGCTGCCGGCGGGGCTGCTGCTCGACGGGTTCGAGCGAGCGGTCGCCGCGTATCCGGAGCGGGTCGCGGTGGTTTTCGAGGGTGAGGAGCTCACCTATCGGGAACTGGGTGCGCGGGTGCACCGGGTGGCGCGGTATCTCATCGCCCAGGGGGTGGGGCCGGAGTCGCTGGTCGGGTTGATGATGTCGCGGTCGGTGGAGCTGGTGGTGGGCATGTACGGTGTCCTGGCCGCTGGTGGCGCCTATGTGCCGTTGGATCCGGCGCATCCGGGCGAACGGATCGGTTACATCCTCGATACCGCGAACCCGGTATGCGTGCTGACCACCACCAGCGATGCCGACGCTGTACCCGCCGGCACCCCGGTGCCGGTGGTGAGCATCGATGACCTCGATACCGGTGGGTATGCCGGTACGCCGGTTACCGATGCGGAGCGGGTGGCGCCGTTGCGGCCGGGTAATACCGCGTATGTGCTGTTCACGTCCGGGTCGACGGGGCGGCCCAAGGGGGTGGCGGTCACCCACGCCGCGATCGTCAACCAGGTGGCGTGGATGCTGGCCCAGTACCCGCTGGGCAGCGAGGATGTGTACCTGCAGAAGACCGCGACCACCTTCGATGTGTCGCTGTGGGGGTATTTCCTGCCGTTGGCCGCCGGGGCGCGGCTGGTGGTGGCCACCCCCGACGGGCATCGGGATCCGGCTTATCTGGCGGAGGTGATCGCCGAGCAGCGGGTCACGGTGACCGATTTCGTGCCGTCGATGCTGAGCGTGTTCGCCGCCCACACTCCGGCGGGGTCGATCCCGTCGTTGCGTGAGGTGTTCGTGATCGGTGAAGCGTTGCCGCCGGAGACGGTGGCCGCGGTCCGGGCGGTGACGTCGGCGGCGGTGCACAATTTGTACGGTCCGACCGAGGCGGCGGTGTCGATCACCTACTGGCCGGCGACCGGTACCGAGGCCGGTAGCGTGCCGATCGGGGTGCCGCAGTGGAACTCGCGGGTGTATGTGCTCGACGCCCGGCTGCGGCCGGTACCGGTGGGGGTGACCGGTGAGTTGTATCTGGCCGGTGACCAGCTCGCGCGGGGGTATGTCACCCGCCCGGACCTGTCGGCGGACCGGTTCGTGGCCAACCCCTACACCCCCGGACAGCGCATGTACCGCACCGGCGACCTGGTGCGCTGGCGGACCCTCGACACCGACACCGACACCGACACCGGCACCGAGGGTGGTGCGCGGGCGGTGCTGGAGTATCTGGGGCGCACCGATTTCCAGGTGAAGTTCCGGGGTCAGCGCATCGAACTCGGCGAGATCGAGTCCGCGTTGCTGGCCCGGCCGCAGGTCAGCCAGGCCGTGGTCACGGTCGCCGCGTCGCAGCTGGGTGAACAACTGGTCGGCTATGTCGTGCCGGCCCCGGGGCAGCGGATCGTGGCGGCCGAGTTGCTCGACGCGGTGCGACAGGTGCTGCCGGCCTACATGGTGCCGGCGGCGGTGATGGTGTTGGAGGCGTTGCCGCTCAACACGTCCGGCAAGCTGGACCGCAAAGCGTTGCCGGAGCCGGAGTTCCAGGCGCGGGAGTTCCGGGCGGCCTCGACCCCGATCGAGGAGATCGTGGCCGGCGTGTTCGCCGAGGTGCTGGGCGTGAACCGTATCGGCGCGGACGACGACTTCTTCGCCCTGGGCGGTAACTCGCTGATCGCGACGCAGGTCGCGGCCCGGCTGGGTGCCGCGTTGGATACCCAGGTCCCGGTCCGGACCCTGTTCGAAACCTCCACCGTCGCAGCGCTGGCGGCGCGGGTGGAGTCCCACGTCGGTGAAGGTACGCGCAAGGAGTTGGTGGCGCCGCGGGAACGTCCGCAGTGGGTGCCGTTGTCGCTGGCACAGCAGCGGATGTGGTTCCTCAACCGGTACGACACCGAATCGGCGGTCAACAATATCCCGATCGCCATCCGGATGTCCGGCGATCTCGACGTAGCGGCACTGCAGGTGGCGGTCATCGATGTGATCGATCGGCACGAGTCCCTGCGCACCGTATTCCCGGAGACCGGGAGCACACCTGTCCAGGTGATCCTGGATGCGGCACAGGTGGTTCCGGATCTGACTCCGTACGTGATCCGTGAGGACAAGCTCATCGATCACTTGATCGAGCTGGCCACGATGGCCTTCGACGTCACGAGCGAAGTGCCGTTGCACGCCCGCCTCTTCGAGATCAGCGAAACCGAGTACGTGCTCGGTATGGTGGTGCACCACATCTCCGCCGACGGCTGGTCGATGGGGCCGCTGGCTCGCGATGTGATGGCCGCTTACGCGGCGCGCATCAGCTGGGAGCCTCCGGCATGGGTCAAACTCCCGGTGCAGTATGCGGATTATGCGCTGTGGCAGCGTGAAGTGCTGGGTTCGGAAGACGATCCGGATTCGCTGATTTCCAGCCAGATCCGTTACTGGGAGCAGGAACTGGCCGGCCTCCCGGATGAACTGGTGCTGCCTTCGGACCGGCACCGGCCGGCTACATCGTCCTACCAGGGTGGCGTCCACTCGTTCGTGATCGGTCCGGAACTCCGGCAACGTGTGGTGGAACTGGGACGCCGTTCCAACGCCTCGCCGTTCATGGTGGTGCACAGTGCGCTGGCCGTACTGCTGGCCAGGCTGACCGGCGAATCCGATATCGCTGTCGGTACGCCGATCGCGGGCCGGGGTGACGCCGCGCTGGAAAACCTGATCGGTATGTTCGTCAACACGCTGGTGTTGCGTACCCGTGTCCCCGGGGATATGACTTTTGCCGATTTCCTGGCGCAGGTCCGTAAAACGGACTTGCAGGCGTTCGCGCATGCGGATGTACCGTTCGAACGTTTGGTGGAGGTTCTGAACCCCCCTCGCTCGCAGGCGCGGCACCCGTTCTTCCAGGTGGCACTGTCGTTCGAGAATCTGCCGGATACCTATTTCGAATTGTCCGGGTTGCATGTGGCCCCGGTCGATTTCGAAATCGGCCTCGAGAAATTCGATTTATCGCTGACTTTCCGCGGTATGGGTGAGGACGCGAGCGCCGGTATGCTCGGCGAACTGTCCTTCGCCCGGGATCTGTTCGATCGCGCGACGGTGGAGCGGTTCGCGGAGCGGTTCCAGCGGCTGCTGTCCGCGGTCACCGCCGACCCCGATGTGGCGCTGGGCGCGGTGGAGATCCTCGACGAAGCCGAGCGTGCCGAGATTCTGGCGCGGTCGGGTGGGCCGGCGGTGTCGGCGTCGACGTTGCCGGAGTTGCTGGCCGCGGCGGTGGCGGTGGACCCGTCGGCGCCGGCGGTGGTGTTCGACGGTGTCGGTTACTCCTACGCGGAGTTCGACGAACGGTCCAACCGGTTGGCGCGGGCGTTGATCGCGCGGGGTGTGGGGACCGAGGACCTGGTGGCGGTAGCGGTACCGCGGTCGGCGGATTCGGTACTCGCCGAATGGGCGGTCACCAAATCGGGTGCGGCGTTCGTCCCGGTGGACCCGACCTACCCGGCGGACCGGATCGCGCATATGCTCACCGATTCCGGTGCGCCGGTGGGTATCACGGTCTCGAGTGTGCGGGCGGATCTGCCCGAGTCCGGGGTGCAGTGGCTGGTCCTCGACGAACTCGATCTTTCGGGTTGTTCGGCGGACCCGGTCACCGACACCGACCGGGTGCGGGCGTTGACCCCGGCCAACACCGCCTATGTCATCTACACCTCCGGTTCCACCGGTGTGCCCAAGGGTGTGGTGGTCACTCATGCCGGTCTGGCGAATTTCAGTGCCGAGCAGGTGCGGCGGTACCGGTTGAACGCGCAGACGCGGGCGTTGGCGTTCGCGTCGCCGAGTTTCGATGCCTCGATCCTGGAGTTGCTGCTGGCGGTGGGTTCCGGTGGTGCGCTGGTGGTGGTGCCGACCGGTACCTATGGTGGCGCGGAGCTGGGTGAGCTGATCGCCCGGGAAGGTGTGACGGTCGGGTTGATCACCCCGTCGGTGCTGGCGTCGCTGGACCCGGCGGATCTGGCCGGGATGAAAGTGATCATCGCCGGTGGTGAGGCGATTTCGGCGGATCTGGTGGCGAAGTGGTCGGTGCCCGCCGATAGTGGTCTCGATCGCCGGTTCCACAATGCCTACGGTCCGACCGAGGCGACGGTGGCCACGAATATCAGTGGCGTGTTGCGGCCGGGTGATCGGGTGAGTATCGGTGGTCCGGTGCGGGGGATGCGGACGCTGGTGCTCGATGATCGGCTCAATCCGGTGCCCGAGGGGGTGGCCGGTGAGTTGTATGTCGGTGGGGTGCAGCTGGCGCGGGGCTACCACGCTCGGGCGGGTTTGACCGCGCAGCGGTTCGTGGCCGATCCCTTCGGTGGGCCGGGGGCGCGGTTGTATCGCACCGGTGATGTGGTGCGGTGGCGTCGTGACGGCGCGGGTGATCCGGTGCTGGAGTATGTGGGCCGCAACGATTTCCAGGTCAAGGTTCGGGGTTTCCGGATCGAACTCGGGGAGATCGACGCCGCGCTGACCGCGCACGAGACCGTCGATTTCGCGGTCACCATCGGCCACGAGAACACCGCGGGCGCGGTGTCGCTGGTGTCGTATGTGGTCCCGGTGCCGGGTGCCACGGTGGATACCGCGGCGCTGATCGCGCATGTCGGCCAGCGGTTGCCGTCGTATATGGTGCCGTCGGCGGTCATGGTGCTCGACGCGATTCCGTTGACCCCCGCCGGGAAGCTGGATCGCCGGGCGCTACCCGAACCGGAGTTCGAGGTGCGGAAGTTCCGGGCGCCGACGACTCTGATCGAGGAAATCGTCGCAGGTGTCTTCACCGAGGTCCTCGGCGTGCAGCGCGTCGGCGCCGACGACGACTTCTTCGCCCTCGGTGGTAACTCGCTGATCGCGACCCAGGTCGCGGCGCGTCTGGGTGCCGCGTTGGATACGCAGGTGCCGGTGCGGGTGCTGTTCGAAGCCTCGACGGTTACGGCTCTGGCTGCCCGGATCCAGGAGCAGGCCGGGTCCGGAGGCCGGGCGGCGCTGGCGCCGCAGCCACGACCGACCCGAGTTCTCTCTTCGGGCGAACTCGTCGAAGCGGTGCCGTTGTCGCCGGCGCAACAGCGGATGTGGTTCCTCAACCGGTTCGATCAGCGTTCCGCCGCTTACAACATCCCTCTCGCCATCCGCATGTCGGGTGCACTGGACGTGGCGGCGTTGCGGGCGGCGGTCGCCGATCTGGTAGCGCGGCACGAGGTGTTGCGCACGGTGTACCCGGAGACCGAATCCGGTCCGGTGCAGGTGGTCCTGCCGGCCGGGGAGGCGGTACCGCAACTGACGGTGCGCTCCGTGGCCGCCGCCGAGGTGATGCCGGCGGTATCGGAGCTCGCCTCGACCAGTTTCGACGTCACCGCGCAGGTTCCGTTGCGGGTGGTGTTGTTCGAAGTGAACGACGCCGATGTCGCGACCTCCGAATGGGTGCTGGTGATGGTGGTGCACCACATCGCGGCCGACGGCTCCTCGGTGGGGCCGCTGACCCGGGATGTGATGACCGCCTACGCGGCACGGATCGCGGGCGGGGCGCCGGGGTGGGCGCCGTTGCCGGTGCAGTACGCCGACTACGCGGTGTGGCAGCGGGAACTGCTCGGCGACGAGGCCGATCCGGAATCGCTGGCGGCCGAGCAGATCGGCTACTGGCGGTCGATGCTGGCGGGTGTGCCGGATCAGTTGGATCTGCCGACGGACCGGCCGCGTCCGGCGGTGCAGTCCTATACCGGCGGCCGGGTCGAGGTCGCGATCGACGCCGCTACCCATGCGGGGCTGCTGCGGGTGGCCCAGGCACAGAACGCCACTCTGTTCATGGCCGTGCATTCGGCATGGGCGGTGCTGCTGTCCCAGCTCTCCGGTACCGATGACATCGCGGTGGGCACGCCGATCGCAGGTCGCGGTGAGCAGGCGCTCGACGATCTGATCGGTATGTTCGTCAACACGCTGGTGTTCCGGACACCGCTGGATCGGGGTGAGGCGTTCACCGAGCTGCTGAGCCGCCAGCGTGAGGTGGATATCGCGGCGTTCGCGCACGCGGATGTGCCGTTCGAGCGGCTGGTCGAGGTGTTGAACCCGGCGCGGTCGACCGCGCGGCATCCGCTGTTCCAGGTGGGGTTGTCGTTCCAGAACCTGGCGCAGTCGAGTCTGGAGCTGCCGGGGCTGACGGTTTCCGGGGTGGAGATCGATACCGAGATCTCCCAGTTCGACCTGCACCTGATCATCGGGGACAGCTACGACGAGACCGGTGCACCGCAAGGTGTGACCGGTCATCTGACCTACTCCCGGGATCTGTTCGACCACGCCACCGTGCAGCGGTTCGTGGACCGGTTCGTGCGGTTGCTCGACGCGATCGTCACGGCACCGGAAACCGCAGTGGGCGACCTGGAGATCCTGGATCCCCGGGAGCGGGCGGAAATCATCGCCGATCGGAATGCGACCGGTCGTGCGCTGGAGCCGGGTGTGACGTTGGCGTCGTTGTTGGATGCCTCGGTCGCTGTGGGTCCGGAGGCGGTGGCTGTGGTCACGGCCGAGGGGCAGCGGGTTTCTTATGCCGAGTTGGGTGGCCGGGTCAACCGGTTGGCGCGGTATCTGATCGAGTGTGGGGTGGGCCCGCAGGACCGGGTGGGTCTGGTGCTGCGGCGTTCGCTGGATCTGGTGGTCGCGATGTACGCGGTGACCACCGCGGGTGGGGTCTATGTGCCGGTGGACCCGGACCAGCCGGGCGAACGCAGCGGCTACATCCTGCAGACCGCGGCACCGGTATGCGTGCTGACCAGCAGCTCGGATACCGTCGCGGTCCCCGAGGGGGTGGGTGCGCCGGTCGTGGTGGTCGATGATCTCGATATCAGCGGCTACGACGGTTCCCCGGTCACCGACGCGGAGCGGGTCGCGCCGTTGCGGCCGGGTAACACCGCGTATGTGATCTTCACGTCCGGGTCGACCGGGCGGCCCAAGGGGGTGGCGGTCACCCATACCGCGATCGTGAACCAGTTGCGTTACCTGCACACCGAGTTCGGGTTCGACCCCTCGGATGCGGTGGTGCTGAAGACCGCGGCCACCTTCGACCTGTCGGTCTGGGAGTTCTGGGCCGCGGTGACCTGCGGGGGCCGTGTGGTCCTGACCACCGCGGAAGGACACCGCGACCCGGCGTATCTGAACGCGGTGATGGCCGAGCAGGGGGTGACCACGCTGACGGTGGTGCCGTCGATGCTGGACGCGTTGCTGACCACCGACGGCACCGGTCTGCCCGCGAGCCTGCGGCGGGTACTGGCCATCGGGGAAGCCCTCCCGGCCGCGACCGCGCAGCGGGTACTGGACCGGTATCCCGGGATCGGGTTGTTCAACCTCTACGGCCCGACCGAGGCCGCGGTCTCGATCACCACTCACCGGGTCACCGGCGCCGACCGGGTCTCGGTGCCGATCGGGGTACCGCAGTGGAACTCGCGGGTGTATGTGCTCGATGCCCGGCTGCGGCCGGTGCCCGACGGGGTGGCCGGGGAACTGTATCTGGCCGGGGCGCAGCTGGCGCAGGGCTATCACGCGCGGGCGGGGTTGAGCGCGGAACGTTTCGTGGCCGACCCGTTCGTGACCGGGCAGCGGATGTATCGCACGGGGGACCTGGTGGTGTGGAACCGGGCCGGGGAACTCGAGTACCGGGGCCGGACCGATTTCCAGGTCAAGGTGCGGGGTTTCCGGATCGAGCTCGCCGAGATCGAGGCGGCGTTGCTGGCGTTGCCCGGGATCGCCGCGGCCGTGGTGATCGCGCGATCCGATCCCCGGACCGGGGACCGGTTGGTGGGCTACCTCGTGCCCGCCGATACCGCTGCGGGTGTGGATGTGGGGTGGGTGCGTTCGCAGCTGGGGTCGCGGTTGCCGTCGTACATGGTGCCGGCGGTGTTGATGGTGCTGGACGCGTTGCCGTTGACGGTCAACGGGAAACTGGATCGTAAAGCGTTGCCCGAGCCCGGGCTCGAGACCCGGGCGTTCCGGGCGGCTTCGACCCCGATCGAGGAGATCGTGGCCGGGATCTTCGCCGAGGTGCTGGGCGTGCCCCGCGTCGGTGCCGATGATGATTTCTTCGCTCTGGGTGGTAACTCGCTGATCGCGACCCAGGTCGCGGCCCGGCTGGGTAAAGCGTTGGATACCCAGGTCCCGGTCCGGACCCTGTTCGAAGCACCGACCGTCGCCGGTTTGGCCGTGCGGGTCGAACAGCACGCCGGGATCGGCGGCCGGAAAGTTCTGGAAGCCGGTCCGCGTCCGGACCGGGTGCCGTTGTCGCTGGCGCAGCAGCGGATGTGGTTCCTCAACCGGTTCGATCAGCAGTCGGCGGCCTACAACCTGCCGTTGGCGATCCGGTTGTCGGGTGTGCTGGATGTGGATGCGTTGCGGGCGGCGGTCGCCGATGTGCTGGAGCGGCACGAGGCGTTGCGGACCCGCTATCCGGTGGGTCCGGGTGAGGTGCCGTATCAGGAGGTGCTGCCGGTCGGGCAGGTGCTCGAGGGTGGTTTGGAGATCGCCTCGGTTGCTGATCCGGTGGCCCGGATCGGTGAGTTGCTGTCGGCCGGTTTCGATGTCACCGAGACCGCGCCGGTGCGGGTGCTGTTGCTGGCCACGGGTGTGAACGAGCATGTGCTGGCGATGGTGGTGCACCATATCGCGGCCGACGGCTCCTCGGTGGGGCCGCTGGCGCGGGACGTGATGACCGCTTACGCGGCACGGGCCGCGGGTGAGGTGCCGGGGTGGGCGCCGTTGCCGGTGCAGTACGCCGACTACAGCATCTGGCAGCGCGAACTGCTCGGCGACGAGGACGATCCGGAATCGCTGGCGGCGAAGCAGATCGGCTATTGGCGGTCGGCGCTGGCGGGTGTGCCGGATCAGCTGGAGTTGCCGACGGACCGGCCGCGCCCGGCGGTGCAGTCCTTCGCCGGGGGCCGGGTCGAGGTCGCGATCGACGCCGACACCCATGCCGGGCTGCTGCGGGTGGCCCAGGCACAGAACGCCACTCTGTTCATGGTGGTGCATTCGGCGTTGGCGGTGTTGTTGTCGCGGTTGTCCGGTAGCGATGACATCACCATCGGTACCCCGGTGGCCGGGCGTGGGGAGGCCGCGCTCGACGATCTGATCGGTATGTTCGTCAACACGCTGGTCTTCCGCACCCAGCTGGATCGGGGTGAGGCGTTCACCGGCCTGCTGGCGCGGCAGCGTGAGGTGGATATCGCGGCGTTCGCGCACGCGGATGTGCCGTTCGAGCGGCTGGTCGAGGTACTGAACCCGGCCCGGTCGCAGGCACGGCACCCGCTGTTCCAGGTGGGGATGGCCTTCCAGAACCTGGCGCAGTCGAGTCTGGAGCTGCCCGGGCTGGCGGTCTCGGGTGTCGATATCGATACCGAGCTCTCGCAGTTCGATCTGAACCTGATCCTCGGCGACAACTACGACTCGGCCGGAACGCCGGAAGGAGTCGTCGGTTACCTGACCTATGCCACCGACCTGTTCGACCACTCGACCGTGCAAGGGTTCGTGGACCGGTTCCTGCGCGTGCTGGCCGAGGTGGTGGCGAACCCGTCGGTTCCGGTGGGTGATGTGGAGGTGCTGGCCCCGGCCGAACGCACCCGGGTCTTGGCGGAGTGGAATGCCACCGAGCATCCGCTGCCGGCGGGGCTGCTGCTCGACGGGTTCGAGGCGATGGCCGCGGCATACCCGGACCGAGTCGCGGTCAGCTTCGAGGGGACACGTCTGTCCTACGGGCAGTTCGCTGACCGGGTGCACCGGGTGGCGCGGTATCTCATCGCCCAGGGGGTGGGACCGGAGTCGCTGGTCGGGTTGATGATGTCGCGGTCGGTGGAGCTGGTGGTGGGCATGTACGGTGTCCTGGCCGCCGGTGGCGCCTATGTGCCGTTGGATCCGGCGCACCCGGCCGAACGGATCGGCTACATCCTCGAGACCGCGAACCCGGTATGCGTGCTGACCACCACCAGCGATGCCGACGCCGTACCCGCCGGCACCCCGGTGCCGGTGGTGAGCATCGACGACCTCGATACCGGTGGGTACGCCGGCGCTCCGGTTACCGATGCGGAGCGGGTGGCGCCGTTGCGGCCGGACAATACCGCGTATGTGCTGTTCACGTCCGGGTCGACGGGGCGGCCCAAGGGGGTGGCGGTCACCCACACCGCGATCGTCAACCAGATGGCGTGGATGCTGGCCCAGTACCCGCTGGGTAGCGAGGATGTGTACCTGCAGAAGACCGCGACCACCTTCGATGTGTCGCTGTGGGGGTATTTCCTGCCGTTGGCCGCCGGGGCGCGGCTGGTGGTGGCCACCCCCGACGGGCATCGTGATCCGGCTTATCTGGCGGAGGTGATCGCCGAGCAGCGGGTCACGGTGACCGATTTCGTGCCGTCGATGCTGAGCGTGTTCGCCGCCCACACCCCGGCGGGGTCGATCCCGTCGTTGCGTGAGGTGTTCGTGATCGGTGAAGCGCTGCCGCCGGAGACGGTGGCCGCGGTCCGGGCGGTGACGTCGGCGGCGGTGCACAACTTGTACGGTCCGACCGAGGCGGCGGTGTCGATCACCTACTGGCCGGCGACCGGTACCGAGGCCGGTAGCGTGCCGATCGGGGTGCCGCAGTGGAACTCGCGGGTGTATGTGCTCGACGCCCGGCTGCGCCCGGTACCGGTGGGGGTGACCGGTGAGTTGTATCTGGCCGGTGACCAGCTCGCGCGGGGGTATGTCACCCGCCCGGACCTGTCGGCGGACCGGTTCGTGGCCAACCCCTACACCCCCGGACAGCGCATGTACCGCACCGGGGACCTGGTGCGCTGGCGGACCCTCGACACCGACACCGACACCGGTACCGGCACCGAGGGCGGTGCCGGCACCGAGGGTGGTGCGCGGGCGGTGCTGGAGTATCTGGGGCGCACCGATTTCCAGGTGAAGTTCCGGGGTCAGCGCATCGAACTCGGCGAGATCGAGTCCGCGTTGCTGGCCCGGCCGCAGGTCAGCCAGGCCGTGGTCACGGTCGCCGCGTCGCAGCTGGGTGAACAACTGGTCGGCTATGTCGTGCCGGCCCCGGGTGCGCGGATCGTGGCGGCCGAGTTGCTCGACGCGGTGCGACAGGTGCTGCCGGCCTACATGGTGCCCGCGGCGGTGATGGTGTTGGAGGCGTTGCCGCTCAACACGTCCGGCAAGCTGGACCGCAAAGCACTGCCGGAGCCGGAGTTCCAGGCGCGGGAGTTCCGGGCGGCCTCGACCCCGATCGAGGAGATCGTGGCCGGGATCTTCGCCGAAATCCTCGCTCTCCCACGCGTCGGCGCCGACGACGACTTCTTCGCCCTGGGCGGTAACTCGCTGATCGCGACCCAGGTCGCGGCCCGGCTGGGTGCCGCGCTGGATACCCAGGTCCCGGTCCGGACCCTGTTCGAAACCTCCACCGTCGCAGCCCTGGCCGCCCGGATCCAGGAACAGGCCGGGTCCGGTGGGCGGGCGGCGCTGGTGCCGCAGCCACGGCCGACGCGGGTGCTGGCCTCCGGTGAGGTCGTGGAAGCGGTGCCGTTGTCGCTGGCGCAGCAGCGGATGTGGTTCCTCAACCGGTTCGATCAGCAGTCGGCGGCCTACAACCTGCCGTTGGCGATCCGGTTGTCGGGTGTGCTGGATGTGGATGCGTTGCGGGCGGCGGTCGCCGATGTGCTGGAGCGGCACGAGGCGTTGCGGACCCGCTATCCGGTGGGTCCGGGTGAGGTGCCGTATCAGGAGGTGCTGCCGGTCGGGCAGGTGCTCGAGGGTGGTTTGGAGATCGCCTCGGTTGCTGATCCGGTGGCCCGGATCGGTGAGTTGCTGTCGGCCGGTTTCGATGTCACCGAGACCGCGCCGGTGCGGGTGCTGTTGCTGGCCACGGGTGTGAACGAGCATGTGCTGGCGATGGTGGTGCACCATATCGCGGCCGACGGCTCCTCGGTGGGGCCGCTGGCGCGGGACGTGATGACCGCTTACGCGGCACGGGCCGCGGGTGAGGTGCCGGGGTGGGCGCCGTTGCCGGTGCAGTACGCCGACTACAGCATCTGGCAGCGCGAACTGCTCGGCGACGAGGACGATCCGGAATCGCTGGCGGCGAAGCAGATCGGCTATTGGCGGTCGGCGCTGGCGGGTGTGCCGGATCAGCTGGAGTTGCCGACGGACCGGCCGCGCCCGGCGGTGCAGTCCTTCGCCGGCGGCCGGGTCGAGGTCGCGATCGACGCCGACACCCATGCCGGGCTGCTGCGGGTGGCCCAGGCACAGAACGCCACTCTGTTCATGGTGGTGCATTCGGCGTTGGCGGTGTTGCTGTCGCGGCTGTCCGGTAGCGACGACATCACCATCGGTACCCCGGTGGCCGGGCGTGGGGAGGCCGCGCTCGACGACCTGATCGGTATGTTCGTCAACACGCTGGTCTTCCGCACCCAGCTGGATCGGGGTGAGGCGTTCACCGGCCTGCTGGCGCGGCAGCGTGAGGTGGATATCGCGGCGTTCGCGCACGCGGATGTGCCGTTCGAGCGGCTGGTCGAGGTACTGAACCCGGCCCGGTCGCAGGCACGGCACCCGCTGTTCCAGGTGGGGATGGCCTTCCAGAACCTGGCGCAGTCGAGTCTGGAGCTGCCCGGGCTGGCGGTCTCGGGTGTCGATATCGATACCGAGCTCTCGCAGTTCGATCTGAACCTGATCCTCGGCGACAACTACGACTCGGCCGGAACGCCGGAAGGAGTCGTCGGTTACCTGACCTATGCCACCGACCTGTTCGACCACTCGACCGTGCAAGGGTTCGTGGACCGGTTCCTGCGCGTGCTGGCCGAGGTGGTGGCGAACCCGTCGGTTCCGGTGGGTGATGTGGAGGTGCTGGCCCCGGCCGAACGCACCCGGGTCTTGGCGGAGTGGAATGCCACCGAGCATCCGCTGCCGGCGGGGCTGCTGCTCGACGGGTTCGAGGCGATGGCCGCGGCATACCCGGACCGAGTCGCGGTCAGCTTCGAGGGGACACGTCTGTCCTACGGGCAGTTCGCTGACCGGGTGCACCGGGTGGCGCGGTATCTCATCGCCCAGGGGGTGGGACCGGAGTCGCTGGTCGGGTTGATGATGTCGCGGTCGGTGGAGCTGGTGGTGGGCATGTACGGTGTCCTGGCCGCCGGTGGCGCCTATGTGCCGTTGGATCCGGCGCACCCGGCCGAACGGATCGGCTACATCCTCGAGACCGCGAACCCGGTATGCGTGCTGACCACCACCAGCGATGCCGACGCCGTACCCGCCGGCACCCCGGTGCCGGTGGTGAGCATCGACGACCTCGATACCGGTGGGTACGCCGGCGCTCCGGTTACCGATGCGGAGCGGGTGGCGCCGTTGCGGCCGGACAATACCGCGTATGTGCTGTTCACGTCCGGGTCGACGGGGCGGCCCAAGGGGGTGGCGGTCACCCACACCGCGATCGTCAACCAGATGGCGTGGATGCTGGCCCAGTACCCGCTGGGTAGCGAGGATGTGTACCTGCAGAAGACCGCGACCACCTTCGATGTGTCGCTGTGGGGGTATTTCCTGCCGTTGGCCGCCGGGGCGCGGCTGGTGGTGGCCACCCCCGACGGGCATCGTGATCCGGCTTATCTGGCGGAGGTGATCGCCGAGCAGCGGGTCACGGTGACCGATTTCGTGCCGTCGATGCTGAGCGTGTTCGCCGCCCACACCCCGGCGGGGTCGATCCCGTCGTTGCGTGAGGTGTTCGTGATCGGTGAAGCGCTGCCGCCGGAGACGGTGGCCGCGGTCCGGGCGGTGACGTCGGCGGCGGTGCACAACTTGTACGGTCCGACCGAGGCGGCGGTGTCGATCACCTACTGGCCGGCGACCGGTACCGAGGCCGGTAGCGTGCCGATCGGGGTGCCGCAGTGGAACTCGCGGGTGTATGTGCTCGACGCCCGGCTGCGCCCGGTACCGGTGGGGGTGACCGGTGAGTTGTATCTGGCCGGTGACCAGCTCGCGCGGGGGTATGTCACCCGCCCGGACCTGTCGGCGGACCGGTTCGTGGCCAACCCCTACACCCCCGGACAGCGCATGTACCGCACCGGGGACCTGGTGCGCTGGCGGACCCTCGACACCGACACCGACACCGGTACCGGCACCGAGGGCGGTGCCGGCACCGAGGGTGGTGCGCGGGCGGTGCTGGAGTATCTGGGGCGCACCGATTTCCAGGTGAAGTTCCGGGGTCAGCGCATCGAACTCGGCGAGATCGAGTCCGCGTTGCTGGCCCGGCCGCAGGTCAGCCAGGCCGTGGTCACGGTCGCCGCGTCGCAGCTGGGAGAACAACTGGTCGGCTACGTCGTGCCGGCCCCGGGGCAGCAGATCGTGGCGGCCGAGTTGCTCGACGCGGTGCGACAGGTGCTGCCGGCCTACATGGTGCCCGCGGCGGTGATGGTGTTGGAGGCGTTGCCGCTCAACACGTCCGGCAAGCTGGACCGCAAAGCACTGCCGGAGCCGGAGTTCCAGGCGCGGGAGTTCCGGGCGGCCTCGACCCCGATCGAGGAGATCGTGGCCGGGGTGTTCGCCGAGGTGCTGGGCGTGAACCGTATCGGCGCCGACGACGACTTCTTCGCCCTGGGCGGTAACTCGCTGATCGCGACCCAGGTCGCGGCCCGGCTGGGTGCCGCGCTGGATACCCAGGTCCCGGTCCGGACCCTGTTCGAAACCTCCACCGTCGCAGCCCTGGCCGCCCGGATCCAGGAACAGGCCGGCTCCGGTGGGCGGGCGGCGCTGGTGCCGCAGCCACGGCCGACGCGGGTGCTGGCCTCCGGTGAGATCGTGCAGTCGGTGCCGTTGTCGCTGGCGCAGCAACGCATGTGGTTCCTCAACCGCTTCGACCAGCACACGGCCGCCTACAACATCCCGGTGGCGCTCCGGTTGACCGGTGAACTGGATGTGGCGGCGCTGCGGGCGGCCATAGGTGATGTGGTGGCCCGCCATGAAGTGCTGCGGACCGTGTACCCGGAGGTGGACGGTATCGGCCACCAGCAGGTGCTCCCTGCCGGTGAGGTGAGTTTCGACCTCATCGCCGAATCGGTCACCGAGGCCCAGCTGCCCGAGCGGATCCTGCAACTGGCCGGCGTGTTCTTCGACGTCACGACCGAGCTGCCGTTCCGGGTGACGCTGCTGCGGTTGGACGAGCGCAGCCATATCGTCGTCCTCGTCGCGCATCACATCAGTGCCGACGGCTTCTCGCCGCGGCCGCTGCTGCGCGACCTCGTGGTCGCCTACACCGATCGCAGTCGTGGCGTGGTCCCCGCTTGGGAACCGCTGGCGGTGCAGTACGCCGATTACACGCTCTGGCAGCGCGCGGTGCTGGGCTCGGAGGACGATCCGGAATCGGTTGCCGCCGAACAGGTCGCCTACTGGAGCGAACGGCTGCGGGATCTGCCCGATCGGCTGGAGCTGCCCACCGACCGGTTGCGTCCGGAGATCGCCTCCAACGCCGGTGCCGGGCACGAGTTCACCGTCGATGCTGCCCTGCGCGCCGACCTCGAGGTGCTGGCCCGTTCGCACGGCACCACACTGTTCATGGTGGTGCACGCGGCCCTCGCCGCCTGGGCGAGCCGATTGTCCAGCAGCACCGATATCGCCATCGGTACCCCGATCGCCGGCCGCGGCGAACAGGCGCTGGACGATCTGGTGGGTATGTTCGTCAACACCCTGGTCCTGCGTACCGAGGTGACCCCGGATACGCCGTTCACCGAACTGCTGGCCCAGGTGCGCCGCACCGACCTGGCGGCCTTCGCGAATGCCGATGTGCCGTTCGAGCGGCTGGTCGATATCCTCAACCCCCGGCGTTCGCAGGCGCACCACCCGTTGTTCCAGGTGGTACTGGCTTTCGAGGCCGCATCGGCTGCCGAGGCGTCGGCTGTATCGCTGCCGGGGCTCGACCTCGAAGTGCTCGAATTCGATTCCGGATACTCGAAGTTCGATATTCAGCTGACCGTCGGCACCGAGGGAGCCGTGGACGGCGGCTTGCGTATGCAGTGGGCGTACGCCACCGATCTGTTCGACCCGGCGACCGTGTCCGATTTCGCCGAGCGTCTGGTGCGGATCCTGCGTGCCGTGACCCGGGAGCCGGATATCGCCGTGGGTGATATCGACCTGCTCGGTGCGTCCGAACGTTCGAATGTGGCGCGGCACTGGGTGAGTTCCCGCGCCGATGCCGCACCCGGTGTGTTCAGCGTCGACGGTGTCCCGATGGACCACCCGGAGACGGTCACTCTGGCCGGGCTCTTCGAGGCGGCCGCGGGCGAGCATCCGCATCGGATCGCCGCGAAGTTCGGTACCGACCAGCTCACCTATGCCGAGCTGGATCGCCGGGCGAATATGCTGGCGCGCCGGTTGATCTCCGAGGGCGCCGGGCCGGAGACACGGGTCGCGGTTCTGTTGCCGCGGTCGCTGAATCTGGTGGTAGCGCTGCTCGCGGTGATCAAGTCCGGCGCCGCGTATGTGCCGGTGGACCCGGATTCCCCCCTCGAGCGGCTCACCTATGTCCTCGGGGACTCGCGCCCCGCGGCGGTGGTCCTGGATTCCACTGTGCAGGTGGAACTGCCCGGCGGGATGCCGCGTGTGCTGGTGGATGTGGAAGCCGGTGATATCGCGGCCGCCGACGACGGTGCCGTCACCGATGCCGATCGCCGCGCGCCGCTGCGCCCGGACAACACCGCCTACGTCATCTACACCTCCGGTTCCACCGGCCGCCCCAAGGGTGTCGCGGTGGCGCACCGGAACGTGGTGCGCCTGTTCGCCAACACCGAGCAAGAATTCGGTTTCGGACCCGAAGACGTGTGGACCTTCTTCCATTCGTACGCCTTCGACTTCTCGGTGTGGGAGCTGTGGGGACCGCTGCTGTTCGGTGGCACCCTGCTGGTCGTCGACTACTACACCTCGCGTTCGCCGCAGCAGTTCCTGGAACTGCTGCGCACCGAGCGGGTCACCGTTTTGAACCAGACTCCCTCGGCGTTCTATCAGCTGGCCGAAGCCGATCGCGCTGCGGCGGCGGATCGCCCGCTGGCCCTGCGCTACATCGTCTTCGGTGGTGAGGCGCTGGAATTGCGCCGGCTCGCCGATTGGGTCGAGCGGCACGGGGACGGCACGGCCGGGCGCACCCTGCTGGTGGACGGCCGGGAAACCGCGTCGCCGCTGCTGGTGAACATGTACGGCATCACCGAGACCACGGTGCACGTGTCCTACCGTGCGCTCGATGCCGCCACCATCGCCGGTGCGGCGGGGAGCGTGATCGGCCGGGCGATCGCCGGGCTGAAGACATATGTGCTGGACACCCGGCTGCAACCGGTGCCGGTCGGGGTGGCAGGCGAGTTGTACATCGCGGGCGGGCAGCTCGCCCGCGGCTACCTGGATCGTCCGGATCTGACAGCGGCCCGTTTCGTGGCCAACCCGCTGGCCGAGCCCGGTACGGCCGGATCGCGGCTCTACCGTTCCGGTGACCTGGCGCGCTGGAACCGTTTCGGCGAACTGGAATACCTGGGTCGCGCCGACGACCAGGTCAAGGTGCGTGGTTTCCGGATCGAGCTCGGTGAGATCGAGGCGGCGGTGCTCGCGCAGCCGGGTATCGCGCAGGCCGCGGTCATCGTCCGCGAGGACAACCCGGGCGATCACCGGATCGTGGCGTATGTGGTGCCGGAGCCCGGGGGCGAGCCCGTTGCGGGGGAGATCCGTGAGGGCGTCGGACAGCGGGTGCCGTCCTATATGGTGCCGTCCGCGCTGGTTGTGCTGGATCGGATCCCGTTGACCATCAACGGAAAGCTGGATCGCCGGGCGCTGCCGGCGCCGGTATTCGAATCGTCCAGTTCCCGGGCGGCGTCGACCCCGGTCGAGGAGATCGTGGCCGGGGTCTTCGCCGAGCTTCTCGGTATCGAACGGGTCGGTGCCGACGACGACTTCTTCGCTCTCGGTGGTAACTCGCTGATCGCGACCCAGGTCGCGGCCCGGATCGGTACCGAACTCGATACCGAGGTACCGGTGCGGATGCTGTTCGAGGATTCGACGGTCGCCGCGCTGGCGATGCGGGTGGAACAGCAGGCCGGCGCCGGTGGACGCCCCGTTCTGGAGGCCCGTCCCCGGCCCGAGCGGCCGTGGCTGGCGCAGGCTCAGCAACGTATGTGGTTCCTCAACCGGTTCGAGCCGGAGTCCGCGTTCGACAACATTCCGGTCGTGTTGCGGTTGAGTGGGACGGTCGATATCGACTCGCTGCTCCAGGCGATGGCCGATCTGGTCGCGCGCCACGAACCCTTGCGCACCGTGTACCCGTCCCACGACGGTGTGGGCTACCAGCTGGTGCTGCCACCGGAGCGGGCGATTCCGGATGTGGAGGTCATCGAATCCCACGAGGCCACACCACCCGGTGCGGAGCTCGGGGGCGAGCTGCTCGCTTCGATTCTCGAGTTCGTGAACCGCGGATTCGATCTGACCCACGAGCTACCGGTGCGGTTGCGGGTGTATCGCCTGGCCGAGGACAACTATGTGCTGGCCGGTGTGATGCACCATATTGCGGCCGACGGTTTCTCGATGAGGCCCCTCACCCGTGATCTGATGATCGCGTATGCGGCGCGGTCCATGGGGGCTGTCCCCGAGTGGGAGCCGATGGATGTCCAGTACATCGACTACGCGATATGGCAGCGCGAGGTCCTGGGTTCCGATGACGATCCGGCCTCGCTGGTTTCCCGGCAGCTGGATTTCTGGCGAGCGGAGCTGGCGGATCTTCCCGATGTGATCCCGCTGTCCACCCGGGAACGTCCGGCGATCCTCGGCGAGCAGGCGGCGAACTACAAGTTCCGCGTCCCCGGTGATCTGGTCGAGGAATTGAACCGCGTCGCACAGGCACAGAGCGTGACGTTGTTCATGGTCGTGCACAGCGCTTACGCGGCCTTGCTCGCCCGGCTCAGCGCGACCGACGATATCGCCGTCGGTATTCCGGTCGCGGGCCGCGGTGATCGAACCCTCGACGATCTGGTCGGTATGTTCGTCAATACGCTCGTGTTGCGAACTCAGGTCGATACAGACGCCTCGTTCAGCGAGCTGCTCGCTCAGGTGCGTGATCGTGATCTGCAGGCGTTCGCGCATGCCGATGTACCTTTCGAGCGTCTGGTCGAAATCCTCAACCCGGTGCGGACCCAGTCGCACCAGCCGCTGTTCCAGGTATTGCTGGTATTCCAGAACCTCGGTGATATCCGGCTGGAACTGCCCGGTCTGACGGTCGAATCGGTGCGCGTAGATTCGCCCACCACGAAATACGACCTGACGCTCACCTTGAGCGGGCAGATCGACGATGCCGCCGGTATGGAGGCCGAACTCCTCTATGCCACGGATCTTTTCGACGAAGTATTCGTGGTGGAGTTCGCCGATCGGCTGCTGCGGATCCTGCGGACGGTCGCGCGGGATCCGGGTATCGCGGTCGGTGATATCGATCTGCTCGGTGACGCCGAACGCCTGGATGTCTCGCGGCGCTGGGTGGAATCCCGAGCCGATGCCGCTCCGGGTGTGTTCAGCGTCGGCGGTGTACCGGTCGATCTGCCGGAGACGGCCACTCTGGCCGGCCTGTTCGAGGCGGCTGCCGGGAAGCATCCACACCGGACCGCGGTGAAGTTCGGTAGCGATCGGGTCACCTACGCCGAGCTGGATCGGCGGGCGAATGTGCTGGCGCGCCGGTTGATCTCCGAGGGTGCCGGACCGGAGACACTGGTCGCGGTCCTCTTGCCACGGTCGCTGGACCTGGTGGTAGCGCTGCTCGCGGTGATCAAGTCCGGTGCCGGGTACGTGCCGGTGGACCCCGATTCCCCCGCCGATCGGATCGCCTACGTGCTCGCAGACGCGCGTCCGGCGACGGTGGTACTGGATTCTTCGGTACGAGTGGACCTGCCCGGTGATATCTCCCGGGTGGTGGTGGACGGTTACGCCGTCGAGGCCGGCGATATCGAGGACGCCGACGACGGTCCGATCACCGATGCCGACCGCTCGGCGCCGCTGCGTCCGGACAATATCGCCTACGTCATCTACACCTCCGGGTCCACGGGCCGCCCCAAGGGCGTCGCGGTGGCGCACCGGAACGTGGTGCGGTTGTTCGCCAACACCGAGCGCGAGTTCGGGTTCGGCGCCGAGGACGTGTGGACTCTGTTCCACTCCTACGCGTTCGACTTCTCGGTCTGGGAGCTGTGGGGACCGTTGCTGTTCGGCGGCACCCTGGTGGTCGTCGACTACTACACCTCGCGTTCACCGCAGCAGTTCCTGGAACTGCTGCGCACCGAGCGGGTCACCGTGCTGAATCAAACGCCCTCGGCGTTCTATCAGCTGGCCGAGGCCGACCGCAGCACAGCCGATGACCGTTCACTGGCACTGCGCTATGTGGTATTCGGTGGTGAGGCACTGGAACTGCGCCGGCTCGCCGATTGGATCGCACGGCACGGTGACGGCACCACCGGGCGCACCGCCCGGATCGGTGACCGGGAAACCGTGTCGCCGCTGCTGGTGAACATGTACGGCATCACCGAGACCACGGTGCACGTGTCCTATCGCGCACTGGACGCGGAGACCGTCGCCGAGGCCGCCGGTAGCGTGATCGGCCGGGCGCTCGCCGGGCTGAAGACCTACGTGCTGGACAGCCGGCTGCGGCCGGTACCGGTCGGTGTGCCGGGTGAGTTGTATGTGTCCGGTGGCCAGGTGTCGCGTGGCTATCTCGGTCGCCCGGATCTGACCGTCGCGCGTTTCGTGGCCGATCCGCTGGGTGAACCGGGTGCCCGCCTGTACCGTTCCGGTGACCTGGCGCGCTGGAACCGTTTCGGCGAACTGGAATACCTGGGTCGCGCCGACGACCAGGTCAAGGTGCGTGGTTTCCGGATCGAGCTCGGTGAGATCGAGGCCGCGCTCGTCGCGGAGGCGGGTGTCGCGCAGGCGACGGTGATCGTCCGTGAGGACAATCCGGGTGATCAACGGATCGTCGGTTATGTGATCCCCGAGGCCGGGACCGAACTCGATCTGGACGCGGTTTCCGCCGGTGCCGCGCAACGGTTGCCGTCGTATATGGTGCCGTCCGCTCTGGTCGCGCTGGACCGGATTCCGTTGACCATCAACGGGAAGCTCGATCGCCGGGCTCTGCCGGCCCCGGTCTTCGAGACCCGGGAGTTCCGGGCGCCCTCGACTCCGATCGAGGAGATCGTGGCCGGGGTCTACGCCGAGCTTCTCGGTATCGAACGGGTCGGTGCCGACGATGATTTCTTCGCTCTCGGTGGTAACTCGCTGATCGCGACCCAGGTCGCCGCCCGGGTCGGTGCCGCGCTCGATACCGAGGTACCGGTGCGGATGATGTTCGAGGATTCGACGGTCGCCGCGCTGGCGGCGCGGGTGGAACAGCAGGCCGGAACCGGTGCACGCCAGGAGCTGGTCGCGGGTCCGCGGCCGGAGCGCATCCCGTTGTCGTTCGCGCAGCAGCGGATGTGGTTCCTCAACCAGTACGACACCTCGTCGGTGGCCTACAACCTGCCGATGGCGATCCGGCTCTCGGGTGCGCTGGATGTGGCCGCGCTGCGGTGGGCGGTATCCGATGTGGTGCTCCGACACGAATCGCTGCGCACTCTCTACCCGCAATACGACGGTGTCCCGGTACAGGTGATCGTGCCGCCCGAGCAGGTGGACCTGGCTCTGGGGCCGGTGACCGTGGCGGCGGACGAACTGATCACCGCGGTCGTCGACTTCGTGGCCACCGGTTTCGATGTGGCCGCCGCCGTCCCGCTGCGGATCCAGCTGTTCGAGATCGCGCCCGATGACCATGTACTGGTCGTGGTGGTGCACCATATCGCCGCCGACGGTTTCTCGATGACACCGCTGGCCCGTGATGTGATGACCGCGTACGCGGCGCGTGTCTCCGGTGACGGGCCGGGCTGGAAGCCGCTGCCGGTCCAGTACGCGGACTACTCGCTGTGGCAGCGACGTGTGCTGGGCGCCGAGGACGATCCGGAATCGCCGATGGCGCGCCAGATCGCCTTCTGGCAGCAGGCGCTGGCGGGACTTCCCGACGAGCTGGCATTGCCGGCCGACCGGCCGCGTCCCGCGGTGGCGTCGCTGAAGGGTGCGACGGCACAGGGTGAGCTCGATGCCGAATTGATCCGGCAGTTGGACGAGCTGGCCCGGGCGCGCGGTGCGTCGATGTTCATGGTGGTGCACGCGGCGTTGGCGGCGTTGCTGGCCCGGTTGTCGGGTTCGGACGATATCGCGATCGGTACACCGATCGCGGGTCGTGGCGAGCAGGCGCTCGACGATCTGGTCGGCATGTTCGTCAACACGCTGGTACTGCGGACGAGTGTCGGTTCCGGTGAGACGTTCGGTGATCTGCTGGATCGGGCGCGGCAGGCCGATCTGGATGCGTTCGGTCATGCCGATGTGCCGTTCGAGCGGCTGGTGGATCTGCTGGCGCCGCAACGTTCGCAGGCGCGTAATCCGCTGTTCCAGGTGGCGCTGGCCTTCCAGAACAATCAGCGGCCGGTACTGGAGCTGGCCGGTCTCGAGGTCTCCGGCTTCGAACTCGCGGATGACGTCGCCCGGTTCGATCTGCAGTTCACGCTCGTCGAGAACGACTCCGGCGGGATGGCCCTATCGCTCAATTACGCGACCGAACTGTTCGACGAGGCCACCGCGGCCATGATGATCACCCGGTTCCAGCGGTTGTTGTCGGCGGTGGCCGCCGATCCCGACGCGGTGCTGGGTGATCTCGAGCTGCTCGATCCGAGCGAACGCCGCGAGGTTCTGTCCCGTACGGGTGGTGCGGCGGTGCCGGCGTCGACGTTGCCGGAGTTGCTGGCCGCGGCGGTGGCGGTGGACCCGTCGGCGCCGGCGGTGGTGTTCGACGGTGTCGGCTACTCCTACGCGGAGTTCGACGAACGGTCCAACCGGTTGGCGCAGGTGCTGATCGAGCGTTGCCTGGGCGCCGAGGACCTGGTGGCGGTAGCGGTACCGCGGTCGGCGGATTCGGTACTCGCCGAATGGGCGGTCACCAAATCCGGTGCGGCGTTCGTCCCGATCGACCCGACCTACCCGGCGGACCGGATCGCGCATATGCTCACCGATTCCGGTGCGCCGGTGGGTATCACGGTCTCGAGTGTGCGGGCGGATCTGCCGGATACGGTGGACTGGCTGGTGCTGGACGAGCTGGCTCTCGACGGGTACCCGGCCGAGCCGATCACCGACGCCGACCGGGTGTGGCCGTTGACCCCGGCCAACACCGCCTATGTCATCTACACCTCCGGTTCCACCGGTGTGCCCAAGGGCGTGGTGGTCACCCATGCCGGCCTGGCGAATTTCAGTGCCGAACAGGTCGAGCGGTACCGGTTGAACGCGCAGACGCGGGCGTTGGCGTTCGCGTCGCCGAGTTTCGATGCCTCGATCCTGGAGTTGCTGCTGGCGGTCGGTTCGGCGGGCACGCTGGTGGTGGTGCCGACCGGTACCTACGGTGGCGCGGAGCTGGGTGAGCTGATCGCCCGGGAAGGCGTGACGGTCGGGTTGATCACCCCGTCGGTGCTGGCGTCGCTGGACCCGGCGGATCTGGCCGGGATGAAAGTGATCATCGCCGGTGGTGAAGCCATTTCGGCGGATCTGATGGCGAAATGGTCGACCGCACCCGAGGGCGGGGTCCAGCGCCGGTTCCACAATGCCTACGGTCCGACCGAGGCCACGGTCGCCACGAACATCAGTGGGGTGTTGCGGGCCGGTGATCGGGTCACCATCGGTGGTCCGGTGCGGGGGATGCGGACGCTGGTGCTCGATGATCGGCTCAATCCGGTGCCCGAGGGGGTGGCCGGTGAGTTGTATGTCGGTGGGGTGCAGCTGGCGCGGGGCTACCACGCTCGGGCGGGTCTGACCGCGCAGCGGTTCGTGGCCGATCCCTTCGGTGGGCCGGGGGCGCGGTTGTATCGCACCGGTGATGTGGTGCGGTGGCGTCGTGACGGCGCGGGTGATCCGGTGCTGGAGTATGTGGGCCGCAACGATTTCCAGGTCAAGGTTCGGGGTTTCCGGATCGAACTCGGGGAGATCGACGCCGCGCTGACCGCGCACGAGACCGTCGATTTCGCGGTCACCATCGGGCACGAGAACACCGCGGGTGTGGTGTCGCTGGTGTCGTATGTGGTTCCGGTGTCGGGTGCCACGGTGGATACCGCGGTGTTGATCGCGTATGTCGAGCAGCGCCTGCCGGGTTATATGGTGCCGTCGGCGGTCATGGTGCTCGACACGATCCCGCTGACCCCCGCCGGCAAACTCGACCGCCGCGCGCTACCCGAACCGGTATTCGAAAATCGGTCGTTCCGCGCCCCGTCGACCCCGATCGAGGAGATCGTGGCGGGAGTGTTCGCCGACGTTCTCGGCACCGACAGGGTCGGAGCCGACGATGATTTCTTCGCCCTGGGCGGTAATTCGCTGATCGCGACCCAGGTCGTGGCGCGGTTGGGCGCGGCGCTCAATACCCAGGTGCCGGTCCGGGTGCTGTTCGAGTCCGCCACCGTCACCGCGCTGGCCACCCGGCTCGAAGAGCAGGTGGGTTCCGGCGGACGTCCGGCGCTGGTGCCGCAGCCGCGGCCGACCCGCGTGCTGCCGTCCGGGGAGATCGCGGAAGCGGTGCCGTTGTCGCTGGCGCAGCAGCGGATGTGGTTCCTGAACTGGTTCGACGGTGGTGCGGCGGCCTACAACATCCCGCTGGTGATCCGGTTGACCGGGCACCTGGACGTGCCGGCCCTGCGGCAGGCGGTCGGTGATCTGGTAGCGCGGCACGAGGTGCTGCGGACGGTGTACCCGGAGACCGAAGCCGGTCCGGCGCAGGTGGTGCTGCCGGTTTCCGGGGCGGTACCGGATCTGGATATCCGTACGGTGGCCGCGGACGCGGTCGACTCCGTGGTGGCCGAGCTGGCGGCGGTCTCGTTCGATGTCGCCCAGCAGGTGCCGGCACAGGTGACCCTGTTGCGGATCGACGATGTGGCCGGCGAACACGTGCTCGCCGCGGTGGTACACCATATCGCCGCCGATGGCGCGTCGATGGTGCCGTTGATGCGGGATCTGATGACCGCGTACTCGGCACGGGCGGCAGGCCGGACACCGGACTGGGCGCCGTTGGCGGTCCAATACGCCGATTTCGCGATCTGGCAGCGGAACCTGATGGGCGACGGCGCCGATCCGACATCGCTGGCGTACACACAGCTCGCCTACTGGCGATCGGCGCTCGCCGACCTACCCGAGCAGTTGGATCTGCCGATGGACCGGCCGCGGCCGACGACACAGTCGTATGCCGGTGGCCGAGTCGAAGTCCATATCGATGCGCGCCTGCACCAGGCGCTGGCGGACTTCGCGCGGCAGCAGGGCGCGACCCTGTTCATGGTGACGCACACCGCGTTCGCGCTGTTGCTGGCCCGGCTGGCGGGGACCGATGATGTGGCGATCGGTACGCCGGTGGCCGGTCGAGGCGAGGCCGCCCTCGACGATGTGATCGGTATGTTCGTGAACACGCTGGTGTTCCGCACCCGGGTCGAGGGCGGGGAATCGTTCACCGAGCTGCTGGCGCGCCAGCGGGAGACCGATATCGCGGCGCTCGCGCATGCCGATGTGCCGTTCGAACAGCTGGTGGAGGCGCTGAACCCGGTACGGTCGACCTCCCGGCATCCGCTGTTCCAGGTGGGCTTCGCGTTCCAGAACCTGGCGCAGACCGGTTTGGAACTGCCCGGTCTGTCGGTGGCCGGGCTGGATGCCAGTGCCGAGGTCTCCCTGTACGACCTGAACATGATCCTCAGCGACACCTACGACGCGACGGGTGCCGCGGAGGGGATGACCGGGTACCTGACCTACGCCACCGCCCTGTTCGACCACGCGACGGTGGCGGGATTCGTGGAGCGGTACCTGCGGGTACTGGCCGGGATCGTCGCTGATCCCGCAGCCCCGGTCGGCGAGCTGGAACTGCTCGACGCGGCCGAACGCGAGCTGGTACTGCACCGGTGGAACGCCACCGACCGAGTGATCGAACCGGGCCTGTTGCTGGACGGGTTCGATCGAGTGGTGGCGCAGGCCCCCGATCGGGTCGCGCTGACCTACGAGGGCACCGGTCTGTCCTACGGCGAGTTCGCGCGTCGCGTCTACCGGTTGGCGCGGTGGCTGCGCGATGCCGGTGTGGGCACGGAAACCTATGTGGCGCTGGGTATGCGCCGGTCGATCGAGCTGTTCACCGGGGCGTACGCGGTGATCGCGGCCGGTGGCGCGTATGTGCCGTTGGATCCGGAGCAGCCGGTGGACCGGCTGGAGTACATCGTCGATACGGCACGCCCGATGTATGTGCTGACCTGCGGTGAAGACCTGGATCCGGCGATCGCCGGGCAGGTGCGTATCGATCGGCTGGACCTGTCCGGTATCCCCGATACCCCGCTCACCGATGCCGACCGGCTCCGGCCGCTGCGTGCGGACAACACCGCCTACGCGATCTTCACCTCCGGCTCCACCGGCCGCCCGAAGGGTGTCCCGGTGTCGCATCGGGCCCTCCTCAACCATCTGGCGACCACCCGCGAACGGCACAGCTTCGGCGCCGGCGATGTGATGCTGCAGCGCACCCTGCCGACCTTCGACCCGTCGGTGACGGAGTTCTTCCTGCCGTTGCAGCTGGGCGCTCGCCTGGTTGTCCCGCATGCGGACGGGCACCGCGACGCGGCGTATCTCACCGGTTTGATCGCCGGTGAAGGCGTCACGATGGCTGTGTTCGTGCCGTCGTTGCTGTCGGTGTTCCTGTCCGAATCCGAGCCCACGGCCTGGGCCGGCTTGCGCAGTATCGGCGTCGGTGGTGAGGCGTTGAGCGGTGAGCTGGCGCAGCGGTTGCGGGAGCGTACCGGCGGTGCCCGCCTGTTCAACCAGTACGGGCCTACCGAGGCCACGGTCGATGTCACCGCTCATGAGGTGACCGGTGCCGAGGTCGGCGCTGTGCCGATCGGTGCTCCGGGTCTGAATACGCGGGCCTATGTTCTGGATACCCGGTTGCGGCCGGTGCCGGTGGGTGTGCGGGGTGAGCTCTACGTCGGTGGCGTGCAGTTGGCGCCCGGTTATCTGGCTCGCCCGGATCTGACCACCTCCCGGTTCGTCGCCGATCCGTTCCGGGCCGGTGAGCGGATGTACCGCACCGGTGACCTGGTGCGGTGGACCGCAGCGGGTGAGTTGGAGTATCTGGGTCGTAGTGATTTCCAGGTGAAGTTGCACGGTCAGCGCATCGAGCCCGGTGAGATCGAGGCCGCGCTGACCGAGTTCGATCCGGTCGCGCAGGCGTTGGTCATCCTGCGGCATGTGGGTAACACCGATCATCTGGTGGCGTATGTGGTGCCGGCAGCCGGTGCGACGGTCGTCGCCGATGATCTGCGGGCTCATCTGCACGAGCGGTTGCCGTCGTATATGGTTCCGTCGGCGTTCGTGGAGCTCGCGGCGTTCCCGCTGAACGCGTCGGGCAAGCTGGATCGTGCGGCGTTGCCGGAACCGGTGTTCGAGGTCCGGGAGTTCCGGGCGGCATCGACCCCGATCGAAGAGACCCTGGCGGAAACCTTCGCCGAGTTGCTCGGGGTCGAGCGGGTCGGCGCGGACGACGACTTCTTCGCGCTCGGCGGCGACAGCATCATCTCCATCCAATTGGTGTCGCGGGCCAAGTCGCGCGGTGTGGTGATCACACCGCGGCAGGTGTTCGAGAAGCGCACGGTGGCCGGCCTGGCGTCGGTGGCCGAGTTCGCGGAATCCGCCGAGGGCGCGGCCCGGATCCTGGCCGAACTGCCGGGTGGCGGCGTCGGCCGGATGCCGCTCACTCCGGTGGTGCGGACCATGGTCGAGCGTTTCGGCTCGTTCGGGCGCTTCCATCAGCTGACGACATTGAGCCTGCCGGTCGGCATCACGCGCGCGACCATCGCCGCGGTGGTGCGGCCGGTGCTCGATCGGCACGATATGTTGCGGTCGCGCTTGTTCGTCGTGGACGGTGACTGGGTCGTGGAGACAGCCGAGCCCGGCTCGGTCGATGTGGACGCTCTCATCGATCACACCCTCTTCGATGCCGCCGCCACGGATGAACAGATACTCGAAGCGGCTTCCGCCGCTGTCGATTCCGCATTGGACCGGCTGGACCCCAGCAGCGGTGTGGTGGTGCGGTTCGTCTGGTTGGAACCGGATACCGGCGACCGGACCGGGTACCTGGTGGTCGTTGCCCACCACCTGGTGGTCGACGGCGTGTCGTGGCGCATTCTGCTTCCCGAATTCGTGATGTCCGCCGGTGCGCACAGCGCCGGGCAGACACCGGAACTGACGAAGCCGACCACATCGATGCGGACCTGGGCGCATGCGCTCGAGGAGAACGCGCGCAGCGCCGAGCGGGAAACCGAACTGGAGTATTGGCGGACCGTTGCCGGTACCGCCGATCCGCTGCTGACCGACCGTGGGATGGACGCGGCCATCGATACCATCGCGGTGGTCGAAACCCACTCGGTGCAGTTGTCGCCCGAGGTCACCCAGGCGCTGCTCACCACGGTTCCGGCGTTGTTCCACGGTGGGGTGAACGACGGTCTGCTCACCGCGCTCGTGCTGGCCGCCGGCTCTTGGCGGGCCCGGCGGGTGCCCGGGGTGGCCACCGATGCTCCGCTCCTGGTCCGCCTCGAGGGCCACGGCCGTGAGGAAGAGATCGTGCCCGGGGCCGATCTGTCCCATACCGTCGGCTGGTTCACCTCCGTCTTCCCGGTGCGGTTCGCGCTGGCCGGTATCGATATCGAAGACGCGCTCGCCGGCGGCCCGTCGCTGGGGGCGGCGCTCAAGGCGGTGAAGGAACAGCTGCTCGCGGTGCCGGACAAGGGTGTCGGCTACGGTTTGCTGCGCCATATGAACCCGCGGACCGCGAGCGAACTGCCGGCGGAACTGCCGGGGCAGGTGAGCTTCAACTATCTGGGCCGGTCCGGTACGAACGAGATCTCCGCGGAGATGCGTGATTTCGGCTGGCTGCCGGTCGAACTGCCGGTGGACGCGGCGTTCGACGCGGATATGCCCGCGCTGGCGCTCCTGGATATCAACGCCATCGTCGTCGGCGATGTGTTCACCGCGCGCATCGGATACCCGCGCACCCTGCTCGGGGCCGAGGAGGTCCGCGAGTTCGGTGAGCTGTGGGTACGGTCGCTGGAAGCGGTGGCCCGGCACGCGAATTCCGCGGGAGCCGGGGGGCACACCCCGTCCGATTTCGGCATGGTCGCGCTGTCGCAGTCCGATGTCGACAGGATCGAGCAGCGGTTCCCGATGCCGGTCGCCGATATCTGGCCGCTGTCCTCGCTGCAGGCCGGGATGCTGTTCCATGCCCAGATCGCCGATACGTCGGTGGATGTGTACACCGGCCAGGTGGTGCTGACGCTGACCGGCCGGGTGGACGCCGCCCGGTTGCGTGCGGCTGCGCAGGCACTGATGGATCGGTACGAGAACCTGCGCACCGCCTTCGTCACCGATCACGAGGGCAATCCGGTTCAGGTGGTCTTCCAGGATCTGCCGGTCGACTGGACCGAGTACGACCGCAGCAGCACCGGGACCGCCGCGGACATCATCGAGGCGGACCGGTTGCGGCGCTTCGATCTCGCCGAGCCGCCGCTGCTCCGGTTCACGCTGGTCGCTACCGGCGCCGATACCTGGCAGCTCGTGGTCTCCAACCACCACATCCTGCTCGACGGCTGGTCCATGCCGCTGCTCATGCGGGATCTGCTGACGTTGTACGCGGTGCGTGCCGATACCGCTGTTCTGCCGGCAGTCCGCTCCTACCGCACCTTCCTGGAGTGGGTGGGCCGGCAGGACCACCGGACATCGCTGGACGCCTGGCGGGCGGCACTGTCGGAGGTCGAAGAACCCACACTGCTGGTCCGTCCGGAAGCGGGTGGCTCCGCGCACGAGATCACCGCGCTCTCGGGCGAATACGTGTTCGAGCTGGATACGGCGGCCACCACCGGGGTGACCACGCTGGCCGCCCGGCTCGGCGTCACGGCGAACACGGTGCTCCAGGTGGCGTGGGCGGTGCTGCTGGGACGTTTGACCGGCCGCGACGATGTGCTGTTCGGTGCCACCGTCTCCGGCCGGCCGCCGGAGCTGTCCGGGGTGGAATCGATGGTCGGGTTGTTCATCAACACGATCCCGGTGCGGGTGCGGTTCGATCAGGACGAGCCCGTGCGGGCATTGCTGGCCCGGGTCCAAGCCGAACAGGCCGACCTGCTGGATCACCACTATGTGGGTCTCACCGATATTCACGCCGCGGCCGGAATGACGGCATTGTTCGACACATTGCTGGTGTTCGAGTCGTATCCGGTGGACAGCGAGGGTATCCAGGCGCAGGCCAGCGATATCGATGGAATGGCGGTGACCGGCCTGGAGGGGGTCGACGCCACGCATTATCCGTTCACCCTGGTCGCTTCGCTGGGCGCTACGCTGCGGATCCGGGCCGGGTACCGGCCGGATATGTTCGACGAGGCCGAGGTGCGGCAGATCGCGGACCGGCTCCAGCGGGTGCTGGCCGGGATCGTCGCCGATCCCGGGGTAGCGGTCGGTGATATCGAGCTGCTGGACGCGACCGAACGCGATGTGGTGTTGCGCCGGTGGAATGCCACCGATCATGTGGTCGAGCCGGGGCTGTTGCTGGACGGGTTCGCCCGGATGGTGGCGGAGTACCCGGATCGGGTAGCGGTGGTCTTCGAGGGCGCCGAGCTGACCTATGCGGAACTGGCCGTGCGGGTGAACCGGGTGGCGCGGATGCTCATCGCCGAGGGGGTGGGCCCGGAGTCGTTGGTCGGTCTGGTGGTGCGGCGGTCGCTGGATCTGGTGATCGGCATGTACGCGGTGGTGACCGCGGGTGGGGCGTATGTGCCGCTGGATCCGGATCATCCGGCGGAGCGGATCGGGTATGTGCTCGAGACCGCGCGGCCGGTATGTGTGTTGACCACTACCTCCGACGCGGCGGCTGTTCCCGAGGGGACAGGTGTGCCCGTATGGGAACTGGACGTGCTGGACACCACCGGTTACGACGGGTCGGCGGTGACCGATGCCGATCGGTCGGCGCCGGTGCGGTCGTCGAATACGGCGTATGTGATCTTCACGTCGGGTTCGACGGGCCGGCCGAAGGGCGTGGCGGTTTCGCACGCGGCGATCGTGAACCAGGTGGCGTGGATGCTCGACCAGTACCCGCTGGGTGCCGGGGACGTGTATCTGCAGAAGACGGCCACGACGTTCGACGTATCGCTGTGGGGTTATTTCCTGCCGCTGGCGGCGGGCGCGCGTTTGGTGGTCGCCACTCCCGATGGTCATCGGGACGCGGAGTACCTGGCCCGGGTGATCGCCGAGCAGCGGGTGACCGTCACCGATTTCGTGCCGTCGATGCTGACGGTGTTCGCCGCGCACACCGAGGCGGGATCCATCCCGACATTGCGCGATGTGTTCGTGATCGGTGAGGCGCTGCCGCCGGAGACGGTGACGGCCCTGCGGGCGATCTCGGATGCCGCGATCCACAACCTCTACGGCCCGACCGAGGCGGCGGTATCGATCACGTACTGGCCGGCCACGGGCGATGAGGTCGGCAGTGTGCCGATCGGTGTGCCCGAGTGGAATTCGCGGGTGTACGTATTGGATTCGCGGTTGCGGCCGGTACCCAGCGGTATCGTGGGCGAGTTGTATCTCGCTGGCGACCAGCTCGCCCGCGGCTACATCACGCGGCCGGATCTGACCGCGGACCGGTTCGTGGCGAGCCCGTTCGATACCGGTCGGCGTATGTATCGCACCGGTGACCTGGTGCGTTGGCGCACTATCGAAACCGGTGCCGGTGAGTCCCGAGGGATACTGGAGTATCTGGGTCGTACCGACTTCCAGGTGAAGTTCCGTGGTCAGCGGATCGAACTGGGCGAGATCGAATCGGCCCTGCTGGCCCGGCCGCAGGTGAGCCAGGCCGTGGTGACGGTCGCGGCGTCGCAGCTGGGCGAGCAGCTGGTGGCCTATGTGGTACCCGCGCCGGGTGCCCAGGTCGTCCCCGCGGAATTGCTCGAGGCGGTGCGCGAGGTTCTGCCGGCCTATATGGTGCCGGCGGCTGTGGTGGTGCTGGACGCGTTCCCGTTGAACACGTCCGGGAAACTGGACCGCAAGGCGTTGCCGGAGCCGGTGTTCGAGGCCCGGGAATTCCGGGCACCGTCGACACCGATCGAAGAGATTGTGGCCGGTGTCTACGCCGATGTTCTCGGTGTGGAGCAAATCGGCGCCGATGACGACTTCTTCGCCCTGGGCGGTAACTCGCTGATCGCTACTCAGGTCGCCGCCCGCATCGGGCAGGCATTGGATGTCAACGTTGGGGTGCGCGTCCTGTTCGAAGCACCCACGGTGGCCGCTCTGGCCGCGCGCGCGGAAGCACAGTCCGGTGCCGGCGGACGAGTGGCGCTGGTACCGCAGGCGCGCCCGACGCAGGTGCTGGCAACGGGTGAGGTCGTGCAGCGGGTGCCGCTGTCGCTGGCGCAGCAGCGGATGTGGTTCCTCAACCGGTTCGATCCGGAATCGGCCGCGGACAATATCCCGGTCGCGGTGCGGTTGTCGGGCACGCTCGATCTCGCGGCACTGCGCGCCGCGGTGACAGATGTCCTGGCGCGGCACGAATCGCTGCGCACGTTCTATCCGGAAGTGGACGGCACCCCGTTCCAGCAGATCGCCCCGGTAGCCGAGGTCGTGCCGGATCTCGCACCGGTGCGGATCACCCGGGACGAACTCGCCGGCCACCTGTCCGATCTGGTGCTGACCGGGTTCGATGTCACGGCGGCGGCGCCGTTCCGGGCGCGGCTGTTCGAGCTGAGCCCGACCGAGCACCTGCTCGCGTTCGTCACCCATCACATCTCCGGCGACGGCTTCTCCATGGCGCCGCTGCTCCGCGATGTGGTGACCGCCTATATCGCGCGGTTCGAAGGCGGTGCGCCGGGCTGGCGCCCGCTGGAGGTGCAGTACGCGGATTACGCGCTGTGGCAGCGGCAGGTGCTGGGCTCGGAGGACGATCCGAAGTCGTTGATCTCGTCGCAGGTCGCGTACTGGTCCGCGGAACTCGCGGGTATCCCGGACCAACTGGATCTACCGGCCGATCGGGCCCGGCCCGCGGTCTCCTCGGGCCGCGGCGCGACACACGCCTTCGAGATCGACGCGCAGACCCATGCGGCATTGGCCGAATTGGCGCGCTCCGAGGGCGCGACGCTGTTCATGGTGGTGCACGCGGCGTTCGCGGTGCTGCTGTCGCGGCTGTCGGGTGAGACCGATATCGTGATCGGCACCCCGACCGCGGGCCGTGGCGAACGGGCCCTCGACGACCTGATCGGTATGTTCGTCAACACGCTGGTGTTGCGGACCCCGGTCGATACCGGAACGGGTTTCACCGAGCTGCTGGGCTCGGTCCGCGAGACCGATATCGCCGCGTTCGGGCATGCGGATCTGCCGTTCGAGCGGCTGGTGGAGATCCTGAACCCGGCCCGGTCGCGGTCCCGGAACCCGCTGTTCCAGGTGATGCTGTCGTTGCAGAACACGCCCGCGCAGGGCGCGGAACTGCCCGGTTTGACGCTGAGCGGGGTGGATCTGCCGATACAGACGGCCAAGTTCGATCTGCAGCTGGAACTGAGCGAGCAGACCGGGGCCGACGGTGCGGCGGGTATCGCGGCCACGTTCGTCTACGCGACCGACCTGTTCGACAGGGAGACCGTGGACCAGTTCGGCCGGCGGTTCGTCCGGTTGCTCAAGGCCATCGTCAAGACTCCCGAGCGGCCGTTGGGCGACCTCCCGCTGCTGGACGCTGTGGAGGCGTCCGAGGTGATGCGCAACGGTTACGGCCCGGCGCGCGCGGTCGATCCGACTGCGACACTGGCCGGTCTGTTCGCTGAGCAGGTCGTCCGGACTCCCGAGGCGCCCGCTGTGGTGTTCGAGGGGACAGGTCTGTCCTATACCGAGTTCGCCGGGCGGGTGAACCGCCTGGCGCGGCATCTGATTTCGCTCGGCGTGGGCCCGGACGTTCCGGTGGCGCTGGGAATGCGGCGGTCCCTGGACCTGGTCGTGGCGATGTACGCGGTGGTCACCGCCGGTGGTACGTATGTGCCGCTGGATGTGGCGCAACCGGTCGAGCGGATCGACTACGTACTCGAGACCGCGGCACCGGTGTGTGTGCTGGCCGACGGGGCCGATGGCTTCGCCACGGCGAAGTGCCCGGTGGTACCGGTCGGCGAGGTCGACTTGTCCGGGTACGCGAGTGACCCGGTCACCGACGCCGATCGGCTGTCGCCGTTGCGGCCGTCGAATACGGCGTATGTGATCTTCACGTCGGGTTCGACGGGCCGGCCGAAGGGTGTGGCGGTTTCGCATGCGGCGATCGTGAACCGTCTGGTGTGGATGCAGTCGCAGTACGGGCTGGACGCTGCCGATGCGGTGTTGCAGAAGACCCCGGCGACCTTCGATGTGTCGGTATGGGAGTTCTTCTGGCCGTTGCAGATCGGTGCCCGGCTGGTGGTGGCCAAGCCGGACGGTCATCGGGATCCGGCGTATCTGGCCGAGGTCATCGATACCGAGCGTGTGACGGTGGCGCATTTCGTCCCGTCGATGCTGACGGTGTTCGTGGCGGCGTTGTCGGGTGTGACCGCCGGAGCGGATACGGTGCGGTGCGAATCGCTGCGGTTGGTGTTCTCCTCGGGTGAGGCGCTGGCGCCGAAGCCGGCGCAGCGGTTGCGGGAGCTGACCGGGACGGCTGTGCACAACCTGTACGGCCCGACCGAGGCCGCGGTCGACGTCACCTACCACGAGGTGGTCGACGCGGACACGGTGACGGTGCCGATCGGTGTGCCGGTGTTCAACACCCGGGTGTACGTGCTGGACGGCCGGTTGCGGCCGGTACCGGTAGGTGTCGCGGGTGAGCTGTACCTGGCGGGCGTGCAGTTGGCGCGCGGATATGTGGCGCGTCCGGACCTGAGCGCGGACCGGTTCGTCGCCGATCCGTTCGTGACGGCCGAGCGGATGTACCGCACCGGCGATCTGGTGCGCTGGACCGCCGCGGGTGAGCTGGAGTATCTGGGCCGGACCGATTTCCAGGTGAAGCTGCGCGGCCAGCGCATCGAACTCGGGGAAATCGAGGCCGCGCTGACCGGCGTGGACGAGGTAGCTCAGGCCGTGGTGGTCATGCGCAGTGACGCGCACACCGGTGACCAGCTCGTCGGCTATGCGGTACCGGTCGCCGGCGCTGTGCTCGATACCGATGAGCTGCGCGCCCACCTGGCGGGACAGCTGCCCTCGTACATGGTGCCGTCGGCGTTCGTGGTGCTCGACGAGTTGCCGCTCAATGCCAGTGGCAAGCTGGATCGGCGTGCGCTGCCGGCGCCGGTATTGCAGGCGCGGGTGTTCCGGGCGCCGTCGACCCCGGTCGAGGAGATCGTGGCGGCCACGTTCGCCGAGGTGCTCGGTGTGGAGCGGGTCGGCGCGGACGACGATTTCTTCGAGCTGGGTGGCAACTCACTGGTCGCGACACAGGTGGCGGCGCGGATCGGTGCGGCGCTGGATGTGAGCGTGCCGGTGCGGGCGCTGTTCGATGCGCCGACGGTGGCGGCTCTGGCGGTACGAGTGGAGCAGACCGGGGAGAGTGCGCGGCAGGCTCTGGTGGCCGGTCCGCGTCCGGACCGGGTGCCGCTGTCGTTCGCGCAGCAGCGGATGTGGTTCCTCAACCAGTACGACACCTCGTCGGTGGCCTACAACCTGCCGATGGCGATCCGGCTCTCGGGTGCGCTGGATGTGGCGGCCCTGCGGTCGGCGCTGACCGATGTGGTGCGCAGGCACGAATCTCTGCGCACCCGGTACCCGGAGCACGGTGGCGCACCGGTGCAGGTGATCCTCTCCGCCGAACAGGTGGAGCTGGAGCTGGGTCCGGTCGCGGTAGCGGCGGACGAACTGCTGTCGAGCGTCACCCGGTTCGTGGAGGCCGGTTTCGACGTGGTCGAAGCCGTACCGCTGCGAGTCCGGTTGTTCAGTACCGCGCCGGACGAGTTCGTGCTGGTCGTGGTGGTGCATCATATCGCCGCGGATGGTTTCTCGATGGCGCCGCTGGCCCGTGATGTGATGACCGCGTACGCGGCCCGCGCCCAGGGCGAGGTGCCGGGCTGGGAGCCGCTGCCGGTCCAGTACGCCGACTACACCCTGTGGCAGCGGCAGGTGCTGGGCGCCGAGGACGATCCGGATTCGCCGATGGCGCGCCAGATCGACTTCTGGCGGCGGACCCTCGACGGTGTCCCCGACGAGCTGGTCCTGCCGACGGATCGGCCGCGTCCGGCGGTGGCGTCGCTGAAGGGGGCGACGGTTCACGGTGAGCTGTCCGCCGATTTGGTGCAGGGCCTGGATGGTTTGGCGCGTAGTCGTGGCGCGTCGATGTTCATGGTGGTGCACGCGGCGTTGGCGGCGTTGCTGGCCCGGTTGTCGGGTTCGGACGATATCGCGATCGGTACACCGATCGCGGGTCGTGGCGAGCAGGCGCTCGACGATCTGGTCGGCATGTTCGTCAACACGCTGGTACTGCGGACGAGTGTCGGTTCCGGTGAGACGTTCGGTGATCTGCTGGATCGGGCGCGGCAGGCCGATCTGGATGCGTTCGGTCATGCCGATGTGCCGTTCGAGCGGCTGGTGGATCTGCTGGCGCCGCAACGTTCGCAGGCGCGTAATCCGCTGTTCCAGGTGGCGTTGTCGTTCCAGAACAATGAGCGGCCGGTGTTGGAGCTGGCGGGTCTGCAGGTTGCCGGGGTGGAGCTGGCCGATGATGTGGCCCGGTTCGATCTGCAGTTCACGCTCGTCGAGAACGCTTCGGGCGGGATGGATCTCGCGGTCAACTACGCGACCGAACTGTTCGACGAGGCCACCGCGGCCGGGTTGATCACGCGGTTCCAGCGGTTGTTGTCGGTGGTGGCCGCCGATCCGGATGTTCTGCTGGGCGCGGTGGAGATCCTCGACGAAGCCGAGCGCGCCGAAATTCTGGCACGGTCGGGTGGTGCGGCGGTGCCGGCGTCGACGTTGCCGGAGTTGCTGGCCGCGGCGGTGGCGGTGGACCCGTCGGCGCCGGCGGTGGTGTTCGACGGTGTCGGCTACTCCTACGCGGAGTTCGACGAACGGTCCAACCGGTTGGCGCAGGTGCTGATCGAGCGTTGCCTGGGCGCCGAGGACCTGGTGGCGGTAGCGGTACCGCGGTCGGCGGATTCGGTACTCGCCGAATGGGCGGTCACCAAATCCGGTGCGGCGTTCGTCCCGATCGACCCGACCTACCCGGCGGACCGGATCGCGCATATGCTCACCGATTCCGGTGCGCCGGTGGGTATCACGGTCTCGAGTGTGCGGGCGGATCTGCCGGATACGGTGGACTGGCTGGTGCTGGACGAGCTGGCTCTCGACGGGTACCCGGCCGAGCCGATCACCGACGCCGACCGGGTGTGGCCGTTGACCCCGGCCAACACCGCCTATGTCATCTACACCTCCGGTTCCACCGGTGTGCCCAAGGGCGTGGTGGTCACCCATGCCGGCCTGGCGAATTTCAGTGCCGAACAGGTCGAGCGGTACCGGTTGAACGCGCAGACGCGGGCGTTGGCGTTCGCGTCGCCGAGTTTCGATGCCTCGATCCTGGAGTTGCTGCTGGCGGTCGGTTCGGCGGGCACGCTGGTGGTGGTGCCGACCGGTACCTACGGTGGCGCGGAGCTGGGTGAGCTGATCGCCCGGGAAGGCGTGACGGTCGGGTTGATCACCCCGTCGGTGCTGGCGTCGCTGGACCCGGCGGATCTGGCCGGGATGGAAGTGATCATCGCCGGTGGTGAAGCCATTTCGGCGGATCTGATGGCGAAATGGTCGACCGCACCCGAGGGCGGGGTCCAGCGCCGGTTCCACAATGCCTACGGTCCGACCGAGGCCACGGTCGCCACGAACATCAGTGGGGTGTTGCGGGCCGGTGATCGGGTCACCATCGGTGGTCCGGTGCGGGGGATGCGGACGCTGGTGCTCGATGATCGGCTCAATCCGGTGCCCGAGGGGGTGGCCGGTGAGTTGTATGTCGGTGGGGTGCAGCTGGCGCGGGGCTACCACGCTCGGGCGGGTCTGACCGCGCAGCGGTTCGTGGCCGATCCCTTCGGTGGGCCGGGGGCGCGGTTGTATCGCACCGGTGATGTGGTGCGGTGGCGTCGTGACGGCGCGGGTGATCCGGTGCTGGAGTATGTGGGCCGCAACGATTTCCAGGTCAAGGTTCGGGGTTTCCGGATCGAACTCGGGGAGATCGACGCCGCGCTGACCGCGCACGAGACCGTCGATTTCGCGGTCACCATCGGGCACGAGAACACCGCGGGTGTGGTGTCGCTGGTGTCGTATGTGGTTCCGGTGTCGGGTGCCACGGTGGATACCGCGGTGTTGATCGCGTATGTCGAGCAGCGCCTGCCGGGTTATATGGTGCCGTCGGCGGTCATGGTGCTCGACACGATCCCGCTGACCCCCGCCGGCAAACTCGACCGCCGCGCGCTACCCGAACCCGTCTTCGCCGCCGCCACCGCCTTCCGCGGGCCGCGTACACCGGTCGAACAGACGATCGCCGAGGTCTTCGCCGAGGTGCTCGGTATGGAGCGGGTCGGTGTGGACGATTCGTTCTTCGCCCTCGGCGGCGACAGCATCGTCTCCATCCAGCTGGTGTCCCGCGCCAAGGCACGCGGTGTGGTCTTCACGCCGCGGCACGTCTTCGAACAGCGCACGGTGGCCGGGCTGGCCTCGGTCGCCGAATCCGTGGAGGCCGCCGAGGAAGCGGGCCGCGCGCTCGTCGAGCTGCCGGGCGGCGGTGTCGGCACCATGCCGCTCACGCCGATCGTCCGGTTCATGGCCGAACGCACCGGTTCCTTCGGGCGATTCCATCAGTTGGCGACATTGGAGCTCCCGGTCGGCATCGACCGCGACACCATCGCCGCCATCGTGGGCCCGGTGCTCGATCGGCACGATATGTTGCGGGCGCGGTTGTATTCCGTGGACGGCGAATGGGTCGTCGAAACGGCGGAGCCGGGCACTGTCGACGTGGACGCGCTGATCGATCACACGGTGTTCGACGGCGCCGCCGGCGCCGAGCAACTGCTCGAGATCGCCTCGGCCGCTGTGGACGCCACGCTCGACCGGCTCGATCCCGCCAACGGTGTGGTGGTCCGGTTCGTCTGGCTGGAACCCGATACGACCGACCGCTCGGGACGCCTGGTGATCATCGCGCACCACCTGGTGGTCGACGGTGTGTCGTGGCGCATCCTGGTGCCCGATTTCCTCGTATCCGCTGGTGCGTACAGCGCCGGGCAGGCGCCCGAGCTGCCGGCTCCGGTCACCTCCATGCGGACCTGGGCCCACGCGCTCGAGCAGAACGCGTACAGCCCCGAACGGCTGGCCGAACTGGAATACTGGCGGACCGTCGCCGGCACCGCCGATCCTCTGCTCACGGCTCGCCGTATCGATCCCGCGGTGGATACCGCCGGTGTTACCGAAATCCACTCGGTGCGGGTATCGCCGGAGGTCACCCAGGCGCTGCTCACGAAGGTGCCGGCGCTGTTCCACGGCGGTGTGAACGACGGCCTGCTGACCGCGCTCGCCCTGGCGACCGCCGCTTGGCGGACCCGCCGGGTCACCGGGGTCCGGGGCGACGACCCGCTGCTGATCCGGCTCGAGGGCCACGGTCGTGAGGAGGAGATCGCGCCCGGAGCCGACCTGTCCCGCACGGTCGGCTGGTTCACCGCCCTGTTCCCGGTCCGGTTCGAGCTCACCGGTATCGATATCGAGGCCGCCCTCACCGGCGGTCCGGCGCTGGGTACCGCGCTCAAGCTCGTGAAGGAGCAGCTGCTCGCGGTACCGGACAAGGGCATCGGCTACGGCCTGCTGCGCTATATGAACCGGGATACCGCCGGTGAATTGCCGCGGGAACTGCCGGGCCAGGTGAACTTCAACTACCTGGGTCGTACAGGCGGGGGCGAGATGCCCGAGGAAATGCGTGGTTTCGGCTGGATCCCGGCAGCCGATCCGGCCGGGCTGAACGCCACCTACGACGCGGATATGCCGGCCATGGCACTGCTGGATATCAACGCCGTCGTGGCCGGCGATACGCTGACCGCGCGGATCGGATACCCGACCACCCTGCTGTCGCGGGAAGAGGCCGCCGAATTCGGCGAGCTGTGGGTCCGGGCCCTGGAAGCCGTGGCCCACCATGCCGATTCCGCGGACGCGGGCGGGCATACGCCGTCCGACTTCGCGCTGGTCGAGCTGTCCCAGCGCGATATCGACGGTATCGAACAGCAGTTCCCGATGCCGGTCGCGGATGTGTGGCCGCTGTCCTCGCTCCAAGCCGGGCTGTTGTTCCATGCGCAGCTCGCCGCCGCATCGGTGGATGTGTACACCGCGCAGGCAGTGCTGGAACTGACCGGCCGGGTGGATGCCGACCGCCTCCGTGCGGCCGCGCAGGCACTGGTGGATCGCTACGAGAACCTGCGCACCGTCTTCCTCACCGACGGTCAGGGCAACCCGGTACAGGTGATCCTGGACGAGGTGCAGGTGGACTGGACCGAGCACGATCGCTCCGCCACCGGTGACGCCACCGATCTCGTCGACGCGGATCGGTTGCGGCGTTTCGACCTCACCGAACCACGGCTGATCCGGTTCACCTTGATCCGGACCGGCTCTGATACCTGGCAGTTCGTGGTGTCCAACCACCACATCCTGCTGGACGGTTGGTCCATGCCGTTGCTCATGCGGGATCTGCTGGCGCTGTACGCGGTACACGCGGACACCAGCGCGTTGCCCGCCGCGCGCTCCTACCGGCACTTCCTGGAGTGGATCGGCAGGCAGGACCACGCGACATCGCTGGCGGTCTGGGAAGAAGTGCTGTCCGGGATCAGCGAACCGACCCTGCTGACCCGCCCCGAATCCGGGGGCGGCGATTCCGCGCACGAGATCGACGCGCTCTCCGGCGAGTACGTGTTCGAGCTCGACGCCGCGGCCACGGGACGGATCACCACGCTGGCCGCCGAACTCGGCATCACCGCCAACACGGTGCTGCAGGTGGCGTGGGCGATCCTGCTCGGGCGTATGACCAGCCGCGACGATGTGCTCTTCGGCGCCACCGTCTCCGGCCGCCCGCCCCAGCTGTCCGGGGTGGAGACGATGGTCGGGTTGTTCATCAACACCGTCCCGGTACGGGTGCGGTTCGACCAGAGCGAACCCGCGCGTGAGCTGCTCATCCGGACCCAGGCCGAACAGGCCGATCTGCTGGATCACCACTATGTGGGTCTGGCGGATATCCAGGCCACGGCCGGGATGGCGACCCTGTTCGACACCCTGCTGGTGTTCGAGTCGTATCCGGTGGACGCCGACGGTATCCGGGCCCAGGCCACCGATATCGACGGAATGGCAGTGACCGGACTCGGTGTGGCGGACGCGACGCACTATCCGCTGACCCTGGTCGCCTCGTTGAGCGATACCCTGCACATCCGCGCCGGCTATCTGCAGGACATGTTCGGCGAAGCGGATGTACGGCATATCGCCGACCGGCTGATGCGGGTGCTCGCCGCCATCACCGCCGCACCGGACCGGTCGATCAGCGAGATCGACCTGCTCGACAGCGGTGAGCGTGACCTCGTGCTGCGGGCCTGGAACGACACCGCGCACGCGGTCGATTCCGCCGCGACCCTGGCCTCGATGTTCTACGCGCAGTGCACCCGTACGCCGGACGCACCCGCGCTGACCTTCGGCGAGGAAACTCTCACCTACACCGAGTTCGCGGAACGGGTGAATCTCCTCGCGCACTGGCTGATCGACCGCGGGGTGGGGCCGGAATCGTTCGTGGCCCTGGGTATGCGGCGGTCGATCGACCTGGTGGTCGGCATGTACGCGGTCACCGTCGCGGGTGGCGCCTATGTGCCGCTCGACCCGGACCATCCGGCCGAGCGCACCGAATGCATCCTGGGTACCGCCGATCCGATCTGCGTGCTGACCTCCGGAGACGACCTGCCCATCGATACCGCCCAGGTGCGGATCGACAAGCTGGACCTTTCCGGGTACGTCGATACCGCGATCACCGACGCGGATCGGGTAGCGCGGTTGCGGCCGTCGAATACGGCGTATGTGATCTTCACGTCGGGTTCGACGGGCCGGCCGAAGGGCGTGGCGGTTTCGCATGCGGCGATCGTGAACCGTCTGGTGTGGATGCAGTCGCAGTACGGGCTGGACGCTGCCGATGCGGTGTTGCAGAAGACCCCGGCGACCTTCGATGTGTCGGTATGGGAGTTCTTCTGGCCGTTGCAGATCGGTGCGCGGCTGGTGGTGGCCAAGCCGGACGGTCATCGGGATCCGGCGTATCTGGCCGAGGTCATCGATACCGAGCGTGTGACGGTGGCGCATTTCGTCCCGTCCATGCTGAGCGTGTTCGTGGCCGCGTTGCCGGATACCGCACCGCACGCTGCGGACGCCGTACGGTGTGGTTCGCTGCGGATGGTGTTCTCCTCGGGTGAGGCGCTGCCGGGTAGGCCCGCGCAGCGGTTGCGGGAGCTGACCGGCACCGCGCTGCACAACCTGTACGGTCCGACCGAGGCCGCGGTCGACGTCACCTATCACGAGGTGACCGATGCCGATACCGGTGTGGTGCCGATCGGTGTGCCGGTGTTCAACACCCGGGTGTACGTGCTGGACGGCCGGTTGCGGCCGGTACCGGTGGGCGTCATGGGTGAGCTGTACCTGGCGGGCGTGCAGTTGGCGCGCGGGTATGTGGCGCGTCCGGATCTGAGCGCGGACCGGTTCGTGGCCAGCCCGTTCGATCCCGCCGAGCGGATGTACCGCACCGGTGACGTGGTGCGCTGGACCGCCGCGGGTGAGCTGGAGTACGTGGGTCGTTCCGACTTCCAGGTGAAGTTGCGCGGCCAGCGCATCGAACTCGGCGAGATCGAGGCCGCGCTGACCGGCGTGGACGAGGTGGGCCAGGCCGTGGTGGTCATGCGCAGTGACGCGCGCACCGGCGAGCAGCTGGTCGCCTATGTGGTGCCCGCACGGGGAGCGCACCTCGATATCGAGGATGTGCGCGAGGACCTGGCGGCTCGGTTGCCGTCGTATATGGTGCCGTCGGCGTTCGTGGTGCTCGACGAGTTGCCGCTCAATGCCAGTGGCAAGCTGGATCGGCGTGCGCTGCCGGCGCCGGTATTGCAGGCGCGGGTGTTCCGGGCGCCGTCGACCCCGGTCGAGGAGATCGTGGCGGCCACATTCGCCGAGGTGCTCGGTGTGGAGCGGGTCGGCGCGGACGACGATTTCTTCGAGCTGGGTGGTAACTCGCTGAGTGCGACTCGGGTGGCGGCACGGCTGTCGGTGGCGTTGGATACCGATCTGGCTGTACGCGAGTTGTTCGAGGCTTCGACGGTGGCCGCGCTGGCGGCCCGGGCGGAGACGCATTCGGGTGCGGGCCGGCGGGTGGCGTTGGCGCCGCAGCCGCGTCCGACGCAGCTACTGGCAACGGGCGAAGTCGTGGAACGGGTGCCGTTGTCGCTGGCGCAGCAGCGGATGTGGTTCCTCAACCGGTTCGACCCGAACTCGGCCGCGGACAATCTGCCCATCGCCGTGCGCCTCTCCGGCCTGCTGGACCGGCAGGCGATGCAGATCGCGATCGCCGACGTTCTGGCCCGGCACGAATCGCTGCGCACCTTCTATCCGGAGGTGGACGGCACCCCCTTCCAGCAGGTGGAACCGACTTCGGCGGTGATCCCGGATCTGACCACGGTGGAAGTATCGGAAGCCGATCTGCTGCCGCGGGTGGCCGAGTTCGCCTCGGCCGGGTTCGATGTCACCGCCGGCGTACCGTTCCGGGTCCGGCTGTTCGAGGTCGACCCGACCGAGCACGTACTGGTACTGGTCGTGCACCATATTTCGGCGGACGGCTTCTCCATGGGACCGCTGGCCCGCGATGTGATCACGGCCTACAGCGCTCGTATCGAGGGCGGCGAGCCGGGGTGGCGGCCGCTGGAGGTGCAGTACGCCGATTACGCGCTGTGGCAGCGACAGGTGCTGGGTGCCGAAGACGATCCGGACTCGGTGATCGCGTCGCAGATCGCGTACTGGTCGGCGGAACTGGCGGGGATTCCGGAACAGCTGGATCTGCCCGCCGACCGGCCGCGCCCGGCGGTTTCCTCCGGGCTGGGTGCCTCCTACGCCTTCGAGATCGACGACACCGTGCACGCCGAGCTGGCGGAGCTCGCACGCGCCCACGGGGTGACCTTCTTCATGGTGGTGCACGCCGTGTTCGCGGTGATGCTGTCCCGGTTGTCGGGTGAGCCCGATATCGTCGTCGGTACGCCGGTCGCCGGTCGCGGTGAACGTGCGTTGGACGACCTGATCGGTATGTTCGTCAACACTCTCGCGCTGCGGACACCGGTCGATTCCGAGGCCCGCTTCAGCGATCTGCTGGAGACGGTTCGCGGTATCGATGTCGCCGCGTTCGGTCATGCCGATCTGCCGTTCGAGCGGCTGGTGGAGGTCTTGAACCCGGCCCGGTCGCAAGCCCGGCATCCGGTGTTCCAGGTGATGCTGTCGTTGCTGAACACCAATCCGCAGATCACCGGAGAGCTCCCCGGCCTGGCGATCAGCGGTATCGACTCACCGATCGAGACCTCGAAGTTCGATCTCCAGTTGGAGCTGATCGAGCGGATGGGTCCGGTCGAGGGCACCGGCAACGGTGTGCACGCGGCTCACGGTGTCTCCGCCAAGTTCATCTACTCGACGGACCTGTTCGATCACTCGACGGTGCGAGGGTTCGCGGAGCGGTTCCTGCGGTTGCTGGCCGAGGTGGTGGCGAACCCGTCGGTTCCGGTGGGTGATCTCGAGGTGCTGGCCCCGGCCGAACGCACCCGGGTCTTGGCGGAGTGGAATGCCACCGAGCATCCGCTGCCGGCGGGGCTGCTGCTCGACGGGTTCGAGCGAGCGGTCGCCGCGTATCCGGAGCGGGTCGCGGTGGTTTTCGAGGGCGAGGAGCTCACCTATCGGGAACTGGGTGCGCGGGTGCACCGGGTGGCGCGGTATCTCATCGGCCAGGGGGTGGGGCCGGAGTCGCTGGTCGGGTTGATGATGTCGCGGTCGGTGGAGCTGGTGGTGGGCATGTACGGTGTCCTGGCCGCTGGTGGCGCCTATGTGCCGTTGGATCCGGCGCATCCGGGTGAACGGATCGGTTACATCCTCGATACCGCGAACCCGGTATGCGTGCTGACCACCACCGGCGATGCCGACGCCGTACCCACGGGGGTGGGTGTGCCGGTGGTCGTGCTCGATGACCTCGATACCGGTGGGTACGCCGACGCTCCGGTTACCGATGCGGAGCGGGTGGCGCCGTTGCGGCCGGGTAATACCGCGTATGTGCTGTTCACGTCCGGGTCCACGGGGCGGCCCAAGGGGGTGGCGGTCACCCACGCCGCGATCGTCAACCAGGTGGCGTGGATGCTGGCCCAGTACCCGCTGGGTAGCGAGGATGTGTACCTGCAGAAGACCGCGACCACCTTCGATGTGTCGCTGTGGGGGTACTTCCTGCCGTTGGCCGCCGGCGCGCGGCTGGTGGTGGCCACCCCCGACGGGCATCGGGATCCGGCTTATCTGGCGGAGGTGATCGCCGAGCAGCGGGTCACGGTGACCGATTTCGTGCCGTCGATGCTGAGCGTGTTCGCCGCCCACACTCCGGCGGGGTCGATCCCGTCGTTGCGTGAGGTGTTCGTGATCGGTGAAGCGTTGCCGCCGGAGACGGTGGCCGCGGTCCGGGCGGTGACGTCGGCGGCGGTGCACAATTTGTACGGTCCGACCGAGGCGGCGGTGTCGATCACCTACTGGCCGGCGACCGGTACCGAGGCCGGTAGCGTGCCGATCGGGGTGCCGCAGTGGAACTCGCGGGTGTATGTGCTCGACGCCCGGCTGCGGCCGGTACCGGTGGGGGTGACCGGTGAGTTGTATCTGGCCGGTGAGCAGCTCGCGCGGGGGTACGTGACCCGCCCGGACCTGTCGGCGGACCGGTTCGTGGCCAACCCCTACACCCCCGGGCAGCGCATGTACCGCACCGGCGACCTGGTGCGGTGGCGGTACGCCGACGGACAGCCGGTGCTGGAGTATCTGGGGCGCACCGATTTCCAGGTGAAGTTCCGGGGTCAGCGCATCGAACTCGGCGAGATCGAGTCCGCGTTGCTGGCCCGGCCGCAGGTCAGCCAGGCCGTGGTCACGGTCGCCGCGTCGCAGCTGGGAGAACAACTGGTCGGCTATGTCGTGCCGGCCCCGGGGCAGCAGATCGTGGCGGCCGAGTTGCTCGACGCGGTGCGACAGGTGCTGCCGGCCTACATGGTGCCCGCGGCGGTGATGGTGTTGGAGGCGTTGCCGCTCAACACGTCCGGCAAGCTGGACCGCAAAGCACTGCCGGAGCCGGAGTTCCAGGCGCGGGAGTTCCGGGCGGCCTCGACCCCGATCGAGGAGATCGTGGCCGGGATCTTCGCCGAGGTGCTGGGTGTGAACCGTATCGGCGCGGACGACGACTTCTTCGCTCTGGGTGGTAACTCGCTGATCGCGACGCAGGTCGCGGCCCGGCTGGGTGCCGCGTTGGATACCCAGGTCCCGGTCCGGACCCTGTTCGAAACCTCCACCGTCGCAGCCCTGGCAGCCCGGATCCAGGAACAGGCCGGGTCCGGTGGGCGGGCGGCGCTGGTGCCGCAGCCACGGCCGACGCGGGTGCTGGACTCCGGTGAGGTCGTGGAAGCGGTGCCGTTGTCGCTGGCGCAGCAACGCATGTGGCTGATCAATCAGTTCGATCCGAGCTCGGCCGCCTACAACATCCCGATGGCGATCCGGTTGACCGGTGAGCTGGATGTGGACGCGCTGCGGGCGGCGGTCGCCGATGTGCTGGAGCGGCACGAGTCGTTGCGGACCCGCTATCCGGTGGGTCCGGGTGAGGTGCCGTATCAGGAGGTGCTGCCGGTCGGGCAGGTGCTCGAGGGTGGTTTGGAGATCTCCTCGGCTGCTGATCCGGTGGCCCGGATCGGTGAGTTGATGTCGGCCGGTTTCGATGTCACCGAGACCGCGCCGGTGCGGGTGCTGTTGCTGGCCACGGGCGCGGACGCGCATGTCCTGGCGTTCGTCGCCCACCACATCGCGGCCGACGGCGCCTCGATGGCTCCGCTGGCCCGCGACCTGGTGACTGCCTACCTCGCCCGGACCGCTGGGGATGCGCCGAGCTGGTCGCCGTTGCCGGTGCAGTACGCGGACTTCGCGATCTGGCAGCGTGCGGTGATCGGTGACGAAACCGATGGCGAATCGATCGCGGCAGGCCAATTGGCGTACTGGCAGAAGCAGCTCGACGGGGTCACCGGGGAGCTCGAACTGCCACTGGACCGGCCGCGGCCGCCGGTGCCCTCGATGCGTGGCGGTATCACCGGTTTCGCCGTGGACGCCGATGTGCATCGGATGCTGGACGAAGCCGCGCGGGCGCGTGGCGTCACCATGTTCATGGTGATGCATGCCGCTGTGGCGGTGCTGCTGTCTCGGCTCACCGGCGCGAACGACATCGTGGTCGGTACCCCGATCGCCGGTCGCGGGGAGCGGGAACTGGACGATCTCGTCGGTATGTTCGTCAATACTCTGGCGCTGCGTACCAAGGTGGAACCCACCATGACCTTCGCCGAACTGCTCGACCACGCACGGGAGACCGATCTGTCGGCCTTCGCCAACGGCGATATCCCGTTCGAGCGGGTGGTGGAAGCGGTGCTGCCGGATCGGGCGAACGCGCACAATCCGCTCCTGGGCGTGGTGCTGTCGTTCCAGAACACCGAACAGGCGACACTGGATGTTCCCGGCCTGAGCGTTCAGGCGCTGGACCAGGGTGCGATCGCCGCGAAGTTCGATCTGCAGATCGGGATCGACCCCCAGCGGCATGCCGACGGCAGCTTCGGAGAACTGTGGTCGGTGTTCAACTACGCCGCGGAGTTGTTCGACGAATCGACTGTGCAGTCGTTCGGTCGCCGGTTCGAGCGCATTCTCACCGCGGTGGCCGCCGATCCGCAGATCCGGGTGGGCGATATCGATATCCTCGATATCGCGGAGCGCGACCGTATGGCCGCGCCCGCGCAGCCGGTGGTGGCACCCGCGGCCACAACGGGTACCGCGCTGCCGCAAACGCTGCGCGCCTCGGTGGAGGACGATCCGGAAGGCCCCGCCGTGGTGTGGGGTGAGGAACAGATCACCTATCAGGAACTGGACGTGCGGTCGTCGCGGTTGGCCCGGGTCCTGATCGGGCGCGGCTACGGGCCGGGCACGGGTGTCGTGGTCCGGCTCGAGCGTGGTGTGGACGCGGCGGTTACGACGTGGGCGGTGCTCAAGGCGGGTGCGGCTCTGGTACCCGCCGAGGCGGTGGACGCCGCGGTGGCCGCGGGGTTGACGGTCTCTGCCGGAATCGTGGTGGGCGCTGCGCCGGCCGCGCCGGAAGTGGACTGGCTGGTGCTGGACGATCCGGCGACCGTCGCCGAGGTCGCGGCGGAATCGCCGCGGCCGGTGACCTACGCGGACCGGGTCCGCCCATTGGACGGCGGCGACACCGTCTGTGTGGCGGCCGACGGGCGGAGTATCTCTTACGACGAGCTGGCCACCGTGGTGGCCGAGGTGCATACCGTTACCGAGCTCACCTATGAATCCCGCACCTTCCGGTACGGGCGTACCGACGGTCCGGCCGCGGTGCTGGAGATCGTGGCGGCCGGTGCGGCCGGCGCGGCCATGGTGTTGGTCCCGGCGGTGAGCAGCGAGGCGCTCGGCGACGAATGGGTCACGCACCTGTGGACCGACCGAGCGGGCCTCGACGCGTTGGAGCCGGAAGTCCTGGAGGACTTGGTCGCGCTCGTCCTGGAGGAGAAGGGGCAGCCGATCGGGCCGTGGGCAGAGGTCGAGTATGTGCTGGAGCTGACCGCGCTACTGGAGTGAGCGATCCGAGGTCCGTCCCGGCTGGGCCGCCCGGCGTCACCGACGCCGGGCGGCCCAGCCGTGTCACCAGGCGGTGAGAACCTCGGTGGTAACAGATGGGCCCTTCCGGCCCATGTAATGATGGACGACGGCGAGTCCGGCGGCGGTTGATCGCGCCCTGCGCGAGGTACCGCCCGGCAGGCCGGTACGGTTCGCCGTCGGCGGCGCACCGCCGGAGGAAGCGAACAAGGCAGGCAAGGCAGGTTGATGGGTTCGGTTGTCGGTGAGCAGTGTGACCAGCACCACCAGGAAGTGATGTAGGGATGACCCGAACGGCGCGCACTCGTCCCACCCGCACCCGGCGCCCTCGCGGTACCACCCTTCCCCAGCTCATGGCGACGGCGGTGGAAACCAACCCCTCGGGTCTCGCCGTCAGCTACGCGGACGCCACCGGCAACCTCGGCCGGCTCACCTACGCGGAACTGGACGAACGCTCCAACCGGCTGGCGCGGTTGCTGATCGCGCGTGGTATCGGCCCGGAGGATCTCGTCGCGATCGGGATCACCCGTTCGATCGACTCGGTCGTCGCGGTATGGGCGGTGGCCAAAACCGGCGCCGGCTACGTACCGGTGGACCCCGGCTACCCGGCCGACCGGGTCGCGCATATGGTGTCCGACTCCGGCGCCGTCTTCGGCCTCACCGTGACGGCATCGGCCGCCGACCTGCCCGATCGAGTGGAATGGCTGTCCATCGACGGCGCGGATGCCGCCGCTCGGCTCGCGGAGTATCCGGCCGAACCGGTGTCCTTCGACGAGCGGCTGCGTCCGCTGCGCGCCGAGCATCCGGCGTATGTCATCTACACCTCGGGCTCGACCGGTACCCCGAAGGGGGTCGTGGTCACCCAGGCCGGGCTGGCCGGTTTCTGCGCGGAGCAGCGGGAGCGGTACCGCGTGGACGCGACTGCCCGCACCCTGCACTTCGCCTCCCCCTCCTTCGACGCCTCGGTACTGGAGTTGCTGCTGGCACTGGGCGGCGCGGCCACCATGGTGGTGGTCTCGCCCACCGTGTACGGCGGCGACGAATTGGCCGGTCTGCTGCGCCGGGAAGGGGTGACCCATGCGTTCATCACCCCGGCGGCTCTGGCGTCGATCGATCCGGCCGGCCTGGACGATCTGCGCGTCGTGGTCGCCGGTGGCGAAGCATGCCCGCCGGATCTGGTGCGGCGCTGGACCGCAACCCTCGCGGACGGCCGTCCGCGCGAGTTCTACAACGGCTACGGTCCGACCGAGACCACCATCATGGTCAATATCAGTGATCCACTGAAACCGGACGAAACCGTCACCATCGGTGCGCCGACCCGGGGTATCACCGAATACGTACTGGATGAACGGCTGGCGCCGCTGCCGACCGGGGCCACCGGCGAACTCTATGTCACCGGAGCCCAGCTGGCCCGTGGCTACCACGCCCAGCCGGGCCTGACCGCGCAGCGTTTCGTGGCGAACCCTTTCGCCGACGATGGTTCCCGTCTCTATCGAACCGGCGATCTGGTGCGCTGGCTCGCCGACGGCTCGTTGGAATACTTGGGTCGTAACGACTTCCAGGTGAAGATACGTGGATTCCGAATCGAGCTGGGCGAGATCGATGCCGTACTGGCCGAACACGAATCGGTGGACTTCGCCGTCACCGTAGGGTACGAGCGCGCCGGCGGCGCCACCGTACTGGCCAGCTATGTACATCCGGCCGCCGCGGCCGATATCGATATCGAGGAGCTGCTCGCCCTGGCCGCGAGCCGGTTGCCCGCGCATATGGTTCCGGCGAGTATCACGGTCCTGGACGAGATTCCGCTGACCCCCGTCGGCAAACTCGACCGCCGGGCGCTGCCCGAGCCCCAGCTGCGCACCAAAGTGTTCCGTGAGCCGCAGACCCCGCTGGAAAAGCATGTCGCCGCTGTTTTCGCCGATCTGCTGCACCCCGCGGATCCGGTCGGCGCAGACGACGATTTCTTCGAGCTCGGCGGTAACTCGCTGATCGCGACCCAGGTGGCGGCCCGCTTGGGCGCCGCCGTGGACGCTCGTATCCCGGCACGAATGATTTTCGAGTCCTCCACCGTGGCGGGGTTCGCCGAACGGCTCGCGGAGCTCAGCGGCTCCGGTGGACGGTTGGTGCTCGCTGCCGGTCGCCGCTCGGAACCTGTGCCGGTGTCGCTGGCGCAGCAGCGGATGTGGTTCCTCAACCGCTTCGATCAGCAGTCGGCGGCCTACAACATCCCGTTGGCGATCCGGTTGACCGGTGAACTGGATGTGGACGCGCTGCGGGCGGCGGTCGCCGATGTGGTGGGCCGGCACGAGGTGCTGCGCACGGTGTACCCGGAGACCGAGTCCGGTCCGGTACAGGTGGTGCTGCCCGCCGGGGACGCGGTACCCGAGCTGACGGTGCGGTCGGTGGCCACGAGCGAGGTGGTTTCCGCGGTATCGGAACTGGTGTCCGCCGGTTTCGATGTGACGGCGGCGGTGCCGCTGCGGGTGGCGCTGCTTGAGATATCCGACGCCGCGGATGAATTCGTACTGACGATGGTGGTGCACCACATCGCCGGTGACGGCTCCTCGGTGGGCCCGCTGGCGCGGGATGTGATGACCGCCTACGCGGCACGGGCCGCGGGCGGGGCGCCGGGGTGGGCGCCGTTGCCGGTGCAGTACGCCGACTACGCGGTGTGGCAGCGCGAACTGCTCGGCGACGAGGCCGATCCGGAATCGCTGGCAGCCGAGCAGATCGGCTACTGGCGGTCGACGCTGGCGGGTGTGCCGGATCAGCTGGAGTTGCCGACGGACCGGCCGCGCCCGGCGGTGCAGTCCTTCGCCGGGGGCCGGGTCGAGATGCATATCGACGCCGACACCCATGCCGGGCTGCTGCGGGTGGCCCAGGCACAGAACGCCACCTTGTTCATGGTGGTGCATTCGGCGTTGGCGGTGTTGTTGTCGCGGTTGTCCGGTAGCGATGACATCACCGTGGGCACCCCGGTGGCCGGGCGTGGGGAGGCCGCGCTCGACGACCTGATCGGTATGTTCGTCAACACGCTGGTGCTGCGGTCCCAGCTGGATCGGGGTGAGGCGTTCACCGACCTGCTGGCCCGCCAGCGTGAGGCCGATATCGCGGCGTTCGCGCACGCGGATGTGCCGTTCGAGCGGCTGGTCGAGGTACTGAACCCGGTCCGGTCGCAGGCACGGCACCCGCTGTTCCAGGTGGGGTTGACCTTCCAGAACCTGGCCGCCTCGACCCTCGAGCTGCCGGGGTTGACGGTTTCCGGGGTGGAGTTCGATACCGAGATCTCCCAGTTCGATCTGAATGTGGTCCTCGGCGACAACTACGACACCGCGGGCGCACCTCGAGGATTGAGCGGTTCCCTGACCTATTCGCGTGCTCTGTTCGACCACGCGACCGTGCAGGGGTTCGTGGACCGGTTCCTGCGCGTGCTGGCCGAGGTGGTGGCGAACCCGTCGGTTCCGGTGGGTGATGTGGAGGTGCTGGCCCCGGCCGAACGCACCCGGGTCTTGGCGGAGTGGAATGCCACCGAGCATCCGCTGCCGGCGGGGCTGCTGCTCGACGGGTTCGAGGCGATGGCCGCGGCATACCCGGACCGAGTCGCGGTCAGCTTCGAGGGGACACGTCTGTCCTACGGGCAGTTCGCTGACCGGGTGCACCGGGTGGCGCGGTATCTCATCGCCCAGGGGGTGGGACCGGAGTCGCTGGTCGGGTTGATGATGTCGCGGTCGGTGGAGCTGGTGGTGGGCATGTACGGTGTCCTGGCCGCCGGGGGCGCCTATGTGCCGTTGGATCCGGCGCACCCGGCCGAACGGATCGGCTACATCCTCGAGACCGCGAACCCGGTATGCGTGCTGACCACCACCAGCGATGCCGACGCCGTACCCGCCGGCACCCCGGTGCCGGTGGTGAGCATCGACGACCTCGATACCGGTGGGTATGCCGGTACGCCGGTTACCGATGCGGAGCGGGTGGCGCCGTTGCGGCCGGGTAATACCGCGTATGTGCTGTTCACGTCCGGGTCGACGGGGCGGCCCAAGGGGGTGGCGGTCACCCACGCCGCGATCGTCAACCAGGTGGCGTGGATGCTGGCCCAGTACCCGCTGGGTAGCGAGGATGTGTACCTGCAGAAGACCGCGACCACCTTCGATGTGTCGCTGTGGGGGTATTTCCTGCCGTTGGCCGCCGGGGCGCGGCTGGTGGTGGCCACCCCCGACGGGCATCGGGATCCGGCTTATCTGGCGGAGGTGATCGCCGAGCAGCGGGTCACGGTGACCGATTTCGTGCCGTCGATGCTGAGCGTGTTCGCCGCCCACACTCCGGCGGGGTCGATCCCGTCGTTGCGTGAGGTGTTCGTGATCGGTGAAGCGTTGCCGCCGGAGACGGTGGCCGCGGTCCGGGCGGTGACGTCGGCGGCGGTGCACAATTTGTACGGTCCGACCGAGGCGGCGGTGTCGATCACCTACTGGCCGGCGACCGGTACCGAGGCCGGTAGCGTGCCGATCGGGGTGCCGCAGTGGAACTCGCGGGTGTATGTGCTCGACGCCCGGCTGCGCCCGGTACCGGTGGGGGTGACCGGTGAGTTGTATCTGGCCGGTGACCAGCTCGCGCGGGGGTATGTCACCCGCCCGGACCTGTCGGCGGACCGGTTCGTGGCCAACCCCTACACCCCCGGACAGCGCATGTACCGCACCGGGGACCTGGTGCGCTGGCGGACCCTCGACACCGACACCGACACCGGTACCGGCACCGAGGGCGGTGCCGGCACCGAGGGTGGTGCGCGGGCGGTGCTGGAGTATCTGGGGCGCACCGATTTCCAGGTGAAGTTCCGGGGTCAGCGCATCGAACTCGGCGAGATCGAGTCCGCGTTGCTGGCCCGGCCGCAGGTCAGCCAGGCCGTGGTCACGGTCGCCGCGTCGCAGCTGGGTGAACAACTGGTCGGCTATGTCGTGCCGGCCCCGGGGCAGCAGATCGTGGCGGCCGAGTTGCTCGACGCGGTGCGACAGGTGCTGCCGGCCTACATGGTGCCCGCGGCGGTGATGGTGTTGGAGGCGTTGCCGCTCAACACGTCCGGCAAGCTGGACCGCAAAGCACTGCCGGAGCCGGAGTTCCAGGCGCGGGAGTTCCGGGCGGCCTCGACCCCGATCGAGGAGATCGTGGCCGGGATCTTCGCCGAAATCCTCGCTCTCCCACGCGTCGGCGCCGACGACGACTTCTTCGCCCTGGGCGGTAACTCGCTGATCGCGACCCAGGTCGCGGCCCGGCTGGGTGCCGCGTTGGATACCCAGGTCCCGGTCCGGACCCTGTTCGAAACCTCCACCGTCGCAGCCCTGGCAGCCCGGATCCAGGAACAGGCCGGGTCCGGTGGGCGGGCGGCGCTGGTGCCGCAGCCACGGCCGGACCGGGTGCCGTTGTCGCTGGCGCAGCAGCGGATGTGGTTCCTCAACCGCTTCGATCAGCAGTCGGCGGCCTACAACCTGCCGTTGGCGATCCGGTTGTCGGGTGTGCTGGATGTGGATGCGTTGCGGGCGGCGGTCGCCGATGTGGTGGGCCGGCACGAGGTGCTGCGCACGGTGTACCCGGAGACCGAGTCCGGTCCGGTGCAGGTGGTGCTGCCCGCCGGGGACGCGGTACCCGAGCTGACGGTGCGGTCGGTGACCGCCACCGAGGTGGTCGCGGCGGTCACGGAACTGGCATCGACCGGTTTCGATGTCACCGAACAGGTACCCCTACGGGTCGCATTGTTCGAAGTGGACAACACCGCCGCTGGGGCCGGTGCGGACGATACCGTCGGCGTGAAGCTCACAGCCGGTACGAGTGTCACCGGTACAAGCACCGCGGTGGCCGGCGAGTACGTGCTGGTGATGGTGGTGCACCACATCGCCGGTGACGGCTCGTCGGTGGGGCCGCTGGCGCGGGATGTGATGACCGCCTATGCGGCGCGGGCCGCGGGTGAGGTGCCGGGGTGGGCGCCGTTGGCGGTGCAGTACGCCGACTACGCGGTGTGGCAGCGCGAACTGCTCGGCGACGAGGCCGATGCGGAATCGCTGGCGGCGAAGCAGATCGGGTATTGGCGGTCGGCTCTGGCGGGTGTGCCGGATCAGCTGGAGTTGCCGACGGACCGGCCGCGTCCGGCGGTGCAGTCCTTCGCCGGGGGCCGGGTCGAGATGCATATCGACGCCGACACCCATGCGGGGTTGCTGCGGGTGGCTCAGGAGCAGAACGCCACTCTGTTCATGGTGGTGCATTCGGCGTTGGCGGTGTTGCTGTCGCGGCTGTCCGGTAGCGATGACATCACCATCGGTACCCCGGTGGCCGGGCGTGGGGAGGCCGCGCTCGACGATCTGATCGGTATGTTCGTCAACACGCTGGTCTTCCGCACCCAGCTGGATCGGGGTGAGGCGTTCACCGGCCTGCTGGCGCGGCAGCGTGAGGTCGATATCGCGGCGTTCGCGCACGCGGATGTGCCGTTCGAGCGGCTGGTCGAGGTACTGAACCCGGCCCGGTCGCAGGCACGGCACCCGCTGTTCCAGGTGGGGTTGACCTTCCAGAACCTGGCCGCCTCGACCCTCGAGCTGCCGGGGTTGACGGTCTCGGGCGTCGATATCGATACCGAACTCTCCCAGTTCGATCTGAACCTGATCCTCGGCGACAACTACGACGCCAGTGGTGCGCCGCAGGGCGTGGCGGGGTATTTCACCTATGCCACCGCGCTGTTCGACCACGCCACCGTGCAAGGGTTCGTGGACCGGTTCCTGCGCGTGCTGGCCGAGGTGGTGGCGAACCCCTCGGTTCCGGTGGGTGATGTGGAGGTGCTGGCCCCGGCCGAACGCAGCCGGGTCTTGGCGGAGTGGAATGCCACCGAGCATCCGTTGCCGGCGGGGCTGCTGCTCGACGGGTTCGAGCGAGCGGTCGCCGCGTATCCGGAGCGGGTCGCGGTGGTTTTCGAGGGTGAGGAGCTCACCTATCGGGAACTGGGTGCGCGGGTGCACCGGGTGGCGCGGTATCTCATCGGCCAGGGGGTGGGGCCGGAGTCGCTGGTCGGGTTGATGATGTCGCGGTCGGTGGAGCTGGTGGTGGGCATGTACGGTGTCCTGGCCGCTGGTGGCGCCTATGTGCCGTTGGATCCGGCGCACCCGGGTGAACGGATCGGTTACATCCTCGAGACCGCGAACCCGGTATGCGTGCTGACCACCACCCGCGACGCCGACGCCGTACCCGCCGGCACCCCGGTGCCGGTGGTGAGCATCGACGACCTCGATGTGTCCGGGTATGCCGGTACGCCGGTTACCGATGCGGAGCGGGTGGCGCCGTTGCGGCCGGGTAATACCGCGTATGTGCTGTTCACGTCCGGGTCGACGGGGCGGCCCAAGGGGGTGGCGGTCACCCACGCCGCGATCGTCAACCAGATGGCGTGGATGCTGGCCCAGTACCCGCTGGGTAGCGAGGATGTGTACCTGCAGAAGACCGCGACCACCTTCGATGTGTCGCTGTGGGGATACTTCCTGCCGTTGGCCGCCGGCGCGCGGCTGGTGGTGGCCACCCCCGACGGGCATCGGGATCCGGCTTATCTGGCGGAGGTGATCGCCGAGCAGCGGGTCACGGTGACCGATTTCGTGCCGTCGATGCTGAGCGTGTTCGCCGCCCACACTCCGGCGGGGTCGATCCCGTCGTTGCGTGAGGTGTTCGTGATCGGTGAAGCGTTGCCGCCGGAGACGGTGGCCGCGGTCCGGGCGGTGACGTCGGCGGCGGTGCACAATTTGTACGGTCCGACCGAGGCGGCGGTGTCGATCACCTACTGGCCGGCGACCGGTACCGAGGCCGGTAGCGTGCCGATCGGGGTGCCGCAGTGGAACTCGCGGGTGTATGTGCTCGACGCCCGGCTGCGGCCGGTACCGGTGGGGGTGACCGGTGAGTTGTATCTGGCCGGTGACCAGCTCGCGCGGGGGTATGTCACCCGCCCGGACCTGTCGGCGGACCGGTTCGTGGCCAACCCCTACACCCCCGGACAGCGCATGTACCGCACCGGGGACCTGGTGCGCTGGCGGGCCCTCGACACCGACACCGACACCGGTACCGGCACCGAGGGCGGTGCCGGCACCGAGGGTGGTGCGCGGGCGGTGCTGGAGTATCTGGGGCGCACCGATTTCCAGGTGAAGTTCCGGGGTCAGCGCATCGAACTCGGCGAGATCGAGTCCGCGTTGCTGGCCCGGCCGCAGGTCAGCCAGGCCGTGGTCACGGTCGCCGCGTCGCAGCTGGGTGAACAGCTGGTCGGCTATGTCGTGCCGGCCCCGGGTGCGCGGATCGTGGCGGCCGAGTTGCTCGACGCGGTGCGACAGGTGCTGCCGGCCTACATGGTGCCCGCGGCGGTGATGGTGTTGGAGGCGTTGCCGCTCAACACGTCCGGCAAGCTGGACCGCAAAGCACTGCCGGAGCCGGAGTTCCAGGCGCGGGAGTTCCGGGCGGCCTCGACCCCGATCGAGGAGATCGTGGCCGGGATCTTCGCCGAAATCCTCGCTCTCCCACGCGTCGGCGCCGACGACGACTTCTTCGCCCTGGGCGGTAACTCGCTGATCGCGACCCAGGTCGCGGCCCGGCTGGGTGCCGCGTTGGATACCCAGGTCCCGGTCCGGACCCTGTTCGAAACCTCCACCGTCGCAGCCCTGGCCGCCCGGATCCAGGAACAGGCCGGGTCCGGTGGGCGGGCGGCGCTGGTGCCGCAGCCACGTCCGGACCGGGTGCCGTTGTCGCTGGCGCAGCAGCGGATGTGGTTCCTCAACCGGTTCGATCAGCAGTCGGCGGCCTACAACCTGCCGTTGGCGATCCGGTTGACCGGTGTGCTGGATGTGGCGGCGCTGCGGGCGGCGGTCGCCGATGTGGTGGGCCGGCACGAGGTGCTGCGCACGGTGTACCCGGAGACCGAGTCCGGTCCGGTGCAGGTGGTGCTGCCCGCCGGGGACGCGGTACCCGAGCTGACGGTGCGGTCGGTGACCGCCACCGAGGTGGTCGCGGCGGTCACGGAACTGGCATCGACCGGTTTCGATGTCACCGAACAGGTACCACTGCGGGTCGCGCTACTCCAGACCAACGATATGCATACCGCGGAGGCCGCAGACGCGGGCCCGACTGCTGTTGGGGGGTATGGCGACAACGTAAGCGCCGCGGTGGCCGGCGAGTACGTGCTGGTGATGGTGGTGCACCACATCGCCGGTGACGGCTCCTCGGTGGGGCCGCTGGCGCGGGACGTGATGACCGCTTACGCGGCACGGGCCGCGGGTGAGGTGCCGGGGTGGGCGCCGTTGCCGGTGCAGTACGCCGACTACAGCATCTGGCAGCGCGAACTGCTCGGCGACGAGGACGATCCGGAATCGCTGGCGGCGAAGCAGATCAGGTATTGGCGGTCGGCGCTGGCGGGTGTGCCGGATCAGCTGGAGTTGCCGACGGACCGGCCGCGTCCGGCGGTGCAGTCCTTCGCCGGCGGCCGGGTCGAGGTCGCGATCGACGCCGACACCCATGCCGGGCTGCTGCGGGTGGCCCAGGCACAGAACGCCACTCTGTTCATGGTGGTGCATTCGGCGTTGGCGGTGTTGTTGTCGCGGTTGTCCGGTAGCGACGACATCACCATCGGTACCCCGGTGGCCGGGCGTGGGGAGGCCGCGCTCGACGACCTGATCGGTATGTTCGTCAACACGCTGGTCTTCCGCACCCAGCTGGATCGGGGTGAGGCGTTCACCGAGCTGCTGAGCCGCCAGCGTGAGGTCGATATCGCGGCGTTCGCGCACGCGGATGTGCCGTTCGAGCGGCTGGTCGAGGTACTGAACCCGGCCCGGTCGCAGGCACGGCACCCGCTGTTCCAGGTGGGGTTGACCTTCCAGAACCTGGCCGCCTCCGTACTGGAGTTGCCGGGGTTGACGGTCTCGGGTGTCGATATCGATACCGAGATCTCGCAGTTCGATCTGAACCTGATCCTCGGCGACACCTACGACGAATCCGGGGCCCCGCAGGGCGCGGCCGGGTACCTGACCTATTCGCGTGCTCTGTTCGATCACGCCACCGTGCAGGGGTTCGTGGACCGGTTCCTGCGGGTGTTGAGCCAGATCGTGGTCGACCCCACCCAGCCGGTGGGTGATGTGGAGGTGCTGGCCCCGGCCGAACGCACCCGGGTCTTGGCGGAGTGGAATGCCACCGAGCATCCGCTGCCGGCGGGGCTGCTGCTCGACGAGTTCGAGGCGATGGCCGCGGCATACCCGGACCGAGTCGCGGTCAGCTTCGAGGGGACACGTCTGTCCTACGGGCAGTTCGCTGACCGGGTGCACCGGGTGGCGCGGTATCTCATCGCCCAGGGGGTGGGGCCGGAGTCGCTGGTCGGGTTGATGATGTCGCGGTCGGTGGAGCTGGTGGTGGGCATGTACGGTGTCCTGGCCGCTGGTGGCGCCTATGTGCCGTTGGATCCGGCGCACCCGGGTGAACGGATCGGTTACATCCTCGAGACCGCGAACCCGGTATGCGTGCTGACCACCACCCGCGACGCCGACGCCGTACCCGCCGGCACCCCGGTGCCGGTGGTGAGCATCGACGACCTCGATGTGTCCGGGTATGCCGGTACGCCGGTTACCGATGCGGAGCGGGTGGCGCCGTTGCGGCCGGGCAATACCGCGTATGTGCTGTTCACGTCCGGGTCGACGGGGCGGCCCAAGGGGGTGGCGGTCACCCACGCCGCGATCGTCAACCAGGTGGCGTGGATGCTGGCCCAGTACCCGCTGGGTAGCGAGGATGTGTACCTGCAGAAGACCGCGACCACCTTCGATGTGTCGCTGTGGGGATACTTCCTGCCGTTGGCCGCCGGCGCGCGGCTGGTGGTGGCCACCCCCGACGGGCATCGGGATCCGGCTTATCTGGCGGAGGTGATCGCCGAGCAGCGGGTCACGGTGACCGATTTCGTGCCGTCGATGCTGAGCGTGTTCGCCGCCCACACTCCGGCGGGGTCGATCCCGTCGTTGCGTGAGGTGTTCGTGATCGGTGAAGCGTTGCCGCCGGAGACGGTGGCCGCGGTCCGGGCGGTGACGTCGGCGGCGGTGCACAATTTGTACGGTCCGACCGAGGCGGCGGTGTCGATCACCTACTGGCCGGCGACCGGTGCCGAGGCCGGTAGCGTGCCGATCGGGGTGCCGCAGTGGAACTCGCGGGTGTATGTGCTCGACGCCCGGCTGCGGCCGGTACCGGTGGGGGTGACCGGTGAGTTGTATCTGGCCGGTGACCAGCTCGCGCGGGGGTATGTCACCCGCCCGGACCTGTCGGCGGACCGGTTCGTGGCCAACCCCTACACCCCCGGACAGCGCATGTACCGCACCGGCGACCTGGTGCGCTGGCGGGCCCTCGACACCGACACCGACACCGGTACCGGCACCGAGGGCGGTGCCGGCACCGAGGGTGGTGCGCGGGCGGTGCTGGAGTATCTGGGGCGCACCGATTTCCAGGTGAAGTTCCGGGGTCAGCGCATCGAACTCGGCGAGATCGAGTCCGCGTTGCTGGCCCGGCCGCAGGTCAGCCAGGCCGTGGTCACGGTCGCCGCGTCGCAGCTGGGTGAACAGCTGGTCGGCTATGTCGTGCCGGCCCCGGGTGCGCGGATCGTGGCGGCCGAGTTGCTCGACGCGGTGCGACAGGTGCTGCCGGCCTACATGGTGCCCGCGGCGGTGATGGTGTTGGAGGCGTTGCCGCTCAACACGTCCGGCAAGCTGGACCGCAAAGCGTTGCCGGAGCCGGAGTTCCAGGCGCGGGAGTTCCGGGCGGCCTCGACCCCGATCGAGGAGATCGTGGCCGGGATCTTCGCCGAAATCCTCGCTCTCCCACGCGTCGGCGCCGACGACGACTTCTTCGCCCTGGGCGGTAACTCGCTGATCGCGACCCAGGTCGCGGCCCGGCTGGGTGCCGCGCTGGATACCCAGGTCCCGGTCCGGACCCTGTTCGAAACCTCCACCGTCGCAGCCCTGGCCGCCCGGATCCAGGAACAGGCCGGCTCCGGCGGGCGGGCGGCGCTGGTGCCGCAGCCACGTCCGGACCGGGTGCCGTTGTCGCTGGCGCAGCAGCGGATGTGGTTCCTCAACCGGTTCGATCAGCAGTCGGCGGCCTACAACCTGCCGTTGGCGATCCGGTTGACCGGTGTGCTGGATGTGGCGGCGCTGCGGGCGGCGGTCGCCGATGTGGTGGGCCGGCACGAGGTGCTGCGCACGGTGTACCCGGAGACCGAGTCCGGCCCGGTGCAGGTGGTGCTGCCCGCCGGGGACGCGGTACCCGAGCTGACGGTGCGGTCGGTGACCGCCACCGAGGTGGTGGCGGCGGTCACGGAACTGGCATCGACCGGTTTCGATGTCACCGAACAGGTACCCCTACGGGTCGCGCTACTCGAAGTGAACGATGCGAACAGCGTGACCACTGCGGCCGATGCGATCCATACCAACGGTGCGGGTGCCGCGATGGCCGGCGAGTACGTGCTGGTGATGGTGGTGCACCACATCACCGGTGACGGCTCCTCGGTGGGCCCGCTGACCCGGGATGTGATGACCGCCTACGCGGCACGGGCCGCCGGTGAGATGCCGGGGTGGGCGCCGTTGCCGGTGCAGTACGCCGACTACAGCATCTGGCAGCGCGAACTCCTCGGCGACGAGGCCGATCCGGAATCGCTGGCGGCGAAGCAGATCGGCTACTGGCGGTCGGCTCTGGCGGGTGTGCCGGATCAGCTGGAGTTGCCGACGGACCGGCCGCGCCCGGCGGTGCAGTCCTTCGCCGGCGGCCGGGTCGAGGTCGCGATCGACGCCGCTACCCATGCGGGGCTGCTGCGGGTGGCCCAGGCGCAGAACGCCACTCTGTTCATGGCCGTGCATTCGGCGTTGGCGGTGTTGCTGTCGCGGTTGTCCGGTAGCGACGACATCACCATCGGTACTCCGGTGGCCGGGCGTGGGGAGGCCGCGCTCGACGACCTGATCGGTATGTTCGTCAACACGCTGGTCTTCCGCACCCAGCTGGATCGGGGTGAGGCGTTCACCGAGCTGCTGAGCCGCCAGCGTGAGGTGGATATCGCGGCGTTCGCGCACGCGGATGTGCCGTTCGAGCGGCTGGTCGAGGTGTTGAACCCGGCGCGGTCGACCGCGCGGCATCCGCTGTTCCAGGTGGGGTTGTCGTTCCAGAACCTGGCGCAGTCGAGTCTGGAGCTGCCGGGGCTGACGGTTTCCGGGGTGGAGATCGATACCGAGATCTCCCAGTTCGACCTGCACCTGATCATCGGGGACAGCTACGACGCCACCGGCGCGGCCCAGGGTATGGCCGGGTACATCACCTATGCCACCGACTTGTTCGACCGTGCCACGGTGGCGGGTTTCGTCGACCGGTTCGTCCGATTGCTGGCCGCGGTGGTGGCCGAGCCGGCGCGGCCGGTGGGCGATGTGGACCTGCTGGATCCGCAGGAGCGGGCGCAGGTGCTGGGACGGCGTAATGCGACCGGTCGTGCGCTGGAGCCGGGTGTGACGTTGGCGTCGTTGTTGGATGCCTCGGTCGCTGTGGGTCCGGAGGCGGTGGCTGTGGTCACGGCCGAGGGGCAGCGGGTTTCTTATGCCGAGTTGGGTGGCCGGGTCAACCGGTTGGCGCGGTATCTGATCGAGTGTGGGGTGGGCCCGCAGGACCGGGTGGGTCTGGTGCTGCGGCGTTCGCTGGATCTGGTGGTCGCGATGTACGCGGTGACCACCGCGGGTGGGGTCTATGTGCCGGTGGACCCGGACCAGCCGGGCGAACGCAGCGGCTACATCCTGCAGACCGCGGCACCGGTATGCGTGCTGACCAGCAGCTCGGATACCGTCGCGGTCCCCGAGGGGGTGGGTGCGCCGGTCGTGGTGGTCGATGATCTCGATATCAGCGGCTACGACGGTTCCCCGGTCACCGACGCGGAGCGGGTCGCGCCGTTGCGGCCGGGTAACACCGCGTATGTGATCTTCACGTCCGGGTCGACCGGGCGGCCCAAGGGGGTGGCGGTCACCCATACCGCGATCGTGAACCAGTTGCGTTACCTGCACACCGAGTTCGGGTTCGACCCCTCGGATGCGGTGGTGCTGAAGACCGCGGCCACCTTCGACCTGTCGGTCTGGGAGTTCTGGGCCGCGGTGACCTGCGGGGGCCGTGTGGTCCTGACCACCGCGGAAGGACACCGCGACCCGGCGTATCTGAACGCGGTGATGGCCGAGCAGGGGGTGACCACGCTGACGGTGGTGCCGTCGATGCTGGACGCGTTGCTGACCACCGACGGCACCGGTCTGCCCGCGAGCCTGCGGCGGGTACTGGCCATCGGGGAAGCCCTCCCGGCCGCGACCGCGCAGCGGGTACTGGACCGGTATCCCGGGATCGGGTTGTTCAACCTCTACGGCCCGACCGAGGCCGCGGTCTCGATCACCACTCACCGGGTCACCGGCGCCGACCGGGTCTCGGTGCCGATCGGGGTACCGCAGTGGAACTCGCGGGTGTATGTGCTCGATGCCCGGCTGCGGCCGGTGCCCGACGGGGTGGCCGGGGAACTGTATCTGGCCGGGGCGCAGCTGGCGCAGGGCTATCACGCGCGGGCGGGGTTGAGCGCGGAACGTTTCGTGGCCGACCCGTTCGTGACCGGGCAGCGGATGTATCGCACGGGGGACCTGGTGGTGTGGAACCGGGCCGGGGAACTCGAGTACCGGGGCCGGACCGATTTCCAGGTCAAGGTGCGGGGTTTCCGGATCGAGCTCGCCGAGATCGAGGCGGCGTTGCTGGCGTTGCCCGGGATCGCCGCGGCCGTGGTGATCGCGCGATCCGATCCCCGGACCGGGGACCGGTTGGTGGGCTACCTCGTGCCCGCCGATACCGCTGCGGGTGTGGATGTGGGGTGGGTGCGTTCGCAGCTGGGGTCGCGGTTGCCGTCGTACATGGTGCCGGCGGTGTTGATGGTGCTGGACGCGTTGCCGTTGACGGTCAACGGGAAACTGGATCGTAAAGCGTTGCCCGAGCCCGGGCTCGAGACCCGGGCGTTCCGGGCGGCTTCGACCCCGATCGAGGAGATCGTGGCCGGGATCTTCGCCGAGGTGCTGGGCGTGCCCCGCGTCGGCGCCGATGATGATTTCTTCGCTCTGGGTGGTAACTCGCTGATCGCGACCCAGGTCGCGGCCCGGCTGGGTAAAGCGTTGGATACCCAGGTCCCGGTCCGGACCCTGTTCGAAGCACCGACCGTCGCCGCTCTCGCTGTCGCCGCGGAAAGTACCACCGGCACGCGCGACCTGCCGGCTCTCGCGCCACGGTCGCGTCCGGACCGGGTGCCGTTGTCGCTGGCGCAGCAGCGGATGTGGTTCCTCAACCAGTTCGATACCGGTTCGGCTGCCTACAACATCCCGGTCGCGATCCGCCTGTCCGGTGACCTCGATGTGTCGGCCTTGCGGCAGGCCGTCGTCGATGTGGCGCGGCGGCACGAAACCCTGCGAACGGTTTATCCCGCCCAGGACGGGCAGCCGTATCAGCTGCTGCTGCCGGTCGAACAGGCCGTGCCCGACCTCGTTCCGGTTCCGGTGGCGGCGGCGGATCTGCGCGACCGGATCGCCGGTATGGTCGCGGCCGGTTTCGACGTGACGACCGAAGTCCCCTTGCGGATGGCGCTGCTGCATCTGTCCGACGATGAGTATGTGCTGGTGTTCGTGGTGCACCACATCGGTGCCGACGGCTGGTCGATGGGCCCGCTGACGCGAGATGTGGTGGCCGCCTATGTTTCTCGCGCGGCGGGTTCGGCTCCCGGCTGGGCGCCGTTGCCGGTGCAGTACGCCGATTACAGCATCTGGCAGCGGGAGGTGCTCGGGTCGGAGGACGATCCGGAAAGCCTGGTCAGCGCGCAGGCCGCGTACTGGCGCCAGGCGCTGGCCGGGTTGCCGGACGAGCTGAACCTGCCCAGCGATCGGCCGCGCCCGAATGTGCAGTCGTTCGCCGGCGGGACGGTGCCGTTCCGGATCGATGAGCGGTTGCACGAGGCCGTGACCCGGATGGCCGCCGAGCACAATGCCACGGTTTTCATGGTGGTACACGCGGCGCTGGCGCTGTTCCTGGCGCGGATGTCGGGGACCGACGATGTGGCCGTGGGCGCGCCCATCGCCGGGCGCGGTGAGGCCGAACTCGACGATCTGGTCGGGATGTTCGTCAACACGCTGGTATTGCGGTCGCATGTACGGGGCGAATCCAGTTTCCGTGAATTCCTGGCGGCGACCAAGGAAGCCGATCTGCAGGCGTTCGCGCATGCGGATGTGCCGTTCGAACGACTGGTGGAAATGGTGGCGGTGGAGCGGTCCACCGCCAGGCATCCGTTGTTCCAGGTGGCGTTGTCGTTCGAGAACATGCCGCAATCCGAGTTCGAGCTGCCCGGACTGCGGGTAGCCGGAGTGGATTTCGATATCGATACCGCCAAATTCGATCTCTCGCTGAGGGTCATCGAAACCGGTGCCGGTATGGCGGCCGAGTTCTCCTATGCCCGCGATCTTTTCGACGAGGACACCGTCGGTGTCTTCGCGCGTCGGTTCCTGCACCTGCTGGACGCCGTCACCCGGAAGCCGGATACACCGATCGGTGATCTGCCGGTGATCGATGATTCCGAATACCGCCTCCTCACCCGTATCCACGATGACGATGTGATGGCGACAGGTCTGATTCCGGACCTGCTCGCGCACGGTGTCCGGGCGAATCCGGACGGTGTGGCGGTCCGCTATCGGGGCCGGTCGGTGACGTATCGGGAGCTCGACGCGGAATCGTCCCGCTTGGCGCGGGTGCTCATCGAACACGGTGTCGGACCCGAACGTATCGTGGCGCTGGCGTTCCCGCGTTCGTACGAGATGGTGCTGGCGTTCTGGGCCGTGGCCAAGGCCGGTGGTGCGCACCTTCCGGTGGATCCGAATTATCCGCAGGACCGGATGCGGCATATGCTCTCCGATTCCGGTGCCGTATTGGGCTTGACCAGCGATCGGTTCGTGAACCGGTTGCCCGGTGACGTGCAGTGGCTGCGGCTGGACGATCCACGGTTCCTGGCGCGGGCCGCGGCGGAATCGGACGGGGAGGTGACCGACGCCGACCGGATCGCGCCGTTGCGGATGCGGCATCCGGCGTATGTCATCTACACCTCCGGTTCCACGGGCCTGCCCAAGGGTGTGGTGGTGACCCACGCGGGTATCGGTGGTCTCGTCGATGTGGCTGCCGACCTGTACGCCCTCGAGCCGAAGCATCGGTTCCTGCACATCTGTTCACCGAGTTTCGACCCCTCGGTGCTGGAATGGGTCTGCACCGGTTATGTGGGCGCGACCCTGGTGGTGGTGCCGGGAGAGATCATCGGTGGACCGGACCTGGCCGAGCTGCTGCGTAGCGAAGAGGTCACCCATACCATCATCACCCCGGCGGTGCTGGGAACCGTGGATCCGGCCGGACTGGATGCCCTGGAGGTGCTGTCGGTCGGTGGTGATGTGACCACCCCGGAACTGCTGGCGAAATGGGAGCCGGGTCGCCGGTACTTCAACGGGTACGGACCCACCGAGACGACCATCATCTCGTCGTATGCCCGTTTGGTTCCCGGTGCGCATGTCACCATCGGTGAACCGGTGCACGGGATGTCGGCGCTGGTCCTGGACTCGCGGTTGAATCCGGTGCCGCCGGGGGTGGCGGGTGAGTTGTATCTGGCCGGTGGTGCGCTGGCGCGCGGTTACCACAACCGGCCCGGGCTGACCGCCGATCGTTTCGTCGCCAATCCGTTCAGTTCCACGGGGTCCCGGATGTACCGCACGGGTGATGTGGTGCGCTGGTACTCGGCGCCGGGTGCGCGAGCCGGCAACGAGGCGTTGCCGACGGTACATCGGGAACTGGACTATGTGGGCCGTTCGGACTTCCAGGTCAAGATCCGCGGTTTCCGTGTCGAACTGGGTGAGATCGATACGGCGCTGGCCGCGCACCCGGATATCGAGTACGCGGTGACCCTGGGCCGGGAAACGGATGCGGGGGCGACCATTCTGGTGTCGTACGTGCTGGCGGTGCCGGGGCGGAGTGTGGATACCGGTGCGGTGAGCGAATTCGTGGCCCAGCGGTTGCCGGCGCATATGGTGCCGTCAGTGCTCACGGTGCTGGACGAGCTCCCGCTGACCCCGGTGGGCAAACTGGACCGTAAAGCCCTCCCGGAGCCGGTGCTGGAGGCCCGTGCCTTCCGGGCGCCGGAGGGCGAGGCGGAAACGATCATCTGCGAGATATTCGCCGATGTCCTGGGAATCGACCAGGTCGGCGTGGACGATTCGTTCTTCTCCCTCGGCGGCGACAGCATTCTGTCCATCCAGCTGGTGTCCCGGGCCAAGGCCCGCGGTGTGGTCTTCACGCCCCGGGATGTGTTCGAGCGCCGGACCGTGGCCGCGCTCGCCGAGGTCGCCACGCTCGGCGACGCGGCCGAGCAGCGGTTGACGGAGCTGCCGGGCCGGGGGGTCGGCGAGATGCCGGTACTGCCGGTCATGGCGCAGATTCTCGGTGGGAACGCCTCGTACCAGCGGTTCTCGCAGCCGATGGTGTTGCGCCTGCCGGACGGTATCGACCACGAAACGCTGGTCGCCACCTTGGCGGCGGTATTCGACCACCATGACGCGTTGCGCACCCGGTTGCGGGTCGAGGCGGGTGTGGCCGCGTTCGAGGCGCTGGCGCCCGGTGCCATCGATATCGGCGCGCTGATACGCAAGGTGGAACTCGACGATACGGTCGGCGACGCGGAACTCACCCGCCTCGCTTCGGCCGAATTCGATTCCGCCCTGGGTCGTCTGAATCCGGCCCGCGCCGTGATGGCGCAGTTCGTGTGGTTCTCCTTCCGCGGCGAGCGCCGCGATGTACTGCTGTTCGTGGCGCACCATTTCGTGGTCGACGGTGTGTCCTGGCGGATCATCATCCCGGACCTGGCATCGGCCTGGTCGCAGATCGCGGCCGGGCGAGCGGTGGCGTTGCCGCCGGTGGGTACCTCGCTGCGGCGGTGGGCCCACGGGCTCGCCGAGGCCGCCATCGATCCCGGACGTGTCGCGGAACTGCCGTACTGGCAGAAGATCGCGTCCACCCCGGACCCGGCGCTGGGCGCTCGTCCGTTCGACCCGGCCGTGGACACCAACGCGACCGTGGAACGGTTCGAGGTGGCACTGCCCACCGATATCACCGAGGCGGTGCTGACCACCGTCGGAGCCCGCTATCACGGTGGCCCGAACGACGCTCTGCTGTCCGCGCTCGCGTTGGCGGCCGCCCGCTGGCGCGGGGACGGCCCGTCCGCGGCGACACTGGTCAAACTCGAAGGACACGGCCGTGAGGAAACGGTGGTGCCCGGGGCCGATCTGTCCCGCACCGTCGGCTGGTTCACCGCCGTGCACCCGGTACGGCTGGAGCTGCCGGGGGTCGATCTCGACGAGGCTTTCGCCGGTGGTCCCGCATTCGGAGCGGTCGTGAAATCGGTGAAGGAACAGTTGCTCGCCGTTCCGGACAAGGGGCTCGGCTACGGTCTGCTGCGTTATTCGAATCCCGAGACCGGCGCCCGGCTGCCGGAGCGGGTGCCGGGCCAGATCAGTTTCAACTATCTGGGTCGCGTATCCGCCGGTGAGCTTCCTGCCGAACTCGCCGAAATGGGTTGGATGCCGACCGCCGATCTGGGGCCGATCGATGCGGATATGGACCGCGATATGCCCGCCAACGCGGTGCTGGACATCAACGCCATCGTCAATTCCGGGGCGGACGGCCCGGTACTGACCGCGGCTTTCGCCTATCCCGCCGGACTGCTCACCGAGGCCCGGGCACGTGAGTTCGCGGATCTGTGGGTCGCCGCGCTCACCGCGCTCGCCGAGCATGTGCGCCGGCCGGATGCCGGTGGTTTCACCCCGTCCGATATGTCGCTGGTGCGGGTTTCGCAGAGCGATATCGAACGGTGGGAGCACGAATACCCGGCGCTGACGGAGGTGTGGCCGCTGTCGCCGCTGCAGTCGGGGCTGCTGTTCCACGCTCAGCTCGTGCGGGACGGGGTGGACGTCTACACCATGCAGTCGTCGGTCGACCTGGCCGGCACGGTGGACTCGGCCCGGCTGCGGCAGGCCGCCGAGGCATTGGTCGGCAGGTACGCGAACCTGCGGACCGCGTTCGTCGCCGATACCTCCGGTCGGTGGGTGCAGGTGGTGCTCGACAAGGTAGCGGTGCCGTGGCGCGATATCGATCTGCGCGATCTGCCGGAGAGCGAACGCGCGGATGAGCTGGACCGGCTGCTGGCCGCGGACAAGGCCGAGCATTTCGATATGTCGGCCCCACCGCTGATCCGGTTCCACCTCGTCCGGTGGGCCGAGGACGCGTGGCAGCTGGCCATCACCACCCACCACATCCTGCTCGACGGCTGGTCCATGCCGCTGCTCATGCGGGAACTGCTGGTGCTGTACGCGCTGCGTGGCGACACTTCCGCACTGCCGCGGGTGGCCTCGTATCGCAACTTCTTGTCCTGGCTCGCGGGCCGGGATCGGGCCGTCTCGGAACAGGCCTGGCGCGACGCGCTGGACGGTTTCACCGAGCCCTCGCTGCTGGCTCCGCAGCCGGTAGCGGCGGAGAACTACGATGTCGGCGCGGTTTTCGTGGAGATCGACGAGGATCGCACCCGGAAACTCACTGCCCGGACCACCGATCTCGGAATCACCGTGAATACGCTGGTGCAGGCGGCGTGGGGGGTGCTGCTCGGCTGGATCACCGGTCGCGACGATGTGGTGTTCGGTGCCACGGTGTCCGGCCGCCCGGCGGAACTGCCCGGTATCGAGTCCATGGTCGGTCTTTTCATCAACACGCTGCCGGTACGGGTGCGGCTGGACAAGCGGGCGAGCCTCGGCGAACTGCTCACCGAACAACAGCGCGCGCAAGCCGCGTTGCTGGAGCACCACTACCTCGGACTGACCGATATCCAGCAGGCCGTCGGTACCGCGGTGCAGTTCGACAGCCTGTTCGTCTTCGAGTCCTATCCCACCGATGCCGCGGCTGTCGCCGCCACCGGCGATATCGACGGTATGTCGGTCACCGGTGTGGGCACGCGCGACAACAGCCACTACCCGCTGACCCTCGTGGTGACGGCGGAGAATACGGTCGGGATCTCGCTGCGGTACCTGACCAGCCGATTCGACGCCCGAACCGTCGAAACCACGGCCGCGCGCCTGCTGCGGGTGATCGACCACCTGATCGACACTCCCGAACTGCCGGTGAGCGAGGTGGAATTCCTGAGCTCCACCGAGCGTGCCGAGTTGGGCTCGCGGTCGGGTGGGCCGGCGGTGTCTGCGTCGACGTTGCCGGAGTTGCTGGCCGCGGCGGTGGCGGTGGACCCGTCGGCGCCGGCGGTGGTGTTCGACGGTGTCGGCTACTCCTACGCCGAGTTCGACGAACGGTCCAACCGGTTGGCGCGGGCGTTGATCGCGCGGGGTGTGGGGACCGAGGACCTGGTGGCGGTAGCGGTACCGCGGTCGGCGGATTCGGTACTCGCCGAATGGGCGGTCACCAAATCCGGTGCGGCGTTCGTCCCGATCGACCCGACCTACCCGGCGGACCGGATCGCGCATATGCTCACCGATTCCGGTGCGCCGGTGGGTATCACGGTCTCGAGTGTGCGGGCGGATCTGCCCGAGTCCGGGGTGCAGTGGCTGGTCCTCGACGAACTCGATCTTTCGGGTTGTTCGGCGGACCCGGTCACCGACACCGACCGGGTGCGGGCGTTGACCCCGGCCAACACCGCCTATGTCATCTACACCTCCGGTTCCACCGGTGTGCCCAAGGGTGTGGTGGTCACTCATGCCGGTCTGGCGAATTTCAGTGCCGAGCAGGTGCGGCGGTACCGGTTGAACGCGCAGACGCGGGCGTTGGCGTTCGCGTCGCCGAGTTTCGATGCCTCGATCCTGGAGTTGCTGCTGGCGGTGGGTTCCGGTGGTGCGCTGGTGGTGGTGCCGACCGGTACCTATGGTGGCGCGGAGCTGGGTGAGCTGATCGCCCGGGAAGGTGTGACGGTCGGGTTGATCACCCCGTCGGTGCTGGCGTCGCTGGATCCGGCGGATCTGGCCGGGATGAAAGTGATCATCGCCGGTGGTGAGGCGATTTCGGCGGATCTGGTGGCGAAGTGGTCGGTGCCCGCCGATAGTGGTCTCGATCGCCGGTTCCACAATGCCTACGGTCCGACCGAGGCGACGGTGGCCACGAATATCAGTGGCGTGTTGCGGCCGGGTGATCGGGTGAGTATCGGTGGTCCGGTGCGGGGGATGCGGGCGCTGGTGCTCGATGATCGGCTCAATCCGGTGCCCGAGGGGGTGGCCGGTGAGTTGTATGTCGGTGGGGTGCAGCTGGCGCGGGGCTACCACGCTCGGGCGGGTTTGACCGCGCAGCGGTTCGTGGCCGATCCCTTCGGTGGGCCGGGGGCGCGGTTGTATCGCACCGGTGATGTGGTGCGGTGGCGTCGTGACGGCGCGGGTGATCCGGTGCTGGAGTATGTGGGCCGCAACGATTTCCAGGTCAAGGTTCGGGGTTTCCGGATCGAACTCGGGGAGATCGACGCCGCGCTGACCGCGCACGAGACCGTCGATTTCGCGGTCACCATCGGCCACGAGAACACCGCGGGCGCGGTGTCGCTGGTGTCGTATGTGGTCCCGGTGCCGGGCGCCACGGTGGATACCGCGGCGCTGATCGCGCATGTCGGGCAGCGGTTGCCGTCGTATATGGTGCCGTCGTCGATCATGGTGCTCGACGCGATTCCGTTGACCCCCGCCGGGAAGCTGGATCGCCGGGCGCTGCCGGCGCCGGTGTTCGAGACCCGTGAATTCCGGGCACCGCGCTCCCCGCTGGAGCGCACCGTTGCCGAGATCTTCGCCGAGGTTCTCGGTACGGACCGGGTTGGGATCGACGACTCGTTCTTCGCCCTCGGCGGCAACTCGCTGCTGGCGACCCGGGTCGTGGCCCGTCTGAAGGCGGTGACCGGGATCGCGGTCGGTGTGCAGTGGTTGTTCACCGAGGCGACCGTCGCCGGGCTCGCCGCCCGGCTCGCCGAACCGGACGAAACGGAGGAGTTGTCCGAGGCGGCGTTGCGGGTGGTCCTTCCCATTCGCGAAACCGGCACCGCCACACCGATATTCGCCATCCACGCCAGGGACGGCCTGGCGTGGAGCTTCGCCGGGCTGGTCGGACTGCTGCCCGAAGATCAACCGATCTACGGTATCCAGTCGCCCGCGTACACCGAACCCGACTACGATCCGGTCTCGCTGGCGGAGATCGCGGCACGCTACCTGGCGGAGATCCGGCGAATCCAGCCGACCGGCCCGTACCGGCTGCTCGGCTGGTCGTTGGGTGGTGTGCTGGCCCACGCCGTCGCCACCGAGTTGCAGGCGGCGGGGGAGCGGGTCGAGATGCTGGCATTGCTGGACAGTCACCCCGACGTCGACCCGGGGCTGTTCGAGACCGCCCTGCGTGCGGCACTGGTGGACCGGGGAATCATCACCGAGGAACCGGCCGCGGAGAAGGGCATCGGCGAACTCGACGACGCCGAACTCGCCCGCCTGCACGAGCTGATCCCCCCGGAGCTGCTGCAGTTGCCGGTGGAACGGCTGCGCGGGGTGTACCGGACCGCGGTGCGGTCCGCGGAACTGATCGCCGGCCACCGGCCGGGGATCTACCGCGGTGCCGTCGATTTCTTCCGCGCCGATGTGCCCACTCCCGGTACGCGACAGGCCGGCCCGCGGGCCGCGGATTGGCGGCCGTATGTGTTCGGTGACATCGTCGAATACCCGGTTCCGGCGGAACACGAGGGTATGACGACGGTGGAAGCGCTGTCGGTGATCGCGCCGCGGCTGCTGGCCCGGCTCGCCGGTCCCTCCGGCAGACGCTGAGGCCGGCCCGCCGGGAGTTGCCGGCGGGGCTGTCTCCGCGATCCGGATCGGGCGGCGCGTGTTGTTCGCGCCGTCCGATCACCGCCGGTGAGCGGCTCGCTCCTCGATTCCGCGCTGTCGCGCCGGGATTCCGTGCTCGTCGGCGTGCCCGGCCGGTATTCGGGACCACGGGGCAGAACATGTCCGTATGGCATTCCGGCGGATCAGTGGACGGTCGCATCTGGGGCATAATGCGGCGTCGCCACACTGGCAACCGTGGGCTTCGGTGATATCCACGCGGCCGGGCAGGAGGGCCGGATAGCCACCATGATCCAGACGGTTTTCGATCTCGTGGTGATCGGCGTGTTGCTGGCGGTGCTGACCACCGAGATCACCCGGCGGCTGGATATCCCGCCCCCGGTGCCGTCCGGTGCGCGAACACCCCGCGACGATGAGGATCCCGGGTAGCCTGGAGCCCGTGCCCGAACTGCCCGAAATCGAGGCGCTGGCCCAGTTCCTGCGGGATCATGCCGTCGGCGCGGTGGTAGGGCGTATCGATGTAGCGGCGGTGAGCGTGATCAAAACGGCCGACCCGCCGGTGACGGCCCTGTCGGGCCGGGACGTGACCGGGGCCGCGCGGTGGGGCAAGTTCCTGGGAATGGAGTGCGGTCGGCTGTGGCTGATCACCCATTTGTCCCGCGCGGGCTGGTTGCGCTGGAGCGACGCTCCGAGTACCGCGCCGCCGAAACCGGGCCGGGGACCGGTGGCGCTGCGGATACATTTCTTCACCCCCACCGGCGATACCCCCGCATTCGACCTCACCGAGGCGGGTACCAGGAAAAGGCTTGCCGTCCATGTGGTATCCGATCCGCGGCAGGTTCCGGGTATCGCGCGTCTCGGCCCGGACGCGCTCGCGGTCACGGAGCCGGAATTCGCCACGCTCCTGGGTGCCACCGCGCAACGGATCAAAACCGTGCTGGTGGATCAGAGCGTGCTGGCCGGGATCGGTAACGCCTACTCCGACGAAATCCTGCACACCGCCCGGATCTCGCCCTTCGCCACCGCGAGAACTCTCCCGCCCGAGAAAGTTTCCGAGCTCTACGCGGCGCTGCGGGGTGTACTGCTCGACGCGGTCGAGCGTTCGGTGGGCCGGGACGCCGCCCGGCTGAAGGGCGAGAAGCGGTCGGGTATGCGGGTGCACGCCCGCGCCGGAATGTCCTGCCCGGTCTGCGGCGATACCGTCCGCGAGGTCTCCTACACCGAGCGCTCGTTCCAGTACTGTCCCACCTGTCAGACCGGGGGCAAGATCCTCGCCGACCGGCGGATGTCACGCCTGCTCAAATAAAGCGGAGCCGTACCTGCCGTGCAACGGTGCGACAGCCGGGAAACGGCCCTCAGCCCGGGTTTCCCGGTGCGGCGGGCCCGTCGTCGGTGCCGCGGGGCCCCTCCTGCGCTTCCGCCGTACCGGTATCGGCGGGGCCGGCGCCTTCGGCAGGGGTGGTGATCGCCTCGGTGATCCGTATCGCGGTGCCGGTGATCGTATCCTCCTGCGAGCTGTCGTCGATATTGCCGACGGGGGGCACACCGGATTCGTCCGCTGTCCCGACCGGCTCACCGGAGGTGGGCGCGGGTACGCCCGTGCGCTTTCCGGCCGGCGCCAGCAGCGGTGCGCGTACGCCCGTCCAGAATTCGCGCAGTTCGGCCTCCGGGTCGTGCTCCACCCGGCTGGGCGCGTCGATGATGAGCGTGCTGCGCTCCTGTTCGGTATATGCGGGCCAGGACGGTAGCGGAGTGCCGGTGCGTGCGAAATGCAGCCAATTGTCCTGGAATTGACGGGTCACGGTGAGCAGACCCCGGCGGCTGCCGCCCACGGTGAGCGCTCGGCTCCACGGTTCGTACACCGCTCCGAAGGTCGGCAGGAGGTCGGTCGCGTGAGTAGCGCCGAGTTTGTAGAGCTGGAACAGGCGGGGTGCGAAATCGTAGCGGTAGGCGTAGGTGGGGGTATGCCGGCTGTGGCCCTCCATCACCGCCAGCGACGGCCGCCAGAAGAAGTAGTCGCCGCCGGCCCGGATCGCCGCCGCCTGTCCCGGAAAGCCGGGGTAGAGGGAGAAGATCCGGGGATAGAGACCCGGTCCGGCGGAGGCCAGCGCGCGTTTGAGACGTTCCGGCCGGGTGGGCAGGTTATCCGCGAAACGGTTGAACAGGGCGCCTTCCTCGCGGCAGGTGCCGATGATGAGCGGTACCCGGTGGGTGTGTCCTTCGGTGAAGGCGTCGATCGGAATGCGCGGCAGCAGATCGGCGTCGGCCACCGGGGCGGCGGGGAAGAACCCCGGGTACTCGGTCATGACCGCGTTCGAGGCCCGGTTGAAGGCGCGGCGGATATCGTGCGGGTCCACTTCGCGTAGCGCCCGGTTCGCCTCCGCGGGGGAGACACCGAGGTTGTCCAGGACCCGGCGGGCGAACTCCCGTGATTCGGTGACCGTCAACCCCCAATCCGCGGGCGGACTCTGGGCGATACCTCGGTGGAACAGCCCGGCCGCCGCGGGGGTGGCCATCAGACTCAGCACCGCGTGCGCTCCGGCCGATTCACCGAAGATCGTGACATTGCCCGGATCCCCGCCGAACTCGGCGATATTGGTCTGCACCCAGCGCAGCGCGGCGATCTGGTCGCGCAGGCCCAGGTTGGAGTCGTAGGGGCTCTCCGGAGTGGAGAATTCGGAGAAATCGGCATACCCGAACGGGCCGAGCCGGTAGTTGATCGTCACCACGATCACATCGCCGTCGGCCGCCAGTTGTACCCCGGAGTAGAGACGTAGTGCCGACGTGCCGAACAGGTAGCCGCCGCCGTGGATGAACACCATCACCGGCCGCGGCCGCACCGCGGGAGCAGCGGGGGCCACGACATTGAGTGTCAGTGAATCCTCGCTCATCTCCTGCAGCGTGCGCGGGCCGAGCCGCACGCCGAAGCTGGGCTGGATACCCGCCGCCCGGAAATAGGTCGCATCGCGCACATCGGTCCACGGCCGCACCGGCTGAGGAGCCCGGAACCGCAGGTCACCGACGGGTGGGGCGGCGTAGGGGAGCGACCGCCAGTACATCACGCGGCGTCCGCGGACACCGCGGACGATCCCGTCAGCGGTCGTTATCTGCTCGGTCACGCTCATCGACCGATGGTAACGACGCTCGATCGGTCTCCAACAGTCGTAACCAGAATTCGCTCACGGTCGGGAAAGCGGGCACCGCGTGCCACAGCGTGTCCAGCGGGACCCGGCCGGCGACGGCGATCGTCGCGGCGTGTAACTGTTCCCCCACGTCGGGGCCCACGAAGGTAGCGCCGAGCAGAGTACCGGTGGCATTGTCGATCACCAGCGCGGCCCGGCCGCTGTAGTCGTCGCGGGTGAGGGCGGAACCGGCGACCTCGATATCCAGTTCGACCGTGCGGATATCGTGCCCCGCCGCGCGGGCCGCCGCGGCGGTGAGCCCGACCGCCGCGACCTCGGGATCGGTGAAGACGACCTGTGGGACCGCGTACCGGTCCGAGCTCGCCCGATGCCGCGGCGCGGTCGGTGACCGGCCCTCGGCGCGGGCGGCGATCACATCGCCGCACACCCGGCCCTGGTACTTGCCCATATGGGTGAGCGCGACACGATGGTCGACATCCCCCACGGCGTAGAGCCATTCGCCGGGCACCCCGGTCACCGTCAGCCGGTCGTCCACCTCGACATAGCCCGCCGCCTGCCCCACCGTCTCGAGGCCGAGATCGTCGGTGGCCGGGATCCGCCCGGCCGCCACCACGATCTCCTCGGCCTTCAGGGTGGACTCTCCGTCGGGGCCCGTGGTGTGCACGGTCACCGGGCCACCGTGGATACGGCCCTCGCCGTGAGCGGCGGCCGCCGGTCGCAGGACCCGTACGGGGCGGGTTCCGAACCGGATCAGCACCCCCTGCTCGGTCAGTGCGGCGGCCACCCGCTGCCCGGCGAACGGTTCGACACCGGTGAGCAACCTGTTCCCGCGCACCAGCATGGTGACCTCGGTGCCCAGGGCCGACAACCAGGTCGCCGCCTCGCAGGCGACCACTCCGCCACCGATCAGGACCGCCCGTTTCGGGATCTCGTGCAGATTGGTCGCGTCGCGCGAGGTCCAGGGCAGCGCGGCGCGCAGTCCGGGGATATCCGGCACGGCGGCCCGGGTACCGGTGGCGAGCACCACCGCGTGCCGGGCGCGTAGTTCACGCTCACCGACCCGCACCGTTCGCACACCATCGAGCCGGCCGACGCCACGGATCACCTTGATGCCCTGCTGCCGGGCCCAGTCGAGCTGGCTCGTGTCGTCGTGGCCACCCGCCCGGGCGTGGACGAACTCGTCGCGCCGGCGCAGCACCGCGGCCACATCGGGCCCGCGTCCCTCCACTCCGGGCAGCCCCCGTGCGGCGCCGAGCACCCGGACCGGCCGCAGCAGAGCCTTACTGGGGATACACGCCCAGTAGGAGCATTCGCCGCCGAGGCGTTCGCGTTCCACGATGACCGCGGTGCGGTCGCTGCCCGCCACCGCGTAAGCGGCGGCATTCTCCCCGGCCGGGCCGCCGCCCAGCACGATGACGTCGTATTCGGCGGTTCCGGACACCGAGCCGCCTACTGCAGGTAGCCCTCGACCTGACCGGGGGATCTGGGCTGGGCTTCGTCCGGCGACTCGTTACTGCTGATCCGGGCCCGCCGCTGCCGCAGCAGATCCCAGCACTGATCCAGCATGACCTCCAGCTCGGCCAGCCGGCGTCGCTCCACATCGGGGTCGAGTTCCCCACGGGAGGCCCGTGACCGCAGGTCGTGCTCGTGGTCGACCAACTCCTTGATGTGCCCGAGGATGTCCTGTTCGGTCATGTGACCATGCTACGACCGGTGACCCCGATCACCTGGTTATTCGGGCGGGCGCAGCAGATAGATGTCCATGATCCAGCCCTTGCGCGCCCGTAACTCGCCGCGCCGGGCCACGATCTCGCCGGCGATATCGCCGACCCGGCCGGCGAGCAGGGTTTCGTCGGGCATCCCGAGGTAGGCGCCCCACCAGATGAATGTGTCGGCGGGGGTGGTGGTGAAGGCGCAGTCGGCGTCCAGCATGACCACCGTGGATCCCGGGCCGAGTCCCTCTTCGCGCAATCGCCGCCCCGTGGTGATGTGCACGGGTTCGCCTATCCGGTGCAGTACGGTGCGGTGCCGGGCCGCGAGGGCGTGCACGCTGGTGACTCCGGGGATCACGGTGTAGTCGAAGGACTGCGTGCCGCGGGCCAGTACCCGTTCCACCATGCGCAGGGTGCTGTCGTAGAGGGCCGGATCGCCCCACACCAGGATCGCGCCCACCCCCTCGGTAGCGGAGAACGCCTCTTCCAGCAGCAGTGAGCGGCGTTCGTGCCAATCCCGCACCGTTTCCCGATAGTCGGCCGGAGCGCGGTCGCGGGGCGGGTCGGGTATCTCCACGAGGCGGTAGGGGCGGTCGGTGTATTCGTCGAGGATCGCGGTGCGCACGTCCACGAGCTCCTGTTTGTCCGTGCCCTTGCCGATGACGAAGAAGACGTCGACCTGCCGTATGGCCTTGACGGCCTGCATCGTCACCTGGTCGGGGTCGCCGGCACCGATCCCGATCACATACAGCTTCCGCATGGGGTCAGCTTGGCAGGCCGGGGGGTGAGCCGGTCGCCGGGTGGTCGCGCAAGTAAGCTCGGGCGGTGGTCAGCGCAGCGAACAGTCAGGGCCCGGACCCGCATCGCGCTCCGGACACCCAGTACGAGGACCTGCTCCGGCGGGTACTGCACACGGGCACCGCCAAGGCGGACCGTACCGGCACCGGTACCCGCAGTGTGTTCGGTCATCAGTTGCGCTACGACCTGGCGAGCGGATTCCCGCTGATCACCACCAAGAAGGTGCATCTCAAATCGATCGTGTACGAGCTGCTGTGGTTTCTGCGCGGAGATTCCAACGTGCGGTGGTTGCAGGAGCGCGGAGTCGGTATCTGGGACGAATGGGCCGGTAGCGACGGGGAGCTGGGGCCGGTGTACGGCGTGCAGTGGCGCTCCTGGCCGACCCCCGACGGCCGCCATATCGACCAGATCGCGCAGGTGCTGCACACCCTGCGTACCGACCCCGATTCCCGGCGCATGCTGGTCTCCGCCTGGAATGTGGCCGATCTGGACCGGATGGCACTGGCTCCCTGCCATGCGCTGTTCCAGTTCTACGTGGCCGACGGCAGGCTTTCCTGCCAGCTGTACCAGCGCAGCGCCGATCTGTTCCTCGGGGTGCCGTTCAATATCGCGAGCTATGCCCTGCTGACCGCGATGGTGGCCCAGCAGACCGGACTCATCCCGGGCGAGTTCATCTGGACCGGCGGTGACTGTCATATCTACGACAATCACCGGGAGCAGGTCGCGGAACAGCTGACCCGGACCCCTTATCCCTTCCCGATGCTCGAACTCGCGCCGGCGGCCTCCCTGTTCGACTACCGGTACGAGGACGTGCGGATCCTGGACTATCGGCATCATCCCGCGATCAAGGCGCCGGTGGCGGTATGACCGCGGACCCCACGCGCGTCATCGGCATGATCTGGGCGCAGACACCCGACGGTGTGATCGGTGTGGACAACACCATCCCGTGGCGGGTGCCGGAGGATATGGCCCGTTTCAAGGCCACCACATCCGGTCATCCGGTGGTCATGGGCCGGCGCACCTGGGATTCGCTGCCCGCGCGGTTCCGCCCGCTGCCGGGCCGGCGCAATATCGTCGTGACCCGCCGGTCCGCCTGGTCGGCCGAGGGGGCCGAAACCGCCGCATCGGTGGCGGCCGCGCTCGAATCGGCCGCCCCCGCCACCACCTGGGTGATCGGTGGCGGCGAGATCTACCGGCATGCGCTGCCGTACGCGACCGAACTGCTGATCACCGAGGTGGACACCGAGGTGGCCGGGGATGCCTACGCGCCCGAACTCGGGCCGGAATGGCAGTCCACCGACCCGCGCACATGGCTGGAATCCTCGAGCGGCCTGCGCTATCGGATCCGGCGTTTCACCCGGCGCTGAGGGCCGCGGCCACGGTGTCATCGCACCGCCCGTGGGCGGGGAGTACCTCATCGGCGGCGGGAAACGCCGGAACCCGGGCGCCGGGTCGGGCATACTCGGCGGTACGACCCCGCGATCACCAGCCCGGTCGCGGGTATGCGGAGGCGAAAGGCGGTCCATGGACAAGAAATCGCTGACAGCGGTGGCCCGGCAGCAGCTCAAACTGGCCGCGACCGTCACCAGTGGCCGTAGCTCCCAGACCGTCTACGGAGGTCACGTCAATTCTCTGCGGCAGACCGTGGTGGCGCTGTGTGCGGGTAGGAGCCTGGCCGAACACGAGAACAACGGAGAAGCGACGCTGCTGGTACTCACCGGCACCCTCACCCTGAACAGCGGTGACAAGGAGTGGAAGGGGTCGGCCGGGGATCTGCTGGTGGTGCCGAAGGCGCGGCACAGTGTGCACGCGATCGACGATGTGGCCTTCCTGCTGACCGTGGCCATGTGAGCCCGGGTTTCCGCCGGGATGAGCGGGTGGTTCGGCGGTAAGGTGAGCACGTATGGGGCAGTCGCAGCCGATTCTCGAACCACTCACACCGGCCGCGCATTTCCTCGTGGCCACCGTCGAACCCGGCGGCGAGGCGGCGGCGCGGGATCTGCTCGCCGAACTGCCGGGTTTGCGGCGCGCCATCGGGTTCCGGCTGCCGGGTGCCGGGCTGGGCTGTATCACCGGTATCGGGTCGGCCGCCTGGGACCGGCTGTTCAGCGGTCCGCGTCCGGCCGAACTGCACGAGTTCCCCGGGTACGCCGGGCCGCTGCACCACGCCCCGGCCACGCCGGGAGATCTCCTCTTCCACATCCGCGCCCAGGTGCACGACGCCTGCTTCGAATTGGCCATGGCGATCGGCGACCGGCTGGCCGGGGTGGGCACGATCGTCGACGAGACGGTCGGCTTCCGCTATTTCGAACAGCGTGATCTGCTCGGGTTCGTCGACGGCACCGAGAACCCCGAGGGGGCCCTCGCCGATTCCCCGGCCGGCCGGGCAGCACTGATCGGCGCCGGGGATCCGGAGTTCACCGGCGGCAGTTATGTGATCGTGCAGAAGTATCTCCACGATCTGACGGCGTGGCGTGCGCTGCCGGTGCAGGAACAGGAGCGGGTGATCGGCCGGACCAAACTCGAGGATTTCGAACTCGACGAGGACGTGAAACCGGCGGATTCGCATATCGCGGTGAACCAGGTGATCGAACCCGACGGCACCGAACGCCAGATACTGCGCGCGAACATGCCGTTCGGCAGTATTCGTGCGGGCGAGTTCGGCACCTACTTCGTGGGCTATTCCGCCACACCCCGGACCACCGAGATCATGCTGGAGCGGATGTTCCTCGGCACCGACGAGGCCACCCACGACCGGATCCTGGACTTTTCCACAGCGGTCACCGGCACCCTGTTCTTCGTCCCACCCCAGGATTTCTTCGACGATCTGCCCGCAGCCCCGGAGGCAGCCGTACCGGCGGAGCCGGTCGCGATCCCCGCGGCGGACCCGGGTCCGCCGCCGATCGCGGACGGCTCTCTCGGTATCGGCACGTTGAAAAGGAGCAGCACCGTATGAACAACCTCCATCGCGAACTGGCGCCGATCACGGGCGCGGCCTGGTCGGTTATCGAAGAGGAGGCCGCGCGCACCTTCAAACGGCACAGCGCCGGCCGTCGTGTGGTGGATCTGTCCGGTCCGCACGGTACGGATTACTCCGCCCGGGGGCTGGGCCACACCACGCCCATCGCCGCTCCGCACGAGGGGGTTCAGGCCCGGCAGCGGGTGGTCGCGCCGCTGGTCGAGTTGCGGGTCCCGTTCACTCTCTCCCGGGCGGAGCTCGACAATGTGGAGCGCGGTGCCCGGGACACCGATCTGGACCCGGTCAAGGACGCCGCCCGCAGTATCGCCTTCGCCGAGGACCGCGCGATCTTCGAGGGCTACGCCGCGGCCGGGATCACCGGTATCCGGGCGGCCACGTCCAACCCGGCGGTCGGTTTGCCCGAGGATGTGTTCAAGGTGCCCGAGGTGATCGCCCTGGCCGTCAGCCGGTTGCGGCTGGCCGGTGTCGACGGGCCCTATTCGGTGCTGCTCAGCGCCGACCTGTACACCAAGGTCAGCGAGACCTCGAACCACGGGCATCCGCTGCGCACCCATCTCGAACGCCTGGTGCCCGACGGCGAGATCATCTGGGCACCCGCGATCGACGGTGCGTTCGTCCTCACCACCCGGGGCGGCGATTTCGATCTCACCCTCGGCCAGGATCTGTCCATCGGGTATCTGGAGCACGATGCCGAAACCGTTCGGTTGTACTTCCAGCAGAGCATGACCTTCCACGTCTACTCCGCCGAGGCCGCGGTAGCACTGCGCTGAGCGGGTATCGCGTCATCCGGCTCCGCGTTCCCGCTCCGGTACGGTGTGGCCGACAACACCGTCGCGGGTGAACGGAGTCGGTATGCGCATGGTGCACGCGGGTGTGGTGCCCACCGAGCGGGTGGTGGGCTACAGCCTCACCGGGGTCGCGATCGTCGCGGCCGTGACGGTCCCGGTGGTGCTGGTGTTCGGGCCCGGCCGGGTGGTCACCGGTATCGTGCTCGGCGCCGTGCTCGCGGTAGCGGCCCTGATCGCGTTGTTCACCCGGGATACCGTGGTACTCACCGAGCACGCCATTCACCGGCGTACGCCGTGGTCGGTGACCAGTATCGACTGGGATCGGGTGGTGGCAGGCCGGTTCGGCCTGGACGAGCGCGCGCGGTGGTCGCTCGCGCTGGACCTGACCGCTGGTGCGGAATCGCACAGCGAACTGGTTCTGCTGTCCATTCCGCCGGTGCGCGGCCCCGTCTCGGGGGCCTATGACCTGCGTAAGCGCGAACAGATCAATGAGATCCGGAATATTTTGCGGCGCAAACGAATTCCCGTTATGGTACTGCCTGATATCGCGGGAGCTCTCGAGGAGCACTGGCAGATCGCGCCGCCTACCCGCTGACCGCCGGAGACGCCCGGAACCACGCCGGGAAACGGCACCCACCCGGCCACCGGTCCCGATTGCTGCGACCATGGACAGCCGAGGCGCCGTACGGCAGAGGAGAGGAATGGTTCACTATCTCCGGGCGATCGCGGGAGTGATCGCGCTCGTCACCGCGTTGTGCGCCGGGCGTCCGGCCACCGCGCAGGCGGACGAGGCGTGGTATCCGGGTCTGCTGCTCTCGGCCGAACCCCTCGGCCGGGACTGGGGCGGGCTCGACGGTATGCGCCGGATCGGCTACGTCACCACGGGGCCGGGCGGGATGCTCGTACCCGCCGAGGCCCTCGTACGGATACCCACCGGCCCGGCCCCGGAAGGCGGGCGGCGAGTGGTCGCCTGGGGGCACGGAACCTCCGGCCTGGCGCAGAGCTGTGGGCTCACCGGCTCGAAAAAACTGGAGAAGGATACGGCGCCGAGCGTCGGCCGGCTCAACGACGCGGGGTACGCGGTCGTGGCGCCGGACTATATCGGCCTGAGCCCGCGGTCCCCCGGACCGCATCCGTATCTGCAAACCGGTACCGAGGCCACCGCCACCATCGACGCTGTGCGCGCTGCCCGGTCCGCTTTCCCCGAACTGTCCGCCAGCTGGGCGGCCGCCGGATTCTCGCAGGGCGGCCATGCCGCGCTGGGCACCGGCCGGTACGCCCCGGTGTATGCGCCCGAACTCGACTACCGCGGTACCGCGGCCCTGGCCCCGGCCAGCAACCTGGAAAGCTTCTTCCTGCGCTCACGGCCCGACCAGCCCGATATGCCGGGTTTCCCGTGGCGGGCCGTGGCCATGGTGCTGTCCGGTATGAGCGGGGCCCGAGTGAATGTCGATGTCGATGCCTACCTCACCCCGGACGGTCAGCGTTTCGTCGAGCAGCTGAGTACCGAGTGCAGTACCCGGACCGGCGCGATGCTGGACAAAGTGGAAATCGGGCAGCTGCTGTCACGGCCGCTGGACGATCCGGAGTTCGCCCAGATCCTGCAGGAGTACACGGGGGTGCCGGTCAGCGGTTACCAGGACCCGATCCTGCTCGTCCACGGTTTCTACGACACCGTGGTCCCGCTACCGCTGACCCTCGCCCTCATCGGCCAATTCCTCCAGAACGGCACCCAGCACTACACCGAGCTGTTCCACGCCGGCCACGGAGATATCGGCGAACGGGGCGGCCTGGACCGCATCCTGACCTTTCTCGAGGAAGTGCTGCCGCCCCGCTGACCGGTCTCAGACGTAGGCCCGCTCGATGATCGCCATGGTGTCCGCACCCACGGGTAGGGTGCCGAACGCGGCCCCCCAGTCCTCACCGAGCCGCGAGGCGCAGAACGCGTCCGCGACGGCCCGATGCCCGTACCGCACCAGCAGGGAGCCCTGCAGGACGAGGGCCATCAACTCGACCACTCGCCGGGCCCGGTATTCGATATCGCTACGGTCGGCCAGCTCCTTGCCGACCCGGTCGATCGCGTGGTCCAGATGCGGGTTCTCGCCCCGCGCCCGGGAGACCTCGGCGAAGTACGCCTCCACGGTCTCCGGCTGGGTGCCCATGGCGCGCAGTGCGTCGAGGGCGGCGACATTGCCCGACCCCTCCCAGATCGACATGAGCGGAGCCTCCCGGTACAGCCGCGGCATCCCGGATTCCTCCACATAACCGTTGCCGCCCAGGCATTCCAGCGCTTCGGCCGCATGACCGGCCGCGCGTTTGCACACCCAGTACTTGCTCACCGCCAGGGCGATCCGGCGCAGCGCGGCCTCGGCCGGATCACTCGCGGCGCGATCGGTGGCCCCGGCCAGTCGCAGCATGACGGTGGTCGCGGCCTCGGATTCGAGCACCAGGTCCGCGAGCACATTGCGCATGGCCGGCTGGTCGACGAGCGCCGCGCCGAAGGCGCTCCGGTACCGCGCGTGATGCACCGCGCGTACCGTCGCCAGGCGCATCCCGACAGCGGACCCGATCACACAGTCCAGGCGGGTCATGTTCACCATCTCGATGATGGTTTTCACGCCGGCGCCCTCCGCGCCCACCAGCCAGCCGGTGGCGTCTTCGTATTCGATCTCGGCCGACGCGTTCGATTTGTTGCCCAGTTTGTCCTTGAGCCGCTGCAACCGGATCGGATTCCGGGAACCGTCCGGCAGCACCCGCGGCAGCAGGAAACACGACAGTCCGCCCGGCGCCTGCGCCAGGGTGAGGAACATATCCGACATCGGCGCCGAGGTGAACCATTTGTGACCGACGATCCGGTACGAACCGTCCGGCCGCGGGGTGGCGGATGTGGTGTTGGCCCGCACATCGGAACCGCCCTGCTTCTCGGTCATCGACATACCCGCGATCAGACCCGCCTTCGTGGACGGTTCCCGCAGCCCGAAATCGTAGGTGCGGGCGGTGAGCAGCGGTTCGTAGCGTGCCGCCAGTTCCGGGTTGTGCCGCAGTGCGGGAATCACCGCGTAGGTCATGGAGACAGGGCACATATGGCCGGCGTCGGCGGCGCCCCAGACATAGAATTTCGCGGCCCGCGCCGCATGCGCGCCGGGCCGGTCGTCCGCCCAGGGCGCACCGTGCAGACCGTGTTCGACCGCGAGCGCCATGAGGTCGTGCCAGTGCGGATGGAACTCCACCTCGTCGATACGGTTGCCGTAGCGATCGTGGGTGCGCAGGACCGGCGGGTACTCGTTGGCCAACCGGCCCCATTCCTGTACCCGCTCGCTACCGGCTAGGGCTCCGAGTTCGCGCACCTCCGCTTCGGCCCAGCCGGCTCCCTCCCGCACCAGACCCGACAGCAACGCCGGGTCCCGGGAGACGTCGAACGGCGTGATCGGCGGTACCTGATTGCGAACCTCGTGCGTGGGCATCCCTCGATTATGGGCCCACGTCACAGACCTCGGTAGTGGGATTGCGACCGGTCGGTTCCGGAGTGGACCCCACGGTCTGCGGTCGCTCACCGGCGGGTGGTGGTTAACCTGGTCGGATGCGCCGGCTGAGCGTTGTCGACGGAATCTTCCTGCGGACCCACCGGGGTATGGGTACGCCCATCGCGCTCCAGGGCCTGTGGCGCACGGCTGCCGCAGTGGATCGCGGGAGCCTGGACCGGTTGCACGCCTCTCTGCGTACGGGTCCCCTGGGCCGCAGGGTGGTGCGTTCCCGGATTCCGGGAGCACGGGACCGCTGGCAGATCAACGACCGGGCCCATCCGGTCGATATCGCCGCGGCGGAGGTGTCGCCGGAGGAGATTCCGGCATGGGCCGGCCGGTGCGGCGCGGATCTGGATCCGCTGCGGGGGCCCGGTTGGCGCCTTTCGGCCGCTCCGCTCACCGACGGCGGCACGATCATCGCGTTGACCTGTTCCCATGTCCTCGCCGACGCGCGAGGGCTGATCATCGCCGCCGAACAGGCGATGCGGTCGCCGGGTACCGGTTCGTACCCGGCGACCGCATCGGAGCCGTACCGCGACGATCCGCCGCCACCGCTGTCCCGGCGTGCACCGGATTCCGATTGGGCGGATGCCGCGCATACCTGGGCGACGGTCCTGGGCGGCACCGCCCGCGCCGCGCGCCGCCGGGCAGGGCGCGCGAGCGCGAAGACGAGCCGCGTCGCCCGAGCCGGTTCCGGATTCCGCCCCCACGCCGCCGCGGACACGCCGGAGGCGGAACTACCGGTCCCCGGGGTGATCCTGCGCTGTCCCGCCGCGGACTGGGAGCGGGTCGCCAGCGGATGCGGGGGCACAGCGAACAGCTTGTTCATCTGGTTCGTGGCGAACGCCCTGTGGACCGCGGGTTTTCCCGAGCACCGGATCGCGGCGAGCCTGCCCGTGGACACCCGTGCCGAACCACGGGTCGACAATGACCTCGCCATGACCGAGATCGCGATCTCCCCCGCGGACGGCCCGGCCGCTGTCCGCGCGAAGAGCCGGGCCGCCTACGAACGCCGGATGTCGAGCCCCGCAGGCCTGCCGGAGGAATTCCTGCACCTCGTCCCGGACCGCCTGGCGTACCGCCTGTCCCGGGGGGCAGGGGAGCGCGACATCCTCTGTTCCAATATCGGTGTGATACCGCCGGTGCTGCATACGTTCGGCCCCTACGACTGCACCGGTACAGCCACCCGGGCCATTCATCCGGGACTCACCTACGCCGGACGCCCCCGCACCCGGATGTCGGGCTATCTGTGCCGCTTCCGGGACGATTACATCCTGACGCTGATGAGCCTCGCCCCGGAACACGTGGCGGGCCCCGCGGAGCTCCACCGGATCGCGGCGCACACCGCGCAACGAGTGGGATTGCCGCTCGTTCCGTGGTAGGCCGCGACCCCGGCGCGGATACGGCGCTCACCGCATCGAGCGCCGGTGCCGCGGCCGGTTCAGCGGTTGGCGCGGTACCAGCGGATCAGGCCGTCGGTGGACGAATCCCCCTGCGGTGCCGGGTCCTCCGGTGCGGTGAGCAGCGGCGCCAGGGCCAGCGCCTGCTGTTTACCGAGTTCCACACCCCACTGATCGAAACTGTCGATACCCCAGATCACCCCCGCCACGAACACTTGATGCTCGTACAGCGCGATCAACTGCCCAAGTACCGAGGGCGTCAGCTGCGGCGCGAGGATCGTGGTGCTCGGCCGGTTGCCCGGCATCACCTTGTGCGGTACCAGCTCCGGCGGCGTACCCTCCGCGGTGATCTCCTCGGCGGTTTTCCCGAACGCCAGCACCTTGGTCTGCGCGAACAGGTTGCTCATCAGAATGTCGTGCATACTGCCGGTGCCGTCGCGGGTGGGCAGATCATCGGTCGGGCGTGCGAATCCGATGAAATCGGCCGGGATCAGCCGGGTGCCCTGATGCAGCAGCTGATAGAAGGCGTGCTGACCGTTCGTACCCGGCTCACCCCAGAAGATCTCGCCGGTGGCCGTGGTGACGGGGGTGCCGTCGGCGCGTACCGACTTACCGTTCGATTCCATCGTGAGCTGCTGGAGGTAGGCCGGAAACCGGGCCATATCGTTGGAATACGGCAGCACCACCCGGGATTGGGCACCGAAGAAATTCGTGTACCACACGCCGAGCAGCGCCAGCAGCACGGGCGCGTTCGCCGCGAGCGGCGCGGTCGCGAAATGCTGGTCCATGGCGCGCATTCCGGCGAGGAATTCGGTGAATCGCGCCGGTCCGATCGTGACCATCACCGACAACCCGATAGCCGAATCCACCGAGTACCGTCCGCCGACCCAGTCCCAGAAGCCGAACATGTTCGCCGTATCGATGCCGAATTCGGCCACTCGACCGGCATGGGTGGACACCGCGACGAAATGCTTCGCCACCGCGTCGGAGCCGAGGGCGTCCACGAGCCAGCGGCGAGCAGCGGTCGCGTTGGTCAGGGTCTCGAGGGTGGAGAAGGTTTTGGAGGCGACGATGAACAGGGTGGTCGCCGGGTCGAGCCCGGCCAGTTTCGCCACCAGGTCGGCGGGGTCGACATTGGAGACGAACCGGGCATCTATTCCGGCATCCGCGTAGTGCCGTAGTGCCTGGTGCACCATCACGGGCCCGAGATCCGAACCGCCGATACCGATGTTCACCACCGTGCGGATCCGTTCTCCGGTCGCGCCGCGCCACCGGCCCGAACGTACCGCGTCGGCGAAAACACCCATCCGGTCGAGTACTTCGTGAACCGCGGCGCCGGCGTCTTCACCGTCGATGGTCAGCGATACATCGGCGGGCAGCCGCAGTGCGGTATGCCCGACGGCACGGTCCTCGGAGGTGTTGATGTGCTCGCCCCGCAGCATCCGGTCACGCTGGGCCGGTACCCCGGCCTCCTCCGCAAGCCCCACCAGGAGCCGCAGCGTCTCCCGGTTCACCCGGTGTTTGCTGTAGTCGATCAGCAGATCGCCCGCGGTGAGGGTCAGCTCGTGGCCACGCGCCGGATCCTCGGCGAACAGCTCCCGTAAGTGTAGGGCGGCTATCGCGTCGTGATGCTCCTGCAATTTCCGCCATGCCGCCGATGCGGTGATGTCGACGCTCACACCAGCCGAGCGTACAAGCCGACGGAGCCGAACGCAGGTGAACCCCGGGCGCGCCCCCGGATTCGACCCCCGAGCGGGCTGTCGCCGCGGCCGGGGTCCGCGGCGACGGAGTGAGGGGTGCAGCGACCGAGACAGGAGTGAGGACCCGAGGGCCTCGATTCCGCGTCGCCGGAGGTGATGTCGGGGACACGGTCCTACGCTGAGTTCATGGCCTCAGAAACCGAAGTACTCGATTCCGTACCGAAGCAGCTGTGGATCGGTGGTCCCGTCGATGCCACCGGTGGCGCGACGTTCGCCGTGCACAATCCGGCCACCGGAGACGTGATCGCCGAGGTCGCCGACGCCACCCCCGAGGACGCGGTACGCGCGCTGGATGCCGCGGTCGCGGTCCAGGCAAAGTGGGCGGCCACCCCGGCGCGTGAGCGGGGTGAGATCCTGCGGTCGGTATTCGAACGGATCACCGCCCGGGCCGAGGACTTCGCGTTGCTGATGACCCTGGAGATGGGTAAAGCCCTGCCGGAGAGCCGTAACGAGGTGCGCTACGGCGCCGAATTCTTCCGCTGGTTCAGCGAGGAGGCAGCCCGGATCAGCGGCCGCTATCTGCACGCCCCGTCCGGTACCGGACGGATCCTGGTACACAAGCAGCCGGTCGGGCCGTGCCTGGCCATCACCCCGTGGAATTTCCCGCTCGCCATGGGGACCCGCAAGATCGGCCCCGCGCTCGCCGCCGGATGCACCATGATCGTCAAACCGGCCTCGGCCACTCCGCTCACCATGCTGCTGCTGGCCAAGCTCTGCGCCGAAGCCGGACTACCCGCGGGAGTGCTCTCGGTGATCACCTCCCGCCGATCCGGCGCGGTGACCCAACCACTGCTGGACGATCCGCGTCTGCGCAAACTCACCTTCACCGGATCCACCGAGGTCGGCCGGTCGCTGGTGGAGAAGTCCGCGCACGGGCTGCTGCGGACCTCGATGGAACTCGGCGGGAACGCCCCCTTCGTGGTGTTCGACGATGCCGATATCGACGCCGCCGTACAGGGCGCCATGCTGGCGAAACTGCGTAACGGCGGGGAGGCGTGCACCGCCGCCAACCGCTTCCACGTGCAGCGTGGTGTGCTGGCGGAGTTCACCGACAAATTCGTCGGGGCGATGCAGGATCAGGTCCGGATGGGGCCCGGTACCGAACCGGAGACCACCCTCGGTCCGCTCGTCAGCGAGGAACAGCTCACCACGGTGTCCGGCCTGGTCGACGACGCGGTGACCGCTGGTGCGACGGTCCGGCTGGGCGGTAAGGCCCCCGGCGGTCCCGGATGGTTCTATCCGGCCACCGTGCTGACCGATATCCCCGCCGGCGCGCGCATCCTGCGGGAGGAGGTCTTCGGGCCGGTTGCCCCGATCGTCGCCTTCGATACCGAGGAAGAAGGCCTGGCGGCGGCCAACGATACCGAATACGGCCTGGTCAGCTATGTCTACACCCGGGACCTCGACCGAGCGCTGCGGGTCGCGGAAGGCCTGGAGAGCGGCATGGTGGGTGTGAACCGTGGTGTGATCTCGGATCCGGCGGCTCCCTTCGGCGGTGTCAAAGCGTCCGGTTTCGGCCGGGAGGGCGGTACCGAGGGCATCGAGGAGTATCTGTCGACCAAGTACATCGCCATGACATGAGCGCCGAACGTACGAACCGCCCCGGGGCGTCCTCACCCGGGGCGGTTCGTGGAAGCGCGACGGTCTGCGGGCCGCCGCGTATGGTCCGAACGGCCTAACGGCCCAGCCGGCCGCGCCCGAGGCGCAGCAGCAGCATCGCCAGCGTATGGCCTTCCTGGCCCAGTTCGCTGAAGCGTTCCAGTACTTTCATTTCCCGGCTGTGCACCAGCCGGGTGCCTCCGGATGCCATCCGGGTACGCCCGATGACCCGCGAAATCTCGGTGCGGCGCTTGATCGCCGTCAAGATTTCCGCGTCGAGCTGGTCGATCTCCTTACGAAGCTTTTCGATCTCGGCTTCGGTCCGAGGGAGCTCCGAGTCCGAGCCGGTCGTCGAATCCGGCCCGGTCGCGCCGGTCGTCGAATCCGACCCGGTCGCCGTGGCGGGTGTGCTCATCTGTTCATCTCCTCGTGTCAGAACCTGGATCGGCATCGCGGCGCTTCGTGTTACCGGTCCAGAGCTCCTTCACCGTGAAAAAAGACCCGGCGGGCCTGGTCTTGCCGTTACCCCATACCTGCCCCGACGGGGGCTCAGGTGCCCGGGCTGCGATCCCGCTGTGCACACAGCCGGAGCGGTTGTCTCGCTGAAGGGCAAACCATATTGTCAGTCTGCCATGATTGGCAGGGTATGCAAAACGGTCGGTAACGTTATCGGCGCCGGGAGTCCGCATCTTCCCGGCCCGCCGTGCCACCCGCTCCCTGCGGTGACACCCGGCCCGGGGCGAGCACGGAGGCGAAAAGCCTCGATTCCGCACCCGCCGGCAGCCGATTCGGCCGACTGTTCGATCGTGTCGGGTCGCGGCGGTAGCGTGAACACACGATGGACACCACCGACGCAGCACTTCGTCCGGATTCGCACTCCTCCCGGGCTCGGCTCCCCGGCGCCACCGAGCGTGGCCCGGACGCGGCACCGGAGAGCCCCGCGTTGCCCGGTACGGAAAGGACGCAGCGACGTGCGGCCGCGCCCGGTGCCCCGAGTGGCGGCTCCGGCGCGCAGGGCGGGCTGGCCGCCCTGCAGCAGAGAGTCCGGGCCGAGCAGGCGCAGCAACGCACCGAGGCCGCGCAACGCCGGTCCGCGGAAGCCGCGGAACTACTCGAGGGCCTCAACCCGCAGCAACGCGCGGCCGTACTGCACACCGGGTCGCCGCTGCTGATCGTGGCCGGTGCGGGGTCGGGTAAGACGGCGGTGCTCACCCGCCGGATCGCCTACCTGCTGGCCGCGCGCGACGTCACCCCCGGTCAGATCCTCGCGATCACCTTCACCAACAAGGCCGCGGCCGAGATGCGGGAGCGGGTCGTCGAACTGGTGGGGCAGCGCGCCGCCGCCATGTGGGTTTCCACCTTCCATTCCAGCTGTGTGCGCATCCTGCGCAGCCAGTCGGCGTTGCTGCCCGGCCTCAACTCGAACTTCTCCATCTACGATGCCGATGATTCCCGGCGGCTGCTCACCATGATCGGCCGGGATCTGGAACTCGATCCGAAGAAGTACGCCCCGCGGATGCTCGCCACCGCCATCTCGAATCTGAAGAACGAGCTCATCGGCCCGGAGCGGGCGAGCGCGGACGCCGAGTTCGACGACGCCGGCCTGCCGCGGATCGTGGCCCGGGTCTACGCCGAGTATCAGCGGCGGCTCCGGGCGGCCAACGCGCTGGATTTCGATGATCTCATCGGCGAAACCGTCGGACTGCTGCAGCGGCACCCGGAGGTCGCGGAGTACTACCGGCGCCGCTTCCGTCACGTTCTCGTGGACGAGTACCAGGACACCAACCATGCCCAATACGTGCTGGTGCGGGAACTGGTCGGCCATCACGGTCCGGCGCCGGCCACGACCACCGATACCGAGCCCGGCGCCGCGCAGCCGCGGGTCGTACCGCCCGGCGAGCTCTGCGTGGTGGGGGATGCCGACCAGTCGATCTATGCCTTCCGGGGCGCCACCATCCGCAATATCGAGGAATTCGAGCGGGATTTCCCCGAGGCCGAAACCATCCTGCTGGAGCAGAACTACCGCTCCACCCAGAACATCCTGTCCGCGGCCAACGCGGTGATCGCGCGCAACAGCAACCGCCGCGAAAAACGGCTGTGGACCGATGCCGGCGAGGGCGAACTCATCACCGGCTACGTGGCCGACAACGAACACGACGAGGCGGCTTATGTCGCCCGGGAGATCGACCGGCTGGTGGACGCGGGGGAAGCCGCCTACTCCGATATCGCGGTGTTCTATCGCACGAACAACAATTCGCGGACGCTGGAGGAGATCTTCATCCGGATGGGCCTGCCGTACAAGGTGGTGGGCGGAGTCCGCTTCTACGAGCGTAAGGAAGTGCGCGATATCGTCGCCTACCTGCGCGTTCTGGAGAACCCGGACGATGCGGTGAGCCTGCGCCGCATCCTCAATACGCCGCGCCGGGGTATCGGCGACCGGGCCGAAGCCTGTGTCGCCGTGCATGCCGAACAACGCGGTATCGGTTTCGCCGAGGCACTACGGGACGCCGCCGCCGGTGAGGTCGCGCTGCTGAACACCCGGGCGCGCAACGCCATCGCGGGGTTCCTGGCGCTTCTGGAACAGATCCGGGCCGCCGGTGAGATGGACGAACTGGATTTCCCGGATGTGGGAGCCGTGGTGGAGGCGGTTCTGGATCGGACGGGCTATCGCGCGGAGCTGGAGTCCTCCGACGATCCGCAGGACGGGGCCCGGCTGGACAACCTCAACGAATTGGTCAGTGTGGCCCGCGAGTTCAGCTCCGAGGCCCGTAACGCGGTGGAGGCCGCCCGCGCCGAGGGGTTGATTCCCGAAACCGGCGAGGGTGAACCGGAGCCGGGTTCGCTGGCCGCGTTCCTGGAACGGGTATCGCTGGTCGCCGATACCGACCAGATCCCCGACGAGGGTGCGGGCATGGTCACCTTGATGACCCTGCACACGGCCAAGGGGCTGGAGTTCCCGGTCGTTTTCGTGACCGGCTGGGAGGACGGGCAGTTCCCGCATCTGCGTGCACTCGGTGATCCGGCCGAACTGGCCGAGGAGCGACGGCTGGCGTATGTGGGTATCACCCGGGCCCGGCGGCGACTGTATCTCACCCGCGCGGTGGTGCGCTCGGCGTGGGGTCAGCCGGTGTTCAACCCGGAATCCAGGTTCCTCCAGGAAGTTCCGGGGCATCTGATCGACTGGCAGCGGCTCGAGCCCAAGCGTTCGTCGGCTCCGGTGCAGTACGGCCGCCGCCGCGGCGGCGCGGAACCGGGCGAGGAGAATTGGGCCGGAGGTTGGCCGCAGTCGCGGGACACCCGCCCGGGCCGGCGTGGGGTCTCCCGTAACAATGTCGGCCTGGTGCTGGCGGTCGGCGATCGGGTCAGCGACGACAAATACGGCCTGGGCCGGGTGGTGGCCACGGACGGGGTCGGCGATATGGCCAGTGTGACCATCGACTTCGGTAGCAGCGGCACCATCCGGCTGATTCCGAAATTCAGTCAGACCCTGACCAGGCTCTAGCGGAGGGCCCCGGTCGGCGCGGTAGGTTCGGATCATGAAGTCTGTCGCGCAGCATCTCGTATGGTTCGTGCCGATGCTCTGGCTCGGTATGGTGCTGGCGATCTCGTTCCTCGAGGCGCCGCTGAAGTTCCGCGCCCCCGGGGTGACCACGAAACTCGGTCTCGGGATCGGCCGACTGATATTCCGCGCGCTGAACATCGTGGAATCGGTGCTCGCCGCCGTGCTGCTCGTGGCGGCGATCGTGCTCGGACCCGGGGTCGGGCCCTGGGTGTGGCTCGCGCTCGCGGTAGTGATTCTGGTGATCCAGGTCGCGGTGGTGCGTCCCCCGCTCTCGCGCCGTTCGGACCGGATACTCGCGGGTGAGGAACTACCGCGGTCCCACGCGCACTACTGGTATATCGGGCTGGAGGTCGTCAAGGTGGTGGCTCTGATCGGGCTGGCCATCACCGCCGCGGCCTGAGCGGGGGAACCGGGCACGGATAGTGGCGAGAAGGTATCCGGCGCCGGGGAACCGGCGCCGGATCGTCGTTCAGTCGCCGTTGCCGGTGAGACTGATACCGCGGGTGGCCAGCCAGGGCACCGGGTCGATCTTGTCGCTGCCGTTGAGCCAGACCTCGAAGTGCACATGCGGTCCGGTGGAGAATCCGCGGTTGCCCATGGTGGCGATCTGATCGCCCGCCAGGACGTATTCACCCACCGAGACCGTGGTGGTGTCGACATGTCCGTAGACGGTGACGGTGCCGTCGGCGTGGAGCAGCCGTACCCACATACCGAAACCGGCGGCCGGGCCGGCGTCGATCACTTCGCCGTCGGCCACCGCGTAGATCGGGGTACCGATCGGCGCGGCCACGTCGATACCGAGATGCTGTACGCCCCAGCGGGCGCCGAATCCGGAGGTGTAGGCGCCACTGGCGAATTTGGCGAACAGGGGCCGGTATTTGGCGGCCTCGGCCTCGGCCAGATCCTGGGCGAACTGGGCACCGTTGGCCAGCATCTCGCCGAAACGGCTGGTATCGAGCGGAGCGCCGGCACTCAGCATCTGGGGGGAATGGCTGTCGGCCACCGCGGCGGCCGGATCCTCGGTGGCCATCGACTGCGCGGCGATCTCGTGCACCGCCCCGGCGGCTTCGTAATCGGTGGCCTGCGGTTTGGCCTGTTCACCCGGGGCGGCGGTGGCGCACTGCCCGGCCGCGACCACGGCTCCGGCGGCGACTGCCACGACCGCGGCCCGGCCCTTGAGCGCGGAAGGAGGCGCGGCGACCCGGTGGGCACCCCGGGAGCGGGACTGCCGGGGCGGTTCCGCGGGCTCCTCGTCGGCGGCGGGAGTGTTTTCCAACGCCTCGGCGATGGTGGTGGGCCGGCCGGGGTCATGGTGTTCGTGCGGCGCTCGGCCGTCGTATTCGCCGCCGCTCGTTTCGGCGTCGGGCCAGGATTGCGCATCGGTCCAACTCTGGTGCGTATTCCAGTTCGGATCGCTGTGCCACGCGGGTTTGTCGTCCTGCCGCCAGGCTTCGTGGCCCTGCCAGTCCCCGCTGCCGGACCAGGAATCCTGTTGCGGCTGGTTCCAGCCCGGGGCGGTGGCGGCCTGCGGCTCGTCCCAGGATCGGGCGGGTGTGGCGGCCGGGGAATCGGCCCAGGTCTGGTTGGTGGACCAGAAATCGTCGGCGGCGGTGCGGTGGGCATCCGCGGCGGCGGAGGCCGCCGCCGTGTTGAGCGGGCGCCGGCGGGAGCGGCTGTCGGCGGGGGCGCCGAATGCGTTGAACGGCTGAACGCCCTCCACGGATCGCTGTTCGTCGCGGTGGCGTCTGCCGTACCGGGTGTCGAGGGTGCCGCGGTGGTTCATCGGCGGACCCGCATCGGGCCGGCGGCACCGCGGAACGAACCGGCGGTGGCGGGATGCGGCGCCTGGAAGGCTGCTGCCGAACGGCTCTGCGACTGCGGAGCGGGGTGCTGCGTCAAGCTGCCGTCCTCTCTTAACCTGCTCACGGGAGCAACATCACGAAGATCTCTACGCGCGATGACCGAGTGCGCAAGCGCCTGCGCCTGTGCAACGTTCGTGATCGGCCTGTGACATCGACCGTTCGACGGTAACGAAACGATTGCGACGCGGCAAGCGGTAGGACGTTTTCAAACGTTACTGTGACATTGATCACATTCCCGCTGTCGCGTGGCTCACCACTGGCCGGCCCGTCCGGTGAGCACGGACCCGTCGCTTCCGGATGGCTGTCGGTGATGCCGTGGCACCGCCGGGAGGGCCGGCCCGAAGCTACTCGCCGGTAGGCATGGCCTGCGGATTTGACATACCCGCCGTGGGGCTCGTGACCTGCGCCACTTAGGATGAACGTGCCCGATCGGCCGTGCCTATGAGTGGTTAGAGTCCGAGCGACCCGCTACCGACGTCGGGCCGCCAACAAAGACGTTGTCATAGCAACGCAGACGAGACGGTGAGTACATGGATCTCTTCGAATATCAGGCGAAGGAGCTCTTCGTAAAGCACGGAGTGCCTTCGTCGGAAGGCCGCGTGACCGACACTGCCGAGGATGCTCGCGCCATCGCCGCGGAAATCGGCAAGCCGGTGATGATCAAGTCCCAGGTGAAGGTCGGCGGCCGCGGCAAGGCGGGTGGCGTGAAGTACGCCGCCACCCCGGAGGACGCGCTGACCCACGCGAACAACATCCTCGGTCTCGACATCAAGGGACACATCACCAAGAAGATCCTGGTCGCCGAGGCGAAGGATATCGCCGAGGAGTACTACATCTCCTTCCTGCTCGATCGGGCCAACCGCACCTACCTGGCGATGTGCTCGGTCGAGGGCGGTATGGAGATCGAAGAGGTCGCCGCCACCAAGCCGGACCGGCTGGCCAAGGTGCCGGTCGACGCGGTCAAGGGTGTGGACCTCGCGTTCGCCCGCTCCATCGCCGAACAGGGCCACCTGCCCGCCGAGGTGCTGGACGCCGCCGCGGTGACCATCCAGAAGCTGTGGGAGGTCTTCGTCGCCGAGGACGCCACCCTGGTGGAGGTCAACCCGCTGGTCCGCACCCCGGACAACGAGATCCTCGCCCTCGACGGCAAGGTCACCCTGGACGAGAACGCCGATTTCCGGCACGCCGATCACGCGGCGTTCGCGGACAAGGACGCGACCGATCCGCTGGAGCTCAAGGCCAAGGAGAACGACCTCAACTACGTCAAGCTCGACGGTGAGGTCGGCATCATCGGCAACGGCGCCGGACTGGTCATGTCCACCCTGGACGTCGTCGCCTACGCGGGCGAGAAGCACAACGGGGTGAAGCCGGCCAACTTCCTCGATATCGGCGGCGGCGCCTCCGCCGAGGTCATGGCCAACGGTCTCGACGTCATCCTGAACGACGCTCAGGTCAAGAGCGTTTTCGTGAACGTGTTCGGTGGTATCACCGCGTGCGACGCGGTCGCAGGCGGCATCGTGAAGGCTCTGGAGATCCTGGGCGACGAAGCCAACAAGCCGCTGGTGGTCCGCCTGGACGGAAACCGGGTGGAAGAGGGCCGCAAGATCCTCGCCGAGGCCGCGCACCCGCTGGTGACGCTGGCGCAGACCATGGACGAAGGCGCCGACAAGGCCGCCGAACTCGCGGCCCGCTGAGCCCACTACCAGGGCACGCCCAGTAAAGGACAAACAGAACTATGTCAATCTTCCTCAACAAGGACTCGAAGGTCATCGTCCAGGGCATCACCGGCGGCGAGGGCACCAAGCACACCGCGCTGATGCTCAAGGCGGGTACCCAGGTCGTCGGCGGGGTGAACGCGCGTAAGGCGGGCACCACCGTCTCGCACACCGATAAAGACGGTAACGCGGTCGAGCTGCCCGTCTTCGCCACCGTGGCCGAGGCCATGGAAAAGACCGGCGCCGATGTCTCCATCGCGTTCGTCCCGCCGAAGTTCTCCAAGGACGCCATCATCGAGGCCATCGACGCGGAGATCCCGCTGCTCGTGGTCATCACCGAGGGCATCCCGGTGCAGGACACGGCCTACGCGTGGGCCTACAACGTGGAGAAGGGCTCCAAGACCCGGATCATCGGCCCCAACTGCCCCGGCATCATCACCCCCGGCGAATCGCTGGTCGGCATCACCCCGGCCAACATCACCGGCAAGGGCCCGATCGGCCTGGTGTCCAAGTCCGGCACCCTGACCTACCAGATGATGTACGAGCTGCGCGATTTCGGCTTCTCGACCTCCATCGGTATCGGTGGCGACCCGGTGATCGGCACCACCCATATCGACGCCATCGAGGCCTTCGAGAAGGATCCGGAGACGAAGCTGATCGTGATGATCGGCGAGATCGGCGGCGACGCCGAGGAGCGTGCCGCGGCCTATATCAAGGCCAACGTCACCAAGCCGGTCGTCGGTTACGTCGCCGGTTTCACCGCCCCCGAGGGCAAGACCATGGGCCACGCGGGCGCCATCGTATCCGGTTCGTCGGGCACCGCCCAGGCGAAGAAGGACGCGCTGGAGGCCGCCGGTGTGAAGGTCGGCAAGACGCCGTCGGAAACCGCGGCCCTGGCCCGCGAGATCCTGGAAAAGGCGGCTGTGAGCGCCTGATCGGGGTGCTCCGGTGAGTTTTCGGGAGGCCGTCCGCGTTTCGCGGGCGGCCTCCGTGGTATCCACCCGTGCACGAAACGGAAGTCCGTGGGCGGATGGCGTCCCTGCGACTTCCGGACCATTCACCGCTGGATCCTTCGGTGATGACCTGTGCCCGCGCGTGCAGTAGCGTCAAAGGGAATTCAGCCGTGAAGTACGTATGACTCGACCTAGGAGATGACGACATGTCATACCCGACCGGGGGCTCCGGGTACAACGCACCCGTTCCGCCCTCCGTTCCGCCCAATCCCGGCCAGCAGGCGGCCGGTGGTGGGAGTGCCGCGGGGTCCGACGGGAAAGGACTGCCGTTCTTCCTGACCATCGGTATCGCCGCGGTGGGGGTGCTCGCCTTCCTGCTCGGCTTCCTGTCCTACGTGGGCGCGGATACCGACCTGGATCTGCCCTCCTCGGCGAACACCAGCCTGAATCTCTGGGAGTACCAGGAAGCTTCGATCGGTGCCCTGCTGCTGATCGCCGGTCTGCTGGCGGGTCTGTCGCTGCTGCCGAAACAGAACTGGGTCGGTGTCTCCGCGGCGGTCGCCACGGGCACCTTCTTCACGATCCTGTTCCAGCTCTTCACCCTGCCCGACGGCGCCAAGGCCGAGATCGGGCTCTACCTGATCCTGGTGCTCTCGCTGATCCAGGCCGCTCTGGCGGTGGCCACCGTGCTGTTCGAGACGGGAATCCTGACCCCGCCGGCCGCGCGTCCCGCCGCGCCCAGCGGTTACCAGGGCGGTCAGCAGGGCTACGGCCAGCAGCAGTACCAGGGTCAGCAGGGCTACGGTCAGCAGCCCGGTTACGGCCAGCAGTACAGCAGCGGCCAGCAGCAGCAGCCCTCCTACGGCCAGCAGCAGGGTCAGCAGGGCTACGGTCAGCAGCCCGGTTACGGCCAGCAGCCGCCGCAGCAGCAGGGCTACGGGCAACAGCCGCAGCAGCAGTCGCCGTACGCCGGCGGCCAGCCGCAGCAGGCACCCTACGGTCAGCAGCCGCAACCCGGTTACGGGCAGCCGCAGCAGCCCGGTGCCCAGCAGGCCCAGCCCTTCGGCAGTGAACAGCCGGCCGATCCGGCCGCCGACGCCACCCGCGCGTTCCGGCAGTCCGACGACCAGAAGTGATCTCCGGCGGCCCCCGGCGCGGCGCGCCTGAAGCGTCCGCGCCGGGTCGGCTGCCACTCTGAAATCCATGAGTGCCCCGCGTACCTCGTCGAGCCACCCGTTCCGGGGTGAGCCGGGCTCGCTCGCGTTGCCGCCCGATCGCGCTCGGGTGCTGCTCTTCGTCGCCTTCCGTCCCGCCGCCTATCTCTCGGCCGTCATCGTTGTCGTGATGCTGGCGACTCTGCTCACCGCGAGCAGCGACCTCACCGGTCTGAGCGGTGCGGTGGCCGCCGGTTGGCTCGCGGTCCATCAGGTGCCGTTGCTCATCGGCAGTACCACGCTGGGCCTGCTGCCCGTGCTGCCCACCGCGCTGCTGCTCGCGGCGGCGGCCCGGGAGGCGGCCACCGCAACCGGAACCGAACCCACCCGCGCCGAACTCGGCTGGCTGGGCGGTGCCGCGGTGGGTGGGCCGCTGCTGATCACCGCGGTATGCCTCGCGGTGACCGAGGACGCCTCGGGATCCATTGCCCTGCAACGGCCCGATCCACTGGCGGCCTTCCTCTGGGTACTGGTACTGCATCTGCTCGCCGCCGCCGCCGGGGTCGGCTATCGCTGCCGCGAACGGGTCTTCGACAGCCTGCCCTACGATTCGATCGCCGCCGCGTACGTGGCGGGTAGGGCGGTGCTGCGGCTCCTCGCCGCCGCCGCGATCGTGCTCGTACTGGCCCTGCTGGTGCACTGGTCACGAGTGGGCGAGACATACCGGCATACGGAAGGTCTCGTCGATGTGCTGGGTCTCACGCTGCTCTCCCTGATGTACCTGCCCAACGCGGTGCTCGCGACGGTGGGGGTGCTCATGGGTCCGGGCGTCGAATTCGGTGACGCGTCGGTGGGGGTGTTCACCGTGGTCGGCGGTCCCGTGCCGGCCGTGCCGATCGTCGCGGCCGTCCCGGCCGGGCCCGCGGTGCTCTGGTGGGCGGTACTGCTACTGGTCCCGGCCGCGGTGGGTGTCTACGCCGGGGTGGAATCGGCCCGGGTGAGCTACGACCGGCCCGGCGCGCCGTGGGCGCTGTTCGCCGCGGCCGGCCTGGGCAGTTTCGCCCTCACCGTGCTGGCCGCGCTGTGCGGCGGCGAACTCGGCAACTTCGGGCGGTTGGGGGTCGAACTGCCGATCTTCGCCCTGGCGGTTTTCGCCTGGCTGGCCGTTCCCGGATACGCGGGCCTGTTGTTCGCGCGAACGTTCGTGGTGTCCTTCCCGACTCCGCTGCTCCGCCATCCCGATGCCCTGTTCGATCCCTACGACGACTACGAGGACGACGAATTCGCCGCCGGCCCGGTGCGGATCCCCGCGCTGCCGTCCGGCCGGCTGCCCGAACTCCCGGCGGACGAGTCCGGTAGCCGGACCGGAACGCCGAATCCACCCGGTGGGGAGCGGGTCGGGCCGGAAGCGCCCCTGGACGTCGAGCTCGTCGAGGACCGTCCGGCCGCGCCCGGACCGCGGGTGCCGGCCGGTTCCGAGGGCACCGAGATCGTGGATGTCGAGGTGGTCGATCCCGATACGGTCGACGGAGATTCCGGACGGTAGGCGCGCGCCGTTCCCGCAGCGGTGGGGAGCCGACCGCCGCCGGATCCGCCGCCGACCGCGTCTACTAGGCTCTATTCGTACCGCGGGCTCGTTCCCGCCCGGGCGCAGCCGCCCATCATCCCTTCGAACCTCAGGAGTTGAGCCCTGACCGCCCCGGAAACCACCGATTCCACCCCGGCCGGCCTGGTCGTACTCGCCTCGGGGACCGGCTCGCTGTTGCGCGCCCTGATCGAAGCCGCGGCGGATCCCGGATATCCGGCGCGGATCCGCGCTGTCGGGGTGGACCGGGAATGCGCCGCCACCGGACACGCCGCGGCCGCCGGTGTTCCCGCGTTCCGGGTGGCGGTGGGGGACTACGCCGACCGTGGCGCCTGGGATACGGCGCTCACCGAGGCGGTGGCCGGATATTCCCCCGATCTGGTGGTCTGTGCCGGGTTCATGAAACTGCTCGGTCCGGTGTTCCTGGAGCGTTTCGGCGGCCGGATCATCAACACCCACCCCGCCCTGCTGCCCGCGTTCCCCGGAGCGCACGGAGTACGCGATGCGCTGGCCTACGGGGTGCGGGTCACCGGGACCACCGTGCATCTGGTGGATGCCGGGGTGGACACCGGCCCGATTCTGGCCCAGGAACCCGTCCGGGTCGAACCCGGCGACGACGAGGCCGGTCTGCACGAACGCATCAAAATCGTGGAGCGACGGTTACTGGTGGAGGTTGTCGCCGCCGTCGCCGCCCGAGGAATTGTCTCCGATGGACGAAAGGCAGTTATCCCAGATGAGCGAGTTCTCCGGTGAGTGAGCGCACGCCGATCCGCCGGGCGCTGGTGAGCGTCTACGACAAAACCGGGCTCGTGGAGCTGGCGACCGCCCTGCACGCCGCGGGCGTGGAGCTGGTGTCCACCGGTTCGACGGCCGCGCGAATCGCGGACGCCGGTATTCCCGTGACCAAGGTCGAGGATCTGACCGGGTTCCCCGAAACCCTGGACGGCCGGGTGAAAACCCTGCATCCGCGGGTGCACGCGGGCATTCTCGCCGACACTCGTAAACCCGAACACCTCGCCGCGCTCGCCGAACTCGGTGTCGAGGCGTTCCAGCTGGTGGTGGTGAATCTCTACCCGTTCAGCGAGACCGTCGCGAGCGGCGCCACCCCGGACGAATGTGTGGAGCAGATCGATATCGGCGGGCCGTCGATGGTGCGGGCCGCGGCGAAGAACCATCCGTCGGTGGCGGTCGTGGTGAACACCGGCGACTACGATCGGGTCCGCGCGGCCGTGGCCGAGGGCGGTTTCACGCTGGCGGAGCGGATCGCCCTGGCCGGTAAGGCGTTCCAGCACACCGCCGCCTACGACGTGGCCGTGGCCACCTGGATGTCGGAGACCCTGGTCGACAAGTCCTCCGACGACGCGGAATTCCCGTCCTGGATCGGCGCGAGCTGGGAGCGGGCGGCTGTGCTGCGCTACGGCGAGAACCCGCACCAGCGGGCCGCCCTCTACACCGACGGTTCCGGCGGCCGCGGGCTCGCCCGAGCCGAACAGTTGCACGGCAAGGAGATGTCGTACAACAACTACACCGACGCCGACGCCGCGCTGCGTGCCGCCTACGACCACCGTGGCCCGGCGGTGGCGATCATCAAGCACGCCAATCCCTGCGGTATCGCCACCGGTGCCGATATCGCCGAAGCCCACCGCAAGGCGCACGCCTGCGATCCGGTGAGCGCCTACGGCGGGGTCATCGCGGCCAACCGCGAGGTCTCGGTGGCGATGGCCCAGCAGGTGGCGGAGATCTTCACCGAGGTGATCGTGGCGCCGTCCTATGCCGATGGCGCCGTCGAGGTGCTGCAGCGGAAGAAGAATGTGCGGATCTTGATCGCCGAACCCCCCGCGCCGGGCGGCGCGGAGCTGCGGCCGGTGAGTGGTGGCCTGCTGGTGCAGCAGCGCGATGTACTCGATGCCGACGGTGACGATCCGGCCAACTGGACCCTCGCCACCGGCGAGCCCGCGGATGCCGAAACCCTCGCGGATCTCGAATTCGCCTGGCGCGCCTGCCGGGCCGTGAAGTCGAACGCCATTCTGCTCGCCCACGACGGTGCCTCGGTGGGGGTCGGGATGGGCCAGGTCAACCGCGTCGATTCGGTGCGGCTCGCCGTCGCGCGCGCCGGCGACCGGGCCAAGGGCTCGGTGGCGGCCTCGGATGCCTACTTCCCCTTCCCCGATGGGCCGCAGCTGCTGCTGCAGGCGGGTATCCGCGCCATCGTCCAGCCCGGTGGGTCGGTCCGGGATCAGGACTCGATCGACGCGGCGCGCGAGGCCGGGGTCACGATGTACTTCACCGGAGCCCGGCACTTCGCCCACTGAGCAGGTGGCGTCCCGGTGGTGTCCGCTGCGAGCGGACACCACCGGCGATCAGCCGTCGCTTCGACGGTGGCGCACGATCAGCAGTGGAGGGGTTCGCACGGGGCGATGGGACGGACCGGGCTATCCGCCGATCCACGGGAGATCGGGCCGGTGAGCGCGGAATCACCGGGCTCGTGGCCGATCGTGGACCGCGTGTTACCGGGACCCCGCACCAGCTTCGGCGCCGTGGTGAGCGGCTCGAGCGGGAGTCCGATTCCGGCCGATGCCGTGGCGGCCCCGGCCACCGAGCCGAGCGCTACGCCATGAGGGCGCTGGAGACGAGCGCACATCGTATGTTCGCTGTTTCTTTGTGGTCGAGCATCGCGGTGATCGGGATGCTTCGTCCATGCCGCGACGCCAGGGAGATCGCTGGGGCCGGAACAGTCGGGAATCATTGTGCCCCTGAAGTTCAGGTCTTCCCTCCGCGACGGGTATGCCGTCGGTAGCGCGGCTCACAGGGTGCGCGGCAACAGGCACAGGGTGATCGGCCGGCACGGGGCGCCGGCGCCGGAAAGGGTGCTGTAGAGCGGGATGATCGGCGAGCTCGAGCCGGAATCGACCGGGCCGGTGAGTGCGGATCCGCTGGATCCCTGGCCGTACGCCGAGCCCGTGGTGTCACCGGACGAGAGCACCGGCCGCGGGACGGAGTCACCGGTGAGCGGTTCGAGGGGAAGGCCGGTTCCGGGGGCGGCCGTGCCGATGCCGGTCACCGGTCCGAAGAGTATTGCCGCCGCGATGGCGCCGGAGACGAGTATTCGCTGCATATCGATTGTTCCTTTGGTTCGGTCGCCGAGGCGACCACGGGTCGTACCGCAGAACCTTAGGAACAGTGGCAGGGAGAAGGTAGCCCGGAAAAGTGGTGGCTCCGCGCGCCCGGTTCAGACGGCGCTGAGCACCTGCCGGTCGCCGAGGGGAGCCTCCAGCGTGACCTCCAGCGTGCCGAAGACCGCCACCATCACACACATCTTGTCGGTGGCATCGGCGCGCGTACCGCTGCGCAGTTCTATCGTGACGGTGCTGTCCGTTTCGGTGACGGTGGTGTCCACCCCATAGCATTCGGGGACGCCGGATTCGAAGTGGATCGCGATCCTGTTCTCGCCCGCTCTGGTCCAGGAGGTGAACGGGATCGGGTGTGCGCCGACGAGCGTGGGATCCGGCGTGAAGATCTGTCCCGGATCGGCCGTGGGGTCTTCGGTCGGGGTGCGGGGCGCCGGGGTGGTGGGCGCGGCCGAGGTGGGGGACGGGACCGGTTCCGGATCGTTACCGCCGTTATTTCCGCAGGCCGTGACGGCGAAGACCGCGCAGAAGGCGAGAAACGCCAGGGATACCCGGGAGGTGGTCATGGGCACCACTGTAATGGCGGGCCGTGGTGAGGGCCTGTGGTGGGAAGCCGCCCGGAACGAGCGAACGCCCGGGATCGTATAGGCGGTCCCGGGCGTTCGCGGTTCGCGGAATCAGCGGCTGGTGAAGGGCAGCAGCGCCATCTCGCGCGCGTTCTTCACCGCGACGGCGACCTGCCGCTGCTGCTGCGGGGTCAGCCCGGTGACCCGGCGGCTGCGGATCTTGCCGCGGTCGGAGATGAAGGTGCGCAGCAGGTTCACGTCCTTGTAGTCGACTGTCTCGATACCCGCGGCGATCAGCGGGTTCTTCTTCGGCCGGCGGGCCTGCTCCGCGCGGACCTTCTTCGACGGGCCTCGTTTGACTGCCATATGACCGGTTCCTAACTCACGGTGGGATTACCAGCTCGATTTGTGCACACCGGGTAGCTCTCCGCGATGTGCCATCTCCCGCACACGCACACGCGAGAGGCCGAACTTCCGGAGATAACCGCGCGGTCGCCCGTCGGCGGTGTCCCGATTGCGCAATCGTACCGGACTGGCGTCGCGGGGCAGGCGGCGCAGGGCGGCCTGCGCCGCCAGGCGCTCGTCCGCCGGGGTGCTCGGCTTGCGGATGAGTTCTTTGAGTTCGGCCCGCCGCTCGGCGTAGCGTGCCACGATCCGCCGGCGTTGCTCGTCCCGGGCGATCTTCGATTTCTTGGCCATCAGCGTTCCTCGCGGAAGTCGACGTGCCGGCGTACGACCGGGTCGTATTTCTTCAGGACCATCCGGTCCGGGTCGTTGCGCCGGTTCTTGCGGGTGACGTAGGTGTAGCCGGTCCCCGCGGTGGAGCGGAGTTTGATCACCGGGCGGATATCGGTGGCTTTCGATGCCATGCTGCCTCGCTCAGATTCGTTCGCCGCGGGCGCGGATCCGGGCCACCACGGCCTCGATCCCGTCGCGATCGATGGTTTTGATGCCCTTGGCCGAAACGTTCAGGGTGATCCGGCGGCCCTCGCTGGGCAGGTAGTAGGTCTTGCGCTGGATGTTCGGGTCCCAGCGCCGGCTGGTCCGCTTGTGCGAGTGCGAGACGGATTTGCCGAATCCGGGTCTGCGACCGGTGACCTGACAGTGCGCCGACATGCGGCTCCCTTCGTCTGCGAACGGTGAGACCGGTTGCCGACGATGATGACAATCGTTTTCGACAACGGTGGCTTCGGACTGTACCGTGTGCCGCGTAGCAATTGAAAATCATTACCGAAAGGGTGATGGTGTCCTATCCCGCACAGTTACCGGAATCCGCCGGTCCCCGTGACCGCCGCACGCCTGTCGTGGTGGTCGCGGGTCTGCACGGCGCTCTCGCCGCCGCCGATCTCGTGGCCGGGGCCCTCGGTGCGGCCACGGGCACCGCGGTGGTACGCCACGATCTGGCCGAGCTCCGGGAAGGAATCGTGCGCCGGACGGTGGCTCTCGACGGCACCACATCGGTATCGGTGCACGAACTCGCGCACGGCTGTGTGTCGTGCACGCTGAAAGCCGATCTGCTGCCCCTGCTGTGCACTCTCGCCGCGCGGGACTCGGTACGCCGTATCGTGCTCGCCCTGGACCCCGCGATCGAGGCGGAATCGGTCTGCCGGGGTATCGAGGAGATCGTGGTCGCCGGTGTCGTCGGACGAGTGGACGGCCCGGCGGCCGCTGATGTGCGGGTGGCGGCCGTGCTCGCCGCCCTCGACGCGCGAACCTGGTTCGCCGCGGCGACCGGCGAGGAAACACTGGCCGAACTCGGCCGGGCATGGGCCGACGACGATCGGACCGTGGCTCAGCTCGCGGTGGGCCAGGTCGATTTCGCGGACGCTCTGGTGGTGACGGAGTGCGCGGGGGCGGACGCCCTGGAGCGCTCCCGGCTCGGCGCGGTGTTCTCCCGGCTGATCCCGGCGGCCCCGGTCCTGTGGGCGGATTCGGGCGCGGAGGTGACGACGAGCGCGCTGGACGAACTGCTGAGCCGGATTCCCGCCGGTTCCCGGCGTGGGCGGGTATTCGACGCCCACGCACCGCTGCTGCGGGATCAGCCACCCCTGGGCCCGGACAACGGCGTGGAACTCATGGAATTCGCGGCGCGCCGGCCCTTCCACCCGGACCGGCTGCACGAGGCGCTGGACGTATTGCTCGACGGGGTGGTCACCGCCCGTGGCCGGGTGTGGCTGGCCACGCAGCCCGACGAGGTCGTCTGGCTGGAATCGGCCGGCGGCGGGCTGCGGGTCGGGGGCGCGGGCCGCTGGCTGGCCGCCATGTCGGCGGAAGAACTCGCGGAGGTCGAGCCGGAACGGCTGGCGATGGCCGGACTGCGTTGGGACCAACGGTTCGGGGACCGCGATATCTCGCTCGTCGTCCTGATCCACGGCGCCGATCCGGACGAGATCCGCACAGCATTGCACTGGGCCCTGGTCGACGATACGGAGCTGCGGCTGGTCGAGCGGTCGCCGCATCAGGTGGCGCAGTGGCCCGACCCCTTCGGTGAATGGCATGCCGACCCCTGCGACCCGGAGGAACCGCATCCCGCCGCCACCGGCGACGGACGCGGCGGTGATACGGGCGATCACGCCCGGAAGGAGAAATGATGAAAGCAGGTATCCATCCCGACTATCACCCGGTGATTTTCGAGGACGCCGGTACCGGTACCCGATTCCGCACCCGTTCCACGGCCACCAGTGAGCGGACGATCACCTGGTCGGACGGAGAAACCTACCCGCTGATCGTGGTGGATGTGACCGCCGATTCGCATCCCTTCTGGACGGGGGCGAACCGCCTGCTCGACACCCAGGGCCGGGTGGAGAAATTCGAACGCAGATACGGCAAGCGCGCCGCGCGGGCCTGGAAGGAGAACTGAGATGGCAGTCCCCAAGCGGAGGTTGTCGCGGTCCAACACCCGTAGCCGTCGGGCGAATTGGAAGGCGAGTCCACCCGATCTGGTGCCGGTCACGGTGGACGGTGTGGTGCACCGGGTGCCGCGCCGGTTGGCCGAGGCGGCGCGGCGCGGGTTGCTCGAGCTGAAACGCCGATAGCGGTGTCGAGCCCCCTGGATACGAAACAGCCGGGGTGGCAGCCGTATCCAGCGGTGCGGTTTCGGTCCGGGAAGCGGTACCGGCAACCGGTTCGCAATCCGCACCCTCCTTCTCACCTGCTCGACCGGCTAGCTGCTCGGTTGCGGGGGAAGGTCGCCGGAACGCGGCAATTCTCGACACGCGAAGGGCGATCGGTGGAAAAACGTGTCGTAGTGCTGATTTATCGGCCTGGACCGGTTATCCTCGTGCGTGAGGGCGGGTCTCCCAGAAATGGGAGACCCGCTCATCGCCAATTCTGGGGGCTTTCATCCGGTTCGAGCGGCCGCTGCGGTTCACATTCCGCCGCGAGCGCCCGGGCGAGCTCGTCGACCTGGCGGATCAGGGCCAAGGTGAGAGCGGCCGGAAGCAACAGCAGCGATACCGGCCAGGGCAACTCGACCCGGGCCGGGGTATCGACCCGGTCGGCCAGGTCGGCCACCGTGGCCTCCATCTCGCTGATCTCGACCCGGAGTTCGGCCACCTCGGTGCGCAGACCGCGTACCTGCGTCCCCAGATCGCGCAGCAGGGTTTCCTGTTCCGGCACGAATTCCGTTTCCATACGCATCAGTGCGCCGGTTCGGGAAGGGGCCGGGCGCGCTGGGCCAGCGCCGCCGCGGCATTGGGCCGGAGCTCCCGCCGCTCGGAGTCGCCGGTACCGCCGGGGCCGGGATCACCCGTCGTACCCCTGCCCTCGGGGCCGGCCTTCTTCGCGGGCACGATCCGCTCCTCGGACCGGTCGGGCGCCACCAGGACCGCCGTGATCGGTACCGCCAGCGAGAGCAGGCCGATGACGAACATCGGGAACGCGTAACCGAACAACTCCATGCCCTGGGCCGGCTCGGCCGTGGAATCCAGCCGGATCTCCAAGCCGGCGATCCCGGTGTAGTAGAGAGCGGCCACACCCGCCGCGAACAGCGCGATCGACCCCACCCGGGCGGCGGGGAAACGGAACCGCTGGAACAGCCACAGGCACAGCGAGGAAGCACCCACCGCGAACACGACCGCGACCAGGAAGAGCCAGAAGGTGACCGATACCGACCCCTGGACATCGATCGAGGTCAGCTGCAGCCACAGCATGATGGCGAAACCGACCCCGAGCGCACCCGCGGCAGCGGCCATACGCCGCACCTGGAACTCGCGACCCGCGATCATCAGGCCGAAGAAAACAGCCCCTATCGCGAACATCAGCGATCCGGTGAGTCCGGAGATGTCGTAGCGCAGAACCGCACCGGGAATGGAGATGCCGAGCAAAGAGACCGTACCGGCCAGCCATACCCCGACCCCGCCGATCGCCACCGCCGCGGCGGCGATCCAGACCGGCCGGAACCGGACCGACCGGCGGCCGTTGACCGCGCACGCCAGGCCGACGAACATACCGACGGCCGATATCGTGGCGGTGAGCAGGGTGAGCCAGTAACCCATGGTGAACAGTTCGATGCTCGCGACCGTTTCCGCGGCCCGCAGCTCAACCATGCCGGGCGGCTCCTTCGTACTCCTGGGCCTTCAAGCGGTTGATCGCGTATTCGGTGACGGCGGCCAGTGCCTGCCGGACCTCTTTGGCGTCACGGGCGTCGATATCGACGATGGGCACCCCCTCCCGCACGGACAGGGCCTCCCGGAGTTCGGCCATGGCGAAACGGGGTGCGTTCGGGAACCGGTTGACCGCGATCAGGAACGGCAGCTTGCGGGCCTCGAAGAAGTCCACCGCCGCGAAGCTGTCCTCGAGCCGGCGGGTGTCCACGAGCACCACCGCGCCGATGGCGCCGCGGATCAAGTCGTCCCACATGAACCAGAAGCGGCGCTGGCCCGGGGTGCCGAACAGGTAGAGGGTCAGGTTGCCGGGCAAGATGATGCGCCCGAAATCCATTGCGACCGTGGTGGTCTGCTTGTCCGGCGTATCGTCGAGATTATCGATGCCGTCGGAGAAGCTGGTGACCATGGCTTCGGTGCGCAACGGCACGATCTCCGATACCGCGCCCACGAAAGTGGTTTTGCCCGCACCGAATCCGCCGGCGACCACGATCTTGGTCGAGGCGACGCGGGTCTCGGTATCCGCCGCGGCACCACCCTGTGTCTTGCTAAAGGGCTCGGAGTCCACGCAATGTCCTCTCCATCAGCGACCGGCGCTCGTCATAGCTCGCCTGCTCGGTCAAAGTCGAATGCACTCGCAGGTTGCCGTCCACGACGAGATCACCGATGACGACGCGGACCATTCCGAGCGGGCGATCGAGATGCGCGGCGATTTCGGCAACCGACAACTGGTGTGTTCCGAGACGAAGGATCTCGGCCCGAATGTCGCCGGACGGCCACTCGAATTGTCCATGATAGGAGATGGTTTCGATAACTGCCTCCATCGGCAGCTCGACCGCGGGCTGGGTACGTCCGGCCGTGATGGCGTACGGGCGCACCCGCCCGGCCCGGCGTGAGCTGTTCTGCTGTGGTCGGCCGCCGAACCGATAGGCACCGGTGTTGTACTGGGAAGAGCTGGGATCCGGGCGCTGTGCGCCCGGACCGAAATTGTGCGCCCCCGGACCGTAATCGGGCCCATCGGTATGGAAACCGGGCATACCTTGGCCGAATTGAGACATGGCGTTCAGACGGTGGATCGAGCGGTTGCGCTCACGACCGAACCGACGCGATCGACCAGTAGTGCCATCTCGTAGCCGATCCGGCCGATATCGTGTTGTTTGTTCGCCAGCACGGCGATATGCGAGCCGTTGCCCACGCTCATCACCAAGAGATAGCCGCGCTGCATCTCCACGATCGACTGCATCACCTTGCCGCCGTCGAACAACTGCGCCGCACCGGTGGACAGACTGGCCAGGCCCGCGGTCACGGCGGCCAGTTGTTCGGCACGGTCGGCGGGCAGGTGAGGGCTGACCGCCTGCAGCAGGCCGTCCGCGGAGACCAGGACAGCATGGGAGACACCCGGTACGTCCCGGGTGAATCTGGCGACCAGCCAGTTCAGGTTCTCGTCCGTACTGTTCTTCGGGTCGTCGGTCATGCAAGCCCTCCGTCATTGTGCTGTGCGTCGGCCCGCCCGCTGCGGACCCCGCTCAGATGTCTGGTCAGATTGCTCCGGATCTCCTCCGGATTCCGCGGGGCGTCGTCCACGACAGGGGTTACGCCGCCGGGAACCAGTTGAGCGCCCGGCCTGCGGATGGGAAGTCCGTTGGCGGTCTTGGAATCCGAAGTCGGCTTGGCTGCGTCCTCAGCGGCCAGCCAGCCGGGATCGGCGGGTGTCGTCCAGTCCTGGCGTGGCCGGTCCTGCGCGGTCGCGGGCTCGACGAGCCATTCCGAAACCATACGCTGATAGATCGGGGTCGGCGTTTCCCCGCCGACCGGCTGCAACCGCGTGGACGTCGTGGTCGCGGCCGGTTCCTCCGCCACGGCCCCGGAACGGCCGATCGGATCCTCCCGCTCGGTACCCGGGCGCCGGATCGGCAGGCCGGAAGGCGCGGTGAGCCGGGCCCGTTCTCCACCTTCCGGGGGCGGCTCCGCGGTGCCCGGATCGGGCCGGCCGAAGGCCGTGTCGACCGGAACCGGGAACGATCCCGTTTTGTGGCTTTCCGACCACAACCCGGTGGGTGCGTCCTCGGGTTCGGGAACCGGATCGAACGCCGAGAAAGTATCCGGGGAGCCGTTGCTCTTCGAACGACCGTTGCCGCTGTCGAAGCCCGCCGGGAGCTCGGCGCTGGGCCGGCGTTGCGGCAGGCCGGCGGGAGTCGTACCGAATGTCGCGGTCGTGGGCGCTGCGGGCGCCGGTGCCGGCGGGGCGGACTGCGAGCGCCACGATTCGGGGGTCGGCAGATCGGGCACCGGTACCAGCTGCCGCGCCGGGGGCCGGGACAGCTCCGGCTGGGACGGCTCGTTCACCGGGGCTTCCGGGGTTTCGGCTCTCGTATCCGGTGAGATCAGCAGGCCCGGCAGATGCAGGCTGGCGGTGATACCGGGCTGCTGGGCCATGGTCGAGGTGCGCCGCAGGCTCACGGTGATCTCGTGCCGCTTGGCCAGCCGGCCGACCACGAACAGACCCATCCGGCGCGCTGTTTCGACATTGATCTCACCGCCGGAGGCCAGCCGCGCGTTGGCGGCCTGGAGATCCTCGGTGGCCATACCGAGTCCGCGGTCGGTGATCTCGATCAGGTAGCCACCGTCGACGGCGCGTGAAACGGTCACCGCCACCGGGGTGTTGGGCGGGGAGTAGCGCAGCGCGTTGTCGATGACCTCCGCGAGCAGATGCTCGATATCGACCGCCGGCTCGCCGGCGACGACACCGTCGGGTACATGGCCGATCTCGACCCGCTGGTAGTCCTCGACCTGGGAGACCGCGCTCCACAACATATCCGAGAGCGGGACCGGCTCGAGCTGGCCGCGGCGCAGTGCCGTTCCGGCCAGAACCAGGAGGTTGTCACCATTGCGCCGCATCCGGGTGGCGAGGTGATCGAGACGGAAGAGGCTCTGCAGCCGCTGCGGATCGTCTTCGTCGTGTTCCAGTTCCTCGATGATGCCGAGCTGCTGCTCGACCAGCGACTGGCTGCGCCGCGAGAGGGTTTCGAACATATTGCCGATCTGCACCCGCAACCGTGCCTGATCAGCGGCCAGCTCGAGCGCCCGCTGATGCATTTCGTCCACGGCCCGGGCCAGCTGGCCGATCTCCTCGGTGCCCTGGACGCCCACCGGTTCGATCGCCGGTGTCTCGGCACCCCCGCGCACCTGTTCGAGTTCCGCGGGCAGGCGCACATGCGCCACCTCGAGCGCATCCCGGCGCAGCCGGCGCACCGGTACGACGAGGGTCCGCGCGACGGCGAGCGCCAGGGTCAGGCCGCCCAGCAGCGCGGCGATGAGCAGCGCCGTCTCGCGCAGCGCGCTGTTCTGCGCGGAGACGGTCGCATGGTGCAGGGCGCCGGTGATAGTGGCCGTCAGTTGATCGGTCGTGGCCTCATAGGCCTGTGAGCTGGCGTCCAGCGAATCGTGTGCGGCCGGGTCGGTCAACGCACCCGGGGCCCCCTGACTGAAGATCGCCAGGCGGGTCTGGACGGCGTCCAGCAGCGGCCGCATATTGCCCGCTACATCCGGCAGGATCTGGCCGTACTGGTGGATCATGCTGAGCTCGGCCCCGCCGGAGGTGAGGACGCGGGCCCGCATCGCGGGATTGTCCTCTGCGGTGGGTGAACTGATCACCAAGCGTTGCGCGGTGAGTGAGCGGCGCGCGTTCTGGATGGCGCTCACCTGGAGGAAGTACCGCTGAATCGACAGGTCGTCCACGATGGGGGAGCGCGCCAGCGCATTGCCGAGCCGTACCGAGACCTCATCGGCCTGGTCGCCGACCATGGCGGGGGAGCCGGTGCTGAGGCCGCTGCGCATGGTGCTACCGAGGGTGAGGGCCGAGGCGAGTTCGCGGGAGACCTCGGGGCGGATCCGATTGGAGTCCAGGGCCCGTTCCAGGGTCTCGTGGGCCGAGTCGAACCGGGCGAGGGCGGTACTGGCCCGCGGTGCGGAGTTGTCGGTCCAGTCGGCTGTGGCGGTGACCGCGAGATGTTCGACGGCGGCGTTGTAGTCGACGAGGGGAGCGATGATGCGTGACTGTTCGGTCGCGGCCTCGAGTTGTTCGAGGGTCCGTAGCTCGTTGTTGATCCGTAGCACCGCGAAGAGGGTTGCCAGCACGACCGGCAACACCAGGACGATGCCGACCTTGCGGGTGACCGACCAGTTGGACAGGCTGAATTGCCACGGTCGCGGGGTTTCCATCCGCCTCTGTCGCCTCCGCATCACGCTCGACCTCTTTGGTGCGTGGCCGTTTCAGTTATGATGCAATCCGCGCTGAGCCAACCAGAGGTCTAGTTTTTACCGATCGGAACATACCGTGCATGGTACCGGCGGGCAATCGGGGCGTTCAGACGGTTATACCCGAATAAAGCGGGTGTGTAACCGGTTTCGTGGCATATCACAGGTCGGTAATGTGGTATCTGGTAACGGGATGGATTACCAGGTCGCGGTGGCGCTTCCACGCCATCGCCGTGCGCTCGCCCATCCCACGAAGCTTCCCTCGAATGAGAAGCCGTTGCTGTTTCGCTGTAAGGGCGCACGGACGGCGGGGCGACCGGGCCGCAGATCCGTACCCGCGGCCCCGCTACGGCCGGAACCCCCTCTCAGTAGCCTCTCAGTCGCTACGGTCAAACTGGTGTTATGCGCATTCTGGTGGTCGACGACGATCGTGCGGTGCGGGAGTCGCTGCGCCGATCACTGACCTTCAACGGTTACACCGTCGATCTGGCGGTGGACGGTATCGACGCATTGGAGAAGGCCACCGTGGACCGGCCCGACGCTCTGGTACTCGATGTGATGATGCCCAGACTGGACGGGCTCGAGGTGTGCCGCCGGTTGCGCAGTACGGGCGACGATCTGCCCATCCTGGTGTTGACCGCGCGCGATTCGGTGTCCGAACGAGTGGCCGGCCTGGACGCCGGTGCCGACGACTACCTGCCGAAACCGTTCGCGCTCGAGGAACTGCTGGCCCGGTTGCGGGCGCTACTGCGCCGCCGCGCACCCGACCAGGGGGAGATCTCCGAGGCCATGCGCTTCGCGGATCTGTCGCTGGATCCGGTCACCCGGGAGGTTTCCCGGGGTTCGCGGCCCATCTCGCTGACCCGCACCGAGTTCTCACTGCTCGAAATGCTGATGGCCAATCCGCGCCGGGTGCTGACCCGCGGCCGCATCCTCGAGGAGGTCTGGGGCTACGATTTCCCGACCTCCGGTAACGCGCTGGAGGTCTACATCGGTTATCTGCGCCGTAAAACCGAGGCCGACGGCGAACCCCGGCTCATCCATACCGTGCGTGGCGTCGGCTACGTGCTGCGCGAGACCCCGCCGTAAGCCCGGGCATGGCACGTAATCCCCGTCCATCGGCCAAGAAGCACACGGTGGCCACCCTCGGCCGGCCCTGGCCGGACGAGCCCGCACCCATGCGCCCGCCGACTCCGCTGACCCGGACGGTCTCCTTGCGCTGGCGGGTCACTCTGCTGGCCGCCTCGCTGGTGGCGATTTTCGTGGCGATCACTTCTATCGCCGCCTACGCCATGGTCGCCCGCGCCCTCTACGGTCAGGTCGATGCCCAGTTGCAGGCCCGCGCGGCCACCATGATCAGCGGCGATATCGACAGTATGGCGTTCCAGTCGCTGGGTGTGGCCACCCTGTTCTCGAACGATATCGGCGTCGCGCTGATCTACCCGCCCGCGGTGTCGGATTCACCCGAACGCGCCCTGCCCGTCTATATCCCGCCGCAGCCGACCACTCCGCCGATCGGTACCGAGGAGATCGCGGTGGCACGGGGCGCGCGCTCGTCCTCGTTGCGCACCTACGACAGTCAGCGGGTACTGGCGGAGCGGATGGACTCCGGGGTCACCCTGATCATTTCGCAACGGCTGGAACCGACCCGTGAGGTGCTGGACCGGCTGGCCTGGCTGTTGTTCGCGGTGGGGGCGTGCGGGGTGGTGCTCGCCGCGGGCGCCGGGACGACGGTCGGCCGTACCGGCCTGCGCCCGATCGCCCGGCTCACGGCCGCCACGGAGCGCATCGCGCGTACCGACGATCTGACTCCCATCCCGGTGACGGGAGACGACGAGCTGGCCCGGCTCACCGAAAGCTTCAACACCATGTTGCGCGCGCTCACCGAATCCCGGGACCGGCAGCGCCGCCTGGTCGCCGACGCCGGACACGAACTACGCACCCCGCTGACCTCGCTGCGCACCAATATGGAGCTGCTCATCGCGTCGAGCCGACCCGATGCGCCGGCCATTCCGGAAGAGGATATGGCGGAGTTGCGCTCCGATGTGATGGCGCAGATCGAGGAACTGTCGAACCTGGTCGGCGATCTGGTCGATCTGGCTCGTGAGGATGCGCCGGAGACCGTCTACGAGCGGGTCGATCTGGGGGAGGTGACCGAGCGCGCACTGGAGCGGGTGCGCCGCCGCGGTGCGGTGGAATTCGACGCCGACCTGCGCCCCTGGTTCGTCTACGGTCACGATGCGGCTCTGGAACGTGCCATTCTCAACGTGCTGGACAACGCCGCCAAATGGAGCCCGGCCGGTGAACCGGTCCGGGTGGTGATGGCCGAGACCGGCCGCGGGCTGCTGGAATTATCGGTGGACGACGCGGGCCCCGGTATTCCGCCCGCGGAACGCGAACTCGTCTTCGAGCGCTTCTACCGGACCACCGCGTCCCGCTCCATGCCCGGTTCGGGCCTCGGTCTGGCAATTGTGAAACAGGTCGTAACCAAACACGGCGGTACCATTGCCATAGATATCTCCGACCGCGGCGGTGCGCTGATCCGGATCGTACTACCGGGCGAGAATCCGTCCCCCGAGGAATACCGCCCGGAAACCCCGGAAACCGAATAACAGTTACCTGGAGTAAGTATTTATCGGGATTCGACTGATGATTCCACCGGAAAGAACGATATCGGAATTACCGAACCCATCGGCCGGGAAAATACTCCCGCATGGTTGCCGGACGACGGACCGGGTATCCGGGGCTCGCCCGCGCTTTCCCGAGGGCCGGTGTCCCCGGTCGTGGCCCGCTTCGGGTCCGGAGCGAGAGAATGGCAGAGACCGCAGCAACCGACTGGGAATGGAGCCCCATGACTCCGGTACCCGAGCCGTGCGCCGGCGCACCGCTCACAAGGCCCGGTAGCCGCCGCGGCCCCGCGGTGCCGGATGCGGCGCGCAAGCCCGTGTGGAGACCGGGACCACGAATCCCTACGGTGGTGCGCAAGCGTCCCACGACCGTGGAACGCGCATCGGCGCATCCCCCGAACCCCGACCCGCCGGAGGCGGGGCAAATCAAACCCGGCTCTCAGTCCGTTCTCAGTCGCTGTCGGCAGTCTGGACAGCGGGTATGAGCAGAAACGAGAAACCATGACCGAGGATTTCACCAATCGGCCGGACCGGCCGGATTCAGGACCGGTGCCGCCCTCGACCCCGCATGCGCAGGCGGGACCGCAGCCGATGGGCGCGGGGCCGCAGGCCACGGGGGGGCCGCGGTTTCCGGGCGACCAGCAGACGGATACGGCCGGGTATCCGGCGGGGGGCTCGTTCGGCCCACTGCCCCCCATGGAACACGGGCAGTTCTTCGCCGCGGGGCCACCGCCCGCGCCGCGCCGGAACTCGGTGCGTACCGGGCTGGTGGCGGGTGGTCTCGCGCTCGCCCTGGTGAGCGGGGGTATCGGCGGTGCCGTCGGGGCACTGGTCACCCGTTCCGGCGAAGGGCCCGCGGTGGTCAACGCGTTGGACAAGCCCGTGCCGGAGATCCGCGATGCCGCGAATGCGCCCGCCGGATCGGTACAGGCGGTCGCTCAGCAGGTGCTCCCGTCGGTGGTGATGATCGAGGTGGCCAGTAACGCGGGCCAGGGGGAAGGGTCGGGGGTGGTGTTGTCTTCCGACGGGCTGATCCTGACCAATAACCATGTCGCGGCCGGTGGCGGCAGGAACAGCGATATGCGGGTCACTTTCTCCGATGGCAGCACCGCTCCGGCGACTCTGGTGGGTGCGGATCCCGTCTCGGACCTGGCTGTGGTGCGGGCGCGTGGCAGAACGGATCTGAAGCCGATCGAGCTGGGTAGCTCGGCCGGGTTGCAGGTGGGTCAGCCGGTGATGGCCATCGGTTCGCCGCTCGGGTTGGCGGGGACGGTCACCACCGGTATCGTCTCGGCGCTGAATCGCCCGGTATCCACTACCGGTGAGGGCGGTAACGATCCCACGGTCCCGAACCCGGTGATCGATGCGATCCAGACCGATGCCGCGATCAACCCGGGGAATTCCGGTGGCGCGCTGGTCGACGGCGCGGGTCGGCTGATCGGGATAAATACGGCCATCGCGAGCCTGGGCTCGTCGGGGGCGGGCGGTCAGCAGAGCGGGTCGATCGGTCTGGGGTTCGCGATCCCGGTCGATCAGGCGCGCCGGGTCGCCGATGAACTGATCACCACGGGCCGCGCCACCTACGCGCAGATCGGGATGACGGTGCAGCGTGACGAATCGGTACACGGCGCTCGTGTTCTCGATGTCACCGCGAACGGCCCCGCGGCGGGGGCGGGGATTCCGGCCGGCTCCATCGTGACCCGGCTCGACGACCGCACCATCGACTCGGGCGACGCGCTGGTCGCCGCGGTGCGGTCGAAACAACCGGGAGACAAGGTGAAAGTCACGTATACCGATGCCCGGGGCGGTAATACCAAAACAGTCGAGGTAACCCTTGCCGCCGCGGCGGTGGAAGGAGGCAGATGATGCAGCTGGTGACCGGGGGCGAGCACACGGCGATCGGGGTCGACGCTACGGTGAGCGGTATGGAAATCGATGCTCCTGTGGCGGGGCGCGCACTGGTCGTGGTCGTGGACGATCGAACGGCGCACGGCGGTGAGGATTCGCTGGGACCGCTGGTCACCGAACTGCTCACCGAGGCGGGCTTCCTGGTCGACGCGTCGGTCTCGGTGGAGGCGGACGAGGTGGCGATCCGGAACGCGTTGAACACCGCGGTGATCGGTGGGGTGGACCTGGTGATCTCGGTCGGCGGGACCGGTATGTCGCCGCGCGATGTGACCCCCGAGGCCACGGCGGAGGTGCTGGACCGTGATCTGCCGGGGATCAGCGAAGCGCTGCGGGCCTCCGGCCGGGTGGCGGGGTCGCTGGACGCGGGATTGTCGCGTGGGCTGGCCGGGATTTCCGGGAGCACCCTGGTGGTGAACCTGCCGGGGACGCGCGCCGCTGTCCGGGACGGTATGGCCACCTTGGGACCGCTGGCGAGCCGCGTCATCGGTGAGTTGTCCGGCCTGCTGGAGTGAGCGGGCACGATGAGTGAGGGCGAGTCCTCCGAGGGTCCCCGCCGGGCACGTCGCCGGGCGGGGGATCCGGCCCGGCTGGATCGTGTTTTCGGCGAGGTGCTGCCGGCCACCACGCGGGATGAACGGGACGACGGGTCTCGCTCGGAGTACGAGGACGAGTGGTTGCGCTCGCAGGTTCCGCCGCATCATGGCGGGGTCGGCTGATTATTCGAACTTATTGGCGCACAATGCTTTTCGGTCGCTCATCGACCGAGCGCCGATATCGTGGGGGTAGTGCGGGGTATTTCCGGAAGGCTCAGGTATCGCGGCCGTCGTAATTCGCCCGGCGGCAGTGCCGCTGTTCGCCTGTCGGCCGGTTCTCGTCATTTTTCCGTATGTCGGATTTCCCGCGACTGGGACGGTTGCCGGGGCGCTGAGCGGCCCCGGATTTTACGTGTATATGCACGTAATGCGCTTATTTGATGTGATTTGAATCACATAAGAATATAGCGAATGCAACCTTTGTCCGGTCTGTTGTCGAACGTTTAATCTCGGGACGCCGACCACCGCAAAGGTGGTCCGGCGAGGGTGAGTCCGTGCACCCCGTCGGCCGTTTTCGTGCGCAATGTCCGTTTTGCGGCGTTGCATCGAAATAACAAGTCGTCACCTGTGGGTAACAAACGAGCGAAACACTGTTCGGAGCCGGAGAGTGCTGGTCCGAGTCTCGACGGTCGTGCTGTTTGTCCGAAATGATGAGGGAAAATATGAGCGAGAACCGCGCCGACGGTGTGAGTAAAGGTGCCCGGATCGCGGGGGTGGGAGCGGCTGTCGCTGTCACCGTGGGCCTGCTGTCGACGGGCGCCGCGAATGCCGATACGTTCGTGCCACTGCCGGACGGTCAGAAGGCGGGACCGGGAGTAACCATCACCCGCACCGGTGAACATGCCGTCATATCGCCTTCGCTGGCGGCCAACGGTGCAGGCCGGGTGGTCTGGGTTTCCGGTAACGCGATCGCCGACGTCGCGGTGACCCCGGAGGGCGAGCCGGGGCCGAACAACGGCCCCACCGGGGCGGACGGCACCAACAACTCGTCCACGCACGGCGCTTCGCAGATCAACACCGGTTATATCGTCGGCTGTCAGGTGAGCATCGGCGAGAATGCGTTCGGCCTCGGTGGCTCGCTGGGCCTCGAGGTCGGCGGCGGCAATGTCGGCGGCTCGATCGGTGTGGAACTGGGCCCGGGCGAGGTCGAGTTCGTCCAGATCGACTACAAGAACATCCTGAAGCCGGGCCGGTATTCGGTGGAGTACCAGGATGCCGAAATCGAGATCCAGGGGTGCGCGGGTTACGCGCAGGCGCGGTCTTACACGGTCGTCGAGATCATCGGTGACCACTATTCGAAGACCACTCTGTACGGGCAGCCGTTCAGCATCGGCTGAGCCGGCGGGTCCGTCCGCGTCGTATCGAAACGAATTTCCTCTCGCGTAGTCCGCGAGCTCTCCCCTCGAAGGATCCCACCATGTTCAACCGTAAGACTGTGGTGCGCCTGGCCGGTGCCGGCGCCGCCGCGACCATCGCCATGGGCCTGTTCTCCACCGGTGCCGCCAATGCCGATACCTTCGTGCCGTTGCCCGGCGGCGAGATCGTCAAAACGCTGTCCGACGGCACGGTGGTGACTGTGCGCCTGGTCGGCGAGTCCGCGACCATCAGCCCGTCGATGGGTGCCACTCCGGTCCACCGCAATGCCTGGGTTTCGGCCAGCGCGCAGGTCGAGATCGCCGGTAGCGACGCGGGTGGCGCCATCTTCCCCGGCTATGTCGTGGGCTGCCAGGTCAATATCGGCGGCGGTGGTGCCGGGGTCGCCGGCGGCGCCAGTTTCGACAGCGAGGGCAGCGTGAGCCCGAGCGGTGAAACCGGCGGCAACCTGACGCTGGGGCCCGGGCAGGCCAAATCGTTCTACGTCCTCGATATCGAGGCTCCGGACGATTACGGCGACGAGGACCACGCGACCAACAATTCCTTCCAGGGCACCAGCGGCTCGGTGACCTGGTCGGACGAGACCATCGGCCTCAGCGGATGCGGCGGCTACGCGCAGGCCCGCTCGTTCGTGAGCGTCGAGGTGGAAACCGAGAACGTGATCAGCTGGGTGACCCTGTGGGGTCAGCCCTTCAGTCTCGGCTGACAACCGCTCGAACCCCCGCACCAGCACGAATACCGGCCCGCCGCAGCTGCGGCGGGCCGGTATTTCCGTTTCCGCGCCGCCCCGGCAGCCGGTTGCCGCCCCTGTTGCCCCACCATCCGTTACCTCTCGGCTACCTCGCCCTCACCCGGGCGCCATACCGAATCAGCGGCACGGTATTCGAGTGTTCACCGGTTGTGCGGTTCCGGGTTCATCTGGTGGCTACAGCCGTCCCTCAAGCTCTATGAAGCCTGTTCTCGGGCCGCCCCGCCGTCGATCGCTGCGATGGCGGGTGTCGCTGAAAACCTTGATGAGGGGAAATATGAGCAAGAACCGCACCACCGGTTTGCACTGCGGTATGCGCGCTCTGGGCGTCGGCGCTGTCGCTGCTGTGGCGATGGGCCTGTTCTCGACCGGTGCCGCGCACGCGGACACCTTCGTGCCGCTGCCCGACGGTGAGAAGATCGGGCCCGGCGTGAAGATCACCCGCACCCATGAGAGCGCATTGGTCTCGCCGTCCATGGCGGCCAACGGCGCGGGCCGGACCGTCTGGGTCTCCGGCAGGGCCACCGCCGATGTCTCCGTGACCCCCGAGAGCGAGGCGGGTCCGAACAACGGCCCGACCGGCGAGGACGGCACCAACAACTCCTCTACGCATGGTGCCTCGCAGATCAATACCGGCTATATCGTCGGTTGCCAGGTGAGCATCGCCGATAACGCGATCGGCCTCGGTGGCTCCCTCGGTCTCGAGGTCGGTGGCGGCAGTATCGGCGGCTCGATCGGGGTGAAACTGGGCCCGGGCGAGGTCGAATTCGTGCAGATCGAACTCAAGGACATCGAGAAGCCCGGTGTCTACTCGGTCGAATACCAGGACGTGGAGATGGAGATCCAGGGGTGCGCCGGTTACGCACAGGCCCGGGCCTACACCGTGGTCGAGATCATCGGTGACCACTACTCGAAGACCACCCTCTACGGGCAGCCGTTCAGTATCGGCTGACGCCGGCATCGGTCGAATTCACCCACCACATACCTCTCGCTGTAGCGAATTCAACCCCAGAGGGGCACAAACACATGTTCAACCGTAAGAATCTGGCGCGCCTGGCCGGTGCCGGCGCGGCCGCCACGATGGCGCTGGGCCTGTTCTCCACCGGAGCCGCCCATGCCGATACCTTCGTGCCGCTGCCCGGCGGCGAAATCGTCGAAACGCTGTCCGACGGCACGGTGGTGACCGTGCGTATGGTCGGCGAGTCCGCGACCATCAGTCCTTCGATGGGTGCCACCCCGGTCCACCGCAATGCCTGGGTCTCCGGTAGCGCACAGGTCGAGATCGCCGGTGGCGAGGATGTCGGCGGCAAAATCTACCCGGGCTATGTCGTGGGCTGCCAGGTCAATATCGCCGGCGGCGGTGTCGGGGGTGAGGCGGGCGCCGATGTCAGCGTCGAGGGCGATACCGTCGATATCAGCCCCAGTGGGGAGAGTAGCGCCAATCTGACCGTCGGCCCCGGTCAGGCCGAATCCTTCTATGTTCTCGATATCGAGAAGCCCGACGACTACGGCAACGAGGACCACGCCACCAACAACTCCTTCGACGGCAACAGTGGGTCGGTCACCTGGTCCGACACCACCATCGACCTCACCGGCTGCGGCGGATACGCGCAGGCGCGCTCGTTCGTACGGGTCAAGGTCGAGACCGACAATGTCATGTCCGTGGTCACCCTGTGGGGCCGACCGTTCAGCCTCGGCTGATTCGCGGCTGCGCCGGAACGGCCGAGTATCCCCGGCCTTGCCCGGCCCACGGATTCGGAGAGGGACCTGTCGCTTGTCTGCGACCGGTCCCTCTCGTCGGTCGGGGAATCAGTGGAAGATCACCGTGAGTGCGCTGTGCAGCGAGGCCGCGGCCACAACCGCGGCGTGCGGGGCCTCCAGCGCCACCAGTACCACCCGCTCGGGACGACGGTTCGTTCCGGAGTCCGCGGGGTTACCCGAGACGAGCACCACCGGCGCATCGGTGGCCAGCGTCCGTGCCCGTGCCGGGTCCTCGGTATCGGCGGCCACCACATCCACGCGGTCACCACTGCGCAGGATTCCGGTAACCGCCGTATCGGCCGGTCGGATCGGTACGATTCGCGCGTCCGGAACACCCGTCGCCACCTCGGCGAGCCGCGGGCCGACCACTCGAACATCGGTGAGTACCTCGCCGGAGCGCAGGGCAGCGGTGAGTACCGCGCCGGTGAGGCCGGCCGGTTCGCGGGTGGCGCCGGCCGGTACGGCCCCCGGCGGGTAGTGCGCGATTCGGAGGTCGGCGGTGGTGAGCAGGTGCCCGGGCGCCAGATCGTGGGCCGCTACCACCACCTGGACGCGAGCCGCGTCCGGGTCGCCGCGCACGAACAGAACGGCTGCCGCCACCGCGCAGAGACCCGCCAGAATACGTCGGAGCAGGACCGCGTCCGCCCATTCCGGACGATTGTCGAGGGCATCGCGCCAGGTTTCACCGGAACCGAGACGGGCGCGCGGGCCGGGGCGAGCGGGACTCATGGACCGAGCGTAGGAGCCCGGAATCCGGCCGGGACGATCGTGCGCTCGATTGTGGACAACCAGCGGGCTGTGGATGAACCGGTCGGGACGTTACCGCACCGCCGAGTCACCGCTACCGTCCTGCCGGCGGTAGCGGTATGTGTTCAGCTCGCGGCGGCCGCCGGCGTCGAGGAGGTGCCGGCGGAGCCCTTGTCCGAACTCGAACCGGCCGAGGCCGGCGTCGAGCTCTCGGATTTGGCCGGTTCGCTGGCCGTCGAGGAGCCGCTACGGCTGTCGGTCCGGTAGAAGCCACTGCCCTTGAAGACGATGCCCACCGAGTTGAACAGCTTGCGCAGGGTCCCCGAGCACTCCGAGCAGACCGTGAGTGCCTCGTCGGTAAAGGACTGAACGATATCGAAGCGGTTGTCGCACTGGGTGCACGCGTATGAATAGGTTGGCACTGGGTCCTCCGCGGTATTCGAGACTTAGCACTCTACAGGCGACAGTGCCAACAACGCCAATCTCTCTTCGATTCCCCGTTGCGCGATACTGTGCCGGATACCACTTCCGCCCAGCTCAGGAGGGTGCCTCCCCGAGTCGCCGGAGCCCGCCGCCCGGAGTGAGTGCCCAGCCCATCCGGATATCGTGCGGCTCCTCGGGCAGCCGCTCGACCACCTCGTCGTCGCGAACCACCACGATCAGTCGCGCCACGGGATCGGCGAGCCCCAGCGTGCGGTCGTAGTACCCCGCCCCACGGCCCAGCCGTACCCCGCGCCGGTCCACCGCGAGGGCCGGGACCAGTACCGCCTCGGCCTGCGCGACGGCTTCCGGAGCCAGCGGCGGGCCCGCCGGTTCGAGCAATCCGTAGCGGGCCGGGCGCAGAGCCTCCGCGCCCGTGTACTCACCCCAGTACAGGGGGCCCGGCTCACCGGTCACCGGTAACAGCACCCGGCTGCCGGCCGACCGCAGCGCGTCCAGCATCGTCACCGATCCCGGCTCTCCGCGCACCGGTACATACGCGCAGATCCACTCAGCGGGACCCAGCCCCGCCGCGGCGGCGGCGAGGGCGGCCGCCTCGGCGGCGCGCGCGGACTCCGGAAGTTCCGCCCGGCGCGCCCGGATCACCGCGCGCCAGGCCTGCTTATCGATCTCGTCGGGCATCCGCACGGCGACCACCATAGGCTCGTTCGGTACCGGTCCCGCTCGGCGGCGTCCGCGGTAGGCCGGTGTACAGCCGTTTGGACGGCGCTACGGATGGATAGGGTGTGTATATGACAGCAAAGGCCGCAGCGCAGGGCAACGGAGACGTCCAGGGTCCGGGACCGGGGTTCCGGACGGCGGTCGTTCCCGCGGCCGGGCTCGGAACCCGGTTCCTGCCCGCTACCAAAACGGTTCCCAAGGAACTGCTTCCGGTGGTCGATACCCCGGGTATCGAACTCGTGGCCTGTGAGGCAGCCGAATCCGGCGCCGAACGCCTGGTGATCGTGACCTCCCCCGGGAAGGACGGGGTGGTCGCGCATTTCGTGGAAGACCTGATGCTGGAGAGCACGCTGGCCGAGCGCGGGAAATTCCAGCTGCTCGAAAAGGTGCGTAAGGCCCCCGGGCTGCTCGATGTGAGTTCGGTGGTGCAGGAGGAGCCACTCGGCCTCGGTCACGCGGTGGCCCAGGCCGAATCGGCGCTCGACGCCGACGAGGACGCGATCGCGGTGCTCCTGCCCGACGACCTGGTCCTGCCCAGTGGTGTGCTGGACGTGATGAACCGGGTCCGGCGCAAACGTGGCGGCACCGTGCTGTGCGCGATCGATGTGCCGAAGGAACAGGTCAGTGCCTACGGTGTATTCGATGTGGCCCCGGTACCCGATGCGGTGAATCCGAATGTGCTGCGCGTCAAGGGAATGGTGGAAAAACCCAAGCTGGCCGAGGCGCCCTCCACCTATGCCGCGGCCGGTCGCTACCTGCTCGATCGCGCCATTTTCGACGCGCTGCGCCGGATCGGCCCCGGCGCCGGTGGGGAATTGCAACTCACCGATGCCATTTCGCTGCTCATCGACGAAGGGCATCCCGTCCATGTGGTCGTGCACCGTGGGTCGCGCCATGATCTGGGTAACCCCGGCGGCTATCTTCGTGCTGCGGTGGATTTCGCGTTGGAACGCGAGGAATACGGTCCCGCATTGCGCGAGTGGCTCCAGCACCGGCTGAGCCCGGACTGGAACCCGCAGCTCACCGCGGACGAATGAGATCGCCTGCTCCGGCGAGGACATCGGGAAGGCCTGGATGCGCTCTGTTGAGGATCAGCAGATCAAAGTGACCGCCGCGGCCGTCGCGCCGCGGCCGGTGCGGGTCGCGATCTCCGAGGCCCAGGGCCTGTTGTGCGCCGAGGATGTGGTGACCGAGCGACCGCTGCCGGGTTTCGACCAGGCCGCGATCGACGGGTACGCGGTACGCAGCGTGGACGTGGCCTCCGCGGGTGCCGATATCCGCGACGAAGACGGTGAACTGGTCGATCTGACGCTACCGGTGGTCGGCGAGGTACTCGCCGGGTCCCGGCAGCCGATCCGGCTGCAGCCGCGGCAGACGGTGCGGGTGGCCACCGGCGCGCCCCTGCCCACCCTCGCCGACGCGGTACTCCCGCTGGATTTCACCGACGGCGGGCGCGGCCGTCTCAAGGTGTACGAGCCGGTACGTTCCGGCGACTATGTGCGCCGCGCCGGCGACGATGTGCAGCCCGGGGATGTGGCGGTGCGCGCCGGCACGATCATCGGGCCCGCCCAGGTGGGTTTGCTGGCGGCCGTGGGCCAGGACAAGGTGCTGGTGCATCCGCGGCCTCGTCTGTCGGTGATCTCCATCGGTGAGGAACTGGTGGATATCGACCGTTCGCCCGGGCCGGGGCAGGTCTACGACGTGAACTCCTACGCACTGGCCGCCGCCGCCCGCGACGCGGGGGCGGATGTGAACCGGGTCGGTATCGTCGACGGGGATCCGCGCCGCCTGCGCGATGTGGTCGAGGGCCAGCTGGTGCGGGCGGAAGTGGTGGTGATCGCCGGTGCGGTCGGCGGCTGGGCCTCCGAGCAGGTGTGCGAGGCGCTCGAAGGGCTCGGGGAACTGGAAATCACCCGGGTGGCCATGCATCCCGGTTCGGTACAGGGTTTCGGGCGGCTCGGCCGCGACGAGGTGCCCACGTTCCTGCTGCCGTCGAATCCGGTGGGTGCCCTGGTGGTCTTCGAGGTGATGGTGCGGCCACTGATCCGGATCGCGCTGGGTAGACGGCAGCCGATGCGCCGGATCATCCGGGCACGGACCATCACGCCCATCCAGTCCATGGCGGGCCGCAAGGGCTACCTGCGTGCTCAGCTGATGCGTGACGAGGCCACCGGCGAGTATCTGGTGCAGCCGCTGGGCAACAGCGCGGGCGCATCGTCGCATCTGCTCGCCGCCATGTCCGAGGCCAACAGCCTGATCGTGGTCGAACCCGACGACACCGAAATCCGCACCGGTGACAAGGTTCGGGTCGCGTTCCTGGCGCAGCGCGGCTAGAAGTGGAGTCCATGAACGTATTCCGGGCCGCCCAGCACCCCGGGTGGCCCGCGCGCCTGGGGCCGGTGCGCGTGGGGGCCGGCGAGGTGAGCCTGCGCCCGGTACGGTTGCGTGACGCGGCGGCGTGGAGCCGGATCCGATTACGGGACCAGAATCATCTGGAGCCGTGGGAGCCGACCGGACGGGGCGCCTGGGATGCCCGCAACCATGCCTCGAATTGGCCCCCGCTGTGGTCGAGCCTGAAAGCCGAAGCGCGCCGGGGCGCGATGATTCCGCTGGCCATCGAGGTCGACGGTGCGTTCAGTGGCCAGTTGACGGTCGGCAATATCGTGCGCGGCGCGCTGCGTTCGGCGTGGATCGGGTACTGGGTGGCCAAGGATGTCGGCGGACAGGGCGTGGCGACCGCGGCGCTGGCCCTGGGGCTCGACCACTGTTTCGGCCCGGTGGGCCTGCATCGCGTCGAGGCCACGGTCCGGCCGGAGAATCTGGCGAGTCAGGCCGTGCTGCGCAAGGTGGGGTTCCGGGAAGAAGGCCTGCTCCGTAGATATCTGGATGTCGACGGAGCCTGGCGCGATCATCTCCTGGTCGGTATGACGGTCGAGGAACTGTCCGGCGGGATCGTCGATCGCCTGGCCCGGGAAGGTCGGTTGACGCAGCGGTGAGCCGGCCACCCGGAACCGGCTCGGCCGGATCGGTTCTGGTGGAAATGTGACTCGTGTGGCGCATGTGCACGGCGCGCCTGCCGTGTTGTACCCCTACCGGCAATTAACCTACGGACGTCGGTGGTGCGTCTTGCGTCGCCGGTGCAGAGCTCGTACCACGATCTGCGAAACGTGCCCGCGGGGAACAACTCCGGCACCGGGACGGACACGGTTCATGGGGTGGGCTTGGACGACGACCAGGCGGGATGGAGGTGCTGACGACGATGCCGAACTCGATCCTGTGGATCGGCTTGGTCGTGCTGTGGGTCTTCGTTCTGTTCCCCATCCTCGCCGACCGGCATCCCCGGATTCGCCGGACGACCGATACCGCCCTGGCTACGCGGGTACTGCATCGTGGTGATTCCGAACGTCGCAAAGGAAGTGGGCGCGCTCGTAAGAAGCGGTCCGCCCGGTCCCACAGGAAGCGTCACCACGGCAACGATGCGGAGGATCCGATGAGCACAGCCGAGGAGACCATCACCGCGCCCGACGAGCAACGGCTGGAAGGCGTCGACGACCACGCCGAGGCCGCAGCGGATTTCGGCCCCGGCGTGGAAGACGAGACGGGAACCGCTTCCGCGCGCGTCCGCTACGCCGCGGAAGAAGGCATCGATGCCGAGTCCGGTATCCCGGACAACGCGCCGGCCCGGATTCCGCCCGTCCGGACAGCCGGTCCGCGCGCGGCGCTACCCGAGGACGAGGACGAAGGTTTCGTTCCCACCCGCCGCGGGCGCGGTGGTTACGACCCCGAGGCCGATGCCGTCGCGCGGGCCGCCCGCTATACCTTCCGGCAACGGGCCGTGGTGGCGCTCATTCTCGGCACCGTGCTGTGCGGCGGTCTCGCCGTCGCCATCGCTCCGCTCTTCTGGTGGGGCTGCGGGGGGACCGCGCTCTCGCTCGTCACCTACCTCGCCTACCTCCGCAAACAGGTCCGTATCGAGCAGGAGATCCGGCGGCGCCGCAGCGCCCGCCTGGCCGGTCGGGCACAGCCCGCGGCCGCCCCGGGTTTCGATGCCGGAGAAGCCGCCGCACCGCGCACCGCCCGCCCGGGAATGGACCGGGACACCGCCCGTGCCCTCCGCCGCCGCTCCCATCTGCTCGAACTCGACGACGAGGACCCCGCCTTCGAGCACCTCGAGCCCTATGACGCCGGGGCCGCCCGGACGGTACGCAACCGTGCCACGGGTGGGGAGATCCGTCGCGCCGCGGGGGCGTGAGGTGCGAGCGAGTCCGTTGAACCGGGGCGGTTGTCTCGGATAGAACCGCAGGTCAACCCCTCGATTCGGATTCTTGCAACCCGATTTGCTAGAGTGGCACAGCGCGGTTCACCGAGCCGCACGGGGCTATAGCGCAGTTGGTAGCGCGTCTCGTTCGCATCGAGAAGGTCAGGGGTTCGATTCCCCTTAGCTCCACCATCGGAAAACCCGGGACCGCACGGTCCCGGGTTTTCCGTATTTTCGTGCCGGTTGTCCGGCAGACCGGCCGGTCAGGGCCTGGCGGGGGTCCGGTCGGTGCCGGCCGGACCGTGCCGTTCGGCGAAGGCGCGCTCGTGCCGCGCGATGGCGGTGGCCGGTGGAACCGAGGAACTCGAATGTTCCAGGGTCCCGTCGTCGGCGACGTAGAACACGGCGCGGCCGATCGCCATCTCCCCGTCGGGAACCGGAACATAGACCATCCAGCCCACACTGAACCGTTCGGCGGTGAGCTGTGCCAGCGGGTAGCCCGTGGTGTCCAGGTTCCGGCCGGTGATGTAGTCACGCACATGAGCGATGGCCTGCTCGGCCGGTATGGGCTCCGGTCTGGTGGCTACCAGACCGGCGAGCGAGTACTGATGGAACGCCCCGTCGATATCGTGGTCCTCGCTGAAGACCTCGGCCAGCGCCGACCGGGTCACCATACCGGTCTCGGCCGCCGCTATCAGGGCGGCGGCGGCTTCCGGGCTCGCGACGCCCCCGGCCTCACCCACGAGGCCGGTGACGATCTCCCGCACGGTCTCGGCGGTCCACATGCCCGGTAACGCGGTGGCGCAGTGCTCGGCGGACGGGGATTCGCCCCGGTACCAGCGGCCCGCCTCCCACCAGTAGCAGAAGGACAGCAGCCCGGCGGCTGCGCGCGGGTTCAGCACCTCGTCGGTGACCCAGTCGGGGGCGCCGGCGAAGAACCCCGGCATCGGGGCACCGTTGTTGTACACGGCATCGAGTTCGGGGGCGTTCCATACTCCGCCGGAGAGGACGGCCCGGCCGTTCGGCAGAATCGACAGGGTCGAACCGGAGCGCCCCGATCCTTCGAACACCGCGGTCCACGGCAGGATCCGTGGCCCCCACTCGGACCCGATGGCGACGAAGGCGGCGGAAATCGTCGCCCAGCGCGCCCACAGCACCGGGAACGGGGGGAATTCGTTCTCCGCCAGCACTGCCCAGATCCGGTTGTCGCGGTCCGTCCGCGCCTGCGCCGCCGCCTGCCACGCATCGCGCCGCTGGCGGTCGCCGTGCCCGATATAGGCGCCGAGCCACACCGGGACCCGCTCGCGGGGGAAGGCCTCGATATCCGCGCGGTAGGCCTCCGGCGCGAACAGTTGGGACTCCGGGAACGGCACTTCACCGTAGTCGTACTCGACCTCGATCCCACCCGAGCCGGTCAGGGTGAGCAGCATCCGCCACCACGGCCCACCGGGCGGCGTCGTCTGCATCCGGTGATCGCGAGCCAGGTCCAGAACCATCTCCGAGGGGTAGGCCGTGAGAGTCCGCCGGCCCACGGAACAGACGACGGTCGCCGTCCGCTCGGTGACCGTGAGGGCGAACGCCGCATCGATCCGCTCCCATCCGGTGGGTGCCTCGGCGGTCAGTGCCCGGATCAAGGGATGCTCGGTCGTCAGCACGCCCGGCTCGTCGGCCACGCCGTCTCTCCTTCCGCGGCCGATCGCATGGTCTGCTCCGCGAAAGCGACGGACACGACAGGACACGGTCGCGCGGCTCCCGCTGGCGGTCGGCGCGCCGAGGTTATCAGCCTGTGCCCGGTATCCCCGGTCCGGGAAAGGATGGAGAACGTCGAAACACCGGACGCCCCGACCACCGTATGCGGTGGGGCCTGGCCGGCAGTGCTGAGCGCATATGCCCGCTGCCTGTCACTGCGCGTCTCGGATCATGCGTGGATGGCGGGAGTGCGCACGGGCTCGCAGCGGCTGCGGCGGTGGCAGGGGGACACCGTCGTGGGCGGTGAAGTAGGCGGCGTAGACCGTCCCGATTTCTTTGTTCAAATGGGCGGGTTCCCATTTGTTCTCGCCGTTCTCGTCGCCGTCGTAGTTACGTACCCGAGGAATGTCGTCGTTGGTTTTATCGATACCGGTGTCGAAGACCAGGACATTCCCCTCCACATTGGTGAATATCCAGCCGTGTGTGGTTTCGCCCTCGGCGACGAGAACGATGGTGTCGATACCGTTCCGCCTCGTGCGCACGCTCTCGGCGGCGGCACGGATGGCGGCGATGCCGCCGGTGCCGGGGATCGGCCGCAGCTGGGTGCGGAGAATTTCCTCGAGCGGTCGCCAATTGTCTTCGGTCGCCCAGCGCGGATCGGTGACATCGGGTTCGAGCTGATCGTTCCCGCCGAACGCGCGGAAAGTCCGAGCGAGTCGAATCGCGGTGTTCTCGATAACGACCGAGGTGGTATCGGCCGTCTCGGCCGGTTCTTGTCCCTCCGTATCCGCGCCGGTCGATGCCGGCTTCTTACGGGTGAGCAACGCCAGCGCGGTCGAGGTGGCCGCGGCGGCACCGAAAATACCGGCGTTCATCCATCCCGTCGCGGCCCCGCCCAACGCTTGGAGCACGAAACCACCGACCGCGCCGCCGATGATCCCCCCTACGCCGTTGACGATATTGGTCGTCGAAAGCGCGCCGCCTATGGCCTTGGCGGGCACTACATCGGCCTGGTACTCGAAGAACTTCTTGTTGGTGAGCATGACAGTGGAGCCGACTGCCACCGAGGTCGTCCCCAGGATCCACGGGTCGGTCGTGGTCGCGTATCCGGCCATGAGGGCCGTCCATGTCGCCATCGTCACCGGATGCATCCATTTCAGGTTGATCCGGTCCATGAGCCGCTTCGGGGTGAAGGCGGCCAGGAGAACTCCGGTGCTGCTGGCCGACATGAGCAATCCCGCGGTGGTCGCCGAGTAGCCCGTGTTGTTGATTATCTCCGCCATGTGCACACCGCTGGCGGCGGCCCCGAAACCCCAGGGCACGAGCAGTCCGACGTTACCGCGCAAATAAGAGTCCCGCCACGTCGCGAGCGCGCCGTCGAGCAGCCGGGCTCGCTCGGACACCGGTTGTGCGGGAACCTGCGGCACCTTGGCCAGCGCCCAGAGATTGATTCCGTAGGAGGCGGAGTCGGCAAGGAACGGAAGCCCCGGGGAAACCCGGCCCAGCATGGGGATGACGAATCTGCCGATACTGCCGGATGCCTGACGCTCCACGAGCGCCAGTGTCATGGTGGCCTTCTTCTGTTCCTCCGTTGCGGCCAGGGCCCGGCCGTAGACTGTCGTGCTGGTCCCGGCGACGGTATCGGTGACCGCGACGATGATCGCCGAGCCGATAACGGCCTCCAGCGCACCCGGCAGGCCGGCGAGGATCCAGCCGCCGGCGATACCGGTGGTCGCGAGGCCGGTCGCCGATACTATGCGCAGGACACGCCGGTTGTCGTACCGGTCCGCGATGGAACCGGCCGGGAATTGCGCGAGCAGCGCGGCGGCCGCGGTCGCGGAGGTCGTGAGGCCGGTCAACTGCGCGGAATCGCTCATCTGCTCGACGAGCAGCGGAACATAGGTGGCCAGGCCGACCCCACCGATGGTGGAGAAGGTGGCGCCGGTGTACAACCGCGCGATATGCGGGTTTTGCGGCCGGGCCTTTTCACGCATCCGCTCGAGGAAACCGGGCCGCGGGATCTCGCCCGCGGATTCGGGAGTCGGGCCGGGCTCGGGCGCCTCGTTCTCCTCCCCTCGGTCGTGATCCTCTCCTTCGTGGTCGTGATGGAAGGCCAACGCCTGCTCCGGCACGCCCCGCCCGATGTGGGGAGTCCACAGCGGGGAGGCCCGATGCCGCCGGTGCGGAAGATCGAGGGCCTCTTCGACGGACACGGAATGACCGCTCCAGGGAGTTCTCCCCGCTCGGGTGCTGGCATCACCGCGACTACTCGTATCCGGGGCGAGGCCGGGAGCGGCGCCATCGTCTGTGATATGCAGCGTTGCACGCAGACCGAAGTCCTCACGCAATTCCCGCCGTCGGATCGCATCGTCCGATGGGCGGTCCGTGGTGCCGTCAACAGTAGGGGTCGGTGCGTTGCGGGATCTGGGTGGGTTCGGCAGCTGTGACGATGTCCCGGTCCCGGCTGGAGGGGAGGAGTCGCGGCGAACCACAGTGGGCTGCCATGCGGGGAATAGCTCGATCAGGCGGTGCAGGAGGTGATCCAGGGCGGTGGTTTCTTCCTGGACGGAGGAGAAGACAGCTGTCTGCGCGAGGCGCTGTCCGCGGCGGAACGAGCTCTCCCGCGCCTCCGGGTCGGGGATCCCCAAGCGAGCGGCCAAGGGATCGGCCAGCTTTTCCCTGGCCGTTTCCAGTAGACGCCGGACACGGCGTTCGCTGACGTCCATTCTGGTCGCGACGGTTGCCACCTTTTCGCCGTCGGCGAACAGTAGCTCGGCCGCCCGCCGTTCGTCACCGTGAAGCCGGTGTTCGATGTACCAGCGCAGGACTTCGGGTTCGTCACGACGCGCGAGGTCGATCAGCCGATTCGCCTGCTGGGTGGTCAGCGGCTCGGCGAGTGGGTGCCTCGTGGCGAGCCGGACTGCTTCTGGGACATCGGCAACCGCGTCATCGGCGATGAACCGGGCCAGCCGACGCACTGCGCCGCGTGTCAGCAATTCGATGGTCGGTTCGTCGTAGCCCGTCAACGATGCCATCGTGGCTGGGGTCAGGCGTTGTTCGAACAAACCGATGACGAGTCGTTGCTGCTGCCCGGTGAGCCGGTGGAGGGCGGCCCGCAATTCCTCCGGCTTCATATCGGCGATCGCCTGAGCCGCCCTTGCCGCCGATTCACGTTGCGCGGATTCGAGTGTTGCCGTGATCCGGTCGACGGCCGAGGATGCCTGATGCCTGGTGAAACCGCCTCCGGGAGCTACGCCGGGTCTCGGTCCGGCCAGCTGCTGAAGCGCCCGCTGCTCGCGGGCCGAAAGCGCTGCGAAGGCCGCCGCCAATTCGCCGGAGTCGGCGTCGGCGATGAGCTGGTATGGGTTCGTATCGGTCGTATCGGCGGCCAGAACGGAGAGCAGTGCGGTACGCAGCTTTTCGAAGCGTCCTTCCGGGCTGTCCGTTCGATGCCCTGGTAGGGATATATCGGACGCGGGGCGCCGCGGCTCGTCGTCTTCCCGTGGGAGTGACGAGTGAGAGGAGCGGGCGGGTTGCCGCGTGGCGGTCGGCCTCGGCCCGTCCGGAGGCGTTCCCGCAGCACGCTGCTCACTTCGGGAGGGCTTTCTGCCGAGTGCGGTCCGGTCGGTACTCGGTTTCGAGTACGTCGCCGAACCGGCGGCCGGGCCGTCCGGTCGCTTGTCGTCGCCCGCTTGCTGTTCGGCGGAATTTCGCCTGCGCTCGACTTCCGCATGGGTGCGTCGTTCGAGGTACTCGTTGATGATCCGCTGTGCTTCCGGCGTATCGTCGCCCATGGTGCGGGCAGCCGCTCGGGCTTCGGCGAAGGCCTCCATGATGTCGACTTCGCGGATTCCTGTTTTTTCGTCTGTGGTGAAGCTGTAGCCGCTCAACACCTCGAGAAGCCAAGAAAAAAATTCTTCGGAGGAATCTTTCGTAGGATTTTCCTGGCGGAAAAGGTCGTACAGGGCCGGAGTGACCGCCTCCCAGTGCTTTTCCGTCTCGGTGGTCTCCGGCTCGGGTGTGTCCATTCCATCCAAGATGAAATAATGCATTACATGGCCGAGTTCGTGGGCCACGGTAGAGCGTACCGCTTCGCCGCGCGCGGATATGAAATGTCCTGTTCGGACGGCGTTCTCGAATATCCTGTGCCATTCGTCTCTGGCCACCACGTATCGCTCGCTCACGGTCATTCTCGTTCTACCGTCCCTGGTTCTGGTGACAAAGGCGAGCGTTAAATCATTTTCTATAGGTGCGACGGATAATTTATCGAGTCCTGTGGTGCTGCCGAATTGCTTCCGATGGTCGCGGATCGTATCGAAAATTTCTCGTAAGGTATCGAAGTTGTAATCGATCACGGCCAGTTCGCTGAGCTGCAGGCCGAGATCCTGCTCCGCTTTCCGTATCAGCGCCTCCCGCTGTTCGAGCGCTCCGGCCTCTGCCTCGTTCGAAGGGAAGCGGGACGCGAGCTCGTTGCTGAAGTTCCATTGTTCGGCGGTACCCGCCAGCAGGTCGTACAGTATTCGCTGCCCCTCGGTGTTCCCGAGGCCGGCTTCGGGTCGGCGGCCGAGAATTTCTTGATAATTATTCGAAAACGATATTTCCAGAGCTTTCTCGACATTTAAATATCCGGTCTTCGGGATACATTCCGGGAACTGCTCCGCCAGCCAGTCGGCGAACCCGTTCGTCTCTGGATCGTGGTGTTGCCGGTAGTGGTTCTGCAACTCGTTCGATGCGTTGCCCAGCGCCCGCCACCGCCCGGCCAGTGTGAGCACCTTCGCGAACTCCAGGGTTATGGCGTCGCTCAGCTGGTGCTCGGGGAGTTTCGTTGCCGGAAGGTATATATCCAAGTAGGTCTGGTATATCGACCGGCCCATGATGACCGGTTTCGTGGAAGTCAGTACGGTATCGTCCTTGCTTCGTGCGATCCGCACATGAGTCAGTTTCAACGGGAATCGGGTGAGCAGCTGGTGCAGAATATGCACCACCTCGATCGTTTCGGCGTCGGTGATCATGTGGTACTTTTGGATTGCTACATGGTGCATGACGAGGAACGCATTTATCATTTCGGCCGGCGTACCCGTCGGTGCTCGGTCCCATGCGGCCACTCTCATCAGTTCGTGGAATTCCCGCACGACCTCCGCGACTTCGTGTAGAAGCGGGATATCTGCCCAGGCTTTCAGCTTTATGAAAAGGTCGATCCCCTCGATATCGGTCGCCGGCGTGCGGGGGACCGGACTACCGAGCATCTCGGACAACCGTTCCTCGAGTTGCCTGTTCGCCCGCTCTCTTCGTGGATCGGAGCTTTCCGCGCCCAGGACGGTATGGTTCGTCATCCATTCACCCATCAGCGCGGGCAACTCGATGAGCGGCGTGTGTTTGTCGAACGCGGTCCAGTCGGCCGGGTCCAATCCCTCCAGCGGGGCCTGGACGAATGTGAGCGCCGCGCGGAACGAACTCTCGCTCACCACGTCGGCCGAGACCCCGAATACCGCCGCCAGCTTCGTGCGCAGCCGATCGACATTCTCGGGGGAACTCCGGGGACGGCCCCAATCCCGGGGCCGGGTGGCTTCGGTGCTCGCAGGAGGTTGTTGGGGGGTGGGAACGGCTTCCGCGGCTGCCGCCGACCTGACCTCGGGTGATTCGCCGCCGGTAGCGGGTGGCCGGGCGGGGCCGGCGGCCCGTGCCGGGAGTGATATCGAATCGCCGGAGGGTTCGCCCGGCGGTTCGACGGCTCGATAGCGCCTGCGCGCGACCTCCGCGTGGGCGTGTCGTTCGAGATGCGCGCTCATGACCAGCTGAGGCCCGCCGGCGTCCGCGCCGAGATTACGAACCGCGGTACGGGCTTCGGCGAAGGCCTCGGCGATATTTATGACGAAGTCGTCGGAAGCGTCCGTGTCATCATCGCCTGTATTTTCGTTGCGCTTGAAACTGTATCCGCTCAGAATTTTTCTCAGCCATTTCCAGAGGGCCTCGTTCGACGTGTCCTCGGGGTTGCTTTCCAGGAACAGTTCGAACAATTCCGGCATTACGGCCCCCAGGTCTTCGACCCGGGCGATGTTCTCCTCCGAGGGATCCCTGTCGGCGTGAATGAAGTAATGAAGGACATGGCCGAGTTCGTGGTCGACGATCGTGCGTACCGGCTCGTCGGGCACGCTGATGAAATGCCCGATTCCTACAGCATGGTTCACGGCCGATCGGAATGAATTCCTGTCGATCAGCCATTCCTCGTTCAATACGATATGGGTACCGTATAAAAATGCTCTCGTTTCCGCGAAAGTATCCGGTCCGTCGAGCGGCAGTACGGCCACCTTCGTGAGTCCGGTGAGATCCCCGAACTCCTCGTGGTGGTCCAGAATTTCCTCCACGATCTCTCGTACTGTTGCCACATCGACGTCGACCATGTCCAGCCCCACGACCTCGAGGCCGAGTGTGGTCTCGAAATACTGGATCAGCTCCCGCTTCTGGTTCAGCTGGTCCATCTCCGCCTCGGTCGAGGGGGCGCGGAAGGCGTGATCGCTGCGGAAGTTCGAATGCTCGGCCGTACCGACCAGCAGGTCGTACAGCACCTGCTGCCCTTCGGTTACGGTATCGCCGGAAGTATCCGTGCCGATGGTCTCGCGATGAACGGCCTCGAACGAGTCGGCGAGTGCCCGGCGGACATGCAAATTACCGTCCTGATCGAAAAGTTCGGCCGGGAACTGCTCTCGGATCCATTCCGTGAAGCCGTCCGGGTCGTTGTATTCCTCGAGGTGGTACCGCTCCAAAACGGTCATCGCATGGGCCTGCGCCCGCCACCGTCCGGCCAGCGAAAGTATACGGGCGAATTCTTGAACCACCGATTCCCCCAATGACTCGGAGAAGGAATCGGGGACGTATATTTTCAGCGTAGGACTGCGGATCTCCCGGTCCGCTGTCTCCGGTTGCGCCACAGCCCAAGGGGTATCGGCTTCGGAATCCGGCAGTATCGCGACCTTGCGCAGCCGAACAGGGTACCGGTTGAGCAAAGTGTGCAGGGTGTGCAGCAATTCCCCGAGCTGTCCGGGGGTGAGCCGATGGTGTCCCTCGACGGGTACGGAGTGCATGATACGGAAGGTTCGCGCCATACTTTCCGGCGCTCCGGTGGGAGCGATATCCCATTCCGCCCGTTGTTGCAACGCATAGAATTCCTGGAGCGTCTCCAGCACCCGGCCCAACTCCGAATTGCCGGAATAGTCGTACAGCACCTGCAGCGGAACGCTTCCCTCGACCCGATCCCCCGGTGTGCGCGTTACCGGTAAACCGAGAATCTCCGACAACTTCTGCTCCAGCTGCTCGGTACGCGTCCGTGCCGCCGTGATCTGCTCACGGCTCGGACCAGAGTCCGGCGCCGTCCGGTTCGCGATCCACTCGCCCATGAGAGCGGGTAACTCGTGGAGCCGCGTGCTCTGCATGGCCGTATCGATGGCCTCGTCCATGTCCTGCCGCAATGGAGCTTGGACGAAAGCGAGCGCCTCGTGGAGAGCGTCCTCGGTCAACACCTCCGGACGTACCCTGAGGGCCGCGGCGACCTGTGCGAGCCCTCGCGCCAGATCCTGGGGGGAACTCAACGGGCGGCCCCAATTCCGCGGGCCCGGGAGCCGCGGGGTCGCGACTACTTCGGCGGGTTGTCCGGCCGCGGTCGTTCGGTTCCATGGGCTCCGGCCGGCCTGCGGGTCCGTGCTTCTGCCGTCCCATTCCCGGCCGTCCGCGTCGTGGTGGAAGGCCAGCGCTTTGTCGAGGTCCGGTCGGCCCGCGAAGGGGCGGCGGGGCGTGCGCACGGGCAGGTCGAACACTTCGGCGCGGTCGACTTCGTGGAATGCGACAGGTCCGGGGGCGGGGCCGGAACCGCCTGCGGGGCGGCGGTCTTCGGGCCGTGCGGCGGCGGTCCGGGGCTCTTCTCGCGGTAACGGGGACGGTGGGTAGGCGGGCTCGGTCAGAACACGGTGAAAGTGCTCGATCAAGAATCCGAGGCGGTTGCGGTCGATCACCGCCGGGGGCAGCTCCACGGTGCTCAGCAGCTCGTCCAGCAGGCCGAACGAGTGCTGAAGGGCCACATAGTGTTCGAAAGCCCGCTGGGCGGCGGCCGTGTCCTCCGGAGGAACACTATCGGCGGTTTCGCCCGCCCGCACCACCTCGGCGAAGGCCTGCTCGGCTGTCCGGCGGAGCCGCGCGATATCGACCTGCCGGAGGGCGGCGATATCCGCGTCGCCGTGCGCGGCCGGGGACCACGGCGTCGGCGCGGGGGCGGGTTCGGCCGATACCGCCCGTGCCCGATCGGAATCCAGGTCCTGCCCCAGCGCGCGGAGACGCTCCTGCGCCGCGCGGTATCTGTCGAGTACTTCCTCGAGGTCGCCGGGAACCCGCCCGGCCATGATATCGCCGGCATCGCTCTCGGCTGCCTCGCGTTCCGCGGCGGCATGGAAATGGTGCACCAGCAGACGGAACCGTTGCGGTGCCGGCGCGGGGGCCGCTCGGTCCAGGGCGGTGCGCAGTTCGTCGAGGTGGGCGAGGATCTGCTCGAGCCGAGTCGTATCCGCCGCCGTGGTACTGCCGTCGCGCCGCGCCGCGGCCAGATCTCGGGTCAACGCCGCGCGTACCGAGTCCAGGCGGGTCGTATCGACCGATGCCCGCAGTTCCGCGGCCTCGTCCCGGGAGCCTCGGCCGGTGGGAACGCGGGGCCGGTCCGGGTTTCGCGCGTCCGGTCCGGCGGCGTCGGCGTCGGGACCGTTCCCGATACCGTTCCACACCGCCCAGCGTTCACCTGCCCGGAGGCCGGGCCGGTGGCCGCGCCGCGCGGTGTTGCCGAGGGGGTCGACCTCGGGTGCGAACATGAGAGGCTCCGGCCCCGGAGCCGGTGTGCCACCGCCGCGTGGGATCGGTGGTTCGTCCGGCCCGGCTCGGTTCTCTCCCGCAGCGTCCGTGGGCTCCGGCCCGTCCACCGGTTCGGGCAGACCGCCGAGGAAGACCGCGTCGTTCTCCGCGAGCCAGGGAGCCAGGAGGCGGTGCACGGCGTGCAGTGCCGGGTTCACGCGCGCCGGCGATTGCCCGAGGTCCACATCGATGTACCGGGCGGTGTAGGTGTTGTCTTCGCGGCGCAGTTCCAGGGTCACCCGGCCCGGGTGGGCGCGGACAGGGTGGATGTCGAGGGTTATCGAGTAATAGTCCGGACCGGGTTCGGTGCTTACCGCCGATACCCAGTAATCGTTGCCGAAACCCTCGAACAGGCCGGAGATGTTGCGGGGGAGATTGTCGACCAACCGCTCGATCCTGGGCTTCACACTGCCGGAGATCCACATCCGCCCTTGGAAGGCGCCGCTGCTCACCTGCGCCGCACTGATATCGAGTCCCCGCGAGCGCAGGACCTCCAGCGTCTGAGCGATGAATTTCGGGTCGAACTGTTGCTCGCCGAACGGGTAGCCACCCAACGCCAGCTTGAACTCGGGCGCGGCGGGGTCGGGCTGCGGCTCGCCGTCCACTACTATCCAGATCCCCCACCCGATAGCCCCTTCGGTGCCCGGCTCTTGGGTCCTGTACAGAATGCTGTGGGTGAAATCCGAGACCGGCCCGCAGCGGATATCGTCGGGATCGGGCCCGATGAGGAAGACCTCACCCATCGGGCCCGAATTGTGGAGACTGCCGTCGGCGACGTTGTAGATACGTCCTGCCCGGACGATCACCCGATGGAACGGGACATCGGTCGCACCCTCGGCCGCCACCTCGGTCTTCTCGGAGCGCGCGAGCGCGTAGCCGGGCTCGGACGTTCGTACCGTGCCCGCCTGCCCTGTGACTCCGCCCGACGGGTGCGTGGGCGTGGCAGGTCCCGAGCCGGGCCGGGATTCGGTTCTCGCAGGTCGTTCCGGCGGGTTGCCTCGGGGCTGCGCCGGGGAATGCTCTGCCTCTCGCTGTCCGGGTCGCGGATCGCCGGGAGGGTGGTGGAACCAGACCGCCGGCCCGCCCAGGCCCGCGTAACCCGGCCCACCCACGAAAGGGTTGTGCCGGCCGCGGTCGCGCCGGCCGATCGCTTCCTCCGGGTTGCCCGGGTGTACGGCCAAAGGCTCCGGTCCGGGGGTGGGACCACCGGCCGGCCGGGGCGGTGCGCTGCCCGGAGTGGACTCCTCGTCACCGGACACGATGGGAGGTGCGGGCTGTTCCGATATCTCCTTCGGAAAGTGCATCACGACCGTTTTGCCCGGAGCGCCGTTCGCCGCCATCTCGTAGCCGATCGAGGACGCGGCTTTCAGAACGATCCGCCCACCGCGGTCGTGGGTACCGCCGGCCCGGTTGGCACCCAATCGCGGACCGTTCATTTCATTGGCCAGCAGCGCTTCGAGGTCGATGGACTCGAGCAGCGCCTTCGCCGCGGCGGGGTCGTAATCGTCGGCGGGCGCGGTGATCGGCTCGGTAGACGCTTCCGCGGCGGTGAACTTCCAGCCCGGGGCGCCGCGGGAATCATCCGCTATCTCGACCACGAGCTCTTCCTCGTCCGACCCGGTGAACCAGCCCCGGACCCGTGCACCTCCCTCCGGGGCATACAGGGCGACATTGCCGAATATCTCCGATACCGCCGTGCGGATCATCTCGGTGCGGTCTTCCGGCCATCCCGCGCGCTCCAGCAGATCGACCACAGCGCCGCGGACGGTCCCACCAGCCGGGGCCACTTCGTGCCGAGCGAAGGTCAGATCGATCACCGGATCCGGCGCGGGGCGCAGCGATCCGTCGGGCACGGCGGGCGTGGCCAGGGTGAACCGCCTGGTCCGGTCGCCGTCCCGGTGTATCTCCAACCCCCAGGTGCGCGACTTCTCGTCCAAAAGGGCCAGCAGCTCGCCGGTCTCGGTCGGCGTGAGCACACCGGTCTCGGGATCCGGCACGTCCCGCACCGGTGTGGCCCGGCTCTTGTCGGTCACCTCGACGATCAGCCACTGGGTGTCTCCCCGGCCGCCCCTGACCGCCCGCACGGCGGCCGCGCCCTCGGCGGTGGTCACCAAGGCACCGACCAGTTCCGCGGCCACCCCGGTTCGCGATTCGAGCGGCGTACCGGCCAGCAGATCGCGCAGCGCCGTGTGCGCCCGCGCGAGATCGGCGGAAGTCCGGTCGCCTGGGCGAACGGTCAGCTCGGCGCGAGCTCCGGTGACCGGAGAAGCGCCACTCTGCTCGGCCGCCGAGCCGGGACCGGCGAGGATTCCCGCGGCGCGCGCGGCTTCCACCATCGCTGTCCGGTCTCCGGTGCCGAGTTTGCGGCCGATCCGCCAGAGCACGGAATCGACGGTCGCCGCCGAATTCCCGGTGGCCAGGCCGATCTCACGGTTGGTCTTCCGCTGCTCGACATGATGCAGGATCGCCAGCTCTCCGGCGGACAACTGGGGGTGGCCACTGACGCTCTCCGGTTCTACCGGTGGCGAAGAGGAATCGAGCGGCAGGGCCCCGATCCGCAGGGCTGTCGCTACTATTCCGGCCCGGGTGCGCGCGCCCAGTATCTCGCCGATCTCGACGAGGCGGTTCTTGACCTGGTAAGCGGTGAGACCGGTCGTAGTGGCGATCTCTTTGTTCGATCGTCCTTCCGCTACCTTTTCGAGAATGCCGGCTTGTTGCTCGGACAAGGCCGGCGGTGCACTCGACGCATAAGGCTCGCCGGTTACGGGGTGGGTGTTACCCGAGATGCCGGCGCGTATGGCAATCGCCACCATCGCCGCTCTTTCACCGATGCCGAGTTTGCCCCGAATACGAAACAGGTGGGCTTTCACCGTCTCCGCCGAGACACCGAGCACGGCGGCGGCTTCCTTGTTCGACATGTCCGCCGCGATCAGATCGAGCACCGTGATCTCGCGGGGAGTCAAGCCGAGGCTGTTGGTGGTCGGGGTGGTCGGAATGGGATCGGCGAGCACAGCCGGTATGCCCTCGGCGGAGGTGCTCTCCACCGCCGGTCGTTCCGATGGCGAGGCGGCATGTTCCGGGCCCCCGGCGGATGCTCCGGCGCGTAGTGACCGGAGTTCGTGGAGGAGCATGCCGATGGCTTCTTGTTCCGGATCGCGCAGCGCCGCGGTGAGAGTGGACTCGGCGAAGATCGCGGAATCTGCGGCCTCGCGATCCAGCCCCAGCCAGAAACGCCTGCGTAGCCACTGGTTGTGTGCTGGGGGGAGAGACAATCGCTCGAACTGGTCCCGGTCCATTTCTTCGACCAACCGGAAATCCGCGTCGGTCTCGGAGAGCGCGGTATTACGCAAGGTTTCGAGAACCCCGGTGCGGATCCGCTGGAAGTACTTCGCTGCGAGCTGGTCATCGGCCGTGTGCCGCAACCAGTCGACCAATCCCTCCTCCCGGTGGGACGGCCATGTCGCCAGCGCCTCCCGGAAGGTGGCGTCGGTGATTTCCCGTGCCATCCGGATCAGTCTCTCCGTCTCGGGACCGCCGGATCGAGGTTCGACGCCCAACGCGGCCAGGACATGCCGGAAAATGAGCGGCCCCTGCGGCTGTAGCGCTGCCTTCACCTCGTCGTGGGGGGAACGATCCGTCGCCGGCCTCTCACCGGACCCGGGCCGATCTTGCGAGTTGCTCGCCGTACGGAGGCTGTCCTCGTCTCCGGTGTTCGGCTGTAGGCGAGGGTTCTCGGCCGGACCGGTGGCGGGCCCGGGCGGGCGACGCCGCGCTTTCTCGCCAGGATCCGCGGGCTGCTGCATCACCACCGGTTGGCTCGCCGGTGGTGATCCGTCCTCGGGCGACTGTCGTTTCCGGCGGCGTTTGCCGGGTTCGCCGCCGGTTCCCCCCTGGGCCCACGGGACCGGGCGGGCCGCTTCCACCGGCTTCCCGGGAGGTGGGGCCGGGAAAGCCCCCGGCCCGGTCGCTGGGCGGGGAAGTTCGCCCAGCGGCGGGGCGTAGACGAGACTGTGCGGGTCGAGGCCGGGCCGTCGGGAGGGGTCGGTGGGAGCACCGGGGGTGTTTTCGTCCGGACGGGTGGGGAAGTGATTCGGTCGCAGCCCGGTTTCGGCGGGGCCGGCCGGTGGCGTGGCGGGGAGATGTGTCGGTGGTGCCGCCGGGAAGCGCTGCGGGGGCGCCGCCCACGGGATGGCGGGTGGTTCGGCGTGCGGGTTCTCTTCCCGGTCGGGTTCACCGGGGTCGTGCGGTTGGAAACGGGGGCGTTCGGCCGGGAGTTCCGGGCGGGATTCGGAGATCTCGCGCGGTATCGTCGGCTCGCGTCTCGACGTGTCCTCTTCGGTATGCGGGACGCCGGGGATGTCGATGAAGCCGCCTTCGCGCTGTTCGTACTCCAGCGGCAGTTCCATCGGGTAGGAGGTGCCGTACTCGCCGGGGTCCGGGACGAGGCCGGGGCGGGGCATCGTCACCAGCGGGCCGGGGAGCTGCGGGCGGAACTCATCGGGTTCGGTGGGGAGGTCCTGCGGTGAGTTTCCGGGCCGGGCGGCCAGGGTGGGGCTCGGTAGGTCGTGGGTATGGGGTGCGCGGGGTGCCTCGGAGGCAGCGATGGTCGCGCGGGGTGCGGGAGCCTCCGGAATCGGTGGCGGTGTCACCTTGCTCGGCGAATGCTCGGTCCCGGGAGAGGCGACGGCATGCTCGGTGGATACCGGATCGGGCCGGGCCCCGGTGACGGTGGCGGGCGGATCCGGAGGGTGGGTACCGAGGTCGGGCGCCGGAACGGAGAGCCGGGTGGGTTCCGCGGCCGGGATCCGAGGTATTGCCGGGGGTTCGGGTGCGATCGGGAGTGCGGCGGTGTCGAGGCGAGGCGTAGCGGAGCCGGACTCGGTCGAGACGGAGCCGTGGTCCGGGGCGATGGTGGGCGCGGTCTCGGCGGACACCCGCGGAGGAGGCGCGGTGTCCGGGCCGGATACGGAAGCCCGGGAGCTTTCGCCGTTCGGACGTGCCGGTCCGGCGGCCGTTTCCGGCGCGGAGACCGCGGCGGAAAGGTCACGGGTGAGCGGCGCCGCGGGTTCGGAGGGTGGGACAGCGACCGGCTCCACGGTGGCCCGGTCCCCGGACACGGTGGATTCCGGTGCGACCCCGGCGGGCCGGGTGTCGGCGGCGACCAGGGCCGGGGCGGTACGTTCCGGTGGCGCTGGTGCGGCGGGTAGTTCGAACCTGCGGGCCAGGTCGGCGAATGCCGCTTCGGTGGCCGGGTCCAGCCCGTTGGGGCCGGAGTCGCGGGTGGATTCGCGTTCGAGGAGGGCGGTACCGCCGTCGGGCCGGTTTCCCATCTCGTCCCAGGGGACGTCGAGGCCGGTCCGGAGACCGTCGGGGCCGCCGGGTTCCGCTCCGTCGAGCGGAAGCTGTGGCAAGCCGTCGCGCCCGAATTGAATACCGCCGGTGATCAGGACCTCGGGTAGCTGGGACAGCCAGGTGTCGAGCGCATCCGGATCATAGGTCTGGCGGACCTCGCCGATCCGGCGACCCGCGCTGTCGACCCGGTATTCGCGCACGACACCTTCCGAGGAAATATCGCGCACGATATCGCCGACCCGTTCGTGTATCACGACATGGCCGTTTTCGGTTCTGGTGACCGTGAACGCGTGTGCCCCGTGTTTGAACTGGACGCCCGCGGCGATATGCCCGCCGGTGCGCCGGACGTCGTCGACGAGTGCCTGCGGTGATTCCCATCCGCCGGGTTTCCAATCGCCGCCGAGGGCCTTGGCGTACGACTCCGCGTCGACACCCCGGGCGGCCGCCCGGTCGGTGATCGCGGTCGGATCTCCCCCGGTATAACCGGTCACCTCTCGGGTGTGTGCCGTGGCTTCCGGTGCGCAGTTCATCTCACCGGGGTGGTAGCCGTCGGACAGTGAGCGGTGGGCCCACCCGCCGTCGCCGGTTGCCGGGGGGCCGTCGTCGGCGTTACCGATCGGGGCCGCGCCGCGCTCTCCGGTGGTCGGGCCGGGACCGTGGTCTGCGACCGTGCCGCCGTCCCCCCGGTTCGGGGTGAGGCCGTCGTGCCCCGGCGGTATGTGTTCGGGACCCGTCCCTACCTCCGTGGATCCGGCATCGCGAAGGGGACCACTCGAGGTCTCGGTAGCCGGTGTCGCGGCCCGGGCGGTGACCTCGCCTCCCGGTGCCTCCGCTACCCCGCCCGGGGCGATGGGTTCCGCCGAGATCGGGGGAGGCAGGGTATCGGGTGCGGCGGAGACGGAAGGGGCCGGGCGCACCGGTCGCGCCTCGGGGGCGGCCGAAACGGCACCGGAGGGAGCGGGGTGGCCGCCGGTCGGGGCGAGTGTGCTCGCCGGTGCCCCCGGGCCGCGCTGCCCGGACTGCGAACCGGGCTGCGCTCCGTTGTCCTTCGGAGTGGAAGTTCCGTTTCCTTCCGCCGGTCCCACGCCGGACCGGCGCGGTAATCCCTGCTGTTCGGCGACGAAGTTCTCGGCGGCGGTGCGGGGTCCGCCTTCGGCGAAGTCCGCGGGCTTCACCGTGGTCCGCTGGAACACCTCGTCGACCCGGCCGGCGAGACCGGCGGGAACCTCGTCGCCGTTCGCCATATCGGCGCTGGTGAGATGCCGGGGCCTCGGGGCGTGTCCGTCGCGGAGCGAAGGACGTGGTGCCCGCACCGAGCCGCCGCTCACGCGCGGGCCGCCGGCGACCGGTGCGGAAGCCGAGGAATCCGCGGTATCGCCGTTGCCGGAGGCGATATCGGGAAAGTCGCGACCCGGTGCGGAATTCGTGGGCAGTGGGCTCGATCGGGCGGCCGCCCGGGCGGAATGCAGCGAGGACCCTACCGAGCCGACCACCCCCGATCCGGCACCGGTGATCGCCATATTGATCAGGTCCTGGCGGCGCAGCTCACCGTTGGTGACAGCGTATGCGGCGAGACCGCCCGCCACGCCTCCGGATACACCGCCGACGGCCCCCGCGGCCAGGGTCGCCAGCACCTGCCCCCGCATCCGGGCCGCTTTCGAGGGCGAGGTCAGCGTCCGGCGGCTCACCGCGGCGGCGATGGCCCGGCCGATCGGTGCGCCCACGGCGCCACCGACACCACCGGCCACGACGGCCACGCCGACTTCGCGCCAGTTCACCTCGTCCCGATTGCCCTGGGCGACCTGAACACGCTGTGCGCCCCAGTTCACGGTGCCGCCGATGGCCATCCCCAGCATGGCCGCGCCCACGGTCATCGACAAGCGGGGGAACCGCACCACCCATTTAGCGAGTATCTGGGCCATCCAGGACAGCATGTTGCGCCAGCCGAGGGTTACGGCTTCCTTGGCGGCGAGGCGTTGCGCCACCGCCATCATCGACCCGCCGGCCGCGAACATCGCCAGGGAAACGGTGAGCTGCAATGCCAGCGCCGCGGCGATCCCGGCTGCCAGGTACTGCTGGAATTCCAGTGCTGTCGCCGCCTCGTAGGTTTTTCCCGCCAGCGCGTCGAAACCCTCGGCCAGCTGGCGTTTATCGGCGGCGACGGTGCGGATCTGCTCGGCGATCACCTCACCGGCAGCGCCCTCGACCGCCTCGTGGAGCTGATCGAGCGCCACCTGGTCGAGTTCGTCGGCCAGCAGTACGAGGGAGTTCGCGGTAGCGGACAGGTAGTCGGCGCACCGCCGCATGGCCGCCGGGTCACATACCGGGATATGCCCGATGACGATATCGGCCACCCAGGGCGGGATATTGTCGGGAAGCTGCACCGGCACTACGGGTTCGACCGCCCCCGGGCTCTCTCCGCCACCAGGCGGTGCAGCACTTTCGCGGGACCGCAGGCGTCCGCGCCCCGCAATTCGACCTCGGCGAATCCGTCGGCCAGGGCCGCGCGGGAGTCCAGGCGTCCTTTCGTGAAGCAGGCGCCGCTGAGTTCCGCGCGCCAGCGCCGGTATCCGCGGACGACCGATGCCAGTGTGTCGCCCCGATGCCACGGCCCGCTGATCCGATGGTATTCCGTGATCAGGGCCTGCTCGGCCAGCCGTCGCGTGGGCTCCCCGGCCGCCTCGGCCAGTACCCGGCCGAGATCGTGCACGAGGGTCGCATACACCGGACGGAGATCCGAGCCGGGCGCGATCCGCCCGGACCGGGTGGCGGCGCGCAGGCCCGCGGCGATCGTCTCGGGATCTGCGAAATCATTGCGTCGCAACACGATTCGTGCCGATTCTGCCGCGGCACCGGCTCGTGGCTCGTCCCAGCGCACCGCGGACACCTCACCCGGGGCGAGGTCGGCGATTTCCAGAGCGCCGAGTTCGGGGAGCGGGTACTTGCCGGCGATATCGTCGATCGCCGCCGCGATCTGGACGACGGTGGCCAGACCTATACCGGAGGTTTCGAAACCGCTCAATCGCAGGCCGTGCCGTTCGGCCAGCGCGCGTGCCGCTTCCAGGGCCGCGGGATCGGTGGTGACCGGTGTGCCCTGCGCCGGAGGCGGGGCCGGAACCGGTTTCTTCCGGCGGTCCTTCGCATCCCGCGGGGGCGATGCCGCATTACGGGCGGGCGGAGCGGGCGGGCTCGCGGTACCGGGAGAAAAGACCTGCCCTCGGGGGGCGGGGGCCGGAGGCCCGCCGGGTCTCCACGGTGTGACGGGCGGGGCGGCTCCGGCGCGGCCGGTGAGGCCGGTGGGACGTGACCACGGGGTGGCGGGGTTCGCGGCGGAGGGGCCCGCAGTAGTGGTGGTGCGGGGCGCGGTAGGCGAGTTCGGCCGCTCGGGCCCTGCCGGAGTGGGCGCGGTGCCGGCGGGAAGCGCGCCCGGTACGCCCGGCACGGCGGGGCCCGCGGCCTGCTCGGCTCCGGCGGTACTGTCACCGGGTTGCCAGGAGGTATCGGCCGGGGTGCCCGAGCCGGGGATCGGTGGCGTTGCGGGCACCGGGCCCGGCGTGAGGGGTAGGGGTGTGCCGGGCGCCGGATACCACGGCAACTCGCCGGCCATCGGGCCCGGCGAGGGGGCGGTGGAGGACTCGGGGGTGGGGTAGGGATACCCGGTCGGCCGGGTAGTCATATCCGGTGCCGGCCGGCTCGGCAGCTGTTGTTCCGGCACCGGTGTGGACGGGTGGTCCGGGGATGTTCCGGAAGGATCCTGCTCCTGGATCCAGCGCGCGCTGTCCTGCTCCCGCTGTTGGAAGATGTCGGCGGCTTCGTCGATACCGGTACCGATCCTGCCCAGGTTCTCGATCACGATCCGGAACGAGGTGAGACCGTTGTCCAGTTCGGGTTCGTAGGAGTCACCGAACATCCGCCCCGGCTCGTCGTCGCCCCAGCATTCCCCCTCCGCGGCCAAGGAGGCTTCCAGTTCGTTCAGTTCCGCCTGCGCCGATTCCGCGATTCGCGCAAGCTCCGGCGACAGCGCGCGCAGTCGCTCCAGGTCGACTCGCAGTGATCCCGCCATGCGAACGTCCTTCAGCACAGAATCTCTCACGTGGAGATGTCATTATCCCTTGCGGCCGAATCTTTTCCGGGGAATCTGTTCTCGCTGATGAGAAATATTCGCCGCTGGGTATCGCCGGGAACGAGCCGTCGAATTCGCGGTCGATGTCGGGTGCTCTCCGAACCGGCCCGTCAGGGGGCGGGCAGGACACGCCCGGTCCGGGGCAGGTCCAGGTTCAGGGGGATGCGGCCCACGGCCAGATGCTCCCCGACCTCCTCGGCGGGCAGCGGGCGGGCGATGAGGAAGCCCTGGGCCCGATAGCACCCCAGCCCCACCAGGGTGCGGGCCGCCACCGGGGTCTCGACCCCCTCGCCGACGACCCCGAGCCCGAACGAGCCGGCCAGGCCGATGATCGATTTCACGATGGCCAGATCGTCGGTACTGGCGCCGAGGCGCTGGACGAACCCGCGGTCGATTTTCACCGCGTCCACCGGGAGGGCCTTCAGATGGGAGAGGGAGGAGTAGCCGGTGCCGAAATCGTCGATGGCGATCTGGACGCCCATCCGTTTGAGCCCGCGCAGGGTCACCTGGGTGCGGGCCAGATCCTGCACCACCACGTGCTCGGTGATCTCCAGGCAGATCGAGCTGCCGTCGATACCGAAATGCCGCAGGATGTCCTCGATACGTTCCACGAAATCCAGGCTCACCAGCTGCACCGGCGACACATTGATCCGCATGACCATATTCGCCGCCAACCCCTGCCGCCGCCATTGCGCGAACTGGGCACATGCGGTGCGCAGCACCCAGCGCCCCAGCTCACCGGCGAGGTTGGTGGCCTCGGCCACGGTGACGAAGGCGCCGGGCGGGAGCAGCCCGCGGGTCGGGTGCATCCAGCGGACCAGCGCTTCCAGGGCGACGATCCGGCCGGTGCGCAGGTCCACCTCGGGCTGGTAGTGCAGGATCAGGGATCCGTCGGACACCGCGCTCCGCAGGTTGAGTTCCACATCGTCCTGGAGTTCGAATTGCGCGCGCATGGCGTCGGTGAACAACGCGACTCCGTTACCTCCGCCGGATTTCGCGGACAGTAGCGCATGGTCGGCGCGGCGCAGGACATCGGCGACGGTGGTCTCGCCCGGGATGCCGACGGCGACCCCCACGCTGGCACCCCGGCTCACCGACTCCCCGCCGACGGTGACCCGGCGGCTGATGAGCTCCCGGATCCGGATGGCTTCGTGTTCGGCGGCGACGGTGTCCATGGGTTTGGCGGGCACGATAACGAATTCGTCGCCGCCGAGGCGGGCGATCATATCGTTGGGGTCGAGGTTGTCGCGCAGCCGCTCGGAGAGGGTGCGGATGAACTTGTCCCCGGCGGTGTGGCCCAGGAAGTCGTTGAGAGCCTTGAGCCGGTCCAGGTCGAGGAAGAAGGCCGCCACGGGGCCCGGGCTGCCCGCCTTCAATCGCTGCTCCATATGTTCGAGCAGGGCCCGGCGATTGGCCAGGCCGGTCAGATCGTCGTGCAGGGCGATGAAACGTAACTGCTCCTCGGCCTCCACCCGGGCCTGGAGCTGTGCGAAGAGGGTGGCGATGGCCTTGAGGACATTGAGCTCCCGGGTGCTCCAGTCACGGTCGCCGACCTTGACGAAACCGAGCAGGCCCGTGGCCCGGCCCCGCGACACCAGCGGTACCGCGGCCGAACTGATATCGCCGAGCCCGGAGGCGGAGTGGATGGTCTGCTGGTAGTCGGCGGCGCTGGCCGGGATCAGGAACGGTTCGGTGGCGTGTTCCAGCGATTTGAACACCGAATCGGCCTGGTCGAAGTACACGACCTTGAGCGGGTCGGGATCGGGGATGTCCCGCCGCGGCGGCCACTCGGCGACCAGTACCGTCGACCGGGTGTCGGGGTTGTTGTGGCGCAGGTAGCTGAAGTCCACGTCGAAGTAGTCGATCAGCATGGCCAGTACCTGCTCGGTGGCCGAGACCATCGTCGCGGAATCGACGCCCATCAGCTCCGCGGCGACTTCGGTCACCAGCGAGTCGAGTGTCCGCCGAGGCACCTGATCTCCGATCCCACTAACTGCGGATGTCCGCGCCCGGTACGGGGCGCCGTCGGCTCCGCACGCTGGCAGCTGCCGCATAACTCAGGCGTAGTACCAGCGCCACGCTGTCCTGTTCCGGCACTTCCAGTAGTTCCAGGAAACGACCCTGAAGTGTGGCCAGTCTATCCGCGTATGCCGGGGAAAGGGCATCCAGTTCGGTACGGGAACGAGAAAAGAGGAAGACCGGAGATATCGGATGTACCGCCAGACCCGACCGCTGGGCCTGGATCCACAGCCGCTGTACCGCCGCTCCCGCGCGGGCGTAACCGGTCAGGATACCGGGCTCGGCGCCGGGTTCGCCGGTGAAGGTGAGGGCCACGATCGCGGAGCTGGAGCGCACCCTGTCCCGGGCGTAGTCACCGAGCGCCGACCCGGCCGACCAGTTGCGCAACTGTGTCATCACATCGGCGCGTCGCCCGATCCGCAGCGCCGCGTGTTCGTCGGGGGCCAGTTCCAGCGAGCGGATATCGATACCGTCGTCCGGTGTGTCCCCCGGCCAGCGCATCTCCGCGAACATCTCCTGGTGCAGCCGGGGCGTGAGATAGCGGATCCGGTCGGATTCGGCCAGGACGGCGGCCAGGGCGCGGATTCCCGGCGTGGTGGTGACCGCCCGCATATGCGCCCCTTCCGCCGCCGCGGCCGCGCTCAACCCGGCCAGTACCCCGGCGGGGATCGCGCCGCCGTAGCCGAGGCGCCGGTTGGTCTCGCGGACGAGCGCGTAGGGGTAGTCGGCGGCCAGGGCCGGGTCGGTGCCGGTCCCGTTGCGCAGGACCGCTGTGAGCGGGACGCCGGGTTCGGCATGTTCGATCAGTTCGTACGAACCGAGGACATCGTGGGCGGCCGCCGCCACCCGGGCGTTGTACAGTGCCGCTCCGACGGCGACCGCGCTACCCCGGTATCCGATATCCATGGCCGTGGTGTGTTCCGGGTCCAGCGCGATACGAACTCCGCCCGGCGCGGGGTGCAGGGACCACGGCTGGACATTCCCGCCCGACGGCGCCCGTTGCGCGCAGACGAGAATACGGCCGAGGGTGCCCTTGCCCGGCTCGTCGGTAGCGGGGCCGGCCGCGTAGCGCTCGGATTCGAGATCCGGCTCGGCGAGGGCGTCCAGCGCCTGCTCCACATCGACGCGGGTACGCCCCGAGCGCAGGGGCCGGCCCAGTCCGATCCGGCGTATGGCGGTGGCCACGCTCGCCGCGCCCAGTACCACATCCCCGCCGAGCTGGGGCCAGCTGTTCAGTGTTTCGCCCACCTCGACCAGGCTGCCCGCCATCCGGGCCGACAGATCCCGGGCGCCGAGCAGCCCGACGACGTAGGGGGCCTTGTCTCGGGTGGACAGGCCGCGTAAGTGTTCGGGCGCGGTATCGCCGAGCAGGCCGTGGAACGGTACGCGATCGGGTTCGAGGTCGAAGCGCTCCACATCGAGCAGTCCGCGATCGCTGGTCTCCATGATGAGCGGCAACCGCCGGCGCCGGGCCGCTTCCCGGACGAGCAGTTTGACGTCCAGGGAATCGCATTCCTCCACGACGACGTCCAGACCGCCGACGAAATCGTCGGCGGTATCGGCGTCCACCCCGCCGCCGCGTACCTCCACCGGCAGGTAGGGGTCGAGTTCGGCGATCCGCCGGGCGGTGACGATCGCTTTGTTGACCGCGATATCGAACAGGGTGGCGGGTACCCGGTTGAGGTTGGACAGTTCGAGTTCGTCGAAATCGGCGAGCCGCAGCGCGCCGCACACCCCTTCCTGGGCCAGGGTGTAGGCGATGGCATGGCCCACGCTCTGACCCACCACCCCCACGGTGAGCGTGCTCAGCCGGTCCTGTTCGGCGCGAGTGAGTTTGTTGCGGTTGCGGTCCAGGCGGATCGCGCGGAAGGTTCGTGGTCCGGGCAGCACCAGGACGCTACGCCGCCAGGGATAGTAGACCCAGCGGTCGTCGGCGGAGGTCTCCCCGGTTTCCGGAGGATCGTTGAGCCGCCCGAATTCGCCGGCCAGTAGACCGCGGAGGTCGTTGAATTCGATATCCGGTACAGCGCGCAACCCCGCCAGTGCGCATTCGTCGTCGGGATCGCGCGGGTCGAGGATCAGCGGGCGGTATTCCACCCCGAGATCTGCCTCACCGACCATATGCGTAGCATTCCTCCCCGCCGTGTCCCAGTAGCCGGTGAGACCGCCGTGACCTCGGTTCAGCTATTCCCATAGCGCGAAGTTCACCACGCATCAACAGATACTGCAACTTATCAGCAAATATTTGGTAGGTCTTGGTGTCCCACCAGATCGGTACGGTCCGGTAGCGCTCGTCCGGATACGGCACCGGTGGAATGAGTTGTGCGACGACACCGCCGCTGGCGCGATGTCGCTCGGTGGCGAAAGAGGCGACGGTGGCGAAACCGTAGCGTGCGTCGAGCAGGCGCGGCGCATGCGCCATACAGCGGGATATCGCCGCGGTCAGTTCGCTGCGTGCCGGTGCGTCGCGGGCGACCCAGACGGCCCGGGATTCGACCACGCCCCGCGGAATCCGCCGCGCCATCATCAGGCCCAGGTCGGCGGCGCCGGGGCGTCCGGCCCACGGGGCGAGGGAGGAGACCTCGGAGACCCAGGTGTACGGACCCTGTACGCGCAGGCCGCCGACGACATCGCCGCAGGTGTCGGTCGCGGCGAAGAACAGGGTGGTGGAGGATCCGTCGGCCACCGAGTCGTATTCCAGCGCGGGTTCGTGGCCGAAGTGCCGGTACGCCTGCCGGGCGCCGGTGAGGTACCGGTGCCAGAGGTCGGGGGATTCCCGGGGGGTGGTGATGTGGATGTCGTAGCCGGAGGCGTTGTCGCGGAAACCCGCACCGCAGCCGGGGCGCGGGTTTTCCTGGCCGACTGCGATTGTTTCGACAGTCATGCTGTTCCTACTCTTTCGCCGCGCACCGTGCTGAGGGCGCGCGAAATTTGTTGTGCGACAGCCCGCTCGACGCCCCGGCTCGTCGGCGTGCCCTGTGCAGTATCCGTCATGGACACGAAATTGACCAGAACTCTGGTTAATCTTCCGAAAACTGCGCAGAGATCTGATCGTTATCGCAGTTCAGAGTAGGTGATTCAATAGGAGGGAATTAACACCAGACCGGTTGGTTCTGGCTGGGTTACCTGCGGGCAACGAATTCCGCTTTTGTTCACGCGGTGATGGAGATGAAGAGCTCCACCGACGACGAGCCGTGCCAGATCTCGATCTCCTCGCGGTAGGCCCGGGTGATCTCCGCCGACGCCGTCGCGTCGTCCACCTGGGCCCATACATCCTCGACCGGATCGTGGTAATCGCCGTTGGGTACGAACCGCGCGTAGACCCCCCGTGGTACGCGAACCAGGATATCGCCGACCGGGGCCGCGCCCGGCCGGGAGTACTCGAAGGACACCAGGGCGTTGTAGGTGCCGGTCGGTGTGCGGACGTACACGGTGTACATCGGTCGGTCGATATCGGGAGACCCGGCACCGTCGCTCACCCGCTCACGGAGCCGGTCCTTGAGGAACTCGATGAGTTCGCTGTTGCTGACCTTGAAGCTGGGCCGCACCTTTGGGACGACGAGGCCGGCGTAGACGGATTCGCCGCGTACCACGATCGTGTAGCTCATCGCGCCGCCACCGCCAGATAGAGATCGATCTTGTACGCATGCGGGTAGAACTCCAGATCGCCGGTGAACGTGCGTTTGATCTGGTTGTGCTCCTCGGCGTAGGCGATCTGGGTCCACAGGCTCGTCATGATCTGCGGAAAATTACCCACCGACGTGAATTTCGCGTAGGTGCCACGCGGAAGCCGGGCCACGAGGTGCCCTCGGGTCACCTCGTCGAACGTCGAGCACTGGTACCCGACGATCTGGGTGTTGTAGGTGCCCAGCTCGGCGGAGTAGTCCGTATACGCCGTCGCCAGGGGGCCGCCGAGCTCGTGATGCAGTACCGAGGACCAGGCGCCCTCCAGGTCGCGATCACGGAGCTCCCCGAGCGCGCGTTTGGGGCTGCGCACCGGAAGGCCGGCCACCCACGTCTCGTCGCGCTCGACGATTTCAAACTGCATGGAACGACTCTTTCGAGATATGTCCTGGTGGCAAGCCGACCGAGTGGTCGGCTGGACCCGCCATGCTATCAACCGGTGCGGCTGTCGGCCGGTTGCCCGCGCCCGGCTCGTCGTGCTCGTGAGAGCTGCTCATGGCCGCGTATCGTGGCGGTCCCGTGAAACGGCGGCAGTCCGCCGGAATATTTTCCGTTTGCGTGACGGCGGGTGATCCGAGGAGTTCGAATCATTCTTCGTGAATAGGAATTCGCGACATTCTACCGTTGTTCTCGGTGGTGGTGAATCGGAGGATATTGTTTCGTAATTCACCGGTGCGGGCCCGATCCGCCACTGCTCGTTCAGCTGGGCTTCATTCGGCCTCGTTATCAATGCGAGCATGATCGGCAGAACAGCCCGGCGGGCACTGTCCGCGCCCTCCGGCCGCGCGAAAAGCGCAGGACAGTAGCCGGATCGACGACCATGCGTCTGTTCGGCCTCCGTGCGAGTGGTACGCCTTCGGCGAAAGTGGCCCGGTATCGCCGTCGTATCTTCTGTTTCCTCGCCGTTCTATTTCTGTTCACGGTATGCCCGGGTTCGGTCGGAGCGGTGGCGGTGGCGCAGGACGGGTCCGGGGCCACCGGCCTGAGCAGAATGGACGGATTGGCCTGGATGAATATCCAGGATTCCGCCGGCGTGGCGCTGGCCGATTATGTTTTCGTCAGCGATACGGGCGGATTGCTCGACCCCGGCGCCACCATGGTGTGGACGATCCTCGGCCTGGAATTCGTCGGCTACATGATCATCGTGACCACGGCCATCTGGTTCGTCGGCTTCGCGCTGAGTTTCGACTGGCTCGATCTGGTGGCCGATGCGCTGCGCGGTATCGCCGACGCCTTCGCCGCGCAGCTGGCCACCCCGGCCGTGCTGGTGACCGCCGCGACCATCGGCGCGTTCTTCGTCGCCTGGTTCGTCGTGCGTGGTTTCCACGCTCGCGCCGCCGTGCAAACGCTGACCATGCTGGCGGTAGCGGTTCTGGGACCGCTGTTCCTGACGGCTCCGCTGACGAATGCGCTCGGCTCCGACGGACTCCTCGCCAAGGGCCGGGATGTGGGGATGGCGATCGCTTCGGGCCTGAACGGCTCCCCGACCCGGGATCCCGATCTCGCGGTCAGTGCTCTACAAGGCGATATGGCCGACAACTTCGCCCGTCGACCGGTGCAGGTGTGGAATTTCGGCCACGTGGTGGACACCGACGCCGCGTGTGCGCAGGCGTGGTCGGCAGGGGCGAACGCGGGTGATACGGAGCGGACCCAGCGCGGTCTCAGCGAATGCGGGGACAGCGCGGCGGCGGGAGCCGCCGCGCAGCCGAGCGTCGGTCAGATCGGCACCGGTCTGCTGCTCCTGCTCTCGGCCACCGTGCTCCTGCTGTTCGCGGTCCTCCTCTCGGCCCGGCTCATGCGGGCCGTGCTGGACGCCGTCTACCACGGCTTCTTGGCGATATTCGGTTTCGCCGCCGGGGGTTTCGTCTACGGCCCCACCCAGACCTTCCTGGTACGCAACCTGGTGAACTCGGGTATCGCGGCGGCCCGGATATGCGCGTACACCGTGTTCACCGGCGTATACCTGCTGTTCCTGGGCAATCTCTTCCAGCAGGCGCGCGGGCAGGTGATCGCGGTGATCGTCATCGCGGCGGTCGTCGAAGTGGTCGCGATCACGCAACTGAACCGGTTGGCGAAGGGGCTGACCCGGGGGTCCGGCCTGCTCACCGATCGGGTCGCCCGCACGCTGCAGGGTGTACGCGGTGGTTCCGGTGGCACAGCGCTCGGTATGGGTGGCGGCGGAGTGAGCTCCCGCGGTGGCTCGGGAGCGGGGGTGATCGCGGGCCTGGCCGCTCTCAACACCGTCAACTCCTCTCCGCTCACCGCCTGGCTGGCCGGGCGGACCCTCAATCCGCTGAGCCCGCTGGCCCACGGCAAGATGCGTAGCGAGCGGGCCTCGATCGCCATCACGGAAAGCCGGTTGCAGTACCACCACTGGAGCTCCCTGGCCCGGGAGAACTGGCGGCTGCTGGCGCGCCGCGAAGCCGACGCATGGGGCGGTATCGATACCGAACTGGGCCTTGCCCGTGCTTTGAAGTACCTCAACAACAACCGGGTGCCGAGCCAATTCCTCGCCGCCGTGCTCCTGGACGCGGGTGCCGATCACACCAGAATTCACAACCATCTCCGGGCGCGAAGTGTCCGTGACGAGACCAAATCGCGCAACCCCTACGGTTTCCAGCCGCTACGGCAGGCCATAGCGTCCGGTCACGCGGTGATCAATCATGCCGGTAGTGAGGTGGAATCCGCCTTCGCCGCCCAGGCGGTCGCCGATGCCGACAGCCTTTCCCGTCATACGCTCGCGCCGGATCCGACGCTGCCGGTCGACCACGCCTTCCTCACCCGGGTCCAACGGAACTGGGATTCCGAGCGCGCGCTGCGGGCCGCGATCACCCCGCAGGAATGGAACAGCGTCGGCCGCCCCACCCGTATCGCCATCGCGCACCAGCTCGCCGAGGATCACTACGCCACAGCGCGCGCCTACTATCACACACCGACTACCGCGCGTCGGGACGAACTCGTGGCCTCGCTCAAACGGCTGGCCAACCTCAATCACACGGGGCCCGAACACGGGTTGGGTCCCTGGGATATGTGACGGCCGCGCCGCCACCGCTTCCCGTGCCGCGCCGCTTGCGGATGGGTACGCTGCTGCCGACAGCGCAGTCGGACTATCGGGAGTGCCAGATGGGGCGGGTCAACCGCAGGAAAACGGTGCAGGATGCGAAAACTCTGATCACCGGCGCGGCAAGCGGTATCGGCAAGGCCACCGCCCTGGCCGCCGCGGTGCGGGGAGCACGGCTCGTGCTCACCGATATCGATGCCGAGGGGCTGGCCGCTACTGTCGCCGAGGTCGAACAGGCCGGCGGCACCGTACTGGTCGCCGAGGCGCTGGATATCGCCGATTACGAGGTCGTGGCCCGGTTTGCCGCCGCCGTGCACGAGAAGTTCGGCAGCCTCGACGTGGTGATGAACGTGGCCGGTACATCGGTGTGGGGAACGGTGGACAGCCTGGAGATCCGGCACTGGCGGCGGATGATCGATATCAACCTGATGGGGCCGATCAATGTGATCGAGAGATTCGTCCCGCCGATGGTGCGCGCGGGTAAGCCGGGCGCGCTGGTGAATGTGTCCTCGGCGGCCGGGTTGCTCGCGTTGCCGTGGCACGCCGCCTACAGTGCCAGCAAATACGGTCTGCGCGGACTCTCGGAGGTACTGCGGTTCGAACTGGCCGAGCACGGGATCTCGGTGCACGTGGTGACCCCCGGTGCGGTGGCGACACCGCTGGTGCGGTCGTTCGACCTGGTGGGGGTGGACAAAGAGCATCCGAAGGTGCAGCGGGTGACCTCGCTGTTCACCCGGCACGCCGTGGGGCCGGAGAAGGTCGCCGCGGCGATTCTGAAGGGTATCGAGCGTAATCGTTTCCTGGTGTACAGCTCGTTCGACATCCGATTCGGTTACTGGTGGAAGCGGAAATTCGCTTTCCCCTACGAACTGCTGATGCGTCTGGCGAATCGCCGGTTCAGCATGCTGAAGCAGTCGGTGAATCGGAATCCGGAGTCACAGCGCACACCGGATTCTCCGAGTCCGCGCTGATCGCCTCGTCCGGACCGCAGTGCTCGAAGTCCGGGCAGTTGAGGTGGACGTCCAGTACCCGGGCGCCCGGGCCCTCGGCGCCGAGGCGGTCGTGCTCGTTGACGATTTTGCAGCTGCCCAGCGACAGGCAGCCGCAGCCGATGCACCCGGTGAGATTGTCGCGTAGCCGTACGAGCTGGGTTATCCGTTCGTCCAGATCCGCGCGCCAAGCCGTGGACAGCGTCTCCCAATCGCGCCGGGTGGGTGTGCGCCCCTCCGGTAAACGGTCGAGCGCGGCGCGGATATCGCTCAGCGGGATACCGACCCGCTGGGAGATCCGGATGAACGCTACGCGGCGCAGGGTCTCCCGGGTGTATCGGCGTTGATTTCCGCTGGTCCGGCGGCTGGAGATGAGACCTTCGCGTTCGTAGAAGTGCAACGCGGACACCGCCACTCCGCTACGCTCGGAAAGCTGTCCCGGGGTGAGCTCTTTCGTGGTCCAATCCGCTGTCGGCATCGATCCTCCTCCATTATCCTGAACAATACTTCAGGTTACTGGGGCCGGGGCGGAAACGGGTAACTGCGCGGAAACCGAACGGCCGTCGCCGTGCTCACCGGCCACGGGAGCACTACTGTCGGACCATGGGAACAGATGCCGTACCCGGTCGGACATCGCCTACCCGCCCGGACGAGAAACACACGATCCCCGGCTACGGGGTGACCAGTGAAGTGGGCGATCTGCGCTCCGTATTGCTGCACCGTCCCGGTGACGAACTGCGCCGGCTCACCCCCCGCAACAACGACCAGCTGCTTTTCGACGGCATTCCCTGGGTGGAGCGCGCGCAACAGGAACACGATATCTTCGCTCAACTGCTCCGTGACCGCGGTGTCGAGGTGCTCCTGGTGGCCGATGTACTCGCCGAAACACTCGAGGTCAGCGGTGCCGCCCGGATCCAGGGTATTTCCGCCGCCGTCCACGCCCGCCGCCTCGGCCACACCCTCGCCGGCGATCTCGCCGGATATCTGCGTGGTGTACCCGCCGCCGACCTGGCCCGGATCCTGATGGCAGGGATGACCTTCGACGAGCTACCGTTCGCGGCCGACAACACCTCGCTGGTGCGCCGGATGCACCACGGCGGCGATTTCGTCATCGACCCGCTACCGAACCTGCTGTTCACCCGTGACTCCTCGTTCTGGGTGGGCCCCAAAGTGGCCATCACCGCGCTCGCACTGCCCGCCCGTGCCCGGGAAACCTCGCTCACCGACCTGATCTACGCGTTCCATCCCCGGTTCCTCGGCGTCCGGCGGGCCTACGAATCGCATACCGCGCCCATCGAAGGCGGTGATGTCCTCCTGCTCTCGCCCGGGGTGGTGGCGGTGGGTGTCGGTGAGCGGACCTCACCGGCCGGGGCGGAAGCGCTGGCCCGTAGCCTGTTCGACGATCGGCTCGCGCATACGGTCCTGGTGGTCCCCATCGCGCAGAACCGGGCCACCATGCACCTGGACACGGTCTGCACCATGGTGGATACCGACGCGGTGGTGATGTATCCCGGGGTGCGGGAAAGCCTCACCGCCTACACCATCCGCGGTGACCACGGCTCCGGCGGTTACGCGGTAACCGGACCCGAGCCCTTCCTGCCCGCCGCGGCGGCGGCTATGGGAATCGGCAAACTCCGGGTGATCGACACCGGGCTGGACGGAGTCACCGCGGAACGCGAACAGTGGGACGACGGAAACAACACCCTGGCGCTGCGACCGGGCGTAGTGGTGGCCTACGAACGCAACGAGATGACCAACGCCCGGTTGGAGGACGCCGGTATCGAGGTCCTGCGCATCCCAGGATCGGAACTGGGGTCGGGCCGGGGCGGGCCACGCTGCCTGTCCTGCCCCCTTGCCCGGGATACGGTATGAAAACGGTCCGGATGCGGTAAGAACGAGCCATGCTCGAGATCACGGTGTCGCACGATTCGGGCGTACCGCCCTACGAACAGCTGCGGCTCGCCGTTATCGCCCGGGTCCGGGCGGGCGAACTCGCCGCGGGCACCAAGATCCCGACTGTGCGGGCGCTCGCCGCGCAACTGGGTCTGGCGCCGAATACGGTGGCGCGCGCCTACCGGGAACTGGAACAGGACGGGGTACTGGAAACCCGCGGCCGGCTGGGCTCGTTCATCGCCTCCTCCGGGGATCCGACCGCGGACGCCGCCGGTCGCGCGGCATCGGATTATGTCGCCACCATCCGCCGCCTCGGCCTGGAAGACGCGGCCGCGCTGCACTATGTCGAGGTCGCCCTGAACGGGTGAGGGCGGTGGTCGCCGGTATACCGGCGAACACCGCTATCTCCAGCTCGGGAGCCAGAGGTGATCCTGCCAGTTACCGGGGGTGATGGGCAGGGCGGTGAGGATCGGCCACAACCAGATGAAATTCGCGATCACCAGAGCGAGGTACAAGCAGACGGCGAGCAGCCCCAGACTGTGCCGTTCGCTGGGCGCGGGGGACAGGAACACACCGCCCGGGCCGCGCGCGGCCGCCCGGTGGGCGGTGCCGAGTACATCGCCCAGTACCAGGGCCACCGCCATCACCAGGAAGGGGGCCAAGGTGACCGCGTAGAAGTAGTACATCTGCCGGTCCAAGGTGAGGAACCAGGGCAGCAGGGCCGCGCCGTACCCGGTGAGCGCGGCCGCGTACCGCCAGTCACGGCGCACCACCCAGCGCCACAACCCCCAGGCCAGCACGGGTAGCGATACCCACCACAGGGCGGGTGTGCCGACCAGCATGACGGCTTTCACGCATTCGGACTGTCCACAGCCGGTGACCCCGTCGTCGGCGTAGTAGTAGAGCATCGGCCGCAATCCCATGGGCCAGGTCCACGGTTTGGACTCCCAGGGGTGATGGTTCCCGGCCGAATTGGTGAGTTCGGAGTGGAACGTCAAAGTGCGAGAGTGGAAGTACCACAGGGAGCGCATCGCGTCCGGTACCAGATGCGACCAGAAGCCACCCGTGCCGATCCCGCCCTCGGGGGCCGACGGGTTGCCCGCCATATAGCGGTAGACGCCGGTCTCGCTGCGGAACCAGGCGGCGTAACTCGCCAGGTAGACCCCCAGCGGGATCAGCACCAGCGCGTACAGCGCCGGGCCGATATCGCGGACCGCGGTACCGGCCACCGGTCTGCGCACACCGTAGGTGCGACGCGCGAAGAGGTCGAACAGCACACTCATCAGCCCGAAGGCGGCGATGAAATACAACCCGGACCATTTGGTTCCGCACGCCAGCCCCAGCAGGACGCCCGCGCCGAACCGCCACCAGCGCACCCCCAGACGTGGACCCCAGGGCGTTTCACCGGCCCGCCCCTCGGCATCGGCTCTGGCGAGCCGGGCCCGCACCTGATCACGGTCCACGATCAGGCAACCGAAGGCGGCGGTCACGAAAAAGGTGATGAAGATGTCCAGCATCCCGATCCGCGACGATACGAAGGTCGCACCGTCGGCGATGAGCAGGATGCCGGCGAAAGCGCCGAGCAGTGTGGAGCGGGTCATCCGCCGCACGATCCGGATCACCAGCAGCACGAGTACGGTGCCCGCCACCGCGGCGGAGAACCGCCAGCCCCAGCCGTTGTATCCGAACAGGGCCTCACCGAGGGCGATCATCTGTTTACCGACCGGTGGATGAACCACCAGCCCGTACCCCGGGTTGTCCTCGACACCGCCCCCGGTCAGCACCTGCCACCCCTGCGGCGCGTAATGCTTCTCGTCGAAAACGGGTGTGCCCGCATCGGTCGGGTAGTGGAGCATGGTGAATCGCGTAATGGCCGCGATCGCCGTCAAGAACAGGCTGACCACCCATCCACGCACCGTATCGGTGGGACCGAAGTCGGGCGCGGGCCGCAACGGCGCCGGACCGGACCAAGCGCGCGCCGGCCGCCAGGACGCGCTGGGGCGCGATTCGGTCAGCTGAGTCACGACCCCGAGCTTAAAGGCTGTGTTTATTTGCGCCGCCCTCGGCGGCGCGGGTGCGGGGCCGCGCCGAAGGTGCCGCAGATGAACACGGCTAGGCTCCGACGGGCAGGTCCGGATCGTCCGGGCCGGGGCAGGAGTGTGGTGACACAGGGCGGGCTGGTACTGGCGGCGACACCGCTGGGGGATATCGGGGACGCCTCCCCGCGGTTGCGGGAGGCGCTGGGTTCCGCCGATATCGTCGCGGCCGAGGACACTCGCCGCACCCGGTCGCTGGCGGAGGCACTCGGCGTGGAGATCCGGGGACGAGTCGTGAGTTTCTACGATCATGTCGAATCCGCGCGGGTTCCGGCGTTGCTGAGCGAGATCGCCGGCGGGCGGACCGTGTTGCTGGTCACCGATGCGGGGATGCCGTCGGTGAGCGATCCGGGGTATCGGCTGGTGGCGGCATGTGCCGAACGGGAACTGCCGGTGACCTGCCTGCCCGGTCCCTCGGCTGTGACGACGGCGCTCGCGCTGTCGGCGTTGCCCGTCGACCGCTTCTGTTTCGACGGGTTCGCGCCGCGTAAGGCCGGTCGGCGCCGGGAGTGGCTGAGCGCCCTCGTTTCCGAGCGCCGCGCCTGCGTGTTCTTCGAGGCCCCGCACCGGCTGGCGGAATGCCTGGCCGATGCGGTCGAGATCCTGGGTGCGGACCGGCGCGCCGCGGTGTGCCGGGAGCTCACCAAAACCTATGAGGAGGTCGTGCGCGGTACGCTCGCCGAGCTCGCCGAGTGGGCGGCCGACGGCGCGCGCGGCGAGATCACCGTGGTCGTGGCGGGTGCCAGCGGTACGGTGGCCGATCCCGCGGACCTGGTCGCGCAGGTGGAGGAGCGTGCCGCCGCGGGGTTGCGGCTCAAGGACGCCAGTGCGGAGATCGCCGAGGTCGCCGGGGTTTCGCGCCGCGAACTCTATGACGCGGTGCTGGCCGCCCGGCGCGCCGCGGCGGACTGACCGCTCAGTCGGCCTTCGGTTCCACGTAGCGCGGGAACACCGGTTCCGGGGCCGGCAGGGGCACCCCGGGGACCAGCGGGGTGGCGATGGCGGCGAAATCGCGCTCCTGCTGGGCGAGCAGGTCGAGGATTCTGGCCGCCGACCCCGGGATCACCGGCTGGGTCAGGATCGCGACGATCCGCACCACCTCGAGGGTGACGTAGAGGACGGTGGCCATCCGGGCCAGATCGGCTTCGGTACCGGATTTGCGTAGGGCCCAGGGGGCCTGGGCGCTGAAGTACCGGTTGGTTTCGCCGAGGGTGAGCCAGATCTGTTCCAGCGCCAGATGCATCTGCTGGGCGTCGTATTCGGCCCGGCAGCGTTCCAGCAGGCCGTTCGCGCGATCGAGCAGCGCGCGGTCGTCCGCGGTGAACTCGCCGGGTGTGGGCACGGCCGCGCCGCAGTTCTTGGCGACCATGGTCAGGCTGCGCTGTACCAGGTTGCCGAATTCGTTGGCCAGGTCGGCATTGATACGGGAGACGATCGCCTCGTGGCTGTAGCTGCCGTCCTGGCCGTAGGAGATCTCCCGCAGCAGGAAGAAACGCACGGCGTCGAGGCCGTAGGTGTCGACCAGATCGAGCGGGTCGACGACGTTGCCGACCGACTTCGACATCTTCTCGCCCTTGTTGTAGAGGAAGCCGTGGACGAAGACCCGGCGCGGCAGTTCGATCCCCGCCGACATGAGGAACGCGGGCCAGTACACGGTGTGGAAGCGGGTGATGTCCTTGCCGATGATGTGCACGTCGGCGGGCCAGTACTTGCCGAACGTATCGGAATCGGTATCGGGGAAGCCGACGCCGGTGAGGTAGTTGGTGAGCGCGTCGACCCACACGTACATCACGTGGTCGGGATGGTCCGGGACGGGGATGCCCCAGTCGAAGGTGGTGCGCGAGATGGACAGATCCTTCAGCCCGGCCTTGACGTAGCTGATGATCTCGTTGCGCCGGGTCGCCGGTGCGATGAACTCCGGATGCTCGTCGTAGAGCGCGAGGAGCTTGTCCTGGTAAGCCGAGAGCCGGAAGAAGAAATTGGACTCTTCGGTCCAGGTGACCGGGGTTTTGGATTCGGTGGAGATACGGCTGCCGTCGTCGAGCAGCGTGGTCTCCTCCTCGGTGTAGAACGCTTCGTCGCGCACCGAGTACCAGCCGGAGTAGTTGCCCAGGTAGATATCGCCGTTGTCCAGCATCCGCTGCCAGATCGCCACGCTGGCGGCCCGGTGGTCGGCGTCGGTGGTGCGGATGAACCGGTCGTAGGAGATATCGAGGGCTTTGTCCAGCTGCTCGAACACATCGGAGTTGCGTGCGGCCAGCTCCTCCACCGGGATGTTCTCGGTGGCGGCGGTCTGCTGCATCTTCTGGCCGTGTTCGTCGGTTCCGGTCATGAAGAACACGTCGTACCCGTCGAGCCGCTTGAACCGGGCCAGCGCGTCCGAGGAGATGTACTCGTAGGCGTGCCCGATATGCGGCGCACCGTTGGGGTACGCGATGGCCGTGGTGATGTAGAAGGCGGGACGATCGAGTGCGCTCATGGTGTGTCGATTCCACCATGTGGCCCGGAGTGAGCCCGACCCGAGTGCGTGTTCATGGCACCAGAGGTTACCGGCAGGGGTGTGCGGGCCGGTATCGGATTCGGCCATCGGCGATCCCGCTCTACTGTGGTGCGCGTGCCATTCCTTGTGCGAGTTCCGGTGCCCGGCTCTGTCCCTGTGGTGAGTTCGTTCCGCGGCGGTCGTTCGATGCCGCGGGTGGTGGTCCGATGAGCGCGAAACGGCCCGCGCCCCCGCTGCCCGAGCCCTTGGTGCCTTTGGTGGACGCGCACACCCATCTCGATGCCTGCGGGGCCACGGACGCGGCCTCGGTGGCCGAGATGGTGGATCGGGCGGCCGGGGTCGGCGTGGGGCGGGTGGTGACCGTGGCCGACGATCTGGAGGCCGCGCGCTGGGCGGTGGGTGCGGCGCAATGGGACGAGCGGGTGTACGCGGCGGTCGCGCTGCACCCGACCCGGGCGAACGCTCTGGACGCGGCCGCGCGTACCGAACTGGAGCGGCTGGCGGCGGATCCGCGTGTGGTCGCGGTGGGGGAGACCGGGCTCGACTACTACTGGCCCGGGAAGCTCGACGGTTGTGCCGATATCGAAACCCAGATCGAGGGTTTCCGCTGGCATATCGATCTGGCCAAGCGGATCGGCAAACCGCTGATGATCCACAACCGTGAGGCCGATCACGATCTGCTGACCGTGTTGCTCGACGAGGGGGCCCCGGAAACGGTGATCTTCCACTGTTTCTCCTCGGACGCGAATATGGCGTTGTCGTGCGTGGCCGAGGGCTATGTGCTGAGCTTTTCGGGGACGGCGAGTTTCAAGAACGCGCACGAACTGCGGGAAGCGGTACGGGTGGTGCCGGACGAGCAATTGCTGCTGGAGACCGACGCGCCGTATCTGACTCCTCATCCGTACCGTGGTGCGCCCAACGAGCCGTACTGCCTGCCCTATACGGCGCGAGCCGTGGCGGAATTGCGGAATCAGGATCCGGCCGAACTGGCGGCGATCAGTACGGAGAACGCCCGGCGGATTTACCGGTTCGCGGATCGATAAACCCGCCCGAGGGTAGTGATTTGAATCACAGTTTCATCGTGGAGTATGCGTTCACCTGGGGTGTCGGCCCTATGGGGTGTGAGAGCGAACCGGTGGGTCGGTTCGTTGCGGTTGTCGCCGGCCCGAGGCTTCGTTATCGTCCCGTGACCGTGTCACCCTTTGCGAGGATCAACGCCTCACGTTCGCCCCTGCTGTATGTGGTCATCGCGGCCGTGCTGCTCACCCTCATGGTCGGAGCCGGTGCCGCTATCGCCACGCATCACTCCGACGGCGACCGGACGCACTCCGCTCCAGCCGGTATCTCGTCCGTAGCCGACCTGCCGCAGGTCGCCTGAATCCGCGTCCCCGCGAGCCCGCAGGGGCCGGGTTGGTAGGTTTTCCCGGTGTCGGATGCCGAGATGATGGCGCGTGGCCGGGCCGCCCTGCTGGGTCCCACGCAGGTGCGTGAGCTGGCCGAGCGGTTGGGGGTGCGCCCGACCAAGCAGCTCGGGCAGAATTTCGTGCACGACGCCAATACCGTCCGCCGGATCGTGACGGCGGCCGGTGTCGGGCGGGCGGACACCGTGCTGGAGGTCGGTCCCGGTCTCGGTTCGCTGACGCTCGCGCTGCTGGATGTGGTGGACTCGGTTCTCGCGGTGGAGATCGACCCGGTGCTGGCGGAGCGGTTGCCCACCACCGTGCGGGAACGGGCGGGGGCGCTGGCCGACCGGCTCACCGTGCTCCCCGCCGACGCGCTGCGGGTCCGGGCCGGTGACCTGCCGGCCGTTCCGACCGCTCTGGTCGCGAACCTCCCCTATAACGTGGCCGTTCCCGTACTGCTGCATCTGCTCGCCGAAATTCCGGGTATCACCACCGCGCTGGTGATGGTGCAGGCCGAGGTGGCCGACCGGCTGGCCGCCGCTCCGGGCAGCCGGGTGTACGGGGTACCCAGTGTGAAGGCGGGTTTCTTCGGAACCGTCGCCAAAGCCGGTTCGGTGGGCCGGCAGGTGTTCTGGCCGGTACCGCAGGTGGAGTCGGGGTTGGTGCGGATAGACCGGTTCGCCGAACCCCCGTGGCCGATGGACGAGGCGCATCGCCGCCGGGTTTTCGAGGTTGTCGACCTCGCCTTCGCGCAGCGCCGCAAAACCCTGCGTGCCGCGCTGGCGGGATGGGCAGGTAGCCCCGCGGAGGCCGAGCGGCGGCTGCGCGCCGCCGGAATCGCGCCGACCGCCCGCGGGGAGACCCTGGACACCGCGGCGTTCGTCCGTCTCGCCGCGCAGTCGGAGAATCAGCCGGCCAGCTCGTAGCCCGCCTCGTCGACGGCGGCGGCGATATCCGCGTCGGCGATGGGCGCGGTGCCCTCGACGACCACCCTGCCGGTGGCGAGGTCTACGTCGACGCTGGTGACGCCGTCGATCTTCCCGATCTCCGTTTTCACCGCCTGAACGCAGTGCCCGCAGGTCATGCCGCTGACGGTGTAGGTGCTGGTGGTGGGCATCGCATCTCCTTCGTGCTCGATCCCCGAGTGGGAACCGCTGTCCCGAATATACCCCCTGGGGGTACCTTCCGGCAACGGTCCGCCCGAGAGGCAACCATGCCCGCAGCCGGTTCGTTCCCGGCGCGGTTCCGCGACGGGACAGCACCGGCCGGGGTGTGGCTTCGCTCTGCCCCCGGCATCGAGCAGCCGTTAGGCTAGGGCACCGTGTTATCCGTTGTGCCCAGCCCCGTCACCGTGCGGGCTCCTTCGAAGGTGAACCTCCATCTGGGAGTGGGTGACCTGCGCGCCGACGGCTATCACGAGCTCACCACGGTTTTCCAGGCTCTCTCACTCGCCGACGATCTGGAGATAGCACCGGCCCACTCGCTCACCCTGCGGGTCGTCGGCGAGAGCGCGGCGGAAGTACCCACCGACCGGACCAACCTGGTGTGGAAGGCCGCGGTGCGACTCGCCCAACTGGCCGGGCGCGCGCCACTGGTGGAGATCACCATCGACAAGGGCATACCGGTGGCAGGGGGAATGGCGGGCGGCAGCGCCGACGCGGCCGCCACGCTGGTCGGGCTGAACGAACTGTGGGAACTGGGCATGCACCGCGACGAACTCGCCGCGGTAGCCGCCGAACTGGGCAGCGATGTGCCGTTCGCGCTGCACGGTGGCACCGCGCTCGGAACCGGCCGCGGAGAACGGCTGCTTCCGGTGCTGTCCCGCAGCACCTTCCACTGGGTGCTGGCCCTGGCCAAGGGCGGGCTGTCCACCCCCGAGGTCTTCACCGAACTCGACCGGTTGCGTGTCCAGGGCGACCCGCCCCGGCTGGGCGAACCCCAGGAACTCATGCAGGCGCTGGCCTCCGGCGACGCCGGGCAGCTCGCTCCTCTGCTCGGCAACGATCTCCAGGCCGCCGCGGTCTCGCTGCGCCCGGATCTGCGCCGCACCCTGCGCGCGGGGGTGGAAGCCGGCGCGCTGGCGGGCCTGATCTCCGGATCCGGGCCCACCTGCGCGTTCCTGTGCGATTCGGCCGAATCGGCGGTGGCTGTCGCGGCGGAACTCTCCGGTGCCGGGGTGGCACGCAGCGTGCGCACGGCCACCGGCCCGGTCCCGGGCGCCCGGGTGACGAGCCAGGAAGAACCGCACCCCCCGGCGCCCGAGCCGCCGGGACCCGGCCCGCGCCGCGCCTGACCCCCGCCGCCCGCGCGGCACCGGCGACTCACGGGTCGCGCCCCGGCTCGATAGGCTGGGCTGGGCCGCGTACCCGCGTGGCCGGCAGCCGGAGGCGAAGGGATCCATGTCCAACCTGATCAACCTCGAACAGGTCAGCAAGAGTTTCGGGATCACGCCGCTGCTCGACGGGGTCTCCCTGGGCGTGCACGCGGGCGATCGGATCGGGGTCGTGGGACTCAACGGCGGGGGTAAGACCACCCTGCTGGAGGTGCTGACCGGTCTCGAGGAGCCCGATAGCGGCCGGGTCAGCCGGCTCGGTGGGCTGCGGATGGCGGTGGTCACCCAGCGCGGTGTTCTCCCGGCGGGCGCGACGGTCGGGCAGGTGGTGCTCGCCGGGCTGGCCGACGATGCGCCGAGCGGGGATATCGCCGAACACGAATGGGCCGCCAACCCGCGTATCCGTTCGGTACTCGACGGTATCGGGATCGCCGGCCTGGGTCTGGACAGTCCGGTCGCCAACCTTTCCGGCGGGGAACGCCGCCGGGTGGCCCTGGCGGCCGCCCTGGTACGTGAACTGGACCTTCTGGTCCTCGACGAGCCCACCAACCATCTCGATGTCGAAGGGGTGCAGTGGCTGGCCGAGCACCTGCTGGCGCGGCGCAGCGCCCTCGTCGTGGTGACCCACGACCGCTGGTTCCTGGACACCGTGGCGACCCGCACCTGGGAAGTAGTGGGCGGCCGGGTCGAGACCTACGAGGGCGGATACGGCGACTGGGTGTTCGCCCGCGCCGAACGCGCCCGCCAGGCCGACGCCACCGAGGCCCGGCGCAGGAATCTGGCACGTAAGGAACTGGCCTGGTTGCGGCGTGGCCCCCAGGCGCGCACTTCCAAACCGCGTTACCGGGTCGAGGCCGCCGAGGCGCTGATCGCCGATGTACCACCCCCACGGGACACCGTCTCGCTCGCCGCCTTCGCCAAGAAACGGCTGGGCCGGGTGGTGGTCGAACTCGAGGATGTCACGCTGGCCACGCCCGACGGCCGGGAACTCGTGCACGATCTCACCTGGCGGCTCGCTCCGGGGGAGCGGGTGGGCCTGGTGGGGGTGAACGGGTCGGGGAAGACAACGCTGTTGCGCGCGCTCGCCGGCGATACCGAGCCGGTAGCCGGGAAACGGGTGCAGGGGCAGACCGTCCGCATCGGCTGGCTGCGGCAGGAACTCGACGATCTCCCCACCGATATGCGGGTGCTGGAGGCGGTGCAGCAGATCGCCATGCGGATCACCCTGGGGGAGGGCGGCAAGGCCCTGGAACTGTCGGCCGGGCAGCTCGCGGAACGGCTCGGCTTCAGCCCGGCCCGGCAGCGCACACCGGTACGCGATCTGTCCGGCGGCGAGCGCCGCCGGTTGCAACTCACCCGGATCCTCATGGGCGAACCGAATGTGCTGCTGCTCGACGAGCCCACCAACGACCTCGATATCGATACCCTGCAGCAGCTGGAGGACCTGCTGGACAACTGGGCCGGAACTTTGGTGGTGATCAGTCACGACCGCTATCTGATCGAGCGGATCTGCGACACCACCTGGGCGCTGTTCGGCGACGGCCGGCTCACCAATCTGCCCGGCGGGATCGCCCAGTACCTGAGTCGTCGCGCCGAGCTGGGCGCGGGCACCGCGCCGCGTCCGGCACCGGCCGCCGCGCAGCCCGCCGCACCCCAGACGGATTCGGCCGCCTACCGCGCGGCCCGGAAAGAACTCACCCGGCTGGAACGCTCCATCGACAAGCTGGGGGAGCGCGAGGCGGCGCTGCACACCGCCCTCGCCGACGCCGCGACCGATCCCGGCAAACTGATCACTCTGGGCGCCGAACTGAAAGAGGTGCAGGCCCAGAAGGAGGCCGCCGAGGAACGCTGGATGGAACTCGCCGACCAGGTCTGATCGTCACCGGGCGCCGCATGCTCCGGCTGGTCGGCGATATGGTCCGGGATGAACGATCCGACCGCGACATTGGGCACGGACCCCCGGCGCAGCCATCTCAGCGCGATGACTCAGGGCCTGTGCGGAAACTGCGCCACGGCGTCACCGATCAGATCATCGAGTTGCCCGGTCGGGATGACGCCGCAGTTGACAAGGCCGGCGAGCCCCTGGAGCGTGGCGAGGAAGATCAGCCCGATCCTCTCGGGGTCGTGGTTCGCAAGCATGCCCTCGGCCCGACCACGCCGGAACATCTCCAGCATCGGCGCGAATGCGGTTGCGGCGCTTTCGCCGACAGCACGCCCACCTGCCCCGTGTTTATGGGCGAACATCAGTTCGACCAGATTCGCCTCGGAGATCGTGAAGTCGATATAAGCCCTCGCGACCGAGCGAATCTGTTCCCGGTAGTCGGGCGACGCGCCGACGGCTGCCCGTAACCGGGTATCGAGCCGGGCGAAGCCCTCGACGGCCAGGGCGTCGAGAAGCTCTTGCCGATGGGGGAAGTAGCGGCGCAGCGCGGCGTGGGTCACCCCGATAGTGGCGGCCAGCTCGCGCAGCGACAGCTCGGAGGCGCCCCTGTCGCGAACCGCCGTTATGGCTCGATCCAGCGCGGCTCGACGCAGGTTGCCGTGGTGGTAGGGGCGGGCGGGCGTCATGCAGGCAGTCTAACAACGATGTATCCATTGACTAGATTGTATCCAGTGGATACATTGATCTCGTGCTCACACTCACCTCTCCTTCGCAGGTACCGGATCAGACCGGTCGCACTGTCATCATCACCGGCGCCAACAGCGGAATCGGCCGCGCCGCGGCTGCCGCACTGGCCGCCAAGGGTGCGCGGCTCGTCCTCGCCGTCAGGGACCAGGACAAGGGTCGCGCCGCAGCTGCCGAGATGAGCGGTAAGGTCGAGGTCCGCTCGCTCGACCTCGCTTCGCTGGCATCGATCCGCGACTTCGCCGCCGGTGTCGGCGGTGCGGTGGATGTACTCATCAACAATGCCGGTACCATGACCGACTCGCTGCGGCACACCGCGGACGGCTTCGAACTCCAATTCGGGATCAACCATCTCGGACACTTCGCGCTGACGAATCTGCTGCTGGACCGGGTCACGAGCCGGGTCGTGACCGTCACCTCCACCGCGCACCGCTCCGCGCATATCGATTTCGCCGACCTGCAGTGGGAACAGCGGTCGTACCAGCCGTTCGGCGCCTACGGCCAGTCCAAGCTGGCGAACCTGCTGTTCACCGCTGAGCTGCAGCGCCGCCTGAGCGCGGTCGGCTCACCCGTGCTAGCGACCTCGGCGCATCCGGGCTGGGCAGCCACAGGGTTCCGGATCACGAGCGGCAACCGGCTGCTCGACGCCCTGGCAGCGATCAGCACACCCGTGCTGGCTCACGGCCCCGAGGGCGGCGCGCTCCCCACCCTGCTGGCGGCAGTCGGCAATATCCCCGGCGCCGGCTTCGTCGGCCCCAGCCGCTTCGGCGGCGTCCGCGGACCGGCTGCGCTCACCGAATCCTCCGCTGATGCGAAAGACCTCGACATCGCTGGGCGGCTCTGGCGCGTCTCCGAGCAACTCACCGAGACACGTTTCCCGCTCACCTCCCGGTCGGTAGCGCCTGATCCGGCGACCGACCTCTCGGGAGCCTGACAACAACGCAGCGCATTCGATACCGCTGGTCAGCGGGTTTCGGCCGCAGGTCCGGCTTCCCCCGCTATCGGCAGGCTGGCCGCCACGAACTCGCCACCGAACGGGGTGAGCGCGATCCCGCGATGCAGGAGTTTGCCGCGGCTGCCCGACCGCTCGAGCAGTTCGCGCACCGACTCCTGGGCCTCCAGCAGCTGATAGCGCTCGGGTGTACCGACCGGATCGTCCAGCACCTCGATCAACCCGATACGGCAGAGATTGGCCAGATACCGCTGTACCCGGTCCGGATGCCGGAGCCCGGCATGTTCACCGATCATGCTCACCCCCAGATCCGGCGCACCGGATCGGGGCTCGTTCCGGCGGCCCCCGCGCCGCCGGGCCGCCCGGCCGCCGCGCACGGTCACCGCGGGCTGCGGCCCGTCCAGGCGCAGCAGCCGCAGGATGCGGGCTTCGTCGGAGGTGAGTTCGGCGAGGATCCGGGCGAACGCGGGGTGGCCCTCGTCGGGGGCGCGAGTACTGGCGGCCAGCCGTAGCAGCGCGGCGCCCTGTTCTCGCAGCGAACGTTCGGTGGAGGTTTCGGCCCCCGGCGCCTCGACCGCGGTGACCCCGAGCGCCAGCCGCAGCGCCTCCCGGAGCTGCTGGGCCGCTTCGGTGCGGATCCGAGCCGGGGGAAGTCCGGCCATACTTCCGCGCACCACCGTCTCGGTGACGTCCAGCGCGGTGTGCACGCCCCAGCGCGCGGTACCCGAAACCGCCGAGGCCGCGACGCGCGCGACTCCGCTCACCGCGCGCACTGTCGCTGCGGGACCGCCGGTACTGCTCGGTGTGCCGGTCCGGTCGGATTTCTTGTTCGTCGCCATCTCGTCGTTCACAGCCATGTCGTCGCGATCCCTGTTCCGAAGACCAGGATATGCGCGTATCCGGCGAACAGGCCGAGTACGCCGCCGTGCACGAACAGCAGCCACTCGTCCTGTTTGATGGCGGACCGCAGCATATCGACGAAATCGTTGGGGGACAGCCCGGACATCTGCTTGGCGATATAGGCGCCGATCTGCTTGCCCTGGCGCAGGTTGAAATCCTCGTCGGCGAAGGCCAGCGGCGCGATGGCCATCGCCTCCGTGGTGAGAGTCTGGGTCAGTGCGCGATAGTCCCGGCTGCCGAGCACCAGTTTCACCGCCCCCCGGGCCGGCCCCAGGGCCCGGTCGGCCGCGGGCCGCAGGGTGTCCTCCAGCATCTGCAGTGTGCGGTCGGATTTCGGGCCGTTCAGCAGCTCGTCACCGATATTGGCCACCGTCATCACCTGGGTCGATACCAGTTCGGCGTATCCGGCGGTGATTTCGTCCTGGCGTTTGATGAGCAGCCCCTGCCGCCACGGGCACCACCACTTCGGTTCGGCGGGGGCGAAGATCATGTTCAGGCCCACCCAGTTGACCACCCAGCCGATGATCACCCCGCCGATCGGCAGTACCGCCAGGGTCGGCCAGCCGGTCAGATGCAGTATCGCGACCAGCACCACGCCCATGGGGGCGCCGAAATAGAGACCGAAATTCTGCATGAACCGCAATTCCTTGGCGCCCAGTACCTGGAACAACTGGTTGAGCAACTGCGGGCGGGCCTGGAAATAGCGGATCACCATCTGTTTGACATCGAGCAGCTGATCGATGTTCGCGCCGAGCTCGTCGGTGAGCTCGCGCAGGATGTCCGGCAATTGCTGGCGAACCCGTTCGTGCACCATTTCCCGTACCGGAGCGGGCAGGTTGTACCAGAGCTGCGGATGGTCGCGGCGCAGAATGTTCTCGACGATATCGCGGATCTGCCCCTCGGCGGTGACCGCGAGTTGTTCGGCGAGCGCGTCCGGTTCCAGCTCCCGGTAGAAATCGGTGACACTACCCAGTTTCGAAAGCCCCTTGTCCACCGCGATACTGGCCATCTTGTCGGCTCGCGAGGGCACGATGCCCTGCCAGCCGAAGCGGCCGTCGTGGCTGAGCAGCGGCAGGATCTGGATGCGTTTCGGCAGGTACGGGTACAGATAGCGCAGGCCGGGTACTCGCACGCCGTGAAACGCGATCGGCCGGAACAGCATCAGCACACCGGTCCAGTTGGTGATGTAGCCGATGACTCCGGTGAACAGCGGAATGGTCAGCAATTCCAGGAGGATCGTCGGGTGCACCCCGAACACACTCTCCAACACGACACACCCTCCTGCTCCGGTGTTCGCTGCCGCACCGGATCTCAAATTAGCACCACTACCGCACCACCCCGCGCCGCGGCGGCCGTCCCGCCGGCAGCGCGTCGAGGCGCGGCACATCAGTGTCCCAGACGTGACTCCGATCATGGTCCGGCGGCGGGCTGTCATACGTAATGGGCAATAATCGGGGAGCGGATTCGTTCATCTGGCGATATCGGAGTACACGTGGCAGACGACAGGACCGGACAGGAGACCAGCCGGACCGGTTCCCGACCCCTGGAGCGCGGCTCCACGTCGGGTGCCGTGCGGTCGGATGCCGGCACCGGCGCCGGTACCGGGCGGAATTCCGGTCCCGTGCCGGGGCGGGGCGCACTCCCGGCCGCCGGCCGCGGCACGGGTATCGAGCGCAGGTCACCGTCTGCCGTGGAGCGTCGTTCCGATATCGAGCAGCGCCAGATAAGCAACGAGGCCCGGCTCATCCGTGGTGTGTTCCGTGCGGCCGGTCTGGCGGCCGGCAGTGTGGTGCGCGGCGGGCAGTGGGCGGTGAACACCTCCTACGAGGTCACCCGGGAGATCACCCAGGCCGCCCTGGACGGGGAATCCTCGGCGGAGATCGCCGAGCGTACCGGTAACGCCCTGCGGTCCATCGCGCGCAGCGCGCTCGGCGTCACCGAGGGGTCGGTACGCGAGATCGTCAGCTACGTGCCCACCGGGCAGACCCCCGCGCAGCAGACCGTGGCGGTGGGCTCCTACCTGCGCTCGGCGACCGTCGCGGAATTGCGGAAACGCGGTGATGCGCTGCTGGCCCGCTCGGCGGATGTGTACTTCACCGAGGAGGTCCATCCGGCCTACGACCGGATCCTGGACGAACTGGCCCCCGACGAAGCACGCATTCTGCGCTATATGGCTCTCAACGGCCCGCAGCCGACGGTCGATGTACGCACCAACCGTCCGCTGGGAATCGGGTCCGAACTGATCGCCGGTGGCCTGACCTCCGTACCGGAACAGGCCGGGGTGCGCTATATGGACCGGGCCCGCTCCTATCTGATCAATCTCAGCCGCCTGGGTCTGACCCATAATTCCGACGATCCGGTGGTGTTGAGCCGGTACATGGTGCTGGAGGTCCAGCCGATCGTGGAAGCCGCCCTGAAAAAGGCGGGTCGTGCCCCGAAAATCGTGCGCAAAAGTTTGCGCCTGACCGAGTTCGGTGAGGATTTCTGCCGCACCTGCTTCACCATCGGCAACGGCGAACGACCTTGAAATTTCCCCGGAAAGGGCGCCTACCAGCCCCTATCCGGCGCCTTCGGCCGAGGCCGCGACCCCGTGATGCCGCCGTCGCCGTATAGCAATCCGATACAGATCTGAATAACCTCCCAATTTGTCCATTTCAGGTGGGATGGTGGAGATATGGACCAGGGCGAGGAGCGTAACGATCCCGGGCCGCGCCCGGGTGGTTTTCCGCGGCGGCCGGGTCAGAGCAGTGGAACCATGGGGTACTCCGGGGCCGCGTTGGCCGCGGCGATGGGAGCCGGACTGGACGTCTCGTTTCCGCAGCGGCTCGAGCCCGGACCCGAGCTGCCGATGACCGTCGGCCCGCCACGACGGGAGGAGCTGTCTGCGGCGTCGGCCGATTCCGACGATATCCTGCAGATACACCGCCTCAAATTCCGGTATGTGCGCACATTGGATACCAAGCGTTGGGACGAATTCGCCGACACCATGATCCCGGAGGCCACGGCCACCTACAGTGAATATCTGCAATTCGAATCCCGCGACGCGTATCTCACATTCCTGCGCAATACGCTCGGTCCCCATGTGATCACCGAGCACCGTTGCGATCACCCGGAAATCGATGTGAGCGGCGACGAGGCCTCCGGACTCTGGTATCTCTCCGATACGGTTCTCATCCCCGAGAACAATATGTTGCTGCGCGGCTCCGCGTTCTACACCGACCGTTACGTCCGATGCGACGACGGCCGATGGCGGATCGCCCACACCGGCTACGAACGCACCTACGAAGTGGTCCTCTCACTCAGTGATCTCCCCAGCCTGCGGTTGACCGCCAACCGCTGGGGCATGATCCAGCAGGCCCACGGGGTCGAAGAGATCGAGCGGAACCCGAGCGACTATCCGGGGCCGAGCCAACGTCCGGAACCGGAATTCGGAGTGACCGAGTTCGGCGGTCCGGAAGAACGGGCGGCCGGCTGACCGTTCGTCCGGCCGTACCGATGCCCCTCAGTCGGCCGTGGCCACCAGCGGTTCCAGCAGCAGATCCGGCATTTCCTTCTGGATGTACTGCAACCGCCACTTATCGCTGAACACCGCCAGGATGGCGCCGTCACTACGGGTGAACACCTCTACTCCGCGCTGGCGGTCGAGCTCGGGCACCGAGGCCGCGTCGGTACGCCGGGCGATCGTGTAACCCAGATGATCGAGCTGCGTCTCGACCCCGAATTCACCCTGCATCCGGGCGGTGACCACCTCGAACTGCATGGGCCCGACGGCGGCGAGTACCGGTGAGGCGTCGCCGCGGGCCTCGTTGCGCAGCACCTGCACCACGCCTTCGGAGTCGAGCTGGTCGATCGCCTTGCGGAACTGCTTGTATTTTCCGGCGCTCTGCGCCCGCAGCGCGGCGAAATGCTCCGGCGCGAAGGACGGGATCGGCGGGAACTCCACCTTCTTGTCCACGAACAAGGTGTGCCCCGGCGCGAGCGCGGTGGCGTTCACCAGACCCACCACATCACCCGGGTAGGCGGTATCCACGGTCGCGCGTTCCCGGCCGAACACGGTCAGCGCGTACTTGGTGGCGAAGGGCCGGCCGGTCTGGGCGTGGGTGACCACCATGCCGCGTTCGAATTCACCGGAGACGATCCGCATGAACGCGAGCCGGTCGCGATGCGCGGTGTCCATACCCGCCTGCACCTTGAACACCACCGCGCTGAAGGGGTCCTGCGGGGTGCGCGGAGTACCGGTGATATCGGCCCGGGAGCCCGGTGCGGGCGCCAGCGCGACCAGGGTTTCCAGCAGCTGCCGGACCCCGAAGTTCAGCATGGCCGAGGCGTAGATCACCGGGGAGGTCTGCCCCGCGAGGAAGAGTTCCTGATCGTGATCCTGGCCGGTGGCCGAGAGCAGTTCGCTCTCCTCCGCCGCCGTGGTCCATGCCGTGCCCTCACGGGCCTCGGCGGCGGAGGGGGTCAGGGATTCCTCCGGGGCGATGGTGGCACCGCCGGCGGTGCGGGTGAAATGGATGTACTCGGCGGCGGTGCCGTCCGGGCCGCGCCGCAGCAACCCGCGGAAATCTCCCGCGATCCCGACCGGCAGGAACAGCGGGGTCGGGGTGAGGCCGATCCGCTCGTCTATCTCGTCCAGCAGTTCCAGCGGCGCCCGGCCCGGGCGGTCCCATTTGTTGATGACGGTGATCACCGGGATACCGCGGTGCCGGCACACCTGGAACAGTTTCAGCGTCTGCGGTTCGAGGCCCTTGGCGGCATCGATGAGCATCACCGCGGCGTCCACGGCGGTGAGCACCCGGTAGGTGTCCTCGGAGAAATCGGAGTGGCCGGGGGTGTCGACGAGATTGATCACATGATCGATCTCGGAGCCGGCGGACCGGTAGTTGAACTGCAGCGCGGTGGAGCTCACCGAGATCCCCCGCGCCTTCTCCATCTCCATCCAGTCCGACACCGTCGATTTGCGTCCCGCCTTACCGTGGATGGCGCCCGCCTCGGAGATTTTGCGGGCATGCAGCGCGAGGGCTTCGGTGAGCGTTGATTTACCCGCATCGGGATGCGAGATCACGGCGAAAGTGCGGCGCCGCGACACCTCGGCGGCCAACCCGCGGGCGGGCGCGACGGAGCCCTCGCGCGCAGGCGTGACAGGGCCCTCGGTGGAGGCGGTCAACGAAAACAACCTTTCGGCGATAGACAGTGGGCAACCTGTCCAGGCTACGCGACGGCCGCGCAGGCCCGAGGTCCCGTCGGCTCCCACCCCTCCGAGCGTCTCCGCCGCGAGCGCGAGCCCCGAAAGCCGGCACCTCGGCGCCCCGACCTCCGCCCCTTGCCGAACTCCTCCGCAGAGGATCCGGCAAGCCAACGGATATCGATACCCGACCGGCCCACCGAGAGGTAATACCTGCGGTTTCCCCGCCGTACCCGGTCTCGGAACCGGTGCTCCGCCTCCGGCGCAACCACCCAGCGCCGAGGCTTGCGAGGCCCGCACAGGGTTGAGCCCGCGTCGTGCTTCAGCACTCGAAGCGCATGCGCCGAAGGCGCGAGTCCCGAGTGCTGAAGCACGACGCCAAGGGGGCTCAACCCCCGCGGCGCCGCAGGCGCCGCCAATAAACACAGCACCCGATTCCGGAGTTATGCGATGCCTGAGTTACAGTGTTCGGGTTGTCTCGGCGAGGGTTCGCATCTCTGCGGCACCGTGATCGACGCGGCGCGGCTTCCGGCCGTCCCCGATCGGTCTTCGCCTGACGAGCAGACCACCGACCAGGGGCGCGATATCCCTGGCACCGCCCACCAGCCCGGTATAGCCGTAGGAGTTAATCCAGTCATGTCCGACGTCAACCTTCTCGAAGCGAAGATCCGCACCGAGTTCGGCAAGGGCGCCGCGCGCCGCACCCGCCGTGCGGGCAACGTTCCGGCGGTCTTGTACGGGCATCAGTCCGATCCGCAGCATCTGTCGCTGAACGCGCTGGCCTTCGCCGCCATCCTGCGTCAGCACGGCACCAACGCGGTGCTGAACCTGGACATCGAGGGCAAGAAGCAGCTCGCGCTGACCAAATCGGTCGTGGTGCACCCCATCCACCGCTACATCGAGCACGCCGATCTGCTGCTCGTCAAGCGGGGCGAAGAGGTCACCGCGGACGTCCCGGTCACCCTGACCGGTGAGGCCGGCCCCGGCACCCTGGTCACCCAGGAAGCCACCACCGTATCCGTCTCGGCCGAGGCGCTGCACATCCCCGAGGCCATCGAGATCTCCATCGCCGGCGCCGAGGTCGGTACCCAGATCACCGCCGGTTCCGTCGAGCTGCCCAAGGGCGTCACCCTGGTGGGAGACCCCGAGGCCCTCATCGTGAACATCGTCGAGGCCCGCGCCGCCGCCGAGCCGGAGGCCGAGGCCGAGGGCGAGAGCGCCGAATAAGACCCGGCCACCACTTCGATGGCCGATACCGCGCCGGCGCTCGTCGTCGGCCTGGGCAATCCGGGTCCCGCCTATGAGCGCACCCGGCACAATGTGGGCTTCCTGGTCGCCGACTCGCTCGCGCAGCGGGTCGGCGGCCGGTTCACAACCCACAAGAAATCGGGGACGGATCTCCTGCAGGCGCGGTTGGACGGGCGGCAGGTGCTGATCGCCAAACCCCGATCGTTCATGAATCTGTCCGGTAAACCCGTGGCAGCGCTGGCCCGGTTCTTCTCGGTACCGCCTACCGAGATCGTCGTGGTGCACGACGAATTGGATCTCCCGTTCGGAGCCGTCAGGCTCAAACGCGGCGGTGGAGAAGGCGGCCACAACGGGTTGCGCTCGGTATCCGGTGCCCTCACCACCAAGGATTATCTGCGTACCCGGATCGGTATCGGCCGTCCGCCCGGCCGCCAGGACCCGGCCGATTTCGTACTCAAACCGTTTTCGGCGGCCGAGCGCAAAGAGCTGCCGGTGGTGGTCGAGCAGGCCGCCGACGCGGTGGAACTGCTGCTGCGGGTGGGTCTGGAAGCGGCGCAGAACCAAGTGCACTGAATTTTCGGCGCCGCCTTCGGGGTGCGGGCCGGGGGCCCGGCCGCATAGGTGGATCCTCTCGGAGGGGTATCTCCGGGATGGGTTGGTTCATGGGGACGGGCGGGGATCAGGTGCGGGCGGCCAGGACCAGGGCGAAACGGTCGTCGGGGTCGGTCCAGGCATGTTGGCGGACGAAACCCGCGGATCGCAATTCGGTATCCAGGCCGGGCAGCCGGAACTTCGCGGAGATCTCGGTGCGCAATTGTTCGCCGCGGGCGAAGCGGACGCTCGTTCCGAGATCGGCGATCTCGACGCTCATCTCCCGGGTGGCTTCCAGCCGCATCTCGATCCATTCGTTGTCCGGGTCCCAGTGCGCGATATGACGGAAACTCGCGGGGTCGAAATCGGCACGCAGCCGGGAATTGAGTACCCGGAGCATATTCCGGTTGAATTCCGCGGTGATCCCGGCGGAATCGTCGTAGGCGGGAATCAGGACCGCCGGGTCGACGACCAGACCCGCCCCCAGCAGCAGTTGTTCACCGGGTTCGAGGACATCGTGGACGCCGGTGAGGAACGCGGCGCGTTCCTCGGGCACCATATTGCCGATCGTGCCCCCGAGAAAAGCGATCATGCGGCGGCCGCCACGCGGCAGGATACCCAGCGTATCGGTGAAATCGCTGACCACCCCGTGTACGGCCAGCCCGGGGAATTCGGCCGCCACCTCGGCCACCGAACCACGCAGGGCCGAGGCCGAGACATCCTGTGGTACATAGGTTTTCAAGGGGCCTTCGCCGGTGAGGGCGGTGAGCAGAATCCGCGTCTTCGCGGCCGAGCCCGAACCCAGCTCCACCAGCACCTCCGCTCGAGCGGCCCGGGCGATCGCGCCCGCGACCTTCTCCAGCAGAGCGCGTTCGGTCCGGGTGGGGTAGTACTCGGGTAGCGCGGTGATCCGCTCGAACAATGCGCTGCCGCGGGCATCGTAGAACCATTTCGGCGGTAGCCATTTCGGGTCGGCGGTGAGACCGCGGCGGACATCGTCGCGCAGCGCGGCGATCAGATCGGCCTCGGTGAGATGGACTTCCACGACGGGTTCGTTCATCGATGCAGACTTTCGGTCGCTGGGGTGTGGCCGAGGTCCAGGTTCTCGACACTCAGCTCGCCGGGTTCGGCGTGGACGAGACTTCGGTCGGGCAGAGCCTGCCAGCGCGGATCGTCATCATAGGGTTCGGACGCGAGCACGGTGAACTCGTCGGTGACCAGCGCGGACAGCGAGTGGTAGCAGGTGGTCGCCCAGAATGCCCGGCCGTCGCCGATCAGCAGGTTCACCCGCGCGCCGGGAGCATGGTGCAGCACTGTGGTGACGAGCAGGCGTAGCGCGGCGCCGGGAGTTTCGGCGAGACCGGCGAGCGGCTCCGGGTCGAGCAGCCGCCGCAACAGTTCCCACAGGGCGGCCGAATCGGTGAGCGACTCCGCCTCGAGCAGATGGCTGGTCTCGTAGCGGCGTGTCATTCCGGCACGGGTCGTGGCTATATCGAGATCGGACAGTACGGCGGTGAGTACGCTGCGCCAGTGCGGGATCACCCCGTTGTGACTGAAGGCCCAGCGCCCGTGGCGGAACGGCCCGCACGCCGCACGCTCCACCGGCATACCGACGGTGGCCGAACGGACCGTACCCAGGACCGCGTCCGAGGTGAGCTGGGGCAGCACCTCGTCCACGGCCGGGTCGGTCCAGATGGGGTCGGCATTGCGATACCGGCTGACCGTCCGCGCGCCCGGAACCCACCACGCGACCCCGAATCCGTCGGCGTTGACGGTGCCACCGCCGCGCATGTCACGGGGTGCCCACGACTGGGTACGCAGGGAATGCGGACCGCGGGTGAGGATATCGCCCACCGGCACCGGAGTGCCCACGTAACCGATGTGCCGGCACATCACGCCTCTTCCGGGCCGAGGGTGCGGGCCAGCCGGAACCCGGCGAAGATCTGGCGCCGGACGGGGTGGTCCCAGTTGCGGAAGGTGCCCCGGCAGGCCACCGGGTCGGTGCCGAAGGAACCACCGCGCAGCACCCGGTAGTCCCCGCCGAAGAAAACCTCCGAGTACTCGCGGTAGGGGAAGGCGCGGAACCCGGGGTAGGGGTGGAAACCGGAGGCGGTCCATTCCCAGACATCGCCGATCAGCTGGTGTACCCCGGTGGGGGAAGCGCCGGCGGGATAGGCCCCGATATCGGCCGGTTCCAGATACCGCTGGCCGAGATTGGCGGTGGTGGGCCCGGGCTCGGTATCGCCCCAGGGATAGGCACGGGAGCGGCCGGTGGCCGGGTCGTAGCGGGCCGCCTTCTCCCACTCGGCCTCGGTGGGCAGGCGTTTGCCCGCCCAGTTCGCGTACGCCTCGGCCTCGAACCAGCACACGTGCACCACCGGCTGTTCCGGCCGCAGGCGGCGCGGCGTTCCGAACACCCGCCGCCACCACTGCCCGGCGGAATCGCGTTCCCAGAATTGTGGGGCCGTGAGCCCGGCGGCGTTGCGATGCGACCAGCCGCGCTCGGACCACAGTTCGGGGCGTTCGTAACCGCCGTCGTCGAGGAAGGCGAGATATTGAGCGTTGGTCACCGGGGCGGCGTCGATGGCGAAGGCAGGCAGGCGCACCGGATGGGCGGGACGTTCGTTGTCCAGGGCCCACGGGTCGGTGGAGGTGCCCATGGTGAATTCCCCGGCGGGGATCACGACCTCACCGGCTACCGCGGTGGTGGCGGACGGGGCCGCCGGAGCGGACAGAACGGGTGCTCCGGCGCGCAGCTGATGGGTGGCGAGCATGGTCTCGTCGTGCTGTTGTTCGTGCTGGGCGATCATCCCGAAGGCGAATCCGCCCTCGACCAAGGGGCCGCCGCGCAGTGGGCTGTGTTCCAGGATCTCCCAGACCTTGTCGCGTACGGTGCCGACATATCCGCGCGCCTCGCGCGGGTTCAGCAGCGGCAGCGCCGGCCGGTCGGGTCTGGCGTGCTTGAAGGCGTCGTAGAGTTCGTCGATATCGGCGCGTACCGGTTCCCGCCCACCGACATCGCGCACCAGCCACAGCTCCTCCTGGTTGCCGATATGCGCCAGATCCCACACCAGTGGGCTCATCAGGCGGGAGTGCTGGGCGACGAGCTCGGCCTCGTCCACGCACTCGGTGAGCGCGGCCGTGCGCTGCCGGGCCCGGGTGAGGGCGGCGGCGACGGTCTCACGGAGTCGCTCGGTCGCGGCTCGGTCGGTGGGGGGATATGCGATGGTCACAGTGCTGCTCCGCTCGGCGGCATGGGTTGGGTGCGATCTCTCGGATACGGGGCACGGTTCTACTCGTCCAGGGGCGATCGGCCCGCCGCGCACCGCCGGAGAACGGACCGGAGGCCGGGCACCCCGGCGGGACCGTGGGCCGCCGCGACCTCCAGTACGGATACGGCCGCGGCGCGCAGTTCCGGATCGGCCAGACCGTCGCGGGCGGCGTCGGCCCAGCGGCCGGCGACGGCGGATGCGGCGGTGGTCGCGTCGGCGACGGCGGCCGGGGTCGAGAGCAGCGCGTGGATCACGGTGACCGGTACCGTCCAGCCGTCACCCGGTTGAGCGTCGATATAGCGCACCTCGAAATACCCGGCGGGCCGTACCGGCGGGAACAGGGTGGTCAAGTGGTAGCGCAGGTCCGTGATATCGGGCCGGCGGCCGATCACCTGGTCCAGGCCGCCGGCCAGCCAGTCGGCGAAGGTGGCGCCGGGCGGCGCTGCCCACGTGTTACCGGACGCGGGTCCGGTTCCTTCCGGCCGGCGTACGCACAGCAGCGGCGCGTCGAGCGCCCAGCGGGCATATCCGGTGACGGGGTCGGACCATTGGGCCACCGGCGGGCAGGCGCGCTCCGGATCCAGATGCAGCCAGGTCCGCATCCGCTGGGAGACCCACGCGCCGGGCGGGGCGCCGCGCAGGACGGGTGAGCACGCGAAGGCCGCTATCAGCGCGGGACCGACGGTGTGCAGGGCCGTCCAGCGAGCGGTGAGTTCGGACCGGTCGGCGCCGATATCGAGGCTGACCTGGGTCGCCGCGGTATTGCTCATCATGAGCCGGCCGAACGGGCCGATCCGGGCGAAATGATCCGCCATGGCGCGGTAGCGCGGTAACCGCAGCTGATACCGGGGGCTGCGGGCGGGGTCCGCGGCCGCGGCGACCATCCGGATGGATCGGGTTCCGAGAAGTTCGCGCAGCCGCCGCTGATCCGCGGTCAAACGCGTGCACAGTTCGGTGACCTCCCCGACGGCCACGCTGGAGAGTTCGATCTGGCCGCCGGGTTCGACGGTGACCCGGCTGCCGCCCGGTAGCGGGTCGGCCGGGGAATCCGGGGAGATGGAGCGGGGAGCGTGCGGGCCCAGGGCCCGGGCGAGCAATGCGGTGGTGGGGCGGCGGCCGTCGAACGGGTGGCGCCGCGCGACGGGGCGGTCGCCGGCGACGGGATCGCGGACGGTGAACCATTCCAGTTCGGCCCCGACGAGTACCGGGGGACCCAGTTTGAAGCAGACTCCGCCGATATAGGCTTCCGCCGCCGCTCTACTGGTGAGGGCCGGATGTGGGGACAGGTCGCTGGTCGATTCCGTATGTTCGAGCGTGACCGCCATAACCAACCTCCATGCGGCTTCTCGCTGATTCGTCTCGCGTACTCGGTCGCCGGTGCTGCCTGCGCTCGTGTTCGGTTGTCGGCGCGACTCCCTCCGGGTGCCGGGCGGGTACGGTGTCGAGCCTCATGCGAATCCAGAGTAGCGACGGATACGGACACGTTTTCGGCGCGAACCCGTCACGAATCCGGCATAGGGTCGGGCTCATGGTCGATGAGCAGCGAGTACGCAGCGATACACCCGGCGTCGGGGGCGGTGCGGTGTTTCTGGACAGCGCGGGGTCGTCGTTACCGCCGCGGGTGGTCACCGATACCGTGATCGCGCATCTGCGCCGGGAGGCCGAGGTCGGTGGTTACCGGGCGGCCGGTGAACGTCTCGCCGAACTGGCGGGGGTGAAGGATGCCGTCGCCACCCTGCTCGGTACCACCGCCGACACCATCGCCCTCAGTGACAGCGCCACCCGCGCCTGGACGGATTTCTTCTACGCGGTCCCGCTGCGTCCCGGCGACCGGATCCTCATCTCGGGAGCCGATTACGCCAGTAACGCCATCGCGGCCCTGCAGCGTGCCCGGGCCACCGGCGCGCGGGTCGAACAGATCCCCGGCGACGGTGCGGGCCGGCTCGATCTCGAGGCACTCGACCGGATGATGGACGAGCGGGTGCGACTGGTGTCGCTGCTGCACGTGCCCACCAACGGCGGGCTGGTCAACCCGGTCGCGGAGGCCGCGCGGATCGCGCGTGGCTCCGGGGCCCTGGTGCTGCTGGACGCCTGCCAGTCCGCGGGCCAGCTGCCGCTGGACGTCACCGAACTGGGGGTGGACGCACTGTCGGCTACCGGTCGCAAATGGCTGCGCGGCCCCCGGGGCACGGGTTTCCTCTATCTGCGGCCGGAACTGGCGGCATCGATGGAACCGGGCCGGTTGGACCTGCACAGCGCGGAGTGGACCGGGCCGGACGACTACCGGATGGCCTCCGATGCTTCCCGTTTCGAATTCTGGGAGCACGATGTCGCGGCTCGCCTGGGCCTGGGCGCGGCCGTTCGGTATCTTCTCGATCTCGGCCCGGAGCAGGTGTACGCCGCGATCGCCGAACGTGCCGGCCGGTTGCGGGCGGCACTGCGCGAACTACCCCGGGTGACGGTGCGGGATCTGGGCGTAGCGCACAGCGGGATCGTTTCGTTCACCGTGGACGGGACAGCGCCCGTGGCGGTCCGGGATCGGCTGCTGGACGAGGACATCACCGTGACCGTGAGTCATCGCGCTTCGACCCTGCTCGATATGTCCGCGCGCGGACTGGATTCGGTGGTCCGGGCGTCGCCGCACTGCTTCGTCAGCGAAGAGGAGCTGGACCGGTTCGTGAGCGCGGTGGCCGCGCTGTGAACCCGTGACACCACCGAGCCCGTACCCTGGGGCGGGGGTAGGGGCTCGGCGAGCGGACCTCAGGCGTTGACCGGGATCGCCAGTACCACCTCCTTCTCGTTCTCCGGCAGGTAGTGAGCCTGGACGATACGTCCCACCTGTACGTATCCGATCGCCGACGGCGGCAGGAACTTCTCCGAGACGGTGGTGAAGGTGCTGCCGTCGGGCCGGGTGACCGCCAGCCCGACAGCGACTTTGGAGTAGCCCCCGCGGATCTCCCCGGGAACGGTGAGCGTTTGCACCACCGCCTGCGCGGTGACCCCACGGGCCGCGATATCCAGCTTCTCCCGGCTGGTGACGCCTTTGCGGATCAGTGATTCGTCCATCGCCCGCTGTGCCGCCGCGCTGTCACCGGAGAGATCCGGTTCGACGATGCCGGGGCGATCCGGGCGATAGCGCACCGGCAGCACCACACCGGGCGTGAGCAGCGCCAGCTCGGTGAGCGGCACGATCGTCTTCGCGGTGGCGTCGAAGATATTGCCGTGCGCGTCTTCGACACTGAATTCGATCCGCAGCTGCGGCTGGTCGTTGAGTGTGACGCCGGTGTGGCGGAACGATTTCACCGTGCCCAGTCCCAGCGGCGCATCCCGGAAATCGCCGGTGTTGCGGCCGGTGAGAGCGGTGAAAACGCCGGTGCCGGTGAACGCGAAAACCATGACCACCACGGTGAACGCGATGATGGGCAGGGCCGTCCAGCCGTTCAGCCACGCCATATAGGTGGGTTCGTAGACGCTGGTGGGTTCGTAGGTGAGGCCCTGCCACAGGTAGCCGCCGATGGCGAGCGCGGCGAAGCCGAGCGCGAGGGTGCGCAGGGTGTGGATCATGATTTTCTCCTCGGAGGATGGTCCGGATACCGGGCCACCTCGTCGCTTCGGACACCGGAGGACAGGGGCGACGAGGAGCCCGGCACACGGGATGCGGTCAGTCGCCGACGATGTCGGAGCAGGCGAAGGTGAGTTCGAATTTCGCGGTGGCCGGCCCGGCCATGGGGTCGGCCATATCGGGGGCACCGACACCTTCACCGGTGACGGTGAAGGTGTCACCGTCCCGGGTGACCTGCGCAGACCCGCCGGGCGCACCGTTGCCGTACCCGACGGCGTACGGCATACCGGAGGCACCGCCGCGGCTGCCCGCGATGGCGACGGCCTGCACCGTCGAATCGCCGAGAATGCCGGCGCTGACACTCAACCGGCCGTACTGCGCGTTGTCGGTATCGGTCAGGGCCAGCGCCAGGGTGTCGCCCTGCTTCGCGCAGGTGGTGTCGAAATCGCCGTCGAGGGCTTTGCCGTCGACCAGCGCGACGGACTTGCCGGTGGCGTCCGGAGCGGCCGGAGTGCTCGTGGCCTCATCACCGCAGGCGGAGAGCAGCAGCGCGGCGGAAGCGGCGAAAGCGGCGGCGCCGAGGCGGAAGAGCGTGGCGTTCATGGTGGGTCCTGTTCTCTCGGTGATCCGGTCCCTGTGTCCGGGGCCGTTACGAGAAAAGTAGGAATCCGCGCACGCCTACCGATCCCAACTTTTGCGCCCGCACAGCGGGTGGGACTTCGATAACCTGGGCGCATGCGACGACCGCGGGCCATGGTGCTCGATGAGGTGTGGCGCGGTCTCGCGGGTGTGGAAGCGCTGAGCGGGCCGCAGGGGGCACCGCTGCGCCGCACCGTGAAACTGATCCTCGACCCGCTCGTCATCCGCCCGGTCCGGTATCCGAGCTGTGGTGGCGCGATTCTCTCGGCCGACGGCGCGACTCTGCTCGCCGCCCGGGTCCACGCCCAAGCCGATACGCTACGGGCGACGGCGGCGTGGTTCACCCTCCTCAAACAGGCACGTCGCAGGTTGCGGATCACCGAGGGCACCGCGCAGGACCTGTATTTCCAGCGCTGTTTCGAACTCGCCGCCACCCGGGGGCATCCCGATCCTCACCGCGACCGGCTGCGGGCCGAGGCGGTGTTACGTGAGATCCACGGTTTCGCGGCGGGACGCACCACGCAGGCACTGCGAGAACACCTCACCGACGGTGAGCGGGCCGCCCGGTTCGACGGCCTCCTCGAAACCGCCTGGCGCCGCCGGCCGGCACCCCCCGAGGTGGCGATCGACCACACCGCGGAACTGCGACGACTCCTCGATGACGCGGCCGCGACCCGCACCTCGGCCGATGATCGCGCCGCCCGGCGGCTGTTGCACCAGCTGATCACCGCCGGCGCGGGCGCGCATACGGGTATCGAACTGTGGTGGCGGACGGAACGCGGCGCGCACGCGCTGGGGCTGACGGCGCATCCGGTGCCGCCCCGGCCCGGGGTGGGGGATTCGGCGTCCACCGCCGGCCTGGGACCGCCGTTCGACCGGACCGTCTACGAACGGGTTTTCACGGTATTGCAGGCATCCACCGAGCGTGCCGAGCTGCCGCCGATACCGGACCTGGTCAGCACGGAGATCGCCCGCAGCTGTGCCCCGTGGGCGCTGCTCGGCGAATCGTTACGGCTCGCGGCTGCCACCGGGGTGGAGCTGGCCCTCGGGTTGGCGCCGATCACCGGTCCGCCGCCCGTCCCGGCTCGGGCCGAGGACGAGGCCACCGGCGGATCCGCCGCGCACCGGCTGGTGAACGGCCGCTGGCAACGGGAGGCCTACGTGTTGCAGGCCCGGCGGCTGGCCGTCCACTCGATTCCCGGTGACCACAACCCGCTGGCCGCCATCGCCGCCGAACTCCGGACCCCGTGGCGGCCGTATCTGCGCCGGCTCTGGGTGCGGCTGCACGGACGTGATGTTCGTGAGCTGCCCGTCACCGAACCCGAAGAGCTGTGGGATCTGCTGGACGGTGTGGCGCGTTCGGTGGTGCTCGACCATCGCACCCGGGTGCGCAAGGCGTTGAGCGCGCAGGTGCTGGAAACGGTATCGGATACGGCCGAGCCGAGGGCGGTGTGATGGTCGATACCGTACGTATTCAGCGCCCGCACCCGGATCTGTGGACGATCGCGCCGCCCGGTGCACCGGATACGACCGGCGCCGGCCCGGACCCGGACACCGCGGTCGTGGAGGTGGCGGGCGGGTATCTGTGCTGGAGTCTCCTGGCGGATCAGCGCATTCCGGCGGCGACGCTGCACGATCTCGACACGGCCCAGGAGTGGCTGTGGGCTCTGTACGGTGCGGAGGTGGCGGTGGCCGCCGACGAGTACACCGCGCCCGTGGACCTGCCCGCCCGCCCCGAGCGGCCCGCTCTCGCGGCAGCGATCCGCCGGCTCGGGTACGCGCACTGGGCGGCCCGCTGGTGGCCGGCCTCCACCCTCGACGGTATCGCTGCGCTCGACCCGGAGCTGCTCGACGGCGAGATCGCGGAACTCACCGAGTTCTGTGAGGGGGTGGTCGATGGCCCCGACGCCGAACTTCCGGGCGGTTCGCGCGGCGAGGTGCCCACGGCCACCCGGCCGGACGGCGAGGACGCGCCGGGCAGCCGGGAAAGCCTCTCGCGCACCGCCCGCGCGGGGGACTACGCGCTGGCGGCCGGCGGGGAGCCGGGTGCCCGGCACGATGGGCTCCCGCTCGGTCGCGGTAGCGGGGGCTGGGATTGGCGATTCTGTCCCGCCGGTGTGGTGGACGCCTCCGAGCACGCGATTTCCTGGGAGCTCTTCCGGGCGGGTGGGAGCACGGTGGTGCGGATACGGGCTGTCGCCGCTCCTGGAATCATCGCGAATCCACCCGAGCACCTGTGGCCGCACGCTGTGGTCCGCGCCGCGGCGGGTGTCGTGGACACCGTACTGGAGCTCCGTGGGGATACGTGGACCGCCGAGGTGAGCGCGGCGGACACGGTGGCGGGTGTCGATGTCTACGTTCCGGGAGCCGGGCCGTTCGCTCCGGGCGACGCGCACCGGTGGGCATCCGGTAGCGATGCGTCCGCCGCGCCGGATTCCGCCGGCCCGGAGCCCGATACCGTGGCGATGACCGGTCCCGGTCCATCGACCGTGGGTGCGCGCCGCCGGGAGCGTATCCGGGAACTGGCGCGCGACCGGTTGCGCCGGGCCGCGCCGGAGGGCGAATTCGTCGCGAGCCACCCTCCGGGCGATACGGAACCGAGTTCCGTACTCGCCGATATCACCCCACTGCGTGCGGAAGTATTCGCCGCGGAGAACGATTCGGATTTCTGAGATGAGCGGTACCGACACCCCACCCGGCCCGGAACTGCTGTACGAGGGTGCCGCGGCGTATCAGAGCGGTGATATCGCCGAGGCGCTGCGGATATTCGAGCACGCTGTTCGCAGCACCTCCGGCGGGGTGCGTATCAGCGCGCTGGTCAATGCCGCGAGTATGTACGACGAACTCGGCGACCACGAGGGCGCGGCGGCCCGGTACCGGCTGGCATTGGGGGAGATACCGGAGGACGCGGTGGAAAAGCGCGCGTCCACACTGATCAACTATTCGCAGGCGCTGCAGCATCTGGGAGAACTGGACGAGGCCCAGTCGGTGCTGGAACAGGCGCGCGCTCTGCTCGCCGGCGCGGACGGCCTCGGGGTGCTGCGGGTGTCGTGCCTGCTCTCGCTGACCGCGGTCGCCACACATCGCAGCCGTTGGGCCCAGGTGATCGAGATCGCCACCGAATCCCTCGATACGGCACTGCGGTTCGCCCCTCATCTCACCGGGCATCCGCTGATGAACCTGGCCGGCGCCTATTTCGAGACAGGCCGCCGGGAGCTCGGAGTGGATTTCGCGCAGCAGGCGCTGACCGCGTTCACCACTGCCGGGGACGGCAACGCGGTGGCCGACACCCAGCAGAACCTCGCCCAGATGTTCAGCAGACTCGGCCGTCTCGACGAGGCGGAGGAACTGGTCCGAGCCAGTCAGGAGTACTACGAGCGGGCCGGCCTCGGCTATCGGGCCGGTGTGGGATGGAAGATCCGCGGTTTTCTCGCCGAGAACCGCGGCGCGGCCGCGCAGGCCGAAGCGTGGTACGAACGCGGTCTCACCTGTTTCGAGGATTCCGGTGCCGTACTCGACGCCGCGGCGGTGCGGTGCCGGCTCGCCACCCTGGCCTATACGAGCGGACGGGCCGACGAGGGCCGGGAGCTGCTCGCCGTCGCTTTCGCGGTCTATGCCGAACGCGGCCTCGGCCTGCAGTGCGCGCAGCTCGATTACTGGCACGCGGTGCTGCTGGAGGCGGTGATCGACGAGATGGACGCCGTACCCATGGCCTTGCTCGAACTGGGACGCGCGTTGTCGGTACCCGCGGCCGTCGCCATCGACGCCGTGCGCTACAGCCTGTCGAACGGTAATCAGCGCGAACAGTGGAACCGGGAGGTCGCCGAACCCGCGTGGCGGCTCGCGTTCCGTTTCGCCCACCGCTGCGGGGACGGCGCTCTTCTCGCCGATCTCATCGAAACACAATGTGCCGGAACCACTCTGGATATGAGCCGCACCGTATCGGCCGGGCATCCGCAGTTCCCGCTGGATATCGCGGACCTACCCGCGCGGGTCGGTGCGCCGCCACCCGGCCCACTACAGCTGGGGTCGGCCCTGGCCCATGTGGCGGCCGCCGCCGGGCTACCCGTAGCGCCGCCGCCCCGGCTGGCGGTGTCACCGGGCCCGCGGATCGCGCTCGGCGAATACATCGCCGTCGCCGAACAGCGTTACGGACAACGGGTACGGGAGGATCGGGTGATTCCGGCATGAGCACCGTCCCGGGGAAACGAGCGGAGACGCTTCCTGCTTCGTGCGGCCGGCGGAGAAGAACCCGATGAGTGACCAGCCGACCGTTGTGGTGCGTATGGCCGACGCCGGTGACGTCTACCTGTCGTGGCGTTGGATCGGCGATACCGGTGCGCCGGGGGTCGTCGCGCTCCCCGGGGACGATATCGACCGGGTGGTGCGGGAACTGGCCGCCGCGCTTCCGGACCCGGGCGTGGCCGGTGGGCTGGAACGGTCTCTCACGACCGCCGCCCTCGCCGCACCGGATACCGAATATCTGCTGGCACGTGACCTTTCCCGTGCGCTCCTCCCACAGCAGCTGGCCGGCCAGCTGCACGAGCTGTACCGCCGGGGTGTTCGTCCCCGGATCCGGCTTCAACCTTCTCCGCGGGTCGCGCAGGTGCCGTGGGAGCTGCTCGCTCCGGGCCCGGACGTACGGTTGGCCGATATCGCCGATATCGCTCTGCTGGCGCCGGCCGGAGTCGTGCACGCGCCGGCCCGCGTGGCCCGGCCCTGGCTCACGCACCGGGATCTCCCGGTGGTGGCCGTACTCGATCCGCGCGTACCGGGTTTCCGGGCCGATTCCGAGCTCGGTTCGGTGCTGGGCCGGATGAGCCATCCGGCACCGCTCACCGAGCGGCTCGCGCACCATATCGGAACCGGGCGGCTACGCCCGGAGGTCGCCGATCCGGTGGCCGTTTTCCGCCGTACCGATCTCGATCGCGCCTGGCTTTCCACGACCTTGCGCGCAGGCGCCTCCCGGCTGCTCTATCTGGGTCATGTCACCGCGGCGCCGCCCGAATCCGGCCGGAGCGAGGATGCGGAACTACATCTCGCCTGCACTGCCGCCACCGTGGGATTCGCCGACCCGCAGCGCACCCACCGGCCGCTGTCGGCCAAGGACCTGCTGCTCGGCACCCATACCCTCGCCCCCGAACCCGTCGCGGGAAAGGATCTGTGGCCGATACCGAGCCGGGTGGCTCTCATCGCCTGTGAAAGCGGCGGTGATCTGCGGTTCACCGAGGCGTTGGGTCTGATCGCCGCCATGATCACCGGTGGTGCCGAACTGGTCACCGCCACCCGCTGGCCGTTGCCCACCGATTTCGCCTTCCAACGCCTGGGTGGTGCGCAGGGGGCCACGCCCTTGCAGGCAACCGTGCGTGCGGTGGATATCGCTCACGAAACGCCCAACCCCGTCGCCGCGTTGGCCCAATGGCAGCGGGAGCGGCTGCGCGCCTGGCGTAGCACCGGGGCCGTCGAGGATTCCCCGGTGCTGTGGTCGGCCCTCGCCACCTTCGTCACGTAGCGGCCCGCCGGGTTCGCGGGTCTGCCGCCGGCGGCGTTCTCGGCCGACAGATCCACCACGGCGTTGGAGATGCTGAGGGCCGATCGTCTACGACGGGCCGGATACGAGACTCCGGTCAGCGCCGCGGCGGAAAAGGTATGCGATCCAGATCGCCGGCGACCACGATTTCCCCGTGGAATTCGCGGCGCGCCGCGGCGAGATGACCGTCGAGACCGCGGTAGCGCTGGGAGAAATGGGTCAGTACCAGGGTCCGGACACCCGCTTCGGCGGCGATCCGGGCGGCCTCGCCCGCGGTGAGATGGCCGTGCTCGGCGGCCAGCTGCGCATCGGTGTCGCAGAAAGTTGCCTCGATGACGAGCATATCCACTCCGGCGGCCAGCTCCCGGGCGGCCGGGCAGACCCGGGTGTCCATGACGAAGGCGAAACTCTGTCCGCGCCGGACGACGCTCACCTCTTCCAGCGTGACGGTGCGGCCCTGCCAGGAGATCTCTCCTTCGCGTTGCAGCCGGCCCACGATGGGCCCGTGCAGCCCGAACTCGGCCAATCGTTCGGCCAGAATGGTGCGGTAATCGGGTTCGGTGAGCCGATAACCGAAGGTCTCCACCGGGTGGTCGAGCCGGGCGGTGCGCAGCGTGAACGGCGCACCGGGAGCCGCAAGCACACCCGCCTCGGTGATCGGGTTCCGGCGGAGCTCGACGGTGCGGTGGTAGGCGGTGGCATCACACAGATGGTCGAAGAATCGTCGGCCCGATGCCGGATAGTAGGCGTCGATCGGATGCGGGACGCGATCCAGGTTGATCCGCTGCACCACCCCGGCCAAGCCCAGGCTGTGGTCGCCGTGGAAATGGGTTATCGCGATCCGGGTGAGGTCGGTGGCGGAGATACCGGCGTGGATCATCTGCCGCTGGGTGCCCTCCCCCGGGTCGAACAGGATGGCTTCGCCGCCCCAGCGCAGCACATACCCGTTGTGATTGCGGTGGGCCGTCGGCACCTGGCTCGCGGTGCCGAGCACCACCAGCTCTCGCTGTGACATCTACCCGCGCCGCCGGAGGGGGTCCGCCGGCACGAGTCGGTTCACCGCTGTCTGCTGCTCGCTGGCCATGCGTCGACGATATCCGGCGGGGATCGTCGACGCGGCCCCGTCGAGTTCTCGGCGGCCCTCGACGCCGACCCGGCCGGATACGAACACGCGACGGTCTCCGGCTAACGGAAGGTCTCGGTCGGGACCATATCGGTATTGGTGATCAAGATCCCGATGACCAGGCCGATTACTAGGCAGACCCCGGCCGCGACGGCTGCCCATTTGCCCAGCGGTTCGCCCCGGACGTGCCCCACGATGCCCAGGACGATTCCGGCCGGGCCGAACAGGATGGGACAGAGGAACAGGGAGATCGCGGCACAGGCGAAACCGATGATGGACAGAACCTGCGGCCCGGAGCGTTCCGGCCGGGGGGTGGCTCCGTAGGGCTGATACTGCTGCTGCGAATAGGCGGGATAGCCACCGGGAGCGGGTGCTCCGCCGGGCCATCCCTGCTGACCGCTCGATGTGCCGCCCCAGCCGGGCTGCTCGCCGGGGGTGCCCCAGCCGGACTTCTCCCCGTACTCGGCCCGGCCGGGATACCCGCCGGCTTCGCCCCCGCCGGGCATCTCCGGTGGACCCCAGCCGGGGTACGCGCCGGGCCCGCCCCAGCCGGGCCGGCCGCCCGATTCGCCCCAGCCGGCTTGTGTCCCCGGTTCGCCCCAGCCGGCTTGCGCGCCCGGTTCGCTTCGGCCGGGTTGCGCGCCCGGAGGCCCCCAGCCGGACTGCTCGGCTCCCCCGGCCGTACGGTCGCCCTGGTCGCCGTACCCGCCCGGCGGCGGGGAACCGGGCTGTCCGGAAACCGGCCGGCCGCCGGGAGACTGTGGCTGCCACGCCTGCCCGGGAGTCTGTTCCTCGGGCTCGGCCGACCATGCCTGGGACGGCACCTCACCGCCCGGTGGGTAGGCCCCGGATCGCGCGCCTTCCGCGGAACCGCTGTCCGGCGGCCGCCAACCCTGTTCGTAGGCGGCCGCTCCCCGGTCCTGCCCCGGCACACCACCAGGTGGGCCGATCGCACCACCACGGGATTCGTCGCCCGGCCGCGATCGGCGGCCCAGCAGTTTCGGGAGATACTCGGTGGGCGGGTCCTCGGACCCGGCACCCGCAGAGCCGGTGGGCTCGGGCGGCTGCGGCGCCGCGGCAGCGGGATGGGCCCCGGGTGGCGGCGGCGGATGGTCGGAAGTCCGGGTCTCGTCCGGCGGCTGGGGGGCGGAAGGGGCGGTGAACGAGGGCTCGCCGGGGCGCGGCGCGTCCGGAGCGGGTTCCGCACGGCCGGTCTGCTCGGAGTCGTTGTCCTCCGGCCGCTCGCCGGGGTCTCGCGGGTTCTGCGGTGTGCTCATCACGTCTCCTCGGTCGTATCGTCGAGGGCTCGTAGGCCGGTACCGCGGCGAGAGCTGTCAGCTGTCGGGTTCGTCGTCTTCGATATGGATGGCGGCGGCTTCGGCGGGGCGGTTGTCCTCCCCGGGACGGTCGCGCCGGTCCGGCTCCTGCGCCAGTTCCTCGGCGATACCGAAACGGCCCTGGTCGCCGCCTTCCCGGTCGCGGATGCGCAGCTCGGCGGGCGGGTCCTCGATAGAGCGTTCGTAGGCGCGGACCTCGTCGTCCTGATCGTCGCCGACCGGATCGGGATCCTGGGGTTCGCGTTCCATACCAACCAGTATGCGCCGGGCCGTGGCCGGTTCGGGGGACCGCGTGCGGCGGTGTCGAATACTCACCCGCGACGACGAACGGCCCGGACCGTCGGGTCCGGGCCGTTCGTCGGAAAGAGAGTCAGGCGTTGCCGTTGAACAACCCGGTCACCGAGCCGTTCTCGAACACCTCACGAATCGTGCGAGCCAGCAGCGGCGCGATGGAGAGCACCGTGAGCTGCGGGAACTTCTTCTCCTCGGTGATCGGCAGGGTATTGGTCACCACGACCTCCTTGGCCCCGCACGCGGCCAGGCGTTCGGCCGCGGGGGCGCTCAACACGCCGTGGGTCGCCGCGATCACCACATCGCCGGCCCCGGCCTCGCGCAGTACGTTCACCGCGCCGGCGATGGTGCCACCGGTATCGATCATGTCGTCGATCAGGATGCAGGTGCGGCCTTCGACCTCACCGACCACGCGATTGGACTTCACCTGGTTCGGGACCAGCGGATCACGGGTCTTGTGGATGAACGCCAGCGGCGCCCCGTCGAGCGAATCCGCCCACTTCTCCGCCACGCGGACCCGGCCGGAGTCGGGGGAGACCACGGTGATGTTCTCGAGGCTGTAGTTGTTACGGATGTATTCGGCCAGCTGCAGCTGCGCGTGCATATGGTCGACCGGGCCGTCGAAGAAACCCTGGATCTGGTCGGTGTGCAGATCGACCGTCACGATCCGGTCGGCACCGGCGGTTTTGAGCAGGTCGGCGACCAGGCGGGCCGAGATGGGCTCACGGCCGCGGTGCTTCTTGTCCTGGCGGGCGTACGGATAGAACGGCAGGATGGCGGTGATCCGTTTGGCCGAACCGCGCTTGAGCGCATCGATCATGATGAGCTGTTCCATCAGCCACTGATTCAGCGGCGCGGGAAAACTCTGCAGTACGAAGGCGTCGGAACCGCGTACCGACTCCTCGAAACGGACGAAGATCTCCCCGTTCGCGAAATCACGCGCGACCTGCGGGGTGACCTGGACGTCGAGTTCCTTGGCCACCTGTTCGGCAAGCTCGGGGTGGGAGCGTCCGGCGAAGAGCATCAGGTTCTTCTGATTGTCGATCCATGACGCGGTCACTACTGATTGCCATCCTTAAGCTCTGTTGCCCGACCGGGTGTCTCATCGGCCGCGAGCGCTTTCGCCGCCGCGTTCGCTGCAGCGGTACCTGGACGTTTCCGCTGCACCCAGTTCTCGATATTGCGCTGCGTACCCCCGGACACGGCCAACGCGCCCGGCGGGACGTCTTCCCGCAGTACAGTACCTGCTCCGGTATATGCTCCATCACCCACGGTCACCGGCGCAACGAACATCGTATCGCTGCCGCCGCGCACATGAGACCCCACGACGGTGCGGTGTTTGCCCACCCCGTCGTAGTTCACGAAAACGCTGGACGCTCCGATGTTGCTGTGCTCGCCGATACTGGCGTCACCGATATAGGTGAGGTGCGGGACCTTGGTGTACCTGCCGATATCGACGTTCTTCGTCTCCACGAACGTGCCGATCTTCCCGGATTCGCCCAGGGTCGTGCCCGGCCGCAGGTAACTGAACGGGCCGACCGTCGCATCCGCGCCGATCGTCGCGCCTTCCCCATGCGTGCGGATCACCCGCGCGCCGTCGCCGACGGTGACATTGGTGAGGGTGGAATCGGGGCCGATCTCCGCGTCCTCACCGATCACCGTGGTGCCCAGTAGCTGGACCCCGGGCCGCACCACGGTATCGCGGCCGATCCGCACATCGGTATCGATCCAGGTGGTGTCCGGATCCACGATCGTGACCCCGGCGCGCATATGCCGTTCCACGATGTAACGGTTGAGGGTGCGGGCCGCGGCGGCCAGCTGTACCCGGTCGTTGACCCCGGTGACCTTGGCCGAATCGACCAGCCGGGCGCCCTGGACCGGATAGCCCGCCTCGCGGGCCAGCTTCAGGACATCGGTCAGATAGAGCTCGTGCTGCGCATTGGCGGTGGACAGCCGGCCGAGCATGGTGCGCAGTACGGTGGCGTCGAACGCGTACACACCGGAGTTGACCTCGCGAATCGCGGTCTGCTCCGGGGTGGCGTCGGCGTGCTCGACGATCTCGGCAACCTCGCCGTCGGCATCGCGCACGATCCGGCCGTAGCCGTTCGGATCGTCGGGAACGAAGGTGAGGACCGTCACCGCGGGCCGATCGGCATAGCTGCGGTGTTCCTCCAGCAGCGCGGCGAGGGTGTGCCCGTCCAGGAGCGGAACGTCACCGGAGGTGACGACCACGTCACCGGCGAAGTCCTCGGGCAATCCCGCCAGTCCGCACTGCACGGCATGCCCGGTACCGAGCTGTCGCTCCTGCACCACCGGGACGATGTCGCGATCCAGTTGGCTCGCCACCGCCGCCGCGGCCGCGCCGACCTGCTCGCGGTCGTGCCCGATCACCGTCACCAGATGGCGCGGGTCGATCGTGTGAGCGGCGTGCAAAGCGTGCGCCAGCATGCTGCGCCCGGCCAGCGGATGCAGCACTTTGGGTGTTTTCGACCGCATTCTCGTCCCGGCACCCGCGGCGAGCACGATGACGGCGGTCTGCTCCTGCATGAATCTCCCTCGGGCCGACGATGGTCATCGTGCACGCGAGCTGCTCCGCCGCCAGGACTCGAACCTGAACTATCTGAACCAAAATCAGAGGTGCTGCCATTACACTACGGCGGACTGTCACACCGATGGGTAACCCGAAACCCCATCGCTGTGCCCCGGCACGGCAACGATACTCGCATGCCACCCCGGGATTCGTCGAACCGCGGTGTGTGGCGACACGCCGGACGAGTCCGCCGCCGCGCTCCGCCCGTGACCGGCGGGCCCTCGGAGCAGCCCGGATGACCCGCGCAATCGCGGGTCTGAGACAGTGGATCTCGGTGGTTCCGGTCGCCGGTCCGGATGCGGTGGACGGGCGGCCCCGAAAACCAGGGAGGCGGGAGCGTGTCGTCGGAAGAGGCGAGAACGTCCGAGGAGCCACGGGCCCCCGGGGAGACCAGAGACGCGGCCGAGCACGTGCGGGTGGCCCGCCAGCGGATGACGGGCACCCAGCGGCGGCAGCAGTTGATCGAGATAGGCCGGGCGCTGTTCGCCGAACGCGGCTACGACGCCAGCTCCATCGAGGAGATCGCCCAGCGCGCCCAGGTGTCCAAACCGGTCGTCTACGAGCATTTCGGCGGGAAGGAGGGGCTCTACGCCGTCGTGGTCGACCGGGAGATGTCGATGTTGCTGGACATGATCACCTCCTCGCTCACCAACAACCGGTCCCGGGTCCGGCTGGAACAGGTGGCGCTGGCCCTGCTCACCTACATCGAGCAGCGCACCGACGGGTTCCGCATCCTGGTTCGCGACCAGCCGGTCTCCTCGACCGACGGCCGGTACTCGAGCCTGCTCAACGAGGCGGTCGGTCAGGTCGCGCACCTGCTGGGTGGCGATTTCGAACGACGCGGCTTCGACACCAGCCTGGCCGGCCTCTACGCGCAGGCGCTGGTCGGTATGGTCGCCACCACCGCGACCTGGTGGCTGGACGTTCGCAGCCCCTCCAAAGAGGTCGTGGCCGCGCACCTGGTCAACCTGTGCTGGAACGGTTTGAGTCATCTGGAAGCCGACCCCCAGCTGAGCTCGGAATGGCCGGCCGTGCCCGGCGCTGCCCGGTGAACTCGCCGGGCGGGCAGTAGAGTTCGCGAACCCACGGATGACCTCCCGCCCGGTCCGAGACGCCGTCGAATCGAGAGACGGAGCGAACACGGATGGTACGGTTCACCCATCCTTATGGGTGCTGTTCGGGCGGTAAGTCGGTCTACTTCGACAATGTCGGTCTACTTCAGGATGGCTGGTTATTGGGATGACAGGCGGAGCTGATGGCTAGGCAAGCGCGCGCGGAGATCACCCGCGATTCCGTTCTGGCGGGCGCTGCCGATGTCTTTCTGCGCTTGGGTTACGCCAATGCGAGCCTCAGCGAGATCATCGCGCAGTCCAACGTCACCAAAGGGGCCCTGTACTTTCATTTCGGCTCCAAGGAGGAGCTGGCCCGCGCCGTGGTGGACCAGGGCCAGGACCGCCTGGTCGCTTCCTGCCAGGGCTTCTTCGATTCCCGGGTGCCCGCGTTGGAAGCGGCGATCGGTATCACCTACGTGGTCGCCGACCTGTCGATGAACGATCCGATGGTCGGCGCCATGCTCAAACTGACCCACCAGATCGGCGACTACCGCGGCGCCAACGGCGACAATATCGCCAAGACCTGGGGCGATACCTATCGGTTGCTGGTGGAGCGGGCGATCGCCCAGGGCGATCTGCTGCCCGACCTCGACCCCGAGACCATCGGTCTGCTGCTGTACGGGCTCACCACCGGTTTGCACATCGTCGCGGTCGGCACGGAGTCGATGGAGCAGCTGGCATCCCGGATGGAACGGGCCTGGTACTTCCTGCTCCCCTCGATCGTCCCGGAGGACAAGGTGGCGTACTTCCGCGAGTTCGCGGCCAGACGACTACGCCGCTACGTGCCGTAGTGCCTGCGGCGCCGCGGGGTCGAGCCCTTGTGGCGTCGTGCTTCAGCACCGGGGACTCGCGCCTGCGGCGCATACGCTTCGAGTGCTGAAGCACGACACGGGCTCGACCCTTTGTAGGCCTCGTAAGCATCTCGGCGCTGTGTAGGAGCGCGGGGATGCGGATCGCCGGTTTCCGAGGCCGGACCTCCCGGGCGAAAGACCGAATGGTGATCTTCTGGGGAAGCCCATACGCATGGCTTGCTCAGCGGGTCGCCTCCGTGGTTGTGCTTTCGCGGAGGTGTTCTCGGTGGTTCGGGGCCCGTCTCGGGTCTGCAGCGACCGACCGGCGGGAGTGAAGACCCGAGACGCAAGAGGGTCCCGAACCCGCCCCGCCGGAGGCGGGGCAAATGAACACAGCGGGTGCTGAAGGTGATGCGTGGGGGGCTCGGGCCCGAGCGTCGTAGGCGCGCCATAAACTCAGCACATGTCTGCCCCACGTCCACCACTGGCGGGACTGGCCGCGGCCGCCGGTGCCGATACCGCGTTGCGAACCGTTTCCGGAATGCTCGGGCGGTCGTCGGTGGAGCTGGTGGCGCCGGCGGCGGCGCGTTCGTTCGTCGCGGCGACCATGGCCGCCGAGCGGCCCGTGGTGGTGGTGACCGCCACCGGGCGGGAGGCCGACGATCTGACCCTGGAACTCACCGAGATGCTCGGTCCCGCGGTCGCGCAGTTCCCGTCCTGGGAGACCCTGCCGCACGAGCGGCTGTCACCGGGCGCGGATACGGTGGGCCGCCGGCTCGAAGTGCTGCGCCGCCTGGCTCATCCGGACGATCCGGTGTTCCCGGAACCGCTGCGTGTGGTGGTGACCACGGTGCGCTCGTTGATGCAGCCGATGGCGGGTGGTCTGGGCGATATCGAACCGATCGTGCTACGGATCGGCGCGGCGGCCGATTTCGACGAACTGGTCTCCCGGCTGGTCGAATTCGCGTACACGCGGGTGGACATGGTCGGTAAGCGTGGCGAGTTCGCGGTACGCGGCGGCATCCTGGACCTGTTCCCGCCCACCGCGGATCATCCGGTGCGAGTGGAGTTCTGGGGCGACGAGATCACCGAGTTGCGGCCGTTCTCGGTGGCCGATCAGCGATCGCTGGGGGAGGCCTCGCCGGCCACCGTGGTCGCCTCGCCGTGCCGGGAACTGTTACTGACCGCCGAGGTACGGGCGCGGGCGGTGGAAGTGGCGGCCGCCAATCCGGCGGATGCCGCTCTGGTGGAGATGCTGGACAAACTCGGTGCGGGTATCCCGGTGGAGGGTATGGAGGCGCTGCTGCCGGTGCTCCAGCCGGGCGAGCTGCGACTGCTCACCGAGCAGCTGCCGGGCGGTACCCATCTGCTGGTGTGCGATCCGGAGAAGGTGCGTACCCGCGCCGCCGATCTGGTGCGCACCGGTGAGGAGTTCCTGGAGGCGTCCTGGACCGCGGCTTCGTTCGGCGGTGACGCCCCCCTGGGTGCGCACGGCTTGGATCTGGCCGCCTCGGCCTACCGGCCGCTCACCGAAATCCAGGACAGTGCCGGGCAGCGGGAGCTGCCCTGGTGGACGTTGAGTCCGCTGTCGGCGGCGGATCCGGCCGAGGTGGTGCTGCCGGTGCAGGCCGGGCCCACCGCGCGGGGCTCCGACGAACTGGTGGCGACGATCTTCGCCTCTCTGCGGGCGCATGTCGCCACCGGCGGCCGGGCGGTGGTGGTGCTGGCCGGGCACGGTACCGCGCAGCGCACCCTGGAGCGCCTCGGTGAGGCGGAGGTGCCGGCGGCGGAACTGCCGGCCGGGCAGGAACCGGCCCCCGGAGTGGTGGGTGTGCTCTGTGGTTCGCTGCACGACGGGGTGATCTTCGGCGACGCGGGCCTGGTGGTGGTCGCGGAGTCCGATCTCACCGGTAACCGGGTGACCGCTCCGGGCGACGGGAAACGGCTACCCGCCAAACGCCGCAACCAGGTGGATCCGCTGGCGCTCGAGGCCGGGGACATGGTGGTCCACGATCAGCACGGTATCGGCCGGTTCGTGGAGATGATCGAACGCACGATCGGTGGAGCCCGGCGCGAATACCTGGTGATCGAATACGCCCCGAGTAAGCGCGGCCAGCCCGGGGACCGGCTGTACGTGCCCATGGAATCCCTCGATCAGCTTTCCCGGTACGTGGGCGGGGAACTGCCCAGCCTGTCGAAACTGGGTGGCGCGGACTGGGCGAACACCAAACGCAAGGCCCGGAAAGCGGTTCGTGAGATCGCCGGTGAGCTGGTGCAGCTGTATGCCGCCCGGCAGGCCGCGCCCGGCCACGCCTTCGGCCCGGATACGCCGTGGCAGCGGGAGATGGAGGACGCGTTCGCGTTCACCGAGACCGTCGATCAGCTGACCGCCATTTCCGATGTGAAAGCGGATATGGAGAAACCGGTCCCGATGGACCGTGTGGTCTGCGGTGATGTCGGCTACGGCAAAACCGAGATCGCGGTGCGCGCCGCGTTCAAGGCGGTGCAGGACGGTAAGCAGGTGGTGGTCCTCGTCCCCACCACCCTGCTGGCCCAGCAGCATCTGCAGACGTTCACCGAGCGGATCGCCGGATTCCCGGTCACGGTGAAGGGGCTGTCGCGCTTCACCGATCCCGCGGAATCGCGTGAGGTGCTCGAGGGGATGGCCGCCGGTGAGGTCGATATCGTCGTCGGCACCCACCGCCTGTTGCAGACCGGAGTGCGCTGGAAGAACCTCGGTCTGGTGATCGTGGACGAGGAACAGCGTTTCGGGGTGGAGCACAAGGAGCACATCAAAGCGCTGCGCACCCATGTGGACGTGCTCACCATGTCCGCCACGCCGATTCCGCGCACCCTGGAGATGAGTCTCGCCGGTATCCGGGAGATGTCGACCATCCTCACCCCGCCCGAGGAACGGCATCCGGTGCTCACCTATGTGGGTGCCTACAACGACAAGCAGGTCACCGCGGCGATCCGGCGCGAACTGCTGCGCGACGGCCAGGTGTTCTACGTACACAACCGGGTGTCCTCGATCGACAAGGCCGCCAAACGGCTCCGGGACCTGGTCCCGGAGGCGCGCGTGGTGGTGGCGCACGGGCAGATGAACGAGGACACGCTCGAGCGCACCGTACAGGGTTTCTGGCAGCGCGAATACGACGTCCTCGTGTGCACCACGATCATCGAGACCGGGCTGGACATCTCCAACGCCAATACGCTGATCGTCGAACGCGCCGATGCGCTCGGGCTTTCCCAGCTGCACCAGTTGCGCGGCCGGGTGGGACGCAGCCGGGAACGCGGCTACGCCTACTTCCTGTATCCCGCGGAGAAACCGCTCACCGAAACCGCCTACGACCGTCTCGCCACCATCGCGCAGAATTCCGATCTCGGTGCCGGTATGGCGGTGGCGATGAAGGATCTCGAGATCCGCGGCGCCGGTAATGTGCTCGGCGCCGAACAGTCCGGCCATGTGGCCGGGGTGGGTTTCGACCTCTACGTGCGGTTGGTCGGGGAGGCGGTGGAGGCCTACCGTGCGGCCGCCGACGGGAAGCCGATCACCACCGAGGAACCCAAAGAGGTCCGGATCGACCTTCCGGTGGACGCGCATATCCCGCCCGACTACATCGCCAGCGACCGGCTCCGGCTGGAGGCCTACCGCAAACTCGCCGCTGCCCACGACGATCCGGCCCTGGCCGCGGTGGTCGAGGAACTCGTGGACCGCTACGGTCCGCTGCCGGTGGAGGTCGGCCGGCTCGTCTCGGTGGCCAAGTTGCGCCTGCTGGCCCGGGAATACAGGGTTACCGAGATCGCGGTGACCGGGACGACCGTGAAGATCTCTCCGCTGTCCCTGCCCGATTCGAAACAGTTGCGGCTCAAGCGGATATACCCGAGTGCGGCGTACCGGGCCGCGAGCGGGGTGGTGCAGTTGCCGCTGCCTCGGGTGCAGGACAGTGTGGGCGCCGAGCGGCTCCGGGATATCGCGCTGCTGCAGTATCTCGCGGATCTGCTGCTGGCTCTCGACGGTAAGGCCGCCGGTGCGGTGGACCTCACCGTCGCGACCGAGGTGTCACCGGCGCGATGAGTTCCGATCCCGGGTCCGGCCGTGCGGACGAGGCCGGCGCGTTCGTACGCCCGGAGCCCGGTGTGCTCGCGGCCGAAACCGCGACGGTGGCCGCGAATCTGGCGGCAGCGGTCGAGGTGATGGACCGGCTCTGGCGGTTCGGCGGCTGGGAGGTCACCCAGACCCACGATTCGCTGCGCCCCTATCTGCTCGAAGAGACCTACGAACTGCTCGACGCGATCCAGCACGAGGACGCCGGCACCATTCGGGAGGAACTGGGCGATCTGCTGCTGCAGGTGCTGTTCCACTCCCGGATCGCCGAGGCGGCCGGGGAGTTCACCATCGACGATGTGGCCGCCGCGCTGGTGACCAAACTGGTGAACCGCAGTCCGCAGCTGTCCGGTGAGGGAGCGGCCTTCGGTTTCGATCCCGCCGCCTCGGTCACCGATAAGGTCGCCGCGCAGGAAAAGGCCTGGGAGGAACGGAAGAACGCGGAGAAGGCGCGGCGTTCCTGCCTGGACGGTATCGCTATGGCCCAGCCGGCGCTGGCTCTGGCCGAGAAGGTGCGCGCCCGTAGCGCCCGGGCCGGTCTGCCGGACGATTTGGTCCCGGAGGATCTCCGTATCGTGCGTCTCGGGGAGCCGGAAAGCGCCGAGGAGCGTTTGCGCAAAGCGACGCTGCGGTTCGCCGCCGCCATCCGCTCGGCCGAGGACGCGGCGGAAGCGGCCCGGGGTGAACGGCTACCGTTGTCCGCGGCGGACTGGCGGCGGTTCCTGGCGGCGCCGACGGTGGGGCGGGGTTGAGCCCGGCGGCGCTGGTGCGGCGCCGGGGGCCTGCTGGGACAGTGGGGTTTTCCGGGCGGGTGGATTCGGGTCAGACGTTCACGCCGTAGTCGCGGGCGATACCTGCGAGCCCCGAGGCGTAGCCCTGGCCGATCGCGCGGAATTTCCATTCGCCGCGGTTGCGGTAGAGCTCGCCGAAGACCATGGCCGTTTCGGTGGACGCGTCTTCGGAGAGGTCGTAGCGGGCCAGTTCGCTCCCGGTGGCGAGGTCGACGACGCGGATGAAGGCGTTGCGGATCTGGCCGAAGGACTGTCCGCGCTGATCGGCCTCGTGGATGGAAACCGGGAAGAAGATATTGGTGATCGTCTCCGGGGTGTTGGCCAGATCGACGTTGATCACCTCGTCGTCGCCCTCGCCCTCACCGGTCAGATTGTCACCGGTGTGCTCGATGGTGCCTTCCGGAGACCTCAGGTTGTTGTAGAAGACGAAATGCTGATCGGAGAGAACCTTCAGATCCGGTCCGGTGGCCAGGGCGCTGGCATCGAGGTCGTAGGCGGCGCCCATGGTGGTGCGGACGTCCCAGCCGAGTCCGACGGCGACTCTGGTCAGGTTGGGGGCCTGTTTGGACAGCGAGACATTGCCGCCCTTGGCGAGATTGACGCTCATGATCTCCTTTCCACAGCGCCGTGGCGCCCGGGTCAGTTCTTCTCTTCGTTCTCCGCCCAGGATTTCAGGGTCGCCACCCGGTGTTCCAGAGCGCGTAATTCGCTGTCGTCGAGCACGGTGCGCTGGATACCCTGGGCGACGGCGAACGCCGACTGCCGGTGATCGTCGATCACATCCACATCCAGGCGTACCGCCACATAGTCGTCCGCGCCGGGCATTTCCTCGGCGATGACCTTGGCCGAGCCGCGGGCGCACAGTGCCACGTTTCCACCACCCAGGATCAGCAGCGCCACCTGTGGCCGTTCCCGGAGCCGGGCCAGCGACCCGCGATCGAATTTGAGGCTCAGCAGGATTCGCCGGTCACCGGCACGTACCGGCCACGAGACCGGAATGGCATGCGGTGCCGGATCGGTCGTGACCAGAACGGCGATGGTCTCCTGCGGCCACTCCGGCAGTGCTTCCAGCTCCGGATGGTCGGTCGCTGGGTTCTGCGCGGAGCTCGTTGCGGCTGCCATATCGTCCCCTCCTGGATCGACGTGCTGCGGCGGGTGTAATACCGCACCGCAGCCCAGTCTAGAGGCCGCCGGGGACATGCGCGGCGGAAGTATCCGCCCCCACCTGCGCCGGAACCCCCTGGCGCCGACCGTGATCCGATTCCGGCGGGAGCAAGGGGAGCCTCAGAAAAGGAGGTCAGTGGGTTTCTCGGCGGTGGTCGCGCAACCGTGGGTCCGGGTGGTCACGCGCCGGCGAGCGCAGCGGCCGCGAGGGGAAGTGAGCGGGCCCACTCCCGGCCCAGCACGGTGGGTGCGATCTCACCGGAGGCGTCGTGCCGGGCGTGCTCGCCGATCTGTACGCCGCCGAGTGCGGTGAGTTTTTCGGCGGCGATCTCCCCGCCGCGATTGAACGTATCGTCGTAGACCGAATCGCCGAGGCCGAAAACGGCGAACCGCAATCCGGTCAGGTCCGGGCGGCGCGCGTCCAGGGCCTCGAAGAAGGGCTCGGCGCCGGTGGGGAGATCGCCCTCGCCGTAGGTGGAGCACACGATGATGTGGAGGAGGTCCGGATCCAGTTCATCGATATCGAAATCGGTCATATCGAAAATCGATACCTCATGCTCGGCCAGTTCCTCGGCGATGCTCTCCGCGACGTTTTCCGCCGTGCCCATTTCCGAACCGAACAGGACGACAATACGCACCGCGCCACTCCTTCCGCTCTACTTTGGAGAGGCAATCCTAACTTACTGTCTCCGGCCGGCGGGGTGGGAGCACCGGTTCGTGCGCGGCGAGCAGGCCGAAGTACTTGCGCAACATCAGCGCGGCGGTAACCGCCAGGCCCGCGGTGAGCCCCCACCAGACGCCGGCCGCACCGAGCCCGGCCGGGAAGGCCAGCAGCAATGCCGTGGGCACGCCGACGAACCAGTAGCCCACCACCGAGAGCCGGAAACCGGCATTCGTGGCCTGCAGGCCACGGAGCAGGCCGGTGCCGATGTTCTGGGCGGCGTCGAAGAATTGCAGCACGATCCCGATCAGCAGCAGCGTCCGGGCCATTTCCATGGTGGCGGTATCGCCGAGATCGAGGAAGGGACGCAGCACCAGGCCGGGGACGAAGACGTAGGCCAGGCCGGCGACCACCGAGACCACCGCGGCGAACTGTAGCGCCAGCCGGGCCAGGCCGCGGGCGTGCGCGGTTTCGTCGCGGGCGACGCTGTGGCTGACCAGCACGGAGGCCCCATGGGAGATACCTATCGCGACCTGGAAGACGATATAGATCACCTGGTACACCACGTTGTGGGCGGCGAGCGCGGCCGGGCCCAGTGCGCCCATCACCAGCGCGAGCACCGAGAACATACCGGCTTCGGAGCCGTAGGTGAGTGCGATGGGAGTGCCCAGGCGCAGTTCGGTGACCATGGTGGCCCGGCGCACCGGCCAGGGCCGTATCGGGAGGCGGCGCCCGAGTTCGGGATCGCGGCGCACCATGATCCAGAACACCACGAACATGAACAGGTGGACCAGGGAGGTGGCGACTCCCACGCCGGTGAGGCCGAGGGCGGGCAGCCCGGCCCAGCCGTGGATCAAGGCGAGCGCGAGCAGCAGGTTCACCGCGATGGAGCCCAGGGTGACCAACAGCAGTGCCTGTGGCCGCTGCATTCCGACCGTGTACTGGCGCAGCACCTGGAACCACAGGCAGGGCAGCAGGCCCGGAGCCAGGGCGACCATCAGCGGCCGGGCGTCCGCCAGCACCGCGGCATCCTGACCGAGCCACTGCAGCGACCAGCCCAGTCCGATCAGGATCGCCCCGCCGAGCAGACCCGCCGCCGTGGCGATCAGAAAGCTCGACCGCACCACATCGCGCACCTCGTGGTCGGGATCGACGCCGCGTCTACCGGCAGCGCCCGCGGCCGCGGCGATCCGGTTACCGGTGCCCGTGATCAGGCCCACGCACATTGTGCGGATCTGGTTGAACAGCACCAGCGCCAGCCCGCCCGCCGCGACAGCGCGCACACCGAGACCGCCCATCAGCGCGATATTGGTGGTGGAAACCGCGACCTGGGCGAGCTGGGTGAGGGCGATAGGGGTGGCCAGGGCGGCCAGACGCCGCCCGTCGGGACGGTAACGCGAGAGGGGTGTGTTGATCACCGGGCCCGCACCATGGTGTCCGAATCCTCCGTATCGTCGTGCTCGTGCTCGTGACCGCCGGACCGGATGGTCCGGACGGGGTGGGTGTTCCCGCCGGCGGGGGTGGTCGAAACGGCGGCGTCCGCCGGCCGGTTCACCCGCCCCGCGGGAGCGTATCGGGTCAGCATCGCGAGAACGTCGTTTTCGGTCTCCGGATCCAGTAATTCGCGGGCGGCCATCCAGTCGTCGTCGAAAACGGTGTCGAGATATTTCTCGCCGCCGTCGCAGATGATGCTGACCACGGTGGACCCGGCCGGAAACTCCTCGAGCCGGGTGAGCGCGGCGTGTACCGAGCCGCCGGCCGAACCGCCGAGCATCAGACCGAGCCGCCGCGATACCGCACGGCAGGTGGCGAAAGCGGCCCGGTCGCCGACCTTGATTCCCTCGTCCAGCAGGTCGTAGTCCACCGCGGTGCCGATGGTGGCACCGGGTGGGGTACCGGTACCGGACTGCCAGTACGGCCCGCCGGGACCCCCGAAGGCGATCGAACCGACCGGTTCCACGCCGATGACCCGCGGTGTGCAGCCGAGCTGGCGCAGCCTGGTCGCGGTGCCGAACAGGGAACCGCCGGTCCCTACCGCGGACAGCAGGACATCGACCCGGTCCACCTCTTCCAGTAATTCCTCGGCGACCGCGTAATAGCCCATCGCATTGGCGTCGTTGTTGTGCTGTTCGGTGAAGAAGGCGTCGGCTCGTTCCGCGGCCATCGCCGCGGCATGGTCCTCCCGGGCGGAGGTGGCGAGCCCGTCGTCGCCGTCATCGGCTACGAAGACCAGTTCCGCGCCCATTGCCCGCATGGCCCGTAATTTGTCCTTGCTCGCGTGGTGATCGACCACGGCGGTGAACCGGTAACCGCGTTCGGCGGCCACCACCGCCAGACCCAGCCCGGTATTCCCGGACGTGGATTCGATGATATGGCCGCCATCGCGCAGCAAACCCCGGCGCTCCGCGTCGATCACCATTTCGCGTGCCATCCGGATCTTGGCGGCACCGGTCGGATTGAACTGCTCCAACTTCAGGAGTAATCGGGTGCCGGAGGTGGTGGCGGCCAATTCGAACAGAGGGGTGCGGCCGATCAGGTCCGTCACACGGGTGACCACGGGCATGGGAATCTCCTGGGCGTCGAGAGCGGGTGATGCGAGGAGGCCGGGGCCGGCGGCCTCAGTGAGCGGGTCGATCGAGGGCCCAGCGATACCGGCCGTCCGGTGCCTCGGAAAGCACCACTTTCGGCGGAACGGGCAGCTCGTGGAAAGAGGATTCGTTCGAATCCATCTGGTATCCGGCGGTATTCGGATAGACCAGTAGATCGCCGGGTTCGGCGGCGCGCGGCAATGGAATACGCCGCCAGCTGAGCATATCGCTTTCCAGGCAGGTGGCCGCCCCGACGACCGTGGGAGTGAGCTCCCCGGGGCCTTCCGGCCAGAGCACCGGATCGGGCAGGTACTCGCTGTCGAACCACTGCTCGGAAAGGCTCAGGCTGGAACCGTCCACGGTCAGGATCCGGTAGGGCTGCCCGTGTTCGTGCCGTGTTTTTCCACCCTGTACGCGGAAAACGGTGCTGCCGGCCCGGTCGAGCAGGGCGCGGCCCGGTTCCACGGCCAGTGTTGTCCCGCTGCGACGTAACCGGCCGGCGAGATCCGCGCGGTCGAGAATCGCGGCGAGCATCGCCGGGCCGGGCTCGGGAAACGAATAGGGATAGTACGATTCGAAAGCTTTACCGGAATGGAACCAGCGACGGTTCACCTGTTCCCGGAACTCCGACCAGTGTTCCCCCGCAACATAATCCACACCGAAACCACCACCGATGGAGATCATCGTGGCGGGATGTCCCAGCGCGCGGGCGGCTACGCAACGGTCCAGTAATCGCGCGGCCAGTTCCGCCCGGGGTACCGGGTCGTAACCGGAGAGATGGAAACTGAATCCCTGCAGGGTGACCGACTCGAAATCGACCGCTTCGGAGGCGGCGTGGTCGAGTTCTTCCTCCGGCATACCGAACCGGCTGGCCGAGGCGGCCGGCAGCGCTCGCAGCAGGACCCGCACCGGGATATCGAGTGCCGCCAGACGTCTCAGCTCGCCGAGGCTGTCCACCGCGACCAGACAACCGTGCCGGGCGGCCAGCCAGTGCAGCTCCCCGGATTTCTCGGGGCCGGTCACCAGCAGATCCGCGCCGCGGACACCCTGGCCCAGTGCCGCGACGAGTTCGCCGGTGCTCGAGACGTCGATCCCAGCACCGGCGGTGGCGCAGGCCCGGGCCACACAGGCCGCCTTGTTGGCCTTCTTGCCGTAGTAGAGGGCTCCGGAGACGCGGTTTTCGGTGAACACCCGCTGAAAGCCACGGATATTCGCGCCGACCCGCGGTGGATACATGAGATGGAAGGGGCCGCCGATGGCGAACGCGATATCCCCGAGCAGCCGCGGGTCGGCGAGAACCCGCAGCTCCCAGGGGTCGCGATACGCGGGCACCGGCGCGGCCACCGTCCCCGCGTGGTCTCCGGTGGAGCCGGGCCCGGCGGCGGGTGCGTCAGCTCCGGTCAGTCCCATAGCGCGACCTCCGTGCCGCGCCCTTCGGCGATCGCGCGTTCGGCCAGGGTATGGGCCACCGCGATATCGGTCAGTACCAACCCGCTGTTGTAGACGAAGATCTTCTCGTCCGCCCGGCGGCGGGCCACCGCGCGGCGGCTCAGGATCTGCGGCAGTTCCGCGTCCACGCGGCGCAGTTCTCCGTGCTCGTCGGCCATATCGGTCCCGGTGACCGCCATCTGCTCGGCGCTGGTGGCGATCACCCGGTCGGCATCGTGCAGGGTGGAGGGGGCCAGGCCGTAGCCCACCAGCACCGCCACCGAGCCCGGTTTCAGGTGTTCGGATTCGATGGCGACCTCCGTACCCGGGCCGGCGGTGGCGAGTACGACATCCGCGGTGCGCGCCGCGGCGTAGGGGTCGTCCACGGTTTCCAGCAGCGCATGCGGTGAGTATTCGGCGAGATGCCGGTGCACCGCCTCGATACCTTCCGGGTGGGTGCCGTACAGCATCAGTTTGCGCAGTTGCGGGTTGGCGGCCAGCAGATGCGGCAGTGCGTTGCGGCCCTGTGTCCCTGTTCCGACGAGCAGTACGGTGTCCGCATCGCGGGTCAACGTCTCCCGCACCAGCAGCGCCGAAACCGCCGGGGTGCGCAATGCGCCCACACGGGCGCAGTCCATCATGGCGATGGGCGCACCGGTGGTGTCGTCGTACAGCGTGATGGTCGTGTAGTAGCGCTTGGTCGTGCGGTCGTGACCGGGATCGAATTTGTACGACGTCTTCATGGCGACGACCCGTCGCCGGCCGTCCCGGCCCAGCATCGCGTAGGCGACCGACCAGCCGTCCGGATTGGCGACACTGAGCTTGCGGGGATTATCGGAATCCCCGGCGGCCAGTGCGATGTACGCTTCCTCCACCGCGCGTACCACCGCGGCCGGGGCCACCGGTACATCGGCGAGGTCGCTGCGGCTCAGGACCCGCAGCGGGGTCGCTCGGTCACGTGTGCTCAACGGATCCTCGATCATGTACTGCACCGTTCCGCTCTTCCCGCGCCCGCCGCGCCGGTAGCGGCGCGAAGGGCGCGATGATCTGCTGACCGTATCCATTCTCCCTGGATTCGGTTGCGCGGCGCGAGCGTTCGGGTAGCCGGACGTTCACTCGTTTGAGCCAGCGGTCGGTGCCGTCGTAGCGCGGGGTGAACGGAACCCGGCCGTGGACGGCGACATCGTTGTCCACCAGCAGCAGTTCACCGGGTTCGAGCGCGGCCAGCACACAGACCCGTTCGAACTCCTGTTCCAGCCTCCGGTAGGCCGCGCGATATTCGGGACCGGCGTCGTCGAGCGGGGTGTAGGCGGGGTCGAAACGCAGGGTGAGAGCCTCGGCCGCACCGTCTTCGCGGGGTGCGCCCCACAGGGTGGGCACCGGAACCGCGGTGGCTCGATCGAAATCGGATCCGTAGGAGACATCCGGCAGGATCGGCACTGTGGGTGTGCTCAGGATATCGCGCTGCGCCCCGGTCAGCTCCACCCGGCGCACCGAGGAGATCGTGGTACCCACCCGGTCGGGGTTGCGCAGGCAACCGAGTACGAGCAGATTCGCGCGCAGTGGGTGGAAGGCGTCCTCGGTATGCGGGCTGAGCAGGGTCGTGCTGCTGGCGCCCGACTGTTCGAGTTCGTGACCGGCGGCCGGCACGATGTTGTTGACCAGCCGGCCGTCCTGTTGGCCCGCCCAGCCGAACGGTTCACCGGCCGCCGCGGCCAGCAGCAGCATGGCGATATCCAATTCGAGGGAGGCCCCCGGCCGCTCGGGGTCGGTACTCCACTCGGCAGCGGTTCGCCAATCCGGGGGGGTGGGCCCGATTTCGTCGTCGCGCACCGGCAGCCGGCGCACAACGCAGGCACCGGCCGAGGTGGCGGGCGGCCGGACCGCCGCGAACACCTCGGTGGGCAGCTCCCCGGCTCGGGCGTCGATGCGCTCGATCAATTCCGGGTCGGTGAGTGTGCGCACCGGCTTCCCGCGCCCGGGCCGCAGTGTGTGTGCGATCTCAGCGGCGAGTTCTCGTACCGCCCGGCCGGCGGTTTCGGATAACTCACGGTGCTCGATACCTTCGATATTAGGTGGGTGAAGCGTCTTACGTTCGGAGAGAACGCTTTTCACCAAAATTTCCCTTCTCGGAATCGGGGTCGGAGTACCGGTGCTGACGAGTCGATCTGCGAAGGTAGTGCGTGCGCCGAGCGGTGGCAAGGGTTACCTAACTACCGGGCTCGATGGCAATCGTGCATAACGCGGTCGGAGTACAGGTGGGTGGATATGTGGCCACCGGGCACGCCGGCCGCGGTGAGACGCAGAACACGGTAAGGCTAGCCTGCCCTTGCCGCAAAATCGCGAAGGCTCGCCGCAGGACGAGAATGTCCGCGCGGCAACGTTTCCCGGCGCGCTCGGCGCGCCGGTCCGGGCTACAGGCTGTTGGCCAGCAGGGCGTACTGAGCCGCGGTCTTCTGCTGGATCTCGGTCGCGCTATCGCTGGAAACCACACCCACGTAGCGCTTGTAGGGGACGAAACAGCGGTACCGGTACTGGCGTTGCGGATCGCCCTTCTCGTTGAGCTCCAGGCATTTCGAACCGGGCACATCCGCGGGCGCGGCCATCGGGCTGTAGGCCTCGCCCGCCGATTCGACGAAGCCGTCCACCAGGATCGGCGCACCTGCCGGGTCACGCACCCGGGCCACCGAACTGCCCTCGGCATAGGCGGTGCTCTCGAAACCCGATTCGTCGAGCAGGCGGGCACGTGCGATCTGATCGTCGGCGGAGTTGATGAGATAGTTCCGGCCGTAGACCGCGAACTTGTCCGGATCGGGTACCTGCTCGTCCCGGTCCGCCACCACCACCCGCGCCAGCAGGTTCTCCGGATCGACCCGCAGGTCGGCGATATCCGCGGTGGGTGTCGGCCGGAACCTGGCCAGCTGGGCGAGCTGGGCGGTGAGGGTGCGGTCCACCCAGCTCACCAGATCGCCGCTATCGGCTTTCGGCCGCTGGATGAACAGCGAGATCACGAACTCCTCGTGCGCCAGGAAGGCACCGATATTGGCGATTCCCGGCCGCCAGTGCACCAGTGCGCCGGGATGCGCCGCGGATTTCAGCGGACGGTTGTCCGGGGATACCGCGATATCGGCGGCCTCCAACTCCTGGGCGGCCTTGTCGGCAGTGGACCGGTCGGGGAAACGCAGGGCCACCACCGTGATCGCGGTGGCATCGGTGGTCGGCCGGGTCCGGCCCGCGGGATCGTCGCGGTCGGCACCACTGGCCGCGTAACCGACCACCATCTTGCGGCTCTCCAGGATCGGTTCGGAGACATTGGCCAGGAAATCGATCGCGGTCGCGGGATCGGGTAGCACTTTCGAACCCCGGCCGAATTTCAACGTGGGATCGACCTGGCTGCTGGTCGTCACGGCCTCCGACATCCGGATCCCCTCCAGCAGCGGGCCGTACTCACCCGCCCGCTGCGAGTAACCGAACCTGTCGACCGGGAAATCACCGACGGCCAGGGTGCGCACGTCGATCTCCCCGGGGATCGCGGTCCCCGCCACCGAGCCGCATCCGGACAGCGCCGCCACGAGAGCGACGACCGCGGTGACGGTACTGGCACGCGATATCCGAACCATGGGCTGACCCCTCGTTCCGATCGAAGCTGCGGTGTCGAAGTTACCCGACGCACAGCGATCTCGCGGCGGACCGTTCGCGCCGGTGCCATACCCTGGTGTCGTGGCAGACAACCCGCAGCATCACCCCGGCGGAGGCTGATCCCGATGCGGGATCGGCAGGTCGAGGTGGTTGCGGGGCGGCACGCCGCGGCCCGCGTCGCGGGGGCGGTGGTGCTCGTGGCGCATCGCGGGCCCGCCCGGCTCACCGAGGACGATCCCGCCGTGCGCGCGCTGGTGGCGCTGGCCGAGCTGGTGCACGAAGCCGCTGCCCGGCAGCCCACCGGTCCGGGGGCGCTGATCGCCCGGGAGGCCACCCGATGGCTCATGGCGCAGGCGGACCGGACCGGCCCCGGAACCTCCGTCGATTTCGGCATCCTGTCCGCCGCCGGCCCCGGCCGGGTGGCGATCTTCCTGCACGGCGCCGTGACCGCGGTGGTGGCCGGTGAGCGCACCGAGTACTACCACGGCCGGGATGCGGTGTTCGCCGTCGATCGGGCCACGGCAACCCCGCAGCGAGCGGTGGGATTGTTCGTCGACGAAGGGGCCGGGGAGGCCGAGGAGCCGGTGCGTCCACGGATGCCCGAGCGCCGGGGAATCGGGCGCCTGGTGGAGGGAATCGCCGAGGCGGACGCGGTGATCGTCTGGTCGGATCCCGCGCGGTTCGCCGGCGCCGCGCTCGGCGAGCGGACACCCCGGCAGGCGGAGGGATCCGCGGATCCCCGGACCCCCGGGCCATCCGTCCCCGCACCGGTGGAACGAGGGCAGACCGACCCGGACGCTATCCCGACGGCCACCTCGGCACCCCTGCCGGACAGTGTCGAGCTCTCCGAACGGGAAGCGATCGCCGGCCGCGCGTTCGATACCGGCGCGACCGGGCCGGTATCGCCCGCCGGTGGGGGGAGGCCGGTGCCGGAAACCGACCCCCATCACGCGCATACCGAGATCAGCGGCCGGCAGCGGGCGCATATCCCGGAGAGTGAGCCCGCTGCCGGTGGGGGGCTCGCCGCGACAGCGGATTCCCCGGCGCGTGGCGCGGACGCGGGGCGGCGGCCGCCGGCGCATCCCACCCCGCGGGTCGACCTACCGCTGCCGCCGCGCACACCGCTGCACGGGCCACCGGCGCGCGGGGCGCCGCCGCTGGACGCGGAAATGCGCCGCCGAACCGAGGCCACGGCGAAAGGTACGCCGCTCACGGTGAAGGTGATGGGTTTCAAATGCGCGCGTGCCCACCCCACCGACCCCCGCGCGGCCTTCTGCAGTGTGTGCGGTATGCCGGTGGATCAGACCCAGCCGCTCATCGAGGTGGTCCGCCCACCCCTGGGCCTCCTGGTGCTCGACGACGGCGCGACCTACCTCCTCGACCAGGATTCCGTCCTGGGCCGCGATCCGGAGCATTCCGAGCAGGCGCGACGAGGGCTCACCCCGCTGCAGATCGCCGACAATTCCGGCGGAATGTCTCGCGCGCACGCGGAACTCCTCCTGGTGAACTGGGACGTGACACTGGTGGACCGGGGATCGACCAACGGGTCCCGCATCCGGGCCCCCGGCTACCGGGACTGGGTCCGGGTGCCGCCGCATCAGCCGGTGATCCTGGTACCGGGTACCGAAATCCTCATCGGCAACCGTATGTTGCGGTTCGAATCCGCCGCCCCGCCGCCGTTCGGCTCCTGAGCCGCAGACCCGGTGCGGGACTATTCGTACCGGGCGGTGCAGGTGTCCTCACCGCCGAGCACACCGGCCCGGAACGCATCCACCCGGGAGAAACCGCTCGGCACCGTTTTGCCCTCGACATCGCTGGCGGCCAGACCGTCGGTCAGCAGCCCGGATACGGCTTCGTCGAGATCACCGGCCGCCAGTTTGATATCGCCGACGGATCGGCCCGATTCCGCCAGCCGGCCGGTGGCCACACCGGAAAGGCAGGCCGCTCGCAGCCCGGTTTTCGCGCCGACCAGTTCCTGATCCCGGCTCCGCTGCACCGCCAAGGTGTAGCGGGAGATGAAAACCACATAGCCGTTGTAATCACCGGTGACCTTGACCGGCAGCGGGACATCGGAGTCGTCGGTCGCCGTACCGCGGTCGGCCAGACCGCTGATATTGGTGGCGATCGTATTGTTCGCGGGGCAGTAGGTCACCGGTTCGGTGGCTACCCCGTCCCGGCATTCGATATCGGCCCCCTCGTAGGAGTATGCCGGCTCCTGCGATATCGGCAGGATCACCGCCAGCGCCTTGCTCAGCTCGACCAGACTCTCCTCGGTGATCTCGAACTCCCCCGACGCGCCGTCGAAACTCTGCGGCAGATCACCCCGCCGCTGTTCGATCTCGTCCATATCGATTCCCTTGCAACCCTTGGCTCCATCGGTGAAACCGATCTGCACCGCGGTGACCCGCTCGAAGGCCGAACCGTGCACGCTTTCCGGGTCGTCGGGGTCGGAGTCGCGGATCGCCACCGTGGCGGCGAGCACCGAGTTCAGGCCGTCGGAAGTATTGATGGTGAAGTAGTCCGAGCGGCCCTCGGCGACCCAGCGCATATACGCTCCGGCGAAACAGTCGGCCTGCTGCTCCTTCACGATCACCGGATCGTTGCGCGCCACGAGATCGGCGTTGTTCTGGATCGCGTGCCCGTACTCGTGGGCGATCACCATCACCACCGCCATCCGGCCGAACGTCTCGGCCATGGTGGGCAGCAGCAGCGCCCGGTCCCAGCCGATGGAGTTGTCCAGTCGGCAGTACGCGGCGTTGACCATGCGGTAGGTCGATTCCGAGCAGAACTCCACCGAATCCCGGCGGGAATCCCGGGCGCTCCACGAGATCAGCTTCTCCACCGGCTCGAACTCGCCCTCGAATTCGGCGTCGTAGTGTTCTTCCCAGTACGCTTGGACGTCGGTGACCGCGTTCAGCGCCAGGGTATCGATCTCACCGCCGTCCCCGTTCTCCGCGCTCAGCTCGGTGGGCGGTACGTTCTCTCGCGGCCCGCTCGGACCGCTGGTGGTGGGCAACCCGGCGACCTGGAAGGGATTGTCGTAGATGGAGACCGCCCGGCCGTCCACCGCGCGGGTACACCCGGTGGCCAGCAGCAGTGCGCACAGCGTCGCCAAGGCCAACGCGGCAGCAGGGACTTTCGGCATGGATCCTCCCCCATTTCGGCCGATTCGGGTGCTGACATCTCCCGCCGGAGCGGGGAGGTCGGCCCCCAGCGGGGGCACCTCCGATGCCCGGGTAATGGAATAGTATCCGCTGCATGTCTGCACCGGGGGTGCGCACCATCACGGTGCGCCATGATGGAACCGAACGTGTCTTCGATTCGAATCAGCAGATCACACTGGGCCGCGCGCCCGAAGTGACGCTGTTCGTCGACAGTCCGCTGGTCTCGCGGGTCCACGCGATACTGGCCTGGCAGTCGGGAGCGTGGGTGCTCACCGACAACGGCAGCACCAACGGTGTCTTCGTCGATGCCCGCCGGGTGGGTCAGCCCGTCCCGATCGACCGGCCCACTCAGGTCCGGCTCGGCGATGCGATCAGCGGCCCGCTGCTGTGGCTGGTTCCCTCCGGAGTCCCGCAGCAGCAGGGGCAGCGACAGCCCGTCCCGCAACCGCAGCGTCCACCGGCCCCGCCGCACCGGCAGCCGCCCCCGGTCCAGCGCCCGCCGTCGGGACCGATTCCTCACGTCCCCCCGCCGGTCCAGCACAGTGGGCCGGTGCCGAACCAGCCACATGCCCAGCGGCCGGTGCCGCATCAGCCGCAGCAGTGGCCCCCCTCGGGGCAGCAGCCCGCGCGCGGCCCGCAGGGGCCCACCGGGCCACAGCCACAGGTCGCCGCGCAGCAGCCCGTGAACGTGAACATGACGGCGAAGGCGACCGTGGCGGCCGTACCGCCGGTGCGTCACCGGGCCAGCGAGGGGCCCGCGGCCCGCGCCGACCGGCTCCCGCCCGGCGGTCTGGCCATCGGGCGTACCTCGGACAACCAGATCATCGTCAACGATCCGCTGGCCTCCCGTAAACACGCGCGACTGATCGGCAGCGCAGAGGGGCTGGTCCTCGAGGACCTCGGCTCGGCCAACGGCACCTTCGTCAACGGTATCCGGCAGCAGCGCACCGTACTGCGCGAACGCGACATCATCACCATCGGCAACATCGACTTCGAGGTCCAGCAGGGCACGCTGGTACACCGGCAACGCCCGGTCGCCGAACAGGGGCTGGCCGTCCACGGGGTCGGGTTCACCGTCGAAGGCAACAAGCAGCTGCTGGTCGATGTGAACATGCAGGCCGCGCGGGGCACCCTGACCGCGCTGATCGGCCCGTCCGGCGCCGGGAAATCCACCCTGTCCCGGCTGATCGCGGGCAGCACCCATCCCTCGGGTGGTGTGGTCACCTTCGAAGGTCGTGATCTGCACGCCGAATACGAGGCGTTGCGTTCCCGTATCGGCATGGTCCCGCAGGACGATGTGCTGCACCGGCAGCTCACCGTGCGTCAGGCCCTCGGCTTCGCGGCGGAACTACGGCTGCCCCCCGACTCGTCGAAAGCCGACCGCCGGCAGGTGATCGACGGCGTACTGCGCGAACTCTCGCTCACCGAGCACGCCGACACCCGGGTGGACCGTCTTTCCGGTGGTCAGCGCAAACGTGCTTCCGTCGCGCTGGAACTGCTCACCGGCCCTTCACTGCTGATCCTGGACGAACCCACCTCCGGCCTGGACCCGGCACTGGACCGCCAGGTCATGATGATGCTGCGCGAACTGGCCGATGCCGGGCGCGTGGTCATCGTGGTCACCCATTCGGTGGCCTGCCTGGACATGTGTGATCAGGTGGTGTTGCTGGCCCCCGGAGGCAAGACCGCCTACGCGGGCAATCCGGCGGGTGTCGAATCCGCGCTGGGCACCAGTGATTGGGCCAAGATATTCGCCGATGTGGCCGCCAACCCCGATGCCGCGTTCGCGCACTATCGGTCGCGGCAGGCCGCGCTACCGCCCCCGCCACCGCCCGCGGCCCGATCGGGCGGGGCCGGTTCACCCCCGCAATCCGGTGCCTGGAAACAGTTCTCCACGCTGGCCCGGCGGCAGGTGCGGCTGATCCTGGCCGACCGCGGCTATCTCGTGTTCCTGGTGTTGCTGCCGTTCGCGCTCGGCGGGCTCTCGCTGGTGGTCCCGGGCCAGTACGGGTTCTCGCCGCCACCACTGACCCAGGCCGACGACGGCTCCTTCATCCGGGCCGGCAGCTCCGAACCTCAGCAGCTGCTGGTGGTGCTGATTCTCGGCGCCTGTTTCATGGGTTCCACTCTCACCGTGCGCGATCTGGTCGGGGAACGCACGATCTTCTTCCGGGAGCGCGCGGTCGGACTGCGACCCGGGGCGTACCTGTCGGCGAAGATCGTGGTGTTCAGCCTCGCCGTCCTGTTGCAGTCCGCGGTGATGATCGGCTTCGTGCTGCTGGGCAAGAAACGGCCGGAGGAAGGTTCGGCGCTGGCCCTCGGCGGTGCGGAACTCTATATCGATATCGCGGCGACCGCGGTGGCGTGCGTGGTGTTCGGACTGTTGTTGTCGAGCCTGGCCAAATCGAGCGAGCAGGTGATGCCACTGCTGGTGGTGGCGATCATGGGGTTGCTGGTGATGGCCGGTGGCCTGATCCCGGTGACCGATCGCGTAGTGCTGGAACAGGTCTCCTGGCTGTTCCCCTCCCGCTGGGGCTACGCCGCCGCGGCCTCGACGGTGGATGTTCGATCGCTGTTCGTCCAATCGCAACAGGACGGATTCTGGGAGCACACGCGCAGCGCGTGGTTCCTGGATATCGGCATGGTGGTGGCCATCACGGTGGTGATCGCTCTGTTCACCTGGACCCGTTTGCGGCTCAGGAAGTCCGCCGGATGAGACCGCGGAACCACCGGACGCGCCGCCCGCACCGCTGGTCGGTGGGGGCGGCGAGCGCTGCGCCCGCGCACCAGGCACACTGATGCCTGTGATGGTGCGAGTTGGAGCGATACATCTCGGGTGGGATGTGGTCTCCGTGGCCGCGGGTGGATCCGGCGTGCCCATCCGCCCGGTACGGGTCGAGGGAAGCTACAACCCCCCTGCCTATCTGCTGGCCGACGCGGCAGGCAGGCTCTATACCGCCGGTGTGGAGAAACAGCGGCCCGATCTGGGCATGGCGATTCCGGATGTGCGGGAAATCCTCGGGCATCCGCAGATCGTCATCGCCGGAGCCACCTGGCCGGCGGAACTGGTGTTCCGTGCCCGTCTCTACAACCCGATGGCCGCGATCGGCACCTATCTGCGCGGGAAACCCGACGTTATCGCGCTGCCCTACCCGGACGACTGGCCGGAGCCCAAGATCGACGCCTACGCACAGCTGGTGGAGCAGCTGGACGTCGAGGTCGAACCGATTCCGGAATCCATCGCGCTCTCCGGCTATGTGCGCGCCCTCGGGCTGGTGCGCCCGCCCGACCATCGCCTGCCGGACGGTATCGGTGCCACGGCGGTCCACTTCGACGGGCGGGTCGTCGACGGCCGGGCCAATGTGCTCGTGGTCGCGGTGCACGGGGACGAGGAGCGGCCCACCGAATCGGTCTACGTGTCCATCGACCCCGAATCGACGCGCAACCCCCGTATCGCCGACGATACGGTGATCGAGGTGATGGCCGCGGCACGGGCCATGGGCGCCGATAATTCGACGGTGCTGCTGGCCGGGCAGGTGGTCTTCAACGAAACGCTGCGGTTCGCGTTCCGCAATCATCTGGGTCAGCGCCTGAAGAAGGCCGAGCATCCCATGCACGCTCTGGTCCTCGGCGCCACCCATCTGCTGGTCAGTGAGAACGAGGACGACGAGGAACCGGAGAGCTACGCGCCGCCCGGACCACCGGCCGCGCCGCACCCCGTTGCGTCCCCGCCCGGGGCGGATCGTGCCGCGCCCGTGCCGCCGGAACCGGCCGGTCCGAGCGGTCCCGGCCGGCCGGCGCCGGGCGGTCCGTACCCTCCCGCGCCGGGCGCTCCGCAACCACCGCACCCCGGACCCGGCCGGCAAATGCCCGCCTCGGGGGCCGCGCCCGGCAACACCGGGACAGCGCCCGCGGTGCCTCCTCCGCCGGCCCAGCCCTCGCCCTACGGTTCTTCCGCTCAGCCACCGGGTTCGCCCGGGCAGGGTGCGGGCGAGGACGCGACCGTCAAGGTCGAGCGTGGGGAACTGCCGCCCCCGATATCCGGCCCCGCCAGCCGGTTCACTCGTCCGCCCGACCCCGCCACCGGCAGTCAGGCGGCGGTGCCGTTCACGCCGCACCCCGGCTCCGGGCCACCGGGTTCGGCTCCGTCCGGCGCCCCCGCGCCGCCCGATACGGAAGCGGAAGGGGAGAAGGCCAAGGGCCGGCTCTGGAACAAGATGAAGGACAACCTCTTCGGCGCGCACGCCGTTATCGGTGCCGCCGCGCTGGCCGCCTCGGTATGGGGTGGTGACGGTGCCGGAACGGCGCAGGCCGCCCCCGGGCCGACCGGTATCGCCGTGAACATGGACAGCGTGGCCGGATGCGTGCCCATGCCCCGGGTCACCGTCGACCCTCCGGAAGAGGCCGATACCGCCGGTCCGGAAGGAGCGGGTACGGACGGTCGGCTGTTCTACGCCCGCGTGCCCACCGCGCCGGGCACCGGAACGCCCGTGAACGAGCAGGCCCCCGCCGCGCCCGGGCAGGACGACGCGATGTGTGAACGCCCCGGTATCGATACCCTGCGCTACCTGGTGCCCGGACTGCCCGGTATCGCCGACCCGGGTCCGCCGATCGACCTCTGAGGGCCCCGCGCGCCCCGCGCCACGAGCGGGCGGTTTCCGGGCCACGATACGTGACTGGTATCGTGACCGGCTGGTGTGCGAACGCCGAGTCCCGGGTCTCAACCGGCCGCCGGGAACCCCTCGACGCACACTTGGCCGGCAGCATCGACGACAGACAGGGAAGCACTGTGCCTACGTACAGCCCGAAGGCGGGTGACGTGACCCGTAAGTGGTACGTCATCGACGCCACTGACGTAGTGCTCGGCCGTCTTGCCGTCCAGGCAGCGAATCTGCTGCGTGGCAAGCACAAGCCGACCTACGCTCCGCATGTCGATGGTGGCGATTTCGTCATCATCATCAACGCCGACAAGGTTGCCATCAGCGGCAACAAGCGGCAGGACAAGCTCATCCACCACCACTCGGGTCATCCCGGCGGCCTCAAGTCCCGCACTGTCGGCCAGGTGCTGGAAAAGCGTCCCGACCGCCTGGTGGAGAAGGCCGTCAAGGGCATGATCCCCAAGAACAAGCTCGGCAACGCCATCGCCGGCAAGCTGAAGGTGTACGCGGGCCCGAACCATCCGCACGCCGCCCAGCAGCCCGTTCCGTTCGAGATCAAGCAGGTGGCCCAGTGACCGCTCCCGAGGAATACACCGAGTACGACGAGGCGGTCGCGGAAGACGCCGCCGAGGTGCTGGACGAGGGCGTGGTCTACGACGACGCCGAATACGTCGACTACGCGGCTCCGCTGGACCGTCCCGTGCAGACCGTCGGCCGCCGTAAGGAGGCCGTGGTGCGGGTGCGCCTGGTGCCCGGCACCGGCAACTTCGTGCTGAACGGTCGCTCGATCGAGGACTACTTCCCGAACAAGGTGCACCAGCAGCTGGTGAAGTCCCCGCTGGTCACCGTCGAGCGTCTCGAATCCTTCGACGTGTACGCCCGCCTGAGCGGTGGCGGCCCGTCGGGCCAGGCCGGTGCGCTGCGCCTGGCCATCGCCCGGGCGCTGACCGTGGTCAACGCGGACGACCGTCCGGCGCTCAAGCGTGCCGGGTTCCTCACCCGTGACCCGCGTGCCACCGAGCGCAAGAAGTACGGCCTCAAGAAGGCCCGTAAAGCGCCGCAGTACTCGAAGCGCTGATATCCCCGATGCCGGCTGTCCGTCCGCCGCGAGTGGGCGGACGGGCCGGTATCGATACCGAGAGCAGGCAACCAGTCGGAGTCTGGTGGCCTGCTCTCGTGCTATATCTACCGCGGTGCTCGCCACCCGGACGCGGTTACGGCTGGGTTCGTCGTGCGCCGTGGACTCACTGACGAGGGGCAAGGTATGGGAGATCTGTTCGGCACCGACGGTGTGCGCGGGCTGGCCAATGATTCGTTGAGCCCGGAACTGGCGCTGCGGGTCGCCGGGGCAGCGGCGCAGGTACTGGGCGTGGAGGTGCGGTCCGGCCACCGCAAGCTGGCGGTGGTGGGGCGGGATCCGCGCGCCAGCGGCGAAATGCTGGAGGCCGCCGTGACCGCCGGGCTGACGGCCGCGGGGATGGACGTATTACCGGTCGGTGTCCTGCCGACTCCCGCCGTGGCCTACTTGACCGGCGTGTACGACGCCGGTCTGGGTGTGATGATCTCCGCCTCGCACAATCCCATGCCCGATAACGGGATCAAGATCTTCGCCGCCGGCGGGCACAAACTCGAGGACGCTGTCGAAGAACGGATCGAGGCCCGGGTCGCATCGGGCGAGTTCACCCGGCCCACCGGCGCCGGGATCGGACGGGTACTGGGCGCGAGCGGCACCCACCGGCCCGATGCCGGCCCGTCCGACCAGTTCGGTGTCGGCGGTACTCACGAACGCTATATCGAGCATCTGGTGGAGGTCACCGGCCGGGATCTGAACGGGCTGACAGTCGTCGTGGACTGCGCCCACGGTGCGGCCTCGGAGGTCGGGCCGGCCGCCTACCGGGAGGCCGGGGCGCGGGTCGTGGCGATCAACGCCGAACCCGACGGGCTCAATATCAACAACGGGGTGGGTTCGACCCATATCGAGCAGGTGCAGCGCGCGGTGCGCGAACACGGTGCCGACCTGGGCCTGGCCCACGACGGCGACGCCGATCGCTGCCTGGCCGTCGACGCCGCCGGTGATCTCGTCGACGGCGACGCGATCATGGCGATCCTCGCGCTCGGGATGCAGGAGGCCGGCACCCTGACCGGCAACACCCTGGTGGCCACCGTGATGAGCAACCTGGGCCTGCATCTGGCCATGCGCGCGGCCGGTATCACCGTGCGGACCACCGGCGTCGGCGACCGCTACGTTCTGGAGGAACTCCGCGGCGGCGGGTACGCGCTGGGCGGTGAACAGTCCGGACATGTGGTCTTCCCCCGCTACGGCACCACCGGCGACGGCGTCCTCACCGGTCTGCAACTGATGGCGCGGATGTCGGCGACCGGCCGATCGCTGGCCGAACTGGCCGCGGTCGTCCAGAAGGTGCCCCAGGTCCTGGTGAACGTCCCGGTCTCGGACAAGGCCGCGGTCACCTCCGACGCGGGAATCCTGGAAGCCGTCCGCGCCGCCGAGGACGAACTCGGGGACACCGGCCGGATCCTGCTGCGCCCCAGCGGAACCGAACAGCTGGTCCGGGTGATGGTGGAAGCGGCCGATCACCACCGGGCCGAACAGGTGGCCGGCGACCTCGCCAAGCTGGTCGCGGCTGTCTGAGCGGGTCCGGCTCAGGGCGGCACCCTGAGCCGGACGCTCCGGAAATCAGGGTGGGGATCGGTAGCGCTACCGATGCGACCGGATGGTCACGGTGCGGATAGTGGAGGTGTAGTCCCCGCCGTCGAAAGGACCACCATGACCGCCCCCGCACGTCGCTTCGCCCGCTCCACCACCGATAAGTGGATCGGCGGTGTCTGCGGCGGTATCGCCGAGTACTTCGGCTGGAGTTCCGGGCTCGTCCGGCTGCTGTTCGTCGTGTCCTGCGTACTGCCCGGACCGCAGTTCCTGATCTACCTGGCGCTGTGGTTGCTGATGCCGAAGCGCTGAGACCCGGCGGGGCCACCCGGCCCGCTTCCGTTTTCCGATCACGACCGCCGGCCCCGTTCCCGTACCGGGAGCGGGGCTGCGCTGTGTCACCGGGGATGGAAAGATAGGCGAAAACCCGTCTCGCCGTCTTCACGGAACTCAGGAGGACCCATGCCCGCATCCGGAGAGTTCCCCGGTCTCGACGCATCGTCCTCCCCGGACGGGCTCGGTCCGGTCGAAATGGAAACGCCCACCCAGGATCTCGACGGTGACGGCATACTCGACACCTTCACCGCCACCGGTCCCGAATCCATGAGTGTCTGGACCGATACCGACGCAGACGGATTCGCCGATCATCTGAAAGTGGTGGAGTACGACGGTGATTTCTCCGCCTGGGAGTACCATCGCAACCCGGACGGAAGCGGTGAGTGGCGGCAGACCGATCGGGGGAAGGTCGGAGAGTAGCCGGTGCCGGACACTCGCGCCGGCATGGAACCGCAGCCCGCGCGGCCGCGTCGGAACGGGTAGGACAAGCGCCGCAGGACCGATCGGGGATTTCCCGGGAGGGGCGGGCAGGACGGAGGGGAAACCCATGAGTACGACGGGGATGCAATCGGAGGCCCTGGTGGGCTTGGCGAACAATATGCGGGCCAGCGCCGACGCGGTGAAGAGTCAGGTGACGAGTATCGCCGGCAGTATGATCGTCCCCGCCGACACCGGTTTCGGGTACAAGGCGCAGGGGGATGCGATTCACGCGGGCCTGGAAGCGGTGCAGCAATGGCTCGACGATTGGTCCGAGGCCACACAGCTCACCGGTGACGCGATGGGGCAGACGGTGGTCGAGCTTTCCACCGTGGACCAGGAAAACGCCGCGAACACTCAGCAGGCGGCGAGCTGACAGATGGCCGAGGATCGAAGTCCGGCGGGGGTGGAGACCCGCAGTTGTGCCGAACTGCTCCATGAGGCCTCGAAGGCGCTGCGGTACTTCGAGATATTGGAGGTCCGTTACCTCCGTTGGGTAGGTGATGCGACATCGCCCGAATTCAAACCGTACGGAGAGCTGCACACACTCTTCTATCAGCAGAACGGTTTGAACGAAGAGGCGTTCCGTACCGCCGCCGATACATTGAAAACCGTCCTCGAGAAGGTGGCGACCGAGCGAAACGAGCAGGCCACGTTCGCGCATACCCTGCCCACGGTGTGGTGGGGGGACGCGGCGACCGCGGCCTCGAACATGATGGCGACGCAACTCCAGTTGGCCGAGGCCGATATCACCATTGTGCGCAAGGTCCAGGAGGGGCTGGCTGCTGCGCCGCAGTCCTTACGTGACGCACTGGCGATCAAGACGTGCGCGGCCGCCGAGATCTCCAGGAGCGATGAAATCGAGGTCCGCGGTAAAACCCCTGAGGATATCGACAGTATCATCACGTTTGCCAATGGCTTCTTCGCGAGTGGCGCACTGTGGGGAAAAGACACTTTGGTCGACAAGGTCAATCGAATATTCCCCGAGCTGGCCGAGTCCGGTTCGCTGTACGTACCATGGATCAGCGCCGAAGATTCGACTTACGTCGGAAAAATGCGGGAGCAGTGTAGAACCTGGCTCGACGAAATCTTCAAGACGGAGTACGAGTCGCATCTCGCGGAATTCGTGAAGGCATGTAACCAAACCAATCAGTATGTGGCAGGTATCCACGACGAACTGGTGAAGGCATTTCAAGGATTGAATGCCACCAAGTACCCGTGCCCGAAGATTTCCCAGACGCCGCAGACCACCACCCCGCCCGGGACCGCAACGAGTCAGCCGACCGGTACCGGAGCCCCCACGACGCCGTCGACCACGACGACGCCTTCGGCGACGCCGCCGTCGACCACCACCACCACCACTCCCTCGACAACCCCGACCGGCACCGACGATCCGCTGTCAACCGTTGCCGCGCTGGGTACCCAGCTCGCTTCCTCGGGCCTCGGCACCCAGTTGACCGAGGGGTTGAACGCTCTGGTGAGCTCGGCGAGCCAGCAGATCACCAGTACGCTCGAGCAACTACGGGAACAAGCCGAGAACATCCTCGATCCGGATGGGGAGGACGAGCCGGCCGAGGATCTGGACGGCGACGGTGAACCGGACCAGGACACCGACGGTGACGGTGAGCCCGACGAGGATCTCGACGGTGACGGTGAACCGGACGAAGACGCCGACGGTGACGGCGAACCGGATCCCGGCGGCGACAAGGGGATCGAGTTCAACGGCCGGACCTACAAACTCGAAGTGGGGTCCGACGGCCAGTTGAAGCTCGTGGTGGACAGCCCTACCGGTGATCCGGTGACCTATCGGGTCGAAATCGGGCCCGACGGTATACCGGCGATCGTCGGTGACGACCGGTCCGGTGAAACCGCGCCGCCGGAAACCGAGAATCCCCAGCCGGCCGATCGACCCAGCGGCGTGCCCGGCGTTCCGGCCGGGAAACAGCAGGATGACGGCGAGCATCGGCCGCAGGACTATCCGCCGCCGCAGCAATCCGAAGAGGAGCCCGCCGAACCCGAGCCGGCGGCTCCACCGCCCGCGCCCCCGGTGGAGACCGGGGCCCAGTTGGCCGAGGCGGGTCCGCTGTGAGCGCGGGCAGAATCCGGTGATGGTTCTCGGATGCGATCGGTGAGGTGGCTATGGCGAGCGAAATCGAACGGATCGGCGCGGAATCCCGCCGGTATGCCGAGCGCATGGTCGAGCGGATGACGGAGGCGAGGGCCCGGAGAGAAGTCCGTGATCGCGAGCGGGCCGAACAGGCCGCGGCCGAAATGCGGCGGCTCCGGGAGGAACTGGCGGAGCGCGCCGAGCACGAGGGCGAGGACGATCGGCCGGTCGACACCGAGGAACGAATCCGACAGGGTGAGGAACTATCGTCTCCGGCCGGGCGGCAGGCCGGGGAGGAGTCGTTCCGGCCACGGGGCAGCGAAGTTCAACGGCTGTGGGGTGGGGAGTCGCGCGGCCGGCAGGAGGCGATCGCGCCGCCGTCCGGGGGCGGAATACCCGCTCGGCAGGGCTGTGCGGGCGAGAGCTCGGTACCTCCGGCGGAGGTCGGCGAGTTGGACCCCCGTGAAGCGATCGCGCGCGCCGCGGCCGCGCGTCGCAGGAACAGTATCGTCGCACCGATAGACGACGACGGTGACGATGAAGCCGAGTACTACCGGCGCAACAGCTGGTTGGTCTGAAGCCGTGTCCGGACGGTCATCGCGTTCCGGCCGATGCCTCGACTCCCGACGTTGCTCAACGGCCGGCGAGGACCGCCCCTTTCGGGAGCATGAGGACGAGTGCTACGAGTACGGCGGCGAGCGGCACACCCCCGACCATCACCTCCGGAACGGCGGTGGCCACGCTCGTCTGCCCGACCAGCCTGCGGCTCAGCAGATTCCCCAGTACCGTCACCCCCACCGACATGCCCAGCCCGCGCAGGGCGAGCGTGGCCGAGGTGGTGACGCCCAGATCGGCGGCGATCGCCGGGAGGTGCTGCGCTCCACCAGCCGGACCGAGCGCCACGACGTTCTGCGGCGTCACCATGCCGAGCTGGAACGGAGACTGCGTGAACTCGAAGCCTCCAAGGCCATGATCGAGCACGCCCTGACCTGCACAGCGGAGGATTTCACCACGTGCCCGGCCTTTCGCGCGCTGGTGGGGAGTCCCGGGGACGGATGTGATCACCACCGGTGACCAGCACACCTACGCGCGTGCGATGAGCAGGGAAGAGGTTTTGCTGGTACCAGTTGTTTTCGCGCTGCCGGAACCGTTCCTGCTCGGCGGTGAGGCGGCCTGCCCGTGCCGAACCGTTGACCAGAGCGAAGACACCAGGGAAACGGCCGTGCCGGTTCGGTGTCGCCGCTCGGTACCGCACGAACAGCGCCCCGGCATCGCCGATAGGGATACCGATCGCATGAGTCCAGCAGCGTAGCGGTGGCAGCGTCCCGACGCATCGGGCAAGCCGCGTCGTCACCGCCGGTATACGCCGGCCGGGTCGTTCGTACCGTTTCCGGCTCCGCCCCGCTGGGCGTCGGCGATACGGCCTTCGTCTCGGTGCCGGGGCTATTTGCGGAGCAACCGCACCAGCTGACCGGCTTTGGCCGGGTCCAGGGCCGCGGCGGTCGCTTTCCGGTCGGCCTGTTCGCCCAGCTCGCCCGCCGGGTCGAGGACATGGGTGTGCCGGATCGCGGTCTCCGGATCGGCGAAAGCCGCGTAGGTCTTGTCGCCCAGCAGGGTGTGCAGCAGGAAGCCGGTGAGCAGGGCGCGGGTGGCGCGGGCGGTTTTCGGCTCGTGTTTGCCGCCGCCGAGGGCGGCCAGTATGCGGCGGCCCTCGGCGAGACCGTTGTGAGCCGCGCCGTCCAGGGTGCGCAGAAGCACCGGCCCGGCCCAGGCCGCGGCCAGGGGGACGGCGATGGAATTCATCGAGTCCAGCTCGCTCACACCGGCCAGGATCAGCGCGGGAGCATCGATATCGGGGGCCAGTGTTTCGGCGGCGGGGGCCGTGGGCGCGGGGAACAGCGGAGCCACCGCGGCCACGCGGCGCCGGGCCGCCGCGAGCACGGCCGCACCCGCGCCCATCCCGTGACCGGCCAGGGCGAGGCGTTCGGGGTGCACGGTGAGAGCACCGTCACCGAGGCGGACCCCGGTGCAGATATCGAGCGTGGTGAGCAGGTCGGTGGCCAGGTTCAGATGAGAGGGCAGCGGGCCGCGCTCGGTATCCGGGGCGGCGGCGACGATCCCCCAGGACGCGAGGTGCTCCAGCAGCGTGCCGTAGTTGCCGGCGCCGTTGAGCCAGCCGTGACCGAACGCGACCGCGGGTAGGTCCCGCCCGGTTTCCGGCGTGTACACCACCCCGGGCTGACCCGCGACGGCCAGGTTCCCGCGGAGCACCCGATGCGGGCCGCGGCTGGTCAGAGTGCTCAGAAGTGATTTCACAGACGCCGACACGACGTGAACGTTAGCCGATAAGTAGTCTGGGTAGCCATGTGCGGAATCGTGGGGTACGTCGGGTACCGGGACGCGTTGGGCGTCGTCGTCGCCGCCTTGCGCCGCATGGAGTATCGCGGTTACGACTCCGCGGGCGTGGCGATCCTCGACGGCATCGGTGGTACCGCGGTCGAGCGGCGCGCCGGTCGGCTGGCCAACCTGGAGAAGGCGCTGGCCGGTGCGGGCGACGATGTATTCGCCGGTAGCACCGGTATGGGACATACCCGCTGGGCCACCCACGGCGCCCCGACCGATCGCAACGCCCATCCCCATCGGGATGTGAGCGGCAAGATCGCCGTCGTACACAACGGCATCATCGAGAACTTCGCGCAACTGCGCCGGGAACTCGAGGACGCCGGGGTCGAGCTGCGCAGCGAGACCGATACCGAGGTCGCCGTGCATCTGGTGGCCCGGGAATACGCCCAAGGGCCGGCCGCCGGCGATTTCGAGGCCAGTACGCTGGCCGTGCTGCGCCGGCTCGAGGGTGCGTTCACACTGGTCTTCACCCATGCGGACCATCCGGGCACGATCATCGCCGCCCGCCATTCCACCCCGCTGGTGGTGGGGGTGGGCGAGAACGAGATGTTCATCGCCTCCGATGTCACCGCGTTCATCGAGCACACCCGCGAGGCCGTGGAGCTGGGTGAGGGGCAGGCGGTGGTGATCACGGCCGACGGCTATCGGGTCACCGATTTCCACGGGTCCACCGAGGGCGTGCGGACCAGGCCGTTCACCATCGACTGGGATCTGGCCGCGGCCGAGAAGGGCGGCCACGACTACTTCATGCTCAAGGAGATCGAGGAGCAGCCGGGCGCCGTCGGCGACACCTTGATCGGCCATTTCGACCACAGTCCCAGCCGGGCGGGCCGGATCGTGCTGGACGAACAGCGCCTCTCCGATCAGGAACTCCGGGATGTGGAGAAGGTCTTCGTGGTGGCCTGCGGAAGCGCCTACCACTCCGGCCTGGTCGCCAAATACGCCATCGAACACTGGACCCGGCTGCCCGTGGAAGTGGAACTGGCCAGTGAGTTCCGTTACCGGGACCCGGTGCTGGACCGCTCCACCCTGGTGGTCGCGGTGTCGCAGTCGGGTGAGACGGCCGACACATTGGAAGCGGTCCGGCACGCCAAGAGTCAGAAAGCCCGGGTGCTCGCCGTCTGTAATACCAACGGCGCGCAGATCCCCCGGGAATCCGACGCCGTGCTCTACACCCGGGCCGGGCCGGAGATCGGGGTGGCCTCCACCAAGGCGTTCCTCGCCCAGGTGACGGCGAATCTCCTGGTCGGCCTGGCGCTGGCACAGGCCCGCGGCACCAAGTACCCCGACGAGGTGGCACGCGAGTTCGCCGAGCTGGAGGCCATGCCGAAGCTGGTGGAGCGGGTGCTGGAAACGGCGCCGCAGGTGCGGGCGATCGCACGTGAGCTGGCCCGGGAGCGGACGATCCTGTTCCTCGGCCGGCATGTCGGCTACCCGGTGGCGCTCGAGGGTGCGCTCAAGCTCAAGGAGCTGGCGTACATGCATGCGGAGGGATTCGCCGCGGGCGAGCTCAAACACGGTCCGATCGCGCTGATCGAGTGTGGGCTACCGGTGATCGTGGTGATGCCGTCGCCGAAGGGCCGCGGCGTACTGCACTCCAAACTGCTCAGCAATATCCGGGAGATCCAGGCCCGCGGGGCGCGGACGATCGTCATCGCGGAGGAGGGGGACGATCTGGTCCGGCCGTTCGCCGACGATCTGATCGAGATCCCGTCCGCCCCGACCCTGTACCAGCCGCTGCTGTCGACCGTGCCGTTGCAGATCTTCGCCGCCGAGGTGGCCCAGGCGCGCGGTTACGACGTGGACAAACCGCGCAACCTGGCGAAATCGGTGACCGTGGAGTGACCGGGGAGGCCGGCGTGACCGGGTTCGGTTACGCCGGCTCGACGGTGATGGTGCCGCGCATATCCGGATGGATCGGGCACAGATAGCGGTATTCACCCGGGGCGGTGAAGGTGTGGCTCCAGTCGCCGACCTCGTACAGCGGGCTGTTGATGCCCATCGCCTTATCGCCGATACCCTGCACCCCGTGCGGTATATCGCCGTCGAAATGCCAGGTGACGGTATCACCGGCGGAGATGGTGATCTCGGCGGGGGAGAAAGTGTCTTCTTCGACGAAAACGGTGACCGTGGTCTCCGGGGCGTTGTGCGAATGGCTTTCGCGGACACGTGTTGTCGTCGGCTCCGTCTCCTCCGGCCCACCGGAACCACAGCCGGAGAGCAGTGTTGCCACGAGGGCGAATCCGGCGGCGGAAACGGATACGGCGCGGTGGGGTCTGGACATGGAGTCGAGCGTAGTCTGCGGGGGTCGCTGCCCGTTCGACTGCGGAGGTGTGTTCGGTGACCGAGCCGCGCGGCTACTACACCGCCGAGGAGGTGCGCTCGGCCGAAGCGGAGCTGTTCACCCGGGTGCCCGACGGGGTGCCCATGCGCCGCGCCGCATTCGGGCTCGCCACGGTGGTGGCGGCCGAACTGCGGGCGCGTAGCGGTGGGGTCGCGGGGCGCACGGTCGGGTTGCTGGTGGGGTCCGGAGACAACGGCGGGGACGCGCTGTGGGCGGGCTCGATGCTACGGCGCCGGGGTGCCGCGGTGACGGCGATCCTGCTGAACCCGGCGCGCGCGCACGCGGCGGGGCTCGCGGCGCTGCGGCGCGCCGGAGGGCGCGTGATCACCGATCCGGACGCGGCCGTATCGGAGGTTGGCCGTGCCGATCTGGTGGTGGACGGGATCGTCGGGATCTCCGGCCGCGGGCCGCTGCGCCCGGAGGCGGCGAGAACAGTGGCCGGGATCCGGGCACCGATCGTCGCGGCGGATCTGCCCAGCGGTGTGGATCCGGATACCGGTGCGGTCACCGGACCCGCCGTGCGGGCGGACGTCACCGTTTCGTTCGGCGCGCTGAAACCCGTCCACGCCCTGGCAGCGGCTCGGTGCGGGCGGATCGAACTGGTACCCATCGGTTTACGGCTCCCCGATCCGGCGCTCGCCGCGCTCGAACCCGCGGCGGTGGGTGCGGGCTGGCCCGTGCCGGACGCCGACGACGACAAATACACGCAGGGGGTCACCGGTGTGCATGCCGGGAGCGCGACCTATCCGGGCGCGGCGGTGCTGTGCACCGGTGCGGCGGTGGCGGCGACCTCCGGAATGGTCCGCTATGCCGGTACCGCGGCCGAACAGGTGCTCGCGCGGTACCCCGAGGTCGTCGCGGTCACCGATCCCGCGGCCGCGGGCCGGGTGCAGGCCTGGGTGTTCGGACCCGGGTCGGGCACCGATCGCGCCGCCCGCGACCGGCTCGCCGAGATCCTGGCCACCGATCTGCCGGTCCTGGTCGACGCCGACGGCCTCACCCTGCTGGCGGGTGAACCGGAGCTGGTCCGCGGCCGCCGGGCCCCGACCGTCCTCACGCCCCATGCCGGCGAGTTCGCCAGGCTCACCGGTCACGAACCCGGCCCCGACCGCGTCGCCGCCGTGCGTGATCTCGCTGCCGCATGGCAGGTCACCGTACTGCTGAAGGGGCGCGCCACCCTGGTGGCGACGCCGGGACGCGAGGTACTGGTCAACGAGGCGGGCGGCTCCTGGGCGGCGACCGCCGGCGCGGGCGATGTGCTCGCCGGTGTGATCGGCGCGCTACTGGCCGCCGGGCGCGAGCCCGCCTGGGCGGCGGCCGCGGCGGCGCGGGCGCACGCGCTGGCCGCGAATCTGGCGGCCCGCGCGGGAGGCCGTGTGGCGGCGCCGATCTCGGCCGGACCGTTGCTGCGGTATCTCCCCGCAGCCGTGCGCGCACTGCGCGGGTCGGCCGCCTGAGATGGCGGACCCGCCGGTGGCCGCCGCCGGGTCCGACCTCGGGAGATGGCAGGATCGGCTGTTGTGAACGGGCAAGTGGAGACGATCGTCGATCTGGATGCCATCGCGCACAATGTGCGGGTCCTGCGCGCGTATGCCGGTGACGCCGCGGTGATGACGGTGGTCAAGGCCGACGCCTACAACCACGGCGCCGTGGAGGTCGCGCGGGCGGCTCTCGGCGCGGGTGCGGCAGAACTGGGGGTTACCACCGTGGCGGAGGCCCTCGCGCTGCGTGCCGCCGGGATCGAGGCGCCGATCCTGTGCTGGCTCAATGTCTGTGACGCCGATTACGCCGCCGCCGTCGCCGCCGATATCGAGATCGGGGTTTCCTCGCTGGAACAGTTGCGGGCGGTCGCCGCGGCGGCCCGGCAGCTGGGCCGTTCCGCCGTGGTCTCGCTGAAGGTGGACACCGGGCTGAACCGCAACGGTATCGACCCGCATCGCTATCCCGTGGTACTCGCCGCCCTGCGCGAACTGGTCGACGAGAAGGTCGTGCGATTCCGGGCCATCTTCTCCCATCTCGCGCATGCCGACGAGCCCCATCACTCCGTCATCGATCGGCAGCGCGATCGTTTCCTGGATTCCATCGCCGCGGCCAAGGAATACGGTCTCGAACCGGAACTAGTGCACCTGGCGAATTCGGCCGCCACTCTCACCCGGCCCGATCTGGCCTTCGATATGGTCCGGCCCGGGATCGCCGTCTACGGTCTGACCCCGGTCCCGGAGATCGGTGAATTCGACCTGCGGCCCGCCATGACCTTCCAGGCGGAGGTCGCACTGGTCAAACCCGTTGCCGAAGGTGAGGGAGTCTCGTACGGCCACGAATGGATCGCCCCGGCCGACACCACCGTCGCGCTGATCCCCGCCGGCTACGCGGACGGTGTGTTCCGGGCCCTGGGGAATCGGATGGAGGTGTGGATCGGCGGGCGGCGCCGCCCGAACCGGGGCCGAGTGTGCATGGACCAGCTGGTGGTCGAGTTGGGTGACAATGCCGACGGCGTCGTCGAAGGAGATACCGCTGTTCTGTTCGGTTCCGGGAGTCGGGGTGAGCCCCGCGCCCAGGACTGGGCGGATCTGCTCGGCACGATTCATTACGAAGTGGTGTGCGCGCCACGTGGCCGGGTACTCCGGCGATATGTAGGGGGAGGGTCCCGGTGAAACCACGGCTCACGTTGTTACGCGGTGGACTGGCCACGGCCGGATTCGTCGGCGCCATGGCGGCGGTGCACACGCTGCGCCGCGCCGGCGCGAAGGTGTTGTGGCCGCCGGTACGCGACGAATACCGGGACGAGAACTTCGCACTGATCGATCACGATCACGCCGGTGAGGTGATCGCGGACGACGGAGTGTGCCTGGCCACTCGTGAATGGGGCACCGGTGATGCCGAGGCGACGGTGGTCTTCGTGCACGGTTTCTGCAACAGCATGGAGGCGTTCCATTTCCAGCGTCGCCATCTGGCGCAGCGCTGGGGGTACCGGTTGCGCCTGGTCCTGTTCGACCAGCGCGGGCACGGTCGTTCGGGCACCCCGGAAACCGGCAGCTGCACGGTGGCCCAGCTCGGTCGTGATCTGCTCACCGTGATCGATGCCCGGGCGCCGCGCGGGCCGTTGATCCTGGTCGGGCATTCGCTGGGCGGTATGGCGATATTGGCCGCGGCCGCGCACGCCGGGGACCTCTTCGCGAAACGGGTGCGCGGGGTCGTGCTGCTGTCCACCGCCGCCGCCGAGGTGACCTCCGCCGGGATCGGGCAGTTGCTGCGCACCCCGGCGATCGATGGTTTCCGCCTGGCGGTGTGTATCGCACCGGCGCTGGTGCAGGCCGGCCGGGTGACCGCTCGGCACATCATCACCCCGATTCTGCACGTGAGCTCGTTCCACGGAGCGGTGAGTCCCACCCTGTCGCGCTTCACCACCATGATGATCGACCGCACGCCGGTGGAAACCGTGGTGAAATTCCTGAAGGCCATCGAATTGCACGACGAGGCCGCGGCACTGCCGGTACTGCGTGATACTCCGGTGCTGGTCCTGGGCGGGACCCGTGATCTGGTCATACCTTTCCGCAATTCGCGTGCGCTGACCCGCGAACTGGGTGATTGCGAACTGGTGCGGCTGCCCGAAGCCGCGCATATGCCCCAGCTGCAGTATCCGGACGAGACGAATGCCGCCCTGGACCGGCTGCTGCTCCGCGCCGGAGTGGTCGATACCGACGATTCGCGGGAGGAGGCCGCCGGTGGGTGACCGTGGTGAACGCCTGCTGCCCACCGTCGCCGATACCGAGGCACTCGGCCGGGAACTGGCCACCGGTTTGCGGGCGGGTGATCTGGTGGTGCTCGACGGCCCCTTGGGCGCCGGTAAGACGGCGCTGACCAGGGGTATCGCCGCAGGGCTGGGCGTCGGTGGCCGGGTGAGTTCGCCGACCTTCGTCATCGCCCGCCGGCATCGCGCCGGTGTCCGCTCCGACGGCCCGCCGGTGCCGCTGGTCCATGTCGACGCCTATCGGCTCGGCGGCGACCTCGACGAACTCGACGCACTGGACCTGGATACCGACCTCGACGACGCGGTGGTGGTGGTCGAATGGGGTAGTGGGATGGTCGAGCGGCTCACCGGCCGCCATCTGCTGGTGCGGATGTCGCGCGAACCGGAATCCGAAGTGCGCACCGCCTCTTGGGAGTGGGTGGACACCGGTGCGGGTGAATAGCGGCTGGAGGTGCGGTCGGTGGGGCACCGGGGCGCTGTGCGCCACCGTGGTGTGAAGACGGTCACCCGGTATCGTTGACCAGATCATGCTTGCACTTGCTGTCGACACCGCGACGCCCGCCGTCACGGCGGGCTTGGTCGAACTCGGGCATGCGGCCGCCGGTGCGGACGCTCCGGGTACCGTCGGCCCGCGCACCCTCGCCGTCCGGCAACTCATCGATGCCCGGGCCCATGCCGAAGCGCTGACGCCGCAGATCCTGGAGTGTCTGGCCGAGGCCGGGGTGGCCCGCACGGATATCGCGGCAGTCGTCACCGGAATCGGTCCCGGGCCCTTCACCGGGCTGCGGGTCGGGATGGCCACCGCCGCTGCCTTCGGTGACGCGCTGGGTATTCCGGTGCACGGTGTGTGCAGCCTGGATGCCATCGCCGCCGATTGTGCGGCGGAGCTGGGGCCCGAGGACGAACTGCTGGTCGTTACGGACGCCCGCCGCCGCGAGGTGTATTCCGCGCGCTATCGCGATCGCGGCGCGCGGCGGTTCGGCGGTCCCGCGGTGGGTAAACCGGCCGATCTGGAAATCGGGGCCGCGACCGTTATCGCCGGGTCCGCCGCGCATACCGCGCTGTTCCCGCTGCCCGCGCTGAGTGTGCACACGCCCTCCCCGGCCGGACTGGTACGGGTGGCGGCGGCCGCGCTGCTGTCCGGGGCGTCGCCGGAGCCGCTGGTACCGCTGTACCTGCGCCGCCCCGACGCTGTCGAACGCAGCTACCGCACCCTCGACCGGATGGGAGCCTGACGATGGGTATCCGTATCGAGCCCATGGGACCGGCCGATATCGCGGGCTGTGTGGAGCTGGAACAGGTGCTCTTCCCCGAGGACGATCCCTGGCAGGCCGCGGCGTTCCGTTCCGAACTGGCCGCCCGGTACAACCGCTACATCACCGCGCGCGACGATGCCGGGAACATGGTGGGCTACGCGGGGATCGCGCTGCTGGGTGATGCCGAACATCCCGAGGCCGAAGTGCACACGATCGGCGTGGATCCCTCCTGCCATCGTGCCGGTATCGGGACCCTGCTGCTGGAGGCGCTGCTGGCCGAGGCGGGCCGGCGCGGTGGACCGGTGTTCCTCGAGGTCCGTACCGATAATGCCGCCGCGATCGCGCTGTACGCCAAACACGGTTTCCACATCATCGGATTGCGTAAGAACTACTACCATCCCAGCGGTGCCGACGCCTATACGATGCGCCGGCCCGCCCTCGACGATGTCCCGGCGAATTTCGGGACCCGCACTCCGGACGAGGTGCTCTCGTGATCGTGATGGGAATCGAGAGCTCCTGCGACGAGACAGGAGTCGGGATCGTGCGCCGCAACCCCGACGGCAGCTGTGAACTGCTGGCCGACGAGGTCGCCTCCAGCGTCGCCGAACACGCCCGCTTCGGCGGCGTGGTACCGGAGGTCGCTTCGCGCGCTCATCTGGAGGCGATCGTGCCGGCGATGCGGCGGGCTCTGTCCACGGCCGGGATCGCCGCACCCGATGCCCTGGCGGTGACGATCGGGCCGGGGCTGGCGGGTGCGCTGCTGGTCGGTGTGGCGGCCGCGAAAGCCTATGCGGCGGCCTGGGATATCCCGTTCTACGCGCTGAACCATCTCGGTGGTCATGTGGCTGTGGATACTCTCGAACACGGCCCGATGCCACCCTGTGTCGCCCTGCTGGTCTCCGGGGGACACACCCACCTGCTGCATGTGCGGGATCTGGCGGAGCCCCTGGTCGAGCTGGGCAGCACGGTCGACGATGCGGCGGGTGAGGCCTTCGACAAGGTGGCCAGGCTGCTGGGACTCGGCTATCCGGGTGGACCGGCGCTGGACGCGGCCGCGGCCACCGGCGATCCGGCGGCCATCGCGTTCCCGCGGGGTATGACCGGCCCGCGCGACCCGCGGTACGACTTCTCCTTCTCCGGCTTGAAAACCGCGGTGGCACGGTATGTGGAGGGCCGCCGGCGGGAGGGCGTCGAATCCGATCAGTTGCCGATAGCCGATATCGCGGCCTCCTTCCAGGAGGCGGTCGCGGACGTGCTCACCATGAAGGCGGTTCGCGCGGCGCGGGATACGGGCGTGGACACCCTGGTGCTCGGTGGCGGGGCCACCGCGAACAGCCGGATCCGCTCGCTGGCGCGGGAACGTTGCGCTGCGGCGGGTTTGACGCTGCGTATTCCGAAACCCCGGCTGTGCACCGATAACGGCGTGATGATCGCGGCCCTGGGAGCCCATGTGATCGGCGGCGGCGCCGCGCCTTCTCCGTTATCGGTGGCCACGGATCCGGGGTTGCCGGTATCGGTCAGCCAGGTGGGCTGACCACCGGGACGCGGACGGCCGTACCGCTCGGAACCGCCGGACGATCACCCCGCCGAGCCCGTGCCGGGCAATCGGGGTGGCGGTGGGGGTGTCGGAGAAACCCGCAGTGTGGTCTGCGTGCTCTGCGAACCGGATTCGGGCGTGGGTTCCGCGGTGGAGGGTGCGTTCGGCGCCGGGGTTTCCGGGGTGGTCGACGGCGGCGCCACCAGCGGTCCCAGCCCCTCCGGGAACGGGATATGCGGCAGGTTCGGGTCCGGGCGCAGGGTGGGTTGCGATGGCTCCGCTTGGATGGGGGTGGTGCCGGTGGTGGTCGAAGCCTCGGGGGTCGTCGGAGTGTCGCTCCTCGGCGGCGTGCCGTAGGTGGTGGGGTCGGGGGCCACCGGCAGTTCGTCCTCCACCGGGGTCTGCTCGACGATATCGGTGGGCTCCCCGGTGGGTTGTGCGGGAAGCTCCGTCGTGGTCGGGGCGGCGGTGGTGGCCGGTGCGGTGGTGGCCGGGGGAAGCTGTGCGCTGCTGGTGGTTCCGGCGGGAGAGACCTCCTCGTCGGAGCTGGGGGCGAGGGTGTTCACCCCGTATCCGACGATGAGCCCCACCACCACGATGGCGCCGGCCACCGTGCCGAAGGCCTTGAGCAGGGTGTTGCCCGACTTGTCGGGGGTGAACGTGGCGACCGGCGTGGTGGAGCGGGCGGCATCGGCGAGCAGGGCGGCGCCTTTGGCGATCACCGCGTCCGGGTCCGGCACCGTGAGCACCGGAAGATCCAGTTCGGTGCGCAGCGTTTCCAGTACCGCCGGGATATTCGCCCCGCCGCCGATCACCACCACGGCCTCCGGTGCCCGGTCGGCCAGGCCGAAGGTCATGGCGGCGAAACGGGCGAGTTCGCCCATCAGCCGGGCGGTGAGCAGTTCGAAATCGGGCCGGGTGAGCTTCAGCGGCCGCCCGGCGATGTGGTCGATGGTGACGGCTTGGGCCACCGACAGGTGTTCCTTGGCGGTGCGTGCGCGATTCACCAGCACGCTCCGGTTGGGACGGGTCCCGCGCCGGGCGTAGTGCTGGTCGACCAGATGCCGGTAGAGCAGATCGTCGATGGCGCGGCCGCTGACCGATGTGGTGCGGGCCGTGTGCAATACCGTGCCGTCGGCCGGATCGGCCACGGAGACGGTACTTCCCGAGGCACCTACGTCCACCACGGCGACCGTGCCGTAGCGGTCCAGCAGGCCGGTGTCGCGCAGGAAGGTGAGGGCCGCGGTGGTCTCCGGAACCAATTGCGGTTCGCGGTTCTTACCGGTGGCGAGCCGGATCGCGTGTGCTTGTTCCTTGCTGCGGTAGGCCACCGCCACCCCGGTGGGTGGACGGTCCGCGATGACGTCGAGTCCGGAGGTCTGGGCGGCGGGGAGCTGAATGCCGAAAACGGCTTCGTGGGGATGGCTGGCGGGGAGCTGGGTGGTCATCAGCTCGATCGAGGAGGCGACCAGATCGCCCAGATCGGAATGGGCGTCCGCGGATACGACCCGGTAGTCGAAGGACCGCGCACCGTTGGCCGCGGTGGTGACGAGTGCGGAGCACACGACCTCGTTCCCGGCGGAGATGCCGAGTGACGTACGCATGATCTCTTCACCTCCCTTCCAGCGGTTTTCCGGTCGTATCGACCGGTCCGGACATGGCTGAAGTTGCCCGCGAAGCCACTGCCGTCTGCGGTGAGCGGTGGCTTCGCGAACAACCATCACCCATGGTGTCACGATCTGTTATCCGAACGTTACAGAGTCGGAGAATTATTGGGAAGTCCTCTTTCCTCTGGTCTACCCCCTTGTGGCGGTCCTAACCCGACGACCAGGAGCACACGGTCCGTGGCGTATTCGTGACAGCGAGGCCGATTCGGATCACGATCCGGGTATTGGCACCGCCCGCCCTTGAGCGCTGGCACTCTCATGTATAGAGTGCTAGTCGGCACCGATTGTTGCCCGGTGCCGGCTTGACTACTGAGCAGACGGTCCCGGCACCCGCGACGACGGGGCTTTGCGCAGGGTCAGCATCGTGACCGAATCGATGGTCCGGGACAACAGTTCCGGACGACCGTTATCCCCTGAAAGTGGAGGGCTCAACGTGGCGAGCGTGAACATCAAGCCGCTCGAGGACAAGATCCTCGTCCAGGCCAACGAGGCCGAGACGACGACCGCCTCCGGCCTGGTCATTCCCGATACGGCCAAGGAGAAGCCGCAGGAGGGCACCGTTGTCGCCGTCGGCCCCGGCCGGTGGGACGACGAAGGTGAGAAGCGCATCCCGCTGGATGTCCAGGAGGGCGACACCGTCATCTACAGCAAGTACGGCGGTACCGAAATCAAGTACCAGGGTGAGGAATACCTGATCCTGTCCGCGCGCGACGTGCTGGCTGTCGTCGGCAAGTAAGAGACCGCCGCGCATGCGTTCCGCCCCGGTGTCGCACTCTGACCCGGGGCGGAGTGCGTTGTGCCGCACAACTCGAAGCGCACCAGATACAGGAGCGAAGACATATGGCAAAGCAGATCGAGTTCGACGAGTCGGCTCGCCGGGCGCTGGAGCGCGGTGTCGACAAACTCGCCGATGCGGTCAAGGTCACTCTCGGGCCGCGGGGCCGGCATGTGGTGCTGGCCAAATCCTTCGGCGGCCCGACCGTCACCAACGACGGTGTCACCATCGCGCGCGATATCGATCTCGAGGACCCGTTCGAGAACCTCGGCGCCCAGCTGGTCAAGAGCGTCGCCACCAAGACCAACGATGTGGCCGGTGACGGCACCACCACCGCCACCGTGCTGGCCCAGGCCCTGGTGCGCGGCGGCCTGAAGAACATCGCCGCGGGCGCCAACCCCATCGCGATCGGTTCCGGGCTGGCCAAGGCCGCCGACGCGGTTTCCGAGGCCCTGCTGGCCGCGGCCACCCCGGTCAGCGGTGAGAAGGCCATCGCCCAGGTCGCCACTGTTTCCTCGCGGGACGAGGTCATCGGCGAAATGGTCGGGAAGGCGCTCACCACGGTCGGTAAAGACGGTGTGGTCACCGTCGAGGAATCCTCCACTCTGCAGACCGAACTGGTCGTCACCGAAGGTGTGCAGTTCGACAAGGGATACCTGTCGCCCTACTTCGTCACCGACACCGACAGCCAGGAAGCCGTGCTGGAGGATGCGCAGATCCTGCTGCACCGCGAGAAGATCAGTTCGCTGCCGGACCTGCTGCCGCTGCTGGAGAAGATCGCCGAATCCGGTAAGCCGGTACTGATCATCGCCGAGGATGTCGAGGGTGAGGCGCTGTCCACCCTGGTCGTCAACTCCATTCGCAAGACCCTCAAGGCCGTCGCGGTCAAGGCACCGTTCTTCGGCGATCGCCGCAAGGCGTTCCTCGACGATCTGGCCGTGGTGACCGCCGGTACGGTGGTCAACCCGGATCTCGGGATCAACCTGCGGGAGGCCGGTCTGGAGGTGCTCGGCTCGGCCCGGCGCGTGGTGGTCACCAAGGACACCACCACGATCATCGACGGCGCCGGCACCAAGGACGATATCGCCGCACGCAGCGCTCAGCTGCGGCGCGAGATCGAGGCCACCGATTCCGATTGGGACCGGGAGAAGCTGGAGGAGCGGCTGGCCAAACTGGCCGGTGGTGTCGCGGTGATCCGGGTCGGCGCGGCCACCGAAACCGCGCTCAAGGAGCGCAAGTACCGGGTCGAGGACGCGGTCAGCGCGGCCAAGGCCGCCGTCGAGGAAGGTATCGTCCCGGGCGGCGGTACCGCGCTCGTCCAGGCCGGAGCGAAGCTCGACGGTCTGGTCGCCGGGCTGTCCGGTGACGAGGTCATCGGTGCCGAGGTGCTGCGGGGCGCGCTGCGTGCGCCGCTGTACTGGATCGCCACCAATGCCGGCGTCGACGGCGCGGTGGTGGCCGCCAAGGTCGCCGAGGGTGCGGAGGGCTTCAACGCCGCCACGCTCAGCTACGGTGATCTGCTCGCCGAGGGTGTCGTGGATCCGGTCAAGGTGACCCGCTCGGCCGTGATCAACGCCGCGTCGGTGGCCCGTATGGTGCTGACCACCGAGAGCGCCGTGGTGGACAAGCCCGCCGAAGCCGAGGACGACCACGGGCACGGCCACGCCCACTGAGCGCGTTCCGGCCGGCGGAGGTCCGCCGCCGGTCGGAGGCGTGCGATGAAGAACGGGCCGTTCACATTCAGCCCCGAATGTGAACGGCCCGTTCTCGTGCCGGCCGCCGCTCGCCCATCGGCGCGGCGACCCCCATACTCTTCTTCAATCGCGTCAGCCCGTCCCGGATCCGGGATTTGACGGTCGGTAGGCCGACATCCAGCTGCCGGGCCACCTCCGCGTACGTGCGGCCGTCGTAATAGGCAAGCGAGATCGCTTCCCGCTGTGTCTCGGTGAGCGCCCGTAGGCCCACGACCACCGCCTGATGGTCGAGTTTGCGCTCGACCTCCTCGATGACCGCGTCGTAGTCCTGGCCGAGTATGCGGGCCCCGTAGGCGATCTCACGCTGGGTATGGGCTTGTTCGGCGCGGACCCGGTCGACCGCGCGCCGATGCGCCAGTGTCATCAGCCAGGTCACGGCGGACCCGCGGGCCGGATCGAAACTCGCGGCGGTCCGCCATGTCTGTAGGTAGACCTCCTGGGTGGTTTCCTCCGCGAATCCGGAATCCTGTAGGACACGCAACACCAGTCCGAAGACCCGCGTGCGGGTTCGGTCGTAGAGTTCGGCGAAAGCCTCGGCATCCGAGTGACCACAACGCTGCAGGAGCGTTGAGAGCTCGCTACTTTCCTGTGTCATCGGTCATAACAATAACCACATGCTATGACCGAGATCGTATGCGGTCCCGCCTCACCCACGGTTTCGCGCCGGATATGGCGGCCTCGGGGCCGCGCGAAGGGTTACACCGCCATCCGGCGCCGGTTGCGGCGGGCGTGCATCTCCCGTTCGGTTTCCGACATTCCGCCCCAGATCCCGTAGGGTTCGCTGACCTTCAGCGCGTGCGAGCGGCACTGCATGAGCACCGGGCAGGTGCGGCAGATCTCCTTCGCGCGCATCTCGCGGGCGGCGCGGGCTCTGCCGCGTTCGCCGTCGGGGTGGAAGAACACCGCCGAGTCCACGCCACGGCAGGAACCGCGCATCTGCCAGTCCCAGACATCGGCGTTCGGTCCGGGAAGGTGGGTGGGCATGGGCATGGGTTGAACTCCTCGTAGACGCGAGCTCGTCGGCATTGTCGAGCGAGTGACGGTTACAACTTCCGGTGTGCCCGGCGCTCGTATGAGCGTGCGGGGCCACATGCGTCGGCCGTGGTGCGCCGCCGGCGTCCGTCCGTTTTCGCGCGGCGCCGTCCGTGGCGATGAGTTACGTTAGGGGTACCGGGGAAATTCCGTCAATAGTTCGGCGCTCCGATTTGTCGGGTATTTCGCAGCGTGAATTTAACGTCGTTTACTGTTTACTTCCGCTAATCTTCCGGGGATACTGGACGGTTGCCTCGTCGTCGAATCCGTCGAATCGCGCGCGCTGGCCACTGTTTTCCCTGATGAGCGCGACTAGCTGGGGGCTTCGGAAAGGTCTGGACCGAATTGCGCGCCGGCCATCGGCCCGGGCCGACGGCCGGCGCGCTGATCTCGGTACGATCACAGATGGCCGCCGGGCGGCATCCACGTTAATTGAGCGAAACGCCCACGAATTCGATGCACGTCCGCTCATGGATTGATGGGCCGGGATTAACCCGATCGAAACACTCTCGATTCCATTAATGCTGAAAGATAGCTGAACTGCGCGAGGCGCGAGGCCGTTCGGTGGTTTTCTTCCGAAATCGGGAGCACCGGCCGGTACAGTGCACCGGTGCTCGCCCCGGTTCCCCCTTCCGAAACATCGTCCACCCTGCTCGGCGCCGCCGCGTTCGGCGCGGTACCGATCCGGTCAGCTGCCGAGTTGCCGGAGCCGGGCCGCCCTCTCGAAAAGTGGTGGCGAGCCGTGGCTCTGGGTGGCGCGGGGCACTATGCCGCCGCACGGGTGGCGCTGCGCCGACTACGCTCGGCGACCTCCGATCCGGTTCTGCTATCACTCGCCGCGTCCACGGAGGGCTCACTGCTGCGCCAGCTCGGCTGGCACGCCCGCGCCGCGCACCACGACGGCCGTGCCGCAGCACTCGCGTTGCCGGCGTTACCTCCCGCCGTCCCCGCGTCCTGCGGGCCGCTACCGCCCGGGGCGGGAACGCCACCCGACGGATACGGCACCGCTGCCGACATTCTCGAGGCGGCCGCCGACGCATTGATCGGTCTCGCCGCCGACGCGCTCGGCACCGGCCGGCTCGCCCTGGCCACCCGGCTGCTCGACCGGTGCGCCGCCCTGCTGGATTCCGTGCCGGACACCAGCGGATACGCCGAACCGGCGGGGCCGGATCGGCCGCGTGTCCGGGTGCGGCTGCACTGGGTACGCGCCGAAACCGCGCTTGCCGGCGGCCGGGCCGACACCGGCTTGGCCGAAGCCGAAGCCGCGCTGGCTCTTTCCGAGAGCGGCCCGTCGGTACGTCATCAGGTGAAGTCGCGGCTCCTGGTCGCCGCGGCCGCCGGGGCCACCGGCGATACGGATCGGTCGGCCGCGCTGGCCGCTCTGGTCGACCAGCAGTGCCGGACGTCCGGGCTCGTACCGCTGCGCTGGGCCTGCGCCCTGTTGCGGAGCGGTCTTCGGGCCGGAGATGCCGCCACAGGCGACACGGCCGAGAGCGACGCGAGCGCCTGCCGAGAGCTCATTGCCCGGCGTGGCGGGCGATTCCGCGACGCGGGTCGCTGACTCGGAGCCCACCATCTCGACCGGGACCGCTTCGTGTGTCCTATTGTTGATCCCGTTCCGCTGGACCGGCGGAAGCACCGGTCGTCACCGACCGTGCCACTTTGTAACGCCAGGAATTCCGCTGACGATGACGCACATGGGCGAAGAGTTGGACCGCGCCGTCGCCGCCGCTGCGCAGGGCGACAGGTCCGCTTTAGCTCAGGTACTGGAGATGGTCCGCCCGCTGGTGATGCGGTACTGCCGCGCGCGGATCGGTGTCGCGGAGCGTGGGCAACTCTCCGCGGACGATGTAGCGCAGGAGGTCTGTCTAGCGGTCATGACCGCGCTGCCCAGGTATCAGGACCAGGGGCGCCCGTTCATGGCCTTCGTGTACGGAATCGCTTCGCACAAGGTCGCCGATGCCCATCGCAATGCCTCCCGTAACAAGGCGGAGGCGATGGCCGAAGTACCAGATGTCATATCCACCGACCACGGGCCGGAGCAGCGAGCTCTCGAATCGGAAACGAGCCGGCAGATGAACGCTCTGCTGGCCACGTTGCCGGAGAAACACCGGGAGATCCTGGTTCTGCGCTTGGTCATGGGTCTGTCAGCGGAAGAAACCGCGACCGCCGTGGGCAGTACGGCGGGAGCGATACGGGTCGCCCAGCACAGGGCACTCGCAAAATTGAAAGCACAAGTGGCGAGGGCAGGTGAAATGTATGGCTAGGGATGGCGGGCGCGGTCGGGGCGACAGATGGGCGCGGCGTGCATCGCGGAACACCGATCCCTACGCCGAGGGCTCCGGTACCGGCTCCGAACCGGTCGATATCGTCGCGGTTCGTCGTGATGACGAACTGATCGACGCGATCGCCCGCGGCGGTCCCATTCCCACCGAGAGCACCGAGGAACTCCAGCTGGCGACATTGCTGGCGGATTGGCGGGCCGAGATCGTGGCGCCGCCGCTACCGGACGCACCTGATCTCGATACGGTGGTCGCGGCGGTCAATCAGGAAATCGGCGCACGACAGGCACGTATCAGCGCGCAGTCCGGCGGCCGGTTGCGGCTGCTCCGGCCGATAGCCACCACCGCGGCCGCGCTGGCGTTGGTATTCGGCGGTCTGTCCGTGTTCTCCTACCAGGCTGAACCCGGTGACGCGCTGTGGCGCGTCAAAGAGGTGGTGTTCAGCGAACAGGCCCAGAGCACGGTCGTGCAGTACGCCGACGACAATTTGTCCGAGGCGCAGACACTGTTGGATCAGGGGAAGCCGGAACAGGCCAAGGCGCGGCTGGAACAGGCTTCGGCCAACGCCACCCAGGTCGACGATCCGGTGAAACGCAACGAACTGGTCGACCGCTGGAAGCAGCTCCTCGAGGAGGTCCGCGCTCGCGCTCCCGAGATCGCCGCCGAACTCGAGCGCTCCGTTCCTGCCCCCGAGCCGGGGACGCCGGTCCAGCCGGCACCGGGCGGGACGTCACAGCGCCCGGATGCCACGGTGACCACACCACCGGGTGGTGACACCCCGTTGCCGCTGGAACTTCCGGGCGGCGACCGGCCCACCGCGCCGGACACCGAGGCTCCGGTCGCGCCCGGTCCCGGTACGTCGAACCCGGATACCGGTGCGCCGAATCCGGATACCGGTGCTCCGGACCCGACGGCACCGGATATCGCCCCGGGCGATACCACCGCCGTCCCGGAGACCCCTGGAGCGACCACGCCGGCCGCTCCGGGCGCCGATACGGTGGTGCCGTCCACCCCGCCTCCTTCGACGATCAGCTCTCCGGGGCCGGACGCGCCGACCGCTCCCCAGGTTCCGGCGACCCCCGTGCCCTCGGCCACCCAGGCTCCGTCCAGCCCGCAGGCGGGTACGACCCCGCCGGCGGGTACGAGCAACTGACCGCAGTCCCGGAGCCGACCGGACGCGGAGGAGAAGAAACGAAAAAGCCGATCGCGTAGCGATCGGCTTTTCTCATGAGTGGCCATCCGCGAGAGGGTGGTCACCCGTGGCTTCGTAGTGCTGTGCTGGTGACCGCGCCGCGGACACGAAAAATCGATCGGCCGTCGCGTACCGGCCGATCATGCCGGAGTTCCCCGGCGCCCCCGACTCAGCTGTCGAAAGCGTCGAACCCGTCGCCGTGGAACGCCTCGTTCATCGAAGCATCGGCGTAGCCGCGGCAGTAATCCCAGGTGACGTAAGCTTCCGGAGTCGGGTCGTAGGCAGGTTCATGCGGCCGCACCGTGCCGTCGACCAGGAGCTGTAACAAATTCGCGCGCAGCATATCCCAGTCGTGATAGTGATCCTGCCGACAATCCTCGCAGCTCACCACCAACCCGCGTATACCGCGGTGGGCCAGTAGCGCCTCGTAGACTGCGAGATCGGCGAGATCCTCTTCGACCGCAAGGCGCTCATGAGGATCCAGCGGTTCCCCCGGCTCGATGGCATCGAGCGCGGCGGACGGGTCGGCGGGGTCTCCGGCGAACGGATCCGGCGGCAAGCCAGGTGGTAGATGGTCACGCACATCCCCACGGTACGCAGAACAGGGTGGTCTGCGCCAGCCGTCCGCGCCGTCAGTTTCGGCAATGCCCTCAGTTGATCCATGGTCCAGGCGGACCGATACCATGGTGTCCAGGCGCCGACGAGGATCCGATCACCCGGCCACCGCCGGAGAATCGAGCCGGCGCCGCAGTCCAATCCCAGTAACAGTTCGCTATCGGGTCGTCATACCGCGGTAGCTCTGTCGACGTCCAGGAGGGGTCGATCCGAATGAGTAATCCCGTACCGGGCGAGCGCACCGTTGTCCGCCCTCATACGGGTGGTGACGATCCGGACAAGATCGCCATGCTCGGCCTCACCTTCGACGATGTGTTGCTGCTTCCCGCCGCCTCGGACCTGATTCCCAGTTCGGTCGAGACATCGAGCCGGCTGACCCGGGAGATCCGGTTGCGCACCCCGTTGGTCAGTTCCGCCATGGATACCGTGACCGAGGCCCGGATGGCGATCGCCATGGCCCGGGCCGGCGGTATGGGTGTGCTGCATCGCAACCTCTCGGTCGCCGACCAGGCGAGTCAGGTCGAAACGGTCAAACGGTCCGAGGCCGGGATGGTGACCGACCCGGTGACCTGCCGGCCCACCGACACCCTGGCCGAGGTCGACGCCATGTGTGCTCGCTTCCGGATCTCCGGCCTGCCGGTCGTGGACGAAACCGGGGCGCTCGTCGGCATCATCACCAACCGGGATATGCGTTTCGAAGTCGACCAGAACCGGCGTGTCGCCGATGTGATGACCCCGGCGCCGCTCATCACCGCCCAGGAGGGTGTCACCGCGGAAGCCGCGCTCGGTCTCCTGCGCCGGCACAAGGTGGAGAAACTGCCGATCGTCGACGGCGACGGCCGGCTGCGCGGGCTCATCACGGTCAAGGACTTCGTGAAGACCGATCAGTTCCCCGATGCCACCAAGGACCGCGACGGCCGGCTGCTGGTGGGTGCCGCGGTGGGCGTCGGTGACGACGCCTGGTCGCGTGCCATGACACTGGCCGACGCCGGAGTCGATGTGCTCGTCGTGGATACCGCGCACGGGCATCAGCGCCAGGTGCTCAGCATGGTCAGCAAGGTCAAGGCCGAGGTCGGGGATCGTATCCAGGTGGTCGGTGGCAATATCGCCACCCGCGCGGGCGCCGCGGCCCTGGTGGAGGCCGGTGCCGACGCGGTGAAGGTCGGTGTCGGGCCCGGCTCCATCTGCACCACCCGCGTGGTGGCCGGTGTGGGCGCGCCCCAGATCACCGCGATCCTCGAGGCGGTCGCCGCCTGCGCACCCGCCGGCGTTCCGGTCATCGCCGACGGCGGTATCCAGTTCTCCGGCGATATCGCCAAAGCCATCGCCGCCGGCGCCTCCACCGTCATGCTGGGGTCGCTGCTGGCCGGTACCGCCGAATCCCCGGGCGAATTGATCCTGGTGGGGGGTAAACAGTTCAAGAGCTACCGCGGGATGGGTTCCCTCGGTGCCATGCAGGGGCGTGGGCAGGCCAAATCCTTCTCCAAGGACCGGTACTTCCAGGACGACGTGCTGGCCGAGGACAAACTCGTGCCCGAGGGCATCGAAGGGCGGGTGCCCTTCCGGGGGCCGGTCAACCAGGTGATCCACCAACTGGTCGGCGGGCTCCGGGCCGCCATGGGTTACACCGGCTCACAGGGCATCGCCGATCTGCAGCAGGCTCAGTTCGTGCAGATCACCGCGGCGGGGCTGAAGGAGAGCCACCCCCACGACATCACCATGACCGTGGAGGCCCCCAACTACACCGGCCGGTAGTCCCAGCGGTCCGTGTTCATCGGCGCGCCGATGAACACGGACCCCGGCTCGCTCCGGGCGCGGTGTAAGGTCTATCTGAAATGCGCGGTTCACCAGGTGAAACGCATCACACCGGTGCCGAGTCTCACGAGACCCCCGAAGGGTGAGCCCGCGCCGCCTTTCCGCTCGCGAAGCGTATGCGCCGCAGGCGCGGGTCGCGGGCGCGAGGACGACGTCTCGGGGGCTCGAGCCCGCGGTGCCGGAGGCGCCGCCATAAACACAGGAGTTCTTTTCGTGCGCGATATGGTCGAGATCGGAATGGGTAGGACGGCTCGCCGGACCTACGAACTGGACGATGTCGATATCGTTCCCTCGCGCCGGACTCGCTCGGCGAGCCAGGTTTCGCTGGCCTGGCAGCTCGACGCCTATCGGTTCGATATCCCCTTCCTCACCCACCCCACCGACGCCCTGGTCTCCCCGGAATTCGCCATCGAAATGGGGCGGCGCGGTGGTCTCGGGGTGATCAACGGTGAGGGTCTGTGGGCGCGGCACGCCGATGTAACGACCAAGATCGAGCAGTTGGTCGAACTCGCCGACAAAGGTGGCCCCCAGCGGGCCGTGGCGTTCCTGCAGGAACTGCACGCCGCGCCGATGCAGCCCGATCTGCTGGCCGCCGCGGTGGCCCAGGTACGGGCCGGCGGGGTCACCGTGGCGGTGCGGGTGAGCCCGCAGAACGCGCAGGCACTCACCCCGGGCCTGCTCCAGGCGGGGATCGATCTGCTGGTGGTACAGGGCACCATCATCTCGGCCGAACATGTCGGCGCCGGTGAACCGCTGAATCTCAAAACCTTCATCGCCGAACTCGACGTTCCGGTGGTCGCCGGTGGCGTCAGCGATCACCGGACGGCGCTGCATCTGATGCGGACCGGCGCCGCCGGTGTGATCGTCGGCTACGGCTCCCAGCCGGGCGCCACCACCACCGGCGAGGTACTCGGTATCGGTGTCCCCATGGCCACCGCCATCGCCGACGCCGCTGCGGCCCGCCGTGACTACCTCGACGAAACCGGCGGCCGGTATGTGCACGTGATCGCCGACGGCGATATCAACACCTCCGGTCAGCTGGCCAAGGCGATCGCCTGCGGCGCGGATGCCGCCATGCTCGGCGCCCCGCTGGCGCTTGCCGCCGAAGCGCCGGGCCGCGGCTGGTACTGGCCCTCGGCGGCCGCCCATCCGTCGGTACCGCGTGGATCGCTGCTGTCGCTGGACGAACCCTGGGATCTCGTCGACGAACTGGTCCTCGGCGATACCTCGCGCCCCGCGCCGGTACGCCCCGCTCTGGAACAGGTGCTGACCGGGCCGTCGGACGACCCCTTCGGCTCACTGAACCTGGTCGGCGGGCTGCGCCGGTCCATGGCGAAGGCGGGGTACTCCGATCTCAAGGAGTTCCAGAAGGTGGGGCTCACCGTTCGTTGAGCCGGCGCCGCCTGCGGCGTCGCGGGTTCCACCCTCTGTCGCGGGTTCCACCCTCTGTGGGCCTCGCCGAGTTCGGCGCTGTGGTGCGGCCTGCTCGAGTTCTTCTGCGCTCCCCGAGCGGCCGAGCAGCCGGGGCGGTGCTCCGCGCTCCTCGCCGCTACCCTGGGCCCGCCCAGGTAGGGGCGGGTGCCGGAGGCTCACTAGACTCTTACGGGTGACGCATTCCCAGAGACCGGTCCTTGTTGTCGACTTCGGGGCGCAGTACGCACAGCTGATCGCCCGCCGGGTCCGGGAGGCGAGTGTTTACTCCGAGGTGGTGCCGCATACGGCGACCGTGGCGGAGATCGCGGAGAAGCAGCCCCTCGCGGTGATCCTCTCCGGCGGCCCGGCCAGTGTGTACGCCGAGGGGGCCCCGGCGCTCGACCCCCGGCTCTTCGAGCTGAATGTGCCGGTATTCGGTATCTGCTACGGGTTCCAGGCGATGGCGCAGGCGCTGGGCGGCACGGTGACCCATACCGGCACCCGCGAATACGGGCGCACCGAACTCGATATCGACGGCGGCCTGCTGCACGCGGGGCTGCCCACGGTGCAACCGGTGTGGATGAGCCACGGTGACGCGGTCACCGATGCTCCGGAGGGTTTCGAGGTCACCGGTACCACGGTGGGTGCGCCGGTCGCGGCGTTCGAGAACCGGGAGCGCCGCCTCGCGGGTGTGCAGTACCACCCCGAGGTATTGCATTCACCGCACGGGCAGCTGGTGCTGAGCCGGTTCCTGCACGAAATGGCGGGTATCGCGCCGGAGTGGACGCCGGCGAGTATCGCCGAGGTCATGATCGAGCGGGTACGGGAGCAGATCGGGGAGGGGCAGGCTATCTGCGGCCTGTCCGGTGGGGTGGACAGTGCCGTGGCGGGTGCTCTGGTGCAACGGGCCATCGGCGACAGGCTGACCTGTGTTTTCGTCGATCACGGCTTGCTGCGTGCGGGGGAACGCGAACAGGTGCAGCGGGATTTCGTGTCCGCCACCGGTGCCCGGTTGGTCACCGTGGACGCGGTGGACAAGTTCCTCGGGGAGCTGAAAGGGGTCACCGATCCCGAGGAGAAGCGCAAGATCATCGGTCGTGAGTTCATCCGGTCCTTCGAGGACGCGGTGGGCGAGGTCGTCGGCGAACAGTCCGCCGGATCGGCCGTGCCGAAGGTGGAATACCTGGTGCAGGGCACGCTGTACCCGGACGTGGTGGAGTCGGGCGGCGGCAGCGGTACCGCGAACATCAAATCGCATCACAATGTGGGCGGGCTGCCCGACGATCTGGAGTTCGAGCTCGTCGAACCACTGCGCCTGCTGTTCAAGGACGAGGTCCGCGCGGTCGGCCGGGAGCTGGGGCTGCCGGAGGAGATCGTGGCCCGCCAGCCCTTCCCCGGGCCGGGACTGGCCATCCGGATCATCGGCGAGGTCACCGAGGACCGGTTGCGCACTCTGCGCCAGGCCGATGCCATCGCCCGTGAGGAGCTGACCGCGGCGGGTCTGGACGCGCAGATCTGGCAGTGCCCGGTGGTGCTGCTCGCCGATGTGCGCAGCGTCGGAGTGCAGGGTGACGGCCGCACCTACGGGCATCCGATCGTGCTGCGCCCGGTCTCCAGCGAGGACGCGATGACCGCGGACTGGACCCGGCTGCCCTACGACGTACTGGAGCGGATTTCCACCCGGATCACCAATGAGGTCGCCGAGGTCAACCGAGTGGTGCTGGATGTGACGAGTAAACCGCCGGGCACCATCGAATGGGAGTGAGCGCACAGTAGGAACGGCCGGACCCGCACAGAGGTCCGGCCGTTTCCGCTGTACGGGGTGTGGCGCGCGACGAGAACGACGTGGGGGTGGCCGTCAGCGGTGTTTCCGGGGTGAGACCACCAGGAACAGGCCGATGACGATCGCCGTCGCGACGACGAGCCAGCCGAGGGGAACGATGCTCGTGAGCTCCCAGTGGCCCGGCCCCAGCAGCGTCCAGGCGCTGACCAGTAGGGCGAGCAGGCCGCTGATGAGCAGGCCGGGAGAGAACCCCCGGTTCCGGCGTCCACCACGGCTCGTCGAATCCGTACTCGTCGGTTGCTCAGCCACGTCGCACCTCCGCTTCACCCATCCGGACCCGGACGTGCAAGTCCAATACCGGGGCGTCACCGCCCGGACCGGTCAGCCCGTCCGGGCAGCGCGCCTCGCCCATGCGGACGGTGCAGTCGGTGCGGACGTTCATGTTCTCGGGTAGCAGGACCATCGCCTGCCCCATCTGTACCGACAGATCCACTGTCTTGTTCTCGGTCAATTCGATTCCGCGCAGGTCGAGCGTGCCCGACCCCATGGTGACCGTGTAGTCCGGGCGCAGCTCGGTGGACGCGGCCGGGGCCCAGGTGCGCTCGCCCATGGTGGAATCGCGCATATCGACCGGGCCGACCGCCGCGGCCAGCAGAACGAACGCCGCCAGCGGCGCGGTGACGAGCAGCAATCCGTGGCCCCGGCGCCGGAAGGCGCCGACGACCAGTCCCAGACCGATCACGGCAAGCGCTACGGCGGCGATCCGCGCGGGGGTCATCCATTCGGCGCCCGCCGCGGCGGCCGCACCGGCACCCGCCGCGGCGAGGACGGCCAGGCCCACAACGATCGGTGTGAACCGGGAGCGCGCCGGTTCGTCCGCGGTGGGGGCCACCGTGCGGGCCGGTGCCGGCGCGGGCAGGTCCCAGGCCAGCGGCGCCACCCCGAGGGGGTCCCAGGAGGGCGGTGTGCGCTGCGTGAGCAGCGGGTCGCCGGGTTTGCTCATATCGATCGAGGTGCCGGCGCCGGAGGTGTGACTCGCCGCGGGGTCCGGGCCCGGTTGGGCGGAGTCCGGAGAACCTCCCTGGCCGGCGGTGGAGTCGCCGAGCCGGTCCCCCGGGCTCGCCGGCACCGCTGTTCCGGTCGGATCGGGGGTGCCGGTGGCCGGGGTACCCGCCTCGGCCGGTGCGGGTGTGCCGGGTACCGCGGAACCGCGCACCGGTCGTACGGGCGGCTCGGCCGATAGCGCGGGGTCCGGTCCCGCAGGGGTATCCGCCGTCCGCGCCGGTTCGGGAGCGGCGCGGCCGAGGTCCGGAGCCGGTGTGGCGGCCGGATCGGCCGGTTCGTAGCGGTCCGGCAGTTTGGTGTACGGCGTGTAGACACCGGGAACGTGGGCGGTGTAGGGGTCGGCGGGACCCTGCGGGAAAACGATGCCGGGATAACCGGTGGTGCCCGGCGCGCCGAACGGCTGCGGCTCGGCCGTTCCGTCCGGAAGCGGCGGCGGTTCCGGTGCCCGCAGGTAGAGCATCCACCAGCCGGCCAGCATGAGCGCGAGCGAAACGATCCCCGAGCCGCCGAGCCCGACACCCACCGGACCCATGGTGCTCACCGCGATGGCCAGCGCCACGATCAACACGATGGTCTTGGTCTGGTTCTGCGAATCCCGCCGGGTGAGTGATTCGGCCATCGACGCCTGTGCGCCGGGTTCGGGGAAGAGCAGCCATCCGGCCAGGTACAGCACGATTCCCGCGCCGCCGAAAATGGTGGAGACCACGAACGCCACACGTACCAGCACCGGATCGACACCGTAGCGGTGCCCGACTCCCGCGGCGACTCCGGCGATCGGCCCGTTCCGGGGCAGGCGAGCCGGTCGTGTGCGCCACATCTGCTGGAGCTGATCACCGAAGCTCGTTCTCGTCATGGACCCATGGTCCGCTCGCCGGGCTCGCGGATGCATCGGGGGGAACCCTGAACTTGCTCCCGAAACTTTCCGAACACCGCCGGCGGCGGGGCGAAGACCGATATCAGGGTGTTTCCCCATGGCTGGCCGGGAGGTGGCCGTGCCAGTATCGAAGGTATGTGCCCGTTCGGACCTGCCTTCTACGCGCGGGGGGCCGCCGCCGGGTCCGGGGTGGATCCCCGCACCCGCCCCTTGGTGCGCCGTTCCGGCGGCCGGATCGTCGGCGGGGTGGCGGGCGGTATCGCCGACCATCTCGGGGTCGACGTGCTCAAGGTGCGGATGGCCTTCGTGCTGCTGTCCGCGCTGGCGGGTGCCGGGACCGTGGCCTACGGCCTGCTGTGGATCTTCACCCCCGACGGCGCGGACGATATCCGGCCCTCGGGTACCGAGCGCCGGCAGGCGGTCGGGCTGGCCTTGCTCGGGCTGGGGTTGTCGGTGGCGGTCTCGTGGGTGTTCAGCGGTACCGCGGCCCGGGTGATCGCACCCGTCATCGTGATCGCCGTGGGCTCGGCGCTGGTGTGGCGGGAATACGATGCCGACGGTCCGCGCACGCTGGTGGGGATGCCCGCGAAACCGTCGGTCGTCACCTGGTCGCGGATCATCGCCGGGGTCACCCTTGTGATCGCCGGCCTCACGGTGGTGGTGCTGTCGCAGGTCGACTGGGGTTCGCTCGGCTCGGCGCTGCTGGCGGTGGCCGCCACGCTGGTCGGTGTCGGGTTGCTGATGGTCCCGCTGGCCCTGCGCATGGTGCGTTCCCTCAACGCCGAACGTTCCGCCCGCATCCGCAACGAGGAGCGCGAGGAGATCGCCTCGCATCTGCACGATTCGGTTCTGCAGACCCTCGCGCTCATCCAGCGGCAGGCCGCGGATCCCCAAGAGGTGCTGCGCCTGGCGCGTAGCCAGGAACGCGAGCTGCGTCGCTGGCTGTTCGACGATTCCGGGCCGGCGGAATCCAGTTTGGCCGCCGCTCTGCGCACCATCGCCGGTGAGGTGGAGGACCAGCACGGTGTGAAGGTCGCCCCGGTGACGGTCGGCGATATCGCGATGGACGGTGACGAGACCGGATCCGGCCTGCCGAAGGAACATTTCACAGCCGTCCTGGGGGCGACCCGGGAGGCACTGGTGAATGCCGCCAAACACGCCGGCGTCGCCGATATCGACCTGTTCGCCGAGGTGGAACCGCATCAGGTCAGCGTTTTCGTCCGTGATCGCGGCACCGGTTTCGATCCCCGTGCCGTTCCCGAGGACCGGCACGGGCTGGCCCGCTCCATCCGTGCCCGGGTGGAGCGTCGTGGCGGCACCGTGGAGATCGTCTCCGCCCCGGGCCGCGGCACGGAGGTACGTATCCTCATGCCGCGCACCGATACGCCCGCCCCCGAGGAGCAGACAGCGGGCGACGACGCCGAAGAGAAACGAGAAGCGACGACTGCGGTCGCCGCCGGCCTGGTTTCCACCTGCCCCGCCGAACCGGGTCCCGCTCAGAGCAGACACCGCTGATGGGCTCCGGGGGTCCCGCCGGGAACACCGCCGCGCCCCGGCCCGTCCGGTGCGGCCGAACGCCCCGGCGAGTTGTCGCCGGCCGGCGAATACGTGACTCGAGGCCGCCGAAACTCGCGCTACCGTCGAATCCATCACCAACCGCGGGCCTCGCGACGAACGCCGCTCCCCGGCGGCGAGTCCTACGAGGCCCGCGAAGGGTCGAGCCCGCGTCGCCTTTCCGCCCGCGAAGCGTATGCGCCGCAGGCGCGAGTCGTGCGGGCGGAAAGGCGACGCCGAGGGGATCGGCCCCGCGCGCCGCAGGCGCGCCATGAACACAGAGAGGGAGAGGGTGCGGGTTTTTCTGGTCGATGACCATGCTGTTTTCCGGTCCGGTGTGCGGGCGGAGCTGAGCCGGGAAACCGATATGGAGGTCGTCGGGGAGGCGGGCGGAGTGGCCGAGGCCGTGGCCGGTATCAATGCCACCGAACCCGATGTGGTGCTGCTCGATGTGCATATGCCCGACGGAGGTGGGGTAGCGGTACTGCGCGGGATCGACAGTGGGCCGGTATGCCTGGCATTGAGCGTGTCCGATGCCGCCGAGGATGTGATCGCGGTGATCCGGGCCGGTGCCCGCGGTTACGTCACCAAGACGATTTCCGGCGCCGAACTGGCCGACGGTATCCGCCGGGTGGCCGGTGGCGATGCGGTGTTCAGTCCGCGGCTGGCCGGTTTCGTGCTGGATTCGTTCACCGGGAAATCGCCGGTCCCCGAGCCGCCGTTGGATCCGGAGCTGGATTCGCTGACCCCGCGCGAACTGGAGGTGCTGCGGCTGCTGGCCCGCGGCTACACCTACCGGGAGATCGCGGAGAAGCTGTTCATTTCGGTCAAGACCGTGGAGACCCACGCCTCGAACGTGTTGCGCAAAACTCAGCAGTCCAATCGCAACGCGCTCACCCGCTGGGCGCATCGGCGGCGGATCGACTGATCCGGGCGCGTCAGCGGGGGGCCGGGTCGCGCAGGCCGCGCACCGAGCGGGTGACGGTGAATTTCCGGTTGCGGCCCACCACCTCGGTGCGGCCGACCATACGTTCCACCACGGTGCGGTGGTTGAGGTGATTGTTGTAGACCGTCCACAGTTCCCCGCCCGGCCGCAGTACCCGGCCGGTCTGGGCGAACATCTTGATGGCGGAACCGGTGTGTACCGCGGCGCCGACATGGAACGGGGGATTGCAGACCACGAGGTCGGCGCTGTTGTCGGGTGCCGCGGACATGGCGTCGTCGCGAACCACCCGAACCTGGCCCGTCACCTGGTTGGCGGCTGCGGTGGCGGTGGCGGAGGCGACCGCCGCGGCCGACTGATCGGTTCCCACCACCGCGAGGCCGGGACGGGAACGGGCCAGGGAAACCGCCAGGATTCCGGTGCCGCAGCCGAGGTCGATCGCATCGCGGGCGTCGGGTTTCATGGCGCGGAGGTGTTCGAGCAGAAAGCGGGTGCCGATATCGAGGCGCGCTCCGGAGAAAGCCGCACCGTGGGCTACCACGTCGATTCCGAGGTCGCCGATGTGTTCGCGCAGCGGGAAACGCGGCTCTCCTACCGGTTTGGGGTCGCGGACCAGCAGGGTGCGGGATTTCTGCCGGCCGCGGCTGGCGCGTACCTCACCGAACGATTCGCCGAGCACGTCGTTCATGGCTTTGGTGAGGTATTTGTCCCGGCCGCCGGCGAAGACCCGGACATCCGGGTGGGCGTATCGGGCGATGGCCTCGGCGATTTCGGCCAGTCCGGCCAGGACCCGGGGCAGTCGCAGCAGCACCACCGTCGCTCCGCTGAGCAGGCCGGCGTCCAGCGCATGCGCGGTGTAGCGGTCGGCGAGGCCGAGGGCGCGCGCGTTGGCGGCGAGGGCCAGTTCGCCGGTCAGCAGATCCTGGTGGACGCGGATCGCGTGCAGATCGTGCGCGGCGGCGGCGCCGAGGGTGAGGGCGCCGTAACCGTCGCCGATCACCACGACCGAACCCGGCCGGTCGGCGGCTGTCGCGAGCGCGTCCGCGGCCACGTCGAGAATCAAGCGGTCGGCGGCGTCGACGGCATACAGGTTGGCGGCCTCCACGTCCGGGTACCGGCGCAGCCTTCCCAGTAGATCCTCCATGTCTCGCACGTGACAAGTGTGCTGGATCGTTGCCGCGCCCTACCGTCCGCCCCGGTGAATACTCGGTGCCCTCGGCCTGCTTCCGCGTGGTGACGGTACCGGCGGCCCCGCTAGCGGGCACACCGCGCGATCGGGTATTACCGCAGGACAGGGCGTACTCGGGCTAGCATCGGGCGCATGCGTACCGGGCGTGTACTCGTAGTGGCCGCGATGCTGGGGTGCCTTGCGGGGTGCGCCGACTCCGAATCGGCACCACCGGTTGGCTCCCCGGCGCCGGTACCGGCGCCGCCGAGCACCGAAGCCGTCCGGTCGCAACCGCCCCTGCCGCCGGTGCCGCTGCCGATCGCACCCGCACCGGACGATACGGTGCCCAAGCAGGCCGAGGCCTCGCCGGATGCCGGCCTGACCGTGACGGATATCCGGTTGAGCAGGCATCCGGGTTTCGATCGGGTGGAATACTTCCTCGGCGGAACCGGGACACCCGGGTGGAGTGTGTGGTACACCGGCCGGGCGATCCAGGACGGTAGCGGTCGGGAACTCGCCGTGGCGGGGCAGTCCGTGCTCGAGGTGCGGATCACCGGCTCGGATTATCCGTTCGACAGCGGGGTGGCCCCCTACACCGGCCCCGATCCGGTCACCGATCCGGCGGTTCCCGGGATCGCCGGGGTTTACCGGACCACGGTGTTCGAGGGGGTCACACAGTCGTTCATCGGGTTGGAAGCCGAGGAGCCGGGGTTCACCGTCACGGCCGCCGCCCTGCCGAATCGCCTGGTCGTCGATATCGCGACGGCGTAGGCGCGGGCCCGTACCGGTATCGGTTGATCATCAATCGGAGGCTGAGCAGCCGGAAATCGACGCGACCCAGTACGGTTGACAGCACCGGCGGCTCAGATGTCCGGCGCGCCGGCGCGAAAATACGGGGTCGTGGGCATCCGAGGGGAGTTTCAGGACCGATGCGACGACTCGAACGAGCCGGTTTCGCCGCTGCAGTCACCGCGCTGGTCGCGGGCGGTTTCATCGCGGCCTGCTCGAATACCGTGACCGGTACCGCCGAGGTGAACACCTCCGAGTTGCAGGTGTATTCCTCGGAGGTCAGGTCGTCGTCGGCGGCTGCGTCGTCCTCCCGGGCGGCCGCGGCCGAGGCCGCCGCCACAGAGGTGTGCACGGCACTGCGTGACCACAACAATCCCGCGGTCGATGCCTTCAACGCCTATATCGACGCGAGTGACAACAACGCGCCCGATGCCGAGACCAAGAAGGGGGCGGCGATCACCGCGTTGCGCGATACCGCGGGCAAGATCGATCAGGAGCTGAACCCGGATGTGCCCAACGATGTCTCCACACCGATGCGCACCTATCGCGACAATCTGAAAGAGTTGGCCGATCTGCTGGAGGAGAACGCCTCGATCGAGGAGGTCAACAAGCAGATCGATACCTTCAACGCGGACAAGGACGCGGCCTTCGACGCCTGCGATCCGTACTGAACGCCGGGTTCACTCGTAGAGGCCTTCCACGAACCACCGGTCTTCCCGGGCGAGCAGCGGACTGCGCGGTCCCGGTAGTTCCACCCGGCCAACCCCGGGGCCGGGCGATGAGCCGGCCTCGCCGCGGTGCACCGGTTCCGGGGTGGATCTCGATATCGAGGCAGATCGAACGGATCGGCCGCTCTCCGCGCCGAGCCCGGTGATCCGGCTACCCGGGTTTCGGACTCGGGTGCGGGAGGGGCCAGGAACCGCCGGTGACGAGTAGGACGGCTTCCTTCCCCCGTGTCTTCGCGGCGAGTGGCCGGGCACGAGCTGCCGGGACGGTAGCGCCCCCGAGGGCGAGTACCGCCGACTCCCTCCTGTCGAGCAACACCGCGGCCACTTCCGCCGCGTCTCGTCCGGCGTCGGGGATCACGGCGAGCCGGCCCAGCCGGGCGCCCGTTTCCGCGGCGGCGAGCAGGCCGGGCCGGGGTAGCCTGACCGCGGCCGCGTGCCCGCTCGCTTCGGCGACTGCCGCCGGCAGCGTTCCGGTTCCGGTGTAGGCCAACATCGTTCCTCCGGCCGGGCCGTGGTCGGGCAGGAGCGGAGCGAGGGCCCGCGGAACGGGCAGTACTTCGCGCCGAACGGCCGAGGCCGGGGTGAGCGGTACCGGCAGCCCGGACTCGCGGCGGATCGTGCCCGGCGTATGCGCGCATCCGGCGTGCGCCCGACGCAGTCCGGCCGGTTCCCGCAGCCGGGCGCCGTTTGCCGCAGGCGACCGTGTCGGCATAGCTCCCAACCACTTTCGCGCCGGACCGCGGGCAGCCGGCCTGCCGTCACCCGCCGGGCACAACCCCAGCTATTTCTCGATTCGGACATGCATTCGGCAGGCTATCGGCGGAAACCAGGCCCCGGAAGCCCGTCGAGGCAACTGTGACCCGATGTAGCGCGCGACGGCGCCCGTTGTACAGACCGGCTCCGAATCCGGCCAGCTACCATGGAATTCGGCTAGTCTCACACCATGATCGATCGCGCCCGCCCCATCGTCGGCCCGGACTACCTGGTCGCCGGCCGATACCGTCTGCAGTCGAAACTGGGCGGTGGCGGTATGGGGGCGGTATGGCTCGCGCACGACCGGCTGCTGGACCGTGATGTCGCCATCAAACAGGTGCTCACCACCGCGGGGCTGGACGAGGCGGAGGCCCGGCGGATCCGGGAGCAGATCGTGCACGAGGGGCGGGTCGCCGCCAAGCTGTCCCATGAGCACGCCATCGCTGTCTACGACGTGGTGCTCGAGGCTGGTGAGCCGTGGTTGGTGATCGAGCATCTGCCCTCGCGCAGTGTCGCCCGGGCGCTCGGGCTGGTGCACACCCTCCCGGTGATCGAGGTGGCGCAGATCGGCGCGCAGGTCGCCGACGCGCTGGCCGCCGCGCACGATGTCGGGATCGTGCACCGTGATATCAAACCGGGCAATATCCTCGTCGCCGACCGCGGGCCCGCGGTCGGCATGGCCAAACTGAGCGATTTCGGTATCTCTCGCAGTGTTACGGAGGCCGCGGACGAACCGGACGGCATGATCACCGGCACCCCGGCCTATCTCCCACCGGAGGTGGCGCGTGGCGCCCGCCCCACTTCGGCCAGTGATGTGTTCTCCCTCGGCGCCACCCTCTATACCGCCATCGAGGGGCAGCCCCCGTTCGGTATGGACGACAACACCGATGCCGTCGTGGAACGTGCCGCCATGGCGCGGATCATTCCGCCCAGCCGCAGCGGTGTCCTCACCGGCGTCCTGCTGCACATGATGGAACCGGCGCCGCAGCGCCGCCCGAGTATGGCCCAGGCGCGGGACGAAATCCTCGCCGCCGCATTCGGTCCCGGTGCCGCCGGTAATATTCTCGGCGCTCCGGTGCGTACCGAGGACGGAACGATCCCGGCCTGGGCGGCCCGTAACTCCGCCGCCGGTCTGCGCAGCCCGCGTTCCGGGCCGCTGCCCCGCCGCGCTCAGCCGCAGACCGTGGCCCCCGCCGCCGCGGCCCCGCCCGTCCGCTCCGGTTCGGGACAGCCCAGCCCCACCCTGGCCGTCACCATCGGCCTGCTGATCGGGTTGGCCATCATCATCGTGATTCTCGTCATGGTCATGTAGCCGCGCCGCTCGGCCCGCCGCCGCTCGGCCGACGGTGGGCCGTCCTCGATAATCCGGCTCCACCTCCCCACGGGCGAGGTCCGAGCCCCGCGGCAGCTACGGCGTCGTCCGTTGTGCGGTCCGTGGCCCATTCGGGTCCGTCCGGCGGTAAGGTCCGGTTTGTCTGTCTTGTCGTGGCGCCCGGGGAACTCCACCCGGGGCGCGTACGTTGGACAAACAGTTGGATATCGAGTAATCGCTCGAGACCGACGGTCGTGCTCCGGTATGGCCAACGAACTCCGAGAAAGGGATTTGCGGTGCGCGCCACAAGCAATCCGGTATTCAAGAACCTGCCCCGGCAGGAAGCCGGTTACGCCGGCTTCGGCTCGGGCGTCGCAGGCGCGGGGCAGCTGGGATACCAGTATGGAAACCAGCAGTACCCGCAGCAGTATCAGCAGCCCTACCAGCAGGCGCCGACGCGGTCGCTGACCATCGACGATGTGGTCACCAAAACCGGGATCACGCTCGGTGTGCTCGCGTTCTCCGCTCTGGTGACCTACATGCTGACCAGCGCGAACAACGCGCTGGCGCCGCTGTTCGTCATCGGCGGCGGCCTCATCGGCCTGGTTCTCGTGCTGGTCGCCACCTTCGGTAACAAGGCGGACAACCCCGCCATCGTGCTCTCCTACGCGGTCGCCGAGGGTGTTTTCGTGGGCGCACTGTCGTTCATGTTCACCGATATCAGCTTCGGTGGCGCGGGCGGCGCCGGAATGATCGGCCAGGCCATCCTGGGCACCTTCGGTGTGTTCGCCGGCATGCTGGTGGTGTACAAAACCGGTGCGATCCGTGTGACCCCGCGGTTCACCCGCATGCTCATCGGCGCCATGATCGGCATCCTGGTGCTGGTCGTGGGCAACCTGATCGCGAGCTTCTTCACCGATGGTGGGTTCGGCCTGCGCGACGGCGGTCCGGTCGCGATCATCTTCAGCCTGGTGGTCATCGCCATCGCGGCGTTCAGCTTCCTGCTCGACTTCGATGCCGCAGACCAGCTCATCCGCGCCCAGGCCCCGCCGAAGGCGGCATGGGGTGTGGCCCTCGGCCTGACGGTCACCCTGGTCTGGCTCTACGTCGAGATCCTGCGCCTGCTGAGCTACTTCCAGAGCGACTAGTACCTCACCGCACCGAACACAGGCGGCCCGTTCGATGGACGGGCCGCCTGTGGCGTCTCCGTGCTCGATTCACCGGCGAATACGTGGCGCGGAACCGCGTGTCGGGCGTCGGGCAGCGGCCCGAGGAAACCCCCAGCTGAGCACCTCCGCGTCGGAGGGCGCATTCGCTGCGTCGGAAGACGTGTCGGCGTCGATTCCGAATTCGCCGCCGGACCCGATCATGAATCCGTAGGCCGAGGACACGCGGCGCTCGCCGGCCGGGAAGCGCCACCCCTCCACGGTCGGCCCCTCGGGGACATCGGCTTCCAGAACACGTGGGCCGCCCTCGTACGCGGGGGCCGGGGGCAGGGCGATGCCGCCCCGAACTTCCTGGAAAGCCACGGCCCGGTCGATCTCCGCAGCGGGTATCCCGTGCTCGAGCCACACGTCCCGATAGCGGCGGAGATCCCGGCAGGGAACACGGAGCCCGTGGTTTTCGACGAAGTACCGGGCCCGGCGGCTCAGGCCTTCCGGGGTCCGAGAGGTCGGCGGCACTCGCGCATCCTCCCTCATCGCCGATTGTTGTCGCGGGAGATGTGCCGTACCGTCTCGGCGATCTCGCGTACCCGGTCCCAGGTGATTCCGGTGCGCTGTTCGACGGCGAGGGGGTGGCCGGTCGGTTCGAGCTCGACGAAGGGACGCTCGCCGACCGGGCGGGTGTGGACACGGGTCTTCAGGTTGAGGGTCGTGGGCGAGTAGGCCGAGAGATCGGTAGTGAGCCAGCCGAAGTAGGGTTGCTCTGCTTCTCGGCCGACGGTGTCCCACAAGTCCGCCGCGGGAGAAATTCTCGCGGCTGAGCGAGACCCAGACAGCCCAGGAGAACACTTCGTCGCTATCGATGACCGGTATTTCGATCAGACCTTTGACGAAGTAGTGCTGTGCCCGGATCACGCACTGGTCCGACGAAAGCAGGCAGTCGGAAGGCCGGATCTCATACGTCCGGTGCCTCGATCGTGTAGTTCATGGGTAACTCGCGGTGGTGCGCCCCACAGCATGAGCAGAGAAATCCGGGATCGCCGAGCACGACACGAAGCCTAGGCCGTGGTTGTCTCGGCGCTCTCGGCCGAGCGGACTCTTGCCGCGCCGACCGCAACACCGAGAACGCGCCTCGCCGGTCTCCGTGGAAGCGGATAACTCCACCGGCATTTGAGCGAGCAAGAGGCCCGGCAGGGACCGAGACGGGCCCCGAACCGCTGAGGAAACCCTCAGTGGAAGCACAACCACGCAGGCGCCGCAGGCGCGAATCTCGAGTGCCCAAGCACGACGCCAAGGGGGCTCGAGCCCGCGGCGCCGCAGGCGCCGCAGGATGAACACAGCCGCAGGAAACTCAGCTGAGGCGTTCGATGATCATCGCCATCCCCTGCCCACCTCCGACGCACATGGTTTCCAGCCCGAACTGCTTGTCGTGAGTCTGCAGGTTGTTGATGAGCGTGGCGGTGATGCGGGCACCCGTCATACCGAACGGGTGGCCGAGGGCGATCGCGCCGCCGGAGACGTTCAGTTTGTCCAGGTCCATGCCCAGTTCGCGGGCCGAACCCAGGACCTGGACGGCGAAGGCCTCGTTGATCTCGTAGAGGTCGATATCGTCGATGGTCTTCCCGGCCAGTTTCAGTGCCTTGCGCACGGCTTCGATCGGGCCCAGGCCCATGATCTCCGGGGACAGGCCGGAGACGCCCGTGGACACGATCCGTGCCAGCGGGGTCAGGCCCAGCTCCTTCGCCTTGGTGTCGCTCATGACGACCAGCGCCGCGGCACCGTCGTTGAGCGGGCAGGCATTACCGGCGGTCACCGTACCGTCGGGGCGGAACACCGGCTTGAGCTGGGAGATCTTTTCGTAGGTGGTGCCGGGGCGGGGGCCGTCGTCGGTGGAGACGACGGTGCCGTCGGGCAGCGTCACCGGGGTGATCTCACGTTCGAAGAAACCGGCCTTGATGGCCTCTTCCGCGCGGTTCTGTGACCGTACGCCCCAGTGGTCCTGGTCTTCGCGGGAGATACCGGTGAACGCCGCGACATTCTCCGCGGTCTGGCCCATGGCGATGTAGATATCGGGCAGGGTGCCGTCGTTGCGCGGGTCGTGCCAGCCGGTCCCGCCCTGCGCGGCGGTGGCGGTGCGTGCCTCGGCGTCGGCGAACAGCGGGTTGTGGGTGTCGGGCCAGCCGTCGGCAGTGCCCTTGGGGAACCGGGAGACGGTTTCCACTCCGGCGGAGATGAACGCGTGGCCCTCACCGGCCTTGATGGCGTGGAACGCCATCCGGGTGGTCTGCAGCGAGGAGGAACAGTAGCGGTTGACGGTGGTGCCGGGCAGGTAGTCGTAACCCAGCTGGGTGGCGACGACCTTGGCCATGTTGAAACCGGATTCGCCGGCGGGCTGGCCGCAGCCGAGCATGAGATCGTCGATATCGGCGGGCGACAGGGCAGGCACCTTGTCCAGCGCGGCGCGCACCATCTGCGCGACGAGGTCGTCCGGTCGCATGCTCACCAGGGACCCCTTGTTGGCTCGGCCGATGGGGGAACGAGCACAGGAAACAATGACGGCCTCTGGCATGAGGACTCCTTTGTCGAGGAGCGTGCGCGGCCCGGCCGGACCGAACACTACTCGCGGGTACGATCCCTTCGAATCTACGTCGCCCGCGCGCGCGGGGAAATATCCGTCGTGGTCCTATCCCGGTCACCGAGCGTCGCCGGCGACTCCGGGAGCAGGTGTGTGGCGGCGGTGCCGGCTGGGTGGCATCCCTCGCTGTGTGGTGTCGTTGATCAGGCCGGGACGACGAAACCGCCGCGCGCCGGGATGTTCGCGTGGTCGGTGGTCACCGTGACCTCGACCCGGCCGGGGCCGGTGTCCTGGAACAGCGAATACTGGATGCTGCCGTAGATGCCGGTCACCACTTTGTTGACGTAGGTGCCGGTGGCTCCCGTATCGAGGTTGCGCCAGGTCACCGTGGTCAGGACCTCGCACAGCGGTGCCAGCGGGTGAGCGCCCGGCCCGATTCCGGTGACCGGGTTGGCCCGGACATTGAAGACCGCGCGTCCCGGCCAGGCCGGGCTGGTATCGGCCCAGGTGCGGATACTGGTTCCGCACAACCCGCCGTAGGTGAGTGTCGGTACATCGGCGAACGAATGAACGGCGGCGCCGGCGGATGCCTCCGGCGCGGTGATGAGCGCGAACGCCGTGCCGGCCAGGATCACGGTGGCGCGCGCGAGCTTCGGCAGCCTCATAGCTCCCAGATACTAGATGCCGATCCGTCGATCCGCCGGTTGCGCGCCCGGCTGTCGCGGCGGCGCATCGGACCACGCCGAAGTCACCGGCAACGCCTCTGCAACGATGGGGGTATGCGCATTGCGGATCATGTCGTGGACCTCATCGGCAACACCCCGCTGGTCCGATTGAACTCGGTGGTTCCTTCGGGTGCCGGGCTGGTGGCGGCCAAGATCGAGTATCTGAACCCCGGCGGTAGCTCCAAGGACCGTATCGCGGTGAAGATGATCGAGGCGGCCGAGAAATCCGGACAGCTGCGTCCCGGCGGCACCATTGTCGAGCCGACCTCGGGTAATACCGGTGTCGGATTGGCTCTGGTCGCCCAGCAGCGCGGTTATCACTGCGTTTTCGTCTGCCCGGACAAGGTCAGCGAGGACAAGCGCAATGTACTGCGTGCTTACGGGGCGGAGGTGGTCGTCTGCCCGACCGCGGTGCCCCCGGAGCACCCCGACAGCTACTACAGCGTCTCCGACCGGCTGGTACAGGAGATCGACGGCGCGTGGAAACCGGACCAGTACTCGAATCCGAACGGGCCGGACAGTCACTACGAGACCACCGGACCGGAGATCTGGCGCGATACCGATGGCACGGTGACCCATTTCGTGGCCGGTGTCGGTACCGGCGGCACCATCACCGGCGCGGGACGCTACCTCAAAGAGGTGTCCGGCGGGAAGGTGAAGGTGATCGGTGCCGATCCGGAGGGTTCGGTGTACTCCGGTGGTACCGGGCGGCCCTATCTGGTCGAGGGCGTGGGCGAGGACTTCTGGCCTTCCGCCTACGACCCGGCGGTGCCCGACGAGATCATCGCTGTCTCCGACGCGGATTCCTTCGATATGACCCGGCGCCTGGCCCGGGAGGAGGGACTGCTGGTCGGCGGTTCGTGCGGAATGGCCGTGGTGGCGGCGCTGGAGGTGGCCCGCCGCGATCCGGACGCCGTGGTGGTGGTGCTGCTGCCCGACGGTGGGCGCGGCTATATGTCGAAGATCTTCAACGACCAGTGGATGCGCTCCTACGGTTTCCTGCGCACCCCGCTGGACGGTTCGACGGCCGAAACGCTGGTCGGCGATGTGCTGCGCGGCAAGTCGGGGGAACTGCCCGATCTGGTGCACACCCATCCGTCGGAAACGCTGCGTGACGCCATCGAGATCCTGCGTGAATACGGGGTCTCGCAGATGCCGGTCGTCGGCGCGGAGCCGCCGGTGATGGCCGGTGAGGTGGCCGGCAGCGTATCCGAACGGGATCTGCTGTCCGCCGTGTTCTCCGGCCGGGCCAACCTCACCGATTCGGTGGCCGAGCATATGAGCCCGTCGTTCCCGCTCATCGGGTTCGGGGAGCCGATTTCGGCGGCCACCAAGGCGCTGTCGGATACCGACGCGCTGATGGTGGTCGAGGACGGTAAACCGGTCGGCGTGATCACCCGTCACGATCTGCTCGGTTTCCTGAGCACCGGCCGGTCGGCGCGTTAGCAATTTTTTCGCAATCGCAGGTTCGGCCAGCTCTACCGGGGTATAACGGCACTGATGCCGTGCGCGGCAAACGTCGCGTCCGTCGGAGAGCGAAAGGAAGAGCTTGTGCAAACCTCGAGTTTGGCAATCGATTTCCAGCAGGGTTTCTCGGACGCATGGGGTTCGATTGCGACATTCGTACCCAAGCTCGCCGGCTTCCTGGTCATCCTGCTCGTCGGCTGGCTCATCGCCAAGGCGGTCTCGAAGATCGTCGACAAGGTGCTCGAGCGGGTGGGGTTCGATCGCCTCGTCGAGCGGGGCGGGGTGAAGCGGATGCTGTCGCGCAGTAAATACGACGCTTCGGACCTGCTCGCCAAATTGGCCTACTACGCGATTCTGCTGATCGCCTTGCAGATGGGCTTCGGTGTTTTCGGGCCGAACCCGGTCAGCAATCTGATCTCTGGCATCGTGGCCTGGCTGCCCAGGGCGGCGGTCGCCATCCTGATCGTGGTCGTCGCGGGTGCGATCGCGCACGCGGTGAACGATCTGGTGCGCAATGCGCTCGGCGGCCTGAGCTACGGGCGGATGGTCGCCCGGATCGCCTCGGTTTTCATCTGGGGTATCGGTATCATCGCCGCGCTGAACCAGATCGGGGTGGCCACCACGGTCACCACCCCCGTCCTGATCGCGGTGCTGGCCACGCTGGGCGGAATCCTGGTGGTCGGCGTCGGTGGTGGTCTGGTGCGGCCGATGCAGCAGCGCTGGGAGAACTGGCTCGGTGGCCTCGAGGAGCAGATGCCGACAGTGCGGGGGCATGCGGAGGCCTATCAGCGTGGGCGCGAGGACGCTGCTCGGGCGCAGCAGGGGATGACCGGCCGACAGCCTGTCCCCGGTGAGGGCGTCGAGGCGCGTGGCCCGGAACAGTGGGAGCAGCCGCAGCCCGCGCAGGGTGGCGGTTTCCGTGGTGAATCGGGCGAGTACGGCCGGCAGATGCCGAGCGGTGGCGAGTATCGCCAGCAGTACGGCGAACCGTACGGCGGGGGTCAGGACCCCTACGGCGGAGAACCGCGCCATCGGGGATGAGCCCGGCTCTTCCGCCGCGGACCGGTAGCTCCTGTTCGCGGCGGACCGCTGTTACCGGGTCGGCTGCCCGGCCTGCAGGCAGGCCCCCGCCAATCGCAGGTGCAGCCATTCGGCGGTGGCCCACTCCGCGGGCGGGATGATCGGCGTGGTGCGCTCGTCGAGCAGCCCGCGGATATAGCCGGCCACCAGAACGGTGGGCGATACCCGGTTCGGCGCATCGATACCGAGTTCCAGGATGTCGCGGACCGCGGCGGCATGCTGGTCCAGTTCCGCGGAAAGCCCCGGAAGCCCGGCCGCCGCGGTGAGCGCCGGTTCCCCGTGGGTGCGGTGGATACCCTCCAGGAAACGGCGGGCAGAGGCTTCGTACAAGCGGGTACCGAGGGGGAACATATACCGATGGTAACAACGCGCCGGTATTTATCGAATTGTGATATTCGGCGCAATTCCGCAGGTGAAAGGTGGCGGCCGGTTCATCTACGGTGCCGGAGGGGTTCCGCGCCTGTCACCAGATCCGTCCATTCGTCGGCCAGTAGCGCGAGCCGGTACCAGGCCGCGTGGACCCGCTCGTCGGCGACTCGCTCGGCGCTGTGCAGTAGATGGTTCGCGTGTACATGCGCCGCCGCCATACGGTCTATCTTCGCGCCCAGTGAACAGGCGTACGAGTGGGTTCGCCGCGGGGTCGTTCGGGTTTCGGCCCACCGGTCGATCAACGCCACGAGTTCGGCTCGGCGGCAATCGATTCCGGCGGTGGACAGCGGATCGCCGTGCCGGCGCCGGTGCAGGTTCGCCAGCGAGTGTGCCCAGGAGAGCAACGGCTGACCCGAATACGCGCGCCCGGCACCGGAGAACGCGGCCACCAGTTCGCGCTGATCGGGTAGTCGGCAAGGAGTGGCGTGTTCCCGGGTATTCCGGGCGGTTTCGAAGCCGGATTCCTCCATGGTGGGCGCCCGTCGATCAGCCGGGCCGGGCGACTGCGAATTCATAACGCACCTCCGTGTACTTCACCCGGATGGTCTCGGGCCTGCTCCGGGTGCGATATCAGAGTGCGCCGCCGGCCGGGCGAATGGGTGACGCCCAGGTGGCTCCGGAGTGACGGTTGGTAACAATGTCCTGCATCCACGCGGGAAGCGGTGTGAGGAACGATTTCGCCGGCGGTGACGGATTTTCGGCGATCCGGGAATTCCTGCGACCGGCCGGCGAGGGCGAGAACCGCATCCGGAAGAGAAATTTCCACTGTGATATCGCGCACCCGCGCCCGGCCGCATCTGGAGTCGCCGTCTATACGAAGCCGCGCCCATCGGTGTGCCGAATTCTCCTGGTACCCCGCTCAACTGGGCACCTGTCCCTGTCGGGTCCGCCGCGGACCCGTCGGCCACCGCACCGGAGGGGCCCCTGGGAGAACCGACCGGCCCGCGACCTCCCGTGCCCTGCCCTCTAGGCTGGGGCCATGAGCGAACTGGGATTCACCACCAGGGCTGTGCACGCCGGTTACGATCCCGACCCGCGGACCGGTGCGGTCAATGTGCCCATCTACGCCAGTTCCACCTTCGCCCAGGACGGAGTGGGCGGGCTGCGGGACGGCTACGAGTACGCACGCACCGGTAATCCGACCCGGACGGTGCTGGAGGCCAATCTGGCCGCTCTCGAATCGGGTCGCCACGGTCGGGCCTTCGCCTCGGGGATGGCCGCCACCGACTGTGCGCTGCGCGCCATGTTGCGGCCCGGCGACCATATCGTCATCCCGAACGACGCCTACGGCGGGACCTTCCGGCTGATCGACAAGGTCTTCACCGAATGGGGAATCGCACATTCGGCGGCCGCGATCACCGATATCGACTCCGTACGCGCCGCCATCCGGCCCGAAACCAAATTGATCTGGGTGGAATCGCCCACCAATCCGCTGCTCAATATCGGCGATATTCCGGCACTGGCCGATATCGCGCACACCTCGGGCGCCAAACTGGTGGTCGACAACACCTTCGCCACCCCTTACCTGCAACAGCCCCTGCTGCTCGGGGCCGATGTGGTGATCCATTCGACCACCAAGTACCTGGGCGGTCACTCCGACGTCATCGGTGGGGCGCTGATCACCGATGACGGCGAGCTCGATTCCGCCTTCGGGTTCCTGCAGAACGGTGCCGGTGCGGTACCGGGCCCCTTCGACGCCTTCCTCACCTTGCGCGGCACCAAAACGCTGTCCCTGCGAATGGATCGGCACTGCGACAACGCCGAGACGATCGCCGAGTACCTGTCCCGGAATCCGGCGATCAGCAAGGTCATCTATCCGGGGCTGCCGGAGCATCCCGGTCACGCGGTGGCCGATAAACAGATGCGGCGTTTCGGCGGCATGATCTCGGTGCGGCTGGCGGGCGGGCTCGACGCCGCCCGGGAACTGTGCTCGCGTACGAAGGTCTTCACCCTCGCCGAGTCCCTCGGCGGAGTGGAATCGCTGATCGAACATCCGGCGGCCATGACCCACGCCTCTACCGAGGGTTCCGACCTCGAGGTGCCGGCCGATCTGGTAAGGCTTTCAGTGGGTATCGAGGACATCGGCGATCTGCTGGCCGACCTCGAGCAGGCCCTGAGCTGACGCCGGGGCGGACGGAACCGAGGCACAGGAGCGCACAGCATGAACGAACGGCCGCATCCGAGAATTCGGATGCGGCCGTTCGCGTCTTCGTCGCCGGTTCCGGCCGCGGCGGGCGCCGCGGCCGACGGGTCAGCTGTGGTACGGCTCGGCGCTGAGCAGCGTCACCTTCATGGTGTTGCCGTTGGGCAGGGTGTACTCGCGGGTCTCGCCGACTTTCGCGTCGATCAGCGCACCGCCGAGCGGGGAATTGGGGGAGTAGGTCTCCAGATCGGAATTGCCCAGGCCCTCCTCTCGCGTCGCGATGAGGAAGGTTTCGGTATCGGTTTCGTCGCCGTCGTAGTAGACCTTGACGACCGACCCGGGCAGAGCCACACCGGACTTGGTGGGAGCCACTCCGACCTTGGCGTTGTTCAGCAGCTCCTGCAGCTGCCGGATACGGGCCTCCTGCTGGCCCTGCTCTTCCCGCGCCGCGTGATAGCCGCCGTTCTCCTTGAGGTCGCCTTCCTCCCGGCGCTCGTTGATTTCGGCGGCGATGACCGGACGGTTGGCGATGAGCGCGTCGAGTTCGCTCTTGAGCCTGTCGTGCGACTCCGGGGTCAGCCAGGTCACTTGGGTCTCAGTCATCTCGATCACTCCCTAGTAGTTGTCCCCGGCAGACCGGGATTCCTGATCACTGCCACACGGCCTGCCCGGAGGCAGGCATGCTTCAGCCGACGGCTCTCGCGATCTGCGGGAATTTCGAGGAACCCCGGCAGGTCCGACGCCGGAATCCATCACCGGCCCGGTGCCGACCGCGTTGGCCGCCAATGCAGCAAACACGGCTCCGTGCCCCGGAACCGTGTGTGAAGCCATTTTAGCATGAATCGCAAAGGTGCAGGTCGGAGAAGTTTTTACCGACGGGTCCGTGATCGTCGGTCCGTGGATCACCGCGTTCGCAGATACCCCGGGACGTTATCGGTGCAGGTGTAGATCGCGGCCGAAGCCGGACGTTCGCTCGCGCGGATCACCGTACTCACCCGGACCGTCTCGTCCCTGCCCGACGGCTGAACCAGCACCTCACGGCGGCCGACTTCGGTGAGGTCGCGCGACATGGCCCGCACCACGCAGACGACCGGTTGCGAGGGGTCGGAGCGGGTGAGCCGGATCCGCAACTCGACCGAGGAATCGTCGAGCACCGTATAACCGAGCTGTTCGGATTCGATGTCCTTCGGCCCGAATTTGGTCCAGCCCAGGTAGGCGACACCGATGCCGGCCAACACCACGAAGGCCGTGAGCAGGGCTCCCACCCGCCATCCGCCGGGCCGGGTGCGCCGACGGCCGTACCGGTCGTCGTAGCGATCCCGAGCGGAAGCCGCCGCGGAGGTGCCGGCCGGTGCGGCGTCCGCGCTGTTCACAGCCGCGGCGCCGGTGTCGGCGCGCCCGGGGTCCGGCGTGGGCTCGGTCATGATCGCGTGCTCCCGGGGGGTAGGTCGGAACAGAATCGGTCCTGATGGAACTATAGGTAATGAAGTCCGAACACCCGCGACCGAGAGCGACGGTGAACGAGAAGTGAGTGGCCTTCGCCTCATGGCGGTGCATGCCCACCCCGACGACGAATCGAGTAAAGGCGCTGCGACGACCGCACGCTACGCCGACGAAGGCCATGACGTCCTCGTCGTCACATTGACCGGCGGGGAACGCGGCAGCATCCTCAACCCCGCCATGGACACGCCCGGGGTCCTCGAGCGGATCCACGAGATCCGTCGGGACGAGATGGCGGCGGCCGCCGCCGCGCTCGGCGTGCGCCAGACCTGGCTCGGCTTCGTCGATTCGGGTCTACCGGAGGGCGATCCGCTGCCGCCGTTGCCCGAGGGATCCTTCGCGCTGGTTCCGCTGGAAGAGGCCACGGAGGCGCTGGTCCGGGTGGTCCGGGAATTCAAGCCGCATGTGATGACAACCTACGACGAGATGGGCGGATACCCGCATCCCGACCATATCCGCTGCCATGAGGTATCGGTGGCCGCCTTCGAAGCCGCGGGTGATCCGGAGAAGTTCCCCGACGCGGGAGAACCGTGGACGCCGCTGAAGTTGTACTACGACCACGGCTTCACGATCCGGCGGATGGAAGTTTTCGCCGAGGAGTACGCGAAGATCGGGGAACCGTTCCCGCTGCAGGAGTGGCTGGACCGCTCGCGCAAGTACGCCGTCGAACGCGGGGACATCATGGCCCGGGTCACCACCCAGGTGGAATGCGGTAAGTACTTCCCCCACCGCGACGACGCACTGCGCGCGCACGCCACCCAGGTGGACCCCAACGGAGCCTTCTTCGCCATCCCGCTGGAGATGCAGCAGCGGCTGTGGCCCACCGAGGAGTTCGAACTCGCTCGTACCCGGGTGCGCACCGATATTCCGGAAACCGACCTGTTCGCAGGCATAACCGACGAGTACCGCTGATGCCGGTGTCCCAGTTCCCCGTATACGCCACCGCACTGCTGGCGCAGACTCCCGGTACCCCGACGGGCCCGGAATTCGGTAAGGCGTCCCCGCTGGGCCTGGCGGTGGTGCTGGTGCTGTTGATCGGGACCTTCCTGTTGGTCCGGTCGATGAACAAGCATCTGAAGAACCTGCCGGAAACCTTCGAACCCGAACATCCCGAACCGGATCAGGAAGCCGACGAGGGCACCGAGCCCGGTATAGCCCGCCGGGCGGACCAGGCCGAGGCCGGTGCCCCCGACAACCGGGAGAAGCCCGTATAGCCGGGACGCGCTACCAGTCGAGGAGCCCGAGCCGGTGCAGATGCCGGAACACCATCAGTGAGCCCGGCGCTACTTCGGACATGGCCGCGTACTCGCCACCGGTGAAATAGCGGAGTTCCGCGATCTCCCCGGTGGGGCTCGGTTCGCCGGTGATCTCGGCGAGGAAACAGGTCATGTGCAGCTGGGTCCCGCTCGCGTGGCCGTATGCCTCGGCCCGGAAAACGCCCAGTTCGCTGACCTCGGTGACCCCGACGCCCAATTCCTCCCGGATTTCCCGGTGCAATGCCTGCAGGGCCGTCTCCCCGGGGTCGAGCTTCCCGCCCGCCATGTAGAAGACGGACTTACCGACCGAACGCGTCTGGATCAGTCGACGGTCACGGATATGGGCCAGTGCGGCGGTTCTGATCACGAGACCACCGTAGAAGGCGCCGAGAGGCCGGCATCCCTTCGGGACGGCGGCCTCTCTTCTCTCGGCCGGTACGGCCTCGAGGCATTCGAAGACGGCGGTCGCCTGGATCTGCCGCCGCAGGGCTGCCCGATGGCCAGCAGTGCCGCGGCTCTGAGCGCGCAGGACGAGGAGGTCCGCGGCCGCGCGTGCCGGCTCCACGCCGAAACCCTCGCCCTGTTCACCCGTCAGATCGTCCGGGCCCAGCAGGACGGCGAGATCGATGCCGATATCGACCCGGAGGAGACCGCCCGGGCGCTGACGGCCATCGGACCGGCCCGCTATGGCGTGGCCGGGTTCGACCCGTTTCCCGGGGACGACACGGAGCGCTCGAGCTTTGCAGAAACACCGCGAGGCCGCATCGGCGGCTGCGACTCGTTCCGTCCCACGGGCGCCCGATCCGAGAAGCGATGCCCCGGAGCCCAACTCGGTGCGGTTCCACCGCACGGACTCCGCAAGGGTGCTTTATTGTCGGAACGGACTACCTGTTCGGCGGCGAGTTCGTGGGCGGTATCGACGTGGAAACAGTCGGCATCGTGCCGGGGGTGCTCGCCTGCTGTCACACGCCGACGGCGCCACCGAGCTCGACGGATGGGCCGGGTCACCGAAGAACCCAATGAGGAGATCTGTGATGAGCACCCCCAAGATATGGCTGGTCACCGGAGCCAGCAGCGGCTTCGGACGGGCGATCACCCAAGCTGCGATCGACGCGGGCGACACTGTGGTGGCAGTGGCCCGGCGTACCGCCGCGTTGGACGACTTGCTGACCGCGTATCCGGATCGGATCGAGGCCGTCGCCGCCGATGTCACCGACACCGCGCGGATCGGTACCGTCGTCGAGGACGTCGTCGCCCGGCACGGCCGTATCGATGTCCTGGTCAACAATGCGGGTCGCACCCAGGTCGGTGCCGTCGAGGAGACCACCGACCGCGAGCTGCGCGACCTGTTCGACCTGCACCTGTTCGCCCCCGCGGCGCTCACCCGTGCCGTCCTGCCGCATATGCGCGCCCGGCGCAGCGGTGCGATCGTCATGATGAGCAGCATCGGCGGGCAGCTGTCCTTCGCGGGCTTCTCCGCCTACAGCGCAACGAAGTTCGCGCTGGAGGGATTGTCCGAAGCGCTGGCCGAGGAGGTGAAGCCGTTCGGTATCCGGGTCCTCGTGGTCGAGCCCGGTGCTTTCCGCACCGGGCTGTTCGGTTCCGGAGCCGCCTACTTCAGCACCGAGACCGACACCTACGCCGACACTGTGGGGCCCACCCGTCGCATGATCGAGAACAGTGACGGTTCCCAGCCCGGCGACCCGGCCAAGGCGGCTGCCGCGATTCGGGCCGCGCTCGATGCCGAACACACCCCGTTGCGCCTGCCGCTGGGCGACGACGGTGTCGACGCGGTGCTCGGCCACCTGGACAGTGTGCGCGCCGATATCGTCGCCTGGGAGCAGGTCTCGCGTGCCACCGCGTTCGACGAGAACCCATCTCGGCCGCTCCCGGCCTGAACGCAGGAATACACTCGAGAGTGAACAGAACGCACCGGAAATGCTCGCGGACCGCATTGTCCTCACCCGCCGCAGTTGATGCCGGACGGTATCTCGTCCGCGGCTCCGCCAACCGGCCTCGGATGGTTCCAGCTTCGACATCACGAGTCATCATGTGACGGCGCTCGGGCCGGTGGTTGCGGGTCCGGATCGTTTGTCGGAGGCTGTGGGAGGCTGGAAGGTATGAACCTACTGTCCGGTGCCACCTCGCCCTACCTGCGCCAGCATGCGGACAACCCGGTCGATTGGCGGGAATGGGATGCCGATGCGCTGGCGGAGGCGGCCGCTCGGGACGTACCGATCCTCCTCTCGATCGGGTACGCGTCATGTCACTGGTGCCATGTGATGGCCCACGAATCCTTCGAGGACGAACGCACGGCGGCGCAGATGAACGAGGAGTTCGTCTGTATCAAGGTCGATCGGGAGGAACGCCCGGACCTCGACGCCGTGTACATGAACGCCACCGTCGCCATGACCGGGCAGGGTGGGTGGCCGATGACCTGCTTCCTGACCCCGGCGGGCGAACCGTTCTACTGCGGTACCTACTACCCGAAGATGCCGCGTGGCGGGATGCCGTCGTTCACGCAGCTGCTCACCGCGATCACCGATACCTGGCGTAACCGCCGCGCCGATGTGGACACCGCCGCCGAGCAGGTTGCCGAGGCGCTCCGCGCGCAGGCGGGCGGGCTGCCCGAAAGCGAACTCCGGATAACCCCGGAGCTGCTGGACCATGCCGTCGCCGCGGCGGTCCGCGATTTCGACGAGGTGCACGGCGGTTTCGGGGGCGCTCCGAAGTTTCCACCGGCCGCCCTGCTCGAGGGACTGCTGCGCAGTTGGGAGCGCACCGGTGATCCCGCCGTGCGGACGGTGGTGGACCGTACCGCCGAGGCGATGGCCCGCGGCGGTATCTACGACCAGTTGCGCGGCGGTTTCGCCCGGTATTCGGTGGATGCGGCGTGGGTGGTCCCGCATTTCGAGAAAATGCTCTACGACAACGCGCAGCTGCTGCGGTTCTACGCGCATCTGGCCCGGCGCACCCCGGACGATCCGCTGCCCCGCCGGATCACCGAGGAACTGGTGGCGTTCCTGCTTGACGATTTGTCCACAGCGCACGGTTTGGCCTCCGCGCTGGACGCCGACACCCATATCGAACCCGGGCAGCCGGGAGTGGAGGGCGCGACCTATGTGTGGAACCCCGCCGAACTGACCGGGGAACTCGGTCCGGTCGAGGGTGCCTGGGCCGCGGAGATCTTCGGGGTCACGACGGCCGGGAACTTCGAACAGGGCTGTTCGGTGCTCACCCGCCACCGGGACCCGGAGGACACCGCCCGCTTCGAGCGCATCCGCGCCACCCTGCGCGCGGCCCGCGATCGGCGTCCGCAACCCGACCGGGACGACAAAGTGGTGACGGCCTGGAACGGTATGGCCGTCACCGCGCTGTGCGAGGCCGCGCACGCGCTGGACCGGCGCGAATGGTTCGACGCCGCGCACGAGCTCGCCCGGCAGCTCCTCGATCTCCACGTGGTGGCCGGGCGGGTGCTGCGCGCCTCGCTCGGTGGGGTGCCCGGAACGGCGCCCGGCGTGCTCGAGGACTATGCCTGGTTGGCCACCGCGCTGCTGGCAGTGCACCAGTACTCGGGGTCGGCCGAGCTGCTCCCGGATATTCGACAGGTCCTGGACGCGGCCATCGCGCATTTCGCCGACCCGGACGAACCCGGCAGCTGGTTCGATACCGCCGACGACGCCGAAACCCTTATCGCGCGCCCCCGTGACCCCATCGACGGCGCCACACCCGCCGGCGCCTCGGTGCTGGCCGAGGCACTGCTCACCGCTTCGGCCGTGGTGGCACCCGAGCACGCCTCGCGCTACCGCGAACTGGCCGAGCAGACGCTGAACCGCGGCGCGGTGGTACTGGCGAAGGCGCCCCGTTCGGCGGGACAGTGGCTGACGGTCGCGGAAGCGGCGGTGCGTGGGCCCCTGCAGGTGGCCGTTTCCACCACCGGGTCTCCTTCGGCAGGCGATGGCCTCCTGGAAGTGGCGCGGGCATACGCGCCGGGTGGCACGATCGTCATCCGGGCCGCCGCGGACACCGTGCCACTGCTCGCGGACCGGCCGGCGATCGGCGATACCGCGGCGGCCTACGTGTGCCGGGGTACCGTTTGCGATCTTCCGGTCACCGCCCCGGAGGAACTACGCACGGCGCTCACGCGGCCGAGCCCACCGGCGTCCGCCTGACCGCCTACGGTTGCTCCTCGGGGTCGCGGTCGGTCCAGGACGGGGTCGGCATACTGATACCCCGCAATGCGACCGCCCCGTATTTCTCCCAGTGGGCCCGTTCGTGGGGCGCTGCCGCGTCGACGACGTTCTGCGAGACCAGGATGCGCCGGGGCACCTCCTTGGCTCGGGTGGTGAGCCGTGCCGCGGCATTCACCGCGTCACCGATCACGGTGTACTCGCGGCGGGTGTCGGTGCCGACGTCCCCGGCGAACACCCGGCCCCGGGACACCCCGATTCCGATATCGAGTTCCCCGGCCGCCAGCACCTCGTCCCGGATCCGGCGCGCCGCGCGCAGCGCCGGGGTCGCATTGTCGGCGAGGGCGATCGGTGCGCCGAAAACACACAGCGCCGCATCCCCCTCGAACTTGTTGACCAGCCCGTTGTTCTCCTCGGTGGCCGCCACCACGGTCGTCATCAGGCGGTTGAGTTTGGCCACGAACTCCTGCGGTGGCAGCCCCGTGGAGATCGCCACCGACCCGGTGACGTCCACGAACAGTGCCGAGACCTCCCGCACGTCCCCGGTGAGGTCGATCCCGCCCGCCAGTGCCCGTTCGGCGACCTCTTCACCGACATGGCGGCCGAACACATCGCGCATCCGTAACCGTTCCCGCAGGTTCGCCGACATCTCGTTGACCGAATGTTCCAGCCGGCCGATCTCGCTGGCACTGCCCACCGAGACGCGGACGTCCAGATCACCGCGGGCGATCCGATCCACCGCTCCCCGCAGTGTCCGCAGCGGGGTGGCCACGGCGCGGGACAGCGCCGAGGTGGCCAGCAGTCCGACCACCAGACTGATGGCGGCCAGGTAGATACCGGTGCGGATCCGGTGTTCCTGGCTGGTCGCCGGGTCGGCGAGGACCACGATCAGGGCACTCAGCGGCATCGCGCCGGATACCGCCCAGGCCAGCGCCACCCGCACGAATACCGACGAACTCCAGTGCATGGTGACGCCCAGCACCCCGGCGACAACGGGTACCGCCGGCCGGATCAACCGGTCGACGATAAGATAGGTCAGGCCGGCCGATTCGAGCCCACCGATGGTGAACATGGCCATCAGAACGGCGAAGTCGTTCTCCGGGGTGAGCCGGGCCAGCAGGATCGCGGAGAGCACCACCCCCGGCGCCCACATGACCAGCGAGCGCAGGGTGACGGCCAGCGGCAGATGCAGGATTCGCCGCGCTTCTTCCGGCGTGGGTCGCCGGGAATGGTCCAGCCAGGAGAAATAGCCACCCCGGTCCCGCACGGCGAGTCCGATACCGACGAGGAACGCCACCGCCGGATAGATGGAGACCAGGATCAGCCCCCGCAACTGGTCGGCGCCGAGCCGGCCGGGGAATCCGATGAGCAGTAGTTCGGTGACGATGACCGCCAGACCGCTGAGATGCGCGGCGATCACCACGACGGCCAGCCCCCAGCGGGCGCCGAGGGTCCACAGCATCAGCCGGGTGAGCGTTGTGGACCGGGAGCGCGATCCCGAACTTTCGGCCATGGTGGCTATCCACGGTGGCCGCGGTAGCGCGGGCGGCCGGTATCGGAGGACACGACTCAGCAGCCTAATCGAGACGGCCGGGGAGATGTCCCGATCGCTGCGGGCGGCTCAGCCGAGCAGGATCAACCAGACCGCGACGTAATGACAGAGCGCGGCGAGCACGGTGGCCGCGTGGAAGAACTCGTGATGCCCGAAGGTCGTCGGCCAGGGGTTGGGCCAGCGGGTCGCGTACAGGATCGCGCCTACGCTGTAGGCGAGCCCGCCGGCTACCAGCAGCGATACCGCCACCGGTCCGGCCGATCGGTACAGTTGCCCGCCCACCGGTACCACGGCCCACCCGAGCAGGAGATACAGCGGCACCCCGACCCACCGCGGCGCTTGCGGCCACAGCACTTTCAGGGCGACTCCGCCCAGAGCTCCGGCCCACACCACCGTCAGCAGGATCCGGCCGGTGCGCTCGGGCAGAGCGAGCAGGGCGAACGGTGTGTAGGTGCCGGCGATGAAGAGGAAGATCATCGAATGATCGGCGCGTTTCATCCGGAACCGGGCGCGGACTGTCGTCCAGGTGATGCGGTGATAGGTGGCGCTGATCCCGAACAGGGCGCAGATGGTGAGCCCGTAGACGAGTGTGGCCACCACCGCGGTTTCCGAAACGGTGGTGGCGGTCGCGACGAGGGCGATCACGGCCAGGACGGCGACACCCGCGGCCCAGGTGTGGATCCATCCACGCATTCGGGGTTTGACCAGCGCGGCGAGTGATTCGGCCGGGTTGGGAACCGGATCGTCGACGTCCGTGCCGGCCAGTATGACGGCCTCGTCGAACGTTGTGCCGTGTGGATCGCTGTCGCCGGAGCGGGGGGCGGTGGGGGCCGGGTCGGGCACGGAACCTCCTGTGTCGGCGGTGGGCGCGGCGGCGCGGGTGCGGCACCCGCCACCCGCGGGCGGCCGAGCGCGCCCGAACCGGAGCGAGTTTCCGAACCCGCGAGTAACCTACGCGAGCGTAGGTTACTCGGTGATTCACTGTACCGGCTTCGCCTCGGATGCGGGGGGACACGGGCTCGGTTGTGAGCATCGCCGCGTTCGGCGGCGACTACGGACGGGCAGCGGGAAGGGCGTACTGTTGGTCGTCGTGGAATTTCCGAGTCGGCTGCGGGGCTTTCCGTATCGCATCTACGAGGCCCGTCTGGCCAAGCAGCTTGCGGGCAAACAGCATCCGCGGCACGTCGCGGTGGTATGTGACGGCAACCGCCGCTGGGCGCGGGAGAACGGGTTCACCGATATCACCCACGGCCACCGCGTGGGCGCCCTCAAAGTCGCCGAACTGGTCAGCTGGTGCGAAGCCGAGGGCATCGAACTCGTCACCGTCTACCTGCTCTCCACCGAGAATCTCCGGCGCGGACAGGAAGAGCTCGAAACCCTGTTCGAGGTGATCACCGATGTGGTCGAGGAACTGGCGGCGCCCGAGCAGAACTGGCGCGTCCGCATCGTCGGCACCCTGGACGGACTACCCGAACTGGTCGCGAAACGGATGCGTACCGCCACCGAACGTACCCGCGAACGCACCGGCACCCATGTGAACGTCGCGATCGGTTACGGCGGCCGCCAGGAAATCGCCGACGCGGTACGCCAGCTGGTGCGCCAGGAGATCGCCGCCGGTGAAACCGGGGAAGACCTGGTGCAATCCATCACGGTCAACGCCATCGGCCAGCATCTCTACACCTCGGGCCAGCCCGACCCCGACCTGGTGATCCGCACCTCCGGCGAACAACGGCTCTCCGGCTTCCTGCTCTGGCAGAGCGCCTACTCCGAGATCTGGTTCACCGAGGTCTACTGGCCGGAGTTCCGCCGCGTCGACTTCCTCCGCGCCCTACGCGATTACGCTGCCCGGCACCGCCGGTACGGTACTTGAGCTGTGTTTATTTTGCGGCGCCTGCGGCGCCGCGGGGTCGAGCCCTGTCGGCGTCGCCTTTCAGCACTCGAGACTCGCGGCTTCGCCGCATGCGCTTCGAGTGCTGAAAGGCGCCGCGGGCTCAACCCTCCAATGGCCTCGCTGAACTCGGCGCCCGGAGGGTGCGACAGACCCGGGAAGGATGCGGGGGTGGTTTCGCGAGCAGGTCGCCTGCGGATTTGTCCAGAGGCGGCGGCAACCGGGGTCGAGGGCGCGGGGGGATCGCGGCGCGGGTGCGCTCGAGGTTCCCGTTTTTCCGGATGGTCCGCCTTCGTGGTTCGGGGCCCGTCTCGGGTCTGGAGCGACAGAGCGAAGGAGCGCAGCGACTGAGCGGCGGAGTGAAGACCCGAGACACAAGGGGCCCCGAACCCGCGGCGCCGAAGGCGCCGCAAATAAACACAGGCCGTCACAACTTGCGTAGGCGGAGGCGGTTGATGCTGTGGTCGGAATCCTTGCGCAGGACGAGGGTTGCGCGGGGGCGGGTCGGCAGGATGTTGTCGACCAGGTTGGGGCGGTTCGTGGAATTCCAGATGTCCTTGGCCGCGGCTGTCGCCTCGGAATCGGTGAACTTGGCGTAGTGGTGGAAATGCGCTTTCGGATCGGCGAAGCCCGTTTCCCGCAGGCTCAGAAACCTGCGCACATACCAGTTCTCGATATCCTCGATACGGGCGTCCACGTAGATGGAGAAATCGAACAGGTCCGACACCATCAGGCGCGGACCTGTCTGCAGCACGTTCAACCCCTCGACGATGAGGATATCGGGCTGCCGCACACAGTGGAATCGGCCCGGGACGATATCGTAGGAGATATGTGAATACACCGGTGCGCACACCTCTTCGGCGCCGGATTTCACCTCGGTGACGAAACGCAGCAGTTTGCGCCGATCGTAGCTTTCCGGAAAACCCTTGCGGTGCATGATTCCGCGGCGGGTGAGTTCGGCGGTGGGGTAGAGGAATCCGTCGGTGGTCACCAGATCCACTCGCGGATGGTGGTCCCACCGGGCCAGCAGCGCCTGGAGTACGCGCGCGGTAGTGGATTTGCCCACCGCCACGCTACCGGCCACCCCGATCACGAACGGAACCTGCTTATCGGGGTGCGATTCGCCGAGGAAGGTGGCGGTGGCCGCGAACAGCCGCTGTCTGGCCGCCACCTGCAGGTGGATGAGCCGGGCCAGCGGAAGATAGACCTCCGCGACCTCCGCCAGGTCGATCTGTTCGCCCAGCCCGCGTAGCCCGATCAGTTCCTCTTCGGTGAGCACCAATGGAGTCGACTTACGCAGTTCGCGCCATCGTTTCCGGTCGAATTCCACATACGGACTCGGCTCACTCGCCTTGGCCATCTGTTCAGCTCCGCTCTGCCGGAGACCCGTGGTGCCGTTCGTGCGAGATGCCGCCGCCGCGGCTGTCTCGACTCCGGCCGGTCCGGCGGTCTGGCTGTGCCCTCATGGCTGAATTCTGCTCCTCATGCGAGGCCGAGCATACGAGGGGTCCATAACTGGTCCGTATAACTCCAGCATCCGGGGCGGTTTTAATACGGGACAAGCGTCCGGTGAGCGGCCCTTCGCGGTAGTCCGCCGGTACTGCGCATCCGCCGCTAGGGTCGGTGCCATGGAAGCCCATCCCTTGGTTATCGATTACCTGCGGCTCGGTCTGGCGTTCGATCGGATCGAAGAGGGATTCGTCGACGCCTACACCGCCGACCCCCGGCTGCGGCGGGAGATCGAGAACGCGCCGAAACCCGAACCTCGCGATCTGGCCCGTACGGCCGCGCGGTTGCGCGCCGAACTGCCGGGCGCCGAACTGGGGCCGCAGCGCACCGAGTTCCTCGATGTGCACCTGCGCGCACTGGAGTGTTCGGCGCGCAAGTTCGCGGGGGAGGAGATCGGGTTCGTCGACGAGGTCCGGGCCTACTTCGACGTCGAGATCGCGCCCGGCGACCCCGCCGAGTACCGCTCGGCGCACCAGAAGATGGACGAGGTACTCGGCGGTACCGGACCGTTGGCCGAGCGGATCATCGCGCACCGTAAGGCGGACGAGATCCCTCCGGAACGCCTCGAGGACTGCGTGCGTGCCTTTTCCGGCGCGCTACGCGAACGGGTGCGGGCGCGGTACCCGCTGCCCGACCACGAACATGTCACCTACGAAGTGGTGGGTGACAAGCCCTGGTCCGGGTTCAACTACTACCTGGGCGACTACCAGTCGAAAGTCGCCATCAACTCCGACCTGCGCCAGCATATGGCGGCTCTGCCTTCGCTCATCGCGCACGAGGCCTACCCCGGTCACCACACCGAGCACTGCCGCAAGGAGGCGGGACTGGTGGCGGCCGGCCAGGCCGAGCAGATGATCTTCCTGGTCAACACTCCGCAGTGCCTGATGGCGGAAGGGCTCGCCGATCTCGCGCTGCGCTCGATCATCGGCCCCGGGTGGGGGAAATGGGCCCAGGAAATCTACGCGGACCTGGGCCTGCGCTTCGACGGAGACCGCGCCGAACGACTGTCCGAAGCTTCCGCGCAGCTGCTCGGGGTCCGCCAGGATGCCGCGCTCATGCTGCACGATCAGGGCAAGGACGCCGACGAGGTGGCCGGTTTCCTGGAACGCTGGTCGCTCACCACCGCCGAACGTGCCCGGCAATCACTGCGTTTCCTGTCCTCCCCGCTGTGGCGGGCCTACATCAGCACCTATGTGGAGGGATACAAGCTGCTCGGAGGGTGGCTGGACCGGGCGACGGATGCGGAGGACCGGGCGGACCGCTTCCGCCGACTGCTCGATGAACCGCTGACCCCCGGCGCGCTCCGCCAGGAGTAGCGGTTCATCGGCACGCCGATAAACACCGCCCGGTTCCGGAGGGTATGAGTGTGGCTCATACACTGGCGTCGTGACGCAGACGACCGCCTCTGTCAATACCCAGTCTCTCGGTGAACTCGATCCGGAGCTCGCTGCCGCGATGGCGGGTGAGCTCGCTCGCGAACGCGACACCCTGGAGATGATCGCGTCGGAGAACTTCGTCCCGCGCGCGGTGCTGCAGGCGCAGGGCAGTGTGCTCACCAACAAGTACGCCGAGGGATATCCGGGCCGGCGGTACTACGGGGGCTGCGAGCATGTGGATATCGTCGAGAACCTGGCCCGCGAGCGGGCGAAGGACCTGTTCGGCGCCGATTTCGCGAATGTGCAACCGCATTCCGGCGCGCAGGCCAACGCCGCGGTCCTGATGTCGCTGATGAATCCCGGTGACCGGCTGCTCGGTCTCGATCTGGCGCACGGTGGCCATCTCACACACGGTATGCGGCTGAACTTCTCCGGCAAGCTGTACGAGGTCCATTCCTACGGTGTGTCCGAGAAGGACCACCGGGTGGATATGGACAATGTGCGCGCCATCGCGCGGGAAGCGCGGCCGAAGGTGATCGTGGCCGGCTGGTCGGCGTACCCGCGGCATCAGGATTTCGCGGCGTTCCGGGAGATCGCCGACGAGGTGGGCGCCTACCTGTGGGTGGATATGGCACATTTCGCCGGGCTGGTCGCGGCGGGGCTGCATCCCTCCCCGGTGCCCTACGCCGATGTGGTCTCCTCCACCGTGCACAAGACTCTGGGCGGCCCGCGTTCGGGGCTGATCCTGGCCAAACAGGATCACGCCAAGAAGCTCAACAGCTCGGTGTTCCCGGGGCAGCAGGGTGGCCCGCTCATGCATGTGATCGCGGCGAAGGCGGTGGCGTTCAAGATCGCGGGCACCGCCGAGTTCGCCGAACGTCAACAGCGCACCCTGAGCGGCGCGAAGATCCTGGCCGAGCGGCTCACCGGCGCCGATGTGGCGGGCAAGGGTATCAGCGTGCTCACCGGCGGCACCGATGTGCATCTGGTGCTGGTGGACCTGCGCAATTCCGATCTCGACGGACAGCAGGGTGAAGATCTGCTGCACGAGGTCGGCATCACGGTGAACCGCAACGCCGTCCCGTTCGACCCGCGGCCGCCGATGGTGACCTCGGGTCTGCGGATCGGTACCGCGGCGCTGGCCACCCGCGGTTTCGGGGACGCGGAATTCACCGAGGTCGCCGATATCATCGCCGGTGCGCTGGCAGGTGGCGCCGATCTGGACGAACTGCGCGCCCGGGTGCGGAAACTGGCCCATGATTTCCCGCTCTACCAGGGCCTGGAGGACTGGAACCTGCTGTGATTTCGGCGCCGCCTGCGGCGGCGCGGGTCGGGGCCCTCGGGACCCCGGTTCTTCACTCCGCCGCTCAGTCGCTGCGCTCCTTCGCTCTGTCGCTCCAGAACCGGGGCGGGCCCCGACCACGGGGGTAACCGTCCGGAGGGGTGGAGGGTTTTGGGGGTGGTCGGTGTCGGGCCGCCCCCGTAGGTCTTCTTGTGGATGGTCTGGTCTCGGACGGGGGGCGGTTCTAGGCTCGGGACATGGAAACCGATCTGGATCAGGACGCGGTCACCACGATCCGCGAATTCTTCACCGCGATGGAGGTCGGGGCGCTGGACGAGGCGCTGGAGCTGGTGCATCCGGATATCGTCTGGAAGAACACTTCGCTGCCGGATGTGCGTGGGGCGCGCCGGGTCGGCAAGGTGCTGCGCGGCCTGGACCGGGAGCAGTTCGGGTTCTCCGCGCGGATGCACCATATCGCGGCCGACGGTGCGGTGGTGCTCACCGACCGCACCGATATCCTCCGCTTCGGGCCCGTGCACATCGAGTTCTGGGTGATGGGAACGTTCGAACTGCGGGACGGCCGGATCATCCTGTGGCACGACCACTTCAGCTGGGAGAACTTCCTGCGCGGGACGGTGGTGGGTGTGGTGAAGGCGGTGCTCGGCCGCTGAGTGTCCGGGAGTTCCGGCGCGCCGGCCCGGTGGGCCCGGCGCCGGGAGCGCTGCGCGCTGCCGGACCAGGCACCACGGGGCAGTGACCGTGCGGGAAGCGGGCGGTCCGGAGCAGAACCGCCCGGCCTCCCGGACGCGCTTCGGTCAGGCGTTGGGCCCGTACTCCTCCAACATCTCGGTGACCAGTGCCGCGATGGGGGAGCGTTCACTTCGGGTCAGGGTGATGTGCGCGAACAGGGGATGCCCCTTGAGCTTTTCGATCACCGCCGCGACACCGTCGTGCCGGCCGACCCGTAGATTGTCCCGCTGGGCCACATCGTGGGTGAGGACCACGCGGGAACCGCTGCCCAGCCGGCTCAACACGGTGAGCAGCACATTGCGCTCCAACGATTGGGCCTCGTCCACGATCACGAACGAATCGTGCAGCGACCGGCCGCGGATATGGGTCAGCGGAAGAACTTCCAGCATGTCCCGGCCGAGTACCTCCTCCATCACCTCGCGGCTGGCCAGCCCTTCCAGGGTGTCGAAAACGGCCTGGGCCCAGGGGCCCATTTTCTCGTTCTCGGTACCCGGTAGATAACCGAGCTCCTGACCACCCACCGCGTACAGCGGCCGGAACACCACGACCTTGCGATGGGAGCGCCGCTCCAGCACCGCGTCCAGTCCGGCGGTGAGAGCCAGCGCCGATTTGCCGGTACCCGCGCGTCCGCCCAGCGAGACGATACCGACGCTTTCGTCCAGCAGCAGATCCAGCGCGACCCGCTGTTCCGCGGAACGCCCGTGCAGTCCGAATGCCTCCCGTTCCCGCACCAGTTGCACCCGTTTGTCCGGGGTCACCCGGCCGAGTGCGCTCGAACTGGTGCCCAGCAGCCGGATCCCGGTGTGGCACGGTAGTTCCCGCGCCTCGTCCAGATCGATCACCGTCTCGCTGTAGAGCCGGTCGACGAGGTCGGAGGTGGTATCGATCTCGACCATCCCCATCCAGCCGGAGGTCACCACGTCCTGCGCGTGGTATTCCTCCGCCCGTAGACCTACCGCGCTGGCCTTCACCCGCATCGGAATGTCCTTGGACACCAGCACCACGTGGCGGCCGTCCGCCGCGAGGTTGAGCGCGCACGCCAGGATGCGGGAATCGTTGCTCTCGGTGCGGAAGCCGACCGGTAACACCGTCGGATCGGTGTGGTTGAGTTCCACCTGCAAGGTGCCGCCCTCGGTACCGATGGGCAGTGGTTCGTCCAGGCGTCCGTGGGCCAGGCGCAGATCGTCGAGCATGCGCAGTGCCTCACGGGCGAACCAGCCGAGTTCGTGGTGATGCCGTTTGCCTTCGAGTTCGCTGATCACGACCAGCGGTAACACCACCTGATGTTCGCCGAACCGGGTCACCGCCCAGGGATCGGACAGCAGCACCGAGGTGTCGATGACGAAGGTCTTAGTACCTTTCCGAATGAAGCGAGAAGTCGCCGAGGGGGCGGATACGGAGCGATTATCAGTCACGGTAGGCTCCTAGGGTCTGTGTGGCACCCACACAGACGGTCTCGCTGGGCCGGTCGGTCCGGATGGCGGCTGACGGGGTGTGTCAGCGGCCACGAGGGCCGGGTGCCGGCCCCCTCGTACTGAGTTGCTCAGTCACGGTCAGGACCTCCCGAGCGAGCCGCAACGTGCGACCCGCCACTCCGAAGCTACCTCCTTCCCGCCCCTGAGCGCTCGGAGAAATGCGGGAGTAGTTGATGAATTCCCTGTGAACTCACCTCGGTTCGAGGGCATACCCGCAGGTGAGAAGAGGTATTGGCGGGCGCCAACCGATTCGGGCCGGAGATCGGATCGGGCTGTCTTTTTCGGCGGCCCGGCGCCGGAGTTCGCTCCGGATTCGCTTCCGGCCGGCGCGCGCACATGCGTTTGCCGAGACATTGCCGCGCGAGCCGGGTCCCTCCCGGTGAGTGATCCGCAACGGCTATCGGCGCAATAGCGCCACCAGTACCGGCACATGGCTGTGTGCGGGATCCTTCACCGCGGTGACCAGTGTGACCGGTGGGCTGTCGCGTGCCAGCGCCCGCAGCCGATCCAAGGTCTCTTGGGCCGCCGGTGCCGTCAATTCGTCCCGATACCGCTCGGTGAACTCCGCGCGCCGGCCCTGCGGGTCCTGGTGGAACCAGCGGCGCAGATCGGCCGACGGAGTGATCTCGTCGGGCCATTCGTCGATCCTTGCCTCGTCCTTCGCCACGCCACGCGGCCACAGCCGGTCGACGAGTACGCGGTAGCCGTCATCCGGTTCCGGGGGTTCGTAGGCGCGCTTGATCCGGAAGCCGGCGGCCGAAGTGGAGGATTCGTCGGTCATCCGGTAATCGCAGCACGGTCTCCCGTACGAGTGCACGCGCCACGCGGAGCGGCGGCGGCTCGTACGCTACGGGCGGGGAAAAACCGGCCCGGATACGGCCACCGGGATTAAAGTCGGCACTATGACCCCGAACGCTGAGTTGGACGAGCTCTCCTCGAAGGAGCTGCACGACCGAGCGGTCAAGCTGGCGGTGCGCCGCGGGGATATCCGCTTTCTCTGGCAACTACTGACCCGTATACCCGCCGCGGAGGCCACGGCGGGACGGGTGGGTGAGAGCGAAGCCGACATCAAATGGGTGGTGCCGATGCTCGACGACTACTTCCACGCGGGCGACGGCGACCTCGCCGAAGCCCTGCGCGGTTTCTACCTGGAATATCTGCGCGAACACTCCTGACACCGCGCCGGAATTCACCGCAGCCGGCCATCGGGTCCGCCCGGCGTGGCCGGGCCCCGGCGAACCGGAGCCCGGCCACGGTTCAGCCGGCGAAATCCGCGCCCGTGGGCGGCGGGGGCGCGGCTTCGAGTTCGAGAAATTCGTCGTCGGTGAGCAGCCGGGAGCGAATCAGGAAACGGACCCCCTCCGGAGCTTCCAGGGAGAACCCGCTTCCGCGCCCGGGCACCACGTCCACTGTGAGATGGGTGTGCTTCCAGTACTCGTACTGGTCCGCGCTCATCCAGAACGGGGTGTCGGCGTCCACGTGCCCCAGCAGCACATCCTGCCCACCGACCCGGAACTCCCCGCGCGGATAGCACATGGGTGCGCTCCCGTCACAACAGCCGCCGGACTGATGGAACATCACCGGACCGTGCCGTTCGATCAGATCACGCAGCAACCCGGCCGCGGCCGCCGTGAGCTCCACCCGGTTCGGCTCCGGCATCAGAAGAACCCGAGCTTCTGCGGTGCGTAGCTCACCAGCAGATTCTTCGTCTGCTGGTAGTGGTCCAGCATCTGGGCGTGGTTCTCACGGCCGATACCCGACTTCTTGTAGCCGCCGAACGCCGCATGCGCCGGGTAGGCGTGATAGCAGTTCGTCCACACCCGCCCGGCCTTGATACCGCGGCCGAGGCGGTAGGCGGTGTTGCCGTCGCGGGTCCACACACCGGCGCCCAGACCGTAGAGGGTGTCGTTCGCGATCTTCAGGGCCTCCTCGGTGGAGTCGAAGGTGGTCACCGAGACGACGGGACCGAAGATCTCCTCCTGGAAGATCCGCATATCGTTACTGCCCTTGAAGATGGTCGGCTCCACATAGAAACCGTTCGGGTAGCCGTCGACCGAGCGCGGATTTCCGCCGGTCAGCACCTCGGCGCCCTCTTTCTTCCCGATATCGATATACGACATGATCTTCTCGAACTGGTCGTTACTGGCCTGCGCGCCGATCATGGTGGCGTCGTCGAGTGGATCGCCGCTCACTATCGCCTTCGTACGTTCCACACAGCGGGCGATGAACTCGTCGTAGATCGAGGAATGGACGAGCGCGCGGGATGGACAGGTGCAGACCTCACCCTGATTGAGGGCGAACATCACGAAACCCTCGACCGCCTTGTCGAGGAAATCGTCGTCGGCGGCCATGACATCCGGCAGGAAGATATTCGGGCTTTTCCCGCCCAGCTCCAGGGTTACCGGAATGATGTTCTCGCTGGCGTACTGCATGATCAGCCGTCCGGTGGTGGTTTCGCCGGTGAACGCCACCTTCGCCACCCGCGGGCTCGAGGCGAGCGGTTTACCGGTTTCCACGCCGAACCCGTTCACCACGTTCAGCACCCCGGGTGGCAGCAGATCCGCGATGAGTTCGACGACCTTCATGATCGACGCGGGAGTCTGCTCGGCCGGTTTCAGCACCACCGTGTTCCCGGCCGCCAGGGCGGGAGCCAATTTCCAGGTGGCCATGAGGATCGGGAAGTTCCACGGAATGATCTGGCCCACCACGCCCAGCGGTTCGTGGAAGTGATAGGCGATCGTATCGGCATCGATTTCGCTGATCCCGCCCTCCTGGGCGCGGATGGCACCCGCGAAATAGCGGAAATGGTCGACGGCCAGCGGGAGATCGGCCGCCTTCGTTTCGCGGACCGGTTTACCGTTCTCCCAGGTCTCGGCTACCGCCAGCGCCTCGAGGTTCTCCTCGATCCGATCCGCGATCTTGTTGAGAATATTGGCGCGCTCGGTGGTGGAAGTGGTGCCCCAGCCGTCGGCGGCGGCATGCGCGGCATCCAGGGCCAATTCCACATCCGGAGCGGTGGAGCGGGCTACCTCGCAGAATTTCTCGCCATCGACCGGGGACGGGTTGTCGAAGTATTCGCCCTCGACGGGCGCGGTCCACTCACCACCGATGAAATTGTCGTATCGGCCGGCGAAGCTGACGATGCTGCCATCGGCACCGGGTTTGGCGTAGGTCATGACGAGCTCCTCGTTCGACTCGGGCACTGAGAGCACGCCCAGTTCGGCGTGACGCATATCACTATGCCGCTCTCCTGGTCATGGCACCGGCTGTTCGCCCCGAATTACCGGGCCCGATTTCCGCAGCCGAAAATGACCGGCCGGTATCTCGGCGGCAGGCGGTACCTCGGCCCGGCCTGCCTTCGCGACCGACCCCGCGTTGCTCCTCCGATGCTCGACCCTGCCCGCGTGATGGGTGTTACCGGCCGGGTTCCTTTCGAAGCGCAGGCCTGGGTGCGCGGTAGAGCCTGGAACGGTAGGCGTACCGCAATTCGCCGGTGCCCGGCAGCGTTACCACGCCGTAGCGGGACGGGTCACCGGCGAACCAGATATGGGCGGTGCTGGGGTCGACGAGTTTTCCCAGCTGATTCGGTCGAGTGCTCAACAGCAAGCTTCCGGCAACTCGCTGCGCGGGGTCGAGCAGATCGACCCACTCGTAGCGCCCGGACCGGATGTAGCGGATCCGCCACACCTCCCACGGTCGGCGCAGTGCTCTGCGCCGACGCCCGTTGACCCGCACCCAACCGGCGGCCGTCGGCACCCCTACGAAGCACACTACGAGGAGGAACACCCACCCGCGGTCGATGAGCCAGTGCAGGAAAGGACCGGGGGTCGTCTCGGGGAGCAGTGACAGCCAGATGGCCAGTGGTCCGCACGCGGCCGAAACGATCAGGATCGGCCACCACGTCAGGGCGATTCGCCGGACCGCCGCGCGGGTCCGCGGCTGGTCGAAGGCCGGCCCGGGCGGCGGATCGGCGATGGTCCGCAGGGCGTCGCTGTCCACCGCGCCGTGGCGGACGCTGCCCGGAAGGTGTTCACGGTGGCGAGACGACGGTGATGGATACACCGCTTCCGGTGTGTCTCGCGGATTCGAAAGGTGGCTTTCCCGGCCCCGGTCCATCATCTCCCCCTGGTAGCGCTCTACTTCTGCGACGCAAACGGTAGCAAGGGTCTCGTAACACGGCATCGGATCACGCTGGAAGCGTTGGCAAGGGGATACGGGAAAGTCGTCTGGGATAGGGGATGAGGAAGTCGCTTCACGAATGGCAGCGGTCTTCCGGGCGGTGGGCAGTCGAGAGGACGGCAACCGAACAGCCGGCTTCGGAAACGGCGGCGGCAGCGCTGTGTGGACCACGCGGGCCATCTGCCCGCGGGTGCGGGGCCCGTCCAGGGAACCAGCGGTGGGTGGGACGCGTCCAGTATGGTGAGTGCAGGTTACAGAAGGGTGGGCCGAGCGGTATGGATGTGGGGCAGGGGACCGCGACCGCGTTGTACCAGCAGGCAGTTGCCGGAACGTTCCGGATGGAGCGGGGGGCCGCGGAGCGATGTGCGGCGGTGTACACCCGGTTGGTCGATACGTGTCTGGACGCGCAGTTGAAGCGCTCCGAAAGACTGTACGAGGTGGACGGTTTCGGCGGGTTCGCCTCTGCGCAGGAATTGCAAGCCGGGTTCTCGGCCAAGGGGCATGCGACCATCCAAGCCCTGGTCGGCCTGAAAGAAGCAGCTCTTCGAATGGCGGCGGCATTCCTGCAAGCAGGTGGCGCGTTCGAAGAAGCGGATGTCATGAACAGGCGTGCTATCGCAGCCGCCGGTGAGGGGCTGCAGTGATGATACGACGCGGGGTCATGGCGTTGGCGGTGACGGGATTTCTCACGGCTGTCGCGGTCGGGTGCTCCGACAACACCGAGCCGACACAGCGCGAGTCCTCGGATTCCGCTTCCGTGTCGCAGTCGGCGACAACGGCCCCCGCCCGGCCTACATTGACAGAATCGAGACTGCAACCCCCACCGAACCACAACCAGTACGCTACGGAGGGTCGGCCCGAAGTCGTCTTCGATCCGTGCACGTGGATCAGCGACACGGCAATACGTGAGGCCGGCCTCGATCCGGCCACCCGCCGGCGTGGTGATGATGTCGTCGCCGAGTACACGTTCTTGACGTGCGACTTCGAGGGGCACCTGCGCGATCTGCAGATAAATTCGGGCAATGTGACCTGGGAGGAAGATCTGCAGAAAAATGGTGTGCACAGCACGCCGCTCACAGTGAACGGCCGCGAAGCGCTATTGGTGCAGGATCCGCAGCTGCACCGGGTGTGCAGTGTGCACGTGCGCACCGAAGCCGGTTTCGTCATGTTCAGTTCTACCCGTACGTTCGAAGGAACCGAGGCGGGTCTGCAACGGTGTGACGGGGTGGTCGAGATCGCCACCGCCTTGGAGCCGGAAATCGGAGAGGGCAACTGAGGTGAGCGAGGACCAGTCCACTCCTCCGCTCGGTCAATTCGGGCCCTTGCTCGGTCTCGATCCAGGATCGGTGCAGCAGCGTGTGGCAGGTGAGCGGAGTCTTTCCGGCGCTCAGCATTTCGGGTCGCAGGTGTCCCATAGTGGTCGGGATCCTTCCTACATCACGCGGATGGAGCAGTTCGAAGGTTTTTCCCACCAGGAAATCCACGACCAGGTCGGCAAGATGAAACCGCGCCTGATGCATGAGGTGGCCGACGTATACGATTCGGTGGCGAATTCGCTGAGCGGAGGATTGCTCGGAGCGCACCTTGCGATACAGCGTGAGCTTTCCGACGGTATGGAGGGGCAGTTCGCGGATGCCGCGAACCAGGCCACGAGGACGTTCTACGAGCAGGCGACCGACGTCCAGGAAGTGATCCGGGCGGTGGGTCTACGGATCGAGGCAGCCGCCTTCGCTGCCGAAGTTGTGCAGAAATCCGTTCCCGCGCCGCCCACTCAGGCGCCCGTGACGACCAACACCGCGGTTACCACCACGGTGGTCGATCCTGCTCAGGTCGCGCAAACGGTTGTGGGCGCGGCCGATCCGGCGGCCGCGGCCGCCTTCGATCGGTACAAGGAAGATCAGCGCCTGGCCGCCGTCGAAGTGATGAATACAACCTATAAACCCACCTACCAGCCTGCCGGTGACGGCGTTCCCACTTTCGTTCCGGTGCAGATCCCCGGTGACCGGACCGACGACCCCGGCCCGGGCGGTCCGTCTTCCGGCGGGCCCGGTGGCGCCCCCGCGGGCTCCGGCCCGGCCGGTGAAACCCCGGGTACCGAAACTTCCGGTGAGGACGAAACCGCGGCCGATACCTCGGAAACCGCGGTGACGGAAGAGGATTCGCAGACAACGACCGCCGGTACGAATGAGACCCCGTCCACCCGGCAGCCGAACAGCACCACCACCGGTGTTCCGACCGGCGACCCGCAGCGTACGACGCCGTCGACCACCACCACGGGCTCCCCATCCGTGCCGGCAGGCACGCCGAGTGGGACGCCCGGTTCTCCGAGCGGCACCCCGCAGAATCAGAGTCCGGGTAGAACCGTGCCGGGGACCCCGGGCGCGCCGGGCGTGTCCACCACCACTGCGGCCGCCGCGTCGACCGCGGCCGGTACCAGCCGGGCGATGTCGGGTATGCCCGGCATGATGTCGGGTGCGGCGGGTCGGCGTGGTGAGGACGATGCGGAGCATACGACTCCCGACTACCTGGTGCGTGACCGCGAGGAGGAGTTGTTCGGGCCCCGGATCGCGACGCTGGGCGGGGTGCTGGGGGCCGATGTACCGGCGGCGCAGCCGGCCGAAGACCGTGGTGAGCGACGGTGAAGTGGGAGTTCACTCCGGACGAGTTCATGCACGTCTGGAAGGAGACCGGACAGGACCGGTATCCCTATCCGCTGGAGTTGCGGTCGTCGGTGCGCTGGGAGGGCGAGTTCCGGCTACTGGCGGCCCGGATCGAGACCAGATATCCGCGGGGCGGCGATCCGGATCTCACGGCCGCGCTGCGCGCCGCCGCCGACCCCGAGTCCACGCTCACGCTGTCGGGCAGCCGTAGGCACCGGATCCGTGCCTACGGGTCCTTCGTGGGGAGCGCGGGTATCACGATTGTCCAGTTCCCCGGCGTGGATACGGATTTCGACGGGAAACTCGTGCTCGAGATCGGGCCGCCCGCCATCGTCGCCAGAATTTTCCTGCAGATTCTCGGCGAACTGCCGAAAGGCACCCGGGCGCCGCTGGTGGAGAGTATCGACCGGCTCCGCGATACCTACGAGATCTGGAACGGCGGCACCCCACAGCCCGCCGACCGGATGCGGCGGTTGCTGAAGGCACCGCGCGCGGGTTCGGGTTTTCTGGAGGCGCGCCATCGGTTGCGCGAACCGGAACCGCCGCCGCCCCGGTATCTGAGCTGGTTCGATATCGCCGACGATGGTCGATACATCTACCGGCACCGATATCAGGATTTCCATATCGACCCGGTCTCGCACGCGGATCTGCGCGCATCGATCGAACGGCTGCTCGCCGGCCGCGGCTGAAACAACCGGGCGGAGCCCACCGCTCTGGGCCGCAACGTACTCGGCGGCGCGGACGGCGAGCGGGTATCGGCCCCGGACCCCGTGACCCGGAACTCACGCGCGTGGCACGACAACTTCGCTCGGACGCGGCATAGGGTCGGGTCATGAGCGAGGAGAAGCAGTATCGCATCGAGCACGACACGATGGGCGAGGTCCGCGTTCCGGTGGACGCGCTGTGGCGGGCCCAGACGCAGCGGGCGGTGGAGAACTTCCCGATCAGCGGGCGAGGGCTGGAGCGGGCCCAGATCCGGGCGCTCGGACTGCTGAAGGGGGCATGCGCGGTGGTCAACCGGGATCTCGGACTGCTGGACTCGCAGCGGGCCGACGCCATCATCGCGGCCGCCGCCGAGATCGCCGAGGGACGCCACGACGACCAGTTCCCGATCGATGTGTTCCAGACCGGGTCGGGAACCAGTTCGAATATGAACGCCAACGAGGTGATCGCCTCGATCGCGGCGAACAACGGGGTGACGGTGCACCCGAACGACCATGTGAACATGTCCCAGTCGTCGAACGACACCTTCCCGACCGCCACCCATCTGGCCGCCACCGAGGCGGTCATCAAGGATCTGCTGCCCGCGCTGGAGCATTTGCGGCTCGCGCTGCTGGACAAGGCCACCGAATGGCGCACAGTGGTCAAATCGGGGCGAACCCATCTGATGGACGCGGTACCGGTGACCTTGGGGCAGGAGTTCGGCGGTTACACGCGGCAGGTCGCGGCGGGGATGGAGCGGTTACTGGCCACGCTGCCGCGGTTGGGGGAACTACCCATCGGCGGGACGGCGGTCGGTACCGGTTTGAACGCGCCCGCCGGGTTCGGGGCGAAAGTGGTCGCGGAGCTGGTGCGTGCCACCGGACTCGACGCGCTCACCGAGGCCGAGGATCATTTCGAGGCGCAGGCGGCACGGGACGGTCTGGTGGAGCTCTCGGGTGCGCTGCGTACGGTCGCGGTGAGTCTGACCAAGATCGCCAACGATATCCGGTGGATGGGTTCGGGGCCGCTCACCGGGCTGGGTGAACTGCAGTTGCCCGATCTGCAGCCGGGCAGTTCGATCATGCCCGGTAAGGTGAATCCGGTTCTGCCCGAAGCGGTTACCCAGGTCGCGGCGCAGGTGGTGGGCAATGACGCCGCGGTCGCCTTCGCGGGGGCGGGTGGTCATTTCGAACTGAACGTCTACATTCCGGTGATGGCCCGCAATGTGCTGGAATCCATCCGGTTGCTGGCGGCGGTGTCCCGGTTGTTCGCGGACCGGTGCGTTCACGGTTTGACGGCGAATGCCGAACGGTTGCGCACCCTGGCCGAATCCTCACCCTCCATCGTGACCCCGCTCAATTCGGCGATCGGCTACGAAGAGGCGGCCGCGGTGGCCAAACAGGCGCTGCGGGAGCAGAAGACGATCCGCCAGGCGGTGATCGACCGCGGGCTGATCGGCGACGTGCTCAGCGAAGAGGAACTGGACCGCCGCCTGGACGTGCTCTCCATGACGAATGTCGAACAGGACTGATCCGCGCTCTCGGTCCCGGTCGCGCGGTGGTTGCGCGCCGTCCGCGGAGGGGTGTGAACCGGATGGCTCCGCACCCCTCCGGCGGTGCCGGCGAACCGTGTTTCAGCCCTGGAAGCGGGCGAGTTCCGCTCGCGCCGCCGCTCCGGCGTCGCCGAGGTCGTCGCGGCCGAACACCTCCCAGCGCCGCAGCAGCGGGGCGAAGATCAGCTCGTCCTGTTTCGCCGGATCGTAGATCCCGGCCTCGGCCAGCACCTCGTCGCTGCCGCGCCCGTCCGGCAGGGTGAGCGAAGGTACGCGGAACGCCGCGATCCGGTCCGCCACGGCGCGCATGGTCTGATCCGGGGCCGCCGCGAAACCGGCGGCGACCAGATCGGCGAACACCTCGGCCTGCTTCTCGTCGTCCTCGGCGATACGTTCACTGATGGCGGTGACCAGCGGGTTCTCCCCGAGGGCGGCGGTGTTGCGGTGCCGGACAGCGGCCGCTTTCTCCTCGAACGCGGCGGTGACCAGCATATCCAGCAGATGCAGCGGCTCGCGGCGGAAACCTTCGGTCATATGACCCATGCGCAGGCGTTCCAGTTCCACCGGATCACAGGCGCGGGTCACCATGAGGTAGTTGCGGATGAGGACGGAGTGCCGGGCTTCCTCGGCGGTCCAGCGGCCCACCCAGCGCCACCACGGGCCCGTACGCAGATATTTACCGACCTCTCGGTGATACGAGGGCAGATTGTCGGCGACGAGAACGCTCACGGTGAGCGCCAGTCGAGCCGTATCGCTCAGTTCGGACTGGGCGGGCTCCCAGTCCTCGCCCCCGAGGAAGGCGAAATTCCGGCCGTCGTCCCAGGGAACGAACTCGTGCGGCTGCCATTCGTCGGCGGTTTCCACATGGCGCCGCATGGTCAGTTCCACCTCGACAGCGAGGGATTCCAGCAGGTCGCGGTCGGTCAACAGATTCTGCACGCACACACGGTAGCGGGTCGGCCGGGAGAACGGATGACCGCCGGGGCCGGGTCGGGTGATATCGGTCTGCGTGGCGGCTCGCCTTGTGATGGGGCACGGTATACGCCACGGGCCATATGTGATCGCGGATTCCGGGGTCGGCGCGGCGCGAGGGGCGCCCACCGCCGGTGGACGCCCCTCGCGGGTGGTTCAGTTCTCGGTGACCGTGGTGGAACGATCGGACGAGTTCCAGGTGATGGTTCCCCCTTCGAACTCGCTCTTCTTGCCCTCCGGGGTGGTCTCCTCGTCCGAGGTCGGGAAACCGAGTTCGCCATCGGCGCCGCCGTTGGCCTCCCAGGCTTCCCGGATATCACCCCAGACGATGTGGGCACCGGTGTCCTCGCTGAAGAAGACGGTGCCGCCCACGAAGTTCTGGTAGCGGCCGCCGTCCCTCGCCACCTGCTCCTCACCCTCGGGCATACCGAGCGTGCCGGTCGGGCCGCCCGCTTCGGTGTACTTCTGATAGATGGAGCCCTTCACGGTGACTTCCGTGCCGTCCGGTGTCTGCACCGTGGTCTCGCCGGCATCGGCATTGGGGTCCTCGTCGGGGGTCTCCGTCTCCTCGCCCGTCGGTGAGCCCTCGGCTCCGGTGGTTTCGGTGGGCGAACCCTCGGCCCCGGGGGACCCGGTCGGCTCACCGGTGTCGCCGCCCGGCATGACCGCCGAGGTCAGTGAGCCGAAGGTCTCCGATACCGACGAGTCGTCGTCGTTGTTACCGCAGCCCACGACGAGCAGGCCCGCGGCGGCGAGTGCCAGGGTGAATCCGGCCGAACGTCGAGCGAAGTGATGCATATCCATCCTCTCGCGACAGGCCGGGGTGATGCACGGGCGCAACCGTGCTGGCTCATCACTCCGGCTCGATGAGGTGGCAACGCAACGGCAAATCGGCATGATCTCCGCGGCGCCGCCGGTTCGGTGGTCACGCGGATTTTACCCGGAAATCGGGCTCCTGAATCATATGCGGAACATTTGCCCGGGGCTCGGCCGTGGTCGGGCGCTGCGCCGCCGCGGGGCTCGGGAGATCCGCCCGTGCCCCGCGGCGGCGGGCGTGTCAGGGCAGCGGCGGGTTGGCGTGTTCGTCGCCGTGGAAATCGACCGATGAGTACTCGCGCAGTTTGGTGAGCCGGTGGTAGGCGTCGATCATCCGCACCGTGCCCGATTTCGACCGCATCACGATGGACTGGGTGGACGCGCCGCCGCCGTAGTAGCGCACCCCGCGCAGCAGATCACCGTCGGTGACGCCGGTGGCGCAGAAGAAAACGTTCTCCCCCGACACCAGATCCTCGGTTTCGAGCACCCGGTCCAGATCGTGGCCGGCGTCGATGGCCTTCTGCCGTTCGGCATCGTCGGTGGGGGCGAGTTTGGCCTGCAACGCACCGCCCATACAGCGCATCGCGGCCGCGGCGATGATGCCCTCGGGGGTGCCGCCGATACCGACGAGGATATCGGTCCCGGAATCGGGGCGGGCGGCGGAGATGGCTCCGGCCACGTCACCGTCGGAGATCAACCGGATACGGGCACCGGCATCGCGGACCTGCTGGATCAGTTCGCTGTGCCGCGGCCGGTCCAGGATGCAGACGGTGATATCGGAGACCGAGGCCCGCTTGGCCTTGGCGACCCGGCGGATGTTCTCCGCGATCGGTACCGAGATATCGATCACATCGGCGGCATCGGGGCCGACCGCGATCTTGTGCATGTAGAACACGGCCGACGGATCGAACATGGCGCCGCGTTCGGCGACCGCCAGCACCGAGATGGCGCCGGGCGACCCCTTCGACATCAAGGTGGTGCCGTCGATCGGGTCGACCGCGAAATCGACCTCGGGGCCGGTGCCGTCGCCGACGTTCTCGCCGTTGTACAGCATGGGCGCCTCGTCCTTCTCGCCCTCGCCGATCACCACCACGCCCTGCATGGACACCGAGCTGACCAGCTGGCGCATGGCATCCACGGCCGCCCCGTCGCCGCCTTCCTTGTCGCCCCGGCCCACCCAGCGGCCCGCCGCCATGGCACCGGCCTCGGTGACGCGTACGAGTTCGAGAGCGAGGTTGCGGTCGGGCGCCTCGCGGCGGCTCGGAGCGGTCGAAGATGCCGTCATAACGGGTGCCTCCTTGGCGTCGAGAGTTCCGGGCAATTGTCGCATCGTCGGCCCGGGTGCCGATGATCACCTGGTACGGCTGTACCGGGGGCGGGGCGGGGCGTACCCGTCGGTCCGGTGGATACTGGGAGCGTGTCGTACCAAAAGCCACGCATCCTGCACGACTACCGGGACCTGTTCTTCTCGCTGATCCCGTTGGTGCTGATCGCCGTGGTGTTCGCCGGGCTCACCAGCCAGTGCAGTTTCGCGGCGAACGGCCCCACCCAGGGAGCCGTACCCAGCTTCGACGCCGCGGCGGCGCTGCGCTCGGACGCGCAGAACCTCTCCTTCCCCGTCCGCGAACCGGCACTACCGCAGAACTGGACCCCGAACTCGGGGCGGCGCGACACCATCACCGAATCGGGTGGCGGAACCGTGAGCACCATCGGGTATGTCACCGGGGCGGGCACCTATATGGAGCTCAACCAGAGCGACGCCACCGAAGAGGTACTGGCCGGGCATATCGTGGGCGGCCGGTACGCCAGCGGAACCCAGCAGATCGACGGGCGGAAATGGATCGTGTACGCCGAGCCGGGTGCCGAACCCGCGTGGGTCGCCGACTTCGGGACGAGCCGGGTCCTGATCCGCGGGGCCGGCGATACCACCGCCTTCGAAACGCTGGCCCGGGCGGTGACGAGCGCTCAGCCGTTGCGGCCGTAGAGCCCGGTCACTGCGGCTCGTCCGAATCCGCCAGGGTCTCCTCGATACGTCGGCGTGCCCCGGCGAGGTGCTCCTCACATCGGTTGGCCAGGGCCTCGCCGCGTTCCCACAGGGCCAGGGCCTCGTCGAGATCCATACCGCCCTGCTCCAGCATCTTCACCACGGCGACCAGTTCGTCGCGTGCGCGTTCGTAGCCGAACCCGGAGATTTCGGCCAGGTCGTTGGCGGCGCCGGTATCGGGCACGGTCAGTTCCTCTCGGGTTCGTCGCTACGGGATCCGCGGGCGGGCGAGCCACGCTCGCCGAGTGGGGTGGTGCCCAGGGCGGCCGCGGAGACAGCGCCGTCGCCCACCCGGATCCGAAGCTGGCTGCCGGCGGGCGCATCGGCGATTTCGCGCACCACATGGCGTTCGGGCCCGCTCACCCGCTGCACGACAGCGTAGCCGCGGGCCAGGGTGGCGGCCGGGCCGACCGCGGTGAGCTGGCGCCGGAGATGATCGGTGGTCACGGATTCGGCGCGTACCAGCTCGCCGACGCCGCGGCGGGCCGCGTCGCGCAACCGCTCCACCTCGTCGTGCCGGTGCCCGAGCTCGCGCATCGGGTCGGCCAGCACCGGCCGCGACCGCAGTTGCGCCAGCGCGGCGCTCTCCCGCTGGACCCAGCCGCGCAGTGCCGCCGCCGAGCGGGCGCGCAATTCGCGCACGGCCGCGGTTTCGGCCGCGGCGTCGGGGACTATGCGTTTCGCCGCGTCCGTCGGGGTGGCGGCGCGCAGATCCGCCACCAGATCCGTCAGCGGAGAATCGGGCTCGTGCCCGATGGCGCTGACGATCGGCGTGGTGGCGGCGACGATCGCGCGGCACAGGGTCTCGTCGGAGAACGGCAGCAGATCCTCTACGCTGCCGCCGCCCCGGGCGAGCACGATCACCTCGACGGCGGGGTCGCTGTCGAGGGCGGTCAGGGCATCGAGGATCTGCGGTACGGCGGCCGGCCCCTGGACCGCGGTATTGCGGACCTCGAACCGGACCGCGGGCCACCGGTCCCGGGCCACGCTGAGCACATCGCGTTCGGCCGCACTGCCCCGGCCGGTGATCAGTCCGACGGTGCCGGGCAGGAAAGGCAGCGGACGTTTGAGGCGGGTATCGAAGAGCCCCTCGGCCGCGAGCAGGGCCTTGAGGCGTTCGATACGCGCCAGCAGATCACCGATCCCCACCGGGCGGATCTCGGTGACCCGCAGCGAGATCGTGCCGCGGCCGGGAAAGAACGAGAGCTTGCCGAACACCACCACCCGGCTGCCCTCCTGCAGCGGGACGGCCGGGTTGCGGAGCAGGGCCGGATCGCAGGTCACCGACAACGACATATCGGCCGCCGGATCCCGGAGCACCAGAAAAGCGGTGCGGGTGCCGGGCCGCAGGTTGATCTGCGTCAGCTGGCCCTCCACCCAGATACTGCCGAGCCGGTCGATCCACTGGGCGACCTTCATCGAGACCGAGCGCACCGGCCACGGCTGCTCGGCGGAATTGGCCGGTGCGGAGGACTGCCCGGGCCGGCCGGAACCGGCCCGGGCGGCGGTGGGCGCCGGATCGGCCTCGGTCACTGGGCTCGCACGGTGGCGATCCGGTTGGTCAGCATGGTCACGAACGCGGCCCGGTCGCGGGTGCCGCGCTCGTATTCCAGCAGGGCTTCCAGATCGGCGACGGTGAGCGTACGCAGCCGGCCGCGCAGCTGGGCCAAGGTCATGTTCGGGTAGTCGTAGCGGGCCCCGACGGCCGGTAGCTCGGGTTCGGGATCGGCGGCCGGTGGCTCGGCCACGGGTTCCGGTTCGGTGAGTTCGGCCACGGAATCCGTATCGGCGGGGCCGGTGCCGGTGGCCGCGGGTTCGTCCGCGCCGGAGTCGCCGGGGCCGGATCCGAACGCGTGGGCCCCCGGTACGGTGTGGCCGTTCTGGATCGCGCGCAGCCCGGCCAAGGTTTCCTGTAGGGCCTGCTCCACCTCCGCCGGATCGGATTCGAACCGGTCGAATCCGCTGTTGCGGCGGGGTACGGCGGCACCCGGCCCGCGCCCCGGGAGCTCTTCGTCCTCGTCGAAGGTGGCCCATTCCGGCTGCTGCTCCGGACGGTTGGTGAGCCGGTCGAAAACCGAGTCGCCTTTGATCGCGAGGCTGGTGACGAACTGCTGGACGTGCATACCCGTCTGCAGCAATTGGCTCACCGCGGTGACGGGAAATTTCACCGCCGCCGCGGGCAGCCGTCGCGTCTCCTCGAGGACATAGACGGCGGCCCCGGCGGCGACGCGGGCCAGGAACGGTGGTCGAAACATGGTAATAGCCTGCCCGATATGAGGTGGTCCGCAAAAGAGGGCGCCTCTTTGCGGCAAGCCGCCGGGTGGTGAGTGTCACGAGAAGCGTGCCGGCCGGAGGTACGCAGGGAGCGCACGGCCGGAGCGGAGGCGGAGGTACGCAGGGAGCGCACGGCCGGAGCGGAGGCGGAGGTACGCACGTATCCTGTCGGCATGTCCTCGGCAATACCGTTGAACGTCGGAATCACTCGCTCGGCCGGCACCGCCACCGCGGTCCCCGAGGGTAAACGAGTGCTGCTCGCCGAACCGCGCGGGTACTGCGCGGGTGTGGACCGTGCGGTGGAAACCGTGGAGAAGGCGCTGGAGAAGCACGGTGCGCCGATCTACGTACGCAAGGAGATCGTGCACAACCGCCATGTGGTGGAGACCCTGCGGGAACGCGGGGTGATCTTCGTCGACAGCACCGAGGAAGTACCCGAGGGCGAACTCGTCGTGTTCTCCGCGCACGGTGTCTCCCCGGCCGTACACGCGGATGCCGCCGAACGGAATCTGCGCACCATCGACGCGACCTGCCCCCTGGTGACCAAGGTCCACCAGGAAGCCAAACGTTTCGCCCGGGACGACTACGACATCCTGCTGATCGGCCACGAAGGCCACGAGGAAGTCGAGGGCACCGCCGGTGAAGCTCCCGATCATGTGCAGCTGGTGGACGGGCCCGACGCGGTGGACAAGGTGACCGTGCGCGACGAATCCAAGGTGATCTGGCTCTCCCAGACCACGCTCAGCGTGGACGAGACCATGGAGACCGTCTCGCGGCTGCGGGAGAAGTTCCCCGCGCTGCAGGATCCGCCCAGCGACGATATCTGTTACGCCACGCAGAACCGGCAGGTCGCGGTGAAGGCGATGGCGCCGGAATGCGATCTGGTGATCGTGGTCGGTTCGCGGAACTCGTCGAACTCGGTGCGTCTGGTGGAGGTCGCGCTCGGCGCCGGCGCCCGGGCGGCCCATCTGGTGGATTACGCCCGCGAGGTGGAGCCCGCCTGGCTGGAGGGGGTCCGGACGGTCGGTATCACCTCCGGCGCCTCCGTCCCCGACATCCTGGTGCGCGGGGTGCTGGACATGCTGGCCGAGCACGGTTTCGGCGAGGTACAGCCGGTGACCACCGCGAACGAGACCCTCGTGTTCGCGTTGCCGCGTGAATTACGGGCCGCCCGGCGCTAGTTCACCGGCGCTCCGGACGGCGCCGTTCCGGGATCGGTTCCCGATCGCGGACGCGGGCGGCCTGCGGCTGCCGCGGCGGTTCGCGGCGTGCGCTCGCCCGTACCGGTTCCTCCTGTACCGGTACACCGGTGCGCGCGGGCCGGTGTGCACGCATCTCGCGTGAGCGGGGCGCGGCCGGGCGGGCGCCCGTGTCGACGGGGGGACGGCCGCGGCCGCCGGGGCGGGGGGATTCGCCGTAGGAATCGCGGGTGTAATCGGGTTCGGACCGTTTCGGCCGTGCTTTCGCCTTCTCCTTGGAGCGGGCGGCCAGCGTTTGCGCGCGCGACGGTTTACCCCCGCGAGCCGATTTTCCCTCCCCACCCGGCGCTCGTTTCGATTGTTCGCGGGCCGGCCGTTTCGCGGTCTCGCGCCGGGACCGGGTTTCGGCCCGGTCCCGGCTTCCGTCGCGGGCCGCCCGGCGTTCGCCGCGGCCCCGGTTCGTTGCGCGCCGGGTTTCGGTCGTCCCACGCTCGGTGTTCTCGGCGCGGTGTTGCGCGATCCGGATGCCCGCCACGATCAACACCAGCACCGTTGCCAGCATCATCGGCGGGAACCGGTGGACCAGCGGCATGGCCAGGTTCAGCAGGACATCCTTGACCGAGACGGTGCTGCTTCCGGTGAGCTGGCCGTAGGCCAGCGGCACCGCGACGAACAGTAGTAGCGGCGGTAGCACCATCGTGGTGAACAGACCGCGGAACCGCACGGTGGCCACGGCCGCGAGGCAGCCGAGGACGTAGAACGCGCTGAAGGTGCCGGTGAGATCCGTGACGTCGCCGAGGGCATCGATGAGGAAGCCCAGGAATGTGCAGACGGCCGCGATGAGTACTGCGGCGTAGGCCGGGACGCCCGGCACCGTCGGCAGTAACGAACGTTGCGGCGCGGGCACCCGGGAATTCACTCGTTGGGAAGCAGCCACGATTGAACACTATCGTCCGGAAGGGTCGACCGTGTTACGGCACGGCCTGTTCGGTGCGGTGTTTGTGCGGAAACGGTGGTCGGCGGCGGTATTCATACCCGTCAAGGGTCATGGGTGGGATCCGCCACGATGGCAAGGGGGAGGTGGCGGCCGGATCGCGCGTCGGCGTGTTGCCGGTGTGGCGCCGCGGGTGTGCGGGTTCGCGTTGAAAGATGTCGGTGGGTTGCCCTAGGTTCGCGGTCATGCGAATCCTGCATACGTCGGACTGGCATATCGGTCGCACCTTCCACGGTGTGGATCTGCTGGCGGATCAGGCACGGGTCCTCGGCGCGCTCGCGGAGCTCGTCGCGGCGGAGCAGGTGGATACGGTGGTGCTACCGGGAGACGTCTACGATCGCTCCATTCCGAGCGCGGAGGCTATCGCCGTGTGCAACAGGGGCTTCGAGGCCCTCCGGGCGGCCGGGGCGCGGATCGTGGCGACTTCGGGGAACCACGATTCGCCCACCCGGCTCGGGGCCGGCGCCAGTTTCGCGGCGGCCGGTGGACTGTATCTGCGCACCACCGTGGCCGATTCGGACCGTCCGGTGCTGCTGTCCGACGAGTACGGCGAGATCGCCTTCTACGGTATTCCGTATCTGGAGCCGGAGATATGCCGCGGCGAGCTCGGGGTGCCGCGGGCCCGGTCCCATGCCGAGGTGCTGGAGGCGGTACTCGGCCGGATCCGCGCGGATATCGGGCGCCGCCCGGGCGTCCGGTCGGTACTGCTGGCGCACGCCTTCGTCGTGGGTGGTACGGCCACCGGCTCGGAACGTTCGATCGCGGTGGGCGGTGTGGAGACGGTGCCGCTGGCGCTGTTCACCGAGCCCGGTTTCGACTATGTCGCGCTCGGGCATCTGCATTCTCCGCAGACCCTGGCGGAGTCCGTGCGCTATTCGGGGTCGCCGCTGCCCTACTCGTTCGGGGAGAGTTCGCACCGTAAACGAGTCTGGTTGGTGGATCTGGACGCCGAGGGCCCGGTCCGGGTCCGCGGCCACGAGCTGCCTTCGGTGCGCGGGCTCAGCCGGCTCACCGGGTCCCTGGAGGAGCTGCTGGTGGACCCGCGCTGGGAATCGGCCGAGGAGCACTATGTCTCGGTGACCCTCACCGATTACGCCCGTCCCGTGGACGCCATGCGTAAACTGCGCGAGCGTTTCCCCTACGCGGTACATGTGGAATGGGATCGACCTCGCAGCGATCCCACCTCGAAGTACCGCGAGCGGGTGCGGGGGCGCGACGATACCGATATCGCGCGCACCTTTCTCACCGATGTGCGCGGTGAGCCGAACACCGCCGAGATGGACTGGCTGGCCCGGGCGATGGCGGCAGCGGTGCGCGAAACCGAAGGGAAGTCGGCGGCCGCCGAAACGGGACTCCCCGCATGAGACTGCACCGGCTGGAGATGACGGCGTTCGGCCCCTTCGCCGAAACCGCCGCGGTCGATTTCGACGCGCTCGGCGCCGACGGCCTCTTCCTGCTGCACGGGCAGACGGGCGCGGGTAAGACCACGGTGCTGGATGCCATCGCGTACGCGCTGTACGGCCGGGTGCCCGGGGCGCGCGGGGACAAACGCCTGCGTTCCGACCATGCGCCGGCGCAGCTGCGCCCCGGGGTGGTGCTGGAGGCGACTCTGGGTGGCCGGCGGGTGCGGCTCACCCGCCATCCCGAATTCGAACGGCCGAAACTCCGCGGCAGCGGAACCCGGGTGGAAAACGCCAAGGCCACTCTCACCTGGTTGGACGGCCGGGGTACGAACCTGTCCCGGATACCGGAGATCGGGGAGGAGGTCGTGCGTCTGCTCGGGATGAGCGCCGACCAGTTCTTCCAGGTGGTGTTGCTGCCGCAGGGCGATTTCGCGAAATTCCTGCGCGCGGAGAACGAGGAGCGGGAGCGACTGCTCGAGAAACTGTTCGATACGGGCCGGTTCGGGGCGGCCGAGCAGTGGCTGACCGCTCAGCGTAAGAACTCCGACGAGCAGATCGGCGCACAGCAGCGCAATGTGGAGGATCTGATCACCCGGGTCGCGGTGACAGCGGGAATCGACCGTACCGAGCGGATCGATATTCTCGACGCGGTCGAGTGGTCGCAGGATCTGCTCGGTATCGCCCGTCGCGATGCCGAGGCCGCGACCGGCGAGCTGGAGTCGCGTCGCACGGAGTCGGCGGAGGCCGATGAGCGGGCCGAGGGGGAACGCCGGTCGGCCGGGCAGCGCCGACGGCTCGCCCTCGCGCGCCAGCAGCTCGCGGACCTCGAGGCCGGTGCCGCGCAGCGAGCGGCCGAGCGCGCCGAACTGGACCGGGCCCGGCGTGCCGAGCCGGTGGCCGTGGCCTTGGCGGAGGCCGAATCGGCATTGCGGGCCGCTCGGGGCCAGGACACGGAAGCCGCGGCGGCCGCTGCCCGGCTGATGCGGTTGGCCGAAGAACCCGACAGCGCGGATATTCCGGGGATACGCCTGGTACTTCGCGGACCGGAGGACGTCCCCGACGAGCGTGAGGAACCCGAGGAGGATCTCGGCCTGGATACCGCCATCCGTGGATGGAGTGCGGTACTGGGCAAAGTGGAGGAGATCCGCGCCGACGCGGCCGCGGCCGAGGAGCTTCGGACCGAACTCGCGGAACTACACGACAGCGAACGGGAACTCGGGGCGCGTTCGGCCGAGCTGGCCGAGCGCCGGGCGCGGCTACCGGAGATCATCGCGGACGCGCAGGCGCGAGCGCGGGAAGCCGATGACGCGAAGGCGGCGCTGCCCGGTTTACGCGCGGAATGTGAACGACTGCGGACAGCGGCCACCGCGGCGGCGGCGCTGGCCGGGGCCCGGATCACCCTCGACCGGGCGCGCCTCGATCTGGATTCGGCGCGCGCCGCTCATCTCGAAGCCCGCGAATACGTACTCGAACTGCGCGAACGGCGCCTGGCCGGGATGGCGGCGGAACTGGCCGGACGGCTGGTCGACGGTCAGGAGTGCGCGGTCTGCGGGTCGGTCGAGCATCCGCGCCCGGCCGATCCGGAAGCCGGCGCGGTATCGGAGGAGGACGAGGCCGCGGCCGAAGCGGCCGAACGCGCGGCCGAAGCGAACCTGGACCGGGCCCGGACCGCGCTGGCGGAGGTGGAGCGCGAGATCCAGGCCCAGCTCGCCCGGGGCGGCGATACGGACCGGGCGGAGCTGACCGCCGCGTTGCGCAGGGCGACCGGCCGTTTCACCGATGCCGAGGAACTGGCGGAGACCGCCGCCGCCTGTGCCGCGGAACTCGACCGTCTGCGTGCCGGGGAGAACGAATTGCACGACGCCTTGCGCGGTACGGAAACCCGTGCCGGCGCGGTGGCCGCGCGCATCCAGGCGGCGCGGACCCGTCTCGCCGAGATCGACCGGAAGTTGCGGACCGCGGCCGGGCGGGACGGAACCATCGCCCGGCGCCGGGAGCGGTTGCACGCCTTGATCAAGGCCGCGGGGGATCGCCGGGAGGCTCATGCCGCGGCCCAGCGGGCCTGGGAGCGCGTCGCTACCTGCACCGCGCGGGTGGAGAAGCTCGCGCTGTCCGCGGGGCTGGTGCCGCCCACCACGGCTGTCGTGTGGTCCGGGGTGGAGGATGCGGCGGCCGGCCCCCGGTCGGCGGAAACCGGCCACGGGCCGGCGGAATTCCAGGCGATCCTGCGGGTGTACTCGCCGATCATTGCCGCCGCCACCCGCTCCCGGCAGCGGCAGGAGGCCATCGCCGCGGCCCTCACCGCGGCCGACGAGGCGCGGGCGGCGGCGCAGGCGGTGGTGAACGAACCGGAGGTACGGGCGGCGGCCGCGGCCGAACCCCGCGATATGGAAACGCTGGACGAGGCGGTGCGGAAGGCGCGCGCGGCCCTGGACGACGCGATCGCCGGTCACGCGGCCGCCGTGCAGCGGGTCACCCGGCTGGAGAACCTGTGCGGGCAGCTCTGGGCGGCGGTGGATCTGATCGCCCCCGCCCAGGTCGCACATCAGGAGCTCACCGCCCTTGCCGAGGTGGTCGCCGGACGGGGGGAGAACAACCGGCGGATGTCGCTGCGTTCCTATGTACTGGCGGCTCGTCTGGAAGAGGTGGCGGAGGCCGGGTCGGTGCGGCTGCGCCGGATGTCGGGCGGCCGGTACGAATTCGTGCACACCGACCGTGCCGGTACTCACGGCCGCCGCGGTGGTCTGGGCCTGGACATCCGCGACGACTACACCGGTGCCGTCCGCCCGGCCCGTACCCTTTCCGGCGGTGAAACGTTCATGGCCTCGCTGGCGCTGGCGCTGGGGCTGGCCGATACCGTCGCCGCGGAGGCGGGGGGCATCATCCTGGACACCCTGTTCATCGATGAGGGGTTCGGGAGTCTGGACGCCGACACCCTGGATGCCGTGATGGGGGTCCTCGACGAATTACGCGCGGGCGGCCGGGTGGTGGGCCTGGTGAGTCATGTCGACGAAATGCGCCAGCGCATCCCCAGCCGCCTCCATGTGGTGCGTGGCCGCAACGGCTCGCATCTGCGCGCCACCCTCGGCTGATATCGCGGGTCCCGGCCGGGTGAACTGCTCGGACCCGCCGCTCATGCCTCGAGATCGAGTAGCCGGCGTTTGATGTCCAGCCCCCAGCGGAAACCGCCGAGGGTGCCGTCCGTGCGGATCACGCGGTGGCAGGGCACGAAGAGTGCCGCCGCGTTCCGGGCGCAGGCGCTCGCGGCCGCGCGGGTGGCGGCGGGCCGCCCGGCGCGGGCGGCGAACTCGGTATAGGTGATCGGCTGTCCTGCCGGAACGGTGCGCAGTACGTCCCAGGCGTGCCGGAGGAACTCACCCGATTGCTGGCGGACGGGCACGGTATCGATCGTGGTGAGTTCGCCCCGGTGGTAGGCGCGGACGGCAGCGGTCACGTCACCGAGGTCGTCGCGGGTGCGGAGTTCGCCGGGGCGGAGGGAGGGATGTATCACCATGCGCAGTTCTTCGGGCGTGGCGGTCCAGCCGGAGGCGAGTACCGCGCCGTCGCCGTCGACGATCGCGGTGAACGGGCCGAGGTGGGTGTGCACGGTCGCGGCCTCGGCGGTGCGGGTGCCGGCGCTCGGCGCGGAGGAAATTGCGGTGAGTGCGGTCATTGGTCGGTGCTCACTTTCGCGTCGGTATCGATGGTTTCTCCGGTGACCGCCGCACGGCCGGCCCGGGTGTGTAGCGCGGTCCGCCACAGCTGCATGGACAGGTAGGAACGCCAGGGCGACCAGTGGCCGGTATCGGTCAGGTCGATCCCCTGGAGGAGGGCGCCCCGGCGCACCACGAGATCGGTGCCCAGCAGGATGTCGGGGTCGGCGAGCAGGCGCATGGTGACGTAGTCCGCGGTCCACGGGCCGACACCGTCGAGTGCCAGCAGATCGTGGCGCAGTTCGGCGGCGGTCCGGCCCTGGTGCAGTACGAGATCCCCGGCGGCCAGCGCCGCGGCCGCGGCTGTGATGGCCCGGACGCGCCGCTGCGGGCCGGTCAGCACCTCGGCGCCCCGCTCGGCGATCACCGCGGGTGCCGGGAACAGCCATCGCACCGGACCTTCGGCCGGTTCGCCGAGCGCGGCCACCAGGCGGGCGGTGTGGGTATTCGCGGCGGTCACCGAGATCTGCTGGCCGATCATGGTGCGCAGCAGCAGTTCCGCTCCGTCCGCGCAGCCGGGCACCCGGATACCGGGAACGAATCGCGGTACGGGGTCGGGTCCGGCGGGCTGTGGCGCAGTATGCGGTCGCAGCAGGACCTCGTCGATCGCGACCGGGTCGGCGTCCAGGTCGAGCAGATGCCGGATCCGGGCCACGGTGGGTGCCAGATCGCGCATATCGCGCAGTGTCAGCTCCGCCCGGACGTGCCCGGGCCGGACGTTGAGCCGGATTCCGGCGTATCCGTGCGGGGTGCGGATGTTGCGCAGGTAATGGCCGTCGCCGCCGGAGTCGTGCCAGAGTTCCAGGCCCGGCGCCACGTGCGCGGACAGGAACCACTCCAGCCAGTCGCGGTCCAGCGGCGGACGGTAGGGCAGTCGCAGGGTGAGGGTGCCGTTGACGGCGGGGCGGTGGTCCTTCGCCCGCTGCGCTTCGGCGCGCATGATGCTGGGGCTGACCGCGAATACTTCACGTACGGTGTCGTTGAACTGCCGGATACTCGCGAAGCCCGCGGCGAAGGCGATATCCGACATGGGCATGGCTGTGGTCTGGATCAGCAACCGTGCGGTATGTGCCCGATGGGCCCGGGCCAGTGCGAGCGGGCCCGCGCCGAGTTCGCTGGTGAGCACCCGGGTGAGCTGACGCTGGGAGTAGCCCAGGGCGGCGGCCAGCGCCGGGACACCGCCGCGCTCCACTATGCCGTCGCCGATGAGCCGCATGGCCCGGGCGGCGAGGTCGGCCCGGGTGTTCCACAGCGGTGAGCCGGGTGCCGCGTCGGGGAGGCAGCGCCGGCAGGCGCGGTAGCCCGCCTGCTGCGCCGCCGCCGCGGTCGGCAGGAATGTCACGTTCGCGGGTTTGGGGGTGATGGCGGGGCAGGAAGGGCGGCAATAGATTCCGGTGGTACGGACGGCGGTGTAGAACTGCCCGTCGAAACGGGAATCCCGGGCGGTGACCGCGCGGTAACAGCGTTCGAAATCCAGGACCGTGGTGCTCACCCCACACACGATGGCAGCTGGGCTCAGCCGGGGCTAGCGGAAAACAGACACTGCGCCGGGGTGCGCGGCGGCCGCGGAGACCGGGTCACCGGTCCCCGCGGCTCGCGTACGTGGTCAGCAGCAGCGGGCGCCCGGATTGCGCTCGGCATCGGCATGGCGTTCGCGCCAGTACTCCCGTTCGGACAGGACCGGGCGGCCGGGATGGACCCGGCGCATATGCGCCAGATAGCGCTGGTAGTCCTGGCCGCCCACCACAGAGTCCAGATACCACAGGACCCCGCGGGCCGCCCGGACGATCGCCGCGGGTAACTTACGCACGCGCGCCCGGGCCGGTGCGCCGGGGCCCGTTCCACTCTCCGCGACCGCCCCGGTCACCCGTGTACCCCGGCGTGTGCGGCCCCGGGCCGTTCGACCTCACCCTTTGCGATGAGATCGTCCCACTCCCGCTGCACTTCCTTCTCCTGCGCGGTGGGCAGGAAACCGCTGGGCGCGAAGATCTTCGACGGTTCCTCCGGCGATTCGGTGGTGGAGGTTCCACCGGACTTCCAGCTCCGGTAGCACACCCAGGCGGCGACCAGGACCACGATAAGTACCAGTACCGCGAAGATCACCGACAGCAGGCCCTGGATGAACGTATTGCGGATCACCGCGTCCACATCGTCCGGCGTTTTCGCCGTCAAGCACAGCTCGCCCGCGTCCCTGGCCGCCCGGCAGATGCTGTTCTGCTTCCAGTAGCCCACCTTCGGGTCGGCGGAGAAGATCTTCTGCCAGGACGCGGTCATGGTGACGAGCAGATCCCAGGCGAGGGCGATACCCGGGATCCAGGCCCATTTCGTCAGCCCCTTCTTCACCATGATGGTCAGCACCACGGTCAGCGCGATCGCGGCCAGCAGCTGGTTGGCGATACCGAACAGCGGGAACAGCGCGTTGATCCCGCCCAGCGGATCGGTGACCCCCATGAGCAGGATCGAACCCCAGGCCGCCACCACGATCGCCGAGCACAGCCAGGCCCCCACCCGCCATGACGGATCGGCGAACCGGCGGGCCGGGCCCCGGAGATTGCCCAGCGAATCGGAGAGCATGAACCGCGCCACGCGGGTGCCCGCATCGATGGTGGTGAGGATGAACAGCGCCTCGAACATGATCGCGAAGTGGTACCAGAACGACTTCATCCCGGCGCCACCGAGGAAACCGGCGAACACCTCGGAAATGCCGATGGCCAGGGTGGGCGCACCACCGGTGCGGGAGATGACCGACTCCTCACCCACGTCCGCCGCCGCCTGTTCCAGCGCGGCGCCCGTGGTGGGCGGTCCCGACAGGCCCAGGCCGTTCGTGTAGGCCGCCGCGGTTTCCGCGGTGCCGCCGGTCGCGCCGGCGGGGGCGTTCATGGCGAAGTACAGGTGCTGGTCGATGATCGAGGCGGTGATGATCGCCATGACCGCGACGAACGACTCCATCAGCATGCCGCCGTAGCCGATCATCTTGGTGTGTGATTCCTTCTCCACCAGCTTCGGTGTGGTCCCCGACGACACCAGCGCGTGGAAACCGGACAGCGCCCCGCAGGCGATGGTGATGAACAGGAACGGGAACAGGCTGCCCGCGAAGGCGGGGCCGGTGCCCGAGGTCGCGAATTCGGAGATAGCGGGGGCTTTCAGCACCGGGAGGGTCACCAGGATGCCGACCGCCAGCAGACCGATGGTGCCGATCTTCATGAAGGTCGACAGGTAGTCGCGCGGCGCCAGCAGCAGCCAGACCGGTAGCACCGAGGCGACGAAGCCGTAGCCGATCAGCATCCAGGAGATGGTCACCGGATGGAAGGTGAACCAGCCGGCCCAGGTGTCGTTCTCCGATACCCAGCCGCCGGCGATGATCGCCAGGATCAGCAGTACGAAGCCGATGGCCGAGATCTCGCCGACCCGTCCGGGCCGCAGGTACCGCAGGTACACGCCCATGAACAGGGCGATCGGGATGGTCATCGCGATGGAGAAGACACCCCACGGGCTGTGCGCGAGCGCGTTCACCACGACCAGCGCGAGCACCGCCAGCAGGATCATCATGATCACCAGCACGCCGATGATCGCCGCGACACCGCCGATCACCCCGAGTTCGTCGCGGGCCATCTGCCCGAGGCTGCGGCCGCGTCGTTTCATCGATACCCACAGCACCAGGTAGTCCTGGACCGCCCCGGCGAATACGACGCCGACGATGATCCAGATGGTCCCCGGCAGGTAGCCCATCTGGGCCGCCAGCACCGGTCCGACCAGTGGGCCGGCGCCCGCGATGGCCGCGAAGTGGTGCCCGAACAGCACCCGCCGGTCCATCGGCATGAAGTCCTTGCCGTTGTCCAGGATCTCGGCGGGGGTCGCCAGGTCGTCTCGCGGTTTCACGACCTTGTATTCGATGAGCCGCGCGTAGAACCGGTAGGCGATGATGTAGGTGGACACCGCCGCGATCACGATCCATACGGCGTTGACCGATTCACCGCGCGAGATCGCCAGGATCGCCCAGGCCGCGGCGCCGATCACCGCGATCGCCGCGAAGATCGCTTTCTTCACCGGTGTGATCGGGGACCGGTCGACGACACCCACGGGTGGTCGGTCGGGGTCGGTTTTGAGGTATTCGATTGTCCCCATCGGGCAACTCCTGTACAGCGAGCGGACATGCCGGTTACACGAACGTAACCGATTGCCGGTCGGGCACCTGCGCGAATGCGGCGAACGGTCGCTGTGGTGCGACGAGTGGGCGGTCCGGGCCACGCCCCGCCCGCCGCGGGCGGGCGGGGGAAGCGACCTGTGACGGGGACGGGAAGGCGGCTCGTAATCGAGCAATTTCGGTCAATCGGGTTCGGCCGCCGCGCGAATACGGTGGTGCGATGCGTGAAACTCCCGAGGAACTCGCCGAACTGCAGGCGCTGCTGGATGCGTCGCTGGCCCGCTCGACGAGCCACCTCCGCTCGATCATCGACACCGACCGCACCCTGACCGCCGAGCAGCTGACCGCGGTGCTCACCGGGATGCGCATCCTCGCGCTGTCCACGGTGACCGCCGCGGGCGAGCCGCGGGTCAGCGGCGTGGACGGGCATTTCCTGCACGGACGGTGGTACTTCGGCACCGCGCGCACCGCCGCCAAGGCCCGCCATCTCGCCGCTCGCCCCGCTGCGAGCGTCGCGCATATGAGCGGTGAGGACCTGGGCGTCTTCACCCACGGCACCGCGGAGATCATGAACCCGGAGACCGGCGCGCCGGACGCGGAATGGCCGGAACTGCGCGCCTACCTCCAGGACTGCTACGGCGACGACGCGTTCGACTGGGACGGCGAGGTGGTCTTCTACCGGCTGCGCCCGCACTGGATGACCGTCTACGCCCCCGACTACACGAAGCTCACCGCCGACCGGCCCGCACTACCGGCCGAGGCGTCGCCGATCGGTCAGTAGCCCGGTCCGGGCGCGCTCGGACGGCGCTGCGTGGATTTCCGGTCGACGGCCGCCGCGACCTCGTCGAGCGCCGTGCGGATCAGCGTGCCGTAGGCGTCGTCGGCGAGGGCCTCCAGCCGGGCCCGCGCGGCGGCGAGGTGTTCCGTCGCGGCGGCCCAGGAGCCGAGCCGCCGGTAGTTGTCGGCCAGGTTCAGATGTAGCGACGGGTAGAACCCCGCCACGCGCAGGTCCGTGTACTGCCGCCGCAACCGGTCGTCGGTGAGCGTGTCGGCCGCGTCCAGGGCCCGGATATCCCAGGCCAGGGCCTGGGCAGGGTCGTCGTAGAGGTCGGCGAGGTAGTGCGCGAGGGTGCAGCGGTGCAGCGGGTCGCCGCTGGTTCCGATACCGCGCCAGAGCGCCAGGAGGTGTTCGCGGGCGGTGGCGGGATCGCCGGACCGGCCGAGCGTGACGGCCTCGGTGATCGCGTTCATGGTGGTATCGGGGGAGAGCTGGTCGGTGGTCATCTACGGGATCCGTTCTCGGTGTCGGCAACTGTGGGGTCGGCCGGCATGGCCAGGGTGGTGAGGTCGCCGTTGTCCGCGGACCGGACGACCATCGGGTCCTTCCCGCTTCCGATATCCAGCCGCACATCGGGTCCGAGGGCGGTGGTGACGGCCGGGTGCAGGATGGTGGAAGCGAAGACGAGATCGACGGGCGGGCCGGTGACCAGCGCGGCCAGTTCGGTGGCGGGTTCGTCCGGGGCGCCCGAGACGGTGAGCGAGCCCGGCGCGACCGTGAGCCGGAGATAACGCGCCCGCTGCTGGTCCAGCGTGCGCATCAGCTCGTGTTTCGACACCACCGCGTGGGTCGCGGCGGCGGGGAGCGAGGCCAGTAGCGCGCGATGGTCCGGGAAGGGGCCGGGGAGGGTCCGGCAGGTCCGGACGGCTCCATCGGCCGTCCGGAATCGGACGTTGTGCTCACCGGCCTCGATATCCACCAGGTGGGTGCCGCGGATCTGCGGTAGCGCCGCGCCGAGGTCGGCGCCGTCCAGCGTGGTGGCCCATTCCGCCGACCCCGCCTGCGCGGGGACCAGGGTGCGGGTGGACAGCCGGTAGCGGTCGGTGGCGGTGAGGGTCAGCGATTCGGGTGTCGCCTCCAGGCGTACCCCGGCCAGAACCGGCAGTTCGGGGTCGGTTCCGGTGGCGGCGAGTATCTGCTCGACCGCCGCCGCGAGCACCGGCCCGCGCGCGGTCGCCACCAGCCAACCGGCGGGTTCACCCAGGGCGGCTTTCACCGCTTCGGCGGTTCGGCGCGCCTGCTGGGTGCGTGCTACCAGCCGGGTCATGTGGTCATCGATCAGCCGGGTCGCTTCGTGCGCGTCGGCCGCGAGTACTCGGGCGATGCCCTCCAGGGGCATATCGATATCCCGCAGGCGGCGGATGGTCACCGCCCGGTCCAGCTGGCCGGGGGCGTAATAGCGGTATCCGGTGGTCTCGTCGACCCCGGCCGGTGCCAGGAGACCGGAGTCGTCGTAGAAGCGGAGCGCGCTGGCCGTGATACCGCATGAGCGGGCGAACGCGCCGATGGTGATCAGGTCGGATTCGGGCACCCGCTCATCATCGGGTTTCGAGCAACCTGAAGGTCAAGCCGCGCGGGGCGAGATGGTGGAGGCGCCGCGGCAGGGCTGGACACCACCGCGGCCACCCGGCTCAGCCAACCATGCCCCGGCCCCGATTCGGTGTAGCGACGCGGCTCACCGGCCCCGATAGGTGCCGAAACTCCAGAAATTGCCTTCCGGGTCGGCGACCGTGAACCCGCGCGACCCGTAGTCCTCGTCCTTCAATCCGGCGATCGTCTCCGCCCCGGCCGCGGTGGCCCGCTCGTACAGGGCGTCCGGGTCGGAGCAGACGATATAGACCGTTTCGGTGCCCGGGGTGCGTCGTTCCGGCAGCCCGCCGCCCTTGTTCGCGGTGCCGAACATGATCCCGCCGCCCTCCGGCCAGCGCATTTCGGCGTGTTCGATCACCGACGGATCGTCTTCGCGGGCGTACACGGCCGTCAGTTCGAAGCCGAACGCCCGGACCAGGAAGTCCGCGGTACCGCGGGCGTCGCGGAAGGCCAGGCACGGCCAGACGGTCGGTGCGGGGGTGGTTGTCGTGGGGGGTTTCGCTGTGGCGGTCATGGTTTTCAGCCTGGCTCGCCGGCGAGTTCCGGGTCTTGGACGGATGGAATCTCCTCCGTGAGCCACTGTGTGGGGCTGCAGCCGGCCAGCCGGGTGAACTCGCGGTTGAGGTGCGGCTGGTCGTAGTAACCGCAGGCGGCGGCCACCTGGGCTATCGATACGAACGACGGGGTGTGCAGCAGCATCTGTTTGGCCCGTTCGAACCGGGCCACTCGCCCGGCCACCTTCGGGCTCGAGCCGAATTCACCGGTGAAACGCTTGGTGAGGTACTGACGGCTCCAGCCGATGCGATCGGCGAGGGCTTCGACCCCGATCGTCCCGTGCGAGCCGGTCACCGCCCGCCATGCCCAGGCGAGTTCCGGCCGCACCGTCCGCTCCGGCACGAGGAGCCGGGTGAGCACGCGGTCGCACGCCGCGAATCGCCGCGGCCAGCCGGTGTGTTCCTGGAGCTCCTCCCACAGTTGCCGCCCCGGAGCACCGATCAGGTCGGCGAATTCGATCGAGGTGCTCCACAGTTCCGCGGCGGGCAGGCCGAACAAGGCCCGGCTACCCAGCGGCGTGAGCTCGATCGCCACTCCCTCCTGGGTGCCGTTGTGCGCGATCAGCGCCGGACTGTCCTGGAGTCCGCTCAGCACACAGCGGTAGTCGTCCGGAGACCGACGGGTGTCGGTGTGGCTGATCACGTCGATGGACGGACCGATGGCGACGATGAACGTCATATGCCGGGACGGCAGCCCACGATGCAGGCCGGGCTCGTACCCGAACATGCGGTATCCGACGTAGCGGTCGAGGAAAGCGGCCAGCGCGGGGGCAGGGCGGGCCGTCACCACCTCCGAGGTCGGCTCCATGGGGGCCACGCTACGCCGGTACGGCGGCGGTGGTGCCGGGTCGGCGGGGCTCGACCCGGCGGGAAAGGGAACCATATTGACATGATGAGAAAGGAATGGTTTCTTACTCTCATTGGTTCCGGTGCTCGGAACCCGGTCGGAGGTATCGCGGAATGAAGAATCCGGCGCCGGTCGATCACCGGTCACTACTGCACAGGTATCTGCCCGACCGGCGATTCCTGATCACCCTGCCCCGCGCCGTCGCCCTGCAGATCCTGCATCCCGCCATCGCGGCCTCTTTCCTCGAGCATGTGCACACCGGCCTGTGGGCGCACAAGCAGCGCAGTGTCGGCCGGATGATCCAGCTGGCCTGCGACGGCCACCCCGACCCCGCCCGTGTCATCCGATACGCCCACGAACACGTCAAAGGCCGCGACCCCGCCGGCCGGCGGTATCACGCCCTGAACCCCGAACTGTTCCACTTCCAGCACGCCACCTACGTCGACACCCTCGTCACGGCCGTCGACACCTATGTCCGGCCCCTCTCCGCCGCCGACCGCGAACGCCTGTACCAAGAATGCTGCGACTGGTATCGGAGCTACGGCATCTCCACCCGCCCCGTGCCCGGCACCTGGCCCGAGTTCACCGACTACTTCGCCGAGGCCTGCGCCACCCGGCTCATGCGCACCGAAGCCGCCGCCCGGCTGGCGCCGCAGGCGCTGCGTCCTCCGTGGTGGGCCTTCGGCCCGATCCCGGGTTTCGCCATCCGCTCCGTCCAGCACGAACGCGCCACGGAACTCCTCGGCATCGCCGAACAACCGGGCGACCGGATCAAGTTCGCGATCTACGCCGCCGGTTTGCGCGCCGGTTCGAAAGCGCACGCGAGCCGGGGTGGCACGGCCGAGCGACGCCGCGACCACTCACCCGCGTAGACTGCTGTCCTCGTGAGTCTCACCCTCGGAATCGTCGGCCTGCCCAACGTCGGAAAATCGACGCTGTTCAACGCGCTGACCCGCAACGACGTGCTCGCCGCGAACTACCCCTTCGCGACCATCGAGCCCAACGTCGGGGTGGTCCCGCTGCCCGATCCGCGGCTGGACGAACTCGCCGAGATCTTCGGCTCCGCCCGCATCGTCCCCGCCACGGTCTCCTTCGTCGATATCGCCGGCATCGTCAAGGGCGCCTCCGAGGGGGCCGGGCTGGGCAACAAGTTCCTCGCCAACATCCGCGAGGCCGATGCCATCTGCCAGGTGGTCCGCGTTTTCGCCGATGACGATGTGGTGCACGTGGACGGCCAGGTGAACCCGGCCTCCGATATCGAGGTGATCGAAACCGAACTGATCCTCGCCGACCTGCAGACTCTCGAGAAGGCGGTGGTCCGCCTGGAGAAGGAAGCCAAGGTCAAAAAGGACCGCAAACCGTACGCGGACGCGGCCAAGCAGGCGCAGGAGATCCTCAACAGTGGGCGCACCCTGTTCGCGGCGGCGAAAGAGGTCGACGGGGAACTGCTCCGGGAACTGTCGCTGCTGACCACCAAGCCGTTCCTGTACGTGTTCAACGCGGACGAGTCGGTGCTCGGCGACGAGGCCAAGATCGCCGAACTGAAAGCCTCGGTGGCGCCGGCGGATTCGGTGTTCCTGGACGCGAAGGTGGAATCCGAGCTCCTCGAACTCGACGAGGAATCCGCGGCCGAACTGCTGGAATCCATCGGCCAGTCCGAACCCGGCTTGCACGCGCTGGCTCGCGCCGGGTTCCACACCCTCGGGCTGCAGACCTACCTCACGGCCGGACCGAAAGAGGCCCGGGCGTGGACGATCCACCAGGGCGACACCGCGCCGAAAGCGGCTGGGGTCATCCACACCGACTTCGAACGCGGGTTCATCAAGGCCGAAGTCGTCGCATTCGACGATCTGGTCGAGGCGGGGTCGATGGCGGCGGCGAAGGCTGCGGGCAAGGTCCGGATGGAGGGCAAGGACTACGTCATGGCCGACGGCGACGTGGTCGAGTTCCGCTTCAACGTTTAGTCGAGTTCCGATTCACCGTCTGATAGCGCGATCCGCCTGCGAGCGGAGGCCCCGGCATGGGTGGATGGTCTCCTGACGCCGTGACTATATGGTCGACGTAAGGGGAAATTACGGCAATTACCAGCGTCGGCCTGGATCCGCGGCTACTCGGGCGGGCCAGGGCACTCACGGGCGAGCGATCGAACCGAGCCGTTCTCGACCTCGCGTTGCGCCGGCTCATCGCCTCGAAGCAGAGGGGCGCGATGATCGACGGCATCGCAGGGCCGGCCGACCTCGGGAGCGAGCTCGGCGCGCCGGCGGTCTCGCCGAGCGAGCCCGAGTCCGCGTGATCGATTACTTGGTCGACAACTCGGTCCGGGCAAGGCCGGCCAGGCGACGACCTGGGTCGAGCTGGTGGCGGTGATCGGGCGGTGAACGAAAGCTACCCGCTATTCGATGTCATTTAATGGATCGAATTGATATCGTGGATGAGGGGTGAGTTGAGGAGGGATGACCGATGGCCAGGACTGTCATTGATCTGGACGAGGAGATCGTCGAGCAGGCGATGCGGGTATACGGGGTGAAGACCAAAGCGGCGGCAGTCCGGGCGGCGATGGAGGAGGGGGTGAAACTGCGGCTACGCCGGGAGCTGTTCGAGGCCATCGACGAGGGTGAGTTCGAGGACGCGTTCGCGGAGATCCGGGCGCAGACCGGGCCGCGGAAGCCGGACGGCTCGCTCGAGCGTGGAAACGGAGCCTCGGTGGCGTGAAGGGGCGCTACCTGATCGACAAGTCGGCGCTGGCCCGCCGGAGCACACCCGCGGTGCGGCAGCGACTGGATGCGCTGGACCACGCGGGGCTTCTCGCGGTGTGCGCCCCGACCGAGTACGAGGTGCTGTACTCGGCGCGCGGCAAGCCCGAGGCGCTGCGCCTGCGTACCCTGCTCCGCGGTTTCGACTACCTGCCCTGCAATGACGAGGAATTCGAGCGCGCGCTCGAGATCCAAGGGTTGGCACTGAACGCCGGTTTTCATCGGGCGCTGTCGCTGGCCGATGTCCTTATCGCGGCAACGGCCGAGCGGCACCGGGCCACGGTTCTGCACTACGACGGCGACTTCGACATGATCTCCTCGGTGAGTGGGTTGCAAGCCGAGTGGGTCGTCGAACCCGGCACCGCCGACTGAGCGACGGCGACAGATCGGCACGCTCGATCCGGTTCCTGTCGTCGGGGCCACGGTTCCTCGGGCACAAGTGATGCGGCGACCCGATTCTCCGGCAGCAAACTTGCGCCCTCGGTTCGATAGTCTTCTCTCCAGGTTGCTGTGCGTGTCCGGCTCGGACGCCCGAGCAGCCCCCTTCCGTGAGCCTGTGGCCGCACTGCACCTCGACGGTGATATCGGCGGCGTCGAAACCTCGGTGGAAGTTCAGACCGTGCGGATGACGGGGGCGGGTTTGATGTCTTGGGCGGCGATGAGCGCCCGGATATCCTCCGGGTCGGAGGTTCAGATGATGGCGCCGAGGCGGGCCGCCATGGTGACGACGGTGGCGTCGACGATATCTGCGGTGCCTGCCCTGCCGCAGAGAACTCCTGCTGCTTCAGCGGTTTCGAGGTCGACGGGCACGACGTGGCATCCGGCGAGAAACTTGCCGAGCCCGACCTGGCGCCGGGAGTCCCGCCATGCTTGGCCGACGACGGCAGGTACATGGATATCACGCCCGTCTTCGAGAGCCGGGCTATGGCGTGCCCACATGCGCCGGTCATTGTTGTCGATGGCGAACAGGGTCCCGGCGTCGTACAGGTAGAAGTGGTCCGGTTGTTCGCTTCATAGCCTATCCGGATCGAATTCTCCGTTCTTCACTCCTTTTATAAATGCTATCCATTCTGCATCGGTGAATTCGACGGTGCCGGAATTCGGCGAATTGGAATTTCGGACCAGAAAGTTGCCCGTTGTTGTTTTCGCGACCTCAACGCATGTTTCCGGGTTGGTGAAACTCGACTTACGCCAATTCAGCATCTCTTGCTCCATGCGTTTTCTAGCCTGCGAACGAACCTCTTGGACTCCGCGGGAGTCAAGGCCACGTTCTTCGCCTGGTCGAACACGGCCGAGAAATAGGCTACTTCATCGGCATCCGTGATGAATCGGCCGCCGCCGTAGCTCTCCAGATGGACTCGCGGCGTGCCCCACGGGTGTGTCATGAGCGCGAAGTTCCCGAGCCTGAGAGCTTCGTGGTTACCTGCGCTGTAGGGCGAAACTCGCAATGTGACGTTGGGCAGTTCGGACAGTTGAAGGTAGGTCGCCATCTGCTCTGCCATCACCTCTGCGGTTCCGACTACCAGGTGCAGCGCCGATTCGGGTTGCACCAGGTCGATTTCCAGATCTCCGGACCGGACACGCTTCTGCCGGTAGAGTCGTTGCTCCACCGATCGCTGAATGTAGGTATCCGAAACTCCGGTGATTCCCACACGCGATATGAGCGCTTCGGTGTAGCGGGGCGTCTGGAGCAATCCATAGATACCACGGGGTTCGTGGGCTCTGATCGTGGTGGCGGACTGTTCCATCCCCAAGTAGGTCGAGACCCAGTCGGGTGTCTCGCTTTCGATCGACGGGACGCTGGACAGCATGGCGGCCAGTTCGTCCAGGGTGAGCCCGAGGGCTTCTGCGTAGCGGGATCGCTGGCCCGGTTGCGGGGTCGACTCGTCTCGCTCCCACTTGCCGAGGGTGGTGCGATCCACGCCTACGGCCTCGGCTACCTCCTCTTGGGTCTTGCCGATGGCCTTGCGGGCGTCGATGAGTCGTTGCCGTCGCATGGATGCATCATAGGTACATCTTGTGCGCCGTGGATTGCGGTGTGCGCCAGCGGAACTATTGAGGCACCTAATACTTCCTGGAAACTGGGGGTGCGCGATGAGTGTGCTTGTACAGCGGGTTCCGTGCTACGAACATATACCGAAGGGTACTGCGGGGTCGTTGCCGCTAGCCACGCTTGCTCGGTTCGCTGATGCGCTCAGGCAGTGGTCGTGCGACCTTTCGGCGCATTCGTCGAGTCCTCCGGCTGTGGCGGTCGAATTCTACGCCCGGGACGGCGGAACCTCAGATGCGCAGACCGATTCCTGGTGGGAAGAAGGGGAATCGGCCATTCGAGGCGAAGGGGGAGAAGCGTGCGGTTCATTGTGAAAGTGAGCTGTTATGGGTCGAAGTGGCTCATCTATGTGCCGGCGTTCGGGGTGACCCGCGTCGTTGCCGACAAGGCGGCCATCCGGGCGGAGGCGCGGGATGCGATCGCCCGGTGTGGAGCCGCGCCGAAGGAGTTCGATATCGATCTCGAACTCGGGCGGGTGATCGACGGCAAGTAAGTGATCTCGCAGCAGTGAGCCGATGCCGCCCGACTGCCGTGACCAGTCGGTGCCAGTGTTCTCGGAGGTCGATCTCCGGATTCGGAACTCCCACGCTGTCCGGTGTTCGGTGCGTACCGAACACCGGACAGTCGTGAAGCATCGATATCGCGCTCGCCTGCCTGTAGAACTCTGATCGGGTACGACTCGATCAGACGAGTGCGGACCACCTCGTTACCAATTGGATGTGGCTACCGTGTGCGGCTATATCCTGCCAGCGGGCGTAATCCCCGAAGGGCAGGCTGTGCTCCGCACCGTCGGTGATCGTTGTGTACCAATCGCCCGCTGCCCGACCGTCGGCGCAGACATTGATCGCCGCCAGGTACCTGTCGCCGATTGTGAAGCGCACGACCGCCAGATGAGCGTGGATTCGTCGATCCCGCGCCGGGTCGACGGGGCTCCACTCGGTGGCGATTTCGAATGTGCGGACCCGGGCCGCCAGGTTGCTCCAGGACATCACCTCGTCGATCGAGCCCCAGTCGCCGGTCGCGGTGGTTTCCCAGTTGTCGCCGCGTCGGACGGCGATGTAGTGGTAGCGGCCGCTGCCTTTGTCGAATTTGACGATCGATCCGTCCGGCGGCTCTTTCGGCAACGCGGTGGGTGTCGGTGGCATCGGCGGCAGTGGGGTCAGGAGCGAACTCATCGGAGCCAGGTCGTAGCGGTTGGGATCCGGGTTCGCCGGGCACAGGGGGGCGACGGTCACCGGTGGCCCGTCCAGCACGGCCGGTGTCGCCTCGTTGGCTTTGATCCCGTCGATGCGCACCTCGGCGGCCACGGCCGAGCCTTTGATGTCGCCCCAGCAGGCGGTGGTGAGCCCGCGCGTCCGAAGGTGCTGGATCATGGGGAGGAACCGTTGACTCATCTGCGGGGTCAGCTGCCCCACCCGCTGATCGTCGACGCGTACTTCGACATGTGGTTTCGCCTTGCCCGCTGCCGGCACATTCTCGACCAGGGTGACGAACAACAGGCCGTGCCCGGTCGCCGGTACATGGTGACGCAGCACGTCGAAATGCTCGTTCTCTTTCGTCACCTGCACGATCGCCGACCGGGGAAGCAGCGTGTAGGGCTGCGCCGGTGGGTCGTTCGACGGGATGGCCAGGTGTGGCTCGCCGAGGGCGATCTGCACCCGGGCCCGGAACTCGGGGCCGTTCCAGCCGTCGTACTCGTCGGCCCAGATCCTGCTCGAGGTGGTCGGTACGAATCCCGACGCGACGATGCGCCTGATCGGGCCGGCCCACCGGGGTGCCTCGTCGGGGTCGAGATAGCCGATCGTCTGGCCCTTGGCTCGAATCGAGATGGAGAAAGGGCCCTGCGGTCCGGCGGGTTCGGGAACCAGTTGCACCTCCGGGGTCAGCACGGAGCCGCCCTCCGGGAAATCCGGTGGGAAGAGGCTGCGGATCGCCGGCAGATACCGGTCTTCGACGTTCAGCTCGTGGTCGCACCACGTGCGCGCCTCGCTCCACAGACGATAGGAGGAGCCTCGAGGATATTCCGGGATGAAGGCGGCCGGGGAAGAGTGCCCGGGTTGCTCGGTGCCGGACACATCACCGCTCGAGGCGCTGTCACCGGAGGCATCGATGGCGACACCGAAATCCGTGGCCAGCCCCGCCAGACCCGACTCCCAGCCCTGCCCGACAGCTCTGATCTTCCAGCCGTTGCCGCGGCGATAGATCTCACCGAAGACGAATGCCGACTCGGTGGACGCGTCTCGCGTCGCATACCGGGCCAGCGGACGACCGGTCTCGTCGACGACGTCGAGGGCGAGTTCACCGAGTGCTCCGAAATCGCCTGCGGCGACACTGCCCGCCAACGCGATGGAATGGACGTTCGAAGGCACCGATGTCAGATCGATGGTGATACGTGCCCGGGCGCCCTGCCCGATGGTGTCGGTGCCCGCGAACCGGACCGAGCCATCGGGCGATTCCGGCTGGTTGTAGAACACGAAGTCGGCGTCGGACCCGACCTTGTTATCGGCTCCGAGCAATAGCGCGGACACGTCCACCTCGAACTCCGGCTCGGCCCAGCCGAGCACGACGTCGATGTGTTTCGCATCCTCGGGCAGAGGCGCGTTCTGTCCTTTGGACAGCATCGGAGGAGTCACAGGCCCACCTTCTACGGCTGATCGGGAGCGGTTCGGGAGAGCACCGGCCTGTATCCAGAGGTTCGCCGAAGTCTCGTGCGTGCGGCGAAGGCCAGTGCGCTGCAGGGATATTCGGCCGTTCGGTGGCGCCTGTTACCGGTGGAGTCCCAACTGCTACGCGATAGTGCAGTCGGTGGTCGGCTCCCAGGGGTTGATGATGGTGATGCCGAGGTCGGTGAAATCCTCGATGTCGCGGGTTGCCACCGGGCAGTCGTTCACCAGGCAGATCGCCGCGATCTGCGCATCCGCGTAACCGATCGGGCGGCCGATGCGCCGGCGGGTGGCGGCGCATCGGCCGTAGACTCGTGCCGCCCGGGCGGCGTACTGGATGGTCGGACGGGTAGCGGGTCAGCGTCTACGAAAACCCCTACCGAGCCATCTCCGGCGTGGCCGGTGGCCGGATGCCATTTGTACGACGATCCCACCGAAACGTGCCTCCTGCATGGTCGCGGGTTGTCCGGCGACGAAGCACATACCGGTCCGGGTCACCTCGACGCATTCTTCCCGCTGGGAGCCGGATCCGTCCGGGTCCTCGAGGGTGTCGGTGTAGTAGGCGATCATTCCGCCGCTCAGATGGGTGTTGAAACCGGTGATCCGGCGCCCGGTGCGGTCGGTGGTGCGGCTCAGGCAGTGATCGCATACCGCGCGCGGGTAGCGTTCCTGGAAGACCGCCGGCCGCTCACAGCGCGGGCAGGGCTGGGTGTATCGACGCCCAGCGACCGGACTCCGCATCAGGAAATCGTTGCGGGCGAGAACAACGCGCCCGGGATCTTCCCGGTTGCCGTTGCGCCGCAGGGCGATGAGAACGTACTCGGCGTAGTCGGCTGTCGCGGCATCGATCTTCCTGCGCCCGGGTAGTTCGCCTGTGCGCGTGAGGCCGAGATCGTAGGCCTCGAGCGCCACGCGGTGCGCCGCCGAGAGTTCACTGTCGGGAATGTTCCTGTTGGCGTGTTCGGCTCGGGCCAGGTGCTCGGCGATCACCGTATCGATGGTGCTTCCACCCACCGATAGCAGTCCGCTGCCGTAACCGGTCGTGGTCACCAGGACATAGCCGTCCATATCGCCGCGGTCGGTTCCGATCGTCTGTAGGAAAGCGAAACCCCGCCCGTAACGAGCGTTTTCGAGACCCTGATGGGGGTAGGGGACGAGAGTGTCGGCGTTGCGGGCCAGATCGCATGCGATTCGCAGCGCTTCCTCATAGGTCGACGGAGAGCTCGGGTCCGGCCGCTTCATGAGGGTCGGCCTATCGAGCCGGATACTCCGGGGCCGAATACGAAATCGCACCACAGTGGTCGGCCGCCCGTCCGGCTTCGTGCTGCTCCGCGAATACGTCGCAGCGTCCGCGACGGCGGTTCGACGTATTCGCAAGAGCGGCTACCGTGGAACGGTCGTCCACAACCTACGCTTGGATGACCTCGACCTTCGTCAGTGCGTTGAACGAGTCGCAGCTGGCCCAGGACTGGTTCTGCCCGTACTGCACCGGGCCGTACTTCCAGTAGGTGAACGGGACGGGCCACGCGACGCAGGTGAGTTTCACCTGGTGCCAGGTCGGCAGCTCGCAATTGGCCATCCCCCCGGTATTGAAGACGTTGTAGACGTGACAGTTGGCCTGCCACACCGGTACGTCGGCCTGGGCCACGCCGCCACCGGCGAGCACAGTGGCCGCGGTGGCGGTGGCAACGACGGCGCCGGCGGCGAGCCGCTTCGCAGACAACATACGAACCTCCTGGTTTGATCTTGTCCGGATACATCGCACCGGAGGCGAGCTCGTTACTCGAATTCCCGATCACCCACCCCGCTCCGCCGAGATACCGGGCGAAGTGCCGCTCGATCGCGCGGTACAGCATGATCGGGTCCTCCGGGTTCCCGAAACCGTGGCCTTCGTCCTCGGCGACCAGATACTCGACCGGGATACCGCGTTCGCGCAGCCGGGCGACGATATTGTCGGATTCGGCCTGCACGATATGTGCGTCGTCGGCGCCCTGAGCGACGAGCAGCGGGGTGCGGATCCGGTCCACCATGATGATCGGGAGCGGGTCGGCATCGGCCTCCTCCTCGGGATCTCGGGGTCACCGACGTAGCGGTACCAGTTGCCGACGCCGAAGGCCCGGGGGAACGGTAGGGCTCAGCTCTCCCGGATCAGCAGGAACGGCGCGGCGGCGCGGCGCGACCAGCGGCCACCGGCGAAGGTGAGCCCGAGGAGTGTCCGCGCGTCGAGGAACCGGAATTCGTCGCGAACCCACCGCCACGGGATCGGGCCATCGGCTCCGTAGGAGACGACGATCGCCGGTTGCCCGTCCAACCAGGACGGTTCGGTGTCCACGCCCATGGGGAGTCGTTCGAGCAGGGGTGCGTCGGCGGCGGCCGAAGCGCGGAGCAGATTGACCGCGGTCCCGTCCCCGGCGAAACGCTTCCCGTGCCACCGGGGCATACCGCCGAGCGCGATCGCCCGGGGCGCGGCGGTATGCAGCGGCCGTGGTCCGATGAACTCGGCCCGATAGTCACCCGTGAGTTCGCCGTCGGCGGGCAAGGAACCGAATACCGCTCTCAGTTCGGTGAGCGATCGGGGGAGCGGATCGAAGCGATTGCCGGGTGTGTACAACTGGTAGCTCTTTCGGTGCGGGGCGAGAAGGGATCGGCAGGAGGACTGGTTCGGTGCCGTTTCGGTGTTCGGCCCGGCCCCTCGAAGCGTCTCGAGGGTCGATCTTCGCAGTGAACTCGGCCGGTCGCAGCCCGGAGGGCGCGGGTACGGCCGGCGCGGCTGCCGGCGGCGCCGAGACTCATCGGGCAACCCGGCCGGGAACCGCCCACACCGTATGGACACCCGCCGGCCCGGCACCTCGATCGGTCGCGAGCACCAAGGCGGCGCAGCCGATTCCCGACAACACCAGGCTCGAGCCGAACAATGCCGGGTAGCCGAGCAGTTCGCCGACCGTTCCGGCGGCGAACCCCGCGATGCCCTGCACCGTCACGACCGCACACGCCAGCAGGGTGTAGTCGCTGCCGGCGTGCTCGGGGTCGGCGGCGTCCATCATGAGAGTGAACACCGCGACGGTCGCGGCGCCGCCGAGAACATGTTCGGCCAGGCTCGCGGTGACGATCAGCTCGAACCCGCCGACTCCCAGCGCTACCAGCAGATAGAGGGCCAGGCTGACGGTCTGCGTGATACCGCCGATCAGCAGGGCGCGGCGCCGGCCGTGCCGGTAACACAGCCACCCGCCCAGCGCGGCTCCCGCGAGTGCCCCGGTAGAGGAGAGAACACCTTTGACCAGGGCTATCTGCCCGAGGGTGAGGCCGGTATCGGACATGAACGGGCCGACCATCGCCGAGCCCATCGAGTCGCCGAACTTGAAGCCGCCGATGAGCAGGATGAACACGATCATTCCCGGTCGGCGCAGCCGCTTCCACCATCCGGTCGCCAACCGGGCCGGGTGCGGTGCTGTTCTCTCCGGTGTGCTGCGAATCGCGGTGCGCGGTGACCACCACACCGGGATCGCTGTGACGAGCAGCAGAATCGACATGGCGACGAACAGGATCGGCCACCCCGCGAGTGCGAACAGCCAGAGCAGGGCGCCGCCGCCGACGATCATGCCGATCCGATAGGCGCCGACCTGGATGCCGTTGCCCAGGCCGCGCTGCCGAGGCCCGAGGAGTTGGACGGCGAGACCGTCGGTGGCGACGTCCTGGGTCGCGGAAACCGCGTTGACCACGGCGATACCCGCCAGCAGCCAGCGCAGCGACGACGACAGATCCAGGCAGGCGAGCCCGAGCGTCACCGCCGAAGCGGTGAGCTGCAGCGACAGCAACCATTGCCGCCGGGTGCCGTAGTGGTCCACATAGGGCGCCCACAGGAATTTCAGGGCCCAGGGGGCGAACAGGATACCGGTGGCGCTGATCTCGATCAGGGAGAAGCCGGATTCGCGGAGCACCACGGGAAGTGCCTGGGTGAAGAATCCGTACGGCAGTCCCTGCGCGAAATAGAGCGCGCTCAGCAGAACCAGAGTTCCGGCGGGGAACATGCCGGATCGAGCCATGGTTCTCATGCGGCCATCCTGGCAGATCGTCCGGGGCCCATCCGGACGACGGCTCGGGTGAGCACGGGCGCGGGTGGCTGCTCCCAAAGGCGGCCGGTATGCCGCCGGGCCGGGGCCGGCGGTGGTGATGCCGTTCGAAAACCGTTGGAGGTCTTGTATCTTGGCCGGTATGGACAGGACCGGCCTGAACCCGCACGAGCCGCATGTGGCGCGGATGTACGACTACTACCTCGGCGGTAAGGATCACTACCCGGCCGATGCGGAAGCCGCCGAGAAGGTGTTGCGGGCGCTTCCCGAGGTGCGGCTCGCCGCGCAGGCGAACCGCGGGTTCATCCACCGAGCGATACGGTTTCTCGCCGGAGAGGCCGGGGTACGTCAGTTCCTCGATATCGGTACGGGTATCCCGACCCAACCGAACCTGCATCAGGTGGCGCAGGAACAGATGCCGGAAGCCCGTGTCGTCTACGTGGACAACGATCCGATCGTGCTCGCCCACGCCCGCGCGCTGATGGTCGGCACCCCCGAAGGGCGTACCGATTACCTCCAGGCCGACGCGACCCGGCCCGAGGAGATCCTGCGGGCCGCACGCCGCACCCTGGATTTCGACGAGCCGATCGGCCTGTCCATGATCGCTCTGCTGAACTTCGTGCCCGGGGCGTACGAGGTCACCGAGACACTGGTGAACGCGCTGGCGCCGGGCTCGTATCTGACCCTGACGCATCTGACCGCCGATTTCGATCCGGAGGGTGTCGGAGCCACGGTGAAGGTGTACGAGGAGCGCGGGATGTACTGCCATCCGCGCGATCGGGAGGAGATCGCCCGGTTCTTCCACGGAATGGAAATCCTCGAGCCCGGCGTGGTGCCCATCCACCGGTGGCGGCCCCCGATCGAACCGGCGAAATCGATGGACACGAAGATCCCGGGTTACGCGGCGGTCGGCCGCAAACCCTGATACGGCGCGGCGGACGACCTTCAACGATCGGCCGCCTCTCCACCCACCACCGCCATGGTCTCGTGCGCGAGTACTTCGCCACCCGCCCGCTCGCCCGAACGGACGGCTCCGTCTACCCAGCCGCACATCACAGCGGAGCTCTCGGTTCCGGCCCAGTGGATGCGGCCGCAGCGTTCGCGCAGCGCGTGGCCGAACTGGGTCAGTACACCGGTGGGGGCATGGCTGAGCATGCCGCCGACCGGGCGGGAATCCACCGGTGTACTGCTTGTAACTTCCAGAAGAGCCACCGATCGGCCTGCCTGCTTCAGCCGTAGCGCGGCGGACAATCCGGCAAATCCCCCACCTATTACGCAATAGTCGACGTCTGGCATGAGCGCCGCCTCGTATCGAGGTTTCCGGGCGCCGGCCGCGTACGGTCCGCCCTGTCTACCGCACCCACGATCCAACGGGTGCGCAAATACCTGGAATCAGGCTCGAGCGTCGAATTACAGGGAAACCCTATGGCAATTCTGGGCTGTATCGTCCGTGCGGGCAAGCGGTGGGTGACCAGCGCGCTCCGCCGAGTACTTGACCTCGAGTTAGATCGAGGTTTTAGCGTCGTCGCCGGAAGGAGTTGATCATGACGATTCTGGTAACGGGCGCAACGGGAAACACCGGCCGGCACGTGGTCGCCGAGCTGCTGCGCCGAGGACGGACGGTGCGGGCACTGACCCGCGACCCGGAGCGGGCCACGGGGTCGCTGCCCGCGGGCGCGGAGGTGGTGGCCGGCACCCATACCGAGCCGAGCACCCTCGATACCGCGCTGGACGGTGTGACGGGATTGCACATCACCGTCACGCCGGGTGTGGCCGAGACCGGGCCCGAGCTGGTCCGGCGGGCCGTCGCCGCCGGGGTCGAGCGCATCACCATCCTGTGGGGTGGGTACGTGGGTCCGGCGGAGACCGCGGTGGCGGAGTCGGGGGTCGCCTGGACCAGGCTCGAACCACAGGAGTTCATGTCCAATACGCTCACCTGGGCGGAATCCGTCCGGGCCGAAGGGGTGGTGCGGGAACCCTTCGATATCCCCAGCGCGGTGGTGCACGAGGGCGATCTCGGTGCGGTGGCCGCGCTCGCGCTCACCGAGGACGGTCACGCGGGCCGGGCGTACAACCTCAACGGTCCGGAGGCACTGACCCCCGCCCGGCGGGTGGCGATCCTCGCCGAGGCGCTCGGCCGGGAGATCACCTTCGAACGGATCAGCAGAGAACAGGCCACCGAGCGGCTGCTACGGACGGGCGTGCCGGCGGCCGACGCCGACTATGTCATCGGCTGGCATGCCGACCCTCCGGAGGCCGCCCGGGTTCCGGACGGAACCGTCGCCCGGCTACTCGGCCGGCCTGCCCGGACATTCGCGGAATGGGTGACCGAGCACAAGAACCGCTTCTGAACCGCCGGCCCGGGGCACCGCGGCGGTGCCGATCGCTCCCGCGAGCACCGGGGCGGCCGGCCGGGCCCGGCGAGCCGAGATCGTCCGGCGCCCCGGTCCCGGTTGTGTCGTAACCTTTGCCGCGACCGCCGGCCGCGGCCGGTGGGTAGGGTCGAATCCGGTTCCGGACCGAGGAAGGTGGAGCATGTTCGATCCCGCAGATCTCGCCGTTCCGATCATTGCCGCGCCGATGGCGGGTGGTCCGTCCACCCCGGATCTGGTGGTGAGTGTCGCGCAAGCCGGTGGGCTGGGGTTTCTCGCCGCAGGGTACAAAACCCCCGAGGCGACGGCGGAGCAGGTCCGGGAGGTGCGGTCCCGGACCGACGCGCCGTTCGGGGTGAACCTGTTCGTTCCCCAGGAGCCGGCGTACGACGCGGCCGCGGTGCGGGAGTACCGGGAACTGCTGCGGGAGACCGCCCGGCGATACGGTATCGAGCTACCCGTGATCCGGGAACGCGACGACGACTGGTTCGACACCAAAGTGGATCTTCTGGTCGAGCAGCGGGTGCCGGTGGTCTCGCTGACCTTCGGCCTGCCGCCGGGCCCGGCTCTCCGCCGGCTGAGCGACGCGGGATGCACGGTGATGGCGACCGTGACCACGCCGGACGAGGCCCGGGACGCGGTGGCGGCCGGGGTGGGCGCGCTGTGTGTCCAGGGGCCCGAAGGGGGCGGTCACCGGGCGACGTTCCGGGTGGAGGACGAGCCGGCGGCGGTACCGCTGCTAGACCTGCTCGACGAGATCACCGCCTGGTGCCCGGTGCCGGTGGTGGCGGCGGGTGGGATAGGCGACGGCGCCCGGATCGCCGCGGCGCTCGCCCACGGGGCCGTCGCCGTACAACTCGGTACCGCGTTCCTGCGCAGCCCGGAGTCCGGGGCGAAGGCGGCGCACAAGGACGCCCTGGGCGATCCGCGCTACACCCGCACCGTCGTGACCCGGGCTTTCTCGGGCCGCCCCGCGCGCGGGCTGGCCAACGACTTCATCGCCGCCTACGACACGGCGGCGCCGGCCGCGTATCCGCAACTGCACCATCTCACCAGCCCGGTGCGTGCGGCGGCGGCCGCGGCGGCCGCGCCCGAGGATATGGCGTTGTGGGCCGGTACCGAGTTCCGGTCGGCGGCCGCGGACCCGGCCGCGACCATTCTTCGGCGGCTCTGGGCGGAGGCACGCGCGCACGGAGCGACCCGGAAATAAGGGCGCTGTGGCGCCGGGCGCTACGAGAGAACGCCGTGCCCGGTAGTCGCCGGCACCGGCGTAAGGCGGTCGCTCGGTGGATCGGCCGGGGCCGCGGGTGCGGGGGCCGATACTGTCGTTGTTGCTGGTCGTCTCGGGGCGGGACAGCGCCGTGGACGAATTGAGCGGGGAAGGACTGGGGATCGTCCGGGAGCGGCTGCGGGCGGGCGCCTCCTGAGCCGTATGGGCGGGGCGGGCGTGGTCCGGTGCGGCGGTCGACTGTCGACCTCTGGGCGAAATCGTCGTAGCGTCGATGAGGTGACTGTGCCAACAGACCTGCCCGCGACAGCGGGCGCGTTGCGGGCGGCCGGATACGCGCCGCGAAGTGTGAAGGCCGAGATCCGGGAGAATCTGCTGGCCGCGCTGGCGTCGGGCGAGGACCCGTGGCCGGGGATCGTCGGATTCGAGCGCACTGTGCTACCGCAATTGGAGCGCGCGCTGCTGGCCGGCCACGATGTGGTGCTCCTGGGTGAGCGGGGGCAGGGCAAGACCCGGCTGCTGCGGACGGTGATCGGCCTGCTCGACGAATGGACCCCCGTGATCGAGGGGCTCGAACTCGGCGAACATCCGCTCGAGCCGATCAGCCCGCAGGGGCACCGGCTCGCGGCCGAACTCGGCGACGATCTGCCCGTGGCCTGGCGGCACCGCTCGCAGCGGTACGCCGAGAAGCTCGCCACCCCCGATACCTCCGTCGGGGATCTGATCGGTGATGTCGACCCGGTGAAAGTCGCCGAGGGCCGTAGTCTCGGCGATCCGGAAACCATTCATTTCGGCTTGGTCCCGCGTGCGCACCGCGGCATCGTCGCCGTCAACGAGCTGCCCGACCTGGCCGAACGTATCCAGGTGGCATTACTGAACGTGATGGAGGAGCGGGATATCCAGGTGCGCGGCTATACGCTGCGACTACCGCTGGACGTGCTGTTGCTGGCCACGGCCAACCCCGAGGACTACACCAACCGCGGCCGGATCATCACCCCGTTGAAAGACCGATTCGGTGCGGAGATCCGTACCCACTACCCCCTCACGGTGCCGGCGGAGATGGCGCTGGTCCGGCAGGAGGCCGCGCTGGTCGCGGAAGTGGGGGATCCGCTGATCGAGGTGCTGGCGCGGTTCGTGCGGCGGCTGCGGGAATCCCCGGCCATCGATCAACGCTCCGGTGTCTCGGCGCGGTTCGCGGTGGCGGCGGCCGAAACCGTGGCCGCGGCGGCTCTGCGCCGGGCCGCGCTCACCGGCGAGAATCCCGCGGTCGCCCGGCCGGTCGACTTGGAATCTGTGCCGGCGGTGCTGCGGGGCAAGCTGGAGTTCGAATCCGGGGAGGAGGGGCGCGAAGAGGAACATCTCACCCATATGCTGCGGCGCGCGTTCGCCGATACCGCGCGGGAGCGGCTGGGCGGGCTGAACCTGCGTCCACTGGCCGAGGCCGTGGACGAGGGACATCTGGTGACCACGGGCGAGCAGGTTCCCGGTGCGCAGGTGCTCGCCGCGCTCCCCGAGCTGCCGATACTGCACGAGGTGGCGCTCCGGCTGGGGGCCGATGCCGGGGATCCGCCGCAGCGGATCGCCGCGGCGGTGGAATTCGCGCTGGAATCCCTGTATCTGGCCCGGCAGGTGGCCAAGGACTCCGGCGACGAGGGCACGGCGGTGTACGGCGGCTGATCGCGGTACCGGATTTCGAAGAGGGCGTTATGACAGCGGCGGACCGATACTCCTATGGGCCCTACCACGACGGGCCCGACCCGCTGGCGCCCCCGCTCGATCTGCGGGAGGCACTGGGCGAGATCGGGCGCGAGGTGATGGAGGGTTCCTCCCCCCGTGCCGCGCTCGAGGAATTGCTGCGGCGGGGCACGACCGGCCTGCCCGGCCTCGAGGAATTGACTCGCCGGTTGTGGCAGCGGCGGGCCGAGATCTCCCGCAATCATCGGCTGGACGGGACATTGCAGCAGGTCCGCGAACTGCTGGACCAGGCGCTGACGGCCGAGCGTCGGGCCCTTTTCCCGGATCCGTCGGATGATGCGCGCTTCGCGGAAATGCGGCTGGACGCCCTGCCTTCCGGTACGGCGGGGGCGGTGCGGGAACTGAGCGAATACCGGTGGCGATCCGAGACCGGGCAGGAGAACTACGGCAAGATCCGCGAGCTGCTCGGCCGGGAACTCCTGGAATCCCGTTTCCAGGGAATGAAACAGGCCCTGCGGAGTACGACCCCGCAGGATGTGGAACGGGTCCGGCGAATGATGGCCGACCTCAACGAACTGCTCGCCGCGCACGCCCGTGGCGCGGACACCGGCGAGCGGTTCGCCGAATTCATGGCCCGGCACGGTGAGTTCTTCCCGGAGAATCCGCGCGATACCGAGGAATTGATCGATGCGCTCGCCGCCCGTGCCGCCGCGGCGCAGCGGATGATGAACTCGATGTCGGAGCAGCAGCGGGCCGAGCTGAACGACCTCATCGAGCAGGCATTCGGTGATCCGGGTATCGCGGCGCAGATCGCGGCGCTCGACGCGAATCTGCGCGCGCTGCGGCCGGGGCAGGACTGGGAATCGGGGCGGCGCTTCCGCGGGGAGGACCCGCTGGGTATGGGGGCCGCTGTCGAGGCGATGCAGGATCTCGGCGAACTCGACGAACTGGCCGCGCAGCTCGCCCAGTCCTATCCCGGTGCGCGGCTGGAGGATATCGATGTGGAGATGCTGGAACGGCAGCTCGGTGCCGAGGCCCGGGTGGACGCCACCCGGCTGGCCGAATTGGAACGTGAGCTGCGCCGGCAGGGGTTGTTCGAACGGGCCCCCGACGGTTCGCTGCGGCTGACGCCGAAAGCGCTGCGCCGGCTCGGTGAGGTGGCGTTGCGCGATATCGTCGGGAAACTGCGGTCGCGGAAGGGACAGCGGGAGACCGCGCGGGCCGGGGCGGCGGGGGAACCCACCGGTGCGAGCCGTCCCTGGCGGTTCGGCGACACCGAACCGTGGGACGTTTCGCGTACCGTGCGCAACGCGGTGCTGCGCTCGGCCTCCGCGGGAAGCCGCACGGTGACATTGGATGTCAGCGATGTCGAAATCGCCGAAACCGAACAGCGGTCGCGGGCGGCCGTGGCCCTGTGCGTGGATACATCGTGGTCCATGGTGCAGGACGGACGCTGGGTGCCGATGAAACGCACGGCACTGGCCCTGCAGCACCTGATCAGCACCCGGTTCCGCAGCGATGCGCTGGAACTGATCACCTTCGGCCGCCACGCGGGGACGGTGGACATCGGCGAACTGACTGCCCTCGAGCCGGTGTGGGAGCAGGGCACGAACCTCCATCACGCACTGCTACTGGCCGACCGGCATCTGCGCCGTCACCCGGATGCGGTGCCGGTGGTGCTGGTGGTCACCGACGGTGAGCCGACCGCTCATCTGGAAGCGGACGGCTCGGCCTTCTTCACCTGGCCCCCGGACCGCCGCACTCTGGCCATGACCATGCTGCAGGTGGATTCCCTGGCGAAACTGGGCGCTTCGATCTCGGTGTTCATGCTGGGCGAAGAGCCGCGGCTGGCGGCCTTCGTAGATTCGGTGGCGCGGCGCAGCGGCGGCCGGGTGGTGGCACCCGATCTCGACGGCCTGGGCACGGCGGTGGTCGGTGATTATCTGCGCGGCCGGCGGCGCTGAGCCCCTGTGCGACTGAACGCTCAGCAGGCGCGGGCGCGGTTCGCCGCGGCCCGGGTGGCCCGGCTGGCCACGGTGACCGCCGCGGGCCGCCCCCATATCGTGCCGATCGTTTTCGCGGTCGCCGGGGACACCGTCTACACGGCGGTGGACGCCAAACCGAAATCGACCATCGCCCTGCGTCGGCTGGCCAATATCGAGGCGCACCCGGAGGTGGCCGTACTGGCCGATTTCTACGACGAGGACTGGTCCCGTCTGTGGTGGGTCCGCGCGGATGGTACCGCGCGGATCGCGGGCGGGGACGAACAGCGCCGGGGTCTCGAGTTGCTGACCTCGCGTTACCCCGTGTACGTGACCCAGCCGCCGCCGGGGCCGGTGCTCACCATCGAGATCATCCGCTGGTCGGGCTGGGCCGCCACCTGACCCCGGCACCGGACCGACCGCGGCGCGGCGGTTTCGGCGCGTCCGTGCGGGACGAGCTCAGGACCCGCCGCCCATGGCGAAACGCAACAGCGCCTGCTTGTCACCCTGTTTGATCTTGCCTTTGCGGTTGAGCACCTCGAGCTGCCACGTATCGCCGTTGCGGAACGCCCGGGCCACCGCGTTGGCGTTGTCGTTGCCCAGCAGGGAGGGCCAGATATCGGCCACCTGCTGGCTACTGCCGCCGGTCGCGTCGTAGACCTTGAACGAGATGTTGTTGGCTTTGTCGAAGGAACTGCCCTTCTTGAATGCCGCGGCGACGAAGATGACGGCGTCGATACCGCCCGGTACATCGGCGAAGGTGACGTGCACGGTTTCGTCGTCGCCGGCGGCGGCGCCGGTCTGCTCGTCACCGGAGTGCAGAACCGAACCGTTGCCCAGCGGGTCCAGGGAATCCAGCCCGGCGAACCGCACCGGCTCGCTGCCCTGCATCAGAACGGCGATCAGATCCAGGTCCACTCCCCGTTTGCGGCGGGCCCAGCCGAGCGCACCGCCGCTGGCCCCCGCGGACGGATCCCAGCTGACACCGACGCTCAGCTTGGTGATCCCCGCGAGATCCGCTGCGCCGTCTTCCTTCTTGAGCGTGATCATGGTTTCACGGTACCGGCTGCGGTCCGGACGCCGGGGTTCCCGCTCACCGGCCCCCGGACCCCACGGTCCGGTGTGGACGCGGCCAGGGGTGCCGGGCGAGCCCTTCGACACCTTCGTTGAACCGTTCCATCAGCCGGACGAGTTGTTCCACATCGTCATCGGGCCAGTCGGTCAGCACCGCGCCCACGCCGCGCCGCTGCAGCGCCAGATCGTCTTCGAAGAGTCGCAGGCCCTTCTCGCTCGGGCGGACTTTGCGGGCTATGCCACCGTCCGGGTCGGGGACTCGTTCCACCAGGTCCTGTTCGAGCATGGCCGCGACCTGCCGGTTGACGGTGGAGACGTCCAAACCGAACGCTTCGGCGAGTTCGCGCAGCGACAGCGGTCCGCCCAGCTGCAGGCGAGTCAGGATCAGATAGGCGGATCTGTCCAGCCGGAACGGCGAATTCCGGCGGGCGGCCGGGTATTGCCGGGACAGCAGGGTCAGTTCCAGGACCAGCCGCGCCAGAACCGTGGGATCGCGGCGATCGGTCGCGGGCAGAGCAGCCGAATCGGACATTCGCACACTATGTCGTCTGATTCGCCCGATTACAAATTGTGCACGATACACAAGCTGTGTAACGTGCATATTCGTGACTGCCGTGGCCGACGACCCTTCCAGATCCGGGGAACGGGATCGCCCCCACGTCTCGCCCACTCTGCTGATCGCCACGCTGAGCACGATCGGCATCGTCGTCTCCCTCATGCAGACACTGGTGGTGCCGCTCATACCCAGCCTGCCGGCCCTGCTGGACACCACCGCCACCGGCGCCTCCTGGGTGATCACCGTGACCCTGCTCGCCTCCGCGGTGTGCACACCGATCAGTGGCCGGCTCGGCGATATGTTCGGCAAACGCCGGATCCTGCTGTTCGATCTGATCGCCATGGTGGCCGGTTCGGTGCTGTGCGCGCTGTCCTCGTCGCTGATCCCCTCGGTCGCCGGGCGCGCGCTCCAGGGCGTGGCCATCGGCGCCATCCCGCTGGGCATCAGTATCCTGCGCGACGAACTTCCGCCGGAACGAGTCGGCGCGGCCATGGCCGTGATGAGTTCCACTCTCGGTGTGGGCGGCGCGATCGGGCTGCCGCTGGCCGCCCTCATCGCCGAACACGCCGACTGGCACGTGCTGTTCTGGGCCGCGGCCGCCATGGGCGCGGCCGGTGCGTTGCTCATCCACCGGTTCGTCCCGGAATCGCCGCTACGCTCACCGGCCCCCTTCGATTTCGGCGGTGCCGCCGGTCTGGCGACCGCGCTGCTCGCCCTGCTCATCGCGATCACCCAGGGCGCGAAATGGGGGTGGACCAGCGCCGGCATCCTCACCCTGTTCGCGGTGTCGATCCTGGTCTTCCTCGGCTGGGGCCGCTACGAACTCGGCCGGCGCCATCCGCTGGTCGATCTGCGGGTATCCGCCCGGCCCCGAGTGCTGTACACCAATATCGCCTCGATCGCGGTCGGTTTCTCCCTCTACGGCATGTCCCTGACCTTCCCCCAATTGCTGATGGCGCCGACGGAAACCGGTTACGGCTTCGGCTTGTCCATGGTCGCCGCCGGGCTGGCGCTGGCGCCCAGCGGTTGTGTGATGATGCTGCTCTCGCCCGTCTCGGCCCGGATCTCCGCGCGCTTCGGACCCAAACTGACCCTCGGAACCGGCGCGGCGGTGGTCGGTCTCGGCTATCTGTGCGCCTCCGCGATGATGAACAGCGTCTGGCAGATCATGCTCGCCTCGGTACTCGTCGCGGGCGGTGTCGGCCTGGCCTATGCCGCCATGCCCGCGTTGATCATGGGCGCGGTGCCGATCACCGAAACAGCCGCCGCCAACGGCCTGAACGCCCTCATGCGTTCGGTGGGCACCTCCACCTCGGCCGCGGTGGCCGGCGCGGTCCTGGCCAATATGACGATCACCCTCGGTGGGCAGCACCTGCCGTCTCGGGACGCCTTCCACACCGCCTTCCTCATCTCCGTCGTCGCCGCCGGGCTCGCCATCCTGCTCACCACCCTCATTCCCATGCGCACGGGCCCGGTAGGAGACCGGATACCTTGAACGCGCATGTCATCGGAGAAGCGGGAGATCAACCATGCAGGTCGCGGGGAAAGTTTTCGTCGTCACCGGAGCCGGTAACGGCATCGGGCGCTGTGTCGCCCGGGAGCTCGTCGGCCGTGGCGCGACCGTCGTCGGCGTCGATCGCGACGAGCACGCCCTGACGGGCACCGCCGAACTCGTCACCGACCCCGCGCGTTTCTCGGCCCGGGTACTCGATATCGCCGACCGGGAGGCGGTAGCGGCGTTTCCGGAGCTCGTACTCGCCGACCACGGCCAGGTGGACGGCCTGTTCAATATCGCGGGGATAGCGCAGGAATTCCGCACCGTGACCGAGCTGAGCGATACCGAAATCGAAACGGTGATGCGGGTCAATTTTTTCGGCCCGTTGTGGCTGACGCGCGCCTTCCTCCCCCACCTGCAGCGCCGTCCCCGGGCCGTTGTCATGAACACGTCGAGCCTGGCGGCGATCGTGCCGGTGCCCGGCTCCGCCCTCTACGGTGCCTCGAAAGCCGCGCTCGCGCTGGTCGGATACGGCCTGGCCCAGGATCTGCGGGGCCGCTCCGGAGTGACCGTCACGACCGTACTTCCGGGATCGGTGTGGACCGAGCTCGTGCGTAAGAGCGCGGTGGCCCTGGGCGCACCCGAAAAACTCGCCCGGGGCTTTTCCGCCAAACCGGAAAGGGTGGCGCGGCGAATGGTCGATGCCACCGTGAAAGGCGAAAGGCGTGTCGTGATCGGCAAGGACGCCCGGCTCTACGACATCGTCCGGCGGTTCAGCACGCGGGCCGGAGACCGGCTCTCTTATCTACAGGTCGGCCGCGTTTTCTACGCGCGGCAAGCGGACACTTCCGCGCGCCACTGATATCCGTGCCGGGGCGGTCGGTCGGTCGACGGCGTGCCCACTCCATCGCGTACCGTGATCACGGTCGGTGGAGGTGAAGGTGTCGGAACGGCTCATGGAACCGGTCGAACCAGGCGACCCGGAATGGATCGACTACGCCGAGTTCGGCAGGCGATTCGTCGCTCATGCGGTAACCGAGCGGCGGATCGAGAAAGCGGTTGCCGGGATCACCGGTCGAGGGTTGTCCATCGGGCCGTTCAACCTGGCGCCCGCCGGGCTCGCCGGTTTCCACGCCGAAGGCCGGATCGGCCACCCCCGGGTGGTGCGTCGTGGCACCCAGGTTATCTTCGACGTGCGCATACCTGTTTCGCTGGCCGCGAAGATACTGCTCGGTGGCAAACGGCTCCGGGTGGAAACCGTGGTATCCATCGACCTCGTCTTCCGTGCCCGGACCGCCGACCCGCTGCTCGTCGTGATCGATATTCCGCGCGTCCGGCGGTCGGATGTGAGTGTGTTGCTGCGACTGAGCGCCGCCGATTCGGTGGCCGAATGGCTGCTCGACCCGATCGCCGGACTGTTGCAACGCGAAGTCGCCCACCGGGTGAACGCTCTGCTGCGCGATCCGGGTGTTATGCGCAGTCGTATCTACGACGTCGAGGCCATCGTGGCCCGGGAACGTTCCCCGCACCGCACCCGCACGTATTTCGACTGGATCGACTACACGGAATTCGGCCGGCGTTTCTTTCCGCGGATCATCACCCGCGAACGGTTGGGGGAGTTCATCACTCCCCTGGGGGGCCGGCGGATCGAAATAGGCCCGCTGCGCACCGGTCCCCGCGCGGCGGCCACGGTCACCGTGCACGGTGAAGTCGGGCAACCCGAACTCGGTGATCGGGAGCCCGCGGAGGCCACCGGCGATCGCGCCCTGGTGCGTTTCGACCTGATGGTGCCGGTTTCGCTGGACATCACGGTCACCGTGCTCAAGGACAACCATTACCGGGCCGAGGTGGAGATCCCCCTGATCCTCACGGCGCGGGCCGCCGATCCGCTGCTGATCGTCGTCGAGGTGGATCCGCCGGCGCGCGAGGATGTCCGGCTCGAGTACGCGGCACAGGGTATGCGCGCCGCTGTGCTGGGCGCACTCGCCGGGATCAGGAAACAGATCGTGGCCCAGGTACTGCGCGTGGTGCGGGCCGAGTTGGCCGACCCGGCGACCCGCACACTGGACGTGGGCGCCCGCATGGACCGTTTGTTGTAGAGGGCGCGTTCGGCGGGGGCGGGACGAATCTTTCCCGCGGGTCACGGGAATCCGCGCGACACGGTCCGCGGTACCGGGCATGCTGGAAGCCGGCCGACGGGTAGGACGGCGATATCGGTCCGAGAGACGAAGGGGCGCGGGGAATGGGCGGGCGGAAACGGGTGGGCGCCGCGGGCGAGGAACCGGTGCGGAACCGGCCGGTCACCGGGGACGTGATCCTGTACGGCCCGGACAGCAGGTTCGGTCAGCACACCAATATCGTGCTGATCGCCGAGAACGGCACGCTCACCACCATCGGGGGCAACGAAGGCGACGAGGTGCGTATCGAGCGCTGGGATCCCGCCGCGGTCCCCGATATCGATATCGTCGGGTACGGGCGTCTCTGATCACGGCGGAATCCGGATTCGTCACCTCCCGGCCGTACCGCGATCACGGGTGTAGAGAGCGTGTTCAGGGATCGGACGTATTCTCCGGACGCGGGAACCGGTGTCGTGTGACGCGTGAGGCCCACGGTCCTGGTGGTTCGGATGTGAATGTGGTGGAATAACCGCACGTTCTAGGCTCCCGGCGCACACTGCTATGGGGAAGTGCGCCGGGCACGCCGTTTCCGTGTTACCGGGGTGTGCGAAGGAGTCCTGCGATGGTTTCCGCTCTGTCACGGCGTGCTCTACTCGGCTACACCGCCGCCGCCCTCGCCGCGGGCGCGGCCGGGGCGGCAGTCGGCGTTCCCCGGGCTACTGCCGCGCCTCTGGGTACCCTGCTCGATTACGCGGCGGGGGTGCCGTCGGCGGCGGCGATCCGGTCGGCCGGACATACCGGAGTGATCCGCTACGTCTCGGACCGCCGGCCCGGGGCGGAATGGATGGCCGGTAAACCGCTGCTGATCGCGGAGGCCGACGCCCTACGGGAAGCGGGACTGACCATCGTCTCCTGCTACCAGTTCGGAAAAGGCCCCACCGCGGACTGGCGCGGCGGTATGGAAGCCGGGAAGCGGCACGCCGAACGCGGACTGGCGTTGCACCGCGCTGCCGGCGGACCGGACGATCGGCCGATCTACGCCTCCATCGACGACAACCCCACACCCGTGGATTTCGCGACCATGATCCTGCCGTATCTGCGCGGCTGGCAGGCGGTGGTGGGCACGGAGAACACCGGCGTCTACGCGAACGCGCCCACGATCGAACTGGCGCGACTGGCCGGCGCCGCCGCCTGGTACTGGCAGCACGATTGGGGAACTCCGGCCGGTTTCGTCCACCCGGCCGCACATCTGCACCAGTTCGAGATCGACGACCGGACCGTCGACGGGATCGGCGTGGACGTGAACAATATCCTCGTCCCGGAATACGGGGCCTGGTGAGCCCGGCCCCGTCGCGGGTCACCGGCGCTGCGCGCTCCGGGGCCGGTTCGCCACCACGTACATATAGGTCAGTGGTGGCACCACACCGCAGATGAACAGCAGCAGGGTCGGCAGATCGCCACGCAGGGGAACATCCCCGCCGGGCCCGCGACCGGCGGCGATCAGGAAGGCCACCAGCCAGGCGGCCAGCGGCAGGAAGAGCGCCGACAGCCGGCCGGTCACCGTCGCGGCCGCCCACACCAGCGCCAGGTTCACCGGTGCCGCCAGCAGCGCGGCGATCGGGACCGGTACGGCACCTATATAGAGGGGCAGCGAGAGCACCTCGAAGATCAGGCTGATCACCGCGTCCACGACCAGCACCGCGATGAGCACCGGCCCGAGGACCGCGCGTACCGGCGGCGCGTACCGCCACCCGGATTCCGTGGCCGCCGGATCCTCCACAGCGGTGGTCATCCGCGCGGCCGGGGTGCCGAATGCGGATACGCCGTTACGGCGCCGTGGCCGATATCCCCCTCTGGTTCCCACTGCTGCATGGGGTCGAGTCTAAGCGGACAACCGGCGCGAACGGTTACACCAGCCCGGCGAAGAGATCGTTTTCCCGGCCATCGGTTCCCCGGGGGCCGATACGCCCTCGGGCCAGCACATAGTGCTCCTCGGGCAGGATCGGCTGGGCGATCATATTCGTCAACGCGAACTCCCGGCCCGACGGCGCGACCGCGAGCTGGGTGGCATGGGCTCGCAGGGCGGCGCGTTTGCGGCCGATCACCTCCGCCACGTCGATGGTCGTGGTCACCGACTCACCGGGCACACAGGCCAGCTCGTCCGCCGCGGGCAGGCGCCAGCCGCTCGGCAGCGCGCCGGGCAGGCCCTCCACGGTCCGCCGGGCCAGGGCGCCCAGATGGTCGCGCAGGCTATCGCCATCGGTCACGGTCCAGTAGAACTTCGGTGTATCCCAGCCCTGCCCGGCGGCGGCCGTCACGGCCTCGGTGGTGATCCGGTGCGCCCGGATGTGATCGGGATGGCCGTAGCCGCCGTTCGGGTCGTAGGTCACCACCACTCGGGGCCGTAACGCCAGGATCAGCTCGATCAGGGCGGCCACCGCGGCGTCGCCGGAGCGGACGAACGCGCGCGGATGATCGGCCGCGGGAGTTCCGGCCATACCGGAATCGCGCCAGCGCCCGGCCCCGCCCAGGAAGCACGGCGGTCCGGCGTCCAATTCGGTCAGCGCCCGGGTGAGCTCGGAGATCCGGTAGCCGCCGAGCTGATCGGCCCGGTCCGCGGCCAGCCCGGCCCACTGCTCGCCGATCACCTCGCCCTCCTCGCCGAGGGTGCAGGTCACCACGGTCACCGGGGTACCCAGCCGACGGTAGTGGGCGATGGTGCCGCCGGTGGTGATGGTCTCGTCGTCGGGATGTGCGTGCACCAGCAGCAGCCCGCCCGTCCGATCCGGTGCGGCGGTCACGGCACTCGCCGCCACATCGCCGCGTCACCGAAGATCCCCGCCTGGATGGCGCCGCTCAGCGAGGCACCGTCCACCGAAGGACCCGCCGCGGCGACCACATTGTCCTGCACGATCGGCAGGACGATGGACTGTCCCCACAGCCGCGGTTCGGCCTCGCCCAGCGTCCGCGGTACCTCCACCCCCTGCAGGGCGCCGTCGATCGACGGCTGGAATTGCGGATCACAGACACCGGACAGATTGCTCGGCGCCTGCCGCGCCGCCTCCACGGCCGCCGGGACCTCGGTTTGCCCGCCCTCCGCGGGAGTTCCGGCGGGAGCGGCGGGTGGGCAACCATAGCGGGAGGCCAGCGCGGTGGTGGGGTCCCCACCGGTCGCTTCCCAGCCCACCACGGCGTCGATCTTGTTCTCGACCAGTTCCCTGCCGTACAGCTCGTCGGCGGGCAGATTGCGTACCGAGGCGTCGATACCGGCGCTACGTAATTGGTCGGCTGCGGTGTTGGCCACGGCCAGCGCGGTATCGTCGCCGGTCACCGCACCGATCCGGAGCACCAGGGGCTCCCCGTTACGGTTCAGCGAACGCGGCCGCGGGGCGGGAGAGGTCGCCGAGACGGGAGGCGGTTCCGGGGCGCGGCCGAAACCCGCCTCGGCCAAGAGGTCGAACGCCTGCTGGGTGTCGAGCCGGGGCGGCGCGGTGGGCGTATAGCCGGGATCCGAGGGCGAGAGCACCTGGGCGCGCACCGGTTCCACCCAGTTCCCGGTCTGCGCGCCGACGGTGGCCAGCAGCGCGGGATCGAGCAGGGCCAGTACGGCGGTCCGCACCCGGTGATCGGCGAGAACGCCCTCGCGGCCGTTGAGGGTGAGCCGGAGCTGGCGTGACTGCGGCATGATCGCGGTACGCACCGACGGGATGGCGGCCAGCTGCGCCTGGGTCGCGACGCCGCCGTGCACCAGGGCCATCTGCGTATCACCCGTGCGCAGCGAATGCGCCAGCTGCGCGGGGGTTCCGCCGCGGCGCAGCAGGATCTGGTCGGGGCGGGCCGGGGTGCCCCAGAACCGGTCGTTGCGTTCCAGCAGGATCTCGTCCCGGCCCGGATCAGCGGATTCGATGGTGAAATTACCGCCCGATACCGGAATCTGCTCCACCAGGGTCCGCTGGAAACCACCCGGCGAATCCTTCATCAGATGCGACGGCAGCAGATTCGCGAACAGTTGCGGCCACGCGGGGTAGGGCTTGCTCAGGATCACGGTGACCGTTTTCCCCCCACCGGAGGATCGCACCTCGGAGATGAGCCGGTACCCCGCCGGATCGATCACCCCGGGCTGCGTGATCATCTGCTGCCAGAGGTACCAGAAGTCCTCCGCGGCGATCGGCGCGCCGTCGGACCAGTTGGCCTGGTCCTTGAGCTTGTAGGTGATGGTGAACGGCTCCTGCGCCGTCACCGCCGCCGAATCGATCAGCGCGGTGTCGGGCAGCCACAACGTTCCGCCCGGAACCGCCGGATCGGGGGTGGGCCGGAAGGGGCTCGGCAGCACCATGGCCGCCACCGCGGCGTTCGCCGGCGACTGATTCGACCGCAGATGGGGGTTGAATCCGATCCCGATATCGTCGATGGCCACCACGACGGTGTTCTTGGTGGGCTGCGCGGGTTCGGTCTTCGGGCTGTCCGTACTGGCGATGGGCGGCGGCGGATCAGCGGTGCATCCGGCCAGTACCGGAACGAGCACCGCCAGCAACACTCCCAGCCCGCGCCACACCGCGCGCCTCCCCGAAATCATCTCCGGCACTCTACCGAAACCCGAGCCGACTCGTCCGGCGGCGAAACGGCTACAGCGCCGCCCGGTCGCGTGCCTTACGGCGCGACAGCTCCCGGGCCCGCTCGTTGGCCGCCAACGTGACCTTGCGTACCCGCACCACCTCCGGCGTCACCTCGACACATTCGTCGGCGGCACAGAACTCCATGGCCATTTCCAGGTCCAGCTGCAGCGGTTTGGCGAGCGTCTCCATCACATCGGCGGTGGAGGAGCGCATATTGGTGAGCTTCTTCTCCTTGGTCACATTGATATCGAGATCCTCGGCGCGCGGATTGATCCCGACGACCATGCCCTCGTAGGTTTCCGCGCCCGGTTCGACGAAGAACTGTCCGCGATCGGCCAGCTGGATCATGGCGAACGGGGTGACGGTGCCGGAGCGATCGGAGACCAGCGATCCGGTGTGCCGGGCCCGGATCTCCCCGGCCCACGGCGCATAACCGTGCGAAACCGCGTTGGCGATACCGGTCCCGCGGGTCTCGGTGAGGAAATCGGTACGGAAACCGATCAGGCCGCGGGAGGGCACGATGAATTCCATCCGCACCCAGCCGGCGGCGTGGTTGGTCATCTGCACCATCTTGCCCTTGCGGGCGGCCAGCAGCTGGGTGATGGCCCCCAGGTACTCGTCCGGGCAGTCGATGGTGAGTTCTTCGTAGGGCTCGTGCACCTTGCCGTCGACCTGCCTGGTGACCACCTGCGGTTTACCGACGGTCAGCTCGAAGCCTTCGCGGCGCATGGTTTCCACCAGGATCGCCAGCGCCAGCTCGCCACGCCCCTGGACCTCCCAGGCGTCCGGGCGGCCGATATCGAGGACGCGCAGCGAGACGTTGCCCACCAGTTCCTGGTCGAGCCGCGACTTCACCATGCGGGCGGTGAGCTTGTGCCCCTGCACCCGGCCGACCAGCGGGGAGGTGTTGGTACCGATGACCACCGAGATGGCCGGTTCGTCCACGGTGATCCGGGGCAGTGCGACGGGGGCGTCCGGATCGGCGAGGGTATCGCCGATCATGATGTCGGGGATACCGGCGACGGCGACGATATCGCCCGCCACCGCGACCTCACCCGGCTGCCGTTCCACACCGACGGTCTGCAGGAGTTCGGTGATCTTGACGTTCTTCACTCCGTCGGCGTGCATCCACGCCACGTTCTGGCCTTTACGGAGTTCGCCGTTGTGGATCCGCACGAGCGCGAGGCGGCCCAGGAAGGCCGAGGCGTCGAGGTTGGTGACATGGGCCTGCAGCGGTGCCGCCGCATCCCCCTTGGGGGCCGGGATGTTCTCCAGCAGCACGTCGAACAGGGCATCCAGATTGTCCGCGTTCGGAACCTCGCCGTTGCTCGGCTGCTCCTTGGACGCCTTGCCCGCGCGACCCGAGGCGTAGAGCACGGGCAGATCGAGGGCGAGTTCGGCGGCTTCGGCGGCATCGTCGTCGAGGTCGGAGGCCAGGTCCAGCAGCAGATCGTGACTCTCCTCGACGACCTCGGCGATCCGGGCGTCGGGGCGGTCGGTCTTGTTGACCACCAGAATCACCGGCAGGCAGGCCGCCAGGGCCTTGCGCAGGACGAACCGGGTCTGCGGCAGGGGGCCCTCGGAGGCGTCGACCAGCAGTACCACGCCGTCCACCATGGACAGGCCCCGTTCCACCTCGCCGCCGAAATCGGCGTGGCCGGGGGTGTCGATGACGTTGATGACCGTGACACTGCCGTCCGGATGGTGCCGGTGCACGGCGGTGTTCTTGGCGAGAATGGTGATGCCCTTCTCGCGTTCCAGATCGCCGGAGTCCATCACCCGGTCGACCGGTTCCGCCCGTTCGGCGAAGGCGCCGGACTGCCGCAGCATGGCGTCGACGAGCGTCGTCTTGCCGTGGTCTACGTGGGCCACGATGGCGACGTTGCGAAAATCGCGTGCAGACGACACGCCGGTTCCTCCTGCTGTTCACTGTTGCTTGTCGGCCGGACCCTGCGACAGGGAGAGGGGACTCACCGGGCATCTGGGCCGGTTACACACTACCGGCAGGGCGACGGCCGTTCAGCGCCGCCTAAAGGTAAGGGTATGCTAACCCGCATGGGCAAGGTCAAGGCGAGTGAGGTATCGAGCCTCAAGCCGAAGAAGAAGTGCTGTCGAAAGAAGACGCGCTGCGTGAAATGCCCCGTGGTCATCATGCGGATGAAGCGCCTGGAAGCGGCGGGCGCCACCGGCAAAGAACTGAAGAAGGGCCTGAAGAAAGCGCGCGCCGCCTGAATCCGTTCGCCGCGCCGTACACATCGTTGAACAACGCGACCTCGCGGGGTACCACGGCGGTATGACACCAGCACTGCTCACCGAAGCCGAGATCACCGCGGCGCTCGATTCCCTGCCGGGCTGGCAGCGCTCCGGAGATGCGCTCACCCGCACTGTCCGGGCCGCGTCTTTTCCCGCCGGAATAGACCTCGTGCGCCGGGTGGCGGAGGCGGCCGAAGCCGCGAATCATCATCCCGATATCGATATCCGCTGGCGCAATGTCACCTTCACGCTGTCCACTCATGCCGTGGGTGGGCTCACCGAACTGGACGTGGCTCTGGCCCGGGAGATAGATCGGCTGGCGGCATAGCGGTCCGGGCGGTCACCCGGCCCGCCCAGAGGGTCCAGCCGTAGAGGGCCAGCACACCGATCGCGTCCACCGCGCCCAGCCACGACCACACACCCCAGCGGGAGATGGTCCAGATCGAATCCTGCAGGAACGACAGCACCCACGGTGCGCCGATCAGTGTGGTCAGCAGCCAGTAGCCGGCCAGGATCCGTGCGCCGGGAACCGCGCGGAACGGGCCGTAGAGCAGCCACAGCACCGTCGGCAACAACCAGCCCCAGTGATGCGACCAGGAGATGGGCGAGATCATCAGCCCGAACAGCTGCACGATCAGCGCGGTACCGAGCAGATCGTCCCGGCGCAGGGCCCGCCACGCGCCCCAGCCCAGTGCCGCGGTCACCAGTACGCCGGCGATCCACCACGGGCCGGTGCCCACATCACTGCCCAGCAGCCGGCTCAACGCGCCGCGTAGCGACTGGTTCCACACCGAACCCACCGGGCCGATCCGGTCGGCGTCGCCGAGCAGGGTGCCGAAGTAGCGCCGCGTCTCCTCCGGGTTGATCAGGAAACTGGCCGCCACGGTGAGACCGAAAACCACCGCGGACCAGACCGCCGCGCCCCAGCGCCGGCGGGCCAGGAAGTACACGCCGCTGATCGCGGGAGTCAGCTTGATCCCCGCCACGACGCCGACCAGTGTGCCCGAGAGCCACCATCGGGCACTCCGGATCGCAACCATGACCCCGAGCATCAGGAAGACGTTGACCTGCCCGTAGTCGATCGTGGTGCGCACCGGTTCGAACCACAGCCCTACCGCCGTCCATGCCACCACCGCGGTACGCCACCGCGGCTCGGCCAGCGCCTCCCGGCCGAGCAGCAGTTCGAACGCGATCCGCACCACCCAGTAGAGGGCGGCGGCGATGGCGAACAGCCACAGCACCGCGACCACGGTGAACGGCAGGTAGTGCAGAGGGAAGAACACCACCGCGGCGAACGGAGGATAGGTGAAGGGCAGCGGGAAGTCCGGTGTCTTCTCGGCGTAGGTGAAATCGTAGAGATGGTCGGTGAGCAGCGATGCCGAGCCGTCGACGTAGACGTGCAGGTCGACCAGATTCATCCCGTTCGTGGTGAACAGCATCCACAGCAGTCGTGCCAGTACGGTGATCCCGAGCGCTGCCAGGGCCAGACGAAAAGGTACGAACCCCCGGATATCGGTCCGGGCGCTGGGCTGAGTCAAGGCAGAAGCTTTCGAGTCGGTCCGGGCCGGCGGCCGGCCCCGGTGCGGTTGGGCGCGTCGGCAGGTGTTTCCGGCTCGGAATACATTAACCCCATTGTGTTCGGCTCTGTCGCGAGCCTTCGGGGTGGCGGTGGGAAGCGTCCCGGCAAATCATGCGCACCGCATCCGGTAACCATCGAGCAACCTATGCGTCACGAATTCACAATCGCCTCGTTTTTTAACAACAGTCACAAAAAGCACCCGCTACTGTTCGGTAGCACAGTGAAAGAGGGGTCGCGATCCCGACCCCGGTGCTGTACAACGCGCGCCAGTGTCCTTAGAGTGACCCCGAAACGACGGCTTTTCAGCGTCGCCCAGATGTACCCGAGGTAAGGACGGCTAGACCAGTGCTTCGCACCCGAGGATCGCGGATCGCATTGTCCGCGCTCGCCATTGCGGCCAGCGCCTCCCTCGCGGCGCCCATGTCGGCCGTCGCGGACCCGGCCGAGCAGGCTTCGGTGACCAGCGTACCGATGGTTCCCGAGGGGGTCCCGGTCGATGTGCTCGCCGCCCTGGCGCCGGCCATCGTCAACGCACCGGTCCCGGCCGCGCAGGACATCGCCGCCCCGGGTCCGCAGGAAACCATCCTGGCCCAGGCCCGTGCGCTGCTGGACGTGGTGAACCTGCCGCCCCAGATCGAAGCCACCCTGGAACGGGTCATCACCTTCCTCGACGGCAGTGGCGGCGGCGGGCCCGATATTCCCGAATCCGGTCCGGCGATCGCCCAGTTCCTCTACCCGACCGTCGGCAAGGGCTGCATCGCCCCCTCCGGTGATTCGGTCGGTACCGCCCTCGCGGTTCCCGGCCCGGCGCATCTGCCGCCGCCCGGCCCGGCCGCCGGGCAGACCGGTTTCGTGTTCACCGCGCTGGGTACCGAACGTCCCACACCCGAACAGCCGCAGCCGTTGACCGTGCAGTGGCGCAACCTGGACACCGGCGCATCCGGGTCGCAGGCGCTGACCGATGAGGCCAAGATCAACCCGGACGGCCCCGCCACTCTCTCGACCATCGCGAACACCGGCACCGGCCGCATCGTCGCGGTGATCGGCGGCGGGCTCACCACCCAGGCCACCGAAACCGAAACGCGCAGCTGCTCCTTTGCCCCCACCCTGGGCTTCTTCACCGTCGGCTGAGCTGTGTCGCCCGCCCCGCCTCCGGCGGGGCGGGGCGGCATTGTGGTAGACCGGGGCGATGGCGACTGTCGAAAGTGCGCGTAAGAGCAGCATCCGGAGCCGGGGTTCGTCGCGGTCGATCCTGTCGATCCGGTCGGAGGGATCCATTCTCTCCATCGGCTCGGCGTATTCGATCCTGTCCATCGGTAGCGTCGGATCGGTGTTGTCCATCGGCTCGATCGGATCGTTCGGTTCACTCCTGTCCAGTGGGTCCTTCGTGAGTCTCGGCTCGGCGCTGTCGGGACTTTCCCGCTGGTCGCTGCTGTCGTGGAAGGGTAACCATTCCAGTCCGGAGGCCCGCCCGGATCTGCGGATCGTCGCCGACGAACCCGATCTGAAGGTGGCGGCCACCCGGCATTGCCAGACCTGAACCGGGACGGTCCGCGATCATCCGGCCGGGCGATGGATACCGGACAAACCGGGTGTCACCGCTTCGATGAGGGCCCGGGCCTGGTCCAGCGGTATGTCCTGGACGAGATAGAGCTTCTCACCGGCGGCGGTGGCGGCCCCGACGGTGGCGAGTCCGGCGCGGCGCTGCCAGAAGGTCCGGCGCACGGTCCAGCCGATGATGCCGGGTGCCTCGAGGCAGGTCCGCTCGCGATCGAGGGAACCGGAACGGACGATCAGCCAGACCGGGGAATCCGAGGTCGCGGGGACGACCGCGTGCCCCAGACTTCGATACCGGTCCTCGGCGAGTAGGCCGCATACCGGGATCAGCGCGACCGGGATCAGCCACCACCACGGTGGGAGATCGCCCGTGGTCGCCGCCACCAGGAGTACCGCCGCACTCAACGGGACCGGCCATCCGGCCCGGAAATAGCGACGACGGCGGGCGGCCGGGCCGTGGCGGACCAGTGGTATCCGGCTCAGTGCCGCCAGATGCGCCGTATCTCCCGGTGCGGGCGGATGCTCGGTGTCGTGTGGGCGCAGCAGTTGGGTCAGCGTTCGCTCGACCGCCGGGCGCGGCGCCTGCGGCAGAATTTTCTGCCGGGGGTTCTCCCCGGTCATGACGGCTTCCAACTGCGCGGCCCCGGCCAAGCGCAACAGCAGCGGTTCCTCGATCGTGGCCCCGCGTAGCCGGGCGGTATCGAGGGTGATCTGGCGAAGAGTGAAAAGTCCGCGCCGGATCCGCAGGACGGACCCGTAATCGGTGACCCGCAGACCGTGGTAGGTGATCAGGTAGTGCCCGCAGGCCGCCGTGCTGACCACCAGGACCACGGCACACAGAGCGAACAGCCCGAGGAGCAGTAGCACCGGCAGCCCGACCCCGCGCACGTCGTCCACGGTATCGGGATCGATATCGATATCCATCGCGCCGAAACCGAACTGTGTGGCCACGCCGATCGCGGAGGCGGCGAACGCGAAACCGGTGAGCGACAGCGGGGCATAGCGCACCCAGCTCGGCCGCCAGTGCCCGATCTCGATGCCCTTGCCGTTCGGGGGAACTTCCGTGGCCGGGCCGCTCGCGGTGAAAGCCGCGGGCTCTTCCGCGGGCCGGCTCTCCCGGGCGTGGGCGAGCAACTGGTCGCGCAGCGGCCGCACCCGGTCCACGGCCAGACCGTCGAGAGCGAACCGCTCCTCCGAGCCCGCCTCCTGCCCGGTACCGATCACCACGGTGGCCAGACCCAGAATCCGGTGCAGGGGATCGGCTTCGATATCCACCGAACGGATCCGGGCCCGCGGTACCGACAGGCGGCGGCGCCGGACCAGTCCGGTACGCAATTCCACGTGGGTCGATCCGATCCGGTAGGTGGTGGTGAACCAGATGGTGAGTGCGTAGGGCACCACCGCGGCCACACCGAGCGCGGCCCAGAGCGGGTTTCCGGAACTGACACCCAGGAACGCCGCGCCCAGGACCGCCGGCAGGAACTTCGCGATCTCCTGAACCGGGTACACCAGCAGCATCCGGCGGTCCAACCGTAACCATGGTGCGCCGGCTGCCGGCCCGGCCTCGTCCGGGGCCGGACCGGGCCGGGGCGTGTCACCGGGTGCGGGCCGCGGGCCCGTCATGTCGCGTCCCCGCGGTGCCGGGCCGCGATCTCGGTCAGCCTGGTCACCGTCTGTTCGGCGACCGCCCGGTCGAGCAGCTCGATCCGCACGGCGCCGGCGGAGGAGGCCGTGGTCACGGTGACCGTGGACAGGTCGAGTATCCGTTCCAGCAAGCCGCGCTCGGTGTCCACGGTCTGCACCCGCGATATCGGCGCCACCCGGCTCTCCTGCGTCAACCAGCCCACCCGGGTGTACACCGCCTCGTCGGTCACCTCCCAGCGGTGGACCCGGAAACGCCAGCGGGGTATCACGACCGTCGCGCCGACCGCCATCGGTACCAGCAGGACCAGTACCGCGACCTGCCACGGTCGCCGTGCCGGATCGAAAACCGTCCACCCCAGTACTACAGCGAGCACAACCAGCCAGGTCAGTGCCGTCTGCACGGTCCAGAGCGTCTTCGCGCGCGGGCCGGGTCGCCACGACGGCTCGGTGCTGGGTTCGGTTTCCCGCGAGGGGCTCTCCGGCGGCATATATTCATCGTCGCACGACGGTCCTGCGCGTCCGCCGGTCCGGAACCCGCTCATAGGCCCCGACCTGCGCGGAATAGCCCGAGGTGCACCGCGGTTGTGAACGCTCGACAACCTGGGAGGAGACAGTTCCGGATGTGTGCCGCATGATCGAGGGCGTGACCGAGCTACCCGAACCGACCGTCCCGACCCCCGTGCCCACCGCGTCCGCTATGCGCCGGGCGTTGCGCCGGGCCCGCGACGGGGTCACGCTGAACGTCGACGAGGCCACGGTGCTGTTGCACGCGCGTGACGCCGATCTGGCCGACCTCTGCGACAGCGCCGCCCGGGTACGTGATGCCGGGCTGGCCTCGGCGGGTCGCCCACGTACGATCACCTATTCGCGCAATGTCTTCATCCCGCTCACCCATTTGTGCCGGGATACCTGCCACTACTGCACCTTCGTCACCGTGCCGGGTAAGTTACGGGCCGAGGGGCGCGGCATGTTCCTGGAGCCGGACGAGGTACTCGATATCGCCCGGCGCGGTGCCGAATTGGGGTGCAAAGAAGCCCTGTTCACCCTCGGTGACCGGCCCGAAGCGCGCTGGCCGGAGGCCGCGCGGTGGCTGGACGAGCGCGGCTACGATTCCACTCTCGACTATCTGCGCGCGGTCTCGATCCTGGTGCTCGAGGAAACCGGTCTGCTGCCGCATCTGAACCCCGGGGTGATGTCCTGGGAGGAGATCTCCCGGCTGAAACCGGTGGCGCAGTCCATGGGCATGATGCTGGAAACCACCTCGGCCAGGCTGTTCACCGAGAAGGGCAATTGTCACTACGGCAGTCCGGACAAGGACCCGGCGGTGCGCTTGCGCGCCATCACCGATGCGGGCCGGTTGTCGGTCCCCTACACCACCGGGATCCTGGTGGGTATCGGCGAAACCATGGCCGAGCGGGCGGACACCATTGCGGCGATCCGTAAGCAGCACAAGGCGTTCGGGCACATCCAGGAAGTGATAGTGCAGAACTTCCGGGCCAAGGAGGGCACCGCTATGCGGCACGCCCCCGACGCCGATCTGGCCGAATTCCGGGCCACCATCGCGGTGACCCGGCTGCTGCTCGGACCCGATGTTTCGGTGCAGGCGCCGCCGAACCTGGTGTCGGAGGCGGAATGCCGGGCGCTGCTCGATGCCGGGATCGACGACTGGGGCGGGGTGTCACCGGTGACTCCCGACCACGTCAATCCCGAACGTCCCTGGCCCAATCTGGATACGCTCGCCGAGATCACCGCCGGCGCCGGATTCGAACTGGTGGAGCGCACCTCCGCGCATCCGAAGTATGTGCGGGCCGGTAGCCCCTGGATCGACCCGCGGATCGGGGCGCATGTGGCCGCCCTCACCGACCCGGAAACCGGATTGGCGAAAGCCGGGGCCCTGCCCGTCGGCCTGCCCTGGCAGGAGCCGGACGAGTCGTGGGAGTCGGCCGGCCGGACCGATCTGAACACGGCCATCGATACCGACGGCCGGAATACCGAGACCCGCAGCGATATCGATAACGCGTTCGGCGACTGGGAAACGATCCGTGAGCAGGTCCGCGATCTCGCCGCCGCGCCGCAGCGATTGGGCTCCGACGTACTGGCCGCCCTGCGTGCCGCGGAAAAGGACCCGGCCGGTCTCACCGATGCCCAGTACCTGGCGTTGGCCACCGCCGACGGCCCGGATCTGGAAGCCGTCGCGGGATTGGCCGACCAGTTGCGCCGGGATGTCTGCGGCGACGACGTCACCTATGTGGTGAACCGCAATATCAACTTCACCAATATCTGCTACACCGGTTGCCGTTTCTGCGCGTTCGCTCAGCGCAAGGGCGATGCTGATGCCTTCACGCTCAGCACCGGCGAGGTCGCCGACCGTGCCTGGGAGGCGTATGTGGACGGCGCGACCGAGGTCTGCATGCAGGGCGGTATCGACCCGGATCTGCCGGTCACCGGTTACGCCGACCTGGTGCGCGCGGTGAAGGCCCGGGTGCCGTCCATGCACGTGCACGCTTTCAGTCCGATGGAGATCGTCAACGGCGCCTCCCGCGGCGGGGAAAGTGTGCGGGACTGGCTGACCGCCCTGCGCGAAGCCGGCCTGGACACCATTCCCGGCACGGCCGCGGAGATCCTGGACGATGAGGTCCGGTGGGTCCTCACCAAGGGCAAACTCCCGGCCTCCGCCTGGATCGACGTGGTGACCACGGCGCATCAGGTGGGGATCCGGTCCAGTTCCACCATGATGTACGGGCACGTGGACAACCCCGGCCACTGGGTCGCGCACCTGCGCGTACTACGCGGCATCCAGGACGAAACCGGTGGCTTCACCGAATTCGTCCTGCTGCCCTTCGTGCACCAGAGTGCTCCGCTCTACCTGGCGGGCGCATCCCGCCCGGGCCCCACCAACCGCGACAACCGTGCCGCGCACGCCCTGGCCCGCATCATGCTGCACGGCCGGATCGACAACATCCAGACCAGCTGGGTGAAACTCGGCACCACCGGCACCCGGGTCATGTTGCGCAGCGGCGCGAACGATCTCGGTGGCACACTGATGGAGGAAACCATCTCCCGTATGGCCGGCTCCCAGCACGGCTCCGCGAAAACAGTGGCCGAACTCACAGAGATCGCCGCCGGTATCGGCCGCCCGGTCCGGGAACGCACCACTACCTACGGTGTGCCCCCGCGCCGTCAGCCGGTACCGGGCCTGGAACTCGTCTGATCGAGCCGGGAAGCGCGCTGGTGGTGAAGCCCGGGGTGGGTCGGCGTATGGGAAATATGGGCAGGTCCGTGCGGGCCGGGTTCCGAACCCGCGGTGCCGCAGGCGCCGCGAAATGGACACAGCCCCGTGGCGCCGGTGGTGCCGCAAATATTAGGGCAGGCTCACCGGGGGTAACGTGTGGGGCGCCAGGAATACTTGTGCACGGGCGCAGTTACCCGGAGATGAAGGAAGACTAGGAGAGCGGCAGTGCCGTACATCATCGCTGAACCGTGCGTTGACGTGAAGGACAAGGCGTGCATCGAAGAATGCCCTGTGGATTGCATCTACGAGGGTGGTCGCATGCTCTACATCCATCCCGACGAATGCGTTGACTGTGGTGCGTGCGAGCCGGTCTGCCCGGTGGAGGCGATCTTCTACGAGGACGACACCCCCGATCAGTGGAGCGGTTACATCAACGCCAACGTCGATTTCTTCGACGAACTGGGTTCGCCCGGCGGCGCCACCAAACTGGGTAAGGTCGATTACGATCCGCCCTTCGTCAAGGAACTGCCGCCGATGGCCGAAGGCTGAGCGACCGGGTAGATGAGCACCGAGGTTTCCAACCGTCCGCGGGTGAGCGCGGCGCTTCCGGATTTCCCGTGGGACACGATCGCCGGTGTGAAGGTGCGGGCAGCGGCGCATCCGGGCGGGCTGGTCGATCTGTCGGTGGGTACACCGGTCGACCCGGTCGCCCCGTTGATCCGCTCGGCGTTGAATTCCGTGGCCGAGGTGCCGGGGTATCCGACCACGCACGGTACGCCGGAGTTACGTGCCGCCGCGGTGGCCGCGCTGGCTCGGCGTTTCGGTATCACCGGCGTCGATCAGGCGGCGGTGCTGCCGGTGATCGGAACCAAGGAGTTGATCGCGGGCTTGCCCCGGCTGCTCGGTCTGGGCGCGGCCGACCTGGTGATGATCCCCGAGGTCGCCTACCCGACGTACGAGGTGGGCGGTCTGCTCGCCGGTACCCGGATCCTACGGGCCGACGGGCTCACCCGCCTGGGGCCGGAGAGCCCGGCACTCATCTACCTGAATTCCCCGTCCAACCCCACCGGCCGGGTGCTGGGTGTGGAGCATCTGCGGAAGGTGGTGTCGTTCGCGCGGGAACGCGGTGTGATCGTCGCCTCCGACGAGTGCTATCTCGGGTTGGCCTGGGACGAACCGGCCGTCTCGATCCTGGACCCGCGGGTCTGCGACGGTGATCACACCGGCCTGCTCGCGGTGCATTCGCTGTCCAAAACTTCCAATCTGGCGAGTTACCGCGCGGGGTTCGTGGCCGGCGATCCGGAATTGGTGGCCGAACTCCTGGAGGTGCGCAAGCACTCCGGCATGATGGTGCCCTTCCCGGTGCAGGCGGCCATGCGGGCCGCCCTCGACGACGACGAGCACGAGTCGGCACAGCGGGAGCGTTACCGGGCCCGCCGGCAGACCCTGCGTGCCGCGCTGCTGGACGCGGGCTTCCGGATCGATCATTCCGAAGCGGGTCTGTACCTGTGGTCGACCCGCGGTGAACCGTGCCGCGAAACTCTGGACTGGCTGGCCGACCGGGGTATCCTCGCCGCCCCGGGCGACTTCTACGGTCCCGCGGGCGCCGAGCATGTGCGTATCGCCCTGACCGCGACAGACGAGCGGGTGCGGGCGGCAGCCGAGCGTTTGCGCAGTTGATCCCGCGGCGCCGGAGTCGCCGCGAAAAACACCGCGCCGGGTTCGGGCGGGGGAGGCCCTGCGGCGCTAGCCTGAGGTATGGACGCTGTCACAGTTGTCCCCACTCCCGCCAACGAGCCGGTGCGCACATACGCGCCGGGCAGTCCCGAACGGGAACGGCTGCTCGGTGAAATCGCCGATATCTCGCAGACCACGCTCGAGATTCCGCTGGTCATCGATGGTAAACACCGCCCGGGGACCGGTGCGCGCCGCGAGATCGTCGCCCCGCACCGGCATCGGCAGGTACTCGGGACCTATACCGATACCACCCATACCGAAGCCGCCGCCGCGATCGATGCGGCGATCGCCGCCGCTCCCGGCTGGCGGTCGCTACCGTTCGACGAACGCGCCGCCGTCCTGTTGCGGGCGGCGGATCTGCTGGCGGGCCCGTGGCGGGAGACCCTTGCCGCGGCAACCATGCTGGGGCAGTCGAAATCGGTGGCGCAGGCCGAGATCGACGCGCCGTGCGAGCTGGTCGATTTCTGGCGGTTCAATGTCTCTTTCGCCCGTGAGATCCTCGCGCAGCAACCCCGCTCCAGCGCGGGCGTCTGGAACCGGATGGATTACCGTCCGCTGGAGGGTTTCGTCTATGCGATCACTCCGTTCAATTTCACCGCCATCGCCGGTAATCTGCCCACCGCGCCCGCGCTCATGGGCAATACGGTCGTGTGGAAGCCCTCGCCCACGCAGACGCTGGCCGCGTACTACACCATTCGCCTGCTGGAGGCCGCCGGATTACCACCCGGGGTCATCAATATGGTCACCGGTGGCGGGAAGGAACTGTCCGAGGTCGCACTGACCGATCCGCGGCTGGCCGGTATCCACTTCACAGGGTCCGGTGCCACCTTCCAGTACCTGTGGGGCCGGGTCGGGGCCAATATCGGGAAGTATCACGGGTATCCGCGGGTGGTCGGGGAGACCGGCGGTAAAGATTTCATCGTCGCGCACCCTTCCGCGGACGCGGCCGCTCTGTGCACCGCACTGGTGCGCGGTGCCTACGAATATCAGGGGCAGAAGTGTTCGGCCGCCTCGCGGGCCTATCTACCCCGGTCCCTGTGGCGGGAGATGGGCGACGATTTCCTCGGTATCGCCGAGAAACTGAGCTACGGGGATATCGCGGATCTGTCCAACTTCGGCGGCGCGGTGATCGATCGGCGCGCCTACGAGAAGAACGTCCGCGCCATCGAAAGAGCCCGGGGTGGCGGGGTGTCCGTACCGGTGGGCGGTACCTACGACGACAGCGAGGGCTGGTTCGTGCGGCCGACCGTATTCCTCGCCGATGATCCGCGTGACGAATCGTTCACCACCGAGTATTTCGGGCCGATCCTGTCGGTGTACGTCTACGACGACAACGAGCCCGGTGCCTACGCCTCGGTTCTGGCGGAGGTCGAGTCGGCCGCCCCGTACGCGCTCACCGGTGCGATTTTCGCGCGGGACCGGCACGCGATCGAGGAGGCGGCCCGGGCGCTGCGTTTCGCGGCCGGCAATTTCTATGTCAACGACAAACCCACCGGCGCCGTGGTGGGGCAGCAGCCGTTCGGCGGGGCCCGGGCCTCGGGAACGGACGACAAGGCCGGCTCGCCGCTGAATCTGCTGCGCTGGACCGCACCGCGCACGGTGAAGGAAACTTTCCTTCCGCCCACCGAGTATCGCTACCCGCATATGGGGCAGGAGTGAGCTCGCCGGCCGCTCCCGGCGGCATGCGTATCCGCGAGGTCCGGATGCGGGGGAGCCGGTGAACCCGCTGCGTCCGGCGATTCTCGCGGCCGCCGGATCCGAGCGGGTGAAACGGACGCTGACCACCACCCCGGCGACCGCGCCGCTGGTCCGGCGTTTCGTGCCGGGGGAGACCCGGGCCGAACTCGTCGCGGCGGTACAGGAGTTGCTGTCGAGCGGGCGGGCGGTGAGTGTGGATTTCCTCGGCGAATACACCACCGACCGTATCCGGGCCGATGCCGCGGTCGCCGAATATCTGGCGCTGGTCAACGATCTGGCGGCGCTGGACACCGCCGCGGTTCCCGCGGGCGCGGCGCCGCTCGAGGTTTCGGTCAAACTGTCCGCGCTCGGCCAGGCGCTGGGCGCGGACGGACCGGCGACAGTCGCCGAGAATCTGCGCGTCATCTGTACGAAAGCGGCCGAGGCCGGCGTGTGGGTGACCGTGGACGCCGAGGATCACACCACCACGGCCCGCACTTTGGCCACCCTGCGGCAGATCCGCCCGGATTTCCCCTGGCTGGGCACCGTGATCCAGGCCTACCTGTATCGCAGCGAGGAAGACTGCCGTGACCTCGCGCGAGCCGGCGCTCGCGTGCGGCTGTGCAAAGGCGCCTACCGGGAACCGGAGACGGTGGCATATCAGCACCGATCCGATGTGGACCGCGCCTATCTGCGCTGTCTGCGTGTGCTGATGCGCGGGGCGGCCCGCCCGCTGGTGGCTTCGCACGACCCGGCCCTCCTCGAGGCAGCGGCCGGTCTCGCGGCCCGGACCGGCCGGGGGCCGGGAGAGCTCGAGTACCAGATGCTCTACGGCGTACGCACCGATGAGCAGATCCGCCTCGCCGAACACGGTGATTTCGTACGGGTGTATGTCCCCTACGGCGCGCAGTGGTACGGCTACCTGATGCGCCGGTTGGCCGAGCGGCCCGCCAACCTGGGGTTCTTCCTGCGCGCCCTTGCCGGGCGGTGATCAGACCAGGGGTTTGCCCGCGCGCATACGCCGGCGCATATCCCACAGGTAGTAGTTCATCGGGAACTGGCGCAGGACACGGGGCTGCAGTTTCAGGGAGAAGCCGATCAGCTTCATGGTCCGGTCGAACCAGCGCTGGTTGCTCTCGGTCCAGGTCATCCGCATTTTCTCGCGAATCTGCGGGGGCAGGCAGCCGGTGACCACGAACCGGTGGAATCCGGCCGAGAGCAGGCGCACCGGGAGCGGCAGCATCTTCAGGTCGATGAGGTCGTTGAAGTAGGCGCGCGTGGTGTCGTCGATTTCCAGGTTGTTCAGGTTGTCTTCCCAGAACTGCCAGAACGCGGCCCGGTCGGGCGGCCACATTTCCGGGCGTACCTGCAGCGTGGTGCCGAGCCGGGCGCTGTGGGCGTAGAAGATGTCCGCGGTGGCCTCGTCCATCGGGCCCTGAACTTTTTCCAGGAGATCCACGAAACCGAAGTACAGGCAGGCCGCGACCCAGAGTTGCAGCTTCGGGTCGAAGGCGTTGTATTTGACCGGGCTGGTGGGTTTGGTGCGGATGTGGCGATGGGATGTGTTGACCGCGAACCGGTAGGCCTCGCGTTCTTCTTCGCTGCCCAGCATGGCGACCGCGAGGTAGGTGAGTGTGGTCCGCAGCCGTTTGAGCGGGTGGAACATCACGTTGCCGCTGGTGACATCGCTCTCCATGACGCCGTAGGCGACCGGCCGCAGCCCCAGTTGCATGATGACGTTCGCGGTGCCGCCGAGGAAGGCGGTGATTCCGACGATATGGTCCTCGATATCGAAATCTGGGGTGTAGCGGGCGTGGGGTTCGGGTTCGCTCGCGGGCCGGGGAGCGGTCATCGGTGACCCCTTTCCTGTGAGAAGATTATATGATAACCATCTCACTCTCTCGAACTTGCGTCAACCATAGCTGCGATTGTGCGATGCTTACTATGTCATTGCATCGCCGAGCGCGGGAAGGTGCCGAGATGGGTGCGCTGGCTCAATTATTGCCACTGGTGCGAACTGCGCGCCGAGATCAAGATCAATCGGTGCTGACCGCGGCTTTGCAGGCATTCCTGGATTTCGGGATCAAGCGCACCAGCATGGTGGAGGTGGCTCGGCGGGGCGGCCTCTCCCTCGCCACCCTGTACCGGCGCTTCTCCAGTAAATCCGACTTGATAGAAGCCGTCGGACTACAGCAGACCCGGGATTTCATCGAAAGTGTCGATGCGGCCGTGCAGCGACAGGTGGAGAAGAACGCGGGTGCCGAAGAGCAGATCGTGGAACTGTTCGTGGCCTTCCTGCACGGTCTGCGTGGCAACGAGTTGCTGGACCGGCTCCTGAACACCGAACCGGAAATCGTGCTGCCCTACCTCACCACCAAGGGCGCCCCCGTCATCGAACTGGGCCGCGACTACCTCGCGGAATTCATCACCCGCCTGCAGGACGAGGGAAAGCTGCCGGTCTACGATCCCCTTCCGCTCGCCGAGATGATCGCACGCACCGCGTTGTCGCTGGCCTTGACCCCGCAGACGGTGATACCGCTGGGCGACGATATCGCCGTCCGCAGATACGCGCGCGATCATGTGGTGGTCTCGTTCCGGGTGCCCGCCGATTCCTGAACCCCGAGCCGGGAATTCTCGTCTCCGGACCTCGTTCCCGGGGGTACGGTGCTCGGAAACCGGACGAGGACGTGGGGCCGGCGCACGCACGGCGGGTATATGCCACCCGGACCGTGCGGCGCAGTAGTTTGGGCGCATGTCCTTCGGCGCACGTCTGCTCAGTTCCCTCGACCCTCTGGCCGTAGCCGGAGGAGCCGATATCCCCGACGCCGTCACGATCGAGGGGGAAACGCTGTCGCGCAGCGATCTGCTGGGCGCGGCCACCTCGGTGGCGGAACGGATCGCACGGGCCGAACGGGTCGCGGTGCTGGCCCGGCCCACGGTGCCGACCGTGCTGGCCGTGGTCGGCTGCCTGATCGCCGGTGTCACCGTGGTGCCGGTGCCCCCCGACTCCGGGCCGGCCGAACTGGACCATATGCTCGCCGATTCCGGCGCCCAGGCCTGGCTGGGCGAGGCGCCGGCGGGTACGACGCTGCCCGTGGTGCCGGTCCGGCGGCATGCCCGCTCCTGGCACACCTATCCCGAACCCGACCCCGCCGCACCGGCTTTCGTTCTCTACACCTCCGGTACCACCGGCGCGCCCAAGGGCGTGGTGCTGAGCCGCCGCGCCATCGCCGCCGGATTGGACGCGCTCGCCGAGGCGTGGTCCTGGACCGCGGCCGATGTGCTGGTGCACGGGTTGCCGCTGTTCCATGTGCACGGACTGATCCTGGGTCTGCTGGGTCCGTTGCGGATCGGTAGCCCGGTCGTGCACACCGGTAAACCGACGCCCGCGAACTACGCCGCGGCTTCCGGCACTCTGTACTTCGGCGTCCCCACGGTATGGTCCCGGATCGCCGAAGACCCCGAATCGGCGAAACAGTTGAGCGCTGCCCGCCTGCTGATCTCCGGTAGTGCCCCGCTGCCCGCACCGGTGTTCGAACGGCTCGCGGAACTCACCGGCCACGCCCCGATCGAACGCTACGGTATGAGCGAAACCATGATCACTCTGTCCGCCCGGGCGGACGGCGAACGGCGCCCCGGCTGGGTCGGCGTACCGGTGCGGGGAGTGAGTACGCGGCTCCGTGACGAAGCGGGACAACCCGTCCCGCACGACGGTTCGAGTATCGGGGGTCTCCAGGTGCGCGGCCCGATGCTGTTCGACGGCTACTTCGGCCGGCCCGACGCCACCGCCGAGTGCTGGACCGGCGACGGCTGGTTCCGCACCGGTGATGTCGCCGCGATCGATGCGGACGGCTTCCACCGGATCGTCGGGCGGGAATCGGTGGACCTGATCAAATCCGGCGGCTACCGGATCGGTGCCGGAGAAGTGGAGACCTCGCTGCTGGGGCATCCCGCTGTCGCCGAGGTCGCGGTGGTGGGTCTCGCGGACGCCGACCTCGGGCAGCGGATCGTGGCGTTCGTGGTGCCCCGAGCCGAGGTGCCCGATGAACAGGAACTGATCGGCCATGTGGCCGAACAACTCTCGGTGCACAAACGCCCCCGCGAGATCCGTTTCGTGACGACGCTGCCGCGTAACGCGATGGGCAAGGTGCAGAAGAAACAGCTGAGCTGATCGGTCACCGCCGGGTGTTGACCTCGACCGAACTCGAGGTTCTAGCGTCGGGTCCATGAACGCGACGCTCACCCGGGAACATATCGATTACCTCGCCGGACAGCGACTGGGCCGCCTGGCCACCGTCGACCCGGACGGTGCTCCACAGAACAATCCGGTCGGGTTCCGCTACAACCCCGACCTCGGCACGATCGATATCACCGGCTGGAACATGGGACGCTCACGCAAGTTCCGCAACCTCGCCGGGAACAACCGGGTGGCCTTCGTCGTCGACGATATCGCCTCGGTCCAGCCGTGGCGGGTGCGCTGCCTGGAGATCCGCGGTACGGCCGAGGCGCTGACCGGGGTCGCCACCTATATCGGCACCGAGCCGGGAGAACTCATCCGCATCCACCCCGAACGGGTGATCGCCTTCGGCCTCGCTCCCGCGGAAGCGGCAGCCTCGTGATCCCGGCCCCACCCGGCTCCGAACCGGGTGGGGTACGGGCGGCGATCAGTTGTGGGCGTGCAGCACCTCGTTGAGCTCGATACCGGTGCCGGCGCGCGGCACCACCTCCACAGCGCCGGTCCGCGAATTCCGGCGGAACAGCAGGTTGTTCCTCCCACTCAGCTCCGCCGCTTTCAGCACGGTCCCGTCCGGGGCGGTGACCTTCGTGCCGGCGGTCAGATAGAGACCGGCCTCCAGTACACAGTCGTCGCCCAGCGGAATACCCAGGCCGGAGTTCGCGCCCAGCAGGGACCGCTCACCGATCGAGATCACCGTGGTCCCGCCACCGGAGAGGGTGCCCATGGTGGAGGCGCCGCCACCGATATCGGAGCCGTCACCGACGACGACACCGGCGGAGATACGGCCCTCCACCATGGAGGTGCCCAGAGTGCCGGCGTTGAAATTCACGAATCCCTCGTGCATCACCGTCGTTCCGGCGGCCAGATGCGCGCCCAGCCGTACCCGGTCGGCATCGCCGATGCGCACGCCGGAGGGGACCACGTAATCGACCATCCGCGGGAACTTGTCGACGCTGTACACCGTCACCGGTCCGCGCGCCCGCAACTTGGCCCGGGTGATCTCGAAACCCTCGACCGCGGCCGGGCCGTGGTTGGTCCACACCACATTGCTGAGCAGGGCGAACTGTCCTTCGAGGCTCACCGAGTGGGGGCGCACCAGGCGATGGGACAGCAGATGCAGCCGCAGGTAGACATCATGGGCGTCCACCGGAGCCGCGGACAGGTCGGCGATGGTGGTGCGTACGGCGACCACCTCGACCCCACGCGCCGGGTCGGGGCCCACCAGTTCGGCCAGTTCGGCCGGTGCCCCGGCGAGCCGCTCGGTACCGGTATCGCTGAACTCGCCCAGCTCCGGGGCGGGGAACCAGGTGTCCAGCACGGTCCCGTCGGTGGTCACGTTGGCGATGCCGATAGCGGATGCTCCCTGAGTGCTCACGACACCGAAGCCTACCCACCACCGGCCTCGAAGCGGTGCGGCACCTCTACGCTCGTACCCTGTGACCCTCGACCTGCACGCCGATCCCGTCGCCCTCACCGCCGCCCTCGTGAACATTCCGAGTGTTTCCCGCGACGAAGCCGCGATCACCGCGGCTGTGGAAACCGCGCTACGTACCCAGACCAGCGGTTTCGAGGTGCAGCGGCGGGGCAATGTGGTGCTCGCGCGCACGAACCACGGGCTGCCCACGCGCGTGGTGCTGGCCGGACATCTCGATACCGTGCCGATCGCGGACAACGTACCCGGTCGTTTCACCACCGAGAACGGCGCCGAGGTGCTGTACGGGTGCGGATCGGTCGATATGAAATCGGGCGACGCGGTTTTCCTGCATCTGGCCGCGACCATCGCCGAACCCGCGCACGACCTCACCCTGATCTTCTACGACTGCGAGGAGATCTCCGCCGAATACAACGGCCTCAACGCCGTGGAGCGGGAGATCCCGGAATGGCTGGACGGTGACCTGGCCATCCTCGGCGAACCGTCCGGCGGCTGGATCGAGGCCGGTTGCCAGGGCACCCTGCGGGTCCGGTTGCGCACCACCGGCGTGCGGGCGCATTCGGCCCGATCCTGGCTGGGTGACAATGCGATCCACCGGCTCGCGCCCGTCCTCGGCCGGCTGTCCGAATACCGCGCCCGGGAGGTCGATATCGACGGTTGCCGCTACCGGGAAGGTCTGTCGGCGGTACGGGCCGGTGGCGGGGTGGCGGGCAACGTCGTGCCCGATACGGCCGAGGTGGAAGTCAATTTCCGGTTCGCCCCCGATCGGACGGTGCGGCAGGCGATCGACCACGTGCGGGAGGTCTTCGCCGGCCTCGATCTCGAATTCGAGGTCACCGACGCCGCGGCCGGCGCTCTTCCCGGTCTCACCGCTCCGGCGGCGCGGGGGTTGGTCGAGGCGGTCCGCGCGCACGGCTCGGCGGGTGTGCGCGCGAAGTACGGCTGGACGGATGTCTCCCGGTTCGCCGCCCGCGGCATCCCGGCCGTGAACTTCGGCCCCGGCGATCCCAACCTCGCCCACAAACGGGACGAGCACGTCCCCTTGGCCCAGATCACCGCGGTCACCGAAATGCTGCGGGGCTACCTGACGGCGGCTGGGTCATAGGCGATGCCGAAAGGGCTCGACCCCGCGGCGCCGCAGGCGCCGCGAAACAAACCCAGTAGCGTGGCGGCCATGTCAACCGACGCTGTCGAATCCGGGATGGTCGGCAAATCCAAGACCCGATATCGCGGGCCGATCATGTTCCGCCGTGACCGTACGCCGCGGGGCGGTACCGCGGATCAGCATCTGCTGGACCGGCGTGAGGGTAGTGACTGGGTGCATACCGACCCGTGGCGGGTCCTGCGCATCCAGGCCGAGTTCGTCGAGGGGTTCGGGGCGCTGGCCGAGGTGCCGCGGGCGGTGAGCGTGTTCGGTTCGGCGCGTACAGCGCCCGATCATCCCGAATACCGGTCGGCGCGGGAGCTCGGTGCCGCGTTGGCGACGGCCGGGTTCGCGGTGATCACCGGCGGCGGTCCGGGCGTGATGGAGGCCGCCAACCGGGGCGCGTCCGAGGCCGGTGGTTATTCGATCGGGCTCGGGATCGAGTTGCCCTTCGAGCAGAGCCTCAACGAGTGGGTGGATCTCGGTATCAACTTCCGGTACTTCTTCGTGCGCAAGACCATGTTCGTGAAGTACTCGCAGGCTTTCGTCTGCCTGCCCGGTGGTTTCGGTACCCTCGATGAGCTGTTCGAAGCGCTTACCCTGGTGCAGACGAGGAAGATCACCCGGTTCCCGATCATTCTGTACGGGAGTCGTTATTGGGCGCCGCTGGTCGAGTGGATTCGGGAGTCGTTGGCCGCGGAGGGGCGGATCTCACCGGGCGATATCGACCTGCTGCACGTCACCGACGATATCGCGGAGGTCGTGCGGATCATCGAACGGTCGGAGCCGGGTAGTGCGGATATCGAGAAGGTGGGTACGGAGGACGAATGGTGAAACCGGAACCGTTCGCGTTGTGTGTGTACTGCTCGGCCGGCACCACCGATCCGGCGTATCTGGAGCTGGCGGCCCGGGTGGGCACCGAAATAGCCCGGCGCGGCTGGCAGCTGGTTTCCGGGGGTGGTCGCGTGTCGATGATGGGGGCGGTGGCGACCGCGGCCCGGGCCGGTGGCGCCCATACCGTCGGGGTCATTCCGAAACACCTCATGCACCGCGAAGTGGCGGATGTGGGTGCTGATGAGCTGGTGGTCACCGACACCATGCGGCAGCGCAAACAGGTGATGGAGGACCGCGCCGACGCCTTCCTCACGTTGCCCGGAGGAATCGGCACCCTCGAGGAGTTCTTCGAGACCTGGACCGGTGGTCATCTGGGCCAGCACGCCAAACCGATGGCGATCCTGGATCCCGACGGTCATTACGAGGGTCTTTTCACCTGGCTGGCCGAACTCCGGGAACGCGGTTTCGTCTCTCGGCAGGCCCTCGACCTCATCACCGTTACCGACGATTCGACCACGGCTTTCACCGCGTTGGCGCGCGCTGCCGACGCTGGGCCGGAGGTCGCGTAACCCGGCGTCGACAACACAGTAAGGTCGAGATCATGTTCGAGCCCGTCCGGCCGTCGCCGACCTTGTGTGGCCGGACGGTCGCGACGGATCGTGCCCTGGTGATGGCCATTGTGAACCGTACGCCGGATTCCTTCTACGATCGTGGCGCCACGTTCAGCGACGATGCCGCGCTGGCCGCGGTGGCCCGGGCGGTGGCGGAGGGGGCCGATCTGGTCGATATCGGCGGGGTGAAGGCGGGGCCCGGCGACCGGGTCGACGCCGCCGAGGAGACGCGCCGGGTGGTGCCGTTCGTGGCCGCTATCCGGGAGCGCTACCCCGACCTGTTGATCAGTGTGGATACCTGGCGCTCGGAGGTCGCGCGGGCCGCGGTGGCCGAGGGCGCCGATCTGATCAACGACACCTGGGCGGGGGCCGATCCGGAGCTGGTGCCGGTGGCGGCCGAAACCGGTGCGGGCATCGTATGCAGTCATACCGGTGGCGCCGTACCCCGGACCCGCCCGCATCGCGTTCGTTATCCGGACGTGGTGGCCGAAGTCGCCGATACCGTGGTCGGTGCCGCGGAAGCGGCCGCGGCGGCCGGGGTACGCAGGGATTCCATCCTCATCGATCCGACGCACGATTTCGGGAAGAACACCTATCACGGGCTCGCACTGTTGCGGGCAGCAGACGTTCTTGTAAAAACCGGATGGCCCGTCTTGATGGCGCTGAGCAACAAGGATTTCATCGGAGAGACATTAGGTGTCGGACTTTCCGAACGGCTGGAGGGCACATTGGCGGCAACAGCGTGGTCGGCCGCGGCCGGTGCCCGCGTTTTCCGGGTGCACGAGGTCGCCGCGACGCGGCGGGTCGTGGACATGATCGCCGCGATCCAGGGTATCCGGCCACCGGTACGAACTCTGCGAGGTCTCGTATGAAACTTTCCCAACACGAGCCCGGCTGGGCGACGACCAATACGTGGGACAGCCCGCGCTGGTCCGTGGCCGAACTGGTGGCCGCCAAGGCAGGCCGCACCGTCTCGGTGGTGCTGCCCGCGCTGAACGAAGAGAAAACCGTGGCCGCGGTGGTGGCCAGTATCCGGCCGCTACTCGGCGGTTTGGTGGACGAGCTGGTGGTGCTGGATTCCGGGTCGACCGATGCCACTGCCGAACGTGCCCGCGCCGCGGGTGCGGAGGTCGTGACACGGGAGCAGGCCGTACCCGAGTTGGAGCCGGTTGCGGGGAAGGGCGAGGTGCTGTGGCGTTCGCTGGCGGTGACCAGCGGCGACCTGGTGGCTTTCGTGGATTCCGATCTGATCGATCCGGATCCCGCGTTCGTGCCGAAACTGCTCGGCCCGCTGCTCACCACCCCGGATCTGCATCTGGTCAAGGCGTACTACCGGCGTCCGCTGCGGCACGGCGGCGGAGTGGACGCCCACGGTGGTGGGCGGGTGACCGAGCTCGTCGCCCGGCCGCTGCTGGCCGCGCTGCGGCCGGGGCTGACCTCGGTATTGCAACCGTTGGGCGGGGAGTACGCCGGCACCCGGGAGTTGCTGACCGCTGTGCCGTTCGCACCCGGCTACGGGGTGGAGATCGGGCTGCTGCTCGATACCTATGATCGGCTCGGGCTGGGCGCTATCGGGCAGGTCAATCTCGGGGTGCGGACCCACCGTAATCGGCCGCTGGCCGATCTCGGGGTGATGAGCCGCCAGATCCTGGGCACGGTGCTGGGCCGCAGCGGGGTGTGTGATTCCGGGGCGGCACTCACTCAGTTCCCCCTGATCGGCGACGAGTTCACCCCGCACAGTACCGAGGTGGATCTGGTGGACCGGCCGCCGATGAACACGATCCGGCCGGATGCGGTGGCCGCCTGAGCCACCGGGGTCGAACGTGTCGCGGCGTCAGCGGCCGCGGTCTGGCCTTTCGCCGGTAGGGGTGTCTCCGGCGTCTCGGTCGTCCGGCTGCGGGCCGGAGGTTTCTTCGGAGGCCTCCTGGTCGGGGCCGGACCCGGCTGCCGCCGATTCGGCCGCGGCGTTGTCTCCGGTCTCCTCCGGTACGTTGCCGATCGTGGGCTCCTCGTCTTCGGTACTCGCCGGCGCAGCCGGTGAGTCCTCGGCCGGTCTCATGGGGCCCGGACCGGCGTCGTCCGTGGTGGGGCCGGCGGTGTCCGGAGCCTGCTCGGGATGTCCGTGTTCGTCTTCCAGACGTGCTTGGAGTTCGGCGACCGTCACATACTCGCTGCTACCGGCTCTCGGATGACGGAACCAGAGGGCCAGCGAAATCAGCAATCCTACAGCGATCAATACCACCGCCACGATGATCAACGCGTTCACCTGTGCCTCCACGAATTGCCCTGTCGGATCGAGGTATGGCCACGGTCCGGCTATCGCTACAAGCTATTTCACGGTTATTCCGGTGTAGATCCGCACAGACGAATACGGCAAAAGTGGTTCGGGTCACTTCAGCGTAGCAATATGGATGACGGGCTGTTATTTCATGGAGCTATCGCCCTTTTCGGGCGTGTCGGCCCGGCCCGGGCCGGGCGGCCGGGCCGGGCCTTTCGTCAGCGCCGCTGGCGCACGACCGGCGGCCGGGAGTCCACCGGCTCGTGGAGATAGACCGGGGTGAGCAGGTCCGCGTCCACCGGTTCACCTGTGGTGCGCTCGTAGCGCACGCCGATCAGCACCGAGAACCGGCGACCGGCCGCGCGTTCGTGCAGCGTGGCCAACCGGGTCGCCAGTAGCCGGACCGCCCCGAGCGAACCGGGTGGGTGCAGGCCATCGATCACCAGAACCGAACCCCGGCCGTCCGGGCGGGGCAGCCGGGCCAGGTAGGCGATATCGTGCGGCTCCGGGCTGGCGGGGCGGTAGATACGGCGGGCGGCACGGTCTTCTATCCCGCGGCGTCCGTCGCCGGGCCGGGCCACCGCGCGACGTAGCCGCGGATCGGCGGCTATGAGGTGGCGCAGGCTCGGCGAGAGTTCCGGGCCGCCCAACACGATGAGTCCGTCGCGCAGCAGGTCGATCGGACGCCCCGGCGCGAAAGGCTCGATAGTGGCCGAGAAGCCCAGCTCCCGTAATTGTTCGGCGAGGCGCGGGGCGGCCGCCGGGTCGGGTGCGCCGACCAGCCTGCCCGCCCGGTTGTCCGGGACCAGCAGCGTGAGCGGACCGTGCCCGAAGAACAGTCCCTCGGGCGCGGGGCCCTGGGTGCTCACCTGGTGGATACGGGCGCGGGACAGCCCGGCGGCGGCCCCGATCCTGGCAAAAGTCCAACCTTCGGCATGTAACTCCCGGATCACCGCACGGCGAATGCGCGTGAGCTCGTTGATGGTCTGCTGAGCCGCTGCGACACCCTCCGTTGCGGCCTTGAGTCGCTCGACTTTATCTTCGATCGCGAATATTCGCGCCACGTCATCGGCCGACATGTGCGAAGTCTAGACACCAGTCCGGTAAAATGCGTCTAGCCTGGTTGACGTTCAGGTGGCGTCGGTATCGATCGGCGGACGTTCGTTGCGTTCCAAGGGTTTATGGGGTTTGACCTTCGGGTAATCTGGCATCCCGCTACTGGTACCCAGCACATTCTTGCTGTCGGGCAATGCGCCGTCCAAATCCCGCAACAGGGAATCATCGCCGTTCAGAAGGTGTTTCGTCACCACCGAACGCGGAGACATTCCGCGTAATTCCTGCAGATCGGCGAGTGGCTTTCGGAGATCTTCGAATTCGGGACCGAGTTCGGAGCGCAATTGCGATGTGGCTCCGCTCGCGTAATCACGGACCTGGCGCAGGCTGCGCGCGGTCCACCGCACGGCGCCGGGTAGCCGCTCCGGACCGAGGATGACGAGGGCGGCGACGAGTAGCACGAGCATCTCGCCCCACCCGATACTGCTGAACACCCCTCCAGGCTACCCGGCGCCGCCGCCGGTGGATCAGTCCGAGGCCAGTGTCACCGGAATATCGACCTGGCGGCCTTCCCTGATGAGCTGGACGTTCACCGTCTGACCGATATCGTGGGTCTGCACCGCGACGACCAGTTCGTCCGGATTGGTCACCTCGCGGTCGCCCACCCGCACAATGACATCCCCCTCGACGATGCCGGCATTCGCGGCCGGGCTGCCGGGCGCGACATCGGCGACCTCGGCGCCGCTCATCACCTCGTTGGCGACGGTCTTCGTGCGGGCGCTCACCCCGATCATCGGATGGTGGATCGAACCGTCGCGGATGAGTGTCTGTGCCACCTCGGTCATCTGGTCCACGGGGATGGCGAAGCCCAGGCCCACGGAACCGCCGCTTTCACTGCGGATCGCGGTGTTGATACCGATGACCCGGCCGTCCGCGTCCACCAGCGCGCCACCCGAATTGCCCGGGTTGATCGAGGCATCGGTCTGCACCGCGTCGATCACGGCCTTGGTATCGCTGCCCTCACCCTCGAGTTTCACGGGTCGGTGCAGGGCGCTGACGATGCCCGAGGTGACGGTTTTGCTGAGGCCGAGCGGAGAGCCGATGGCCAGCACCGCGTCCCCGACTTGCACATCGTCCGATCTACCGAGCTGGGCCACGGTGAGATTTTTCACATCTACCTTGAGGACCGCGAGATCGCTCTTCGGATCACGGCCGACGATCTGCGCCGGGGTCCGGGTGCCGTCGGAGAAGGTGATCTGTACCCGGGCGCGGCCGGACTGATCCTGCGCGGCCATGGAGATCACGTGGTTGTTGGTGACGATATAGCCGTTACCGTCGATCACCACCCCGGATCCCGTGGCGCCGTTGTCCCCGACGGTGGTGCGGATGGACACCACCGAGGGCAGCACCGCGTCCGCCACCTGCGCGATGGGACCGTGCGGCTGTTCGCTGTCGGTCTGTTCCAGGCTCACTTTTCGGGAGGTCAGGGTCGAGGCGGTTTCCGCGGTCAACCGCCCCACCAGACCGCCGACGAGCCCGATGGCCAGAGCCACGGCGGCCAGGGCGAGCAGCGCCCGGGGAGCCACACGAGAGCCGAACAGCACCTCACGCGCCGAGAGCTGCCCGGCGCGTGGCAGCTCCTGTGCGGTAGCGGAGGCCACCGCCGGGGCGCCGAGCCGAGCGGGCGAATCCGGGTCGCGCCACGGGTCCACCGGACCGGCTACGGGTTCCTTCCCGGTACCGGCATCCGGATCACGCTGGAGCAGTTCATCGGAACCCGGTGGCCGGCCGAATGCCTCGGCCAGCACCGCCTCGGGCGGGCCCTTCAGCGCTGCCGGGGCCGTCGACCCGGTCTCGGTGCGCGCGGCGCGCGGGGCGAACGAGCCGGACTGGCCGGATGGCCGGCGGAAGGCATGCGCGGTATGTGAGTCCACATGGGGTCGATAGACCGGCCGCGGTGCCAGCACCGGAGCCCCCGGCGGGCGCAGAGTGCCGTTATCGGTCGTCGTGCCGTTCTCATCCGCCGAATCAGGGTTTTCGGCGGGCGAATTGTGCGTCGGTTCGGAACTCACGCGGCAAACTCTACTTGCGCCACCACACCGACCAACGGAAGCTGTCGAACGTCGACGAAAATGCCTGGCTCGAAAAGCCGAAAACCGCCTCGTTGCGGTGACCCCCGGAAGAATTGCGGCTTTGCGGACCGCTCGGCGGTTCGACGAGCGGAATACGCGAGAGGCTGTCGTGCAGACCGGTCGGCACCGAGACCTGACCGGCTCGGCGCAGCGCGATACGGGCCTGCTGCTGCGCCTCGACTTCCGCGGCGCATTCGGGACATACCGAAATATGCTGAGCCGCGCGTAGGTACGGATTCATCCGCAGTTCGCCATCGACATAGGCGGCGACCGCCTCGCTCGCCAGATGTTCGGTGGAGTGGAACTGCGGGGAACGACGACCGGACCTACTGGAGTCGTCACTCATTCGCTGCCCATCCTTCCCAACCGACATCGCTGACCGCCGGGGCCCGGCGTCACGGCTGCCGGATCACCCGAAGCTCGCCTCCGCGGCGAAACGCTCCTGCGCTCCATTATGCGCAAGATAGTCGCGCAATGCTTGCCGGCCGCGATGGATGCGGCTGCGGACCGTTCCCAGCTTCACGCCGAGGGTGGCGCCGATCTCCTCGTAGGAAAGGCCTTCGATATCGCAGAGCACGACCGCGGCGCGGAACTCCGGGGCCAGGGAGTCCAGTGCGGACTGCAGGTCGGGATCGAGCCGGGCGTCGTGGAACACCTGCTCGGGACCGGGGCCGTCGGCGGGGACCCGGTCGTAGTCCTCGGGAAGTGCCTCCATCCGGATCCGGCTGCGCCGGCGGACCATGTCCAGGAAGAGGTTGGTGGTGATGCGGTGCAGCCAGCCCTCGAACGTACCGGGCTGATAGCTGGACAGGGAGCGGAAGACCCGGATGAAGGTCTCCTGGGTGAGGTCCTCGGCGTCCTGGGCGTCGCCGGAGAGCCGGTAGGCCAGGCGGTAGACACGGTCGGCGTGTTCGCGGACCAGCTCGTCCCAGGTCGGCATGACCGCGCGGTCGCCGGTGGCGTCGAAGGCGGCGGTGCCCGTGAGGGGGAGATCGGCCTCGTGGTCGGATTCGGCCACCACGGCGTCGAAATCCTCGGCTCGTTCATCGGTACTGGACATATCGGGCACCTCCATCAGGGCGTCCGGCGAAGCGGTATCGTCGATCACCTGGTCGTGGTGTGCGGCTACCTCGTGATCCGGTCCGGTAAACGGGCTGGAGCCGAAATCGTCCCGGCCGGGCAGGCGATACCCCGCCGGCTCTGCCCCATGGACGGCCCGGGGGAGTTCGGGCAGGGTGGCGGACTCGCGTGCCGCATCGACCATGTGGATGGTGACGACCTCCTGATCGGGGACCGAGGCGTAGGCTCGTATGGGCGACCCGGTTCTCGGGCCGCCACACCGGTTACAACGGTCGGTACGTGCCCCGTTGTTCCCGGCCCCACACAGCGGTCGGCTGGTCTTGTGTAGACATCACTCTTCCGTGCCTCGATATGGCGGGGGTGTGGTAACCCTGAGGGACACCTGAGAATGTTGCGACCCGCTTCGCCCCGTTTGGCATAGCCTCAGAGGCGTGGCATCGAACCTGGAGCGAAATCTCGCCTACGTGGAGGAATCCGTCGTGGAGGACGAGGTACTCGTCACCGCCCGCGAACGGGCCACCGAATTGGGAGCGGCTCCGGTGCCGCCGTCGGTCGGGGCACTGCTGAGCATGTACGCGCAGCTGCTCGACGCGCGGGCGGTGGTCGAGGTGGGTACCGGTGCCGGCGTCAGCGGGCTGTGGCTACTGGACGGGATGCGGGAAGACGGCACACTGACCACCATCGATTTCGAGCCGGAGCATCAGCGCGCCGCCAAGGAATCCTTTCGCGCGGCCGAGATACCGCTCGCGCGTACCCGGCTGATCAACGGCCGCGCGCTGGACGTCCTGCCCCGGCTGGCGGACGGCGCCTACGATCTGGTGTTCCTGGATGCCGCGCCGATCGAGCATCCGCAGTACGTCGCCGAAGCCGTGCGGTTGCTACGTGCCGGCGGGGCGGTACTGCTGCACAACGCGCTGCTGGGCGGACGGGTGCCCGATCCGGCGCATCGGGACGCCGCGACGCAGGCGGTGCGCGCCGCCACCCGGACGATCGCGGAGGACTACGGCCTGACCAGTGTCCTCATTCCGCTCGGTGACGGGTTGCTCTGCGCGTCGAAGGGGTAGGCCGCGGTCACTCGCGGGCCGTGGCGCGATAGGCGCTGACCGGCCGTGCAGGGAGGCGTCCCCGTCCCGGCGGGGGCACGTTCGCGACCCCGACTCAGACCCAGGTTCCCTTGCCCACCGTGACCACGCCGCCGTTGCTGATGGCGAACCGGCCGCGATCGCGTTCCAGATCTACTCCGATGATCTCGCCTTCCGAAACCATGACGTTCTTGTCCAGGATCGCGCGCCGTACCACCGCCCCCCGGCCGATCCGCACGCCGGGCATGAGCACGCTGCCCTCCACGGTCGCGCCGTCGTCCACCACGACATTGGCGCTGAGCACCGAACTGCGCACCGTCGCCGCGGAGAGGATGCTGCCCGCACCGACGATCGATTCCTGGGCCAGTCCGCCGCGCGCGAATTTCGCCGGTGGCAGATTCTCGGCCGCTCCGCGAATGGGCCAGTGACGGTTGTAGAGGTTGAAAACCGGATGCACCGACACCAGGTCCATATGTGCCTCGTAGAAGGCATCGATGGTGCCGACATCACGCCAGTAGCCCCGGTCGCGGTCGGTGGCGCCCGGGACCTCGTTGTCGGCGAAATCGTAGACGGCGGCCTGGCCCGCGGCGACCAGGTTCGGAATGATGTCGCCGCCCATATCGTGGTCGGAATCGGAATTCTCCGCATCCGCCCGGATCGAATCCACCAGAACCTTGGTGGTGAACACGTAGTTGCCCATCGAGGCGAAGGTGGAGTTCGGATCGTCGGGAATGCCGGGCGGATGCGCGGGCTTCTCCAGGAAGCCGATGATACGTCCGGATTCGTCGGAATCGATACAGCCGAAAGCGCCCGCCTCGCTGCGTGGGACCCGGATACCGGCCACCGTGACACCGGCCCCGGAATCGATATGGTGGGCCACCATCTGCTCCGGATCCATCCGGTACACGTGATCGGCACCGAACACCACGATGTAATCGGGATCCTCGTCGTAGATGAGGTTCAGCGACTGCATGATGGCGTCGGCGCTGCCGGTGTACCAGCGAGGCCCGAGCCGCTGCTGGGCCGGGACCGGGGTGATGTATTCCCCGGCGAATCCGGAAAGGCGCCAGGTCTGCGAAATATGCCGATCCAGGGAATGGGATTTGTACTGGGTCAGGACGCACAGCCGGAGGAAACCGGCATTGACGAGATTGCTCAATACGAAGTCGATGAGGCGGTAGGCCCCGCCGAACGGGACGGCCGGCTTGGCGCGGTCGGCGGTCAGGGGAAAGAGTCGCTTGCCCTCGCCACCGGCGAGCACGATTCCTAGGACGTGCGGCTGGCTCCTCACAACGCCAAACCTACCCAACGAGGTGGTCGGCGGGCGTCGACCGCTCGGCGACTACCGTGAATCCGTGAGTTTCGGTTCCAGCGGTGCGGGCGGTGCGGCCGAGGGTTTCGTGGGCGATCCGCTCGAGGTGGCCATGCTGACCCGGGAATATCCGCCCGAAGTGTACGGCGGTGCGGGTGTGCACGTAACGGAACTGGTGGCCCGGCTGCGCCGGATGAGCACGGTGACCGTGCACTGTATGGGCGCGCCGCGGACCGGCGCCCGGGTCCACGACGCCGATCCGGAACTGGTCGCCGCCAACCCCGCTCTCCGGATGATGTCCGCGCAGCTACGGATGGCCGACGCCGTGGGGCCGGTGGATGTGGTCCATTCCCACACCTGGTACTCCGGGCTGGCCGGGCATCTGGCCGCGACCCTCCACGGCATCCCACACGTGGTCACCACCCACTCCCTGGAACCGCGCCGGCCGTGGAAGGCCGAACAACTCGGCGGTGGATACCGGCTGTCGTCCTGGTCGGAGCGCAACGCGCTCGAACACGCCGCCGCGGTGATCGCGGTGAGCGACTGGATGCGCCGCGATGTCCTGGACGCCTACCCGGAGCTGGACCCGGCCCGGGTGCACGTGGTGCGCAACGGGATCGATTCCGAGGTCTGGCATCCCGGGCCCCCGCGGTCCGGGAGCCGCCGGATCCTCGACGAGCTGGGAGTGCGACCCGACCGTCCGCTGGCGGTTTTCGTGGGCCGGATCACCCGGCAGAAAGGGGTGGGGCACCTGCTGGCCGCCGCGCGGGATATCGACCCGGAGATCCAGCTGGTGCTGTGCGCGGGGGCCCCGGATACCGAGCAGCTGGAAGCGGAGGTCGCGACCGCCGTCGCCGGGTTGCGCCGCCGGCGCGACAATGTCTTCTGGGTGCGGGAGATGCTGCCCACCGAGCAGATCCGGCAGCTGCTGGCGGCCGCTACCGTTTTCGTCTGTCCCTCGGTCTACGAACCGCTCGGGATCGTGAACCTCGAGGCCATGGCGTGTTCCACCGCGGTCGTCGCCTCGGATGTCGGCGGGATACCCGAGGTGGTCGCCGACGGCAGCACCGGATGCCTGGTGCATTTCGACGCGGACGAAACCGCCGCCTACGAGCACGGCCTCGCCGCCGCCGTCAACGAACTGGCCGGGGACCCGGTTCGCGCGGCCGAGCTCGGCGCGGCGGGGCGGCGCCGAGCCCGGGACGAATTCGACTGGTATCGGATCGCCGAGCAGACCCTGCGGATCTATCACACGGTGCGCAAATCCTGACGCCGGGCTCAGGCGGAGGCCGCGCCGGAGGTGATGTCGTCGGCCAGCGGCGCTACGGCGCCGATGATCTCGGCCACGGTGGCATCGTCGACCCCGGCCGCGGTGAGCGATTCCGTCAGATGGCCGGCCACGAGTCCGAAATGGTGCGTGGTGATACCGCGACCCTGATGGACCTGCTTCATGGGTGCGCCGGTATAGGGGTCGGGTCCGCCCAGGGCGGCCGCGAAGAACTCGACCTGTTTACCCCGGAGCCGGGACATATTGGTCCCGCTGAAGAAACCGGCGAGTTCCTCGTCGGCGAGGACTCGGGTGTAGAAATCGGCCACGACCGCTTCGAGCGCCTCGTATCCGCCGATCCGGTCGAAGATGGTGGTGGTTTTCCGCTTGCCGAACACTGGTATCCGCATGGATCAAGGACACCAGGACGGTGTTACCCCGCGATCAGAGCGATGTCGCGAACCGATTGCCTTCTGTGCCAGTGCGATTGCTTCGATCTCACCGGAGGGGACGGTCCGCGGTGAGGTCAGCCGGCGGGTGCGTAGACGCCCACGGTGACCGAAGCGGTCACCGTGAAGGGTTCCGGGAGTGCGGCGATCCGCGCGGCGGCCGGGCCCGTGTGATGGGCGGACGGTCCCATGGCCACCAGATGGGCGATATCGGCGTGCGGCAGGGCCATCGAGTACTCGACGGTGTCCCGTTCCAGCAAGGTGAACCGGCCGGTCAGCGCATCCGCCAGGCGCCGGTCCTTCGCGGGATCGACAGTGACCATGCCGATCGGTTCGATGAGTTCGCCGAGGTGGGCCGTGGTGGGCGTGACGACGATATAGCGGCCGTCCGGGGCGAGCGCGCGGGCCAGCTCCCCGGGGTTGCGTGGCGCGAAGACGGACAGGGCCGTGCCGAGGGTGTGGTCCCGCACGGGCAGGGCCTGCCAGGCATCGGCCACCACCGCGGCCGCGCGAGGATGAGCACGCGCGCACCGGCGCCCGGCGGCCTTGGCGATATCCAGGGCGATACCCCGGGCCTCCGGTACGGCGTCGAGCACCCGGGCCAGGTAGTAACCGGTGCCCGCACCGATATCCGCGATCACCTCGCCGGGGGGCCGGGTGGCGGCACGAACGACCGCCTCGGCGATCGGGGTGAAATGGCCGGCTGTCTGGAAAGCGGCGCGCGCGTCCAGCATGGCGGGGGTGTCACCGGTCATTTTGGAAGCGGAACCGGTGAGCAGGCTCACATAACCCTGTCGGGCGATATCGAAACTGTGGCCCTGCGCGCAGCGCAGGGCACGATCCCCCGTCACCACACCGCGGCCGCATACGGGGCAACTCAGTACCTCGGCGACCGCGGTGAGCGCCGAGTCCTCGGCAACCGGCCTAGCTGGTGACACTCTTCAGTTCGTCACCCAGTGCCGCGGCTTCGTCCGGTGTGAGCTCTACGACCAGACGCCCGCCACCCTCGAGCGGGACCCGCATGACGATCCCACGGCCTTCCTTGGTTGCCTCGAGGGGACCGTCCCCGGTACGGGGCTTCATGGCCGCCATCCTCTGCTCCCTCCAGATCTGCGCGGTATGCTGCGCACTTGCTCGGATCTCCAGTTGTCGCCAACTGGGCGGCCGTCGGTTGAAGCGACGGACCGCACTCGGTCCATTCTTCCCTATCGCGGGAGATGGCGGACACTCGACGTCCAAATGTGACCGGTCAGCCGACCTCGCCGGGCCGGGTACCGACCCAGCATTCGGCCAGATGGTCGTCCACCATGCCGGTGGCCTGCATCAGCGCGTACGCGGTGGTCGGTCCGACGAAACGGAATCCGCGCCGCTTCAATTCTTTTGCCAGCGCGGTGGATTCGGGCGTGATCGCGGGAATATCGGCGATCGCGCGGGGCCGCGGCCGCGGCGGCGGGGCGAAGGACCACAGCAGTTCGTCCAACTCGATATCGAGTGCGCGGGCGACTTTCGCATTGGCGATACACGCGTCGATCTTCGCCCGATTGCGCACGATGCCCGCATCGGCGAGTAGTCGCTCACGATCGGCGTCACCGAATTCGGCGACCTCGTCGATGACGAAACCGGCGAACGCCGCGCGGAAAGCGGGACGTTTGCGCAGAATGGTGATCCAGGACAAACCGGATTGGAATGCCTCCAGGCACAACCGCTCGAACAGGGCGTCGTTGCCGTGCAGGGGCCGGCCCCACTCCTCGTCGTGATAGGCCCGGTACAGCGGCGATTCTCCCGGCCAGGGGCAGCGGATCAGGGTGTCGGTGGTCACGGCTGCTCCGGGCCGGGGGCATGCGCCGCGCCGACGGTACGGGCCTCGGCGAGCTGCGCCTGGAGTTCGTCGATCCGGGCGGCCAGCCGGGCCAGCGCCCAGTCGACCTCCCCCGCCTTGTACCCGCGCACCACCTGCTGGAAGCGCAGTGCCCGTACATCCGCGCCGGTGATGCCCTCCACCGGCAGGACCGTCGCCGTGGTGCCCTCCGGCAGCGGCCCCAGCTCCTCCGACCGCCCGAACAAGGCGCTGGCCAGAAGGAACAGCACCGTGGCCACCAAACCGACGATCAAGACGTACAGCAGCAGGGTGAGCATGGACCGAGTCTATGTGGGCGCTCCGACAGCGGATCAGAGATGGCGGGTGGTATCGATACCGAGTGACATCCCGGCCAGCCCGCGCCGCCGGACGGCCAGTTTGTCGGCCACGGCCCGCAGCGCCGTCGCGGACGGGCTTTCCGGATCGCGCAGCACGATCGGCGTGCCCTCGTCACCGGCTTCGCGCAGTGCCTGTTCGATCGGGATCTGGCCGAGCAGCGGCACCTCGGCGCCGACGGCGCGGGTCAGCCGCTCGGCCACCGCTTGCCCACCGCCGGATCCGTACAGCTCCATCCGGGTGCCGTCCGGCAGATCCAGCCAGGACATGTTCTCCACCACCCCGGCGATCCGCTGCCGGGTCTGCAGCGCGATGGCGCCCGCGCGTTCGGCGACCTCGGCGGCGGCGATCTGCGGGGTGGTGACCACCAGGATCTCCGCGTTGGGGATGAGCTGGGCGATGGAGATCGCCACATCGCCGGTACCGGGCGGTAGATCCAGCAGCAGGACGTCCAGATCGCCCCAGAACACATCGGCCAGGAATTGCTGCAGGGCCCGGTGCAGCATGGGACCGCGCCAGACCACGGGGGTGTTGCCCTGGGTGAACTGCGCGATCGAGATCATCTTCACGTCGTGGGCGACGGGCGGCATGATCATCCGCTCGACCTGGGTGGGGCGAGCGTCGGTACCGAGCATGCGGGGGATGGAGTGACCGTAGATATCGGCGTCCAGCACACCCACCGACAGGCCGCGTGCGGCGAGAGCGGCGGCCAGGTTGACCGTGACGCTGGATTTGCCCACACCGCCCTTACCGGAGGCCACCGCGTAGACGCGGGTGAGCGAACCGGGCTGGGCGAACGGGATGACGGGTTCGGCGGAATCGCCACGCAGCTGTTTACGCAGTTCGGTGCGCTGTTCGTCACTCATCACATCGAGATCGACCGAGACGGCACCGACACCGGGCACATCCGCGACCGCGGTACTCACCCGCTGGGTGATCTCGGTACGCAACGGGCAGCCGGCCGTGGTCAGATAGACCTCGACGTGCACATCGCCGTCCGGAGCGATCCGGATGCTCTTCACCATGCCCAGTTCGGTGATCGGTTTGCGGATCTCCGGATCGTCGACCTTCGCGAGAGCGCCCCGCACCTCCGCTTCCGTTACCACTGGCATGCTGCCGATGGTAGTGCTGTCAGATCCGGGGGAGTTCCGCGGGCCGTGGTGCGATACCGGAGCGGTACGACTGGGCCCAGGCCATCACGTTCGCGACGTAGGCCATGGAGTTGTTGTAGCGCAGGATCGCCTTGGTCTGCTGGGCGGGATCGTTCATGTCCAGCCCGCCGGAGCACAGGTACTTGCCGGCCGTGAGGGTCGCGTCGTAGTAGTTCTGCGGATCGGAGATGCCGTCGCGGTTGCCGTCGGCCGCGTAGTGGGTCCAGGTCTCGGGCAGGAACTGCATCGGGCCGACCGCGCGGTCGTAGCCGGCGAAACCGTCCAGCGCGCCGCCGTCGGAATCGTGGATGACATTGTTGCCCGCCAGACTGCCGTCCAGGACGGGCCCGAAAACGGGGGCGAGGGCGTTACCGGCGGCGTCGGCCTTGCCGTTGTACATATGTGTGGATTCCACCCGGCCGATACCGGCCAGCATGGTCCACGGCATATTGCACTCGGGGTTCTCCTCGGCCAGGATCTGCTCGGCGTTGATATAGGCGGCTTCGGCGATACCCGGAATTCCGGACGGGGCGACCGGCATATCGTTGCGCGGGCGGTTCGGGTCCAGGGCAATGGTTTTCACCTCGACTCGCGCCTCCGGAGACTGTTTGGCCATGGCGTGCATCGCGGTGTCGTCGACGGCTGCGGCGGCGGCCGCGGCGGGCATGGCGGCCTGCTCGGGTATGTGCATCTGCACCGATGCCGCGGTGGGATCGGTCGCCACGGCGGCCGCGGCATTCGTGGCCACGACACCGGCTGGTACCAGACCGGTCAGCGCGATCACCGAACTGCGGGTGACGGTGGCAGGTTGCTGTTTACGGTGACGCCCCACGTGCTCAAGCCCTTCGTCTCAACCAACAGCCTGCGGTCCGGGCCGGCCGTTGCCGGACCGTGACCTGTGGCCCCGAGACTACCGCATCCGAGACCAGTTCGTTACTACCTCGTGACCATTATTTCGGCGGATAGTGGGAATCCTCGGACCCCCACCGCGCCTTGGGAACTCGGTTCCGCGGTCCACCGGCGCGCCGATATCCGGGACGGCGGGGTCCTTCGCCACGCGGACGAGCCCCGCCCGAAGCCGGGGCTCGAAGCGGCGCGAGCGGGAGCAGTACGCCCGGCGAGGGTCCCGTTCGTTCAGGCGGGCGGCGTGTCGTCCGCGGCCGAGGCCGGCGTGGATGCGGCCGGTGCCGGTGCCTCCGGTGCGGGAGCGCCGGCGGCCGGATCGGCCGGCGGCGCCGGCGGGGCGAGGATGCTCGGCAGCTGGATGACCAGCCCACCCGGCAGGGTGATCGTCGGCGGCGCGGGCGGAGCGGGTTCGGCGGGCGCCGCCCGGGTGTCGGGCTCTTCGGACGGGGCCTCCGGGGCCGGTGGTTCGGTAGCGTCCGGCGCGGGCGGCTGCGCGGTGCCCGGGTCCGCGGGGATCGCCGGGGCCGGGGCGATTTCGGGCAGCGGGTCGCCGGCCTTCGGAGCCCCCGGCGCGGGCGGGCACAGGATGCCACAGGGGATGGGCGGCAGCCCCGGTATCCGGATCATCGGCTCGGGCCGGGGCGTCTGTACGGGGAGATCCGGCGGGGGCGGCGGGACCTCGGAATCGCGCTGGGCGGCCAGCAGATCCGTTGGGCTGGGCGGGAACTCGGTGGGCGCGGTGCCCGGCGGAACGAGATCGGGAGAGGGGAGGACCGGCGCCGCGCGGCCGCCGCTGCGGTAGGCCGCCGACCAGCTCAGCACATTGGCGGCGTAGGACATCGAGTTGTTGTAACGCAGTACCGCGCGCAATTCCTGCTGCGGGTCCCGGAGATCGAGCCCGCCGGAACACAGGTACTTACCCGCGGCCAGCGCCGCGTCGAAGACATTGTGCGGATCGGCGTGTCCGTCCGCGTTGCCGTCCGCGCCGTAGTGCGCCCAGGTGCTCGGCAGGAACTGCATGGGCCCCAGTGCCCGTACGTACCCGCCGTCGGCGCCCCGGATGATCTCGTTACCGGGTAGCGTGCCGTCCAGCGCGGGGCCGAAAATCGGTGGGTCGGTTGTCCCCGCGGCATCGGTACGCCCGTTGCTCGCGTGCCCGGATTCGATCCGGCCGATACCGGCGAGCAGATTCCAGGTGAGTCCGCAGCCGGGTGTCGAGGACTGCATCGCCAGTTCGGCATTCCGGTAGGCGGCGAGCACGATCTCCGGGATCCCCAAGGCGCCGCCACCGGGGGGCAGCAGAATCGTGTGGAGTGGGACCGTGCCCGCGAAAGGGGGGATCCCATCAGCGGGTGCGGGGCTCAGGGCGCGGAGTTTGCGCGGCGTCGTGCGCTCCACGGGCAGCAGGGAAAGTGTCTGGGTCAGCGGGGTGTCCGGGGTGCCGTCTGCCTCCACGACGCGGTCCGCGTCGGTCGCGAGCTGCGATCCGGGTGCTTCCGGTGGGGTCGACGACAAGGGGGTGTGGGCGGCTGAACCGCTGGCTACCAGGCCCGCCATGACCAGAGCCGACATTGCCACAGGGGTAGGTATCCGCATTCGGCTCCACCATTCCTCTATGTCACGGGTGAGCGACCGTCCCGGACATTCCCGCAGGACGCGCTCGGGACAACGTGATCCAGGTTACCTACCGGTCAGGAGCATATTGTGGATTTCCGGTCAATCATCGGCGAGAGGCGGTGAAATCGAGTCCGTGACCGGCTTGGGGCCGGAGGTTTTCTTGCGTTTCGGCTTGGTTGCCTTGTCCGAGCCGCGCACCGGCCCGACCCCCGCCACCGTCTCGATCCGTTCCAGCGCCTCCCGGATCTCGTCCAGTTCCCGGCGCAGATAGTCGCGGGTGGCCACCTCACCCACGGCAAGCCGCAGCGAAGCCAGTTCCCGCGCCAGGAATTCCGTATCGGCCTTCGTCTGCGCGGCGCGCAGCCGGTCCTCCTCCAGTGATACGCGGTCGCGGTTGTCCTGGCGGTTCTGCGCCAGCAGGATCAAGGGGGCGGCATAGGCGGCCTGGGTGGAGAACGCCAGGTTCAACAGGATGAACGGATACGGATCCCAGCGCAGCGTGAATACGAAGACGTTCAGCACGATCCAGACGATCACCACCACCGTCTGCAGCGCCAGATACCTTCCGGTGCCCAGGAATCGGGCGATCCGCTCGCTGCCCCGCGCCAGCGCCTCGGCATCCCAGTCGAAGCGGAAACGCGATTCGACCGGCGTCTCCAACCGTTGCCGGGCCGCGCTCGCCGCGCGGCTCGCGGTGCTCTTCTCCGTCACGGGCGTACACCCTCGTACAGCTGCTCGTCCTCGCGCCAATCGCGCGGCAGCAGGTGATCGAGCACATCGTCCACACTCACCGCGCCCAGCAGGTGATTCTGTTCGTCCACCACCGGCCCGCACACCAGGTTGTAGCTGGCGAAGTAGCGGGTTACCGCGGTGAGCGGCAACTCCGGGCGCAATGCGGCCAGATCGGTGTCCAGGATCCCCCCCACCAGATGCGCGGGTGGTTCGCGCAGCAACTGCTGCAGATGGACACAGCCCAGATATCGACCGGTGGGGGTGGCCGTCGGCGGGCGGACGACGAAAACCATCGAAGCCAGCGCGGGCGTCAGATCGGGATCACGAATCCGGGCCAGTGCCTCGGCGACGGTCGTCGCCGGCGTCAGGATCACCGGCTCGGGAGTCATCAGACCGCCCGCGGTATCCGGGGAATGTTCCAGCAGCCGGCGCACCGGCTCGGACTCCTGCGGATCCATCAGCGTGAGCAGGGATTCGGCTTCGTTCTCCGGCAACCCGCCGAGCAGATCGGCGGCGTCGTCGGGATCCATGGCCTCGAGCACATCGGCCGCACGCGCCATATCGAGCTGGCCCAGCAGTTTCAGCTGGTCGTCCACGGAAAGTTCCTGCACCACATCGGCCAGGCGTTCGTCGTCGAGCGCGCGCGCCACCTCGAGGCGACGTTTGGCCGGCAGTTCGCGCAGCATATGAGCCACATCGGCGGCCCGCAGTCCTTCGAATTGCTCCAGTAGGGCGCTCACATCCTGCCCCGGCCGCCCGATCTCGTACGGGGTGAGGCCGTGGACCCGGCCCCACTCGACCACGTGCACGGTGCGGCGCCGGCCGATCCGGCGGTGCCCGCGCACCGCCACCCGGGTGACCCGCCAGTCCCGGGTCCGGGTCAGCGCGATGCCGAGATCCACCACTAAGACGTCCACCCCCGCCAGGTCCGGCAGTTCCGGATCGTCGACCCGCACGCTCGAGTCCACGATCTGCGCCATGGCCAGCAGTTCCCCGGGACGCTGTGCGAACCGGCGCAGACTGACGTTACCGGTGTTGAGGGTCACCGAACCTGGTTCGATGGCCGTCACCCGCAGCATCGGCACGAAGATCCGCCGCCGGGTCGGTAACTCCACCACCAGGCCGTGGACACGCGGTTCCTGCCGGTCGTACCGGACGGCCACCACCGCGTCGCGTACGCGGCCGATAGACTCACCGTCCGGCCCCAGCACCGCCAGGCCGGTCAGCCTGGCGATATACACCCTGGTAGCTGCCATGGTTGCCAGGCTAGATGTTCCGGGGCCGGACCGGGCCGACCACAGGAGTGTTGATGAAGCCGCGCCGTTCCGTGCTTGCCGTGCCGGGCAGCAACCCGAAGATGATCGCCAAGGCCAAGGGGCTACCGGTCGACGAGGTCTTCCTCGATCTGGAGGATGCGGTGGCTCCCGGCGCCAAGGCCGCCGCTCGCGCCACTATCGTGGCCGCCCTCAACGATTCCGGCTGGGGCGAGCAGTTGCGTGTGGTGCGCGTCAACGACTGGACCACCCAGTGGACCTACGCCGATGTGATCTCGGTGGTCGACGGCGCGGGTACCGCGCTCGACGCAATCCTGCTACCCAAGGTGACCGACGCGGGACAGGTGCGGGCGCTGGACCTGCTGCTCGGTCAGCTGGAGCGGGCGAACGGGCTGGAACCGGGCGGGATCGGGATCGAACCGCAGATCGAGAACGCGCTGGGGTTGCGCAATATCGACGAGATCGCCACCGCCAGCCCCCGGGTGCAGACGCTGGTCTTCGGCCCCGCCGATTTCATGGCCAGTATCAATATGCGCACGCTGGTGGTCGGGGAACAGCCGGAGGGCTACGACACCGGTGACGCCTACCACCACATCTTGATGACCATTCTGCTCACCGCCCGCGCCCACGGTCTGCAAGCGATAGACGGCCCCTATCTCCAGGTCCGCGATCTCGAGGGTTTCCGGCGGGCCGCCGGTCGCACCGCCGCCCTGGGTTTCGACGGCAAATGGGTATTGCATCCGAGCCAGGTCGATGCCGCCAACGAGATCTTCAGCCCTCGGCAATCCGATTACGACCGCGCCGAACTCATTCTCGATGCCTACGCCTATCACACCTCCGAAGCCGGTGGCGCCCGCGGCGCGGTGATGCTGGGCGATGAGATGATCGACGAGGCCAGCGCGAAAATGGCGACCGTGATCGCGGAAAAGGGCCGCGCCGCCAAGATGACCCGGACGAGTAGTTTCACCCCGCCGGCCTAGAGGACGTCTTACTTCGTGCCGTTCACCACGGTCTCTGCGTCGTGGTGGGCGCATCAGTTCAGGTCTGCTGTAGGGAGGCCGATCAGTCTCCGCAGCAGTGCGTTGAGTTGGGCTTGTTCGTGTTCGGTCAGGTTGCGTAGTAGTTCGTCCTGGGCCGCGGTGACGACGGTATCGAGTTCGAGCAGGACCTCGGTGCCTGTCGAGGTGATTTCGACGATATTGCGTCGGCCGTCCGCCGGGTCGGGGATGCGGCGGGTGAGGCCCTCGCGTTCCATGCTGTTGAGCGCCGATACGGCATCGCCGCGATCGATTCCCAGTCTGCGGCACAGCTCGGCCTGACCGAGCGGGCCGTATTCGGTGAGGCCGGCGAGGATGGCGTATCGCATCCGCACGCCCGGGCGGTGGTCTGCCTGCGCGGTGACTTCACGCTTGGCTCGCGCGGCGGCATGGTTCAGCAGCCACGATGTCAATCCCTGCAATCGCGCCGGGGGGTAGGGCGCCGGGTCCGGTGTCGGCTCGTCCACGCAGGAAAGCTAGCACATTCGTTGGAGATCCAACGAGTATTTGTTATCGTTGGAATTCCAACGATAAATCGATATCGTCCCGCGACTCGGAAGGGATATGCCATGACCCGCATAGCCGTAATCATCGGAAGCACCCGGCCGGGCCGGCGAGGGCCGATGGTCGCCGAATGGGTGCACGAGCTGGCGTCTCGGCGGACCGATGCCACTGTCGACCTCCTCGACTTGGCCGACTACGAACTGCCGCTTCTCGATGAGCCGGTACCACGCGATCCCGGGTGCGCTGACGAACGCGATCGACTTCTTGTACGACGAGTGGCGGAACAAATCCGCGGGCTTCGTCGGCTACGGCCTGCTCGGTGCCACCAGGGCCGTCGAGCAGTTGCGATCGGCAATGGCGGAACTGCATATCGCCGATGTACGTGATCAGGTCGCCTTATCGGTGTTCACAGACTTCATCGATGGTGTCGACTTCGCACCAGCGGAGCATCACGAGCCCGTTCTGCAACGCATGCTCGACCAGATCATCGCCTGGGCCGATGCCTTGGCACCGCTGCCCACCCGGAACTCACCACGAATGGAGTGAAGATGTCCGAACGACCCAGTGCGTTCAGCGCTGTGACCGAGGAAACCGATACCGAGCAGTTCCAGGAACTCATCACCGGAATCGTGGAAGGTTTCAACCGCAAAGACGCGGAAGTCCTCGATGCCCGGTTCGCTGCCGACGCGGTTCTCGTCGCCCCCGACGGGCGGATGGTCCGTGGGTGGGAGGACCTGTTCGCGTACCACACAGAACGCCTGGCCGATGCGGTCGTGGACTGGTCGACCGCTATGTCGATTCTCTCCGTGAACAAGCTGGGCTCCGATGTGGCCGTGGTTCACGTCCGGCAGGACACGACGACCTCGGATCGGGCATTCGGTAATCACGGCACGATCGTCATGGTCGAACGGGATGGGAAATGGTGGATCGCCGCGTTCCACAACACCACCGTATCGGTCCGAACCGAGTCCGGCGCGGGCCGGGTGCGGGATCGAGGGGGTTGCGACCCCGTGCCGCCCGAGGCGGCACAATGAATACATGACGAACCCTCTCGGGAACGCGAATCGCGGTAGACAGGGGCTGCCCACCCCCCCTTCGGGGTGGCCGGTCGGTTCGTACCCGACCTATGCCGAGGCGCAGCGTGCGGTGGACTATCTGGCGGACAACCAGTTCCCCGTGCAGAACGTGACCATCGTCGGCGTCGATCTGATGCAGGTCGAGCGGGTGCTCTACCGGTTGAACTGGGGCAAGGTGATCGGTGGGGGTGTGGTGTCGGGGGCCTGGCTCGGTTTGTTCCTGGGGTTGCTGCTGAGCCTGTTCACCACCAATGGAATGGCAGGTCCGCTGGTGGTGGGCCTGGTGGGCGGCATCATCTTCGGGGTGATCTCCACCACGATCCCGTACGCCGCCACCCGTGGCCAACGCGATTTCGCCTCCACAATGCAACTGGTGGCCGGGCGTTACGACGTGTTGTGCGATCCGAAAACGGCCGAACAGGCGCGCGATATGCTCGCCCGGCTGGCCATCTAGCGGATGAACGTCGTCGAACGCGTGCGAGCGGGGGTGACCCGGTTCTTCGGAGTGGATCCCGTGGCGGTGGATACGGCGTCGGTGACCTTCCTCGGCTTGGAGCCCATCGAGATCCTGCGTATCCCGGGGGACGGTGTGGTCCACTACGCGACCGTCGGGGGTTCCCGGCATCCGATGGGTGATCCGGCCGCGCTGCACAGTGATCCGGTGCGGGGCCCGCGGGCGGAGCTGGTGCTCTCCTTGCGCGCCGGGGGCGGTGCCGGGGCCGGGGTGGCTCGTTCGCTGGGCGTGCTGGCCGCGTCGCCGGCGGTCGAAGGTGTTGTGCTGCAGGCGGACGCGCTGCTGGATCTGGGCGAGCCGCTCTGGCAGGGCGCGCCGTTCACCGCGGTGCTGCTGGGTTCCGCCGATATTCCGGAGATCGAATTAGCCGAGCCCGCCGAGCCGGTGCGGTATTTCACCGTGGCCCCGGTGACGGCCACGGAGGCGGCCTGGGTGCGGGTACGCGGGGCGCAGGCGTTGCGCGAGGCCTGGGCCGAGGCGGGGATCGACGTCATGGATCCCGGCCGCGGCGCGGCCTCGCTGTAGTTCGGGGCCGGTCGTTGCGGTGGGACAACACCAGCGGATCCACCGCCCTGCGCGATTCCCCCCTCACGTCCGCATTGATGGACGGCTTCGACGATTTCGCTGATGCTGTGCGGTTCGTGTTCCCGGTAGGTGACCGTGCGCATCACCATCACCGGGGTGGCGTCGTAGCGCCCCGGCTTCGGCCGCTGGTCGTCGCGTACTTCCGGCCCACCCCGGTGGCGTCCGGCCTGCGCACTGACAGACTGGACAGTGTGCGCATCGACCTGCATACCCATTCCACCGCTTCCGACGGCACCGATACCCCGGCCGAATTGGTGCGTAAGGCGGCCGCGGCCGGACTGGATGTGGTCGCGATCACCGATCACGACACCACCGCCGGCTGGGCCGAAGCCGCCGCGGCCCGACCCGCCGAGCTGACCCTCGTGCGCGGGATGGAGATGTCGTGCACCGGTCGCGGTGTCGACGGGAGGCCGGTCTCGGTGCACCTGCTGGCCTATCTGTTCGACCCGGCCGACACCGGTTTCGCCGCCGAACGCGAGCGATTGCGCGCCGAACGGGTGCAGCGATTACGGGCCATGGCGGTCCGGATGGCCGCCGACGGTCTACCGGTGGATCCGGACGCCGTACTCGCCGCCGCCGGGCCCGCCGCGGGCCGGCCGCATCTGGCGCGTGCGCTGGTGCAGGCCGGTGTGGTGCCGACCGTGGACGCCGCCTTCGCCGATCTCCTCTCCGCCCACGGCCGCTACTACGTGGAAAAAGCCGATACACCGCTGCGCCGGGCCGTGGAAATGATCGCCGCCGCGGGCGGGGTGAGTGTTCTCGCGCACGGGCGGGCGCGCAGCCGCGGCAGGCTACTGGACCTGGCGGTGATCCCGGACCTGGTGCCGCTGGGGCTCGGCGGATTGGAGGTCGATCACCCGGACCACAGCGCGGCCGACCGCGCGGTGCTGCGCGACCTCGCCACGGAATACGGCCTGCTGGCGACCGGATCCTCGGACTACCACGGCGCCAACAAAACCATCGCCGCGGGCGCGTGCACCACCGACCCGGCGCAGTTCGAGAAGCTGGCCGGCCGGGCCACCGGTGTACCGGTACTCGCGTCATGAGGCTGGTGCGCGGGATCAGTGGTACCGCCGCGGCCGGGCTCGTGCTGCTGGCGCTGGTGGTGGTGGGCGCGGCGGTGATCGGCGACCGGCGCGGTTTCCCGGGACCGGGCGCCGAATCGGTGGCCTGGCATATCGCCGTCGCGGCGACAGCCGTTGTGGCGCAGGTATATTCGGATCGCAGGCGCGGCGGTAGGTCGCTCGCGGTGGCGGTGGTGGTGCTCGGCGCCGGCGCGACCCTGCTCTGGACCCAGTGGTGGTGCTGACCGGGCCGCGAGTTTTCACACCGGCGGATCGTGCCGCGGAGCTCTCTCACCCCGCGTGCCGGCCGGGCGCGAGTTTCCGCTTACGGGAAGGTAATGCTCACCGCCTACGCTGAGCCGGTGGTGTCCGATATGCGCAAGACACGACCCGGTTTGGCTTACGAGCAGGGACCTGGCACAATGTTGCGGATTCCCGATCGTTGCCACCGCCGGGTCGGGGATATTCGGCGCCCACCGCCATACGACGCACCGTCGCGGCCGGAGTCGGGCGCCTGTCGAGTTCTGCCGGACCAACCCGTCCGGGTTCCATCCGGATCATCGCTACCCGAATCGGTGCCGTCGACCATCGCCCGTACCCGGTGCCCCCGGGCGCTCCGGATGCCGACGCGGCCGGGAAACGTCCTGGTCGCGCCACCGATGAACGATATGACGCAGATAACACCAAATACCCGGCGGTAACCGTCCACCGGTTACGACCGCAACCAGTAGGAGTGAAATCGTGTCCTCTGTGACTGACGCACCGAATGCCACCGCCAGCAAGGATGAGGCCGAGGACCTCTCGGCGATCACTCACGAGGAGATCTTCGCGGGTCACCTAGGCGGCAAGCTCTCGGTAGAGCTCAGCGCGCCGCTGGAGACCCAGCGTGACCTTTCGATCGCCTACACTCCCGGCGTGGCGCAGGTGAGCCGCGCCATCGCCGACGACGAAAAACTCGCCAAGCGCTACACCTGGACCGACCGCCTGGTCGTGGTGGTCAGCGACGGCTCCGCGGTGCTCGGCCTCGGCGATATCGGTCCTCGCGCCTCCCTGCCGGTCATGGAGGGCAAATCGGCTCTTTTCAAGAAATTCGCCGGACTGGACTCCATCCCGCTCGTGCTGGACACCAAGGATGTCGACGAGATCGTCGAAACGCTGGTCCGGCTGCGGCCCAGCTTCGGTGCGGTGAACCTGGAGGACATCTCCGCCCCCCGCTGCTTCGAGATCGAGAAGCGGGTCGTGGAAGCCCTGGACTGCCCGGTGATGCACGATGATCAGCACGGCACCGCCATCGTGGTGCTGGCCGCGCTCAACGGCGCCGCTCGTGTGCAGGGCCGGGCCACCTCGGGCCTGAAGGTCGTCGTCTCCGGCGCCGGTGCCGCCGGTGTCGCCTGCACGAACATCCTGCTCGCCGCCGGTGTCGCCGATGTGACCGTGCTGGACTCCAAAGGTATCGTCAGCCGCGATCGCACCGATCTGAACCCGGTGAAGACCGAACTGGCCCAGCGCACCAACCCGCGCGGCCTCACCGGCTCCGCCGCCGACGCCCTCGCCGGCGCCGATGTCTTCCTGGGTCTGTCCGCGGGCACCGTCGCCGAAGAGCTCATCGCCTCGATGGCACCGGAAGCGATCGTGTTCGCCATGTCCAACCCCGATCCGGAAATCCACCCGGACGTGGCCCGCAAATACGCCGCGATCGTCGCCACCGGGCGCAGTGACTTCCCGAACCAGATCAACAATGTGCTGGCCTTCCCCGGTGTGTTCAAGGGTGCCCTCGACGCGGGCGCCCGGCGGATCACCGAAGGTATGAAGATCGCCGCCGCCGACGCGATCCTCAGCGTGGTCGCCGACGAACTCCACGCCGACAAGATCGTGCCGAGCCCGCTGGATCCCCGGGTCGCCCCGGCGGTCGCCGAAGCGGTCGCCGCTACCGCCCGCGCGGAAGGCGTCGCCTGATAGAACGTTCCGCCTTACCCGGGCGGTAACCGCAACTACAGCCTCCGGCCACACCAAGGCCGGGGGCTGTAGTTTTCGGCGGCGCCTGCGGCCCGCGGGCTCACCCTTTGCGGGCCTCGCAAGCCTCGGCGCTGTGTGGTTACGCCGGGATGCGGACCACCTGTTCCCGAGACCGGAGCTCCCGGGTAAAAGACCGTAGGGTGGGGCCGAGTAATAAATCCGCCCGATCAGGCGCTGAGGAGTTACCGCAGATAGCCGCATACTATATGCGGTAACTCGGGGTCGTCCTGGCTCGATGCACCGCTCGAGCGGGGCGACTCGGGAACCTATGTGCGGTAGTACTGGGAGGCGGCAGATTGGGGCGGGTTCGACGGCTGCCGATGCAGGCGAGTGGTGTGCGGCCGGCGGATGCGGCGCGGACCTACTCGGCGACGATCACGGTGCGTAACACGCGTGCGACGTACGCGGCGGCGTTGGACCGCCTCGTCACCGACTTCGGGACGGATACCGATGTGGCGCTGCTTGTTCGGTATCCGGATCGGGTCAGTGGTGGGTTCACGTTCGTGTGGGGCGGGAAATCGGCGAAGACGTTCAACATCCGGTTGGCGGCGCTGGCGTCGGCGTGCGGGTATCGGCGGGCGCAGGGCTGGTTGGTCGGTGATCAGTCAGTGTGGTTGCGGGCGCGGCCCGCGCGGCCGGATGCCAGTAAGGCGTCGAGCAGGGACCTGGTTGGGCAGATCCTGGGAACGGATGCCCGCTACGACGGTGGACCGTACACGCTGCACCGACTGCGGCATTCGCTTTTGACGCACGCCGCGGAGGAGGGTGCGTCGACGCCCGTGTCGATGAAGCTGTCGGGACATACCTCGGTGCGCAGCCTTGCCGAATACGCGCGGGTGCCCGACGAGGGACTGCGCCGTTATCGAGCGAACAGCGACCCCGCCGTGCGCCGGTTGCGGCGGCAGTGATCCAGGAGAGGAGATCCCCGCTCGAACTTCGGCTGTGCGCCGACCGGGGCTGTCTGCGGTGAAGGGTTCCTATTCTGATGAACTGAAGGTGCTGTTGAGGCGGTTGCGGGATGACTTGGACGAACTGCTCAGTCGCCGGGTTGGCACTCATCTGCCCGCTGGGTACAAGGGCGACGCTGCTGGGCTCCGCACCGCGATGCGCAGGTCCGAAGGCGCCGCTGAGCATGGTGGGAAGCAGATCGCGGCGAGCGCGCGTGAGGTGGAACGGTCATCACGCCCCGGCGAAGACAGGCACGATGGTCGATATTCTCCCGAGCGGTCGAGCAGATCGTCCGGACACCACACCGGCAACGTCGAGAGCATCGAGAGCGGAGTAGGTTTCGGATCCCGGCCACATCCACTTCGTGGACTGTGGTTGGAAAGAAAGGTACCGGCAGACTCGCTCGACCCTTTCACATCAATCATGGACCTGCCCCATAATGAAGCGGCCGAGATCGCGCACAAGATGGGAAAGAGGATTGAAGGCGCTGATTACGTGGACACCCGCAAGCAAGCCGAAGCCTGGCTGCGATCACACGCCGCGGAGAAAGGAAATCCGACCGCCGACAGCCCACTTTACTTCAAGCTTGTGAGCGAGCAAGGCACATATTCGCCCCCCGAAGGATCTGTCGTAATTCGAATTCCCGCCGACTCGATCCCTGCCGAGCGCCTGACGTTCACGGTCGAGGACAGCTTCTTCAACTACCAGATAGTGGCGGGAACGCCTGCCTCCAATACTCCTGAGGGGCTCGTACCGCGCGTCATCCATGGTGTGGATGCGGACACTTCGATCGACTTCGACGGAGAACACCGAAATTACCTCGACGCAGTTCACAATGGGCGATACATCGAAGCACAAGTGTGGTCGCGCGATGAGCCGATCCTGACGGAGGCGCGAATGCAGTTTCGGGAAGGAATACCCGCGGATCGAACGATAACCGTGGAATCCGCGCCGCAGGGTGGGACGTTATCGGATGACAGCGTATAGCAGACCGCAACAGAAACCGGTATCGAGCGCGTCCTCGAAGTCGACGATTACGGCTTGGATTTTGCCTTCCCGCCGATACGGTTCGTCATCGACCAGACGCAGGATGTGCAGGGTTGCGAAGATCCGCCCATAGTGCGCGCGATGGCCAATCCCAACGGGGTTGGGTTCCCGTCTCGGGAAATCATGCGGGTGACGTCGTGCGCGGAGACCTCACATGTGTGAATCGACACCGCGACCCGGCACATGTCCTCCCGGTGGAGGGCGATCTCTTGGGTGTCGATGCGTCCCCGCGCGACCTGACCGAGCGGGCCGTAGTCCACGCCCGGGTTGCTCGCTGCGCGACGATCCGGCAATAAGATCAGCTCGGGGATCATGTGGTTCGGTAGGAAAGTGGGTGTTCTGCGCGATGTTGCGTCTCCTGGGCCGGGCGCTGGTGCCGATGCTCGCCCTGCTGGCTGCGTCCTGCGGGGCTGGCACGGACGAGCCACTCGTAGTGGGAGCGCAGGATTCGGCGCAGTCGCGGGTGCTGGCCGAAATCTATGCGCAGGCGCTGGCGCGGACGGGGGCGGCGGTGCGGGTGGAACCCGGGCTCGGAGATCGGGCCGACGTTTTCGCCGCGTTGGACGCGGGGACGGTGACCCTCGCCGCCGACCACAATGGAGCGTTGCTCGCCGAATCGAACGAGGGTGCCGTGGCCGAGACGATCGACGAGGTGACCGAGGAACTCAATGGGTCGCTACCGCAGGGCATGATCGTCTCCGATCCCGCCGACGGTACCGATTTCGAGCCCCGTGTGCTGGTCACGACCGCTTTCGCGCAGGAGCGAGGTGTCGAAACGGTCGAACAGTTGGTGGAGCTGTGCCCGGGGCTGGTCGCGGGGACCGCCGCGGTGCCGGGACTGCTGGACCTTCCCGCGGCGGCCGGTGGGATCGCCGGATGTGAGTTCGCGACGACGCAGGTCTTCCCGAGTCCCGGGGAGTTGCGGGCCGCGCTGATGGAGGGGCGGATCCAGGTGGCGGTGCTCGGGGGACCCGTCGAATTCCTGCCGGGCGGTACCGATGGCGCGATGGTGCTGGCCGATTCCGGGGACGCGATCCGCGCGCAGAATCCGCTCGCACTGGTGCGTAAAGGGCTGCTCGGAGAGCGGCAGGCGGAGAAGTTGAACTATGTGGCCGGGGAACTCACCACCGACGAACTGTGCGCGTTGGTGCTGCGGGTGCGGGACGAGTCCGCCGATCCGGCGGAACTGGCCCGTACCTGGTTGGACGCCCACGGCCTCTAGCAGTGCGACAATCGGTCCGATATGCCCGGAATGTTGGCCGGAGCGGTGATGTCGTAACCGGTAGTCCGGAGTGACCACGGTAGGAAGCTGCCCCGGTTCGGCGAGCGCACGTATTCGGCGGGCCGACAGCCGCCGGGATGCGATCGCGCGGCGCACCCGGCGTATCCACGAACGGCGCAGCGGGCGCCGCTCGGACAGGAACGGAATTATGCGCAATCAACGTAACCCGTGGCTCGCGCTGGCCGCGCTCGTCGTCGGATTCTTCATGATCCTGCTCGACGTGACGATCGTGGCGGTCGCGAATCCGGCGATCATGACGGATCTGCGGGCCGATATCTCTCAGGTGATCTGGGTGACCAGTGCCTATCTGCTCACCTACGCGGTGCCGCTGCTGATCACCGGCCGGTTGGGCGATCGGTTCGGGCCGAAGAACATCTATCTGGTCGGTCTCACGGTCTTCACGCTGGCCTCGCTGTGGTGCGGTCTGTCCGGCGATATCGAGACGCTGATCGCCGCCCGGGCGGTTCAGGGCCTGGGTGCCGCGCTCATGACCCCGCAGACCATGGCGGTGATCACCCGGATCTTCCCGCCGGAGGGCCGGGGCGCGGCCATGGGATTGTGGGGTGCTGTCGCGGGGCTGGCGACCCTGGTGGGGCCGATTCTGGGCGGCGTGCTGGTGGACGGCCTCGGCTGGGAATGGATCTTCATCGTCAACGTGCCGGTCGGGGTGCTCGCTTTCGCCCTGGCGGTATGGCTGGTGCCGGCCTTGCCGACCCATGAGCACAAATTCGATCTGCTCGGGGTGGTGCTGAGCGCGGCGGGGATGTTTCTCCTGGTCTTCGGCATCCAGGAGGGCAACGCCGGCGATTGGTCGGCGCGGATCTGGGCGATGATCGTGGCCGGGCTCGCGATGCTGGCGGTGTTCGTGGTGACCCAGGCGCGGGAATCGGGTGAACCGCTGCTCCCGCTGGAACTGTTCGGGAATCGCAATTTCTCGCTGTCGAATCTGGGCATCGCCAGTATGGGGGCGGCGACCACGGCGGTCATGGTGCCGATCTATTTCTATCTGCAGGCCGTGCACGGGATGACACCCACGGGGTCCGCGCTGGTGTTGGCGCCGATGGCGATCGTCACCGGGGTGGCCGCGCCGGTGATCGGCGCATTGTCCGGGCGTTGGCATCCGCGGGTGATCCCGACCGCCGGCTTCCTGCTCTTCTCGGCGTCGATCGCCGGGTTCGCGCTGGTGATGCGTGATCCGCAGGCCGATATCGCCTGGTTCGTGGTGGCCGGTGCGGTGGCCGGTCTGTCCAACTCCTTCATCTGGGCGCCACTGGCGACCACCGCCACCCACGATCTGCCGATGCATCAGGCCGGTGCGGGTGCCGGGGTGTACAACACGACCCGGCAGGTGGGCTCGGTGCTGGGGAGTGCCGCGATCGGCGCACTGGTGGCGGCCCGGATGAGCGCCGAGGGGCTGGGCGGCGCTCCGGCGGGCGAGGGTATGGGTGCCGGGCCGGTACCCGAGTCGGTGCGGGAGGCTTTCAGTACCGCGCTGAGCCAGTCCACCTATCTGCCGGCCGCTCTGCTGCTGATCGGCGCGCTCACCTCGGCCCTGTTCATCCGCAACGGTGCGGCGGGTTCCGCGGCCGAGACCGGTACGGAGACGGTGAAGACGGAATCGCTCACCCGGTAGCCGGCCGGGTACACCGCGGCCCCGGTGGGCGTACGCTCACCGGGGCCGCGGCGCGTTGTGGATCAGTTGTAGATCTTCTCCACCTCGTCGGCGTACTGCTTCATCACCACGGCCCGTCTGAGCGACATCTTCGGGGTCAGCTCGCCGGTTTCCTGGGTCCAGTCCACGGTGAGGATATTGATCTTCTTGATCTGCTCGGCTTTGGAAACCTTGCGGTTGGTTTCTGCGATCGCGGCTTCCACCTCGGCGACCAGGTCCGGGTGTTCGACGAGTTTCTCGATACCGACCTCGGCCGCTACGCCGTTGCGTTCCTTCCAGCCGGGCAGCGCCTCCGGATCGAGGGTGATCAACGCCCCGATGAACGGTTTGCCGTCGCCCACCACCATCACCTGGCTGATCAGCGGATGAGCCCGCAGTTCGTCTTCCATCAGGGCGGGGGAGACGTTCTTACCGCCGGCGGTCACCAGGATTTCCTTTTTGCGGCCGGTGATGGTGATGTAACCGTCGGCATCGATGGAGCCCAGATCGCCGGTCTTGAACCAGCCGTCCGCGAAGGCGTCCGCGGTGGCTTCGGTATTGCCCCAGTAGCCGTCGAAGATCACCGAACCGCGCAGCAGCAGCTCCCCGTCCTCGGCGATTTTGGCGGCGTGTCCCTCGATCGGCCGGCCGACCGTGCCCACCCGGATGTGTTCCGGTGTGTTCACCGAGACGGCGGCGGTGCTCTCGGTCAGGCCGTAGCCCTCGTAGATGGTGACGCCGATACCGCGGAAGAAATGCCCGAGGCGGGCGCCCAGCGGCCCGCCGCCGGAGACCGCGGCCTGGCAGTTGCCGCCGAGGGCGGCGCGCAGTTTCCCGTAGACGAGTTTGTCGAAGAGGGCACGTTTGGCCCGCAGTACCAGGCCTGGTTTGCCCTTTTCGAGCGCTTCGCTGTACTGGATGGCAGTGGCCGCGGCGGCGTCGAAGATCTTGCCCTTACCCTCGTCGTGCGCCTTCTGCTTGGCCGCGTTGTAGACCTTCTCGAAGACACGTGGCACGGAGAGCACGAAGTCCGGCCGGTGCTCGGCGAACTGCTGCACCAGGGTGCTCCAGTCCGCGGTGTGCGCGACAGTGACCTTGGCGTCGAAGGCGGCCAGTCCCACCGCGCGGGCGAAGACGTGCGCCAGCGGCAGGAACATGAGCGTTTTCTTGCCGGGCGTGAGGTAGGAGGCCAGCGCGATCCGGTCGGAGCGGGATTCGGCGTACAGGTTGGCGTGGGTGAGCATGACGCCCTTGGGGCGGCCCGTGGTACCGGAGGTGTAGATCAGCGTGGCCGGGGAAGCCGCGTCGACCTGGGCCCGCCGATCGTGGACGACCTGGTCGTCGAGTTCGGCGCCGCGCTCGATCAGGGTGTCGATCGCGCCCGCATCGATCTGCAGGGTTTCGCGTAGGTCCGGCAGTTCGGTGGGCTCGATCTCGTCGATGACGCCGCGGTGCTTGTCGTTTTCCAGTACGAGCAGGCGGGTGCCCGAATCCTGCAGGATCCAGCGCGCCTGCTCGGCGGAGGAGCTGTCGTAGATGGCGACGGTGCAGCCGCCCGCCGCCCAGATGGCGAAATCGAGCAGATTCCATTCGTAGCGGGTAGCGGACATGATGGCGACCCGGTCGCCCAGTTCGATTCCGGTGGCGATGAGGCCCTTGGCGACATCGGTGACCGCTTTCGCGAACTCCGCGGCCCGCACGTCTCGCCAGCCGCCCCGGCCGTCGGGAACGTTGTAGACCACGGCGCCGGGTGATTCCTTCGCGTGCCGGAACACGTTGTCGGAGTTGTTCGCGTCCTCGGGGATGGTGTAGGAAGCCGGGGCTTCGAACTCGCGCATCATTGCCTTTCCCTGTTTGCTTACTGGTCGGTAATTTACGCCACCGCATTGCCCGGCGGCGCGGGCCACCCGTGAACGCCCAGGGAGTGCACGCCGTGGCCAGGGTGAACGCGTCCCGAACAGACTTTCATCCTATGCCGCGTGCCGGTAGCTGATCGATCGCTTGCCGGATGAATTCGGCCATTTCGGTCAGGGCGACGGCCGCCGGGCCGACGAGGGCGGCCTGGAGCTGGGCGACATGCCAGAGCCCGCGGCTCTCGGTGAACTCCACGCTCACGCCGGCCGCCCGCAGCGCGGCGGTCAGCTCGACGCACTGCGGATGCAGCAGTTCGGCGGTATCGGCCTGTACGTAGACCGGGGGCAGCCCGGCCAGCACTCCGTGCAGCGGGGCGTAGCCGGGGTCGGCGGGATCGCCGTCACCCAGGTAGGCCGCCGCGCAGGCCCGCGACCACGGTGCGTTGACCACCAGGTCGCGGGGACGCTCGGAGAGCTGGTTGGGATCGACCCAGGGGGCGATGAGGCCGAGCGCGGCCGGTATGTACCGGTGCCGGGCGATCAGCCGCTGCGCCAGAGCCAGGGCCAGGCCGCCACCGGCCGAATCGCCGGCGATCGCGATCCGCTCCGGCGGGTAGCCGTGGGCGGTGACCAGCTCACGGAAGGCGGCCTCGGCATCGTCCAGCGCCGCCGGATAGGGGTGTTCGGGGGCCAGCCGGTAATCGATCGCGTACACCGGCAGCCCGGTCCCGGCGGCGAGCCGGCCGTTCAACGACCGGTGGGTGGCCAGCGATCCCACGGCGTAGCCGCCGCCGTGCAGGTACAGCACCGCGGCGGGTTCGCCCGTGGCGCCGGAGCGCGGAGACAGCCGCTCGGCCGGTCGCCCGCCCAGCCGGATCTTCTCGACCCGGACCCCCGGCGGCACCGGCTGGAGTACGGAGCCGATATCTATCAGGGCCCGCTGGACCCGCCACGGCAGCCGGGAGTGCAGGGCCACCCGGTACATCGAACCCAGAACCGCCCGCGCCAACGGCAGCGGCAGCGCGATATCTCGCATTGTGCTCTTTCTCCGGGGGTGGTCAGGGCAGGAAACGGCGTTCGACGGCCACCGCCAGGCGCTGGTAGCCGGAGGCGGCGGTCCGGACGAACAGGTCCAGCAGTTTGGCCTCCCAGCCGATCAGTACCCGGCCGCGGCCCTTGCGGACGCCGTCGACGATGGTCTCCGCCGCCATCTCCGGGCTGTGGATGGCGAGATACCGGTCGAACATCGAACTGGCTTCCGCGCCGTCGATATCGTCGGAATAGGTGGCGTTGCGGGCGACCGCGGTCTTGATACCGCCGGGATGGACACAGGTGACCCGGACCGGCGCCCGGTCCACCAGCATTTCCTGGCGCAGCGCCTCGGTGAACCCGCGAACGGCGAATTTGGCCGAGTTGTAGGCGGCCTGGCCGGGTACGGCGATCAACCCGAAGAGACTGGAGATGTTGACCACGTGGCCGTCACCGGATTCCAGGAGGTAGGGCAGGAACGCCTTGGTCCCGTTCACCACACCCCAGAAGTCGACATCCATGATGCGTTCGATGTCTTTGAAATCGGTTTTGACCACATCGCCGTGGTGAGCGATACCGGCGTTGTTGTAGATCTGGTGGACCACGCCGAAATGCTGTTTCACCGCGTCCGCGTACAGCAGGACGGCTTCGCGCTCGGCCACGTTCAGCCGATCCGATTTCACCTCGGCACCCAGCTCTTCGCAGCGGCGTACCGTTTCGGCCAGACCCTCGGTATCGATATCGGAGAGGGCCAGTTTCGCGCCGCGGCGGGCCAGGTTCACGGCCAGTGCCCGGCCGATACCGGAGCCGGCTCCGGTGATGACGCAGACCTTGTTACGGAAGTAAGCCTCGTTGCTCATGGTGCGGTCACTACTTTCGGTTCGGTACGGGCGGGGACGGCCGCCGCGGTCGTCGTATCGTAGGCGGCGATATCGAATTTCCTTGTGATACGGCGGAATTCGAATGTGAAGTCCGGCCACAGGGTGGTGTTGTTCCCGTGCTTGTCGAGGTACCAGCTGGCGCAGCCGCCGGTGTTCCACACGCTCTTGGCGAGTTTGCGCTGCAGATCGGCGTTGAAGGCGTCCTGCGCCTCCCGGCGTACCTCGACCGTGCGCAACCCTTCCCGCTCGAAGGTCGCCAGGGCATCGGCGATGTAGTTGATCTGCGATTCGATCATGTACACCATCGAGGTGTGCCCGAGCCCGACATTCGGCCCGAGCAGGAAGAACATATTCGGGTAGTTGGCGATGGCCGAACCTTTGTAGCCCTGCTGGCCGATTTCGTCGAACACCTCGGCCAGACTGCGGCCGTCGCGGCCGTAGATGGTCTGGTAGGTCGGCGAATCGGTGACATGGAAGCCGGTGGCCACCACGATCGCGTCGACTTCCCGCTCGGTGCCGTCCTTGGTGACGATCGAATTCGCCCGGATCTCGGCGATACCGTCGGTGACCACGTCGACATTGTCGCGGTCCAACGCGGGGTAGTAGTCGTTCGAGATCAGCATGCGTTTGCAGCCGATCCGGAAGTTGGGGGTGACCTTGGCGCGCAGTTCGGGGTCGCGGATCTCCCACTGCAGTTTGGCTTTGGCCAGCGCCTCGAAGCCGCGCATGAGGGCCGGGAATTTGGCCAGGCCGACCACCTGGGTTTCGCGGGCGGCGTAGATACCGGCCCGGGACAGGCGCTGTACACCGGGAAGGTATTTGAAGGCCAGCCGTTCCGGCAGCAGGTAGGGCCGGTCGAGCCGGGGGAGCAGCCAGGGAGCGGTGCGCTGGTAGACGTCGAGGTGCGCGACCCGGCCGGCGATGGAGGGGACGATCTGGATGGCGGAGGCGCCGGTGCCGATCACGGCCACACGCTTGCCGGTGAGGTCCGAATCGTGGTTCCAGCGGGCGGAGTGGAAGATCTCGCCTTCGAAGCTGTTGATGCCCTTGATATCCGGCAGATTGGGCTCGCACAGCGCGCCTACCGCGGAGACCACGGTATCGGCGGTGAAATCGCCCTTGCTGGAACTGATCTCCCACCGGGCGGCTGCGCCGTTCCAGCGGGCGCTGGTGACATCGCAGTCGAAGATGTGCTTATCGCGCACGTTGTACCTGTCCGCGACTCCTTTGATGTAGGCCTGGATCTCGCCCTGCCGGGAGAACGAGCGCGACCACTCGGGGTTCAGCGCGAAGGAGTACGAGTACAGGTGCGAGGGCACATCGCAGGCGGCGCCCGGATAGGTGTTGTCCCGCCAGGTGCCGCCGACATCGCTACCGCGTTCCAGCACCAGGAAATCGTCCCGGCCCTGCTGGCTCAGCCGGATGGCGAGGCCGAGACCGGCGAAACCACTGCCGATGATGATCGTGCGCAGATGACGGCTGGCCCGATTCGCGACAGCTTTGTCTGTAACCTTGCGACTCATGTACTCAGCGTAAGGCTGTATTGAGTGCGAGTCAATAGTATTGAACAGCATTCAGTAGGATGGGTGCGTGCGTACGAGCCCAGGAGAAACCGCGAAACGCGTCCGCTTGAGCCCGGACGAGCGGCGGACGCAGCTGATCACCCTCGGTGTCAAGATGCTCGGCGAACGCGCCATCGAGGACATCTCCGTCAGCGAGATCGCCGCCCAGGCGGGGATCTCCCGGGGGCTGCTCTTCCACTACTTCCCCACCAAGCAGGATTTCCAGCTCGAAGTCGTCCGTCACGCCAATGCCGAGCTGCTCGCCCGGGTGATACCGGACCCCGCCCTGAGCCTGTTCGATATGTTGCGCGATTCGGTGGGCCGCTATATCGACTACGTGAGCGAGAATCGGGCGTCCTACCTGGCACTGCTCCGGGGACCCACCAGCTCCAACCCGGAGCTGGTGGGTCTCGTGGAACAGACCCGGCGCGCGATCGTCGACATCATCCTCACCCAGGTGCCGCTGACCGAGGTGGAACGCGAACAGCCCCGGCTGCTCCTCGCCGTCCGGGGCTGGGTGGCCTTCACCGAGGAAACCACGCTCTCGTGGTTGCGCGAGGAACCCGTCACCCGGGCCGAGCTGATCGAACTACTGGTGGAGTCGCTGGTAGCGCTGTCGACGGCGGTGAACCCGGCACTGGCCGCCGCGTTGCGTCCGCCGGACTGAGCCGCGCACGATCCGCCGCGAGGACACACGGGGCCACCCTCCGGCGGCCCCGCGCGTCGTGCTCACGCGCCGGGGACCGCGGCGATCCTCCAGAAATCCGCGTAGCGGCCGTCGCGGCGCAGCAGTTCGTCGTGGGTGCCCTCCTCCACGACCCGGCCGCGGTCGAGGAAGACGACGTGGTCGGCGCCGCGGACGGTCCGCAGCCGGTGCGCGACCGTCACCACCGTCCGGCCCGCCATCAATCGCTCGATACCTTGGTGGACAGCTGCCTCGTTCACTGGATCCAGGGCCGAACTCACCTCGTCGAGCAGCACGATCGGTGCGTCCTTCAGCAGCGCCCGGGCAATGGAGACCCGCTGCCGCTCACCGCCGGAGAGCAGGGCGCCGCCCTCCCCGACATTCGTGGCCCACCCCTCGGGCAGCCGGTCGATCACCTCGTCGAGTCGCGCCGCGCTCGCCGCCGCGCGCACCTCGGCGTCCGTCGCGCCGGGACGGCCGAGGCGTACGTTCTCCTCGATGGTGCCGTCGAACAGGTGCACCTCCTGGAAGACGATGGAGATCTGCCCCATCAGGAATTCGCTGTCGATCGCGCGGACGTCCACGCCACCCACCCGCACCGCGCCCGCGTCCACGTCGTAGAACCGCGCGAGCAGCTGCAGCAGAGTGCTCTTGCCCGCGCCCGAAGGCCCGACGACGGCGAGGCGCCGACCCTGCGGCAGGGACAACGAGACATCGTCGATCACGGTGCGGCCACCGCGGGCGAAAGTCACGGATTCGAACCGGAGATCGTGGCGTTGCGGCCGGATGGGCGCGTGCGGTTCCGGGAGCGGTTCGGTACGCAATACCGCGTCGAGCCGGGCCAACTCGGAGCGAGCGGCCCGGACCTGGCCCCCGATATCGGTCAGCGACAGCAGCGGATCCGCGCAGCGGGCCGCCAGCACCAGCACGGACAGCACCTCCGCCGCGCCGATGTGCCCATCGAGCGCCAGATACGCGCCCAGCGCCAGCAGCGCGGTGAACGTCGCCTGCACCACGAGCGCCAGGCTCACCACACCGGTCAGCGTCGACAGGGTCAGCCGGCGGGAGGCGCGTTCGACGCCGCGCAGCGCGTCGTCGAGCATCCGGAAACGTTCGGCGGTCCGGCCGCCGGTCCGCAGCACCGGCTGGGCCCGCAGATATTCGACGACCCGTCCGGCGGCCTCCTGCTCACAGGCGTGGCGCTCGGCGTCGGCCGCGGCCAGCGAGCGGCCCGCCCGGACCCAGATCACCACGGCGACCGGTACGGCGGCCAGCGTGACCAGGCCCAGCCGCCAATCGAAGACGAGTATCACCGCGACGATCGTCAAGGGGGTCACGGTGGCCGAGACGAGCGGTGCCAGCAGATGTGCGAGCACGCTCATCGCCTGAAGGACACCGCGGCCGGCGAGAATCGAAACCTCCCCGATCCGGTCTGTCGTGTACCAGCCGATGGGTAAGCGGGCCAGATGGTCGCCCAACCGGTGATACACCCCGCGCAGCAGGGTGGTTCCCACCCGGAAACCGGCCCGATCGCTGCGATAGCGCAGGATCGCGTACCCCACGACCGCCGCGCCGAAAGCGAGCAGCCAGGGCCGGGCGTCCTCGGGAGCATCACCGAAGAGGGCCCGCAACACCGGAACCAGCAGGGCGTAGGACAACCCCTCGGCTATCGCGGTCGTCGTCATCAGCGCGATGGTGCGGCGCACCGGCCGGGCGTAGTCGTGGCCCAGCACACGCAAAAGCGTTCGGATCATCGGGATACGCTCCACTCACCATGGGACCGCCGGAAGGCGGCGAACTTCCCGTCCCGGGTCAGCAAGACGGCGGGACTGCCGCGTTCGACGATCGACCCGTTCTCCAGCACCACCACCGTGTCGGCGTCGGCGACCGTCTCCCAGCGATGGGCGATGACCAGGATCGTCCGGTCACCGGCCGAGGTCGTCAAGGTCTGCCGTATCGCCTGCTCTGTCCGGGGATCGGCGAAGGATGTCGCTTCGTCGAGCACCAGCACCGGGGTATCGGCGAGCAGTGCGCGGGCGAGCGCGATGCGCTGGGCCTCCCCGCCGGACAGCCCGGCGTCCACCCCGATCACCGAGTCGTAGCCGCGCGGCAGCTCGAGAATCCGGTCGTGGACGTTCGCCAGCCGGGCGGCGCGCACCACGTCGCCGCGGTCGGCCTCCGGCACCGCCAGCGCGATATTGTCCGCCACCGAGGCACGCAGCAGGCGAACGTCCTGGAACACGAAGGAAACCGTCCGGTAGAGGTCGCGGCCGGCCAGTTCGCGCAGGTCGACGCCGCCCAGGGCGACCGAACCGGAGGTGGGGTCGAAGAACCGCGGCAGCAGTTGCACCAGCGTGGATTTTCCGCTGCCCGAGGGCCCGATGAGCGCGGTGACCGTGCCCGGCTCCAACACCAGGTCGATCCCACGCAGTACCTCGTGCCCGGCCTCGTAGCCGAACCGGACCTCGCGCAGTTCCACCCGGTGGCCCCGAGGCGCCACCGGACGGGCGGGTTCCGGCAGCGGCGGCACCGCGAGGACGTCCCGGATCCGGTCCATCGCGCGCCGGGCGGCCTGCAGATCGTCGAAACCGTGCCCCAGCGCCGCCACCGGAGCTGTCAACCCCGGCCCGAGCAGCAGAAACGGCAGCAGATCCGCCGGGGCCATACCCCCGCCGGTGAGCAGAGCGGTGCCGCCGGCCAGCACCACCAGCAGCACGAACGGTGGCGAGAGTGCCACCTGCATCGCGGCGGCCACTCCGGCGAGACCGCGCACCATCCGCAGGAAGATCTCGACGAAATCATCCGCGGCCCTGCGGAACTGCCGGTGGGCGCGGCCGGATTCACCGAAGGTCTTGACCACCGCGATCCCCCGGACGAACTCCACCACGGCATCGGCGATCCGGCCCATGGCCGTATCGAAATCCCGCTGCTCCCGCAGCCGGGCCGGGGTCATCATCAGCGGCACCAGAGCCACCGCCAGCACCACCGGGATCAGGGTGATCAGGGTGAGCCGCCAATCCACGGTGAACAGGTAGACCACCGACACCAGCGGCACCACGAAGGCCGCGACGAGCTCGCCGGGAGCGTGGGCGATGAACGGGTGCATCGCACTCACGTCCTCTCCGGCCACCTTCGCCAGTTCACCGGTCCGGCGTTGCGAGAACCAGCCGATCGGTACCCGGCCCAGCCGTTCGGCCACCACCCGGCGCAACGACAGCTGCACCCGGGTATCCAGCAGATGCCCCAGCCCCGACGACGCGCCGGTGAACAGTAGGCGCACGAACAGGCCGGCCGTGCCCGCGAGCACCACGAGCCGGAGGTGCGCGTGGTCGGCCGGCCCGGGAGCGAGCAGCGCGCGGCCCAGCTCGACAACCGCCAGCAACGGCACGAGACCCGCGACCGCGCCGATGATCTGCGTAACCACCACGGCGGCGAAACTCCCCAGATGACCGCGGAGCAGATCGGCCACTCCCGGTCCCGCCGTGCCGGGCCGTGCCGCGGGGGCGGCATATGCTCGCGCCGGGCCGAGCTCGGTGCTCGTCACCGCAGTGCCTTCTTCACCGGTTCCGCCGACCGGTTTCCGCCGCCCGGCGTGCGCGGAGCTCCGGCCGGCCGGCGGCGCAGGCGGTCGGCATAGGCCCCGGACTGGTCCTCCAACGGATCCGGACCGGCGGATTGGATCAACGCGGGAGCGAGTCCGGTGAGGTTCTCGTGGTGCCACGGGGAAATCGCGCGGGCGTCGAAGGATCGGGGCAGCGCCAGGCGTGGCAGTGCGCGACACTGGGCCGGGGACGTGGTCGGGCTGTCCGCGTTCTCGGTGAACGAGGGGTAGCCGAAGGCACTGTCGGTCCAGTCGAGCTGTGGGTTGATCAGTACCTGGCTGCGCATTCGGAGGGGAATTCTGCCTCGCATGATGTGCCTTCCGTGATACTTCAGCTACCGCACAGCGCGTGCCGGCGCAGTGCGGCCAGCGCGTCGTCGATGGGATGGGGACGGGGTGTTCCGGCGGAGTCGAGCTCGTTCCACCGGGCCAGGTTCATGGCGACGGACAGCCGGCGGTTACCGTCGGCGCGGGTCATCGATATCGCTGCGGCGCCGAAAACGGTGCCGTCGTGCCCCCAGAAGATTCCGCAGCCCGGTATCTCGGTCTTGTGCAGGCCGAGGCCGTAGTCGATGGTCTGTCCGTCCATGGCGATCACCCGCACGGTCCGCTGCATCTGCGCGAGCGAAGACGGGCTCACGATCCGGCCGCCGAGCAGTTCGCCGAAGAAACGGTTGAGATCCGCCGTGGTCGAGATCAGGCCCGCGGCCGGCATCACCCAGGACATGTTGTAGACGCTGTAGTCGCGCGGCGGGTCGATGGATCCGAACAGCGCCTCGTACATCCGCGGATGCGGTCCGTCGATCTCCGGCCGGTCCGGGAACGCGGTGTGCCGGAGCCCGGCGCGGTCGATGACGTGCTCGGTGATGTACTCCACGGCCGGTGTACCGGTCACCTTCTCCAACAGCCGGCCCAGGAGAAGGTAATTGGTATTGGAGTACACCCCGACCGGGCTACCGGGCTCACCGGTCGCGGGGGCTCGGACACCCATCCTTATCAGCTCGACCGGGTCGAATTCCGTGAACCGGTGGGTTTCCAGGCTTTCGGGGGACAAACCGGCCGGTGAAGGGAAGCCACCGAGGGACGGGAAGGCGTAGGGAAGGTATTCGGCGAGGCCGCTGGTGTGGTTGAGCAGCATCCGGACCGTGATCTTCGCCCCGCGCTCGCCCGGCACCAGCCGCGGCAGATAGTCGCCGATCGGCGCGTCGAGCCCGATCCGGCCCTGCTCGACCTGCTGCATCACGGCGGCGGCGGTGAACGTCTTGGTGATACTGCCGACCCGGTGCACCATATCGGGGTCGATGGGACTGCCGGTCGCCAGATCGGCGACCCCGGCGGCACCGCGCCACACCTGTTCCCCGTTCCACACCTCGGCGTGCACACCGGGCATCCCGGCGCGGTGGATACCGTTCAGGGCGGACCGCAGTTCCGCCGGCGGGCCGGAGCTGTCGGGCAGCGTGGCCTCCGGGTCGCCGGGCGCACATGCGGTAACCCCCATGCCCACACCGACGCTCAGCGCGGTCGCGCTCGCCGCCGCGAGCAGCCGTGCCCTCACGACACCCCTCCGCTCGTGCGCGACCGGTGTGGCGGAGTAACTCGCCACCCTCCGGAGGAGGCGATAGGCGCCGCGCCGGGACGCCGGGGTGGTGGCAGCGGGAGCCGAACCTGCCGGGAAATCGTGTTCATGCGTCGATAGTGGTGTGCGCCAGGCATATTCGGCTTCCGGCAGCGGTCGGCTCCGGCTACGCGAAATCGGGTACGCCGATCAGGCCCGGCTACGCTTTTCGTCGTAGCCGAACGCCTGTGAGCGCTCGCCCGGCCGGGGCGGCCGCTGAACCGCGCGCTACCCGCCGCACAGCCCGGTCCGGTACGCGATCACCACCAACTGCGCGCGGTCGCGGGCACCCAGTTTCACCATGGCCCGGCTGACGTGAGTGCGGGCGGTGGCCGGACTGAGGAACAGCGCCGCCCCGATCTCGTCGTTGCTCATACCCTCCCCCACCAGCGCGAGCACTTCGCGTTCCCGGGCGGTCAGAACCGCGAGCCGCTCCTCGGCGCTACGCTCGGCCCTGCGCTGTGCGGTGAACCGGCCGATGAGGCGGCGAGTGATACGCGGCGCGAGCAGCGCCTCACCGGCGGCGATCACCCGGATGGCGTGCAGGAGTTCGGCGGGGCCCGCGTCCTTGAGCAGGAACCCGCTCGCGCCCGCCTCCAAAGCCTCGAAAACGTTGTCGTCGGTGTCGTAGGTGGTGAGGATGAGCACCCGCACCCGCTCCAATCCCACGGTTCCGGCGATCCGGCCGGTGGCGCGTATCCCGTCCAGCTTCGGCATGCGGATATCCATGAGGACGATATCGGGGCGGGTGGCCGTGGCCAGCTCGACGGCTTCCGCGCCGTCGGTGGCTTCCCCGACTACGGTGATGTCGTCTTCCAGATCCAGCAGCACTTTGAAGCCGGAACGGACCAGCCGTTCGTCGTCGGCGAGCAGTACCTTGATCGGCGGTTCGGGGTTCACAGGCGCGACCCGGCCGGAACGAGCGGCAGACTGGCGACGACCTCGAACCCGCCGCCGGGACGCGGCTTGGCCTCGAGTTCTCCGCCGAGCAGCCGGCAACGTTCCCGCATCCCGATGATCCCGCGGCCGGGAGCGGCCGCCCCGCCGGTGTGCGCGGGGACCGGGGTCGCGGTGCGGCGACCCTCGTCGGTCACCCGGATGTGCAGGATATCGACGCGGGGGTGCAGCGCCACCGTCACCCGGGTCGGGCCGACGTGCCGGATCACATTGGTGATCGACTCCTGCACGATGCGGTACGCGGCACTGCCCACCGCGCTCGGCAGCGACGACACCGGTTCGGGTTGTTCGACGCAGATATCGAGTCCGGCCTGCCGGGCTTTATCGGTGAGCTCGTGGATCCGGTCGAGCCCGGGGGAGGGTTCCCGCTCGGCGTCGTCCCGCAGAACGCCGAGGATGGCGCGCATTTCGCGTAATGCCCGCGAACTGGTCTGTTCGATGGTGTGCAACGCTTCCCGGGCATGTTCCGGACGTTTGTCGAGAACATGCGCGGTGACCCCGGCCTGGACGTTGATGACGGCGATGGCGTGGGCGACGGTGTCGTGCACCTCGCGGGCGATACGCAGCCGTTCGGCGTCCACCCGGGCCCGGGCCTCCTCGTCGCGGGAGCGTTCCGCCAGTTCCGCCCGCTGCTGCGCGTCGGCCGCCATGACCTGGCGGGATCGGGCGGACTCGCCGAGCATCGTGCTGATCACCGCGGCCCCGATCCGGAAGAACACCCAGCCGATGGCCGATACCGGTTCCACGTCGGCCCCGGCGATCAACCAGCCGGCGGCGAGTACCGAGATCCCGGCCCCGGCGATCCGCAGCGAGCGCTGACCGTCGCCGTAGGCGGCCACGGTGTACAGGGCGACGAAGAGCCCGAGATAGGAGAGCCGGTCGGGAAAATCGAAGGCGAAATACACCAGACTGGCCACGCCGGTGATCGCGAAAACCGCGACAGGCCGGCGGCGCCGCGCGACCACGGCCGCTCCGCTCACGACGAGCAGGACGTAACCCACGCCCGAAACCGGTGTGGAGGCCGGCTCGACCGGTACCGGAATACTCGCGCTGAGCACCTGGACCACCGTGACGAACAACGCCAGCGCGATATCCGGGGACCACCGCCGCGCGAACCGGGCAGCCGATTGTCGTGACACCGCCCGCGGATCCATGCCGTGACAGTACGTCATACGCGGGAATTCGTGCTCCGCTCGCCCGTGCGGCCCGATACGACGGAACACGTAGCCGCGGCGAGCCCACCTACGCGAATCCGCGTAGCCGGTATCCACTGCCGGGCCGTCCTCAGCCGGCGGAGGAACTCTCGCGTATGGCCCGGGCGGTGACGGCCGGGTCGTAGCCCGCGGGGACTCCGTCGACCATGATGATGTCGCCGTCGATATGCCGGGAACGCAACGGGGCGATCTCCTGGTAGGCGGCCGAATCCCACCAGGCCCGGGCCTCGGCGATACCGGGAAAGCCGATCATCACGACATGCCCGGGCCAGCTGCCCTCCTTCACCTCGTGCTGGGTGGCGTGGACGAGGAAGCGGCCGCCGAACGGCTCGAAGGTGCCGGGGATACGTTCCATGTACTCGGCGATATCCGGGTGCGGGTCAGCCTCTTGCAGATGGGCGATGACGTAGGCGGGCATGGTGGTCGGTCCTTCCGCTGATCGAGTTCGACCACTCGATCATGAAGGACGGACGGCGCGGGGGCGATTACCTGAGAGGTAATGGCCTGCGTTACGTATATGAATGGCCTGGTCGAGCAGTGTCCCGCTCCGCCTCTGCCGATCGCGGACGACCGTAGTGGTCGAGGAATGGTGGGACCGCGGCGACTCTACGGGCGGTCGAACTCGCCGTTGCGGGTACCGGACAGGAAGGCGTCCCATTCATCGGGGGCGAAGACGAGGGCCGGGCCGGTGGGATTCTTGGAGTCGCGGATACCGACGTGGTCGCGATCGAGAAACGCCACCTCCACGCATTCTTTGGTTCCGCCACTGCGACTGCTCTTGAACCACTGCGCTTCGGTTGGGTCGATATTCACCGCTGGTACTCCCTTGCTGCAGTACTGCGCAGCAGGTTCCTGCTGCTGACCTCGTCCAGCGCACCCTGCCGGATGAGTTGGTATGCCTCTGTGTACCGCTGAACAATACCCACTTTCTCGCTGTACATATCCCCGGTGTAGTTCTCGGCGTAGACAAGTGTGGGTTCTATCGGCTTGCCCTTGTTGTCCTCGCCGAACTCCATGATCACGAACGGGCCGGTCTGCTCGCCGGTGGGCAGACCGGCGGAGAAGGGAAGAATCCGGAGGCACACATTCGGAAGCGTGCTGGCGTCGGCGAGGTGCCTCAGCTGGGCCGCCATGATGCGCGGACCGCCGATTACTCTGCGCAGGACGGTCTCGGCCAGGATCACGTCGAGTGCGGCAGGGCGGGTCTTCCGGGAGATCATGGTCTGCCTGCGTACCTTCAGTTGCACGCGCTGCTCTCGCTCTCGTTCGGTGTCATAGGGACTCGCCACCTGCGCCAATACCCGCGCGTAGTCACGGGTTTGGAGAAGACCCGGTACGAGATCGGGTTGATAAGTGGTCAGGGTACGGGCGGCCGACTCCAGGCCCATGTACACACTGAAATCGGCCGGGATGACACTGCCGAACTCGTGCCACCAAGATTTTTCACCTGTCTCGCGCGCAAGCCCCCTGAGCCCGGCCGCTTTCACCTCGTCTATCCCGTAGATCTCGATCAACCCGTCCAGATCACGGATGCGGAGCTTCTGGTTCCGTCCGGTCTCGATGCGCTGCAAGCTGCTTTTCCCCCACTCCATGAGGCGTACCGCTTCCTCGATCGTCAAGCCGACCGCCTCGCGTGCCTCGCGCAGGTACCTACCCAGCTGACGCCTGGTGATACTGCTGTCCTGCTCGGTCAAAACCGTCCCCTTCCGGCTGGATAGAGCTCGGGTCGGCTCATGCCTACACGCGGATTCCGACTGGCTCCGCACTTTCGGGAGATCGATTCGAATACCCACGACAGGGTCCGATTCGGAACCCTCTCTACGACCGAATCGGTCAGCGCAGGGCCGCGGCGAGGGCGGTGATCTGCTCGACCGGCGGATCGTAACCGGGGAAGTAGCAGCACACCCGGTCGGCCACATCGGCGAAGCGGCGGCGGATCTCGGCGGCACATTCTTCCGGGGTGCCCCGCACCGCGAGGGTGTCGACCATGGGCTCGGAGATCCGGTCGAACATGCGCATGATGTCACCGGATTTGGATAGGGCGTTGAGTTCCGGCTGGAGGTCTCCCCAGCCCTCGATATCGAGTACGGGCCGGTAGGCCGGTGTCGAACCGTAGAACGCCAGCAGACCGCGTACCCCGGTCGACGCCGCCGCGAGTTCGGCCGCCGACCTGCCCATGGCGACTATGACCTGCGGGAAGAGCGGAAACTCTGTCCGGCCCGCCCGTTTCATCCCCTCCGCCACGGCGGGCAGGGTTCGTTCCCGGAAATGGCGGTGGCTGTGGAAAGGCATCACCAGCAGGCCGTCCGCGACCTCCGCGGCGGTCCGGGTCATCACCGGCCCCAGCGCGCCCAGCAGCACCGGCGGCGGACCATACGGATTGGGGCCGGGGACAAAAGTTTTCGGCATGAGAGTGTGCCGGGTGTGCTCGCCGCGGAAATCCAGCGGGGTGCCCTCCTGCCAGGAGGTCAGGATCGCCCGCACCGCGAGCACGATCTCCCGCATCCGGGCCGCCGGGGCCGACCAGGTGGCGCCGTAACGCTTCTCGATATGCGGCCGGATCTGCGAGCCGAGACCGAGCCGGAACCGGCCGCCCGACATCAACTGCAGATCCCACGCGGCATGCGCCAGATGCATCGGACTGCGCGGTATGGCGATCGCGACATTGGTCATCAGATCCGTATCGACCTGTCCGGCAACGGCCGCCAGCGGCAGCAGCACATCGTGTGGGCCCTCGAAGGTGAACAGGCCGGCCGCGCCGGCGTCGACGAGCGCGCGGGCACGGTCCACGCACCGATCCGGGCGGGCATCCAATTGGAGATCCAGGAGCATCAGCTCATCCAAGTACACCCGTCCGGATCAGAACAGGTTCATGCCCCGCCGCTTGCCCGTCGAAGGCGCTGCGGCGAGGCGTCGGCTGTCTCACGCCTCCGCCGGCGAATTATCCCAGTGGCGAGTAGCGGGATTCCAGGTGCCGACGGGCATCGCCCCGTCGAGCAGCGGGTCGAGACAGGCGGCGAGTGTGGCGAGTGCCGCATCGAGATGCTGCAATTCCGGTGCGAGGGAGGTGCCTCTGGCTTCCGCGCGATAGCCGCGGGCCCACTCGGGCCCCGGCGCGGTAACAGCGGTCGGCAAGGTCAGCCGGGGCCGTCGCTGTTGTTGAATATGCAATGCGCGCAGGGTTTTCGTGGCGTCGAGGGGGAATCGGCCGATGATGAGCAATAGGTCGACCAGGTCGTGGTACCGGGTGGACGGTGTTTCGGTCGCGCCGTAGCGCTCGTACATCGCCGAGACTTTGTCCGCCACTTGATCGGCCAGGGAGAGGCACCGGAAAGGGGGCAGTGCGGCGATCTCGTCGATGGCGATCACCGTGGTGGGCACGACATGGTCCACTTCGGCGGCGAGGAGGGTTCTGATGGACAGGTCGATGGGGAAGCTGTGCAATTCGGCGGCACCGTAGTAGGCGATGGCGTCGAGTTGGGCCACGTCGCGAGCGCCGGTATCGCGTCGGTTGCGTTTCACTTCGAAGGTGAAAGGGTCCAGGTCGGTATGTCCGTCGCAGATGCGCTGCAAGTCGAGCAGGGCTTGCCCGGCGTCGACGTCGATGCGCATGAGATCCACATCACGGCTGTGGCGGGCACCGTCGATGCGTACCAGCAGACCGCTGCCACCTTTGAGAACCCAGGGACTGTCGGGGTCGGAGAAGACCCGGGCCAGGAATCTCAACATATAGAACTCCCGGTGGATCTGCTGAATGGGTCGTCCGGTGATCTTGGCGATTTGTTTGACCTTGGCGTTGATCGACATCCGGAATGCCGAGGCCGAGCGGCGTGGGGCGGGGTCAGGGGGATTCCTTTCGATCGACGCGGTCAGGGGTGTTCGGTGGGGGCATGGCCCTCGGGGTTTTTCTCGTGGCGTGTGTCCGCCGCCGTGCCCACGACATCGTCGGGCGAAGGCTGTGTCGTACCTTGTCCGAGGGCATCGGCATGGAGGTTTTTCAGGATCGGGGCCAGATCCGGAAGAAGCGCTTTGTGGAGCTGCGCGAGGGCGGGAGCCCATTCGGGGAACCTCACGGCATCACGCGCCTCGGTACCGGCAACCGCCGAGATGTCGATATCCCGGAAGAAGGCGGAGGGGTCGGCTGCCGGGCTCAGTGAGCGAACAGCTTCCACAAGGTTGGGTAGCGCCACGTTGACCGCCGAGGCCGGCACCCCCGCCCGGTGGATGAAGGATTTGACCAGACTGCCGCCGTCGCCGGCGCGGATGCCGTAATAGTGCGAATAGGGACGGAGTGCGTCGGCGAGCCGAGCGGAGTCTGTGTCCCCGGTGAGTAGGACGTCGCGGACTACGCTGGCCAAATGTCCGCCGTCCGTATGGGCGGCGGCCAGGTCGACAGCGGTGCGCAACGGACGTGTGACGGGGAGCCCGCCGACCCGGTGCCAATCTTCGCGGTCGAGTTCGGCGACTCGGAAGGTGACATCCGGGCTGCGGGTATGGCGGCGTCGGGGGACGGTGAATTGATGGACGTCGGCCTCGAGGTCTCCCAGGTTCTGTAGCACCGCGGCCGAGCGATGCGAGATAACGCCGTGTGGTATCGGGTCCTTCAGCCTTTCGGTGGCTGTCCGCGGGGGCTCGAGCGCCAGCCATTCCGCCCGAAGCGCCTCGAGCGGCGATATCGGTGAGCCGGAAAGGCGATACACGCCGTGGCGCAATCGGACAAGCAACCCCCGATCGGTATAGCGCTTGAGCTGCAGGGCGTTCACTCCGAGTATGCGAGCGGCCTGAGCGCTGGTGAGCAGGCCCCATTGCTCTTCTGCCAGTTCGGCGAGGGAAAGGAGCCGCTCATCAGTCATACGCCGATAATATCACCTTATGAATCAAAAATTTCCCACTAGGGGAAATTATCGGTGCGCAACATCAAAGTATTGGTGTACAACAGGCTCGGGATCGTGCTTCACCACACATTGAGCTCCGGATGCGTGGTGGGATCCTCTCGATTCCGAGACGAGGCACATACAGAGCCTCGACGTGTCACCTCGAAGTGGAACCGGGCCGCTGGAACTACTTCACGACTCGGCTCTACCGTGCGGGCGGCGCGGCGCAGCCGCGCGGAAACCATCCGCAGTACGCCGAAGGGCCGAGCCCCACACGGGAGGCTCGGCCCTTCGGGCGGTACCGGTCACTCGAACGGCGCGAAGGCCTCATCGATGATCTCGGCCTGCTCCACCGCGTGCACCTTGCTCGAACCCGAGGACGGGGCCGACATGGCGCGGCGGGAGATACGGCGCAACCGGCCCAGCCGCTCCGGCAGCAGTTCCGGCAGGTTCAGGCCGAAGAACGGCCAGGCACCCTGGTTGGCCGGTTCCTCCTGGACCCAGGCGATCTCGGTGGCGTTGGTGTACCGCTCCAGCGCCTCGTTCAAGCGGAACTTCGGCATCGGGTAGAGCTGCTCGATCCGCACGATGGCCACATCGTCACGCTTGCGCTTGGCCTTCGCGGCGGCCAGCTCGTAGTACAGCTTGCCGCTGGTGAGCAGGACCCGCTTGACGGTGCTGCGGTCGCCGACGCCCATCTCGTAGGTGGGCTCGTCGAACACCGACCGGAACTTGCTCTCCGTGAAGTCCCGCAGATCGCTGACCACGGCCTTGTTGCGCAACATCGACTTCGGGGTGAAGACGATCAGCGGACGGCGGATACCGTCCAGCGCGTGGCGGCGCAGCAGATGGAAGTAGTTCGCCGGAGTCGACGGCACCGCCACCGTCATCGAGCCCTCCGCGCACAACTGCAGGAAACGCTCGATACGGCCGGAGGTGTGGTCCGGGCCCTGGCCCTCGTGCCCGTGCGGCAGCAGCAGCACGACCTCCGACAGCTGGCCCCATTTGGCCTCACCCGAGGAGATGAACTCGTCGATGATCGACTGAGCGCCGTTCACGAAGTCACCGAACTGGGCCTCCCACAGCACCAGCGCGTTCGGATTGCCCAGCGAATAGCCGTACTCGAAGCCAACGGCGGCGAATTCGCTCAGCGCCGAATCGTGGACCGCGAACCAGCCCGGGTTCTCGCTGTTGATGTTGTGCAGCGGTGTGTACTCCGCGGCGGTCTTGCGGTCGATGATCACCGCGTGCCGCTGGGTGAAGGTGCCGCGCCGGGAATCCTGGCCGGTCAACCGCACCGCGCGGCCCTCGTCGATCAGGGTGCCGAAGGCCAGGAGTTCGGCGAACGCCCAGTCGACCTTGCCCTCGTAGGCCATCTCCCGGCGCTTCTCCAGCACCGGCTGCACCCGCGGATGCACGTTGAAACCCTTGGGGACGTTCACGAACGCGTCGCCGATACGGTGCAGCACCGATTTGTCGACCGCGGTGAGCACCGTGGACGGGACCTGCTGGTCGCCCTCCACCGATTCGCTCGGCCCCGGCGGGTATTTCTCCAGCTCCCGGACCTCGTTGAAGACCCGCTCCAACTGGCCCTGGTAATCGCGCAGGGCGTCCTCGGCCTCTTTCAGCGAGATATCGCCGCGGCCGATCAGGCTCTCGGTGTAGCTCTTGCGGACACTGCGCTTGGTATCGATGACGTCGTACATGTACGGCTGGGTCATCGACGGGTCGTCGCCCTCGTTGTGGCCCCGACGCCGGTAGCAGATCAGGTCGATGACCACGTCCTTGCGGAACTTCTGCCGGAAATCCACCGCCAGGCGGGCCACCCAGTCGCATGCCTCCGGATCGTCACCGTTGACGTGGAAGATCGGGGCGCCGATGAACTTGGCGATATCGGTGGAGTACTCGGTGGAACGGCTGTTCTCCGGTGCGGTGGTGAAACCGATCTGGTTGTTCACCACGATATGGATGGTGCCGCCCACGCGGTAACCGCGCAGACCCGAAAGGTTCAGGGTCTCGGCCACCACGCCCTGACCGGCGAACGCGGCGTCACCGTGCAGCATCAGCGGCACGACCGAGAAACCCTCCTCGTCGTCGCCCTTGTCCAGCAGATCCTGCTTGGCGCGGACCAGACCCTCGAGCACCGGGTCGACCGCTTCCAGATGCGACGGGTTGGCGGTCAGCGAGACCTCGATCTCGTTGTCACCGAACATCTGCAGGTAGGTGCCCTGCGCGCCGAGGTGGTACTTCACATCGCCCGAGCCGTGCGTGGCGGCCGGGTTCATATTGCCCTCGAACTCGGTGAAGATCTTCGAATACGGCTTGCCCACGATATTGGCCAGCACATTGAGCCGGCCGCGGTGCGGCATACCGATGACGACCTCGTCGAGCGAATGTTCGGCACACTGGTCGATCACCGCGTCCATCATCGGGATGACGGATTCGGCGCCTTCCAGCGAGAACCGCTTCTGGCCGACGTACTTGGTCTGCAGGAACGTTTCGAACGCCTCGGCCGCGTTGAGCCGGTTCAGAATGTATTTCTGCTGGGCGACCGTCGGTTTGACGTGCTTCTGCTCGACCCTGTTCTGGATCCACTCGAGCTGATCGCCCTCGAGGATATGGGTGTATTCCACACCCACATGGCGGCAGTAGGAATCGCGCAGCACCGACAGGACGTCGCGCAGCTTCATCCGTTCCTGGCCGTGGAAGCCGCCGACGTTGAACTCCCGGTCCAGGTCCCACAGGGTGAGGCCGTGCTGGGTGACATCGAGGTCGGGGTGGCTGCGGAACTTGTCCTTGACCAGGCGCAGCGGATCGGTATCGGCCATCAGGTGGCCGCGGTTGCGGTAGGCCGCGATCAACTCCAGTACGCGGGTGCTCTTGTCGACCCCGCGTTCCTTGATGTCCTTACGCCAGCGCACCGGTTCGTACGGAACGCCGAGACCGTGGAAGATCTCGTCGTAGAACTCGTCCGCGATCAGCAGCTTGTGGATGGTACGCAGGAAATCACCGGATTCCGCGCCCTGGATGATGCGGTGATCGTAGGTGGAGGTCAGGGTCATGAGCTTGCCGATGCCGATATCGGCGATCCGCTCGTCGCTCATGCCCTGGAATTCCGCCGGATACTCCATGGCACCCGCACCGATGATCGCACCCTGACCCTGCATGAGCCGCGGCACGGAATGCACCGTGCCGATGGTGCCCGGGTTGGTCAGCGAAATGGTGACACCGCTGAAATCCTCGGCGGTGAGTTTGCCGTCGCGGGCGCGGCGGACGATGTCCTCGTAGGCGGTGTGGAACTGGCCGAAGGTCATCTCCTCGCAGCCCTTGATGGCGGCGACCACCAGGGAACGGTTGCCGTCCTTACCGGGCAGGTCGATGGCCAGGCCCAGGTTGGTATGCGCCGGCGTGACCGCATGGGGTTTCCCGTCCACCTCGGCGAAGTGCCGGTTCATATTCGGGAAGGCCTTCACGGCCTGCACGATCGCGTAACCGAGCAGATGGGTGAACGAGATCTTGCCACCGCGGGTGCGGGCGAGATGGTTGTTGATGACCAGACGGTTGTCGATCATCAGCTTCGCCGGGACCGCCCGCACGCTGGTGGCGGTGGGGATGCTCAGCGATGCCGACATGTTCTTGGCGACCGCCGCGGCGGCGCCGCGCAGCACCTTCTTCTCGTCGGCGGCCGGCGCCGGCTTCGGCGCGCCGGAGGTGGGCGCGGCGTTGGAGGCGGGCGCAGGAGTGGTCTGCGGGGTGCGCCGTTGCGCGGCCGGGGTCTTGGTGGCCGTCCCGCCGGCCTTGGTGGGGGCCTGCGTGGGCGCGGCGGCCGGGGCGGCGGAGGCGGTGGCCCGGCTCTGCGTGGAGGCGGATTCGGCGGGGGCCGGGCTCACCCGGGCAGCGGGGGCCGCGGCCGGAGCGTTCTGCGCGTTACCGGCATCACCGGAGGTCTCGGGGGTGTAGTCGGCGAGGAACTCGTGCCAGCTTGCGTCGACCGATGATGGATCCTGTTTGTACTTCTGATACATCTCGTCGACCAGCCATTGGTTCTGACCGAACTGGGATTTTGAGCTGCTCACAGCAGGTGTTCGCCTCATTTCGTTCTTCGCGCTGCGACGTTTGTGACGTGCCCGGCAACGGGGGGTCGGCGGATGGGTGCCGATTCGCCCTCTGACGAGGATAGGCCCCTACGCACATCGGCTGTGTCACCGACCACCGGACTGCACCGACCTCACTGTTGACGACTCGTCCTCGGTCGAGAATATTCCTTCGCCGGTCCCGGCGGCTGTCCACAGGCGGGCATACTCCCCGCCGGCCGCGATCAATTCGGCATGTGCGCCCATCTCCACGATACGACCGTGCGCGACCACGGCGATCCGGTCGGCGCGCGCCGCGGTGGCCAGCCGGTGCGCCACCACCACGGTGGTGCGGTCGCGTGCCAGGGAACCCGTCGCCGCCAGTACCTTCTCCTCGGTATCGGGATCGAGGGTGGCGGTGGCCTCGTCGAGCAGCAGCAGATCGGGATCCACCAGGTGGGCACGGGCCAGGGCGATGAGCTGGCGTTGCCCGGCGGACAATCCGCGGCCGCGTTCGCCCACGGGCCGACGCAACCCACCGGGCAGACTCTCGATCATCTCCGCCGCGCCGACAGCCCGAGCCGCCGCGGTGATCTCCGTCTCGGTGGCCGATGGTTTCCCGAATGCGATATTGCTCGCGATATCGCCGGTGAACAAATGAGCTTCCTGCGGGACCATCCCGAGGCGGGCCCGGTACCGGGCCAGGCGGTAATCGCGGATATCGATTCCGTCCACCCGGATCTCCCCGGAATCCCCGGCGCCGAGATCGTAGAGACGGGCCAGCAGTTTCACGATGGTCGATTTCCCGGCGCCGGTCGCGCCGACCAGCGCCAGTGACTGTCCGGGCGCGACCGCCAGCATCACCCCGTCGAGTGCCGGGCGGTCGGTACCCGGGTAACGGAACCGCACGTCCTCGACCGCGAGTTCGCCCCGCAGGCCCGCCGTGAGCGGATCGGCACCGGGCGGGTCGGCGCGGATCGAGGACGGGGTGCGCAGCAGGTCGCCGATGCGGCGCAGGCCCACCCGCGCCTGCTGATAACCGTCGAAGACCTGCGACAACTGCTGCACCGGGCCGAAGAGCAGTTCCAGATACAACACGAAGGCGATCAGGGTGCCGGCGCTGGTGCCGCCGTCGGCCACGGCGTGTGCGCCGACGAGTATCACCAGGGCCAGCGCCAGATCGGTCCAGGCGGCGACGAAGGCGAAATACAACGCGATCGCCCGCTGGGCCCGCATCCGGCTGCGCCGGTACCGGGCGGAGTACTCGGCGAAACGGTGCGCCGCGAGCCGTTCGTGCCGATAGGCCTGCACCGCCCGCAGCCCGGCGACGTTCTCCTGGAAATCGGCGTTCACCGTGGACACCCGTTCCCGGGAGACGGTATAGGCCACCGAGGCGACGCGGCGGAAGATCACCGTGGCGACGATCAGCGGCGGCAGCACCCCCAGCAGGACCACCAGGGCGAGCCCGGTATCGATCACCACCAGCGCCACCGCGATCCCGGCCAGCGACAGCGCACTCACCAGAGCGGTGGATACACCGGTCTGCAGGAAAGTCGACAACGCGTCCACATCGGTGGTCATCCGGGTCATGATCCGGCCGGACAGTTCGCGCTCGTAGTAGTCCAGGCCGAGCCGTTGCAGGTGGGCGTAACTGCGGACCCGGAGTCCGTAGAGCACCCGCTCACCGGTGCGTGAGGTGGCCATGGTGGTGGCCGCGGCTGTGACCCACCCCGCCAGCACCAGCCCCGTGCCGAGCACGGCGGCCTGGGCGAGCGCGGACGCCTCACCGCCGGAGACACCGGCGTCGATGGCATGCCGCACCAGCGGCGGGAAACCGATCCCGATGAGCGCGTCCAGGGCGAGCAGGCCGATAGCGGCCAGTACGAGCATCCGCACCGGCCAGAGCAGGCGCACCAGCCGGAACCCCGGATCGGGTTCGCGCAAGCGGGTCCCGTCCAGGCCGGGCTGCTCGGTGGCCGCGGGTAGCCGGGCGATGGCGCGGCGCAGTTCGGGGGTTTCACCGAGATCCGCCGCCGGTGCGAAGCGATCACCGGTACCGGTGGCCGGGAGTCGTTCGGCCACCGCGTCCGGCCCGGCGGTGACCGGGGTGTCCGGGGCCGGGAGGCGGATCACGCGATCGGCGTGCGCCAGAGTCGACTCCCGGTGCGCCAGGATGATCGTGGTGCGTTCCCCCTGGTCGGGCAGGGCGCCGAAAATGGCGGCCTCGGTCACCGCGTCCACGGCGGAGGTGGCGTCGTCGAGTACCAGGATGCGCGGCCGGGCCAGCAGTGCCCGCGCCAGCGCGATCCGCTGCCGCTGGCCGCCGGAGAGCGTGAGTCCACGCTCGCCGACCACGGTGTCGTAGCCGTCGGGCAGCTGCTCGATGAACTCGTCGGCGGCGGCCTGCCGGGCGGCTGCCCGGATCTCGGCGTCGGTGGCGCCGGGCCGGCCCAGCGCGATATTGGCGGCGACGCTGGAACTGAACAGGAACGGATCGTCGAACACCACGCCGATCGCCGCCCGCAGCTCCGCGGCGGCGGTATCGGCGATATCGATCCCGCGGCCGTCGCCGGTCGTGAGCCGGATACGGCCCGAATCGGGTGCGTAGAACCGCGGTAGCAGCAGGGACAGCGTTGTTTTACCGGACCCCGCCGGGCCGATCACCGCCACCGTCTCACCCGGCCGGACGCGCAGGTCCAGATCGCGCAGTACGGGCTGCGCCGGATCGAAGCCGAAGCGCACCGCGTCGAGCTCCAGCCCCAGCGGACCGTCGGGGATCGGAACCGGCCGCGGCGGATCGTCCACCGCCGGTCCGGCATCGATCACCTGGTACACCCGTTCGGCGGCGGCCCGGGTGAGCTGGGCGAGAATGATCACCGAAGCCATGGTGCGGGCGGTGGTGGTCATCGTCGTGACGTAGGCGCTGAACGCCAGGAAAGTACCGAGACCGATGGTGCCGCGCAGGGCCAGCCAGCCGCCGAGCGCGATCACCACCACGAGACCGGCCTGCGGGATCGCGGCCAGGGTGGGGGAGAAACGGGCGTTGATCCGGGCGGCCCGCATCCGTTCCGCGAAAAGCCGGCGTCCGTGCTGTTCGAGCACATCGACCATGCGCGCTTCCTGGCCGAAACCTTTCACCACCCGGACCCCGGTGACCGTCTCCTCCACGTGCTGGGCGAGGTCGGCGGCCCGCTGCTGGGCCGACCATGTCGCCGCGTGCAGCCGCGGTCGCATCCGGTACACCACCGCGATCACCACCGGCACCATGAGCAGCGCCACCGCCGCCAGCGGCGGAGACAGCCACAGCATCACCCCGGCCGCCAGCGTGAACTGCAGAAACGACATACCACTCAGCGGCGCCATCGCCAGCAGCGACTGCACCAGCTGCAGATCGGTGATCGACCGCGACACCACCTGGCCGGTGCGCAGAGCGTCCTGTCCCGCGCCGTCCAGCCGCTGCAGCGATCCGAGCAGTTTCACGCGTAATCCGTGCTGCACATCCAGCGATAGTTTCCCCGCCAGCATGCGCCGCCCGAAGGACGCCGCGAACCGGCCCGCGGCCAGTAGTGCCAGGAGTCCGGCGACGATACCGATAACGCGGGTGGCCCCGCTGGTCGCCGAGTCCACCGCCCATTTGGTGAGCAGCGGGGCCACGATCTCGGCCACCGCGCCCGCCACCAGTGCCATCGCGATACCGGCCAGCGTCGCCGGGTGGCGTCGGCACTCCGCCCAGAGTCTGCGGAGCCAGCCGGCCCGCTCACCGCCCTTCATCGACCCCCCTCTACCTACACCTGCCATCGACCATAACGACGCCCGCCGACATGCTGTTGTTCCCGCCACCGCCGATGGTGGCGGGCGGGTCGAGCCGGCGGGCGCCGCGTTCGGCGCGGCGGAGCAGGTGCGGAAGGGCCGGGCCGGTACGGCCGGGGCGGGGCGGCGGAAACCAGCGGGCGGGCCGGAATCGGTGGGTCAGAGTTCGGCGCGGCGCACCGACCACCATCCGGCGGCCCCGATACCTATCGCCCAGAGCAGCAGCACCACGATCGCCGCCGGGGCGGGGGCGAGCAGATCGCTGTCGGCGAACGAGCCGACCAGTACCGTGCTCAGCGAAGCCGATCCGGGCAGCAGCGTCGCCATCCCCGGCAGACCTATCCCCGCGGTCACCACCCAGAGCAGCGGTTCGGCGAGCAGTGCCCAGCCCAGGACCGCGCCTGTCGCCAGGGCCGGGGCCCGCAGCAGCAAACCGAGACCGGTGCCGATCACCGCCCAGCACAGCGCCGCCACCAGAGCACCGCCGAGCACCGCGAACAACCCCGCGGAGAACTCGAAATCGTCCCGGCCGAACAGCAGCAGGCAGAGGACGGCGACGATCTCCACAACCAGCGTGGCGGCCACCGCCGCGGCGGCGGTGACCAGGAATTTCGCACCCATCAGGCGGTCCCGGTCCACGGTGAACAGGGCGGAGATCATCAGCGTGTTGTGCTGGTACTCGTCCGCCGCCCCCGCCGCGCCGAACACCGCGGAGGCCAGGATCACCGCGAACAACGCCACATACAGGCCGATGGTGGCGGCACCTGTCACCGGCTCGCCGGCCGGGTCCCGTGGTCCGGCCAGAATCGCGCTCACCGCGGGCGCCAGCACCGCTGTCGCGACCGTTGTCCCGGCCAGTACTCGGGTATAGCGCACCGTGACGGCCTTGCGATATTCGGACAGCACGGGCGGAAGCAGCTCCGCGGGTACGACGTCGATCATCGAGCTACCCCATACGGCATAGAGGTGGGTGGTGGTAGGCCCGGACCGGCCGGTTGCGGCGTGGTAGGCCGGGTGAGTGAGGCGAGGACCCGGTCCGGGTGGATGCGGTCGGCGACGATCCCGTCCAACCGCACCCGCGCGGCGCGGGCGGCGTTCACGATATCCTCCTCGGTCGCTCCCGCCACCGCCAACTGGTCGTCGGGCCGGATGACCGCATCGGTGAACCCGCGCGCCGCCAATGCGGTGGCGACGGCGATCGGCGATGAGGAGGCCACCACCAGCCGGTCGGGATTGCGCCGCCGCAGCCGTGCCGGGCTGCCCTGATAGGCCACGGCTCCACCGCTGAGCACCACCAGGTGATCCGCGATGGGCAGGGCGGTGACCAGGCTCTGCGCGGTGAACAGCACCGTTCCACCGCGGCGCGTGTGATGACGCAGGAACCCCTGTAGCCAGGACAGTTCGCCCAGTTGCATACCGGCCGTGGGATCGTCGAGTACCAGCAGCGGCGGATCCCCGAGCAGCGCGGTGGCCAGCGCGGCCCGCGTCTCCTCGCCGGGAGCGAGATCATCGGGTACCGCGCGGGCACGATCGGTCAATCCGGTCGCCTCCAGTACGGCCGCCACCCGGGTATCCGGATAGCCGCCGGCGGCCGCGTAGACGCGCAGATGATCACGTACGGTCCGGCGCGGATGCAGGCCGCGCGGTGCCAGTACCGCACCCACGGCGGAACTGCCACGCCCACCTGTGAGGGTCACCGACCCGGCCGTGGGCGGCAACAGACCCAGCAGCATGCCGACGACGGACGATTTCCCGGAACCCGCGGGCCCCACGAGCGCAGCACATGTACCGGCCGCGATATCGAAGGAGATGTCCTGGGCTCCGGTGCTGAAATCCTCGTAACGTTTGCTCAGACCCCGGACCGTGATCGCCGGACGCCTCCCGGTGCTCACTGCGGGCCGGCCGGGGGTCGCCGGGACTCGTTCGGCAGCGCCTCGGCTTCCGCCTGCGGCAGTGCGGATGAATCATATTGTGGCAGAATCATTTTCGATTCCTCGGGTGCGGGCTGGATCTCGGCATCCACCACCATCTCCTCGGGGAAGTAAGCCGGCGCCGGGCCGAATGCCTTGCGGGCATTGCTGATCGTGGACTTCCCCAGCGCGCGGTTACCGACTCCGCCGATCACGGCCCCGATACCGGCCGGAACCACCTTGCCCGCCATCAATGCCGCGCGCTTGGTGAGGAAACGCACGATAAAACGCTTGAGCAGCGAATCGTTCATCCCGGACAGGCCGGGAATCCTGTCCGCGAACGCGGTCCCCCAGTTCTTGGCCGAGGTCCCGATCCCCTTCTGCACGATCTCCATACCGGCGTCACCGAGCACCACGGCCAATACCAGCGCGCGCCGCTGCTCGGTGTGCTCCGGCCGCACGCCGTGCACATTCGCCACCGCGAGAGTGAACAGGGCCGATGCTTCCATGAAGAAGGTGGTCTCCGCGCTCACCGCGGCCAGCGCCGCGATGGTACCCACTCCGGGCACCGCGGCCGATGCCCCCACCGCGCTACCGCTGCCGGTCACCGCGAGCAGATACTGGCGCTCCAAACGCGCGATGATCTGCGCCGGCGTCTCATCGGGGTGGGCGCGCCGCAATCGCGCGACATACTTGGCGACGGCGGGTGCTTGTAGCCGGGAACCGTGGTCGAGAGCTTCGACGACAGCTTTTTCCAGTGCCCCGTTACGCACGGCGTCATCCCTCCTTTTCGGCCTCTGTGCACTGTAGGCCACAAAAGCCGCATTTTCGTTCCCACTGACAACGGACTACCCAGTAGATGGGTTCCGTATCTTTCGGCGGCGCCTGCGCTCGGCGGGCCGGCTCACCTTCCGTACTTCTCCGGACGAGACTCCCGTCTATCCCGCTTCCACCGCTTCGGCCGGTACCGGCGGTGGCGGGGGTGTGCCCTCCCCGAACGGCCGGCCGCCCAAAGCTTCGCGGCCGTGTGGGCTCGACCAGTTGGCGAGGTCGGGTCCCTTCGGCACCACCTGCGTCGGGTTGATATCGGTGTGGACCTTGTAATAGTGGTCCTTGATCTGGGTGAAGTCGACGGTGTCGCCGAAGCCCGGAGTCTGGAACAGATCGCGCGCATAAGACCACAGCACCGGCATTTCGGTGAGTTTGCTGCGGTTGCATTTGAAGTGGCCGTGATACACCGGGTCGAAGCGGACAAGGGTGGTGAACAGCCGGATATCGGCTTCGGTGATGGTGTCCCCGACGAGGTAGCGCTGTTTCGACAGGCGGTCGGAGAGCCAGTCCAATGCGGTGAACAGCCGGTCGTAGGCGGCGTCGTAGGCGTCTTGGGCACCGGCGAAACCACAGCGGTAGACGCCGTTGTTCACTTCCCGGAAGACGCGGGCGTTGATCTCGTCTATTTCGGCGCGGAGCGGCTCGGGGTACAGCTCCGGGGCCCCCGGGCGGTGATGGGCCGTCCACTCCAGCGAGAAATCGAGAGTGATCCGGGCGTAGTCGTTGGTGACCACCTTGCCGCTCGGCACGTCGACGATCGCCGGTACCGTGATACCGCGCGGATAGTCGGGGAAGCGGGCCAGATAGGCGTCGCGCAGGCGCGGAATCCGCAGGACCGGATCGAGCCCGTCCGGGTCGAGGTCGAAAGTCCAGCTGAGCTTGTCGTGGGTGGGGCCGCACAGGCCGAGGGAGATCGCCGATTCCAGGCCCAGCAGCCGGCGCACGATCAACGTGCGGTTCGCCCACGGGCAGGCGCGGGCGGCGACGAGACGATACCGGCCCGGTTCCACCGGGTAACCGTCGCGGCCGTCGGCGGTGATCCGGGTGGTGATGTAGTTGGTATCGCGCGTGAATTCGCCCGGTTCGACGTAGGTGCCCTGTTCCGTTTCCGAGTCGGTCATCTCACCAGTCTCGCAGGGCGAGCCCATAGGCTGGCGGGATGAGCACTGCCAAACCCACCCGCTTGGAACGCACGGTGACCGCCGGTGGGGCGGAGGTCGCCACTTTGACCTTGGCCGCCCCGCCGTTGAACTTGTTCGACAAAGCCATGTTCGACGCCCTGGTCGGCGATCTCGCCGATCTGTCGGCGGCGCCGCCGCGGGCGCTGCTCATCCGGGCCGAGGGCAAAGTGGTCTCCGGTGGTGTGGATGTGCACACGTTCGACGGGCTCACCGCCGATCAGGGGGCGCGACTGTGGCAGGACCTGTTCGCCCGGATCAGCCATCCGATCGAGGCGCTGCCCTGTCCGGTGGTGTTCGCCGCGCATGCGCTCACCCTGACCGCGGCCTTCGAGATCGCTCTGGCCTGCGATCTGATCCTGGCGTCCCCGCGGGCGAAGTTCGGGCTGGTGGAAATCGTGGTCGGGTTGACGCCTTCGATGGGTGGTCCGCAGCGACTGGCCGAACGCGCGGGTTCCGGGCGGGCTCGCGAACTGGTGATGACCGGTGATCTGTACGACGCGGCGACCATGCTCGAATGGGGGGTGGTGAACGGGATCCACGAGGACCTCGATACCGCCGCCGTCGCGCTCACCCACCGGCTGGCCGAGGGGCCGACCCGGGCGCATGCCGCGACGAAACGGATCGTGGAGGCCTGGCGTTCGGGCGGGGTGGCGCACGCCGATTCGGTGACCCCGCGCATCTCCGGGGAACTGTTCGATACCGAGGATCTGCCGCAGGCGGTGCGTAGCTTCCTCGAACTGGGCCCGGGTAAAGCGACCTATCGCGGGCGCTGACCCGGGACATTCCGGACCGGAACGCATCGATTCGCCGACTCCGCCCCGCATCTGTGATCTACGTCATATAGTCACAGATGCCAGAGCGTTCGATCGTGCGGAGGTCCGATGCAAGCCGGTACGACCACGACCCTCGGGCCTTCGGCCGGCCCTGTGGAGCAGCTGGTGGAGTTCCATATCGCCGCCGATTCGGCGGCACCGCTGTCGCGCGGCGCCGACGGCATCCTGCGGTACGGCAACCTCAGTCCCGCTCTCACCGAGCTGCTCGATCTCCAGGTGCATGCGTTCTCCGACCGGGAAGCGGTGGTGGAGGTCGGCGGTGAGCGGGTCACCTACCGGCAACTGTGGCATTCGGCGTCCCGGGTGGCCGGCGGCTTGCAGGAGCACGGGATCGGTTACGGCGACCGGGTGGCGGTGCATATGCCGCCCGGGGTGCGCTGGGTCCGCGCCTTCCTGGGCGCGCTGCTCAGCGGAGCGGTACCGGTGCTGGTGCATCACGGCCTGCCGCAGGCCCTGGCCGATCGGGTCATCGCGGACAGCGGCGCCGATTTCGTCCTCGGTGCGCCCGACCGGGGCTGCGGTGCCACCCGCGGCGACGTGTACTGGGCCACCGGCCTGCCCGACGGGGCCGCGTTCATCGACGATGGCGCGGCACTCAACGATCTCGCGCTGCTCTGTTACACCAGCGGGGCCGGGGGCGGGCAGGCGCCCACGGGGGTCGAGCTCACCAACGAGAACCTGCTCTCGGCGATCCGGTCGATGGTCGCCGCGCTCGATCTGCCCACCGAAGGTATGCGCAATCTGGTGCTGCAGCCGCTGGCCTACGCCAGTGGCTGCGTGGATCAGCTGCTGCCGACCTTCGCGGTGGGTGGCACGGTCGTGCTGGCGCGGGGCCGGACCGGGGTCGCGGAGGCGATCGCCACCGAGAGAGTGGACACCGTGGCCGGTAATACCCGCATCCTCGCTGATCTACTGCCGGAACTCGCGGCGGGGCGGAGCGGAGGGTTGCGGACCGAGGGGGTGACCCGGATCAGCACCGCCGGTCGTCGTGCCGGCGTCGCGGCCGAGGACGCGGGCCCGGATTTCACCCGGGACCTGTGCCGGGTGTTCCCCTCGGCCCGGCAGTGGTCGGTCTGGGGTGCCACCGAAACCAGTGGAATCGGGCTCGCGCTCGGTCCCACGGCCGGGCCGTCCGAGCTCGGCAACGGGGGTGCGCTGGGTTTTCCGTTCGGCGGTACCGAACTGGCGTTGTGCGGTCCGGAGGCCGCCGCGGGGCGCGGGGAGCTGCTGTGCCGCGGGCCGAATGTGACCAGGCGCTACTGGAACGATCCGCAGCGCACCGCGGACCGGTTCACCGGTAGCTGGTTCCACACCGGGGATCAGGTCAGTATCGGCACCGACGGACTGGTTCGCCGCAGCGCGTGACGTATCAGCCGACCAGGCGTTCGCGTAGCCGTGCCCGCAGGTCCGGGGTGAGTCCGACGGTGGTGAGATAGGTATCGAAATCGCCGTGCAGTTCGATACCGGCCGCCAGGCCCGCGCGCAGGTATTCCTCGCGTACCTCGAGTACCGCCTGGGGGAGTTCGGCGCCCAGTTCGTCGAAGAGCGAGGAGCGCAGTTCGGTGATGGCGGCGTTGCTGAGCAGGTAGTCGGCGAAGATCTCGGATTCGAGGACGCCGACGGCCCGCAGCAGGGTGGCCACGGTCCAGCCGGTGCGGTCCTTACCGGCGGCGCAGTGCACCAGTACGGCGCCGCGGTCGGCGACGATGGCTTCGGCGAGCGCCACGATGGCCGCGTGCGCCTCGGGGCGGGCGGGGAAATTGCGGTACACGTCCATCATGTAGGCCAGCGCGGCGCCGGGTGCGTCCCGGCGGTCGGCTCCGGCCTCGTGCGGCGGGGCGGAGACCGAACCGTCGTCGAAGGGGGTCACGGCCAGCCGGATCTGCGGGGGCAGCCGGTCCGCGCCCGCGTGTTCGATCTCACGGTGCCCGCGCAGGTCGTGCACGGCACCGACACCGAGTTCCCGCAGGGTCGCGTGGCCGGTTTCGTCGAGGCGGCTGAGCTGGGCCGAACGGAGCAGTACTCCGTGGCGTGTCACCCCGCCGTCGTGCAGGCGCAGTCCGCCGAGATCCCGAAAATTGAAGGTGCCGCTGATCCTGAGGTGATCGGCGAGGGGAGAGCTTGTCACCGCAACAGGCTAACCGGCGCGGTGGGTTGTGGGATGCCACACAGCGATGTTCCTGGCATCCACGGCGTCGTAGACTGGCCGATGGTCTCTGCCCAAGGGGCAGGCCTCGAGTGCCGCCGCGCCTCGCGGGAGTCGATCGCGCGGGCAGGCCGCGCAAGCGTATATGTCCGGGGCCGAACACAAAGGTTCCGGAGGGGTAACAAAACAGTCCCCAGGTATGGATTTCCCAGCGGTACTGTTCTCAAACCCCGAAAATCTTCTAATATCGAGATGACGGATTGGGTGGACTACGACTTGCCGACCTGTGTCCACCGATCCGGCCGGCCACTCCGGTGCCGAGTATTCGGCCCGCGTGTGCACATTGTTTGCCGAGGGAGTTTGCGTTGGGCGTTCGTGGAGAAATAGCGGAGGTGCGGATCCGGTCGGCCGTGCGAGAAGCGGTCGATCATGCAGACGCGGTGCTGGACTTCACCGGTTTACGGGCGTTACGCGTATTACTGCATGCCGGCGTGAGCGCCTACTGGCCGCTGGTCAAATCGGCGCCTATCCAGCAGATCCATGCGTACGAGAAGACGGTGCAGACCCTGTGCGCGCACTGGGATTCGCAGGCCGGCTACGTGCCCGATCCCGTCGTTTCCCGGCGGCAGCGGGCCCAGCAGCGTGATGTGGTCGAATGGCTCGAACTGTGCGCGGCGCGCTCCGGTACGCATTGGCTCGAGCCGGTCGAATCGGTCGCCGCCTATGTGATCACGGTGGTGCAGGGCTCGGTGCTGCGCTGGCTGGCCGACTGTGATGACGAGGCCATCCTGGTGGCCTTCGACGATCTGGTGTCGAATCTGGTGACGCGGGCGATCGAGTCCTGAATCGGCCGAAGAGCTGGACGTGTGACCAGTACGGTGGTTGAGTGGGCCGGGTGAGCGCGAACTCGCCGATTGCCCCGCTGCACGCGGCCACCGCCGATCTCGATCCGCCGCTGGCCGTCGTGGACCTCGATGTTCTCCGCGCCAACGCGGCCGACCTGGTACGTCGTGCCGCGGGCCGGCCCATTCGGGTGGCCAGTAAATCGGTGCGCTGCCGTGCCGTACTCGAGGAAGTCCTCGGCGCGGAGCTGACCGCTTCGGGCGGCTTCGCCGGCATCATGGCGTATTCGCTGGCCGAAGCCATCTGGCTGGTCCGCCGCGGTGCTCGCGATGTGTTGCTCGGATACCCCACCGCCGATCGCGCGGCGCTCGCCGAGCTCGCCGGCGATACCGAGTTGCTCGCGGCGATCACGCTGATGGTCGACGATGGTGCCCAGCTGGAAATGATCCGGGCTGCCGTGGGCTCGGCCGCGGTGCACCCCCGGGTCTGCCTGGACGTGGACGCCTCGCTGCGGCTCGGACCGGTGCACCTCGGGGTACGCCGTTCGCCGGTGCGGACCCCGGAACAGGCCGCCGGACTCGCCGAACTCGCCCGGGACCAGGGATGCCGGGTGGTCGGCGTGATGACCTACGAAGCCCAGATAGCCGGTCTTCCCGATACCTCGCTGCCGGTGCGGCTGGTCAAATCGCTCTCGGCCCGGGAGATCGAACGGCGCCGTGCCGCGGTGCTGGACGCGGTGCGCGCGGTGGCCGGGCCGCTGGAGATCGTCAACAGCGGAGGTACCGGATCCATCGAGTTGAGTGCCTCCGCCGCCGGGGTCACCGAGATCACCGCGGGATCCGGCCTGTATGTGCCGACGCTGTTCGACGGCTATCGGTCGTTTCGGGCTACGCCCGCACTGTATTTCGCATTGCCGGTGTTGCGCCGTCCGGCTGCCGATATCGCTACGGTTTTCGCCGGCGGATATATCGCCTCCGGGCCGGCGGGGGCGTCCCGGGTGCCGAAACCGGTGTGGCCGAAGGGATTGCGACTTCTGGGCACCGAGGGCGCGGGCGAAGTGCAGACACCGCTGTCCGGTGCGGCGGCACCGGAGATCGGTGACCGGGTCTGGTTCCGGCATGCCAAGGCCGGTGAACTGTGCGAACGCTTCGACCGGCTGTACCTGGTCGACGGGTCCGGCGCCCGGACCGAGGTGCCGACCTATCGCGGAGAGGGTAAATGTTTCGGATGACCGATGGGTACGGGTGAATTGCCGAGTTCCGGATGACTCACCCGGTATCGAGGCATCCGGTGAATATCGGTGCGGTGGCCGATCGAAATGCCGGATATGGCCGTTGTCCGGAAATTGTGCTCACAGCCGGAGAAACCGGGAAAGAGCCGATAATTCACTCGCCGTCTCGGGCAGGAATTCGGTGAGCAAAGGGGAACGCACGATTATCGCGCGCCGCCGCGCCCGGCACAGGGCGTCGTGGACCAGTGCCGGGGAGAGCAGCGCGCCGACCGGCCCGGGGGCGTCTTCCGGGCCGGAGGTGGCCGGAGAAACCAGCACCACCGCGGCCTCCCGGCCCCGGAACAACTCCGGAGTGCCCACCAAGATCTCGTCGAACCGGGCCCGCGACAACAGGGCCCGGATCCGGCTCACCTGTGCGCGGTGCGGTGAGACGACGACGATATCGTGCGCCTGCAGCGGCCGGAACGCGGCACCGTCGAACCAGCGCCGCCCCAGTAGTCCCCGGATCTGGTGGAGCACCTCGCGGGCCTCGGCGTCGGAGGCGGTGCTGTTGCCGTGATGATCCACCAGGACCGTATGGATACCCGGTTCGACGGCGTCGGCCGGCGGCTCCGGTACCGGCGCCGCGCGCAGCCGATCGTCGAAGTAGAGATAGGAGAGCGGCTCGCATACACGCGGATGCATCCGGTGGGTCCGGTTCAGGAAATAACCGTGGGACGGCGGCAGGGTGCGCCGACCGGCGGTGAGCCAGGACAGGGCCGGGGTTCCCACCGGTTCCGGATGCGCCGTCGCGGTCTCGGGATACCGATCGGCCGGATCGCCGATGAGCAGCAGATTACGCGCACTCACCGCTACCGCCGCCGTCGTCGCGAGCGGGCAGGCGTTGGCGTCCGCGATCACCAGCAGATCCAGCGCTGCCCGGGGTACCCGGGCGGCGTCCGCGAAATCAGCGGCGGCGCCGCCCAGGACGCAGCCGCGAATGGCATTGGCCAGGAACCGCGGGTACCGGTCGGCATCGAGGACCAGCCATTCGGGAGCCACCGCCACCGCTTCGCTCTTCGCGACCAGCTCGGGCAGCACCCCGGCCCGCACGACGGCATCGAGGAGGTTCTCCACCGGGGTCGGAGTGGGCGCGACGATACCGATCCGCCAATTGTCCCGAGTCACCAGGTCGGCGAGAATCCCCGCCAGGATGGCGGTGCGTCCGGTACCGGTCGGCGCCTGCACGGCGAGATAGGAGCGGTCCAGCCGGCGTAGCGTCCGGGCGATCGCGGTGACCGGACCGTCGCCCGCGTCGGGTAGTCCGGTGGGCCCGGTTCCCGGCTCGGTGGGATGGGCGTGCAGCCGCGGTGGCCGGCGGCCGAGCAGATCGAACAGCGGAGCTTCGGGTACGGCGGGCAGAGTCATGAGCAGTTGCCTGCCGGCCTCTTCCACCGCGTCCGCCACCGGCACGGGAAAACCGGCGAGCGCGGGCGCCAGCGCCACCGGTAGTTCGTCGTGGGGCTCGGCGCCCGGCTCCAGCGTTTCCTCCAGCCGGACGATATCGGCGGAATCGGCGTCGACCGAACAACCGAGCACCGTGGCGGTACCGCAGGTCCGGATCGCCCGCTGCGCGCGGTGCAGGGGTTCGTAGACGACGTACACGCGGGTTCCCGGAGCGAGACCGGTTCCGGCCAGCCGGCCGGTGAGCCGGAGGAATCGGCGCACGGTCTCGTCCGGGCCGATATGCCATTTCGTATCCACCGCGGCGGAATCGGCCACCATGACCCCCGGCGCGGCAGGCCATTCCGGCAACGGGTGGGTGAGGCGATCGATATGGGCCCACCACGGTGCCTGCTGTTCGCGCCGGTGGTAGCCGAGCAGCGCCGCTGTCAGCGCGGCGATCCGGTGCGGATCGGGCGGCCGGGCCAGGGCGGGGACGCTGCCGGCGTCCGGCTCGGCGAGCGGATCGGCTTCCGGCCCGGCGGCCGTATCGGTGCGTCCGGCGGGCCGGGCCGCGAACTCGGTGAGCGCGGCCTCGGTATCGGAAGGTTGTACGGCCGGGGTGGCACGCAGCAGCAGGTCGAGGGATTCCGGGCCCGGTCCGGAAGACACGGGGAGTTCGTCTGCTCGTTTGCGGAGCCGGTCCGCCAGTGCGAGCAGCGTACGGGCCGGGGAATCGTCCGGCGGGGTCCCGAGTACCGGCGCCACCTCGTCCAGCGCATAGGACGCAGTGCCGATCGTGTAGGCGCCCCGGACGATCGGGTACAGGTCCACCAGAGTGCCCGCCCGCAGCAGCGTATCCACGGTTTCCTCGCCGTAGCCGAGGCAGCCGCCGGTGTGCAGCAGGAAATCCCGGGCGGCCGTGGTGTAGTGGAAGATGTGCAGCTCCGGATCCGCCAGCAGCGGTTCGGTCAGCGCGGCGAGTAGATCGGTGAAGGCGCGGCGCAGTTCCCGGCGCCGCTCCGGCGGTAGCCGCGTACCGCGCGGTGCGAGCGGCAGCTCCCGGACCAGGCGTACGGACTCGCGGGTGGCGACCTCGATACGCAACCGGTCCGGGGCGAGCCACCGGTGGTCCAGGGCGAGATCGCCCGGCGTCGTGGGCGGCAGCATATCCAGGGCGGACGGATCGGCGGTGACGTATTCGCCGCGCCCGGAATTCTCCTGACGCAACTGGACGACCGCCTGGGCGCGCAGCCGGGTGAGGGTGCGGGCCGGGATCCCGGCCGGCGCCGCGGTACGTGTGGTGAGACGGTCGATACTGGTGATCCCCGAAGCGCGTAACCCGGTTCTGGTTTCCGCGTCCATCCCGGCCACCAGCAGGAGATCCCGGGCCGCCGCGGCGGCGGCCGCGCAGGTGGCACAGCGCCGGCAGGCGCGGAATCGTGGGTCGCCCCACTGCACCGGTAGCAATTCGCTGGAATGTTCGCTCAGGATATGGTCCAGCCGTTGCCGTCGCGCCCGGTACACCGGCATGGTTTCGGATAGGTCGAAGGTATGTGTCTCGGTAGCGCGGTACACCCGCAGCACGGGGTCGACCGGTATCGACTGCTCCGCGAGTAGCGCCGCCGCGGCCGTCAGCCGTAGCGCGACAGGGATCAGCCGGGTGGAATCCGCCGCGCTACCGTGCAGCCGGGCTCCCCGGATGGTCGGGAGGAGGAGTTCGGTGTGCGCGAAGAAATCATTGTCGGCGAGGGTGGCATCGAGGATCGCCGGCGCTCCGCCGCGCAGCAGGGCGAGGGTTTCGGCGTGCGCGGTGTCCGGGCCGGCCCCCGGCGTCTGCCGCACCGGCACCGGCTCACTGCCGTAGCGGTCGGCTACGGCGGCGAGAACGCGGGCGAATTCCCCGGTTTCGGCGTGGGCCGCCCGCGCGGCTTCCGTCGTCTCGCGGCCGGCGGTAGGACCGGGCGGAGCGGTTACGGAGCCCAGCTCGGCGTCGAGAGCGCGCAACCAGGCGAATTCACAGCGCGCCGCGCGCACCAGATCCGCGGCGCCGCACACCACTCGATCACCGACAACGAACACTCACGACCTCCTGCGCCCAGTGACACATCCGGCCGGCGCGTCCGCGCACACCGGACGGGCCCACTGTAGCCAGCGGACCCGGCCGGTGGGACGGACCGTGTCTCAGGAGCGCGGTTTCCGGCGTTCCTGGCGCTTCGGGCCGTCGCGGCGCGGGCCGCGGCCGATCGCGCGGTGCCCGGGCGGGCCCTGGTCGAGCTGCAGCTGGATCAGCACCCCGCTGATCCTGGTGCGGCGCAGCGCCTCCAGCGTTTCCGGGGGCAGCTGGGCCGGAAGTTCGACGAGACTGTGGTCGGGGCGGATACTGATATGCCCGAAATCGCTGCGCCGCAGGCCGCCTTCGTTGGCGATCGCGCCGACGATCGCCCCCGGCACCACCCGGTGCCGTTTACCCACGCTGATGCGGTAGGTGGCCAGTTCGGCACCGGTGCCGCGGTGGCGGGCCGGTCCGCGGCGCTCGTCGAAACCGCCCTCGTCGAAATGGCGGGGCGCGCGTTCCCGGCGCGGCCGTTCCACCGGCTCCGGCTCGGGTTCGAGGAAGAAGCTCTCGCCGTCGTGCGCGGCCACCGCCAGGGCGGCGGCGATATCGGCCAGCGGGGTGTTGTGCTCCTGCTCGTAGTCCTCGATCAGTTTGCGGAACAGGGCCAGATTGTCCGAGCTGAGATTCTCGGTGATGGCGTCACCGAACTTCGCGACCCGCTGCGCGTTCACATCGTCCACGCTCGGCAGCTGCATTTCGGTCAGCGGGTGGCGGGTGGCGCGTTCGATGGATTTGAGCAGATGCCGCTCCCGGGGCGCGACGAACAGCAGCGCCTCACCGCTGCGGCCCGCGCGTCCGGTGCGGCCGATCCGGTGCACATAGGACTCGGTGTCGTGCGGGATGTCGTAGTTCACCACATGCGAGATGCGGTCCACGTCCAGGCCGCGCGCCGCGACATCGGTGGCGACCAGGATATCGAGCGTGCCCGCTTTCAACTGACCGATGGTGCGTTCGCGCTGCGCCTGGGCGATATCACCGTTGATCGCCGCGGCCGAGAAGCCCCGGGCGCGCAGTTTCTCGGCCAGCTCCTCGGTGGCCTGTTTCGTGCGCACGAAGATGATCATGGCCTCGAAGGACTCCACCTCGAGGATCCGGGTGAGCGCATCGAGTTTGCGCTGGTGCGAAACCAGCACCCAGCGCTGGGTGATATTGGTGGCCGTACTGGTCTTGGCCTTGACCGTGATCTCCACCGGTTCGTGCAGATACTGCTTGGAGATCTTGCGGATGGCCGCCGGCATGGTCGCGGAGAAGAGCGCCACCTGCTTCTCGGCGGGGGTATCGGCGAGGATGCGCTCCACATCCTCCTGGAACCCCATCTTCAGCATTTCGTCCGCTTCGTCGAGCACCAGGTAGCGCAACTGCGACAGATCCAGGGTGCCCTTCTCCAGGTGGTCGATCACCCGGCCCGGGGTCCCCACCACCACCTGCGCTCCGCGGCGCAACCCCGAGAGCTGTACCCCGTAACTCTGGCCACCGTAGATGGGCAGCACATGGGTGCCCGGCATATGCGTCGCGTACCGGCCGAAGGCCTCCGCGACCTGGATCGCCAGCTCCCGGGTGGGGGCCAGGACCAGCGCCGTGGGTTGTTTGCCGGTGGGCCGCTCCGCCAGCAACCCCATCAGGATGGGTATGGCGAACGCGGCGGTCTTACCGGTTCCGGTCTGCGCGAGACCCACCACATCCGCGCCGCCGAGCAACGGGGGGATGGTCGCGGCCTGGATGGGGGAGGGCGATTCGTAGCCGACATCGGCGATGGCCGAAAGGATCCGGTCATCGATACCGAGATCGGCGAAGGACGGTCCGGCGGTTTCGGGTTCGGTGTTGCCAGGGTTCTCGCCGAGACTGCCCTCGCCCTCATTGGTGCTCATTGACCAGGAGTTTACTGGTACGGCCTGGTCGTCCGACCCACCGGGCCATACGGTGTCAGCATGGAACCCGACCCCGTCGACCCGCCGCGTGCGGACACACCGGTTCTCGCGGTGCTCCAGTTCGCGCCGCATACCGATATCGACGCCAACCTCGCGGCGCTGACCGCGCAGGTCCGGGCCGCGGCCGCGCAGGGCGCCCGCGTGGTGGTGGCCCCGGAGTATTCGATGTTCGCGCTCGGCCGTCTCGACGACCGCGTCCGCGCCGCGGCGCAGCCGCTGGACGGGCCCTTCGTCACGGCGCTGGCCGAGCTCGCCGCCGGCACGGGGGTGCATCTGGTGGCCGGAACGGTCGAAACGACCACGCCGGACGACGGCAGGATCTTCAACACGCTGGTCGTGCTCGGCCCCGACGGTGCGCTGTGCGCCCACTACCGCAAGGTGCATCTCTACGACGCGTTCGGCCAGCGGGAATCGGAGGTGGTCCGGCCCGGTCCCCTCGCCGAGCCGGCCCTGTTCACCGCCGCGGGGCTCACCTTCGGGCTGCAGACCTGCTTCGACCTGCGTTTTCCGGAGGGTTTCCGGCGGTCGGCGGCGGCCGGGGCGCAGGTATTGCTGGTACCCGCGCAGTGGATCCCGGGGCCGGGGAAAGTCGATCAGTGGACGACGCTGCTGCGGGCGCGGGCCATCGAGAACACCGTCTATGTGGCCGCGGCCGATCAATGCGGGCCCCGCGGCGCCGGGACCTCGATGATCGTCGACCCGGCGGGCCGGGTCCTGCGCGAACTGGGCGACGAACCCGGTATCGCTCTCGCCGAGCTGGACCCCGCGCAACTGCACCGGGTCCGCCGTAGCAATCCGAGCCTCGCCCTGCGCCGGTTCGTCGTAGGCGTCCCGGAAGGGGGGTAGCGTCGAGGGGGTAATGCTCTACGCCGACCGCTCCTCCGCGGGCCGCGCGCTGGGAAGCGAACTGACGCATCTGCGTGCGGCGCGTCCGCTGGTGCTCGGGTTGCCCCGCGGCGGGGTCCCGGTGGCGGCGGCGGTGCGCGAGGTCATCGGCGGTGACCTGGATATCCTGCTGGTCCGCAAGCTCGGGGTGCCCTGGCAGCCGGAGCTCGCGGCGGGGGCGATCGGCGAGGAAGGGCCGCGGGTGGTCAACTCCGATGTGCTGCGTCAGACCGGTCTGGGCCCGGCGCGCCTGGATGCGATCGAGGCGGAGGAACGTGCCGAACTGGTCCGGCGCCGCTCCCTCTGGCGGGGGGACGTCCCGCCGATTCCGTTACGCGATCGGACGGTGGTGATCGTCGACGACGGTATCGCCACCGGAGCTTCGGTCGTGGCGGCCTGCCGAGTGGCCCGCGTCCAGCAGCCCCGGCATCTCGTGGTGGCGGTCCCGGTGGCCGCGCCCGAGGCACTGCCGCGGATCGAGGCCGAGGCCGACGAGGTGGTCTGCCCGCTGGCGCCGGCCGCGCTGGGCGGGGTGGGCGGTGCCTACCGTGATTTCCACCAGCTGGCCGATAGCGAGGTCACGGAACTGCTCCGGCCGGGCCCCCGCTGACGGGCGCCGCCGGAGCAGTTCCGGTGTCCTACAGTTCCGGCTGGGCGTAGTCGCCGACCCGGCCGGCGAGGATACGCAGATGTTCCAGACTGCCGCCGAGCACGCGCTCGATGGCGGTGAGCCGCGCCACGTAGTGGCTCACCGGGTATTCGGAGGTGACGCCGATACCGCCGTGCATCTGGATAGCCTCCTGCCCGATATGCCGGGCCGACCGGCTCACCTGCAGCCGCGCCCGCGAGGCGATCACCGGGTCGCCGGCGCTGTCGACCAGCGAGGCGGTGAGGTAGTAGCTCATACTGCGGGCCAGTTCCAGCGAGACGTACATATTCGCCGCGCGCTGGGTGAGGGTCTGGAACTTCGACAGGGTGACCCCGAACTGCTTACGGGTCTTCAGGTATTCGGTGGTGAGTCGTAGCGACTCTTCCATCGCCCCGATCGACTCCGCGCACAGACCGGCCTGAGCACCGGTGAGGACCTGCTCCACCGCGGCGGTGGCATCCTCGGCGCTGCCGAGCAGTTCGGCGGGCGCCGAAGTCAGCTCGAGCTGAGCGCCGCGCAGGCCGTCCATCGTCGCGTAGGAGGTGCGCCTCACTCCGTCGGCGGCGGCGTCGACCAGGAACAGGCCGAGCCCGCCATCGGGGAGGATCGCGCTGACCACCAGGTCGTCGGCGCAATCGCCGTGCGGTACCGGATTCTTGACGCCGGTGAGCGTATAGCCGTCGCCCTGCGCGGTCGCGGTGGTGTCCACCGCGTGATCGGGCCAGCGGGTGCCGGGTTCACCGTGCGCGAAGGCGAGCAGTTTACTGCCGGCCGCCACCTCGGAAAGGACCCGCTGCCGCTGGTCGGCGGTGCCCACCGCGCTGATCAGCGCGCCCGGTACCAGGACCGCGTCCAGCAGCGGTTCCGGCGCGAGCCGGCGCCCGATCTCCTCGAGCACCAGCATGGTCTCCACCGGGCCCGCGCCCATCCCGCCGTCCTTTTCGGCGAAGCTCAGACCGAGCACACCGAGTTCGGCGAGCTGATTCCACACCTCGCGACTCCAGCCGAGATCGGTTTCCACGACCGCGAGCCGCGATTCCGGGTTGTAGTGGCGGTTCAGCAGGTCACGTACCGTATCGCGGAGCAGGACCTGTTCGTCGGTGAGATCGAAATCCATAACCTGACCTCACAATCCGAGGATCGAGGAGGCGATGATGGTGCGCTGCACCTCGCTGGAACCTCCATAGATGGTTGTCTTGCGGTAGTTGAGATAGCTGGGGCCGCTGCGCTGCGCCCATTCCGGCGAGGCGATACCTTCGGCGCGAACCGGTAGCGCGTCGGGTCCGGCGATATCCAGCAGCAGTTCGGTCGCGGCCTGCTGGAGTTCGGAGCCGCGCATCTTCAGCACCGACGAGACCGGGTTCGGTTTGCCCTCGGCGGAGTTGGAGACCACTCGCAGCTGGGTGAGTTCCAGCGCGAGCAGTTCGTTCTCCAGTTCGGCGATCCGTGCCGCGAACAGCGGATCCTCGAGCAGCGTCCCGGATCCGGACCGGGTGGCCGCGGCGTATTCCTTGGCCACGCCGAGGCGCACCTTGGTGCGGCCGACGCCGGTGATACCGGTGCGTTCGTTGCCGAGCAGGAACTTGGCGTAGGTCCATCCCATGTTCTCCTCGCCGACGAGTTGATCGGCGGGGACCCGGACGTTCTCGAAGAAGACCTCGTTGACCTCGTAGCCGCCGTCGATGAGTTTGATCGGCCGGATGGTGACTCCGGGTGATTTCACGTCGAAGAGCAGGAAGGAGATCCCGGCCTGTTTCTTCGGGGCGTTCGGGTCGGTGCGGACCAGGCAGAAGATCCAGTCGGCGTACTGGGCGAGGGTGGTCCAGATCTTCTGGCCGTTGACGATGTAGGAGTCACCGTCGCGGACGGCGGTGGTGCGCAGCGAGGCCAGATCGGAGCCGGCGTCGGGTTCGGAGAAACCCTGGCACCACCAGATGTCCAGGTTGGCGGTGGGCGGCAGGAAGCGCTGTTTGAGTTCCGCGGAGCCGAACTGGGCGATGACCGGGCCGACCATCTGGGCGTTGAAGGTGAGGGGTTCGGGCACGGAGGCCAGCTGCATCTCGTCCTGCCACAGATGCCGCTGCATCGGGGTCCAGTCCTTACCGCCCCATTCCACCGGCCAGTTCGGTACGGCCAGGCCGTGCTCGTTCAATGCCCGGTGGGTCGTCACGATGTCCTCGCGGGACAGCTCGTGACCGTACTTCACGCGTTCCCGGATCTCGGCGGGGATCGCGGTCGTGTAGATCTTCCGCAGTTCGTCGCGGAACGCGATCTCGTCGGGAGACAGAGTTAATTTCATACACATCTCCAAAAATGTCTCGATTGTCCCGGCATCGAATCTACACCCCGGGTGAACGTGCCGTGTCGAGTGCATCACATGCGGCGGCCGGATGCTGTGGACAACCCCGGCCGAGAGCGGAGCGTGACCGGGCGAGGCCCCGGTGCTGCTGGTACTTTGCAGCGGTGAGCGGGGAATTGCCGGTCCGGTCCGGCCTCACCGCCACGATCGGATGTAGGGAGTCAGCAGTGCACAACAAAATCGTCACGCGCACGGCGGCCGCCGCCGCGGCCCTGGGCATCGGTGCCGCGCTCACCTTCGGTGCGGTGGCGAACGCCGCGCCCGAACCGACTCCCGCCGAAACAGCGTTGCGCGCGCTCACCGAACAGACCGCCGGCGATCCCGAGGCCGATGCCGGAATGGACGCGCTGCGCCGCTACGCCGACTACGTGACCGCCGGTGAGATCGGCAACCTCGGCCTCTACACCCCCTTCGTCTACGCGGCTCCCACCTTCGGCTGCGGCAGCAACGGCCCCATCACCACCATCATCGCGGCGGGCACCGCCAACGGACCCAGCGCGAACCTGGGCGGCACCCCCGGCACCCTGACCTTCCACGCCACCCCCGGACACTCCGGTATCCCGCAGGCGTCGGGGCTGGTGACCGCCTGGATCAATATCGACAACGGCCGTAGCGGCCTGACCGTGCTCGACGACATCACCGAATTCGGCACCCCGTCGCTGTCCAAGACCGTGGACAGCGGCCCGGGCACGGTGCTCGCGTCCATGTGGGGCACCATCAACTACCCGGGCGCGCTCTGCGTGATGACGCCTACGGTGGGCATGTTCCCCGTTCCGGAGCGGCCTGTCACCACGCCGGAGCCGCAACCCGCTCCTGTCGCTCCCGGTGAGCCCGCTCCGCGGTCGGCTCCTGTCGCGCCTGGCGAGCCCGCTCCCACCGCGACGACGAGCGCACCCGCTCCGGAACCGCGGTAGAAAGCGGGCGCTTCGCTCGTATCAGCCGAGGGCGTAGCCCGACGTATCGGGCAGTGAGCCCCGCGCGACGGTATCGGTCCGCGCGGCGGTGATCCGGAGTGCCTCGCCCTGGTGCCGCCGCTCACCAGGACGCGATGAGGGGAGCGTCGTGCTCGCGCCGCCGCCATGCCGCGGCGACGCGGTCGAGTCGAGACGAGCCCATACCGCGCACGGTCGCGATCCTGTCGTCGCGGATATCCAGGACCACGACGCCCGCCACCCGGTCGCCGACCGCGGCGATCACGGCCGGGGAACCGTTGATCATCCCGGCGTGGATCGCGAGAGAGCCGCCGGCCAGTTTTCGCTTCGCCGGGGACGGTTTGAAGCCCGCGCGGACCACGGCGGCGATTCGGGCGGGGCCGGTGGTCCGGATCAATTTCGCGGCCAGTCCGGCGCCGTCGGAGGTCGCGGTCGCATCGTCGGTCAGCAGCGCCACCAGCCGGTCGGTCCGGCCCGAGGCGGCGGCGGCGACGAACTCCTCGACGATCCGGCGTGCGGCGGCGTGGTCGGTGACATGGGAGTTGCGTTCGGCGGTGATCCGGCGCCGGGCCCGATGCGCGTGTTGCTGGCTCGCCGACTCGGTGATGTCGAGGATCCCGGCTATCTCGGCGTGACTGTGCGAAAAGGCTTCGCGCAGCACGTACACGGCCCGCTCGACCGGTGAAAGGCGTTCCATGAGCGTCAGCACCGCCAGGGTCACCGATTCCCGCTGTTCGACGGTGTCGGCCGGGCCCAGCATCGGATCGCCGTCGAGCAACGGTTCGGGCAGCCAGGCGCCGGCCGCGCGTTCGCGTCGCGTGCTGGCCGAACGGAGGCGGTCGAGTGCCAGATTGGTGACGATCTTGGTCAGCCACGCCTCGGGAACCTCGATACGCTCCCGGTCGGCGGCCTGCCAGCGCAGGAACGCGTCCTGCACCGTGTCCTCGGCGTCGGCGGCCGAGCCGAGCAGACGGTAGGCGAGTGAGGCCAGCCGGTCCCGGCCGGCCTCGAAACGCTCTACCGCGATACTCTCCACGGGCGCCACCCTATGCCGCAACCGCCGCGGTCGGATTCCCGGACGGGGTGGTCACGCGGTGTCTACGGCTCGGCATGCCGTAGGTCGGGTGGGCGATACTCCACGGCCCCGCCGCGAGGATGGCCGACTTGAGATGCGCGGCCGGCCGGCCGCACAACGCCCGCTCCTTCGACCGCGCGGCCTTGTCGACCGTTTGGAAGATCGCGTCCTTACGGCCGAGGCTGATGTGGTTGCCGATATAAGCCAGCGCGGTTTTCGGGATCGTGCGTCCCGTCAGGTCTCCGATGATCGCGGCCGCCGCCTGTGTACCGGTGAATCCCGCCGAAGCGCAGGACATGGGCAGCGGCCTGCCGTTGTCACCGATGACGAAAGCGCTGTCCCCGGCGACGTAGACCTGCGGATGCGATACCGACCGCATCATGCGATCCACCGTGATCCGGCCGTTGTCCTCGACAGCGAGTCCACCGGCGGCGGCGAGGGGGTGGGCGGCGAAACCGGCCGCCCAGACGGTGGCGTCGGTGGAGAAGACGGTGCCGTCGGAGGTGATGGCCTTCGCCGCCTCGACACGTTCGACGGTGGCGTGCTCGTGGACCGCGATACCGAACCGGTCGAAGGCGCGGAACAGGTGACGACGGGCCTTCGGGCCCAGCCATCCGCCCAGTTCCCCACTGGTCGCCAGGGTGACCCGGAGTCCGGGCCGGGATTCGGCGATCTCGGTGGCGGCCTCGATCGCGGTCAGGTTGCCGCCGACGACCAGCACCGTCCCGTTCCCGTCCAGTTCGTCCAAGCGCCGGCGCAGCCGTAGTGCCGAGTGGCGTCCGGCGACGTGGAAGGTGTGCTCCGCCGCCCCCGGAACGTCGTGGTCGGCGGCGGTGCTGCCCAGCGCGTAGAGCAGGGTGTCGTAATCGAGCCGGTCGCTGCCCGCGTCGTCGCTCACGGTGACGGTCCGGTGGTCGGCGTCCACAGCGGTGACGCGCGCGATCCGCAGCCGGATACCGGTACCCGCGAAGATCTTCTCCAGCTCGTGGCGGCGCAGCTCCTGGCCGGCGGCGAGCTGATGCAGGCGCATCCGTTCGACGAAATCGGCTTCGGCGTTGACAACGGTGATCTCGGCGTCGGCGCGGTGCAGCCGGCGGGCGAGGATGCCGGCGGCATAGGCTCCGGCGTATCCGGCGCCGAGGACAATGATGCGGTGTCGCATGATCTCGCTCCTATCTGGTCGCTTGCGCTTTGAACGAGACGGCCTCCGGATTCCTGACAGCCTTTTGTGTGATGTGGATCACTTCGCATTCGGCCGAGGTCCGGCGCGCCGGCGCCGGCATTCCGGGCCCGCGGCGGGCCGTCGCGCTCGATACCGCTCATTCGGTGTGCGGGAGCACACGCACGGAGCCTCCCACTCGGCTCCGTTTCTTTGCCAGAATCCGGGCATGGGCTTCTTCGACGGCACGCGCGGCCGACTGCACTATCGGGATCGGCGGATCGAAAAGGCCTGGGCGGCATTGGTACTCCTGCCCGGCTCGGGTCAGCACAGCGGGCACTATCACGATTTCGCGCGGCAGGTGAACCGTGCCGGTATCGCCCTGTGGACACTGGATACCGCCGGGCAGGGCCTCAGCGAAGGCGATCCGCGCGACCCCGGTACTCTGCCCGATCTGGTCGAGGACGCGGTGCGCTTCTGGCGGCTGGTGCGCGAGCAGATGCCGGACCTACCGCTCACACTGATGGGCCATTCACTCGGCGCGTTCACCGCGCTGGCCGCCCTGGGCGTAGCCCGCCCCCCGGCGGGGCGCGGTGGGTATCCGGCCGATCCCCCCATCGAATACCCGGCGGAGCCCGCGCTGACGGCGAGCGAGGTGGCCGGCCTGGTGCTGTGTGGTACCCCGCGACGCGCGCTCGGCGGGACCCCGCGGGCGGACCAGCCACTGCCTCCGGCCCTGGCGATACACGGAGTGGACGACCGGCGCGCGCCGGTCGAAGCGGTACGCGAGTGGGCGGACCGATACGAGGCGGTGGAACTGCGCGAATACGCCGACGCCGGACACGATCTGCTGCATGAGCGCGTGCGTACCCGGGTCACGGCGGATATCGTGCAGTGGACGCAGGAGATCGTCGCGGGGCCGGTGCGGCGAAGATGAGAACCGCTGTGCGACAGCGGAGCAGGAAGGGGGAAGCCGATGCAGCCGAATACGATCACCGCGCTCGACTCGGCCGTCGCGGAGGGAGAACTGTGGATCGACGGCGTGCTGGTGGCCGCGGGGGCGCCCGAACGGTGCGCACTGCGCTACGAACAACTCGCCGATCAGGTGGACGCGCAGATCGAAACGCTCGCCGCGGCCGTCTCGCTACCGGGTTTCGGCGGCTTCGCCTCCGGTGCCGCGCTGCGTGACGGATTCGAGGGCAAGGCCACCGAGGCGATCGCCGCTCTGCGCCGGTACTCCGGGACGGCGCGGCAGCTCGCGCATACCTTTCGGGCCGCCGCGGCGGCATACCGGGAGGCCGATACCGAGGTCGCGGCGGCGCTCGGCGCCGTCTCTCCCGAAGTGACGGGAGTATCCGGTGCGTGAACTCCCCCGAGTCGGTAAACGCGGTGTCCACGATCGCTTCGATCCCGACTACGCGCCCACCGTGGAGGTCTTCGACAATCTCACCCACCAGCAGATCCATGCCGGTGTATCGCTGTTGAATCCGGCGGTGCTGCAGGCCGGGAGTCTGGCCTGGCAGGGCGCGGCCGCCGGGCTGAGCGACGCTGTCGCGCAAGCGCATACCGAGATCCGCGGCGCCATCGCCGACGGCTGGCGCGGCGACGCCGCGGGTCTGGCGGCGGCCGCGGTCGGTGATTTCGAGGCCGCCGGCCGGCAACTCGCGGATGTGCTGGCCGCCGTCGGGCAGCGCCTGAACCAGGCGAGCGACGCGGCGGAAACGCTGCGCGCGGGGGTTCCGGAGCCGTCGGGTGCGGAGCCGGACCTCACGGCGGCTCTGCTGAACCCACGGGCGGCCACCGACAATATCGCTACCCAGCGTGCTGTCGACGACGATCGTGCCGATGCGGTGCGGGTGATGGAAAGCGTCTACACCGGCACATTCGTCCCGACCGGTGCGCGGGTGCCCGCCTTCCCGGAACTGCCGGTCGCGGAGGCCGGTACGGACGGCCCCGCCCCGATGCCTCTCGCGTCCGCCGCTTCCGAGACCGCCGCCGGGCGGACCGTCGCGGCTCCGGTCCCGGTCCCGGCGCCGGTTCCCGGCTCGGAGCAGCCGGCGGATCCGGCCGCCGGAACCGATCCCGCCGTATCCGAGGCGCCGGTGACCGGCACCGCGGGCGCCGTCGCGGATCGGCCTCCGGCGGGTCCTGTCCCGCAATCGACCACAGCGGCGGCCACCGGGCAGCCGGTCGCCGCCGCCCCGGTAGCGGCGCCGCCCCCGGGTTCCGCTCCGGCGGCACCGCCGGTGACGTCGGCCGCTTCCGTGAACGCGCCTCCGATCGCCGTGCCCGTCCGTCCCGCCGCCACCGGTACGGACGACGAGCGCAAACGTGAGGAACGCCGCCGTGATTCGAGTGGTGAGGCGATCACCGGAATGGGCGCCGGGGCGATCGGCGGAATGATGGGCGGCGCCATGGCCGCGGATACGGTCCGCTCGGGGAGCCCGGTCGCCGCACCGGCGCGCACCGAACGAACCGAGACCGAAGAGGACGAACTGCATTTCACCGACGAGGAACTCACCTTCCTCGAACCGGGTGAGGTGGGTGGGCAGCTCGTCGGCACCCTGGATCCGACCACCCCGCCGGTCCTGGGTGAGTGGACCGAAGAGGAGTGAGCTGGATCCTCGACCCGGACCAGTTCGCGCTGGCCTGGGAGCGGACGGTCGGTGATCGTATCCCCGGTCCGCTGGCGGTCCGCCTCTCGGCCCGGGATTCCCGCGAGCGCACCGCGCAACTGCCCGTGTTACGGCAGTGGTGCGACATCACTCTCGACGCGGATCTGGAAGCCGCGTTGCGGGTGCTGGCCGGGCCGGAGGTGAGTGTGACGGCTCTCGGTCAGGACGGTGCCGGCCTGCCGACCGCCCGGGTTCTCGGCGCGTCCGCGGGCCGGATCGCGGTGGTGGCCACCCAGCGTCCCGGGGAACTACCGGACCGGGGTGGGGAGATACGGATCTTCGTGGGCGGCGCCGCCGCATTGCCGGTCCGGATGATCGCCGCGCTACCCGCTGCGCCTGCCGGCACCGGTGAGCGGCTGCGGGCGCCCCGGGCCGAGGTCGTCCGGGACGGCAGGGATCAGGTGACGATTCCGGTTTCCGGTCCGACGGTGCCGGCCCGCATCCGGAAGCGACTGAAACAGCCGCGGGACGGTCTCGGCCAGATCGTCGTGTCCGCGCATCATCGCGGGGACACCAAGCCGATCGGTGTGCTGTGCTGGCTGGATATCACCGGCGAGGGCCGTTATGTGATCCACACGGCTACGGATGTCGATATCGCCTCCGTGGGCGCGGAGGGTTTCACGAATTCGTTGCGCCCGATGGTCGCCGCCGCTCAGCGCGCGGTGGCCTACGCCGAAACCTGAGGTGGCCCGAACTTTCGTACCGTGCGCGGTCGGCGAGATCACGGGCCACCGCTTCGATCAGTTCGGGGCCACCGGAACGGCCGGGACGAGGGGCTCCCGGCTCGGTGTCGCTTCGGTGCTCTCCGGTGTGGCCGGCTCGCTCGGGGAAACCGCTTGCGGTGCCGGTGTTTCTCCGGGGTCCGGTTCCGCCGGGAGGAGCGGGGTCGTCCGGGCCGGCTCCGGCGCCTGTTCGGGCGCGGTGCTCACGTGCGGAGTCTGCTCGGCTTCGGAAGTGATGACCGGAGGATCGGTCGCCGATGCCGGCTCCGGAGGCGCCGAGGTGACGACGACGGTGGCCGGAGGGGGAGACGCGGGTACGGGCGATTCGGTATGCGCCGGCGCGATTTCCGGGGCCGAGGCAGGGGACCAGCCGGGACTCGGGGGTGATGCCGGGCCCGGCGGGGCCGAGAGCGTGACCCTGCGGGTGGGTGAGGGGCTCTCGTCTTCGTACGCCGAATCCTCGTCGGGCTCGGAGCCGGTCGAGGCCGTGACCGAGATCCGGTACTCCGGCGGGAGGGTGCGCCGCGGCGGCGGTTCCGGGGCCATCCGCCAGCTGGGAGACGGGGGGATCACCACCTGGGCGATGGTGGGGGACGTCGATTCCGCACGGCGCGCGTCGTCGGCGGCCTGCGGCCCGGAGCGGATCGGGGGCGGCGGCACATAGGTGTCCTCCTGGCCGATTCCGCACGCACCGATGAGCACCAGTCCGAGGGAAACCGCACCGGCGGCCGCCAGTGGCCCGGCGACTTTCGTTTTGTTTTCCATCGGTGACGCTCCTGTGATATGTCAGTGGCCTCACCTTAATCGAGGGCTCGAGCGAGAACCAGCCCCCCAGCGGCCGATCCCGGGGGCTACCAGGTGTAGAGCGGTGAGTTGTGGGTACGATTCAGGTATCGAATTGATATCGGCCGCGTGTCGCGGGCTTGTGTCGCGTAACAATCGTCGAGTTGGTCGTAGCGTATGTTGCTGGAGTGACGCATGAGGCATCGGATTTGCGGTGTCCGTGCACTGAAGCGGTAGGCGCGAAACGATTTCCGGATCGGCGCCATCGAGGAGTAGATGATGGGAGACCAGACCACCACCGACCTGCCGGGCGCGGCGGAGGTGCCCGACGTACCGGTGGCGGATATGGAACCGGCCGCGGACCGGGGGCCGCGTGGTACGGGGGCAACGGTGGGCAGAGTGTTCGGATGGCTGGTCTTCACCGGTGGACTGGGTGCGGCGGTTTTCGGGATCGCGACCCTGCACGTGGTGATCAGCGTTATCGGCCTCATTCTCGCCTGTACAGCGGGTTTGACCCTGCTCAAACTGCGGGCGGACGGTCCGGAGCCGGAGGCGGGTATCGCCGGCTGATCCGGCCGGTTCGAAGAGGTGCGGAAGAATGTGCCGTGCATACCTTCCCGACTTGTGCCGTGTGCCGCTGCGCACTGAGTGGGACACCTGTCCGGTCGGTTATTCGGACGGATGATCGAGCTCCGTCGTCGCGTTTCCCGGCACCGGTAGGCGGGTAATCGGCCGTTTGCCGGCCGCGGAGTACCCTAGGTGCCCCGCGCTTCGGCCGGACGAATCACCAAGGAAGAGAAGAATATGCTCGAAGCCGGCTCAGCCGTCCTGAATGTGGCGCATCTCGTCACCTCCATCGCCGCCAACGTGACCTACCTGTTGCAGGCCTGGGGAATTCTCTGAGCGTTTGCCGACAACGCGGTGGCGTGTCCGTCGGACACGCCACCGCATCGGCCGCGAAGGCGCCGGATCCGCCACGGACACCCCGGCGTGGTTGTCGGACCCTGCCCCGCGGGCGCTGTGGGCGGATAACGTATGCGATATCGCGCATCGCCGCATCACCGCCCGAGAGGAGACACTGTGCCGCAGCAGGTTCGAGGTGTTATAGCCCGCAGTCCGGGGGCCCCGGTCGAACTGGTGACCATCGTGGTTCCCGACCCGGGCCCGCGTGATGTAGTGGTGAGGGTTCAGGCCTGCGGGGTCTGCCATACCGATCTGACCTACCGCGAGGGCGGGATCAACGACGAGTTCCCCTTCCTGCTCGGCCACGAGGCCGCCGGTGTGGTGGAAACGGTGGGTTCGGCGGTGAGCCATGTGGCACCCGGCGATTTCGTCATCCTGAACTGGCGGGCGGTCTGTGGGCAATGCCGTGCCTGTCGACGCGGTCGTCCCTGGTACTGCTTCGACACCTTCAATGCCAGTGTGCCCATGACGCTCGAGGACGGCACCGAACTCACACCCGCTCTCGGTATCGGCGCCTTCGCCGATAAAACCCTCGTTCACGAGGGGCAGTGCACCAAGGTGGACCCGGAGACCGACCCGGCGGTGGCGGGGCTGCTCGGCTGCGGGGTGATGGCCGGGCTGGGGGCCGCGATGAACACGGGCAACGTCGGCCGCGGCGATTCGGTCGCGGTACTCGGCTGCGGTGGTGTGGGGGACGCGGCCGTCGCGGGGGCCCGGCTGGCCGGGGCCGCCACGATCATCGCGGTGGATACCGACGCCCGCAAACTCGACTGGGCCCGCGAACTCGGCGCCACCCACACCATCGACGCCTCCGCCGCCGACGCGGTCGCCGGGATACAGGAACTCACCGGCGGTTTCGGTGCCGATGTGGTGATCGACGCGGTGGGCCGCCCGGAAACCTGGAAACAAGCGTTCTACGCCCGTGATCTCGCGGGCACCGTGGTGCTGGTGGGTGTCCCCACCCCGGATATGACCCTGGAGATGCCCCTGATCGACTTCTTCAGCCGCGGTGGCGCGCTGAAATCCTCCTGGTACGGCGACTGCCTACCGGAACGCGATTTCCCGATGCTGATCGACCTGTACCGGCAGGGCCGGTTGCCGCTGGAGAAATTCGTGACCGAACGGATCGGCCTGGATGCGGTGGAGCAGGCCTTCCACACCATGCACGGGGGCGCGGTACTGCGTTCGGTGGTGGTCCTGTGACCGTCCGGGTGGAGCGTGTGGTCACCGAGGGACAGTTCTGCCTCGACGGTGGCTGCTGGGATGTGGCCAACAATATCTGGCTGATCGGTGACGACAGCGAAGTACTCGTCATCGATGCCGCACACGAGGCGCCGCCGATCCTCGAGGCCGTAGCCGGCCGTCATGTGACGGCAATCGTCTGCACACATGCGCACAACGACCACGTCACCGTCGCGCCGGCCCTGGCGGCGGCCACGGGCGCCCCGATCCACCTTCATCCCGATGATGATGTGCTCTGGCAGCAAACCCATCCCGGCGTGGAGTACCGGGCGCTGACCGACGGGGACACCTTCGACATCGGTGGAGCGCAGCTGCGGGTCCTGCACACGCCGGGCCACTCGCCGGGCTCGTGCTGCCTGTATCTCCCGGCGGCCGGTGCGGTATTCAGCGGGGATACGTTGTTCGAAGGTGGCCCGGGCGCCACGGGGCGCTCCTATTCCGATTATCCGACCATTCTCACCTCCATCAACAACCGGCTTTTCGCGCTGCCGGGCGAGACGGTGGTGCATACCGGCCACGGTCCGGACACCACCCTCGCCGCCGAACGAACCACCGTTCCCGCTACGCCGTAGCGCTCACCCGCCGCGGTCCCGGGCCGGCGCCGGAGAGCGTCCGCCGCGGGGCCGCGGCCACGAAAACAGCCGATGCGAAGCCCGTTTCGCCGCTTCCGCGTCGGACGCTCTGGGCATCAACGACTTTCGGGGTTATTTTGCTTCACGGACCGCCGGGTTCTGCGACGATACTCCTCGCCCGATTCGATCAGCAGCGCCACCTCGCGCGTAGTCCCGGAAAGTCCGATATGACAACACTCCCCTCTTTCCCCGCGGCGGACGAGAACCCGCTCGACACCTGCCTGAGACTGCGTGCAACAGCGCCGGTGGTAGAAGTCGAATTCCCCGGTGGTGTCGCCGCCTATCTGGCCCTTTCCCATCGGGCGACGCAGGAGATCCTGGCCGGCGACAACAAGACCTTCGCCCGCGACCCCGAACACTGGCCGGCGCTCTACGACGGCACCATTCCGGAGGACTGGCCGTTCCGGGCCATCGTGCAGGGCGACCATTTGTCCACCAAGGACGGCGCGGACCACCGGCGACTGCGCGGCCTGGTGGGCAAGGGTTTCACCCCGGGGCGGGTCCGGGCGATGCAGCCCCGCATCCAGGAGATCATCGACGACCTGCTGGACAAAGTAGCCGCCGCCGGGGACGGGGTCGATCTGGTGCCCGCGTTCTGTGATGCGCTGCCCATGGCGGTCATTTCCGAGCTGTTCGGGGTGCCGGAAGCGGAGCGGGCGCAGCTGCGGCAGTGGACGCTGACCTCCCTGTCGCAGAACACCACCCCGGAGGAGGCGTTCGAGACGCAGGTGGCGCTGCGGGGCTACCTGTACGAGCTGGTCGCTCGGAAGCAGGAAGAGCCCGGCGACGACCTCACCTCCGATCTCGTCCGGGCCCGGGACGAGGGTGATCGGCTCACCACCGACGAATTGGTGGCCGTTCTGTGGCTGATGCTGATCGCCGGTCACGAGACCACGGTCTATCTGCTCGGCAACGCGGTGGTCGCATTGGCCGACAACCCCGAACAACTGGCACTGGCGAAATCCGAGGACCGGTGGGCCGAGGTGGTCGAGGAGACCCTGCGATACCGGCACTCGGTGATGATGACCAGTTTCCGGTTCACCCTCGAAGATGTGACGATCGACGGGGTGCCGGTGCCCAAGGGCAGCGCCGTGGGCGTGGTCTACCAGGCCGGGGGTCTGGATCCCGAGCGCTACGGGGATACCGCCGGCGCATTCGACATAACCCGGGAGCTCAGCGGGAATCTCGGCTTCGGGCACGGGCCGCGCTACTGCATCGGGGCCCCACTGGCCCGATTGGAGGGCCGGCTCGCGCTGGCCTCGCTGTACCGGCGCTTCCCGGACCTCACCCTCGCGACGGCCGTGGACCAGATCCCGCGTACGCCGTCGTTCTTCACCATCGGGCCGATGTCGATCCCGGTACGCCTCGGCGCCACGGTGGGAGTGTGATAGGTCGCGCCGGGCCCGGTCGGGTCTCCGGGTCCGGCGCGAACGCTCAGGAGGGGCGGGGCTCCAGGACGAAGATCGGGATGCGGCGTTCGGTCCACGACTGGTAGTTGCCGAAATCCGCGTACAGTTCCAGCAATTCCGGCCACAGCCGCTCCCGCTCGGCGTCGTCGGCGAGTCGCGCCCGCACCGGCAGCCGGTCCTTACCGATCTGCACCGTGGTGTCCGGCTGGGCGATCAGGTTGTAGTACCACTGGGGATTCTTCGGTAGCCCGCCCTGCGAGGCGACGACCACGATATTCGCGGCGTCGCGCAGGTACAGCAGCGGAGCGGTGAACTGTTTACCGGATTTGCGTCCCGTATGGTCCAGCAGCAGGGTCGGGACCGGTTTACGGAATCCCGAGCCCACCCGCCAGGTGCCACCGATACGTCCGCCGGTGCGCCGGTAGAGCCACGTGTTCACCTTGGACATGTACTTGATGACGGTGGGTACCACGGGGGAGTCGAGTTGTGTGGGACGGTTGTTCATACCCTTGCTTTCCGCTGCTCAGCGCAGGATCATCAGCGCCGATTTTTCGATGAGATCCGCGATATCGGCGTAGGAGGCATAGCCCATACCCGCCCGGACCAGCGCCCCCGCGTAGACCAGTTCCAGCGCGACCACCACGTCGGGATCGGCGTCGGGACCGAGGGCGCGTTCGATCCGGGTGCGGATCTCCAGACCGATCCGGGCACGCAGATGAGCCACATCGGGATCCCGGCCGAGCATGGCGCTGGTCACCGCCCCGGACACCTCCTGCTCGTCGGCGACGAGCATGGCGATGGCGCGCAGCTCGGCGATCACCCGGACCGTGGGGTCGGAGTCCTCGCTGACCGGTGACGGGGTGGCCACCAGCCGCCGCCAGAAGATCTCCGCGACCAGATGTTCCTTCGACGAGAAATAGGTGTACGCGGTGGCGGTGCCGACCCCGGCCGCGGCGGCGACCATCCGGATGGTCATCCCCGCGAACCCCTCGCGGGCCAGTACCTCCACTGCGGCCTTCGTCAGTTTGTCGACCGTATCGGCCTGTTTCGCGGAGAGGCGGCGACGGGTCGCTTCCACGACGAGGGGTTCACCTTCGGACATGTGCCCGACAGTACCGTTTCAATTCTTCGCGGCCGCAATCCCGGCCCGGCGGCCGTAGAAGCTGCCGTCGCCCAGCGATGTGCCGCTGGCGTAGCCGCCCGCGCAGACACCGGAGGTACACCGGCCCGCGGCGAACAGCCCGGGGATGGGTTCCCCGTTCACGTGCAACACCCGGGAATCCAGGTCCGTGCGCAGTCCGCCGAGGGTGAATCCCGCGGTGAACCCGCGCATATCGAAGGCGGCGAACGGGCCCTCGAGCGGTTTCGTCCACTCGGGTTTCTTCCCGAGCAGCGGATCCCGGCCCGCGGCCGCATGCTTGTTGTACAGCTCCACGGTGGTCTGCAGGGCGAGTTCGGGCAGTCCCATATCGGCTTCGAGTTCGGCGATGGTCTCCGCGGCCCAGGTAGGGGGTTGCCGGAAGAAGGGCGTGGAGGTCTCGGTGGTGAGCGCTTCCTCGTAGGCGGCCTCGCCGATCACCAGATACGCCTGGTTCTCCTGATGGAACAGAGTCATCTGGCCGATCCGGCCGGGGTAGGTGTCCTCCGGGACGTACCGCTGGCCGCGGCCGTTCACCAGGATGCCGCGCGCCATCATCTGCGGATCACCGAAGAACGCGACCTCGGTGGCGTCCATATGCGCCAGGTCGGCGCCGAGCGCCTGGGCCACCCGGATGGCGATCCCGTCGTGTTCCTCGATGGCCGCACCCGGCCGGCCGATGAGCCGGGGCGCGAATCCCTCGATCATCCGGTCGTGGTAGGCGAAACTGCCCGTGGCCAGCACGACTCCGCGTTCGGCACGGATGGTCAGCTGTTTGCCGTACTGTTTGGCCACCACGCCGACCACCCGCTCACCGTCGACGATCAGCCGCTGGATGCGGGTGTCGTATTCGGCGGTGACGCCGAGCGCTTCCGCGGTCTCGGCGAGCGGTTTCATCAGCATGTAACCGCCGCCCTTCGAACCGGTGCGCTTATTGCTCATCTGTGGGACGTGCCCACGCGGCGCGGGCGTGGCCACGGTGTTGAACGGGGCAGCGTTCTCCCCGCCGGAATACATCAGGCCCTCGTCGTGCGGGGGTTCCCAGCCCGGTTCGCCCCAGAATTCCGCTTTGAACGGCACGCCGTTGGCGACCAGCCATTCGTAGTGCTCCACACTGCCGCGGCAGTAGTCGGCGATCTTGGCCGCGTCCGCGCCCGGGCCCAGCGCGGCGAGCATGAATTTCTCCATGTTCTCCGGGCTGTCCTCGAAGCCGAGCGCCCGCTGCAGCGGGGTACCGCCGCCGAGATAGATGAACCCGCCGGCCAGTGCCGCCGCCCCGCCCCAGCCGCTGGTGCGCTCCAGGATCAGCACCTGTGCGCCCGCTCGCGCGGCCTCGATGGCGGCGCAGACTCCGGCGATCCCGTAGCCGGCGACCAGCACGTCGGTGGTGCGGTCCCAGGTGGTGACCTCGGCCGCGGGTAACGGACGGATGGTGGTGGCATCGGCCATTATTCGGTTTCCTTACTGTCGTTCCGCGCCGGAGTGTCCGGCCGCGCGGCGGCGATCTCGCCCGTCCCCACGCCGAGTCCCGCGCCGAGCCGGCTCAGCGCGAGTTCGGCCAGCGGTAATTCGGTACCGAGCCGGTCACCGAGGGCCAGCGCCAGGTGCAGATCCTTTTCCCCGAGTTCGCGTACATGGGTGAGGATCGGCAGCCAGAAATCGCCCTCTTCGAGCGGAGCGGTGGTATCGCGGAGCATGATGGATCCCGCACCGCCGGTGACCGCGTCGGAATGCCGGACGATCTTGCCCAGTACCGCGATATCGAGTCCGGCGGCCTCGGCCAGCCGCTGCGCCTCGGTGGCCGCGGTGAAGGAGATGAAGTGCAGGAGATTGCGCGCCAGTTTCATCCGGATGCCGGCGCCGACCTCACCCGCGTGCACGACCATATCGGCGAAACAGCCGAACGGTTCCCGGACCGCGGCGACCGCGCCCGCGGGGCCGCCGATCATCACCGCCAGCCGGCCGCTGTCGGCGCCGGCCGCGCCCCCGGTGACCGGGGCGTCGATCAGGTCAACGCCGTGTTCGGCGCACAGCCGGGCGAATTCGATCGCCGATTCGTCGCCGATGGTGGAGTGCACCGCGACCACGGTGCCCGGCGCGGCGGTGCTCAGCACTCCGTTCGTACCGGTCAGCACATCACGGACCTGCCGGTCGTCGACCACCGCGATACAGACGACCCCGCATTTCGCCGCGAGTTCTCCGGGGGTGGCCGCTGCTTCGGCACCGGCGTCGGTGAACGGTGATACGACCTCGGCGCGGGTATCGCAGACGGTGAGACCGCCGGACCAGCCCAGCAGCTTCTTCGCCATCGGCGCGCCCATCGAACCCAGTCCGATGAACCCCACCCTGGTGCCGGTGCCCCCGTCCGCGCTCATTACCGGATCACCTGGCCGCCGTCGACGCAGAAGATCTGGCCGGTGACCCAGGCGGCGTCATCGGAGAGCAGGTAGAGCAGCGCGCCGGCCATATCTTCCGGGGTTCCCATCCGCTTGAGCGGTAACCGGTTCACCATATCCTTGACCATGTTCTCGGGGGTGGTCGTTTTGGTGGCTTCGGTATCGGTGGGGCCGGGGGCGATCGCGTTGATCCGGATGTTCGAGCCGCCGAGTTCGGTGGCCAGCTGCTGGGTGAGTCCGTTGATACCCACCTTGGCCAGACCGTAGAAACCGGAGTACACCCAGGCGGCGGTGGAGGACTGGTTCACGATCGAGCCGCCGCCGTTCGCGGCCATGTTCTCCCAGACCGCGCGGGTCATGACGAGGGCGCCGTCCAGGTTCACCGACATGAATTTCTTGTAGTAGTCCCAGGGCACGGTGAGCAGCAGATCGAGTTTCATACCGCCGTAGATGGCGGCGTTGTTCACCAGATGGTCGATCTTGCCGTACTTCTCGATCGTGAAATCGGCGAGCGCCTTCGCCGAATCGGGGTCGGCGACGTCGACCGGATGGAAGGCGGCGGTACCGCCGTCGGCCACGATCTTCTCGGCGACGGCGGTACCGCCCTCGGTGTTGAGATCGGCGACCACGACCGAGGCGCCCTCGGCGGCCAGGGCCTGCGCGTAGACCTCGCCGATACCGCGCGCGGCGCCGGTGACGATGGCCGACCTGCCGGTGAAACGACCCATGGGATGAGCTCCTCGCTGATTGGGAAAGCTTGGCTGGAAGTGTTTTCGCGGGCTACCGGGCGGTGGCGACGAGTTTGGTCTCCAGGTATTCCTCGAAACCGGCGACACCCATTTCGCGGCCGATACCGGACTGCTTGTACCCGCCGAACGGTGCGTCCGCGCTGTACCACATACCGCCGTTGACGCCGAGGGTTCCGGTCCGTACCCGGTCGGTCACCCGGCGGATCCGTTCGGGATCGCTGCCCCAGACCGCGCCGGACAGGCCGTAGGGGGAGTCGTTGGCGATTCGCACGGCGTCGTCGTCTCCGTCGTAGGGCAGTACCACCAGCACCGGACCGAAGATCTCTTCCTGGGCGGCCTTCGCGCCGTTGTCCAGATCCGCGATCACGGTGGGTTCGACGAAGAAACCACGCTCGTGTTCGGCGGGACGGCCACCGCCGGTGACGATACGTCCGCCGTCGGTCCGGGCGCTGTCGATATAGCCCAGTACCCGGGTGCGCTGACGGTCGGAGATGACCGGACCACAGACGGTGCCGGGATCGGTGGGGTCGCCGGGCCGGATACCACCCATGGTGACCGCCGCGGCCTCGAGGGCCTCCGCGTAGCGGGCGCGCGGTACCAGCAGGCGGGTGGCCAGGGCGCAACCCTGGCCGGCGTGCACACACAGCGAGAAGCCGGCGTAGCTCACCGCGGTGCCGAGGTCGGCGTCGTCGAGCACGATGAACGCCGATTTACCGCCCAGCTCGAGGAAGGTCTTCTTCAGATTGGTCGCCGCCGCGGCCATCACGGCCCGGCCGGTGTTCGTGGAGCCGGTGAAGCTGATCAGATCGACCCGCGGATCGCCGGCGAGTTGGGCGCCCAGGCCGTGGTCGGCGGAGGTGACGATATTGAGCACCCCGGGCGGGATATCGGTCTCCTCGGTGATGATCGAACCCAGTGCCGCCGCGCACCACGGCGTATCGGGCGCCGGCTTCAGGACCACCGTATTGCCCGCGGCCAGTGCCGGACCCAGTTTGGCCAGGTTGATCTGGTGCGGGAAGTTCCACGGCGTGATCGCCCCGACCACCCCGACGGCTTCGCGGCGGAGTACGCGATGGGTACTGATCCCCATGGGCGCGGCTACGCCCAGATCGGTTTCCCACTCGTAGTTCGCGGCCAGCCCGGTGGCGAAGCCCAGATCCTCGATCGGCCCCTCGAGCTGGGGGCCGCTGGTGAACATGACGGGTGCGCCCACTTCGGCGACGGTGATCTCGCGGAGTTCTTCCGCGTGTGCTTTCAGGGCGGCCTGTAGCTGTTCCAGGCAGCGCACGCGGAATGCGTGATCGCGGGACCAGCCGGTTTCGTCGAAGGCCGTGCGGGCGGCGGCGATGGCGGCGTTCATATCGGCGGCGTCGGCGTCGGCCGCGGTGCCGATGCTCTCCTCGGTCGCCGGGTTCACGTTCTCGAACACGCCGTTACCGCCGGCGAGAAGGCTGCCGCCGATCAGCAATCGGGAACCGTCGCCGGGCAGAAGACTGTTCATGGAAGACCCCAATACCGTCTGGACAGGTGTTTGGAATATAGTCCGGACTCTTTCGGGAGTGCAAGAACGGGTTCTATCGTCGGCGCTCCTTGTCGATCGTGCCGGATATGCCGACGAGATGGAGTGTGAATCGCACCCCGCTGTCCGGATCCTTACGTATCGGAATGTCTGACCAGTAATTTCTGGTGCGATCATTGTCGCGGGGACGTGCCGCTGGTACCGTCCAGACACATGTCCAGCTATGTGTCTCCTCTTCGTGGCCGGCGAGCCGCGCCCAGTGAGAACTCGTTATCGAAACAACGGTGGATCCGATGACGGCCGCATCGTTGGAGCCGGTGACGTTCGATCCGTACGACTACGCCTTCCACGAGGATCCGTACCCGACGTACGCTCGGCTGCGCGCGGAGGCACCGCTGTACTACAACGCGGAGCTCGGCTTCTACGCCCTGTCCCGGCACGCCGACGTGATGAACGGCTTCCGCGACGCCGCCCGGCTCTCCAACGCCAACGGGGTATCGCTCGACCCCGCCGCCTGGGGACCGAACGCCCATCGCACCATGTCGTTCCTGGCCATGGACGATCCCCGGCATATGCGGATGCGGCGCCTGGTGTTCAAGGGATTCACCCCCAAGCGGGTGGCGGATATGGAGACACGTATCCGGGAACTGACCCTCGAGTACCTGGAGCCGGCCCTGGCACGCGGGGAATTCGACTGGATCGAGGATTTCGCCGGCAAACTGCCCATGGACGTCATCTCCGACATGATGGGTGTACCGCCCGCCGATCGTGCCGAGATCCGCCGCATGGCCGATCTGGTCATGCACCGCGAGGACGGCGTGACCGATGTACCGGACGCGGCGATCGAGGCCTCGCTGAATTTGGTGGTCTACTACTCGAACATGGTCGCCGAACGCCGCGCCGCCCGGACCGACGACCTCACCTCGGCGCTGCTCGACGCCGAAATCGACGGCGATGTGCTCACCGACGACGAAATCATCGGATTCATGTTCCTGATGGTGGTCGCGGGTAACGAGACCACCACCAAACTGCTCGGCAACGCCTTGTACTGGGCCGGCCGCAACCCCGGTGAGTACGCCAAGGTCGCCGCCGACCAGGAGCGGGTCCCGGACTGGGTCGAGGAAACCCTGCGCTACGACACCTCCAGCCAGATCGTCGCCCGGACCGCGACCGAGGACCTCGAATACCACGGCGGGGTGATTCCCGCCGAATCCAAGGTGCTCCTGCTGATCGGCTCGGCCAACCGCGACGCCGAGGCCTTCGACGATCCCGACACCTACGATCTGGACCGTTCCCGGAAAGGTAATCTCGCCAGCTTCGGCGCCGGTGTGCATTTCTGCCTCGGCGCTCACCTGGCCCGGCTGGAAGCCACGGTGGCGCTGCGCGAATTCGCCGCGCGCGTCGCGTCCTACCAGGTGCGCGAGGACGGTATCGAACGCGTGCACTCGAGCAACGTACGGGGCTTCGCCAGGCTCCCGATCTCCGTGGAGGTGCGGTAGATGCCCCGGTTCGACCCCCACCCCGAGAAGCGGCCCACCATCGTCGCCGGTGCCTCCTCCGGGATCGGCGCCGCCACGGCGGTGGAGCTGGCCGCCCACGGACATCCGGTGGCGCTCGGCGCGCGCCGGGTGGAGCTTCTGGAGGAGCTGGCCGGCAAGATCCGCGCCGACGGCGGAACGGCATTCGCGCACCGGCTCGATGTCACCGACCAGTCCTCGGTCGACGAGTTCGTGGCCGCGGCCGAGGCGGCGATCGGACCGGCCGAAATCCTGGTCTCCGGTGCCGGCGATATCGAGTTCGCTCTCCTCCAGGAGATGGACCCCGCTGACTTCGCCCACCAGGTGCAGATCCACCTGATCGGTGCCCACCGGATGGCGCGCGCGGTACTGCCCGGCATGGTCGGACGCCGCCGTGGCGACGTGGTACTGATCAGCTCCGATTGCGCCCCGGCACCGCGCCCGTGGAACGGTGCCTACAGCGCGGCCAAGGCCGGGGTGGAGGCCATGGTGGCGCAGTTGCGGATGGAACTCGAGGGCACCGGTATCCGGGCCTCGCTGGTCCGGCCCGGCCCCACCGTGACCGGGATGGGAATGAATGCCTCGCCCGAGGTCGTGGGGCCCCTGCTGGAGTCCTGGCAGACCTGGGGATTCGCGCGGCATCCGTACATGTTGCGGGCCACGGATCTGGCCCGTGCGGTCTCGACGGTCGTCGGCACCCCGCGCGGCGCGCATCTGGTGCTGGTCGAAGTGCAGCCGGAAGCCCCGCTACGGCCGCTTCCGGAGGAAGGGAAGGATTCCTAGATGACAACAGCACTGCCGCCGGGTTTCGACTTCACCGATCCCGCACTGTGGGCCGACCGCAGCCCCGTCGAAGAATTCGCGCTGCTCCGGCGGACCGCACCGGTCTGGTGGAACGCGCAACCGGATGAGACCTCGGGTGGTTTCAACGATGGCGGATACTGGGTGGTCAGCAAGCTGGCGGACGTCAAGGAACTCTCCCGGAATCCGGAGCTGTACTCGTCCCAGCAGAAGGGGGCCATCGTCCGGCTGCCCGGCGATATCACCCCCGACCAGATGCAGCTCACCGGTGCACTGCTGGTGAACATGGACCCGCCGAAACATTCCAAGGTGCGGCGGATCATCTCCAAGGGGTTCACGCCCCGGGCGGTGGAAGGGTTGCGGGCGGCGCTCACCGATCGCGCGCATCGGATCGTGCACGAGGCGAAGAAGACCGGCGGTGGGGATTTCGTCACCCAAATCGCCTGTGAACTGCCCCTCCAGGCGATCGCCGAACTCCTCGGGGTGCCCCAGGCGGATCGGCGCAAGGTGTTCGACTGGTCGAACCAGATGCTCAACTACGACGATCCCGAATACGGTGATCCGACCGTGGCCTCGGCGGAGATCCTCGGTTACGCCTGGAACATGGCCGAGCAGCGGCGGACCTGTCCCACCGACGATATCGTCACCCAGCTGGTGAACGCGGATGTGGACGGGGAGGGCCTGGCCTCCGACGAATTCGGTTTCTTCGTCATCCTGCTCGCCGTCGCCGGTAACGAAACCACCCGTAACGCCATCACCCACGGTATGAAAGCGTTCGTGGACCATCCGGAGCAGTGGGAGCTGTACCGGCAGCAGCGCCCGCGTACCGCGCCGGACGAGATCGTGCGCTGGGCCACCCCGGTCACGGCCTTCCAGCGCACCGCCACCGCGGATCATGTCCTGGGCGGCCAGGAGATCAAGAAGGGGCAGCGGCTCGGACTGTTCTACAGTTCGGCCAATTTCGACGAGGACGGTTTCACCGACCCCTTCACCTTCGATATCCTGCGCGACCCCAACCCGCACGTCGGATTCGGGGGCACCGGCACCCACTACTGCGTCGGCGCGAACCTGGCGCGGCTGGAAATCGACCTGATGTTCAACGCCATCGCCGAGGCCATGCCCGGCCTGGAATCGGTATCCGATCCGGTACGGTTGCGATCGGGGTGGATCAACGGGATCAAGAGTTGGCAGGTGCGCTACGAATGAACGTCCGAGATATTCCGGTGAACACGCTGTCCGGATCGGCTTCCACGCTCGGTGATCTGGTGGGCGACCGGGTCGTTCTGCTGGTCAATGTCGCGTCGAAATGTGGGCTGACGCCGCAGTACACCGGGCTGGTCGAATTGCAGAACACCTACGGCGACCGCGGTTTCAGCGTGGTCGGGTTCCCGTGCAACCAGTTCATGGGGCAGGAGCCGGGTAGTGCCGAGGAGATCGCGGAGTTCTGTTCCACCACCTACGGGGTGGATTTCCCGCTGCTCGAAAAAGCGGATGTGAACGGCGAGAACCGGCACCCGCTGTACCGGGAGATCATCGATACTCCCGATGCCGAGGGCGCCGCCGGTGATGTGCAGTGGAACTTCGAGAAGTTCCTGATCGGGCGAGACGGGGTGGTGGTGGGACGTTTCCGCCCCACTGTCACTCCCGATGCCGACACGCTCGTCGCGGCCATCGAAAAAGCCCTGTAGTCCGTGCCGTAACGGCTTATGATCGAGGCCCGCTCACTCGGTGAGCGGGCCTTTTTCGCTTTCTACCTGCGTAAATGGTGGTATACGGCGGAATCCGGACGCAATCGGGGAAAACCACCCGGCCGGATTGCCACCTCCATAACATGGACAACTGTCTGGACATAAATCCGGTTCGGTGTGGTACGGCGAGGTGCCCACCGTACGAGGCAGGTGAGTGGTGGTACCGATGCACAACCGGTCCGATCGGCACACGACACTGCACACGGTCTGGCGGGCCGTGCGGTACAAACTCGCCGCGCTGGGCATGGTGCTGGCCCTGGTCCTGGCAGTGGGCCTCTCCCTCACCATGTTCTTCGGTGGTTTCACGCCGGAAAAGCAGGTGGCGATCCTGGTCCCGCGCAGCGGCCTGGTGCTGGACCCCGACGCCGCGGTGAAATTCCGAGGCGCGAGAATCGGCCGGGTCGGCACCGTGGAGTCGGAGAACGGGCAGGTGCGGCTCGAACTCGAGCTGGACCCCGACCTCATGCGTCTCGTACCGGGCAACGCCGCAGTGGATATCCGCTCCACCACGGTCTTCGGCGCCAAATACGTGAACTTCGTCGAACCGGCCCGGCCCGCCGGCCGACTGCAACCCGGCCAGGTGCTACGCGGTGAATCGGTGACGGTCGAATTCAATACGCTGTTCGAACACCTCACCGAGGTGCTGAACATGGTGGAACCCGCGAAACTCAACGCGACTCTCACCGCACTCGGTACCGCGCTGCAGGGGCGCGGCGCGCAACTGGGCGAGCTGCTGGTGAACGCGGACCGGCTGCTACGCGAGATCAATCCCTCCCTGCCCGCGCTGCGCCACGATTTCCGGGCCGGCGCCGCGGTCACGAACCTCTATGCCGATACCGCCCCCGGCCTGCTGCGCACGGTGGACAACGCGACCGCGCTCAGCGACACCCTCACCGACAACGAACAGAACTTCGACACGCTGCTGCTGGAGACCATCGGCCTGGCCGATACCACCGGCGCGGTGCTGGGGGAGAACGAGCAGAACCTGGACACCGCCCTGGACCTGCTCCGCCCCACCACTGAACTGCTCGATACCTACAAACCCGCGCTGTACTGCGTGGTGCGCGGTATCGCCGAGGCCATGCCGCTGGCCGAGGACCTGTTCGGCGGCCGCAATCCTGGGGCGTCGTTCAACGCGAGCTTCATGTACGGCGCGGAAGCCTACGAGTACCCCAACGATCTACCGAAGGTGAACGCCACCGGTGGGCCGCGCTGCCAAGGCGTGCTGGACCGTGTCCCGGGCAGCCACGCCGACTATGTGGTGACGGATACCTCCGAGGTCAACCCGTTCGTCCCGTCCACCCGTATCCACCGGAACCACCCCACCGTCTTCGAGATCATCTTCGCCGGTATGCCGGGAATGCGCTGACGAGGGTTCCGGGAGGTCCCCGACGGAGCCGGGGTGGTACCGGCCGGATACGGAAGGTTCGCCGAATACTGCCGACCGGTTGATCGGGCTCAACCGCAATCAGCGGGACCGAGGGAGCTACGGTGCTATTGTCCCGACGGGTGCCGAGCGAGGGATGCGACAGAGCGGACCGGGTACAGGTGGTGATCGCCGGGGTGCCGAAGGTGGGCGCGTTCGATCCGGCCACAGGTGAGCTGCCGTGAGTCGTTCTCATGGCCGAATGTGTGCGGAGGTTCGTCTGGACAGCAGGATTTTCGACGTGCTCCGCCGGATCACCGACGGTATGGCCGATCAGCTCTCCGGGGCTGTGGCGCGGAGTTATCACCTGTTCCTGCACAATCTCCGTGCTACGGAGCAGTTGTCCGAGGCCGCCCGGCGCGGTGGACAGCAGATCGAGCGGGCGTACCAGCCGAGTGCCGCGGAGCGCGCACTGCGCACATTGAGCCTCGACAAACCGGCGCGGATCCAGCAGGGCGTCGGTTCCAGCTTCATGGGACGCTCCCCCGGGGGCGTCCGCACTATCTACAAACCCTCCTATCTGGAGACTTTGATCGACCCGGACAGCATCCATCCGGTGCGCTACGGGATCCCTCGCGGTTACGGGCAGCACGCGGCGCGGGAGACCGCTGCCTACCGGGTGGACGAGGCCCTCGGGTTCGGTCGCGTGCCCCCTACCACGCTCGTCGAGAAGGGCCCGTACGGCCCCGGGTCGAATCAGATGTGGATCCCCTCATCACCCGGTCATGCGGCGGCGGAGTGGAACCGGCGCACAAAAGAAGAGCGGAAGGCCGCGGACGAGGTGTGGGACAACACGTTGTCGGGCGAAGAGCGAGCCGCCATATACGATGAATGGCTACGCCCGAACAAAAAATACCCGCAGGTGCAGCGTGAACAGATGGCAGTTCTCGACTATGTCATCGGCAACACCGACCGCCATTGGGGCAACTACCGTACCGATAGCCACGGGGATATCGTCGCTATCGACCACGCGTTCGCGTTTCCCGAATCACCCGATTCCCGGTTCGGTATACGATCCGATTTCGTCAGGGAATTTCGTGACAAGGAGCTCAGCGCGGAGGTCGTGGACAGTGTGCGCGCCCTCGATATGGACGAGCTGCGGACCGCCCTGCTGGATACCGGTCTGAGCGATAAGGCTGTCGACGGTGCCCTCGACCGGCTGATGGAGATACGCACCGAGGGCAAGATCACCGGCGAGAACTGGCCCGGGGAAATCGTAGGTGCCCGAGAGATCGGGATACCCATGGCCGAAACGAAGCCTACGGCAGCCGCCGAGACCGCCCCGATCCAGGAAGGGTGGATCGAGTTGTAGAAGAGATGATCGGACAGCAGGAAGCGAGGCCGGGTCATCAGCATGGCCGGGTACTCCCCAGGTTGCCGTCGGCGTACCCCGGCATCGCGACCGGCCGTCGCCGGCCGGTCGCGATGGGGGACCGCCCGTCTAGGCGGAATCCTCCGGCCGGGACGGGCCGGGGCGTACGCACATGACCCCGCCGCACGGTTTGTCCGTGGGTGCCGCCGGGTTCGGGTGCACGGTGGGGCGCCGGTGCGCGGGGGCGCGCAATTCGGCCCGGCTGCGTCCACGGGGACCACGGGCGGTACGACGCCGCCTCACCAGGCGGCCCCCGGGCCGTGCTGCGGGGTGGCGGGGGTGGCTGCGGTAGTTCTCGTCACCGCTGTACAACGCTGCGAACGGGGGTTTTCGTTACTGTCCGGGCCGGCCCCGGAAACGCCCGGTGCCGCGCTGGGCGAACCTGTCGGTGGCCACGTGCTCATAGGCTCAGTCTGGCTGATACCCCCGATGCCGTGCGCACCCGGGGCTTACCCGGCACCCGCACGAGCACGGTGCGCACCGGCGGGCACGGCCGCACGGCGGCGGCGCGCCGATGCGCACCGGCAGCTCAGGAGGCCAGGCGCCGCGGCTGCTCGACCACCGAATAGTGCTCGGCGTTCCCGGTGAGCACCGTGCTGGGGCGGCCGTCGACACCCACCGGGATATCACCGGCGAGGGTGATCCGGGTGAGGCGGCGCGGCCGGTTGTCGTAATCGTTCACCGCGTAGTGCTGGGTGGCGCGGTTGTCCCAGATCGCCACATCACCCGGTTCCCAGTTCCAGCGCACCGTGTTCTCCAGCCTGGTCACGCGGTCTTGCAGGAGCTGGAACAGGGTCTGTGATTCGGTGGACGAGAAACCGGCGAAATTCCGCACGAAATGACCGAGCAGCAGGGCACGCTCCCCGCTCTCCGGATGGACCCGCACCACGGGATGCTCGGTTTCGTACAGGGTCGACTCGAACTCGGCCCGGTGCTCCCGGGCCTTACCGTCCGGCTGTTCACCGTGCCGGCCCACATAGTCGTAGACGTTGGTGTGCACCGCGCGCAGGTTCTCGGCCAGTTGCCGCAGCGGGGCGGGCAGCGATTCATAGGCGGCGACGGTGGACGCCCAGGTGGTGGAACCACCGTACGGGGGCAGGACGACCGCCCGCAGGATCGAGGCCTTCGGAACCCGGTCCACGAACGTCACATCGGTGTGCCAGCTGTTGGCGCTGCCGTACTCGGAGTCGATGGCCAGGGTTTTGTCGCCGTGCGAGGTGACCGTCGGATGGGGGGTGGTCGGGCTGCCGAGCAGTCGCGCGAACTCGTACTGACCGTCCTCGGTGAGGTGGTCCTGACCGCGGAAGAAGATCACCTTGTGTTCCACCAGCGCCTTGCGTACGGCCTCCACCACGGCGGGACCCAGATCGCCGCTCAGGCGTACCCCCTCGATCCGCGCGCCGATCCGGGACCCGAGGCGGGCAACGGTGGGAAGAGCGGCGGGAGTGATCTTTTCGGATGACATGGTGCACCTCACGGGGTCGAGAGCGGATGGTGTATCGCTCTCTGGAGCACACCATCGACCCCGCGGGCCGACCAGGTTTGCGGTCGCGTTGATCACAACGCCGCGGTCGTCACCCCAACTTCTCGCGCAGATAGGCCAGATCGTCGGCCAGCCCCTCGGCCGGGGTCTCCAGCACCACCGGGGCGTCGGCGGTGCGGCACACCTCGGCGAGCAGTTCGGGATCTATGGTGCCGGTGGCGAAATTGGCGTGCCGGTCGGCACCGGAATCGAAGGCGTCCCGGGAAGAGTTCAGATGCACCAGATCGATCCGGCCGGTGATCGCCCGAATCCGTTCCACCGCGCCGACCAGGTCTTCCCCGCCGGCCCAGGCATGGCAGGTGTCCAGGCAGAATCCGGCCCCGTAGTCGCCGACGGCGTCCCAGAGCCGGGCGATGGTATCGAAATGCCGTGCCATGGCGTGGTTTCCACCCGCGGTGTTCTCGATCAGGATCGGTACCGCGAAACCGCCCTTGTCCTGCTGGCGTTCGAAAAGCTTGCGCCAGTTGACGAACCCGGCCTCCATCTCGTCGTCGGAGCGCACATGCCCACCGTGTACCACCAGGCCGAACGCGCCGAGATCGGCGGCGGCCCGGGCCTGCAGGGCCACCGCGTTACGCGAAGGCATCCGCAGCCGGTTGTTCGTACTGGCCACGTTGATCTGGTACGAGGAGTGCACCACCACATCGATCGGGCTGGCCAGGATCTGTTCGGTGGCCGGATGCGGCTGGGGTTTGTCCCAGCTCTGCGGGTCCACCACGAACAGCTGTACGACATCGGCGCCGAGCCGCTCGCCGTACCCGATCGGGTCGCTGTCCGTGCGGACGTGTGCTCCAATGCGCATGAGGTCAGACTATCGGCACCGAACGACAACCAGGCCTCGTGTTGCGCCCGGGCGGTGCGGGAAGATACACCGGAAGAATCGTGTACGACCCGACGAGGGGGAATTCGGCGATGCTCGAACCTGGTGACGACTTCGCGGGCTATGCGATCCGGCGCCGGCTGGGGGTCGGCGGTATGGGGATGGTCTTCCTCGCCAGGCATCCGCGGTTGCCGCGGCTGGTCGCGCTGAAACTGCTCAACCCGCAGCTGTACTCCGACCGGGAGATCCGGCGGCGGTTCGAACGCGAATCCGAACTGGCCGGCCGCCTGGAACACCCCAATATCGTCACCGTCTACGACCGCGGCGCGGAGGGCAGGCAGCTGTGGATCTCGATGCAGTACGTGCCGGGATCGGATGCCTCCCTGGTGGACCTGCATGTGCTCGATCCGCGGCGAGCGGTGCAGATCGTCACCGATACCGGTATCGCACTGGATTTCGCGCATGCCAACGGGGTACTGCACCGGGATGTGAAGCCGGGCAACATCCTGCTCGCCAAACCGCCCATCGGGCAGCCGGAACGGGTACTGCTCACCGATTTCGGCATCGCCGGGGTCCGGGATGCCGAAACCACCATCGCCGCCGCCGATACCATCACCGCGACGCTGGCGTACGCGGCGCCGGAACAGCTGACCGGTGCGAAACTCGACCACCGTGGCGACCAGTACTCCCTGGCCTGCACACTGTTCTGGCTGCTCACCGGGTCCGGCCCGTACCGCGGTAACAATCCCGCCGAACTCATCCAGGCCCACCTGACCGCGCCGATCCCCCGGGTGAGCCGCATCCGGCCGGGGTTACCACCCGCGCTCGACGAAGTACTGATCCGGGCGTTGGCGAAGAACCCGGCCGACCGGTTCCTCAGCTGCACCGAATTCGCCGTGGCGGCCCAGCAGGCGCTGCGCGCGGGGCGCGGCGGGCGGGGCCCCGGCGTCCGGTTGCGGCCCGGCCCGCGGCGTCCGGGCCCGCCGATACGGCAGGCCGGTCCCGGACCTGCCCCCGGTTCCGGGGAGTTCCGGCAGCCCGGGATGCGGGGGGCGCCGCCGCACCGGTCCGCCGAATACCGGCAGCCGGGCACGGTCACGCCGGGATACGCCTCCGGCGGATATCGCGCGCCCGATCAGGATGCCCCTACGTACCGGTCCACCGAATTCCGGCAGCCGGGGACGGGCGGCCGGCGGCCCGGCCCCGACAGGCCCGCTCCCGGTGGGAACGATCCGCGCCCGGCACCCGGCGGCCGGCGACCGGCCGTACCGCCCACCGGGTACCCGGTGGGCGGGGGAAGCGATCCGCCCCCCGCCGACGCGCGTCGTCCGGGCCCGGCCGAACCGGCGGTGATCGATCTGCCCGCCTTCCGGCGCCGGCCCGGGGGAACAGCGCCGTTACCGGAGGTACACCGGCCGCCGCCGAGCGGCGAGGACCGGGCGTGATATCCGGCGCCGAGGCGCGTCCGGAGACGGGTACGCGGACGGCGAGAACAGTCGGCCCGGTATCGACTGCTGCTATGGTTTCGGTGATTTCGCGTGTCCGGACCACGTCCGGTCACGCTTTTCGTCTACGCTTGCGCGCCGGTGGGTCCCGGTGGCGCGGCGGGAATTGGAGTGGACATGCTGGCCAACGGCGATGTTTTCGCCGGCTATGTCATCGACCGGCAACTGGGCCGGGGTGGGATGGGCTCGGTCTACCTGGCGAAACACCCGCGACTGCCGCGGATGACGGCGCTGAAGCTGCTGAACCGGGAGATGTTCTTCGACAAGGAGGTGCGTGCCAGATTCGAACGGGAGGCCGATCTGGTCGCCCGGCTGGACCACCCGAATATCGTCACCGTCTACGATCGCGGGCTCGAAGACGAACAGCTGTGGATCTCGATGCAGTACATCGACGGTATCGATGCCGCCTCGGTGGATCCGCAGAAGCTGCCGCCGGAACGAGCCGTGCAGATCATCGCCGAAACCGCCGCCGCGCTCGACTACGCGCACGGTATGGGGGTGATGCACCGGGACGTGAAACCGGCCAACATCCTGCTGGCCCGGTCCACCGGTGGCCGCGGGGAACGTGTCTATCTCACCGATTTCGGTATCGCCCGCCTACGCGACGACACCGGACATCTCACCCAGACCGGCACCTTCACCGCCACCCTGGCCTATGCCTCGCCCGAGCAGCTCACCGGCGCCGACCTGGACCACCGGTCGGACCAGTACTCGCTGGCCTGTTCGTTGTACTGGCTGCTCACCGGCAACGGTCCGTTCACCTCCACCAATCCGGCGGGGGTCATCCAGGGGCATCTGCAGTCACCGCCGCCGTCGCCGAGCGCGGCCCGGCAGGGGCTGTCCCCCGCCCTGGACGCCGTACTCGCCAAAGCGATGGCCAAACGGCCCGACGACCGCTTCGCCTCGTGTAGCGAATTCGCCGAGGCGGCCAAACAGGCGCTGGCCTCGCCCAGCTCTCCCGGTATACCGCTGGCCGCTCCGCCGACCGCGGTGGCGCCGAGCTATCAGCCCGGGGGGTCGTACAGCAGCGGCGCGAATCAACAGTACCCGAGTACCGCGGCGCCCCAGCCGTACCCGAGCGGCACCCAGGCACAGCCCTACGCCAGTGGTATCCAGGGCCAGCCGTACCCCAGCGGCGCTCAGCAGGGCCAGCCGTACCCCAGCGGTTTCCAGCCACAGGCAGGGGCGATGGGCAGCGATGCGCATCAGCAGCAGTACGGGCCCACCCACGCCTATCCGAACCCGGTCGGGCAGTCGTTCGGGGGCGGGACGCCGGGCGGTTACACCCAGCCCACCAGCTACCCGCAGCCCGGGATGGCTCCGCTCCAGCAGGGCCCGCAGGCGCCGAAGTCGAATACCGGGCTGATCGTGGCGATCTGTCTCGGTCTGGTGGTGCTCATCGGCGTCGGGATCGGTGTCGTGGCGCTCGCGACCAGCGGCGGTGACGACTCCGGCGGTACCACCGCGTCCGGTAGCAGCAGCTCCCAGAGCGCTGCCGCTCCGGTGCCGGCGACCGCCGATTCCATCAGCAAGGAGTTCCCGCGGCTGGTGCCCGCGACCACCGCCGAGGAAATCGGCTACAACGGCGCGAACTGCTGGGAAACCGACAGTGGCTACACCCCCAGCCCGGATGACGGCGAACCCGATTTCGGTACCTGGGCCTGGCAGTGGCGCTGCTACGGCGGTAACAACAACGACGACCCGTTCTACCGGATCTACGTCTACAAATCCGCCGCCGATGTGGAAGCCGTGGTCAAGAAGCTGCCCGCGACCGCCGAGAAGTCCAACGACACCAACGGCGACCGTACGTACACCAACTACAAGTACGACAGTGACGGCCCGAAGATGGTCACGGTGTTCACCAACCATCCGGAGCGGGCGCAGTATCTGATGTACACCGACGGAATCGTCGGCACCATCCCGGAGATGCTGAACTGGTGGAAGGCGGCTCCGCTGAACTGATCCACGCCGAAGACGGAGAGGGCCCGCGTGGGCAGGCCTCCGGAACCCCGAAGCCGCCCGTTCCACGGGCGGCTTCGTCGTTCGCGGCCCCGTACGGGCCGCCCCGGCGGGCCGGTCGAAGCGCGCGGGCGGACCGTCTCGACCGCCGCCCCGATCTCCGGTCATCCGCGGGTTCGGTCGCCCGGCGCCGCGGGGACGACCGGCGGTCATCCGTATCGGGTACCCCGTGGCTCCTGTCGGGATATCCGGTCTCAGGGACATCCCGTATGGCGCCACCGCACGGCACCCGACAGACTGGAGCCATGACTGCTCACGCTGTCGACACGGACACGGCCGCACCCGGCACCTCGTCCGCCGTCGCCGCCGGTGCCATCGAACTGACCAAGGTCTACGGATCCGGGGATACCCGGGTCACCGCGCTGGACGCGGTAACCGTCGATTTCGCCCGCGGTGAGTTCACCGCCATCATGGGGCCTTCGGGCTCGGGGAAATCGACGCTCATGCACTGCCTGGCCGGACTGGACGCGGCGAGCTCCGGGCAGGTCCGTATCGGTGATACCGAACTCACCGATCTCTCCGACAAACAGATGACCGCCCTGCGCCGCGACCGGGTCGGCTTCGTCTTCCAGGCATTCAACCTGGTGCCGACGTTGACGGCGCTGGAGAACATCACCCTGCCGCTCGATATCGCCGGCCGGGCGCCCGATGCGCAATGGCTGGACACCGTGCTCGAACGGCTCGGGCTCACCGACCGGCTCGGCCACCGGCCCAGCGAGCTCTCCGGCGGACAGCAGCAGCGTGTGGCCTGCGCGCGGGCGCTGGCCGGCAAACCGGAGATCATTTTCGGGGACGAGCCCACCGGTAACCTGGACTCCCATTCCTCGGGAGAGGTGCTGTCCATTCTGCGGGCCGCCGTGGACGAGTTCGGCCAGACGGTCGTCATCGTCACCCACGAGCCCACCGCCGCCGCGTACGCGGATCGGGTGGTCTTCCTGGCCGACGGGCAGATCGTCGACGAAATGCGCGATCCCACCGCCGACTCGGTACTGGACCGGATGAAAGCACTGGAGGTCCGGTGAGCCGTCATCCGTACAGCAGCTCGCCGGTCCGGCCCGGATACGAGATGTTCCCGCGAGACAGCACAGGCCCGGTGCGGCAGCGTGCGTGCAGCGGCGGCGCACCGGGTGAACCAGGGCGTAGGACCCCGCGGCCCACAGGGGGCGAATAGTGGCCGCACATCCCATGCGCACGGTGGCCCTGCGCAATCTGGCCGCGCACAAGGTGCGGCTGGCGCTGACCCTGTTGTCGGTGGTGCTCGGGACGGCGTTCATCGCGGGCTCGTTCGTTTTCACCGATACGTTGCAGCGCACCTTCGACGGAATCTTCGCCGGCGAGGCCAAGGGCGTCGATGTGCGGTTGAGTCCCGAAGAACGGCAATCGCTGGGAATCCCGCAGGAGGTGGCCGACACCGTCGCCGCCATGGACGGGGTCCGCGCGGTGGCGCCGGGGATCGAGGGCACGGTGGTGCTGCTCGACCCCACCGGTGACAAAGCGGTGCAAACCGGTGGCGCGCCCAGCGAGGGCCGGGCATTCGTACCGCCGGAGCGAGCGGTCGCCGAACCGGATCCGTTCGTCGCCGGAACACCCCCGGCCGAACCGGGACAGATCGCGCTGAACACCACCGCGGCCGAGCGAGCCGGTCTCACCGTGGGGCAGCGCACCAAGATACTCGTTCCCGCGCACGGCGCGCCGATCGATGTCACTCTCACCGGTATCTACGAGCCGGCCGCCGATACCGGTGGGTTCATCGGCGTGCAGTTCAGTGAGAGCCAGGCCCGGGAACTGTTCACCGACGGCGCCCATATCGCCTATCTCGATATCGCGACCGAAGGGATACCCGCCGATACGCTGCGCGACCGGCTCGCCATGCTCTATCCGGACTACAAATCGCAGAACGGCGATCAGGTACGCGCGGATATGAAGGCGCAGCTCTCCGAGGCGCTGAACTTCCTGAACTATTTCCTGCTGGCATTCGGCGCGATCGCGCTGATCGTCGGCACCTTCATCATCTACAACACCTTCTCGATGCTGGTGGCGCAGCGTCTGCGCGAACTGGCGCTGCTGCGGGCGGTCGGTGCCAGCAGTGGGCAGGTGGGACGGTCGGTCGTCGGTGAAGCACTGATCATCGGTGTACTCGGCAGTGTGCTCGGGCTGCTGGCGGGGATCGCTCTCGCCTACGGGCTCGCCGCGGTGCTGAACGCCTTCGATCTGGGACTGCCGACCGGCCGGATGGCCGTCCTGCCGCGTACGGTCCTGGTGGCGTTCGTGGTCGGTTTGCTGGTGACCGTGGTGAGTGCCTACGCACCCGCGCGCCGCGCCTCCCGGATCCCGCCGGTACAGGCCATGCGCGAGGAGTTCGCCTCGGCCGGCGATTCCCTGCGCTCGCGGACGATCGCGGGCGCGGCCCTCGCGGTCGTGGGCGTGGTTTTCGTGGTGCTGGGTGCCCGCCGGACCGGCGGCGGCGCGGCGGCGGTGGTCGGCGTGGGCGCACTGGCCCTGATTCTCGCGGTCCTCTTCGCTTCGCCCGCCCTGTCGCGGCCGGTACTGGCCGGACTGGGCTGGGTGATCCGGCCCTTCGGTCCCGTCGGGCAGATGGCGCGCAACAACGCGATCCGTAATCCGCGGCGCACCGCGGCCACCGCCTTCGCCCTGACCCTGGGGCTGATGCTGGTCACCGCCATCGGAATGCTCGGGGAATCGGCGAAGGTCAGTATCTCCCGGGTGGTGGATCAGGGTATGGAGGCCGATTACGTGCTCGCCGGGCCCCCACTGATGGGTGTGCCGGCCGGCGCGGCCGCCGCGGTACGCACGCAGGTGCCCGAGGCCGCCCAGGTGGTGGCCCTGCGCGGGGTGGCGCTGAAGATCGGTGACGACGACGAGTTCGGCTCCTCACCGGACGGGCCGCTGAACGAGGTCGTGCAGATCGAGATGATCAGCGGAACCTCGACGTTCGGCGATTCGGAGATCCTGCTCGGCGAGGACGAGGCGAACGAGCACGGGGCCGGCCCCGGTGACCGGATCACGGTGCAGACGCTGGACGGCACCGAGATCCCGCTGACCGTGGCCGGGGTCTACGCGGACACCCAGGTACTGGGGCCGCTCATCGTGCCCCCGGCGGTCTACGAGCGGGCCATGCCGGTGTCCCTGCGCGCCGACGCCGCGGTACTGGTGGAGGCGCGGCCGGGAACGGATCTGGCGGCCATGCGCACCGATCTGGAACGCGCCACCGAGGAATTCGTGATCGTCCAGGTGCAGAACCGCGAGGAATTCAAGGGTGAGAGAGCGAAACAGATCAACAATATGCTGGCCGTCCTGTACGGCCTGCTGGCGCTGGCGGTGGTGATCGCGGTCCTCGGCATCGTCAATACGCTGGCCCTGTCGGTGGTGGAACGGCGCCGGGAGATCGGCATGCTGCGTGCCGTGGGTACGCAGCGCGCACAGGTCCGGCGCACGATCTACCTGGAATCCATGTTGATCGCGGTATTCGGTGCGGTGGTCGGGGCGATCCTCGGGCTCGGTCTGGGCCTGGGATTCCTGCGGACGCTGCGCGATCTGGGCCTGGAAGAGATCGCGGTGCCGTGGAACCAGTTGGTGTACATGCTGATCGGCTCGGCGGTGGTGGGCGTACTGGCGGCGCTGTGGCCGGCGGTCCGGGCCGCCCGCACCCCACCACTGGCCGCCATCGCCGATCTGTGAGTTCGGTGCGTACGGGTCAGTGCTGATCGCCGGCCCAGTGCCGGAGATCGCTCCGATCCAGCGCCTGGGCCAGCAGATCCGGGAACCGGTCCGGGGTACAGGCGAACGCGGGAACGCCGAGCGCGGCCAGGGCGGCGGCGTTCCCGCGATCGTAGGAGGGAGCGCCGTCGTCCGAGAGGGCCAACAGCACCACCACCTGCACCCCTGACTCCTTCATGGCGTTGACCCGGCGCAGCATCTCCTCCCGGACTCCGCCCTCGTAGAGGTCGGAGATCAGGAAGAACAACGTATCCGTGGGCCGGGTGATGAGCGATTGGCAGTACGCGATGGCCCGGTTGATGTAGGTGCCGCCGCCGAGCTGGGTGCCGAACAGCACATCGACCGGATCCGCCAATTTCTCGGTGAGGTCCACGACCTCGGTATCGAAGACCACCAGCGAGGTCCGCAGGGACCGCATGGATGCCAGCACCGCACCGAACACCGATGAATAGACCACGCTGGAGGCCATGGACCCGGATTGATCGATGGCCAGGATCACATCCCGCTGCACGGCTTGGGCGCGCCGGCCGTAACCCACCAGCCGCTCGGCGACGATGGTGCGCCGCTCCGGCAGGTAATTGGCGAGATTCTTACGGATGGTGCGGTCGAAATCGATATCGCGAGGTTTGGGCCGTGAGGTCCGCGCGGCCCGGTTCAGCGCTCCGCTGACGGCGGCGACGGTGCGGTTGGCGATACGTTCCTCGATCTCCTTCACCACCTTGGTGACCACCATCCGGGCGGTCGCCTTCGTGGTCTCCGGTATCACCCGGTTCAAGCTGAGCAGGGTGCCGACCAGATGTACATCGGGTTCCACCGCCTCCATCAGTTCGGGCTCCAGCAGCAGCTGGGTGAGGTTCAGCCGCTCGACCGCGTCGCGCTGCATGACCTCGACCACCGTGGAGGGGAAATATGTGCGGATATCGCCGAGCCATCGCGCGACCCGGGGCGCCGAGCCGCCGAGGCCGCCGGACCGCTCCCCGCCGTCCCGGCCGCCGCTGTCGTAGAGCGCGCCGAGAGCTTTGTCGCAGGCGTTGTCATCGGCACCGGTGAGCGCACCGAGCGAGGGCTCCGCGGCCGAACCGAGGACCAGCCGCCAGCGGCGCAGCCGGGCCTCCTCCGGAACGGATTGCGGTGCGGTGGTGTTCATACGGGCACTCCCAGGAGGTCGGTGACGGTACGCAGTACGAGAGCGCCGCGCTCGGTATCGGCGCCGGTCGCGGCGGCGGCGGTCGCGGCCGGGCGGCCGTCGCGTACCGCTTCCCCGATCGCGCGCCGTTCACCGGATTCGAAGGCGCCGAACGTCCGGCGCAGCAGCGGGACCACATCGAGGAACTGGTCGTCGGTCAGACCGGCCAGCCAGCCGTCGAGAAGGGTCAGCAGGGCCCGGTCGTGCACCAGTACCAGGCCCCGGCCTCCGACGAAACCGTCGATCCAGGCGGCCTTGGCGGCGGCGGTATGCCCGATCGACAGCGCCGCGGCCAGCCGCCGCGCCGCCTCCTCGGCATCGAAGCGGCCCGCATCACACAGCAGCCGTACCGCCCGGCCCACCAGCACGCCGTGTACATCCGGGCGGTCGGCCAGCCGTGTCAACGCCCGCAGCCACATCTCGGTGGATTCGGTGTGATCACGTGTGTGTACGGCCGTGGTGACGGTTTCGAGCTGGTCGCGCAGCGCCGCCGCGGTATCGTCGCCCAGCCCGGTGACCGCGGCCGGTAGTCCGGCACAGATACGGACCAGCATGCTGTCGGCCACATGGACCAGGGCGGAGGTATCGGTCCCCCGGACATCCCCGTAGCGCAGGGTGCGCAGCAGACCGGGCAGCGCGGCCAGCAGATGAGTCGTATCGTGGTCGACCGCCGCGGCCGAACCCAGACGTTCGATCAACCCGTCCAAGGCGCCCGGCAGGTCGGCGAGCAGCGCGAATTCCAGCGCATCGGTGAGCTGGGTGACCCCGCTGTCCGGCTGGGCGGCGATATCGAGGATCTTCGCCTCGGCCGCGGCGCGCACGGTGGTGCCCCAGCGGGCCGCCTCGATCACCCGGACCGCGAATTCCGGCTGCCAGCGCAGTTCCCAGCTCTCCCGGAAGGTACCGGTGGACCGCACCGCCCCGGTGGCCGGTGAACCCCAGGGCACGCCCAGCAGTCGCAACCGGTGCAGCAGCTGGGATTTCGCGATATCCCGCTCTTTGCGCAGGTCCAGGTCCAGGGTGCGCGCCAGCGCTTCCTGTTTCATCCGCAGCGTACGCAGCTGAGCGCGCAGATCGGCTTCCAGCGGTACGGTCGGCGCCTCGGCGGGAACCGTGCCGAGCGCCTCACCCACGACGAGTTCGTCGTCGACCAGCCGCAGCATGGTTTCGTCGCCTTCGCACAGCACGGCCCGGGTGGCCTCGGTGACCTCGGAGAGCCCCGCCAGCGGACGGGTCCGCAGCGCGGCGAGGGTTTCGGCCAGCCGGACGGCCTCGATGACATGGGCGCTGGACACCGGCAGATCGTGTGCCCGCAGTACACCGGCGGCTCTGGTCAGCCAGGCGGTGACGGGCCGCTGGGTCTCGGTGAAGAGATGGTGGTACCAGCCGGGGGAGGTGACTCCCGCCCCGTACCCGGACGCCGCGGCGAGCCGGGAATGGGTCCAGGGCACCCAGGTGAGCGCGGCCTTCACCTTGGGTAGACCCTTCAACAGGCGCAGATCGGCGGCCGCGGGCCCCAACGGCTCCTGCAGGGCGGGCGCGTGCCACGCACCGCAGACCACGGCGATCCGGCGCGCACCGTCTCTACGCGCTTTGCGCAGGACCTGGCGCATATATGCTTCCCGGACGAGCGTGTGCCGGTCGAGCACCAGCGGCCGGGGCCGACCCTGTTCCCCGGTGTCGTGTTCCGGAGCGGAGTCCACCGGATCGGTGTCCGCGGCGGCCGAGGTGCCCGGCCCGGAATCTCCGGTGTCGTCCGCTTCCACCACCGCGCTCTCCCGCAGCGCGGTCATGGCCTCGGTGATCGCCGCGAAGGTGCCGGTATCGGACGTGGATTCGACCACCGCGTCCCACCAGCGCTCCGGGTCGTCGTAACCGCCCGCCGCGGCGAGTTCGCCGAGCGGGTCACCACCGCGGTCGTTGTCGTCCATCGCCAGCACGTGGCCGGCGGGCAGATCGCAGAACCGCACCGGGACGCCGTTGCCGACCGCGTACCGCAGCGCCTGCCATTCGGGGGAGAACACCGCATACGGCCAGAACGCGGCCCGCGCCGGTTCATCGGCGATATAACCGAGCAGGGCGACGGGCGGGGTCATCGTCTCGGCGGCCGTATGCACCACCAGCGGGTCCGCGTCCGCCGGACCCTCGATCAGCACGGTATCGGGACGGAACTCCTCCAGCGCCAGGCGTAGCGATCGGGCCGAACCGGGCCCGTGGTGCCGGATACCGTAGATCCGGGTCGTACCGGAATCGTCCGCGGTGGCGGCGCTCATCCGTTGATCTCCCGGCAGGCCCGGTAGAAATCGGACCATTCCGGCCGTTCCCGGACCACGGCCTCCAGGTATTCGGTCCACACCACCGAATCGGCGACCGGGTCCTTGATCACCGACCCGATCACCGCACCCGCGATATCGGAAGCCCGCAGCACACCGTCACCGAAATGCGCCGACAGCGCCATACCGTTGGTGATCACGGAGATGGCCTCGGCGGTGGACAGCGTGCCCGAGGGCGATTTGAGCTTGGTACGGCCGTCCGCGGTGATACCGCCGCGCAACTCGCGGAATATCCGGACGACCCGGCGCACCTCCTCGGCCGCGGCCGGGACCTCGGGCAGTTCCAGCGCCGAGCCCAGTTGTTCGACCCGGCGGGTGACGATATCGATCTCGTCGGCCTCGCTGCCGGGGAGGGGCAGTACGACGGTGTTGAACCGGCGGCGCAGCGCCGAGGACAGATCGTTCACGCCGCGGTCGCGGTCGTTGGCGGTGGCGATGAGATTGAAACCCTTGGCGGCCTGGATCTCGATCCCGAGTTCCGGGACGGGCAGGGTCTTCTCGGACAGAATGGTGATCAGGGCATCCTGCACATCCGACGGGATGCGCGTGAGTTCCTCGAGCCGGGCGATCGCGCCGGAACGCATGGCGGTGAGGATCGGCGAGGGCACCAGCGCGCCGTCGCTGGGCCCCTCGGCGAGCAGCCGGGCATAGTTCCAGCCGTAGCGGATCGCCTCCTCGGCGGTGCCCGAGGTGCCCTGCACCAGCAGGGTGGAGGAGCCGCTGATGGCGGCCGAGAGATGTTCGGAAACCCAGGTTTTGGCGGTTCCCGGCATACCGAGCAGCAGTAGTGCGCGATCGGTGGCCAAGGTGGCGACCGCGACCTCCATGAGCCGGCGCGGGCCCACGTATTTCGGGGTGATCACCGTGCCGTCGGCCAGGGTGGCACCCATCAGATAGGTCACCACCGCCCAGGGCGACATGGCCCAGGAGGGCGGGCGCGGCCGGTCGTCCGCGGCGGCGAGAGCCCGCAATTCGCCGGCGAATGCCTGTTCGGCGTGGGGGCGCAGCAGTTGCCGGGCGGGTTCGGTTTCGATGGTGGTCACTTGAGCTCCTCGAGCATCGCGGATCGTTGGATGAGGTCGTGGGCGAGCAGCTCGATCGCGGCGGCCCAGTCTTCGGCTTCACAGCGACGGGCCAGTGCGGAGACCTCGCTCGCGTATTCGGGTGGGAGATGGAGTGCGATGGTGTGCAGTAGCGAACGGTGGGCACTCGGATATGTCCCCGGCGCGCCGCGCCGCCGGGCCGCGGTTCGCGCTCGTTCCTCCACCAGGTGCAGCAGATGCCGCGCGAGTTCCGCCGGCCAGGGGCGAGCCACTCCGGCCAGCAGGGATTCCAGTTCGGACAGCCAGGAGGTGTCCAGCCGCAGCAGATGCCGCACCTGTCCGGCGGGCGGGATCAGCGCGAACAGTTCCGGCCGGCGCAGGATCGCCAGGTTCGACGGCATCCCCTCGGCGAACAGCGCCTGTGCCCATACACTGTCGCGCTGTGCCAGGGCGGCGTCCATCCAGCCGTCGAACAGCGGCTGCCGGAATCTATCCTCGACCCGGGCCGCGACGGCCCGTTCCGGGGAGCCGAGACGATCGGCCCAGTAGCCCGGCGGCAGCGCAGCGGCCAGTTTCCGTAACCGGGTCGCGGTATGGTCGGGCTGCCCGTTCCAGCGATAGCCGAATTCCGTCGTGCTGTCACCGAAACCGTCGCGTAGCGCCGCCTCGTCGAGTGTTTCCGGTATGCCGACGGCCAGTTCGGGCGGCTGCCGCGGGTCGTCGTCCACGCATTTCACCCAGGTGGCGGCGCGGGTGGCCATCCGGTCGGCGAAAGCCGAACCGGGCAGCCGGGCCAGGAGTTCCGCCGCTGTACGTCGGACGTCCCCGCGCCGATCGCTCAGTGCCCGCTCGAGCAATTCCTCGTCGCCGGGACCCAGGCCGTCGGCCAGTACCGCCAGCAACTCGGCTTTCGGTGTACCGGATTCCCGCGGCCACGCCTGCGCCAGCGCCTCCCGGGCCGCGGTGGTGTCCCGGCGGCGCAGCGCTCTCAGCCACTGGAGACGTTCCGGCGGCAGGCCCAGCCGCCATGTTTCCGCGCTGGGTTCCGGTTCGGTGGTATCGCGCCGGACCAGGCCGTGCCATTGGGGCATCTGCCCGGCCAGCCAGCGGCCCCGGGCCCCCGCCAGCCGCAGAATCGGTTCCCGTGATTCCTTGTCGTTCGAGGCGAACCGGAGAAGCTGCCCCACCAGCCGGTCCGGCGCGCGGTAATCGTGCGGCCGTGCCGCGGCGAACCATTCCGGCAGGAACTCGGGTCGTGTTTCGATCAGCAGGGCCAGCCGGTCGGCCGCCGCGCGGGGGAGCACCGGCCGCGGATCGTCGGCGGCCGGATCCGCCGGTACCTCCACTCGGCTCGGTAGACAGCCACCCCGCGACCAGGCTGTTTCCATAGCGGCGGTTTCCAGCAGCCGATACGCGGCATCACGATCGCCCAGTGCCGCGGCGGCCGTGGCGACCGGACCGGGCAGTCCCGGCAGTGCCACGACCCCCCGCGCCGTACCCAGCAGTGCCGCCGACGCGGTCTCCGGAGTGGCGGCGACCGCCGGGTGCGCGGTGCCGGCGACCGGACCCACATCATGGAATTCCGCTGCCGCCAGTACGGAGATCGCCTCCAGCCGCCGTCCGCTCCAGGTGCCGAAAACGGTGACCGGCCGGCCTCCGGAGAGCGCCAGCAGGCGCCATGGTTGCGCGGGGGTCGCCAGGGGCAGCGCCGTTCCGTCGGATTCGGCCAGCCACCAGTCGGAACCGTCGTGTACCGGCGTTACGCCGTGGAGCAGTACCGGCCAGGACTCCAGCCACGGGTCGGCGGCGGCCGCCGCGGCGAAGCCGGTCAGCGCGTCGGCCACGGTGCCGGGCGCGGCGGTGAATTCGTCGGGGGCGGGTGTCTGTGCCGCGGCGGCGGTGTCCGCGCCGTGGCCGACCACCGCACGCAACGCGAGCGCGCCGGGGTAGTAGTGCAAGGCGGTCTCCCGCGCCAGGCCGAGCGGCGGCAGATGAGAGGGAAAGGAAGGCGCACCGTGCGAGTGGTCCAGGATCAGTGCCCAGCGGCCGGTGCGCAACCCGTACAACCAGGTGCGCCGGGTGTGCAACCGGTCCTCCTCGGCCGTGCGCACAGCAACCGTCAGCCAGCGATCGTGTACGGCCGGCTCACCGTGTACCGACTCGGCCGGGACCGGGTAGCCGATATGAGCGCGGACCGTTGCGGCCATGGGGGCGGGCAGCGTATCCAGCTTCGTATGCGCGACCGCCAGCAGGTGTAGCCAGGCGAATCGGCCCAGTACAGCCTCGGGCCAGCCGGCCTGCCCGGTCGACATCGCCGGCAACCGGCGCAGCGCGGCGGCCACCCCCGGCGCCTGTGCGTCCACCATCCGGGCGGCGACCGCTTCGAACGCGGCGTACGAGCGATCCGTCTGGGCCAATCCTGTGCGGACCTGATCGGCCAGCCAGGTGTCGAGCTCGGACAACCCCGCCGCGACCCGGTGCTGCCGCTGCTCGGTGGTCGCCGGATTCTCGGTACGCGGTTTCTTCGGCGCGCTCGCCTTCTCCGCCCGGCGCCCGATCCACTCGGCGGCGAAATCGGCGGTTTCACCGGTTTCGGCAACCGTGCCGGCGGACCAGTTCATCAGCAGCGAGAGTGCGTGTTTACAGGGGAACTTCCGGCTCGGGCAGGAGCAGCGGAACGCGGGACCACCCAGATCGACGATCGTCTGGTACGGAGTCTTCCCGCTGCCCTTGCACAATCCCCACAGCGCGGTGCCGGACCAGCCGGAGTCGGTCCATTTCCCGGTGAGCTTGCGTGCGGCGGTGAGCGAACTCGCATCCGGTGCGAGTGCTGCCACCTGGTTTCCGGTCCACCGTTGCGTCATCCGGTGGTTCCGTTTCGTTCGGTCATCGTGCCCCCGTTTCTCGGTCGCGAGATTTCTATCGCACCGCACCGACAGAATCACAACGTGACAGCGAAAGCGCTGGAAAAGGTTGCTGCCGAGCCCTATTCGGCATCAAGCGGCCGCCGTTGACCTTGCGTGATCGGAACAGCTCTGGCATCCTGTCCTGTTCGGCCAGGCCGAGCCACCCCCTGAAGGGTGACACACCAACGAGCTGCCCGACGGGGTTGGCGAGGGGTGGCCATCGGCGTCCGGCCGGCGAGGTCGATGACCAGATCCCATCCCCGCGGGTAAGTTCGGCTCTCGCGTTACCGCGTGCGCTGCCGTGATGGCGTGTAGCGCATTCGGGATCGACCGTCCCGGACGGATTCACACGGCGGCACTGTCCGGATCGGCCGCCATCGGGTAGCGTTTCGCCCAGCTTTCGACCGTACGACCACAGATGGGGGCCGTCATACGCGGGTGGTCTCGAGGGGTGGAGAAGTTTCGTGAATTCTGGGCGTGACGATTCCGATGCGGCACCCGTACGGCCCGGCGCGTTGCTCGCGCATCGGATCAGCGCGGATCCGGATATCCCCCCAGAGGTCGCCGCGGTGGTACGCGCGGCCCTGAACCCGTCCGGAAAGAACGCAGCGATATCGGAGTTCGGCCTCGACGGAATATTCCTGCGGGCCATCCGCGTCCAGGGGTTCCGCGGTATCGGGCCCGAAACCGTACTCGAGCTTCCCCCGGGCCCCGGGCTCACCCTGGTGACCGGCCGCAACGGCAGCGGTAAATCGAGTTTCGCCGAAGCCGCGGAACTGGCGCTCACCGGGGGAAACCGCCGCTGGGACGGACGTTCGGCCGCCTGGCGGGAAGGCTGGCGCAACCTGCACCGCGCCGGCCCGGTTCGGCTCGAGCTCGAATTGCGCACCGACGGCTCGGAATCGGCGCTGCGCATCACTCGCGAATGGGCAGCGGAGGAGCCGCTGTCCGGCGGACGATGGACTCAGCGGCGTGGTACGGAGCCTCCCGCCGCGTTCCCCAGCGGCGACTGGGCGGTCCCCATGGAGCTGTACCGGCCGTTCTTGTCCTACAGCGAACTCGGTGCCCTGGTCGACGGTAAGCCGAGCGAACTGTTCGACGCGCTGCATCAGCTGCTGGGCCTGGAGGAACTGATCGCCGCGCACGAGCAGATCCGGGACCGTCGGCTGGAGATGGAGCGCGCCGCCCGGACCGCCCGGCGGGAACGCCAGGCCCTGCGAACCGAACTCGCCGGTGTCCCCGACCACCGTGCCGCACACGCCGAGCGGCTGCTCCGTGCGCTCACGCCCGACCTCGCCGCACTGGAGAGCCTGGCCGGCGATACGGCCGCGGGCCCGGAACCGGCCGCCCTGCGGGCCCTGCTCGCCCTGGAACTGCCCGCCGCGGGCCGGGTCGCGGCGCTGGCCGACCGGCTCGCCGCGGCCCGCGCCGCGCTCGCGGCCTCGCCCGAGGCGGCCGCCGATCTGCGCGTCCTCGAACTCCTGCGCGCCGCCCACGCCCACGTCGGCGCGCAGGTCTCCGGCGCGGATCCGGTTCGGCAACCGGACGGACAGGGCCCGGCCGCCGGGGCCGGGCCGCGGCCGGAACCCGGCGCGGATACCGCCCGCTACCCGTGTCCGGTCTGCGGTCGTACCGGGCTCGACGCGCATTGGCTGCGCGAGACGGAAACGGCCATCGACGACCTCTCCACGCGGACGGCCGGCCTGGCGGCGGCCCGGGCCGAACACACCGCTGGACTGTCCGAACTGCGAGTACTGACGGGAGAACTTCCCGGGGCGCTGGCCGCCGCCGAAGAACTCGCCTACCTGGAAACCGCTGCCCTGCGCGAGGTCTGGTCCCGGTGGGTGACGCTGCCCGAATCGGCCGCCGCGGCCGATCTACCGGACCGGATACGCGCCGTCTACGACCGCTTGTCCACGGAGCTGGCGTTCGTCCAGCAACGCGCCGCCAAGGAACTCGACCGGCTCGACGAGATGTGGGCACCGTTCGTGCCGCGACTGCGTGCCTGGGTGGAGCTCGCCCGCGATGTCGACGAACATGCCACCGAACTACACACCGTGCGCACCGCCGAAGACTGGCTGAAAACCGCCACCGCGCAGGTGCGCGACGAGCGGATGGCGCCGCTGGCCGGGACGGCCCGATGGGTATGGCAGAGCCTGCGCCAGCAGAGCAGCGTCGAACTGGGTGGAATCCGATTGCAGGGCAACGCGAACACCGCCCGCCGGGTCCAGCTCGAGGTCACCGTGGACGAGGTGGACGGCGCCGCGCTGGGGGTGATGAGCCAGGGCGAACTGCACGCGCTGGGCCTGGCGCTGTTCCTGCCGCGGGCCACTGTCCCCGCGAGCCCGTTCCGCTTCGTCGTGATCGACGACCCGGTCCAGGCCATGGATCCGGCCAAGGTCGACGGCCTGGCCCGAGTGCTGGCGACCGTGGCCTGGGATCGGCAGGTCGTGGTGTTCACCCATGACGATCGCCTCGCCGAGGCGGTGCGCCGGATGCAGATCGATGCTCGCATCCTGGAGGTGCGGCGGCGGGAACGCTCGGTGGTGGAGGTCCGGCTCTCCAGCGACCCGGTGCGCCGCTACCTCGACGACGCCCGCGCGCTGCTGCGCACCCCGCAGCTGCCCCGCGCCATCGCCGACGAACTGGTCGCCACCTGCTGCCGGTCCGCGCTCGAAGCGGCCAGTTTGGCCCGGGCCAAACGGGATCTGCTCGCCGGTGATATGGATCATCGTGAAGTGCAGCGGCGTATCGACACCGCGCAGTCCACCCGAGCCATGGTGACGCTCGCGGTGCTCGGCCCCGGGCACCGGATCGAGGATCTGAACAAACAACTGGCCAAGGAGGGCCGCTGGGCCGTCGATGTCGTCCGCGACGCCACCGCGGGTGCCCATATCCCGATCGCCCGCGACCTCGCCGATCTGATCACCGACACCGAACGCTTCGTCGATTGGCTGGCCGGATGAGCGGCCACCGGACCGGCCGCCGGGGTGCCGCGAACCGGCGTCCACGCGGGGCGGAGGCCGCCGGGCCCCGGCCCACCGTCGCCGAGCGGCTCGCGGTGGTGGATCGCCTGCTGGACGGCTCCGTACCCGCCGCCGACGGCGTCTGGTCCCGGGCCACCGCGTGGATCCTGCGGATCGCACTGGAACAGTCGGTGGACGAACTGTGGTCCCGCACCGAGCCCGATCTCGTCCGCTGCCCGATGCGCGCCCAGTTGCTGGCCCTGCGCGTGGTCACCGATCCCGCCACCGCCGCGCGTATCGCGGCCCTGTGGACCGCGCTCTCCCACGCCACGCACCACCATGATTACGAACTGGCTCCCGGCGTCACCGAACTGCTCCGCTGGCGCGACGACACCGCGCGGATAGCCACGGAACTGGCGGGGGTGCGCCGTTGATACCGGAGTCGCCGGGCGCAGAATCGGAGGCGTGGACGAGACGAAACCGTGCCCCTGCCGCCGTGGCGATACCTTCGGCGCGTGCTGTGGCCCACTGCTGGCCGGTCGTCCGGCGCCGAGCGCGGAGGCACTCATGCGGTCGCGTTACACCGCCTTCGCCGTCGGCGATGCCGGCTATCTGCTGCGTTCCTGGCATCCGGCGACCCGCCCCGCCGACCTGGAACTCGACCCCGACCGCCGCTGGCTTTTCCTGGAGGTCCAGCACACGACGGCGGGTGGTCCCTTCGACCGGACCGGCACCGTCGAGTTCACCGCGCATTACCGGGACCCCGCCGGGCGCGGCCGGCTCCACGAGATCAGCCGTTTCACCCGGGCCGAGGGGGCGTGGTGCTACCTGGACGGCGATATCGGGGACTGACCGGCGGTCGCCCGGGCCGCGCGGCGGGCGCCGGGCCCGTCCCGCCGGCCCCCGGTAGGGTGCACCGCATGCCGCGTATCGCCATCGAATACTGCATCCGGTGCCGCTGGCTGCTCCGTGCGAGCTGGATGGCCCAGGAGCTGTTGAGCACCTTCGGTACCGATATCGGCGAGGTCGCGCTGATCCCGGGCGAAGGTGGGGTCTTCCGTATCACCGTGGACGATGTGCAGGTATGGGAGCGTAAGACCGATGGCGGCTTCCCGGAGATCGCCGTGCTCAAACAACGCGTCCGCGACCGGATCGCCCCGGCCCGGGATCTCGGCCATATCGACCGGGAAGACGCGGAGTAGCCGCGCCGTTTCCCGGCCGCGGGTCCTCAGGCGCAGCAGCCGCCACCGCAGCAGCCGCCACCGGCCGCGGGGGGAGCCGGAACCGCCGGCGCCCCGGCCTGGCCGGTCGCGGCGAAGGTGGTGAGCAGTTTCACCGTATCGTCGTGGCCGCTCGGGCAGAGCGCCGGATCCGATGCCTGCGCCATGGGACGGTTGACCTCGAAAGTATCGCCGCAACTGCGGCAGCGGAACTCATAACTCGGCACAGCGGAATTGTACGGGCGTTTCGTACGGCGTATTCGCGGACAACGCGATATTTCTGGAACCGAACTGTAACCACTTCGCCCGTACCCTCGAATTCACAGGTAGAGGAGGTCTGTGATGAACGTCCAGTGCTTCGAGGTGACGCCTGGGGTGGATGGATCCGCCCCGGTGGCACGGACCGAGTCCGGTGCGGTCCGCGGCACCCGGGAAGGGGCCGTCTCGGTGTGGCGGGGGATCCCGTATGCCGCTGCCCCCGCCGGACCCCGGCGGTTCCGCCCGCCGCGTCCGCCGCAACCCTGGGACGGTATCCGCGATTGTGTGACCTTCGGGCAGATCGCCCCGCAGGACATGGACAACACGGTGCCCCTCGACCGCACCCTGGACATGGGTGAGGACTGTCTGTGGCTCAATGTGTGGGCCCCGGCCGCCACCACCGACGAACCGCGGCCGGTGATGGTGTGGCTGCACGGCGGCGCGTACTGCCTGGGCTCGGCTGCCCAGGCGGTCTACGACGGCACCAGCCTCGCGCTCACCGGGGACGTGGTGGTGGTGACGGTGAACTACCGGGTGGGGGCGCTCGGTTTCCTCGACCTGTCGTCGCTGTCCGACGAGTTCGTTCCCAACCTCGGTCTCCTCGACCAGCTCGCCGCCCTCGAATGGGTACGGGACAATATCGCCGGCTTCGGTGGTGACCCCGGCAACGTAACCCTGTTCGGGGAGTCCTCCGGTGCCGGTTGTGTGACCGCGCTGCTCACCGCGCCGCGCGCCGCCGGCCTGTTCCAGCGTGCCATCGCGCAGAGCCCGCCCGCGACGGCCGTCTACGGCCGCGAACGCGCGGCCGGGGTGGCCGAACGGTTCCGGGAACTGGTGGATCTGCCCCGGGCCCGGATCGGTGAACTCCTCGAATGCCCGATCGAGCGGATCGTAAAAGCCGCCGCCGTACTGATCGACGAGGTTCCGGGCCGGGCACCCGGCACCTTGGCCGCGGCGCCGGTGGTGGACGAAGATCTGCTCCCCGGCTATCCCGCCGACCGCTTCCGGGACGGCCGCTCCCACCGGGTACCGCTGATCATCGGTACGAACAAGGACGAGGCCTCGCTGTTCCGCCTGTTCCGTTCACCGATCATGCCGGTGACCCCCGAAGCGGTGAACACCATGCTCGAGCAGGTGCAGGCCGGGCACCCGGACCTCTCGGCGGAACGTATCGCGGAGATCACCGCGGTGTATCCGGACCTGGCCAAACCGCGCGGTGCGCTGGCCATGTCCACCGACGCCGCGTTCCGGATGCCCGCGCTCTGGGTCGCCGACGGCCACGCCCAGCATTCCCGCACCTGGATGTACCGCTTCGACCACGCGACCCCCATGTTGCGCGCCGCGCGGGTCGGCGCGGGGCACGCCACCGAACTGCCCTACGTCTTCGGCAACTTCGGGACCTTCGACCACGATCCCACCTTCTGGCTCGGTGGCCGCCGTCAGGCGATGGAGATCTCCGGCCGGATGATGCGCCGCTGGCTGGCCTTCGCCGAGCACGGGGTGCCGGCCGCGCTCGACGGGTCCAAACACTGGCCCCCCTACCACCCCGAATCCCGGGATACGCTGCTGATCGATGCGATCGACCGGGTGGTCCCGGACCCGGAGGGGGAGCTGCTCACCGCATGGGGGGAGCGGGCCGTGGGATTCGCTTGAGCCGCGCTATACGTCGGTGGAGAAGCGGATACCGCCGTCGGGGATCTGTACCCCCGGCCATACCCGGGCACCACGCAGGAGTTCGCAGCGGGCGCCCACACCGGCGCCGTCGCCGATGACACCGTCACGGACCAGGGCGCGGGGGCCGATGCGGGCACCGAAGCCCACGATCGAGCGTTCCACCGTGGCGCCGGCCTCCACTTTGGCACCGTCGAAGAGGATGGCGCCGTCCAGGCGAGCACCGGCGCCGACCTCGGCGCCACGGCCGACCACGGTGCCGCCGATCAGGAGCGCCCCGGGCGCCACACCGGCGCCCTCGTGGATCAGGGCCTCCCCGCGCTGCCCCGGCAGGGCGGGGGAGGGGGCGATCCCGCGCACCAGGTCGGCGGAGCCGCGGACGAAGTCCTCGGGGGTGCCCATATCCCGCCAGTACGAGGTGTCGACATGCCCCTGTACCCGGGCGCCCTCGGTCAGCAGCGCGGGGAACACCTCGCGTTCCACCGAGACCGGCCGCCCGGACGGGATCTTCTCGATGTATTCCCGCCGGAACACGTAGCAGCCGGCATTGATCTGATCGGTCGGCGGGTCCTGGGTCTTCTCCAGGAACGCGGTCACCCGGCCCTCGTCGTCGGTGGGGACACAGCCGAAGGCCCGGGGATCGCTGACCCGCACCAGGTGCAGGGTCACATCGGCCCGGGTGGTTTCATGCGTTTCCAGAACGGCCCGCAGATCGGTGCCGCCGAGGACGTCACCGTTGAACACCATGACGTTGTCCGCGCGCAGCCGGGGCAGCACATTGCGGATGCCGCCGCCGGTGCCCAGCGGTTCGGTCTCGGTGACGTACTCGATTTCCAGGCCCAGTTCGGCCCCGTCGCCGAAGTGCTCCTCGAACACCTCGGCCTTGTAGGAGGTCCCCAGCACCACGTGGGTGAGGCCGGCGCTCGCGATCCGGGTCAGCAGATGGGTCAGGAAGGGCACCCCCGCTGTCGGCAACATCGGTTTGGGCGCCGAGAGGGTCAGCGGCCGCAGCCGCGTTCCCTTCCCACCGACCAGGATCACCGCGTCCGTGTCTGCTTGTGCTGCCATGGAGCTCCCTTGTTCCATCCGATCATCGACCCGGTACGGTACCGGCGTAGCGCTATCCGGCTTGTTCCCGATCCCGTGCGCGCAGTGCGGATCGAACCGCAATCCGGCAGCGCACCGCAAGTCCGGCCCGCAGTGCCAGCCGCAACGGGGCCTGCCACCAGTGCGGATGCCGATCGGCCTGGAAACGGTAGGCGCTGGCGTGATGGGCCGGGAGCATCTTCTCCGGGTTGCGCCCGGCGGCGTGCCCCTTGGCGTGGGTGACCTCGGCCTCGGGGACGAAGACGTTGTGCCAGCCGGCCCGGCCCATCCGGTCGCCGAAGTCGACGTCCTCCATGTACATGAAGTAGCGCGAATCGAAACCGTCGATCGAATCGAACGCCTCCCGCCGCACCAGCAGGCACGACCCGGACAACCAGCCCACGGTGCGCTCGGAGATCTCCTCGTTCTCCTGGCGGTAGCGGCGCGTCCACGGATTGCTCTTCCAGATCGCGCCGAGCAGCGCGTGACCGGCACCGTCGAGCAGGCCGGGGACCGAGCGCGCCGACGGATAGACGCTGCCGTCCGGTTCGCGGACGAGGGGGCCGATCGCCCCGGCGCGGGGCCACCGCCGGGCGGCTTCGAGCATGATGTCGATGGAATTGCTGCCCCAGCGGATATCCGGGTTGGCGATCACCACGTATTCGAGGTCGGGGTCGAGTTCGGCGACGGCGCGGTTGATGGCGCCGCCGTAGCCGATGTTGCCGCCGGTCGGTAGGAACCGCACATGGGCGTTGGCCTCGGCGACCAGCTCCGGAACACCGTCGGTCGATCCGTTGTCGGCCAGGATCACCTGTGGTTTCTCCGCGGTGGCGGTGGCCAGGGTGCTGATGAAATGCTCGAGGTGTTCGCCCGGCGAATAGGTGACCGTGACCACGGCCAGACGTGCGCGGTCATGCGGTTGATCCGGGGTATCGGAAGCGCTCACAGCGCCCCACCCTAGTAGGCCGCCCGGACCAGTGCTTCGGTCAGCGCGGATTCCCAGGGGCGCAACGGGGTCAGTCCGGCTCGCCGCCAGGCCGTGCCGGACAGAACCGAGAAGGCGGGCCGGGGCGCGGGCCGGGGAAATTCCGCGGTGGTGCAGGGGCGCACCCGTTCCGGATCGGCGCCGATACCCGTGAACACCGCACGCGCCAGATCGAACCAGCTGGCGCTGCCCGAATTGGTGGCGTGCAGCAGTGCCGGCGCATGGGGGAGGGCGGCCAGTTCGAGTAGTCCGGCGGCGAGATCGGCGGCATAGGTGGGGGAACCGATCTGATCGGTCACCACGGTGACGGTGTCGCGTTCCCGCTCCAAGCGGCGCATGGTGGCGACGAAATCACCGTCGGCGCCGTTGTACACCCAGGCTGTGCGAACGATCCGGGCCTGCGGGAGGTGTTCGTGTACGGCGAGCTCGCCGGCGAGTTTGGAGCGGCCGTAGACGGTGGCGGGTCCGGTGGGGTCGCCCGGTTCGTAGGGGTCGGTGCCGGTGCCGGGGAACACGTAGTCGGTGGAGACATGGATCAGCCGGGCGCCGGCCCGCGCACAGACCGCGGCCAGGACCGCCGGCCCGGTGGCATTCACCGCGAAGGCCGCCTCGGGCTCGGATTCGGCCCGGTCGACCGCGGTGTAGGCGGCACAATTGACGACGATATCTCCCGGGCGGATCACCGATTCCACGGCCGATCGGTCGGTGATGTCGAGGCCGGACCGGTCGACGGCGCGGATGCCGGGGACCAGCCGGACCAGTTCCCGGCCGAGTTGCCCCCCGGCCCCGGTGACGAGCAGACGGTCGGCGAGATCGGGCGGTGCGGCGTTCACCGGCACAGTCTGGCACGCCGTCGGACAACCGAATCGGGGTCACCCGGGCCGCTGTTGGTTAGCCTGCGTGGTGCGGAGGTAGTCGACGACATACGCACAGTGGGTCGGGGTCCTCGACCGATCCGTACGGGGAGAGGATGTTCAAGGTGGCACAGCGTGGGGAGCCGACGGTGTGGCGGCCGATGCGGGTGTTCGTCGCGTCGGTCGCTCTCATTGTGCTGGTGGCGACCGGGTTCGCCTGGCGCGGTGTGGATTCGCTGGTGTCGAATATCGAACGGATCGGCGATCTGGGCCTGGGCGGGCATCGCGACGGTGCGGTGGACATCCTGCTGGTGGGTGTCGATTCGCGCACCGACGCCAAGGGCAACCCGCTCAGCGAGGCCGAACGCGCCATACTGCACGCCGGCGACGAGATCGGCACCAATACCGACACCATCGTGCTGGTGCGGGTGCCCAACGACGGCCGGTCGGCCACGGCCATCTCCATTCCCCGGGACGCCTATGTCGATATTCCGGGGATGGGTAAGGGGAAGATCAATTCCGCGTACGGTGTCACCAAGCAGACCGAAATGGGCGAACTACTCGCGGCGGGAACAGATCTCGAGGAAGCCGAACAGCAGTCCACCCAGCGCGGCCGGCAGGCCCTGATCGGGGCGGTGGCCGGGCTCACCGGGATAACCGTCGACCACTACGCCGAGGTCGGTCTGCTCGGCTTCGTGCTGCTCACCGACGCGGTCGGTGGCGTCGACGTCTGCCTGCGCCATCCGGTCGACGAGCCGCTGTCCGGCGCCTATTTCCCGGCCGGACGGCAGAAACTGGACGGCCCCCGGGCGTTGAGCTTCGTGCGGCAGCGGCACAACCTGGAACGCGGTGATCTGGACCGTATCGTGCGCCAGCAGGTGTTCATGGCCCAGTTGGTGCACCAGGTGATCAGCGCCGACACGCTGAGCAACCCGAGCCGGCTGCGCGAACTCAGCGACGCCGTCGGCCGCACCATCGTGCTCGACGAGGGCTGGGATCTGCTGGCCTTCCTGAACCAGCTTCAGGATCTGGCCGCCGGCGAGGTCACCTTCGAAACGATCCCGGTCGCCGACCTCAACGGCACCACATCGAACGGGGAATCGGTGGTCCGGGTGGATCCGGACGAGGTGCGGGAGTACGTGGCCGCACTGGTCGGTGCGCAACCGCCCGCTCCCGAGACCACCGTCACCACAGCGGTGCCGGATATCGATCCCGGACTCGTGGAAGTGGCCGTCTACAACTCCAGCCTGATCACGGGCCTGGCCAATTCGGTCGCCCAGGAACTCGCCGCGTTCGGTTACATCACCGGGGACGTGGGTAACTATTCGGATGGGCCGGTCTCCGAAAGTCAGGTGCTCGCTGCCTCGAGCTCGGATCCGGGCGCGCGGGCGGTGGCGGCCGCGCTCGGTGGGCTTCCCGTCGTCTCCGACTCGTCGGTCGCGGCGGGAACGGTGAGTGTGGTGCTGGCGAGCGACTACGCTGGCCCCGGATCCGGTAGCGAGAGCGTGCTCGATTTCGGCGATACGTCGACATCGGCCACTCCGGTGCCGCCCGCACCGCCCATCGCGGCGGCCGAAGACGGACCCACCTGTGTGAATTGAGCGCGAAAGCAGACGATGCGTGACATAGACCAGGCCACGACCCTTCCCGAAGCGGTACTCGAGCCGATCCTGGAGCGCGAACCCGCGGCACCCCGCGTCACCTGGTACGACGACGCGGTCGGCGCCCGGATCGAACTCTCCGGGCTCACCCTGGCCAATTGGGCGGCCAAAACCGCCAATCTGGTCCGCGACGAGTTCGGCCTCACGCCGGGTGCCCGCGTCGCGGTACTCCTGCCCGCGCACTGGCAGACGGCCGCGGTCCTGCTCGGCTGCTGGTGGGCCGGTACCGAGGTGGTACTGCACGCCGACCCCGATGCGGAGTTGGTCTTCGCCGCCGCGGAACGGCTGGCCGAAACCGAAGACGCCGCCGAGGTCGCCGCACTCTCCCTGGATCCCATGGGTGGCCCTGTACGGGATCTGCCTCTGGGCGTCACCGACTACGCGACGGCGGTCCGGGTGCACGGGGACCAGTTCCTGCCCGGCGGCACCGGGGCCGCGCTGGAGGGTATGTCGGTGGCCGAGGTGCTCATCGCGGCCCGGAAATCGGCCGCACGGCAGGGAATTTCCGAATCCGACCGGGTTCTGTCCCAGGGCAGCTGGGATACCGCCGACGAACTGATCGACCGCTATATCGCGGTGCTCGGGGCCGGTGCGTCGCTGGTGCAGGTGGCCAATCCCGATCCGGGGCAGCGAGATCGGCGGGTGCAGACCGAACGGGTCACTCACGTACTGTGATCCGCCGTCTCCTACCACGGTAGGGGGCGGGATTCCGACTCCGGCAGGTTCCGCGCACGCCGCGGGGCCCGTAGCGTCGAGACAAGGTGCCGGCACGACGACGGAGTGGTGTGATGAAACCGCAGTACGTGTATCGATGGGTCAACAACCACGGTCTCCTCCGGCTGGGTAAACAGATCCGGCTACGCCAGGGGGACGCCTTCGCGCGGCTCAACGGCAGTCCGGAGGGTATCGAGAACCCCTATGCGCTGATCGAGGAGTTGCGCGGCGACGGGGGGCTACACCGGATCGCGCCGGTATGGGCCACCTTCGATCATGCCTTGTGTCGAGAAATATTGCGCGACAACCGTTTCGGTGTCGGCATGCCCACGGTGCTCCGCCTGCCCGCTCCCGTGCGCCGGGCCGTGGAGCGGCTGCCGCTGCCGCCGAACCCGGTCGACCCGCCCTCCATGCTGATGATCGATGAGCCCGAACACGCGCGGATGCGTAAACCCGTCGCCTCCGCGTTCACTCCCCGCGCCGTGGCCCGGCTGCGCGACCGTATCGTCACCGTCACCGACGAACTCCTGCGGGCGCTGCCCGACGACGGCCCCGCCGACCTCATCGGTGGTTTCGCCGCGCAGGTGCCGATCGCCATCATCTCGGAAATGCTCGGTTTCCCCGACGCGGACCGGGAAATGTTCCTGCGCTGGGGCGACGATATCAGCCCGCTCCTGGACCTCGGCATCTCCTGGCGGCTCCACCAGCGGGCCATGGAATCCTCGGAGAGCGTGCACCGCTATCTTCTGGAACATATCGAGCGGCTGCGCGCCGAACCCGGCGACGATATCCTCAGCAGCCTGGTCACCGCGGGCGATCTGTCCACCCACGAACTGTGCGCCTCCGCCACCCTGCTGATGGGGGCCGGTTTCGAAACGACGGTGAACCTCATCGGCAAGGGGGTCGTCCGGCTGCTCGACCACCCGGATCAACTCGCCCGGCTGCGCGCCGAACCGGAACTGTGGCCCAACGCGGTCGAGGAGATCCTGCGTATCGATCCGCCGGTACAGACCACCGCCCGCACCGCACGTACCGATCTGGACATCGCCGGCCACCGAGTGCGCGAAGGCTCCACCGTGGTCCTCTCACTGGCCGGCGCGAATCGTGATCCCGCGGTTTTTCCCGATCCGGCGCGTTTCGACATCACCAGGGAGAACGCCAAGGACCACCTGGGTTTCAGCAGCGGTATCCACGTATGCCTCGGCGCCGGTCTCGCCCGGATGGAAGCGACCCACGCTCTGCGCGCCCTTTTCGAAACCTTCCCGGACCTGCGCCGCACCGCCGCACCCACCCGTCGCCCGCTGTTCACCCTGCACGGCTACGAACACCTGCCGGTCCACACCGGGCGCCGGGTTCGTCCGGCGGTGTCCGCCGACGTCGAGAAATAAAACCAGCTCGAGCCCGTGACGCCGGGGCCGGCGCCAATACCATTGAGCTCATGGCTGATGTCGTGGTGGTGGGGTCCGGGCCCAACGGTCTCGCGGCGGCGGTGATACTGGCCGGTGCGGGACTCGAGGTCGAGGTGTACGAGGCGGGAGAGACGGTGGGCGGCGGTTGCCGGACCGCGGAGGTCACCCTGCCCGGGTTCCGGCACGATATCTGCGCCGGCGCGCATCCGATGGCGTTGGCCTCGCCGTTCTTCCGGGCTTTCGATCTGCAGGCGCACGGGGTGGAGTTGCTGACGCCCACCGCGTCCTATGCCCATCCCCTGGACGGGGGTACGGCGGGGGTGGCCTGGCGGGATCTGGACCGTACCGTCGACGGGCTGGGCCGGGACGGCCGGGCATGGCGGAGGTTGTTCGAGCCCCTGGTTCGCGATTGGTCCGGCGTGGTGGATACCGCGATGTCCGATATGCGGCATATACCGATATCTCCGGCCACGATCCGGTTCGGTCTGCGGATGCTGGAGCAGGGTTCTCCACTGTGGAACACCCGCTTCACCGGGTCGGCCGCCCCGGCTCTCTTCACCGGTGTCGCCACCCATGCCGTCATTCCGCCGCGCGCGTTGCCCGCCGTGGGCGCCGGGCTGCTCCTGGCCACTCTCGCGCATGCCGGAGGCTGGCCTGTACCGCGTGGTGGCAGTCAGGCGATCGTGGACGCCTTGGCCGACGAACTGCGGTATCGCGGCGGGCGGGTGATCACCGGGCACCGGGTGGATTCGCTGGCCGAATTCGGGGCGGCCCGGGCGATCCTGTGCGACACCTCTCCGGCCGAACTGTTGCGGATCGCCGGGGAGCGGCTGCCTGCCGGCTACCGTCGCCGGCTCGCCCGCGTCCGGTACGGGCCGGGCTCCTGCAAGGTCGATTTCGCGCTGTCCGGGCCGGTGCCGTGGCAGGCCGAGGGGTGCGCCGAAGCCGGCACGCTGCATCTGGTCGGCACCCGCGCCGAAGCACTGGCCGCCGAACACGCCATCGCGGCGGGTGTACTACCCGATCGTCCTTACACCCTGGTGATACAGCCCGGTGTCGTCGACCCCACGCGCGCTCCCGCGGGGCGGCACACCCTGTACACCTATGCCCATGTGCCGCACGGTTCGGACCGCGATATCAGCGAGCTGATCATCGCGCAGATAGAGCGATTCGCCCCGGGATTCCGGGACCTGATCCTCGCGAAACACGTATGTACTGCCGCGGAGCTGCCCGCGTACAACTCGAACTATGTGGGCGGGGATATCGCGGCCGGCGCGATGACCCTGCGGCAGACCGTGTTCCGTCCGGTACCCCGCTGGAACCCGTACGGCACCGGGTTGCCGGGTGTCTACCTGTGCTCGTCGGCCACCCCGCCGGGCGGCGGGGTGCACGGGATGTCCGGGCTGCATGCCGCCGAGCATGCGTTGCGCACCGTTTTCGGAAGCCACGCCGACCCGTACCGGCTGCTGGCCGGGAATCCCGGGGCGAAGGCGCTCCGTTAGGTGGAGGCGGCGGTTTCGCGATAGAGGTCGGGCTCCAGGTAGATGATGCGCGCCGACGGCACGGCCGCGCGCACCCGGCTCTCCGCCGCGTCGATACCCGCCGCGATCCGGGCGATATCCAGTCCGGGCGCCACCGCGACCTTCGCTGCCACCAGCAGCTCCTCGGGGCCGATGTACTGGGTCTTGATATGGATGAGACGCTCGATCGTCGTTCCGTCCACCAGGCTCTCGCGGATCGCCTGGTCCTCCGTCGCGGTCGCGCCCTCGCCGATCAGCAGGCTGTGCATCTCGACGATCAGGATAACGGCGATAACACCGAGCAACGCGCCGATGGCCAGGGTGCCCACACCGTCCCAGACCGGGTCGCCGGTGAGCATGGTGAGTCCGACACCGCCCAGCGCGAGGATCAGGCCGACCAGTGCGCCGGTATCTTCCAGCAGTACCACCGGTAGTTCCGGGCTGCGCGAAGTGCGAATGAACTGCCACCAGCTCGCGCGGCCCTTCAGCGGCTTGGACTCCTTGTAGGCGGTGGTGAAGCTGTACGTCTCGAGCGCGATGGCGACCACGAGGATGACGATCGCGACGAGCGGTGAGCTGAGCTCCTCGGGATGCTGGATCTTGTGGATACCCTCGTACAGGGCGTACACCGAGCCGAGGGTGAACAGCACCAGCGCCACCACGAAGGAATAGAAATAGCGGCTGCGCCCGTAGCCGAAGGGATGCAGCTCGTCGGCTTCCTGAGCGGCACGGTTCTGCCCGAACAGCAGCAGGCCCTGATTGGCGGTATCGGCAACGGAGTGCACACCTTCGGCCAGCATCGATGCCGAACCGGTGATCGCCGCGCCCACGAATTTCGCCGCCGCGATCCCGGCATTCGCCGTCAACGCGGCGAGAATCGCCTTCTTACTTCCCCCAGCCGACATGCGCCGCCTCCGTGTCTGTTGTGCCGCCTGCGGCGGCGCGGTCCGGACCCGCGTCCCGGTTCTGCACTCCGTCGCTCGGTCGCTGCGCTCCCTCGCTCCGGACCCGAGACGGACCCCCGAACCATGAAACTGGACCGTCCGGAGAATGCGCAACAACGCCGCACGAACAGCTCGGCCGTTCGCGGTCGGCCGCGGCACCGAAGGCGCTCGACGGGACCGGTTCGAATCCGGCTGCCATGGGTGCTCGCCACACATCCTCGTCTCGTCGCCGGCGAACCCGGCCGGGTCGCGAACGACGGAAGAAGACTAACCGCACGGCCCCGGTCGCGCGCATCGGGGCGCAGCCCGCGCGCGGCTTCTCCCCTGTGCGGCGTCGTCGCGCTCGGCGACCGGAACCAGCTGCTCGGGCGACGGGGCCGGTGGCGCCCGTGCCTGCGTTCAGGCCGGCTTCGCCCTGCTCCCGCCGATGCCGCGGAAGTCCGCCGGGCGGGCAGCGATCGTCTTCACAACGATCCCACACAGGCGCAGAACAGGGTGGCCGGTCCATCGGCCGCCTGCGCGCGGATATCGGTATCGACGGCCGAAACCCATGCCGCGGCACCACGTTCCAATTTCAGCTGCGAACCACCGTCCAGTAGCCGGGCCGATCCGGCCGTGCACAGGACGATTCCCGGCCCCGCATCGGTGAGCGGTACCAGGGCCGAACCCTCGGTGAGATCGAAACGGCGCAGCGCGAACTCGGGCGCGGGCGTGGGATAGCGCACCGACCCGTCACCGGCGGGCTCGGGGAGCACCAGTGGTAGGTCGATGGGCTCGAAATCCAGCACCTTCAACAGTTCCGGCACATCGACATGCTTCGGCGTGAGCCCGCCGCGCAGCACATTGTCGGAGTTCGCCATGATCTCCACGGCGACACCGCGCAGATAGGCATGCAGATTGCCGGCGTCCAGGTACAGCCCCTGACCGGGCTGTAGCGTGATGCGGTTCAGCAGCAGCGCCGCCAACACCCCGGCATCACCCGGATAGCTTTCGGCCAGTTCGAGTGTGGTGCGTGCTTCGGCGGCGAATTCACGGTTCGCATTGGACAGATAGCGCACGCAGCCGTCGAGCACCATCGGCAGCAGGTTGTCCAGCACCGTGGGCGGCAGAGTTATCCAGCTGGTGAACAGTGTCCGCAGGCCGTCGGAATCGGGTTGCGCGGCCAGCAGATCCGCGTACTGCTCCAGCGCGGTGACCTCCAGCGCCCGGAACAGTTCCACGGTCCGCATCGGGTCACGGAATCCGGCGAGCGCCTCGAACCGTTCCAGCGCGACCACCAGCTCCGGCTTGTGACTGTCGTCCCGATAGTTGCGCATCGGGGAGTCCAGCGGTACCCCGTTGCGGTTCTCCCGGGCGAATCCCGCCTGCGCCTGAGCGGCGCTCGGATGAGCCTGCAAGGACAGCGGCTCCTCCGCGGCCAGGATCTTGAGCAGGAACGGCAGCCGGTCGCCGAATCGTCCGGCGGCTGCGCCGAGTTCGCGCCCGGGATGCGCCGCGACCACCTCCAGCAGCGACCGGGTGCCGCGTTCGGTGCGGATGTAGGCGGGATCCGCCGGATGGGCGCCGAACCACAGTTCGGCTTCCGGATGCGCCGAAGGGACCGGACGGCCGCAGAGTTCGGCGAGCGCGGTGCGGGAACCCCAAGCATACGAGCGCAGCGCACCCACGAGTTCGTGCACTAGTAGTGTCCCCCGTCGTAACTCTCGGGTTCGCCGGTGGTGACCCGCCGGCCGCCGATGAGGCGCAGGTAGGCCGCGGCCATCTCCCAGCGCAGCACCAGCACCGCGAGACGTGTCAGCTCGTTACCGGCGGGGCCCGGCGGGGCCGGTTCGGCCGATTCGGCCCGTGCCGGGTCGGGCGGGACCACCTCGAGTCCGGCGGTGATCAGATCGGCATCCACCGTGCCGCCCCCCGCACCGGCGAACACCGCGAGTTTGCGGCGCGCGGCCGGCACGTCGGAACCGGTACTGCACAGGAAAACCCGCTTCTTCTCGACCGGCGGGGGGCCGTCGAGTTGCTCGTCGTGGAACAGCGGATCGTAATCCGGCGCGGCTTCGGCCGCGGTACTCACCAGCCGCGGCAGGGCGGCCACCGCGACGGACAGATCCACCGCCGTGGCGGTGCGTCCCGCCGACTGCAGCAGTACCTCGGCCGCGTGGACCGCCAGCTCCGTGGTCGCCGGGGTGTCACCGGCCAGGATCAGCCCGCGTTGCTGGGTGCGGGCGGCCAGGTTCTTGGCAGGGTTGTGGAAGACCTCGTGCTGCGGCCCGTCGCGCAGCGCCTCGGTGTCCAGGGTGTCTGCCAGCTCGGCGAGTTCGGGTAGTACGGTTCCGCTGCGGCCGGGGTCGATCATCCGCAGTACCGCGATCCCGATACCGAAGTAGCGCAGCAACCGGTTGTCGTCCAGCACCGGAACGCGAGGTTCCAGCAGGGCGGCGCGCCCGGCCGCTGCGGCGCGCAGCGGGCCTTCGTCCGGTGCGGCCACCACCACTTCCGCGCCGCGCCGCAGCCCGCGGTCGACGGCGTCGATGAGGCGGGGATCGCCGGCGTCGTCTCCGGCGACCAGTACCACATCCAGCGGACCGGCCCAGGGCGGAACCGTGGTGGCCGGCACCAACGGCAGTCCGGCCCGGTCGCCGAGCGCGGCCACCAGCAGATTCGCGGCACGACTGGCCCGGCCCGGGCCGGACACCAGAAGCAGGCTCCGGGGGCGTAGACCGTCCAGCCGGACGAGCGCGTCCTCGGCCACGGCCGCCGCGGTGGCACGCACCTGGGCACCACCGGATGCGGCGGATCGGAGGGCGCCACCGGTATCGGCGGCCTCGAGCATTGCGGCATCGTCCAGATCGAGTACCGGGGTATCAGCGATCATCGGGCGTGGCACCTCCCCTCATCGCGCTGTTTTCGGTCTCGGCCGCCACCGCCCGGTCGTGGACACCGGGTCTGGAAACGGGCGAATCCACGGTGTGTATTTCCACTATTCCAGTCAGGCGCGGACGATGCGCAGGATCTCGGTCACGAGTGCGTCTACTTCTTCCGGGGACCGGGCTTCGACGTTGAGCCGCAACAGCGGTTCGGTATTGGAGGCTCGCAGGTTGAACCAGGCCTGGTCGGGTAGCTGTACGGTGACGCCGTCGAGACGGTCCACCGCCACGGCGCGGCCGGCGAACGCGTCGAGAACCGCGCCGGTACGCTGCGCGGCGTCGGCGACGGTCGAATTGATCTCCCCGGAGGCGGCGTACCCGGTGTAGGAGGCCATGAGTTCGGAAACGGGCCGTTCTTTCTCACCCAGCGCCGCCAGAACGTGCAGGGCGGCCAGCATCCCGGAGTCGGCGCCCCAGAAATCACGGAAGTAGTAGTGCGCGGAGTGCTCCCCGCCGAAAACCGCGCCCGTACTGGCCATGAGCTGTTTGATGAACGAATGCCCGACCCGGGAACGGACCGGATTACCGCCCAGTTCGGTCACCAATTCCGGCACCGACCGGGAAGTGATCAGATTGTGAATGATCGTGGCGCCCGGTTCCTTGGCGAGTTCCCGTTCCGCGACCAGAGCGGTGATGGCCGAGGGAGAAACCGGTTCGCCCTGTTCGTCCACCACGAAGCAGCGGTCGGCGTCGCCGTCGAAGGCCAGGCCGATATCGGCGCCCGATTCGCGGACCAGGGTCTGCAGATCGACCAGATTCTTCGGATCGAGCGGGTTGGCCTCGTGGTTGGGGAACGACCCGTCCAGTTCGAAATACAGCGGCACCACCGTCACCTGCGGCAATGCGCCCAGTACGGCGGGGACGGTATGCCCTCCCATGCCGTTACCGGCGTCCACGGCCACCTTCAGGGGCCGCGTATCGTCCAGCTTCACCAGCTCCCGGAGAAACGCGGCGTAGTCGGCGAGCAGGTCGATATCGGTGGCCGTACCGGGTTTGCCGTCGAAATCCGGCACACCGGCGACGAGTTCGTTGGCGATAACGGACAAACCGGTGTCCTGACCGACGGGCAGGGCCCGCGGCCGGCAGAGTTTGATCCCGTTGTAGCGGGCGGGGTTGTGGCTGGCGGTGAACATGGCGCCGGGGCAGTCCAGTTTCCCGGAGGCGAAGTACAGCTCGTCGGTGGATGCCAACCCGATGTGCACGACGTCGAGCCCCTGCGCGAGCACGCCCGCGGCGAAAGCCGCGACCAGCCGCGGCGAGGAGGCCCGCATATCGTGCCCGACAACGATGCGTCGCGCCTCCTCGGCCCGCATGAGCCGGGCGAATGCCGAACCGGTGTCCCGGACGAAGTCGGCGTCGAGTTGTTCCCCGACCACACCGCGGATGTCGTAGGCCTTGATCACCGCGTTCACGGACTCGGCAGAGCGGGCGACTGTCATGGCGACTACCCTAGTGCCCCCGCGTTATGGCTCCGACATGGTGTCTGGCCTTGTTCATGGCGCCGCCTTCGGCGTCGCGGGGCGAGGCCCCTGGGAACCCGGGTCTTCACTCCCACCGGTCGGTCGCTGCGCTCCCTTCCTCTGGTCGTTCCGGACCGGGGCGGGCCCCGGCCATGGATGGGGACCATTCGCAGGAGCGCGCGAGAGGTGCGGCGGTCCGGCTCTGTCTCGTGGCGGGGCGGCATTGTGGAAGGCGCGCTCGGTCGGAGGAGCGGCGCGCTTCCACGAGCCGGGGAGTGGCGGGAGCGGATCAGCCGGGTGGGTCGGGGAGGACCCGTAGGTGACCGCGGCGGCCGGTGCGGGTGGGGCGCGGGGGCGGGGTGTGCTCGCGATAGCCGCGTTGATCGGGTTCGGGGGGACGGCGGCGCAATCCGGCTTCTCGCACGGCTTCGGCGAGGGCGGTCAGATCGTCGTCGTCCGGGCTGGTCGCGAAGCCACCTTCGTGCCGGACCATATCCCACCCCTTGGGGGCGGTGATCCGGGACGCGTGGGTTCCGCAGAGGTCCCAGGAATGGGGTTCGGCCACCGTCGCCAACGGGCCCACCACGGCGGTGGAGTCCGAGTAGACATAGGTGAGCGTCGCGACGGCCGGATTCTTGCAGCCTGGTCGGCAGCAACGACGCATGGAGATCACGCCGATGAGCGTAACCCGCCGCGGGGTTACCAGGGGGCAGACACGCTCATGGATCCGGTCGTGCACGGCGCGTCGCGGTGTGATTCACGCCGCTTTCGGTATGTTCGCCCGATTTCGGGGAAAGTGGGCCCTCGAGGTTCCGGGCGGGCTATTCGGATTCCGGGTCGATCACATCCGGGTCGACCCCGAGATAGGTCGCGATCTGCTGCACCAATACTTCGCGCAGCAATTCCACCAGATCGTCCGGGTCGCCCGCGCGTAGTTCCAGGGGTTTGCGGAACAGCACCACGCGGGCCCGGATGGGAGTGCCGTGCCGGTCCACCCCGGCCGGGATGAGCCGGGACAGCGGGACCGGTCCGTCGGCGACCACCTCGTCCGGCCAGGTCACCGAATCGGGATGCAGGGGACGGATTTTCGGCACGTCGTCCACGGCGATATCGAGTTTGGTGAGCCGATCGTGCCAGCGCGTGTCCAGTGGTGCGAACGCCTCGAGGACGAGCCGGTCGAATTTCTGGCCGCGGGTACGCCAAGCGGGGACGGTCGGTGGCAGCATCGGGCCGCGCACTCCGCGTCCGCGACGGCTGACCGACCGGGCGGTCGGGGGTCTCCGGTGGCGGGATCGTGCCATGACACGAACGTTAGTCACCGGCGGCCGATCGCGACGGCCCGCCCCGGCCACCTGCTCCGGGGCGCACCGACGCGAGCGGTCTCGTCAGCCGATACCGCGCTTGAGGCGCCGGCGCTCCCGCTCCGACAGGCCGCCCCAGATCCCGAAGCGCTCGTCGTGCGCGAGTGCGTATTCCAAGCATTCGTCCCGCACCTCGCAGCCCAGGCAGATCCGCTTGGCCTCGCGTGTGGATCCGCCCTTCTCGGGAAAGAAGGCCTCCGGGTCCGTTTCCGCGCAGAGCGCGCGTTCCTGCCACTGTTCTTCGATGGAATCGAACATCTCGTCGAATCCGGTCACGATCAGGCTGAGCCGGGGAGTCGATTCTCGCTCGCTCCGGTCGCGATCGGTCCAGCCGTTGTCAGCAGCGACGCCTCCTGCTGCGCCTGCTGTGGAATCGGTTCGCGATACACCCACCGGAATGCCGGCCGGGGCCAGGTCGTCGGCCATCGCTCCGCCTCCTCACTGTGTGTTAGCGCAGAATGAATTCTTTCCGTCGATCCACACTCATACCGACGGCCAAACTCCGCGACGTTGTCTCGCGGACTTCCCCGTACCCGTCATTCCTACTCGAACATGCGTTCGAATTTCCGTCCACGCCTTGTACTTCCCGCGCGACCCGGAATGACATGTCTGTGATTAGACACGCCGCCTGTGCCGATGGTCAAGCCGCCGTCACTATTCCGTTACTATCCCGCGCGGCATTCCGAGTCGATCTTGTGACCTGATTAGCAAATGAGCGGCAAATATAGCGGAAGGTGCGCCATTTTCTCCGCGGCATAGTGTGTACAGATGTGACTTCACAACAAGCGGACACGGCACCCGGCAAAGGTCCTCGTATCACGGTCCTGGTCGGCGGAGTCGGTGGCGCGCGGTTCCTGCTCGGCGTCCGGGAGCTGCTGCCCGAAGCGGAGGTTTCCGCCATCGTCAATGTCGGCGACGACGTCTGGATGCACGGTCTGAGAATCTGCCCCGACCTCGATACCTGCATGTACACCCTCGGTGGGGGAATAGACCCGGAGCGCGGCTGGGGCCGGCTGGGGGAAACGTGGCACGCCAAGGAGGAGTTGGCGAAATATCATGTCCAGCCCGACTGGTTCGGACTGGGGGATCGAGATATAGCGACGCACCTGGTTCGCACCGAAATGTTACGCGCGGGGTATCCGCTGTCGGCGGTTACCGAAGCGCTGTGCAATCGTTGGCAGCCCGGCGTCAAACTGATCCCGGCAACCGATGATCGCTGTGAAACACATGTCGTTATCAGTGATCCGGACAACCCCAGCGAACGCCGCGCGATCCATTTCCAGGAGTGGTGGGTTCGGTATCGTGCGGACGTCCGAACTCACGGATTCGCCACAATCGGAGCGGATGACGCCAAACCCGCCCCGAATGTGACGGAAGTCATATCCGATGCAGATGTCGTATTACTTGCTCCTTCGAACCCCGTTGTGAGCGTGGGATCCATCCTCGCGGTGCCCGGAATCCGCGGTGCGCTGCGCACCACCGCCGCGCCCGTGATCGGTATCTCGCCGGTGATCGACGGTAAGCCGCTGCGCGGAATGGCCGACGAATGTCTCTCCGTGATCGGCGTGGAGACCAGCGCCGAGGCGGTCGGTCGTCACTACGGATCCCGTTCGGGCACCGGCATTCTCGACGGCTGGCTGATCCACACCACCGATACCGCCGAGATCCCCGGTGTGGACGTGCGCAGCGTCCCGTTGTTGATGACCGATCCGCCGACCACCGCCGAGATGGTGCGTGCGGCCCTCGAACTCGCGGGAGTGAAGCCGTGACCAGCGCGAAACCGGTTCCCGGACCGGCGATCTCCGAAACGGAGGTCACCGATCACGCGGCAGCGCAATTGCAGATACTGCCCATTCCCGGTCTGCCGGAATTCCGGCCCGGTGACGATATCGCCGAACATATCGCCGCCCGGGCACCTTGGCTCGCCGACGGTGACGTTCTCGTGGTCACGAGCAAGATCGTCGCCAAGGCCGAGGGCCGTATCGTCGCGGCACCGGCCGACCCCGAGCAGCGTGACGCGACGCGGCGCCGGCTCGTCGAAGAGGAGGCGGTGCGCGTGGTGGCCCGCCGGGGCCGCACCCTGATCACGGAGAACCGCCTGGGCATCGTGCAGGCCGCATCCGGGGTGGACGGGTCCAACGTGGAGGGTGACGAGCTGGTGCTGTTACCGGCCGATCCCGACGGGAGTGCCAAGGGCCTGCGTTCGGCGCTGGCCACCCGTCTCGGCGTGAACGTCGCGGTGATCATCACCGACACCATGGGCCGTGCCTGGCGTAACGGTCAGACGGATGTGGCCATCGGGTCCGCGGGATTGCCTGTGCTCTACGACTATTCGGGGACAGTCGACGGACAGGGCAACGAGCTCCAGGTCACCCAGGTGGCGATCGCGGACGAACTGGCCGCCGCGGCCGACCTGGTGAAGGGGAAACTCGGCGGATTGCCGGTGGCGGTGGTACGCGGGCTGACACCGGCCGACGACGGGTCGGCAGCGGCCGATCTAGTGCGCTCCGGTTCCGAGGACCTGTTCTGGCTCGGTACCGCCGAGGCGATCGCGCGCGGCCGGGCGGAGGCGGTGCTGCTGCGGCGCTCGATCCGGACCTTCGCACCCGACCCGGTGGATCCGGAACTGATCCGGGCGGCCACCGCGGTGGCGCTCACCGCGCCCGCGCCGCACCACACCCATCCGGTGCGTTTCGTCTGGCTGCGGGACCGCGCCCGCCGGGAGCGGTTGCTCACGGCCATGGCCGACAAGTGGCGCGCGGATCTGACCGCCGACGGGTTGGACGCCGAACGGGTGCAGCGCCGGGTGAACCGGGGCCGCATCCTGTTCGACGCCCCGGAGGTGATCATCCCGTTCTGTGTCCCCGATGGTGCGCACGACTACCCCGACGAGCGGCGCCGTGCCGCCGAGCGCACCATGTTCACCGTCGCGGTGGGGGCCGCGGTCCAGGGGCTGCTGGTGGCACTGGCCACCCAGGGCCTGGGTAGTTGCTGGATCGGATCCACGATCTTCGCTCCGGAGATCACCCGCGAGGTGCTCGGGCTCGATGCGGAGTGGAATCCGCTCGGCGCTGTCGCCGTGGGGTATCCCACCGAGGAGCTGACGCCGCGCGCGCCCCGTGACCCCGATTCGGGGTTGGTGGAACTGTGAGTGCCGAATCGTTGCGCGCGTCGGCGACCGAACTGCTCACCGCCTGGAAGCCGGAGCCCGGGTCCGAGGCTTCCCTGCGGGAGGCGATGCTCGCCTTTCTCGGCTCGGCGCCGCGCGGGTGTCTGCGGGAGCACGAACCCGGTCATATCACCGCGTCCGCGCTGGTGTTCTCCCACGACGGCCGGGAGATCCTGCTGACCCTCCATCCGCGCGTGGGTCGCTGGATCCAGCTCGGTGGCCACTGTGAGGAGACCGACGAGACGGTGGCCGCGGCCGCGTTGCGTGAGGCCACCGAGGAGTCCGGTATCGCGGGCCTGCGGCTGGAACCCGGACTCCACGGTGCCCAGGCTCACCCGATCACCTGTTCGCTCGGTGTGCCGACCCGTCACCTGGACCTGCTGTTCCGGGTGACGGCCCCGCCGGGGGCGGTGCCGGTGCGCAGTGCGGAGTCCACCGATCTGCGGTGGTGGCCGGTGGACGGCCTGCCGTCGGACACGGATATAACGATCCGCTGACGACCCCGCCGCTCGGCCCGGTCCGGCCGAGCGGCGGCACCGACTCGTGACCTTCCTTCCGCAGGGCCGCGGCGCGGGATAGCATCTGTGCCGAGGTTCTTCGTAATTTCACGAATCCATAAAGCTCCCCATTGGAAGTTTCTTCTCCGCCTACTGTCGTAGAGACTGTTCGCGCACGGCACAGTGCGTCGGCTCGAGGAGGAGACAGCGATGTCTGCCCAGTCGAACGAACCGGACGCGCCCGCATCCCGGCGCGCTCCCAAGCGGTACCTGTGGTTGTGGGGCCTGTTCGCGCCCACGGGAGTCTTCACCATCGGGCTGCCCATGGCCTGGCTGTTCAGTACGGTGGGCTGGCCCGGGTTCGTGCATGTCGCTTTCTGGCTCGGTCCGATCCTGCTGTACCTCGTCATCCCGCTCGCCGACCTGGTCTTCGGTCCCGATGGGTCCAACCCACCCGAGGAGATCCTGGCGGCGATGGAGAACGACAGGTACTACCGTTACCTCACCTACCTCTATCTGCCGTGCCAGTACGCCACGCTGCTCGTGGCCTGTTTCCTGATCACCGCGGACCATCTGCCCGGACTCGAGGGCGGGTTACACCTGGTCGACAAGATCGGGCTGGCCCTCACGGTCGGTGTGATCGGCGGGATCGGGATCAATACCGCTCATGAACTGGGGCACAAGAAGGTCGGCCTGGAGCGCCGCCTGTCCAGGATCGCGCTGGCGCAGACCGCGTACGGCCACTTCTACATCGAGCACAATCGCGGCCATCACGTGCGGGTCGCCACTCCCGAGGATCCGGCCAGCGCCCGGTTCGGGGAGAGTTTCTGGGCGTTCTGGCCGCGCTCGGTCCGGGGTGGCCTGGTGTCGGCCTGGGAGCTGGAGCGTACGCGGTTGCGGCGCCTGGGTTCGGGCCCGTGGAGCCGCCACAACGATGTGCTGACCTCCTGGTTGCTGACGGTGCTACTGTTCGGCGGTCTGATCGCGGTGTTCGGCCCGGAACTGCTGCCGTATCTGCTTCTGCAGGCGGTGATGGGGTTCAGTCTGCTGGAGTCGGTGAACTATCTGGAACACTACGGACTGGCCCGGGAGCGCACTGCGTCCGGGCGATACGAGCGTCCCGCGCCGACCCACAGCTGGAACAGCGATCATCTGGTCACCAATATCTTTCTTTATCACCTCCAGCGGCACAGCGACCATCACGCCTTCCCGACTCGCCGCTACCAGGTACTGCGTAATTGGGAGCAGGCCCCGGAGCTACCCAGCGGGTACGCCGGAATGATCCTGCTCGCCTATATTCCGCCGCTGTGGCGGCGGGTGATGGACAAGCGGGTGCTAGCGCATTACGACGGCGATATCACCCGGGCAAATATCCATCCGCCGGTCCGGGACCGAGTGCTGGCCCGGTACGGCGTGGCCAAGGCGGGAGCAGCCGAATGAGTGCCTATCGTTGTCCGGTATGTGACTACGTCTACGACGAGACCGAGGGAGCGCCGCACGAGGGGTTCCCCCCGGGAACGCTCTGGCGGACGGTGCCCGACGACTGGTGCTGTCCGGACTGCGCGGTCCGGGAGAAGGTCGATTTCGAGCCGGTGTCCGTCCGGAGCTGATACCGCGGGCGGCGCCGTCGAGGTGAAAGGCCGGTTCTTCATGAGTGAATACAGGCTGTACAGATGTGCCCAGTGCGGTTTCGAATACGACGAGGCCGAGGGCTGGCCCGAGGACGGTATCGCGCCCGGTACGCGCTGGGTGGATATTCCGGACGACTGGGCCTGCCCGGACTGCGGGGCGGCCAAGGCGGATTTCTTCATGGTGGAAATCGAGCGGACATGAATTTCGGCGCCGTGCTCCGGCCCGCGGGGCCGGTCGTCGCATCCGGTCGAGAAGAACCCGGTTTCGCGGCGGCTGCCACCACGGCGCCCGTGGCAGGATCGGAACCCGGCCGGACTCGCGCCGGAATCCCGGCCCGATCGCGATCACCCGGTATGGTTGCGAAGTGTTCGCCTGCCGGAGGGAAACCGGGCATTTTCCGGATCTGTCTCGTGAAACGCCGGTAGCTGGTTGTGAGCAAGAGGTTTGCTGGAGTGTCGCACCGGTCTCCGATAGGGTTCCGTCTTGTAACGGTTACCACGCTCGGGCCGAACAACGGCGCAATGGAGACGCGGGGTCTGTAAATATGTAGGCCGCTGCAAGTTCGGTATTCATAAAACGAGGGCAAACGTGCAACTGGTTGGCAAGTCGGCCGGGGCGGCCGATCCCAAACGCCATCTGTGGATTCTCGGGCTGATCGCCCCGGCTTGTGCGCTGCTGCCCTCTCAGCTGGTGCTGCACACCGGCCTCGAGGTGTTCTGGTGGATCGGGCCGATCATGGTGCTGGTGATCATCCCGCTGCTGGACGTGCTGATCGGCGACGACGGCACCAATCCGCGCGAGGAGGACTACGAGGCCCTGTCCAACGACCGCTACTACCGCTGGTGCACCTATCTCTTCCTGCCCATCCAGCTGATCGGGCTCACGCTCGCCGGCTACCTGTGGGCCGGCAGCGAACTGAGTGTGGTCGACAAGATCGGTCTCGCCACCACGCTGGGGCTGGTCTCCGGGATCGGGATCAACGCCGCCCATGAGCTCGGACACCGGGTGGAACGCCTGGAACGGTGGCTGGCCAAGATCGCGCTCGCGCAATCCGGGTACGGCCACTTCTTCGTCGAACACAATCGCGGCCATCACGTACGGGTCGCCACCCCCGAGGACCCGGCCAGCGGCCGGTTCGGCGAAAGCCTGTGGGAATTCCTGCCGCGCAGTGTGGTCGGCGGCTTCCGCTCCGCGATCGTGCTCGAACGACAGCGGCTGAACCGGGCCGGGAGCGGCTGGTGGAGCCCGCGCAACAACATCCTGCAGGCATGGTCGATGACCGTGGTGCTCTTCGGGGCGCTGATGCTGGTGTTCGGCTGGCAGATCCTGCCGTATCTGCTCCTGCAAGCGGCCCTGGGTGCCGGTCTGCTGGAAACCGTCAATTACATCGAGCACTACGGGCTGCTGCGTGAACGCCGCCCCGACGGCCGGTACCGCCGGTGCACTCCGCGCGACAGCTGGAACAGCGACCGGCTCGTCACCAATATCTTCCTGTTCCATCTGCAGCGGCACAGCGATCACCACGCCAACCCCGGCCGCCGTTACCAGACGCTGCGCAGCTCGAACGAGGCGCCGCAACTGCCCGCCGGGTACGCGGCCATGGTGGTTCTCGCCGTGATACCACCCCTGTGGCGGCGGGTGATGGACAAGCGGGTGATCGCCCACTACGACGGCGATCTCACCCGGGCCAACCTCGCACCCCGGGTGCGGCGGCGAATGACAGCGTCCGGCCGGGCGCCGCGCGCAGCCGGACGAGGCGGCCCACCGCGCCTACCGGCACAGCCGCACCACAGCATGCCCGCACCGACTAGCCTTGCGATCGAGACCGATACCGAGAGAAGGCTGATCCACGCTGATGACGACCTCAGAACTGCCTCGCACATCGCTGAGCACTGATACCCGCAACGGCATCGAATACAAGGTCGCGGATCTGTCGCTGGCCGAGTTCGGCCGCAAGGAGATCCGGCTGGCCGAGCACGAGATGCCGGGACTGATGGCCCTGCGCCGCGAGTACGCCGATGTCGCGCCGTTGAAGGGCGCCCGGATCTCCGGTTCGCTGCATATGACCGTCCAGACCGCCGTCCTGATCGAAACCCTCACCGCGCTGGGTGCGCAGGTGCGGTGGGCCTCCTGCAATATCTTCTCCACCCAGGATCACGCCGCCGCGGCCGTGGTGGTCGGTCCGCACGGCACCGTCGACGCGCCGCAGGGCACCCCGGTCTTCGCCTGGAAGGGCGAAACGCTGGAGGAGTACTGGTGGGCCGCCGAACAGATGCTCACCTGGCCCGGCGAACCGGCCAATATGATCCTCGACGACGGCGGTGACGCCACCATGCTCGTACTGCGGGGAGCGCAGTTCGAGAAGGCCGGTGTGGTGCCGCCGCCCGACGCGGACCATTCCGCCGAGTACACGGTTTTCCTGAACCTGCTGCGTGAACGGTTCGCCACCGACAAGGGCAAGTGGACGGCGATCGCCGAGAGCGTCAAGGGCGTCACCGAGGAGACCACGACCGGCGTGCTGCGGCTGTACCAGTTCGCGGCAGCCGGGGAACTCACCTTCCCGGCGATCAACGTCAACGATTCGGTGACCAAGTCGAAGTTCGACAACAAGTACGGCACCCGGCATTCGCTGATCGATGGCATCAACCGCGGCACCGATGTCCTCATCGGCGGCAAGAAGGTGCTGATCTGTGGTTACGGCGACGTCGGTAAGGGCTGCGCGGAATCGCTCGCCGGGCAGGGCGCCCGGGTCCAGGTCACCGAGATCGACCCCATCAACGCGCTGCAGGCGCTGATGGACGGTTTCGACGTGGTCACCGTGGAACAGGCGATCGGTGACGCGGATATCGTCATCACCTCGACCGGTAACAAGGACATCATCACCCTCGACCATATGCGGGCGATGAAGGATCAGGCCATTCTCGGGAACATCGGCCATTTCGACAACGAAATCGATATGGCGGCCCTGGAGCGCTCCGGCGCGACCAAGTTGAATATCAAACCACAGGTCGACCTGTGGACCTTCGGTGATTCCGGAAAGTCCATCATCGTGCTGTCGGAGGGTCGCCTGCTCAACCTCGGTAACGCCACCGGTCATCCCTCGTTCGTGATGAGCAACAGCTTCTCCAACCAGGTGATCGCCCAGATCGAACTGTGGACCAAGCCCGAGCAGTACGACAACGAGGTCTACCGCCTGCCCAAGGTGCTCGACGAGAAGGTCGCCCGGATCCACGTGGAGGCGCTGGGTGGCACCCTGACCAAACTCACCAAGGAGCAGGCCGAGTACATCAATGTCGATGTCGAGGGCCCGTACAAGCCGGAGCACTACCGGTACTGAACCACTCGCCCGCGCGGAGGTCGCCGGCGTCGGAAGACATCGGCGGCCTCCGTTGTGGCGCAGCGGTCTTCGGGCCCGCGGCGCTGCGTCGGCGAAGCGATGCGAGGGTACGCGCACCACGGAGTATTCTGCCTGGATATGGGAGTGTTGATAGCCATCGAGGGCCTCGACGGCGCGGGTAAACGCACGTTGATCGGTGAGCTGGTGGCTGCGCTCGAACAGCGTGGGCTCCGCGTTGGCACCCTGGCTTTCCCCCGGTACGGCAGATCGGTGCACGCGGATCTGGCCGCCGAGGCGCTGCGCGGCGCGCACGGCGATCTCGCGGCCTCGGTGAACGCCATGGCCCTCCTGTTCGCGCTGGACCGGGCCGATGCCGCGGACGAATTGGCGAAACTCCTGGCCGGCAACGATCTGGTGATACTGGATCGATATGTGGCCTCCAATGCCGCCTACAACGCCGCACGGATGGGCCGATCGGCAGATGGGGAAATCGTGCGATGGGTGGGGGAATTGGAATTCGGCAGGTTCGGGCTACCGGTGCCGCGGGTCCAATTGCTGTTGGACGTTCCGGTCGATGTCGCCGTCGAACGTGCCCGTCGTCGTGGCGAACTCGACGAGAGCCGGGCGCTGGACGCCTATGAGCGCGACGGTGGATTACAGGAACGTACCGCCGCGGTGTACCGTGATCTTGCTCGGCGTGATTGGTATGGAACCTGGTGGGTTTTCCGATCCACCGGAGAAGGTCCCGGCCGGCCCGCCGACGATATGAACGATTTGGCCGTGCGGCTCGCCGCGTTGGTCGCTGATCAGTGTTGGAAATCCGGCGGGAACCCGCCACTGTGTGGCGTGGCGGCCCGTTACTGGCCCGGGAGATGACAACATAGTAACTATGAAGCCGAAGATTCTGGTCGTCGACGACGATATGGCGCTCGCGGAGATGCTCACCATCGTCCTGCGGGGGGAAGGTTTCGAGCCGCACGTGGTCGGCGACGGCACCCAGGCACTGTCGGCGGTCCGTGAGATCCGGCCCGACCTGGTGCTCCTCGACCTCATGCTGCCGGGAATGAACGGTATCGATGTGTGCCGGGTGTTGCGCGCCGATTCCGGTGTGCCGATCGTGATGCTCACCGCCAAAACCGACACCGTCGATGTCGTACTCGGTCTGGAGTCGGGAGCCGACGATTACATCGTCAAACCGTTCAAACCGAAAGAACTGGTGGCCCGGGTGCGGGCGCGGCTGCGCCGCACCGAAGAGGAACCGGCGGAACTGCTGAACATCGCCGATATCGTGATCGACGTTCCGGCGCACAAGGTCACCCGCGAGGGGGCGCAGATTTCGCTCACGCCGCTGGAGTTCGATCTGCTCGTGGCGCTGGCCCGCAAGCCCCGGCAGGTGTTCACCCGTGAGGTACTGCTGGAACAGGTCTGGGGGTACCGGCACGCGGCCGATACCCGATTGGTCAACGTCCACGTGCAGCGGTTGCGGGCCAAGGTCGAGAAAGATCCGGAGAATCCGGAGATCGTCCTGACCGTCCGCGGTGTGGGGTACAAGGCCGGACCGCCGTGATCCGGTCCGAGTTGTCGCGAGCCCGGAGGCGGTAACTTGCGCGACCACGAAGGGTCTCGCGCGGCTCCGGACTCCGTGGAGGCCGGGCGGCTGGCCGACGTACGTAAGGCGCTGGTGCCTGTCGACCGATGGTTCCAGCATGTCGGCACATCGCTGAGCTTGCTCTGGCGGCGTTCCCTGCAGTTACGGGTCATCGTGTCGACACTGACCCTGTCGCTGATCGTCATCACGGTGCTGGGCGTGGTGCTGACCAGTCAGATCACCGACCGTCTCCTCGACGCCAAGATCAGTGCCGGTGTCGAGGAGATGGATCGCGTCCGCAACACCGTGGAGGGCCAGCTCGCCGGTGTCAGTGACCTCACGAGCCAGCAGCAGCGGCTCATCGACGCTCGCGATTCGCTGTCGAACCGGCGCGATTCCAGCCGCTCCAGTGATGCGGCGGGCAGCTTCGACGCGGCGCTGAGCATGATCGGCGGGACCCCGCAGCAGGTGATCCCCGCGGGCCCGATCCAGGAGGTACCGGATTCGCTGCGCCGCTTCGTGCAGCGCAACCAGGTGAGCTATCAGTTCGCCACGGTGGCGGATCCGGACGGTTACCAGGGCCGGGCACTGATCATCGGCAGTCCCAGCGCCGAGGTGCCCACCCTGGAGATCTATCTGATCTTCCCGTTGGGCAACGAGGAACGCAGCCTGGCGCTGATGCGCGGGACGATGCTGGTCGGCGGGGTGGTGTTGCTGATCCTGCTGGCCGCCATCACCGCGCTGGTCACCAGGCAGGTGGTGCTGCCCATCCGCTCCGCCGCGCGGATCGCCGGACGGTTCGCCGACGGCCGGCTCAAGGAACGGATGCTGGTACGCGGCGACGACGATATCGCCCGGCTGGCCAAGGCGTTCAACGAGATGGCCGAGAGCCTGTCCAACCAGATCAACCAGCTCGAAGAGTTCGGTAACCTGCAACGCCGGTTCACCTCCGATGTCAGCCACGAATTGCGGACCCCGCTGACCACGGTGCGGATGGCCGCGGATCTGATCCACGGCAGCAGCGACGATCTGGATCCGGCCCTGGCCCGCAGCGCGGAACTGCTGGTGACCGAACTGGACCGGTTCGAGGGCCTGCTCAACGATCTGCTGGAGATCTCCCGCCACGACGCCGGAGTCGCCGAACTCCAGGTGGAATCGCTGGACGTACGCATGTGCGTGCGGGCGGCCATCTCCACCGTGCGGCACCTGGCGCGTGATGCCGGTGTCGAGGTCGTCATCGATCTACCCGAGGAACCGGTGGTGGCCGAGGTCGACCCGCGCCGGGTGGAACGGGTCCTGCGCAATCTGCTCGCCAACGCCATCGACCACAGCGAGGGCAAACCGGTACTCATCCGGATGCGCGGTGATACCGAGGCCAACGCTCTCGCGGTGGTGGTGCGCGACCAGGGGGTCGGGCTGCGACCGGGGGAGGAGAAGCTGGTGTTCAGCCGGTTCTGGCGCTCGGATCCCTCGCGGATGCGCCGATCCGGCGGTACCGGCCTCGGGTTGTCGATCAGCGTGGAGGACGCGAATCTGCACGACGGGAAACTCGAGGCGTGGGGCCGGCCCGGTGTCGGCGCCAGTTTCCGGCTGACGCTGCCGCTGGTGCGGGGACAGAAACTCGGTAAGAGCCCGCTGCCGCTGGAACCGGGTATGCGGCGGGCGCCGCGCCGCCCGCACACCGATGAACAGAGCGCCGCGGAGCTGGGCCCGCCGGTCAGCGAGACAGAACCCTGGGCTCCCCGGAGAACGGAGCCGGCGGAATCGGAGCCGGCCGCCGGGCCCGATCCGGAGGCCACGGCGGGCGCCGCGAAGGACGCGGCGGCACCGGGGTCCGAAGCCGTCCCCGGCTCCTCTCCGGCCGCCGGGGAGTCCGGCGCCGGACCGGTCGACAACCCGCGGAGCGTGGACGGCATCGAGTCCCCCGCCGAAGGGCATGTGTTCACCGACAGCGGAGACCAGAAATCATGACCGTGCGCCCCGGACACCCCCGATGGTTACGGCTGTTCACCGTGCTCGCCGCTGTCGTGGCGCTGGTGGCCGTGGGAGGTTGTGCGAACCTGCCCGATTCCTCCCAGCCCCAGGCGCTCGGCACCATCGAACAGGAACCCGAGGCCGAGGGCCCGCCGCCGCCCACCGAAGGCCGCGACCCGGACCTGCTGCTGGGTGATTTCCTGAAGGCCACCGCCGACCCCGCCGACGGCCACCTCGCCGCCCGCCAGTACATGACCCCCGCCGCATCCACCCAGTGGAACGACACCGAGTCCTCGGTGATCGTCGAACGGGCCGATACGTTGCGGGAGTCGCGCAGCGAGAACGAGGCCACCTATGTGCTGCGCGCCAGGAAGGTCGGGGAGCTCGCCGCCGACGGCTCCTATCACGCGGTCGACGGGATCATCGAGCACAAGATCGAGATGACCCGTGTCGAGGGGGAATGGCGTATCGATGAGCTGCCGGACGGTGTCGTGATGGAGTACAGCGCGTTCAGCCGGTCCTACCGGCGGCACGCCCTGTACTTCGTGACCTCGGACGGGCGGCATGTGGTACCCGATCTGCGCTGGGTCTCGGTACGACCGGATGAGCTGACACAGCGTCTGGTGGAGATGCTGATGGCCGGGCCGCAACCGCATATCGCCCCGGTCGTGCGCAACTATCTCGGCTCTCCGGTCGCCCTGCGCGGCCGGATCACCAAGGCCAACGGCGATCCGGTGGGTGTCGGGGTGGGCCTGGGCGGTGTGCGGCTCGATTTCAGCGGCGTCGGCGACCTGAGTCCCCGGGACCGCGAACTGTTCGCTGCCCAGATCGTGCTCACGCTGTCCGGCGCCGATGTGCTCGGCCCCTACCGGGTGCTCGACGAGGGGCAGCCGCTGGACGAACGCTTCGCCGGAATCGGCTGGTCGCTCGAGGATCTGGGCGCCATCGGGGCGTCGCTGCGGCCGGACCCGCGTATCGGACTGCACGCCCTGCGCGACGGGACACTGGTCAAGGTCGAGGACAACGCCGCGCCGGCACCGGCTCCGGGATACTTCGGAGCGGTGCAGAACCTGCAGTCGGTGGGGTTGTCCCCGGGCGGTGAGCTGGTGGCGGCGGTCGCCGACGCGGGCCGGCAGCCGCCGCAGCCGCAGCGCACCCTGATGGTGGGCACCTATGGAGGTAATGCCTTCCCGGTGGCCGAGGGCGGCGCCATCACCCGCCCGTCCTGGAACGCCGACGGTAGCGCGGCCTGGGCCGTGATCGACGGTAGCCGGGTCATCCGCGCCGTGACGAACCGGGAAACCGGGACGGTATCGGTACAGGAGGTCGATACCGCTCAGCTGTTCACCACCGATACCGGCCCGGCTCTGGAAGGACCCATCACCGAACTCAGGATTTCCCGCAACGGGGTCGGCGTCGCACTCATCGCCGACGGCAAGGTGTACGTCGCCATGGTGCAGCGCCGCCCGGACGGTAATTTCGCGCTCACCTCGCCGCGGCAGATCGCGATCGAACTCAGTACCGACGCGACCTCCCTCGACTGGTTCAGCGACGATACGATCATTCTCACCAGCGGCGGCAATGTGGACCCCGTGCGCACGGTGAAAATCGATGGTTCCGGTATGGCTTCGCTCGGTGCCCGTAACCTGACCCCGCCGGTTCGTCAGGTCACCGCTTCACTCGAACGCCAGTACGTCGCCGATTCGCGGGCGGTACTGGAATTCACCCGCACCCCCGAGGGCGGCGACCCCTACTGGCGTGAGGTTCCCGGCTTGGGCGCGGACGCCGCACCGATACTTCCCGGCTGAGTCCCCCGCTTCCCGTGTCGGTGCCCGGCGGCACACTCCCGGGTATGCGGACACTGCTGGATCTGGTCGTGCCGTCCGAATGCGCGGGCTGCCGCGGCCGGGGAACATCGTGGTGCGCGCCCTGCGCACGCAGCCTGACCGGTCCACCGGTCCGGGTGCACCCGCGGGTCGACCCGGGGGTGCCGTGCTGGGCGCTGAGCCCGTACCGTGGCCCGGCGCGGCAGGCCGTACTCGCGGCGAAGGAACGGGGACGCCGCGATCTGGCCCGGCCGCTGGGGCAGGCATGGGCCGCCGGACTGGCCGAGTTGCGAGCGCCCGGAACGCCCCTGATACTCGTGCCCGCGCCGAGCCGGCGGGCGGCGGCCCGGCGTCGCGGCGGCGACCCGGTGCTGCGGTGCGCGCGGGTGGCGGCCGGATCGCTGAACGATTGCCACGTGCTGCCGTGTCTGCGAGTCTGGTGGGGAGTCCGTGATTCGGCGGGTCTGCCGGCGCGGATGCGCTACCGCAATCTCAACGGCCGGGTGCATGCCGCGCCCTTACCCCGCCGGGCTGTGAACGCGCAGGTCGTCCTGGTCGACGATGTGCTCACCACGGGTACCACCGCGCGCGCGTGCGCGCGTGCCCTGGCGGCCGCCGGTGCACACCTCGATGGCGTATTGGTGACCTGTTCGGCGTGAATCCGGGAAATTCGCGGTGAACAGTGGCGAACCTCCGATCCGCGTACTAGCGTCGCGTTCACACACCCCGTTCCGGGAGTTTGGAGGTGGGCCTCGGACCAAGTGCCGGCCGACTGATCAGACGTGGCCGGCGCTGTTTCATCCCGCCGCATACGTCGGAAGTGTGCGGCCAGATCCGGGAGGTACGCGTGACGACATCTTCACGACCTTCAGTTCAGGACACAGCCCCTACGCAGCTGGACGATCAGCTCGACCGACCACAGGAGACCCGCGCGGATATCGTGGTCAAGGGCCGCAATGTCGAGGTCCCCGACCATTTCCGAATCTATGTGTCGGAGAAGCTGTCCCGGCTCGAACGCTTCGACCCGTCGATCTTCCTGTTCGACGTGGAACTCTTCCACGAACGGAATCGTCGTCAGCGTAAGAACTGTCAGCGGGTGGAGATCACCGCGCGGGGCAAGGGCCCGGTCGTCCGTGCCGAGGCATGCGCGGACAGTTTCTACGCCGCTTTCGAGGCGGTCACGGCCAAACTGGAGAGCCGCCTGCGCCGCACCAAGGACCGCCGCCGCGTGCACTACGGGGAGAAGACCCCGGTCTCGGTGCACGACGCCACCGCGGAACTGGTGGACGAGTCGCTGGCCGGCGAGCTCTCCCCCCATGATCATTCGCGGCACACCGCGAAGCGATCGGATTTCGCGGCCGATTACCCCGAATACGAGGGTCCCGGCCATATCGTGCGAACCAAGGTTCACCCGGCCGTTCCGATGACCGTCGACGACGCGCTCTACCAGATGGAACTGGTCGGCCATGATTTCTTCCTGTTCCAGGACAAGGAAACCGATCGCCCGTCGGTGGTGTACCGTCGGCACGCCTTCGATTACGGCCTGATCAGGCTCGCCTAGTCGCTGGAGCCGGCCGGCCCGTCACGGGCCGGCCGGTGTTCTCATTCGCCTCGTTTCACCCCGTAGTTCTCGTAGTGCACGGCCTCCTCGAGCGGCCGCCGGTCCCGCCAGCCGAAGCGCTCCAGATCGGGGACGCGCTGGAAACCGCCGACCGGACCGATACAGAGCCAGGCCACCGGACGCACTCCGGCCGGCAGGCCGATCAGTTCGGCGAGGAACGGCGCATCGTAGAACGACACCCACCCCACTCCCACTCCTTCGGCTGTGGCCGCCAGCCACAGGTTCTGGATGGCGAGAACCGTGGAGTAGACGCCGGTTTCGGGCACGGTCGCGCGGCCGAGAATATGCGGCCCACCCCGGGAGTCGTCGTGCACGACCACGATCCCGGTACCGCTCTCCTCGATGCCCTCGATCTTGATCGGTTCGAAGGTCCGGGCCCGTTCCGGCGGCAGCGATCGCCCGAACTCCCGCCGTTTCTCCGCCACATGTGCGGCGAACGCGCGGAGGGTCGCCCGGCTACGCACCAGTACGAAATCCCACGGCTGCGAGTTGCCGACACTCGGCGCGCAATGGGCGGCCGCCAGTATCCGCCGCAGTGTGGGTTCGTCGATCAACTCACCGGTGAACTCGGCCCGGACATCACGACGGGTCCGGATCGCCTCGTACACACTCATCTCCGCAGCAGTCACACGGGCCATTATCGAGCCGCTTCCGGCGGCGCGGAGGAAGGATGGACCGGATGGTGCGGGGAAGGGGAGCCGATTCGCGGAGGAGGGCATGCGCCCGGCCGGTTGTGGAGATGCCGTTCCGCTGCGTGCCGTGGTCGTAGGGCCGGGTACCCGTGGCATGAGCGCACAGGTGAGCGGGGCCGGGATGCGGACCACCGGTTGGTTCGGAGGGACCTACCGGACAGGGCCGCACCCCGGCCTGTTCGTAGAGGAACTCGCGTGGCGGGGTGGGTCAGCTCGCCAGGGCGACGGCGCGGCGGCGTATCCGCTTCCGGCCTTCGGCGATGGCGGTGCGCAGGCCGCGCCGTTTTCCGGTCACGGGGTCGATCGTGGGGACCGCCTGCCCGTTGAATTTGCGCTCCGACGCGGTTTCGGGGGCGTCGTCGGCGGTGTGCCGGAGGTATTTGTTCGGCAGCGAGAGTTTCAGGATGGTGCGCCAGGCCTTGAAGTACTGGACCGGCAGTGACCCCGTGGTGTACGGCAGATCGTATTTATCGCACAGTTCACGTACGCGAACGGCGATCTCGGCATACCGGTTGCTCGGCAGATCCGGGAAGAGGTGGTGTTCGATCTGGTGACTGAGATTGCCGGTCATGAAATGCATGATCTTGCCGCCGGAGATATTGGCGCTGCCCAACATCTGCCGCAGATACCACTGGGCCCGGGTCTCGTTGTCGATATCGGCCTTGGTGAATTTCTCGGCCCCGTCGGGGAAGTGGCCACAGAAGATGACCGCGTTGGACCAGACATTGCGGACCACGTTGGCCGCGAGATTGGCGGTGAGCGTATGGAAGAAGAGAGGGCCCGTCAGCAACGGGAAGACCACATAGTCCTTCAGCGCCTGCTTCTTGATCTTGGCCAGCACCTCGTCGACCTTGCGGTCGAATTCGGCGCGCTCGGGAGTCCCCGGCTTCACTTTTCCGGCCGCGATCTTGCCCAGTTCCAGGTGCTGGATCGCGACCCCGTACTCGAAGAGCGATTGCAACACCAGGTTGTAGACCGGGTTACCGATATTGAACGGTTTCCAGCGCTGGTCGCGCGTCACCCGCAGCAGGCCGTAGCCGATATCGTCGTCCATTCCCAGGACGTTGGTGTACTTGTGGTGCAGATAGTTGTGGGTGTGCTTCCAATGCTTGGACGGGCCCGCGTTATCCCATTCCCAGTGCGTGGAGTGGATCTCCGGATCGTTCATCCAGTCCCACTGGCCGTGCATCACATTGTGCCCGATCTCCATGTTCTCGATGATCTTGGCGGTGCCCAGCAGGGCCACCCCGGCGAACCAGGCCGGGGGGAGGAAACCGGCGTAGAGGACGGCGCGCCCACTTATTTCCAGTGCGCGCTGCAGGCGGATGACATTGCGGATGTAGCGGGCGTCTTTTTCGCCCCGGGTCGATTCGATGTCCCGACGAATCGCATCGAACTCTGCCCCGAGCGCTTCCACATCCGCCTCGGTGAGGTGTGCGTATTCCTTGACATCCGAGATAGCCATGGCGGCTACACTACCGTAAGTTACGGGACCGTAGGTTTGGGGATATGGGTAGAAAATGTGGCGTGCATCCTATTGCGCGTCCCAAAGTCGAGTGATAGCTCGACCGGGCCCCGTGGAACTCCGGGTGTGTTGGGTCACCGAGGGGATCGAAGGCACATTACACCGATTACGGCAATTGGTCGCGCCGACCGGAAGCGGATTTTTCCGCGCCCGGCCCACCACCTCACCGGCTCTGCGTGACCTGTGCTTTGTTCAGGGCCCGGCGGGCCCGCCGGAGCAGAGCCTTCTCCTGCCGGGCGCGGGCCCGCACCGAGCGCTGCGCGGCGCGCAATATTTCCTTTTCCTGCTGGGCCTTGGCATGCAACGCGGCTTTCGCCTCGTGCAGTGCCCACCGCAGACCCCGGCGCCGGCCGGTCGCGGGGTCGATACTCCACGGCAGCTGTTCGGCGGCCGAATGCGAGGTGATCCCGGCGAATTTACGTTCGGAGGAGGTTTCCGGGGCGTCATCGGCGGTGCGCCGCAGGAATCGATCCGGGAGGGCGAGTTTGTGGATGGTGCGAAAGGCGAGCAGATACTGCTTGGCCAGCGAACCGGTGGTGTACGGCAGATCGTATTTCTCGCAGAGTTCGCGTACCGCGATCGCCACCTCGGGGTAGCGATTGCTCGGCAGGTCCGGGAACAAATGGTGCTCGATCTGGTAGCTCAGGTTGCCGCTCATGAAGCCCATAACGGGTCCGGCGGAGAAATTCGCGCTGCCCAGCATCTGCCGCAGATACCATTCGCCGGGCGTTTCGCCGGCGAGCTGTTCCTCGGTGAACTTCTCCGCGCCGTCGGGGAAATGGCCGCAGAAGATCACCGCGTAGGCCCAGAGGTTGCGGATCAGGTTGGCGGTGGCGTTCGCCTTCAGGGTGGAGGCGAACGCCGGTCCGGTGATGGCCGGGTAGATCACGAAATCCTTGGCCAGCTGCCGGAGGACCTTGCGGCCGAAGAGTTTGTTCGGCTCGGAATCGAGCTGGAACCGCGGCACTCCGGAGAGCTGTTTCTCGATCTTCCAGTCGTGTAGCGCGATACCCCATTCGAAACCGGCGGCGAGCACGATATTGGCGATCGGCTGGACCAGGTGAAGCGGACGCCACGGTTCGTCCCGGGTCATCCGCAGGATGCCGAAACCGAGGTCCTCGTCCTTGCCCAGCACATTCGTGTAGGTGTGGTGGGAATAGTTGTGCGCCCGCCGCCACTGGGCGGAAGGGCCGGTCATATCCCATTCCCAGCTGCTGGAGTGGATCTCGGGGTCGTTCATCCAGTCCCATTGGCCGTGGCTGATGTTGTGCCCGAGCTCCATGTTCTCGATGATCTTGGCGACCGACAGCATCGCCGTACCGGCCAGCCAGGCCCAGCGATTGCGACTACCGAAGAGAACGGCGCGAGCGGCCAGCTCCAGGCCACGCTGCGCGGCGATGGTGCGCCGGATGTAGCGGGCATCGCGTTCGCCGAGGGATTGTTCGACCGAGCGGCGGATACCGTCCAGCTCCTGACCCAGCGACTCGACATCCGTGTCCGTGAGGTGGGCAAAGGCTCTGATGTCGGTGATGGCCACCGGCGTCCCTTCTGTAGGCGCTGTAGGCGAGAACGAGAGCGGGAAGGATCGAAAACGAGAACGAATTCCCGTAGCCGTCCCGGACCCGGGCAGAACCTACGGTCGATCCCGAGAGTACCCGGATCCGCCGGTTACCGCGGCCCCCGGGCGGCTCACACCTCCAGCGTGCAATCGCCCGCGGCGGCGGAAACGCACGTCTGCACTTTCTCGCCCTCGAATCGCTCGGTCCCGTTGCGCAGATCGCGGGCATGGCCCGAACTCACCGTGACCACACAGGTCTGGCAGATACCCATCCGGCAGCCGAACGGCAGCTGGACCCCGGCGGCTTCCCCGGCTTCCAGCAGGGTGGTGGCTCCGTCGACGGTGATCGTGCGTCCGGTTTTCCCGAAGGTGACGGTGCCGCCCTCGGTGGTCGCCGACCGCTCCACCTCGAAGCGTTCGACGTGCAGTTTCGCTTCCACGCCGGCCGCGCGCCAGTGCTTCTCGATCTCGTCGAGCATCCCCAGCGGCCCACATGCCCACGTCTGGCGTTCCCGCCAGTCCGGGTAGAGCTCGTCGAGCTGCTCCGGCGTGAACTTGCCCTTCTCGCCCGTGAGATGGATATGCGAGACGAAGCCGGGGCGGCGCGCGTGCAGATCGGCGAGCTCGGCGCCGAACATCACGTCCTCGGCCGAGCGGGCCGAATGGACGTGCACCACATCGGGCACCGTGTCGCGGCGGTCCATGGCACGCAGCATGGACATGACCGGCGTGATCCCGGATCCGGCGGTGAGGAACAGTACCTTCGCCGGGGGCGGCGAGGGCAGCACGAAAGCGCCCTGCGGTGCGGCCAGCCGGACGATGGTTCCGGGCGTGACCCCGTTGACCAGATGGCTGGACAGGAAACCCTCCGGCATGGCCTTCACCGCGATGGCGATGGTCTTCTTGCCGTAGCGGGGGTCCTCCCAGTCCGGCGGGCTGGTGAGCGAATAGGAGCGCCAGTGCCACCGGCCGTCCACCAGAATGCCGATACCGATGTACTGCCCGGGTTCGTACCGGAAATCGAAGCCCCAGCCGGGTTTGATCACCAGGGTCGCCGAATCGGCGGTCTCCTTGCGGACGTCCACGACCCGGCCGCGCAGTTCCCGCGCCGACCACAGCGGGTTGGCCAGGTGTAGGTAGTCGTCGGGGAGCAGCGGAGTGGTGACCCGGGCCACCGCTCCCCGCAGCAGATTCAGTTTGCCGCCGCGATCGGCGACATCGGCCGCCGGTGCCTCGAGCCACTCCTTGACACCGCGCACCGTCATCCCCTTCGGTTTCCTGCCCATTTGCGCTGCTGATCTCCTGTATTCCCCGCGCCCTGGGCGCGTCGTCGCGACAAGGTTACGGCATCGTAGGTTCAGTTGGGGGCCGAGGTGAGCGGCAGTCGGTAGCGCCGTCCGGGTTCACAGCGCAGCCGTGGCCCGGCGGGTGTTCGTCACAAGGCGCGGTACCCGGCCGAGGCCGCGCGAACCGCCCGGTCCGGCGCGACGACCGGCCCGATTCAGAGCAGTTCGACGAGAAACGGCAGCTCCTGGGTCGCGTACCAGGCCAGCTGATGATCCTCGGCATCGCCGAGGACGAATTCGGCGTCCTCGTCGCCCAGGTCGGCGGCATCGATGATGTCCACCGCCTTGGCCACCGCGGGCTCGGCTTCGGCCAGGTCCAGGTGGACCGAGGCCACCCGCTTGTACTGGATGGGGCCGTCCAGTTTCACCACCGCATCGTCCAGATCCGGGCGCAGGGTCGCTCCCGTGACATCCACCGCGATCACGGCCCGGCGATACATCGGCGTGGACGAGCCGTGAACCTCCTCGGCCAGCAGGCGTAGCGCCGCACGTGCCGCCTCGGCCATCGCGACTTCCGCCAGCTCCTCGTCGTCACCGGAGGCGTAGGCCTCGCGCAGCGCCGGGGTGAGCGCGAAGGCCGTACCGCCCACCGCGTACAGCTCCCGTTTCTCCACCAGTTCCCGCAGCATCGGCACGGTCGCCGGCACGTACACGCGCATGGTCTTGCGGTCAGAGGCAGGCACCGAGTATCTCCTCCATCGATTCGGGCACCGACGCGGCCAATACCCCGATATCCGCCATCGCCTCGCGATCGGCGTTGAGTCCGTAGCAGACCCGCCCGTCGTAGGACGTGATCCCGATACTCGTCGCCTGGTTGCGCAGCAAGGGCGAAACCGGGTACATCTCCAGCATCCGCGCGCCGCCGACGTACATGGGCGTCTGCGGGCCCGGCGCGTTGGTGATCACCACATTGAACGTATGGTCTGCGAACGTACTCGCCGCCCGTACGCTCATCGCGTGCAGGCTGGCGGGAGCGAACCCCGGCAGGTGTACCAGGGTCCGTGCCCGGACGCCGTAGCGGTGTCGCTCGTCCGCCGCGGTCGCGTGCGCGATATGCGACAGCCGCATCACCGGGCTCGGTTCCCCTACCGGCAGGTCGATCAGGAACGGCGTGATCTCGTTGGGTAACGTCCGCCCGCCCCCGGTATCCCCGCCGTACTCCGACATGGGCACCACCGCGCGCAGCACGCTCGATTCGGTCAGCCCCTTGTTCCTGGACAGCAGCCAGTTGCGCAGGGCCCCGGTCACCACCGCCAGCACCACATCGTTGATGGTGCAGCCGGCCCGCTGATGCACCCGCCGGTAGTCGTCGAGGTCGGTTACCGCCACCGCGAACCGCCGTTGCCGGGAGGTGCGCGTGTTGAGGGGACTGTCGGGAGCTCCGCCGGTGGCCGACCGGACCGCCGTCGCCACCGCGTCCAGGGTCCGCCCGGCCGCACCGACCACCCCGGCCGCGCCCGCGCCGGCCTCGCGCAGCACCTCCACCGCCGAACCCGGCTGGGCCACCAGATGCGCGAGCGCGCCCAGCAGCAGATCGGTATCGCTGGGTTCGCGGCCCGGCTGCCAGAGGTCGTCGGCGATATCGCGCGGGGATTCGGCCCCGTCCACGATGACATGCCCGATCTCCAGGGCCGCGTTCCCGTCCACCAGCGCGGCGTGGGATTTGGTGTAGATCGCGCACCGTCCGCCGGCGAGCCCTTCGATCAGGTACATCTCCCACAGCGGCCGGCTGGGGTCCAGCGGCCGGGAAGCCAGGCGCGCGACGAGTTCGTGCAACTGGTCGTCACGGCCCGGTGCCGGGAGCGCCGAGCGGCGCAGATGATAGGTGATGTCGAAGCGACTGTCCTCGACCCAGACCGGGCGGCCGAGGGAGAGCGGGATCTCGCGGACCTTGCGGCGGTACCGCGGTACCAACGGCAGGCGTGATTCCACCAGGTCGACCAGGCCCTCGTAGTCGAGGATCCGTTCGCCGCCGGTGGTGTTGTCCAGTACGGCCAGCGAACCGATATGCGCCGGATGCGTGGTCGATTCCAGGCGGAAGAAGTCCGCGTCCCGCGTAGTCAGCTTCGCAATCACACTGTTGCCTGCCCCTTCGGAGTCCGGAACCCGGACTCCATTGTGACCAGGCCACAGCCGTTCTCGCACCATTGTGTGCCATATTCCGACAGGGAATTCGCGGTCTCGCGTGACGACCGGGCTATGGGGTATCTCCCGGCCCGCCATTGTGACGAAGACACAGTGGCCGGGTCCGCGACGGCGCCTACCATGGGAGCCGCATTACCATGAAGCAAGCTGCGGCCACGCGCCCATCGCCGGGACCGCGCGGCCGTGAACATCGGAGCCGATACCGACCCAGAGGACTGACGAGACCCGTGCCTGCGCTGACACTGACGAGGTTGCTACGTTTTGGTGAGGGTCGCATGGTCAAGCGCCTCTCCCATCTGGCCGACGAGGTGATCAGGCTCGAGGGCGACTACGAGCACCTCACCGATGCCGAACTGCGGTCCAGGACCGATGAGTTCCGGGAACGCTACGCCGACGGGGAAACCCTCGACGACCTGCTGCTCGAGGCGTTCGCGGTGGCTCGGGAAGCATCGTGGCGGGTCCTGCAGCAGAAGCACTACAAGGTGCAGATCATGGGCGGCGCCGCCCTGCATCTGGGCAATATCGCGGAAATGAAGACCGGTGAGGGTAAAACCCTGACCTCGGTGCTGCCCGCTTACCTGAACGCGATCAGCGGTGACGGCGTGCATATCGTCACCACCAACGACTACCTGGCCAAACGCGACTCCGAATGGATGGGCCGGGTGCACCGCTTCCTCGGTCTGGAGGTGGGGGCGATCCTGGCCGGGATGACGCCCGCGCAGCGGCGTGCCGCGTACGGCGCCGATATCACCTACGGCACCAACAACGAATTCGGCTTCGACTATCTGCGCGACAATATGACCCATTCGCTGGACGATCTGGTCCAGCGTGGCCACAATTTCGCCGTGGTGGACGAGGTCGACTCGATTCTCATCGACGAAGCCCGTACCCCGCTCATCATCTCCGGTCCCGCCGACGCCTCCAGCAAGTGGTATGCGGAATTCGCCCGAATCGCGCCGTTGCTGAAAAAGGACCTGCACTACGAGGTCGATATCAAGAAGCGCACCATCGGCGTCCACGAGGCGGGCGTGGAATTCGTCGAGGACCAGCTCGGTATCGACAATCTCTACGAGGCCGCCAACTCGCCGCTGGTGAGCTATCTGAACAACGCCGTCAAGGCCAAGGAGCTCTACACCCGGGACAAGGACTACATCGTCCGTGACGGCGAGGTGATCATCGTCGACGAGTTCACCGGTCGTATCCTGGTCGGCCGCCGGTACAACGAGGGTATGCACCAGGCGATCGAGGCCAAGGAAGGGGTCGAGATCCAGCCGGAGAACCAGACCCTGGCCACCATCACGCTGCAGAACTACTTCCGTCTCTACGACAAGTTGTCCGGGATGACCGGTACCGCCGAGACCGAGGCGGCCGAGCTGCACCAGATCTACAATCTGGGCGTCATCCCGATCCCGACGAACAAACCACCGATCCGCATCGACTCGGCCGACCTCATCTACAAGACCGAGGAAGCCAAGTTCAACGCGGTGGTCGACGATGTGGTGGAGCGGCACGAGGCGGGACAGCCGGTGCTGATCGGTACCACCAGCGTGGACCGCTCGGAATATCTGTCCAAGCAGCTCACCAAGCGGGGCGTCCCGCACAATGTGCTCAACGCGAAGTTCCACGAGAAGGAAGCGCAGATCATCGCGGAGGCGGGCCGGCCCGGTGCGGTGACCGTCGCGACCAATATGGCCGGCCGCGGTACCGATATCGTGCTCGGCGGTAACCCCGACATCATCACCGACACCCTGCTGCGCCAGCAGGGTCTGGACCCGGTCGAGACCCCCGAGGAATACCAGGCCAACTGGTTCCACGCGCTGGAGAAGGTGAAGAAGCAGGTCGCCGCGGACGCCGAGGCGGTGCGTGAGGCCGGCGGTCTGTACGTGCTGGGCACCGAACGGCACGATTCCCGCCGTATCGACAACCAGCTGCGTGGCCGTTCCGGCCGCCAGGGCGATCCGGGGGAGTCCCGGTTCTATCTCTCCCTCGGTGACGAGCTGATGCGGCGGTTCAACGGGGCCGCGCTGGAGTCGATCATGACCCGGCTGAACCTGCCCGACGATGTGCCGATCGAGGCGAAGATGGTCTCCAAGGCCATCAAGAGCGCGCAGACCCAGGTCGAGCAGCAGAACTTCGAGATCCGCAAGAACGTACTCAAGTACGACGAGGTGATGAACCAGCAGCGCACCGTCATCTACCGCGAGCGCAACCGGATCCTGCGCGGCGAGGATATGGAGGGCCAGGTCCAGAGCATGATCACCGATGTGATCACCGCGTACGTGAACGGCGCCACCGCCGAGGGCTACGTGGAGGACTGGGATCTGGACAAGCTGTGGGGTGCGCTGAAGACCCTCTATCCGGTGAGCCTGGACCCGCGGGACGTCGCCGGTGAGACCGAGATCGGTGAGGCCGGTGAGCTCACCCGCGAGGATCTGCTGGAGACGCTGCTCGAGGATGCCCACGCCGCCTACGCGCAGCGGGAGGCCGAGATCGACGGTCTGGCCGGGGAGGGCAGTATGCGCACGCTGGAGCGTCAGGTGCTGCTCTCGGTATTGGATCGCAAATGGCGTGAGCATCTCTACGAGATGGACTACCTGAAGGAAGGTATCGGCCTGCGCGCCATGGCCCAGCGCGATCCGCTGGTGGAATACCAGCGCGAGGGTTTCGATATGTTCGCCAATATGCTGGAGGGGCTGAAGGAGGATGCCGTCGGCATCCTGTTCAACGTCCAGGTGGAGGTCCAGCAGCCGCAGCCCGTGGGTACCCAGGTCGATCCGGGCCTGCGCTCGCCGGTCGGCGCGCTCGCCGGCGCGCAGCCGCTGCCGGAGAGCCAGTACCCCACCGAGAAGCTCCCCATCCTCAACGGTGCGCCGCCGGCGCTGCGGGCTCGCGGTATCGATCACTCGGGCCCGCGGGGCCTGAGCTACTCGGGCCCGGACGAGGGCGGTCGCGCCGCGGTGCACAGCGAGGCGCAGGAATACGGCGACCGGGGCCTGCCGCAGGGTACTCGCCGGGAACGCCGTGAGGCGGCCCGGGCGCAGACGAAGCAGGGTAAGGGGCCCAAGACCCGTCGTAAGCACTGACCACGGAACCGGCGGCGCCTCTCCGGCTCGGAGAGGCGCCGCCGGCGTTCCGGGCGGTTCCGGATCGTGTGGATCCGTGGCCGGTCAGCGTACGGGGGCGTGCCACGGGCAGTACGATTCGATCGCCGCTTTCAGGAACAGGTAGGGGTATTCGACGAACGGCCGTGCTTCCTCCGCGAGGTAGGTGCGGTTCGTCGAGGAGTTACCGGCCTTGTCGAGAAATACGCACTGTGCGTGCGCGAGTGCGATGGCGGCATCCTGGACCGGCCGGGTTTCGTCGTCGAATGCGCTGGCCCGGAGGAACTCCCGGTCGTGGAAGGGCAGCTGCGCGACGGAATCGTCCTTGCCGGAGGGGGTCGGCACGCCCGGCGAACCGGGGCGGCCGGTGCTGGAATGGGGTTGTGCGAAGGCGCCGGAGGCGCTGCCGAAGACGAGCGCGGTCGCCACCGCGCCGATGGCCAGAATTTTGAACATCGTTCCTTCTGTGTCCGATGAAGTGCGGGATGGAATGGCCGAACGCACCGGGTGGAACACGATGTCCGAGCCGGACGGTCGCGCGGACGTCTCGGCACCGTCTCGGACGGATAACATCGGTGCGCGCCGGATATTAGCGTAGGCCGCCCCGATCGGTTGCCGAAAGACCGACAATTCTCGAACATGCCACCAATTCCGCTGGCAGATACCGATATACGGCTGGTAACCCGATGATTCCTGCGGGCAGGGTGGTCGGCCGGGAGTTGCCGGGCGGCCGGGCCGGCCCGCCCACCCGGCGGGGCAGTGCCATGGGTGCGCCGATGGGCCCGGCGCACCGGTGGCGTCTCGGCGATCGCATCGTCGGCGCTGTCCGGCTCGCGGGAGGTGCGGCCGACTACGCTGGTGGGGGCGGCCTGCTGCCCTGCGGCGCACTCGACCGGCCACGTGCGCACGGCGCGGCCGGATCTCTCGTTCCGCGCTGTCGCGTGTGTGCACCCGCTCGAGTGACCACAATGATCGAACCCATCGACAAGGAGGTCTGTCTCGTCATGAGCAACACCACCGGTCCGGGATTGTCCACCACACTCACCGCCGATTTCGAGGACGCCGTCGAACGGACTCGGCAGGCGCTGGCCGCGCAGGGTTTCGGTGTGCTCACCGAAATCGATATGCGAGCGACATTGAAAGCCAAACTCGGCCACGAGATGGAGGACTACCGGATCCTCGGTGCCTGCAACCCTCCGCTGGCCCACCGCGCGGTAGACGTGGATCGGCAGATCGGACTGCTACTACCCTGCAATGTCGTCGTCCGCCGGGCACGCGATTCCGAAGATATCGTCGTCGAAGCCATGAACCCGCAAGTAATGGTGCAGGTCACCGACGACCCCCGCCTGGAACCCATCGCCGCCGAGGCCGCGACCAAACTCCGGACCGCCATCGACTCGCTGAGCCGGTGAACGCGGCGGCACGATCAGCAATGCCGCCGGACGTTTCCGCAACCGAGCCCGGTCGGCGAACGTGAAGAACATGTACCGGAGCATTCCGGGGCGGCCGGCGGTCGTGAAGCCGTCGTAGCCGCTCCCGGGAGCGGCCGGCGACGTGGCATACCGCAGCGCGCGGAATACGGTCACCAGCGCGGCCGGCGGTAAGAAGAGCCCGGGATCCGATCGCCGGCGGTGAAACCGGAATCGGCGACCGGTCGCGATGCGGGGTACGCCGAGCCCGTGGCATCGACTCCGGCCGATATCGCTGGGTGCCGCCGCCGTGCGGCAGGTTTCGATTCGTCTCGAGGTAAACGGTTCGAATTCACTGTCCGAGGCGACACCATAACCGGGCAGCATCCCCACAGCACAAGGGACAGAACCCATGTCACCATGCCCGGACCTCCACCACAGCCGTCGACGGCCGCGCGCCGTCGCCTGCGTCGCGGCGCTCGTCGCCCTCGTGATGCTGCTGTGTGCCTGCGGGGCGAACGGCAGGGTGGCCGAGACCGCGGACGGGAGGGCCGTTCTGCGCTACCAGGGCTGGTCCGGCGATGTGGGCTTCCACGAACTCGCCGCCGATCTCGGCTATTTCGAGAAAATCCAGCTGGAGTGGGTGGGCGATACCACCAGCGGGCCGCAGGACATCCAGTCCGCCGCCACCGGGCAGGTCGAGTTCGGTTCCGCGTTCAACGGCGCGGTGGTCAAACTCAACGCGGCGGGTGCCCCCATCACCTCGGTGCTGAGTTCGTACGGCGCGGACGCGGGCGACTACACCGGCTACTACGTCCTCGAGGACAGCCCGATTCGCTCGGCACGTGACCTCATCGGCAAGAAGGTCGGGATGAACACCCTCGGTGCGCATCACGAATTCCTCACCCGGGAATGGCTCGCCCAGCAGGGGCTCACTCCGGAGGAGATCGAGACCGTGCAGTTGACCGTTGTCCCGCCGGTGAACACCGAACAGGCCTTACGCGAGGGCCGGATCGATGTCGCCACTCTCAACAGTATCCAGCGTGAAGTGGCGCTCGAACGCGGCGGTATCCGCGCGCTGTTCACCGATCGGGACCTGTTCGGTGCGTTCAGCTACGGCACCTATGTGATGCGGGACGATTTCATCGCCGCCAACCCCGAGGCGGTCCGGGATTTCGTCCAGGGGACGGCGCGCGCCATCCGTTGGACGCAGACCCGGCCGCGTGCGGAGGTGGTCGCCCGCTTCCTCGACATCATCCACGCACGCGGCCGCACCGAGAGCGATCGGGCGATCGAGTACTGGCGCAGCACGGGTATCCCGGTGCCCGGTGCCGTGATCGCCGAACGCGAGATACAGACGTGGATCGACTGGTTGGTGCGTAACGGCGAACTCGAAGAAGGTGCGCTGGCGGCCCGCGACCTCTACACGAACGAGTACAACCCGTACGCCAACGGCACCTATCCCGCCGAGAGCGGCCCCGACGGACAAGCATTGGCTGGTGAGAAATGAGCGGCACACCCAAACTCCGCCTGGCAGGGGTGACCAAGAAATTCCCCGTCCGGGGGCAGAAGAGCGAACTCGTCGCCATCGAGGACATCACTCTCGACCTGGCCGCCGGAGAATTCCTGGCGCTCGTCGGCCCCAGTGGTTGCGGTAAATCCACGCTGCTCGATCTGCTCGGGGGTCTCGGCTCGCCCACCTCCGGCCGGATCCTGCTGGACGGCGAACCGATCACCGGGCCGGGTCTCGACCGCGGGATCGTCTTCCAGCAGTACGCACTGCTGCCGTGGCGCACCGCCCGCCGCAATATCGAGTTCGGGCTCGAGGCCAAGGGTGTGTCCCGGGCCGAACGCCGGGAACGGGCCGAGCACTATCTCGAGCTCGTCGGTCTGACCGGGTTCGCCGACCGCTATCCGCACGAACTCTCCGGCGGGATGAAGCAGCGGGTCGCGATCGCGCGCAGCCTCGCCTACGACCCGGAGGTACTGCTGATGGACGAGCCGTTCGCCGCGCTCGACGCGCAGACGCGGGAATCGCTACAGGACGAGCTGCTGCGCATCTGGGAGCGCACCGGCAAGACGATCCTGTTCATCACCCACGGTATCGATGAGGCGATCTACCTGGGACAGCGCGTCGCCGTACTCACCTCCCGGCCCGGCCGGGTCAAAACGGTGGTGGATATCGATATCGACCGCACCGCCGAGGACATCCGGTCCGGGGAGAGTTTCCGCGCTCTCCGGCACCGGATCTGGTCCCTGCTGCACGACGAGGTCGAACGTGCCCGTTCGCTCGAACTCGCCGATGTCTCGACGACCGAAGAGGTTCAGCATGTCTAGCGCTCTCGCCACCGGCACCCTCGACAGCGTACCGCGCACCACCGAGCCCCCACCCGCGTCGACCGCCCGCCCGGCGGCCGCGGGAGCCGGCGCGGTCCGGCGTTCGGGACGGCGGCTGGCCGGGCTCGCCTGGCGGATCGTGAAACCGTCGGTCGCCATTCTGCTGTTCCTCGCGCTCTGGGAGATCGCTCCCCGTGCCGGGCTCGTGGACAAGGTCTTCCTGCCTCCGTTCACGACAGTGGCCGAGACCTTTTTCACGCTGGTCGGCAACGGTCAGCTGTGGGAGCACGTCTCGACCAGTCTGTCCCGGGCGCTCACCGGTTTCGTCGTCGCGGTCGCGTTCGCGGTACCGCTGGGTGTGGCCATCGCCTGGTACCGCCCGGTCGCCGACTTCCTGAACCCGGTACTCGAACTGTTCCGCAACACCGCCGCGCTGGCTCTGCTGCCGGTGTTCATCCTGATCCTGGGGATCGGTGAGACGTCGAAGGTCGCTCTGGTGATCTACGCGTGCGCGTTCCCGATCCTGCTGAACACCATCTCCGGGGTGCGGACGGTGGACCCGCTGCTGATCAAGTCCGCGCGTTCGCTGGGCTTCTCGCAGATCGCCATCGTGTCCAAGGTGGTGCTGCCGGCGGCGGTGCCGACCATCTTCACCGGTCTGCGGATGGCCGCGGCCTCCTCGATTCTGGTGCTCATCGCGGCGGAGATGGTCGGCGCCAAGGCCGGGCTCGGCTATCTGATCACCGCCGCTCAGCTCAACTTCCAGATTCCCGATATGTATGCGGGCATCATCGCCATCGCGCTGGTGGGGCTGGTCTTCAACGCACTGCTCGTATTCACCGAACGCCGGCTCTCGCGCTGGCGGGTCGCTCTCTAGATAGGCATCATGTCTCCGCAAATCCATCTCAACGCGTTCCTGATGGGCGTCGGCCACCACGAGGCGGCCTGGCGGCATCCCCGTACCGATGCCCGTAACGTGCTGCGCGTCCAACATTTCCAGGAACTCGCGCGGATCGCCGAACGCGGCAAACTCGATTCGGTGTTCTTCGCCGACGGTCTCGCGGTGGGCCCGCGGATCGAGCACAATACGCAGGCGGTTTTCGAGCCGATCACCCTGCTGTCGGCTATGGCGGTGGTCACCGAGCGGATCGGCCTCATCGCCACGGCCTCCACCGGATACAACGAGCCCTACACCCTGGCCCGCGCATTCGCCTCGCTCGACCAGATCAGCGGTGGCCGGGCGGGGTGGAATATCGTCACCTCCGGCGGTGTGGACGAGGCGGCCAATTTCGGTTACGACGAGGTTCCCGATCACGCCGGCCGATATCGCCGAGCCGCGGAGTTCGTCGAGGTGGCGACCGCGCTTTGGGATTCATGGGAGGACGATGCCGTTGTCCTCGACGCGGAAGCCGGTATCTTCGCCGACCCGGCCAAGGTGCATACCGTCGGTCACCGGGGTGAACGGTTCACGGTCCGCGGCCCGCTCAATGTGCCTCGTTCCGCGCAGGGGCGGCCGCTGCTCGTACAGGCCGGTTCCTCGGCCGACGGTAAGGATTTCGCGGGTCATTACGCCGAGGCGATCTTCACCGCGCAGCGGTCCGTACCGGACGGGCAGGCGTTCTATCGTGAGGTGAAATCGCGGGCCGCCGCGTACGGACGCAGTCCGCACGAGGTACTGATCCTGCCCGGGATCGTGCCGTTCATCGCCGAGACCGAGCAGGCCGCGAAACAGCTGGAACAGGAGTTCACCGAGCTGATCTCGCTGGCGTACTCGCTACGGCAGCTCTCCACCATGCTCGGGATCGATCTCACCGAGCATGCGCTGGACGCGCCCCTGCCCCCGTTGCCTCCGATCGAGCAGATCCAGGGCAACAAGAGTCGCTATCAGCTGGTGAAGGATCTGGCCGAGCGGCAGTCGCTCACCGTGCGCCGGTTGATCGCCGAACTCGGTGGCGGTCGCGGGCATCGCACCATCGCGGGGACACCCGAGCAGATCGCCGACGATCTGCAGGCCTGGTTCGAAGCGGGCGCCGCCGACGGGTTCAATGTGATGCCCCCGTATCTCCCGGGCGGGCTCAGCGATTTCGTCGACCAGGTCGTCCCCATCCTGCAGTCACGCGGGCTGTTCCGTACCGACTACACCGAAACCACATTGCGGGGACACTACGGGCTCGGCCGCCACCTGAGCCGGTACGCCCGGGAGGCCGCCGAGGTGAGCGCGTAGCGGACGGCTCCCACCGGCTCCGATCCGCGTGCCGAACCGGAGGGTGACCGTGTCCGCCGCGGGTCACCGTGCCGTGTCCGCCGGTGCGGGGGTTTCGGGTCGGTGAGCGGCGACCGTGCGGACGAGGGCCAGCAGTTCGTCCTCGTCGAGATCGATACGCCGGGCGGCGGCGACGAGTCGGCGGGCCAGGTCGATGACCTCGGCCCGGCCGTCGGGGGCGTCGGCGCGAACCGTGGCGCCCCGGCCGCGGCGCAGTTCGATCAGGCCCTCGTCGCGCAACCGCTGATACCCCGCGAGCACGGTGTGGATGCTGACGTCGAGCGAAGCGGCGAGTTCGCGGGCTCCGGGCAGGCGCCGGCCCGCGGGTGCGCTGCCGTCGGCGATGGCCCGGCGTACACAGGCGGCGATCTGATCGGCCAGCGGTTCGGGCCGCGCCGCATCGACTCGGATCAGCACGGACTCAGGCTGCTCGCTCGGCAATGCCGGCGAGAACGCTCGCCCCGGTTTCGGCGTCGCCCACCGCGACCGCGAACCGCCGGCCCGAGCGGCGGGTCACCACGATTCCGGGGCCGCCGCGTAACAGCACAGCCGTGGCTCCCGGGATCACCCGGATCCCGTAGCCGCCGTAGTGGATGGGGGAGATGTTCTCGGCAAAGACCTCGGTGATGTCCTCGGGACGCAGCCGCCACATCGGCCGGCCGAACGGCCCCGTCCCCACGGTGAGGCCCCGCTGGTCCACCACCACGCGGATCGAGGAGAGATGGGCCAGCAGCACTCCCGTGAGCGCCAGGAGCACTCCCATCAGGGGGTGGAGCACGAAACCGCTCCCCACACCCAGGAGCAGCGTGACCACCCCGGCCGACAACATCCACGGGGAGGAAACGCGCCGGGACCAGCTCACTCGTTCCGTAGGGCCGAGGGCGAGAGGCCGGGCCGACGACCGCGCCGCTTCGGCGACCGGGGTGTCCGGTGCGATGAGCCAACCCGCCGCCGCGAACAGTATTCCGATGGCGACGGCGGCCACGAACGCCGACACGGGCAGGGTCACCCGCGTGACATCCACGGCGTCGAGGTTGGCGATGGTAGCGCCGAGCGTGAGGGTGCCGAGGAAACCGCCCACTCCCCAGGCGGTGGCGACCAGGAACCGGATCTGATCGAAGGGGGAATCCGGTGTGCGGGGCGGTTTACCGCTCCGGACGCCCGCCACCAGGATGGCGGCGAACAGTACCGCCACGCCGATACCGAGTGCGGCGGAGACGACCATGATCGTGACCCGGCCGGTGAATCCGTCGGCACCGTAGGCCCCGAAGTGTGTGGCGAGGGGATCGGGCAGCCGGTCGGCGGCGGCTGCCAGCAGCACGATATTGGGGACGGCGGACAGCACGGGCGGTAATCCGGCGAGGAGAGCGAGCCGGATGGCGCTCGGATTCGTCATGGGCACCTCCATTATTATGTTTGGATCATAACAATGGATTCAATTATCGGACAATTACCGGTGTGGTACCGACAGCTACCTGTCGGGCCGGGCGCGCACACTGATTCCATGGCATACGACGAAGAGTTGGCCGATCGCGTACGGAACGTGCTGGGTAGCGGAGCGGATATCTCCGAGCGCGCGATGTTCGGCGGGCCGGCTTTCCTGTTCGGCGGGAACATGGGCCTCGCGGTCAGCGGACAGGGTGGGCTGATGATCCGGATGGCGCCCGCATCGGCCGCCGTACTGGTGGACGACATCTCGGTGCGGCCGATGGTGATGCGGGGCCGGGAACTCGACGGATGGCTCCGGATCACCGCCGGCGCGGTGGCAACCGACCCGGAGTTGGCGAGATGGGGTGGGCCGTGGCGCGGAATTCGCCCGGTCACTACCACCGAAGCGGAAACGGTGAGCCGGCCCGCGCGGCGCGCGGCGCTGCCCGGCTCACCAGGGATCGTTGGAGTTCAACGCGATCAGCAACCGGCGGATGGCGGCGACCCGGCGAGCTCTGTCCGGTAGCTCGTCGAGCGCGCATTCCGGGTCCGCGGGCGGTCCCAGATGCGTGCACCCCCGCGGACAGTCCTCGGTTGCCTCGGAGAGGTCGGTGAAAGCCGCGATGACATCGTCGGGAGTGATATGGGCCAGACCGAACGACCGTACCCCCGGCGTATCGATGACCCACCCACCCCCGGGCAGCGCCAGCGCGACCGACTGGGTGGAGGTGTGCTTCCCTTTTCCCACCCCGGACACCTCACCCACCGCCCGTTCGGCTTCGGGAACCAGCCGATTGACCAGGGTCGACTTCCCCACACCGGAATGACCCAGGAAACAGGTGAGCCGTCCGCCGAGCAGTTCCAGGGCCGTATCGAGCGGGTCGTCGATCCCGGCGTAGACGATGGTGAGGTCGAGATCGGCGAAATCCGCGGCGAATTCGGAATCCGCGGCCAGATCGTGCTTGGTCAGGCAGAGGACCGGTTCGAGCCCCCCGGCATAGGCGGCGACCATGGCGCGTTCCACGAACCCCGTACGCGGTGGCGGATCGGCCAGCGCCACCACGATGAACAGCTGTTCGGCATTGCCCACCACCACACGTTCGAACGGGTCGGTGTCGTCGGCGGTACGCCGCAGTACGGTGGTGCGCTCGGCCACCCGGACTATCCGCGCGAGGGTATCCGGGCGGCCGGAGAGATCCCCGACCACCTCGACCCGATCGCCGACCACGATCGGGGTGCGGCCCAGCTCCCGGGCGCGCATCGCCACCAGCGGGCGGGCCGGATCGCCGTCGAGTACACAACCCCAGCGTCCGCGGTCCACCGAGACCACCATCGCCGGTTGCGCGTCCCGATGCTGCGGGCGGGTCTTGGTACGCGGCCGCGAACTCCGCCCCGGACGTACCCGCACATCGGTCTCGTCGTAGGAGGCGGTGGAACGACCGCGCCGGCTCAGCGAGCCGCTCCCGGTTCGGCCTTCTCCGGGTGGAGCATCGATTCCCAGAGGTCGACGAAATCGGGCAGGGTCTTGGCGGTGGTGCCGATATCCTCGATCTCCACCCCCGGGACGGCCAGGCCCAGGATCGCCCCGGCCGTGGCCATCCGGTGGTCGGCGTAGGAGTGCCAGCGGCCGCCGCGCAGCGGGGCCGGGGTGATCTCCAACCCGTCCTCGGTTTCGGTCACCTGTCCACCGAGACGGTTGATCTCGGTGGACAGTGCGGCCAGGCGATCGGTTTCGTGGCCGCGCAGATGCGCGATACCGCGCAACCGGGAGCCGGAGTCCGCCAGCGCCGCGAGGGCGGCCACCGTGGGCGTCAGCTCGCCCACATCGTGCAGATCGATATCGATACCGGCCAGCCGATCCGGGCCGGTCACGGTGAGCGCGCCGTCGTAGAAACCCGCCTCCGCGCCCATGCGCACCAGGATCTCGCGAATGACATCGCCGGCCTGGGAGGTCAGCCGGGGCCAGTGCGGGATGCTCACTTTTCCGCCGGTGACCGCCGCGGCGGCCAGGAACGGCGTGGCATTGGACAGGTCCGGTTCCACGGTCCAGTCGACCGCGCGGATCGGCCCGGGAGCCACGGTCCAGGTCTGTTCGCCGCGACTGTCGGACGGCGCCTCGACCGCGACATCGGCCCGGCGCAGCATCTCGACCGTCATCTCGATATGCGGCATGGACGGCAGCGCGCTACCGGAATGCCGCACCACCACGCCCTCGTCGAAGCGTGCACCCGACAACAGCAGGCCGGAGACGAACTGGGACGAGCCCGAGGCATCGATAGTGATGACACCGCCGCGCAGCGACCCGGTGCCGTGCACGGTGAACGGCAGGGCATCGCCGGAGATATCGGCGCCGAGCCCGCGCAGGGCGTCGAGAATGGTGCGCAGGGGGCGGACCCGCGCGGCGATATCGCCGTCGAAGGCGCTGTCGCCCACGGCGAGGGTGGCCACGGGAGGAACGAACCGCATCACGGTACCGGCCAGCCCGCAGTCGACCCGGCCGCCACGCAGCGGACCGGGGGTGACGGTGAGGGTATCGGCGTCACCGATGATCTGGGTGCCGAGAGCGCGCAGGGCCGCGATCATCAGTGCGGTATCGCGGCTGCGCAGCGCCCCGGTGATGGTCGAGGGACCGTCGGCGAGCGCGGCGAGGACCAGCGCTCTGTTCGTGATCGATTTGGAGCCGGGCAGGGTGACTGTCGCCTGCACGGGGGCGTCGACATGGGGCGCTGGCCAGAAACTCACTCGACCATCTTCGCGCATCGGGGTGACATGCGCGTCGGTGGTGCTCGTAAGTGTGTCGCCGAGCACCACCGATCGCGTTCTCATACGGACCGGGAGGCGGTCACTTGTTCCGGCCGTGCAGCAGCGGCACCATCTTGCGCAGCATCTTCATGTTCGCCTGGGTGCGGCGGTAGCTCATCAGCGCCATTCCCGGAATCGCGAACCGCTGCACCGCGATCGAATGCGGCCGCACGAATTCGCGCAGACCGGGCTCACCGTGGATGCGGCCGATACCGGAGTCGGCGCTACCGCCGAAGGGCAGGCCGGGGATGGCGGCGAAGCCGAGCACCGAGTTGACCGAGGTCGCGCCGACCTTCAGCCGGCGGGCGATCTCGAGGCCCTGTTTCTTCGAGTACACCGCCGAGGCCAGGCCGAAGGTGGTGTTGTTGGCCAGCTCGATCGCCTCGTCGATATCGTTCACCGTGGTGACGGTGACGGTGGGGCCGAAGGTCTCCTCCTTGACGGCCGCGGAGTTCTCGTCGGCATCCACGAGGACGACCGGTTCGATGAAGGGGCCCTTGATCGATTCGGGTCCACCCAGCAGAGCCTTGCCACCGCTGGAGATGGCCGCCTCGATATGCTTTTTGACGATATCGATCTGGCTCGGCATGGTCATCGGGCCGTAGCTGGCGTCTTTGTCCGAACCGGGTTTGACGTCTTTGAGGATGCGGGTCAGTTCGGCGAGGAATTCCTCTTTGACCGACTTGTCCACGTAGACCCGCTCGACCCCGGCGCAGGTCTGGCCGCTGTTGGAGGTGGCGCCCCAGGCGACAGCGTCGGCCGCGGCCTTGACGTCGGCGTCCGCGGCCACGATGACCGGGTCCTTACCACCGCATTCCAGCAGGACGGGGGTGAGGGTGTCGGCGGCGGCGGCCATGATCTTGCGGCCGGTACGGGCCGATCCGGTGAACGCGACCTTGTCCACTCCGGCCTTCACCAGCGCGGCACCGGTGGCGCCGTAACCGTTGATCGCGATGAACACGCCCTCGGGCAGTTCCGGGTTGGCCTCGGAGAACGCCTCGGCGAGGAAATTGCCGATACCGGTGGAGAATTCCGACGGTTTGAACACCACGGTGTTGCCGGCGGCCAGCGCGTAGGCGATGGAACCGTTGGGGGTGTAGACAGGGTAGTTCCACGGGCCGATGACCCCGATGACACCGAGCGGGCGGTATTCGATACGTGCCGCGAAATTCGCCATCAGCGGGCCCGAGGGCACCTTCTGCGGGGACAGCAGCTTCTTGGCGTGTTTGGCCGACCAGGAGATGTGCTCGAGGGCCAGCATCAGCTCGAGGAAGGCGTCGTCGAGAGGTTTGCCGTTCTCGGCGTGGATGAGCTCGGTGAATTCGTCGGCTTTGGCGACCAGTTTGCTCGACCAGCGCAGGAGGGCCCGCTTACGGCCGTCGAAGCCCAGGTCTGCCCATACAGGTGCGGCGGCGCGGGCTTTGGTGACGGCGTCGGCGACCGCTTTCTCGTCGGCGATCGGGTAGGTGGCCAGCGTCGCGCCCGTAGCGGGATCGACCGAGGTGAGCACCGTTTCCTTCTCGGTGGCGTTTTCGGTGGTTGTCACAGGAGCTCCTCTGCGGAAGTAGGGCGGTAGCTGCGCGCGCGAACGGGCAGCCGTAACCGCCTCGTCCTCGTTGAGAGAATGCTAAGACATATTTCTCAACACGTCACCCACTCTTGGCTCCATTGTCGCCGAGCGGACCGGAATTGTCTGCATCTGTCGGTATCCGGTGCGAGTATCGGAATATGTGCGGACGATATGCCACGACCACGGACCCGGGGCGGCTCGCGGCGGAATTGGACGCGATCGACGAAACCGGTCTCGCCGCGGATCCGGGCGCGCCCCCCGCCGGGCATACGAGCACCGAACCGGCGGATCGCCGGCCGGGAGTGAACTACAACGTCGCCCCCACGACGCAGATCCTCACGGTGGTCGACCGGCATGCGCACGAGCGGCCCGGCGACACCCCGCGCCGCCGGATCCGGCGCATGCGCTGGGGGCTGATCCCCCACTGGACCAAGGCCGCCGAACCCGGCGTGCCGGTGAAGGGTAAACCCCTGTTCAATGCCCGGGCGGACAGGGCGGCGAACCTGCCCTCGTTCCGGGATGCCGTGAAATACCGGCGCTGTCTGGTGCCGATGGACGGCTGGTACGAATGGCTGGTCGAGCCCGCTGCGGCGGATTCGGGGAAAGGCCGTAGGCCCAAGGTGGCCAAACACCCGTATTTCATGTCGCGCGCCGACGGCTCACGGCTGTACATGGCCGGTCTGTGGTCGGTATGGCGAGACCGTTCCCTCGACGACCCCGAGCCACTGCTGTCGTGCACCATCCTCACCACCGACGCGATCGGCGATCTCACCCGTATCCACGACCGCATGCCCCTGCCCATGCCGGAGGAACACTGGGCGGCCTGGCTGGATCCCGACCATCCCGCCCCGGCGGAGCTGCTGGAATCCCCGAGCGAGGCATGGGTCGCGCAGATCGCGGCCCGGCCGGTTTCCCCGCTGGTGAACAGCGTGAAGAACAACGGTCCGGAACTGCTGGCACCCCCGGACAGGGCGGCCGAGCAGGCCACCCTGCTGTGAACCCCGGGCGGTGGGCCGCCCCGGGTGGGCGGCCACCGATCAGTCGCCGAGCGGACAGTCGATCTCCTCGGTGGCGATGCTCAGGCCGCATTTGAGGATGTCGGCACTGAGATCGATGACCTCTGTGACGATGCCGCCGCCGGCGCGTTCGGCGCGTTCGCCGTGCTCGGCCAGGCCGTTCTCCAGCGTGTGCTCGCTGTCCTGGCTTCTCCCCCCTCCATCGCCTCCATCGCCTTCATCGTCTTCTTCGCCGCTGAGCGGGTACTCGGCCGGCGGTGCGGCATGGACCGCCGGCGCCGTCAGCAGCGCTGGACCGGCGGTCAGCGCCACGGCCGCGGATACTGCGAAGAACACGGTGCGCAAGGGTTCGCGCGGGGACATATCGCATCACATCCTCGGATCGGTCGGTCGGACGTCTCCCCAGTAACGCATACGAAACGCCGCGACCTGGTGAATTCCCGTCCGGCACGCGGAGCGTCGCCCGGATCCGCTGCGGCCGCGGGCGGCGGTCCGCTCAGGCGGTGACCGCGGCGGTGACCGCGCCGCTCAGCCGGGCCAGATCAGCGGGGCCGAGTTCGATCTCGAGGCCGCGCCGCCCGGCGCTGCAGAGGATCCGGTCCCAGGCCGACGCCGAGGCATCCAGGACCGTCGGATGGCGTTTACGCTGCCCCAACGGCGAAATACCGCCCGATACGTAGCCGGTGCCCCGTTCGGCCTTCACCCGGTCGGCCATGGTGGCCTTCGGCACGCCCAGCGCCGCGGCCGCCGCTTTGAGCGACAGAGTCTCCGGCACCGGCAGCACCGCGACCGCCAGCCCGCCCGTGGACAGCTCCAGGACCAGCGTTTTGAAGATCTGCCGCGGCGCCACGCCGAGCCGCGCGGCGAGCACCTCCACCGCTTCGCCGCCATAGGAGTCGCTACGCGGGTCGTGGTCGTAGCTGTGCACGGTATGCGCGACCCCGGCCGTGACCAGTGCCCGGATCGCCGGTGTGGCGCCTGCTGCCATGGTCGTGACCCTACCGGCAGACCGCGGCCCCGGCCCGCCGGTGGCTTTCTCGTGGTCGGGGAACACTTCGTACCCCGGGTGAGTTGTATGCGGCAGATACAGCGCATCGGGCGGATTGCGGTCCCCGGATGCGGCCCGCGCGAGAGTGAAGGAGTGACGGTGCCAGTTCTTGTCGAACAACGCCCGGTCCACCACGATCCGGCTCCGGTGCGCACGCGGTTCTTCGAGGACTTCACACTGCCGGTAGATTTGGCTGGTAAGCCGATCGAAGGGACACGTGTGAGCGAGGACGACGTGGCGACCGCATCCGGCGCCGGTGAGCGGCCTACCGGGCAGCCGGAGACCGACGCCGAACTGGCCCGGCGGTTCGAGCGGGACGCGCTACCCATGCTGGACCAGCTGTACGGCGCCGCGCTGCGGATGACGCGTAACCCCGCCGACGCCGAGGACCTGGTGCAGGAGACCTACGTCAAGGCCTACGCCGGTTTCAAATCCTTCAAAGAAGGCACCAACCTCCGGGCCTGGCTCTACCGGATCCTCACCAACACCTATATCAACTCGTACCGGAAGAAACAGCGACAGCCCGCGCAGTACCCGACCGACGAGATCACCGATTGGCAGCTCGCCGCCACCGCGGAGCACAGTTCGACCGGGCTGCGCTCGGCCGAGGTCGAGGCCCTGGACGCCCTCCCGGACGACGACATCAAGGCCGCTCTCGTCGAGTTGCCCGAGGAATTCCGGATGGCCGTCTACTACGCCGACGTCGAAGGTTTCCCGTACAAGGAAATCGCCGACATCATGGGCACCCCCATCGGTACGGTGATGTCACGGCTGCATCGCGGCCGGAAACAGTTGAAGGGTCTGCTCGCCGACGTGGCGCGCGAACGAGGGTTCCACCGCACCGCGTCCCGAGACGCCGACACCGCCGCGGCGGAGCGCCAGGAGGTCAAGCAGTGAACACCGAGCGCGACCCCGATATGGAGCTCGACTGCACGGCGGTACTGGCCGATGTCTGGCTCATGCTCGACGGCGAATGCGACGACCGCACCCGGGAACGGCTCCAGCACCATATGGACAACTGCTCCCCGTGCATCGAGGCGTACGGCATCGAAGAGAAGGTCAAGAGCCTGCTCCACCGTAAATGCGGCGGCGACAAGGCTCCCGATTCGCTACGTGAACGGCTGGCGGCCGAGCTGCACCGGTCGGGCAGCTGTACCGCCGAGGACATCTCCGCCGACCCCGGACGAGCCTGAAGAACACCCCATCGGGGCGCTGATCCGGCCCCGGCCCCCGAACGCCGAGCGGCCTGCACTTCGATACGAAGTGCAGGCCGCTCGTGGTCTGGGGCCGAAGCCTCAGCCGGCCGGCTCAGGCGTTGGGCCGTTTGCCGTGATTGGCGGCGTTTCCTTTACGGCTGCGCTTCTTGCGGCCACGCTTACCCATCGGTAGCTCCCTCCTGGGGACATTTCCCGCGAATGCGGGGAGTGCATGTTGATCCCGGCCATTGTTCCACGTGTGATTGGCTGTACCGACGGCGGTACAGCGGGCCGGGTGCCTCGGTGCCGGAACGAACCTAGGGAACGGGGTGTCATGGCGGAAGAAGTACGGGCGGAAATGGTCTCCACGGTCCTCACCGTCGAGGTCGCGGTCGGGCAACAGGTCGAGACCGACCAGACGCTGGTGCTGCTCGAATCGATGAAAATGGAGATTCCGGTGCTCGCCGAGACCGGCGGCGAAGTCACGTCCATCGCCGTCACCCCCGGCCAGGTTCTGCAACAGGGCGACCTCATCGCCGTCATAGCTTGATTCATCGGCGCGGCTGTGTTCATTTGCCCCGCCTTCGGCGGGGTGGGTTCGGGGCCCCCTTGTGTCTCGGGTCTTCACTCCCGCCGGTCGGTCGCTGCGCTCCCTCCCTCTGGTCGCTCCAGACCCGAGACGGGCCCCGCACCAGGAACGTGGCCATTCGGTAAAGCGAAAACACAGGCTCGGCGCCCGGAGGGTGCGACAGGCCCGGGAAGGTATGCGAGGGGGGTGCGAGCTTGTTACCTGCGGTTTTCTTTCGGGAGGCCGAGTCTCGGGAACCGGTGGCCCGCATCTGAGGTAACCGCACAGCGCCGAGGCTTGCCAGGCCCACGAAGGGTCGAGCCCGCGTTGTGCTTCAGCCCGCGAAACGCATGCGCCGCAGGCGCGAGTCCCGCGGGCTGAAGCACGACGCCGCAGGCGCCGCCGATAAACACAGCCGCCAATAAACTCGGCGTATGTCGACACTGAGTGATCTGCTGGCCGAGCACACCGATCTCCCCGGGGTGGCGGTGGATCATCTGCAGCGGGTGGTCGGTGATTGGCAGTTGCTCGCGGATCTGTCGTTCGCCGATCTGCTGTTGTGGGTGGGGGCCGGCCCGATCGATGACGGCGCCGATATCGTCTGTGTGGCGCAGTGCCGGCCGACCACCGCGCCGACCGTTCACCAACAGGATCTGGTGGGGTCGGTGGCCCGGCAGTCGGAGCATTCTCAGGTGTTCGAGGCGCTGACCCGCGGAGAGATCGTCCGTACCGATACCGAGGGGGAGGCGCAGGGCGTTTATCACCCGTACCCGGTGCATGCGATCCGGGAGGCGATTCCGGTCCGCTGCGGTGCGGATGTGATCGCGGTGTTGAGCCGTGATACCGATCGGCAGCGGTCGCGGGTACGCAGCAGCTTGGAGATCGCATACGTGGCCTGTGCCGATGATCTGTGCCAGATGATCGCCGACGGGACGTTCCCGACCCCCGAGGACCGTGCGGCGACTCATTCCAGTCCACGCGCCGGGGACGGGTTCATCCGGCTCGATACCGAGGGCATCGTGACCTATGCCAGCCCGAATGCGTTGTCGGCGTATCACCGGATGGGTTTGCAGGCGGATCTCGCGGGGCAGGATCTGGCCACGACCACGCGTTCGCTGATCACCGATCCGTTCGACGCGCAGGAGGTGGTGGGCGATATCCAGGCCGCGCTCGCCGGACGCACCGGCCGGCGGATGGAGGTGGAGGCGCGGGGCGCCACGGTGCTGCTGCGCACACTGGTGCTGCGCCCGCACGGGGAGCTGGCGGGGGCCGCGGTGCTCGTTCGCGATGTGACCGAGGTCAAGCGCCGCGACCGGGCGCTGCTCAGCAAGGACGCCACGATCCGGGAGATCCATCACCGGGTCAAGAACAATTTGCAGACCGTGGCGGCACTGCTGCGGTTGCAGGCCCGGCGTACCGAGAACGAGGAGGCGCGGGTGGCGCTCACCGAATCGGTACGCCGGGTCACCTCGATCGCTTCGGTGCACGAGATGCTGTCCATGTCGGTCGACGAGGAAGTCGATCTGGACGAGGTGGTGGATCGGTTGCTGCCGATCATGGCCGATGTCGCGACCGTGCATACGGCCCGGATTACCGTGCGGCGTTCGGGATCGCTCGGTGTGTTCTCCGCCGAGCGGGCGACCCCTCTGGTGATGGTGCTGACCGAGCTCGTCCAGAACGCTATCGAGCACGCCTTCGACGGCGGTCAGAACGGTACCGTGACAATTCGTGCCGAACGTTCGGCTCGCTGGCTGGATGTGATCATCAGTGATGACGGTCGCGGGTTGCCCGAGGGATTCCGCCTCGAAACTTCGGATAGTCTCGGCCTGCAGATCGTGCGCACCTTGGTGACCGCGGAACTGGGTGGTTCGATCGGGCTGCATCCCGGCGCCGATATCGGCACCGACGCGGTGCTGCGGGTTCCGCTGGGGCGTCGCGCGGCGCGCTGATACCCGGCGGAAAATCGCTGATTGGATTATGCCCGAGTGCGGTCGAGTGTGTCGGGGAACACGCCGATAATTTTTCGAGGAATGATCCGGGATATTGGCGGAGCTGGACGGTAGGGCCCGAAAAAAACTCAGCCCGGCACCAGAATTACTGGTGCCGGGCATTCCGCGACTCCCCGGGCCGGGCTGAAAGGTCCGGTGATCGCTTCCCGCGCTGCTAGACGGCCGTGCGAGTGCGGGTGCGCGCATTGCGGCGCTTGAGCGCACGCCGCTCGTCTTCACTCATACCGCCCCATACACCGGCGTCCTGCCCGGAGCTCAGGGCCCAGGACAGGCATTCGGCGGTAACGGGGCAGCGAGCGCAGACCAGCTTGGCATCGGCAATCTGCGCGAGCGCGGGACCGCTGTTACCCACCGGGAAAAACAGTTCGGGGTCCTCATCGCGACAGATGGCCTTATGGCGCCAGTCCATTCCTTCTGCTCCTTTGTAGGGCGCCACATTGGGGCGCCGTTCGGTTGGTGGGTCGTTCACTTGTGCGTACTGAATGTTTCCGCACGGTTGCTTGTGAATGCTTTCACGAACACCGTAGATGTCAATAGGTATCCGATGCACCGTGGGGAAGCTCACGCACTGAAGGTCCCGCTAGGAGACCTGCCGCAGTCCTTTGTACTCGCCCGTGCCGGTTTCTGCAGCCCATCGGGGTGTATTTCCCATACGAGTTGCTTCAAACCGGTCGCGGCGCGACTACATCGAGGACATCCGGCACAGCGGTGAAATCCACCACGTCGCGTTCACCGATGAAGTCACCGTCGATTTGCAGGCCTATGGGGCCCGCGCTGGTGATACGAACCGACGGAACATCGTCGTCACGAAACAATTTCCGCGACTTCGGCTCGGCGTGTGGTGACAACAGTTGCGTCGCCAGGCGCAGTGTAGGCAGTAATGCCATGGTTCGCACGGCGAACACTCCGAGGCCGGTTTCGAACCTGGTGCCCGGATTGGTACGGACCGGAATGGTGTTCAGATAGGTCCACGGACTCGTGTTCGTCACGAATGCGTAATGAACACCGGAAACGGGTTCGTGACCGGGCACATGCACGGTGACCTCCGGCCGGGCCCGCCTGGTGCGGAAGAACTGCCCCACCGTGGTACGCACATAGCGGGCCGGGGTAGCGGTATGCCCCTTGGCGCGGCTGGCGTCGATCGACGCGCACACATCGGCGTCGAGCCCCACACCCGCGCTGAAGCAGAACCAGCGGTCGTCGGTGACACCCAACCCGATCCGGCGATCCGGATCACCGGCTTTGAGCAGGTCGATCAACTGATTGGTGGCCGCCACCGGATCGGGTTCGATATCGAGCGAACGCGCGAACACATTGGCCGAACCCCCCGGAATGATGCCGAGCCGGGGCCGCCAGGCCTGGCCGTCGTCGACCTGGGGTAGCGGGACGAATCCGTTGATCGTCTCGTTGACCGTCCCGTCCCCACCGTGCACCACGATGAGATCCATCTCGTTGGTCGCCGCCCACTGAGCCAGTTCGGCGGCGTGGCCCCGATGTTGTGTATGCGCGACCGTGAGCTGGGTCCGGCTCTCCAAGGCGTGCGCGAGAAGGTCGCGGGTGGCCGCCGTGGTAGAGGTCGCATTCGGGTTAACGATCAACAACGTCCGCACCTTCGCACTTTAATGGAACGCGGGGTGGTGTTTATCGGCACGCCTTCGGCGCGCGGGTTCGGGCCCCGTATGTCTCGGGGGTGTACCCGTGATTTCCGTTTTTCCGGATGGTCCGCGTTCGTGGTTCGGGGCCCGTCTCGGCTCTGGAGCGACCAGAGGGAGGGAGCGCAGCGACCGACCGGCGGGAGTGAAGACCCGAGACACAAGGGGGCCCCGAACCCGCGGCGCCGCAGGCGCCGCACATGAACACAGCCCCTAAGCTGGCCGGGTGGTCGAGCGAAAAGACGTCGGTGGTGTGCCCGGGACCGTTCGCGGGGCGGGCGGGCTGGTGGCCCTGGAGGGTGCGGTCGCGGTGACCGTCGCTGCGGTACTGGTCGTGCGGGCCCTGCTGGGGCATCGGGAGGATGCGATCAGTGGCTACGGTACGGCCATGTGGTTCGGGATTCTCGGTGGTGCGGTGTTGGCGTCGGGGATCGGGCTGCTGCTGGGGCAGCGGTGGGGGCGGGCCATCGCGGTGATCACGCAGCTGTTGTTGCTGCCGGTGGTGTGGTCCCTGCTGTTCGGTTCAGGGCAGCCGTTGCTCGGCACGGCGCTGGGCATTGTGGCGTTGGGGGCGCTGGGGTTGCTGTTCGCGCCCGCGACATCACGCTGGGCGGCACATGAGTACGGGGGTATATCCGACGAATGAGGTGGCGCCCCGTGCCGGTGCCCCGGTTCACGTGTTCACGGCGGTATCGGCGAGCGCGGTGAGGGCTTTCCCGGTGAGGCGGTAACCGATCCAGTCGTCCTGGGCTTCGGCGCCGAGGGACTCGTAGAAGCCGATGGACGGCGTGTTCCAGGTGAGTACCGACCAGCTCACCCTGGTGTAACCATGGGTGCGTGCCTCCTGCGCGAGCGCGGCCAGCAGCGCCCGGCCGAGCCCGGCGCCGCGCGCCTGGGGGGTGACGTACAGATCCTCGAGGTAGATCCCGTGGACGCCGTCCCAGGTGGAGAAGTTAAGGAACCAGATGGCGCAGCCGGCGATCACGCCGTCGACGAGCCCTACGTGGGCGAAGACGGCGGGGTCCGGGCCGAACAGTGCCGTGTGCAACTGGTCGGTGGTGAGTGTGCACAGATCGCGTGACTTCTCGTATTCGGCGAGGTCGTAGACCAGATCGACCAGGGCGGGTACGTCGTCGGGGGTGGCGCGGCGGACGACCGGGACGGGGGTCATAGCGGTACGGCTCCTCGATAGCGTCCGAAAGGATCGGGATTCGGGTGGCGGGCGGTGTTCACTCCGGGGAGGCGGGCCCTAGATTGTGGGCCCGGAGTGTGGGCTCCCCGTGTTCGTAGCCGAGCACGCTGACGGCAGCTGTGCCGAGGGCGAAACGGCGACCCTCCCGGACTTCGAAACCGAGCCAGCGGGCGATGAGAGCGCGGGAGAAATGGCCGTGCCCCACCAAGATCGCATCGCGGGCCCCGAGTGCGGCGGTGGCGGTACCCAGCACGCGATCGGCGCGGTCACGGATGTCGGCGGCGGTCTCGCCGCCGGGGATCGCACCGGTCCAGACGGTCCAGCCGGGGTCGTGGGCACGGATCTCCGGGGTGGTGCGGCCTTCGTAGTCACCGTAATCCCATTCGGCCAGGTCGGGCTCCACCGTGGTATCGGCGAGCCCGGCCAGTTCGGCCGTGCGCCGAGCGCGGATGCGGGGGCTCACGTAGACTAGGGGGTCGCGGAGGCCGAGCCCGGCCAGTACTCGACCGGCCGCTGTGGCCTGCTCGGCGCCGGCGGCGGTGAGGGGGAGATCGGTGCGGCCGGTGTGCCGGTGCTGTACAGACCAGCTGGTCTCACCATGGCGGACCAGTACCACGCGGGCATCGTCGGGACCGGGCATACGGTCCATCATGCCCGGTCGCGGGTACCGCACCGGGCGGCCGGGTGGGCGATGGTCCCGGATATGCCGGTGGCCGGCTCGCGACCGTGCGATGACCGGCCGGGGAATCCGATCAGTCCCGGCTTCCGGCCAGGGTGAGAACCACCAGGGGGATGGGCCGCTCGGTGGTCGCCTGGAAATCGGCGAGGAGCGGATTGTTCGCCAGCGCCCAGGCCGCGAACTCGTCGTAGGCCGCGCCGGTGAGCACCCGTGCCGTGCCGTGGTGGATATGATCGCCGAGTTCCACGATCACCGCCGGATCGGCCTTCACATTGTGGTACCAGGCCGGATAGCTGTCTTCGAGGAACGAACTGACGTACAGGGTGTCGCCGCGGTACAGCGCACCCAGCGGAACCACGTGCCGCTTACCGGTTTTCGCCCCCGTCGTGGTGAGCAGGAGCAGTGTCGCCCCGGCATAGGCGCCGCCCACCCGGCCGCCGTTGGCCCGGAATTCCCGGATCACCTCACTGTTCCAGACGGCCGGATCCTGCTCGGTGGACTGATTCCACGGGGCGTCGGGGTCGGCGTAGCGAGTGGATCCGGCCTCGGATACCGGGGCGGCGGTGTGCTGGGCTTCGGTCATGCCGACAGTGTGCCGCGGAGTACCGACAGAAAACGCTGTGCCGCAGAGTATTGCGCGACACCACTCATCGCAGCGGTTTGGCCGGCCGTGCCGCGTCACCGGGAGTGGAGTCGGGGGCGTCGGGGTCGGCGAGAGCGACCAGCCGGCCGTCGCGTTGTTCGAGGACCGTATTGCCGAGGACGCCGAGTGAGATCGGCCCGCCACCGTAATCGGGCCGGGCCACCGGGATACGGGTGATCTCGGAGCCGGTTGCCGGATCGAGCGCGGCGAGGGCGCCCGCTACCGGCATCAGGAGCTTCCCGGCCATCGGTACCGGCGCGCCGAGTGCGTCGGCGGCGGTCCACATCGGTTCGAAAGTGCTGGCCTGCAAGGCGATGACACTGTTACCCGTGAAGATCAGGAAAGCCGAGGCGGTACGGGTGGTCGTGGTGGTCTCCGCCAGTGGCGCCGAAAGTTCCTGCACCACGAGTGGTTTGCCCTTGGCATCGAAAATCGTCAGCCGGGGCGCCGAGGACTCGGCGCCGGGCTGGTACACCGCGATGCGGTTGTCCGATACCGCGATCACCCGGGCTTCGGGAGAATCTGCGCCGGGGCCCTCCAGGATCCGGGAACCGTACTCTTCGGGAACGTTGTCGTCCTTGGGGGCCGGAGCCAGGACGCTGAGGCGGTTCGCCGGCTCGTCCGGGCACCGTTCGAGCACCACCAGCCGGGACGGGCTGGAGGCGGCCGACTGGAGGGCGCAGCCTCGCCGCGGCTGGGTCTTCCAGTTCTCCCGGGCGTCCACGTAGCCGTATTCGAGGGTGCGCACCAGATCCGAACGCCACACCTCCAGTCGTTCGGGGCCCTGTGCCACCACATAGGTGCCGTCCACCGACAGACGGACACGATCGTCCATATAGCTGCTGCGGGCGGTCCGGCGCCGCCCGTCGGCGCCCGACAACATGGTGGTCTCACTGCAGCCGCGTTCGGTGCGGTAGACCGCGACCACCATGCCGAACTGTGCCTCGACCCCGCACAGCGGGATATCACGGGTGTAGCGCCACCGCTGCTCGCCGGTACCCGGATCCCGGCCGGTGACCGTACCGTCCGCCGCGGTGACCGCCACGCCCTCGGAGGTGAGCGCGCGAGCTGCCGCCGTATCGGCGGCGCGCCACACTTCGCGCAGTTCGGTGGGAAGTTTCGTGGCGTTGCGCGGCACCCGGGCCGGCTGGTCGGCGACGATGGACTCGGTGCCCGCCACATCGCTGGTGGCCCAGGACACGATCACCGCGATCACTACGAAGACGGCGATCGCGGCTGCGGTGACGATATCGGCGCGCGTTCGCCGCTCGGGTGCGAGCACGTAGGCGAGAGTAACGGATGGTGGTGGGCCCGCCCGACGGTGCTGGGCCGCTGTACCCCGGCCCGGTCGGTCCAGCGCCGGCGGTGCGGACATCGCCGGCGCTGGGAACCGCGCGGGGTCAGTCCTGAGCCGGCTCGCTCGAATTCGCACCCGCGTCCGGGGTGGCACCTTCGGCCGTGCCGGCCTCTTCACCGGATTTCGCGGCCGGCTTGCGCCGCCGCCGCCGACGGGCGGGTTTGTCCGTGTTGTCTGGGCCGGGGGCCTCGGTGGACTCCGCCGCGGAACGTGCGGCGGTTTCGGCTGCGGGACCTTCGGTGGCTGCTTCGTCCGGTCGCGCGGTCTCGTCCTCGACCGCGCGGCGACGCCGCCGGCGCCGGCGCGTGCTCCGGCCGGGCTCCTCACCGGTGTCGTGGCCGGAGCCGGCGGCTTCGTCCTCGGCCTCGGCCACGGTGGCGGCGGCGTCCGTGTCGTTTTCGGTCGTGGTCGTATCCGGTTCGATCGGCTTTCCGCCGCGGGTGCGTTTGCGGTTGCGTTTGCGCGGCGCCCGTTCGGGACGTTCCACCACCACGGCATCCGGGTCGCGCTGCGGTTTCCGGGCGCCGACGGTGCCGGTGACACCTTCGGGGATGCCCAGATCGGTGAACAGATGTGGCGACCGCGAATACGTTTCCACCGGATCGGGAATCCCCAGCCCGAGCGCGGCGTCGATGGCCGTCCAGCGCGCGAGCTCGTCCCAGTCGATCAGCGTGACCGCGACACCGGTGCGTCCGGCACGGCCGGTACGGCCGATACGGTGCACATAGGTCTTCTCGTCCTCGGGGCACTGGTAGTTGACGACGTGGGTCACATCATCGATATCGATACCGCGGGCGGCGACATCGGTGGCGACCAGGACATCGATCGTGCCCTTCCGGAATTTCGCGAGCGCTTTCTCACGGGCGATCTGACCGAGATCACCGTGTACCGCGCCCACCGCGAAACCGCGTTCGGCCAAATCGTCGGCGACCTTCTGCGCGGTACGTTTGGTGCGGGTGAAGATCATGGTGGCGCCGCGGCCCTCGGCCTGCAGTACCCGTGCGATCAATTCGCTCTTGTCCAGCGCGTGTGCCCGGTAGACGAATTGCGCGGTGCGGTCGTGTACCGCCGAATCATGCGGTTCCTCGGCCCGGATATGGGTGGGGCGGGTGAGGAATGTGCGGGCCAGGGTGATGATCGGGCCCGGCATGGTCGCGGAGAACAGCATCGTCTGCCGTTTGTCGGGCACCATTCCGAGAATGCGTTCGATATCGGGCAGAAAGCCCAGATCGAGCATTTCATCGGCCTCGTCCAGGACCAGTACGCCGATCTTGCCGAGGATCAGATGCTGCTGAGCGGCGAGGTCCAGCAGCCGGCCGGGGGTTCCCACCACGACATCCACACCGGTGCGCAACGCCTCGATCTGCGCTTCGTAGGGGCGGCCGCCGTAGATCGCGGCCACCCGCAGTGGCCCCTGCCGGCCGGACAGATATTTCGCCGCGTTCTCCAGGTCCTGGGTGACCTGCAGGCACAGTTCCCGCGTCGGCACGATGACCAGTGCGCGGGGGGTGCCGTCGAGCGGGGAGGTGCCGGATTCGGCGGTGCTGATCCGATGGAGCAGCGGAACCCCGAACCCGAAGGTCTTCCCCATTCCGGTGCGGGCCTGACCGATGAGGTCCTCGCCGCCCAACGCCAACGGCAGGGTCAGTTCCTGAATTGCGAAAGTACGTTCGATCCCGATCTCGCCGAGCGCGCGCACGATTTCCTCGCGAACGCCCAATTCGGCGAAAGTCGGCGCGGTGTGCGCCGAGTCCAGCTCGGCTGTCAGCAGCGTATCCGCCAGACCTGGTTCCGGTTCAACAGTGATCTTGCTCAGGTTCGTGCCTTCCCTCGTTATCGCGCTACACGCGCACGAGGCGTGGGGCGGACCGGCCGGTCCACGACGACCACGGATCCGCCCTGCGATATTCACCCGGGCCGCCGCCGGATGTCGGCAGTGCCCCGGTGCGGGACAGCGAAGCTCGGACATCGGCGCAGCGCATCGGTGACGCGGATCTGGTGCGCGCACATTTTCCGTGGACAGCGGAGAATTCTCTGGCCACCGCCTCGCGTACCCGGGGTACGCGACTTTCGGTGCTGCCGGTTCTTACGGATCGGCCGAATTCTTCCGTTGTCCGTTGCGATTGTAGCGTGCTATTGTTCCGCCCTCCGAAACGCGCCGGAACGAGTCCGCCGAACGCGGCCCGGTTTCCGCCCGGCGCCGCCGAGCACACCTGTCCGGCAGGGTATTCCGCCCGGGGCGGTGACTTTCCCGCGTGTCCGCGGAAACGGGTCGGTGGGAAAGGTGATTCGGCGCACATCCGGCACGTTCGGCCTTTCCGGTAGCTGGTACCCCCGTACCGGAGTATGAGAGATTCGTGCCGTGAGTATCGCAGACCGAGGTATCGCCCTGGCCGATCGCGCTGTGCGCGCGATGGACACCAGCGGCGAGCTGTCCCGGACCGTCGAACGAGCCGCGCGCAATGTCTGGGCCCTGACTTTCGGCGACGGAGTGGAAGGACGCCGGCCGACTCCGGCCTCGGTGCTGTGGGACGAACCGCACCGTCAACTGCGGCGTTTCGAACCGGCCCCCGTGGCCGGTGGCGCCGCGCCGTCCGCGGCGGCGGTCCTGATGGTGCCGCCACTCGCGGCCCCGGCCAGCTGCTTCGACCTGCGGCCCGGACAGAGCCTGGCGGAATTCCTCCTGGAAACCGACCGCGCCCCCTACGTGATCGACTACGGCGAAATCACCTACGCCGACCGCCGCATGGGCTTCGACGACTGGGTGTACGACATCCTGCCCGAGGCGATCGACCGCACCGCCGCCGACCGGGCCGCTGCCGGCGGGGAACCGCTGGTCGACCTGGTCGGCTGGTCGCTGGGCGGCACGATGGCACTGCTGACCACCGCCGCCGACGCCGGTCTGCCCGTCCGGTCCGTGACCGCGATCGGCTCGCCGCTGGACTACAACGCGATGCCGCTGACCCCGCAACTCGCCGCCGCTGCCCGGGTCACCGGTACCGGCGCCGCCGTGGGTGCGGCCATGCGAGCGATGGGTGGGGTGCCCGCACCGCTCACCCGCCTCGGCTACCGCCTCACCGCATGGGATCGTGAAATCAAACGTCCCTGGTTCATCGCCAACAACCTCGCCCGCACCGAATCGCTGGCCCGGATGGAGGCCATCGACCGGTTCATGGCCGATATGCCCGGCTACCCGGGCCGGATGTACCAGCAGTTGTGGAACCGGCTGATACTGCGTAACGAAATCGGCCGCGGAGTGGTGGATTTCGGCCGCGGACCCATTCGGCTCGCCGATATCACCGCCCCGGTACTGCTGGTGGGCGGACCGGCCGATGTCATCACCCCCGCCCGGGCCGTCGAACACGGGCTGGCCACGCTCACCGGCGCCCGGGATATCCACTACGAGACCGCGCCCGGTGGGCATCTGGGAATCCTCACCGGCGCCACCGCCCGCGAGACGACCTGGACCTATCTCGACAAATTCCTCACCACACGGCCGTGACCCGGCCGGTCTCCACGGGCGGCGTACTACGCTGGAGTTCCATGGGAGCACAGTCACCCGTCGCGCTGGGGGTCACACCGAGCGCTACGCCGTCTTCGCCGATTCCCGCCGACCACCCCGGTGTCACCGACCTGTTCGCGGTGCTCGCCTACGGCGAGATATCCGCGTTCTACCGGCTGACCGAGGAGGCCGCGCTGTCCCCGAGCCTGCACGGCAAGGTCGCGGTGGCCCGGATGGCGGCGGCCGAACTCGCGCACTTCGAGCGACTGGAGCAGGCCCTCACCGGCCGCGGCACCGATATCTACGCGGCGATGGCGCCTTTCACCCGCGCGCTGGACGACTACCACCGCTCCACCGACCCGTCCACCTGGCTCGAATCGATGGTGAAATTCCATGTGGGCGACGGTATCGCCGCAGATTTCTACCGCGAGATCGCCGGAGCCCTGAGCCCGGATGTCGCGGCCGTGGTGCGGGATGTACTCGCCGATACCGGCCATTCGGAATTCGTGGTCGACGAAGTACGCCGCGCGGTCCGGACCAGCCGCTCCGAGCGTGACCGCCTCACCCTCTGGGGCCGGCGGTTGCTGGGCGAGGCGATCACCCAGGCCCAGTACGTGATGGCCCAGCGCGATGAACTGACCGAACTGGTGCTGGCGGCCACGGGCGATCTGAACGGGATCGCCGCTTTGTTCGACCGCATGCAAACCGCCCACGCCGAACGAATGGCGGTACTCGGCCTCTGAGTGTGTTCCCACCCGCAACCGCGGAGTTCGCTCAGAGCGCACCCTGTCGCGTACCGAGCGCTTTCCCGCTCGACTAACCTGGCCAGGACAGCACAGGACTCTAGGTTCGGAGGTTGGCCGTGGAGGTCAAGATCGGTATTTCGGATAGCCCGCGTGAGCTCGTCATCTCCAGCTCGCAGAGCCCGGACGAGGTCGAGGCTCTCGTGTCCGAGGCACTGAGCGCCACCAGCGGAGTGCTCGCGCTGGCCGACGAGAAGGGCCGGAAGTACCTGATCCAGGCCGGCAAGGTGGCGTACGTGGAGATCGGTGCGGTAACCGGCGGCCGAGTGGGTTTCGCGGCGGTCTGAGCCCGCACGAGTGAAGCCCCTGCCCGGGTTGGCCGATTCGGGCGGGGGCTTCCTTGTGTGTAGGGTGCGCGGGTCAGGCGATCGGATGCAGGGGGATGTGCTTCAGACCGCCCCAGGCCAGCGCTACCGTGGTGTCCACGGCCTCGTCCTTCGGGATGGGACGATCGGCCTCGAGCCAATACCGCGCGGTGAACTGGCTGGCACCGACCAGGCCGACGGCGAGGATACGGGCCCGGTACGGGTCGAGACCGGAGTCGTGGGCGACCAGATCGTATACGGCGTCCACGCAGGCTTCGGTGGCCTGTTCGACCCGGCGCTGCACCTGGGGCTCGTTGGTGAGGTCGGATTCGAAGACGAGGCGGAAACCCTGCATCTCGTTGTCGACGAAATCGTAGTAGGCGGCGACGGCCGCGCGGACCCGCTGTTTGTTGTCGGTGGTGGAGCGCAGGGCCTGGCGCACACTGGAGACCAGCATGTCGACGTAGTTCTGCAGTACGGCCAGGTACAGCTCGAGTTTACTGGTGAAGTGCTGGTACAGCACCGGTTTGCTGACGCCCGCGCATTGGGAGATCTCGTCCATTCCGGCGGCGTGGTAGCCGCGGAGCACGAAGATCTCACTGGCCGCGGCCAGTAGCTGCTGACGCCGTTCGTCACGTGGAAGCCGGGTGCCACGTTTGGGGGTGGTGCCGGACGAGGGGCGGGACGTCATCCGGTCCACGAGGTCGGTCATATTCGGATCTCCCAGTCGTTTCCCCGGCAAAGGGGTGTGTACCGGGTCATTCGAGCACCATACTCGCTTCCGGTGTTTCTGTTGACCCGGGTCGGTGAACCCGATATCCGGCCGATATGTGAGCGTTCGGCGGGAAAAACCGTAGGAGCGGCCCGGACGGCCGCGTTCGCGGTGCCGACGGCCCCCACCGTCGTCCCCGGTGCCGGGCGCTTATGAGAGTCTGAAAGGTGTGACCGACCGACCGGACAATCCCTCCGGCGGCGGGCGCAGCGCGCACCGCCCCCGAGAACCGGACCGCGTGGTCGCCGCGGAGGCGGCGCCGGTGGCCGACGAATCCGCTGTTCCATTCCCGGACCGCACCCGGCGTCCGTTGCGCGCGAGCTGGGACCCGGCCGGTGTCGCGCCCACGGATTCCGGCGGCGGGGCCGGTAAGCGCGCTCGGTTGCGGTGTTTCGCTGCCCGATACGGGTGGCGGGTGTACGCACTGCCGGTACTGGTGGTGCTCACCGTCGTCGTGGTCGTCGACGCGGTCCGGGCCGGATCCGGATCTCCCGCCGATCCCGCGGATCCGGAACTGGGTGCCCTGGGGCCGCCACCGGCCAGCGCCGGCATCATCGGCGCCCCGCCGGGGGACGGTCGCTTCCCGGACGATCTGCCGGTGGGGGCGCTGCCCGCGGGCGGGAAATTCACCGAAACCGGTAAGGGAACCTGGCGGATAGTCCGTGGTGGCTCCCCTCGGGTCGGTGTGGGTGAGCAGCAGACCTTCACCTACACCGTGGAAGTCGAGAACGGTATCGACACCCGGGAGTACGGCGGTGACGAAGCGGTGGCCCGGATGGTGGATTCCACCCTCGGCAACCCGAAGAGCTGGGTGCACGACCCCAAGTTCGCCTTCCAGCGAGTAGACGGCGGCGAACCGGATTTCCGGATCTCGCTCACCGCTCGTGGGACCACCCGCCGGGTGTGTGGTTTCGAGATCCCCATCGATTCGTCCTGCTACGACTCCGATGACGCCCGGGTGGTGCTGTCGGAGGCACGCTGGGTGCGCGGGGCGCCTGCCTTCGAGGGCGATATCGGCTCCTACCGGCAGTATCTGGTCAACCATGAGGTCGGGCACGCGATCGGTTACCACGCGCATCAGCCGTGTGAGAGCGAAGGGGGGCTGGCGCCGGTGATGATGCAGCAGACATTCGGGACCGCCAACAACGAGATCGCTGCCCTGGATCCGTTCGGAGTGGTGCCGATGGACGGCAGGACCTGCCGCTTCAACCCCTGGCCCTACCCACGTGGCTGAGCCGGACGCGATGCGCTCCCGGGGCCGGGGAAGAATGCTCTCCGTACCGGCGTTGTATCCGGAACCGACGCCGGGGCGCTCGAACACCGCTCGGTCGCCGACGGCATTCGCGCCACCACAACCGGCTTATTCGATACGAGGAGTACAGGACGTGTCATCACCGCAGTCCCTGCCCCCACTTGTGGAGCCTGCCGCCGAGCTGACCAGGGACGAGGTCGCCCGTTACAGTCGTCACCTGATCATTCCGGACCTCGGGATGGACGGGCAGAAACGGCTGAAGAACGCGAAGGTGCTGGTGATCGGCGCCGGTGGGCTGGGCTCTCCGGCTCTGTTGTACCTGGCCGCGGCCGGGGTCGGCACCCTGGGCATCGTGGAGTTCGACGAGGTGGATGCCTCGAATCTGCAGCGGCAGGTCATCCACGGTGAATCCGATATCGGCCGCGCCAAGGCCGACAGCGCCCGCGATTCCATTCTGGAGATCAATTCCGGGATCGATGTGCGGCTGCACAAGGTTCGCCTGGAGCCGGAGAACGCGGTGGAACTCTTCCGCGAATACGATCTGATTCTCGACGGCACCGATAATTTCGCCACCCGCTACCTGGTCAACGATGCCGCGGTCCTCGCCGGGAAGCCGTACGTGTGGGGCTCGATCTACCGCTTCGAGGGCCAGATCTCGGTGTTCTGGGAGGACGCGCCGAACGGCCGTGGGATCAACTACCGCGATCTCTACCCCGAGGCGCCGCCGCCGGGAATGGTTCCCTCCTGCGCGGAGGGCGGTGTCCTGGGCGTACTGTGCGCCTCCATCGGTTCGGTCATGGTCACCGAGGCCATCAAGCTCATCACCGGTATCGGCGATCCGCTGCTCGGCCGGCTCATGGTGTACGACGCACTCGATATGAGCTACCGGACCATCAAGCTGCGCCGTGATCCCGCGCGTCAGCCGATCACCGAGTTGATCGACTACGAGGAGTTCTGCGGTGTGGTCTCGGAGGAGGGGCAGGCCGCCGCGGCCGGTTCCACCGTGACGGCGCGCGAGCTGAAGGAGCTGCTGGACGCCGGTGATGTGGAACTGATCGATGTGCGCGAACCCGTGGAATGGGACATCGTGCACATCGAGGGCGCGACCCTGGTTCCGAAGGAGCGCATCCTGTCCGGTGAGGCGCTGGCCGAACTGCCACAGAACCGCAAGATCGTGCTGCACTGCAAGACGGGGGTGCGGTCGGCGGAGGCGCTGGCCGCGCTGAAACGGGCTGGTTTCGCCGATGCCACCCATCTGCAGGGCGGGGTCATCGCGTGGGCGAAACAGGTGGATCCTTCGCTGCCGGTGTACTGATATCCGTAGCCGTGATCGGGGCCGCCGCGGCCCGTCGGCCTGTGCTCGAGCGCCGGGGCACGGCCTCCGGCGCGCCGCCGTAACGGCGTGTCGCGGCCCGGCCACACCACGGTGTGGCACCCGGTCCGGGCCCGGCTCCGGGAGTACGGTACGGCCGTGACCACCACTGTCGAACCCCCGGAGCATGTGCGGGCCACTTTCGGCCTGCGCGAGATGAGCCCGGTCACGCTCGGTGACTGGGAGGGCGGCTGGCGCCTCGGTGATGTGGTGCTCAGCCCTGTCGCCGATCATGCCCGGGCGGCATGGTCGGCGAAGGTTCGTGAGAATCTGCGGGTGGACGGCCTGCGTCTGGCCCGTCCGGTGCGGGCCACCGACGGACGTTACGTGGTGTCCGGCTGGCGGTGTGACACGTATATGCCCGGCGCTCCCGAACCCCGGCACGACGAAGTGGTCTCGGTGTCGTTACGGCTGCACAAGGCCACCGCCACCCTGGAGCGGCCCCGTTTCCTCGCCCAGCCGCCGATGACGTCGTGGCTGGACGTGGATGTTTTCGCGGCCGCGGATCGGGCGGCCTGGGAGACCGTGCCCTTGCGTACGCTGCGGGCCGCGGGAGCGGTGGTGGAGAATTCTCCGGACGGCCGGCACAGTATCGATCTGCTCGGGCAGCTGGCCACGCTGCGTAAACCGGTGCGCACCCCGCCGCAGCTGGTGCACGGTGACCTGTTCGGTACGGTGCTGTTCGCGGGTACGCAGACCCCGTCGCTCACCGATATCACCCCGTACTGGCGCCCACCGGCCTGGGCGGCGGGGGTGGTCGTGGTGGACGCGCTCTCCTGGGGTGGCGCCGACGACGGGCTGCTGGAGCGCTGGGCCGATCTTGCGGAATGGCCGCAGATGCTGTTGCGCGCGGTGATGTTCCGGCTGGCCGTACATGTGCTGCATCCGCGATCGACGCCCGAAGCGCTGCCCGGCCTCGTGCGTACCGCGGATATGGTGCGTTTTCTGCTGTGACGGTGCGCAGCCGTCGGGTGAGGGTGATCCCGGGCGCTACCGGGAGGGCCGGCGCGACACGGCCGGAGGATCAGTGGTAGTCGGCCAGTAAGGTGTCGAGGAAACACCGGGTGGTCTTGGCCGCGCGTTCGGCGTCCCCGTCGGTGATCGCCTGCACCAGATCGCGGTGTTCGGCGGCGTACCAGCTGTCGATCCGGTCGGTGCGCGAACGGGTCGCGGATTCGATGACGCCGAGCACGGAATCGTAGAATTCCAGGTAGATCGCGTTGCGGCTGGCCGCCACGATGGCGCGGTGGAACTGGACATCGGCGTCGATGGCCGCGGCCCGGTTCGTGCGCCAGAGGCGATTGCGCTCGTCGAGCAGCCGGTGCAGGGTGGCGATATCGGTTTCGTCGCGGCGGCGGGCGGCGAGCGCGGCGGCGGTGGACTCCAATCCGTGGCGTAACTCGAGGACATCGCGTTCCTCGGCTTCGGCGAGATATTTGCTCAGGGTTCCGCCGACCTCGGAGGTGGCGATGACATAGGTGCCGGAGCCCTGCCGTCGCTCCAGCATGCCGGCGTGTACCAGTGCCTGCACCGCTTCCCGTAGCGTGTTCCGGCCGGTGCCGGTGAGCTCGGCCAATTCGGGTTCGGTCGGGATCCGAGTTCCGATCGGCCATCGGCCGGAACGGATATCTTCTCTGAGTTGCTCGGTGACCTGGGCGATGAGACTGGTGCGTCTAACGCTTTGCACCGCAACAGCGTACCGCCCGTCACATATCCCTTGTCCAAATCATTGGGTCATCCTATGATTTCTCAGTGACTGCTGCGTTACCCGAGATCCCGGAAACGGCCGAAATTTCCGCCGAGCAGCAACACCGCCGACTGATCGAGGGCCGGCTGCTGGTACTCGCGGCGATCATCGTGTCCGCGCTCACGCTCCGGGTCGCGGTCACCGCCTTCACACCGCTCGCCGAGGACATCGGCGCACAGATCGGCTACTCCACCGCCGTCGTCGGCGTATTCGGGATGATTCCGACACTGATGTTCTCGGTGACGGGTCTGCTGGCCCCGCTGCTGGTCCGTGCCCTCGGATTGGAGCGCACGGTGCTGGTCGCGATGGCGGCCGCGGGCGCCGGTATGTCGATCCGGGTACTGGTCTCGGGGACCATCGAACTCCTGCTCTTCTCCGCACTGGCCCTCGGCGGTATGGGCATCGGCAATATCGTGGTCCCCCCGCTGGTGAAACGGTACTTCCCGGACCGGCTGGCCACGGTGAGCGCGCTCTACATCACCATGGTGCAGATCGGTACGGTGGTGCCCGCGCTGATCGCGGTGCCGCTCGCCGAGGCGTACGGCTGGCGGGTCTCCCTGGGTGTATGGGCGCTCCTCGGCTTCGCCGCCGCCATACCCTGGATCGGTGTGCTGCGTTCCCGGCGCGGGCACGACCTCGCCCGCGCCGAGGGGCTGCCCGGCGGGGCACCCGGCCCGGCGGTGCAGGTGTGGCGCTCACCGCTGGCCTGGGGCATGGGAGCCACGTTCGGTATGACCTCCCTGACGACATACTCGGTGTTCACCTGGCTGCCGACGATCTTCGCCGACGCCGGGGCCGATGCCGCCTTCGGTGGCTCGATGGTCGCGCTGTTCGCGCTCGTCGGCTTGGTGGCGGCGCTGACCGCGCCGACAGTGGCGGCGCGGCTCACGAACCCCTATCCCGTGGTCGTGGGTTGCGCGGTGTGCTTCTTCGTATCCTTCGCGGGCCTGCTCTACGCACCGATGAGCGCGCCCGTGCTGTGGGTGATCGTGCTCGGCCTGGGTCCCAGCACTTTCCCGCTGACCCTCACCCTCATCAACCTGCGGACCCGGACCCCCGCCGGCTCGGCGGCCCTTTCCGGCTTCACCCAGGGGGTCGGTTATGCGCTGGCCTGTGCCGGACCGGTGCTGTTCGGCATGCTGCACACCGCGACCGGCGGTTGGACGGCTCCGTTCGCCATGCTGTGCGTCGCCGTACTGGTGCTGCTCACGGGAGCCTGGCAGGCCTGTAAACCGCGCATGCTCGAGGATACGGTCGTCCGCCGCTGACCTTCCCGGTGCCGCGGTGACGCCGGGAAGGACGCGGTCGTCCGCTTCGCGCGTCCTCACCGCGTATACCTCGGAAAATGGGCATTTCGTGACGCGCGGAAATAGTGACGTCATATCCAGTTAACAACTGCGGCCTTCTCACCTGGGCGAGCCGAACCGCGTGAGAAACCGTTGATTCGACGGTCATTTTGGGCAGCATTGCGGCAATACCCGTTTCCTACCGTGGGGTCGAACCACGTTGGGAGGCCCTTTTGAGCACGCAGACCGAAAGCCGGCGGAACACGGTCACGGCCTTGCGCCGGCGGCCGAAGCTGGAGCACTGGGACGCCGAGGACACCGCCGCCTGGGCGGCCGGCGGTAAGAAGATCGCCACACGAAACCTGATCTGGTCGGTCGTCGCCGAGCACATCGGATTCTCCATCTGGTCCATCTGGTCGGTGATGGTGCTGTTCATGCCGGCCGAGACCTATGGGATAGACGCGGCGGGCAAATTCTTTCTCGTCGCGGTACCGACCCTCGTCGGGGCGATTCTGCGCATTCCGTACACGGTCGCGACGGCCCGGTTCGGCGGCCGCAACTGGACCGTGTTCAGCGCCGTGGCCCTGCTGGTGCCGACACTGCTCACGCTGTACTTCGTCAACCAGCCGGGCACCTCGTACACCACATTCCTGGTGGTCGCGGCGTTCGCGGGCCTGGGCGGCGGCAATTTCGCCTCCTCCATGACCAATATCAACGCCTTCTACCCGCAGCGGCTCAAGGGCTGGGCGCTGGGGATGAACGCGGGCGGCGGCAATATCGGCGTCCCCGTCATCCAGTTGTTCGGTCTGCTGATCATCGCCACTCTGGGTAACGAATACGCCTCGGTCATCTGCGCGGCCTACCTGGTGCTGATCGTGCTCGCCGGGCTCGGCGCCGCCCTGTTCATGGACAACCTGCCGAACCAGAAGGCCGATCTGTCCTTCATGCTCACCGCGCTGAAAGTGCCGCAGTCCTGGGCGGTTTCGTTCCTCTACATCGGCACCTTCGGTTCCTTCATCGGGTACAGCTTCGCCTTCGGCCAGATCCTGCAGATCAGCTTCGTGGCCGGCGGGGACACCGTGACCGAGGCCACGCTGCACGCCGCGCAGATCGCTTTCCTCGGGCCGCTGCTCGGCTCGCTGGCCCGCCCCTACGGCGGCAAACTCGCCGATCGGATCGGTGGTAGCCGGGTCACCCTGTTCACTTTCGCGGCCATGATGGTCGCCGCCGTGGTGGTCGCCGTCGCCTCGACGATCGCCGACGGCTCGAGTACGGGTTTCTCCGGCCCGGTGCTGGGGGTGCTGGTGGCCGGCTTCGTGGCGCTGTTCGTGCTGTCCGGTCTCGGCAACGGGTCGGTCACCAAGATCATCCCGTCGATATTCGAGGCCCGGGCCCGCAGCCTGGACGCGGCTCCGGCCGAGCGCGCCGCCTGGGCACAGAACACCTCGGGCGCCCTGATCGGTTTCGTCGGTGCCATCGGCGCACTGGGTGGCGTGGGCATCAACCTGGTCCTGCGTTCCTCCTACGCCTCGACCCAATCCGCGACCACCGCCTTCTGGGTGTTCATGGTCTTCTACATCGCCTGCGCCCTCGTCACCTGGTCGGTATTCCTGCGCCGTCCCAGCGGCCCGATACCCGACCGTGAGGTCGTGACCGCGGCCGAGGCGCTGGTCCGCCGCGCCGAAGCAGACCCCAGTACTTCAGCCCAGCCCACCGCAGCCCGGTCCGCCCGGTCGTCGGCCTGACCCCGGATCCCCCCACGGAGAACACCATGAACGCACAGCGCAGAACAGTCGTCGTCGCCGGTCACGGCATGGTCGGTCACCGGTTCGTCGAGGCCCTCCGCTCTCGGGACGAGGCGGGGCAGTGGCAGGTCGTCGTGCTCGGCGAGGAGAAATTGCCCGCCTACGACCGAGTGGGCCTGTCCTCTTATGTAGGCGCCTGGGACCCGGCCGCGCTGGCGCTGCCCGGTAACGAGTACGCCGGCGACGAGCTGGTGGACCTGCGTCTGGGCCAGCGCGCCGAATCCGTCGACAAAGACGCCCGGAAGGTGACCACGACCGCCGGTGAGGTGCTCGACTACGACGCCCTCGTGCTGGCGACCGGTTCCTATCCGTTCGTACCTCCCGTGCCGGGGCACGAACATCCGGAATGCTTCGTCTACCGCACCATCGACGATCTGGACGGCATCAGGGCCGCGGCCGCGGCCGCCGGGCCGGGTGCGCACGGTGTGGTGGTGGGCGGGGGACTGCTCGGCCTGGAGGCGGCCAACGCGCTGCGCCTGCTCGGGCTCACCCCGCATGTGGTGGAGTACAACGATCGCCTGATGCCGGCCCAGGTCGACGAGGGCGGCGGCGCCATTCTGGCGAAGCTGGTCACCGAGCTGGGTCTGCAGGTGCACACGGGTGTCGGCACGGAGGGGATCGAGCGGTCCGCGGTGGCGGATCCGGCGGACAGGCTGAAGATCAGTCTCTCCGACGGCACCGTGATCGACGCCGCGCTGGTGGTGTTCTCCGCGGGAGTCCGCCCGCGCGACGAAATCGCGCGGGCGGCCGGTCTCGAGGTGGGGCCGCGCGGCGGGGTGATCACCGACCTCGGACTGGCCACTTCGGATCCGCGCATCTACGCGATCGGCGAATGCGCGGCCATCGAGGGGGTCTGCTATGGGCTGGTCGCGCCGGGGTACACGACGGCCGAGATCGTGGCCGACCGGCTGCTCGGCGGCGCCGGTGAGTTCCCGGGCGCGGATATGTCGACCAAGCTGAAGCTGCTCGGTGTGGATGTGGCGAGTTTCGGCGACGCCCACGGAACCACCGAGGGCGCGCTGTCGGTGGTGCTGCACGACGCAGCCCGCGGTACCTACGCGAAACTCGTCATCTCCGACGACGCGCAGACCCTGCTCGGCGGCATCCTGGTCGGCGACGCCACCCAGTACGCCGCGTTGCGCCCGCTGGTGGGCCGGCCGCTGCCCGCCGAGCCCGCCGCGCTGATCTCCCCGGCCGGGGCGGAGCTGGGCGCCGACGCGCTACCGGACGAGGCCCAGATCTGCTCCTGCAACGATGTGAGCAAGGGCGCGATCTGCGGCGCCATCGCCGACGGCGCCTGCGATATCCCGGCCATCAAGGCCTGCACCAAGGCGGGCACTTCCTGCGGCGGCTGTGTACCGATGATCAAGAAGGTGCTCGAACAGTCCGGTGTGGCGATGTCCAAGGCGCTGTGCGAGCATTTCGAGCAATCGCGCGCCGAGCTCTTCCAAGTGGTGCAGGCCACCGGTATCCGCACCTTCTCCGAGCTCATCGCCCGGCACGGTAAGGGCGCCGGCTGCGATATCTGCAAACCGACGGTCGCCTCGATCCTCGCCTCCACCTCCAGCGAACACATCCTGGAGGGTGAGCAGGCCGCGCTACAGGACACCAACGACCACTTCCTGGCCAATATGCAGAAGAACGGCACCTACTCGGTGGTGCCGCGGATGCCCGGGGGCGAGGTCACACCCGAGCAGCTGATCGTCATCGGTGAGGTCGCCAAGGAGTTCGGTCTCTACACCAAGATCACCGGCGGGCAGCGGATCGATCTGTTCGGCGCCCGCGTCGAACAGTTGCCGCTCATCTGGAAACGCCTGGTGGACGCCGGGATGGAATCCGGGCACGCTTATGGTAAGGCGCTGCGCACGGTCAAGAGCTGCGTCGGTTCCACCTGGTGCCGCTACGGGCAGCAGGATTCGGTCGGGATGGCGGTCCTGCTGGAGAAGCGCTACCGCGGCCTGCGCTCCCCGCACAAGCTGAAGCTGGCGGTATCCGGTTGCGCCCGCGAATGCGCGGAGGCCCGGGGTAAGGATGTGGGCGTCATCGCCACCGAGAACGGCTGGAACCTCTATGTCGGCGGCAACGGCGGCCTCACCCCCAAACACGCGGTCCTGCTCGCGGGTGATCTCGACGACGAAACCCTGATCTCCTACATCGACCGTTACCTGATGTTCTACATCCGCACCGCGGACCGGCTGCAGCGCACCGCGCCGTGGCAGGAGGACCTCGGTATCGACCACATCCGCGAGGTGGTCTGCGAGGACAGCCTCGGTATCGCCGCCGACCTGGAAGCGGCCATGGCCGCCCATGTGGCCGGCTACCGCGACGAATGGGCCGCGGTTCTCGACGACGAGGACAAGCTCTCCCGTTTCGTCTCCTTCGTCAACGCCCCTGCCGAGGCCGACCCCACCATCGCCTTCGACGACAGTGGCGAACGCAAGGTCCCTGTGCTGCTCGGCCTGCCCGGCATGCCCGGAGGCGGGAGTGCGGCGTGACCACGGAGGGCGTGCCGGGCAGGCCGTGTGGGTGCAGCCCGCCCGGCATGCCCGAAGTGGTGCCGGCGCCCGCTACGAGTGGGAAATGACGGCTTAACCATCAGGAAACAGGACGCCGGTACCAATGAGTGATGCGGTACCTCCGCCTCGGCTGCGGTCTCCCCGGGCCGTGGGTACCAGCTTCGAAGGAGGCTCTATGACTGTGATCGATACCCTGAACGTGGCCACGGCCACCACCGGGTGGACCCCGGCGTGCCGGCTCGATTATCTGATCCCCGGCCGTGGTGTAGCGGTACTGCTGCCCCGCGGACACCAGGCGGCGCTGTTCCTCCTGCCCGAGGGCACGCTGTACGCGGTCGGCAATATCGACCCCTTCGGCCGGGCGGCGGTGATGTCACGCGGTATCGTCGGCGACCGCGGCGGCGAGCCCGTGGTCGCCTCACCGTTGCTGAAGCAGGCGTTCTCACTGATAGACGGCCGGTGCCTGGACGACGATTCGATGACGCTGCCGGTGTACGCCGTGCGCGTGGACGACGGTCTGGTCTCGATCTCCGACAACCCCGTGACCCCCGTGGCCTCTGGGGCGCCGGCGGTCCCCGCAGCCGCCGGCGTGACCACGAACGGCCGTATCGCATGACGCTTCCGGAGACGAACACCTCGCTGGCCGGTTTCACGGTCGGGATCACCGCCGCTCGCCGGGCCGAGGAATTCGCCACCCTGCTCACCCGGCGCGGCGCGACGGTCGTATCCGCGCCGGCGATCCGGATCATCCCGCTGTCCGACGACACCGAACTCGAACGGGTGACCCGCGAGCTGGTCGCCGACCCCCCGCGCATCACCGTGGCCACCACCGGGATCGGGTTCCGCGGCTGGGTGGAGGCCGCGGAGGGCTGGGGCCTGGCCGAACAGCTGCGCACCACGCTGGCCGGTACTCGGATGCTGGCTCGCGGTCCCAAGGCCAAGGGCGCCATCCGGGCGGCCGAACTGCGCGAGGAATGGTCTCCGGCTTCCGAATCGTCGGCCGAAGTGCTGGACCATCTGCTGGCCGAGGGTGTCGAAGGAGTGCGGATCGCGGTGCAGTTGCACGGCGCCACCACCGAATGGGAACCGATCCCCGACTTCTGCGAGGTACTGCGCTGCGCCGGCGCCGATGTGGTGCCGGTTCCGGTGTACCGGTGGGAACCGCCCGCCGATCGCGGGCCGATGGACCATCTGATCGAATCCATCGTCGGCTCCGCCCTCGACTGCGTCACCTTCACCAGCGCTCCGGCGGTGGCCTCGATGCTCATGCGCGCCAAGGAGACCGGCGTACTCGAGAGTGTGCTGCACGCGCTGCGCGGCCGGGTACCGGCGGCCTGTGTCGGGCCGATCACCGCGGCGCCACTGGAGGAACTCGGTGTGCCGACCACGATGCCCGGCCGGGCGCGGCTGGGCGCACTGGCGCGGCATGTCGCCGAGGAGCTGCCGCGGCGGGCCGGCCGTATCAATGCCGCCGGCCACACCATCAGTGTTCGCGGGGCGTGTGTCGTGGTCGACGGTACGGTGAAACAGCTGGCTCCCGCCCCGATGGCGCTGATGCGGTCGCTGGCCCGGCACCCCGGACGGGTGGTTTCGCGGGAGGATCTGCTGGCGACCCTGCCGGGTGGGGGAGACGACACCCACGCGGTGGAAACCGCCATCGCGCGGCTGCGAGCCGGGTTGGGCACCCCCAAAGCGATTCAGACCGTGGTGAAACGCGGGTACCGGCTGGCCATGGACCCCGCCGACTGCAACGACACGGCTGGTGAGCCCACCGCGCCGCTGTCGGCGGTCCCGGCGCGTAACCTCCGTTACGTACGCACGGTGGTGTCCGGATGACGCCTCCGCTGGTATTGGTGGCGCACGGCACCCGCAGCGGCCGGGGCGTCGAGATGATCGCCGCGCTCGCCGAGGCGGTGGGGCGTGAGCTGGAACGGCGAACGAACCGGCCACCCGCACCGGGGTTCCGGTGCGCGCATACCGCCGCGGCGAGGCCCGGCGGGCGGGATCGCCGGGCGGCGTTCTCGCTCGGTACCTCCGGGTACGCGCTGTGCGGTTGTGCGCCGGATTCTTTCGTCCCGGCCGGTGGCGCGGCGGGTGCTCCGGTGGTGCGCACCGCGTTCGTCGATGTACTGGGTCCCGCCCCCGCCGAAGTCCTGCGCGATCTCGTCGCCGCCGCTCCGGCGGGCGCCTCGGAAACGGCGCCGGCCGTGGTGGTTCCGGCGTTCCTGGCTTCCGGTTACCACGTCTACCAGGATGTGCCGCGGGAAGTTGCCGACAGCGGGCATCCGGCGGTGACCGTGACTCCGGCGATGGGCCCGGATCCCGCGCTGGCGCGCATCATGGCCGTCCGCCTGCGCGCGGCCGGGTGGCGGCCCGGGGACGCGATCGTCTTCGCCGCCGCGGGCTCCTCGGATCCGCGGGCCCGCGCCGATGTACGCCGGGCCGCCGGTATGCTCACCGCGCAGCTCGCGACCCCGGTGCGTACCGCCTACGTCGCGACCGGCGCTCCGCGCGTCCCCGAGGTGGTGGCGCGGCTGCGGGCCGAGGGCCGGGAGCGGGTGTTCGTCGCCTCGTATCTGCTGGCGCACGGCCTGTTCCACGAACGCCTGCACCAGGCGGGTGCCACCGGGGTCGCCGATCCGATCGGTGTCCACCCGGCGGTGGTCCGGTTGATCGCCGACCGTTACCTGTCCGCGGCCGGGGCCGCATCCCGGGTGCGCTGACGGGACCGGAGGCGCGGATACCCGCCACCTTGCGGTGCTCGGGTCCCATCGGAGTACGGAACGTCGGTGACCAGCGCCTCCGGCGCTGCGCGCTCCGGGATACGCGCCGTGCGCCCCGTAGCTACCGGCCGTAGTCCGTTCCCGGCACAGCACTCACGCCCGGGTCCACCGGCAGGATGATCTGCGTCTGTCCGGCTGCTCGCAGGGGCGCCGGGGGTTCGAGCGGCTCAGACCCGGTACCAGACGAACGGTTCCTCCCGGGTGGGTCCGTAGCGGTCGATCTGATCGAACAGCCAGGCGGCCGGCTCCACGACCGCGCTGCGGCCCTGTGCGTTGTCGTAGGCCACCAGGATGCCGACGAAAGCGGCGTGGCCGTCGGATGTCTGGCGGTACACCACCGCTCCGGAATCACCGGCTTCCGCGCCCAGCGCGTTGGTGGCGTAGAGCCATTCGTCGGTGATCTCGGTGATCGTGCCGCAGCTCCAGCCGGTGGTCGCGCCCAGCTTGCAGATCTCCTGACCGATCTGAGGTTTCATATCGACCGTGGACAGGCCGAAACGGCCCATGGAGGCGGCGACGCCGATTCCGTCGTACAACCGGACGAGTGCGAAACCGAATTTCAGGCCCTCGTCCGGGCGGTGGAATTCGAACCAGCCGACCGGGTTTCCCTGGACGTCGGTGACGATACCGGGTTGGTAGCAGTGGCCGGCGGTCACCGCGTACTGTGCCTGCCCGATGGATCCGGTGAGCCCGACCGTGCAGCGGTTGGTCACCGCTTTTCCGTCGGTGATGGTGGAGTGCCGGATTTCCATACCCGGATACACCGTGACCGTGGGGGCCGCCTCGGCGACCGGGGCGGGGAGCAGCGCCGCACCGGCGGCCGCCGCCACCACGACCAGAGCGGTGGATACCAGAAGACGCCCCCGCCGGAAAACGCTGAACATGCGTACCTCGAACCTGCTCGAGCGACCGCCGACGCGGTCGGATCGGGCAGCAGCGTAGACGATGGCTCATGGCGATGCCGACGAGGTATTCCCAATCAGTGGAAGTGTGGTGGGTGGCCGGGCCGAATTCCGCCGTGAACCGGCTTGTGGAGGTTTGTAAACAAATGTAAACCGCCGGAGAAGCGGCTATTTCCGAAAATTCACCGATTCCCCCGATGGGCCCCGGCCACGGGCGCGGGGGCAGCGGGTTGCCCCTGTTTTCCCAGGTGGGACTTCCCGGTGGCGGCGGTGGCCGCGCCGTCGTCGTGACCGCCAGATTGCGCTCACCTCACAGCTCACCGACCTGCCGTTTTCGATGTGAGAATGCCGTTTGGCCAGGTCCGGCCGCGTCCTTACAGTCGGAACATCAGCCCGATCTCACCGCTTGCAGAAAAGGGGGCATCGTGGTTGTTCCACGTAATTCGGGCCCGGTCGATTCGGGTCGGCAGTCCACGGATCCGTCCGCCGGTGACACGCTGCTCCGGCTGGGCAAGTACTTTCAGCGCGGCGAGGTGTCCGCGGACAACCGCACCGTGCACAAGGTGGGCGGGCGTGGAGCCGACGATTTCTACCGGGACCGCTGGTCGCACGACAAGGTGGTGCGGTCCACCCACGGAGTGAACTGCACGGGGTCGTGTTCCTGGAAGATCTACGTCAAAGACGGTGTCATCACCTGGGAATCGCAGCAGACCGACTATCCCTCGGTCGGCTCGGACAAACCCGAGTACGAACCGCGCGGCTGCCCGCGGGGTGCCTCCTTCTCCTGGTACACCTATTCGCCGGCCCGGGTGCGGTATCCGTATGTGCGCTCCGCTCTGCTGGAGATGTACCGGGAGGCCAAGCAGCGGCTGAAGGACCCCGTGCTGGCCTGGGGCGATATCGTGTCCGATCCCGAGCGTTCCCGTACGTACAAGGCGGCCCGTGGTAAGGGCGGATTCGTCCGTGCCGAATGGTGGGAGGCGGCCGAAATCGCCGCGGCGGCGCATGTCCACACCATCAAGCACTACGGCCCCGACCGTATCGCGGGATTCTCCCCGATCCCGGCGATGTCCATGGTCAGCCATGCGATCGGGGCCCGGTTCATCTCGTTGCTGGGCGGTTCGATGCTGTCATTCTACGACTGGTACGCCGACCTGCCGGTGGCTTCACCGCAGGTGTTCGGTGATCAGACCGATGTCCCGGAATCGGCGGACTGGTTCGACGCCGGATACCTGATCATGTGGGGTTCCAATGTCCCGGTGACCCGCACCCCGGACGCCCACTACATGACCGAGGCCCGATACCGCGGCCAGAAGGTCGTGGTGGTGTCCCCGGACTACGCGGACAACACCAAATTCGCCGACGAATGGGTCGCGGCGCGTCCGGGCACCGATGCCGCGCTGGCCATGGCCATGGGACATGTGGTGCTGCGGGAGTTCTTCGTCGACCGCACCACCCCGCGCTTCCTCGACTATGTACGCAAATACACCGATCTGCCGTTCCTCATCACCCTGGAGGAACGTGCGGACGGGGTGGTGGTACCGGGGAAATTCCTCACCGCAACGGATCTGGGCGCTACCGAAGAGGGAGCCGAGTTCCGGACCGTGATCCTGGATTCCGCGGGCACACCGGTGGTACCGAACGGATCGCTGGGAGACCGCTTCGGCGAGAACGGTACGGGGCGGTGGAACCTGGACCTCGGCGGCGTGGAGCCGCTCCTGACGCTGTACGGCCGCACCGACGATGCTGCGGCCGTACAGTTCCCCCGGTTCGATACCGACGTTCCCGAAACGCTGACACGCGGTGTGCCGACCACGGTGGTCGCGGGTGAGCGGGTCACCACGGTATTCGATCTGCTGCTCGCGCAGTACGGTGTGGGCCGTCCCGGCCTGCCGGGCACCTGGCCCAGCGGCTACGACGATGCCACCGCGCCTTACACTCCCGCCTGGCAGGAGGCCGTCACCGGTGTGCCGGCCGCTCAGGCCCGGCGTATCGCCCGCGAATTCGCCGATAACGCCGAACGTTCCGGCGGCCGCTCCATGATCCTGATGGGCGCCGGTACCAACCACTGGTTCCACTCCGACCAGATCTACCGGTCCTTCTTCACCCTGACCCTGCTCACCGGCTGCCAGGGCGTCAACGGTGGCGGCTGGGCCCACTATGTGGGCCAGGAGAAATGCCGTCCGGTGACCGGGTGGTCCACCCTCGCCTTCGGTCTGGACTGGCAGCGTCCGCCCCGGCAGATGCAGGGCACCGTCTTCTGGTATCTGACCAACGACCAGTGGCGCTACGATCCGTTCACCGCCGATGCCTTCGCCTCTCCGCTGGGTACCGGAAAGTTCGCGGGCCGTACGGCCGCCGACAATATCGCGCTGGCCACCCGGCTGGGCTGGATGCCGTCGTATCCCACCTTCGACCGCAATCCTCTGGACCTGGCCGACGAGGCCGAAGCCGCCGGACGCCCGGCCGCCGACCATGTGGTGGACGGGCTGAAATCCGGTGCGCTGCGTTTCGCCTGCGAAGACCCGGACGCCCCGGAGAACTTCCCCCGGGTCCTCACGGTGTGGCGGGCCAATCTGCTGGGGTCCTCGGGTAAGGGCAACGAGTACTTCCATCGGCATCTGCTCGGCGCGGATTCCAATCTGCAGACCGCCGATACCACCGGAGTGCGCCCCGAAGAACTGGTCTGGCGCGACGAGGCCGCCACCGGAAAACTGGATCTGCTGTTGTCCCTGGATTTCCGGATGACCAGTACCACCCTGTTCTCCGATATCGTGCTGCCGGCCGCTACCTGGTACGAGAAATACGATCTCTCCTCGACGGATATGCACCCGTTCGTGCATGCCTTCACCCCGGCGATCTCGCCACCGTGGGAGGCGAAAACCGATTTCGAGGCGTTCCACCGGATCGCGCGCGGTTTCTCCTGGCTCGCCGAAAAGCATCTGGGGGTGCGCAAGGACATCGTGGCGGTGCCGCTGCAGCACGATTCGCCGGATGCCATGGCCCAGGCGGGCGGCCGGGTGCTGGACTGGAAGGCGGGGGAATGCGAGCCGATCCCGGGTAAGACCATGCCGAGGCTGGTGGTGGTCGAACGGGATTATCCGAAGGTGGCGGAGAAGATGGCCGCGCTGGGCCCTCTGGTCGATACCCTCGGGCTCACCGTCAAGGGCGTCACCACCCATCCCGGCGAGGAGGTGGAGTATCTCGCGGGAGTGAACGGAACCGTCGTCTCCGGGGTGGCGCGCGGCCGGCCGTCGCTGGCGAAGGACAGTTATGCGGCCGAAGCCGTTCTGGCGCTGTCCGGTACCACCAACGGCCGTCTCGCGGTGGAGGGTTTCCACGCCCTGGAGCGGCGCACGGGTACCGAACTGGCCGATCTGGCCGCCGAACACGAGGGCAAACGGATCACCTTCGCCGATACCCAGGCGCGACCGGTGCCGGTGATCACCTCACCGGAATGGTCGGGTAGCGAAACCGGCGGACGCCGCTATTCGCCGTTCACCATCAACACCGAACGCCTCAAACCCTGGCACACCCTCACCGGCAGGCAGCATTTCTATCTCGACCACGACTGGATGATCGAACTCGGGGAACAGTTGCCGACCTTCCGGCCCCCGCTGGATATGACGGCGCTGTTCGCCGAGCCCGCGGTCGGCGAGGTGAGCGACCGGGGGGTGACCGTCCGCTATCTGACCCCGCACTCCAAGTGGTCCATCCACTCCGCCTACCAGGACAACCTGCATATGCTGACGCTTTCGCGCGGCGGGCAGACCATCTGGATGTCGGAGAAGGACGCCGCGAAGATCGGGGTGGCCGACAACGAATGGATCGAGGCGATCAACCGCAACGGTGTGGTGGTGGCCCGCGCGATCGTTTCGCACCGGATGCCGGAGGGCACCGTGTTCATGTACCACGCGCAGGACCGCGCCGTGGACGTACCGCGTATCGAGGGGACTCCGGCCGCGGACGGGGCCTTCGCCGGCCGGGGTAAACGCGGCGGTATCCACAATGCGCTGACCCGCATCATGATCAAACCCTCGCATCTCATCGGTGGATACGCCCAGCAGTCGTTCGCGCTGAACTACCACGGCCCGACCGGTAACCAGCGCGACGAGGTCACCACGATCCGCCGCCGCAGCCAGCAGGTGGAGTACTGATATGCGCTGCTGCCACGAGCTACCCGTGAAACCGGAGGACTGATATGCGAGTGATGGCGCAACTGGCCATGGTGATGAATCTGGACAAGTGCATCGGCTGCCACACCTGCTCGGTCACCTGCAAACAGGCCTGGACCAACCGCGGCGGTACCGAATACGTCTGGTTCAACAATGTGGAGACCCGGCCCGGCCAGGGCTACCCGCGGCAGTACCAGGACCAGGAGAAGTGGAAGGGCGGCTGGACGCTCGACAAACGGGGCCGTCTCACCCTGAAATCCGGCTCGCGCTGGAAGCGGCTGCTGAATATTTTCGCCAACCCCGATCTGCCGACCATCGAGGACTATTACGAGCCCTGGAGCTACGAATACGACAATCTGTTGTCCTCGCCGGCCATCGACACCACCCCGGTGGCTCGCCCGAAATCGCTGATCACCGGTGCCGACACCGCGGTCACCTGGGGCGCGAACTGGGACGACGATCTGGGTTCCGGTCCGGACCAGGTGGCGAAGGACCCGCTGCTGGCTCGCGTTTCCGAGCAGGTGAAGCTCGAATTCGAAGAGACCTTCATGTTCTACCTGCCGCGGATCTGCGAGCACTGCCTGAATCCGTCGTGTGCGGCGTCCTGCCCGTCCGGAGCGATCTACAAACGGTCCGAGGACGGAATCGTCCTGGTGGACCAGGACAAATGCCGAGGCTGGCGGCAGTGCGTGACCGGCTGTCCCTATAAGAAGATCTATTTCAATCACAAAACCGGTAAAGCGGAGAAATGCACCTTCTGCTATCCGCGGGTGGAAGTCGGCATCCCCACGGTGTGCTCGGAGACCTGCGTGGGGCGGCTGCGCTATATCGGCGTCATGCTCTACGACGCCGACGCGGTGCTCGCGGCGGCGTCGGTCACCGACGACAAGGATCTCTATCCCGCCCAGCTCGGTGTCTTCCTGAACCCGCACGATCCGCGGGTGGTGGCCGAAGCCGAACGTGCGGGGATTTCACCGGAATGGATTCAAGCCGCGCAGGATTCGCCGGTCTACAAGCTCATCGTCGACTATCAGATCGCGCTGCCGTTGCATCCGGAGTACCGGACCATGCCGATGGTCTGGTACGTACCGCCACTGTCGCCGGTGGTGGACGTGCTCACCGAGACCGGGCACGACGGTGAGGATCACGCCAATCTCTTCGGCGCGATCGACGCGCTGCGGATCCCGGTGGAGTACCTCGCCGAACTGTTCACCGCCGGTGACGTGGGGCCGGTGCGGGCGGCGCTGCAGCGGCTGGCCGGTATGCGCGCGTTCATGCGGTCGATCAACCTCGGCCAGGAACCCGATCCGGCGATCGCACCCTCGGTGCGGCTGGAGCCGGAGGAGATCGAGGCCATGTACCGGCTGCTGGCCATCGCGAAATACGAGCACCGCTACGTGATTCCGACCGGCGCGGGCGCGCGGGCACACGAACTGGATTCGCTGGCGACCGGGTGCAGCCTGGACAACGACGGCGGTCCGGGGATGACGGCCTTCGACCAGATGGTGGAAAAGTTCCACCTCACCGATTCCAACAGCGCCGCTCCGGAGGAGAAGGCGGGGCGGATCAATCTGCTCAACTGGGATGGGAAGAGCACCGAGGGGCTCGTCCCGGCCGGCGGTCGCGATCCGGGCGAGCCCGCCCCTCGACAGAGCAACGGTCACGGCACCAACGGCCGCGCGGCGAACGGATACACGTCGGACAGGGAAACGGCCGGCGACCGTCCCGGGGACGGGAACAACGGTAACGGAGCCGGCGGGTCCGCCGCGCGCCCCGCCGGTCGCACGACCCCGGAGCCGTCGGAGGTCCGGCGATGATCCGCGGGAATCGGGAACGGAGCAGCCGATGGCCCTACTGAAACTGCGTCGCCGCCCGGAACCCGCGCTCGCGATGAGCGAACGGCAGCGCCGGCTCGTCTGGCGGACCGCCGCCCTGCTGCTCGACTACCCCGGCCCCGCCACTCTGGCCGTGCTGGACCAGTTGACGGCGGCCGTACGCGAACTGCCGGAGCCGGTACGCGTCCCCCTGGCGGAGTTCTGCGACCATCTGCGGGCCACCCCGCCCCTGGAACTGGCCGCCCGCTATGTGGAAACCTTCGATATGCGGCGTCGCGCCAGCCTGCACCTGACCTTCTACGCCTACGGTGACACCCGTAAACGAGGGATGGCGCTGCTGCGGTTCAAACACGCCTACCGGCACGCCGGCGTGGAACTCGGCGAGAGCGAACTCCCCGATCACCTCCCGGTACTGCTGGAGTTCGCGGCCACGGTCGACCCCGTCGGCGGGGAGCGGCTCCTGGGTGAACACGTGCCGGTACTGGAACTGCTGCGGTTGTCACTGACGGACAGTGGTTCCCCGTACGCCGGGGTACTGGCCGCCGTGGTGGCCACCCTCGCTCCGCCGACCACCGCGGACCGGCGGCGGATCGCCGAACTCGCCGCCCAGGGACCGCCCGAGGAGGAGGTCGGGCTGGAGCCGTTCGCCATGGACCCGACGATGCCGGGCCGGGCGGAGACCCGCCGATGATGCGGTCCTTCGCCTTCGCCGCGGCGTCCGCGGACGGTATGGATCTGTTCGCGGAGGGGGCTCGATGAGGCGATACCGCGGTCCTTCGCCTTCGCGGATCGGGTGGATCTGCTCGGTGGAGGACTTCATGAGGCGCCACCCGCGTCGACGTCGCGGTCCTCGTGGATCGCATGCATCTGCTTCGAGGAAAACTCTATGACTACTGCGCTGTGGCTCACCCTGCCCTATGTGGCCTTCACCTCCTTTGTGCTCGGCCATATCTGGCGCTACCGCACCGACCAGTTCGGCTGGACCACCCGGTCCTCGCAGATCTATGAATCACGTCTGCTGCGGATGGGCAGTCCGCTGTTCCACTTCGGCATGCTCGGAGTGTTCTTCGGTCATGTACTGGGCGTACTCATCCCCGAATCGTGGACCGCCGCGGTGGGTGTCGACGAGCATATGTATCACCTGGTCGCGGTGAGTGCGGGTACCGTGGCCGGGCTCATGGTCCTCACCGGTATCGGCATCCTGCTCTATCGCCGGTTCACCGTACCGGCGGTCCGCAAGGCGACCACCGCCAACGACAGATTCATGTACTTCCTGCTCGGCGGCGCATTGCTCACCGGCATGCTGAACACGGTGGGCAGCAACCTGCTCTGGGGTACCTACAACTATCGGGAAACCGTATCCCCGTGGTTCCGCAGCCTGTTCACATCGAGCCCGCAACCGGAACTCATGGTCAGCACCCCGTGGACCTTCCAGGCCCACGGGTTGTTCGTCCTGGCGCTGGTCGCGGTGTGGCCGTATACCCGTCTGGTGCACATGTTCTCGGCGCCGATCGGGTATGTGGTGCGACCGTACGTGGTGTACCGCAGCAAGGAATTCGCCGGCCCGGACAAACGCCGCTATGCCCGCGCGTGGGATGCCCCGGTGACCCCGGATCGCTGGGGTTGACGGTTCGCGATCAGCGAACCGATGCGCCGACAGTGTCGTCGTGGGTGTCACCGGCCCGGCGGCGCCGGAGATCGGGCCGGCGGGCCTCCAGTACTCCCGCCATCTCGTACGGGCCCGGCCGGGTGGCGGGAGACGGGGGCCGTGCGGACCGTTGGAGCGCGGTCAGCCCGGCCGACACCGTCGAGTGGACGAGCAGACGTTCGGTCCGCGTATCGGCGCCCGCGAAGCGTGGGACGCGGGAGTCCCAGGTCACCAGGCAGATCACGACACCGTCGCGAAGCCAGGCGTCCGCGTCCTCGGCCAGGGCGGCCAGCGTACCGAGGGACAGGAAATCGAGCCGGGTGGTGTCGATGAGCAGCGCACCACCCGTCGCCGCCGCCTCGCCGGCGGCTTCCCGTATCTGCCGGCGCCACAGTGGCAGCGTGAACGCGTCCGCCTCACCGCGCATCGCCAGGACGACGATGTCCCCGTGCTTCCGCGACTGGAAGGTCAGCTGGCCGTCGGGGGACCGGTAGCGCGTATTCGCGAATCGGCGAGAAGAGCTCGAACTGGGATTCATAGTGCACCCGCAATTGGGTCGAGATGCTCCGTGGCATCGTGTTCAGGGGGCCCTGCGTTGTCAAGGAATGCCCTGAGTTCGTGCCGTACCAGGATAACCACCCGGTGCGGCTCGTACTGCGGCCATCCGGAAAGATTTCGCTTTCCGGATGCCTTCCGCTTCGCTTCGGAACCCCGTCGCCCTGCCGGATCGACACCCCGTGAACGAGCCGGGCGCGGATCCACGTGGTGTCGAGATCCGGCTCTCCGGCTCCTCGGCGGGACGAGGAGGCCGTCGCGATCGGCGCGTCCGCTCGGGACGGCCGGGACGGATGGCCTGGTCCCCGAGTGTACCCATCAGCTCTTGAACCGTCCGGCGAAACCGCGTAGTGGGAGATCGGCGCTGGTGATGATGCCCGGTCGGGCCGCGACGACGGACCCGAGCGAGTTCAGCGCGGGCAGGCCGGTCACCGTCATACCGATGGAGGCGAAGCTCGCGGGGTCGGACAGATCCACCCCCTTGCGCGGGAAGATCATATGCTTGCTGTAGACATTCGGATCACCGGTTATCCGGGTGATGTAGCAGCCCTCGATATCCCACGCGGGATCGGTGTGGGGGGTCATCTGCCATTCGAGGTGCGTTTCCACGCGCGCTACGCCGCCGACCATGCCCTGGTACTTGATGTAGTTCGCGCCCAGCGACCCCTTGGGCAGGAAATACCAGCCGAGGTCGATGTCCTCGGTACACGCGCCGAGTTCGTAGCCGAACCGTACCTCGTCCAGTTCGAGATCGAACGCGTCGGCCATCAAATACACCGAGTCGGCGAAGACCGCGGTGTATTTGTGGAGCGAATCCGGGATCGATGGATCGTCCACCGGTCTGCCGTAGCCGACGGCCCGCCAGGTATCCACCGAGTGGTGGCAGGATACGTCGACCGATTCGGTGACGGTGACGTTCTCTATATCGGCCACATCGGCGGTGTGCACGATCCCGAGGATCTGGCACAGGCCGGGGTTCATACCGGTGCCGTAGAACGTCGAGTGGCCTCGCTCACACGCGGCCCGGATGACCTCGCTGACCTTCCGGCCGGACGGATGCGGGTGATGGGTGTCACGGTGGAAACCGGTGATCCAGTCCGCTGTGGTGACCACGTTGATTCCCGCCTCCAGAACCTGCACGTAGAGCTCTTCGTCGGGGAAGACACCGTGGAATGTCAGCACATCGGGCCGGGCGGCGATGATCTGTTCGACCGAACCGGTGGCGGTGACCCCGATCGGCCCGATGCCGACGATCTCGCCGGCGTCACGTCCGATCTTGTCGGGGGTGTAGCAGTGCAGCCCGACGAGTTCGAGGTCGGGGTGGGCCCGGATCCGGCCGATCATCTCGGTGCCGAGGTTCCCGGTGGCGACCTGGAATACCCGGATCTTGTCCGTGGAGCTCATTGCGGGCCTTTCGGTTGTGGTCGGGCAGCGGATGCACCGCCGTCCGGGTAGAACTGGGCGGCCCATTCGCGTAGCGCCCGGAAACCCTGGTACTCCTTGCGGGAGAGGGCGGGCGGATCGGAGTACCGCTGGTGTGCCCAGATATGGATATCCGCTTCGAACTGTTCGATGACGTAACCGGCCATTGCCCTTCCGTATTCGGTGATCTCCGCGCTGCGCTCACCCGGTTTACGCCCGATCCATACGGTGAAGCGGACATCGGAGGTGCGTTCGTCCACCGGAGTCACCGCCGGCATGGTGCGGTTGTCGACCATGCCCCAGCTCTTGGTGACCGAGCAGCCCAGCCCGGCGTTGATCGACTCGACCCCGCTGTCGGCATCGTCTGCGGTCGCCCCCGCGTCGAACGCGATGGTGAAATCGACGCGCGACACCGGACCGGAGAAATCGTGACGGGTGAATTCCGGGACGAACGGGGTCTTGTGGACGAACTCGAAATGCGCGAAATCGACCCCGTTCTCCATGACGTACTGGGGGTGCAGTTCCAGCCCCGGCCGGTACAGCGTCGCGGCGGGGACGGGTGGGTAGTAGTCGGCGGCGCTCTTGCCGTCGCCGAAATCGCGGAAGATATCCGGGACGTCGAAGTAGGGTGCCCGCCCGTCGAGATCGAACCAGATCCAGACCGCTTCGTTGCGTTCGACCACGGGGTAGCTGCGGATCCGCCGGCCTTTGTTCGGGTGGGTTTCGTAGGGGATGCACACGTTGCGGCCCTCGCGGTCCCATTCCCAGCCGTGGAACGGGCACACGATGGTTTCGCCCTCGACCCGGCCCCCGTACCCGAGATGGGCGCCGAGGTGCTCGCAGTAGGCGTCGAAGACCGCGATCCGGCCCGTCGCCGATCGCCACGCGACCATTTCGCGTCCGAAGTACTTCATCCGATGTACCGCGCCGATCCGGATTTCGGAGCACCAGGCGACCTGGAACCAGCCTGTCGGTTCCATCGACAGCGGTGGTTTTGCCATCTCGATCCTCCGGCGTCCGAGGGCTGCGCGCGGCAGCGTGGTGGTGCGGTGATTGTGATCCGCGCCACGAGACATCCTGAGCATAGAAGGCTCTGCGAAAGAATACAAGAGGGGTCTGTGAAATGTATGCGGCGCAGGTCGAAGGCATTACAATCGGCATTCGTGGCGGACGTGGCGATAGGCGGGCGGCGCGCGAACAAGCGCGGTATCGCCTCCCGGGAGAGCATGCTCGAGGCGGCGATCGCCTCGCTGGCCACCGGAGACCCCGCGGCCGTCTCCGGAAACCGGATCGCCCGCGCTATCGGGGCGACCTGGGGCGTGATCAAATACCAGTTCGGCGATATCGACGGTCTGTGGGCGGCCGTCCTGCGCCATACCGCCGACAAACGCGGTGATCTGCCCGCCGGAATCAAACCGGACGGCACTCTGCGCGAGCGGGTGTCCGCGATGATCCACGCGATGGCCGCGGGGCTGCGCCGGCCGGAATCCCTGGCGATCGAAACCCTGCGTGCGGCACTACCCCGGGAGCACGCCGAACTCGAACGCGACTATCCACTCACCGCGGCCGAGCTCGCCTCGTGGAAACCCCACTGGGACAAAGCCTGCGAACGGGCCTTCGCCGACCTTGCCGTCGATCCGGTGAAGATCCGCCGGGCGGCCGCGCTCATCCCCGCGGCCATGCGCGGGATCACCTCCGAACGAACCCTGGGTACCTACGGCGACCTCGACGACGCGCTGGCCGGTCTCATCGATGCCCTCGTGGCCTACCTCGAAGACTAGAAACGCCGTCCCCGCGCCACCTGTCCCGCCGCCGAGACACGGGCCGCGCACCGTTCGTACCGTCGACCGATCCGCGCCGCGGCCATTGTGGAGATGGCGGAGCGGGAATCCGGTCAGGAACCGGCGGCGCCGGTGATATCGGTGGCCGCCGCTTTCATCGCATCGGGCAGCTGGGTGGCGGCGTCGAGTAGTTCCACCCCGAGCAGTGTGCCGTCGGCCGCGAAATCCAGCGCGGCCACCACGGCTCCGCTCTCGTCCTCGACGGTCAGCGTGCGCGCGACGCGGCGAGGTCCGGGCTCCTGGCCCACGAGGGCGAGGTAGGCGGCGTTGGCCTGCCGGTCCCAGGTCAACTTCTCGACATAGGAATGGTGTGGTTTCTCGGTCATCGATCCCCCCGGGTCGTCACGTGGCAGATGAAAGCCTCGGCGGGAGACCGCAGGCCCGGTGAGGAGAATACCCGGTCGGAACCTGTGCGGGACAACCGAACCGGACGGTGATCGCTCTCGGGATCCGGTAGCAGGCGCGGCCGTGAAGACATACGTCAGTGTGGCACCGGGATGAACTCGACTGTCGCACCGTCGCGCGCGTCGATCGGGACGACGACCACACCGTCCCGATCGACGAGACCGCCCAGATGGGCGGTGCGGACGGCGCTATCACCGATCCAGCCACCGGCCGGGGGTCCGGCGGCGCGGGCCGGGACGATACGGGACACCTGGCCCGCGATCCCGCCCGCGTTGTGCAGCGGGCCGAGGATCGGCCGGGGCGGGGCCGCGCCGGTACGGCCCGCGACGATCGCGGGCGTCAGAGCCAGCAGGGTGGCCACGGCCGCGAAGGGATTACCGGGCAGACCGAGAATCGTGGGGCCCGAGCGGAGTTCGGCGACCACGGTGGAACCGCCGGGGCGGAGGGCCAATCGCGGGACCAGTATCCGGGAAGCGGCGCGGTCGAGGGCGGCGCGTAGCTGATCGGCGGCGCCACCGCCGGTGGCGCCGACCACGACGAGCAGATCGCAATCGGTGGCCGTGGTCAGCACGTGGTCGAAACCGTGGGCGGTATCGCGCAGATGTACCCGGTCGAGTGTTTCCACCCCCTGCGCGGCGAGGAGTGCGGGCAGGATCGGGCCGATCGAATCACGGGTCTGACCGGCCTGCAGGGGGCCGATGCTGCGGATCTCGTCGCCGGTCATGACGATACGGGCGCGGACCGGCCCGCGGACCGCCGCGGCGGTGACCTCGACCGCCGCGGCGGCGGAGACGAGCGCGGCGGTGACGGCGGAACCTGCCGGGGCGATCTCGTCACCGGGCGTGCGATCCTCACCGCGGCGGCGGATATCGGAGCGTTCGGGGGTGTCGGGGAGCCGGTACAGCCGGCCGTCCACGCGGGCGAATTCGTCGCGCAGCACCCGGGTGGTGCCCTCGGGAATCTGCGCTCCGGTGGCGATACGCACCGCCTCCCCCGAGCGCAGACCGTCCGGCCGCTGCCCACCGGCGAAACCGATATCGGTGCGCAACTCCCAGGGCCCCTCGCCGGCGACGGCGTAACCGTCCATGGCCGAGACATCGAAGCGGGGCAGTGCCTCGGCTGCGGTGAGCGCGGTGGCCAGCGCCGCCCCGCGGGCGGGATCGAGTTCGCGGTACCGCTCCGGCAGCCGGGTGAGCTCGTCGCGCAGGATCCGCCGGGCATCGTCGAGCGACAGCGATGCCCGCTGCCGGGAGGCGTCCGCGGCCGGGGGAGCGCTGGTGCGCGGACCGGTTCTCCCGGACGCCACTGCCGCGCGGGCCGCTGCGATATCGTCCGGGGTATCGCAATCGTCCACTCCGGGAACCGTGACCGTCAGTGTCCGCTCCGGGACCAGTGCCTTCATCGGCTGATTGATCACGGTCCGCAGACCGTGCAGCCGGTCGGCCAGCGCCCGGCGCCGCCAGACGCCGATGAGATATTGCGGCCGGCCCGATTCGTCGGTGGCGAACACGGCGTCGTATTCGTCGCGGTGCCCCAGGAGTTCGCCGATCACCTCGCCGGTCAGAAAGGGCAGATCGGCGGCGAGGATCACGAGGTGATCGGCGGCAGCGGTACCGAGACAGGCCAGACCGGCGGCGATCGCCGCCACCGGGCCCGAGCCCGGCTCGGGCTCGCGGGTCTGCCGGATATGCGCGCCGAGTTCCGGGCGCGGCGGGCCCACCACCACTGTCCGGCCCAGACCCGCCACCGCCGCCAAGGCGATATCCAGCATGGACCGCCCGCCCACCAGCAAGCCGGGTTTGTCGACGCCACCCATACGGCTGGCCCGTCCCCCGGCGAGCACGATCACATCCGGAGCCGGCACAGAATTCGGCATGCGCCCATGCTATTCGCCGTCTGGGACGATGCGCAGAGCCGGTGCCTCGGGCCGCTCAGGGAAACGGATGACGGACGGCGCGCAGGTCCACCCGCCCGTCGCCGACCGGCACACCTTCGGCCGCGAGCAACCGCAACTGGCGTTCGGCCAGGTGCGGCGCGGGTCTCCCCGAGGCACCGAGCACCCGATGCCAGGGCAGGTCGGCGGCATCCGTGCGCATGATCCAGCCCACGGTGCGCGGCGTCGACAAACCCGCCGCCGCGGCGATATCGCCGTAGGTCGCTACCCGGCCCGGTGGGATGGACGCGACGAGTTCGCGCACCCGCTCTATCTGTTCGTCGGTAGTGGTCACGGAGATCAGAGTGCCGCGCGGATCAGTGCCGCCGTTTCCGCGGGCAGTACCTGGGCGACCATATGGTCACAATCCCATTCGTGCACGGTCAGCCGCGGGCCGAGACGGCCGGCCAGCGCGGCGCGCAGACGCGGGGTGACGAACGGCGGATCCACCTGCGTCGCCCGGACCAGCACGGTCGGCAGCTCCGGTGGTGGAAGAGCCGGATCGCGGGCCAGCTCGCCCCAGTAGGCGACCAGAGCCGGGATATCCACCCGCCACCCCATCCGCCCGTTCGATGTGGGCACCAGATGTTCGTCGAGTTCGGCCTGCAGCAGCTCCGGCGCGGCCGCACCCCAGCCGGTGGCGAGTTTGTCCCGCCGGGCCTCTTCGATATCGGTGTAGTCGGGAGAAGCCAGGGTGGACCGGGCGATATCGTGCAGCCACGCCGGGTCCAGCGCGACAGCCGGGTCGAGCAGGACGAGCCCGCGCACCAGTTCCGGGCGCTGCCGGGCCAGCCGCAGCGCGCAGGCCCCGCCGAAGGAATGCGCGACCACCACCACCGGCGCGTCGGTCTCGGCGGCGATCAGGTCCGCCAGATCGGCCACGATCGTTTCGAGGTTCCACGGTGGCCGGGCGGTGGATCGGCCGTGTCCACGCAGGTCGGGCGCGACCACCCGGATATCGGGCAGCCACTCGGTGGCCAGCGCCGCCCAGCGTCGGCCGTGGCCGGTGAGCCCGTGCAGAGCCAGCACCACCGGGCCGGTGGCCGGGCCGAAACGGTGGACATGCAGTGTGGACACGATGACATTCTTATCGGTGGTCGGCGCGTCCGCAGCCCGCGCGGGGGTGCCGGGGTATCGGCGGTGTCGGCACCGTCTGTTGCAATAGCCGTCGTGGTGCGTTCGGATAGGCCGGTGCGGCTGGTGCGCCGGAGAACGGCGGCTCCCCGGGCTCGGACCTGGGGGGCCGATATACGCGCGCTGTTCACCGCGGAGCACGCGGCAACCGCCGCGCAACCCGGTGCGGGTGCGATATGGCAGGTCCTGGGTGGCCCCGGCACCGGGAAGACAGCGCTGCTGGTCGATGTGGCGGCGGCGCGTATCGCAGGGGGAGCGGACCCGGAATCGGTTCTGCTGCTCACCCATTCGAAGCAGTCGGCGGCCGCCGCCCGCGACGCCCTCACCGAACGACTGACCCACTGGGAGGTGTGCGCCCCCCGTTTCGCCGCCGTGCCCGGTGCCGCGGCGGTGCCGGCCGAACCGGCGCTGTTCCCGCCGGCCGGCCCCGACTCCGCCGTACCGCCCGCCGCCCGGGTGGCCGGCGCGACCCGGGAGCCACTGGCCCGGACCATCCACTCCTATGCGTTCGGGATCCTGCGCCGGCAGGCCGCCCGGTACGGTAACCCGCCGCCCCGGCTGCTCACCGGTGCCGAACAGGACGCGGTGCTGCGCGAGATGCTGCGCGGCGATATCGCCGATATCGCGGCCGGTGCCACCGATCTGTGGCCGGAACGGCTCCGGCCCGCCCTCGGCCTGACCGGTTTCGCCGATCAACTGCGCGATCTCATGCTGCGCGCCACCGAACGCGGGCTGGGCCCGGAAGATCTGGTCGAACTCGGCCGGCGGCGCGACCGTCCCGACTGGGTGGCAGCCGGGCGGTTCGCGCTGCGTTACGAGCAGGCGATGCTGCTGCGCTGGTCGGTCGGGGTGGCCGCACCGGAGGCCTCGGCGCCCGCGCTCAACGCGGCGGAACTGGTGGGGGCGGCCCTGGACGTCCTGGCCGCGGACGCCGAACTGCTGGCCGGGGAACAGGCGCGACTGCGCTGTCTGCTCGTCGACGACGCCCAGCACCTCGATCCCCAGGCGGCGCTGCTGGTACGGGTGCTCGCCGCCGGAGCCGGGACCACCGTGATCGCCGGCGACCCCGACCAGGCCGTGTACACCTTCCGCGGTGCCGATCCGCGTTTCCTCGCCGAACTCGAGGTGCCCGAATCGCGGCGCGTAATCCTCTACGACAACCATCGCTGCGGGCCGGCGCTCATCACCGCGGCGGCGCGTATCGCCTCCCGGTTACCGGGTACGGCCACGCACCGCACCACTCGTGCCGATCTGGGGCCGGTCGAGCGCGGGGAACAACCTGCCGAGGAGGCCGAGGGCGCCGCGGCAGCGCCGGCCGCGGAGATCCGGGTGCGGGTACTCGGCAGCCCGGCCAAGGAGGCATCGCTCATCGCCGACCATCTGCGCCGCGCCCATCTCACCGACGGGGTGCCGTGGTCGGAGATGGCGGTGATCGTGCGATCGGTACCGCTGCTGTTGCCGCCGCTGCGGCGCGCGCTGCTGGCGGCGGGGGTACCGGTACGACAGCCCGCGGACGATACGCCGCTGGCCCGCCGCCGCGGTGCCGCCTGGATGCTGCTCGCGCTACGGGCCGTCCTGGCCGGTGAGGAGCTGCGCCGCGGCGCCGGGACCACCGAAGCGCTGTTCGGGCCCGACGATGCCCTGGATCTGCTGACCGGTCCGCTCGGCGGCGCCGATCAGATCGGCCTGCGGCGCCTGCGCCGCGGTATCCGCCGCGCGAGCGTGGAACTGGCTCGGTCCGCGCCGGTCGCCGATGAGGCGGCCGACGCCGGTGCGGTGGCCCCGGAACCGCCACCCGAGCCGTGCGAGGAACCCCCCGTCCCCGATCCCGAGTGGCCGCAGGACGCCCCGGACACCGCGCCGGTGCGTGATCCGTTCGCCGAGACGGCGCGCCACGCCGCCGACGCGGACTGGTACGGGCTCGACGAGGACCCGCCCCGCGATCCGTGGGACGGATTGCCGCCGGAACCGGTGGACGAGGAGGAATTCCCGCCGGACCCGGCGGAGGGGGAGGAGCTGCTCCCGGACGACGCGCCGCCGCCCGCGGGTGGCGCAGCCGTTCGTGCCGCCGCGGCACCCGTGACGGCCGGAGCTCCGGCCGCCGGGCGGGCCGGCGCCGCGCCCACCGGGGCCGGTGCAGCGGATGCCCCCGGCCGCACCGATTCGCCCGTTCGCCCCGCGGCCGGCCCGGAACGTCCCTCCGTGGAAATCCTGCGGGAACTTCTGCTCGGCTCCGGCGACCAACGAATTCCGGCGGGTCTGACCGATGTCGAGCTCGCGCCGCTGAAACGGGCCGGACGGGCGCTGGAACGCGCGCGCCGGGTGCGCCGCGCCGGTGGTGGCCTCGAAGATGTGCTGTGGGCGCTGTGGACCGGATCGCGGCTGGAGCGGCGCTGGCTGGCGCAATCCCAACGGGGTGGGGCAGCCGGGATGCAGGCCGATCGCGATCTCGACGCCGCTGTCGCGTTGTTCGAGGCCGCGGCCGCCTATACCGACCGGTTACCGGGCGCCACCATCGAGGGTTTCGTCGAATACCTGGACCGCCAGCACATCGCGCAGGACCGGGAGGCGCGGGCCCGGCGTGACGAGGCGGTGGATCTGCTGAGCGCCCACGCCGCGGCCGGACGGGAGTGGACGGTCGTCGCCGTTGCCGGGGTACAGGAGGGCATCTGGCCCGATCCTCGTCTCCGGGGCACCCTGCTGCACATCGAGGAGCTGGTGGACGAGGTCGCCGGAATCACCGAGCGAGTCAGCCGTTCCGCCCCGATCCTGGCCGAGGAACGCCGGCTGCTGTTCGTCGCGTGCAGCCGGGCGCGGCGATCACTGCTGGTCACCGCGGTGGAATCGGTGAGTGGGGAACGGGATCTGGTCCCTTCCCGGTTCCTGTCCGAACTGCTCGGCGGTGACGGGGACGGCGAGCCCGGCGCGCTTCCGGTCGCCGAACCCGGCCGGGTGCTGGCCCTGAACGCGGTGGTCGCCGAATTGCGCGCGGTGGTGTGCGATCCCGGCGCCGGAACCGAGCGGCGCCGCCGAGCCGCCGGTCAGCTGGCCCGGCTGGCCCTCGCGGGTATCCCGGGCGCCGCACCCGACGACTGGTACGGCGTCGCCACACCGAGTTCCACCGAGACGCTGTGGCACGACGATTCTCCGGTGGCGCTCTCCCCCTCGACCGTGGAGGTGTTGCGGGCCTGCCCGCTGCGGTGGGCGCTGGAACACCACGGCGGGTCGGACGGTGAGAATCCACACGCCGTCAAGGGCACCCTGGTGCACACCCTGGTCCAGGCGCTGGCGGGGCGGATACCGCTGGATCGCGTGCGCGCCGAACTCACCCGCACCTGGAGCGGTATCGATACCGAGGCCGGCTGGTACTCCCGGCAGGAACTGCGCCGGACCGAGGCCATGCTGGACGCATTCGTCGCCTGGGTGCGCACCACCCGGGGTGAGCTCACCCAGGCCGGTATCGAGGTGCCCGTCGACTGTGTGCTGCCCGCCCGCGCCGAAGGGGAGCCCGCTGTCCGTATCCGCGGCCGGATCGACCGGCTGGAACGGGACGCGCAGGGCAGGTTCGTCATCGTGGATGTCAAAACCGGCCGGACCCCGGTCAGCGAGGCCGACGCCACCCAGCACGCCCAGTTGGCCACCTACCAGGTCGCCGCCGCGGCGGGCGCGTTGGACGAGGCATCCGAAACCGGCGCCGGTGGCGCCCGGCTGGTGTACGTCGGGGCGCCGGCGTCCTCCGGGGTCGCCAAGGAACGTGCCCAGCCCGCGCTGGACGCCGAGGCGCTCGAGGCCTGGCGCGACACCATCCACACCGCCGCCGCGGCCACCGAAGGGCCGGTTTTCCTGGCCGTCCGCAACGAAGGCTGCCGGCACTGCACCGTGAAGAACAGTTGTCCGGTGCAGGACGCGGGACGTCAGGTGACCGAGGAGTGAGCGCCCGGGTCACGCCGGGACAGGTGGCCGAGGCGCTCGGCCTCCCCCCGCCGACCGCGGAACAGGCCGCGGTGATCGCCGCGCAAGCCGGACCGGTGCTGGTCGTGGCGGGGGCGGGCGCCGGTAAAACCGAAACCATGGCGGCCCGTGTCGTGTGGATGGTGGCCAATCGCCTGGTGTCGCCCGAGGAAGTACTCGGACTGACGTTCACCCGGAAGGCGGCCCAGCAGCTCACCGCCCGGATCCGCACCCGCCTGGCGCGGCTCGCCGGGTCCCGGCTGGTGCGCGACCTCGACCCGTCCGGCGAGCTGCGGGCTGCCCTGGCGGGTGCGGAACCGGAGATCAGCACCTATCACTCGTATGCCGGTCGCCTGCTGGGCGAACACGGTCTGCTGCTGCCGGTGGAGCCTTCGGCCACGCTGCTCACCGAAACCCAGCTGTGGCAGCTCGCGCATCAGGTGGTGCGCAGCTGGGACGGAGACCTCGATACCGACCGTTCGCCGCTCACCGTCACCGAGGCGGTGCTCGCCCTGTCCGGGCAGCTCGCCGAACATCTGGTGGAACCGGAGCAGCTGGCCGAAGCGCATACCGAACTGGAGAAACTCGTCCACACCCTCCCGCCCGGTCCACGGCAGCGCGGTGGGCCGAACAAGGAGCTGTTGTCGATCCTGCGCGCGCAACGCGAGCGGGTGGCCCTGCTACCGCTGGTGCGGCAGTTGCGCGAAACGCTGCACCAGCGCGGCGCCCTGGATTTCGGTGCGCAGATGTCGCTGGCGGCGCGTCTGGCCGCCGAACACCCGGAGGTCGCGGCCGCCGAACGCGCGCGGTTCCGGCTGGTGCTGCTGGACGAGTATCAGGACACCGGGCATGCGCAGCGGGTCCTGCTCTCCGCGCTCTTCGGCGGGGAGCACCCCGCCGAGCGGCGGCAGCGGGGCCCGGCGGCCCGCCCGCTCGCGGTGACCGCGGTCGGCGATCCTATGCAGTCCATCTACGGCTGGCGTGGTGCCTCGGCCGCCAACCTGCCGCGGTTCACCACCGACTTCCCCCGGCGCCCGGGCGTTCCGGCGCCCGTGCTGCCGCTGCTCACCAGCTGGCGTAATCCGCCGGAGGCGCTGGACCTGGCCAATATGGTCGTCGAGCCCCTGCGTGCCGCCGCGCGGGCGAGCGGCGGGGTCACCGTCGACCCGCTGCGTGCCGCACCCGGTGCCGGACCCGGTGCGGTGGCGCTGGCACTCACCGATACCGTGGCCGCCGAACGCCGCTGGGTCGCCGAGCGGATCGCCGCCGAATGGGCGGCCGCCCGGGAAGCCGGCCGGCCCCCACCCACCTCCGCGGTGCTGATCCGCCGCAACGCCGATGCCGCCGAACTCGCCGAAGAGCTACGCGCTCGAGGCCTCCCGGTCGAAATCGTCGGCCTCGGTGGTCTGCTCTCGACACCCGAGGTGGCCGATATCGTGGCCACGCTGCGGTTGCTCGCCGACCCGGCGGCCGGCAGTGCCGCCGTGCGGATCCTCACCGGCGCGCGCTGGCGACTCGGTACGGCCGATCTGGCCGCGCTGGCCCGCCGGGCCCGGGAACTGTCGATCCGCCGGGAATCCGGTGCCGCGATCACCGACTCCGCCACTTTGGCCGCCGCCCTGAACGAGGTCGCCCCGGAACCTGCGGAACGTGCCGGCCTGGCCGACGCCCTCGCCGATCCCGGTCCCGCGGACCGCTATTCCGTGGCGGGCTACCGTCGCATCACCGCGCTGGGCCGGGAGCTGGCGATGTTGCGGGAACGCGCCGGGCAGCCGCTGACCGAACTGGTCGCCGATGTGGAACGCACCATCGGTGTCGGAGTGGAGACCCAGGCCCGCCGCGCGCTGACCGGTTCCGGCGCCGGCCGCGAACATCTGGACGCCTTCGCCGAGGTCGTCGCCGGCTACGCGAACGATTCGGGAGCCGGGCTGAGTGGTCTGCTGGCCTTTCTCGCCGCGGCCGAATCGGTGGAGAACGGGCTCGAACCCGGTGAGGTGGAGGTCGCGCCGGACCGGGTCCAGGTGCTCACCGTGCACGCGGCGAAGGGGCTGGAGTGGGAGGTGGTCGCGGTACCGCATGTCACGCGGGACGTGTTTCCCTCGACCCGCGGGGTGAACACCTGGCTGGGTGCCCTGGCCGAATTACCCACGGCCCTGCGCGGCGATCGCGCCACCCCGGAATCCCCGGACGGGGTACCGGTGCTGGACACCACCGAGTTCACGGATAGAGCGGAGTTACAGCGCGGGCTCGCCGCACACAAGGAAGCGTTGCAGCGCCGCCGCCTCGACGAGGACCGCCGGCTCTTCTACGTCGCGCTCACCCGGACCGAACGCGTTCTGCTGGTCTCGGCGCACCATTGGCCGGAGACCGGGGAGAAACCCAAGGGGCCGTCGGAGTTCCTGCTCGAGGTGAAAGCGGCAGCCGAACGGCCCGGAAGCGGCGTGGATATCGCGGTCTGGGCGCCGGACCCCGAACCCGGACTGCCCAACCCGCTGGCCACCGCCCCGGTCTCCGCGGCGTGGCCCGGCGATCCGCTCGGTGCCCGCCGCGAACATATCGAGGAGGGCGCGGCCCTGGTCCACCGGGCACTCGAGGAATTGGCCGACGGGACACCGGATCCCGAGCCCGGCGAGGACCCCGACGGCTGGATCGCCGATGTGGACGCCCTGCTCGCCGAATACCGGGCGGGTGCGGCCGCCGTGGCCCATGTCGAACTTCCCACCCAGCTCCCCGCCACCGCTCTGGTGGAGATGCGCGCGGACCCCGGCCGGCTCGCCGCACGCCTGCGCCGGCCGCTTCCCTATCCACCCAACCCGCTGGCGCGTCGTGGCACCGCCTTCCATGCGTGGGTGCAGCGCTGGTTCGCCACCGATCAGCTACCCGGCCTGGACGATCTGCCCGGTGCCGCGGATGCCGGCGCCGCGACGGACGCCGATCTGGCCCGGATGCAGGAGGCGTTCCTGTCCTCTCCGTGGGCCGCGCGCCGGCCGGTGGAGATCGAGGTGCCGTTCGAAACCACGATCGCCGGTGTCGTGATCCGCGGCCGGATGGACGCGGTATTCGCCGACCCCGGTGGCGGCTGGACGATCGTCGACTGGAAAACCGGTGCCGAGCCGGGCCCCGCCGACGAGGCCGCCGTCGCTGTGCAGCTCGCCGTCTACCGCCTGGCCTGGGCGCGGCTGCTGGCGGCGCGGACCGGCGAGACCGAACAGCGCATGCTGGACCGGATCGGCGCCGCGTTCTACTACGTACGCAGCGGCCGCACCGTCTCACCGGAGCGGCTACCGGGCCCGGACGAACTCACCGCCCTGCTCCACGAGTCGGCGGCGTCCGGCGGCTCACCGCCAGCGCCTGGGTGATCAGCGGCCACTGCATCGGCAGCCGCAGCACCGAGATCGCCTTCAGCGGCCAGGGTGCCTTCGGATTGCGCACCGAATCCGCCGTGAACTGGATATTGGCCGGAAACACCGCGACGAACAGCAGCGCCGCCAACCGGCCCCCGAGCCGCCGGGTCCGGGGAATCAGCAGTGCTGTTCCGACACCGATCTCGGCGATACCCGACCAGTAGGTGTAGGCACGCGCCTTGCCCGGCAGACGCGGCGGGACGATCGAATCGAACGGTTTCGGCGCCACGAAGTGCAGGACGCCGGCGCCCAGCAGCACGGCGGCCAGCCGCAGTGCCGGAGTGCGGCCGGAATCGGGAGCGGCGGTGGGCGGACGCTCTGTCATACACCCACCTTAGAGAGCGGCGACCACCGCGCGGCCGACGTGCCGGGTGCGCAACGGGTAGGCTCCCGAGCTGTGTCGGAGGGACTGACGGTGAAGGATGCGAGCGGCGTCCGGTGCGGCGGGAGGTGCCACCGGTGAGTTCGCGGTTCGCCGATCTCGGCGGGCGAGCGCGCAACCTGCGCGGATCGGTCGAACGGCCGGATTTCGCACTGGTCGGGATATTGCGCATCCCGGAGGTACAGAACAGTCCCTGGATCTCGCTGACGCGCCGGGTTCTGTTCGCGATCGGTCTGCTGTGTGCCGCCGCGCTCGTCGTCTGGTTCGGCCGGGAGGGATACCACGACAACGCCGACGGTTCGGTGACCCTGCTCGACGCGTTCTATTACGCCACCGTCTCCCTGTCGACCACCGGGTACGGCGATATCGCCCCGGTCACCGATTCGGCGCGGCTGGTGAACATCTTCGTCATCACCCCACTGCGTGTGCTGTTCCTCATCGTTCTGGTCGGCACCACCCTGGCCGTACTCACCGAACGTTCCCGCCAGGCCTTGAAGATCCAGCGTTGGAGGCGCACCGTGCGTAATCACACCGTCGTAGTCGGGTACGGCACCAAGGGCCGCACCGCGATCGACGCCATGCTCGGGGACGGCGTGCAGCCCGCCGATATCGTCGTGGTCGACACCGACGCGGTGGCGCTCGAAACCGCCGCGACCGCCGGATTGGTCACCGTGCACGGGTCGGCCACCCAATCCGATGTGCTGCGCCTGGCCGGGGTGCAGAACGCCGCCTCGGTCATCGTGGCCGCCAACCGTGACGACACCGCTGTCCTGGTGACCCTCACCGCCCGCGAACTCACCAAGAAGGCGAAGATCGTCGCCTCGATCCGGGAATCGGAGAACACTCACCTGCTGCGCCAATCCGGTGCCGATTCCGTGGTGGTGTCCTCGGAGACCACCGGTCGTCTGCTCGGTATCGCCACCACCACACCCAGCGTGGTGGAGATGATGGAGGACCTGCTGACCCCCGAGCACGGTTTCGCGGTCGCCGAACGCGAGGTCGAGCCCGGCGAGGTCGGTGGCTCGCCCCGCCATCTCAGCGATATCGTGCTCGGCGTGGTGCGCGGTGAAGAGCTGATCCGGGTGGGCGAGCCCGAGGCCGACGCGCTGGAATCCGGCGACAAACTCCTCTACATCCGTCGCGCCCGCTGACCCCGGCACGGTCGCTTCCGGGCCGGGATACTCTCGTAACGTGGCCGTATTCCAACTCAATCAGGTGCCCCTGCTGTCCCGCTCGGCGCTCGACCGTGCCGACCATCTGCGTGCCGACGCCGCCGCGCTGAAGGAGGGCTGGCCCACCGCCAGGTTGTTGCGGGTCGGGCGGCGCGGCGCCGTCCGCTATGAATCCGGCGCGCTGATCTGGGACGCGGCCACCGGTCTCGCGGACGAGCCGAGCCCGGAGGCGGTGTTTCTCGGTGTCGACAACGGCACCCATCTGTGGGCCGTCAGCGATCCCGAGCTCACCGGGCGGTTGAGCGATCTGCGCCGGCTCGCCGACGAATCACTGGACGATTTCACCGCGGGGGTGCTGGCCACCGCGCTGGCGCTGATCAACTGGCATGCCTCCGCCGCCTATCACGGCGTCGACGGAAGCCCGACCGTATCCACCAAAGCCGGTTGGTCCCGGATGGCCGAGGACGGGCGCGAGGATTTCCCGCGCACCGATCCGGCGGTGATCTGCCTCCTGCACGACGGCGGCGACCGGGTACTGCTGGCCCGCCAGCACAACTGGCCGGAGACCATGTTCTCCCTGCTGGCCGGTTTCGTGGAGGCGGGGGAGTCGCTGGAGCGATGTGTCGAACGGGAGATGCGCGAGGAGGTGGGCCTCGATGTCCGCGATATCCGGTATCTCGGCAGTCAGCCGTGGCCGTTCCCACGCTCGCTGATGCTCGGCTTCTGCGCCCTTGCCGATCCCGGGCAACCGCTGGTTTTCTCCGACGGGGAGATCGCCGAGGCGCACTGGTTCACCCGGGCCGAGGTTCGCGAGGCGCTGGCCCTGGGCGGCTGGCGCACCCGGCCGGCGGCGGGTACCGGGCCGGACACCACGCCCGGCCCGCGGTTGCTGCTACCGGGCTCGGTGTCCATCGCCCGGACGATCGTGGAGTCCTGGGCCGCCGGAGACGAGCCGGTCGCGGGGTGAGCCCGCCCGCGTGGATGTTCACCCAGCGCGAAGCGCGGCCGGTGCGGCGGACCGGGCGGTTCGCCGCGCCTACTATGGACGATATGCAGCTTCACGATGCGCCGGCCGGACGCTCCGGTTCGTGCGCCCTCCCCGGACACCACCCGGATACTCTTTCGTTGGGTGAGGCGCGATGAGTGATTTCCCGTTCGGCTTCTCGCAGGGCGACGACGACGATGATCGCCGCCGCGGTGACAAACCGGGCGGCGGTAACGATCCATTCGGTTTCGGTACCGGCGGCGCCGGCTTCGATCCCGCGGCACTCGGCCAGATGCTGACCTCACTGGGACAGATGCTGAGCGGTATGGGTCAGGGTATGACCGGGGGCGGCGCCGGACCGGTCAACTACGACGTGGCCAAGCGCCTGGCCCGCCAGCAGCTCGGTAAGACCGTCCCGCCGGTGTCCAGCGGTACGGCCGCCGCGGTCGCCGATGCCGCGCGTCTGGCCGAATTGTGGCTCGACGACGCGACCACCTTCCCGGCCGGGGCGAGCGGCGCGGAGGCCTGGACCGCCGACGACTGGATCGAGAAAACCCTGCCCACCTGGCAGCGATTGTGCGATCCGGTGGCCCAGCAGGTCTCCGGTATGTGGGTTTCGGGTCTACCGGAAGAGGCGCGGGATCTGGCCGGGCCCATGATGGGCATGCTGGGGCAGATGGGCGGGCTGGCCTTCGGTTCGCAGCTGGGACAGGCCCTGGGCCAACTGGCCAAGGAGGTGCTGACCGGTACCGATATCGGGTTGCCGCTCGGGCCCGCCGGGACGGCCGCGCTGCTGCCCACGGCCATCGCGGAGTTCAGCGAGGGCCTGGAACAGCCGGAGAGCGAGATCATGGTGTTCCTCGCCGCTCGTGAGGTGGCGCACCAGCGACTCTTCGCGCATGTGCCCTGGCTGCGTCAGCAGGTGCTCGGCGCCGTGGAGGACTACGCGCGCGGTATCACCATGGATTTCTCCGCGCTCGAGGATGCCGCCCGCAATCTGGATCCCTCCGCGCTCACCGATCCGTCCAAACTCGAGGAGATCCTCGCGCAGGGCAGTTTCGAACCGCAGACGACTCCGGAGCAGAAACAGGCCCTGGAGCGGTTGGAGACCCTGTTGGCGCTGATCGAGGGCTGGGTGCAGGTGGTGGTGGCGGCCGCGGTGGGTGATCGGCTGCCCGGCGCCGGTGCGCTGGCCGAAACCCTGCGCCGCCGCCGCGCTACCGGTGGCCCCGCCGAGCAGACCTTCGCCACCCTGGTGGGTCTGGAGCTGCGGCCGCGTAAATTGCGCGAGGCGGCCACTCTGTGGCAACGGCTGACCGACGATGCCGGTATCCAGGCGCGCGACGGTGTGTGGTCGCATCCCGATCTGCTCCCGACCGCCGGTGATCTGGACGCACCCGCCCGGTTCATCGATTCGGTGCTCGGCGGTGGTGCGGACGTTTTCGACGATCCGCTGGCCCAGCTGGCCGCCACCGAGGCCGCCGAACGCGGCGAGGCGGCGCCCGGGTCCGCGGACGATGACACCGACCCGGAGGAGCCGCAGAACCCCGAGGACGGTAAGCGCTAGCGGGAGCGCCGCTTCGGAAAGTGGTCCCGCGCCCGTCGAAGAGATTTCGTCGGGGGCTCGTCGGCGCGGTGGGGACGTGCCCGACCTCGGAAAACGCAGTTGTCCACAGGCTGTGTGCCTGTGGACAACTGCGTCGGGGCGCCTGTTGGGCCGCATGGTGGGTCGCATACTTCCCCCATGACGACGCTTCGGCCACGCGGGCCCCTGCTGCACCCTCGGGTTCCGATTCTGGTGCGCTCGAACGGCTGGGTCCAGCTGGGCTGGGATCCGGAGACCGCCGTGCTGTGCGCGGCGCCCGGCCTGGAGACCCAGCAGGTACTCGGCTTCCTCCGGCTGCTCGACGGACTGAACAGCCGCCCCCAGATCATCTGGCGAGCGGGCGCGCTGGGGCTCGATCCCACCGCGGCCACGGCCCTGTTCGAATTACTCGAATCCGCCGCTCTGCTCGTTCACCCGCCGCAGCCGGATGGCCGGGTACGGTCGATCCGGGTGCACGGTATCGGCCCGCTTGCCGAGGCGATTACCGCGGGCCTGCGTGAACTCGGTATTCGTGCGCAGCGATCCCGCGATTACCGCGGTGAGCCGGATACGAAGGTTCCAGCCGCGGATCTGGTGGTTCTCACCGATGCCCTGATCCCCGATCCCCGGCTGGTGCGGGATCTGACCCGCTCGGAAACCGCCCATCTGGTGGTCCGGTTGCGTGACGGTAAAGGGCTCGTCGGACCGCTGGTTCTGCCGGGTCGTACCAGTTGTCTGCGATGTGCGGATCTGACCCGTTGTGAACACGATGCGGAATGGCCACGCCTGGCCGCGCAACTGCTCGGCCGGATGGGGCATGCGAGTCCCGCCGGCATCGCGGCGGTGGCGGCGCTGGCGCTGAGTGAGTTGGAGCGCATCATCGCCTGCGAACCCCGATACCGGTTGGAAACCTTGAACGGAGCTCTCGAGCTGGATCTCGATTCTCGCTGTCTGAGCCGTCGCCCGTGGCCGCCGCATGCCGAGTGCGGTTGTCTGGTGCACACCTGCGAAAAGGATTTGTGATCACAGTCACATTCGGAAGGGTGTGGTAATTCTCTTCGGTTTCCGTGGCCTGTTCCCCGTTTCGTCGGCCATTATGGGGGAGTGTCTGAGATCGTGCGCCGGCCCATGTCCCGCAATGCGAAGTTAGCCAAGATTCCGCTCGGTGTAGCGGGTCGTGCCGCGGTTGGTTTCGGTAAGAAGCTCGCGGGCGGCGATCGTAAGGAAATCAATACCGAGTTGAACCAGAAGGCAGCCGAACAGCTGTTCAGCATTCTGGGGGAACTCAAGGGCGGCGCCATGAAGTTCGGTCAGGCGCTGAGTGTGATGGAAGCCGCGGTCCCCGAGGAGTTCGGTGAGCACTACCGTGAGGCGCTCACCAAATTGCAGGCCGCCGCCCCGCCCATGCCCGCCGCCACCGTACACCGGGTACTCGATCAGCAACTCGGCACCGGGTGGCGTCAACGTTTCGAATCGTTCGACGACACCCCCGCCGCGTCGGCGAGTATCGGCCAGGTACACCGGGCGGTGTGGTCGGACGGTCGTCCGGTGGCGGTGAAGGTGCAGTACCCCGGCGCGGACGAGGCGCTGCGTGCCGACCTGCGCACGCTGAACCGGATGACCGGCCTGTTCGCCAAGGTCATTCCCGGCGCCGACGTCAAACCGATGCTCGCCGAGATCACCGAGCGCACCGAGGAGGAACTGGACTACCGCAACGAGGCTGCCAATCAGCGGGCGTTCAGCAAGGCCTACGACGGGCATCCGGAGTTCGTGGTGCCCAAGGTGGTCGCCAGTGCCCCGAAGGTGATCGTCAGCGAATGGCTCGACGGTACACCGGTTTCCGCCGTTATCGCCGCCGGTGCGGCCGATCCCGAGGGCACCCGCGTCCTGCGCAACCGGGTGGCCGCCCTGATGGGCCGGTTCCATTTCTCCGCCCCCGAAACGGTGGGGCTGCTGCACGCCGATCCGCATCCGGGTAACTTCATGATCACCCCCGAGGGGAAGCTGGCGGTTATCGACTACGGCGCCTGCGCGCCGCTGCCGGGCGGTTTCCCGGAGCAGCTGGGCCGGATCCTGGCGCTCGCGGTGGCCGAGGAGTACGGACGGCTCACCGAACTGTTGCATGCCAATGGATGGGTCCTGCCGGGACGTACCATCACCGAACAGGAAATCGAAGAGTACCTGCGTCCGTTCACCGACCCGATCCGCTCCGAATCGTTCCATTTCACCCGGCGCTGGATGCAGCGGGTCGCCGGGAAGGCCACGGATTACTCCGCGCCGGAGATGAAAACCGCCCGGGCGATGATGCTGCCCGCCGAATACGTCATGATCTTCCGGGTTCTCGGCGGATCCATCGGTATCTGTGCCCAGCTCGATGCCGAGGTGCCGTTCATACAATTGGCCGCCACCTGGCTGCCGGGTTTCCGTGAAGAGCGCGACAGCGCCTGAGAAGTATTCCGGCACAACGGGTCGCCGACCGGCTCCGACCGGTGTGCGAATCCCGCCCGAACGCGAACGAGCCGCTCATCGGCGAAGCGATGAGCGGCTCGTTTCCGGTGCCGGGGCGTATCCGCGGGTGGCGTGGATACGCGATCCCCGTCAGACACAGGTGGCGACTTTGCGCGGCCGTCCCCGCGGGCGCTTGCGAGCGATCACGACTCCCTGGTCGAAGATCTCACCGCCCCACACACCCCACGGCTCCCGCCGATCGATGGCCGCGCTCAGGCAGCCCTGCCGGATCGGGCAGGCGGCGCACAGTGCTTTGGCTTCCTCCAACTGAACCGGGCTCTCGGCGAACCACAGATCCGGGTTCCCCGCCCGGCAGGGCAGGGTGGGCAGCCGCTGGTCTCCGGATTCGGTTGCCACGGTGCGACACGCCACGGCAGTAGTGGCCGACGGCCAGCTCTGGGTGGTGGTGACCACGTCGTTCTCCTTCAGCTTGTTGTGCAGCGGTTCGGTGTTCGTTCCGCGAAACCGATGCCTTGTGGGCTGAAGGCCGAAAAAAATTGGCCACGGTTTCGCTGGTGCGACCCGTGGCCAGGGAGTGGGGGCTCGGCCCCTACCTCGGTCGGCTCCGGGGCCGCCTGTTCACGGTCGCGTGGTGTCCTTTGCGAAGGCTTTCCGGTCGCTTATCGGCCGCCGCGGGTGCTGCGGCGGGAGCGATGGCGAAGGAGCCGGCTGCCGCGGGTGCGGCGACCGGCAGCCAGATCGCGAGGGACTGGTCCTGCGATACGACGTTCGACTCATGCGAATAGCGGATGCGCCGCGGCGCTCCCGCACCATCGATGCAGGACAGGCCGGTCCCCTGCAGAGCGAGGAACCCCCGGGAAGCAGCCGACAACCGCGTATTCGGCATTACGGTGACGAAGCCGTAATTCGTGGTGCCGTTCATGTGTCTGCCTCCCTCCTGTACTCGTGATCCGAATTCAACTGTGCGCGTCGATGTACCCTCCCGAGCGCGATTTCCACCTTAAGCAATCTCGCCGGAGTCGACAACCTATTTTCTACCTGCGGTTTCGCGCGATCCACGCGCACTCGCGCCCGTTACCGTCGCGAAAGCGCGGCCCGCCGGGACCTGATGATGGCCAGCACCTCCGCGCCGTACTGCCGCAGTTTGCTCTCGCCCACCCCGAGGGCGGCGAGTCCCGCCTCGTCCTCGGGTAGTTGTTCGGCGATGGCGGTCAGCGTGTTCACGCCGAGAATGCCGCGCGGATCCACCGCCAGTTCCTCGGCTTTCTCCCGCCGCCAATCCTGCAGAGCGCTCAGCAGTTCCAGATCCGGTTGTCCCACACAGTTCTTACACCGGCGCAGCAGCAGGGTTTCCGAATCCAGTAGCGCACGTCCGCAGACGCGGCACACCGGCCGGGGCGTATCGGCGGCCCGCGGCGCGGCGGAGATACGGGAGGCAGGGGAATTCTCCGGTACCAGCCCGGCGAGGAATCGGGAGCGCCGGCGGGGCCGCCGGTCGCCGTCGCCCCGGGACAGCGCCCAGGACAGCCGCAACTGCACCCGCGCCCGGGTCACCCCCACATAGAGCAGCCGGCGTTCTTCCTCCAGTGCGGCCGGATCGGCCACCGAGCCGTCTCCGTTGAGCGCGTACGAAATGGGCAGTGTGCCGTCGGTGAGCCCGACGAGGAACACCGCGTCCCATTCCAGCCCCTTGGCCGCATGCAGCGAGGCCAGGGTCACACCCTGCACGGTGGGCGGATGCCGGGCCTCGGCGCGCGCGGCGAGCTCGCGCAGCAGTCCGCCGAGTTCGAGAGCCGGTTCCTGTGCCAGCAGTTCTTCGGTCAGCCGCACCAGCGCGACCAGTGACTCCCAGCGCTGCCGGGCCTGCGCCCCGGCGGGGGCGGTGGCGGTGAGCCCGAGCCGGGCGAGAGCCGCCCGCACCAGGGTGACCAGGTGCTCGCCCGCGCGGGAGGTATCGGGCAGATCGTCGCGGGCCGCGGTCTTGCGCAGCTCCTGGACCGCCTGACGCACCTCCGGTCGCTGGAAGAATCCCTCACCGCCGCGGACCTGGTAGGCGATATCGTGCTCGGTCAGCGCCTGTTCGTAGGCTTCCGACTGGGCGTTGATCCGGTAGAGCACCGCGATCTCGGCGGCCGGGGTGCCCGCGGCCAGTAGTTCCTCGATCTGCCGTGCCACCGCGGCGGCTTCCTCGGCCAGGTCGCCGTACTCGGCGAAGACCGGTTCCGGTCCGTCGGGCCGCTGCCCGATCAGCTGGAGCCGGGTCCCGGCGATCCGGCCCCGCGCCATGGCGATCACCCGGTTGGCGAGATCGACCACCTGCGGAGTGGACCGGTAGTCGCGTTCCAGCCGCACCACTGTGGCGTCCGGGAACCTGCGGGAGAAATCCAGTAGGTAGGCCGGAGTGGCGCCGGTGAACGAATAGATCGTCTGGTTGGCGTCGCCGACCACCGTGAGATCGTCGCGGTCGCCCAGCCACGCGTCCAGCACCCGCTGTTGGAGCGGGGTGACGTCCTGGTACTCGTCGACCACGAAGCAGCGGTAGCGTTCGCGGAACTCGTCGGCGACCGCCGGATAGTCTTCCAGCGCCGCCGCGGTGTGCAGGAGCAGATCGTCGAAATCGAGCAGCAGACCCTCGGGCGTGGTCTTCAACGTTTCGTAGGCCGCGTAGACCTCACCGACCCGGGCCGCGGCAAAAGGGATATCGCGCTGGTGGGCGGTGGCCGCGGCAGCGTAGTCCTCGGGTGCCACCAGTGACGATTTGGCCCATTCGATCTCGCCGAGGAGATCCTTGACGCTCTCGGTGCCCGACGCGATACCCACGCGGTTCGCGGCCTGGGCGACCAGCGGGAACTTACCCTCGAGAATTCGCCACGGTACCTCGCCGACCACCCGCGGCCAGAAGTACCGCAGCTGCCGCAGCGCGGCGGCGTGGAAGGTGCGAGCCTGCACCGCACCGGCCGCGTCGGCCGCGCCGAGGGAGCGCAACCGCCCGCGCAGTTCCCCCGCCGCGCGGGCGGTGAAAGTGACCGCGAGCACCTGATCGGCACGGACCTGCCCGGCCGCCACCAGATGAGCGATGCGATAGGTGATGGTGCGGGTTTTCCCGGTACCGGCTCCGGCGAGCACACACACCGGCCCGCGCGGGGCGCGGACCGCGGCGGCCTGCTCCGGATCCAGAGCGGAGAGATCGAGTGCGGCCACGCCGTCCATTGTGCACAGGGCTCCGACAGGCATCCGTGCCCCGTCCTCGGCCCGGCCGATCCGAAACCGCCGGACCGGCCCTTCACCAACCAGCTCGGCCCACACCCCGACCCGCCCCGCCGCAGGCGGGGCAAATGAACACGGAACACTTGCCGGGGTAGATGTGTTGCTTCCTGCGTGAGTGATGTGACACCCGATCTGACCATGTACTCCACCACCTGGTGCGGCTACTGCCGGCGGTTGAAGACCCAGCTGAAGGAAGCGGGGATCAGCTATGTGGAGATCGATATCGAAGAGGACCCCGCCTCGGCGGAGTTCGTCGGCAGTGTGAACAACGGGAACCATGTGGTCCCCACGATCGAGTTCGCCGACGGCTCCACCGCGACCAATCCCTCCCTGGCCGAAGTGAAGCAGGTCCTCGCCCGGCTGGCCTGACGTCGTCCCGCCCGGCTGTCGCATGCCACGCGCGCGTGCCCGTCCCGCATTGCGCGGGTCCGGATGGCTAGTGTTGACCGGGTGAATCGTCGGATCATCACGCTCCTGGTCGCCCTGCTTCCGGTCCTGTTACTCGGGGTGGTGGGCAGCGTGTACACCGTGCCCTTCGTCGCGCTCGGTCCCGGCCCCACCTTCGACACGCTGGGCGAAGTCGAGGGGCGCGATGTGGTCGATGTGACGGGCGCCGAGGTGGACAAGACCTCCGGCCATCTCAATATGACGACGGTCGCGGTACGCGACGGCCTGACTCTTTTCGAGGCGCTCGGTTTCTGGGTGAGTGGCCGGCACGGCATCGTCCCCCGCGCGGAGGTGTACCCGCCGGGGGTCTCCCGCGAGGAGGTCGATCGGTCCAACGAGCAGGAGTTCGAGACCTCGGAGAGCAACGCCGAGGTCGCGGCGATGCATCAGTTGAATCTGCCGACCGCGGTGCTGGTGCGTGAGGTCGCCGAAGGAGGGCCTTCCCAGGAGAAGCTCCGTCCCGGCGATCAGATCGTCAGTGTCAACGGGAAGCCGATCTCCACTCCCGAGGATGTGGTGAGCGAGATCTCCGGTCAGGCGCCGGGCGCGGTGGTGACCGTGGTGTACCGGCGTGACGGTGCGGAGCGGACGGACACCGTCACCCTCGGGGCCCGCCCGGACGACGAGAGCAAGGGCTATATGGGCCTGACTCCCACCGAGGCCGCGGCGCCGCCGCTGCGGATCACCTTCAACCTGGCCGATATCGGCGGGCCGTCCGCCGGGTTGATGTTCAGTCTCGCGCTGGTGGAGAAGTTGAGCCCCGGTGACCTGGACGGCGGGAACTTCATCGCCGGGACCGGCAGTATCGATCAGGACGGCAAGGTCGGCGCGATCGGCGGTATCCAGTACAAGATGATGGCCGCGCGGGAAGCGGGCGCCGAAACCTTCCTGGTGCCCGCCGGCAACTGCAACGAGGCGAATCAGCGCGTCCCGGACGGCCTGCGCCTGATCCGGGTGGAGAGCCTGGCGGGTGCGGTTCAGGCGCTCGAGGATCTGGAGGCCGGCCGGGAGGTGCCGAGCTGCGGGTGACCCGGCCGCGCCGGCCCGGGAGCCGCGCCGATGGTTACTCGGCGGCGTCCTCGAGCGTCTGCCGGAGTGCCTCCACCAGGTTCGGGGCGAGATCGGGATAGGTGCGCAATTCCAGTTCCGCGTCGGCCTCCTCATCCGATTCCGGCCGTAATTGCAGCAGACACAAGGTGTTTCCCGAGCGCAGCGCGGCGGCGAAGAGCCGGGCTTCGCGCCGGCCCGGATGGGCTCGGGCGGCGGCCCGGCCGGCCGCGTCCGCGGCCTCGGCATCGGCCAGCAGCGGGGTGAGGGCTTCGTCGAGATCGCTCTCCGCGTCCGGCGGCAGGACGGTGATCTCCTGGACCAGCACACAGCCCGCCACCGCGGGCGGCCAGCTGGTGGTGGCCAGGAATTCGTCGAGCGGCATGATGCCGCCGGCCACTTCGTCGGGCAGCGGGTCCTGAGCGACAGGAGTCAGTTCGTCCGCCGCGTCGACCTGATCGATGAGGGCGGGCTCGGCGGCCACCAGGTCCGCGGTGCGTACCAGCGCGAACATCTGCGGCGCTCTGCCCCAGCCTTCGGCGTCCACGAACTCCGCGACCTCGTGGACGGAACGGGCAAGGACGATTTCGGCATGCAGATCGGCGCTCACTCGACCATCCTCGCATCCGGTGCCACGACACCGCCCCAACCCTGCGGTCGCGAAGATGTCCGTTTTCCGTAGAGTGGGCGCAGAGGGTCCGAGGGACCCGACCGCAACAATTCGGACTGCGGCGCGGCGGCCGGTGGCGCTACCGGGTCGCCCGCCGCCGGACCCTGGAGAGTGGCATCGTGGGCATGCGCCCTTCCGCCGGTTTACCGTCGCTGTCGCGGCGCAGCCGACTGCTGCTGGTGGCGGCGGTGGTGCTGGCCGCACTGCTGTTGGTAGGGCCCCGGCTCGTCGATACCTATACGAACTGGTTGTGGTTCGGAGAGGTGGGTTTCCGCAGCGTCTACCTGACCGTGCTGCTGACCCGGATCGCGGTTTTCCTGGTGGTCGGACTCGTGGTCGGGGCGATCGTCTGGCTGGCGCTGTTGCTGGCGTACCGATCACGGCCGGTGTTCGTCCCCACCTCCGGCGCCGGTGATCCGATCGCCCGGTACCGGACCACGGTCATCGGCAAGCTCAGGCTGTTCGGCCTCGGTATCCCGGCTCTGCTCGGCGTACTGTCCGGTCTGGTGGCCCAGTCGAGCTGGGTGACAGTGCAGTTGTTCCTGCACGGTGGATCGTTCGGGCGTACGGACCCGCAGTTCGGACTCGACGTCGGCTTCTACGCTTTCGATCTGCCGTTCTACCGGATGGTGCTGAACTGGCTGTTCGTCGCGGTGGTGATCGCGTTCTTCGCGAATCTGGTGACGCACTACATCTTCGGGGGCCTGCGCCTGACCGGACGCGAGGGGGTGCTGACCACCCCCGCTCGAATCCAGCTGGCGGTGCTGGCCGGGATCTTCGTGCTGCTCAAGGCGGTCGCGTACTGGTTCGACCGGTACCAGTTGCTGATGAGCAGCCGGAAGGAACCCACTTTCAACGGTGGTTCGTTCACCGATATCAACGCGGTGTTGCCGGCCAAGCTGATCCTGCTGTCCATCGCGATCATCTGCGCGCTGGCCTTCTTCGCCGGAGTCGTGTTGCGCGATCTGCGGGTGCCCGCGATGGCGGCCGCGCTGCTGGTGCTCTCCTCGGTACTGGTCGGTGCGGTGTGGCCGCTGATGGTGGAGCAGTTCTCCGTGCGCCCGAACGCGGCGGAGAAGGAGAGCGAGTACATCGAGCGCAATATCGACGCCACCCGGCACGCGTACGGGATCACCGACGACAAGATCGAATATATCGCCTACAAGGGCGAGAGCAGCAAGAGTCCGGTGGAGGTGCCGGTCGATCACGCCACCATCGCCAATGCCCGGCTGCTGGACCCCAACATCCTGTCGCCGACGTTCACCCAGTTGCGGCAGCTGAAGAATTTCTACGGCTTCCCCGAGGCGCTGGATATCGACCGGTATTCGCTCAACGGCCAGGTGCAGGATTACATCGTCGCGGCCCGCGAGCTGTCCCCGGCCACGCTCAGCGGTAACCAGACCGACTGGATCAACAAGCACACCGTGTACACACACGGCAACGGATTCGTCGCCGCGCCCGCGAACCGGGTCAACCGGCCGCAGTCCGAGGATCCGAACGCCGCGGGCGGTAGCAGCGATTCCGGTTACCCGATCTTCCTGGTCAGCGATCTGTTCACCCCGAAGGACCAGCAGCGGATCAAGGTCGACCAGCCGCGTATCTACTACGGTGAGCTGATTTCGCAGTCCGATCCCGATTACGCCATCGTCGGCTCGCAGGAGGGGCAGTCGCCCCGCGAGTACGATACCGACCAGGCGCGGTTCACCTACGACGGTTCCGGCGGGGTGCCGATCGGCAACTGGTTCAACCGGCTCGCCTTCGCGGCCAAGTACGCCGAACGCAATATCCTGTTCTCCTCGGCGATCGGTAGCGAGTCGAAGATCCTCTACAACCGGTCGCCGCGCGACCGGGTCCAGAAGGTCGCGCCCTGGCTCACCCCGGACGGCAATGCCTATCCCGCGGTCGTGGACGGCCGCATCGTGTGGATCGTGGACGCCTACACCACCCTGGACAGCTACCCCTACGCGCAGACCACCTCGTTGGAGGGTGCGGTCGAGGACAGTATCGATCAGCGCACGGGCCGCCTGCTGCCACGGAAGGAAGTCAGCTACATCCGCAATTCGGTCAAGGCCACCGTCGACGCCTACGACGGCACGGTGAAGTTGTACGAGACCGATCCCAGCGATCCCGTTCTGCAGGCCTGGCGTGGGGTCTTCCCCGACGCGGTGGTGCCGGAGAGCGAGATCAGCCCCGAACTGCGGGAGCATTTCCGCTACCCCGAGGATCTGTTCAAGGTGCAGCGCGAAATGCTCACCAAGTACCACGTCGACGATCCGCGCGAGTTCTTCACCAACAACGCGTTCTGGTCGGTGCCCGCCGATCCGACGGTGGAGGGTGTGACGGCCAGCCAGCCGCCGTACTACGTGCTGTTGGGCGATCCGGAGACCGGTAAGCCGGTGTTCAACCTGACCAGCGCGATGGTCGGGTACAACAGGCAGTTCCTGTCGTCCTATATATCGGTGCGCTCCGATCCGGACGGCTACGGCAAGTTCCGCATTCTGCAACTGCCCACCGATACGCAGACCCAGGGTCCGCAGCAGACGCAGAACACGATGACGACGGCGCCGCAGGTCTCCCAGGAGAAGACGCTGCTGTCGAATTCGAACAAGATCCGATACGGGAATCTGCTCACCCTGCCCGTGGCGGACGGCGGCATCCTCTATGTCGAACCGTTCTACAACGAGCGCAATACCGGTCAGAACACGGCAACCTTCCCTCAGCTGCTGCGGGTGCTGGTGAGTTACCGGGATCAGGCCGGCAGCGTGAAGGTCGGCTACGGATCGACGCTGGCCGACGCGCTGAACCAGGTGCTCCCCGGCGCCGGGGCGCTGGCCACGCCCTCCGGTGGTGATCCGGCCACCCGCCCGAGTCCGGGTACCGCGCCTCCGCAGAGCAGGCCGGAGGAACCGGAGGATCAGGGTACCGCCACGTCCGGCGGTACGGCTCCGCCGGCGGGTTCGGGTTCGGCCGCGCAGGACGCTGCCGCGGCGGAGCTGGATCGTAAGATCCAGGATGTTCGCGACGCGATGCGGACCGGTAACTTCGAGGACTTCGGCCGGGCACTGGACGATCTGGAGAAAGCCGTCAAGGCCTACCAGGACGCCGGGAGATAACGGCCCGGCCGGGGTACCCGGTCCGCCGAGCGATGTGAAGAGGCGCTGTCATCCGACCGGATGACAGCGCCTCTTCGTAAGAGCTGGGGCACCGGCGCTCAGTACGCGCCGGTCGGGATCACAGGTACGAACCGCACACCGGCCAGGCGCCGGGTCCCTGGGTAGCGAGCACGTTCTCCGCGACGCGGATCTGCTCTTCACGGCTGGCGTTGTGGGCCTGGCCGCTGCCGCCGTTGGCCTCCCAGGTGCTCTGGGTGAACTGCAGGCCACCGTAGAAGCCGTTACCCGTGTTGGTGGACCAGTTACCGCCGCTCTCGCACTGGGCGACAGCGTCCCAGTTGCCCGAGTAGGCCGAAGCGGTGGCAGTGGAAAGACCGAAGGGTACGGCAACGAGAGCCCCGGCGATAGCGGTGATGCCGAGGGCGCGGGTGCTGAACTTCCGGGTCTTGGTCATATGCGAATCCCTCCCTGTGCCCACCGGCAGCGCGATACCAGCCGCGTGCCCCTGTCCCCAGGTGATGTGTCGGGGTTTGATCCGAACCGTGGGACAGGGTTGCCGGTGTTCTGCGGTTCGGTCCGGCCCGTCCCGGTCTGGTCGGGGCCTGCGAACGACGGTAACGAAGAAATCTCGTCAGATCACGTATCGATAACTATCAATATGTGTATTGGCGCGGACCGCGAATATATGCAAAGTTCCAGGTCAAATCCGGATTTTCCGCTACCCACACGAACGCTGCGCGACACGGAAATGTGACAGAGGTCACGCGAAATAGGTAATTCGTGTCACGCGAATAGCGCTTCGGAAACGTGGCAATCGCACCGTTAACCTTCTGTGGCTTGCCGTGGAGCTTCTCTCCGGGTCGGCTTCGCGCCGTGCGGCGGACCGTGGGGTGAGCGCCTTGCCGGTGGGGCCGGAGTGGGTGGCTGGCGAGGCCGAACAGTGCCCCGAGCTGGCGATTTGGCAGACCGCGAACCCGTGTGTAATGTTGTATTCACCGACGCGGGGTGGAGCAGCTCGGTAGCTCGCTGGGCTCATAACCCAGAGGTCGCAGGTTCAAATCCTGTCCCCGCTACTACGGGAAGGTCCCGGAGAGATTCTCTCCGGGACCTTCTCTTTTCTCGAGAACAGCTCCCTACTCTTCTGTGGGCGCCACTCATCTGTCCGGCCGCCAGCTCTGTGTGGCCGGCCCGTCCCCGGCATCGGACGTCCTGGGGGTTGCCCCCTCCTGTGTTCTCGTTCACCGGGTTTTCCGGGAGGTTCCGCGAGTACGGGCGCGATGCGCTTCCTCCTGGATCCGGATCCTGTCCTGGCCGGATGATCGGATACGGCCGAGCTCGGCGGCATCCACCGCGGACATTCCGGTGGGCCGACTCGGCGAATAAGATCTTGGCAACTACCTGGCTAACAGCATCTCGATGGCTGTACGCAATGTTGCCGCGCCCGAATATTCTTCGGTATACGGCGTCGGAAAAAAATTGCCCCACCGATGCTTTCGGAGCTCTCATGGCAAGGATCTCGAATTACATCGGTGGGATTCGGTGCGGCCGGCCGGGGTCGCGTAGATGTGTGTCCGGCGGGCCGGGGCGACCCGTACGCGGCGGACGTTTTCGGTGGGGCGTGGCCGTGCGAACGTGGAAGCAGTGCTGCCGGAAGCGGTCTCGGCGCGAGCGGGCGGCGCAGCGCGGGAGGCCGCACCGTTGCACGGCGGCGACCCGAGCTGATTTGCTGGACGGGCTGTCGCGAACCGGAGGATGAGCCGCCATGCCATCGAATTTCACGCTGAAGGCCGTCAATGCCGCCCACCGAGCGCTGCTGTGCCTCAGTTTCGGGCGCTGGGGAACCGAGTACTACGGGATGCCCGCGCTCGAGCTCACCACGAAGGGCCGCCGATCCGGTCGGCCCCGCTCCGTCATGCTCACCGCGCCCGTGGTCGAGGGCGAGGATTACATAGTCGTCGCCTCCCGGGCCGGTGACCCCACCCACCCGGCGTGGTACCTGAACCTCCGGGATGATCCCGCGGTCGAGGTCGCGTTCCGCAACGGCCCCCGCTGGCCGATGACCGCCCGGATCCTCTCGCCCGAGGAGCGGGCGCCGCTGTGGTCGCGGATCACCGCGGACTACCCGGTCTATCGCGGCTACCAGGAACGGACCAGCCGGGAGATCCCGCTGGTCCGGCTCACTCCGGTACGCGGCTGGAACGGGCCCGGATCCGCGCGGTAGGTATCGGCCGCCCGCGTGGCGGCTCCGGTCGTATCGCCGCTATGTCGGCCGCAACCGGGTGAGAGGCGGCGTGACCGGTTCGGCTTCGCCGGCCGGTATCGCCGCCCCTCGGTCGGTCATGATGTCGTGCCACCAGGAATCCAGCCGGCTGGGTTCCGGCCAGATCACGGGTGCGTGCTCGCCGGTCGGTTCCACGTCGTTCTCCTCGGGGCCGGTGTTGTCGGGCATCCTTGCCTCCTGTACGCGTGGTGCGCCGGCGGGTCGCCGCGTGTATTTCACGCTGCTTCGAATAAGCCGTCCCCGAAACCGGTGTCGCCGAGAATTCCGCGACCGAGCAACGTAGTGACAGCAGATCGCCGGACCCGCCCGGTACCAATGTGTCGCAATTCTAGCGTTTTTCGATCCGGCTGCCCATGGATTCGTAATGCACTGTATCGCACGACTCGAAGGGTGTCGGAACGCCCGATATCGCGGTATTGTGGACAAGTCTGTGCGAGAACAGGTTTCGCATCTTCTCGAGCGGATGCGCCGCCGGAAATCGACCGAACGGCCGGTTCGTAAAATTTATCGGATGTATTGCGCGACGTCTCCGCGCGTAACCCGAAATCAACGTTCGTGTAAATGTGCTTTCATTTGCTCGTGCACAATTGCCGGTCCGGGGTGAATTCTCGGTAAGAAAATCGATACGGCCCTGTTCATGGCGGTGTGCGAGCCGGCGGCCATCCGCGGACGGCCGCCCGGCGCGGGGTGCTCGGTACACTGCCAGGCATGTCGGTGGCTTCGCCGCGGTCGCGGATGCCGAGGGCCCGCAATGGCTACGAGGCGCGCTGGGAGCAGCACAACACGGAGCGGCAGCTGCGAATCCTGCGGGCCGCCGTCGAACTGCTGGAGGAGAAGCCGCCGGGGACCGATATCCCGGTGGTCCAGATCGCGGCCCGGGCCGGGGTCGCCAAATCCGTGGTGTACCGGCAGTTCGACGGGCGGGAAGATCTGGATCGGCGCATCCGGTCCTATCTGATCGACGATCTCGCCGAGGTCCTGGACGCGCAACTGGATATCTCCTCCGGCTCGGTACGCGAGATCATCACCCGCACCGTGCGCGCGGTCGCCGACTGGATGGCGGACCACCCCAATCTGACCGCCTTCGCGCGTACCGGTCCGCCGGCCGGTGGGCCGGAGGGCGCGGACGCCATCAGCAGCCTGAAGATCCGGATCACGGCGCGCTCGCGTGAGCTGATCGAGGCCATCGGGCGGATCGTGGGGGTGGACGCGGACGCGCTGGAACCGGTGCCGTTCGCGGTCGTGACCATGGTCGAGGGTGTACTGGCCGCCTGGGTCGCGGAAGCGCGGCCCAGGCGCACCCGCGCCGAAGTGGTGGCGGATCTGGCCGATTACGCCTGGTATGTGCTCGACGGTGCGGCCCGCGCCGTCGGGGTGACGGTGGATCCGGACCGGGAACTCGCGGAGATGGTCGAGCGGCTCACCGATACGCGCTGAGTGTCTCCGGGCCGGGCCGGACATCGTCGGCCGGCCCGGCTGTCCGGGATCAGGCCACGGCAGGCCGTATCCGGCGCTCCGGTTCGCTGCGGTAGCGCGAGCGATCCCCATCGATGCCCAGCGCTCGCCACAGGCGGCGGGTGAGCGGATTCATCAGGCCGAGCTCGTCGGCCAGGGCGCGCATATCGCCGAAATATCCGGACAGGATCCGGCGGGAGTGCGGACTGCGCCAGAACGCCTCCTCGATGACCTCGCGCGGTACCCCGAATCGGCGCGCGAATTCCGGCGGCGGCGCCATGATCTCCCCGGCGAGCCAGCGCAGCGCTAGGGGGAACGAGACCGCGCACAACGCGGTCGAGAGGGGGCCGAGCGCGGCGATATGGGCTCGCAGGAATTCGCCCGCGAAGGAGATGTGCCGGGCTTCCTCGGCGATATGGATCTCCATCGTGCGCCGCACCAGCGGCGGCAATTTCCCGCCCTCGCGGATCATCGCCTTCTGGTAATGGTCGATCGGCTCCTCGCCGCCGAGTATGCCGAGGAACAGGATGACGTGGGCGTAACCGCCGGCCACCCCGATGAACGGGGAGAGCGCCCGGAAGACGGGGCGCATTCCGGGGACGTCGTCCCCGATCCGGTTCACCAGTTCCTGGAACATCTGGATGTGATTGCACTCTTCGGTCATCTCGTGCAGGCAGTAGCGGAACTCCGGTGAGCCGTTGGGCAGTTTCGCGATGTACTGCATCATGCCGCGGATCAGTATCGTTTCGAAGGCCGCGCCCACTTTGACGGCATTGGCGATCCGCCAGCGGCCGATCTCGATCTGCTTCTCGGCGGGGAGTTCGCGATACCACCGGGTGGCGCCGAGCGGATCGTACTCGGGGGAGAGGATCCAGCGTGGATCATCGCGGTCGATGGCGAGCTCGGGCGAATCCCAGTCGATATCGAGATACGGGTCGAAGCGTCGGTGCACCGAGCCCTCCGACAGTGTTTCCAGCGCCTCGCGGTACCGGGTACCCGGCTCGAAAGCCCGCGGCAGAGTCGACGGCGTCATCGGTGCCTCCTCGTACGTGTGGCGTACATCTCTCTACCGCTGAATTTACCGGGACTTGTCGTCTCGGTAAATAGGTGTGACGGGACGGTACACAATCGTGAGGAGCGGGTGGAGTGCCCGGTTCGCGGTGCCGGAGCGCGCGGGATCAGACCGTGTGCGTATGTACCCGGAGCGTTTCGAGACGTGCCTGCCGGGGGTGGAACTCGAAGATCATCAGGGCGGGCCCGTCCGCCGTCTCGACGCTGACGGTCACCGACCGGCCGGCCGCGAGGGTTTTACCCTGTCGCAGGCCACGTGACCGTGCGGTCAGCTCGGCCGGTGTGACCACCTCGCCCGACCACAGGAGCACGGTCTCCCGGCCGCCGGCCAGTCTGGTCACTGTCGCGGTATCGCCCGCGGCCGCCGCCGCGCACAGCCGGGACGCGATCCGCTTACCGGTCTTCCCGATACCGGTACACGCCTGTGCCATACCCGTCAGGCCGCGCACGCCCTGATTGCGCAGTAGCAGACCGCCGAGCCGGACCCCGGCGCCCCATCCGGCGGGGCCGGTGCCCAGCAATCGCCCGATCATGGGCAGGAGTTCCCAGTAGGCCGCCAGGTACCGGATCCGCAGCTGCCCGTCTTCCTCGGCGAGGTCGTAGCGCAGATGCATCGGAACCCGCACTCGCGCGCCCGTCGACATGGTGATGGTGATGGCGAGATCGCGCAGTACCGTGGCGGGTCCGGCGAAATCGTGGGCCACATCGAACACTATGTCGTTGGGGGCGATGAAGGTTTCGTAGAACCGGGTGATCGCCTCGTGTCCGGTATGTGGAGCCGAGCCGACCGGATCGTTGACCACCGCGGCGCGGGTGAAGAGGCCCACCCAGGTGGGGCGGTCGTGCGCGGCCACTGCGCGGGGGGAGGCCAGCACGGCGTCGCGCAGTTCAGCGGGCGTCGGGTCCAGCGGCACGGTGACTCCTCACGTCCGGATTCCGCGGCCCATAGTAGAACAGGTTCTATAGATGGTCGGGGAATTGTCCCGCCCGCTCGCGAAGATGTCGGTGCGGTGCGGCATCATCTGTGCACGCAGCTATTCGACGAAACAGTGAGATTGCCCGGAGTGCGCCATGCCGTCGCGAACATCCAACGCGAAGCCGAAACCTCTGTCCGACAACGACCTCGCGCAGATCGCCGCGGAGATAGCGGCCGGTCGGCCGCCGATGGTCTGGTTCACCGCGGCCGCGGTGGGCGTCACCGAGGGGCGTTCGGGCAAGGTCGTCTCGCTGGGCGACCCGGCCGACGGTGATTTCCTGCAGATCCGGCCCACCGGGTCCAAGGACGTCCTGTCCTTCGGGCCCACCGAGGTCACCCTCACCAAACCGCAACGCGACCGGCCGGTCGCGTCCAAATCCAGCTCCGACAGGTCATCCGAGAAGAAGGAAACGCCCGTGACTCCCGCTGCGTCCCCGTCCGCCGCGCCCGCCGCCCCTCGTAAATCCGCGTCCGGCGAAACGGCTACCACCGCGCCGAAGAACACTGCGCCCGACAACAAACCGGCCGCCACGTCGCGGCCCGCCGCCCCGGCCAAGGCCGCCAAGACCCCGGCCGCGCGCAAATCCAAGACGCCGGAGGTCACGGTCACCATCAACGGCACCGCCGAGGGCGAGTGGACCGTGGACGTGACCAACGGCAAGAAACGCGCCGCGCGCGCCGTACCGGTGGCCGGCCCGGCCGTCGCGCAGGCGGCGAAACTGCTGCATCCCGAGGTGGCCGAAGTGGTGGAGGGCCTGCTGGAATCGGTGCGCGGGGCGCAGGCGGCGAAAGTGCAGCAGCTGCAGGCCGAATTGGAGCAGGCGCGCAAACTGCTCGAAGAGCTTTCGGACTGAGCTCAGACCGCCGTCTCCCGTGGCCGCCAGCCGTGCTGGAGCGGCGGCTGGACCGGCTCGGCCAGGGAGTGCCGCACGGTGTCGTAGAACATGTAGCCGAAACCGCGCCGTTTCGCCCGGTACATCGCCACATCGGCATCGCGGACGAGATCGTAGATGCTGGCGTCCAGATTCCGGGGGCCGGCGCAGGCCAGGCCGATACTGGCGGTCAGCGGTATCTCACCGATACTGAGCGGGAACGGTTTCATGAAGGTGCCGAGCAGGCGTTCGGCCATTCGGGTCGCCTCGTCGCGGTCGAGCGGGGCCAGCACGATGAACTCGTCTCCGCCGTACCGGGCCACCACATCGTCGCGACGTACGGCGCCGCGAATCCGCTTGGCGGCTTCGGCGATCAACTCGTCACCCACGGTGTGGCCGTAGCTGTCGTTGATGGCCTTGAACTCGTCGAGATCGATGAACAGCAGGCACAGCGGGCGTTCGGCCCAGTCCCGATGCTCGCGGTGCAGTACGCGCAGCAGCGCGGAGCGGTTCAACAGTCCGGTGAGCGTATCGTGATCGGCCTGGTACCGGGCGCGCCGTTCGCTGCGAGCGCTGCGCCCGATGGCGCGTTCGCTGCGGATCAGCAGCCCCACCAGCAGCAGGGCCAGTACCGAGGAGACCATCACCTGGTCGAGCGGGCTCAGCGGCGCCCGGGCCACCGGGATCAGCGAGGAAACCACCAGTGCGACGGCGATAACGCTGGCCCGCTGCCGGGAGTGGTTGAGCCGGATGGATCGCGGTGCGCCGAGTGCCGACATGGTGGGGTGCAGTGCCGCCACCCCCACCGCCGCGTAGGCGCCGAGCAGCGGTAGCAGCAGCACTTCCGGATCGGACGGTAGGGCGCCCGTCGCCGCCAGGCGTAGGCCGATATCGGACAGTAATGCCCCGGCCAGGCCGACGTGCAGCAGTCGCAGCGCGGTCTCCGAATGGCTCGAGGTTGCCAGGGAATATGCCAGCAGGGTGAGCAGCAGCGCGTCGAACACCGGCAGCGATACCGCGGTGAGTGTGTTCATACCGGCTTCGCCGCTGGGCAGAACCGGGGCGATGAGGAAGGTCCACGCCGCCAAGAACGCCCCGAGACCGATCAGCCCGGAATCCAGCAGGACATCAGGGTGTACCCGGGCCTGCCGCGGCCGCAACCACAGCACCGCGACCACACAGGTGCCGACACAGCCGGCGAGTGTGCAGATCTCGTCGAGAGGGCTGGACGCGAGGCCGGTCAGTTCGCGCAGGACGGTACCGGTCGCGAACGGCACCACGGATGCCGCCAGCAGGTACCACGGCAGCGGCTGTGCGGGCCGGTGCCGCCGGACCCCGATTCCGATCATCGCCGCCGCCCCCAGCGCCACGAGAATCGCGATGAGCACGGCCGACATCCGATACCCGAGGAACAGGTGGACGATGGGCGGCACACCTACCAGGGCGAAAGCCGCGGCACAGCAGCGTATCCGGTGTCTACCTCGCCGTCCTGCCCGCTGTGGATCGCTGATGATCATCAGCCCCCCTTTTTTCGCGCCGTTTCCCGGGAGATCGAGCCGCGTCGTAGGTCTGGGAATCCTTGTCTGTCGTGCTCTACCTGCCCATCGAGCGGCGGCTGACCGAACCGAGTGTTCCTGTACGAGGGGATGTCCGAGCCGGGCGCAACGCGTCCGGCCATCGAATCTGGACTATGGGTCCGATGATGACACGCACTGTCGAATTTGTCGCTCGCTTGGCACAACAACGTCGTAACGGGTGTCCCGCTGGTGGCGCCGTCGTACGGGTCCGGCGCCGCGGATCGTACGGTGGTCGGTGTGACAGAACGCGAGGTGGGCGCGCGCCGTGCCTGGTCGGCACCGGGCCGGGTCAACCTGATCGGAGAACATACCGACTACAACGACGGATACGTGCTGCCGATAGCGATACCCCTCGCGGTCACCTGCGTCGGTAGCCGGTACACCGGCGATCTGGTGCGGGTTGGTTCGCGGCAACGGCCGGGCGAACCGGTGCGGTTACCGGCCGCCGCGCTGGACGACGAACGCGGCCTGGTCCCGGGCTGGGCGCGTTATCCCCTCGGGGTGGTGGCGGAGTTCCGCCGCCGCGGCCATCGGATCGAAGGGCTGGCACTGTTCTTCGACGGCGCCGTACCCGCGGGTGCGGGGCTGTCCTCGTCGGCGGCGCTGTGCTGCTCGGCCGCGGTCGCCGTCCGGGATCTGTACGCACCCATGGTGGGCGACCGCGAGTTGATCGATATCGCTCGCGCCGCCGAGAACGACTATGTGGGCGCGCCCACCGGCATCCTGGACCACGCCGCCTCGATCCTGTGCACGGCCGGGCACGCACTGTTCCTGGATGTGCGTGCGTTCCGTGCGGCGGAAACCGGTGGTTACGAACAGATCCCGTTCGACCTCGCGGCCGCGGGGCTGCGCCTGCTGGTGATCGATACCGGTCAGACCCACGAACACGCCCACGGCGGATACGGCCGGCGACGCGCCGAATGCGCCGCCGCCGCGGCGGCCCTCGGCGTGGCCTCGCTGCGCGATGTGGCCCGGCTCGAGGATCTGGACGGCCTGACCGACCCGGTACTGTATCGGCGGGCCCGGCATGTGGTCGGTGAGAACGAGCGCGTGCGTACCGTGGCCGCATTGTTGCGCGACGGCGCGGACCCGCGGCGGATCGGCCCGCTGCTCACCGCCGGGCATATCTCCCTGCGCGACGATTTCGCCGTATCCACCGGAGTCCTCGACGCGGCGGTGGAAGTGGCCGTGGCGGCCGGCGCCCACGGGGCACGGATGGTGGGCGGTGGATTCGGCGGTAGCGTGATCGCCCTCGTCGACGTCGAGAACGCCGGACGTGTCCAGGAGACGGTACGAGAACGACTCGCGGGGCAGGGGTTCGGCGATTCGCGGATCTTCGAGGCGATCGCCGCGGCCGGGGCAGGCCCCGGCGGATGAGCGGGGAACGACCCGGCCGGCCCTCATTTTCCGGCCGGGGCGTACCCCACGGTTCAGCCGGTCGTGCGGAGCCGGCGCAACCGGCCGAGGAGCATGTCGAACAGCAGGAACGCGAGCAGACTCAGCCCGAACACCGGGGCGAACCAGCCGATCAGCGCGGCCGCGGCGAGGACCGGTACGGCCATCATCGCCGACCGGCGCAGCGCTCCCCGGCGCGGTGGCCGGCCGCCGGCGAGCCGGCCGGTGGCGCCGGCCGGTTTACGCCGCCACCACATGAGATAGCCGCGCACGAGCACCGTGATCAGCCCGATCATCGCCGCCAGGAGCAGAAGCTGGTTGAGCGGCCCGAACATCAGGCCCATGTGGAACTGGATGCCCCAGTTCGCCAATTCGGCCATGAGCGGCCAGTCGGAATAGGGCAGGCGGGCGGTGACCGCGCCGGTGGCGCCGTCCACGGCGACCGAATCGACGGTGAGCGTGCCCGGCATCCGCCGTTCCCGTACCTCGAACGCGGTCCCGTCGTCCGCGGGGACGGCGATCTCGGCGGGTTGGGTGACACCCGCGAGGCGGGCGGCGGCGAGTACGGTGTCCAATTGCCCGATCCGCGCGGCCGGGACGGTATGGGTCGCCGCGGGGCCACCGTGGTGCCCGGCGTGGCCGGTCTCCACCGGTGTGGCCCCGCCGGGAAGAACGGTATCGACCACCGGTGTGGTCCAGCTCAGGTTCTCCCGCAGCTTCTCGATGGAGGCCCCCGCGTAGGCCGACCAGGTCAGGCCGGTCGCCGAGAGCAGCAACGCCACCGGGAGGATCCACATACCCACCACGGCGTGCCAGTTCAGCCGGCGTTCCCGCGCGTTCCCGAGGTTCGGGATCACGAGCCAGAATGCCGAATTGCGTTGCCGCCGGGCACGTACCCGCCGAACCCACAGCAGCAGACCGGCGAGGGCCACCACCCACAGCCAGGAGGCCGCCAGCTCCGAGTACAGCCGGCCCGGTTCACCCAGGTGCAGGTGGCGGTGTGCCCGGGATATCCAGGCGCGGACCGGAAGCGCGCCCGAACTGCCGTACACCACCGATTCGCCCACGGGTTCCGCGGTGACCGGGTCGACGAAGACCGCGCGCCGTTCGGATTCACCGAGGCCCGGATCGCTGAACAGGACCCGGGTGGTCTCGCCCGGTGCCGGTGCCGGTGCCACGGCGACGAGGGTCAGATCGGGGCGCACCGCCACACCGGCGTTCACCTGTTCTGCCAGCGGGCGCTGCGGCCCGGCGGAATCCACGTACAGCAGATCCCGGTTCACCAGTGATTCGATGGTCGGGGAAATCGCGTAGAGGGCACCGGTCACCGCGGCGATCAGCAGAAACGGCCCGACGAACAGACCGGCGTAGAAATGCAGCCGCAGCGCGAGTGCGCGCACCGCGCCTCTTCCCGCACCGGCGGGCCCACCCGACGGTGCGGTTCCTCCCGGGGTAGGGCGCTGTGCCGTGGCAGCGTCGCGTCCTGTGGTTGTGTCGTGTGCGGCGACAGGGTCTCGTGTCGCCGCAGCATCGGTTGTACTCATGTTCTCACCTGCGTCTGTCCTGACCCGCGCACGGCCGAAACTATCGGGTGCGCGGGTACCCCGGCGGTCCGTCGCCGGACCACCGGGTCGATGGAAACCGGCGTGGGGCGCGGTACGCGAACGGCCGCGGCGCCTGTGGCGCCCTGCCCTACCCGTGCCGGTGAATGCGGATCAGGACAGCCGCGGTGGAGCCCGGGTGCCCCCGGTACCGACGGCGAGAATTCGCGGTACCACACTGTCGCGATACGTGGTCCGCGATGGCGCCGGCCCGGTGACGGCCGGTGCCCGGAACAGGATCGGCAGCAATCGGGACAGCGACCGGATACCGATGCGGTAGACGGTTTCCGCGCCGCGTACGAGAAACGCCGCGGCACAGGCGGCGAGCACGTGCGCCGCGATCATGGCGGGGGTCAGCTGCAGCTCACCGTGGTGGAGATGGCCGGAACCCCAGCCGAGACAGAGGTGCCCGAGCAATTGACCGCCGGTCAGTGCCGCGGCGAGACCGGCGGACCCGGTGCGCAACGGGCGGAACCCGGCGACCAAGGCACCCAGGGCGGCGGCGGTGGCACCGAGCAGCATGAGCTCCGTACTGCCGGGCAGCGGTGCGGGGGCGGCCCAGCCGTGCGCGGCGACCGAGACGGTCCCCGACATCAGGCCGGCCGCCGCGCCGCGGACGCGGGCGGCGTCGCGGTGGTCCACCACGGGGGCGGACCCGAACCTGATACGCACCCGATGATGATATCGGACCGGGCGCCTGCCCTGCGGCGACCGCGTGAACGGCCGCGCGACCGCCGCCGGTCGGTCCGCTGTCTCAGCTGTCGAGCTCGAGTTCCGCGAGCGGTTTGCGCAGTAGTTTGCCGGTGGCGTTGCGCGGAAGTTCGTCGAGGAATACGACTTCGCGGGGCACCTTGTAGCGGGCGAGATTGGCCTTGACGTAATCCTTGATCTCCTGGGGGTCGCGGGCGGATTCCGGCCCCGGGACCACCACGGCACGTAGTCGTTTACCGAACTCACGGTCGTCCACCCCCACCACCGCCGCCTCCAGCACATCGGGCCGGTTGGCGATGAGGTGCTCGACCTCCTGCGGGAAGACGTTCTCGCCGCCGGAGACGATCATGTCGTCGTCGCGGCCGTCGATGAACAGCAGTCCGTCCTCGTCCAGATGTCCGACATCGCCGCTGGACATCATGCCGTCCACCCTCTCCTTGGTACGGCCGTCGGTGTAGGCCTTGAAGGCATGCGGGTTGTCGATGAAGATCGTGCCGGTGACATGTGGTTCGGTGATCCGGACGCGGTTCTCGTCGTAGAGCGCGATGCGCACCCCGACCGGCGCCCGGCCCGCGGTGGTCGGCTGCCGGCGCAGTTCGCCGGGGGTGGCCACGGTGATCACCGCGCATTCGGTGGAGCCGTACAAGTTGTACAGCACATCGCCGAAGTATTCACCGGTACGCACCACGACGTCCGGCGGGAGCGCCGAACCGGCCGCGAAGATCACCCGCAGGGAGGAGACGTCGTAGCGGTCCAGCACCTCGCGGGGCTGGTCCAGGATGCGCTGCAACATGGTCGGTACGACCACCAGCGAATCCGCTCGGTAGCGGGCGATATTGGCCAGGGTGAGCTCGGGGTCGAAGCGGCGCTGCTGGAACACGACCCGGTTCCCCAGTGCCAGCCCGATACTGAACTGGGACAGTCCGGTGCCGTGGAATATGGGCGCCGCCATCACCATCGTGCCGTTGGGCGGCAGCGGAACCCGATCGAGGAACTGGGCGGTCATGAACGGGCTGACCTTATCGCGCGGGGCGCCTTTCGGGGTCCCGGTGGTACCGCTGGTCAAGATGACGTTTCCGCCGGGTTTGCGGGGCGCGGGCAGCGGTGCGGTGGAGTGGCCGGCGCTCAACGACTCGATCGTCGGCAGCGCCGGGTCGGCCCGGTCGGATTCGTCGACCCAGGTGAGGATGCGCGGGATCTCGCCGGGTATTGCGCTCATCAGGTCGAAGAATTCGCTGTCGTGCAACACCGCCTTGACGTTCTCGCGTTCGGCCACATCCGCGAATTGCGGTTTGGCGAACCCGGTGTTCATCAGGACCGCGCGCACGCCGAGTTTGCCCGAGGTGAGCATGCTCACCACCATGCCGCGATGGTCCCGGGCCAGTACCGCCACCACATCACCGGGCCGCAGGCCCTGTTCGGTGAGCCCGCGCGCGAATGCGTTGGAGAGTTCGTCGAGTTGGCGAAAGGTCAGCTCACCGAGCTCGTCGACGATGGCGGGGGCGTCGGGCCGGGTCTGCGCGGCATGCATCACCACCCCGGCGAAGGGGCCGTACTTCGTCGCATTGCTCATCGAGCGGAGCGCGTGGTCGAGCCGCCACGGATCGAAGAGACCGCGTTTACGCATCACGTTCACGGCCTGTGCGATATCGCCGACCTTGCGGACGGGGCCGGGCAGCGTCAGTGTCATCGGCGACAACCTTCCGCGGTGGGCCGCCGGACCGGCTACCCACCTCATCGAGCTCCAGTGCTCCGCCAACCCTAGCAATGCCGCCTCCGATGCGGCGGCCATTGTCTCGGACAGTAGAGAAACCGGGAAAATCCTGTGATTGTTCCCGGTTTCGCTGCCTCGCAGAGGTTCTCAGGCCTCGTAGTCCACCAGGACCCGGCGCAGCAGTTTGCCGGTCGGGTTCCGCGGCAGGTCGTCGAGGAAGACCACTTCGCGCGGGACCTTGTACCGGGCGAGGTTCTCCTTGACGTAGGCCTTGATCGCGTCCTCGGTCGGTGTGCGGCCGGGTTCGGGCACCACGAAGGCGCGCAGCCGTTTGCCGAATTCCGCATCGTCGACACCGACCACGGCGGCGTCGAAGATGTCCTCGTGCTCGAGCAGCAGGTTCTCGACCTCCTGCGGGTAGACGTTCTCGCCGCCGGAGACGATCATGTCGTCGTCGCGGCCGTCCACCATGAGCAGGCCGTCCTCGGTGAAATGTCCGACGTCCCCACTGGACATGTATCCATCGATGATCTGCTTGTGCCGGCCGTCGGTGTAGCCCTCGAAGGGGGCGCCGCTGCGGACGAAGATCCGGCCGGTGACGTTCTCGGCGGTGATCCGCTTGTCGTTGTCGTCGTACAACCGCACATCGCAGGTGAGCGGCGGGCGACCGACGGTGCCGGGCGCCTTGGCCAGTTCGGCCGGCTGGGCCACCGTGGCGATGGCGACCTCGGTGGATCCGTAGAGGTTGTAGACCACGGGCCCGAACACCTCGGCGGACCGGATGCTGAGCTCCGGCGACAGTGCCGATCCGGCCAGGACGATGCCCTTCAGCGAGGAGGTGTCGTACTTCGCGCGGACCTCCTCCGGCAGTTCCACCATGCGGTGCAGCATGGTGGGCACCGCGACCAGCAGGTCGGCCTTGTGTTCGGAGACCAGTTTCAAGGTGGCCTCGGCGTCGAACCGGCGGCGCATCACGATCTTGTTGGACAGACCGGTGCTCACCAGCCAGGTACCCAGGCCGGTGCTGTGGAAGATCGGCGAGACGATCACGACGGTACCGCGATGGGGGAACGGCATCCGGTCCAGGAACTGGGCGGTGGCCAGCGGGCTCGCCTTCTCCCGCGGCGCGCCCTTGGGCAGGCCGGTGGTACCGCTGGTCAGGATGATGAAACCACCCGGCTTGGCAGGAACGGGCAGCTTCTCGGTGCCGTTCTCGGCGATGAGATCGTCCAGGCTCTTCGCGCCCTCTGGAAGGTCGGCGCCCTCGTCGACCCAGGTGAGGAAGCGGGGCAGATCGGCGGGCAGTGCGTCGAGCAGCCCCACGAACTCGCTGTCGTGCAGTACCGCCTTGACCTTCTCCCGCTCACACACCTCGGCGAACTGCGGTTTGGCGAAACCGGTGTTCATCAGGGCGATTTTCACGCCCAGCTTGCCCGCCGCGGCCATGGACAGGATCAGGCCGCGGTGGTCGCGGGCGAGGATACCGACGACCATGCCCTCGGTGATTCCGGCCTTGCGCAGGCCGTGGGCGATCGCGGTGGACTGATCGTCGAGTTCCCGGTAGGTCAGTTCGCCGCGTTCGTCGACCAGTCCCGGCGCCTCCGGCGCGATCCGCGCGGAATGCATGATCAGCGTGGCCTGCGGGATGTAGGTCTTGGAATCCTTCAGCGTGCGCAGCGTCTCCCGGGGATTCTTCAGATCGATGAATCCGCTGGACTGCAACAGTCCGTATGCCTTGACCACTTCCAGCGTGTGCGCCAGGTTCACCCTCGAACACCTCCACAGATTCTCGCGTCGGCACTCGACCTAGCGATTCCGAACGGCATATCGGGGCTCACCGTAGCAGTGAAAGTGCGTCTGCTCACAACATACGCTCCGGGCAAAAAGGACATCGCCGATGTGGCCGGAGTCTCGTCCGAAACGTACGTGTGCCGGGTGCCGCCGCTCATACGTACCGCCACCGGCCGCGGCTCAGTTGTAGACCGCGCCCAGTGAAGGGAAAGTGACATCGCCGCGCTGGTACGCGAAACCGTCCGGGTGCTCCGGACTCACCGGCACCGGCCACCGGTGCCACATACTGCCGTAGACCGCCGCCACGACCATGCCGGGACCGGGGTCGATCGGCCGGGTGCGGATGGTGGTGTCGGCGATGACGTCCACGTGTTCGGTCAGCTGCTCGATCCCACCGCGGCCGTTGGACAGGTTCAGCCACACCACATCCAGCCGTGCGCCGGTCTGGTCGGGAGCGATCGTCCCGGGACCGCCGAAGAAGCCGAAGCGGAACCCGTCGATGTTCAACGCCACACCGGAACCGTAGACCCCCGGCCCGCCGCCCCGGCCGACAGTGGATTCGGCGGGGACCTGGAAGGGCTGCGCCGGTAGGGCCGCCTCCTGGACGGCCCCGGTGACCCGGGAGTCGTGCAGGAGCGCGGTGACGGCCCGTTCGGCCCGGGGATCCCCCTGAGCCGCGGCCCGTAGTTCCCGGACCGCCGAGGTCCAGTCGACGCGGGTGGGGTCGGCGGTCGCGTGCCCGGTGAAGAGCACGGTCGCGACGGCGGTCACGACCGTGGCGGTGAGGAACCGGCGGGCGGAGCCCAATATGCGCATAACCAGTCTCCTTGCAGATGCGGGGTCCGGGGTACTGCTCAGTGACTCGGTGGTGCGATAGGTGCGGAATTCGGGGCGCCGGGCGGAGGAGCCGTCCGGAACAGCGGAACGACCCGGTCGGAACAAACATGTCACCCGCCGGCCGCGCTGTCCAGGACCGCCGCGCGGTCGGTCCGTGGACCGCCCGGTGCTCACGCGAACGACCGCGCGGAAGCCGTCTCGACGATGCGGTTCCCGCGTCGACGAACCGGCCCGTGCCACCGCGGTGGCACGGGCCGGTTCGTATGGATACGGCCGGATTACTTCAGTTCGGCGCTGGTCTTGCCCAGTACCCGGCGGGCCACGATGAGCTGCTGGATCTGCTGGGTGCCCTCGAAGATATCGAGGATTTTGGAATCGCGACCCCACTTCTCCAGGAGCAGACGCTGCGAGTAGCCGACGGCGCCGGCCAGTTCCACCGATTTCAGCGTGACGTCGGTACCGGTACGGCCGGCCTTCGCCTTGGACATGGACGCCTCGAGCGAATTGGGCTTCTTGTTGTCGGCCATCCACGCGGCGCGCAACGCCAGAAGGTATGCGGATTCGTAGTCCGCCTCCATCCGCAGGAATTCGGCCGCCGCGGCGTGCTGGTTGTTCGGCGGGGTGTCGTAGGAGATCTCGATACCCGCGTCGGTGAGGATGGCGCGCAACTCCTCGAGGGCTGCCCGGGTGACACCGATGGCCATGGCCGCGACCATCGGGCGGGTGTTGTCGAAGGTCTGCATGACCCCCGCGAAACCCTTCTCCACGTTCACTTCCGGGCTACCGAGGATATTGTCCTTCGGGATCCGGCAGTCCTGCAGGAGCAGCACCGCGGTATCGGAGGCCTTGATACCGAGTTTGTGTTCGAGCCGGGCCACCGAAAGGCCGGGAGCGTCGCGGGGGACCACGAACGATTTGATGGCCGCCCGGCCCAGGCTGCGATCGACCGAGGCCCACACCACGATATGGGTGGAGCGTTCTCCGGCGGTCACGAAGATCTTCTCGCCGTTGAGCACCCATTCGTCGCCGTCGAGTACGGCGGTGGTGGTGACCGCCGCCGAATCCGAGCCGAAACTCGGTTCGGTGATGGCCATCGAGGCCCACACTTTGCCGAAGCGCTTCAGTTGTTCGTCGGTGGCCACCGCGGCGATCGCGGCATTACCGAGGCCCTGGTACGGGATCGACAGCATCAGCCCCACATCCCCCCAGGAGGTTTCCAGGGCGTTGAGCAGCGCGGACATATTGCCGCCGTTGGCATTGGTGAGAAGTTCGGGGGCGTCGCCGCCGGTTTCGGCTCCGTCGGAGCGGCCGCCCGCCGCGCCGCTGATCTTCTGAGCGCCGGAATCGCTGAGGCCGTCCACCATGGCGGCCATGGTGTCGAGCTCCACCGGGTACTCGTGTTCGGCCAGATCGTATTTACGTGAGATCGGCCGGAAGATCTGCGCGGCGACCTGATGCGCCTGGTTGGCGCTGGCCCGCAGCTTCTTGGGAAGTTCGAGATTGATCATGAAAGTCTCCTGGCGATGGACCGGAAAGTTGTTCGAGGGTGGCGATCCACCCGATGGGTTCGGGGCTGACCGGGGTTCAGCTCGTCCGGCTGTCGGTCGCTGCCTGTGTTCGGGGCCCGCCCCGGGTCCGGAGCGACGGAGCGTAGCGACTGAGCGGAGGAGTGAAGACCCGGGGTTACGAGGGCCCCGAACCCGCGACGCCGGAGGCGGCGCCATCTACACGAGCACGATGCCTTCGGCGACGCCGATACCGCGTAGATCGCGGTACCAGCGTTCGACCGGGTGCTCCTTGGTGAAGCCGTGACCGCCGAGCAATTGCACCCCGTCCAGGCCGAAGCGCATACCCTTGTCCGTCGCCAATTTCTTGGCCAGCGCCGCCTCGCGGCCGAAGGTGAGGCCCTGTTCGGCGCGGGCAGCGCCGCGCAGTGTCACCAGGCGCAGGCCGTCGAGTTCGATGGCGATATCGGCGACCATGAAGGCGACCGCCTGGCGGTGGCTGATCGGTTCACCGAACGCCTCGCGCTCGTTGACGTAGGGGATCACATAGTCCAGTACGGCCTGGCCGGTGCCGGTGGCGAGCGCGGCCCAGCCGAGACGAGCCAGTTGGACGGCATCGCGATAGTCGGCGGCGTGCTGTTTCGCATCCCCCTCGCCGAGGATGGCGTCGGTGCCGACGGCCACATTGTCCAGCACCAGCCGGCCCAGTCCGGCCGCGCGCAGGCCCATGCTCGGGTCGGCTTCGACAGAGAGGCCCTCGGCGTCGGATTCGACGATGAACAGGGCCGGGCGGCCGTCGAGTTCCGCGCCCACCAGGAAGATCTCGGCGTCGGCCGCGGCCGGGACCAGGCTCTTCACGCCGTTGAGGCGGTAACCGCTGGGGGAGCGTACGGCCTTGGTCTGGAGGCTGAACGGATCGAACAGGGCGCGCGGCTCGCTGATCACCACCGAGGCCTGCGGTACGTTCTCCCCGGTGAACGCGGGGAGGTAGGTCTGCTGCTGGGCGTCGGTGCCCCACTGCGAGAGCGCGACCGCGACACCGCTGGGTGCCAGCAGCGGCAGTGCCAGACCCATATCGCCGTGCGCCATGGCCTCGGCCACCAGCGTGTTGGTGACGGCGCCGCGTTCGGTGGCCGCCCCCTCGAGTTCTTCGGGCACGTTGATCAGGGTGATGCCCAGTTCCGCGGCCCGGCCCAGTAGATCTTTCGGTGCGGCGGCGGCTTCGTCGGCGTCGTGGGCGGCGGGGCGCAGGATCTCGGCCGCGAACTCCCGGACCGTTTCGACGATCATCTGCTGTTCGTCGGTCGGGGTGAGATCGAAGTAGTCCTTGGTCTTCGACTCGTTGTCGGGCAGGCGTTTCGGCGCTCCGCCGCCGGCGACCTTGTTGAACGCGCGGGTGGCGGCACCGAGGGTCCGGAAACCGGTCTTGGTGCTCTCGTAGGTGACCCGGTCGATGGGTTTGCGCAAGTTGTACTTCTCGGCCAGTTCCGAACCGGTGATGGTCGACATGACCCGCATGGCGGCGCCCATCCAATCCCGTTTGGGTTGGTTCAGGCCCACGCCGTTCTCCTGCTGGGCGCCGCTCTCAGGACGCCGCTTGGTAGCGCTGTCTCGAATGCTCATCATCACCTGTTTTTCTCGCGCGGGGGCGAGGGTCCGACCCCTGGTTCTTACTGCCGAGTAAGGCTATCTTACTGTGGAGTAAGAACCGCGTCGAGTGCGTTCCCGGTCCTGGTGAGCGGTCACGCCCGGTAGTCGCCGAAGGTGTTGCCGAGGCATAACCGCCCGCCCCGTTCCGGGGCGGGCGGTGGGTGGGTCCGCCGTCGCGCGCGGCGCTACTCGCGCACGTACCAGCGCAGCGTGGCGTAGGCGGTGAGCCCGGCGAAGACCACGCCCACCGGCATCACCATCAGCGCGGTGACCGCTATATCGTCGAAGGTGATCCGGGGGAACACATTGCTGGCGAACAGATCGCCCAGCGCCCGGTCGATCACCAGAGGGCGGGCCACGAACAGTCCGATCATCGCCAGCAGGCCGCCGGCCAGCGCGGCCGCCACGGCTTCCAGCAGGAACGGCAGCTGGGTATACCACCGCGTGGCGCCCACCAGTCGCATGATGTGCACCTCGGTACGCCGGGTGAACGCGGCGATCTGCACCATGTTCGCGATCAGCAGCAACGCCGCCACCGCCTGGAGCAGTGCCATCCCGAAGGCGGCGTTACGCAATCCGTCGAACAGGCTCACCAGCCTGTCGACGATGTCCTTGTCGTTGCGCACCATCCCCACGCCGGGGCGCTCGTAGAACTGTTCGTAGATGGTCGGATACAGCGCGGCGTCGGCCATCTTCACCCGCAGCGAGGCCGGCAGCGGGGTCTCGCTCACGTATTCGGCCAGCTCCGGCTGGTCCTTGAAGGTTTTCTCCTTCGCCTCCCGGACGGCGGCGTCCCGATTGAGGTACTGGACGCTTTCCACCCCGTCCACGGTTTTCAGATCCGCCATCAGCGTATGGCAGGGCTCGGCGGCACAGTCCGGATCGGTCGCGGAGATATCCTCGGTGAGATACAGCCGCACCTCGAGCCGGTCCAGGAAGTACTGCTCGGTCTTGTCCGCGATACGAACCGCCAGCAGCCCGCCACCCAGCATCGTCAGCGAAACCGCGGTGGTCAGGATCATCGCGACGGTCATGGTCACATTGCGGCGCAGGCCCTCGGAGACCTCGCCGAACAGGAATCCCGCGCGCATTACCGGCCCACCTCGTACCCGCCGGTGGCCTGATCGCGCACGAGCCGGCCCTCGTAGAGCTCCACCACGCGCCGGCGCATACCGTCCACGATCAGCGGGTCGTGCGTGGCCATGAGCACGGTGGTGCCCATCCGGTTGATGTGCTCGAGCAGCAGCATGATCTCGTAACTCGTCTCGGGGTCGAGGTTGCCGGTGGGTTCGTCGGCCAGCAGGACCAGCGGCCGGTTCACGAACGCGCGGGCGATCGCCACCCGCTGCTGCTCACCGCCGGACAGTTCACTGGGCAACCGGTCGGCTTTCCCGCCCAACCCGACCATCTCCAGTACTTCCGGCACCGTCCGGTCGATGAACTGCCGCCGCTTACCGATCACCTCCAGGGCGAACGACACGTTCTGGGCGACGGTCCGCTGCTGGAGCAGCCGGAAATCCTGGAAAACACACCCGATGCGCTGCCGCAGCCGCGGCACCCGCCGGCCCGGCAGCCGGTCCACCCGGAAATCCGCGACATGGATCTCGCCGGCGGTGGGGGTCTCCTCCTTGAGCAGCAACCGCATGAACGTCGATTTGCCGGATCCCGACGGACCGATGAGGAAGACGAACTCACCTTTGTCGATATGGACGGTGATGTTCTCCAGCGCGGGTCGCGTAGCGGTCGGATACGACTTGCTGACGTTGCGCACGGTGATCACGGGAAGACAGTGTAACCATTCGATAACGAAGGGTGCGGTGAACTGTCTCGCGAGGGCTACTTCCCCGGTACCACCGGCACGGGAAGCTGCTGCACCATGGGTACGGCGGGCGTCGGCTGGGGCCGCTGCGGTGCCACACCGTCCGGTTTGACGAACAGGTACAGCACGAAGACCGCGAGCCAGCTCCCGGCCAGGACCAGGGTCGATCTACGGGCGCGCATTGAGACCCTCCCGGCGCATGGCCGCCGCCACCCGTACCCGGAGTTCGCGGCTCACCTCGAACTGTTTGCCCGGCAGTGTCCGGGCGACCATCCGGATGTTCATCTGGTCCACGGTGAGATCCTCCACACCCATGACCGTCGGCTCGTCCAGCAGAAGCGGTTCGAGGCGGGGATCCCGGTAGGCCCGACTGCCCACCTCGTGCAGCACCTCGTTGATCCGGAGGATATCGGCGCTCGCCGAAACCGGTACGTCGATCGCGGCGCGCGCCCAATCCTTCGACAGATTGGTGACTTTCACGATCTGGCCGTTCGGGACGGTGATCACCTCGCCGTCCGGGTTGCGCACTTTGGTGACCCGCAGCGTCACATCCTCGACGGTGCCCTCCGCCGGCTCCTGGATCCCGGTGACCGCGATCCGCACCACATCGCCGAATCCGTACTGCCGTTCGGTGATCAGGAAGAACCCGGCCAGGATGTCCTGCACGATGCGCTGCGCGCCGAAACCGAGGGCGGCGCCCAGGACCGCCGCGGGGGCGACCAGCCCGGACACGGAGAACCCCAGTCGCTGCAGCACCTCCATCCCGACCAGCACATACGCCACGGTCAGGACGACCCAGGTGAGGACCTGCGCCAGCGCGTGCCGGTGTTTGGCCTCCTCGGATCGCACGAGGGCGTCACTGCCGCGGAAGCCGGAATCGATCTTCTGGGTCACCCTGTCCCGGACATAGGTGGCGAAGCGGGCGAAGAGCACGGCCCCCAGTACCAGCAGCACGATCTCCAGACCGGAGGATCGCAGCCACGAAGTGACATCCGAAGACAACGCCGGCGCCGCCGAGGACATCGCCAGGGTCTCCATTCCCTCCGAACGCATCGGACCACCTGCTCTCGCATGCACCACCGAATCGCCTGCGGTGCCCGGGAATCGGGAACCGCTAGCTCTCCTGCAGAACTGTACTCATCCGCCAGCGGATCCCGGATTCGATGAACCCGTCGATATCGCCGTCGAGTACCGCTGAGGGATTGTTGACCTCGTAGTTGGTGCGCAGATCCTTGACCATCTGGTATGGGTGCAGGACATAGGAGCGCATCTGGTTGCCCCAGGAGGCGCCCTCGTTGGTCTTGAGCGCGTCCATCTGGGCGCGCTCCTCCTGCCGTTTACGCTCCAGCAGTTTGGCCTGCAGCACCCGCATGGCGGAGACCTTGTTCTGCAACTGCGATTTCTCGTTCTGGCAGGTGACCACGATGCCGGTGGGGATATGGGTGATCCGGACCGCCGAGTCGGTGGTGTTGACGCTCTGCCCGCCGGGGCCGGAGGAGCGGTAGACATCGACCCGGATATCGGTTTCCGGGACCTCGATATGGTCGGTGGTCTCCACCACCGGCAGTACCTCCACCTCGGCGAAGGAGGTCTGGCGGCGGCCCTGGTTGTCGAACGGGCTGATCCGGACCAGCCGGTGGGTACCCATCTCCACCGAGAGGGTGCCGTAGGCGTACGGGGTCTTCACCGCGAAGGTGGCGCTCTTGATCCCGGCCTCTTCGGCGTAGGAGGTGTCGTAGACTTCGACCGCGTAGTTGTGCCGATCGGCCCAGCGGATGTACATCCGCATCAGCATCTCGGCCCAGTCGGCCGCGTCCACCCCGCCCGCGCCGGAGCGGATATTGACCAGCGCATCACGTTTGTCGTACTCGCCGGACAGCAGCGTGCGGACCTCGAGGGCCTCCACATCGGTGTGCAGGGCGGCGCGTTCGGCGTCGGCATCGGCCAGTGCGCCCGCCCGAGCCTCGCCCTCTTCCTCCTCGGCCAGCTCGTAGAGCACCGGCAGATCCTCGAGCCGCTGCCGTAGTTCCTCGACCCGGCGCAGCTCACCCTGTGCATGGGAGAGTTCGCTGGTCACCCGTTGCGCATGCTCCTGGTCGTTCCACAGCTCGGGGTCGGCAGCCTGGTGTTCCAGCTCGTCTATGCGACGGCGCAGCTCCTCGATGTCGAGAACCGATTCGACGGTCTTCAGAGTCGCGTCGAGTTCGGCGAGGTCGGCGGTAACGTCTGGATGCACGATAGTCAAGGCTACTAGGAGGGTCCGGCGAGGAAACCGCGCGGCCCCGGCGGACCGGTGCGGTTTGTGCGGCCGGTCGCGGATGCCCGGCCGGGGTCCGTTCAGCCCGGCACGGCCCGGAGGCCACCCGGTCCCCGGCCGGCGAGCCGGTCCAGAGCTGTGGAGGTCGCCGGGTCGGCGGGTAGATAGACGAGGAGACGCTGATCGTCGTCGGCGGAGAGGTCCAGTGTCTCGAAAGCCGAGCGCAACGGCCCGGCCTGCGGATGCGTCATCCGGGTCACCCCGGTGGCAGCGGGCAGGTTCGGCACCGATGAACTGGACGCCCACACGGTGCGCGAATACGTTTCGTTCCCCCGGTGCTACCTGTTGTTCGACGAGGACGGGCAACTGCTCGCGCCCGAGGAACCCGAGGCCGCGGCCCGGGCGATGCTGATCGCCTGAGCTGGTGGGTGGGCGCGCTCGTCCGGGCAAGGCACTGAGGATGGTGTGTTCGGTGGTGTGCGCAGGTGCGCGGGAGGAGAACGGATAGGGTTCGGGGTGTGGCTGCTCACTCCTCTGACCTCGAACTCGCGCTGCGGCTGGCCGATGAGGCGGACGCGATCACCCGGGAACGATTCGGTGCACTGGATCTGAAAGTCGACGCCAAACCGGATCTCACCCCGGTATCCGACGCCGATCTCGCCGTGGAGGAGGCGATCCGCCGGATACTGCGCCACGGCCGTCCCGAGGACGCGGTACTGGGTGAGGAGTTCGGTGGCACCGCCGAACTCACCGGCCGGCAGTGGGTGGTGGACCCGATCGACGGGACCAAGAACTTCGTGCGCGGTGTACCGATATGGGCGACGCTCATCGCCCTGCTCGAAGACGGGGTGCCCGTGGTGGGGGTCGTGAGCGCACCGGCGCTGGCCCGGCGCTGGTGGGCCGCCACAGGGCAGGGCGCGTGGTCGAGCTTCCATCCCGGTGCGCCGAAACCGATCACCGTTTCCGCTGTCGCCGAATTGGGTTCGGCGAGTCTCGCTTTCTCCAGTCTCTCCGGCTGGCGTGACCGTGGCCTACGGGACCGCTTCATCGACCTCACCGACGAGGTCTGGCGGGTCCGCGGCTACGGCGATTTCCTGAACTATTGCCTGGTGGCCGAGGGTGCGGTGGATATCGCCACCGAACCCGAGGTATCGCTGTGGGATCTGGCGGCCCTGGACATCCTGATCCGGGAGGCCGGGGGCACCTTCACCTCGCTCGGCGGCGAAGCGGGACCGCACGGTGGTGACGCCGTGGCGACCAACGGCCCGCTGCACCAGCAGGTTCTGGACCGGCTCGCGGGGTGAGGAAGTGGTCCGCTTCGCGCGGACCGCTCGCCCCTCCGCGCAGGAGAGCGCGGGTCAGCCCATGGTCTTCGCGCCGTCGATCGCTTCCCGGATGATGTCGGCATGGCCGGCGTGCTGGGTCGTTTCGGCGATGATGTGGATCAGTACCCGCCGGCTCGAGTGGTGCGTCTCCTGATACCACGGCGCCTTGGGCAGGGGCCGGACACGGTCGAGGTCGACGGTGGCGACGATTTCGTCGGTCCGGCGCGCCACCTCTTCGTAGGCCTCGAGTATTCCCGCCAGCGTATCGCCGGGCAGCATCCGGAAGTCGTTGTCGCGGGCCTGGAAATCCTCCGCGGTCATATCGTCGAAATCCTTCATGATCGAAGTGCCGTCCAGGATGAAGTCCACCCAGCCGCGCTCGACCGAGGCGACATGCTTGATCAGTCCGCCGAGGCACAGTTCGCTGGGTGTCGGGCGGAGCGCGGCCTGCTCGTCGGTCAGATCGCGGACGGTGAAGCGCAGGAAGAAGCGGGCGGCACGCAGTTCCGCGAGCAGATCCGCGCGCTCACCGGAGAGGGTCGTCTCGTTGCCGGTCTCGCCGAGGGTGGAGGTCTCGCTCATGGTCGTCGCCTTTCGTCGGTCTTTCGTGGTTCGTTCCCTGTTCGAGATCCACGTTATGACCCACAGCGGCCACTTTTTGACCTCAATTAGCCGGTCTTGGAAAAATTTCCCGGTTGCCGCCGTGTTACCACCGTGTCGCGTCGGCGGGAGTCAGATCCACGTCCGCGGGCGGGCGAAGGCGGCGCAGCGTGCCGTCCATGCTGGTGACGTACAACGCCCAGGAGCCGCCGTCGCGGGCGATCCGAACCGACGTGGCACCGTCCAGGGGTGTCCGGACGGGGTCGGGTCGTTTGATGAGCCCGGAGATCACGGCGCAGGCGTTGCCGGTGGCCGGATCCACCCGGTAGACCGCCCCCATCCCGTGGTCGGCGACGAAAAGATCGCCCGCGCGGGTCGCTTCCATATCATCCGGTAGCCACAGCAGCTCCGGGATACCGGTCACCACCGCCGCCCGGTCCGGCGCGTCGAGCGGGAGCCGGAACAGTTGCGCGGCCAGGTTACCGGTGTAGATCGACTTCCCGTCCGGCGCGAGCGCCAGGCCGTTGGTCAGCGGCAGCGGTGACCAGGTCTCGGTGAACTCGCCGGTGGCGGGCCGGTAGCGAGAGATCCCGGACGGGATACCGGACAGGCCGATATTGCTGATCAGCAGGTCGCCGTCGGGAAGCAGCAGCAGCCCGTTCGGGCCTTTCAACCCGGTGAGCAGAACCGTCGCCGCACCGGTGTCGAGATCGTAGCGCTGCAGTGTCCCCGGAGCTCCGGAGACGCGGTCACCGGTGAGGAAGTACACCGACCGTCCCGCCACACGCACTCCTGCCGGTTGGTCGAGGCCGGTGACCAGTTTTTCGAATGTCCCGTCGGCGGAGACATGGGCCAGGTAGCCGTCGCGGATGCCGGTGATGTAGAAGCCGCCGGAGCCGTCGGAATCGAGGTTCTCCAGGTTGCCGACCCCCTCGACCAGGGTTGTCGCCTCCCATCCGGTCACACATGGAGGCGGGAGGGGCTGAGCGTGTGTCGCGGACGGGATGAGGAGCCCGAGCGCGGTCAGCGCCGTCGCGCACAGCGCCGTTCGGGCGTTTACCAGTGCGGATGCCATGGCCCACAACCTAGAGCACGAAGCTCGGGACAACGGGCCGGTGCGGAATGCGCGAGCACCGCTCGCGTGGCGCGAGGCGTCCGTCCCCATGGGGACAACCCCGCCGCTCCCCGCTCCGGCCGCTGTTCTCGCCCGACCCGTCGCGGGCGGCGCTCGTAGGATGGCCGCGTGGATACCGCCGCAGATATCTCCCTGGCACCTCCCGTTCCCGACGACCCGGCGCACGAGGTCCTACGCCGGGTCTTCGGCTACGACAGTTTCCGCGGCGAACAGCACGCGATCGTGGAGCAGGTGATCGGCGGCGGGGACGCGCTGGTGCTCATGCCCACCGGCGGCGGGAAATCGCTGTGCTATCAGATTCCGGCGCTGGTGCGCGATGGGGTGGGGGTGGTGATCTCCCCCTTGATCGCGCTCATGCAGGACCAGGTGGACGCATTGAGCGCGCTGGGTGTCCGGGCCGGCTTCCTCAATTCGACGCAGTTCCCGGACGAACGCCGGATGGTCGAGGCGCAATTCGCCGCGGGAGAACTGGATCTGTTGTATCTGGCCCCCGAACGGCTGCGGATGGAATCGACCGCGCAACTGCTGGATCGGGGCCGGATAGCCCTGTTCGCGATCGACGAGGCGCATTGCGTCTCGCAGTGGGGCCACGATTTCCGCCCCGACTACCTGATGTTGTCGATGCTGCACGAACGCTGGCCCGAGGTGCCCCGGATCGCGCTGACCGCCACCGCGACGGAGAAGACCCGGGACGAGATCATCACCAGGCTCGACCTCGGTGGCGCCCGCCGGTTCGTGGCCAGTTTCGACCGGCCCAATATCCAGTACCGGATCGAGCCGAAGAATCGTCCCGAGCGCCAGCTGCTCGACTTTCTGCGCGCCGAACATCCCGGTGACGCCGGGATCGTCTACTGCCTCTCCCGCAACTCGGTGGAGAAGACCGCCGCCTTCCTCACCGAGAACGGTATTCGTGCCGTGCCCTACCACGCGGGCCTGGACAATCGGACCCGCGCCGAGAACCAGGCGCGCTTCCTGCGTGAGGACGGCCTGGTGGTCGTGGCGACCATCGCGTTCGGGATGGGTATCGACAAACCCGATGTGCGTTTCGTCGCTCATCTCGATCTGCCCAAATCGGTGGAGGGGTACTACCAGGAAACCGGGCGTGCGGGGCGTGACGGCCTGCCGTCGACGGCCTGGATGGTCTACGGGCTGCAGGATGTGGTGCAGCAGCGCAAGCTCATCGATGCCTCCGACGGTGACGCGGCCCATCGCCGGCAGCTACAGCTGCACCTCGACGCCATGCTGGCGCTGTGCGAAACGGTCGACTGCCGCCGTGCCCAGTTGCTCGCCTATTTCGGCCAGTCACCACAGCCGTGCGGTAACTGCGACACCTGTCTCTCACCACCCGAATCCTGGGACGGCACCGTCGCCGCGCAGAAAGTGCTCTCGACCGTTCTGCGGCTGAAACGGGAACGCGGCCAGAGCTTCGGCGCCGGTCATCTCATCGATATCCTGCTCGGCAAGAAGAACCAGAAGGTTCAGCAGTACGACCATCACGAACTCAGTGTGTTCGGCGTGGGTACCGAGCTACGGGATACCGAATGGCGGGGTGTCATCCGGCAGCTGCTCGCTCGGGGGCTGCTGGCCGTCCACGGCGATTACGGCGTTCTCACGCTGACCGAGGCGAGCGAGGGCGTACTGTTCGACGGTCGTACCGTGCGGTTGCGGCGTGAACCCGAGCGTGCGACTCCGTCGCGCGCGGCGCGCAGCGCCAAAGCGGGGAAAGCGGCGCCTCCCGAACTCACCACCGCCGATGCCGCGATGTTCGAGAGACTCCGGCAGTGGCGTGCCGATACGGCCAAGGAACAGGGCGTGCCCGCCTATGTGGTTTTCCACGACGCCACCTTGCGCGATATCGCAGCCCGTAAGCCCGCGGATCTGGCGGCACTGAGCGCGGTGAGCGGTGTCGGTGAGAACAAGCTGGCCCGATACGGCGAGCAGGTGCTGGAGGTCCTGCTGGCGGAGTGGTCCGGTACGGGAAGCTTTGGGCGATAAGTCCTTTCATCCCACGATTACTCCCGTCAGTGAAGATAGGGGACTAAACAGAGGGTCTAGCCTGGCTTCATGTCCAGTAAGCGCACTCCGTGGTCAGGGTCACGACACCGGCCCGGTGTGAGCGCCGACCGGTTCGGCAGCCTGGACCCGGGGGTGCTCCGTGCCGGTGCCGGCCGTGGGCGGCCGGAACACCCGGCGCCGAGTTCGCGGCCGGAAAGTGCCGCGGCCGGTTCCGATGCCGAGCCCGAGGACGATGATCCGCCCTCATCCGGCTCGGCCGCCCCGGAGCCGGCCGAGGACCGTTTCCCCCGGCCCGCGGCCGAAGAAACTTCCGCGACTCCGGTATCGGGTGAGTCCGCCCCATCCCGTCCACGACTCGCCCCGGCCCGTTCGCCCGACGAGCCGCGGTGGCCGGCGGCGCCCGCTGTACCGGCTGCGGAACCCAGGAAACCACGGCAGGCGTACGACTCCGGCTCCGTCGCCCATACGGCCGGGCATTCCGCGCCGTGGTCCGCCGAGTCGGCGGAGCTGCACGAGTATCTGCCGCATGCCGAGACCGCCGGGGCGCTACCCATCGGCGGTCAAGCGCTGATCGGGCTGTGTCTCGGGCTCGCGGTACTACTGGCCGTGAGTTGCTTCTACCTCACCCCCTCCGCCGACGAACCCGCGCCCGCGACCCTGGTGACCGCCGTATCGACCCGAACCGTCACCGAGGAAACCCCGCCGGAGAAGAGGTCTCCGGATATCGGTGCGGGTTTCGTGTTCGGAAAGGTCAAGACCAACGACGGCAGCACCCTACATGTGACCAGCGAACTCACGAAGTCGGAGATCGTGGTGCACACCGACGCCGAGACGAAGGTCTACGTCCTGATCGCTACCGAAGTCGCCGCTATAGCGGTGGGTGCTCCGGTTATGGTCTACGGCCGTAAACACGCCGACGGCACCATCAGCGCCGATACCATCACCGGCGTCTCGCTGCGCGCGATCGGCTCGAACTGATACGGCCGCGGTCTTCCCCCTGAGCTCGCGGACCGCAGCCCAGCGGTCACTATCCGACCGCAATTCCGGCCACAATCGACGGTATGGCGAATACGAGCACGCGGACGCTGCGCCTGTTGTCGCTGCTGCAAACCCACAAATACTGGCCCGGTGCCGAGTTGGCCGAACGGCTGCGGGTATCACCGCGGACGCTGCGGCGCGATATCGACCGGCTCCGCGAACTGGGGTACCCGGTGGAAGCCCAGCGCGGTGTCGACGGTGGCTATCAGCTCGCCGCCGGCGCCGCGCTGCCCCCACTCATGGTGGACGACGACGAGGCGGTCGCGCTGGTGATCGGACTCCAGACCGCCCTGCAGGGCATGGTGGAGGGGGTCGCGGAAGCGTCGGTGCGCGCGCTGGCCAAAGTGGTGCAGGTGATGCCGCCGCGGCTGCGCCGCCGTGTGGAGGCCATCCGCGCCATGACCGTCCCCGGCGAGTGGGGCGGCGAATCCGGGTCCGGGCCTGATCCGGCGGTACTCACGGTGCTGGCGTTGGCCTGCCGGGACAGTGAGCGGGTCCATTTTTCCTACACCGCCGCCGACGGTAGCCGCACCGAGCGGTATGTCGAACCGTATCGGCTGGTATCCCGGGGTCGGCGCTGGTATCTGGTCGCCTTCGATCTCACCCGCCACGATTGGCGTAGTTTCCGTATCGATCGCCTCGGCGATCCGCGAGGTGATGGTGCCCGCTTCCGTCCGCGGGAACTGCCCACCGAGGATGCCGCCGAATTCGTCCGCGCCGGTATGGACAATATTCCGCGTTCGTATCGGATCGAGGCGCTGGTGGATGCGCCCGCGGAGGATGTCCGCCGGCGTATCGGGCGGTGGGGCACCGTGGAGGAGGTCGGTCCCGCTCGCTGCCGGGTGCGGATGACCACCGATTCGCTGGACTGGCCGACCATGGCGCTCGGATCGCTCGAAGCCGAATTCCGGGTGCTCGGCCCGCCGGAATTGAGCGCGCAGATCCGGGCCTGGGGTGAGCGTTTCCTTCGCGCGGAGCCGGGCTCCGGCGAATCCGTCCGGGCCGGCTCGGCGTGACACCGGAAGCGGGCCACCCCGTGGGCAGGATCGTCGTGACCGATCGCCGGGCGGTTTCGGGTGATCGACCGGGGGCCGGAGCCGGTGCGGCGGCCGGAGAGCCGGCCCGGGCGGAGCATCAGCTCCCCGTGGGTCGGCTGATCCAGGCCTGGTCGACAGCTGGGTAGAGTGTCGGACCGGTGAAGAGCTTTCGGCCGACCGACCTCGCGCGCGAGCACAATATCTCGACCCAGGCGGTGCGCAACTACGAGCGGGACGGGTTCCTACCGGCGGCCGAGCGCACACCCAGCGGCTACCGCGTCTACACCGAATTGCACGCCGCGGCATTGCGCGCCTATCTCGCGCTCGTCACGGCCTACGGGTACGCGGTCGCCGGTGCGATCATGCGGGCCCTGCACGCGGACGAACTCGAGCGTGCCCTGATCGCCATCGACCGCGGCCACGACAGGCTGCGGCGTGACCGGGAAACCCTCGCCGCGGTACGGGCGGCGGTCGGTCATCTGACGGCCGAGTCCGAGGTGGTGGCACCGGTTCCGGCCGCGCCGTACAGTATCGGCGAACTCGCCTACCGGCTCGGGCTCGCCCCGGCGACGCTGCGGAAATGGGAATCGGCAGGCATTCTCGCTCCCGAGCGTGATCCGGCCACGGGTTACCGCGTCTTCCGGAGCGCCGATATCCGCGATGCCGAACTCGCTCATCTGCTCAGGCGCGGCGGTTATCCGCTGGAGCGTATCGCCACTGTGGTCCAGCGGATCCGGACGGCCGGTGGTACCGATACGCTGTCGGCCGCGCTCGAGGAGTGGCAGCGGAAACTGACCGCGCGGGGTCTGGCCATGCTCGACGCGGCGGGGCTGCTCGGCCGTTATCTCGAGGCGCGGAAACGTCTTTCGGCCACCGGCTCGCCGTCCGTCGCCCGGCCGGGGCGCCGCTAGCTGCGCGCGGTGCGCACCACCTGCAGGTGCTGCGGTGGTTTCCGTGGGACGGCCCGCTCCGCGGTGCCGACCGTACCGGCGGCCACGGCATCGATCAGTTCGGTTGTCGCGGATGCCAGCAGTTCCGGATGCGAGAACGGCATCCAATGTCCGGCGGGTACATCCCGGCGCCACAGTCGCGATACCCACCGCGCCGAATCGTCGTAGCCGGCGGGTCGCACCGCGATATCCCGGCTCGCCACGATCAGCTGGACCGGGACGTCGGTGTTGCGTTCCCGTGGTCTCAGCAGGTGGGGGAGGATATTGGCACGGTAGATGAGCAGGCCGTCGACCATATCCTGTTTCAGGGTCGGGGCGAAGAAGATCGTCGACGGCGGCGTATCGTTCATCAACCGGATCACCCGTCGCCAGCGTTTTTCGCTGGCGAGGAGGCCGAAGAGCAGCCGTGGCAGGCCCGGGGTCATGAAGAGCCCGGTATAGGCCGAGGACAGCAGCTGGGTGAACGGCTGCCAGAGGTTGCGCGGGGCGGGCCGGCCGAGCCGGGCGCGTACCCAGGCGGTCAGATGATCGAGGTTCGGTCCGGAGACCGAGGTGAACGAGGCGATCCGATCCACGGCCCGTTGTTCGCAGACCGCCTCCCACACCTGCACCGAGCCCCAGTCGTGCGCCAGTACGTGCACCGGGTGCCGGGGGCTGACCGCATCCGCTACGGCGAAGAAGTCGTCGGCGAGTTCGGCGAGCCGGAAATCGGCGGTCCGGGTGCTGCGGGTCGAGGCGCCGTGGCCGCGGGTGTCGTAGGCCACCACGTGGAAACGCCGGGCCAACAGGGGGATCACGCCGCGCCACAGATGGTGGGTATCCGGCCATCCGTGTACCAGGACGACGGTTTCCGCCGTGGGGTCACCGTATTCGTAGACCGCGAGATCGAAACCGCGGTTGTGCACTGTTCGCTCGGTCGCGCCGGGTTCGGGGTCCGCTGCTGTCACGCTGTTCTCCTCGGTTTCGTCGTCGGGGTGGCTTTCGCGTCGCACCGGTAAGCCACATCGTACACATATGCGAAACGTCGGGTAACACATAATTCGGCGGGAAGCGGACCACGGGGACGGTGAGGGGCGGTTTCCAGCGCCGCTCTTTCTCGGCTCGGCGCTCCGGACAACACCCCGTCGCGGGGTATAGGGCATGAAAAAGCCCCTCACCCGCGTCGCGGGTGAGGGGCCGGTGAGTGGAGCTGCCGGGAATCGAACCCGGGTCCTCCGCCGCGTCACCAGGGCTTCTCCGTGTGCAGTCCGCTGTGCCTCTACTCGGATCTCCCGGTCTCGCGAACAAGCCGGGATGACGATCCCAGTCGCTGTTGGATGTCCCGCGTTACTCCGCGACCGAGTCGCGCGGTGAGCCCTCTAGCTGATGCCGGCACCGAAGCCGAGGGCGAACCTCGGGCCGACAGAGACGCTATCGCTTAGGCAGCGAGAGCGTACTCGCGCTGATGAGAATCGGCGCTTAATTGGTTGCAACGACGCTTACGGTGGTCTCTTGCCTGCACCGACACGCTTCCCCTGAATCAACGTACGCAGTCGAAACCGTTCAGCCCCGTACGTCCCGGCACCTTGCCGGGCTAGTCATGTTAACACTCCGGACCCCGTCGTTCATTCCCCTTTTCCGGCCGTGGGTGCGCACGCTCAGCGCATACCCTTCACACGGCGGCCGAGCTCACGGGTCACCTCTCGCTCGGCGGTACGCCGGGCGAGATCCTGGCGCTTGTCGTAGTCCTGTTTACCTCTGGCCAGGGCGAGTTCCACTTTCACCTTGCCGTCGGAGAAGTACATCGAGAGCGGGACCAGCGTCTGGTTGCCTTCGCGGGATTTACCGACCAGGCGTTCGATCTCCCGCCGGTGCAGTAGCAGCTTGCGCACTCGCCGTGGCGCGTGGTTGGTCCACGTTCCGTGGCTGAACTCCGGAATATGCAGGCCGCGCAGCCATACCTCGCCGTTGTCGACCGTCGCGAAGGCGTCCACGAGCGAGGCCTTCCCCTCGCGCAGGCTTTTGACCTCGGTACCGACCAGCGCGATCCCGGCCTCGTAGATGTCCAGGATCGTGTAGTTGTGCCGTGCCCGGCGGTTGGTCGCGATGACCTTGCGCCCCTTCTCCTTCATATCGACAACCTTAAAGCGCTGGAGCAAGCCGTTTGTTCCCGGTCGCCGGTCACCCCGGCTGCAGGATCAGGTACAGAACCAGTACGGCGACGAACGCGCCGATCAACAGAACCGTGGACAGTCGCGGTAGACGGCCGGTGTGCCGACCGCCTCCGCGATCGAGCCATCCGATATCGACTACCGGATCCCTGCGTGGGCCGCGCGGTGATCCATCGGCCGGTTCCGCGGCCGGGCCACCGCCTCGGTCGTCCCCGCCGATGGTCTCCTCGGACCCCTCTCCGGATGCCATATTCGCAGACTAGCGGCGCGGAGGGGTGTTCGGGAGCGGGCCGGGGGAACGGTCCTCAGCGCGGGGTCCGCAGGATCCGCAGGGTGATTCCGAGCCCGGCCAGGATGCTGGCGGTGGCGATCAGCGCGGCCTCCAAGGATTGCGTTATGGCGGCGATCCCGGTGGTGAAAACGAGGCAGGTGGCCAGAGCCAGCAGCGCGGTGCCCCATTCCATGCCGGCGATCCGGGTGGGTCGGTTGCGCAGTGCTGTCATATTGTCCGAATACCCCGGCGATTCGGTTATCAAACCGTTACTGCCGTAGATCTCCGGCGATCGGTACCCGCCCCGCGGATCTGCCGGATGTGGTGCGCGGTGGCGAGCCATGGCAGTACCTCCGTCTCGGTATCGGGTGCGGTGACTATGTTCACCATAACGAAGAAATCTCCACCTGGACACCTTGTAGCAAATCCGGAGACAACAGTCACAGGAGGCACTCCGGGCGTGTCGATGCCGCGATCCGCTTGTGATCTTTTGGGAAAATCCTCAGTTCCAGCGGCTGAATTAGGGTGCGGTCCGGTAGAGGAGACCGTGGGATTCCAAACCGGGGGAATAACAGACCCGAAGTCGGCAAATCGTTTGCCGAACATTAGCTGGGAAGGTTGGTTTGCTCGGCCGGGTGCCGGGGTCCGGCGCCGCTGCCTAAGCTTGCGGTATGCGGATTCCATGCCAGCGGGCGTTTCGGCGCGGTGGCCCTCCCCGCGGTGCGTACTCGGCTCCGAGGGTTTCCCGATGACGGATTGGCACCGGCGGACCGGTCGTATCGCCGTGCTGACGGGCGCGGGTATCTCCACCGACAGCGGTATCCCGGATTTCCGCGGTCCGCGCGGGGTCTGGACCGAGGATCCCATGGCCGAACTGCTCTCCACCTACGACAACTACATGGCCGATCCGGCCCTGCGGGCACGTTCCTGGCGCGCCCGCCGCGACAATCCGGCGTGGCGGGCCGAGCCCAACGGCGCACACCACGCGCTGGTGGACCTGGAACGGGCCGGGTGGGCTCTCACGATCGTCACCCAGAACATCGACCGGCTGCATCAGCGCGCCGGTTCCGCACCGCAGCGGGTGATCGAGATCCACGGAAACATGTTCGATGTGGTCTGCGTGAACTGTCCCTACACCGCGAGTATGACCGCGACCCTGGACCGGGTGGCCGCGGGAGAGGCCGATCCGTCCTGTCCCGAGTGCGGCGGCATCCTCAAGGCCGACATCATCATGTTCGGCCAGGCGCTGGACCACCGGACGCTACTGAAGGCCGCACTGGCGGCCGAGACGGCCGATATCTTCCTGGCCGTCGGGACCTCACTGCAGGTCGAACCCGCCGCGTCGCTGTGCGGGCGGGCGGTGGCCGCGGGGGCGGATCTGGTCATCGTCAACGCCGAACCCACCCCGTACGATTCGCTCGCTACGGAGGTCGTCCGCGAACCCATCGGGGTCGCCCTGCCCCGGCTGGTCGAGCGGATACTCACCTGCTGAGACCGGGCCGAGGACCCGGTCCAGGTAGTCGTTGGCGAACCGGCCCTGTGGGTCGTATCGCCGCCGCACCGCGGCGAAACGTTCCCACTGGGGGTAGCGGCCGCGTAGCGTCGCCGCGTCCTGGAAATGTCTCTTGCCCCAGTGCGGGCGGCCGTCGTAGCGGTCGAAAACCGCTTCGCAGGCGCGGAAAAAGGGCTCCCACTCCATGCCCTGGTACTGGTGTACCGCGATATAGCAGGTCGCTCGGCCGCCGGCAGGGGAGAGGAACGCGTCGTCGCCGGCCACCCAGCGCACCTCGATGGGCATCGGGCTGGCGAAACGTTTCGCGGTCTCCTTGATCTCGCGGATCGCCTCGGCCGAATATTCGCGCGGGATCGCGTATTCCATCTCGGTGAAGCGGAACAGTCTGGGGCTGGTGAAGACCCGGTACGAGCGGTCCACCTGACGCCGGTAGCTGCCGGCGTAGGCCGCACCGCGCTGGATCCACGGAATCAGTTCCGGGCGGTTGCGCGACAGTCGGCACAGCGTATCGAACAGGTGATTCGACAGCAGGACATCGGTGAACCAGTCGAGGGCTTCGTGGCGTGGCGCGGCCGGTAGTTCGACCCGGTTGTTGCGTTTGGTCATCGCGACCGGGCTGTGCGCGAACATGTAGAACTCGAAATGATCGTTGCCGTCGATATAGGAGTCCAGGTCCGCGAGCACTTCCTCGACCGGTATCGGTCGCTCGATTCCCTCCAGGACGAAGGAGGGTACGAGTTGCAGCGTGAAGGCGGTGACCACGCCCAGTGCGCCGAGGCTCACCCGGGCCGCCCGCCAGGCTTCCGGATCGGTCTCCTCGGTCAGCTCCAGTAGTCGTCCGTCGGCGGTGACGAGTTCCACGCCGTGTAAGGCCGCCGAGATATTGGGTAGTCGCCCTCCGGTGCCGTGGGTACCGGTGGCGGTGGCTCCGGCGATGGTCTGGACATCGATATCACCGAGGTTCGGGAAGGCGAGTCCGTGCTGGTCGAGTGCGGTGTTGAGTGCGGCCAGAGTCGTTCCCGCCTGTACCCGGGCCCGCCCGGTGGCGCGGTCGACCTCGAGTACCCGGTTCATCCGGGAGAGGTCGAGAAGGAGCCCGTCGGTGAGGCAGGTATCGGTGAACGAGTGGCCGGAGCCCGCCACCCGGACCCGGTGGCCGTCGGCGGCGGCCCGGGCCAGTTCATCGGTCAGTTCGGCGTGATCGCGCGGCGCCGACAGCCGGGTCGGCGCGCATCGCTGATCGCCCGCCCAGTTCACCCAGTACTTGGTCACATGTCCAACTCTAGGGTATGGCCGAGGCCACCGCCGCGAAAATTTCCAGCGGGGGATGCGCCGGGGAGGGGAGGCTCAGCGTCGACGGCCCGGGAATGGCCCGGGTTTGGCCGCCTTGGCCTGCTCGACCTCGGCGAGGCTGAGCGCGTTCACGGTCAACGCCTGTGGCGGCGTGCTGTCGGCCCGGATGCCGTTGAGCGTGATCGCCATGTACCGGCGCCAGATATCGGGATCCACGGGCCGGGCGAAATCGGCCAGCGAATCCACCATGTAGATCAGGGCGAACAGGTCGGTGGCCTCGATACCGGGCTGCACGACCCCGGCCTCCCGGGCCCGGTCCATCACGGCGGCCACCGCGGGGCCGATCCGGTCCTGCCGGCAATCCCACCGGGCCGGATCGTCGCCCATTTCGAGTACGACCTCACTGAAACCACGGTTGGTCGCCATATGCCGGCAGGCGTACTCGAACAGCCGAACCAGGCCGTCCCAGGGGTCCGCTGCGGCGAGCGCTTCCTCGGCGGCCTCGGCGAAATCGCGGATATGCCCGGAGAAGACCTCGGAAATCAGTTCCCGTTTGTTCGCGAACCGGCGGTACACGGTGCCCACGCCGACCCCCGCGCGCTCGGCCACATCGTCGAGCGTGATCTCCAGACCCCGATCGGCGAAGAGCTCCCGTGCGGCCTCGATGATCCGCTGTTGATTGCGCGCCGCGTCGACCCGGAGACGACGCGTCCGGGGCGCACCGGTGGCAAGGTTCACATCCGGAATGGTAGCAAGCTACGAATTAACCCGAATCGGTTTCGATCCGGTCGCGCGCAGCCCTCCTGAGCCTGCTGTCCTCCGTTTTCCTGTGGACGAACGTCCGATTCCGTATCCGGCCGACCCCACCGAACGGGCGGATGCCCGCCCGCTCGGTGCATTCTTTCCGCGGTACCGGGGTATTACGGGGGTTCACCACCTTTTCCGATTACCGCGCCGGGGTTCGTACACTGCTCGAATCGAGTGCCGCCGGTGCGGCGTTCGGGTCGTCCCGGAAACGGTGACGGTAGCTCCCGGCGCGGTCGCCGCCGGGCACCGGCGATCGGTGGAAAGCGCGGCGGGACAACGTGGTACGGCACGAGGCGAACGTGGAACGGGACGAGCGAAAGGGCCGGGTCATGGTGAGATCGGTGAACACGGTGAACACAGAGCGCCGGGCCTCCCCGCGCACCTATCACGGGCTGTGCCCGGCCGCGGCGGCCGTTGACATTTTCGCCGTGGCCGCGCCGGCCGCCGCGCTCGCGGAATCGTGCGGATGATCACGATGACCAGCCGCGTGCGGCCGACCACGAAGGGAGATCCGAGCATGGCCCACAATCGAGCCGGACGGCCCGCCCGCCCCGGCGATCTGGTGGACGTTCCGGGACTGGTGACCGCGTACTACAGCAGAGTGCCCGATCCCGCGGAACCCACGCAGCAGGTGGCTTTCGGGACCTCCGGCCATCGCGGGTCGAGTCTGGACGCGACTTTCAACGAGGGGCATATCCTGGCCATCACCCAGGCGATCGTGGAATACCGCGCGACCCGCGGTATCACGGGTCCCATCTATCTCGCCCGCGATACCCACGCCCTGTCCGAACCCGCGTGGACCACGGTGCTGGAGGTGCTGGCGGGTAACGACGTGGGTGCCGTGGTCGACTCCCGCGGCCGCTACACCCCCACCCCGGCGCTCAGCCACGCGGTGGTGCGGCACAACCGCGACGGTGCCCGCCACCAAGCCGACGGCATCGTGGTCACGCCCTCGCACAACCCGCCCCGCGACGGTGGGATCAAATACAATCCGCCGCACGGGGGCCCCGCCGATACCGGCGCCACCGACGCCATCGCCGAACGCGCCAACGAGCTGCTGAGGGGCGGTCTGGCCGGGGTGAAACGCGCTCCGCTGGCGCAGGCGATGGACACCGCCGAGCGCTACGACTTCCTCGAGCACTACATCGCCGACCTGCCGGCTGTGCTGAACCTGGATGCCATCAAGGGCGCGGGTATCCGGCTCGGGGCCGATCCGATGGGTGGGGCCAGCGTCGACTACTGGGAGGAGATCGGTCAGCGCTACGACCTCGAACTGGAGGTGGTGAACCCGAGTGTCGATCCCACCTGGCGTTTCATGACCCTCGACAGCGACGGCCAGATCCGGATGGACCCCTCCTCCCCGCATGCCATGGCCTCGCTGGTCTCCATCCGGGACGACTACGACATCTCCACCGGCAACGACGCCGATGCCGACCGGCACGGCATCGTCACCCCCGACGGTGGCCTGATGAACCCGAACCATTTCCTCGCGGTGGCCATCGAATACCTGGTGGCCAACCGGAGCGGATGGGATGCCCTCACCAAGATCGGGAAAACGGCGGTGACCTCGTCGATGATCGATCGGGTGGTCAACGTGCTCGGCCGGCAGGTGTACGAGGTACCCGTCGGGTTCAAATGGTTCGTACCCGGCCTGTTCAGTGGCAGTCTGGCCTTCGGCGGCGAAGAGAGCGCCGGGGCCTCCTTCCTGCGTAGGGACGGTACGGTGTGGACCACCGAAAAGGACGGGATACTGCTGGCGCTGCTGGCGGGTGAGATCGCCGCGGTCACCGGGGAGAGCCCGTCGGCCCGCTACCACGAACTCGAACGCCGCTACGGCAGCCCCAGTTACGCCCGCATCGATGCCCCCGCCGAGCCGGCGGAGAAGAAACTGCTGGCCGCGCTCAGCCCGGAACAGGTTCCCGCCGGCGATATCGCCGGCGAACCGATCACCGAGGTCGCCACCCGTGCCCACGGAAACGGGGCCGCGCTGGGCGGCCTGAAGGTCAGTACCGCCAATGCCTGGTTCGCCGCGCGGCCGTCGGGCACCGAGAACAAGTACAAGATCTACGCCGAATCGTTCCACGGTCCCGAACACCTCGCACAGGTGCAGGACGCCGCGCGGGAGCTGGTCGGGAGAGTGCTCGCGGGCACCTGAGGGGCCCGCCGCGCGCCGCGCGTGCGGTCTCCGGCCGGGCGGTGGGGCGGCGGCCGGGTCCGCCCCGGGGAATTGCGGGGTCCGGCTCGGCGTTGACTGCCTGGGTGAGTGGTGAGGCCGTGGCACATGATCGACCCGAGTCCGGGAGCGGAGCCGGTGGGCGGTCGGGCCGCCGGCGGCGCCTGTTCGCGCGGCGGGTGAACACGGCCGGAAAACCCCCGCTGCCCAGCGAGATCTGGGTTCTGGTCGGGGCCGCGTTCTGTATCGCCATGGGGTTCGGCCTGGTCTCCCCGGTGCTGCCGCAGTTCGCGCTCAGCTTCGGGGTCGGGGTGGCCGCCGCCTCCGCGATCGTCAGTGCCTTCGCTGCCATGCGGCTGTTGTTCGCGCCGGTCAGCGGGCGCCTGGTGCAGTTACTGGGGGAGCGGCGTATCTATCTCGTCGGTCTGCTCATCGTCGCGATCTCCACCGGTGCCAGTGCCTTCGCCCAGACCTACTGGCAGCTGATGGTGTTGCGCTCGCTGGGTGGCGTCGGCTCCACCATGTTCACCGTCTCCTCGATGGCGCTGGTGATCCGGCTCTCTCCACCCACCGAGCGTGGTCGGGTCACCGGACTGTGGTCGACCTGTTTCCTGATCGGTGGCCTGTCCGGACCGCTGATCGGCGGGGCGCTCGCCGGATTCGGCTTGCGCGCGCCCTTCCTCATCTACGCTGTCGCCCTGCTGATCGCGGTCGCGGTGGTGTATTTCAATCTGCGCGATTCCCGGATCACCGAAAGCGAATCCGCCGGTGGTACCCCCACCATCACGTTCCGGCAGGGGCTGGCCCGCCCCGAGTACCGGGCGGCGCTGTGGTCCAACTTCGCCAACGGCGCCGCGGTGTTCGGTGTGCGGATGGCTCTGGTGCCGCTGCTGGTGGTGGAGGTTCTCGGCCAACCCTCCGGTATGGCCGGGGTGGCTCTCACCGTTTTCGCCGCCGGCAACGCCACCGTGCTGTTCTTCTCCGGCCGGCTTTCCGACCGCTACGGCCGCCGCCCGCTGCTGATCTCCGGCGCCCTGGTGTGCGCCATCGGTACCACCGGCCTCGGTCTCGCCCCCGACCTGGTCTGGTTGCTGATCACCTCGTTCGTCGCCGGAATCGGGTCGGGTCTGTTCACCCCCGCCCAGCAGGCCGCCGTCGGCGATATCATCGGTTCCCGCGCCCGCGGCGGCACCATGCTCGCCGGGTTCCAGATGTCGCAGGACCTGGGTACCGTTCTCGGCCCGATCGTGGTCGGCGCCATCGCCCAGCGGCTGTCCTACGGTGCCGGCCTGGCCGTCACCGGCTCGCTCTTGGCCGTCGCCGCCTTGGCCTGGCTGATCGTGCCCGAACCCATGCGCCGGCCCACCGTCGACCCCGCGGCGGCCGACGGCCCCGCCGCACCGAAAGCGGTGATCGCCGAGCCGGGCGTCGCGCGGCCGGTGGTCGCCGAAGCGGCCGCCGCCGAGGGCGCCGCCGGCCGGCGTCCGTACCCCGAGACATGAGAGCCGGGAGGCGTAGGTGACCGATTCGCCTGGATGCGGCAGAGTGGTCGGGTGAGCAATTCGCCGTCCGACTACACCCCCCGGCCCATGTCCAACCGGACCACCTATGCCCTGGGTGCGGTGGCCCTGGGGTTGATCGCACTGATCGTCTTCTTCGCCTACCGCTGGGGCTCCGACGGCGCCGAAGTACGTAACGACGGATACGGCACGGTCCGGAACGAGGCGGTGCGGACCGTACTGGAGAGCAACGGGGCGGTTCTGCTGGGCCGGCCGGACGCACCGAAGACCATCGATATCTACGAAGACCCGCTCTGCCCGGCCTGCGGCACCCTGGAACACCTCTACGGCCAGGAGATCGCCCAGAAGGTCGATGAGGGCGGACTCGCCGTCCGCTACCGCTTCGTCAATTTCCTCGACCCCGAGTCCGCGAGCGGTGACTACTCCACCCGCGCCACCGCGGCCCTGCAGTGCGTCGCGGAAACCGGTTCCGGCGTCGTCTACGGAAAGTTCCACGACGCCCTCTTCACCACCCGCCAGCCGGACGAGGGTGCCGGCCTCACCGACGACGAACTGCTCACCATCGCCACCGAAGCCGGGGCCTCGGAGGACGCCCGCACCTGCCTGTCCACCGGCGCCCGGACCCAGGAGGCGAAGGACCAGGCCGCCGCCGCCATCGACGACCTGAGCGCTGCCCTCGACGGCGCCGCGGCCACCCCCGGTGTGTTCGACGGCACTGCGCACATCGATGTCAACGAACCGGAATGGGTCCAAAAGGTAGCCTCGTGACCTCAGCGTTCATCGGAAATGCAGGCGATTTGGTGCCAGCCGTGGAGGTGGTGTAACTTCGTTCAGGCAGCCGGGGAACCGGCGGCAAACATCCGGGGCTATGGCGCAGCTGGTAGCGCACCACACTGGCAGTGTGGGGGTCAGGGGTTCGAGTCCCCTTAGCTCCACCAATGTAGTCGGTATACGAACCGCTCCTTCGGGGGCGGTTTCTTCTTTTTCTGCACGGATTGGCTGCGGGTCCGTGGTCGTGGGGACGCGGAATACGGGGACCAGGCGGTCGGGCGCGATGATGGTGACTTTGTCGATGAGTGCCTCGATCAGTGCCTTGGCCTGATTGTGGTTTCCGGCGCGGATGATGTCGCCGATGGCGTCGGCAACCTGGTCCAGGGTCTTCGACTCGGGAACTTGGGGTTCGTCCTCCATCGCCATGGTCAGCTCGTCGTGGCGCGTCCGGAGTTGCGTGGTCTTGGTGCGTAGCTGGGTGAGGCGTTCGGCCAAGAGAGTGTCGTCGAGTGTTCCGGATTCGAAAGCCGCGAGGTAGCGGTCGATCGCTTTGTTGGTCTTGGCGAGTTCGGCGTCGATGGTGTCGAGCTCGGCTCGGCGGTCGGTGTGTGCGGCCTGATGGTGTTTCCGGGCCGCGTTGATGGCGTCGTCGAGGAGTGTGCGCTGGGTGCGGTAGAAGCTGGCGAGGCTGTCGAGTATTGCGTTGTCGACCGCGTCGGCGTCGAGTCGTGGGAAGTCGCATTTCGAGGAGTTGTAGCGGGTGGTGTTCCAGCAGGTGTAGTAGCGGTAGGTGCGGCTGCGTCCGGTGGCTCGGGTGCCGACCATGGCTCGGTGGCAGCGGATTCGGCCTGTCAGCATGTAGTCGGAGCCGGATGCGGCGCGGTGGGCAGGATTTTCCGCGCGCGATTGCAAGATGGTCTGGGCGCGTTCCCATTGTTCGGTGTCGATGATCGGTTCGTGGCTGCCGGTGACGGTGTGGCCTCGGAAGGTGAGTTCGCCGAGGTAGGTCCGGTTGGATAGGGCCCGCAGGACCTGATGTCCAGACCAGAGCCCTCCGGTGGTGGTTCGGTGACCGCGGTCGTTGAGAGTGCTGGCGACGGATCGGGCACCGGTTCGGTTGGTGGTGTAGAGATCGAACAAGGTACGTACGACGGCAGCTTCGTGTTCATCGATCACGAGGACGTGTGTGGCCGGGTCGACGCGATATCCGAAGGGGCGTTTTCCTCCTTTCCATTTGCCTTTCGCGGCTTTGCGTTCCATTCCGGCGATGACACGGTCGATGATCGTGTCGCGTTCGAACTGGGCGAACATGCCGAGCATCTGGACCAGCATGCGGCCCATGGGGGTGGATGTGTCGAAGGGTTCTGTGGCCGAGCGGAAGATGACGCCGGCTTCGTCGAGGTCGTCCAGCAGGACCACCATGTCGCGGAGGTTCCGTGAGAAGCGGTCGACGCGGTAGACGAGCAGCACGTCGAACAAGCCGTTCTGGGCGGCTGCCATCGCCTTTTTCAATTCAGGGCGTTCGGTGGTTGCTCCGGACGCGTCATCGGAGTATTTCCTGACTACGCGCCATCCGGGTTGTGAGGCGACATAGGCAGACAGTCGGGTGTCCTGGGCGTCGATTGTGTAGGGCTGATTTCCGTCGTCGGTGGAGCGTCGAGTGTATGTCGCCACTCTGACATCGTCACCGAGCGCGGCAAGTGAATCGGCGCCGGTGCGTCGTGATTTCGATCGTCCCATTGCTGGACTCCCTGGGGATGATTTTGCTGACGTGTATCCGTTCCGGTAAATCATTATCGAGGAATTCGGCGAGCGGAACTGGAATCATCGGCAAATCACGCTGCCTCGTCTTCTGGAATATTTTCGTGCCATTTTGTCAATAGCGCGGACAATGCGGCAACTGCCTGGTCGTATTGTTCGGTGGTAATATTGGCAACTTCTATTCTGGAGACGTGCCACTGGGGAGTGCGTCCACCGCGGGCCGCCGACTCGGCGGTGCGGCGCAGGGTGCCGGCGCGGTGTGCAGAAGGGCTCGCCGGGGATGTATCTCTGGGCACGGTCGCCTCCATTGGTGGGTTCCGCGACCGGGGTCTGGTAGTGATCGGTCGCTTACCCGAGAACTCCCGAATTTTTCCTCCGCGTTGGACACGGTTGGTGATCTCGAATTTGGCAGGGTGACTCCAGGCCTACCGTCTACCAGCAGATTGGCCTCGCAGGGGACGGGACTGCTGCCCCTGGCAGGCGCTCCGGTAGAGCTATTCCTGTGTCACTGAGGCACTCGCCCCGAGCCCTGTCAAATTGGGGAAGCCCCATCGGCTTGGCGAGGAATCGTGACGACGCGACATGTCGAGCACCAAGGCCAGCTCAGTGCGCTGGCTGTACGGTGGATCTACTCAAAGTAGTACCTTGACACAGTGGTTAACGGTCGCCCAGTCGACATCAGGCGTGAGGTGACTCCATGAGATGCGGAGTGCGCCGTTGATTCGCTCATCGGACAGCCCCATCGCTGCCAGGACATGGCTCGGTTCGTAGCTCTGAGACGTGCAGGCCGAGCCGTTGGAGATGGCTAGGGTGCCCTTGAGCGCGAGCATGACCGCTTCGGAGTCGAGCCCGGGTATGGACACATTCAGGGTATGGGGGACGGTCAGATCCGGGTCGCCGTTGATTTCGCCGCCGAGCTCAAGGAAGGTATCCAGAACTGCTTGCCGATAGCGCAGGTTGGCGGTGGTGCGCGCGTTATGTTGCTTGCCGGCGAGTTCGGCGGCAGTGCCGAGGCCCGCGATCAATGCCACCGGAAGGGTGCCAGGACGCAGCCCCCGCGTTCCTGGCCGCCGCCGTACATGAGCGGTGTGAGGGGAAGCTTGGGGGAACTGCGACGAGGGCTCCAGTCAGCTGATCGAACCGGATTCGCCGAAGCCGCGGTTGTGGAGGCAGGTGTCCTCGTCGGATCACCCGGGTTCTCGCTCGCTGTCGCGTCGGGTATCTCAGGCGCGTCGGCGAACGTCCACCTGCGGCGCCCCCTTGTCTAGGAACCATTCCTGCAATTCGGCACCGTCGATGAGGTTCGGCGCCTCGTCGCCGATATCGATCGGGCCGGTCACCAAGCCTGTGGCTCCCTCGACGAGGGCCCCTCCGAGGCGAGCGCGGGAGAACCTGGTTCGCTCGAATGCACAGTCCCGAAGGTCCGACAACCGTAGGTCTGCTTCGGTGAATACCGAGCGCTGCAATCGGGCGTCGCGTAGATCGGCGCCCTGCAGATCCGAGTGTGAGAAATCGGCGCGCTGCAGGTTCGCCTCCCGGAATACCGCATTCCTGCCACGGCAGCCACGGCCTTGGACCTTGCGCAGGTCGGCACGGGTCAGGTCGGCACCGCTCAGGTCGGCCGCTGAGACCCACGCTGTGTAGAGATCCGCTTCGACCATGGGCACTTCCGCCAGGTTCGCCTCGCTCAGTTCGGCTCCGAGCAGATCGAGGCCAGACAGATCAGCACCTGTGAAGTCGAGACTCGCCCCGCTCAGCAGCATGGAAGACAAACGCTCTGCGCCGGGATCGGCAGGCAGTGACTCGAGGTAGTCGGCCAACGCGCGCCGCGCCTCGGGAGCCACCGGCCACTTACGAACGTCCTCCATACGAATCCCCACATCGGCTGCCATCAGCTACCAGAGCACCTTCCCTTGCCATTCCGGATGATTCTGCACGATCTCCTTCAGACGGGTGATCCTGGCCGATGACATACCACTCTGGTCGATCATGACGTTTTCGCCCGACTCGAGTGACTCTTCGATCATGTCGACGAACTCGTCATCGGTTTGCGGGTTTGGGATCGGCTTCCCGGCGACATCGGCCGGCCGATAGTCGGGAATCACGTCCGGGGAACTCTTCACATCCCAATGCGTGTTGGTGTTCTTGTCTACGAACTCACCCGTGTCCTCACCGTTGGGACCCGGTTGCGCCCGTTCGAGTGGTCCCACCCTGCCGGCGTTTTCGTGTGCAAGCCCGACCTCGGCTTCCCGTCTGGACTGGGGGCTGACCTTGCCGTTCTTTGCCGGGTCCGCAGCCAATTCTTCGACGCGCTTCGTGTACTCCGGCGTGCCGGGCGTGTTCGAGTTGTTCGCCGGCCCGGATGGTACGTCATCGCCACTGGTCAGGACCTTCATCATGATGATGGCGGTGAGCTTGGTGGTGACCTCGGTGAGGTCGGGCATCTCGTCGAAGGCGGTGACGGTGGCTGCTCCCGCGGCCGTGGCTGCACCCAGGATCAGCAGGATCTTGTGCGTATCGTAAACCGATTTGATGGTCCGAATGGTGTTGCCGACGACAACGACGACACCACCCGCAGCGGCGACGTCGCTGAGGAAGGCGGTGAAAGCCGACAGGGCTACGCCGGTGACGACGACCGCTCCCGCAGTCCACGCGGCAGTTGTAATGGCCTCATGGATTCCCGCTCGCGAGTCGCGGGTGGCCACATGGTAGGCGTCGACCGGGGCGGCCAGGTTCATCGACGCCGCCGCCAACGATGCACTACCCGCCTTGGCGGTGCCCAGGTGCTCGAGAAGCGCGCTCAATCCGCCCTTCTGATCGGTCATTCCGGAGAACAGGTCGATGATCGCTGAAACCCGTGCGGCGGCGCCGGTGATGGTTTCGTGGGCGGCGAAGGTTTTCCACGTCTCCGCAGCGGCGGCGAGTTTTTCGACGTTGCCGTTGGGGAGGTTGCCGAACTCTTCCCGGATGCCGTCGAGGAGCGCGTTGTAGAACTCCTCGATGCCGCCGTCCCGCTCGATTCCGTCCCCGTTGGCGCCCTTCGACGTGGGCAACGAGACCTGGTGCACGGTCATATCGGTAGCGTTCGGCCGGGCAGGCAGCGGATCCTCCCCGTCGCTCCAGGCCAAGTTGTAGCCGGCGGCGTGGAGCATGTTTCCGAGGTTGGTGAGCGCGTCGGCCAAGTTGGTGCACGTCTGCAGGGTTTCCTGAGCGACTCGGTCGTAGGTGGTCGCCCACGCCTCGCAGATCCCGTCACCGGCCATCGCACCGCACTTGCCCTTGAGGGTGTCGTGTACCGGTTTATCGGCGGCACGCAGATCGGTGGCGAGCTCGTGGCACCGCTTTCCCGCGTCGTAATACGTTTGCCAATTGACGATCTGAACGCCCACCGATCAGCCCCCGTTGAACATCCTGCTGTTCGTGTCGAACGCGGTGGTGTAGCGCTCATGAGCGGTCTTGGCCGCGTCGCTCATATCGCGGACACCGGTGACGAACTCCCGTGCACCGGAAGCCCATTCCAGGTGCGCGTCGGCATACGCCTGCGCGGCCACCGATTCCCATCCGGTGCCTTGCAGAGTCGCGACGCGATCATCGATCTGGTCGAGATGGTCGGTGACGAAGCCCGCCAGGTTCGACAGCCGAGCGATGACGTCATCGAGATGGTCGAGGTCGACCGAGAACTCGCCCACTACAGTCTCAGGCTCGAGGATTGCGGGGCCGCTGTACCAAGCGCCGAAGAGGTATTGGAATCGGTGGTCTCGTAGCTCTCCGCGGTGACGCCGAGTTTTTCGGCCATCTCGGCCAAAGCGGTCATGATCTGTCCGCCACCGTCACGGACATCGGTCCCGCCGTTGGAGAACTTTGTTGCTGATACCCCCGTCCATCCCCCACCCAGCAGCGCTTCCACATCTCGCGCCGCCGAGTCCAAAGCGGTCCGGAGCTCGGCGGCGGTCTCGTAGATGTATCGGCCTACAGCGCGAACCTCTTCTGGAACAACGGAGATTGCGTCGCCGGAAACTGGTGTGCCCCCATCACTCATAGCTCGGCACCTTATCAGCGAGAAAAGTCAGCGTCTATGCGCTGACTCGACTCACAGGATCCGACCGTGAGACGAGCCCGGTTCCGCACATCGTCTGTACGTGCAGCTGCATCCGATGCCGAGCAACGCCTGAATCTCCAGCTCAGTGACTGTTGTCGATGCTGGAGGCCAGCCAGTCCAGGACGTTACGGACGCCCTGGTCGTACCCGGTCTGATGCACTCCCGAGGCGTAGAACCGGGCGGCCTCGCTGCCCTGCCGGGCCAGGTCAGCCATATCCGAGAGCGCGGCACTGGTGGCGGGATCTGTCCCGGTGGTGAGGTTCGAGGCCAGACTCATGAGCTGGCCGGCGCTGTCGCCGGTGAGTGCGGTGGCGGCGGTGGCGGCGAGGTCGGTCGCTACCGGGGCGAGGCCGGTCAGTTCCAGGCTGGCGCCGACGGGATCGCCGGCGGTGAGTTTGGCTACGGCGCGCCAGGCGACGTCTTGGGCGAGGCCGATGTTGGTGGCGACCCGGCCGATGTCGACGCGGGCGAGGATGTCGACGACCTGGGCGGCGACGCCGGTCCAGCCGCTCGGGTCGGCTGCGGCTGCCATTGACAGGGCGCGGGCGACCAGGTGGAGGTCGACCTCGTCGGCGATCTGTACCAGTGGGTGGAACAGGTTGTTGAGGTCGCCGCTGATTCGGTGCGCGCCGCCGATGTCTCCGGCCAGGACGGTGTGGGGGAGTCGGGTGATGTTGTCGCCGATCGCGGGGAGGTTGGCGGCGAACTCGGCCAGCCCACCGAGGACGAGGATCACCTGCCGCGCGACCGACGCCGGATCCAGTGCGGCCGAGGAACCTTCGGCCGGGTCGTCGAGGAGCGCGGTGTTGCCGGTGAAGGCGCGTCCGACCGCGGCGAGGGCGGGGGAGGTTTCCGGGGAGGTGGCGCAATAGATGTCGCCGGTTGCGCAGACGGTGCGGATGCGGTCGGTGAGGCTGCCGAAGTCTTCACGTGGGCCGGCGATGCCCTGTCCATCCACCGGTGTGCCGAGCTGGGGTGTGCTCGGGTCGCGGTTGGGATCCGACAACAGGCCGGCGGCCAGGATGCGTGAGTCCGGGATAGGGCCGCGGCCGTGACCGATGTCGGCGAGGGTGTCGCCGACGACGTCCGCGCCCTGGGAGTACCCGGCCAGGACGACCTGGGTGGTCGGGCACAATGCGGTCAGCGTGCCGGAGAGCGCTTGTACGCCACTGGATTCGGACTGCCGGTACGGAGCGGGGGCGGCGGCATACGGCACCGAACGCACATCGATGTCGATGCCGAAGCGGGCGCGCAGGCCGTCGCCGATCGGGGCCAGCATCCCCACGGCAGCGGCCGGGTCCGCGCCCAGGTTGGTTTCCCCGGTGCCGGGGACCAGGATCGCCGTCCAGCGCGGGCAGTCACCGGAATCGGCGGGTTCGGCGCTGGCGGTCCCGATCGCGGTGGCTGTCACGGTGGTAGCGCCGACGACGAGGGCGGTGGCTGCTGCTACGGCGTGCGCGATGCCGCGCCGTGCACGACCGGAACGGGTATGGCGTGCGGAGGCAGACCGTGATATGCGGGGGTGGATGACCATGTGGGGCTCCCTGAGCGTGGTGTCGGCCGGGCGGGAGTTGTCTCGCCGCACCGGTGACTCCGCGTCACCGTGGCCGTTTTGGACATCACGGGCCAGGAATAGCGATGCCGGAGAGCCTGATTGAGGAGTTCTGAAGTTGTTCGCGCCGCCGGAGGCATCCTCGCCGCAGAGCAAGGGCGGGAGCAGCGCGTGCCGTGAAGGGCCTGCGCTACCCCCGCCCAGGGAGGGGTTCGGGATCAGGACGGTGACGAGGGCGTGAGCTTGAATTTCTTGGGCCGATCGCTGGTCATCACGGCGACTTCGGCGCCGACCAGCCGAAGGAGGGCATTGTGTACGGCCCCGGAGGACTTGCCGAGCGTCTTGCCGATCTGGTGCGGGCTGAACTCCTCTTCCGGGTGGTCACGCAGATGGTCTTCGACCAGCCCTCGCAGTGCGCCCGGCGCGAGCTTCGCAGGCTCCGACAATTTCTCCTCGGTCTCCTCGGTCTCCTCGGTCTCCTCGGTCTCCTCGGTCGATACCGGACCATCCTCGGTGCCGGTGCCGGTGCCGGTGCCGGTGCCGGTGCCGGTGACGGTCGCGAATTCGTGACTGGCCTCGTCGGCATCCGGAAGTGGAGCGGTGTCGCCAGTGGCTGAGTCGTCGGATACGGCTGCGGAGGACACGGATTCGGCGTGCTCGGGAGTTCCGTTGGGTTCGGTTGTGGTGATGCTCCAGCGGGCGGCGGCGCGGGGATTGCTGTCGTCGGCATGGCGGGTGATGCTGCCGTCGGTGGCCCACTGGTTGAGGATCTTGCGGGTCTTCGACTGGCTGATTCCGGCGGCGGTGGCCAGTTCCGTGGCGGATTTGGGATCGGGGCCGATGGCGGCCCACAGGGCGTCTTCGACGGCGGTACGTGTGGTGTCGGTGGTGGGGATGGACATGACGTTCCTCCTGGGAAATGATAGTGGGTGGGGTATTTCGTCATGTCCCGGCCGGACAGCACCTCCGATAATCCGCTTCGTGGGTGCCGTCTCCATGAACGCTCTGTAGGGGTGAAATGTCAAGCGGAATCATCGGTGAAGTCGATATGGCGGCGGCAATCGGTGATTACCCTGCATTGCAGCTGTTTTCGACCGGGATGACTTGACAAATACGCACATGACGAGCGTCCATAGTTCGTGGAAATCCCCGCTCCGGTCTTCCGCCGCCGACGGGGTGACCGTCCTGGCCAGGACATCCACACGGCCCCTCATACATGTCCGGAGATTCGTCATGTCCGCTGATTGTGAATATTTCGACGAATCGGCCTGCGCTGTCAGGTATTCGACCTCATGGAGAAATTCCCATGGACACCACTGTGCTCGTCGCGCGATTGGACGAGTCCTACACCGTTTTCGGCACCGACGAATCGGTCCACCGAATCCGGGAAGTCACTTTCCAGGTGACTTCCGCGGATGGCTGTGACCATCAGGACGGCAAAATCTGCACCGAGTGTGCGTCTTCGTGGCAGCTGGACTATGAATTCGACGAGCTATTCCCCTTCGAGCGTGCGCGTAGGGTGACCGTCGGCGACCTGATCGAGTCCGGGCAAGTACGGATAGGAGACAAGCTGGCCAGCCCCGACCTCGACGTCACGGTGGTGATCACCGCCTGCGGCGGCTTGATGTTGCCAGACGGTCGCATCTTCACCAACCCCTCCGCCGCCGCCCACGCCGCCCGCACAACCTGGCCCGAGTAACGCGTCCATGTAGCCCGGCTCCGCCTCTGCTTGCGGTGCCGGGCCATCACGGCGGACGCCTTCGCCGGCATTGTCGGAGCCTCGAATTAGAGTGCAAACGCACCGGTAGGCACACGAATTCGAAGGAGTGGGCTGCCTCATGGGCGATGACGGTGACAGGGCTCGCGACGTTTGGCCGTTGGAGGGCCATTTTGCTTGTGGTAGCGGCTTTCTCGTAGTTCCGGACTGCCTCGGACGGACGTTCTCTTCGCGGATCCCGACCTGCAGGTTGTCCATCACATTGCCTGCCCGTCCTGAGGGCATCGAGTCGAAGGAACTGCGGCGACCGCCATGGACATACGTCCTCGAAGGCGACGACCGAAACGCCTACTGGTCAAGTGACGACTGGGGATCGGTTGCTGGTGTCGACTCGGAGATCCCCACCTATGCGTATGTCAAGCGGTGCGTCGTCCGTTCGGAAGTCACGGCGAATGACGAGCTCGAGTTCAAGGCGGCGGCCCAGATGTTTGCTGACGGCCTGGCGGTCTGGTGGAACTGTGTATGTGACTGGCTCGATGTTCTCACGCTGCAGGACTTCGCCAGGCTCGAGCGATCCCAGCGCAGTATCCTCAATGACTCGGTACAGATGTGGAGCGGCGATTCCGCCGGTGTCCGGCAGGCGGGTATCAGCTACCAGAGTATGACGGGCGGCATTCACCAAGTCGAGGTCCTTGATGCCCACAAACTGCAGGCCGCGCTGGATCTGGCGGGAAAGGGAACACAGCCTGATGCGGAATGGCTGTTCATGAGGGATGCGCGCTCCCTGCTCAACGCTGGCGAGTACCGGCGAGCGGTCATCGACGCCTGCACTGCAACAGAACTCGCGGTGACCGCTCTTATCGACCGGAAATTTGATGAGGACGGCACGGATCCGGCCGAACGTAGAAGGATTTTCGGAGCACACCATGGCCTGTCCAAGCTTTGTCACCTTCACAAGAAGCGAAATGCGGATGGAAAATTGCCGAGACGTTTGGTCGAGAACGTTGCCGCCCCGCGCAACAAGGCAGCTCACCGTGGTGCGGCACTCGGCAGGGCTGAGGCAGAGGTCGCTATCAAATCTGCTGCAGAAGTTGTCGAGATAGCGTTTCCGCTTGGCTCGGTAGTTCCCGGATTCCCTGCGAGTATTACTCATTCGTCGTCGCAACTGGGTATTCTGCCGGAAACGGAGAATATACACTTGGCGCGGGGGTGTGACCTTGTGTTGAAGAAGGCATTGTCGCCTATCGGGGCGATGAGTGGGAACACCGCGATTATGATGTCAGGCCAGGTGGTTCGACACGATGATGCGCCTCGTGATTCTCCGAACTGACATTGCTGGAAGTTGCACGTGACGACCGGATCCGATCGCTTCAGTGAGCGGTCCGGGCGCATCGGAAAGAATTGACGTAGGGTGAGGTTCTCGCCTTCCCTTCCCGCTTCCTGATGTCAACGGCCGGTGGCGTCGGGATTCTCGCGATCCCATGGCAGTGGCTCGGTGAAAAGGTGTTGGCATTTCCAGGTGCGGACGCAGTGAGCGCAGAGGGTGTCGTGGTGGGTGCAGTGGTCGTGATCGGCGAGGGGGATCTCGACCTGTTCGATGTGATGCACGAGTTCGGTACTGCCGGGTGGGATTTGGGGGAAGTCAGCCAGGGCGCTGATTGTGTGCGGTTCGGTCACGACGACCTCCTGTCCGGAGTCACGGGCGCAGCTGCGCAGCCTGGCTACAGCTGTGGCGCCGGTTCGGACCCTGCTGGGCGGGATGGCCGGGTGGCGGTGTAGAAGTCGTCCCCGGGCCATCGGTAGTCCGAAATCTGTACTGGCTCATTGAAGGTGGGTGCGTGCACCATTTTCCCGCCGCCCAGGTAGAGGCCGACGTGATGGACGTCGGCGTCGGTGCCGTAGAAGAGGAGGTCGCCGGGCTGGAGTTGGTTTTCGGGGATGCGGGTGCCGGTGTGGACTTGGCTGTGGGTGGTGCGGGGGATGGTGATTCCGGCTTTGGCGTAGGCGGCCTGGGTGAGGCCGGAGCAGTCCCAGCCGCCGGATGCTTCGGGGCCGTTGCCGCCCCAGACGTAGGGTTGGCCGAGTTGCTGGCAGGCGAAGGAGATCACGGTCGCTGCGGTTGGGGTTGCGGCCTGGAGGTCGGTGCAGGTGCCGCTGCCGGATGGTGGGGTGGTTGCGTGGGTGGAGTAGCGGTCGGCTTGGGCGAGGACGTCGCGGACGTACCAGTCGGCGTGGTTGTAGGCGAAGATCGCCGCGTAGAGGTCGGCGGGGGCGCCGGAGTCGCAGAGGTAGTGGATGGCGTCGTGGGGGTTGTATCGCGACGGTGGGTCCGCCCCGCCCGGTGGTAACGGGTGGCGGGCGACGACGGAGTCGAAGGTCGGGGCGAGGAACTGCATTGGGCCGGCTGCTCCGGCGAAGTTCTCGCCGGAAGTCACGCCGGGCAGCGTGGAGCGGGCGTGATCGGTTTCGATCTTGCCGATGGCGGCGAGGATCGACCAGTCCAGGCCGGGGCATGAGGCGGCGCCTTGCTGGTAGAGGACGAGCATTTCCGGTGGTATGTCGTCGATGGCTTCAGTGCTCGGGACGCTCCCGGTTCCCGGCGCGGGCGTGGTGGGGGTGTGGCCGTAGACGGCGACGGTGGCCACGACCGCGGTGATGATTACCGAGCAGAACACGACCGCCGCGGAACCGGCGGTGAGGGCTTTGGCGAACATTACGACTCTCCCTTTCCGCCTGGTGGTGTCGGTGGGGGTGCGGGTGGCAGGAGGTCGGTGGGTTCGCGGGGCGCTGCGGGAGCGTTTTGATCAGTGACTGGGGGCGGGGTCAGATGCGGCCAGGAAGCGGAGAGACGGTGCAGCGGAACACGGTCGGCGAGGCTGCTGGTGTCGAGGGGCAGCCAGACTCGGCCGGCGGGGCTCGGGTGTGCTGCGCCGGGGTCGAGGAGTTCGGCGGCTGCGGTGGCGACCGGCACGGCTGTGGGGTCGGGAAGTGCGGTCCAGATGTCGAGTAGCGCTCTGCGGGTGAGGGTTTCGCGGTGTGTGGTGGGTGTCCAGAGCAGGACGGGGGTGATGATGCCGGTGGAGCGGGTGAGTTCGGCGTAACCGGTGAGCTTGTCGGCGACGGTGGACGGGGTGATGGTGCCCAGGTCGTATTCGAGGAAGAAGTCCAGGGTTGTGCCGGTGTGGGTGTAGCGGCCGTAGGCGTCGGGGCGGACGAGGTCACCCCAGAGGCGGCGGCAGCGGGTTTCCGACCACCACGCGAGCACGTGTCCTCCGGCGGGGGCGGTGATGAGGGCGGTGAACCATTCACCGATGCCGACGGTGTGGGCCAGGTGCAGGCTGTGGGCGATGGCGAGGGCCTGCTCGGGGTGGTAGCGCAGGTCGCGGACCGAGATTCCGGTTTCGGCGGCCACCACGGCGGCACCGGCGGGGGCCAGGACCCAGTGTCCGGGTGCGGTGCCTCGGGTGCGCAGCGGCCGGAACCGGTCGATAACGCGGTAGCTGTGCAGCAGAGCCAGGCGGCGGCGCGCTGTGACCAGGGATGGGAACGCCAGCTTCGCGAGGTGGGTGGTGGTCAGGACGCGGTGCTCGTGCAGCATGCCCAGGATCCACCGATCCCTGGCGGTGAGCCGGACCACCAGCCCGGCATGGTCGACGGCGGGGGCCCGGCCGGGCCGGGGTGCTCGCAGATCGGCCTGCCGGAGCGGGCGAGAAATCATGGAGATCAGCCTCCGAGAATCGACAGGTATTGCGGACCAAGGGAATTGGGTGCTGTGCCCCGGGGTTCGCTGTTCAGGCCAGGCGGGGATCGCCGCTGCGTGGCGGTGTATCGAGTTCGGGGAGAGCCGAATTCGGTTCGGCTCCTGGCGGTTGCGTCGTCTGCGATGGTGCGCTGAGGCGGGCACGGGCTGCGGCGCGGATCCTTCCTGGTCTCCGTGTTCGGCCGACGGCCCGATCCCACCGGGCCACTCGCGCAAACACAGGCCCCTGAGATACTCGGTGCCTACTGTCGTTCAGGAAAGGAATCCCAGGTGAGTTCTGCCGGTGTTGTGCCGCTGCTCGGTTCTGTCGCTACCGCTGTGTCGGAGGCGATCGGCCGAGTCCGACCCGACCTGGCAGGAGCCGATCCGGTGGTGCGACGCTCCGACCGCGCCGACTTCCAGTCGAATGCCGCGCTGCCCCTGGCCAAGAGAACCGGGACGAAGCCCGTCGAACTGGCAGACTCGCTGGTGCAGAAAATCGGTGCCGACGGCGGCGGGGTGGTCGAGTCCGTAACGCGTTCAGGGCCGGGGTTTCTCAATATCACTGTCTCTGGTGCCGCGATTTGGTCGCAGGTCGCTGCCCGGTTGGCCGATGCGCAGCTCGGTGTTCCCGCTGCCGAGACCGGGCGGCGGGTGGTGATCGACTATTCGGGGCCGAATGTGGCCAAGGAGATGCACGTCGGTCATCTGCGGACCACGATCATCGGTGACAGCCTTGCCCGGGTCCTGGACTTCCTCGGCGCGGAAGTGATTCGCGCGAATCATTTGGGTGACTGGGGAACCCAGTTCGGGATGCTCATCCAATACATCGACGAACACCCTGAAACACCTTGGCATCAGGACGAGCTCGGCGACCGCAGCACCAGTGCGGTCTCGGCGTTGGACGCGCTGTACAAGGCAGCGCGGACGCAGTTCGACGCCGATCCGGAGTTCGCCGACCGCTCACGGCGGCGTGTGGTCGCCCTGCAGTCCGGGGACGAGCCGACGGTGGCCCGGTGGGAGGAGATCGTCGCCGAATCGGAGAAGGCGTTCGCCGCGATCTACCATCGCCTCGGTGTGCTGCTCACCGCGGACGACTACGTGGGGGAGTCGTTCTACAACCCGATGCTGGCCGACACCCTCACCGAACTCCTCGACAATGGTGTGGCCGTAGAGAGCGACGGCGCGATCGTGGTGGCTTCGAAGGAAGTCACCGGCCCCGACGACACCCCCGCGGTGCTGATGGTCCGCAAGAGCGACGGCGGCTACGGCTACGACAGCACCGATCTGGCCACCATCCGCTACCGCATCATGAACCTGCACGCCGACCGGCTGCTCTATGTCACCGATTCCCGCCAGGCCCTGCATTTCCGGCTGGTGTTCGAGGCCGCGCGGCGGGCCGGCTGGCTCACCGACGCCATCACCGTCGAGCATGTCCCCTATGGCACCGTCCTCGGCCCCGACGGCCGGCCCTTCAAGACCCGCGCCGGCGGCACCGTCCGCTTGATGGATCTCCTCGACGATGCCGTCACCGCTGCCCGCACCGTGGTTGCCGAGAAGAACCCCGACCTGCCCGCGGCTGAACTCGATCGCATCGCCGAGCAGGCCGGTATCGGCGCGGTGAAATACGCGGACCTGTCCACCAGCCGCATCAAGGACTACACGTTCGACCCCGCCCGCATGACCGCACTCAACGGCAACACCGGCGTCTACCTCCAATACGCCCACGCCCGAACCCGCTCGATCCTGCGCAAAGCCGAAGGCCTCGACGGCATCTCGGTGGATCTGGACATTCCCTTCGAGCCGGCCGAACGAGAACTCGCCCTCACCCTGGACGGATACGCAGACACCCTCACCGAGGTCGCTTCCACCCTCGAACCCCACCGCCTGGCCGGCTACCTCTACGACCTCGCCCGAGCCTTCACCACCTTCTACGACGCCTGCCCCGTCCTCACCGCCCCCGAACCGGTCCGCCGCAACCGCCTCGCCCTCACCCAGCTGACCGCCCGAACCCTCGCCCACGGCCTCGAACTCCTGGGAATCGCCGCGCCGGAACGACTCTGAATCAGGAGGCGTTCCAGCCGGAAATCAGGACGACGAGGCCGGAACTGACTTCTACCATCTATGCAATCGATTCCGATCCGACGCGCCTGACTCCTGCCGAGATGTGAAGGACATACTTCGTGAAGGCCGACAACAGCCCCGCCCACGGCATGCGTGACCTACTCCCCGCCGAAGGGGACTGCCCCTGGTTTGGTTGACTCCTGACCTGTGAGGACTCGGTCTTCGCTGGAAGGATGTTCGTCATGCCGAAGCCCTATCCCGAGGAATTCCGTCGTGATGTGGGTGATATGCCTGTCCAACCGGTTCGCTTGGGGCTGTGACGCCCAGATCATGCTGGAGTTGTACCGCGAGCATCTCGGCCGCCGCCATCTCAAGGTCGGTCCGGGTTCGGGCTGGTACCTGGCCAACACCTCCCGGCCTTCGGACAGCGCTGTCACATTGATGGACCTGAACCCCACGCCCTTGGCCTATACCGCCCGCCGCCTTGGGTCCACTGTCGGTGGAATGGTTCGTACCGTGACCTGCAGCATCCTCGACCCGATCCCGGAGGCTGCGGGCACCGGCTTCGACTCGATTGGTGTGAACTTCGTCCTGCATTGCGTTCCGGGAAGTTTCGCGGAGAAGGGCGTAGCCTTCCGGTACCTGGCCCAGGTCCTGGCCGATGATGGTGTGTTGTTCGGTTCGACGATCCTCGGCACCGCTCCCACACCGTGTTCGGCCGGACGCTGTCGGCGGTGTATTCGCGGGTCGGGGCGTTCAACAACGCGGGTGACAGCCGCGCCGGCTTGGCCAAGGCCCTGGCCCCGGTGCCGAACGGTTTGTACACACGCGGCCCGAGCTCGCGCTGCCGTTCCGGTAGCCAGCGGTCGGGATCGAATACTTCGGCCTCGGGACCCCATGCGGCGGGGTCGCGGTGGGCGCGCCGCGCTTGTTTGCCGGGACCGCTGATCGCGCGGGCTGCCATACGATGCCGAGGTGTTCTGGGTCGCGATGATCGCTGGTGTGGCCGTCACCGCGGCCGCGGGGCGGTGTGCGGGGCGGCCTACTTTCACGTGCTGGTGCCGTTCAACGATGCGCTGCGCAGTAAGTCCGCCTCAGCTGTACCGGTCGGCGTGAGGCGGTGGTCCTGGCGCATACCTGTAGGTCCGGGCACGAGTCTTCTTCGTGCGTGTGCCCGTCTGACACGGGCCGACCGCATCGAGATCGCCGACGGCCGCGCTCGAGGCGAACGGGTCGAAGACATCGCCGAACGGATCGGCAAGAGCTATGAGACCGTCTACCGCGAGATCGCGCGCAACAACAAACCCGATGCCACCTATCAGCTCGGGCGGCGGCGCTTCGACACCCCGGCCGATGGCGGTGACCATCGCGGCGTTCTCGTACGCAGCCGCACTCGAGCTCGGCAGCCGTCTGGTGAACCGCGGCATCTCGCCCTCGGTCATCGTCAGCCTCTATGCCCATGCGTATAGCGCACCACATAGCAGTGCGATGTAGAGCAACCCGAGTGCGGCTCCCAGGGCGCTGCCGCGAATCGCACTGCGGACCACGGTGTTCCGAGTCAGCGGGAAAGCAAGATCGAGCACGTCGGCGACGGTATAGTAGCGCTCGGAACTCAGAGCAGGACAAGTGCTGCGGCCCCGAGGACCAGCAGGATCACCGCTAGCGCGACGATCACTGTGAGCGCGCCGCGCCCCTGTCGCCGGACCGGATGAAATCCGGCCGCACCCTGGGACAAAAGGGTGTACGGCGGTGCGTAAAAGAAGTGGACCGGCCCTCGGGTCGTGTCGATATCGAGGAATGCGCGGCCGACCCGCATCCAACCACCGGAGTACAGCTGGGCACGGAACCGGCCCGGCGGCAGGGCGAGATCGTTGCGCCCTTCCCGTAGTTCGAAATGCAGACCGTGCCCGAAGTCGACATACATGGGCATCCGTTGGTAGCGAGCCTGAATCCGCGTGCCCGCCACCACGACTACCGGAATCACTTGCTGAAAGGGCGCGACCACTCCGTGATCGTAACCCCGGTCAGTGCGGGCTCGGCCACTCCGGCCAGCGGGGATCGTGCCGCCGGGGACCGGGTCGGTGATGCCGCTCCAGCCGGTGAGGTTATGGGCGGGTCCGCCGGCTCCGATCATCAAATCACCAGTACCCCGATACCACCAGGAGCAGCAGTTCCACCATCCCTATCTAGGCCAGAATTCCATTCTCGTGGTCGCGTTGATTGCTGGTGTGGCTGTCACTGCAGTTGCGGGCGCGGTGTGCGGGGCGGCGTACTTTCATGTGCTGGTGCCGTTCAACGAGGCGCTGCGCAGCAAGGCCGCCCCCAGCTTCACCGGTCGCCGCGTGGCGGTGGCTCTCGGGCATACCTGCACTTCCGGGCATGAACCGTCTTCCTGCGTGTGCTCGCCGCGATACCGCCGCACCCTGCTGGAATACCAGGGCACGGACTGGCGGTGCCGCCGATACGAGGTGCCCGGCACCTACCCACTCGGCGACGAGGTAGCTGTCCGTGTGAGCTATTCCAGCAACCGCCCCTACCCGTTGACCAGGACCACCGTGGTCGCACCGCTCTGCGGGGCGCGGTGATCGGCGCGGTACTCGGACTGGCCCACGCTGTTCTGCTGAGCCTGCTGCTGTATATCCGACCCGGGGTGGGGAGGGGTTTCTGTTTCAGTCTTTCGGCTGGTAGACGTCGGGGATACCGTCGTGGTCGGCATCGCGGGTTCTTCTTCGGCGATGCGGCGGTAGGTGCGGTTACGCAGCCGCAGCACGACGGTCGCCAGCAGCGCCGCGGTCAGGGTGCCGATGAGGATCCCGATGCGGACGTGGTCTTCGCGTAGCGGTTGGCCGGTGAGTCTCATGAACCTCTTCGTGGGGGTCAGGGGTTCGAGTCCCCTTAGCTCCACCTGAAACCCCAGGTCAGGCCTGGTCGAGTACCGGGCCTGACCTGTTTCTTTTGGACCAACCCCGCGTTTACCCCCCGTTTTGGTCCTGGATCCTGTTTGCCGAAATCGATGCGGTTGCGTGTGCAGGGTGTCCCCCGGGACCGGAGGCGGATTCGATAGCAATCGTCTTGACTGACCGCCCCGGTTGCAGCATGGCTGAGATGTAGCTGTCGACGTCGTCGAGGTGTGGTGCCACGGTTGATCGCGTCCTGTGCGGTATCGCGATTCGGGTCTATGGGCGCCTGCGTCGGCTGAAGAGGTGCCAGCTTGCGGCACCGTCCGGGTCGCCGGTACCGCCAGCCGAGCCGACTTTCTCGCAGAGGGGCACGGCGGGGGCCGACCAGGGGGAAGTCAACCCACACCGCCTGGCGGGTATCGCCCGCAGCGGCGCCGATGGAACCGACGCTTCCCGTGACTCGCTCGTCCAAGGGGTGCGCTGACGCATCGAGGATGTTCGCCGTCCTGCAGCGGATGTCGGCGCGCCGTTTGCGGGTCACCGATGCCCGGACGTCCCGGATGTTCCGCCCCCGTCCGTCACCGAACATGAAGCCATTGTCGGCGAGACCCGGTCGCTGCCTCGTGCACCCTCCGTGTCCGGCAGTGCGGTAGGCCTCGCGCTGGACCTGGCGTGAACATTTGTTTACTATAGTGAACATGCGTTCACATTTGGATGATCGTACAGCGAGGGCCAGGATCAGAGACGAGGCTTTGCGGCTATTCGCCGAGCGTGGACCCGACGCCGTGACGGTTCGCGCCGTGGCGGCGGCTGCGGGGGTTTCCCCGGCGCTGGTGATTCGGCATTACGGTGCGAAGGCCGGGCTGCGCGAGGCGGTGGACGAGTATGTCGCCGCGGTTTTCGAATCGTTGCTACAGCAGACGGTGTTGGCCGACGCGTCCGATCCTTGGGCGCCCGGCGCGGATTCGGGCCTGGCGGCGCAGGTGATCGCGCAGCTGCCCGCAGACTCTCCGGTTCCTGCATATCTCGGGCGCATGCTGCTGGCCGGGGAGCCCGCCGGGTCTGCTCTGTTCCGGCGTTTGTACGCGGTCGGTCGAGAAGTGCTGGCCGGGATGGTCGAGCGAGGCCTCGCCGATGCCGGTACCGATCCGGATATCCGTGCCGCGTTTCTGCTCGTGAACGATCTCGCGGTTTTGACCTTGCGTCCTCACCTCGGCGCCGTTCTCGGGATAGATCTCGGGTCCGAAGACGGTATGCGGCGGTGGGGTGCCGAAGTGTTGTCTATCTACCGCTCAGGTTTGGGAGGAGGCGTCATCGAACGAGGCAAGTGACCGGCCCCAGGCAACCGCAGCTGATCACGATCGAGGTGCTCATGGATAATTCTTCCGCTTTTCCCGCTCCGGCCGCCGGCGCTCTCGTCGGCATCGCGTCTCGGGCGCTGCGCTCCCGCCGCTTGATGCGTGCGCCTGTGTGGCTGTATCGGGCACGGCTCGGTTTCCTGCTCGGGACACGAACGCTGATGCTCGAACATATCGGGCGAAAGACCGGCGCTCGCCGCTATGTGGTCTTGGAGGTCGTCGATCGCCCTGATCCGGATTCGTACGTGTTGGTCTCGGGTTTCGGTACCCGGGCTCAGTGGTTCCGTAATGTGCGAGCCGATCCGCGGGTCCGGGTCTGGCTCGGCGGTCGCGGGCCCGCCGAGGCGCGCGCGAGCGTGCTCGGCCCGGACGACGTCGCTGTCTCGTTGCACGCCTACATGGCCAGGCACCCCCGTGCGTGGGCAACCATGAAACCGGCTATAGAGAACACGCTCGGTGCACCGATCGACGAACGGGGCACCGGCCTGCCGATGGTCCGGATTCATCTGACGCGGGAGTAGGCCCTATCCGGACTCGGAGCTCCACGGCCGGCGCGGTATCGAAGTTTTCTCGGGTACGTAGGTACCCCGGTTACCCGAATTCCACACGGTAGGCAGGCCATTCTCGGCCCTCCGGCTCGGCTACCGCCCGAATGTGCGCTACATACTCGAGCTGGTGGGTTTCACCCTCGCGGAGGATCACGGTGTCCCGGCGAGAGGCGGCGGTCGGGCCGGCTCGCGTCGAATTTCCGATCTCTGTCCGGGGCGAGCCCACCGTTGCATAGATCCGGTGGATACCGGGGAGGAGTTGAATCCACATTCGAGTCCAGCTCGCCTGGACGGCGGTACCGTCAATGGCCACACCGGGAGCGGGTACCCATACTTGCTCACCCGGTATTTCGACCTCGCCGGCGCTGTTCGCTCGCCACCGTCTCGTCGGATTCGATGGACGTTTCGGTCGGCCCGTCGTCGGGTTCGACTCCTCGGGCGTGTGGGCTTCCAGCTCGTAGCGCGGGTGCAATGACAACGCCGACCATTCGGGCGCGGGGCGCGGAGGGTTGGGCGCGTCGATGCTGTGAGCCTCGGGGCGAATGCCCTCGGCCAGGAGTATGGTCGACGGCAGTAGCGGCGAGGGGCGGCGGGTGTCGACGACAGCGCGGGCGACGAATATCAGTCCGCCGCAAACGCCGGCCCCCGCGGCGCCGTAGGCGAGCAGGACGCCGATCGGTAGTCGATCGATGGGCGCTGAGCCGAGTAGCCCGGCCATGATGCCCAGGAGGGTCGCCACTGCGATTGCGGTGACCATGACCCACACACTGTCATGGCGACTCTGCGGTCGCTGGGTGTGGAATCGTCGATGGCGATGACGAGCGCAGTTGGCGAATTCTATGACCGCGTGTAAACCCATCTCGGGAGCCGGTGCCGAGGAGCCGTCGGCGGAAGTGGGCCGATCCGGGCACCCCAGACCGGAGCCGGTGACTCGCACGAGCCCGCCGCCGACCACGATCGCCGGACTCACCACCAACGCCACGGCCGCCGCGGCGTGCAGTGGCCCGAGCCCGGCGCTGATCTTTCTGTCGAGCGAGGGGGAGCGTTCGTAGCGACTGTGCCGAGTGTGTGCTCGGGTCGGTGTGATGTTTTCATGCCGGGGGTGGGACCATTCTTCCGTTCTGGAACGCGGTGATCAGCCATCGACCGTCTCGCTTGACCGCTGTGCGGGTTTGGATGGAGCGGTCTTGGGGGCGGCATTCGGTGGCGCCGTCGCGCAATACGCAGATTCCACTGGAGATCACGATGGCGGTGTCCGGAGAGAGGAACCGGACTCGGCGCTGCTCGGCGGGGAAGATCCGCGTGTTCGCCATGAAGGTGTTGAACCCTTGCTGCATGCTTTCAGCGATCGCTGCCCGCGTGTGGATGTGCTCGCCGTTCACTGCGACGAAATCGGCGTCCTCGGTGAAGGTTTCGGCGAACGCTGGGCCGTCGCCGCGTTCCCAGGCCTGCCACTGACGCTGCTCCAGTTCGGCGAGCGCGGCCTCGTCCGCCGCTCGCGTCGTACCTTCTGTCATTTTGTTCCTTCCTGTGGGTATCGCGGATTCAGTCGTTGTGCAGGGCGGTGTCGGGGAATGGGATCAGCAGTACCGCCGAGGTGGGTCGGAGCCGACCTGATCGCAGTGCCGGCGGCGCGCACCCAGCATATGAACCGGCACCGTCGTCTACGCCGGTGTACCCCCGAGGAATCGCACGACATCGTCGACGAAATCCGGATGTGTGACCGCACCCATATGGCTGGTGCGCGGATACAGGGTCAGCCGACCGTCCGGGATGCCGTCGGCGGTCTGCCGGAAGGTCTCGGCGCTGTAGGAGGTATCGCGCTCACCGCCGATGATCAAGGCCGGAACCTTCATCTCGCCGAGGCGTTCGGTGATATCGAAACCGTCTTCAGCGAGCAGGAAATGGTGGGTGTCGGCAGGTGACTTCGGCCGCACCAGCGGATCGGCCAACCACATCGCCGCAGCGACCAGACGCGCGCCCACCGAGTTGCCGACGGTGGTGAGCGCCATATGGTGCAGTCCGCGCCTGCCCGCCAGCATCGCCTCGGCGTAGCGACGCTGACCGATCCGCAGAACCGGATCCAGTCGGCAGGCTGCCGACACCACCACGAGCCTACGCACCACGTCGGGATGATCGGCGGCCAGTTGCAACGCGATCGAACCACCGGAGGAGACCCCGAGGACGTCGACCGGGTCGCCGAACTCGGCACGCAACGCCTCGGCGTGCTCGACGGCGAGGTCGGCCATGGTGGCTCCCACCGCCGTTCCCGGCGCCCGGCTCACCGCGTACACCCGGAAGTGCCGTGCGAGCCCGGCCAGCTTCTTCAGTTCCGAGGACCGCATCCACCCGGTCGGATTCGCGTGGTCGGGAGTGAACCAGCGCAGGAAGACCAGCGGCCGTCCGCTGCCCAACGCCAGGTACGGCATTCCGTATCGCAGCACGCCCTCGGTCACCGCGAGCTCGTCGCCGCTCCTGCCCATCATCGCTCCGATCGTCGAATCGCTGTCGGCACCGACGCTAACCGCGCCGGTGCCCTCGGGCGATGACCTCTGAGGTCATGGATGCGGCTCGTCCCCGTGGCTCCGGATCAACGCCTCCGGTCGCGTCCAGAGCCGACTGTTGCGGAGCGGGTGTTGCCCTGGTCTGCGATCCAGCAGCTCGGCGGGCCGATTCGACAACGGCGAGCAGCGGTGCCAGCCCGGCGACGGTGCCGATAACCTGAAAGATCAGTACGGCGGCGAAACCGCCGGCGAAGGGGCGTACTGATCCGCTCGGATGCCGGCCACGACCTCACTGGCGCCGCCATCGACGCCGGTTTCGCCACCCCGTCGCATTTCAGCGAAACCTTTCGCGACATGATCGGACTATCGGCCACGGAGAGCTGCGCGCGAGTATCCGCTTCGATCTCGAAACAGCTCCTGCCGTGATATTTCGCCCGCCGCGGTGCCGTGCCCGGGACTGGGCGCGACGCCGATGGGCCGCGCCCCGCGCCGGAGCGATCGGTCGTCCCCGCCGTGGCTGTGATGCGAGGTGACGCTGTCGATGAAGACCGGTGTCGTCGAGAGAGGGAGTCGGAGTGTGCCGGTATCGAGACACGGGCGGGTGCCTCGGTGCCGGAGCTCCGCAGCTTGTGCGCCGGTATGTCGGCGGCGAGACGAGAGCGGCATTCGATCTACCCGCCGCAGCCGTTCGTCCCCGTTCCATGGGTGCGAGAATCGAGCGATGGATGACTACACCACTCACAAGCAGCGTGCCGAGGCGCTGCTCAGTGGCCTTACCGCCGGCGACGTGGTCAGCGATGCGGAACGGCGGAACGTGATCGCTCAGGCACAGGCACATGCTGCCCTCGCACAGGCGGAAGCTCAGCGGGCGACAGCGGAGGCCATACGCGCATTCGGGACGTTGCCGGCACGAAACGCGGTCTGAACGACACGGGCCGCACGTCGGCCTCGCAGGTCACCTCGGTCCCATGTGCCCGTCGGGCAGGCGGACGTTGTCCGGTCGGCTGCGGACCGCTCATCGGCCACGCAGTTTCGTCGATCGCGAGCCACGGTGCGCTCGCGATGCGGGGCGGGGCCATGTCGGTGATCGCCTTGGTGCGACGATGAAGATGGGACTGGTCGGCATAGCCTGCCTCGACCGCGGCATCTGCGGGCGAGCGACCTGCCGCCAGAAGATGGGCGGCATGGTCGAAGCGGACGAGTTCGGACGCATGCTTGGGCGAGACTCCGATCCGGGTCCGGAAGTGGGACCAGAGTCGCTGGCGGGTCCAGCCGGTCTCGGTGGCGATTGTCTCGATTCGGAGCTGCCCTCTGGTCTGGGCAATCTGATCCCAGGCGTATACGAGTTCGGGTGCTACAGCGAATTTGCCGGAGGCCCGGCTTCGAAGGAACGCGCTTGCGAGGGCGAAGCGGTCGTCCCACGACGGTGTCGAACGGAGCCGCTCGGTCAAGGTGGTAGCGCTGCTGCCCCACAATTGCGACAACGATGTCACGGTACCGCCGATCATCTCGGTGTCTCGGAGAATCGCTGCGGCAGCGACGGGGGACAGGCGGATCTGCAAGACTTCACCGGCCCCCGCGCTGGTCATCCGTAAGGCGCCGGCGCGGAGGCCGACGATCGCATTTCCCGCGACCGGGCCGCCGGGACCGTTGTAGGTGACTCCGCGGTCGGTGAGATCCAGCAGGAGCGTGATCGAGGGATGCGGGATCATCGTGAGGTTCACGGGGCCGATGTCGTGGTAACGGAAACCCGCCATCCGGACTCCTGGAGTCGGGCGACCGGCCGGGACAGCGACCTCGACCCGGCTCCAGTCCAGTAGGCCAGTAGCGGTCATACCTCCCAGGCTAGCCGGATCGTGGAAACGTGACATTCGTACAAGACGGTGTGACGAGTTTTCGGCGAAGCTGCTCGTATGAGCGAATCGAGCCTCGGCCGGACACGTACCGACACGACAATCCACGGGTTGCATGTCGTCATCGACGGAGACCCGGCAGCACCGCCCTTGTTGCTCATCCACGGGTCGGGCGCGACCGGTTCGACGTGGGCACCGGTGGTGCCGTCGCTCGCCATAACGTATCGGGTGATCACGATCGACCTTCCGGGATGCGGCCGATCCGAGCCGGCGTCCACGTACGCCGTTCCCCAGCAGGCGGACCGGACAGCGGCATTATTGGACGAGCTCGGGTGCCGGAATCCGAAGGTGGTCGGTCATTCCAGCGGGGGATACGTCGCCACCGCCCTCGTGGAGCGTCGCCCGGACCTGGTCGGCGAGCTGGTCCTGGTCGGTACCGGGCCGAGCCGGGCAGCGCTTTTGCCCGAGCCGGCAATCGTCAAGGCGCTCGCCTCGCCGCCCTTCGGTCCGCTCGTGTGGGCGATTCGTACCGACTCGATGATCCGCCGCGGACTGGCAGCGACTGCGGCGGCCCCGATCACGGTGCCCGACACAACTGTAGCGGATCTGCGAAGGACGACTTATCGAGCGTTCCGCGCGATTCTCGCCGCCAACATGGACTATATCGACGCGAGGACTGTGCCCGAGCGCCTCAGCGCCGCCGGGAAGCCCTTGCTCGTGCTCTTCGGGGATTCCGACCCTCGGTGGGATCCGGCCGCCGCGCGCCAGTACGAGGCGGTGCCGGGTGCCGAGCTCCGATACCTTCGCGGAGTCGGGCATATGGCGATGCTCGAGGACGGCGATGCCCTCGTCCGCTCGATACTCGACTACACGCTCTAGCCACGGGCTTCAGTTCGGTGGCGATCCGAGGTACTGCCGCAGGTTGGAGTGCGCGATTATCTTCACTCTCGGCCCGACTCCTGCATCGTGAGCGCAAGGCATGGTTTCCTCCCCTGAGAAAGCTTCGTCCTACTGTGCCGTTGGGTAGGCGCCGAGCAGTCTCACCGCCTTCGGCGGGCCCACCTGAAACGACTTCGGCACAGCTCTTTTCGCCGGTACTGCGGGAGGGCCGGGAGCGGCCCCGGAACCGTCACCCGATCTCACTCCTTCCCCTCCGTGATCCACCCTCCCCGAGTGTCGGCGTGGCGACGCGCTCGGTGAGCTCGATGGCGTTCCCGGCGCGGACGCCGCCCGAGGGCCGGCGCAGGTGTTCCCGCAGTGCGGCACGTACCACGGCCGATGCGTCGATCGGCTCGGACCTATTGCTCGTGCGGACAGCGCGGCGGGCCCGGGACATCGGTGTGGCGACACCATCACGACCGCCTGACGGTACCGATCGAGGCGCGCATCGGGACGCCTGCGGCCCGGCGGCAGTCTTCCGATGGCCCACCGCGGTGGCCCATCCCACCGACCTGGCTGTTTTCGTCGTGGGTGCGGGAGGCGGAGCGAAAGCGGCGCCGGTCGCCGATAGCGGCCGCCAGGGTGGTGAATATTTCCGGATCGACTGGTGTGGTGCCGCACGGGGCGGTGTGCCGGTATCGGGCGCGGAACAGGGTTTCAGAGCTTCTGCCGGGCTCTCGAGCTTCTGCCGGGCTCTTGGGATGGGCGGTGGCGTCGGGCCGGAGGGGCGGCGGAGTCGGCCGGAAGATGCCACCGCCTGCGACGCTGCATGCGGTGGCCACGGTGTCGATGCCGAGCGGCGGGGCCACGCCGGGACGAGTGGAGGTTCGGTGGGGAGCGACCCGCGATGGATCGGCCCGCCGATCGGCCTGGTGCGCGAGCGAGGCGACACCAGCCGATCCGTGCGGTAGCCCTATACCCCGGACTTCCTGGTGATCAGTCGGGGGAAGCTACGTGGTGACGGTAGCCAGGCGCAGCTGAGCTCCGAGATCGGCGGGCGAGCCGGTGTAGTGGAGGGTGCGCAGACCGAGGTGTGCGGCGGCCTGGCAGTTGTCGATACGGTCGTCGACGAACAGGACGCGGCCGGGATCGTGTACTCCGGTCGCGATGAGTGCGTTCCGGTAGGTGTCGGGGTGGGGTTTGTTCATGCCGAGCCGGGCCGAGTAGAGGGCGTCGGTCATCAGAGCGCGCCAGTCGGCCTCGTCGAGAGCGTCGCTCACCGGGTGGGGGGCGTTGGAGAGCAGCACCATGGGAAGACCTGCTCGCCGGGCCTGGTGGAGTAGTGCGACGACGCGGTGGTCGGTCCGGGTCCACAGTGCGGTGTCCACGGTCCGTAACCGCGTGAGTAATTGCGGGTCCGGGCGACGGCCGAGTACGGCGGTCCAGAAATCCGTATCGTCGGACTCCCCGGAATCGTAGGGTTCGCGAGCACTCCAGAAAGCATTCTGGAAGTGTCCGAGCCGGTCTGCGTGCCAGCCGGCGAGTTCGGCGAGCTCGCTCCACATGGGGACGGTGGGTTGCAGGCCGATGACGCCGTTGTAGTCGAAGATGACCGCGTCGAATTCTGCGGGCTGGTGGGATAGCGCGATGGTCACCGGTTCTCCAGGGCTCGATGGGATAGAACAGCCACGCCTGCGGCGAGCAGGGCGGGCAGCATGAGGGCGCCGGGCAGGGTCGTCACGGTGGCCAGGGCGCCGATGAGCGCGGGGCCCGCGAGGAGACCGAGGTAACCGGCCACGGCCACGGTGGCGACCGCCCGCGGACCGCCCGCCCCGGCCGCGGTGAACAGGGAGGGAATCGTGACGGACAGGCCGAGTCCGAAAACGGCCCAGCCGGCCAGCGCGAAGGGCACATCGGTGAGCGATATGCCCGCGAGGAGTCCGGCCGAGGCCAGCAGGGCGCCGATCCGCACTACTTTCGGCGCACCGAAGCGTGCGATGAGCCGATCCCCGACGAGACGGCCGCCGGCCATGGCCGCGCTGTATGCGGCGTAGGCCGCGGCACTGGTCGCGGCGGACCCGTGCAGTTCATCGAGATGGACTGCCGACCAATCGGCGGCAGCGCCTTCGCCGAGCAGGCATGCGGCGGCCAGCGCGCCCAGGAGCCAGATCCGGGACCGCGACAGTTCGGGATCACCCTCCCGCGCAGCCGTTCCCGCCGGGTCGGGGTCCGCGCCCGGTGAACCGATGCGGTGGGTGGCCGGTGCCACCGCGGCCGTGACCACGATCGCCACGGCCGCGGTGGCACCGAAAACGTATGTGTGCGAATAGTGCGCGACGACGGCGGCGACCACGGCGCCACCCAGCGCGCCGAGACTGTAGGCCGCATGGAGACCCGACATGATCGGCCGGCCGTAGGCTTCCTGGCACCGCACCGCCGCGGCGTTCACCGCGACGTCCAGCACCCCGTGCGCGATACCGAAGAGTAGCGCCGCCGCCATGAGCGTGATCGGGGTCCGGCAGACGCCGAGCAGTGCCAGGCTGGCGGCGAGACCGAGTGCGCCGCTGGTCAACAGGTGGGAGAGCCGGGCGGGGTCGGCGAGCCGGCCGCCTACCTGGAGGCCGCCGACCATACCGGTCGCGGCCGCGAGCAGTACCGCGGCCAGCCCCGCGGTATCCAGCCCGGCGGACTCCTGGACAGCCGGAATCCGAGTTCCCCAGACCGCCATGACGATACCGAGTCCGGCGAAGTATCCGGTCAGCAGAATACGACTCCGTGCTACGGCCTGAGGGGTATTTCGCGCGCGTTGGAGAATCGGCGCGCTGGTGTCTGTCATAAAAGCTCCATCAATGCCTCCGCCGGTTTCGCTGTCGAACGACTGCGAAATCGGTTGTAGGCAGGTATGACAATTCCTGCCCCTTTCCGCAACGAAAGAGGCACACAAACTGTGGCTCGAAGGAATGTTCCGCAGGTTCAGTGCCGCAGGTGAGGCGCGGCGCTGAGCGGTAATCCGAAAGATACCAGTCGGTTTCACAGTCAACCACTCGAGACGTGTCACGGTGATTCGCTTCACAGTCGGCCTTGTTGAGGTCTGAATCGATCACGTTTCGGTCCGTCGCTGCTGTCGTGCATTACGCGGCGGAGCGGGTAGGTGATTCCGAGGTCCGATATCCACGGGTTTTACGGGATACAAGGCACGATAAGGAAGGCCGGCGCCGGGTGGGGCAGGGGCCGCAGCAGGTTTCGAAATATCGAACCCGGTCACCGAGCCACCGTTCCTACCTGCACACTGAACGAGGAGCGCGCAGGCCTGTGGTCGCCGCGCACTCCGTGTACGGGTGAACGAGAGGGATCACTGATGTCCGAAACCACCACTCCCGGCCCGTCCGTCCCCGGCGAGCAGGCACCGGCCTCCTCCCGGGCGGCGACGCGGCGTGCCGTCTGGAACACACTGCGCGGATCCTCGGGCAATCTCGTCGAGTGGTACGACGTGTACGTCTACACGGTGTTCGCCTCGTACTTCGAAAGCCACTTCTTCGATTCGGCGGACAAGAATTCCACCGTCTACGTGTACGCGATTTTCGCCGTCACGTTCCTCATGCGCCCGGTCGGCTCGTGGTTCTTCGGCCGTTACGCCGACCGCCGTGGCCGCCGCGCGGCCCTCACCTTCAGCGTTTCGTTGATGGCGGCGTGTTCGCTGGTGATCGCTCTCGTACCGGGACGGGAGACGATCGGCGTGGGCGCGGCCGTGATCCTGGTGCTGTGCAGGTTGGTGCAGGGTTTCGCGACCGGCGGTGAGTACGGCGCTTCGGCCACCTATATGTCCGAGGCGGCCACGCGGGAACGCCGCGGTTTCTTCTCGTCGTTCCAGTACGTGACCCTCGTCGGCGGCCATGTGCTCGCCCAGCTCACCCTACTGGTGCTGCAAGTGTTCCTGGACAAGCAGGAGATCGCCGATTTCGGCTGGCGTATCGCCTTCTTCATCGGGGGCGTGGCCGCGGTCGTCGTGTTCTGGCTGCGCCGCAGCATGGACGAATCGCTGACCGCGGAGCAGCTCGACGCCGTGCGGCGGGGTGCGGATGCCGAATCGGGTTCCCTCCGGGTACTGGTACTCGGCCACTGGCGTCCGCTGCTGGTGTGTTTCCTGATCACCATGGGTGGCACCCTCGCGTTCTACACCTACAGTGTGAACGCCCCTGCCATGGTCAAGTCCGCGTTCGACGGCCAGGGGATGACGGCCACCTGGATCAACCTCACCGGATTGATCTTCCTCGTGCTGCTGCAACCGGTCGGCGGGCTGATCAGCGATAAGGTGGGCCGTAAACCCGTCCTGGTGTTCTTCGGGATCGGGGGCGTGGCCTACACCTGGTTCCTCATCACTTTCCTGCAGAACGCGACATCGGTGGCGGCGACCCTGGTGGTGACCGGTATCGGTTACATCGTCCTCACCGGCTACACGTCCATCAATGCCCTCGTCAAAGCCGAACTGTTCCCCTCACACATCCGAGCCCTGGGCGTGGGTATCGGATACGCCCTGGCCAATTCGGCATTCGGCGGTACCGCTCCGATGATCTACCAGGCCGCGAAGAACGGCGGTCACGTGACGTGGTTCATCGGGTACGTGACCGCCGTCGTCTTCGCCTCGCTCCTGGTGTACCTCTTCGTCCTGCGGAACAAGAGCGAGACGGCACTCGACCGGGAACAGGGGCGCGCGTTCGGGTAGTGCCGCGGCCCGACGGTCCCGTACCTGCGGTGGCCGCCGCCCGAGCCGTGCCCGGACCCGGGCGGCGGTGCCGTACCTCGCTGTCTCAGAGCGGCATTCCGTTCTCCAGGAATTCCAGCGCTTCGCCGACCACGGTGTAGATGTCCTCGTTGTTGTCGATCGCGCGCAGGTAGGCCATCAGCGCCACACCCGCCACGGCTCCGCTCCAGTACTGGACCCGCCGATCGTCCGGATCCCGGCCGACCCGTCGCGCGACGGCCTCGATGAACGGCGGTAGGTCCGTTTCCACCTTCGTCGCCACGGCCGCGCGCAATTCCGGCACGGTGGCGATGAGTTTCATACGGGTGGTTTCCAGCGCGGCGAGGTCCTGTTCGGTGTTCTCGAGGACGGCGAGCAGGGCATTGCGTCCGGCTTCGAGAGGCGAGAGCTCGGCGGGCTGGGCGAGGAACTTCTCGAGGAAGATGGGGTCCACGCGATCGAAGAGCACCGTGTCCGGCTTGGTGGGGAAGTAGCGGAACAGTGTGCTGGGTGAAACCTCGGCGGCGGCGGCCACTTCCTCCAGTGTGGTGTTGGCGTACCCCTTTTCCCGGTAGAGGCGCAGGGCGTGATCCTGGATGGCTTCACGGGTGCGCTTCTTCTTGAGTTCTCGCAGGCCACCGGTGCTCATGCCCTCATCTTGCCGAACCCTCGACCGGCTGGACAAACGAACCGGAGAGTTGTTCACCGGCCGCCTCCGGCACCGGCTCGCCCGGCAGATTCCGGCCTTCGACGTCCAGGTCCGGCAGTATCCGGTCCAGCCACTTCGGCAGCCACCATGCCCGGTCCCCGACGAGTGCGAGCACCGCCGGCACAAGGGTCATCCGCACCACGAAGGCATCGACGGCGACCGCCGCCGCGAGGGCCACACCGATCTGCACGATATCGCTCGCTTCCCCCGAGGCGAACCCGGCGAACACACTCACCATGATGATCGCGGCCGCGGCCACCACACGCGCGCCGTGCCCGAAACCGGCCCGGATCGCCGCGGTCGCCGACGCGCCGTGGACGTATTCCTCGCGCATCCGGGTCACCAGGAACACTTCGTAGTCCATGGCCAGTCCGAACACCACACCGATGATGAAGATCGGCAGCATGCTCACCACGACATCGGTTTCGCGGATGCCCAGCCATTCCAGCCGGCCCCACTGGAAGGTAGCCACCAGGACGCCGAAGGTCGCCGCCACGCTGAGCAGGAAACCCAGGGTGGCCTTGACCGGCACGACGATGGAGCGGAACACCGTCATCAGCAGCAGGAACGACAGGCCGACGACCACCAGCAGATAACTCCACAGCGCGTTCGCGATCCGATGACTGAAATCGATGATGACGGCGGCGGTTCCGGTTACGGCGATCCGGGCGCCGAAGCGGTCGGTGCTGTCGGCGACGCTGCCGCGTAGCAGCTGCACCAGCTGCTCGGTCTGCTCGCTGTCGGGCCCGCTTTCCGGGATGACCGCGATGATCGCCGTCTCACCGGCCGGGTCGAATTCCGGCGGTGCGGCCATGGCGACTCCCGGGGTCCCGGCCAGTTCCGTGTGCACGCGCCGCGCGGTGTCTTCGGGTTGTGCCGCGCCGGTCAGGTCGGCGACCACCAGGAGGGGGCCGTTGAATCCCGGTCCGAAACCTGCCGAGATCGCGTCGTAGGCTCGGCGTTGCGTGGAATGTTCGGGGTAGGTGCCCTGGTCGGGGATACCGAGCCGCAGGTCCAGTGCCGGCAGGGCCAGGATGCCGAGTCCGATCAGCGCGACGGTCAGTGTCGTGACCGGTTTACGGGTGGTCAGCACCGCCCAACGCTGGGCGAGAGTGCGGGGGAGCCGCTCGGTCGCGCCTGCCGTGGCGCGCCCGGCCACCGCCCGGCGGATGCCGCGCCGCAGTATCCGTGGGCCGGCGAATCCGAGGAGCGCGGGTAGCAGGGTGAGCGCCACCAGTACGGCGACGGCTACCGTCACCGCCGCGGCGATCCCCATTTCGGTGAGCAGCCCGATACCGACCACGACGAGTCCGGTGAGCGCGATCACCACGGTCGAACCGGCGAACAGGACCGCCGATCCCGCCGTGGCCACCGCTCGTCCGATGGCCTGCTCGGGGTCCGGATTCCGGGTCAGTTCATGGGTGTAGCGGGAGACGATGAACAGCGCGTAGTCGATACCGACGGCGAGTCCGAGCATGAGGGCGAGGATCGGTGTCGTGACACCGAGGTCCATGAAGGCGGTGCATGTGAGGATGCCCAGGAGACCGACTGCGACACCGGTGATTCCGGCGATCAGCGACATTCCGGCGGCGACCAGTGAGCCGAGGGTGATCACGAGCGCCACGGCGGCGACGAGCAGTCCGACGAGTTCTTTGCTGACGTCCGGCATCAGCTCCATCACGTCCCCGCCCACCGCGATGCGGAGATCGGCCGAATCGCTCCGTTCGACCAGGTCCATCAGTTCCTGGCGGCTCGAATCGCGTACGGCTTCGAACGACACCGCGTAGGTGACCTCGGCGACGGCGATCCGCTGATCCGGGGAGACGAGGCCGCTGTCGAACGGGCTCCGCACCACCGCGACCTCGGACGCTCCGGCGGCCTCCTGGACCACGTCGGTGATCTGCCGGCGCAGCGCGGGATCGGTCACCGTGCCGTTCTCGGCGATGAACACGATCGAAGCCGACCCGCCGTCGAGCGGCATCTCGGTGAACCGCTCCTCCAGTAGATCGAGGGCTTCCTGGGATTCCGTGCCGGGCAGGCTGAAGGAGGTCGCGGCGGGGGAGGCCAGGGTAGCGGCTCCCACGCCCAGACATGCCGTGAGTAGTACCCAGAACAGGAGCACGAGCCGGCGGGCGCGGTAGCTGAACCGCCCGACCCGGTACAAGAGGGTTGACATGACAGCCTCTCTCTAATGGAAGTTACTGTTTTATGACAGTAACTTCCATTTTCTGCCGAGGCAATAGTGTCCCTGCTCGCGCTCGTCACGCGGCGACCGGGTTCATCTGCTCATGCCCGGTCTGCCCGCCGTTGCGCACCGGGTCGCCGGTATCGCCGCGCGCACGAGCGCGGCAGGCGCGGTGATGTGCGGTTGTCAGCCGGCGCGGTCGATATTGCGGTGCAGGGTGACGTGAACGACGGAGTCCGCTTGCGCGGTGAGGCGGTGCGGGACGCCGGCGGCGATATGAAGCACGGTTCCCGCGTCGAGGTGGTGGGTTTCGGTTCCGGTGTCGGCGATGATGTCGAGGTCGATGGTGCCGCTGAGGCAGTGGACGAGGATGGGGCCCGGCGCGCGGTGTTCGTCGAGGACTTGTTCGCGGCGGAAGCTGATGCGAACGAGAGTCAGGCCGGGGCCGTGCAGGAGTCGTTGAGCGTTGGGGGTGGCGCCCTCGCGTGGGTGCCATGTGATGGTGTCGACGGCGATGGGTGTGGTGGTGTCGGTCATGCCCGTGGTTTCCTTGCGACGATTTCGATGGCGGCCAGTCGGCGGCGATGGGTGTTGAAGGTGGCGCGCATAGCGAGGACCCGCTGCCGGGCGGCCCGGTCGCGGAGCACGTTGCGGAGGATGCGGGCGGTGCCGAGCAGCCCCTCGTCGGCGATCACCCGGCGGGGCTGCAGCAACGCCATGGGGGCGAATTCGACTGCGTGGATTTCGAATCCGGCGGCCTCGAGCAGCTCGGACCATTCGGTGTGGGTGAGCGGCCGGGCATTGACCTTGATGGACCGGGCCAGTTCCTTGCGGATCGCGGTTTTGGTGTCGTCGTCGAGGTCGTCCGGTTGCAGAGCGAGTTCGTGGATGGCGTATCGCCCGCCGGGGCGCAGTACGCGGAACGCCTCGGCGATGATCTCGGCCTTGTGCGCGTCGGTTTGCATGGTGAGCAACGCTTCGCCCACCACGGCGTCGGCGGAATCGGCATCGAGGCCGGTGGCCGCGGCGTCGCCGCGGGTGATGACGCCCGCGGCGCCGACGGCATCGGAGCTGAGAGCCGCCGCGGCCTCGTCGGCTTCGACACCGCGATAGCTGGCCGGGTTGCGACGCAGGATGGCGGTGGCGGTCTTGCCGAGGCCGGGGGCGAGTTCGATCACATCGGCGCCGTGCAGATCGGCGGCATCGAGCATACGTTCGGTCAGCTCCTTGCCGCCGGGGCGCAGGATGCGCTTGCCGAGGCGGGCGAGCAGCCAGTGGCCGGGCATATGCGCGGAATCGCGCTCATCGAACGGTAACGGCCTGTTCATCGGTGTGTTCCTGTCATCGGGGTTCCCTATCGTGTCGGCCACCCGCTGGCGGCGGTTCTACAATTCGGTCGGTAGGTGTGAGTCGGTACGGCGGTCGACGCGAGTTCGGCGCCGAGCGCGGGTGAGGAGGAGTTCGATGTCCACCACGCCCAGGCAGCGGGACAAGGTGATGGCGCTGGTCCGCGATTCGCTGGAACCGCTGGACGCTCCGGTGATCGCGCGCTCGCTCGGCATCCACATCACCACCGCGCGATTCCATCTGAATGCCCTGATCGATGCGGGTTTGGTCGAGGGCACGTGGTTGCCGTCGGCGACGGTCGGCCGGCCGCGTAAGGGTTACGTCGCAGTCGGTGTCGATCCGATGGCGCCGCTGCTGGACGCGCTGCTGGCGCAGTTGGGCGGCGATACCGGCGAGCGCCGCGCGAAAGCCGTGGTGGCCGGCCGGGTCTGGGCCGATACGCTCACCGGTATCGGCGGGGCATCCGCCGATCTTCCCGATCCGGTCACCGTGGTCGCCGCGACCTTGACCCGGCTGGGTTTCCAGGTCTCGTCCACGCTGTCGAGCTTCGGCACCCATGAGATCCGGGTCTGCAACTGCCCGCTGCGACGTATCGCCCGCAACACCCCGGAGATCGTGATCGGTCTCCAGCAGGGGCTCATCGAGCGCGTTCTCGAGCGGTATTCGCCCGCGCTCGGGTCGCAGTACAGCGTCGATGTCCGCCCCGATACGTCCGGAGACTGCGGGGTCACGCTGCGATTGTCCAGCCGGTCGCGGCGGGCCACTTCCGTCGTCGGCTGAATCCGCCACTCTCTGCGCACCTCCCGTCGCCTCTCCATCCCTGGCGCCCTGTTCGGCCCCCGTGATCGGGCTATTTAAATAACTCTTGGCCCTGGCCGTTAGGTTAGGCTAACTTTCAGGCGCCAGCTGGTACTTTACCTGCATTCGCGGGGGTTCGGTCAAATCCCTCGAAAGGATAAAAGATGAAAAGTGCCAAAACCATGGCCTGTGCCGCGCTGGCGAGCGTCGGGATCATCACGGCGGCGGTGGCCACGGCACCTGTCGCCTCCGCGGCCCCCGGGGACTTCCTCATCACCCGCGAGGTCCCCACACTGGACGACCTCGATGCCCAGGTGGAGTTCCTCGTGGAGAAACCGGCGTCCGACGAGGCCAAGGCCGCGAACCTGGAAGGAGGTATGAACGCCGTCGTCGTCCCGCGTACGGCCTACAGCCTCGGGCTGTTCCGGGCACCGCTCGGCTGGAACGAGGTGACCGGTCCGGAAACCCACCACGGAAACGAGCACACCGCGGTCCTGCACAGCAACTCGGCCGGCCCGGCATCGTCATGACAGTCACCTGGAAGCGCATCGACGGGGCCTGGAAGATGGCCAACAGCTCGCTGTGCGCGGACATGAAGGCCGTGGGGTTGTCCATCCCCTGCACCTTCTGACCGGCGGCGGGCGCGATGATCGAAATCCGTGATCTCACCCTGCGATACCCGGGCGTGACGGTCCTCGAGGTCCCCGGCCTTACCGTTGCCGACTGGATGCGCAGCCTGCTCCACCGCCTCGCCGACGACGGCACCTGCGTGCTGGTCACCACGCATCTGCTCGACGAGGTCGAACGCAACGCCGACCGCATCGTCGTCCTCGGGAACGGACGTATCCTCACCGATTGCCCGCTGGCCGAGCTCATGGACACACTCGAGCCGGGCGAGACAACACTAGAAGACGCCTACCTGCGCATCGCGGGTCCGCTGACACCCTCCAGGATCGACACCGCACTATGAGAACACCGGGTATCGCCACGCTGTCGCCTTTTCTCACGGCCCGCTGCCGAAGGACGGCCACCACACGGGCGTGATTTCGCACCGCAGTGCGATCCCCTCTCATACCAGGGGGTTACCCGCAACGAGAATCCGGCCGGTAGCGTCGAAATATCGAACTCGCCGCTCCACCCCGACGTACCGGGTAGTACTCGCCGGACCGGATCTCCGCTAGCCACGACCGATCGGCTTCGGAAACGGACGGAGGGGCCTTCCCGACTGGACTCTCAGGAAGAGAGCTATGACCACACCGGCATTGATTCCGAAGTCGTCTCCACGGTCACCGCGGCGCGGTGGTACCGAAGGTGATTACGCCCGCCTGCTGCGCCGGATCTCCGACGCGGGACTGATGACCCGGCGGCCCGTCTACTACACCCTCCGGCTCGGCCTCGTGGGAACCGCGTTCGCCGCGGCTTGGGTGGCGTTCTTCCTGGTCGGCGACTCGTGGTGGACGCTCGGGATCGCGGCGTTCATGGCCGTGACGTGCGCTCAGGTAGCACTGGTCATGCACGATGTCGCGCATCGCCAGGTGTTCCGGCTGCGGCGGCCGACGGAGATCATGGGGCGGGTCGTCGGCAATGCCGGAATCGGCCTGGGTTACGGCTGGTGGCAGGACAAGCACACCCGGCATCACGCCAACCCGAACCACGAGGAGCTCGACCCCGATATCGCGCCCGACGTGCTGGTCTGGTCACAACGGCAGGCGCGGGCCAGCCGGGGGCCGGCCCGGCTCATCGGGCGGGCGCAGGCATATCTGTTCTTCCCACTGCTGATGCTGGAGGGCCTGAACCTGCACGTGGCGGGAGTACGTGCGCTGAGGAACCGCTCGGTCAAACGCCGCGGTCTGGAAGGAGCGCTGCTCTTCGGCCATTTCGCCGCCTATCTGGCCGCACTGTTCGTGGTTCTGCCGGCCGATAAAGCCCTCGCGTTCCTCGCTGTCCATCAGGCGCTGTTCGGCCTGTACATGGGCTGCATCTTCGCTCCGAACCACAAAGGTATGCCGACCCTGACCGGTGACGACCGCCCCGACTACCTCCGCCGGCAGGTGCTGACCTCCCGCAACATACGGGGTGGCGTCCTGACCGACTTCGCCCTCGGTGGACTCAACTATCAGATCGAGCACCACCTGTTCCCCAGTATGCCGACGCCGAATCTGCGGCATGCCCGGGTGATCGTCCGCGACTACTGCGCCGAGATCGGTGTGCCCTACCACGAGACCGGGCTGATCTCCTCCTACCGCGAGGCGCTGAGCCACCTGCACCACGTCGGCGCACCGCTGCGCGCCGCCGGCTGACCCGGTCCGTGCCGGACCCGGGGGTCCGGCACGGACCGGGCCCGGTTCGGCCCGGGTTCACATACTCGAGAGCATGCCCAGGATGTTCAGCCAAACGATGTACTTCAGGAAGCCGGGCATACAGGATCTCTCTCATGTGTCGAACCGGTCGTCGAACGGCAGCCGTCCACGGCTCGCCCTTCGATGTCCGCGCGGCACGCTGGAATGCGTGCGCTGCCACGAATTTCGTCCCGCGGTGACGGTTCGTTACAACGCCTGCCACATACCGGCTCCCCGCGGGACCGTTCCGGGCCGGCGCTACCCGGCCGGCGTCGGCGCAACCCGGTTCACAGCGGCAACAGGTGATGTTTGCGCGGGTAGCGGATGACTTTCTTGTCCCGTAGCAGGTGCAGGGCCCGCCGGATTTCCAGGCGGGTGGCCGACGGTTCGATCACGCTGTCGATATAGCCGCGCTCGGCCGCGATCCACGGGGTCGCGATGGTCGCGTTGTAGAAGTCGATCATCTGCTGACGGACCGCGGCGCGTTGATCCTCCGGGGTGGCGTCGAGAACCTTGCGCTGGGTCAACCCGACGGCGCTTTCGGCACCCATGACCGCGATGCGGGCGGTGGGCCAGGCCAGGTAGACATCGCAGCCGAGGGCCTTGGCGCCCATAACGGCCCATCCGCCGCCGTAGGCCTTGCGGATCACCACCGTCACCTTGGGGACGGTGGCCTCGACGTAGGCGAACAGGAACCGGCCGCCACGCTTGATGACGCCCACTTTCTCCTGTTCCACGCCGGGCAGGAAGCCGGGAGTGTCGACCACCAGCACCAGCGGAATCTCGAAGGCGTTGCAGATGTGGATGAAATGCGCGGCCTTATCGCTGGCCTTGGCGTCGAGCGCACCCGCCAGCACGGTCGGCTGGTTGGCGACCACACCCACCGGACGGCCGTCGACGCGGGCGAATCCGGTGATCAGATTCGTGGTGGCGGCCGCGCCGATCTCGTGGAACTCGCCGTCGTCGAATATCCGCAACAGCACGTCGTGCATATCGTAGACCGCGTTGTCCGAGTCGGGGACGAGCGTGTTCAGCGTCAGATCCGACTCGGTGATCTCCGGTTCCAGGCCGGGGTTCACGACCGGCGGGAGCTCGGTGGCGCTGGACGGCAGGTAGCTCAGGTAGTTGCGGACCCACGCGAAGGCCGCCGCCTCGTCTTCGGCGACATGGTGGATATTGCCGTAGGCGGCCTGGTTGTAGGCGCCACCCAGCTCCTCCATGTCCACCTTTTCCCCGATGGCGTCCTCGATGATCTTGGGGCCGGTGACGAACATATGCGCGCTCTTGGTGGCGACCACGACATCGGTGCAGATGGGCTGGTACACCGCGCCGGCCGCGCAATTGCCCAGGATGAGCGAGACCATGGGCACCGCTCCCGAAAGCGGTTCCATCTTGGTCGCCAGCTCGCCGTACCAGCGCAACGAGGTCACGGCCTCCTGGACGCGCGCGCCGCCGGAGTCGTTGATACCGACCAGCGGGCAGCCCATCTTCCCCGCCAGCTCCATGATCGCGGCGACCTTACGGCCGAACATCTCACCGATGGTGCCGCCGTACACGGTCTGGTCATGGGAGAACACGGCGACGGGCCGGCCGTCGACCAGTCCGTGTCCGGTGACCACACCGTCGCCGTAGAGGGCGTCGGGATCGGCGGGATTGCGCACGAGAGCGCCGACTTCGACGAAGGTGCCCGGGTCCATCAGCATGGCGATGCGATCGCGAGCGGACGGTATACCCTTACGTGCTCTTTTGGCGGCTCCCGCCTCTCCGGCCGGTTCCTGCGCGAGCTCGAGCTTCTTTCGCAGGTCGGCGAGCTTCTCGGCGGTAGAACTCATCTATTACTTCCAGTTTTGTCAGCGGGAACACCGCACCGGTTTCGGGGGCGGTTGTCACCGTACCCGGAGGCCGCGACCGGGCGTAGCCGCCACGGCTTGTGAGCTCTCACCGAGCGGTGTTCCATTCGCGTACAGTCGGGCTCGGCCGTCGCTGGTCTCCGGTGCGGCCGGCCGGCCGAGTAGTGTCCCCTGCCGCGGTGCGGACGGGCCGGCGAATGACGAGGAGCGGTGGACGGGCATGACAACGGAACGTGAGATCACCGCGCCCGTCGAGTTGTGCCGCCCGGACGGCCGCCTCGATCCCGCCGCCGTCGGGTGGACGCGGCGGCCGCTGCACCGGGCCGCTCTCCGGGGCTGGGGCCGCGCCAAGCGCTGGGAATACTGGGGCATCGTCACACCGCACCACATCGTCGGCATCGTCGCGTCGTCACTCGACTACGCCGGGGTCCACGGGATCTATGTGCTCGACAGGGAAACCGGCGCGGAGATCACGCGCGACGCGGTGGTGCCGTTCGCACGCGGAGCGGTATTGGGCGAGCGTTGCGGGGTGGGGGTGAACTCGGTTCGAGGTGGCGGTATCGAGATCGAATTGTCGGACGACGAGTGCGGAACCGGAATCGAGGCCCGTGCGCCCGGGGTGCGGCTGTCGGCCCGCGCCGAACTGCCTCCCGGCCACGAATCGCTGGGGGTGGTGGTGCCGTGGAGTGAGCGGCGCTTCCAGTACACGGTCAAGGATGTGGGCAGGCCCGCCTCCGGCACCCTCACCCTGGGGGAACGGGAATACGCTTTCGACGACGCTTTCGCGGTACTGGATCACGGTCGCGGTAAATGGCCGTACGCCGTCACCTGGAACTGGGCCGCCGGCAGCAGGCCCGGCCTGGGAATCCAGTTCGGTGGCCGATGGACCGAGGGCACCGGCAGCACCGAGAACGCGCTTGTCGTGGACGGCCGCATCCACAAGATCGGCGACGAACTGCGCTGGGACTACGATCGCGAGAACTGGGCGCGGCCCTGGCATATCACCGGCGATCGGGTCGAAGCCGAGTTCCGGCCGTTCCATACCCGAGTGGCGAAGACCGATCTCCTCGTGGTGGCCAACAACACCCATCAGTGTTTCGGGGATTTCCGCGGCCGTGCCCGTACCGACGACGGCCGCTGGCTCGATCTCGACGGTGTGGTCGGCTGGGCGGAGGAGACACGTAACCGCTGGTAGCCCCGAGCGGAGGGAGCGCGCCTCGTAGCGGCCACGCCTCCGGTCCGAAATCCCACAGTTCGGTGGGGTCGCCCGCCACAATGTGCCGATGCGATCCTCTGCGCGTGTACTGCCGGCGGTCGTCGCCGCAATGCTCGTCGTATTCGCTCCCACCGTCGCGGCCGCCCCGGCTCCGGGTGCCGCGCAGGTGGGGCTTCCGTTTCCGCTGTCGCTCCAGCCGGAGGGAGTGCAGGCGCCGGTGGCCGCGCTGGCGGAGGCCGGCACCGGGTTGATCGTATGGTCGCGCCTGCCGGATACCCGCGTCCCGATCGCCAGTATCACCAAGGTCATGGCGGCGGTGGTGGTGCTCGAGGCGGGTGATCTCGAGCGGCCCGTCACGGTGCCGCGGGCGGCCATCGACTACGCCGCCGCCTACGGCGGAAGTACCGCCGGCCTGGCTGCCGGGGAAGTGCTCACCGCACGTCAACTGCTGTACGCGATGATGCTGCCCTCCGGTTGCGACGCCGCCTACGCTCTGGCCGAGGCCTTCGGGCCCGGTCAGGACGCCTTCATCGCCCGGATGAACGCCACCGCACAGCGCCTGGGGATGTCGAACACCCATTTCAGCGACCCCAGCGGCCTGCCCGCCCCCGACGATTTCGCCACGTACTCCACCCCCGCGGACTTGGTGAAGCTCGGCCGCCACGCGATGGCCCACCCGGTTTTCCGGGAGATCGCCCGAGCGCAGACCTATCACCAGCCCGCCGGGGCAGCGAACCGGGAGCACTTCTGGGAAACCACCAATGGGCTGCTGCGCGATTATCCGGGCACCACCGGAATCAAGACCGGCTCCACGATCGCCGCCGGGACCTGCCTGCTGTTCGAAGCCTCCCGCGGCGCGCAACGGCTGATCGGCGTGGTCCTGAACAGTTCACCTCACGACCTGGCCGCCGCGGCAGCCGATGCCACCCGCCTCCTGGACTGGGGTTTCCTGCCGGTCCTCGGCTCCCAGCCGGCAGGCTGACCCGGCCGCTACTCAGCGCGTGTGGTTCCGTCTCGGAACCACCGGGAAGCGGCCGGCGGCGGTTCAGGACACGCCCTCTCCGACGCCATCGCCATCGGCGTAGCCCGCATCGAGGGTGCCACCGAGCGAATCCGCCGGACTGGCTTTTTATTTTTTCTGACGTATGGTCGAGGTCGGTCGGATGGAACTTCGAAAAGGAGCGACAATGGCTGACAAATCGCGCGGAAAATCGCTGAAGCAACCCTCGGCGACCTTGAAGGAACGCCGGGCAGCGAAGCGTGAACGGCAGGAGAGCGCGGCGGTGATCGTACGAAAGAGGAAGCGCTGAAGAGGTTTCCGTATGATCTTCGGTCATGCTTCCCCTGCTGTTAGTGAGGTGGAAGCGGTGTAGGGAAAACCTGTTCCGAAGAGTGGAACGAGACGATCGGGCACTTTTCCGCCTCTCGCTCGTATTCTAATTTTTTTGCCGGGTCGCGTTTGCCGACGAATGCTACCCGGTGCAGTTCGCGGCGCTGAGCCGTGCAATTTTTGTATTCGAGGAGTAAAACATGACTGCGTCAGGGATCGCCGACCGGAGAAACGACAGCGCGACGAGTTTCAGCACCGCCGAGATCAAAGCCCGGATCGAGGAGATGTTCGCAGCCCGCACGCCGACAGACAGGTACGACAGCCGTGATCGCGACGAAAAAGAACCCTAGGAGCCGGACGGATGTGCGGCCTCGGCGCGGCGCGGCCCTTCCGGCGGCGGTTCAGGAGACCGGCCGTTCGCCGGCCGGCTCGGACCGCTCGGCGCCCTTGGCCGAGGCGATCCTCGCGGAGTTCCACCGCTGGGGGATCCCGGCGAGCCGTACCGGCCCCGCGCGTGTTCCGCGGCCGGGTAGCCGGGTCCCGGCGCCCGCGCAGCCGATCACCGCCGCGAGCCGGGCCGGTACCGAAGCGATCGTCGTCGTCATCGACGAGCCGTTGGTGGAGTATCTGTTCGGCCAGTCCGGTACCGGCCGGGTGAGCCTCCGGTTGCTCCTACGGGCGGCAAGGGTGCGATCCTGCGAAAACCAGTTGTGCGAGACGACGGCCGCGGCCGCGACCGCCGCCGACGCCCGCCGCCTTCTCATCGTGTGTGATGCCGGACGGACATCGGTGTCCGAGCGAACACGCGCGATCCGCTGGGTACGGGAGATGGCGCACCGGATCGGCTACGAATGCTCGATCAACGGCCTGCACAATCTCGGCACCTCCTACCTCGTCCTGGTCGCCGCTACCGAGGCCGGCGACGCGGCCCGGTCGGTCGTCGATTGGTATCGGGGCGGGGAGGTGCGGTGATCCGCGAACAGCCGCCGCCGCGTTCGTCCTGAACGGTACGGGCGACCGGATGGGCTCGGGGACGGCCCATCCGGTGCCGTACGGGCGGAGCCGCCGCCGGTCGCGCGAGCAGGTAGCCCACCTCTGGCGAGATCACGCGATGGGGCGAACGCGTGCCCGGTACGGGGATGCCGGTATCGGCCCGTATAGGAATTCCCTATGGTGCCTGCTGATATTTCGTCTTTGCCTGTCGATCTTTCCCGGACATACCGTGAAACAGCTCGGCGATGCGCTCATCACGATTCCTCCCGGAATTCGTTTCCTGCGCATTTCTTTCCGTTTCCGCCGAGCGGATCGGCACGCAATCGAAAGGCACCGGTGGTATGGCCACGATCGAAAACGGATCGGCAAGGCGAGAACTCGCGGGAAAGCGAGCTCTTGTGACGGGCGGTTCCCGGGGAATCGGCGCGGCTGTCGTGCGCCGGCTCCTGGACGCGGGCGCCGAGGTACTCACCACCGCCAGATCGGCGCCGAGCACGGTGCCCGGCGGTGCCGTGTTCGTGGAGGCCGACGTACGGACCCGGGCCGGTACGGAGGCGCTGGCCACGGCCGCGCAGGAGGTATTCGGCGGGGTGGACGTCCTGGTTCACAACGCGGGCGGGGCGCGACCACACCGGAGCAGCTCGGCCATCCCCGACGCGGAGTGGCAGGACGCGCTGGAGCTGAACCTGCTGGCCGCGGTGCGGCTGGACGCGTTGCTGACGCCCGGGATGCGGGAGCGGCGTTCGGGCGGGATCGTGCACATCTCCTCGGCCGCGGTCAGTACTCCGGTAGCGCCGTTCCTGCACTACACGGCGGCGAAGGCGGCGCTGGACAACTACAGCCGGGGGCTGGCCGCCGAGCTGGCCCCGTTCGGAATCCGGGTCAACACCGTATCCCCCGGTAGGACCGCCACTCCCGGCGGCGAAGCGACGCGGGAGCAGTGGGCGCAGGTGGACGCGGCGGCGGATCGGAACAATCCTGCGGGGGCGGCCGGCGGCCTCGTGCCCTTGGGTCGTGACGGCCGGCCCGGCGATATCGCCGACGCGGTGTTGTTTCTCCTTTCCGGCCGCGCGGAGTGGCTGACCGGGAGCAATCTCGTCGTGGACGGCGGCGAATTCCCCCGGGGTTGATACGGGAGTTTTCCGGAATACCAGTTCCGGCGGAAGTTCCTCATCCGAACGGGCGAAATGTACTCCTCGTATTTCCGCGAGGCCCGGTGAAATGAACAAAGGAGTTCTGGTATGAATCGGTACAGCGGCAAGAACGTGGTGATCACCGGTGGCGGCAGCGGTATGGGGTTCGCGATGGCGAAGCTGCTGGTGGACGCCGGAGCGCGCGTGATGATCACCGGCCGCTCTCCGGCCACCCTCGACGCCGCGCTGCGGCGGCTCGGCTACAACGCGGTGGCCGTCCGAGGTGATGTGGCCTCCCTGCCGGACCTGGAGGTGCTGGCCGACCGGGCGGGGGCCGAATTCGGCACACTCGAGGCCCTGTTCGTCAATGCCGGCATCACGCGTGCCATGCCCCTGGAGTCGATGACCGAGGAGGTTTTCGACGAATTGTTCGCGGTCAATGTCAAAGGGGCCTATTTCACGATGCAGAAGCTCGCCCCGCTGTTGAGCACGGGTGCCGGCGTCGTTCTCACCACTTCGGCCGCGAACGTCGTCGGTATACCGGAAGCCAGTGTGTATGCGGCGGGCAAAGCGGCGCTGCGCTCGATGGCCCGCAGCTTCGCCCGTGAGCTGCTCCCGCGCGGAATCCGGGTCAACGCTGTCAGCCCCGGACCCATCGACACCGGAATCCTGGAGAAGACGATGACCGAAGAGGCCGCGGAGCAGTTCAAAGCGCAGCGGATCGCGGAGAATCCCATGGGGCGTTTCGGCACCCCCGAGGAGATCGCCAGGGCGGCCGCGTTCCTCGCCTTCGATGCCACATACACCACCGGCACCGAGTTCGTCGTGGACGGAGGCGCCACCCAGCTCTGAGCCGGCCTCCCCGTGCTGCCGCAGGGCAGACCGTAGGTTCGGCGCGCGGGACCGCCACCTCCCGGTAGGTGGCGGTCCCGGCGCAGCCGGTGGGTTACGCCGCTCCCGCTTCTTCACCGCCTGTCAGGACACCGGGGGAGAAGAACGCGGATTTGTGCCAGGTCTCCTGACGCAGGAGTTCGAGCAGAACCCGCTCCGCCTGGCCGGCGCCGCGCCACACCGCGGCGACAACGGGCTGCGAAACCACCGGGAAAACCGGTCGCGCGAGATGCTCGTAACCGTCGGGCACCGCGGAGGCCGGAACGAGCGTCACCCCCAATCCGTGGGCAGCCCAGCGCACGGCCGTCGCCGCCTGGGACACCCGGGCGACCGTGGTCGGTGCCAGGTCGTGATCCCGCAGCACATCGCGCAGTACGCCGTCGAGCGCGCTGGCGCGGTCGAACCGCACCCAGGGTTCCCCCTCCAGATCGCCCAGCTCGATCCGGTCCGCGGCGAGCAGCCGGTGCCCGGCACCCAGCACCACGACGAACTCCTCGTCGCCGAGGTGGTGCGCCTCGGCCGCGCCGTCCTCGCATGGTGCGGCCACCAGGACGAGGTCCAGCGCGCCCCGGCGTCCCAGCCGCTCCAGCTCGGCGGGGTTCGGCTCCTCGAAGACGGTCACCTCCAGCCGCGGGAAGCGGCGGCGCAGTTTCGCCAGAGCGCTCGGCAGTTGCCGCGTGCCCAGGCCCAACTGGGCCGCGACCAGCAGTTCGCCCACGAGCTCGCCGGCCCCGGCCCGCGCGGTGGCCCGCGCACGCCGCGCCGCGTTCACCGCGACCTCGGCCTCCCGCAGGAAGGCGCGGCCGGCCACGGTGGGCACCAGGCCGGCCGGGGTGCGGCTGAACAGCTGGACGCCGAGTTCCCGCTCCAGACCGCGGATCTGCTGGGATATCGAGGGCTGAGCGACGTGCAGCCTCTCCGCCGCCGCGGTCACCGAGCCCGCCTCGGCAACAGCCAGCGCGTATTCGAACTGACGTAGGCTCATGGCTCCCGTCCTCTCCCTGCGGTGGATCGCGGTCCACGCCCGTTGTCGTCGTTGTGGCAACAAGTCTTCCACCGCTCGGCGGATCGTCTCCTGGCCACCTGCTCCGGCGGGCGGCGCGGCACCGAATCGAAGCGGCGACCTCCGGGCCTGCGTCCGCCGCATGACATAGGCTGTTTCTTCGGTAACACGAAGTGCGTGTATGCCTGGTTTCGCGCTCGACCGGAGTCATTCGCAATATTCGATCCAGATCCGCCCCGGATGGACCGCATCGCACGAAGGACCGATATGAAGAGCGAAAAACGCGCTTGGGTCGCGGCATTGGCAGGGACTTTCCTCGTCGGTGGCGGGGTGCTCGCCGCACCACCGGCGTGGCCGCAGCCGCCGCAGCAGCCCCAGGTGGCCGGGGGCAGCGTTCTCCACGCCGAAGCGTCCCAACTGGCGTTGTCGGTCCCCGGACTGCGGGCCGTACCGGCGAAATCGATACGCCTCACGTACACCAGCAGCGATACCCATGACGAGCCGACCACGGTGGTGGGAACATACCTGGAGCCGGCCCTGCCGTGGACGGGACCGGGGGAACGCCCGCTGGTGGCGTATGCGGGTGGTACCCAGGGGCAGGGCGCCGAATGCGCGCCCTCGGCGATGCTGTCGCAGGTGATCCGGTACCAGCCGCCGGCCGATGTGGTCTTCGAATACGACGTCATCGCGATCTACCAGCTGCTGGCCCGCGGTATGGCGGTAGTGATGACCGACTATCACGATCTCGGTGCGCCGGGCATCCACAACTTCCTCAACCGCAAAACGCAAGGCTACGCGGTCCTGGACTCCGCGCGTGCCGCGTTGCGGTTACCCGGAACCGGTTTCGGGCCCCACTCGCCGGTCGTGCTCTACGGTTACTCCCAAGGTGGTATGGCTTCCGCGGCCGCGGCCGAACTGCAGCCGCGGTACGCCCCTGATCTGAACGTGCGCGGCGCCTACGTGGGCGGGCCCCTGTCCGGCCCCCAGGATTACATCGCGCGCAGCGACGGCCGCCCCGGCGTCGCCCCGGCCATCGCCTGGGTCCTCAACGGTATCGCCGCCGATTATCCCGAGACCCGTCCGGCCCTCGATGCCGCGCTCAACGACACGGGTAAGGCGATCCTGCGCGACTCGGCAGGGAAATGCGGCGGCGGCCTCTCCACCGTTTTCGCGCAACCGCAGCACACGTCCCGGTGGACCACCAGCGGACAGCCTCTCACGGCCGTGATCGATGGCTCCCCGGAACTGAAGAGGGCCTTCGACGAGCAGCGGCTCGGCGGGCTCGCCCCCGCGGTGCCGGTACGTATCTACTCGGCCAGGAACGACGAGGGAGCTCCGTACCCGATCGTGCGCGATATGGCCGCGAGCTGGTGCGGTGGTGGCGCGCCCGTCCACCTGGACTCGGACGCTTCACTACCCGCCATATCCGCCGGATTCCTGGGCACCCACGATGTGGCTTTCTTCCCGTCGCTGACGACTTCGCAGCAGTGGGTGACCGATCGCCTCGCCGACGTACCGGCGCCCGTGAATTGCGCGGCCCTGCCTTAGTACTCCAGCCGCACGCCTCGACCCCGAACCGGGAAGAGGGGCCGGAGTCGAGGCGAAAAGAGGGCTTGTCCGTCTCTTTGCTCAGTGGTCGTCGGGAGTGCTCCGGAAACGGATGCCCGAGTCGGCCCGGCGGCGGAACAGACTGACTCCCATAACAACTATCGCCACGAGAGCCAGCGCCAGCACAAACTTCGAACCCGAGGTTCGGACGTTTTCGATCGCCGAAACCGACAGTGCGAGGCATGCAACGGCGCCGAACCAGAAGTGCCATCGTTCAGCCATACCGTTCCTGTGCTGTGGACGATTCAGGATTCACCCAGCGTGCTCGACTGAATCTACCTTCGCAGTCAGGCCATGGGCGGCCAGGGCAGACACGTGCCTTGCTGGGGCAGGGCACATGCTTGCTGGGGTTGTCGAGAGCGACACACGTCGCACCAGCCGGTATGTCCATGACCTTGCCCTCTTTCGGCAGCATCTCGCACTGGTCGAAGATCATGGTGGTTGCACCTCCGGCTGCGAGGAGCGAGGGCAGTGGCGCTGCGGGACTTCTTGCAGCGGCAGCGCCGAGTCCCAGGAATCCTCCTGCACAACCAAGTGGGTCGGCCTGAGCTGCAGTGGGCACGGCCATAGTGATCGCCACCGGCACGAGTAGGATCGAACTCGCAGCGATGATCGTGCGGAAAAGGTTCATGACGTGTTCCCTATCTGTGTGTTCTGAAATCCCCTGATTTCAGAATTTTTTCCAGGGTCGAGACCGGTGATGTCGGGAAACGTGACGCTGGAGGAGGAAGTTCAGAAGAGCCTGAAGAGTGGCCCGTGGCAGCGGTCCATCACGGTGAACGGCCGGGAGGCCACGATGGGTAGTGATCCGGAACTTCCCGATTCCTGCGAGGTGAATATTCGCACCAAGGCGGGTGTGGTGTTCGTCGACCAGTCGCTGAGTCTCGAAGGCCGCATTCAGGGCACCGACCCGTGCCTG